>NZ_CP192633.1:0-4800000 GCF_051903975.1 Streptomyces sp. P9-2
GTGACGGAGATGGGCGTCGACGGCTTCCGCTTCGACCTGGCGGCGGCGCTGGCCCGCTCCATGCACGACGTCGACATGCTCTCGCCGTTCCTCGCGGTGATCGCGCAGGACCCGGTGCTGCGCCGGGTGAAGCTCATCGCCGAGCCGTGGGACGTGGGCTCGGGCGGCTACCAGGTGGGCGCCTTCCCGCCCCTGTGGACGGAGTGGAACGACCGCTACCGGGACGCCGTACGGGACTTCTGGCGCCACGCGCTGCCGGACGTGCGGGAGATGGGCTACCGGCTGTCCGGCTCCAGCGACCTGTACGCCTGGGGCGGGCGGCGGCCGTACGCCTCGGTCAACTTCGTCACCGCGCACGACGGTTTCACCCTGCGCGACCTGGTGTCGTACGACCGCAAGCACAACGAGGCCAACGGGGAGGGCAACCGCGACGGCACGGACGACAACCGGTCCTGGAACTGCGGCGCGGAGGGCGGGACGGACGACCCGGACGTGCGCGCCCTGCGGCGGCGGCAGCTGCGGAACCTGCTGACCACGCTGCTGCTGTCGACGGGCGTGCCGATGCTGGTGGCGGGCGACGAGATGGGCCGCACCCAGCGCGGCAACAACAACGCCTACTGCCAGGACAACGACATCGGCTGGGTGGACTGGAGCCTGCGCGACGACCCGGAGTGGCGGCCCCTGTTCGAGCTGACCTCGCGGCTGATCGCGCTGCGCCATGGGCACCCGGTGCTGCGCCGCCGCTCCTTCTTCTCCGGCCGGGCGCACTCCGCGGACGGGCTGCGCGACCTGGCCTGGTTCACCCCGCACGGCCGGGAGATGACCGAGGACGACTGGTACGCGCCGGCCGCCACGCTCGGCATGTACCTCTCCGGGCGGGACATTCCGGGGCGTGACGAGCAGGGCGCGCCGGTGCTCGACGACAGCTTCCTGGCGGTCCTGCACGCGGGCGCGGACCCCGTGGACTTCGTCCTGCCGGGGCCTCCGTGGGCCGAGCGGTACGAGGTGGTCGTCGACACGTCACGGGAGGAACAGGACCGCGCGCCGGGCGTGGTGCACCGGGCGGGGGCGCCGGTGACCGTGGCGGGGCGGTCGGTGGTGCTGCTGCGGGTGCTGCGCTGACGTCCGGCGTGCGCCGGTCCGTGGTCAGCGGTCCGCAGGACGCGGTCGGCCCAGGATGCCCCGGTCGTACGCCGTCGCCACCGCCGCGGCCCGGTCCTTGGCGCCCAGCTTGGCGAAGATGTGCGTCAGATGCGTCTTCACCGTGGCCTCGCTGATGAACAGCTCGCGGGCGATCTCCCGGTTGGAGGTGCCCTTGGCGACCAGCGCCAGCACCTCCCGCTCCCGCGCGGACAGCGGCTCCGTGTCCGGGGTGCGGGGCGCGCGGACGGCGGACACCAGCCGGGAGGCGACGGCCGGGGACAGCACGGAATGCCCCTCGGCCGCGGCGCGGACGGCCGCGAACAGCTCCTCGCGCGGGGCGTCCTTGAGCAGATAGCCGGTCGCGCCCGCCTCGATCGCGGGCAGCGTGTCGGAGTCGGTGTCGTACGTGGTGAGCACCAGCACCCGGGCGCGGGCGCCCCGGCGGGTCAGCTCCCGGATGGCCTCCACGCCGCCCGTGCCGGGCATGCGCAGGTCCATGAGGATCACGTCGGGGTCGAGCTCCTCCGCCCGCCGGAGCGCCGCCGCGCCGTCGGCCGCCTCGCCCAGCACGCGGAAGCCGGGCGCGGACTCGAACATGCCGCGCAGGCCGTCCCGGACGACCGGGTGGTCGTCGACGACCAGCAGGGTGATCACGGGCTCGGCGGCCTCGTCGGGCACGGTGTCACGGATCATGGCGGACCAACGGTACGCGAGCCGAGACCGCCGTGCCGCCGCCCGGCTCGGACTCGACCGTGAGGGACCCGGCGACGCGTTCGGCGCGGGCCCTCATGCCGTCGAGGCCGAAGCCGCCGGCGGAGGTGCGCGCGGGGACGGCGAGCGGGTCGAAGCCCCGCCCGTCGTCGCGGACGTCGAGGCTGACCTCGTCACCCATGTAGGAGAGGGTGACGCCGGCGCGGGAGGCCCCCGCGTGGCGCGCGGTGTTGGCAAGGGCCTCCTGGGCGATGCGCAGCAGCGTGGCCGCCATCTCGTCGTGCAGCTTCTCGACGGTCCCGGTGACGGTGAACCCGGCCTTCACCCCGTTGCGTTCGGCCCACTCGGCGACGGTCCTGCGCAGCGCGCCGGGCAGGCCGCCCTCGGCCAGGGCGACCGGGGCGAGGTTGTGCACGGAGCGGCGGGCCTCGCCGAGGCTCTCGCGGGCCAGGGTGAGGGCCCGTTCCAGACGGCCGCGTCCGGCGGCCGGGTCGGGGGTGTTCACGGCGACCTGGAGCTGGGCGATGATGCCGGTCAGGCCCTGGGCCAGGGTGTCGTGGATCTCGGCGGCGAGCCTGCGGCGCTCGTCGGCGACCCCGGCCTCCCGTGCCTGGACGAGCAGTTGGGAGTGCAGGGCGGCGTTCTCGTCGAGGGCCCGCTGCAACGCGGTGTTGGTGCGCTCGAGTTCGGCGATGGTGGCCAGGCGGGCCCGGCCGCGGTCCTCCTCCAGGTCGGCGAAGTGTCCGAAGAGCAGGACCAGGATGCCGTTGGCGGCCAGCAGGGCACCGAACAGCGTCCAGCCGAGCCCGTCGTGCGGCGGCAGTCCGCCGGACTGGGAGCCGGCCAAGGTCACGGCGGTGGCGCACAGGCCCGCCTTGCGCAGCGCACGCGGCAGCAGGCGCTCGGTGCTGAAGTAGCCGATGACGGCGTAGAAGGCGAACAGCGGGTTCAGCCAGGTCAGGGCGAAGCCGAGGGCCCAGCGCAGGACGTACTGCCGGATGCCCGCCGCGGACGGTCCGGGAGGCCGGGTGCGTGAGCGCACGCCCCACCACAGCTCCACGGCGACGGCCCCGGCGGTGAGGGCGCCGGCGGTCCGCCGTTCGCCGGTGCTCATGCCCAGGGCGTCGGCGCTCGCCCAGGCCAGCACGGCGCCCAGCACCAGCAGTCCGTAGGGGCCCCAGCGGTCGAACACCGCCCAGCGGTCCTCGAGTCGGGCCGATTCCGTCATCGCACCAGTGTCCGGCACCGCCGCCCTCACTCCCAGCGGAACCGGCGCACCGCGCCGGCCGTGAGCAGCACCGCCCAGCCGGCCGTCACCGCGAGGTGCGCCGCGCCCGGCCAGTGGCCCGCCGAGGCCGCGTCGAGCGCCCGGGCGGCCGCGCCGAACGGGGTCCAGCCGACGATGTCCGCCATCAGGTCGGGCATGGCCTCGACGGGGAGCCACACGCCCGCGGTGAACATGGCCGGGAACAGCGCGGCGGAGCCGGCCGCGGCGGCGATCTTCGCGGTGCGGGCGAGGGCGCTGAGCAGCGCGCCGAAGGCGAGGGAGGCGGCCAGGGCGAGCAGCAGCGCCAGGAGGTGGCCGAACGGCTGCTTCGGCAGGGCGACCCCGAAGGCGAGCCGTCCTACGGCGAGGGTGAGCAGCGCGGAGACGAGGGAGGCGGCTCCGAGCACCGTCATCTGCGCGGCGAGCAGGGCGGAGGGGCGGACCGGTGTGGTGGACATGCGGCGCAGGATGCCGGTCTCGCGGTAGCCGGTGAGGGTGGGCGGCATGCCCTGGAGTCCGCCGATGATCAGCCCGAGGAGGAGGGTGACCGGCACGTAGGCGTCGACGGGGCGCAGTCCGCCGATGGCGGGGTCGGCCTCCCGGAAGGAGGGGATGGAGCCGAGGACCGCCAGCAGCAGGGTCGGGAACAGCATGATCCAGAAGATGCCGGCGGGGTCGCGCCGGAAGAGACGGAACTCGGTGCGCAGCACCGCCGTGTCGACGAGTCCGGTGCTCATGCGGGGCTCTCCGTGAGGTCCAGGAAGGCGTCGTCCAGGGTGGCGTCGGTGACGCGAAGCTGGTGGGCGGTGACGCGGGAGCGGGCGAGGAGGGTGAGGACGGCGTTCACGGTGTCGTCGGTGCCGGACAGGGTGATCCGGCCGTCCTTGCGGGTGACCGAGGCGAGCCCGGGCAGCGCGTTGACGTCGGCGTCGTCGAGCGGGGCGGACGGGGTGAAGCTGATGACGGTGGCCCCGGCCGAGCGGCGGACGAGTCCCGCCGGGGTGTCGAGGGCGGCGACGCGTCCCTGGTCGATGACGGCGATGCGGTCGCAGAGGCGCTGGGCCTCCTCCATGAAGTGGGTGACGAGGAGGACGGTGACGCCGCCGGCGCGGACGTCCTCGATGAGTTCCCAGGTGTCGCGCCGGGCGCGCGGGTCGAGCCCTGTGGTCAGCTCGTCCAGCACCACGATCCTCGGGTTGCCGATCAGGGCCAGCGCGATGAACAGGCGCTGCTTCTGGCCGCCGGACAGCTTCGCGAACCGGGTGGCCAGCTTCGGGGTGAGGCCGAGCCGTTCGGCGAGGGGCCGCCAGTCGGCGGGGCGGGTGTGGAAGGAGGCGTAGAGCTCCAGGGCCTCGCGGACGGTCAGCTTGGGCTGGAGTTCGCTCTGCTGGAGCTGCGCGCCGAGGACGCGGGTGACCTCGTCGTGGTCGGTGACGGGGTCGAGCCCGGCGACCCGGACCCGGCCGGCGTCGGGGACGCGGAGGCCTTCCACGCACTCCACGGTGGTGGTCTTGCCGGCGCCGTTGGGGCCGAGGACCCCGAAGATCTCGCCCTCGTCGACGGAGAAGGACACCCCGTCGACGGCGGTCCTGCCCCCGTAGGCCTTGCGCAGGTCGATGACGTCGATGACGGACATGCTGGTCAGTGTCGGGGTGGACGGGGCGCGCGGACATCGGCCGTCGCGCTCGGCCTCGCATCGTCCGATCGGCCGATGGAGTGGTACGACTCCCGGGCCGTACAAGGGCGTTCGTCCAGGTACGGGTGGTCCGGGGCGGCGGTCGTAGGACTCGCGGACGAGGCGGACCGGGCCGGAATTCGGTGGGCAGCGTCAGTGGCGAACCGTACTCTCACTGCTGATGCCCACTACACCTTCTCCCGGGGAACCCCGCTCCACCGTGCGGACGCTGCTGCGGCTGTGGCCGTACGTGCGTCCCGTGCGGGCGCGCCTGTTCACCGCCGCGTTCATCGCCGTCCTGGCGTCCTGCATCGGGCTGGTCATCCCGCTGGTGCTCAAGTGGATGGTCGACGGCCCGATCGCCGACCGGGACCCGGCGGGAGTGTGGCTCGGCGCGCTGTACCTGCTGCTGCTCGGGCTCGCCGAGGCGCTGCTGTTCGGGTTCCGGCGCTGGCTGGTGGCGCGGCCGCTGTCGCACGTCGAGGCGGAGATGCGGGCCGACCTGTACCGGCATCTGCAGCGGCTGCCGATCGCCTTCCACGACCGCTGGGCCTCGGGCCAGCTGCTGTCCCGGGCCACCACGGACCTCGGGCTGCTGCGGATGTTCCTCGCGTTCCCGCTGACCTTCCTGCTGGTCAACGGGGTGACGATCCTGGTCGGCGTGATCATCATGCTGGTCCAGGACTGGACGCTGGGGCTGGTCATCCTGGTGCCGGCGGTGCCCGTGCTGATCACCTGCGTGGTGTTCGAGAAGCAGTACTCGCGGGCGGCGCGGCAGGCGCAGGACCAGGTGGGCGATCTGACGACCGTGGTCGAGGAGAGCGTGCTCGGCATCCGGATCATCAAGGGGTTCGGCCGGCACCGCAGCCAGGCGCGGGCGTTCCGGGAGCTGTCGGGGAAGCTGCGGGGCACCGAACTGCACAAGGCGCGGCTGCTGGCCACGATCCTCGGCATCATCGTGACCCTGCCCGAACTGGCCATCGGGGCCGCTCTGGTGCTGGGCGCCGTGCAGGTGGCGGACGGCGAGCTGTCGGCGGGCACCCTGGTGGCGTTCCTGTCGACGGCGCTGGCGCTGCGCTGGCCGGTGGACTCCATCGGCTTCCTGCTGGCGATGAGCCAGGAGGCGGCGACGGCCACCGAGCGGTACTTCGAGGTGATGGACTCCGAGCCGGAGCCGGGCGCCACGGCGTCCCCGGCGAAGGACGGCGGCTTCCGGGAGGGCGGGCTGCGGTTCGAGAACGTCACCTTCCGCTACCCGGACGCGCCCGAGGGCTCCCCGCCCGTGCTGGACCGCGTCGACCTGCACATCCGGCCCGGCGAGTCGCTGGCGCTGGTCGGGGCGACCGGCAGCGGCAAGACCACGCTGACCGCGCTGGTGCCCCGGCTCCACGAGGTCACCGAGGGGCGCATCACCCTCGACGGGCGGGACATCGGGGACATGTCCCGGGAGGAGCTGCGCTCCCGGGTCGCCGTCGCCTTCGAGGAGCCCACGCTGTTCTCCGCGACCGTCGGCGAGAACGTCCTGATGGGCGGCGGCAGCGACGAGGAGGACCTGGACCGCGCCCTGGCCGTCGCCCAGGCCGACTTCGCGCACGCCCTGCCGCAGGGCACCGCCACCCAGGTCGGCGAGCAGGGCCTGAGCCTGTCCGGCGGGCAGCGGCAGCGGCTCGCACTGGCCCGCGCGGTCGTGGGGCGCCCCGACTTCCTGGTGCTGGACGATCCGCTGTCCGCGCTGGACGTGCACACCGAGGCCGCGGTCGAGGCCGCGCTGCGCCGGGTGCTCGCCGACACCACGGCGCTGATCGTGGCGCACCGCCCGTCCACCGTGCTGCTCGCCGACCGGGTGGCGCTGCTGTCCGGCGGACGGATCACGGCGGTCGGCACCCATCACGAACTGCTGCGCGGCAATGCCGAGTACGCGCACCTCATGTCGGGCGACCCGGCGGAGGAACGGGAGGAGCACCGATGACGGCGGCCACGACCGCACCGGTCCGCGACGAGGACGACGACCGGTCGCCGGAGCAGAGCGGCGGCGACCCCTTCGACCGGGACGTGCTGCCCACTCCCCCGGGCGCCACCGGGGCGCTGCTGCGTTCCCTGCTCGCGCCGATGCGCGGCCGGGTCGCGGTCGTCGTGCTGTTCCTGCTGCTCGGGCAGGCCGCCGTGCAGGCGGGCCCGCTGCTGGTGGCGTACGCGATCGACCACGCGGTGCCCGCGTTCCGCGACAGCGACCACGGGCCGCTGTTCGCGGTGGCGGTGGGCTATCTGCTGTGCGCGTCGGCGGCCGGGGTGCTGCAGTACGCGTTCATCACCGCTTCGGCGCGGGTCAGCCAGGACGTGCTGCTGGATCTGCGCGGCCGGATCTTCCGGCACGCGCAGGCGCTGAGCGTGGACTTCCACGAGCGCTACACCTCCGGCCGGCTGATCTCCCGCTCCACCACCGACGTCGAGGCGCTGCGGGAGCTGCTGGAGGAGGGCCTGCAGGAACTGGTGATGACCATCCTGTCCGCCGTGTACATCTCGGTGCTGCTGCTCTGGCTGGACCTGGGGCTGGGCGCGGTGGCGGTGGCGTCGTTCGTGCCGCTGTACCTGCTGGTGCGGTCCTACCAGCGGCGGGCGCAGCGGGTGTACCGGAAGCGGTCGACGGCGATCGCCGCGGTGATCGTGAAGTTCGTCGAGACGATGAACGGCATCCGCCCGGTGCGCGCCTTCCGCCGCGAGGCGGCCAACGACGCGGACTTCGCGGTGCTGAACCGGCGGCACGAGAAGACCAACGGCGACGCGCTCCTGGAGATGGCCCGGTACGTCGTCGGCTCCCGGATCACCGCCAACACCACGGTCGCGCTGATCGTGCTGTGGGGCGCCTACCGGGTGGCCGGCGACACGCTGGCGCTCGGTGTGCTGGCGGCGGCCGTGCTGTATCTGCGGCGGCTGTACGACCCGATCGACCGGCTCGGCATGTTCCTCAACTCCTACCAGTCGGCGGCGGCCTCGCTGGAGAAGATCGCCGGGCTGCTGGCGCAGACCCCGTCCGTGCCGGAGCCGGCGGCGCCCCGTGAGCTGCCGGAGCGGCGCTCGGGACTGCCCGGGCGGGAGGTGGTCTTCGACGACGTGCGGTTCGCGTACCGCACCGGCGGCGAGGTGCTGCCCCGCTTCGGCCTCACCCTGCCGGCCGGGCAGACCGTCGCGGTCGTCGGCTCCACGGGCGCCGGCAAGTCGACGCTGGCGAAGCTGCTCGCCCGGTTCTACGACCCCAGCGACGGACGGGTGCTGCTCGACGGGGTGGACCTCCGCGATGTGACGGGTCGGGATCTGCGGCGCGAGGTGGTGATGGTGACGCAGGAGGCGTTCCTGTTCTCCGGGACGATCGCCGAGAACATCGCGATCGGCCGTCCGGAGGCCACCCGCGAGGAGATCGAGCAGGCGGCCAGGGAGATCGGCGCGCACGACTTCATCGCCGCGCTGCCCGACGGCTACGACACCGACGTCCGCAAGCGCGGCGGCCGTATCTCGGCGGGCCAGCGGCAGTTGGTGGCGTTCGCGCGGGCGCTTCTCGCGGACCCGGCGGTGCTGATCCTCGACGAGGCGACCAGCTCGCTGGACATCCCCGGCGAGCGGGCGGTGCAGCGGGCGATGGCGACGGTGCTGAAGGGCCGTACGGCGGTGGTCATCGCGCACCGGCTGTCCACCGTGGAGATCGCGGACCGGGTGCTGGTGATGGAGCACGGGCGGATCGTGGAGGACGGCACCCCGGACGAACTCATCGGCGGCACCGGCCGGTTCGCGGATCTGCACCGGGCCTGGCGGGACAGCCTCGCCTGACTGCCGCCGCCGTCGCGGGCCCGCTCCCGGGGGCGCGCCGGGGGACCGACCGAGAGGAGCACACCCATGACGGAGGCGACGCCGCTGCTGCTCGCGCGGCTGCACGCGGCCGGGCTCATGGACGTCGGCGCGGTCGAGCCGGCCGCCGGGGGTCTCGCCGCGACCGCCGGGCTGGCCCGCCGCGCGGACGGCACCGAGCTGTTCGTGAAGGCGTTCGGCGAGCCGCCGGCGGACGACGCCTTCGCGGCGGAGGCGGAGGGGCTGGCCGTGCTGCGCGAGGCGGGCGGTGTCGTCACGCCGGACGTGGTGCTCGCGGAGCGGGACCTGCTCGTGCTGTCGGTGCTGCGTCCCCGGCCGGACACGAAGGCGTTCTGGGAGGAGTGCGCGCACGCGTTCGCCCGGCTGCACACCACCACGCGTCACGACCGGTTCGGCTGGCACCGGGACAACTGGCTGGGCCGCCGCCGTCAGGTCAACACCTGGACCGACGACGGGTTCGAGTTCTTCGCCCGGCACCGGCTGCTGCGCTGGCTGGAGGAGCCCCGGGTACGCGAGGCGCTGGACGCCGCCGACCGCCGGGCGCTGGAGCGGCTGTGCGACCGGCTGCCCGAGCTGCTGCCGGAGCGGCCCGCCTGTCTGACGCACGGGGACCTGTGGGCGCAGAACGTGATGGCCGCGTCCGACGGCCGGCCCGCGCTGATCGACCCGGCCGTGTCGTACACCTGGGCCGAGGTGGACCTCGCCCACTTGTGGACGACCGCGCCGCCGCCCGAGGCGCGGGTGTTCTTCGAGCGGTACGCGGAGCTGACCGGTCTCGACGCCGGCTGGCGCGAGCGGATGCCGGTTCTCCAGCTGCGGCAGCACCTGGCGGTGATCGCCCAGTTCGAGCCGGACTGGGGCGCCGCCGAGCACGTACGGGCCACGCTCGCGCCGTTCCGGACGCGGCCGTGAGACGACCGACGAGACACGCCGGCCGCCCGGCCGCGGGGGGAGGACAGCGCACGTGATCGACGCCTACGGGGATCCCGGCACGCCCGACGGGCGCGGCGGGGCCCGCTATCTGTGGTGGCTGGTGCGCAGGCAGCCGGGGCGCTGCGCGGCGGGGGCGGTGTACGGCAGCGTGTGGATGGTGCTGCTGGCGTCCACGCCGTACCTGATGTCCCGGGCGGTGGACGACGGCCTGGCGAGGGGCGACCTGACGGCGCTGGCCGGCTGGGCCGCCGTCCTGGTCGGGGTGACCGCCTGCAACGCCTGGCTGAGCATGATGCGGCACCGCACGATGACGAAGGTGCGGATGGACGCCAACTTCCGCACGGTGAAGGTGGTCGTCGGGCACACCGTGCGGCTGGGCGCGGCGCTGGACCGGCGGGCGGCGGCCGGGGAGGTCGTCACGATCGGCGTCGGCGACGTGCAGGTGATCGCCCAGTCGCTCACCGCCGTGGGGCCGGGGTTCGGCGCGGTGGTGGCGTACGCGGCGGTGGCGGGGCTGCTGCTGACGGTGTCTCCGCTGCTGGCCGTGGTGGTGCTGCTGGGGGTGCCGGTGATCGGGCTCGTGATGGGGCCGCTGGCCGGGCGGCTGCAGGGCGCGGAGACGGAGTACCGGGAGCGGCAGGGCGTGCTGACCGCGCGGATCGGGGATCTCGCGGGCGGGCTGCGGGTGCTGAGCGGGCTCGGCGGGAAGGGGCTGGTCGCGGACGCGTTCCGCCGCGACTCGGGGCGGCTGCGGGAGCAGGGGTACCGGGTGGGGGCGGTGACCAGCTGGATGCAGGCGCTGGCCGCGGGTCTGCCGACGCTGTTCCTCGCGGTGGTGACGTGGATCGCGGCACGGCAGGCCGCGCAGGGAACCATCACCGTCGGCGAACTGGTGGCGGTGTACGGGTACGTGACCGTCCTGGTGTGGCCGGTGATGTTCCTGATCGAGTGCGGCTACTACCTCAGCCGGGGCGTGGTCGCGGCCGGGCGGGTGGCGGCCCTGCTGCGGATCCAGCCGCCGCCGGACGCGGCCACCGCCGAACCGCCGGCCGAGCCGTCCACGCTGGAGGACCCGGAGTCCGGGGTGCGGGTCCTGCCGGGCCGGCTGACCGCGCTGGTGTGCGCCCGGCCCGCCGACGCGGCGGCCGTGGTGGACCGGCTGGGCCGGTACACGCCGTCCGGCGTCACCTGGGGCGGGGTACGGCTGGACGAGGTCGCGCTCGCCCGGGTGCGGGAGCGGATCCTGGTCGCCGAGCCGGAGGCCGCGCTGTTCGCGGGCCCGCTGCGGGAGATTGTCGCGGGCCGGGGCGGGGCGTCCGACGCGGAGGTGCTGGGCGCGCTGCGGGCGGCGGCCGCCGACGACGTGGTGCGCGGACTGCCGGACGGCCTCGACTCGGTGGTGTCCGCGCAGGGCCGCAGCCTGTCGGGCGGTCAGCGGCAGCGGGTCCGGCTGGCGCGGGCGTTGCTCGCCGGCCCGGAGGTGCTGCTGGCGGTGGAGCCGACGTCGGCGCTGGACGCGCACACCGAGGCCCTGGTCGCCGACCGGCTGCGCGCGGCGCGGGAGGGCCGTACGACGGTGGTGGTCACCACGTCACCGCTGGTCCTGGACCGGGCAGACCGGGTGCTGTTCCTGGCCGACGGCAAGGTCGCGGCGAGCGGCGCGCACCGTGAACTGCTGGACGGGGAGCCGGAGTACCGGCGGCTGGTGGCAAGGGAAGTGGAGCAGGGTGTGGCGGAACCGACGGGTGTACGCGCGTCGGACGTCGTGCCGGGCACTCCCGAGGAGGTGGCCCGATGAGCGGGGAGCGGCTGCCCGTGGCGGAACCGGCCGATGTGCGGCGGGCCGCCGGGGAGTTGGTGCGGGCCGACGGGCGGGCCTTCGCGGGCGTGCTGGCGCTGAACGGCGCCGCCGCCCTGGCCGGTCTGGCCGGGCCGTGGCTGCTCGGGCGGATCGTCGACGAGGTGCGGGCGGGCGCCGGCACCTCGGTCGTGGACCGGCTGGCCCCGGTCATCCTGGCGTGCGCGGTGGCGCAGCTGCTGCTGTCCCGCTGGGCGCGGTACGTGGGGCACCGGTTCGGCGAGCGGACGCTGGCCCGCGTCCGGGAGCGGTTCGTGGACCGGGTGCTGGCGCTGCCGTCCGCCGTGGTGGAGCGGGCCGGCACCGGTGATCTGACGACGCGGGGCACGGCGGACGTGACCGCCGTGGGCACCACGCTGCGGGACGCCGGTCCCTCGCTGCTGGTCAACCTGGTGCAGTCGCTGTTCGTGATGGTCGCGATCCTGGTCGTGGACCCGCTGCTGGGCGCGCTGGGGCTGCTGTGCCTCACCCCGATCTGGCTGGTGCTGCGCTGGTACCTGCGGCGGGCCCGGGACGCGTATCTCGCCGAGGGCGCGGCCAACTCGGACGTGGCGGAGGTCGTCGCGTCGACGGCGGCGGGCGCCCGCACGGTGGAGGCGTTCCGGATGGAGGAGCGGCGGATCCGGGCGAGCCGGGAGGCGCTGGAGACGTCCCGCCGCACCCGTATGCGCACGCTGTTCCTGCGCTCGGTGTTCCTCCCGGTGATCGAGCTGACGTACATGGTGCCGGTGGCGGGGGTGCTGCTGTGCGGCGGATGGCTGCACGCGCGGGACGCGGTGAGCCTGGGCGCGGTGGTGGCCACCTCGCTGTACCTGCTGCAGCTGAGCGGTCCGCTGGACGAGGTGCTGATGCGCCTGGAGCAACTCCAGTCCAGCGGCGCCTCGTTCGCGCGGGTGGAGGGGCTGGCGCGGGCGCCGCGCGCGGCCGGGCGCAGCGACGCCCCGGACCCGGCGGACGACCGCATCGACGTGACCGGGGTGCGCTACGCGTACGACGGGGGCGGCGAGGTGCTGCGCGGGGTGGACCTGACGCTGACGCCGGGCGAACGGCTCGCGGTGGTGGGTCCTTCGGGCGCGGGCAAGACCACGCTGAGCCGGCTGCTGGCGGGGGTGGACGCGCCCGTCGCCGGGAGCGTGACCGTGGGCGGGGTGCCGGTGGCGTCGCTGGACCCGGAGCGGCTGCGCCGACAGGTGGTGCTGGTGACCCAGGAGCACCATGTCTTCCTGGGGTCGGTCCGGGACAACCTGCGGATCGCCGCACCGGACGCCGGGGACGAGGAACTGTGGGCGGCGCTGGCGGTGGTGGGCGCGGACGGCTGGGTACGGGAGCTGCCGCGCGGCCTGGACACCGAGCTGGGCGAGGGCGGCCACCCCACCGACGGCCCCCAGGCGCAGCAACTCGCCCTGGCGCGCGTGGTGCTGGCCGACCCGCACACGCTGGTCCTCGACGAGGCGACGGCCCTGCTCGACCCGGCGACCGCCCGCCACGCGGAGCGCGCGCTGGCCGCCGTCCTCGAGGGCCGCACGGTCGTCGCCGTCGCCCACCGCCTGCACACCGCGCACGACGCGGACCGGGTGGCGGTCATGGAGGACGGCCGCCTCTCCGAACTGGGCACGCACGACGCATTGGTGGCGGCGGACGGGGTGTACGCGGCGCTGTGGAGGTCGTGGCACGGGGACGGGCGGGGGCACGACAGGGCGTAGGGCTCGGCGCACGGGTGTGGCACTCGACGCCCCACGTCCTTCCCGCGGCCGTCCGCATAACGGGCGCCCCCTCCCGGACACCGAACGGAAACCGGCCAAATTCCTGACGCGCTCCTGACAGAAACCGCGATCCCCTGCCACTCTTCCCACGGCCGCTTCACAGCAACCCCACAGCCTCGGCTGCCCGTTGTGCGGCGGCCACTGCTCAGGCACAGCACTTCCGTTCTGCCCGGCCGGCTGACCCGCCGGCCGGTCTCCCCAGGCCGCGCACCCCGCGGCCCCGCAGAAGGAGTCAGCGTTGAGAAGCAGGACGTCCCATAGACGCACCCCCCGTACCGCGCAGCGCCGCGTCGCCGCCGTCGCCCTGGCCGGCGTGGCCGCGCTGATCGCCACGGCCGTGCAGTCCGGCGCCGCCACCGCCGCCCCCGACACGCGGCCCCGGACCGCGAGCGCCGCCGCGCCCGGCTCGGAGTCGGTCAGGCTCACCCCCGCCCAGCGTGCCGCGCTGATGCGCCAGGCGGACTCCGTCAAGGCCGGGACCGCGAAGGACATCGGTCTGGGCGCCAAGGAGAAGCTCGTCGTCCGTGACGTCCTCAAGGACCGCGACGGCACCGTGCACGTGCGCTACGAGCGCACCTACGACGGCCTGCCCGTCCTCGGCGGCGACCTGATCGTGCAGGGTGACACCGCCGGCGAGGCGGACAAGGTCGTGAAGGCGACGCGGAAGCCGGTGAAGCCCGCGACCACCGCCGCGAAGGTGCCGGCGGCGAAGGCCGAGGCGCAGGCCCTGTCCACCGCGAAGGCCGAGAAGGCCGAGGGCGCGGACGTCGACCGGGCCCCGCGCAAGGTGATCTGGGCGGCGAGCGGCACGCCGGTCGTGGCGTACGAGACGGTCGTGGGCGGTCTCCAGCACGACGGCACCCCGCAGGAGCTGCACGTCGTCACCGACGCCACCACCGGCGAGAAGCTGTACGAGTGGCAGGCCGTGCAGAACGGCACCGGCCACACCGTCTACAGCGGCACCGTCGACCTGACGACCACCCAGTCGGGCTCGACGTACAACCTCACCGACGGCGCGCGCGGCGGGCACAGGACGTACAACCTGAACCGGGGCACCTCCGGCACCGGGACGCTGTTCTCCGGCTCCGACGACGTCTGGGGCAACGGCAGCCCCTCCAACCTGGAGTCGGCCGCCGCCGACGCCCACTACGGGGCGGCGCTGACCTGGGACTACTACAAGAACGTGCACGGCCGCAGCGGCATCCGCGGGGACGGCGTCGGCGCCTACTCCCGCGTGCACTACGGCAACAACTACGTCAACGCCTTCTGGTCGGACAGCTGCTTCTGCATGACCTACGGCGACGGCTCCGGCAACGTCAATCCGCTCACGTCGATCGACGTGGCCGCGCACGAGATGACCCACGGCCTCACCTCGAACACCGCGGGCCTGATCTACAGCGGCGAGTCCGGCGGCCTCAACGAGGCGACCAGCGACATCTTCGGCTCCACCGTCGAGTTCTACGCCAACAACTCCTCCGACGTCGGTGACTACCTCATCGGCGAGGAGATCGACATCAACGGCGACGGCACGCCGCTGCGTTACATGGACAAGCCGAGCAAGGACGGCCGCTCCAAGGACTCCTGGTACTCCGGCATCGGCTCGATCGACGTGCACTACTCGTCCGGCGTGGCGAACCACTTCTTCTACCTGCTGAGCGAGGGCAGCGGTACGAAGACCATCAACGGCGTCACCTACGACTCCCCCACCTCCGACGGCCTGCCGGTCACCGGCATCGGCCGCGCCAAGGCGGAGAAGATCTGGTTCCGCGCGCTCACCACGAAGTTCACCTCGACCACGAACTACGCGGCGGCCCGTACCGGCACGCTCGCGGCGACCGGTGAGCTGTACGGCACGGACAGCGCCGAGTACAAGGCGGTCCAGGACGCCTGGGCGGCCGTCAACGTCGGCACCCGTTCCGGCGGTCCCGGGGGCGGCGGCACCACCTTCGAGTCGACCGCCGACGTGGCGATCCCGGACGCCGGCGCCGCGGTGACCTCCTCGATCACCGTCACCGGCCGCACCGGCAACGCGCCGAGCAACCTCCAGGTCGCGGTGGACATCGTGCACACCTGGAGCGGTGACCTGGTCGTCGACCTGGTCGCCCCGGACGGCACCTCGTACCGGCTGCGCAACCGCACCGGCGGTTCCTCGGACAACATCAACGAGACGTACACGGTCAACGCCTCGTCGGAGACGGCCAACGGCACCTGGCAGCTGCGGGTGCAGGATGCGGCCCGCTACGACACCGGCTACATCAACGGCTGGAGCCTGACCTTCCCGTAGACGGGCCCCGTCCCACGGCCCCTTCGCGGCGCCGTTCCGGGTGGTTCACACCGCCCGGGGCGGCGCCACTTTTTGCCGATCCCATACGCGCCGCGGGTTGCGCCTTTGCCGAGGTCACGCGGGTTCACACGCACGCAACACACGGCCGGACAGCGGTTTTCGGCCAACATCATCAGACCCTCATGACATGTACGCGACGCAGATGTCACTCTTCCCTCGCTCGGTGCACCACCCGGACGGCCCCCAACCGTCCGGCACCCCCACTCACCCCCCAAGGAGCTTCGAGTGACTCCCCTCTACGCGCGTCGCCGCCGTACGGCCCTCGCCGCCGCCACCGCCGTCGTGGCCGGCGCCCTGCTCACCACCGGCCTGGCCACCGGCACCGCGACCGCCGACTCCGCCCCCGCCGGCAAGCCGGTCCTGGGCGGCGCCCCCGTGCTGCTCTCCGCCTCCGCGCGCACCTCCCTCATCCAGGAGCAGCAGGCCACGGCCTCCGAGACGGCCGACGCGATAGGCCTCGGCGCCAAGGAGAAGCTGATCGTCAAGGACGTCGTCAAGGACGTCGACGGCACGGTCCACACCCGCTACGAGCGCACCTACGCCGGGCTGCCCGTCCTCGGCGGCGACCTGGTCGTGCACGAGCCGGCGGGCGGCGCCAGAACCGTCACCAAGGCCGTGAGGACCTCCGTCGCGGTCGCCTCCGTGACGCCGAAGGTCGCCGCGGGCAAGGCCGAGGCGCAGGCGCTCGCCGCCGCCGAGAAGGCCGGCTCGGAGCGCACCGGCGCCGACTCCGCGCCCCGCAAGGTGATCTGGGCCGCCGGGGGCACGCCCGTCCTCGCCTACGAGACCGTCGTCGGCGGCCTCCAGGAGGACGGCACCCCGAACGAGCTGCACGTCGTCACCGACGCCACCACCGGCGAGAAGCTGCACGAGTGGCAGGCCGTGCACACCGGCACCGGCAAGAGCCTCTACTCCGGCACGGTCACCCTCGGCACCTACAAGTCCGGTTCGACGTACCAGCTGTACGACACCTCGCGCGGCGGTCACAAGACGTACAACCTGGCGCGCGGCACCTCCGGCACCGGCACGCTGTTCACCGACGCGGACGACACCTGGGGCACCGGCGCCGCCTCCAGCTCCTCCAGCGACCAGACGGCGGCCGTGGACGCGGCCTACGGGGCCCAGGTCACCTGGGACTTCTACAAGAACACCTTCGGCCGCAGCGGCATCCGCAACGACGGCAAGGCCGCGTACTCCCGCGTCCACTACGGCAGCAACTACGTCAACGCCTTCTGGCAGGACAGCTGCTTCTGCATGACCTACGGCGACGGCTCGGGCAACACCCACCCGCTGACCTCGCTGGACGTCGCCGGCCACGAGATGAGCCACGGCGTCACCTCCGTCACCGCGGGCCTCAACTACAGCGGCGAGTCCGGCGGCCTCAACGAGGCGACCAGCGACATCTTCGGCACGGGCGCGGAGTTCTACGCGGCGAACTCCACCGACCAGGGTGACTACCTCATCGGCGAGAAGATCAACATCAACGGGGACGGCACGCCGCTGCGGTACATGGACAAGCCGAGCAAGGACGGCGCGTCCAAGGACTACTGGTCCTCCAGCCTCGGCTCGGTCGACGTGCACTACTCCTCGGGCCCGGCGAACCACTTCTTCTTCCTGCTCGCCGAGGGCAGCGGCGCGAGGACGATCAACGGCGTGAGCTACAACTCGCCGACGTACGACGGCTCCACCGTCACCGGCATCGGCCGCGCCAAGGCGCTGCAGATCTGGTACAAGGCGCTGACCACGTACTTCACGTCGACGACCAACTACAAGGCGGCCCGTACGGGCACCCTGAACGCGGCGTCCGCGCTGTACGGCGCGAGCAGCGCGGAGTACAAGGCGGTCGACGCGGCCTGGAAGGCGGTCAACGTCAGCTGAGGCTGACTCTTCCCGGTGCTGTGCGGCACCCGGAGCGTTCGGCTCCGGGTGCCGCCGGTGTGTTCGGGGGCACCGCCTAGGCTTGGGTCCCATGTCTGCGGCGGACTTCACCTACGACCACGTCGGCGCGAGCCGGGATCCCGACTACTGCCCTCCGGGGTTCCATCATCTGAGGGAGCGGACGCGGCTCGGCGAGGGGGAGCAGGTGTTCCGCCAGGCGGTGGACGCGCTGTTCGGATTTGAGATGCACCGGGAGATGGGCGTCGGCATCGACGCCTCGGCGGAGCGGGCGGCGGTGGACGTCGACGTCACCGTCAGCCTGGCGGGGCTGGTGAAGGCGCCGTGCCGGGTGGTGTGGGCGGCGGAGGAGTACCGCGAGGCGGGGTGGGCGTACGGGACGCTGTCCGGGCATCCGGAAAGCGGTGAGGAGGCGTTCGTGGTGCACCGGACCGGGGACGGGACGGTGTGGCTCACGGTCTCGGCGTTCAGCCGCCCGGCGAGCTGGTACGCGCGGGCTGGTGGCCCGGCCACCCGATCCCTCCAGCACGCGTACGCCCGCCGGGCGGGCAAGACACTGCGGCGCCTGGCGACGCGGGGCGTGCAGGACGCGTAGCCGCAGCCTGGGGGGGACCCCCGCCGCCTGCGGGCAGTCGTGCCGCTTGGGGCGGCACGGGTGGGCGCAGGCGGCACCTCGTCAGCGCCGAGCCGCGCAACGCCCCCCACGGCCACCGGGGTGCCGGGTACTGTGCATCGCCGGGTGCGGCCCGGCGGGGGCCGGTCGCGCAGTTCCCCGCGCCCCTTCGGGGCGCCCCCCGTCTGCGCCCGAGGTGCGCGACACCCCCCGACGGCCACCACGGTGCCGGGCACCGTCGTATGCCGGGTGCAGCCCGGCGGGGGCCGGTCGCGCAGTTCCCCGCGCCCCTTCGGGGCGCCCCCCGCCTGCGCCCGAGGTGCGCGACACCCCCCGACGGCCACCACGGTGCCGGGCACCGTCGTATGCCGGGTGCAGCCCCGCGGGGGCTGATCGCGCAGTTCCCCGCGCCCCTTCGGGGCGTCCACTCACCGCATCAATAAGCCCGCCGCCTCCGCGACGTCCTCCGGTGGCACCGCCACCAACCCCAGCTCCGCCCCGGACGCCAACAGCCGGTGACTCGGCAGCACCCGCACCGTGTAGCCGAACGGCCCCGTCCGGTCGAGGGACAGCGGGCCCTCGTAGACCCACTCACCCCCCGCCCCGGGCGACCCCACCGGCTTCAACGGGACGGTAGCCGCATCCGTGATGCGATCCTCCTCGTCCACCCGCCCCGCGACGGCCTGCACCTCCACGTCCTCCGGCCGCAGGCTGCCCAGCCCCACCCGCACCCGGAGGGCCAGCGTGCTGCCCAGTTCCGCGGTGGCGGAGGCGACGGAGGTCTCGACGTGGTCGACGGTGACCCCGTGCCACGCCCCCCGCACCACCGCCTTCCACTCGGCGAGCTCCCGCGCGGCGTCCGCGTTCATCGCCCGGTGGGCGTGCGCGGCCGGCGTGTACAGCCGCTCCACGTACTCCCGCACCATGCGCCCGGCCAGCACCTTCGGCCCGAGCAGGCTCAGCGTCCGCCGGACCATCTCGATCCACCGGTCCGGCAGCCCGCTGCGCCCCCGCTCGTAGAAGGTGCGGGTGACGCGCTGCTCCAGCAGGTCGTACAGCGCCGCGGCCTCTATGTCGTCGCGCCGGTCCGGGTCGGTCCCGGCGCCGTCCGCCGTGGGGATGGACCAGCCGAAGTCGGGCTGGAACCACTCGTCCCACCAGCCGTCCAGGACGGACAGGTTGAGCCCGCCGTTGAGCGCGGCCTTCATGCCGCTGGTGCCGCACGCCTCCAGCGGCCGCAGCGGGTTGTTCAGCCAGATGTCGCAGCCGGGGTACAGCTTCTGCGCCATCGCCATGCCGTAGTCGGGCAGGAACACGATCCGGTGCCGCACCCGCGGGTCGTCGGTGAAGCGGACCAGCTCCTGGATGAGCCGCTTGCCGCCGTCGTCCGCCGGGTGCGCCTTGCCCGCGACCACGATCTGCACCGGCCGGTCGGGATGCAGCAGCAGGTCCATCAGCCGGTCCCGGTCGCGCAACATCAGCGTCAGCCGCTTGTACGACGGGACGCGCCGGGCGAAGCCGATGGTGAGGACGTCCGGGTCGAGGACGCCGTCGATCCAGCCCAGTTCGGCGGTCCCGGCGCCGCGCTGCCGCCAGGAGGCCCGCAGCCGCTCCCGCACCTCCAGCACCAGCAGCTCGCGCAGCGACCGGCGCAGCTCCCAGATGTCCTGGTCGGGGATGTCGGCGACGGAGTCCCAGCGGTCGGAGTCGCCGATGCTGAGCGCCTCCTCCGCGCGCTGGGTGCCGATCTGCCGGGCGCCGAGCCGGTACACCTCGGGGGCGACCCAGGTGGGCGCGTGCACCCCGTTGGTGACGGAGGTGATGGGCACCTCCTCGGGGTCGAACCCGGGCCACAGTCCGGCGAACATCTCCCGGCTGACCTGGCCGTGGAGGAGGGAGACGCCGTTGGCCCGCTGGGCGAGGCGCAGGCCCATCACGGCCATGTTGAACAGGTTGGGTTCGCCGCCCGGGTAGGTCTCCATGCCGAGCCGCAGGATGCGGTCGACCTCCAGGTTCGGCAGCTCGGCGTGCGGGCCGAAGTGCCGGGCGACCAGTTCCCGGTCGAAGCGGTCGATGCCGGCCGGCACGGGGGTGTGCGTGGTGAACACGGTCCCGGCGCGGACCGCCTCCAGGGCGGCGTCGAAGTCGAGCCCCTCGGCGCGCAGTTCCGCCATCCGCTCCAGGCCGAGGAACCCGGCGTGCCCCTCGTTGGTGTGGAACACCTCGGGCGCCGCGTGCCCGGTGAGCCCGCAGTACGTGCGGACGGCGCGGACACCTCCTATGCCGAGGAGCATCTCCTGGAGGAGCCGGTGCTCGCTGCCGCCGCCGTAGAGCCGGTCGGTCACCCCGCGCTCGATGAGGTCGTTCTCCTCGATGTCGGAGTCGAGCAGGAGCAGCGGGATCCTGCCCACCTGGGCGATCCAGATGCGGGCGCGCAGGGAGCGGTCGCCGGGCAGGGCGAGGGTGATCTGGGCGGGGGTGCCGTCGGACTCCTTGAGCTGGTCGAGGGGCAGCTCGTGCGGGTCGAGGACGGGGTAGTGCTCCTGCTGCCAGCCGTCCCGGGACAGGGACTGGCGGAAGTAGCCGTGCCGGTAGAGCAGGCCGACGCCGATCAGCGGGGCGCCGAGGTCGCTTGCGGCCTTGAGGTGGTCGCCGGCGAGGATGCCGAGCCCGCCGGAGTACTGCGGCAGGGCGGCGGTGATGCCGAACTCGGGGGAGAAGTAGGCGACGGCGGCGGGCAGCCGGCCGCTCTGCCGCTGGTACCAGCGGTCGCCGGTCATGTAGGTGTCCAGGTCGTCCGCGACCGCAGCGAGGCGGTCGAGGAAGTCGCGGTCGCCGGCCAGCTCGGAGAGCCGCTCGGTCGGCACGCTGCCCAGCAGACGCATGGGGTCGCCGCCGGCCGCGGCCCAGCGTTCGGGGTCGACGGAGCGGAACAGGTCACGGGTGCCGGCGTGCCAGGACCAGCGCAGATTGCGGGCCAGATCGCTCAGCGGCCGGAGGGGTTCGGGGAGCACGGGTCGGACGGTGAATCGACGGATAGCCTTCACAAGCCACCTCGGCGCGTTCGTGAGAGACGCGGTGTGCGTCCGGGTATCGCAGCCGACAGTACCGGCGCGGACACCGTCCGCGGGGGAAGCCGGGGGACACGGGTACCTCGCCTGCCCTGTCCAAACGATTCACCGCACAGTGGACATGGCCGATTCCGGCCCCATGTGCGGTCTTGTCGTACTTCACCCCGCGCGTCGCGCCGCCGCTCCGCGAGGCGCGTCCTGCCGTGCGGACCGGGCCGGTCGCCGGGCAGGGCAAGAAACCGGCCGTTTCCGCCGGCCGACGCGCTCCCACCCAGGTCACCTCCGGTGTTCGGGCCCCGCGCACCCCTTCCGTCCCGCGTGTCCCACCGGTCACGTACCGCCGTCGGCGCACGGCGCGGGCGTGTCGCCGTGCGCCGGACGGGCGACGGCCGGGGCGGGCGGGGAAGCCGCTGGTCACCGGGCGGTGCGGGCGTCGCACCCACGGCGCGTGACCCCGTACTCGGTGGCGCCCGCGTGCGCCGGGCGGCCATGCGCGCTCCCAAGCACCCGCCACCGGTGGGAACGCACCCAGCACGGGCGTGCTCCGGACCCGACGGGCGCCCGGAGGGCCCGGCCGGTCTTGTGTGTCGACATACGCGTGAGTAGTTAACAAAGGGCCGGATTGCCCACCCGAACGGTGTGGGAAGGCTCCTGCGGGTACACCCCACTGAGACCCCGCAGGACCCACCTCCCCACAGTCATCCGCCCACCCTCGTTGACGCGGACAGGAGCGGTCATGCCCGCCAAGCACCACTCGTCATCCCCCTCGCCGTCGGGCGCCAAGGCGTCCGGCGCCAAGGCGTCCGCCCGCCCCGACACCGCGCCGGCGCGCGGGCGCCCCTCCCGCACGAAACCCGCCCCGTCCGGCACGAGCGCGCCCGCGTCACCCGCGCCCCCCGAGACCTCCGTGGGACGCATCCCCGTGCTGGACGTCCGGCCGCTGGTGCGGCAGGGGCGCCGGCCCGCGAAGGCGGTGGTGGGCGAGTCGTTCCAGGTGACGGCGACGGTGTTCCGGGAGGGGCACGACGCGGTGGCGGCCAACGTGATGCTGCGCGATCCGCAGGGAAATCCGGGTCCGTTCACGCCGATGCGGGAGCTGGCGCCCGGCACCGACCGGTGGGGCGCGACCGTCACCCCGACGGCCACGGGCCTGTGGACGTACACCGTGGAGGGGTGGGGCGACCCGGTCACCACCTGGCGGCACCACGCGCAGATCAAGATCCCGGCGGGCATCGACACCGAGGTGGTGCTGGAGGAGGGCGCCCGGCTCCACGAGCGGGCGGCGGATCAGGTGCCCGGGTCCGGCGACCGGAAGGTGCTGCGCGCGGCCGTGGAGGCTCTGCGCGACACGGAACGCCCGGCGGCGGCCCGGCTGGCGGAGGCGCTGACGCCGGAGGTGGACGCGGTGCTGGCGAAGCATCCGCTGCGGGAGCTGGTCACCAGCAGCGAGCCGCTCCCCCTGCTCGTCGAGCGCGAACGCGCCCTGTACGGCTCCTGGTACGAGTTCTTCCCCCGCTCGGAGGGCACGCCCGAGCAGCCGCACGGCACCTTCGACACCGCCGCGCGCCGGCTCCCGGCGATCGCGGCGATGGGCTTCGACGTGGTCTACCTGCCGCCCATCCACCCGATCGGCACGACCTTCCGCAAGGGCCCGAACAACTCCCTGGACGCGGGTCCGGACGACGTGGGCGTGCCGTGGGCGATCGGCTCCCCCGAGGGCGGCCACGACGCCGTGCACCCGCGGCTGGGCACGCTGGAGGACTTCAGGCGGTTCGTGGCCCGCGCCCGTGACCTGGGCATGGAGGTCGCCCTCGACTTCGCCCTCCAGTGCTCGCCGGACCACCCCTGGGTGCACAAGCACCCGGAGTGGTTCCACCACCGCCCCGACGGCTCCATCGCGTATGCGGAGAACCCGCCGAAGAAGTACCAGGACATCTACCCCATCGCCTTCGACGCCGACATGGACGGCCTGGTCGCCGAGACCTGCCGGATCCTGCGGCACTGGATGGACACCGGCGTGCGGATCTTCCGCGTCGACAACCCGCACACCAAGCCCGTCGTGTTCTGGGAACGCGTCATCGCCGACATCAACGGCACCGACCCGGACGTCATCTTCCTGGCGGAGGCCTTCACCCGCCCGGCGATGATGCACACCCTCGCCCAGATCGGCTTCCAGCAGTCCTACACGTACTTCACCTGGCGCAACACCAAGCAGGAGCTGACGGAGTACCTCACCGAACTGACGGGGGAGGCCGCCTCCTACATGCGGCCCAACTTCTTCGCCAACACCCCCGACATCCTGCACGCCTACCTCCAGCACGGCGGCCGGCCCGCCTTCGAGGTCCGCGCCGTCCTCGCCGCCACCCTCTCCCCCACGTGGGGCATCTACAGCGGCTACGAACTGTGCGAGAACACCCCGCTGCGCGAGGGCGGCGAGGAATACCTCGACAGCGAGAAGTACCAGCTCAAACCCCGCGACTGGGAAGCCGCCGAACGCGAGGGCCGCACCATCACCCCCCTCGTCACCCGCCTCAACACCATCCGCCGCGAGAACCCGGCCCTGCGGCAGCTGCGCGACCTCCACTTCCACCAGGCGGACAAGGAGGAGGTCATCGCCTACTCGAAGCGGCGGGACGGCAACACGGTGCTCGTGGTCGCCAATCTAGATCCCCGGCACACCCAGGAGGCGACGGTCTCGTTGGACATGCCGCAACTCGGCCTGGACTGGCACGAGTCGGTGCCGGTGCGCGACGAGCTCACCGGCGAGACCTATCAATGGGGCAGTGCCAACTATGTGCGTCTCGGTCCGGGCGGGGCACATGTACTCGTCGTCGGCGGGCGGTCCGGTGACGGGCCTCCCGGGACGCACAGCACGGTTCTGCGACCGTCCACCCCGCAGATCGGAGGGTCATCCGCCACATGAGCGTCAACGAACCCGTCCCGGACACCTTCGAAGACACCCCCGCCAAGGACCGGGACCCCGACTGGTTCAAACGCGCCGTCTTCTACGAGGTCCTCGTCCGCTCCTTCCAGGACAGCAACGGGGACGGCATCGGTGACCTGAAGGGTCTGACCGCCAAGCTGGACTATCTGCAGTGGCTCGGCGTCGACTGCCTGTGGCTGCCGCCGTTCTTCAAGTCGCCGCTCAGGGACGGCGGTTACGACGTCGCCGACTACACCGCCGTGCTTCCCGAGTTCGGCGACCTCGCCGACTTCGTGGAGTTCGTCGACTCCGCCCATCAGCGCGGCATGCGCGTGATCATCGACTTCGTCATGAACCACACCAGCGACCAGCACCCGTGGTTCCAGGAGTCCAGGCGCGACCCCGACGGTCCGTACGGCGACTACTACGTGTGGGCCGACGACGACAAGCAGTTCCAGGACGCCCGGATCATCTTCGTCGACACCGAGGCCTCCAACTGGACGTACGACCCCGTACGCAAGCAGTACTACTGGCACCGCTTCTTCTCGCACCAGCCGGACCTGAACTACGAGAACCCGGCCGTGCAGGAGGAGATGATCTCCGCGCTGAAGTTCTGGCTCGACCTCGGCATCGACGGGTTCCGGCTGGACGCGGTGCCGTACCTGTACCAGCGGGAGGGCACCAACTGCGAGAACCTGCCGGAGACGCACGCGTTCCTGAAGCGGGTCCGCAAGGAGATCGACACCCAGTACCCGGACACCGTGCTCCTCGCCGAGGCCAACCAGTGGCCCGAGGACGTCGTCGACTACTTCGGCGACTACGCCGCCGGCGGCGACGAATGCCACATGGCGTTCCACTTCCCGGTGATGCCCCGCATCTTCATGGCGGTGCGCCGCGAGTCGCGCTACCCGGTCTCCGAGATCCTCGCCAAGACCCCCGCCATCCCGTCGGGCTGTCAGTGGGGCATCTTCCTGCGCAACCACGACGAGCTGACCCTGGAGATGGTCACCGACGAGGAACGCGACTACATGTGGGCCGAGTACGCGAAGGACCCCCGCATGCGCGCCAACATCGGCATCCGCAGGCGCCTCGCCCCCCTCCTCGACAACGACCGCAACCAGATCGAGTTGTTCAACGCGTTGCTGCTGTCCCTGCCGGGCTCGCCGATCATCTACTACGGCGACGAGATCGGCATGGGCGACAACATCTGGCTCGGTGACCGCGACGCCGTCCGCACGCCGATGCAGTGGACCCCGGACCGCAACGCGGGCTTCTCGTCCTCGGACCCGGGCCGCCTCTACCTGCCCACGATCATGGACCCCGTCTACGGCTACCAGGTCACCAACGTCGAAGCGTCCATGGCCTCGCCGTCGTCGCTGCTCCACTGGACCCGGCGCATGATCGAGATCCGCAAGCAGAACCCGGCGTTCGGCCTCGGCTCCTACACCGAGCTTCCCTCCTCCAACCCCGCCGTCCTCGCCTTCCTCCGCGAGTACGAGGACGACCTGGTTCTCTGCGTCAACAACTTCTCCCGTTTCGCGCAGCCCACGGAACTGGATCTCAGCGCCTTCGAGGGGCGGCACCCGGTGGAGCTGTTCGGCGGGGTGCGGTTCCCGGCCGTCGGCGAGCTGCCGTACCTGATGACGCTCGGGGGGCACGGCTTCTACTGGTTCCGGCTCCGGAAGGACGCCGCGTAGAACCCGGGGCGGGGCGGTTTCTCCCGCTCCGCCCGGGGCACGCATGAGTAACACCCCGCCCACCGGCGGCGCCCCGTGGCGCGCCGACAGAGGGGAAAGGACGCGACGCCATGTCGGAAGCCGTCACACGCACCGTCACGACCCCGCCCGGCCTCCTTGCGTCACTCGATCCACTGTTGCGGGAGTGGCTGCCGAGGCAGCGCTGGTTCGCCGGGAAGGGCCGCCCGGTCACCGGGTTCGACCTGGTCGCGGCCACCGAGCTGCTGCCGGCCACGGCCAAGCTCGGCCTCTACCACCTGCTGGTGCGCGCCCATCAGCCGCTCCTGCCCGGCCATGGCGGGCCCGAGCTGCCGGGTGACTGCTACCAGTTGTTCATAGGCGTGCGCGAGGCGCTGCCGCCCCGGCTGGCGCCCGCGCTGATCGGTCATGTGTCGCAGGGTCCGCTGGCCGGACGGACGGTCTACGAGGCCCTGCACGACACCCGGCCCGCCGACCTGCTCCTGGAGGCCCTGCGCACCCAGGCCCGGATCGGCGGGCTTCGCTTCGAGCGCGACCCGCGCCAGGAGATACGGGCCGGACTCGTGCCGCGTCTGATGACCGCCGAGCAGTCGAACTCGTCGGTCGTCTACGGCGACACCTACATCCTGAAACTGATGCGCCGCGTGGTGCCCGGCATCAACCCCGACCTGGAGCTGCCGCTGGCGCTGGCCCGCGAGGGCTGCCCCCGGGTGCCCCCGCCGACGGCCTGGCTGGTCGCCGACGCCGAGGACACCCCGGGTCCGGGCGAGCCGTACGTCCTGGGGGTGCTCCAGCCGTTCGTGCAGGGCGCCACCGACGGCTGGGAGCTGGCGCTGCGGGAGCTGGCCAAGGGGGAGGACTTCGTCGCCGAGGCGCGGTCCCTCGGACGCGCCACCGCCGAGGTGCACACCGCGCTGGCACGTTCCCTGCCCACGGTCACCCTGGGTCATGTGCAGATGCGGGCCCTGGTCGACGGCATGACCGAGCGGCTTGAGGCGGCCGTGCACGCGGTGCCCGCGCTGCGGCCGTACGCGGACGGTCTGCGCTCGGCGTACACCGCGCTGGACGACCTCGCGTCCGAGGGCCGCACCTGGACCGCCCAGCGGGTCCACGGCGACCTGCACCTCGGGCAGTGCCTGCGCTCCCCGGCCGGCACGTGGTCGCTGATCGACTTCGAGGGCGAGCCGGCCCGGCCGCTGGCGGAGCGCCGGATGCCGCAGCCGGTTGTGCGGGACGTGGCGGGCATGCTGCGCTCCTTCGACTACGCGGCGCGCACCGCGGACCCGCCGCAGCCGGAGTGGGCCACCCACTGCCGGGCGGCCTACTGCTCCGGGTACGCGGAGGCCGCCGGCCGTGACCCGCGCACCGAGCCGGTGCTGCTGCGCGCGTACGAGACCGACAAGGCGGTCTACGAGGCGGTGTACGAGGCCCGCCACCGCCCCGACTGGCTGCCCGTGCCGATGGCGGCCCTGCGCCGGCTCGCCTCGGCCGACTCCACCTGACCCACCCGACCCGCGCCCAGGAGGCTTCCCCGTGACCCCCCGCCCCGAGCCCAGCGGTCCCTTCCCGGAGCACCCGGCCGACGCCCGCCACACCGAGCCCCGGACGCCGGCACGGAAGAAGAAGCCCACGAAGAAACAGCCCGCCCCGGCTGCGAAGGCGCCGGCTCCACAGCCCACGGACACACGCGGCTCAGGCGCCGCACCGCAGCCCACAGACACACGCGGCTCAGGCGCCGCACCGCAGCCCGCAGACACACGCGGCTCAGGGACCGCACCGCAGCCCGCGGACGGTCGGGGCTCGGGGGCGACCCCGCAGCCCGCGGACAGGCGCGCCGCCGGCGCAGCCCCGCAGCCCGCGGGCAGTCGTGCCGCCGGGGCGACGGGGGTCCCCCCGCTCGAGCGAAGCCGAGAGTGGGGGAGGGTGGGCGCAGGCGGCACCGCTCGGGGCGCCTCGGGGACAGCACCGGCGGCACCCACGGCACCGGTGCCGGAAAACCCGCCCCAGTTCGCCCCGCCGGAGGCGGAGATCGCCGTCTCCCCCGCCGTCGACGCCGGCGACCGCGACCGCCTCCTCCACGGCACCCACCACGCCCCTCACTCCGTCCTGGGCGCCCACCCCGTCCCCGGCGGCATCGCCTTCCGCGTCTTCCGCCCGTACGCCCGAGCGGTGACCGTGGTGTCCGGCGGCATGACCGTCACCCTGCACGACGACGGCGACGGCTTCTTCTCCGGCCTGCTCCCCCTCCGGGACGTCCCCGCGTACCGGCTCCGCGTCGCGTACGAGGGCGCCGAGCTGGAGACGGAGGACGCCTACCGCTTCCTGCCCACACTCGGCGAGCTGGACCTGCACCTGATCGGCGAGGGCCGCCACGAGCAGCTGTGGACGGTGCTGGGCGCGCACCCCACGACCCACCAGGGCGTCGACGGCACCCGCTTCTCGGTGTGGGCGCCGAACGCCCAGGGCGTACGGGTCGCCGGCTCGTTCAACTTCTGGGACGGCACCGGCCACCCCATGCGCTCGCTGGGCTCGTCCGGCGTGTGGGAGCTGTTCGTGCCGGGCATCGGCGAGGGCGAACTGTACAAGTTCGAGATCACCCGCCCCGACGGCACGAAGACCCTGCGCGCCGACCCCATGGCCCGCCGCACCGAGGTCCCCCCGGCCACCTCCTCGATCGTCACGGCGTCGCACCACGAGTGGAACGACGCGGAGTGGCTGGAACAGCGGGCGGAGGTGCCCGCGCACCGGGCGCCGTTGTCCGTCTACGAGGTGCACCTGCCGTCGTGGCGGCCGGGCCTCACCTACCGGCAGCTCGCCGACCAGCTCCCCGCGTACGTCAGGGACCTCGGCTTCACGCACGTCGAGCTGATGCCGGTAGCCGAGCACCCCTTCGGCGGCTCCTGGGGCTACCAGGTCACCGGCTTCTACGCGCCGACCGCACGCATGGGCACCCCGGACGACTTCAAGTACCTCGTGGACGCCCTGCACCAGGCCGGCATCGGCGTGATCATGGACTGGGTGCCGGCCCATTTCCCGCGCGACGAGTGGGCGCTGGCCGAGTTCGACGGCCGCCCCCTGTACGAGCACTCCGATCCGCTGCGCGCCGCGCACCCCGACTGGGGCACCCTGGAGTTCGACTTCGGGCGGCGCGAGGTGCGCAACTTCCTGGTGGCCAACGCCCTGTACTGGTGCGAGGAGTTCCACGTCGACGGCCTCCGGGTCGACGCCGTCGCCTCCATGCTCTACCTGGACTACTCGCGCGAGCCGGGCCAGTGGACGCCGAACGAGCACGGCGGCCGGGAGAACCTGGACGCGGTGGCGTTCCTGCAGGAGATGAACGCGACCGTGTACCGCAGGGTGCCGGGGGTGGTGACGATCGCCGAGGAGTCCACCGCCTGGGACGGCGTCACCCGCGCCACCCACCACCGCGGCCCGAGCGGCTTCGGCGGCCTCGGCTTCGGGCTGAAGTGGAACATGGGCTGGATGCACGACTCGCTGGAGTACATGAGCCACGAGCCGGTGCACCGCAAGTACCACCACGGCGAGATGACGTTCTCCATGGTGTACGCGTACAGCGAGAACTACGTGCTGCCGATCTCCCACGACGAGGTGGTGCACGGCAAGCGGTCCCTGGTGTCGAAGATGCCCGGCGACTGGTGGCGGCAGCGCGCCGACCTGCGCGCCTACCTGGGCTTCATGTGGGCCCATCCGGGCAAGCAACTGCTGTTCATGGGGCAGGAGTTCGCGCAGGGCGCGGAGTGGTCGGAGGCGCACGGCCCGGACTGGTGGCTGCTCGACCCGCACTACGGCGCGGAGGCCGACCACCGCGGGGTGCGGGACCTGGTGCGCGACCTGAACACCGTGTACCGCGCCACCCCGGCGCTGTGGCAGTACGACACCGAGCCGGCCGGCTTCCGCTGGGTGGCCGGGGACGCCGCCGACGACAACGTGCTCGCGTTCCTTCGGTACGACGCCGACGGCTCCCCGCTGCTCGCGGTGTCCCACTTCGCGCCGGTGGTGCGGCACGACTACCGCATCGGCGTCCCGGACGACGTGCCCGCCTGGCACGAGGCCCTGAACACCGACGCGGCCCGCTACGGCGGCTCCGACGTCACCACCCCGGACCCGGTGAAGCCGGAGCCGCAGGGGTGGCACGGTCTGCCGGCGAGCATCCGGCTGACCCTGCCTCCCCTGGCGACGGTGTGGCTGCGCCCGGCCTGACGGCGGGCGCGCCGGTCACGCGAGCGCCTTGGCCAGTGGCTCCGGCAGCGGCTCGGTGTGCAGCACGCCGAGCCGCTGGGTGGCGCGGGTGAGGGCCACGTACAGGTCGCTGGTGCCGTAGCGGCCCGGCTCGACCACGAGGACCGAGTCGAACTCGAGCCCCTTGGCCTGGCGCGGGTCGAGCAGCACCACCTGGTGGGTGAGGTCCGGCTCGGCGCCGGCCGTCACCCCGTCCAGGCGGGCGGCCAGGGCGCGGTGCAGCTCGCGCGGGGCGACGACCGCGAGGCGGCCCTCCTCCGGGGCGAGCTCCTTGACCGCGTCGGCGGTGGCGGCGGGCAGGTCGGCGGCGGCGCGGGCCCACGGCCTCACCCCGGTGGCGCGCACCGAGCTGGGCGGCTCGAAGCCGGGGTGCGCGTCCCGGACCACGGCCGCGGCGACCTCCATGATCTCCGCGGGGGTGCGGTAGTTGACGCCGAGCCGGTGGTGCTCCCAGCGGTCCTCGACGTACGGACCGAGGATGCCCTCCCAGGAGCCGACGCCGCCGGCCTCCGAGGTCTGCGCCGGGTCGCCGACCAGGGTCATCGACCGGGTGGGGCTGCGCCGCATCAGCAGCCGCCACGCCATCGGGGACAGCTCCTGCGCCTCGTCCACGATGATGTGGCCGAACGCCCAGGTGCGGTCGGCGGCGGCGCGCTCGGCGGCGCTGCGGTGGTCGTCCTCCTCGTGCCGCTCGGCGAACCGCTCGGCGTCGATGATGTCGTGCGCGGACAGCACCTCCGAGGACTCGGGGTCGTCCTCCTCCTTGTCCTCGAACTCGAAGGTGCGGGAGGCGTACGAGACGTCCAGCACGCCCTGCGCGTAGGCGATCTGCCGCTGCCGCTCGCGTTCGGCGCGTTCGCGGGCGAGCCGGTCGTCCTCGCCCAGGAGTTCGGCGGCCTCGTCGAGGAGGGGCACGTCGGAGACGGTCCAGTGCCGGGTGACCGGGCGGCGGACGGCGGCGGCGTCCTCGTCGGAGAGGTAGCCCTCCGGGGCGGCGAGGAAGTCCGCGACCAGCCGCCGCGGGGTGATCCGCGGCCAGAGCTGGTCGATCGCGGACCACACCTCGGGGTTCTCGGCCAGCTCGTCGCGGATCTGGGTGACGTCGCTCGGGTCGAGCAGGTTGGACCCGTCGTACGGGTCGGTGCCGATGCGCTCGGCGAGCATGTCGGTGAGCGTGTTGAGGATGTGCCCCTCGAAGTGCTCGCGGGCCACGTTGTGCGGCAGCTTCGTGGCGCGGGTGCGCTCCCGGGCGACGTTCACCAGGCCGTCGTCGAGCATCAGGATCTCGCGGTCGTGCTCGATCGCGATGACCGGGTCGGGCAGCGTCTGCCGGTCGCGGACGTACTCAGCGAGCACGCCGGCCATCTCCGCCCGCCCCTTGACCTCGGCGGCCTCCGGGGTGTCCGTGCGGGTCGTCCGCACGCCCGGGAACAGCTCGCCGACGGTCGCGAGGAGCACGCCGGTCTCGCCGAGGCTGGGCAGCACCTCCCCGATGTAGCCGAGGAACGCCGGGTTGGGTCCGACGATCAGGACGGCGCGGCGGGCCAGCAGCTCGCGGTGCTCGTAGAGCAGGTACGCGGCCCGGTGCAGGGCGACGGCGGTCTTGCCGGTGCCGGGGCCGCCCTCGACCACCATGACGCCCCGGTGCGGGGCGCGGATGACGCGGTCCTGGTCGGCCTGGATGGTGCGCACGATGTCGCCCATGCGGCCGGTGCGGGCGGAGTTGAGGGCGGCGAGCAGCACGGCGTCGCCGGTGGGGTCCTCGTGGCCGGTGCGGGTGTCGTCGCCGAGGTCGAGGATCTCGTCGTGCAGATGGGTGACGCGGCGGCCCTCGGTGGCGATGTGCCGGCGGCGGCGCAGCCCCATCGGGGTGTGGCCGGTGGCCAGGTAGAACGGGCGGGCGACGTCGGCCCGCCAGTCGATGAGGACCGGGGTGCGCTCGTCGTCGTCGGCGCGCAGGCCGATGCGTCCGATGTGGTGCGTGTGCCCGGAAGCGAGGTCGATGCGGCCGAAGCAGAGCGAGCCGTCCACCGCGTTCAGCGCGGCGAGCAGCCCGGAGCGCTCGGCGACCAGGATGTCCCGTTCCAGCCGGGCCTGCCGGGGGGTGTGGCCCTGGGCGAGGGCGTCCGCCACACCGGCCTCGGCGTCGCCCCGCAGGACGTCCACCCGTGCGTACAGTCCGTCGATGAATTCCTGTTCGTGCCGCAATTCATCGTCCGGAAATTCGGTGTTTGACAATTCCACTCCCGCCCGGATATACTGTGCTCACTGAACTTCTTCGCGACTTCTCATAACGAAGGCGTGAATGGACGAATATACGCAAGGAAAACCCCCGGGCGCAATTGCCCGGGGGTTTTCTTCGTACAGAGGGCGGCGGGTCAGAGCACGCCGTCCAGCTCCTCCCGCAGCCGCCGCCCCGGCCGCGCGCCGACCATGGAGCGCAGCGGCTCCCCGTCGCTGAACACCATGAACGTCGGCATCGACAGCACCTTGTACGCGTTCGTCGTGGCCGGATTGCGGTCCACGTTCAGCTGGACGACCTTCAGCCGGCCCTCCTCCGCCGCGGCCAGCTCACGCAGCACCGGCGCCATCTGCCGGCACGGCGGACACCAGTCGGCGGTGAACTCCACCAGCACCGGAAGTCCGGCGCCCAGCACCTCCTCCGCGAAATCCGCGTCGGTCACCTCGGGCACGCCGCTCATCGCGGTCCCCCTCCCAGTTCGCACTCCGGTTCCGGACCTCCCGGGACCGCCGCGTCGGCGGCGAGCGCCGCACGGGCCGCCTCCGCCCGCGCCAGCTGCCGCCCGACCTGCTCCCGCACCGCGCCCAGCTCGGCGATGAGCGCGTCCAGCTCACCGAGCTTGCGCCGGTAGACCTGGAGCGAGGCCGGACAGGAGTCGCCCTCGGGATGCCCGGCGCGCAGGCACTCCACGAACGGCCGGGTCTCCTCCAGGCCGAACCCGAAGTCCTGGAGCGTGCGGATCTGCCGCAGCAGCCTCAGGTCGGACTCGTCGTAGGTCCGGTAGCCGTTCGTGTCCCTGCGCGCGGGCAGCAGCCCGCGGGACTCGTAGTACCGCAGGGTCCGCGTCGTGGTCCCGGCGCGTGCGGCCAGCTCGCCGATTCGCATGCCGTCGAACGTACGGCTTGACGTCGGCGTCAGGGCAAGCGCGGAAGGCCGGGGACGGGAAAAGCCGGGGGCGGGAAGAGCCGGGAACGGCAAAAGGCCGGGCGCCGGACTCTCGGGGGAGGAGTCCGGAGCCCGGCGGGAGGCCCGTTCAGGGGGGTCGGGCCTCCGGGACCGGCCGGCCGGGCCGACGGGGGTGCGGACCGGCCGGCCGGGGTGCGGAGGGCCTGGGGTCAGGCCTTGGCGAGCTCCTTCTCGCCGCCCGGCTCGGACACCTCGGCGTCGTCGTCCGGGCCGGCGCCGTCGCCGTGGTCGTCCAGCAGCGTGCGCTCGTCGAACGGGGCGCGTCCGGCCAGCACCTCGGCGACCCGCTCCTTGTCGATCTCCTTCGTCCAGGTGCCGATGAGCACCGTGGCGATCGCGTTGCCCGCGAAGTTGGTCAGCGCGCGGGCCTCGCTCATGAAGCGGTCGATGCCGACGATCAGGCCGATGCCGTCCACCAGGGCGGGCTTGTGCGACTGGAGACCACCCGCCAGGGTCGCGAGGCCGGCGCCGGTGACACCGGCGGCGCCCTTCGAGGCGACCAGCAGGAACAGCAGCAGCGGGATCTGCTCGCCGACCGACATCGGCGTGCCCATGGCGTCGGCGATGAACAGCGAGGCCATGGTCATGTAGATCATGGTGCCGTCGAGGTTGAAGGAGTAGCCGGTCGGGACGGTGATGCCGACCACCGGCTTGCTGACGCCCAGGTGCTCCATCTTCGCGATGAGCCGCGGCAGCGCGGACTCGGAGGAGGACGTGGACAGGATCAGCAGGAACTCACGGCCCAGGTACTTGAACAGGGTCCACACGTTCAGGCCCGCGACGATCTTCAGCATGGCGCCGAGCACCACGAAGATGAACAGCACGCAGGTGACGTAGAAGCCGAGCATCAGCACCGCGAGGCTCTTCAGCGCGTCCAGACCGGCCGAGCCGGTGACCGCGGCCATCGCGCCGAACGCGCCGACCGGGGCCGCCCACATGATCATGGCGAGGACGCGGAAGACCAGCCGCTGGATGTGCTCGATGCCGCGCAGGATCGGCCGGCCCGCGTTGCCCATGGCCTGCAGGGCGAAGCCGCACAGCAGGGCGATCAGCAGGGTCTGCAGCACCTCGCCCTGGGTGAAGGCGGACACGATCGTGGTCGGGATGATGCCGAGCAGGAACTCGGTGGTGTCCTTGGCCTCCGCGTCGATCTGCGCGTGGCCGGTCTCCTTCACCGCGTCGGTGATCGCGAGGCCGCTGCCCGGCTCCAGGATGTTGCCGACGACCAGGCCGATGGCGAGCGCCACCACCGACATGACCATGAAGTAGCCGAGGGCGATGCCGCCCACGGCGCCGACCTTGGCGGCCTTCCGCACGGACCCGATGCCCAGCACGATGGTGCAGAAGATGATCGGCGAGATCATCATCTTGATCAGATTCACGAAGCCGGTGCCGATCGGCTTCAGCTCGACCGCGAAGTCCGGCGCGATCAGGCCGACGGCGACGCCGAGGGCGACCGCGATGATCACCGCGATGTAGAGATAGTGCGTGCGGTCCCGCTTGGCCTCGGGTGCGGCTGGTGCCGTATCGGCGGTGCTGGTCACGGCGGCCCTCCTTGACGTCGTCGTCGGCATCACCGGCGTGCGGCTCACGTCCGGGGGATGGTTCGGGGAACGCGGTGACTATGTCGTGCCTTGTGAGCGTGGTCACCCTTCCGTTCATTTAGTTCACCGCTCATGCACGAGGCAGACTGGCTGGATGCGTATCCCCCTCCCCCGGCCCCGCAGTCTCGCGGGGCAGCTCTTCGCCATGCAGGCCGTGCTGCTCACGGTCGTCGTGGCGGGGTACGCGCTGGCCACCTATCTCAGCCACCGCAGCGAGGCCGAGGAGGCCGCGGGACGGCAGGCCACCTCCGTGGCCCTCGCGGTCGCCGACTCGCCGTCCGTGCGGGAGGCGGCCCGCTCGTCCGACCCCTCGGCGCGGCTCCAGCCGTACGCGGTGGCGGTGGTGCGCGACACCGACGTGGACTTCGTCACGATCATGGATCCGCGGGGCATCCGCTGGACCCACCCCGACCCCGCGCAGATCGGCCTGCCCTTCAAGGGGCACACCGGCCCGGCGCTGAAGGGGCGCACCTTCACCGAGACCTACACCGGCACGCTCGGACCTTCCGTGCGCGCGGTGACGCCGGTGCGGGACGGCGACCGGATCGTCGGCCTGGTCAGCGCGGGCATACGGGTCGAGGAGATCGGCCGTCGGGTGCAGGAGCAGCTCGCCGCGCTGCTGGTGGTCGCGGGGGGCGCGCTCGGGCTCGGCGCGATCGGCACGTACGTGATCAACGCGCGGCTGCGCCGGCACACGCACGGGATGAACGCGACCGAGCTGAGCCATATGCACGACTACCATCAGGCCGCGCTGCACGCCGTGCGCGAGGGTCTGCTGATGCTGGACGGGCAGTACCGGGTGGCGCTGATCAACGACGGCGGCCGGGTGCTGCTCGGGGTGGACCAGGAGGAGGACGTGGTGGGCAGGTCGGTCGCCGAGCTGAGGCTGCCGGCCCCGCTGACGGGCGCGCTGCTCGCCTCCGAGCCCCGGGTCGACGAGGTGCACCTCACGGCCGACCGGGTGCTCGTGGTGAACACCTCGCCGGTCACCGGCGGCCAGCAGCGCGGGTCGGTGGTGACGCTGCGGGACGTGACCGAGCTGCAGTCTCTGATGGGCGAGCTGGACTCGGAGCGGGGCTTCACGCAGGCCCTGCGCTCCCAGGCGCACGAGGCGGCCAACCGGCTGCACACCGTGGTGTCGCTGATCGAGCTGGGCCGCGCCGAGGAGGCGGTGGAGTTCGCCACGGCCGAGCTGGAGCTGGCGCAGGCGCTCACCGACCAGGTGGTGGCCGCGGTGAGCGAGCCGGTGCTCGCGGCGCTGCTGCTGGGCAAGACGGCGCAGGCCAACGAGCGGGGCGTGGAGCTGGTGGTGTCCCCGGACAGCCGCCTGGACGACGGCCTGCTCCCGCAGGCGCTGCCCTCCCGCGACCTGGTGACCATCCTCGGCAACCTGATCGACAACGCGGTGGACGCGTCCCAGGGCGGGGTGCGGCCACGGGTGACGGTGACGGCGCTGACCGAGGAGGACGGCTCGGAGCTGGTCCTCCGGGTCGGCGACACCGGGCCGGGCGTCGACCCGGACCGCGCCGAGGAGCTGTTCCGGCTCGGGTACACCACCAAGCCGTCCGGACCCGGCGGGCGGGGTCTGGGCCTCGCGCTGGTCCGGCAGGCGGTGTCCCGGCACGGCGGCACCCTCGCGGTGACCTCGGGCGAGGACGGCGGCGCCGTGTTCGACGTGCGGATCCCGCTGCGGGAGCCGGCCGGTGCGGTCGTGAACGGCGCGGGCGGTGCGGTGTGACCGGGCAGCCCATCAGAGTGCTGGTCGTCGAGGACGACCCGGTCGCCGCCGACGCGCACATGATGTACGTCGGGCGGGTGCCCGGCTTCGTCGCCGTCGGCAAGGCGCACACCGGCGTCGAGGCCCGCCGGGCGCTCGACCGCACCCCCGTCGACCTGCTGCTTCTCGACCTGCACCTGCCGGACGTGCACGGGCTGCAGCTGGCCCGCTCGCTGCGGGCGGCGGGCCATCACGCGGACGTGGTCGCGGTGACGTCGGCGCGTGACCTCGCGGTGGTGCGCGAGGGGGTGTCGCTGGGTGTCGTGCAGTACGTGCTGAAGCCGTTCACCTTCGCGACGCTCCGCGACCGGCTGGTCCGGTACGCCGAGTTCCGTGCGGCGGCCGGCGAGGCGAGCGGCCAGGACGAGGTCGACCGCGCGCTGGCGACCCTGCGCGCCCCCGGCCGGGCCGCCCTCCCGAAGGGTCTGAGCGGACCCACCCTGGAACGCGTCTCCACGGCCCTGCGCGACGCTCCCGGCGGCCTCACCGCCACGGGCGTCGCGGAGGCGGTCGGCATCTCCCGCATCACGGCCCGCCGCTACCTGGAACACCTCGTCGACTCCGGCTGCGCGGCCCGCCGCCCGCAGTACGGCACGGTGGGGCGGCCGGAGCTGCAGTACCGCTGGACCTCCAGCCGCTGACGGGTGACGGCCGCTCACCCGGCCTCACGAAGCCTTCACCGCCCCCGGCGGTTCCCCCTGCGCACGCTCATTGACCTGGCTGGACCGGTCAACTTACGTTCACCAGGCAGCCGTCCAGGCCACAGTGTCGTGTGCCCGTAGGAGGTCGTGCCCGTGCGCCCCACCGCCGCTCGCCCCGCCGTCCGACCGACCGCTCTCGTCGCCCTCTGCGCCGCCGCCCCGCTGCTGCTGACCGCCTGCGGGGGCGGGTCCGGCGGGGATCCGGACACGCTGAAGGTGTCCTTCAAGCAGTCCACGGACAACTCCGTGAAGGTGATGGACACCTATCTCGCGGACATCAAGAAGCAGTTCGAGAAGGCCAACCCCGGCAAGAAGGTGGAGCTCGTCCCCATCAAGGCGCCGGACGCCGAGTACTACACCAAGCTCCAGCAGATGCTCCGCTCCCCGAGGACCGCGCCGGACCTGGTGTACGAGGACACGTTCCTCATCAACTCCGACATCACCAGCGGGTACTTGAGGCCGCTCGACCCCTACCTCGCCGGGTGGAAGGACTGGGAGCGGTTCGCCGACACCGCCAAGGCCGCGGCCCAGGGCGAGGACGGGAAGACGTACGGCGTCCCGGACGGGACCGACACGCGCGGGCTGTGGTTCAGCAAGGACGTGTTCGCGAAGGCGGGGCTGCCCGCGGACTGGCAGCCGAGGACCTGGGAGGACGTGCTCGACGCCGCCCGCACCATCAAGAAGAAGGTGCCCGGTGTCGTCCCGCTGAACGTCTACACCGGCAAGCCGGTCGGCGAGGCGGCCACCATGCAGACCTTCGAGATGCTGCTGTACGGCACGAACGACGGCACGTCGGACCCGCTGTACGACAAGGAGAGCAAGAAGTGGATCACGGCGGGCAAGGGCTTCCGTGACGCCCTGGGCTTCGTCGAGACGGTCTACAAGGAGAAGCTCGGGCCCGACGTCGCCGACGCCCTCGACCCCAACGTGGGCACCCGGGTGCGCGGCGAGTGGCTGCCGCAGGGCAAGCTCGGCATCGCGCTGGACGGCTCCTGGCTGCCGCAGGACTGGCTGGAGGGCAGCGGGCACGAGTGGCCGGAGTGGTCGAAGGAACTGGGGCTCGCGGCGATGCCCACCCAGAACGGGCAGGCGCCCGGCAAGGTGAGCATGTCGGGCGGCTGGACCTGGGCGATCCCCGCCAAGGCGGCCAACCCCGACCTGGCCTTCGAGTTCGTGAAGACGATGCAGACCAAGGCCAACGCGCAGAAGTGGTACGTCGCCAACTCCGGCATCGCCGTCCGCGAGGACGTCGCGTCGGACCCGGCGTACACGGCGGCCCAGCCCGGCATCCGGTTCTTCACCGACCTGGTGGAGCACACCCACTACCGGCCCGCGTACCCGGCGTACCCGAAGGTGTCGACCGCCGTCCAGGAGGCGATGGAGGCCGTGACCACGGGTGACGCGTCCGTGGAGGAGGCCGCGCGGGGCTACGACGAGGCACTGCGCGACGCCGCCGGCGGCCAGGTCACCTCGAAGTGAGCGGCGACGGGACGCGCCGATGACCGCCGCCGCACCGCACGCGGGCCCGGACCTCGCGAAGACCCCGGGCTCGCCCGCCGCCTCCCCTTCCCCGTCCTCGTCGGGCCGGCGCACCCTGCGCCGGTTCCTCCCCCGCTTCCTGCCGCTCACGCCCGCGCTGGCCCTGCTGCTCGTCTTCCTCGCCGGGCCGATCGCGTACTGCGTCCTCATCGCCTTCACCGACCTCCAGCTGACCGGTCAGGCGCAGGAGTCGTTCGTCGGTCTGGACAACTTCCGGCGGGCGTTCCGCGACGACGCGTTCCTCAATGCCGTAGGGCTGACCCTGGTGTTCACCGTGCTCTCGGCGCTGGTCGGGCAGAACACTCTGGGCCTGGCGCTGGCCGCGCTGATGCGGCGGGCGTCGAAACCCGTGCGCACGCTGGCCGGCGGAGTCGTCGTCACGGCGTGGGTGCTGCCGGAGGTGGTGGCGGGGTTCCTGCTGTACGCCTTCTTCCGCCGCGAGGGCACGCTCAACGCGGTCCTCGACTTCCTCCATCTCCCCTCGCAGAACTGGCTGTTCACCCTTCCCATCCTTGCGGTGTCCTTCGCCAACGTGTGGCGCGGCACGGCGTTCTCGATGCTGGTGTACTCCGCCGCGCTGAACGAGATCCCGAAGGAGATCACCGAGGCCGCCGAGGTGGACGGCGCGAGCGGATGGCGCCGGATGTGGCACGTCACACTGCCGATGATCCGCCGCTCCATCGGCACCACGCTGATGCTCAACACCCTGCAGACGCTCTCGGTGTTCGGGCTGATCTGGGTGATGACGCGGGGCGGCCCCGGCGGGAAGAGCCAGACGCTGCCGCTGTTCATGTACGAACAGGCCTTCCAGAACAGCCTGATCGGATACGGCACGGCGGTGGCGCTGCTGCTTCTGCTGGTGGGCTCGCTGTTCTCGCTGCTGTACATGCGCCTGCTGCGGACGGAGGTCTGACCGCCATGTCCCTTCCCGCACGGCCCATGGCGTCGCGGTCCCTGTCCTCCCGCCGTACCGCGCGGCGGCTGGCCGCCGACGCCGGGCTGCTGGTCGTCGCCGTCGCGTTCCTGCTGCCGCTGGCGTGGGTGGTGCTCTCCGCCGTCGACCCGCACGCCGGTCTGCGGGTGAAGGCCCCCGACGGGGTGACCCTGGAGCACTTCGACGCGATCCTCACCGACGAGATCACCTTCACCCCGCTGCTCAACAGCTTCCTCCTGTGCGGGGGTGCGACCGCGCTGACCGTGGTGTGCGCGGCGCTGGCCGCGTATCCGCTGTCCCGCTACCGGTCGCGGCTCAACCGGCCGTTCCTGCTGACCATCCTCTTCGCGACGAGCCTGCCGATCACCGCGATCATGGTACCGGTGTACGCCCTGTTCGTACGGGTGAACCTGATCGACACCGTGCAGGGCACGATCTTCTTCTTCGCCGCCTCCCAGCTCCCCTTCGCCATCTGGCTGATGAAGAACTTCATGGACGGCGTCCCGAAGGAGCTGGAGGAAGCGGCCTGGACCGACGGGGCGTCCTCGCTGCAGTCGCTGGCGCGGATCGTGCTGCCGCTGATGGGGCCGGGCGTGGCGGTGGTGACCGTCTTCTCCTTCGTGATGATGTGGGGGAACTTCTTCGTCCCGTTCATGCTGCTGCTCAGCCCGGACCTGATGCCGGCGTCGGTGAGCATCAACGACTTCTTCGGCAACCGCGGGATGGTGGCGTACGGCCAGCTCGCCGCGTTCTCGATCGTCTACTCGACGCCGGTGATCCTGCTGTACGTGCTGATCTCCCGGCGGCTGGGCGCGGGGTTCGCGCTGGGCGGTGCGGTGAAGGGGTGACCGGCGGATTCGCGCCGCGCGCGGGGACGCGGGCGGAGGGGCGCACGGGGCGCGGGGCTCGTACGGGGGTGCGAGGGGCGGGCGTCCGTTCCGTCCGGCTCGTGGGGGAACGGGGGCGTGCGGGCTCGCATATGCCCGCTGAGCGTGCCGTTCGCAATGCGGAGTGAGCCCCTCCGAGGCCGGACCGGCGTCGCCTCCGAAACGCGACCGGCCGGTAGCCGTACCTTCCTACGATCCGTGAGCCTGGCCGAACAGACCGTAGTCACCCCCGGCGGGCGGGCCTAGCTTGTGGGCCGTGCGCCGACCTCCCCTTCGCTACGACCGCCATCCGCCCCCGCCGTTCAACGCCCCCGCCGCCCGGCGGCTGCGTGCCGCGCTGGGCCTGGACCCGGACCACGTGGCCCACGCCCTGCGCGCCTCGTACGACCTGCCGTACGTCACGCCGGCCCTCGTCGCCGCGTGGGAACGCGGCAACGCCTCCCCGTCCCTGCCCGAGCTCACCGCTCTCGCGGGCGCGCTGTGGTGTTCGCCCGGCGAACTCATAGGCCGCCCCCGCACGTTGCGCGAGCACCGGATGGCCCGCGGCCTGGCACCGGAGGACGTCGCCCACACGGTGGGGCTCGAACTCCACGCGTACCTACGGATGGAGGAGACGGGTCAGTGGCGCGGCACCGAGCGCCAGACGGCCGCCCTGACCCGGGTGCTCGGCCTGTCCCTGGCGGACGTCCTCGCCGTCACCGGCCGCGAGGAACGCCTCGCCGAGCTGCTGCGGAACGCGGTGACCACGCGCTGGCAGGCGTACGTCCGCCCCGTGTCGAAGCTCGCCCCACTGGACCGCCGCCTCCTCGAGGAGGTGCTGCACGGCCTCCACCAGGACTACCAGGCCCACATGGCCGCCACCCTCACCTGGGGCGGCGGCCCGCCCGACGCCTCCGACCCGGGCCGCGACTTCCTCACCCACGTGGTCGACCACTTCTGGACGGCGGTCGCGGCGGAGAGCGGCAGCGCCTGAACGGCTCGGGACACACGACCCGAACCCACATCTCCCTGTGTCGTGCCGCAGCCGATTTGCCCACCTCTGGCGGCGGAGTAATCCTGTTGTTGATGTCTTCCGGCGCGTCCGGCAGCAGCCGTTCGCCACTGCGTCGAGGGGCGCTACCGGTCACCAGGGCCTTCCCCCGCACATGCGGAGGCCCCCACAGGAAGTGCCTCTTGATGGCGTCGCTCAGGTTCCTCAGTCACGGGAGGACACGAATGCTGTGCTCCAACTGGACGACGAGGCGCGCCTTGGCCGTTGCCGTCGCCATGGTGTTGACCACACTGCTTCCTCTCTGGCCGGTCTCCACCGCCGGGGCCACGACCACTGCTCCGCGGCAGGCGCTGGAAAGTCCGTCGGTCAGTTCCACGGAGGAGTGGCAGCAGATGCCGCTCTCCGTGGGCCAGGGTGAACGGTTCACCGTTTCCTATCTCTCCGGTTCCTGGACCGTGGACGAGCGGAACTTCCCCAAAGTCGGTCCCGGTGGGTACGAACCGTCCGTCGACAGGGAGATCTACCAGCCCTGCAAGCTCGCCCCGAGTCAACCGTTCGGGGAACTACTCGGTCGAATCGGGGAAAACGGCAGGACGTTCCCGGTCGGTACCGGAGGGACATTGACCGCTCGTTCGAGCGGCACGTTGTTCCTACGTATCAATGACGCGGACCGCTGCCTCGGTGACAACGACGGGTCGATCACCGTCGCCATGGCGGGCGAGGACGAAGATGCCCGTCACGCGCTCACGCGCCAGGATTTCAACGACTATTGCAGGGACCAAGGCTTTTCGGCCGGTGCGGTCGCCACGGGTCGCGATGCGTACTCCGTACGCTGCAAGAACGGCGACGGCAGCCTTCAGCAGATCGGCAGCCCTGAGGAGATGCACGATTTTGTAGGTGCCGTATGTCAGGCGACCTATCCCGAGATCAGCGTGCTCGACCGGCTCACCACCATGAACGGCACGTACAGTGCCTGGGAATGCATGGACCGTGTCTCCAACGCAGGCGTGCCCGATTTCGGGGGATGGTGCGAAGCAAAGGGGCTGAACCTGTTCCACAGGGCCGATGTCAGGTATCCCGCTTACGGCTGGACCTGTGCGAACGCCGACCGGACACGTATCGAGGGCATCTCCGTCACGCAGGTGTGCAAGAGCCAGTTCGGACAGGACGCCCTCGACCGGGTCTTCAACGTCCGGGCCAAGGCCGTCGCAGACGCCTGGGATTGTCGATTCGTCAGGTAAGCATGGTGAGCACGTGGACGACGGGGTTCAGCTCATGGATCACAAGCTCGGTGCCCTAGTTCGGGCCGTAACGGTGGCGTTCTTGAGCGCGTTTCTGGCTCTGGCGACGGCGGTCTCCGCTCCGACGGCGCAAGGGTCCGCCAGGGGCTCAGAGGGCACACCGCCCAGGACGGAAGACGTCGACTGGATGAACCGGACCTACGACCTCACTTGCGACGACGAGGTGGACGAACCGGTGCCGGTGACCCTGACCGACGGAACGGGGTCAGTGACGGATGAGGCCATCGGTCCGGAGCGGCACTGGGAAGTGCGGGTCCAGCGGATCGTGCACGGGACGCTTCCCCGCCTCGGCGCAGTGACCGCCGTTCTCTTCCGTTGTGAGCCTCAGCCGTCGAACTACTTCGCCGAAGAGCTCCGCGTCTACCGAACGCGTGGCGGTGCCGAGATCGGGCGGACGCCGGCCTTCGACGTTCCCGCTTTTTCTCCGGAGTTCCGGCCTGGGACACTCGAGATCCAGGACGACCGTCTGTCCGCCGATCTCGCGTTCTACGGGGATAGTGACCCGCACGGCCAGCCCTCGATCCTCCGCCGCGTCACCTGGGCCTGGGACGGCCGGCAGTTCGTCGAACAGTCCGAGACCGACCTGGCACGCACCGACCTCAGCCGGGAAGAAGTCACGGTCGACGGGATAGGTCCGGTACGCATCGGCATGAGCGCTCAAGAGGTGGAGAAGGCAACCGGTGCACCGCTCACCCTCGTCGGTGACGCCTCACATTGCACCGACGGCACTTTGGCGGGAGCGCCGGAGGGACTGTCGATGATGTTCATGCAGAACACGCTCGTCGCTGTGACCGTGGAGACTCCCGCCACCGTCTCGACGGCCTCCGGAATGCGGGTCGGCACGACACGGGATGAGCTCATCGACACCTACGGAAATGAGATCACCCCGGAGTGGACGCAGGACGGTGCCGAACGGCTGGTGTTCGCACCCACCGCGCCACGGTTCGAGGGAAGGGTCATCGTGTTCGACCTGACCGGAGGACAGGTGGAGAGGTTCTCGGCGGGAACCCGCGACGCCACCACCGTAGGCTCCTGTGTCTGACGAGCGCCGACGGAGACGAGAACGGTTCGGGGGCGTGAGGACCCTCCCCCACACCCCCGCGGAGCGGACAGCGCGGTCTAGAAGACCGACTCCGCCTCGTCCATGCGGTCCTTCGGGACCGTCTTCAGTTCCGTGACCGCCTCCGCGAGCGGGACCATCACGATGTCCGTGCCGCGCAGGGCGGTCATCCTGCCGAAGTCGCCCCGGTGCGCGGCCTCCACCGCGTGCCAGCCGAAGCGGGTGGCGAGGACGCGGTCGTAGGCGGTGGGGACGCCGCCGCGCTGGACGTGGCCGAGGATGACCGGCTTGGCCTCCTTGCCGAGGCGCCGCTCCAGCTCGTACGCCAGGGCCGTGCCGATGCCCTGGAAGCGCTCGTGGCCGAACTTGTCGATCTCGCCCTTGCCGTAGTCCATGGTGCCCTCGGCCGGGTGGGCGCCCTCGGCGACGCAGATCACCGCGAACTTCTTGCCCCGGTCGAAGCGCTCCTCGACCATCTTGACCAGCTGGGCCGGGTCGAAGGGACGCTCGGGCAGGCAGATGCCGTGCGCGCCGGCCGCCATGCCGGACTCCAGGGCGATCCAGCCCGCGTGCCGGCCCATGACCTCGACGACCATCACCCGCTGGTGCGATTCGGCGGTGGTCTTCAGGCGGTCCATCGCCTCGGTGGCGACGCCGACGGCCGTGTCGAAGCCGAACGTGCGGTCCGTGGAGGAGATGTCGTTGTCGATCGTCTTGGGGACGCCGACCACCGGCAGACCCGCGTCGGACAGCATCCGGGCCGCCGTCAGCGTGCCCTCGCCGCCGATCGGGATGAGCGCGTCGATGCCGAACTCGTGGATCATGTCGGAGGCGTTCTCGCAGGCCTCGCGCAGCCGGTCGCGCTCCAGCCGGGAGGAGCCCAGGATGGTGCCGCCGCGCGCCAGGATGCCGCTGACCGCGTTGAGGTCCAGCGTCCGGTAGCGGCCGTCCAGCAGGCCGGAGTAGCCGTCCTCGAAGCCGATGACCTCGTCGCCGTAGTTGTCCACCGCCCGGTGCACGACCGACCGGATCACTGCGTTCAGTCCAGGGCAGTCGCCGCCTGCGGTGAGGACTCCTATACGCATCGTGCTGTGTCTCCTGGTCGCTGTCGATACCGGTGAGCCACTGCCGATTGTTTCACGTCCCCCGGAGCACCGCCGACGGCCCGATGCGCGAGCGTCCTAGCCAGCGCCGCGGGTACTGTCAAGAGGGATCCGCTCACCTGTGTGGGCGGTTTCGACCAAGCTTCGGACGAAACGGAGAGCGCGCGTGACCCGCAGCGTGTACGTGACCGGAATCGACCGCGGCGACGGCCGTCAGGTCGTCGAGCTCGGGGTCATGGAGCTGCTGACCCGGCAGGTCGACCGGGTGGGGGTGTTCCGGCCCCTGGTGCACGACGGGCCCGACCGGCTCTTCGAACTGCTGCGCGCCCGCTACCGGCTCTCCCAGGACCCCGCGACCGTCTACGGCATGGACTACGCCGAGGCCTCCGCGCTCCAGGCCGAGCGTGGCACCGACGAGCTGGTGTCCACCCTGGTCGACCGGTTCCACCTGGTGGCCCGCGACTACGACGTCGTGCTGGTCCTCGGCACCGACTACGCGGACACGCAGTTCCCGGACGAGCTGTCCCTGAACGCCCGCCTCGCCAACGAGTTCGGCGCCTCGGTCATCCCCGTCGTCGGCGGCCGGAGGCAGACCGCCGAGTCCGTGCGCGCCGAGACCCGCAACGCCTACCGCGCCTACGACACCCTCGGCTGCGACGTGCTGGCGATCGTGGTCAACCGGGTCGCGCCCGAGGACCGCGACGAGATCGCCGAGCGGCTCGCCACCCGGCTGCCCGTGCCCTGCTACGTGCTGCCCGACGAGCCCGCGCTGTCCGCGCCCACGGTGTCGCAGATCGCCCACACCCTGGGGGCGAAGGTGGTGCTCGGCGACGACTCCGGGCTCGCCCGCGACGCCCTGGACTTCGTCTTCGGCGGCGCGATGCTGCCCAACTTCCTCGCCGCGCTGACCCCCGGCTGCCTGGTGGTGACCCCGGGCGACCGGGCCGACCTGGTGGTGGGCGCGCTGGCCGCGCACAGCGCCGGCACCCCGCCGATAGCGGGCTTGCTGCTGACCCTGGACGAGGTCCCCGGCGAACGCGTCCTCACCCTCGCCGACCGGCTGGCGCCCGGCACCCCGGTGCTGTCGGTGCCCAGCAACAGCTTCCCCACCGCCGAGCAGCTGTTCTCCCTGGAGGGCAAGCTGAACGCTGCCACCCCGCGCAAGGCGGAGCGGGCGCTCGGCCTCTTCGAGCGGTACGCCGACACCGCCGAGCTGACCCGCCACGTGTCCGCGCCCAGCAGCGACCGGGTCACCCCGATGATGTTCGAGCACAAGCTGCTCGAGCAGGCCCGCTCCGACCTGCGCCGGGTGGTGCTGCCCGAGGGCGCCGAGGAGCGGGTGCTGCACGCGGCGGAGGTGCTGCTGCGCCGGGGCGTGTGCGAGCTGACCCTGCTCGGCGACGTCGACCAGATCCGCAAGAAGGCCGCCGACCTGGGCATCGACCTCGGCGACACCCAGCTGATCGACCCGGCCACCTCTGAGCTGCGTGACTCCTTCGCGGAGAAGTACGCGGCGCTGCGCGCCCACCGGGGCGTCACCGTGGAGCTCGCGTACGACGTGGTGTCCGACGTGAACTACTTCGGCACGCTGATGGTCGAGGAGGGCCTCGCCGACGGCATGGTGTCCGGCTCGGTGCACTCCACGGCGGCGACCATCCGTCCCGCCTTCGAGATCATCAAGACCCGGCCGGACGCGGACATCGTCTCGTCGGTGTTCTTCATGTGCCTGGCCGACAAGGTCCTGGTGTACGGGGACTGCGCGGTCAACCCGGACCCGGACGCCGAGCAGCTCGCCGACATCGCGGTGCAGTCTGCGGTCACGGCGGCGCGGTTCGGGGTGGAGCCGCGGATCGCGATGCTGTCGTACTCGACGGGCACCTCCGGCTCCGGCGCCGACGTGGACAAGGTGCGCCGGGCCACCGAGCTGGTCCGCAAGCGCCGCCCCGACCTGCGGATCGAGGGGCCGATCCAGTACGACGCGGCCGTGGAGCCGTCGGTGGCGGCGACCAAGCTGCCGGACTCCGAGGTGGCCGGGCAGGCGACCGTGCTGGTCTTCCCCGACCTGAACACCGGCAACAACACCTACAAGGCCGTGCAGCGCTCGGCCGGCGCGATCGCCGTCGGCCCGGTCCTCCAGGGCCTGCGCAAGCCGGTCAACGACCTGTCCCGGGGCGCCCTGGTGCAGGACATCGTCAACACCGTCGCGATCACCGCCATCCAGGCCCAGTCCCCGGCCCCGAGTTCTCCGAGTTCTCCGAGCGAGAAGGCAGCCGCCCAGTGAGCCCGTCCCGCGTTCTCGTCCTCAACTCCGGCTCCTCGTCGGTGAAGTACCAGCTGCTGGACATGAGCGACAGCAGCCGGCTGGCCTCCGGTCTCGTCGAGCGGATCGGCGAGCGCACCTCCCTGGTGCGCCACACCCCCCTGGCGTCCGGCGGGGAGACCCGGGAGCGGACCGGTCCGGTCGCCGACCACGACGCCGCGCTGAAGGCGATGGCCGAGGAGCTGGCCGCGGACGGCCTCGGCCTGGACTCCCCCGAGCTGCTGGCCATCGGCCACCGGGTGGTGCACGGCGGCAAGTACTTCACCGAGCCGACGGTGATCGACGAGCGGGTGCTCTCCGAGATCGAGCGGCTGATCCCGGTGGCGCCGCTGCACAACCCGGCCAACCTCACCGGCATCCGCACGGCGACCGCGCTGCGCCCGGACCTGCCGCAGGTCGCCGTGTTCGACACCGCGTTCCACACCACGATGCCGGAGTCGGCGGCGCGCTACGCGATCGACGTGGAGACCGCCGACGCGCACCGGGTGCGCCGCTACGGCTTCCACGGCACCTCGCACGCGTACGTCTCGCGGGCCACGGCGCGGCTGCTGGGGAAGGCGCCCGAGGAGGTGAACGTCATCGTGCTGCACCTCGGCAACGGGGCGTCCGCCTCCGCGGTGCGGGCGGGCCGCTGCGTGGACACCTCGATGGGGCTCACCCCCTTGGAGGGGCTCGTGATGGGTACGCGGTCCGGTGACATGGACCCGGCCGTGATCTTCCATTTGATGCGCGTCGGCGGAATGTCCGCCGACGAGATCGACGGCCTTCTGAACAAGCGGAGCGGGCTGGTCGGACTGTGCGGGGACAACGACATGCGGGAGATCCGGCGCCGGATCTCCGAGGGCGACGAACGGGCGAAGCTCGCCTTCGACATCTACATTCACCGGTTGAGGAAGTACATCGGCGCCTATTACGCCGTTCTCGGACAGGTGGACGCGGTGGTCTTCACCGCCGGGGTCGGCGAGAACTCCGCCGAGGTGCGTGAGGCCGCCGTGGCGGGCCTGGAAGGGCTGGGCCTCGCGGTGGACGGCGCGCGCAACGCGGTCCGCGGCGGCGGGGCGCGGCTGATCTCGCCCGAGGGGGCACGGGTCGCGGTCGCGGTGGTACCGACGGACGAGGAAATGGAGATCGCACAGCAGACATACGCACTGGTCGGAAAGAACAACTGAGCAGCGGGAACCTCATTTGTACATTCCGCCAGACGGAATATTCCGGAGCGAAACAAACCGATAGGATCGCCCCATGCGCCGTTCGAAAATCGTCTGTACTCTCGGCCCCGCGGTCGACTCCCATGAGCAGCTCGTCACTCTGATCGAAGCCGGCATGAACGTGGCCCGCTTCAACTTCAGCCACGGCTCCCACGCCGAGCACCAGGGCCGGTACGACCGGGTCCGGGCCGCCTCCAAGGAGACCGGCAGGGCCGTCGGCGTCCTCGCCGACCTCCAGGGCCCCAAGATCCGGCTGGAGACCTTCGCCGAGGGCCCCGTCGAGCTGGTGCGCGGTGACGAGTTCACCATCACCACCGAGGACGTCCCCGGTGACAAGACTATCTGCGGGACCACCTACAAGGGCCTCCCGGGCGACGTCTCCCGCGGCGACCAGATCCTCATCAACGACGGCAACGTCGAGCTGAAGGTGCTGGACGTCGAGGGCACCCGGGTGAGGACGATCGTCATCGAGGGCGGCGTCATCTCCGACCACAAGGGCATCAACCTGCCCGGCACGGCCGTGAACGTCCCCGCGCTGTCCGAGAAGGACGTCGAGGACCTGCGGTTCGCCCTGCGGATGGGCTGCGACCTGGTCGCCCTGTCCTTCGTCCGGGACGCGAAGGACGTCGCCGACGTCCACCGCGTGATGGACGAGGAGGGCCGCCGCGTCCCCGTCATCGCCAAGGTGGAGAAGCCGCAGGCGGTGGAGAACATGGAGGACGTCGTGATGGCGTTCGACGGCGTGATGGTCGCGCGCGGCGACCTGGCGGTCGAGTACCCGCTCGAGAAGGTCCCCATGGTGCAGAAGCGCCTGATCGAGCTGTGCCGGCGCAACGCCAAGCCGGTGATCGTGGCGACCCAGATGATGGAGTCGATGATCACCAACTCCCGTCCGACCCGCGCCGAGGCCTCCGACGTGGCCAACGCGATCCTCGACGGCGCGGACGCGGTCATGCTGTCGGCGGAGTCCTCGGTCGGCGCGTACCCGATCGAGACGGTCCGGACGATGTCGAAGATCGTCCAGGCGGCCGAGCAGGAGCTGCTGTCCAAGGGCCTGCAGCCGCTGGTGCCGGGCAAGAAGCCGCGCACGCAGGGCGGTTCGGTGGCCCGCGCGGCCTGCGAGATCGCCGACTTCCTCGGCGGCAAGGGCCTGGTGGCCTTCACCCAGTCCGGCGACACGGCCCGCCGCCTGTGCCGTTACCGCGTCGCGCAGCCGATCCTGGCGTTCACCACGGACGAGTCGACCCGTAACCAGCTCACGCTGAGCTGGGGCGTGGAGCCGTACGTGGTGCCGTTCGTGAACAGCACCGACGAGATGGTCGCGCTGGTGGACCAGGAACTGGTCCGCCTGAGCCGCTTCAACGAGGGCGACATCGTGGTCATCACCGCCGGCTCCCCGCCCGGCGTCCCCGGCACCACGAACATGGTCCGCGTCCACCACCTGGGCGAGGCGACCGCCTGACCCGGCACACCGGTCCGACGCCCGAGGGCGCCCCCTGCGAACAGGGGGCGCCCTCGGTGTCGCGGCTCCCGGGGTGGTCCTGGTGCGGTCCGGTGACGCTCAGTCGGTGACGTACTGGTGGAGGCCCGGGACGTGCAGGGTGCCGCCGAACTGGCCGGCCTGCTGGACCGTGACCTTGGTGAAGTAGATCAGCGGGATGTTCAGCGGCGGCGGGTTCTCCGGATCGAACGTCACCGGGATCAGGCCCAGCAGGTTGCCGGAGATGCTCTCGGTGTACATCACGGTGTCGCCGTCGCGGATGGTCGACGTCGAACCCTTGGCGGCCTGGACGTGGTACGTCTTGCCGCTCTGCTTGTCCTTGACCGTCTGGTGCAGGTCGCCGATGTCGGTGCCGTCGGAGACCACGTACTTCAGCACCTTCTTCTTGGTGCCGTTGGCGGTCCGCACCTCGACGATGCCCTTGTAGTCGGCGCCCTTCAGCAGCAGCGAGCTGGCGTTCAGGAACCACGGGTCGTCGGGCAGCGGGACCTTGTTGTCGACCCCGCCCTCGTCGTCGGTGGCGACCGGGCAGTCCTCCAGGGCCATCCCGGACGACTCGGAGGCGCTGGGCGAGGGGGTGGCCTCGGGCTTCTCCGTCGCCTCCTCCGCGGCCTCCTCGGCCTGCTCCGTGGCGTCCTGCGCCGCGTCGCCGACCTCGTCGAGGACATCCCCGGCGTCCTTCTCCGCGGGCTTCTGCGGGGCCTCCTCGCCCTTCTCCTCCGTCTCCCCTGCGGGGGCGGACGACGACGCTGAGGCGGACGGGCTGGGACTGGGGGTCTCCTCCGCCTTCTCGCCGGGGGTGAAGACGTCCTTGATGGCGTCCCCGATCTCCTCCAGCAGGTTCTTGTCGGTCTGCGACGGGGACGGAGCGGGCTCGGTGTCCGCCGCCTGTCCGCCCGCGGTCGCGGAGGGCGAGGGCGTGGGCTCGGCCTTGTCGTCGGAACCTGAATCCGGCGAAGAGTCCGATCCCTTGTCCGCGTCCTCCTCCGGGGCCTCCTGGGCGGGAGCCGTGGTCGGGTCCGCCGAGGGCTCCTTCTCGTCCTCCGAGGCGCTCTCGGTGGCGGACGGCGTGGGCGACGCGCTCGCGTCCCCCTTCTCCGCCTTCTCCGCCTCCTCGATGGCCTCCAGGCACTCCTTGAACTCGTCGGCCGTGAGACTCCGCGACGACGGCTGGTCGTCGGCCTGGGCGAGCGTCGGGGTGAAGCCCATCCCCATCAGGACCGCGGTCGGCATCGCCGCTATGGCTATCGCCTTGCCCGCGGGCATGTGGAACCTGGTGAACAGCGGCTTCTTGGGTGCCGCGTGTCGCGGCCCGGTTCTCACACGGGACGCCTCCACATCAGCCCCGTGGGTCACCTCGTCAGCCGGCACTGTGCCTCCCGTTCGCCCCGTTCGCCGGGCTCGTTCCTGACAGATCGTTCGGCTCACCCGTCGCCGCGGCGCCCTCTGCGGGGCCGGAGACCGTGGATTCGGGGAAGGCGCTCTCGGGTGCGCCGCCGTGCACGCCCGCGTCCGCCCGCAGCTCCTGCTCGGGCGGCTCGCCCGGCACCCAGGACACGGCCATCGCCCCGCCCACGAGGGCGAAGAGGAAGCCGATGAGGAAGCCGCCGAGGTTCGACACGGGGATGGACACCAACGCCAGCAGAATCGCCGCGACACCCGCGAAGACGCGGATGTGCTTCTGGAACCAGAGGCTGACGCCGAGGACGACGAGCAGCACGCCGATGATCAGGGACCCGGCGCCCGCGGTGGTCGCCATCGCCAGGGTCAGGTGACCGATCTGCAGGTTCGCGTACGGGAAGTAGGCGATGGGGAGTCCGCCGATGATGATGAACAGACCGGCCCAGAAGGGCCGCTGGCCACGCCAGGCGCGGAACTGCAGCCGTCGGCGGATGAACTGGCCGGAGGCGGCAGGAGTCTCGGCGCTCATGGAAAACAGCTCCCTGGATGGCGTTGCTGTGGTGGTGATGTGCGCCGCGCGTGAAAGCGCGGCGGGAAGGTGGACGGGCGGGGGCGCCACCGGCTCCCCCGCCCGTCAGCGAGTGCTTAGTAGCACTCCTTGACGCCCGTCGAGAGCGACATCTTCAGGCCGCTGAGCTTGAAGGTTCCGGCGGTGGTCGCCCACGCCGTCTGCTTCACGTCCTTCAGCACGGCCTTGTCGGCCTGCTGCGCGAACCCGAAGGGGTTGGCCTGCTCGCCGCCGCCCTTCATGCCCGGACCCTTGGTGGCGTCCTTGGCGGCAACACCGATGTCGATGTTCGTGAACGTCGCATCGGCGTTCAGGTCGGCGACGTCGATGTACAGGTTCTTGGCCTCGACCGGCTGAGCGCCGTCACCGGCGCGCAGGATCAGGCTGACGTTCCCGAGCACCGGAATGTTCGGGGTCACGACCGACTGGCACAGGCTCTTGATGGTCGCGGACTTGAACGCCGAGACCGCGACGGGGTGAGCCGTCTTCTTGCCGTCGAGGGTGTAACCCTCGTCCAGAGCGCCGTACTGCGAGAAGCCCTCGCCGACGAGCTCCTTCGTGGTGACCTTGAACGACTGGCCGGAAACGCTGAACGACGCCGCGAGGGCGCCCTGCGCGAGAGCGACACCTATGCAAGCCGTGGCGGCCACGCTGGGCACCATGACCACAGCGAACCGCTTCCATCTGGTCCCGCCACGCACCTGGGACTCCATATTTCCTCCTTCTCGGACGTACATCTCCTGTCCTGGCTCGCCGCCTTGACCGGCGGCCGAGTCGGGCAGGGATGGGAGAAGTGCTACGTCCTCGGGAAGGAGAGCGCCCGCATTCGGCGACGCGAGGTACGCGCCCGAATCACCGGCGTTCACCCCCGAGCGACAACCACTGGTCGCGCCTGACACGCATCACGCACAACCCTGCTGGACAGGCTTCGCCGGGCGGGCGAAGACCCCCCTGTCCAAGGAGCGACGTCATTGCCGGCGCTCCTGCTCGGTGGGGACCCAGGAGTTCCCGCGGCCCGACCGGCTGTCGGGGTACGGGTGATGGACCGAGCGTGGCCGATCGTGGTGCATTCCGGCCGCCCGCACAAGGGGGTTCGTTACTGGCTAGTAACGGCCGGATAACCGTGGCGCGACCCCATGGACCCGAGCGGCGACGCTGGGTGCATCGATGGGGGTGTACAAAACAGTTGATCAGTGGACAGAATCCGACAGATCAGCGCCTGCGACTTACTCGCAGTAACAGCGGCCGCGATTGCCAAGATTTGGCAAAGCGCGGCCGCTTCGGCCTCTGACGGCCGGTCCGCACCTCGAGCCCCGTCCGCCGCCTTAGCGGGCGAAAGCGGCAGAACGGGCGCCCGGGCGGGACTCGTTCAGAACAGGGCGCGGGCCAGGGCCCGGCGCGCGGTCACCACGGCGGGGTGGTCGGCGCCGACCACGTCGAACAGCTCCAGCAGCCGCACGCGCGCGGCCTCCCGGTCGTCGCCCGCCGTGCGGGCCACGGTGTCGACCAGCCGGCCGAAGGCGTCCTCGACATGACCGCCCGCCAGGTCCAGGTCGGCGGCGGCGATCTGCGCCTCCACGTCGCCCGGCTTCTCGGCGGCATCCTTGCGCACCTGCTGCGGGTCCATGTCCCGTACGCGGCGCAGCAGTTCGGCCTGGGCGAGGCCCAACTTGGCCTCGGGGTTGGCCGGGTCCTGGGCGAGCACGTTCTTGTACGCCTGCACGGCGCCGTCCAGGTCGTTGCCGTCCAGCGCGCGGGCGGCGGCCTCCAGGAGGGAGTCGTACGGGCCGGCGGGGGTCTCGGCGGCCGCCGGGGCGCCGCCCGGCTCGGCCTCCGGGTCGACGGTGAGGCCGGTCAGGCCGAAACGCTGCTCGGCGACCTGCACCAGCTGGTCCAGGGTCTGGCGGATCTGCGCCTCGCCCGCGGCGCCCTGGAAGAGCGGCAGGGCCTGTCCGGCCACCACCGCGAAGACGGCGGGGATGCCCTGGATGCCGAACTGCTGCATCAGCATCTGGTTGGCGTCGACATCGATCTTGGCGAGGAGGAAACGGCCGTTGTATTCGACGGCGAGCCGCTCGAGGACGGGGCTCAGCTGCTTGCAGGGCTCGCACCACTCGGCCCAGAAGTCGATGACGACCGGAACCTCGGTGGAACGCTGCAGGACGTCGCGGTCGAAGCCGGCCTCGTCGACGTCGATGACGAGATCGGCGGGCGAGACGGCGCCGGTGCCGCCCGTACGGGCCGCCTCGGCGCGCGCCTGCTCCGCCTTCGCCTTGGCCTCCTGGGCCGCCTTCACCGCGGCGAGGTCGACGACTCCGCTCATGGACATGTTCCGTGGCTGCATGCGTCTATCCTCCCCCGTACTCCGCGTGAGTGTGAAAAGCGCCCGGGAAACACAGGCGTACGTGTGGTGCTGGTGCGCCGGGTCCCCACCCGGCGCGGTGGTCGTCGCTCGGGCACGTCAGGTGCTCACGTGCTTTCGCTACGAGTCGTAGCGTAATGGCAAGGGGCGGGTGCGCGGCAACGGTTCCCGGTGATCTCCCTCACCACCGCACGGTTTCTGCCGGTTATGGTCGTGCCATGCAGCGCCGCCATCCAGCCAGTCGCACCGGCCGCCCGCGCAGCGCCGCGGCCGACACCGCGATCCTCGCCGCGACAAGGCAGGCGCTGGTGGACCTGGGGTGGTCCAAGCTCACGCTCTCGGACGTCGCGGTGCGCGCGGGGGTGGCCAAGACGACGCTGTACCGGCGCTGGGCGGGCAAGAACGAGCTGGTCGTGGACGCCGTCGCCGAACTGTTTGACGAGCTGACGCTGCCCGACCGGGGTTCGCTGGCCGCCGACATCGAGGGCGTGGTGCTGCAGTTCGCGGCGATCCTGGCCCGCCCCGAGGCCCGCAGCGGGCTGATGGCGGTGGTCGCCGAGGCCACCCGCGACGAGGCGCTGCGCGAGCGGATCCGCGCGTCGATCGTCGACCGGCAGAAACGGCTGGTGATCGCGGGCCGCGCCCGCGCCCAGGAGCGGGGCGAACTCCCCCCGGAGGCCGACGCGGACCGCGCGGACCGCGCGGTGGACCTGATCTTCGACATGGTGGCGGGCTCGGTGGTGCACCGGACCCTGGTCAGCAACCAGCCGGCCGACGAGGAGTGGGTGCACGGGCTGACCCGGGTGCTGCTGTCGGGCCTGGCGGCGAGCGCACGCTGAGCGTCTCCCGTAGGAACAGGTCACGGTCGGCGGCGCGCGGCACATCGCCCGCACCCACCTGGTGCTGTCGCAGCTCACGGCGGACTTCGACCCGGAGGCGGTGGCCCGCTGGGTGGAGATGTACCGGGCTGGCGGCGTCACCCTGGCGCCCCGCTCCCGCGCGGAGATCGCCCGCTTCTTCGAGGGGCTCGAGCCGGTCGAACCGGGGCTGGTCCAGCTGACCGACTGGCACCCGGAACTCGCGGTCGGGGAGGCCGTCGACGATGACGCGGTCATCTCGCTGTACGGCGCGGTCGCCCGCAAGCCGTGGACGCACCGCGCCCCGGCGGGCACGGGGCCTGCCGGGGCGGGGTGGTGGTGCCGGGGGCCCGGATTCAGAAGCCGGCGGGCTCCGTGTAGACGCCCCACTCGTCGCGCAGGGCGTCGCAGATCTCGCCCAGCGTGGCCTCGGCTCGGACGGCGTCGAGCATCGGCTCGATCATGTTCGCGCCGGAGCGGGCCGCCTCGACCATCGCGTCCAGCGTGCCGCGCACCTTGGCGTCGTCGCGGGCGGCCTTGCGCTCGCCGAGCAGCCGTACCTGCTCGCGCTCCACCTCGTGGCTGACCCGGAGGATCTCCAGGTCGCCGGTGACGGAGCCGGTGTGGACGTTGACGCCGACGACCTTCTTGTCGCCCTTCTCCAGCGCCTGCTGGTAGCGGAAGGCCGACTCGGCGATCTCGCCGGTGAACCAGCCGTCCTCGATGCCACGCAGGATGCCGGAGGTGATCGGCCCGATGGGGTGCTGCCCGTCCGGGTGGGCCCGCAGTCCCCGCTCCTTGATCTGCTCGAAGATCTTCTCGGCGTCCGCCTCGATGCGGTCGGTGAGCTGCTCGACGTACCAGGAACCGCCCAGCGGGTCGGCGACGTTGGCGACGCCGGTCTCCTCCATCAGCACCTGCTGGGTACGCAGGGCGATCTCGGCGGCCTGCTCGCTGGGCAGCGCGAGGGTCTCGTCGAGGGCGTTGGTGTGCAGCGAGTTGGTCCCGCCGAGCACCGCGGCGAGCGCCTCGACGGCGGTGCGGACGACGTTGTTGTACGGCTGCTGCGCGGTGAGCGAGACGCCGGCGGTCTGGGTGTGGAACCGCAGCCACTGCGCCTTCTCGCTCTCGGCGCCGTAGACGTCCCGCATCCAGCGGGCCCAGATGCGGCGAGCGGCGCGGAACTTGGCGATCTCCTCGAAGAAGTCGACGTGCGCGTCGAAGAAGAAGGAGAGGCCGGGCGCGAAGACGTCCACGTCGAGGCCGCGGCTGAGCCCCAGCTCGACGTACCCGAAGCCGTCCGCGAGCGTGTACGCCAGCTCCTGCGCGGCCGTCGAGCCCGCCTCGCGGATGTGGTAGCCGGAGACCGACAGCGGCTTGTACGCGGGGATGCGCGCGCTGGTGTACTCCATCAGGTCGCCGATGAGGCGCAGGTGCGGCTCGGGCTGGAAGAGCCACTCCTTCTGCGCGATGTACTCCTTGAAGATGTCCGTCTGCAGCGTGCCGTTGAGCACGCCGAGGTCGACGCCCTGGCGCTCGGCGGCGACGAGGTACATGCAGAAGACGGGCACGGCGGGCCCGCTGATGGTCATCGAGGTGGTGACGTCACCGAGGGGGATGTCCTTGAACAGGACCTCCATGTCGGCCGCCGAGTCGATGGCCACCCCGCAGTGGCCGACCTCGCCCAGCGAGCGGGGGTCGTCGGAGTCGCGGCCCATGAGCGTCGGCATGTCGAAGGCGACGGACAGGCCGCCTCCGCCGTTGCCGAGGATCATCTTGTACCGCTCGTTGGTCTGCTCGGCGTTCCCGAACCCGGCGAACTGCCGGATGGTCCACGTCCGCCCCCGGTAGCCGGTCGGGTACAGCCCCCGGGTGAACGGGTACTCCCCCGGCCAGCCGATCCGCTCGAACCCGTCGTAGCGGTCCCCGGGCCGCGGCCCGTACACCGGCTCCACGGGGTCCCCGGAAAGCGTGGTGAAGTCTGCGTCGCGCTTGCGCGCGGCGTCGTACCGGGCCTGCCAGCGACGGCGGCCCTCCTCGATGGCGTCAGCGTCCATACCTTCGAATTTACTAGGACGTCCAAGTAAATGTCGATGGGAGACCGCCGCACGCTCGACCGTACGGCGGTGGGACGCGGGGCGTCAGGCCTTGGCGACGGCCGGCTCGGAGCCCTCCACGAGGGGCTCCACCTGCTCCGTCACCTTGCGCTCGACGAAGAAGGCGGCGAAGGGGATCGTCCCGGACAGCAGCACCCACAGCAGCTTGCCGAACGACCACCTGGCCTTGGAGCCGAGGTCGAACGCGAAGATCAGGTAGATGATGTACAGGAAGCCGTGAGCCTGGGAGACGACGAACGTGATGTCCTCGCCCTTGCCGAAGCCGTACTTGAACACCATGCAGGTGGACAGCACGAGCAGCATGACAGCGGTCACGTAGGCCATGACCCGGTAGCGGGTCAGCACGCTCTTCTTCATGCGATCGAGCGTAACGGCACGTTCCGGGCGATCTTCGGGAGGGTCACCCCTCCTGGAAGTCCCCCGCCGCGAGCCGCAGGGGGCGGAGGATGGCGAAGAGTTCCGCGCACTCCTCCGCGTCGTAGGCGCTCAGGCCGAAGTCCATCGCCATCAGGTCGCGGGTCGCCGACTCGACCACCTCGCGACCCTTGTCCGTGATGGACGCCAGCGTGCCGCGGCCGTCGTTGGGGTTGGGGCGCTTGGCGACCAGCCCCGACCTGACCAGCCGGTCCACGGTGTTGGTCACCGACGTCGGGTGCACCATCAGCCGTTCGCCGATCTTGGACATCGGCAGCTCACCGGACTTGGAGAAGGTCAGCAGGACCAGCGCCTCGTACCGCGCGAACGTGAGCCCGTAGGGCTTGACCACCGCGTCGACCTCGGCCAGCAGGATCTGGTGGGCGCGCATGACCGAGGTGATGGCGGCCATCGCCGGCACGTTTCCCCAGCGCTGCTTCCAGAGCTCGTCGGCACGGGCGATGGGATCGAACGAGAGACTGAGCGGTTTGGGCACGCTCCCGACCCTACCGGCGGGTCAGATGCCGGTCAGCCCTGTCTCGCCCTTCGGTCCGCGGGCACGCACATCCTTGACGGCGCGACCCGCGGCAACGGCGGTCAATGCTGAACGTAGCTGCCCGCACCGAGAACCGTACGCAGACGCCCTTCTTCGCGAAGGGCCACGACAGCCTTCTGCACCGTCGACTGCGTCACTCCGTACTCCGCCGCCAACGTGACCGTGCCCGGGAAGCGCTCCCCGGGCTCCCACTCTCCGGCGTCCAGGCGCCGACGGAGGTCGGCCGCCACTTGCGGCCACACGGGGACGGAGCGATCAAGTTCCATGCCACCAGCCTCCGCGGATATGCATATTCGAGCTACCGCGTAACCGCGAAACCGCGTAAGGTCGTGACTGTGCGTATCCCGTGAGTACGGGGGCCACCGCCTGGCCCGCCACACCGTTGAGGAGTGATGACATGCCCGACACCACCCGGCTACGGCGCCTGCCCTGGCGAGAGGACGATCGACCCGCGTTCGTCCCGCCGGGCGACGGGCTCGTCAACCGGCTGGCCGACGCCTTGGAGACCGAGCTGATCGAGACCGCACAAGCGGACGCCGCCCGGGCACGGGACCTGGCCGACGAGGCCGCGGCGACACCGGCCGAGTTGAGGGCAGCCCTGCGCTTCGTCGCGCACTCCGCCGAAGACGCGGCCCTGGTCGCGGTCCTACGCGGTGAGCGGCTGGGGCTGGACGGCCCCAGCCTCGACCAGGAGCTGTCCGGGCGATCAAGGATCTCGTTAGGGTGACTCGGCGGAGGGACCTGATGAGTGCTGGGGAGATGAGCCGCGCGGAGGCGTCTGTGCTCGTGCAGCGGATCATGGACGCGGACTACGCCTCGGACGACGAGGTGGACGGCTGGCTGGGTCGGCTCGACAGAGCCCTGGCATGCCCGTCCGGTTATGTCAGCGACTTGATCTTCTGGCCGCCGGAGCGGGAGCTTTCGGCTGATGAGGTAGTCGATCAGGCCCTGGCGTACCGGCCGATCGGTTTGTGAGGTCGGGACTCAGCCCCGAAGCCAGATGAGGAGAGCTGCGGTGGTTGCGGCGCCGAGGAAAACGTAGCCGCGCTTGTCATAGCGAGTGGCCACGGCCCGGGACTGCTTCAGCCTGTTGATCGCTCGTTCGACGGTGTTGCGCTTCTTGTACCGCTCTTCGTCGAAGCCGGGTGGCCGTCCGCCGCGTGAGCCTTTGCGCAGGCGGGCAGCCTGGCTGTCGGTCTTCTCCGGGATCGTGTGCCGGACGCCTCGGCGCCGCAGGTACTCGCGGCACGGGCCGTTGCCGTAGCCCTTGTCGGCCGCGAGGCTGTCGGGCTTCGTGCGGGGCCGTCCCGAACCGACCCGCAGACCCGGACCTTTGCCAACACCGTCTGGAACTGGGTGCAGTCCGCCCGCTGTCCGCCAGCGACGACCAAGGACAGCGGGCGGCAGCGGCCGTCCGCGCTCAGGTGGAGTTTGCTGGTGAACCCGCCCCGCGAGCGGCCTAGGCCCTCGCCTCCCGCACCACCTCCACCAGCCGGGCGAGCAGGCTTTGCCACGGTGCTCGGCCTGGTGTTCTGCCGCTTCGGCCCCCTTTGACGCGGGGGCCGGCGGCGGGTCGGTCCGGGCACCGGCCGCGTGCTGATGGGCCCGCACGATGGTGGAGTCCATCGAGATGTCCCAGTCGATCTCACCCGCGATGTCGGCGGCGGCCTGGACTTGATGCAGCAGACGTTCCCACGTCCCGTCGGCGGACCACAGCCGGTGGCGTTCATACACGGTCTTCCACGGGCCGAAGCGCTCGGGAAGACCCCGCCACCGGCCACAACGTCCATTGCTCACCGGCAGGAACGGCCGCGGCCGTTCCCACTCCGCATGCGTGAGATCGCCCCGCCCCACGCCCACAACTACGACCCAGGCACGGGACGGTCACATGATCGCCCGGACAGCTCCTAATCGCCCAGGTGCCGTTCGACGGTCTCCACCTTCGACGTCAGCCCGTCCTCCACACCCGGACGGATGTCCGCCTTGAGCACGAGCGAGACGCGCGGCGCACGCGCCTCCACCGCGGCCACGGCGCGCTTCACCACGTCCATGACCTCGTCCCACTCGCCCTCGACCGACGTGAACATCGCGTCGGTACGGTTCGGCAGCCCGGACTCGCGGACCACCCGCACGGCGTCGGCGACGTACTCCCCCACGTCCTCGCCGACGCCCAGCGGCGTCACGGAAAAGGCGACGATCACGCGTTCACGACCCCTTCCTTGCGAGCGCGGGAGGCGATCACCGCGTCCTCGGCCTCACGCTTCAGCCGCCGCTCGGCGAAGAAGCCGCCGGTGGGCAGGACCGACATGACGGCGTAGTAGGCGGCCGTCCCCAGCGACCACTTCGCGCGGTTCCAGGCGTCCGCCCAGAAGATCACGTAGAGGACGAAGAGGAAGCCGTGGACCGCGCCCATGACCGGCACGGCGTTGAACTCCGTCGTCCGCTTCAGGACCGAGCAGACGAGCAGCAGCAGGAACGAGATCGCTTCGGGGCCCGAGACCAGGCGGAGGCGGCGGAGTGCGGAGGCGGTCTTGATGTCCACGGGTCACCTTCGGAAGGGAGAGACGTCGGCGTCGACGGTGCTGTCTGCCTGCGCGCCTTGTGAACGCGCGCACAAGCGGGTCCATTGTGGCAAACCCCGGGAGCGATCACCGCGCGGGGTCGGGGCCGGGGCCCAGGACCGGGGATCAGGGCCGCATCAGGGTGCGACTCCTCCTTCAGGATCTGGGCGCGGGGCAAAAGGGCCGCTACCGTCGCACACGTGGCGATGTTCCGACTTCAGAGCAGCAAGGTGCTCGCCGTCGACCTGACCGGGGACGCCGTCAAGGCGAAGAACGGCTCCATGGTCGCGTACGACGGGCAGATGGCCTTCAAGAAGCTCACGGGCGGTGGTGAGGGCATCCGGGGGATGGTGACCCGGCGGCTCACGGGCGAGCAGATGACGCTCATGGAGGTGAAGGGGCACGGCACCTGTTTCTTCGCCGACCGCGCCTCGGAGATCAACCTGGTGTCCCTGAACGGGGAGAAGCTGTACGTCGAGTCCAGCAACCTGCTGGCGACCGACGGCGGCCTGCGCACGGGCACCACGTTCACCGGTCTGCGCGGCGCCTCCCAGGGCAACGGACTGTTCACGACCACGATCGAGGGCCACGGCCAGGCGGCGATCATGTCGGACGGCCCCGCCGTGCTGCTGCGGGTGAGCCCGCAGTACCCGCTGACGGTCGACCCGGGCGCGTATGTCGCGCACCAGGGCAACCTGCGGCAGTCCTTCCAGTCCGGCGTGACGTTCCGCACGCTCATCGGCGAGGGCGGCGGCGAGGCCTTCCAGATCCGCTTCGAGGGCGACGGGGTGGTCCACGTCCAGCCCAGTGAGCGCAACACGATCGCGGGGGACGTCTGACATGGGCTTCCGGGAGATCAACTCCAAGATGGTCGAGGCGACCGTCGCGCCGGGGCAGCGGCTGTTCAGCCAGCGCGGCGCGATGCTCGCGTACAAGGGCGAGGTCGGCTTCACCCCCAACCTGCGCGGCGGCCAGGGCGGGGTGATGTCGATGATCGGCCGGCGCGTGGCGAACGAGGACACGCCCCTGATGACCGTGGAGGGCAGCGGCACCGTGCTGTTCGGGCACGGCGGCCACCACGTCCAGGTGATCCACCTCTCCGGGGACACCCTGTACGTCGAGGCGGACCGGCTGCTGGCCTTCGAGGGCACGCTGGAGCAGGGCACGGTGTTCCTCGGCTCGCAGGGCGGGGTGATGGGCATGGTCCGGGGCCAGGTCTCCGGTCAGGGCCTGTTCACCACCACGCTCAAGGGACACGGCGCGGTCGCCGTGATGGCGCACGGAGGGGTGATCGAGGTGCCGATCACCCCGCAGCGCCCGGTGCACGTCGACCCGCAGGCGTACGTCGCCCACCACGGCGACGTGCGCAACAAGCTGTCGACGGCGCTCGGCTGGCGGGACATGGTGGGGCGCGGCTCCGGGGAGGCCTTCCAGCTGGAGCTGAGCGGCAGCGGCGCGGTCTACGTCCAGGCGTCGGAGGAGAAGCTGTGAGCACGTACGGAACGCCGGGCGCCGCGCCCCGGGTCCTCGACCCCATGACGCTGCCGTCCGACGACAACGTGGACGCGTACACCTTCTGCGTGGAGCTCAAGGGGAGCCAGTGGTTCATGCAGAAGGGGAAGATGATCGCCTACTACGGCACGATCGAGTTCAACGGCATCGGGCACGGGCGACTCGACCGACTTGTCCGGAAGGCGTTCCATTCGCCACTGCACGCGAGCGACTGGGTCGTGGCGGAGGGCTCGGGCAAGATGCTGCTCGCCGACCGGGCCTTCGACGTCAATTCGTATGACTTGGACGACGGCAATCTGACCATTCGCTCGGGCAACTTGCTCGCTTTTCAGCCAAGTCTGTCGCTGAAGCAGTCGATCGTGCCAGGTTTTCTGACACTGATCGGAACCGGGAAGTTCGTGGCGGCATCTAACGGGCCGGTGGTGTTCATGGAGCCGCCGATCAGGGTCGACCCGCAGGCGCTGGTCGGCTGGGCGGACTGCCCGTCCCCGTGCCACCACTACGACCATGGCTACCTGACCGGCGTACTGGGCGGTCTACGTGCGATGACGGGCCTCGGAGGGGTCTCCGGCGAGGAGCACCAGTTGGAGTTCGTCGGCGCGGGCACGGTGCTGCTGCAGTCGTCCGAGGCGCTGATGACGGAGCAGGCCACGGGGGCGCCTCCGCAGCAGCCCGGGGTGCCGGGCGGGGGCGGACCGGGCGGGGCCGGACCTGGCGCAGGCGGACCGCGCCTTCCCGGACAGCTGGGAGACCTCCAGCGTCGCTTCGGGCTGTGAGCGGTAGTGTGCGGGGTGTGACATCGAACGTCTGCACGCGATGTCACACGGAAGCCCTATTAGTTAGCCTTTCAACTTCCTTAGGTAGACTTCATTCATGGAGACCGAGACGGCCACCCGCTGGCTGACCAATGCGGAGCAGTGCGCCTGGCGCACCCACCTGGAGGTCAACAAGCTGCTGACCTACCAGCTCGAGAAGGATCTGCAGCCGTTCGGCCTGACAATGAACGACTACGAGATCCTGGTGAACCTGTCCGAGTCGGAGGACCGGCGGATGCGGATGAGCGACCTCGCCTCCGCCACGATGCAGTCCAAGAGCCGGCTCTCCCACCAGATCACCCGGATGGAGAACGCCCACCTGGTCCGTCGGGAGAACTGCGAGTCGGACCGCCGCGGACTCTACGCGGTCCTCACCGACCACGGCATGGAGACGATGCAGAAGGTCGCCCCGCACCATGTGGCGTCGGTGCGCCGGCACTTCATCGACCTGCTCTCCCCCGAGGCCCTGATCGAGCTCGACAAGGCCCTCAAGCCCATCGCGGAGCACCTGCGGGGGCAGCGGGGACGACTCTGACGTCCTCCCCCTTCACGGCTTGCCTCTAGGCCCCGGGCGTGCCGCGGTCCGCGCCGGCGAGCGGCAGGCGGAGTTCTAAGAGGGCCCCGCCCGCCGGCGCCGCGCCCGCGGTGAGCGTGCCCCCGTGCCGTACGGCCACGTCCCGCGCGATGGCCAGGCCGAGACCGGCACCGCCGTCGTCCCGGCTGCGCGCCGCGTCCAGCCGTACGAACCGCTCGAAGATCCGCTCCCGGTCGGCCTCGGCCACCCCCTCGCCGTCGTCGGCGACACCCAGCACGGCCTCGCCGCCCTCCCGGCGCACGGTCACCGTGATCCGCTCCCGGGCGTGCCGCTCCGCGTTGTCCAGCAGGTTGGCGAGCACCCGCCCCAGCTGGCCGCGTGACCCGGAGACCTCGACGGGCTCCGCCTCCACCGTGACGCGCTCCCGCCCCGCGGCCTCCTCGCGGGCCAGCGCGGCCAGGTCCACCCGGGTGCCGGCGGGCCGCTCCCCCGCGTCCAGCCGGGCGAGCAGCAGCAGATCGGCGGCGAGGTTCTGCAGCCGTACGGTGTCCTCGACGGCGCCGTCCAGGTCGAGCAGCTCGGGGTGCGCGGCCGCGACCTCCAGCTGGGTGCGCAGCGAGGCGATGGGGCTGCGCAGTTCGTGCGAGGCGTCGGCGACGAACCTGCGCTGCCGCTCCACCGAGGACTCCAGCGCGGCGAGCGTGGCGTTGGTGGTGCGGGCGAGGCGGGCGACCTCGTCGTGCGTGGCCGGTTCGGGGACGCGGCGGCGGAGGTCCTCGGAGGCGGTGATCGCGGCCATCTCGCGGCGGATTCCCTCGACGGGGCGCAGCGCCCTCCCGGTGACCAGCCAGGTCACCGCGGCGACGACGCCGAGCAGCAGCGGGAAGCCGATGAGCATGGCGGTCAGCGCGGTGCCCACGGCACTGTGCTCGGCGGCCAGCGGGGCGCCCGCGTGGACGGTGAGGCGGCCTCCGTCGGGGGTCTCCACGTCCACGGAGGCGAAGCGGTAGTCCTCGGTGTCGCCGTCGATGGTGGCCGTGCCGTTGGTGAAGCTCGCGCCCGGGGAGATCTCGCCGGGGTCGAGGGATTCGTCGTCCCGGTCGTCGTCGCTGCCGCCGTCTTCACGGTCGTCGCCGTCTTCACGGTCGTCGCGGTCTTCACGGTCGTCGCGGTCTTCACGGTCGTCGCGGTCTTCACGATCGTCGCGGTCGTCGTCGTCCGACCGCTCCGGCGCGGGGGTGACCTCGGAGGTGCCCGTGCCGCTGATCCGCTCCAGGTCCTCGGAGGCGGCGAGCAGGACGCCGTCCTCGTCGACGATCTGCACGGGGGTGTCCTCGGCGTCCAGTCCGGAGAGCTTGTCGAGGGGTGTGCGGGCGGCGAGTTCGGAGGCGACGGACTGCGCGGAACGCTCGGCCCGGGTGCCCGCCTCGCTCGTGAGGTTGGCGCGCAGGGACAGCAGGAGTGCGGTGCCGGCCGCGACGAGGGCCACGGCGACGACGAGGGTGGCGCCGAGCGTCGCCCGGGAGCGGACCGAGCCGAACAGCCGGCTCACGGCGCGGTCTCCAGCCGGTAACCGGCGCCGCGCACCGTGCGGATGAGGTCCGCGCGGAGCTTGCGGCGCAGGGCGCTGACGTAGACCTCGACGATGTTGGGGTCGCCCTCGTACGCGAAGTCCCAGACGTGCTCGAGGATCTCGGCCTTGGACACCACCTCACCGGCCCGCAGCACCAGGTGCTCCAGCACCGAGAACTCCTTTGCCGTCAGCTCGGCCTCCTCCTCGCCGAGCCACACCCGGCGGGCGGCGGTGTCCACCTTCAGGTCGCCGTGCACATGGACCGGGGACGCGCCCGCGGCCCGCCGGCGACGCAGCAGCGCCTTCACCCGGGCGACCAGCACGACGTACGAGAACGGCTTGGTCAGATAGTCGTCGGCGCCGGTGTCCAGGCCCTCGGCCTCGTCGTACTCGCCGTCCTTGGCGGTGAGCATCAGGATCGGCACGTCGTGCCCGGCGGCGCGCAGGGCGGCGCACACCCGGTAGCCGTTGAGGCCGGGCAGCATGATGTCGAGGATCACCAGGTCGTACGGCTCGGTCGTGGCCCGGTCCAGCCCCTCGCGGCCGTCGTGCACGACGTCGACGGCGTACCCCTCGGCGGTGAGTCCCTTGGCGAGGGAGAGGGCGAGGCGCTTTTCGTCCTCGACGATCAGGAGTCGCATGGGACCCAGGGTCGCAAAGGGAAGCTGAAGATCACTTCAGGCTGCTTCAGCTTCGGCTCAGCGTCGGTGGGCGACATTGATGTCGTACAGCGCGAAGCACACCGACTCGGGAGGAACGCACATGAAGCGCAACATCGTGATCGCCGTCGTCACGGCAGCGGCACTGGTGGGCGGGGGCACGGCGACGGCCCTGGCGGTCGCGGGGGACGACGAGAACACGACGTCGGTGACGCGCACGGACGACGACAGGGACGACCGCGACGACAGGCAGGACCGCGACGACGACCGCGACGACGACGGGATCGGTGCCGCCGCCCCCGCCTCCGGCAAGGTGACCGCGGCCGAGGCCATCGCCGCCGCGTTGGACCACACCCCGGGCACGGCCGTCTCCGCCGAACTGGACGACGGCTCCTGGGAGATCGACGTCCTCGCCAAGGGCGACACCTGGCACACCGTCAGGATCGCCCCGGACACCGGGAAGGTGCTGGGCGCCCACCAGGACGACGAGGACGACACGGCGGAGGTGCGGGCCGCGCTCAAGAACGCGAGCGTGACGGCCGAACAGGCCGCGCGGGCCGCGGAGTCCAAGGGCCCTGTGGTCTCCGTGGACCTGGACGACGACGGCGACGACCGAGCCTGGGACACGGAGACGCGCGCCTCCGGCGGGGAACGGGAGTGGAAGGTGGACCTGCGGTCGGGTGCGGTCGTGGCCGACCGGGACGACGACTGACCCGGGGCTCCGCCCCGGACCCCGCTCCTCAGACGCCGGAGGGGCTGTATGCAGCCCGTCCGGCGTTTGAGGACCAGGCCCGCAGGGCCGACAAGGGGGTCAGTTGCCCGTCAGGCCCTCGACCAGTTCGTCCGCCGCCCCGTACGGGTCCAGCTGACCCGAAACGATCCGCTCCGCGAGCGCCCCCAGGCGACGGTCGCCGTGGAGGTCGCCGATGCGGCGGCGCAGCGCCGTGACCGCGATCGTCTCGACCTCGTGCGCCGCGCGGGCGCGGCGACGCTCCGTGAGGACTCCCCGTTCCTCCATCCACGCCCGGTGCTTCTCCAGCGCCTCGACGACCTCGTCGACGCCCTCCTGGCGGGCGGCGACCGTCTTGACGATCGGAGGGCGCCAGTCGCCGGGGCCGCGGGACTCGCCGAGGCCCAGCATGTGGTTCAGCTCGCGGGCGGTGGCGTCCGCGCCGTCGCGGTCGGCCTTGTTGACGACGTAGACGTCGCCGATCTCCAGGATTCCGGCCTTGGCGGCCTGGATTCCGTCGCCCATGCCGGGGGCGAGGAGGACCACGGAGGTGTCGGCCTGGGAGGCGATCTCCACCTCCGACTGGCCGACGCCGACCGTCTCGACGAGGATCACGTCGCAGCCGGCCGCGTCCAGGACGCGGATGGCCTGCGGGGCGGCCCAGGCGAGGCCGCCGAGGTGGCCGCGGGTGGCCATGGAGCGGATGTAGACGCCCGGGTCGGAGGCGTGCTCCGACATCCGGACGCGGTCGCCGAGCAGGGCGCCCCCGGAGAAGGGGGAGGACGGGTCGACGGCCAGGACGCCGACCCGCTTGCCCTGTTTGCGGTACGCGGTCACCAGGGCCGAGGTGGACGTCGACTTGCCGACGCCCGGGGACCCGGTGAGGCCGACCACGTAGGCGTTGCCCGCGAGCGGCGCGAGGGCCGCCATGACCTCCCTGAGCTGCGGTGACGCCCCCTCCACCAGGGAGATCAGCCGGGCCACGGCCCGTGGCCTGCCCTCTCTGGCCTGGGCCACCAGAGTGGAGACGTCCTGCATCACAGCTCCGTTCACGTAAGGGAAGTCGGCAACAACCGGGTCAGGCCTTGGGTACCCGCACGATCAGCGCGTCACCCTGGCCGCCGCCACCGCACAGCGCCGCGGCGCCGACACCGCCGCCGCGCCGCTTCAGCTCCAGCGCCAGGTGCAGCACCAGCCGCGCGCCGGACATCCCGATCGGGTGGCCGAGGGCGATGGCACCACCATTCACGTTCACCTTTTCGGCGGAAACACCGAGGTCCTTCATTGACTGCACGGCGACCGCCGCGAAGGCCTCGTTGATCTCGACCAGGTCGAGGTCGGACACTTCCAGGCCCTCCTTCTTGAGGGCGTGCAGGATGGCGTTCGACGGCTGCGACTGCAGCGAGTTGTCGGGGCCGGCCACGTTGCCGTGGGCGCCGATCTCGGCGATCCACTCCAGGCCCAGTTCCTGCGCCTTGGCCTTGCTCATCACGACCACGGCGGCGGCGCCGTCGGAGATCTGCGAGGAGGAGCCGGCGGTGATGGTGCCGTCCTTGGCGAACGCCGGGCGCAGCTTGCCGAGGGACTCGGCGGTGGTGTCGCCGCGGATGCCCTCGTCCTTGCTGAACAGCACCGGGTCGCCCTTGCGCTGCGGGATCTCGACCGGGGTGATCTCGGCCTCGAAGACGCCGTTCTTCTGCGCGGCGGCGGCCCGCTGGTGGGACAGGGCGGCGATCTCGTCCTGCTCGGCGCGGCCGATGCCGAGGCGGGTGTTGTGCTTCTCCGTGGACTCGCCCATGGCGATGTTCTCGAAGGCGTCGGTCAGGCCGTCGTGCGCCATCGCGTCGAGCACCTGCACCGCGCCGTACTTGTAGCCCTCGCGGGACTTCGGCAGCAGGTGGGGGGCGTTGGTCATGGACTCCTGGCCACCGGCCACGACCACGTCGAACTCGCCCGCGCGGATGAGCTGGTCGGCCAGCGCGATCGCGTCGAGGCCGGAGAGGCACACCTTGTTGATGGTGAGCGCCGGGACGTTCATCGGGATGCCGGCCTTCACGGCCGCCTGGCGCGCCGGGATCTGCCCCGCCCCGGCCTGGAGCACCTGGCCCATGATCACGTACTGGACCTGGTCGCCGCCGATCCCCGCACGGTCGAGGGCGGCCTTGATCGCGAAGCCGCCGAGGTCGGCTCCGGAGAACGACTTCAGCGAACCGAGCAGCCGACCCATGGGGGTGCGGGCGCCCGCGACGATGACGGACGTCGTGCCGTTCGTTGCGGATGATGCAGATGATGCAGAAGTCATGAGCTGCGGTCCCCTTCCGGCTGCACAGCCGAGGAGTGAACGAGGGTTTACTTCGAATGTACTGACGCGCGGGTGACCCCGTCATCGGCCTTTCGGTGTGATCGCGCGCACGTTGCGTAACCGCCCCGGGGGCGCTGCACTGAATCCATGCTGACGCGAATCGACCACATCGGGATCGCCTGCTTCGACCTCGACAAGACCGTGGAGTTCTACCGCTCCACCTACGGCTTCGAGGTGTTCCACTCGGAGGTCAACGAGGAGCAGGGCGTGCGCGAGGCCATGCTGAAGATCAACGAGACCTCGGACGGCGGCGCCTCCTACCTGCAGCTCCTCGAGCCGACCCGCGAGGACTCCACCGTCGCCAAGTGGCTCGCGAAGAACGGCGAGGGCGTCCACCACATCGCTTTCGGTACGGCGGACGTCGACGCGGAGGCGGCGGACATCAAGGAGAAGGGCGTACGCGTTCTGTACGAAGAGCCCCGGCGCGGTTCCATGGGGTCACGGATCACCTTCCTGCACCCGAAGGACTGCCACGGCGTACTGACAGAACTGGTCACTTCCGCGCCCGTTGAGTCCTCCGAGCACTGACCCACGTACATAGGGGCCGGTAGGGTTGGGTCTGGTCGCCGCTCGAAGCGTGGTGACCGAGTCCCGTCGTGTTCGGCGACGGGATCGCCGGGGCCGGGTGGCGGGGGGCGAGCGCGGGGCGGCAGCCCATGCTCCGCCGATGATCTGACACCATTCCCCGGGGGCTCCGTTCGGGATGGGCGGGGCTCGGCCAGACTTGCGACCAGGGGACGGATGGGACCGCGCAGTGCGGGGCTACGAGAGCCAGGAGCGAGAGCCGGCGGCTGACGTCGACCACCTCTCTCGGTTCGAAGCCGAGATGAAGCGGCTGAAGACCGAGCGGGAAAAGGCGATCCAGCACGCCGAGGACCTCGGCTACCAGGTCGAGGTGCTGCGCGCCAAGCTGCACGAGGCGCGGCGCACCATCATGTCCCGGCCCGCCTACGAGGGCGGCGACATCGGCTACCAGGCCGAGCAGTTGCTGCGCAACGCCCAGATGCAGGCCGACCAGCTCCGCGCGGACGCCGAGCGGGAGCTGAGCCAGGCCCGCGCCCAGACCCAGCGGATCCTCCAGGAGCACGCCGAGCAGGCCGCCCGTCTCCAGGCGGAGCTGCACCAGGAGGCGGTGACCCGGCGCCAGCAGCTCGACCAGGAGCTGGCCGAGCGCCGCCAGACCGTCGAGACGCACGTCAACGAGAACGTGGCGTGGGCGGAGCAGCTGCGCGCCCGCACCGAGGAGCAGGCCCGCCGCCTGCTGGAGGAGACCCGCGCCGAGCGGGAACAGGCCCTGGCCGCCGCACGCGAGGAGGCCGAGCGGCTGACCGCCGAGGCCCGCCGCCGGCTGCAGAGCGAGGCGGAGGCCGCCCGCAGCGAGGCCGAGCAGCTGCTGCGCCGCGCCCGCACGGACGCCGAGCGCCTGCTGAACGCCGCGTCCACGCAGGCCCAGGAGGCCACGGAGCACGCCGAGCAGCTGCGCACCTCCACCGTCACCGAGTCGGAGTCGGCGCGCCGCCGGGCGCAGGAGATGAGCCGGGCCGCCGAGGAGCGGATGGCCGCGGCGGAGAGCGCGCTGCGCGAGGCGCGCTCCGAGGCCGAGAAGGTGCTCACCGAGGCGAAGGAGGCCGCCGCCAAGGCGCTGGCGTCCGCCGAGGCCGCCAACGAGACCCGGACGCGCACCGCCAAGGAGCAGGTGGCGCGGCTGGTCAGCGAGGCGACCAAGGAGGCGGAGGCCACCAAGGCGGACGCCGAGCAGCTGGTCGCCGACGCCCGCGCCGAGGCGGAGAAGATCGTCGCGGAGGCCGCGGAGAAGGCCCGTACGCTCACGGCCGAGGAGTCGGCCACCCAGCTGTCCAAGGCGGCCAAGACCGCCGAGGACGTGCTCAACAAGGCCTCCGAGGAGGCCAAGCGGACCACCAAGGCCGCCGCCGAGGAGGCCGAGCGGATCCGCCGCGAGGCGGAGGCCGAGGCGGACCGGCTGCGCGCCGAGGCGCACGACATCGCCGAGCAGCTCAAGGGCGCGGCGAAGGACGACACCAAGGAGTACCGCGCCAAGACGGTCGAGCTGCAGGAGGAGGCGCGCCGGCTGCGCGGCGAGGCCGAGCAGCTGCGCGCCGACGCGGTCGCCGAGGGCGAGAAGATCCGCGCGGAGGCCCGCAAGGAGGCCGTGGCGCAGATCGAGGAGGCGGCGAAGTCCGCCGAGGAGCTGCTCGCCAAGGCGAAGGCGGACGCGGACGAACTGCGCTCCACCGCGCAGACGGACAGCGAGAAGGTCCGCACCGAGGCCATCGAGCGCGCCACGACGCTGCGCCGGCAGGCCGAGGAGACCCTGGAGCGCACCCGCAAGGAGGCCGAGCGGCACCGCGCGGAGGCCGAGGAGCAGGCGGAGGCCCTCAAGGATGACGCCGAGCGGGCCGCGCGCGAGCTGCGCGAGGAGACCGAGCGGGCCGTCGAGGCGCGCCGCGCGGAGGCCGCCGAGGAGCTGACCCGGCTGCACACCGAGGCCGAGGAGCGTCTCGCCTCGGCCGAGCAGGCGCTGAGCGACGCGCGCGAGGAGGCCGCCCGGATCCGCCGTGAGGCGACCGAGGAGGCCGAGCGGCTGCGCACGGAGGCCGCCGAGCGGATCCGTACGCTTCAGCAGCAGGCCGAGCAGGAGGCCGAGCGGCTGCGCGACGAGGCCGCCGCGGACGCGTCCGCGTCCCGGGCCGAGGGCGAGGCCGTCGCCGTGCGGCTGCGGTCGGAGGCCGCGGCCGAGGCGGAGCGGCTCAAGTCGGAGGCGCAGGACAGCGCGGACCGGATGCGCGCGGAGGCCCAGGCGGCCGCCGAGCGGATCGGCACGGAGGCCTCCGAGACGCTGGCCGCCGCGCAGGAGGAGGCCAACCGGCGGCGCCGGGAGGCCGAGGAGCTTCTCGGCGCGGCCCGCGAGGAGGCCGACGAGGAGCGCCGGCGGGCCCGCGAGCAGAGCGAGGAGCTGCTGGCCGCGGCGCGCACCCGCGTCGAGGAGGCGCAGGCCGAGGCCGTACGGCTGGTCGAGGAGGCGGACCGGCGCGCCACGGAGATGGTGTCGGCGGCCGAACTCCACGCCCAGCAGGTGCGGGACTCCGTCGCGGGGCTGCACGAGCAGGCGCAGGAGGAGATCACCGGACTGCGCAGCGCCGCCGAGCACGCGGCGGACCGCACCCGGCGCGAGGCCGAGGAGGAGGCGGACCGGGTCCGCGCCGACGCCTACGCGGAGCGGGAGCGGGCCGGCGAGGACGCGGCCCGGATGCGGCGAGACGCGCGGGAGGAGGCCGAGGAGGCCAAGTCTCTCGCGGAGCGCACGGTTTCGGAGGCGATCACGGAGGCGGACCGGATCCGCGCCGAGGTCTCCGAGCACGCGCAGCGGCTGCGCACCGAGGCGTCCGACGCGGTCGCCGAGGCCGAGCAGGCCGCGGCGCGCACCCGGGCGGAGGCCCGCGAGGACGCCAACCGGATCCGTTCGGACGCGGCGACGCAGGCGGACACGCTCATCACCGAGGCGCGCAGCGAGGCGGAGCGGCTCACCGACGAGACGGTCGCCGAGGCCGAGCGGGTGCGTTCGGAGTCGGTCGCCAAGGCGGAGAAGCTCATCGCGGACGCCACCGGAGACGCGGAGCGGCTGCGCGCCGAGGCCGCGGAGACGGTGGGGTCGGCTCAGCAGCACGCGGAGCGGCTGCGGCACGAGGCCGAGCGGGTCAAGGCCGACGCGGAGTCGGAGGCGGAGCGGCTGGTGTCGTCCGCGCGCGACGAGGCGGAGCGGACGCTGGACGAGGCCCGCAGGGAGGCCAACAAGCGGCGTTCGGAGGCGGCCGAGCAGGTCGACACCCTCATCACGGAGACCACCGCCGAGGCGGACAAGCTGCTCACGGAGGCGCAGCAGCAGGCGCTGAAGACGAAGGCGGAGGCCGAGTCGCAGGCGGACACCATGGTGGGCGCGGCCCGCAGCGAGGCCGACCGGCTGGTGTCCGAGGCGCGGGTCGAGGGCAACTCCCTGGTGGAGAAGGCTCGTACGGACGCCGACGAGTTGCTGGTCGGCGCGCGCCGGGACGCGACGCAGATCCGGGAGCGCGCCGAGGAGCTGCGCGACCGCATCACCAGCGAGATCGAGCAGCTCCACGAGCGGGCCCGGCGCGAGGCCGCGGAGACCATGAAGTCGGCCGGCGACCGCTGCGACGCGCTGATCAAGGCCGCGGAGGAGCAGCTGGCCAAGGCGGAGGCCAAGGCGAAGGAGATCGTCTCCGAGGCCAACTCCGAGGCGGGCAAGGTGCGCATCGCCGCCGTGAAGAAGGCCGAGGGCCTTCTGAAGGAGGCGGAGCAGAAGAAGGCCACGCTCGTGAAGGAGGCCGAGGAGCTGAAGGCCGAGGCGGTGCGCGAGGCACGGCGCACCGTCGAGGAGGGCAAGCGCGAACTGGAGGTCCTCGTCCGGCGCCGCGAGGACATCAACGCGGAGATCTCGCGCGTCCAGGACGTCCTGGAAGCCCTGGAGTCCTTCGAGGCCCCGGCGGGCGGCAAGGACAACGGCGTCAAGGCGGGGGCCGCGGCGGGTGCTACCCGTACGGGTGGCAAGTCAGCCGAGAGTTAGCAAACCAGGCGAAATCCCTTGTACGGTGAGGGCTTTGACCATGGCTTTGGCAAGGCTTCCGGCGGCGAGCCACTCAAAAGGGGTGTCATCTTCCGTATCAAACGTGCATCCGCTCGATGACACAGCGCTTCGGCCCCTAGGATTCCACCTATCACCTCACCGGTCTCATTCGACAGGAACCCCATGAGCGACACTTCCCCCTACGGCTTCGAGCTTGTGCGGCGTGGGTACGACCGCGCTCAGGTGGACGAACGTATCTCCAAGCTCGTCTCCGACCGTGACAGCGCTCTCGCCCGCATCACCGCTCTGGAAAAGCGCATCGAAGAGCTCCACCTCGAGACGCAGAACGCCCAGGCCCAGATCAACGACGCCGAGCCGTCGTACGCGGGCCTCGGCGCACGCGTGGAGAAGATCCTCCGTCTCGCCGAGGAGGAGGCCAAGGATCTGCGCGAGGAGGCCCGTCGCGCCGCGGAGCAGCACCGCGAGCTCGCCGAGTCGGCCGCCCAGCAGGTGCGCAACGACGCCGAGTCCTACGCCGCCGAGCGCAAGGCCAAGGCGGAGGACGAGGGCGTCCGGATCGTCGAGAAGGCCAAGGGCGAGGCCGCCCAGCTGCGCTCCGAGGCGCAGAAGGACGCCCAGTCCAAGCGCGAGGAGGCGGACGCCCTCTTCGAGGAGACCCGCGCCAAGGCCGCCCAGGCCGCCGCGGACTTCGAGACGAACCTGGCGAAGCGCCGCGAGCAGTCCGAGCGCGACCTGGCCTCGCGTCAGGCCAAGGCCGAGAAGCGCCTCGCGGAGATCGAGCACCGCGCGGAGCAGCTGCGCCTGGAGGCCGAGAAGCTGCGCACGGACGCCGAGCGCCGGGCCCGCCAGACGGTGGAGACCGCCCAGCGCCAGGCCGAGGACATCGTGGCCGACGCCAACGCCAAGGCCGACCGGATCCGTTCGGAATCCGAGCGCGAGCTGGCGGCGCTGACCAACCGCCGCGACTCCATCAACGCCCAGCTGACCAACGTCCGCGAGATGCTGGCGACCCTCACGGGTGCCGCGGTCGCCGCCACCGGCGCGCCCGCCACCGATGACGAGCCCGTCTCCCGCGGCGTCCCGGCCCAGCAGTCCCGGTAACACCACCGGAGCACCGGACCCGGGTGAAGCCCTCTGCCACTGCGGTGGCAGAGGGCTTCACCCCGTTCTAGCGTGGCCGCATGATCGAGCTGGAGGGTCTGACCAAGCGGTACGGCGAGAAGGTCGCGGTGGACCACCTGACCTTCACCGTCCGGCCGGGCATCGTCACGGGCTTCCTCGGCCCGAACGGCGCCGGCAAGTCGACCACCATGCGGATGATCCTGGGGCTCGACCACCCCACCGCGGGCGACGTGCGCATCGACGGCACGCACTACGAACGGCTCCAGGACCCGCTGACGTACATCGGCGCCCTGCTGGAGGCCAAGGGCGTGCACCCGGGGCGCAGCGCCTACAACCATCTGCTGTGGCTCGCGCAGAGCAACGGCATCCCCGAACGGCGGGTGCGGGAGGTGCTCGACGAGGTCGGCCTGACGGCGGTGGCGCGGAAGAAGGCCAAGGGGTTCTCGCTCGGCATGGGGCAGCGGCTGGGCATCGCCGCCGCGCTGCTGGGCGACCCGCGGATCCTGATGTTCGACGAACCGGTCAACGGCCTCGACCCCGAGGGCATCCACTGGATCCGCACGCTGATGAAGTCGCTGGCCCAGCAGGGCCGCACGGTGTTCGTCTCCTCCCATCTGATGAGCGAGATGGCCCTGACGGCGGACCACCTCGTCGTCATCGGGCAGGGCCGGCTGCTCGCCGACACCTCGATGGCCCAGTTCATCGAGCGGAACTCCCGCTCCTACGTCCGGGTGCGCAGCCCGCAGCGGGAGGCGCTGCTGGACGCGCTGCACCGGGCGGGCGTCACCGCCGTGGACGGCCCGGACGGGACGCTGGAGGTGGACGGGACGCCCGCCGGGACGATCGGCGAACTGGCCGCGGCCAACGGGGTGGTGCTGCACGAACTGAGCCCCCAGCAGGCGTCCCTGGAGGAGGCCTTCATGCAGCTGACGGCGGAGTCGGTCGAGTACCACGCGCACGCCGGCACGCCCCTGCCCCCGCAGCACCGGCAACAGCGACAGCAACAGTGGGGCGAGAGCTGGAGGAGAGGCTGAGCATGGCGACGGCACAGGTCGTACGGTCGGAGTGGACCAAGATCCGGACGGTGGCGTCGACCGTGTGGACGCTGTCCACCGCGGTGGTCGTCACCATCGCCCTCGGCATGCTGATCTCGGCGCTGTCGAAGAACGAGTTCGACAACCTCAGCCGACGGGAGCAGATCTCCTTCGACCCGACGTTCATCAGCTTCGCCGGGACCAGCCTGGGTCAGCTCGCGATGATCGTGTTCGGGGTGCTGGTGGTGTCGAACGAGTACAGCACCGGGATGATCCGGGCCTCGCTGGCGGCCGTGCCCAAGCGGGGCGTCTTCCTGTTCAGCAAGCTCGCCGTGGCCACGGCGCTGGCGTTCGTGGTCGGCATGGCGACCAGCTTCGCCACGTTCTTCCTGGGCCAGCTGATGCTCGGCGACCTCAAGGCGTCCATCGGCGACGACGGGGTGCTGCGCGCGGTGTTCGGCGGCGGGCTCTACATGACGCTGATCGCCCTGTTCTCGATGGGGGTGGCCGCGATGCTGCGCTCCCCCATGCTGTCGCTGGGCATCCTGATGCCGTTCTTCTTCCTGATCTCCAACATCCTCGGCAACGTCAGCGCCACCGAGAAGGTGGGGCAGTTCCTGCCCGACCAGGCGGGCAGCAGGATCATGCAGGTGGTCACCCCGGTGGACGACGACACCCCGTACGGGCCGTGGGGCGGCCTCGGCATCATGGCGCTGTGGGTGATCGCGGCGGTCGTCGGCGGCTACGTGCTGCTGAAGCGGCGTGACGCCCAGTGAACGACCGTCCGGGACCGGTTCCGGACGGGCCCTGAATCACCCTTGAACGGAACCGTCAGCGCCCCGATAAGCTCCTAACCCTTACGGGGGGCGTATGCCCCGCTGTCCTGAACCTTTCGATGGGTGCGGAGCATGATCGAGGCAGTCGGCCTGACCAAGCGGTACGGCGACAAGACCGCTGTGTACAACCTTTCCTTCCAGGTGCGTCCCGGCGCCGTCACCGGCTTCCTGGGCCCCAACGGCTCGGGCAAGTCGACGACGATGCGGATGATCCTCGGTCTGGACAACCCCACAGCGGGCCATGTCACGATCTGCGGCCACCCGTACGACAAGCTGCCCAACGCCCCCCGTCAGGTGGGCGCGCTGCTGGACGCCAAGGCGGTGCACGGCGGCCGGTCCGCCCGCAACCACCTGCTCAGCCTGGCCCAGCTGTCGGGCATCCCGGCCCGCCGGGTGGACGAGGTGCTGGGCGTGGTGGGTCTGCACGAGGTGGCGGGCCGGCGCTCCAAGGGCTTCTCCCTCGGCATGGGGCAGCGCCTGGGCATCGCCGCCGCGCTGCTGGGCGACCCGCAGGTGCTGCTGTTCGACGAGCCGGTCAACGGCCTCGACCCCGAGGGCATCCTCTGGGTGCGCAACCTGATGAAGTCGCTGGCCGCCGAGGGCCGTACGGTCTTCGTCTCCTCCCACCTGATGAGCGAGATGGCGCTGACCGCCGACCATCTCATCGTGATCGGGCGCGGCCAGCTCATGGCGGACATGAGCGTCAAGGACTTCATCTCCCACAACTCCGCCGACTTCGCGCGGGTGCGCACGCCCGACAGCGAGCCGCAGCAGCGCGAGAAGCTGTCGGCGGCGATCACCGAGGCCGGCGGCCACGTCCTGCCCGAGCAGGACGGCGCGCTGCGGGTGACGGGACTGCCGCTGCCCAGGATCAGCGACCTGGCCCACGACCACGACGTACGGCTGTGGGAGCTGTCGCCGCACCAGGCGTCCCTGGAGGAGGCGTACATGCGGATGACGCAGGGCGCCGTCGACTACCGCTCGACCACCGACCAGAAGGAAGGGCTCCAGCAGCCGCTGCCGCCGGGCGCGCAGCCGCCGATGCCGGTGCCGGGCCAGGGCCAGCCCGGCTGGTACGCCCCGCCGCCGCCCCAGCAGGGCGGACAGCCCTTCGCCCCGCCGCAGCCGCCCCAGGCCGCCCCCGCGGGCCCCTACGGCGCTCCTCCGGCCCCCGCGGCCGCCCCGGCGGCGAACCCTTACGCGCAGCCTCCGCAGGCGCCGCAGAGCGCCCCGCAGCCCGCCCCCTCCGCCGAGCCGACCAAGTCCGAGGACGCCCGATGAGCACGCCCCCGCCCCCGATGCCGCACAGCGCCGCACCCGAGTGGCCGGCCGCACCCGGTGCCGCGCCCTCCGCACCGGCGTACCCCACCTACACGTCGCCCATCCCGGTGGTGCGCACCCACCTCGGGCACGCGCTCGCCTCCGAGTGGACGAAGATCCGGTCGGTGCGCTCGACCATGTGGACGCTGGGCGTGCTCGTCGCGCTCGTGGTCGGCATCGGTCTGCTGACCGGCCTGGTGATCGCCGGCTCCGACCCCGACCTGGCCGGGGAGAGCCCGCTGTCGCTGGGCTTCTTCGGTCTGCTGCTGGGCTCGATGTGCCTCATCACGCTGGGCGTGCTGACCACCGCCTCCGAGTACGGCACGGGCATGATCCGCACGACGATGGTCGCCTGCCCCAGCCGCGGCCGGGTGCTGGCGGCGAAGGCCCTGGTGTTCTTCCTGGTCGCCTTCGTGGTGACCGTGGTGTGCGCGTCGGTCGTGGGCCTGCTGCACATGTCGCTGCTGGAGGAGTACAACGCGGCCGAGCCCTCCGTCGAGGAATGGCTGAAGGGCACGGTCGGCATCTCGCTCTACCTGGCGCTGCTCGGCACCCTGTCGCTGGCGGTCGGCTCGATCGTGCGGCACTCGGCGGGCGCCATCACCATCATGATCGCGCTGGTCCTCGCCCCGCTGGTCATCGCGATGTTCATGTTCTCACCCTCGCTGGCGGACGTGCAGCAGGCGCTGTTCGAGTACTCCATCCCGAACCAGATGAGCGTCTTCTACTCCACGTCCCTGTCGGAGTCGGGCCCGTCGGGCTGGGACCCGCTGTGGATCATGCTCGTCGTGACGGGGGCGGCGCTCGCCTTCGCGTTCACCCTGCTGCGGAAGCGGGACGTCTAGGAACGTCCAGGGGGCCCGGAGAACTCTGGGGCTCCGTCAGAACCTCGGCGCGTTACGGGACCGCTGCACCCGCGTGGTGCGGCGGTCCTTCGCGTTCCAGCAGGCCTTGTGCCAGTGCCGGCGCTCGTCGACGCCGGAGTGCTCGGGCCAGGCCACCACGTGCGGCACCCCGTCCGGGATCAACTGGTCGCAGCCCGGGCACCGGTAGGACTTGCCGCGGGCGCTGCTGCCCGCCACGTGCCGCACGCTCCAGTCCTCGCCCCGCCAGGACTCGGTGGACTGCCAGCCGCCGTACCTCCCGGAGCGGTCGTCCTCGGCGCTCCGGCCGGACGAACCGGCTCCCTTGGGTCGGTTGCGACGCGGGGACACAGGACACCTCACGGGGCTATACAGGATGCACGGACCGCGTCCAGCCTAGCCGCCGCGGGCCCGGGTACGCGTACGCCGCCAATCGTCACAAGTCACTCCCCGGCGTGCGGCGGCCCTGTATGAGCGGCCGATTCTGCAGACAATCCGCAAAATCGCTCACCCGGCCGTGTCCTCGGCACGTGTCGGGCGGTTATGCCCTGCGGGGGAGCTCCGCGTCGGAGCCAAGGAAGCAGGAAAAGCAATGCGCGTTGGAAGTTTCGTGTTGGCGGCCCGGTTCCCCGGGCAGGGCGAAGGGGAGGCGCTGCACCGCGCCGTCCGCTCCGCCGAGGTGGCCGAGGAGTCGGGGCTCGACACGGTCTGGCTGGCCGAGCACCACTTCGTGCCCTACGGCACCTGCCCGTCCGCCGTCACCCTGGCGGCCATGCTGCTCGGCCGCACCCGGCGGCTGCGCGTGGGCACGGCGGTCAGTGTGCTGCCCACCGCCCACCCGGTCGCGCTCGGCGAGCAGGCCGCGCTGCTGCACGTCGCCAGCGGCGGACGGTTCTCGCTGGGCCTCGGCCGCGGCGGCCCGTGGGTGGACCTGGAGGTCTTCGGGGCCGGATTGGAGGCGTACGAGAGGGGGTTCCCGGAGGCCCTGGACCTGCTGCTGCGCTGGCTGCGCGAGCCGTCCGTGGGCGCCGACGGCGAGCGGTACAGGTTCCGCGAGGTGCCGGTCGTCCCCCGCCCCACGGAGGCGCTCACCGAGGCCGCGGGCCCGGAGGTCGTGGTCGCCTGCACCTCCCCCGCGAGCGTACGGCTGGCCGCCGAGCGCGGGCTGCCGATGCTGCTGGGCATGCACGTCGGGGACGAGGAGAAGGCCGAGATGGTCGCCCTGTGGCGGCGTCACGCGCGCGCCGCCGGCCGGACGTCCGCCGAGATCGAGGACGCGGCCCATGTCTCCGCCGGGGTCTGCCAGATCGCGGACCGGCGCGCGGACGCGGCCGAGACACTGCTGAAGGCCATGCCGGGCTGGCTGAAACAAGGGCTGGACGCGCATGTGACGGTGGACGGCCGCGAGCGCCGGATGCGCGACCCGCTGGCCTACACCGAGCTGCTGTGCGGGCTGCACCCGGTGGGCACCCCGCGGCTGTGCGCCGACCGGCTCGCCGCGACCAGCGAGCGGACCGGCATCTCCCGCTTCGCGCTGCTCGTCGAGGGCTCCGGGGACCTGGCGGCGACCGAGGAGAACGTACGGCGGCTCGGCGCCGAGGTGCTCCCCCAACTCACCTGACATGCCTGGGCGTTCCAGGGATGCTTGCCGCCCCGCCACAGACTGCACCTCCCGCGTGACGGAGCGGCAAGCTATCGATGGAGCGTCAGCAGTCGCGCAGTTCCGGCGACTGGTTGAGCAGTTGGCTGCGCACCGAGGTGAAGCGGGCCAGCTTCTCGTCGACCGAGGAGTCAAGCGGGAACACGGCCACCCGGTGGCAGTTCTGGAAGGCCAGCCGAACACCGAAGTGCCGTTGCAGCGCGCCGCGTATCGCGTCACTCGCGAGCGCACGCAGCAGCTGACCGCGTGCCTGCTCGTCCGGCGGAGGCGTCTGGTTGTCGGCGAAGGCTCCGCCGTCCACCTTCAGCTGGGCCACCAGGGAGCTGATCATCTCCCACGCGTAGGGCAGGGAGGTCCGGACGCAGTCGACGAAGGCAGCTTCGTCGACCTCGCCTCGCTCGGCCTGTTCGAGTAGGGCCGGTGAGACGTCGAGCGACATGGGTTCTCCTCTCGCACCCCCAGTACTCGGGGGTTGCCTGACAGATAAGGGAGTGCGCGAAAACGGGCACGCTGCGTACACAGTCCGCGACCTCCCGTTCAATACCGTAAGCAACGGACGGTGACCGCACCAGGAGAACGGGCGGATGCGGAACTTCCTGTAGGCCGGAAATCGGCCATCGCGGAACACGCGTTTTCCAGGAGATACAGGACGCGCCTCACGCGCCCCGGGGGGCACCTGTGAGGGCGAATCGCGTCCACCCCGGCCGGTCGAGTAGCGTTGCCGACCATGCGTCTCGTCATTGCCCGCTGCTCCGTGGACTACGCCGGGCGGCTCACCGCGCACCTGCCGTCCGCACCTCGTCTGATCCTCGTCAAGGCGGACGGCAGCGTCTCGATCCATGCCGACGACCGGGCCTACAAGCCCCTCAACTGGATGTCGCCGCCGTGCACCCTGAAGGAGGGCACCGGCGAACAGGAGGGCGTCTGGACCGTCGTCAACAAGGCGGGCGAGAAGCTCATCATCACGATGGAGGAGATCCTCCACGACTCGTCGCACGAACTCGGCGTCGATCCCGGCCTGATCAAGGACGGCGTGGAAGCACACCTTCAGGAACTGCTCGCCGACCGCATCGAGACCCTCGGCGAGGGCTACACCCTGATCCGCCGCGAGTACATGACCGCGATCGGTCCGGTCGACATCCTGTGCCGGGACGCCGACGGGCAGACCGTCGCCGTGGAGATCAAGCGGCGCGGCGAGATCGACGGCGTGGAGCAGCTCACCCGCTACCTGGAACTCCTCAACCGCGATCCGCATCTCGCGCCGGTGCGCGGCATCTTCGCCGCCCAGGAGATCAAGCCGCAGGCCCGGGTGCTCGCCTCCGACCGCGGCATCGGCTGCCAGATCCTCGACTACGACGCCCTGCGCGGCATCGAGGACGACAAGCTGCGCCTGTTCTGAGCGGCGCGCCACGACGGCGCGCGCAGGGGGGGCCGGGTTCCGTGCGGAACCCGGCCCCCTGTCGTCTGCGGCGCGTCGGGCGGCTTAGATCAGCGTTTCCGACTCCTCGGGCGAGGCCTGATCCGTGCTCTGCGTGGCGGTCGTGGAGGTCTCGACGGGAGATGAGGAGGCGGGACCACTGGCGGAGTTGCTGGTGGACGGCTCCTCCGGCGACGTGGTGGGGCTCTCCGTCGGCTGCTCCGTGGGTTCCTCCGAGGGCTCTTCGGTCTCCGTCTCGGTCGGCGTGGGTGAGTTCGACGTAGGCGGCCTCGGCGACTTGGTCGGCTTCGTCGGCGTGCCGCCCGGCGACGACGGCCGCGTCGACTCGTCCGGCTCCTCCGTGCGCGTCTCGTCGTCCGAGGGTTCGTCGGACCCGGTGGCCGTCGGCGTCGGGTCGTCCGCGGTGCCGGGCGTGCCGTCGGGACCGGGGTCGGAGGGGCGGCTGGTGGCCTTGCCCGTGTCGCCCTTGTTGCCGGCGGCCGGGTCCGCGTCGAGGCTGCCGTCGTCCAGGCCCTGGCTGGCGGACGGGTTCACGCCCACGTTCTCCGAGGGCGACGCGGGGTCGTTGCCGGACGTGGCGCCGAGGGTGACGACGGTGCCCAGGACGGCGACGAGCAGCGCGCCCGCGCCCGCCGCGACCAGGTTCCGCTTGGCGAGTCCCTTGACGCCGCCCCCGACGCCGTCCTTGGTCTGCTGCGGGACCGTGGCGGCCGGCACGGCGCGGGAGACGACCAGACCGGTGTCCGCGGGGGGCTGGAGGTCGGGGAAGGCCATCGGCACCCCGCGTGGCGGGGACGCCGACTCCTCGACGTGCGCCTCGGGCACCTCCTCCGCCGCGGTCGGCGCGATCGAGAGCGGGACGCCGGAGCGGTCGGCGACGAGGGCCAGCGCCCTGCGTCCCGCGACCGTGCCGCGCTTGTCGGAGAGGGCGCCGCGCAGGCCGATGGACGCCTCCAGCTCTGCGCGCGCCCGGTCGAGCTGTCCGGCACACAGCGCGTGGATGCCCAGCTCGTGGTGGAAGTAGGCCTGTTCACCCACGTCCCCGGCGATGCGGGCGGCCTCCGCGCCGGCCCGCAGCGCCCGCTCCCAGGCGCTCCAGTGGAGCCCGGCGGCGAAGGCGGGCGCGGCGGTGCGGGCGAGCTGCACGGCGGTGCTGGGCTCGTCGGCCGTGCCGCCGGCGATCGGCGACAGGGCGGTGAGCGCGGCGAGGACCGCGTCGGACTCGGCGCAGACGCGCTCCGGGGTCACCGAGGGGTGTCCGGTCCACCAGGCGTAGTGCTGCGCGGCCTCGCGGATGCGGGCGTCGGCGTCGTCGGTGTACCCGGCGGCCTCCAGCTGGGCGGGGACGCCGGCGGCGAGCCGGTGGCGGGCGCCGACCGGGGAGACGAGGCCGCAGGAGACGAGTTCGCCGAGGGCGGCGTCGGCGTGGGTGTCGCCCACCAGGGCGGGCAGGTGCGCCTGGTGCGGCACCTCGCCGCCGAGCGCGACGGCGAACCGCAGGGTGGCGCGGGCGGAGGCGCTGAGCCGGGAGGCGAGCAGCGGGGCGGGCGCGGCGGCCTCGCCGAGGGAGGGCAGCGGGACCTCGTCGCCGTCGGCGGGGTCGTGGGGCGTCTCGTCGGGCCGTACGTCCTCGAAGACGCCGAACTCGTCGACGGCGCTGGTGCCGGCCCGCAGCCGGTCGCGCTGGCGCAGCAGGGCGCCCGCCTGGACGAAGCGCAGCGGCAGGCCCTCGGACTCGAACCACAGGTCGCCCGCCCAGGTGGCCTCCTCGTCGGTGAGGGTGCGGCCGACGGCGTGCCCGAGCAGGTCGAGGCCTGCCGCGCGATCGAGGCCCGGCAGTTCGACGTCCTCGACGCCGGAGTCGGCGGAGGGGTCGGCCACGTCCGGAGTGGCGGAGAAGAGGAAGGCGCACTCGGGGGTGGCGTCCAGCAGCTCGTCGAGCGGGACCCCGCCGAACTCCAGGTCGTCCACGACGACGACGGCGCCGATCTCCCGGACGCTCTCAAGGAGTTCGTCCCGGTCGGGTCGGTGCAGGGGCGCGTCGAAGACGGCGTGGAAGAGGTCGTGGAGGAGGTCGTCGGCGGTGCGGCGGTGGCCGTTGAGGCGGACCACCCCGTCGGGCGCGAGGTCGGCACAGTCCTCGGCGACGACGTCGAGCAGCCGGGTGCGGCCGGAACCGCCGGGGCCGACGAGACGCACGGAGCGGCCGCGGGCGAGCAGCCGTACCAGGGTCTCCCGTTCGTCCTGACGGGCCAGCAGGGGCAGCGACGGCTGCGCGGGGCCCGGGGGGACGGGCGGGGCCGCGGCGCGCTCCACCTCGGCCCGCTCGGGCTCGGTGAGCCTGCCGGGGCGCGCGGGCCGCTCGGCGGGCGGGCAGGGCTCGATCTCGCTGCCGTCGACGGGGTTGACGGTCAGCAGGAAGTCCCCGGAGACGAGCTGCACCGTGCGGGCGGGCGCGGGCGCGTGCTGTCCGAAGTCGGAGGTGAGGGATTCCCTGGGAGGGCGCTGGCGCGGCGCATCGCCGCCGTGGCCGTACTCCTCGGGTCCCGTGCGGTTCGGGTCCATAGGTCCTAGCCCCCAAAAGCGTCGTGGCTGAAGCCCTCCCCGGCCTCGCTGCACACCGCGCTGTCGCTTCTGGTCCGGGCCCGCTCGAGGGTTGCAAGGCAGCGGGCAGCCGAACCCTAAACCTTCGGTCAGTATCCACGACAGCCCGGGGTACCAGGGCGTCCGACTGGTCACGGTCTCGTGAGGATTGTGCGCGCGGCGCGGGGTTCGCGGGCGTGGGCCCGGCTTCTCCGGCTCGTCCGTCGTGCACCCGTACGCCCCTACACGCGGGGCAGCGTGTCCACCCCGATGCCCCCCTCGATCGCCAGGATGCGGTGCAGCCGGGTGGCCACCAACAGGCGCTGCATCTGCGGCGGCACGTCGCGCAGCACCAGGCGCCGGCCGCAGCGGCCGGCCCGTCGGTGGGCCCCCATGATCACCCCGAGTCCGGTGGCGTCCCAGGAGTCCAGTTCGGACAGGTCCAGCACGAGGTCGCCGACTCCGTCGTCGACGGCCGAGTGCAGGACCGTACGGGCGTCCGCCGCGCTGCGGACGTCGAGGCGGCCCCCGACGACCAGCTCGGCGTGGTCGCCCCTGATGTGCATATGCGCTCCCCGTGATGCGTGGTGTGCTCCGCGGTGTCCTGACGGCCGGTGTTGCAACCTCTGACTGCGTGACGGCCGCGGAGGTTGCTGCCTGTGAGCGAACCGATACCGAATTCACCCCGGCGTGTGATGCACGCCGGGGTGTGCGCGGTCTCAGTGCTCGTAGAAGCCCTGCCCGCTCTTGCGTCCGATGTCACCGGCGTCAACCATCCGGCGCATCAGCTCGGGTGCCGCGAACTTCTCGTCCTGCGACTCCGTGTAGATGTTGCTCGTGGCGTGCAGCAGGATGTCCACGCCGGTGAGGTCGGCCGTGGCCAGCGGGCCCATGGCGTGGCCGAAGCCCAGCTTGCAGGCGAGGTCGATGTCCTCGGCGCTGGCCACGCCCGACTCGTACAGCTTGGCGGCCTCGACGACGAGGGCGCAGATGAGGCGGGTGGTGACGAAGCCGGCGACGTCGCGGTTGACGACGATGCAGGTCTTGCCGACGGACTCGGCGAACTCCCGCGCCCTGGCGAGGGTTTCGTCGCTGGTCTTGTAGCCGCGGACCAGCTCGCAGAGCTGCATCATCGGCACCGGCGAGAAGAAGTGCGTGCCGACGACCCGCTCCGGGCGCTCCGTCACGGCCGCGATCTTGGTGATCGGGATGGCCGAGGTGTTGGAGGCGAGGACGGCGTCCTCGCGTACGAGCTTGTCGAGCGTGCGGAAGATCTCGTGCTTGACCTCGAGCTTCTCGAAGACGGCCTCGACGACGACGTCCGCGTCGGCGCAGGCGTCGAGATCGGTGGTCGTGGTGATCCGGCCGAGGGCGGCCTCGGCGTCCTTGGCCTCGAGCTTCCCCTTGGCGACGAACTTGTCGTACGACGCCTTGATCCCGTCCGTGCCCCGCGTCAGCGCCTCGTCGGTGACGTCGCGCAGGACGACGTCCCAGCCCGCCTGAGCGGAGACCTGGGCGATGCCGGACCCCATGAGTCCGGCCCCGATGACGGCGAGCTTGCGTGCCACTGTGCGACTCCCCTTATACGCGCTGTCCATGTTCTCCGAGAGCGGACATTAGCGTTCGCGGGGAGCCCTGTGACCGGTAAGTAACGCGCGTCACGTCTCACATGACGGACATCACACCGGCGGCAGAGGGGTCGAGAGGCGACGGGGCGTCAGCTCGCGGACGCCCGCCGTCCGGTGGGGCGGTACGGCGGGGCGGGCCGGTGGCCTGGCGGAAAGCCGTCGCGCGGGAGGGCCGCCGGTGCGAGGGTGGGGGCCGGTGTGTCCGCCCCTCGAAGGAGAACCCCGGCATGGCCGTCATCCATCGCACCACCCTCGAGCCGACCAAGCTGGAGCTGCTGACCGGCTGGCTGCCCACCCGGCCCTGGTACCACGGCGGTCCCGGGGCGCCGGAGCTCGCCAAGGCGGGCGGCTTCCGGCTGGACGACCCGAAGGGCGAGGTCGGCATCGAGTTCATGGTGGTACGGGACGGGTCGGGCGAGGGCCCGGTCTCCTACCTGGTGCCGCTCACCTACCGCGCCGCGCCGCTCGACGGGGCGGACGCGGCCCTCGTCGGCACCGCCGAGCACGGGGTGCTGGGCCGTCGCTGGATCTACGACGCCTGCCACGACCCGGTGGCCGTCGCGGAGTTGGCGGCGCTGGTCGAGGGCCGGGCGGAGCCGCAGGCGCAGAGTGTGAGCCACACCCCCGACCGTGAGGTGAGCCGCGCGCTGGCGGGCGAGGGTCCGGTGCCTGCGGAGTTCCCGGCGGTCGAGGACGGCGAGGAGCACACCGAGCTGACCGCGGCGGACGGCACGGTGCTGCGCGTGCTGCGCACCCTGCACCCCGCCCAGGACGGCGCCCCGCAGGCCGAGCCGGGCGCGGCGGGCCATGTCGCGGGGGCGTGGGACGCGCCGGACGGCGCCCGCGTGCAGGGCCTGATGGTTCTGCTGCTCACCCCGCCGCCCGCGCCGTGACAACGGGCACACGAGTGCCCGGGGTCGCGGGCGCGTCACTAGGCTGACCTCATGGTCAACCTGACACGCATCTACACGCGGACCGGCGACAAGGGCACCACCCACCTCGGGGACATGAGCCGGGTCGCCAAGACCGATCTGCGGATCTCCGCCTACGCGGACGCCAACGAGGCGAACGCGGTGATCGGCACCGCGCTCGCCCTGGGCGACCTGCCGGACGAGGTGGTCGCGGTCCTCACCCGCGTGCAGAACGACCTGTTCGACGTGGGCGCCGACCTGTCGACGCCGGTGGTGGAGGACCCGAAGTACCCGCCGCTGCGGGTCGAGCAGTTCTACGTCGACCGGCTGGAGGAGGACTGCGACCGCTTCAACGAGCAGCTCGAGAAGCTCCGCTCGTTCATCCTGCCGGGCGGCACGCCGGGCGCGGCCCTGCTGCACCAGGCGTGCACGGTGGTGCGCCGGGCCGAGCGCTCGACGTGGGCGGCCCTGGAGGCGCACGGCGAGACGATGAACCCGCTCACCGCGACCTACCTGAACCGCCTGTCGGACCTGCTGTTCATCCTGGCCCGCATCGCCAACAAGGAGACGGGCGACGTCCTGTGGGTGCCGGGCGGCGAGCGCTGAGCCCGGCCTGGGCCGCGCTCACCGGACCGCCTTCTCCCGGTCCGTCCCCGCGTCCTGCCCGGCGCCGGCGCCGCCCGAGGGCGTCTTCTTGGGCCACAGCCAGTAGGTGAGGGCGATCAGGCCGTGGATGCCGGCCGCCCGCCAGGCGGTGGAGCGCCAGGACTCCAGGGAGGTGACGCGGCCCGGGTCGCCGACGTACCAGATGGCGAGCTGGAGCAGCGCGGTCGCCACGGCGGCGGCGACGACCGTGCCCAGCCACACCCTGGTCTCGTGCCGGGCGCGGGCCAGGCCGTAGCGGGGTGGCCGGACCAGGGGGCGGCCGTCGAGGCGGTGCGCCGCGTGGCCGTCGAGCCACTTCACGGTGCGATGGCCGTGGCCCACGGTGTAGCCGATGTAGAGCGCGGCGAGCCCGTGGGTCCAGTTCGGCTCGGCGCCGTTCCTCAGGTCCCACGCGGTGACGACGAGCAGCACGACCTCCAGCACCGGCTCGCACAGCAGCAGCGCCAGGCCGGTGCGCGGCATCCGCAGCAGGTAGCGGAAGGCCAGTCCGGCCGCCAGCAGCACCCAGAACCCGATCTCGCAGGCGACGATCAAGGCGACGATCACGGTTCGCTCCTCTCGGTCTCCCCTCCAGGCTTCCGTGCGCTCCGGCCCGCCGCGTCGTCGCGGCCGACGAATCCGCGGTACATCGAAAGATGCAGTCCGGGACCGGTCTCGGGGATCAGGCGCGGGCCCCGGACAGCGTGTTGGATGGGATCCATGGCCGTACGACACCTCCGCCCGCCCCGCTTCGACGTGGCCGTCGCCCTCGCCGGACTGCTGGGCGGGCTGCTGCTGTGGGGGTTCGGGCTGGGCGTACGGCCGGACGACGACCCGGTCGTGCTGTTCGAGGGCCGGTGGGCCCTGCTGGTGCCGCTCACCGTGACGGCGTGCTGCGAGCTGCTGCGCCGCACCGCCCCGCGCACCGCGCTTGCCGTCGGCACGTCGGCGCTGGCCGGGGACGTCATGACGCAGGGCAGCATCGCGACGATCGTGATGTACACCGACCTGATGTACGCCGCCGTGGTCTACGGCTCCCCCGCGACCGCCCGCCGGCTGCCGTGGATCACCGGGGTGCTGACGCTGGCCGGGATGCTGGTGCCGTACGCCGTGTGGCGGGAGCCCGAGGCGCTGCTGATCGGGCTGGTGGTCGGCGCGGTGACCTTCGCGCCCGCGTCGACCGGGCTGATCGTGCGCAACCACCGGGACGCCGCCGACGCCGCCCGTCTCCAGGCCGAACAGACCGCGCTGCTCGCGGAGATGGACCGGGTGCAGGCGGTCACCGCGGAACGCTCGCGCATGGCGCGGGAGTTGCACGACCTGGTCGCCAACCACCTCTCGGCGATCGCCATCCACTCCACCGCCGCGCTCTCCCTGGACGACCCGGCGACCTCGAAGGACGCGCTCGCGGTGATCCGGGAGAACAGCGTCCAAGGTCTGTCCGAAATGCGACGGCTCATCGGCATCCTGCGCGACGGCGCCGACGACCGGGAGCCGGCCGCGACCCCGACCCTCGACGGTCTCGGCGCCCTGATCGACACCGCCCGCGCCAACGGCCTGGACGTCGCCCTGGACGCGGAGCACGGCGCCGTGCCCGCGCCGGTGGAGCTGGCCGCGTACAGGATCGTGCAGGAGTCGCTGACCAACGCGCTGAAGCACGCCGCTCCCGGCCGGGTGGAGGTGCGGCTGTACCGTTCGCCCGACGCCCTGGAGATCCGGGTGACCAGCCCTTACGGAGACCGGGACGGACCGCGTGCGCCGGGCTCGGGGGCCGGTCTGGTCGGGATGCGGGAGCGGGCCGCCCTGCTGGACGGCTCCTTCGAGGCGGGCCCGGAGGACGGCCCCGAGGGCAAGCGGTGGGTGGTGCGTGCCACCCTGCCGGTCACCGACGTCGAACAAGGAGAAGCCTGATGATCCGGGTCCTGGTCGCCGAGGACCAGTCCGCCGTCCGCGCGGGGCTGGTGCTGATCCTGCGCAGCGCGCCGGACGTCGAGGTGGTGGGCGAGGCGGGCGACGGCGAGCAGGCGGTGGCGCTCGCCCGTGAACTGCGCCCGGACGTGGTGCTGATGGACGTGCAGATGCCGCGTCTCGACGGGGTGTCGGCGACCCGGAAGGTGGTCGGGGAGAACCTCGCGGACGTGCTGGTGCTGACCACGTTCGACCTGGACGAGTACGTCTTCGGGGCGCTGCGGGCGGGGGCGGCCGGGTTCCTGCTGAAGAACACCGAGGCGCAGGACCTGATCGCGGCGGTGCGCACGGTGGCGGGCGGCGAGGGGATCGTCGCCCCGGCGGTGACCCGGCGCCTGATCGCCGAGTTCGCCGCGAAGCCGGCCCGGCCGGCCGCGGACCCGTCGGTGCTGGACGCGCTCACCCGGAGGGAGCGGGAGGTGCTGTCGTGCCTCGGGGAAGGGCTGTCGAACGCCGCCATAGCGGAGCGCCTGGACATGGCCGAGGCGACGGTGAAGACGCACGTCAGCCGGCTGCTGGGGAAGCTGGAGCTGCGCAGCCGGGTGCAAGCGGCGGTGCTGGCCCAGGAGTTGGGCGTCTGAAGGCGTCGTGAAGGTTTAGAAGACAAAGACCCGCGCACAGTGGTCCAGACCTCTTGACCCGTGGTCCAGACCTTTCTATTCTCGCCGCACCGTGGGCACGAAGGCTCAGTCGTGCCCCCATCCCCCAGAAGGAGGCGCGGCATGCGCTTCAGACACAGAGTCGCGGCCGGAATCGCGACCCTCGTGCTCCCCTTCGCCGGCCTCGTCGGCCTCGCGAACCCCGCCCAGGCGGCGACATCGGCGACCGCGACCTACGTCAAGACCCAGGACTGGGGCACCGGCTTCGAGGGCAAGTGGACCGTCAAGAACACCGGCACCACCAGCCTCAGCTCCTGGACCGTCGAGTGGGACTTCCCCTCCGGCACCTCGGTCACCTCCGCCTGGGACGCCGACGTCACCTCCTCCGGCACCCACTGGACCGCCAAGAACAAGTCCTGGAACGGCACCCTCGCCCCCGGCGCGTCCGTCAGCTTCGGCTTCAACGGCGCCGGCCCCGGCTCCCCCGCCAACTGCAAGCTCAACGGCGGCAGCTGCGACGGCGGCTCCACCGACCCCGGTGACAACCCGCCCAGCGCCCCCGGCACCCCGTCCGCCTCGGACATCACCAACACCTCGGTGAAGCTGTCCTGGAGCGCGGCCACCGACGACAAGGGCGTCAAGAACTACGACGTGCTGCGCGACGGCGCCAAGGTCGCCACCGTGACCGCCACCTCCTACACGGACACCGGTCTCACCGCCGGCACCGACTACTCGTACACCGTCCAGGCCCGTGACACCGCCGACCAGCTCGGCCCGGTCAGCGGCGCCCGCGCGGTGCGCACCACCGGCGGAGGCTCCACCGAGCCGCCCCCGGGCGACAAGGTGAAGCTCGGCTACTTCACCGAGTGGGGCGTCTACGGCCGCAACTACCACGTCAAGAACCTGGTGACCTCGGGCACCGCCTCGAAGATCACCCACATCAACTACGCCTTCGGCAACGTGAAGAACGGCCAGTGCACGGTCGACGACACCTACGCCGCCTACGACAAGGCGTACACCGCCGACCAGTCCGTCAGCGGGCAGGCCGACACCTGGGACCAGCCGCTGCGCGGCAACTTCAACCAGCTGCGCCAGCTGAAGGCCAAGTACCCGCACATCAAGGTGCTGTACTCCTTCGGCGGCTGGACCTACTCCGGCGGCTTCGGACAGGCCGCGCAGAACGCCGCCGCGTTCGCCCGCTCCTGCAAGCAGGTCGTGGAGGACCCGCGCTGGGCCGACGTCTTCGACGGCATCGACATCGACTGGGAGTACCCGAACGCCTGCGGTCTCACCTGTGACAGCAGCGGCCCGGCGGCCTTCCGCACCCTGATGCAGGCGCTGCGCGCCGAGTTCGGGTCCAACTACCTGGTCACCGCGGCCATCACGGCGGACGGCTCCAACGGCGGCAAGATCGACGCGGCCGACTACGGCGGCGCCGCCCAGTACCTCGACTGGTACAACGTGATGACGTACGACTACTTCGGCGCCTTCAACGCGCAGGGTCCGACGGCCCCGCACTCGCCGCTGACGTCGTACCCGGGCATCCCGCAGGCCGGCTTCAACTCGGCCGACGCCATCGCCAAGCTGAAGGCCAAGGGCGTCCCGTCCAAGAAGCTCCTGCTCGGCATCGGCTTCTACGGCCGCGGCTGGACCGGCGTCACCCAGTCCGCCCCCGGCGGCACCGCGACGGGCGCCGCGCCCGGCACGTACGAGGCGGGCATCGAGGACTACAAGATCCTGAAGAACAGCTGCCCGGCCACCGGCACCGTCGGCGGCACCGCGTACGCCCACTGCGGCACCAACTGGTGGTCCTACGACACCCCCGCCACCATCAACTCCAAGATGGCGTGGGCCAAGTCCCAGGGCCTCGGCGGCGCCTTCTACTGGGAGTTCAGCGGCGACACCGCCAACGGTGAGCTGGCCTCCGCCGTGGACGCCGGACTGAGGTAACCCCTCCGCACCCGGCACAAGCGATCGCCCCTCTTCCCGGTCCGGGAGGAGGGGCGATGTGCTTCAGCAGATCGGACGATCAGGCCACGTTCACCCGCTGGCCCGGGGGCGCCGCCTCCAGCCAGGCGAGGAAGCCGGTCAGGGCGTCCTCGCTCATCGCGAGCTCCAGCCGCGTGCCCCGGTGGACACACGCGAGGATCACCGCGTCGGACAGCAGCGCCAGCTCCTCCTCGCCCTCAGGGACGCGGCGGCCGGCCACCTCGATCGCGGAGCGCTCCAGGACGCGGCGCGGGCGCGGGGCGTAGGAGAACACCCGGAACCACTCGACCCGGTCGCCGTTGTAGCGCGCCACCCCGTAGGCCCAGCCCTTGCCGCCGGAGTCGCCCTTCTCGGGCGCGTCCCAGCGCAGACTGCAGTCGAAGGTGCCGCCCGACCGCTGGATGAGCCGACGCCGCAGGCCGAAGACGAAGAGCCCCACCACCACGAGGGCCACGACGATTCCGCACACAGTCAGAGCGAGGACCATCGGCACCGACCTCCTCGTCTCCTAGGTAACGGAACGGAAAAATCATCCAGATCTGCCTCAGCCGCGACCGGCTCCGGATCGCTCCGGTGCCGGCCGCGGCTGAGTGACGTCATCTCACCGTCGCCGGGATCAGCGCCCCGCCGTCGCCGCCCGCAGACGGACGTCCGCGGCGCGCTGGGCCTCGGCGTCGTCCTCCGCCTTCGCGCGGGCGAGGTCCTGCTCCACGCGCTGGACGTCGATCTCGTCCGACAGCTCGGCGACCTCGGCCAGCAGGGACAGCTTGTTGTCCGCGAACGAGATGAATCCGCCGTGCACCGCGGCGACGACCGTCCCGCCCTCGGGCGTGCGAATGGTCACCGGGCCCGACTCCAGCACACCGAGCAGCGGCTGGTGACCGGGCATGACGCCGATGTCGCCGGACGTGGTGCGCGCGACGACCAGGGTGGCCTCGCCGGACCAGACCTCTCGGTCGGCCGCGACCAGCGCGACGTGCAGCTCAGCAGCCAAGGTGGCTCCTCGGGTCACCACCCGGCGGTAGTGCCGGGTGTTGGTTACAAGTCTAGTGGGCGTGGCAGAGGGGGCGGGACGTGCCCGCCCCCTCAAGGGTGAGCCGTTCGGCTCACGTCAGAGCGCGGGGGTCAGGAGACGCCCAGCTCCTTCGCGTTCTTCTTCAGGTCCTCGATGCCACCGCACATGAAGAACGCCTGCTCCGGGAAGTGGTCGTACTCGCCGTCGCAGATCGCGTTGAAGGCCGCGATCGACTCGTCCAGCGGGACGTCCGACCCGTCGACGCCGGTGAACTGCTTGGCGACGTGGGTGTTCTGGGACAGGAAGCGCTCCACGCGACGGGCACGGTGGACGACGAGCTTGTCCTCCTCGCCGAGCTCGTCGATACCGAGGATCGCGATGATGTCCTGCAGGTCCTTGTACTTCTGCAGGATGTTCTTCACGCGCATGGCCGCGTCGTAGTGGTCCTGCGCGATGTAGCGCGGGTCCAGGATGCGGGACGTCGAGTCCAGCGGGTCCACGGCCGGGTAGATGCCCTTCTCCGAGATCGGACGGGAGAGCACCGTCGTCGCGTCGAGGTGGGCGAAGGTGGTGGCCGGGGCCGGGTCGGTCAGGTCGTCCGCGGGGACGTAGATCGCCTGCATCGAGGTGATCGAGTGACCACGGGTCGAGGTGATGCGCTCCTGGAGGAGACCCATCTCGTCGGCCAGGTTCGGCTGGTAGCCCACCGCGGAGGGCATACGGCCGAGCAGGGTCGACACCTCGGAACCGGCCTGGGTGAAGCGGAAGATGTTGTCGATGAAGAACAGCACGTCCTGCTTCTGCACATCGCGGAAGTACTCCGCCATGGTCAGACCGGCCAGGGCCACGCGCAGACGGGTGCCCGGGGGCTCGTCCATCTGGCCGAAGACCAGCGCGGTCTTGTCGATGACGCCCGACTCGCTCATCTCGTCGATGAGGTCGTTGCCCTCACGGGTGCGCTCACCGACACCGGCGAACACCGACACGCCGTCGTGGTTGTTGGCGACGCGGTAGATCATCTCCTGGATGAGCACCGTCTTGCCGACGCCGGCGCCGCCGAACAGACCGATCTTGCCGCCCTTGACGTACGGGGTCAGCAGGTCGATGACCTTGACGCCGGTCTCGAACATCTCGGTCTTCGACTCGAGCTCGTCGAAGTTCGGCGCCTTGCGGTGGATCGGCCAGCGCTCGCCCGTGTACTCCTCGTCGACGTTCAGCACCTCACCGAGGGTGTTGAACACCTTGCCGGTGGTGAAGTCGCCGACCGGCACGGAGATGGCGGCGCCCGTGTCGGTCACCGGGGCCTGGCGGACCAGACCGTCGGTGGGCTGCATGGAGATGGTGCGGACCAGGCCGTCACCGAGGTGCTGCGCGACCTCGAGGGTCAGCGTCTTGAGCTCGCCCTCCTTGGCCGGGTCGGCGACCTGGACGTGCAGGGCGTTGTAGATGTCCGGCATGGCGTCGACGGGGAACTCCACGTCGACGACCGGGCCGATGACCCGGGCGACGCGGCCCGTAGCCGTCGCGGTCTCAACAGTGGTGGTCATTAGTTGTCACTCCCCGCGGTCGCGTCGGCCAGGGCACTGGCGCCACCGACGATCTCGCTGATTTCCTGGGTGATTTCGGCCTGGCGGGCCGCGTTGGCAAGACGGGAGAGCGTGTTGATCAGCTCGCCCGCGTTGTCGGTGGCCGACTTCATCGCACGCCGCGTGGCGGCGTGCTTCGAAGCGGCCGACTGGAGCAGCGCGTTGTAGATCCGGCTCTCCACGTACCGCGGCAGCAGCGCGTCGAGGACGTCCTCCGCCGAGGGCTCGAAGTCGTACAGCGGCAGGATCTCGCCCTTGGTGGCGGTCTCCGCGGCCGCCTCGTCGAGGCGCAGCGGCAGCAGCCGGGAGCCGACCGCCGTCTGCGTCATCATCGAGACGAACTCGGTGTAGACGATGTGGAGTTCGTCCACGCCGCCGTCCGCCGTCTCCGCCTGGATGGCCTCGATCAGCGGCGCCGCGACCTTCTTGGCGTCCGCGTACGAGGGCTCGTCGGTGAAGCCGGTGAACGCCTCCGCGATCTTGCGCTCACGGAAGTTGTAGTGGGCCACACCGCGCCGGCCGACGATGTACGTGTCGACCTGCTTGCCCTCGCGCTCGAGGCGCTCGGTCAGCTGCTCCGCCGCCTTGATGGCGTTGGCGTTGAAGGCGCCGGCCAGGCCGCGGTCGCTCGTGAGGAGCAGGACCGCGGCACGGGTCGGGTTGTCCGCCTCCGTGGTGAGCGGGTGCTTGGTGTTCGACCCGGTTCCGACCGCCGTGACCGCGCGGGTGAGTTCCTGCGCGTACGGCGTGGAGGCCGCCACCTTGCGCTGCGCCTTGACGACGCGCGAGGCGGCGATCATCTCCATCGCCTTGGTGATCTTCTTGGTCGCGGTGACGGATCGGATGCGACGCTTGTAGACCCGGAGCTGAGCTCCCATGAGTCAGGTCCCTTCCTTACGTCACTTGGCGGCGGACGGGGCGTCCTCGCCGAGCAGCTTGCCGTCGCTCGTCTCGAACTGCTTCTTGAACTCGGCGATCGCGTCGGCCACGGCCTGCAGGGTGTCGTCCGACATCTTGCCGCCCTCACGGATGGAGGTCATGAGGCCCTGCTCCTTGCGGTGCAGGTACTCCAGGAGCTCCTTCTCGAAGCGGCGGATGTCCGCGACCGGCACGTCGTCCATCTTGCCGGTGGTGCCGGCCCAGACGGAGACGACCTGGTCCTCGGTCGACATCGGCTGGTACTGGTCCTGCTTCAGCAGCTCGACCATGCGCTGACCGCGCTCCAGCTGCGCCTTGGAGGCCGCGTCCAGGTCGGAGCCGAAGGCGGCGAACGCCTCGAGCTCACGGAACTGGGCGAGGTCCACGCGCAGACGGCCGGAGACCTGCTTCATCGCCTTGTGCTGGGCGGAACCGCCGACTCGGGAGACGGAGATACCGACGTTCAGCGCGGGGCGCTGACCGGCGTTGAAGAGGTCCGACTCCAGGAAGCACTGGCCGTCGGTGATGGAGATGACGTTGGTCGGGATGAACGCCGAGACGTCGTTGGCCTTCGTCTCGACGATCGGCAGACCGGTCATCGAGCCGGCGCCCATGTCGTCGGAGAGCTTCGCGCAGCGCTCCAGCAGACGGGAGTGCAGGTAGAAGACGTCACCCGGGTAGGCCTCGCGGCCCGGCGGGCGGCGCAGCAGCAGCGACACGGCGCGGTAGGCGTCGGCCTGCTTCGACAGGTCGTCGAAGATGATCAGGACGTGCTTGCCCTGGTACATCCAGTGCTGGCCGATGGCCGAGCCGGTGTACGGCGCCAGGTACTTGAAGCCGGCCGGGTCGGACGCCGGGGCGGCGACGATGGTCGTGTACTCCAGCGCGCCGTTCTCCTCCAGCGCGCGGCGGACCGACGCGATGGTGGAGCCCTTCTGGCCGATGGCGACGTAGATGCAGCGGACCTGCTTCTTCGGGTCGCCGGAACGCCAGTTGTCACGCTGGTTGATGATCGTGTCGACGGCCAGCGCGGTCTTGCCGGTCTGGCGGTCGCCGATGATCAGCTGACGCTGACCACGGCCGATCGGGGTCATGGCGTCGACGGCCTTGTAGCCCGTCTCCATCGGCTCGTGCACCGACTTGCGCTGCATGACCGTGGGGGCCTGCAGTTCGAGGGCGCGGCGGCCCTCGGTGTCGATCTCGCCGAGGCCGTCGATCGGGTTGCCGAGCGGGTCGACCACACGGCCGAGGTAGCCCTCGCCGACGGCGACGGACAGCACCTCGCCGGTGCGGGTGACCGGCTGGCCCTCCTCGATGCCGCTGAACTCACCGAGGACGATGGCACCGATCTCTCGCTCCTCGAGGTTGAGGGCGAGGCCGAGGGTGCCGTCCTCGAACTTCAGCAGCTCGTTGGCCATGGCCGAGGGCAGGCCCTCGACCTTCGCGATGCCGTCGCCGGCCAGGGTGACCGTACCGACCTCCTCGCGCGAGGCCGCGTCCGGCTTGTACGACTGGACGAAGTTCTCCAGCGCGTCCCGGATCTCCTCCGGCCGGATCGTGAGCTCCGCCATCTGAGTTCCCTGCTCTCCTTGTTGGGCCCGAAGTTTCACTTGGGGGGGATGGGGACTCCCCCCTACAGGAGGTGAATCCTCTGCACGGCCCAACCAGGGCCGTAAGTATGTACTGCTTATGAAGAATGTGGTGCTCAGCCCGCCAGACGGCGGCCCGCGTCCTCGAGCCGGTCCGCCAGGGAGCCGTTGATGACCTCGTCACCGACCTGCACCCGCATCCCGCCGACGACCTCGGGGTCGACGTCGAGGTTGAGGTGCATCCGGCGGCCGTAGAGCTTCGCCAGGGCGTCGCCCAGGCGCTGCTTCTGCCGGTCGCTGAGCGGCACCGCGGAGGTGACGACGGCCACCATGCGGTCCCGGCGGTCCGCGGCGAGCTTGGACAGGGACTCGAGTCCCGACTCCAGGCTACGTCCACGCGGCGCGGTCACCAGGCGCGTCACCAGACGCACCGTGGTCTCGTTGGCGCGCCCGCCGAGCAGGCTGCTCAGCAGCTCGCGCTTGGCGGAGGCGGTCGCGGACCGGTTGGTGAGGGCCGCGCGCAGCTGGGTGTCGGAGGCGACGATCCGGCCGAACCGGAACAGCTCGTCCTCGACGCTGTCGAGCGCGCCCGACTTCTGGGCGGCGGTGAGGTCGGCGATGTCCGCCAGTTCCTCGAGCGCGTCCACCAGGTCGCGGGACTGCGACCAGCGGGAGCGCACCAGGCCGGCCACCAGGTCGACGGTGGTGCCGCTGACCTGTGAGCCGAGCAGGCGCCGTGCCAGGTCGGCCTTGGCCTCACCGGCCTGCGCCGGGTCGGTGAGGACCCGACGCAGCGACACCTCGCGGTCGAGCAGCGCGGTGACGGCGGCCAGCTCGTCGGCGAGCACGGCCGCGTCCACGGACGTGGAGTCCGTCAGCGCGTCGAGACGCTCGCGTGCGGCTGCCAGGGCCTCGCGGCTCGCTCCGTTCATCGTGCGGCCTCTGCCTTCTGGTCGAGCTCGTCGAGGAAGCGGTCGATCACACGGCTCTGCCGGGCGTGGTCCTCGAGGGACTCGCCGACGAGCTTGCCGGCCAGTTCGGTGGCGAGCTTGCCGACGTCCTGGCGCAGCGCGGAGGCCGCGGCCTTGCGGTCGGCCTCGATCTGGGCGTGGCCGGCGGCGACGATCTCCTCGCGCTGGCGCTGGCCTTCCGCGCGCATCTCGGCGATGAGCGCGGCGCCCTGCTCCTGCGCCTCCTGGCGCAGACGCGCGGCCTCGTGCCGGGCCTCGGCGAGCTGGGCCTTGTACTGCTCCAGGACGCTCTGGGCCTCGACCTTCATGGCCTCGGCCTCTTCGATACCGCCTTCGATCGCCGCGCGGCGCTCCTCCAGAACCTTGTTGATGTTCGGGAGCAGCTTCTTCCAGAAGAAGAAGAACACGATGGCGAAGGCGATGGTGCCGACGAGCAGCTCGGGGCCCGGAGGAAGGAGCGGGTTCTGCTCCTCCTCGGCCGCCAGCTGTACCAGGTTGGCGATCACATCAGTGCCTTTCGTCGAAACGTGCCGGGTAAGGAGTGATTACTTACCGAACACGAACGGCATAACGATGCCGATGAGGGCGAGCGCCTCACAGAAGGCGAAGCCGAGGATCTGGTTGGCACGGATCAGGCCGGCGGCCTCGGGCTGGCGGGCCAGGGCCTGGGTGCCGTTACCGAAGATGATGCCGACGCCGATGCCGGGGCCGATGGCGGCGAGGCCGTAGCCGATGGAGCCGAGCGAACCGGAGACAGCGGCGAGGGTCTCAGTGGCAGCCATGCTGATTCTTCCTTCTCTTTCATGGACCGGCGGGGGTTGGCCACCGGACGATCTGGGGCTGTGGGGCGGTAGGGGCTCAGTGGTGCTCGGCCAGAGCGCCCTGGATGTACGAGCAGGCCAGCAGTACGAAGACGTACGCCTGGACGGCCTGCACGAAAAGCTCGAAGACGATCATGGCCATCGTCATGGCGAAGGAGACGCCGGCCGCCGGGATCATCCAGCCGTTCAGCAGGTACCAGGAGGCGACGGTGAACATCACCAGCATCAGGTGACCCGCGAACATGTTCGCGAACAGTCGGACCGCGTGCGTGAAGGGGCGGACCAGCAGGTTGGAGAAGAACTCGATGACCATGACGAGCGGCAGGACGGCGCCCAGCGACTTGTCGTAGCCGGTGAAGTTCTTGAAGGCGCCCACGAAACCGTGGCGCTTGAAGGTCAGCGCGACCCAGGTGATGTAGACGATCGCGGCCAGGACCATCGGGTAGGCGATGATCGAGGAGACCGGGAACTGGGCCAGCGGGATCACGGACCAGATGTTCATGATCCAGATGAAGAAGAACAGCGAGACCATGAAGGGGACGTACTTCTCGCCCTCCTTCTTGCCCAGGGTCTCGTAGACGATGCCGCGGCGGACGAAGTCGTAGCCGGCCTCACCGACCATCTGCAGCTTCCCCGGCACCACCTTGGCCTTGCCGAACGCCGCGTAGAAGAAGCTGACGACGACGAGGGTGGTGAGGAGGGCGAGCAGCATCACCTTGTTGAACTCGAACCCCCCGACCGTGGCGATCGGCTTGAAGAGGAACGAGTGCAGGCCCGGAGCCGGAAAGCCACACCCGTTGTCGGACATGATCCGACAACTCCAGTCAAAGGCGAGCTGGGTCTGGTCAGCACTCACCGCGGGCTCCTTCGGCGTGACGCATAGGTACGGCAACCTCGTTGTGTCGGCGCGGCGCAGGGCCGCGGGTCGGCACCGGACAGGTGTTACGGATGTGGGGGCGGCTGGGGGGCATCAAGCCTCGCGAATGAGCAGGCGTCAGATCGGATGCCCGCGCCCGCGATGCCGCAGTTGGCACCGGACGATAGCAGGAGTTCCCACGGCTCTTTATCGCGCCCCTACCCGTCACGACGACGGCCCCGTCTTCTCGGACTTCTCGTTCTTCTCCGCATCCGGATCGACATAGAAGATCTTGGCCTTCATGTGCGCGCGGGCCTGGGCGGCCATCCAGACGACCGTCGCGACGACGAGCGAGGCCGCGAACGTCCGGGGGTTGAAGAGGGAGGTGTCCTTGAAGACGCCGACGAAGATCAGCAGCAGCAGCAACTGGGCGACGTACAGCATCAGCCCCATGGCCTGGAACAGCTGCGGAAGCGATTTCGCCGTGCGCTGCAGGACGTAGAGGCCGATCCCCATGAACAGGATGGCCAGGACCGCGCCGACAGCCGCACCGAGCGCACCCTTGCCGCCCGCGACCGCACCGCTGACGGCGACGGTGATCGCTCCCGCAGCCGCTGTGGGCACAGCGCACTGCAGAAGGTTCCGGGCGTCATTGGACGGCATGGCGGCAACTCCGCAATTCACAGGGGGCGTGGTGTCGTCATGGACGAGCGTAAACCCCCGGGCCTGGTGCGATTTCACCGCACCGGTGAGCCGTCTAGAGGACGACTCGGCGGCTCTCTCCGGGGACTCGTGAACGGTATCACAAACTATTTGATGCAGTCTTTACCTGAACGGTGTGCATGGAGTCACACATGAGGGCGAACCTGCACCCCCGAGCGTGCGCCGAACCCTTATGTCTGATATTGGGGCGGTTGCTGCACCCAACTCCGCCCCATCGATCCCCCACGACTTGGCAATGCTCTAGTCGAATTCTTACCTTGAGCGTGACCGGTCGGCCAGGCGTGCGCGGGGTCCCACGGCGCTCGCGCCGTTGACGCCGGAGACACCGGCCGCCACGGGCGTACGGTCCCCGGCAGCGGCCTCCTGAGCCCCCTCCACGGCCTGCGCGCCCGCCTCCGCGGCGGCCGGGGCGGCGGTCTCCGGGACGTCGGCCTCCGTGGCCCTCCCGCGCCGGTAGCGCGGCGGCACGAACGCCTCCGCCCAGCGCGGGGCGCGCGGGGTGAAGCGCGGCAACAGGAGCAGCACCAGACCGATCGTCGAGAGGATCACCACACTCAGCACGATCCACATCGAGGCCGAGTTCACCGAGTACGCCAGGGCGCCGAAGGCGATCAGCGCCGACCAGAAGTACATGATCAGCACGGCCCTGCTGTGCGAGTGGCCGATCTCCAGCAGCCGGTGGTGCAGATGCCCCCGGTCCGCGGCGAACGGCGACTGGCCGCGCCAGGTGCGCCGCACGATCGCCAGGATCAGGTCGGCGGCCGGCACCGCGATGATGGTCAGCGGCAGCAGCAGCGGGATGTAGACCGGCACCGTCTGGTGCACGGCCTCCTTCTCCGAACCGGCGAACAGCTTCAGCGCGTCCGGGTCCACCTGCCCGGTCACGGAGATCGCGCCGGCGGCCAGCACCAGCCCGATGAGCATCGAGCCGGAGTCGCCCATGAAGATCCGCGCGGGGTGCATGTTGTGCGGCAGGAAGCCCAGGCACATGCCCATCAGGATCGCCGCGAACAGCGTCGCCGGGGCGGCCGCCTCGATGCCGTACGAGTACCAGATGCGGTAGGCGTACAGGAAGAACGCCGCCGCCGCGATGCAGACCATGCCGGCCGCGAGGCCGTCCAGTCCGTCGACGAAGTTGACCGCGTTGATCGTGATGACCACCAGGGCGACGGTGAGGAGCGTGCCCTGCCACTGGGTGAGCGCGACCGAGCCGACACCGGGGATGGGCAGCCACAGGATCGTCAGACCCTGCATGACCATCACGCCGGCGGCGATCATCTGTCCGCCCAGCTTGATCAGCGCGTCGATCTCGAACTTGTCGTCCAGGACGCCGATCAGCCAGATCAGCGCGGCCCCGGAGAGCAGCGCCCGTGGTTCGTTGGACTTCTCGAAGAGCGTGTTCAGGTTGGTCAGGTGGTCGGCGACCAGCAGACCGGCGCACAGGCCGAAGAACATCGCGATCCCGCCGAGCCGCGGAGTGGGCTCCCGGTGCACGTCACGTGCCCGGATCTCCGGCATCGCCCCCGCCACGATCGCGAACTTCCGCACCGGTCCCGTCAGGAGGTACGTCACCGCGGCCGTGATGCAGAGCGTCAGCAGGTATTCACGCACGGGCTTCCCCACAGATCTCGCTGGCCTTCACAGCCCCACACCCTAGCGAGGGGCGGATACGAGTGGGGACTGCCGGGTGGTGACGATGGTTGCACGGACGGGCCCGCGAAGTGGCCGGGGACGGGCTCAGCGGGGGTACGGAGGGAAGGCCGCGACCAGGTCGCGGACGTCCTCCCGGGCCCGTGCGGGGTCCGTGCCGCCGCGCAGCACGCTCGCCAGCATCCCGGCGACCAGCGTCATCTCCCCCGTCCCCATGCCCTGCGTGGTGACGGCCGCCGTGCCCAGCCTGAGGCCCCGGGCGTCGTCGTGAGGCAGCGCACAGGAGTCCAGGACCATGCCCGCCGCCGCCAGCCGGCCGCGCGCGGTGCGCCCGTCGACGCCGAGCGGGGCCGGGTCGGCGGTGATCAGGTGGGTGTCGGTGCCCCCTGTGGTGACGGTCAGGCCCTCGGCGGCGAGCGCGGCGGCCAGCGCCCGCGCGTTGGTGACGACCTGGTGGGCGTACGCGGCGAAGCCGGGGGTGGCCGCCTCCCCGAAGGCGACGGCCTTGGCGGCGATGGTGTGCATCTGCGCCCCGCCCTGGGTGAAGGGGAACACCGCCCGGTCCAGCCGCTCGGCCAGCTCCGTGCCGCACAGCAGCATCCCGCCGCGCGGCCCCCGCAGCACCTTGTGCGTGGTCGCGCACACGATGTCCGCGTACGGCACCGGGCTGGGCGCCGCTCCCCCGGCGACGAGCCCCATGGGGTGCGCCGCGTCCGCGATCAGGTAGGCGCCCACCTCGTCGGCGACCTCGCGGAAGAAGGCGTAGTCGATGTGGCGCGGATAGGAGATGGAGCCGCACACGATCGCCTTGGGGCGATGGGTGCGGGCCAGGGCGCGGACCTGCTCGTGGTCGATCAGGCCGCTCTCCGCGTCCACCCCGTAGCCGACGAAGTCGAACCAGCGCCCCGAGAAGTTGACCGGGGAGCCGTGGGTGAGATGGCCGCCGTAGGGCAGGCCGAGGGCGAGGACGGTGTCGCCGGGGCGCAGCAGGACGGCGTAGGCGGCGAGCACCGCGGAGGAGCCGGAGTGCGCCTGGACGTTGGCGTGCTCGGCGCCGAACAGCGCCTTGGCGCGGTCCACGGCGAGCCGTTCGGCCACGTCGACGATCTCGCAGCCGCCGTGGTGCCGGTTGCCCGGGTAGCCCTCGGCGTACTTGTTGGCCAGCGGTGAGCCCAGGGCGGCCAGCACCGCGGGCGACATGAAGTTCTCGGCGGCGATCAGCTGGAGCGTGGTCGCCTGCCGCTCGCGCTCCCCGAGCAGCACCTCGGCGAGCTCGGGGTCCTGCCGGCGCAGGACATCGGCCTCGACCGCAGGGGTGACCGTCATGGTGGACTCCCGGACGTCGGCACTGACGTAGGACCAATGTAGGCCCGCCCGTCCCGGTGCGCCCGAGTTCTTGCATCCGCCCCGCGGGCGCCGCCCGGCGCTCAGGTCCGCGCGGGCACTCCGGTCAGCGCCGTGACCACGGGGTCCAGCGCCTGGTGTATCTCGTCGCCGATCGACCGGAAGAAGGTCAGCGGGGCGCCGTACGGGTCGTGCACCTCGTCGGCCTCGGCGGTGGGCGCCAGCAGCCAGCCGCGCAGCGCGGCGGCGGCGCGGACCAGGGCGCGGGCGCGGACGACCAGGCCGTCCTCCAGGGGCGGCAGGGTGGCCGGGTCGATGGCGTTCACCAGGCGGGTGAACTCCTTGAGCGTGAAGGTGCGCAGGCCCGCCGAGTGGCCCATGGAGATGACCTGGGCGCGGTGGTCGCGGGTCGCGGTCAGCACGAGGTCGGCGCGGATGACGTGCTCGTCGAGCAGCTCCCGGCCGGTGAAGCCGGAGGCGTCCGCGCCGTACTCCGCGAGGACGGTCTCCGCGTGGGACTCCATGGGGGCGCCCTCGTGGCCCCAGGTGCCGGCGCTCTCGACGACGAGACCGCCGCCGAGGACGCCCAGGCGCTGGTGCACGAAATGCCGGGTCAGCCGTTCGGTGATGGGCGAGCGGCACACGTTTCCGGTGCTGACGTGGAGGATCCGGAAGGTGTCGCGCGGGAGCCCCACGAAGGTGGTCGTGATCTCCGCTGCCCGTTCCCCGTTGCCTATGCCACGCCCCGCCTCAGGGGCCGTCAATTCGCCACCTCGAGATCGGGTACCACCTTGCGCAGCTCGTCGGGCGAGAGCGCGCCCTCGCGCAGCAGCACGGGCACCGGGCGGGTGACGTCGACGATGGAGGACGGCACGTTGCCCGGGGTGGGACCGCCGTCCAGGTACACGGAGACGGAGTCGCCGAGCATCTCCTGCGCGGCGTCGCAGTTCTCCGGCGCCGGGTGGCCGGTGAGGTTGGCGGAGGACACGGCCATCGGGCCGACCTCGGTGAGCAGCTCGATGGCGACCGGGTGCAGGGGCATGCGCACCGCGACCGTGCCGCGGGTGTCGCCGAGGTCCCACTGGAGGGACGGCTGGTGGCGGGCGACCAGGGTCAGCGCGCCCGGCCAGAAGGCGTCGACCAGCTCCCAGGCCATCTCGGAGAAGTCCGTGACCAGGCCGTGCAGGGTGTTCGGGGAGCCGATGAGGACGGGCGTGGGCATGTTGCGGCCGCGGCCCTTGGCCTGGAGCAGGTCGGCGACGGCGTCCGCGGTGAAGGCGTCGGCGCCGATGCCGTACACGGTGTCCGTCGGCAGCACCACGAGCTCGCCCCGGCGCACGGCGGACGCGGCTTCACGCAGACCGGTCGCGCGGTCGGTCGCGTCGTTGGTGTCGTATCGCCGAGCCATTTAGCGGGCCTCCTCGTACGGGTGCTGCTGGGGGGATGAAGTATGCGCCAGGACGGTCACGGCAGCGCCTTGCGGGCGGTGGCGAACCGGGGGCGGTTGTTGAGATCGGGGTGGTCTGCCGCGTCGGTCCAGCCGCGGTCCTCGGCGAAGATCCACGGCACCTGGCCGCCCTGGGTGTCGGCGTGCTCGACGACGACCACGCCGCCGGGGCGCAGCAGCCGGTGCGCGGTGCGCTCCAGGCCGCGGATCAGTTCGAGTCCGTCCTCGCCGGAGAACAGGGCCAGTTCGGGGTCGTAGTCGCGGGCCTCGGGGGCGACGTACTCCCACTCGGTGAGCGGGATGTACGGCGGGTTGGAGACCACCAGGTCGACCTGGCCGTCGAGGTCCGGGAAGGCCGTCAGGGCGTCGCCCTGGCGCAGTTCGACCCTGGACCCCTCCATGTTCTTGCGGGTCCACCTGAGGGCGTCCTCGGACAGCTCCACGGCGTACACGCGGGAGCGGGGGACCTCCTGGGCGAGGGCGAGGGCGATCGCGCCGGAGCCGGTGCACAGGTCGACGATGCACGGCTCGACCACGTCCATGGCGCGCACCGCGTCTATGGCCCAGCCGACGACCGACTCGGTCTCCGGGCGGGGCACGAAGACGCCGGGGCCGACCTGGAGCTCCAGGTAGCGGAAGTACGCCCGTCCGGTGATGTGCTGGAGCGGCTCGCGGGCCTCGCGGCGGGCGATGACCTCCCAGTAGCGGGCGTCGAAGTCCGTGTCCTTGACCGTGTGCAGCTCGCCGCGCTTGACGCCGTGCACGAACGCGGCGAGCTCCTCCGCGTCGGTGCGCGGCGAGGGCACGCCCGCGTCGGCGAGCCGCTGGGTGGCCTGGGCCACCTCGGCGAGCAGCAGGTTCACTGGTCCTCCGGACTGTCTTCGGGTGCTTAGGCGGCGGCGAGCTTGGCGGCCGAGTCCGCGTCGACGCAGGCCTGGATCACCGCGTCGAGGTCGCCGTCCAGGACCTGGTCCAGGTTGTACGCCTTGAAGCCGACGCGGTGGTCCGAGATGCGGTTCTCCGGATAGTTGTACGTCCGGATCTTCTCGGAGCGGTCGACGGTGCGGACCTGGCTGCGGCGCGCGTCGGCGGCCTCGCGCTCCGCCTCCTCCTGCGCCATGGCGAGGAGCCTGGAGCGCAGGATACGCAGGGCCTGCTCCTTGTTCTGCAGCTGGCTCTTCTCGTTCTGGCAGGAGGCGACGACGCCGGTCGGGAGGTGCGTGATGCGCACGGCGGAGTCGGTGGTGTTCACCGACTGCCCGCCGGGGCCGGACGAACGGTAGACGTCGATGCGCAGGTCGTTCGGGTTGATCTCCACGTCGACCTCCTCGGCCTCCGGGGTCACCAGGACGCCCGCGGCGGAGGTGTGGATGCGGCCCTGCGACTCGGTGGCCGGCACGCGCTGCACGCGGTGCACGCCGCCCTCGTACTTCAGCCGGGCCCACACGCCCTGGCCGGGCTCGGTCTGCCCGCGGGACTTCACCGCGACCTGGACGTCCTTGTAGCCGCCCAGCTCGGACTCGGTGGCGTCGATGATCTCGGTCTTCCAGCCGACGCGCTCGGCGTAGCGCAGGTACATGCGCAGCAGGTCGCCCGCGAACAGGGCGGACTCGTCGCCGCCGGCGCCCGCCTTGATCTCGAGGATGACGTCCTTGTCGTCGCTGGGGTCACGCGGGACCAGCAGCAGCCGCAGCTTCTCGGTGAGCTCCTCGCGCTGCTGCTCGAGGTCCTTGACCTCGGCGGCGAAGTCCGGGTCGTCGGCGGCCAGTTCGCGCGCGGCCTCGATGTCGCCGCCGGTCTGCTTCCAGGAGCGGTACGTGGCGACGATCGGGGTGAGTTCGGCGTAGCGCTTGTTCAGCTTGCGCGCGTTGGCCTGGTCGGCGTGGACCGACGGGTCGGCGAGCTTCTTCTCCAGGTCGGCGTGCTCGGCGACGAGTTCCTCGACGGCCTCGAACATGGTGGGCTCCTGCTGGTACGTGGGTGAAGGGGCGGGCGACCAAAAACGCCGGTCCCGGCCTGCCCCCGGGCGGGGGCGCGGCCGTGGACCGGCGAATCGGTGCTCGCTACTTCTTGGAGCCGGCAGCCTTGCCGAAGCGGGCCTCGAAGCGGGCCACACGGCCACCGGTGTCGAGGATCTTCTGCTTGCCCGTGTAGAACGGGTGGCACTCGGAGCAGACCTCGGCGCGGATGTTGCCGCTGGAGATCGTGCTGCGGGTGGTGAACGACGCGCCGCAGGTGCAGCTGACCTGCGTCTCGACGTACTCGGGGTGGATGTCGCGCTTCAAGGTGTCTCCTAGGTTTCGGGAGGGCGCCGGGTCGCCGCCCGCGGGATGCGGGAGCGTGAACCGGGGCCGACGTACCAGTCTGCCAGGACGGGGGCCGTCTCCCAAAACGGGGGTGGCCCCGGGAGACATTCCCGGGGCCACCTCGCGGTCCTGCGGACGTGCGGCGGGCTCAGCCCAGCACGTCGTACTGCTGGTAACCCGTGCCCATGGACAGCCGTGCCGAGAAGAACGGCGCGGCGTTGCGGCCGGTGCCCCGGTACAGGTACATCGTGCCGCTCGGGGTGCGGGCCAGCAGGTCCGCCTTCCCGTCGCCGCTGACGTCCCCGACCGTGACGATCGCGTTGTACGTGGTGCTCTTCCACGTGGCCAGCTTGGTCCGGCCCGTGAAGGAGCCGGAGCCGGCCTTGCCGGTGCCCTTGTACAGGTACAGGTCGCCGGTGGAGCGGACACGGGCCACGAGGTCCGTGCGGCCGTCACCGGTGAAGTCGCCGTGGCCGCGCAGGACGTCGAACCCGGCCCAGCCCGTGCCCGTCTTCAGACGGGCCGAGAAGGTGCCGTTGCCCTTGCCCGGGTAGGTCCACAGCACGCCCGCCGAGTCCACCATCAGCAGGTCGGGCAGGTAGTCGCCGGTCACGTCACCGGGGGTGACGATCTGGCGGACGGACTTCCAGCCGGTGCTGAGCCGCTTGGTGGCCCAGCTGTCGCTGGAGATCACGTAGTGCGCCCAGTACAGGGACCCGTCCGTGGCGCGGTAGACGAGGTCCTGGTAGCCGTCACGGTCGAGGTCGGTCTGGAGGACGACGTTGACGCCCCTCCAGTCACCCCACGCCTCCTGGGCGGCGAACTTGGAGCTCAGCGAGTTCCGGGAGTAACCGACACCCGTGGACTTCTTGCGGGCCCACAGGTCGGCGCGGTGGTCGCCGTTGATGTCGGTGTCGTCGATGCGCGGGTAGGTGGCGCCGACGTAGCTCGTCACCTTGGTGAAGACGCCGTAGGCGCCCTTCTCCACGCAGTCCTCGACGCCCCACGAGACGACGCCGACGATCCGGTTGTTGACCACCAGCGGACCACCGGAGTCGCCGTTGCAGGCGGTGGTGGTGCCGGCGTCGCTGCCGGTGGCCGGCGTGCCCGCGCAGACCATGTGCCCGCGGACGTAGTAGCTGCCCCAGGCGGTGCCACAGGTGGCGTCCGACTGGATCGGCAGCGTCGCCGTCTTCAGGTACTCGGAGATCTCGTCGCTGGTGGAGCTGGTGCGCCCCCAGCCGTAGACCCGGGCGTTGGTCCCGGCCGCGTACGACGCGGTGTCGCCCGCGGTCGTCATGCGCAGCGGCGTGGCCTTCACCGGCACCGGCAGCGTGAGCACCGCGATGTCGTTGTCGATGGCGGCCTCGTTGTACGTGGGGTTGTTCCACTGCCGCCACACACCGGAGACGGTGCCGCCGTGCAGGTCGCCGTCGGCGGACGGCAGCTGGGTGGCGCCCGTGACGACGGCGCCGTTCAGGTACCAGTTGTAGCCCTTGACGCAGTGCGCGGCGGTGAGGATCTTCGTCGGCGCGACGACGGTGCCGCCGCAGAAGAAGCCCTCGCCGGTGTACGGGTCGTAGTAGTGCAGCTGCGCCATCCAGGGCGCCGCGGAGATCGTGGTGGTGGTGCCACCGATGATCTTCGCGTCGATGCCGGAGCCGGCCTTGCCGCTCGTGCTGAGCGGCGCCTTCTCCTTGGCCCGGCCGGCCTCGTCCGCCGCCATCGCCTTGACGACGCGGCTGATCAGCTCGGACTGGGACGGTGTCTCCGTCGCCGGAGAGACGTTCGGCTGGGGCAGCGCCGGCGCCGCCTGGGCCGCCGGCGCCGACAGCAGCGCCGCTCCGACGGCCGCGGCGGCACCGGCCGCGGCCACGGCGAACCGGCGTCTGCGACGGCCGGGTCCGGACATGGGTGTAACCATGCAATTCCCCCCTCGGGATATGGAGTTCGAGCATTGAATCCCGTTCAGGGACAGCTCGAAGCAGCGTGATCGTACACCTGTCCGACGACAGTTGTGTACGAAAAACGGCCGCCCCGTGGAGGAGCGGCCGTTCGCGTGCCCGCGCGGGGGCCCGAGGGAAGGGTGACGTCAGTCGCCGTTGCCCGGCGTCGGCGTCGTCTTCTGGATCTGCATCAGGAACTCGACGTTCGACTTGGTCTGCTTCATCTTGTCGAGGAGCAGCTCGATCGCCTGCTGCTGGTCGAGCGCGTGCAGCACCCGGCGCAGCTTCCACACGACCGCGAGCTCCTCGTTGCCGAGCAGGATCTCTTCCTTACGGGTGCCGGACGCGTCGACGTCCACCGCGGGGAAGATGCGCTTGTCGGCGAGCTTCCGGTCGAGCTTGAGCTCCATGTTGCCGGTGCCCTTGAACTCCTCGAAGATCACCTCGTCCATGCGGGACCCGGTGTCCACCAGGGCGGTGGCGAGGATGGTCAGCGAGCCGCCGTCCTCGATGTTGCGGGCCGCACCGAAGAAGCGCTTCGGCGGGTACAGGGCGGTCGAGTCGACACCACCGGACAGGATGCGGCCGGACGCCGGGGCGGCGAGGTTGTACGCACGGCCCAGACGCGTGATCGAGTCGAGCAGCACGACCACGTCGTGACCCAGCTCCACCAGGCGCTTGGCGCGCTCGATGGCGAGCTCCGCGACCGTGGTGTGGTCCTCGGCCGGGCGGTCGAAGGTCGAGGAGATGACCTCGCCCTTCACCGACCGCTGCATGTCGGTGACCTCTTCCGGACGCTCGTCGACGAGGACGACCATCAGGTGGCACTCGGGGTTGTTGTGCGTGATCGCGTTGGCGATCGCCTGCATGATCATGGTCTTGCCGGTCTTCGGCGGAGCCACGATCAGACCACGCTGGCCCTTACCGATCGGCGACACGAGGTCGATGATGCGGGTGGTCAGCACGCCCGGGTCCGTCTCCAGGCGGAGGCGGTCCTGCGGGTAGAGCGGGGTCAGCTTGTTGAACTCCGGGCGGCCGCGGCCGTGTTCGGGCGCCATGCCGTTGACGGAGTCCAGGCGGACCAGCGCGTTGAACTTCTCGCGCCGCTCGCCTTCCTTGGGCTGGCGGACCGCGCCGGTGATGTGGTCGCCCTTGCGCAGGCCGTTCTTGCGGACCTGGGCGAGGGAGACGTACACGTCGTTCGGGCCCGGCAGGTAGCCGGAGGTCCGGATGAAGGCGTAGTTGTCGAGGATGTCCAGGATGCCCGCGACCGGGATCAGGACGTCGTCCTCGGCGATCTGCGGCTCCTGCACGTCGTCGCGGCCACGGCGGCCACGGCGGTCGCGGTAGCGGCCGCGACGGCCACGGCGGCCGCCTCCGTCGTCGTCGTACCCGTCGTCCTGACGGCCTCCGCCGCCCTGCTGGTTCTGCTGACGGCCGCCGCCCTGGTTCTGCTGCTGGTCGTCGCCCTTGTTGCGGCGGTCGCCGCGGTCACCACGGTCGCCGCGGTCACCACGGTCGCCGCGGTCACGGTCGCGGCCACGCTCGCGGCGGTCGCGGCGGCGGCCCTCGCCGCCCTCGTGGTCGGGCTTGCCCTCGCCCTGCTGGGACTGCTGCTGCTGGCCCGCGGCGTCGGACTTGTTCTCGGTCTTCGCCTCGGCCGCGACCGTCTCGGTCGCGGCGGCCGGGGCGCCCGCGTCGGCGGTGGCGCGACGGCGGCGGCGCTCGGGGGCGCTCTCCGCGGCCTGCTCGGCCTGCTCGGCGGCGGATGCCTTCGGCGAGGGCTGGCCGGGGATCTCGATCTGCTGCTGGGCCGCGGCCTGGTCGGCGGGCGCCTGCTCGTCCTTGGCCTCGGTCTTCTTCTCGGCCGTGTCACCCGTGCGCGTGCGGGAGGTGGCGCGGCGCTTCGGCTTGGTCTCGGCGGACTCGGCCTTGGCCGGGGCGTCCCCGGAAGGGGTGCCTCCACCGGCGGCCTGCGCCTCCTTGATGACCTCGATCAGCTGGCTCTTGCGCATACGCGCCGTGCCCCTGATGCCGAGGCCGGATGCGACCTGCTGCAGCTCGGCCAGCACCATGCCCTCGAGGCCGGTACCGCGGCGCCGCCGGGAGCCGGCACCGGAGGCAGGCGCGGAAGCGTCCGTGGCGGGCGCGGCAGCGGTCTCCTCGACACGTGCGCCCATCAGATCGGTGGTGTCGCTCACGAAGGGTCCTTCCCTGGAGCGGACGTCGGCCTGTCTGGCTCGGCGACCGGTTGTGCTGTCCGGCATCGTTCCCTGATGTGTGGACCGTGCCGGGGCGGTTGTCCGCCTGCGCGGCGGAAGAGATATCTGGTGATGGCGCTACCTCGAGCCGTGGCACCCGGTGTCACGTGGCGTGGTCGCACCGATTCCGAAGCTCCCCCAGAGGGGGTGCCCCCACCTGCGGGCCGTTCAGTGTCCGCGTACGACGTACTGCCCGCGTACGTAGCAGTGAACACAGTGCGGCTTGGGGAGCTCCCGGAAGAATGTCTGTCCCGGACGGGGACACGAGGCACCTCGCCATGGTGGGGTCGGGTGCAGACTTGAGGTTAACACTACCGGATCCAACAAACATTCCCCCTCTCGAAATCCGGCAACCGTGTCAGGTCGCGAGCGGAAGGACGCTCGCTCCCTGGACGTCCAGGCTCAGCCGGTTGGCGGCCCAGTCGGCGCCGGCGAGCGCTTCGACCTTGTCGGCCGTGCCCGCGTCGGCCAGCGCCATGACCGTCGGTCCGGCGCCGGAGATGACCGCGGGGATGCCGTCCCCGCGCAGCCGCTCCACCAGTGCGGCGCTCTCCGGCATCGCCGGGGCGCGGTACTCCTGGTGCAGACGGTCCTCGGTGGCGGGCAGCAGCAGCTCGGGGCGCCGGGTGAGGGCCTCGACGAGCAGGGCGGCACGGCCCGCGTTGGCGGCGGCGTCGACGTGCGGCACGGTGCGCGGGAGCAGTCCGCGCGCGGTCTCGGTGAGGACCGGCTTCGCGGGCACGAAAACCACCGGAACGATGGAATCGGCGGGCTCCATCCTGATCGCCCGGGCGGCGCCGCCCTCCATCCAGGACAGGGTGAAACCGCCGAGCAGGCAGGCCGCGACGTTGTCGGGGTGGCCCTCGATCTCGGTGGCCAGCTCGAGCAGCGCGGTGTCGTCGAGCTTGGCCTCGGCGCCTATGGTCACGGCGCGGGCGGCGACGATCCCGGCGCAGATGGCGGCCGAGGAGGAGCCGAGGCCCCGGCCGTGCGGGATGCGGTTGGCGCAGACGATCTCCAGACCGCGCGGCTGCCCGCCGAGCAGGTCGAAGGCGGTGCGCAGGGAACGTACGAGAAGGTGGCTCTCGTCCCGCGGGAGGGTGTCGCTGCCCTCACCCGCGATGTCGATGTGCAGCCCGGAGTCGGCCACCCGGACGACCACGTCGTCGTAGAGCCCCAGCGACAGGCCGAGGGCGTCGAAGCCCGGGCCGAGGTTGGCGCTGGTGGCGGGGACGCGCACCCGGACGGCGGCGGCGCGGAACGCGGGACCGGCCATCGCTCGAAGACTCTCCTGTAGCTGCGTGGACTGTCGAATGACGTTCGATGGACATTCGATGGCGTACGAGAACCCTGGGGCCGCCGCCGACCGGGCTGGCCGGCCGCTGCCGGGCCGTCCCGGGTCACTGGCGGGACCCTGGGGACGGCGCACTGCCGCGGCATATGCGGCGGGCGGGTTCCCTACAGCCTATCGAAGGAAGGTTCACCTGCGACATAGGGCGCACAGGAGGCGCACGATGCGTGTCGCAAGCCCCCTGTGCACCCCCCGTAGGGAGCGTCCCCGGGCAGGCGCGTCCTTACGCCGTTTGTGCGGTTCGCGGCGGCGGAAACGCGCGGCTTCCGCCACCGCGGAGCACGGGCACGGCGGACCGGACGGCACCGGGTGCCGTGGGTCAGACGAGACCGAGCCGCTGGGCGGCGGTCGCGGCGTCGACCGGGACGGTGACCGGCTGCGGGGCGCCGGCGACGGCCCAGTCGGGGTCCTTCAGACCGTTGCCGGTGACCGTGCAGACGATCGTCTGGCCCGGGTCGACCCGGCCCTGCTCGGCGGCCTTCAGCAGACCGGCGACCGACGCGGCGGACGCGGGCTCGACGAAGACGCCCTCCTGGGAGGCCAGCAGCCGGTAGGCGCGCAGGATCTCACGGTCCGTCACCTCGTCGATGCGGCCGCCGGATTCGTCCCGCGCGGCGAGCGCGAGCTGCCACGAGGCGGGGTTGCCGATACGGATCGCGGTGGCGATCGTCGACGGGTCCTTGACGACCTCGCCGCGCACGATCGGGGCGCTGCCGGAGGCCTGGAAGCCCCACATGCGCGGGGTACGGGAGGCGACGCCGTCGGCGGCGTACTCCTTGTAGCCCTTCCAGTACGCGGTGATGTTGCCCGCGTTGCCCACCGGCAGGACGTGGATGTCGGGGGCGTCGCCCAGCATGTCCACGATCTCGAAGGCGGCGGTCTTCTGGCCCTCGATGCGCACCGGATTGACCGAATTGACCAGCGCCACCGGGTAGTTGTCGCTGAGCGAGCGGGCCAGCGTGAGGCAGTCGTCGAAGTTGCCGTCGACCTGGAGGATCTTCGCGCCGTGCACGAGGGCCTGGCCCATCTTGCCCAGCGCGATCTTGCCCTGGGGCACCAGCACGGCGGAGACCATGCCGGCCCGCACGCCGTACGCGGCCGCGGAGGCGGAGGTGTTGCCGGTGGAGGCGCAGATGACCGCCTTCGCCCCCTCCTCCTTCGCCTTGGAGATGGCCATCGTCATGCCGCGGTCCTTGAAGGACCCGGTCGGGTTCGCGCCCTCGACCTTGAGGTGGACCTCGCAGCCGGTGCGCTCGGAGAGCACCTGCGCGGGCACGAGCGGCGTACCGCCCTCACGGAGCGTCACGACCGGCGTGGTGTCCGACACCGGAAGCCGGTCCCGGTACTCCTCGATGATTCCGCGCCACTGGTGGGTCATTGCTGGTTACTCTCCTTCAACCCGCATGATGCTGGCGACACCACGCACGGTGTCGAGCTTGCGCAACGCCTCCACGGTCCCGCCGAGGGCCGCGTCGGACGCGCGGTGGGTGACGACGACGAGCGACGCCTCCCCGTCCTTGCCTTGCTGGCGGACCGTGTCGATCGAGACACCGTGCTCCGCGAACACGGTGGCGACCTGGGCGAGAACACCCGGTTTGTCGGCCACGTCCAGGCTGATGTGGTAGCGCGTGACGACCTCGCCCATCGGCGAGACGGGCAGCGCCGCATAGGCGGACTCGCCGGGGCCGGTGGTGCCGCCGAGCCGGTTGCGGCCGACCGCGACCAGGTCGCCGAGCACGGCGGAGGCGGTCGGGGAGCCGCCCGCGCCGGGGCCGTAGAACATCAGCTGCCCGGAGGCGTCGGACTCGACGAACACGGCGTTGTAGGCGCCGCGCACGGAGGCCAGCGGGTGGCTGAGCGGGATCATCGCCGGGTGCACGCGCGCGGTGACCGACCGGCCGTCCTCGGCCCGCTCGCAGATGGCGAGCAGCTTGATGGTGCAGCCCATCTCCTTGGCGGAGGCGAAGTCCGCGGCCGTCACCTCGGTCATGCCCTCGCGGTAGACGTCGTCGAGGCGCACGCGCGTGTGGAAGGCGATCCCGGCGAGGATGGCGGCCTTGGCGGCGGCGTCGAAGCCCTCGACGTCGGCGGTCGGGTCGGCCTCCGCGTACCCCAGGGCGGTGGCCTCGTCGAGGGCCTCCTGGTAACCCGCCCCCGTGCTGTCCATCTTGTCGAGGATGAAGTTGGTGGTGCCGTTGACGATGCCGAGCACCCGGTTGACCTTGTCGCCGGCGAGGGACTCGCGCAGCGGGCGGATCAGCGGGATGGCGCCGGCGACGGCGGCCTCGTAGTAGAGGTCCTTGCCGTGCTCCTCGGCGGCGGCGTGCAGCGCGGCGCCGTCCTGGGCGAGGAGGGCCTTGTTGGCGGAGACGACGGAGGCGCCGTGCTCGAAGGCGGTGGTGATGAGGGTCCGGGCGGGCTCGATGCCGCCGATGACCTCCACGACGATGTCGAGGTCGCCGCGTTTGACCAGCGCGGTCGCGTCGGTGGTGATCAGCGCGGGGTCGATGCCCTCGCGTACCTTGTCCGGCCGCCGTACGGCCACGCCGGCGAGCTCGACCGGGGCGCCGATACGGGCGGCGAGGTCGTCGGCGTGCGTCGTCATGATGCGCGCCACCTCTGAGCCGACCACTCCACAGCCCAGCAGCGCCACCTTCAGCGGACGCGTACGCATCATCCGACCTCGTTTCCTGATTACCGTCTCGGTTGCACCAGTCTCACTCACCGAACGGGACTTTCTGTGCAAAGTCCGGATCGTGAGACATCTATTTCATTTCCATGACCGCGCCGGCGAAAGATCTTCCGCCGGCGCGGATCCCTGTCCGGGGCCCTTCTCCGGGGCCCTTCTCCGGGGGCCTCTCATCCGACGTCGAGCCGGAGCAGGTCCTCCTCCGTCTCACGCCGGACGATGACGCGCGCCTGGCCGTCCTTCACGGCGACCACCGGCGGCCGCAGCACATGGTTGTAGTTGCTGGCCATGGACCGGCAGTACGCCCCGGTCGCCGGCACGGCGATCAGGTCGCCCGGCGCCAGGTCGCTCGGCAGGAACGCGTCCTTCACCACGATGTCACCGCTCTCGCAGTGCTTGCCGACGACCCGCGTGAGCATGGGCTCGGCGTCGGACGAGCGGGAGACGAGGGCGACGCTGTACTCGGCGTCGTACAGGGCGGTGCGGATGTTGTCCGACATCCCGCCGTCGACGGACACGTACGTGCGCAGCCCGTCGAGCGGCTTGACGGTGCCGACCTCGTACAGCGTGAAGGCGGTGGGGCCCACGATGGCGCGCCCCGGCTCGACGGAAATGCGGGGCGTGCGCAGCTTCGCCGCTTCGCACTCACGGGTGACGATCTCGCTGAGCGCCTTGGCGATCTCGTGGGGCTCGCGGGGGTCGTCGTCGCTGGTGTACGCGATGCCGAGGCCGCCGCCGAGGTCGATCTCGGGCAGCTCGACGCCGTGCTCGTCGCGGATGTCCTTCAGCAGGCCGACGACGCGGTGCGCGGCGACCTCGAAGCCGGACATGTCGAAGATCTGCGAGCCGATGTGCGAGTGGATGCCGATGACCTCGAGGCTGTCGAGCTGCAGCGCGCGCCGCACGGCCTCGGCGGCCTGCCCGCCGGCCAGCGGGATGCCGAACTTCTGGTCCTCGTGGGCGGTGGCGATGAACTCGTGGGTGTGCGCCTCGACGCCGACGGTGACGCGGATCTGCACGCGCTGCCGCGTGCCCAGCTCACGGGCGATGTGGGCGACCCGGACGATCTCCTGGAAGGAGTCGAGCACAATCCGCCCCACCCCGGCCTCGACGGCGCGGCGGATCTCGGCGGCGGACTTGTTGTTGCCGTGGAAGGCGATGCGCTCGGCGGGCATCCCGGCGGACAGCGCGGTGGCCAGCTCGCCGCCGGAGCAGACGTCGAGGTTCAGCCCCTCCTCGTTCAGCCAGCGCACGACGGCCCGGGACAGGAACGCCTTGCCGGCGTAGAACACGTCGGCGTTCTCCCCGAAGGCGGTGCGCCAGGCGCGGGCCCGGGAGCGGAAGTCGTCCTCGTCGAGGACGTAGGCGGGGGTGCCGTACTCCTCGGCGAGCCGCTTGACGTCGATCCCGCCGACGGTGAGGACCCCGTGCTCGTCGCGGGTGACGGTCTGGGACCACACCTTGGGATCGAGGGCGTTGGGGTCGGCCGGGGGCGCGAGGTAGTGCCCCTCGGGGAGGACGTCGGCGTGACGGGGCCCGGCGGGGTGTGCGGAACGGCTCATGGCAGGTCTTGGGCTTCCTAGAGATGTTCGGGTGCGTCGATGCCGAGCAGGGTGAGGCCGCCGGCCAGCACCGTCCCGGCGGCTTCGGCGAGGGCGAGCCGGGCACGGTGGGCGGCCGAGGGTTTCTCGTCGCCGAGAGGCAGGACGGAGGGCAGCAGGGGCGCGAGCGCGTCGGCGACGGCGACGAGGTGCCGGGCGAGCCGGTCGGGGGCGCGGTGGGCGGCGGTGGCGGCGAGGACGCGGGGGTGGTCGGCGAGGGTGTGGAGGAGGGCGTCCACGTCTGTGCCGACGGGGCCGGGGTCGGGGGTGAAGCCGAGGTCGGCGGCGTTGCGGAGGAGGGCGCGGGTACGGGCGTGGGCGTACCGGACGCGGAAGAGGGGGTTGGTCTCGCGCTGGGCAAGGTGCTGGTCGTCCTGGCCGCCGCCGAGGTGGGGGCGGTCGTGCGGGGCGGGGTGGAGGAGGGCCCAGCGGGCGGCGTCGCGGCCGAGGGGGGTGGGGTCGGCGGGGGCGGGGACGGGGCGGAGGGGGTCCCTGCCGGGCCGTACGTGGATGTCTCTGGGTATTACGTGGATGTCTCTGGGTACGCCGAGGATGCGAACCCAGGCGTCCTCGGGAGCGCGGGTGCAGTGCAGCTCGGGGCGGGCGCCCTGGGACCGCAGGACGCGGGCGACGGAGTCCATGAGAACGAGGGCGCGGACCTCGGGGGCGGCGTGGAGTTCGATCGCCTGCCCGGCGAGGGCGTCGCTGTGCCCGTACCGGGGGCCGGCGCGGAGGATGTCGCCCACGAGGCGGGCGTCGGAACCGCCGGCGAGGGAGATGTTGAGGAACCCGGGTCCGGTGACGACGACGTCGCTGATGCCGTCGGCGTCGAGGAGGCGGGTGCGCAGCACCTCGGCGACGGCGGGGGCGGGCTGTCCGGCCGGGCGCGCGAGCTGGAGGGCGACGTTGGTGGCGTAGTCGCCGCAGCCACCGGGCCCGGGGGGCGCGACGACGACCCGCTCGGGCACCACGGCCACGGCGAGTTCTCCCTCGTCGACGGCACGACGCACCGCGTGCAGCACGGTGCGGGAGAGCTCGACGGGGGTCACGGGACAAGCGTAGGCGAGGAGGGGGGTGGGTATGCGAACGGGTTCGGCGGGTGTCCCGGGATGTGGACGGGGGTGGACGGGTCCGGTCGGGCGCGGACGGGCGTGAAGGTGCGCGGACGGGGGTGAAGGTGGGCGGACGGGGGTGGACGGCTAGGCGTGCCCGGCGGCGGCCTCGGTGTCCCCACTCCCCCGCACCCGCCCGGCCGTGCTCGTGTCGATGAGCGACTGCACGACCCGGACGAGCTCCTGCGGGTCGAAGGGCTTGGCGAGGAAGGCGTCGACGCCGACGTCGAGTCCGCTCTCGACCTCGTGCTGGGTGCAGGCGCTGACGATGACGAGGGGGATGCCGGCGGTACGGGGGTCGGAGCGCAGGCGCCCGGCGGTTCTGAGCCCGTTGAGCCGGGGCATGACGACGTCCAGGGTGATGAGGTCGGGCCGCACGTGATGCACGACTTCCAGACACTCGGCACCATCGGCCGCGGTCACCACCTCGATGCCCTCCAGCTCGAGGTTGACCCTGATCAACTGCCGGATGACCTTGTTGTCGTCGACGACAAGAACCCGGCCCGAAGTGCTCGGCACGACTCGAGAGTAGGTCGACACCGGCCACCGCGTCCGGCGTTTCCCCACTTCCACCCCGACCGGGGTACGGGCCGCACGGGGAGCCGACCGGGGTACGGGCCGCACGGGGGGCCGACGAGGACGGACGTCGCGGGACGCGGAAAGTGGTTCATGACCACCCCGGGAGAACTGGTAGTGTTCTACCCGTCGCCGCGATCACCGCGACCGACACGCCCCCGTAGCTCAGGGGATAGAGCAACGGCCTCCGGAGCCGTGTGCGCAGGTTCGAATCCTGCCGGGGGCACCCCTTATGAGGTGCCCAAAGACCCCGTCACCAGCGGAAACGCTGAGGCCGGGGTCTTCGCGTATGTGCAGGCGTAGGTCGCTCGGAGCGGGGCTATGTCGGGGTCCGTGGACTATTCGTGGACAGGTCTGGGAGCGTCTGCCCAGGTCAGTCCCCACAATCGAGGAACCGCTTCCCGGCGTCCGACCACTCGTCGCGGCGTTATCGTCTCGCCCCGTCAGCCGCGGCCAAAGATCCGAGAGCTTCATCGCCGAGACGTCCGAAGCATCGAGCGGTGCAGCCCAGACACAGGCTGGCTAGCCCACGCACCAGCCTTCAGGCACCAGTGCCCGACGTACTCACCATCGTCGTCGTTCAGCGCGGTCTCAACCAGGACAGTCACTGCTTCACCTCCTGCCTAGTGGTCAAGGGGAGCTCGCTCCAACGTCTCGGCCACCACCTCGTAAGGCAGCGCCGGAGGATTCTCAAAACTCGGATGCGAATGTCCCCCGCGAGACTGCGTGCCCGCGCCAACCACACTCAACCGGCAAGATCGAGGCGAGCGCAGCCTGATGCGGCTCTAGCTGTGCTGACCGGGCAGGTTGGTGACGCGGCTGGCTGGTGGGTGGCCGCCGATGCCGGTGTGGGGGCGGTGGTAGTTGTACCAGTGCAGCCAGTCGGTGAACGCTTCCCTGCGCTCGTGGTCTGAGGTGTAGGGCCGCTGGTAGGCCCATTCGTCGAGCAGGGTGCGGTGGAAGCGTTCGACCTTGCCGTTGGTCTGGGGCCGCCAAGGCCTGGTCCAGCGGGGGCTGATGCCCAGGTCGCGGCAGGTGTCACGCCAGGTGTTCTTGCTGTAGGCCCAGGCGTTGTCGGTCAGGACCCGCTCGATGCGGATGCCCAGCGATGCGAAGTAGGCCGTGGCCCGGACGAGGAAAGCTGCGCAGGTCGGGGCGGTCTCGTCGGGCAGGTCCTCGGTGTAGGCGATCCGGCTGTGGTCGTCGAGGGCGGTATGCAGGTAGGCCCAGCCGGCGCCGTTGGTCCGGCTGCGGTGGCCGTCGGCCCGGCCGAGGGTCTTGTGGCCGCCGCCGTCGGGGATCCTGCCGAGCTTCTTGACGTCGATGTGGACCAGTTCGCCGGGTCGGGCGCGTTCGTAGCGGCGGACGGGTTCGCCGGTGGCCCGGTCCAGGGCCCTCAGAGGCGGCTGGCCGTGCCGCTGGAGGATGCGGTGGGCGGTGGAGGCCGCGATGTGGCACCGGACGGCCAGCCGCAGCGGGCCGATGCGGTGTTCGCGCCGGAGCCGGAGGACTTCCATCTCGATCTCGGCCGGCGTCCTGCGGGGCTGGTGGTGGGGCCGGCTGGAGCGGTCGTTCATTCCGGCGACGCCGAGCTGCCGGTAGCGGGTGGCCCAGCGGGCGGCGGTGGTGTGGCTGACCTGGAAACGCTCGGCAGCCCGGCGCAGCGGCCAGCCGTCGTCGACGACACAGCGGGCCAGGCGAAGACGCCCGGTCTCGGTCAGCGGGGCATTACGGTGGGGCACGAGGGCCTCCTCGGATCGGTGCAGATGTCGCAATCCACACCGAACCCGGAGGCCCTCACCCGTTCAAGAACCCAGCACGCGTGTCACCAACGTCCCCGGACAACACATCTAGCTGCTGTACCAGAGTGGTTGACCGATGTGTGAACAACTCCCCCGGGGAACTGTCCGTGCCGCACAATGAAGCATCGGTGATTGGAAGTCAGGGGGCGCGGTGGCACTGGTACACGTTCACGGGATCGGGAACCGGAAGGCCGACGCCGTGAGGCGCTCTGCCGCACTGCGCGACGAACTGTTGCGCAGTCACCTCCTCCCCGCGACCGGCCACTCCCCCGGCGCTCTGCTGTCCAGCCCCTGGTGGGGCGAGCTCGTTGCGGAACCGGCTTGGGGGTGGGCCTCGCTAGCCACGGACGAGGTGGAGTCGCTGGGCGGCGAAAGCGAGGAGCCGCTGGAGGAGGCAGTGACGCAGGCTCTGGCAGACGCCGGCGTCAGGCCGGGAGAGCGGGACGCCGAACAGGTCCTGACGGCGACCGCCCGCGTCTCGTTGCAGCAGGCGATCGATCTGCTCGCGCTGGCGGGCGGCGACGATGAAGAGGAATCCGAGCCGGGCGCCCTCTCGGAGTTGGTGGCCTTCTGCGCGCGGGCCACCGCGTACTGGTCTGAGAAGACCAACGAGGGCACCCGGGGCGACGGCGCGAATTTCTTCGCCTGGCTCAGGGGAGTCAAGAACGACGACGAATTCCTCGATCGCCTCCACGACAAGATCACCGACTGGGAGCGCAGCACCAATCGTGGCCCGGTCGAGTCGGGCCCTCGGTCCTGGGAGAGCTTCGGCGACGTAAGCGGCCTGCCCGCCCGTGCCGTCCGGGCGGTGCCCAGGCTGCGCGCCCTCGAAGTCTCCGTTCGCACGCGCCTCATAGCCGCCGGCGTCCGTCGCTGGGCCGCTCGCCCGACAGCGCTGCTAATTGGTGACGTCATGGGCTACTTCGCCGAGCGCGGCACCCTGGAAACGCCTGGCCGGATCGTAAAGCGGATCGCTGACTCGCTCGACGAGGCAGCGCGGGACGCCACGCTGCGCCGGGAGCCGCTGGTGGTACTCGCCCACAGCATGGGCGGCAACATCGTCCATGACGTGCTATCCCACTTCCGGCCCGACGTGCGGGTGGATCTGCTGGTGACGGTGGGCACCCAGGTCGGTCTCTTTGAGGAGCTCAAGCTCTTCGCGTCCAGCGACCACAAGGTGCCGAACCCGCGATGCCCCAAGGTCACCGCGCTGCCAAATGTGGGCCGCTGGCTCAACGTCCTAGACCGGTCCGACCCGCTGGCGTTCGCGGCCGCGCCGATCTTCGCGGGTGCAGAGGACCTGGTCTTCCGCACCGGCGCCTGGTGGGCACACGGGGCCTATCTCACGTCCTGCGACTTCCACGCGCGGCTGGCGCGCAGGGTGGGGCAGCTGGCGTGACCACGGTTTGGGAGAGCGACCTCGCGGGACCCGCCGTACACGCGCTGGTGATCGGGGTCGGCGCATATGACTGGTTTCTCGGCGGCACACGGCATGAGAAGGGCCGCAGGGGCGACTGGCTTTCCAAAGAGTTCACCCAGTTGGCTTCTCCTCCGGTATCCGCGCGTGCGCTGTGCGAAGGACTGCTCGAGGGATTTCGGGACCTACCCGGCGGACTATCGCTCGGCAGTCTCGAAGCGGTCGTCTCGGCCAAGGAGCAGATGATCCTCAAGGGTGAGGACGGCGCGGAGGTGCCCCTCGGACCAGCCACCTTGGAGGGCGTGGAGGAAGCTTTCCATGCCTGGTACGACAGGTGTGACAGCGACCCGGACAACGTAGCGTTGTTCTTTTTCTGCGGCCACGGGGTCCAGGTCGGAAGGGGCCCCCAGATCCTCCTGCTGCAGGACACGGGTAAGAACGTGCACGGCTACTTCCGCACCGCGCTGGAACTCGACGCCTTGGTGGAGGGCATGGAGGAGAACAGCGCCCGGATTCAGTGCTTCTTTGTCGACGCCTGCCGCTTCGCTCCAGAACGGCTGTACCGCGAGAAAGAAGTTCGCGCTACACAACTGCTGGAGCCCCTGGGCCGGCCGATCACCCGCGACAGAGTCGTTCTCCATTCCACCCAGCGGGGCGCTAAGGCGCACGGCCCGCTGGAAGGGGAAGGAGCCACCCGCTTCACCGAGGCGGTCTTGCGTGCCTTGCTCACACCCGAGTCAGACGCCGCTGGTGAGGCGTGGACGGTGACCACGGACACTGTGGGGAAGTTCGTGCGCGAGCTTATGGCCTGGCCGGGTCTGCGGCCGGACGGCATCGTCATGCCAGAGCAGCACTGCGACTTTTCCTCGCTGAGCACGAGCAAGGGCGGCGTTCTCTTCTCGTTCGACGAGGCTCCCCCGGTCCCCTTCCACTTCGATACCTCGCCCGGGGAGCCGCTGTCCGAGGCCGAGTGGGCCCTCATGGATCGGGAGACCCGGGAGCTGTACGCGTCCCGCCCGCCGATGCCGGAACCCTGGATCGGAGACGGCCCCATCGGCTGGGCCCGAGTCGAAGTGTCATTCGCCGACGGTCGCTTCCGGGGGCGCAGCGATGACGTCTGGATGCAGGCACCCTGCCGCGCACGGAAGGTGGAGGTGGAGGAGCTGTGAGCGTGGCTACGGCACGGGTCGACATCGTTGCTCCCGCGGTGCCTGGTGCCGTGCCTGGCACGGTAGTCGGCGCAGCCGAGATCCTCGATCGCGGCAACCGCCGGCTGGGGCGCGTCCCATTGCGCGCCGGAGTACCTACCCCGGTGGAGATACCGCATGAGGAACGGTGCCTGGTGCACGGCTGGTCCCCCTATCTGTCGGTCCAGCCCGTTGTGGTGACCGGCGGCCGCACCCGGCAGGCCGTACTCTCCGCGCGACGCGCGAACGGGAACAGCCCGCACGATAAGGAGTCTCACCGGGCCTCGAATGGCTGGGTCCGGTTGTGGGGGCAGGAGCCGGACGGCCGATGGACCGTGCGGGACCCGTCAGACATGGCGACAGGCGAGGCTGCGACGAACGGGGTCTCGACAGTGGCCACTCCGCTGGGCGGCCCCTCAGTCCTGCAGGTCGGCGGAGGCCGACGGCGGCCGGTGTGCACGCTGGTACCGGAGGGATCCCTATTCACTCTGCGGCCGGCCGAGCGTCGGCCGCAGGGCCGGGTGGAGATCCGCCCCGTCGCGGACTCGGGTTTCACCCTGCTGGAGGCGCTACGACTCGGGGAGTGGGGCTGGGCCACCGTCGTAGCGCGAGTCTGGTGGGACGAGCCCGGGGTACGAGGCACTCCACTCTTTGACCTGGCGGTGGCCTACCTCGCATGCCGACGCGGCGACCTGGAGCGGGCCGGTCGGTGGCTGCGGGAGACCCGGCACCGCCATGCGACAGGCCCGGCCCGGATCGACGTCCTGGCCGTCGACGCATGGCTCGCCCGGCGCAACGGTAAGTGGCGGGACCTCGCCCGGGTCCTCGACCAACTCGCTGATGCGGGAGGGGCACCACTGGTTGCCGAGGGACTGGACCTGCTCGCCGCGGAGCTGGCCCGCCCAGCGCTGGACCCGCGGGCACCGGAGCCGGGTAATGCACGCCGCCATCTGGCCCCTTACTTGCGCGCATCGCTGCCGTCGTCGCTCTCCTCCTTCACCGCCGCTCACCCGGAGCAACCCGAGCCCCGACCTCCTGTGAGAGCGCCGCGGCCCGGCGAGTCGTTGCCCTTCCGGGTGGAGAGGAACACAAGCGCCCTACGAATCCAGTGGCGTGCACTGAGCGGCACTCCGGCGTACGAAGGGCCTTACGAACTCGCCACCGATATGGCGGCGCTCCCGCACGAGCCCGGTCTGATGGTCAGCGAGCCGGAAGAACTCCGCAGGCGGCTAATCGTCGAAGCCGAGGACCCGATGGTGCTCTGGCGGCTGTCCCACACGCTGTTTAACGAGGGGATGGCCGCAGAGGTATCCCTTGTGCCGGGCCGCACCGCGATCTCGGTGGCGTTGTCGGAACCGCGGGTGGGTCCAGTGGCGGCCCTTCTGACCCGTCTGCTGAGGCATGGCCAGGTGCGGCGCTTGGGACTCCGTGTGGGCGGCGCGCGCCGGGAGCTTGACGTCACGGACGCTGCCGAGGCGGAGCAGATTTTGGCCATGCTGCTACGAGAGGGCCGCCGGCCGTCGCCATAGGGGCCCGCCTATGTTCTCACCAGCATGACGCACAACGCGCCGTCCGGATCACCATCCGGACGGCGCGTCACAACAGAGCGAACGTTGTCTGATGCAGGCTTAGCAACGAGCAACACCAGGATGCGGCTGAGATACGCCGAAGCCCCCGGCCCATATGACCTGCAGGTTAACGACCTACAGGCGTGATCACTCGTACTCGCGCAACAGCTCTTCGATCTTGCGGTTGGCGATCTCTTGGCGCCCGTCGAGGCACTTGGCGTAGCGACTTAGCAGGACTTCGACGCTGTTCCCAGCTCGCTCGGCGACCTCGGTCGGGTCCACCCCGGAATTGAGCCAGGTAGACAGGGCGGAGTGCCGGAGGTCGTAGGGCCGGGCGGCGAGCGGGGATGCGACCGCGGCCGGCGGGAGCGCCAGCGCACGGGCCTCCTGCCAGACGCGGTAGTACGTCGAGGAACCGACCACTCCCCCGCGTTCATTGGTGAACAGTCGCCCATCCTCGGCGGTGCCGAACGTGTCGAGGTGCTGACGGAGGATCGCGACGAGCTGGGGCGGGATCGGTACGAGCCGGACCTCCTCCGCCGGGCGGTTCTTCAGGCCCCGGTCGTCGTGAGTCTCGCCGGAGTTCGTCCACTGCTTGCCGACACTGGGGCGCGTCCGGTTCAGCAGAATCGTCCCCCACCCGACCTCGGGCAGCTTCACGTCCGCACTGGTGAGGCCGACGACCTCAGCCGGTCGCAGAGCACCGTAGTACATGCAGGCGAACAGACCGACGAGTCGGCGGCCACGCGCCCGGCCGTACCCACCGACGTACGAGACCGCGGTCAGCAGGGAGCGAGCCTGCTCGGGATTGGCGACCACCCGGGGATCCACCTCCCCGGCGACCTTCGGCTTCTTCCACCGGATGCCCGTGACCGGGTTCTCCTTGAACTCCCCAAGGTCCACCGCGTAGTGCAGCGCGTTGACGAGCGTCCGGCGCTTGCGCCGGACGGTCTCCGCGGCCGCCGCCGTCCCGTCGAGCCTCAGCTTGAGCGAGTCCAGGACGGCCCTGCCGATCGCGGCGTCACCGAGGTCTGAGAGCGGACGTGACGCCTTGGTCACCCAGTGCAAGGTGTTCGCGATCTCGCTCGGCAATTCTCGCTCGTCCGGACCCGGGAGGATGAAGGCCCAGTTGCGAAGAGCCTTCCTGATCAGTTCCTCGGACGGCTGCCCCGGACGTTCGTCGAGGAGCGCCATCGTCACGGCGGTCAGTGCCTCATTGATGCCGTTGCGCGTGTTCGGCGCCGCGTGCGGCCACTTCATGGCGAGGTACTTCAGAGCGAAGGCGTACCAGGTCATCGAGGCCGCTTTTTCGACCATCGAGTCGGGCAGCCCTGTCACCGTGTCGAACTCTTCGCCGGCATGAGTGGCGCGGAGCAACTTGGACCGGTAGTGATCCGCTAACCCTTTGGTGCGGAACTGTTCGGAGAACACGTTTCCGGCGACAGTCCATCGGACGTCGTAAGACGACTTCTTGGTGCTCCTCTTCCGGACGCCCCACACCTTCACGTCGAGTGACTTCACGCCGCTGCCTCCAGTTGCCGGAGCCAGGTGGTGAAGTCGCTCCGCCAGACTCGCAGCTCACCGTTAGGCAGCTTGAAAGCCGCCGGTCCATGGCCCAACTCGCGCCAGCGGTAGAAGGTGCGCCGGGAGACACCGCCCAGCTCGTCGAGGACCTGGGGCACGGTCATCAGTTCGTCGCGTCGGTGGTCCATGTCGGTTCTCCTTCCGTTCCGGGGGCGGGTTCGAGGGAGGCGGTGAGCCAGGCCTCAGCGCTGCTGAGACCGGTGCCGGCGAACACCCAGTGGGCGAGGACGAGCGTGGTTTCGCCTTCCTGCGGCATGGCCGGAGCGGCTTGGGCACGGCGCCATTCGGCGCGGGCGTCGCGGAGGGCGCCGAGGGTGGTGGAGTAGCGGCGGGACTTGGTGGAGAAGTGGCCGCGGAAGCCGAGCACGTGAGCCCAGGCCCGCAGGCGAAGGTCTGCCAGCTCACGGCGTGCGCCCAGGGCCCAGGCGGTGCGGATCATGCGCCGGGCGTGTTCGGTGATCCGCGCTTGCGCCAGCTCGGCGAGGAACCGTAACGGCCGGTCGAGGGTGCCCGTCGCCGTCTCGGCTCCTTTGGTGGCGTACTTGGCGACGTACGACGCGACGGCCCGCTCGGTCAGCTCCTGGCCGTCGTCGAAGTCGGCGGAGCGGATCGGACGCACGTCGAGTTGGCGGCCGAAGACGAAGCCGTGCGGCCGACCGTCGACTTCCGGGCCCTCCACTCGCGCGGCAGTGGCGGCCGCGCGGATGGCGTCGGTGAGCAGCTCGGCCGTCGCCCAGATCGGGGGTGCAGTCTCGCCGCCTTCCGGGCCGTCGAGGCGGATGACGGCGTGGAAGTGGACGGCGCCCCGCTTCTGGTACTCGGCCACCTTCGCGAAGGAGACGCGCGCGTGATCGCGGAGGGCCCGTTGGGTGAGTCCGGCTCGCTTGGCGACCTCCCGGCGGAGGTAGATCGAGAAGCGCCGCCACAGAGCGCCGGCGTGCGCGTTCCAGAGCACGGCCGCTTCGTAGTCGTAGGCGTCCGGGTCGAGAGGTGTCCCCAGGGCCGGGTCCTGGTCGTCGTGGCGGATGCCGCAGCGGCAGGGGCGTCCGCTGGAGGGGCGATTGTGGACCGGGCCGAAGCTGGGGGCGGTGAAGGTGGCGAAGACACGCGGGTGCGTGGCGACCCGTTCGGGGGTGCCCTTGCCGCCACGCAGTCCGGCGGTGATCAGGTGGTAGGTGTCGCGTCGGTAGGTCTCGGCGCAGGCCGCGCACCGGGTGGCACGACGGTTGTTGCACCGGACGAGGAGCTGACCGGCCGGGAGGGCCGTGGAGTCCAGGTGGTGCAGGGTGCGGCCGATCTCGCCGGTCGTGGTGTCGATCTCGTATTCGGTGCGGTGGCCGTCGAGGCGAACAGGGTGAGTGCAGCCGCCCAGGCCGGACAGCTGGCGGGCCAGCTCGGGCAGAGTGCCGAGGGAGGCCAGCATGGAGAGTTCCGCCAGCGGGGGCGGAGCCTGCCGGGTAATGATGGGAGTTCCTTTCGACTGTTTCGGCGGTTGCGAGGGACGGCCCCGGGGCGGCGGGATGCTTGGCGGCGATTGCCGCCCCGGCGGCCGGTCAGCGCTTGTTCGCGCCGTTGATGAGCGAGCGCAGGACCACGGCGGCGATGGCCACGGACACGGCCGTGACGGCGACCGCCGCCAGGAGCGCGGTGAGCACGACCCCGACGACGACCACCGCGGCGACCGCGCCCACGTACGGGGTGAGGGAGCGGCCGGCGGAGGGCGCCGGGGTGTGGCTGTGCTGGGGGCTGATGGTGTTCGACGTGGGCAGGGTCGGGATGTCCGGCAGCTTGGGGCGGAGCACGGCGTACCTCCTTGTCAGTGGTGGGTGCCGTTGACGACGTCGACCCCGGAGCGAGTGCCGGAGTCGATCGCCGGGGCGAGGAAGGTCCGGGAGAGCAGGAAGCCGAACAGCGCGATCACGACGACGATCCAGACGCGGACGCCGAGGAACTTGATCGCGCCCCAGGCGATGAGACCCAGGACCAGGACGAGCGGCAGTGAGACGGTCACGGGAGCTCCCTCAGCGGACGCGGCAGCGGTGGGTACGGGCGGCCAGCTCGGCCGCGGCACGGGTGTCGTAGTCGGTGGAGAAGCCGCAGCGCGGGGCGGTGCAGGCCGCGGCGTGCCTCTCGCGGCCCCGGCCGTCGTAGTAGGTGGCGACCTGAACGGGGCCGATGCGGACGACACGGCGGAAGCCCGGGTTGGCGGGCATCAGGGCAGCTCCTTGGAGTCCTGGTGGTTCTCGCTGGTGAAGTCGGTGACGTGGTCGACCAGCCACCGCCGGATCTCCTCGCCCTCGTCGAAGTCGGCGGTGAGGATCACGGGTTCGGCGATGAGCATTGCTTCGGTGAGGCGGTTCTGTCGGGTCAGCTCGGCAGCGCGGTTCAGCGCGCGGAGCGTGGACGGACGCACGGTGGGATGTCCTCCGGGTCAGATGAGGTGGGCGGTGATGGCTTCGGCGAGCGGCATTGGGACGCCGAGGCGGGCACGCAGGGTCAAGGTGTCGATGGCTGTCCCGGTCCGCGTCCGGTGCTCGTCGGCGACCTTGCGGGCCAGGGCGACGAGGGCGGGCGGAATGGGCACAGAGGCAGGGACAGGGAGAGGTGTCGGCGAGGGCTCGGGATGCGGCTCGGGAGCCGGGTCGGTCGAGGCTCCGAGGTCGTCGCCGTCTGTCGGGACCGGTTCCGGCGACGGCTCTGGTGTCCGTGAGCCGTGCGCGAGAAGCGTTCCGCCGAGGAAGGCGATCGCAGGCCATCCGGCGACGAGGATGCGCAGCCAGTCCGGCACGTCGCCCAGGTCGAGAGGGCCGGCGGTCGCGACGTTCGCGCCGAGTGACGCGGTCAGGGCGACGACGAACCAGCACCAGGCGGCCGGCTTCGACCCGCCGGAACGGAGCCGGTGCCAGGCTGCGACGAGGAGCAGGTCGACGGAGACGGGGTAGGCCCACGCCTTCCATCCGCTCTGTCCTGCAGCCGCAGCCAGGTCGTGCAGGTGGGCGAAGGACAGGGCCCCGGCGATGACGGCTTGGACCAGGACCGCGTCCACGCGTACGGCGGGGCGGGCCATCAGGACGACTCGCCGGGGTAGTCCGGGCCGTCGTCGGGGTCGTAACCGGGCGGGAAGACGCCGGGCGGCGGCTCGGGCAGGGACACGACCAAGGACGGCGCCACGGATACGACGAACTCCTCGTCGGCACCCGAGGTGTCGGCGTAGAGGGCGAGTTGACCGAGTAAGGAGACGGTCCGGAGGAAGTCTTCGCAGTCGGGGCACATGGCGAGTGCTCTCCTTCTTTTGGGTATGACGGGGTAGGGATTCGGCGCGTGAGGACGGCACCGGTGCTGGGATCGGGCGTGGTTACTCGGTGACCGGCCGCGGACTGCTCGACGGCCCGGCGGGCTTCTCAAGAGCCGTAGGACGGGCGTACGGCCGGAAGGGTGAGAGGACCGGTACGTCGGGGGCGAGGTGAGCCGAGGCCCGGCAGGTGGCCGCAGCGTCGGCGAGGGAGAGGTTGGGGGTGCGGATGCGGGACCAGCCGCCCGAGGTGTCACCTACGATGGCGAGGCCGGGTCGCTCGGAAGCGATCGCGCAAGCGGCGGATACGGCCTCCGGGGCGATGTCCCCGAGTGCCATCTTGGCGGACGCCTCGTCGTTGACCCGGTGGCAGACGCGGCCGGTGAGCTGCGCACGCAGCATGGTCGCGCCCTTACCCAGCTCCGCGCCGAAACGCTGTCCGCAGACCTCCAGATAGATGCCGGCCGCTCGGCCGAGCTGGGCGAGTCGGATGAGCTGGGTCACCATCTCGTCACGGCGTTCTTCCTCCTTCCGCGTCGCGACGAGGAAGAGTTCCGCCACCTCGTCGACGAACAGCACGACGGGCGCCGGACGTTCGACTTCCGGCAGGCCCCAGATGTCGGAGGTGATCAGTTCGTCCGGGGTGCCCGGGGCGACTCCCTGCCGGGCCTTAGACCGTGTCCTACGTGGTGAGGCGGACGAGCCGCTTGTAGCAGCACAGGGTGGCGGCGAGTCCGAGAAAGGCCAGGTAGTTGCGGGGATCGCGTTCGTAGCGAGGACTCAGGCGGCGGTAGCCGGACAGCCAGGACATCGTCCGTTCGATGACCCAGCGGCGGCGCCCTAATCGTTCGCTGGACTCGATGCCCTTGCGGGCGATGCGCACGCCGATCCGCTTGCCGCGGAGCCATCTGCGCAGGTCGGCCCGGTCGTAGGCTTTGTCGGCGTGCAGGCGTTGCGGCTTGAAGTACCGGCCGTTGTGGGGGTCGTGTCTCGTTTGGTGACCCTCCACCATCGGCTTCAGTCCTTCGCTGTCGTGGGTGTTGCCGGCGGAGACTCCGACGAGGAGGGGCAGGCCGTTCGTGTCCGACAGGATGTGCATCTTGGAACCCGGCTTGCCCCGGTCCACGGGGCTCGGACCTGTGTGTTCGCCCCCTTTTTCGCCCTCACGTGGGCGGTGTCGAGCACGACGCGGGTGACGTCGAGGAGGCCGGCGTCGTCGAGCCGATGCAGCACGGCCTCGTGCAACCGCCCCCAGACACCGGCTCTCGACCAGATCAGGAACCGCCGATGGGCGGTCGACTTCGAGACGCCGAAGCAGGGCGGCAACGCACGCCAGGCGCAGCCGGACACCAGGACGTAGATGATCGCGGCGAACAGCGTCTCATCAGGCGTGTCCTGTGTTCCGCCGCCCTGCGGCCGCACCTTCGACGGCGGGATCAGCGGCTTCGCGATCTCCCACAACCCGTCCGGAACAATCCAACTCCACGTACCCCGCCCCATGAACGAAACAACGACGCCTCACCACGTAGGACACGATCTTAATCAGGTCGTATCGGTCCTCCATTTCCTTGACGAGCACCGGCAGCAGCTCGGCCGCCTGGTCGGGGTCGGTGGCGAGCGCGGACAGCCGGGCGGCGAACGGTGCCAGTTCGACACCGCGCTTGCAGTCGATGCCGACCAGGGCGACCGACTGAGCGGCCAGTCCGGCGAGCAGGTTCCGCAGGTACATGGACTTGCCCGACAGCGTGGCGCCGAGGACGAGTTCATGCGGTACGACGCGGTAGTCGCGGACGTAGGGGATCGCGTCCTCTCGCAGGGCCACGGGGACTTGGAGCAGCCCTAGGGCCGTACGACTGCGGGCCATCCGCACCTTCCGTAGAACGTCGAAGCCGACGAGCCGCAGTTCGACGACCCCGGGCTTGACGTCCCGGACGTGCACGGCGTGGACGCCCCATGCGTGCCGCAGCCGTTCGGCCGAGGCCGCCACATCCGCCGGCTCTTGGCCGGGAGCCAGACGCAGTCGCATACGGAGGCCGGTCGCCGTGGGCCGGAGGAGGCCCCGGCGGGGCGGAACCGGCCGGACCTCCCGCCGGGTGGTGGCCTTGACGGCCAGGGCACGCCACCGCAGAGGCTCAACGGTCAGGCCGCAGGCGTCCATCGTCGAGGTGTACGAGGCCAGCAGCCGGGCCACCGACACCGGGAGCCCGACCGTGGACCAGTACGCCGCCGGGTGAGCGTGCCGGACGTAGGCCGCGCCGCCTATCGCAGCGAGCGACCCGCCCAGCTCGGCCACCGTCGCCAGGTCCGTCACGTCGATCAGCCCGCCTGAGCCATCGGGAAGTCGCCAGGGGCGACGGCGGTGGCCCGGTAGGCGATGCCGTGGCGCTGCTGGCCGTTGAACACGCTCTCCCACGGTCGGGCCACCAGTCCCGGCAGCGCGACCGGAGCGCCGACGGTCAGCCCCTCCGTGACTCCGCTCTCCGGGATGGTGACCTGGATCAGCGACGACTCGCCCTCGTCGATGTAGACGACGCCGACGGTCATCAGTGCCTCGCCGCTCACGGCGTCCTTCGCGATCTCACCGGTCTGCCGGTCGCGCACCTTCGGCGCCGGCGCTTCGGTGAGCAGGATCGTGGCGGTCGAGGCGTCAATACGGATCACACGCACTGAGATGTCTCCTTCTGAGTCAGCCAACCAACCTGACAGGTTGACTTAGCAAGCTCGAAGCTAGGGTTGCCAGGTTGACTTGTCAAGCGTGATTCGAGAGCGATTTGAGGCGCCGTCAGGCAGCTTCAGTTCAAGCGGTAGGTGTCCTCAAGTTCCTGCCGATCGGCAGGAAGGAGCACGTCAGAGACTTGCAACGCTTGCCCGGAGGCGTCGCAGGCGACCACGAGGACGCTCAGGACGGGGACACCGTCCGGTAGCCCGAGCAACGCCGCTTCGGCAGCGTCGGGCAGCCGCGCGGAAACCCGTTCCGTCACGTGATCGAAGCGCACCTTCTTGCGCGCCTCCAGGTGCTCGCGCACGCCGGTCGTCAACGCATCACCGCTGGCCAGCTCGGTCCCCTCGACGAGGCCGGCGGGGAAGTACGACGAAACCAGCTCGACCGCTTCGCCGTCCTCTTCGACCAGGAACCGACGCATGGCGACCTTGGCTCCCTTGGGCAGCCCCAGAGCTGAAGCCACACGCGCCGGAACCGCAACCTGACCGACCTCGACCAAACGCCCGGGGGTCTGCGACTCGTCACGCGCCAGGACCTCAAGCCCGCGCCGATCCTTCTCCTCGACAACCGCGGGCCGTCCGCGCACGATCGTCCCGTACCCCTGCCGGGACTCCAGCCAGCCGTCCCGCTTCAGCAGCTCCAGCGCCCTCACGACCGTGGGGCGTGACATCCCGAACGCCTGCACCAGCTGGTTCTCACTGGGAACCCGCGTGCCAGGCGCGTACGTACCGTCCTCGATGCGACGCTGAATCGTCACCGCGAGGCGCACGTACTTGGGTGGCTCCACTTCATACGCCATGAACGCCGCCTGTCGAGATTGGCCAAGTCAACCGGTCAACCAGACTAGCGACTATCCCAGCGCGACAGTAGAAGCGGGGCACACCTCCCTCATACAGGCCAGGCATCGGCCATCACGAAGGAGACCACCGTTCCCCCGAAACGGCTCGGCCCGGAATGCCACGACTCGGCGATGGAGTCGACTAGGAGCAGCCCGCGCCCGTGCGCGTCACTGGCGTCCGGCCGGCGAAGGCGCACGCTCGCCGGGAACCCCGGGTTGTGCACCTCCACACGCAGCGAAGTGGCCTCCCGGAACCACTCCACACGCACTACCCACGCCTCGTCTGCCCGCCCGTAGAGGATCGCGTTGGTCACCAACTCCGAGATCATCAGCGTGCAGTCGTCGACCGAGCAGGCCGGGTTGTACGGGGCGATGAACTTCCGGAACCAGCGCCGGGCTCGGGGCACCGACTCCGGAGTCGGATGTAAGGTCATCGCCCCCAGCCGCGGCGAGTCCTCGCTGGGACAGCGATCGATCACGTAGGCCATCCACGCTCACTCCTTGCCGCTGCCGTCGCAGTCGAGGCAGCGCCGCTTCGACGAGGCACGCGTGCGGTCGTTTACGGTGGCGAGGGCCACCGACGTACGCGAACTGACGCGTTTCCAGCCGCGCCCCCGGCATCCCCGGCAGGCTAAGCGCGTGCCCTGATCCGGTCGCTGACTCGTCACGCCATGCCCCCTTCTCCAAGTGGCATTAGCCACTTGCCCCGCGCAAGCCGTTCGCGCGAACTAGCCCGCCATCAGGTGAGGGGGTAGCCCTGCTCGAACGCCCAACGGTGCGGCGGATAGGTCGCCTCGGCGAACTCCAGCGGCCTGTCCTGGAGGTCATAGACCACGTGATGAACGACCAACACGGGCGAACCGGCGCCCAGTTGCAGGTCAGCCGCCTCTTCGTCGGTGGCACTCCGGGCACACATGCGGTCCTCCGCGTAACTGCCCTTCCGCCCCGCCATGTTCTCGACGTACATCAGCGTCCCTCCCTGGATCCGTTCGGGTTCCAGGAGCTTGGGCGCGCGCTGGCCGACGTCCGGCGCGAACCACGACGTGGAGAGGGTGATCGGGCCGTCCTGATTGTTGGTCACCCGCCGGCGGTGCACGGCCCTACGATCCTTCGACAGCCCCAGGGCCTCAGCGACATGATCGGGCGCGTCCATCCAGCCCGCCGACATGATCACCGCGTACTCGCCGGGCGTGTAGATCTTCCCCGTCTGCCGAGCGCGACCCTACAACTCCCGGGCCCGCCGATTGACTTCCAGACTCCGCACATAGGTACCCGACCCCTGGCGCTTCTCGACGAGGCCCTGATGGCTCAGCGCCTCCAGCGACCGGGCCGCGGTAGGCCGGGACACCTTCCAGTCCGCCGCCAGCTGCCGTTCCGAGGGCACCTCGTCCCCCGCCCGCAGGTCACCGCGAAGGATCTGATCACGGATGTAGTGGGCGATCTGGAGATACTTCGGCTGAGCCTCCTCGATCTGCGGCACGACCCCTCCTCGTTTAAGTGGCTATGGCCTCTGGCCACTATAGGGTGAGTGGCCAGCACCGAAGCCCGTAGTGTGGAACCATGACGCGGTTGATCGTCGCAGCAGGAGGAGGGGGCGACGCAGTCGCCGCCGCAATGCTTCACGCCGCGCTGTACGGCGACGAGGACCAGGCGGTGATCCTCACGTACGCCTGGGACCGCCTATTGGTCGACCCAGTCCCGGGCCCGCGAGGAGCCGACAACTTCACTGGGCTCGAACCCCTCACGCACTCCGTCTGGTCGGTGCCGGCCAAGGCGCAGCCAATCGCGCCGGCAGGCTCCACGCTCCCCCGACTCGCGGCAGAGCTCCCGCACACCTTCGCCTTGCTCGACCCGCACCACGGCGCCGAAGGCATCACGCGCCAACTGGAAGAGCTGGCGGACCACTTGGCCCCCACGTCGATCGATCTGCTGGACGTCGGCGGCGACATCCTCGCCCGGGGCGACGAACCCACGCTCAAGAGCCCACTCGCCGACGCCCTCACCCTCGCCGCCTGCTGCCAGGTCAACGCCCCGATCCGGTTGCTGATCGCAGGCCCGGGCCTGGACGGCGAGATCCCACCCGACGACCTACGCCCCCTGCTCGGTGCCCTCGTCCACACCTTCACAGCGAAGGACGTGGAGACGATCGGCAACGTCTTGGAGTGGCACCCCTCCGAAGCAACCGCGATGCTCGCAGCGACAGCCCGCGGAGCCCGGGGCATCTGCGAGGTACGCGACGCCGGCCTTCCCGTACCCCTGACGGACGAGGGACCCACGGTCCACGAAGTCGACCTGGACGACGCGGTCAGCCGCAACAGCCTGGCCCGCGCCATCATGACGACCGCCACTCTGGAAGAAGCCGAGGCATACAGCCGCGAGATCTGCGGCTTCTCGGAAATCGACTACGAGCGCAACAAGGCAGCCTGGCTCACCGAGCAGCGGCCCACGAAGCTCGATCCCGCCGACGTGCTGTCGCGACTCGACGAGTTCCAGACCGAGGCCCGAGCCCGCGGAGTCACCCACACGACATTCCGCCACATCACCGAGGCCCTGAACCTCCGCGGCTCCCAGCGAGACGAGCTACGCCAAATCCTCATCGGCAGCCGCCCAGAGCAGTACGCCGCTCCCCTGTGGTGCATCCCAGCCGACGACTGAGTTACAACCTTCTTCACGGGTTCAAGGCGGCTCGCTCCGCTCCCCGCGGGCGGCCCGGCCCCCGGCCGGGCCTGCGCTCCTGTCTCCGCCCCGCTCCAGCACGGCCGGCGCCCATGCCGCGCGCACAGTAATTAGCCAACTGCCCTCAGAGAAGGAAACGTCGTGGCTGGGGGCTCCACGGCTTTAGCCACCTCCCCGGTCCGGGTCCCGCGTCGAGCAAGACCAGGGGGCCACTCGTGCACATTGCGGGCAGGTCCAAAGCCTGCCCGAGTTGCCAACCAGCGTACGGCCCCCTGGTCATGCTCGACCCCAGACCGGGCAGGCCACCGGCCAAACCCGCTCCGCCGACACCGACAGCCGACCACGCGTTAGGTGCGGTTTGAAACTACAAGCACAGAGATCGTCCTGTGCCGCTGACATCGAGCGACGCCTCGTCATATCCTCGTGCCCTGAGCCCGGTTGGACTGTAGGGGCAGTCAAGGGCCAACGGCTAGGGACCTACGCAAGTCGCACCACCCGGTGGCACACCTGCGGGCCTAGGGCTACGCCGACTGCAGTGTGGGGGTGGGACCATGGCAGTTGAACTGCCTGAAAAGGGCGCACAGGTGCGTGTGGACGGCGCCCTCGTCACCGTGCGCGACGCTGATCACGCAGGAGACGGCACCATTGAGTTGTTCGTCGTAGATGCCGCCGGAGCGCCTCAGCGCATCCTCCTGACAGATGACCAACTGGCCAAGAGTCTGGTCCCTCTCAACGATCGCGGCGGGGATCCGGAGCGCGCACTGACAGGCCTCTGGGGACGTTGGATGCAGCACGCCGTGCCTCGCATCCGTTCCGCCGTACTAGCAACGCGCCCTCTCAAGCCCTTCGCCCACCAAGACGAGGCCGTCCACGGATTCATGTTGAACCAACCCCGTCTCCGCTTCCTACTTGGGGACGAGCCGGGAACCGGAAAAACAATCATGGCCGGTATGTATCTGACGGAGGGGCGAAGAATTGGGCTGATCCAAGGGCGAACAGCAATTGTCGTCCCAGCACATCTAGTCACCAAATGGGAACGCGACCTGCTACGCCTCTTTGGGGTGCAAGCAAAGCGCATCACCACGACGGTCGCCGTCGATCCTGCCGATCTAGATCCCCGATTTGACACCTGGATAGTTTCCCTAGACCTATATACGCATAACGCCGAAGTGCGGCGCAAGGTAGCAGGATCGCGAAGCTCTTGGTCCCTGGTCATCTTTGACGAAGCCCACAGGCTCACCCCAACAAGTCAATTTCTTTCCGCTGGGCGTCAGCTCGCTGACTGCTCACATCACCTGCTCCTCATGACTGCGACACCCCACCGCGGAAAGGAGCACTATTTTCGCGGACTGATGAACCTGCTAGATCCCACCCTCTATCCGTGGGATCCCCGCACGAGTGACTACGACACCGCCTTGGTGCCCTCGAAGCTGTCCTTCCTCCGCCGAATGAAAGAGGACCTTATCGATCACGACGGAACCAAACTCTTCAAGCCGAGGTTTTCAGAAACCGTACCCGTGACACTCAACAGACACGAATCAGCAGCATACGACGCCGTCATGGGATATGTAGAGACATTCTATAGCGACACTGCAACTCTTGCGAGATCCATCTACGGCAAGCGGGCCGCATCATCCCTTTTCGCAGCAGCGGCTACATTGCGTCGCCGTCAAGCATCTCTTAAGGCAGCTGGGCATCAACGGTCACAGCCGGTTCTCCCCGACGATCTCATAACAACGGATGGTCTCGGCATCGCAGCCGATGACGACGAGGCATGGACCAAGGCGGAGCACGCTTTGGTAACCTCGCGCACCAAAAATAAGACCCTTGAGATGACTCACATCGAGTCCCTTCTCCACACATTGTCTAAGGCCCAGTCTGCCGAAACTTCCGCCAAGTGGATAAATCTGACACAGATCATGGAGCGGCACCATATAGAGGCCGACGGCACGGGGCAACTGCTTGTTTTTAGCGAGTTCGCGGACACTGCCCGGTGGCTGAAAGGACGATTCGAGGAATCGGGATACAGTACCGAAATTCTGGACGGGTCGATCAACCATACGGAGCGCGATGCCCTGCAAGAGGGATTCCTGGCAGGAAATTTTCAAGTACTGATCTCCACCGATGCTGGCGGAGAAGGCATCGATCTGCAATCCGCTCACGTGATGGTGGACTGGGATCTACCTTGGTCAATGGTTCGGCTTGAGCAACGGATGGGGCGGCTACATAGGATCGGCCAGAAAAATCCTGTACATGTATATCACTTGGTGGCGCCTCATACTCGAGAAGGTCGCGTCCAACAAGTTATGCTCACAAATCTCGAAAACGCCAGTAGATCCCTTAAGGGGAAGATCTACGATCTCCTGGATGCAACAGCTGAACGCGCAGGTTTTGACTGGGGAAAAGCTATGGTCGACGCGCAGGCTGGCCGCGAAGTCACCATACCCGACGCTAATACGCTGATCGCATCTGCACAAGCGCTTGTCGCCGAGGAGGGCACCCTAGCTTCGCCGGCCAACGTCACGGAAGCTCTGGAAAGATTCGCGGCGGACCGTCTTGAGGCTATCAATCCCATCATCGTCGAAGCGATGGTGGACCAAGTCGCCCGAAGCGAGGGATGGAGCGTGGGACCGGGTCCAGCAAAAGGGATCCGCTCCGTGGAAGCAACCCAAGCACCGCTACCCGGAGCACTCGGAGGCTCGTGGCATGCACACGTTGCCGCTGCTGGCGATTCGGTGCGCCAGGCCATCAATGACGGGGCAACCGGTCTTGATGACGTCATCGTTCTCGGACCGACTGAAGAACCATTTCAAGAGCTAATAAGGCACGCACTGGCAACTGGCGAAAGCGATCTCGTCCGGGGTACTGCACTTATAGATCACGGATCTCTGACCTCGTACGTGCTGACGCTGTTCGATGCAGACATTCAAGTGCACGATGGTCGAACGAGAACCATCCAAAAAGCACCTCTTCTGATCCGGTGTTCTCTTGGGCAAGCCGTTCCCGTCGCCTGGGATAGTCTCATGAAGCTGCGCGCGCCCGACCGGAACGATCCAGTCTCATCCGGTCCGCATTCTCTTCCACCCGGAATACGCCATGATGCACACAACGCTGCTCGGTCGACATTGCGGCAGCAGGTCTCGTTTCTAAAAAACGAGCGACAATCGTGGATAGAGGCGGCGCGTTCTCAACTGGATGCCACACAATACCGTTTCGAGGAATCCATAGCGGACCGACCACTAGAGGAAAGACGGGTCCTGCTAGAGCAGTTCGCTGCCTCGAAAGCATCTCGGGAAACAGTTCTCGAAGACATCGCAGGAGTAACAGCCAGTGCCGTGCGGCTCGTCGGCTGGGTAAGCGTAACTGGCGGCGCCCGCCTCGAAACGCTTGGCTATGACCCAGATGCTGAAAAGGTAGCCATCGCAACAGTCGTGAGCGAGCTGGAGCGTCACGGTTTCGACGTCGATGATCGCCAGAATGCAGGTTTGGGTTATGACCTTTACGCCCGCCACCGGTCAACACGCGAACAACGGCTAGTAGAAGTGAAGGGGCAACAAGGCTCTCTGCGGTCCATCTGGCTGGAACAAAACGAGTGGGCGCAGGCGCAACAGAGATCCGACACATATTGGCTCTATGTAGTCACCTCATGCGCGACTCAGCCCACGGTCGTACTACGCCAGCAGGATCCTGCCGACGCCTTCAGAGGGCCGCGACGGATTGAACGCTTCCAAGTCCCCCTCTCAGAACTCAATCGCCTAATTGGAGAACAGAAGTGACAAAAGGTCCCGATAGGCGCACCGCCGGCAGCAGCACGTCAGATGCGCAAAGTGAACCAGCCGGGCCGGCCCCTGATGCTGCCGCAAGGATGATCGACACTTGGTTCCCTTGTGCTGAGGTTGACGCAGCTGTGGCGACGCCCACGGGGTCAGGCCGGAGCGAGAAAGCCCTATTCACTTGGTTCGCCTCACGGCCGATTGCCCAGGCTCGCGCCGCCGTACTGTGTGCGCTCTTGCCCGATACGCCCATGAACCGGTCTGACATCAAACTGGCAGTATTGAGCAGCGATACTGGAGCGATGGCGCGGTTGCGGGAAAGAATCGCAGCCCAATATCCAGCTAAGCCGCCGGTCGTGCTCGACATGTTCTCAGGCCGTGGAATCATTCCGCTTGAGGCTGCGAGGTTCGGGGCGACTGCCGTAGGAACCGACCTATCTCCAGTCGCCACTTTGGCGGGCCGGCTATTGGCTGATTATCCCTTGCGCGATTGGTCGGGTGAACCCTCTTTGCCTTTCGCCAGCACTTCTATCCTAGAGGTGGAAGAAGACGAGACGCGAGACAGCTCCACAACCTTGGACTTCGATGTCGCCACCACGTCAGGTCACGAATCGCGACTCGTGACGGATGTCCGGCTGGTACTCACCGAAATTGGCCGCCGAGTTGAGGAGCTTGTAGCGCCGTTCTATCCGCCGGCGAGCAATGGGAAGCGCCCATGGGCATACCTTTGGGCGGTAACCGTACCTTGTGACGGTTGCCATCGCCGCTTTCCACTTGTTGGATCAATGACACTACGACACCCCTATATGCGCACGGGAGACACTGGTCAGTCCATGCACCTTGTCACAAACGGCGACACATGGCGGGTCGAAATTCACCCAGGGGCGCCCACACAGGACGCAACCTTCACGGCGCCTCCCGGCAAGCGGGGTAAATCGGCACGCTGCCCGTTTTCGAACTGTGGCCACTCGCATTCCCTCGATGTCGTTAAGGCAAAGGGGTTCGCCAATCAGTACGCAGATGCCATGCTGGCGGTCGCAGAAACAGACCAGGAAACCAATCAGAAGATTTTCAGGACTCCCCGTCCCGATGAAATAGAGGCGGCCGAAGGAGCTAACCCCCACGACCTCCCGACGTTTGATGGCTTGAGCGCGGTACCTGACGAGCCGATTCCTGATGGCAACAAGGACAACGTACGGGGAAGCGGATATGGCTATATGTCATATGGCTCACTGATGAACAAACGGCAATCGCTTCTGTTCGCCACGACCGCCCGCGTGATCCGTGACATCTATGACGAACTCGCGCTTGTCGTGTCGCCGGAATATGCAGCTGCTCTAGCAGGGTACGCCTCGAGTAATATCGTGCGACAAATCAAGCGCAGCACTCGCGGGGCCAGCAATCTTGCGCACGGCGCACCAAACGGGGCGCGGCAGAATCGCGTACAAGTCGATCACATCTTCTCGTCCCAATCCGTAGTTAAGCACCAGTTTGACTACCTCGAAGCCGGACCAGGGGAGGGGCCAGGTACCTGGCGATCAGTCTCAGCCAGTCTCCTGAACGCTCTCAAAAAGATCGTAGATGAAACGCACACGTCAGGCAGGCCGGGACGATTTCGTCGTGCTTCGGCAGTGGCCCTCCCGTACCGGGATGCAACAGTTGACGCCCTCGTATGCGACCCGCCTTACTATGACATGATCGCCTACGCTGACTCGTCGGACCTGTTTTACGTATGGTTTAAACGAGCCCTTGGAAAGTCCATGCAAGGTCTATTCGACGGTAGTGCTGACGGATCAGACGGGCTACAGGACAAGGCCGACGAAATCATTGTCAAGGGCCGCGGGGCAAAGGGTGCCGGGGATCACCGGTCCAGCGAAAAGCGGTACGAGGCGATGCTTGCGAGGTCTTTCACGGAAGCTCGCCGTGTGCTAAAAGCTGATGGACATCTCACGGTCATCTTCGGTCATTCGGATCCGGAGGCATGGAAGAGGCTCCTCACTGCCCTCACCGACGCGGGATTCGTAGTGACGTCCTCGTGGCCCTCCAGGACAGAAACTGCCGTGACTGGTGTGGCCACAATCTCAGTGACCGTTTCAATTGGCGCCCGAGTCGCGCCAAGAACCAGGCCAGTGGGAATTGCGGCGCAGGTCGATGCAGATGTCATCGCCGACGTAAAGGCTCGTTGCCGTGGGTGGGACAGTGATGGCCTAGCGCTTGAGGACCAGCTCATGGCCTCGTATGGAGCAGCTCTCGCAATCGTGGGACGGTATGAGCGCGTCATCACCCCGAGCGGGGAACAGGTGCCTCTTGAGTACTACATGACGCTCGCCCGTCGCGCCGTGCGAGACGCAGTTGCGCTCCGGCTGGATGAGCTGCCTCTGGAGACCTTCGACCCGCACACGCGGCTTGCGGTCTTTTGGCACGAGCTCTATGGACGAGCAGACGTCCCCAAGGGCGAGGCCCGGTTCTTTGCGCAGTCCGATGACCTGCGACTTGAGGATCTACGTGGCCCGATTCTCACAGAGACCAAGGCTGGGTACCGGCTCCGTCACGACGCACCGAACAAAGTCACACCTGCTTCAAGCATGTATGAGGTGATCCGCGGAATGGCTGCCAGGTGGGGGGCCGGCACCGACGCCGTGGCAGCTGTGGTGGCTGACGCGGACCTTTCCCCTACAGACGCTCACCTCTGGGCCGTCATTGACTGGGTAGCCGCCAAATTGCCAGCTTCGGATCCAGTCGCAGTAGCCCTAGCCGCCATTAAACGGAACCGCGGAACTGTACAGGCGTCTGCCGCGATCGCGTCCGCTCCTACAGATCCAGCAGACGGTACTCGCAATCAGGAAAGCCTCTTCTAGGAGTTGATGTGACCGCTACCAACCCTGCCGTCGCTCACTGGGCCGAGGTGCTGACCCTACGCGACGAGGTCAGGCAGACTGATGGATCTGTCGGCGAACTGCAGATGAGTCTGGCCAAGGCCGTCTACCAGACGGTTCCCGTCCCCTACGCGAACATTGGTTACTACACAGATATCACCCAGCCCACTCCTAAACTCGTCGGCTTCCTTGGTCGCGTAGCCCGTCGTCTCGGTGTAAGCGACCTCGACGCACAGGCGTGCTTTCACCTCGATCAGGGTATGGGTGGCGGCAAGAGCCATGCTCTCGTTGGCATCTGGCACATGATCAGCCGCCCCGATGCCTTCTTCGGATCGGAACTGGGTCGAGCTGTTAGTTTGGCCGCTGGCTCCAGCCATCACCCTGTTGACCTGTCACGCGTGGTACCAGTCATCTTGACGTGCGACAGCATGTCGCCGGGCAAAAAGGATCCACGCTTCGGCCCAGCCACAGATTTGTTCGGTCGCTTCCTCTGGTTGCTATTTGCCGACCACACAGACCGAATGGGACGCTACCAGCACTACACCAGTCTCGGCGCCAACAAGAGCACGCTACAGGCGGCTTTCGCAGAGGTCGATCGGCCGGTTCTCGTGCTCATCGATGAGCTCATGGACTATGTCATGGCACTTACCGATGAGAGCGCCATCGGCGGCATGCCGGGTGAGCAGGCTTTCTTGAATGCGCTCACCGACGCCGTCGATGATCAGCCAAGTGTTGCTCTGGTTCTGGTGATGATCAAGAGCGAGGAGGACGAGAGCGGCTATCATCCCGCGGCTGAAGCTTTCCGCGACTATCTGAGTCCACGGCTGCAGCGCAATGGTGAGACAGTCACGGTCACCGAACCGTCCGACTTTGCTCAGATCATTCGGCGCCGCCTCTTCTCTCACACCGATATCCAAGACGTCGCTGCAGCAACCGCCGCAGCCTTCGTTGCGGCTGGCCAGGAAGAGGCGTGGAAAGACCAGGTCTACACGCCTTTGGGCAGCAAGCGGACTCTGGCCGGCCTGCCGGAGAGGATCGCCGATACTTATCCTTTTCACCCGGATCTGTTTGCATTGGTGAGTAAGGAATGGACTGTGGTGCAGGCTTTCCAGCGCGTACGGTCTACCGTCTCCATCTTTGCGCGAACTTCCCTTTACTGGAGCATCGAGCACGATGCGGGGCGTTGGGCACCTGCACTCATAGGCGTTGGTGACATTCCTTTGCACACCGATGCTCTGGAAGCCTTGCTATCCAGCGGTGTCCTCGCTGGCAACGACCGTGCCATTCAGGGTTACCGGGCTGTGGCGACCACCGACATCGTCAATACTGGGGGGCGAGGTGGAACTGCATATACCCTCGACATTTCTCTCAAGGAGAGCGGGGTAGACGCCGGACAGCCTTTCCCTGCCCGTCGTATGGCTACCGCATGCTTGGCGTACAGCCTTGTTCCGCGGCCCCGTGCGGCCCGAGGAGCGACAAAATCAGAGTTGCTGGCCGCAATCGCTGGGCCCGGTGTCTCTTATTCCTCCGCGGAAGAGGTATTCAATGCCCTTGTCGCAAGCCCTGCCGATGGCGGGCTGGGAGCGCTAGAACGTACACGACCTTCAGGACGAGTGCCTGGGCGATTTTACCTATCCATCAAACAGACGCTGAACATGTACCATGCGAACGCACTGACGATGGTCAGCGGCGACGATGCGCTAGATACCGTATGGACGCGTGCGCAGAATCTAGCGGACAAACAGGGGTTCTCCGCCCTGTACAAGGTGCCTCGTCCTCCCTCGGACATATCCACCGCCCAGGCGTTTGCCGGGTTGGACTCGCAGCAAACACGTTTGGTGATTCTAGACCCTCGGCGTTGGACTCTTTTGAATGGAAGGGACAGGGCGACCCGGGCCGACATTGACATGGTCTACGGCGTCTCTCCTGGACTACCAAGCACGTTCGCATCCTCACTGGTGATGGCGGTAGCCACCACCCAACGTCGTGATAGGGCTAAGGCGTTCGCCCGGGACTTCCTCGCATGGAACCAGGTCGTTGCTCAGTTGGCGGACGACAGCGACGAGCTCAGTGAAGCGCAGGCTCGCCGCGATGAGGCCAGCAAGAAACTGGACGAGGCTGTTACTAGAGCCTATCAGCATTATGCATTCGTGCTGCGTACGGATAACGGCCTCGTTGTGCAATACAAGACACTACCGGAACCGCAGACGTCACTTTCAGGTGGGCACGTATGGTCTGCGCTGGTATCAGACAAGCGGGCTGTACAAGCAAACCAGCTATCAGCTGACTACGTTGCGCAATTGATTCGGGCTGGCCGCTATGGACGCGATCTGACTCCAAAGGAGATTTTTGCATACCCGTATAGCGATCCAACTTGGCCTCTCATTCAGACCGACGAGGAGATGCGTGAGGCGCTGTTCAAGTTGGCAACCTCGTCTGAGTGGATGTTGACTGACAGTGACGGTCTAGAGATCCGGCCAAGTAGCCCAGCACAGATCCAGTCAGCTACACTCCAACAGCAACTCCGTCCCCGCTTGAGCGAAGAGCCGACAGAATCCAGTCGGCAAAAAGTAATCGCTGCCGAAGCGTTCGATCACAGAGCCAAAGGCCTCGACGGGCGGGTGGATTCTATTACTTCGGCCCAAGTTGAGGCGTCTCCCACCGCACGCTTTGATCGGCAAACCAACTCGGCTGAGAAATCCTTCGAAACAACTGTAATTGACCTTCCCTTCTCTTCAGTCACTGATCCCGCGAAACGGGACCAGGTCTGGCACTTTGTTCGCGAAATCGCTTCATTGATAGATCCAGCGAAGGAAGGTCAAAACGACGTGCAAATGGTTGGACTGCAGATAACGATATCGGCCGCATCCGGCGATACCCGATCCCTGATCGCAAAAGCCGAGCAAGTCCCCAACGCAACCAGTCAGACCGAGGACGATGATCTGTAGCTCAACAGACACGTTTCCGGCGTGAGTGGCACAAGTCAGCGTGCGTTGGTTCCTTCCTCTGCCAGCAAGGGAAGGAACCAACGTGTTCTAAGCGTGCTTGCCACTCAGCCGTACGTGGCCCGTCCGTGGACGAGCAACGGCCACTTGGCACTAAGATCGTGTCCTACGTGGTGAGGCGTCGTTGTTTCGTTCATGGGGCGGGGTACGTGGAGTTGGATTGTTCCGGACGGGTTGTGGGAGATCGCGAAGCCGCTGATCCCGCCGTCGAAGGTGCGGCCGCAGGGCGGCGGAACACAGGACACGCCTGATGAGACGCTGTTCGCCGCGATCATCTACGTCCTGGTGTCCGGCTGCGCCTGGCGTGCGTTGCCGCCCTGCTTCGGCGTCTCGAAGTCGACCGCCCATCGGCGGTTCCTGATCTGGTCGAGAGCCGGTGTCTGGGGGCGGTTGCACGAGGCCGTGCTGCATCGGCTCGACGACGCCGGCCTCCTCGACGTCACCCGCGTCGTGCTCGACACCGCCCACGTGAGGGCGAAAAAGGGGGCGAACACACAGGTCCGAGCCCCGTGGATCGGGGCAAGCCGGGTTCCAAGATGCACATCCTGTCGGACACGAACGGACTGCCCCTCCTCGTCGGCGTCTCGGCCGGCAACATCCACGACAGCGAAGGTCTGAAGCCGATGGTGGAGGGTCACCAAACGAGACACGACCCCTACCGCGGCCGGTACTTCAAGCCCCAGCGCCTGCATGCGGACAAAGCCTACGACCGGGCCGACCTGCGCAGATGGCTCCGGGGCAAGCGGATCGGCGTGCGCATCGCCCGCAAGGGCATCGAGTCCAGCGAACGATTAGGGCGTCGCCGCTGGGTCATCGAGCGGACGATGTCCTGGCTGTCCGGCTACCGCCGCCTGAGTCCTCGCTACGAGCGAGATCCCCGCAACTACCTGGCCTTTCTCGGACTCGCCGCCACCCTGTGCTGCTACAAGCGGCTCGTCCGCCTCACCACGTAGGACACGGTCTAAGTCGGCGCAGGATTTTCAACCTCGTCTGCCACTGGCCCTGGACCGGCCAGATCGCTACGGCTGTCGAACGGCTCGCGCTCCTGCCCAACCCTGGCAACTAGTAACTGTCCACTGGCCCGACGACGACATCACTTGCCCCGGACAGTGGAACCTGGCGCCCACCCGACCCGACAGCCGGGGCGCCGGCCTGCCCACCATTAGCTCCGGAAGGCACGAGGGCCCACCGACTTCATCGGCAGACCCTCGCGAAAGATCTAGGCTAGTCACTTCTGTGGGAGGTCACAGCGTCCAGGGGACGAGGAGGTGGCAGTCCAGGATCTTGCGGGCTTCCTTCCGCCGGGAGCAGCCGGGGTGGAGCAGGGCGACGCTGACGACGACGTATACGGTGATCCAGATGTAGAGGGCCGTGATCAGTGCCCAGGGCAGGGGGCCGGTTGTAGGGAGGAGGTCGGTGAAGGTGTTCAACATGGGTTCTCCTGGTTCGTTGCCGGGCCGTGTAGTCCGGCGGTTCCCCAAGAGCACCATGTGCGGTGCACCTGGCCTTGGTGAAGGTGGGGGGTCTCTATATTTCCCAAAGCCACGTCCTCTTGTGGCGGGAGTGGGTAGGTTCGCGCCATGTCTTCTACGAGTGGTCCGGTATCCGCTGATCAGCAGCTCATCGACCACGCGCGCCACCACGGCTACGGGGTGTCGGTGAAGCAGCTCGCGTCCTGGCGGCGGGCGGGTTTGCTGCCAAGGCACGCGTTGCGGGCACTGGGCCGGGGGCGCGGGAGTGCATCGGTTCCGGTTGACGAGGCATTCGGCTTGGTCGTGGCGCTCGCCCGGTTGGCCCGGCGTGGTGCTCGGCCGTTTCATCTGGCACTGACCTTGTTCGGCGAAGGACATCCGGTGCCGGAGCATGCAGTACGGGGAGCCTTCGGGCAAGCCGTCCGGGGTCTGGGTACCGGTCTCGGTGAGAAGGGCCCGATAGCCCGGGAGGACGAGGGGGAGTGGGCGGAGCGTGTCGCCGACGAGGTGGTCGCCTCCGGTCAGCGGGTCCGGCTCGTTCCCACCCGGGCCCGTCGGATCGATGAGGGGATCATCCGGTGCATGCGTAACCGGGGTGTGGTGTGGCCTCCGCCGGAGCTGGCTGAGCTGGACCGGAACCCAGAGCCTCCGAATCTGTCCGACGGGGAGGTTACGGCTGCGGCAGTGACCACGGTGCTGCGCGGTGGGGCCGTCATCACGCCCCAGGGAATCGGTGATGTGCTGCGAGCGATGCAGCCTGCGGGGTGGTCTAACCCATGGGCGTCTATGGCTGAATACACAGTCTCGGACGTCCCGAATCTTGCCGACGAGGTGTTTCCCCCCGAGGGCGGTATGAGCACCCTCCCCGACCGCCCTGTTCTCGACACCCTGCTGTGTCTGGCGGAGACAGCGACCCTGGACGATCTACGGGACGCTTGGGAGGCGAGCGGAGCGACCCAGGAATGGGCTCTGGACTTGTGCGTACGGGTCGAGGCGGAGATTGAGGCCAACTTGCTGGATGACGCGGCCTACGAATGGGTGATGGGCAGAACTCTTGCGCCGGGGCTGTTGCTGATGACCGATGTGAGTAGTCGCTACTGGTCCCCGGCGGACCAAGCGTCGATGTCCGTGGGTCTGTTGATGATGCGGCAGGCGCTCCGCGACCTCGACGAGAAGGTGCCTGGCTGCCAGTGGGAGCTGCTCGAATCCCCCGCCGTGATGCCGCCCCCGCTGCTGCCGTTCTTCCGGGCCAGTCTCGCCCGCTCCGGGTGAGACTAGCGGCCGCCTGAAGGAGATACGGGCCCAAGCACGTGAACGCGCCGGGGAACTACCGATCAGCTCATAGGCCATGGGATGGGTGGCCGGCGGGGCCGTCGTACTGAGTGACGATCCCGCTGTAATCCGCGGAGGCGTCGAACCAGGTTCCCTGCGGACCACCCCCCGGCACAGCATCGACCTGAACTGCGTAAGGGCGCACCGGGACCGCTGGCGAGCGTGACTGCAGTGGAGTACCGCAACCACAGCGGTCGACTCTGATGGTCGGCAGACCAGCGGGGCCCAGAAGCGGCCGCCATAAGCATCGCTGACTAGTCATCTACCAGTTCGAGGACTTCAAGCGACTACCTCGGCAAGTGCGCTGGTAACAGCTGCCGCAAGCATCAGTACGGCAAGGAAAGTGGAGGCAGCTCTCATGAGCGCGTTGGGATAGCTGGCGCCGTCCAAGCGTGCAAGCTTGCCCGCGACAGCAGCTGCGAGCACCGCCAGGACGACTACCAGTGTGGTGCTCAGCAGGACGATGACAAGATTGGTCACGACAACTTCCTTGCGTCTGAGGGTGTGTTGACGTGTCCAAAGTCGCCGAATAGGTGTGCGTCAGGGTGCGTCTGAACGAAGATGAACGTCGGCGAACACATGAGGGCGGGGCGGACCGTGGCTGGCGGAGAAGCGGAGCGCGAGGCAGCGCTAAACGAGTTGCGTGTCAGGCTGAACGAGGGGCTGACTCGTGCCCAGTTGACGAAGACGCAGCTTGCGGCACGAGCCAACCTGAGCCGCACCACAGTCTATGAGGCCTTGAAGGCAGGGGCTTCTGTCCCGTCAGCCGATACGGTCTTTGCACTGGCCCGTGTACTACGCCTCAAAGACGACGAACCGTTGAGGCTCCAGCGCACCGCATCTGGGGAAGCCAGCTCTCTTGCCGGGCCTCCCCAGGCTCCCGGCAGGCTGATAACTGACTGGGATCCGCACGACTTGGAGATCCATCCTGCTGGATTTACCTCGGGCAAGTGGGACTCCGGCGCCCGACCACGAGTGCTACCCCGCTACGTCCCGCGCGCTCACGACCGGGTGCTGGCAGACACAGTGCGAGAGGCCAGTGAAGGCCGCAGCCAAATGTTGATCCTGGTGGGCACGTCCTCGACAGGCAAAACAAGAGCATGCTGGGAAGCCGTCCAACCACTTGCTTCGAGCGAATGGCTGCTGTGGCATCCCTATGACCCCACGCGCGTTGAGGCTGCGCTATCCGACCTGGAGTGTGTGCGCCCCCACACGGTGGTGTGGTTGAACGAGGCACACCACTACCTCGGGGACCCTCGAGCTGGTGAGCAGGTCGCTGCGGCATTGCACAGCCTCCTTATGCATCCTGACCGTCAACCAACCCTTATCCTGGGCACCCTGTGGCCCGAGTACGCCGACCTTTACACGGCACTGCCCTCCCCGGGCGAGGCAGATCGACACAGCCGGGTGCGGGAGCTACTGGCCGGACGCACCGTTACTATCCCTGACACCTTCGACCACAGTGCGCTGCGCACAGCATTTGCTCTCGCTGATCAAGGCGACCAGCTGCTGGCCGACACTCTCACCCGGACTGGCGAGGATGGGAGGGTGACGCAAGACCTTGCTGGGGCTCCTGCACTCTTGGGTCGATACGAGCTCGCGTCACCTGCTGCCAGAGCCGTGTTGGAGGCCGCGATGGACGCTCGTCGGCTCGGCGTGGGCATCCGCCTTCCACAAGCCTTCCTCACCGAGGCTGCCACCGACTACCTCAGCAGCAAGGACTTCGACGAAGTCACCGAAGACTGGGCGGAAGCGGCCTATGCAGACCTGGCCCGCCCCGTACACGGTAAGCAGGCCCCACTCCGTCGCACGATGTTTCGTCCAAAGATACGCCGTCCCGGCAATGCGACCCCATCCACCGAATTGGGGGCAAATACCGGACCGTTCTTTCAGCTTGCTGATTATCTCGAGCAGCACGGCCGACGCCATCGCACGCGCTTGTGTCCGCCCTTGTCGTTTTGGGCCGCAGCCTACGAACACCTGACCCAACCCAGTGACCTGAGGAACCTCGCCTCGGCTGCCCAGAATCGGCACCGCCTCGAATGGGCGTACGGCCTCCTCAAGCGGGCCGCGGACGCTGGCCACTCCGAGGCCTTGATCGACTTAGCCCGCATCCGGCAGAGGGACGGGGATCGAGAAGGCGCCGAGGCCCTTCTTCGCCGGGCTGCGGGCGCTGGCCACGTCACCGCCCTGTTCAGTCTGGGACAGATGTGTGAGGCGGTTGGCGACTGGGAGAGCGCCGAAGGCTTCTACCAACAAGCCGCCGACAACGGCAGCGCCAATGCTCTGATGGTCCTGGTACGTAAGCGGGAAGCGGCCGGGGACCAGGAAGCCGCCGAGGCCCTGCTCCGAGATGCAACGGGCGCAGGACGTATCAAGCCTCCATTGAATCTGGCGAAGCAGCGAGACCGCGACCGGGAAGACGCTCAAGTGTCGATTCAACAAGCCCCGAACGCGGGACTCGTCAAGCCTCCAGTGAGTCTGGCGAAGCAGCGAGATAGGAACCGGGGAGGCGCCCAGGAACTAATTCAACACGCGACGGACGCCGGCCACACCAGCGCCCTGATCGACCTAGCGCGCATGCGAGAGGCGGCCGGAAACCGGGCAGCCGCCGAAACGCTGCTCCACCAAGCGACGGACGCCAGCCACACCAGCGCCCTGATCGACCTAGCACGAATCCAGGAGAAGTACGGGGACCTGCAAGCCGCCGAAACCCTCCTTCAACGTGCAGTCAATGCCGGCCACACCAGCGCCCTGATCGACCTAGCGCGCATGCGAGAGGCGGCCGGAAACCGGGCAGCCGCCGAAACGCTGCTCCGCCAAGCGACGGACGCCGGCCACACCAGCGCCCTGATCGACCTAGCACGAATCCAGGAGAAGTACGGGGACCTGCAAGCCGCCGAAACCCTCCTTCAACGTGCAGTCAATGCCGGCCACACAAGGTCCTTGGTCATTCTGATGCAAATGCGGGAAGAGGATGGCGACCGGGAGGGCGCCGATTCCTTCTATCAGCTGGCAGCCGATGCGGGTCACACAAACGCCTTGCCCATCCTGATGCAAATGCGTGAGAAGAGTGGGGACATGGCGGCCGCCAGAACCTTGCTCATCGATGCGGCTAGAAAAGGTCACACGAATGCGATGGTCAAGCTGGCGCGGAGGCTGGAGAAGGAAGGGGATGTGGAGGGCGCCGAATCTCTGCTCCGTCATACTGCCGATCTCGGCGATGCCCGGCAGTTCTCCCGAAGTGGTCGTTGGCCGTACGGACTCGATCCGGATGGAACGCCAACCCCTCCGTGGTCAAGGACAACCTTGGCTCCTACGGATGACTCTGCGTGAGAGTTGCCCCTTATAGGACTGCAAGTCCATCCAAGCGAATGGGGACGCGCGGACTCGGTCCAGGTGGTGGTCAAGTGTCCGTGGACCATTTATGGACGGATGGCAGCCTTCCGCATCCCTCCGCTGCTTTCACCAGCAACGATGTTTGCAGATCACGGGCCCTCCGGAGCCGTGTGCGCAGGTTCGGAGAACAGCGACAGGTCGAGACCTTGCTGGCCGACACGGCGGAGAAGTTACGGGACAGGCGAAAGTCACGCGCGATCGTGCTGGGGATCCCTACTCTCGCCCGTATCCGTCAACGCGACGTCGCGGTCAGGGCGGCCAGCCTCACCGAAGCCGTCACCATGCTCAGACCACCCCCGCTGGGGCGAAGGCATGAGCATCGCCTTCGGAGCCTCCCGCGAGTTGCGCCCCCTGGCGTAGGAGAGCGAAGGAGACACCGGTGGCAGCCGACTCCCTGGACCGCGCCAAGCAGGCGGTACGTACGCAGGCCTGGGACGCCCTGACCACTGCGAACGCCGTTCACGACGCATCCGTGCACGGCCGCATCCCCCACTTCAAGGGTTCCGATGAAGCTGCGGCCCGACTTGCAGCACACCCGGTGTGGCAGCGCGCGAGCATCGTCAAGGCAGTACCGGACAAGGCCCAGTCGCCAGTGCGCGCGCGGGCTTTGGAGGAAGGCAAAACCGTCTGCATGGCAGTCCCGAAGCTGGCCTCCGAAAAGCCCTTCTACCTCCTCGACCCGGCTGCCCTCACCGTCCCGCCCGCCGAGGCCGCGGCCAGCCGCACCGCTGCCGCCATCGCCCCCACCGTCGAGGTCGACGCCCTCCGCCCGCTGGACCTGATCATCCTCGGCAGCGTCGCCGTCAACCGCGACGGCGCCCGTATCGGCAAGGGCGCCGGCTACTCCGACATCGAGTTCGCCTTGCTCACCGAGGCCGGCCTGGTGACATCGGAGACGGTCGTCGTCACCACCGTCCACTCTCTCCAGGTGACCGAGACTCCGATCCCCACCACCAGGCATGACGTCGGCGTTGACCTGATCGTGACTCCTGAGGAGACCATCGCCTGCGCGAACCCTCACCGGCCGTCAGGGGTCGACTGGTCGGCCCTCACAGCGGAAAAGATCGCCGCGATTCCAGCGCTTATGGCTCGGCAGGTGTCCTGAGGACTCCTCGCGTAGGATCCCCGGCCCCGGCTGTAGGGCGGTGCACTTCAACCGACGTCACGCTTGCGTGCATTGAGCGTGCACAGAGTGCGGTGGTAGGCGATGTGCTCCTCGTCCATCGGGTGTCTGGGGTCGCGGCGGAGCGGGCGGGAGTCTCTGCCGCCTCTCGTTCCCCTGACCATGCCGTCGAAGTCGACGTAGATTTCCAAGCCGTCGAAGAGGACGTGACAGTTCGGGCACAGGCACAGGAGGTTCTGGAGCTCGTCGGGGCCGTAGTGGGGATTGCCCAGGCCCCTTATGTGCGCGGCCTCGCTGTACGGGCGGTTCAGGTAGCGGAGGGTGGTGTCGCAGATCTGGCACCGGTTGTCCTCCAGCTCCTTGACCTTCCTGGCCAGGGCTTCGTCCCGGACGATGACGGAGCGGGTGGCCTCGCGGCGCGGGGCGGGGCCGGTCGTCCGCCCGTACTCCTCCATGGTGGTACCGCTGGCCTCCTCCCCTGAGGAACTCAGCAAATCACCGGCTGTCATATATCCGGACAGACCTATTCGTGCGAAGAGCGTCCGACGCTCGGTGCTTTCGAGATACGTCTCGCAGATCGTGGCGATGGCCTGTAGGCGAGTCACCGGGTCTCGGAGGAGATCTGCGGTCTCGGCCGTGAAGCCGGCCTTCGGTTGCAGCTCGTTGAAGGTGCGCGCGTTCGGCGTCTTCTCGGCGAGCTCGCTCGGTATGCCTCGGACCTCCCACAATCCGCTGCCTTGGAGATACCAGAACGGATACTCCGGTGTGGCCCTCGCATGGCGAAGGCCGAACTCTACGAGGAGTGGGCCGACCTCGTCCCTGAACGTGGGCCACGAGGTCAGGCGAGGCAGTTCGTCGGCTGTACGGGCGATCGCCCACAGGAGGCTCAACGGTTGGTGGCGGCTGGGAGCCGGGCTTCCCGGGCCACGGGAGACCTTGAGTTTCCGTAGACGTGCCAGGAGAGCGGCGCGGTTGGGGGACGGCTCCCCGGTTTCCACCACGAAGCCGAGCTCGCGCAGGCATCGTGCCACTGTGGCCGCACCGCCGCTGAAGTCCCGCGCCTTCAGGAAGTCACCCGTGGCATACCCATGGGCGACGCCCGCGATGGCCTTCGAGTCGTAGCGGGACCCGTCCAACACCAACTCGTACGACCTGGCTCGCCCGAAGCCGTACGTCCGAAGAAACGCATCCCGGCCCAGGCGGCGGAACTCCTCGGTCGCCGCGATGATGTGGTCGTACCTGATGTCGTCAAGTCCCATGAGGCGCAGGCTAGTCGGACAGTAGTACTAAGGCCTGTCGTGTCAGGTGCGTGCGCTTGGATGGGTGGGTGAACGTTCATGACGTGGCTCGATGCCTGCCTGCGGTAGCAGTCCTCCGGGAGCACTGTCGTTCCTTGGCCATCCTGGACGCCGTCCTGAGTCCTGAGTGGGAGAGTCGCCGCCACTCCTTCGACGCTCGTTGGTCCGAGACGGAGTCCATGGCCTCCATGCGGAACGGGTCAGGGGACGAATACTCGATCGTCTTCTCGGACGCCGGCGCCTACGTACGAGGGTTCGATCACGAGTCGCCTATGAGCCCCTACGCCGGGGACGGGCCATGGCCCGGTGTGCTCGACGAGGTTCCTGAGGTCTTTCGGGCCTGCGTCGAGGAGCCGGCGTTCTGTGACGAGGACGGGATGCCTCTCGTTACCGCCTGTATGTGGCGACGGGCGGGTGACGATCGTTGGCAGGCGGGCAGCATCGAATTCCCCGAGGACGCGACCGAGGGTCCGGACGGTGCTGGGCACCTCTTCCACTTGTTGGTGGATCGGTCCCCGGAAGCCTTTCAGCGGTGGGCCGAGGACTACTACGAAGTCCCGGTTGACCTGGCGGCCGTTCGTCACGTCTTCTCCTCCCGCCCGCTGACCGAAGAGGTCGTCCGCTCGTTGAACTCGGACATCGGCATGGCCGATCTTTCGCGCGACCTCGCGGAGATCGGGTATCCGACGCGCTGAGGCTTCGCAGCAGTTGAGTGGGGCGGTCGGCCTGACGGTGCCGTGAGGGCTCCGCGTCAGGCCGATTTTGTCCGTCGCTGCGAATCGTCAGCCGCCTTGGCGGTACGCGAGGCCCGCTACCACCGATGTGCCCCGGGTGGGGCGGGGGCGGACGGTCCAGGCGGTGGCGATGTGGTCGACGAGGAGCAGGCCGCGGCCGTTTTCCGCTTCCGCGCCCGGGTGTGCCAGCGCCGGCTTGCCCATACCCGGGTCGGAGACGGCTAGCCAGTAGTGGCCGTCCGCCGGCCACAGGACGAGTTCGATCAGGTCATCGTCCCTGCCGTCCGCTCCGTGGCGGATCGCGTTCGTGACCAGTTCGGAGGTCAGGAGCCCGAGGTCGTCGCCCAGGTTCGGGCGGAGTGCGGGTGGTAGGGATTCCGTCACTGCATGGCGGGCCCGTCGTACGGACTTGGGGTGGGCGGGGAGATGCCAGTGGAGGGGTACCAGGGGGATCTTGGGCACGGCGAACTCCGTTCGGGTGTGGAGGGGTTGGGATCGCCGGTGGCCTGCCGCCCTGGTCGCGGACACACCCGTCCCAGGGCAGGCGGGCGTGCTCGCGCGGTGCACTTCCGGCATCGCGTTGTGTAACTTGCGCAATACTGACGGTAGAGCAGCAGGGGTCATATTTGCCATGCGGTCCGGAACAATGGCCTCGATGTGGTGCAACTGTGCTTATAGGACTGATCCGGACGCCACTCCGTACGGAAGGAAACGTCATGCCCCCGAGGACGGTTCTCACACAGCGTCAGAAGCGTCTGGGCAGTGAACTGCGCAGGATGCGCACCGCGGCCGGCATGTCCGCGGAGTACGCCGCCGGGCTCCTGGGTGTCGACCGGAGCCGCATCTCCAACATGGAGTCCGGACAGCGCGGCATCAACGCCGAACGGCTGCGCAAGCTGGCCTGCAACTGTGACTGCACCGACGAGACGTACGTCGAGGCCCTCGTCGAGATGGCGGAGCCGAGTCAGGCGGGATGGTGGGAGCGTTATCGGGGCAGCCTGCCTCAGGGTTTACTGGACATCTCGGAGACCGAGGCGTACGCGGTACGCCTGCGGGGTGCGAACACCGTCCATGTGCCCGGGCTGTTGCAGACGCCTGAGCACGCGATGGCCATCTTCCGCGCCGTCGTGCCGCAGCTTCCCGAGCATGAGGTCGCTCTCCGGCTGGCCCACCGTACGGAGCGCCAGAGCGTGATCACCCGCGACGATCCGGTCCCGTATGTGGCCGTCATCCATGAAGCGGCGCTTCGGATGCAGTTCGGTGGGCGGGACGTTGCCCGAGGACAGTTGAAGTACCTGCTGGAAGTGTCGGAATGGGATCACGTCACCGTGCTTGTGATTCCCTTCGACCACGGCGCCTTCCCTGGGGCGGGACAGACCGTCGTCTACGCCGAAGGGCCTGTGCGGCAGCTCGATACCGTGCAGATCGACAACTCCCACGGGCCGGATTTCCTGTACGCGGAGGGCCAGCTCGCGAAATACCGTGCCCAGCTGGACCTGTTGGAAGGTCTGGCACTGTCACCGGAACGGTCACGCGACTTCATCCGCGAGATCGCTCATCACCTATGAGGAGTGACCACATGGCTGACATCACCTGGGAAGCCCCGTTCTGCGGGGAGGGCAGCTCCTGCTTCCGCCTCGGTACCGATGCCGACGGCAACGGGTACATAGCCGTCGTCGGTCAGGAGGAGCGCCCCCTCACCGACTCCATCGAGGCCCTGCGCACCCTCATCACCGACATCAAGGCCGGGAAGGCCGACCACCTGTTGTAGGCCATCGTTCAGCGGGCCGCCCGTTCCCGGTCCCGCGGCCTGGCCGTGGCCGGCCTCCCGCGGGGTCACACACGCATCTCCCTGAGCAGGCCGCCGTCCTCGTCGTACAGCTCCAGCGTGTACGTCCCCGCGCCGCAGCGCGTGAGGACGGTGGCCAGGTCGTCGAAGCGGGACGGGTCGACAACTCCGTTCAGGAGGACGTCCGGGCCCTCGGCGGGCTCGAGTTCCACCTCGCACCACGTCGTGCCCACCTCGTGGCCGTGCCAGGAGGATGAGCTCACCCTCCAACCGAGCCGTTCGAAGCGCGCCGCCACGGGGCCGGCGTCCCTGTGGCCGTGCAGGATGCCACAAACGTTGTTGGGCAGGTTCGTCAGCTCGCAGGTGAGGTCGCCGTAATCGTCAGGCATCCTCACTCCTCTCCCTCCCCCGTCCCGCGCCCCTCAGCCCCTCTGCCGCCGGTTCGGCAGCGTGAACCTTGGCGCATTCCTGGACGTGGTTCTGATTGGCCGAGAGGGCTTCATCATGCCCTCCCCTGCCGCAACCCCGCCCCCATCTCTCCATCAACCGCGCCCCTTGGGACCCTTGACGCACCCACTCCATCGTTCATGTATGTAAATACTGTTCATTCTATTGATTCGACACGACCTCTCTGCATAGAGTCCCGCCACCTCGCCCGTACGGATGGACGGAGCCTCCCGTGTCGAAGCAACTCCGCAAGCCAGTACGAACGCGGCGGCTCGGAGCTGTCGGCGCCCTCGTCGTCGCAGCCGTCGTGACCGCCGCCGGGTGTTCCTCCGGGTCGTCGGGGGCGGAGCAGGACGAGTCGCAGCCGTTGGAGGTGTGGATCCGGCAGGACGCCGGGAGTCCGGCCGCGGAGTCCGCCGAGGCGCTCACCAAGGCGTTCTCCGAGAAGAGCGGCATCAAGGCGAAGCTCGTCGCCGTCGGCGTCAACGACTTCGAGACCAAGCTCCAGCAGCGCACCGCGCAGAAGGACCTCCCCGACATCGTCATCAACGACACCGGCCAGCTCGGCAATCTGGTGACCCAGGGGCTCGTGCGCGAGGTGGACCGGGAGGGCGTCGCCGGGAGCGGGGACATCGCCGACCGCGCCTGGGAGGCCGCTCAGGGGTACGACGGGAAGTACTACGGCGTGCCCTTCAATTCGCAAGCCTTCGCCTTGCTCATACGCAAGGACTGGCGGGAGAAGGTCAACGCCCAGCTGCCCTCCTCCTGGGACGAACTCATCCAGCTCGCAACCCAGTTCACCAACAACGACCCCGACGGCAACGGCAAGAACGACACCGCCGGCATGGTCGTGCCCGGCAGCACCACCCGCGGCTATCTGACCTGGTGGTTCTCCACCATGCTCTGGTCCGAGGGCGGCGAATTCGTCAAGAAGCAGGGCGACGGGTACGCCGCCGCCGTCGACGATCCCGCCTCCGTCAAGGCCGTCGAGAAGCTGCAGGCCATGTTCTGCGACTCCAAGGTCGTGCAGCCCGGCGCCAGCACCGCCGACTCCGCCACCACCCACACCGTCTTCGAGAGCGGCAAGGGCGGCATATACCTCACCGGGCCCTACATGCTGCCCCGCTTCGACGGGTCGCTCGGCAAGGACAAGTACGAGGTCGTCGCCGCCCCGCCCGGCGCCGGCGGCAAGGCGGCCGCACTCGCCGAGGGGGAGAACGTCTATCTGATGGCCGGGTCCGGCAACGAGAAGGGGCAGCAGGCGTTCGCCGAGTTCGCCGCTTCCCCCTCCGGGCAGAAGATCGGCCTCGGGCTCGACAACGGCGGCATCATCGTCCGGCTGCCGGTGAACACCACCGTGGACGGCGCCGCCGAGCGCAAGGACCCCCGCTGGGACGTCTTCCAGAAGGTGTACGACGAGCATGGCCGCAACGCGCCCGCCCTGCCCAACTGGGCGACCGTCCGGCAGATCTCGGCCGAGGGGCTGAACGGCGTGGTCTCCGAGTGCTCCCGTGACGTAGCCGGCGCGATGGGCGAGCTCGCCGACGAGATCGACGCCGAGCTCGAGAAGCAGGGGGCCACGGGCTGATGGCGGTGACCGAGGCGCGGGCGGCGTCGCGGAAGGCGCAGGCGCGGCGCCCGGCCCGTCCGGCGGCCCCGGTGCGGTCGCGGCTGCGGCGGGGCGCGACGCCGTGGTTGTTCCTCGCGCCGGCGCTGCTGCTCTTCCTGTACTTCAAATTCATCCCCATGGCGCAGGCCGTGCGGATGAGCTTCCAGGAGGTGCGGCCGTTCCTCGGCAACACCTATGTCGGGGGCGATAACTACGCGGAGATCGCCGGGAGTTCCGACTTCGGTGCCGCCGTATGGCACACGGTGGTCCTGGCGGTGGCGACGACGGCCGGGTCGATCCTGCTGGGGCTCGCGCTGGCGCTGCTGCTGGAGGGGCAGACCCGCTCGCTGTGGTTCATCCGGTCGGCGATCTTCCTGCCGGTCGTCACGGCCATGGCGGTGGTCGCCGAGGTGTGGCGGGTCATGTACTACCCGGCCGAGGGCGGCGCGCTGAACTCCGTGCTCGGCGTGCTCGGCCTGGGGCCCAGCGAGTTCCTCAACTCCCCCGACAGTTCCCTCGCCTCCATCGCCTTCGTCGGCATCTGGCGCGGCGCCCCGTACGACATGATGATCTTCCTCGCCGGGCTGGCCGGGGTGGACCGGGTGCTCTACGAGGCGTCCGCCGTCGACGGCGCCTCGCGGTGGCGGCGGATCTGGCATGTCACCCTGCCGGGACTGCGGCCCGTGTTCGCCATTCTGCTCACGCTCGCGGCGATCCGCGGCCTGCGCATCTTCACCGAGGTGTTCCTGCTGACCAACGGCGGGCCCGACGGCTCCACCGAGGTGCTGTTGACATTGACGTACAAACTCGGCCTCGAACGCAACGAGTTGGGTGTCGCCGCGGCCGGGACCGTGCTGCTGTTCCTGGTGCTGCTGGTGCTGACCGTGGCCTCGCGGCTGCGCCGGAGGGAGGTCCGATGAGGAACGAGACGGCGCTCGGACTGGCGGAGGCGCGCGGGCCGTGGGCGCGTGTGCTGCGGTTCGTGCTGTACGCCGCCCTGTTCATGGTGTTCGCGGGGCCGCTGCTCGCGCTGATGGTCGGCGCGTTCACCCCGACCGTGGACCCCACCCAGTTCACCCTGTGGCCCGACCGGCTGTCCCTGGACAACCTGGAGCGCGCGGTCGACCGCAACGTACTCGACTACCTGCTCAACTCCTTCCTCGTCGTGGGCGGCGGGCTGGCGCTCCAGGTGCTGGTCAGCGTGTTCGCCGGGTACGCCCTCGCCCGCAAGCGGTTCCGGGGGTCAGCGGTGGTGCTGGTGCTGATCCTGGCGACGATGATGCTGCCCGAGGAGGTCCTCGCCGTCCCGCTGTCGGTGCTGCTCGCGGACCTGCCGCTGATCCACGTCAGCCTGGTCGGCTCGCTCGTCGGCATGATCGTGCCGGTCGCAGCCTGGGGGTTCTCCATCCTGGTGATGACCGAGTTCATGAAGGAGATCCCGAAGGAGCTGGAGGAGTCGGCGCGGCTGGACGGCGCGGGCGAGTTCCGGGTGTTCTGGCAGGTCGTGCTGCCGCTGTGCCGGCCCGCGCTGGGTGTCATCGGCATCTTCGGCTTCACGATGATCTGGGACCAGTACATGCTGCCGCTGCTGGTCGCCACCGACCCCGCCCAGTACACCCTCCCGCTCGCCCTGCGGTCCCTGCGCTCCGACGACCAGGTGGGCATCGGTGTGCTGCTGGTGGGCGCGTTCCTCGCGATGCTGCCGTCGGTGCTGGCGTTCCTCGCGCTGCAGCGGTCCTTCATCCGGGGGCTCACCTCCGGTGCCGTGAAGGGCTAGCGACCACGGCATCCCCTCCTCACGGGGGACGGCGGACGCCCTGTCCCCCGTCGGAGCTACGCGCGGGTGTCCTCTCGCTGGTGACGCTTCCCGTGCCGCGTCTCCGTAGCGTCTGGGGGGTCGGAGCGGCGGTCCGTTCGCCGCCGCGTTTCCCCTGGTCGAGGAGTGAAGTCGTGCGCGTGGTCTGGCAGTTGCTGGCCGTGGTGGTGGTGTCCCTGGTCGGGGGACAGAGCGTGGCCGCGGTCCAGGACAATCCGTGGGCCACGCTCGGCCTGGGCCTGGTGACGGCGGTGCTGTCCGTGTACGTCTACGCCTGGGTGGTGGGGCGGACGGAGAAGCGCCCGGTCGCGGAGGTGGGCCGGCAGGGCGCCGTCGGCGCGGTCGTCCGGGGTGTGGTGCTCGGGACGCTGGTGTTCGCGTCCGTCGTCGCGAACATCGCCTTCCTCGGGCACTACGAGGTGGACGGCTGGGGGTCGTACACCGGCGCGGTGGGGCTCGCCGGGTTCATGGCGGGCGCCTCCGTCACGGAGGAACTCCTGTTCCGCGGCGTATTGTTCAGGACCATGGAGGAGCGGTTCGGTACGTGGGGGGCGCTGATCCCGACCAGTGTGCTGTTCGGCACGTGGCATCTGCTGAACCCGGACGCGAGCCTGTGGGGCGCCGCCGTGATCGCGCTGTCGGCGGGCCCGATGCTGGCCGCCGCGTACGTCGCGACCCGCAGCCTGTGGCTGCCGATCGGCCTGCACTTCGGGTGGAACTTCGCCGCGTCCGGCATCTTCAGCACCGAGGTCTCCGGCAACGACACCCAGCAGGGTCTGCTGGACGCGTCCACCTCCGGTCCGACGCTGATCAGTGGCGGTGAGTTCGGTCCCGAGGCCAGCCTGTACACGCTGGTGTTCTGGGCGCTGGTGACCGTCGGCCTCCTGTGGCTGGCCCGTCGGCGCGGTCAGATGATGCTCCGCCGTTCGAAGCGGGCCGACACGGTCGCGCTCGTCCCGTGAACCGTCTGCACGGGCTGCGGCAGGTCTGGGGGCGACTGCACGTCACGGCCCGGGACCTGCCGTTCGCCGTGCTGCTGTGCTGTCTGGCGTTCGTGCCGAGCCTTCGTGGCAGCGGCACGGACCTCGGCGCGATGGCGGAGCGCCCGTACGACACCCTGGCCGTCGCCGCCATCGGCCTGCAGTCCCTCGCGCTCGCGCTGCGGCGGCAGTGGCCGGCCGTCTGCCTGTCCCTGGTGGCGGCCGGTTTCGTGCTGGACCAGCTGCGCGGCTACCACACGGTCGCGGGTACGGCGCTGCCACTGGCGCTGCTGAGCACGGGCGCGCATCTGGAACGGTACCGGCGCACCACCGTCGCCGTGGGCTCCCTCGCCTACGTGCTGTTCGTCGCCGAGCTGGTGCGGCGCGGTACGGAGGAGCCGCCGGCCGAGCTGGTGTCGTTCTACGTGGCGCTGTGTCTGCTGTGGGGCGGCGGGGCGTGGCTGCGCTCGACACGGATCGCCGAGGCGGAGCGGCGTCACCAGGTGGCGGAGCAGACGCGGGCGGCCGAACGGGCGCGGATCGCACGCGAGTTGCACGACGTGGTGACCCACCATGTGACCGCGATGGTGGTGCAGGCGGAGGCCGCGCGCTATCTGAAGGCCGCGCCGGAACGGCTCGACGAGGCGCTGACCGCCGTCACCGACACCGGCCGGCGTGCCGTGGCCGACCTGCGGCACCTTCTCGACCTGCTCAATCCCGACCACGGCGAGAGCTCCCGGACCCCGCCGGTGGGCCGGCTGCTGACACTGGTGGAGCAGACGCGCCGGGCCGGGCAGCCGGTGGAGTTCACCGAGCAGGGCACCCCGGCCGCGTCGACCGGAAGTGCGGACCTGGTGGCGTACCGGGTGGTGCAGGAGGCCCTCACCAACGCCCTCAAGTACGCTCACGGACAAGCTACTTCGGTTCTGGTGCAGCACAGCGAGAGGGACATCACGGTGGAGGTCGGCACGGACGGTCCCGGAACGCGTCCCGCGGCCTCGCCGGGCGGCAGCGGGCGGGGGCTGGCCGGTCTCCGGGAGCGGGTGGACGTCCTCGGCGGCGAGTTCGAGGCGGGGCCGCGTCCCGGCGGCGGGTTCGCCGTGCGGGCGCGGATACCCACCGGGAGCCGGTCGTGAGCAGCGGGCCGATACGGGTGGTGGTCTGCGACGACCAGACCCTCGTCCGCACCGGACTGGTGACGATCATCGACGCCCAGCCCGACATGGAGGTCGCCGGCGAGTGCGGGGACGGGCGCGCCGCCGTCGACCTCGCGGAGAAGGCACGGCCGGACGTCGTGGTGATGGACGTGCGGATGCCGGTGCTCGACGGCATCGAGGCGACCCGGCTGCTGGCCGGCTCCGGGGTCCAGGACCCCGTGAAGGTGCTCGTGGTGACGACGTTCAACCTCGACGAGTACGTCTACGAGGCGCTGCGCGCGGGCGCGAGCGGGTTCCTCCTCAAGGACGCGCCGCCGGACCGGCTGCTGCACGGTATCCGGACGGTGGCCACGGGCGCGGCGCTGCTCGACCCGGAGGTGACCCGGCAGCTCGTGGGCCGGTACGCGTCCCGGATCCGGCCCTCCGAGGACGGAGGCGACCGGGAGATCCCGCTGACCCGGCGCGAGCTGGAGGTGCTGCGGCTCATCGCGGACGGGCTGTCCAACAGCGAGATCGCGGCGGCGCTGGTGATCAGCCAGGAGACGGTCAAGACGTTCGTGTCCCGCATCCTCTCCAAGCTGCACCTGCGGGACCGGGTGCAGGCGGTCGTCTACGCGTACCGGCGCGGACTGGTCAACTGACCCCTGCCCGAACGGACTTCACCGTTCGGCCAGCTCGATCTGATCACCGTCACGCAACCGGTCGTGCAGCCACTCCGCGTCCCGCGCGCTGAGACCGACCCAGCCGGTGGTGCCGGACAGGGAGCGCAACACCTTGGCGTCGAAGGAGAGGGCGCCCGCGTAGACGGGTTCGCCGCCGGGGGCGCGCAGTTCGACCAGGTAGGGCACCTTGACCTCACGGGTCTCGGTCCTGCTCTTCAACGGCAGCATGGCACCGGAAGTCCTGGCCACCACGGTGAGCCGGGTACCGGGCGGGAAGCGGCCGGCTGCGCGCAGGTCGACCTTCAGCACGCGGTCGGCAAGGGTGAGGGTGCGCAGGTCGACGTCGAGCCGGCCGGAGGGGCGAGGCGCGTGGGCCGAGGGGGATGCGCTGGCGGTCCGAACGGGCGTGGGCGAGGTGGCCGGGGTGGCGCCGGGGCGGTGCCGTTTCCCGGCGGCGGGGTCGGTGTGCAGAGCGAAGGTGACCACGGTGACCGCGCAGGCGGCCGTTGCCATGGTGCCGAGCGCGAGGGTGGCCCTGCGGCGGCGTGAACGGCGGTTGGCACGGGCCCGGACCTCGCGGGCAGGCAGGGGCGGCGGAGTCTCATGGAACGCGGCCAACTCACGCAGGGCCCCGCCGATTTCATCCGACACGGCCGCCCTCCTCCCAGGCCGGCTCCTCGGCCTCGTCCACCGCCAGATGCCGGGCCAGTGCCGCCCGCCCTCGGGACAGGCGGGCCTTGACCGTGCCGACCGGCGCGCCGGTCTCGGAGGCTACCTGCTCGACACTGAGGTCGCACAGATGGTGCAGCACGACGGCCATCCGCTGAGACTCGGGGAGTTGACGCAGGGCTGCGACCAGGGCGGTGCGGTCGGGACCGGGCCCTGGCGTCGTCTGGGGCGGCGGAGAATGCCGCACCAGTTCCAGCCAGCGCCTGGCGCGCCGCCAGCGGCTCACGGCCAGACGCATGGCGACGGTACGCACCCAGGCCTCCGGCGCCTCGTCGGCCATCAGCCGGTGACGCCGGCCCCAAGCACGCACGAACGCCTCCTGCACCACGTCCTGCGCCTCACCGAGGTCCCCGGTGAAGGCGAAGAGCTGGCCGGTCAGGCGGGGGAACGCGGCCGCGTAGAAAGCGTCGAACTCGTTCTCGTCCATGCCCTCCACCGCAGTCTCTGATCACCTGCGCGGCCCGCGGACCGGCCCGGCGGGTCGCGTACGTCGGAACGCGCCCCCTGGGGAAGACGCCGGAACCGGCCCCGGGGATCAGTCGGACCCCCGCACCCATGGAGCCGGAGCCCGGCGGGTCGGCCGTACGGAACGTGACGCGCGCCTCGTTCCGCAGAGGCGGCGACGGCCGCGCACCCTGCCTCCGTGACGTTTTCCACAGTGCTTCTACGTTCCGGTAACTCTGCCTATCCGTAGGCGTCTTGGCGAATGTGTTCCGCGTCACGCGCCTGGCAGACCCGAACAAATCGGACACTAGCTGAAGTGGATCGTGGCCCGTTCGCGAGTCGTACAGAACACTCGGAACCGCCCGCAGTACGACAGTTCGGACCAAAGAGAGCATGCCCCGCCATGACCCACTCCCCCGAAACTCCTGAAGTACCGATACGGCCCTACGAGGTGACCGCCGCGGAGGTCGTCCCCGGCGACCTGTTCGCACTGACCCCCGAGGACGCGGCCGCGCGCCGCTGGCACGTCGTCACGCACACGCTTCCCGTCTCCCCCGAGGTGATCCGGGTCACGCTGCGGCCGCCGCTGGGCGGGGTGGACCACGAGGAGGACCTGCGACGCGAGCAGACGGTGACGGTCGCCGGGCGGCGGGTCGACGCATCCGCAGTGCCGCTGGTGGAGCCGGAGCCCTTGGAGGGCGTGGAGTTCCGCGACGGCGACCGGCTGACCGTCCTGCGGGCGGTGGACCCGCTGGCCGCCGAGGTGACGTACGTACGCCGCTGGGGCGCCTGGCACCGGGACACCACGAACTCCGCGGACGCCCAGGCCGCGACCGACGCGGAGGTGCGCCGCTGGGCCGCCGACGCCGGGCGCGAGGGGACGGTCGTACGGCACGAGCCACGTCCCGTGCGGGAAGCGCGGGCGGCCGGGCCGCGGCGTGTGGTGGTCACCGGGCTCGGCGCGGTCACCCCGCTGGGCGTGGGCACCGGCGAGCTGTGGAACGGGCTGCTCGAAGGGCGGCACGGCATACGGGAGTTGACTGACCCGGAGTTCGACGGGCTGCCGGTGAGGATCGCCGGCACGGTGCCCGTGGACCCGGCCTCGCTGCTGCCCCGGCAGGCGGCGCGCCGGATGAACCGGGCCGCGCAGTTCGCGGTGCTGGCGGCGCGCGAGGCGTGGGCCGACGCGGGGTACGCCTCCGGCGGCACCCGGGAGAGCGGGCTGGACCCGGAGCGGGTCGGGGTGAGCCTCGGCGCGATCCTCGGTGACGCGTCGGTGCTGGTCGGGGGCGACCGGAAGCTGCGGGAGCGGGGGCCTCGGGGTGTGTCCCCGCTCACCACACCGATGACGGTGCCGTCGCAGGCGGCGTCGCAGGTCTCGCTGGACCTGCACATCACCGGTGAGGCGCGCACCGTGACCAGCGCGTGCGCCTCCGGCACGGAGGCCATCGGGCAGGCAGTCGACCGCATCCGGTACGGCCGGGTCGACGTCGCGCTGGCCGGCGGCGCGGAGGCGGTGATCACTCCCGCGATCATGGCGTCGTTCGCCGCGATGCGGGCGCTGGCGGAGGGAGACCCGTCGGCGGGGTCGCCGTCGCGGCCCTTCGCCAAGGACCGGGACGGGTTCGTGAACGGTGAGGGGGCGGGGGTGCTGGTGCTGGAGTCCGAGGAGCATGCCCGGGCTCGGGGGGCGCGGATCTATTGCGAGGCGGCGGGATGGGGGCTGTCTGCGGACGCGTACCACGTCGCGGCGCCGGACCCGTCCGGTGACGGGATCGCGCTCGCGCTGCGGAGGGCTGTGCGGGACGCGGGGGGTGACGTCGGGGACGTCGTGCATGTAAATGCGCATGCGACCGCCACGGTCGACGGGGATCTCGCTGAGGCTCGGGCGCTGCGGGGGGTGCTGGGCGGGCGGGATGTTCCTGTGACCGCGTTGAAGGGGCACCTGGGGCATTTGCAGGGGGCTGCGGGTGGGGTCGAGGCCGTGGCGGCGGTGCTGACCTTGCACCACGGGGTGGTGCCGCCCACCGTGGGGGGTGGGGAGGTGGACGACGGGATCGATCTGGACGTCGTCCGGACGCCGCGTCCTTTGCCTCGGGGTGGCGATCTTGTGCTGAGCAATTCGTTCGGGTTCGGGGGGCACAACGCGGTGCTGGCGTTGCGGCGGGTGGGGTAGCGCGGGTGCCTGGGGCGCCGGGGGGTGTTTGCGCACCTCGGCGTCAACGAGGTACTGCCCGCAGTCGGCGGCGACAGGCACCGGCGTGGGTGTGGGCCGGGGGGTGCTGGCGCACCTGGCGCCCGCAGGGTGCCGCCGCGCCCACCCGTGCCGCCCCAGCGGCACGAATGCCCGCAGTGGGCGAGGGTTGCGCCCGCCGCGCGCCCGCGGGTGGCGGGGGTTGCAACCGCCGCCTGCCCGGGCGCGCGCCACCGGTGTCGGTGTTGTCGCCCGCGGCGGGGAGGGGACGGGGTGGGGGTGGGCGCCCGCAGCGGCTGGCGCGTCCGCGCCCTTCACGTACAAACACGCACTCTCGCGCCAGACCGAGGACGACCGCCCCCACCGCGGCCCCGCACCACCCACCGGCCCTGGGCGCTACGCCCACCCCCACCGGAGCGCAACCCTGCGCCGCAGGCATCAGACCGCAACCCCCCACCGGGCGTCACAGGCTCCCGACCTCAGCCCCACCAGGCAGGACCCTGCGCCGCAGGCATCAGACCCCACCTCCCCACCAGGTGTCACAGGCTCCCGACCTCAGCCCCACCAGGCAGGGCCCTCCGCCGCAGGCATCAGACCCCACCTCCCCACCTCCCCACCAGGCGTCGCAAGCTCCCGACCTCAGCCCCACCAGGCAGGACCCTGCGCCGCAGGCACTCGACCCCGCCCACCCCCAGGCCGGTCAGGCCGAGCGTTTGCGGGACGTTGTCTTCTTCGCCGGCGTCTTCTTCGCCGCCGTCTTCTTCGTCGCGGTCTTCTTCTCCGACTGCGACGTCTTCGACGTCGACTTCCGCGGCGACGACGCCGTCTTCTTCTTCGTCTTCGACGTCGACTTCTTGCCCCCCGTCTCCTTCGGCGACGACCGGCTCGTCTTCCGCTGCGGGAGGTGCTTCACCTCCGCGTCCTCCCCCCGCGACTCCCGCGCCGCCCGCACGCTGTTCTCCAGCGCCGCCATCAGGTCCAGCACCTTGCCGCCACCCGGCTCCTCGGCCGGCGCCTCCGGCGGCGACTCGCCCGCCGCCTTCGCGGCGACGACCTCCTCCACCGCCTCCCGGTACTCGTCGTGCAGGTCCTCCAGGTCGACCTCCCCCAGCGTGTCCATCAGCGCATCCGCGAGGTCCAGCTCCTTGTCCCGCACGGTGACGTCCGTGTCCGGCGCGACCCCCTCCGGTGAGCGGACCTCGTCCGGCCACAGCAGGCCGTGCATGGCGATCGCGTCGCCGACGACACGCAGCATGCCCAGCCGCTCCCGCCCGCGCAGGGCGTACTTCGTGATCGCGACCTTCTTGCTCCGCTTCAGCGCCTCCCGCAGCAGCGTGTACGGCTTCGCCGCGGGGGCCCCGCCCGCCTGGAGGTAGTACGCGGCGTCCATCTGCAGCGGATCGATGCGCTCCTCCGGCACGAAGGCGACGATCTCGATCGTCTTGGCGGTCGGGATCGGCAGCTTGGCCAGGTCCTCGTCCGTGATCGGGATGATCGTCCCGTCCGCGTCCTCGTATCCCTTGCCGATCTCCTGGCTGCTGACCTCCCGGTCCTCCAGCTCGCAGAACTTCCGGTAACGGATCCGGCCGCCGTCCTCGATGTGGATCTGGCGGAACGAGATCGAATGGTTCTCGGTGGCGTTCACCAGCTTGATCGGGATGCTGACCAGCCCGAACGAGATCGCGCCGTTCCAGATGGACCTCACGTGCAGCACCTCTCCGGCTCGTCCGCCGCTCGATGTCGGAGCCTTTGTCATGGTTTGCGTGAGATTCTCATCGTATGGCTCCCATCACGGAGGTGGAGGGGCGACGGCTCCCGCTCAGCAATCTGGAGAAGGTGCTGTATCCCGCCACGGGCTTCACCAAGGCGGAGGTACTGCACTACTACGCGACCGTGGCCGACGTGCTGCTGCCGCATCTGCGGGAGCGGCCGGTGTCGTTCCTTCGGTATCCGGACGGACCCGACGGGCAGGTGTTCTTCACCAAGAACGTGCCGCCCGGTACGCCCGACTGGGTCACCACCGCCGAGGTGCCGAGGTCGGAGGGGCCGGCGCGGATGGTGCTGGTGGAGGATCTGCCGAGCCTGATGTGGGCGGCGAACCTGGTCGCGGAGTTCCACACCCACCAGTGGCGCATCACCGACCCGGGCCAGGCGGACCGCATCGTGTTCGATCTGGACCCGGGCCCGCCCGCGACCATCGTGCACTGCTGCGAGGTCGCGCTGTGGCTGCGCGATCGGCTCGCCGAGGACGGGTTCGAGGCGTACGCGAAGACGTCCGGGTCGAAAGGGCTGCACCTCCTCACGGCAGTGAAGGGCTCCTCATCCGAACAAGTGTCCGAGTACGCGAAGGCGCTGGCCGTGGAGGCGGAGAAGGCGATGCCCCGGCTGGTGCTGCACCAGATGAAGCGCAGCCTGCGGCCGGGAAAGGTCTTCGTCGACTGGAGCCAGAACGCGGCCCGCAAGACCACGGCCGCCCCGTACACCCTGCGGGCGCGCGCCGAGCCGCTGGTGTCGGCGCCGGTGACCTGGCAGGAGGTCGAGGAGTGCGAGTCACCCGACCGGATGGCGCTGCAGGCGCCCGACATCGGCCCACGGCTGCAGGACTACGGCGACCTGCTGGCGCCCCTGCTGGATCCGGACGAGGCGGGCACGCTGCCCTGACCACCGCCCGCCCTGCAGCGACCCGTCACCCCGCCCGCTCACAACCCCGCCCACGTCCTCCGGTCCCGCGCAGCCGCGTACAGCGCCTCCACGTCCGCGGGCTTCAGCACACCCCAGCCCCGCCCCAGCCCCGGCACATCCGCGTCCGTCAGGACCCGCACCCCGCGCGGCACGGCGGCGACCGTCACACGGCGGGGGCCGGCCAGGACCAACACCGGGCGGACCTCGGCGGTGAGGGCGTGGGCGGCCCGGTCGGCGTCGGCGCGCACCCGGTGCAGCAGGGGCTCGGGCGGGCGCCGGCCGATGCGCACCTGGGGCTCCGCGACGGTCACCCGCTGGCGGTGGGCGGCCCGGACGTGCAGGGCGTACAGGCCGCCGGGGCCGATCAGCAGATGGTGGACGCGGTGGCCGCCGGGAAGCGGCAGCGAGTGCAGGGCATGCCCGCCGGCGCCGTCCATGGCGTCGAGGGCGTCGCCGACCGTCCGCTGCGCGGCCAGCTCCGCGCGGCGCGGGTCCGGGCGGAGACGGCGGGCCGGGCCGGGGGCGCGGTCGAGGTCGACGATCAGGGCCTCGCCGGGGCGGTTCGGGGCGAGGTCGTCGTCGGGGTGGAGGGAGAGCCGCTCGAGGTCGGCGGGGGTGGGCACCGGAGGCGGACCGACGGCGACCGGGCCGGTGAGGTACGGGCCCAGGGCGGCGAGCACCTCCGCCTCGTGCTCGGCGTCGAGCAGGTTCACACGGGCCGCCTCACGGTCGTACCAGGCGATGTTCCTGCCGTCCGGGAGGCGGACGTGGAGCCAGTCCCTGCCGTGCCGGCGGGCCGGCACGACGCGTGGTCCGTCCATGCGCCATCACCTCGCCTCCATGGGAACAGGCGGGGTGCTGCGGGGGCAAGAAGCCGGTTACGGTGGACGAGAGTTGGGCGACGAGAGTGGGAGGCGCCGTTGCGTACCCGCGAGAGTCAACCCGACGTACCGGCTCCGGACAGCCCCTGGGACGAGATCGAGCCGGGTCTGTGGATGGGCGGGCACCAGGTGCGCGGGCCCGCGGGACAGGTGGAGCCGGTGGTGGTGCACCGCCAGTTCGACCTGGTGCACACCCTGCTGCGGCTGCCGGGGCACGGGCCCGACCCGGGGGTGGAGCACCAGGTGTGGCCCATCCCGGACGGCCCGCTCGACGGCACCCAACTGGCCGGGGTGATCCGGCTGGCCGAGGCGGCGTGCGAGGCGCTGGACGCGGGCCGCACGGTGCTGGTCCGCTGCTTCCACGGCTACAACCGCTCAGGGCTGGTGGTCGCGCACGCCCTGATGCGCAGGGGCCGTTCGGCCGAGGAGGCGATCGAGGTGATCCGGGCCCGCCGTTCCTCCTGGGCGCTGCACAACGGCCTGTTCGTCGACTACCTGCGGGCGGGGCTCGTCACCGCGCGGATGCTGGAGGAACTCGCGGACTGACGGGGAGCCGGCCGCCTCTCACGGGGTGTGTGACCCGGTAGGCGGAGCGCCCTCCCCGATGGCGCAGCAGGGCGGGCGGGCACCGGAGGGCGCTCCTAATGTGGCGACAAGTCACCTTCGACCTGTTGTCTCCCTCCATGGAGGTACTGCCATGTCCCTACGACGCCCCCGTCCCCCGCTGATCCGCCGTCTGCCCATAGCGCTCGCCGCCGGCGCCCTGACGGTCGCGACCGCCGTCGCCCCCGCCCTCGCCGCCGACGACCCGGGCCAGGGCAACCAGAACAACCAGGGCAATTACCAGAGCGGCCAGAACAACCAGTCCGGGCAGCACAACCAGTCCGGCCAGAACAACCAGTCCGGCCAGCACAACCAGTCCGGGCAGAACAACCAGTCCGGCCAACACAACCAGTCCGGCCAGGGCAACTGGTACCAGCAGGGCGGAAACGGCAACGGAAACGGCAACGGCAACGCCACCGGTTCCGGCAACAACACCGGCTCCTACCAGCAGGGCGGCGGCAACGGCAACGCCCAGCAAGGCGGCGGCAACGGCGGCGACTGGGGCAACCAGTCCGGCAACCAGAGCGGCGGCAACCAGAGCGGCGGCAACCAGAGCGGCGGCGGCAACCAGGCCGGCGGCAACCACGGCGACCAGGGCGAGTTCCGCGGCGTGGTGACGGCTGAGAAGCTGGCCCTGCGCAGCGCCCCGAACCGCGGCTCGCAGGTCATCCGGTACGCCCACAAGGGCGAGGTCGTCTCGATCTTCTGCAAGGCGCCGGGCCACGAGGTGGACGGCAACCCGCTCTGGTACCTGCTCACCGACGGCACCTGGGCCTGGGCCCCGGCCCGGTACATCGACAACATCGGTCCCGCGCCACGCTGGTGCTGATGAGCGCACCACACGAAGCGTCGCAAGTGGGTAAGTTCCGGACATGAGCAAGGCCGGTATCACCCTGGCGACGGCGGACCCGCCCGCGCCCACCGTGCGTCTCACCGGGCGCCGCGGCGTGGAACTCGCCCTCATCGTCCTGGCCGTCGGACTGTCGGTGTACGGCTACTGCGCCGTCGGCCTCGCCAGGAACGGCACCGTCCCGCCCGGCGCCGCCGGTTACGGCGCCGGGCTCGGGGTGCTCGCGGTGCTCGCCCATCTGGCGGTGCGCTGGCGGGCCCCGCTGGCCGACCCGCTGCCGCTGCCGATCGGGGTGCTGCTCAACGGGATGGGCCTGGTGCTCATCTACCGGCTGGACCTGGAGACGCCCGGCGACCGGGCCGCCCCGGCCCAGCTGATCTGGTCGACGCTCGGGGTGGCGCTGTTCATCGCGGTGATCCTGGTGCTGCGCGACCACCGGGTGCTCCAGCGCTACACCTATGTGTGCGTGACCGTCGCGCTGGTCCTGCTGACCGTGCCGATCCTCTTCCCCGCGGTGAACGGCGCCCGCATCTGGATCCGGGTGGCGGGCTTCTCCATCCAGCCGGGTGAGTTCGCGAAGGTGCTGCTGGCGGTGTTCTTCGCCGCGTACCTGGCCGCGAACCGCGGTGCGCTGACGTACGCGGGACGCCGCGTGTGGAGGATGCAACTGCCCACCGGACGGGTGCTCGGGCCGATCCTCGCCGTGTGGCTGGTCAGCGTGGGCGTGCTGGTCCTGGAGCGGGACCTCGGCACCTCGCTGCTGTTCTTCGGTCTGTTCGTCGTTCTGCTGTACGTCGCCACCGGCCGCACCGGCTGGATCGCGGTGGGGCTGCTGCTGGCGTCGCTGGGCGCGGTCGCGGTGGGCCGTCTCGAGCCGCACGTGCACCACCGGATCGAGACCTGGCTGCACCCGTTCGCGTCCATCGAGGCGGGCGAGGGCCCCGATCAGCTCGCCCAGTCGCTGTTCGCCTTCGCCGAGGGCGGCATCCTCGGCTCGGGGCTGGGGCTCGGGCACTCTGTACTGATCGGGTTCGCCGTGAAGTCCGACTTCATCCTGGCGACGGCCGGCGAGGAGCTCGGCCTGGCCGGACTGTCCGCGGTGTTCCTGCTGTACGGGCTGCTGGTGGAGCGCGGCTACCGGGCCGGGCTGGCGCTGCGCGACCCGTTCGGGCGGCTGCTCGCCGTGGGGCTGGCCTCGCTGGTGGCGCTCCAGGTGTTCGTGATCGCGGGCGGGGTGACCGGGCTGATCCCGCTGACCGGGATGGCCATGCCGTTCCTGGCGCAGGGCGGCTCCTCGGTGGTGACCAACTGGGCGATCGTGGCGCTGCTGGTCCGGCTCAGCGACAGCGCGCGGCGCCAGGCCGCCGCCCCGGGTGCGCTCCGGTGACCCGGCACATCCGGCACGCGGCGCTGTTCTGCGCGCTGCTGCTGGTCGCGCTGCTGGTGAACGCGGCCCGGGTGCAGGTGATCCACGCGGAGGACTACGAGGCCAGCCCGGCCAACCGCCGTGCCGCGATCGTGCGCTACCAGCAGCCGCGCGGCGACATCCTGGTCGACGGCCGCCCGGTCACCGGGTCCCGCGACACCGGCGAACACCTGCGCTACGAACGGACGTACAGGAACGGGCCGTTGTACGCGCCGGTGACGGGTTTCGCCTCGCAGGAGTACGGCACGACGCTGCTGGAGGCCACGGAGGACGCGGTGCTGTCGGGGGCCGCCCCCCTGCTCCAGCCGCTGCCGCTGTGGAACGAGTTCACCCGCTCCCGCAGCGCGGGCGGCGACGTGCTGACGACGATCGACCCGCGGGCGCAGCGGGCGGCGTACAACGGCCTGCGCGGGCGGAAGGGCGCGGTGGCGGCGGTGGAGCCGTCGACCGGGCGGATCCTGGCGCTGGTGTCGGTGCCGTCGTACGACCCGGAGCCGCTGTCGGGGAACGGCAGGACGGCGCGGGAGACGTGGGCGCGGCTGAACGCCGACCCGGACCGGCCGATGCTGAACCGGGCGGTGCAGCGCACCTATCCCCCGGGGTCGACGTTCAAGGTGGTCACCGCGGCGGCGGCGCTGGACGCGGGCGTGGTGAAGGGCGTCGACCGGCCGACCCGCTCCCCCGACCCGTATCTGCTGCCGGGGACGACGACCCGGCTGGTCAACGGGGCGAAGGAGTGCCGGAACGCCACACTGCGGGACGCGTTCGTGCGGTCCTGCAACACGGTGTTCGCGCAGCTCGGGGTCACCACGGGGGTGTCGCGGATGCGGCGGACGGCGGAGAGCTTCGGTTTCAACGACCCGGAGCTGCGCATCCCGTTCCGGGTGGCGCCCTCCACCTTCGACACCACGGTGGACGCGGCGCAGCTCGCCCTGTCGTCGATCGGGCAGTACAACACGCGGGCCACGCCGCTGCAGATGGCGATGGTCGCGGCGGCCGTGGCGAGCGGCGGGCAGGTGCGCGAGCCGTACCTGGTGGAGCGGACCACGCGGGCGAGCGGCGGCACGGTGTCCGCGGCGGGGTCGGGCGCGGTGCGGCGGGCCATGCTCCCGGCGACGGCGAGCCGGCTGCGGGAGCTGATGCGCGGGGTGGTGGAGGACGGCACCGGCAGGAAGGCGGCGATCCCGGGCGCCGTGGTCGGCGGCAAGACCGGCACCGCCCAGCACGGGCTGGGCAACTCGGGCATGCCGTACGCCTGGTTCATCTCCTGGGCGCAGCGCGAGGACGAGCTGGAGCCGAGGGTGGCGGTGGCCGTGGTGGTGGAGGACGGCGAGGGCAGCCGCCGCGAGATCAGCGGCGGCGGCACGGCGGCACCGGTGGCCCGGGCGGTGATGGAGGCGGTGCTGCGGCACGAGTGACTCAAGTCGCGCGCACGGCCCGACCCCGTGCGCCTTCTCGCTCCGCACCCCCTTCCCACCCGGACGGACACAGGAGGGCGCGGACCGGTCGGTGACAAGTCGTGCGTGAGGGATTGACGGGCTTGCTGACAGGCAGTCTCATAAAGGTGACCTGCCGGTAACCCGAGACGCCCCGAGGTGGAACCGTCATGACCCTGTCGGAGACCGACGCGCTCGACGGCCTGCGGGACGCCCTCGGGCAGCTCAGGAACCGGGAGTCGGTGGCCCTGCGGCTGCTGGAGTCCTCCGCGAAGCACTCCTTCGACCCGGACACGGAGCTGGACTGGGAGGCGCCGTTCGAGGACGGCAAGTGGTTCTGGCCGCCGGAACTGGTGTCGCTGTACGGCACCCCGCTGTGGCGGCGGATGAGCGAGGAGCAGCGTCTCCTGCTCTCCCGGCACGAGGCCGCCGCGCTCGCCTCCCTCGGCATCTGGTTCGAGCTGATCCTGATGCAGCTGCTGGTCCGCCACATCTACGACAAGTCCGCGACCAGCGCGCATGTGCGGTACGCCCTCACCGAGATCGAGGACGAGTGCCGGCACTCCAAGATGTTCGCCCGGGTGATCGCGCACAGCGGCACCCCCTGGTACCCGGTGAGCCGCGTCCACCACAACCTGGGGCGCCTGTTCAAGACGATCTCCACGACCCCGGGCTCGTTCACCGCGACCCTCCTCGGCGAGGAGGTGCTGGACTGGATGCAGCGGCTGACCTTCCCCGACGAGCGGGTGCAGCCGCTGATCCGGGGCGTCACGCGCATCCATGTGATCGAGGAGTCGCGGCACGTGCGGTACGCGCGTGAGGAGCTGCGGCGGCAGATGATGACCGCGCCGCGCTGGTCGCAGGAGTTCACGCGGGTGTCGTCGGGCGAGTTCGCCCGGGTGTTCTCGGTGGCGTTCGTGAACCCGGAGGTCTACACGAACGTCGGCCTGGACCGCCGCGAGGCCGTCGCCCAGGTGCGGGCGAGCGCGCACCGGCGCGAGGTGATGCAGCAGGGCGCGAAGAAGCTCACGGACTTCCTCGACGACATCGGCGTGCTGCGGGGCGTGGGCCGCAGGCTCTGGCGTTCCTCGGGACTGCTGGCCTGACCAGGCGTTCCGCAGAGCGGGGCGAGAGGCCGGGATCCGGCCGGGGCGGGCCCGCGCCCCCCGTGCGCCGGCCACGGCCGGTTACGCTGCGGGCATGACCTCGCAGGCCCCCACCCCCGCCTACCGGCGCCTCAGCGTCGAGGAGCGCCGCAGCCAGCTGCTGGAGGCCGCGCTGACCCTCTTCGCCCACCAGGTGCCGGAGGAGGTGTCGCTGGACGACGTGGCGGAGGCGGCCGGGGTGTCGCGGCCCCTGGTCTACCGGTACTTCCCCGGCGGCAAGCAGCAGCTCTACGAGGCGGCCCTCATGTCCGCCGCCGACGAGCTGCGCGACTGCTTCGACGAGCCGGAGGAGGGCCCGCTGCTGCCCCGGCTGACCCGGGCCGTGGAGCGCTACCTCGACTTCGTCGGCCGCCACGACGCCGGCTTCAGCGCCCTGCTCCAGGGCGGCAGCGTGGTGGAGACCTCCCGTACGACCGCCATCGTGGACGGGGTGCGGCGGGCCGCGGCCGAGCACATCCTGCGCCATCTCGGCGTGGAGGAGCCCGGGCCGCGGCTGCGGATGACCATCCGGACGTGGATCACGGCCGTGGAGGCCGCCTCCCTGATCTGGCTCGACGAGGACAAGCAGCCACCGCCCGAGGAGCTGCGGGACTGGCTGGTGGAGCAGTTCGTGGCGGTGCTGACGGTGACCGCGCGGCGGGACGCGCAGACCGACACCCTGGTGCAGGCACTGGCCGCGGACCTGTGACCTGAGCCGGGGTCCCCGGCCGATGGCCGAGACTGGTGGGGTGAAGAGCGAAGACACCCCCTTCGAGGGCGGCCCCATGGACGGGCGCGTCCTGCCTGTGCTGCTCGGCATCACCGGGCACCCGCCCAAGACGTACCGCATCCCGGTCCCGGCGCCGGACGGCGGGCCCTCCACCGTGCTGGTGTACCGGAGGGTGCCGCGCGGCAGCGGCAGACTCACCGGCCTGACCGCCCGCTGGAAGTACCTCTACGACCCCACGGGCCGGGCCGGGAGCGAGCGGCGGTGGCCGTGGTCGAAGCCGGCGCCGCGTCCTGACGCCACGCCGGAGGGCAAGCCGGACGACGCCGACGGGTGACCCCGTTGCGCCGAACCGCGCACACTCGGCGAGCGGACCGCGCACACCCCCCTGATGCTCGCGGTGCGGAGCGGACGAGCCGCCCCGCGTCGGAGGTGATGGCGTGTCAGGAATGCTTCTGCGTCTGGTGTGTACGGCGGCGCTGGCGGCCGGGGCCGTGCTGGCGCCCCTGCCCGCAGCGGCCGCCCCGGAGCCGGGCGGCGGTGCCGCCGCGTCCGGCGGTCGCTCCGTCCCCGAGCTGCTGACGGACCTTCAGGCCCTGTACCGGGAGGCCGAGAAGGCCACCGAGCGCTACAACGCCACCGAGGAGGCGCTCAGGAAGCAGCGCGCCGAGACGGAGCGGCTGGAGAAGGCGCTGGCCCGCACCCGGCTCTCCCTGCACGACAGCAAGGGCGCCGCCGGACGGCTCGCCCGGCAGCAGTACCAGTCGCTGAGCGGCATCTCCCCCTACGTCCGTCTGCTGCTGGCGCGCGACCCGCAGCGGGCCCTGGAGCAGGGACATGTGATCGGGCAGCTCGCGCGGGAGCGGGCGCACACGGTGGGCCGGCTGACCGGGGACGCCGAGGAGGCGGACGAGCTGGCGCGGCGGGCGCGCACGGCGCTGGACGCGCGGCTGGCGCTCACCGAGCGGCGCAAGAAGGAACAGGACCAGGTGGTGGAACGGCTGCGGGACGTCGAGGAGTTGCTCGCGTCGCTCACCGCGGAGCAGCTCGCGGAGCTGGCCGAGCTGGAGCGCGGCCGGGTCGACGAGGCGCAGCGGGAACTGGTGGCGTCCGGCGCGCTGAGCGGCGCCGGCGCCCCGTCCGCCGCCGGTGAGCGGGCGGTGCGGTACGCGGTGGAGCAGCTCGGCAAGCCGTACGAGTGGGGCGCGGAGGGCCCGGAGACGTACGACTGCTCGGGGCTGACCTCGGAGGCGTGGCGCGCGGCGGGCGCCGAGGTGCCGCGGACCAGCCAGGAGCAGTGGGCGCGGCTGGAGCGGATCGACCTGACGGAGCTGCGGCCGGGCGACCTCGTCGTGTACTTCCGCGACGCCACGCACGTCGCCCTGTACCTGGGCGACGGGATGGTGGTGCAGGCGCCGCGGCCCGGCGCGCGGGTCAAGGTGTCGCCCGTCGCGGCAAACCCGGTGCTGGGCGCGGTGCGGCCCGACCCCGGCGGGGAGCCCCTGGAGCACTATGTGCCGCCGGAGCTCCCCGAGGGGGCGACGGACGGGTCCGACGAGGGGTACGGCGCCGGCTACGCGCCGGCCGCGGCGGCGACCTCGGCCAGGTAGGCGTTCGTCTTCTCCGGCTCGTAGAAGAAGTTCTCGAAGTCGGCCGGGTCGTTGAAGCCGTTGGCGAAGCGGTCGGCGACGGGCTGCATCTGCCCGGCGGCGCCGATCAGATTCAGGACGTGCTCCGGCGGCGGCGCCAGCATGGCGTTCGTCCACTTGGTCACGTACTGGGCGGTCTCCCAGTAGCGGTCGAAGGTCTGCCGCATCCAGTCCTCGTCGAACGGCTTGTCGCCGTGCTCGACGATCGAGGCGAGGTAGGCAGCGGCGCACTTGGACGCGGAGTTGGAGCCCTGGCCGGTGATCGGGTCGTTGGCGACGACGACGTCGGCGACGCCCAGCACCAGGCCGCCGGAGGGCAGCCGGCCGACGGGGTTGCGGACGGTCGGGGCGTAGCGGCCGGCCAGGGTGCCGCCGGCGTCGGTCAGTTCGACCTTGGTGGCGCGCGCGTACTCCCAGGGCAGGAACTTCTCCATCAGCTCCAGCGTGAGGGAGAGGTGCTCGGCCGGGTCCTTGACGTCCGCGAACGCGTCGAGCGGGCCGCCGGGGATGCCCTCCCAGAACAGGATGTCGGCGCGGCCGGACGTGGTGTACGTCGGCATGATGAACATCTCGCCGACGCCGGGCACCAGGTTGCAGCGGACCGCCTCGGTGTCCGGGTGCTCCGGACGCGGGCCCATGCCGTGCACGTAGGCGACGGCGAGGGCGCGCTGCGGGGTGGAGTACGGGGAGCGCTCGGGGTCGCGGGAGAACATCTGCACCAGCTCGCCCTTGCCCGCGGCGATGAGCACCAGGTCGTAGGCGCGGGCGAGGTAGTCGAGGTCGCCGACGGCCGCGCCGTGGATGACGAGCTGTCCGCCGCGCTGCGCGAAGGTCTCCATCCAGCCGGCCATCTTGACCCGCTGGTCCACCGACTGCGCGAACCCGTCGAGGCGGCCCAGCCAGTCGATCGCCCGCTGCGAGGGGCCCGGGTCGAAGGAGCCGGGGGCGGCGACCGAGACGCCGAGGCCCTGGATCTTCGGGGCCTGGGACTCCCAGAAGTTCAGCTGCAGGTCACGCTCGTGCTGCAGGGCGGTGTGGAACATGCACTGCGTGGACATGACCCGGCCGGTGCGGATCTCGTCCGCGGTCCGGTTGGACATGAGGGTGACCTCGTACCCTTGCGACTGGAGTCCCAGGGCGAGCTGGAGACCGGACTGGCCGGCCCCCACGACGAGTATCTTCCGCATACGGGGGACGCTCCTAAGGGGCTACTCGGGGGTTTCGTCGAGCGCGTGGCCCACGAGGGACAAGAGGGTCTCGATGACCGAGATCCGGCGGCGCGCATCCATGATCATGACAGGTATGTGCGCCGGGATCGTGAGGGCCTCCCGCACGTCCTCGGGTTCGTAGCACTCGCTGCCGTCGAAGTGGTTCACGGCCACGACGTACGGCAGTCCGCAGCTCTCGAAGTAGTCCAGCGCGGGCCAGCAGTCCTTGAGCCTGCGGGTGTCGGCGAGCACGACGGCGCCGATCGCTCCGCGCACCAGGTCGTCCCACATGAACCAGAACCGCTGCTGGCCGGGCGTGCCGAACAGGTACAGCACCAGGTCGTCGTCGAGCGTGATGCGCCCGAAGTCCATGGCGACGGTGGTGGTCGACTTGTCCGGCGTGGCGGTGAGGTCGTCGGTCTCCTCGCTCGCCTCGGTCATCAGCGCCTCGGTCTGCAGAGGCGTGATCTCGGAGACGGAGCCGACGAGGGTGGTCTTGCCGACGCCGAAGCCGCCGGCCACGACTATCTTCGTGGCGACCGGGGCCCGGGTGGGGTCCGTCTGCCAGGGCAGCAGGGGCTCGTCCCCCTGGACGAGCGGAGTGACGCCGGGTGCGGCGTCAGAGACGGCGGAGTCCACTCAGCACCCTTTCCAGCAGCGCGCGGTCCGGGCGGCCCGTGCCGTGGCCGGTGCCCGTTCCGTAGACACGGATCTTTCCCTGGTCCGCGAGGTCGCTCAGCAGCACGCGGACCACGCCGAGCGGCATCTGCAGCAGCGCGGCGATCTCGGCCACCGTCCGCATGCGGCGGCACAGTTCGACGATGGCGCGCACCTCCGGCATGACCCGGGCGAGGCCGCCGGAGGTGAGCTCCTTGCGCTCGTCGGAGGCCTCGATCGCGGCGGTGGCGGCCGTGGCGCCGACGAACGTCTCGACCAGCAGGACGTGGCCGAAGCGGGTGCGGCCCCCGGTGAGCGAATAGGGGCGCACTCGGGCGGGTTTACGGTCCCCGCCGCGGACGGGGAGCTGGTGCTTCGGGGCACTGCTCATCGGGGGCTCCCGGCGGACTCGTGCCCCGCGCTCCCTGCGGTCTCCAGGCTTCGGCGCAGTTCGTTGCGGAGTTCGGGGGTCAGGACGTGGCCGGCGCGGCCGACGAACAGAGCCATGTGGTACGCCACGACGCTCATGTCGCACTCCGCGGAGCCGTGCACGCCGAGCAGCGAGCCGTCGCTGATGGACATCACGAAGAGGCTGCCCTCGTCCATGGCGACCATCGTGTGCTTGACGGGACCGTAGTCCATCAGCTTGGAGGCGCCGACGGTGAGGCTGCCGATGCCGGACACGACGGTGGCCAGGTCGGCGGAGGAGCCGCGCGGGCCCCGCTGCTGCGGAGCGGGTCCGCTGCGGGCGTGGGCGAGCGCCTCGTCGGAGGAGAGGAGCAGCAGGCCGTCGGAGGAGACCACGGCGACGGACTGGATGCCGGGCACCTCCTCGACGAGGTTCGTCAGCAGCCAGTGCAGGTTGCGGGCCTCATGGCTCAGTCCGAAGGTACTGGGCGCGGTCAACTGCTTGCCTCCTCGACAGTGCCCCCCGTGGCTTCTTCGGTTGTGACGTCCCCGCGGGACGTCTCGGACGCCAGTTCCGCCTCGACGTCCCGCCGCCCGGCGTCCGCGCCCCGGCGGAAGCCGCCGAGCCGCTTGCGCAGGGCCTCGGCGTCCACCGACCCGGACCGCGGCCGCGGGGGAGCGACCGGCGCGGTGATCTTCGGCGTCCGCTTCGGCAGCCCCTTGGCGGTGACGGGCTCCTCGCCGCCGGGGCCGTCGGCGACCCGCTGGTGCTCGGGCTCGCCGGCGGGGGTGCCGGCGGCGGGGGCCTCGGCGGCCGGCGTGGTGTCCGGCGTGGGCGCGGGGCCCGCGGGTGCCGGTGCGGTCTCGGGGGCGGCGCCCCCGGCGGCCGGCGCGGGCGCGGCCGGGGACTCGGGCGCGTGCCCGGCACCCGGGCGTACGCCTTCCTCCGGCTGCGCCGGGATGAACAGCTCCATGGTCGTCTCGGCGTGCCGCTCCACGGGGGCGGTACGCCCGGCGCCGGGCTCGCTGGAACGGGCCGGGGGGACGTCGTGGGTACGGGGCGCGTCGACGTCACCGGGGCCAGCGGGCGTCTCCGGCGCGACGGGCGCGCCCTGGCCCGGCGCGGGCCGCGAGGCGGCGTCGGCGGTCAGGCCGGCCGACGCGGCAGCGTCCGTCCGCTCGGCGTCACGACCGGTGCCCGGAGCCGCCGCGTCCGACTGCGCGGGGGCGCCGGCCTGCGACCGCGCCTCCTCCGAGGCGGCACGAGCGGCAGCGGCCGTGGCTCCGAGGCCGGCCGCCTGCTGGGCGGACTGCCCTGCGGCAGCCGGAGCGGCCCCGCCCGGACCTGCCGACAGGGCGGCATCCGTCCCGCCGTCGGCGAGGGCGGAGTCCCGAGCCGCCGCGGGGTCCGCGGCGGGCGCCGGGGCGCCGTACTGCGGCTCCTCCGGAGCGACGCGGGCGGGCTCGCCCGAAGTCGGCTCCGTGGCGGGGCCCGAGGCGGCCGACGGCTCGGCCCCGGCGGGCGGCGCGGCAGAGGGCGACTGGGCGGCGGCGTGGGCGGAGCCCGGCGTCGCCGGGGTGTCCGTGGCCTCCGCGGTGTCCTTCGTGCTCTGCGCGTCCGGCGCCGCAGGCGTCTCGGAGGCAGGCGTCCCGGAGGCAGGCGTCCCGGACGCTGCCGCTTCCGCTGCCTCCCGGGCCTCGATCGAGCGTTCTGCCAGGTCGACCAGGAGGTCGCCCGACTTGCTGCGGCCGCGCAGGACGTTGGAGTTGGCCTCCGCGTCGGCGCCCGGCAGGGACACCGTGTGGGCGGCTCCCGGGACGGACGCGGGGACGGCCGTGGGGGTGGCCGGCGCCAGAAGGGGGTCCGGCAGGACGACCACCGCGGCGATGCCGCCCTGCTTCTGCTTGCGCAGCTGCACCCGCACCCCGTGCCGGTGGGCGAGCCGGGCGACGACGTACAGGCCGAGACCGAGACCGTCGCCGGACTCCGCCTCCGCGTCGTACCCCGCCTCCGGGTCGAACTCGGACAGCCGCGTGTTGAGCCGCTCCAGCCGGTCGTCGGCCATGCCGATGCCCTCGTCCTGGACGGAGAGCATCACCTCGCCGTTCTCCATCAGCCAGGCGGAGACCTCGACAGGCATGTCCGGCGGGGAGAACGCGGTGGCGTTCTCCATGAGTTCGGCGAGCAGGTGGGACAGGTCGTCCGCGGCGAACCCGGCGATGTGCGCGTGCGGCGGCAGCGCCGCGATCCGCACCCGCTCGTACCGCTCGATCTCGCTGACCGCGGCCCGCACGACGTCGACCAGCGGGACCGGGCCCGCCGTCCGCCGGCCCTGCTCGGTCCCGGCGAGGACCAGCAGGTTCTCGCTGTGCCGCCGCATCACCGTGGCGAAGTGGTCGAGCTTGAACAGCGTGGCCAGGCGCTCCGGGTCGTCCTCCCGCTCCTCAAGGCCTTCGATGACGCCGAGCTGCCGCTCGACCAGGCCGAGGGTGCGCAGGGCGAGGCTGACGAAGGTGCTGCCGATGCTGTGCCGCATCCGCTCCATGTGGGCGGTGGCCTCGGCGAGTTCGCCGCGCAGTTCCTCGCGGGCGTCGGCCATCTTCTGCCGCTGTCCGACGAGGTGCTTGCGGTCGGCCTCCAGCGTGGCGATCCGCCGGCCGAGCCCGGCCGCGTGCGCGTGCAGGGCGTTGACGGAGCGGACGACCTGCGCGAACTCGTCGTTGCGGCCGGTGAAGGTGACGGGCTCCTCCGTGGCCGGGTCCTCCGCCTCGGCGAGCCGGGCGGAGCCGCGCCGCAGCACCGACAGCGGCCGGGTGAGGGTACGGGCCATCGCGGTGGCGACGCCGACCGCGAGCAGCAGCAGGGCGCCGAGGACCGCGATGCGGATCTCCAGCTCGGTGACGTCCTCGTCGCGGAGTTCGGCGAGAGCCGTGGTGCGCTGTTCGAACAGCGAGGCCTCGACGCCGCGCATCATCTCGATCCGCGCGGTGAGCGCCGCCGCGAGCTTCTTCGGGCTGGTGTCGACCTCGCCGTCGGACAGCGTCGGCTTGTCGGTGAGCTTCTCGAGGTACTTGTCTGCGTTGTCGACCTCGGGCCCGGTGACCGTGGAGTCGTAGGAGGCGCGCGCGGCCTTCGGGGCGGCGTCGCGGAAGTCGGCGAGTGCCGCGTCGGAGCGGACGCGGGCCAGGAGCGCGGCGGCGGACAGTTCGTCGCGCCGCTCCTCGTCCTCCTCGGAGGCGCCGTCGGAGGTGACGGGCAGTCCGGTGACCGGGTCGATCACGGTCTCGCTGGAGCTCGGCACGTTCAGCGCGGCGAGCAGCAGTCCGCGGGTGGCGGCGGCCTGCTGGACGGCGGTGTCCAGCTCGGTGAGCGCGTGCGCGCCGGAGCCGGCGCGGGGCGGGGTGGCGTCGGCCAGCCGCGCGGCGAGCTTGTGCAGCCGGGAGATGGCGTCGGAGTACGCCTGGTGGGCCTCCAGCGGGCCCGACTTGCCGGTGAGGGCGGCGCGGCGCACGGTGGCGACGGCGTCGAGCTCGTCGCGCAGCGCCTGCGAGGTGTCCTCGTCGGCGCGCAGTTCCTCGACCTGGCGGTCGACGCGGGCGCTGTGCTCCTCGGAGGGCGCCTTGTCCTTGGGGCGGCCGGCCGCGATGTAGGGGACGACCTCGTCACGCTCGTCGGCCAGGGAGTGGGCCAGGGCGAGCGCGTCCTGGGTCCGCTCGGCGAGCGTCACCAGCTCCTGGGAGTCGTGCAGCTGCTGGGACGCCGCCAGCACGGAGGGCGCCCCGGCCCCGGCGATCGCCGCGGCCACCACGGCGACGGCGACGACAAGACGGTTGCGCACGTGGGTGGGGCGGCCCTTGCCGACGGTGGGCGTCTGCTGCGCGTCCCCCGTGAGGGCCGCCTGCTTGTCCTTGCGACGAGGCCGCGTCTTCTGCACCGGTGCTCGCATTCCTGACTCGTGTACCCGTGGGCCCGGGTGACGCTCCGTCAACGGGCGCGGGCGCTCTCCCCGAGCCGCTGGCCGCGCTCGGACAGTGAGGCGCCCCCAACGCTCCCCGACCCTCCCAGTGCCCGTGGACAGTGGATGCGCATCACCTGACCCGCCACTCGAAGGAGTGAACATCGGAGGCGAGTTGAGGGGCAAGTTCCGTTGTGCACCGCAGCGGACCTGTGTGGCAAGCCGGTTGGACGTCTGCGGCGTGCGGTGGCAATATTCGCCGCCACGTCTTCCCGGAGGGCTTCATTCCCTCCCAAATCAGGCGCGTGACCTGCGCGCCTGTGGAGAAGGGGCGTCAATTGCCGTGCTCCGGCGGCGGTTGTGGGGAGCTCGTGCAGACTGGCCGGATGCGCACGGAGCTTGTTTCGGAACCCGGTGATCCAGGACGGCCCAACGAGGACTTCGCGAGTGTCGCGCTCCCCGCCTCCGGACAGGGCGGCGCGCTCGTGGTCCTGGACGGCGTGACGCCGCCGTCGGACGGGGGCGGGTGTCTGCATTCGGTGCACTGGTTCACCGCCCGGCTGGGCGGCGCTCTGACCGAACTGACCGTTTCCCTCCCGGATGTTCCGCCCGCCGGGCTGCTGTCGCGCGGGATCGCGCGTACGGCCGAGAGTCATGCCTCGACCTGTGACCTTTCTCACCCCCGAACGCCGCAGGCAACGGTCGTGCTGGCGCGCTGGTCACCCGACTCGGTGGAGTGTCTGGTGCTGTCGGACTCGGTCCTGCTGGTCGAGGCGCCGGAGGGCACGGTCACGGCGGTATTGGACGACCGGCTGGACCGGCTGCCCCGTTCGGCCCTGTCCAGCCACGAGGTCGTGGACACGACGCTGCGGAACAAGGAGGGCGGGTTCTTCACGGCGGCGGCCGATCCGTCGGTGTCGTCACGCGCTGTGACCGTCTCCCTTCCCCGGGAGCGGGTGCGGTCGTTGACCGCCCTGACGGACGGGGCGTCGCGGTGGGTGGAGCGGTTCGGGGAGGGGGACTGGGCGGACTGTGTGGGGGTGGTCCGGGAGGAGGGGGCCGGGGGGTTGGTACGGAGGGTGCGCGCGCTGGAGCGGGGGCGTGGCCTTGGGGGCAAGACGCATGACGATGCGACGGTGGTCCACGTGGAGCTGCCGTTCGCGTGACGGCGCCACCCGGACGGCGGAGCCGTGTCCGGCTGCGGGCCGGTGGGCGCCGATCGCGCAGTTCCCCGCGCCCCTTGAGGGACGCCCGAGCTGCGGGCAGTCGTGCCGCAGGGCGGCACGGGTGGGCGCAGCGGCACCCCTCCGACACCGGGTGCGGGCCGTCCGTGGCCGATCGCGCAGTTCCCCGCGCCCCTGAAGAGCGCCACCGCCGCCGCAGCCGCGGGCACCCCTGTCAGCGCCGGGTGCGGGTAGGCCGTGGCCGATCGCGCAGTTCCCCGCGCCCCTTGAGGGCGTTGTCCGCGCCGTGGCGGCAGAGGAGACGCCCCCCTGGCGGAGAGGCCCCGGGATGCGGGCCGGTGGGGCCGGGCGCGCAGTCCCCCGCGCCCCTCAGGGGGTTGCACGGACCCCCTCCTACTTCTCCATGCCCCGGTTCAGCCTGTGCAGCAGCCTCGCCAGTTCGTCGACCTCCCCCGGGTCCCAGTCGGCCAGGCGGCCGGCGTAGCGGGCCCTGCGGGCCTCGCGGACGCGGCTCACGCGGCGGCGGCCCTCCTCCGTCAGGGTGACGAGCCAGGCGCGTCCGTCGGCGGGGTCGGGCTCGCGGCCCACGAGTCCGAGCTCCTCCAGGGCGCGCAGCTGGCGGGACATCGTCGCCTTGCCGACGCCGATGTAGGAGGCCAGTTCGGTGGCCCGCTGCCGCCCGCACTCCTCCAGACGGACCAGCAGCCCGTACGCGGACGGCTCGAGGTCGGGGTGGACCTCGCGCGCCATCTCCCCCTGGCTGGCCCGTGCGCGCCGCAGCAGGACCGTCAACTCCCGTTCCAGCGCCAGGAACGCGGGCTGTTCCACCCCGGACGCGGGTTCCGGCGAGCCGGCGTGCTCCTCGCCGCCGTTTCCGTCTTCGTGCACGTTGGCCCCTGCCTCGGTTTCCCGTTCTGAAAGTTCTGGCCGAGTGGCGGCGTCGCCCCAGCTCCATAAGTATTTCGCAGGCGTAGACCAACGGCAGTGCGCGGCGACCCGGCCCGCCGCCGTGGCCGGCGCCCGCAGTTTCTCTACCAGGCCATTACGTGGCATGCCCACTACATGCGACGTGGGTCACATTCCGGGTTCGCCCCATGACCGTTCGGAGATGCGTCATGCCTGTGCACAGATCCCGACTCGTCCGCATACGCGCGCTCGGCACCGCCGGCGCCGTCCTGCTCACGCTGCTCGCCCTCCCGCAGACCTCCGCCGTCGCCGGCGGCTCCTCCCCCTCCGTCCCGCCGCGCGGCTCCGCGCACATGGGCATGGGCGTTCTCGCCCACGACGGCCAGGCCGGCCTGCCCACCTCCCGCTCCACCCAGACGGAGGGCGTGGACGTCTCCAGCCACCAGGGCAACGTCGTCTGGCCCACGCTGTGGAACAGCGGGGTGCGCTGGGCCTACGCCAAGGCGACGGAGGGCACGTACTACACCAACCCGTACCACGCGCAGCAGTACAACGGCTCGTACGACGTCGGCATGATCCGCGGCGCGTACCACTTCGCCACCCCCGACACCACGAGCGGAGCCGCCCAGGCGGACTATTTCGTGGACCGCGGGGGCGCCTGGTCCGCCGACGGACGCACCCTGCCGGGCGTCCTGGACATCGAGTGGAACCCGTACGGCGACGACTGCTACGGCAAGTCGGCGAGCTCGATGGTGAGCTGGATCCGCGACTTCCTCGACCGCTACCGCGCCCGCACCGGCCGCGACGCCGTCATCTACACCGCGACCAGCTGGTGGAAGCAGTGCACCGGCAACTACGCGGGCTTCGCCTCCACCACCCCGCTGTGGATCGCCCGGTACGCCTCCACCGTCGGCGAACTGCCCGCGGGCTGGTCCACGTACACGATGTGGCAGTACACCTCGACCGGCCCGACGGTCGGCGATCACGACCGCTTCAACGGCACCGTCGACCGGGTGCGGTCCTTCGCCGCCGGAAGCTGACCCGAGGCCTCGGCGGCACGGGAAAGGCCCGGGCCTCCCTCACGGAGCCCGGGCCTCCCCTTCATCCGGCGGCCCCCGTCACGCGGCCACCGGAACCTCGGGCGCGGCCCCGTTCGTCGCCGGGGACAGCGCCAGCTCCAGGACCTGGCGGACGTCGGTGACGGCGTGCACGTCGAGCTTCTCCAGCACCTCCGCCGGGACGTCGTCCAGGTCGGGCTCGTTGCGCTTGGGGATGATCACGGTGGTGACTCCCGCCCGGTGCGCGGCGAGCAGCTTCTGCTTCACCCCGCCGATCGGCAGCACCCGCCCGGTCAGCGACACCTCGCCGGTCATCGCCACGTCCGTGCGGACCAGGCGCCCGGAGAGCAGCGAGGCCAGGGCCGTGGTCATCGTGATGCCCGCGCTCGGGCCGTCCTTGGGCACCGCGCCCGCCGGGAAGTGGATGTGCACGCCCCGGTCCTTCAGGTCGCCCACCGGCAGCTCCAGCTCGGCGCCGTGGCTCCGCAGGAAGCTCAGCGCGATCTGCGCCGACTCCTTCATCACGTCGCCCAGCTGGCCGGTCAGGGTCAGCCCCGCCGCGCCCGTCTCCGGGTCGGCCAGGGACGCCTCGACGTAGAGGACGTCACCGCCGGCGCCGGTCACGGCCAGCCCGGTGGCGACGCCGGGCACCGCGGTGCGCCGCTCGGCGGGCTCCTGGGCGGACTCCGGCACGTGGTGCGGCCGTCCGATCAGACCGCGCAGGTCGCCCTCGGTCACGGTGAACGGCAGCTCCCGCTCCCCCAGTTCGTGCTGGGCCGCGACCTTGCGCAGCAGTCGCGCGACGGACCGCTCCAGGTTGCGCACGCCGGCCTCGCGCGTGTACTCGCCGGCCAGCTTGCGCAGCGCGCCCTCCTCGATCGTCACCTCGTCCGGCTGCAGACCGGCGCGCTCCAGCTGGCGCGGGAGCAGGTGGTCGCGGGCGATGACGATCTTCTCGTCCTCGGTGTAGCCGTCGAGGCGGACCAGCTCCATGCGGTCGAGCAGGGCCTCCGGGATGGCCTCCAGGACGTTGGCGGTGGCGAGGAACACCACGTCGGACAGGTCGAGCTCGACCTCCAGGTAGTGGTCGCGGAAGGTGTGGTTCTGCGCCGGGTCGAGGACCTCCAGCAGGGCCGCCGCGGGGTCGCCGCGGAAGTCGGAGCCGACCTTGTCGATCTCGTCGAGCAGGACGACCGGGTTCATCGAGCCGGCCTCCTTGATCGCCCGCACGATCCGGCCGGGCAGCGCGCCGACGTAGGTGCGGCGGTGTCCGCGGATCTCCGCCTCGTCGCGGACGCCGCCGAGGGCGACCCGGACGAACTTGCGGCCCATGGCGTGCGCGACGGACTCGCCGAGGCTGGTCTTGCCGACGCCCGGCGGGCCCACCAGGGCCAGCACCGCGCCGCCTCGCCGCCCGCCGACGACGCCCAGACCCCGGTCGCTGCGCCGCTTGCGCACGGCCAGGTACTCGGTGATGCGCTCCTTCACGTCCTGCAGCCCCGCGTGCTCGGCGTCCAGGACCTCCTGGGCGCCGCGGATGTCGTAGGAGTCCTCGGTGCGCTCGTTCCACGGCATCTCCAGGACCGTGTCGAGCCAGGTGCGGATCCAGGAGCCCTCGGGCGACTGGTCGGAGGAGCGCTCCAGCTTGTCGACCTCCTTGAGAGCGGCCTCGCGGACCTTCTCGGGGAGATCGGCGGCCTGGACGCGGGCCCGGTAGTCGTCGGACTCGTCGCCGTCCTGCTCGCCGTTCAGCTCGCGCAGCTCCTTGCGGACCGCCTCCAGCTGGCGGCGGAGCAGGAACTCCCGCTGCTGCTTGTCGACGCCCTCCTGGACGTCCTTGGCGATGGTCTCGGCGACGTCCTGCTCGGCGAGGTGGTCACGCAGCTGCTGGGTGGCGAGCTTCAGCCGGGCCACCGGGTCGGTGGTCTCCAGCAGGGCGACCTTCTGCTCGGTGGTGAGGAACGGCGAGTAGCCGGAGTTGTCGGCGAGGGCGGAGACGTCGTCGATGGCCTGGACCCGGTCCACGACCTGCCAGGCGCCGCGCTTGCGCAGCCAGGCGGTGGCGAGCGCCTTGTACTCCTTGACCAGTTCGGTCACGTGGCCGGGCAGCGGCTCGGGCACGCTCTCGTCGATGCGGGTGCCCTCCACCCACAGCGCGGCGCCCGGACCGGTGGTGCCGGCGCCGATGCGCACCCGTCCCCGGCCGCGGATCAGGGCGCCCGGGTCGCCGTCGGCCAGCCGGCCGACCTGCTCGACCGTGCCCAGCACGCCGGTCCCGGCGTAGGTGCCGTCGACGCGCGGCACGAGGAGCACCTTGGGCTTGCCCGGTTCGTCACGGGCGGCGGCCTGGGCGGCCTCCACCGCCGCGCGCACCTCGGAATCGCTCAGGTCCAGCGGAACCACCATCCCGGGCAGCACGACCTCGTCGTCGAGCGGCAGCACGGGCAGGGCGAGCGGTGTGGACTCAGCAGCCATGATCTCCCCTTCGGCAGTCAAGTTGAGCTACGTCGACTCAATGCAGGGGAGCTTGCGAATGTTCCCGGGGCGGCGTTCGCTCTCAGCGATCACCGGGCCGGGCCGCGCGGGCCCGGATCGCCACCCACCGGGACCTGCCAGGATGAACGCATGTCCACCCCCTACGGCATTCCCGAAGCTCCCGAAGTGCTGGACCGTCGCGAGGGCCCGTACGGCGAGGTCGTGCTGCGCCGCCACGGCGGGCTGCTGCAGATCATCGCCAACGGCTGCTTCCTGATGGACACCTCCGACGGGCGTTCCGAGCGGCTGCTCGTGGACGCGGCCCTGGCGGCCGTGGACCCGGCGACCGCGGAGCCGTCGGTGCTGATCGGCGGGCTGGGCGTGGGCTTCTCCCTGACGCACGCGGCCGGACAGGAGCGCTGGGGGCGGATCGCCGTGGTGGAGCGGGAGCCCGCGATCATCGAGTGGCACCGCTCGGGCCCGCTGGCCGAGCTCTCCGGGGCGGCGCTGGCCGACCCGCGGACGGAGATCGTCGAGCAGGATTTGATTACTTACGTCAATGAGACATCCGACACATTCGACGCGCTGTGTCTCGACATCGACAACGGACCCGACTGGACCGTCGACGAGGGCAACGAGGGGCTCTACTCGCCCGACGGACTCGCCGCGTGTGCAAGGGTGTTGAAGCCGCGCGGGGTCCTAGCGGTATGGTCCGCGAAGCCTTCACCGGAATTCGAGGGAACCTTGCGGAATGCCGGGTTCCGGCAGGTGCGTACCGAAGAGATCCCCGTTGCCCGGGGCGTTCCGGACGTCGTGCACATCGGCGTCCGCCCTGGATAGCAAAGCCGAGGTGAATCCCCGTACGCTGCTGCCCTGACGCGGATCATTCAAGCGTCAATCGCAGTGATGCGCAGACGACGGATCACCCCACGGATTCCGGAAAAAGCACACCTCAGGGGCGGGCGATGGAGCAGACACACACCTCCCACAACGGCACGGCGACGACCACCCCCGGCGCGCAGCGCAGGGTCCTGGTGGTCGAGGACGACGCGACGATCGTGGACGCCATCGCGACCCGCCTGCGTGCCGAGGGATTCCTGGTGCAAACGGCGGGCGACGGCCCGTCCGCGGTGGACACGGCGGAGGCCTGGCAGCCCGACCTGCTGATCCTCGACATCATGCTGCCGGGCTTCGACGGCCTGGAGGTCTGCCGGCGCGTGCAGGCCCAGCGGCCGGTGCCGGTGCTGATGCTCACCGCGCGCGACGACGAGACCGACATGCTGGTGGGCCTCGGCGTCGGCGCCGACGACTACATGACCAAGCCGTTCTCCATGCGCGAGCTGGCGGCCCGGGTGCACGTGCTGCTGCGCCGCATGGAGCGCGCGGCCCTCGCGGCCACCACCCCGCGCAGCGGCATCCTGCGCCTGGGCGAGCTGGAGATCGACCACGCGCAGCGCCGGGTGCGCGTGCGCAGCGAGGACGTCCATCTGACGCCCACCGAGTTCGACCTCCTGGTGTGCCTGGCCAACACCCCGCGCGCGGTGCTCTCCCGTGAGCAGCTGCTGGCCGAGGTCTGGGACTGGGCGGACGCCTCCGGCACCCGGACGGTGGACAGCCACATCAAGGCGCTGCGCCGGAAGATCGGCGCCGAGCGCATCCGCACCGTGCACGGCGTGGGCTACGCCCTGGAGACGCCGACGCCATGAGCGGGGGTCCGGCGGGACGCGGACAGCGGAAGAAGCAGCCCTGGGGCGGTGTGCGCCCGTTCTCGATCAAGACCAAGCTGGGCGCGCTGGTCGTCGTCTCGGTCCTGATCACCACCGGACTCTCGGTGATCGCGGTGCACACCAAGACCGAACTGCGCTTCATCACCGTCTTCTCGATGATCGCCACGCTGCTGATCACGCAGTTCGTGGCGCACTCCCTCACCGCCCCGCTGGACGACATGAACGCCGTCGCGCGGTCCATCTCGCACGGCGACTACACCCGCCGGGTGCGCGAGAGCCGCCGCGACGAGCTGGGCGACCTGGCGCAGACGATCAACGTCATGGCCGACGAGCTGGAGGCGCAGGACAGCCAGCGCAAGGAGCTGGTCGCCAACGTCTCGCACGAGCTGCGCACCCCCATCGCGGGGCTGCGCGCGGTGCTGGAGAACATCGTCGACGGGGTCACCCGGGCCGACCCCGAGACCATGCGCACGGCCCTGAAGCAGACCGAGCGGCTCGGCCGCCTGGTGGAGACGCTGCTGGACCTCTCGCGCCTGGACAACGGCGTCGTCCCGCTGAAGAAGCGCCGCTTCGAGGTGTGGCCGTATCTGTCGGGCGTGCTGAAGGAGGCCAACATGGTGGCCTCCGCCCGCGCGAGCATGGCGTCCGGCTCCGGCAGCCACACCCGTACGGACGTGCATCTGCACCTGGACGTCTCGCCGCCCGAGCTGGTGGCGCACGCCGACCCGGAGCGGATCCACCAGGTGGTCGCCAACCTGATTGACAACGCGGTCAAGCACAGCCCGCCGCACGGCCGGGTGACCGTCCGGGCCCGCCAGGGTGCCGAGCCGGAGTCGCTGGAGCTGGAGGTGCTGGACGAGGGGCCGGGCATCCCGCGCACGGAGTGGCACCGGGTCTTCGAGCGGTTCAACCGCGGCAGCGTCAACCGGCCGCACGGCCCCGGCAGCGACGGCGGCACCGGTCTGGGCCTCGCGATCGCCCGCTGGGCCGTGGATCTGCACGGCGGCCGGATCGGGGTGGCGGAATCCGAGCGCGGTTGCCGGATTCTGATCACTCTTCCGGGGCCCTCGTCTGTGCCAAGTTGACGTAAAGTTCGAACCGGAGCCTCAAGATCCATCTGCGTTCGCCCTGGCGGACACGTGTGATCAGGCACAGGCCCGCGCGCGGAGCGCGTCGAGGCCTGGTCGAGTGATGCCTGATACCGTCGGAAGAAGCGGAACCTCGCTTGTTTCCCGCCAAATCCAGCGCCGAAACACCCGCCGAGATGTGATGTGCACGACGTTGCACGGGCCCGGCCTGACCTTCTCGCGCGGGGAGGCGTAGCCTTTATTTCCGCTGTCCATCATCTTGCGAAGCGGAAGAGGGCGGTTGACGCCGTGTCGCCACAGTCCCCCAGTAACTCGAGCATCTCGACCGACACCGACCAAGCGGGAAAGAACCCCGCAGCGGCCTTCGGTGCCAACGAATGGCTCGTCGACGAGATCTACCAGCAGTACCTCCAGGACCCGAACTCGGTGGACCGAGCCTGGTGGGACTTCTTCGCCGACTACAAGCCGGGCGCTCCCGCGTCCCCGGCTCCGGCGGGTGACGCGGCCGCGGGGGCCGCGGTGACCCCCACCGCTCCGTCCCGGCCTGCCGCGCCCGCGCAGGCCCAGGCGCCCGCGCAGCCCGCCGCGCCGGCACAGCCCGCCCCGGCCGCCAAGGCCCCGGCCCAGGCGAAGGCCCCGGCCCAGCCGGCGAAGCAGGCCGCTCCCGCCGCCAAGCCGGCGCCGGCGAAGAAGGCCGAGCCCGCGGGTGAGGCGAAGGCCGGTCCCGAGCAGGTCACCCTGCGCGGTCCGTCCGCCGCGGTGGCGAAGAACATGGACGCCTCGCTGGAGCTGCCCACGGCCACGTCCGTGCGCGCGGTCCCGGTGAAGCTGCTGTTCGACAACCGCATCGTCATCAACAACCACCTGAAGCGCGCCCGGGGCGGGAAGATCTCCTTCACGCACCTCATCGGCTACGCCATGGTCCAGGCCATCAAGGCCATGCCGGCCATGAACTACTCGTACGCGAAGGTGGACGGCAAGCCCACCCTGGTCAAGCCGGAGCACATCAACCTCGGTCTCGCCATCGACCTGGTCAAGCCCAACGGCGACCGCCAGCTCGTCGTCGCGGCGATCAAGAAGGCCGAGACGCTGAACTTCTTCGAGTTCTGGCAGGCCTACGAGGACATCGTCCGTCGCGCCCGCGACAACAAGCTGACGATGGACGACTTCACCGGTGTCACGGTCTCCCTGACCAACCCCGGCGGCCTCGGCACGGTCCACTCCGTGCCGCGTCTGATGCCCGGCCAGTCCGTGATCATGGGCGTCGGCTCCATGGACTACCCGGCGGAGTTCCAGGGCACCTCCCAGGACACCCTCAACAAGCTCGGCATCTCGAAGGTCATGACGCTCACGTCGACCTACGACCACCGGGTGATCCAGGGCGCCGCCTCCGGCGAGTTCCTGCGCCAGGTCGCGAACCTCCTGCTCGGCGAGAACAACTTCTACGACGAGATCTTCGAGGCCCTGCGCATCCCCTACGAGCCGGTCCGCTGGCTCAAGGACATCGACGCGAGCCACGACGACGACGTCACCAAGGCCGCGCGGGTCTTCGACCTGATCCACTCCTACCGGGTCCGCGGCCACGTCATGGCCGACACCGACCCGCTCGAGTACAAGGTCCGCAAGCACCCCGACCTGGACATCGTCGAGCACGGCCTCACCCTGTGGGACCTGGAGCGCGAGTTCGCCGTCGGCGGCTTCGCCGGCAAGTCGATGATGAAGCTGCGCGACATCCTCGGCGTGCTCCGCGACTCGTACTGCCGCACCACCGGCATCGAGTTCATGCACATCCAGGACCCCAAGCAGCGCAAGTGGATCCAGGACCGCGTGGAGCGCGGCCACACCAAGCCGGAGCGCGAGGAGCAGCTGCGCATCCTGCGCCGGCTGAACGCGGCGGAGGCCTTCGAGACCTTCCTGCAGACCAAGTACGTCGGCCAGAAGCGCTTCTCGCTGGAGGGCGGCGAGTCCGTCATCCCGCTGCTCGACGCGGTGCTGGACTCGGCCGCCGAGTCCCGCCTGGACGAGGTCGTCATCGGCATGGCCCACCGCGGCCGCCTGAACGTCCTCGCCAACATCGTCGGCAAGTCGTACGCGCAGATCTTCCGCGAGTTCGAGGGCAACCTCGACCCGAAGTCGATGCACGGCTCCGGCGACGTGAAGTACCACCTGGGCGCCGAGGGCACCTTCACCGGCCTGGACGGCGAGCAGATCAAGGTCTCGCTGGTCGCCAACCCCTCGCACCTGGAGGCGGTCGACCCGGTCCTGGAAGGCGTCGCCCGCGCCAAGCAGGACATCATCAACAAGGGCGGCACGGACTTCACCGTCCTGCCGGTGGCCATCCACGGCGACGCGGCCTTCGCGGGCCAGGGCGTGGTGGCCGAGACCCTGAACATGTCGCAGTTGCGCGGCTACCGCACCGGCGGCACCGTGCACGTCGTCATCAACAACCAGGTCGGCTTCACCGCGGCCCCCGAGTCCTCGCGCTCCTCCATGTACGCGACGGACGTGGCCCGCATGATCGAGGCCCCGATCTTCCACGTGAACGGCGACGACCCGGAGGCGGTCGTGCGCGTCGCGCGCCTGGCCTTCGAGTTCCGCCAGGCGTTCAACAAGGACGTGGTGATCGACCTCATCTGCTACCGCCGCCGCGGTCACAACGAGTCGGACAACCCGGCCTTCACCCAGCCGCTGATGTACGACCTGATCGACAAGAAGCGCTCGGTGCGCAAGCTCTACACCGAGTCCCTCATCGGTCGCGGCGACATCACCCTGGAAGAGGCCGAGCAGGCGCTGCAGGACTACCAGGGCCAGCTGGAGAAGGTCTTCACGGAGGTCCGCGAGGCCACCTCGCAGCCGGCCACGGCCGCCCCGTCCGACCCGCAGGCCGAGTTCCCGGTCGCCGTGAACACCGCGGTCACCTCGGAGGTCGTGAAGCGGATCGCCGAGTCGCAGGTGAACATCCCCGACCACATCACCGTCCACCCGCGTCTGCTGCCGCAGCTGCAGCGCCGGGCGTCGATGGTCGAGGACGGCACCATCGACTGGGGCATGGGCGAGACCCTCGCCTTCGGCTCGCTGCTCCTCGAGGGCGTCCCGGTCCGGCTCGCCGGCCAGGACTCGCAGCGCGGCACCTTCGGCCAGCGTCACGCGGTCATCATCGACCGTGAGACGGGCGAGGAGTACACGCCGCTGCAGTACCTCTCCGAGGACCAGGCGCGGCTGAACGTCTACAACTCCCTGCTGTCCGAGTACGCGGCCATGGGCTTCGAGTACGGCTACTCGCTGGCCCGCCCGGACGCGCTCGTGCTGTGGGAGGCGCAGTTCGGCGACTTCGTCAACGGCGCGCAGACGGTCGTGGACGAGTTCATCTCGTCGGCCGAGCAGAAGTGGAACCAGACCTCCGGTGTGGTCCTGCTCCTCCCGCACGGCTATGAGGGCCAGGGCCCGGACCACTCCTCGGCCCGCCCGGAGCGCTTCCTGCAGCTCTGCGCCCAGAACAACATGACGGTCGCGATGCCGACCTCGCCGTCGAACTACTTCCACCTCCTGCGGTGGCAGGTGCACAACCCGCACCACAAGCCGCTGGTGGTCTTCACCCCGAAGTCGATGCTGCGCCTCAAGGCCGCCGCGTCGAAGGCGGACGAGTTCACGACGGGCCAGTTCCGCCCGGTCATCGGCGACGACACGGTCGACCCGGCCGCCGTGAAGAAGGTCGTCTTCTGCGCGGGCAAGGTCTACTACGACCTGATCGCCGAGAAGAAGAAGCGCGGCGCGGACGACACGGCGATCATCCGCATCGAGCGCCTGTACCCGCTGCCGGGCGCCGAGCTCCAGGCGGAGATCAAGAAGTACCCGAACGCCGAGAAGTACCTGTGGGCGCAGGAGGAGCCGGCGAACCAGGGTGCCTGGCCGTTCATCGCGCTCAACCTGATCGACCACCTGGACCTGGCGGTCGGCGCCGACCTGCCGCACGACGAGCGTCTGCGCCGCATCTCGCGGCCGCACAGCTCGTCCCCGGCGGTCGGCTCCGCGAAGCGCCACCAGGCCGAGCAGGAGCAGCTGGTGCGCGAGGTCTTCGAGGCCTGAGCAGCAGCGTCACGCGGTACGTGAGCGGGCCGCACTCCCTTCCCGGGGGTGCGGCCCGCCCCGTTTTCCGGCACATATCCTTGACCTCATGTACTTCACGGACCGTGGCATCGAGGAACTGGAGAAGCGGCGCGGCGAGGAGGAGATCACCTTCGAGTGGCTCGCGGAACAACTCCGCACCTTCGTCGACCTGAACCCCGACTTCGAGGTCCCGGTGGAACGCCTGGCGACATGGCTGGCCCGCCTGGACGACGAGGACGACGAGTAGTCCGCGCTCCCCGCGGGCCCCTCCGCCGCTCCCCGCGGACCGCTCCGCCGCTTCCCGCGGGCAATCGTGCCTCCCCCAGTGCCTTGAGGGCCTGGGAGGTACCCCCGGGCGGCACGGGTGGGCACGGACGGCACCCCGCAATCGCCGGGCTGCGAGACACTCGCGCCCACCCCTCCACACACCTCCCCGTACAAGAGACCCAAGGCACCGTTCACCCGAACGCGTGCCTTGACTTTCGCCTGCCGCGATATATCGTGAATCGAGTAATACGCGATATGACGCAAGCCGCCCGCGCCCAAGCCCAGGTGGCACCCCGCGATCAGGAGGCCGTCCATGCCCGAGTGGTCCGTCCAGGACAAAACGAACCTCACCTTCGACGCCCCCCTGACCCACCTCAACGTCCGCATCGTCAACGGCACGGTGAACGTCGTGGGCACGGACGAACCGCACGCCCACCTCCAGGTCACCGACGTGGAAGGCCCACCCCTCCTCGTGACCCACCAGGACGGCGTCCTGACCGTCGCGTACGACGACCTCCCCTGGAAGGGCTTCCTCAAGTGGCTCGACCGCAAGGGCTGGCGCCGCAGCGCGGTGGTCTCCCTCGCGGTCCCGGCGCAGACCCGCGTGGAGGTCGGCGTCGTCGGCGCGGGCGCCGTCGTCTCCGGCATCCGGGGCCCCGCCGCGGTGAAGGGCGTCGCGGGCGACACCACCCTGGTGCACCTGTCGGGCCCGGTCCGCGCGGACACCGTCTCCGGCAGCGTGGAGGCCCAGTCCGTGACCGGCGACCTCCACTTCGCCTCCGTCTCCGGCGACCTCACGGTCGTCGAGGGCTCCGGCCCCTCCGTCCGGGCGGACACGGTCAGCGGCTCGATGATCGTGGACCTCGACCCCGAGGGCCCCACCGACATCCGGCTGACCAGCGTCTCGGGCGAGATCGCCGTCCGGCTGCCCGACCCGGCGGACGCCGAGGTGGAGGCCAACACGGCGAGCGGCGCCATCTCCAACGCCTTCGACGACCTGCGGGTGCAGGGCATGTGGGGCGCACACAAGCTCACCGGCCGTCTCGGCGCGGGCAGCGGCAAGCTGCGGGCCACCACCGTCTCCGGCTCCATCGCCCTGCTGCGCCGCCCGCCCCTCGAGGACGAGCCCGGCCTGCGGGGCGGCCCGGGAGACAATGCCGGTACGACCGACAAGAAGGTGCTCTGACATGCCCCCCGTCTTCGCCCACGGACGCCTCCGCCTCTACCTGCTGAAGCTGCTCGACGAGGCCCCCCGGCACGGATACGAGGTGATCCGCCTCCTCGAGGAGCGCTTCCAGGGGCTGTACGCGCCGTCCGCGGGCACCGTCTACCCCCGGCTGGCCAAGCTGGAGGCGGAGGGGCTGGTCACCCACACCACCGAGGGCGGACGCAAGGTCTACTCGATCACCGACGCCGGCCGCGCCGAACTGGCCGACCGCAGCGGTGAGCTGGCCGACCTGGAGCTGGAGATCCGCGAGTCGGTCGCCGAGCTGGCCGCCGAGATCCAGGCCGACGTCAGCGGCGCGGCGGGCGACCTGCGCCGTGAGATGCGCGCCGCGGCCGGGCGGGCCCGGCAGGGGCGCGGCGGCTCCGCGTCCGGCGGCAAGGACGCCCCCTTCGGCGACTTCGACCTCGGCGACTTCTCGATGTTCGGCGACAAGGAGGCCTGGCGCGCCGCCAAGGAGGAGATGCGCCGCGCCAAGCACGAGTGGAAGGAGCAGGCCCGGCGCGCCAAGGACGAGAGCCGGCGCTCCCGTGAGGAGGCCCAGCGCGCCCGCCGCCAGGCCAAGGAGGCCCAGGACCGGGCGCAGGAGCAGATGCAGCGCCTCGTGAAGCAGGTCCAGGAGCAGGTGCAGGGGCACTTCGCGCGCGGCGACTGGCCGTCAGGCCTGCGTGAGGGCCTGGGTGAACTGGTCAAGGAGATGGGCGAGTTCGGGAAGGACTTCGGGCTGGGCCGTACGGGCTCCGGGAAGGGCCCGGAGTCGCGTCCGTCGTACTCGGCGGCCCCCGAGGACTTCCCGGTCGACTACGCGCCCTCCTGGGGCCATGAGAGCGCCGCGGAGTCCACGGGCGACCCCGCGCGCGACCTGGAGCGGCTGCTGGACCGCTTCCGGGACGACGTCCGGGACGCCGCGCGGGACCACGGGGTCACCCAGGAGCAGCTGCGTGACGCCCGCCGCCATCTGTCGGAGGCGGCCGCCCGCATCGGGGCGCTGCTGAAGGCGCCGAAGTCCTGACACCGGGGCGCCCCGGTGCCTGGGCCCTCAGGCCCGTCAGCCCGCCTTGGCCTCGCCGGTGCCGTAGAGCACCCGGGTGACCGACGCGTGGGTGACCCCGTGGTCGGCGAGGACCTCGGCGGGCACGCCGGGGCGGACGGTGAGCGAGAGCAGCAGATGCTCGTCGCCGATGTGGCGGTGGCCGCGGGCGGTGGCGGTGCGCAGGGCGCCCGTCAGGACGTCCTTGGCCGCCCGGTCGAAGGGGCGGTGCCCCCGCCACCGGGAGCGGGACGGCTCCGCGGACAGCGCACCGGGGCCGTGCGTCTCCTCCACCCGGGCGACGATCTCCGGGACGTCGATGCCCAGCCCGGCGAGGGCGTCCGTCTCGGCCTGGGTGAGGCCGCCACGCCGCCGCGCCCGCTCCAGGGCCTCCCGTACGGGCTCACGGCGTTCGTCGAGCCCGAGGGCGGTCAGGGCGAAGGAGGCGCGGCTTCCCTCCCGGTCGAGCAGGGCGAGGAGCAGATGCTCCGCGCCGACGCGGGCCGCTCCCGTCCGTTCGGTGTGGGCCACGGCCTCCTTGACCACGTCCCGGGCGTCCTTGGTGAACCGTTCGAACATCAATGCCTCCCGTACTTCTTGTGCACGGCCTGCCTGCTGACCCCGAGTTCGGTGGCGATCTCCTGCCACGACCAGCCGTGGTTGCGCGCGTTGCGCACCTGTACGGCTTCCAGCTGCTCCAGCAGCTTGCGCAGCGCGGCGACGGCCCGCAGGCCGACCCGCGGGTCGCGGTCGCCCGCCCGCTCGGCGAGATCCGTAGCCTCAGTCATGACGTCAACTTACGTTGACATCGATGCTCTGTCAACCGCAGTTGACATGCGAACGGCCGGCCCGGGAGCACCGGACCGGCCGTGGAAGCGGGGAAACGACCCTCAGGGGTTGGTGAGCACGATCTTGCCGAACAGCTCGCCGGACGCCATCCGTTCGAAGCCCTCGCGGGCCCGGTCCAGGGGCAGCACCTCGTCGATGACGGGCCGCACCCCGGTCGCGGCGCAGAAGGACAGCAGGTCCTCCAGCTCGTCCTTGGTGCCCATCGTGGAGCCCACGACCTTCAGCTCCAGGAAGAAGATGCGGGTCAGCTCGGCGTGCGAGGGCCGGTCGCCGCTGGTGGCGCCGGAGATCACCAGCGTGCCGCCGGGACGCAGCGACTTCACCGAGTGGGACCAGGTGGCCGCGCCTACGGTCTCGATCACCGCGTCGACGCGGTGCGGCAGCCGCGCGCCGGGCTCGACGGCCTCCAGGGCGCCCAGCTCCAGCGCGCGCTTGCGCTTGGCCTCGTCGCGGCTGGTGGCGAAGACCCGCAGGCCCGCCGCCTTGCCGAGGACGATCGCGGCGGTCGCGACCCCGCCGCCGGCGCCCTGCACCAGCACGGAGTCGCCGGGGCGCACGCCCGCGTTGGTGAACAGCATCCGGTAGGCGGTCAGCCAGGCCGTGGGCAGGCAGGCCGCCTCCTCGAAGGACAGCTCCTTCGGCTTGGGCAGGATGTTCCAGGTGGGCACGGAGACCTGCTCGGCGAAGGTGCCCGGGTAGCGCTCGGTCAGGATGGAGCGGGGCTCCTTGGGCCCCACGCCGTGACCGGACTCGCCGATCACCGAGTGGAGGACGACCTCGTTGCCGTCCTCGTCGATCCCGGCTGCGTCGCATCCGAGGATCATCGGGAGCCTGTCCTCCGCGAGGCCGACGCCGCGCAGGGACCAGAGGTCGTGGTGGTTGAGGGAGGCGGCCTTGACCGTGACGGTGCTCCAGCCCGGCCGGGACTCGGGAGCGGGTCGCTCCCCCGACTCCAGTCCGTTGAGCGGCTCATCGCGGTCGATTCGGGCGGCGTAGACAGCGAACATGACCTTGACGATAGGTTCCGCGCCCCGCCGAAGGAACCGTGCCCGCCTGTGACACACGCCCCCTTGCGCCGGACCGCGTCCCCACGAAAGGGGCTCCTGACATGCGTGAGCCCCGTCCACGGCCTGGACGGGGCCCTCACACACGTGCGCTCAGCGCCGGGCGACGCCCTCCGCCCGGGCGGCCGCGGCCACGGCGGCCGTCACCGCGGGGGCGACCCGCTCGTCGAACGGGGACGGGATGACGTAGTCCGCGGCGAGGTCGTCGCCGACGACGGAGGCCAGCGCCTCGGCCGCGGCGAGCTTCATGCCCTCGGTGATGCGGGAGGCCCGCACCTGGAGAGCGCCGGCGAAGATGCCGGGGAACGCCAGGACGTTGTTGATCTGGTTCGGGAAGTCCGACCGGCCGGTGGCCACGACGGCCGCGTACTTGGCCGCGACCTCCGGGTGCACCTCCGGGGTCGGGTTGGCCATGGCGAAGACGAACGCGCCCTCGGCCATCGACGCCACCGCGGGCTCGGGAACCGTGCCGCCGGAGACGCCGATGAAGACGTCGGCGCCCGCGAGCGCGGACTCCAGCGTGCCGGAGATCCCGGCCTTGTTGGTGAACGACGCCAACTCCGCCTTGATCGGCGTGAGGTCCTCGCGGTCCCGCGAGACCACACCCTTGCGGTCGGCCACCGCGACGTCCCCGATGCCGGCCTCGACCAGCATCTTGGCGATCGCGACACCCGCCGCGCCCGCGCCGGAGATCACCGCCCGCAGGTCGCCCAGCGGACGCCCGCTGAGCCGCGCCGCGTTCCGCAGCGCCGCCAGCGTCACGACCGCCGTGCCGTGCTGGTCGTCGTGGAAGACCGGGATGTCCAGACGCTCCTGGAGCCGCCGCTCGATCTCGAAGCACCGAGGCGCCGAGATGTCCTCCAGGTTCACCCCGCCGAAGGAGGGGGCGAGCCGGACCACCGTCTCGACGATCTCGTCGACGTCGGTGCAGTTCAGCGCGAGCGGGACCGCGTCCACGCCGCCGAACTGCTTGAAGAGGATGGCTTTGCCCTCCATCACCGGGAGGGAGGCCTCGGGGCCGATGTCACCGAGCCCCAGCACGGCCGTGCCGTCGGTCACGACGGCGACGACCGAGGACTTCCACGTGTAGTCGTGGACCAGCTCCGGCTGCTCGGCGATCGCGCTGCACACCTTCGCGACGCCGGGCGTGTACGCCAGGGACAGGTCGTCCTTGTCGCGGACCGGCACGGTGGCCTGCACGGCCATCTTGCCTCCGCGGTGCAGCGCGAACGCCGGGTCGAAGGACTCGAGGGGCGCTGCTCCGCCGCCCTGCTCGGAAGCGTCCCGGTTCTCGCTGTCGCTGCGAGGATTGACAATCTCCGCTGCCACTTGGTTTTACCCCTTAAGTGTTCATTGTTTGAGGGTTGCCACTCCTGGTGAGGGGTGGGCGGGGACGTGTCAGGCCCGGAGGGGTTGTTGCGTACGGGCCGAACACGACGGGCGCGCCGCACACGCGCCCTGAGCCCCGGATGAGGGGTGTAAAGAACCTTCTTACCCGACGGACGCGGTCGGCGACGAGTCCATAACGCGAAGGTCACATGCCGACGCCATGAAGCATCGTCCGATATCAGGACAAGACCTGGACGAAGTCCCAGCAAGCCCACAAGTACCCCTCCGGCTCGGCGGGTCGCCCGCGTAACAGGCGTATCGGCGAAGATCTTGCGGCCGGAATGAAGGATTCCCGGAGAGTCTGCGGCGGCGTTGTACCCAAGATGCCGGGTTCGAGGACCCGCCGTTATCCGATTTTGACATCGCAAGCCCCCTGAACGGTCCAATCCGAATGGCAAGATGCGGTAATCACACGAGGTCGCGGCACTCGAAGGTGTGTGCTCCCGTCGACCCCGCGGCGATGCCGACAGGCAGTCGCCGGCCCCATCGGCAACTCCACCCATCCGCCGGAGGAACCCACATGACCGCAAGCACCACCCGTCGTACCACCGCCGCGCGCTCACGGATTGCAGCGGTCGGCGCGATCGCGGTCGCAGGCGCACTGCTTCTCACCGGCTGCGGTGACCAGACCAAGAGCAAGGACTCGGGCGGCAAGGACGGCGCGTCGAAGAGCACCGCCCCGCTGGCCGACAAGCTGCCTCAGGCGATTCGTGACAAGGGCGTCATCAAGGTCGGCTCGGACATCGCGTACGCCCCGGTCGAGTTCAAGGACGACTCCGGCAAGGTCGTCGGCATCGACCCGGACCTCGCGGAGGCCATGGGCAAGCAGCTCGGGGTGAAGTTCGAGTTCCAGAACGCCACGTTCGACACCCTGATCGGCGGCCTCGCCTCGAAGCGCTACGACATCGCCATGTCCGCGATGACCGACACCAAGGACCGCCAGGAAGGCATCGACGGCGACACCGGCAAGAAGGTCGGCGCCGGCGTCGACTTCGTCGACTACTTCACCGCGGGCGTCTCGCTCTACACCAACAAGGGCGACACCAAGGGCATCAAGACCTGGGACGACCTGTGCGGCAAGACCATGGCCGTACAGCGCAACACGTTCTCGCACGACCTTGCCAAGGACCAGGCGAAGAAGTGCACGGACGCCGGCAAGAAGACCCTGAAGGTCGAGGAGTTCGACACCAACCCCGAGGCCGAGACCCGGATGCGCTCCAAGGGCGCGGACGTCGTCTCCGCCGACTTCCCGATCGCCGCCTACTCCGTGAAGAACTCCGGCGGCGGGAAGTACTTCGAGATCGTCGGCGAGCAGGTGGAGGCCGGCCCTTACGGCATCGCCGTCGCCAAGGGCAACGACGAACTGCGCGACGCCCTCCAGGCCGCGGTCCAGGCACTCATCGACAACGGCGAGTACAAGAAGATCATCGAGAAGTGGGGCGTCGAGGACGGCGCGATCACCGAGGCCAAGATCAACGGCGGTTCCTGAACCGCTTCGTTCGACTCGGCTCTGAAAGGCTCCACCCGTGACTGTTGACGTCAGCAAGACGGACGGTCCCGGCGCGACGCCCCCCGCCGGAGCGGAGGCCATCAAGGCCATTCCGGTCCGGCACCCGGGGCGGTACGTGTCCGCGGCCGTCGCCCTCGCTCTCCTGGGGGCGGTCGTATACGCCTTCGCGCAAGGCAAGATCAACTGGGGGGCGATCCCCGAGTACTTCTTCGACGGACGCATCCTCGACGGTGTCTGGAACACCCTGCTGCTCACGGTGCTGTCGATGGTGATCGGCATCGCCGGCGGCATCCTGCTCGCCGTGATGCGCCTGTCGAAGAACCCGGTGACCTCGTCGATCGCTTGGTTCTACATTTGGTTCTTCCGCGGTACCCCGGTCCTGGTCCAGCTCTTCGTCTGGTTCAACCTCGGCCTGGTGTTCGAGTACATCAACCTGGGTCCGGTCTACAAGGACTACTGGTCGTCCTTCATGACGCCGCTGCTGACGGCGCTGCTCGGCCTGGGTCTCAATGAGGCCGCGTACATGGCCGAGATCTGCCGAGCCGGCCTGCTTTCGGTGGACGAGGGACAGACCGAGGCATCGCACGCCCTGGGCATGAGCCACACCAAGACTCTCCGCCGAATCGTCGTCCCCCAGGCCATGCGGGTGATCGTGCCGCCCACCGGCAACGAAGTCATCAACATGCTGAAGACGACCTCGCTCGTCTCCGCGGTTCAGTTCGCCGAACTCTTCCAGGAAGCCAAGGACATCGGCCAGAACTCGGGCTCACCGGTGGAGATGTACTTCCTCGCCGCCGCGTGGTACCTGATCATGACGTCGATACTCAGTGTCGGCCAGTACTACATTGAGCGTCACTACGCCCGCGGCTCGCTGCGCTCTCTGCCCCCGACGCCGATGCAGCGCCTGAAGTCGGCCGTCCTGCCCACCCGCCGCGCGAAGGGAGTCACGGCATGACGCAGTCCTCCCCCGCCATGGTCAAGGCCGAGGGCGTGCACAAGTCCTTCGGCCAGGTCGAGGTTCTCAAGGGCATCGACCTGGAGGTGCAGTCCGGCGAGGTGTTCTGCCTCATCGGCCCCTCCGGCTCCGGCAAGTCGACCTTCCTCCGGTGCATCAACCACCTCGAGAAGATCAACGCCGGCCGTCTTTATGTGGACGGCGAGCTGGTCGGCTACCGCCAGAAGGGCGACAAGCTGTACGAGCTCAAGGACAGCGAGGTCGCCCTCAAGCGCCGGGACATCGGCATGGTCTTCCAGCGCTTCAACCTGTTCCCGCACATGACCGCCGTCGAGAACATCATGGAAGCGCCCGTACAGGTCAAGGGCGTGGCCAAGGCGGCGGCCAGGGAGCGGGCGATGCAGCTCCTGGAGCGCGTGGGCCTGGGCGACAAGGCCGGGAACTACCCCTCCCAGCTCTCCGGCGGCCAGCAGCAGCGGGTGGCGATCGCGCGTGCGCTCGCCATGGATCCCAAGCTGATGCTGTTCGACGAGCCGACCTCGGCGCTCGACCCGGAGCTGGTCGGTGACGTCCTCGACGTCATGCGCGACCTGGCCGAGTCGGGCATGACGATGATCGTCGTCACCCACGAGATGGGCTTCGCCCGCGAGGTGGGTGACAGCCTGGTGTTCATGGACGGCGGTGTGGTGGTCGAGTCCGGCCACCCGCGTGACGTGCTGACCGACCCGCAGCACGAGCGCACCAAGTCGTTCCTGTCCAAGGTCCTCTGACCTCGGGGCCCGGGGCACAGGGAAGGGGCGGTACGGAGGACTCCGTACCGCCCCTTCCCTGTGCCCCGGGCCCGCTACTTCAGGGCGAGCAGCAGTGTGTCCGACGGTGAGCACCACACCGGGCGGGCCTCCGCGAAGCCCGCCTCGCGCAGGGCGCGGGCGTGCCAGGCCGGGGACGGCATGTCGCCGTCGGCGTGCTCGCCGTAGATCTCGAAGCGGCGGGCGGTGGGGCCGGCGAGGACGGGGTCCTGCGCGGCGAGCTGCCACCACTCGGCCCAGTCGAGGGCGCCCCGCTCCTTGGCCTGATCCATGCGTGCGTGGCGCTGCGCGCGCTCGGCCGCGTTGATCCGCGGGGTGGTCTCGTCGATCATGTGGTCCGCGTTCATGAAGACGCCGCCGTCGCGGACCAGGCCCGCGATGTGTCCGTAGAGGTCCGCGAGGGGTTCCCGGTGCAGCCAGTGCAGGGCCGTCGCGGTGAGCACGGCGTCGTAGGAGTCGTGCGGGAGCTGTGTGGCCCAGCCGGGGTCCTTCAGGTCCGCGGTGACGAAGGTGACCCGGTCGTCGCCCGCGAAGGTGCCCTCGGCGATGGCAAGCAGCGCCGGGTCGAGGTCGACGCCGGTGCTGGTGGCGTCGGGGAAGCGGTCGAGCAGGCGGGCGGTGATGCTGCCGGTGCCGCAGGCCAGGTCGAGGACGCGCGGGGCGGTCCCGACGAGGGCCTCGACCATGTCGAGCATGACCCGGAAGCGTTCCTCCCGGTCGGGCATGTACCACTCCTGCTGGCGGTCCCAGCTCTCCTGCCAGGCGTGCCAGTCGGTGCCGGCCGTGGTGGTGTGCGAGTCCGTCATGGCCCCTCCCTCGCGGTGCACTCCGTAATACCCTGGAAGCACGATCGTCTGTTACCCGACCGCACGCACGACCATAGAGCCCCTGCGTAAGGACTACAAGTGGAACTGGCCTATTACTCGGACTACGCCGTCCGTCTCGTGAACACCGAGGAGCCGGTCCGGGGCACGGACGCGCTCACCTCGGTCGAGGCGGTACGGGACCTGTTCGGCGGCAACCGGTCGGCCGCCCGGCGGGCCACCGAGGCGGACGTGACGCGGTTCCGCTCGGTCCGGGCCAGGCTGCGGTCGGTCTTCGAGGCGGCGAACGACGGGGACGAGACCCTCGCCGTCGACCTGCTGAACTCCCTGCTGCTGGAGTTCCCGGTGAGCCCGCAGATCTCCGGCCACGACTTCCGCGACGACGACGGCCGCCCGCTGTGGCACATGCACCTGGCGGACCATCCGTCCAACGCGACCGCCGGGTACGCCGCGATCGCCGCGATGGGCCTGGCCTTCCACCTCACCGAGTACGGCGTCGACCGCCTCGGCCTCTGCGAGGCGGCGCCCTGCCGCAACGCCTACCTGGACACCTCGACCAACCGCTCCCGGCGCTACTGCTCGGACCGCTGCGCCACTCGTGCGAACGTGGCCGCCTACCGGGCCCGCAAACGCCTGGAGGCGGACCGGTCGGAGAGCACGGGACGGGCCGACGTCAGCAGCCAGACCAGCAGCGCCAGCGGCGACCGCCGGGCCGTGGAGCGCGGCCGGTAGCGGAAGCGGACCCGGCCCAGCACCAGCTCGTCGGGGACGACGCCGTAGTCGGTGCTGTCGCCGCCCGCGTACGCGTTGTCCCCGAGCACCCACCAGCCCCCGTCGCGCCGCTCGGCCGCTCGCTTGACGACCAGCAGGTCCTGCTGGAACGGATGGCGCAGCACGATCACGTCGCCGCGTCTCACCCTCGCCCCGTAGTGGACCAGGAGCCGGTCCCCGTGGCGCAGCGTGGGCACCATCGACGGACCGGTCACCTCGGCCACCCCGAAGGGCAGCGGCGCCCTCACCCGCTCGGCGTCCTGCGACAGCTCCGGCATCTCCCGGCACCTCCCCGGTTCTTCCTCCACCAGTCTCAGTCTGACCCCGGACTTTTGTCCTAAGCCCACGGGGGCACTCGCGAAAACCGGTCCGTCACGGAGTAATGTCCCCTGTGAGAAGACGATCACGAGGAAGGAAACGCTTCATGCTTTCCCGCCTGTTTGCCCCCAGGGTCAAGGTCAGCGCCCACTGCGACCTGCCCTGCGGCGTGTACGACCCGGCCCAGGCCCGCATCGAGGCGGAGTCGGTCAAGGCTGTCCAGGAGAAGATGGCCGGCAACGACGACCCGCACTTCCAGGCGCGTGCCACGGTCATCAAGGAGCAGCGCGCCGAGCTGGCGAAGCACCATGTCTCCGTGCTGTGGAGCGACTACTTCAAGCCGCCGCACTTCGAGAAGTACCCGGAGCTGCACCAGCTGGTCAACGACACCCTGAAGGCCCTCTCGGCCGCCAAGGCGTCGACCGACCCGGCCACCGGCCAGAAGGCGCTGGACTACATCGCCCAGATCGACAAGATCTTCTGGGAGACCAAGAAGGCCTGACCCGGCCTTGCCGCTCCTCGCGGCCGGCGATCGGTGCACCATCGCAGGTCCTGGGGCTTTTTCCGAAGGGGACCCGTCGCTTCGCGCGGCGGGGCCCCTTCGGTGTTCTCCGGCGCCGTCCTTGGGGCCCATGGGATGCTGGGCACATGGAGCTGGAGGATCTGGTGCGGCTGCGGCGGGTCCGGGACCGGATGGACCGGGAGTACGCCGAGCCTCTCGACATCGCGGAGCTGGCGCGGACGGCTCTGATGTCGCCGGGGCACTTCCAGCGCAGCTTCCGGGCCGCGTACGGGCAGACGCCGTACGCGTATCTGATGACGCGGCGGATCGAGCGCGCCAAGGCGCTGCTGCGCAAGGGCGACCTGACGGTGACCGAGGTGTGCCTCGCGGTCGGCTGCACCTCGCTCGGGTCGTTCAGCGCGCGCTTCACCGAGCTGGTCGGGGAGACGCCGAGCTCCTACCGGGCCCGCTCGCACGAGGAGACCGCGGTCATCCCGCCGTGCTTCGTGCGGACGTACGCCCGGCCGGTGCGGGTGCGGCGACGGGCCGACCCGAGCGGGAACTTCTAGAGGGAGCGGGACGGGTATGGACAGGGCGACGGACGTGCGGCTCGCCCAGTGCTTCGTCGCGGTCGACGACCACGACAAGGCGCTGGCCTTCTACTGCGACGTGCTCGGCTTCGAGGTGCGCAACGACGTGGGGTACGAGGGGATGCGCTGGGTGACCGTCGCCTCCCCCGAGCAGGACGTGGAGATCGTCCTGGAGCCGCCGGCCGCGAGCCCGGACGTCTCCCCCGCCGACAAACAGGCGATGGCCGAGCTGCTCGCCAAGGGCCTGCTGCGCGCGGTCAACTTCACCACCACCGACTGCGACGCCCTGTTCGAGCGGGTGCGTGCCGCGGGCGCAGACGTGATCCAGGAGCCGGTGGACCAGCCGTACGGAATGCGGGACTGCGCGTTCCGCGACCCGGCGGGGAACATGGTGCGCTTCCTGGAGCGCCCCGCGGAGTGAACGGCCGTCGGGCTGACGCCCGTTCAGCGCTGTCGGCGGTACGTCCGCACCAGCGTGCCGTTGCCGAAGGCGCGGTGCGACTCCAGCGTGAACGGCGTGATCGAGAAACCGGCGGCGAACATCGGCATGCCCGAGCCCTGCACGATGGGGTACGTCTTGATCACCAGCTCGTCGATCTCGTCGACCAGCGCCCCGGCCAGCTCGGCACCGCCGCACAGGTAGACGCCGTACGCGCTGTCCTCCGCCTTCAGCGCGCGCACCCGGCCGACCAGGTCGTCGGAGATGATCTCGACGTCGGGGTCGGGCGACTCCCCCAGCGTGTGGGAGGCGACGTACTGCCGCAGATGGGCGTAGGGACTGGTGACGCCTTCCTTGAGGGCCAGGTCGTAGCTGCGGCGGCCCTGGACGATCGTGTCGAACTTCTTGTTGGGCAGGTCGTCGATGCCGAGCGGACGGCGGCCCGCGGTCGGCAGCGTCTCCGGGTACTCCGTCTTCAGGAAGTCGAAGAACTCCGCGTCGACCAAGGACACCATGGCCGACGCATCGCCCTCCGGGTCCCCGATGAAGCCGTCGATGGAGCAGGCGATGAAGTAGGTCAGATTGCGCACTGCGGCCTCTTTCCCCGGGGTTTCCGGAGTGGTGGCGAATTCGCGACAACTCCAGTTGTAGTACTTCGCTTGTAGTGGTGCAACGCCTTTAACGCGCCAACGCCAGGCCCGTGGCCGGAACCAGCACCGCCACCGACACCGCGACCGGGAGGGTGACGGCCAGGGCGGCGACCGCCCCGCGACGGACCGCCCGCGACGGCAGCGGGCCGTCGGGGGTCAGCCCCTCCCACAGCCGGGCCGTCTCACGACGCTCACCGGCGCACCTCACCGCGGCCCGGATCCGCAGGAGAGCGGTGGCCGTACCGCCGGCCGCCGTCACCGCGCACGGCGTCCACCACGACGCCGTGAGCAGCAGGGTCAGGCCGACGGCCGCGACCGTGGCCCAGCCGGTCAGGCAGGCGAGCGCGGCGGTGCGGCGGGAGGGCGGCCGGTCGGCCGCCCCGGCCCGCAGGTCGGCGAGGGCCGGCAGGTACCAGACGCAGCCGGCGCCGGTGACCAGCGCGCACCCGAGGGCGAGGACGGGCTGCGCCATGGCTCACTTCCCCGCTTCCAGGGCGGCGACCTCGGGGTGGTGCAGGTCGAACGCCGGAGACTCGCTGCGGATGGTCGGCAAGGAGACGAAGTTGTGGCGCGGGGGCGGGCAGGAGGTGGCCCACTCCAGGGAGCGGCTGAAGCCCCAGGGGTCGTCCACGCCGACCGGTGTGCCGTACCTGGCCGTCTTCCAGACGTTGTAGAAGAACGGCAGCACCGACAGGCCGAGCAGGAACGAGCCGACGGAGGACAGGGTGTTGAGGGCGGTGAATCCGTCCGCGGCCAGGTAGTCCGCGTACCGGCGGGGCATGCCCTCCACTCCCAGCCAGTGCTGGACCAGGAAGGTCAGGTGGAAGCCGGCCGTCAGCGTCCAGAAGGTGATCTTCCCGAGCCGCTCGTCGAGCATCTTGCCGGTGAACTTCGGCCACCAGAAGTGGAATCCGGCGAACATCGCGTACACCACCGTGCCGAACACCGTGTAGTGGAAGTGCGCGACCACGAAGTACGTGTCCGAGACGTGGAAGTCCAGCGGTGGCGAGGCCAGCAGAACACCCGTCAGACCGCCGAAGAGGAACGTCACCAGGAAGCCCAGCGTCCACAGCATCGGGGTCTCGAAGGAGAGGCTGCCCTTCCACATGGTGCCGATCCAGTTGAAGAACTTCACGCCCGTCGGCACCGCGATCAGCATCGTCATGAACGAGAAGAACGGCAGCAGCACCCCGCCCGTGACGTACATGTGGTGCGCCCACACCGTCACCGACAGACCCGCGATCGCGATGGTCGCGCCGATGAGGCCCATGTACCCGAACATCGGCTTGCGGGAGAAGACCGGGACCACCTCGGAGACGATGCCGAAGAACGGCAGCGCCAGGATGTACACCTCGGGATGGCCGAAGAACCAGAACAGGTGCTGCCACAGCAATGCCCCGCCGTTCGCCGCGTCGAAGATGTGGCTGCCGAACTTCCGGTCGCACTCCAGCGCGAACAAGGCTGCCGCCAGCACCGGGAAGACGATCAGCACGAGCAGCGCCGTGAGCAGCACGTTCCACGTGAAGATCGGCATGCGGAACATCGTCATTCCGGGCGCCCGCATGCAGATGACGGTGGTGATGAAGTTGACCGCGCCGAGGATCGAGCCGAAGCCGGAGAGGGCCACGCCCATGATCCAGAGGTCGGCGCCGATGCCCGGCGAGTAGATCTCGTTCGACAGCGGCGCGTACAGGAACCAGCCGAAGTCGGCGGCCCCTCCCGGGGTGAGGAAACCGGCCGCCGCGATCGTCGAGCCGAACAGGAACAGCCAGAACGCCAGCATGTTCAGCCGCGGGAACGCCACGTCGGGCGCGCCGATCTGCAGCGGCATGATCCAGTTGGCGAAGCCGGTGAACAGCGGCATGGCGAACATCAGCAGCATGATCGAACCGTGCATCGTGAACGCCTGGTTGAACTGCTCGTTCGACATGATCTGCAGGCCTGGCCGGGCGAGTTCGGCGCGCATCATCAGCGCCATGACGCCGCCGACGACGAAGAAGACGAACGCGCTGACCAGGTAGAGCGTGCCGATCTTCTTGTGGTCGGTGGTCGTCAGCCAGTCCACCCAGGCGGCCCGGCGCATCGCGGCCGGCTCCGGCGCGGGCCGCGCGGGCGTCTCCGTCCCCGGCGCGGTCCGGGGCCGCTCGTCCACGGCGGCTTCCAGGTGCTGCGTGCGTATCTCGTCCACCGGACGTCTTCCTCCCCATGTGTGGTGCGCGCCCATGATCGGCGTGGGGAGGACGGCTCCACATGGGTCGAAAGGGCCCCGCGCGGGTCCCGGGGCGGGGGCCGAAGGTCCCGTGTCGCGGCGTCAGAACGGCGTGCGCGCGTGGGGGATGCGCGGGCGGGGCGCGCGGACGCGGGCGGCGCCCTCGGGCCACAGGACCTCCACCGGGATGCCGCGCGCACGGGCGTAGGTCACCAGGTGGGCGGTGGCGTCCCGGCCGTCGGAGGGGGAGCCGTCCCAGACGGCCAGGAGCAGGGTGCCGGCGCCGACGAGGCGTTCGTCCGCGCCGACGCAGGAGTCACGGTCGGTGGGGTCGTAGTCGAGGAGCCTCACCTGGTCGGCGAGGGTGAGCAGTTCGCCGGTGGCCGGACGGTCCCGCGGGGGCGGCAGCGCGGGGACGCCGATGCTGGTGGGGATGACCACGGCCAGCGGCCGGCCCGAGGCGCGCGCGGCGCGGCCGGACGCCAGGGCGGTGCCCGCGGCGGCGCGGACCATGGCCCTCGCCCCCTCGGCGTACCGCGCCAGCCGGTCCCGTACGGCGGACTCCACCAGCCGCAGTGATCCGTCGGTCAGGTCGTGGTGTCCCACGACCGCGATGTCCCCGTGCGCCGTCGGCCCCATAGGCGTCCCGTTCCGCTCGTCCTCCGTCCGCGAGCCAGTGAAGCCGGGCGCGCGAGGCGCCGTACAGGGCCGAACGTCCCTGTACGGCACGGGTTGCATTCCGCGAGGAGACGGGTGTCGGCTCAGCTCTGCGCGCCGGACGCGCGGGGTTCGCGCCACATCGGGTACATCAGCGGGCCGTCGGGAAGGCGCAGCGGCTCACCGGTGAGCTCGAAGTCGAGACGGCGGTACAGGCGGACGCTGCGCTCGCTGCTCGCCTCCAGGTAGGCGGCGCGGCCCTCGTGGTCGCAGCGGTCGAGGACGGAGCCGATCAGCGCGGTGCCGAGCCCCTCGCCCTGACGCCCCGGAGCCACGCCGATCATCCACAGGTACTCGTGCGCGCGGCCCTGGGGGTGGATGCCCGCGGTGAGGCGGCCGATCAGCTCGACCCGCTCGTTGTCCGGGTCGACGGCGCGGCGCAGTTCCACGAACTCGTCCTCGCCGCCGTCCGCTTCGCCGTGGCCGGGGTCCTCCGCCGGGACGGACATCCACAGGGCGCACGCCGAGCCGTCCTCCACGAGGTCGACGCGCCCGTCGGCGAGGGTGGCGTCGGTGAAGGCGGCCATGAGCCGGTGGTGCGTCGCACGCCGGTACTCCGTGCCGGGGAACACCCAGCTGCTGACCGGATCGTCCTGGAACGCCTCGTCCAGCAGCCGGACCACCCGCTCCCGGTCGTCCCCGCCGGCCGTCCGGATCGCCACGCCCATGTCCGCCCCTTCGCCTCAACCATCGCTGTAGGTACGGGGGTTGAGACTAGCCGGGGCGGGCCGGGCGAACAGGGAGCGGGCCCCGCACACCGTGGGGAAGTGCGGGACCCGCCGGCCCGGGGCCACGGCAGCCGTACGGGTCAGGGTCCGCACGGCGGCCCATGGCCCCGGGGTCGGGTGGGGCGGCCTGCGCCGTCCGGTCAGGTGGAGCGCCGGGTGACGAACTCGGCGAGGGCGAGGAGACCTCCCGCCGCCTCCGGGTCCGGCACCGCGCGAGCCACCTCCTGCATCGCGCGGGCCATCCGGTCCGCCGCCTGGGTCTGCGCCCAGTCACGGCCGCCGGCCCGCTCGACGAGCCGGGTGAGCTCCTCGGCCTCCTCCTTCCGGTGCGGGGCGGCGTACGCGGCGGCGAGCTCCGCGGCCTCCGGGGTGCCGGAGGTGAGCGCGGCGACGACCGGCAGCGACTTCTTGCGGGCGGCGAGGTCGGCGCCGGCCGGCTTGCCGGTGCGGCGCGGGTCGCCCCAGGTGCCGATGACGTCGTCGATCAGCTGGAACGCCAGCCCGGCCTCGCGGCCGAAGGCGTCCATCGCCGCCACCTCCGCGTCCCCCGCGCCCGCGTACAGCGCGCCGAGGGCGCAGGCGCAGCCGAGCAGGGCGCCGGTTTTCGCCTCCGCCATGGCGAGGGTCTCCTCCAGGGTGACCTCGTCGGGGGCGCGGCGCTCCAGGGCCGTGTCCGCGTGCTGCCCGGCGCACAGTTCGACCACGCACTGGGCGAGCCGGGCGGCCGCGGCCGGGGCGGCAGGGTGGGGGTCCTCGGCGAGCAGCCGCAGGGCGAGCGCCTGGAGGGCGTCCCCCACGAGGATCGCGTCGGCGTCCCCGAACACCGTCCACACCGTGGGGCGGTGGCGGCGGGTGGTGTCCCGGTCCATCACGTCGTCGTGGACGAGCGTGAAGTTGTGGACCAGTTCGACCGCGGCCGCCGCCCGCAGGGCCGCCGTCCGTGCCGCGGAGCCGCCGAGGGCGGAGGCCGCCGCGAGCACCAGGGCGGGCCGGAGCGCCTTCCCGGAGCCGCCGGAGGACGGGGTGCCGTCCGCGTTCTGCCAGCCGAAGTGGTAGAGCGCGACGCGGCGCATCGACGCGGGCAGGGACCCGAGGGCCGTGCGCAGCACCGGGTCGACGGCGGCCCGGGTGCGCTCCAGCAGGGCGGCCGCCTCGTGCCCGTCCTCCATGTGCTGCTCCGGTCCGCGTGCGCTGTCGGGCGCGGTGCGTGCCGTGCGCTGCTCCGGGCGGCCCGTGGTCGGCCGGGCCATGGACTCCGTCATCGACTTCCCCCTGGGACCGACTCGGTGGAGGCACGGAGGGACGGCGCTTGCGCACCTGGCGAGCTCGTTCCCCCCAGATCTACCCGCCCGGGAGGGCGGGGACACGGCGCGCGCGGCGGGAGCCGGCGGACGGTCACCGCCAGCGTCCGATCTCGACGTTCTCCAGGACGCCCAGCGCGTCCGGGACCAGCACCGCTGCCGAGTAGTAGGCCGTGACCAGGTACTTGATGATGGCCTGTTCGTTGATGCCCATGAACCGCACGGACAGGCTCGGCTCGATCTCGTCGGGGATGCCGGCCGCGCGAAGGCCGATGACGCCCTGGTCCTCCTCGCCGGTGCGCAGCGCGATGACGGAGGTGGTGCGGGCCTCGGTCACCGGGATCTTGTTGCACGGGTAGATGGGCACGCCCCGCCAGGTGGGGATGCGGTTGCCGCCGACGTCGATCGTCTCCGGGACGAGTCCCCGCTTGTTGAGCTCGCGGCCGAACGCGGCGATGGCGCGCGGGTGGGCGAGCAGCAGCCGGGTGCCGCGGCGCCTGCTGAGCAGCTCGTCCATGTCGTCGGGGCCGGGCACGCCGTCGTGCGGCTGGATCCGCTGGTCGTACTCGCAGTTGTGGAGCAGGCCGAAGTCGCGGTTGTTGATGAGCTCGTGCTCCTGGCGCTCCTTCAGCGCCTCCACGGTCAGCCGGATCTGCTGCTCCGTCTGGTTCATCGGCTGGTTGTAGAGGTCGGCCACGCGTGTGTGGATGCGCAGCACGGTCTGGGCGACGCTGAGTTCGTACTCGCGGGGCCGGGCCTCGTAGTCGACGAAGGTGTGCGGGATGTCCGGCTCGCCGCTGTGGCCGGCCGCGAGGTCGATCTCCTTCTCGCCGTACTTGTTGGTGCGCTGCTGCGGGACGTCCGCCCGGCGGCGCAGGTGCTCGCGCAGGGTCTCGGACCGCTCGGCGACCTGGTCGACCGCCTCGCGGGGTAGCACCAGGACGGTGCACGCGGTCAGGGTGCGGGCCGTGTACTCCCAGATGGCGTCGTCGTCCTGGAGGGCCTGTTCGCCGAAGTAGGCGCCGTCGGCGAGCACCCCGAGGGACTCGTCCTCGCCGTAGGGGCCGGTGCCGACGCGCTCCACCCTGCCGTGCGCGAGCAGGTACACCTCGTCGGCGGGGCTGCCGAAGGAGGCGACGACCTGCCCGGCCGCGATCTCCCGCTGCCGGCACCGGGAGGCCAGCTCGGCGAGCACCTCCTGGTCCTCGTAGTCGCGCAGCACGGGCAGTTCGCCCAGTTCGGCGGGGATGACTTCCACCCGGTCGCCCGTCTTCACGAAGGTCAGCCGGCCGTTGCCCACGGCGTACGTGAGCCGCCGGTTGACCCGGTACGTGCCGCCCTGCACGTCGACCCAGGGCAGCATCCGCAGCAGCCAGCGGGAGCTGATCTCCTGCATCTGCGGCGCGGACTTGGTCGTGGTGGCCAGGTTCCGCGCCGCCGCCGTCCCGAGGCTCTGCTGCTGCCCGGTCTGCTCCGTGCGGACCTCTTCGCCTACCGACATAGAGAAATGCCCTCCCCAATAGATCCACGCCCGGCCGTGCCGGGCGTCGCAGTGCGTGATCAAGCGTTCCTCACGTAGAGTGTCCGCGCCATTACACGATCGAGCGGGGTTGGATCTTGGGGAGCCTGGACAGACTGACCGCCCCGCCGGGCGCGGCAACGACCTCCGGGCGGAAGGAAATTGTCCGGATCGGCTCGCACAGCTGACGGACGAGTACTTGAAAGGCCGACTTCCGGCTATAGGCCCTGTACGAGACGGCCGCGCCCGGTGGCCGTCGTCCGGTACGGAGGAGGGCGGCATGGCCCCACCCATGTCCGCGAGCGCGTTCCTGCGCGCTCTCAGAGCGGAGGGTCTCACGGTCGTCGAGGTCGGCGACTGGCGTGACCACAACCGCAACCACAAGGGCCCGTGGGGTCCTGTGCACGGGGTGATGATCCATCACACCGTGACCAAGGGCAGCAAGGCGACGGTCGACATCTGCCGCAAGGGCTACTCGGGTCTTCCAGGTCCGCTCTGCCACGGCGTGATCACCAAGGACGGCCGGGTGCACCTCGTCGGGTACGGACGCGCCAACCACGCGGGACTCGGCGACGACGACGTGCTGCGGGCGGTGATCGCCGAGAAGAAGACGTTCCCGCCGGACAACGAGGCCAACACCGACGGCAACCGGCACTTCTACGGCTTCGAGTGCGAGAACCTGGGCGACGGGAAGGACCCGTGGCCGGCGGCGCAGCTGGAGGCCATCGAGAAGGCCGCGGCGGCGGTCTGCCGCTACCACGGCTGGAACGAGCAGTCGGTGATCGGCCACCTGGAGTGGCAGCCGGGCAAGGTGGACCCGCGCGGGTTCACCATGGCGTCGATGCGCAAGCGGATCCGCGACCGTCTGAAGTGACCCGGACGAGGCGACGTCCGACGTGACCCTGGGCGCTCGTCGCCGGTGTTCCGCCCTCCTGACACCCCCCACACGGAACACCGGCGCCCGCCCGCCGTGACCTCGCGCGACAATGGCCCCCATGACCAGCTCCGACGCCCTCGCCGGCCTGCGCCCGCGGCTCCCCTCGCCGCTGGAGGAGGCCGTCGACGCGCGGTTCGAGCGGCACGGGGTGCGGCTGCTGCTGAAGCGGGACGACCTCGTCCATCCCGAGCTGGTCGGCAACAAGTGGCGCAAGCTCGCCCCGAACCTAGAGGCGGCCGGCGGGCGGACGGTGGTCACGTTCGGCGGGGCGTACTCCAGCCATCTGCGGGCCACGGCCGCCGCCGGACGGCTGCTCGGGCTGCGCACGGTGGGCGTGGTGCGCGGCGAGGAACTGGCGGACCGGCCCCTCAACCCGTCGCTGGCGCGCTGCGCGGCCGACGGCATGCGCCTGTGCTTCGTGGCGCGGTCGGTGTACCGCCGCAAGACGGATCCGGACACGCTCGCCGAGGTGCTGCGCGCGGCGGACGCGGAGGACGCGTACGTCGTGCCGGAGGGCGGCAGCAACGCGGCCGCGGTGCGCGGGTGCGTGGAGCTCGGCCGGGAACTGGCGGGCGCGGCGGACGTGGCCGCGGTGGCCTGCGGCACGGGCGGCACGCTCGCGGGACTGGCCGCCGGGCTCGGCGGGAGCGCGCGCACGCTCGGCATACCGGTGCTCAAGGGCGGCTTCCTCACGGCGGAGATACGGGCCCTGCAGACGGCGGCGTTCGGCGGTCCGCGCGGGGAGTGGAGCCTGGACGAGCGGTTCCATCACGGCGGCTACGCGCGCGTACCGGCCGGCCTGGAGGAGTTCGCCGCGGACTTCGAACAGCGTCACGGGGTCCCCGTGGAACGCCTCTATGTCGCCAAATTGCTTCATGCCCTCGTCACCCTGGCCGGGGAGGGCGCCTTCCCGCGCGGGAGCACGGTCGCCGCGGTGGTCACCGGGCGTCCGTTCCCCTGAGCCGGCGCGCCCGCTCCGGGACGGCCTACCCCGCCTCCCGGTAGGCCGCGGCCTCCTCCAGGTCCAGCCGGCGCAGCAGCGTCCGCAGCATCTCGTCGTCGATGTAGCGCCCGTCGCGCAGCTTCACGAACACGTCGCGCTCGGCGCCGATCATCTCCCGGGACAGCCGCCGGTAGGTGTCGTCCACCGACTCCCCGGTGACGGGGTTGACCTGCCCGAGCCGCTCCCAGACGGCGTTGCGGCGGCGCTCCAGGACGCTGCGCAGCCGGTCGGCCAGCGGCGCGGGAAGGGCGTTGCGCTCGTCGGCGAGCAGGTCGTCGAGGCGCTCCTCGGCGACCCGGGACGCCTGCGCCTGCGCGTTGGCCTCGGCGAGGGTCTCGGCCCGGGCGTCGCGGCCGGGCAGCTTCAGCATCCGGATCAGCGGAGGCAGGGTGAGGCCCTGCACGACGAGGGTGCCGATGACGGTGGTGAAGGTCAGGAAGAGCAGCAGATACCGGTGCGGGAAGTCCTCGCCCTCCGCGGTCACCGGGATCGAGAAGGCGATCGCGAGGGACACCACCCCGCGCATCCCCGCCCACGCGATCACGAACGGGCCCTTCCAGTCCGGCTTCTCCTCGCGCGCGCGGACCCGCGCCGAGACCCGCCACGGCAGCCAGACCGCCGGGTACACCCAGAGGAACCGCACGGCGACGACGACCGCGAAGACGGCCAGGGCGTACCAGGCGGATTCGATGCCCTCGTGCTCACCGAGCCCGCGCATCACGACGGGGAGCTGGAGACCGATGAGGGCGAACACGGCCGACTCCAGGACGAACGCGACCATGCCCCACACCGCGCTCTCCTGGAGCCGGGTGGCGAAGTCGACCTCCCACGCGCGGTGCCCGAGGTAGAGCGCGACCACCACGACGGCGATCACCCCGGAGGCGTGCACCTGCTCGGCGACGCCGTACGCGACGAACGGGATGAGCAGCGACAGCGTGTTCTGCAGCAGCGTCTCGCGCACGTGGGTGCGCAGCCAGTGCAGCGGCGCCATCAGCACCAGGCCGACCGCGGTGCCGCCCAGCGCGGCCAGCAGGAACTCCCCCACTCCCCCGGCCCAGCTCACGCCCTCGCCGACGGACGCGGCCACGGCGACCCGGAACGCGGTGATGGCGGTGGCGTCGTTGAACAGCGACTCGCCCTGGAGGATCGTCGTGATCCGCGAGGGCAGGCCGACCCTGCGGGCCACCGCCGTCGCCGCGACGGCGTCCGGGGGCGCCACCACGGCGCCGAACACCAGCGCCGCGGTGAGCGGCAGGTCCGGCACCAGCAGGTGCAGCACCCAGCCGACGGCGAGCGTCGCGAACAGCACGTAACCGACGGACAGCAGGGCCACCGGCCGCAGGTTCGCCCGCAGGTCCAGGTAGGAGCTCTCCACGGCGGCCGTGTAGAGGAGCGGCGGGAGGATCAACGGCAGCACGATGTGCGGGTCGAGGGCGTACTCGGGCACGCCGGGGACGTAGCTGACCAGCAGGCCGGCCGCGACCAGGACCAGCGGCGGCGGAACCGGGGTCCGCCGGGCGGCGGCGGCCACGGCGGCGCTGCCCGCGACGAGCAGCAGCAGGGGCATCACGTCCATGTCGGGCCCACCCTCGTTTTTCCGCGCGGCCTTCCGCGCGACCGTCGTAATCTGGCAATCATGAAACAGTGCACGCACGTCGAGGCGTTGCCGCACCCGGAACCGGCCCCGCTCGGTGAGACGTGTCCGGAGTGCCTGCGGGAGGGGACGGATCCGGTGCAGCTGCGCCTCTGTCTCACCTGCGGTCACGTCGGCTGCTGCGACTCCTCGCCGAACCGGCACGCGACGAGGCACCACAGGGAAACCGGCCATCCCGTGATGCGGACCCACGAGCCGGGCGAGGACTGGCGCTGGTGCTTCGTCGACCACGTACTGGTGTGACGTGACGGGACCACGGTGCCGGACGGTTCGACGGTCCGGCGCCTGGGTACGTCAATGCGGCGCGCGCTCTTCCCATTTGGCCGTCGCAGACCCCTAGCCACGGAGCGTGTTCATAGTTTTACTATGAGTGACGGCAACGGGTCGGGGTCCCGGCGACAGGACCGCCGGGAGCGCGATAGCGTCACCGCTGAACCACGTAGCGCGTTGCCCGGGGGCGAACACAGGCCCTGAAACGCTTGTACCACCTTGGAGGTGAGGGTGTCCCAGATCGCAGGCGAGCCCGCGACCCAGGACTTCGTGGAAGTCCGGCTGCCGGCCGCGGGGGCCTACCTGTCGGTGCTGCGTACGGCCACGGCCGGCCTCGCGGCCCGTTTGGACTTCACCCTCGACGAGATCGAGGACCTGCGCATCGCGGTCGACGAGGCCTGCGCGATCCTGCTGCAGCAGGCCGTGCCGGGATCGGTGCTCAGTTGCGTCTTCCGCCTCGTCGACGACTCGCTCGAGGTCACCGTCTCGGCGCCCACCACGGACGGCCACGCCCCCTCGCGGGACACCTTCGCCTGGACCGTGCTGTCCGCGCTCGCGGGCAAGGTCTCCTCCGCCGTGGACGAGGACAAGACCGTGTCGATCAGCCTCTACAAACAGCGCGGCGCGGGACCCGGGCCGGCGTGAGGAGCGAGGACGGGCCGGTGCGGGACGAAGAACGCGGCACACGGGAGCTGCAGGCCGAGCGCGTGCCGGACGGCATCGACGGCATCCCCGAGCAGGCCCGGCCGCATCCGGAGGACGACTCCGCGGGAGACGTCCGTCCGGACGGCGGGCAGGCCGGCGGCGCCGTGCGGGACACGTCCGCGGCCGGGCCGGCCGCTCCCGGCGGGGACGCCCCCGCCCTGGCCGAGCCGGTGGCGGGGGACGAGGCGAGCGCTCGGGGAAGGGCGACGGGCGGGACGATGAGCGAGCACGAGCGAGAGGCCGAGGAGCAGGCGGCGCCTGCCTCCGGCGCACGGAGCACACCGGGTGTGCCGGGCACGCACGCGCACCACGACCCGCAGGACCGCAGCGGGGCGCGCGCCCTCTTCCTCGAACTGCGCATGCTGGACAGCGGCACCCCGGAGTACGCGGAGCTGCGCAACCGGCTGGTGCGGATGCATCTGCCGCTCGTCGAGCACCTGGCGCGCCGCTTCCGCAACCGCGGCGAGCCGCTGGACGACCTGACCCAGGTCGCCACGATCGGTCTGATCAAGTCCGTCGACCGCTTCGACCCGGACCGTGGCGTGGAGTTCTCCACGTACGCCACCCCGACGGTCGTCGGCGAGATCAAGCGGCACTTCCGCGACAAGGGCTGGGCGGTCCGCGTGCCGCGGCGGCTCCAGGAGCTGCGGCTGTCGCTCACCACGGCCACGGCGGAGCTGTCCCAGCTGCACGGCCGCTCCCCCACGGTGCACGAGCTCGCCGAGAAGCTGGGGATCTCGGAGGAGGAGGTCCTGGAGGGCCTGGAGTCGGCGAACGCCTACTCCACGCTGTCCCTGGACGTCCCCGACACCGACGACGAGTCCCCGGCGGTCGCCGACACCCTCGGCGCGGAGGACGAGGCGCTGGAGGGCGTGGAGTACCGGGAGTCGCTCAAGCCGCTGCTGGAGGACCTCCCGCCGCGCGAGAAGCGGATCCTGCTGCTGCGCTTCTTCGGGAACATGACCCAGTCGCAGATCGCGCAGGAGGTCGGCATCTCGCAGATGCACGTCTCCCGGCTGCTGGCCCGCACCCTGGCCCAGCTGCGGGAGAAGCTCCTCGTCGAGGAGTAGTCGAGGGGCAGGGGAGCAGCCGCGTCACTTCGCGGCGTCGCCCGCGTTCCCGGGTCCGCGGATGCCGAGGGCCCGGGTGGTCTCGGCGTTGATCAGCAGCACCAGCGCGGTCACCGCGACCACGGCGAGCACGATTCCGGCGGGGATGGCCGCGCCGTCGGACATCAGCATGTTGTAGGCCACCGGCAACGCCATGATCTGCGTGATGACGGCGGGCCCGCGGCTCCAGCCCTTCCGGGCGAACAGGCCGCGCGCGGCCAGCAGCGGCAGCAGCGCCAGCACGATCAGCGTGACCCCGCCGGTGACGGCCTGCTGCCGGTCGTCCGGCTCGCCCGCGAGGCCGAGCACCAGCAGCCAGACGCCGCCGACGACCAACGCGAGCCCCTCCAGCGCGGCGAGGGCCGCGGCGTACGTCAGACGGCGCGGACGGGCGCCGGTGTCGTCGGGGCTGGTGACGGGGGTCTGCTCGCTGCTCACCCCTGCAGGGTAGCCGCCGCCCGGGAGCCGTCCCGTGGCGAGGTTCACGGCCCGCGTCGTCCACAAGGGCGGGACCTCGGTCTGGGCCGGGTACCGCTGAGTAGGTACCCTGCACGTCATGCGTGCACTTCTCGTGGTCAACCCGGCGGCAACCACCACCAGTGCGCGCACGCGCGACGTGCTGATCCACGCGCTCGCGAGTGAGATGAAACTCGACGCGGTGACCACGGAGTACCGCGGTCACGCCCGGGACCTGGGCCGGCAGGCGGCGGAGAGCGGCGAGGTCGACCTGGTGGTCGCCCTGGGCGGCGACGGCACGGTGAACGAGGTCGTCAACGGCCTGCTGCACGCGGGCCCCGACCCGGAGCACCTGCCCGGTCTCGCGGTGGTCCCCGGCGGCTCCACCAACGTCTTCGCCCGCGCCCTGGGTCTGCCCAACCAGCCCGTGGAGGCGACCGGCGTGCTGCTGGACGCGCTGCGCGAGGGCCGGGAGCGCACGGTGGGCCTGGGGCTGACCTCGGGCACGCCGGGCACCGAGGACGAGGCGGTGCCCGCCCGCTGGTTCACCTTCAACGCGGGCCTCGGCTTCGACGCCGGCGTGGTGGGCCGGGTGGAGCAGCAGCGGGAGCGGGGCCGGAAGTCGACGCACGCGCTGTACATGCGCCAGGTGGTGCGCCAGCTGCTGGGCGACCCGCACCGCCGCAACGGGATGATCACGCTGGAGCTCGAGGGCGAGGAGCCGGTCGAGGACCTGGTGCTGTCCATAGTCTCGAACACCTCGCCGTGGACGTTCCTCGGCAACCGTCCGATCTACGCCTCCCCCCAGGCGTCCTTCGACACGGGACTCGATCTGTTCGGTCTCACCCGGATGTCCACCCCCGCGGTTGCCCGGTATGGCACGCAGTTGCTCACTTCGTCCCCGGAGCGCGGCCCCCGCGGCAAGCACGCCGTGACGCGGCACGATCTGACACGCTTCACCTTGCATTCGAAGGTGCCGCTGCCCCTTCAGATGGACGGTGACCACCTGGGGCTGCGCACCAGCGTGACGTTCACAGGCGTTCGCCGTGCACTGCGTGTGATTGTGTGAGCAGAAAGGGCCAAAGTCCTTTCAGTCGAACGTTTAGGCCAGGGTCCACCCCATGGAAGTACGGCTGTGACCTAGTCGACACCGAAGAATCAAAAAAAACTTTCCGGAAGGGGTTGTATCCGCCGCCGAGGTTTGCGAGTCTCTTCTTGGCGATCGGGACGGCCCGCTACACCGGCCTCCACAGATCACCGGAACCCCTCTTCAAACCCAAGGACCACGCCAGGGAACCTGGCGGTCGGCCCTTCACTTGTTGGGGGATTCGTGAAAGCGTTCACATTCACAAGCACCTGCAGTAATACCAAGGAGAGGTAGCAGCCATGGACTGGCGTCACAACGCCGTTTGCCGCGAGGAAGACCCCGAGCTCTTCTTCCCCATCGGCAACACCGGTCCCGCGCTGCTGCAGATCGAGGAAGCCAAGGCCGTCTGCCGCCGCTGCCCGGTGATCGAGCAGTGCCTGCAGTGGGCGCTCGAGTCCGGTCAGGACTCCGGCGTCTGGGGTGGTCTCAGCGAGGACGAGCGTCGCGCGATGAAGCGCCGCGCTGCCCGCAACCGGGCGCGTCAGGCCTCCGCCTGACGACCCCGCCCCAGCAAACAGCCTGAGCTTGGCGGCGCGTGTGCGCTCGTCCGGATGATTCCGTGGACGGCGCACACGCATCTCCCGCCCCGAGCCGCAGCGCGAAGTTCCCCCGATGTCCGTCCCGATCGGGCAGGGGAAACGAGGAACGAGCATCAGCCCCGGACCACGGTCCGGGGTCTTTTGCTGTCCGGGGGTGTGCTGCCCCGGCGAGGGCGCGCCGGGCCCCGGCGGTCAGGCGTCCGCCTGCACCGGGATGTCGAGGATCACCCGGGTCCCCCGCTCCGGCGCCGGCACCATGTCGAAGGTGCCGCCCAACTCTCCCTCCACCAGCGTCCGTACGATCTGCAGGCCCAGGTTGCCCGCGGTGTGCGGGTCGAAGCCCTCGGGCAGGCCCACCCCGTCGTCCTGCACGGTGACCAGCAGGCGCGCCTCCCGTGAGGTGCCGCCGCGCACCGCGGACACCTCGACCGTGCCGGTCTCACCCTCGCGGAAGCCGTGCTCCAGCGCGTTCTGCAGCACCTCGGTCAGCACCATCGACAGCGGCGTGGCCACCTCGGCGTCGAGTATCCCGAAGCGGCCCGAGCGCCGGCCGGTGACCTTGCCCGGGGAGATCTCGGCGACCATGGCGAGCACCCGGTCGGCGATCTCGTCGAACTCCACGCGCTCGTCCAGGTTCTGGGACAGCGTCTCATGGACGATGGCGATGGACCCGACCCGTCGCACGGCCTCCTCCAGCGCCGCCCGTCCGCGCTCCGACCCGATCCGGCGGGCCTGGAGGCGCAGCAGCGCGGCCACGGTCTGGAGGTTGTTCTTCACCCGGTGGTGGATCTCCCGGATGGTGGCGTCCTTGGTGATCAACTCCCGTTCCCGGCGGCGCAGTTCGGTCACGTCGCGGAGCAGCACCAGGGAGCCGATACGGGTGCCCTTCGGCTTCAGCGGGATCGCGCGGAACTGGATGACGCCGTCGTCGGACTCGATCTCGAACTCGCGGGGCGCCCAGCCGCTCGCCACCTTCGACAGCGCCTCGTCCACCGGCCCGCGCGAGGGCGCCAGTTCGGCGGTGGTCCGCCCGAGGTGATGGCCCACCAGATCCGCGGCGAGACCGAGACGGTGGTAGGCGGACAGGGCGTTGGGCGAGGCGTACTGGACGACGCCGTCGGCGTCGAGCCGGATCAGACCGTCGCCGACACGCGGCGAGGCGTCCATCTCCAGCTGCTGGTTCGCGTACGGGAAGGCGCCGGCCGCGATCATCTGGGCCAGGTCCGAGGCGCTCTGCAGATACGTGAGCTCCAGCCGGCTGGGCGTGCGCACGGTGAGCAGGTTGGTGTTGCGCGCGATGACGCCGAGGACCCGCCCCTCGCGCCGCACCGGGATGGACTCGACGCGGACCGGGACCTCCTCGCGCCACTCCGGGTCGCCCTCGCGCACGATCCGGCCCTCGTCCAGGGCCGCGTCCAGCATGGGCCGCCGGCCGCGCGGGACCAGATGGCCGACCATGTCGTCCTGGTACGAGGTGGGGCCGGTGTTGGGCCGCATCTGGGCGACGGAGACGTAGCGCGTGCCGTCGCGGGTGGGGACCCACAGGACCAGGTCGGCGAAGGAGAGGTCGGAGAGCAGCTGCCACTCCGAGACCAGCAGGTGGAGCCACTCGAGGTCGGTGTCGTCGAGGGCGGTGTGCTGGCGTACGAGTTCGTTCATGGAGGGCACGTCAGCGAGCGTACCTGTGTGCCTGTGACCCCCGGAAACACCCGCGGGCCGCGGCGCCTGGGAGGGACCCTCAACCCTCCCGGCACCGCAGCCCGGAGCAATATCGGCCGGTGGGGTGTGCGGTCCCGGTCGGCCGAAGGATGAGGAGCCGGGGCAGTCAGGGCAGAGAGCCTCGGATCCTCGGTCCGCCTTCCTGTGCGGGGAAGGCAGGTCTGTGTGTCCTGCTACGCATTGTGGACTAGACCACTGCCCCTGTAAATGCGTCGTACGGCGTTCTTCCGGCGTCCCCCGCGCCCTGGACGGACGCAGACGGGTCCACCACGCAGCCTAACCCGACCGGGGTCCCGGCGGGGCGGGTCGGACGCCACGATTTCGGGACACCCGGGCGCCGGGGGCGGTTTCGGACCGGGTGCGGGTTTCGCCTCGGCGGGCGGGCGGCCCTCTGCTAGATTGAGATTGGTCTAAACCACATGGTCCCGGCACCTCCCGGGGCCCGTCCCAGTCGAGTCCACCGGAAGATCGGCAGGCCCACCGTGGAAGTTGTTATCGTTGCGGACGCCAAGGCGGGAGGCGAGCTCGTCGCCGAGGCCATGGCGCGACTGCTGCGGCACAAGCCCGACGCCCTGCTCGGCGTGGCGACCGGCTCCACGCCGCTGCCCGTCTACGAGGCGCTGGCGGCGAAGGTCCGCGCCGGCGCCGTGGACACCTCCCGTGCGCGGGTGGCCCAGCTCGACGAGTACGTGGGACTGCCCGCCGACCACCCCGAGTCCTACCGCTCGGTGCTGCGGCGCGAGGTGCTCGAGCCGCTCGGCATCCCGATGGACGCGTTCCTGGGCCCGGACGGCACGGCCGAGGACGTGCAGGCCGCGTGCGAGCGCTACGACCGCGCGCTGGCCGAGGCCGGCGGCGTGGACCTCCAGCTGCTCGGCATCGGCACCGACGGGCACATCGGCTTCAACGAACCGTGCTCCTCGCTCGCCTCGCGCACGCGGATCAAGACGCTGACCGAGCAGACCCGGGTGGACAACGCCCGCTTCTTCGACGGCGACATCGGCCAGGTGCCGCACCACGTCATCACCCAGGGCATCGGCACCATCCTGGAGGCCCGGCACCTGGTGCTGCTGGCCACCGGCGAGGGCAAGGCGGACGCGGTCGCCGCCACCGTCGAGGGCCCGGTCGCCGCGGTGTGCCCGGCGTCCGCGCTCCAGCTGCACCCGCACGCCACCGTGGTGGTCGACGAGGCCGCCGCCTCCAAGCTGAAGCTCGCCGACTACTTCCGCCACACCTACGCCAGCAAGCCGGAGTGGCAGGGCCTCTGACCACCGCCCGTGGTCTGGACCATCACTGGTCACAGGGGTATACAAAAGGGATCACGGAGCGCGCGAGGGGCCCGCCCCCGCCCGGAGCCGTGCCACGATGTCAGCCGTGGCCGACGGTCTGTCGGCCGCTTCGGCAGCCGGAGCCGGGAAGGCAGAGCATGAGCACCGACGTCAGCAGTACGGAGAACGAGGGTGGGACCGCGGTCCGTACGGCGCGCGTGCCCAAGTACTACCGGCTGAAGAAACACCTGCTCGACATGACCGAGACCGCGCCCCCCGGCACGCCGGTCCCGCCCGAGCGCACGCTGGCGGCCGAGTTCGACACCTCGCGCACCACCGTGCGCCAGGCGCTCCAGGAACTGGTGGTCGAGGGCCGTCTGGAGCGGATCCAGGGCAAGGGCACCTTCGTCGCCAAGCCCAAGGTGTCCCAGGCGCTCCAGCTCACCTCGTACACCGAGGACATGCGCGCCCAGGGTCTGGAGCCGACCTCGCAGCTCCTCGACCTCGGGTACATCACGGCCGACGACCGGCTCGCGGGTCTGCTCGACATCACCGCGGGCGGACGCGTGCTGCGCATCGAGCGGCTGCGCATGGCCAACGGCGAGCCCATGGCCATCGAGACCACCCACCTCAGCGCCAAGCGTTTCCCTGCCCTGCGCCGCAGCCTGACGAAGTACACGTCCCTCTACACGGCCCTCGCCGAGGTGTACGACGTCCATCTCGCGGAGGCCGAGGAGACCATCGAGACGTCCCTGGCCACGCCGCGCGAGGCGGGCCTGCTGGGCACCGACGTGGGCCTGCCGATGCTGATGCTGTCCCGGCATTCGCTCGACCGGGACGGGCAGCCCGTGGAGTGGGTGCGGTCGGTGTACCGGGGCGACCGGTACAAGTTCGTCGCGCGCCTCAAGCGCCCCCAGGACTGAGACAAGCAGCCGCCGGCGTGACCGCAAAACCCGACAGACCGGGTGGTTGACAGGATTTTCGTTGCTGTTGCCTTGCGGTTGCGCTGCTGCTGCATTCCGCCCCTCCTACGGGGGGTTACGACCGCCCCGCGCCCTCACCTACATTGCCGCGAGCCAACGTCGGCGATCAGTGAGGGGACGGGAGCCGTCAGATGTCACAAACCCCGCAAACAACTCCAGGGCCGGTGGTGACGCCCATGCGCGTCGTCATCGGCCTCTGCCTGCTCGCACCATTCGTCGCCATGCTGTGGGTCGGGTCCTACGCAAAGACCGACCCGGTCTTCATCGGCATCCCGTTCTTCTACTGGTACCAGATGCTGTGGGTGCTGATCTCCACCGCGCTGACGATGACCGCGTACAAGCTCTGGCAGCGTGACCAGCGCGCCCGCTCGGCCGCGAAGGGTGGTGCGGAGCAGTGAACGACGGCGTGAACGGCGTGGCACTCGCCGTCTTCATCTTCTTCTTCGTGCTCGTCACCGTGATGGGCTTCCTGGCCGCGCGCTGGCGCAAGGCCGCGAACGAGCACACCCTCGACGAATGGGGCCTGGGCGGGCGCTCGTTCGGCACCTGGGTCACCTGGTTCCTGCTCGGCGGCGACCTGTACACCGCGTACACCTTCGTGGCCGTCCCGGCGGCGATCTACGCGGCGGGCGCGGCCGGCTTCTTCGCGGTGCCGTACACGATCCTGGTGTATCCGCTGATCTTCACCTTCCTGCCCCGGCTGTGGTCGGTGTCCCACAAGCACGGCTATGTGACGACCTCCGACTTCGTGCGCGGGCGGTTCGGCTCGAAGGGGCTGTCGCTGGCCGTCGCGGTCACCGGCATCCTGGCGACGATGCCGTACATCGCGCTGCAACTGGTCGGCATCCAGGCCGTGCTGGACGTGATGGGCGTCGGCGGCGGCGAGAACACCAACTGGTTCGTCAAGGACCTGCCGCTGCTGCTCGCCTTCGGTGTGCTGGCCGCGTACACCTACTCGTCGGGTCTGCGGGCGCCGGCGCTGATCGCGTTCGTCAAGGACACGCTGATCTACATCGTGATCGCGGTGGCGATCATCTACATCCCGATCAAGCTGGGCGGGTTCGACGAGATCTTCGCCTCCGCGCAGGAGGCGTACAGCGAGACCAACCCGGCCACGGGCGCCCCGCGCGGCGCCCTGGTGCCGGGCGAGGCGGGCCAGTGGACGTACGCCACGCTGGCGCTGGGCTCGGCGCTCGCGCTGTTCATGTACCCGCACTCGATCACCGCGACGCTGTCCTCGCGCAGCCGTGACGTGATCCGCCGCAACACCACGATCCTGCCGCTGTACTCGCTGATGCTGGGCCTGCTGGCGCTGCTCGGGTTCATGGCGATCGCGGCCGGGGTGAAGGTGCAGAACGGCCAGCTGGCCATCCCGCAGCTGTTCGAGAACATGTTCCCCGACTGGTTCGCCGGTGTGGCCTTCGCGGCGATCGGCATCGGCGCGCTGGTGCCGGCGGCGATCATGTCGATCGCCGCGGCGAATCTGTTCACCCGCAACATCTACAAGGACTTCATCAAGCCGGACGCGACGCCCAAGCAGGAGACCGCGGTCTCCAAGATCGTGTCCCTGCTGGTCAAGGTGGGCGCGCTGGTCTTCGTCCTCACCATGGACAAGACCGTCGCGATCAACTTCCAGCTCCTCGGCGGCATCTGGATCCTGCAGACCTTCCCGGCGCTGGTGGGCGGCCTGTTCACGCGGTGGTTCCACCGCTGGGCGCTGATCGGCGGCTGGGCGGTCGGCATGATCTACGGCACGGTCGCCGCGTACGGGGTGGCGTCGCCGACGCAGAAGCACTTCGGCGGCTCCGCCAAGGAGATCCCGGGCATCGGGGAGATCGGCTACATCGGTCTCACCGCCTTCGTGATCAACGTGCTGGTCACGGTCGTCCTGACTTTCGTCCTGCGGGCGGTCAAGGCGCCGGAGGGCGTCGACGAGACCCAGCCGAAGGACTACACGGCGGACGCCGGCGACCCGGGCGTGGAGGTCGAGCTCCCGCCGGCCACGGCGGGCAGCGCGCACTGACACGGTCATACATACACACGGCAGCGGGCCGTCGGTGGAAAACCGGCGGCCCGTTGTCGTGCCCGTGCGGCAGACTCCCCCGCATGGACATCGTCATCCGGCCGGTGACCGCCGGCGAACACGCGGAACTGGGTGAGATCACGGCGCAGGCCTATCTCGGTGACGGCCTGCTGGACTTCGGGGAGTCGGACGGCTACCTGGGCGAGCTGCGGGACGTGGCGAAGCGGGCGGCGGCGGCCGAGGTGCTGGTCGCCGTGGCGGACGGCACGCTGCTGGGCGGGGTGACCTTCGTGCCGGGCCCCGGCCCCATGGCGGACCTCGCCGGGCCCGGCGAGGCGGAGATACGCATGCTGGCGGTCTCCGCCGCCGCCCGCGGCCGGGGCGCCGGCGAGGCTTTGGTGCGCGCCTGCGTCGACCGCGCGAGGGCGCTCGGCCGTACGCGGATGGTGCTGTCCACGCAGCGCAGCATGCACGCCGCGCACCGGGTGTACGAGCGGCTGGGCTTCACGCGCAACCCGGCGCGGGACTGGAACCCGCTGCCGGAGGTGGACGACATCCTGCTGCTGGTCTACGAGCTGACGCTCTGACAGCTCCGCGCGGCCCGTTCACCCGGCGCCAGCATAACCCTCGCGCGACACAACATATGGGTCCGTCGGCGGCACCCGGCACAAGATGTATGCTCATGCTCGCTGTCGCCGCAGGGGAATCCGGTGCGAATCCGGAACTGTCCCGCAACGGTGTACCCATGCCTGCCCACGGGCGCGCACGGGAGTCAGTCCGAGGACCTGCCGACAGTGCGCCCGGCCCTTCCGGTCCGGGTGCCCTGACGTCCGGGCCTCGCGGAATGGGCCGGTGGACGCGACGCCGCGTGCGTTCGTGTGCTGCCCCCTGCGCTCTTCGAGGCCCCCGTGCCGAGCGAGGGAGAGCCCCACGTGACCATCGCGCCAGCCGATCCGGCTTCAGCGACCCGCGTGACCGAGGAGAGCGACGGCCCCGGGGCCGCGCTGCTGCGGACCCTGACCCAGCTGACCGCCGACCTGCCCGACGCCGACCCCGGCCGGGTGGCCGCGGCCGCGCTGCGCGGCCGGTCCGCCGCCGCCGACGAGGCGGAGCTGCGGGACCTGGCCACCGAGGCGGCGGCCGGGCTGATCTCCGAGGACCCCGCCTACTCCCGGCTCGCCGCCCGGCTGCTGACGCTCGGCATCCGCGCCGAGGCCGCCTCGCAGGGCGTCACCTCGTTCACCGGCTCGGTGGCCGCCGGGCACCGGGAGGGCCTGATCGGCGACCGGACCGCCGCGTTCGTCCGGCTGCACGCGGACCGTCTGGACGCGCTGATCGACACGGACGCCGACGACCGCTTCGGCTACTTCGGGCTGCGCACCCTGCACAGCCGCTACCTGCTGCGCCACCCGGTGACCCGCAAGGTCGTGGAGACGCCCCAGCACTTCCTGCTGCGGGTCGCGTGCGGGCTCGCCGAGGACGAGAGCGAGCGGGCGCTGGAGGAGGTCGCCGCGCTGTACGGGCTGATGAGCCGGCTCGACTATCTGCCCTCCTCCCCCACGCTGTTCAACTCCGGCACCCGCCACCCGCAGATGTCGTCCTGTTACCTCCTGGACTCCCCCCAGGACGAGCTGGACTCCCTCTACGAGCGCTACCACCAGGTCGCCCGCCTCTCGAAGCACGCCGGCGGCATCGGCCTGTCCTTCTCCCGCGTCCGCGCCCGGGGTTCGCTGATCCGCGGCACCAACGGGCACTCCAACGGCATCGTGCCGTTCCTGAAAACGCTGGACGCCTCCGTCGCCGCGGTGAACCAGGGGGGCCGCCGCAAGGGCGCCGCCGCGGTCTACCTGGAGACGTGGCACGCGGACATCGAGGAGTTCCTCGAACTGCGCGACAACACCGGCGAGGACGCCCGCCGTACGCACAACCTGAACCTGGCGCACTGGGTGCCGGACGAGTTCATGCGCCGGGTCGCCGACGACGCGCAGTGGTCGCTGTTCTCCCCGGTGGACGTGCCCGAACTGGTCGACCTGTGGGGCGAGGAGTTCGACACGGCCTACCGGGCCGCCGAGGCCAAGGGCCTGGCCCGCAGGACGCTCCCGGCGCGCGAGCTGTACGGCCGGATGATGCGCACCCTCGCGCAGACCGGCAACGGCTGGATGACCTTCAAGGACACCGCCAACCGCACCGCCAACCAGACCGCCGAGCCGGGCCACGTCGTCCACTCGTCCAACCTGTGCACGGAGATCCTGGAGGTCACCGACGACGGGGAGACGGCGGTCTGCAACCTCGGCTCGGTCAACCTCGCGGCGTTCGCCGGCGAGGACGGCATGGACTGGGAGCGCCTGGACGCGGCGGTCCGCACCGCCGTGACGTTCCTGGACCGGGTGGTCGACATCAACTTCTACCCGACCGGGGAGGCGTCCCGGTCCAACAGCCGCTGGCGCCCCGTGGGTCTGGGCGTGATGGGGCTGCAGGACGTGTTCTTCCGGCTGCGGCTGCCGTTCGACTCCCCCGAGGCGAAGGCGCTGTCCACCCGGATCGCCGAGCGGATCATGCTCGCCGCGTACGAGACGTCCGCGGGACTGGCCGAGCGGCACGGCCCGCTGCCCGCCTGGGAGAAGACCCGTACCGCGCGGGGCGTGCTGCACCCCGACCACTACGGCGTCGAGCTCGCCTGGCCGGAGCGCTGGGAGGCGCTGCGGACCCGGATCGCCGCGACGGGCCTGCGCAACGCGCTGCTGCTGGCGATCGCGCCCACGGCGACCATCGCGTCCATCGCGGGCGTGTACGAGTGCATCGAGCCGCAGGTGTCCAACCTGTTCAAGCGCGAGACGCTGTCCGGGGAGTTCCTCCAGGTCAACTCGTACCTGGTGGAGGACCTCAAGCGGCTCGGGGTGTGGGACGCGCGCACCCGGGAGGCGCTGCGCGAGGCCAACGGTTCGGTGCAGGACGTCGCGTGGATCCCCGAGGACGTACGGCGGCTGTACCGCACGGCGTGGGAGATCCCGCAGCGCGGACTGATCGACATGGCCGCCGCCCGCACCCCGTTCCTGGACCAGGCGCAGTCGCTCAACCTGTTCCTGGAGACGCCGACCATCGGGAAGCTCTCCTCGATGTACGCCTACGCCTGGAAGCAAGGGCTGAAGACCACCTACTACCTGCGCTCCCGCCCGGCGACCCGGATCGCCCGCGCGGCCCGCGCCGCCGTCCCCGCCCAGCAGCCGGCCGACCCCGAGGCCGTCGCCTGCTCCCTCGAGAACCCCGAATCCTGCGAGGCCTGCCAGTGACCAGCACGACCAAGAACCTGCTCGACCCCGGCTTCGAGCTCACCCTGCGCCCCATGCGCTACCCGGACTTCTACGAGCGCTACCGGGACGCGATCAAGAACACCTGGCACGTCGAGGAGGTGGACCTGCACTCGGACGTCGCCGACCTGGCGAAGCTGACGCCCGAGGAGCAGCATCTGATCGGCCGGCTCGTGGCGTTCTTCGCCACCGGCGACTCGATCGTGGCGAACAACCTGGTGCTGACGCTGTACAAGCACATCAACTCGCCCGAGGCGCGGCTGTACCTGTCGCGGCAGCTCTTCGAGGAGGCCGTGCACGTCCAGTTCTACCTGACCCTGCTGGACACGTATCTGCCCGATCCGGACGACCGGGCGGCGGCCTTCGCGGCCGTGGAGAACATCCCGTCCATCCGGGAGAAGGCCGAGTTCTGCTTCCGGTGGATGGACTCGGTGGAGAAGATCGACCGGCTGGAGTCGAAGGCCGACCGCCGCCGTTTCCTGCTGAACCTGATCTGCTTCGCCGCGTGCATCGAGGGCCTGTTCTTCTACGGCGCGTTCGCCTACGTCTACTGGTTCCGCAGCCGGGGCCTGCTGCACGGCCTGGCGACCGGCACCAACTGGGTGTTCCGCGACGAGACGATGCACATGAGCTTCGCCTTCGACGTGGTGGACACCGTGCGCAAGGAGGAGCCGGAGCTGTTCGACGAGGAGCTCGGCCGGCAGGTCACCGACATGCTGCGCGAGGCCGTGGAGGCGGAGCTGCAGTTCGCCCGTGACCTGTGCGGCGACGGGCTGCCGGGGATGAACACCGCGTCGATGCGGCAGTACCTGGAGTGCGTCGCCGACCAGCGTCTGGTGCGCCTGGGCTTCGCGCCGGTGTACGGCTCGGAGAACCCGTTCTCCTTCATGGAGCTGCAGGGCGTGCAGGAGCTGACCAACTTCTTCGAGCGCCGTCCGTCCGCGTACCAGGTCGCCGTGGAGGGCACGGTCGACCTGGACGAGGACTTCTGACGCCGGGGCGCCGGGGCCGTCTCACGCCGCCCGTACGGGGCGGCGCGGAGCGGTCCCGCGCGCCGGACGGGACGCGGTCCGGGTGTCGGGCGGTTCCGTGACGGGGGCCGCCGCGGCCTCCCGGATCTGGCGGTCGATACGGCGGTCGCGCAGGATGCCGATCACGGCGGGCGCGACCATGAGGACGAACAGGCCGAGAACGGCCACCATCGCGATCAGTGCTTCTGTCTGCGTCGTGTTCATGGACACCACTGTGCCGCCGGACGCTCCTGACGGGGAGTGGCAGGACTGCCGTACACCCTCGATTTACTGCCAACGGCGAGGCACACTGGAGCCATGCTCCGGAATGTGGCGGCCGTCCTCCTCGACGGCGTGAACCCCTTCGAACTCGGCGTGGTCTGCGAGGTCTTCGGCATCGACCGCAGCGACGACGGGCTGCCGGTGTACGACTTCGCGGTGGTCTCGGCGCAGGGGCCCTCGGTGCGCGCGAGCACCGGCTTCACTCTCGGCACCGAGCACGGGCTGGAGCGGCTGGAGACGGCCGACCTGATCACCGTGCCCGCCGGCGCCTCCTACGCCTCCCGGGAGTTCCCGCCGGAGATGCTGGACGCGCTGCGCCGGGCGGTGGACCGGGGCGCGCGGGTGCTGAGCGTGTGCTCGGGGGTGTTCGTGCTGGCCGCCGCCGGGCTGCTGGAGGGGCGGCGCGCGGCGGTGCACTGGAAGCACGCGGAGGAGCTGAGCCGCCGCTATCCGCATCTGACGGTCGAGCCCGACGTGCTCTACGTCGACGAGGACCCGGTGATCACCTCGGCGGGCACCGCCGCCGGGATCGACGCCTGTCTGCACCTGGTGCGCAAGGAGCAGGGCCCGGAGGTGGCCAACCGGATCGCCCGGCGGATGGTGGTGCCCCCGCACCGCGACGGCGGGCAGGCCCAGTACATCGAGCGTCCGCTGCCGGAGCCCGGGGGCGACTCGGTGGCCGGGGCGCTGGTGTGGATGGAGCAGCATCTCGACGAGGAGGTCACCGTCGAGCAGCTCGCCGCCCGCGCCCATATGTCGCCGCGCACCTTCGCCCGCCGCTTCCAGCAGGAGACCGGCACCACGCCGTACCGCTGGATCCTGCGTCAGCGGGTGCTGCTGGCCCAGCACCTGCTGGAGCGGACGGACGAGACGGTGGACGCGATCGCCGGCCGCACGGGCTTCGGCAACGCGGCCGCGCTGCGCCACCACTTCGTGCGCGCGGTGGGGACCACCCCGCAGTCCTACCGGCGCGCGTTCAGGGGCCCGGAGGCCGCCTGACCGCGCGCCGGACGGCGGGACGGCGTCAGCGGGGCCGCGCCCGCAGCATCAGCCGGCGGGGCCGCAGCGTGATGCCGATGCGGGGCCGGGGGTCGGACTCCGACGCGTGCTCGAAGCCGTAGGCGTGGGCGACCACGGCGGTGATGAGCGTGAGCTCCGCCATGGAGAAGTGGTCGCTGGGGCACTTGCGGTTGCCGACGCTGAACGGGCTCATGGCGTACTTCGGCACGTCCTTGGACCGCCCGGGGAGCCAGCGGTCCGGGTCGAAGTCCTCGTTCCGCTCGTACGACCGCCGGTCGCGCTGGATCGCGTACGGGCTGTAGATGAGGTCCGCGCCCTTCGGAATGCGGTAACCGCCGAGTTCCGTGTCGGCGACCGCGCGGCGGGTCAATATCCATACGGCCGGATACAGCCGCAGGGTCTCCGTGACGACATTCGCGGTGTACGTCAGCTTCCGCACGTCGTCGAATGCGACCTGGCGGTCGCCGACCACGGATTTCACCTCGTCGCGGATCTTGTCGCCGAGTTCCGGGTGCTCGGTGAGAACCAGGAGCAGCGACATGATCGTGGATCCGACGGTTTCGGCGCCGGGGGTCAGGATGGCGATGACCTGATCGTGGATCTCCTGTTCCCCGATGGGGTCGCCATTGTCGTCCTTCGCCTCCAGCAAAGCCGTCAGCAAATCGTTCGGCTTTTGACCGCTTGCCCGTCGGTCGGCGACGATCTCGTCGACCAGGACATGCAAATCGGCCAGCGCCCGGTTGAATTCCCGATTGGCCGGGAGAGGAACCTTGTAGAGCGGTCCGAGCGGCACCACCATGCGCTGGTACATCCCCGCGAACAGGGTGGTGAGGTCGGCGCATATGCGGTCGGCGTGGGCGTCCATGTAACCGCCGCGCATCAGGCAGCGGGCGGCGACCCGCACGGCCGCGCGGAACGACTCGTACGTGATGTCCAGGACCCCGTCCGCGGCCCGCCAGCGGTCCACGAGCTCGTACGCCTCCTCGGCCATGATCGGGCCGTAGGCGGGGATCGCGTCGAGCCGGAACGCGGGCTGGATGGTGCGCCGCTGACGCCGGTGCAGCTTGCCGTTGGCGGTGGCCACGCCCTCCTTGCCGAGCAGGCTCTCCAGCGACTCCCACAGGGGCCCGGCGATGATGTAGTCCGGGCTGAGCGCCACCTCTCCGGTGAGGGCGGGGGTGGTGACGGCGTAGACGGTCTTGGGACCCAGCTTCAGTCGCACCACGTCGCCGTGGTCGCGCAGCTGGGACAGGAAGGCCAGCGGGTCGCGCGCCAGGCGCCAGCCGTGGCCGAGGAACGGAACGGCGCCGCCGGCCACTGGCGGCTCCTCCGTCGCGTTGGCGTCCTTCGGGCGTACGGACTCGACGGTCATTTCTCACCTTCCGTTGCGTTGTTGACGTACGGGGGCGTGGACCGGTCGTCCCAGCTGTCGACCCGGTACCGGCCGGACTCGTGGTGGAACCAGTAGACGGAACTGAACCAGTTCCGCATGTTGGCGACGCAGACGCGCACGGCGGCGCCCGTCTCCTTTCCGCCCACCGTCCCGTCGTCGAGCCGGTCGGCGAAACGTAATGCCTCCTGTTCCGCGTCCAGGAATTCGCTGATGCATTCCTCCACGCGGTGCCGCATGTCGGCGATCGCCTCTTCGAGGGTCATTCCCTCGTGGGTCACGAGACTGATGCCGAGATTGTGCACCTCGTTTCCGGCGATTTCCTTGGGGAGCGAGCAGAGGTCGTTGTACCAGGCGGCGAATTCCTGGCTGAGCAGCGCCGGTTTCCGATAGGCCGGGTTCTTCCGCACCGCGTCCGGGAGTTCGTATCCCGCGCTTGGTTCCAGAAGGTCGGTCCAGATCCAGTGCGCGAACGTGAGGCGGCGCAGTTCGAGGTATTCCTCGACGGTCGGGACGATGCCTTCGGTGCGGTTGTGGAACTCCCGGTCGTACGCCTCGATCACGGCGTGGAAGTGGCGCGCGAACCGCGCGTTCCAGGTGTCCGGAAGGAACGCGTAGAGCCGCCGCACGCTGTCGGCGAGACCCGCGACCACGGGGTCCTGGTGACCCAGGTGGTCACCGGGGCGGTCGAGGGCGCTGTGCAGCAGGTCCTTCAGCCGCCGCCAGGCCACGGGCCGGCCGTGCACGATGTCGCGATCGTGACGGTCGTCCCAGACGAAGAACCAGGCGCTGTAGTCCGCTATCGCCTGGAGGACCTCGTCGGGCGCGCCTATGTAGAAGCCCGCCATGAGGTCCGTGTAGCACAGGCCGTCGGCATATGACTCCACCTTCTCCGGGGTCATGAGCCGCTTTTCGAGCAGCCATGCCCGGGTCTCCCTCTGGAGCTTCGGCCAATACGGGTGGAGTTGCCGGGGAAACGCCGCCTCGATCACCGGAAGAGACAGCGCCGGTGGAACTGCGATGGTGGTCGGTGTCGATGTGGAGCCGTGTGACAAAGCATGCACGAACATTCCCCTCTCAGCCGCCAGTTGAGCGTCCGCCCCCCGAGCCGGGCGTACGCCGTGCGTATCCCCGTACCTCCATTCAGCACCACAACTGACCGTTCTGGGAACGGATTTGCTTCTTTCACTACCTTTGGATGCGCACAGACGAACGGCGCCCGTCCGGGATGTGCCGGATCGGGCGCCGTGTGCGCGATGTGAAGGAAGCCTTGAAGGCGGTCAGTCGTTGGCGACCACGGGGTAGCGCGGCTCGTTCTCCGCCATCTGCTTCAGCGCGGCCTTACGCTCGCGCTTCGACAGACGGTCGATGTACAGGTAGCCGTACAGGTGGTCCGTCTCGTGCTGGAGGCAGCGCGCGAAGTAGCCCGTTCCGCGTACCCGGATCGGGTTGCCCTTCTCGTCCTGACCGGTCACCTCGGCGTAGTCGGGCCGGGCCAGGGACGCGTACGCGGTGGGCACCGACAGGCAGCCCTCGCTGCTGTCGTCCAGCCGGCGCCGCTCGGCGGGCAGTTCGACCAGCTTCGGGTTGCAGACCACGCCGACGTGGCGCACGCCCTCGTCGTCCGGGCAGTCGTACACGAAGACCTTCAGGTCGACACCGATCTGGTTGGCGGCGAGCCCCACGCCCTCGGCGGTGCGCTGGCTGGCGAACATGTCGGCGACGAGCTGCTGGAGCTCCTCGCCGAAGTCCGTGACGTCCTTGCACTCCTTGTGGAGCACCGGGTTGCCGACCACGGTGATCGGGCGCGAGGTGCCGCGCTCCCGCCACGCCGCCTCGCGCTCCTCGCAGTCCTCCGTGTCGATGACGTAGCCCTCGTCGTCGACGGGGAGCACGCCCGCGTGCTGCTGATCGGTGTCCTGCTGAGCCATGACCGACGTGTGCCTTCCTGAGAAACCGGAGGTGATGTGACAAGGGTAAGCGGCAGCGCCCCGTGAGGGGCGCGGGACGGTATCGATATGCGGCCCCGCCGCGTGGGCGCGATCGACCACAGCGAACCCGCACCCGGCGACGGTGCTAACAGACCTCTTCGAGATCCCGCCAGTCCCGAGAGTCCGGACTGTCGGCCACCCACCCGTCCAACAACCCCCGAACCAGAGAAGCCGGGGCAGCGATGCCGCACTCCCGCTCCGGCACCCACAACTGCCCGTCCGTCCGATGCCCCAGCGGCCCGGGATGCCCCGGCTCACTGTGATCGTGAGGATCGAGGTGCTCCCCGTCACCCTCGTCCGACGGCATCCGTGACTCCGAGCACATCCGGCACAGCAGCCGCACCGACGACGACCAGTCCTCCGCCGCGAACCCGGCGTCGGAGGCCAGCTGTTCCAGCGCGTCCCGGTCGGCCTCGGACGCGGCCTCCAGCAGCACCACCCAGGTCGGCACCGGCGAGGGCGCCCACAACTCGATCTCGTCGAACACCGGGTAGGTGTGCCCGGCGGCGGTGCTCCGCTCGCCGTGCGGCACCCCGTCGTGCAGCACGACCTCGCCCCAGCGGCGCCCGGAGGACGGCAGGGGGATGGACAGCACCTCGATGCGGGCGGGGTCCAGCCGCCTCCCCCACACCACTTCGGCCTCCCCCTCCGGGGACAGCCGTACGGCCGCGCTGCCCAGGTCCATGCCGAGGGGCTCGCCCGAGTCGGTCGCGGGGCCCGGCACCTTGAGCCCGTAGGCCTGCCAGGCGCGGCGGGCCAGTGGCCAGTCCTGGAGGGCGGTCGCGGCGATGCCCACGTTCCACCAGTCCGGGGCGCCGGTGTCGCGGTCGAGCAGGGCGACGGCGCGCAGTCCGGCCGCGCGCGCCTGCTCCCAGTCGTGCCGGAACTTGTGCAGCAGCGCCAGGTTGAACCAGGACTCCGACAGCCAGGGCTCCAGATCGGCGGCGCGGGTCAGCAGCGCGCCCGCGTCCTCGTACCGGCCGTCGCCGATGAGCGTGAACGCGCGGTCCGTGGCCTGCCGCCAGGAGGCGGAGGGCCGGTGACGTCCCTTGCCGAAGATCCTCACGATTCCCGCCTGCCAGTTCCGTTCGGTGGGCCGGCCACAGCGATCGGCACCCCCGGACACCCTCTCCTTCGCATCCAACCACGTACGGCCGCGAGGGCGCTCATTACCCATGGGTTACCCAGCTCGGCCGGGAACCAGACCGCCCGCTCCGCCCTCTCACCACGACCGGTCCACCTGCTCACGCGTCCCCTCCGTGTCCCGGGACAGAACTCTGGCCAGGGCCTCGACGACTTCCGGCGCGTACTCCCCGGCGGCCCCCAGCCGCAGTTCCTCCAGCGCGGTCAGCGGCCCCCCGGGCCCTCCTTCCCTGCACTTCTCGTCGTACGCGTTGACCACCCGGACGATCCGGGCGGCGAGCGGCTGCTCGGTGTGCGGGTCGGCCTGGCGTTCGACGATCCCGGCGACGCGGGGGTCCACGCCGGTCTGCCGGACCACGGCGCCGCCCAGGAGCGCGATCCTGCGCTGCTCGGCGGGCGGCAGCCCTGCCGTGGCGCCCTCGGGCACCGGGTCGACGAGGCTGAGCTGCCCGATGTCGTGCATCAGCGCCGCGTACTCCAGCACGGTCAGCTCCGGCTCGGTCAGCCCGAGGTCCCGGCCCACCGCCTGGCTGAGCGCGGCGACCCGGCGCGAGTGCCCGTGCGGGGTGTACCCGGCGATCTCGGTGGCCCGCGCGAGGGACGCGATGGTCTGCCGGTAGGTGGCGCGCACCGCCGTGAACCGCCGGTGGGACAACTGCGCGAGCAGCAGCGGCACGGAGAACACGGGCAGCGCCCACAGCCCCACGACCGCCGCGCCCAGCGCCATCACCGCACCGGTGGCGACGACGGCGGCGCCGATGCCGGGGACGGCCCGCAGCTCGTCGCGCAGCAGCGGCGGGAAGGGCCAGCCGGTGCGGGAGTGGGCCAGCGCGGCGGCGAGCACGGCGTCGCACAGCGCGGTCAGGGTCAGCAGGACCAGCAGCAGCAGCGCGTGTCCCGGCCCGCTCCAGTCGTCGAACGCGCCCCGGGCGTGCAGCGGGTGGAAACACACGGCGACGAAGCCGACGGTGAGCACCCTGCGGGTCACCGGGTCCAGGGACGGCCCGTCGCCGCGTCCGACGTGCGGGACGCTGCCGAGCAGCGACGCGGCGAGCACCACGGTGACGACCTGGGCGGCGCCGTGCTCGGCGGGCCGCCCTCCGACCTCGCCGAGCAGCGCGTACGCCAGTGAGCCGGCCGCGGCGAGCGGTGCGGGCTCCCGGATGCCCCGGCCGCCGCGCCGGGTCAGCTCGCCGACCGCGACGAGCGTGCCGAAGGCGAGGGCGGTGGAGCGGTCCTCGACGCCGTGGTACAGGGTCGTGCCCAGCGACCCGGCCGCGAGGACGGCGGCGCACAGGTGCACGACGGTGTGCAGCGGGACGGTGTGCGCGCGGGGCCTCACCGGCGCGCCCCGTGACGGCCGGTGACGGGTGCTGTCGGGCCGGGGACGGCCGTACGCCGGGGTTCGTCGGCGGTCACCGTGGGGTGCCAGCCGACGCGGCCGACCGCGCGGACGAGGGCCTTCACCATCCGCGGGTCGAAGTGTGTGCCCGCGCACCGCTCGAGCTCCTCCAGCGCCACGGGCACCGGTCGCGCCCTGCTGTAGCTGCGGGTGGAGGTCATCGCGTCGAAGGCGTCGGCGACCGCGACCACCCGCGCCGACTCCGGGATCTGACCGCCCGCCAGCCCGTAGGGGTATCCGGTGCCGTCGAGCCGCTCGTGGTGGTGCAGCACGGCCGCGCGGGCCTCGCCGAGGAAGGAGATGCCGCGCACCATCTCGTGCCCGTACTCGGGGTGCAGTTCGATGACCCGGCGCTCCTCGGGGGTGAGCGGGCCGTTCTTGGTGAGGACGCGGGTGGGCACGCCGAGCTTGCCGACGTCGTGCAGGATGCCCGCGAACCGCAGCATCTCGACCCGCTCGTCGTCCATGCCGAGTTCGCGGGCGATCAGCACGGAGGCGCGGCCGACGCGCTCGCTGTGGCCGCGCGTGTAGCCGTCCTTGATGTCGACGGCCTGCACCAGGGCACGGATGGTGGCCTGATGGGCGGCGCGCTCCCGGTGGTACTGGGCGAACGCCCACCAGGAGACGCCCATCGGCAGCAGCACCAGCAGCGCCGCGACCGGGCCGTAGGGGCTGCGCCACAGCAGGGCCATCATCAGTCCGGCGAGGCCGTGCACGGTGAGGGGCGCCAGGGAGCCGAGGAACAGCCGCCACCAGGCGGCCACGGGACGGGTGCGGGGCAGTCCGCCGGGGGCGGGCGCCAGGACGCCGCCGTCGAGCAGGGTGAGGACGAGGCAGAACGCGAGCACCGCGACGCCGGCCGTGGCGAGGGCGCCCGGCATGTCGCAGTTCGCCACCGCGTCCCGGCCGCCCGTCTTCAGATGGACCAGGCTCGCGGCCCACACGGCGACGACGAGCCGGCCCGTGCGCCACAGCCGGCGTGCGAGACGCGGGCCGTGCTCGACGGGGAGCAGCAGCGCCCCGGGCAGCGCGACGAGGGCGGCGGCGGTGGGCGGCAGCAGGAACGCCCCGGCGAGCAGCACGGGGTGGAAGGTGCCGCCGGGGTGGGGTCCTGCGGCGAGGCGGGACCGGGCGAGGCGCTCGCACCCCGCGTACAGGGCGGCGAGCAGGACGACCGGCCACCAGGGGACGCGCGGGTCGGGCAGGGAGGACAGCACCCCCGGCCGGGGGACGCCCGGCAGGGGGAGCAGACAGCACAGCCCGAGCAGGGTGACGCCGGTGAGATACACCCGGGCCCGCGCCGGTAACGCCTCCATGAGCCCCTCCCCCGACCGCGCCGCGCGCGGCTTCCGTCGCCCGTCGGCTTCTGGAGCCTAGGACGGGCGGAGGGGCCGCCGCGGGCGGACCGCCCGCCGATTAGCACAATCGGGTGACGCGGCCCGGGGGTTGGGACGGTGTCAGGACTCCTGCGGAGCGGCCGTGACGTCCTGCTCGGGAACGTTCTGGCCGGAGCGGATCAGCTCGATCCGGCCCATGACCTTCGACCTCAGGTCGCCCGGCACGTCGTCCTGTCCGCAGCACCGCTTGACGAGCTTCTTGACCGCCTGCTCCAGCCCGTACTTCTCCAGGCAGGGCGAGCACTCCTCGAAGTGGTGCTCGAACTTCTGGCAGTCGTCGTCCGGCATCTCACGGTCGAGGAACTCGTAGAGATGATCGAGGATTTCGCTGCAATCCGTCTCGTGCGGCTCTCCGCAGCTCATGACCCCGAGCCTTTCGCTTCGTTCGACTCTCCGGCACCGGCCGGGACCAGTCCGCGCTCGCGCGCGTAGTCCTCGAGCATGCCGCGCAGCTGGCGACGTCCCCGGTGAAGCCGGGACATCACCGTACCGATGGGTGTCCCCATGATGTCGGCGATCTCCTTGTAGGCAAAGCCCTCGACATCGGCGAGATAGACCGCGATGCGGAACTCCTCCGGGATCGCCTGCAGGGCTTCCTTCACGTCCGAGTCCGGCAGGTGGTCCAGCGCCTGCGACTCGGCGGAGCGCAGACCCGTGGACATGTGCGACTCGGCGCGAGCGAGCTGCCAGTCCTCGATCTCCTCGGCCGCGGAGCGCTGGGGTTCGCGCTGCTTCTTGCGGTACGAGTTGATGAAGGTGTTGGTGAGGATCCGGTACAGCCACGCCTTGAGGTTGGTGCCCTCGCGGAACTGGTGGAAGGACCCGTACGCCTTGGCGTAGGTCTCCTGCACCAGGTCCTCGGCGTCGGCCGGGTTGCGCGTCATGCGCAGCGCGGCCGAGTACATCTGGTCGAGGAACTCGAGCGCGTCCCGTTCGAAGCGCGCGCTGCGCTCCGCGGTCGACTCCGCGCGCGTGTCGCCCTGGCCCTCGGGCTGCTCCGCCTGGCCGTGTTCGGTCCCTGCGTCGGTACCGGGAACCGGACCCACCTCCTTGAAAGTCGTCGCGAGACCGAGACCGGCCTCACCCGAATCGGAGGATAGACGACGATCCGGTCCGCCCGCCGCCCGAACAGGGGCGGTCTTGGCCGCGTGCAGCACCGTCCAGTCGAGGCCGGCGCGGGCACTGCGGCTCGGGCAGAACGTGGAACCCATGCGGTGGACTTCCTCTCCTACGGCGACGGTGCCGTTCGACCGGCACGTACGCCCCCCTCAACAGCAGGGGCCCCGCCCGCATTCCCGGCGCCTCAGCCGAGGGCGGCCGTCCACCGCACGACCGCGTCCGTGATCACCCGGAGGGCCTCCTCCTGCGTGAGGTCCGCCCGCTTGGGCACGGCGAAGCCGTGATCGGCCCGCGGGACCTCCACCAGTTCGTGGTCGCCCTCGGGGAATTCGGCGGGCTTCCCGAAGGGGTCGTTGCCGCCCTGGACGACGAGGGTGGGGACGCCCGCGCCCAGCAGCTCCTCGGCGCGGGACTTCTCCGGCTTGCCGGGCGGGTGGAGCGGGAAGCTCAGCGCGAGCACGGCCCGGGCGCCCAGTTCCGTCGCGGTGCGGCAGGCGACGCGGGCGCCGGCGCTGCGCCCGCCGGAGATCACCGGCAGGCCGGGCTTCGTCAGGGTGGGCCAGACGCCGCGCCAGCCGGTGTCCAGGGTCTTCGGCGCGGGGGCGAGCTTCTTGCCGGCCACCCGCCAGGGCTGCTCGACGAGGGCGACGGTCACGCCGTGCGCGGGGAGGACTGCGGCGAGCGCGGCGAGGTCACGGGCCTCGATGCCGCCGCCCGCGCCGTGGCTCGCGGCGAGGACGAGGCGCGGCGTCGCGGCGTGGTGCCAGGTGACGCGGGCGTCGCCGGCGTCCGTGCCGACCGTCTCGGTGGTCACGTCGGACTTGCTGGTCACATCGGACTCGGGGGTCACGTCAGACTCGGGGGTCACGTCAGACTCGGGGGTCACGTCAGACTCGGGGCTCACGTCAGACTCGGGGCTCACGTCAGAAGAGTGTGCCCTCTTCCGGGGCGGCCAGCTCCTTCAGCAGCTCCGGGCCGTTGTTGCGGACGTTGCTGACGGCGGTGGCGACCGGGTAGGCGCGCATCAGACCGGGCGGCGGCGGGGCGAGCAGCCCGCGCAGGTCCTCGGGGTCGGTGCGGGACGGGTCCAGCCAGTCGTCCCAGCGGTCCGGGGTGAGCATCAGCGGCATCCGCGGGTGGATGTCGGCGAGGGAGTGAGGTCCCTCGGCGGGGGCCACGGCCAGCGGGCTCGTCTCCGCCTCGGTGGTGATCACGGAGCAGGTCACCCACCAGGCCCGGGGGTGGTCGTCGGGCAGGGTGCGGTCGCGCCAGAACTCGTACAGCCCGGCCATCGCGAAGACCGAGCCGTCGGCCGGGGTGACGAAGTAGGGCTGCTTGCGGGGGCGCTTCTTCTTGCCCTCGACCTCCAGGTCGCGCTCCTGCTTCCCGGTGACCCACTCGTAGTAGCCGTCGGCGGGGAGGATGCAGCGGCGGGAGGAGAAGGCGCGGCGGTACGACGGCTTCTCGTGGACGGTCTCCGCGCGCGCGTTGATCATCCGCGCGCCGCCCTCGGGGGTCTTGGACCAGGAGGGCACCAGGCCCCACTTGAGCGTGCGCAGCTGCCGAACCGGGCGGGGGTCGTCCGCGTCCTTCAGAGGACGGTCGAGGACGGCGTGGACCTCCTTGGTCGGCGCCACGTTGTAGTCGGGCTCCAGGGTCTCCTCGGGCTCCCACTTCTCGATCTCGAAGATCCCGGCGAGATCCTCGGGCCTCCGACTCGCTGCATACCGTCCGCACATACGTGCAACACTGCCAGACTCCGCACGCGCACAGGGAGCGATCCAACACACATGACGAGCATGGCCAGCACCGCGTCCGCGTCCCTCGCCTCCCTCTGGGACGAGGTCGCGGGCACCCAGCCCGACCCGGACCTGTGGGTGGTCGTCGCGACCCTGGTGGCGGCCCTCGCCGTGGTCGTGCCGCACGCGCCCTGGCGGATCGCCCGGAACGCGATCACGATCGCGCACGAGGGCGGGCACGGCCTGGTGGCGCTCCTCACCGGCCGCACCCTGACGGGCATACGCCTGCACTCCGACACCAGCGGCCTGACCGTCAGCCGGGGCAGGCCCACCGGCATCGGCATGATCCTCACGGCCGCCGCCGGCTACACCGCTCCCCCGCTGCTGGGCCTGGGCGGGGCCGCGCTGCTCGGCGCGGGACGCATCACGCTGCTGCTGTGGCTGGCCACCGCGCTGCTGCTGGCGGTGCTGGTGATGATCCGCAACGCCTACGGGGCGGTGTCCGTGCTGGTCACCGGGAGCACGTTCGTGCTGGTGTCCTGGCTGGCGGGGCCGCAGGTGCAGGCGGCGTTCGCGTACGCCGTGGTGTGGTTCCTGCTGCTGGGCGGGGTGCGCCCGGCGTTCGAGCTGCAGGCCAAGCGGCGGCGCGGCGGGGCGGGCGACTCGGACGCGGACCAGCTGTCCCGGCTGACGCACGTCCCGGCGGGGATGTGGCTGTTCCTGTTCCACGCGGTGTCGGTGTGCTCGCTGCTGGGCGGGGGGCGCTGGCTGCTGGGGCTGTGACCCCGCGGACCGACGGGCGACCGGGCGGTGTTCCGCCTGGCGGGCACGGAACGGCCGGGCTCCTCACCTCCTTATAAAGTGGCCTCATGGCCCCGAATCCCACGCACACCGCCCTCTGGCCCGCCCCGCACGCGAGCGGAGCCGTCGACGCGACGGTCCACGTGCCCGGGTCCAAGTCGGTCACCAACCGCGCCCTCGTCCTCGCCGCCCTCGCCTCCGAGCCGGGCTGGCTGCGCCGCCCCCTGCGCTCGCGCGACACGCTGCTGATGGCGGGCGGGCTGCGTGCCCTGGGCGTGGAGATCGAGGAGGGCGTCGGTCCCGACGGGACGGGCGAGGCGTGGCGTGTGGTCCCGGCCGGTCTGCACGGCCGGGCCACCGTGGACGTGGGCAACGCGGGCACGGTGATGCGCTTCCTGCCGCCGGTGGCCACCCTGGCGGACGGCCCGGTGCGCTTCGACGGCGACCCGCGGTCCTACGAGCGCCCCCTGAACGGCGTCATCGACGCGCTGCGCCGGCTGGGCGCGCGGATCGACGACGACGAGCGGGGCGCTCTGCCGATGACGGTGCACGGCGGGGGCGCGCTGGACGGCGGCACGGTCGAGGTGGACGCGTCCTCGTCGTCGCAGTTCGTCAGCGCCCTGCTGCTGTCGGCGCCGCGCTTCAACCAGGGCGTGGAGGTGCGGCACACCGGCGCGACGCTGCCGTCGATGCCGCACATCCGGATGACGGTCGACATGCTGCGCGCGGTCGGCGCCCAGGTCGACACCCCCGAGTCGGGCGGCGAGCCGAACGTCTGGCGGGTCACCCCGGGCGCCCTGCTCGGCCGGGACCTGACGATCGAGCCGGACCTGTCCAACGCGCAGCCGTTCCTCGCGGCGGCGCTGGTCACCGGCGGCAAGGTGGTCATCCCCGACTGGCCCGCGCGGACCACCCAGCCCGGCGACCGGCTGCGGGAGATCTTCACCGAGATGGGCGGCTCCTGCGAGCTGACCGAGTACGGACTGGTCTTCACCGGCTCCGGCGCGGTGCACGGCATCGACGTGGACCTCGGCGAGGTGGGCGAGCTGACCCCGGGCATCGCGGCGGTCGCGGCCCTCGCGGACTCCCCGTCGACCCTGCGGGGCGTGGCCCATCTGCGGCTGCACGAGACGGACCGGCTGGCGGCGCTCACCAAGGAGATCAACGAGCTGGGCGGCGACGTCACCGAGACGGCCGACGGTCTGCACATCCGCCCGCGCCGGCTGCACGGCGGGGTCTTCCACACCTACGAGGACCACCGCATGGCCACCGCCGGTGCGATCATCGGCCTGGCGGTCGAGGGCGTGCAGATCGAGAACGTGGCGACCACGGCGAAGACCCTGCCGGACTTCCCCGAGCTGTGGACCGGGATGCTCGGGGCGTAGGGGTTCACGATGCGCCGCTACGGCAAGCACACCGACGAGGACGACATCCGCTCGCGCCCCAACCGCAAGGGCAACCGGCCGCGCACCCACATCAGGCCCAAGCACGAGGACGCCGCCGAGGGCATGGTGCTCACGGTCGACCGGGGCCGGCTGACCTGCCTCGTCGAGGACCGCGTCGTCACCGCGATGAAGGCCCGCGAACTGGGCCGCAAGGCCGCCGTGGTGGGCGACCGGGTGGCCCTCGTCGGTGATCTGTCCGGCAAGAAGGACACCCTCGCCCGGATCGTGCGGATCGCGGAGCGCTCGTCGGTGCTGCGCCGCACCGCCGACGACGACGATCCCTACGAGCGGGTGGTCGTCGCCAACGCCGACCAGCTCGCCGTGGTCACCGCCCTCGCCGACCCCGAGCCCCGGCCGCGCCTGATCGACCGCTGCCTGGTCGCCGCCTACGACGGCGGCCTGGAGCCGCTGCTGGTGCTGACCAAGTCCGACCTGGCCCCGCCCGACAAGCTGCTGGAGCTCTACGGCGACCTGGACATCCCGTACGTCGTCACCAGCCGGGCGGAGCTGGAGAGCGGCGAGGCGGTGGAGCGGGTGCGCGAGCAGCTCGACGGCCGGATCACGGCGTTCGTGGGCCACTCGGGCGTCGGCAAGACGACCCTCGTCAACGCGTTGGTGCCGGAGGAGCGGCGCCGTGTCACCGGTCACGTCAACGCGGTGACCGGACGCGGCCGGCACACCACGACGTCCGCGCTGGCGCTGCCGCTCGCGGGCGCCGAGGGCTGGGTGATCGACACGCCGGGCGTGCGGTCGTTCGGTCTGGCGCACGTCGACCCGTCGCGGGTCATCCACGCCTTCCCCGACCTGGAGCCGGGCACGGAGGGCTGTCCGCGCGCGTGCAGTCACGACGAGCCGGACTGCGCGCTGGACGACTGGGTGGCGGAGGGTCACGCGGACCCTGCGCGGCTGTACTCGCTGCGTCGGCTGCTCGCCTCGCGGGAGCGGAGCGACGGGGACTGACCCGCGTCGTGTTTGCCCCGTGGTGTCGCCGGTAAGTGCATAATCGCACCGAGCCGGACACGAACCCAGACGAAGCGGTCACTGTACGCGGGGAATGCGGGAGGACACACATGGCGTGGCTGCTGGTCATCGTCGCCGGGTTGCTCGAGACCGGTTTCGCCGTGTGTCTGAAGCTGTCGCACGGGTTCACCCGGCTGTGGCCGACCATCGCCTTCTGCGCGTTCGCCCTGGGCAGCTTCGGACTGCTCACCCTGGCGCTGAAGAAGCTGGACGTGGGACCGGCGTACGCGGTGTGGACGGGCATCGGGGCGGCGGGGACGGCCATCTACGGGATGGTGTTCCTCGGGGACCTGGTGTCCACGCTGAAGATCGTCTCGATCACCCTGGTGATCGTCGGGGTGATCGGGCTGCAGCTCTCGGGGTCGGCGCACTGAGCCGTCCCCTTCATCAATGGAGACGTATTACCCCTTCATTGATCGAGACGTATTAAAGGGGACGCGCCCTATGGCACCGCCTGCCGGTGCAGCGCGCCCCGGACCAGCTCGGCCACGCCCTCGTCGGGCGGGGGCGCGACGACGCAGGACAGCGCGAGTCTGATCACCAGCTCGCAGGACCGGGCGAGGTCGGCGGCGTCGCCGCGCGCGTGCCCCGGACCGGCGAGCACGGCGACGGCCCGGTCCCGGACCAGGTGCACGAAGTCGGAGGGCGAGGGCAGCGGCCCGTCGGCGCGGCGCTGCGCGGGCACCGGGGAGCCGGAGGCCACAGCCGTGAGGGCGGGCATGGGCAGGCGCTCGTTCCAGCAGCCGGTGAGCATGGCCCGCACCAGGGCGTTCTCGCGGGCGCTCAGCGTGGTCCACTCGGCGGTGGCGGTGAGGCGGTCGCGGGGGTCGGCGTGCGCGGTGAGGGCGCGGTCGACGCCGGCCAGGTAGCCGTCGGCCTCCCTCCGGACCAGGGCCCGGGCGAGACCCTCCTTGCTGCCGAACTCGTTGTAGAGGGTCTGGCGGGAGACCCCGGCCGCGGCGGCGACGTCCACCATCCGCACCGCCGACCACGGACGGCGGGCGAGTGCGGTGTAAGCGGCGTCCAGCAGTGATTCCCGCGCTGCAGGCATCATCGCCTCCCTCGGGGCGAGCGGCCGAGACCCTGCGGTTCAGATTTGACGGGGTGTCGGGGACTGTCAAGGGGTCTCGGAACGGGCCCCCGGTGGCCCGGAACCGATCTCGGCCTATACCGTTCGTTGCATGCCCGACTACCTCGACGACCTGCGTCTCGCCCATGTCCTCGCGGACGCCGCCGACGCCGCGACCATGGACCGGTTCAAGGCTCTCGACCTGAAGGTGGAGACCAAACCCGACATGACGCCGGTGAGCGAGGCGGACAAGAACGCCGAGGAGCTGATCCGCGGCCACCTCCAGCGCGCCCGCCCGCGCGACGCCGTGCTGGGCGAGGAGTACGGCGTGGAGGGCACAGGACCGCGCCGCTGGGTGATCGACCCGATCGACGGCACCAAGAACTACGTGCGCGGCGTGCCCGTGTGGGCCACGCTGATCGCGCTGATGGAGGCGGGCGAGGGGGGCTTCCAGCCGGTCGTCGGCGTGGTGTCCGCGCCCGCCCTGGGCCGCCGCTGGTGGGCGGCGAAGGGCCACGGCGCCTACGCGGGGCGCAGCCTGTCCTCGGCGACCCGGCTCCAGGTCTCCCGCGTCTCGCGGATCTCCGACGCCTCCTTCGCGTACTCCTCGCTGACCGGCTGGGAGGAGCAGGGACGGCTGGACGGCTTCCTGGACCTGACCCGCGAGGTGTGGCGCACGCGCGCGTACGGCGACTTCTGGCCGTACATGATGGTCGCCGAGGGCTCGGTGGACATCTGCGCGGAGCCGGAGCTGTCGCTGTGGGACATGGCGGCCACGGCGATCGTGGTGACGGAGGCCGGCGGCACCTTCACCGGCCTCGACGGCCGCCCGGGCCCGCACAGCGGCAACGCCGCCGCCTCCAACGGCCTGCTCCACGACGAGCTGCTGGGGTATCTCAACCAGCGGTACTGATCCGGACGCGAGGGCGCCGCACGCCCCCGGGCGGCCGCGTGCGCCCTCTTGTTGACCCCCGCTTTGCCTGCCACTCTGAGAGTTCCCCCACTTGTGAACTTGTGAAAGCGCGAACGAGCGGGTCCCCGGGCCCGTGAGCTCGCGTTTTCCGGTAGGAGGTGGCTCCATCCATGCTCGTCCGTGACGCCATGAGCACCGTGGTCCTCACCATCGGCCCCGCCCACACGCTCCGCCAGGCCGCCGCCCTGATGTCCGCGCGCCGGGTGGGCGCGGCCGTGGTCCTCGACCCCGACGGCACCGGGATCGGCATCCTCACCGAACGGGACGTCCTCAACTCCGTGGGTCTGGGCCAGGACCCGGACGCGGAGCGCGCCCACGCCCACACCACCACCGACGTCGTCTTCGCCGCCCCCTCCTGGACCCTGGAGGAGGCCGCGTCCGCCATGGCCCACGGCGGCTTCCGGCATCTGATCGTCCTCGACCGGGGCGAGCCCGCGGGCATCGTCTCGGTCCGCGACATCATCCGCTGCTGGGCGCCGGCCCGGCAGCGGGCCCCGCAGGTGCCCGCCTGACGGACACCAACTGACGGACACCGCCTGACGGACACGAGAAACGGGCCGGAGCCCCGGGAGGGGATCCGGCCCGTCGATCGGCAAGCGGTCCAGCGCTGGAATCAGCCGCGCAGGGCCTGCACCGCGGCCTCCAGCCGCTTGCCGAAGTCCTCGTCGGCCTGGCGGAAGTTGTTGATCGCGCGCTCGGCGATGTCGTCGCGCGTCACACCCGAGATGGCGTTCGCCAGGTTCTTCACCAGGCGCTCCTTCTCGTCCTCCGACATCAGCCGGTAGAGGTTGCCCGCCTGGACGAAGTCGTTGTCCTCGGCGTGGACGGGCGTGACCGACTCGCCGGTGACCCCGGTGACCGGGACGCCCTGCCACAGCGGACGGTCCGTCTGGAAGGGGCCGCCGAAGCTGTTCGGCTCGTAGTTCTTCGCGCCCTTGTGGCGGCCGTCGTACAGGTAGCCGTCACGGGAGTGGGTGCGCGCCTCGGTGGCGTGCGGGCGGTTCACCGGCAGGTGGTCGGCGTTGATGCCGACGCGGTAGCGGTGGGCGTCGCCGTACGCGAAGAGACGGCCCTGGAGCATCTTGTCCGGGGAGGGACCGATGCCCGGCACGAAGTGGGCGGGGCTGAAGATCGACTGCTCGACCTCGGCGAAGATGTTCTCCGGGTTGCGGTTGAGCTCCAGCTTGCCGAACTCGATCAGCGGGTAGTCCGCGTGCGGCCAGACCTTGGTCAGGTCGAACGGGTTGAAGCGGTAGGTGGCCGCCTCGGCCGCCGGCATGATCTGGACGTACACGGTCCAGGACGGGTACTCGCCGCGCTCGATGGCCTCACGCAGATCACGCTGGTGCGAGTCGGGGTCCTTGCCCGCGAGGACCTCGGCCTCCTCGGCGGTCAGGTTCTTGATGCCCTGGTCCGTCTTGAAGTGGTACTTGACCCAGAAGACCTCGCCGGCCTCGTTGTTCCACTGGTAGGTGTGGGAGCCGAAGCCGTCCATGTGGCGGTAGGACGCCGGGATGCCGCGGTCGCCGAACAGCCAGGTCACCTGGTGGGTCGACTCGGGCGACAGGCCCCAGAAGTCGAAGACGTTGTCCGCCTCCTGCGAGCCGGTGTACGGGTCGCGCTTCTGGGTGTGGATGAAGTCGGGGAACTTGATCGCGTCCCGGATGAAGAACACCGGGGTGTTGTTGCCGACGAGGTCGTAGTTTCCCTCCTCGGTGTAGAACTTCACCGCGAAACCGCGCGGGTCGCGCACCGCGTCCGCCGCGCCCAGGTTGCCCGCCACGGTCGAGAAGCGCAGGAAGACCTCGGTCTCCTTGCCCACCTCGGACAGGAACTTCGCCCGGGTGTACTTCGTGACGTCGGCGGTCACCTTGAAGGTGCCGTACGCACCGGCGCCGCGGGCGTGCACCACGCGCTCCGGGATGCGCTCACGGTTGAAGTGGGCGAGCTTCTCGAGCAGGAGCTGGTCCTGGACGAGGACCGGGCCGCCGACGCCCGCGGTCTCGCTGTTCTGGTTGTCGGCGACCGGAGCTCCGGCCTCCGTCGTAAGCGGTCCCTGCGTCACGTGCGCCTCCTGCGTCAGTACTGCAACTTGTGCCTTGGCTAAAGCCTGGCTCGATCCTACAATGGACATTGTCTAAGTCAAGTAAAGCTCCAAAGTCACACCCGTTCGGGATTCGACTCCCCCCTGCTGTTAGGCTGGTGCCTATGAGTGACCTTCTGGAACGACTTCGCGGACGCGGTTGGCGGATGACCGCGCAGCGCCGTGTGGTGGCCGAGGTCCTCGACGGCGAACACGTCCACCTGACGGCCGACGAGGTGCACGCCAGAGCTGTCGCCAAGCTGCCCGAGATCTCCCGGGCGACCGTCTACAACACCCTGGGCGAGCTGGTCTCGCTCGGCGAGGTGCTGGAGGTCGCGACGGACCAGCGGGCCAAGCGCTACGACCCGAACGCGCACCGTCCGCACCACCACCTGGTGTGCGCGCGGTGCGGGGCGATCCGCGACGTCCACCCGACCGGCAACCCGCTGGCCGACCTGCCCGACACGGAGCGGTTCGGTTTCACGGTGTCCGACGTCGAGGTGACGTACCGCGGCCTGTGCCCCAACTGCGCGTCGGCCTGACCGGCACTAGGGCTTCGACGAAGCCCCGGCCACCTACGGGTGCCCGGGGCTCTTCGTCATGCCTGGACACGGAACGCGTCCGCACAGGAAAACGCCGAGGGCCGAAACCCTTTCGGATTCCGGCCCTCGGCCATCAGTAGCGGGGACAGGATTTGAACCTGCGACCTCTGGGTTATGAGCCCAGCGAGCTACCGAGCTGCTCCACCCCGCGGCGATGTCTTAAAGCTACGTCAAGGTGCCCGACAGAAGCAAATCGATTCCGGGGACCCTCGAGGAGGGCCCGCGGAACAGCGCCCCATAGGGGCACGGGGAACTGCGCGAAGGGGGCCCAGGGGCGAAGCCCCCGAACCACCCCGACCCCCGCACGCCCGCACAGACTCACGCGGACAGCTCTTCACGGAGCGCGTCCCGCAACCGCGTAGCCCTCTCCGTAACCGCCGGAGGCCCCAGCTCCGCCGCCCGGTCGGCCCACCGCTGCCCCTCCGCCAGCTCACCCCGCCGCGCGTACACCAGCGCCAGCCGCAACGCCGCACGCCCGTGCCCCGCGTCCGCCGCCCGCGTCCACCACACCGCCGCCTCCGGCTCGCTCCCCTCCCGCGCCAGCAGCAGCCCCAGGTTGAACGCCCCGTTGCGCGACCCGGCCTCCGCGGCCTCCCGATACCACCGGGCCGCCTCGACGACGTCGCCCCGCGCCGCGGCCAGCATGCCGACCCGCACCTGGGCGCGCCGGTGTCCCTGGGACGCGGCCCGCTCGTACCACTCCTCGCACTCGCTGCGCCGGTGCACCGGCTCCCCCAGCTCGTGCGCGGGCTCCGGCGGCCTGCGGGCGTCCAGCACGGTCGCCAGCCGGTACGCGGCCTCGGCGCTGCCGCCGCCCGCCGCGCACCGCAGGAACCGCTCGGCCTCGCCCTCCTCGCCGTCCCGCAGCCGCGCCATGCCGACCTGGAGCGCCGCCTCGGTGTGCCCGGCGGCCGCCGCCCGCTCGTACCAGCCCAGCGCGGCCCGGTCCTCGCCCCGGCCGGCGTGCAGGATGCCGAGGTTGAACGCGGCGTCGACGCTGCCGGCCTCCGCTGCCTTGGAGAACCACGGCTCCGCGCCGGTCTCGTCGCCCGCCCGCAGCAACAGGATCGCCAGCGCGTTCGCCGCCTCGCGGTGTCCGGCGTAGGCGGCGCGGCGGTACCACTGCTCGGCCTGGGTGGTGCGCCCCTGGTCGGCGCAGAGCAGACCGAGGTTGTACGCGCCGTTGATGTCGCCGGCGTCCATGGCGGCCCGGTACCAGCGCTCGGCGGTCTGCGTCTCGCCCCGCTCGGCGTGCAGCGCGCCCAGCGCGTTGGCGGCGTTGCCGTCGCCGTCCTGGGCGGCGCGCAGCCACCACACGGCGGCGTTCTCGGTGTCACCGGCGTCGCGCAGCAGGAAGCCCAGCGCGCACGCGGCGCGCGGCTCGCCGTCCTTGGCGGAGGTCAGGTACCAGCGCCCGGCCTCCTTCAGCTCGCCGCGCTTCTCCAGGATCGTGCCCAGGTGGAGGGCGGCCCGGCGGTGTCCGCGCGCGGCGGACTGCCGGTACCACTGCTCGGCCTCCTCGACCAGCGCCGTGCCCTCGTCTCCGGAGGCGCGGGCGGCCTTGCGGTCCAGGGCGCGGGCGAGCCGGTAGGCGCCCTCGCGGTGCCCGCGCTCCGCGGCGGCCCGCATCCAGCGCTCGGCGCCCTCCGTGTCCCCCCGGTGCTCCAGGAGGTCGGCGAGGGCGTAGGCGCCGAGGGTGTGGCCCTGCTCGGCGGACTGGCGCAGCCAGTACTCGGCGGCGGGTTCGTCGCCGCGCTCGCGGTGGTGGCGGCCGAGCGCGTGGGCGGCGGCCGTGGAACCGGCGACGGCGGCGATCCGCCACCAGCCTGCGGCCTCGTCCGGGTAGCCCCGCTGGTGCAGCAGGACGCCCAGGTTGTTGGCGGCGGCGCGGTCGCCCGCGGCGGTGGCGGCACGGAGATGGGGTTCGGCACCGTCGAGATCACCGCGGCGCAGCAGCATGGCGCCGAGGACGCTCATCGCCTCGACGTCGCCGGCCTCTGCGGCGAGCCGGCGGCGCAGCTCCTCCGCCGCCTCGTCGGCCGCCTCCCCAGCGTCGTGGGGATGCTCCTCCCGGGGGGAGGACTGCACAAAACGCCCTGACTCGAACAGAGTTGCCTTGTCCCCCATAACATCCATCGTCGCACCACCTGCAACCTGGGTACACCTGGTATACCGCAGTCAGTGAGGTCACTACAGCGTTTTGTCGACATGCCCACAGAGAGACAAGTCAAACACAGATCGCCCAACTCCCGTCGGCGGCAGGGCCGTCAAGAAGCCGGGCACATGCGTTCGCCCACCACGAAGGCCCGGATTCCCTTGGGAATCCGGGCCTTCGGTGTCGCTGTCGCGACGTCAGTAGCGGGGACAGGATTTGAACCTGCGACCTCTGGGTTATGAGCCCAGCGAGCTACCGAGCTGCTCCACCCCGCGCCGTTGTGTGGCAACCGTAGCACGGCGCGGGGTGGGCCTGTGACCAGGCCTTCGGATCAGCTGTTCGAGCCTGGGCTCGCGCTCGGTGCCGCGCGCGGGCTGCTCCGCGCGCCGCCGGCTCCGCCGGCCTGCGCCTCCTCGGCCTTGCGCAGCGCCTCCTCGAGGTCCTTCTGCGCCCGGCCGTAGGCCTCCCAGTCGTTGTTCTTCAGGGCTTCCTGGCCGGCCTCGAAGGCCTTCTGCGCGTCCTCCAGGGCCTCCTGGACCGTCGAGGGCTGCTCCGTGCTCGGCGGGGGCGTGGTGCCCTCGTCCTCCTCGGTGCCGTCGTCGGCCGGCGGTTCGACCGGTGTGCCCTCGCCGCCGAAGACCTTGTCGAGCGCCTGCTCCAGCGTGTCCTCGAACGCCGTCTGGCCTCCGTAGGTCACCAACACCTTGCGCAGCAGCGGGTACTTGAGTCCACCACCGCGTACGTAGACCGGCTCGACGTAGAGCAGTCCGCCGTCCAGCGGGACGGTCAGCAGGTTGCCGTACTCGACCTCGGAGTCGCCGCCTCGCAGCAGCCTGATCGTCTCGGCGATGTCCTGCTGGGAGTTGAACTGGCTCTGCACCTGCTTGGGTCCGGAGACCGTGGTGCTGGTCGGCAGTTTCAGGATTCTGATCTTGCCGTAGTCCTGGGTGCCCGGATCGGCGTTGACCGCCATGAACGCGCTCAGGTTGTCACGGCCGTTCGGTGTGAACGTCGTGGTGAGCGAGAAGACCTGCTCGTTCTGGTCGGGCATCTTCATGCTCAGGTAGTACGGCGGGACCGCGTCGCCCGTCTTGTTCGTCGGGTCGTCCGGCACCTGCCAGACCTCGCTGCCGGAGAGGAACGTGTTGGCGTCCTTCACGTGGTAGCGGGTGAGCAGTTCGCGCTGGACCTTGAACAGGTCCTGCGGGTACCGCAGATGGGCCATCAGGTCCTGGGAGATCTCGCTCCGCGGCTGCACGGTGTCCGGGAACGCCTTCATCCACGTCTTCAGGACGGGGTCCTGGGTGTCCCACTGGTAGAGCTTGACCTCGCCGCTGTACGCGTCGACGGTCGCCTTCACCGAGTTGCGGATGTAGTTGACCTGGTTCTGCTGGGCCACCACCGCGCGCTGGTCGTTGGTGGCGGTCAGCGAGTCGGCCGTGGTGTCGCCGAGCGTCGTGCGGGACGCGTACGGGTAGCCGTTGGTGGTCGTGTAGGCGTCGACGATCCACTGGATCCGGCCGCCGACGACCGCCGGGTAGGCGTCGCCGTCGATGGTCAGCCAGGGCGCGATCGCCTCGACGCGCTCCTTGGGCGTGCGGTTGTACAGGATCCGCGAACCCTCTCCGATGGCGCCGGAGTAGAGGATCTGCGGCTCGCCGAACGCGACCGCGTAGGCGGCCCGGTTCACCGGGTTCTCGAGGTTGACGCCGCTGTCGCCCTTGTAGCTGTACGTCTTCTCGCCGCTGTCGTCGGAGTAGTCGATCTCCTTCTGGGGACCGCCGACGATGGAGTACGTGGTCGTCCGCTCGCCGTAGTAGACGCGCTGCTCGTACGTGCCGAGGTCGCCCTTGGAGGGCAGGTCGGACTCGGTGAACGCGGGGCGTCCGCCGGAGTCGGCGGTGGTGCCCTCGGCGGCGACGACGCCGTAGCCGTGGGTGTAGCGGAAGTGGTCGTTGATCCAGTTCCGCTTGGGGATGCCCGCGTAGTTCAGCTCGCGCAGGCCGATGACGGTGTCCTGCTCCTTGCCGTCCTTGGCGTAGCGGTCGACGTCCAGGTTGGTCGGGAACGCGTAGTAGTTCCTGATCTGCTGGAGCTGCTGGAACGTCGGCGAGACGATGTTCGGGTCCATGATGCGGATGCTGGCCGCGTCCGTGACGTCGTCCCGCAGCTTCGCCTGGTCCTTGGTCTCGGCGATGCCCGGGTACTCGGTGACCTGGGAGTCGTCGATGCCGTAGGCCTCACGCGTGGCCGCGAGGTTCTTCTCGACGTACGGCGCTTCCTTGGCCTGCTCGTTGGGCTGGACCTGGAACTTCTGCACGATCGCCGGGTACAGGCCGCCGATGAGGATCGCCGACAGCACCATCAGGCCGAAGCCGATGACCGGCAGCTGCCAGGTGCGCCGCCACAGGGTGGCGAAGAACAGCAGCGCGCAGATCACGGCGATGCAGAACAGGATGGTCTTCGCGGGCAGATAGGCGTTCGCGTCGACGTAGCGCAGACCCGTCCAGCTGTCCGTGGCCTTGAAGTCGCTGGACTTCACGGCCAGTCCGTACCGGTCGAGCCAGTACGCGACCGCCTTCAGCGCGACGAAGATGCCGAGCAGCACCGACAGGTGCCCGGTGGCGGCGGCCGTGGCGCGCGCGCCCGGGCTGGTGATGCGCAGCCCGCCGTACAGGTAGTGCGTGAGCGCGGCGGCGATCAGGCCCAGGATGGCGGCGGCGAAGCCGAAGCCCAGCAGGAACCGGTACCAGGGCAGGTCGAAGGCGTAGAAGGAGACGTCGAGGTTGAACTGCGGGTCCTTCTCCCCGAAGGACACGCCGTTGACCCACATCAGCCACGTACGCCACTGGCTGGAGGCCGAGGCGCCCGCGATCAGGCCGACCAGCGCGGTGATGCCGAGCAGCAGCCACTTCTTGTAGGGCGCGATCCCCATCCGGTACCGGTCGAGGTTCTGCTGCTCCATCGACATGGCGCTCAGCGGGGGCCGCAGGCGGTGCGCCAGCCAGATGTTGAAGCCGACCGAGACCGCCATGAGCAGGCCGAAGACGAAGAACAGCCCGATCTTGGTCGACAGGGTCGTCGTGAACACCGACGAGTAGTCCACCGACCGGTACCACAGCCAGTCGGTCCAGAACCCCGCGAACATGGTGAACACCATGCCGAGGACGGCAAGGACGCCCAGTGTCATGAGCAGGGTCCGGACCCGTCGGGACGGCCGGCCCACTCTGATCCGTGGCCCCGTCGGGCCTCCGCCGCGGTCCGGCATCTGGAAAGCCAAGGTAGGCACCTCGAAGTTCGCTGTTGATTCGTCGAGCCCGCGTCTTCACGGACCGTCGTGGTCCCCCGTGATCGCGGGCCCACACCCTATGCAACTTACTCACGCTTTACTCGGTTCCCGATTCCGGCCAGGAACGAGAGAGGATTGTGACCATGTCCAACACACCCATGGCCGCGAACCCCCTCACCCGGGCCGTGCTCGAGATCGACGAGTACGTGTCCGGACTGGGCTGGGACCAGCCCGCCCGCCTGTTCGCCCTCGTAGACACTGCCCGGCTCCGGGCGGAACAGCCCTCCCTCGCGGACCGCCTCGGCCTCGACGGCGGTGAGGAGGCCGCCGCCCTCACCCCGATCGAGCAGGAGGAGATTCCCTCCGGCAAACCCCTCGACGAGTTCCTCGGCACCATCGCCTGGCCCGACGCGGTCACCGGCTGCGCGCTCACCGTGGAGCGGCTGATGCTGCCGCCGTCCGCGGAAGCGGAGGTTCCGAAGGACCTGGACGAGGCCGCCCTCACCAAGTGGGTGGCGGAGCACCCGGAGCGTCAGGAGGTCCGGATGACGGTCGCGGTGCTGCGCGACGGCTCCCGTGAGTCGGCGCTGCGGCTGCGGGAGAAGGACTCCCCGACCGAGGTGCTCACCGGCTCGGACCTGGTGCCGGGTCTGGCCCAGGCGCTGACGGCGACGTTCGAGGACTAGGACCTCAGGTCAGGAGGCGGTGCACGTCGGCAGGTCGGCGGTGTCGCCCGCGCGGATGTCCTTCAGGGCGTCCAGGGCGTCGTCGATCGTGCCGACCTTCACCAGCGTGAGGCCGTCGGGGGTGTCCTCGGCTGCGGCGGCGCAGTTGTCGGCGGGCGTGAGGAAGTACTCGGCGCCCTTGTCTCGCGCGCCGACCGTCTTCATCTCGATGCCGCCGATCGGCCCGACCTTGCCCTCGTCGTCGATGGTGCCGGTGCCCGCGACGAACTGGCCGCCGGTGAGACTGCCCGGGGTGAGCTTGTCGTAGATGCCGAGCGCGAACATCAGACCGGCGCTGGGGCCGCCGACGTCGGCGAGCTTGATGTCGATGTCGAACGGGAAGGTGTGGTCGGTCCCGGCGGAGATGCCGACGACGGCGCGCTTCTCGCCGGCGTCGTCGGAGGCGCGGGTGGTGATGGTGACCTTCTCCGTCCGCTCCGCCGTCCGCTTCTCCTTCTCGGCGGCGGCCTGCTCCTTGGCGGGGACGATGGTGAAGACGACGTCCTCGCCCGGCTTGTGCTGGGTCACCAGGTCGGCGACGTCGGAGGGCTCCTTCACGGCCTTGCCGTCGACGGCCTTGATCACGTCGCCCGCGTGCAGCTTGCCCTCGGCGGGGGCGTCCTTGACGACCGTGGAGACGATCACCCAGGACTTCACCGGGATGTCCAGCTCCTTCAGGGCCGCCACCTTGGCGCTCTCCTGGGACTGGCTGAACTCCTCGGCGTTCTCCTGGGTCGACTCCTCCTCCGTCTTGCCGTCCGGGTAGAGGGTGTCGTGCGGGACGACCTTGGTGTCGTGCGCCAGCCAGCCGTACACGGCCTCGACGAGGTTCATGCGGTACTCGGCGCTGGTGACCCGCACGGTGGTCATGTTGAGGTGACCGTCCGTCGGGTAGGTCTTGCGCCCGGCGATCTGGAGCACCGGCTCGCCGTCGTGCTCGCCCAGTGTGTTCACCGTCGGCCCCGGCGACATCTCCGCGTACGGCACGGGGATGAAGACTCCCGCGCACAGGAGCGCGATCAGCATCAGGGTGGAGGCGAGCATCGTCGCCGTACGGCGTGGCATGACTCGACAGTACGGGACGGACCTGTCAGCGCACCGTCAGGGCCGCCCGGTCGAGCGGCCCCGGCCCCTTCGCCCGTCCTGGCCTGCGGTTTCCGGGCTCAGCTGCCCGTACGCTCCCGCTCCATCGCCTCACGGAAACGGGCATAACCTATGAGTTCGGGACCGTCGCCGCGCACGTTGCGGGTCCGGTTGGCCCAACTGCCCCACAGTCCCGCTCCGATCGCGGCCACCAGCGGAATCAGCAACCAGGCAAGCGCCGCCATGCCGACCTCCCAACCCCATGAGCGTCCGCAACACTGACTGATCAGCAGATTAACCATCCGCAGTGACAACGCTCACCTCAGGGGTGCGGTTACGCAACCGCACGGGAAGGCGTCCCGGACGCGCGGGAGAGGCATGCCGCGCGGAAAGGGCGAGGCTAGACGCCGACCCATTCCTCGGTGCCGTCGGAGAAGCGCTGGTGCTTCCAGATGGGCACCCCGTGCTTGATCTCGTCGACGAGCCGGCGGCAGGCCTCGAACGCCTCGCCCCGGTGCGCGCACGACACGGCGGCGACCACGGCGAGGTCCCCGATCCTCAGATCGCCCACCCGGTGGGCCGCGGCCAGCGCCCGCACGGGGAAGTCCGCGGCGACCTTCTCCGCGATCCGCCGCATCTCGTCCTCGGCGCTCGGATGGCAGGAGTAGCCCAGCTCGTCCACGTCGGCGCCGCCGTCGTGGTTGCGCACGGTGCCCACGAAGAGCGCCGTGCCGCCGGCCGCGTCGTCGCCGACCGCGCGCAGGATCTCGTCCACCGACAGCGCGGTGTCGCGGATCGCGATCAGCTTGATCGGGTCCTGGGCGGGCTGCTCACCGGGGTGGTCCGTCACGGGTGCCATGCCCCCATCGTGCCCCACCCCGCCGACGGTGCGGAACAGCCGGATCGCCCGGTACGCGCGCGTGGTGCTTCGGAGGGTCCTCCAAGGGGACACCTCCGCGGGGGCCGGTCCGGTCAGATCCGGCGGCGCGCCTTCCGGGCCCGGCGCACCACCGCCGCCGCGCCGAGCAGCGCGACCGTCGCGCCCGCCGCGCCCGCGGCCGTCGCGTCCTTGCGGCCCAGCCGGCGGCCCGCGACCGTGTGCCGCCCGGAGACCTCGTCGAGCAGCTGCGCGAGCACCTCCTCGTTGGTGTACGCGGGACGCCACCCGGCGTCGTGCAGCCTGCTGCCGCTGACCACCCAGGGGTACATCGTGTACGCCAGGTCCCCCGCCGGGGACGGGGTGAGCCCGATGCGGTGCAGCCGGGCCGCCGCGCCGAGCGCCACCGCCGACGGCAGCTCCATCCGCCGGATGCCGCTGAGCTCCTCGACCTCCTCCTGCTCCAGCCAGCCGTCGCAGCCCACGGCCAGCTCGCCGTCGACCTTCTCCAGCACCGCGTACTCCAGGGCGCTGCACAGGTCGTCGATGTGGCAGAACTGCCAGGCGGGCCGGGAACCGGCCACCACCAGCAGTCGCGGCGACTCGAAGTACCTGGTCAGCGCGGTGTCGGTGCCGCCGACCAGCACGGCGGGGCGCACCACGGTGACGTTCAGCCCGGGGTGCGCTCGGGGCGCCCGGCGGGCCAGCCGCTCGATCTCCAGGAGGTCGCCGACGCCCGTGGCCTCGGCGGTGGCGCGCAGCTCCGCGTCCTCGGACAGCGGCAGCTCGTTGTCGGGCAGCGCCCCGTAGACCATGGTCGAGGTGCACAGCACCACCCGGTGCACGCCGGCCGCCGCGGCCGCGGTCAGCACGGTCTGCGTGCCGCGCACGTTGTAGGCCGTACGGGCGGCCGCGTCGGTCTCCAGGTCCAGGTCGAGGGCCAGGTGGACCACCACGTCGGCCCCGCGCAGCCGCTCCGCGATCGCGGGGTCGCGGACGTCCAGGATGTGCCACTCGGCCTCGGCGCATTCGCCGCGCCGCTCGTCGATGGCGACGACCTGCTTGACCTCCTCCGACGCGGCGAGCCGCTCGGTGAGCAGGGCCCCGACGCCGGAGGCGGCACCGGTGACCGCCACGACGGGCCCGCGGGGCGGAGGACTGGTTGACTTGTTTCGCGCTGCGCGAACCTGCGGATCTGGGGAACTCACCGGGCGTCTCCAGCGGTTGTCTTCAGTACGAGCGCGAGCGACGCGTACGTACCAGGTGGCATCCATCCTGCCGCAGGCCTCCTGTCGGCGAAGCACCGAGGCCCGAACCGTCTCAGGTGTCTACGCTGGGTGGTGTTGTCGGGCAGCCGTGCCGCCGGAAAGAACCGGTGGCCCTACAAGCCGAGGAAACCCGTGAGTGACACCCCATTCGGATTCGGCCTTCCGCCGGAGGAGCCGGACGACGGCGACGAAGGCAAGAAGAAGGACCCGCAGGGCGGCGGTGGTCAGGGCCCGGCCAACCCGTTCGGCTTCGGCACGCCCGGGGCGGGCGGCTTTGGCGGCTCCGGCGCGGACAATCCGTTCGCCGCGATGTTCGGGTCGATGAACCCGGGCGATCTGGGCGCCGCGTTCCAGCAGCTCGGCCAGATGCTCTCCTACGAGGGCGGCCCGGTGAACTGGGACATGGCCAAGCAGATCGCCCGCCAGACGGTCGCCCAGGGCACCGCGCAGGGCTCCAAGGACGCCAGCGTCGGCCCCGCCGAGCGCAGGGCCGTGGAGGACGCGGTCCGGCTGGCCGACCTGTGGCTGGACGACGCCACCTCCCTGCCGTCCGGCGCCAACTCGGCGCTGGCCTGGAGCCGCGCGGAGTGGGTCGAGGCGACCCTGCCCGCGTGGCGGGAGCTGGTCGACCCGGTCGCCGAGCGCGTAGGGAACGCGATGGGCGACGTCCTGCCGGAGGAGATGCAGGCCATGGCCGGCCCGCTGATCGGCATGATGCGCTCCATGGGCGGCGCCATGTTCGGCACCCAGATCGGCCAGGCCGTCGGCGTGCTCGCCGGCGAGGTCGTCGGCTCGTCCGACATCGGCCTGCCGCTGGGCCCGGCCGGCAAGGCCGCGCTGCTGCCGCTGAACATCGAGAACTTCGGCAAGGACCTGGGCGTCCCGCAGGAGGAGGTGCGGCTGTACCTGGCCCTGCGCGAGGCCGCCCACCAGCGTCTCTTCGCGCACGTCCCGTGGCTGCGGTCCCACCTGTTCGGCGCGGTCGACGGCTACGCCCGCGGCATCAAGGTCGACACCGGCAAGCTGGAGGACGTGGTCGGCCAGTTCGACCCGCAGAACCCGGAGCAGCTGCAGGAGGCGCTCCAGCAGGGCATGTTCCAGCCGGAGGACACACCGGAGCAGAAGGCGGCCCTGGCCCGTCTGGAGACGGCGCTGGCGCTCGTCGAGGGCTGGGTGGACGCGGTCGTGCACGCGGCGGCCAAGCCGCGGCTGTCGTCGGCGGACGCCCTGCGGGAGACGCTGCGCCGCCGCCGCGCCTCGGGCGGTCCCGCCGAGCAGACGTTCGCCACGCTGATCGGCCTGGAGCTGCGTCCGCGCCGGCTGCGCGACGCCTCGCGTCTGTGGGCCTCGCTCACCGACGCGCGCGGGGTGGACGGCCGGGACGCCCTGTGGGCGCACCCGGACATGCTGCCGACGGCCACCGACCTGGACGACCCGGACGGCTTCGTGCACCGGGAGCAGATCGACTTCTCCGAGCTGGACAAGATGCTCGGCGAGGCCGCCGACAGGCCCGACCTGCGCAAGAAGGACGCCGGTGAGGCCAAGGACGCCGACGCCCCGGACGAGGACGGCAAGGGCGACGAGAGCAAGGGCGACGGCGCCGAGTGAGCCTGCACGACGACGCGGTGCTGGTCCTCAAGGCGTACGAGGACCAGCCCGAGCTGAGGGACGCGTACCTGGAGCATCTGGCCGCGCATCCGGACGGCCTGTGGAAGGCGTGCGGGGCCGGTCATCTCACGGCGAGCGCGCTGGTGGTCGACCCGGAGCGCGGCCGGGTGCTGCTGACCCTGCACCGGAAGCTGCGGATGTGGCTCCAGATGGGCGGCCACTGCGAGCCGGGCGACGCCACGCTGGCCGCGGCCGCGCTGCGGGAGGCGACCGAGGAGTCCGGCGTCGCGGGTCTGACGCTGCTCCCGGGCGGTCCCGTGCGGCTGGACCGGCATCCCATCCCGCCGCCCTGCCACCGCCACTTCGACGTGCAGTACGCGGCCCTGGCCACGCGGGACGCCGTGCACGCGGTGAGCGACGAGTCGCTGGACGTGCGCTGGTTCGCGTACGACGAGGTGCCGGAGGTGGCGGACGACTCGGTCGTACGGCTGCTCGACGCCACGCGCGCGAGGCTCGACGCCTGAGCCATGCGAAGAGGGGCGGCGCCTTGTGGAAGGCGCGGCCCCTCTTCGCGTGCTCGCTCGGGTGTCCGGGGCGTCAGCTCCAGACGTTGCCCTGGTTCTGACCGCGGGCGCCCTGCTGGCCCATGCCGTACTGCGCGGCGAGGCCGGAGCCGATCTGAGCGCCCTGCGGCGGCAGCAGTTCACTCGGCTGGACCAACGCGAACCCGGTTCCCATGAAACTGAGCTCCCAGCCCTCGCCGGTGTTGCCGCGGCGCCGCCACACCCCGGAGGAGTGCGTCTGTGCCTGCATCTGCACCCGCAGCGACGTGGACCAGGCGACGATCGCGTCGGCGTCGCAGTTGACGTACTTGTCCGGCGTCACCTGGAGCAGCAGCGGCATGCCCGAGGTCATCAGCGCGACCTTGCCCCGGCCGGTGATGTTGAGCTGGTACTTCCCCGAGCCGGAGATGCCGTAGAGGCTGTCGACGGCGATGACCTCGTGGTGCAGCGAGGAGTCCATGGCGAGGACGTAGCTGCTGTCGACCGTCAGGCCGTCCTGCTCCACGTCCATGATGTGGATGCGCTGGGCGAGATTGGCGAGGTAGACGGTGCCCTGCCCGTGGCAGCGCATCAGCTCCAGGCCCTCACCGGTGCGCGCCCGCGCGCGGGACTGCTCGTTGCTCTGGTACTCCGCGTCGAACTCGACGAGACCCTGGTAGGCGACCATGGCGCCCTTGCGGGCGAGGACGTCGTCGTGCCCCTCGAGGGCGACCCGGAGCATCTGCCCGTTCTGCAGGCTCCAGCGGTCCTGGGTCTGCTGCTCGTTGTGCGCGAAAAGCGGACTCTGCATGGTGTGCTGCTCCCCCTCAGCCCCGGACCCGGAGACGGTCGGTGCTGTCCTCACTGGGCTGGACGACGACGATGCCCTGACCGGAGAAGGCCATCTGGTAGGCCTCGCCGCTGCCGCGGCCGATCAGCGACTGGGCGCGGAAACTGCGCTTGCCCTTCACCTTGAGGTTGGGGGACCAGGCGACCAGCGCGTCCGGGTCGACGTACGTCTCGTCCTCGCCGCCTCCGCAGTCGACGACGATCGGCTTGCCGCGCGAGGTCAGCGCGACCCAGCCCTGCCCGGAGATCTTGGTGTTCCACAGGCCCTGCCCGGCGAACTTCGCCAGGCCCTTGACCCGCTCCACGCCCCAGGTGAGGTGCGCGTCGAAGGCGAGCAGGTTGGTGGCGTTGACGGAGATGCCCTCGCCGTTGAGGTTGATCACGACGACGTTGGCGCCGTAGTCGGCCAGGTAGAGCAGGCCGTCGCCGGAGCACTTCATCAGGGGCGCGCCCTCGCCGGTGAGCCAGTCCTTGGCGATCTGGCGGACGGCGGGCGGATTGGGCTCGTACTGGACGAAGCCCTCGTAGGCGACCATCGAGCCGACGCGCGCGAGGAGGTCGTGCCCGGTCTGCATGGCGACCTTCAGCATGTGGTTGCCGTGGTTCTCCATGCGGGCGGTGGCGGGTGCGGGGGCGAAGCCCGCGAGTGGCTGGTTCATGACGGGCTCCCTCAGATCTCGTACGGCTGGACGACGATGAAGTTGCCGGGCGCTCCCCGGAACTGCAGGTTCACGCTCTCGCCGGTGGCGCCGGGGTAGGAGTTGCGGCGCATCCGCACCTGGCTGGAGACGACCACCTGGGCGGCGGCCGACCACGCGACGACGGCGTTGGCGTCGGCGAACGTGGTGGGCGTGACCGGCAGCACCACGGGGATGCCGTGCGTCTTCACGACGATCGTGCCGGTGCCCTGGAACTGCATCGTGAACAGCGCGCCGCCGGGGATGCCGTGCCCCTCGATGCGGCGGACCTCGTACTGGAGGCCCTCGTCGAAGGCGAGGACGTTCTCCGCGGAGACGCACACGGCATCGCCCTGGAGTTCGATCGGGTGCAGCATCGTGGAGTTCTCGGCGAAGAACACCTGGCCCTGGCCGGTGCAGCGCATCAGCTGCATCTCCTGGCCGGTGGCGTTGCCGACGAGACGGCCGGTGAAGCCGGCGCCCTTGTAGCTGAAGTCGACCTTGCCCTGGTAGAGCACCATGCTGCCCTGGCGGGCCAGCACGGGCGTGCCGCCGATGCTCAGGTCGGCGCGGACCAGCTTCTTGTTCTGCTGGGTCCAGCGCTGTCCGGTGGGCGTCTCCTTGAACTGCTGGAGCGCGCCGAGCACGCCGGGCGTCTGGGGTGCGCCCTGCGGCATGCCCTGGGGCGCTGCCTGGGGTGCGCCGTAGGGGGCCTGCTGGTGGGGCATCTGACCCGGCAGCATCTGCCCGGGCGGGGGCTGCTGTCCGTAGCCGGGCGGCGGGGCGGGCGCCTGCGGGGCGGCGGGTGGCTGGCCGTAACCGGGCGGAGGCGCGGGGGCCTGGGGCGCGGCCTGGCCGTAACCGGGCGGCGGGGCAGGGGCCTGCGGCGGGGCGGGCGGCTGCCCGTAGCCCGGGGGCGGCGGAGGCGTCTGGCCGCCGTAGGGGGCGGGCGCCGGGGCCGGGGGCGGCACCGGGGAGCCGCCGGGCGGCGTCTGCATGGGCGCCACGATGGTCGGCGCGGAGTGCACCGGCGGGGCGGCGGGTGCGGGGGCCGGCGGGGGCGTGAACCCCGGGGCGGGCTGGGGCGCGGGAGCCGGGGCCGGTGCGGGGGCGCCGCCTCCGGGGACGCCGAACGCGGGCGGGGCGAAACCGGGCGCGGCCTGCGGGGCCTGGGGCTGCGCGGGCTGCTGCGGCTCGGGCGCGGCGGGCTCGTCGTCGGCCACCTCGCCGCCGAAGTTGCGCAGCAGCGCCTCGAGTCCGCCGTCGAAGCCCTGGCCGACGGCGGCGAACCGCCACACGTCCTTGAAGTAGAAGTCGCCGAGCATCACGGCCCGCTCGGTGGTGAATTCCGAGCCGCTGAACGGGTACCGGGCCACTTCCTCGCCGCCGGCGACGATACGGATGTACCCGGGACCGATCTGCGACATCTGCCCGGCGCCGTCGAGGGTCGCCGTGAAGGAGAGCTTCTTGATCTGCTGCGGGATCCGGTCCAGCGTCACGCGGAAGGACTCCGTGTCGCCCGCCTGGGCGCCCAGCAGCTGAATGGACTCCTCGGGGGACTTCGGCTGGTTGTAGAAGATGAAGTACCGGTCGTCGGAGAGACGTTCGTCGGCGTCGAGTCCGAAGCAGCTGATGTCGAAGCTGAGCCCCGGGCCGGCGATCTGTACCCCTACGTACAGGTCCGTGCCCGCGGTGAGGTCACTGATCCTGGCCTTGTGGCCGCGTTGGAATTCCCTGGCCATACGTACGACCGTCCCCCATCCCGTATGTGAGTGCGTCGCGCCAGGCTAACGGCAATCACGGACACCGGAGGAAGTCGGTACAGACCCGGTACACAACGCGCAGGCGCCCTCGCTCCGCGTTCACAAGGGGAGGCGGTCCTGGGTGCCGGCGCGGGGAGGTGTCACTCGTCCCGGGCGCCGGGGGCGTGCGGCAGACGGTCGGCCGCGACCACGCCCTCGAGGTAGCCGCGGGCCCGTTCGGTCTTCGGGTACGCCTCGAGGAGCCGCCAGAACCGGGGCCCGTGACCGGGCACCAGAAGGTGCGCCAGTTCGTGGCAGAGCACGTAGTCGACGACGTACTCCGGCATGCCCTGGAGCCGGTGGGACAGCCGGATGCTCCCGTCGGACGGGGTGCAGGAACCCCATCGCGTGTTCTGGTTGGTCACCCAGCGCACCGAGCGGGGGCGGGCCCGCCCGTCGAAGTACTGCTCCGACAGCCGCCGCGCGCGCTCGGCCAGCTCGGCGTCCCCGAGGGTCCGCCTGCTCTCCTGCGCGGCGAGCTTGTCGAGCATGACGCGCACCCAGCGCTGCTCCTCCGCCTCGGACATCCGGGCGGGGATGAGCACGACGGTGCGATCGCCCTCGCGGTACGCGGAGACCGTCCGGCGTCGGCGGGCACTCCTGCGGACCTCGATCGCGCTCGCCCGTGAGCCGTCCTTCGGCTGGCTCTTCGCGCTGCGCTGAGACGGTCCGGCGCGGTGCAGTGGGTCGGCGGGCACGTCCCGACCGTACCCGCTGGACCGGGGGAAGTCCCGGCTCCGGGACGCTTCTCCGACGATCCCGTCACCGGGCGCCGGATTTGTACGACGAATTCGGGCGCCTGTGGACAACTCTCGACGGCCCCCCGACCGGCCCGGGCATGCTGGCAGCGCCGGCCGGGAGCCCCGGCGGATTCGGTTTCGGGGCGGTCGGTGAGGTGTGTCATGCCTGGCCGCAGGGGCGGATCAGGCACAGATCAAGTACGTGTAAGGACAGACGGGGGTCAGTCATGCATCCGATGCTCAAGCCCGCACTCAGGCGCGGCTGGCGGGACCGCAACACCGTGCAGTTCGGGATGACGCCGGCCCAGGCACTGACCCTGGGGCCGGTGGACACGGCCACGGGCAGCCTGCTGGAGCTGTTCGACGGCACGCGGGGTCTTGAGCTGCTGCGCGAGGAGGCCCGGCGCATGGAGCTGCCCGACGGTCATGTCGACCGGCTGGTGCGGCGGCTGTCGCGGGCGGGGCTGCTGGACGACTCGCGGGGCGGCGGGCCGGCCGCCGACGCCCTGCGCGCCAGACCGGAGGCGCTGGACCGGCTCCGCCCGGACTGGGCCTCGCTCGGCCTGACCACTGCCGGTCCGGGCGATCCGCTGCGGGTGCTGGCGGCGCGGCGGAGCATGCGGGTGCAGGTCAGAGGCGTGGGCCGGGTGGGGGCGACGGTGGCGGCGCTGCTGTCGGGCGCGGGCGTCGGCGAGGTCGAGGTACGGGACGTCGGCCGGGTGGAGCCGTGGGACGTGGCGCCGGGCGGGCTGCCGGCCGAGGCGGTCGGCGAGCGCAGGGAGGAGGCGGCCCGTCGGCTCGTACGCCGGTGCGCGCCGGACCGCCCTCCACGCGGCACGGCCCGCTCACCCCTGGCCGAGGACGTCACCGGGCACTCCCTGGTGCTGCTCGCCCCTCGGGACGACGTCGCCGTGCACGCGCCGGATCCGGCGTCCAACGAATCCCTTCTGGCGTCGGGCACTCCTCATCTATATGCGGGGGTGGTGGAGGGCACGGGTGTGGTCGGTCCGCTGGTCCTGCCCGGCGAGACAGCGTGCGCGGGCTGTCTCCAGGAGGACCGGATCGACCGGGACCCGGCGTGGCCGCGGCTGGTGGCGCAGTGGCGCTCAGGACGGCAGCGCAGGGTGGGCGCCTGCGATGCGGCGCTGGCCGCGACGGTCGCGGGACTGGCCGCCGCCCATGCGCTGGCCTTCCTCGACGGGCGGATGCCGTCCAGCGCGGGCGCCCGCTGGGAGGTGTCCCTGCCGCAGCTGCACTGGCAGCCCCGGCCGGTCACCCCGCACCGCCGCTGCCCGTGCGGGGCCGCGGGCACCGGCCCGGAAGGGATTGACGGAAGCCCGGAGAAAGGTAAGGGAGAACACACCTCCGCCGACGGGGGGTCGCACGAGACAATGGCCGGGCACGGGCCGTCGAAGGAGTCGCGCCGTCAGGCGGACGCGGAGCGGCCGGCAGGGACCTGGAGGGCGCATGTCTGATCTTCCCCGCAAGGCGGTCACCCGCACCGCCAAGCTGGCCGCGCTCCCGCTCGGCTTCGCCGGGCGGGCCACCTGGGGACTGGGCAAGCGGATCGTGGGCGAGTCCGCGGAGCTGGTCGGCCGGGAGCTTCAGCAGCGCACCGCCGACCAGCTGTTCAAGGTGCTGGGCGAGCTCAAGGGCGGCGCCATGAAGTTCGGCCGGGCCCTCTCGGTCTTCGAGTCGGCCCTGCCCGAGGAGGTCGCGGGACCTTACCGCGCCGCTCTGACCAAGCTTCAGGAGGCCGCCCCGCCGATGCCGACCCGCACGGTGCACGGGGTGCTGGCGGAGCGGCTGGGCGAGGACTGGCAGGAGCTGTTCCGGACGTTCGAGGACAAGCCGGCCGCGGCGGCCTCCATCGGCCAGGTGCACCGGGCGGTGTGGCACGACGGCCGTGAGGTCGCGGTCAAGGTGCAGTACCCGGGCGCCGGTGAGGCCCTGCTGTCCGACCTCAACCAGCTGAGCCGTTTCGCGCGGCTGCTGGGCCCGCTGGTCCCCGGCATGGACGTCAAGCCGCTCATCACGGAGCTCAAGGACCGGGTCTCCGAGGAGCTGGACTACGGCCTGGAGGCGCAGGCCCAGCGGGCGCACGCGGAGGAGTTCGCCGGCGACCCGGACGTGGTCGTGCCGGACGTGGTGCACCAGTCCGACCAGGTGCTGGTCACCGAGTGGATGGACGGCGTCCCGCTGTCGGAGGTCATCGCGGACGGCACCGAGGAGCAGCGCGACCGGGCCGGTCAGCTCCTGGCCCGTTTCCTGTTCTCCGGCCCCGCCCGCACGGGCCTGCTGCACGCCGACCCGCACCCGGGCAACTTCCGTCTGCTGCCCGGCGGCCCCGGTGGCGAGGACGACTGGCGCCTCGGCGTCCTGGACTTCGGCACGGTCGACCGGCTCCCGGGCGGGCTGCCCTCCCCCATCGGCGAGGCGCTGCGGATGACGCTGGACGGAGAGGCGGAGGCCGTCTACGGGATGCTCTGTGCGGAGGGCTTCGTCAGGAAGTCCATCGAGCTGGACCCCGACGCGGTCCTCGACTATCTGCTGCCGATCATCGAGCCGGCGCGGGTCGAGGCGTTCACCTTCACCCGGGGCTGGATGCGCAGCCAGGCGGCCCGGATAGCGGACGTCCGGTCCCCCGCCTACCAGTTGGCCAAGCAGCTCAATCTGCCGCCGGCGTATCTGCTGATCCACCGGGTCACGCTGAGCACCATCGGTGTGCTGTGCCAGCTGGGGGCGACGGTGCGGCTGCGGGACGAACTGGAGGACTGGCTGCCGGAGTTCGTCCCCGGGGAGCCGGGCGAGGAGGAGGAAGCGGCGCAGGCCTGACGGCACGCCGGGCGGCCGGGCGCCCGTGAGGCTGGCCGAGTTCGTCTCACCACCACTGCGAGTCGAGGCGCCCCTCGATCGCGCGCAGGTTCTCGCGGGAGCAGCGCTCGCAGTAGTGCAGACGGACGCCGTTCTCGACGGAGAGGGTCCAGGTGGGCGGCGGCCGGTCGGCGCGGACACCGCAGCGGGCGCAGGCGAGCGGCGCGGGCTCCGCGGCGGAGCCCTCGTCGTCGCTTCCGCTGCCGCCTTCGTTGCCGCCTTCGTGAGGACTGGTCACGCGGCGACGATAACTCCGCGCGGAGGGTGCCACGCCGTCAACGCACCGCGGGGGCCGGTCCGTTCACACGGACCGGCCCCCGCGGGGAGATCGGGGCCTCCGGCTGGGGAGGCCGCCTCGGACGGCATGCCCTACTGCATGACCGCCATGGCCAGCGCCCGGCGGGCGCGCCGCGAGGCGCGCTCGGCCCGGCGCTGCATCCGGCGCGCGGTCAGCAGACCGCTGGCCCGCCTTTCCCGTTGCGCCTCCTGCAGTCGGTCGTGCATATGCGCACGAGCCAGGGCTTCTGGGATGAGTTGCATCTCTCGGGTCCTGTTCTGGCGCGAGTCGTTCGCACCGCTGGTGGTGAAGTCTTCGGTCGCGGAGCCTGCGGGCTCGTGGGCGGACGGCGTCATCGGGGCCTGCTTCTGGGGGTCGTGCGTGAGGGGGCGGTCGATCGTTCCGGGGGTGTTCATGCCGAGACCGGGTTCTTGCGCGGGCGGCCACGCGGCCGCTTCCGGGCGACGACAACACCCTGGACGAACAGCTCGCCGCCCCAGACGCCCCAGGGCTCACGCCGCTCCTTGGCGCCGGCGAGGCAGGCCTCGACCAGCGGGCAGGTACGGCAGAGGGACTTGGCGTACTCGACGTCCGCGGGCGACTCGGCGAAGAAGACCTCCGGGTCGTAGGAGCGGCACGGGACGGGTACGCCGAGGTTCTCGATGGCGTCGTCGAGCGCGGTGAGCGCGGTGAGCGGAGTCAAGGTCGGGTCCTCCGTGGAGCCGGGCTTGGGGATCGTGTCGGAAGGCGGTACGGACGGGGCGTGCGCTTCGAGTTGCACGGCTGGTCTTCCTCGTCTGGTCGTTTCCGGCCGGTCGGCCGGGTGTGCGGCTGGTACCGGGTTCTCTTCTTGTCCCGAGGCGCCTTGTCCTGTCTCCCCGTTCGGGCAAACAGAAGGGCCGCGGATCCCGGATGGGGTTCCGCGGCCCTGAAGGCGCCGGCCTGACGAATCAGGCTGGATCACTCCAGGGTTCTGGCCCACGGAAGGCCCACATCAGGTGGTGCTGCGTCGTCTGCTTCCGGAATCCGGCACCGGCCGCCGCAAAGGCATAGGCCTGCGCCTGTGCCACTACTGCTGCTTCCAGTGCCTTGGTCGGTCGCTCATCGCGCTCACGGACGACAAGGCCCGCGGGAGCGAGGGAGGACGCCGGACGGACGGCACGAATGCCGGACAGAGCGGTGCCCCGGTCGGAGGCGCCGAGAATGCACAGGGAGACGGCCGAGCGATCGGTCAGTTTGACGCTGGTGCTGGTGTTGATGCTGATCACTGGACTCGCCTCCTCTCGGCGTCTCGGGGGACCGGGCGAACCGGTCCGCGGATATGCAAGTACAACACGGAATCAGGGCCTCCGAGAAGGCCGCTGTCCCCGTGGCTAAGAACCTATGGGGATTCCCGGGGCATGCGCAAACTATTTTTTCGACGAGTTCGCGTCAGTCCTGATCTTGTCCCTCGGCGGGGTCCCGGCCCGCGCAGAGGGCCAGCACGTCGGCTCCGTAACGGCGCAGCTTGCGCATGCCCACCCCGGGAATCCGGGCCAGTTCGTGCTCGTCGTCGGGGACGGCCTCGGCGATGGCGATCAGCGTCTTGTCGGTGAAGACGCAGAAGGCGGGCTGGCCGCTGCGCCGCGCCTGCTCGCCGCGCCACTCGCGCAGCCGCTCGTACAGTCCCTCGTCCATGTCGGAGGGGCAGTCCTCGCAGCGCATCAGTTTCATCTCGCCGCCGTCGGTGAGCGTGCGGCCGCAGACGCGGCAGCGGGCGGGGGTGCGCTGCCGGCGGCGCGGGGCCTGCTCGAGGACCGCGGTGGCCGCCGCCGTCCAGGAGCCGCGCTCCACTCCGCCCGCGCCCGCCGCGCCCGCGCGGCCCGCGACGGCGTGCGAGCCGGGGCGCAGTCCCGTGAGGAAGCGGCTCGGACGCCGGTTCGGGCGGCCTCCCGGGGAGCGGGAGAGCGCCCAGGAGAGGTGCAGGTGCTCACGGGCGCGGGTGACGCCGACGTAGAGGAGACGGCGCTCCTCCTCGATCTGCTCGTCCGTCTTGGCGTAGGTGATCGGCATCATGCCCTCGGCGACGCCGACCAGGAAGACGACGTCCCACTCCAGGCCCTTGGCGGCGTGCAGCGAGGCGAGCGTGACGCCCTGGACCGTGGGGGCGTGCTGGGAACCGGCCCGCTCGTCCAGTTCGACGACGAGGTCGGCGAGCGTCGCGCCGCTCCTGGCGGCGGTGAAGTCCTGGGCGAGGTGCACCAGGGCGGCGAGGGACTCCCAGCTCTCCCGGACCGCGCCCGATCCGGCGGGCGGCTGGGGCGTCCAGCCCTTGCCGGAGAGCACGGCGCGCACCTGGGAGGGCAGGTCGGGGGCGTCGTCGAGGAGGGCGTCGTTGCCGCCGAAACGGGCGGCGGCACGCAGGGCGGTGATCGCGTTGCGCACCTCGGGGCGGTCGAAGAACCGCTCGGCCCCGCGCAGCTGGTAAGGCACGCCGGCGTCGGCGAGGGCCTGCTCGTAGGTCTCGGACTGGGCGTTGGTGCGGAACAGGACGGCGATCTCGCCGGCGGGGACGCCGGATTCGATCAGCTCGCGGATGCGGCGGGCGGCTCCCTCGGCCTCGGCCGGCTCGTCGGTGTACTCGGTGAAGACCGGTTCGGGTCCGGCGGGGCGCTGGGAGACCAGTTCGAGGCGATGGTCGGCGGCGCGGCCCCTAGCCTGGGCGAGCAGGCCGTTGGCGAGGCGGACCACCTGGGGGGTGGAGCGGTAGTCGCGGACGAGCTTGACGACGGTGGCGCCGGGGTGGCGGACGCGGAAGTCGAGGAGGTGGTCCGGGGTGGCGCCGGTGAAGGAGTAGATGGTCTGGCTGGCGTCGCCGACCACGCACAGGTTCTCCCGGTCGCCGAGCCACAGCTCCAGCAGGCGCTGCTGGAGGGGGCTGACGTCCTGGTACTCGTCGACGACGAAGTGCTGGTACTGCGCCCTCACCTGCTCGGCGATGTCGTGCCGGTCCTGGAGGACGGCGACGGTGAGCAGCAGGACGTCCTCGAAGTCGATGACGGAGCGCTCGCGCTTGAGGTCCTCGTAGGCGGCGTAGAGCTGGGCGATCTCGGCGGGGTCGCGGGGCGCCTCCCGGCCGGTCTTGGCGGCCGCGGCAGTGTAGTCGGCGGGGACGGTCTGGGTTACCTTGGACCACTCGATCTCGGCGGTGACGTCCCGCAGCTCTCCCCGGTCGAGGCGGATCCGGCAGGCGGCGGCCGCGTCGGCGACAAGCTGGATCTTGCGGTCGACGAGCCGGGGCAGCGTCCCGCCGACTGCCTTGGGCCAGAAGTACTGGAGCTGGCGCAGGGCCGCGGAGTGGAACGTCCGCGCCTGGACGCCGACCGCGCCGAGCTGGCGCAGCCGGCCGCGCATCTCCCCCGCCGCGCGGTTGGTGAACGTGACGGCGAGGACGCTGGACGGCTGGAGGATGCCGGCGCGCACCCCGTAGGCGATGCGGTGGGTGATCGCCCTGGTCTTGCCGGTGCCGGCGCCCGCCAGCACGCACACCGGCCCGTGCAGCGCGGTGGCGACGGCGCGCTGCTCGGGGTCGAGACCTTCGAGCACCGCGTCGGCCGAGTCCGGTACGCGCGGGAAGAGGGTGGAGTGCGTTGCTGCTGTCACACCGCCATGCTGCCAGGTCGCCCGGGACGGGTGAGCCGGTTGTCCACAGGGAAGGGCTCGTGGTCGTACAAATGCGACAAGCGTCACGTCACCGGCTCAGGGGGGCGGGGCCGGGGGACGGCGGGAATGCCTTCGCTTTCACGTACGTTCCCCCGGAGACCGAGGACTTCCCCGAGCCGCCGAAGGAGCGCGAGAGGCATGCAGGGCACTGTGACGATGTACAGCACCACGTGGTGCGGCTACTGCCGCCGGCTGAAGAGCCAGCTGGACCGTGAGGGCATCGCGTACACCGAGATCAACATCGAGCAGGACCCCGAGTCGGCGGCCTTCGTGGAGAAGGCGAACGGCGGCAACCAGACGGTGCCCACCGTGCTGTTCCCCGACGGTTCGACGCTCACCAACCCCTCGCTCGCGCAGGTGAAGCAGAAGATCGGCGTCTGAGCGACTTCGTACGGGCCTCCCGTACCAACGAAGCGGGTGGCCGTCCCTCATGGGACGGCCACCCGCTTCGTCATGCGTGGAGTGTGCGAGGTTCTCCGGCTCAGAAGGCGCTGCGGACGGGCAGGTCCTCGCCGTACCAGCGCTCGATCAGCCGGGCCGCGATGGAGATGCCGTACGGCGGGAGCACCTCGCCGGACTCGAAGGCGGCGCGCAGTTCGTCGCGGGAGAACCAGCGGGCCTCGTGGATCTCGTCGCCGTCCACCGTGATCTCGGAGGAGGTGGCGTGGGCGACGAAGCCGAGCATCAGGCTGGAGGGGAACGGCCAGGGCTGGCTGGCGACGTACTCGACCTCGCCGACGGCGATGCCGACCTCCTCGTGCACCTCGCGGCGCACCGACTGCTCGATGGCCTCGCCCGGCTCGACGAACCCGGCGAGCGTGGAGAAGCGGCCCTCGGGCCAGTGGACCTGGCGGCCGAGCAGGATGCGGTCCTTGTCGTCGATCACCGCCATGATCACCGCGGGGTCGGTGCGCGGGTAGTGCTCGGCGCCGCAGGCCGGGCAGCGGCGGATGTGGCCGGCGGCGGCGATGACGGTGCGCTCGCCGCATCGGGAGCAGAAGCGGTGCAGCCGCTGCCAGTTCTCCAGGGCGACCGCGTGCACCATCAGGCCCGCCTCGCGCGGGGACAGCAGCAGTCCGGCCTCGCGCAGGCCCGCCGGGCGGGCGGAGTCGTCCATGCGGCCGGGCAGCGAGTCCTTCTGCAGGGCGAAGTAGCTGACGCCGTCCTCGTCGATGCCGAGGAAGTAGCGGTGGGCCTCGGTGAGCGGGGCCTCGAAGGACGGGGTCATGACGAGTTCGGTGCGCCCGTCGGGCGTCTCGTCGATGAGGACCTGGCCGCCGGAGACCACGAAGCAGCGGGTCGAGGGGTGGCTCCACGCCGCCGCGAGCCAGGCCTCGTCGAGCCGGTGGTGGGCGGCGCGGTCGATGCCGCTCGGGGCGGTGAGCGAGATGGGTCGGTCGGCGGTGTGGTCGGTCCTGGTGGTCACGGGTGCTTCCAACTCCCCCGGGGGAACGGATCGGGTCGCGGGCGGTCTGGCGGACGTGGGCGGGAGGGACCGGGTCCTGCGGGCGCGGCGGTGGCGCGGCTCTTCCAGTGTGCCGCGCGCGGGCGCCCGCTTCGGACGGCGTGGGTGGTCAGGGGGCGTGCCGCCAGTGCTCGGCGAGGTCGCCCCAGAGGTGGGCGCTGGTCTCGGCGCCCTTGAGCAGCAGGTCCAGTTCGACCTTCTCGTCGGGGGCGTGCCAGCCGTCGGACGGGACGGAGATGCCGAGGAAGAGCACCGGGGCGCCGAGGACGTCCTGGAGATCGGCGGCCGGTCCGGATCCGCCCTCGCGGGTGAACAGCACCGGTTTGCCGAAGGCGCGTCCCATCGCGCGGACGACCGACTGGAGGGCGGGGTGGTCGAGCGGGGTGAGACAGGGGCGGGTGGCCGGGCTGAAGGTGATCTCGTGCCGGACGCCTTCGGGCAGCCGGCCGGGCACCCAGGCGGCGACCGCGTCCTGGATGTGCGCGGGGTCCTGGCCCGCGACCAGCCGGAAGGACAGCTTCACCACCGCGGAGGACGGGATGATCGTCTTGCTGCCGGGGCCCTGGTAACCGCCGCCGATGCCGTTGACCTCGGCGGTGGGGCGCGCCCAGATGCGCTCCAGGGTGCTGTAGCCGGCCTCGCCGCCGGTGCCGTGCGACTTGGCGGTGCGCAGCCAGCGCTCCTCGTCGAAGGGCAGCCTGGCGAAGAGCTCGCGTTCGCGGTCGGTGAGCTCGACGACGCCGTCGTAGAAGCCGGGGACCGCCACCCGGCCCTGCTCGTCGTGCAGGGCGGCGACCAGGCGGGCTGCCGCGGTGGCCGGGTTGGGCACCGCGCCGCCGAAGGAACCGGAGTGGATGTCCTGGTCGGGGCCGTACAGGCGGATCTCGCACTCGGCGAGGCCGCGCATGCCGGTGCACACGGTCGGGGTGTCCTCGGACCACATGCCGGTGTCGGAGACGATCACCGCGTCGGCGGCGAGCCGGTCCGCGTGCCGCTCGACGAGCTCACGGAAGTGCGGGGAGCCGGACTCCTCCTCGCCCTCGATCAGCAGCTTGAGGTGGACGGCGGGGCTGGTGCGTCCGGTGGCGGCGAGGTGGGCGCGCACGCCCAGGGTGTGGAAGAAGACCTGGCCCTTGTCGTCGGCGGCACCGCGCGCGTAGAGGCGATTGCCGCGGATCTCGGGCTCGAAGGGGTCGCTGTTCCAGCCGTCCTCGCGGGCGGCGGGCTGCACGTCGTGGTGGCCGTAGACGAGGACGGTCGGCGCCTCGGGGTCGTCGCCGGGCCACTCGGCGTAGACCGCCGGGGCGCCGGGGGTGTCCCAGACCTCGACGGCCGGGAAGCCGGTGTCCTTCAGCGCGGCGACGAGCCAGTCGGCGCTGCGGCGCACGTCAGGGGCGTGATCGGGCTGGGCCGAGACGGACGGGATGCGGAGCCACGCGGAGAGGTCGTCGAGAAACGCCGCGCGGTGGTCTGCGATGTACGTACGGACGGCGTCGACGGCATTGTCAACGTGCTGGCTCATGTCTACGAGCCTATCGGCCCGCCGGGGTGTCCTCGGAGTGCGGTATCTCACCGTGCGGCGTGCGCGATGTCACCCTCCGGCGTGCCGTGTCTCATCCTCGGCGTGCGGCGTCCCCTCCTCCGGATCGTCGAGCAGCAGCCGCTCCAGCTCGGCGCGGCCGGGGAGCCGCTCCGGGCGGACCACCTCGCCGGTGCGGACGTACAGGAACGCGGCGGTGACGGACTCCAGGGGGACGCCCTGCTGCTCGGCCCAGGCGAGCCGGTAGACCGCCAGCTGCAGCGGGTCGGCGGTGCGGCCCCGGCCGGTCTTCCAGTCGACGATCTCGTACGTGACGGCGTCGCCGTCCCCGGAGTCCCCGGCGCTCTCGTGCCGGTACACGGCGTCGATGCGGCCCCGGACGACCCGGCCGGCGATCGACAGCTGGAACGGCGCCTCCACGCGGTAGGGCGTGCGGTGGGCGTACTCGGTGCGCTCGAAGGCGTCCTTCAGCTCCTCCAGGTCGCGCTCGTCGGCGATCTCGGCGTCGGCTCCCGGCAGCTCGTCCGGGTCGAGCATGGGCAGGGTCAGCTCCTCGAAGCGCGCCTCGACCCACGCATGGAAGCGGGTGCCCCGGCGCGCGGCGGGCTGCGGCGGGCGCGGCATGGGGCGGGCCAGCTCCCGGGCGAAGGCGTCGGGGTCGTCGGCGAGCCGCAGCAGCTGGGACGCGGTGAGGGAGGCGGGCAGCCGCACCTCGGTGACCGTCTCACGGGCGCGCAGCAGCTCCCCGGTGAGGGCGTCCAGGTCGCGGTCCCAGGAGGCGACGGTACGGGCCTCCTCGGGGGTGAGGCGCGCCTCGGCGGGGGCCGGGGGGCCCGGGCGCGGGCGGGCGGACTCCTCCGGGGCGGTGGCCTGGTGGGGGACGACGGGGTGCTCGGCGGGGCGCTTCGTGGGGCGCTCGATGGGCAGGGAGTCCCAGTCGTCGGCGTACGGGTCTTCGGCGTACGGCTCGTCGGCGAAGTCCTCCGGGTACGGCTCCTCGTCGTCCGGCGGGGGCGGCCAGTCCGGGTCGTCGTAGGCGCCCGGGTCGTGGACGGCGGCCGCGCCGTGCGGGTCGGCGGCGATGCGGTCGAGGTGGGCGAGGACGGTCGCGGCGGCGGCGCGGCGCCGGGCGAGGGCCGCGTCGTCCAGGGGCAGCGGCCACTCCTGGACATCGCCGGCCTGCCGCAGCGCCGGGTTCTCCTCGTCCTCCTCGGGCTCGTCCGCCCACACCTCGATCTCGCCGTACCCGGCGGCGCAGTGGTCGTGGAGGGCGAGCAGGAACTCGGAGGGGCCGCGCGGCTTCTTCTGGCTGGGGCCCCACCAGTGGCCGGAGCCGAGCAGCAGGGAGCGGGGGCGGGTGAAGGTGACGTAGCCGAGGCGCAGCTCCTCGGTGTGCTGGTGCTCCTTCATGGCCTCGTGGAAGGCCTTCAGGCCCCGGGAGTCCCAGGACGGCACGTCGGGGAGGGTGTCGGCGTCGCCGCGCAGCGCGCGCGGCAGCACCTTGCCCTGCGCCGTCCACTTCTCGCGGCCCCGGTCGCTGGGGAAGGCGCCGGTGACCAGGCCGGGGACGGCGACGACGTCCCACTCCAGGCCCTTGGACTTGTGGGCGGTGAGCACCTTGACGGTGTTCTCGCCGCCCGGCAGCGCGTTGTCCAGGCCCTTCTCGTACTGGGCGGCGGTGCGCAGGAAGCCGAGGAAGGCCAGCAGGGTGGCCTCGTTGTCCCCGGCGGCGAAGGACGCGGCGATGTCGAGGAAGTTGGACAGGGTCTCCCGGCGGCGGGCGGCCAGCGCGTGCGGGGACGCGGACAGCTCGACCTCGAGACCGGTGACGGCGAGCACCCGGTGCAGTACGTCCATCAGCGGGTCGGAGAGGGAACGGCGCAGGTCGCGCAGCTCGGCGGCGAGGCGGGCGAAGCGGACGCGCGCGTCGGGCGAGAAGGGCAGCCCGTCGTCGTCCCCGCCGCCCTCCAGCGGGGTCTCCAGGAAGGTGTCGAGGGCGTCGGCGAGCGAGATCACCTCGGCGGGGTCGACGCCCTCCACGGCTTCGGCGAGCCGCCGGTCGGGGTCGTCGTCGCCTTCCACACGCGCGTGGGACACCAGCCGGCGCGCGCGGCGGCCGAGCAGGGCGAGGTCGCGGGGGCCGATCCGCCAGCGCGGGCCGGTCAGCAGCCGGACGAGGGAGGCGTTGGCGCCGGGGTCCTGAAGGACCTCGCAGACGGCGACCAGGTCGGCGATCTCCGGCAGGTGCAGCAGCCCGGACAGGCCGACGACCTCGACGGGCACGTCCCGGGCGACCAGCGCGGCCTGGATCTCGGCGAAGTCCGTGGCCGTGCGGCACAGGACGGCGATCTCGCCGGGCGCCTTGCCGGTGTTCACCAGGTGCGCGATCGAGTCGGCGAGCCAGTCGATCTCCTCGGCGTGGGTGCGCAGCAGGGCGCAGCGGACGATGCCGTCGCGCTCGGCGCCGGGTGCCGGGCGGAGGGCCTCGACGCCCGCGTGCATGGCGCGCAGCGGCTCGGCGAGGCCGTTGGCGAGGTCGAGCAGCCGGCCGCCGCTGCGGCGGTTCTCGCTGAGGGACTGGCGGGTGGCGGGGCGGCCGTCGGCGTGCGGGAAGTGCTCGGGGAAGTCGTCGAGGTTGGCGACGGAGGCGCCGCGCCAGCCGTAGATGGCCTGGCAGGGGTCGCCCACGGCGGTGACCGGGTGGCCGGTGCCGCCGCCGAAGAGGCCCGCGAGGAGGACGCGCTGGGCGACCGAGGTGTCCTGGTACTCGTCGAGGAGGACCACCCGGAACTCGTCGCGCAGCACGCGGCCCACCTCGGGCAGGCCGGCGAGCCGGGCGGACAGGGCGATCTGGTCGCCGAAGTCGAGCAGATCGCGTTCGCGTTTGGCGGCCCGGTAGCGCTGCACCAGCTCGGCCAGCTCGCGGCGGGCGGCGGCCGCCTCGGGGACCTTACGCAGGTCGGCGTTGGTGAGCTTGGCGTTCTCCAGAGCACGCAGCAGCTCGGCGTCGTGGGCGCGCAGGTCCTCGGGGCGCACCAGGTGCTCGGAGAGCTCCGAGTCGAGGGTGAGGAGGTCGCCCACCAGATCGGCGAAGGAACGCGTGAGGGCCGGGTAGAGGCCGGGCGCCTCGCGCAGCACACGCGCGGCGAGCTGGTAGCGGGTGGCGTCGGCCAGCAGCCGCGACGTCGGTTCCAGGCCGATGCGCAGCCCGTGGTCGGTGAGGAGCCGGCCGGCGAAGGCGTGATACGTGGAGATAACCGGCTCGCCCGGGGGGGTGTCCGGGTCCGACGGGGAGGAGTGGTGGTCGGGTGACGGGAGGGGGTCCGGGTCGGTGACGCCGGCCTTGATCAGGGCCGTACGGACGCGCTCGGCGAGTTCACCGGCGGCCTTGTTGGTGAAGGTGAGGCCGAGGACCTGCTCGGGGGCGACCTGGCCGGTGCCGACCAGCCAGACGACGCGGGCCGCCATCACCGTCGTCTTGCCGGAACCCGCTCCGGCCACGATCACCTGCGGGGCGGGCGGCGCGGTGATGCAGGCCGTCTGCTCCGGGGTGAACGGAATGCCGAGCAGCTCCTTGAGCTGGTCGGGATCGGTGATTCGGGCGGGCACACCGAGAATCTAGCGGCGGCCACCGACAGCTCGGGCCCACCTAGCCCGCCGGGAGGGAAGAAGCGCAGGTCGGCGGGGGTGGTGCGATACGTCACGCACGCTGCTGGAGCCGTTCACTCGACGACGTGGCGGCCCTCGGGGCGGGCGCTGCACGACGCCCGGAACGCGCAGTGCGCGCAGTGCTGGCCCGCAGTCGGGGTGAACCGCTCGTCGAGGACCTTGCCGGCGGCGGTGGCCAGCAGGTCGCCGACCCACTCCCCCTCCAGCGGCTCCTGCGCCTGCACCTTGGGCAGGGTCTCGCCGCCGTCCCGCTTGGCGGCGCCCTGCCGCAGCTGGACCAGCTCGGCGCCGCCCGGCTCGGGCCGCACCCCGTCGAAGACGTCGTCGACGGCGCCCTCGCGGACGGCGAGCTGGTACACGGCGAGCTGGGGGTGGCGTTCCACCTCCCTGGAGCTGGGCGCCTGCTTGCCGGTCTTGAAGTCGACGACGTAGGCGCGGCCCTCGCCGTCGGCCTCGACGCGGTCCATCTGGCCCCGGATGCGGACCTGGTAGTCGCCGGACTCCAGGGTGACGTCGAAGTCGTGCTCGCTGGCCACCGGGGTGCGTCCGGTGCGGTCCATGACGTGCCACTTCAGGAAGCGTTCGAGCGCCACGCGCGCGTTCTCCTTCTCCTGCGCCGACTTCCAGGGCGCGTCGAAGGCGAGGGCGTTCCACACGGAGTCGAGGCGTTCCATGAGGACGTCGAGGTCGGCGGGGGTGTGCCCGGAGGCGACCTCGTCGGCGAGGACGTGGACGACGTTGCCGAAGCCCTGGGCGGCGGTGGCGGGCGCGTCGGCCTTCACCTCGCGGCCGAGGAACCACTGGAGGGCGCAGGTGTTGGCCAGCTGGTCGAGGGCGCTGCCGGAGAGCACCACGGGCTGGTCGCGGTCGCGCAGCGGCACCTTGCTGTGCGTGGGTTCGTACATGCCCCACCAGCGGTAGGGGTGCGCGGACGGCACCAGGGGGCGGCCGTCCTCGTCGGCGAGTGCGGCGAGCCGGGCCAGCCGGCGGGCGGCGGCCTCGCGCAGGGCGTCGGAGACGCGGGGGTCGACCGTGGTGGCGCGCAGTTCGGCGACGAGCGCGGCGACGGACAGCGGGCGGCGCGGGCGTCCGGTGACGTCCTTGGGCTCGACGCCGAGCTCGGTGAGGAAGCGGGAGGGCTGGTCGCCGTCGTCGGAGGACGCCTTCACGGCCGTCACGACCAGGCGGTCACGCGCGCGCGTGGCGGCGACGTAGAACAGGCGACGCTCCTCGGCGAGCAGCGCGCCGGGGGTGAGCGGTTCGGCGAGTCCGTCGCGGCCGATGCGGTCGGCCTCCAGCAGGGAGCCGCGGCGGCGCAGGTCGGGCCACAGTCCCTCCTGGACGCCGGCCACGACGACGAGCCCCCACTCCAGGCCCTTCGAGCGGTGCGCGGTCATCAGACGTACGGCGTCGGGGCGGGCGGCGCGGCGGGTGAGGGTGTCGGCGGCGATGTCCTCGGCCTCGATCTCCTCGAGGAAGTTGAGGGCGCCGCGCCCGCCCGTGCGCTCCTCCGCGCGCGCGGCGGTCGCGAACAGGGCGCACACGGCGTCGAGGTCGCGGTCGGCGTTGCGGCCGGCGGCGCCGCCACGGCGGGCGGCGCGTTCCAGGCGCTGTGGCCAGGGGGTGCCGTCCCACAGCTCCCAGAGGGCCTCCTCGGCCGTGCCGCCGCCGGCCAGGCACTCGCGGGCGCGGCGCAGCAGGGCGCCGAGCCGTTGCGCACCGCGCGCGTAGACGGGGTCGTGCACGGCGAGCCGCTCGGGCGCGGCCAGCGCGCGGGCGAGCAGCTCGTCCGAGGGCGGCGGCAGGGGGTTCCCGGCCGCCCGCTCCTCCTCGCGCAGCGCGCGGCCGAGCCGCCGCAGATCGGCGGCGTCCATGCCGGCGAGAGGGGAGGTGAGGAGAGTGAGCGCGGTCTCGGTGTCGAGCCAGCAGGGCTCGTCGTCGGAACCGGCGCCCGCGCTCGCACCCGCCTCGCCGGACCCGGCCGCCAGGCCCTCACGCACACCCGCCTCGCCGGCCCCGGCCGCCGCACGCTCACTCGCCCCCGTCTCGCCTGACCCGGTAACCGCACCCGCGTCACCCGACCCCGCCGCGACGCCGCCCGGCCGCTGTTCCTCCTCCGCCCTCGCCACCGCGCGCAGCGCGGTCAGCAGCGGGGCGACCGCCGGCTCGTGCCGCAGGGGCACGTCGTCGCCGTCGACGTCGACGGGGACGCCCGCGGAGGTGAGGGCGCGGCGGACCACCGGAAGCGTGCGGGCACCCGCGCGGACCAGGACCGCCATGTCGTTCCAGGGGACGCCGTCCTCCAGATGGGCGCGGCGCAGGATGTCGGCGATGTTGTCCAGCTCGGTGCCGGCCGTCGGGTAGGTGTACACCTCGACCCGGCCGCCCTCGCGCTCGGGCGCCGGCTCACGGTGCAGGCGGACCTTCTCGGCGGGCAGCCGGGGCAGCGGCATGCGGCGGGTGATCCGCCGGGTGGCTTCGAGGAGCGCGGCGCCGGAGCGCCGGGAGGTGCGCAGCACCTGGACGGGTGCGGGGCGGCCGTCGGCGCGCGGGAAGGCGTGCGGGAACTCCAGGATGCCGCCGACGTCGGCGCCCCGGAAGGCGTAGATCGACTGGTCGGGGTCGCCGAAGGCGACGAGGGTGCGGCCGCCGGACGCCAGGGCGTGCAGCAGCCGTACCTGAGCGGGGTCGGTGTCCTGGTACTCGTCGACGTAGACGGCGTCGTAGCGGTCGGCGAGCTGCCCGGCGGTCTCGGGCCGCCGCGCGAGGAGCACCGCGCGGTGGACGAGTTCGGCGTAGTCGATGACGCCCTGGAGGTCGAGGACGTCGAGGTACTCGGCGAGGAAGGCGGAGGCGGCGCGCCAGTCGGGGCGGCCGATGCGGCGGGCGAAGGCGTCCAGGGCGCGGGGGTCGAGCCCGAGCTCGCGGCTGCGGGCGAGCACGGCGCGGACCTCGTCGGCGAAGCCGCGGGTGGTGAGGCAGGCGCGCAGGTCGTCGGGCCAGCGCACGTGGGACAGCCCGAGCCGTTCCAGGTCTGCCTGGCCGGCGAGCAGCTCACGCACGGTGACGTCCTGCTCGGGTCCGGAGAGCAGACGCAGCGGCTCCACGAACAGGTCGCTGTCCTGGTGGGCGCGGACCAGGGCGTAGCAGAAGCTGTGGAAGGTGGTCGCCTGCGGGGCGCGGGCGGCGCCGATGCGCAGCGCCATGCGGTCGCGCAGCTCGACGGCGGCCTTGCGGCTGAAGGTGAGCACCAGGATGCGCTCGGGGTCGCCGCCGCGCGCGATGCGGGCGGCCACGGACTCGACGAGCGTCGTGGTCTTGCCGGTGCCGGGACCGGCGAGGACGAGCAGCGGGCCTGAGCCGTGCTCAACCACGGAGCGCTGGGCGGCGTCCAGTGGAGGGGGATCCACGCGGGTCGGCGGGGTACGCACCAGTCGATAGGCGCCACGGCTCCCCCGCCGCACCGGGGGGTGCGACAGGCCGCTGGTGGAGGAAGAGGAGCTCACGTGGTTCGCCGGTCCTGGTGGGTGTGCTGTGGGGCGCCGCGCCGCGTGTGCGGGGCGGTGGTCGGGGGGTGAGAGGGCCACGCGCAGCCGACGCTACGCCGGGGACCGGAGCGGAAGCAGGGTTTCCGCTTCTTCCCTCCGGTCACTCCGGGCACCCACGCCCCTCGACCCACGAACGTACGTCATGCCGTGGATGTGCCACATGTCCCCCTGACGGATCACACGTCACACGGCGGCGGCGGGGATGGCGGAAGCTGTCAGGTGTGACCCCCGGTGTCCGCGCCGCCGTCCCACCGCGCGCGTCTCATGTCGAGGCGTGGCACATGGCCCTCCGCCGCCCGGCCCGCCTCCCGCAGCGGTGTGCCCTCCGCGCGGTAGTGACCGAGGGCACGCAGCTCGTGGCCCGGCAGCAGCACGCCGTCCGCGCGGACCACGCGCCACCAGGGCACGGCCCCGCCGTAGAGCGCCATCACGCGCCCCACCTGCCGGGGCCCGCCCTCCCCCAGCCACTCGGCCACGTCCCCGTACGTCATGACACGCCCCGGCGGGATCAGCTCGGCGACCTCCAGGACCCGCTCGGCGTACGCGGGCAGGGCGTCCGGGTGCTCCGGACCCCCGTCGGACGGAAGACTCTCCTGGCTCATCCGGACCATCCTGCCCCACCCCACCGACAACGCGGCGCGGCCGCGGACACGGGCGGGCGACTCGCCCCGGAGCACCGCTTCGGGCAGACTGTGCCGCCCCGCTTGTGGACCCTGATGCCCCCTTGTGGCGGTACGGCATGCCACCATCGTGCGGGCGGTGACCGGTGATACGAGATCGAGAAGAGACGATGAAGCAGCAGGGTGCGCACCCCGGGGACACGGAGGGCACCCCTGACGCCTCGTCGCGCCCGGACACCGCGAAGGAGGCCGGTGGCGCACACCGGGACGTCGCGCACATCGACGAGGTGGAGGGCGACGAACCGCTGCTCCCCGCGCGCGTGCACCGCCCGTCCGACCTCATGCGGCTGGTGGGCGGCGTGCTCGCGGTCGTGGTACTGCTGGCGATCGCCGCGTTCGCGCACGGCACCACCTCGGGTCTCGAACAGGACATCAACAAGGGCACCGGACAGGCGCCCGACCTGCTCATCAAGATCGCCGGTCTGGCCTCCAGCATCGCGATCCTGCTGGTCCCGGTCGCCTTCGCGATCGAACGCCTGATCAAGCGGGACGGGCTGCGGATCGCCGACGGTGTGCTCGCCGCCGTGCTCGCGCACGGAGTGACGCTCGCCACGGACCTGTGGGTCGCGCGGGCCGCCCCCGACTCGATCCAGGACGCGCTCACCCAGCCTTCCCCCGGCGACATCCACGCGCTCACGGACCCGGTGCACGGCTATCTCGCACCCGTCATCGCGTACATGACCGCCGTCGGCATGTCCCGCAGACCGCGGTGGCGCGCGGTGCTGTGGGTGGTGCTGCTGCTCGACGCCTTCTCGATGCTGGTCACCGGGTACACCACCCCGTTCTCGATCATCCTCACCGTGCTGATCGGCTGGACCGTCGCCTACGGCACGCTCTACGCCGTCGGCTCGCCCAACGTCCGGCCCACCGGCCGCACCCTGATGGCAGGGCTCCGGACGGTCGGCTTCCGCCCGGTGACCGCGTCCCGCGAGGAGGCTGCCGACGCGGCCGAGGGCGGCGACCGGGGACGGCGCTACTTCGTCACCCTGGAGGACGGCCCGCCCCTCGACGTCACCGTGGTCGACCGCGAGCAGCAGGCACAGGGCTTCTTCTACCGCGCGTGGCGCAACCTGGCGCTGCGCGGCTTCGCCACCCGCCGCAGCCTGCAGTCGCTGCGCCAGGCGCTGGAGCAGGAGGCCCTGCTGGCCTACGCCGCCATCGCCGCCGGCGCCAACGCGCCCAAGCTGATCGCCACCTCGGAGCTGGGACCCGACGCGGTGATGCTGGTCTACGAGCACACCGGCGGCCGCACGCTGGACTCCCTGGACGACGAGGAAATCACCGATGAACTGCTGCGCGACACCTGGCACCAGGTGAAGGCGCTGCAGTCCCGCCGTATCGCGCACCGCAGGCTGGTCGGCGACGCCATCCTGGTGGATCATTCCGGCACGGTGATCCTCACCGACCTGCGCGGCGGGGAGATCGCGGCCGGCGACCTGTTGCTGCGCATGGACGTCGCCCAGCTGCTGGTGACGCTGGGGCTGCGGGTGGGCGCCGAACGCACGGTGGCCTCCGCGCTGAGCGTCCTCGGCCCCGACGCCGTCGCGGACTGTCTGCCGATGCTCCAGCCGATCGCGCTCAGCCGCTCCACGCGCGCGACGCTGCGCAGGCTCGCCCGGGAGCGCGCCGAGCGGGAACGCGAGGCGGTCCTTGAGGCCTCCCGCCAGTCCCGTCCCGCCCCCGCCGACGACGCCGACGGGTCCCGCCCCGTCGTGCTCGACAAGGCGGACAAGAAGGCCGTACGGGCGGAGCAGCGGGCCGAGAAGCGGGCCATCGACGAAGCTCTGGAGGAGGCGCGCGAGGAGGATCTGCTCAGCCAGATCCGCCAGGAGGTGCTGCGGATCAGGCCGCAGGCCCCGGTCGAGCCGGCCCGGCTGGAGCGGGTGCGTCCGCGCACGCTGATCAGCCTGATCGCGGGCGCGATCGGCGCGTACTTCCTGCTGACGCAGCTCACCCACATCGAGTTCGGCCCGCTGATCTCCAACGCGGAGTGGGGCTGGGTGGCCGCGGCGGTGCTGTTCTCGGCGCTGAGCTACGTGGCGGCCGCGATGGCGCTGCTCGGGTTCGTGCCGGAGCGGGTGCCGTTCCTGCGCACCGTGGCGGCCCAGGTCGCCGGCTCCTTCGTGAAGATCGTCGCCCCGGCCGCGGTCGGCGGCGTCGCGCTGAACACCCGGTTCCTCCAGCGCGCGGGGGTGCGTCCGGGGCTCGCGGTGGCGAGCGTCGGCGCGTCCCAGCTGTTCGGGCTCGGCTGCCACATCCTGATGCTGCTGGCGTTCGGTTATCTGACCGGAACCGAGAAGACGCCTTCGCTGTCGCCGTCCCGGACGGTCATCGGGGGTCTGCTGACGGTCGCGGTGCTGGTGCTCGTGGTGACCTCGGTGCCGTTCCTGCGGAAGTTCGTCGTCACGCGCGTGCGGTCGCTGTTCGCGGGTGTCGTGCCGCGCATGCTCGACGTGCTGCAGCGGCCGCAGAAGCTCGTCACCGGCATCGGCGGCATGCTGCTGCTGACCGCCTGCTTCGTGATGTGCCTGGACGCCTCGATCCGGGCGTTCGGCGACGAGTCGACCTCGGTGAGCATCGCCAGCGTCGCCGTCGTCTTCCTCGCGGGCAACGCCCTCGGGTCCGCCGCGCCGACACCGGGCGGTGTGGGCGCCGTGGAGGCCACCCTGACGGTCGGTCTGATCGCGGTCGGCCTCCCCAAGGAGGTCGCGGCGCCCGCCGTGCTGCTCTACCGGCTGCTGACCCTGTGGCTGCCCGTGCTGCCGGGCTGGCTCGCCTTCAACCACCTCACCCGCAAAGCGGCGTTGTGACCGGCTGAGACGCCGGCCGGGCGGGGCCCTCCCTCGGACGGCCCGTGCCCCGCGCGCGCCGCCGCGGGCGACCGCAGGATGGGGACATGTCCCGCCCCTTCCGGCTCCGCGCAGCCGCCCTGTCCGCCTGTGCCCTTCTGCTGCCCGCGCTGCTGGCGGGCTGTGCCGAGGGGGACGACCCGGCCCAGGACCTGACGCGGCAGAAGCTGGACTGGAAGGCCTGCCCCGCGCCGGACGAGGCCCAGGGCGGCGGTGCGTCGCCGTCGCCGTTGGCGGGCGCCCGGGGCCAGTGGGAATGCGCGACGCTCAAGACGCCGCTGGACTGGGACGACCCGGACGGCGACACCATCGGCCTCGCGCTGATCCGCGTCCGGACGAGCGGCCCGGAGAGCGAGCGGATCGGCTCGCTGCTCTTCAACTTCGGCGGCCCCGGCGGCTCCGGCGTGACCACGCTCCCCGCGTTCGGCCGGGAGTACGCCACCCTGCGCACCCGGTACGACCTGGTGAGCTTCGACCCGCGCGGGGTCGGCCGCAGCGCGCCCGTCACCTGCGAGGACGACCAGCAGCTCGACGAGCACTTCCAGCAGGACGGCACCCCCGACGACAGCGCCGAACGCGCGGAACTGCTGGACAGCACCAAGGAGTTCAACGAGGCGTGCGAGGACAACTCCGGGCGGATGCTGCCGCATGTGCGCACCACCGACGCGGCCCGCGACCTCGACCTGATGCGCCAGGTCCTCGGCGACGACAAGCTGCACTACTTCGGCATCTCCTACGGCACCGAACTCGGCGGCGTCTACGCCCACCTCTTCCCCGACAAGGTGGGCCGCGCGGTGTTCGACGCGGTCGTCGACCCGGCGCTGAACTACGAGCAGGCCTCGCTCGGTCAGGCCCGTGGCTTCCAGCGCGCCCTGGACAACTACGCCGAGGACTGTGTCTCCCAGGTCGAGGAGTGCCCCGTCGGCGACAGCGTGCAGGACGTGGAGAACCGCATCGCGAAGCTGCTGCGGGACCTGGACCGCCGGCCCATCCCGGGGGTCTTCCCCCGCCAGCTCACCGAGACGATGGCGACGAGCGGCATCGCGCAGGCCCTGTACTCGAAGGACTTCTGGGCGTTCCTCACCGACGGCCTGGAGCAGGCGTACGACGGCGACGGCACGATCCTGATGGTGCTGGCCGACTCGATGAACGGACGCGGCGAGAACGGCGAGTACAGCAACCTGGTGCCCGCCAACGTCGCCATCAACTGCGCCGACGCCAGGCCCCGTTACACCCCGGAGGACGTGGAGCGACTGCTGCCCCAGTTCCGGAAGGCCTCTCCCCTCTTCGGGGACTTCATGGCCTGGGGGATGATCACCTGCACCGACTGGGCGGTGCCGGGCGTCGCCGACCATCCGGACGTCAGCGCCCCGGACGCGGCCCCGATCCTGGTGATCGGCAACACCGGCGACCCGGCCACCCCGTACGAGGGCGCGCGCAGCATGGCGAGGGCGCTCGGTGAGGGCGTCGGCGTGGAACTCACGTACGACGGGGAGGGGCACGGCGCCTACAACGGCGCCGACCGCTGCGTGCGGAACGCGGTCGACGGCTATCTGCTGGACGGCAAGGTGCCGGAGGCCGGAGAGGTCTGCCCCTGACCCGCCCGGCCGCGCGACAACTGGGGGGGGTTACGGCAGGACCGGCGACGAAAGCCCAGCTCAGAGGGTTTTCCACAGGCCTCCCCGGCCGACGCCGGACCTGCCTACGATGTCGGGACAGCCGTTCGCCGCACGACGCGGACGGTCCACGAGGGGGGATGTGGCAGATGACCCGGTTCACCCGATGGGCGGCCCTGACCGCCGCCGCCGCACTGCTGACGGCCGGCTGCAGCGGGGGCGGACCGTCGAAGGACGACTCCGGCAAGGACGACAAGGGGAGCGACGGCAGTACCGCACTGGACTGGGGGCGCTGCGAGGCGACCGCAGAGGGCCCGGCGCCCGGCGACGAGTGGCGGTGCGCCACGCTGAAGGTGCCGCTGGACTGGTCGAAGCCGGACGGCGAGACGATCGATCTCGCCCTCATCCGAGCCGAGGCGACGGGCGACGACCGCATCGGCTCCCTGCTGTTCAACTTCGGCGGGCCGGGCGGCTCGGGCGTCTCCACCCTGCCCGCCTACGCCGACATGGCCGCCGATCTGCGCGAGCGCTACGACCTGGTGAGCTGGGACCCGCGCGGCACGGGCGCGAGCGGCGGCGTCCGCTGCCGTGACGACAAGGCCATCGAGGCCGCCGAGTCCTCCGTGGACTGGACGCCGGACACCCCGGCGGAGGAGCGGGTCTTCCTCGAGGACGCGGCCGACTTCGGCAAGGGCTGCCAGAAGGCCGCCGGGAAGCTGATGGCGCACGTCTCGACCACCGACACCGCCCGTGACATGGACCGCATCCGGCAGGCCCTCGGCGACGACCGGATGCACTACTTCGGCATCTCCTACGGCACCGAACTCGGCGGGGTCTACGCCCACCTCTTCCCCGACAAGGTCGGCCGGATGACGCTGGACGCGGTGGTCGACCCGACGGCCGACGCGATCGGCCACGCCAAGAACCAGACCCGCGGCTTCCAGACCGCCCTCGACAACTACCTGCGGTCCACCGGACGTGACCCGCAGGAGGGCTCGCGGGAGATCGCGGACCTGCTGGACCGGATCGACGCCGAGCCGTTGCCGACGTCCTCCGACGGCCGTGAGCTGACGCAGTCGCTGGCGATCATCGGCATCGTGCTGCCGCTCTACAGCGAGTCCAGCTGGCCGGCGCTGACCAGCGCGCTGGAGGCGGCCGAGGACGGGGACGGCACGGAGCTGCTGGCCCTCGCCGACGGGTACAACGAGCGCGACGCCTCGGGCAGCTACGGCACGACGACGCACGCCCAGCGGGTCATATCGTGCCTGGACGACAGGCAGCGGCCGACGGTCGAGGAGACGAAGAAGCTGCTGCCCGAGTTCGAGAAGCTCTCCCCCGTCTTCGGCCCGTTCCTGGGCTGGGACACGGCGGGCTGGTGCCACGACTGGCCGGTGCCCGGCCAGTTCGAGACACCGGAGGTGAGCGCCCCGGGCGCGGAGCCGATCCTGGTCGTGGGCAACACGGGCGACCCGGCCACCCCCTACGAGGGGGCGCGGCGGATGGCGGACGAGCTGGGCGAGGGCGTCGGGGTGGTGCTCACCTGGAAGGGCGAGGGCCACGGCGCCTACGGCAGCGGCAGCGACTGCGTCGACTCGACGGTGAACGCCTACCTGCTGGACGCCACGGTGCCGCAGGACGGCAAGGTCTGCTCGTAACAGCGCTGACCGAAACGGCGTCGGGGGCCCCAGGCACACCCCGAGGTGGTGCCCGGAGCCCCCGACGAGGACCCGGTGACGTCCGGCGCGGTCGCGAGGGCCGCTCCGGCCGGTACGGCCTAGTAGACCGGCTTCTCCGGCTCGATCTGGTTCACCCAGCCGATGACGCCGCCGCCGACGTGGACCGCGTCGGAGAAGCCCGCGGACTTCAGGACCGCGAGGACTTCCGCACTGCGGACACCCGTCTTGCAGTTCAAGACGATCTTCTTGTCCTGCGGCAGGCTCTCCAGGGCGTTGCCCATGAGGAACTCGTTCTTGGGGATCAGCCGGGCGCCCGGGATGGACACGATCTCGAACTCGTTCGGCTCGCGGACGTCGATGAGCTCGATGTTCTCACCGTCGTCCATCCACTCCTTGAGCTGCTTGGGAGTGATCGTGGAGTCGGCGGCCGCCGCCTGGGCCTCCTCGGACACGACGCCGCAGAAGGCCTCGTAGTCGATGAGCTCGGTGACGGTCGGGTTCTCGCCGCAGATCGCGCAGTCGGGGTCCTTGCGGACCTTGACCTGGCGGTACTGCATCTCCAGGGCGTCGTAGATCATCAGGCGGCCGACGAGGGGTTCGCCGATGCCGGCCAGGAGCTTGATGGCCTCGTTGGCCTGAATGGAACCGATGGACGCGCAGAGCACGCCCAGGACGCCGCCCTCGGCGCAGGAGGGGACCATGCCGGGGGGCGGGGGCTCCGGGTAGAGGCAGCGGTAGCAGGGGCCGTGCTCGGACCAGAAGACGGAGGCCTGGCCGTCGAAACGGTAGATGGAACCCCAGACGTACGGCTTGTTCAGCAGGACGCAGGCGTCGTTGACCAGGTAGCGGGTCGCGAAGTTGTCCGTGCCGTCGACGATCAGGTCGTACTGGCTGAACAGGTCCATCACGTTGTCGGCCTCGAGCCGCTCCTCGTGCAGGACCACGTTCACGTAGGGGTTGATCCCCTTGACCGTGTCACGGGCGGACTCGGCCTTGGAGCGGCCGATGTCGGACTGGCTGTGGATGATCTGGCGCTGCAGGTTCGACTCGTCGACCTCGTCGAACTCCACGATGCCGAGCGTGCCCACGCCCGCTGCGGCCATGTACATCAGACCCGGCGAACCCAGGCCGCCGGCGCCCACAAAGAGCACCTTGGCGTTCTTCAGCCGCTTCTGCCCGTCCATGCCCACGTCGGGGATGATCAGGTGGCGGGAGTACCTGCGGACCTCGTCTACGGTGAGCTCGGGGGCCGGCTCGACCAGGGGTGGCAACGACACGGGGACTCCGTTGGTCGGTCAATCACTACGGTTGTTCTCGGCTCAACACTGCCATGCCCTTTTTCATTCCGAGACACCTGTTCCGACACGCGAGACGATGTCGTCCCAGTAGCCGGGCAGCGGCCCCCATGGATCCGCCGGCCCGGCGCGGCCGGAAACCCGGTCGGAGTGGTCGGTGAACCAGATGGTGTCGGCGCCCTGCCAGCGGGCGATGCGCAGCGCCTCCTCCAGATGCGGCCGGGGCACGCCGTGCACGAAGTGGCAGAACCGCTCGGGCGGATGATCGGCGGTCCACTCGGCCACCTGGGACCAGCGGTAGTCGCTCCAGGGACCGGAGTAGGTGACGAGCTGGTCGGCGTGCTCGGCGTAGCCGGGGTACGGGTGGGTGCCGTGCCCGAGGACGACGTGGGCGTCCTCGTGGATCACCCGCAGGGTGGCGACGGTACGCCGCACCTCGGGCAGGTCCTCGCGGCCGGAGGGGCAGCGGTCGAGGAGGAAGCCGTCGACCTGGTACCAGTCGAGGAAGCGGTGGGCGTCGGAGATGATCTCGCCGAAGCCGCGCAGCCCGTAGGCGGTGTCGATGCGCCCGAGGACGCGTACGCCCGCGTTGCGCAGCCGGCCGGCCGCCTCCAGGCAGTGCGGGTCGGGCTGGACGCCGGGGCCGTCGGCGACGTCGAGGACCACCCAGTGCAGGGGTGTGCCGGGGCGGGTCAGCCGGTTCCACTCGTCGGGTGCGAGGAGCGGGTGGGCGACGCCCGGGACGCCGAGGCCGGTGCCGAGCCCGGTGGCGGTGGGGCCCTGTCTGGTCCGGGTCAGATACGGCATGCCGCCTCCATCCAGATGTCCGCGAGCGACTCCTCGAGGTTGATGCGGGGGCGCCAGCCGAGGCGGTCGCGGGCGGTGCGCACGTCGGCCTGCTGCCAGGCGCCGCACCCGTCGGGGTACGGGAACACGGCGGGCGAGGCGGCGGTGGGGTGGTGGTCCGTCTCGGCGCGCGGGTGTCCGATGGTGGCCCGCAGGTGGGTCGCGTGGGCGGTGTGGGCGGCGTGGACGGGCCCGGGGTGGGGCAGGCCGTCGAGCTCGTTGAGGGCGCCGCCGTAGCCGGCCACCCGGGCGAGGATCCCGGCGGCGTCGCGGAGGCGGACGGCGCGGCCTGAGCCGATGTTGATGACGCCCTGCGCGGCGGAGAGCGAGGCGGCGTGCACGGCGCGGGCCACGTCGCGGACGTCGACGAAGTCGCGCTGGGCGCCGAGCCCGCCGAGCTTCAGTTCGCCGTCGCCGGACTGCATGGCGCGGCGCATCGCCTCGGCGAGCCGGCCGAGCGGGGAGCCGGCGGGGGTGCCGGGTCCGACGGGCGAGAAGACCCGCAGCACCACGGCGTCCAGGCCGGAGCCGAGGACCAGTTCGGTGGCGGCGAGCTTGCTGACGCCGTACGGGCCGCCCGGGCGGGGGACGGCGTCCTCGGCGGTGGAGGAGCCGGGCTGGCTGGGGCCGTACTCGGAGCCGCAGCCGATCTGGACGAGCCGGGCTCCGCAGCCGCTGCGGCGCAGGGCCTCGCAGATGGTGGCGACGGCGACGGTGTTGTGCCGGGTGAGTTCGCGGGCACCGCCGCGGGTGGCGCCCGCGCAGTTGATGACGACGCCGGGGTGGACGGCGTCGAGGAAGCGGGTGAGGGCGCCGGGGCTGCCGGTGGCGAGGTCGAAGCGGACGTCGGCGTCGTCACCCCGGCCGAGGGCGGTGAGCTGGACGGCGGGGTCGGCGAGCAGGCGGTCGGCGACGAAGCGGCCGATGTAGCCGTTGGCTCCGATCAGCAGGACCCTCATCGGTCGGCTCCTTCGCGGCGTTCGGTGACGGGACGGCAGGTCATGCGAGGTTCTCCTTCAAGGGGGGTCGAGGGGTCCGCGGCCGTCCGGGCGGCACGGCGGTCGCGGCCGGTCACCGCGCCTGCTCCGGACGCAGGTGCGCCGAGGCGCGGGCGAGGGTGCGGGAGGCGTGCACGAGCAGGGTCAGGGCGCCCGCACCGCAGGTCAGGACGGGTACGGCAGTGGGTCCCCAGGCGGCGGCGAGGGCCTCCACCGGTGCGCCCAGCGCACCGCAGCCGGGCAGCCGGGCGGCGAAGACGGTGGCGGGCGCGAGCACCTGGACGACCACGGTGAGCATGAGGATCACGCGCGGGGCGTGGGTGAAGCCGTGCACGGTGAGCAGACGGGCGACGAAGAGGAGGGCGCCCAGGGCGAGGACCGCCGGGGAGACGGGCTCCGCGTCGAGGAACGGCGCGCAGAGGGCGACGAGCCCGGCCAGCGCCACCAGGAACAGGGTGACGGCCCCCAGCAGCACGGGCCGGACCGAGGCGGCGAAGTCCTCCAGGCCGCGGCTGGTGGCGAGCTTGCGGCGCGCGTAAGCGAGGAAGAGGCCGGCCGTCCAGGTGGCGGGCGCGACGGCGAGGGTGAGGGCCAGGAGCGGCGCGAGGGCCAGGGGCCAGTCACCGCCCGTGGTGCCGTCGGGCAGCCCGTCGGGACCGCCGGCGATCGCGGTGCGCAGCAGGCCGTCGCCCAGCACGGCGTAGGCGAGAAGCCAGCACGTCCAGGAGCCGGTGGTGGACCGTGAAGGGAGGCCGCCGGGGAGGGCCAGCGGCCCGTGGCGCAGGGCGGTGCGCAGGGCGAGGGCGACGGCGAGCACGCCGGCGGCGGCCGCGTACAGGCGGGTCTGGCCGTTTGTGCGGGCCAGGGCCACCGGCGCGGCGGCGCACAGCGCGCCGGGCAGCAGCGGGAGGAGGAGCAGGGTGACGGACCGGCGGCCGCCTCCCTCGCGGGCCGGGGCGTCCGGTGCGCCGGCTGTGCCGGTCGCGGTGTCGGCGTCGCGCGGGACGCGGGCGTAGAGCTCCTCCGCGAGGGAGAAGACGTCGCGGTGGCGGAAGCGGGCGGCGGTGCGGTCGGTGATGCCGTGGGCCTCCAGACCCGCCGCGATCTCCAGCGGGTCCACGGCGCGTTCGCACAGCTCGCGGTGGCGGTGGAGCAGCACCTTGACCGGGTCGGCCGCACCGGGGGCGGCGCCGCGGTCGAGTTCGTTCAGGTCGGTCATCGGACGGTCTCCGTGACGGGCTCCGGCGTCTCCACGGCCCAGGTGGGGACGGCGCGGGGGGTGGGTTCGGTCCAGTGGCCGGCGACGTGGGCCTCGGCGGGCGCGGCGAAGGGCTGCGGGTCTCCGGCGGCGTCGAGGACGGGCCGGTGCACGGGGGTCCGTGCGACGGTCTCGAGGTAGAGGCCGTGGAACGCCGCGACGTTCTGCTCGACGCTGAACAGCTCCAGCGCCCGGGCGCGCGCGGCCTCTCCGAGGCGTGCACGGCGGTCGGGATCGCGCAGCAGCGAGACGCACGCCTCGGCGAGCGCCCGCGGATTGCGCGGCGGTACGACGAGACCGGTACCGCCGATCACCTCGACGACCGCGCCGACGTCCGTGGAGACGGTCGCGCGTCCGCAGAACATCGCCTCGATCAGCCCGACCGGGAACCCCTCGACGACGCTGGAGAGCACGGTGACGGTCCCGCCGGCGTGGACGTCGGCGGTGGTCTCGGCGCCGGGGCCGCCGAGTTCCTCGAAGGACACCGGGTTCTGTCCGACGGCGTGCGGGCCGTCGGCCTCGTCCGGGAAGAGCTGGGCGGCCAGGGCCCGGCAGTGGCCGAGGTAGGCCTCGCCCTCCGGTCCGGAGGGGCGGCCGACGATGCGCAGCCGGGTGCCGGGCTCGGCCGCGCGGACCTCCGCGAAGGCGTGCAGCAGCGAGACCAGGTCCTTGGCGGGCTCCACCCGGCCGAGCCAGACGAGGGTGTGCGGCTCGGCGTGCTCCCGCTTCTCGCGCCGCTCCCCCTTCTCGCCCTTCTCGCGGTCCTTCCGGTCCTCCGGCCGGTCCTCCTCGCCGACGTGCGTGAAGGGCGTGGCGTCCAGACCCGGGTAGATGGTGCGCAGCTTGGCCCGGTCGGCGCCGCAGCGCTCCTGCCAGCGGCGGGCGTGGGCGTTCCCGGGGACGAGGTAGGAGGCGGCGCGGTAGGTCTCGGCGGTCAGCAGGCCGTGGAAGGCGGCGAGCAGGGACCGTACGGCGGGTGAGGCGTCGGGGCGCGTGAGGTAGTGGGTGCGCAGGCGCACGCCGTACTCGGTGACCAGGAGCGGGACGCCGAAGAAGTGCCGGGCGAGCAGGCCGGGGATCGCGGCGACGCCGCCCGACGCGGCATGGCAGAGGTCGACGGCGCCGAGGCCGTCCTGCTCGTACCAGTCGAGCGAGAGGGGACGCAGGGCGCGTTCCAGGTGGTCGGCGACGGCCAGCAGATCCGGGACGCGGGCCTCGTGCGCGGTGCGGCGGGCTCCGGGCGCACGACAGGCGCTTTCCAGGGCGCGTACGGCCTGTTCGGAGCGCAGTGCGGCGACCAGTCCGCCCTCGTCACGGGCGAGTTCGGCGAGCCCGTGGAGCGCGTTGGTGAAACGGTCCGCCTCAGCGGTGAGGGGCTTCTCGGCGGTGCCGGGCTCCGGGGCCGCGCAGAGAGCGGCGGCCAGTTCGCCGTAGTGCTCGGTGAAACGCCGGCGGGCGCGGCGGCCGTGGACGACCCCGTCCTCCTCGGCGGTCCACAGCGGCGCCGTACGCACCCGCTGGACCTGGGGCGGCAGTTCGACCCAGCCCGCGTCCTCCTGGGCCTGGCCGGTGCTGAACGCGTAGACGTCGAACTCGTGTCGGTCGAGTCCGCGCACCAGGCGGTCGCACCACACCCCGCCCTCACCGCCCACATACGGATAGCCACCCTCCGTAAGCAGTCCGATGCGCACGTGTGCACCCCCGTTCTCCCGTCGGGAGCCGCCGTTGGCCCGGCGGCTCGCAGCGGGACGAACGTATGCGGACAGGACGGTGGCGCGATGGACGGTTGTCCATCACGCCACCAAAAGGGGTGAACGGGCGTAACTTTCCCGCGCGGATCGCGTTCGCCGTGCTGAGACCGGCGCACGACGGGCGCGCGCCGCTCCGGGACCACCGCCCGGCGCGCGCCCCTACGCCTCAGAGCCGAAGGTTCAGGCCTTCGGGTAGGGCCAGGGGTTGCGCCGGCAGCTGATTCCGTCGTACTCGAGGAACTTGGTCTGCTGCTGCATCACCGGGGCGAGGTCGCCGTTCTTGTCACAGGTGACGTGGTTGTGGCCGAGGCGGTGGCCGATCTCGTGGTTGATCAGCATCTGGCGGTAGGCGAACATCTTGTCGCCGTACGTCTCGGCGCCCTGCGCCCAGCGGTAGGCGTTGATCAGCACGCGTTCGGTGGCCGCGGAGTCGCAGGAGACGTTGTCCTCGGTGGTGTCGAGGCCCGACTTGGCGCACCAGTCGGCGGTCGTCTCGGGGCTGGCCAGGGTGATCACGAACTCGGCCTCGCCGGACTCGATCCGCTCGAAGGTGAGTCCGTCGTGCGCCCAGCTGCGGCTGTCGTTGAGCGTCCGGTGCACGGCCTCGGCGAACAGCGCGCCGTCCAGGTCGAGCCCGCGCTCCACATCCACCCGGTAGGTGATCTTCCGCCCCTTGCCGGGCGCCTTGTCGATCCCCTTGACGGCGTAGAACTCGCCCGTGCCCGCACGCGTGGCGGCCAGCGGGAACTTGCGGTCCATCTGCTGCTCGTACGTGAGCGGCTTCGCGGTGGGCGCCCCGGGCGTGGCCCGGTCGTCGCCGCGGGAGGCGGAGTCGCGCACGTCGCGCGCCTGCTCGCCGGCGGACTGCGACTGGACGCCCGGACTGTCGTGCTCCTCGGCGACCTGCCCGGCGACCACGACGGCCAGCACGGTGGTGACGGCGGCGGCCGCTATGCCGGTGAACGCGCGCCCCTTGCCGCCCTTGGCCTGCGCGGGGACGCCCGTCGGCGGCTCGTCGTCGTCGACGGCGTCGGTGTCCGACGGGACACCCGTGGCCTCGGCGCTGTCCCATTCGGTGACGGCGGTGTACGCGTCCGCGGGGCTGCCGGTCGCGGGCTTGCGCGGGGTGAAGAGGTCGTCGCTCTTGTCGAACGCCTCCACGTAGTCGCGGCGCGGGCCCTCGGCGGGCGCCTGGCGCTGCCTCGGCAGCGGCACGCCCTGCCCGGCGGCCGGCGCGCCGTACGCGGCGGCCGTACGTCCTTGCGGGGTGCCCCAGCCGCCCCCGGCCTCCTGCTGCTCGGGGTGTCCGCCGCGGACCCGGGGGGTGCCGTGCGCGGGGGTGCCGTCCACGTAGCGCGGGACACCGTGCGGAGGGGTTCCGTCCCCATACCGGGGGACACCGTGAGCCGGAGTTCCGTCGCCGTACCGGGCCCCGCCCTGCGGAGGGGTGCCGCCGCCGGGGCGGGGCGCGCCCTGTGCGGGAGCCGCGTCCCCGTACCGGGGGACGCCATGTGCGGGAGTTCCGTCGCCGTACCGGGCCCCGCCCTGCGCAGGCGTGCCCCCGCCGGGGCGAGGCGCGCCCTGAGGGGGAGCCGCGTTCCCGGAACGCGGGAATCCGTGGGCGGGAGTCCCCTCGCCGTACTGCGGCACACCGCGCGGCGGGGTCCCGTCCTGCTGCCAACCGTCCGGCACGGGCGGTACGCCCGCCCCCGGCCTGCCGCGTCCCGGCGCCCCGTACCCGTGCACCGGGGTGCCGTGCGGCGGGGTGCCCTGGGGCGGTGCGCCGTACCCCGGAGCGCCCTGCGTCTGCTGCCGCGGCCGTGCCGCGTCCTGGCCGGCGTCCCACCGGTCGTCGTACCGCGCCTCGGGGGCGTCACGTACGCCGCGTGCGGCGGCGGGGGCGGCGGTGTCCGCGGTGGTGTCGCCCTTGGGGGCGGGGCCGCGCCGGCTGTGGCGTCCCACGTCGCGCCTCAGCCCCTCGTCGTCTCGGTCGTGGCGGTCGGGCCGCCGGTGTCGGCGGACGGACCCGGATCGCCCTGTGCGTCCGGCTGCACAGTATCGCCCCCGCCCGCGGGATCCGCCGCATCCCTCAGGAGTTCACGGAACGCCGACGCCACGGTCTCGGGATACTCCATCATCGCGACGTGGCCCGCGTCCGGGAGTGTCACAAGCCGGGAGCCCCGGAAGTGACGGGCGGCGCGCTGCGCCATGCGGAAGCCGACGAGCTGGTCGCGGCCGCCGTAGATCAGCAGGGTCGGCGCGAGCACCCGCTCGGCCTGACGCCACAGTCCTTGCTGGCCACCGAGCATGTAGGCGCTGACGAGGCCCCGCGCGGAGCGCGCCATCGCGTCCCAGAAGTACGGCAGCCGCTGCCGCCGCTCCATCTCCCGCACGGCGTGCCGGAAGCCTTCCGGCGTCACCCGTGAGGGGTCGCCGTAGCAGAGGTTCAGGACGCCGCGGACGCGCTGCTCGGCCGTCCACCCACGGGTGAGCCGGGTGAACAGGAGTGCGACGCCGGGCACGGCCAGCAGTCCGGTGGGGACGGCGGACCGCTGCACGCGCAACTCCGGCAGCGCCGGGGAGACGAGTGTGAGGGTGCGGACCAGGTCGGGGCGCACGGCGGCGACCCGGGTGGCGACCGCGCCGCCGAGGGAGTTGCCGAAGAGGTGCACGGGGCCGCGGCCGGACGCCTCCAGACAGCGGATCACCGCGCGTGCGTGCGCGGTGATCGAGTAGTCGCCGTCGTCCGGCGGCGGGGAGTCGCCGAAGCCGGGGAGGTCCACGGCCTCGCTGTCCACGGCGTCGTCCAGCAGGGCCATGAGAGGCGACCAGTTGAGTGACGAGCCGCCGAGTCCGTGGACGTAGAAGGCGGGCGGGAGTCCTTCGCGGGCCGGCGGCCGGGATCTGACCGTGAACGTCGCGCCGGGCACCCGCACCGACCGCAGCCGCTCGCCCTCGGCCACCCTGACCGCCGCCGGTTCGGGCAGCACGCTGGTCGGCGGCACGGACGGCAGCTCGGTCGAAGACATGCGGCAATGTTACGAGACGATCACGCCCTGGCTCATGTGTTCGGCGTCACAGGATGGCATGGCGTCGAAATCGGGTGTCTCCTAGGCTCGTGGAGAGGGCACCCGTACGTGGCCCCTGCGTGTCCCAGGGGCGTGACCAGGAAGGGAGCCCAGCGATGGCCGTGGATCCGACCGACCCCGAGACGTTCGAGGAGGACGAGGACGTGCAGGAGGGTGAGGAGTACGACGTCGAGGCGCCGGAGGTCGACGCGGCCGAGCAGCAGACGGAGGTACGGCCTCAGGAGGACGACCCGCTGGAGGAGGTCGACCCCGACCGCGCGAACGAGGCGGATCTGGTGGAACAGGCGCGCGTCGTCCAGCTCGACGAGGACGACTATCGGTGAGGCGACCGCCGGAAGGGGACGCGTTTTGCCCGCTCTGACAGTTCCTGAAACCGTCCGTACGGGTTCTCCCGCTGTCCGGTCCGTGAAATTCTGCACGTGCACCGCGCACATCAGGATTACCGAAAAGTACGATGGCGACGCGGCTGATCCCGCATGTGGACGACAATGGGAGGCGGCGTGACAGCCATCGAGCAGACGGACGCGGTACGCCCGAGGGGTACACGCCTTCCGCGCCGTGCCCGACGGAACCAGTTGCTGGGCGCCGCCCAGGAGGTCTTCGTCGCGCAGGGCTACCACGCGGCGGCGATGGACGACATCGCCGAGCGCGCGGGTGTCAGCAAGCCGGTGCTCTACCAGCACTTCCCCGGCAAGCTCGACCTGTACCTGGCGCTGCTGGACCAGCACTGCGAGGCGCTGATCCAGTCGGTGCGGCAGGCGCTGGCGTCGACGTCGGACAACAAGCAGCGTGTACGGGCGACCATGGACGCCTACTTCGCGTACGTCGAGGACGACGGCGGCGCGTTCCGCCTGGTCTTCGAGTCGGACCTGACGAACGAGCCCGCCGTGCGCGAGCGGGTCGACAAGGTCACCAACGACTGCGCGGAGGCCATCTGCGACGTCATCGCCGAGGACACGGGTCTGTCGCGCGCGGAGTCGATGCTGCTGGCGTCGGGGCTCGGCGGGCTGGCCCAGGTGGTGGCGCGGTCGTGGCTGCACAGCGACCGCAGCGTGCCGCGCGACCAGGCGGTCGCGCTGCTGACCTCGCTGGCGTGGCGGGGCATCGCCGGGTTCCCGCTGCACGGGAGCGACCAGCAGCACTGAGCGGCGCGGCCGACGGGTTCGTCTGTTCCCGTCGGCTGTTCGCTGTTGGCGTTGCCGGGCGGAGCGTGGGGATCCCCTCACCGGGCTAATGTGTGCAGGTACGGCGCGGAAGGTCGCGCACTTCACTGACCGTCGGAGGGACATAGCCGTGGAGGTCAAGATCGGCGTGCAGCACGCGCCCCGCGAGATCGTTCTGGAGAGCGGTCAGAGCGCCGAGGAGGTCGAGCGCGTGGTGGCCGAGGCGCTGGCCGGGAAGTCGCAGCTGCTGAGCCTCGTGGACGAGCACGGCCGCAAGATCCTGGTCCCGGCCGACCGTCTCGCCTACGTCGAGATCGGTGAGCCGGCCCCGCGCAAGGTGGGTTTCGGCGCGCTGTAGGGCTGTACGCGTGGAGGAAGGGCCCGGCGGTTGTCACCGCCGGGCCCTTCCGCGTGCGTCAGGGCGTGCGCACCTCGGAATCTCGGGAACCCCCGGAGAAACCTCCGGACGGCCTACAGGCGGGGCCGTGTGGGGAGGATTGGATTCCGCAGGTCAGGGGTAAACCGGGACAGGACCAAGACATGGACGAGCAGGCCGGCCGTGTGGGAGGGACCCCCGACATGCTTCTGGAAGCCATCAGCTCCGCGATTCTCGGCCTGGCCCTGGCGTGGGGGGCGTACCACCGCCTGTCCCACCGGCTCCCCCGGCGCGCCCTCGTGCTGGCGACCGGAGTGGCGGGGGCGCTGTTCGGCGCCTTCGTCATGAACACCGCGCTGGACGCGGGCAATCTGCTGACGATGCTGCTGGGAGCGGCGATCGTCTCGACCGCCTCCCTCTCCCTGCTGCTGCGCCCCGCGGGAAGACTTCGCCACTCGGCAACGGCCTGACCGCCCTCGGAGGGCGGTCGCCCCACACCTTCGGCCGAGCACCGGGCCCTGCGGCGCGGACGCCCGCCTCCGGTCCGGGCCACCGTCCGCCCGGGTGCGCCTGTCACCACAAGAGGCCCGCCCGCTGCCTCCCGGCGCCCTCACGTCTCCGGCCGAGCGCCGGACCACTACCACCGCCCTGCTGGGCGGACGCCCGCCTCTCCGGTCGGGCACCGTCCGCCCCGGGTGCCACTGTCACCACGGCAGACCGACCCGCTACCTCCCGGCACCCCCACGTCTCCGGCCGAGCGCCGGACCACTACCACCGCCCTGCTGGGCGGACGCCCGCCTCTCCGGTCGGGCACCGTCCGTCCGAGGGGCGACAGCCGCCTCGGTGGGTGCCGCCGAATCGCCGACGTCCCGCTGCCTCCCGCTGATCGGCGTCGGCCTGCTCCACCGGCTCGGCCGCCGTCCTCGGACAACAGCTTCCGTCCCGCCGCCGCCCGAGGCGCAGCCTCAGGGGCCGTCCGGCCGAAGCGGCTTCCGCGCGCCCCCGCCCGAGGGATGACTGTCCCCCCAGATGCCACCGTTGGTCTCCCGCCGGCCCTCGGACAGCAGCATCATCGGTCCCGCCGCCGCCCGAGGCGCAACCTCAAGGGCCGTCCGGCCGAAGCGGCCGCACAGGGGGGCGGCGGCCGTCAGGCCGCCAAGCCCAGTGCCGCCATCCGCTTCGTGTGGGCCTCCGTGATGCGCGAGAACATGCGGCCCACCTCCGCCAGGTCGAAGCCGTCCGCCACGCCGCCCACGAGCATCGTCGACAGGGCGTCGCGGTCGGCGACCACGCGCTGGGACTGGGAGAGGGCCTCGCCCATCAGCCGGCGGGCCCACAGGGCGAGCCGGCCGCCGACGCGCGGGTCGGCCTCGATGGCCGCACGCACCTTCTCCACGGCGAAGCCACCGTGCCCCGTGTCGTCCAGGACGGCCAGGACCAGCGCGCGGGTGTCGGAGTCCAGGCGCGCCGCGACCTCGCGGTAGAAGTCGCTGGCGATGGAGTCGCCCACGTACGCCTTGACCAGGCCCTCCAGCCAGTCGGACGGCGCCGTCTGCTTGTGGAAGCCGTCGTAGGCGGCGACGAACGGCTCCATGGCCTGCGTCGGCTCCTCGCCGATCTCGGCCAGCCGGTCCCGCAGCCGCTCGAAGTGGTGGAACTCGGCCGAGGCCATCTTCGCCAGCTCCGCCTTGTCCGCCATCGTCGGCGCCAGCTTGGCGTCCTCCGCGAGCCGCTCGAACGCCGCCAGCTCCCCGTACGCGAGCGCGCCGAGCAGATCCACGACAGCGGCACGGTACTGGGGGTCGGCGGAGGCGGCCGCCCAGTCCATGGCGGCGACGCCGGTCCGCGCGGCAGGGGTCTCGGGGTTTTCCGCGGCGTTGTCAGGGCTGTCAGAGCTCGTCATGCAGCGCACAATAGCCCGCTCGGCCTGCCCCGGAAGGTCCTGGTCGATCAGTGTGACGACGACTACGTGACCAAATCGGCCATGGCGTGTGCGCGAATCCGGGGTATGGTGGTAATGCGCCTGCTGAACACTCTGACGTTCTCGGATGTGTTCGACGGGCCGCATGTATGAGGATGCCCGGTCGGTGGCCCGATCGGCTCCGACCCGACAGCCCTCTGTTCGTACGGCACATCGCGTACGTAATGCGGAGGGACACCTCAGCGGTACGAGCGCTCGAGCGTCGGCAGTGGTCCCGTGTCCTACGGCTCCGACCGTATGGCAGCCGTCGTCCCCGGCACGGTCCCTACACGACCCCCGCGCTCGCCTCGCACCGCGCACACAGAAGAGGCAGCACCCTGACTACGACGTTCCGAGAGCTCGGGATCCTTCCCGAGACAGCCGAAGCCCTTGAAGCCGTCGGCATCATCACCCCCTTCCCCATCCAGGAGATGACGCTCCCCGTGGCCCTCACGGGCACGGACGTCATCGGCCAGGCCAAGACCGGCACCGGCAAGACGCTCGGCTTCGGCCTCCCGCTCCTCGAGCGGGTCACCGTCCCCGCCGACGTCGAGGCGGGCCGCGCCAAGCCCGAGGACCTCACCGACACGCCGCAGGCGCTGGTCGTCGTCCCCACCCGCGAGCTGTGCACGCAGGTCACCAACGACCTGCTGACCGCCGGCAAGGTGCGCAACGTGCGCGTCACCGCGATCTACGGCGGCCGTGCCTACGAGCCCCAGGTCGAGGCGCTGAAGAAGGGCGTCGACGTGATCGTCGGCACCCCGGGCCGCCTGCTCGACCTCGCCGGACAGAAGAAGCTCAACCTGTCCCACGTCAAGGCCCTCGTCCTGGACGAGGCCGACGAGATGCTCGACCTGGGCTTCCTGCCCGACGTCGAGAAGATCATCAACCTGCTTCCGGCGAAGCGGCAGACCATGCTGTTCTCGGCCACCATGCCGGGCGCGGTCATCGGTCTGGCCCGCCGCTACATGTCGCAGCCCACGCACATCCGCGCCACCGCGCCGGACGACGAGGGCGCGACGGTCGCGAACACCAAGCAGTTCGTCTACCGCGCGCACAACATGGACAAGCCCGAGATGGTCGCGCGGATACTGCAGGCCGACGGCCGTGGCCTGGCCATGATCTTCTGCCGCACCAAGCGCACCGCCGCCGACCTGGCCGACCAGCTCAAGCAGCGCGGCTTCGCCTCCGGCGCGGTCCACGGCGACCTCGGCCAGGGCGCCCGCGAGCAGGCGCTGCGCGCCTTCCGCAACGGCAAGGTGGACGTGCTCGTCTGCACCGACGTCGCCGCGCGCGGCATCGACGTCGAGGGCGTCACGCACGTCATCAACTACCAGACGCCCGAGGACGAGAAGACGTACCTGCACCGCATCGGCCGCACCGGCCGCGCGGGTGCGAAGGGTACGGCGATCACGCTGGTCGACTGGGACGACATCCCGCGCTGGCAGCTGATCAACAAGGCGCTGGACCTGGGTCTGGGCGACCCGGCGGAGACGTACTCCACCTCCCCGCACCTGTACACGGACCTGAGCATTCCCGAGGGCACCAAGGGCACCCTGCCCCGCTCCGAGCGCACCCGGGCCGGTCTGGACGCGGAGGAGATCGAGGACCTCGGCGAGGTCGGCGGCCGTGGTCCGCGTGGCCGCGGAGGCCGGGACAGCCGTGACGGGCGCCGCGGTTCCCGTGACGACCGGTCCGGGCGTTCCGAGCGTTCCGAGCGTTCCGAGCGTTCCGACGAGCGTGAGGCGTCCTCGCGTACGCCGCGTCGCCGTCGCCGTACCCGTGGCGGGGCGCCGCTCGACGCGGCGGGCCAGCACCCTGCCGCGCAGGCCGCCGTGGGCGCCGGGGAGGCGGAGGCCGGCGAGGCGTCGCGCACCCCGCGCCGTCGCCGCCGCACCCGTGGCGGGGCCCCCTCCGCCGTGGGCACCGTCGAGCAGGCGGCCGCCGAGACCGCCGTCGACACCGTCGAGGGCCCGTCGGTGGAGACCGCCGAGGTCACCGAGGCCGCCGAGAAGCCGCGCCGTCGCCGCACGCGCCGGTCGGCCGAGCAAGCCCCGGCCGTGACGGAGCAGCCGTCGGTTCCGGCGCCCGCATCCGAGCCCGTCGTGGCGGAGCCCGTCCCGGCGGAGGAGGCCGCGCCGCGCCGTCGCCGTACCCGCAAGGCGGCCGAGGCCGCCGAGACGGCGGTCGCCACCGCCGAGGGCGCGACGGAGACGGCCGAGGCCGCCCCGAAGCGCACGCGCAAGGCCGCCGCGAAGGCGGAGGCCGCCGTCGACACCGTCGAGGCGCCCGCCGAGGCCGAGACCAAGCCGCGCCGCACCCGCAAGAAGGCGGTCGCGGCCGAGGCGGACGTCGCGACCGAGGCCCCCGTGGCCGAGGAGAAGCCGAAGCGCGTGCGGAAGACCGCCGCCAAGAAGGCCGAGGCCGCCGTCGACACGGCCGAGGCCGTCGAGGCCAAGCCGCGTCGCCGGACCCGTAAGGCCGCCGAGGCCGAGGCCGTGGAGATCCCGGCGCAGTCTGCGCCGGAGGCCGAGGAGAAGCCGAAGCGCACGCGGAAGACCGCGGCCAGGAAGGCCGAGGCCGCCGTGGACACCGCCGAGGCCGTCGAGGCCAAGCCGCGTCGCACCCGCAAGACGGTGCCCGCGCAGACCACCCCGGAAGGGGAGGTCGCCGAGGCCGCCGCGTCCGCGCCGGAGGCCACGGAGACGGCGGAGCCGAAGGCGCGCCGCACCCGTAAGGCCGCGGCTCCCGCGGACTCCGCGGAGAGCTGACGCCGCACCGACGCCCGACGGCCCGGTCCCCGCTCGTGGGGGCCGGGCCGTCGGCATGTGCGCACCCGCTACCCTCACCCGGGTGATCAGCGCCTTCTCCCCCCCTCGCCTCCCCGAACTGCGCCCTCGCCGGCTCGCCACCGCGCGGGGCGAGTTCGCCGTCCTGGACGTGCCGCCGCCCGCAGGTGTCCCGGTGCGGGGAACCATGCTGATGCTGCCCGGCTACACCGGCAGCAAGGAGGACTTCACGCTGGTCCTCGAACCGCTCGCCGCGCTCGGCTACCGGACCGTCGCCGTGGACGGCCGCGGCCAGCACGGCTCGGACGGCCCCGCCGACGACGAATCCGCCTACGCGCAGGACGAGTTGGCGAAGGACGTGCTGGCGCAGGCGCGCGCGTTCGACACGCCCGTGCATCTCGTGGGCCATTCGATGGGCGGTCAGATCGCCCGCGCGGCCGTGCTGCTGGACCACACCCCCTTCCGCTCGCTGACGCTCGTCTCCTCGGGCGCCGCGCGCGTCTCCCTCTCGCAGGAGCAGCGGGTGACGCTGCTGCGGGACGCCCTCGCGGTGATGACGATGGAGGAGTGCTGGGAGGCGATCCTGGCGATGGGCCCGCCGGAGGAAGTGGGCGGCCCGGCGCGGGGAATCGGCGGCCCGGAGCAGCTCCGGACACGCTGGCTGTCCACCAAGCCCGCCCAACTGCTGGCCACCGGGCGTCAGTTGTGCGCGGAGCCGGACCGGGTCGCGGAACTGGCCGCCGTACCGCTGCCGTTCCACGTACTCTCCGGTTCGCACGACGACACCTGGCCGGTCCCCGGCCTCGACGCCATGGCCCGCCGCCTGAGGGCCCGCCGCACGGTGGTCGAGGGCGCCGGCCACAGCCCCATGGTCGACCACCCCACCCCCACGGCACAGTCCCTCGCCGACTTCTACGACACCTTGGCGGTCAGATGAACCACGCCCGCGGCGCGGCCGTACTCCTCCTGCTCTCGGCGGCCGTCGGCTGCGCGTCGGAGGAGGCCACGGCCGAGCCCCCGGCCCCATCGCCTCCGGCCGCCGCTTCCAGCACCCGCCCCGGCCCCTTGCCGACCGCCACGGTGTCCGTGCCGGAATTCGGCAACCCGGTCGGCACGTACGGCCCCGCCCGCGGCAGCGCGGTCTTCGACTACGCGGCCGGCGGCCGGGACCTTCCGGTGAGCGTCTCCTTCGAGTGCCAGGGCACCGGGACCCTTCAGGTGCGGATACCCGTGCTGCGCGCGGCCTTCCCGGTCGAGTGCGACCGAGGGGAACTCATCGCGAAGGGCGGCGAGTTCGCCGTCTCGACCTCCCACCTGGCCGGAACGGTGCACGTGAGCGCGCCGCCCGGGGTGACCTGGGCCGGAGCCGTCGGCCGGGCCGAACCCGAGAAGGAGCCCTCCATATGGCAGCGGGGGCCGGGCGAAGGGTCGTAATCACCGCACGGCCGCGCCCGGCCCCCGCACGGGCCGGGCGCGGGGCGCGTCCCTACGCGGGGACGCGCACCTCCTCGGCGGGGAGGGAGGCGTCGTGCTGCTCGACGCCCCGCGCGAGGACGTAGTAGAGCACCCCGGAGACGAGGAGTCCGACGACGAACGCCAGGTCGGCGCCGCCGAGGGCCTTCGTCACCGGGCCCGTGTAGAAGCTGAGGGTGACGAAGGGGATCATGGACACGAAGCCGCCGAAGTAGGCGGTCAATCCCCGCCAGGCCCAGTGGCCGTAGGCGCCGTGCGGGTCGATGATGTCGGCGATGGCGTAGCGGCCGCGCCGGACCACGTAGAAGTCCACGAGGTTCACGGCGGTCCACGGCACCAGCAGGTAGCACATGACGGCGATGAACGTGTGGAAGCTGTCCATGTAGGCGGCGGGCATGCTCAGGGTGATGCCCAGTCCCACCGCGCCCACCGCGCACACGCCGACGACGCGGAGCCGCAGGGTGGGGTTCACGCGCCTGACGCCGTCCAGGACCGTGGTGGCGCTGAGCATCGCCCCGTAGGCGTTGACGCCGGAGGTGCCGATCAGCGCCGGCAGGGTGGCGAGGACCGCGACCGCGCCGAATCCGGGGAAGACGGTGTCGCCGACGAGGTGCAGCTGGCGCAGCGCGTCCGGCGCGGGGACGTAGGAGGCGAAGATCGCGCCGAGGCTGCCGAGCCAGGCGGCGCCGGTGAAGCCGCCGAGGAACGTCCAGCCGATCAGCTTGCCGTCGGGGATGTTCTCGGGGAGGTAGCGGGAGTAGTCCGAGACGTAGATGCCGTAGCTGATCTGGTAGCCGCCCGCCGCGGCGAACTGGGCGAGGAAGGCGGCGCCGGAGAACCCGGTGGCGACGGGAGTCGCGTCGCTCATCGGGTAGTGCAGGACGGCCGCGACGGTGACGACCGCGAAGATCGTCATGGTGAGGTAGCTGAAATAGCGCTGCACGGTGTGCAGGAGGTCGTGCCCGACGACGGCGATCACGACCGCCACCACCGCGAGGACGACGTACCAGATCTTCTGGCCGGGCAGGAACATCGACAGCGCGTCGCCGGCGAGCACCATCTGGAAGACGTTGTAGCCGACGTAGATGAAGACGGCCATGGCCAACGGGAAGATCGCTCCGCGCGAGCCGAACTGGGCCCGCGACTGGATCATCTGGGGGAGGCCGAGGCGGGGGCCCTGGTTGGCGTGCAGCGCCATGAACAGCGTGCCGAACGCCATGCCGGAGACGACGGCGATCAGCGACCAGCCCATCCCCAGCCCCATGGACGGGCCGAGGAAACCGATCAGCATGGACGGCAGCATGAAGCCGCCGGTCAGCCAGAACGGGCCCTGGTGCCACGCCTTGCCGTGTCGCTCAGTGGAGGGGACGTGGTCGATCGACCGCCTCTCCACACCGTCCATCAAGGCACCCGAGGGATTGTGTGCCATAACGGTTTCCTCCTGCTGTCTGCATGATGCTCAAAGGGTCCTTGGTTCCGTGGGGGTGGGTGGTGCTCGGCGGGAGGGGCGCCGCGAGCGGTGCGGCGCCCTGTCCGTACGGGTGGGTCAGCCGGCCCGGCGGAGGCTGGGGCGGACGGACTCGGCGCCCTGGTGCGCGGCGACGTTGACCCGCTCCTGCCAGCGCTTGGAGCGTCCGGCCGCCCAGACCAGGGCGGAGCGGACGTCGGCGACGGGGCGCGGCCAGCGGGTGCCGACGCGGCCGTACAGCCGGGAGTAGCGCTGGGTCGCGTCGGTGACGGGACGCTGGCGCGCCTCCCAGGCGAGCAGCCCGCTGGGCACCTCGGTCCGGCCCTCCAGCATCAGGGCGAGGCCGTAGCCGTTGGTCATGGCCAGGCAGGCGGCCTGTCCGAGGTTGGGCGACATGGCGCTGGCGGCGTCGCCGACGAGGGCGACGTGCCCGTTGACCCAGCGGTGGCAGCGGACGTCGGAGAAGGAGGCCCAGCGGGAGACGTCCGGGATGCGGTCGAAGATGCTCCGCAGGTGCGGGAACGACTCGGTCCAGGACTCCTTGTTGAACGGCCGCTGGCGCCCGAGGAGGTCGCTGGAGGGGCAGCAGGTGTAGATGTAGACCTGGTCGGGGGTGACGGGGACGACGCCCACGCGCCGGCCGCCGTTCCAGTACTCCAGGGCGTTGTCGACGGGGTCGTGCGGCAGCCGGGGGATGAGGCTGCGCATGCAGCCGTCCTCCAGGTCGCGGACGACGAGGTTCAGACCGACCGAGTTGCGCACGGGCGAGCCGACGCCGTCCGCGCCGACGACGAGGTCGGCCTTGAGGACCTTGCCGCTCTCCAGGATCAGCTCGCCCTCGGGGTTGGCGCCCGCGACCAGCGAGTCGGTGACGATCTCGACCCCGGCCCTGGTGGCCGCGTTGGCGAGCGCCCGGTGCAGGTCGGGGCGCAGCACGGTGTACAGGCGGGTGTCGCCGCCCTTCATCCAGTCGTCCTGGAGCCGGCGTTGCCGCTCGTCGTACAGCCGCCAGCTGTCGATGCGTTCGGCGCGGTGGACGGCCTCGTCGAAGGCGCCGATCTCCTCGAGGACGCGCAGGGCGTTCTCCCACATGAAGATGCCGGCGCCGATCTCGCGCAGCTCACGGCCGCGCTCGTGCAGGCGCACGCTCCAGCCGCGCTGGGCCAGGGCGGTCGCCGTGGTCAGGCCGGCCAGGCCGCCGCCGGCGATTTCGGCGTGACGGGTGGGCGATGACATGGAGCCTCCATGCAGAAGTGACGGGTGCGGATGTCCGGACGCGGTGTCCGGTACGGCGATGCCGTGGGAGATCACCGGGCGAGCGGTGGCGGAAAGGCCGCACACTTCGCGGTGCCCGAACGGAATCAGTCATCGGGTGCGCTGTCAAGGGTTGATTTCGTTATGCACAACGACCCAGCGGGTTGAATTAGTCATTGACATGCGGTGCAGTGCGCGATTACGTTCCCGCTTCAACGACAGCCCCGTCGGGCGGACCATCGAGGAGGCGTACATGAGCGAGGGCACCGCGGAACTCGTCCTGATCTCGGACAAGGTGATCCGGATGACCGAGGGCGAGCCGATGGGCCCCGGCTTCGTCGCCGTACGGGACGGGGTCGTCGTCGCCACCGGCCCCAAGGAGGACGCCGGCGCCCACATCGGTCCCGGCACCCGGGTGCACGACGTCGGCGGCCGTCCCGTCATGCCGGGCTTCGTCGACGTGCACGCCCATATGGAGGTCGCCGCCCGTACGCACTACCAGACCGTCGACTGCCGGGCGCCGCGCTGCGGCTCCGTCGCCGACGTCCTCGCCACCCTCCGCGCACACCTCGACGAGGCGGTCGACGGCTGGCTGGTCGGCCAGGCCAACCTCTTCTTCGACCAGAAGCTCACCGACAAGCGCCTGCCGACCCGCGCCGAACTCGACTCGGTCAGCACCGAGGTGGCCATCGCCGTACGCGCCGGGGGCCACATCACCGTCCTCAACAGCCGCGGCCTGGAGCTGGCCGGCATCGACCGCGACTACCGCGAGGCCGACTACAGCATCACCGGACTGCCCACGGTCCTGCGGGACGAGACAGGGGAACCCACCGGCGTCGTCAAGGAGATGGACAACCTCCTGCCGCTCCCCCGGCTCTCCGGCGACGCGCTGCACCACGCCATCGAGCGCGGCGTGCGCGAGCTGTTCACGGCCCACGGGGTGACCACCATCGGCGAGATCTCCGAATCGGTGGACGGACTGCGTGCCATGGACCGCCTGCACCAGGACGGCGAGCTGGGCGCCCGGCTGCGGATCTACCTCTGGGCCCCCGGCACGGTCTCCCTGGACGAGGCCTGCGCCCACCGCGAGTGGCTGGACCTCAAGACTCCCGAGCAACTGCTGCGCGTCCACGGCGTCAAGATGTTCGCCGACGGCGGCTACTCCGCCGCCAGCGCCGCCGTCAAACAGCCCTATGTCAACGACGACCACGCCGGCCACCACCACTGCGGCGAGGTGGCCCTGAGCCCGGATCAGATCGGCGAGGCGCTGCGCCGCACGGCGGAGGCCGGCCTCCAGCTCGCCGTCCACGCCAACGGCGACCGCGCCCAGGACGAGGTCTGCGAGGCCGTCGCCGCCGCGGGCGGCGCCCCCGCCGGGGTCCCCGCTCCCCGCGTCGAGCACGCCGGCAACTTCCTTCCGGACCCGGCGGCGACCGCGCTGTGGCGCAAGGCGGGCATCATCCCCGTCCCGCAGCCGGTGTTCCTGTACACCTTCGGCGACTTCTTCCCCGCCTACCTCGGCGACTACGGCCGGCTCGGCCGCTTCCCGTTCCGGCGCCTGCTGGACGAGGGCTGGCCGATCACCGGCAGTTCGGACGTCTGGATCGGCTCCGAGGAGCGCGCGACGAACCCCTTCTTCAGCATCTGGTGCACCCTGCGGCGCCGGTCGTTCCTGGGCGAAATCCTCGACGCGGAGCAGGAGATCACCCTCGACGAGGCCCTGCGCATGCACACGATCAACGCCGCCCGGACGCTCGGCGAGGGCGACCGCTACGGCTCTCTGGAGGCGGGCAAGTACGCGGACGTCGTCGTCCTGGACCGCGACCCCTTCGCCTGCCCGGTGGACGAACTGCTCGACGTCCGGGTCGACGAGGTGTATCTCGCGGGGCGCCTCGTCCACGAAGCCGCGCCGATACGATGACTGCCATGCGCGGCCCCTCCCACCTCGTCTCCGGCTTTCTCGACGGCTCGCTGCCGCTGCCCGACCAGGACGAGGTGGACGCGCGGCTCACCGAACTCGACCGCCAACTCGTCCGCCTCCTCCAGGCGGACGGACGCCGGTCCTTCGCCGGCATGGCCCGCGAGCTGGACGTGCCGGAGAAGACGGTCCGCCGCAAGGTCAACCAGCTCCTCGACGACAACGTCATCCAGATCACGGCGGTCGCCGACCCCGCCCTCCTCGGCTTCCCGGTGATGGCCCTCGTCGGCCTCTGCTTCGACGGCGGACAGGCCGTCAAACCGCTGATGAACTCCCTCGCGGAGCTGCCCGCCGTCGACTACGCGGTCATCACCACGGGCCGTTACGACGCGTTGGTGGAGGTGCTCTGCCGTGACACGGCGGAGCTGCTGACCGTCGTCCACGACACCCTGGCCCGGACACCGGGCGTCGGATCGGCCGAGGTCTTCCCCTACCTCCAGCTCCACTACCAGGAACCGGCCTGGGACGTCGCCCAGGACAAGGCGGCGCCGGAGCGGACGGAGGAAGGCGACAGCCCGCACGCCACCCCGCTCGACGCCACCGACCGGCAGATCATCGGGGAACTCAGCCTGGACGGCCGGCTCCCCTTCCAGGGCATCGCGGAGACGGTGGGCATCTCCGAGTCCCAGGTCCGCAAGCGCGTCACCCGCATGATCGGCGACCGCGTCCTGCGCATCACCGCCATCGCCAACCCGCGCAGTCTCGGCTTCGGGATGCAGGTCTGGGTGGCCATCCGCTGCCGCCCGGGCCAGGGCGTCGAAGCCCTCGCCCAGCTCCTCACCAAGATCCCGTCGATCACCTATGTCGTGGCCTGCGCCGGCCGCTTCGACATCTTCGCCGAGGCCGTCTGCCGTGACGCCCAGGACGTCATGCGACTGATCGACTCCGAGATCAGAACCCTGCCGGGCGTGGAACGGACCGAACTGCTGATGTGCCTGGACCTGTACTACCGGGCCGTGCGTCCCGCGGAACGGCGGACGGGAGACAGCGCCTAGTACTGCGCCTGCAGGTGGTCCCAGAAGCCGTCGCGGAGAGCGCGGCGGAGGTCGGCCTGGCCGCGCAGGGAGTACTGGAGGAGGCCCTCGGCCTCCACCAGGAGGTCCTGGTCGACGGAGCCGGGCAGGTAGGGGTGGCCGGGGAGCAGCTCCATCATGGTGTCGCGGCCACGCGAGACCAGCCACTTCGCGGCGATCTGCGCGCCGACGAAGCGCACGTCCTCGCGGGTGGGCCGGCCGCCCGCCGGTTCGTACGCGGGCGCGGCGCGCCGGGAGACGTACGGCTTGAAGAAGTCGAGGTCGAGGGTGCGCTGACTGTCGACCTCCCAGAGCAGCGGCTCGGCCTGGTTGCGGCCCTCCGGCGCCTCGATGCCCCACAGGTGGACACGGGCGCCGTACCCCTGGGCGGCCTCGACGGCGGAGACCAGGTCCTCGTCGCCGCCGAGCAGCGCCGCGTCGCTGATGGCGCGGTGCCGGGCCAGTGACTCCAGGTCGGAGCGGATCAGGGAGTCGACGCCCTTCTGCTGGTTGTTGGCGTTGAGGTTGCCGAGGCGGACCTTGACGTCGGGCAGTTCGGCGATGGACTGCTGCTCGGCGGTGTGGATGCGGCGCCGGGCGCCGTCGTACCAGTAGACGCGGAGCAGCCTGCTGTCGGCGAAGATGGTGCGGGCGCGGTCGATGAGCGCGTCGATCAGCCCTTCGGCGTCGAGGTCGAAGGCGCGGCGGTCCTCCGTCCCCGCGACGAGCCGCCCCGCGGCCGCGTAGAGGTAGCCGGCGTCCACGAAGATCGCGTGCGTCGAGGGCGTCTTGGCCACCTCGGCGAGCATGCGCTGGAGCAGCTCGTTCGTGCGGTCGATACGGGCCTGCAGAGCCGCGAGGTCGTCGTTCATCACCTCTCATTGTTCCGCTCGTCACGCTACGAACACAACCGGTCCCGGTCGGTCCCGTTCGGAAAACCTTACCCGTCAGTATTTAGCCGCTCGAAAATTTTCCTTAGCGTAGGGAATGTTTGCACCACACAGCTCGTTGAACCCTTCGCGGCACACGGGCCCGTCCGGCCTGTGGGCCTTCACCCAGTAGTTCTCCTTCAGGAGGATGACCAGACGAAGGGAGAAGCCCTTGCGCTTCGAAATCATGCGACTCGACGACGTCGACGGCACGACCGTGGACTCGACCGTTGTGGACGCCGCCTCCGTCAACCGCATCGTTCAGCAGGCCGCCGCCATCGGGCAGCGCCTGTGGATCCGCCCGGCCGACACTCCGGCCTCGTAATCTGTGCGCATGCTTGAGGAGCCCCCGTACCACTCGGGTACGGGGGCTCCGGTGTGTCCGCGGCCGGGCGTCACGCGCCCTGGATCACCTGCGTGACGCCGTTGATGATCTGCTGCACGGCGATGGCGGACAGCATCATGCCCGCGAGCCGCGTCACCAGGACCACGCCGCCCTCCTTGATGACCCGGATGGTCAGCAGCGAGTAGCGCATCACCAGCCACAGGACGACATGGATGGCGAGGATCGCCGACCACACGGAGACCTGTCCCGCCACGCTGTCGGCCTTCTCCACGGCGAGGATGACCGACACGATCGCGCCGGGACCGGCCAGCAGCGGCATGCCCAGCGGGACCAGCGCGACGTTGACGTCCTTGGTCTGCTGGGGCTCGTCGGTCTTGCCGGTGAGCAGGTCCAGCGCGATCAGCAGGAGCAGCAGACCGCCGGCGATCATCAGCGCCGGTATGGAGACGTGCAGATAGTCCAGGATCTGGTGGCCGAGCAGGCCGAAGACCACGATCACACCGCCCGCCACGCACACCGCCTGGAAGGCCATGTGCCGCTGCGCCTTGGCCGGACGGCCCGCGGTCAGCGCGAGGAAGATCGGAGTGATCCCAGGGGGATCCATGATGACGAAAAGGGTCAGGAAGAGAGAGCCGAAGACGGCGACGTCGAACATGACTGCCTAGCGCGAGAACGTAGGTGAGAAAGGAAGGGGTGGGAGCCGGACACCGGGGCCGGTGGCCCCGCGGGTGTCAGACCGCTCCGCCGGTCCCCGGCACCGGGAACGCCCCGGTCGCGCGCCGCGTGATCTCGCCGTAGACCTCGGGGTCCGTGGAGAACTCGCCGAGCACGCAGGTCTTCCGGCTGCCGTGGTAGTCGCTCGACCCGGTGACCAGCAGCCCCAGCTCGCCCGCCAGGCCGCGCAGCCGCGCCCGGGTGTCGGGGTCGTGGTCCATGTGGTCGACCTCGATGCCGTCGAGCCCGGCCTGCGCCAGCTCCGCGATCGCGGAGTCCGGCACGGTCCTGCCCCGCTTGGCCGCGGCGGGGTGTGCGAAGACGGCGACGCCGCCCGCGTTCTTCACCAGCCGTACGGCCTCGAAGGGGTCGGTCTCGTGCTTCGGCACGTACGCCCGGCCGCCGTCGGCGAGCCACTCGGGCGTGAAGGCGTCGCTCACGCTGTCCACCACGCCGAGTTCGACCAGGGCGCTGGCGACGTGCGGGCGGCCCACCGAGCCGTCGCCGGCGATCCGCGCGACCTGTTCCCAGGTGACGGGCACGCCCAGTTCGTTCAGCTTGGCGATCATGCCCTTGGCGCGCGGCACCCGGTCGTCCCGGACCAGCTCGCGCTCGGCGAGCAGGGCGGGCTCCTCGGGGTCGAAGAGGTAGGCCAGCAGATGCATGCTGATGCCGTCGAGACGGCAGGAGAGCTCGGCGCCGGTGACCAGGGTGAGGCCCTGGGGCAGCGCCGCGAGCGCCTCCGCGTGGCCGCGCGTGGTGTCGTGGTCGGTGAGGGCCACGACGTCGAGTCCGGCCGCGGCGGCCTTGCGGACCAGCTGGGCCGGGGTGTCCGTGCCGTCGGACGCGGTGGAGTGGGTGTGCAGGTCGATGCGCACGACGCGGTACTCCAAGCGGGACGGGCGGACGGGGACGCTCCAGGATAACCGGATTTTCGGCCGCCGCTGTCACAGCCGAAACGGTTGAGCGCCCCCTACATCAGCCACCCCTACTTCTCCAGCAGCCGCGGGGACAGCGCCCCGCACGGCACCAGCTCCACCTCGGCGCCGGCGTCCCGCAGATCCGCGAGCACCAGCTCGTCGTACATCAGCAGGCCCGACTGCTCGGGCCACACCACCGCCCACAGCCACAGGCCGAGCGCCTCCCCCGCGAACACGGCGCGGTCGTCGGGCGTGCGGGCGACGTGCCAGAGCGGGGTGGGGCGGCCGGCGGCCAGCACCTTGGCCTGGGGCGGCTTCTCGACGTTCATGTAGGGCCCGGGGTCGGGGCCGTCGATGCCCGCGTAGCGCGCGCCGAGTCCGACGCCGAGCTCCTCGGCGACCAGGATGAGCTCGCCCATCCCGCCGAGCGGCCCGGGGCCGGTGCACGCGACGGCCGTCGCCCGGCCCCCGCTGCGGTCGTCGCCCGCGGACGCGACACCGGTGAAGAGCCAGCCCACCGGCAGCGGCCACGGCATCCACACCGGCACCTTGGTGCGGTGCACGACGACTTCGAGGGCCTCGACGCTCGGCGGTATCACGGGCTGCAGCGGGTGCACGGTGCCGTGCACATCGCACTGCCAGGCATCCGAGAAGAGGCCGGGAGCCCTGACCCGGCCACCGCACTTCGGGCAACTGGGTTCGCCCCTCATAGGGCCCCACGGTCCTAGGTCCGCAGCGCCACGTCAAGGACGATCACCCGACCGGGCGGAACGGCGGCCCAAGACCGATATAGATGTAGCTTGCATTAATTAGATTAGCTAACCTACTGTGTGCGCATTCCATCCATCTCGTCGGCCGTCCGGCGCCTCCCCTCCCGCGGCCGGCATCCCCCACGTCCGGGATTGGAGCACCCATGGAACCCATCGACACGGGATCCGGCAGCATCCTGAAGCAGCCGAAAGCCGTGTGGGCGACCGCCGGGGCGTCCGTCGTCGCCTTCATGGGCATCGGCCTCGTCGACCCGATCCTGCCGTCCATCGCCGAGGGCCTCGACGCGACCGCCGGGCAGGTCTCCCTCCTCTTCACCTCGTACTTCCTGATCACCGCGCTGGCGATGCTGGTGACCGGCTTCGTCTCCAGCCGGATCGGCGGGCGCAAGACCCTGCTGCTCGGGCTCGCGCTCGTGGTGGTCTTCGCCGGGCTCTCGGGCACCTCGGGGTCGGTCGGCGAACTGGTCGGCTTCCGCGCCGGCTGGGGACTGGGCAACGCGCTGTTCGTCTCGACCGCCCTCGCCGTCATCGTCGGCGCCGCGGCCGGCGGCAGCGCGGCCGCCATCCTGCTGTACGAGTCCGCCCTGGGCCTCGGCATGGCCTGCGGCCCGCTGGTGGGCGCCCTGCTCGGCGACGCGAGCTGGCGCTACCCCTTCTTCGGCACGGCCGCCCTGATGGCGGTCGGCTTCGTGTGCATCACCGCGTTCCTCAAGGAGCAGCCGCGGCCGGCCCGCAAGACCTCCCTGCTGGACCCGGTCAAGGCACTCGGGCACGGAGGGCTGGCCTCCACGGCGGTCTCGGCGTTCTTCTACAACTACACGTTCTTCACCGTGCTGGCCTTCACGCCGTTCGTGCTGGACATGTCCCCCTACCGCTCCGGCGCGGTGTTCTTCGCGTGGGGGTTGCTGCTCGCCGTGTTCTCGGTGCTCGTGGCCCCGCGCCTGCAGCGGCGGTTCGGCTCGCTCCAGGTACTGGGCGGCTCGCTGGTGCTGCTCGCGGTGGACGTGCTGGTGCTCGGCTACGGCGGCCACACCACGGCGGTGGTGTGCACCGTGCTGTCCGGCGCGCTGATCGGCGTGAACAACACGGTGTACACGGAACTGGCGCTCGGGGTGTCGGACGCGCCGCGTCCGGTGGCGAGCGCCGGGTACAACTTCGTGCGCTGGTTCGCGGCCGCCGCGGCGCCGTACTTCGCGCCGAAGATCGAGGAGTGGAGCGACGTCCACATGCCGTTCACGGTCGCCGCGGTGACGGCGGTGCTGGGCGCGCTGGTGGTGCTGGTGCGGCGCCGGGCGCTCACCGCCGAGGCCGAGGAGCCGAAGCCCGCCCACGCCGCCGAGGACGGCGTGGGCGTCTTCGCCAACTGAGCCTTTGGGGGCGGGCGTTGGTGAGCTTCCTCACTCCGGCGCTAGTCCAGCGGCACGGACTTCCGGGACGGGTCCCTGAGGTCCGTGCCGTGGTTCAGCCACCGCTCCTGGAGGGCCTGCGCTCCGTGCACGCGCTTCCAGGCGGCCTCGTTCGGCGTCATCGGCAGCAGCGGAAGGAAGCGCACGGGCTCCAGCGGCGCGTCGAGTTCGAGGTCCTCGACCAGGCCGCCCGGCTCGGCGACCAGCACCGAGGTGAACGGCGCGCCCGGCCACAGCGGCTCCCCCACGTCCAGCGAGGCGCCCGGCGCCACGACGAGCCCCTCGACCTGCGGGGACGCTCCGAGCACCGCGAGCGGGCGGAGCACCTTGTCGGTGTCGGCGACGCCGCCGCGCACGGACAGCACCAGCTCGGCGCGCGGCCCGGCGACCGGGTCCGCGATCACTGCCGTGGGGTCCGTCATGGGCTGCGCGGACATGCCGAGGGTCGCGTAGCGCACGATGTCCCCCTCGTGGAACCGCAGCACCTCGATGCGGTCCGTGCCCAGAAAGGTGACCGCCGCGCGCGCGTCCGGTTCGCCCAGCGCGCTGCGCAGCCGGGCCTCGACCAGAGGAAGAACATCAGCCATGCGGCGAGCATAGAACTCGTCAGTACCGGGCAAAGCAGAGCCTTGACACAGCAGTCGGCTGATACGCTTGGCCGGTGGTTCGGGCAGCACGCGTCAAGCGTTCCGACACTGCCTGAACGCCTGTGTGACACTCCCCGCTCATAGGGGGAATCCCCCCAGGGGATCGCGATCGTCCCTCACGAGGGACCGGCCGGAGGAGGTGGGGCTGGCATGGACCGAAGTCGACCGTGCAGTATCACCCGCTCTTCCGCCCGCTGAGGCCGCTGTTCTCCTTTCGGCTCCCGCCTTTCGCTTCGCGCGTCTTCATCGGAAGAGCACTCGTTTCGTTCTGACTGATCTGCCCCAGTAGCTGTATCAGCGACGAAGCTCGCCACCGCGACGGTGCGGTGCTCCCCGCTTTGTGGACGTGCCAAACATGCGCAGTCCAGGACGTCCTCATTCCGGGTTGTTCCACCCGTCGCCCCGGCGCCTTTCGTTGCCCGTTCGCGAAGGAGCCCGCCATGTCGATGATCCGCGACCTGCGCGCCGTGGTCCGTCCCGCCTCCCGCATCTCGCTCCGCAAGGAGAGCGGCCCGTACGAGACCTCACGGGAGCGCTCGGCGGCCACCGCCGTCGTCGACTGCGCCGTCTACCGGGACGGCCGCCGCCAGGACACCGAGGGCGGCCCGCTCAGCCCCCAGGACGCGATGCGCCGGGTGCGCCGCGACGGGGGCTTCGTCTGGATCGGCCTGCACGAGCCCACCGAGTCCGAATTCGCGGGCATCGCCGCCGAGTTCGGGCTGCACCCGCTGGCCGTGGAGGACGCCGTCCAGGCCCACCAGCGGCCCAAGCTGGAGCGCTACGACGACTCCCTGTTCACGGTCTTCAAGACCGTCCACTACCTCGAGCACGACCGCGTCTCCTCCAGCAGCGAGATCGTGGAGACCGGCGAGGTCATGTGCTTCACCGGACGGGACTTCTTCATCACCGTCCGGCACGGCGGCCAGGGCTCCCTGCGCGCCCTGCGCCACCGCCTCCAGGACGACCCCGAGCTGCTGGCCAAGGGCCCCTCGGCCGTGCTGCACGCCATCGCCGACCACGTGGTGGACGGCTACATCGCGGTCGCCGACGCCATGCAGGACGACATCGACGAGGTCGAGACCAAGGTCTTCTCCCCCGGCCGCAAGGGCACCCCGCGCGGCACCGACGCCGGTGAGATCTACCAGCTCAAGCGTGAAGTGCTGGAGTTCAAGCGGGCCGTGGCGCCGCTGCTGCGCCCGATGCAGCTGCTCTCCGAGCGGCCGATGCGGCTGATCGACCCGGAGATCCAGAAGTACTTCCGGGACGTCGCCGACCACGTGGCCCGGGTGCAGGAGCAGGTCATCGGCTTCGACGAGCTGCTGAACTCCATCCTCCAGGCCAACCTCGCGCAGGCGTCCGTCGCGCAGAACGAGGACATGCGCAAGATCACCTCCTGGGCCGCGATCATCGCCGTCCCGACCATGGTCTGCGGGGTGTACGGCATGAACTTCGACTACATGCCGGAGACCCACTGGAAGTTCGGCTACCCGGTGGTCCTCGGCGTCACGGTCGCGATCTGCCTCGGCATCCACCGCACGCTGAAGCGCAACGGCTGGCTCTGAGACGGCCGGCCCCGCCTGGATAGGCTGGGCGCATGACTGGCGAGCTGCTCGACCGGGCCCTCATCGAGGAGGCCTCGAAGAAGTCCGGCCTCATCTGGGTCGAAGCACCCGGCGTCCCGGCCCGTCCGCTGTGGCACGTGTGGCACGAGGGCGCCGCCTGCGTGGTCGGCGACGGCCCCGGCGAACAGCCCCTGACGGGACTCGCCGACGGGGCGCGCGCCGAGGTGACCGTGCGCAGCAAGGACAAGGGCGGCCGGCTGGTCACCTGGACGGCGACCGTCCGCGAACTGGCCTCCGGCTCCGAGGAATGGACGGCGGCCGTCGACGGCCTCAAGGGCAAGCGGCTCAACGCCCCCGACGGCGAGGCCATGCCGGAGCGCTGGGCCCGCGAGTGCCGGGTGCTGCGTCTGGAGCCGACCGGCGCGACGGGCACGCTGCCCGACGGCGACCTCTCCGCCGCCCCGCTGCCCACCCCGGCGACGACCCGGACGCCGATGCCGGCCGGTCTGCCGCGCCTGCTGGCGAAACGCAAGCGGCGCGGCTGACAACCGGGGCGTTCAGGACGTCGGGAGCTGCTTTCCGTAGTCCAGGGTGTCGTCCTTGGCGGGCTTCTTCAGCGGGAAGTCGGCACCCCAGGCGGAGAAGGTGAGCGTGCCGGCCTCCCCGGCGCGCACCAGCCGCAGCGGGTACGGCTTGCCCTCGAGGGAGACATCCAGGGTGCCGCCGGCGCCGTCGTCGCCGGTGACCCGGACGGTGCGGGTGCCGTCCTGCTCGTGGTGGCCGTCCGTGCTGAGCTTCCCGTGCAGCGTCAGCAGTCCGCTGAGCAGCACGTTCTTGTCGGTGAAGCCGATGAACTCGGTGTACGAGGGGTCGCCCTTGGGCACCTTGACGTACTTCGAGGCGAGCTTGTCCGCCGCCTTGGAGTCGCCGTCCTCGCCGCCCTTCCCCCAGAACGCCGCGTCGGCCTTCAGGTACAGCTCCTGGCCGACCCGCAGCAGCCGGAAGGTCTGCCCCTCGGTGCTGACCGAGCCGATGCCACCCTGCGGCTTCAGCCGCATGTCGAGGTCGTAGGCACGGCCGCCGGCCTGCACCGAGCCGTGCAGCCGCACGGTGCCCACGGACGCGGCGGCCTTCTGTGCCTGGGTCTGGATCTGGTCTGCGGGGAGTCTGCCGACGCCGTTCGTTCCCTCGTTCGGATCCTCGGAGCATCCCGTGAGCGCCGTCCCCGCCACGAGCAGCGCGCACACGGCGCCGGCCAGCGTGGCCCTTCGGGAACGGCCCGGGGAGATCGGAATCACAGGTGGGCTGCCTCTCTGACGGGGGACCTGAACGGAATACCGCAGAGTACCGGGGCCGGTGGGGCCGGACGGAGTCAGTCCGTCCGGACCGGCCACCAGCGCGGCACCGATCGGGACGGGCTAGCCTGAAGCCCGTCCGAGCGGGCAATCCGGAAAACAGACGCAGCAGGAAGTACACGGCAAGGAAGCACCTCGCACGCACGCAAAGGAGCCGCCGGAATGGCATCGGGCGCACCCCGGTTCTTCGTCTCGCACATCGCCGGCGTCGCCGTCTTCGACCCGGCGGGCGACCAGGTGGGCCGCGTGCGCGATCTCGTCGTCATCCTGCGTCCGGGCCGCCGTCCGCCCCGGCTGCTCGGCCTGGTGGTCGAACTCTCCACCCGTCGCCGCATCTTCCTGCCCATGACCCGGGTGACGTCCGTGCAGGCCGGCCAGGTCATCACCACCGGCGTGCTCAACGTCCGCCGCTTCGAGCAGCGGCCCACCGAGCGGCTGGTCTTCGGCGAGCTGCTCGACCGGCGCGTCACCCTCGTGGAGACCGGCGAGGAGGTCACCGTCCTGGACCTGTCGGTGCATCAGCTCCCGGCGCGCCGCGAGTGGGAGATCGACCGGGTCTTCGTGCGCAAGGGGAAGAAGGGCGGCGCGTTCCGGCGCGGCAAGGGCGAGACGCTGACCGTGGAGTGGTCCGCCGTCACCGGCTTCTCGCTGGAGGAGGCCGGGCAGGGCGCGGAGAACCTGCTCGCCACCTTCGAGCAGCTGCGCCCCGCCGACCTGGCCAACGTGCTGCACCATCTGTCCCCCAAGCGGCGGGCGGAGGTGGCCGCGGCCCTGGACGACGACCGGCTCGCGGACGTCCTGGAGGAGCTGCCCGAGGACGACCAGATCGAGGTCCTGGGCGTCCTTGCGGAGGAGCGCGCGGCGGACGTCCTGGAGGCGATGGACCCCGACGACGCGGCCGACCTGCTGGGCGAGCTGCCGGAGGCGGACAAGGAGCGCCTGCTGAGCCTGATGCGGCCCGCGGACGCGGCCGACATGCGCCGTCTGATGTCGTACGAGGAGCACACGGCGGGCGGTCTGATGACCACCGAGCCGATCATCCTGCGGCCGGACGCGACCGTCGCGGACGCCCTCGCCCGGATCCGCGAGCCCGACCTGTCGCCCGCGCACGCGGCGCAGGTGTACGTGTGCCGGCCGCCGGAGGAGACCCCGACCGGCAAGTACCTGGGCACCGTGCACTTCCAGCGGCTGCTGCGCGACCCCCCGTACACGCTGGTCGGCTCGATGCTGGACGACGACCTGCGGCCGCTGGACCCGGAGGCGACGCTCCCCGTGGTCGCCGGGTTCTTCGCCACGTACGACATGGTCGCGGCGCCTGTCGTCGACGAGGCCGGGTCGCTGCTGGGCGCGGTGACCGTGGACGACGTGCTGGACCACATGCTGCCGGGCGACTGGCGCGAGACCGAGTTCCATCTGGAGGAGGGGGAGGTGCCCGATGGCGGGTGAGCGCGACGCCGTGCGCGACCGGACCCTGGCCGGGGCCACGGCGGCGGGGCGGCCGCGCGCGCCGCGGCTGGACCAGCCGCGCCCTCCCCGGCGGCGGATCCTGCCCGAGTGGGACCCGGACGCCTTCGGGCGGCTCTCGGAGCGTATCGCGCGGTTCCTGGGCACCGGGCGGTTCATCGTCTGGATGACGGTCGTCATCATCCTGTGGGTGCTGTGGAACGTGTCCGCGCCGAAGGACCTGCGGTTCGACGAGTACCCGTTCATCTTCCTGACGCTGGCGCTGTCCCTCCAGGCCTCCTACGCGGCGCCGCTGATCCTGCTCGCGCAGAACCGGCAGGACGACCGCGACCGGGTCAACCTGGAGCAGGACCGCAAGCAGAACGAGCGGTCGATCGCCGACACCGAGTATCTGACCCGTGAGGTGGCCGCGCTGCGGATGGGGCTGGGCGAGGTGGCGACCCGGGACTGGATCCGCTCGGAGCTGGAAGGTCTGGTCAAGGAGCTGGAGATCCGGCAGAACGGCCACAAGGAGCACCACGGTACGTATCCGGCGATGCGCGCGGAACACCCGCCGGGACGTGACGCAGACGACCGCTGACGTCCTTACCGGCGGGTGTACCGGGAGCCGTACCATCGTCCTTATGGCTACGGAAGACGCGGTGCGCGAAGCACTGGCGACGGTGAACGACCCCGAGATCAACCGGCCCATCACCGAGCTCGGGATGGTCAAATCGGTGGAGATCGGTGCGGACGGTGCGGTCGCGGTCACCGTGTACCTGACGGTCTCCGGCTGCCCCATGCGCGACACCATCACCCAGCGCGTGACGGACGCGGTGTCCCGCGTCGAGGGCGTGACCCGGGTCGACGTGACCCTGGACGTGATGAGCGACGAGCAGCGCAAGGAGCTGGCGAGCGCCCTGCGCGGCGGCCAGACCGAGCGCGAGGTGCCCTTCGCCAAGCCGGGCAGCCTCACCCGGGTGTACGCGGTGGCGTCCGGCAAGGGCGGTGTCGGCAAGTCCTCGGTGACGGTGAACCTGGCGGCGGCGATGGCGGCCGACGGACTGAAGGTCGGTGTCGTGGACGCCGACATCTACGGCCACAGCGTGCCGCGCATGCTGGGCGCCGACGGCCGTCCCACCCAGGTCGAGAACATGATCATGCCGCCGTCGGCGCACGGCGTGAAGGTCATCTCCATCGGCATGTTCACCCCGGGCAACGCGCCCGTGGTGTGGCGCGGCCCGATGCTGCACCGCGCGCTCCAGCAGTTCCTGGCGGACGTGTACTGGGGCGACCTGGACGTGCTGCTGCTCGACCTGCCGCCCGGCACCGGCGACATCGCGATCTCGGTCGCGCAGCTCGTGCCGAACGCGGAGATCCTGGTCGTCACGACCCCGCAGCAGGCCGCGGCCGAGGTGGCCGAGCGCGCGGGTTCCATCGCCGTGCAGACGCACCAGAAGATCGTCGGCGTGGTCGAGAACATGTCGGGGCTGCCCTGCCCGCACTGCGGCGAGATGGTCGACGTGTTCGGCACCGGCGGCGGCCAGACCGTCGCGGAGGGCCTGACCCGCACCACCGGCGCCAACGTGCCGGTGCTGGGCGCCATCCCGATCGACGTGCGGCTGCGCGAGGGCGGTGACGAGGGCAAGCCCGTGGTGCTGTCCGACCCGGAGTCCCCGGCGGGCTCGGCGCTGCGGTCCATCGCGGGCAAGCTGGGAGGCCGTCAGCGCGGCCTGTCGGGCATGTCCCTGGGAATCACCCCGCGCAACAAGTTCTGAGGCCCGTACACACGCCTGAGGGCGCCGTCCACGGCGGACGGCGCCCTCAGGCATTCCCGGGCGGGCTCGCTCAGCCCTGGTAGGCGGCGATGTCCTTCACCACGGCGAAGCCCAGCCCGTACGCGCTCATCCCCCGTCCGTACGCGCCCACGTGGACGCCGGCCTGGGTGGAACCGGCGAGCACCCAGCCGTACTCGGACTCGCGGTAGTGGAACGGCGTGGGCACGCCGTCCACGGGCAGGGACAGCGTCGACCAGTCCTCGCCCTCCAGGTCGTCCGCGAGCACCCAGGCGGTCTCCGTCTGCTGCTCCAGCCAGTCGTCGCGCAGGGTGTGGTCCATCTGGCCGGGCCAGGTGAAGGACAGCAGCCCCACGCCGGCGAGCCAGGCGGCGGAGGACACCGAGGTGGCCTCCAGCAGGCCCGTGCCGTCGGCGCTGCGGCGGACCGGGTTGGCCGCCACGGTCACCACGACCGCGAACTTCTCCTTGGCGTCCTGGTCTCCCCCGGCCCCGAACTCGCTGCGGACGGACGGCTCGTCACCGTGCCCGACCGATCCGTGCTCCACGGCCCCGTCGGCCGAGAGGCCGACCTGCATCAGCCAGCGCCGCCCCGTGAAGGCCTCGTCGAGGCCGTACCACGGGAAGGGCGCACGCAGGTAGCCGTCGACCGTACGCCGGGCGGAGGGGACTGGTTGTCCGTCCTCCGCGGCCGGCGCCTGCGCGACTGCCGAACTCGTCGTCTCCATGTGCCCGGACGCCTCCTCGCTCTCGTCGGACCGGGCGGCCCGCCCCCCTTTCGGGCGTACTCGTCCGTTCCGCACAACAACTCGGCAGCATAACCATCCTGCGGCCAGGGGCAGGGAAACCGCCCGGCGCGTGGGGCGTTCGGGCGCCCGTATCAGGCCGTCCGCAGCTCGGGTGGAGTATGAAACGCGTCACGTACGCGCCGGCGCACGCCTGGGGACCGGTCAGGTGGCGTCCATGTCGAAGGGCGGGCGGTCGTCGGCGGCCGGCGTCTCGGGCTTCTTCACCATGTCCACCCGGCCGCCGGGGGCGGCGGGCGAGGGGGACGGGTCGGTGTCGCGCCCGTGGACGGCGTCCGTGACCTCGGCCATCTCCTTCTTCAGGTCGAAGCCGTTGCGGATCTCCTTCAGCCCCAGGTCGTCGTTGTCCAGCTGCTTGCGGATGAACGTCTTGGGGTTGAGGTCCTCGAACTCGAAGTCCTTGAACTCCGGGCCCAGCTCCTGCCGGATGTCCTGCTTGGCGCTCTCCGAGAAGTCCCTGATCTTCCGGATCGTGCGGGTCACGTCCTGGATGACCTTGGGGAGCTTCTCCGGACCGAAGATGAGCACGGCGAGGACGATGAGCGTCACCAGCTCGAGCGGTCCTATGTCATTGAACACCTGAAGCTCCTCGCGATGCCTTCGGTCCTCGGCCCTCGGTGCCGGTCGTCGCCCTCCGTGGTCCGGGCCGGGTCCACGGTACCCGGACCTCCCGCACCACCGGTACCGTCCCGGCGTCCCGGAGGCGTCGGAGGGGTGGCGGCCCGGCCGTCGTCGGAGGGTCAGCCGCCGTCGGAGGAGCCGAGCACCAGGGACACCGTGCGTTCCTCGCCGTCCCGCTCCAGGGTCAGCTCCAGCCGGTCGCCGGGGCGGTGGGCGCGGGTCTTGACGATGAGTTCCTCGCCGGAGTGCACGGGGCGGCCGTCGACCTTGGTGATGACGTCGCCGGGGCGGATGCCCGCCTTGGCGCCGGGGCCACCGGTGGTGACCGGGGGGCCGCCGTCACTGCCCTCGGCCGCGACGCGGGCGCCGTCGCCGCCGTACTCCATGTCGAGGGTGATGCCGATCACCGGGTGGGTGGCCTTGCCGGTCTCGATCAGCTCCTCGGCGACCCGCTTGCCCTGGTTGATCGGGATGGCGAAGCCGAGCCCTATGGAGCCGGACTGGCCGCCCTCCGGGTCAAGACCGCCGTCGGCCGAGCGGATGGCCGAGTTGATGCCGATCACCCGGCCCTTGCCGTCGAGCAGAGGGCCGCCGGAGTTGCCGGGGTTGATGGGCGCGTCGGTCTGCAGCGCGTCGACGTACGACACGTCGCTGCCGTCGCCCTTCTCGCCGCCGGCGGTGATGGGCCGCTCGCGGGCGCTGATGATGCCGGAGGTGACGGTGCCGGCCAGGTCGAAGGGGGCGCCGATGGCGACGACGGGGTCGCCGACCCGCACGTTGTCGGAGTTGCCGAGCGGCAGCGGGGTGAGTCCGCGGACGCCCTTGACCCGTACGACGGCGAGGTCGTAGCCGCTGTCCCGGCCGACGACGGTCGCCTCGGCGGTGTCGCCGCTGTGGAAGGTGACGGTGATGTCGCCGTTCTCCCCGGCGGGCTCGACGACGTGGTCGTTGGTGAGGATGTGGCCCCGGTCGTCCAGCACGAAGCCGGTGCCGGTACCGGCGCTGCCGCTGCCGCTGACGTGCAGGGTGACGACGCTGGGCAGCGCCTGCGCGGCGATCCCGGCGACGCTGTCGGGGTCCCGGTCGGGCGCCTCCACACCGGCCTGCGGCAGCTCCACGGCGCCTATGCCGCCGTTGCGCTCCAGGTGCACGCCGACGACACCGCCGGCGACGCCGGACACGAGGGCGAGGGCGACGGCCCCGCCGACGAGCGTCCGCCTGCGGCGACTCCGCCGCCGCTTCACGTCCTCCTCGACGGCATCGGCCTGCTGCAACGGTGCGACGGCCGCCCGGGCGGCCCAGGGGTCGTAGCGCGCCCAGGGATCGGCGGAGGCGGCGACGGGAGCCGGAGAGGCGGCCGGACCGGCCTCGGGCACCACCGGGGGCACGCCCACGGCCACACCGTGCGCCGGGGTGGCCGCCGGGTGCTGCACAGGCGGCGCGGGCGCCCACGGCCCGGGCTCACCGTAGGGCGGGGTGCTGTAGGGGTCGGGGTCGTGGAGGGGTTGGGGGTGGGCGAGGGTGTCGGCGGCCGGCGCGGGGGCCGCCGGGGAGGCGTCAGCTCCTGGCACGAAGGTGGCCGCGGGGGCGGCTGCCCCGGGCGCAGGCGCGCCGCCGGGGCTCGAGGCGGTCGCCTCGGCGCCCGGCACGGGGACGGTGTCGCCGGCACCTGAGCGGGCCCCGGCGCCCGATGCGGCGTCGGCCGGATCCGCGTCGGCGGGCCCGCCGGAGACGCTCGCGCCGTGACCGGCGGCGCCGTCCACCGCGTGCTCGGTACCCGCGCCAGAGGCCTGCGCCGCTCCCGTCGCGGTCCCGGCCTCCCGTCCGGCGGGCGCGGGTTCCGCGACCGGCCCTGCCCCGGCAGCATCCGCCGTGCCGCCCCGGCGCCCCGAGTCGGCTGCCGCGCCGGCGTCGGACGTGCCGTCCGTCGGTGACGGAGCAGCCGCCGTGGCCAGAGGGTGCCGTAGTTCGTAGTCGCCGTCCGGGCGTCGGGGGCGGGCGAGTTCGAAGTCGCCGTCGGGTCCTTCGGATGACCCCGGCGTGACCGGCTTCCCCTCGTTCATGCTCTCCCCACGGCTGGACCGGCACGGATCGTCGGCGCCGTGCTCCGGTCCGCCCGTGCGGTGGAGCCCGGCTCGGCGCCCGGCCGTAGTGGGCATGGGCGCGCCACCCGGAATCTAATCAGGTTCGCGCGCCCCCGCGCAGGGGCCCGGTCAGCGGGCGGTCCGTGCGCCGTGAGCGGGTGAGGGGGAAGGCGACGGCGCGGCCGTGACCAGGCCGGGGCTCTTCAGCCCGGTCGCGGACGCCCATGCGCTCAGTCCGAACGGCGGGGCCGAGTTCAGCGGGCGTATGTGCGGGGACACCGCCGTGGCGCCGCCCTGCGAGGGCGACGGGATGCCCGGCAGCAGCGGGGCCGCGATGCCGGTGGGGACGACGGGGCCCGAGCCGAGCGCGCTCTGGCCGCCGGCCACCTGGCCGAGCAGCGGGCCGACACGGCGCCGGGAGTCCGGTGTGGTGGCCGCGCCCGCGCCCTGCGTGCGCGCCGGTGTCACGTTGCTCCCCTTGCCCTGGCCGCGCGTCTCCGCGTCGACCGGGGTGACCGTGGAGACGCCGCCGAGGGCGATCGCGGCCAGCGACACCGCGCCGACGGCGACGAACGCGAGCCGCACCCCGCGCGAGGACGGCCGGGCGGCCGCGGGCTGGTGGCGCCGTACGGGCGCGTAGGCGAACTCGAAGCGCTCGCCGCGCCGCGCCCCGAAGACTCCGGCGGTGGGGCCGCCCGGCAGCGAGGAGCCGCCCAGCGGTGAGCCGCCGTCACCGAATCCGCCTCCGGCGGGCAGCCCTTGCAGGCGCGCCAGGAGGCTCTCGGAGGGCGGCGGCGGCGCGGCGGCCGCGAACACGTTCTTCAGGCGGCGCTGCTCGTCCACCTCCGCCTTGCACTTGGCGCAGGTGGCGACATGCGCCAGTACGCGCTCACGCGCGTCATGACCGAGTTCGCCGTCCACGAGGGCGGCGAGCCGGTCTCCCAGATGATGCTCCGCGAGGTGCCCCTCGGGGGACTTCGGCAGTGAACTGCTCACGCGCTCGCGCCCCCTCCCCCCAGTGCGGGGACACGCGGCACGAAGGAGGGGCGGTCCGCGCGCGCCTTGGGCGAACGGTGCGCGAGGGCCTTGCGCAGCTGGGAACGGCCGCGGTGGATACGGGACCGGACGGTGCCGAGCTTCACCCCCAGGGTGGCCGCGATCTCCTCGTACGACAGTCCTTCGATGTCGCACAGGACGACGGCGGCCCGGAACTCCGGGGCGAGCGTGTCGAGGGCCTGCTGGACGTCGGCGTCGAAGTGCGCGTCGTTGAAGACCTGCTGCGGCGACGGCTCCTTGCTGGCGAGCCGCTCGGCCGCGTCGTCGCCGAGCGCGTCGAAGCGGATGCGCTGCTTGCGGCGGACCATGTCCAGGAAGAGGTTCGTGGTGATGCGGTGCAGCCAGCCCTCGAAGGTGCCCGGCGTGTACGTCGACAGGGAGCGGAAGACACGGACGAAGACCTCCTGCGTGAGGTCCTCGGCGTCGTGCTGGTTGCCCGTGAGACGGTAGGCGAGCCGGTAGACCCGGCCGCTGTGCATGCTGACGATCTCCTCCCACGTGGGCGGAGTCCACGCCTGCCCGTCCGCGTCGCCGGAGAAGGTCGCGGTCTGGGCCGGGTCGCCGGCGCGGTCATGGTCAGCAGCGGTGTTGTTCACGGATTTCGGCCTGCCCGCCGATCCGAGGAAGCGCCGCAGCACTCCTGCGCGATCCACAGGCGCAGCCGCACCTCCCCTGTCGGCTCTGGTGGTGTCCAGTGGAGCCCCTACCATAGCCACCTCGCCCGTTAGCTCCGGATAAGCGGTTTTACGAGAATTTGATTCGGGCCGGCACGGCTCGTACGACTGCGCCCGCACTTGCTCGGCGTCCGCGTCCACTCCTCGCCCCCCTTCCCGGCACGCGTCTCTCTCTTCTCCTTTGAACGACTGGTCCCATCTGCGGGTTCCCGACGCCAACGGATACAGTCACGCCCAGGCAACCACGGGGACAGGAGAGGGTCATTACCGCCAACCGGCAGACGAGCTGGGCGTTCGCCGACGCCTATGTCGCCGAGGACGAGGCGCTGAGCTGGGCCCGCGACCGGGCCCGCGAGGCAGGCCTGCGCTCGGTGTCGCCCGGCACGGGCGCGGCCCTGCGGTTGCTCGCCGCCAGCGTGGACGCCAAGGCGGTCGCGGAGATCGGCACGGGCTGCGGCGTGTCGGGGATCCATCTGCTGCACGGCATGCGCCCGGACGGGGTGCTGACGACGGTCGACCAGGAGCCGGAGCACCAGCAGTCGGCCCGGCAGGCCTTCCGCGAGGCCGGCTTCGCCGGCAACCGGGCCCGCTTCATCCCCGGCCCCGCGCTCGACGTGCTGCCGCGTCTCGCGGACTCGGGCTACGACCTGGTGTTCTGCGACGGCGACCGGCAGGAGTACCAGGACTATCTCGCTGAATCGTTGCGTCTGCTGCGCCCTGGAGGCCTGGTCGCCTTCGAAGGCGTCTTCGCGAACGGACGCACCGTGGACTCCGGCCCCCAGCCGACGGAGGTGCTGCGGCTGCGGGAGCTGGTGCGGGCCGTTCGCGAGAGCCAGGAGCTGGTGTCGTCGCTCCTGCCCGTGGGGGACGGGCTGCTGTGCGCCGTCAAACGGTGACCTGCGGTTTCGCGGTACTTCTCCGAGGGCGGTTCCCCCGGACGTGTGCGCAAACAGCCGCCCCGGCACCGCGTGCGGCACCGGGGCGGCTGAAAGGGTATGGTCGCTTGCGCGTCAGCCGACGACCTTCTTGAGGGCGTCGCCGAGCGCGTCGGCCTCGTCCGGGGTCAGCTCGACGACGAGCCGACCGCCGCCTTCGAGCGGAACGCGCATGACGATGCCCCGCCCCTCCTTGGTCACCTCGAGCGGGCCATCACCCGTCCGCGGCTTCATGGCCGCCATGCTCGTTCCCCTTCCTGAAACCCAGCTCAACCGTCTAAGCCGACGGCCCACTGAAGGGCACCTGCGGTCCTTGAAGCAGGACACACGCCACCGGCATCGAACACATTGCTTCCAGGCCATTATCCCGCATGGCGGACCCCGATGACCAACATCAGTAGGCATCGCTTGGGCAACGCACGCGAGCAAAACCACTCAATTCGGCGATGTGGCTGCCATACTGCGCCCTCGCATGGACATTCGGACGCCGGAATCCCGACACGAATATTTGACGCAGGTCACACCGAGGCCGTCCGCCGGGACCCGTGAACTGGGTCATGCTGTCCTCCGGAAGAGGACGTACTCACCAGTACGTCTCGAGCCGCACACGGAGGGATACGACCATGGCCGACACCGTGCTCTACGAGGTGAGCGACGGACTCGCGACGATCACGCTGAACCGCCCCGAGGCGATGAACGCGCTCAACGTCGCGGCGAAGGTCGCCCTCCGGGACGCGGTCAGGGCCGCCGCGGACGACGACGCCGTACGGGCCGTGCTGCTGACCGCGGCCGGCGAGCGGGCGTTCTGCGTCGGGCAGGACCTCAAGGAGCACATCGGGCTGCTGGCCGCCGACCGGGAGAACGGGTCGGGGCAGACCATGTCGACGGTGCGGGAGCACTACAACCCGATCGTGAAGGCGATCGCGGGCGCGGCCAAGCCGGTGGTGGCCGCCGTGAACGGCGTCGCTGCGGGGGCCGGGTTCGGGTTCGCGCTGGCGGCGGACTACCGGATCGTCGCGGAGACGGCGGCGTTCAACACGTCGTTCGCGGGGGTCGCGTTGACCGCGGACTCGGGGATCTCGTGGACGCTGCCGCGCGTGGTGGGGCCCGGGCGGGCCATGGATCTGCTGCTGTTCCCGCGGAACATCTCCGCGCGGGAGGCGTACGAGCTGGGGATCGTGAACCGGGTGGTGCCGGGGAGTGAGCTTCGGGCTGAGGCGGAGAAGGTGGCGCGGGGGCTGGCCCAGGGGCCGACGGTGGCTTACGCGGCGCTGAAGGAGTCTGTGGCGTTCGGGATGTCCTCCTCCTTGGAGGAGGCGCTTGAGAAGGAGGACGAGCTGCAGACTCGGGCGGGGTCGTCCGAGGATCACGCCATTGCCGTGCGGGCTTTTGTGAACAAGGAGAAGCCGAAGTATTTGGGGCGGTGAGGTGGGGTTGCGACGGGGTCGCGTATGTGCGGCTCCGTCGTGGCTTGTCGCGCAGTTCCCCGCGCCCCTGAGCGCCGTTGGGGTACGGCGGCGTCGCGAAGTGCGGGTTCGTTGTGGTTTCTCGCGCAGTTCCCCGCGCCCCTGAGGGGGTGGCTACGGCCGGGGACGACCGTGCGGCTCCGTCGTGGCCTGTCGCGCAGTTCCCCGCGCCCCTGAGGGGGTTTCTCGTGCCGTTTTCCGCGAAGCTCAGCGCGTTGTTCTTGCCGCGCAGGTTTCCAGGTGGTCGTTGACCAGGCCGCAGGCCTGCATCAGGGCGTAGGCCGTGGTGGGGCCTACGAAGCGGAGGCCCTCCTTTTTGAGGGTCTTCGCCAGGGCCGTGGATTCCGTCGTCACGGCGGGGACGTCCGCCAGGGTGTGGGGGGCCGGGCCCGGGGTTTCGGGGGCGTGGGACCAGATCAGGGTGTCCAGGTCGCCGGAGTTCCAGGTGGCCAGCACGCGCGCGTTGGCGAGTGTCGCGTCGATCTTCGCGCGGTTGCGGATGATGCCTGCGTCCGTCAGCAGGCGTTCGCGGTCGGCGTCGGTGAAGGCGGCGACGTCGGCGATGCGGAAGTCGGCGAAGGCGGCGCGGAAGCCGGGGCGGCGGCGCAGGATCGTGATCCACGACAGACCCGACTGGAACGCCTCCAGGCTGAGGCGCTCGAAGAGGGCGTCGTCGCCGTGCACCGGGCGGCCCCACTCCTCGTCGTGATAGGCGAGGTAGTCCGGGGCGGACAGCGCCCAGGGGCAGCGCGGCAGGCCGTCAGGACCGACCGGCGTCTCGGCGGCGGGATCGCTCATCGCTGCTCGTCCTCCGGGGGCGAGGCGGGCTTCTCCATGGACAGGTGCGCCGCGGCGGCGCGGGCTCCGGCCAGCGCGGACTCCAGGTCGGCGATCCGCGCGTCCCGCTCGGCGAGTTCCGCGGCGAGGCGGCCGAGGGCGTCGTCCACGTCCGCCATGCGGTAGCCGCGGGCGGCGAGCGGGAAGCGCAGGCGGTCGACGTCCGCGCGGCCGACGGGGCGGTCGGGCGGCAGGGAGTCCTGGAGCCGCTCCGGCGCCGCCTCGGGCAGCGGGGCGCTGTCGCCGCCGCCCACCACGGCGAGGGTCACCGCGCCCACCACGACGGCCAGCGCGACGACCAGGAACAGGAACATAACCATCGCCGGGGCCCCCACGGTCGGATGAGTCGGAGTCGGATGTGTGGCTCCGATCGTGCCATGCGAGTCTGACAGTCGGGACCGCCGGGCGGACGGAGGCGGCCCGGACGGCCGGACGAGGAGAGGTTCCAGGGGATGCTCAGGCTGGGCAGGCGTGAATTCGCACCGCACGAGCGGGTGATCATGGCGATCGTGAACCGGACCCCGGACTCCTTCTACGACCAGGGCGCCACCTTCCACGACGAGCCGGCGCTCGCGCGCGTGGAGCAGGCGGTGGCCGAGGGCGCCGCGATCATCGACATCGGCGGGGTGAAGGCGGGGCCCGGCGAGGAGGTCTCCGCCGAGGAGGAGGTGCGGCGGACGGTCGGTTTCGTGGCCGAGGTGCGCCGCCGCTTCCCGGACGTGGTGATCAGCGTGGACACCTGGCGGCACGAGGTCGGCGAGGCCGTGTGCGAGGCGGGCGCGGACGTGCTGAACGACGCGTGGGGCGGGGTGGACCCGCGCCTCGCGGAGGTGGCCGCCCGGTACGGTGCCGGGCTGGTGTGCACGCACGCGGGCGGAACCGAGCCGCGGACCCGGCCGCACCGGGCGACGTACGACGACGTGATGGCGGACATCCTCGACGTGACCCTGGGGCTGGCCGAGCGGGCGGTGGAGCTGGGGGTGCCGCGGGAGTCGGTGATGATCGACCCGGGGCACGACTTCGGGAAGAACACCCGGCACAGCCTGGAGGCGACCCGGCGGCTCGGCGAGATGGTGGCCACCGGCTGGCCGGTGCTGGTGTCGCTGTCCAACAAGGACTTCGTCGGCGAGACGCTGGACCGCCCCGTGAAGGAGCGGGTGGTGGGGACGCTCGCGACGACGGCGGTGTCGGCGTGGCTGGGCGCCCAGGTGTACCGGGTGCACGAGGTCGCCGAGACGCGTCAGGTGCTGGACATGGTGTCGTCGATCGCCGGGGACCGGGAGCCGGCGGTGGCGCGGCGCGGGCTGGCGTGACACGAGCCGGGGCGGCGGGGTTCCAGCCTCGCCGCCCCGAGGGTGCCCAAAAACCTCTAGCGGCCCGCTTCCTTGGAGACCAGGGCCACGGCCTCGTCCACGTCGTCCGTGACGTGGAACAGCAGCAGGTCCTTCTCGGCCGCCTTGCCCGTGCCGATCACCGTGGAGCGCAGCCATTCGACCAGGCCGCCCCAGTACTCCGTGCCGAACAGCACGATGGGGAACTGGGTGACCTTCTGGGTCTGCACCAGGGTGAGCGCCTCGAAGAGCTCGTCGAGCGTGCCGAGGCCGCCGGGCAGGACGACGAAGCCCTGCGCGTACTTGACGAACATCATCTTCCGGACGAAGAAGTACCGGAAGTTCAGACCGATGTCGACGTACGGGTTGAGGCCCTGTTCGAAGGGCAGCTCGATGCCGAGGCCGACGGAGACGCCCTCGGCCTCCAGGGCGCCCTTGTTGGCCGCCTCCATGGCGCCCGGGCCGCCGCCGGTGATGACGGCGAAGCCCGCCTCGACCAGCCCGCGGCCGAGCCGTACCCCGGCCTCGTACTCGGCCGAGTCGGCGGGGGTGCGGGCGGAGCCGAACACGCTGATCGCGGGCGGCAGTTCGGCCAGGGTGCCGAAGCCCTCGATGAACTCCGACTGGATGCGCAGCACCCGCCAGGGGTCGGTGTGCACCCAGTCGGTCGGCGCGCGCTCGTCCAGCAGCCGCTGGTCGGTGGTGCTGGACTGCACCTGACCGCGCCGGCGGAGGACCGGCCCCAGGCGCTTCTCCTCCGGCGGCCGCCGCTTCCCCTCGGGGTTGCCCGTAGCCATGTGCGCTCCCTCCGATTGCCAGGTCGTACCGCCTCAGCGTAGATCTACGCGGGTTACGTGCGGGGGACGTCAGCATGTCCACGGGTGAGCGTTCCAAACGCGCCCCCGCGGTCACGGGCGTCAGGCGGTCAGCCAGGACCGCAGCCGCTCCTCCCCCGCGAGGATCTTCGCCGTGTCGACACGCTCGTCCCGCTTGTGGGCCAGATGGGGGTTGCCGGGGCCGTAGTTCACGGCGGGGACGCCCAGCGCGGAGAAGCGGGAGACGTCGGTCCAGCCGTACTTGGGCTGCGGGGTGCCGCCGACCGCCTCGATGAAGGCGGCCGCGGCCGGGTGGGACAGGCCGGGCAGGGCCGCGCCGCTGTGGTCGTCGACGACGAACTCGGTGACGCCGCAGTCGGCGAAGACCTCCCGCACGTGCGCCAGGGCCTCCTCCTCGCTGCGGTCCGGGGCGTAGCGGAAGTTCACGGTGACGACGCACTCGTCGGGGATGACGTTGCCGGCGACGCCACCGGAGATGCCGACCGCGTTGAGGCCCTCGCGGTACTCCAGGCCGTCGACGACCGGCCAGCGGGGCTCGTAGGCGGCGAGGCGCTGGAGGATGGGGGCGGCGGCGTGGATGGCGTTGGAGCCCATCCAGCCGCGCGCGGAGTGGGCACGCTCGCCGGAGGTCTTCAGCAGCACGCGCAGGGTGCCCTGGCAGCCGCCCTCGACCTGGCCGTCGGAGGGCTCCAGGAGGACCGCGAAGTCGCCCTCCAGCCAGTCGGGGTGCGCCTCGGCGACGTGCTTGAGGCCGTTGAGGTCGGCGGCGACCTCCTCGTTGTCGTAGAAGACGAACGTGAGGTCGCGGTTGGGCTCGGGGACGGTGGCCGCGATGCGCAGCTGGACGGCGACGCCCGCCTTCATGTCGCAGGTGCCGCAGCCCCACAGGACGCCGTCCTCGTCGAGGCGGGAGGGCACGTTGTCGGCGATCGGGACCGTGTCGATGTGGCCGGCGAGGATCACCCGCTCCGGGCGGCCGAGGCGGGTGCGGGCCACGACGTTGTTGCCGTGCCGGTCGACCGTCAGGTGCGGCAGCGCGCGCAGGGCGGTCTCGATCGCGTCCGCGAGCGGCTTCTCGGTGCCGCTCTCGGAGGGGAAGTCGACGAGCTGCGCGGTGAGGCGTGCGGCGTCCAGCGTGAGGTCAAGCGGGGTGTCGGCCATGCCGTCGACCCTAGCGCGGACGGGCCCGGGCCCACTGTCCACACCCGGCTCACACGTGAACGTACTCTCCAGTACCTTGTACGCGTGCCAGAGCCGTCCCCCACTCCCCAGCGCAAGCGCCGTGGCCGTCTGCTCCGCTGCGGCGCGGCCTTCGTGGTGCTGTCCGCGGTCGCCGGTTACCTCGTGGTGCAGTACGTCACCGGGGGCACGGGCGGCCCCGGCTGCAAGGTCGTGTCCGGCAAGGGCGACGGGGCGGTCTACGAGTTCTCCCCCGAGCAGGCCGTGAACGCGGCGACGATCACCGCCGTGGGCACCGCGCGCGAGCTGCCCGAGCGGGCCGTGACGATCGCGCTGGCGACCGCCCTCCAGGAGTCGGCGCTGCGCAACATCGACTACGGCGACCGTGACTCGCTGGGCCTGTTCCAGCAGCGTCCCTCGCAGGGCTGGGGGACGCCGCGGCAGATCATGGACCCGGCGTACGCGTCGGAGAAGTTCTACGAGCACCTGGAGGAGGTGCCGGGCTACACGCGGCTGCCGCTCACCGTGGCCGCGCAGAAGGTGCAGCGCAGCGGCTACCCGCAGGCGTACGCCAAGCACGAGCCGGACGCGACGCTGCTCGCCGCCGCCCTCACCGGGCGCTCGGGCGCGACGCTGACGTGCGACGGCCGCCCGTCGGCGACCCGGGCGAAGGGCGCCGACGCGGTACGGGCCGCGCTGGCGCGGGACTTCGGACGCGACGTGCTGGAGCCGGCGGGCGCCGAGGTGGACGACGGCAAGGGGCGCGCCTCCGCCTCCCCGGAGCCGTCCGGCACCGAAGCGGAATCCGGCGACGGCACCGTGACGCTGCCGGTCACCACCGTCTCCGGCGACCGGCGGGACACCGCGACGCGGGGCTGGCAGCTGGCCCACTGGGCCGTGGCCAACGCCTCCGAGCTGCACATACGGAGCGTGTCCTACGCCGGCCGGGAGTGGGTCGCCGGGCACACCGACAGCCAGTGGCGGCCGCTCGACGGCAAGGGGTCGGCCAGCTCGGACGGAGAAGCGGAAGCCGTGCGGATCACCACCGGGCAGTAGCCCGCGGCGTTCCCGCGCAGGCGTGCGGGTGATCACCCGCAGGCGTTGAACGGGTCCGACATTGCGCCGCATTGCCGACTCTTTGCCGGACACGCGCGCAACCTTCTTGGCGCTCGGGCGGTAATCAGTGCGTCCGGGCGGGGCCGGTCCTGACCCTCCGCCCGGACACCATTGTCGTCTGCCGTCGAAGGAGCACCATGTCCCTCCCCCTGACCCGTCGGATCGCCCGTGCCGCGCTGCTCGTCGCTGCGGGAGCGGCCGCCGGGGTCGGTGCGGCCGGTTCCGCGAGCGCGGCGCCGGCGCTGCCGTCCGCCCCGAACCTCGGGCTGAGCGCCCTGGACGGTGCGCCCGGCAAGACCGTGGACAACGTGACGCGGGGTGTCGGCAAGACCACCCCGGACGCCACCGAGGTGGCCCCGGCCGCGGGCAAGACCGTGAAGAAGGCCGTGCCGGTGGTGAAGGAGCTGCCGACCGACTCCCTCGGCAAGAGCGGCCCGGCGAAGAAGCTGCCGGTCAAGGACCTGCCCCTCGGCTGACCCCCTGCGCCGAAGGCCCCCCCCGGCGAGACCGAAGGGGCCCGGGACCTCTCCCCCCGGGCCCCTTCGGCGTGCCTGAGCGGTGCCGGGGTGCGGTCAGGCGGTGAGGCGGGCGACCGCGGCACGGACGCGTTCGTCCGTCGCCGTCAGGGCCACGCGGACGAAGCGGTCGCCGGCAGGGCCGTAGAAGTCGCCGGGGGCGACGAGGATGCCGCGGTCGGCGAGGTGGGCGACGGTGTCCCAGCAGGACTCGTCACGGGTGGCCCACAGGTAGAGGCTGGCCTCGCTGTGCTCGATGCGGAAGCCGTGGGCGAGCAGCGCGTCACGCAGGGCGGTGCGGCGGGCCGCGTACCGCTCGCGCTGGACGCGGACGTGCTCGTCGTCGCCGAGGGCCGCCACCACGGCCGCCTGGGTGGGCGCCGGGGTCATCATGCCGCCGTGCTTGCGGATCTCCAGCAGCGGGCCGAGCACGGCAGGGTCGCCGGCCAGGAACGCGGCGCGGTAGCCGGCCAGGTTGGACCGCTTGGACAGGGAGTGGACGGCGACGATGCCGTCGTAGGAGCCGCCGTTGACGTCCGGGTGGAGCACCGAGACGGGGTCGGCCTCCCAGCCGAGCTCGATGTAGCACTCGTCGGACAGGACGAGGATCCCGTGCTCACGGGCCCAGGCGACGATGCGGGTCAGCTCCTCCTTGGGGAGCACCCGGCCCGTCGGGTTGGACGGCGAGTTGAGCCAGAGCAGCTTCAGCCGCGAGGGGTCCAGCTCGGTCGGGTCGTCGTACGCCACGTGCTCGGCGCGTGCCAGGCGGGCGCCGACCTCGTACGTCGGGTAGGCGAGCCGCGGGAAGGCGACCTGGTCGCCGGGGCCGAGGCCGAGCTGGGTGGGGAGCCAGGCGACGAGCTCCTTGGAGCCGACGACCGGCAGGACGTGCCGGTGGGTCACCTCGCGGGCGCCGAGCCGGTGTTCCACCCAGCGGGTGAGCGCGTCCCGCAGTTCCGGGGTGCCCCACACCGTGGGGTAGCCCGGCGAGTCCGCGGCGGCGATCAGCGCCTTCTGGATGTGCTCGGGCACCGGGTCGACGGGCGTGCCGACCGAGAGGTCGACGATGCCGTCGGGGTGCGCGGCGGCCGTCTTCTTGTACGGCTCCAGCTTGTCCCAGGGGAAGGCGGGCAGCCGGTCGGAGACTGCGGACACGGGGGATGGCTCACTTTCTGGTTCGGCGAACGCCTCGGTCCCGTACGGCGGGCGTGCCGTACGGGACCGAGGGCGACGCGTCGGTGCGGGGCCGCAGCGGGACGGTTACGCCTGCGGCGGCAGCGCGGCGATGAACGGGTGGTCCCGCTCGATCAGACCGAGCTTGCTGGCGCCGCCCGGGGAGCCGAGCTCGTCGAAGAACTCGACGTTCGCCTTGTAGTAGTCCTTCCACTCCTCCGGGGTGTCGTCCTCGTAGAAGATGGCCTCGACCGGGCAGACCGGTTCACAGGCGCCGCAGTCGACGCATTCGTCCGGGTGGATGTACAAGGACCGCTTGCCCTCGTAGATGCAGTCGACCGGGCACTCCTCGATGCACGCCTTGTCCTTGACGTCGACACAAGGCTGCGCGATGACGTAGGTCACGCTGTCGTTCCTCCTCGATAGGGCGCTGGCGGGCCTCCTCAGGCTCCGCCGCCTGGCGCGCGGGAGCGCGGCGTCGTCGATGCCCGCCCCTAGTATCTCCGTTCCGGAGCATGATCCGAACAGGAGGGGTGAACTGACCTGTGGAAATATCGGCCGCCGGGCGCCTCGAGGTCCGTATCACCGCTGCTGACGTGGGAAAACGGGTCTCCGTGAGGAGCTTGATCGAACATGGTCCCTCGGGTGAGAAGTTCAGCGACACGGTCGGCGTTCTCACATCATGGGACAACGGTGTGTTGCGGATCACAAGGAAGAGCGGTGAAAGTGTTCGCGTCGCCGAGTCGGCGCTGGTCGCGGGCAAGGTCGTCCCGGCCGCCCCGGCGCGTCGCCGTGGCCCCGCCGCCACCTACGAGGAGCTGGCGCGGGTGGCCGCGCGCGGCTGGCGTCCCGTGGAGAGCGAGCGGCTCGGCGGGTGGGAGCTGCGGGCGGCCGCGGGCTTCACGCGGCGGGCCAACTCCGTGCTGCCGCTGGGCGACCCGGGCCTGCCCCTCGACGACGCGCTGACGGCCGTACGCCGCTGGTACGCGGCCCGCGGGCTGCCGGCGTACGTGCAGACCGCGACCGGCGCGGAGGGCACGCAGGAGCTGCTCTGCGCGGAGCTGGAGCGGCGCGGCTGGGTCCGCGAGGTGACCGCCGAGTTGTGGACGGGCGGTCTCGCCCCGGTGGCCGATCTGGACGAGGGCACCTCCGGGGTGCTGCTGTCCCGGAACGCGGACGAGGCATGGCTGGCGCGGTACCGGCGCAAGGGGGTCGGCGAGGTGGCCCTGCGGGTGCTGGGCGGAGGCGCCCCGGCCCCCGGTGAGCCGTCGGTGTGGTTCGCGACGGTGCCGGGAGAGCCAGGCGCGTCGGCGCCGGCGGTGATCGGGCGGTGTGTCGTGGACGGCCGGTGGGCCGGGTTCGCGGCGGTCGAGGTGGACCCGGCGCGCCGCCGGGAGGGCCTGGCGACGGCCGTGATGGCGGCGCTGGCCGCCCGTGCCCTGGAGGAGGGCGCCTCGGCGGCCTGGCTGCAGGTCGAGACGGACAACGAGGGCGCGCGGGCGCTGTACGACCGTCTGGGCTTCGCCCCGCACCACGCGTACCACCACTACCGCGCGCCGGAGGAGCCCGCATCGGAAGAATCCGCTCCGGATTCGTCGGGCCCGGCGGGTGACGGCGCGTCGTGAGCGGGCACGAACCGGGTATGCGCTCCCCCGGTCCCCCACCGCCCGAACGCTCCGCCGAACTGCGCAAGCGGTTCGCCGAGGAGGCGCGCGGCGAGCGGCCCGGCCTGTCCGCGCTGTGCCTGCTGGTGGCCGCGGAGGGCGACGGCCGGCTCGACGAGACGGGCATGGACGCGGTGGAGATCGAGCTGGACCGGCTGGCGGGCGAACTGCCGCACCGGCCGGGCTCACCGCACGCGTGGGCGGTGGCGCTGCGCGACCTGCTGGGCGAGCGGTACGGCTTCCACGGCCTGCCGGACGACTACCGGAGGCTGGAGTCCTCGCTGCTGCACGAGGTGCTGCGGCGGAGGCGCGGGCTGCCGATCCTGCTGTCGGTGGTGTGGATCGAGGTGGCCCGGCGGGCGGGCGCGCCGGTGTACGGGGTGGCCCTGCCCGGGCACTTCGTCGTGGGCTTCGGCGCCTCGGAGGGGCCGGGCGCGGGGCAGGTGCTGGTGGACCCCTTCGACGGGGGCCGGGTGCTCACCGGATCGGACACGGAGCTACTGGTCGCCGGGGCCACCGGAGGGCCGCTGGAGCCGTCCATGCTGACCCCGGCGGGGACGCTGGAGGTCGTCGCGCGCATCCTGAACAACGTCCGCGCCTGGGCGGCGTCCCGCCCCGAGCGCACCGACGTCGGCCTGTGGGCCCTGGACCTCGCCCTGCTCCTCCCCTCCCACCCGGCCCGCCTGCGCTACGAACGCGCCCGGCTCCTCGTGGAGCGCGGCGAGTTCACGGCGGGCGCGGGGGAACTGGAGGCGTACGCGGAGGTCGTCGCGGCGGTCGACCCGGCCGCGGCGGACCGCATCCGGGGGGAGGCGCTGGCGGCGCGGGCGTTGCTGAACTGAGGCGGACGCGAGCCCGCGCGGCACCGCGCGCTTTGACATAGGTATGACGGGATACCTATCCTCACGTACATGTCCCCCTCCCGTGCCTCCGAGGAGCGCGTCGCGTCTCTCGCCGCCGATCTCGCGGCGAGCCTTCCGACGCTGCACCGGGCGCTGGACCGGCGGGTCGCGGGCGAGTACCCGCATCCCAGGCCGCCGGAGGGACAGCTGGCGCTGCTGCGGTACGTCGCCGGGCACGAGGGCTGCACGGTGGGCGAGGCGGCGTCGGCGCTGCTGATGAAGCCCAACAACGTCAGCGCGCTCGTCTCCCAGCTCACCGAGCGGGGCGAGCTGGAGCGCCGTCAGGACCCCGCCGACAAGCGGATCGCCCATCTCCACCTCACGGCCACCTCGCGTCGCCGTATCGCCGAGGTGCGCGCCCTCGAGGAGCGTCTGCTCGGCGAGGCGCTGCGCTCGGTCACCGACGGCGAGATGGACGCGCTGGGTTCGGCGCTCGGCGCCCTCAAGGCACTCGCCGACCACCTCCACGCGGCGACCCGCTGACCCACGCCCCTCCCGGGCGTCTCCCCGTCACACGCGTCGCCCCGCGCGGCGACGCCCCGGGCGCCGTTCGCGCGTTTCTCTCCCCCCTTTCCGAGAAAGAAGCGGCTCCCCATGTCGTCGTCCACCTCCGTGGATCGCTCCCCTGCGCGCCGGGGCAATCCCTGGCTCGCCCTGATCGCCGTGTCGTTCGGTCTGCTCATGGTGCAGCTCGACGGTTCGGTCGTCGCCATCGCCAACCCGGCGATCGGCAAGGACCTCGGCGCCAGCACCGCCGAGCTGCAGTGGGTCACCAACTCCTATCTGCTGGCGCTCGCCGCCTCGATGATCCTGGGCGGCAAGCTCGGCGACCGGTTCGGCCGGCGCCGGTACTACCTGGTCGGCGTCGGCGGCTTCGTCGTCACGTCGGTCGCCATCGGCCTCGCCGGCAGCATCGAGGGCGTCATCGCCTTCCGCGCGCTCCAGGGCCTGTGCGGCGGCATCCTGATGCCGAACACGCTGGGCATCCTGCGCGCGGTGTTCCCGCCGCGGAAGTTCGGGCTCGCGGTGGGCATCTGGGGCATGGTGTCCGCCGTGTCGACCTCGCTGGGCCCGATCCTCGGCGGTCTGCTCGTCGAACACGCCGACTGGACCTGGGTGTTCTACCTGAACGCGCCCATCGGCGTCGCCGCCCTGGTGTTCAGCGCGGCCGTGCTGAAGGAGTCGCGGAACGCCGAAGGGGAGCAGCGCTTCGACGTCGTCGGGGTCGCCGTGCTCGCCGCGGGGCTGCTGGCGCTGGTGTTCGGCATCGTGAAGGGCGAGACCTGGGGCTGGGCCTCGGGCGGCACGCTCGGCTCGATCGGCGCCGGCCTCGTCCTGCTCGTCCTGTTCGGCTGGTACGAGACGCGACAGAAGCACCCGCTGCTGCCGATGCGGCTGTTCCGCGACCGGTCGCTGACCACCGGGGCCGTGATGACCGCGCTGAACTTCTTCGTGATGCTCGGCGGAATCTTCTTCGTCATGCTGTACCTGCAGAACGTCCGCGGCTACACGCCCGTCGAGGCCGGTGTCAGCACCCTGCCGCTGTCGTTCGCCTCGCTGGTCGCCTCGCCGCTCGGCTCGCAGCTCACGGCGCGCTTCGGCCCGCGGGTCACCATCCCGCTGGGGCTGCTGCTGTCGGCGGCCGCCATGTTCTCCCTGCTCACCTGGTCCACCGACTCCTCCTACGCCACCATGTGGCCGCCCTACATAGCGCTCGGCCTGGGCGTGGGTGTCGTCCTGCCCGCGACCGCCGCCGCGATCATCGGCAACGCACCGGTGCGGGACGGCGGGGTGGCCTCCGGGCTGCAGTCGACGATGCTGCAGATCGGCGGCGCGCTGGGCACGTCGGTGCTGGTCACCGTGATCGCCGGCAAGGTCGGCTCCTCGCTGTACGGCGAGCTGACCGGGGCGGGTGTGCCGTCCTCCGTGGCGCACGGGCTGGAGGCGGCCGAGGACACCGTGGCGATGGGCATCGCCCCCGTCTCGCCGGACATGCCGGAGGGGCTGCGGGCGGCGGTCGTCGAGGGCAGCGCCCAGGCGTTCGTGAACGGGATGCACGCGGCGGTCACCGTCACCGGTGTGCTGTGCCTGATCGGCGCGCTGGTCGCCGTGGCGGGCATCCGTGGCCGCTCCCCCGAGGCGGCGGGCGCGGAGGCCCCGGTGCCGGTCGTCGCGCACTGAGGACACGCGCGTACACGAAAGCGGCGCCGCACGGAAACCTTCGTGCGGCGCCGCTCACGCGTGTGCTGTCGTCCGTCAGCTCGCGTTCGTCTCGATGACGGCCGTACGGTCGCCCTTGCTGACGAGCGCCTGGCGCAGGGCGCCGTAGACGTCCTGCGGGGTGACGGGGGTCTTCTCGCCGTTTCCGCGGGTGATGAGCACGCCGTCGAAGGCCTGGCCGTACAGGTCCTCCAGGGCCTTCAGGTCGGGCTTCTCGACGAGCTTGCCGTTGACCGCCTCGACGCGCAGGAACTTCCACAGCGACTTCTCGGGGCTCATCGGCACCGAGTGCGCCGCGTCGGTCTGCACGGTGACCCGGTCGGACATCGCCGGCTCGGCGAACTCCTTCATCATCCGGTCGACCTCGGCCTTGGTGACCTTCGGCTGCCGGGTCGTCGTCGGGACGTTCACCGCGGCGGCGGTGCCGGTCTCCACCTGCGTGCGGTACGCGGCGGCGACCACGTCGGCCGCCTTGGCGACGTCGACGCCCTTGCCCGCCTGCGGGTACACCGGGACGGCCTTGCCGGACTCGAACGTGATCGAGCCCTCCTTGACCGTGCCGGCGCCTCCGGCGGCGTTCTCCAGGGCGGCCTGCAGCTTCTCGTGGTCGACGGGGATCTCCGGCTCGACGACGCGCGACTGGCCGAACAGCGAGCCGATCACGTTGACCGGGTTGTAGTCGCTGGTGGCGGCCTTGCCGACGGTGGCGTCGATGTCGACCTGGAGACCGGCGTTGTCCGGCTGGAGCTCGAAGGTCTTGCCGTCGACGGACAGCTTCAGCGGCTTGTTCAGCCGCCCGTCGAGCGCGCCGTCGAGCTTCTTCACGGCCTCGTCGCGGGTGCCGCCGCCGATCTCGATGCCGAGCACCGTGGTGCCCTTGGGCACGTCGGAACGGTTCATCAGCAGGCCCGCGCCGTAGGCGACGCCGGCGACCAGGACGACGCCGGTGGCGAGGAGGACCAGCTTGTTGCGGCCCTTCTTCTTCGGCGCCTTGGCGGAGCCGGCCGGGGGCGGGCTGACCGGGTCGGGCAGCTTGGGCGGGGTGTGCGGGCCGGGCGCGTTCGGGCCCATGCCGGGCGCGTCGAAGGAGGCGCTCGGCGGGATCACCGGGATGCCGCTGGTCACGGTGTGCCCGGAGACGTTGTCGTGGCGCGGGTAGCCGGGGTCGCCGGGCACGGCGGGCTTCTGCGGGGTGAGGATCGCGGTGTCGTCGCTCAGGCCGCCGCCGGGCATCGCGTGCGAGCCGGTGCGCTCCTCGGTGAAGGGCGCGCCGCCACCGGGCGGGGTCCCGCCGCCGGGCGGGGTCATCGGGCCGTCGCCGGTGACGGGGCCGCCGGTGGGTCCCGTGGGGGCCTTAGGACCGCCGGGACGCCCGGGTCCGGGCACGCCCGCGCCCGGGCGGGCGCCGGGGCCGCCCTTGGCCTGGTCCCCGAAGTACGGCAGGTCGTCGCGGCGGGGTTCGCCGCCGCGGTCGGCGCGGTTGCCGCCCGGAGCGCCGGCCAGCGCCTCGGTCACGTCGAAGGAGCCGGTGCCGCCGCCGTGCCCGGGAGCCACGGGTCCGCCGGTCGCACCGGTGGGTCCTGAGGGCGCCTTCGCGCCGCCGGGGCGGGGTGCGCCGGGCGTGCCCATGGAGCCGACCACACCGCCGGGACGTCCGGCGCCGGGACGCGCCCCGTTCGGGGCGGAGGGACCGCCCGGGGCCTTGGGAGCGGCACCCGGAGCCTTCGGGGCAGCACCCGACGGCGCGCCGGAAGTGCCCGTCGCGGGCGCGCCGTTGGCCGGGCCGCCGGCCTGACCGGGCTTGCCGCCCGCGGACTTGCGCGGCGCGAACCAGTCGCTCGCGGGCTTCTCCTCGGCGGCGGGCCTGTCCGCGGTCTCGGGCCGCGCGGGCGGCTCGACGGGGTCGGCGGCGGGTGCGGCGGGAGCGGGTCCGGCGGCCGCCTCGGTGTCGGCGGCCGCCTTCCTGCCGTCCGCGTCCGTGACGGGCTTGCGCACGACGACCGGCGGAATCGGGCGCGACCCGGGGATGTTGATCCGGATCCGGGTCGTCAGCGTGGTCTCGGTCTTGCGTTCCTCCGGCCGCGCGGCCGGACGGCCCGCGTCCGTGCCCGCGTCCGGAATCGCCGGGATCCCGTAGGGCGGGGTGCCCGACGGGTAGGCGGCACCGCCGCGCCCGTCGGGCCCGGAGGACGGAGTGTCAGTTTCACGACTCAAGGCAGGTTCTCCCGGTTGGCTCCGCCGCCCGTCACTACCTCACGGTGGGGGTCCTCCCAGCTCGGGCGAGGCCGAGGGTTCGAGGGAGGCTCGGCGGCGCGCACCACCTTACTGGCCATATCCGGCCCGTATCCCAGTACCGCCGGGGAAACCCACACCGGACCATCACGCCCCTGGCACGGCGAAGTGGTTCGTCACTTGGGAAGTCGGGCGGGGTCCCCGTCCGGTTGCCTACCGGGTCCGAAGGTGGCGCAGATCACACCTACGGCGATGCCGCCGAGCAGGAAGAGGTAGGAGCCGCTGCCCGCGGCGAACAGGAAGTCGCCTTCCGGACGGCTGGCCGTCAGCAGCACGACGGTGATCATCCAGCCGGCGGCGACGGCGATGCCGCCGGAGCGGCTCCGGGTCAGCCGCGCCGCCCCGAGCACCGTCCCGGCCTCGCCGGCGAGGGCGAGCAGCAGCCCGCCGGGGAACCAGGCCGGCTGGACCAGCGCCCCGGCGACGCCGACGAGGGCGCCGAGCACCAGCAGTCCGAGCAGGGCGGCGGCGCGTGCCGGGGACGGGGGGCGCAGGGGCTGCGCCATCAGAGGCGCGCGGTCGCCGCTCACGACGCCTCTCCCGTGGTGACGCCGGCGAAGAGGTCGTCCTCACGGCCCGCGGGGCGCTCACCGCGCACCAGTTCGTAGTACTCGGTGGTGAAGATCGGCTGCGCGAGTTCGTTCGACAGTACGAAGTACGACTGGCCGGCGACGGTGATCTGGGTGGCGTGGGCGCGCATCGCGGCGGCCTTCGCGCCGGCGTACGCGGTGCCGTCGACGGCGGTGGTGATCCGCTCGTCGTCGACCACACCGGGGACGTCCCCCACCGTGGCCGCCTTGTCGAAGGGCAGGTCGGGCAGGTCGCGCTCCAGCCGCGCGAAGGCTTCCTCGGCCACGGAGCGGGGGACGCGGTTCCAGTAGACCTTGGGCACGTCCCACCCACGTCCGGCGGCCAGTTCGACGGCGCGCATGGCGACGCGGTGGGCCTGGATGTGGTCGGGGTGCCCGTAGCCGCCGTTCTCGTCGTACGTGACCAGCACCTGCGGCCGTACGTCGAGGATGACGTCGGCGAGCAGTCCGGCGGCCTGGTCGACGTCGGCCTGCCAGAAGCAGCCGGGGTCGTCGTTGTCGGGCAGCCCCATCATCCCGGAGTCGCTGTACCGCCCGGCCCCGCCGAGCAGCCGGAAGTCCGTGACTCCGAGCGCCGCCATGGCCGCGCGCAGCTCGCCAAGCCGGTGTCCGCCGAGGGCGGCGCCGCTGAGGTGCCGCAGCTCGGGCGGGATGACCTCGCCGCGCTCACCGAGGGTGCAGGTGACCAGCGTCACGTGGGCGCCCTCGGCCGCGTAGCGCGCCATGGTCGCGCCGTTGTTGATCGACTCGTCGTCCGGGTGCGCGTGCACCAGCATCAGACGCCGCTCGGGCAGTTCCGTCATGGGCTCAAGCCTATGTGGCGCGGGGCGCGTCCTGGGGACCCGTCCGGCCGCTCTCCTCGTCGCGGTAGCGCGGCAGGCCGTCCGTGGGGATGGTCCATTCGCCGATGGTGACGTCCTCGCCGTAGACGAAGTCCTTGCGAGTGGCGTAGCGGGGACCGTCCGGGGTCGGGTGGATGTCCGTGAAGACGGCGCCGGTGCCGGTGCGGGGGTCGAAGACCGCGTAGACGGGGACGCCGAGCAGGGGATAGTCACGCGTCTTGCCGACCCAGTCGTTGTCGGGGTTGGACCGGGAGACGATCTCAACCGCGGCCACCAGGGTGCGGGGATCGAAGGTGCCGTCCCCTTCCATGTCCTCCTCGGCGATCACTATGACGTCGGGGCGGCGCATGATCCCCTCGGGTTCGCCCTCCACATCGGGTTCGCCCGTGTGCGCGACGATCTCCTCCGGCATGACCTTCTCCAGCCGCTTCCGGAGACGCAGCACGGTCAACTCGTGCTGCTTCACGGGCGCCGTCATGTCGTGGACGATCCCTTCCTTGGTGATCTCGAACTTCCCGGGCAGCGTGTCGTCCATCGACTGCACGAAGTCGCGCATGGCCCGGTACAGGTGGGAGGCGTTCTGCCGAGCGTCGTCGGGTGCGATGGTCATGGCGCTCGCTCCTCGTGGTCTGTGCCCAGGGGCAAGGGTCGTCACGTTCATGCTAGGCGGCCTCCTGGAGGTCGCTTCGGCAGTCGCGGCAGTGGGTCGTGGGGGCGGGGGCGCGGAAGGCGCGGTCGCAGCCGTCGCAGGTGCGGAGCGGGTGGCGGACGGGCGGCGGGGCGGTGGTGGCCTGGGCCCGGAACGGGGCGGGGGGCGGGAGCTGGGAGGCGAGGCGGTGGGCCAGGAGGGCCGCCGGACGCCGTAGGCCCTCGGGCGGCAGGTCGGCCGTCAGGGCACGGCGTACGGCCGCGGGGGTCACGTCGCGTTCGAGCCAGGCCGCGACACCGGGCGCCAGGTGGGCGGTGTCCTCGGCCGAGAGGAGCAGACGGGAGTCGTGGCGGCGCAGGTCGGCGAGGAGGTCGACGGCGGCCTGGAGGAGCCCGGGTCCGGAGTACGCGGGCCGCGGCACGGCGGGGAGCGCCTTGCGCACCCGCTTCCCGCGCGGCGCGGGCGGCGTGCTCTCCCGGCACGGCTGCTCCGCCCGCTGCCGGGCGGCGGCCGGCTGGTTGCAGGAGATCGTGCGGGTGACGATGCGGCCGGAGGGCGTACGGACGCGCTCCCGCCGCAGATAGCCGTGGGCCTCCAGCTCCCGCAGCGCGGCGGCGATACGGGTCGCCCCCTCGGGGAAGCGCGCGGCGAGGGTCTTGATGTCGGCGGGGGCGCCCTTCGGCAGGGACTGGAGGTGGGTGCCGAGGCCGATGGCGAGGAGCGAGAGCTCCGGGTGCTGGGCCAGGTGGTTGCCGATCACCACGAAGCGGGTGTCATGGCGGGTGTTCTCGTGCTCGAGCCCGCCGGCGGTGCGGTGGACCCGGTTCGGGTGCTTGTTGCCCGCAACGCGGGTCGGCGTGCGCGGGGGCACGCTAGGGTTCTGGATACCCACGGGAAGCCCTTATCTTCCTCGGTGGTCAGGCCCTCGCACTGGGATTGCCGTCCCGGCGGGGGCCGTCTCATGTCTGCGGTTGTGGTGGGGCGTTGGTACGTTGCCCTGCGCTGAGCGTGGGGCCTGGACGGCGAGGAAATCCAGCCGGTTCGAGAGGGTTCACCCGCCCGAGTGAGCGAGATCGCGGGCGGGAGGGGTGGGGCTTGGTGGGGTGCTTTTCCCCCGAGTTCTTTGGCTTCTAGCCGCCGACGTCACCGAAGCGCGACGTTCCGCGTTCCGGTGCCGGAGTGAGGTCGATCTCCGCCCAGACCGTCTTACGGGGGTGGCGGCCCTCGGCGACTCCCCAGCGGTCGGCGAGCGCGTCCACGAGGAAGAGACCGCGACCCGACTCCGCGATGCCGTCGGGCTCGCGCAGCACGGGCCGGCGGTCACCGCGTGTGTCGGTGACCTCGACACGGAGCGTGGCGCCGACGACGTACAGCGTCAGCCGGAAGCTGCGGCCGGGCACGCGTCCGTGCGTGGCGGCGTTGGCGGCCAGCTCGGCGACGACCTGCCCGGCCGTCTCGTCCGGAACACCCCAGCTCCGCAGCGCGTCCACCGCGAGCAGGCGGGCGAGGCGGGCGCCCCGCGCGGTGGACGACAACAGCACGCTGATGTGCCGCACTTGGGCATCGGGGCGGGTGGTCCTTGTGAGGGCGATTTCCTGATTCACGTGACTCAGCGTGGCCGAACGGCCGTACCGTGAAGAGTGATCGCAGCGCTGCGTAGAGTGACCGTCCACTGCTTGTCCGGCCGTGTCCGGACTGTCGGCCGGTATGCCGCACGCGGAGCCGCGACCACGGAACGGCACCACGGAGGGGCACGCACATGGCGGTGAACGGTGAGGCGGTACGGGTCGGGCCCGGGACGGACCAGGCGGACGAACCGGGCTGGGAGGTGGACCCGGACGACGACTGGGCGCTGGCGGTCGTGGCCACCGTGGGACGGCAGTTGAAGCTGCGGCGGGAGGCCGTGGGCCTGCGCGTGCCCGAGTTCGCGGTGGCCGTCGGGTACGGCGAGGACCTCGTCTACAAGATCGAGGGCGGCAAGCGGATTCCTCGCCCCGAGTACCTGGACACGGCGGACGAGGTCCTGAGGGCGGGCGGCCTGGTCGCCGCGATGAAGGAGGACGTGAGGAAGGTCCGGTACCCGAAGAAGGTGCGGGATCTCGCGCAGATGGAGGCGCGGGCGGTGGAGCTTCAGCTCTACGATCCACTCCACATCCACGGCCTGTTGCAGACGCCCGAGTACGCACGCGCCCTGCTGTCCATGCGCCGTCCGGCCTACTCGGCCGAGGAGGTGGAGCGGTTCGCCTCGGCGCGCGTGGCCCGCCGTGCGATCTTCGACCGCGATATCGCGCCGGAACTCGGCTTCATCCTGGAGGAGTGGACGCTCCGCCGCCCCCTGGGCGGCAGGGAGGTGCTGCGCACGCAGCTGGAACACCTGCTGACCGTCGCGGCGTTGCCCACCGTCGAGCTGCAGGTGATGCCGACGGACCGACAGGAGCACGCCGGAGTGGACGGTGGCATCGAGGTCCTGAAGTTCGCGGACGGTACGGCGGTCGGACGATCACCAGCCGTGGCCGGCGGGCGACCGGTGTCGGACCTACGCCAACTCCGTATTCTGGAGCTGCGTTGCGGCATCATCCGCGCTCAGGCACTGACACCGCGCGAGTCCATCGCCTTCGTCGAAGATCTGCTGGGGGAGACATGATCCGAAGCACTGACTCCGACCTCGTGTGGTTCAAGAGCAGTTACAGCAGCGGCAGCGAGGGCGACTCCTGCGTCGAGATCGCCACGGACCCCTCCACCGTCCACGTCCGCGACTCCAAGACCACCGACGGCCCCCGCCTCACCTTCGCCCCGGACGCCTGGGCCGACTTCGTGCCGTACGTGCGTAACGGCTGAACCGGGACGGACCCCCAGGTCCGGTCATAATGCGCGGGTGTCCAGACAACCCGTGCCGTTGCCCGCGGAGCACATACCTCCCGGGACTCCCCCGTGGCGGACCGTCGACGTCCGTCGTTGGCTCGATGCCGTGCCCGCGCGTTGGGCGCATCCGCTCCTCGCCGTCCTCGCGGTGGCAGTCTCCGTCGCGTGGGAGGTGGTGGCCGGGCCGGTGCCCGCCTGTACGTCCGCCGAGCCGTGCGGGAGTGACTGGACCGGGCTCGCGGTGGCTGTCGTTCTCGTGTTGTCCCTGTACTGGGTGTGGCGGCAGCCGCGGCTCGCCATCGGCGGGCTCGCGTTCACCGTGCTCGCCCTCGCCGTCGAGGACGGCGTCACCGCGTTCGCCCGGCCCTCCGCGCTCGCGTATCTGCTCGCCACCGGGTTCGCCGTGACCGGGCTCGTGCACCGGCTGGCCGTCGCCGGACGCCAGCGCGCGCTGGCGTTGGAGGCCGCCGGGTCGGCCACCCAGCCGCTCCCCGACGCCGCCCGGACCTTCCGCCGGGGTCGGATGTCCTTCGTACTGGCCGTCCTCTTCCTGGCCGTCGCCGGCTTCGGCGTTTACCAAGCCCTCGGGGTCGCCGACACCTACGAGAAGCGCGCCGCCACCGCCTCCCACCTCTCCGGTGAGGTCACCGCCGTGGACGAGGACGACGGCCTCCTCACCGTCACCGCCGAGGGGCGTACCCACCGCATCGAGACGGCCTTCCCCGAGGACTTCCCCGTCGACACCCGCGTCGATCTCGTCGTGGACGGCGACGGGGCCGTGCTGGTCGCCGAGCCGTACGACGCCTTCGGGTGGGAACTCCTGGTGCTGGCCGGCTCCGCGACCGGGCTCGGGTTCCTCGTGAACGGCGTCGCCGGACGGCTCGGCGCGCGGCGGCTGCGGAGCGGGCCGCTGCCCGTGCTGCACGTGCTGGTGCGCGAGGGCGAGGAGGACGGCCGTACGTGGGTGTACGCGGCCGACGACACCGAGGGCCGCCGGCCCGTGCTGTGGTTCCACTCGCTGTACGCCGACGACGACGGCGGTGAGGAGGACGAGGACGACTACGAGACGGAGGACGACGACCCCGGCCTGGAGCGGCTCGCGGCGACCCTGCGCGGTGACGGGCCCGCCCCTCCCCTGCGGGAGGCCGTCCTGTACGGCGCCCCCTACACCGGCGCGGAGGTCGCCTTCGTCGCGCGCGACGACGAGGACGACCCGGAGGTCGCGGTCGAGTGCAGCGTCACCTCGGTGAAGCCGGCCGTCACCCTGTGGAACACGGGCGGTCCGCAGGCGCGCGGGCGGAAGCACATCCGGCGGCCCGTCGAGGAGATCGCCGCCAACCTGATGCCCTCGGCGGAGCCGCGGGTGTGGCGGGCGCACGGCTTTTCGCGGGGGCTCGGCGCGGGGCTGCTGGTGGTGCAGGGCGGTGGCGTGTGGGCCGCGCTGGAGGAGGGCCCGTCCTGGCACTGGCTGATGCTCGCCGTCGCGCTGCCGTGGCTCGTGACGTCCGTGGCGACGGCGACCACCTGGCGCGTCACCGCCGACCGCGACGGCTTGTGGGTGCTGACGGCCTGGCGCGTCCGGCGCGTCCCGTGGGAGGCCGTCCTCTCCGTGACGCACCGGGACGACGGCATCGACATCGGACGCGCCGAGGACGACGCCGTACGCATCTCCCCCACCGGCTGGGCGTGGCTGGAGCGCCGCCTGGGCCGCGAGCCGGGCGCGCAGCGCGTCGCCGACGAGCTCCGCGCCCTCCTCCTGCGCCCGGACCTCCGCCCGACGGCCGAGGCCCTCTCCGACCGCCAGGGCATGCCCGTCGGGCCCCCACTGGTCGCCCTGACGGTCCTCTGGGGCGCGGCGGTCCTGCTTCTGTTCTGACCTCTAGACGTCCCGGATGCCCGGGAACCCCTGCGCCGCCTCCAGCTCGAACGCCAGCTCCAGCAGCGTCCGTTCCGCCCCCGGCCGCCCCGAGAACATCACGCCGATCGGCAGGCCCTCCGGTGTCAGGGACGCGGCCGGGACGGAGATCGACGGCGTGCCCACGACGTTGTTGACCGGGGTGAACGCCACATACGCCAGGATGCGTTCGATCAGCGTGGCGTACGGGACGGACGGGTTGAGGTGGCCCAGCGGCGGGCTGGTGTGGGCCAGGACCGGGGACAGGATGACGTCCAGGCCCCGGAACGCCGCCGCGTACGCCTCCCGCGTCCGCCGCAGCCGCCGCAACACTCCAGGAGTACGGCGCCAGTTGGCGACGTAGGTGGCGCGCAGGCCGCGGCTGAGGCCGTCCATGCGGTGGCGGTCGAACTCCGCGCCCATGGTGCGTCCCGTGGCGCCGATGAGGAACGACAGCAGGCCCCAGTAGGTGAGGAAGTCCTCGGTGAAGCGCGGGTCGATGGCCAGCTCCACCGGGGTCACCGTGTGACCCAGCGCCTCCAGCCGCCGGGCCGTGTCGGTGACGGCCGCGCGGGTGGCGTCGTCGGTACGGGCGCCGTTCGGGGAGTCGACCAGGAGGCCGATCCGCAGCCGGCGGTCCGAGGGACCCTCGACGAGCCCGAGGGAGGGCAGCTTCGGGTTGCGGTGGTGCAGCTCCGCCGCCGCGAGGAACGCCGCGCTGTCCCGCACCGTACGGCTCACGACGCCGTCCACCACGATGTCTATCGGCAGTTGGCGGCCCTGCGCGTTCGGCACGGTACGGCCGCGGGTCGGCTTGAGGCCGACGAGACCGCAGCACGCGGCCGGGATGCGGATGGAGCCGCCGCCGTCGTTGGCGTGCGCGACCGGCACGGCGCCCGCGGCGACCAGGGCCGCGCTGCCGCCGGACGAACCGCCCGCCGAATGGCCGGTGTTCCACGGGTTGCGGACCGGCGGGCCCTCCTCGAACTCCGTGCTGGGGCTGAAGCCGAACTCGGGCAGCCGCGTCTTGCCGAGCACCGTGACGCCCGTGCTCAGCAGCTGGCGGGTGAACCCGGCGTGCCGCCGGGCCGGGCGCGGCACGAAGGCGGCGCTGCCGTGGCCCGTGGGCAGACCCGCGAAGTCGGTGTTGTCCTTCACGAAGGTCGGCACCCCGGCGAACGCGCCGCCGTCGGCGTCATGGTGAGCCGGGACGTCGAGGTGCACCTGGACGGCGTCCAGTTGGGCGTCGGCGTCCCGCACCCGGGCCGCCGCGTCGCGGGCGACCTCGGCGGCGCTCACCTCGCCCCGCCGGATCGCCGCGGCGAGACCCACCGCGTCCAGGTCGCCCAGGGCGTCGTCACGGAAGACGTGGACGCCGGTCCGCGTCTCCTTGCGTCCCTGGCTCTGTTCCTCGGATGTCGTCACCGTCGGCTCCGCCCTGCGCGCGTGAATGCTGGCCCGGCCATCATGGCTTACCGGCGGGTAACACGCGAGAGGCCGGCGACGGCCGCGCTCAGAAGTTGAGGCTGCCGATCATCCCCGCGATGTTGGAGGTCACTTCACTGATCGTGGGCGCGATCGTCGACGAGGCCAGGTAGAAGCCGAGCAGCATGCACACGATCGCGTGCCCTGCTTTCAGTCCCGACTTCTTGATCAGCAGGAAGACGATGATCGCCAGCAGCACCACCGCCGAAATCGAGAGTGCCACGGCGGCTCACCTCCAAGGATCCCAGGGACGCGGGGGGACAGGAATATGGGGGCAGTACGTCCACACAGCAGGCAGCAGGTTCATACCCACTATGCGCTAACGATCATAACTATCCGTACGTGCGCATCGATCGGCGCACGGCCGCACAAGGGGGCGCATGGCCAATATGGTCAGGGCATGACGACCGAGACGGACTCCTTCCCCCGGCGGCACGCCCGCACCCTCCGCTTCACCCTCGGCGCGCCGCGTTCCTTCAGCGTGGCGCCCGACGGCTCACGTGTCGTGTTCCTCCGCTCAGGCTCCGGCACGGACCGGGCCAACGCCCTCTGGGTGCTCGACACGGACGGGGGCGGGGAGCGCGTGGCCGCCGACCCGCGCGCCCTCCTGGGCGGCGCTTCGGAGCAGCTCTCCGCCGAGGAGCGCGCGCGGCGCGAACGCAGCCGTGAGGGAGGCGCCGGCATCGTCGGCTACGCCACCGACGCGGCCGTGGAGTTGGCGGCTTTCGCCTTGTCAGGGCGGCTTTTCACGGCCGAGCTGCGGGCCGGCACGGCCCGTGAACTGCCCACGCCCGGACCGGTGATCGACCCCCGTCCGTCGCCCGACGGACGGCATGTCGCGTACGTCGCGGAGGGCGCGCTGCGGGTGGTCTCGGCGGAGGGGGCGGACGACCGCGCGCTCACCACCCCCGAATCGGAGGAGGTCACGTACGGGTTGGCCGAGTTCGTCGCGGCCGAGGAGATGAGCCGCTCACGCGGCTTCTGGTGGTCCCCGGAGTCGGACCGGCTGCTGGTGGCGCGGGTGGACGACACGCCGGTGCGGGAGTGGTGGATCGCCGACCCGGCCCACCCGGACCGGGCTCCGCACCGCGTCCGCTACCCGGCGGCCGGCACCCCGAACGCGGACGTACGGCTGTTCGTCGTGGACCTCGCAGGCACGCGCACGGAGGTCTCCTGGGACCGCAAGCGCTACCCGTATCTCGCGCGAGTGCACTGGTCAGGGGCGGGTGCCCCGCTGCTGCTCGTACAGGCGCGCGACCAGCGGGCGCAGCTGATCCTGGCCGTCGACCCGGACACCGGGGCGACCCGGATGGTGCACGCCGACGAAGATCCGGAATGGCTGGAACTTTTCCCCGGTGTGCCCTGCTGGAGCCCCTCAGGGCAGCTGATCCGGATCGCCGACGAGGGGGGAGCCCGGCGCCTCGCCGTAGGTGAACGACCGCTCACCGGACCGCAGTTGCACATCCGGGCGGTGCTCGACGTCTCGGACGACGACGTGCTGGTCTCGGCGTCGGCGGGGGCGGAGGCGGCCGCTCCGGAAATTGGCGAGGTCCATGTCTACCGGGTGAACGAACTGGGCGTGGAGCGCGTCTCCGAGGAGCCCGGCGTGCACACCGCGGTGCGCTCCGGAGGGGTCACGGTGCTGGTCTCGGCGACCCTGGATCGGCCAGGTTCGCGGGTGCGGGTACTGCGTGACGGGAAACAGACGGCGACTGTCCCCTCGTACGCCGAAGACCCCGGTTTGTCCCCCCGTGTGACGCTGACACAGGGGGGCGCACGCCGCATCCCGTGCGCCGTGCTTATGCCTCGGGACTACGCCGGTGACACCCCTCTGCCGGTGCTCATGGACCCCTACGGCGGTCCGCACGGCCAGCGGGTGGTGGCCGCCCACAATCCGCACCTGACCTCGCAGTGGTTCGCCGACCAGGGCTTCGCGGTCGTCGTCGCCGACGGGCGCGGCACCCCGGGACACTCCCCCGCCTGGGAGAAGTCCGTCAAGGACGACCTCGCGGCCGTCGTCCTCCAGGATCAGGTCGACGCGCTCCAGGCGCTCGCCGGGGACTTCCCGCTGGACCTGGACCGGGTCGCGATCCGCGGCTGGTCCTTCGGCGGCTACCTGGCCGCCCTCGCCGTCCTGCGCCGCCCCGACGTCTTCCACGCGGCCGTGGTCGGCGCCCCGGTCACCGATCTGCGCCTGTACGACACCCATTACCAGGAGCGCTACCTCGGGCACCCGGACGAGCAGCCGGACGTCTACCGCCGCAACTCCCTGATCGACGACGCCGGTCTGGTCGACGCGGCCGAGCAGCACCGGCCGATGATGATCATCCACGGCCTCGCGGACGACAACGTGGTGGTCGCCCACTCCCTGCGGCTGTCCTCCGCCCTGCTCGCGGCCGGACGCCCGCACGAGGTGCTGCCGCTGTCCGGCGTCACCCACATGACCCCGCAGGAGGAGGTCGCCGAGAACCTGCTCCGCCTCCAGCTCGGCTTCCTCAAGCGCTCCCTGTCCCTCCCGGGCACCTCCGCCACGCGTTAACACCGGGGCAACTCACCGGAAGCGGTACCGATATACGGACAGGGAAGGCTGGTCAGCGTACGGCCGTGCGGGTGCCGTGAACGGGCCGGGGTGCGCCATGTCACCCCGGCCCGTACCCGTACAAGGGTGCGTCACCCGCGCCCGTCCTCCGCCGGTACCACGTGCTTCTCCTCCGCGAAGTGGCACGCCGAGTCGTGCGCCGCCGGGCCCCCGGCCTCCGCGAACCAGGGCGGCACCGCCAGCGCGGGCACCTCCACCGCGCACCGTTCCCGCGCCTTCCAGCAGCGGGTGCGGAACCGGCACCCGGAGGGGATGTTCGTCGGCGACGGCACGTCCCCGGTGAGCACGATCCGCTCCCGGTGCTCCCGCGCCCTCGGGTCGGGCACGGGCACGGCGGAGAGCAGCGCCTGGGTGTAGGGGTGCGTGGGGTGGTCGTAGATCTCGGTGTCCGTGCCGGTCTCCACGATCCGGCCGAGGTACATCACCCCGACCCGGTCGGAGATGTGCCGGACGATCGACAGGTCGTGCGCGATGAAGACGTACGACAGGTCGAACTCGCTCTGCAGCCGGTCCATCAGATTGATGACCTGCGCCTGCACCGACACGTCCAGCGCGGACACCGGCTCGTCGGCGACGATCACCTCGGGGCGCAGCGCCAGCCCCCGCGCGATGCCGATGCGCTGCCGCTGGCCGCCGGAGAACTGGTGCGGATAGCGGTTGATGTACTCCGGGTTCAGGCCCACCACGTCCAGCAGCTCCTGCACCCGTCGCCGCCGGTCCCCCTTCGGCGCCACCTCGGGGTGGATGTCGTACGGCTCCCCGATGATGTCGCCCACCGTCATCCGGGGGTTGAGCGAGGTGTACGGGTCCTGGAACACCATCTGGATGTTGCGGCGCACCGCCTTGAGCGCCTTGCCGGACAGCCGGGTGATGTCCTCGCCCTTGTAGCGGATCGAACCGGCCGTCGGACGCTCCAGGTTGACCAGCATCTTCGCGACCGTCGACTTGCCGCAGCCGGACTCCCCCACGATGCCCAGCGTCTCGCCCGCGTCGAGCCGGAAGTCCACGCCGTCGACCGCCTTCACGGCCCCGACGTGCTTGCGGAAGACGATGCCCCGGGTCAGCGGATAGTGCTTGACCAGGCCGCTGACCTCCAGGATCGGCTCAGCCATCCAGGCACTCCCTCCAGAAGTGGCAGGCGCTCCCGCGCGTGCCGGAGACCTCGTACAGCGGCGGGTCGTCGGTCGTGCACACGTCCCGGGCCAGCGGGCAGCGCGGATGGAAGGGGCAGCCCGGCGGGATGCGGGTGAGGTTGGGCGGCAGGCCCTTGATGGCGTACAGCTCCCGGCCCTTGTGGTCCAGGCGCGGGATGGAGTCCAGCAGGCCCCGCGTGTACGGGTGCGCCGGGGCCTTGTAGATGTCGTGCACCGGCGCCGACTCCACGATCCGGCCCGCGTACATCACCGCGATGCGGTCGGCGACGTCGGCGACCACCCCCAGGTCGTGGGTGATGAGGATGAGCCCCATGCGGTACTCCCGCTGGAGCTCCGCGAGCAGCTCCATCACCTGCGCCTGCACGGTGACGTCGAGGGCGGTGGTCGGCTCGTCGGCGATGATCAGCGCCGGCTCCAGGGCGATCGCCATCGCGATCATGATGCGCTGGCGCATGCCGCCGGAGAACTGGTGCGGGTACTGCCGCACCCGCTCCCGCGCGGCCGGGATGCGCACCCGGTCCATCAGCTCGACCGCCTTGACGCGCGCGTCCTTGCGGGACATGCCCCGGTGCACGGTGAACATCTCGGCGAGCTGGTCGCCGACGGTGATCACCGGGTTCAGGGCGGACAGCGCGTCCTGGAAGATCATCGCCATCTCGGCGCCCCGGATCCGCCGGCGCTCCTCCTCCTTGAGTTTCAGCAGGTCCCGGCCCTGGAACATCACCTCCCCGCCGGTGATACGCCCCGGCGGGGTGTCGAGGATGCCCATCACGGCCTGCGCGGTCACCGACTTGCCGGAGCCGGACTCGCCCAGCACGGCCAGGGTCTCCCCCTCGTCCACGCCGTAGGTGACCCCGTTGACCGCCTTCGCCACCCCGTCCCGGGTCCGGAACTCCACGTGCAGGTCGCGCACTTCGAGCAGCACCGCGGCTCACCTCAGCTTCGGGTCGAGGGCGTCGCGCACCGCGTCGCCGAGCATGATGAACGCCAGGACCGTGATGGCCAGCGCCCCGGAGGGCCACAGCAGCGCGTGCGGGGCGTTGCGGATGTACGGCGAGGCGGAGGAGATGTCGATGCCCCAGGAGACGCTGGGCGGCTTCAGCCCCACCCCGAGGTACGACAGGGTCGCCTCCAGGGCGATGTACGTGCCCAGCGCGATGGTCGCGACGACGATGACCGGGGCGACCGCGTTGGGCGCGATGTGCCGCAGCAGCAGCCGCGAGTTGGAGGCGCCGAGCGCCCGCGCCGCCTGCACGTAGTCGTTCTGCTTGGCGGTGATGACGGCGCCGCGGGCGATGCGGGAGATCTGCGGCCAGCCGAGCAGCACGATGAAGCCGATGACGGGCCAGACGGTGTTGCTGGTGATGACGGACAGCAGCACCAGACCGCCGAGGACGACCGGGATGGCGAAGAAGACGTCGGTGATCCGGGACAGGATCGAGTCGGAGAGCCCGCCGAAGAACCCGGCGAGCGCGCCCAGCACACTGCCGAGGACGGCGACCCCGAGGGTGGCGAGCACGCCGACCGCGACGGAGGTGCGGGCCCCGTACACGGTGCGGGTGTAGACGTCGCAGCCCTGCCCGTCGAAGCCGAAGGGATGCCCGGGCTGGGAGCCCTCCTGCGCCTTGGACAGGTCGCACTTCAGAGGGGAGCCGGAGGTGATCGCCGACGGCCACAGGGAGATGAAGACCAGGAACAGGATGACCAGCGCCGAGACGATGAACACGGGGTTGCGGCGCAGGTCCCGCCAGGCGTCCGACCACAGCGAGCGCGGCCGGTCCTCCGGTCCGGCGCCGTCCGGGCCGGCCGGCACCTTCTCCAGCGTCTCGGCCTCGTCGACGCCCAGGTCCATGGCGCCGCCCATGCTGGTGCCCGCGACGGCGGCCTCGGGTTCGTCAGGACGGTCAGACATAGCGGATCCTCGGGTCGAGTACGGCGTACAGGAGGTCGACGACGAGGTTGGCGACGAGGAAGACCAGCACCAGCACGGTGACGAAGCCGACCACCGTCTGCGTGTTCTGCCGCAGGATGCCCTGGTAGAGCTGGTAGCCGACGCCGTGGATGTTGAAGATCCGCTCGGTGACGATCGCCCCGCCCATCAGGAAGCCGATGTCGGCGCCGATGAACGTCACCACGGGGATCAGGGAGTTGCGCAGCAGGTGCCGGACGACGACCCGGCGCCGGGGCAGGCCCTTGGCGACGGCGGTGCGCACGTAGTCGGAGCGGCGGTTCTCCGCGATGGAGGTGCGGGTCAGCCGGGTGACGTAGGCGAGGGAGACCGACGCCAGCACCAGGCCGGGCAGGATCAGCTCGTCGAAGGGCGCCTCCGAGGACACCGAGGGCCGGATCCAGCCCCACTTCACCCCGAGCAGCAGCTGGAGCAGCAGACCGGTGACGAAGGTGGGCACGGAGATCACCACGAGGGTCAGCAGCAGCACCCCGGTGTCCACCGGACGGCCCCGGCGCAGTCCGGTGACCACGCCGAGGGTGACGCCGATGACGATCTCGAAGAGGATCGCGATCAGGGTGAGCCGGATCGTGACGGGGAACGCCGTCGCCATCAGCTCGGTGACCTCCTGGCCGTTGAAGGCCGTGCCGAAGTCGCCGGTGAAGAGGTTCCCCATGTACGTCAGGTATTGCTGCCAGACCGGCTTGTCGAGGCCGAACTCCTGCTCGAGGCGGGCGGCCGTCGCCGGGTCGCACTGCCGCTCGCCGCACAGTCCCGCGATGGGGTCGCCCATCACGTTGACCATGAGGAAGATCAGCAGCGTGGCCCCGATGAAGACCGGGATCATCTGGAGCAGTCGCCGGACGACGTAGCGCCCCATGGCGGATCAGCTGACCTTGATCTCGTTGTAGACGGGGACGCTGAAGGGGTTGAGCTTGACGTTGGAGAGCCGGTCGGACCAGCCGGCGCTGCCGTTCTGGTACCAGAGCGGGATCGCCGCCATGTTGTCCCGGACGACCTCCTCGGCCTGCTGGAACAGGTCGATCGCCTTGGCCGTGTCGGTCTCCTGGTTGGCCTGGTTCACCAGGTCGTCGAACTGCTTGTTGGACCACTTGCCGTCGTTGGACGAGGCGTTGGTGTAGTACAGCGGCTGGAGGAAGTTCTGGATGAGCGGGTAGTCCATCTGCCAGCCGGCCCGGAACGGACCGGTCATCTTCCGGTCGGTGATCTGGTTGCGGAAGTCCGCGAAGGTGCCGACCGGGTTGGCGGTGCAGGCGCGCTCGTTGTCCAGGGCGTTGTTGATGGAGTTGCAGACGGCGTTGACCCATTCGCGGTGGGAGCCGGTGTCGGCGTTGAAGGTGATGGTCACCTTGCCGCCGGGCAGGCCTCCGCCCTCCTCGATCAGCTTCTTCGCCTCGTCGGGCTTGAACTCGCAGAACTCGCCGCACAGTCCGTCCTGGAAGCCTCCGTCCTCGCCGAGCACCGGGGAGGTCCAGTCGGTGGCGGGGGTGCGGGTCTTCTGGAAGATCGTGTCGGTGATCTGCTTCCGGTCGATCGCCATGGACAGGCCCTGCCGGACCTTCTTCGCGCCCTCGGTGTTCCACGCCGGGTCGTAGAACGGGAAGGCGAGCGTCTGGATGATGCCGGCGGGGGTGTTCAGGTAGCGGTCGCCCAGGTCGTTCTTCACGTTCTTCAGCTGCGCGGCGGGCACGTCGTCGACCAGATCGAGGTTGCCGGCCAGCAGGTCGGTGTAGGCGGTGTTGTTGTCGGTGTAGACCTTCAGGTCGACGCCGCCGTTCTCCGCCTTGTCGTCGCCCGGGTAGTCGTCCCACTTGCGCAGCGACATCTGCGAGCCGCGCGTGTACGACTCGACCAGGTAGGGACCGTTGCCGACGGGCTTCTTCACCCAGGCGTCGTGGTCGTCGAAGAACGCCCGGGGCAGCGGTGCGAACGCGTTGTACCCGAGGGTGTCGGGGAACGTCGAGAACTTCTGGGTGAGCTTCACGGTGAAGGTGCGCTCACCGGTGACCTTCAGCCCGGACAGGGTGTCCGCGGTCTGCTCGCCCTCCTCCGGGTGCACCTGGTCGTAGCCCTCGATGTAACCGAAGAAGTACGCGTTGCGCTGGTTGTTGCGCAGGCTGGCGCCGTAGTTCCAGGCGTCCACGAAGGACTGCGCGGTGACCTTCTCGCCGTTGCTGAAGGTCCAGCCGTCCTTGACGGTGATGGCGAAGTTCTGCGAGTCCGAGGTCTCGATCTTCTCGGCGAGCATGTCCTGCGCCTCGCCGGTCTCCGGGTCGTAGCGCTTCAGCCCGCGGAAGATCATGTCGAGGACCTTGCCGCCCTGCACCTCGTTGGTGTTCGACGGCTCCAGCGGGTTCTGCGGGTCACCCCAGGAGGCGCTCAGCACGGCCTCGGAGTCGCCGCTGCCTCCCCCGCCCCCGCCGCACCCCGCCGTGGCGAGGGCGAGCGCCATCGCGCAGACGGCCCAGCTGGCGTGCGTGGTGATGCGCATGGGTGCCTCCTCGTGCCCGGGTCCCTTACCGGGCCAGCCTGGGAGGGGGCGCCCCCGCGCGCACGCCCGCCGCGGCCGTACGGGGGTGCGAGATCCACCGGACGGGCGCACGGGGGCGGGCACGCGAAAGGACCGGGGGCGGGAGGTGCGTGTCCTCCCGCCCCCGGTCCTCAGGGCTGTGCGTCCTTCAGAGCCTTCTGCGAAGGGGGTCAGTCCTTGGAGACGTTCCCGTCCTTCTCCAGCGCCTTCAGCGCCGGGTCCATCACGACGTCCTCGGAGCGGGCCTCGATGCTGGGCTCCTCCGGGAAGTGGCACGCCGTCAGGTGGCCCTCGCGGTTGCCGCCGATCTGCACCAGCGGCGGCTCCTCCGTGGCGCACTTGTCCTGCGCCTTCCAGCAGCGGGTGCGGAAGCGGCAGCCGGACGGCGGCGAGATCGGCGAGGGGACGTCACCGGCGAGGCGGATGCGCTCGCGGTTCTCCGTCTCGTCGTCCATCGCCACCTCGGGCACGGCCGAGAGCAGGGCGTGCGTGTAAGGGTGGCGCGGGCGGTTGTAGATGGAGTCGCGGTCGCCGACCTCGACCACCTTGCCCAGGTACATCACGGCCACGCGCTGCGAGAAGTGCCGCACGACGGCGAGGTCGTGGGCGATGAAGAGGAAGGCGATGCCCATCTCTTCCTGGACCTTCTGCAGCAGGTTGACGACCTGCGCCTGGATCGACACGTCGAGCGCGGAGACCGGCTCGTCCGCCACGATCAGCTTCGGGTTGAGCGCGAGCGCCCGGGCGACGCCGATGCGCTGGCGCTGACCGCCGGAGAACTCGTGCGGGAAGCGGTTGTAGTGCTCCGGGTTCAGGCCGACGAGCTCGAGCAGCTCACGGACTTTCTTCTCCCGGCCGCCCGCGGGGTTGATCCCGTTGACCTCCATCGGCGACTTGATGATCGTGCCGACGGTCTGGCGCGGGTTCAGCGAGGAGTACGGGTCCTGGAAGATCATCTGGATCTCGGACCGCACGGGCGCCAGCTTCTTGCGGTTGGCGTGCGTGATGTCCTGGCCCGCGTACTCGATCTTCCCGCCGGTGGGCTCCAGGAGCCGGGTGATGAGCCGGCCCGTGGTGGACTTGCCGCAGCCCGACTCACCCACCAGGCCGACGCTCTCGCCGACGCCGACGGTCAGGTCGACGTTGTCGACGGCCTGCACGGCACCGACCTTCCGCTTGATCGGGAAGCCGCCGTAGATCGGGAAGTGCTTGGTGAGGCCCTCGACCTTCAGCAGCGCCTCGGTCGACGCGCCGGTGGAGCCCTGCTGTGCGGGGAGGGTGAGGTTGTCGCTCATGTCTCGGATCTCCCTAGCGCAGCCGGGGCTGGATCTTGTCGATGAAGATGGTCTGCTTCTGCTCCGCCGTCAGGTGGCAGGCAGCGGCGCGTCCGTCGCCCAGCGTGGGCCGCTCGGTGCTGCAGCGGTCGCCCGACACCTTGTCCGTGAACGTGCAGCGGGGGTGGAACGGGCAGCCGGACGGCGGGTTGAGCAGGCTGGGCGGCGAGCCGGGGATCGGCGTCAGCGGCTGCGAGGTGCTTCCGCCGAGGCGCGGCATCGAGCTGAGCAGGCCCCAGGTGTAGGGGTGGCGCGGCTCACGCAGCACCTCGCGGACGCTGCCGCGCTCGACGGCCCGGCCGGAGTACATCACCAGCAGGTCGTCGGCCATGTCGGAGATGACGCCGAGGTCGTGGGTGATGAAGATGATCGCCGATCCGAACTCCTGCTGGAGGTCCTTGAGCAGGTCGAGGATCTGGGCCTGGACGGTCACGTCGAGGGCGGTGGTCGGCTCGTCGGCGATCAGCAGGTCCGGGTCGCAGACCAGGGCCATGGCGATCATGGCGCGCTGGCGCATACCGCCGGAGAACTGGTGCGGGTAGTCGTCCACGCGGGTCCTGGGCTGCGGGATGCCGACCTTGGTGAGCATCTCGACGGCCCGGTCCCGGGCCTCCTTCTTGGAGGCGCCGGTGTGCTTCATGAACGGCTCGGCGATCTGCCGGCCCACCGTGTAGTACGGCGAGAGCGCCGTCAGCGGGTCCTGGAAGATCATCGCGACCTTGTTGCCGCGAAGCTTCTCCATCTCCTTCTCAGGAGTGGTCACCAGGTCCTGGCCCTCGAGGAGGATCTCGCCCTCCACGGTGGTGGTCTTGGGGTTGTGCAGCCCGAGCACGGTCAGGTTGGTCACGGACTTGCCGGAACCCGACTCGCCCACGATGCCCAGGGTCTTGCCGCGCTCGACGTCGAAGGACAGCCCGTCGACCGCCTTGACGATGCCGTCCTCGGTGGAGAACCGCACCCGCAGGTCGCGGACCGAGAGGAAGGAGTCGGGCCCGGTCGGGGCCTTCTCGCCTTCGGTCTTGGTCAGTGTGGTCACGGTGTTTCTCCTAGCTGAGCCGTACGCGCGGGTCGATGTACGCGTAGGCGAGGTCGACGAGGATGTTCAGGAGCAGGATGAAGAAGGCTCCGAACAGCATGACACCCATGGTCACCGGCAGGTCCTTGGTCAGCGAGGAGTCCACCGCGAGACGGCCGATGCCGGCCAGGTCGAAGGTGAACTCGGTGACCACCGCGCCGGACAGCAGCGCGCTGAGGTCCATGCCGAGGATGGTGACGATCGGGATCAGGGAGCCGCGCCAGGCGTACCGGAAGAACACGTAGCTCTGGCGCATGCCCTTGGCGCGCGCGGTGCGGACGTGCTCCTCCTGGAGCTGCTCGATCATCGTCGAGCGGGACATACGGGTGTACTGCGCGGTGAAGATGGTGGCCATGACCACCCAGGGGATGAGCAGACCCAGGAACCAGGCCCCGGGCTCCTCGGTGAAGCTGTGCTCCTTCGGGAACTCCATGATGCCCGTGCTGTAGACCAGCAGGCCGAGGACGATCGGGCCGAGCAGGTAGATCTGGAAGGAGCTGAGCACGATCGAGGTGCCGCTGACGATCTTGTCGACGACGGTGCCGCGCTTCCAGGCGGCCAGCAGACCCGAGCCGAGGCCCAGGATCAGGAAGATCACGAGACCGCCGACGGTCAGCGACAGCGTCAGCGGGAAGCGGTCGATGATGGAGTCCCAGACGAACTCGCCGCTTTCGAAGGAGACACCCAGGCACGGCGCGGAGCAGTGCCCCTGCGGGAAGTCGCGGCCGGCCACGATGCCCGACATGAACTCCCAGAACTGGGTGGGAAGGGGCTTGTCCAGACCCAGGTTCTCGCGGATCACCGCGAGGTTCTCGGGCGAGCAGTTCTTGCCGCAGGACAGCGCAGCGAAGTCCTGAGGAACTGTGTAGAACAGGAAGAACGTGAAGGCGCCGATCAGGAACATGATGACGACGGCGCCGGTCAGCCTGCGGATGAGGAACTGAAGCATGGCGGGTGGATGCTCTCTTCGAAACGCGGCGGCAGGTGAGGGGTACCGTCCGCGGGGGTGTGCTCCGCCTGGCGCACACCCCCGCGGTCAGCCGAACTGAGGGCTTACGGCTGCTTCAGGTACAGGTCGGTGATGTTGATGTAGCTCGACTCGGTGCTGTACCGAGCGCCACCGATGTTCGACCCGTAGAGCTGGAGCTGCTTCGAGTAGTAGACCGGGGCAGCCGGGTTGATCTCCTCCACGATGCGGTGGTGGGCCTGCTCCCAGGTCTTGGCCGCCTCCTCGGGCTCCTGCTTCAGGGCCTTCTGGATGAGCTCGTTGACCTGCTTGTCGTTGATGTGCGAGTAGTTCGACGCACCGTCGGCGATCAGCTCACCGTCGTAGACCGGGGTGATGACCGTGGACGGGGACGGCCAGTCCTGGCCCCAGCCGGTCATGTAGAGGTCGTACGGGTTGTTGAGCTTGCCGACCTGCTCGTAGAAGCTGGCGCGGTCGATCTCCTTCGACTGGACGTCGAAGCCGAGCTTCTCGAGGGCGTCCTTCAGGATGACCTGCTGGGCCTGGCCGCGCGGCGTGTTGGAGTAGGCGTAGGTGAGCTTCGTGCCCTCCTTGACACCCGCCTCCTTCAGCAGCTCCTTGGCCTTCTCGATGTCGCCGTTGGGCTTCTTCAGCTTGCCGAACGGGTCGTACGTCGGGTCGAAGCCCGGCAGGGTCGGGGCGAGCAGACCGCCGGCGACCTCACCGCCGTAGCGGCCGCCGTCCGCCTGGACCATGGACTGGCTCGGGATCGCGTAGGTGATCGCGTCGCGGACCTTCTTGTCCTTGATGCGGTCCAGGTTGAAGGTGAGCTGCCACACGTACGGCTGGTAGCCCGCGATGGTGCGCTTCTTGGTCTCCGGGTTGGTGACCACGTCGGCCATCTGCGCCGGGTCCACCGGGTCGGTGAACTGGATGGCGTTCTTGGCCTCGCCCTGGTCCGAGATCAGACGCTTGGTCTGGCTGGCCTGGGAGACGGTGTTGGTGAAGTTCCAGCCGTCCACGTACTGGTGGCGCACGGCGTCGGTCTTCGGGTCCCACTGGTCGTTCTTGACCAGCTTCATGGACTTGCCCGGCTTGTACTCGGCGATCTTGTACGGGCCGAGGGCCGCGGGGGCCTTGTCGTACTTCGCCTTCGTGTCCTGCTTGGCGGGCACGATGGAGTAACCGGCCATGGCCAGGGCCTGCGGCAGGTCCGGGCGCGGCTGGCTGAACTTGAAGATGACGGTCTTGTCGTCCGGCGTCTCGAGGACCGTGTCGGGCAGGTGCTTGCCCTTGTACGGGCCGTCGGGCAGCGCCTTGCGGTAGTCGTTGCCGGAGAGCCAGGACTGGACGAACGTCGGGCCGTCGAAGATGACCTTCGAGTACAGACGCTCGATGGTGTGGCGGACGTCGGCCGAGGTGATCGGGTTCCCGTCCTCGTCCTTGATGCCGTCCTTGAGCTTGTACGTCCAGACCTTGCCGCCCTCGGAGGACTGGCCGGCGTCGGTGGCGATGTCACCGACGACCGTGAGGTTGCCCTCGGCGTCCTCCTGGTAGTTCGTCAGACCTCGGTGAATGAGGTTCGAGAACTGGCCGGCGTCGCTGACGTAGATCTGACCCGGGTCCATGTGGGTCAGGTCCGACTGCATGTAGACGTTGATGAAGCCGCCCTGCTTGGCGCCCGCGACGTCCTTCGCCGGACCGGTCGATGCGGCGGCGTCACCGTAGACGACAGGGTCCTGCTGCTCGGCGGCGTCCTTCTGCGACTTCGCGTCGGTCCCCTTGCCGTCGCCCTTGTCGTTGCCGGAGCAAGCGGTCAGGGTCAGGGACCCCGCCACGATGGCCACGGCTATGGCGCGCGCGGTACGCGTTCTGATGGGCTTCATGATGCCGATGCACCTACCTGTCGATAGTTGTCCACGAGTTGCTGCCTGACAGTCCGGTAGCCCGGCCGGGGGCGGCAGCTCCCCCACCCACCAATGGACGATCAGCGTCCGGTCTTGGGGTCGAATGCGTCCCGGACGGAGTCTCCGAGAAGGTTGAAGGCGAGTACGAAGATCACCAGCGCCGCTCCGGGGAAGAGCAGGAACATCGGGTCCTGCTCGTACACGTCGGTGCCGACCTTGAACATGCGGCCCCAGTCGGGGGTCGGCTCGACGAAGCCGACACCGATGAAGGAGAGGAAGGCGATGGTGAGGATCGTGCTGGGCAGGATGTACGTGGCCTGCACCAGGATCGGGGTGACGATGTTCGGCAGGATCTCCTTGCGCACGATGCGACCGGGAGGGGCGCCGGACACCTTGGCCGCCTCGACGAACTCACGGTCCCTCAGCGACAGCACGGAGCTGCGCACCAGACGGGCCAGGCCCATCCAGCCGAGGAACCACATCACCATGATGATCGCGACGGCCCGCAGGTAGGTGGGGGTCTCGTCCTGCGGGTCGACGAACATCGCGGTGACGACCGGCATGAAGGCGATGAAGAACAGCTGCTGGGGGAAGCCCAGGAAGAAGTCCGTCACCCGGCCGATCCAGTAGTCGACACGGCCGCCGAAGTAGCCGCCGATCATGCCGATGATCACGCCCGTGATCACGCTGAGCAGCGTGACGAGCACGGCCATGTACAGCGACGTCCGCATGCCGTACAGCAGCATGGTGAACACGTCGCGGCCGAGCTTGGGCTCCACGCCGAACCAGAAGTCGCCCGAGATGCCGCCGAAGTCCCCGCTCGGCATCGCGAAGTCGTCGAGCAGGAACGGGTAGTCGGGCTCCTGGGCGTACAGCGTGTAGGGGTCCTTGCCGTACAGCTTGGAGATCACCGGCGCGAGCGCGGCCACCACGAAGAAGAAAATGACCACACACGCGGAGACGACTCCGGTACGGTCGCGCTTGAAGCGCTGCCACATCAACTGGCCGGGGGAACGGCCCTCGGGCTGCTTCTCGCCCTTGACGACGTCGGTGGTCGCCGTGAGCTCAGGGTCCAAGACAGCCGCGGACCCGGAGTCCTCAGCCTTAGTTGGACTGGTCATCGTGTTCGTCCCCCGGGGGGTTGGAGAGTTGAGCGCAGCGCAGATACCGGCAGGTTCTGCGGTTTGGGGGAACTTTCGCCAAGAGACTCAACGCGCGTCAAGGGCGAACGACATAGGGATCTCCCTACCGTCGTTTTTTTGAGGAAATATTGCAGAGATCGACACCTGCGCGCGCTTGACACCCTTGAATCGAATTCGACAATCCGGACATTCTGCGCGCGTTTTCGGTTTACATGTCCGAAACCCGCGTGCCTGATCACCGATATGCGAACGAGATGTTGCGTTTGCCGGAAGCACGTGCGAGCGCCCTGAGACGTCCCCCGGACCCGGGCGCCGGCCGCCCAGGACCCCGGCCCCCCGGCGGGCGCGGGCATACGGGGTGACGGCCCCGTACCATGGAGGGAGGCCGAGGCGTGTCCAGCCCGGCAGGGCCCTCGCACCACAGACGTCTGCGGCGGGCAACCTTCACCACCTCCGGGAGTACGCCTTTCATGGCACCGTCTGTAACGCGTCACGACATCCGCAACGTCGCCATCGTCGCCCACGTCGACCACGGCAAGACCACCATCGTCGACGGCATGCTCAAGCAGGCCGGCGCCTTCGCCGCCCACCAGCTCGACCAGGTCGACGACCGCATGATGGACTCGAACGACCTGGAGCGTGAGAAGGGCATCACGATCCTCGCCAAGAACACGGCGGTGAAGTACCACCCCAAGGACGGCGGGGAGCCCATCACGATCAACATCATCGACACCCCCGGCCACGCCGACTTCGGCGGCGAGGTCGAGCGCGGTCTGTCGATGGTCGACGGCGTCGTGCTGCTGGTGGACGCCTCCGAGGGCCCGCTGCCGCAGACCCGCTTCGTGCTGCGCAAGGCGCTGCAGCAGCGGCTGCCGATCATCCTGTGCATCAACAAGACGGACCGTCCCGACGCCCGGATCGACGAGGTCGTCAACGAGACCTACGACCTCTTCCTCGACCTGGACGCGGACGAGGAGCAGATCGAGTTCCCGATCGTCTACGCCTGCGGCCGTGACGGCGTCGCCTCGCTGACCAAGCCCGACGACGGCACGGTCCCCGGCGACTCCGACTCCCTCGAGCCCTTCTTCTCGACGATCCTCGAGCACATCCCCGCCCCCACCTACGAGGAGGGCGCCCCGCTCCAGGCGCACGTCACCAACCTGGACGCCGACAACTTCCTCGGCCGTATCGCGCTGCTGCGCGTCCACCAGGGCGAGCTGAAGAAGGGGCAGACCGTCGCGTGGATGAAGCGCGACGGCTCGGTCGCCAACGTCCGCATCTCCGAGCTGATGATGACCGAGGCGCTCACCCGCAAGCCCGCCGAGAAGGCCGGCCCGGGTGACATCTGCGCGGTCGCGGGCATCCCGGACATCATGATCGGCGAGACCCTGGCCGACCAGGAGAACCCGGTCGCCCTGCCGCTGATCACGGTCGACGAGCCCGCGATCTCGATGACCATCGGCACCAACACCTCCCCGCTGGTCGGCCGCGGCGGCACCGGCAAGGGCGCCGACGCCAAGGCGGCCGTCAAGGACCGCAAGGTCACCGCCCGCCAGGTCAAGGACCGGCTGGACCGCGAGCTGATCGGCAACGTCTCGCTCCGCGTCCTGGACACCGAGCGCCCCGACGCCTGGGAGGTCCAGGGCCGAGGCGAGCTGGCGCTGGCCATCCTGGTCGAGCAGATGCGCCGGGAGGGCTACGAGCTCACCGTCGGCAAGCCCCAGGTGGTCACCAAGGAGGTCGACGGCAAGGTCTACGAGCCCGTCGAGCGCATGACCATCGACGTGCCCGAGGAGCACATGGGCGCGGTGACGCAGCTCATGGGCGTCCGCAAGGGCCGCATGGACAACATGTCGAACCACGGCTCCGGCTGGGTGCGCATGGAGTTCGTGGTGCCCTCGCGCGGTCTGATCGGATTCCGGACGGAGTTCCTCACCCAGACCCGCGGCACCGGCATCGCGCACTCGATCCACGAGGGCCACGAGCCCTGGTTCGGCACGCTGACCACCCGCAACAACGGCTCGCTGGTCGCCGACCGCGCCGGCGCGGTCACCGCCTTCGCGATGACCAACCTGCAGGAGCGCGGCGTGCTCTTCGTGGAGCCCGGCACCGAGGTGTACGAGGGCATGATCGTCGGTGAGAACTCCCGCTCCGACGACATGGACGTCAACATCACCAAGGAGAAGAAGCTCACCAACATGCGGTCGTCCACGGCCGACGTGACCGAGTCGATCGTCCCGCCGCGCAAGCTGTCGCTGGAGCAGTCCCTGGAGTTCTGCCGCGACGACGAGTGCGTCGAGGTCACCCCGGAGGCCATCCGCATCCGCAAGGTGAACCTGGACGCCCGCGAGCGCGCCCGCGCCGCGAGCCGCGCCAAGCACGGCTGATCACCGCACCGCGCACATGACGCGGCCCGGCGCCCCTGGTGGGGGCGCCGGGCCGCGTCGCGTTTCCGGCCGGTCCGGTCAGCTCCCGGATGCGCTGTTCTTCGCCCCGGGCGACCCTTCCGGCCCCCGCGCCGACTTCTTCAGGAAGCCCATGTCCTCGTAGACCGGGGTGGCGAAGCCGAAGGCGCCGGCGTTGGCGAGGGTCTTGCGCGCCGCGACCAGCTGCGGGCGCTGGTAGAGGGGGATGGAGCCCGCCGCCGCCCAGATACGGGAGTCGGCCTTGCGGACCAGGTCGCGGCGCTCGGAGTCGTCGAGGGTGGCGATGGCCTGCTCGAAGAGCTGGTCGACCTGGTCGGTGCCGACCCGCGTCCAGTTCTGCTCGACGTTCAGCGAGCCGTCGGCGGCCGGGACCGGCTTGGAGTAGACGGGGCGGGCGTCGGTGGCGGGGAAGGCGGTCGCGGGCCAGGAGTAGAGGGCCAGGTCGAAGTCGCCGGACGCGATGTGGTCCTTGAAGTAGCTGTCGTTGTCGACCTTGAAGACGTCGGTGCGGATGCCGATCCTCTCCAGCATCTTCGCGATCCGGCCGGCCACCGTCTCCAGCGTCTTCGAGCCCGGGCCCGACGGCAGCACGAACCGCAGCACCAGCGCCTTGCCGTCCTTGGCGACCGGGGCGGTGTCGGCGCGGGCGGGGGCCGCGGTGCCCTTGGGGGCGTAGGCGCCGGCGGGGGCGCCGCCCTGTTTCAGCTGGCCGGTGCCGGTGCCGGAGTCGTTCGGGGCCTTGCCGTCGCTCCTCCCGTCCTTCTCGTCGTCCTCGCCGACGATGTACGTGCCGTCGTCGCCGTCGCCTTCCGAGCCGCCCGAGCCCTCGGTGTCCTCCTTGTCCGCCTCGGAGCCGGCCGCCTCCTCGCCCTCGTCCTTCTCCGCGTCCTTCTTCTCCTCCTTCACCGGGCCGCCCGGCACCCACCCGGCGTCCGAGAGGAGGGCGCGGGCCTCCTTGGCGTCCGGCTTGCCGAGGGCGCCGCTGCTGTCGGCGTAGGCGGCCTGGCCGGACAGCGCGAGGTGGCTGCCGACGGGCTCGGCGGGCAGGCCGAGCGGCTTCAGCACCGCGCCGGCGATGTCCTTGCGGTCCAGGGCGCGGGCCACGGCGCGGCGGACCCGCTCGTCGGAGAGGGGCCCCTCTGCGCCGTTCAGGGCGAGCTGCGTGTAGGCGGGCTCCAGCGACGTGCGCACCTCGAAGCCGCCGAGCGCCTTCTGCTGGCGTGCGTACTTCTCCGCCTTCTTGCGCAGCTTCTTCCGGGCGGAGATCTCCTCGTCGGCGGCGTCCTCGTCGGAGCCGTTGGCGACCGCCCAGGAGTGCAGCGCGTCCGCGGCGGAGCGGTCGGCCTCGGGGCCCATCAGGGGCGTGTTCCCGTCCTGCGGCAGGGCGGCGGCCGTGACGCGCCGCGCGGCCTCGGGGTCGATCTCGGCGAGGTCGAGGGTGCCGTCGCTGAGCGCGGAGATCCGCTTGTCGTGCGGCACGGCCCGCAGCACGATCTTCTGCAGCTTGGCCGGGCTGCCCCACCAGCGGGGACTGCGGGTGAGGACGACCTCGTCCTCCTTGGTGTCCACCTTGTCCACCGTGAACGGCCCGGCGGTGACCTTGAGCTTCTTGCGCGCCCCGTCGTTGAAGGAGTCCGGGGTGCCCATGACCTCTTTGGGGTAGAGCGGGCTGAACAGGGACTTCCAGTCGGCGTAGGGGCGGCTGAAGGTGACCTTGACCTCGAGGTCGTTCTTGCCCCGCTCGACCTTCTCGATGCGGTCGTAGCCGGCGTTGCGGGCGGTCCAGTAGGCGGTGTCCCTGCCGGACAGGGCGCGCCACTGGGCGGCGAAGTCGGCGGCGCCGATCTCCCGGCCGTCGCTCCAGACGGCCTGCTGGGCGAGCCGGTAGACGACGACCTGCTTGGGCTCGGTGTCGACGACCTCGGCGGAGGCCAGGTAGTCGGGGTTGCGCACGGCCCGGCCCCGGCCGTCCGTGCGGTACATCGACGGCAGGACGGCCTCGGCGATCCGGGCGGTGGTGGTGTCGGCGTCGGCCTGGAAGGTGTTCAGGGTGTCCGGGACGGTGTCCACGGCCCAGCGCAGCGTCCCGCCGTCGGCGATGTCGGCCCGGTCCGCGCTCGCGACGTCCGCGCCCGCGAGGGGCTCGCCCGCGGGGTCCTCGGAGCCGCATCCGGCCAGGGCGGGCAGCGTGAGCATGCCGGCGGTGAGGAAGGCGACCGAGCGCAGGACGGCGCGCGGGCCGATGCCGTCGTGGGACATCTCTGGATACCTCCGGAAAACCGCGGGCATGGTGATCACACTTGGTATTGGGCGTTCATCCGATGTATGCGGCCCACTGAAGAGGAACGGGTTCCGCATTCCCCGGCGACACGGCGGCCCCGGACGCCAAGCCCACCCGTGCGGCGCAACGCACCCGGCGCGACGCGGCTTCGCACCGGACGATGCACCCATGCGCCTCGGCCAATCGATGCACATCCCTTCACAGCGCAAGGTGTGACGCGCAACACTCGCAGGCGCATGACCGTTGCACCGCCTTGGGCCTGAAGGACCCTGGAAGTGAGGTCACGTCATGTCCGTGCACGATGAACTGGCGACCGTCCAGCGCTGTCTCGACGACCTGGTGAGGTCGGTGGGGCGGCTGGAGAAGCAGTTGGGCAGCGGCAGCCTGGAGCTGCGCCGCGTCCGCTCCGACACCAACCACCTGCGCGAGAGCCTCGCGCTGCTCCGGGAGACCGCCGTCACCGCGGCGGGCCCGGCCAAGCGGCCCGACCTCGTGACGATCTCCGACACCCCCTACGACATGTCGCTGTGGGTGGACAGCGACGACGAGGGTCTGGGCGCCCGCGACCGCCGCGCCCCCTGACCCCGCCCGACCGCCGTCTCCCGCCGACCCGGCACCCCCGACCCCTACCGGAGTGGACAGCGTGGCCACTGGTACGGAACCCCCTGCGACCGAACCCGAGCACCGCGGCGGCGTGAGATCCGGCACGCGCGCCGCGATCTCCGCCCCGCATCTGCGGACCGACCGCTGGTGGCTGGCCCCGGCCGTCACCGCGGCCGGGCTGCTCGCCTTCGTCGTGTACTCGACCTGGCGGGCCTTCGCCGACGCGGACTACTACGCGGCGCCGTACGTGTCGCCGTTCTACTCGCCCTGCCTCGCGGAGAACTGCGAGCCGATGCGCGGCGGCCCGAACTGGGAGCTGTTCGGAAGCTGGTGGGGCATCTCGCCGGCGATCATCATCCTGATCTTTCCGCTCGGCTTCCGGCTGACCTGCTACTACTACCGCAAGGCCTACTACCGCAGCTTCTGGGCGTCCCCGCCCGCCTGCGCGGTCGCCGAACCGCACGCGAAGTACACCGGCGAGACCCGCTTCCCGCTGATCCTGCAGAACGTCCACCGGTACTTCTTCTACGCGGCGCTGCTGGTCGCCTGCGTGCTGACCTGGGACACCGTGCTCGCCTTCCGCGACGAGAACTACGCGTGGGGCCACGTGGGGCTCGGCACCCTGGTGTTCCTGGTGAACATCGTCCTGATCTGGGCGTACACCCTGTCCTGCCACTCCTGCCGGCACATCGTCGGCGGGAAGCTCAAGCACTTCTCCAAGCATCCCGTGCGCTACCGGATGTGGCAGTGGGTGGGCCGGCTGAACGCCCGGCACATGCAGCTCGCCTGGGCGTCGCTGATCAGTGTGGCGGCCGCCGACTTCTACGTCTATCTCGTCGCGTCCGGCGTCTTCGACGATCCGCGCTTCTTCTGACTGGGGGCCTTCATCCATGTCCGTGGTGGACCGACAGGAGTGGGACGTCGTCGTGGTCGGGGCCGGCGGCGCCGGTCTGCGCGCCGCGATCGAGGCGCGCGAGCGGGGCGCCCGTACGGCCGTGATCTGCAAGTCGCTGTTCGGCAAGGCGCACACCGTGATGGCGGAGGGCGGCATCGCGGCGGCGATGGGCAACGTCAACTCCGGCGACAACTGGCAGGTGCACTTCCGCGACACCATGCGCGGCGGGAAGTTCCTCAACCAGTGGCGGATGGCCGAGCTGCACGCCCAGGAGGCGCCCCAGCGGGTGTGGGAGCTGGAGACCTGGGGCGCGCTGTTCGACCGGACCAAGGACGGCCGGATCTCCCAGCGGAACTTCGGCGGCCACGAGTACCCGCGTCTGGCGCACGTCGGCGACCGCACCGGCCTGGAGCTGATCCGCACCCTCCAGCAGAAGATCGTCGCCCTCCAGCAGGAGGACTTCGCCGAGACCGGTGACTACGAGTCCCGGCTGAAGGTCTTCCAGGAGTGCACGGTCACCCGGGTGCTGAAGGACGGCGACGAGGTCAGCGGGGTCTTCGGCTACGAGCGGGAGTCCGGCCGCTTCTTCGTCCTGGAGGCGCCGGCGGTGGTGATCGCCACCGGCGGCATCGGGAAGTCCTTCAAGGTGACGTCGAACTCGTGGGAGTACACGGGCGACGGGCACGCGCTGGCGCTGCTCGCGGGGGCGCCGCTGCTGAACATGGAGTTCGTGCAGTTCCACCCCACGGGGATGGTCTGGCCGCCGTCGGTGAAGGGCATCCTCGTCACCGAGTCGGTGCGCGGCGACGGCGGGGTGCTGCGCAACTCCGAGGGCAAGCGGTTCATGTTCGACTACGTCCCGGACGTCTTCAAGGAGAAGTACGCGCAGTCCGAGGAGGAGGCGGACCGCTGGTACGACGACCCTGACCACAACCGCCGCCCGCCCGAGCTGCTCCCCCGTGACGAGGTGGCCCGCGCCATCAACGCCGAGGTGAAGGCGGGCCGCGGCTCCCCGCACGGCGGGGTCTTCCTGGACGTGTCCACGCGGATGCCGGCGGAGGTCGTCAAGCGCCGGCTGCCGTCGATGTACCACCAGTTCAAGGAGCTGGCGGACGTCGACATCACGGCCGAGCCGATGGAGGTCGGCCCGACCTGTCACTACGTGATGGGCGGCATCGCCGTCGACTCCGACTCGGCGGCGGCGCGCGGGGTGCCGGGGCTTTTCGCGGCCGGTGAGGTCGCGGGCGGGATGCACGGCTCCAACCGGCTGGGCGGGAACTCGCTGTCCGACCTGCTGGTCTTCGGGCGCAGGGCGGGCCGGCACGCGGCGGACCACGCGCTCGCGAGGACCGGGGCGCGGCCCCACGCGGACGTCGCCCAGGTCGACGCGGCCGCGGCGGAGGCGCTTCGTCCGTTCTCGGCGGAGGGCGAGGAGCCCGCCGACGGACCGCCGGAGAACCCGTACACGCTGCACCAGGAGCTCCAGCAGACGATGAACGACCTGGTCGGCATCATCCGCCGGGAGCACGAGATGCGGCAGGCGCTGGAGAAGCTCGCCGAGCTGCGGGCGCGGGCCCGGCGCGCGGGTGTGGAGGGCCACCGGCAGTTCAACCCGGGCTGGCACCTGGCGCTGGACCTGCGGAACATGCTGCTGGTCAGCGAGTGCGTGGCCCGCGCGGCGCTGGAGCGCACGGAGTCGCGGGGCGGCCACACCCGCGAGGACCACGCCGCCATGGACCGCGCCTGGCGCAACGTCAACCTGCTGTGCTCGCCGACCGACCCGGCGGGCGGTTTCGCCGCCGCCGACGCGGTGCGCGGGCAGATCACCCTGACCCGTGAGACCACCGAACCCATCCGCCCCGACCTGCTCGCCCTCTTCGAGAAGGAGGAGCTGGTCAAGTACCTGGCCGAAGAGGAGCTCTACGAGTGAGCAGCTACGAGGCCCGCTTCAGGGTGTGGCGGGGGGACGTCGACGGAGGCGGCCTGGAGGACTTCCGCGTCGAGGTGAACGACGGGGAGGTGGTCCTCGACATCATCCACCGCCTCCAGGCGACCCAGGCCCCCGATCTCGCCGTGCGCTGGAACTGCAAGGCCGGCAAGTGCGGTTCGTGCTCGGCGGAGATCAACGGGCGTCCCCGGCTGCTGTGCATGACCCGGATGTCGGTGTTCGACCGGAAGGAGACGATCACGGTGACGCCGCTGCGGGCGTTCCCGGTGATCCGCGACCTGGTGACGGACGTCGGCTTCAACTACACCAAGGCACGGCAGGTCCCGGCGTTCGTGCCGCCGGCCGGGGTGGGTCCGGGCGAGTACCGGATGACGCAGGAGGACGTGGACCGCTCGCAGGAGTTCCGCAAGTGCATCGAGTGCTTCCTGTGCCAGGACACCTGCCATGTCGTCCGCGACCACGAGGAGAACAAGCAGGCGTTCGCCGGGCCGCGGTTCCTGATGCGGGTCGCCGAGCTGGACATGCATCCGCTGGACGCGGCCGAGGAGTCCGGCCTGGACCGCAAGCGCACGGCCCAGGACGAACACGGTCTCGGCTACTGCAACATCACCAAGTGCTGCACGGAGGTCTGCCCCGAGGGCATCAAGATCACGGACAACGCGCTGATCCCGCTGAAGGAGCGGGCGGTGGACCGCAAGTACGATCCGCTGGTCTGGCTGGGTAACAAGATCCGCCGGCGCTCCTGAGCGGTCAGCGGACCCAGCCCTCCTCGAACTCCTTCCAGTTGGTCTCCGTCGCCGCGAAGTCGATGTACGGGGCGAGCCCGAAGAGTTCGCGGTCGGGGTCCGTGCGGGACAGGCCGAGACGGGCGCCCCGGACGGCGGCGGCGACGGTCTCGGCGTGCCCCCAGTGACTCGGATTGCTCTCGTAGTAGAAGGGCAGGCCCATCAGCAGGTGCGTGGTGGGCGGGGTGACCTCCAGGGCGAGCGAGGTCTGCTGGGCCACGTACCCGCCGTAGGTGCTCTCGAAGAGGCGCGCGGTGTCGTACGACATCACGGCGATCTGGTCGACGCGCCGCGCGACCTGCCCGAAGAACTTCTGCGACCACCACTTGGGGTGGTCGGCGACGAAGCCCGCGACGGAGTGGAGGTGCGGCAGCGGGTCGATCTGGTGGGCGGCCACGGACAGCTGCGCGTCCCGCTTCCTGGTGAGGGTGCGCAGGTCGTCGAGGAGGTCGAGGTAGTTCCCGTCGTCGGAGTGCAGCGGCTCCAGGTCCAGGTGGACGCCCTCGTAGCCGGTGTCGAGGACCTGTCCGGCGCTGCGGACCACCTCGGCACGGGTGTCCGCGTCGCTCAGTTCCAGCCCTTCGGGGCCGCCGTTGGCGAGGACGTCCCCGAGGAACGCCTGGACGCGCACCCCGGGCAGCTCCCGGTGCACGGCGTCGATGAACCAGCGGGCGCGCGGATACACCGACCTCGGCAGGGTGCCGTCGTGCTCCAGCGGGCCGGTGTGGACGTACAGGTCCCGGACGCCGGTGTCCTTCAGACGGCCGGCGAGGGCGGTGACGTCGGCGTCCTTCTTGCGCCCGTCGACCCAGGCGTGGCCGAGCCACATGGCGTCCCGGTCACGGGTGTAGGTGCCCTCGGCCGGGTCGCCCGTGTAGTTGACCCGCAGCGCCGTCTCGATGGCGGCGATCGGCACGATCAGCAGCAGCGCGAGCACGAGGGCGGTGCGTCTGGCGCGACGCACCCAGGGTCTGGGGCGTTTCTGGTCGGACCCGGGCTCGGGCGTGGGTTCCGGCTCGGGCGTCGGCTGTGGCTCGTCCGTGCGCTCGTCCGTGCGCTCGTCCGTGCCCGCCGTGCCGTCCCGCGACTCCGTGTGGTCCATGCCGCCGTTCCCCTCGTCGTCGGATGTTGGGGGTGAGGACGAGGGGAACGAGTGGTGCGGTTGCGTCCACAGCTTCATGATCACGAAGGGTGGACGCGGGGTGGACGGAGCGTCAGAACAGGCTGAGCAGCGCCTCCGCCGGGTCGGTGAGGCCGGTGTCGGCCCCGGGCAGCGGCAGTTCGAACCACACCGTCTTGCCCCTCGGCGTACGGCGTGAGCCCCAGGCGGCGCTCAGCAGGCCGACGAGCTGGAGGCCGCGGCCGCCCTCGTCGGTGTCGCGGGCGCGCCGCCGGCGGGGCTGGACCAGGCCGGAGTCCCAGACCTCGCACACCAGGGTGCGGTCGAGGAGCAGCCGGAGTCTGATCTCCCCCTCGCCGTACCGCAGGGCGTTGGTGACCAGTTCGCTGACCAGCAGCTCGGTGGTGTCGACCAGCGGCTCCATGTCCCAGGCGAGGAGCTGGGCGCGGGCGTACTCGCGGGCCCGGCCCACGCTGCGCGGCTCGCGCGGCAGGGTCCAGTCGCCCACGGAGTCGGCGGGCAGGCCCTGTACACGTGCCATCAGCAGCGCGATGTCGTCCTCGCCGTGATGGGTGTCGAGCGTGTTGAGGATGTGGTCGCAGACGTCCTCCAGCGGGGCGGACGGGTCGGTGAGCGCGCCCACGAACGCCTGGAGGCCCTCGTCGAGGGGGTGGTCGCGGCTCTCGACCAGGCCGTCCGTGTAGAGGGCGAGGAGGGCGCCCTCGGGCAGTTCGACCTCCACCTCCTCGAAGGGCTCCCCGCCGACGCCGAGCGGCATGCCGGGCGGCACGTCGAGCATCAGCGCGTTCTCCCCCGGCTCGACCAGGACGGGCGGCAGATGGCCGGCGTTGGCGAACGTGCAGCGGCGGGTGACGGAGTCGTAGACGGCGTAGACGCAGGTGGCCAGGTACACCTCGGAGAGGTCCGCCTCGCGCGGGCGGCGGGCGGCCCGGGTGGCCTGCTGGACGCCTCCCGTGAAGGCCTGGGAGGGCCCGCCGGGCGCGCCCAGACCGCGCGCGATCTCGTCCAGCTGGGAGAGCACCTCGGCCGGTTCCAGGTCGAGCTGCGCCAGAGTCCGTACGGCGGTGCGGAGTTCACCCATGGCGACGGCGGCGCGCAGGCCGCGGCCCATGACGTCGCCGACGACCAGCGCGGTGCGGTGGCCCGGCAGTTCGATGACGTCGAACCAGTCGCCGCCGACCTCGCCGGTGCGGCCGCTCGCCGCGTTGCCGGGCAGGTAGCGGCAGGCGATGTCCAGACCGGACGCCTCCGGGTCGCCGGGCGGGAGGAGGGAGCGCTGCAGTATCAGCGCGCGTTCGTGCTCGCGGCGGTAGAGGCGGGCGTTGTCGATGCAGACGGCGGCGCGCGCGGCCAGTTCCACGGCGAGGTCGCGGTCGCGGTCGCCGAACGGCTCGCTGCCCTTGGTGCGGGCGAACTGGGCGAGGCCCACCACGGTGTCGTGGGCGACCATCGGCACGGCGAGCGTGGACTGCACCAGGCCGCCGTCCTCGCCGGGCACGGTCTGCGGGCGGGCGGTGCGCAGGGCGTCCGCACAGGGCGAGTTGAACGGGTAGTGGTGGACGGCGCCCAGCTTCACCGGCTCCCCGGTGCCGCTGATGGGCCCGTCGGACACGGCGCTGGCGAAGGCGACGCGGCGCACCTCGGCGCTGCCGTCGGCGAGTCCTGGCGGGGTCTCGTCGCCGGCCAGCAGCCCCTGGTAGAGGTCCACGGTGGCCAGGTCGCAGAAGCCGGGCACGACCACGTCGAGCAGTTCGCGCGCGGTGGTCTCCAGGTCGAGGGAGTTGCCGATGCGCGCGCCGGCCTCGTTCAGCAGGGCGAGATTGCGCCGCGCGGCGGCGGCCTCACGGGCGGCGGCACGGCGGGCGGTGATGTCGATGCCGAGCCAGGCGATGCCGATGGGGCGGCCGCTTCCGCTGTGCACCCGGTAGAGGTTGACGGACCAGTGGCGGCGCTCGTCGAAGCCGGGGATGAACCCGGTGACGTGCATGTCCGTGATGGACTCGCCGGTCTCCAGCACCCTGCGCAGGGTCGCCGCGACCCGCTCGGCCTCACCGCGCGGCAGGTAGTCGTGGACGCCCTTGCCGCGATGGTCGTCGGGCGTGCCGCCGAAGAGGGACGCGAACCGCTCGTTGGCGCGACGGACCCGCAGGTCACGGTCGATCAGCACGAAGCCGAAGGGAGATTGGCCGAATATGGCCTGCGAGGCGGCCAGATCCGTCTCGATACGGCGCAGCGTGCGGACGTCGACCACGATGCAGACGGCGGCCTTCTCGCCCGCCTCGGTCCGCGTCGGCATGACGTAGACCTCGGCGATGCCCTCGCGGTCCCGGTCTTCCCCCGCCATGTGGGCGGGCAGCCGGAACGGCACCACGCCGGTCCACTCGCGGCCGTCGAGGATCTCCGCCATCTTGCGCTGGCCGCGCTCCCTGCGGACGGGCTCGAGGAACGCCTCGATGGGGTCGGCGCCGACGGCGCGCTCCGCGGGGATGCCGAAGATCTGCTCGGCGCGCAGGCTCCACTGGTCGACCAGCCCGTCGGGGCCGATCGAGAAGGACGCGACCTTGATGTAGTCGTACATGGAGCCGGGCGGGGCGGTCTGCCACATGGCGTCACCGGACGGGGCATCGCCGGATAGGAGGCCGTCGGCGGCCTCGTTGCTCGAGCCGCCCGACGAGTCCTCGGACTCCGTGGCCTTCGCTGGTATCTCGCTCACGCGAACCGTCCCCTCCAGCTCACCGCGTCCGGCACCGGTCACCGGGGGCGGCTGCCCGCAGTATCCAGCACTACGGCGCCGCACAACACGGTGTTCACGATCACAGCACGGTCCCGATGCTTTTCGGTCCACGCCGTGAGAACACTTCCAGTCTTCTAACCAGCGGACACGCCGTCGAATCCCCCGGTTCGACAACCGTCGTGGACGGTTACCGGTCACGGGGTACGACGAGGGCCCGCACACACCTGCGAACGGCCGTGCGGGACCTCACCGGGGGACCACGAGTTCGCACCACACCGTCTTCCCGTGCGGCCCGGTCCGGTGCCCCCAGCGGCGGGAGGAGCGGGCCAGGAGCTGGAGTCCGCGCCCGCTCTCGTCGTCGGGCCGTGCGACGCGTTCGTGGGGCGGTTCGGGGACGGGGTCGGACACCTCGACGAGCAGCACGCCGGTCCGTCCGGCGGGCCGGCTCAGGCATACGCCGACGGGTCCGGTGGCATGCCGCAGGGCGTTGGTGACGAGTTCGCTGACCAGCAGTTCCGCGAGATCGGTGATGCCGTTGAGCTCCCACCGGCGGAGTTGTTCGCGCACGGCGCGACGGGCTGCCCGCACCGCGTTCGGGTCCGCGGGGAAGGTCCACGTGGCCCGGTCGCCGTCGGTGTCGGTCACGCGGATCACCTCCCCGCCGAGCGAGTCAGGCAGTCCGACCGTGTCCGGTTTCATGTGGTCAATAGCCACATACCCGATATCCCGGACGGAGTACCGCGCACAACGGCGCGAGGCGCGGACCGTGCGCGCGGTGGTGTGCCGACGGCGCGCTCACACATCGTCATCCTCACGCCGGTGCGCCGGAATCACACGTCAGAGGTGCAGGCTGCCCGCTGCCCGCAGGTCGTCGAAGAGCAGCTGGTCGACCGGGGGCACGCGGGGCCGGTCCGCGTAGGAGAACCAGGCGATCTCGTCGATCTCGCTGCTCGCGGCGATCGTCCCGGCGAACTCGGCGGTCCAGCAGCTCATGCGCACCACGGTGCCGTCCGGGGCGCCGGGCGCCTCGGCCTCGTAGGTGGCCACGTGCTTCGCCGTGACGGGGTCGAGGAGCACGGTCAGCTCCTCCTCGATCTCGCGCAGCAGCGTCTCGACGTCGCTCTCGGCGCCCTCGCGCTTGCCGCCGGGGATGTAGAAGACGCCCTTGCCGCGCGGCCGGGCGCACAGGATTCTGCCGTCCTCGATGCGCACCCACGCCACCGTGTCGATCAGGGTCGACATCACTCCGCCTTCGTCGTCCGGTACCTCGGGCACGACCCTAGCCAGGGCCTTTCACTTGGATCGCCCCGGCGTCGCGGTCGGTCAAGACGCACCGCGCCTCACGGCCGGCCTGATCCGAACGAAAGACCCTAGCCGCCCGGTGAGGGTGCTTTCACGCCCGCCCCTCCAGGGCGGCGATCGTCTCGTCCAGCCACGCCCGCTCCTCGGCGGTGGTCGCGCGGGCGATGCGGAGCATGCCCTGCCGGAAGGGGTCCGGGGCCTCCTCGGCCCGCATCGGCTCGCCGTCGCGGTGGAAGAAGCTCGACGGGGTGTCGAGGAACGCCTTCCGGCGCCGCAGGACCGCGGCCTGCGCGGCGGGGTCGGGGAGGAAGCGCAGGAACGCGAGCAGGGTGAAGAAGCGCTGCCCGTCGCTGATCTCCACGTCCTTCGGTTCCCTGAGCCGGTCCATGAGCGCGGTGCGGCCCGCGTCGGTGAGGGACAGCACCCGGCGGGCGGCCGCGCCGCTGCCGGGTTCGGTGTGCTGCTCGACCGAGCCGGCCTTCACCAGCCGGGTGATGGCCGGGTACAGGGCGCCGTCGCTGACCGGGCGGATGTGGCCGTTCAACGCCTGGATGCGCGCCTTGAGCTCGTAGCCGTGCAAGGGCTCCTCGTGGAGGAACCCCAGGATCGACAGCTCCAGCATGGCCGCTCCCCCTGCCCGCGATGTGCCCGCTTCCGTCCGTGCGCTTGTCCGCCCGGCGGCTCGATGCTATCTCTTTTCGCGGTACCTCGATTCGATGTACCGCGAAAAGAGGGGGGTTCGTGGTGGAAGCCTTACGGCATCGGCGCACGCTGGTCTCGCTGGCGTGCCCGGTCTATGTGGAGCTGCTGGCCGGGGTGACGGCCGGGATCATCAACATGGTCTGGGTGGCCCGGCTGGGCGGGGACGCGGTCGCCGCGGTGGCGGTCGCGACGAACGTGGAGAACCTGCTGCTCGGGGTGATCCTGGTGGCGGGGTCCGGCACGACCGTGCGGGTCGCGCGGGCGCGGGGCGCCGAGGACGCGGCGGCGCTGCGGTCCGCCGTGCGCGGGGGCTGGGCGATGTGGGCGCTGGTGACGCCGGTGGTCGCGGTCGGCGGGTTCCTGGTGCGGGAGCCGCTGGCCCGGCTGGTGCTGGGCGGTGACGACGGGCGCGCGGTGGCGCTGGCGAGCGGCTTCTTCGCGATCGCCCTGCCGGGCATCGCGGTGTACTTCGCGGCCAACGTGGCCGACGGCGTCCTCAAGGGCGCGGGCGACACCCGCACCCCGATGCGGCTGTCCCTGCTGGCGAACGGCCTGATCCTGGTGCTGGACCCGCTGTTCGTGTTCGGGCTGGGCCTCGGGGTGCGCGGGGCGGCCGTCTCGACGGTGCTGGGCCGGACGGCGGCGCTGGTCTGCGGACTGGTGGTGCTGCATCGCCGAGGACTCCTGCGCCGGCCGGGCGCCGGGTTCACGGGCCTGGCCGCCGACCTGCGCGGGACGGCGACGACCGGCCTGCCCATGTCGGCCGACTTCCTCGTCCGGATGACCGGGGCCCTCGCGCTCGTCGCGGTGGTCGCGCGCGTCGGCGTGACCGAGGTGGCGGCGTACGGGATCGCGACCAAGGCGATGTACGTGGCGACCATGGCCTTCTACGCGGTGCGCCAGGCGGCCTCCATCCACACCGCGCACCTGCTGGGCGCGGGGCGGGACGAGCGGCGGGACGTGGGCCGTCAGGCGCTGCTGCTGGCGGGAGGCCTGGGGCTGACGGCGGCGACGGTGCTGCTGGCGGCCGCGCCGTGGATCATGCGGGGCTTCGGCGCGGAGGGCGGGGTGGCCGACGCGGGAACGCTCTTCCTGCGCTGCGTGGGGCCGTACCTCGTGCTGCTCGCCTGCTTCATCGCGCTGGGCGGCGTCTTCGAGGGCAGCGGGCGGGCACGGTCCACGGCACGCGTCACCTTCTGCGGGACGGTCCTCCAACTGGCCCTCGCCGGAGGCCTGTCGGGGTGGGGACTGCCGGGGGTGTGCCTCGCCATGGCGCTGTCGATGGCGGTCCAGTGCGCGGCGATGTCCCGCATGCACCTGCGCACGGCACGGCACGGGGAGGCGGCCGGCGACGCGGGCGGCAGGCCGGAGGCGTCACGGGTGCGGCCCTGACGGGCCGTGCGCCTGCCGGGGCCGGCTCAGCTGACGGTGGAGCCGTTCTGGCCGATGCGTTCGACCCAGTAGAGCTGTTTGTGGCCGCGGCCGTCGAGGCTGGTCGCGATCTTCTCGGCCTCGGCGCGTGTCGCGTAACGGCCCACCCGGTAGCGGTTGCCGTTGTCGTCCTGACGCACGACGAGCCAGGGAAGAGTCACCGTGCCGTCGCTCATCGCTCCCCTCCACTTGCCTTCCGCGACCTGTGCCGCGCCCCGCCCGGTAAGGAAACCGCAGTCCGCATATGCCCGAGCCTACGCCTTACCTTCACTGAGCGAATACGCCTTTTCACAAACAGGCACGCAACCGGCCAGCACGGAGGGGGCGCACAGTGGCGGATACGCCGTGCGGCGGGGGTGACATGTCCGGTCAGCGCGGTATGACCGTCCTCGCCCGGCCCATCGAGCGACCTGCGAGAACGGCCAAATCCCTTCGCCCGTGAGCCGGGCGCGGGGCGCGGGTCACGCCGGAGCGGATCCATGACGCGGGGCGCAGAAGGGAGCGCGAGGGGGTGATGGGGCGACTGGGGAGGCGCGAGGCTCTGGCGGGCGGCGAAGGGGCGGGGTGAGGACGCGGGCGGGTGATGAAGGGCGCGGCCCCTTCGACGCCGACGGCCGTGCCGCGAGGCCGCGGCTCTTCGACGCCGTCGGAAAGGGCGTCACCCGCGGACGAGGGGTGGGCGGGCGAGCAACGGCCCCCTCGACGCCAGGCGCACGTCAGCAGGGCCGAGGCCCTTCGCCACTGACGGAAGGGGTGTCGACTGCGGACGAGGGTGGGCGGGCGACGCCCCCTCGCCGCCGTGCGCGCGTGCAGCAGGGCCAAGGCAGTTCGACGCCGGAGCGCGTGCCGCGGGCGAGGCCCCTGCCCGCCAGGGGCCGGAGTTCACGGCGCCCGTACGTGTCCGGGTGCGTGATCACCCGGCCGCGGCCGCCGCGACGTGAGACGGAAGGCCCACGGACAGGGTCAGCCGCCGACACCGGGCCGCCCCGCCCCGAGCGGCAACACCCCCGCGGAAGGCGCCCCCTACTTCACCGGCAGGTGATACGCCGCCCGATACCGGTCCGCCGGGATCACCACGTCCGCCGTTTCCACCGGGCGGCCCGACGCGAAGTACGTGCGCTGGATGACCAGGACCACGTGGCCGGGGACGCCGCCGAGCAGCATCAGTTCCTCCGCGAGGCCGGGGCGGGCCCCGACCTCTTCCGTCACGTTGTCCACGATCACGTCGATCGCGCGCATCCGCTCCACCACGCCCATGCCGCCCAGCGGGCCCTCCTCGGGCAGCATCACCGGCGTGCGTCCCGTGAGGGCGAGCGGCTCCCAGGACGTGGAGAGCATCATCGGCTCGCCGGCCTCACGGAACAGGTACTTCGTGCGCATGACACGATCACCCGCGTCGACGCCCAGCCGCTGGGCGATCGACGCGCTCGCCTCCGCCTGCTCGCTGCTGGACTCCCACGTCCCGCGCACGCCGACGTCGGCCTGCTCCTGACGGAACGGCGTCGCCCCCCGCTCCGGGCGGAACCCGGACCGGGCGACCCGGCGCGGCACGGGCCGCTCCCGCACGTACGTCCCCGACCCCGAGCGGCCCTCGACGAGCCCCTCGGCCATCAGGACCTTGCGCGCCTCCAGCGCGACCGTGTCCGAGACGCCGTACTCCTCGCGGATGCGGGCCTGGGAGGGGAGCCGGGTGTGGGGCGGCAGCTGACCGTCGACGATCTTCTTGCGGAGATCACCCGCGACGCGCAGGTACGCCGGCTGCTCACCGAATGTCACTGGCCGCTCCCATCAGGTTGTACAGACAGCAACAGAGTGGCAACCCTGGGTTGTCCGAAGCAAGCAAAGGCCAGAGAATCACTCGATGTGATGACTTCTGCTGCGGGAGGGCTTTACGCAGGCACTTTCTCCCCGCTATGGAGCCGCTCACACCTCCATCTCGCCGGCTTCCGGCTCCCGCTCGACCTCCTCGTCGTAAGCGGGCGGTGAGGTGGCCAACCCCAAAGCTTCGCGCACGGTGATCGACAGGGAGGGGTCGGTCGCCTCCCAGGCCTCCTCCTCACGGATCCAGTACGCGTCCGGGTCGGCGGTGCCCGCCGCGCGCCCCCAGGCGAGCCGCGCCTTGCCGAGGTCGGCGACGAGCTCGTCCACCGGCTCCCGTGCCCCGGCCGGCCACGTGTGCGCGCGCAGCAGCCGCACCTGCTCGGCGACCGCCTCCTCGACCTCCCCGGCCCACTCCCGGTCGTCGCTGACGTCGTCGTCGAAGTAGCCGGACTCGGGCACCTCGTCCAGCGCGACGTTGAGCACCTCGGCCGCCTCCAGGTAGGCGAGCTGATGGGCGTCGAGCGTCGTCGCGTCGCTGCGCAGCGACCCGGTGAAGCGCGTCCCGTCCTCCCTGCCGAGCACACAGGCGACGGAGCGGTCGCCGAAGCTCCAGCTCTCCTTGGAGGGGGCGAAGTAGTAGACGCCGATCTCCTCCGGCAGGGACCAGCCGTCCATGACGTAGGCGCTCCGCCGCTCGTAGCAGCGGTCCTCGCTCAGCTCGGTGAGGCTGTCGTCCCCGGGGAAGTCGGTGCCGGGGACGGCGACGAGGGCGAAGACCTCGCCGTCGTGCTCGTCGGCGCACGGCACCTTGCGGGCCGTGGTGGTCCAGCCCTCCAGTCCGCCGGGCGAGGTGAAGCAGTCGCCCGTGCGCAGGGCCAGGACGCTGCCGGAGCGCGCCCCCTCCCGGAAGCCCTCCCAGAACGCCGTCACGCTCCCGGTGACCAGCGCCGCCGTCCACAGCGCCAGCCCGAGCGACGACAGCGTGACGCCGGCGACCGCCATCCCCTTCCCGCGCTCGCCGCGCCGCTTGATCTGGAGCAGCGCGATCACCCCCAGCACCAGCCCCACGGCGGGCAGGAAGCACAGGATGCCGAAGACCAGGGCGGCGATGGCGACCCCGTTCACGGCGGCGGGCGGCCGGGGCCCGTACGGGAAGTACGGCGCGGGACCGGGCGCGCCCTGGTGGGGGAAGTAGGGCGGCTGGGCGCCGCCTCCGAACTGCGGCCCGGTGGGCGGAGGTATGGACACGAGGCGCATCGTAGGCGGACGGTGACGGACCCCGCCCCCGGGTGTCTCTCCCGGGGGCGGGGCTCTCGTCGTACGTAGGGCGCGGGCGCGCTCAGCCCACGTACAGCAGGCGGTTCGGCGAACCGCTGCCCGGGCTGGTGACCACGCCGGCGGTGGCGGACGCGGTCAGCGCGGACGACACCTGGGCGGGGGTGGCCGACGGGTTGCCGGCCAGGTACAGCGCGGCGGCGCCGGCGACGTGCGGGCTGGCCATCGAGGTGCCGGAGATGGTGTTGGTGGCCGAGTCACTGGTGCGCCAGGCGGAGGTGATGGAGGAACCGGGCGCGAACAGGTCCACCACCGAGCCGTAGTTGGAGTAGGAGGCGCGGGCGTCGGTGGACGTGGTGGCGCCGACCGTGATCGCCTCGGTCACCCGGGCCGGGGACTTGGTGGAGGCGTTGGTCGACTCGTTGCCGGCCGCGACGACGAAGGTGACGCCGGACGCGACGGCGTTGCGGACCGCCGCGTCGAGCGTGCTGTCGGCGCCGCCGCCGAGCGACATGTTGGCGACGGCCGGCTTGACCGCGTTGCGCGCCACCCAGTCGATGCCGGCGACGACCTGGGCGGTGGTGCCGGATCCGGAGTTGTTCAGCACGCGGACGCCGACGATCCGAGCCTTCTTGGCGACGCCGTACGCGCTGCCCGCGACGGTGCCGGCGACGTGGGTGCCGTGGCCGTTGCCGTCCTGGGCGACGTTGTCGCCGTCGACGGCGTCGTAGCCGTTGGAGGCGCGGCCGCCGAAGTCGTTGTGGCTGATGCGGACGCCCGTGTCGATGATGTACGCCGTCACGCCCTGCCCGGCCGAGTCCGGGTAGGTGTAGGCGTTGTTGAGCGGACGGTTGCGCTGGTCGATGCGGTCCAGACCCCAGGAGGGCGGGTTGGTCTGGGTCGCGGAGATGGTGAAGGTGCGGTTCTGCACCACCGAGGCGACGGCCGGGTCGGCGGCGAGGCGCTTCGCCTCGGCCTCGGAGGCCTCGATCTCGTAGCCGTTGAGCGCCTTGGAGTAGGTGCGCTCGACGTCGGCGCCGTACTTCTCGGCCAGGGCACGGCCCTTGGCGGTGGTCGAACGGGCCGCGTCGGCCCTCAGGGTGACGATGTAGCTGCCGGCGACGGCGTTCGGGGCGCCCGCGTACTGGATGCGGCCTTCGGGTGCGGCCGGGGCGGCCCCCGCGGGGAGTGCGGAGACGAGGCTCGCGACGAGCGCCGCGGAGGCGGCGGCGCCGAGGACGGCCAGTCTTCGCCGGGGGTGACGCATCACTGCCATGGAGGGTTCCTCCTCAATCGGTGGTGCGCGTTCGTGGGGGATGGTGCGGTGACGCATGACGCACGGGGGCGTGTGGCCGCCTCACGCCGGGAGTTCGCGTGTCGCGATCATGACAAGAGCGGCTGCCGCTTCCGGGCGCGTCAGCCGAAAGATTGAGGGGTCCACAGGATTTCCACAAGGGCGCCTCGGCAACTTACGGACCTCGCCGTTCCGATTCGGACACCGGACGCCGCGACCGCACCCCTCCCCGGCGTCCGGCACAGACACGGCACAGCCGACCCATGGACTCCCCGTCCACCCCCGTTAACATGTTCGAACTCACGACGGATGTCCTCATTCACCGGCTGTCCACCGGAAGACCCTGCCCTCCGGCGCGATGCGCCACTTGCCCGCGAAGCCACCTGCCCGCAACCGAACCACCAGGCGAACCAGTTGAGAACCGAACCCACTCGAATACCGCCGCGGGACGACCGCGGGACGCAGCCCGCCCTGTGGCGCCGGCCCCGCGTGGTCCTGTGGACCGCGGCAGGGGTGGCGACCGCGGGCTTCCTCGTCGCGCTGGAGATCGTGGCGCGCGGCTACGGCTTCTCCGGGCCGATCACCGAACAGTCGCGGGAGGTGGTCTTCGCCCCCGAGTCGGGTCCGCTGCTCTACGGCGGCCTGGCGCTGACGATGGTGGTGCTCACCTGGCGGCAGCGGCTGATCGCGCTGGGGATCGCCGCGGGCGTGGACGTCGCGTTCTTCCTGGTGCGGTGGGCGCTCGACGCCGACATGAACTTCGGCAACGGCGCCCTGTGGGTGGTGCTGGGCGTCGCGGTCCTCGGCCTCACACGCCGCACCGGCCGGGAACGGATCCTGCTGCTCAAGGGCACCGGCCTCGGCCTGCTGCTGGTGGCCGGTCACAAGACGGGCGACACCTGGCTGCTCATCACCTCGAAGACCCGCGCGACCGTCCTCGACGCGTACGTGGCCGCCGCCGACCACGCCCTGGCCGACCCGTCGTGGATGGTGGGCCGTTTCCTGAACGCCACCGCGCCGGTCAGCACGGGCATCCTGCACGTGGTCTACGGCCAGCTCCCGCTCGCCGCCGCCCTCGTCGGCCTCTACCAGCTGCGCCGGGTAGCGGTGGAGCGCCGCTTCCCCGCCCACCATCTGGTGCGCACGTTCCTGGTGATCGGCCTGTTCGGCCCCGCGATCTACATGATCTTCCCGGTGGTAGGCCCGGTCTTCGCCTACGGCACGGACGGCGGCGCCTGGGCGACGGCGACCATCTGGCCGGACACCCTGCCGCCGGTCACCGACCCGCGGCCGATCCCGTTCGACGGCATCACCCCGCGCAACTGCATGCCCAGCCTGCACACCGCGTGGGCGGTCACCCTGTTCATCCACTCGCGCGACGGCTCCCGGGCGATGCGCTGGGCGGGCACCTTCTGGCTGGTCGGCACCCTCACGGCGACCCTAGGCTTCGGCTACCACTACGGCGCCGACCTGCTCGCCGGCGTGGTCTTCGCCCTGACCATCGAGACGGCGATGCGCTGCTCGGCGCACGGCTGGGACCGCGCGGGCGTCCGCCTCGTCGCCCTCGGCCTGGCGGTCTTCGCCGCGCAGCTCGCGTCGTACCGCTGGCTGGCCACGGAGATGGCCGCCCGGCCCTGGCTGTACGGGCCGCTTCTGCTGGTGGTCACGGGGGCGGTGGTCTACGCGTACGTGCGGGCGGCGCGGGCGGCGCGTGAGCGCGACGGCGAGCCGGAGCCGGGGGTGCCGGGACAGCGACAGGCCTCGGAGGAGCCGGCGGAACAGTCGGACTCGGCGGAATCGGCGGAATCGGCGATTCCGGTTGGGACGACCGAGGCGCGGACGACCGAGGCCGGGACGACCGTGGCCGGGACGACCGAGGCCAGGGCTACCGAGCCTGGTCCGCCCCAGACCGCGACGACCGAAACCGCCGCGACCGGTGAGTCCGGCGACCCCGACGCGACGGACGCCGCGCCCGAGCTGGTCTGAGCGACGGCGCGTCACGTGGGGGCGCGTCAGCTTCAGGGCGCGTAAGGCCCGGCAGGCGCGTCACGTCCGGGGCGCGTCACGTCCGGGGCGCGTCACCGCCTTCGCGCGCCGGCGTGCTTACTCAACGCACATTGACAACGATTGCCCGGTCGGCGAACGCTGGCAAGCGCACATCTGGTCCTTCGCACTCGACGACAACGGGAGGAACGGCATGGCGAACAAGATCGAGATCCGTCCGCTGGACAAGAAGGAGACCACCGGCGACAGCGGTGGCAACGGCGGCAGCTGACGGACCGCCAGGATGGACCGCTACCTCACGGTCGCGGAGGTCTCGGCAGCGGCGCGGCGGCTGGTCACCCGGTACCCGGGGGCCGGCCGTCTGCGCCGTGTCGGCACGTCACGAGCGGGGCGTCCACTGGAGATGCTGTCCGTCGGGCACGGCCCCGCGCACGTCCTGGTCGTCGCCCGCCCGCACCCCGACGAACCGGTCGGCGCCGTCACCGCGCTCGCCCTGGCCGAGCGGGTGGCACGCGGCGACGGGCGCACCCCGGCGACCGACCCGGCCCGGGTCACCTGGGACGTCATGCTGTGCCTCGACCCGGACGGGGCCGCGCTGAGCGAGGGCATCGAGGAGGCGATGGCCGGTCCCGCGCCCGCCCTGGAGCGCTACTTCCGCGCCGCGTTCCGCCCGGTCGCGGCGGAGCAGCCCGAGTGGGCGCCGATCGAGTCGTCTCGCCTCCCGGAGAGCGAGGCCCTGTTCGACCTGATCGACACCCGTCGTCCGGTCCTCCAGTGCTCCCTGCACGGCATCGAGGCGGGCGGCACCTTCGTCCAACTGACGGACGGCCTGCCGGGGTTCGCCGACAGCTTCCACACGGCGGCGGCCGACCTCTCCGTCCCGGTCCAGCACGGCACCTTCGACGCCCTGTACTGGGAGAACCCCGCCCCCGGCGTCCATGTCCTGCCCCCGCCGGAGAGCACGGGGCGGCTCGCGGCCGGTTCCGAGAACATCGGCCGGTCCACGTGGTGCGCGCCCCAGCGGCACGGCGGTGTCACGGCGATCGTCGAGGTGCCGATGTGGGCGAGTGCCCTGGCCGACGACCCGACCCCGCACCCGGACGCCGTACACACCCTGCGGGGCCTCTCGCGGCTGGTGCGGGACGGGGGCGAGCAGGTGACGGTACTCCTGGACAAGGCGCGTGGCTTCCTGCCGACGCCCGAGGAAAGCGCGCCCCGGCGCGTCCTCGAGTGGATGGCGGAGGGCTTGTACGACCTGGTCGCCGACTCCTGGGGGCCGTTGGCGCGGCAGGTCGCCGAGGGCGGGGAGCGGCTCACCACCGCGCAGGTCTGTGCCCTGGACGTGGTCGCCCGCCGCCAGCCGCTGCGCGCGGCGGGTCTGCTGCTGCGTCTGCTGTCGGAGTCGGACGACCCCGTCGCGCCCGCGCTCCAGGACGAGCTGCACGCCCTGATCACGGCCTGGTGCGAGGACTTCACCCGCGCCCTGGGCCTGCGCTGGATCCCGGTGCGCGACCAGGCGGACCTCCAGGCGCGGGTGGTCCTGGCGGCGGCGGAGTGCGCGGTGCGCTCCGCGCGCTGAGCGGGACCGGCGCACGGTTGGCGCCACGCGGGGCCGCGATCGTCGTGGTCCACGGGGGCGCGCCACGGGTGAGGTCCGTGAGGCCCTGCGGGAGCAGTCCCGGTCCGACCGGGAGGCGTTCCTCACCCCGCCGGGCCATGAACTGCGCCCCGGCGGCCAGTTGGCCGTCCTCGGCGGGGCGGCGGCGGACGACGGGACGAGCGTGCGTGTGATGTTGCTGCGGACCGGCGGGTGTGAGGCACGGGGTCGCCCGCCCTTCACAGAGGCCAGGCGACCAGCAGATCACCAGGGCCGTAGACGGCGTCGAGCCCTTGACAGTCCACTCCGCTCCGGGAGACCGCCACGACGGGGAGCGGCTGGTCGGTGAGGGCGGCGCGGTGACGGTGGAGCGCGGCGAGGTCGTGCCGGTCGAAGGGAGCCTGCTCCAGCCACTTGATGGAGCCGACGAAGAGCAGTTCCTTGGCGACGGGAGCGCGGTCGGCGCCCACGACATCGATCTCGATGTCGTGGGTACGGGTCCAGTAACCGCCCACTACACGAGCCGCGGGCAGCTGGCCGTCCGGGAGCATCCGCGCCAAGGCTTCCCGGATCAGGGGTTCGACGGCCCGCCCCCGCCAGCTGGTCCAGTCAGGGCAGCCGACGCCGAGGACATTCGGGTGGTGACCAGTTCGGTGACCTTGGTCGAGGCCAGAGACCCAAGAATCCACCAGGCGCAGTAGGACTACGCCGTATCCCTCGTCAACGTCGACCCGCCCGACGAAGCGGTCGCCCGGCAGGCGAGCAGGCTGCTCGCCACCGCCGGTTCGCACGGCCACACGTACGCCCTGGACGCGATCGTCGCCGCGACGGCTCTCGCCTCACTCAGGCCCACCACCGTGCTGACCTCCAACCCCGAGGACCTGCGGATGCTCTGCGGCAGAGAGATCACCGTGGTCAAGGTCTGAGACGCCACCGGACAGGGGAACAGGCCGGCACCGAATCGGTCCCAGGTGGTGAGCCTTGCCCTGCTCGGAGGCAGCATCCCAGAAAGCCTCACCTCCTGAGCGATCAGTAGTGGTAACGAGCCGCGAGGACGACGATCTCCTTGTCCGTCACCAGGTAGACGAGGCGGTGCTCATCGTCGATCCGTCGCGACCACGCCCCGGGCAAGTGGTACTTCAGCGGCTCAGGCTTACCAATACCGGTGAAGGGGTCCCGCCTGACGTCCTCGATGAGCCTGTTGATGCGGGCGAGCAACTTGCGGTCGTTCTTGAGCCAGGACGTGTAGTCCTCCCAGCCCTGATCCTCGAAGACGAGCCTCACGCAACACCCTCACGTGCCGCATCCGGCGAGTCGGGGTCGATCAACTCCCGCTCGGACACGTTGATGTTGGCCAGGGCGTTCTCATACGCCTTGAGCAGTCGGCGAGCATTCGCCGGAGAGCGCAGGAGGTACGAGCCTTCCCGCAGCGCTGCGTAATCATCGGCCGAGACGAGCACGGCATTGCCGTGCTTGGAGACGATTTCGATGGCCTCGTGGTTGTCGTTGACCTTCTTGATCAGCGGAAAGAGCGCCTTGCGGGCTTCGCTCGCAGTTATGGACATGACCTGACCCTTTCCGGTAGTGGTACCGAATAACGTACCACTTCCATCACTCACAGGCAGAGCAGATGCGGACGAAGGTCAGCTCCCGGCATGGAAAACAGCAAGGGGTCGACCCGAACGAGCCGACCTTTGCTGCCTGAGCGCTTGACGAAGCACCTGGCGGAAGGTGGCGAACTGATCACACATCCTGCGGACTGACTGCGGACTGGGCGGGGATCCCGAGGCAGAGAAATCCATGGCACACGGGTGGGACCTGCAACGAGACTGCGCAGGTGAGCGACCCCTACCCCTGCCCGTGCTGCGGGCACCGCATGCTGAGCGCGATGCCCGGCTCGTACGAAATCTGCACCGTCTGCTTCTGGGAGGACGACGGGGCCCAGTTCCGCTGGCCCACCATGAGCGGCGGCGCGAACAAGGTCTCCTTGATCGAGGCCCAGCGGAACTACCAGGGCTTCGGCGCCTGCGACGAACACGGTCGGCGGTGCGTGCGCCCGCCTGCCGAGGACGAGCCGCTCGACCCCGCCTGGCGCCCCATCGACCTGACACGCGACTCCTTCGAGGACTGGGCGGCCGAGGACCGCGACCCGTGGCCCGACGACCACTCGGTGCTCTGCTGGCGGCTGTCCACCTTCTGGCGCCGGGACCACCCATGACCACCCACATCGAGAGACTCATCCAGCAACTCGACGACTCGACCGGCCCGTCGTACGACGCCCGCGCAGAACTGATTCTCATCGGCTCCGACGCCATCCCCTCCATCATCGACGGACTGCCCTCCCTCGACCGCTTCGGCCAGCTGACCGCCATCGAGGTCTTCGAGGAGGTGGGCGATCCCCGGTGCGGCCCCGCTCTCATCGGCCTGCTGGACAGCGACAATCCGACCGTCCGCGAATGGGCGGCCATGGCCCTGGCGAGCCTGGAGATCGACGGCGCCATCAAGCCCTTGCGCCGCGCTTACCGTGCCTGCCTGGAACGGGCGACCCCACCGGACCGGACCGAGTCCGTCGGCATCCGCTGGGCGCTGACCGAACTCGGCGCGCGCACCCCCGTCGTCCCACCGCTCACCGCACACCTACGAGCCGCCACCGCGGACGACGCCCCTGGCTGGCCCTCGACCCACTTCGCCGAAATCATCAACGACCTCGCCGACCATGCCCAGGTAACCCTCTACTCCCAGCTCTGGCGCATGGACGCCAGCGGCACGTACGGCATCTCCGGCACTGGCCTGGACTGGGAACTCGACTGGACCGCGCCCTGGAAGCACCTGGTCGAAGAATCCCGCACCTGGTCCCTGCTGGAAGCCTCCGAAGCCCCTGCCGGCGGCAACCTCTTCGTCGCCCCCACCTGGATCGACCGTACCGACCTGTACCCAGAGAGGTGACCGATGCCGTTCCAGCACCCCGAGGAGATCGGCTACGGCTATGTGATCGAGCGCTACGCGGCGAGGAAGGACTCAGGCCACGCCCGCTACCTCGTCCTGAAAAGTGGGCGATTCCTGCAGCCCGAGTGGCTTCACGCCGAACATTTCGCCCGTCACCTCATCGACGACTCGGCCACGATCACCGATGTTGAGCTGGAGGCCCTTCTCGGTTACGAGTGGCGCTCGCGCCTCACCATGAACACCGTGGCATGCTGCTGGGAGGAGCATCCGTTCTCTTGCGAACGGGCCGGATGGCGAGCATGTTGGCGAGCCGAGGTGAGGCGATCGGCGGGGCGATGCGCGCGCCCAGCGAGAGCAGAGTCAGGGACAGGATCGCGAGTGCGTGGTCCAGCAGAAAGACTTCGGTGAACGAAGGTTGCGCGCTGTGATCACCGGGTGTCGGCTCAGGTGCGGTCAGGGAGAGGAAGGGAACGACAAGCAGCGTGGCAGCAGCAAGAACAGCCGCGCACATGTAACAGGTTCTACCGATGATCGTGGACGCACGTCGATGGATGACTCTTCGGTTCTCATGGGTCCGCCCGTTCACCGTATCCAGCCCCCTCAACTACGCAGGTGAGATCAAGATAGGTAGCACCTCGAAACGCAGGCAATCGCTTCTGCAAGAGATGGTCGAGTGGTGCTCTGCAACCCGAGCGGCGGATCCAGAACGTTCTGTGCTCAGCTGCATGATCCCCGTGCTGGGGCGGGCGGCCGGCCAACACCGCCGATGCCCGGCCGCAGGTCGACGAAGCGGCGTAGCCGCCCCCCGCGCCGACCGAAGTCAGCACGCTGCGGACTCCGCGCGGACCGCAAAGGCCGCCCAACCCGCTCCGTCGCAGGTCAGACGGCCTTTCGCCAGACGCTTTAGACGTTGAAGCGGAACTCCACCACGTCCCCGTCCTGCATGACGTAGTCCTTGCCCTCCATGCGGGCCTTGCCCTTCGCGCGGGCCTCGGCGACCGAGCCCGTCTCGACCAGGTCCTCGAAGGAGATGACCTCCGCCTTGATGAAGCCCTTCTGGAAGTCGGTGTGGATGACTCCGGCGGCCTCGGGGGCGGTGGCGCCCTTCTTGATGGTCCAGGCGCGGGACTCCTTGGGGCCGGCCGTCAGGTAGGTCTGGAGGCCGAGCGTGCGGAAGCCGACGTGCGCGAGGGTGGCGAGGCCGGGCTCCTCCTGGCCGACGGACTGGAGCAGCTCCAGCGCCTCGTCCTCGTCCAGCTCGGCGAGGTCCGCCTCCAGCTTGGCGTTGAGGAAGATCGCCTCGGCGGGGGCGACCAGCGCGCGCTGCTCGTTCTTGAAGTCCTCGTCGACCAGCTCGTCCTCGTCGACGTTGAAGACGTAGAGGAACGGCTTCGTCGTGAGCAGGTGCAGGTCGTGGAGCAGCTCCGCGCGCTCCGTGCCCTGGACGATCCCCTGCGAGAACAGCGTGTCGCCCTTCTCCAGGATCTCCTTGGCCTCCTCGACCGCCTTGACCTTGGGCGCGACGTCCTTCTTGATCCGCGACTCCTTCTGCAGGCGCGGCAGGACCTTCTCGATGGTCTGGAGGTCGGCGAGGATCAGCTCGGTGTTGATCGTCTCGATGTCGTCCTTCGGCGAGACCTTGCCGTCGACGTGCACGACGTTCTCGTCCTTGAAGGCGCGGATGACCTGGCAGATCGCGTCGGACTCGCGGATGTTCGCGAGGAACTTGTTGCCCAGGCCCTCACCCTCGGACGCTCCGCGCACGATGCCGGCGATGTCGACGAAGTCCACCGTGGCCGGAAGGATCCGCTGCGAGCCGAAGATCTCCGCCAGCTTCTTCAGCCGGGGGTCGGGGACGCCGACGACGCCCACGTTCGGCTCGATCGTGGCGAACGGGTAGTTGGCCGCCAGCACGTCGTTCTTGGTCAGGGCGTTGAACAGGGTCGACTTGCCGACATTCGGCAGACCGACGATTCCGATCGTGAGCGACACGTTGCGACTTCCCGTACGTGAGGAGGGGGGCGAGGGCCGGCCGAGCGGCCGGCGTGGACCGATCCACCAGTCTACGGCGTGCCCGCTGCCGACCGGCCGCTGTGTCGAACGCCCGGCCGACGTCCGGATCTCGGCGTGTCTGACGGGCGGCCGGACACATAAAACGACCTAAGTTGGTCCAGTGGAGCAACACAGGACGCGACCCGCCCAGCACGGACCGCGACGCGAGCCGGTGCCCGACCCGCCGGCGACCCCCCGTACGTCACGGCCGCACGGCCCTCCGCTGCCCCCGCAGGCGGGACGGGCCGCGGGCGGCGGGGTCGCCCGGTCCCCGCGCGCCCAGCGGCCCCAGAAGCAACAGAAGCAACAGAAGCAACAGAAGCAACAGAAGCCTCAACGCGCTTCCGGGCGCCGGCCCGCTCCTCCGCCCCCCGCGCGGCGCGTGCCCGGGCCCCGGCTCACCGGGCTGGGCGGCGGGTTGTTCTGCGGGGCCGTGATGCTGGCGCTCGGGCTTCTCATCGAGGCGCTGTTCGGCCCCTCGCTCACCGTCTACGGCGTGCTGTTCCTGCCGGTGTGCGTACTGACCGCGCTGTGGGTGCGCGAGGGGGACCTGCTGATCGCGCCCGTCGTCGTGCCGATCGCCTTCGCCGTCGGTCTCGTGCCGGTCGCCGACGAGGGCGGCGGCAGCGTGCTGGACCGCCTGATGGGCATGGTGACCGGCCTCGCCACCCAGGCGGGCTGGCTCTACGGCGGGACGCTGCTCGCGGGTGCGCTGGTCCTCGTCCGCCGGGTGCGGCGCATCCGGCGGATGCGGACGGTCAACCGCCGTCCCGCCCGGGACCGGGCGGGCAGGGCCACCGTCTGAGTCCCCCGCCCACCCGCTCGACAGCCGCTACACGCCCGTGGCCGCCCGCATCGCCGCGCCCACGATGCCCGCGTTGTTCTGCAGGTGGGCGGGGACGATCTCCGCCCTGATGCCCTCGATCTTCGGCAGAAACTTGTGCGCCTTGCGGCTGACGCCGCCGCCGATCACGAACAGCTCGGGCGAGAACAGCATCTCGACATGGGCGAGGTACTTCCGCACGCGCCGCGCCCACTCGTCCCACGACAGGTCGTGGTCCTCCTTGGCCTTGCTGGACGCCCGCTTCTCCGCGTCGTGGCCCCTCAGCTCCAGATGACCCAGCTCGGTGTTGGGGACGAGGACGCCGTCCGAGAAGAGGGCGCTGCCGATGCCGGTGCCGAAGGTCAGCACGATCACCGTGCCCTTGCGGTGACGTCCGGCGCCGAAGTGCATCTCGGCGATGCCGGCCGCGTCCGCGTCGTTGACGACCGTCACGGGCAGCCCGCCCAGGCGGTCGCCGAGCAGCACGCGCGCGTCGGTGTCGATCCAGCCCTTGTCGACGTTGGCCGCCGTGCGGATCGTGGCGCCGTCGGTGACCACGCCGGGGAAGGTGACGCCGACCGGGCCGGTCCAGCCGAAGTGGTCGACGACCTGCTTCACCCCGTCGGCCACCGCGTCGGGCGTGGCCGGGTGCGGGGTGAGGACCTTGCAGCGCTCCTGCGCCAGGTCCCCCTTGTCGAGGTCGACCGGGGCGCCCTTGATCCCGGATCCGCCGATGTCCACGCCGAAGATCTCCATGGCACCACGTTACGACGACCGGGGGAAGCCCACCGGTCGTCGTAGCGGCAACCGCCCCTGAGGGCGGGCGATGTGCTAGGCCGCGCCGCCCGCGCCGCCCCGCTCGGCCGCCAGCGCGGCGGCCTCCTCGCGCAGGTCGCGGCGGAGCTCCTTGGGCAGGGAGAAGGTGATGGACTCCTCGGCGGCCTTGACGATCTCCACGTCCTCGAAGCCGCGCTGCGACAGCCACTCCAGGACCTGCTCGACCAGCACCTCCGGCACCGAGGCTCCCGAGGTGACGCCGACCGTGGTGACGCCCTCCAGCCAGGCCTCGTCGATCTCGTCGGCGAAGTCCACCAGGTACGCCTCGCGGGCGCCGGCCAGCTTGGCGACCTCGACGAGCCGCTTGGAGTTGGAGGAGTTGCGGGAACCGACGACGATCACCAGGTCGGCCTCGGCGCCCATCTGCTTCACCGCGAGCTGGCGGTTCTGCGTGGCGTAGCAGATGTCGTCGCTGGGCGGGGAGATGAGCTGGGGGAACTTCTCCTTGAGGGCGTCGACGGTCTCCATGGTCTCGTCGACGCTGAGCGTGGTCTGGGAGAGCCAGACGACCTTGGACGGGTCGCGGACCTCGACCTTCTCCACATCGCCGGGGCCGTCGACGAGCTGGATGTGCTCGGGGGCCTCGCCGGAGGTGCCGATGACCTCCTCGTGGCCCTCGTGCCCGATCAGGAGGATGTCGTAGTCCTCCTTGGCGAACCGGACCGCCTCCTTGTGGACCTTGGTGACCAGCGGGCAGGTGGCGTCGATGGTGGCGAGGCGGCCGCGCTCGGCCTCCTCGTGGACGACGGGGGCGACGCCGTGCGCGGAGAACATCACGATGTTGCCCGGAGGCACCTCCTCCGTCCGCTCGACGAAGATCGCGCCCTTCTTCTCCAGGGTCTGCACGACGTACTTGTTGTGCACGATCTCGTGCCGCACGTAGACGGGGGCCCCGTACTGCTCGAGGGCCTTCTCGACAGCGATCACGGCGCGGTCCACCCCCGCGCAGTAGCCCCGGGGGGCGGCGAGCAGGACACGGCGGCCAGTCGAAGCGGTCATGCGTCCCATCGTACGGGCCGTGTCCGCGGGGTCCGGGCACGGTGCCGCGTCGGCGGCGGCGCACCGGTGTCGGCGGGGCGCACTACGCTCGCGGGCATGGCTGTGAACACGTCCGCGGAAGCCCCCCTGCCGGTGGGAGAGGTGTCGCGGCTCATCGGCGGGTGGATCGACCGGCTCGGCGCGGTGTGGGTGGAGGGGCAGATCACCCAGCTGTCGCGGCGTCCGGGCGCGGGCGTGGTGTTCCTGACGCTGCGCGACCCGTCGTACGACATCTCGGTGGGCGTGACCTGCTACCGGCAGGTGTTCGACGCCGTCGCGGACGTCGTGAGCGAGGGCGCGCGGGTGGTCGTGCACTGCAAGCCTGAGTGGTACGCGCCCCGGGGGCAGCTGTCGCTGCGGGCCGCGGAGATCCGCCCGGTGGGGGTCGGGGAGCTGCTGGCGCGGCTGGAGCAGCTGAAGAAGTCGCTGGCGCGGGAGGGACTGTTCGCGCCGGAGCGGAAGAAGCCGCTGCCGTTCCTGCCGCAGCTCATCGGGCTGGTGTGCGGGCGCGCGTCGGCGGCCGAGCGGGACGTGCTGGAGAACGCGCGGCACCGCTGGCCGGCGGTCCGCTTCGAGGTGCGGAACGTGGCGGTGCAGGGGGTGCACGCGGTGCCTCAGGTGGTCCAGGCCGTGAAGGAGCTGGACGCGATCGAGGACGTGGACGTCATCGTCGTCGCGCGGGGCGGCGGCAGCGTGGAGGATTTGCTGCCGTTCTCCGACGAGCAGCTCGTGCGGGCGGTGGCGGCCTGCCGTACGCCGGTCGTGTCGGCGATCGGGCACGAGCCGGACAGCCCGCTGCTCGACCTGGTCGCGGATCTGCGCGCCTCCACGCCGACGGACGCCGCCAAGAAGGTGGTGCCGGACGTGGGCGAGGAGTACGAGCGGGTGCGGATGCTGCGGGACCGCGCGCGCCGCTGTGTGGGCGCCCTGCTGGAGCGGGAGGAGCGGGGCCTGGCGCACGCGCTGGCCCGGCCGTCGATACAGGATCCGCACCGGATGATCGACGCGCGCGCCGAGGAGGTCTCGATGCTGCTGGACCGGGGGCGGCGGGCGCTGCGCCACCAGCTGGACCGGGCCGACTCCGAGCTGACGCACACGCACGCGCGCGTGGTGGCCCTCTCCCCCGCCGCCACGCTGAAGCGGGGGTACGCGGTGCTCCAGCGGGAGGACGGGCACGCGGTGCGCGCGCCGGACGAGGTGCAGGCGGGCGAGGTGCTGCGGGCGCGGGTGTCCGCGGGCGAGTTCACGGTACGGGTCGATCACTAGGGTGGGCGGAATGACCGGAAAGACGGAGCAGTCGGCGGCGGCCGAGGCGCTCGGGTACGAGCAGGCGCGGGACGAGCTGATCGAGGTCGTGCGCCGCCTGGAGGCGGGCGGCACGTCGCTGGAGGAGTCGCTCGCGCTCTGGGAGCGGGGCGAGGAGCTGGCGAAGGTGTGCCGGCGCTGGCTCGACGGGGCGCGGGCCCGGCTGGACGCGGCGCTGGCGGAGGAGGAGCAGGGGGAGGACGCGGACGAGGAGAGCTGAGGGCGGGTGCTGGCGACGAGAACCCCGCCATCTTGAACCTTCAATCACATAGGTTGAAGGTTGAACTTCATAGAGGTACTCTCGGTGCGGTAACCGGACCGCGGTCCGCTAATCCCCGACGGGCCGCCGCTACTCCCCGATGAGGTTCCTCCATGTCTCTCGTTCTCGACGCCGCCGCACAGGACCTGCTGTTCCGCGAGGCGCGCACCGCCAACACCTTCACCGACGAACCGGTGACCGACGAGCAGGTGCGGGCGGTCTACGACCTGGTCAAGTTCGGCCCCACGTCCATGAACCAGTCGCCGCTGCGTGTCACGCTGGTCCGCTCCCCCGAGGCCCGTGAGCGCCTGGTGCAGCACATGGCCGAGGGCAACCGCCCCAAGACGGCCGCGGCGCCGCTCGTCGCGATCCTGTCCGCGGACAACGAGTTCCACGAGGAGCTGCCGCAGCTCTTCCCGCACTTCCCGCAGGCCAAGGACGCCTTCTTCGGCGAGCGCCCGGTCCGCGAGTCCTCCGCCTCGCTGAACGCCGCCCTCCAGGCCGCGTACTTCATCATCGGCGTGCGCGCCGCCGGTCTGGCCGCCGGCCCGATGACCGGCTGCGACATGGAAGGCATCCGCAAGGAGTTCCTGGACGACGACCACACCCCGCTGATGGTCGTGAACATCGGCCGTCCCGGCCCCGACGCCTGGTTCCCGCGCAGCCCGCGCCTGGAGTACGAGCAGGTCGTCACCACCGTCTGAGCCCGTCAGGGACACCGCAAGGGGCGGGGCCCCGGACCGTACGGTCCGGGGCCCCGCCCCTTGCCTTTCGCGCGCCGGTCACTCCGTGCGGAGCGACTCCGCCAGCTTCGTCATCTCCGCGAAGGACGCCGTGCCGGTCACCACGGTCGTCGAGCCCGGGGTGTCCTCCAGCACCAGGGCGTCGTACCGCTCGCCCTCGTAGCGCGTCCAGGTCCTGCCGTCGATCCGCTGCGTGGCGCCGGTCTCCTCGGCGCGCTGCGTCTTGTCCTCGATGAACGCCTTCCGCTTGCCCGCGGACTGCTCGACCGCCGCGTACTCGCCCTCAGGGGTGCGGAAGCCCAGGTGCCAGGCCTCGTCCTCGGCGCCGCGATAGCGCACGGAGGTGGGCTTCCAGGCTTCGGGCAGCCCCTCGGGCGCGGCCACGGGGTAGGAGGCGGCGCGGCGGGCGGTCAGCAGGTCGACGCGGTAGTCGACGCGCTTGATCTCGGGCTCACCGTCCGTGTGCGGGATGAACAGCCACACCACTCCCGCCGCGAGCACGATGAGGGCCAGGGAGAGAACCATGTCCCTGGCGGTCTTCTGCATGCTGTTCGTTCCTGCCACGCCCCCTATCGTCGCAGGTGCCCGGAGCGCTCATCCGTGGGGTCCCCTGCTCATTTTGTCTGCCTGGCGATAGAGTCATGGCCATACCCTCATCCGGCCGTCGTCGTACAGAAAGGTGCGCTCCGATGACCGAACACCACCATTTGCCGTCCGAGCTCGATGTCCCCTCCGAGGCCCCGGACCGCAACCTCGCCCTGGAACTCGTACGGGTCACCGAGGCGGCCGCGATGGCCGCGGGCCGCTGGGTAGGACGCGGCGACAAGAACGGCGCCGACGGTGCGGCGGTCCGCGCCATGCGCACCCTGGTCTCCACCGTCTCGATGAACGGCGTCGTCGTCATCGGCGAGGGCGAGAAGGACGAGGCCCCGATGCTCTTCAACGGGGAGCGCGTGGGCGACGGGACCGGCCCGGAGTGCGACATCGCCGTCGACCCGATCGACGGTACGACGCTGACCGCGAAGGGCATGACCAACGCCATCGCGGTCCTGGCGGCGGCCGAGCGGGGGTCGATGTTCGACCCGTCGGCCGTGTTCTACATGGACAAGCTGGTCACCGGGCCGGAGGCGGCGGACTTCGTCGACATCAACGCGCCGGTGAGCGTGAACATCCGGCGGGTCGCCAAGGCGAAGCGGGTCACCCCGGAGGACGTCACCGTGGTGATCCTGGACCGGCCTCGGCACGAGGGCATCATCAAGGAGATCCGGGAGACCGGGGCGCGGATCAAACTGATCTCCGACGGTGATGTGGCCGGGTCGATCCTGGCGCTGCGCGAGGGCACGGGTATCGATCTGCTGCTGGGGATCGGCGGGACGCCCGAGGGCATCATCTCGGCCTGTGCGGTGAAGTGCCTGGGCGGCACCATCCAGGGGAAGCTGTGGCCCAAGGACGAGGAGGAGCGGCAGCGGGCGGTGGACGCGGGGCACGATCTGGACCGGGTGCTGACCACGGAGGATCTGGTCACCGGGGACAACGTGTTCTTCGTCGCGACCGGGATCACGGACGGGGAGCTGTTGCGGGGGGTGCGGTATCGGTCGGAGACGGCGACCACCGATTCCATCGTGATGCGGTCGAAGTCGGGGACGGTGCGGAGGATTGATTCCGAGCATCGGCTGAGCAAGCTGCGGGCTTATAGCGCGATCGACTTCGATCGGGCCAAGTGAGGGCGCCGTTCGGGTGGGTGCGTGAGGTGCTTGGGCGGGTGCGGGTGCGGGTGCGTGTGGGTTGATCGCGCAGTTCCCCGCGCCCCTGGGGGGGTTGATGCGCCCGGCGGCGGACAGGCGGGCGCGTGTGTTCGGGCCGTCGCGCAGTTCCCCGCGCCCCTGAGGGAGTTGATGCGCCCGGCGGTGGACAGGCGGCGCGTGTGTTCGGGCCGTCGCGCCGTTCCCCGCGCCCCTCAGGGAATTGGTGCGCCCGGCGGTGGACAAGCGGGCGCGTGTGTTCGGGCCGTCGCGCCGTTCCCCGCGCCCCTCAGGGAATTGGTGCGCCCGGCGGTGGACAAGCGGGCGCGTGTGTTCGGGCCGTCGCGCCGTTCCCCGCGCCTCTGGGGGAGTTGTCCGCCCGTAGCTCGTGCTGGAAGGGGCGTCCCCTGTGCGGAGGGGGCGCCCCTTTTTTGGGGCGGTGTCAGCCGGCCGCGGGTATGCGGTTCTGGCGGGCCGTCTTCTTCAGTTCCATTTCGCGGCGCCTGCGGCGGGCCAGGACGACGCGGCGCTCCGCCGCGGTCAGGCCGCCCCACACGCCGTACGGCTCCGGCTGGAGCAGGGCGTGCTCGCGGCACTCCACCATGACCGGACAGCGGGCGCAGACCCGCTTGGCCGCCTCCTCGCGGGACAGCCGCGCGGCGGTCGGTTCCTTCGACGGCGCGAAGAACAGGCCCGCCTCGTCACGCCGGCACACCGCCTCGGTGTGCCAGGGGGCGTCCTGGTCCCTGTCCCGCGCTGCCACTCGCTGGGCCGGAACGGCGGCTACCTGCAGGGACGAATGCGGCGGTTGCAGCACGGTCTACTCCTGACGACGGCTTCGCGAGCTGGCGAGTGCCGTGGATGCACGTGGGTCGGCCCGGCGTGAATCCCTGGCGCCCTCCAAGGAGACGATGCGTCAAGGCTTACCCGATGTGCGCGCGCCTATGCACAGAGTCCCCAACCGGCCTCCGCCTGCGCCGCGTTCAGTGCCCCAGGTGCTTGCGCATGCTGCGGTCCACCGTGCGCTGCACCCGGTCCAGGATGTCCTTCACGAGCTTGCCGCGCTTCGGCCGGGCCTCGACGCTGCCGAGGATCGCCCATCCGTCGACGTAGATCACGGGGGCGTTGTCGTCGGGCGAGTCCTGCGGGTCCACCTCGAAGGCGCCGAGCACGCCGCCGCCGGTGCCGCGCAGCGACACGTTCTCCGGGACGCGGATCTCGACGCTGCCGAAGACGGAGAACGCCTTGATCATCACCTGCTGGTGGTCGAACAGCGCCTCGCTGAGGTCGATCTCCACGCTGCCGAACACCGCGTACGCGTGGATACGGCGGCCGGTGCGCCAGCGGCCCTTGCGGGCGGCGGCGCTGAACACCGCGACCACGTTGTCGTCGGGGTCGACCGGGAAGACGCCCGCGGCGGGGCGGCCGGGCGTGGGGAAGGGGGCCGCGCGCCGCTCGTGGGCGGCCGGGAGGTCCTGGATGAACCCTTCCAGCTCGCCCAGCGTCTTGGCGGTCAGCGCGCCCTCGACGCGCTCGGCGTGCTCGTCTGCGGTCAGCCGGCCTTCCGCGTGCGCGTCGTGCAACAGCTCGACGATGCGGTCCCGGTCGGCGTCGGAGGCGCGCAGCTCGGCGCTCCGCGGCGTCGTGTCCGGCTGCTGGGCGTGCTTCTGAAGGTCCACGACAGCAGCGTACCCAAACGCGATAGATCGCGACTACCCCGCGGTGCGGACAACTGAGGACAACCTCACAGGATCGGCGTCGGCGGCAGGTCCTAGGCTGGGATGGCCCGCCGACGGAGGCGGGCGGTCTTCCGTCGAGTGAGGAATGGGCGAATGCCTGAGTTCGAGTACGCCGATCTGCTCCCCATGGGAGAGGACACCACCCCCTACCGGCTGGTGACCTCCGAAGGTGTGTCCACCTTCGAGGCCGACGGCCGGACGTTCCTCAAGGTCGAGCCGGAGGCGCTGCGCAAGCTCGCCGAGGAGGCCATCCGCGACATCCAGCACTACCTGCGCCCCGCGCACCTCGCCCAGCTGCGCCGCATCATCGACGACCCCGAGGCGTCCGGCAACGACAAGTTCGTCGCGCTGGACCTGCTGAAGAACGCGAACATCGCGGCGGCGGGCGTCCTGCCCATGTGCCAGGACACCGGCACGGCGATCGTCATGGGCAAGCGCGGGCAGAACGTGCTCACCGCGGGCCGCGACGAGGAGGCCCTGTCCCGGGGCATCTACGACGCCTACCAGAAGCTGAACCTGCGCTACTCGCAGATGGCTCCGCTCACCATGTGGGAGGAGAAGAACACCGGCTCCAACCTCCCCGCGCAGATCGAGCTGTACGCGACGGACGGCGACGCCTACAAGTTCCTCTTCATGGCCAAGGGCGGCGGTTCCGCCAACAAGAGCTTCCTCTACCAGGAGACGAAGGCCGTCCTGAACGAGGCCTCCATGATGAAGTTCCTGGAGGAGAAGATCCGTTCGCTGGGCACGGCCGCCTGCCCGCCCTACCACCTGGCGATCGTCGTCGGCGGCACCTCCGCCGAGTACGCGCTGAAGACCGCGAAGTACGCCTCCGCGCACTACCTGGACGAGATCCCCGCCGAGGGCTCCCCGCTCGGGCACGGTTTCCGGGACAAGGAGCTCGAGGAGAAGGTCTTCGAGCTGACCCAGAAGATCGGCATCGGCGCGCAGTTCGGCGGCAAGTACTTCTGCCACGACGTGCGCGTGGTGCGGCTGCCGCGGCACGGCGCCTCGTGCCCCGTCGCCATCGCCGTGTCCTGCTCCGCCGACCGCCAGGCCGTCGCGAAGATCACCGCCGAGGGCGTCTTCCTGGAGCAGCTGGAGACGGACCCGGCGCGGTTCCTGCCGGAGACGACGGACGAGCAGCTCGACGAGTCCGGCGACGTCGTGAAGATCGACCTCAACCAGCCGATGAGGGCGATCCTCGCCGAGCTGTCCAAGTACCCGGTGAAGACCCGGCTCTCGCTGTCCGGCCCGCTGGTCGTGGCGCGCGACATCGCGCACGCCAAGATCAAGGAGCGGCTGGACGCGGGCCAGGAGATGCCGCAGTACCTCAAGGACCACCCGGTGTACTACGCCGGCCCCGCGAAGACCCCCGAGGGCTACGCGTCCGGCTCCTTCGGCCCCACCACGGCCGGGCGGATGGACTCCTACGTGGAGCAGTTCCAGGCGGCCGGCGGCTCGCTGGTGATGCTCGCGAAGGGCAACCGCAGCAAGCAGGTCACCGACGCGTGCGCCGCGCACGGCGGCTTCTACCTCGGCTCCATCGGCGGTCCGGCGGCGCGGCTCGCGCAGGACTGCATCAAGAAGGTGGAGGTCGTCGAGTACGAGGAGCTGGGGATGGAGGCGGTCTGGAAGATCGAGGTCGAGGACTTTCCCGCGTTCATCGTCGTCGACGACAAGGGGAACGACTTCTTCCAGGACCCGGCGCCCCAGCCGACGTTCACGTCGATTCCGGTGCGGGGGCCCGGTCTCGCCTGAGCCTGTATCGGCCCTGACGGGCCTCGTCCTCGAACGCCGGAGGGGTTACATGTGTAGCCCCTCCGGCGTTTGAGCAGCGGGGTCCGGGGCGGCGCCCCGGGGACGGGACGGGAAGGGGCGGAGGATGGCGAACTCCCCGGGCTCGTCCCCACCCGTGTCCGTATACCGGAATCCCTGTACTGCTTTCGGACAAACCTCGCCCCGCCCACCCCGTGCCGTTGACCCGATCAACAACCTGCTGTGACCCTTCCTGACAGGCCAGGCATGCACATGCCATGCCCAGGCCCCCGCGTGGCAACCCCACAGCCACCGTCCGGAGGAGTCCAGGTGAAACGAAGATTCGCCGCGGCGAGCACCCTGCTCGCCCTCGTGCTCGGCTTCGGCACACTCCCCGCCGCAGCCACCCCGTCCGGCACGTCCCCCGCCTCCACCACCGCCCTCGCCGCCCCCGACATCAGCGTCACCGCGGTCCGGGCCCACCTCGACGAGCTCAGCGCCGCCGCCTCCCGCAACGGCGGCAACCGCCGTTCCACGAGCCAGGGTTACCGCGACTCCGTCGCCTACGTGAAGGGCAAGCTCCAGGCCGCCGGTTACACCGTCACTGAGCAGCCCTGCACCTCCGGCTGCACCAGCGGCGCCGGTCCCAACCTCATCGCCGAATGGCCCCGGGGCGACGCCAACAGCGTCTACATGTTCGGCGCCCACCTCGACGGCGTCTCCGCCGGACCCGGCATGAACGACAACGGCTCCGGCTCCGCCGCCCTCCTGGAGAACGCCCTGACGCTCGCCCGGGAGAACCCGGACATGCGCAACCGCGTCCGCTTCGCCTGGTGGACCGACGAGGAGCAGGGCCTCAACGGCAGCTACTTCTACGCCCGCACGCTGTCCTCGACGGACCGCGCCAAGATCAAGGCGTACTACAACTTCGACATGGTCGCCTCGCTCAACGGCGGTTACTTCATCAACCACATCACCTCCGCGGCCGCCGCGCCGATGAAGGCGTACTGGGACTCGCTCGGCCTCCAGCCCGAGGAGAACACCGAGGGCGCGGGACGCAGCGACGACTACTCCTTCGAGCGGTACGGCATCCCCACCTCCGGCTACGCGATGGGCGCGAGCGCCCGCAAGACCTCCGCGCAGGCCGCCAAGTGGGGCGGCACGTCCGGCTCGGCGTACGACCCCTGCTACCACCGGGCGTGCGACACCCTGAGCAACATCAACACCACCGGGCTCGACCGCGCGGCCGACGGCATCGCGTACACCCTGTGGCAGCAGGCCGTCGGCACGGGCGGCGGCGGGGGCACCTGCGACCCGGCCGGCGTCGTCGGCAACGGCGGGTTCGAGAGCGGGACCGCGCCCTGGACCGGGACCACCGCGGTCATCGCCGCCCACACCGGGCGGACCGCGCACGGCGGCACCCGATTCGCCTGGCTCGGCGGCAACGGCTCCACCAGCACCGAGTCGCTGAGCCAGACGGTGACCGTCCCGGCGGACTGCACGCGCGCGTCGCTGGTCTTCTGGCTGCAGATCGAGACCGCCGAGTCCGGCAGCCGGGCGTACGACACGTTCACCGTCCGGGTGAACGGGTCCACGCTCGCGACCTGGTCCAACGTGCACGCCGGCGGCGGCTGGGTCCAGCGGTCGGCCGACCTGTCCGCGTACGCCGGGCAGACGGTCACCGTGACCTTCACCGCCACCGAGGACTACAGCCTGCAGACCGGCTTCCTGCTGGACGACGTGAGCCTGCAGAGCGCCTGACACCCCCCACGGGTCCGTCCGCCCCGCCGTGCGACGTCGCGGCGGGGCGGACGGCTTTCCGGGGAATACGCTCGTCCGACACCGCTGCTGTGCTCCTTGGAGGTACACGATGACGACGACGGACGACGACCGGAACTACCGCATCGAGCACGACTCCATGGGAGAGGTGCGGGTCCCCGCCGACGCCAAGTGGCGGGCGCAGACCCAGCGCGCGGTGGAGAACTTCCCCGTCTCCGGGCAGCGCCTGGAGCGCGCCCACATCGAGGCGCTGGCCCGCATCAAGGGCGCCGCCGCCAAGGTGAACGCCCGGCTCGGGGTGCTGGACAAGGACATCGCCGAGGCGATCCAGGAGGCGGCCGCGGAGGTCGCCGAGGGCCGGTGGGACGACCACTTCCCGGTCGACGTGTTCCAGACCGGGTCCGGCACCTCGTCCAACATGAACACCAACGAGGTGATCGCCACCCTCGCCACCGAGCGGCTGGGCCGGGACGTCCACCCCAACGACCACGTCAACGCCTCGCAGTCGTCCAACGACGTCTTCCCCTCGTCACTGCACATCGCCGCCACCGCCGCGGTCACCCGGGACCTGGTCCCGGCCCTGGAGCACCTCGCCGCCGTCCTGGAGCGCAAGGCGGAGGAGTTCGCGGACGTCGTGAAGTCCGGGCGCACCCATCTGATGGACGCCACGCCCGTCACGCTGGGCCAGGAGTTCGGCGGATACGCAGCCCAGGTGCGGTACGGGGTGGAGCGGCTGCATGCCTCGCTGCCCCGGCTGGCCGAGCTGCCCCTTGGCGGCACCGCCGTCGGCACCGGCATCAACACCCCGCCCGGGTTCTCCGCCGCCGTCATCGAGGAGGTGGCGCGGGCGACGGGGCTGCCGCTGACCGAGGCGCGGAACCATTTCGAGGCGCAGGGCGCCCGGGACGGCGTGGTGGAGACCAGCGGGCAGCTCCGCACGATCGCCGTCGGCCTGACGAAGATCGCGAACGATCTGCGCTGGATGGCGTCCGGGCCGCGCACCGGCCTCGCCGAGATCGCCCTGCCCGACCTCCAGCCCGGCTCCTCGATCATGCCCGGCAAGGTCAACCCGGTGATCCCGGAGGCCGTGCTCATGGTGTGCGCGCAGGTCACGGGCAACGACGCGACCGTCGCCGCGGCCGGCGCGTCCGGCAACTTCGAGCTCAACGTGATGCTGCCGGTGATCGCCAAGAACGTGCTGGAGTCGGTGCGGCTGCTCGCCAACGTCTCCCGCCTGCTCGCCGACCGCACGGTCGACGGGATCATCGCCGACCGGGAGCGGGCCCGCGAGTACGCCGAGTCCTCGCCGTCCGTCGTCACCCCGCTGAACAAGTACATCGGCTACGAGGAGGCCGCCAAGGTCGCCAAGAAGTCGCTCGCGGAACGCAAGACGATCCGTCAGGTCGTGCTCGAGGGCGGCTATGTCGAACGCGGCGACCTGACCGTGCAGCAGCTGGACGAGGCGCTGGATGTCCTGCGGATGACACGGCCGTAAAGCCTGGCGCACGGGGGGTGAACCGTGACGGGGGCCGCAGCGTCGTGTGGTCCGGCCACCTAATATCTGCGCATGACAGAGGGTGGAACCACGATGCGCGGCCACGCGGGCGGAGCGGCCCGCCACTGGGAGCCCGGGACGCAGATCCTGTGGCGGTACCGGGAGAACGGCGGCGCGCGCATCCACATCGCGCGCCCCGTCACGGTCGTGCGCGACGACTCGGAGGTGCTGGCCGCCTGGATGGCGCCGGGCACCGAGTGCGTGAAGCCCGTCCTCGCCGACGGCACCCCGGTCCACCGGGAGCCCCTCGCCACCCGCTACACCAAGCCGCGCACGGTGCAGAAGGACCGCTGGTTCGGCACCGGCGTGCTGAAGCTGGCCCGGCCCGGCGAGCCCTGGTCGGTGTGGCTGTTCTGGGAGCCGGGCTGGCGCTTCAAGAACTGGTACGTGAACCTGGAGGAGCCGCTCGTCCGCTGGGCGGGCGGGGTGGACTCCGAGGACCACTTCCTGGACATCTCCGTGCAGCCGGACGGCGGCTGGCACTGGCGGGACGAGGACGAGTTCGCGCAGGCCCGGCGGGACGGCCTGATGGACCCCGCGCTGGCCCGGCGGGTGCGCGAGGCGGGGCGCGCCGCGGTCGCGGTGATCGACGCCTGGGGCTCTCCGTTCTCGGACGGCTGGGAGAACTGGCGTCCGGATCCGTCCTGGGCTGTACCGTCACTCCCACAGGACTGGGACCGCACCGCGGCGCACGCATCCCCGTGAGACCCTTGCTGCGCCCCCGGGCAGGAAACGTAGGATCGTCGTCCGCAAGGGCGCGGAGCAGCAACCACCGGAGCGCGCGCGAAGCTTGACCGGACGTCACCGAGGGGCGGCAGGACGTGAGCGAGGGGTACGGAAACACCGGCACGGGCCGACGACGGCCGGCCGGCGTCGCAGGAACAACCTCTGACCACACGCGAAATCCGTTCCGGGGGCACCTGTTCCGGGTATCGGAGTTTCGGCGGAGCGAACCGCGCGCACGGCGTGCGCCGGACGGATGGACTCGACACGCGTGACGGAGCAGCCGACCTCCTTCGAGCGCCCCCAGCCGGGCGTGGACCCCGCGGATCCCCGCGGGGCGTTCCTGCGTTCCCCGGCCCCCACGGCCGGTACGGGCGCCGCCTTACCGGCACAGGGCCGCTCCGGCGGTGAGCCGCCCGCGCCCGGCGCCGTCTCCGGCGGGCCGGCGCCCGACGCGGGGGACGTGCCGGGGTCCGAGCACTCCCAGCCGGGCGTCGGTCCGGACGCGGAGCCGGACACCCCCCGTCCGCGGCCCGCGCCGGACGGCATCCCCGTGCAGCCCGCCGACGGGCAGGACCGGGTGGACCGTGCCCCGGACGGGAAGGACCGCCGCACGGGCCAGGTGACACGGCCGGGCCGTCCCACGCCGATGCGGCGGGACGGAGACCGGCTGCGCTTCGTCGGCGCGGCCACCCGGCGGATCGCCCGCGGCATCGACCTGGACGAGATCGTGATGGGGCTGTGCCGGGCGACCGTGCCGACCTTCTCCGACGCGATCCTGGTGTATCTGCGCGACCCGCTGCCCGTCGGCGACGAGCGGCCCACGGGCCCGCTGGTGCTGCGGCTGCGCCGCACCGACCGGATCCCCGCCGAACGGGACACCGAGGGCGGCGGCTTCATGCCGATCGCGCCTCCGGAGCAGCCGTCCGAGCTGGACTCGGTCGGCGAGGAGCTGTGCACGGTACGGCCCGGCAGCGCGCTCGCCGAGGTGCTGCGCGGGGTCCGTCCGGTGTTCACGGACGCCCCGGCCGCGCGGGCGGCGCTGCCGGAACTCCTCGGCGAGGAGGGCGCGGCGGCCGTCCCGGACGGCCAGCGGGCGGTCCTCGCGCCGCTGCGCGGCCGGCGCCGGGTGATCGGCGCGGCACTGTTCCTGCGCCGCCCCGAGCGCGTCCCCTTCGAGGCCGACGACCTGCTGGTCGCGGCGCAGCTCGCCACGCACAGCGCCCTCGGCATCGACAAGGCCGTGCTGTACGGGCGTGAGGCGTACATCGCGGACGAGCTCCAGCGCACGATGCTGCCGGAGACCCTGCCGCACTGCACCGGCGTACGGCTGGCGTCGCGGTACCTGCCGGCCGCGGAGACCGCGCGGGTGGGCGGCGACTGGTACGACGCGATCCCGCTGCCCGGCAGCCGGGTCGCCCTGGTGGTCGGCGATGTGATGGGTCACTCCATGACGTCGGCGGCGATCATGGGCCAGCTGCGCACCACCGCGCAGACCCTCGCCGGGCTCGACCTGCCGCCGCAGGAGGTGCTGCACCACCTCGACGAGCAGGCCCAGCGGCTCGGCGTGGACCGCATGGCGACCTGCCTCTACGCGGTGTACGACCCGGTAGCCCACCGCATCACCATCGCCAACGCCGGCCATCCGCCGCCCGTGCTGCTGCACCTGGGCGGACGCGCGGAGGTGCTGCGGGTGCCGGCGGGCGCCCCGATCGGCGTGGGCGGGGTGGACTTCGAGGCCGTGGAGCTGGAGGCGCCCGCCGGGGCGACCCTGTTGCTCTACACCGACGGCCTGGTGGAGTCCCGGCTGCGGGACGTGTGGACCGGCATCGAGCAGCTGCGGGAGAAGCTCGCCGCGACCGCGCAGCTGACGGGGCCTGACCATCCGCCGCCGCTGGAGGCGCTGTGCGACGAGGTGCTGGACATGCTCGGTCCGGGCGACCGGGACGACGACATCGCGCTGCTCGCCGCCCGCTTCGACGGGATCGCGCCGAACGACGTCGCGTACTGGTTCCTGGAGCCGGAGGACGCGGCGCCCGGGCGGGCGCGGCGGCTGGCCCGGCGGCAGTTGTCCCGCTGGGGCATGGACGAGCTGAGCGACTCGGTGGAACTGCTGGTGAGCGAGGTCGTCACCAACGCGGTGCGGTATGCCTCGCGGCCGGTGACGCTGCGGCTGTTGCGCACGGATGTGCTGCGGTGCGAGGTGGGGGACGATGTGCCGCAGTTGCCGCGGCTGCGGCAGGCGCGGGCCACGGATGAGGGTGGGCGTGGGTTGTATCTGGTCAACCGGCTGGCCCGGCGGTGGGGGGCGACTCGGTTGAGCACGGGGAAGGTGGTGTGGTTCGAGCTGAACCACGGTTGAGTGCTTCGCGGTGAGGCGCGGTAGGGGTTTCGCGGGTGTGCCGGGTGCGGCCGATGGTGGGTTGCTCGCGCGGTTCCCCGCGCCCCTTCGGGGCGCCACCCGCCGTGGCCGGATGCGGCCGATCGTGGGTTGCTCGCGCAGTTCCCCGTGCCCTTTCGGGGGCGCGGGGAACTGCGCGTGTGGGGGGCTATTCGCGGTCGTTGTTCTCGGGGTCGGGGGGGCCGCCCGGTAGGTCGAAGGTGGGGGACTCGGTCGTCGGCGTCTGCGACGGCGGGGGTGACGTCGGCGTCTGGGACGGGGGCTCCGTCGACGGAGGCGGGGACGTCGTCGTCGGCGGTGACGTCGTCGTCGGCTCCTCCGTCGTCGGCTCCTCCGTCGGCGTCTGCGACGGTGTCTCCGACGGCGACGCGCTCCGGGTGGGAGCCACGCCCGCGCCCTGCTCGGTCTCCAGGTCGAACTTGGACACCTCGTCCATCACCCCGAAGGTGTACGCGGCCCAGATCTCCGCAGGGAAGCCACCGCCGTTGACGCGGTGGTCGACGCCGCCCGCCTTGTACATCGGGACCTGGCTGCCGGTCTTGGCGTCCTCGCCGAACAGGCCGACGGAGGTCACCAGGTCGGGCGTGTAGCCGGTGAACCAGGCCGACTTGTTGTCGTCGGAGGTGCCGGTCTTGCCCGCGACCTGCTGGCCGTCGCGCAGCGGGTTGTCCCGCACGGACTTCTGCGCCGTACCGTCGTCGACCACGCCGGTGAGCACCGAGGTGACCGTGTCGGCGGCGCGCCGGCTGAGGACGGACTGGCCGACCGGGTCGGGCATCTCGATCGTGCGGTCCTTGTGCTCGACGGACTTCACGATCGTCGGCGTGACCTGCTTGCCGTGGTTGGCGAGGGTGGCGTAGACGCCGGCCATCTGCATCGGGCTGGCGCCCATGGTGCCGAGGGTCTGCGCCGGGAACGGGTCGAGGTTGTCGCTCATGCCGAGCGCGCCCGCGGTCTTCATCACGTCCGTCATGCCGACGTCGACGCCCATCTGCGCGAAGACGGAGTTGACGGACTTGTTCATCGCCTCCTGGACGGTGATGTCGCCGTAGTCCCGGTCGTCCTCGTTGGGCGGGGCGAAGCCGACCTTCTCGCCGTCCTCGACGACGGGGCGCTTGCTGTCGCCGTCGTAGAGCGTGTCCGCGGTGATGGGCACGCCGTCCTGGGTCTCGGCGCCCTTGTCGAGGGCGGACGCGAGGATCACCGGCTTGAACGTGGACGCCGGCTGGTAGTCCTTGCGGGTGGCGTTGTTGGTGTAGTGCTTCACGTAGTCCACGCCGCCGTACATCGCCACGACCTTGCCGGTCTTGGGATCGACGGAGACGGCGCCGGCCTGGACGTCGGCGTCGACGTCCCGCTTCTTCGGGTCGAGCTTGCTGGTGAGCCGGTCCTTGACCGCCTTCTCCAGCGCCTTCTGCTTCTTCTTGTCGATGTTCAGCGTGATGGTGTAGCCGCCGCGGTCCAGCAGCGCCTTGGCCTGTTCCAGGTCCTCGGCGACGCCCTGCTCGACGAGCTGCTGCTTGACGGCCGAGTTGGCCGCCTCGACCAGGTAGCCGGTCTGCCCCTCCATGCCGGGGGCCGCCTTGGGCTCCTTCGGCACGGGGAACTTCATGCCGGCGCGCTCGCCGGCGTCCAGCCACTTCTGCTCGACCATGTTGTCCAGGACGTAGTTCCAGCGCTCCTGGACGAGCTTCTTGCCCTTGCCGCTGGCGATCGCCCAGTCGTACTGGTTGGGCGCCTGGAGCAGCGCGGCGAGGTAGGCGCCCTGCTCGACGGTGAGGTCCTCGGCGTCGACGCGGTAGTAGGCCTGGGCGGCGGCCTGGATGCCGTAGGCGCCGCGGCCGTAGTAGCTGGTGTTGATGTACCCGGCGAGGATGTAGTCCTTGGACTTCTCCCGGTCCAGCTTCAGGGAGATGACCAGCTCCTTGAGCTTGCGGGAGACGGTCTGTTCCTGCGTCAGGTAGTAGTTCTTGACGTACTGCTGGGTGATCGTCGAGCCGCCCTGCGCGCCCTTGCCGGACAGGGTGTTGAGGACACCGCGGGCGGTGCCCTTCAGGTCGACGCCGGCGTCCTTGTAGAACGTCTTGTTCTCGGCGGCGACGAACGTGCGCTGCACGGGCTTGGGGACCCGGGCCAGGTCGACGATCTCGCGGTTGCGGTCGCCGTCGCGGGCCATGAGGCTGCCGTCGCTGTACTCGTAGACGTTGCTCTGCAGCTCGGCGTCGGCGTTCCCCTCCGGGATGTCGATCAGCATGTACAGCACGATGAAGGCGCCCATGCCGAGCAGGCAGAGGGTGAAGAAGGTGCCGACGATCTTCTTCCAGGTGAAGAGGCGGCGTATGCCGGTGCGGCCGCCCGCGGCGGCAGCGCGGCCCTTGGGTGCCGCACGGCGCCCGCCGCGCTGTCGTGCGCGTCTTTCTTCCGCTCGTCCCATACGCCTGTTCCGCTCCGCTTCGTTTCTGTGTGCTCATGCGGCACACACGTTCGCCGCTCAGGTCAGCTCAGCAAGCTAACACCGGGAGCTATGACAAAGGGCCGCCGATCCGGCCTTTACGGACGTGACAATCAGCACCCACTCCAAAGGAACCGACGTTCGAAACCGGTATGAGGTTGCCATGAACAGGTAATGTGTTATCACTTAGCTAGACAGGCGATAGACATAGACAGTGGACACCGCGCCGGAACGCGCGGAGAAACGGGGGAACCTCCATGACCGCACACGACCCGCAGGTCACGCCCGACGTGCCCGAGATGCCGGCCCCGCGCGTGCGGGAGACCCCGGCGCACAGCATCGGCGGCGGGCTCGCGCTGCTGCTCGGCCTGCTCGGACTGCTGGCCGGCGTGGCGATGATCATCGTGGCCACGGCGGTCGAGAGCACCGGCGCGAAGGCCGGTCTCATCACCGGCGGCATCGTGATCGCGCTCGCCGCGTTCATCGCGATGTGCGGGCTGAACATGGTCGCGCCGGGCGAGGCTCGGGTGGTGCAGCTGTTCGGCCGCTACCGGGGCACCATCCGGCAGGACGGGCTGCGCTGGGTGAACCCGTTCACCTCCCGCACCAAGATCTCCACCCGGGTACGGAACCACGAGACCGCAGTGCTGAAGGTGAACGACGCCTACGGCAACCCGATCGAGCTGGCCGCGGTCGTGGTGTGGCGGGTCGAGGACACCGCCCAGGCCACCTTCGAGGTGGACGACTACGTCGAGTTCGTCTCCACCCAGACCGAGGCGGCCGTGCGGCACATCGCCATCGAGTACCCGTACGACGCCCACGACGAGGACGGCCTGTCGCTGCGCGGCAACGCCGAGGAGATCACCGAGAAGCTGGCGGTCGAACTGCACGCGCGCGTCGAGGCGGCCGGCGTGCAGATCATCGAGTCCCGCTTCACGCACCTCGCCTACGCTCCCGAGATCGCCTCGGCGATGCTGCAGCGGCAGCAGGCGGGCGCGGTGGTCGCGGCGCGGCAGCAGATCGTGGAGGGCGCCGTGGGTATGGTCGAGTCGGCCCTGGCCCGGATCCAGGAGCAGGACATCGTGGACCTCGACCCCGAGCGGAAGGCGGCGATGGTGTCCAACCTGATGGTCGTGCTGTGCGGTGACCGCTCGGCGCAGCCGGTCCTCAACACCGGGACGCTCTACCAGTGACCGCCCCGTCCGGGGACCCGGCCCCGCAGCGCCGGCCGCAGCGCAAGCAGGTGCTGCTGCGGCTGGACCCGGCGGTGTACGAGGCACTGGCCCGCTGGGCGGGCGACGAACTGCGCTCGGCGAACGCCCAGATCGAGTTCCTGCTCCGCCGGGCCCTCGCGGAGGCGGGCCGCCTCCCCGGCGAGACGGGCCCCCTCCCCCGCCGGGGCCGCCCCCCGGGCACCCGCCCCCCATCGGGCGGAACGCCACCCTCCGACTGAACCGGCCCCCGCCGCACGGCGGGGGCCGGACGCATGTCCGGATCCCGGTGACAGAACCGTGACAACAGGGCCTCACCTGCGGCTTAGGGGGAGCACGCACGATCTGCACACTCCGCGTATACACACCGCGTATACACGGTGTGTAGAGTGCTCCGCATGTCCATCGGTCACACCCTTCTGGGGCTCCTGGAGTCCGGGCCGCGTCATGGTTACGACCTGAAGCGGGCCTTCGACGAGAAGTTCGGTCACGACCGGCCGCTGCACTACGGCCAGGTCTACTCGACGATGTCGCGGCTGCTGAAGAACGGCCTCGTCGAGGTCGACGGCATCGAGGCCGGCGGCGGGCCCGAGCGCAAGCGGTACGCCATCACCGAGGCCGGCGTCACCGACGTCGCCCGCTGGCTCGCCACGCCGGAGAAGCCCGAGCCGTACCTCCAGTCGACGCTCTACACCAAGGTCGTCCTCGCACTCCTCACCGAGCGCGACGCCGCCGACATCCTCGACACGCAGCGGTCGGAGCATCTGCGCAGCATGCGCATCCTCACCGACCGCAAGCGCAAGGGCGATCTGGCGGACCAGTTGATCTGCGACCACGCCCTCTTCCACCTCGAGGCCGACCTGCGCTGGCTGGAGCTGACCGCCGCGCGCCTCGACAAACTCCGTGAGGCGGTGGCCCCATGACCACGTCCGCACCCGCCGGTTCCCTGCTCGCCGCACGGGACCTGCAGAAGACGTACGGCCCGACGAAGGCGCTCGACAACGCCGCGTTCTCCATCCACCCGGGCGAGGTCGTCGCCGTGATGGGGCCCTCCGGCTCCGGCAAGTCCACGCTGCTGCACTGCCTCGCCGGGATCGTCACCCCCGACGCCGGGTCCATCACGTACGCCGGCCGCGAGCTGACCGCGATGAACGACTCAGAGCGCAGCGCCCTGCGCCGCTCCGAGTTCGGGTTCGTGTTCCAGTTCGGCCAGCTGGTGCCGGAGTTGACCTGCGTGGAGAACGTCGCGCTGCCGCTGCGGCTGAACGGCACGCCCCGCAAGGAGGCCGAGCGCACCGCCCTCACCTGGATGGAGCGCCTGGAGGTCGACGACGTCCGCAAGAAGCGTCCCGGTGAGGTGTCCGGCGGTCAGGGCCAGCGGGTCGCGGTCGCCCGCGCGCTGGTCACGGGACCGCGCGTGGTGTTCGCCGACGAGCCGACCGGCGCGCTGGACTCGCTGAACGGCGAGCGCGTGATGGAGCTGCTCACCGAGGCCGCCCGCTCCGCCAACACCGCCGTCGTCCTCGTCACGCACGAGGCGCGGGTCGCCGCGTACTCCGACCGCGAGATCGTCGTCCGCGACGGCAAGGCGCGCGACATGGAGCGGGTCGTATGAGTGCCGGTCAGTGGGCGCGGGACCTCGCGCTGGGCGCCCGGTTCGCCGTCACCGGCGGCCGTGAGGGCTGGACCCGGGCGCTGCTCACCGCCGTCGGCGTGGGACTCGGCGTGGCGCTGCTGCTGCTCACCGCCGCCGTGCCGAACCTGCTCGACGCACGTGACCGGCGGGAGGACGCCCGCCAGGACAACGTGTACGTCGAGGACACCCTGCGCCCGTCGGACGACACCCTGCTCATCGCGCACGCCAACAGCGACTTCAGGGACACCGACGTCCGCGGCCGCCTGGTGGAGGCCGAGGGTCCCGACGCTCCGGTGCCGCCCGGGGTGAGCGAACTCCCCGAGCCGGGGACGATGGCAGTCTCCCCCGCCCTGAAGAAGCTCCTCGCGTCCGACGAGGGAGAGCTGCTGCGGGACCGGCTGCCGTACGACGTCGTGGGCACCATCGGCGAATCCGGCCTGATCGGCTCCCAGGAACTCGCCTTCTACGCGGGCATCACGGGCCTCGCCAAGCAGCTGGACAGCCCGACGGTCATGCGGATCGAGGCCTTCGGCGAGGCCCAGGACAGCCCCGCCGAGCCGCTGGACCCCGTCCTCGTCATGCTGACACTGGTCATCTTCGTGGTGCTGCTGGTGCCGGTCGGCGTGTTCATCGCCACCGCCGTACGGTTCGGCGGCGAGCGGCGCGACCGCAGGCTCGCCGCGCTGCGGCTGGTCGGCTCGGACAGCCGGATGACCCGGAGGATCGCCGCGGGCGAGGCTCTCGCCGGCGCGGTGCTCGGGCTGGTCTTCGGCACCCTGTTCTTCCTGGCCGGACGTGAATTCGCGTCGTCCGTCGAGCTGTTCCGCGTCAGCGTCTTCGCCGCCGACCTCAACCCGTCGCCGCTGCTGGCGCTGCTGGTCGCGGTCGCGGTGCCGGCCGCCGCGGTGCTGGTCACCCTGATCGCGCTGCGCGGCGTGGTCATCGAGCCGCTGGGTGTGGTCCGCACCGCACGGCCGGCCCGCCGCCGGCTGTGGTGGCGGCTGCTGCTGCCGCTGGCGGGCGTCGCCATGCTCGTGCCGATGATCGGCCAGGGCAGCGACAACGGCGACTTCAACCAGGTCCTGGTCGTCGGCGGTGTGATGTGTCTCCTCGTCGGGGTCACCGCCCTGCTGCCGTGGATCGTGGAGACGGTCGTGGGCCGGCTGGGCGCGGGCGGTCTGGCCTGGCAGCTCGCCGTGCGCCGGCTCCAGCTGAGCAGCGGCACCGCGGCCCGCATGGTCAACGGCATCGCCGTGGCGGTGGCCGGTGCGATCGCCCTGCAGATGCTGTTCACGGGCATCGAAGGCCAGTACACCCGCGACACGGGACAGGACGTGTCCCGCGCGCAGATGCAGGTCGAGCTGCCCGGCGGCGTCCCGGTGGCTCCGGCCGCGGCGGCGTTCGAGAAGACCGCGAGCGTGCGCGACGTCCAGGCGCTGTCCCACGGATACGCCTACGAGAAGCTCACCGACGACCTCGAGGAAGCGGTGCGGGGGGCGCATCTGACCGCCGGCGACTGCGAGACCCTGCGCACGCTCGCGAAGCTGACCGACTGCCGGGACGGTGACGTCTTCGCGCTCACCGGTGCCGACTACGACACGGACACGCCCGTCCTCAACAAGCCCGGCCGCACCCTGCACATGCAGCCGAACGGCGATCCCGCCGCCCCTCGGCAGGACGTCGTCTGGACCGTGCCCGAGGGCGTGAAGAGCGCGACGGCCCTCGAGGACCCGTCCGGGATGATGAGCAGCGGCTTCCTGCTGACGCCGGGCGCCGTGACGCCCGGTGTCGAGGAACGGCTGTCCGGAAGGCTGTGGCTCGGCGTCGACGAGTCGGTGGCCGACGCGCAGGACCTGGTGCGGAACACGGCCGCCTCCGTCGACCCGCTGGCCCACGCCGCGACCTGGGTCTCCACCGAGCGCGTCACCCGGTTCGACTCCATCCGCACGGGCCTGTTCGTCGGCGCCGCCGCCGTGCTCTTCCTCATCGGGACGAGCCTGCTGGTCTCCCAGCTCGAACAGCTGCGGGAGCGCCGCAAGCTGCTGTCGGCCCTGGTCGCCTTCGGCACCCGCCGCCGCACGCTGAGCCTGTCGGTGCTGTGGCAGACGGCGATCCCGATCGGTCTGGGGCTCGCGCTCTCCGCGCTGGTCGGCACGGTCCTCGGGGCGGTGCTGCTGCGGATGACCGCGACGCCGGTCCAGGTGGACTGGGGCAGCGTGGCCGGGATGACGGCGGTCGGCGCGGGTGTGGTCGCCCTGGTCACCCTGCTCAGCCTGCCGCCCCTGCTGAGGATGATGCGCCCGGACGGTCTCCGCACCGAGTAGCCCTGGGCCGTCAGTCCTCCACCGTGTGGACCGGCAGGTCGCGCATCGCCCCGCGGAGCGCCGTCGCCAGCTGCCCGTACTCCGTCGCCCTCGCCGTGCCCGTGCGCATGGCGAGGGCGATGCGGCGTTTGGGCGCGGGGTCGGCGAAGTGCGCGGTGAGGAGACGGTCGGCGCGGCTGGTCTCCACCTCGACGGCGGTGCGTGGCAGCAGTGTGACGCCGAGGCCGCCCGCGACGAGCTGGACCAGCGTGGAGAGTCCGGCGGCCGTGGTGGTGGCCGCCACCCCCGCGCTGCCGGCCTCACGGCAGATGTCGAGCGCCTGGTCGCGCAGGCAGTGCCCCTCGTCGAGCAGCAGCAAATTCAGCTCGCGCAGCACCGTGCGCGGTATGCCGCAGCGCCCGCCGAGCCGGTGCCCCGGCGGGGTGACCAGCACGAAGTCCTCTTCGAACAGCGGCAGTTCGGTGACCCCGGCGACGCCGAGCGGCACCGCGAGCAGCAGCAGGTCGAGCCGTCCGGCGGACAGCCCGTCGAGCAGGCTCGCGGTGTGCTCCTCGTGCACCTGGAGGTCGAGGCGCGGATAGCGGTCGTGCACCAGCCGCAGCACCGTCGGCAGCAGATACGGCGCCACGGTCGGGATGACGCCGAGCCGCAGCACCCCGGTGAACGGGGCCCGCAGCGCGTCCGCCTCCTCCATGAGCGCGCCGATGTCCGTGAGCACGGACTTCGCGCGGGCGGCGAGCTGCTCCCCGGCCGGGGTGAGCAGCACTCTGCGTGTCGTACGCTCCACGAGCGTCACGCCGAGTGTCTCCTCCAGTGCGGACAGCGCCCCGGACAGGGCGGGCTGGCTCATCCCCAGGGCCCCTGCGGCGTCGCGGAAGTGAAGGTGCTCGGCCACCGCCGCGAACGCCCGCAGCTGGGCCAGGCTCGGCTGTCTGCGCCGGTCACCGACAGTCACTGATAGGTCCCTCCGATCAACCCGACCGAGTGTAGCTATTTCACTGATCAATGCACTCTGTGCCAACATCAACCGAGTCCAACCCATGGGAAACGCCCGCAATTGGGGTGTTTCTTCGCTGCAAGGAGAGCGTGTGCTCACTGTCGGTGACAAGTTCCCCGAGTTCGAACTGACCGCCTGCGTCTCGCTGGAGAAGGGCAAGGAGTTCGAGACGATCGACCACAAGACCTACGAGGGCAAGTGGAAGGTCGTCTTCGCATGGCCCAAGGACTTCACCTTCGTGTGCCCGACCGAGATCGCCGCGTTCGGCAAGCTGAACGACGAGTTCGCCGACCGCGACGCCCAGATCCTCGGTTTCTCCGGTGACTCGGAGTTCGTCCACCACGCCTGGCGCAAGGACCACGACGACCTGCGCGACCTGCCGTTCCCGATGATGGCGGACCCGAAGCACGAGCTGATGCGCGACCTCGGCATCGAGGGCGAGGACGGCTATGCCAAGCGCGCCGTGTTCATCGTGGACCAGAACAACGAGATCCAGTTCTCCATGGTGACCGCCGGCTCCGTCGGCCGTAACCCGAAGGAGGTCCTGCGGGTCCTGGACGCCCTGCAGACCGACGAGCTCTGCCCGTGCAACTGGTCCAAGGGCGACGAGACCCTGGACCCGGTCGCGCTGCTGTCGGGGGAGTGAGCTGACGTGTCGCTCGACTCCCTGAAGTCCCGCATACCGGACTACGCCAAGGACCTGAAGCTCAACCTGGGTTCGGTCATCGGCAACTCCGACCTGCCCTCCCAGCAGCTCTGGGGCACGGTGCTGGCGACCGCGATCGCCTCGCGCTCCCCGATCGTGCTGCGTGAGCTGGAGCCCGAGGCCAAGGCGAACCTGTCGCCCGAGGCGTACACGGCCGCCAAGGCCGCCGCCGCGGTGATGGCGATGAACAACGTCTTCTACCGCACGCGTCACCTGTTGTCGGACCACGAGTACGGCAACCTGCGCGCCGGGCTGCGGATGAACGTCATCGGCAACCCGGGTGTCGACAAGGTCGACTTCGAGTACTGGTCGTTCGCGGTCTCCGCGATCAACGGCTGCGGCATGTGCCTCGACTCGCACGAGCAGGTGCTGCGCAAGGCCGGCCTGGACCGTGACGTGATCCAGGAGGCGTTCAAGATCGCCGCGGTGGTGCAGGCCGTCGCCGCGACCCTCGGCGCCGAGGCGGCGCTCGCGGAGTAACTCCGCGCCCGCCCCGCGATGTAGGGGCCCGTCCACCCTTCGGGGTGGGCGGGCCCTTCGGCGTTCCGGGCGCCTGGCGCTAGCGCTCGTCGGAGGGCCGGCCGGACTCCCCGGGCCGTTCGGACTCCGTGGCCGGGGGGTGGGGTTCGGTCTGCGCGGGGGCCGGGGCGTCCGGCGCCGACATGGCCGTCGCGCCCCGCGGCCGGGGCGACTGGACGAGGGCCGCCTCGTGGGAGAACGCCCGCAGATAGCCGACGACGGTGTTGGACACGGCGACCAGCGGCACGGCGACGACCGCGCCGCCGATGCCCGCCACGAGACCGCCGGAGGCCACCGCCAGCACCACCGCGAGCGGATGCACCCGCACCGCGCGGCCGAGAATGAACGGCTGGAGGATGTGGCCCTCGATCTGCTGGACCGCCAGCACCACCACGAGCACCATCACACCGGTGAACACGCCCTGGGTGACGAGCCCGACGACCACGGCCAGCGCTCCGGACACCACCGCGCCGACGAGCGGGATGAACGAGAACAGGAAGATGAAGACGGCGAGCGGCACCGCGAGCGGCACGTCGAGGAAGTAGATGCCGAGGCCGATGAAGATGGCGTCGATGAGCGCCACCACCACGGTGCCCCGCACGTACGCGGTGAGGGTGCGCCAGGCGACCGGGCCGGCGCCGGCGACGCCCGGACGGGCCGCGGCCGGGACCAGCTTGAGGGACCACTGCCAGATCCGCTTGCCGTCGTAGAGCAGGAACAGCGTCGAGAAGACCGCCAGCAGGATGCCGGTGAGCGCCTCGACGACGACCGTGACGCCCTCAAGACCGGCCGAGGTGATCTGCTCGGTGTTGGCGCCGACGGCCTCGCGCAGGTTCTTGGCGATCTCGTTGATCTGCTTGTCGGTGACGTGGAACGGGCTGTTGAGCAGCCAGTTGCGCAGTTCGTCGATGCCGTCCTGGATCTGGTCGGCGAGGGTGTCGACGTTCTCCATGACCTGCCAGGTCACGAACCAGCCGATGAGTCCCATCACGACGAAGCCGAACAGCGCGGTCAGCACGGTCGCCGGTCCGCGCGGCACGCCGATCCGCCGCAGCCGGGCGACGGTGGGCTGGAGCAGCGCGGTGATGAGCAGCGAGGCGACGAACGCCAGCACCACGAGTTGGACGGCGCTGATGATGCGCATCAGCACCCAGACGGTGCCGGCGAGCACCAGCAGGCGCCAGCCGGCCTCGGCGGCGACCCTGACGCCCCAGGGCACGGCCTGCGCCGGGTCGGGGCGCGTGGGAAGGACGACCTGGGTGTACTCGGTGGGCGGGGGCGTCCGGTCGGGGTCGGCGGTGTGGCGCTCGGGATCGTCGTCCGGCCCCCGGTCGCGCGTGACTTCGGCGCGGCGCTCCTCCAGCCGTTTGCCGACCTTCGTCAGTCCGGCTCCGACCCGGTCGAGCCACCCTGGCAGTCGCGACATGATCCGTCCTCTTCCCCCGTCTCTCCCCACCAGTCCCCCTGGCGCCGTCGGTCAGACCGTACAGGGCGACAGCCCCGCACCGTAGGACGGTGCGGGGCTGTCGCGGAGTCGAGCGTGCCGCGGGGCGGCGGAAGGGTCCGGAGGACCTAGTACCAGTTGTTCGCCTGCCAGAACTCCCAGGCGCCGCACGGGCTGCCGTAGCGGCTGTCCATGTAGTTGAGGCCCCACTTGATCTGGGTGGCCGGGTTGGTCTGCCAGTCGGCGCCGGCGGAGGCCATCTTGGAGCCCGGCAGGGCCTGCACGAGGCCGTAGGCGCCGGAGGAGGGGTTCATGGCCTGGTAGTTCCAGCTGGACTCGTGGTCCACGATGTTGCTGAAGCACTGGAACTGGTCGGCGGGCACCATCTGGCGCGCGATGGCCTGGACCTCGGCGACCGAGTAGGAGGCCTGGACGGCGAAGGAGGACGCGTCACGCGCGGCGGAGCGGCTGGCGGCCTTCTCGGCCTCCTCGCGCTCCTTGGCCTCCTGGGCGGCCTTCTCGGCTTCCTTCTTCTTCGCGATCGCGGTCTCGGCGGCGGCCTTGCGGGCTGCCTCCTCCGCGTCCTTCTTGGCGGTCGCGTCCGCGGCGATGGCCATCGTCTGGGCCTGCTGCGTCAGCGACGCGGTCTGCACCTGCGCCTGCTGTCCTGCGGGGATGTCCGCGAGCAGCGTGGTGCCGGCTGCCGTCGCTTCGGCGTCGTTGTTCTGCGCTGCGGTGCTGCCCGAGGCAACGCCGACGACGCTTCCGACAGCGGTGACCGCCGTGGCCGAGGCCACTGCGAATCCCCGGACCGAGATCCGGCTCACACGGTTTCCTTCCAGCATCGCCCGCTTCGGTGACCCTCGCGGACGCAATCGTGCCCCTGACACTGGCCTCCCCAACTGCGGGTCACGGGAGGCGCGGGCCCGGTGGGCAACTCCTTCGACAGGAGCGCCGCGTGGTGCTCGGGCGGCATACGACGAGGCTATGGAGTTGAAAGGGTGTTCTTCTGTGGTTCTGCACCGCTGGGGGTACAGCTGTGTCGTATGCGGGGCCTGACAGGAGTGAGACTCTGCCGTAACCGGGCGGCGCAAGGCAATTCTCTGTTGCGTGTGAAAGCTCACATGTCGTTTGGCCCTGGGGATTACCGGAAAGCCGCACACGCGCCGACGCCGCCCGGCTAGGCTCTACGCCTTTCCCGGACGGCGCCAACTCGCGCGCAATACACCCGCGTTGGGATGCGAGGGTCAGATGTGACCGTCTTCGAGCATTTCGGTCACAAGGGCCGCGATCTGGGACCTCTCGGACCTGTTGAGGGTCACGTGGGCGAACAGCGGATGCCCCTTCAGTTTCTCGACGACGGCGACCACCCCGTCGTATCGGCCGACCCTCAGATTGTCCCGCTGCGCCACGTCGTGCGTCAGGACGACCCGGGAATTGGCCCCGATCCGGGACAGAACGGTCAACAGGACGTTCCGCTCCAGCGACTGGGCCTCGTCCACGATCACGAACGCGTCGTGGAGCGAGCGGCCCCGGATGTGGGTGAGCGGCAGGACCTCCAGCATGCCGCGCGCGGTGACCTCCTCGATGACCTCCCGGCTGGTGACCGCCGACAGCGTGTCGAACACGGCCTGCGCCCAGGGGCTCATCTTCTCGGCCTCGGTGCCGGGCAGATAGCCCAGCTCCTGCCCGCCCACCGCGTACAGCGGACGGAAGACCATCACCTTCTGGTGCTGCCGCCGCTCCAGCACGGCCTCCAGACCCGCGCACAGCGCGAGCGCGGACTTGCCGGTGCCGGCCCGGCCGCCCATGGACACGATCCCGACGTCCGGGTCGAGCAGCAGGTCGAGCGCGATCCGCTGCTCGGCGCTGCGGCCCTTGATGCCGAACGCCTCCCGGTCGCCGCGGACCAGGCGGACGTTGCCCTCCGGGGTGACCCGGCCGAGCGCCTTGCCGCGCTCGGACTGGATGGTCAGGCCGGTGTGCACGGGCAGCTCGGCCGCCTCGGGCACGTGGACGTGGCCTTCCTCGAAAAGGATGTCCACCTGCTCGCCGGGCAGGGTCAGTTCGGACATTCCGGTCCAGCCGGAGGAGTCCGTGATGGCGAGCTCCGCGCGGTACTCCTCGGCGAGAAGGCCCACGGAGGACGCCTTGATCCTGAGCGGCAGGTCCTTGGAGACGACGGTGACGTCGAACCCCTCCGCCTGCAGATTGCGGGCGACCGCGAGGATGCGGGAGTCGTTGTCCCCCAGGCGGTAGCCGCTGGGCAGCACGCCGGGGTCCGAGTGGTTGAGCTCGACCCTCAGGGTTCCGCCGAGGTCCCCGGTCGGGATGGGGGCGTCGAGACGGCCGTACCGCACCCGGTAGTCGTCCAGCAGGCGCAGGGCCTGGCGGGCGAAGTAGCCGAGCTCGGGATGGTTCCGCTTGGCTTCCAGCTCCGTCACCACGACGACGGGGAGCACGACCTCGTGCTCGTCGAAGCGGCTGGGGGCATGGGGGTCGGCCAGCAGGACGCTGGTGTCGAGAACGTAGGTGCGCCGGTCTGGCTTGTGGCGCTTTGCGCTGGTCACCACGGAAGGACGAACCCCCTCGGATGAGGTCGGGGAGCGACGAGGCGGAGCTGGACCGGTCGACGGCCCTGATGCACGACGGGCCGAGAACCGGCCCTCCGCCGCTTCTTCCGTGCCGTGACCGCACGGTCGGGCTGGTGCAAAGGGCCTCCCGGGCGGACGGCTCCCGTGCCGTCCGCTGAGATCCGACACCCGTGGTTCGGGCGTCGACCTGACTGAGTTATGCCCTCGAACAAGCGCTGCCATGCCACGACCCGCGACGGCGCGCCGGTGAACGGCGCGTGACCCCTGGTGACACATGGGGGGCGCGGGGTGGCGCGAGGTGACACGGGGGCGCCACGCGGTCACGCGGTGGCGCGGTCACACGGTCACGAGGTGGCGCGGTGGCCGTGAACAAGGGGTGGGGCGCGTTCAGCCGCCGAAGCGGCGGTGGCGGGCCGCGTAGTCACGCAGGGCGCGCAGGAAGTCCACCTTGCGGAAGGCCGGCCAGAAGACCTCGCAGAAGTAGTACTCCGAGTGGGCCGTCTGCCAGAGCATGAATCCGGACAGCCGCTGCTCGCCGCTGGTGCGGATGACGAGGTCCGGGTCGGGCTGCGCCTTGGTGTAGAGGTGACGTCCGATCATGTCGACGTCCACGGACTCGGCGAGCTCGTCCATCGGGACGCCCTTGTCGTGGGCCTCGTGGAGCATGGAGCGCACGGCGTCGGCGATCTCCTGGCGTCCGCCGTATCCGATGGCGACGTTGACGACTATCCCGTCGACGTGCGCCGTGGCCGCTTCCGCTTCCTTCAGGACCGTCTGCATCCCGGAGGGCAGCAGGTCGAGGGTGCCCACATGGTGGACCCGCCAGCGTCCGTCGGCGGCGAGGGTGCGGACCACGTCCTCGATGATGCCGAGGAGCGGGACCAGTTCCTCCTTGGGCCGGTCGAAATTGTCCGTCGACAGCAGCCACAGGGTGACCACCTCGACGTCCGTCTCGGAGCACCAGCCGAGGAACTCCTCGATCTTCTCGGCGCCGGCCCGGTGGCCGTGCACCGTGCTGGAACCCGCGGCCTTCGCCCAGCGGCGGTTGCCGTCCATGATGACGCCGATGTGCTTCGGCACCTGAGCGGTGTCCAGGTGGCCTTCCACCCGGCGCGCGTACAGCCTGACCAGCAGGCTCCGCAGCTTGTCGCGCAGGTTCACGTGATCGTCAGCCCCTCCGTACGGATCGGACAGGCGCGGCACCCAGCCGCGTCGCGCGGCAAGCGGCCCGGTCTCGGCCGCGGGCGGTCCCTGCCCGTATGGCGGTCCCCAGAGGCGAAGCGTACCCCTGCCGGGGCGGGGGTCCCCAACGTCCGGTCTGGCGCGCTTTTGTCAGCTGTACTGCTGCCGCACGCCGTTTGTGTGCTGCCGCCGGAACCACTGCTTGGCCGACGTCTGGCACAGCAGCACCAGGACGGCGATGCCGGTGCCGGCCGGCAGGACGCCGAACGGGATGCCGCGGGCGGCGCCGCTGAGCGCGAAGACGATCTGCAGGCTCGCCAGCACGATCGAGGCCACGCGCACGCCGTTGCCCGCGGTGCGGAAGCGGAGCGCCGGCACGAGGAGCACGGTGGGCATCAGGTAGCTGCTGAAGAAGCGGCCGGACTCACGGGCTCCGAAGTCGGCCGCGACGAGGACGGTCAGCAGGACGCCGATCCCGAACGTCGCGAAGATCACGATCTGCGCGGCGCGGACGGGGCCGGGCATGCCGGCGGGGAGGGGTGGGGCGTACGGGGGCTGGGCGTACGGGGGCTGGGCGTAGGGATGTGGAGGGCCGGGCTGTCCGTAGGACTGACCGTAGGGCTGTCCGTATGGGGAAGGGGTGCTGGGCCGGCCGTACGGACCTGGGGTGCCGGGAGACTGCTGAGGGGGCGGTGTCGGATGCTCGTTCGACATGGCGCGACTCTAGCCAGCGGGCCGCGTGGGACGGCGGACGCACCGCGTGGGACGACGGGCGCACCGCGTGGGACGACGGGCAAGAGAAACGGGCCGGTCCGTGGGGGGGAGACGGACCGGCCCGAGGGGGGGTTTCCACCATAACCCTTCGTAAGTGATGCTGCGTGCATCGGCGCGAGACAACTACGCTCCGGAATCGCCCGGCGACGCCCGGATGCCCTCGGAGGGGCCGATTCAGGGGGTCTTTGTGGCTGGAACCCGGCGAAATCGCGCGGAAAATGAGTGCTGAGGGGACTCTGTGCACGGTGTGACACCAACCCTGCACCTTTCCGGCCACTCTTCCGGCCGTCCCTCCGACGGGTGACCCCCAAGGGGCCGCGGCTTGACCCGGAGACGGGGAGAAGAGGAGCGGGGGGTGATCGCGGGGGCGGGAAGGTGTGGGCACCGCGCAGCCCCCTCCACTGCGCGGTGACCCTTCCGCGCAGCTTTGCTCGCGCGAATCATTGGTCCGAACCTAAGCGATGCGCCGCCGCGGAGACCAGCCCTCAACCGTAACGATGCGGACACTACGCGCGTGGATCGCGGGCGCGAGCCTCTCACCTGCGGGCTTCGACGAGGTGCCGTGAGCTGTGGGCGACGAAGGACCCCTCGGCCCCGATCCGCTCGTGCAGCTCCCGCAGCCGCGGCCGGTACTCCTCGACGGTGAAGCCGGGGACCATCCAGATCACCTTGCGCAGGAAGTGCACGACTGCGGCGATGTCGTGGAACTCCATGCGCAGCCGCTCGGCCCGCAGATCCACGACCTCGAGACCGGCCGCCTCGGCGTCCCTCCGCTCCCGCTCGGGGTCGCGCGCGGTGCGGCTCTCCTCGGGGAGCGGGCCGAGGAAGTACTCGACGAGTTCGAAGGCGCTGGCGGGCCCGACGTGCTGGGCGAGGTACGTACCGCCGGGCCGGAGCACCCGGGCGATCTCGTACCAGTGCGGCCGGACGGGGTGCCGGCTGGTGACGAGGGAGAAGGACGCGTCGGCGAAGGGCAGCGGGGCGTCCTCGGCCGCCGCGACGACGGTGGCGCCGTACGGCCGGAGGGTGTGCGCCGCCTTGCGGACGTTGGGCGGCCAGCCCTCGGTGGCGGCGACCAGCGGGGGCCGCCGGGACGCCCGGCCGAGGGCGAACGCGAGGACCTCTCCCCCGCCGGTCTGGACGTCGAGCACGGGCCCGCCCACCGTGCCCAGCCGGCCGGCGACGCTGGTGGCGTACCCCCAGGACGGCCGGGCCTCGGTGGCGCGCCCCTCGAACCAGGAGAAGTCCCACCCCTCGGTGGGCACGGAGGCGCCTTCGGCGAGGAGGTCGTCGAACGTACGGGTCTCGGTGCGGGGTTGAGGCTGGGACTGGGGCAGGGACTGGGTCATGCGGGTGAGGATGCCGGAGGCGGGGGCGGCTCGTCGCGTGCTTTTCCCGGGGGCTTCCGGTCTATGTGAGAAGTGGCCGTACGTCCTCGGCGGCGAAGCGCACGAAGCCCTCGGGGTCGGGTTCGTCGCCGGTGGGCTGGAGGACGACCGTGCCGGCGCCGGCCTCGGCCAGCCGCCGTACGGCGTCGGCGACGGCGTGGGCGTCCCCGGAGACCCCGAGGTCGGCGTCGGCGGCGTGCCCTTCGGCGATCAGCTCGGCCTCCAGCCGCTCGCGCGCCCCGTCGCCGGTCGCGGTGAGCAGATAGACGACGACGCGGTGGCCGTCCGGGTCACGTCCCGCCGCGACACGGCCCTCCCGGATCAGTCGGCAGGCCTGCCGGACGCCGTCGGCGGAGGTGTCGGCGGTGAGGATGGTGCCGTCGGCGGCCTCGCCGGTGAGCCGTACGGTACGGGGTCCCATGCCGCCGGCCAGGACGTCGACGGGGCCGGGCGGGGGCCAGTCGAGCGTGACGTCGTCGAGGGAGACGTAACGGCCCTTGGTGGTGACCGTCTCGCCGGCCAGCAGGGCGCGGAGGGCGAGGAGATGCTCGCGGAGCAGGGTGAGGGGCGACTCGACGCGGGCGCCTACCTGCCCCATCCAGTCCTGCACGCCGTGCCCGACGCCGAGGACGGGGCGGCCGGGGAACATCCGGTGCAGGGAGGCGGCCTCCATGGCGGTGACGGCGACGTTCCGCAGGGGGACGGGCAGCAGCCCGACGCCGACGCGGAGCCGCTCGCTCCACGCGAGGGCGGCGGCGCCGGTGGAGATGCCGCCCTCCCGGAAGCAGTCCTCCCACAGCCACAGCTCGTCGAGCCCGGCGGTGTCGGCGGCACGCACGACGGGGCGGAGGCGCTCGGGGGCGAGCTGGGGGCGGAACACGGCACCGAGGGTCGTCGTCATGCGGATGTACCTACCCACGGGGGCCCGCCCCGGCAAACCGGCGCCGGGGCGGGGGCGGGGGCGGGGGCGGGGGCGGGGGTCGTGGTGTGCGGGCGGTCAGCGGTTGACGGCCTGGATCTCCTGGACGGTGACGTCCTGCTCTCCGCCGAACGTGCCGTCCGGGAGCGGCCGCTGACCGGCGACTCCGGTGCCGGTCCAGTGGATCTTCCACGTCACCGTGGCCTGGAGCTTGTAGGCGTCGTCGCCCGAAGAGCGCAGGTACTTCACACCGCACGGCGGCGTACGGTTCGCCTTGCCCTTGGCGTACGGCTCACCGATACGGCCGTTGTCGATCTCGCAGACGCCGGAGGCCGGATACGTCTCCGCGTCGGAGGTGCCCGGCTCGATCCGCACGGACACCGGTACGGCCGTGGTGGTCGCCTGGATGCCGAGCAGCGGCACGGACGCCGTGACCGAGACCGGCTTGAAGTCCGCTCCGTCCAGCCACATCCAGGTCGGCAGGTTCACCTTGGTCTCCCCGTCCGGAGCGAGGTCCACCTCGGTCGTGGGGACGCGAATCTCGGCATAGGCGAGCTGCGCCAGCATCTCCGGAGTGATGGCCTGCTGGATGTCGGCGGGCGGGTCGTCGTTGGTGTCCACCCAGAAGACGGGGTCATCGCAGTCGAGCGCCCCCGGATCCCCGATCCGGCCCGGCGTGACGTAGGAGTCCCACCAGTAGCCCTCGCCGGCCTTCTCCTTGTTGAAGTCCTTGTAGGGCTCACCCTCGACATACCGCTTGCGCTGCGCGGCATCCCACTCGTACCCCGTGCTCTCCGCCTCCCAGATCGGCTCCAGATGCTTCTGCAGCTGCTCCGGGGTGTACTTCGGAGCGTAGTAGCAGGCGGGCGGGGTCCAGGTGGTGGCGGAGGTGACGGGGCCGGCCTTCGGACCCGACCCGTTCTTCGACCGGTCGAACACGACGACACCGGCGGACAGCGTTCCGTCGGGACCGGCGTCTCCCGACACCTTGGGCGGTGGGTTCTGCGAGCCACCACCGATCACGTTGTCGGCCATGGCGGGCGTACCGCTCAGCAGCACTGTTCCGATCACGGCCGTTGTCGTCAGAACTCGCGTCGTCGGACTCAACGCTGGCACTTGTCACTCCCCCTCTGAGACAGCAGCTTGGTGACGACCCAGACGCCCTTTTCGTTCTTGCGCAGTTTCGTGCTGTACAGCACGTAACTGTTCTTGGTGACAGGTGTTTTGTTGACCTTCTTGTCCTTGAGGTACATGTCGAAGGCCTTGCTCTGGTCCTCGCAGTACACGAGGGACGCAGCATCCTGACCACTCACCTGTACGTCGGCGTCGTAGTAGCTGTACGCCCCCGTCACCCGTGCCTTCGCGTCGACGTATGCCTGGATGAAGTCTTCCGTGTTGGCGGCCGCTTCGCCCTCGTAGTAGTAGAGGTATGCCTTGTCCAAGGGGTCCTGGTTGACGATGGCCATGTCCACCGCCTTGATGGACTGCTCGCTGTCGGCCAGGACCGCGTCCTTCTCCTTGTCTCCGGTCTTCGGCCAGTCGAAGGTGTAGGAGAGGTCGCCGGGCAGCTCGATCTTCGGGCGGTCGTCCGACGCCGGGGCGGAGGTGGTGGGCGAGGCCGACTTCTTGCCTCCCGTGTCCGCTCCCGCGATCGTGTCCTTGTCCTTCGCGGGAGAGTCGTCGTCGCTTCCGCACGCGGACAGCGTCAGGGCCGCGGTGGCGGTCAGCGCAAGCGCTGCGAGCAGGGTGGGACGGCGGTTCACAGTCGGCTCCCGGTGGGGCGAGGCGTCACATCAGCGGGCCAACGCTATCCAGCGGGCGCAGTGCGACACCAGAGCGAATGGGTCAACTGCAACACAGCTAATACCGAATTGGGACGCGCAGCCGCGTCAGGGCCTGCACTTCTCGCTCCCGGACTGCGAAACGATCTTCTGGATCACCCACACACCCCTGTCCTCGTCCCTTTTCAGCGAGGTGTGGTAGATCACGTAGCTCTTGGCCGTCACCTCGGTCTTCTTGATCTCACCCGTCTCGAGGTACTTCACATAGGCCCTGCCCTGGTCCTCGCAATAACTGAGCGACGCCGTCCCGTCCTTCTCGACGCTCACTTCAGGTGCGTAGAAGCGGTAGGAGCCGGTGATGCCGGCCTTGTGATCCACGTAGTTCTGCACGAACGTCTGGGTCTCGGCGGCGGCTTCGCCCTCGTAGTAGTGGAGGTACGCCTTGTCGAGGGCGTTCTGGTTCACGATCGCCTGATCGACCGCCTTGATGGACTGCTCGCTGTCGGCCAGGACCGCGTCCTTCTCCCTGTCGCCGGTCTTCGGCCAGTCGAAGGTGTAGGAGAGGTCGCCAGGCAGCTCGATGGCCGGGCGCGGGTCCGATGCCGGGGCAGACGTGGTCGGCGTCGGCACCGTGGGTCCTGTCGCCTTGTCGCTGCCCTTGATCGGGACGTCGGTGTCCTCGCTGCCGCATGCGGCAAGGGCGAGGGTCGCGGTCAGTGTCAGTGCTGTGAGCAGGACGGGGCGGCGGTTCAAGGAAGCTCCCGGTTGTTGTCGCGGGTCACGTGAACTACGGCTGGCACTGAGCCGCTCCCCTGTTCGAGATGATCTGAGACGTCTGCCAGACGCCGTCGGCGTTCTTGTCGAGCCTCGTGTTGTACACCACGTAGCTGTTCTTGGTGACCGGCGTCTTGTGGATCTCGTTGGTCTTCTTGTCCTTGCTGAAACCCTTGCTTTCGTCCGCGCAGAAGGTCAGGGTCGCCGAGTCCTCGCCCTTCAGCGTCACCTCGCGCTCGTAATAGCGGGCCTCACCGGTGATGGTGGCCCCGGCCTCCTCGAACTGGGCGACCCAGTCCTGGGCGGCTTTCAGTGCCTTGCCCGTGTTGTAGAAGGCGAGCGCCTTGCCCTCGAGGTCGGTCCCGGTGATCGCGGCGTCGACGGCCCGCATGCGTTCCGCGTTGTCCGTGAGAATCGCATCCTTGACGGGGTCCCCCGTCTCGCCGCCCTCGAAGGTCAGCTTGAGGTCAGCCGGCAGCTCGATCTTCGGGCGACCGGCCGATGTCGAGGGCGACGATGACGCTGATGCCTTGGTTCCCTTGGCCTTGTCGCTGTCCTTCGCCGCTGTGTCGGGCTCCTCGCTGCCGCACGCGGTCAAGGTCAGGGCCGTGGTCACGGCGATTGTTGTGAGGAGGGCGGGGCGGCGGTTCAATGAGGCTCCAGGTGGGGCGAGGCGTCGCTTTGGTGGGGTCACGTTATCGAGGGGCGCAGGGTACCTTCGCCGGGGTGAGGGGAGGCGCGGGCGTGCGGTGGCGGGACGGGCGTGGGGAGTTGGTCGTGCGGAGGCCTGACGGAGGTGTCAGCGCGCGGGTGCCGCTCGAGATGGCGGCGTCCTATCGGGCAAGGACGCGCGGACTGCTCGGGCGGGAGAGCCTCGAAGGCGCCCTGCTGCTCTCGCCCGCCAACAGCATCCACACCTTCCGTATGCGCATGCCCATCGACGTCGCCTACCTGGACCGCCGACTCCGCGTCCTCGCCGTGCGCACCATGCCGCCCGGACGGCTCGGACGGCCTCGCGTCCGCGCACGGCATGTCATCGAGGCCGAGGCCGGGGCCATGGAGGGGTGGGGGCTCCGCGTGGGGGCGGTTGTGGAGGTGCGTGAGCTCCGCTGAGGCCGGTCAGTTCTCCCCGCGCGGGAACGAGATCTCCACCCGCCTGTTCTTCTTCCGCCCCTCCTCCGTCGAGTTGTCGGCGATCGGGTAGTCCTCACCGTAACCGCGCACCTCGTACGTAATGTTCGCGTCGCTCAGTTCTTGCTCGAGGATGCCGTGCACCGCGTTGGCCCGTTTGCGGGACAGCACGTCGCCGTGCGCGGACGAGCCGAGGTTGTCCGTGAAGCCGAAGACGCGGATGCGGGTCGCGTTCTGCGTCTTGATCTCATTCGCGATGACGGAGATGCGGGCCCTCGCCTGTGCGGAGATCTTGGCGCTGTCCTTGCCGAACAGGACCTCCGCCTGCAGGGCGAACGTCACGTTCGTGTTCGTGTCCTCGCGGCGCTCGTCCCCGCTCTGGTCCTCGACGACGGACTTGATGTCCAGCACCTTGGGCTCCGCGAGGGTGGCCCCGTCGGGGAGTTTCAGGTCGGGGTCGTTGGGGTCCAGTTCCACGGGCGCGGAGGCGCTGGCTTCCGTGCCCGGCGGGACGCTCGGTCCGTCGTCCGCGCGGGCCGCGGTTGGGCCGGCGGCCAACAGGGTGGCGACCGTGCCGATGAGGAGGAGGCGCGTGTGTGTCATCCCCGCCTCACCCAGAGATCTGGATGGTGCCGCTGGCGAAAGTCGGCAGCTGGAAGGTGACCCCCGTGGTCTCCGCCGGCGGGGCCGGGAACTGCATGAACACCGGCACGGTTTCCCCGGGCTTGATCCTCGGGATGTTGGTCGTCGTCAGGGGCCTGCCGTCGGTGTCCCGCAACACGTAATAACGCTTCTTGCTGCCGGAGTCGACGAGAGTAGCGCCCCCGAAGGAGCCACCGTGGCGCATGATCTCCGTCTCGTCGCCGCGCGTCTCGATCGGCACGCGGGCGTCTTCGCTCCCGTCGTTCTTGATCTCGCCGCTGACGGTCACGAATCCCCCGGCATCCCGGGTCGCGGACTCGATGGTGAGGACGAGACCGTCCCGGCCTTTCAGCTCCGCCAGGACCGCTTGCTCCTCCCCCTCCTGCGCGCTGGGGCCCGAGCCCCGGCCTTCGGACGCCGACGCCCGCGACTGAGGCTTGTCGTCGTCACCGCCACCTCCGCAGCTGGCCGCACCGAGGGCCAGTCCGGCCGCAACAACCAGCGCGACGGCCCCGTTACGGGCCCTCGTCGTGAACCGAACGCTCATCCCTGCATCCTCAGTCACTCGTCGTTCGCTTGTCAGTCGGCCAGGTGCACGTCGAAGAGATCCTCGGGTTGTGGTAGCAGATCTGCGGGCGCCTCCGGGTCCAGTTCCCAGTCGATCCCGCCCTTGCAGTTGAGCGCGGGGAGCTCTTCCTTTTCCTCCGTGTCCTTGTCCTCTTCCTCCGCGTCCTTGTCCTCTTCATGCACTGGGGCGGTGAGTTCGAAGCCGCAGCGGGGCTCGATCACGGCAGTGGCCGTCGCCCGGGACTTCTTCGTCTCGGTGCCGGGCACGATCGAGTCACCGACCGTCTTGTTCGTCTGCACCTCGACCGTGTAGCTGAGGAGCCCGTCCGCGTTGCAGTTCAAGACCGTGGCGTCGTTGCTGGCGGCCAATTGCTCGGCCCTCCAGCAGGTCGGTGTCAGCCCATCCGCCACACCGTCGAAGATGTCCTGCCACTTTTCGGGGTCGAGGAGGTTCTCCACCCATGCCCCGGACAGTTGGTCGCGCCGCTCCTGAGCAGCCGCGAGTGCCGCCGCGTCGGCGGCGGTCTGAGCACCGTTCCGGTTCGCCGCAGCCTGGCCGACCGCCAAGTACGCGAACGCGAGAAGGAGCAGACCTCCCACCACCGTGATGTAAATGGGGAAAGCCTGCCCTGCGTCGGAGCTGGAGGCTCGGCGAATCAGCCGACGAGCTCGTCGATCTTGTTGGTGATGGCGGTGTAAATGGTGTTGCCGATGTCCGTCCCCGTGATCGCCAGCACAATCGCCACCACCACCGCGATGATCCCCAGGTACTCCACCGCCGTCTGCCCCCGGTCGTCGCGGCGGGACGCGCGGGACTGGAGGTACCTGACCGTCGTGTTGATCCAGTTGCCCATGGTGTTCCCCTCCGGCTGACGCGTTGGCGGCCTTGGTCGCGGGGCCGCTGTCGACCTCGGCACCGTACGAGGGGTTGGTCAGGCCCCTCAAGGGTCCCGGGGCCCATTTCCGGGCCCAAAGGCGGGCCCAGCGCGTCGACGGCATGCGCCTCACCACCGGCCACCCCCGCTGCCCTGGGCCGAACTCCGCTCCTCGCCGCGCCACTTCGCAGCGGCCTCGGCGCGGCTCGTGCTGTGCAGCTTCGCGAAGATGCGGTTGATGTGGTTCTTGACCGTCTTCTCGCTGATGAAACAGGTGGCGGCGATCTGCTGGTTGCTCATGCCGGACGCGATGAGCTCCATGATCTCCGCCTCCCTCGCGCTCAGCCCGTACGCCGACTTGTCAGACACCGACTGTGCCACATCTGGTTGCAGTTGCGAAAGGTTTTTCGTAGAAGTAGGTCCTGCATCCGGCCAACTCGCCATCGCACCACCACCGAAAGTGGAATCTGCGTCACCCTCGCCCCTCAATTGCGCCAGCAACCTCCCCGCCGCCGTCGGCGTCAAGTGCGGCCTCCCCCGCCTCGCGTCCCGTACCGCCGTCACCAGCTCGTCCGGCGTGAACTCACCGTGGACCAGGTACCCGTTCGCGCCCCGGCGCAGTGCCTCGTGGACGATGTCCGACTCCCCGCTGTACGTCAGCATCAGCACCGCCGTCAGCGGCACCAGGTGCGGGAGGGCCGTGAGGCCGTCCACCCCCGGCATACGGACGTCCAGCAGCACCACGTCCGGAGTGTGCGCCAGCGTCGCCTCGTACGCCTCCTTGCCGTCCGCCGCCTCCGCCACGACCTCCAGGTCCTCGCGGCCGGAGAGGAGCGCCGTCAGCCCCGCCCGGACCACCGGGTTGTCGTCGGCCACCACCACCCGCACAGGGTCGGGAGGCGGCACCTCCCCGAACGGGTTCCGTTCATCCCTCATGGCGCACCTCCGCCCTACCCGACACGAGCGGCCACTCCACCCGCACCTGCGTCCCCCGCCCCCGTTCACCCCGCCCGAAGCTGAGCCGCGCCCCGACCGACGCCGCCCGCTCCACCATGCCCACCAGACCGAAATGGCCCGCGCGGCGCAGGCCGTCCAGGTCCGGGGCGCCGGGCAGGCCCCTGCCGTCGTCGCGGACGACGACCGTCAGGACGTCGCCCTCAACACCCGCCCGTACCTCCACCCTCCTCGCCCGCGCGTGACGATGGGCGTTCTCCATCGCCTCCTCCGTGATGGACAGAAGCTGGCGCGCCGCCGCCCGCGGGATCCACGGAGTGCTCCCCTCCCCCGTCCTCACGTACGTCACCGGCGCCCCACTCCGCGCCCTGAACTCCCGTACCGCGCACGCCACCTCGGTCACCACGTCCACCGAACGCCCCGGCTCCCCCTCCCTCCGCAGGTCCGTCAGCAGTTCCCGTGACTCCGCGGCCGCTCGCCGCGCGGACCGTGCCACCAGTTCCGCCTGGCGTTTCACCAGGGCCGGGTCCATGCGGGCGGCCCCCGCCGAGGAGGCCAGGCCGTCCGCCGCGAGCGCGACCCCGTGCAGCGTCTTCGCCACCGAGTCGTGCATCTCCCGTGCGAGGCGCGCCCGTTCGGCGTCGACCGCCTCCGTGACCGCCAGGCGGGCGCGTACCGCGGCCAGGGCGCGGGTCGCCTCGCCGAGGTGGAGCATCAGCTTGCGCAGGCTGGAGCCGACCGCCCCCGCGATCACGCACAGGCCGGGCAGGATCAGCGTCTCGGCGGGTTCGGTGTGCGGGTTGTCGAGCGTGGCGTGGACGAGCAGCAGGATCACGCCCTGGAGCGAGGCGAAGACGGCCGCGCCCCGCCAGCCGTAGATGAGGCCCGCGAGCAGCGGTGTGCAGACGCTGACGTAGGCGAGGGTGGTGTCGGGGCCGGCGGAGACCAGCAGCAGGGCGCCGAAGAGGGTGTCCGCCGCGAGGAGCGTGGGGTGGCGCAGGAGGAGGGGGCCGAAGCGCTCCCAGTCGCGGAAGAGCGCGTACGACACCATGAAGGTGACGACGACCGCGATGCCGACCAGGCGTACGCCCCAGCCGGGGCCCGCATTGAGGAGGGCGGACGGGGCGGCCACGGCGATCATCGCGAGCCGGAAGCCGAAGGCTTGGCGGCACAGCGCCTGGAGGGCGTTCACCTGGAGCCGGGTGTCCGGAACCGGGGAAGCGGGCGGCTCCTCCGATGCCCGAGCCCCACGCGTCGCACCACCCGTCAGCCCCTGCGGCGTCCGCGCACACGCCGCGACCGGCCCGATCGGCGCGGCCGGCACGCCCGGTCCCGCCCCCACCCGCCACCGGGCGGCCGGGCCGCGCCGCCTCCGCCACGCCCGCCCCCTCCGTGTCCGCGTGGTCGTCATCGCGCTCCGCCTCCCCTCACTCGCCCGTGAGCGAGCCGAAGTCGGTGCCGGAGCCGAGGATCAGGCCGGCGCCGAGGAGGATCATCGTGGCCGGGACCATGAACGTGGTGATCATCAAGGTCGCCTTGGGCACCGCGCGGGCCGCCTTGCGGCGGGCGTTCTGCGCGTCGGTGCGGCGCATGTCCTTCGCCAGCGCCACCAGTGTGTCGACGATGGGCGCGCCCAGCTCCTCGCCCTGCTGGAGGGCGGTGACGAACATGGCCACCTGTTCGGAGTCGTTGCGGCGGCGCAGTTCGGCGAAGGCCTGCCTGCGGCTCATGCCGAGGTCCATCTGGCGCAGGGTGATGCGCAGTTCGTCCGCCCAGGGGCCCTCGTACTGGGAGGAGACGCGTTCCAGGGCCTGGCGGAAGCCGAGGCCCGCGCTGACCACGACGGCGAGGACGTCGAGGAAGTCGGGCAGGGTCCGCTCGATGACGTCCTTGCGGACGCGGATCGCCGACCAGATGCCGACCTCCGTCCAGAACGCTCCGAACGCGAGCAGCAGCAGCGCCACGAACAGCTGGCCGCGCAGCAGGAACACCAGGCAGCCGAAGCCGCCGAGGGCGCCGTAGACGGCGCGGCGGGCGGCGTAGCGGTGGATGGTGAGGCCGCCGGGGTTGCCGGCGAGGTCGATCTTGCGGCGGTACTTGGCGACCAGCGCCGGTCCCATGAGGCGCAGCACGGCGGGGGCGTAGCGCATGCCCATGCGGTCGATGAGGGAGTCGACCGCGCCGGTGCGGGTGGAGCCGACCTCCAGGGCGAGCATCAGGTCGCCGGGGAGTTTCGCCTCCGCCCGGTACATGCGGATGCCGGCGAAGATGCCGCACACGGCGAGGGCCATGAGCGCGGCGAGCAGGAGTGCCATGTCGTCGTCCCCTTCCCCGGTTCAGACGTCGATGCGGGACAGGCGGCGGATGAGCAGGAACCCGACGGCGTAGAGGCCGAAGGCGACGAGGACCGCCATCTGTCCGGCCGTCGATCCGGTCATGCGCTCCAGGGCGCCGTCCTTCACCCCGTTCATCAGGAACAGCGAGCCGACGCCGAGGACCGGCACGGCGTACGAGGTCATGCTGACCTGGGAGAGCTGGGTGCGGACCTCGCGCCGGGTCTCCTTGCGTTCCTCCAGCGTCTCGGTGAGGTTGCGCAGGGCGCTCACCACCTGGCCGCCCGCCCGGTTGGCCAGCACGAGTGTGGTGACGAGGACGACGAGTTCGCGGGAGGGGAGCCGGTCGGAGAGTTCGCCGAGGGCGTCCTCCATGGAGGCGCCCATCGCCAGCTGGTTGGCCACCTTGGCGAGTTCCTCGCCGGCCGGGGCCTCCAGCTCCTCCGCGGCGATGCCGATCGCGGTGCGCAGGGCGAGGCCCGCCTGGGTGGCGTTGGCGAGGATGCGGGCCAGTTCGGGGAGCTGGTTGATGAACCGTTCGATGCGCTTCTGCCGCTGCCAGTCGAGGAACTGGAGGGCCGCCCACACGCCGAGCAGTCCCGCGATCGGGCCGAAGAACGGTGCGAGGGTCGCCTGCCCGGCCATCCACAGTCCGGCGACGACGGCCAGCATGGCCACGAAGAACTCACCGGGCGTCACGTCCAGGCCGGTCGCGAGCAGACGCAGCTCCAGCTTGCGGCCCAGACGGGTGCGGCGCAGCCGGCGGTCCAGGGTGGGGAAGCGGCGCCTGCGGCCGGCGGACGGGAGCTCCCCGGTGGCCGTCAGCCGGTCCACCAGCGCCTGCCGCTGCGCCCGCCCGGCCGCGTGGACGTGCACGCCGGTGACCGCGAGGACGCAGGTCAGCAGGGTGAGGCCGGTGGTCAGCGTGATCAGGTTCTGCAGCTCCATGGGGGCGGTACCTACCTGGCTTCTCGGGTGGCGAGCTGGTCGGTGGAGTGGGCGATGCCGAACGCCTGCGGGACGGTCTGGCCGGCCATGTAGAGGCGGTCGGCGGTCCGCCGGGGTACGGGGTGGTGCACGTACGAGCCGTGGACGCGGCCGTCGGGGGTCATCGGGAGGGCGTCGAAGCGGGCGACCGTGGCCAGCCGGTACGGCTCCCCGCCGTGGCTCTCCAGCAGGGCGATCTCGGTGATGCGGCGGGCGCCGTCGGCGAACCGGGTGAGCTGCACGATCACGTCGACGGCGCTGTTGATCTGGTCGTGCAGGGCGACGAAGGGGATCTCCACGTCGGACATGGAGGCGAGGGTCTGCAGCCGGGTGAGGGCGTCCTCGGCGCTGTTGGCGTGGACGGTGGCGAGGGAGCCGTCGTGGCCGGTGGACATCGCCTGGAGCATGTCGAGGGACTCGCCGCCGCGGACCTCACCGACGACGATGCGGTCGGGCCGCATACGGAGGGAGTTGCGGACCAGGTCGCGGATGGTGACGCGGCCCTTGCCCTCGACGTTGGGCGGGCGGGACTCCAGGCGGATGACGTGCGGCTGCTGGAGCTGGAGCTCGGCGGAGTCCTCGATGGTGATGATGCGTTCGCCCTCGGGGATCAGCCCGGACAGGGCGTTGAGGAGGGTGGTCTTACCGGTGCCGGTGGCGCCGGAGACGATGATGTTGAAGCGGGCCTGCACCAGTCCGGCCAGCAGATACAGCATGGGCTCGTCGAGCGAGCCGAGGCCGATCAGCTCCTGGAGGGTGAAGGAGCGCGGGAAGCGGCGGATGGTGAGGACCGCGCCGGTCAGGGACAGCGGGGGGATGATGACGTTGACGCGCTCCCCGGAGGGGAGGCGGGCGTCGACCATGGGGTTGGACTCGTCGACGCGGCGGTTCACGGTGGAGACGATGCGCTCGATCGTCTGCATCAGCTGGTCGTGGGACGCGAACCGCAGCGGCAGCTGCTCCACCCGGCCGCCCCGCTCGACGAAGACGGCGTCCGGGCCGTTGACCATGATCTCGGTGACGGAGGCGTCCTCGAGCAGCGGTTCCAGGATGCCGAGGCCGAGGGCCTCGTCGACGACGCGGCGGATGAGCTGGGCGCGTTCCACCGTCGACAGGACGGGACCTTCGCGGCTGATGATGTGGCCGAGGACGCGTTCAAGCCGGGCCCGGCGCTCGGCCGGGGACAGCGCGCTCATCTCCGCGAGGTCGATCTCCTCCAGGAGCTTGGCGCGGTAGGACGCGACGAGATGGCCGTCCTCGCCCCGCCCGGTCCTCTCCTCGGGGGAGTTGATGCGTGCCCGCAGGCTCATGAGTGGCTCGCTCCTCGTGGTGCCGGTGTTCCTCGTCGTGCTCGTCCGGTCGTCGTGGCCCTCGTCGTCCCGGTGTTCCTCGCCGTGCTCGTCCGGTCGTCATGGCCCTCGTCGTCCCGGTGTTCCTCGCCGTGCTCGTCCGGTCGTCATGGCCCTCGTCGTCCCGGTGTTCCTCGCCGTGCTCGTCCGGTCGTCATGGCCCTCGTCGTCCCGGTGTTCCTCGCCGTGCTCGTCCGGTCGTCATGGCCCTGGTCGTCCTGGTGTTCCTCGCCGTGCGGTGTCAGTGGTCGACGGGCATCGTGGCGCTCCTCCCCGCCGAGCCGAAGTCCCAGCCGGGCACGATCGACGGGATGTCGACCCGGGCGGTGACGGTGACCTCGTCGCCGCCCCCCGACGTGCCGCAGGAGGTGCCGTCGGCCAGCCAGGAGCTGACGGCGGCCGTGCAGGCGGCCTGGGCGCCCCGGTCCAGGGAGGCGCTGCGGGCGCCCGCGCGGGCGGCGGTGCCGGCCTGCTGGGCGGTGTAGGCGATCAGGCCGAGCTGCACCCCGGCCATCGCGACGATCAGCAGGATCGGCAGGAACCCCAGGTACTCGATCGCCACCTGCCCGCGGTCACGGCGGCGACCGCCCGGCCGGTAGGGCACACCACGTCCGTACGCCATGTCAGTCCGTCTCCTCCTCGACCGCGCCCGCGTGACCGGTCACGTCGAACGGGAAGGAGAGGGTGCCGGGGAAGAGGATCGGCACCCTGATTCTCACGTCGGCGGTGACCATGCCGCCGCCCGTCGCGCAGGTCACCGTGGCGCCGGTGCCCCAGGCGCCGGACAGTTTGTCCGTGCCGGCGGCCTGGCAGGCGCCCTGGCGTGCGCCGGGGGAGGCGGCGGTCCCGGCGCGGGCGGCCTCGTCGGCGGCGTTCCCGGCGAGGGTGAAGGTGTAGCCGACCAGCACGAGCTGCCACAGCACGACCAGCGTGACGAGGATCGTCGGGGTCATGCCGAGGAACTCGACGGTGACCTGCCCCCGGTCGCGGTACGGCCCCGAAGCCCTCGAACGCCTGCCGCCGTTCATCCTGTACCGTCCCTGCGCCGCCGGAAGCTGACCGCGCCCCGGTCGCCGCGCAGCCGTCCGCCCCGGTGGCTCGTCTGCGCGGCCTGCATCAGCCCGAGTTCGCCGGCCAGCGCCCACATCGCCTGTTTCACGGTGCTCTTCGCCTCCAGTTCGTGCACGCGCCCGGCGTCCACCACGCCCTGGAGCTCCTTGAAGTGGGCGGGGATCGTGGTGGCGGCGACCGCGGTGCCGGTGATGCGCGCGATGAGCGGCGGCTGGATCTCCGTGGACCGGGTGTGCCGGTTGACGACGACCGTGGTCTCCTCCGCCTTGCGGATCTGCAGCCGGTCCCACATCCGCACGGTCCGCTTGGCTCCTCGTACGGCGATGACGTCGGGGGTGGTGACCAGCAGGGCCCGGTCGGCCGTCTCCACGGCCGCCGCGCCGGCGCCGCCGAGCTGGGCGCCGCAGTCGATGACGACGACCTCGTAGCGGGAGCGCAGGGCGCCGACGATGTGGCGGGCGGCCCGGTCGGTGACCTCCTCGCCGCGTTCCCCCTCGGCGGGGGCGAGGAGCAGGGCGAGTCCGCTGTCGTGGCGGAAGACGGCGTCGGCGAGGACGCGCGGGGAGATGTCGTTGATCGCGGCGAGGTCGACGACGGAGCGGCGGAACTGGACGTCCAGGTAGGAGGCGACGTCCCCGGTCTGGAGGTCCATGTCGACCAGGGCGGTGGAGCGTCCGGAGGTCTGGGCGGCGAGCGCGAGCTGCACGGCGGTGAGGGTGGCGCCGACGCCGCCCTTGGAGCCGCTGACGGTGACGACGGTGCCGCCGGCGCCGGGGACCGGGTCGCCGCCGGCGCCCAGGTGGCGCCGTACGCCGGCCGACCACTGGGCGACCGCCTGGACCCGGCTGGCGAGTTCCTCGTAGCTCAGCGGGAGGGCGGCCAGGCCGCGGGCGCCGTGGTCCATGGCGGCCTGGAAGAGGCCGGGGCTCGCGTCGGAGGTGACGAGGACGACGCCGACGGACGGGAAGCGCAGGGCGACCTCGCGGATCAGTTCCAGCGCGGGGACGGGGCCGATCCGCTCGTGGACGACGACCACCTCGGGCAGTTCGTCGAGGGACTCGGCGGCCAGCCGGGAGAGGGTGTCGACGAGCTGCGTGGAGTCGGTCACCGGGGCGAGCGGCTCCACGTCGGGGAGCTGGCCGATCAGGGTGGTGAGGGACCGGGCCGCGTCCGCGTCACCGACTGCCGGGAGGATCCTGGTGGACATGCGGGCCTCTCACTTGTCCTGCGCGAGTTCGTACGTCCGGTCCTTCTCGGGGACGCCCGTGTCGCCCCCAGGGCCGACCAGCGCGAGCCGCACCCGCTGGGCGAACGACTCGGCGTAGGTGATGCGCTGGGCGTCGAGGGTGGACAGCGCGAAGGTGATGGGGACGGCGTCGGCGGGCCCGCGGCGGTCGTCCTCGTCGGGCTGGAGGGCGGTGAGCCGGCCGACGTCGAGGACCTTGGCGCCGGCGACGATGATCTTCGACTGGTCGGGGTCGCCCTCGCGCTGCCCCTCGAAGGTGGCGTACACGTTGACCGTGGAGCCGGGGGTGATCTTTCCGGCGACGCCGGTGGCCGCGTCGATCATGATGGCGACCTCCTGCTGCCCCGGCTGGAGGGCGGGCCGGTCCACGACCATGTCGGTCTGGAGCAGCGAGCCCTTGCGCAGGGTGGTGACGGCGATCTTGCCGCGGAGGTCGTCGAGGTCAGTGACGGCGTTCTCCGACAGCCAGCGCTCGGGCATCTCGATCCGCTCGAACTGGCCGGCGCCGAGCGTGGTGTAGGGCGCGATGTCGGTCTTCAGCCGGTAGGCGGCGACCTCGGGGCCGACCTTGGAGCGCACGTCGTTGATGACGGAGAGCACGCCGGCGAACGCGCCGAGGGCGCACAGGACCGACAGGAGGATGAGTATGACGCCGCGGCGCTGACGGGAGTTCATGAACCGTGCAACCTCGTTGGGGGTGGCGGTCGAGCGGGACGGTGCGGGCTCGTGCGGTGGGCGGACGGGTCAGGTGCGTCGGGTGAGGGCCGGTCTGGCCTCGGGGGCGGGCGGGGTGGCCGAGCAGAACACGCAGCGGTCGCCGATGACGTCGATGCCGCACCAGTGGCAGGTGCCGCGCCGTACGGACGTGACCAGTTGGTAGAGCACGGACAGGTCGGGCAGGAAGGTGCAGAACTCGACGACCTTGCCGGTGCCCCACCAGCGCCCGGACTCCGCGGGCAGCTGGGCCTCGCGCAGGCCCTGCACCCGCCAGGCGGGCGCGAGGGTGGTGGTGACCCAGTCGGAGGGGAGCTGGCCGCGGGCGACGAGCATCCAGGTGCCGAACTCGGGTCCGTCGAGCATGGCGTCGGGGCCGAGGCGGACGAGCTGCGGCTGCGGGTGGGCGAGGACGGCGAACTGGCTGCCGGGGAGCCAGGACTTGGCGTGCTGCTTGAGGTCGACGGGGATCCGGTCGAGGCGGGCGACGGAGCCCAGCAGCGCCCCGGCGTGCAGGTAGTGGGTGAGGAGGCGGCCGGCCGAGGCGAGGACGCCGGGGCCGATGTCGCAGGAGGCGAGCTGCCGCAGCTGGCGGGCCAGTACGGCCACGGCGAGCGGCGGCAGGTCGGGGCGGAACAGGGCTATCCGGTCGCTCTCCAGCAGGGAGCGCAGGGTGTGGAGGCGCCGCAGGACGGGGGCGGGGGTGGCCGGGGAGCACACGACGACGACATGGCCGTGCGCCTCGACGACGGCCTGGAGTTCGGTCAGCACGTGGTCGAGCGGGCGGGTGTCGACGTCGCGCAGCACGACGGCGGGCAGGGTGCGTTCGTCGTGCGCCGGCAGCGCCATGTCGGCGCCGGTCACGGCAATGGCAGTTGGCACGCGCGGCTCCCCGTTCTCCCCATGCCCGTCGGCCCACCGGGCGTTACTCCGGTGCACCCTCGTGACTTCACTGCGTGACTACCTCAGCACTGTATCCGCGGGTCTGTGACCGGAGAACAGCCTTTGGACAGCCGGACAGCAACATCTGGTACTCACAACGCGTCAAATCGGGGCAGGTCGATCATCTCGCCGGTCTCGATACGGCACCGACCGTGTGGGTTTCGTGCACCCGGCTTGACGCCGGACCCGCCTCGTCCCTCCGGGCCACGCTTCCCACCCGTCCGTCGCCCTACTCGCGCGCGGGCGCCGCCGTTTCCGGTCTGGACCTATTGACAAGCGGATTGGTCTGGACCACGGTGTGACGCATCAACGGTGGCCACCGTCGCTTCCCTCCCCAACTCCCCCACCGGAGGCCCCAAGTGGACCGCGTATCCCGTACGCCCGGACGCGGCAGACGCCCCTGGGCGGCCGCACTCGTCTCCGCCCTGGCCCTCGCCCTTCCCCTCGCCGGCGCGGGCCAGGCGACCGCGGCCGACGTCAACAACGCGAAGAACGCCGGGTTCGAGTCGGGCCTGAGCGGCTGGACGTGCTCCGCGAACAGCGGCGCCGTCGTCTCCTCCCCTGTGCACGGCGGCTCGGCGGCGCTGAAGGCCACGCCCGCCGGCCAGGACAACGCCCGCTGTTCCCAGACGGTCGCCGTCCGCCCCAACTCGACGTACCGGCTGAGCGCTTGGGTGCAGGGCGGGTACGCCTACCTGGGCGTGACCGGCACCGGCACCACGGACGTGTCCACCTGGACGCCGGACTCCTCCTCCTGGAAGCAGCTGTCGACCGGCTTCTCCACCGGCTCGAACACCACGTCGGTGACGGTCTACACCCACGGCTGGTACGGCCAGCAGCCCTACTACGTGGACGACCTGTCCGTCCTCGGCCCCGACGGGGGCGGCGGAGGTGACCCGGAGCCGACGGTCCCGGCCACCCCGGGCGGGCTGACCGTCTCCGGCACGACGGCGAGCTCGGTGACGCTGACGTGGAACGCGGTGTCCGGCGCGACCGGCTACACCGTCTACCGCGACGGCACCCGGGCGACCGCCGTGACCGGCACCTCGGCGACCGTGACCGGGCTCGCGGCGTCCACGTCCTACAGCTTCCAGGTCGCCGCGACCAACGCGGCGGGCGAGTCCGCCAAGTCGGCGGCGGTGTCCGTGCGGACGCGGGAGAACGGCGGCGGCGGGGGCGGTGACCTGCCCCGGCACGCGGTGACCGGCTACTGGCAGAACTTCGACAACGGCGCGGCCGTGCAGAGGATCTCCGACGTCCCCGCCCAGTACGACATCATCGCGGTCGCCTTCGCCGACGCCACCGGCACTCCGGGCGCCGTCACCTTCAACCTGGACTCGGCGGGCCTGAACGGCTACACCGTCGACCAGTTCAAGGCGGACGTCCGCGCCAAGCAGGCGGCCGGCAAGAAGGTCATCATCTCGGTGGGCGGCGAGAAGGGCACCGTCGCGGTCAACGACTCCGCCTCCGCCGCCAACTTCGCCAACTCGGTGTACGCGCTGATGCAGGAGTACGGCTTCGACGGCGTCGACATCGACCTGGAGAACGGCCTCAACGCGACGTACATGACGCAGGCGCTGCGGTCGCTGTCCGCGAAGGCGGGCCCGTCGATGATCCTGACGATGGCGCCGCAGACCATCGACATGCAGTCGACGTCCAACTCCTACTTCCAGACCGCGCTCAACGTGAAGGACATCCTCACGGTCGTCAACATGCAGTACTACAACAGCGGTTCCATGCTCGGCTGCGACGGCAAGGTCTACAGCCAGGGCTCGGTGGACTTCCTCACCGCGCTGGCCTGCATCCAGCTGGAGGGCGGCCTCGACCCGTCGCAGGTGGGCCTCGGCCTGCCGGCCTCCACCCGGGGCGCGGGCAGCGGCTACGTGGCGCCGTCCGTGGTGAACGCCGCCCTGGACTGCCTGACCCGCGGCACCAACTGCGGCTCCTTCAAGCCGTCGAAGACCTACCCGGCCCTGCGCGGCGCGATGACCTGGTCCACCAACTGGGACGCGACGGCGGGCAACGCCTGGTCCAACGCGGTGGGGCCGCACGTCCACGCGCTGCCGTAACCCCGGCAGGTTCGTGCAACCCGACCGCCCCTGTCCGGCTCACCGGACAGGGGCGGTCCGCGTTGTGTCCGCCGCCACATGAAACATTTCTCCGGGCCCACCGCATCAATGAGGTGAAAGCGGTTCGGGGAGCATGACGGGGGACGACGGATGAGACAGCGGCGCGGCGCGGACTACGCGGAGTTCGCCTCCGCGCGGGCGGGACACCTGTACCGGTCCGCGTGCCTGCTCACCGCCGGGGACACACACCTCGCCGAGGACCTCGTGCAGGAGACCTTCGGCCGGCTGTACGTCCGCTGGGGACGCGTCTCCCGGGCGGAGAACCCGGCCGCGTACGCGCAGACCGTGCTCACCCGGACCTTCCTCGCCCACCGGCGGCTGCGCAGCAGCCGGGAGCGGGCGACCGACACGTTCCCCGACCTGCCGGGCACCGCCGACGGCGACGCGCCGCTGCGGCTGACGCTGATGGCCGCGCTCGCCCGGCTGCCCGCGAAGGACCGCGCCGTCGTCGTCCTGCGCTACTGGGAGGACCGCTCGGTGGAGCAGACCGCCGACGTGCTGAACGTCAGCTCGGCGGCCGTGCGCACCCGCTGCGTCCGCGCGCTCGGCCGGCTGCGGGAGCTGCTGGGCGAGGACCTCCACGAGTTCTCCCGCCCCTGACACCGGCCGCCCGGCCCCTTCATCGACCTCATACGCTCACACCCTCAGAAAGGTGGGTTCGTCATGCCCGAGAACCAGCACGAGGACCCCTTCGAGAGCCGGTTCGCCGCAGCCCTGCGCGACACCGGCCACAGCTTCCGTACGGACGACCCGGCCGCCCTCGTCGGACAGGGTCAGGTGCGCGGGCGGCGGAAGCAGCTGCTGCGGCGCACGGCCGTGCTGGGCGGGATGACCGGGGTCGCGCTGGTCGGCGTGGGCGCGACGCTGCTCCTGCCGACCGACGTGCACGACCCCCGGCGGACCTCCGCGGCGGCCGGCCCCGCCTCCACCGCGGGTCCGTCGGCGGCGAGCCCCTCACCCGCCGAGACCTTCACGAGCGACGACATGCTGCGCTCGCTCAAGGAACTGCTGCCGCAGGGCGCGTACAGCGAGGAGGCGGCCCAGGGCACGGAGTCGACGATGCCCCCGTACGCGCGGCTGGTGTTCGACGACGGCCAGGGCGCGGCGGCACTCGGGCTGAGCGTCGACCGGATGGATCCCGGGGGCGAGCAGGCCGCCCAGTGGACGACGTGCCCGGACAAGAAGACCGTCGGCTACGACGACTGCACCAGCGCCACGCAGCCGGACGGCTCCCGGCTGATGCTGCTCCGCGGCTACGAGTACCCGGACCGGCGGGTGGACACCAAGTGGTGGAACGCCGAACTGGTCACGCCCGACGGGGTGCACGTGTCCCTGAGCGAGTGGAACGCGCCCGCGCAGAAGGACGCGCCGGTGTCCCGTCCGCGGCCCCCGCTCTCCGTCGAGCAGCTGAAGGAGGTCGTCACCGCCGACGTGTGGAAGCGGGTCGCCGCCGCCATGCCGCAGAGCCCGAAGCCGTCCGCGACCGGCGAGGCGTCTCCGGAGGGCAGGCCGTCCGGGGCGATCGCCAAGACGCTGATGGGTCTGCTGCCCGAGAACCTGAAGGTGACCGGCCGGAGCGGCCCGGGCGGCGAGTACGCCTACCTCGTCGTCGACGACGGCAAGGGCGGGAGCCTCGTCCAGATCAATGTGCAGCCGGGTATGTCGGACGTGGCCGGCGAACTGTTCAAGGACGCCGAGAAGCTGCCCGACGGCAGGCTGGTCGTCACCCGGGAGTCGCCCGGGGAGAAGGGCGGCAAGAACGTCGTCATGTGGACCGCGGACACCCTGCGCCCCGACGGCCTGCGCGTCGTGATCAGCGCCTTCAACACGCCCGACCAGAACGCGGACGCCACACGCGACACCCCCGCGCTCACCCTGGCGCAGCTGCGGGAGATCGCGCTGAGCACGGAGTGGGACGCGGGGGCGTGAGACGGATCCAACCGCGGATCAGAAGAACTCCGACCACGGCTGGTCCCAGATCTGCTTGACCGCCAGGACCAGGAACAGCAGGCCCGCGACCGTCAGCATGCCGTTGCTGAGGTAGCCGTTGCGCCACTCGCGCGGCGTGCGGGAGGAGTTCAGGAGCCACAGCAGGGTCAGCGCCAGGAACGGCATGAACGCCGCGCCGAGGACGCCGTAGATGATGATCAGGCGGAACGGCTCGTCCTGGAACAGCAGGATCATCGGCGGGAACGTCAGCCACAGCAGGTACGCGCGGAAGGTCCAGGAGCGTTCCCGGCGGCCGGAGGCCAGCTCGTCGGCGCGCGCCTGCCGCTCGCCGCGCTGCCGGGCGAGGAAGTCGGCGAACATCAGGCTCACGCCGTGCCAGACGCCGATCAGGGAGGTGAAGGAGGCGGCGAAGAAGCCGACCAGGAACAGGACGCCGGTGGTCTTCCCGTACCGGTCCTCCAGGATGTCACCGAGCTGGATGAGGCCCTGGTCGCCGCCGGAGATGGCGATGTTCGCCGAGTGCAGCAGCTCCGCGCCGACGAAGAGCATCGCGACGACGAAGATGCCGGTGGTGATGTAGGCGACCCGGTTGTCCAGCCGCATGACCTTCATCCAGCCGCTGCTGGTCCAGCCCTTGGCGTTGACCCAGTAGCCGTAGGCGGCCAGCGTGATGGTGCCGCCGACGCCGCCGATCAGGCCGAGGGTGTTGAGGATGGAGTCCTCCTCGTCGGGCAGCACGGGGAGGAGGCCGGCGAAGGCGTCGCCCAGGTTCGGGGTGACGCGGAACGCCAGGTACACGGTGACCACGAACATGACGCCCACCAGGACGGTCATGACCTTCTCGAACACCGCGTACTTGTTGAACCAGACGAAGACCAGGCCCACCAGGCCGCAGGCGATGCCCCAGTACTCGAGGTCCATCACACTCGGGAACAGCGCCTGGAGCGGCAGGGCGCTGGACGACATCGCGGCGGCGCCGTAGACGAAGCCCCAGATGACGGCGTAGACGGCGAAGAACCAGGTGGTCCACGGGCCGAGGCTGGCCCAGCCGTCGAACAGGGTGCGGCCGGTGGACAGGTGCCACCGGCCGCACGCCTCCGCGAGCGAGATCTTCACCAGGCAGCCGACGACGGCCGCCCACAGGAGGGTGTAGCCGAAGTTGCTGCCGGCGATGAGGGTGGCAACGAGGTCCCCGGCGCCCACGCCGGTCGCGGCGACGACGATGCCGGGGCCGATGTAGCGCCAACTGGACCGGCGCGGCTGCGGGCCGGGGCCGTCCATCGCGCCGATGTCCTGGGTGTTTCCCGTGGTGTCCGCCATGGGGTCAAGAAAGCGGACGGGTGCCGGTCCGGCAAGAGGGCGTGCGGGATCTTCACCGGTTCTGCGTGGCAGGGTGGCCGATTCCCCTGGCGGGGACGGCCGGCCGCACGCAGAACCGGTGATCGCCGGGGAGCCGGCCCCCGGTCAGGCGCGGTCGGCGGCCTCGGCCTTGTCCTCGGACTCCGCCCGGTCCTCGGCCTCGTCCTCCTGGACGGGCTCCTCGGCGCCGTCGTCGAAGTACGCGTCGAGGACCTTGTCCAGGGCCGCGTCCCACTCGGCGAACCGGCGGCGTGCGTCGGCCTCGATCTCGATCGGGTACCAACGCCGGTCGGGGGTGTGGACGGTGACGGTGTACCGCTTGCCGAAGCGGGCCGTCGCCGTCTCCACCGCGCCGATCTCGTCCCAGCGGAACTCGCACTCCTGGTCGTCCAGCCTCAGCCGCACGCCGCGGTGGTCGGCGACGAGGGCGGCACGGCGGTCGGACGCCTCGAAGACGGGTCCGTCGGGGGCGGGTTCCGGCTCGTCGTCCCCGGCGGCCGGGGAGTCACCGGAGTGCTCCGACTCCTCGGCCTCCGAGGCGGCTTCCGTCGCCGTGTCGTCGACGGTCCCGTCCTCGTCCGTGCCGGGCGCGTCCTGCGTGTCCTTCGTGTCCTCCTCGCGGCCGGTCGCGGGCGCGGTGAGCCCGGGGATGAAGGCCGGGTCGAACCCGGCGCCCTCCAGGGGCTTGCTGCTGCTCGAACCTATGCGCTGCTCCACACCGCAGGAGTATGGTCGACGAACCTGTGCGCGTCACAGCCAGCCCCGACTTCGTTATCGGACGACTACACGGGCACCACGTCTCACCGCGCCGACCGGGGTCACACGACCAGGCTCAGCGCCGCCGCGACCACGAACCCGGCCACCGAGAGCACGCTCTCCAGCACCGTCCATGTCTTCAGCGTGTCCCGCTCGCTGATGCCGAAGTACTTAGCGACCATCCAGAACCCGCCGTCGTTGACGTGCGAGGCGAAGATGGAGCCGGCCGAGATGGCCATGATGACGAGCGCCACGAACGCCTGCGAGTGGTCGCCCTCGGACAGCAGCGGCGCCACGATGCCGGCGGTCGTCACGATCGCCACCGTCGCCGAGCCCTGCGCGACCCGCAGCACCACGGAGATCAGGTACGACAGCACGATGACCGGCAGACCGACGTCGTTGAAGGTGTCGGACAGGGCCTGCGCGACCCCGCTGCCCTTAAGAACGGCGCCGAAGACGCCGCCCGCGCCGACCACCAGCAGGATGTTGCCGACCGGCTTCAGCGAGGAAGTGGACACGGTCTCCAGGGACTTGCGGGACCAGCCGCGCCGGATGCCCAGCAGGTAGTACGCGAGGAACAGGGCGAGGGTGAGCGCCACGAACGGGTGGCCGAAGAACTCGATCACCGAGCGCAGGGTGGACGGGTCCAGCGCGATGGAGGAGAAGGTCGCCGCGAGGATCAGGACGAGCGGCGTGCCGATGATGCCGAGGACCGTGCCGAGCGGCACCGGCGTCTCGGGCGGCCGCACGCCCGACACGCGCTGTTCGGCGGCGACGGCGTCCTTGGCCTCCTGCGCGGCCTCCACCATGTCCTGTGGCACGGCGACGAAGATGCGCTTGCCGATCCAGGCGGAGTAGACCCACGCGGCGGCGACGGCGGGCAGGCCGCAGACGACGCCCATGAGGATGACCCAGCCGAGGTCGACGTGGAGCAGTCCGGCGGCGGCCACCGGGCCCGGGTGCGGGGGCAGGAAGGCGTGGGTGACGGAGAGACCGGCGAGGAGGGGGAGGCAGTAGAGCAGGATCGACTTGCCGGAGCGTTTGGCGGCGGCGTAGACGATGGGCGCGAGGACGAAGATGCCGACGTCGAAGAAGACGGGGATGCCGAAGATGAGGCCGGTCAGGCCCATCGCGAGGGGCGCCCGCTTCTCGCCGAACAGTCCGAGCAGCCGGCCCGCCAATACCTCGGCGCCGCCGCTGACTTCGAGGATCGCGCCGAGCATGGTGCCCAGGCCGATGATGATCGCGACATGGCCGAGGATGCCGCCCATCCCGGACTCGATGGTGGACACCGCGTCCGACTTCTGCACGGTGCCGAAGAGTTCGGTGACCGACAGGCCGGCGAGCAGGCCGACGGCTATGGAGACGCCGAGCAGCGCGACGAACGGCTGGAGGCGAACCTTGATGATCAGGAAGAGCAGCAGGGCGATGCCGATGGCGGCCACGGTGAGCAGGCCGGCGGTGCCGTCGATCAGGAGGAGCAGTCCTCCGGTGTGCGGTGGTGTCTCGGCGGGCGCGGAGGCGGCGAGCGGGAGGAGCGGATGGGACATCGGGGGGTCCTCTGGGTAAGGGCATGGTCTCGGGGGTCTGGGGGTCCCCCCAGACGGCACAGCCGGGCAGGGGGGATCGCGGCACGGCGTCCCGGGGTGCGGGGCGCCGTGCCGTGACGACGTGCGGGGGGGGTGGGGGGTGGGGGGACTCAGCCGAGGACGGCGAGCGCGTCGATCTCGATGAGGAGGCCGGCGGGGAGACCGACGTAGACGGTCGTGCGGGCGGCCGGGGGCTGGGTGAGGCCCTGCTCCTCGAAGTAGGTGTTGTAGATCTCGTTCATCTCGGCGAAGTGGTCCACGTCGGTGAGGTAGACGCGGATCATCATCACGTCGTCCCAGCTGGCGCCGCCCTCCTCGAGGATCGCCTTGACGTTGGCGAGGGTCTGGAGGGTCTGCTCGCGCAGGGTGGGACCGGCGGGCGTGGGCGGCTTGCCCTCCTCGGCGGGCAGGAAGCCGACCTGGCCGGCGACCTGGAGGATGTTGCCCTTGCGGACGCCGTGCGAGAACTTCGCGGGCGGGGTGGTGTGGGTCTTCGGGGTCAGCGCGACTTTCTCGGTCATGCGGGGGATGTCCTTACTTCGGTTCTGCCGGGGTACGGCCGGAGTACTCGCCGCTGATGGCGTCCGCGGTACGGCGCACCAGCGGGAGCAGGGTGAGGAGTTCGTCGGCGGTGACGACGACGTTCGGCGCGGACACCGACATCGCGGCGACCACCCGGCCGTCGGCGCCGCGGATCGGCGCGGCGACGCAGTTGATGGACTCCTCGTGGCCGCCGAGGTCGGTGGCCCAGCCCTGTTCGCGCACCTTGGCCAGTTCCTGGAGGAACGCGGCCGCGTGGGGCGTCGAACGGGGCGTGTACATGGGGTAGTCGAGCTTCTCCGCGAGGGCTCGGCGCTCGTGCTCGGGCAGGTCGGCCAGGAGCAGCTTGGCCACGGCGGCCACGGTGATGGCGACGGGCTTGCCGATACGGGAGTACATCCGCACCGGGTAGCGGCTCTCCACCTTGTCGATGTAGAGGACCTCGTTCTCCTCGTACACGGCGAGGTGGACGGTGTGTCCGCACTGCTCGTTGAGGCGTACGAGGTGGGCGTGGGCGATCTCGCGCACGTCGAGGTTCTCCATCGCCTCCTGGGCGAGGGCGAAGAGGCGGGCGCCGAGGCGGTAGCGCTGGTCGGACTGGCGGTAGACCAGGCCGTGCTCGTGCAGGGTGCGGAGCAGGCGCAGGGCCGTGGACTTGTGCACGCCGAGGCGGTCGGCGACCTGGCCGAGGTCGGCGGGGCCCTCGGCGAGCAGCGGAAGGATGCTCAGGGCGCGGTCTACGGTCTGGCTCATGGGGTGCGTGCCTCCTCTGCGGCCTCTGTGTCGGCTGCTGTCCAGCCGGGGCCGAGTCGCAGTGTCCCCCACGTGGGGTCGTCGAGGGCGGCGAGGCGGTCGGCGAGGGGGCGGGGCGGGGGTGGGGCGAGGTCACCGGGGGTGGTGAGGGTGGCGGCGGCGGCGAGGTGGCCGTGGCGTAGGCGGTCCCGTACGGGCAGACCCCGGAGGGTGGCCGAGAGGAAACCGGCGGCGAAGGCGTCGCCGGCGCCGACTGCCGCGACGACGTCGACGTGCACGGCGCGTACGAACGTCGCGGTGCCGTCGGCGTCCTCGCACAGGCCGTCGGTCTCCTTGTCGAAGGCGACCGCCCCGCCCTTGCCCTGCTTGACGACCACGATCTCAGGCTCGGGGAGGGCCTTCCGCACCGCACGGGCGCCGTGCAGCCCCCATGCCTGGCGCGCCTCGTCGTCTCCCACGAAGACGATGTCCGCCCTGCGGGCCAGCTCCAGCAGCACATCCGCATCCTGGCCCTCGCCCCACAGGCCCGGCCGGTGGTTCACGTCGAAGGAGATCAACGGGCGCCCCGGCCGGGGGCCGGTCAGCTCGCGCATCAGGGCCAGGCAGTCCTGCGACAACGCCGCCGTGATGCCCGACAGATGCAGCACCCGTCCCGCCCGTACCGCCTCCAGGTCCACGCCGGCCGGCGACATCGCCGACGCCGCCGAGCCCGCCCGGTAGTAGGCGACCTCGTGCGTGTCGCCCGCGCGGTCGCCCGCCGTGCGGAAGTAGACGCCCGTGGGACGGGCGGGGTCACGGCGGACGTGCGACACGTCGACGCCGTACGCGCCGATCGCCTCGACGAGGTGGTCGCCGAAGCCGTCCGCGCCGACGCGGCTGACCCAGCGTGTGGTGTGGCCGGCCGCCGCGAGTGTGCAGGCCACGTTGGACTCCGCGCCGCCGATCGACCGGTGGAAGGCGGGGACGTCGGCGAGGCGGCCGGGGCGGGACGGCAGGAACGTCACCATGGACTCGCCGAGCGCGACGACGTCGACGACGTCGGGGGCGTTGCCGGTTCCGGTGACGGTCACGATGGCGGGGCTCCTCGTCGGGGCGGGGGACGCGGTGTCCGTTGACCGCGTGTGGCGGAGATGTTAGACAGCGGTGAGCGATATACGCAATGAGTGTTGCAATACACGCAACGCACCTGATCAGGGAGGCTCCATGGTCCTCGATGCTCTCGCCCGCCTCGCCGAGGAACGGGTCGGTCACCGCTTCAAGGGCCTCCCGCCGGACGCCGCGGACCTCACGGTCGGCGAGCTGGCCGCGCAGCGGCGGAACCTTTTCACCGGCGGCTTCACCACCCCCGTGCTCGCGCTGTCCGCCGAGCGTCTGGAGCACAACCTGGCGGCGCTGGAGACGTTCGCCGAGCGGCACGGTCTCGCGTTCGCGCCGCACGGCAAGACCTCCATGGCGCCGCAGCTCTTCCACCGCCAGATCGAGCGGGGCGCGTGGGGCATCACCCTGGCCGTTCCCCACCAGGTGCGCGTGGCGCGGGAGTTCGGGGTCGAGCGGGTCTTCCTGGCGAACGAGCTGGTGGACGCGGCGGCGCTGCGCTGGATCGCCGCCGAGCAGGACGCCGACCCGGCGTTCCGGTTCGTCTGCTACGTCGACTCCGTGCGCGGGGTGGAGCTGATGGACGCGGCGCTGGCCGGGGCGTCCCGGCCGGTGGACGTGGTGGTCGAGCTGGCCGCCGGTGAGGGCGCGCGCACCGGGGTGCGGACGGAGGCGGAGTGCGCGGCCGTCGCCGATGCGGTGTCGGCCGCGCGGACGCTGCGGCTGGCCGGGGTCGCCGGGTACGAGGGCGAGGTGCCTCAGGCCGACCCCGAGCGGGTGCGCGCGTGGCTGCGGCGGCTGGTGGCGCTGGCCGTGGACTTCGACAAGGCGGGGCGGTTCGCGGGGCTGGACGAGATCGTGGTGAGCGCGGGCGGCAGCGCCTGGTTCGACGCGGTCGCGGACGTCTTCGCCGAGGTGCCCGAGCTGTCGGCGCCCGTGCTGAAGCTGCTGCGCTCGGGCGCGTACGTGTCGCACGACGACGGGCACTACGAGCGGCTGACCCCCTTCAACCGAGTGCCTCAGGAGGGCGGTCTGGAGCCGGCGTTCCGGCTGTGGACGCAGGTGGTGTCGCGGCCGTCGGCGGAGCAGGCGTTCACCAACGCGGGCAAGCGGGACGCGGCGTACGACCTGGATCTGCCGGTGGCGCGGGTGGTGCGCCGGGACGGGACGGAGCGGCCGGCCACCGGCATCGAGGTGACCGGTCTGTCCGACCAGCACGCGTGGCTGCGCACCTCTTCGGAGGCGGACGTGGAGGTGGGAGACTGGGTGGGGCTCGGTCTGTCGCACCCCTGCACGTCCTTCGACAAGTGGGCGCTGATCCCCGTGGCCGAGGCGGACGGCACGGTCGTCGACTACATCCGTACCTTCTTCTAGGAGGCAGGACCGTGGAAGAGCTCGTCATCCGGGACGCGGACGTCGTCGACGGCTCCGGCGACCACTCGTACCGCGCGGACGTGGTGGTGGACGGCGGACGCATCGTCTCCATCGTCAAGGAGGCGGCGGACGCGGGCTGCCAGCGTCCGAAGGCGCGGCGCGAACTGGACGCGGAGGGGCTGGTGCTGGCCCCCGGCTTCATCGACATGCACGCGCACAGCGACCTCGCCCTGCTGCGCGACCCCGACCACAGCGCGAAGGCCGCGCAGGGCGTCACCCTCGAAGTCCTCGGCCAGGACGGATTGTCGTACGCGCCGGTGGACGACCGGACGCTGGGCGAGGTGCGGCGGGCAATCGCCGGGTGGAACGGCCCGGGTGACGACGTGGACTTCGACTGGCGGTCGGTCGGCGAGTACCTGGACCGGCTGGACCGGGGCATAGCGGTGAACGCGGCGTACCTGATCCCGCAGGGCACCGTGCGCGCGCTCGCCGTCGGCTGGGAGGACCGCGGGGCCACGCCCGAAGAGCTGGACCGGATGCGGCAGTTGGTCGCGGAGGGCATGGAGCAGGGCGCGGTCGGGATGTCGTCGGGGCTGACGTACACGCCCGGGATGTACGCCCCGGACGCCGAACTGACCGAGCTGTGCCGGGTGGTGGCGTCGTACGGCGGCTACTACTGCCCGCACCACCGCTCCTACGGCGCCGGCGCGCTGGAGGCGTACGCGGAGATGGTGGCCCTCACGCGGGAGGCGGGCTGCCCGCTGCATCTGGCGCACGCCACCATGAACTTCGGCGTGAACAAGGGCCGGGCCCCCGAGCTGCTGGCGCTGCTGGACGAGGCGCTGGACGCGGGCGCCGACATCACCCTGGACACCTATCCGTACACCCCGGGCTGCACGACCCTGGTGGCGCTGCTGCCGAGCTGGGCGAGCGAAGGCGGCCCCGAGGAGATCCTGCGGCGGCTCTCGGACGAGGCGACGGCGGAGCGGATCCGGCACGACCTGGAGGTCACCGGCTCGGACGGCTGCCACGGCGTGCCGGTGGAGTGGGAGACGATCGAGATCTCCGGGGTGGGCGACCCTGCGCTGGACGAGTACGTGGGCCGTACGGTGCTGGAGTCGGCGCGGGCGCGCGGCGAGAGCCCGTGGACGGTGGCGCGGGAGCTGCTGCTGAAGGACCGGCTCGCGCCGACGATCCTCCAGCACGTGGGCCACGAGGAGAACGTACGGGCGATCATGCGCCACCGGGTGCACACGGGCGGCTCGGACGGCATCCTGCAGGGCGCGAAGCCGCACCCGCGGGCGTACGGGACGTTCCCCCGCTACCTCGGCCACTACGTGCGGGAGCTGGGGGTGCTGTCGCTTGAGGAGTGCGTGGCCCATCTGACCTCGCGCCCGGCGGCGCGGCTGCGGCTGCCGGACCGGGGGCTGGTCCGCGAGGGGTACAAGGCGGACCTGGTGCTGTTCGACCCGCGGACGGTGGACGCCGGGTCGACCTTCGCCGAGCCGCGCACGCTGCCCACGGGCATTCCGTACGTGCTGGTCGACGGGCGGTTCGTGATCGAGGACGGGCGGCGCACGGACGTGCTGGCGGGGCGGGCGGTGCGCAGGACTCCGCGCTGACCGCCCGCCCCGCCGGGCCCGTCAGGGCTTGGGCACGGTGCAGCCGCTCGCGCTCAGGTCGAGGCGGTTGCCGGTGGTGAAGCAGGAGGTGAACGGGTAGGTCTGCTGGGCGTAGTTGATGCCCTGGCGGACCGTGACAGCGCCGTTCTCGTCGACCTCGCACGGGTTGTTGACCGTGCAGCGGGCGCCGTCCTCGTTGCCGGTGTTGTTGACGGCGACCACCTTTCCGGTGGCGTCGTCGACCACCGGGGAGCCGGAGGTGCCGCCGATGGTGTTGCAGGCGGAGGTGTAGCGGACCGAGTCCTTCCAGGTCCAGTCGCCCTCCTTCAGCCGGTGGACGAAGCCGTCGACGGAGCAGCTGTAGATCCGCTTCCAGTAGCCGGAGACCACGCTGATGGCGGTGCCGGCGGCGGGGCGGGAGCTGCTGAGGGTGAGCGGGTCGATCCCGTACGAGCTCTTGATCTGCGCGTACGTCGTGTTCAGGCGGTAGATCGCCGCGTCCGTGTCGGTCATGGTCGCGTAGACCAGCCGGTCGGCGCGCAGGGTGGCGACCTTGGTGCCCGAGGCGTTCAGCAGCCCGAAGGTGCGGCTCGACGCCTGGTCGGTGATGACCTGGCCGGGCGCGGGGAAGCCGCTCTCCAGGCAGTGGCCGTTGGTGAGGACCAGCGCCGGGTCGGAGGCGGCCGAGTCCGGCATGCGGACGACGGAGCCGGAACAGTTGCTCAGCGAGACGGTGCCCGCGAAGTTCACCGCGCCCGAGTTCTTCGCGGTGAGCCCCGACAGGGTGTCCGCGACGGCCCCGACCGTGTCGTTGACGATGCCCGTCAGCGACGTGGCCGGGGCCGTGCCCGTGGTCGTGTCCGCGCCCGTGGGGGATGGCGCGGCGGCGACCGCGGGGGTCGCGCCCGCGCCGGCGAGTGCCAGGGCGCAGAGCGCGACGACGAGAGGTTTTCTCATGGGGGTCCCCTCAATGCGGCGTCGGGCGGCCGGATCACTCCGACCACCCACAAAAATTGTCATGCGCATTGTCATCATGGGCGCGCCGGGCGGGCAAGGACCCGTTTTTCCCGGTGACGACCTTCGGTGACGGCGGGGCAGCGCTCGTCCCGCGGCCGACGGACATGACGCGCCCTCCCGGCGGCCGGACGCGGGACGGCCTACAGGTTCACCCGCGGACCTGCGAAAAGAGGGGCCGGGCGTGGGGAGGCTGGGTGTGGAGGTGATGGAGGCGCGCGCCCATGATCGTCACGCGGAGAACCACGCGCAGGACAAAACCACCCGAACCGACGCGTCTCACGTGGCGGAAAACACGGCCCGAAGGGCCATACCGGGCCGTAAGCTCCCAGCATGCAGGTGATCCAGTCGACCAAGCTCGCCAACGTCTGTTACGAGATCCGGGGCCCGGTGCTCGAGGAGGCGATGCGGCTGGAAGCTGCCGGTCACCGCATCCTCAAGCTGAACACGGGCAACCCGGCGGCGTTCGGCTTCGAATGCCCGCCCGAGATCCTCGAGGACATCCTCCGCAACGTGTCGTCGGCGCACGGCTACGGCGACGCGAAGGGCCTGCTGGCCGCGCGCCGGGCCGTCGTCATGCACAACCAGACCCTCGGCATCGAGACCGACGTCGAGCACGTCTTCATCGGCAACGGCGTGTCCGAGCTGATCGTGATGGCGATGCAGGGCCTGCTGGACGACGGCGACGAGGTGCTGGTCCCCGCCCCGGACTACCCGCTGTGGACGGCGGCCGTCTCCCTGTCCGGCGGCACGGCGGTGCACTACCGCTGCGACGAGCAGTCCGACTGGATGCCGGACCTCGCCGACGTGGAGCGCAAGGTCACCGACCGCACCAAGGCCCTCGTCATCATCAACCCGAACAACCCGACCGGCGCGGTCTACGACGAGGCGGTCATCAAGGGCCTCACCGACATCGCCCGCCGCCACAACCTGATGGTCTGCTCGGACGAGATCTACGACAAGATCCTCTACGACGACGCCGTGCACACCCCGACCGCCAAGGTCGCCCCCGACCTGCTCACCCTCACCTTCAACGGCATGTCGAAGGCGTACCGGGTGGCCGGCTACCGGGTGGGCTGGATGTCGATCTCGGGCCCGCGCGCCCACGCCGACTCCTACATCGAGGGCCTGACGATCCTGGCGAACATGCGCCTGTGCGCGAACATGCCGGGCCAGCACGGGGTGGTCGCGGCGCTCAGCGGCCGCCAGACGATCAAGGACCTGGTCCTGCCGGGCGGACGGCTGCGCGAGCAGCGGGACGTGGCGTACGAGCTGCTGACCCAGATCCCGGGCGTGAGCTGTGTGAAGCCGAAGGGTGCGCTGTACCTGTTCCCGCGCCTGGACCCCGAGGTCTTCAAGATCAAGGACGACCGGCGGATGGTGCTGGACCTGCTGCGCCGCGAGAAGATCATGGTCGTGCAGGGCACCGGCTTCAACTGGCCGGAGCCGGACCACTTCCGCGTGGTCACGCTGCCCTCGGCCACGGACCTGCGGGACGCGGTGGGCCGCATCGCACGCTTCCTGGACGGCTACAGCCAGCACTGAGCTTTTCGCACTCGGTACTGAGGATTGATCACTTTCGACTACAACTCAACTTTAGACAGAATCTAAGCTAGGATGGCTTCCTGTCAGCACCCAGGAGGCCATCCATGTACGAACCGATCCGCTCCAAGTCGGTCCACAGCACGATGGCCGGCCCCGACGACTTCCCCCACAGGTCCCGCGAGGAGGAGCTGGACATCCAGCTCGCGGGCCATCTCGCCGCGCTGCTCGCCGTCACCGACGAGCTGCGGGCGGCGGCGCCTTCGGCCGATCTGGACACCGCGGCCGAGCGGCTCACCCAGGAGATCACCCGCCTGCGGGGAGGACGTACGCCGGCCCGTGCGACGACGTCCACGCGCGGCCGCGAGCCGGACGCGACGGCCCTGCACAGGAAGGCGCACGCGCTCGCCGGGCGCGCCCTGGTCGTCGCCGCGTCCCGCGCGGACACGGCGGCGGCGATCCTGGCCGCCGAGCGGATGGACGCGCACACCGCGGCGCTGAAGCAGCGCCCGCTGGCGTCCTCCGCCCACTGAGCCCCCTCCGGGGGCTCCCCGCATACGGCCCCGGTCCGCGCGCACCCGCAGCGACGCGCGGACCGGGCGCCCTCTCACTTCTCCGGCCGGCTCCCGTACACCGACGCGCCGGCCGCACCGCGGATCTCCGGGAGCGCCGAGTAAAGCGCGGCGCCCGGGCAGAGCGTCGCGTACCCGTCGCGGTGGCCGGAGATCGTGTTCAGCGTGGCCTGCTCGCCGGTGTCGTAGACCCCGGTGTCGCCGGCGGCGGTCAGCGTCACCTGCGCCTCCGGGTCGACGCCGTGCAGGCCCAGCTTCCAGGCCGAGAGGTCGGCGATGGCCTTCTTGGCCGCTGCGGTCGGCGTGCCGCCGTTCTCGTAGTCACCGAGGAGTGAGACACCGGCCGAGTAGCCGTTGAAGCCGTAGGTGTGGGCGCCGCGGACCGGCTTGTCGACGCCGCCCGCCCGGCCCTCGAAGACCGTGCCGCACTTGTCGACGAAGAAGTTGTAGCCGATGTCGCTCCAGCCGTTGGTCTCCACGTGGTACGTGAGGATCCCCCGGACGATCGCCGCCGAGTCGGCGCAGTCGTAGTCGTTGGTGCCCGCCGTGTGGTGGACGAAGACCGCGTCGACCGTGTCCAGGTAGGAGGGCGGGTCGACGACGAGCGACTCGTCCGCGCCCCAGTCGGCGCGGCTGACGATCGCGGGGGCGGCGGGAGCGACCGGTGACGTGGACCCGCTCGGGTCCGGCCCGGTGCTCGGCTCCGCCGTGGGCTCGGCGGTCGGGGCCGGGGTGGGCTCCGTGGCCGGCTCCTCGCTCGGCGCGGGGGCGGCGGGGTCTTCCGTCGGCTCCTGCGTCGGTGCGTCCGAGGGCGCGGGGGCCGTCGGCTCCTCGCCCGGGAGGGCCGGTTCGGTGGTCGGCTCCTCGCTCGGCGCGGGCGCATCGGGCTCTGTCGCCGTCGGCTCCTGAGCCGGCTCCTCGGAGGTGGCCGGGGCGTCGGAGGGGGCCGGCTGCTCGGTGGCCGGAGCCTCCGTGGGTTCCTGGGGCGGCTCGGCCGGCTCCTCGGGCGCGGTGGTCGGCGCGGTGTCCTCGCCGGAGGGCGTGGCACCGGCGGTGGCTGTGGCGGTGGCGCTCTCGCCGGTGCCCGGCTCGGTGGAGGGCTTGCCCTTGCCGTTCCCCTTGCCGCCGTTACCGCCGCCCTTGCCCTGCCCCTTGCCGCCCTTCTCGTCACCCGGGTCGATCATGTCGAGCCGCAGGGCGTCCGGCACGGCCGTCTCCTTGCCGCCGGCCACCACCCGGGCCTCGACCGCGTCCGACGGTCCCACCCACAGCGGCTCCGAGGCGCCGCGGACGCGCGAGGCGTCACCCTCCTCCGTCTCCGGTGCCCGGATGCCGAAGTCGAGGTCCCGCCAGTCCGTCCACGTGCCGCTCTCCGCACCGCGGGTACGGATCTGCGCGGTGCCCTCGAAGTCGTCGGCGCCGTCCTCCCAGGAGACGCCGACGAGGGAGAACAACTGTGTGTCCGTGCGCGGCAGTTCGCGCTTCTTCGGGTCCTTGCCGTCCAGCGACAGCGTGTGCGCCTGCGCGGGACGGGACGCGTCGTCGGCACCGCTCCCCCCGGAGCCGCCGGTCACGGACACCGCCGTCACCCCGGTACCCGCCAGGACGACGACACCGGCCGCCAGCCATATCGTGCGCTTCGGCACCCTCGGACGCCGTGCGCGGATTCCCCTCGGGCTCATGCCCACCCCTCATGATGTGTGTACGTCGTGATCAGTTGCCGCCGGCGGGCAGTGCGCCCGCGCAGGTCGCCCGCCCGAACGCGTCCGTGGCGGTGGCCCGCTGGACGTGCTTGCCGCGGACCGCGAGCGTGCAGGAGGCCTGTCCGCCCTTCTCGCCGAGGACGATCGCCACGGTGGGGGCCGTGCCGAGCGGCACCTGGACCGTGCGCTTCCAGGGCAGTTCGGCGTCCCGGACGACGGTCGCCGTGCCGTCCTCGTTCCGGCCGAGGAAGGAGATCTCGGCCGTGCCGTCGCCGGTGACCTCGTAGGTCACGGCGGCGGTCGGCGTCGAGGGCTTCCCCGGCTCCTCCTCGGTGTCGAGCAGTCCGTAGCCGACAAGGCCCGCGCAGGCGAGCAGCAGGACGGCGGCGATCAGCACAACGGCTCTGCCGGCGCCGCTCGTGTCCTTGCCGCCGACGCCGTTCCCGGTATCGCTCGGTGCGCCGTTCCTGGCATCGCTCGGTGCGCCGTTCGCTGTGCCGTTCTCTTTGTTATCCGTGAATTCATTGGCTGACATGAACGGGGCTCGGCTTTCCCTGGTCCGGATCGATGCGACATGCAACTGAAGTTGAACCGGGCGGTTATACACCACCCGGAACGTGCCGCGCGAGCGGGCGGACATAAAGGGGCGAAACATTGGCGTTCGGCCCTCCAAATGCCCTCAATGTCCTTTCACTTGACAAGGCGTCAGCGAGCTTGCCAATAATCCCGCCGCCGCGCCCCGCGACCGGTTTCTCACCTGCTCGCGAGGTGCTGCACAGCCATGCACCAAGCCGTGCGGGATTCTCCGCGCCGGCTCGTTCGGCGCGCCCTTTTCGCGTTCGGCGGGGAGGGCCGCCGATGTCGAAAGGTATGCACGTGAAGGTGCCGTACAGGAGATATCTCTCCTGTCTGGTGGCCGCGGCGATTGCGGGCACACTCCTGCCGCAAGTCGCTTATGCGGCCCCGCCGTCCGAGCCCGGAAAGAGCGAGGACAAGGGGTTTCTCGATACGGTCTCCGGCTGGTTCGGAGACGACGAGGAGGGAAAGCCCGAGCCGCCGTCGTACGGTGACCGGCCCGTGGCCGACCGGCAGAAACTGGCCAAGGGGAAGAACGCCCCGAAGGCGAAGCGGGTCAAGGAACTCACCTCCCGCCGCACCCCGTCGGCCCGCTTCTGGGAGCTGTCCGACGGCCGCGTCGAGGCGGAGCTGACGGCCGCCCCGACCGCGTACAGGGACCCGTCCTCGAAGGCGTGGAAGGCGATCGACACCCGGGTGACGGGGACGAGGGCCAAGGGCTTCGATTTCGCCAACACGGCCAACACCGGCCGTAGCTGGTTCGGGTCGGACCCGGACCGGCTGCTGCGGTTCGAGACGGCGGAGGGGGGTCAGTCGGTCACCCTCGGCCTGCGGGGGGCGCGCGGCTCCCTGAAGCCGGAGGCCAAGGGCGACACCGTCACCTACAAGGACGCGGTCGGCGGCGCGGACCTGTCCTACGAGGTCGGTCCCGGCCGGGTGAAGGAGAACATCACCCTCGCCGAGCGGCCCGCCGGCCCGGTGACGTACACCTTCACCCTGGACACCGAGGGCCTGACGCCGAAGGCGCGCAAGGACGGCTCGATCGCGTTCTTCGGTGAGCTGCCGAACACGCCGGTGCTGGTGATACCGGCCCCGTACATGACGGACGCGAGAAAGTCGGCCTCGTCGCCGTACGGGTACGCGTACAGCGCGGACGTCACGCAGAAGTTGGTCCGTGACGGTGACGGCTGGAAGCTGACGGTCACGCCGGACGCGAAGTGGCTGGCGGCGAAGGAGCGGCAGTATCCGGTCGTGATCGACCCGACGATCACGATCGCGCCGTCGCCGTCGGGTTCGCAGGACGCCATGGTCCTGTCGGACCAGCCGGGCGTGAACTTCAACTCCTCGTGGAAGCTGGCGGTCGGCAAGACCTCCTCCACCGCCCAGGCGCGTTCGCTGCTGAAGTTTCCGCTGGACGAGATCCCGGCCGGGGTGAAGGTCGACGGCGCCCGGCTGGGCGTCTACTTCGACCAGTCGCACACCACCAACGGCAACGACGTCACCATCGAGGCGCACCGCGCGACCGGCGCCTGGGACGAGTCGACGGCCACCTGGTCGAACACGTCCGGGCTGGTGGGCGAGCTGTCCGGCACGAGCGTCCAGGTCGACGACGGGGACGCGGGCACCACGGCCGCGACCGGCTCCTGGCCCGCGTCCGGGTCGACGCTGACGCAGTACGCGATCGGCCAGGACTACCGCTACAACAAGGACGCGGTCGCCGGTGACACGTACACCTGGCAGCCGAAGGTCACCGACACCGCCACCTACCGCGTGGACGTGCACTACGTCGCGGCCACCGACCGGGCGACGAACGCCCCGTACACGGTGACGCACCGGGACGGCACGCAGACGTTCACCGTCGACCAGTCGGCCGGCACCAACGGTGTCTGGACGTCGCTGAACGGCGGCGGCCAGCTGCCCTTCACCAAGGGCACGGTTGGCAAGATCGTCCTCGGCGACGGTCCCGCGTCGACGTCGACCGCGGTGATCGCGGACGCCGTGCGCCTGGTGAACCCGGCCCAGATCGTCAAGAACACGGGCGAGTACAACCAGTGGCACGAGTTCCCGGTCGCCGACACGGTGCAGAAGTGGGTGAGCGGCACCGCCGCCAACCACGGCTTCGTGCTGGCGGCGAAGGACGAGTCGTCCACCGGCCCGCTCGGCGGCCCCCGCTACGAGGCCGGTGACGGCTCCTACGGCGGCGAGACCTCCAGCATCCCCCGCCTGACGGTGACCTACGGCAAGGTCGGCACGGCGCTGAACTCCCCGACCGTGGTGCACTCCACGGGCCCGGAGCTGTCGTGGAAGGCGTACACCAACACCAGCGGGGACACCGGCCAGGACATCGTGGAGTACCAGCTGCACCGCTCCACGCAGCAGGCGTTCACGCCGTCGGCGGCGACCCTGATCGCGCCGATCAGCTCGTCGGCCACCACGTACACGGACACCACCGCGGTTCCGACCCCGGACTCGGCGGCCAACGAGATCGGGAAGTCGTACTACTACCAGATCGCGGTGAAGACCAAGAGCGGGGAACTGCTCGGGTCGCCGACCCGCATCGTGGGCATCCCGAAGGCCGGCCGGACGATGAAGATCATCCAGGGCAGCCAGGGCGGCGTCACCGACACCACGCTCTCCTCCCAGCAGCCGTCCACCAACCAGGACACCATCCAGTCCTGGGGCGTGGGCCAGAAGTGGCTGAGCGTCGGTAACAACTCCGGCACCTACGGCACGACCCGCGCCGTGCTGAAGTTCCCCACCACCGGTATCCCGTCGACCGCCACCGTGATCAACAACCGCATGTTCCTGTGGGGTGCGGAGACCACCACCGACACCGACGGGGCGCTCTACGAACTCCACGCCCTGACGCGGGACTTCAACGAGACCCAGGCCACGTGGAGCAACGCCACCTCCACCATCACCTGGAGCAGCGCCGGCGGTGACATGTCCCCGGCGGTCTCCAGCACCGTCGGCCGGGTGGCGGACGTCGGCCGCCGCGAGTGGGACGCCACCAGCCTGATGCAGGGCTGGATCGACGACCCTGCCGGCAACAAGGGCGTCGCCGTCAAGCTGAAGGACGAGTCCTCCGCCGGCCCGCAGGAGCGCACCCTGTTCCTGTCCGCCGAGACGGCCGACCCCCAGCTGCGTCCGTACATGCAGGTCATCTACGTCGACTCCACCACGGAGGACACGTACTACGCCCCGCAGACGCCGTCCCGGATGACCCCGAACACCACCTACACGGTGGACTTCACGGTCACCAACACCACCTCCGCGGAGTGGGTGGCGGGCGAGCGTGAGCTGTCCTACACCTGGAAGCTGCCCGACGGCACGGACGTCACCACCGGCGGCAACCAGCTCGCCACCCCGATCCCGAGGCTGCTGCCCGGCCAGTCGGCCACGATCCAGGCGAAGGTCGCCACACCCGTCAACTCGGACTCGGGCAACAAGCGCGGCGAGTACGTGCTCGGCTGGGACGTCCGCAAGATTGCCGACGGCAGCTGGCTGTCGGCCGGCACCGGCGGCATCCCGTCGCTGAAGCAGAGCGTGGCGGTCGAGGACCCGACCTCCAACCAGCTCGGCCTGGAGAAGTTCTACTCCTACACCGGCAAGAACACCGGCGCCGGCTCGACGGTGATGAACAACCTGTCCTCCGGCAACAGCGTCTGGTCCTACAACGCGTTCACCAACCCCGGACGCGGTCTGACGACGTTCGCGCGCTTCTCCTACAACTCACTCGACACCAGTGACACGGTCTCGGGCGCGGGCTGGTCGGCGCAGCTGGCAGGCCCCATCCGCCTGGGCACACCGCTGGACTTCCACCCCAACCCCAACCCCACCGAGGTCCGCCTGCCGGACGGCGACGGCACCACGCACGTCTTCCACAAGCAGGCCGACGGCACCTTCAAGGCCCCGGCGGGCGTCCACTACCGGCTGTCGATGAAGGACGGCCTGGACTGCAAGCCCACCAAGGACCCGGTCCCGGACGCCTGGACGATGCTGCGCCCGGACGGCACCCGCTTCCTCTTCGGCTGCGACGGCTACCTGACCTCGGTGGTCGACAAGAACGGCAACACGCAGACGTACACGTACGAGGAACGCAGGTCCAACAACAAGCCGACCAAGTTCCTCAAGTACATCACCGACCCCGCGGGCCGGAAGTCGCTGCGCGTCGGCTACTACCTCAAGGGCGACGCGACGTACTCGTACGTCGACGACAGCGGCGCCCTGGTCTCGGGCACCAACCTCACCAACTCCAAGATCTACGACCACGTGGCGTCCATGACGGACATCTCGGGCCGCAAGATCTCCTTCTACTACACCGAGAAGGGCCTGCTCGGCCGCATGGTCGACGGCAGCGGCTCCGACCAGCCGAAGACCTTCAAGTTCACCTACGACGCCACCCAGGGCAACAAGAACGTCAAACTGGTCACCGTCACCGACCCGCGCGGCAACGGCACCGACCTGGCGTACTACGCCCCGCAGAACGGTGACGACCCCAAGTACCACTGGTGGACGAAGACCGTCACCGACCGCCTCGGCGGGAACACCGGCTACACGTACGCGGCGAACACCGCGAACCCCAAGTTCACGGACACCACCGTGACGGACGCCGAGTCCCACGCGACGAAGTACGTCACCGACGACTACGGCCGCCCCGTCCAGACCACCAACGCCAAGTCCCAGACCACCAAGATGAGCTGGGACGCGGACAACAACGTCACCTACCTGGAGGAGGCCAACGGCGCCAAGACCGCGTACTGCTACGACCAGAAGACCGGCTACCCGCTCTGGTCGCGTGACGCCGAGAACAACAAGACGGGCGTGCCCGACCAGGCGACCACCTGTGTGACGGACACCTCCAAGTGGCCCGCCGACACGGCGAGGTACGAGTACCAGACCCGCGCCGACGGCTACGCCGCCGACCTGTGGCGCAAGAGCTCCCCCGAGGGCCGCGCCTGGCAGTTCGGCTATGACGCCTTCGGCAACCTGAAGACGGTCACCGACCCCAAGGGCGTGGCGACTGCTACGGCGGGCGACTACACGACGTCGTACGAGTACGACTCCTACGGCCAGCTCACCAAGGCCGTCGACGCCAACGGAAACCCGACGACGTACAGCGACTTCGGCCCGACGGGCTACCCGGCGACGATCACGGACGCATTGGGCGAGTCGGCGACGTTCGTCTACGACGAGCGCGGACAGGTCCGCGAGGTCACCGACGCCCTGGGCAAGAAGACCACGCAGACGTATGACACGTTCGGCCGACCGCTGGTCAGCACGGTGCCGAAGGACCAGGCGGCAGGTGAGCTGATCACCACTCCGGCGCCCGTGTACGACGCCAACGACAATGTCACCACGTCCACGGCGCCCAACGGCGCGGTGTCCGCAGCGGTGTACGACGCTGCGGACCAGATCACCTCGGCCACCGCGCCGAAGGACACCCCGACCGGTCCTGAGAAGAGGACGACCTACACCTACGACAAGACCGGTCACCTGAAGACGACCACGGAGCCCAAGGGCACTGCTACCACCGCAGTTCCCGACGACTACGTCACCACCAACACCTACAACGAGATCTACCAGTTGTCCTCCGTGGTCAATGCCGCAAAGGACAAGCTGTCCTACGAATACGACAACGTCGGCAACGTCACCACCGTCATCGACCCGAAGAAGAACGCGACCGCTGACCCGGCCGACTTCACAGTCAAAACGGCCTACGACCTCAACCATCGGGCCACGGTCACCACGGACGCGGCCGGCCAGACCACGAAGCAGTCCTACGACAAGGACTCGCTGGTCGTCTCCACGACGGACGCCGAGAACAACACCACCACGGTCAGCTACGACGAGCGGGGCAAGCAGACCGAGGTCAAGGTTCCGCACGACGGTACCGGCCCGATCACGTACCGCACGACCCGGTACGAGTACGACCAGGTCGGCAACACCACCAAGGTGATCACCCCGCGGGCCGTCGAGGCCGGGACGACCACGGCGTTCACCGCGCGTACCGAGTACGACGCGCTGAACCGCCCGGTCAAGCAGTTCCAGCCGTACGACCCGGCGGACACCCGTTACAACAGCCCGAACGTCTACACCCAGACTACTTACGACAAGGTGGGCCGGGTCACCAAGACCTCGCTGCCACCGTCGGAGGGCCAGACGGTTCGGAACGACTCCACCGTCGACTACTTCGACAACGGGTGGATCAAGTCGTCGACCGACCCGTGGGACATCACCACCACCTACGGCTACAACGAGCTGGGACAGCAGACAGCCAGGACCCTGAGCTCGGCGGGCGGCTCCCTCAAGCGCACGATGGGCTGGACGTACTACCCGAACGGCAAGCTGAAGTCGAAGACCGACGACGGTGTGCCGGTGGGCAGCGCCGTCCCGCTCGTCGATAACTCCGACACCCAGAACACCAGTTCCACCGGCACCTGGACCAAGGCCAGCGTCGCCGGACAGCAGGGCTACGACCACCAGGTGCACGCCTCAGGAACCGGGTCGGACGCGTTCACCTGGACGCTGAACATCCCCAGGGACGGCACCTACACCGCCTACGTCAAATTCCCGCAGGTCACCGGCGCTACGACGACGGCGAAGTACACGGTCACGCACGCAGGCGGGAGCACGGACAAGACCGTCAGCCAGGCCACCGGGGCCGGCACCTGGGTCCCGCTCGGCACGTACACCTTCACGCAGGGCAACGCGTCCAAGCTCCAGTTGTTCCAGAGCAGCGGCGGCGCCGTCGTGGCCGACGGAGTCAAGCTGGTGCGCGACAACTCCGGCGACGCGGACACGGAGAAGCACACCTTCACCTACGCCTACGACGTCAACGGCAACCTGACGTCGATCGACGACACCTCGTCCGGGACGAAGATCGACTCGTACACAGTCACCTACACGGGCCTGAACCAGGTCCAGAAGATCACCGAGGCGCTGGCGGGTGAGGAGAAGACCTCTACCACCTATACCTACGACGCCAACAGTCAACCCGAGACGGTCACCCACCCCGACCAGTACGCCAGGTACACCTACGACGTGCGTGAGCTGGTCAAGACGGTCTCCGTCGGCAAGAGCGCGAGCGACACCTCGCCGAAGGTGACGTCGTACACCTACACGGACCGCGGCCAGATACGGCAGGAGACGAAGGCCAACAACAACACCGTCGACTACACCTATTACCTCGACGGCGTGCTGCGGACCCAGGAGGAGAAGAAGCCGAACGGCACTCTCGTCTCGTCGCACACCTACGCCTACGACGCCAACGGCAACAAGGCGCAGGACGTGGCGAAGAAGATGAACGCCGACAACCACACGGCATATCTCGACTCCACCACCAACTACACCTATGACCCGGTCGACCGGCTGTCCGAGTCGGTCAAGACCGGCAACGGGGCCGCCACCGAGAAGTACGTTCACGACGACAACGCCAACGTCATCAGCCAGACGGTCAAGGACACGTCCACGACCTTCACCTACGACCGTAACCGGCTGCTGACCTCCACGACTTCGGGGGCCACGTCCACCTTCAATTACGACCCGTTCGGCCGCCAGGAATCCGTCACCAGCGGCGGTCAAATCGTCTCGCGGAGCATCTACGACGGCTTCGACCACGTCATCGAGTCCCAGACGAGGGACGGCGCCGGCGTGATGAAGTCCACCACCTACACCTTCGACCCGCTCGATCGCACCGTATCCAAGACTGCCGACGGCAAGACGTCCCAGTTCAACTACCTCGGTCTGTCCGATGAGGTACTGACCGAGGAGGTCGCCGGTCAGCTGACGAAGTCGTACCAGTACAGCCCGTGGGGCGAGCGCCTGTCGCAGGTCAAGCACAACACGGACGGTACGACGGAGGACGGCTACTACGGCTACAACAGCCACACCGACGTCGAAACCCTGACGGACAAGAACGGCGACACGAAGGCCACCTACGGCTACACCGCCTACGGTTCGGACGACACATCCGAGTTCACCGGCATCGACAAGCCCGACACCACCGACCCCACCAAGGAGGACTACAACCCCTACCGCTACAACTCCAAGCGCTGGGACGCCCAGTCCGGCACCTACGACATGGGCTTCCGCGACTACGACCCGGGGCTCAACCGCTTCACCACCCGGGACATGTACAACGGCGCCCTCGCCGACATGGGGCTCGGCACCGACCCCTTCACCGGCAACCGTTACGCCTTCACCGGTGGTAACCCCACTAGCAGCGTGGAGGTCGACGGCCACTTCTTCTTCCTGCTCGCCGCGATACCCGTGGCCGAGGCGACCGTGGCCCTGGTGGGGGCAACCATCGTCACGGCCGGTGTGGTCACGGTGGCCTCGGAAGTGGCGGACAGGGCCGACGACGACTCGTCCGGGTCCGACGAACCGGAGCCGGCACCCAAGCCCACCCCTAAGCCCACCCCCAAGCCGCGGTCGGGGGACAACGGCTCCAGCAGCTGCGGTTGGGTCGAGCATGGGGCCTTGGACAAGAAGAACGGCAACCGTGCCACCTATATGACGTCCTGCCTCAACAAGGCGACGCTGAAGAAGGGCACGGAGACAAATACCAGCGTCTTCGCGCCGCCGGGCTACCGGTGGGCGCAGAGGGTCGCCGCCCACCTGGGGGCCAAACCGGTGCGAGAGAACATCAACGCGTGTCACCTCCTCGCCAATCAGTTGGGCGGGTCCGGTACCGACCCGCACAACCTGGCCACATGTGCACGCGGGGCCAATGCAAAGCAGAAAGGTTCCCGACAGGGCGACAAGCACATGGCCTACTACGAGCAGAAGGTCATGGACGCCGTCAACGCGAACCTGGACGTCTACTACACGGTGCGGCCGAGCTACAGTGGCCGCAGGACGGTACCTACCGGGTTTCACATGAGTGCTTACGGCATCGACCCCGAAACTGGGGTACTACAGACCGTGGTCGCACCCACATTCGTGTCCAACGATCTCAGGGGGCGAAACCTCGGTTCGTTCGTGGACCACAACACAGGTCGTCAGGTACCTGTCGGAGGGATGTCATGATGCTCACCCTGAGGAGGAAGACGTGACCGGGGAAGACGAGCTGGACGAGCTGCGACAGGCGATGCCGCCCACGGCACCGAGCAACGCGTCGGTCGACTGGGACCAATTCGGCCGGTCCTGGGGCAAGCAGTTCCCCTCCGACTACTGTCGGTTCATCGACGTCTACGGGTACGGCTCGATCGGGAACTATATGGAGGTCCTGAAACCGGAGCCAAGAGGGACGGTGACGGAGAACTCCGACATGGCCAACGAGACCGAGGTGGCCCGAGAGGCCTGGTCGTGGGTGCGAAAGGCCCCCGAGCTCGCGGAGGCCCGCCCTGAGCTGATCGCCTGGGGTGGAGACGCGAGCGCCGACCTTCTCTGCTGGGATGCCTCGGACGAGGACCCGGGCAGGTGGCCCGTCCTGGTGTACAACAGGGACGACGGTCTGTGGCGTCGTTACGACTGCGGGATGGTGCAATTCCTCGTGCGCGTCCTGCGGGGAGACTTCGACGAATGCCCTCTCGGCGATCTCTCACTCTGGGGACGGGAGTCAGCGGTTTTCCTCAACCGCGACGAGGAAGAACGCAGGTGGGAAGCCGGACTGGACCCTTGGACGGGCGAGCCGGATCCGTACGCCGGAATGTTCGGACCCTGACCCATGAATGACGCCTGCACACCACACGGAACATGACAGGTGTCTGTCTCCTGGTGAGTGAATAGCCAGTCCCGGCGGGCCCGTCGAATCCATCGGCGAGCCCGCCTGCTGCGTCCTCGAAGTTTCCGACCGTACTGATCAGCCAACAGCGAGCATGCCTCAGGGACGCCCCATAATGCGCGGGACGAAGAGGAAGACGCCTTCAAGTGGTACCTGGTCGCCGCGCAAGGGGGCCGCGTTCCCGCAATGTGGGTGGTCGCCGCGCTGTACGAGGCCGGCCTCGGGACGGCGGAGGAAAAGGTTCAGGCTGACCGCTGGCTTTTGCAGATGATGCACCGAACAAACGGTGACGGATTCCACGAGGCTGAGCCTTGCACCTTCCTTGCGTCGCAGGGTCCACGGGCGAGGACACCGAGCTGAATCTGGAGCAGAACAGCGCCGGCACCGTAGTGGCCGACGCGGTCAAGCTGGTCCGTGACAACTCCGCGGACACCGACAACGAGAAGAAGACCTTCACCTACGCCTACGACGTCAATGGCAACCTGACGTCGATCGACGACACCTCCTCCGGGGCGCGGATCGACGCCTACACCGTCGCCTACACGGGCCTCAACCAGGTCCAGAAGGTCACGGAGTCGCTGTCCGGTACGGAGAAGAAGGCGACGTCGTACACCTACGACGCCAACGGCCAGCCCGAGACGGTCACCCACCCGACCCAGCACTCCGCGTACACCTACGACCTGCGCGAACTGGTCAAGACGGTGTCGGTCGGTAAGACGGCGACGGACACCGACCCGAAGGTGACGTCGTACACATACACGGACCGCGGCCAGAAGCTGAAGGAGACCAAGGCCAACGACAACACCGTCGACTTCGCCTACTACCTCGACGGCGCGCTGAAGTCGACGGTCGAGAAGAAGGCCGACGGCACCACGCTGGTCGCCTCCCACACCTACGCCTACGACCCCAACGGCAACAAGGCACAGGACGTCGCGAAGAAGATGAACGCCGACAACCACACGGCGTACCTCGACTCCACGACCGACTACTCCTACGACCCGGCCAACCGGCTCACCAAGTCGGTCAAGACGGGCAATGGCGCCGGCACGGAAACCTACGTCCACGACGACAACGCCAACGTCATCAGTCAGACGGTCAAGGGCACCAGCACCACATATCACTACGACCGCAACCGGCTGCTGACCGCGACGACATCCGGCGTCACGGCCGACTACAACTACGACCCCTTCGGCCGCCAGCAGTCGGTGACATCGCAGGGCAAGGTCATCTCCCGCAGCGTGTACGACGGCTTCGACCACGTCGTGGAGTCCCAGAAGATGGACGACACCGGCGCGATGAAGTCCACCACGTACACCTTCGACCCCCTGGACCGCACCGCCTCGAAGACAGCGGACGGCAAGACCACCGACTTCACCTACCTCGGCCTGTCCGGCGAAGTGCTGAACGAAGAGGTCGCCGGCGAGCTCACCAAGTCGTACCAGTACAGCCCCTGGGGCAAACGCCTGTCGCAGGTCAAGCACAACACGGACGGCACGGCCGAGGACGGCTACTACAGCTACAACAGCCACTCCGACGTCGAAACCCTGACGGACGACAACGGCGACACGAAGGCCACCTACGGCTACACCGCCTACGGCGCCAACGACGAGTCCGAGTTCACCGGCATCGACAAGCCCGACACCACCGACGCCACCAAGGAGGACTACAACCCCTACCGCTACAACTCCAAGCGCTGGGACGCCCAGTCCGGCACCTACGACATGGGCTTCCGTGACTACAACCCGGGCCTCAACCGCTTCACCACCCGGGACATGTACAACGGCGCCCTCGCCGACGTGAGCCTGGGCAACGATCCCTATACCGGTAACCGGTACGCCTTCACCGGCGGCAACCCCATCAGCCGTATCGAACTCGACGGACACGACTGGTGCGACTGGTGCTCCGACACGCTGGACGCCACGGGTGACTGGTTCTCGGAGAATTCCGACACTCTGCAAGACATCGGCTGGGACCTTCTCGAGACCGGGGCAGGGGCCGGAGGCACTGTACTCGGCGTCGCAGCTGTGGTCGTCGGCGCGGGTGAGTGCGTCGTCGGTGGCATTCCAACGCTCGGCGCCTCATGTGCACTCGGCGCGGCCACCGCCACGGCGGGCGGGGCCCTCGCTATGGAATCGGCGGGCGTCTTCGGCTCAGGTCTTCAGAACCTCTTCGATGACATCGCGAACCTCCGTAGCGCCGACAGCGGATCCTCCGGAGGATTCTCGGCATCCAGTGGCGAGATCGCGTACAACAGCGACGATCTGAGCAGGGCGGCGTTCAATGCACGTGTGAAATCGGGAGTCGGTGACGGTCGGAACGTTGCCGCAGCCTGGGTAGAGGGCCTTGATGCGCCGGTGATCGGTTTCAGCAAGGGCAAGGTAAACGGCAAAGAGTATCACTCGGAAGATGACATCCTGGCCCAGCTCACGGCCATGAAAATCGATCCGAGTAAGATTAGAGCGCTATACAGCGAACGACAGCCCTGCCCCGACAAATGTGACCCCATGTTGGCAAAGACGCTGGAAAATGGGACGCCGGTCTCCTGGTCTGTCCCATGGCACACCAAGACGACGGAATTGGGACTCTTGATGAATCAGCAGTCGAACGAGATGCTGAGCGAGATGATCAGGCGGGCAAAGGGGTACTAGCGGACCCCCTGATCGGATCGTGACATCCTAGGGCCCGGCAACAGGAGGAGAATCCCGTTGCCGGGTCCCCGGTTCCAGCACAGAAGGAGATCTCACATGGTCGACCACATGAGCGAAGAAACCCTTCGCGGCATCCGCGAATTGGCTGAACTCACCACAATGACACTGAAGTCCCACGGCTTTTCCCCGGCATCTGGGGATTGTGGTGGATTTTCCGTGGAGATTGATGCAGGCGACGATGAAGCCGGAGGAGTTTACATTGCATGGAAACTCCCAAACTTGATCTCCTCGAAAGTAAAAGAACTAATCCGGTCACAAGAGTTGCAGTCTCCGTTTCTTGCACGGGTTGCCCAGCACTCGTCTGACATGCAGAAGACGCTCGCGGACTCCCTGCAACTGAGCGGATTCCTCATCGAAGTTGCGGACGATATGCGCCCGTTTGGAATCCGAGTGATCCGCCAAGAACATCGATGACCTCAGGTGGCCCGGGAGGCTTGGTCGTGGGTGCGAAAGGCACCCGAGCTCGCGGAGGCCCGCCCTGAGCTGATCGCCTGGGGTGGGGACGCGAGCGCCGACCTTCTCTGCTGGGATGCCTCGGACGAGGAGCCGGGCAGGTGGCCCGTCCTGGTGTACAACCGGGACGACGGTCTGTGGCGTCGTTACGACTGCGGGATGGTGCAATTCCTCGTGCGCGTCCTGCGGGGAGACTTCGACGAGTGCCCTCTCGGCGATCTCTCACTCTGGGGACGGGAGTCAGCGGTTTTCCTCAACCGCGACGAGGAAGAACGCATGTGGGAAGCCGGACTGGACCCCTGGACGGGCGAGCCGGATCCGTACGCCGGAATGTTCGGACCCTGACCTGACCCATGAATGACGCCTGCACACCACACGGAACATGACAGGTGTCTGTCTCCTGGTGAGTGAATAGCCAGTCCCGGCGGGCCCGTCGAATCCATCGGCGAGCCCGCCTGCTGCGTCCTCGAAGTTTCCGACCGTACTGATCAGCCAACAGCGAGCATGCCTCAGGGACGCCCCATAATGCGCGGGACGAAGAGGAAGACGCCTTCAAGTGGTACCTGGTCGCCGCGCAAGGGGGCCGCGTTCCCGCAATGTGGGTGGTCGCCGCGCTGTACGAGGCCGGCCTCGGGACGGCGGAGGAAAAGGTTCAGGCTGACCGCTGACTTTTGCAGATGATGCACCGAACAAACGGTGACGGATTCCACGAGGCTGAGCCTTGCACCTTCCTTGCGTCGCAGGGTCCACGGGCGAGGACACCGAGCTGAATCTGGAGCAGAACAGCACCGGCACCGTAGTGGCCGACGCGGTCAAGCTGGTCCGTGACAACTCCGCGGACACCGACAACGAGAAGAAGACCTTCACCTACGCCTACGACGTCAATGGCAACCTGACGTCGATCGACGACACCTCCTCCGGGGCGCGGATCGACGCCTACACCGTCGCCTACACGGGCCTCAACCAGGTCCAGAAGGTCACGGAGTCGCTGTCCGGTACGGAGAAGAAGGCGACGTCGTACACCTACGACGCCAACGGCCAGCCCGAGACGGTCACCCACCCGACCCAGCACTCCGCGTACACCTACGACCTGCGCGAACTGGTCAAGACGGTGTCGGTCGGTAAGACGGCGACGGACACCGACCCGAAGGTGACGTCGTACACATACACCGACCGCGGCCAGAAGCTGAAGGAGACCAAGGCCAACGACAACACCGTCGACTACGCCTACTACCTCGACGGCGCGAGCAATGCTCATGACTTGTGGATCGGTCTTCGGGACGGCACGCGAAGGGCGTACCTTCCCGAATGATCCTGTATCGGTCACCAAGTCAGGCCCGCGTTCGCAGCGCGGGTCGGGAAGGCACGCCCGTGCTCAGCGTAGTCAACGAAGACGGCTCCACCGCTACCGGTTCGCTGATCGACGAGATCGTGCGGGAAGGCGCCCGCCGGATGCTCGCCGCCGCTCTGGAAGCGGAAGTCGACCAGTACATAGCCGAGTTGGCTGCCGAGCGGGACGAACGCGGCCACCGTCTGGTGGTGCGTAACGGTCACCACCGTCCCCGCACCGTGACGACAGCGGCCGGCCCGGTCGAGGTCCGCGCCCCGCGAGTGAACGACCGCCGCGTCGACGAGGCGACCGGTGAACGGCAGCGGTTCTCCTCGAAAATCCTTCCGCCCTGGTGCCGCAAGTCCCCGAAGATCAGCGAGGTCCTGCCGCTGCTCTACCTGCACGGGCTGTCCAGCGGTGACTTCGTGCCCGCCCTTGAGCAGTTCCTCGGCTCCGCGGCCGGCCTGTCGGCGGCCACCGTGAACCGGCTCACGAAGCAGTGGCAGGACGACCACACGGCCTTCCAGAACCGGGACCTGTCCGGCACCGACTACGTCTACGTGTGGGCCGACGGCGTCCACCCCAAGGTCCGCCTCGGCCAGGCCCACTCCTGCGTCCTGGTCCTGATGGGCGTGCGTCTGGACGGCACCAAGGAGCTGATCGCGCTGGCCGAGGGGCTGCGGGAGTCGACGGAGTCGTGGGCCGACCTGCTGCGGGACTGCCGACGGCGTGGCATGCGCGATCCGGCCCTCGTCGTGGGCGACGGTGCCATGGGCCTGTGGCGGGCCCTGGCGGAGGTGTTCCCGCAGGCCAGGCACCAAAGGTGCTGGGTCCACAAGACCCGTAATGTCATGAACACGCTACCGAAGTCCACGCAGCCCGGAGCGAAGAAGGCCCTGCAGGAGATCTACAACGCCGAGGACCGCACCCACGCCGAGAAGGCGGCCCGCGCGTTCGAGAAGACCTACGGGGCGAAGTGGCCCAAGGCCGTGAAGAAGATCACCGACGACCTGGACGAGCTCCTGGCGTTCTACGACTTCCCCGCCGAGCACTGGATCCATCTGCGGACCACGAACCCCATCGAGTCCACGTTCTCCACGATCAGGCTGCGGACGAAGGTCACCCGAGGAGCGGGCAGCCCGGCCGCCGCCCTGGCGATGGTGTTCAAGCTCGCCGAGGCCGCCCAGGCCCGCTGGCGGGCGGTCACCGCACCCCACCTCGTCGCCCTCGTCCGCTCCGGCGCCCGCTTCGAAAACGGCCACCTCGTCGAGGACCTCGAAGCCGCCTGAAACTCAACTCACCCACAAGTCTTGACAATTACTCCGACGGCGCGCTGAAGTCGACGGTCGAGAAGAAGGCCGACGGCACCACGCTGGTCGCCTCCCACACCTACGCCTACGACCGCAACAGGCTGCTGTCTGCCACCGCCGACGGGGTCACGGCCAACTACAACTACGACCCCTTCGGGCGCCAGGAGTCGGTAACCTCCGGCGGCAAGGTCATCGAGCGGAGCGTGTACGACGGTTTCGACCACGTCGTGGAGTCCCAGAAGACGGACGACGCCGGCGCGATGAAGTCGACGACGTACACCTTCGACCCGCTGGACCGCACCGCGTCCAAGACCGCGGACGGCAAGACCACCGACTTCGAGTACCTCGGCCTGTCCGGCGAGGTCCTCGACGAGAAGGTCGCCGGCAAACTCACCAAGTCCTACCAGTACAGCCCGTGGGGCGAACGCCTGTCGCAGATCAAGCACAACACCGACGGCACGACCGAAGACGGCTACTACGGCTACAACAGCCACACCGATGTCGAGACCCTCACGGACAGCAGCGGCAACACCAAGGCCACGTACGGCTACACCGCCTACGGCTCCGAGGACGAGTCCGAATTCACGGGCATCGACAAGCCGGACGCCAACGATCCCACGAAGGAGACGTACAACCCCTACCGCTACAACGCCAAGCGCTGGGACGCCCAGTCCGGCACCTATGACATGGGCTTCCGCGACTACAACCCGGGGCTCAACCGCTTCACCACCCGGGACATGTACAACGGCGCCCTGGCCGACATGAACCTCGGTGTGGACCCGTACACCGGAAACCGGTACGCCTTCACCGGGGGCAACCCCACCAGTTTCGTCGAATTCGATGGCCACTTCTCCATCACGGACATCGCGAAGGACGTCCTGAAGTTCGCCGGCAAGAGGAACCCGGTGGGCCTGGTCAGCTCCGTATCGGGCCTGTTGTTCGACTTCGATCCCGTCGGTGACGCCGTTGACACGGTGGTCGGCGAGATCTTCGGAGAGACCGAGTCCCGCTGGTACCAGGCGAAGGACTACGACAAGGGCCGTTTCCTCACCCCTGATGGAGAGGTGGAGACGGATCCGGGCATCGGTTCCGGCGACCTCCCTCCGAGTTGTCTCAACGGTGGGCAGACCTGGGTCTTCTATCAGCCTCTGGACGACCAGGGGCGTGCCACGGGCATGCACGCCTGCCTCAACAAGGGAGACTTCAACTACTCGAAGGACAACGGAGAGGCTGCCTTCCCCGACAATGACGCCACCGCGATCTGGGGCTCCAAGGCGCCCTGGCCCGTCGAGGACTGGGGAGACAACCCGAAGGGCATAAAGTCCGGTATGCACAGGGGGCATCTCCTGGCCCGTCAACTGGGAGGTGACGGTGAGGACCGCAGGAATCTAGTCCCCCTGTATGCCCGCGTCAATACGCCGGAAATGCGGGACATCGAGACCGAGATTGCCGAGCGCATCCAAGGGAATGAGACAATTCTGTACAGTGTAATCCCGGACTACGGAAGCGGTGGAAATGTGCCGACAAGTCTCACCTTGACTGCTGTCGGCAACAAGGGGTATAGACTGAACTACCCCTTGATCAATCAGCCATAGCGAGAAGAGGGAAAATGACCCCTTGGGTCGAAAGAATTGTCGGCGCTACGGGGTGGCAGCCGCGCGACATCCAGATTTCCTGGACTGTTGTGGAGGAAGCTCTGGGTGTCGAGCTGCCGGGCGACTTCAAGGAGTTGTGCGCCACCTTCGGCCGTGGAGAGTTCTCCGGATACGTCACCGTGCTGGCTTCCGCCGGAGGCGAGTCCTCTGCGGTGGTCGACAACCTGCGAAGGCTGCACAGCATCTTCGATCGAAGGCCGACCGCCCGTCGGCTCTACGAGCCCTACGGAGTCCATCCTGAAGGCAGGCTGATTCAGTGGGCGGACACGGCTGATGAGACAGAGTTCTACTGGCTCGTACAGTCGGACAGGCCGGAATCGTGGAAGGTCGTGGCACGTCGGGCTACCGACGAGCCTTGGCACGAACTGGAGATGTCGACATCGGAGTTCCTGTACCGAGTCCTGAAGGACGAGGAATTCGCTCCGTTCGGTATTGCCCGGCAGGTGCCTGAAGCCTCGTTCGAGCCGTTGGAAGAATAGCTGGAAGGGTGGGGGAGCGATCATGTCCCCCGCCCGGCCCGCCGTCCCGATTCGGTCGGGACGGCGGGCCGCCGCCTTTTTTCAGCCTGGATCCACCGATCGCGATCGGGACGTGGAGGGGCTGACGCAGAGAGGTGCTTGCTGAGCTGGGAAGATGGGAGTTCTCACGCTTCCGTCCGGCCCAACCAGCAGGGCACCTCATAAGACCGTGTCCTACGTGGTGAGGCGGACGAGCCGCTTGTAGCAGCACAGGGTGGCGGCGAGTCCGAGAAAGGCCAGGTAGTTGCGGGGATCGCGTTCGTAGCGAGGACTCAGGCGGCGGTAGCCGGACAGCCAGGACATCGTCCGTTCGATGACCCAGCGGCGGCGCCCTAATCGTTCGCTGGACTCGATGCCCTTGCGGGCGATGCGCACGCCGATCCGCTTGCCGCGGAGCCATCTGCGCAGGTCGGCCCGGTCGTAGGCTTTGTCGGCGTGCAGGCGTTGCGGCTTGAAGTACCGGCCGTTGTGGGGGTCGTGTCTCGTTTGGTGACCCTCCACCATCGGCTTCAGTCCTTCGCTGTCGTGGGTGTTGCCGGCGGAGACTCCGACGAGGAGGGGCAGGCCGTTCGTGTCCGACAGGATGTGCATCTTGGAACCCGGCTTGCCCCGGTCCACGGGGCTCGGACCTGTGTGTTCGCCCCCTTTTTCGCCCTCACGTGGGCGGTGTCGAGGACGACGCGGGTGACGTCGATGAGGCCGGCGTCGTCGAGCCGGTGCAGCACGGCTTCGTGCAGCCGGCCCCAGACACCGGCTCTCGACCAGATGAGGAACCGCCGATGGGCGGTCGACTTCGAGACGCCGAAGCAGGGCGGCAACGCCCGCCAGGCGCAGCCGGACACCAGGACGTAGATGATCGCGGCGAACAGCGTCTCATCAGGCGTGTCCTGTGTTCCGCCGCCCTGCGGCCGCACCTTCGACGGCGGGATCAGCGGCTTCGCGATCTCCCACAACCCGTCCGGAACAATCCAACTCCACGTACCCCGCCCCATGAACGAAACAACGACGCCTCACCACGTAGGACACGGTCTAAGACCACCTACGGCTATACCGCCTACGGATCCAACGACGAGTCCGAGTTCACCGGCATCGACAAGCCCGATGCCACCGACCCCACCAAGGAGAACTACAACCCCTACCGCTACAACTCCAAGCGCTGGGACGCTCAGTCCGGCACCTACGACATGGGCTTCCGCGACTACGACCCGGGCCTGAACCGCTTCACCACCCGAGACATGTACAACGGCGCCCTCGCCGACATGGGCCTCGGGACGGACCCGTACACCGGCAATCGGTACGCGTTCACCGGAGGCAACCCCGTCAGCAACGTGGAGCTCGACGGCCACATGCCCGCGCCGATTGATGGCGGTAGCAACACGACCCCCACCGGTGGCTGCGGGACGCCGGGCTTCATCGGGCCGTGCCCGATAGCGGCGGTCGCCCCCACGGTGCAGAACCCCGATTTGCAAAAAGTGCTCACCACGGAAATCTACATAAAGGCCGGCAGCGTCCCCGCCGTCGGAACCGGAAAGGTGAGCGAGGCCGTTGTCAACGAGCTCAGGACCGGTCAGCCGACCAAGGAGCTCTGGCATCTGGCCGATGCTGCCGGTTCGCTCCGGCAGCTGCAGAAGCTGCTCGAAGAAGACCGTAAGAGCAAGAACACGCTGCTGAGCGCCGCCGACCGGAAGATCGCCTTGGCCGAGGCCAAGGAGATCTGGGATGCGTTCGACACGCCTGACTCGACAGGCAAGATCGCGCAGTTGATCAACGACAACCCGGAAATCGGCAAGGCAGTGCAGTCAGCACTCAAGCGCACCGCCGAGTCCGCTTCCATGGCATCGGTGACAGGTGGACAATTTTATGAGGATCCACGCGGGTTCAAGGCTCCCCGACTGACGAACAAACCGAAGATGCCGCGTATCCTGGGCGTGGCAGGCGGGGTTCTCACTATCGGTCAGGCTCCGTCATACGTCAGAACGTATGGGTGGGGACAAGGCGCCTGGGAGATGTTCAAGGACATAGTGGACCCCTTCGGGGTCGCTGATCCCCAGTACCAGCCGAGCATCGCCTGACATCACAGCAGGAACCTGCACCTGTGTGACGTCCGGAGTCCAGGGGGTTGCGATGCGTTCGCATCCCCCTGGGCTCACCCGTTCGTCCCATCAACCCATCACGGATACAGGAAATGAATAATACGGACAGCGAGTTCGTGCGGCAGAGCATCTGGGAACATGTCCCGGAGGCCCGCCCCTTCATCACTGAGCTTGAACAGGAGGAATTGGAGCTCACGAACGGCGAGTGCTCCGATCCCGGCATGTATTCCATGCTGAGTTACGGATTTATCCACCCCGTGTTCCGTCCCGCCCTGGAAAAATGGGCGGAGGAGACCATCGTTCGCTCGGCCCGTTTGATAGAGACACTCCTGGGATCGGGACGCCCTCAGGTGATCGAACTCGTCAGCATTCGCATTACGGATCTTCTGCTGGGGTTCCCTGAACTCTGGGAGCGATTCGCGAGCTACGCGGGCCCTCACATGCAGTTCGAGGCAGATCTACGACGTAAGTACTACCGCTGACTCCAGTCGTCGGTCGGCGGGTGGAAGATCGCCGAGGGTCGTTACGCCGTCTGTCCGAGCATGAGCATCGTCTAACGAGCTCGTGCACGGTAGGCGGTGAGGCGTCGAGCTTCTGACCGTTGATCATGGTTGTGTGGTGGGGAACGCGTCTCGCGCAGCGATCACCAGCGACCGGAGGATCACGGGCCTGTCGGCCGACGTGATCTCTGAACTTGTGGCTGAGCTTGGCCCGTTGTGGCACGACCGGCACCAGGCCAGGCTTGCGTCCCGGCCGCGGAAGCGGGCTGGGCGCGGGTGCGAAGCACCGGTTGGTGTTTGTCGACCGGCTCCTGGCCACGCTCGTGCACCTCCGGCATGCCACCACGCACCACGTGATCGCCTGCTGGTTCGGTGTGGACCGCTCCACCATCACTCGGGCCATCGCAGAGGTGCGGCCCTTGCTCGCCGAGCGAGGGTGCACCATCAGCCAGGGTGTGCGGCTGCGGACCCTGGCCGAGGTCATCGACCACCTCGGTACCAACGGGAAGACCGGCATCATCGACGGCACCGAGATCCGGGTCCGCCGGCCAGCAGCCGGGCACAATGACCGGGACAATTCATCCCCGGCAAGAACAAGCAGAACGCGGTCAAGACCATGGTCGTCACAGACGACGACGGACGCCTGCTCTTCTGCAGCCCCACCAAACCCGGCAGCTGCGCGGACACCACCCACGCCCGCCAGTTAGGGCTGGTCGCGATCCTGGCCGACGGACCCGCGGTGGAGATCCTCGCCGACGCCGGCTACCAGGGCCTGGGCGCCCAGACCGGCGGACGGGTGATCACACCACCACACCGCAAGTTCAAGAAGGAGATGGTGATGTCGCTGGCCGCGAAGGGCCTGACCATCGCGAGTTGCCGCCGTTCTTGCCCGTCGGATCGCGCTGGGCATATCCGAGGTGGTCGGTGATCTCGCCCTCCAGCGCGGACTCCAGCAGCCGCTTGGCCAGCTGCTGCAACAGCCCGCCCTCGCCGGTCAACTGCAGGCCCTCGGCCTGGGCGCGGCTCACCAGCTCGTCGATCGACTGGTCGTCCACGGCCTTCGCCGACACAGCCGCTGCCGACTCGGCAGCGTCCTGCTCAGTTACGTTTCATTGGTCATCAATGCAATCTCATGATCGGGAGTTGCACCGAACGATTGGGTCTGTTCCGTAGTCGGTGGTGACGGAGGGTGTCGTCAGCCCAGGAGGATCCGGTGGCGGAGGGGAGGGAAGCTCGCGCGGCCGTACATCTGGCGCTTGATCAGCTTGGTTTTGTTGTTGACGCCTTCGGTACCGCCGTTGTGGTGCGGCAGGGTGGGGGCGGCGTCGACTGCGGCGCGGTCCTTCTCGAGGCCCCGAGTGAAGACATGCAGGTGGGGCAGGTCCTCGGCCTGGGCCGAGGTGATCCAGGTGCTCAGGAGAGTGGCATTGCCGTCGGCGGGATCCAGCAGCACGACGAAGTGGTGGATGAGGTCGGCCAGAGCGGTCATCTCATGGCAGGCGGTGCGGGCGGCCTCGACACGTTCCCGCTGGTGGTCCTTTAGGCGGTCGGGGCGGGTGAGCAGGTAGCGGGCGAGTCATGGGCGTTTCCGCAGCAGACATCGACTTGCCAGTCCTTGTCATGGCACGTATGGGGGTGAGTTCGGGTAGCGACGACGAGGAGTAGACACGGAGCTGACGTCCACACCGCTGGAACGAAATCCAGTAAGGGCGCGACGGAACCCCACCGACAGCCAGGTCGGTGAGGGCTCCGCGACGTTCGAGGCAACGCCGGCATCGGCCTGGACGGAGCCGTGATCACCGCCGACAGCCCTGCACACCCAGCACAATCACGCCGCCGTCCTGCACGAACGCGGTGCAGCGCCTGCTCGCCCCCACCTTCGTGTCAAGCATCGCGGCCTCCGATGTGCGCGGCCGCGCCTGGCCTTCGGGGCAACCCGTGGGGGTCTGCGGAAGCGGGTGGTGCCCCGGCGCCCTTCCGGCGGTCGGCGACGCTCGTTGGATTCGTTCTTGCCCCCCGGGGGGAGCCACCAGGGCGTGACTGGCCCAAGGACCGCTGCTTTCACTGCCTGATCGTTTCTGGGTGATGCAAGGTGTGCTTCCGGTACGGTTCGCGGCATGACTGACGTGTCCGACGTGGCCCAGGCTTTTGACGACGGAGTCCCGGACCGGGGGCGGGCGTGGGCATTCATCCGCGGTTTCGCCGCTGCCTGGGACGAGCCGCTGACCGAGGACGACGGCACGCCAGCAGCGGAACTGGCGCGGGCCGAGGCGACATTCGGCTGCTCCCTGCCGGCCGCGCTGCGCGAGGTTTACATGCTTCTGGGCTTGCGGTCCAGTCTGGTCGCCAACCAGGATCCACTGCTGCCCCCCGCAGAGATCTTCGTGCATGACCAGTGCGGCGGTGTCCTTGTGTTCCGTAGCGAGAATCAGGGCTGTGCCTTCTGGGGTGTGCGTCTGGGCGACCTTGATCAGGACGATCCGCCGGTGTTCGTCCAGGCGCGGCACGGCTGGGTGCCGTTCTTGGACCGGGTATCCCTTGCCTGCGCCGAGCTCGTACTGAGCGAGGCGCTGTTCGGCGGTGGAGGTCGGCTGTACAACGCGTGTGAGCTGCCGGCGGACCTGCTTGAGGCAGTTCCCGAACGCTTCCAGCGCGTCGCCCTGCCCGACTACCCGATGTGGACGGGGCCGGAGGACTTTCCAGTGCGTTGGTTCTCCGCCCCGGGGCAGTTGCTACGCCTGGACGGCTTGGACGCCCACAGCTGGTTGCACGTCCGGGGCCGGACCCGGGCGGATCTGGAGGCGATCTGCGAGACCGTCCCCGGACGGTGGTCCCTGGGATACACCGAGTCACTGGATGCCGGACCGCTGCCTTTTGAACCGTCATGATTCGGGGCGCCTCTGCGGGAGGTCACGGGGAGGATCCGGCGCCTGCGCAGTTCGCGGCGCTTGGGGGCGGAGGCGCGGCCCATGTCGCCGAGCCGGTGTCGGCGCCCCATCCGGGCCGGGACTTCCTACAGTAGGCCCCCCTGCCTGTCGGAGCGGCGGAACGCATGCGGCGCCCCGAGGTAAGCGCACGAAACCAGGGCTCTGCGGACCGTGGTCGGGACCACAACGCAGGTCGTCAAGTGCCTGTCGGGAGGGATGCCATGATGCTCACCCTGAGGAGGCAGACATGACCGGGGAAGACGAGCTGGAGGCGCTGCGACAGGCGATGCCGCCCACGGCACCGAGCAACGCGTCGGTCGACTGGGATCAGTTCGGCCGGTCCTGGGGCAAGCAGTTCCCCTCCGACTACTGTCGGTTCATCGACGTCTACGGGTACGGCTCGATCGAGAGGTACCTGGCGGTCCTGAAACCGGAGCCCGAAGGCACGGTGACGGAGAACTCCGACATGGCCAACGAGACCGAGATGGCCCGGGAGGCTTGGTCATGGGTACGGAAGGCCCCCGAGCTCGCGGAGGCCCGCCCTGAGCTGATCGCCTGGGGTGGAGACGCGAGCGCCGACCTTCTCTGCTGGGATGCCTCGGACGAGGACCCGGGCAGGTGGCCCGTCCTGGTGTACAACCGGGGCGACGGTCTGTGGCGTCGTTACGACTGCGGGATGGTGCAGTTCCTCGTGCGCGTCCTGCGGGGTGGCTTCGACGAGTGCCCTCTCGGTGATCTCTCACTCTGGGGACGGGAGTCAGCGGCTTTCCTGAACCGGCACGAGGAAGAACGCATGTGGGAAGCCGGACTGGACCCCTGGACGGGCGAGCCGGATCCGTACGCCGGAATGTTCGGACCCTGACCCATGAATGACGCGTGCTCACCACGCACGTGAAACGGCAGGTGTCTGCCTCCTGGTGAACAACTGCTCCCGGTCTCTCTGCCATCGGTGTGGTCCCGTAACTACGCCCCTCAAAATCCCTTCTTCGCGCCGATTTCCTAGTCCGGGCCCTGTCGCGGATCACACCATGTGGTAGGAAACGCGTGAGTGTTACACCTTCCCTGCGTCGAAGGGTCTCCACACAATGCGGTCGTCCCCGCAACCGCTCAGAGGCGAACAGCCGTACAGCGCGGCCAGTTGGCTGGTCGGTTGGGCGGTGTTCCTTTCGTCCGGCTTCGTGGCGTCCGTCCTCCTCAACAGCGCGTGGGTCGACTGCGACATCGGGGTCAACGCGTCGGCCAACCTCGGAAGTCTCGTAGTCGCATCGATGGTCATGGCCACCGTGTCGACGTCCGTGTGGGCTCTGATGCGCTGGGCCACCGGCCGGCGTCGGCTGCTGACTCCGTTCCTCCTGACCACCGCGACGGGCATCCTGCTTCTCTGGCCCTTCATGGCGTTCTGGCGCGCGCCCGACGGCTACCCCGTCTCTACCTGTCCACCGGACAATGTTCCGCCCTGGTGGCCCACATGGCTTCCGCTGTGAGGCCGGCCCCATGGGGGCCGGCGCTTCTCCGCGTCGCAGCCTCGCTGTGCCTTGTACTCACCGGTGCGCTGGTCGCGGGGTGTGGCACGCATGCCGGTTCGACGCCGGAGCAGGACGTCCGGCGGGACGCGAAGGTCATCCGGCAGTACTTTCCCGAACTGGGCACCGTCGAAGAGGTCGTGTGGACGGGTGAGCTGTTGGGTGACGCCAGGGCCGCGTTGCCGGGGCCCACGGACTTCCGGTTCTCCGGGATGGTCCGGCTGACCGCGTCCGACACCCGGCGGCTGCGGAGCGAGTACACCTGGCAGGGCGCTTCTGAAGGTCCAGCCGTGCTGGCCGGCATTCGACCGTACGTTCCCGCCCAGGCGGATTGGAAGGCCAGTGATGAGTTCACCGCGACCGTCACCGAAGGTCGTTACGCCGGGACCTTCCACATCGACTTCCAGAAGAACACTCTCGTGTTCGATGCGACGAATCCCCGGAAGAAGGTGTGAGTGGCGTCCTTCATTCGAGCGTGAGCATGGCCTCGGTGATCTCGTCGATCGCCGTATCGGGGATCGCCGTGGCGGCCTCCTCGAGGACGAGCAGCCGTGCCCCGGGGATCTCGCGCGCGATCGCCTCGGCGTTGCCGACGGGGAAGAACCGGTCGCGGCGGCCGTGGACGACGAGCGTGGGGAGCTTGATCTCGGGCAGGCGCTCGCGCCAGCGGGGTGAACAGTCAAGCCTGGAGAACACCATGCCCAGTTGGTTGGCCATGTGGACCGCCGGTGCGGTGCCGGGCGTGCGGTCCCAGATGCGCGCGGCGACCGCGCGTGCGGCGACGGGGTCGTCGCCGAGGATCTCCGCCCCGGCGGCGGCGAAGTCCGCGACCGCCTCGCGGTCGCTCCAGTCGGGCATCGGGTGCCCGAACAGCCGGCTCATCGTCGCCTGGTCGTGGTCGGGGAGGTCGTCGTCGGGCGGGCCGGGCGCGACCGCGCGGGTGCCGGCCAGCGTGAGCGCCGAGAAGGCGTCCGGGTGGTCGAGCGCGGCGACCTGGGCGACCATCCCGCCGACGCCGATCCCGGCGAGGTGCGCGGGCCGGCCGCCGAGCGCGTCGGCGAGGGCCACCGCGTCGGCGGCGAGGTCGCGCAGGGTGTAGGCGGGAGCCTCCGGGTCGCGCGTCGTCGACGCGCCGCTGTCCCGCAGGTCGTAGCGCACGACGCGGCGCCCGCCGGCGGCGAGGCGCTCGCACAGCGCGTCGGGCCAGGAGAGCATCGTCGTCCCTCCCACGAGCAGGACGAGCGGCGCGTCGTCGTCACCGAACGACTCGACGCCCAAGGTGACCCCGTTGGCTTTGACGGTGGTGGTGTGACCAGTCATGACAGAGCAGACTCCATCCGCCGCCCGGATTCATCGCTCACGCGCCGGACGACCGGAGCACCCTCCGGCGGCTGCCCCGCTCCATGTCAGTGGGCGGCCCTAGGATCACGCCGGATCCATGAGACAGAGGGGGCGACCGTGGGTGCCAGTGGGTGGGAGTACGTCACCGCGTACGAAGGCAGCGTCCAGAAGTCGCTGGAGGCGTTGCACTGCCGGGTCTTCGACGAGTACTACGGCCACGACGACACGTACGGCTGCCTGGACGACCTCTGGTCCGACGAAGAGTTGATGGGTGAGGAGGGGACGCACTCCATCCTCGACATCCAGCGTGTCGTCCACTCGACGACGGCGCCGAAGCCGCTCAACGTCGAGGACTACGGGACACTGCGTCCCCTGGCGCCGGAACGCGTTCTCCACCACTTCGGCACCGCCCGGCCGACGCCTGTTCGGTTCGCGGAACTCCTCGACCACGCCCGCACGGCCAACCGACTCCCGCCCGACCCCGAGGAGACGCTGCTGGACGAGTGCCGTATGCGGTGGACGGGCGTGTACGTCCTCCTCTACGCCGATGACCAGCCCGAGCCGACCCACCTGGGCATCTTCGGATACTCGGGCAACTGAGCCGTCCCGCGGCTCCCCCATTGTTTCGCCGTCCTCAACAACCGACCCGACCGGAGAACACCGTTGTCCTCGATACGTGACCTCGCGACCTGGGAGCCGCTGCTGCGGCTGGTGCGGGATGCCCACGCGGAACAGCTCGCCGCGCCGGGTGGTTGCTTCACTGGGCAGATCACTCTCGGCAGTTGGACCCTGCCCGCGCCACAGCCGCACCCGATGCCGGGGCGAGCCCTTCAGGTGGCGGACATGCAGGACCAGTTCACCGCCGTGGAACGGGTGCAGGACGCCCTCAGAGCCGACGGGGCGAGCAGCGTTTCGTACCTGGTCGAGACGGCGCCGGACGGAAGGTCGCTGCTTCACGTCGTCGACTTGGGCCCTGCCGTGGAGCGCGGCGTCGTCAGCCCCTTCGTGGGTGCCCTGCTCCTGGTCGAGGGTGCCGTGCCCGAGCCCTGGCGGCGCCTGCCCGAGGAAATGCCGGGGGCCACACCTGCGCCGTCTGCGGACCCGGAGCTGTTGGAGCGGACCCTGCGCGAGCGGCTCCCCGACGCCATCGGGGCCACCGAGGAGGAGATCGCCGCGGCGGAGGCGCGTCTCGGTGTCGCGCTGCTCGACGAGCTCAAGGCGCTCTACCGGGTGACCCGGGCGCGGTGGGAGGACTGGGGTGGCGACCACGCGGCAGAGGAACGCGTCAGTGACGCGGTCGACTGTGAGCTCTTCTCCTTGGACGAGCTCTACATCGCGGACGCGGCCTCCCGACCCTGCCCTTGGCAGTTCGCTGCCGACGACGCCGTCGTCACCGCGCCGGACGCCGCCGTGCAGGGTCTCGTCGGTTCGCCCGGCTGGATCGTCTTCGGCGACAACGGCGGCGGCGACCGGCTGGCCGTCGACCTGACGCCCGGCCCGGGCGGACACACCGGGCAGGTCATCGTGATCGACCACGAGCGGACCATCGGCGCCGGCCTGCGCGCCGACTCCCTCACCGACATGGTGGTCAACCGACCCGACGGCCGGCGCCAGGACCGTGACGCGGACAGCCCGCCGGTGGTGGCCCGGGTGAACATCAACTACCTGGACAGTGTGGAGGCGGCCGCCCGTCCCGAGCTGGAGGTGCTCTGCATCGGCTGGCGGAAGGGCCAGCCGGTCAGCCTCGCCCCGGTCGCCGGGCTCCCCCGCCTGCGGACCCTCACCGCCATCCCGGGCACGCTCGCCGACCCCCTGGAGATCGCCGGGCTGACGGGTCTGGAGTACCTGAGCCTCGGACCCGAGGAATGGCGTGTCCTGCTCGACGCCGGTGCCGTGCCCCGGAGCCTGTCGGCGGCCGGTATCGAGGTGCAGGGCGAACAGCGCCCGCTGCCGATCCTCGACCTCGCCGACGAGCTCCTCGCCCTGTGGGACCGGCCCCTCATCGGCCGGACCGTTCTGGACGCCGGCCGGTGAGCCAGGACGGGCTGGAGGAGGAGCGGGCTGTGCTCCCCGAGTACGGGATCGAGATCGGCACTGAGCCCCTGGACCGGCCGGCGCGGAACTCGGTCGGCGGGTGGCCCTACTTCGACGACGGCCAGGGGTGGCCGCGCTGCTTCTGCGGCGAGCGGATGGCGCTGTTCTTCCAGCTGGATCTGCCAGACGACATCGAGTTCTTCGGCGGAGAACACCTGTCGGTCTTCCACTGCGCGCACCACAACGACGCGTCCGACCCGATCACGGCCGACGGCCGCCTGGTGCCCCGGTTCTGGGAGGCTCCGCAGCCGCCGTTCCCTGGCTCGTTCTGGCGGGTGCTGCTCCAGCGTGACCCGGGGATCCCGGAGGCGGAGCCCGAACCGGCCGTGCGGGCTCTGCCCCTGACCCTGCGGCCCTCAGAGGACACGTATTTCAAGGTGGGTGGTACGGCGTCCTGGGTGCAGGACCCCGAGTACTACCGGTGCGCGTGCGGGTCGGAGCTGGCGTTCGTCTGCCAGGTGCCGGAGAACTGGGAGTTCGGCGTCCGCACCAGGGCCCCGGTGCAGCCCTACAGCATCCGGGACGACGCCTACCTCCTGTTCCTCGGCAACGAGGTCTACCTGCTGGCCTGCCCGAAGCGTTGCGACCCGGCGGCCGTCTTGCCGGTGAACCAGAACTGAACCCGGATCACTTGAGGGAGGCGACGAACGACGTCCAGGCCGGGGCCGTGACGGTGAGGACCGGGCCGTCGGGGACCTTGGAGTCGCGGACGGGGACGACGGCGGTGTGGGCGTCGCAGACTTCGAGGCAGTTGCCGCCGTCGCCGTTGCTGTAGGTGCTCTTGCGCCAGCGGGCGGCGCCGGGGAAGGCCTCGGCTACCTCTACGCAGTCGCCGCCGCTGCCGTTGCTGTACGTACTCTTGCGCCAGACGGCTGTGCTCAAGTCAATCCCGTTGCTTGCCATTTCTGCCATCCTCAGCCGCTTGCTCAATCAGGGCGAGGGACGCCTCCGGAGGTAGCGCGGCGGCCCTGAGCAGATCGTACGACCTGCGGTACTCCTTCACGAGGCCCGGATCGTCGATGGTGTCCCCGCTGTGGAGTGCCTCTGTGTAGACCAGCGGTGGCGCGTCGGGGAACGTCATGATCTTGGCAGTGCCCAGCATGAACGGATGCGCCCCACAGTTCCACGGAAGGATCTGGGGAACGATGCGATGCCGCCGGGCCAGCCCTGCAATGTGATCCCACTGTTCGGCTGCCTGGTCCGGCGGAACGATCGGCTGGCGCAGCAGGGACTCAGACAGGATGGCCCAGTACACCGGGGTCTTGTGGTTCTCCTCGAAGAGACGGGCTCGTGCCAGTCGGGCGGTGGCCTTCTCCTCCACCTCCTCGTCCGGTGCCAGCGGATGGGTCGCCCTCACCACCGCCCGCGCGTAGGCGTCCGTCTGCAACAACCCCGGAATCAGCGTCGGACACCACTCCTCGATGGTCTCCGCGTGCTTCTCCGCCTCCAGCACCCGCTCGAAATAACTCGCATGCCCCCGCCGCTTCGCCCGCCGCACGTCCTCGCACCGGCGCCGGAAGAAGCCGTCCGTGCCGAGCACCTTGTCCACGTGCTCGGCCAGTTCCGCCGGCATCCGGCGGGTCCCCCGCTCGATCTCGCTGAGGTGGCTCGGGCCGTAGAAGCTGCCCTCCACCAACTGCTGGAGGGTGAGCCCCGCTTCCTCCCGTTTCCAGCGCAGTTCGCTGCCGTAGAAGGTCGGGACGCCGGTCGAACCGTCGATGTCCTTGCGCTGCCCCATCGTTCACCGTCCATGGGTTGCCGTTACCGCCCGCTCCCCCTTCCCGCACCGCATACGTGCAGTTCAGGGCCGGGATGCCGAAGGTCTGTCACGCTACGCCGACCGGCGGCACAGTGTGAGCGGTTCGTCACACAGCGCACTGGAAGGTGTGAACCCCCATGCACAGCACCACCGAAGCCGACGCCCGCGCCGAGGAGTTGCGGGCGGCGCTCGCCGCGCACGGCATCACGCTGCCGTCCCTCGGCGTCGACCTCCCGGCCTTCGCCTCCCGTTGCCCCGTCCGGCCGCTGATCGCCCTCGGCAACTGCAACCTCCTCACCGCCCAGGCCCTCACCGCCGCCCTCCGCAGGGGGGCCGCGTGATGCGACCGGCCACGACGCTGGAACTGCTCGCGACACCGGCCGAGGTGTCCGGCGTACGGCGTGCCCTGCGCGCATACGGCGACGACGTCCAGCTCTGCGCGAGCGAGCTTGTCACGAACGTGGTCCAGCACCTCGGGGAGGGCGTCCCCGTCACCGTCAGGGTGTGGTGCGACGACGGCGGGCGCACGCGCCTGGAGGTGACCGATCCAGACCCGCGTGCGCTGCCCGTCCTGCGGGCGTCGGTGGGCGCCGACGAGGAGTCGGGGCGGGGGCTGGCGCTGCTGGACGCGCTGGCGACGAGGTGGGGCGTGGCGTACGGGCCCGGCCGCGGCAAGACCGTGTGGTGCGAGCTGGAGGCGGGTGCGGGCGACGGTGCGGAGCCTGTGGCGTCCGTCGGAGGGCCCGGTCGTACGGCTACCGCGGGCCGTGACCCGCGGTAGCCGTCCCTCATGCCGCTATGCGGGGGCGGGTCAGTCGCCGAGGACCGAGCCGAACTCGGCGTCCGGGGCGGTGAGGCCGACGTCCTGCGCGCTGAACGAGGTCGCGCCGGTCGTGGTCAGGCCGGCCGCCGAGCCGCGCAGCACCCAGTCGGCGCCGTCGCGCACCGATCCGGCGAGGACGTCCTCGCCCTTCGCCGCGATCGTGACGTCCGCCATGCCGTCGCCGTCGAGGTCGGTGAGGTCCACGGCGGAGCCGAACCAGTCGTCCGTCTCCGCCGTGCCGGGCACGTCGTCGGTGGCCTGGTGGACGACCTGGGCGTCGGTTTCGGTCAGGCCGGTGGCCGAGCCGCGTAGCAGAACCGCCGCGCCGGTGCCCGGCACGCCGCGGACCGTCGCGCCCGGCGCCCCGGCCACCACGTCGTCGTAGCCGTCGCCCGTGACGTCGCCGACCGCGACGGACGCGCCGACGTTGTCACCGGCCCGGCCGCCGCCCGGGGCGTCGAGCGTGGCGGTGCGGTGGGCGCCGAGGCCGTCCGCGCTGCCGTAGCGGACGTGGACGAAGCCCGCGGCGTCCGAGTACTCGCCCGTGGTGGTCGCCGACGCGGGAACGTGGCCGGTGACGAGGTCGGCGTAGCCGTCGCCGTCCACGTCGCCTGCGGCCGTCGAGACGGTGGGCGCCTCGTTCGTACCCGAGACGTCGCCGCCCGGGTCCGGCAGCCAGGCCTCCTGCAACCCGCTGTCGCTCCACGTGTAGACGGCGGTGTGCTGGCAGCCGCCCGTCGTCCCCTCGCAGTTCTCGCCCCCGGTGACGACGAGCTGGGCGCGTCCGGCGCCGGTGAAGTCGGCTGTGGTGAGGGTGCGCGGCTGTATGTAGGCGTTGTAGTTGTGGAAGCGCGCCACATCGGTGGGCGCCGTGCGGCCCGCCAGGTCGTCGTACGCCCACAGGTTGGTGCGGCTGAGCGTGGCGATCTGCGGGACGCCGTCGCCGTCCAGGTCGGCGACGACGACCTTCTTGCCGTAGTCCTCCTCGGACATCCACTCGTTGGTGGCGTACGGGCTCACCATCGAGATGCCGTCGCCGGTCAGACCGTCCGGGCCGCCCCACAGCACGGTGAGCGTGCCGTAGCCGCCGCTGTAGCGCACCGCTTCGCCCGGCGCGCCGACGACGAGATCGGCGTAACCGTCGGCGTCCAGGTCGCCACTGGCGTGCGTGACCCCGAACAGCGAGTGCGAGCCGGCGTCCCCGGGGACGCCCGCGGAGTTCTGGGTGAGGGTGGTCGAACGGCCGGGCGAGACGCCGTCCGCGGAGCCGTACAGGACGGTGACCGAACCGGCGTTGACGCGACCGTCGACGGGCGCGTGGGGTGTGGCCACGACGAGGTCGGCGACGCCGTCGCCGTTGAAGTCGTCGGGCACGGAGGTGGCCGCGCTCGCCGTGGGGACGAGGGTGAGGGACAGGCCCGCGGCCGCCGTGGCGACGGCCAGGGCGGCGGCCAGGGTGCGTGTGCGCAAGAGTGCTCCAGTCTTTGGGACAGGGGTGAGGCGTTGGGGGGCCGCACGCATGACCGTCGCGGTGGGGCGGAGGTTGCGCTCCAGGGGGCGACGTCCACGGATCAGCGGCGAACAACCTCGGCTCACACACCTGTGGTCCACATGCGGTCGGTCAGTCCAAGGTCCGCCGGGACCGGCCGTGCAGGGTGAGGTAGAAGGTGCGCAGCGACTCACGCCGGCTGCCCGCCTCGAAGCAGTTGCGGACCTTGCCGAGAGGGTTCCACACCCGCCCGTCCGGCATCCGTACACCGACCGGCTGCACGAAGTAGGCCCGCTGGTCGGCGTCGAAGTCGATCCAGGTCGCGCCGGCCCGGCGGACCAGCACCTCTCCCACGTACGCTCCGAGCCCTGCCAGCACACCGCTCACCCGGGCCTCGTCCGCTCCGTGCTTGCGCAGTCCGTCGATCAGGAAGTCGACAAGGCGGAGGCTGGACTCGGAGTAGTCCAGAGGGAGCCGGTTGCCGGCGGTGGTCCGTCCGACGAAGGCAGCGGCGCGCGCCCGCATCTCCTCCGCGTGCATCAGGTGTTCACCCACGTCGCTCACGGGACCACTCCGTTCCGCCGGAATCGGGGAGAACGTTCGCCCGTTCCCCACGAAGTCCAGCGGAACCGTTCGCGGAAGCGTCACGACTCACGGACGTGCGGAATGCCACAGGGAAACGTGCGGGTGCGGGTACAACCTTTGCGTCCGCTGTGCGTCCTGGACCGTCCGGCGCGGGTGGGAGTGGCCCCCCGACGGCCCCGGCTCGTGTGCCTTCACGCACAGAGCAGCACCTGGACCAGGCGCCCCTTCACGTCCCGGCTCAGGGTGTGAGCACCACCCGGCCGAAGACCTCGCCCGCGTCCATCGCGCGGTGTGCCTCCGACGCGCGGTCAAGTGGCAGTACGTCGTGCACGACCGTGCGTAGTTCCCCGCGCGCCGCCTCGGCGAACTGTTGTGCCCGTACGGCCTGACGGTCCGGGCCCGGCACCGTGTCGGAGCTGAAGGTGGCGAACGAGAGGGACTTGCGGAAGTCGCGCATCAGCCGCGTGCCGAAGTCCTCCGGGGGCCGGCCGCCGACGACGCCGACCAGCACGTACCGCCCGTCGGCGTGCAGCGCGTCCAGGAGGTCCGGCAGGCCCGGGCCGCCGACGACGTCGATCACGACGTCGAAGCCGGTCGGCGCGTCCGGGTCGTCGCTCCTGCCGGAGCGGTCGAGTACGTGGGTCGCCCCCAGCTCCCGCAGCCGTGCGCCCCGCTCCTCGGACGAGGTGGTGACCGCCACGGCGCCCGCGCCGCCCCGTGCGGCGAGCTGGACGGCCGTGATCCCGATGCTTCCCGCCGCCCCGCGCACGAGCACGGTCTCGCCGGGCGCGAAGTGAGCCTTACGCAGGGCGAAGTGCGCGACGATTCCGGAGCCGCCCAGGGTCACCGCGTCCGCTCCGCTCAGCCCGACGGGCAGTGCGAGCACGTCCTCGACGCGGGCGACGGCCTGCTCGGCGTATCCGCCCGACAGCCCGGTGAACGCCCACACTCGCCGCCCGGTCCACGAGGCGTCCACGCCCTCTCCCACGGCGATCACGGTCCCCGCGATCTCGCTCCCGAGGAGGTGCCCCTCACGGAACCCGTGCTCGGCGAGCGCACCCCGGCGGATCACGGCGTCCACCCCGCCCACCCCGATCGCCTCGGTGGCGACCAGCACCTGTCCCGGCCCGGGCACCGGCACGGGAAGGTCGACGACCTCCAGCCCTTCCGGCGCTCCGAACGTCCGGATCACCACGGCTTTCATCTCTGCTCCTTAAGGTCGGTGGCAGCACCGCCGTCGGACCGTAACGGACGCCCCCGTCCGCTCGACCGAAGTGAGAGACGATGACCACCGAAGTGCCTCACCACCCCGTACGCTCCGACGCCCGCGACAACCGCGCCCGCATCCTGGAGGCGGCACGCGCGGTGTTCGGCGAGGAGGGGCTGGGCGCGCCGATGCGGAAGGTCGCGCGGCGCGCGGGGGTCGGCCCCGCCACGCTGTACCGGCACTTCCCGGCCAAGCGGGACCTCCTCGCGGAGACCTTCGCCGAACAGCGGCGGGCCTGCCGTACGGCGGTCAGGGACGCCCTCGCGGACCCGGACCCGTGGCACGGGTTCCGCACCGTGATCGAGCGGATCTGTGAATTGCACGCCCACAGCGCGGGGTTCGCGGACGCGTTCATGACGGCGTTCCCTGAGGCGATGGACTTCACGGCGGACCGGGAGCGGACGCTGCGCGCGGTGGCGGAACTGGCGCGGCGGGCGCGGGAGACGGGCCGGCTGCGGCCGGACTTCGTGGTCGACGACCTGGTGCTGGTCCTGATGGCCCACCGGGGCCTCCAGGACACGCCCCGCGAGGCACGGGTCGCCGCCTCCCGCCGTTACGCGGCCTACGTCGTCGAGGCGTTCCGCGCGACACCGGCGCCGGAGGCGGCGACTCCGCTGCCTCCGGCGCCCCGTCTGTCCACGTGAGGGACTCCGTCCACCGTTCGGTGAGCGCCGAACCGTCCGGCCCGTAGCGTGCGGAGTCCCGCGTGGGAGACGCCCGCGCCCAGACGCAGGAGGCGCCCCGTGCCGGAGACGGACCTGAAGCTGAAGCTCGCCGAGCGGTTCCGGGAGGTCAACGGGGACCATCCGATGACCGCCGCGGACGACGCGTACGTCACCACGCAGTTCGTCGTGCTGGAGGAGCTGTGCGCGGCACAGGGCCACCACCCCGACGCCGTGCGCCGGCTGATGCTGGACGGGCGTCTCCCGCTCCCCGGCTATCTGCGGTCCGACGGCGCCGAGATGGTGCCGGCCGACCTGTTCGCGCTCGCCGACGAGGCCGGCGGTGTCGACCTGCTGGAAGCCTGGTTCACCGCCCACTGGACCGACCCGGTCACCGGGAAAGCAGAGTGGAACGCGTACCTCAGCGGACAGTACGTGTGTCTGCACTCGGTGACCCCTGCCACGATCCGGCGGAAGGACCGGCTGACGGCCGCGATCGGCGCCGCACTCGACGATCCCGACACCGATTCTGCGCACCTGCACGCCCTGGTCGACGAGCTCGACGCCCTGGAACCGGCGTTCACGGCCTACGACCGCCTCCGCTTCGGCGGACCCACCTCCCGCGACACCTGCATCGACGCGGTCCGCGTCCGATTCCCGCGCCCGGACGGCCGGGGCGTGGGTAGCGTTGGGCCGCACGGGTGACCGAAGACGCCCCCTGGGCGGGGACGGGGAGGGACACGGCATGGCGGGGGACGCGCAGGACACGGCGCGGCGGCTGCGGGCGGTCTGCGCGGAGCTGTCGGACCGTTTCTTCGAGCGGGACGACGTCGTACGGACGCTGGTGGTGACGCTGCTGGCCGGGCAGCACTCGCTGGTGCTGGGGCCGCCCGGCACGGCGAAGTCGGAGCTGGCGCGGGAGCTGACGGGGCGGATCGACGGGCCGCGTACTGGGAGATCCTGCTGTCGAAGTTCACCGCGCCGACGCGGATGTTCGGGCCGATCGACGTGGCCGCGCTGGCGCGGGGCGAGTACCGGCAGGTGTACGACGGGCGCGCGACCACCGCGCACGTCGCCTTCATCGACGAGATCTTCAAGTGCTCGACCGCCGCGCTGAACGAGACGCTCGGCTATCTCAACGAGCGGATCTACCACCCCGAGAACGGCGGCGCCCCCATCCGCTGCCCGCTGATCGGCGCGATCACGGCGAGCAACGAGCTGCCCGACGGAGAGGACTCGGCCGCGATCTACGACCGGCTGCTGGTGCGGATCGAGGTCGGTTATCTGGAGGACCCGTCGAACTTCGCCGCGCTCGTACGGTCCGCCGTCGGCCGCCCCACCGAATCCGCACCGCGCACCACCCTCGAACTGGACGCGCTGCGCGGGGCGGTGACCGAGGGCGTCCCGGCGGTGGACGTGCCCGACGCGGTCGTGGACGCGGTGGTGACACTGCGGGCCGCCCTGCGCCGCAAGGAGCTCGTCGCCTCCGACCGGCGGTGGCGGCAGGCGGTCGGGCTGCTCCAGGCGTCCGCGTACCTGGACGGGCGGACGGAGGTCGCGGAGACCGACCTGTCCGTGCTGACCCATGTGCTGTGGGACTCCCCCGCCCAGCGCCCCGTCGTGGAGCGGGAGGTGCTGAACCTGGTGAACCCCGACGCCCGGGAGGCGCTCGACCTGGCCGACGTGATCGAGGAGCTGGAGGCGCAGCTCGACGCGATGGCCGGGCAGTCGCGGGAGGCGCTCAGCGAGTGGGTCATCAAGAACGCGCACCACAAGCTGGCGATGGCGGGCAAGCGGCTGGAGCGGCTGCGGGAGGAGGCGGCGGGCGCGGGACGGTCCACGGCGACCATCGACCGGGTGACCGGCCGTCAGCGCGCGGTCCGCGCCCGGGTGCTGACCGAGGCGCTGGGCGTGGACGCGTCCATGGTGCCGACGCAGCTCTGAGGCGCGCATGGACGAGGAGACCGAGCGGCTCGACGCGCTCACGCAGCAGGCCGGCCGGTGGCTGGCCCTGTCCGCCGCCCCCGCCGAACGGCACACGACGGCCGTGGTGGCGGGCCCGTACGACCGGGTCGCGTGGCGCGACGTGTACGCGCAGTCGGCGGCGCTCCGTGAACTGTCGGCGCAGCTCCTCACCCGGCACGCGCACGCGCCCGACCTGCTGGGGGACGTCTTCCTGTGCGCGTACCAGGCGGCCCCGCGCCTGCGGGAGCGCGCCGACATGGCCCCGTCCCACCTGGTCCACCACCAGGTGGTCACCGCACTGACGCAGTCCCCCGGCTTCGCCGCCCTGCGCCGGGACACGGCGGGCGACGCCTACGCCGCCGCCATGGCCGTACTCGCCGAGGCGTCCGCGCTGCGGGGGCTGCTGGAGCGGTCGCGGGAGGCGCGGGAGCGGACCGGGCGGGCGGACAGGGCCCGGCAGGAGGCGGAGGCCGCCGCGGCCGCCGTGGGCGAGGCGCTGCGGCAGGCCGCCGAGGAGGCCGACGGGCAGGGGGAGGTACCCGCGCCGGCCGCCACTGCGGTACGCCGGGCGGCCGAGGCGGCTCGCGAGGCGGAGGAGAGCGCCCGGCGGGAGGACGGCGCCGCCGCGCAGGCGATGGCGGCGGCGGTCCCCGGCATCCGGTCCGCCGCCCGGAACGCGGCGTCGGCCGCCGCCGAGGCGGTCCGGCAGGAGGCCGCGCTGATGCGGGCGTGGGGCGTGGACGCGGGCGAGACGGAACGGATGCCGTTCGCGGAGCGGGCCCGCCTAGCCGAACGGCTGCGCTCCGGGCGGCTCGCGCGGTGGGCCGAACTGATCGGCCGCTTCCGGCAGATGGCGGCCGGGGAACGCGCCCGCAAGGTGGAGCACGCCACCGGCGAACTGGTCGGCGTCACCCTCGGCGACGACCTCTCCCGGGTCATCCCCTCCGAACTGGCGGTCCTCGGCGTCCCGGAACTGCGCGCGGTGTTCGCCGCGCGGTACGCCGCCGGGGAGCTGATGCTGTACGACAGCCGGGGCGAGCAGGGCACCGGCAAGGGCGCGGTGATCGCGTGCGTGGACACGTCGCACTCCATGTACGCGGAGGGGCCGGGCGGGGTCACCCGGGAGGCGTGGTCGAAGGCGTGTGCGCTGGCGCTGCTTGACCAGGCGCGTCACGCGGGCCGGGACTTCGTGGGCATCCTCTTCTCCGCCGCCGACAAGCTCCAGGTGTTCCGCTTCCCGGGCGACCGGCCCGCCCCGGTCACCGACGTCCTGGACTTCGCGGAGACGTTCCTCGGCGGCGGCACGGACTTCCAGCGCCCGCTGGGCACGGCCGCGAAGATCCTGGAGGAGGAGTTCGACTCCGCGTCCCGCGCCCGCGGCGACATCGTCCTGATCACCGACGACGCCTGCGAGGTCTCGGAGAACTGGACCCGCCTGTGGAACGAGATCAAACGCCGCCTGGACTTCCGCCTCTTCGGCATCGCCATCGCCACCCCGGACACGGCCACCGCCTCCGGCTCGGTCCTGGAGTCCCTCTGCGACAACCTCCGCACGGTCGACGACCTGACGGACGTCCACACGACGGCGGATTTGTTCCGCGTGATCTGACCACCCTCGCGAGAGGACAGCCGGACGCCCCGGTCCGAGAAGAACCGGGGCGTCCGTCGGGTCTCGGCACGTTCGTGAGCCCCTGGGCGGGCCGTGCCGAATCAGGCGGGGGCGGGCCCGGGGCCGCGGGTTCCCGTCGGGGCGGACGGGAGGAGCGGCGCCGGGACCGGTACCCCGCACGCCGTTGTGCGGGGCCCCGCCGGTGTGTTCCGCGGCCGGCCGTGGCGTGACGATCGCTGGTCAGGGCATCCTCATACCGGCCGGCCGCGGGGTCTGTGCGGGCGTGGTCAGCCCAGGCGCTCCACGAGCGCCCGGTGCTGGTCCCACAGCTCCTTCGGGGTGTGGTCGCCGAAGGTGTTGAGGTGCTCGGGGACCAGGGCGGCCTCCTCGCGCCACACCTCCTTGTCCACGGTGAGCAGGAAGTCCAGGTCGCGGTCGGAGAGGCCGAGGCCGTCCGTGTCGAGGGCGTCCTTCGTCGGCAGCACGCCGATCGGGGTCTCGACGCCCTCCGCCTTGCCCTCCAGGCGCTCCACGATCCACTTCAGCACGCGGGAGTTCTCGCCGAAGCCGGGCCAGACGAACGTGCCCTCGTCGTTCTTGCGGAACCAGTTGACGTAGTAGATCTTCGGCAGCTTGGACTGGTCCTTGTCCTTCGCCACGTCGATCCAGTGGGCCATGTAGTCGCCCATGTTGTAGCCGCAGAACGGCAGCATGGCGAAGGGGTCGCGGCGCAGCTCGCCGACCTTGCCCTCGGCGGCGGCGGTCTTCTCGGAGGCCACGTTGGCGCCGAGGAAGACGCCGTGGTTCCAGTCGAAGGACTCCGTCACCAGCGGTACGGCCGTGGCGCGGCGCCCGCCGAAGAGGATCGCGGAGATCGGCACGCCCTTGGGGTCCTCCCACTCGGGCGCGATGATCGGGCACTGCGACGCGGGCACCGTGAAGCGCGCGTTGGGGTGGGCGGCCGGGGTCCCCGACTCGGGGGTCCAGTCGTTGCCCTTCCAGTCGGTGAGGTGCGCCGGGGTCTCCTCCGTCATGCCCTCCCACCAGACGTCGCCGTCGTCGGTGAGGGCGACGTTGGTGAAGACCGCGTTGCCCCACAGGGTCTTCATGGCGTTGGCGTTGGTGTGCTCACCGGTGCCGGGCGCGACGCCGAAGAAGCCGGCCTCGGGGTTGATCGCGTAGAGGCGGCCGTCCTCGCCGAAGCGCATCCAGGCGATGTCGTCACCGATGGTCTCCACGGTCCAGCCGGAGATCGTCGGCTCCAGCATGGCGAGGTTGGTCTTGCCGCAGGCCGACGGGAAGGCGGCGGCGACGTACTTCGACTCACCGGTGGGCGGGGTGAGCTTCAGGATGAGCATGTGCTCGGCGAGCCAGCCCTCGTCGCGGGCCATGACGGACGCGATGCGCAGGGCGTAGCACTTCTTGCCGAGCAGGGCGTTGCCGCCGTAGCCGGAGCCGTAGGACCAGATCTCGCGGTCCTCGGGGAAGTGCGAGATGTACTTGGTCTGATTGCAGGGCCAGGGGACGTCCTCCTGACCGGGCTCCAGCGGGGCGCCGACGGAGTGCACGGCCTTCACGAAGAAGCCGTCGTCGCCGAGCTCGTCGAGGACGGGCTGCCCCATGCGGGTCATGGTGCGCATGGACACGGCGACGTACGCGGAGTCGGTGATCTCCACGCCGAGCGCGGACAGCGGCGAGCCGAGCGGGCCCATGCAGAACGGGACGACGTACATGGTGCGGCCGCGCATGGAGCCGCGGAAGACGCCCTTCTCGCCCTGGAAGATCTCCCGCATCTCGGCGGGGGCCTTCCAGTGGTTGGTCGGGCCGGCGTCCTCCTCCTTCTCGGAGCAGATGAACGTCCGGTCCTCGACGCGGGCGACGTCGGTCGGGTCGGAGGCGGCGTAGTAGGAGTTGGGGCGCTTGACGGGGTCGAGTCTCGTGAACGTGCCCTTGGCGACGAGCTCCTCGCACAGGCGCTCGTACTCGGCTTCCGAACCGTCGCACCAGACCACGCGGTCCGGCTGCGTCAGCTCTGCGATCTCGTCGACCCAGGAGATCAGTCCCTGATGGGTGGTGGGGACGCCGGGTTCCTCGATGTCGCGCGCCACGTTTGCTCCTAAATGAGGGGTTTTTGTGGTTGGAGGCCCCGTGGGGGCTGCGACCCGGATGCGAAAAGTGGTGACTCTGGCGCTCATCCGGTGTCGACCGCACTCATTTGATCATCCGATGCCCGCGCCCATCTGTCCAGAGGGCCGCACAGGTGAGCAACGTGACGCTGACCACGGTTGTCGTGCGGCTTTACGCGTACGTTGAGTGAACGAAACCGATTCTTTGCGTGACGGCCCGCGCGGGCCGTCGTGAGACGATGGCCACTTCGCGCGGCCCAACAGGACGCTCAGAGGTGTAACTTACGGTCCCGTAGGTACCATGCGAACATGACTGCGTTCGCCCCCGATACGCCCAAGGACCCTCAGGCCCAAGGCCGGGGCCCGGTGGCGACCTCTCTGCCCCACCCGGTGAAGCCGAAGCTCCGCGGCTGGCTCCACCTCGGCATGTTCCCGGCCGCGCTGGTCGCCGGACTCGCCCTCACCGCGTTCGCCGACTCCCCCCGGGGCCGTCTCGCCTGCGGTGTCTACGCCCTCACCGCCTGCCTGCTGTTCGGCGTGAGCGCGCTGTACCACCGGGGCAACTGGAGCCCCCGCATGGACGGGGTGCTGCGCCGCCTCGACCACGCCAACATCTTCCTGATCATCGCGGGCACCTACACCCCGCTGACGATCCTGCTGCTGCCCGACTCCAAGGGCCGGTGGCTGCTGTGGGGCATCTGGGCCGCCGCTGCCGCCGGGATCATCTTCCGCGTGTTCTGGGTCGGCGCCCCGCGCTGGCTCTACACGCCGTGCTACATCGCCATGGGCTGGGCCGCGGTGTTCTACCTGCCGGACTTCATGCGCAACGGCGGCATCGCCGTCCTCGTCCTGGTCGTGGCCGGCGGTCTGCTCTACAGCGCCGGCGGCATCGTCTACGGCATCAAGAAGCCCAACCCCTCGCCCCGCTGGTTCGGCTTCCACGAGGTGTTCCACTCCTTCACGCTGGCCGCCTTCATCGCCCACTACGTGGGGATCTCGCTGGTGGCCTACCAGCACGCCTAGGAGGCCCCCCGGGGGCCCACCCAATACAGGCCGCGGCGTCGACGCCGCGGCCTTTTCCGTGCCCTCACCCGTCGGCCCGTCCCTGACAATGAACGTCATGACGGCCGCACGATCCCCCCTCGCCCCCGACGCCCCGCCGCGCCCCGGACTGCGCGAACGCAAGAAGATCAAGACGCGCGAGGCCATCCGCGGCGCCGCCTACGCGCTGGTCGAGGAGCAGGGGTACGACTCCACGACGATCGAGCAGATCGCCGGGCGCGCCGAGGTGTCCCCGTCGACCGTCTTCCGCTACTTCCCCACCAAGGAGGACATCGTCGTCACCGACGAGTACGACGAGCCGCTGCTCGCCGAACTCGCCGCACGCCCCGCCGACGAGCCCTGGACCGACTCCGTCCGCTACGTGATCCGCAAGGCCGTCCGCCTCGCCATGACCGAGCAGCCGGAGATCACCGAGCTGCGCGCCCGGCTGATGCTGGAGGTCCCCGCGGTCCGCGCGCGGGTGCGGGAGACCGTCACGGGTATCGGTCGGACGCTCGCCGAGGCCGTCGCCCGCCGCACCGGGCTCGCCCCGGAGGGACTGGAGGTGCGGGTGCACACGATGGCCCTGATCGGCGGCCTGCTGGAGGCCACCATGTACTGGGCCGAGCACGGCCACCGCGAGGACTACGCCGACCTCGCCGACCGGGCGATCGACGTGATCGAGCACGGCCTGCCCACCGGAAAAAGCTGAGGCGGCACACGCCCGTCGTGCCATCCTGACCGGGTGAACGGTCCCGAGATCCACGTCGAGTTCGCCCCCGAGCTGCTCGTCTTCGTCCCCCAGGCGCGCGCCACGGGCAGCGTCAGGACGGCCACCGACGGCTTCGCCGGCCTCGGGCACGTCGTCGAGTCGCTCGGCGTCCCGCTGACCGAGGTCGGCACCCTGCTGGTGAACGGCCGCGAGGTGCCCACCGGGCACGTCCCCGCCGCCGGCGAGTCGGTGACCGTCCGCCCCCACACGCGTCCGCAGCGGGTGCCCGGCGCTCCCCTGCGGTTCCTGCTCGACGTCCACCTCGGCACCCTCGCCCGCCGGCTGCGGCTGCTGGGCGTGGACACGGCGTACGAGTCGACCGACATCGGCGACCCGGCGCTGGCCGCGCGGTCTGCCGCCGAGAAGCGGGTCATGCTGAGCCGCGACCGGGGGCTGCTGCGCCGCCGCGAGCTGTGGGCGGGCGCGTTCGTGTACAGCACCCGCCCCGAGGAGCAACTGGCGTACGTCCTGGACCGCTTCGACCCCGAGCTGCGGCCGTGGACCCGCTGCACCGCCTGCAACGGGCTGCTGCGCGCAGCGGGGAAGGATGACGTCGCCGACCAGCTCAAGGAAGGGACCCACCGTACGTACGACGTGTTCGCCCAGTGCGCGGACTGCGGGCGCGCGTACTGGAAGGGCGCGCATCATGAGCAGCTGGAGGCGATCGTGGAGCGGGCGGTGGCGTCGCGGGCGGACCGGGGGGTCTGAGGCTCGCGCCCGCAGGCGCCTTTCCGGCGGATCGTGCCGTAGGCAGCACCCTCGGCGTCCTGCCCTCCCGTATGCGGGGGCTCCGCCCCCGGACCCCCGTTCGCGCAGTTCCCCGCGCCCCTGGGGGCGTGGCCCGCCCGCTGCCTCAAGCGGGCAGCTGTTCCCGCGCCCGACACGAGCGCGCCTGCCCTCGCACCACGGCGTGGTCCACCGGACGGGCCCGTCCGCCCCGCGCCCGCAGGCCCCCGCGCGGACGCAGACGGGGTGGGCGGACGCGCGGACGCAGACGGGGTGGGCGGACGGCGACCGGCTACAACACCGCTGGGGGCGCCCCGCGCCGGACACCGCGTCCACGGCGTGACGCCGGACCGGCCTGTCCCCCCGACACCCGAGGACCCCCACGCGGACGCAACCCGGACAGCACCCGGCGACCGGCTACAACACCGCTGAAGGTCCCCCGCACCGGACACCGCATCCCCCGAGTGACCCACCGGACCGGCCTGTCCCCCCGACACCCGAGGACCCCCACGCGGACGCAACCCGGACAGCACCCGGCGACCGGCTACAACACCGCTGAAGGTCCCCGCGCCGGACACCGCGTCCACAGCGTGATCCGCGGACAGGTCCGCCCTCCGCCTACCCCCGTCCCCCCAGTGCCGCCCGCAGCCGCGCCGGGTCCGTCGTCGGGGTGTCGCACGTGAAGTTGCGGCAGACGTAGGCCGCCGGGGCGCCGTCGACCAGGGGGCGGTCCACGAGGAGGGGGAACTCGTCGGTGCCCTCCGTGCCCACGGCGACCACCGCGCCGGGCGCCGTGCCCAGCAGGGCCGTGCGGTGGAGTTCGGCGGTCGCCGGGTCGTCCGTCCCCCGTCCGACCACCGCGACCTCGCGCGGCCCGTCCAGCACGGCCTCCGCGACCGCCAGGCCCCAGCCGATGAACCGCGGCACCCGCGGGCCGAGCGTCTTCACCACGCCGAGGGCCCGCTCGGCGGCCGTACGGTGCGGCTCGGAGCCGGTGTGCGCCGCGTAGCCCAGCAGCGCGCCCGCGGCGGCGGTCCAGCCGGACGGGGTGGCGTTGTCGGTGGGGTCCTGCGGGCGCCGGATCAGGCGTTCCGCGTCCGACGCGGTGTCGTACAGCGCGCCCGTCTCCGTGTCCCGGAAGCGGGCGAGGACGTGGTCGACGAGCAGGCCCGCGAAGTCCAGCCACACGCCCTCGCCGGTCACCGACGCCAGCGCCAGGAAGCCCTCGGCGACGTCGGCGTAGTCCTCCAGCACGCCCGCGTTGGCGCCGACCTGCCCGTCCTTGCTGGTCCGGGCGATACGCGCGTGTTCGTCCAGGTGCACCCGGACCAGCAGGTCACCGGCGCACACGGCGGCCTCCACCAGGTCCGGCCGGTCGAAGTACGCGCCGGTCTCGGCGAGCGCGGCGATCGCCAGGCCGTTCCAGGCGGCGACCACCTTGTCGTCCCGGCCGGGCGCGGGCCGCCGGTCGCGCGCCGCGAGAAGCCGCTCCCGGATACGGTCGACGCGGGCCGCGTCGAACACCTCCTCGCGCTGCGGCAGCTGCAGCACCGACGCGCCCTCCTCGAAGGTGCCCTCCTCGGTCACCTCGAAGTAGCGCGCGGCCAGCTCGGCGTCCTCGTCGCCGAGCACCTCACGCAGCTGCTCGGGCGTCCAGACGTAGTAGGCGCCCTCGACGTGGCGGCCCGTGCCGTCGTCGCTGTCGGCGTCCAGCGCGGACGCGAACCCGCCCTCAGGCGTGCGCAGTTCGCGGACCATGAAGTCGGCCGTCTCCAGCGCCACCCGGCGCGCCAGCTCCGAGCCGGTGGTCCGCCACAGGTGGGCGTAGACACGGCACAGCAGGGCGTTGTCGTAGAGCATCTTCTCGAAGTGCGGGACCACCCAGTCGCGGTCCACGGAGTAGCGGGCGAAGCCGCCTCCGAGCTGGTCGTAGATGCCGCCGCGTGCCATCCGCTCGCAGGTGTCCGCCGCCATCTGCAAGGCACCCTCCGCGCCGGTGCGGGCGTGGTGGCGCAGCAGGAACTCGATCACCATGGACGGCGGGAACTTCGGCGCCCCGCCGAACCCGCCGCGCTGCGGGTCGTACTCCCGGGTCAGCCCGAGCAGCGCCTGCGCCAGCTCCTGCTCGCCCGGCACCTCGTCGCCGCCCACGGACAGCTCGCGGCCCGCCAGGTCCCGCGTGATCTTCCCTGCGACCTCGCCGACCTCGTCCCGCCGCTCCTCCCAGGCCTGCCGGACGCCTTCCAGCACCTGCCGGAACGACGGCATGCCGTGCCGAGGGGCGGGCGGGAAGTAGGTGCCGAAGTAGAACGGCTCGGCGTCCGGCGTGAGGAACACCGTCATCGGCCACCCGCCCTGCCCGGTCGCCGCCTGCACGGCCTCCATGTACACGGCGTCGACGTCCGGCCGCTCCTCGCGGTCGACCTTGATGTTGACGAAGTGCGCGTTCATCTCGTCCGCCGTGGCCCGGTCCTCGAAGGACTCGTGGGCCATGACGTGACACCAGTGGCAGGCGCTGTATCCGACGCTGAGGAGGACCGGCACATCGCGCCGCCGGGCCTCCTCGAACGCCTCGGGACTCCACGGCCACCACTCGACCGGGTTGTCCGCGTGCTGCAGGAGATAAGGGGACGTGGCCTGCGCAAGTCGGTTCGCCATACGTCCATCCTCGCGCACTCCCCCCGCCCGGCGCGGGACGGGCGGGCGCGCGGCCCGTCGTACGCTCCCGCCGTGTGAAGGGATGGTGACGGGGCGGCCGTTGATCGTCGCACCCTCGCGCCCGGGCCCCTCCCGCAGGACACTCGTAGCGACACGATCGCCGCCGGAGGGGGACGGACATGAGGGACGGTCATCGGGCCGACGCCGAACGGCTGTTGGCGCGGGCCGTGGAGGAGGAGGCGCGCCGGTCGGGCGGGCGCACCGACGGGAAGGTGCTGCTGTCCCGGGCGCGGGGGGCGCTGGACGCGATGGCGCGCACGGCGGCCGAGGAGTACGAGGCGTACACCCGCGCCCTGGACGAGGCGGAGGCCGGCCGGCTGTCGTTCCGGCAGCGGTACGCGCGGGAGGGCGGCGGGACGCCGTTGCTGGTGGCCGGGGTCGCGGGTGTGGCGGCGGTGGTCGCCGACCTGGCGTTCGGCACGGACACCGGGACCGCGCTGGGCGCGGGCGTGGCCGTCGGCGTGGTCGGGGCGGCGGCGACCGTGGTGAAGGTCGCCGGGTCGCACCTCCCCGCCGTCCACCACCACGCCGGCGCTACGGGCCAGCCGGGCGGGGTCGAGCAGCTGCGGCTGCAGTGGCTGACCGCGCTGGAGGTGCGGGGCATCCGGCCGTTCCTCGACCAGCAGCGCGTCCTCGCCGCCTCCACGGCGCCCAAGCGGACCGGGCCGCGGCTGCGCGGCACCGACAAGAGCGCGGCGGCCCGCGGGAGAAGCGTCCTGGAGCAGTCGTTCGGGCAGCTCCCCGAGCCGCACGGCCCGTTCGCGGGGCGGCGGCAGGAGACGGCGCGGATCCGGCAGTGGGTGCAGTCGGCCCGCGCGGCCACGGAGACCCTGCCCACGGTGGTGGTGCTGCACGGGGAGCCCGGCAGCGGCCGTACGGCGCTGGCGGTGCGGGCCGCGCACGAGCTGAGGGACTACTTCCGCGGTGCCTGCGTGGTCGACCTGCGCGGCGACGCCTCCGGCGAGCCCCCGCTGTCCACGCGGGACGCGCTGCTGCACCTGCTGAACCGGCTCGGCGCGCCCCGCGAGCAGTTGCTGTTCCGGGAGCGGACCTCCCCGGACCAGCAGGTCAAGCGGCTGAGCGAGCTGTACCACCAGCATCTGACCGGTACACCCGTCACGATCGTCCTCGACGACGCGTCCGACCCGCAGCAGGTGCGCACGCTGCTGCCCGAGCGCTCCGACAGCCTGGTGCTCGTCACCTCGCGCTCCCCGCTGGGGCTGCCCGAGGACCTGCCCGCGCGGGTGCACCGGCTGCCGGTGGAGCCGCTGGACGCGGCCGGCGCGGAGGAGCTGCTGACGGCCGCCGCGCAGGACGACTCCGGGCCGTACGACGCCGAGTCCGCAGAGCGGGTGCGGGAGCTGTGCGGGGGGCTGCCGCTGGCGCTGCGGCTGGCCGGCGCCGCCCTCGGCCCTCGCTCCACGCTCGCCCTCGCGACCGACCTGGGCGCCTACGGGCCCGTCGAGCCGGTCGAGCGGGCCCTGTGGCTGCGCTACACCGACCAGCCCGACACCGTACGGCGGCTGCTGCGGCGGCTCGCGCTGGCCGGCCGGGCCTCGCTCGGCGCGGCAGCGGCGGCGGCTCTGCTCTCCACCGACGAGGCGGAGGCCACCCGGCATCTGGAGGCGCTGCACCGGGCCGGACTGATCGACAAGGTCCGGCACAGCCGGTACCGGCTGCACGCCCTGGTACGGGCGTTCGCGCACGCCCGCCTCCTCGACGAGGAGGACCCCGACGAGCGCGCCGCCGCGCAGGAGCGGCTGATCGTCAACTACGCCGAGCTCGCCGACTCGGTGCTGCGGCTGGTCGACGGCAACATGTCCACCCGCTCCGACCGCTTCAGCCCGTACGGCTTCACCTCGCTGGACGAGGCGCTGCGCTGGCTGGACGACGAGTCGAGCTTCATCACCGCCGCGCTGCGGCACGCCGAGGGCGTCGACCAGGGCGCGGTGCTGAACCTGCTGGGCGCGCTGTGCGACTACTGCCTGCTGCGCGGCGACCTCTACCGGCTGGGCGAGATCAACGAGCTGGCGCAGGCCGTCGACGAGGGGCTGCTGGTCCGCTCCGTGCAGTGGCGCACGGGCATCGCGGCGCGGCAGCTCGGCGAGCTGGACACGGCGCGGACCACGCTGACGTCGGTGGTGGACCTGTACCGGGAGGCGCAGCACGAGGCGGGCCAGGCGCGGGCGCTGACCTCGCTCGGCATCACGCTGCACCACCAGGGCAACCTGACGGAGGCGTCGGAGCGGCTGCGGGAGGCGCTGGGCCTCCAGGCGTCGGACGCGCTGGCCGCGGACCGGGCCTGGACGATGCACGCGCTGGCCGCGGTGGAGCGGGACCGGGCCCGGCTGGCGGAGGCGCTGGACCTGCTCACCGAGTCCCTGGTGCTGCACCGCGCCGGCGAGTCCCTGCACGGGCAGGCGTGGGCGCACTTCCAGCTCGGGCAGCTGCACCTGCGGCGCGGGGACGTGGAGCGCGCGGAGGGCGAGCTGCGCACCGCGCTCGACCTGTACGGCGCCACCCGGGACGCGCGCGGCGAGGCCTGGGCGCTGACCGAGCTGGCGCGGGCCCGGCTGGTCGACGGGGACGCTTCTCCCGCGGTGGAGGAGCTGCGCCGGGCCGCCGCCCGGCACCGGGACAACGAGGACGCGCGCGGCGAGGCGTGGACGCTGTACTACCTGGGGCAGGCACTGGAGGAGAGCGGCGACCGGGACCGCGCGGTGCGCGAGCTGGAACGCGCCCGCACGATGTTCTCCCGTATGCGGGACGTGTACGGCCTGGCCTGCGCCCGGCACCATTCGGCGCGGGTCACCCGCGACCAGCGGGCGGCCCAGACGGGCTCGCTGCGCAACTCCGGGTTCGCCCGGCAGCTGCTGGTGGACGCGCGCGCCGACTTCCAGCGGATCGGGGTGGCGCACGGCGAGGCGTGGACGTGCCTGGAGCTGGCGGTCGTCGACGCGGGCAACGCGCGCACGCAGCAGGCGCTGGCGCTGTGCGACGAGGCGGTCACGCTATTCGCCTCGTACGGCGACCGGCGCGGCGAGGACTGGGCGCGCTTCCTGCGCTGCACGCTCCTGCCGTACGCGGCGCCGGGCGGCACGGAGGTCGGCACGGCGGTGGCCCAGCAGGAGCTCACGGAGCTGGCCGCGGCCCCCCACCCGGCCCGCGACCCCAAGCTCACCGACTGCGTCGACTCCTACCAGCTCCTCCTGGAGCGGGGCGTCAGCCTCGACACGGGCTGGCAGGCCTGGAACCTCGGCCTGGTCCCCACCCGCCACGCCCGGGAGGTGATGGGGGTGCCGGTGCCACTGGACGCGTGAGGCGCGCCGGAGGCGTCACGGCAGGACGCCGGCAGACTGATGGCCGTGGTGCGCCCGCTGCCGTTCGTCGTGATCACTCCCCCAGGGTGGTGCACGGCGATCGGGGCCGCCGGGCACACGGGAAATCGGCACCCGGCGCAGTCGCCGGGTGCCGTGCGTCTGTGTGCCTGGGTCAGGCCGTGGAGTTGCCGGTGTCGGAGGCGGCGCCCTTGGGGGCGGCATCCTCCGGCTCCGCGAAGTTCACGCGGCCCATGTGCCGGTTCATCGACTTCATCAGGCCCCAGACCGCCAGGGCCATCACCGCGAAGACGATGAAGCCGAGGACACCGGGGGTGACCTTGTCCTCGTCGAACTCCTTGGCGAGGGGGACCAGGTGGGTCATTGCCAGGCTTGCGCTTGCGCTCATGTCAGCCATTGTCCCGGATGCCCGCGAAGAGGTCGTCCTCGGGGAGGGAGGTGTCCACGAGCGACTTCGCGAGCTCGTACTCCTCCGTCGGCCAGACCTCCTTCTGGAGGTCCAGCGGCACCCGGAACCAGCCCCCGTCGGGGTCGATCTGCGTGCGGTGCGCGATCAGCGCCTTGTCGCGGATCTCGAAGAAGTCGGCGCACGGCACGTGCGTGGTGAGCGTGCGCTCCTTGCGCTCGAACTCGTCCCACCGCTTCAGCCAGTCCCCGTACGGCGACTCGAGCCCCCGCTCCAGCATCGCGTTGTGCAGCGCCTCGGTGCGGGGACGGTTGAAGCCCTGGTTGTAGTACACCTTCAGCGGCTGGTACGCCGGGCCGAACTCGTCCTCCGGGTACTTCTCGGTGTCCGCCGCGCCCTCGAACGCCACCATCGTGATCTTGTGGGTCATGATGTGGTCGGGGTGCGGGTAGCCGCCGTTCTCGTCGTAGGTCGTGATCACCTGCGGCCGGAAGGAGCGGATCTTGCGCACCAGTTCGCCCGCCGCCTTGTCGACGTCCTGCAGGGCGAAGCAGCCCTCCGGCAGCGGCGGCAGCGGGTCGCCCTCGGGCAGGCCCGAGTCGACGAAGCCCAGCCACTCCTGCTTCACGCCGAGGATCTCGCGGGCCTCGTCCATCTCCTTCTTGCGCACCTCGTGGATGTGCTCCTCGATGTACGGGTCCCCCTGGAGCTTGGGGTTGAGGATGGAGCCGCGCTCCCCGCCCGTGCAGGTCACCACCAGCACGTCCACCCCCTCGGACACGTACTTCGCCATGGTGGCCGCGCCCTTGCTCGACTCGTCGTCGGGGTGGGCGTGCACGGCCATCAGTCGCAGCTTGTCGGTCAAGACTCAATCCTCAAGTCGTTGGGCGCCCTGTGTGCGGCGGCGCAGTCGCAGGCTTCTATAGTGACGGAACCGGGGGGCGAAAAATTCCGGAGCGCCGCTCCCGGGGACGGACCGGGGACGCCGGTCCCTTCCTTCCGAGGAGACGATCATGAGTACGTCGAGCACGCGGCTGCCCGAGGGCCGCTACGGCCGCTCCTCGGACCAGCGTGCCGACCGCACCCTCAAGGTCGTCGGCGGTGTGCTCGCCGTCCTGTTCGCCGCCCTGATCGGCTGGTTCGGCCACCACTACGTCGCGCAGAACGAGATCAGCGCCGAGCTGATCCGCTTCGAGACCGGCGAGGACGCGGTGAAGGTGCACCTGGAGGTGCACAAGGACGCCGGGGTCGTGGGCTACTGCACCGTGCGCTCCCAGGCCGCGGACGGCGCCGAGGTCGGCCGGGCCGACTTCCGCTTCGACGGCGACGCCACCCGCATCGACCAGGTCGTCACGCTGCGCACCACCTCCCCCGGCACCAGCGCGGAGCTCATCGGCTGTCACGCCGAATGACCGGGCGGGGAATACCCTGCCACTGACCTGCGTCGGTGTGAGAACAGTGGCTTATGTCCTCCCCCCACGGGCACTGAATTGTTAGGCTCGTGGTTTCGCCCGTCCCTGGGGGACCATCCTTCTGGGTAGGGCGATGCTTTGTATTCCCAGTACCTACGAGGAGCACCTGTGACCCAGACCAGCGAGAACGTCACCTGGCTGACCCAGGAGGCGTACAACAAGCTCAAGGACGAGCTTGAGTACCTTACTGGTCCCGCGCGCACGGAGATCGCCGCCAAGATCGCCGCCGCGCGTGAGGAGGGCGACCTGCGTGAGAACGGCGGGTACCACGCGGCCAAGGAGGAGCAGGGCAAGCAGGAGCTCCGTGTGCGCCAGCTGACCCAGCTCCTCGAGAACGCCAAGGTGGGCACTCCCCCGGCGTCCGACGGAGCCGTGGCGCCCGGCATGGTCGTGACCATCGCCTTCGACGGCGACGAGGACGACACGCTGACCTTCCTGCTCGCCTCCCGCGAGTACGCGAGCTCCGACATCGAGACCTACTCGCCGCAGTCCCCGCTGGGGTCCGGCGTGATGGGCCACAAGGTCGGCGAGGACGCGGAGTACGAGCTGCCGAACGGCAAGAAGGCCTCGGTGACGATCCTCAAGGCCGAGCCGTACAACGGCTGACCCACGGTCTCGAGCAGTCCCCACGGGCCCCCGGCGCCCTGAGCGCCGGGGGCTTCGTCATGCCGCGGCCGAGCGGTACTTGCGCACGGCCAGGGTGCGGAAGACCGCGATGATCAGCACGGAGTAGATCACCGACGCCCACACCGGGTGCTGCATCGGCCAGGCGTCGGACGTGGAGACGCCCGGGTTGCCGAACAGCTCGCGGCACGCCTGCACGGTGGCGCTGAACGGGTTCCAGTCCGCGATGTGCCGCAGCCAGGGCGTCATGTTGCTGGAGTCCACGAACGCGTTCGACACGAACGTGACCGGGAACAGCCAGACCAGGCCGCCGGAGGTCGCCGCCTCGGGGGTGCGCACCGACAGGCCGATGACCGCGCCGATCCAGGTGAACGCGTACCCGGTGAGCAGCAGCAGGCCGAACGCGCCGAGCACCTCGCCGATGCTGGTGTGGGTGCGCCAGCCGACCAGCAGGGCGACGATCGCGAGCACGAGCAGGGTGAGCGCCGTCTGCACCATGTCGGCGAGGGTGCGGCCGGTGAGCACCGCGCCGCGCGCCATCGGCAGGGAGCGGAAGCGGTCGATGAGCCCCTTGTGCATGTCCTCGGCGATGCCCGCTCCGGCGCCCGCCGTGGCGAACGTGACGGTCTGGGCGAAGATGCCGGCCATCAGGAACTCGCGGTAGACCTGCGGGCTGGTGGAGCCGCCGATGTCCAGCGAGCCGCCGAACACGTACGAGAACAGCACCACGAACATGATCGGCTGGATCAGCCCGAAGATGACCACCTCGGGGATGCGGACCATGCGGATCAGGTTGCGCTTGGCGACGACCAGCGAGTCGCGGACGGAGCGGGTGAACGCGTTCCCGTGGGACGCGACCCGCACGGATTCGGTGACGGCACTCACTTCGCGGCCTCCTCGTCGTCGGACTGCGCGGACTCGGCGACATGGCCGGTGAGGGACAGGAACACGTCGTCGAGGGTGGGGCGGCGCAGGCCGATGTCGTCGATCTCGATGCCCTCGGCGTCGAGCTCGCGGATGATCTCGGCGAGCAGCTTGGCCCCGCCGGAGACCGGCGTGGTGATCTTGCGCATGTGCTCCTCGACCGTGGTGTCGCCCTGGCCGAGGCCGCGCAGGCTGTACTTGTCGAGGAGGGCGGCCGCGGTGCGGATGTGCTCGCGCTCGTGCACCACGACCTCGACGCGCTCGCCGCCGGTGCGGGCCTTGAGCTGGTCGGAGGTGCCCTGGGCGATGACCTTGCCCTGGTCGACGACCGCGATGTCGTGCGCCAGGTGGTCGGCCTCCTCCAGGTACTGCGTGGTGAGCAGCAGTGTGGTGCCGCCGGAGACGAGGTCCTTGATCACGTCCCAGAGCTGCTGGCGGTTGCGCGGGTCGAGTCCGGTCGTCGGCTCGTCCATGAACATCACGGGCGGGGAGACGACCAGGGCGGCGGCCAGGTCGAGGCGGCGGCGCATGCCGCCGGAGTAGGTCTTGGCCGTGCGGTCGGCGGCGTCCGCGAGGTGGAACTGCTCCAGCAGTTCGTCCGCGCGGGCCCGGGCGGCCTTGGCCCTCATCTGGTAGAGCTGGCCGACCATCTGGAGGTTCTCCCGGCCGGTGAGGTACTCGTCGACGGCGGCGAACTGGCCGGACAGGCCGATCGAGCGGCGCACGGCGTCGGGGTGCTTCAGCACGTCGATCCCGGCGACGACGGCCCGGCCGCTGTCGGGACGCAGAAGCGTGGTGAGGCAGCGGACGGTGGTGGTCTTGCCCGCGCCGTTCGGCCCGAGCAGCCCCAGGACGGTCCCCTCCGGGACCTCGAGGTCGACGCCGTCCAGTGCCTTGACGTCTCCGAAGGTCTTCACCAGACCTTCGGCTTGGATGGCACCTGGCATATGAATCTCCACGTCATCGTGATTCTTCGGAAAAGCCTAGGTTCGTGTGCCGGCATGCGCCGGGCGCCGCCCCGGGAAGGCCCCGGGGGTCGCCGGCGGCCACGCCGTGACAGAGCACACACCATAACGCGATGTATCGCGTCTCTCAATGGAATGACCCGGAGGGGTGAGGCCGCGTCCGGCCGTCAGCCCATGACCGTGTAACCCGCGTCGCGCAGGGCCTGCTGGACCTCGGCGCAGTGCGCCGGCCCCTTGGTCTCCAGATGCAGCTCGACCTCCGCCTCCGTGAGTCCCAGCCGCGGGTCCGTCCGCACGTGGCTCACGTCGAGGACGTTAGCGTCGACCACTGACAACGCCCCGAGGAGCGAGGCGAGGGCGCCCGGACGATCGGTCAGCCGCAGCCGTACGGCCAGGTAGCGGCCCTGTGCCGCCATGCCGTGCCGCAGCACCCGCTCCATCAGCACCGGGTCCACGTTCCCGCCGGACAGCACCGCCACCACCGGGCCCTCGAAGGCCTCCGGGCGGCTCAGCAGCGCCGCGACCGGGCTCGCCCCGGCCGGTTCGACGACCAGCTTGGCCCGCTCCAGGCACAGCAGCAGCGCGGCCGACAGCTCGTCCTCGGTGACCGTGCACACCTCGTCCACCAGCTCGCCGACCAGCGCGAACGGCACGTCGCCCGGCCGCCCCACCTTGATCCCGTCGGCCATCGTCGCCGGGTGGCTCAGCGACAGCGGGCGCCCGGCGGCCAGCGACGGCGGGTAGGCCGCCGCGCCCTCCGCCTGCACGCCGACGATCCGCACGTCGGGACGGAGCGCCTTCACCGCCACCGCGATCCCGGCCGCGAGCCCGCCCCCGCCGATCCCGACGACGATCGTCCGCACCTCGGGGCACTGCTCCAGGATCTCCAGGCCCACCGTGCCCTGCCCGGCGATGATGTCCGGGTGGTCGAAGGGGTGGATGAACACCGCTCCCGTCTCGCGCGCGTACTCCTGCGCCGCGGCCAGCGACTCGTCCACCACCTGGCCGTGCAGCCGCACCTCGGCCCCGTACTCCCGGGTCGCGCTGATCTTCGGCAGCGGGGCGCCCTTCGGCATGAACACCGTCGAGCGCACACCGAGCAGCGACGACGCCAGCGCCACGCCCTGCGCGTGGTTGCCCGCGCTCGCCGCGACGACTCCCGCGGCCCGCTCCTCGGGGAGCAGGCCGGCGATCCGCACGTACGCGCCGCGCAGTTTGAAGGAGCCGGTCCGCTGGAGGTTCTCGCACTTGAGCAGCACCGGCGCCCCCACCTGCGAGGACAGGTGCCGGCTGCCTTCCATGGCGGTCGTGCGGGCCACGCCGGAGAGCATCTTGTGGGAGCCGCGCACGTCGTCGAGGGTGACGGTGCGCAGCCGGTCGGCCGTGCGGTAGCTCATGTCTCCAGCATCGCAGTTTCCCCGGGGACCACCCCGGTGTGACCAACCCGCGGACGACCGCTTTGCACAGCCCCGGTACGGTCCGCGCCCCGGCCGCGTACCCTGTCGTCCCATCAGCAGCCCATCACGAAGTGAGCCCCCCGCCATGCCCACTACACCTGAAATGTCGATGGACATGACGACCGATCTGACCGCGGTCGGCGACACCGGTCTTCTCGACACTCTGCAGCACGAGGTGGCGCTCTTCGCCCGCCGTGCCGAACAGACCCGGCTCGGCGGGGTCGGCCAGGTGCGGAACTCCATGGACCGCGCCGCCTACCTGCTGCTCAACCGGCTCGACAAGGAAGGCCCGATGGGCGTCAAGGCCCTGGCCGCGTCCATGGGGATCGACTCCTCCACCGTCACCCGCCAGGTGGCACCGCTCGTGGACACCGGCCTGGTGAAGCGGACCTCCCACCCGGAGGACGGCCGCGCGGTCGTGCTCCAGCTCTCCCCGCGCGGCCAGGCCCGCCTGGAGGAGGTACGCGCCTCCCGGCGGCAGCTGATGGCCGAGCTGACCCACGACTGGTCACCGGAGGAGCGCGAGGCGTTCTGCGAGCTGCTCACCCGGTTCAACGGCGCGCTGTCCGCCCGGATGGCCGGACACGACCGCGGCGACTCCTGACCCGGCCGCGCCCCCGCACCGTGCGCGCCTCTTGACCCGGGGGCGCGCCCTGCCCTGATATGTGAGGGAGTCCCCGTCCGCCGCGCGGCACGGGCGGCCCTTCGCGGGGGCTTCGGGAGGTGCGGGTGCGACCACGGCATGCGTACGACGACGTCCGCCGCGCCCAGGAGTTCCGGGCGTACGTGGCGGGCGCGGGCGGACGGCTGCTGCACACCGCGACCCTGCTGACCGCGGAGCCCCGGGACGCCAACCCGCGCGCCCGGCGTCTGCTCACCCTCGCCCTGGCCCGTACGTACGCCTGCTGGGACCGGCTGCACGGCGAGGATCCGTACGACCACACCCGGCGCTGTCTGATGGCCAGGTTCGCGGTCAACGCCCACCGCTACAGCGGGCGCCTGCCCTTCCGCCTCCGGCCGGCCGGTCCGCTGGCCGGGCTGAGCCCGCAGGAGCGGCTGGTCCTGGTGATGCGGCTGCACGAGGGCATCGGCGAGGAACGGACGGCGGCCCTGCTGGGCCTGCCGGCGGAGCGGGTGCGGGCGGTGCAGAACCGTGCGATGTCCGTCGTGCTGCGTCCCGCGCCGGAACCGGCGCCGTTGACGGACCGCGCCGGCACGGTGCCGTCATGACCGGGGAGACGGGGGTCGGTCCGGTGAACCGCTCGAACCGTGAGGAGCGGGTGCGGCGGCTGATGGTGGCACGCCCGCCGGTGCTGCCGCCCGACCTCGCCGCGGAGGCGGTGCGGCGCGGCGCCCGCATGCTGCGGCGCCGCAGCTACGCCCGGCGCGTGATGTGGCTGCTGCTGTGCGCGGCCACCGTGGCGTTCACGGTGTGGGCGCTGACCGCCCGGCCCTGGGTGGAGCCGCCGTCGGAGACGACCCCACCCCTCACCGGCTGGTGAACGGGCCTTTGCTCGTGCTCTAGCGGCCCAGCGCCTGCTGCAGGTCCTCGAGCAGGTCGTCGACGTTCTCGATGCCGACGGACAGACGCACCAGGTCGGCCGGGACCTCCAGCTGCGAGCCGGCCACCGACGCGTGCGTCATACGGCCCGGGTGCTCGATGAGCGACTCGACGCCGCCCAGGGACTCGCCCAGGGTGAACACCTTCGCGCGGTTGCAGACCTCGACCGCCGCCTCCTCGCCGCCCTCGACGCGGAAGGAGATCATCCCGCCGAAGGAGCGCATCTGCTTGGCGGCGACCTCGTGACCGGGGTGGTCGGGCAGGCCCGGGTACAGCACGCTCGTCACGCGCTTGTGGCGGGTGAGCATGTCGGCGACGCGGGCCGCGTTCTCGCTGTGGCGGTCCATGCGCACCGACAGGGTCTTGGTGCCGCGCAGCACCAGCCACGAGTCGAACGGCCCGGCGACCGCGCCCATCGCGTTCTGGTGGAACGCCAGCTCCTCGCCCAGCTCCGCGTCGGCCGTGACCAGGGCGCCGCCGACGACGTCCGAGTGGCCGCCCATGTACTTGGTCAGGGAGTGCACGACGACGTCCGCGCCGAGCGCCAGCGGCTGCTGGAGGTACGGCGTGGCGAAGGTGTTGTCGACGACGAGCCGGGCGCCGGCGTCCCGCGCCACCTGGGCGACGGCTGCGATGTCGGTGATGCCGAGGAGCGGGTTGGAGGGGGTCTCCACCCAGATGACCTTGGTCTTCGGGATGATCGCGGCCCGCACCGCCGCGGGGTCGGAGGTGTCGGCCACCGACCACTCCACGCCCCAGCGCGCCACGACCTTCGCGAACAGGCGGAACGTGCCGCCGTACGCGTCGTTCGGGATGACCACGTGGTCGCCGGGCGCGAGCAGCGTGCGCAACAGGCAGTCCTCGGCCGCCAGTCCGGACGCGAACGCGAGCCCGCGGCGGCCGCCCTCGAGGGCGGCCAGGTTCTCCTCCAGGGCGGTCCTGGTCGGGTTGGCGCTGCGGCTGTACTCGTAACCGCCGCGCAGGCCGCCGACGCCGTCCTGCTTGTAGGTGGACACCTGGTAGATCGGCGGGACGACCGCGCCCGTCAACGGGTCGGCGGTGTTGCCCGCGTGGATCGCGAGCGTCTCGAAGTGCTGACTGATGTGCCTGTCGCTCATGCGCCCGAGGGTAGTGCGCGGAAGGGTGTGATGACGGCCGCGGCCGGTCCGGACGGGGCGGCGGGGCCCGTGCGGGGCCTCCCAGCGGGTGGTCGGCGGGAGTTTTCCACAGGGACGGGCACCGGGTTGGCCATTCGGGCGCGCGGTCTGGTTCGCTTGTGACATGGAGATTCTGTGGGTCCTGATCGCCCTCGTCATGCTCACCGCCGTGGTGCTGCCGTTCCTGCGGCGCCGGCGCAGTGCCGTGGGCCTGGTCCCGCCCGGCCACCCGGACGCGGCGGACCCGGCGAACTACGGCTTCGCGCGCCAGGAGGAGCTGGACATCCGCCTGCCCGGCCCCGACCAGGACCTGCTGGACGTCCTCGACGTGGTGCAGCGGACCCAGGACTACCGCGCGGCGCAGCAACTGCTGGCGGGCACACCCGCGGACGGCGAGCAGCGCTGGCAGCGGGTGCAGGCCTTCGCGGGCGCCGCGTCCCTGGAGCTGGCGCAGCGGCCCGGCGGGGTCTCCGAGGCGCCGGGCGGCCAGTGGCTGCGGGTGTGGCGCACCGAGGCGCCCAAGGACGCGGGCGGCGCCGCCGTGCACGCGGAGTTCCTGGTGCAGCAGGCGTGGCGCACGGCCGCGCCCGGCTCGGACGAGTTCCGGATCATCATGGAGGAGGCCAAGGCGGCGTGCGGCGAGGCCGCGCTGCTGGCCCCCGGCGACCCGGTGCCGTACATCGTGGAGCTGTCCGTGGCGCGCGGACTCGGTTACTCCCAGCAGGAGTTCGAGCAGGTCTGGCTGAAGATCCTGGACCGCGCCCCGGCGCACATGGGCGCGCACCTGGCCGCGCTGCACTACTGGTGCGAGAAGTGGCACGGCTCGCGGCAGCAGGCGTACGACTTCGCGGAGGCCGCGGCGGCTCGGGCGCCCCAGGGGTCGCTGTTGGCCGCGATGCCGCTGTTCGCGGTGTTCGAGCACCTCCCGGAGGTGAACCTGGTCAGCGGGTTCTACCAGAGCGAGGTCGTCTCCAAGGCGATCCACGGCGCGCTGCACGCGGTGCACGCGGCCCGTCCGGACGACCCGATGCTGGCGCACGTGCGGCACATGCTGATCTTCTTCCTGGTGCGTTCCGAACGCTGGGCGGAGGCCATGAACCAGCTCATACACGTCGACGGGCACGTCGGCGCCCTGCCGTGGACGCTCTCCCCGGACCCGGCCGCCGAGTTCGCGGTGTACCGCGCCCTGGCGGTCGCCGGCTACGAGGCGAACGGCGGCAGCCCGGCCACGCTGCCGCACTGACGTCAACACCCGCGCGACGCCCCGGTGTTTGTCCGTATTTTGACCCGTCCGCACCCATATTCTTGACCCCTGCGAGGCCAGGACGGGCCTCCGTCGGAGGAGTCGGGTGTGGCGAACGTACGGGTCTACGAGCTGGCCAAGAGGGTCGGGGTCGACAGCAGGGTCGTCCTGGACAAGATGACCGAGCTGGGCCACTTCGTACGGTCGGCGTCGGCCACGATCGAGGCGCCGGTGGTCCGGGAGCTGATCGACGCCCTGGGTGTCGTGCAGGAGACGGCCGTGTCCCTGCCCCGGGTGCCGTCGCCCGCGGCGCCGCCCGCCGGTTCGGTGCTGCGGCCGACGCACCACGAGTGGGACCCCACGTCCCGCTGGAAGCCGCTGCAGCCCTTCGACCCGCGCCGGGTCGGGCCGTACACGGTGCTGCGGAGGATCGGCAGCGGGTCGATGGGCCGGGTGTTCCTCGGGCGGACCCCGGCCGGGCGGCTGCTCGCCGTCAAGGTCGTCAAGGAGGAACTGGCCGACGACCTGGAGTTCCGCAGGCGCTTCCAGCGTGAGGTGGCCGCCGCGCGGGGCGTGAACGGCTTCTACGCACCACCCGTCGTGGACGCGGACACCACCGGGGACATCCCCTGGCTGGCCACCGCGTACGTCTCGGCGCCGTCCCTGAAGGACCTGGTCGACGCGTGCGGGCCGCTGCCGCTCAGGGCGCTGCGCTGGGTGGCCGCGCAGCTGGTGGAGGCGCTGCGCTCGGTGCACGCGGCGGACATCGTCCACCGCGACCTCAAGCCGTCCAACGTGCTGGTCGGCGTGGACGGTCTGCGCGTGATCGACTTCGGGCTCGCCCTGGCGGCGGCCGCCGCGGCCAGCAAGCTGACCGTCGCGCACACCACGCTGGGCACGCCCGCCTACATGTCGCCCGAGCAGGCGCTGGACGCGCGGAAGGTGACGTCCGCGAGCGACGTGTACGCGCTGGGCGCGGTGCTGGTGTTCGCCGCGACCGGGCACAGCCCGTATCCGGGCAGCGACCCCGTGCGCACCATGCTCCGCATGCAGACCGAGGGGCCCGACCTGAGCGGGGTGCCGGAGGAGTTCGTGGACGTGGCCGCGCCCTGTCTGCGGCCGGACCCGGACGGGCGTCCCGGCCTCGACGAGCTGCTGGAGCGCATCGTGCGGGACATGGAGCCGGGCCCGGACGGGCTGTACCGGCCCTCGGAGCTGCTGCCGCCGGCGGCCTTCGAGTTCCTCGGTCTCCAGGACGTATGACGAGCGGCGGCGTACGACGAGCGGCGACGCGTGCAGAACGGCGTCGCGTGAGGAACGGGGACGTGTGAAGAACGGAGCAGGAGTGCGGGAAGTCATCTACCTGTCCGACCGGAAACTCTCGCGGTTTCTGCCCGGACTGCGGTCCGCGTGGCCCCGGCAGCGGGTCAGCGTCTCCACGCCCTTCGGCGGGGTGGAGGTGGACCCGTCGCCCGGCCCCGCGTCCGACCTGTGGGGCAGGCATCTGCTGCGGGTGGTGCGCAGGGTCGAGGAGTCGGCGCGCTGGTACACGGAGGCGGGCGTGCGGCCGGGGCAGTGGATCGCCTTCGAGGCGCCGCTCAACTACTTCGTGCTGGACGGCGCCGACCCGACGATGGTGTTCTTCGCGGACACCCCGGACACCCCGGAGCCGGACCACCCGGTCCGGCTGCTGCTGCACGGCTCCGTCGACCATCTGATCGCGGCTCCCCCGGCGCGCGTCACCGACGAGACCCGCCAGTCCGGCACGCTCGTGCGGAATCTCCTCGGCTCCGACGCCAGCGCGCCCGGCGCCCTGCTCGCCGCCCTCTCCGACGACCTCGACGCCGGACCGGACGGCCGCCGCCCCTCCCTGGTCGGCGCCCTGCACGCCCTGATGGCCCGCGTCGACGCCCAGACCCACCCGGAGACGGCGGCGACGATGCGCGGCTACGCCCGCGTCACCACGGGCTTCCCCGCCGCCGCGAAGCTGCCGGGGCTGCTGGTCGCGAGCCCGTTGTACGTGGAGTACACGGACGCGTGAAAAGGCTAGGACCGCTTGTGCAAGGCTCAGGCGGTCCATGAAAAGGCTCGGACCGCCCGTGCGAAGGCTCAGGCGGTCCATGAGAGGGCTCAGGCGGTCCAGGCGGACGGCAGGGCGTCCAGGGACAGCCCCTCCTCCTCCAGGTCCTCCGCGCCGGGAGGGTTGGGCGCGGGGTGCTCTTCCTCCATCGGGGCGGAGCCGGTCCGCGGGCTGGTCGTCACCGGTGACTCCTTCCCGGACGACGGCGTCGTAGTCCGTCCGGCACAGGACCGTCGCGGCCGCACAGCCGCGACGGTCCGGGCCGGAGGCTCAGATCGTCGCCGTGTCGATCACGAAGCGGTAGCGGACGTCGCTGTTCTCGACGCGCTCGTAGGCCTCGTTGATCTCGGAGGCGGCGATCAGCTCGATCTCCGCGCCGATGCCGTGCTCGGCGCAGAAGTCCAGCGTCTCCTGGGTCTCCGGGATGCCGCCGATCATCGAGCCGGCGAGTGACCGGCCGCCGCCGATCAGCGAGAACAGATTCAGCGACACCGGCTCCTCGGGGGCGCCCACGTTCGCCAGCGTGCCCTCGGGCTTGAGCAGCGACAGGTACGCGCCGAAGTCCAGCGGCGCCGACACGGTCGACACGATCAGGTCGAAGGCGCCCCGCAGCTCCTGGAAGGTCTTCGGGTCGCTGGTGGCGTAGTAGTGGTCGGCGCCGAGCCGCAGACCGTCGTCCTTCTTGCGCAGGGACTGCGACAGCACCGTCACCTCGGCGCCCATCGCATGGGCGATCTTCACGCCCATGTGGCCGAGGCCGCCCATGCCGACGATCGCGACCTTGCGGCCGGGGCCCGCGCCGAAGCGCTTCAGCGGGGAGTACAGGGTGATGCCCGCGCACAGCAGCGGCGCGGCGACGTCGAGGGCGAGCCCGTCGGGGATGCGCACGACGAAGTTCTCGTCGACGACGACCTTCTCGGAGTAGCCGCCGTAGGTGGGCTCGCCGTCCCGGCCGACGCCGTTGTAGGTCGGGGTCTGGCCGTTGAGGCAGTACTGCTCCTTGCCCGCGCGGCACATCTCGCACTCGCGGCAGGAGTCGACCATGCAGCCGACGCCCACTCGGTCGCCGACCTTGAACCGGGTCACGCCGGGGCCGACCTCGGACACGACGCCCGCTATCTCGTGGCCGGGGACCATCGGGAAGATCGCCTCGCCCCAGCCCTCACGGACCTGGTGGATGTCCGAGTGGCAGATCCCGGCGAACTTGATGTCGATCAGCACGTCGTGCTCGCGGACGGCGCGCCGCTCGACGGTGGTGCGCTCCAACGGTGCCTTGGCGGCGGGCGCGGCGTACGCGGCGACAGTGGTCATACGAAGTTTCTCCTCCTGAGGGGGATCGTGCGCCCGGACTTCTCCCGTCCGGACGCGCACGCTGTCCAGCCTGCGACAACGGGCGGCGCGTACCCAGACTTCCTGGTTGCGTACGCACGCTGTGCCTACCACTGGCGGGGACAGGCACGAGGTGCGTACGAACGGGCACCATGGACATATGGACGAGCACAGGGACGACCCGGCCGGCCCCCCGGGCGGCGGCCTGGACCCGCGTGCCGAGCTGAGCGAGTTCCTGCGCACGCGGCGGGCCCGACTGAAGCCGCAGGACGTGGGACTGCCGGACCTCGGACGGCACCGCAGGGTGCCCGGTCTGCGCCGGGAGGAGCTGGCGCAGCTCGCCGGGGTGTCCGTGGCGTACTACACACGCCTGGAGCAGGGCAACGGACGCAACGTGTCGGCGGAGGTCCTCGACGCGATCGCCCGCGCGCTGCGGCTGAGCGACGCCGAGCACGCGCATCTGACGCATCTCGCCCGGCCGGGCCGGCGCCGCAAGCGGCCGGAGCCCCGCACCCGCCAGGCCCGTCCGGCGCTGCGGCAGCTGCTGGACGCGATGGAGACGGTCCCGGCGTACGTGGTGGGCCGGCGGTCGGAGATCCTCGCGTGGAACCGGATGGCGACGGCTGTCTTCGGCGACTGGGGCGCGCTGCCGGCTCAGGAGCGGAACTGGGCGCGGATGGTGTTCCTCGATCCCGCCCAGCGTGAGCTGTTCGTGGAGTGGGAGCAGAAGGCCTGCGACATGGTCGCCTATCTGCGCATGGACGCGGGCCGGCACCCGGACGACCCCGCCCTGTCCGCGCTGGTGGGCGAACTGTCCGTGAAGAGCGAGGAGTTCCGCACGCTGTGGGCGCGGCACGACGTCAAGGAGAAGAGCCACGGCGTGAAGCGGCTGCGGCATCCGCTGGTCGGTGAGCTGACGCTGCTGTGGGAGTCGTTCCGCCCGGCCGGGGAGGACGAGCAGTCGCTGGTGACGTACTTCGCGGAGGCCGGATCGCCGTCGGCCGAGGCGCTGCGCCTGCTGGGCAGCTGGAACGCGGACGCCCCGGCGGACGGGCCGCGCGCGCCGGCCGCCTGAGCGGCGGGACGGAGACGGGAACGGCCCGCCGGAGGCAGGTGCCTCCGGCGGGCCGTCGCCGGTTTCTCCGACGTCCGGACTACTTGCCGTAGTAGGCGTTGTAGACCGTGATCAGGGACGCGTTGCCCTTCTTGTCGGTGATCTTGGCGCGCAGGGAGATCGCCTTCCCCTTGGCGGGGTTCTTGACGGTGATCTTGCCCTTGGTGACCGTGGTCTTCTTCCAGGTCTTGCCGCCGTTGTAGGAGACGTACACCGCGAGGGACTTGAGGTTCTTGCCCTTGGCGGCGCCCTCCACGACGACCGGGAAGGCGGCCTTCTTGCCGGCCGCGACCTTGCTGTCGAGACCCGTGACCGCGGCGAACCGGGCCGAGGAGACGGGCAGCTGCTTCTCGCCCGACGTCTTCTTGGACCGGAAGGTCCAGCTGCCGTCGGTGCGGGTGGACGCGGCGGCGACCTTGGCGCTGCGCCGGACGGTGGTGGTCAGACGGTACGCGGCGTCACCGGACGGGACGGTGAAGCTCTCCTCGCCGAACAGCGGGTCCTTGTTGGAGCCGGCCTTCTTGCCGTTGCGGTAGAGGGTCGTCACGGCCGAGGAGTAGACCGAGGAGCCCGCGTGGCCCTTGCCGTCGGCGAACAGCGGGATCAGGCCGTAGATGCTGTTGCCGTCGCGGAAGACGCCGTAGTACGAGGTGAGACGCGGGCCGAAGACGGCCGTGTTCACGGTCTCCTTGTAGGTCTTGCCGCCCTTGTAGGCCTTGCCGACGCCGATGGAGTAGCCGGCGTCGTAGACGGGCCAGCCCTCCTCGTCGACCCCGCCGAGCTGCTCGAAGTCGAGGTCCCACGTCACGCCGTAGCTCGTGGACAGGTACAGCGTGCGGGTGCTGGGCAGCTTCTGCTCCTGCGAGAAGCCGGACGCGCCCGAGCCGCCGGGCAGCCAGCCGTACGCGGTGACAGCGCCCTTCTTGCCGCTGGCCGAGGCGCCCATGCCGACCTGGACGGTGGCGAACTCCTTGGCCTTGAAGGCGCGGGTGTAGCCGGTGGCGAGCTTCTTCACCTTGCCGCCGCTGACGGCGCTGTACTGCGCCTTGGCGCCGTTGCTGAAGTGGGCGTCCCACTGCTGGCTCAGCGTGCCGTTGGTGATCTGCGGGCCGAGGTGCGCGGTGCGGAATCCGTCGAAGCTGTCCAGCCACCAGCCGTAGGAGACCGCGCTGTCGTTCGTCTCGACGGTGTAGTCGGTCGAGGCGAACTGCGGCTTGGCGCCCTTGCCCGGCACGGTGACCTTGACGGGCTTGGCCTTGCGGGCGTCCAGCGTCACCGTGGTGTTCCTGGTGACGTCCAGCTTGGGCTGGGCGAGCCAGTCGGCGCCCTGCCACGTCTCCGGGTCGGCGCCCGCGAGCACGCTGGCGTCCAGGACGTAACCGCCCTTGGGCAGACGCACGCTGACGGTGCCGTCGGCGTCGTACGGCGAGTACGACCGGTTCTTGCCCAGGCCGGAGAGGCCGGTCAGGCCCGCCATGTAGTTGGCGGTGGCCTTGCCGGAGCGGTCGAGGACCTTCAGCGTGACGGTGTACGACTCGACCTCACGCTCCACCGCGGCCGCGGTGCGCACGCTCTGTCCGGCGCCGGTGGCGACCACGTACGCCGAGTACGTGCCGTCGAGCGTGCCGCCGAGGCGGGTGTCGGCGGTGACGTCCACGGAGGCCGTGCCGTTGGCGGGGACGGTCAGGGTGGAGGCGCCGAGGGTGAAGAAGCCGGCCGGGGCGGCCTTGCCCTTCGGGTCGGTCGCCGTCGACGTCAGCTTCAGCGTGACGTCCTCGGCGCCGAGGTTGCGGTAGGTGAGCTTCTTGGTGACCGGCTTGTCGTCGGCGTGCGGCCACTGCTGGACGCCGAAGCTCAGCGACACCGGCTCCGCGATCACGGTCTGCGCGATCGCCTTGTCCACCTGGACGCGGCCCGAGCCCTGCTCGAACGGGTTGTACCTGCCGTCCTTGGTGGAGGCGGTCAGCGCGCCCTTCAGCTCCGCGTACTTCCACTCCGGGTGCTGCTGCTTGAGCAGCGCCGCGGCGCCCGCGACGTGCGGGGTGGCCATGGAGGTGCCGGAGATGGTCATGTAGCCGGCCGGCTTCTCGCCGACCTCCTTGGCGATCTCGTTGCCCTTCGCCGAGGCGGCCGTGATGTCCACGCCGGGGGCGGTGAGGTCCGGCTTGACGGCGCCGTCGCCGAGGCGCGGGCCGGTGGAGGAGAAGTCGGCGAGCTTGTCCTTGTCGTCGACGGCGCCGACGGTGAGCGCGGAGTCCGCGCTGCCGGGCGAACCGATCGACTGGGGGCCCTCGTTGCCCGCCGCGATGGCGAACAGGATGCCCTTCTCGGCGGACAGCTTGTCGACCGCCGCCTCCAGCGGGTCGGTCTCCGGGGTGTCCATGCCGCCGAGGCTCATGTTGACGATGTCGGCGCCCTGCGCGGCCGCCCACTCCATGCCGGCGAGGATGCCGGAGTCGTCGCCGAAGCCGTAGTCGTCGAGGACCTTGCCGTTGAGGATCTTCGCGCCGGGCGCGACGCCCTTGTACTTTCCCTTCGACTGGGCGCCCGTGCCGGCCGCGATGGACGCGACGTGGGTGCCGTGGCCGACGACGTCGTTGGTGCCGGGCGCGGAGGTGAAGTTCTTCGCCGCGGCCACCTGGCCCTTGAGGTCCGGGTGGGTGGCGTCCACGCCGGTGTCCAGGACGGCGATCTTGACGCCCTTGCCGTCGTAGCCGGCCTCCCACGCCTTCGGGGTGCCGATCTGCCCGACGGAGGTGTCCAGGGACGCCTTGCGGACGCCGTCCAGCCAGACCCGGGCGACTCCGGAGGCGGTGCGGTCGCCGTCGGTGACGGCGTCCCACAGCTCGGCGGTGGCCTCGTGCGGCGTCTGCACCGCGTCCGCGTTGAGGGACGTCAGCGCCCGGCGGACGGTGCCCGCGTCGCGGACGTCGGCCTTGGCGGTCTTGGCGGCGCCCCGGTAGCCGACGATGACCTTCAGACCGCCGCGGTGCGCGGTGCGGGTCGCCGTCTTGTTCAACTCGGTGACGTCGAACAGGCGTTGATCCAGCTTGCCGGTCGCGACCAGGCGGGCGGCGTCGGCCGGGACGACCAGCGTGTGACCGTCGGCGCGGCGGATCTGGACGGGTATGTGCTCCCGGCCCTTGGCCGCTTCCACGCCCACGACGCGGCCCCTGGCGTCCAGGGCGACCCGGTCACCGGTGATGAGGGTGACCCGGTGCTTCCCCTTCAGCGCCGCCGCGCTCGCGGAAGAGCCGGCGGCCGTGCTGTTCCCCCCGTCGGCCGACGCGGGGCCGGCCATGCCCGCCGCGAGCGCCACGGCGGTCGCCGTCGCGATCGTGGCCGCGCATGCTCTTGTGACTTGTCTGCGCAAGGTTCCCCCTAGCGAAGTCGCCGGGCGGCGAAAGCATCACCCGGCCGGGGGTGGTCTCGTACGCCTGCGCGCACCCCCCGGTGCTCGGAGTATGCCGACACGTGATCAAGCGGCTCAAGGGGATTCGGAAGTGGTCGGGAAGTCGCCGGGTGACTGTGATGTGCCCGCAGGAACTCCGTTACAGAATCGCGCGGTTGGGGCGGGAGGGACGACGAACGGCCGATGCCCCCGTCACCGCTCCTGAGGGAGGGGACGAGGGCATCGGCCGTGTGGTGGGGTTTCCGTCGTGACGGAGGGGGCGTCAGACCGCGGAACCGGCCTTCCACTGCTCCCAGCTCATGTTCCAGCCGTTGAGGCCGTTGTCGGGGGCGATGGTCTTGTCGCCCGTGTTCTGCACGACGACCACGTCACCGACGATCGAGTTGTTGTAGAACCAGGCGCCCGGCGTGCTCGGGTCGTTGGCGCCCTTGGCGTCGGCGAGGCCCACGCAGCCGTGGCTGGTGTTGACGCTGCCGAAGATGGACTTCGCGCCCCAGTAGTTGCCGTGGATGAAGGTGCCGGAGGTGCTCAGACGCATGGCGTGGGGCACGTCCTTGATGTCGTACTCGCCCTTGCCGTCGTCGTCGGTGAAGCCGACCGTGGCGCCGTTCATCCGGGTCTCCTTGAACTTCTCAGAGATCACCATCTGGCCCTCGTAGGTCTTGTTCTCGGGCGCTCCGGCGGAGATCGGGATGGTCTTGATCGTCTTGCCGTTCTGCGTGACCTTCATCTGCTTGGTCTTGGCGTCGACGTAGGAGACCTGGTTGCGCCCGATCTTGAAGGTGACCGTCTTCTGCTGGACGCCGTAGACGCCCTCGGCGCCCTCGACCCCGTCGAGCGCCAGCTTCAGGGTGACGGTGGAGCCCTCCTGCCAGTACTGCTCGGGGCGGCAGTCCATGCGGTTGGCGTTGAACCAGTGGCAGGCCACCTCCTGGCCGCTGCTGGAGGACACCTCGATGCCCTTCTGCACGGCGGCCTTGTTGGTGATGGCCTTGTCGAAATTGATCGACACGGGCATGCCGACGCCGACCGTGGTGCCGTCGTCCGGGGTGAAGTTGCCGATGAAGCTGTTGGACGGGGAGACCGTGGTGAAGGAGGCGTTCTCGTGGGCGACGAGGCCCTCGGAGTCCTTCGCGGAGGCCGACAGCTTGTAGGTGGTGGCGCGCTCGAGCTGGCCGCTGGGCTTCCAGCTCTTCTTGTCGGCCGATATCTGGCCCTCGACGGCGGTGCCGTCGGCGGTGGTCATCGTGACCTCGGTGAGCTCGCCCTTCTCGACGGTCACCGTGGCCGAGTTGTTGATGGAGGCGTTCGTCGAGCCGTCCTTCGGCGTGATCTTGATCTGCGCCTCGGAGGACTTCTTGGCCGCCGCCTCGTCGACCTGCGCCTGCGAGGTGTCCTTGCCGTCGGACCCCGCGGCGTCGTCGTCCCCGCCGGAACACGCCGAGAGCACCAGCACTCCGCCGAGCAGAGCGGACGCGGCCGCCAGACCCCTGCGCCGCCGCTTACCGTCCGTCATCACACGCTTCTCCATCGTTGCCAGAATCCCAACCCCACGAGGCCCCTGGCGGGAGCCGAGGCGCCTCGTCCACAAGCTTCAACGCTACGACCGGGTGATCCGGTTCCCGAGTCCCACTCGTGTGGGACTCACCACGTCCGCCGTTGCGGACCTCGGGAACGCCGGTCAGCGCGCCGATTGAGACGTGCCGGCCCGGGGCGTCGGTTGCCTCCCGGGGCCAACATTTCCTCAAGTCGTCTCAGCCGCCGCGGGAACCGCCGTCGGAGGACGCCTCGTCGTGCGGGGGACTCTTCGTCGTCGGACTCGTCTTCGCAGTCCTCGTCGAACCGCCCGCCATCCTCGTCGCCGCCTCCCCTTTCACGCGAGTACGGGTCGTGATCCAACCGCCCGTCGGCGCGCGCGATTCACCCCGGCCGTCCCCTCGCCACCCCCGCCGACCAGTACGAACGGGTACGTAAGAGAGATGGGCGATTCTTACTGTGTCCTCGGTCACAAAGCTTTGCACACAAGCCCGTTCAGCATCCAGACACCCATCTCCTCGGGGTCGAAAGGGACAAACCCCCATATATCTCAAGGAGTCGCACCCGGAGCGCAGGGGAGGTGCTCCCGTGACTTTCCTGTGACCCGGGCGGTTCACTACCATCAGCCCACACGGCCAATTCGCCAGCGCCACAAGGGGATCGATATTCCGTGTCATCCGCGCTCCGTCCGTTGCTGACCGCCACCGCCGCGGGCACCCTGCTGTGCGCCCTGTGGTTCGTCCCGTCCGCGAACGCGACCTCGGACGCCCCGGACCGGACCGCGCCCTCCGCGAGCCCGTCCCCGCAGGTCACCGAGCAGGCGAGAGGCGTGTCGAGCGCGACCTCGGCCCAGCTGGAGAGCACCGCCCAGGGCGTCCGCCTCGCGGACACCGGCAGCTTCGACAGCACCCCGTACATCGTCGGCGGCACGGCCTGTCTGGCCCTCGGCGCCGGTTTCGTCGTGTATTCGGTGCGCAGGGAGCGCCTGGAGTTCTGAGCGCCCCTCCCACGGCATGCCGGGGCCCCGCGGAGTCGTCCGCGGGGCCCCGGCCTTGTCACCTCAGCGGACCTGTGACCCGTTCCACGGCCTCGACCAGCCGCCCGTTCCGTACGAAGGTCTCCGCGGCGGCCAGATCGGGCGCCAGGTACCGGTCGGGTCCGGGACCGGGCACACCGGCCTCCCGCAGCGCCTTCAGGACCGCGCGGGTCGCCGGCGCGGGGGTGAGGCCCTCACGCAGCTCCACGGCCCGTGCGGCGGCGTACAGCTCCACGGCGACGACCCTGGTCAGCCCGTCGACGGCGGTACGCAGCTTGCGCGCGGCCGACCAGCCCATGGAGACGTGGTCCTCCTGCATCGCGGACGACGGGATGGAGTCCGCCGACGCCGGTACGGCGAGCCGCTTCAGCTCGCTGATCAGGGCGGCCTGCGTGTACTGGGCGATCATCAGCCCGGAGTCGACGCCCGCGTCGTCGGCGAGGAACGGCGGCAGCCCGTGGCTGCGGTTCTTGTCCAGCAGCCGGTCGGTACGGCGCTCCGTGATGGAGGCGAGGTCGGCGACGGCGATGGCGAGGAAGTCCAGCACGTAGGCGACCGGCGCCCCGTGGAAGTTGCCGTTCGACTCCACGCGGCCGTCGGGCAGCACCACCGGGTTGTCGACGGCGGCGGCGAGCTCACGCTCGGCGACCAGCCGGGCGTGCGCGAGGGTGTCGCGTCCGGCGCCGGCGACCTGCGGGGCGCAGCGCACCGAGTAGGCGTCCTGGACCCGGGGCGCGTCGTCCTGGTGATGCCCCGTCAGGCCCGAACCCTCCAGCACGGCCAGCATGTTGGCGGCGCTGGCGGCCTGACCGGGGTGCGGGCGGATGGCGTGCAGCTCGGGCGCGAGCACCTTGTCGGTGCCGAGCAGCGCCTCCAGGCTCAGCGCGGCGGTGACGTCGGCGGACCGGTAGAGGAGGTCCAGGTCGGCGAGGGCCATGACCAGCATGCCGAGCATGCCGTCGGTGCCGTTGAGAAGGGCGAGCCCTTCCTTCTCGCGCAGTTCGACGGGCCGGATGCCGTGCGCGGCGAGCAGCTCGCCGGCGGGCCGCACGCTGCCGTCGGGACCCTCCGCCTCCCCCTCGCCCATCAGCGCGAGGGCGCAGTGCGACAGCGGGGCGAGGTCGCCGGAGCAGCCCAGGGAGCCGTACTCGTGCACGATCGGGGTGATCCCGGCGTTCAGCACGTCGGCCATGGTCTGCGCGACCTCGGGCCGGACGCCGGTGTGCCCGGAGCAGAGGGTCTTGAGCCGCAGGAACATCAGCGCCCGGACGACCTCACGCTCCACCCGCGGCCCCATGCCGGCGGCGTGCGAGCGGACGATGTTGCGCTGGAGCTGGGCGCGCAGGTCGGGGCTGATGTGCCGGGTCGCCAGGGCGCCGAAGCCGGTGCTCACCCCGTAGACCGGGTCCGGCTTGGCGGCCAGGGCGTCCACGATCTCGCGGGACGCGGCGAGGGCGGCGACCGCCTCCTCGGACAGTTCGACGCGGGCGCCGCCGCGTACCACGGCCAGCACGTCGGACGCGGTCACGCCCGACGTCCCCACCACCACTGTGTGCATATCCATATTCAGGAGCCTACGCAGTGAATGCCCCACTGTCACCACCGGACCCGGGCCGCGCCCCTTACCCGGGCGCGTGCCGCCCGCGGAACCGGCGCCGCTCCCCGTCGGCCTCCCGCGAGGGTTCGTCGGCGAGCCGCACCACGGGGTCGTCAGGACCCTGCCGCCCGGCCACCACGGGGTGCGCGGCCCGCTCGGCCTTGGCCCGGTACTGCGCCGCGTCGGCCAGCCGGAACAGCCGCCGCGCCGAGCGCACCGGCCCGATCGGGTCCTCCGTGGACGCCACCCCGCACGCGACACCGTCCCCGATGCCCAGCTCCACGGCCCGGCGGCACACCTCGTCGGCCGCCTTCACCACCTCGTCGGCGGACGGCCCCACCGCCAGCAGACAGAACTCGTCACCTCCGAGCCGCGCCGCCAGGGCGCCCGGCAGCATGGCCCCGCACAGCGACAGCACGGTCCCGAACCGCTCCAGCAGCCGGTCGCCCACGGAGTGCCCGAGGGTGTCGTTGACCCGCTTCAGCCCGTTGACGTCGCACACCACCAGGCTGACGACGGCCCCCTCGCGCCGGTGCAGCTCGACCGCCTCGTCCAGCCGGGCGTCCACGGCCCGCCGGTTGGCGAGCCCCGTCAGCGAGTCCGTGAAGGCCAGCCGCCGTGCCTCCTCCAGCCGCTCGGTCTGCGCGATCCCCGCGGCCACCACGGCGGCCAGCACGGTCGCGAAGTCGGCGTCCGCCCGCCCGAACACGGGCTCGCCGACCGGCCGGGCCACGTACAGCTCGCCCCAGGCCCGCCCGTGCAGCACGATCGGCGCGACGACGCAGCAGCCGCGCCCGCGCCGCCGCAGCGCCGCGACCCGCTGGTGGCAGTAGCCGGCACGCCCCTCCTCGGGGCCCTCCGCGGTCTCCACCCAGGCGTCGGGCTCGCCCCCGCCGGCCCACTGCTCGTGCAGGAACTCGGTGATCTCGGCGAACTGGTACACCGGGTACGACTCGTCCTCGGGGAACTCCTCCTCCCCCTCGGCGAGCTCCCCGACGTTCACCAGCACCCGCAGCCGTCCGAGCTCCCGCTCCCACACCGACAGCGCGGCGAAACTCCCGCCCAGGGCCCGGCGGGCCCCGCCGGCGGCGGCCCGCCACGCCTCCCGCGAACTGTGCGCGGCGGCCATGCCCTGAGCCAGCGCCACCACGGCCGCCAGCCGGCTTTCCTCACCCATTCCCCCAGATTAGGGAGATTTTCCGCTTATCGAGACATCGAGGTCACTCACCCGGCCATTCCGGCCGCCGCTTCTCGTTGAAGGCGGCGACACCCTCGGCCCGGTCCCCGGAGAACGCCACGGACCGCCAGGCCGCGTCCTCGACCTCGAGCCCGGCCGGCAGATCGAGCCCGTGGCCGAGCCGCAGCGCCCGCTTGGCGGCGCGCAGTCCCACAGGGGAGTTCGCGGCGATCCGCGCGGCCATGGCGAGCGCCGCCTCCCGGTCCCGCCCCTCCTCGACCAGCTCGTCCACGAGCCCGATCTGCCGAGCCTCCTCGGCCTCGACGCGCCGCGCGGTGAAAATCAGCTCGGCCGCCCGAGCCGACCCGACCCGCCGGGGCAGCAACTGCGTACCGCCCCCGCCCGGAATGACGCCGACGGACACCTCGGGCAGCCCCATGACGGCCGTGCGGTCGGCGACGATCACGTCGCACGACAGAGCAAGCTCGCACCCGCCGCCCAGAGCGAAACCGTGCACGGCGGCAATGGCAGGCACAGGCAGCTGCAGCACCCCGGTGTAGGCCGCCCGCGCCACAGGCCGCTGCCGCACGAGGTCAGCGTCCGTGAACGAGTTCCGCTCCTTCAGGTCGGCCCCCACGCAGAACGCCCGCTCGTGCGACGAGGTCAGCACCACCGCGCGTACGTCACGGTCCTCGCCCAGCGCCGCACAGGCGCCGGCGACGGAACGGGCCATCTCGGTCGACACCGCGTTCATGGCCTTCGGCCGGTCGAGGACGAGCTCCGCGACATGCCCCCGCTCGTGCCGCCGCACCAGCACGAACTCCCCGAACCGTTCCTCACTCATGACACCCTCCGGTTAACGCGGGTTAACTTGGCTCGCCCCGATCATGGCAGCCGGGAGCCACTGAGGAAAAGGGTCCACCCGTTCGAGTGACATACGACCGACTCGCCTGAGCCGTGTAGCCCCCGGCGCGTACCGTGCGCACACCGCGGCGCGCCGCAGGGGGGAGACAGACCATGACACAGGACGAGACGCGCACCGTCTCCCGGGGACGCCACAGAAAGCCCCGCCACCGCCGCGCGCTCCTGGCAGCGGGCGCCCTGACCCTGACGGTGGGCGCGGCGACCCTGATCCACCTCTCAATGCCGGACGCCCCACCGAGGGACGCACAGGCGGCCCCGCTCCCGTCCCCGGAGGAGAGCGGCGCCTCCACGCCACCGAGCGGGAAGCCGGCGGACCCCTCCGGGGCCACGACACCCCCACCGGCCCCGCACCCGAGTCCGACGTCACCGAAGGCACAAGGCGGAAAGGCGCAGGAGCCGCTCACCCAGCAGCCGACGACACCACCCCGAACACCACCGAGCACGCGCTCGGAAACGACCCCGCCCGCACCCCAGACGTCCGAGCCACCCGAACCCCCACGGGAACAGCACCCGACACCGCCACCGCAGGCGACGACGCCCCCACCCCCGCCACCCGAGGACGAGAACGACGAGGCGGACGAGAACGAGGACCGAGGCCTCTGCCTCCCCCTCCTGAACATCTGCCTGGGCGGCTGAGGGGCCGGGCAGACGATCAGTCGGAGGCTTCCGAGGGGGTCCTGCGCGTCAGTAGCCAGGGCTCGACGACGCCGAGACCACGGACGGGCCGCTGCCACATCGGCTGGAGCGCGAAGCGGTACCGGGGCGGCTCCTCGCCCTCCTTCTCCGCCGCGGCGGCCGCTTCGGCGGCGGCGGCCTCACTGGCCGGCGCATCACCCGTGCGGATGAGCTCCTGGGCGAAGTCGGCATCGACGAGGACCGCGTCGCGGGGGGCTATGGAGGTCAGCCGGGAGGCGAGATTGACAGTGGTGCCGAAGACATCGCCCATCCGGGTGGTGACGGTGCCGAAGGCCATGCCGACGCGCAGTTCCGGCATGGTCTCGTCGTTCGCCATGGTCTCTATCAACCGCAGGGCGATCTCAGCAGCTGTGCCGGCGTCGTCGGCGGCGTACAGGACCTCGTCGCCGAGGGTCTTGATGAGCCGCCCGCCACGCGCCGCGACCAGGTCGGCGGCGGTCGTCTCGAAGGCCTCGACGAGCTCTCCGAGCTCTTCCTCCTCCATCCGCCGGGTAAGACGGGTGAAGCCCACGAGGTCGGCGAAGGCGACGGCGAGCCGCCGGTCCACCATCTCCTCGTCGTCGGCCTCCTGCACCACACGCCCGGCCGAGGCGGCGAGCTGGCGCCGCCACACATAGACGAGGAACTCCTCCAGCTCGGGGAGGAGCAGCTCGACGATCGGATACGTGACCTCGGTACGGGTCATGCCGGGTTCGGGCGGCTCCGTCAGCCCCTCCAGGAAGGAGTCGATCTGCCATTCGGCCAAACGTGCGGTGGTCTGGCCGGTGGACCGGGCGACCTGGACGGCCATGGCCTCGCTCAGCAGGCCGGCCTCCACCAGACCCGCGAGGCGGCGCAGGGCGAGGACGTCGGCCTCCGTGAGGGCCTTCGCCTGACCCACGTCGGCGAAGCCCATGGCACGCCAGAAGCGGGTGGCGAGCTCCATCGTGACGCCTGCGCTGCGGGCCGCCTGGAACGGCGTGTAACGGCGCTCGGCGCCCAGGATGAGCTGCTCGAGGCGCAGAGCAAGCGGATCCTCGCCGTCGCCCTGCGCGTCCGCACCGGAACCCGAGTCGTCGACGCTCACGCGTTGCTGCCCTTCCGATCTGTCACGGCCATGTCTCGACCGGGCTCAACTCTACGGCAGGTGTGCGGTAGCTCACTCCGTCAGGTTGGGCCGTGGGGAGGTGGGAGGCGCGTGCAGTTACTTACGGGCGGGGGGCGCGGTCCGGGGGTGCGTTTTCGGCCACGGTTGTGCGGGCGGGGGTGGTTGTCGCACACCCGGTGCGTGTCTGGGCGCACGGCGCGGGTGGGGGATGGGGTGTCGCACACCCCGGGCTTCGTCCGTAGCCGGAGCGGGCGCGGGTGGGGCGTTGCACCCCCTGGGGCTTCCTAGCACCCGGCGTGGGTGTGGGCCGGGGGGTGCCGGCGCACCTGGCGCCCGCAGGGTGCCGCCGCGCCCACCCTCCCCCATCGCCCCAGCGGCACGAATGCCCGCGGTTGGCGAAGGTTGCGGCCGCCGGCCGGGCCTGCGCCCGCATGTAGCGGAGGCGGCGCATGCCCTGGTGGCGGTGTAGTCGCCCGCGGCGGGGAGGGGACGGGGTGGGGGTGGGCGCCCGCAGCGGCTGGCGCGTCCGCGCCCCGCACTTTTCCAGCTCGCACTCTCGCGCCAGACCGAGGACGACCGCCCCCACCGCGGCCCCGTCCCACCCACCGGCCCTGGGCGCTACGCCCACCCCCACCGGAGCGCAACCCTGCGCCGCAGGCGTCAGACCTCAGCCCGCCACCAGGCCGGACGACGCACCACAGACACCAGACCTCACCCCCCCCCACCAGACCGAACGACGCACCGCAGACACCAGACCTCACCCCCCCACCAGACCGAACGACGCACCACAGACACCAGACCTCACCCCCTCCACCGGACCGAACGACGCACCACAGGCGACCCCCGCCTCACCCCGCCCGCAAGTGCACGATGTCCCCCGCCCCCACCGGCTCCTGCACCCCCGCCTCCGTCGCCAGCACCAGCCGCCCGTCCCCGTCCACCGCGACCGCCTCCCCCACCAGCGCCCGATCCCCCGGCAGCTCCGCCCGCACCCGCCGCCCCAGCGTCGCGCAGCCCGCCGCGTACGCCTCCTGGAGACCGCACGCCCCCGCGTCCCCCTCCGCCGCCCGCCAGCGCCCGTACCAGTCCTCCAGCCCCCGCAGCACAGCCCGCAGCAGCGGGTCCCGGTCCGTGCTCACGGCCCCCGCCAACGCCAGCGACCCCGCCGTAGGCACAGGCAGCTCGTCAGCCCGCAGGCTGACGTTCACGCCAACCCCCACCACCACACCCCCGTCCCCCGAGGCCTCCGCCAGAATCCCCCCGGCCTTCCGCTCCTCTCCCCCCACCGTCACCAGCACATCGTTGGGCCACTTCAACGCCGTATCCACGCCCCCGGCCCGCGCCAGCCCCGTAGCCACCGCGACCCCCGTCAGCAACGGCAACCATCCCCACCGCTCCATGGGCACCGCATCCCCGGGCCTCAGCAGCACGGAGAAGAACAACCCGGACCGAGCCGGAGCCACCCACTTCCGGTCCAGCCGCCCCCGCGCGGCACTCTGCTCCTCGGCGACGAGCACAACGCCCTCTTCGAGCCCGCCGGCGCCGGCGCTCCCCACCGCCCGCGCGACGAGATCGGAGTTCGTGGACCCGGTCCGCTGCACCACATCCAGCTCCCGCCACAAACCCCCCTCCCGCACCAGCGCCCGCCGCAACGCGGCCGCGTTCAGCGGAGGCCGTTCGAGGTCGGACCACCGACTACGCCGGGGCCCGGAGGATTCGGAGTCATCTCGGGGTGTCATGCAACCCACACTAGGTGTGGGAAACACCGCACTGCCGAACACACAGGCCCCCACTAGGGTACGGATGAGTAACCGTCCCCCCTTTTGAGCAGGCAGGGAGCCGCATCCCGATGTCCGAGCCGGAAGAGCAGCAGCCTGACATCCACACCACCGCGGGCAAGCTCGCGGATCTCCAGCGTCGAATCGAAGAGGCGACGCACGCCGGCTCAGCACGCGCCGTCGAAAAGCAGCACGCCAAAGGCAAGCTGACGGCCCGTGAGCGGATCGACCTCCTGCTCGACGAGGGAAGCTTCGTCGAACTGGACGAGTTCGCCCGGCACCGCTCCACCAACTTCGGCCTCGACGCCAACCGTCCGTACGGCGACGGCGTCGTGACCGGCTACGGCACGGTCGACGGCCGCCCCGTCGCCGTCTTCTCGCAGGATTTCACCGTCTTCGGCGGCGCCCTCGGCGAGGTCTACGGCCAGAAGATCGTGAAGGTCATGGACTTCGCGCTGAAGACCGGCTGCCCGGTCATCGGCATCAACGACTCCGGCGGCGCCCGTATCCAGGAGGGCGTGGCCTCCCTCGGCGCGTACGGGGAGATCTTCCGCCGCAACACCCACGCCTCCGGCGTGATCCCGCAGATCAGCCTGGTGGTCGGCCCCTGCGCGGGCGGCGCGGTCTACTCGCCCGCGATCACCGACTTCACGATCATGGTCGACCAGACCAGCCACATGTTCATCACCGGCCCTGACGTCATCAAGACGGTCACCGGCGAGGACGTCGGCTTCGAGGAGCTGGGCGGCGCCCGCACCCACAACTCGACCTCCGGCGTCGCGCACCACATGGCCGGCGACGAGAAGGACGCGATCGAGTACGTCAAGCAGCTGCTCTCGTACCTGCCGTCCAACAACCTCTCGGAGCCCCCGGCCTTCCCCGAGGAGGCCGACCTCGACATCACCGACGAGGACCGCGAACTCGACACGATCGTGCCGGACTCGGCGAACCAGCCGTACGACATGCACACGGTCATCGAGCACGTCCTCGACGACGCGGAGTTCTTCGAGACGCAGCCCCTGTTCGCGCCGAACATCCTCACGGGGTACGGCCGGGTCGAGGGCCGTCCCGTCGGCATCGTGGCGAACCAGCCGATGCAGTTCGCCGGCTGCCTGGACATCACCGCGTCGGAGAAGGCGGCCCGCTTCGTGCGGACCTGCGACGCCTTCAACATCCCGGTGCTGACCTTCGTCGACGTCCCCGGCTTCCTGCCCGGCGTGGACCAGGAGCACGACGGCATCATCCGCCGCGGCGCGAAGCTGATCTACGCGTACGCGGAGGCCACCGTCCCGCTGATCACGGTGATCACCCGCAAGGCGTTCGGCGGCGCGTACGACGTCATGGGCTCCAAGCACCTGGGCGCCGACCTCAACCTGGCCTGGCCGACGGCCCAGATCGCGGTGATGGGCGCGCAGGGCGCCGTCAACATCCTGCACCGCCGTACCATCGCCGAGTCGGACGATCCGGAGGCGACCCGCGCGCGGCTGATGCAGGAGTACGAGGACGCGCTCCTCAACCCCTACGTCGCCGCCGAGCGGGGTTACGTCGACGCGGTGATCATGCCGTCGGACACCCGCCGCCACATCGTGCGCGGTCTGCGCCAGCTGCGGACCAAGCGCGAGAGCCTGCCCCCGAAGAAGCACGGCAACATCCCCCTGTAAGGAGCCGCTGTGACGATCAAGGTCGTACGGGGCAACCCGACCCCGGAGGAGCTGGCCGCCGCACTGGCGGTGGTCAGGGCGCGCGCCGCGGCGGCGGCCGCCCAGCCGTCCGGCGCGCCCGCGATCCCCGACGCCTGGTCCGACCCGTCCCGCATCGCGGCGCGCCGCGTGCCCGCTCCGGGCCCGGCGTCGTGGTCGCGGACGTACTGGCCGGGCGGCTGAAGCCCCACCGCTTCCTGAACGGGCCGTACGCACCGCGTACGGCCCGTTCGCACGCGTACGGGCGTCCGCCGCCAAGTTGAGTACGCGTACTCAGGCGCCCCCGCCGCCTCCGCCGCACGCTGGAGGAATGCTGTGGTCCGACCCCGAGAACAAGCCGCCGAAGGAACTGCGTGACACGCAGGAGATGCTGCGGCGGCTGGGCGTTCTCATGGCGCTGGCCATGGTGGTCGCGATGCTGGTGATCGGCGTGAGATGAGCCGGACGGGCGACGCCGATACGCTGACCGCATGACAGATCACCCGCGCCGCCGCCTCGTCCTCGCCTCCCAGTCCCCCGCCCGGCTCGGACTGCTCCGCCAGGCCGGACTGACCCCCGAGGTGATCGTCAGCGGGGTCGACGAGGACGCCGTCTCCGCCCCCACCCCCGCCGAGCTGGCGCTGGCCCTGGCCGAGGCGAAGGCGTCCGTGGTGGCCGCGAAGCCCGAGGTGAAGGGCGCGCTGGTGATCGGCTGCGACTCGGTGCTGGATCTGGACGGCCAGGCCCTGGGCAAGCCGGAGAACGCCGAGGAGGCCACCGCGCGCTGGAAGGCGATGCGGGGCCGCGCGGGCACGCTGCAGACGGGCCACTGCGTCTACGACACCCTCAGCCGCCGCTACGCCTCCGCCACCGCGTCCACGGTGGTCCGTTTCGGTGAACCCTCCGACGAGGAGATCGCGGCCTACGTGGCCTCCGGCGAACCGCTGCACGTGGCGGGGGCGTTCACCCTGGACGGCCGCTCGGCGCCGTTCATCGACGGCATCGACGGCGACCACGGCAACGTGATCGGCATCAGCCTGCCGCTCGTACGACGCCTGCTGGCCGAGCTTGGCGTGGGCATCACGGACCTGTGGGCGCCTCAGGAGGCCTGACGGCCGTCACGGAGCTGTGGGCGCCGCGGGAGGCCTGACGGCCGTCACGGAGCCGAGGGCGCCGCAGGAGGACTGAACGGCGGCGTCCCGGCGTCGACGGGCCCGTCGGACTCACCGGGGTCACCGGGCTCACCGGGCTTCTCCGGCCGCCCGTCGTACGTCATCAGGAGCAACACGATCAGCGCGAGGACGACGACCATGAAGAGGAACGCCGTCCAGCCGATCAGCCCCCACGCGAACGCGCCCAGCAGCGCGTGCACGACGGCGGCGCTGATCAGCAGCACCTTGCCGAGCCCGGCCGGGGCGCGGTCGCGCAGGGCGACCAGCAGGGCCACCAGGCCGCACGCGGCGAAGTAGAGCCCGAAGACGACTCCGCCGGCCTTCGACGACACCGACATCATGTCCGGGTCGAGACCGGCCAGCGACATGTCCTGCCGGTCGACGACGACCCCCAGGAACCAGTTCACCGCCAGTACGCCCAGCGCCTCGGCGAACAGCACGAGCGCGACGATCCACGCCACCGGTCTGCGGACCACCGGCCCCCACCCACTTTCGAGCACGATTGTGGTTACCCCGAGTACGTTCGGGACGAGGCGAAGGCTACTGAGAGGTAAACCTCGGTACAAGGGGCGTGCGACGGGCAAAGAATCATTGGGCCATTCGTAGGGACTCCACAAAGAAACGAAGTGGGCCGCAGCACGCTCTCACAGAGACCTTGGCCACATGACGGGGCTAGGGTTCTCGGGAGGAGTCCTGCGTACCGAGGTGCGACAAGGGATTTCGCGGGTCGAGCGAGCCTCGCATCACGCTCCGTGTGGGCAAGCTCACCACCGGGGACGGGTCGAAGTGCCGTGTCGGCAGTCCCTAAACTCGGCTTGTTTCAAGGAGGGAGCCTCAATCGTGCGCAAGGTGCTCATCGCCAACCGTGGCGAAATCGCTGTCCGCGTTGCCCGGGCCTGCCGGGATGCCGGAATCGCGAGCGTTGCCGTCTACGCCGACCCGGACCGGGACGCTCTGCATGTCCGCGCCGCGGATGAGGCGTTCGCCCTGGGCGGTGACACTCCGGCCACCAGTTACCTCGACATGGACAAGGTGCTGAAGGCCGCGCGGGAGTCGGGGGCGGACGCGATCCACCCCGGCTACGGCTTCCTCTCGGAGAACGCCGACTTCGCCCAGGCCGTGCTGGACGCGGGCCTGATCTGGATCGGCCCGCCGCCGCAGGCCATCCGCGACCTCGGTGACAAGGTCGCCGCCCGGCACATCGCCCAGCGCGCCGGCGCCCCGCTGGTGGCGGGCACGCCCGACCCGGTGTCCGGCGCGGAGGAGGTCGTCGCGTTCGCCGAGGAGCACGGCCTGCCGATCGCCATCAAGGCCGCCTTCGGCGGTGGCGGGCGCGGCCTGAAGGTCGCCCGCACCCTCGAAGAGGTCCCCGAGCTGTACGACTCGGCCGTGCGTGAGGCGGTCGCCGCGTTCGGCCGCGGCGAGTGCTTCGTCGAGCGGTACCTGGACAAGCCGCGTCACGTGGAGACCCAGTGCCTGGCCGACAGCCACGGCAACGTGGTCGTCGTCTCCACCCGTGACTGCTCGCTGCAGCGCCGCCACCAGAAGCTGGTCGAGGAGGCCCCGGCGCCGTTCCTGTCGAAGGAGCAGAACGCCGAGCTGTACCGCGCCTCCAAGGCCATCCTGAAGGAGGCCGGCTACGTCGGCGCCGGCACCGTGGAGTTCCTCGTCGGCGCGGACGGCACGATCTCCTTCCTCGAGGTCAACACCCGCCTCCAGGTGGAGCACCCGGTGACCGAGGAGGTCTCCGGCATCGACCTGGTGCGCGAGATGTTCCGCATCGCCGACGGCGAGGAGCTCGGCTACGACGACCCGCCGCTGCGCGGTCACTCCTTCGAGTTCCGCATCAACGGCGAGGACCCGGGCCGCAACTTCCTGCCCGCTCCCGGCACCGTCACCACGTTCGCCCCGCCGTCCGGCCCGGGCGTGCGCCTGGACGCGGGCGTCGAGTCCGGCAGCGTCATCGGCCCCGCCTGGGACTCCCTGCTGGCCAAGCTGATCGTCACCGGCGCCACCCGCGAGCAGGCCCTGCAGCGCGCCTCGCGCGCCCTGGAGGAGTTCAAGGTGGAGGGCATGGCCACCGCCATCCCGTTCCACCGCGCGGTGGTCAAGGACCCGGCGTTCGCCCCCGAGCTGACCGGCTCCTCCGAGCCGTTCACGGTCCACACCCGCTGGATCGAGACCGGGTTCGTCAACGACATCAAGCCCTTCGCCTCGCCCGTGGACGCGGACGCGGAGGAGGAGGCGGGCCGTGAGACGGTCGTCGTCGAGGTCGGCGGCAAGCGCCTGGAGGTCTCGCTCCCGGCCTCCCTCGGCATGAGCCTGGCCCGCACGGGCCTGGCCGCCGGCGCCAAGCCGAAGCGCCGCGCCGCCCGCAAGTCGGGCCCGGCCGCCTCGGGCGACACCCTCGCCTCCCCGATGCAGGGCACGATCGTGAAGGTCGCGGTCGAGGAGGGCCAGGAGGTCCAGGAAGGCGACCTGGTCGTCGTCCTGGAGGCGATGAAGATGGAGCAGCCCATCAACGCCCACCGCTCAGGCACCGTCAAGGGCCTGAACGCGGAGGTCGGCGCCTCGGTCACGTCCGGCGCCGCGATCTGCGAGATCAAGGACTGACGCTCACGTCACAGCGCCCGGCGCCCTCCCACGCGGGGGGCGCCGGGCGCTTTCGTGTACGCCGTCAGCGCCGCCGCATGTCCGCCACCCGGGCGGCCCGCTCGGCGCCCTGCCCCTGGTCGGACGCGGCGCCCAGCGCCACGGCCGTACGCAGTCCGGGGCCCTGCCGCCTCGGGCCGGGCAGCGGGACGTCACGGCGCTGGCGCGCCGACGGCGGGCCGTCACCCGCGGCGTTTCCGTTTCCCCCCGGCGTCCCCGCGACGGCGATCTGCACGCCCTGGTCGGCGAGGGCCTGGAGCTCGGTGGCCGCGCGGTCGTCGTGGGCGGGCGGCTCGTCGGTGACCAGCCGGGTGATGAGGTCGGTGGGCACCGTCTGGAACATGGTGTCCGTGCCGAGCTTGGTGTGGTCGGCGAGGACCACCACCTCGGCGGCGGCCTGCACCAGCGCCCGGTCGACGGACGCCGACAGCATGTTGGACGTGGACAGCCCGCGCTCGGCGGTCAGACCGCTGCCCGAGAGGAACGCCCGGGACACCCGCAGCCCCTGCAGGGACTGCTCGGCGCCGCTGCCGACGAGGGCGTAGTTGGAGCCGCGCAGCGTGCCGCCGGTCATCACGACCTCGACCCGGTTGGCGTGGGCGAGCGCCTGGGCGACCAGCAGGGAGTTGGTGACGACCGTCAGCCCGGGCACCCGGGCCAGCCGGCGGGCCAGCTCCTGCGTGGTGGTGCCCGCGCCGACCACGATGGCCTCGCCCTCCTCCACGAAGTTCGCGGCGAGGTCGGCGATGGCGGTCTTCTCGGCGGTGGCGAGATGCGACTTCTGCGGGAAGCCGGACTCGCGTGTGAAACCGCCCGGCAGTACCGCACCGCCGTGCCGGCGGTCGAGGAGTCCTTCTGCCTCCAGCGCGCGCACGTCCCGCCGTACGGTCACTTCGGAGGTCTGGACGACGCGGGCGAGCTCACGGAGCGACACGGCCCCGTTCGCTCGCACCATTTCGAGGATCAATTGGCGACGTTCTGCAGCGAACACGAAACTGACAGTAACGCCGACGACCGTCTGGTTTCAGCAGTTTGCGCTGAATAGCAGAAGTTGTTCGCACGGCCCCACGGCAAGTGGTATAGGGCCGGGTCAGGCCTCGCCGCCCGCCTTCCGCGTGTGCAACTGCCGCGCCACCTCGGCGATCGAGCCCGACAGCGACGGATACACGGTGAAGGCGTTCGCGATCTGTTCGACGGTCAGGTTGTTGTCGACCGCGATCGAGATGGGGTGGATGAGTTCCGAGGCGCGCGGCGCGACGACGACACCGCCGACGACGATGCCGGTGCCGGGGCGGCAGAAGATCTTGACGAAGCCGTCGCGGATGCCCTGCATCTTGGCGCGCGGGTTGCGCAGCAGCGGCAGTTTCACGACACGGGCGTCGATCTTCCCGCTGTCCACGTCGGCCTGGGAGTACCCGACGGTCGCGATCTCAGGGTCGGTGAAGACGTTCGACGAGACGGTCTTCAGATTCAGCGGCGCGACCGCGTCGCCGAGGAAGTGGTACATGGCGATCCGCCCCTGCATGGCGGCCACGGAAGCCAGCGCGAACACACCCGTGACGTCACCGGCGGCGTAGACGCCCGGAGCGGTGGTGCGCGACACCTTGTCGGTCCAGATGTGCCCGGAGTCGCGCAGCCGCACGCCGGCCTCCTCCAGGCCCATGCCCTCGGAGTTCGGGATGGCGCCGACGGCCATCAGACAGTGCGACCCGGTGATGACCCGCCCGTCGGCCAGCGTGACCTCGACGCGGTCCCCGACCCGCTTGGCGGACTGGGCGCGCGACCGCGCCATGACGTTCATGCCGCGCCGCCGGAAGACGTCCTCCAGCACGGCGGCGGCGTCCGGGTCCTCACCCGGAAGCACCCGGTCACGGGAGGACACCAGCGTGACCCGCGACCCGAGCGCCTGGTAGGCGCCGGCGAACTCCGCACCGGTGACACCGGAACCGACGACGATGAGCTCCTCGGGAAGCTCGTCCAGGTCGTACACCTGGGTCCAGTTGAGAATGCGCTCGCCGTCGGGCCGGGCGTCGGGCAGCTCACGAGGATGCCCACCGGTGGCGATCAGAACGGCATCGGCGGTAAGCGTCTCCTCGGACCCGTCGGCAGCGGTGACGACGACCTTGCGCGACCCGTCGAGCGCCTGCATTCCCTCGAGCCGCCCACGCCCGCGCATGACACGCGCGCCGGCGCGCGTCACGGACGCGGTGATGTCATGCGACTGCGCCAGAGCGAGCCGCTTCACACGCCGGTTGACCTTGCCCAGGTCGACGCCGACCACCCGGGCGGCCTGCTCCAGGGGCGGGGTGTCGTCGGCGACGATGATCCCCAGCTCCTCGTAGGAGGAGTCGAAGGTGGTCATCACCTCGGCCGTGGCGATCAGGGTCTTGGACGGCACGCAGTCGGTCAGCACCGACGCACCGCCCAGGCCGTCGCAGTCGACGACGGTCACCTCCGCGCCGAGCTGCGCGGCGACCAGCGCCGCTTCGTATCCGCCGGGTCCGCCACCGATGATCACGATCCGAGTCACGTACTCCATTGTCCCGCACACTTCACCGTGCGACCGCCCGGGGGTGCGTCCCCGGAGCCACGACAGTCCCGGCACCCCCTGCCGTACCCTTCCCCCATGTCGCTCTACGCCGCTTATGCCGGCAACCTCGACGCCCGGCTGATGTCCCGCCGCGCCCCGCACTCCCCGCTGCGGGCCACCGGCTGGCTCAACGGCTGGCGGCTGACGTTCGGGGGCGAGCACATGGGCTGGGAAGGCGCACTCGCCACCCTCGTCGAGGACCCGCTCTCCCAGGTCTTCGTCTCCCTCTACGACATCGCGCCCATGGACGAGGAGTCCCTGGACCGCTGGGAGGGCACGGGCCTGGACATCTACCGGCGCACCCGCATCCGCGTCCACACCCTGGACGGCGAGGAACACGCCTGGACGTACGTCCTGAACTCCTACGAGGGCGGCCTGCCCTCGGCCCGCTACCTGGGCGAGATCGCCGACGCGGCGGAGTCCGCCGGGGCGCCCCACGACTATGTGATGGAGCTCCGTAAGCGCCCCTGCTGACGGAAACGACACGACAACGATCGCCATCCCGTCACCTCCCACATCTACGCGCGTAGGCGAAATGCGGCTACCCTCGTCGACGTGAACGCTTCTCTTCTTCCGGACGACATCCAGGGCGACCCGTACGCCGCAGCCGACGCCGCCGCAGCCCGCCTGCGCGAACTCACAGGCGCCGAGACCCACGACGTCGCCCTCGTGATGGGCTCCGGGTGGGCCCCGGCCGCGGACGCGCTCGGCACCCCCGAGGCCGAGCACCCGGTCACCGAGCTGCCCGGCTTTCCGCCGCCGGCGGTCGAGGGCCACGGAGGCAAGATCCGGTCCTACCGCATCGGGGCGAAGCGGGCGCTGGTCTTCCTGGGCCGCACCCACTACTACGAGGGCCGTGGCGTGGCCGCCGTCGCGCACGGGGTCCGCACCGCGGTCGCGGCGGGCGCGAAGACGATCGTCCTCACCAACGGCTGCGGCGGCCTTCGCGAGGGCATGCGCCCCGGGCAGCCCGTCCTGATCAGCGACCACATCAACCTGACGGCGACGTCGCCCATCGTGGGCGCGAACTTCGTCGACCTGACGGACCTCTACTCCCCGCGCCTGCGCGCGCTGTGCAAGGAGATCGACCCGTCCCTCGAGGAGGGCGTCTACGCGCAGTTCCCCGGCCCGCACTACGAGACGCCTGCGGAGATCCGTATGGCCCGTGTGATCGGGGCGGACCTCGTGGGCATGTCCACGGTCCTGGAGGCGATCGCCGCGCGGGAGGCGGGGGCGGAGGTTCTTGGCATCTCCCTGGTGACCAACCTCGCCGCCGGTATGACGGGCGAGCCGTTGAACCACGAGGAGGTGCTCCAGGCGGGGCGGGACAGCGCGACGCGCATGGGCGCGCTGCTCACGCAGGTGTTGGGCCGCCTGTAACCCCTCTTTGCAGCGGGGCTGCACGTCCCTGGACGCCTTCGGCGCGGGTGGGTTGCTTGCTCCCGGTACGCCTGCGGCACCGGGGTGTTCGCACGCTCCGGCCCCTACGGGAGTTGCCTTCAGGGGGCGCAACAGGCACCGGCGTGGGTGCGGGCCGGGGGGAGTCGGCGCACCTCGGCGCCAACGAGGTGCCGCCGCGCCCACCCGTGCCGCCCCAGCGGCACGAATGCCCGCAGTTGGCGGGGGCCCCGCCACCGGTGTCGGTGTAGCCGCTCGCGGCGGGGAGGGGACGGGGTGGGGGTGGGCGCCCGCAGCGGCTGGCGCGTCCGCGCCGTTCACGTACAAACACGCACTCTCGCGCCAGACCGAGGACGACCGCCCCCACCGCGGCCCCGCACCACCCACCGCCCGCAGGCGCTACACCCGCCCCCACCGGACAGGTGACTGCGCCGCAGGCATCAGACCGCAACCCCACCGGACGGGACGCACAGCGCGCACCCCAGCCCCACCGGGCGGAACCCGCGCCGCAGCACCCGCCCCAGCCCCACCGGGCGTCGCATGCACCCGACCCCAACCCCACCGGGCAGGGCACGAAGCCGACCCCAGCCCCGCCCCCATGCGAACCTGACAACACGACCACCCAGAGAGGCCGACCGACCGTGGAGAACGACGCGCTCATCGCACAGGCCCAGGCATGGCTCGCCGAGGACCCCGACCCGGACACCCGCGACGAACTCGCCCGCCTCATCGACTCCGGCGACCACGCCGAACTCGCCGCCCGCTTCGCCGGCACCCTCCAGTTCGGCACCGCCGGCCTCCGCGGCGAACTCGGCGCCGGCCCCCTCCGCATGAACCGCTCCGTGGTCATCCGCGCCGCCGCCGGCCTCGCCGCGTACCTCAAGAAGCACAACCACCACGACGGCCTCGTCGTCATCGGCTACGACGCCCGCCACAAGTCACAGACCTTCGCCGAGGACACCGCCGCCGTCATGACCGGTGCCGGCCTCCGCGCCGCCGTCCTCCCCCGCCCCCTCCCCACCCCCGTCCTCGCCTTCGCCGTACGGCACCTCGGCGCGGTCGCCGGCGTGGAGGTCACCGCCAGCCACAACCCGCCCCGCGACAACGGCTACAAGGTGTACCTGGGCGACGGCTCCCAGATCGTCCCCCCGGCGGACGCGGAGATCGCCGCGGAGATCGACGCCGTGGCGTCGTTGGAGGCCGTCCCCCGCCCCACCACCGGCTGGGAAACCCTCGACGACACCGTCCTCGACGCCTACCTCACCCGCACGGACGCCGTCCTCTCCAAGGACTCCTCCCGCACCGCCCGCACCGTCTACACGGCCATGCACGGCGTCGGCAAGGACGTCCTCCTCGCCGCCTTCGCCCGCGCGGGCTTCCCCGCCCCCGACCTCGTCACCGAGCAGGCAGAGCCCGACCCCGACTTCCCGACCGTCGCGTTCCCCAACCCGGAGGAGCCCGGCGCGATGGACCTCGCCTTCGCGAAGGCCCGCGAGACGAACCCGGACCTGGTCATCGCCAACGACCCGGACGCCGACCGCTGCGCCGCCGCCGTGAAGGACGGCGGCGACTGGCGCATGCTCCGCGGCGACGAGGTCGGCGCGCTCCTCGCCGCCCACCTGGTCCGCCGCGGCGCGACCGGCACGTTCGCGGAGTCGATCGTCTCGTCCTCCCTCCTCGGCCGTATCGCCGAGAAGGCGGGTCTCCCGTACGAGGAGACCCTGACCGGCTTCAAGTGGATCGCCCGCGTCGACGGCCTGCGCTACGGCTACGAGGAGGCCCTCGGCTACTGCGTGGACCCGGACGGCGTACGCGACAAGGACGGCATCACGGCCGCCCTCCTCCTCACGGAGCTGGCGTCCGAGCTCAAGTCCGAGAACCGCACGCTCCTCGACCTCCTCGACGACCTCGCCGTGGAGCACGGCCTGCACGCGACGGACCAGCTCAGCGTCCGCGTGAAGGACCTCGGCCTGATCGCCGCCGCGATGCGCCGGCTGCGCGAGCAGCCCCCGACCGAGCTGGCGGGCCTGCGCATCACGAAGGCCGAGGACCTCACCGAGGGCACGGACAAGCTCCCGCCCACGGACGGCCTGCGCTACACGCTGGACGGCGCCCGCGTGGTGGTCCGCCCCAGCGGCACGGAACCGAAGCTGAAGTGCTACCTCGAGGTGGTTGTCCCCGTAGCCACCAAGACCGACCTCCCCGAGGCCCGCACCAAGGCGACGACCCTCCTCACCACCATCAAGCAGGACCTCTCCGAAGCCGCGGGCATCTAAAGGCGTCGAAAAAAGAACGGGGGCGGCCCGAAACCGGGCCGCCCCCACCGCTCCCACCGCTCTCACGGCCGGACCCTCAGCCCAGCCCCCACAGCACACCCAGCAGCACAGCCCCCGCCACCGCGGGCGCGATGATCTCGTAGGCCCACTTCACAGTGACCTCCCCCTGCGCCCCGGCCTCCTCCTGCCGCCGTTCGTGCAGCTCACGCATCTCGTCCATGGCCTGGTCCGTCTCGGCCCGGCGCGGCCCGCCCGCAGCGGCGGCGGCGCCCGCCCCCAGGTCGGCGGCGCCGACCGCGCCCCCGGACACCCCGGCGCCTCCACGACCGCGCCCCGCCTCGCTCTGCCCCGCACGGGCCGCCGCGCGGGCCGCCCGCGCCTCCTGCCGAGCCGCCTTGCTGCGCGCCCGCACGGAGACGGGCAGCGCCCAGAGCTGATACTTCGTGCCGGATTCCTCGACGACCTCGTTGGAGAACCCGGACCGCAGCGAGGCGACCCGCCCCCACGGCAGCACGATCGTCCGCAGCGGGTTGCGGATGCGCAGCCGGTCGTCGTTGACGAAGACGGCGGGCCGCAGGGTGTAGGCGAACACCAGCGGCACGAGGAGGAGCATGGTGGCGAGCGCGAGCCACGGCGCGCGGCCCTCGCCCACGACGACCGCGTCGATGCCGAGCCAGGCGATGATGGCGAGCACCAGCACGCCACCGACGACGCCTGCGGGCGAGCGGTAGACGCGGTCCTTGTACGGGGTCGTCGCGGTCCCGGCGGGCTTCGTGGGCTCCGGCTCGCGCGACGGGTCGGGGGTCGTCATGCCCCCGATTCTGCACGACCCCCGTCCCTGGCCCGAAGGCCGCTCACCCAGCCCCGCCTCGCACCCCCTCCCCCTGCAAACCCCCAGCCCCGGATCCGATCCGGGGCTGTACAGCCGCTACGCGCGTAGATATGCTCGTCTGGTGACCATGCCCACCACTGCACCCCACGCTCTGAGCGACGTCACCGCGTCCGACAGCACGCTGCGCCGTTTTCTCCACGGGCTGCCCGGCGTCGACGCGGTCGGCCTGGAGGCTCGTGCCGCCTCCCTCGGCACCCGCTCGATCAAGACGACCGCGAAGGCGTTCGCCATCGACCTCGCCATCTCGATGGTCGACCTGACGACGCTGGAAGGCGCGGACACCCCGGGCAAGGTCCGGGCGCTCGGCGCGAAGGCGGTCCGTCCCGACCCGACCGACCGCTCGGCGCCCCCCACGGCCGCGGTCTGCGTCTACCCCGACATGGTGGCCACGGCGAAGGAGGCCGTCGCCGGTTCGACCGTCAAGGTCGCCTCCGTCGCCACCGCCTTCCCGGCGGGCCGCGCCCCGATCTCCGTGAAGCTGGCGGACGTCCGTGAGGCCGTCGCCGCCGGCGCGGACGAGATCGACATGGTCATCGACCGCGGCGCGTTCCTCGCGGGGAACTACATGAAGGTGTACGACGAGATCACCGCCGTGAAGGAGGCCTGCGGGACGGACGCCCGCCTGAAGGTCATCTTCGAGACGGGCGAGCTGTCGACGTACGACAACATCCGCCGGGCGAGCTGGCTCGGCATGCTGGCCGGCGCGGACTTCATCAAGACCTCGACCGGCAAGGTCGCGGTGAACGCGACCCCCGCGAACACCCTCCTCATGCTGGAGGCGGTCCGCGACTTCCGTGCGCAGACCGGGATCCAGGTCGGCGTGAAGCCGGCCGGCGGCATCCGCACCAGCAAGGACGCGATCAAGTTCCTGGTCCTGGTCAACGAGACCGCGGGCGAGGACTGGCTGGACAACCACTGGTTCCGCTTCGGCGCCTCCTCGCTGCTGAACGACCTGCTGCTGCAGCGTCAGAAGCTGGCCACCGGCCGCTACTCCGGCCCCGACTACGTGACGGTGGACTGATCACCATGGCTCCTGTTTTCGACTACGCTCCGGCGCCCGAGTCCCGCTCGGTCGTCGACATCGCCCCGTCCTACGGCCTCTTCATCGACGGCGAGTTCACCGAAGCGGCCGGCGGCAAGGTCTTCAAGACCGTCTCCCCCTCGTCCGAGGAGGTGCTCGCCGAGGTCGCCGAGGCGTCCGAGGAGGACGTGGACCGCGCCGTGCGGGCGGCCCGCAAGGCCTTCGAGAAGTGGTCCGCGCTGCCCGGCTCGGAGCGCGCGAAGTACCTCTTCCGTATCGCCCGCATCATCCAGGAGCGCAGCCGTGAGCTGGCCGTCCTGGAGACGCTGGACAACGGCAAGCCGATCAGGGAGACCCGCGACGCGGACCTCCCGCTGGTCGCCGCGCACTTCTTCTACTACGCGGGCTGGGCCGACAAGCTGGAGCACGCCGGCTACGGCGCGACCCCGAAGCCGCTGGGCGTCGCGGGCCAGGTCATCCCCTGGAACTTCCCGCTGCTGATGCTGGCGTGGAAGATCGCCCCGGCGCTCGCGACGGGCAACACGGTGGTGCTGAAGCCCGCCGAGACGACCCCGCTCTCCGCGCTGTTCTTCGCGGACATCTGCCGTCAGGCGGGTCTGCCGAAGGGCGTCGTCAACATCGTCACCGGTGACGGCCGCGCCGGAGCCGCGCTGGTCGCCCACCCCGACGTGAACAAGGTCGCCTTCACCGGCTCGACCGCCGTCGGCAAGGAGATCGCGCGCACGGTCGCCGGCACCCGCAAGAAGCTCACGCTGGAGCTGGGCGGCAAGGGCGCCAACATCGTCTTCGACGACGCGCCGATCGACCAGGCCGTCGAGGGCATCGTCAACGGCATCTTCTTCAACCAGGGCCAGGTCTGCTGCGCGGGCTCGCGTCTGCTGGTGCAGGAGTCGATCCACGACGAGCTGCTGGACTCCCTGAAGCGCCGGCTGTCCACGCTGCGCCTCGGCGACCCGCTGGACAAGAACACCGACATCGGCGCGATCAACTCCGCGGAGCAGCTGGCGCGGATCACCGCGCTGGCCGAGCAGGGCGAGGCGGAGGGCGCCGAGCGCTGGTCCCCGGCCTGCGAACTCCCGGAGAACGGCTACTGGTTCGCCCCGACGCTATTCACGAACGTCACCCAGGCGCACACGATCGCCCGCGACGAGATCTTCGGCCCGGTCCTGTCCGTCCTCACGTTCCGCACGCCGGACGAGGCGGTCGCCAAGGCCAACAACACGCCGTACGGCCTGTCGGCGGGCATCTGGACCGAGAAGGGCTCGCGCATCCTGGCCGTCGCCGGCAAGCTGCGCGCGGGCGTGATCTGGTCCAACACGTTCAACAAGTTCGACCCGACCTCGCCGTTCGGCGGTTACAAGGAGTCGGGCTTCGGCCGCGAGGGCGGCCGCCACGGCCTGGAGGCGTACCTCGATGTCTGAGAAGAACGAGAAGACCGAGAAGAACGAGCGCCTCTCCGTCTTCAAGACCTACAAGCTGTACGTCGGCGGGAAGTTCCCGCGTTCCGAGAGCGGCCGGGTGTACGAGGTGACTGACGCCAAGGGCAAGTGGCTGGCCAACGCACCGCGGTCGTCCCGCAAGGACGCCCGTGACGCGGTGGTCGCGGCCCGCAAGGCGTTCGGCGGCTGGTCCGGCGCGACGGCGTACAACCGCGGCCAGATCCTGTACCGGATCGCGGAGATGCTGGAGGGCCGCCGGGACCAGTACGTGCGGGAGGTCGGCGAGGCCGAGGGCCTGTCGCGGTCGAAGGCGGCGGCGCAGGTGGACGCGGCGATCGACCGCTGGGTCTGGTACGCCGGGTGGACCGACAAGATCGCCCAGGTGGTGGGCGGCGGCAACCCGGTCGCGGGCCCGTTCTTCAACCTGTCCTCCCCGGAGCCGACCGGCGTGGTCGCCGTGCTGGCCCCGCAGGAGTCGTCGTTCCTGGGCCTGGTCTCGGTGGTCGCCCCGGTCATCGCCACGGGCAACACGGCGGTCGTCATCGCGTCCGAGAAGGCCCCGCTGCCCGCGCTGTCCCTTGGCGAGGTGCTGGCCACGTCCGACCTGCCCGGCGGAGTGGTCAACATCCTCTCCGGCCGTACGGCGGAGATCGCCGCGCCGCTCGCCGCGCACCAGGACGTCAACGCGATCGACCTGGCGGGCGCCGACGAGGTGCTGGCGAAGGAGCTGGAGATCGCGGCCGCGGACAACCTGAAGCGCGTTCTTCGTCCACAGCCTGTGGACGACTGGGCGGCCGCGCCCGGCACGGACCGTATGACGGCCTTCCTGGAGACCAAGACGGTCTGGCACCCCACGGGCTCGCTGGGCGCCTCCGGCTCCTCCTACTGAGCCGCACGCGGGGCCTCACAGCGGGAGCGTCGTGCCCCTCCTCCGTCCGGGAGGGGCACGGCGCTCCGCCGTGTCGTGCGCCCGTCAGCGCCTCAAGGCGTCGGTCACCATGCCGACCCCGGGGATGGAGCCGACCGAGTCCGCCTGGGCCACCGGCCCGGTCGCCTCGCGCGAGTCCACCCCGCGGAAGTCGGCGACCTGGGTGCCGAGGCCGTTGTCGAGCGGGTCCACGCCCGTGCCGGCGAGCGGGTTGGGCTTGAGATCCGCGACCGTTCCGACGACCTGTCCCGGGTCGTCGGGCAGCACCTGCGCCTCCGCGGCGGACGCTGCCGCCATCACGCCGAGCGCCGCTCCCGCCGTCGCGAGTACGGCCATGGAGCGCCGGACGACGGGCGTCCTGGGTGCCTTGTGTCGGGCCATCGCTGTGCCACCTCTTGGCTTCGCAGGGTCAACGGTCGGACGCGCAGCGTAGTGGATGTGTGACGCGCGCTTCAAAGTCGGTCCGCCGGGTCGTACACCACCCGCGCGATGCCTCACACTGGTGTCCTGTGAGTTCCCAGTCGCCCATATCCGCGCGAGTCGTGCTGCTCTGCGGCCCCTCCGGCTCCGGCAAGTCCCTCGTCTCGGCCCGCTCCGGCCTTCCGGTGCTGCGCCTCGACGACTTCTACAAGGAGGGCGACGACCCGACGCTGCCGCTGGTGGCGGGCACCTCCGACATCGACTGGGACGACCCCGCCTCGTGGGACGCGGACGCCGCGGCCGCCGCGATCGAGCGGCTGTGCAGGACGCGCACGGCGCCGGTCCCGGTGTACGACATCTCGCTGAGCGCCCGTACCGGTGAGACGACCGTGGACATCGGCGGGACGCCGCTGTTCATCGCCGAGGGAGTCTTCGCCGCGGAGCTCGTGGGCCGCTGCCGCGAACTGGGGCTGCTGGCCGACGCGCTGTGCCTGAGCCGGGGTCCGGTGCGGACGTTCCGGCGCCGGTTCCTGCGGGATCTCAAGGAGGGCCGTAAGTCGGTGCCGTTCCTGCTGCGGCGCGGCTGGCGGCTGATGCGTCTGGAGCGGTCGATCATCGCCCGTCAGACGGCGCTGGGCGCGTACGCCTGCGACCGCGACGAGGCGCTGCGCCGCCTGGCCTCGGCGGCGGTCGCCGGACGCCCCGCGCCGACGACGACGCCCTGACGGCCCGGCTGCCGCAGGGTCCGTCAGAACGGGCCGATCAGCCGGTCCAGGACGAAGAACTCGGCCAGGTGGAAAACGCCGGCGAACAGGGGCGCGAGCACGGCGCACAGCCACCACCGGCGCACCCCGGCGCGCGCGAGTCGGTGAACGAAAAAGCGGGACCGCGTGACGGGCCCCCCGGCCCCGCGCAGTCCCGCTGTTTCCGCACCCCCCCCGTGGTGCTCCCCCTCCTTGTTCTCCCCCTTGTTCCCCCGTGATCCCCCTGTGTTTCCCCCTTGCTCCCCCGGATCCCCCGATCCTCGTGTCACCGCGCGGACGCCCCCGACGTCCTTGCGGCTCCCCCGTTCCCCCACCCTCAGGCGACGAGCTCCCCGAAGGCGTTCTCCTCGTCACGGCCGAAGCTGAGGACCTCGTCCTCGCGCAGCCGGCGGAGCGACCGCCAGATGCTGGACTTCACCGTGCCGACACTGATGTTGAGGATGTCCGCGATCTCCGGGTCCGTGCGGCCCTCGTAGTAGCGCAGGACCAGCATGGTGCGCTGGAGTTCGGGCAGCCGGGCCAGTGCCTGCCACAGGACCGCGCGCAGCTCGGTGCCGCGCATCGCGTCCGTGTCGCCGGCCGTCTCCGGCAGTTCCTCGGTCGGGTACTCGTTCAGCTTGCGGCGGCGCCATGCGCTGATGTGCAGGTTGGTCATGGTGCGGCGCAGGTAGCCGCCGACCGCCGCCTTGTCGCTGATCCGGTCCCACGCCCGGTAGGTCGAGAACAGCGCGCTCTGCAGCAGGTCCTCGGCCTCGAAGCGGTCGCCGGTCAGGTGGTAGGCGGTGGCGTACAGGGAGGCGCGGCGCTCCTGGACGTAGGCGGTGAACTCCGCCTCGCTCACCGAGCGGCGCTCCCCCGGTTCCTCCCTGTACGCGCTTCCCCCGTCGGTGTCCCCCGTGGACGCGTCAACCACCGTCATGATCGCGGTGTGCTGACGCCCGGCGCCGCGAGCGCACCCCCGCATGCCCGCGGCGCCGGACTTCTCGGAACCCCGGTGCACGTCGTGCAGACGCGTGACAACTGCGCTGGTGCTGGTGCCGTGCAGCGTGTTCATCTCGCGCCCCCCGTCGTGGACTTCCGGTGTTCTCGCCTGCGGTTGTGCTGTGCCGAAAAGCTTGCCGCGCCACTTTCATGGCCGTGTCCGCCGACTGTCACAGACGTGTCACAGGGGTCGGCCACCGTGACCGCACATTTCCTTCACGGTTTCGGGGGGCGCGAAGCGGCACGTATCCGGGCCCAAGGGGCACCCGCCGCGCACGGGTCGAACAGGAAGCCCTCCATGGGCCAGAATGAGCGCGTGCCTTCCCTGTTGCTGATCGAGGACGACGACGCCATCCGCACGGCCCTGGAGCTCTCACTGACGCGCCAGGGTCACCGCGTGGCGACCGCTGCCAGTGGTGAGGACGGTCTGAAGCTGCTGCGCGAGCAGCGGCCGGACTTGATCGTGCTGGACGTGATGCTGCCCGGCATCGACGGCTTCGAGGTGTGCCGTCGTATCCGGCGCACCGACCAGCTGCCGATCATCCTGCTCACCGCGCGCAGCGACGACATCGACGTCGTGGTCGGCCTGGAGTCCGGCGCCGACGACTACGTGGTCAAGCCCGTGCAGGGCCGGGTGCTGGACGCCCGGATCCGCGCGGTGCTGCGGCGCGGGGAACGCGAGTCCAGCGACTCGGCGACCTTCGGCAGCCTGGTCATCGACCGCTCGGCGATGACGGTGACGAAGAACGGCGAGGACCTCCAGCTCACGCCGACGGAGCTGCGGCTGCTGCTGGAGCTGAGCCGGCGGCCCGGACAGGCCCTGTCCCGCCAGCAGTTGCTGCGCCTCGTGTGGGAGCACGACTACCTGGGCGACTCACGCCTGGTGGACGCGTGCGTCCAGCGGCTGCGCGCCAAGGTCGAGGACGTGCCGTCGTCCCCGACGCTGATCCGTACCGTCCGCGGTGTCGGCTACCGGCTGGATCCGCCTCAGTGACACAGGAGCACCAAGGGGGAGGCCGCGGCTGGTCCGCGGCGCGCAAGGGGGTCTGGTCCCGGCTGCGCTTCACCAGCCTGCGTCTGCGGCTGGTCGTCGTGTTCGGCCTGGTCGCGCTGACGGCCGCGGTGTCCGCGTCCGGGATCGCGTACTGGCTGAACCGCGAGTCGGTGCTCACGCGTACGCAGGACGCGGTGCTGCGCGCCTTCGAGCAGGAGATGCAGAACCGCGCGGGCGCGCTGCCCGAGCACCCCACGCAGGACGAACTGCAGCGGACGGCCGGGCAGATGGCCAACAGCAGCCAGCGCTTCACCGTGCTGCTCGTCGCCGAGAACCCCGAGGGCCAGACGGTGTACGGCAGTTCGGGCGGTCTGAACGGCTTCTCGCTGGGGGACGTGCCGGAGTCGCTGCGCGAGGCGGTGACCGAGCGGCAGAAGGTCACGTCGAACAACAAGTACCCGCATCATCTGTACTGGCAGCGGATCGTCGAGGACGACACCCCGTACCTGGTGGCGGGCACCAAGCTGATCGGCGGGGGCACCACCGGCTACATGCTGAAGTCGCTGGGGCCGGAGGCGAAGGACCTGGGCTCGCTGGCCTGGTCGCTGGGGATCGCCACCGGTCTGGCGCTGATAGGTTCCGCCCTTCTCGCGCACGCCGCCGCGACGACCGTGCTGAAGCCGGTGCAGCGGCTGGGGACCGCGGCGCGGCGGCTCGGGGAGGGGAAGCTGGACACCCGGCTGAGGGTGTCGGGCACCGATGAACTGGCCGATCTGTCACGGACGTTCAACAAGGCCGCCGAGGCGCTGGAGAAACGGGTCGCGGACATGGCGGCGCGGGACGAGGCGTCCCGCCGGTTCGTCGCCGACATGAGCCACGAGCTGCGCACCCCGCTGACCGCCATCACCGCCGTGACCGAGGTCCTCGAGGAGGAGCTGGAGTTCGAGGGCGGCGGCATCGACCCGATGATCCAGCCCGCGGTGCGGCTGGTGGTGAGCGAGACCCGGCGGCTGAACGACCTCGTGGAGAACCTGATGGAGGTCACCCGTTTCGACGCGGGCACCGCCCGTCTCGTCCTCGACGACGTCGACGTGGCCGATCAGATCACCGCCTGCATCGACGCGCGCGCCTGGCTGGACGCGGTGGAGCTGGACGCCGCACGCGGCATCCACGCCCGGATCGACCCGCGCCGTCTGGACGTCATCCTCGCGAACCTCATCGGCAACGCCCTCAAGCACGGCGGCTCGCCGGTGCGGGTCTCGGTGCGGGAGGAGCCCGCGGAGGACTCGGGCATGCCGGGCGGTTCGGTCGTCATCCAGGTGCGGGACCACGGTCCGGGCATCCCGGAGGAGGTCCTGCCGCACGTCTTCGACCGCTTCTACAAGGCCAGCGCCTCCCGTCCGCGCTCCGAGGGCAGCGGCCTGGGCCTGTCGATCGCGCTGGAGAACGCGCACATCCACGGCGGCGAGATCACCGCGGCCAACTCGCCCGAGGGCGGCGCCGTGTTCACACTGCGGCTGCCGCGGGACGTGTCCGCCGCGGAGGACGGGGAGAAGGCCGGCGACGCCGGGGACGAGGGCGCCGAGGGAGACGCCTGATGAACGGACGACACGGACGACACCGGGCCGCCCTGCCGGCCCTCGCGGGACTCGTGACGCTGGGCGCGCTGCTGTCCGGGTGCGGGATCCGGGCGACCGAGGTGCCGACCGACTTCGGTCCCGCGCCCTCGCGGGTGCGCTGCTCGCTGGGCGAGCCGGAGGGGGCCGGGCAGGGGGAGCGCGGGCTGCCGGTGCAGGTGTTCCTGGTGTGCGGGCCGTCGCTGGTGGCCGTGGACCGGGCGGTGCGGGTGGCCGACGGGGCCACGGACGCGCGCCGTGTGCTGGTCGCCCAGGGCCTGATGGACGAGCTGACGCGGGAGCCGACGACGCCCGAGCGGGAGGCCGGCTACACCACGCGGGTGCGGCCCGGGACGACCGTGACCGGGCCGCGGGCGGGCGACCCGGAGGACACGCTGCGGCTGTCCGTCCCGCCCGCGGAGCTGTCGGCGACGGCGCTCGCGCAGATCGTGTGCACCTTCTCCGACTCGGCGGCCGCCGAGGGCGACGGCTCGGTGATCCTGGGCGGCCCCGACGACGCGACGCCCCGCCGCTACCGCTGCACCGACGACGTACGGGCCCGTCCGGCGGCCGGGAAGCCGCCGTCCACCGAGGCCACCGGAAGCTGAACCGGCGGGCGTCCGGAGGAGCCCCGCCGCAGTGTGGTGCACGCCTCAGCGGTTGAACGGGTGACATCCCGGAACCGGCCGAGGCGCACGCCGCGTCTTGGGGATCGTGCAGCGTCAAGGCTTCATCGGCGGCACCGCCGCAGCCCGTGTCCGTGCGGCCGGAGGCATCCTCCTGGCCGCGCATCTGGCGTTCGTCGCCTGGTACACGCTGCGCCCCCTGGACGTCCCGTGGGTGATGCCCGCCAATCTGCGCCCGCTGGACGGGATCCGCGCCGACTTCGCACTGGGCTGGGCGACGGGGCTGCGCCGGACCGGGGAGTCGATGGCGCTGCTCGCGCCGCTGGGCGTGCTGCTGCCGATGGCCGGGGGCCGGCTGGCGGTGTCCCGGCTGGGCTCGCTGATCCGCACCATGACCGCGACCGCGCTGGTGTCGCTGGCGGTGGAGCTGCTGCAGACCGCGGTGCCGGGCCAGGTGGTGGACGTCGACTCGCTGCTGCTGAACACGGCGGGCGCCGCGCTCGCGCACGCCGCCGTGGTGCCCGCCGGGCGCGCCTGGCTGCGCCGGCGGACGCTCCTCCACGAGACGGACGGCGTTGTCCGCGGGGACGACGTCCCTCAGGGGCGGACCCCGACGATTCCCAGGGTCGGGATCGCCCCGTGGAGCGACGCTTTGCCCCCTTCGTCTCCGTAACGTGGTAGGTACGGAGGCAGCCGGACAGGATGCCTCGCACCGTTCACGAAGGAGTCGCGATGAGCAGCCTCGTCCGCCCCACCGACGACCGCATGATCGGCGGTGTCTGCGCCGGGCTGGCCCGGCGGTTCGGCACCTCCGCGAAGACGATGCGCGTCGTGTTCCTGGTCTCGTGCCTGCTCCCGGGTCCGCAGTTCCTGCTGTACCTGGCGCTGTGGGCCCTGATGCCCTCGGAGGACAAGGCCCGCACGGCCTGGTAGGGCGGCCCACGTGGCGCCCTCACCCCCGAGGCGCCGTGCGACGCCGGCCTCCCGGTCCCTGCGCGGCATCATCTCCCTGAGGCCTCGCGCGGGGCCGTGTGCCTCCGAGCACGCCGATGGGGCGCGACCCGTTTCCGGGTGCACCCCATCGGTCTGTCTCCGGCCCGGAGGGTCAGCGGCCGCCGCCCAGCGGGAGGCCGTTGAGGTTGACGCCCTGGGTCGGCAGCTGGTTCACCGGCAGGCCTCCGAGCAGACCGGCGGCCGGCAGCGGGGCGGCCTGGCCGGCGACGGGCGCGGCGGTGCCGAGGCCCTTGCCGGCCACGTCCTGGCCCGTGGACAGCACCTCGGCCGTGGCCGGCACCGCGCCGGTCACCTGGTCCGCCGGCACGGCCTGGGTGACGGTGTCCAGCCCCGGGGCGTCCGGCAGGGACGGAGCCGCCTGGGCGGCGCCCGCACCGGCGGCGGCGAAGGCGGCACCGAGAGCGGCGACACCGAGGGTCTTGACAGCAGACTGCTTCATGAAAGGCGTCCTCGAAATGGGATACGGGGATGTGAGCGGTGCTGCGACCGTAATCACGCGTCCCCGCCCCCCGCAAACATCGAAATGCGGACGGACGGTGAAGGCATTGCGTGTTCACCTTTACCGGTGACGCCCCTGTCAGCCTTCCGTGAGGGAAGAAGCGCTGGTGGAGGCGGTTTGACGGAACAGCCATTCGGATTTCAGTTCTGCATATCCGGGCTTGATCACGTCATTGATCATGGCCAGCCGTTCATCGAAAGGAATGAATGCGGACTTCATCGCATTGACGGTGAACCACTGCATGTCGTCGAGCGTGTATCCGAAAGCCTCGACCAGATGCTCGAATTCACGGCTCATACTGGTGTGGGACATCAGCCGGTTGTCCGTGTTCACCGTGGCCCGGAAGTGCAGCCGCCGCAGCAGCCCGATCGGGTGCTCGGCGTACGAGGAGGCGGCGCCGGTCTGGAGGTTGGAGCTGGGGCACAGCTCCAGCGGGACGCGCTTGTCGCGGACGTAGGCGGCGAGGCGGCCGAGTTCGACCGTGCCGTCGTCGTGGACCTGGATGTCGTCGATGATCCGCACCCCGTGCCCGAGCCGGTCGGCGCCGCACCACTGGAGCGCCTGCCAGATAGACGGCAGTCCGAACGCCTCGCCGGCGTGGATGGTGAAGTGGTTGTTCTCCCGCTTCAGGTACTCGAAGGCGTCGAGGTGGCGGGTGGGCGGGTGGCCGGCCTCGGCGCCCGCGATGTCGAAGCCGACGACGCCCAAATCCCGGTAGGCGTTGGCGAGTTCGGCGATCTCCAGGGCGCGGGCGGCGTGCCGCATCGCCGTGAGCAGGGCGCCGACGCGGATGCGGTGGCCGTTCTCCCTGGCCCGCCGCTCGCCCTGGCGGAACCCTTCGTTGACGGCCTCGACGACCTCCTCCAGCGTCAGCCCGCCTTCGAGGTGCTGCTCGGGCGCGTAGCGCACCTCGGCGTAGACGACGCCGTCCTCGGCGAGGTCCTCGGCGCACTCGGCGGCGACCCGGACCAGCGCGTCCCGGGTCTGCATCACGCCGACGGTGTGCGTGAAGGTCTCCAGGTAGCGCTCCAGGGAGCCGGAGTCGGCGGCCTGGTGGAACCAGAGGGCGAGCTTGTCGGGGTCGGTGTGGGGCAGGTCGGTGTAGCCCGTCTCGCGGGCCAGGTCGACGACGGTGCCGGGGCGCAGCCCGCCGTCGAGGTGGTCGTGCAGCAGAACCTTGGGCGCCCGGCGGATCTGGTCCGAGGTGGGGGCGTTCGCGATGGTCTGGCTCGTCATTTCCGCACCATAACTCCTACGCGCGTAGATCACCCGGTAAGCGGAAACGCCGATACGGAAAGGTGACCGCACGGACGGGTCGCGTCCACCGCGTCTTCTGAGAATGTTCTGCCATGGCACAGCAAGCGACGCCGGAACGTACGGCCCGGCTGGGGAGGGTGCTCGGCTCGGAGCCGGCCACGGTGAACGGGGTGGCGCTGCTGCTCCCGAACGGCGAGGAGTCCTCCGCCCGCAGACCGTCGCCGCTGTCGGCGGTCTCCGTACGCGGCCTGGGGCGCCGGCTGGCCCGCGCGGGACGCGACCAGCAGCTGGCCACGCATGTCGTCCACTACCGCTACCGCGGCTGGAACGGCGACGAGGCGCACCTCGCGCACGACGCGGCCTGGGCCGCCGACGAGGCCGTACGGCGCTACGGGGACGTGCCCGTCTGTCTGGTGGGCCTCGGCATGGGCGGCAGGGCGGCGCTGTGCGCGGCGGGTCACGCGGCGGTCACCTCCGTGGTCGCGCTGGCCCCCTGGCTGCCGGAGGAGGACGGGACGGCACCGGCCGAGCCGGTGAAGCAGCTCGCCGGCCGCCATGTGCTGATCGTGCACGGCACGAACGACGCGCGCACCGACCCCGAACTGTCGTTCCGCCTGGCGGCCCGGGCGAAGAAGGCGAACCGCGAGGTGTGCCGCTTCGAAGTCCACGCGGACGGGCACGGGCTGAACCAGTACCGGGACGAAGTGCTGGCGCTGGCCGAGGACTTCGTGATGGGTGTGCTGTTCGGGCGGGGTTTCTCCCGCCCGGTGCAGGACGCGCTGGCCGCTCCCCCGCCGCTGGGGCTGCGGATGCCGCTGGCGGCGGGGTTCGGCAGGTCGTTACGGCGCTGAGCCGGGTGGAGCTACCCCGGCAGCAGGTTCCCCCGCTTCGACAGCAGGAACTTCTTGAACGCCGCCACCGGCGGGGTGTCCGGGCGGCCCGCGAGCCAGGCCACGCCGATCTCGCGGGCCGCCCTGGGGGCCGTCACCGTCAGTTCGACCACGCCGGGGCGCGGGAACGGCGGCGGGGGCAGCAGGGCGACGCCCAGGCCCGCCGCGACCAGGCCGCGCAGGGTCTCGGCCTCCTCGCCCTCGAAGGCGATGCGCGGTGCGAAGCCGGCCTGGGCGCACAGGTCGTCGGTGATACGGCGCAGCCCGTAGCCGGGTTCCAGGGTCACGAAGGTCTCGTCGGCGGCCTCGGCCAGGCGGACCCGGCGGCGCCCCGCGAGGCGGTGGTCCAGGGGGACGACGAGGCGCAGCTTCTGCTCGTCGAGGCGGCGGGCCACCAGGTCGGGGGCGGACGGCACCGGCGAGGTCAGGCACAGGTCCAGCTCGCCGCCGCGCAGCCCCTCCAGCATGGCCTCGCCGTAGTTCTGGACGAGGCTGAAGCGGATGCCGGGGTGGTCGGCGCGGAAGGTGTGCAGCAGGCCGGGCACGGTCTCGGCGCCCATGGTGTGCAGGAAGCCGAAGGCGACCTTGCCGGTGGCGGGGTCGGCGTCGGCGCGGACCCCCTCGGCGGCGCGGCCGATCTCGTCCAGGGCTCGGTCGACGGAGGCGTAGAAGGCGCGGCCCGCCGGGGTGAGGGAGACGGTGCGGCCGTGCCGGGCGAACAGCTCGACGCCGAGGTCCTCCTCGAGGCGGACCAGGGCGCGGGAGAGGGTGGACTGCGGCACCTGCATCTCCTGCGCGGCCCGTGTGACGTGCTCGGTGCGGGCCACCCCGGCGAAGTGGGCGAGGCGCGGCGCGAGCAGCCGCGCCATCTCTTCTCTGTCTCGTGTGTCACCGGTTCGTGACAGCCGACGGTCTGACCTCTGCTGATGCTCCATGGGAACGATTATGACGATTCCATGCATTGGACGGATCAGCGGAAAGCTCCGTACGTTCGAGGCATGACTCCCGCCAGTACCGGGGCGTCCACCCGCGTGGACGCCGTCGCATCCGCCCCCTCCTCCCCGCCGCCCGCCCACGAGACCCGGATGTCCCCGGGTGGTCCCGGTTACCGCCGGATGAGTCTCGCCCTGTTCCTCGCGGGCGTCGCGACCTTCGCGCTCCTCTACTCCACGCAGGCCCTTCTGCCGCTGGTGTCCGGCGAGTTCGCGGTGAGCGCGAGCGACGCGAGCTGGACCGTGTCTGCGGCGACCGGCGGTCTGGCGCTGTTCGTGCTGCCGATGAGCGCCCTGTCCGAGCGGTTCGGGCGGCGTACGGTCATGACGGCCTCGCTGGCCGTCGCGGTGACCCTCGGACTGCTGGTGCCGTTCGCCCCGTCGCTCGGGGCGCTGGTCGCGCTGCGGGCGCTGCAGGGCGCAGCGCTGGCCGGGCTGCCCGCCTCGGCGACGGCGTACCTCGCGGAGGAGGTCACGCCGAAGGCGCTGGTGACGGCGATCGGGCTGTTCGTGGCCGGCAACAGCGTCGGCGGGATGAGCGGCCGGGTGATCACCGGCTGGGTGGCGCAGGAGTGGGGCTGGCGGGCCGCCGTCGGCGTGATCGGGCTGGTGGCGGTGGCGTGCGCGGTGGCGTTCCGGCTGCTGCTGCCGGCGCCGAGGCACTTCAGGGCGGGTTCGCTCAGGCCGCGCGTGCTGGCCGGCACGGTCCGCCGCCACCTCGGGAACCCGCTGCTGCGGCGGCTGTTCGCGATCGGCGCGCTGTTCATGACGGTGTTCGGGGGCGTGTACACGGTCATCGGGTACCGGCTGACCGAGGCGCCGTTCTCGCTGCCGCAGGGCGTCGTCGGGTCGGTGTTCCTGGTGTACCTGGTGGGCACGGTGTCGGCGTCCGCCGCCGGACGGCTCGTGGGCCGGCTGGGCCGCCGGGGCGCCCTGTACGCGGGCGGCGCGACCACCGCGGCCGGGCTGCTGCTGTCGCTGGCGGACACGCTGCCGCTGGTGCTGCTGGGTCTGGTGCTGATCACGGGCGGGTTCTTCGCGGGGCACGCGGTGGCCTCGTCGGCGGTGGGCAGGACCGCGACGGAGGGCCGGGCTCAGGCGGCGGCGCTGTACCAGTCCGCGTACTACATCGGGTCGAGCGCGGGCAGCGCGGTGGGCGCGCTGGCGTTCCACGCGGGCGGCTGGTCCGGGACGGTGGCGGTCGGTCTGGTGGCCGTGGCGGGCGTCGCGGCGATCACCCTGGCCGGGACGCGGGCGGCGGTCCGCGCCGGGGAGGCCGCCCGCACCGGCTGACGGCCGCGGGGACGCACGGGCCCGCACGGCGCGTCCACACCGTCCTTTACCTGCGGATTCGTCCACTCCGGGGGCCGTTGTCAGTGGGCTGCGGTAGCTTCCGAGGTGGTGGGCGCGAAGAGGCGCCGCCACGAGGCCGCTTGGGGTGGGTGGACGATGACGAACGGCACGGCGACGACGGACCTGGACGCCACGCTGGAGCAGTACCGGGTGGAGCTCACCGGGTACTGCTACCGGATGCTCGGTTCGTCCTTCGAGGCCGAGGACGCGGTGCAGGACACGATGATCCGTGCCTGGCGCAGCCTCGACAAGTTCGAGGGACGCTCCAGCCTCCGCTCCTGGCTCTACCGCATCGCGACGAACGTCTGCCTGGACATGCTGTCCGCGGGCAACAAGCGCGCCCGCCCGATGGATCTCACGGAGTCCACGCCGCTGGCGCAGGCCGCCCTGTCCCCCCGCCCGGACCACACCTGGCTGGAGCCGATGCCCGACGACCGGGTGCTGCCCACCCCCGCCGACCCGGCGGAGGCCGCGGTCGCCAAGGAGTCCGTGCGGCTGGCGTTCATGGCGGCGCTGCAGCGGCTGCCCGCCAAGCAGCGGGCGGTGCTGATCCTGCGCGAGGTGCTGGCGTGGAAGGCGAGCGAGGTCGCGGAGCTGCTGGGCACGTCGGTCGCGTCGGTCAACAGCGCGCTGCAGCGGGCCCGGGCGACGCTCGCCGAGCGGCAGGAGCCGGGCGCCGACGCGGCGGTCGCCGACCCGCTGGACGAGGACCAGAAGAAGCTCCTCGACCGGTACATGGCGGCCTTCGAGGGCTACGACATGTCGGCGCTGACCGCGCTGCTGCACGAGGACGCCATCATGACGATGCCGCCGTTCGACCTGTGGCTGACCGGCGCCGACGACATCACGGGCTTCATGACGACGATGGGCGCCTCCTGCGCGAACTCGAAGCTGGTGCCCGTCGAGGTCAACGGGCTGCCCGGCTTCGCGCACTACAAGCCCGACCCGGAGAACGGCGGGTACACGCCGTGGGCGATCCAGGCGCTGGAGATCTCAGACGGCCGGATCACCGGGTTCCACTGCTTCCTGGACACGCAGCGGTGGTTCCCGCTGTTCGGGCTGCCCCTCCGTCTCGAAGCGGAGACCGACGAGATCGAGCAGGGCACAGAGCGCGGCTGAGGGGTCGCGCAGCCGTATCCGCCCGCCGGCCCGGCGGGCGGTGAGCTGCAGCCGGGCCAGCAGGTTCACGGCGGCCAGGCCCGGCGGTCCCAGCCCTGCCACGTCGCACACCACGACACGGCCGTGCCCCCCGCCGTCCAGCAGGGCGCGCAACGCCTCGCACGGCCCGCTCACCTCGCCGGGGGTGAGGGGGCCGCTGAGCACGAGTACGGGCGGTGTCGTGGCATCCACGACCGGTAGACCGGCCGGAGACCTGTAACTCATCGCGCGGCGGTCCGTCGCGCGCGCCGAGGATCACATTGACCCGCGGCGGCCCTCCCCGGAGGGTTACCTGTATGCGCCATAGATCATCGCCCTCCCCGAGGCCCGGTGCCGTCCTCCGTCACGGGGAGCCGCCGTGCAGGGGGTGCTGAGCGGGTTCCTGGTGATCGCCGTCGTCATCGGCGTCGGCTACGTCATCGGACGGCGGGGGAATCTCGGCGCGCAGGGCAGCGAGGTGCTGACCAAGCTGGCGTTCCATGTGGCGTCCCCGGCGCTGCTGTTCACCACGCTGGCCCGCGCGGACCTGTCGGTGGTCTTCTCCGCGCGTCTGCTGGTCACCGCGCTGAGCACGGCGGCGATGGCGGGCGTCTTCGTCGCGGTGGGCGCGGCGCGCGGCTGGGGCGTCGGCCGCACCACCATCGGCGCCCTGTGCTCCAGCTACGTCAACTCCGGCAACCTGGGCATCCCGATCGCCGTGTACGTCCTCGGCGACGCCTCGCTGGTGGCGCCGGTGCTGCTGTTCCAGCTGGTCGGGGTCACGCCGGTCGCGCTGACGATCCTCGACCTGTCGACGGCGGGCGGGAAACAGCCGCTGTGGCGGCGGCTGCTCACCCCCTTGCGCAACCCGGTCGCGCTGGGGTCGCTCGCGGGGGTCGCGGTGTCGGCGGCGGGCGTGGAGATCCCCGGCCCGGTGTGGGACCCGGTACAGCTCATCGGCAACATGGCGGTCCCGGCGGTGCTGCTCGCCTTCGGCATCTCCCTGCGGGGCAGCACCCTGCCGCTGCGGAACGGCGACCGGGGCGCGGTGCTGCTGGCGGTGGGCCTGAAGGCGGTGGGCATGCCCCTGGTCGCCTGGGCGCTGGCGGCCGGCGTCTTCGGCCTCCACGGCGCCCACCTCCTGGACGTGGTGGTCACCTCGGCCCTGCCGGCCGCCCAGAACCTCTTCACCTACGCGAGCAGTTACGGCGTCGGCGAACGCCTGGCCCGCGAGTCCATCCTGATCTCGACGGCGCTCTCGGTCCCCGTCCTGGTGGCAGTGGCGGCGGTGCTGGGGTGATCAGGCCTCGGGGAACTCGGCCGTGTCGATGACCAGGTCGAAGGGCGGGGGGAGCTCGATCGGCTCGCCGAACTTCACGCTCTTCAACGGCCGGTAGACGTCGTCCTTCGGCTCACCGTAGAGCGTCACGGTCGGGCCGTCGGTGGCCCAGGCGTCGACCAACAGGTACAGGGGGATGCCGGCGGCCGCGTAGGCGGCGGGCTTGCTGACGCGGTCGTGGCGGGCGTTGGACTTCGAGGTGACCTCGACGACCAGTTCGGCCAGACCGGCCGGGATGTGGGTCTCGGACTCGGTGTGGTCGTGCACGGGCGCGACCATGAGATCCGGAATGAGCATGCCCAGGCGCGACGGCACAGCGATGGCAAGGGTCTGGAAGATCTCCCAGTCCTCGGGGATCGCGGAGTAGAGGCGGCGCTGAATACGGGCCGCGATCACGTTGTGGCGATACGCGGGAGCGGGTGACACGGTGACGATCCCCTCGATGATCTCCACCTTGCTGCCCTCGGGCCATTCCATCTCCTCCCAGAACCGGACGAGGTCGTCCCAGCTCTGCTCGGGGTCCTGGCTCACGGTGAGTGCGCTCATGGCGGTCTCCTTCGGTACGTCGCCGAGTACAGCATGACGAACGGGACCGGCGGGGGTCCACCGGTCCCGTTCACCCGAAAGGGGAAAGCCCTGGTCAGGCGATGCGCTCCAGGACCACCGGCGTGGCGGTGAAGTCCGCACCGGTACCGATGTCGAAGGAGCCCTCCAGGGACTGCAGCGCGTACTCGAAGCGGTCCGGGGTGTCCGTGTGGAGGGTGAGGAGGGGCTGGCCCTCGGTGACCTGGTCGCCGGGCTTGGCGTGCATCTCGACGCCCGCGCCCGCCTGCACCGGGTCCTCCTTGCGGGCGCGGCCCGCGCCGAGGCGCCAGGCGGCGACGCCGATGTCGTAGGCGTCCAGGCGGGTGAGGACGCCCGACGACGGGGCCTTCACGACGTGCTGCTCGCGGGCGACCGGGAGCTCGGCATCCGGGTCGCCGCCCTGCGCGGCGATCATGCGGCGCCAGACGTCCATCGCGGAGCCGTCGGCGAGGGCCTTCGCCGGGTCGGCGTCCTTCAGGCCGGCCGCGTCGAGCATCTCCCGGGCCAGCGCGATCGTCAGCTCGACGACATCCGCCGGGCCGCCGCCCGCGAGGACCTCGACGGACTCGCGGACCTCCAGGGCGTTGCCCGCGGTGAGGCCGAGGGGGGTGGACATGTCGGTGAGCAGGGCGACCGTCTTCACGCCGTGGTCGGTGCCGAGGCCCACCATGGTGGAGGCCAGCTCGCGGGCGTCCTCGATCGTCTTCATGAAGGCGCCGGAGCCTACCTTCACGTCCAGGACGAGCGAGCCGGTGCCCTCCGCGATCTTCTTCGACATGATCGAGGACGCGATCAGCGGGATCGCCTCGACCGTGCCGGTGACGTCGCGCAGGGCGTAGAGCTTCTTGTCCGCGGGGGCGAGTCCGTCGCCCGCCGCGCAGATCACCGCGCCGGTGGTGTCGAGGACGTGCAGCATCTCCTCGTTGGAGAGCAGGGCGCGCCAGCCGGGAACGGACTCCAGCTTGTCGAGGGTGCCGCCGGTGTGGCCGAGGCCGCGGCCGGAGAGCTGCGGGACGGCCGCGCCGCAGGCGGCGACCAGCGGCGCGAGCGGCAGGGTGATCTTGTCGCCGACGCCGCCGGTGGAGTGCTTGTCGGCGGTCGGGCGGGAGAGCGAGGAGAAGTCCATGCGCTCGCCGGAGGCGATCATCGCGGCGGTCCAGCGGGCGATCTCCCGGCGGTTCATGCCGTTGAGCAGGATCGCCATGGCGAGGGCCGACATCTGCTCGTCGGCCACCTCCCCGCGGGTGTACGCGTCGATGACCCAGTCGATCTGCTCGTCGGTGAGTTCGCCGCGGTCCCGCTTGGTGCGGATGACGGAGATGACGTCCATGGCCATGGCTGGCGTTCCTTCCGGGGTGCGAAGAGCACGGCCCCTCCGTTCGACGCCGCCCGGGATGCCGGGCGCCGTCGGGAGGGGCCGCACGGGAGTTACTTGGTGAGGTGCTGGGGGCCGAAGGCCTGGGGCAGCATCTCGGACAGGGTCAGGATGCCCTCGGGCGTCTCCAGCAGCAGTCCGGGTCCGCCGAACTCGTACAGCAGCTGACGGCAGCGGCCGCACGGGACGAGGATCTCGCCGCCGCCGTCCACGCACGTGAAGTGCGTGAGCCGGCCGCCCCCGGTGCGCTGCAGCTCCGAGACCAGTCCGCACTCGGCGCACAGGCCCAGTCCGTACGAGGCGTTCTCGACGTTGCAGCCGGTGACCGTGCGTCCGTCGTCGACCCGGGCCGCGACGCCGACCGGGTACCCCGAGTAGGGGGCGTAGGCGCAGGACATCGCGTCCCGCGCCGCCGCGCGCAGGGCGTCCCAGTCGACGTCGACGGCCGCGGTCACTTGCCCTGCCCCTTCCGGTACGGCATGCCGTCCGCCTTGGGCATGCGCAGCCGCTGGGCGGAGAGGGCGAGGACGACCAGGGTGACGACGTACGGGGTGGCGGCGACGACCTGGCTCGGGACCTCGTTGGTGCCGGCGTACCAGGCGAACACGAGGGCGCCGACCACGAAGGTGACGGCCGCCTGGACGTACTTCTTGCGGATCGCCAGCCAGATCGCGCCGATGACCAGCAGCAGCGCGCCGAGCAGCAGCAGGGCGTGCACGTTGGTGGAGCCGCCGCGCAGGTTGAGGCTGTCGGTGTAGCCGAAGAGGCCGGCGCCGATGGCGAGGCCGCCCGGCATCCAGTTGCCGAAGATCATCGCTGCGAGGCCGATGTAGCCGCGGCCGCTGGTCTGGCCCTCCAGGTAGAACGGGTTGGCCACGATGGACAGGAAGACGCCGCCGAGGCCGGCCAGCCCGCCGGAGATGATCACGGCGAGGTACTTGTACTTGTAGACGTTGACGCCGAGGGACTCGGCGGCCACCGGGTTCTCGCCGCAGGACCGCAGCCGCAGCCCGAACGGGGTGCGCCAGAGGATCCACCAGGTACCGGGGACGAGCGCGACGGCGATCAGGGTCAGCCAGGAGACGTTGGTGACCAGGCCGCCGAGCAGGCCCGCGATGTCCGAGATGAAGAACCAGCCCTTGGCGTTGAGGTCGCTCAGCCAGTCGGACAGCCCGGGCACGGTGAAGTGGCCGAGGGACTCGACCGCCGGGGACTGCTTGGCGGACCCGCCCTGGTGGCCCTCGAAGGCGAGGGGGGCCAGGTAGCGGGTGGCGCCGAGGGCGAGGATGTTGATCGCCACACCGGAGACGATGTGGTTGACGTTGAAGGTGACGGTCACGATGGCGTGCAGCAGGCCGCCGAGGCAGCCGCCGATCAGGCCGACGAGCACGCCGGTCCACGGACCCCACTGGAATCCGGCCCAGGCGCCGAACCAGGTGCCGAGGATCATCATGCCCTCGAGGCCGATGTTCACCACGCCCGCGCGCTCGGCCCACAGACCGCCGAGACCGGCGAGGCCGATCGGCACGGCGAGCTGGAGGGCGGTGGACATCTGGCTGACGTTGGTGATGCCGTCGGCGCCGGTGATCAGGCGCACGATCGAGGTCAGCGCCAGGGCTCCGGCGATGACCAGCAGCAGGACGGGCCAGGACATGCGGCGGCCGGTCGGCGGGGCGTGCTCCAGCGACGGCTGGTTGACGTCGGTCGCCGTGGTCGGAGCGGTCATCGGCCGGCCACCTCCTTCGTGGTGTTGTTGTCGGCGCCCAGGACGTGTCCCGCGGCGAGTTCGGCGCCGACCCGGCGCTGCTGACGGCGCAGGCCCCACTCGCGGACGGCCTCGTAGGAGACGACCACCGAGAGGACGATCAGGCCCTGCATGATGACCGCGATCTCCTTGTCGTAGCCGTGGAAGTCCAGCTCGGGCGACGCCTTGTCGAGCCAGGCCCACAGCAGGGCGGCGAAGACGATCCCGACCGGGCTGTTGCGGCCGAGCAGGGCGATGCCGATGCCGAGGAAGCCGATGCCGGTGGGGAAGTTCAGGTTGTACGTGTGGGAGTCACCGAGCAGGATCGGCAGGCCCGCGAGGCCGGCGATGGCGCCGGAGAGCAGCATGGCGGTGAGGACCATGCGCTTGGGGTCGACGCCGCTGGCGGCCGCGGCCGACTGGGACGCGCCGGAGGCGCGCAGGTCGAAGCCGAAGCGGGTGCGGTTGAGGACGACCCAGTAGCCGATGCCGAGCAGGACGGCGAGGATCACCAGGCCGTAGATCTCACCGGACTCGCCGAGGTCGATGCCGGGGATCCAGCCGGACTCGTACATCTCGCCGGTGGTGCTGTTGTTGCCGATCTTGACGCCGAAGACGTCCGGCTTCCACATGTACACGATCAGCGAGGTGGCGATCGCGTTCAGCATGATCGTCGCGACGACCTCGCTGACGCCGCGGGTGACCTTGAGGACGCCGGCGATGCCGGCCCAGAAGGCGCCGGTGCACACGGCGGTCAGCAGCAGCAGCGGCACCTGGAGGAACGCCGGCAGGTCGGCGTGCGCGCCGACGATGGCGGCCATCATCGCGCCGAGCTGGTACTGGCCGTCGACGCCGATGTTGAACAGGTTCATCCGGAAGCCGATGGCCACCGCCAGGGCCGCGATGTAGTACATCGAGGCCTGGTTGAGGATCAGCACCTGGACGTCCGAGTACCCGGCCTGCTCGAACATGAGGGCGAACGGCTCGACGGGGTTCTTGCCGGAGGCGACCAGCACGATCGCGCTCAGCACGAAGGCCACGGCGAGCGCGATGACCGGGCCGGCCACGGCGAGGAGCACGCGCTCCTTGTCGAACTTCTTCATCAGCGGGCCTCGTCTTCCGGAGACTCGGGCGACTTGGACACGTCGGCCTGGGTCTCGGCAGGGGTCTCTTCGTGTTCGAGGTGGCCCTCGGCGGCGCCGGTCATGGCGGTGCCGAGTTCCTCCGGGGTGATGGTGGCCGGGTCGGCGTCGGCGACCAGCTTGCCGTCGTAGATCACGCGGAGGGTGTCGGACAGGCCGATCAGCTCGTCCAGGTCGGCGGAGATCAGCAGCACGGCCAGGCCCTCGCGGCGGGCCTCGCGGATGTGGTCCCAGATCGCGGCCTGCGCGCCGACGTCCACACCGCGGGTGGGGTGGGCGGCGATCAGGAAGCGCGGCTTGTGGCTCATCTCGCGGCCGACGATCAGCTTCTGCTGGTTGCCGCCGGACAGGGAGGCCGCGGTGACGTCGATGCCGGGGGTGCGGACGTCGTACTGCTCGACGATCCGGCGGGTGTCCTCCTGGGCGGCCTTCGGGTCCAGCCAGACACCCTTGGCGTTGGGCCTCTCGGTGACGTGGCCGAGGATGCGGTTCTCCCAGAGGGGCGCCTCGAGCAGCAGGCCGTGGCGGTGGCGGTCCTCGGGGATGTAGCCGATGCCCTCCACGCGGCGCTTTCGGGTGGGCCAGGCGGTGATCTCCTCGTCGGCCAGCCGGATGACGCCGGAGTCGGCGTGGCGCAGACCGATGAGGGCGTCGACCAGTTCGGTCTGGCCGTTGCCCTCGACGCCGGCGATGCCCAGGACCTCGCCCTCGTGGATGGTGAAGGAGATGTCGTCCAGGAGGGCCTTGCCGCCGGGGGCGGCCAGGCGCAGCTTGTCGACGGTGATGACGGGCCGGTCGGTGACCGTGGACTCGGCCGTCTCCGGGGTGGGCAGCTCGCTGCCGACCATCAGCTCGGCCAGCTGGCGCGGGGTGGTCTCGGAGGGCACGGCGGTGCCGACCGTGGTGCCGCGGCGGATGACGGTGATGTCGTCGGCGACGGACAGCACCTCGCCCAGCTTGTGCGAGATGAAGATGACGGACAGGCCCTCGGCCTTCAGCTCGCGCAGGTTGTCGAAGAGCGCGTCGACCTCCTGCGGGACCAGCACGGCGGTCGGCTCGTCGAGGATCAGGGTGGTGGCGCCGCGGTAGAGGACCTTGAGGATCTCCACGCGCTGGCGGGCGGCGACGCCCAGCTCCTCGACCAGGACGTCGGGGCGCACCTCCAGGCCGTAGCGCTCGGACAGCTCCTTGATGCGGCGGCGGGCCTTGCCGCCGATGCCGTGAAGCTTCTCGCTGCCGAGGACGACGTTCTCGAGGACGGTGAGGTTGTCGGCCAGCATGAAGTGCTGGTGCACCATGCCGATGCCGCGCGCGATGGCGTCGGCGGGCGAGGAGAAGTTCACCTGTTCTCCGTCGACCGTGATGGTGCCCTCGTCCGGCTTCTGCATGCCGTAGAGGATCTTCATCAGGGTCGACTTGCCGGCGCCGTTCTCGCCGACGAGGGCGTGGACGGTGCCCTTGCGGACGGTCAGGTGGATGTCGTGGTTGGCGACGACACCGGGGAAGCGCTTGGTGATCCCGGCGAGCTCCACGGCGGTCACCGTCTTGTGGACCGCCGCTCCGGCCGGAGGGCTGCTGGACGCGTTGATGACGCACTCTCCTGGGGACGGGGGCCGTCTACGCGCGTAGCGCCCCTTCGGCATACAAAGGGGTGGCACACCTGACCGACGGGGTGCGAGGAGCCAGGCTCCTCGCACCCCGTCGAGCGGTCGCGACCCCGCGGTGGTTCAGGGTGTGACTCAGCTCGACTTGACCTTGATCTCGCCGCTGATGATCTTCTCCTTGGCCGTCTCGATGGCTTCCTGGAGCTCGGCGTCGTCCGCGAACTTCGGGTTGGAGTTCGACAGGCTCACCTCACCCGTCTTGAGATCGCCCTTGACGATACCGGTCGCGGGCTTACCGTCCTCGACCGACTTCGCCAGGTTGTAGACCGCCTTGGCGACGTCCTTCATCGCCGAGGTCAGGATCGAGTCCTTGAACTTGACGAGGGCTTCCTGCTTGTACTGGTCGGAGTCGACACCGATCGCCCACACCTTGTTGGCGGCGGCGGCCTCGATGACACCCTGACCGGACAGACCGGCGGCCGCGTACACGACGTCGGCCTTCTTCTCGATCTGGCCCTCGGCGGCGCTCTTGCCCTTGTCGGGGCTGGAGAAGCCGCCCTCCTCCGCGGTCTGCGTGAGGAACTGGGAGATGACCTTGACCTTGGGGTCGGTGTCCTTGACGCCCTGCTCGAAGCCGGCGCGGAACTTGTGGATCAGCGGGATGTCCACACCGCCCACGAAGCCGACGACGTCGGTCTTGGTGCTCTTGGCGGCGGCGACACCGGCCAGGTAGGAGGCCTGCTCCTCGGAGAACACCAGGTCGGCGACGTTGTCCGCCTCGACGGTGGCGTCGTCGACGATGCCGAAGGTGGTGTCGGGGAACTTCTCCGCGGCGGCCTTCACGGCGGACGCGTAGGCATAGCCGACGCCGACGATCGGGTTGTAGCCCTGCTTCGCCAGCGAGACGAGGCGCTGTTCCTTGTCGGCGTCGGTCTCACCGTCGGTGGGCTCGACGTCGGCCGTCTCGTAGCCGAACTCCTTCTTCGCCTTCTCCAGGCCCGCGTACGCGGCGTCGTTGAAGGACTGGTCGCCCTTGCCGCCGACGTCGTACGCGATGGCGAGGCCCTTGCCCTCCTTCGACTCCGAGGAGCCCGAGGAGGTCGAGGTGCCGCCGCAGGCGGAGAGGGCGAGGGCCAGGGAGGCGGTCGCTGCGCCTGCGACCGTGATCCGGGAAATCCGGCGCATGTGTGGTGCTCCTAGTCGTACAAGCGCCGGGAACGGTACGGGGTACGGCGCTGGCTTCGCCGCAGATTAACGCGCGTAGACCTGCCTGAAAACCCCTTCTGTCCACCTTGTTATGCGCCCGTGTTCAAGTCGGTTCCGCCTGCCGGGACGGGGTGTCGCTGTTCGCGAACGCAGGGTGGCGGTGGGTGAGCGTGAAGCCCGTTCCGGGTGCCGTTTTCCCGGGCGTACGACGAAGCGGGCGGGCGCCAGGTGCGCGCCCGCCCGCTTCGTACGGGAGGTCGGTGCCGGACCGCGTCCGGCACCCGGATCACTCCGTGTTGACCTTGATGGTGCCGTCGGTGATGCCCTTCTTGGCCGCGTCCACGGCTTCCTTCAGGCCCGGGATCTCGGCCATCTTGGGGTTGCTGTCGGACAGGCCGACGCCGTTGACCTTGAGGTCGAAGACCTGCGTGCCGGTGAGCGGCTTGCCGTCCTCGACCGACTTGGTCAGCGTGTAGACCGCGCCGCCGACGTCCTTCAGGGCGGAGGTGAGGATGTAGTCCTTGTAGCCGGCGAGGGCTTCCTGGTTGTACTGGTCGGAGTCGACGCCGATCGCCCACACCTTGGCCTTGGCCGCGGCCTCGATGACGCCCTGGCCGGAGAGGCCGGCCGCCTGGTAGATGACGTCCGCGCCCTTCTCGATCTGGCCCTCGGCGGCGGCCTTGCCCTTGTCGGGGCTGGAGAAGCCGCCCTCCTCCGCGGTCTGCGTCAGGTACTGCGAGACGACCTTGACCTTGGCGTTGGTGTCCTTGACGCCCTGCTCGTAACCGGCCTGGAACTTGTGGATGAGCGGGATGTCCACGCCGCCGACGAAGCCGACGGTGTTGCTCTTGGTGGCCTTGGCGGCGGCGACGCCGGCCAGGTAGGAGGCCTGCTCCTCGGCGAAGACCAGGGAGGCGACGTTCTCGCCCTCGACGACGGAGTCGACGATGCCGAAGGTGGTGTCGGGGTACTTGGCGGCGACGGCCTCCATCGCGGGGCCGTAGGCGAAGCCCACGCCGATGACCGGGTTGTAGCCCTGGCGGGCCAGCGAGGCCAGGCGCTGCTCCTTGTCCGCGTCGGTCTCGCCCTCGGTGGGCTCGACGTCGGCGGTCTTGAAGCCGAATTCCTCCTTGGCCTTGGTGAGGCCGGCGAATGCGGCGTCGTTGAAGGACTGGTCGCCCTTGCCGCCGATGTCGTAGGCGATGGCGACGCCGAGGTCGTCCTTGGAACCGCCGCTGTCACCGTTGTCACTGCTGGTTCCGCCGCAGGCGGTGGCGGCGAGCGCGAGCGAAGCGACCCCCACCGCTACGCGGGTCAGTTTGGATATCCGACGCATCTGAAGTTCCCCATTCTCCAAAGCCCCGCAGCGGGTGCTCGGTTCGGCGCACATTAACGCGCGTAGACACTCCTGGGAACGGGGTCGAGCGGGGCCGTTATCCATTCGTGCCGATGGCCGGTTACGCCCTTGTGAACCAGGGGGTCGCAGGGGAGCGAAACGGGCATACGCGTCTGCACGGCCCCCACGCTGCACCCCCGGGGAGCGGGCCGCAAGCGGAAAGGGCCGGGCGGAGGGGCCCCGGGGGGGTGCGACACGAAAGCGCGCCTCCAGGCGCCGTCGGGTGCACACCCCTCAGGGGCGCGGGGAACCGCGCGCTCCGCCACGGACGGCCGGCCGCGTCCCCGTCGGACACGGCCGGCCTCGCCCGTACGCCGTCTACCGCAGCGCGTCCAGCAGGGCCGCCGCGGTGAACAGCTCCACGCCGACGGTGATGGCGTGCTCGTCCACGTCGAAGTCGCCCTGGTGCAGGTCGCGCACGATGCGCTCGCCGGGGGTGCGGACGCCGAGGCGGGCCATGGCGCCGGGGACGCGCTCCAGGTACCAGGAGAAGTCCTCGCCGCCCAGGCTCTGTTCGGTGCCCTCGACGGCCTCCGTGCCGCGGCGGGCGATCATCGCGTCGCGCAGCAGCTCGGTGGCCCCGGCCTCGTTCACGACCGGCGGGACGCCCCGGACGTAGTTGATCGCCGACTTGGCGCGGTGCAGATTGGCCACCTCGTCGATGGCCGCGACCACGATGTCCGGGGCCTGCCGCCAGGTCTCCAGGTCCAGGCAGCGGACCGTGCCGGACAGTTCGGCGTGCTGCGGGATGACGTTGGGCGCGTGGCCGGACTCGACCCGGCCCCAGGTGACGGCGAGGCCGCTGCGGGTGTCCACCCGGCGGCCGACCAGCGCGGGCACGTCGGTGACGACGCGGGCGGCGGCGGTGACCAGGTCGGTGGTCAGATGCGGGCGGGCGGTGTGGCCGCCGGGGCCCTCCAGGGCGATCTCCAGCCGGTCGCAGGCGGAGGTGATGGCGCCCTGGCGCAGACCGATCCTGCCGGCGTCGACGCGCGGGTCGCAGTGCACGGCGAGGATCCGGCCGACGCCCTCGAGCGCGCCGTCGGCGATGACGTCGGCGGCGCCGCCGGGCAGCACCTCCTCGGCGGGCTGGAAGATCAGCCGGACCGGGCGGGGCAGCAGGCCCTGGCGGTGCAGCTCGGCCAGGACCAGGCCGGCGCCGAGCACCACGGTGGTGTGGACGTCGTGACCGCAGGCGTGGGCGCGGTCGGGCACGGTGGACCGGTAGGCGCAGCCGGCCTTCATGTCGGGGATGGGCAGCGCGTCGATGTCGGCGCGCAGGGCGAGCATGGCGGCGTCGGTGCCGGCCTCCTCGTCCGTCCCGATGTCACAGATCACCCCGGTCCCGCTGGAGAGTACGCGGGGGCGCAGGCCCACGCGCTGCAGGCGCTCCTTGATCGCGGCGGTCGTGCGGAACTCCTGGTTGCCCAGCTCCGGGTGCATGTGGAGGTCTCGCCGGAACGCCACGAGTTCCGCGCGCAGTGCCTCGGGCAGCGCGCCGGGGAGCACCGCTCCCCCGGGGAGATCGATCTCGGACTCCAGTGACATCAGTGGCTTCACCCTTTGAAGAGTAGGGCTCCGAAGCGCTCCACCGACCCCTGATCAAGAAAAATCAGCCCGTTGGAGGGAGAAAATCCGGCTGCCCTACGCATAGCCGTTCAGCGAGATGGGTACACTCACCGCCCTTTCGGGAGGGTAGGGGCGCTCGGCCTGCCCGGCCATGAGGTCGGTCACAGCCCCCGCGCGGGCGTCGGCGCCTTCCGTACCTTCACGGTTACCACGTCCGGCCCAACCCACACTGACCGGTTCATCTGGCGGACAGCGGGCCGGTGTCCGGGGGCGTGGCGGGGCGCAGGGGGTGGGCGCCGCGCGCGGTTCCGACGACGTCGGCGAGGAAGCCGCGGGCGCGCGGGGAGGCGTGGGCGGTGAGCCACGCCGGGTCGATGTCGCACACCGAGATGCGCACATCAGTTCCAGCGAGTGCGAGCGGCAGCGTGTGGACGACGGTGGACGGGAAGCTGACGACCGTACGGCCCACGGGGCCGCGGCGGGCGACGAGTTCGAGGGGGAGTTCGGGGCGGACGATCTCCAGGCCGGTCTCCACGGCCAGCCGGTGCAGCTTCTCGGTGGTCTCGCGGCGGTGCGCGAAGTAGCGCCGGGCGCCGTGGGTCCGGGCGAGCGCGCCGACCGCCGCCACGTAGGCGTCGGCGTCCACCACGCCCGTCTCGACCAGGGAGGTGCCCACCAGGTCGGCGCCCCGGGTGACGCGCGGGGGTCCGAAGCGGTCGCGGGTCCAGGCGAAGGTGTGGGCGCGGACGGTGACGCCGGGCGGGACGTCCGCCATCGGCATGGAGGTGAACACCTCCACGCCGCGGCCGTCGCCGGGGGTGAGCCGGCGGCGGGCGGCGGCGGAGACCGGGGCGAGGGCCAGGTCGCGGGGGCCCGGGCGGCCGCCCTTGCGGTGCCAGCGCACCAGGCGTTCGCCGCGGGCGAGCTGACCGGCGAACTCCATGGTCGCCGTGCCGTCGTCGACGACCACCACCTCGGGCGCCCGGGTGATCGTCAGCAGCAGCTGCACGTACCGGGAGAACGGGTCGCCGAGGACGACCCTGCGGGCCCGGCGCAGCGGCACGGCGAGGCCGCCTATGGTGCGCAGCGGGGCGGACGCTCCCCCGCGCGCCTCCTCCCAGCGGACGTCGTGCCCCTCCTCGCGGGCCAGTTCGGCCATGCGGCGGAGCTGGCCGCGGGTCATCGGGTCGACCGGGGACAGCACCACGAGGGCGAGTCCCGCGCCGGGCGCGTGGGTGTGCGCCCACTCCAGCACGTTGAGCAGCTGGACCGGACTCTCCACGAAGGCGAGCGTGCGGGGGCCGGTGCGGCCGGCGCGGGGGCTCATCGACGTACGACCGTTCCCGTCGTAGGGGTGGGCGGGGGCGGGTCAGACCGACACGGGCTCGCCGGCGGCCGTGGCGATCTCCGCCTCGGCGACGGCGCCGGCCACCCGGCGCAGCTTCTTCATCGGGCCGAGCTCGGACTCGTAGACCTTCTTCACGCCGTCGCCGAGGGAGGCCTCGATGGTGCGGATGTCGCGGACCAGGCGGGCCAGGCCCTGCGGCTCGACGGAGGCGGCCTGGTCGGAGCCCCACATGGCGCGGTCGAGGGTGATGTGCCGCTCGACGAAGCAGGCGCCGAGGGCGACGGCGGCGAGGGTGGTCTGCAGGCCGGTCTCGTGGCCGGAGTAGCCGATCGGGACGTTCGGGTACTCGGCCCGGAGGGTGTTGATGACCCGCAGGTTCAGCTCCTCCGCCTTCGCCGGGTAGGTGGAGGTGGCGTGGCAGAGCAGGATGTTGTCGCTGCCGAGCACCTCGACCGCGTGGCGGATCTGCTTCGGGGTGGACATGCCGGTGGACAGGATGACCGTGCGGCCGGTGGCGCGCAGTTCGCGCAGCAGCTCGTCGTCGGTGAGGGAGGCGGAGGCCACCTTGTGGGCGGGCACGTCGAACTTCTCCAGGAAGGCGACGGCCTCGGTGTCCCACGGGGAGGCGAACCAGGCGATGCCCTTCTCCTTGCAGTACGCGTCGATCTGCCGGTACTCGTCCTCGCCGAACTCCACGCGGTGCCGGTAGTCGATGTACGTCATCCGGCCCCAGGGGGTGTCGCGTTCGATGTCCCACTGGTCGCGGGGGGTGCAGATCTCGGGGGTGCGCTTCTGGAACTTGACGGCGTCGCAGCCGGCGTCGGCGGCCGCGTCGATCAGCCGGAAGGCGTTGTCGAGGTCGCCGTTGTGGTTGATGCCGATCTCGCCGGTGACGTAGACGGGGCGGCCGGGGCCGGCCTCGCGGGTGCCGAGGGTGCGGATGCGGGAGTCGCTCATGACCAGGGTTTCCTTACTGGGGGTCTTACCGGGGGAGGGAATCGAGAGAGGGACCGAGGATCCAGCCGGCGATCTCTCGGATCGCGCCGTCACCGCCGCGGAGGGTGGTGACCGCGCGGGCGGCGCCGCGTACGGCGTCGTGGGCGCTCGCGACCGCCACGGGCCAGCCGACGAGGGCGAAGCACGGGAGGTCGTTGACGTCGTTGCCGACGTAGAGCACGCGTTCGGGCGCGATGCCCTGCTCCTCGCACCACTGCTTGAGGGCGAGGTCCTTGCGGTCGACGCCGTGCAGCACGGGGATCCGGAGCTTGCGCGCGCGGGCGGCGACGACCGGGTTCTGTTCGGTGGACAGGATCAGCAGCTTCAGGCCGCCGCGGCGCAGGGCGGCGACGCCGAGGCCGTCGCCGCGGTGCACGGAGACGAACTCCCGTCCGTCCGCGTCGATCAGCACCCGGTCGTCGGTCTGGGTGCCGTCGAAGTCGAGGACCACCGCGTCGATGTCGTCGGCGGTGGGCAGGCCGGTGCGGCCGGCGTCGAGGAGCGGCGCGAGGGCGCGGGCCCGGGCGAGGTCGTGCGGGTCGTCGACCTCCAGGACGCGCGCGGGGTCGGTGCGCACGAGCTCGGTGCGGCCGAAGAAGCGGTGGCGGTGCTCGCGCAGGCCCGCGGCGTCCATGGCGTAGGCGGCGCCGGTCTCCAGGAAGTCCTGGGGGCGGTCCTGGCGGCGGGGGCGGACGGCCTTGTCGTGGTTGACGCCGTGCGCTCCGCGGGCCGTCCGGGCCGCTTGCCCGGCGGCCGGGGCTTCTCGCCCGGCTGTCGCGGCGGCGATCTCGGCCGTGCCTGCGGCGACCTCGGCGGCCCCGGTGCCGGTCCCGACCAGCCCGGCGGCCGAATCGGCCGCTCCGGCGGCCGTCTCGCGCCAGACGAAGCCGTGGAACGGGGCGACCGTCACCGCCGTGTCGGCGGCGCCGTGGGCGACCGCGGCGGCCACCCCGTCGACGTCCTCGCGGGTGAGGAAGGGGCTGGTGCACTGCACGAGCAGGACGACGTCCACGCGTGCGCCGTGCAGCTCCTCGTGGGCGTCCAGGGCGTGCAGCACGGCCGCCTCGGAGGTCGCGGTGTCCCCGGCGAGGTCCACGGGCCGCAGCACGACCTCGGCGCCCGCCTGCCGCGCGGTCTCGGCGATGGCCGCGTCGTCGGTGGAGACGACCACGTGGGTGACGTGCCGGGCGGCGCGGCACTCCCGGACGGCGCGGGTCACCAGGGGCACGCCGCCGACGGGGGCGAGGTTCTTCGCGGGGACGCCCTTGGAGCCGCCGCGCGCGGGGATCACGGCGAGCACCCGGCGCACGGCCGGAGAGTGGGACATGGAGTCAGCTCCTCAGAAGGGGGTGGGGGTGGTCACAGCTCGCCCATGCGGCGGATCACGGGCGCCACGCGCTGCACGCCGTGGCGGTAGGCGCCGCGTGCGGTGCGGCGCACGATCCGCCGGACGGGGCCGGGCTCCCGGTCCGCGGCGGGCGCGCCGGGCAGCGGCGTCCCGTCGGGGCCGAGGTGGTGGCGGGCGAGGACGCCGGGCAGATAGCCGGGCGCGGTGACGGGCGTGTAGTACGGGGTGAGCGGCGGGAGTCCGCCGGGTGCGTCGAGCAGTTCGGCGATACGGGCGCGGGCCGTGTCGAAGGCCGTCGCGTACGTGCCGTCCGCGGCGACGCCCTGCCGGGCCAGCCACTGCTCGTCGGGCTCCGGGCGGCGTCCGGCGTCGAGCTGGTCCCAGGAGGCGAGGCAGCCGGAGCCGACGAAGTGGTGGTTGCCGAGCGCCTCGCGGATGCCGAGGTCGGTGAGGACCGCGGTGGGGACGCCCCGGTGCAGGGCCTCCAGGGCGGCCGTCGAGCTGACGGTGACGAGCAGGTCGGTGCGGTCCAGGACCTCGCCCATGTGCCCGTAGACCAGGCGCAGGTTGGCGGGCAGGTCGAGGCCGCGCGCCAGCTTCTGGTAGGGCAACTCCTCGATGTGCGTGGTGTGTTCACCGGGCCGGGAGCGCAGCTTCAGCAGCACCTCGCGGTCCGGGTGGCGGCGGGCGTGCTCCACCAGCCGGTTCAGCAGGTACGCGCGGTCCGCGCGGGTGTCCGGCACGGACGGCTGGGCGGCGAACACCACCGTGTACGGCTCGTGGACGCCGGTGTGGGGCGCTCCCCCGAGGAACGGCAGCGCGACCTCGGTGACCGCGTCCGCACCGGCGCCGACGCCCTCGTACACGGCGCGGAAACGCTCGGCGTCCTGGCGGGAGTTGGCCAGCACCAGGTCGGCGCCGTGGCGCAGCAGCAGGCCGTCGGTGAGCTTCTCGTAGACGACGCCGACGTAACCGGTGACGACGACGGGCCGGCGGGGCCGGTCCTCCCAGACGCGCCGCAGCCCGTGGAGCATCGCCTGCACCCCGCCGCCGACCAGCGCGAGCACGAGGACGTCGCAGGCCTCCTCGTCCATGGCGCGCAGGAACTCGGCCGCGGTGACCTCCCGCAGGGAGTCCGCGCGGACCCCGACCTCGCCGAGCTGGCGGGCGGTGGGCGTGGCGCGGCCCCGCAGCAGAAATCCGTCCAGGCGGATGTCGCGCGGCGCGATGCGTTTCGCGGTGAGCGTGCCCCATTTCCAGCGGGTGTCGGAATCCGCGAGGACCGCCACCCTGAGGGGCTTCGTTGCACTTGCTGGCACGCCTTGGACGCTAGGAACCGAATTCCGCGAACGGCCCAACCGCGTCTCAACGAAAAGTTAACAACATCCCACCGAGAACCGAACCGGCCTGGGAAAACACCCGAGGTAGAAGCGGTCCACCGGACCGACACATCGAGTTCACCGTCCGTACGGCCGACGGAAAGAATGCGCGCCGGGCGCTTCTCTAATGTTTTCCGGGTGCCCAAGCTTTCCGTGATCGTGCCCTTCCGCGACGTCCGGCAATATGCCCCGGACGCGCTCAGAAGTCTGCGCGCGAATGCCCGCCCGGATTTCGAGTTCGTTCTGGTCGACGACGGTTCGGTGGACGACACCCCGGATGTCGTGGAGCGGGCCGCCGAGGAACTGTCCGGCGTCGCGCGGGTGCGGTTCCTCCGCCGGGAGCGCCCCGGCGGGATCGCCGCCGCGCGCAACGCCGGGCTGGACGCGGCGGAGGGCGAGTACCTGACCTTCCTGGACGGCGACGACTGGTACGCGCCCGGGTACCTGCCCCGGCTGGTCGCGGCGGCGGAGGGGCTGGGCTGCGACTTCCTGCGCACGGACCACGTCCGGGTCACCGGGCGCGCCCGGACCGTGCGCCGGGTGCCGGTGGGCCTCCGGGACGAGGTGCTGGACCCGCGCGAGGTGATCCTGCCCGCCGACCGGGCGACCGCCGTGGACTACCCGCAGGCGTGGGCCGGTGTCTACCACCGGCGGTTGCTGGAGCGGGGGTTGCTGCACTTCCCGGACGGGCTGCGCACGGCGGAGGACCGGCCGTGGATCTGGCGGCTGCACCGGGGGGCGGAGTCGTTCGCCGTGGTGGGCCTGCTGGGCGTGTTCTACCGGAAGGGCGTCGCCTCCTCCCTCACCCGCGTCGGGGACGAACGGCAGTTGGACTTCGTGCCGGCCTTCGACCGGGTGGTGGCGGAGACGGCGGCGGACCGGGACGCGCACCGGCTGCTGCCGAAGGCGGTGCGGACGTACTGCGCGGTGATCGACCGTCATCTGGCCGAACGGGACAAGTTCGAGCCGGCGGTGGCCGCGCGGTTGAGGGCGGTGTGCGGGGACGCGCTGCGGCGGCTGCCGAGCGCCGTGCTGGACGAGGCGCTGGACTCGATGGACGCGGGGCGGGCGGCGCGGCTGCGACGGCTGCGGAGGGCGCCGCTGCGTGCGGGGAGGGGGGTCGCGTGAAGGCGGCGCGCACGCAGATCTTCTGCGCGACGAGTCCCTCGGCGGTGGTGCTGATGGCCGCCGCGATCGAGGCGGGGCTGCTGCCCGATGCGGGGCGGCGGGTGCTGCTGGTGTGCGACGACGCGCCGGTCCCGGAGGCGGCCCCGCCGTGGGACGAGGTGCCGGGATTCCTACGGCTGCGGGCCCGCTTCGACGCGGTGCTGTCCTGGAACGAGGCGATACGGCCCTTCCACCCGGCGGCCTGGACACCCCGCACGGAGGACGTGCCGCTCCTCGAACGGCACCTCCGGCGGCTGTGGCGGCTCGGCGACGACCGGGTGGAGCTGATCCTCGGCGCCCCGGACACCCCGCCCGCGCAGGCGCTGGCCCGCGTGTTCACCGGCGCGCCCCTGCATGTGTGCGCGGGCGGACCGGCGGGCTACGGGCCCACGCGCGGGAAGCTGGACCCGCTCGTCGGCACGCGGGTGCGGCAGGTGCTGCACCTGGACCTGATACCGGGTCTGACGCCGTTGCTCCTGGCCGAGTTCGGGGTGCCGGCGCGGGTGATCCCGACGGACGCCTACCGTGCGGTGGCGGGTGAGGTCGCCTCGGCCGTGACGGGGGTGCCGGAGGGGGCGGCGCTGGTGGTCGGGGAGCGCTCCTCGACGGATGCGCCGCACGCGGAGATGGTGCGGACGGCGGCCGGACGCGGTCACAGCCACGTGGTGTTCGCACCCCACCCCGCCTGCCCGTCCCGCCACACGGCCGATCCGCGGACGGAGGCGGAACGCCTGGGGGTGGACCTCACGGTCCCGGACACGCCCGTCCCGGTGGAGGCGCTGTACGAGGCGTCCCGCCCGGCGCTGGTCGTCGGCCGCGCGTCGGCGGCCCTGTTCACGGCGTCCGCCCTGTACGGCCTCCCGGTCGCCCGGGTCGGCACGGAGGGCCTGCTGGACCGGCTGACGCCGTATCACCATCCGCAGCGGGTCGCCCTGGTGCTGGCGGAGGCGGTGCGGGACGGGGCCGTGGATCTGCCCGGTCTGCTGAGCACCCTCGCGTTCACCGTGCGGCCCCAGGTGCACCCCGCGCTGCGGACCGACGCCGAGCGGTATCTCGCGGCGGGGGCGTGGGACCGACGGTGGTTCCCGCGCAGACGGCTCACCGCGCTGGGGCTGCCCGGGGGTGTGCCGCGTCAGCTGGCGTTCCTGCCGCGGAGCCGGGTGGCCCGGCGGGTGGTGCGAAGAGCGCGGGCCATGAAGGGGTGAGGACACCCGGCGGGGCGCTGTGTGCGACCGATGCCCCGGCCGCGGGTCGGCCGTAGGCCGTTGGCGGTCGGCCGTTGGCCGTTGGCCGAGGACTGTTCACCCCGTGTCCACCCGGGCGCCATCGGCGAACCGCCCCGCCGGGGCACATTCGCCGTCCGGGGCCGCGTGTCCCTCCGGCGCGCCCCGGCCGCCGCGCCCCGCCCCTTGCCCCCCCGTCCCCCGTCGTCTTCACCCGTCGCCCGAGAAAGAGGTCCAGGTGCCCAAGCTGTCCGTCGTCGTCCCGATGCACAACGTGGAGGCGTTCGCGGAGAGCACCCTGCGCGGTCTCGCCGCCAACGCGCACCCGGACGTCGAGTTCCTGATCGTCGACGACTGCTCCACGGACGCCACGCCCTGGATCATCGACCGGTGGGCGGAGAAGCTGCCGGGCGCGCGGGTGATCCGGCACGACACCAACCAGGGGATCGCGCAGGCGCGGAACTCAGGCATCGACGCGGCGGACGGTGAGTACGTGGCGTTCCTCGACGGCGACGACTGGTACGGGCCCGGCCATCTCGCCGCGCTGGTGCGGGCGATGGACGAGCTGGGCTGCGACTTCGCCCGCACCGACCACGTCCAGGTCACCGGGACGGAGAGGGTGATCAAACGGCCTCCGGCGGCGGTGCGGAACGCGGTGATGGACCCGCGTGAGGGGATCACGCCCGTCGACACGGAGACCATGGTCGACTACCCGTTCGTCTGGGCGGGCGTCTACCGCCGGCACCTCTTCGACGACGGCGGGATGCGCTTCGTCACGGAACTGCGCACCGCCGAGGACCGGTTGTGGATCTGGCGGCTGCACCTCACGGCGCGCAGCTACGCCTCCCTCGGGCTGCACGGCGTGTTCTACCGGCGGGGCGTCGCGACCTCCCTCACCCAGATCAAGGACTCCCGCCAGCTCGACTTCATCCCCGCGTACGACCTGCTGCTGCGGGACGTCCAGGACGACCCGGAGTGCGACCGCTTCCTCCTGAAGGCCGTCCGCACGTACTGCGCCATGATCGCCTTCCATCTCGGCAAGGCCGACGCGTACGAGCCGTCGGCGGCGCGGCGGCTGCGGCAGGAGGCGCGCGCGGCGCTGCTGCGGATGCCGCAGGACGCGCTGGAGGAGACCCTGGCCACCCTCGACAGCACCCGGAGCAGGCTGCTCGGCCGCCTGCGCGACGGGCGGAAGGCTGCCTGACCCATGCACCGCACGACCCAGATCTTCCAGGTCTCGACCCTCTACGGCGCCGCGACCCTGGCCGCGGCGCTGGACGCGGGCCTGTTCGGACCGGGCGGGGCGGCCCGCCGCATCCTGCTGGTCTCGCACAACGCCTCCGTGCCGGAGACCGCGCTGCGGCTGGACGAGATGCACGGCTGGGGGCCGCTCGCCGCGCGCTTCGACGAGGTGGTGAGCTGGAACGAGGCGATCAGCCCGTACCACCCGAGCGCCTGGGGGCCGCGCGGCTCCGACACGGTGCTGTGGCAGCGGGCGCTGCGGCTGCTGTGGGACATCGGCGAGGACGAACGGGTCGACCTGGCGGTCGAGTCCGTCCAGGCGAACCCGGCCCGCGCGCTGGTCGCGATCTTCTCCGAGGCGTCCGTCGACGTGTACGCGGACGGGCTGATGAGCTACGGCCCGACCCGGGAGAAGCTGCCCCTGACGCTCGGCCGGCGCGTCCGGCGGCTGCTGCACCTTGATCTCCTCCCTGGTCTACGCCCCTTGCTGCTGTCCGAGTACGGCGTGGAGCCGGTGGTGGTGCCGGACGGGGCGTTCCGCGCGGTGCTGGACGAGGTCGCCCGGGAGGCGGCGGACGATCCGCTCCTGGCGCCGGTGCGGGAGGAGGCGCCGACGGCCGTGCTGCTCGGGCAGTACCTGGCGGCGATCAACATCCTGAGCGCGGACGAGGAGGAGGACCTGCACGTCCGCATGCTCGCCGGGGCGGTGCGCGCCGGGCACCGCTCGCTCGTCTTCAAGCCCCATCCCACCGCCCCCGCGGGCTATTCGGCGGCCCTGCACAAGGCGGCGGCCGACGAGGGCGTACGGCTCACGGTGCTGGACGCTCCGCTGCTCGCGGAGACGCTGTACGAACACGTCCGGCCCGAGCTGGTCGTGGGCTGCTTCTCCACGGCGATGGTGACCGCGTCCGCGTACTACGGCGTGCCGGTGGCGCGGGTGGGGACGGAAATGGTCCTGGACCGGCTGCGGCCCTACCAGAACAGCAACCGCATCCCGCTGGCGCTGGTCGACCGTCTGGTGCCGGATCTGGAGCGGGACGAGACGCCGGCGGTGGTGGGGGCTGCGCCGGCGTCGCTGGGGGCGCTGGTGCGGGCGATGGGGTTCTGTATGCAGCCGCGGACGTACCCGGGGCTGCGGGGGGAGGCGGAGGAGTGGCTGCGGGGGTGTGTCGCGAGTAGCCCAGCGGGGTACTTTCCGGCCTTGCGCCTGGCCGAGTTGGGGTTGCCGGGCAGCAGCCCGGCGACCCGGGCGCGGGTGCGGGCGGCGCGGGCGAAGCGGAAGGTCGGGAGGGTGGTGCGGCGGGGCGGGGGGCGGTAGGCACGACGTCGGCTGCGGGCCGGTGGGGGCTTGTCGCGCAGTTCCCCGCGCCCCTTCAAGGGGTCGGCCGGCAGCCCACCCAGGGGCGCGGGGAACTGCGCGAACGGCGGCCTCGGACGCGTGACCCTCTCAGCCGGCCCGAGCCCGCTCACCCCCGCTCACCTCACCCCGTACCGCGTCTCGATCCCCGTGATGATCAGGGCGAGGCCCTCCTCGAAGTGGGCGTCGTAGTCGCCGAAGAAGGCGCGTCCCGCCTCCGCGGCCAGCGGATGGCCGGCCATCAGGCGGGCGCGCGCCTCCACGTCGAAGCCCTCCCTGCGTTCGCCCGGCACCGGCTCCACGCCCTGCTCCTCGGCGACGAAGCCGAGCGTGTAGAGGAACGTCGTCTGGAGCGCCCGGGCCGCCTGGACGAGGGTGAGGCCGGCCGACGTGAGCAGCCGCAGATTGTCCTCCTGCTGCTCCGCGTGCTCCAGGCCGGTGAACCGCGTGCCGCTGAACACCTTCGCGCCGTCGCGGTAGGCGAGCAGCGTCCGCCGCAGCACCCGGTTGCTCCTGAGCAGCCGCTCCTGCCAGGTGTCGTCGGGGCCGGGTTCGACCCCGTCGGTCATCCGGCGGAAGATCTCCGTCGCCATCTCGTCCAGCAGCGCCTGCTTGTCCTTGAAGTGCCAGTACAGGGCGGGCGCCTTGACGTCGAGCTCCTTGGCGATGGCGCGCAGGGTCAGCCTGTCGAGGCCGACCTCGTTCAGCAGCTTCAGCGCCGTGCCGGCGACCCGTCGGCGGTCCAGCGGCGCGCGTCGTTCCGTGCTCACGCTTGACAACTTAACACCGTTAGGGAGACGCTCGGGCCACGGGTCACTTAACGCTGTTAAGGAGACGGAATCATGAGCGACACCCATGTCCTGATCGTGGGCGCGGGGCCGACCGGCCTCACCCTCGGCATCGACCTCGCCCGGCGCGGGGTCCCGGCGCTGGTGGTGGAGCGGGAGGAGGGACTGTTCCCCGGATCGCGCGGCAAGGGCCTTCAGCCGCGCACCATGGAGGTCTTCGACGACCTCGGCGTGCTGGACGCCGTCCGCGCGGGCGGCGGCCGCTACCCGGTCGGCATGCTCTGGCGTGACGGCAAGCGGCTGGGCGAGCACCACCTGGCGCCCCCCGTGGAGCCCACCGAGGAGGCGCCGTACGAGGGGCTGATGATCCCGCAGTGGCGTACCCAGCGGATCCTGCGGGACCGCCTGGAGGAGCTGGGCGGCAAGATCGCCCACGGCCGTGAGCTCACGGACGTCACGCAGGACGAGGACGGCGTGACCGCCCACTTCGCCGCCGGGCCGCCGCTGCGCGCCCGGTACCTCGTCGCCGCGGACGGCGGACGGTCGGCCGTGCGCCGGGCGGTCGGCACCGGCATGACCGGCGAGGCGGTCGACCCGCTGCCGATGCTGGTGGCGGACGTGCGGGTGAGCGGCCTCGACCGGGACTGGTGGCACATGTTCCCGCCGGGCGAGGGCCGGGACGAGTTCCTCACCCTCTGCCCGCTCGCCGGCACGGACGACTTCCAGCTGGTCGCCCGGTTCACCGAGGACACCCGCGTGGACCTCTCCCCCGACGCCGTACGGCAGGTCGTGGCCGCCCGTACGCACCTTGCCGCCGAGGACGTCACCGAGGTCCTGTGGGCCTCCGACTTCCGGCCGCGCGCCGCGCTCGCCGACCGCTTCCGGGTGGGCCGGGTGTTCCTCGCGGGCGACGCGGCGCACGTGCACTCCCCGGCCGGCGGCCAGGGCCTCAACACCTCCGTGCAGGACGCCTACAACCTCGGCTGGAAGCTGGGCGCGGTGCTGACCGACGGCGCGGACCCGTCCCTCCTCGACAGCTACGAGGAGGAGCGGAGGGCGGTCGCCGCGGACATGCTCGGCCTGTCCACCCGCATCCACCGCGGCGAGGCCAAGCGCGGCGGGGCCACCCTGCAACTGGACCTCGGCTACCGGGACTCCACGCTCAGCGCGGAGACGCGCGCCGAACCGGGACCGGTGCGCGCGGGCGATCGCGCCCCGGACGGCCGGGTGGACGGCACGCGCCTCTTCGACGCCTGTCGCGGCCCGCACTGGACCCTGCTGGCACTGGGCACGGACGCCCCCGAACCGCCCACGGGCGTGCGGCTGCTGCGCGGCTCGTCCCACCGGACGTACGGCACGGGCCTGTTCCTGGTCCGCCCGGACGGCTACCTGGGCTGGACCGGCGACACCCCGGACGGGCTCGGCGCCTACCTGGCCCGCTTCGGGACGCGCTGACGGCGCGTCCGGGTGCACCGGGTCCGGAGTCTCCGGCCGAGGGGCGGAGGAGCGAGCCGACACCCTCGGGAATCGGCTCGCACGCCGCCGGGAGGACTGGCGTGGGGAGGGCGCGCCCCCGGAATGAACCGCCGGACAGGCCCTACGCGCTCGCCGTCGACAGCTTCGCCGCGAAGCCCAGGAACAGGGCGCCCGCCGCCGAGGTGGCGCCCGCCGACAGCCGGCGGCGACGGCGGAACGCGGCGGCGAGCCGGGTGCCGCCGAAGATCAGCGCGCTGAGGTAGAGCACGCTGGCGATCTGGGCCAGCGCGCCCAGCACCACGAAGGACAGCGCCGGATAGGCGTAGGCGGGGTCGACGAACTGCACGAAGAAGGCGATGAAGAACAGGATCGCCTTCGGGTTCAGCAGGCTGACGACCAGCGCCCGGCGGAACGGACGCTCACCCGGCGCGGCGGCCGGGGCGGTGTCCTCCGCGCTCTCCTCGCCGCGTCCGCGCCACATGCCCCACGCGGCGCGCAGCATCCCGACGGCCAGCCAGGCCAGATAGCCGGCGCCGGCGTACTTCACGATGCCGAACAGCACGGCGTTCGCCTGGAGCAGGGAGGCGACCCCGGCCGCCGACAGCGTCATCAGGACGGCGTCCCCGCACCACACGCCGGCGGCGGCGGTGTAGCCGGAGCGCACCCCGCGGCGGGCGGCGACGGAGAGGACGTACAGCGAGTTGGGGCCGGGCAGCAGGATGATCAGCACCAGGCCCGCAAGATAGGTGGGAAGGTCGACGACACCGAACATGGCAAGGAGTGTCGCACGCCGCGCGACACTCCTCGCCCCCGTCTCGACCTGCGAGAACGCCCGCCGGTGACGTCCTAGAAGGCGTCGCTCGGGACGTACGTGCCCCACACCTCGCGCAGGGCGTTGCAGACCTCGCCGACCGTGGCGCGGGCCTTGAGGGCGTCCTTCATCGGGTAGAGGACGTTGTCCTCGCCCTCGGCGGCCTTCTTCAGCGCCGCCAGCGCGGTGTCCACCGCCTCCTGGTCGCGCTCGGCGCGCAGCTTGGCGAGGCGCTCGGCCTGCTGGGCCTCGATGGCCGGGTCCACGCGGAGCGGCTCGTAGGGCTCCTCCTCGTCGAGCTGGAAGCGGTTGACGCCGACCACGACCCGCTCGCCGGAGTCCGTCTCCTGCGCGATGCGGTAGGCGGAGCGCTCGATCTCGTTCTTCTGGAAGCCGCGCTCGATCGCGTTGACCGCGCCGCCGAGGTCCTCGACCTTCTCCATCAGCTCCAGCGCGGCCGCCTCCACGTCGTCGGTCATCTTCTCGATGACGTAGGACCCGGCGAACGGGTCGACCGTGGCGGTCACATCGGTCTCGTACGCGAGGACCTGCTGGGTACGGAGGGCGAGCCGGGCGGACTTGTCCGTCGGCAGGGCGATCGCCTCGTCGAAGGAGTTGGTGTGCAGCGACTGCGTGCCGCCGAGGACCGCCGCGAGACCCTGCACGGCGACGCGGACCAGGTTCACCTCGGGCTGCTGGGCCGTCAGCTGCACCCCGGCCGTCTGCGTGTGGAAGCGCAGCATCAGCGACTTGGGGTTCTTCGCGCCGAACTCCTCCTTCATCACCCGCGCCCAGATCCTGCGGGCCGCACGGAACTTGGCGACCTCCTCCAGGATCGTCGTACGGGCCACGAAGAAGAACGACAGACGCGGCGCGAAGTCGTCGACGTCCATCCCGGCCGCGACCGCCGTGCGGACGTACTCGATGCCGTCGGCGAGGGTGAACGCGATCTCCTGCGCGGGCGAGGCGCCCGCCTCGGCCATGTGGTAGCCGGAGATCGAGATCGTGTTCCACTTCGGGATCTCGGCCTTGCAGTACTTGAAGATGTCCGCGATCAGCCGCAGCGACGGCTTCGGCGGGAAGATGTACGTGCCGCGGGCGATGTACTCCTTCAGCACGTCGTTCTGGATCGTGCCCGTCAGCTTGTCCGCGCTGACGCCCTGCTCCTCGGCGACGAGTTGGTACAGGAGCAGCAGCAGCGCGGCCGGGGCGTTGATCGTCATCGACGTCGACACCTTGTCCAGCGGGATCCCGCCGAACAGCACCCGCATGTCGTCGACCGAGTCGATCGCCACGCCCACCTTGCCGACCTCGCCGTGCGCGATCGGCGCGTCGGAGTCGTGGCCCATCTGCGTCGGCAGGTCGAACGCGACCGACAGACCCATCGTGCCGTTGGCGATCAGCTGCTTGTAGCGGGCGTTGGACTCCGTCGCCGTGCCGAAACCGGCGTACTGGCGCATCGTCCAGGGGCGGCCCGTGTACATCGTCGGGTACACGCCCCGCGTGAACGGGTACGAACCGGGCTCACCCAGCTTCTCGGCCGGGTCCCAGCCCTCGAGAGCCTCCGGCCCGTAGACCGGTTCGATGGGCAGTCCGGACTCCGACTCGCGCGCCATGATGTGCATGCCTCCCGCTGAGCAGCGTTGCTCGATCCGATCGCCGGTCACCCGTCAGTTACTCACCAGTACAGGCCGACCCTTCGACGGACTGTAGCGGTGTGCGTGCGGCCCGGTGGAGGGGCACACGCTGGGACCTTCCTCACAGCCTCCGTGGGACCCCGCTCACAGGCCTTTCCCCGGCGGCCGTCCCGTCCGGTCACTCCCCACCATGCCCCCTTGTTCCGCTCCGGTCACGTCCGGGGTAGAACCTGGGGTGACGGCCGGGCAGGTCCGGTGCGGCGGGACGACGGGGGGCTGCGGTGCGCGGGAGAGGCATGGGGAGGAAGGGCATAGGCGTCCTGGCGGTGCTGGGCGCGATGGCCGTGGGTGCGGCGGGGTGCACGGTGCAGCCGGCCGGGACGGACGGGAAGGGCGCGCCGCCGGTGCGGATCGAGGTGCCGTCGGGGACGCCGGAGGCGTCACGGGAGCCGGCGTCGCCGAGCCGGACGCCGGAGCCGCCCGCGAAGCCGTCGGTCACCCCTTCGAGCCGCCCGACGCCGGCGCGTGTGCTGTGGTCGCCGGGCGACAAAGGCCGGGACGTCCGTGAACTCCAGGCGCGGCTGCGGCAGATCGCCTGGATCTTCCACGGCCCCACCGGCACCTACGACGACCTGACGGCGGAGGCGGTCCGCGGCTTCCAGGGCAAGCGCGGTCTGCCGAAGACGGGCGTGACGGACACGGTGACCTGGCAGCGGCTGCTCGCGATGACGCGGGAGCCGGGCCGCTGGGACCTGTATCTGATGGGCGGCCAGGAGGCCGACGCGCCCGATCCGCGCTGCATGACCGGCCGGGTGATGTGCATCAGCAAGTCCAGCCGCACCCTGCGCTGGATGGTCGACGGCCGGACGGTGTCGACGATGCCGGTCCGCTTCGGCTCCGAGTACACACCGACCCGCGAGGGCGTCTTCCGCGTCTACTGGAAGTCCCGGCACCACGTCTCCACCCTGTACGACTCGCCGATGCCGTACGCCATGTTCTTCAGCGGCGGGCAGGCGGTGCACTACTCGGCCGACTTCGCCGCCCGGGGCTACGCGGGCGCCTCGCACGGCTGTGTGAACGTCCGCGACGAGGACGCGATCGCGCACCTGTACGAGCAGGTGGAGAACGGCGACAAGGTCGTCGTGCACTGGTGAGACCAGGCGAGACCTGAGGCAAGAGGGGCGCGGGCGGGACCGGGGGAACGTGTCCCGCCCGCGCCAGGTGCACGAGCCGCGGGTACGGGGGGAACCCCGGCTCAGTGCTACGGCCGATGACCAGTCGGCTCACTCAGTACTGCGCCGCAAGGGCCGGAAGTGTCACACCGGTCGGTACGTTCATGTGGACGCGGGGCGTTTTCGCAGTTCAGAGGGGTGTGGACGTCCGGGGTGTCCCGGGCCGCCCGCCGCCCTCCTAGTCCTGCTTGCCGTTCCCGTCGCCCTTGCCGTTTCCCTGGCTGTTCCCGTGGCCCTTGCCGTTTCCCTGGCTGTTCCCGTTGCCCTTGCCGTTGCCCTGGCCCTTGGAGGGGCGGTCGCCGGCGTCGGAGCCGCTGTTGCCGCGGCCGCTCCCGTTTCCGTTTCCGTCGCCCTTGCCGTTGTTGCCCTTGTCGCCCTTGTCGTCACCGCTGTCGTCGGTGTCGGAGCCGCCGGCGCCCTGGTCCGGGAGGGTGTTCTGCTGCTCGCCCTCGTCGCTGTCGAGACGGGTCTCGGCGTCGTGCGCGCCACCGCCGGCGCTCTTGTCGCCCTTGTCGCTCTTGTCGGCCGTGCCGTCCTTGGTGCCGGCGCCTTCCTCGGCGGTGACACCGCGGCAGTACGCGGCGACGCGGGAGGCGCCGCCGGCCGCCTCGTGCAGGGCGCGGCGGCGTTCGCCGTTCACCGGGCGGCCCTGCTGCCAGGACCGGCAGGCGGACACGACGAGCTTCCAGCGGGGGCCGTGGGCGGTCCTGCCGTCGCCGGACGCCGAGGAGTCGGGTGTGCGGCCGGGGTCCTCGCCGCCGTCACGGCCCCCGTCGACGGAGTCGCCGTGGTTCCGGCCGTCCGGGGTGGCGCCCTGTGCCGGCGGGGAGATCAGCGGGCGCTGGGGGTGCGTGGCCGTGGCGGCGCCCGCCGGACCCGAGCGGGAGTCGTCGAACGGCGTGCGCAGCAGCCCGGTGCCGGCGAGCACGGCGGTGCCGCCGACCATGCCCACGACCAGCGCGGCCGCCAGCACCAGCCGGGCGGGACGCGGCCCGCGCGCTCCGCCGGGCGTTCCGGTACGGCCGGTGCGCCGGGCGCCGAGACGGATCAGGCCGACGTCGGCGTCCCCGGGGCCGGTGGAGTGACCGGTGTGCGGGGCCGAGTCGGCCTGCCCTGCCCATGCGTCCCTGGACTTGCGGAAGGCGGCCAGCGCGGCCGCCTCCCCGGGAAGTCCGTCCTCGGCCGTCGGCGGGGGCGCGGAGAGCGCCCGCAGCACTCCGGCGAGCTGTTCGGCCTGGTCACCGGCGGGTGAACCGGCAGCCTGGGGCGGCTCACCGTTCAGCAGGCGCTCCGCCGCCTCCATGTCCAGCCACCTGTACCGCTCATCGGCCATCACAAGTCCTTCTGCGTCCGCGCTCGCAACTGCGTCACACTCGCGGACGTCACCGTACGACGGCGTGGTTCTCTTTGGGGTGGAAGGGCGTCGAGCACGCCTGCGGATTCCGGATGTCCGTCCGGATCGTCGCCGAGCAGTTCGGCGAGGCGGCGCAGGCCGCGGTGCGCGGCCGTCCGGACGGCGCCGGGGCGCTTGCCCAGGGTCTGTGCGGCCGTCTTGGCGTCGAGGCCGACGACCACGCGCAGGACGACGGCCTCGGCCTGGTCCTGCGGCAGCCGGGAGATCAGGCTGAAGGCGCCGTCGGTGGCGAGCGCCTCGATCGCCTCGCCGGCCGTGTCCGACTCGGCGGGGCGCCCGGTGAGCTCGGTCTCGTCGCCGCCTATGGCCGGGCGGCGGCCGCGCATGCGGATGTGGTCGAGGGCGCGGTTGCGGGCGATACGGGCGGCCCAGCCGCGGAAGCGGTCCGCGTCGCCGGAGAACCGCTCCAGGTCACGGGCTATCTGGAGCCAGGCCTCGGACGTGACGTCCTCCGCGTCGGGCTCGCCGACCAGTGTCCGGACGTACCCGAGCAGCCGCGGGTGCACGGCGCGGTACACAGTCCGGAACGCGGTCTCGTCCCCGTCCTGTGCCGCGCGCACCGCGGCGGTCAGCTCCGCGTCGTCCCCCAGCACGCGTGCGCCCTTCTGCGCCTGAACCGGCGCCGCTCTCGCGGACCGGGTTGCTCGCCGTCGTCATTGCTCAATCGGTCGTTGCGGACTCTAGGCCGCACACGGAGGTTGAGGTCGTTTGTCTCCCGCGGCCTGGCGCGAAAGGCACGTTACGACCTGAAACCGTTCCCCGTCCATGACCGTACAAGACGCAACTAACCCGTGACACGGGGCGTGTGACAGAAAACGCATGCACGGCGCTGTAGAAGATACGGGTCGCGCGCGGCCCGTACCGCGCGACGGCCGGGGCCTCTCCTGTGGGGGGTGGCGGCCCCGGCCGTCTCCGGGAAGACGGCAGCCGGCGAGCGCCGGGCGGGTAGTCCGGGGCTGAGCACGCCGTTCCCCGCGCCCCTGAAGCACCCGCCGCTGCGGCACCCCGCCGACGCCAGGTGCGGGTCGCACGTGGCTGAGCGCGCCGTTCCCCGCGCCCCTGAGGGTGCTTCCACCGCCGCCGCCGAAAGGCCCCGCTGCCGCAACCCGCCACCGCCGGGTGCGGGCGGTCCGGGGCTGAGCGCGCCGTTCCCCGCGCCCCTGAAGCACCCGCCGCTGCGGCACCCCGCCGACGCCGGGTGCGGGTCTCACGTGGCTGAGCGCGCAGTTCCCGCGCCCCTGAGGCGCGCGTAGCGGCGGGCAGTCGTGCCGCTTGGGGCGATGGGCGCAGCGGCACCCCCCGCGCGGGCTGCGGAACACCTTCCGTTCAGGTGACCCACGTCACGCCTCAGGGCTTCCGCCCAACCCCCACACCCTCCCTGACCGCGTCAGAAGCACCGGTGCCGACCGCCGGAGGCACACTCACCGCCGTCGGCGCGGAAGCCGAAGGCTTCACACCTACGCCGAGCCCGTCGCAGTACGCCTCGACCCGCTCCGCACCCCCCGCCGCAGCGACCAGCCGCTCCCAGACCGGCGCCTCCAGCGCCCGCCCCCGCCCGGCGACCCGCTCGTACGCCCGGCAATGCGCCTCGACGGACCCCGCCGGCTCCGCCCGCCCCGAGCCACGCTCCTCATCGTCCTCCGCCTCCGTGGCGGACGCCGACGGCGAAGCCTCCGGAGTCTCAGGCACACCAGCGGCACCGGACGACGCCTCCGGAACCACAGGAACCGCGGGAGAAGAGCTCGCCGACGCCGACCGAGTCGGCCGCGGCTCCTCGGACGGCCCCCCGCCCGGCACCCCCGCCGCGTGGATCCCCGCCCACGCCACCCCGCTCAGCGCACAGCCCGCGGCCAGCGCCCCCAGCGTGGCCCGCAGGGACCGCCCGCCGAACCGCCGTCGAGAGGCGCGCCAGTCGTCCCGGCGGCGGGTGCGCGCGCCATGCGCCCCCGACTCCCGGGCGGCCACGAACGCGGCGACGGCCCGCTGCTCGGCCCCGGCGTCCCCGCCGTCACGCACCAGGGCGGCGACGAGCAGCGCCTCCAGCCGGGCCATGTCATCGGCCGGCACCTCGACGGAGACGGGTGCGGCGCGCCCGGCGCCGGCCGTCACGCCCACCGGGCGCCCGGAACGCTGTGGGTGCACACGCCGACGGCCGGCCCGCCCGCCGTCGCTCTGCCGTTCACCCATGTCCGATTCCGTCCCTGCACTCGTGTCGGCCTGTCCGGCCTGTCCGGTTCCGCCCGTGGCCCTACGGCCCCGCAGCCGGGGCCCGGTGACGCCGCGGCCCCTCCCACCAGGAGGGACCCCGGTCCGGCCCCGACAAACGGATACGTTCATTCCGCCCGGCCCGTTCAGCCGCCGGGGCGGCCGCGGAGGCCGTGCCGTCCGGCGTGACCGCCGTTCCGGCCCACGGTCACGTCGACTCACCCAGCGTCCTGGGCGCCTCATCCGTCACACCGTCGGCCGCGAGCTGCTTCGCCAGGCGCCGCAGACCCCGGTGCGCGGCCGTCCGTACGGCGCCCGGCCGCTTGCCGAGCACGCGGGCCGCGGAGGGCCCGTCGAGGCCCACGACGACCCGCAGCAGCACCGCCTCGGCCTGGTCCCGCGGCAGCCGGCCCACGAGGGCGAGGGCCTGCTCGGTGGACATGGCCTCCATCGCCTGGTCGTGCGTGCTGTGCGGGGCGGGCAGCTCCAGCACGTCCTGCTCCAGGACCGATGCGCGGGGGCGTACGCGCTGGCGGCGCAGGTGGTCCAGGGCGCGGTGCCGGGCGATGGTGGCCGTCCAGCCGCGGAAGCCGGCGCCGTCGCCCTTGAAGCGGCCGAGGTCGCGGGCGATCTCCAGCCAGGCGTCCGACATCACGTCCTCGGCGTCGGCGCCGACCAGTCCGCGGACGTACGCGAGGAGTCCGGGCTGCACGAGCCGGTACGCCACGGCGAACGCGGCCTCGTCGCCCTGCTGGGCACGCGCGACGGCGTCACCCAGCTCCCCGTCGAACGCCTGCGTGCGGCGGGATTCCCCTCCGTGGCCCAAGAACCGTCCTCGTCCGTACCGAGCGCGATGCGCCTCGCATGACGTGTGCACGTCCATCCGTGTCACGCCCCCAGCGACCTCAGCGTGCACGGCGGCCAAAGTGTCACAGGTCAACGCACGTCCCAGCCCTCACACGGCCCTCAGGCGCCCCCGGCCACTGCCCACCGAACGCCCCGGGCCCCCACGAGGCCCGCCCGTGGGGGGGCCTCGCCCGGCGACGCACTCGGCCAACCGGCCGTCGTCACACGAACGCAGGCCCAGAAGACGCCGGCCGCGAGGCACAGGACGACAAGGCGTGCCGTCCAGGTGTCCCTCTCGATCGCCAGGCGGATGGTCCGCCAGAACTCGCTCCCCATGGACCGGCCTCCTCGCCGTCGCGGAACGGACGGCCGGTGACCGGTCAGCTCACTTTGTACTGCAGGGCCACACCCGAAAACGTCACACGGCGGGTCCGCCCTTCACGGGTGCCGCGCCCCCGCCGTCGCGTCCCGGCACATGAGGCGGAGCGAGCCGTCGTGGGTGTAGCAGCGGCGGGCCTCCTCCATGGGGTCCCAGAGGCGGCCGTCGGGGGTGCGGACCCAGTGTTCGCCGCCGGAGGCCCACCACTCGCCGCCCGTCTGGCGCACGATCACCTCGCCCGCGTAGGCCCCGAAGCCGCGCAGCACCAGCTCCACGGCTGCGTACGGGGCCGACTCGCGGCGGATGTCCTCGATCATCCGGTCGACGCTCCACAGACTGCGCGCCGAGTAGTCGAGGCGCATCCGTGCGCCCTCACGCATCGCCGCCACCGCGTCCGCCGCCCAGCGGACCGGCTTCGTCGCCGCCGAGGGCCTGGTCTCCTGCTGTGTCGTCACAGTCGTCACACTCTGGAGAGCGCTGCGGCGAAGCGTTTCGTCACCCCGATCCGGCGGCTTCCCACAACGGGTGCACGACCGCCCCAGGACACTCACAGGGCCGTCGCCACATGTCCTCGAAACGGGCCTCCGACGGAGTGTCAGGCATCGCGGCGGCTGCGGCGCGAGACCGCCGCGCGCAGCACCCTGCGCCCCTCCGTGGACACCTCCAGCGCGCTGCGCAGTCCGGCGGCCCCGTGCGCGGCGACGAGTTCCAGGACGGCGGTCTGCCGGCGCAGTTCCGCGGCGAACAGCGGCGACAGCCCGTCGGCGCACCCCTCCCGGCGGGCGGCGTCCAGATCCACGTCGCCCGCGCCGTCCAGCAGCAGATGGATCCGCAGCGCGCCGTCCGAGCACCCGTCGGCCCACTGCCGCAGCGCCGTCCCGGAACGGTCCAGGGGCGCCGTGGCGAGCATGCCCCGCGCCAGCTCCGCCGCCTCGCCGGCGCAGCCGTCCCCGGCCTCGCCCGCCGCCGCGTCCAGCTTCTCGCGGGTCTGCCGGAGCACCTCGCCCCAGTCGCCGTCGTCGGGACCCTCCGCGAGGGTGCCCCACAGCGGCCGCAGCGCCTCGTCGTCACCGCCCAGCAGCGGCACGCACCGATCCAAACAAGCCACCCCGCTGGCGGCCAGTCCGCGCTCGTCGGCCTGTGCGATCAGTTCCTCCAGGCTCATCCACGCCTCCCTCCCGCGGGTCCGCAGGCCCCCTGATGAGGCCGTGACGGGCCTCGTCGCTCACGGAGCCCGCATTTCCCCTTACTGCGTGCGACAAGCCGGGAGTGTCACTCGGGCACCACGCGCAACACGTCGAGCAGCCGGAAGAAAACGTTTTCGGCCATCGGTGCGGGGTCGGCGGTGAGCACCTTCAGGACGTCCTCGACGGCGACCTCGCGCCCGGCCTCCTCGGCCCAGAAGACGGCCCGCTCGGCGGCGTCGGCGGGGTCCAGGAAGTAGTCGTCGACGGTGAGCCCTTCCTGGCGCCCGTCGAGGTAGCCGGCCATCGCGTCCCGGCCGAGGCAGGCCGTCCACACCCCGCTCTCGGGGGACGCGGCCTCCACGGCCACGCATTCGCCGTTCATCACGTAGCCGAACAGCGCGGGCGCGCCCGTCTCCTTCGCCAGTTCGTTCATGCTGCCCAGTTCGCCCTCGCGGCCCGGCAGCTCCCACACCTGCCAGCCGTCCGGGGCCTCGGTGCGCAGGGCCGGCTCCCCGCCCGCGCCGGCCAGCGCGTCCAGTCCGGCCAGCGGCCGCCCGGCGCGGCCCACGACGAAATAACCCCAGTAGCCCATGTGCCGGTGTTCCCCCCGCATGTCGGTTCCCGGCCCGGCGCGCCGAGCCGTCGGCTCGCCCAGAACATCACCACAGCCGTACGGGGGTTCGCAGGCGTTCGCGGCAATCCGTCAGCCGAGCCGGCCCGCCAGGGTGCGGAACTCGGCCCAGGACAGCGCGGGTTCGCGCGCGTCCCACAGCTTCTGCGCGAGGGCCCGCAGCGGCATCCGGATGCCCGCCGCGACCTGCTCCTGCGTCTGGGAGCGGGGCAGGTCGCCCCAGATGGCGAAGGACCCGCCGAGGATCTGCCGGTCGTACGTCGCGGGGACGGGGGTGGTGCCGCGCAGCACCCGCGGCGTCCACTGCTCGTAGATGCGCTCGCCGGTCGGATAGACGAAGGTCAGCGGCTCGCCGAGGACGTAGTAGAGGAACTCGTCGTTGTAGTTGACGACGTCGCGGCCCTCGGCCAGGTACTCGGCGGGCTCGCGCGCGCCGATCTCCTTGCCGGTCCAGTAGGCGACCGTGATGTCCTCGTCGGCCTGGACGGACCCGCCGGGGAAGAAGCCGTCGTTCCAGGCGCGGGGGACGCGGTCGTGGGCGCGGACGGTGGCGGCGCGGTCGTTGAGCCAGCCGGTGGTAAGGTCCTCGACGGTGGCGCCGGAGCCGTACCTGTCGCGGGCCGCGGAGGCGAGACCGGGGAAGGTCGCCTCGGGGTCGGACACGACGAGCGCCTGGTACTCGTCGCCGCCGAGGTGCCACTGGTCGCCGGGGAAGAGGCCGGCGTACTCGTCGAGCAGGTCGTCGACGATCTGGGCGGACTTCGGGTTCGCGATGTCGATGGCGCCGCGCACCGCCTCGCCGTTCGTCCTCCGCAGCTGGAGGTCGGGGTGGGCGTCGATGACGGCGCCGAGGTGTCCGGGCGAGTCGATCTCGGGGACGACGGTGATGTGCCGGCTCTCCGCGAGCTCGACGATCTTGCGGACCTGTGCCTTGGTCAGATGGTCCTTGGAGACGATCTCCGGGTGCGAGTCGGACTCGATGCGGAAGCCCTGGTCGTCGGAGAAGTGCAGACCGAGCTCGTTGTACTTCAGGTCGCCCAGCTCGCGTATGCGGTCCTCTATCCAGCCGGCGTCGTAGTGCTTGCGCGCGATGTCCAGCATCATGCCGCGCCGCGGCTTGGCGGGCTCGTCGCGCACCACGCCCTCGGGGGCGGCGCCGGCGCCGGACATCTCCTGCTTGAGCGTGCGGGTGCCGTAGAAGACGCCCGCCTCCCCCGGCCCGCTGACGGTGACCCGCCCGCCGCGCACGGTCAGGGTGTACGACTCCGGGTTCGCGCCCCCGTCCCGGTTCAGCTCCAGCCGTACGTCGCCGGGCCGCTCGTCGTCCTTCTCCCCCGCGTACGTCAGCCCCAGCTCCTGGGCGGTGAGCCTGCCCTCGTCCTCGAGCGCGGGGTCGGACACGACCACCCGGTGCCCGGAGGCGGCCCGCCAGCCGGGGCCGCGCTCGGCGGTGTGCTCGCGCACGGCGGGTATGGTCCGCGGCGCCTCGGACAGCGGGTAGCTGCGGGTGGGGCTCGGCGTCGGCGACGGCGAGGAGGGGGCGGCCGCTGGACCGCCGTCGTCCCCCGAGGCCCACAGGCCGAGGCCCACCCCGGACGCCACCACCACCGCCCCCACGGCCACGGCGACGGCGGCGGCCCTCCGCCGCCTCGCCGTCGCCTCCGCACCGGGACCGCGCCTGCGCTGACCGTGCTGCCTGTGCCGACTCACCCTGCCAACGTACGACCCGTTCGGGTGAGAGGCGTCCACAAGACGTTCCCAAACTCTGCCGTCCGGGTGAAATGAGGGTACCGATCGGACACGTCTCGGACTCACTCGATAACGTGACGTCACAACTCTCACAGCATCTGCCAACGACACTCACGCGACGCCCACGAGGACCCACGCTGCCTGCGCACCGACTCCCAGACCTCCCCGGCCGAGTCGCCATACCCGAACAGTCCCGCGGCACGCCCGGAACCCCACCCCCGCTGGAGTGGTTCAACACCGCTCCCGGGCCCGACGCCGAGCGCGCCCTGCTGTCCTGCCTGCACAGCCCCCGCTGGGCCCGCCTGCTGGCCGGCCACCGCCCCTACCCCGACGCGGCGTCCCTGCTCGCGGCCGCGGACGAGGCGGCGTACGACCTCTCCCCCGAGGAGATCGCCGAGGCCCTGGCCTGCGAATCCCTCCCCGCGCTCCCCGAGGACACCTACTCGGCCGCCCACACCGCCCTGAACGCCGCGCACGCGGCCTACGAGGCCAAGTTCGGCCACGTCTTCGTCCTCTGCCTCGACGGCGTCCCCGAGGACGAGATCCTCGACCGCGTCCTGGAGAACATCCGGTCACGATTGGCGAACGATCCGGAGGAAGAACACACGGTCACGAGGGACCAGCTCCGCCTCCTGGCCAGGGAGCGTCTGAACAACGCCCTCAGGGGCGCGGGACTGTAACGAGGTGCGGCTCCGCCGCGTGGGCGCGAGCAAGCCGCCCAGCCGCACCCGGCAAATGGCCACAAACCCCCCGCGCCAGTAGCCGCGCCCGAACCCGGCCCCCCTTTTCGGGTGCAAGTTTGATCACACCGGCAGGCCCCCCGTAAGCGCCGCAGGCAACCGTCGCTACCATGCTGGGGGCCGGTGGACCGTACCCGGCCGGGCCCGACCGACAAGGAAAGCCGGCGCGGCCCCAATCCCCGCTCCCGGAGGAAATTTCCGTGCCGGCTGGAACGCTGTACCGCGGCCGGGAAGGAATGTGGTCCTGGGTGGCTCACCGAGTCACCGGCGTCCTCATCTTCTTCTTCCTGTTCGTTCACGTGCTGGACACCGCTCTCGTGCGGGTGTCCCCGGAGGCCTACGACGAGGTCGTGGCCACGTACAAGACGCCGATCGTCGCGCTGCTGGAGTACGGCCTCGTCGCCGCCATCCTCTTCCACGCGCTCAACGGCCTGCGTGTCATCGCCGTCGACTTCTGGATCAAGGGCGCCCGGTACCAGAAGCAGATGCTCTGGACCGTCGTCGCCGTGTGGATCGTGCTGATGCTCGGGGCGATCTACCCCGTCCTCGGCCACGCCGCTCGTGAACTGTTCGGGAGCTGACGCAGATGTCCACGACTGAAACCTCCGCCTCGGGCGTCGGCCCCGTCGAAGGCGCCTCGCTGTACTCCGTCGACAACCCGGCGCCGGTCATCGAACCGCCGCGCAAGCGGACCAGGAAGACCCCGAAGAGCACCCGCGGCAACTTCGAGCTGGCCGCGTGGCTGTTCATGCGTCTGTCCGGTGTCGTCCTGGTCGTGCTGGTCATCGGCCACCTGCTGATCCAGCTGGTGCTGGACGGCGGCGTCTCCAAGATCGGCTTCGCCTTCGTGGCGGGCCGCTGGGCGAGCCCCTTCTGGCAGGTCTGGGACCTGGCGATGCTGTGGCTGGCGATGCTGCACGGCGCCAACGGCCTGCGCACGGTCATCAACGACTACGCCGAGCGGCCGAACACCCGCCTGTGGCTCAAGGGCCTGCTCTACACGGCCACGGTGTTCACCATCCTGCTGGGCACGCTGGTGATCTTCACCTTCGACCCGAACATCCGCTAGGCACGGGGCTGCGAGAATCATGAAGATCCACAAGTACGACACCGTCATCGTCGGCGCCGGTGGCGCCGGTATGCGGGCCGCCATCGAGGCGACCAAGCGCAGCCGCACCGCCGTGCTGACCAAGCTCTACCCCACCCGCTCCCACACGGGCGCCGCGCAGGGCGGCATGGCCGCCGCGCTCGCCAACGTGGAGGAGGACAACTGGGAGTGGCACACCTTCGACACGGTCAAGGGCGGTGACTACCTGGTCGACCAGGACGCCGCCGAGATCCTGGCGAAGGAGGCCATCGACTCCGTCCTCGACCTGGAGAAGATGGGCCTGCCGTTCAACCGCACGCCGAACGGCACCATCGACCAGCGCCGCTTCGGCGGCCACTCCCGCAACCACGGCGAGGCCCCGGTCCGCCGGTCCTGCTACGCCGCGGACCGCACCGGCCACATGATCCTCCAGACGCTGTACCAGAACTGCGTCAAGGAGGGCGTGGAGTTCTTCAACGAGTTCTACGTCCTGGACCAGCTGATCACCGAGGTCGACGGCGTACGGAAGTCGTCCGGCGTCGTGGCGTACGAGCTGGCGACCGGCGAGATCCACATCTTCCAGGCGAAGTCCGTGATCTACGCGTCCGGCGGCACCGGCAAGTTCTTCAAGGTGACGTCCAACGCGCACACCCTGACCGGTGACGGCCAGGCCGCCGTGTACCGGCGCGGACTGCCGCTGGAGGACATGGAGTTCTTCCAGTTCCACCCGACCGGCATCTGGCGCATGGGCATCCTCCTCACGGAGGGCGCCCGCGGTGAGGGCGGCATCCTGCGCAACAAGGACGGCGAGCGCTTCATGGAGAAGTACGCGCCCGTCATGAAGGACCTCGCCTCCCGCGACGTCGTCTCCCGCTCCATCTACACGGAGATCCGCGAGGGCCGCGGCTGCGGTCCCGAGGGCGACCACGTCTACCTGGACCTCACGCACCTCCCGCCGGAGCAGCTGGACGCCAAGCTGCCCGACATCACGGAGTTCGCGCGGACCTACCTCGGCATCGAGCCCTACACGGACCCGATCCCGATCCAGCCCACCGCCCACTACGCGATGGGCGGCATCCCGACCAACGTCCAGGGCGAGGTGCTGGCGGACAACACCACGGTCGTCCCCGGCCTGTACGCGGCTGGCGAGGTCGCCTGCGTCTCCGTGCACGGCGCCAACCGTCTGGGCACCAACTCGCTGCTGGACATCAACGTGTTCGGCAAGCGGGCCGGTATCGCGGCCGCGGAGTACGCCCAGACCGCGGACTTCGTCGACCTCCCGGAGGACCCGGAGTCCTTCGTGGTCGGGCAGATCGAGCGGCTGCGGTCCTCCACCGGCAACGAGCGGGTGGCCGAGCTGCGCCGCGAGCTGCAGGAGACCATGGACGCCAACGTCATGGTGTTCCGCACCGAGCAGACCATCAAGACGGCGGTCGAGAAGATCGCCGAGCTGCGCGAGCGCTACAAGAACGTCGCCATCCAGGACAAGGGCAAGCGGTTCAACACCGACCTGCTGGAGGCCGTCGAGCTGGGCAACCTGCTGGACCTGGCCGAGGTCATGGCCGTGTCCGCGCTGGCCCGCAAGGAGTCCCGCGGCGGTCACTACCGCGAGGACTACCCGAACCGCGACGACGTCAACTTCATGCGCCACACGATGGCGTACCGCGAGGTCGGCGCCGACGGCACCGAGACCGTCCGTCTGGACTACAAGCCGGTCGTCCAGACCCGCTACCAGCCGATGGAGCGTAAGTACTGATGGCTACCCCTGTTCTGGACAAGGCGGACGCGGCCGGCTCCCCCGAGCCCGGCTTCGCCGACTCCCCCTACATCACCGTCACCCTGCGGATCCGCCGGTTCAACCCGGAGGTCTCCGCGGAGGCGACCTGGGAAGACTTCCAGCTGGAGATCGACCCCAAGGAGCGTGTCCTCGACGCGCTGCACAAGATCAAGTGGGACCTGGACGGCACGCTGACGTTCCGCCGCTCCTGCGCGCACGGCATCTGCGGTTCCGACGCCATGCGGATCAACGGCAAGAACCGTCTGGCGTGCAAGACGCTGATCAAGGACATCAACCCCGAGAAGCCGATCACGGTCGAGGCCATCAAGGGCCTGACGGTCCTCAAGGACCTGGTCGTGGACATGGAGCCGTTCTTCCAGGCGTACCGGGACGTGATGCCCTTCCTCATCACGAAGGACACCAACGAGCCGACGCGCGAGCGTCTGCAGTCCGCCGAGGACCGCGAGCGGTTCGACGACACGACCAAGTGCATCCTGTGCGCCGCGTGCACCACGTCGTGCCCGGTGTTCTGGAACGACGGCCAGTACTTCGGCCCGGCCGCGATCGTCAACGCGCACCGCTTCATCTTCGACTCGCGTGACGAGGCCGGCGAGCAGCGCCTGGAGATCCTCAACGACAAGGACGGCGTGTGGCGTTGCCGCACCACGTTCAACTGCACGGACGCCTGCCCGCGCGGTATCGAGGTCACGAAGGCGATCGCCGAGGTGAAGCGCGCGCTCATCACGCGCCGCTACTGAGGCACCGCGCCGTACATCCCCGAGGGCCCGTCTCCGATCCGGAGACGGGCCCTCGGGCGTTCCCCGGTGCGGGCGGGTGGTGCGTACGCACCAGGCGGCGCGCTCCTGTGCTGCGTACGCACCAGAGGCAGCCATCCCCGAGGACGATGCCCGGCCGGTGGCGGGCCCGGAGGGTGGGAGTATGCGCACTTCCGTGAACAGGGCCCCTAGGCTGGGCCGCGTGCTGCCGACACCGGACACCGCGGACACGGGGGTGCCGCGTCCCGGGCGGCGCCGGGAAGGCGCGGTCGCGGCGGCCGCGTTCGTGGTCTGTCTGCTCGGCGGGACCGTGCGGGTCGAGGACACCCTCACCGCGCCGCCCCTCGCCGCCTGGCTGCTCGCCCTGGTGTCCTGCGCCGTACTGCCCGCGCGGCACCGGCGTCCCCTGGCCGTGCTGGCCGTCACCACGGCGGCCGGTGTCGTGGCCCAGCCCCTCGGCCTGGTGCTGAGTCCGCTCGTGGCCGCACCCGCCCTGGTCGCCGCCTATGCCTGCACGCTGCACGTCCCCGGAGAACGGCGTGCGGCGGGCGCGGTCGCGCTGGCCGCCGTGGCCTTGCTCGCCGGGTCCGAGCCGCTGTCCGGGGACCACTCCTGGCGGGACGCGAGCCGGATGGGGACGGTGGTGGCGGCGCCGCTGGTGGCGGGGCTGATCGGGCACGCGGTACGGACCCGGCGGGCGTATCTCGCGGCCGTGGAGGAGCGGGCGCGACGGGCCGAGGAGAGCAGGGAGCTGGAGGCGCGGCGGCGGGTCGCGGAGGAGCGGGTGCGGATCGCCCGGGAGCTGCACGATCTGGTGGCGCATCAGATCACCCTGGCCAACGCCCAGGCCACGGTCGCCGCCCACTTCTTCGACAGCCGCCCCGAGCAGACCCGCGTCAGCCTCCGCGAACTCGTCGAGACCACCGGGCACGCCCTGGACGAACTGCGGGCCACGGTAGGGCTGTTGCGGCAGACCGGGGATGCCGGGGACGCGATGGCCCCCGAGGACCCGGCGCCCGGTCTTGCGCGGCTGCCGGACCTCCTGGAGTCGTTCCGGCGGGCGGGACTGGAGGTGGCCGTGCGGGAGGAGGGCCGGGCGCGGGCGCTGCCGCCGGGCGCGGATCTCACGGCGTACCGGATCGTGCAGGAGGCGCTGACCAACGTGACCAAGCACGCGGCGGGCCGTGGCGCCCGGGTGGGGCTCGACTGGGGCGGCGGGCGGCTGACCGTCACCGTGTCCGACGACGGGGGCGCCCCGGCAGGCCCGCCGGCCCTGTCGGACCGGCCGCCCGGGTACGGGCTGATCGGCATGCGGGAGCGCGCCGCGGCGGTGGGCGGGGAGCTCACGGCGGGCCCGCGCCCGGAGGGGGGCTTCCTGGTGACGGCGCGGCTGCCATTGCCGCCCGTACGGGACGGGGACATGCCGGAAGCGACGGACGAGGGGCGGCCGGCATGACACTGCGGATGCTGCTTGCCGATAACCATGAGGCGGCGCGTCTCCCCCGCGACCTGCGGCCGGACGGACGCCTCCTGCCGCACCGTGGGACGCGGCGGACGCTGAGGAGGCGGGGCGAATGTCCGGAGCCGACGGACGAGGGGCGGACGGAATGACGCTGACGGTGCTGCTCCCGGACCACCGGGCGGCTGCGCGGCTGACCCGTGAACTGCGCCCGCACGGACGCCTCCTGCCCGTGCGGAACACTGACGCCGAGGAGACGGTCACGGACGGAGGACGGACCCCATGACGCTGAACGTGCTGCTCGCCGACGACCAGGCGCTTCTGCGTGGCGCCTTCCGGCTGTTGCTGGAGAGCGCCGACGGCATCGGCGTCGTCGGTGAGGCCGGGGACGGGCGGGAGGCCGTGCGGCTGGCACGCGAACTGCGGCCGGATGTCGTGGTGATGGACATCCGGATGCCGGAGGTGGACGGTCTCGCCGCCACCACCGAGATCTGCGCGGACCCGGACCTGCGGGACACCCGCGTGCTGATCCTCACCACGTACGAGACCGACGAGAACGTGGCCCAGGCGCTGCGCGCGGGGGCCGCCGGGTTCGTCGGGAAGGGCATCGGCGCCGAGGACCTGGCGGACGCCGTGCGGACGGTCGCGGAGGGCGAGACGCTGCTGTCGCCGGCCGCGACCCGCTCCCTGGTCGCCCGGTTCCTCGCCGCGCCGGCCGGCGCCCCTCCGTGGGACGCCGGCCGGCTGGACGTCCTCACCCCGCGCGAGCGCGAGATGGTGGCGCTGGTGGCGACCGGCCTGTCCAACCAGGAGATCGCCGAGCGGATGGTCCTCAGCCCGTTCACCGTCCGCGCCCATGTGCAGCGCGCGATGACGAAGCTGGAGGCCCGCGACCGCGCGCAGCTCGTCGTCATCGCCTACCGGACCGGCCTGGCGCGGGTCACCCCGGAGGACGGGGCCGGACGCTCCTCGTAGTCCGGCAGGGTCAGGGCGGTGTGGGCCGGGCGGGGCCGGGAGGAGGGCAGCGCGTGCAACGTCCGCAGCCGGGCGTCGCGCTGCTCCAGGGCCGCGGCCGTGACGGGGAAGAGCGTGGCGCCGCCCTCGTCGACGAGCGCCTGGTTGGCCGTCACGTACGGGCGCATCCGGTCCTCGTACGCGGCGAAGGCCGCCGTGTGGTCCCGGTGGGCGGCCAGGGCGTGGGCGAGGACGTAGGCGCCGGACAGCGCGAGGCTGGTGCCCTGCCCGGTGAGGAAGGACGGGGCGTACGCGGCGTCGCCGACGAGGGCGGCGCGCCCCCGCGTCCAGCGGGGCATGCGGATCTGCCCGGCCGTGTCGAAGAACAGGTCGTCGGTGTCGCGCACGGCCGCCACCATGCGCGGAATCTCCCAGCCCTCGCCCGCGAACACCTCGGCCACGAGCGCGCGTCGGGCGTCCGGGTCGCGGAGGGCGTCGCGCGGGGGTTCGGGGCGGTGGAAGGTGAGGAAACCGTGCACCTCGGGTCCGTCGCCGGTGGCGTAGAGGGCGGCGGCCTTGCCCGGGGTGTTCCAGAGGACCAGTTCGCGGGCGAGGCGCGCGGGGTTCGGCAGGGTGAAGAGGGCGAAGCAGTGGGCGAGGTACCGGTGGTAGCGGTCCTCGGGGCCGAAGAGGGCGGCCCGGGTGGCCGAGTGCATGCCGTCGGCGCCGATCACCAGGTCGTACGTGCTCTGCCGCCCGCTGCGGAAGGTGACGTCGATGCCGTGCGCGGCCGGGTCGAAGCGGGTGACGGAGTCGCCGAAGAGGAACTCCACGTCGTCGCGGACCAGCCCGTACAGGGCGTCGGCGAGGTCACCGCGCCGGATCTCCAGGTCGCGGGGCTCGCCCTCGTAAGCGGAGGCTCGGAGGGAGGCGACGGTGCGGCCGGCGGCGTCCAGGAAGGTGGCGCGCCGGGGAGCGACGTGCGCCTGGCGCAGCCGCGGCCACAGGCCCATCCGGCGGACCACCTCGGCCGCGGTGCCGCGGATGTCGACGGGGTAGCCGCCGCCGCGCGGGGCGCCGGCCTTCTCCACGACGGTGACCGCGAACCCGGCCCGGTGGAGCCAGTACGCGAGGGCGGGTCCGGAGACGCCGGCTCCGGAGATCAGGACGGTGCGCGGGGTGGTCATGGACGGGTCCCTTCCTTCACGGGGGCGGGGGCGGGCTCTGCGGGCTGCGGGGAACGGGAGGCGCGTGTGGCGCGGACGAGGAGCAGGCCGAGCGCGGCGGTGACGCCGGTGACGGCGAACCCGGTGGTGAAGGCCGCCTCGGCGGGCACGTCCGTACGGGCGTCGGTGCCCGCGGCGAGCAGCGCGCCCGCGATCTGGGCGCCCACGACCACGCCGATCACCCGGGTGACCACGAGCAGGCTGGTGGCGATGCCGGTGTCCCCGGGGTCGACGGCGGTGGCGGTGCCGGCCAGCAGGGCGGTGGTGGCGAGGCCCGCGGCGAACGCGGTGAGCGTCTTGGCGAGGACGAGTTGCCAGGCGGAGTCGTGCTGGGCGGCCAGCGCGAACATGGTGGCGGCGGTGGCGAGGGCGGCCGCGGCGACCACGACACGGGCGCCGAACCGCCGGGAGGCGACCCCGCCGACCGCGTCGCTCATGGCCCCGACGACCGCGCCGGGCAACAGGTACAGCCCGATCTCCGAGGTGTCGGCGTCGAAACCGTAGCCGTCGCCCGAGACGGCGAGGAGCTGCGGCAGCAGCAGGGTGACCATGCCGAGGGTGACGGTGACGAGCAGGGTGAGCAGGCATGCCTGCCACATCGCGGGCCGGGCGAGCATCCGCAGGTCGACCATCGGGGAGACGGCCCGGCGCTCGACGCGCACCCAGACGGTGGCGAGCACGGCCACGAGCACCAGCAGCGCTCCCGCGGCGAGCGGCGGAAGACCGCCCCCGGTCAGCAGGACCAGGCCGAGCATGAAGGCGAGCAGAGTGGCGCTCAGCAGGACCACGCCGGGCCAGTCGATCCGCTCACCCCGCCGGACCGGTGCGTCGGACGGCATCAGCCGCGCCACGAACAGGGTCGCCGCGACGACGACGAGGGTGGGCAGCACGAACATCCAGTGCCAGGACAGATGCTCGGCGATCAGTCCCGCGCCGAGCATGCCGACCATGCCACCGCCGGTGAAGAGGGCGACCACCACGCCGATCGCCGCCTGGGTGCGCCCGGCCGGGAGATGGGCGCGGACCAGGATGAAGGACAGCGGCAGCACGCCGACCATGGCCCCCTGGAGGACCTGGCCGAGCAGCAGCAGCGGCAGTCCGGGGGCCAGCCCGGCCAGCAGTCCGCCGGCGGCGACCACGGCCATCAGCCGCAGCAGGACGCGTTTGCCGCCGTAGCGGTCGCCGAGCTTCCCGGCGACGGGGGTGAGGACCGCGCCGGTGACGAGCAGGGTGTTGGCGACCAGCGCGCCCTCGGAGGGGCCGAGCCCCAGTTCGCGCTGGAGCAGCGGGAGGGCGGGCTCCACCACGGACTGGAGCGCGCCCAGGGCGAGCGCCAGCACCCCGAGGGCGGCGATCGCGGGCCGCCGCAGCCGCGGCGGCGGAAGGAGGGTGTCGGACATGGACGTCCCGCTTTCTCGTAGGGGTCGGTGAGCACGTCCCACGGTTCCGCCCGGCACCCCTCGCGGGCATCGTCGCCCGTCACCGTCTTCGCCTGGTGCGTACGCACCAGTTGAGGCGCGGCCCTGGTGCCGGGACACGACAGGAGCCGTCATCGCCAAGCGAGTTGAACATGTTCAAAAGAAGGCGCTACAGTCACCCCCGTCAGCGTTTTGAACGCGTTCAAGAAGGGGTGGGGCATGGACCGCACCGTCATCGCCTACGTCATCTACCTGGTCGTCAGCATCGGACTGACCGTCTGGGTGGCCCGCACGCTCAGCCGCAACGGGCGGGTCTTCCTCGCCGACGTGCTGCACGGCAACGAGAAGCTCGCGGACGCCGTCAACCACCTCCTGGTGGTCGGCTTCTACCTGGTGAACCTCGGCTTCGTCGCCCTCTACCTGAGCGACGACGACACCGTCACCGACACCCGTGGCGTCTTCGAGGCGCTCTCGGCCAAGCTGGGCGTGGTGCTGCTGGTCCTGGGCGTGATGCACCTGGCCAACGTGTACGTGCTGAACAAGATCCGGCGGCGCGGGGTGATGGAACGGGAGCAGAACCCGCCGGTCCCCCCGCAGGCCTGGACCACCCCGGCGGCCCAGGCATGAACGCGGTCGCCGACGGGCCGACACCCCCAGGGGCGCGGGGGACTGCGCGACAAGCCCCCGGCGGCCCGCACCCGGCGTACGACACTGCGAGGCACCCTCTCGGCCGCGGGTACGACGCCGGCCGCGTCCCGGTCCGCCGTCTGACCGTGCTGTACGACGCGGGCTGCCCACTCTGCACCCACGTCCGCGACTGGCTCGCGCGGCGGCCCCAGCTCGTCCCCCTGGAGTTCGTCCCGGCGGGGTCGCCCGCCGCCCAGGCCCGCTTCCCCGGCCTCGACCACCGAACCACCCTCGACGAGATCACCGTGGTCGGGGGCGGCGGCCAGGTGTACCGGGGCGCCGCCGCCTGGATCGTCACCCTGTGGGCGCTGCGCGACCACCGCCGGGTCGCGCACCGGCTGAGCACCCCGTCCGGGATGCGGTTCGCCAAGGGCGCGGTGCTGGCCGCCGCCAAGTGGCGCGGGGCGGCGACCGCGAGGGGCGGCCGCGTCCACCGGTCCGGCGAGGGCTGGACGTACGACCCGCGCGACGGCTGGCACTACACCCCGCCGGGCTGCGGCTCCGACGCCTGCGCCGCCCCGTAGCCCGCGCGCGGCGGACGTTAGGCTCTGTTCCCGTGCCCGAGAAGAACGACCGCCCCGACCCCGGCGCCCACCTCAGCAAGTCCGAGCAGACCCGCGCCCTGATCCTGGAGACGGCCATGCGGCTGTTCCAGGAGCGCGGCTACGACCGGACCACCATGCGGGCGATCGCCAAGGAGGCCGGGGTCTCCGTCGGCAACGCGTACTACTACTTCGAGGGCAAGGAACACCTGATCCAGGGGTTCTACGACCGGATCGCCGCCGAGCACCAGGCGGCGGTCCGGGAGATCCTGGCCCGGGAGACCGACCTGGAGGCCCGCCTCGCCGGCGTGCTGAAGGCCTGGCTGGACATCGCCACGCCGTACCACGAGTTCGCGGTGCAGTTCTTCAAGAACGCCGCCGACCCGGACAGCCCGCTCAGCCCGTTCTCGCCCGAGTCGGAGCACGCGCGCGAGGAGGCGATCAGCGTGCACCGGGCCGTGCTGGCCGGGACGAAGACCAAGGTTCCCGAGGAACTGCGGGACGTCCTGCCCGAGTTGATGTGGCTGTCCCAGATGGGGCTGTGCCTGTACTGGATCTTTGACCGCACGGAGGGCCGGGAGCGCAGCTACCGGCTGGCCGAGCGGGGCGCCCGGCTCACCGCGCGCGGTGTCGCCCTGGCCCGGTTCCGGGTGCTGCGGCCACTGGTGCGGGACGTGCACGAGCTGTTCACGGAGTTCCTGCCCGGGATGACCCGGGCGCTGCCCGACCCCGCCGGCCGGAAGAACTCCGGCCGGCGGGGCAAGGGCCCGGGGGACGACGGGGAGGAGCGCCCAGGCGACGAAGACTGACGTCGCCGTCGGCCGTCACCGTCGGCGGTCTCCGTCGGCCGTCACCGTCGGCGGTCTCCGTCGGCCGTCACCGTCGGCGGTCTCCGTCGGCCGTCGCCGTCGGTCGTCTCCGTCAGTTGACGACGTCGACCCCGTCGGGGGTCAGCTCCACGTCGTGGACGTGCGGCCCGTCCCCCACGGTCACATGCGCCGCCCGCGCTCCGTACGGGGAGGCCGACACCGCCAGCAGATAGGTGCCGGGCGACGGGACCGCCACGACGTACGCCCCGTCGGCGAGGGACGCCACCCGGTCCAGCTGCCGTCCGCCGGGGGTGAGCAGCGTGACGGACGCGCCCCGCACCGGCTCGCCCTCCGGGGTGCGGACGAAGCCGTGCACCACCGAGGCGGCTCCGTCCACCGCCTTCTCCTCCGGCGCGGGCACAGGCGCCGCATCGCCCTCCTCCTTCGGCTCGACCGCGAGGTGCGGCAGCCGCTTCTCCAGCCCGGCCGGGAGCCACCAGTTGGACCGCCCCAGCAGATGCATCACCGCCGGGACCAGCGCGGTGCGCAGCACGAACGCGTCCAGCGCGACCGCTGCGGCCAGTCCCACCCCGGCCATGGCGGCGCCGTAGTCGCCGCTGAGCACGAAGGCGAGGAAGACGCAGACCATGATGAGCGCGGCGGAGTTGATGACCCGGCTGGTCTCCGCGAGGCCGACCCGCACGGCGCGGGCGTTGTCCCGGGTGTGCACCCACTCCTCGTGCATCCGGCTCACCAGGAACACCTGGTAGTCCATGGAGAGCCCGAACAGCAGCGACAGCATGATGATCGGCAGGAACGACGCGATCGGGCCCTCCTTGCCGAGGCCCAGCACGTCCAGGCCGACACCCCACTGGCACACCGTCACCAGCACGCCGAACGAGGCCGCCGCCGCGAGCAGGTTCATCACGGCGGCCGTCAGCGGCACCACCAGGGAGCGGAACGCGAGGAGCAGGAGCAGGAAGCCGAGGCCGATGATCGTGCCGACGAACAGCGGGAGCCGGTCGCCGGTCACCGAGGCGAAGTCCTTGGACACCGCGGTCACGCCGCCGACATGGGCGTCGACGCCCGCGGCCGGGATGACGTCCTCCCGCAGGGTGTCGATCAGCCGGTCCGTCTCCACGTCCTGCGGGGAGGTGGTCGGCACCACCTGGATGACGCTGACGCCGTTCGCGGGCGGGGCCGCCGCCACCTGGGCGACGCCCTCGGTGTCCTCCACCGCCCGGATCAGCACGGTGGGCGCCTCGCCGTCCACGACCACCTGGAGCGGCCCGTTGAAGCCGGGTCCGAAGCCTTCGGCGAGCAGGTCGTACGCCTTACGGGTGGTGGTCGAGGCGTCGTCGTTGCCCTGGTCCACGGTGCCCAGGCGCAGCGACAGCAGCGGCACCGCGAGCGCGGCCATCAGCACCACCGCGACGGCGGCCACCGCGCGCGGCCTGCGCTGCACGGTCGCCGACCAGCGCGCGGCGAGACCGCTCACCTGCTCGCCCTTCGTCTCTGAAGCCGCGAGCTTGCGGCGCTGACGGCGGCTGAGCACCCGGTGCCCGAGCACACCGAGCAGCGCCGGCAGCAGGGTGATCGCGGCGAGCACGCTGAGCACCACCGTCAGGGACGTGCCGATGACCACGCCGTCCAGGAACCGCAGGTTCGTCACCAGCATCCCGGCGAGCGCGATGCACACCGTGCCGCCCGCGAACAGCACCGCCCGGCCGGAGGTGTTGAGCGCGGAGACCGCGGCCTCCTCCGGGTCCTTGCCGTTCAGGACGCCCTTGCGGTGCCGGGTGACGATGAACAGGGCGTAGTCGATGCCGACGCCCAGGCCGATCAACGTGGCCAGCAGTGACGCCAGTTCGGGGACGTCGGTGACATGGCTGATCAGCTGCGTGCCGAACATGCCGCCCGCGACGCCGAACACGGCGACCACGATCGGCAGCAGCATCGCGAACAGCGAGCCGAACGCGACGAACAGCACCACGGCCGCCGCGAGGATGCCGACCAGTTCGGCCGTGCCCGTCGGCGGCTCCTGGACGCGGGTGACGGCCTGGCCGCCCAGCTCCACCTGGAGCCCGTCGCCGGCCGCCGCCTGAGCCGTGTCGACGACGTCCCGCACCAGTTCCTTCGGCACCGCGTCCGCCTGCTCGGCGAACGTCACCTGTGCGTAGGCGATCCGCCCGTCCTCGCTGATCTGCGCCGCGCCCCGCCCGTCGTAGGGCCCGGCGACCGCGCCGACGCCCGCCATGCGCCCGATCTCCGCGAGCGCCTCCTCCATCCGGGAGCGCACCGCCGCGTCGCGCACGGTGCCCTCGTCGGTCTTCCACACCACGGTGTCCGTGTCCCCGGCGCGCTCCGGGAACGCCTGGCGCATCAGGTCGTGGGCGCGCTTGGAGTCCGTGTCCGGGAGGGAGAAGACCTCCGCGTAGTTCGTGCCCGCGCTGCTCGCCGTCACGCCCAGTCCGAACAGCGCCCCCGCCCACAGCACCAGGACCACCAGCCGATGCCGATAGCACCAGCGTGCCAATACCGCCACGTGTCCGCTCCTTGTCGCTCGGTCGGTCCCCCGGGTCCTGGCGACAGAATCGGCGGCGCCACCCGCCCGGGGACACGGCTCGCCCGGGACTCTCAAGGAACTCCAAAGCGACAACCCGTACTTCGGCGGACGGTCACGCCGATACTGGGGACATGACGACAGCTCCCGGCACCGTGCTGGTCGTGGAGGACGAGGAGAGCATCGCGGACGTCCTCGCGATCGCGCTGCGCTACCACCGCTTCGAGGTCATGACCGCGGGCACGGTCCGCGAGGCGCTCGCCCTCACCGAGCACACCCGGCCCGACTGCGCCCTCCTCGACGTGATGCTGCCGGACGGCGACGGCCGCGCCCTCGGCCGCGAACTGCGCGAGCGCAGGCCCGAGACGGCGCTCGTGTTCCTCACCGCGCGGGACGCCCCCGCGGAGATCGTCGGGGCGCTCGGGTTCGGCGACGACTACATCACCAAGCCGTTCCACATCGACGAGGTCGTCGCCCGCATCACGGCCGTGCTGCGCCGCACCCGCCCCGCCGACGTCCTCCCGCAGCGGGCGCCGCTGCGCCACGGCGACCTGGAGCTCGACGAGACGACGTACTCGGTGCGCCGCGCGGGCCGCAGCGTCGAGCTCACCCCGACCGAGTACGCGCTGCTGCGCTTCCTCGTGCGCAACGCCGGCCGGATCGTGCCCAAGGAGCAACTGCTGCGGCACGTCTGGCAGTACGAGCACGTCCCGCAGGAGTCGACCGTCGTGGAGACCTACATCAGCTATCTGCGGCGCAAGCTGGACACCCTCGGCCCGCCGGTCATCACCACCCGGCGCGGCGTCGGGTACGGGCTGACGTGACACCCCGCATACGCCCGCCGCGCCCCGGCCGCCCCCGGGTGCGGTCGCTGCGGGCGCAGCTCACGCTGGCGAACGTGGCGCTGCTGGCGCTGGGCATCGTCGCCGCGACCGCGGTGAGCGTGTTCGGGATGCGGTACTACCTGCTCGACCAGATCGACACGGAGCTGGTCCGCACCCGTGACTCCATCGGCGGCTCGGAGCTGACGCTGCGGCAGATCGACTCGCTGAGCGCGCTGCGTTTCCTCCGCGACCGGGTGGACCCGGAGTGGAACCAGGACGACGACGCCCCGGACTCCGTCTTCGCCGCCGTCGACCGTCAGGGCGAGCCGGTTCCCGTGTTCGGCTTCTCCCCGTCCCGCGCCCAGCGCGACCTGGCGGACGCCGTGGACGACCCGGACGCGCTGATCCGGGACCCCGAGCCGCGGGACCTCACCGTGCGGGGCCACGAGTACCGGGTCACCGGCACCCGCCTCGCCGACGGCACCGGCGTCCTCATCGCCGGCTCCACCGAGCCGCTGCACGCGGGCGTCGCCAAGGCGGTCAGGTTCGACCTGGCCATCGGCACACTGCTGCTGCTCGTGCTGGCCTGCCTCACCATGATGGCGGTACGGCGGCGGATGCGGCCGCTGGAGGACATGGTGGAGACGTCGTCGGCGATCGCCGAGGGCGACCTGACCCGGCGGGTGCCCTCCAGCTGCGACACGTCCCTGGAGGTGGAGCAGCTGCGGCTGGCGCTCAACTCGATGCTCCAGCAGGTGGAGTCGGCGTACCGCACCCGGGAGCGCAGCGCGGCACAGCTGCGGCGGTTCGTCGCCGACGCCTCCCACGAGCTGCGCACCCCGCTCGCCGCGATCCGCGGCTACCTCCAGCTCTACGAACGGGGCATGCTGCGCGACCCCACGGAACGCGAGCGGGCCTGGGACCGGATGACGGCCGAGTCCGACCGGATGGGACGCCTGGTCGACGAACTCCTGGTGCTGGCCCGCCTCGACCAGCGCCCGGAACTACGGAAGCGGAACATCGACGTGTGCCGGCTGGCCCGGGACGCGGCCCAGGACCTGCGGGTGCAGCAGCCGGACCGCCCGGTACGCGTGGACGCGGACGGCACGGTCCTGGTCCACGCCGACGAGGCGGGCCTGCGCCAGGTCCTGGGCAACCTCGTCGGCAACGTCCGCACCCACACCCCGGCGGACGTGCCGGTACGGCTCGGCGTGTCCCGCACGGAGGGCGAGGTGCGGCTGTGGGTCACGGACGAGGGCCCGGGCCTCACCCCGGAGGACGCGTCCCGCGTCTTCGACCGCTTCTTCCGCGCGGGCGGCGGCGCGGGCAGCGGGCTCGGCATGGCGATCGTGCAGGGTGTGGTGCGGGCGCACGGCGGCGAGGTCACCGTGGACACGGCACCCGGTGAGGGGCTGACGGTCACGGTGACGCTGCCGGCGTGCGGGGAGGCGGCGACCGACGTGGGGTGACCCGCCTCCGGCCCGCTTCTACGCCTGGCGGGAGGCCAGTTCGATCACCGTGATGTCCGAGGGGGCGCCCACCCGGGTGGGCGGGCCCCAGGCGCCGGCGCCTCGGCTGACGTAGAGCTGGGTGTCGCCGTAGCGGTCGAGGCCCGCCACGGTCGGGTTGGCGCTGCGGGCGATCAGGTTGCCCGGCCAGAGCTGGCCGCCGTGGGTGTGGCCGGAGAGCTGGAGGTCCACGCCGTGGTCCACGGCGTCGTGGATCTGCACCGGCTGGTGCGCGAGCAGCACGCAGGCCCTCGCGCGGTCCCGGTCGCCGAGGGCGCGGGCGAAGTCGGGGCCCTGGCCCTCGTCCTCGCCGGCGACGTCGTTCACGCCCGCGAGGTCGAAGTGGGGCAGCTCCGTGCGGGCGTTCTCCAGCGGGTTCAGGCCGAGCCGGCGGACCTCCTCGACCCACTGCCCGGCGCCGGAGAAGTACTCGTGGTTGCCGGTGACGAAGAACGACCCGTCACGCGCCCTCAGCTGGGCCAGCGGGGCGGCCGCCGGGCCGAGGTCCTTCACGCTGCCGTCCACCAGGTCGCCGACGACCGCGATCAGGTCGGGCTGCGTCGAGTTGATCGTGTCGACGACCTTCTGCGCGAAGCCGCGACCCAGCACCGGGCCCAGGTGGATGTCGCTGACCACGGCGATCCGGTAACCGTGCGCGGCGCGCGGCAGCTTGGCCAGCGGCACGGTGACCCGCTTGACCTTCGGCCCGCGCAGGACGCCGTACGTCCCGTACCCGACGGTCCCGACGGCGGCCGCGGCGGCGGCTCCGCCGACGACCCGGGAGACGAACAGCCGGCGCGAGGGACCGTCACCGGCACCGGCGGAGGTGATGTCCGTGGTCGCCGGTTCCTCCGCCGGCTCCGCGGCTTCGCTCTCCGCCCGGCCCGCCGGTATCGGCTCGCGGGCCGGCGCCGGGGCCGACACGGACGCCCGGGCCCGCCGCTCCAGCACCCTCCGCAGCACGGGACGGACCAACTCACCGACCAGCAGGGCCAGCAGCAGGTACAGGGTGAGGGCCAGCCACAGGTAGCCCGGCCAGGCCAGCACGCGCGTGAGGGCGAACGGCGCCTCCGTGCGGGAGGTGACCATCGCGCCGATGAACAGCAGCCACCCTCCGACGATCACCGCCGCGCCGATACGGCGCACGTGGCCGGGCCCCGCCGTGGTGTCCCGGAACAGCCGGCGCCACACGTACCAGTTGCCCGTCACCAGGACGGCGAGGACCAGCAGTGCGACAAGTACGAAGACGATGGCCACGAGGCGGACTTCCCCTGTTTCCCGTTACGGCGTCACGAGGTCCGTGACGTCCGGCTCAATGCGCGCAGGCCGCGCAACCCGATGCCCCCGACGACCGTCCCCAGTACGAAGGAGACGACGGCGAGCGTCAGGTGAACGAAGAAGTACGCCGTGGGGTGCCCGTCGTCGAAGGCGAGCCCACTGCTGTCCTTGACCAGGTTCTTGACGAAAGTGATCCAGATGACCCAGCTCCACACCCCGAAGGCGAGCAGGAACCAGGAGACGGGGCGGCTGAGCTTCATACGTCCAGTATCGCCGCGCGGTGTCCGGTTCCCTTCGCGGGGTGGGGACCGGGCCGGGACGTCCGTGAAGATGGCATGTACCTTGCGGACCGTGCCCGCTACCGAGAAGACCGTCCGGCGCTCCGCGCTGGTCGCCTCCGCCGTCCTGCTGTCCACCGCGCTGACAGCGCCCGCCGCCCTCGCGGCGCCCGGCCCGAAGCCGTCCGCCACTCCCCCGGCGCACACGTCGATCGTGGGCGGCGAGCGGCTGGCGAAGCCCGGGACCCAGGTGAACCTGGCCGCCGGGGTGCCGGTGCTGCCCAAGGAGCTGTCCGCGCGGTCGTGGATCGTCGCGGACGCCGAGAGCGGTGAGGTGCTCGCCGCGCACAACGCGCACTGGCGGCTGGCCCCGGCGAGCACCCTGAAGATGCTGTTCGCCGACACGCTGCTGCCGAAGTGGCCGCGGACCACCACGCATCGGGTGGAGCCGTCGGACCTGGCGGGTGTCGGCGCCGGGTCCAGCATGGTGGGCGTCAAGGAGGACGAGACGTACTCCGTCCACGACCTGTGGCTGGGCGTGTTCCTGCGCTCCGGCAATGACGCCGTGCACGTGCTGTCCGCGATGAACGGCGGCGTGGACAAGACCGTCCAGGAGATGAACGAGCACGCCAAGGAGCTGCAGGCACTCGACACGCACGCCGTCAGCCCCGACGGCTACGACGCCCCGGGCCAGGTGTCCTCCGCGTACGACCTGACCCTGATCGCCCGCTCCGGGCTGCAGAAGAAGGACTTCCGGGAGTACTGCTCGACCGTGCGGGCGCAGTTCCCCGGGGAGACGAAGAAGAACAAGAAGGGCAAGCGGGTCCGCGGCTCCTTCGAGATCCAGAACACCAACCGGCTGCTCAGCGGCGACTACGACGTGCCCGTCTACCAGGGCATAGCCGGGGTGAAGAACGGCAACACCACCAACGCCGGCGCCACCTTCACCGGCGTCGCCGAACGCGACGGCAAGGTGCTGCTGGTCACCGTGATGAACCCGCAGAAGAAGGGGTCGAACGGGGTCTACAAGGAGACCGCGCGCCTCTTCGACTGGGGCTTCGCCGCGGCCGGCAAGGTCGAGCCGGTGGGCGAGCTGGTGCCGCCGAAGAGCGTCGAGGAGGCGAACGCCGCGGCCGGTCCGTCCGCGTCGCCCGGCCAGGCGGGCGGCGGCACGGGCGCCGGGTCGAAGCCGGTGGCGAGCGCGGACACGGGCGGCGGCGCCGACGGCATGGGTGTGGCACTCGGCATCGCGGGCGGTGTGGTGGTGCTGCTCGCGGGCGGCGCGTTCCTGGTCAACCGGCGCTGGCCGCTGCCGGACCTGGTGCGCCGCCGTCCTCGTCCGTGATCTCGTCGGCCTCGTCCTCCTTGCCCGGCGTGGCCGTCCAGGCCGCGCAGAACAGGACGAGTTTCGTGGTGAGGTTGATCCACAGCAGCAGCGCCACGGGGACGCCGAACGCGCCGTACATGCTCTTCGCGGCGACGCCCTGGATGTAGCCGCTGAGCAGCAGCTTCAGCAGTTCGAAGCCGACGGCGCCGGTGAGCGCGGCCACGGTCACCCGGCGCCGGGACGGCTGGACTCCGGGCAGCAGGGTGAGGACGTAGAGCAGGAGCAGGAAGTCGGTGCCGGCGGCGACGGCGAACGCGGCGGTCTGCAGCACCACTCCGCCCCAGCCTCCCTTCTCGAGCCCGGCGGCGTCGCTGATCCGGCCGACCAGGGCGGTGGCGACGGCGGACGCGGCCAGTGTGACGAGGACCGCCCCGCCGAGACCGACGAGGATGCCCGCGTCCTTGCCCTTGCGCAGCAGGGGGTTCTCGTCGTCGTCGGGCAGTTCCCACACCACGCGCAGGCACTCCCGCATGAGGCCGGCCCAGCTGATCCCGGTGAACACCAGGGCGGCGCCGGCGATCAGGCCGACGGTGCCCGCGTTGTCCGCCAGCTCCCCGACGTCGAGCTGGTCGGAGATGCCGGGCACCTGGTCGGTGATGGTGTTCTGAAGGGCGTCCTGGCGCTCCTTGCCGAGGGTCGCCGCGCCGATCGCGGCGGCCACGGTCAGCAGCGGGAACAGCGCGACGAAGCTGCGGAACGTCATCGCCGCGGCGAGCCGCGTCCAGTGCACCCGGTCCAGCCGCTCGAACGACCGCCACGCGTGCGTGAGCGACAGCCGGGTCACCCACGGCCCCACCACCGGGAGCTTTTTCAGCCAGTCCACGAACCGACTCTGCCCGCGTCACGGAAGACCAATGTCCTGGTTCCCCAGAAACGGACGACTGTGGCGAGCGCCATGCCCACGACCGCCCCGGACACGGTGTCCGCGCGCTGCGAGGTGTAGCCGAGCCCGTAGTGGCTGACGGCGAGGCAGAGGAGCTGTACGGCGGCGCCTGCGAGGTTGACGGCGAAGAACAGGGCGTAGGGGCGGGCGCCGCGCACGCGCCGGTCGCGGTAGGTGCCGTGGGCGTTGGCCGTGTAGGCGACGGTGCAGCCGGCGACGAAGGACAGCGCCTTCGCTGTGAGCGGCCCGAGTCCGCCGGGGCCGCGCAGATACGTGAAGAGGGCGAGGTCGACGGCGTAGGCGAGGAGTCCCGCGGTCGCGAAGCCGAGGAGCTCCCGCCGGTGCCTGCGCAGGCGGTCCCTCACCAGTCGGCCACCGCCGCGGCGTACATCGCCGCCCACACCAGGCCGATGAGGGCGAGGGCGCGGTCGCCGAGCACCACGTCCTCCGGTTCGCCCGCGGTGCCCCGGTCGGCGAAGACGGCGTAGCGCAGCACGGCGAGGACGAAGGCGACGACGGACAGCTGGCGCCAGGGCAGCACGCTGGTGTGCGGCACGCCGCCCTCCTCCAGGGCCCACAGGCAGTAGCCGAGGACGGCGACCCCGGCCGCGAGCTGCCACACGAACCGCAGGTAGCCGGTGGTGTACTCGGTGAGCAGCGCGCGCGTCGCGCCCCCGTTCCCGGCGAGCTGCACGGCCTCGGAGTAGCGCTTGGCGGCGACCATGAACAGCGCGCCGAAGCCGGTGGTGATGAGGAACCAGCGGGACAGCGGGATGCCGAGGGCGAGCCCGCCTGCCGTCGCGCGCATCACGAACCCGGCGGTGACGACGGCGAGGTCGACGACCAGGACGTGCTTGAGGCTGACGCAGTAGGCGAGTTGCATCACGAGGTAGCCGGCGAGCAGCGCGGCCAGCTCGGGCGGGCACAGCAGCGCGGCGGCGGCCGGGGCGAGCACGCCGAGGGTGATCCCGGCGGCGTAGGCGACGGGCACCGGGACCTGTCCGGCGGCGACGGGGCGGCGGCACTTGACGGGGTGGGCGCGGTCGGCCTCGGCGTCGCGCGCGTCGTTGACCAGGTAGACGGCGGCGGCGCAGGCGGTGAACAGCACGAACACCAGGGCGAGCCGGGTCAGGGCGTGCGCGGTGAAGAGGACGCCCGCGGCGGCCGGGGCGGCGGCCACGAGGACGTTCTTGACCCACTGCTTGGGGCGCGCGGTGCGCAGCAGACCGATGAGGAGCCCGCCCCGGGAGGACGGCGCGGCCTGTCCGCGGTCGGAGCGCTCGCGCAGCAGCGTCACGCCGTGCCTCCCGTCATCCAGCGGGCGCCGAGCCGGGCGGTGAGCGCGCCGAGGGCGGCGCCGGCGGCGACGTCCGACGGGTAGTGGACGCCGGCCACCAGCCGGGACACGCACACGGCGGCGGCCAGCGGCGGCACCGCGCGGGAGCCGAGCGCGCCGAAGGCGACGGCGGCGGCCGCGGCGGAGGTGGCGTGGGAGCTGGGGAAGGAGTGGCGTCCGACGGTGCCGACGAGCGGTTCGACGTGCGCCGGGCGGGGGCGGCGCACGACCCGCTTCACCACCGAACTCGTCGCGTGCGCGGCCGCGGTGAGCGCGGTGGCGCGCAGCCAGGCGCCGCGCCGGGGACGGTCCACGACGGCGCCCGCGAGGCCCGCCGCGACCCACACGGCGCCGTGCTCCCCCGCCCAGGACAGGGCGCGCGCGGCGCCGGCGACGCGCGGGTCGGAGCCGCACGCCCTGAGCGCGGAGACGATCCGGTGGTCCACCCCGTGGAGACCGCGGGGCCGGAAGAGGTCGTGCTGGTCGTCCATGTGGCTCACTGTTCACCCCCGGCGCACCGGAATTCCATCGCTTCGGGACGACATCCCATTAATCACCCGTTTCGGGGACGGGATTGACGTTTCAAAACCAACAGCTCACAGAGGGGCGATACGGTCGCCGTCATGCCTGCCGACACCGTTTCCGTCACGGGGTGGGGCCGCACCGCTCCGTCCTCCGCCCGGCTGGTCCGTCCGCGGACGTTCGAGGAGGCCGCCCTCGCCGTCCGGGGGTGCGGGGCGCGCGGCGGCATCGCGCGCGGCCTCGGCCGGGCGTACGGGGACGCCGCGCAGAACGCGGGCGGCGAGGTCTTCGACATGACCGGCCTGGACCGGATCCACGCGATCGACGCCGACGGCGGCACCGTGCTGTGCGACGCGGGCGTGTCCCTGCACCGGCTGATGGAGGTGCTGCTGCCGCTCGGCTGGTTCGTGCCGGTGACGCCCGGCACCCGGTACGTGACGGTCGGCGGGGCGATCGGCGCCGACATCCACGGCAAGAACCACCACGTCAGCGGGTCCTTCTCGCGCCATGTGCTGTCGTTCGAACTGCTCACCGCCGACGGGCAGGTGCGCACGGTGGTGCCGGGCACGCCGCTGTTCGAGGCGACCGCGGGCGGCATGGGCCTGACCGGGGTGATCCTCACCGCGACGGTCCGCCTCCAGCCCGTGCGCACCACCTGGATGTCCGTCGACACCGAACGCGCCTCCGACCTCGACGACCTGATGGCCCGTCTCGCCGACACCGACCACCGCTACCGCTACTCGGTCGCCTGGATCGACCTGCTGGCGCGCGGCAGGGCCACCGGCCGCGCGGTCCTCACCCGCGGCGACCACGCCCCGCTGGAGGCCCTGCCGCGCGCCGCCCGCCGTGAGCCGCTGTCGTTCCGCACCTCGCGCCTGCCCGCGGCGCCCTCCTTCGTGCCGGAGGGGCTGCTGAGCCGGACGACCGTGGGGCTGTTCAACGAGCTGTGGTTCCGCAAGGCGCCCCGCGCCCGGACCGGGGAGCTTCAGCGCATCCCCGCGTTCTTCCACCCCCTGGACGGGGTGCCGCACTGGAACCGGATCTACGGGCGGGGCGGGTTCGTGCAGTACCAGTTCGTCGTCGGGCACGGCCGGGAGGACACCCTGCGCCGGATCGTGCGCCGGATCTCGCAGCGCCGCTGCCCGTCGTTCCTCGCCGTCCTCAAGCGGTTCGGGGACGCCGACCCGGGCTGGCTGTCGTTCCCGGTGCCGGGCTGGACCCTGGCGCTGGACATCCCCGCGTCGCTGCCCGGCCTCGGCGCCTTCCTCGACGAGCTCGACGAGGAGGTCGCCGCGGCGGGCGGTCGCGTCTACCTCGCCAAGGACTCCCGGCTGCGCCCCGACCTGCTCGCGGCCATGTACCCCCGGCTGGACGACTTCCGCGCCCTGCGCGCCGAGCTGGACCCGCGCGGGGTGTTCACCTCGGACCTGTCCCGCCGCCTGTGTCTGTGACCCCCTCCCCTCTCCCGGCCCCCTGAGGAGCTGTCGTGAAGGACGCCTTCGGCCTCCCCCAGTCCCTGCTCGTGCTCGGCGGTACGTCCGAGATCGCGCTGGCGGTCACGCGGCGGCTGATCGCCCGCCGCACCCGCACGGTGTGGCTGGCCGGCCGCCCCTCCCCCGGCCTCGACGAGGCGGCCGGACAGCTGCGCGCGCTCGGCGCCGAGGTGCACACCGTGGACTTCGACGCGCTCGACCCGGCCGGGCACGAGGACGCGCTGGGCAAGGTTTTCGCCGAGGGCGACGTCGACATGGTGCTGCTCGCCTTCGGCACGCTCGGCGACCAGGCCCGCGACGAGCGGGACCCTCAGGCCGCGGTGCGGGTCGCGCAGACCAACTACACCGGCGCGGTCTCCGCGGGCCTGGTCTGCGCGGGCGCGCTCCAGGCGCAGGGGCACGGCTCGCTGGTGGTGCTGTCGTCCGTCGCGGGCGAGCGGGCCCGCCGCGCCAACTTCATCTACGGCTCCAGCAAGGCCGGCCTGGACGCGTTCGCGCAGGGCCTCGGCGACGCCCTGTACGGCACGGGCGTGCATGTGATGGTGGTGCGCCCCGGGTTCGTGCGCACGCGGATGACGGCGGGGCTGCCCGAGGCGCCCCTGGCGACCACCCCGGAGGCGGTGGCGACGGCCGTGGAGCTGGGGCTGCGGCGCCGCTCGGAGACGGTGTGGGTGCCGGGCGCGCTGCGCGTGGTGATGTCGGCGCTGCGGCATCTGCCGCGCGGCGTGTTCCGCCGGCTGCCGGTGTGAGACCCGGCAGCCCGGGTCAACGCGCGGAGACCGAGCCCCGGTCGACGTGTCCGGCCTGCGGGGGCACCACGACGGTCCCGAAGGGGAAGTCGCGCAGCTTGCGCCACACCGCGTCGGCGCCCTGCTCGTAGAGCGCGAACCCGGTGCAGGGCCACTCGGCCTCGTACCCGGCGAGGTCCTCGTAGGCGCGGTCCATGGCGGCCTCGTCGATGCCGTGCGCCACGGTGACGTGCGGGTGGTACGGGAACTGCAGCTCGCGGGCGACCGGTCCGGCGGGGTCGCGGACCTGCTGCTGCAGCCGCGTGCAGGCCTCGGCGCCCTCGACGACCCGGACGTACACCACCGGCGACAGCGGCCGGAAGGTGCCCGTGCCCGACAGTCTCATCGGGAACGGCCTGCCCGCCGCGGCGACCTCCGCGAGGTGCGCCTCGACGGCCGGGACGGCCGTGTCGGCCACCTCTGTCGGCGGCAGCAGGGTGACGTGCGTGGGGATGCCGTAGGCGGCGGCGTCGCCGAAGCCCGCGCGCAGCTGCTGAAGCCGGCTGCCGTGAGGCTCCGGGACCGCGATCGACACGCCGATCGTTACGGTCCCCACGTCGTCTCCTGTCGTTGTGGTGGTGAAGCGCGGTGGTGGAGCGGGTGCGCGTCCGGGTGACCGCCGGAGCGGTCACCCGTCCTCGACTGTACGACCACGACCCGGATGCGGGCAGGCGCAGACGGAGTGATGTACAGCGCTGTGCGGTGGTACGGACGGGGCCCGTGGGCCCGTTCAGCGCGCCGGTGCCGTGCCCGGCGCGGTGCTGTCAGTGCTTGGCGGGCAGGAAGCCGACCCGCTCGTACGCCTGCGCGAGGGTCTCGGCGGCGACGGCGCGCGCCTTCTCGGCCCCCTTGGCGAGGATCGAGTCGAGCGTCTCCGGGTCGTCCAGGTACTGCTGCGTGCGCTCCCGGAACGGGGTCACGAACTCGACCATGACCTCGGCCAGGTCCGTCTTGAGCGCGCCGTAGCCCTTGCCCTCGTACTTCGCCTCCAGCTCCGGGATGCCGGTGCCGGTGAGGGTCGAGTAGATCGTGAGCAGGTTGCTGACACCCGGCTTCTCCGCCACGTCGTAGCGGATCACCGTGTCGGTGTCGGTGACGGCGCTCTTGACCTTCTTGGCGGTGGTCTTCGGCTCGTCGAGCAGGTTGATCAGGCCCTTGGGCGTCGACGCCGACTTGCTCATCTTGACCGCCGGGTCCTGGAGGTCGTAGATCTTCGCCGTCTCCTTGAGGATGTACGGCTTCGGAAGCGTGAACGTGTCGCCGAACCGGCCGTTGAAGCGCGTGGCGAGGTCGCGGGTCAGCTCGATGTGCTGGCGCTGGTCCTCGCCCACCGGCACCTCGTTCGCCTGGTAGAGCAGGATGTCCGCGACCTGGAGGATCGGGTACGTGAACAGGCCGACGGAGGCGCGGTCGGCTCCCTGCTTGGCGGACTTGTCCTTGAACTGGGTCATGCGGGAGGCCTCGCCGAAGCCGGTGAGGCAGTTCATCACCCACGCGAGCTGGGCGTGCTCCGGCACATGGCTCTGCACGAAGAGCGTGCAGCGGTCCGGGTCGAGCCCGGCGGCCAGCAGCTGGGCCGTGGCGAGCCGGGTGTTGGCCCGCAGCTCCTCGGGGTCCTGCGGGACCGTGATCGCGTGCAGGTCGACGACCATGTAGAAGGCGTCGTGGGTCTCCTGGAGCGCCACCCACTGGCGGACGGCACCGAGGTAGTTGCCGAGGTGGAAGGAGCCTGCTGTGGGCTGAATTCCGGAGAGCACGCGGGGTCGGTCAGTCGCCATGCTGCCCATTCTCTCAGGTTCCGCGGGGCGGTCCGGAACGAGTCCGGAACAGGCGGGAACCGATCCGTTCCGCGCGGTGTAACAAGAGAGTGAGGACGCGGGAGGGGGGCCGCATCGTCGATGAGGCCGCGGTGATCGCACGCGTACGCGCCGGGCAGCCGGAGGCGTACGCGGAGCTGGTGCGCGCCCATACGGGCATCGCGCTCAGGGCGGCCGCCGCGCTCGGGGCGGGGCCGGACGCGGAGGACGTGGTGCAGCAGGCCTTCGTCAAGGCGTACTGCGCGCTGGGGCGGTTCCGGGACGGCGCGGCCTTCCGGCCGTGGCTGCTGTCCATCGTGGCCAATGAGACGAGGAACACAGTGCGCGCGGCGGCACGCAGGACGACCCTGGCCGGCCGGGAGGCGGCCCTCGTCGGGGCGGAGCCGGTGATACCGGAGTCGGCCGACCCCGCCGTCGCCACGCTGGAGACCGAGCGCCGCGCGGCCCTGCTGGCCGCCCTGGAGAAGCTGAGCGAGGAGCACCGGCTGGTCGTCACCTACCGCTATCTGCTGGAGATGGACGAGCGGGAGACCGCCGAGGCCCTGGGCTGGCCCCGCGGCACGGTGAAGTCCCGGCTGAACCGCGCCCTGCGCAGGCTCCAGCGGCTGCTCCCGGAAGGGGGTGCGCCGGCGTGAGCGGACGGCAGGAGGAGGAGCTGCGGCGCCTGCGCGAGGAGCTGCGGGCCTACGGCCGCTCGCTGGACGGGACGGCCGGCGGGGAGACGATGGCCGAGCGGGTGGTCGCCCGGATACTCGCGGAGCAGCTCCCCGTCCCGGAGCCGCCCTCCCGGTCCCGCGTGCGTGCGGTCCGCCACTGGTCGCGCACCCGCTGGCGCTCCCTGCTGGCCGCCCTGTGCGGTCTGCTGACGGTGCTGGTGCTGACGCCCCCGGTGCGGGCGACGGTGAGCGACTGGTTCGGCTTCCACGGCGTCCAGGTACGGCACGACCCGTCGGCGGTCCCGTCCCCGGACGCCCGGGTGCCGGACTGCACCGCTCCGGTACGGCTGGAGGAGGCGGCCCGGCGGGCGGGCTTCTCGCCCGTGGTCCCGGAGGCGCTGGGCCCGCCGGACACGGTCTCGGTGGCCGCGCTGCCGCACGGGCGGACCTTGATCAGCCTGTGCTGGAGGGACACCACCGGCCGGACGATCCGCCTGGACCAGTTCCCGGGCCGACTGGACTTCACGTTCACGAAGACGGTCCGGGAGCAGCCGGAGTGGCTGGACGTGGGGGGCCAGGGGTTGTGGTTCCCACGGGCGCATGTGCTGACGTTCTGGATGGTGGACGGGGCGGGGCGCAGGTTCACGCGGGAGGAACGGACGGCGGGGCCGACGTTGCTGTGGAGCCCGGCGGGCCGGGTCACCCTCCGCCTGGAGGGGGTGGAGTCCCGCGTGCGGGCGCGAGAGATAGCGACGTCCATCACCCCCGAGTCCGGCAGGTGACCGCCCTCTTCCCCCACGCCCCGGGGGTCCGTCCCGGACCGGCGATTCCAGCCCGTCCGGCGTTTGAGGACGAGGCCGGCCAGGGCCGATGAGGGGGCCTGGGGCGCAGCCCCAGGGACGGGAAGGGAAGGGGCGGCGGGGGCGGGAAACCCCATGGGAACCCCGACGGACCGACCGGTGTATCAAAAGTGACAGGCGGCTCACGGAAAGAGCCGCACGAGGTTCGACATCCCTATGGGGGGACCGCCATGCACACCTGGAAGGACGGCACCAGACGGCACCTGACGGCGATCCTGATCGCCACCCTCGCCCTGCTCACCTGGACCACCCCACCCGCCACCGCCGGAGGCCCCACCAGCGTCCTCATCGTCTCGGCGACCACCGGCAAAACCGCCAGCCTGTACTACGCCGACAAGCGCTACACAGAACTCGAGCGCCTGCTCGGCCCCCTGCACCAGGGCACCCGCACCAGGCCGCCCCACCTCGCCACGGCCTCCGGCCAGCACATCAACGTGACGTGGATGGTCCACGACGTGACCCCGTGGCGGGTGGACCAGATCGCCCTCCCCGACGGCAGTCAGGACGCCTGGATACACACGTCCACCCGCATCACGGACGGCAACGACGGCGCCTGGCACCGCGCCAAGCAGCCGGCGAAGCTCCGCGCCCTGCTCGCCCAGTTGGGCGTGACGGCCACCGGCGCCTCCGCGCCCGCGGCGCAGCCGACCCCGCGTGAGGACCTGCACACAGCCCCCACGCCGGCGGCGGCCTCCGCCACGGACGACGACACCGGCGGAGCGCTCTGGTGGTGGGCGGTACCGGGCCTGGCGACGGGAGCCGTCCTGGCCCTGGTACTGCGCCCGTACGCGCTCCGGGGCGCGGCCGCCGTACGCGACCGCGGGAACCGAGGGAGCGACGGCCCCCGCCAGGAACTCCTGGACGTGTGACGGAGCCGGCAGGCGACCTCAGCCGAGGTCGACCTCCGGGTACAGCGGGAAGCCCGCGACCAGATCGGTCGCCCGGCGCGCGATCTCGTCGGCGACCTTCTCGTCGAGCACGTGGGACGCCTTCGACGGCGCACCGGACTTGGTGGTGCCGGGCTCGGCGGTGGTGAGGACGCGGTCGATGAGACCGGCGACCTCGTCCATCTCCGCCGTGCCGAGCCCGCGCGTGGTCAGCGCCGGGGTGCCGATGCGGATGCCGGAGGTGTACCAGGCGCCGTTGGGGTCGGCCGGGATGGCGTTGCGGTTGGTGACGATGCCGGAGTCGAGCAGCGCCGCCTCGGCCTGCCGGCCGGTGAGGCCGTAGGAGGTGGCGACGTCGATCAGGTTGAGGTGGTTGTCGGTGCCGCCGGTGACCAGGGTGGCGCCGCGGCGCATCAGGCCCTCGGCGAGAGCGCGGGAGTTGTCCACGATCCGCCGGGCGTAGTCCTGGAAGGACGGCCGGCGCGCCTCGGCGAGGGCGACGGCCTTCGCGGCCATGACGTGCGGCAGCGGCCCGCCGAGGACCATCGGGCAGCCTCGGTCGACCTGGTCCTTGAGGGAGTCGTCGCACAGCACCATGCCGCCGCGCGGGCCGCGCAGCGACTTGTGGGTGGTCGTGGTGACGATCTGGGCGTACGGCACGGGGTCGAAGTCGCCGGTGAGGACCTTGCCGGCGACGAGACCAGCGAAGTGCGCCATGTCGACCATGAGCGTGGCGCCGACCTCGTCGGCGATCTCGCGCATGATCCGGAAGTTCACGAGACGGGGGTAGGCGGAGTAGCCGGCGACGATGATCAGCGGCTTGAACTCGCGGGCGGTGGCGCGCAGGGCCTCGTAGTCGATCAGGCCCGTGGCCGGGTCGGTGCCGTAGGAGCGCTGGTCGAACATCTTGCCGGAGATGTTGGGCCGGAAGCCGTGGGTGAGGTGACCGCCGGCGTCCAGGGACATGCCGAGCATGCGCTGGTTGCCGAAGGCCTGGCGCAGCTCGGCCCAGTCGGCGTCGGAGAGGTCGTTGATCTGGCGGACGCCGGTCTTCTCCAGGAAGGGCGCCTCGACGCGGTCGGCCAGGACGGCCCAGAAGGCGACCAGGTTGGCGTCGATGCCGGAGTGCGGCTGGACGTAGGCGTGACGGGCGCCGAAGAGCTCCTTGGCGTGCTCGGCGGCGAGCGACTCGACGGTGTCCACGTTGCGGCAGCCGGCGTAGAAGCGGCGGCCGACGGTGCCCTCGGCGTACTTGTCGCTGAACCAGTTGCCCATCGCCAGCAGGGTGGCCGGGGAGGCGTAGTTCTCGGAGGCGATCAGCTTGAGCATCTCGCGCTGGTCGGCGACCTCCTGCCCGATCGCGTCGGCGACGCGCGGCTCGACGGCGCGGATCACGTCGAGGGCGGAGCGGAAGGCGGTGGACTCGGGGGTGAGCGAATGCTCGGCAGACATGGGGACCTCCGGACGTAGCGTTCAGCGTTCACGGTACGGATGGCCCAGGCGCACGGCACGTTTCTCGCGGGCCGCTCCCCGATGGTTGGTCCCATCCCAGCGCGCCAGTCACGGCCCGCGGGCCAGATTACCGGGTGGGCCGGAGCGGCGCGGCGGGTGTCCGCGATGCGGGAGTGACCGGCGCCCCGGCCGGCGCCCTGCCGGCCGGGGGGCCGCCGGTCAGAGGATGACGTGCGGCAGGAAGCGGGCGTACCCGTCGGTGACCAGGCCGGACGACTCGCGGATGCCGAGTCCCGCGGCCTCGCCCTCCACCACCCAGGTGCCGAGGACGACGCGGTTGCCGTCGAAGTCGGGCAGCGGGGCGAGCTGCTGGTAGCAGCAGGGTTCGTCGCGGAGTTCCGGCGCGGCACCGGGCTCGTGCACGGTGACGCCGGCGCCCTCGCGGCCCAGCAGCGGCTTGGCGACCCAGCCGGTGGTGCCGGCGAGCTCGCGGGGGCCGTCGACGTAGGCGGGGAGGAGGTTGGGGTGGCCGGGGTGGAGTTCCCAGAGGATCGCCAGCAGGGCCTTGTTGCTGAGGAGCATCTTCCAGGCGGGTTCGATCCACAGGGTGGAGCCGGTGCCGCCGCCGTGGTCCAGGGTGTCGAGCACGTGGTCGGCGAAGCGGTCGGTGGTGAGCCACTCCCACGGGTACAGCTTGAAGATGCTGCGGATGAACCGCAGGCGGTTGTCGACGAAGCGGCCGGAGAGGCGGTCCCAGCCGATCTCCTCCATGGACAGCCAGTCGGTCTCCAGGCCCGCCTGTTCGGCGGTCTCCTTGAGGTAGGCGACGGTCATCAGGTCCTCGCCGCACTCGTCGCCCGCGGTGTGGGCGAAGTACAGCGGGCTGCCGGGCGGGAGCAGCGCGGACTGCTTCTTCCAGGCGTCGACGAGCCGTTCGTGCAGGGAGTTCCACTGGTCGGCGCCGGGGAAGCGCTCCTCCATCCAGAACCACTGCGGGGAGGCCGCCTCCACCAGGGAGGTGGGGGTGTCCGCGTTGTACTCGAGGAGCTTCGCCGGGCCGGTGCCGTCGTAGCGGAGGTCGAAGCGGCCGTACAGGGACGGCAGTTCGTCCCTGCGGCGCCAGGACTCGGTGACGGCGTCGACGACCCGCGGGTCGGTGATGCCGAGGTCGGCGAAGCGGTCCTCGGCGACGATGAACTCGGCCGCGGCCAGGCTCATCGCGTGCAGTTCCTCGACGGTCTCCTCGAGCGCCTCGACCTCGTCCAGTTCGAAGACGTAGTAGGCGCTCTCGTCCCAGTAGGGGCGCAGGGTGTCGTCGGGGTAGCGGGTCAGCGGGTAGATGAGCCCCTGCTCCTCGACGGTCTGCTGCCAGCCGGGGCGGGGCTCGATGGTGCGCCGCTCCACGGCGGCTCAGCCCCCGCCGCTGCCGGAGCAGCCGAAGCCGCCCCGGTCGACGGCCTCGCTGCGGCTGAAGGTGCCGTAGTCGGCGTAGCCGTTGCTGACGTCGGCGTCGTAGTACCAGTCGGCGTCGGCGGTGCGGGACCTGCTCTTGCCGAGGGAGCCGGAGGAGCCGCCGGAGCAGTGCTTGTCGGAGACGACCTTGTACCCGTCGTCGATGGTGTAGCTGTCGCGGTCCACGCACCGCCGGTCCGGATCGGACCCGCAGGCCGACAGTGCCGCCGCGAGCACACCCATGCCGCCCAGCACCACCGTGCTGGACCGCAGCCGTCGCCGTGTCTGCGCCATGCCTTTCGCTCCCCCTCGTGTCGCGCCGGACCGTTCCCGTGCCGCCCGGCTCGCGGCGGACAGCCTAGAGACCGTTCACCCGGGCCGCACGGGAGCCCCCGGCCCGGCCCGCTGTCCCGCTGACGGTTTGTCACCGTGCGGTGTGGTATGCCCGGTCGGTGCTCACGGAAGATCCACAGGTACGGGTCGCGGGAGGCCGCGGGACCCGTTCGCGAGAGGGCGCGGGACCCGTTCGCGAGAGGGCGCGGGACCCGTTCGCGAGAGGGCGCGGGCCCTGGTCGCGAGAGGCCGCGGGCCCCGGTCGCGAGAGGCCGCGGGGCCGCCCTCACGGCAGGGAGCGCAGCAGCGCGTCCAACGTGCCGGTCCAGGCGTGGTCCGGTGGGGTGGCGTAGCCGACGACGAGGGCGTCGCCGGCGGGGTCGGTGACGTCGGGGTGGCGGAAGGAGGCCAGGCCCTTCACGGCGAGGCCCTGCCAGGTGGCCGACCGCCGGACCGACTCCTCGGTCCCGGGCGGCAGTTCGAGCACGGCGTGCAGTCCGGCCGCGATGCCGGTGACGCGGACGTGGGGCGCCCCGGCGGCGAGGGCCTTCACGAGGGCGTCGCGGCGGCGCCGGTAGCGCAGGCGGGCTGCGCGGACCTGGCGGTCGTAGGCGCCGGAGGTGAGGAACTCGGCGAGGGCGAGCTGTTCCACCACGCTCACCGTCATGCCGCCGCCGTGGTCGACGACGTCCGGCAGCAGCCAGGGCGGCACCACCATCCAGCCCAGCCGCAGTCCGGGGGCGAGGGACTTGCTGACGGTGCCGAGGTGGACGACCCGGCCGGGATCGAGGTCCTGGAGGGCGCCGACGGGCTGGCGGTCGTAGCGGAACTCACCGTCGTAGTCGTCCTCCAGGATCAGGCCGCCGGTGCGGCGCGCCCACTCGACCACGGCGGCCCGGCGCTCCGGGAGGAGCGCCCCGCCGAGCGGGAACTGGTGGGCCGGGTTGAGCAGCACCGCGTCGGCGTCGCCGGGGTCCTGGGCGCGGGTGCCGAGGGCGTCCCGGCCGAGCGGCGCGGTCTCCAGGCCGGCGCGGTGGACGAGGTCCCAGTGGGCGTCGAGGCCGTACGGCTCGACGGCGAGGGTGCGGGCGCCGCGGGCGCGCAGCACCCGGGACAGCAACTGGAGGCCGTGGGCGAAGCCGGAGCAGACGACGACGTGCCCGGGGTCGGCGCGTACCCCCCGCACCCGGGAGAGGTAGCCGGCGAGGGCGTCGCGGAGTTCCGGGCGTCCGCGCGGGTCGCCGTAGCCGAAGGCGTCGTGGGGTGCGGCGGCGAGGGCGCGGCGGGTCGCCTTGAGCCATGCGGCGCGGGGGAAGGAGGCGAGGTCGGGGGTGCCGGGCATCAGGCTGTACGCGAGCCTGCCGGGGGTGCGGGGCGGGGCGGGGGCGGCCGGGCGTTCGGGGACGGCGCGCGGGGCGACGCGGGTGCCGGAGCCCTGGCGGGCGGTGAGCCAGCCCTCGGCGATCAGGTCGGCGTAGGCGTCGGCGACGGTGTTGCGGGCGATGCCCAGGTCGGCGGCGAGGGCGCGGGACGAGGGCAGCCGGGTGCCGGGGGTGAGCCGGCCGCCGCGGACGGCCTCGCGCAGGGCGTCGGTGAGTCCCCGCCGCAGCCCGGGCCCGCTCGGGTCCAGATGGAGGTCGATGCCGAAAGTGGCCCAGCGTTCCGCCATGGAACTGGACCATACTCCTGGGCTGCCCGGCTCCTAGGGTCGACGGCATGACGAACACCGACACGGCCGGGACGGTCCCCTACGCGGCGGAGGAGCCCGCCCGCATGGAGTGGGCGAAGCACGCCCCCGAGGTCTACAAGGCGATGGTCCGGCTGGACGTCGCGGCCCGGAAGGGTCTTGACCCGAAGCTGGCCGAGCTGGTCAAGATCCGCGCCTCGCAGCTCAACCACTGCGCGTTCTGCCTGGACATGCACTCCAAGGACGCCCTCGCGGCGGGCGAGAGCGTCGAGCGGATCATCCAGCTCTCCGCGTGGCAGGAGTCCCGGCACTTCTACACGGAGAAGGAGATCGCCGCGATCGAGCTGACCGACGCGGTCACCGTGCTCACGGACGGCTTCGTGCCGGACGAGGTGTACGAGCGGGCCGCGAACCACTTCGACGAGGCGGAGCTGTCCCAGCTGATCGCCGCCATCGCGGTGATCAACGCCTGGAACCGGTTCGGCGTGACCTGCCGGATGACGCCCGGCCACTACCAGCCGGGACAGCACCACTAGCCTGTCCGGCGGATCTCGCCGGGGACGCGGGGTTGCAAGGCGCCGCGCCTTTCCCCCGACTTGATCCGCCGGACGGGCCCCAGCCGCGTCTCAGGGCAGCCACTTCTCCCAGACGGAACGGTGGCTGTCCACCCATTTCTCGGCCGCCTCGCGCGGCGACAGCTTCTCCTCGGCGATCAGCAGGGAGACCTCGTTCTGGTCCTCGGTCGTCCACCGGAAGTTCCGCAGCAGCTCCGCCGCCTTGCCGCCGTCGCGCGCGAAGTCCGCGTTGAGGTACTTCTGCAGCGGGGTGTGCGGGTAGGCGCAGGCGACCTTCTCCGGGTCCGCGTCACAGCCCTCCTTGTACGGGGGCAGCTTCACCTCCGTCATCGGCACCTGCTCGGACAGCCACTGGGGCGTGTACCAGTAGGTGAGGAACGGCTTCTTCTCCTTGGCGAACTGCTGGATCTGGGTGATCTGCGCGGCCTCGGAGCCGGCGAACACCACCGAGTAGTCCAGCTTCAGGTTCTTCACCAGCGCCTTGTCGTTGGTGACGTAGGAGGGGGAGCCGTCGAGGAGCTGGCCCTTGCCGCCGCTCTCCGCGGTGCGGAACTGATCCGCGTACTTGTCGAGGTTCTTCCAGTCGGTGACGTCCGGGTGCTGCTTCGCGAAGTACGTCGGCACGAACCAGCCGATGTGCCCGGTGACGCCCAGGTCGCCGCCGCCCACGATGGTCTTCTTGTCCTCGACGTACCGCTGTTCCTGCTCGGGGTGGCCCCAGTCCTCCAGGATCGCGTCCACACGGCCCTGGCTGAGGGCGTCCCAGGCGGGCACCTCGTCGACCTGCACGGTGTCGACGCGGTAGCCCAGCTCGTGTTCCAGCAGGTACTGGGCGACGGCCACGTTGGCCTGGGCGCCGACCCAGGACTGCACCGACAGGGTGACCGTCCTCGCCCCGCGCGCGTTGGCGAACGGCGAGGACTGCTTGGTCATGTCGGCGGCCCCGCAGCCGGTCAGCAGCAGGAGCGCGCAGCCCGCCGCCACGGCGGGCGTCGTACGGATCCGCATGTCACGCTCCCTTCGTCGTACGGCGTCCGGTGGGCTGGGTGACCCGGTCGAGCATCAGGCCCAGGCAGACGATCGCGGCGCCGGCCACCAGACCGGTCGCCAGGTCGCCCTGCGCGAGACCGAAGACGACGTCGTAGCCGAGGGCGCCGCCGCCGACCAGGCCGCCGATGATGACCACGGCCAGGACCAGGACGACGCCCTGGTTGACGGCGAGCAGCAGCGCCGGGCGGGCCAGCGGGAGCTGCACCTGCCGCAGCTGCTGGGCGCCGGTCGCGCCGAGCGAGCGCGCCGACTCCAGGGCGGCCGGGTCGACCTGGCGCAGGCCCTGCGCGGTGATGCGGACGACGGCGGGCAGCGCGTAGACGACCGCGGCGGCGACCGCGGGGGCGCGGCCCACGCCGAACAGGGCGACCACCGGGATCAGGTACACGAACTGCGGCATCGTCTGGAACACGTCCAGGACCGGGCGCAGCATCCGCTCCACGCGGTCGCTGCGCGCGGCGGCGATGCCCAGGGCGAAGCCGATGACGAGGGTCACGGCGACGGCGGCGAGGACCTGCGACAGAGTGTCCAGCGACGGCCCCCACACGCCGAGCACCCCGATGGCGGCCATCGCTAGCACGGCGGTGAGCGCGGTGCGCCAGGTGCCGATCAGCCACGCCAGCGCGGCGACGATCAGCAGCACGCTCCACCAGGGCAGCCACTGGAGTCCGTCGCGGAGCGGGTCGAGCACCCAGGTGGTGAAACGGCCCGCCCAGTCGGCGGTGCCGCCGACCACGGGCACGCCCGAGTACAGGTGCGCGGTCATCCAGTCGACGGCCCGGTTGACGGGCTCCGCGATGCCGACGACCCAGCTCTCCGGCCACTCCAGCCGGCCCGCGAACCGTCCGGCGGCCGCGACGACGACCGCGGCGGCCAGGGCGCACACGCCGAGCAGGCGGGCGTGCGGGGCGGGCGCGTCGCCGAGGCGGGCGCCGGCCGCGCCGGTCACCCGGTCGAGGACGACCGCCAGCAGCACGATCGGGATGCCCGCGGCGAGCGCGGCGCCCACGTCGACCGAGGCGAGCGCCTGGTAGACGCGGTCGCCGAGGCCGCCCGCTCCGATCACGGACGCGATGACGGCCATGGAGAGGGCCATCATGATCGTCTGGTTGAGGCCGAGCAGGAGTTCCTTACGGGCCAGCGGGATACGGGCGGTCAGCAGGCGCTGGCGCGCGGTCGTCCCGAGCGACTCGACGGCCTCCAGCACCTCCTTGTCCGCGCCGCGCAGCCCCAGCGCGGTGAGCCGGGCCATCGGCGGGGCGGCGTAGACGACGGTGGCGAGCACGGCCGCGGGGACGCCGATGCCGAAGACCAGCACGACCGGCAGGAGGTAGGCGAAGGCGGGCAGGACCTGCATGGTGTCGAGGACCGGGCGCAGGGCCCGGTGCATACGGTCGGACAGCCCGGCCGCGAGCCCGAGCAGCGCGCCGACCACGACGGACGCGGCGACCGCGACCACCATGAGCGCGAGCGTCTGCATGGTGGGCACCCACATGCCCAGCAGCCCGCAGGCGAGGAACGCGGCGGCGGTCCCGAACGCGAGCCGGATCCCCGCGACCCGCCAGGCGGTCAGCGCGGCCACGGCCGTCACTCCCGCCCAGCCGACGGCGAGGAGGGCGAGATAGACGGCGCGTACGGCGATGACGACGACGTTGCTGACGTGGCCGAGGAAGTGGAGGAACAGGGGGTGGGAGTCGCGGTTGTCGACGATCCAGTCACTGGCGGTCCCGAGCGGCCCGGACAGATCGACGGTCAACGCCCCGGGCCACGCCCCGCTCCCCCACCGCCCTGCCGCCAACGGCACGAGAACGGCGGCGATCAGCAGCAACACGCCGAGCTTCCGCACGGCGGGCTTCCGGAACACGCCGGGCGCCGGGGTGTCACCCACGGCAGCGGTGAGAGCCGCCATCAGACGGACTCCTCACCGGCACCGGCGGCGGGGGCCGGGGCCTTGTCGGCGGCGGGGGCGGGTGCCTCGCCGACAGCGGAGGCGGACGGGGCCGCGCCTCGGCCGGCGGATGCCTTCTCGCCTCCGGCGACGGCTGAACTGCCCGATGTGGCGGAGGTGGTCGCACCGTCGGCGGGGGCGGGTGCCTCGCCGACAGCGGAGGCGGACGGGGCCGCGCCTCGGCCGGCGGATGCCTTCTCGCCTCCGGCGACGGCCGGAGCGTCCGGGGTGGTGGAGGCGGTCGCGGCGTCGGCGGGAGTGTCCGCGCCTGCGCCGGGACCGGCCGGCCGGCCGGTCGCCGCGTCGGCGGGGGCGTCCGCCTTCGGCGAGGAGGCGCCGGAGTCCGCGGCCGAACCGTCCGGGGCGGCGGACACGGTCGCGCCACCGGCGGCAGCGTCCGTGCCGGGAGCGGCCGGCCGACCGGTCCCTCCGGCGGCGCGGCCGTCCGCCTCCGGCGACGAGGCGCCAGGGGCTGCCGCTGAAGCGCCCGAGGCAGCGGAGGCGGTCGCGCCGTCTCCGGAGGCGGCCGGGCTTCCCGTCGCCCCGTCGGCCGGACGGTCCGTGTCCGGGTCGGCGGCGGTGCGGTCCGCGGCCTCGGCGGGGGCGTCCGCCACCGGCGAGGCGGCGACGGGGTCCGCAGCGGCGGGTGTGTCCGCACGCGTGTCCGCGGCCGCGCCGGGTGTCGCAGGGGCCGGGTGGCCTGCCACCACGTTGAGGAGGGACTCCGCGTCCACCACGCCCACGCACGCGCCCGCGTCCACGACGCGGACAGGCGCGCCGGCCGTGGCGACCGTTTCTATGGCCTCCGATACCGTCGTGCCGGGGGCGACCACCGGGCCCGTGGCCGACTGCTCCGCCGGCGAGGCGGGACGCATGGCCGTGCGGACGGTCAGGACCTGTTCACGCGGCACGTCCTGGACGAACGCCCGCACGTAGTCGTCGGCCGGCGCGCCCACGATCTCCTCGGGCGTGCCCAACTGCACCACGCGGCCGTCGCGCATCAGCGCGATGCGGTCACCCAGCTTCAGCGCCTCCTGGAGGTCGTGCGTGATGAAGACCATCGTGCGGCCCTCCTCACGGTGCAGTCGCACCACCTCGTCCTGCATGTCCCGCCGGATCAGCGGGTCGAGCGCGCTGAACGGCTCGTCGAACAGCAGCACTTCGGGGTCGACGGCGAGCGCGCGGGCCAGCCCGACCCGCTGCCGCTGACCACCGGAGAGCTGAGCCGGCCGCCGCTGCTCCATGCCGGCGAGGCCCACCTTCGCGACGACCTCGGCGGCCTTCTCGCGTCGCGCGGCGCGGCCCATGCCCTGGATCTCCAGGCCGTAGGCGACGTTGTCGAGGACGGTGCGGTGCGGCAGCAGGCCGAAGTGCTGGAAGACCATGGCGGCGCGATGGCGCCGCAGTTCCCGCAGCCGCGTCCGGTCCATCGCGCGGACGTCCTCGCCGTCGATGCCGATCCGGCCCGCGGTCGGCTCGATCAGCCGGGTCAGACAGCGCACCAGCGTGGACTTGCCTGAGCCGGACAGGCCCATGACGACGAAGACCTCGCCCTTGCGGACGTCGAAGGAGACGTCCCGCACGGCGGCCGTGCAGCCGGTCCGCGCGCGCAGCTCGGCCGCGTCGAGGGAGGCGAGCCCGGGGTCGGCGGGCACCCTGTCGGCGCGGGGCCCGAAGACCTTCCACAGTCCCTCGACGGAGAAGACGGGCGGGGCCCCCGCATCGGACGCGGGGGCGGATTCGGCGGCGGGAACGGCCGCGGTCGCCGCGCTCATCGGGCATCACCGCCGAGCAGATCGACGGCACGCTCGCCGACCATCAGCACGCCGATCATCGGGTTCACGGCGGTCATGGTCGGGAACACGGAGGCGTCGGCGATACGGATGCCCTGCAGCCCCCGGATGCGCAGCTCGGGGTCGACGACCGCGGTCTCGTCGTCGGCGGCGCCCATCTTGCAGGTGCCGGCCGGGTGGTAGACGGTGTGCGCGACCTTACGGGCGTACTCGCTCAGCTCCTCGTCACCGGTGACGTGCGGACCGGGCGCCACCTCCCGCTTGAGCCAGTGCGCGAGCGGCTCGGTCCTGGCGATCTCGCGGGCGATGCGGATGCCGTCGACGAGGGTGCGGCCGTCGTAGTCGTCCTCGTCGGTGAAGTACCGGAAGTCCAGCGCCGGCTTGACCTCGGGGTCGGCGCTGGTCAGGTACAGCCGGCCGCGGCTCTTCGGCTTGGGGATGTTCGGCGTCATGGAGACCCCGAACTCCGGCCGCTGGTAGCCCAGTCGCTCCGGATTGTCCGTGAACGGGATCTGGTAGAAGTGGAACATCAGGTCGGGGCCCGCGTGTTCGGGGTCGCGGCGCACGAACAGACCGGCGTCGGAGTCCATCGCCGAGTTCTCCGGGATGGGCCCGTTCGTCTCCCACACGATCACCGACTCGGGGTGGTCGAGCAGGTTCTCGCCGACGCCCGGCAGATGGTGGACCACGGGGATGCCGAGCGCCTCCAGGTCCTCACGCGGCCCGATGCCGGAGTGCAGCAGCAGCCGCGGCGAGTCGACGGCCCCGGCGCACAGCACCACCTCGTTGCGGGCGCGGATCAGCACCTCCTCGCCGTCCTTGGTCCGCACATGGACGCCCTCGGCGCGGGTGCCGTTCAGCTCCAGCTTGTACGCCCAGGTCTCCAGCCACAGCGTCAGGTTGGACCGCTCGTCCATCACCGGGTGCAGATACGCCACGGACGCGGACGACCGCTTGTTGTTCTCCGGGTGGTACGCCAGGTCGAAGAAGCCGACGCCGTCGTTGAACGGCTTCTTGTTGAAGCCCTCGACGCGGGGCACCTCGAGCGCGTTCCGGGCGGCGTCGACGAAGTCGCGGGCGATGGCGTTCCGGTCCTTCTCGTCGACCGGGACGATGTTGTTCTTCAGCCGGGCGTAGTACGCCTCCATCTGCACGGCGCCCCAGCCCTTGGCTCCCGCCTGCTCCCACTCGTCCCAGTCGGACGGCAGCGGCTTGAACGCGATGAGCGTGTTGTGCGAGGAACAGCCGCCGAGGACGCGGGCGCGGCTGTGCCGGATGTGCGAGTTGCCGCGTGGCTGCTCGGTGGTGGGGTAGTCGTAGTCGAGCTCACCGCCGAGCAGGCCCATCCAGCGGCGCAGCGTCAGCACGTCGTCCCGTCCGACGTCGCTGGGACCGCCCTCGATGACGGCGACGGTGACGTCGGGGTTCTCGGTGAGTCGGGAGGCGATGACGGAACCTGCGGTCCCGCCGCCTATGACGACGTAGTCGTAGACAGGTGTGTCCTGGGTCATGGAGATACTCCAATGGCTGAAGCGCCCCGAAGGGGCGCGGGAAACTGCGCGACCAGCCACGCCGGCGCCGCCCACGCCCCACGGCGTGCACGACACCGGCGGTGCAAGCTGTCAGCCGCGGAACCACCGAACCGGCGCCGGCGCCAGGTTCTGATACACGTGCTTGGTCTCCCGGTACTCCGCGAGTCCGGCCGGGCCCAGCTCGCGCCCCGTCCCGCTCTTGCCGAAGCCGCCCCACTCGGCCTGCGGGAGGTAGGGGTGGAAGTCGTTGATCCACACGGTGCCGTGGCGGAGCCGTCCGGCCACGCGGCGGGCGCGGCCCGGGTCGGACGTCCACACGCCGCCGGCCAGGCCGTACTCGGTGTCGTTGGCGAGGGCGACGGCCTCGTCCTCGGTGCGGAACGTCTCGACGGTGAGGACCGGTCCGAAGACCTCCTCGCGTACGACGCGCATCTCGCGGTGGCAGCGGTCGAGGACGGTCGGCTCGTAGAAGTAGCCGGACGCGGGGCGCTCGGGAGCCGGCTCCGGCCGCTTGCCGCCGCACCTCAGCACCGCGCCCTCCTTGAGCGCGGACTCGACGAACGCCTCGACCTTCTCGCGCTGCTGCGCGGAGACGAGCGGGCCGCACTCCACGCCGTCCTCGGTGCCCCGGCCGAGCCGGATCTTCTCGGCGCGGCGGGCGAGTTCGGCGACGAAGCGGTCCCGTACGGACTCCTCGACGATGAGGCGCGCGCCGGCGGAGCAGACCTGGCCGCTGTGGATGAAGGCCGCGTTGAGGGCCTGGTCGACGGCGGTGTCGAAGCCCTCCTCGGTGGCGCAGGCGTCGGCGAAGACCACGTTGGGGTTCTTGCCGCCGAGTTCGAGGGCGACCTTCTTCACGGTCGGCGCGGCGGCCTGGGCGACCTTGGTGCCGCTGACCAGCCCGCCGGTGAAGGAGACCAGGTCGACGTCGGGGTGCTCGGCCATCCGCGCGCCGACGGTGCGACCGGGGCCGGTGACGATGTTGGCGACGCCGGCGGGCAGTCCCGCCTCGGTGAGGAGGCCGATCAGGGCGACGGTGGTCAGCGGGGTGATCTCGCTGGGCTTGACCACGAAGGTGTTGCCCGCGGCGAGCGCGGGGGCGATCTTCCAACTTGCCTGCAGCAGGGGGTAGTTCCAGGGGGTGATCAGGGCGCAGACGCCGACCGGCTCGTGCACGACGACGCTGTGGACGTCGGGCGAGCCCGCGTCCACGACCCGGCCGGGCGCCTCGGCGGCGACCAGGTCGGCGAAGTAACGGAAGGCGTCGGCCACGCAGTCGATGTCGACGCGGCCCTCCTCGACGGTCTTGCCGGCGTCCCTGGCCTCCAGGAGGCCCAGTTCCTCGCGGTCCCGGACCAGGAGGTCGGCGACGCGGCGCAGCAGCGCGGCCCGCTCGGCGACGGGGGTGTGCGGCCAGGGCCCCTCGTCGAAGGCCTGGCGCGCCGCCGCCACCGCGAGGTCGGTGTCCTTCTCGTCGCCCTCCGCGACCAGGGCGAACGGCCGGGCGTCCGCCGGGTCGAGGATCTCCCGGGTGGCCCCGGAGACGGCGGCCCGCCACTCGCCTCCCGCGTAAATGGTGTCGCGCGCCCGCAAAACTGTGCTGTCCGCCATGATCGGTTACTGCCTTCCGTTCTTCTCCGCGCCCGTGGGTCACATGCCTGCTACCCCCGAGACCGGGTGCGCCTGCCCTGCCGGGCGGAAGTCATGCGGAATCTCTGCACGGAGTGCGCTTCGTCACGCAGGGGCCTGCGGAGCCTCTCGACGCCGGGTGCGGGGCGTCCATGGCTGGTCGCGCAGTTCCCCGCGCCTCTCAAGGACGCCTCCGCCGTCGGCACGCCGCCGCACGGGTCGGCAGCGGCAACCCTTCAACGCCGGGTGCGGCCAGTCCATGGCTGGCCTCGCAGTTCCCCGCGCCCCTTCGGGGCGCCTCCACGACTACGGGCAGTCGTGCCTCCCCCAGTGCCTTATGGGCCTGGGACGTACCCTCAGGGCGGCACGGGTGGGCGCGGCGGCGCCTCGTTGGCGCCGAGTCGCGCCGACACCCCCGGCCCGCCGCAACCGACGGGACGTCAGGTCAGCCGCACGTCGCCGACGGAGGACAGAAGTACTCCGACGCCAGGAGCGCCAGCTCCAACTCCGGGTCCACCCCATCCGTAGGCGCCCCGTACGCGGCCACCGCGTACACCTTCCCGTCCTCCGGCGACCGGAAGCGGACGTCCTGGACGTGCCAGCTGCCGACCTCCGGCTCGCCCCGCAGCGAATCGGCGAGGTATTCCAGGCGCAACCCCTCGGCCCCCGCGTCCAGCCTCACCAGTTCGACCCGCTGAAACCCGTCCGGCTTGGGCGTCTCGTCCGACAGGTACAATTCGAAGGACTCCTCCGGCGAGGACTCCGCGACCTCGTACACCTGAAGCCGCCGGAACCCGTCCGGACTCCGGTAGTTCACCACGTCGAACCCGTGCTGCGAAGGCACCGTCTCCCGCTCCCACCCCGTGGGCCGCGCGATGGTGAACCCCTCCGCGTCGTGATGCAGTTCGAACCCCTCGGGCAGCGCCGACGGGTCGGCAGAGGGCGACCCGGAGGACTCCGTGGGCACCGCCTCCGACTCCTCCACCGGCGTGGGCGACGGCGACTCCTGCGGGGCGCTCGTACTCGTACCCCCCGCGCGATCGTCCGCCGCACCGCCCGCACGGTCGTCCCCCACGACCAGACTCAGCACCAGCGCCACCGCGACCCCCACGACCGCGGCCCCGCCCAGCACACCCCACACCACCCGCCGCCGCCCGGCGCTGAACTCCCCCGGCTCACCCGGCCTCGGCGGCTCCGGAACGGACCACCCCTCACCCCGCGGGGCATCGGGGTCGGTCACCCCGCCCGGAGCACCCGCCGGCACGGCCGGCTGGAAGGACGGCGGAGGAGGCGGCGGAGTCACCGAGGGGGTACCGCCGCCGACGCCGCCCTCCCACCGCTGCGCGTCCTCGTTCCAGTACCGCTCTCCCCCGGTCACGGCGCCTCACATCCCCAGCAGCCCGGCGACGGCCCCCGCCGACGAGAACAGCGTCAGAATGCTCTGCGCATCGGTCAGCGCCTCCCGCAGCCGCTGTATCCGCCCCTCACCGGCCGTCCCGGTACGCGTGATCTCCTCCTCGGTGTCGGCCAGCGTGGAGTCCAGCCGCGCGACCTGCTCGTTCTCCCGCAGCCGTGCGAGGTCCGCGCGCAGTTCCTGAACGGCGGCCAGCAGCTGCTCGGCGGTTTCGTCGCGCGCCGGAGCCGCCGTGTTGTGCGTCTCCGCGCGGGCGTGGGCGCCGAACGCGAAGGAGGAGTTGTCGGCACGGCCGATGCTCACGTTCGGTTCGTCGGATGCCATGTCAGTCGGATCCCTTCCGCAGCCCGGGGCCGCCGGTCGTGGTCTCGGCGCGCGCGTGGTCACCGAAGGCGAAGGACGAGTTGTCGGCGCGCCCGATGTGCACGGCGCCGCTGCTGATGTTGACGATCTTCTGCACGAACTCACCGGTCTCGTAGCCCGCTTCGCCCAGCGCCAGCCGCACCCCGCGGCTGATGCGGTCCTGCACGCTGCGCAGGTACCGGGCGACGTCCATGTCCTGGAACGTGGACCCGGCGGGCGCCGCGGCCAGCTCCCGCACGGACAGCGCGGGCCCGTCGGGCAGCGCGTGCGCGTGGCCGCCGGTGAGCAGCCGCCACAGGTAGGCCGCGCCCCGGCCGAGGGTGATGAGCGAGTCGCCGGCGGAGCGGGGCACCAGGACGGCGGAGCCGGCGATGCGGCCCGTCAGGTCGTGCAGGAACTGGTGCGCCGTGCGGTCGGCGTCCTTGAAGTCCGCGCGGACCGGCAGCAGCACGTGCGGCGCGATCTCCAGCATCAGCATCCGGCCCTGGGTGTGGACGCGGACGAAGACGGTGACGACCAGCTCCTCCTCCCAGCCGGCGACCCGGACGCGCAGGAAGTGCCTCCGCTTCTCGCCGCCCTCCTCGACGGCCCGCGTCCGGTGCCGCTCGAAGTCGGCGGGCCCGTACGGCGCCTGGTCGCGGCGCAGCAGCCCCTCGACGGGCAGGAACACGCACTCGTCGATCTCCAGCCGCCGCAGCCGGTCCCGTACGCCGGGGCCGGCGTGCTCGGCGGGCAGCCGCAGCTGTTCGATGAGGGGGCGGACCCGGTCGAGGATGGCGCGGTTGCTGAGCGGCTGCTGGTCGGCGTCCTCGTCGGGCCGCAGTTCCACGGCGAGCACCCAGGTGTCGTACGCGGTGCCGGCCCCGCAGAACGGACGGGCCTCGTGGTACATGACGAGCGGGGTGTGCTGCTCCAGCCGGATCCGCTGGGACAGCCGCCGGAAGCGGGTCCCCTCGTGCCGCTCGGCGGGGTCGCCGGCCGCGTCCGGGAACCGGGCAGGGGACAGCTCGGCGGCGAGCACCCGCGCGAACTGCGTACGGCGCCCCGCGACGCACAGGCCGATGACCACGAGCACGCCGATCCCGAACCACCCCTGCCAGGGCTTGGCGTCCCCGGAGAACCCTCTGGTGAGCGCCCCCAGCACGTCCTCGTCGCCGGAGTACCCGTACGACGACGAGGAGGAGGAGTACGAGGGCTCGCCACCGCCCTCGCCCAGCGCCACGGAGAACAGGGTGACGAACGCGAACACGGTCACCACGCGGCCGCCCCAGCGGGCGACGAACGCGACGAGCGAGCGGTACCACGGCGGCCGGGCGTCACGGCCGCGCAACAGGGGCGCGGCGGCGAGCATCAGGCTGGGCCAGACGAAGTAGAGGAGCAGGTTGCCGCTGATCAGGGCGCCGACGATCCACAGTCCTACGACGGCGGCCGCCCACAGCATCTCCAGGCGCCGGGCGCGCAGCGCGTGGGCGAGGACGCGGGCGGCGTCGAAGCCGAGGGAGGGCGCGACGACGCGCTGTTCGTGGAGGTAGAGCTCCTCGATGACCCGGTCGCGGTAGCCGGGGTCCAGGTAGGTCCCCGCGCACAGCAGCCGGGACGCCTCGCTGGCGTACGGGGGCACGGGCGGCGGGCCGTCCGGCGTCCCGTCCGGGTGCTGCGGCTGCTGCTGGGGCACGAAGGCAGTGCTCACGCGGATCCCCCGATACGCGAATCGACGTCACGACCACGTGGAGTGACGGGGCATCAGAATAGAGCAACGGCGGTCAGGTGCGAACCGGATTGACCACAGGGACCGATGGGGCGACGACGCGAGCGGGGCCCCGCACCGGACGAACCGGTACGGGGCCCCGCGAAGGCCGTGGGGGCCGGGCTCAGATGAGGCCGAGGGAGCGGACCGCCTCGCGCTCCTCCTCGAGCTCCTTGACGGAGGCGTCGATGCGGGTGCGGGAGAACTCGTTGATCTCCAGGCCCTGGACGATCTCGTACTTGCCGTCCTTCACGGTGACCGGGAAGGAGGAGATGAGGCCCTCGGGGACGCCGTAGGAGCCGTCGGACGGGATGCCCATGGAGACCCAGTCGCCCTCCGGGGTGCCGTTGACCCAGGAGTAGACGTGGTCGATGGCGGCGTTGGCGGCGGAGGCGGCCGACGAGGCGCCGCGGGCCTCGATGATGGCGGCGCCGCGCTTGGCTACGGTCGGGATGAACTCCTCGGCCAGCCACTTCTCGTCGTTGACGACCTCGGCGGCGTTCTTGCCGGCGATCGTGGCGTGGAAGATGTCCGGGTACTGGGTGGCGGAGTGGTTGCCCCAGATGGTCAGGCGCTTGATGTCGGAGACCGTCGAGCCCGTCTTCTTCGCGAGCTGGGTCAGCGCACGGTTGTGGTCCAGGCGGGTCATGGCGGTGAAGCGCTCGGCCGGGACGTCCGGGGCGGCGGCCTGGGCGATCAGGGCGTTGGTGTTGGCCGGGTTGCCGACGACCAGGACGCGGATGTCGTCCGCGGCGTGGGCGTTGATGGCCTGGCCCTGCGGCTTGAAGATGCCGCCGTTGGCCTCGAGGAGGTCACCGCGCTCCATGCCCTTGGTGCGGGGGCGGGCGCCGACGAGGAGGGCGACGTTGGCGCCGTCGAAGGCCACGTTCGGGTCGTCCGTGATCTCGATGCCCTGCAGCAGCGGGAACGCGCAGTCGTCCAGCTCCATGGCGGTGCCCTCGGCGGCCTTGAGCGCCGGGGTGATCTCCAGCAGGCGCAGCTTGACCGGCACGTCCGCGCCGAGCAGCTGGCCGGAGGCGATGCGGAAGAGCAGGGCGTAACCGATCTGGCCGGCCGCGCCGGTGACGGTGACGTTCACGGGAGTGCGGGTCATGGCGTTCTCCGTATGACAGCTGGCGGTGGGGCGGTCCCTGCCCCCTGGTGCGTGATCCCCGCTCCGGCTCGTGACCGGTGCCCGCCACGATGATCGATCACCGATTCGAATGATCGATCTCTTGGCGTCAAGAGAGATCCAGCGGTCAGGCTATCGCGCATCCACCGCCCCGCACGGCCGGGCTCCCTGTGGCCCGCCCCACAGAGTGACGGCCCGGCCACGCGCACGTCGCACACGCCCGGCCGGGCGGCGGAGGTGAGAAGCCCGGCCGGGCTCGGCGGAGAGGTGCGGAAATCCCGGCCGGGCGCCGGAAGAGGTGCGGAGCACTTGGCCGGGCTCGGCAGAGTGGCGGGGAGCAGCCGACCGGGCTGGCGCAGAAGTGAGGGGAACCCGGCCGGGCTGACGGAGAGGTGAGGAGCACCTGGCCGGGCTCGGCAGAGTGGCGGGGAGCAGCCGACCGGGCTGGCGCAGAAGTGAGGGGAACCCGGCCGGACGCGCGGAGAGGTGAGAAGCAGCCGGCCGGGCTGGCGGAGAGGTGAGGGAAAAGGGCGGCCGCTCCGTCCGGGAGAGGTAGGGGCGGGGCGGCCGCCGTCGGGACCGAACATGCCGGTATCCCATGGGGGTACTTCTCGCGTGCCCGCCCCTGACGTCCGCATTCACGTCCCCACGGTTCCCTCACATGTCATGCCCCGTACGGCCTACGCGAACGAGGGAACCGGCTACGCCGGCCGGAAAGCCCCGCCGGCCCCGGCGCCCCGGAAACCGGCCCCTGCGCCAAGTCCCGCCGACCCGACTACCGGGCGACCGGGCGCCGGGCAACCGGACGGCCGGGCTGACGAACGCCGTTGTGGCCGGGCGAGAGGGCTGCGGCGGCCCCGGGGCTCGGCCGCCCCTGCCGTCAGGGCGGAGGGACCGTCAGTCCGTGCAGCCCTTCTCCCCCGTCGCCGCCAGCACCGCGCAAGCCTTCGCCTCCGTCGCCGAGGTGACCGGGACCATCATCGTGTAGGCGACCGTGTCACCCGGGGCGTCGACGGAGTCGGTCTGCTGGGACGTGCCCGAGGTGATCTCGACCGTGTCCCCTTGCGTGGCCTGGGTGATGCGTCCCCACGCCGCCGCGCAGACCTCGCTGTAGCGGACCTCGACGGTGGTGGCGCCGACGACCGCGGTGCCGGCCGTGGTGACCAGGTCGCCGCTGCACCCCATGACCTCGGCGTCCTTGCCCGCGCAGCTCTTCCCGCTGCACTTCACGCCGGGAGGCAGCGGCGCCTCCTTGGTGACGGTGGGCGACGGGGAGGGCGTGGCCTCCTTCTTGTCGCCCTGGGTCTGGGTGACGTACAGCCCGGCGGCGACCACGACGAGCGCGCCGAGCGCCCCGACGAGGAACGTCGCCGTGCGCCGCCTGCCCGCAGGGCGGCCCGAACCGCCGCCCCGACCCGACGGCTCCGCGGGCGGCGGGCCGTACCCCCCGGCCGCGGGCGCCCCGGGACCGTACGCCCCCGGGTAACCCGCCTCCGGGTTCACGACCCCCCAGGAGTTGCCGCTGCCCGACGCGTCACGCACGTCGGTGGCGGTCGGCTGGGGCGGCACGCTCGGCGACACCCCGGCAGGCCCGGCGACCCCCGTACGGGCGCCGCCTCCGCTGGAGCGTCCGCCGCCCGACGGCGGCCCGGCCAGCTCGCTCAGCGCGGCGCGCGCCTGCGAGATCCGGATCGCCTCCATGGTCATGTCGTGCCGCATCTCCGAGCGGCTCCACGCGCGCTCGGCGAGCTCCCACATGGTGGTCAGGTGCACCGGGTTGGTCCCGGTGACCTCCGCCAGCGCCACGATCGCGCCCTTGGGCGCGAGGAGCCGGCCGTTCAGATAGCGCTCCCAGGACGTCTTGCTGTAACCCGTGCGGTCGGCGACCGACGCGACGCTCAGACCGCTGCGGTCCACCAGCCGCCTGAGCTGACTGGTGAACTCCCTGATCTGCGGATCGAGTTCATCCGGCAAGGCCTTCCAACGAGGCATTGCTCTCCCCCTCTGTCCCCCGGTTCGTGCTGGTGTTTCCCTCGCGCATGGTGCCCCTTGCCACGTCCCGTCTGGCTACCCACAGGGATGCCGCCGGGACGGGTCTCAGTTCCCGGGGTGGGGGCGCACGGGAGCAACAGGGCGCGTGCGGCGTTGCACGCCCAGTCGCTTGCGCTCCAGTGTCCCACCGGTCGGCCCCCCGGCCGAACGGAACCCCGGAACCTGAACACCGGACGCACCGGACCGATATGACCGTCCCACCGTCTTCCTGTCCTACCACCCCGACGCCCCTCGCGGAGGCGTCCGCGGCCACATCCTCCCTGCGCGGACACCCGTGTCGCGAACAGGCCCCGGAGTCATCGCAAGGGCGTACGGGGATTCCGGGGCGCGTACCGGAACGGTCACTTCCGTGCCACAGCGGCCGGACCGCCGTTGATCGGACCGTCCGCCGTGCAGCAACGTGGTGCGCGGCGGCGGCCCGTCCTCTCACGGGGGTGTGGACGGGCCGCCGTCACCGCCTTACGGGCGGCTCAGCCACCGCCGTACGGGCGGCTCAGCCGTCGACGGTGAAGTGCAGCATGTCCTGCAGCCACGGGAACCGCAGCAGCGGGTCCGGCTGCATCATCAGCGCCAGCAGCACGATCACCAGGCCCAGGCCGCCGTAGGTGACGATGTCGGTGAAGCGGGAGCGCACGGCGAGCATGCCGACGTCCGGCACCACCCAGCGCAGGACCGCCCCGGCCAGCAGCGCGGCGCCGGTGATCAGCAGCCCGACCCGGAACACGTCCAGCGCGGTCAGCAGCAGCCCCAGGCCCACGGTGAGCAGCACGGCCAGGATCGGCCACTGCCGGGCGGGCGCGGGGGCGTCGCCGGGGGCCGCGCGGCCGCCGCCCTCGGGGCGCGCGGTGTCCCGGGTGAACAGCGGGAACCTACGGGTGGCGCGGCGCGGGGCGCCCTCGGCGTCGGGCGCGCTGACCGCGTCGCGCACGGTGACGTCCTCGGGGGACTCCTCCGCCGCCGCGGGGGCCTCGGGAGCGTCCGGTGCCTTCCGCTCAGCCGACACTGCGCTCCGCCGCCTCGACCACGTTGACGAGCAGCTGCGCCCGGGTCATCGGGCCGACGCCGCCGGGGTTGGGCGCGACCCAGCCGGCCACCTCGGCCACGCCCGGGTGGACGTCGCCGACGATCTTGCCCTCGGCGCTGCGGGAGACGCCGACGTCCAGGACGGCCGCGCCCGGCTTGACGTCCTCGGGGCGGATCAGGTGGGCGCTGCCGGCCGCGGCGATGATGATGTCCGCGCGCTTCAGGTGGGAGGACAGGTCACGGGTGCCGGTGTGGCACTGGGTCACGGTGGCGTTCTCGCTGCGCCGGGTCAGCAGCAGCGGCATCGGACGGCCGATGGTGACGCCGCGCCCGACGACCACGACCTCGGCGCCCTTGATCTCCACGCCGTGGCGGCGCAGCAGGGTGATGATGCCGTTCGGGGTGCAGGGCAGCGGGGCGGGCTCGTTGAGGACGAGACGGCCGAGGTTCATCGGGTGGAGGCCGTCGGCGTCCTTCTCCGGGTCCATCAGCTCGAGGATGCGGTTCTCGTCGATGCCCTTGGGGAGCGGCAGCTGGACGATGTAGCCGGTGCAGGCCGGGTCCTCGTTCAGCTCGCGGACGACCGCCTCGATCTCCTCCTGCGTGGCGGTGGCGGGCAGTTCGCGCTGGATGGAGGCGATGCCCACCTGGGCGCAGTCGCGATGCTTGCCGGCGACGTACTTCTGGCTGCCGGGGTCGTCCCCCACGAGGATCGTGCCGAGGCCGGGCGTGACGCCCTTCTCCTTCAGCGCCGCCACGCGGGCGGTCAGATCGGACTTGATCTCGGCTGCGGTGGCCTTGCCATCGAGAATCTGGGCGGTCATGACCCCATCCTCGCGGATGACGGGCCCCCTGTTCCAATCAGCCCGCATTCCGGGCGGGCACGGCGCCGTAGCAGGGCATTCGATCACCATCGGGTGCAATACGAGCAAGATCGCGATGTTGCACTTGCACAACACATATGTCGTACCGCTGGACAAGGAAAGGAACGGTCAAGAACGATGAACGCACAGTGCCGCGGGCAGAACCGGGGGGACGGACCGCATCTGTAGTACTTCCTCCGCGCCGTGCCTCGCGTCGTCCCCGCACCAGAAGCGCAACGGAGGAAGAACCGCCATGAGTTTCGGCGACCCGAACAACCCCTACGGGCAGCCGCCCCAGCAGCCCCCGGCCGGCCCCGGCTACGGCTACCCCCAGCAGCCCGGCCAGCCCGCGCAGCCCGGTTACGGCTACCCGTCGGCGCCCCCGGTGGGCCAGCCCTACGGCGGCGGTCACGTCCCGGCCCAGATGCCCGGCATCACGCGCGCCGCGCAGATCCTGGTCGGAGTGATCGCGCTCGCACACGTGATCATCGCGGCCGTGTACGGCGTGGCGCTGGCGAAGTGGGACGAGTCGATGCGCGAGGCCGGCATCACGGGCGACGCCGAGGTCGAGCGGTACGCCGACCTGGGCAAGGGTGTCATCGTCTTCTTCGCCGGTCTGGCCGCCGTCTTCGCCATCCTCGGCCTGGTCCTCCTGCTGCAGTACGCCAAGGGCGGCCCCTCGGTCCGCGTCTGCTCGATCGTGTACGCCTCCTTCGCGATAGTCAGCGGCCTCTTCGCGCTGGCCATCTACCTGCTGGGCCTGGTCCTCTGGGTCGTGTCGATCCTGGTGATCGTGTTCTGCGCGAAGCGCGCGAGCGCCGAGTGGTTCCGGCGCCCGAGGTACTGACCACCGGGGAGCCGTCCGACGTTCCACCTCAAGGCCGTGTCCGCCCCGTACGGGGGACGCGGCCTTGGCGCGTCCCGGGGCGGACCGCGCCTTTCACGCCAATCCCGCCCCGCACCCCCGCCGCACCCGATCGGGGGAGGTCCGGCGGCGGGGCGGCCCCCTACCCTGGCCGAGTAGCTGTCAGGCATGGGGGGATGCATCGTGTACAGCCTCATCGTCGTACCTCCGGCGACCGTGCCGGAGGACCCGGGACGCCGTGACCGGCTCCGTCTGGCGCCCGGCGAGCGCCTCTCCTTCGGCCGCTCCCCGCAGGGCGACGGCCTGCGCATCGCGCATGAAGGGGTGTCCCGCAGAGCGGGCGAGATCACCGCGCAGGGCGCCTTCTGGCTGCTGAGCAACCTCAGCCGGGAGCAGACGTACGTCGTGGAGAACCCGGAGGGCGCGGGCGAGCACATCAAGGTCGGGCCGGGCCGGCTGGACGCGCCGGTACCGTTCGAGTTCTCCCGGATCGTGCTGCCGGCCTGCGGCGACCTGCTGCCGCTGGAGGTGTGGGCGCCCTGCCACGAGCACGTCCGCTTCGAGGCCTGCGACGACGGGACCGCCACCGCGCCCGCCTTCTCCCTGGACCGCTCCAAGCGGTACTTCGCCGTGCTGGCCGCGCTGTGCGAGCCGCGGCTGCGGGGGGCGCCGCACGCGCCGCTGCCCACGGTGGAGCAGGTGGTGGAGCGCCTGCGCCCGCTGTGGCCGGCCGCGTCCCGCACGGCGGTGCAGTGGAACATCGACTACCTGGCGGTGAAGCTGCGCCTCAAGCCCGGCCCCGACACCGCGGAGCCGGGTCCGCGGCTGAACGGCAAGAAGGAGTCGCTGGTCTCCCTGGCGCTCCGTTTCGACCTGGTCCGCGAGGACGACCTGACGGTCCTGGCGGCCCCGCTCCGCCAGGGGGTCCGGTGACGGAGACGTACGCCGTGCCGGTGCCGAAGGGGTACCGGGTGGGCGCGTGGGAGGTGCGCGAGCCGATCGCGACGGGCGCGTTCGGCAGCGTGTACGCCGGCCGCCGTACCGGGGGCGGCGGGGACGGGCCGCGGGACGTCGCGCTGAAGTTCCTGCCCACCGGCACCCGCACCCCGCGCCAGCTGCACCACCTGCGCGAGCTGGCCGAGCGGGAGGTGGACGTGCTGCGCCGGCTGAAGCAGCCGCACCTCGTCCGGATGTTCGAGACGCTGACCGTCGACGACCCCGGCCATCCGGAGCTGGACGGCGCCACCGTGCTGGTGCTGGAGAAGGCGGAGGGCTCGCTGGCCGCGCTGCTGGACGCCTCGCCCCGGCCCGGCGCGGGTCCCGGCCTGCTGGCCCAGATCTGCGAGGGGCTTGCGCAGCTGCACCGGGCGGGCTGGGTGCACGGCGATCTGAAACCGGCCAACGTGCTGCTGATGACGGACGGTTCGGTCCGCCTCGCCGATTTCAACATGGCCGCCGAGCTGGAGGGCACGCACGCCTACACGTCCGCGTTCTCCACGCCCGACTACACCCCGCCCGAGCTGCTGTGGTCGGAGATCGGCGAGCGGGGCCGGCAGATCCGCGGGTCGGCCGACGTGTGGGCGTTCGGCGTGCTCGCCCATCTCGTGCTCACCGGGGTGTTCCCGCTGCCCGGCGCCACCCCGGCGGCCCGCCGCACGGCCGCCGCCGCCTACGCCTCCGGCACCGACGAGCTGCGGCTCTCCCCCGAACTCCCGGACGCCTGGCGGGAGATCGTCCGCGCCTGTCTGTCCCGTACGCACGCGGAGCGGATCGGCGTGGAGGAGCTGCTGCGGCGGGTGCGGGACGCGGCCGGCGCGGGACGCCCGTTCCGGCTGCCCCGGCTGCTGCCCGCGCGGCGCCGCTCCCGGCGGGCGGTCGCCGTCTCGGCGGCCCTGGCGACCGCCGCGGTGGCCGTCCTCGGGTACGGCGTCGACCGGTGGGCCCTGTCCGACGGGGAGCCGGGCGCGAGCACCGACGCCTCCGCGACGTACGGCGCCGACGTGCTGCGCACCGGCCGGGGCGTGCCGGCCGCGTACCGGCTGCTGATCGTGGAGACCGCGCGCGACTGCCGCAGCGAGGACGTCAGCGCGCCGCTGATCGCGGCCATGCTGAAGGTGGAGAACGACTTCGACCCCGACCTGTCCGACCCGGCCAAGGACGAGTACGGCATCGCGCGCTGGACGCCGAAGGTGCTGCGCTGGTGGATGAACGAGGACGGCACACCGGGCGAGACCGTGCCCGAACCGCCCTTCCCGCCCGCCGAGTCGGTGCCCGCGATGGGCCGCTACCTGTGCTGGATCGCGCCCCGCCTCGACGACGCGCTGCGGGAGGACCGGCGGGTGCTGATCGCCACCGCCTACCGCACGTCGTGGCGCAGGGTGAACCAGGCGAGGGGCGTCCCCGCCGAGTACCGCCCGTACGCCGACCGTGTCGCCCATTACCTGAAGGAGTACACCCCGCCCGGCCGGAGGTGACCCTCACAGGTGCGAGGTACCGGACGGCCCGCTCCCCCGGCACGGTGTGAACGCGCCGCCTCCGCGGTGCACCGACCGGTACGTTCCTGGGGGAAACAGTGAACACCTTCAAATCCGCCGCGCTGCTCGTCGCGGCCACGGCCCTCGTCGCCGGCAGCTCGGTCGCGGCCACCGCCGCCCCGGACCCGGACGGCACCCGGGTCACCTCGCTGCAGCAGACGGCCGAGCGGGTGCTGGGCGGCGACGCCAAGCCCGTGCGGGTGACCGCCGACGCGGTCCGCTACGACGGCCTGACCGTCACCGAGGCCCCGAAGGGCAAGGCGAACACCAAGGCCCTGTCCTGCGGTTACGGCCACCTGTGCATGATCGTCAACGGCACCAAGTTCGACTTCTACAAGTGCCAGACGTGGGAGCTGAGCAACTGGACCGGCGACGGCCCCTTCACCAACAACCAGACCCCGGGCACCGTCGCCCGCTTCTACAACAAGGACGGCAGCGTCCGCTGGACGTCCACGGCCTACGAGTCCGGCACGGCCACCTGGGACCCGATCTGGTCCCTGCGCCCCTGCTGACGCGGGCACGCGGGACGGCGGTGGCCCCGGTCCGGGAAGGACCGGGGCCACCGCCGTTCGGCCGGCCGGGGGATCAGTGGAAGAAGTGCCGCGTCCCCGTGAAGTACATCGTCACGCCCGCCTTCTTCGCGGCCTCCACGACCTGCTCGTCGCGGACCGAGCCGCCCGGCTGGACGACCGCCTTCACACCGGCCTCGGTGAGGATCTCCAGGCCGTCGGGGAAGGGGAAGAACGCGTCGGAGGCGGCGAAGGAGCCGCGGGCACGCTCGGCGCCGGCCCGCTCGACCGCCAGCTTCGCGGAGTCGACGCGGTTGACCTGGCCCATGCCGACGCCGACCGAGGCGCCGTCCTTGGCGAGCAGGATCGCGTTGGACTTCACCGCGCGGCAGGCCCTCCAGGCGAAGGCCAGGTCGGCCAGCTCGGCCTCGGACAGGGCCTCGCCGGTGGCCAGCGTCCAGGTGGACGGGTCGTCGCCCTCGGCCTGGAGGCGGTCGGTGACCTGGAGCAGCGCGCCGCCGTCGATCGGCTTGACCTCGACCGGGGCGGACGGCGCCTGCGGGGCGCGCAGCACGCGGATGTTCTTCTTCTTGGTGAGCGCCTCGAGCGCGCCGTCCTCGTAGTCCGGGGCGACGATGACCTCGGTGAAGATCTCCGCGACCTGCTCGGCCATCTCCTTGGACACCGGGCGGTTGACGGCGATCACGCCGCCGAACGCGGACAGCGGGTCGCAGGCGTGCGCCTTGCGGTGCGCCTCGGCGACGTCCGCGCCGGTCGCGATGCCGCACGGGTTGGCGTGCTTGATGATCGCGACGGCCGGGGCGTCGTGGTCGTACGCGGCACGGAGCGCGGCGTCCGTGTCCGTGTAGTTGTTGTACGACATCTCCTTGCCGTGCAGCTGCTCGGCCTCGGCGAGACCGCCGGTGCCGGAGACGTACAGCGCGGCCGGCTGGTGCGGGTTCTCGCCGTAGCGGAGGGTGTTCTTGCGCTCCCAGGTGGCGCCGAGGAAGTCGGGGAATCGGGAGTCGTCGACGGGCGCGTACTCGGACGCGAACCAGCTCGCCACGGCCACGTCGTACGCGGCCGTGTGCTGGAAGGCCTCCGCGGCGAGCCGCTTGCGGGTGGCGAGGTCGAAGCCGCCGCCCTGGACCGCGGCGAGGACGTCGCCGTAGCGGGCGGGGCTGGTGACGACGGCGACCGACGGGTGGTTCTTGGCGGCGGCGCGGACCATCGAGGGGCCGCCGATGTCGATCTGCTCCACGCACTCGTCGGGTGTGGCGCCGGAGGCGACGGTCTCGCGGAACGGGTAGAGGTTCACGACGACCAGGTCGAACGGCTCCACGCCGAGGTCCTTGAGCTGCTGCTCGTGGTCGGCGAGACGCAGGTCGGCGAGGATGCCGGCGTGCACCTTGGGGTGCAGCGTCTTGACGCGGCCGTCCAGGCACTCGGGGAAGCCGGTCAGCTCCTCGACCTTGGTCACGGGGACGCCCGCGGCGGCGATCTTCGCGGCGGTGGACCCGGTGGAGACCAGCTCCACCCCGGCCTCGTGCAGGCCGCGCGCGAGATCCTCGAGGCCGGTCTTGTCGTAGACGCTGACGAGCGCCCGTCGGATGGCCCGCTTGTTGCTCTCGGCGGTCACTGGATAACTACCTTTCGTCCCTCGATGCGATAGCCGTTGCGGGCGAGGCGCCCCACGACCTCGACGAGCAGCTTTCGCTCGACTTCCTTGATGCGCTCGTGCAGAGCGCTCTCGTCGTCCTCGTCCCGGACCTCCACCACGCCCTGCGCGATGATCGGACCGGTGTCGACGCCGTCGTCGACGAAGTGGACGGTGCAGCCGGTGACCTTGGCGCCGTACGCGAGCGCGTCCCGCACGCCGTGGGCTCCCGGGAAACTGGGCAGCAGGGCGGGGTGGGTGTTCACGAACCGCCCGCCGAAGCGCGCGAGGAACTCCTTCCCCACGATCTTCATGAACCCGGCGGACACCACGAGATCGGGCTCGTACGCGGCGACGGCCTCGGCGAGCGCCGCGTCCCACTCCTCGCGGGTCGGATGGTCCTTGACCTTGCACACGAAGGCCGGCAGCCCGGCGCGCTCGGCCCGGGCCAGGCCCTCGATGCCCTCGCGGTCCGCGCCGACGGCGACGACCTCGGCCCCGTAGGCGTCGGGTCCGACGGCGGCGATCTCGTCGAGGAGCGCCTGCAGATTGGTGCCGGATCCGGAGACCAGCACGACGAGACGACGCCTGGCGCGCTCGGCCACGGGCTTGGCGGCCACGGTGGGGCCCTTTCTCGGGGAGCGTCTGCACGGCCGGCGGCACAGCGCTTTGTACATTCCTACGAATGCTTCGCGCCCCCTGATACGGGGAAGCCTACGAAGCGGCCGACCGGCAGCAACGATACCGGCACTCCGGACGGGCCCCCACGGGACGGGGGCGTGGCCGGAAGGTAGCGTCTGACAGGAGCCGGCCGGGGTACGCAGGTCCTGGACACCGGGGCGCACGGGAACGCCGACCGCGCACCGTTCGTTCACAGGGCGACGGACCCGGGCCGCGCGGAGCTGACGGGAACGCACCAGCTCACCGCTCACTCGTAGTCGATACGTCGTGCGAGGCGGTCACACCGCACCCACGCCGTGCTTCACAAAGGGGAAGACGCTCACTTGATGCCGGACCGCAGCCTGCGACTCCTCACGTTCCCCCAGCAGTCGGCCCAGGGAGGGGAGCGTGGCGCCGTGCTGCTGCGGGAGCGCCGCTCCTCACCCCCCGACTCCTCCCGCGGTGAGGGCGGCGAGGGCGGCGACGACCGCCGCGACGGCCAGGACGACAACCCGTTCGCGCCCCCGCCGGAGGGCACGCCCGACCGCCCCTGGCAGCCCCGCCACCCCTCGGGCGGCGAGGGCCAGGGCGGCGGCCGCTCCCCGTGGGGCCGCAACTGGAGCGACCGGCAGCCCGGCCGCTCCCCCGGCGGCTTCGGCGAGCGCCCGCGCGGCCCCGAGGGCCAGGGCGGCGGCCCGCAGGGGCCGGGCATGCGCTGGGACCCCACGGACCCGGCCCAGCGTCGCGCGCGGTACGCCCTGCTGGGCGGCATGTGGGCCTTCTTCTTCGCCCTCTTCAACTGGCCCTACCTGGCGCTGCTCCTGGGCGCGCTCGCGCTGTACTGGGGCATCAGCGCCCTGCGCGCCAAGCCGCGCGGGCAGGACCCGGACGTCCCCGCGTCCGAGCAGAAGGGCCGCCCGCAGACCACGGCGGCGGTGAGCGGCCTGGTCACGGCGGGCCTGGCCCTGCTCCTGGTCGCCGGCGTCTTCGGCGCCCGCCTGGTCTACAGCGACTACTACGAGTGCACGAGCGACGCACTTACGCAGCAGGCGCGGCAGTCCTGCGGGGACCATCTGCCGGAGCAGCTGCGGGGACTGCTGGACGAGGAAGGCTGAGGGGGGCGTCCGTCGGACCCTCGCTCTTCGGGTTTCCGCCGAACCCCGTTCGCCCGCTCAGGCGGGTGGGCGGGGTTCGGTGCTCTCGGGGGCTGGGAGGTCGCCCGGGGGGTCCGGGCGACCTCGCTCTTCGGGTTTCCGCCGAACCTCGTTCGCCCGCTCAGGCGGGTGGGCGGGGTTCGGTGCTCTCGGGGGCCGGGAGGTCGCCCGGGGGGTCCGGGCGCGGAGGGAGGCCCAGGGGGGCTGGGGCGACACCGAGGTCGTCCTCGTCGGCGTCGAGGAGCAGATAGGGCTCCTCGTCCGCGGCGGGGGCCGGGGTGCTTCGCTTCGGCTTCCGCTTGAGCCAGGTGGCTCGCGGCAGCCGTGTGCGCAGGGGCGGGCGGCGCCTCGGTGCGGCCGCGCGGGCGGCACGGCGCTCGCGTACGCCCCGGCCGTACGACCGCCGGAGGCGCCATGCCCGTACCGTCAGGGCTGTCATCGTGGCCGTGAGGCCGAGCCAGGCCGCCGTTGCCAGGCCCACCTGCCACCACACCGGGCCGAAGCGGGCCAGTGCGGCCGTGCCCAGCGGGCCGCCCGCAAGACCGGCGAGCACCGCCAGCAGCACCCCGCACAGCCCCGCCGCGAACGCCGCCGCGCCGGCGGTCCGCCCGGTCGTCCAGATGCCGTGGCGCCCCCCGCCCGTCACGGACCCCCGCCCGACGAACCACCCCACCACGACCCCCGCCGTCAGCGGCAGCGCCGCCACCGCCCCGTGCAGGGCGGTGCCCGCGCCCGGGTCCGGTACCGCCGCCAGCAGCGGGAACGGCGGCAGCAGCGGCGCGGCCCGCGCACCCAGCGGCGTCACCACGACACCGGCGCCGAGCAGGAAACCGGGGCCGAGGGCGTACGCCGCCGCCCACACCGCCGCGTTCGGCAGCAGCGTGACGCAGAGCAGCAGCACCGCCAGCCACCCCGACCATCCCTCGGTCAGCCGTCCGAACGCCCCCCGTGTCTCGCCGAGGTGCCATCCCAGCGACACCGTCAGCAGCACCGCACCGCCCGCCACCAGCACCGTCGCTCCGGCCGCCGCCGCGCGCGCCGCGACACCGGGACGGCCGTCCGGGCCCAGCACCAGGTGCCGTACGCCCCGGGGCAGCACCGCGCCCAGCACCTGCTCCAGCGGCCCGCTGGGACGCCCGTACGCGGTCCACACCCCCGTCCCGGCGGCCACCACCGCGACCAGCGGCACGCCCACCAGCGTCGACGTCCACGAGGGCCGCAGGGCGCCGCCGGCCGCGTAGAGGGCGGCGGGCGCGGCGACGGCGAGGTAGCCGAGGACGACGCCCGCCCAGGCGATACGGCCCGGCACCAGCGGGGCGTTGTCGCGGACGCCTCCCTCGGCAGTGTCCCGCGCCGCCCGGTGCAGCAGCCACACCGGCACCACGGCGAGCAGCAGCGGGGGCACGCCCATCGGGGCGGGGACGCCGGAGAGGGTGTCGACACGGACCAGTTCGGCGCCGTGCGCGAGCAGCCACAGGGCCGCCGCGACATGCAGGGCGCCACCGGGTCCGCTGTCCGGGTAGGGCGAACTGACCCACAGCAGCATCACGAGCACGGTGAACGCCGCCAGGCCCAGCCCGGCCGCGAGGGCGCCCCCGGCAAGGCCGGAGGCCAGCCCGGGCGAACGGTGACGCACGCGGATGAGAAGGGAGGCCGGCATCGATCGGCGTACGGTCGTCTGGATCACGCCCGCCATGCTCCCAACGACACGCGCTTCACGGGCGTAACGGGCGAAGCTCGGCTGTGTCGCTCAATATACGTTTATGTACTTTTCTGTACTGAGGGACGCCCAGTGACGCGGAGCCCTGCCCCTCCGCTGCCCCCGCCGAACGAACGCCGACGCCTGCGGGAGGCCCACGCACTGACACGCGCTCAGCTCGCGGAGCGGCTCGGGGTACGCCCCGACACGGTGCGCGCCTGGGAGTCGGGCCGCAGCACACCTCGGGGGCGCAACAGGGTCGCGTACGCCGAACTTCTGTCCACGTGGGCGGAGGACACCGCCCGTCAGACACCGGAGGGCGCAGAGGGGGTGACGTTCCAAGAGACGGCCTCGGACCCCACGGAGTTCGATCTGACCCCGACGGGGGCGGACACGCCGTCAGAAGAGGACCCGGGGAGCAGCGCCGCCTCGGAGCAGCAACCCGTGCCTCGGCGGCGTGAGCGCCCGCGCCCCTCCTGGGCTCGGCATCTGCGCCCGTCCGGGCGGGAGCGCGCATCAGGGTCCGTTCCCGTCGGCCGGGACGCGGGACCGTATCTGACGCCCGCCCAGGCCTTCGACGCGCTGTACGCGTACTGCGCCCCCGCCCTCGTCCGGCAGGCGTACCTCCTCACCGGGCGCCGCGACCTCGCGCACGAGTCCGTGGAGAGGGCCTTCCAGCGGGCGTGGGACCACTGGCCGGAGGTGGCACGCGATCCGGACCCGGCCGGGTGGGTGCGGGCTGCCTCGCACAACTGGGCCCTCTCCCCCTGGCACCGCTTCCGCCGCCGCTACCGTCACCCCGAGCCCCCACCGCCCGACGAGGCCGACCGCGCCCTGCTGGACGCCCTGCTGAGCCTCCCGCCGCCGTACCGCCGCACGCTCGTCCTGTACGACGGCGTCGGCCTGGACCTGCCCGACACGGCGGCGGAGACGGAGGCCAGCACGCGGGCCGCGGCCGGGCGGCTGATGTACGCGAGGGAGGTCCTCGCGGAGCGGATGCCGGAACTGGCCGATCCAGGTGAGCTGCACGACCGGCTCGCGGAACTGGCGTCCACCGGGCGGACACGGGCGGCGGAGCCGGCGGCCGTACGCGTCGGCAGCGAGCGCCGGGCGCGCCTGTGGACGCGGACGGCGGCGGCCGTGACCGTCGTCCTCATCGGCAGCACGGCGATGACCCTGCACACGGCGCCCACGCACTACGAGCCGCCCGTGCCGCCGGGCGAGACGGTGCGGGGCGTGCCGCCGCGGGTGGCGCCGGGCCCGCTCTCGGACGAGCAGCGGGAGCTGCGCGACCAGCTGCGCAAGGCCCTGCTCGACGGCCCGGAACGCCTCACTCCCCAGGCCCGCTGAGCCACCGCCACGTACGTACGGCAAACGACGGGTGGGCCCGTCCCCCACCAGGGGAACGGGCCCACCCGTACGATGCGCTGTCGCGCCGGCGGTTCAGCCGGCGAGGATCGCGCGCGCCAGCTTGGCGGTCTCGGTCGGCGTCTTGCCGACCTTGACGCCGGCGGCCTCGAGGGCCTCCTTCTTCGCCTGCGCGGTGCCGGAGGAACCGGAGACGATGGCGCCGGCGTGACCCATGGTCTTGCCCTCCGGCGCGGTGAAGCCCGCGACGTAGCCGACGACCGGCTTGGTCACGTTCTCCTTGATGAAGGCCGCGGCCCGCTCCTCGGCGTCGCCGCCGATCTCACCGATCATCACGATGAGGTCGGTGTCGGGGTCGGCCTCGAACGCGGCGAGCGCGTCGATGTGCGTGGTGCCGATGATCGGGTCGCCACCGATGCCGACGGCGGTCGAGAAGCCGATGTCACGCAGCTCGTACATCATCTGGTACGTCAGCGTGCCGGACTTCGAGACCAGGCCGATGCGGCCCGGCTTGGTGATGTCGCCGGGGATGATGCCGACGTTCGAGCCGCCCGGGGTGATGATGCCGGGGCAGTTCGGGCCGATGATCCGGGTCTTGTTGCCCTTCTTGCCGGCGTACGCCCAGAACGCGGCCGTGTCGTGCACGGCGATGCCCTCGGTGATCACGACGGCCAGCGGGATCTCGGCGTCGATGGCCTCGACGACCGCGTCCTTGGTGAACTTCTCCGGCACGAAGATGACGGAGACGTTGGCGCCGGTCTTCTCGACGGCCTCCTTGACGCTGCCGAAGACGGGTACCTCGGTGCCGTCGAAGTCCACGGTCTGACCCGCCTTGCGCGGGTTGACGCCGCCCACGACGTTGGTGCCGTCACCGAGCATGAGCTTGGTGTGCTTCATGCCCGTGGCGCCGGTCATGCCCTGGACGATGACCTTGCTGTCCTTGTTGAGCCAGATAGCCATGGTGTGTTGTGTCCTCGTCCTGAGTGCTTACTTGGCGGCGTGGGCCAGCTCGGCGGCCTTGTCGGCCGCGCCGTCCATGGTGTCGACGCGCTGCACCAGCGGGTGGTCGGCGTCGGTGAGGATCTGCCGGCCGAGCTCGGCGTTGTTGCCGTCGAGGCGCACGACGAGCGGCTTCTCGACCTTCTCGCCGCGGTCCTCCAGCAGCTTCAGGGCCTGGACGATGCCGTTGGCGACCTCGTCGCAGGCGGTGATGCCGCCGAAGACGTTGACGAAGACGGACTTGACGTCCGGGTCGCCGAGGATGATCTCGAGACCGTTGGCCATGACCTGGGCGGAGGCGCCACCGCCGATGTCCAGGAAGTTCGCCGGCTTGACGTTGCCGTGCTTCTCACCGGCGTACGCGACCACGTCCAGGGTGCTCATGACGAGACCCGCGCCGTTGCCGATGATGCCGACCTCGCCGTCGAGCTTGACGTAGTTGAGGTTCTTCTCCTTGGCGGCGGCCTCGAGCGGGTTCGCCGCGGCCTTGTCCTGGAGCTCCTCGTACTCGGGGTGACGGAACTCGGCGTTGTCGTCGAGCGACACCTTGCCGTCCAGGGCGATGACCTCGCCGGAGGCGACCTTCGCCAGCGGGTTGACCTCGACGAGGAGGGCGTCCGACTTGATGAAGGTGTCCCACAGCTTGATCAGGACGTTGGCGACCTTGTCCGCGACCTCGGCCGGGAACTTGGCGGCCTCGACGATCTCGCGGGCCTTGGCCTCGTCCACGCCGTCGATGGCGTCGATCGCGATCTTGGCGACGGCCTCCGGACGGGTGGCCGCCACCTCCTCGATCTCCATGCCGCCCTCGACGGACGCGATGGAGAGGAAGGTGCGGTTGGCACGGTCGAGGAGGAAGGAGACGTAGTACTCCTCCAGGATCTCCGGGGCCGTCTCGGCGATCATCACCTTGTGGACCGTGTGGCCCTTGATGTCCATGCCGAGGATGTCCGTCGCGCGGGCGACGGCCTCGTCGGGGGTGGCGGCGAGCTTCACGCCGCCGGCCTTGCCGCGGCCGCCGACCTTCACCTGGGCCTTGACGACGGACTTGCCACCGAGACGCTCAGTGGCTGCGCGGGCCGCCTCAGGCGTGTCGATGACTTCACCGGCCAGCACCGGTACATCGTGCTTGGCGAAGAGGTCCCTCGCCTGGTACTCGAACAGGTCCACGCGCTTCCGTCCCTATCAGTGATCTCGCGGTTCGTTGGATGCGTGGGCGTGCCGCGAAGGGCAACGTGACGTCCGCTCTGTCACAAGGGAGGCGCACACGGTGTCCGAGCGCGCGGCATGTCCGTCTCGCAGGTTATCGCCGCTTGGGGGGAGCCTCTAAATCGCGAGTCACACGTGAGCGGTGATACCTGTCACATGATGTCGGCTTCTCCGGCACCGCGTGCCGCGCGTGAGGGGCCTCACCGGGCTGGGGTTGGCCCGGTGAGGCCCTGCCGAACAACCCGGACGGGGCCGTGACGCCCGTGGTCCGGGATTGCGGGGCGGCCCGCCCCCATTCCCCAATGAGGGCCGGCCTCCCCTCCGCGAGGTCGCGGCCGGACGAACCGACGGCTTTCGGCAGTCCGGGTCCTGATGCCCCGCGGAGTCCTTTGTTACCCGTGAGTCAGTAACGGGTGACAGGCGGGTGCGCAACGGCGAACGCCGGGACGGCCGGTCCACGGCGGGTTCGGGCCGGGACGGGGATTCTGTCCGTACGGACGGCTGCGCGCGCCTGCGCGGGAGGGCTCGCCGTACGGCCTAGGCGGGCGGGACGTGCACGTCCCGGCTGTGCTCGCGCGTGCGGGGCGTCTCCGCGGGCGCGGCGGCACCCGGCACGAGCCGGGGCACGGGCCGGTGGGCGGCGGGCACGGCGCCGGCGTCGGCGTGCCGGGCGGCGCCCTGATCGGCGGCAGTCCGGCTGCCCAGGGGGCCGTCGCTCCTTCCGTCGCCGGTGGGGGCGGGGGCGGGGGGCGCCTGGGGCGGGGCGGGGGTCGCCTGATGAGCGGGCCGGGGGGTGGTGGGGGTCGCTTGGGAGGCGGTCGCGGGGGTGGCCGCGGAGGGCCGGGGGCCGTGGGCAGCCGGTACGGGTACGGCGGGGGTGTCCGCCGTGGCCGACGGGGGCGTGGGCGCCTGACCGGCGGGGGCGACGGGAGCGGGGAGGAGCTGTGCGGGGGGTTCCACGAGCCCGGGGAGGGTCGCCGGCAGGGTGGGAAGCCCCGGCAACACCGGAGGCGGCACCACGGCGGGCTGCTCCGGCACGGGGAGCGGTACGGCGGGCAGGGCGGAGGTCACGGCGCCCAGTTCCCGGGTCACGCCACGGACCACCTGTCCGACGGGCCGGACGACGCGCTCGAGAGGCGTCTCCACGGGGGCCGGGTGCTCCACCACAGGTTGCACGACCCGCTCGACGACAGGTCGCACCACACGCTCGTCCGCGCCGCGCACCACTTCGCCGAGGGACAGCGAGCCCGGCCGCTTCCCCGACCGCGCACCGGACTCGGCCCGGGGTGGCGCGACCTGGCCGCCCGGCGTGGCCAGGGAAGGTGTGCCCGACCGGGCCACGGCCTGCCGACCGGACCGCGTCTCAGCCGCGGGCCGCGCGGCCGATCGTGGACCTCGGTCATCCGCCAGGCGCCCCGCACCACCGGCCGGCTTCCGGACCGCAGGCGCGTCACCCGCCGCCGTGAGGCCGTCCAGCACGGACCCGACGCCCCCGGCGTCGACCCGCACCACCTCTTCAACGGGGGACGGCCGGCCGTCCGCGGCCTCGGCCTGTTCCCCGAACAGCACTCCCAGGGCGAACACCGCCCCCGCCACCAGCGCCAGCCGAGCCGCACGCCTGCGGGCCGCGGCGCGCACCACGCGCGCGGCGGCCTCGGGCACGGCTGTTGCTGACCAGGTCGACAGGGCGTTCCCTCTCAGGACTGCGGGGACCACCGGACACCTTCACGGGTCCTCGATCGAACGCCCCCGATCCTTGCACGCGATGCCCTCAGTTCCGCAACCCCCGTGTCACCGATGCGCACTCATGTCCGTTTTCAGCGCGGGGAGTCCGGTCCGGCGGTCCCCGCGTCGGGTGCCGGCAGCGGCCGTTTCTCGATCGCCGCCGCCATCACCTCCGGGAACAGGTCGGGCGTGCAGGCGAACGCCGGCGCGCCCAGCGCCGCGAGGGCCGCCGCGTGCTCCCTGTCGTACGCGGGCGCGCCCTCGTCGGAGAGGGCGAGCAGCGACACGAACTGCGCGCCGGACGCCTTGATCGCCGCCACCCGCTTGAGCATCTCGTCGCGTATCCCTCCTTCGTAGAGGTCGCTGATCAGCACGACGACCGTGTCGGCGGGCCGGGTGATGCGCGACTGGCAGTACGCGAGGGCCCGGTTGATGTCCGTGCCGCCGCCGAGCCGGGTGGCGAAGAGGACGTCGACCGGGTCGTCCAGACGCTCGGTCAGGTCGACGACCTCCGTGTCGAAGACGACGAGCCGGGTGGCGACCGCCCGCATGGACGCGAGGACCGCCCCGAACACCGAGGCGTACACGACCGACGACGCCATCGACCCGGACTGGTCCACGCAGAGCACGACCTCTTTCTTCACCGACCGCGAGGCGCGTCCGTGGCCGACGAGCCGCTCGGGCACGACCGTGCCGTGCTCGGGCAGGTAGTGCCGGAGGTTGGCGGCGACGGTGCGGTTCCAGTCGATGTCGTGGTGGCGGGGCCGGCGGACGCGGGCGCTGCGGTCGAGGGCGCCGGTGAGGGTGGCCCGGGTGCGGGTGGCGAGCCGCCGTTCCAGGTCCTCGACGACCTTGCGGACGACCTGGCGTGCCGTCTCCCTCGTCGTCTCGGGCATCGCCTTGGTGAGGGAGAGCAGCGTGCCGACGAGGTGCACGTCCGCCTCGACCGCCTCCAGCATCTCCGGCTCCAGCAGCAGCGTGCCGAGGCCGAGCCGGTCGATGGCGTCGCGCTGCATGACCTGGACGACGGAGGTGGGGAAGTACGTGCGGATGTCGCCGAGCCAGCGCGCCACCGACGGCGCCGACGCCCCGAGTCCGCCCGCCCGTTCACGCCCCGTCGTGGGGGTGTCGTCCTTGCCGTAGAGGGCGGTGAGGGCGTCGTCGAGCGCCGCGTCCTGTCCGGACAGCGCGTGTCCGGTGCCGTCGGCCGTGTCGCCGCCGAGCACGAGCCGCCACCGGCGCAGCCGCTCCCCCGCCGCGTCGTCCGTCATCGCCGCACCTCCATTCGCTCCCCGTGCGTCTCCTCGTCGCCGTCCGGCCCCAGCAGCAGCCGCAGCACCGGCAGGACGGCGTCCGCCCGCGACTCGTCCACGCCCGGCCCGAAGCCGGGCGCCCCGGCCGCGACGGTGTCCGTGCGGTCGTGCCGTCCCGGCCCCCGGCGGACCAGTTCGCCGAGCGTGCGCCGCACCCCGGGCTCGTACGCCGAGAACGTCCTCCGCAGCAGCGGCAGCACGTCGGTGAACGCCTCCGCCGGGACCGCCGTCAGCCACCGGTCGACCAGGCCGAACAGCCGCTCGTCGTGGACCAGCAGCAGCCCGCCGCCGGAGCCTCCGACGAACCCCTCGATCCACGCGGCCGCGTCCGCCGGGGGCGTGCCGGGCGACAGCACGAGCCCCATGAGCCGCGCTGCCTCGTCCTGCGCCAGCTCGCCCTCGTCGAGCAGCAGCCGCACGGCCCGCCCGCGCAACACCCCCGGTACGGTGCCCCGTGCGGACAGCGTCCGCAGCACGGCCCGCCAGCGGGCACGCAGTCTCCCGTCGCGCGCCGCGGGAACGTCGCCCAGCAGGCCCAGCGCGCCGTGCACCGCGTCGACATGGCCCCGCATCTCCTCGGCCGCGTCGGCGTCCAGCCCTGCGCAGGCCGGGGGCAGTCCGACGAAGACCCGCTCGGCGAGGCCCGCGGCGACCTCGGCGAGGGCGGCCGTGCCGGTGCCGCGGACGTCGCCGTAGCGTAGCGAGCGGACCAGGGCGGGCAGCGCCTGCGCGAGGTGGGCGACGTCGGTGTCGAGGGCGGCACGGTCGGCGAGGACGCGCATCACCACCGGCAGGGCGTCGGGCAGGGCGGCCAGCAGGCAGTGCTCCGCGAGAGCGGTGACGTCGGCGAGGCCGCGCGCGGCGACCGCGTCCGCCTCCGCCTTGGCGGTCGCGGCGGCCGGCACGGTCGTCCCCCACACCCCCGCCTCGGCGGTGCGCACGGCCAGTTCGGGCTCCCAGCGCAGCCGCCAGGTCTCCCGGAAGGTGCCGGTGCCGGAGCGCGGGGCGGCCGGGCGTCCCCAATCGATGCCGAGCAGCCGCAGCCGGTGCAGCAGCCGGCTGCGCTCCGCGCCGGTCTCCTCGCGCAGGTCGAGGTCCAGTTCCCGCTCGTCCGCCTCGGGTCCGAGCCGCAGCCGGCGCTGGGTCCGCTCCAGGTCCCGCTGCAAGGGCACCGCGGGCACCGTGTCCGGCACCTCCCCCAGCACGTCACCGACGACCAGCCGGTCGCGCACCAGCGCCAGCGGCACGTCGGAGCCCTCGCACATCACCGCCCGCACGGCATCGGTGGCCTCGCCCAGGCCGGGCAACGGCCTGCCCCGCAGCGCGGCGAGGGTTTCCGCGAGCCGCACCGCCTCGATGACGTGCCCGGGCGACACAGGCTGGTCCTCGGCCCGGAGCAGTCCCGCCACCTTGGTCAGCCACCGCTCGACCGGCCGGTCCGGGGCGGCGAACAGATGCGCGTACCACCCGGGCGAGGCGATGCCCGCGCCGTACCCGCCGGCCCGGGACAGCCTGCGGTGCGTCCACGGCACCCACGTCACATCCGTCTTCACCCTCGGCAGCCCCTTGAGCAGCGCCCGGTCGGCCGTCACTCCCGTACGCCGCCGCAGCGCCGGCACGTGCCACGCCCCGCAGACCACGGCGACGCCGCCGCCGAACTCCCGCCGCGCGTCCCGTATCCGCAGCCGCATATGGGCCTCACGGATCCGGTCCCGCCCGTGCCCGCCGCTGCCGTACGTCTCCCGCAGCGCCGTCATGGCCTCCTCCAGGGCCGTGAACGGCGCGAGCGCGTCCCCCTTTCCCGCGCCCCGGTGTTCGACGACGTCCTCCCACCAGCGCTCGGCGTCGTCGTACCCGGCGGTGTCGGCGAGCACCCCCAGCGGATCGATCCGCACGTCCTCGTCCGGGGCGTCCTCCCCTGGCTTCTCCTCGTCCTCCTCGTCCCGCTCCCAGGCGAGCGTGTGGGTGGCCGGCAGGTCGATGAAACGGGCGGGCACCCCGTGCTCCAGCGCCCAGCGGAGCGCGACCCACTCCGGGGAGAACGCGGCGAGCGGCCAGAACGCCGACCGGCCGGGCTCGTCCACGGCATGGGCGAGCAGGGCGACCGGCGGGCGCATGTCCTCCGCCGCGGCCAGCGGGATCAACGGGTCGGCCTCGGGCGGGCCCTCGATGAGCACGACGCCTGGCCGGGATGCCTCCAGCGCGGCCCGCACGGCCCGCGCCGACCCCGGCCCGTGGTGCCGCACACCGAGCAGCAGCGGCTCCCCGGCACCCTGTGCCTGGACTCCGTTCATACGCCGGCCTCGCGGCAGGCCCGGTAGAAGTCCGACCAGCCGTCGCGCTCCCGGACGACGGTCTCCAGGTACTCCTGCCAGACGACCCGGTCCGCCGCCGGGTCGCGGACGACCGCCCCGAGCACGCCCGCGGCGACGTCGCCGGCCCGCAGCACGCCGTCGCCGAAGTGGGCGGCGAGGGCCAGCCCGCCCGTGACGACGGAGATCGCCTCGGCCGTCGACAGCGTGCCGCTGGGCGACTTCAGCCTGGTCCGGCCGTCGGCGGTCACGCCGTCGCGCAGCTCGCGGAAGACGGTGACGACCCGGCGGATCTCGTCGACGCCGTCCGGCACCGCCGGCAGGTCCAGCGACCGCCCGATCTGCTCCACACGCCGCGTGACGATGTCGACCTCCGCCTCCGGTGTCTCCGGCAGCGGCAGCACCACCGTGTTGAACCGGCGGCGCAGGGCGCTGGACAGCTCGTTGACGCCGCGGTCCCGGTCGTTGGCCGTGGCGATCAGATTGAAGCCGCGGACGGCCTGCACCTCCTGCCCGAGCTCCGGTATCGGCAGGGTCTTCTCGGACAGGATCGTGATCAGGGAGTCCTGGACGTCGGCCGGGATCCGGGTCAGCTCCTCGACGCGGGCCGTCCTGCCCTCCGCCATCGCCCGCATCACGGGACTGGGGACGAGGGCGTCACGGCTGGGGCCGTGGGCGAGCAGCCGGGCGTAGTTCCAGCCGTAGCGGATGGCCTCCTCCGGGGTGCCGGCCGTGCCCTGCACGAGCAGCGTCGAGTCCCCGCTGACGGCGGCGGCGAGATGCTCGGAGACCCAGGTCTTGGCGGTGCCGGGCACGCCGAGCAGCAGGAGGGCGCGGTCGGTGGCGAGGGTGGTCACCGCGACCTCCACGACCCGGCGCGGGCCTACGTACTTGGGGGTGATGACCGTGCCGTCCGGCAGCGTCCCGCCGAGCAGGTAGGTGGCGACGGCCCATGGCGACAGACGCCAGCGGGCCGGGCGCGGGCGGTCGTCCTGGGTCGCCAGCGCGGCCAGTTCGTCCGCGAAGGCGTGCTCGGCGTGCGGACGCAGGGTGTCCGCGGGCCCGTTGCCGTTCCGCCGCGGGTCGACGGACGTCGGTTCTGCGGACACAGACATGGCTGGGTCCCCCCTCCAGCTCGGCCGGTTCGGATCTGTCACCCACCGTGCACCACCCCACTGACAATCGCCCCCGACCTGCACACATGCCCTCGCGACGCCGACTGTCAGTGCCGGGACCTACCGTCGAGGACATGACTGATCAGGGGGGATGCAGGACCGCGACCCAGGTGCCGGAGCGGGCACTTGACGCCACGTCCGACGAGCTGCGCGAGCCCGTGTCCGACACGGCTGGGGGTGAAGCTCCCACCCCCGCACCGCCCGTGTCCCCCGCCGCCCTACGGCGGGCCCGGCGCCGCGCCGAGCGGATCACGGCAGGGGCGACCGAGCTGGAGCAGCGCCTGGCCGACCTCCTGCGTGGCGGGCTGATCTCCGCCGAGCAGGCCGGTGCCTCCCTCTGGGAGGAGACCGCCGCCCGCATGGTCGACGCTCAGGCCCCGGGACTGGCCAACAAGGTCCGGGAGTTGGGATCGCTCGCGAGCGCCGGGGCCGACGCCCCCGTGCGTCTGCTGGAGGAGTGCGCCCTGCTCCATCTCCTGGCGCAGGCCTGGCTGCGGCGCGACCGGCTGCCCGAGCCGCTCGCCGCGACCGTCCGCTCACGGGTCGGGCTCACCGCGTCGCCGGACGGACCCGCGATCCGCGACGACTGGCTCGTCCTCGCCCGGTACGACATCTCCGACAGCCGCCTGACCACTCGTCGTACTTGGCTGCACGGCAGGGCGTCCGGCCGTACCGCGCTGCTCCTCTCCTACGGGGCGGCCGGCCGCGCCCCCGACCTGACGCTCCCGGTCGGGCTGGCCGTCGACGCGGAGCTGACCCCTTACCCCGGGGCCGGGCAGCCTCGGATGGCGCTGGCCGAGCGGTTCGGGGCGCCCGCGCCGACGGCGGTGCGCCCGCCGGGCACGACGACGTCCGGGGCGCTCGCCCGCTACGGCGCCGCGCTGCGCGACGACCCGTGGCGGGAGTCGGTCCCGGTGACGCTGGACCGGGTCATGCCGGTCCCGGACGGTGACGGCTGGCAGCTGGCCGACGCCGACGAGGACCACGCCCTGCCGGTCACCGCTGCGGCGCGGTCCCGCCCGGGGCTGTGGCGGCTGGCCGCCCTGTCCGGAGGCGCCCCGGTCCGGGTCTTCGGCGAGTGCGGACCCCGGGGGTTCACTCCTCTGGCGGCCTGGCCGCCGGGTCCGGGAGAGGCGGTGCCCCTGTGCTGACCAGCCACTTTTCCCCCTCAGCCCTCTCCGGCCCCGCCACCCCCATGCATCTTTCGGACATCACTGGACACTCGGTGCGCGTGAGTCTTCGACCGCACCGGGACCCCCGTCGGAAAGGAAGCTCATGAGCAGGACGACCGCCACCGTGGCCGCGTCCCTCCCGGACCACTGGGAGGATCTGGTGACCACGGCTCTGCTGGGCACCGACCGGCGCACCCCGCCGGGCACGGCGCCCGGAGCAAAGGCGCCGTCGGACCTGCTCGACGCGGCCGCCGCGGTGACCGTACGGCGACGGGCCGGGCTCCGCCCCGCGCGGCCGGCCGAGCGGCTGCGACCGGCCCCCGAGGACCCGCGCCCTTCACTCCCACCCGCCGCCGCACGACGGCTCGCGGTGCTGCTCGCCGACCGTCCCGGCGCGTCCGGCGGCGGCCGCCGGGGCGCGGCGCCGGACCTGATGGAACTGCTCCCGCAGTGGCTCCAGGCGGCGAACGCCCGTGGCTACGCGGCGCCCCCGCAAGCACTCCCCGCCCTGCTCGACGCCGCGCGGGGCCGTACCGACCTGCGTCCGGCGGCGCTGCGGTTCGCGGGCCCGCGCGCGCTGTGGCTGGCGAGGCTCAACCCGGACTGGCGGTTCGCCCTGCGCGCGGCCCCCGGCGGCGGCCCCTCGGCGCCCGACCTCCGCGACCCGCTGGGCATACGGCGGCTCTGGCAGGAGGGTCTCTTCGCCGAGCGGGTCACGCTGCTCACCGTCCTGCGCTCCCGTGACGCGGCCGCCGCGCGCGCCCTGCTGGAGGAGACGTGGGCGACGGAGCGGGCCGAGGACCGGCTGATGTTCCTGGACTCCCTGCGCGCCGGACTGGGCCCGGACGACGAGCCCTTCCTGGAGCGGGCGCTGGCCGACCGCAGCCGCAACGTCCGGGCGACGGCCGCCGAGTTGCTGTCGGCGCTGCCCGCGTCGGCGCTGGCCGGGCGGATGGCGGTGCGGGCCGCCGCGTGCGTGGCGGTGGACCGTACGCGGGACGTGCCGACGATCGTCGTGGAGGCGCCGCACGAGTGCGACGCGGCGATGGAGCGGGACGGTGTGGCGGCCACGGCGCCGGCCGGTCGCGGGGAACGGTCGTGGTGGCTCGGCCAGTTGGTGGAGGCGGCGCCCCTTGGGACCTGGCCGGGGCGGCTCGGCGGGCGTACGCCCGAGGAGATCGTGGCGCTGCCGGTCGCCGACGGCTGGCAGGGCGAACTGCACGCGGCCTGGTGCCGGGCGGCGGTGCGGCAGCGGGACGCGGCATGGTCGCGGGCGCTGCTCGGGGAGCCGTCCGCGCCGGAGGCGGGCGGCCCGGGGGCGGTGTCCCTGGCCGAGCGCGCCCGGCTGCTGGCCACCCTGGACGCCGGTGAACGGGCGGCGTGGGTGGCCGGGTTCATCGAGACGCACGGCCTGTCCGAGGCGTTCCAACTGCTCGGGGTGTGTGCGGTGCCCTGGGCCCCGCCGCTCGGGCGGGCCGTGGTCGACGCGCTCAACATCGCGCGGGACGCAGGGAGTTATCCATGGAGTTTCAGCGGAGTCATGGGCCTGGCCGAGCGCTGCCTCGACCCGTCCGAGGCGAGCCGTCTGGACGCGCTGCTGGCGATACCGGACGAGCCGGAGGACGCGGCCCCCGGCGCCGCGAGCTACTGGTCGGAGGCGTTCCAGCGCCTGGTGACCACATTGCGGCTGCGCGGCGCGATGCTGGCGGAACTGGCTCCGGAGGAGCCGGCTCCCTGACCGGTCCGGTCACCTCCCGGCTCACCGCCCGACCCGGACGGGGCGACGGCCCATACGCCGACGGTGGACGTCCTCGGCGCCGACGCCCGGAGACCGGCATCCCGCCGCCCGTCGTCACCCCGGCGCCAACGGCTCCCGCCCGGCGGACACCGCAAGCACCAGGCCCCGCGGCCTTCGCCGCACCGGCACCGCACGCCCTCATCGCGCCCGCCTGGGACTGCCCGGCGGGAACGCCCACCGCAGCGCCCCCGCGCCTGCTCCTACGCCCCCGCAGGCTGCCGCACGTTCGCCCGTACCCAGTCCACGATGGACGCCGTGGTCGCACCCGGCGTGAAGATCTCCGCGACGCCCTTCTCCTTCAGCGGGGGGATGTCCGCCTCGGGGATGATGCCGCCGCCGAAGACGAGGATGTCCTCCGCGTCCCGCTCCTTCAGCAGGTCGATGACCTTCGCGAACAGCGTGTTGTGCGCGCCCGAGAGGATGGACAGGCCGATCGCGTCGGCGTCCTCCTGGATCGCGGTGTCGACGATCTGCTCGGGGGTCTGGTGGAGCCCGGTGTAGATCACCTCCATACCGGCGTCGCGCAGGGCCCGCGCGATGACCTTGGCCCCGCGATCGTGGCCGTCGAGCCCCGGCTTGGCCACCACCACGCGGATCGGACCGGCTGCCACACCCATCACTGCCTCCATGAAGCGACTACATCCATCCGTATCGACCAGTACCGCACACATCGCACGGATTCCCCGGCCCGAACCGGCCGCAGAAGTGAACGAACGTTATCTCCAGCATCCCGCAACCGGCAGTTTCACGGTGCACAGGGAGGGGGAAATCACACGGTGGGACACGTCCGTCGCGCAGCGTTCCCGGGCCCGGCCCCGCAGCCGAGTGCTCATGCGACACACGGACAACAGTGGGAACATGCGCATAAGGGATGCGCCTCGAGGTCGACCCACCACCGCGCACCGTCCGCGCTTCACCGGCGCGCACCGTCGACCGCACTCGGAGCGCCATTCCACGAGGGCACACGGGGGACGAGGCTGTCCCCTCGCGTGCCGACAGGAGGTCGGCCATGAAGGTCACCCAGGCAGCTCTTCCGTTCCTGCCCCTCTGCCGGCGCCTTCTGCCGGCCCGGCTGGCGGATCTCTCCGTGAGCCTGCTGAAGGCGACCGCCCTGGAGCTGGCGATCCTGGCGGGCCATGTCCTCCTCTATCCCGCCGGAATCATCCAGGAGCGGCGCGGCCCCGACCGTTCCGCGCTGACCGCCCCGGAGGGGACGGCGCAGCTGCCGACGGAGGCCAAGCCCCCGGTCGTGCTGCTGCACGGCTTCATCGACAACCGCTCGGTCTTCGTCCTGCTGCGCCGCAGCCTGGCCCAGCACGGCCGGCAGCAGATCGAGTCGCTCAACTACTCCCCGCTGACGTGCGACATCCGCACGGCGGCCGAGCTGCTCGGACGCCATGTCGAGCAGGTCTGCGAGCGCACGGGGAGCGAGCAGGTGGACGTGGTGGGGCACAGCCTCGGCGGGCTGATCGCGCGGTACTACGTGCAGCGGCTGGGCGGTGACCGCAGGGTGCGGACGCTGGTCACGCTGGGCACCCCGCACTCCGGCACGCGGGTGGCGCCGTTGGCCAACGCCCATCCGATCGTGCGGCAGATGCGTCCGGGGTCCCCGGTGCTGGAGGAGCTGGCGCGGCCCGCGCCCGGGTGCCGTACGCACTTCGTGGCGTTCTGGAGCGACCTCGACCACATCATGGATCCGCTGGAGAACGCGTGCATCGAGCACCCGGACCTCAAGGCGGTCAACGTGCGGGTGAGCGGTGTGGGGCACCTGGCGCTGCCGGTGCACCCGGCGGTGGCGACGGGCATCCGGGAGGCGCTGGACACGGCGCATCCGGGTGAACCGTCCGGCGGACGGGCGAACGGCCTCACGGTCGCCTGAGACACGGGGGCTCACGACACGCCCGCACCCCTCACCCCGGACCGAGCGATCTTTCGCGTCCACAAGCGAACAACATCGGTCAGGGACGGCCGACTTGCCGACGCCCGCGCCTCACAATCTCGAACACTCGTCGAACAAAGAGCCAAGACCGCGCCCGCCGACCGCCAAAACCCGACCGAATGCCCGTTTCCTGCGGCCGCGAAACCTGCGGAAGATTGTCGCGCCCGCATACCGCCGGGTACAGTCGCCGCACTGCTCTGGCAGCCCCTGTTGTCGAGGCGAAAGAGAAGTTGGTGAACGACCGTCACCCGTCGGGGACCATGACCCCGGCTCCGGCCTCCGATGCCGCCTCGGCGCCCTACGCGTCGTACGGCAGCCAGGAGGTCCCGTACGGGGACGTCACCTCCTACGGCGGCTACGACGCCACCTACTACGGCACCGGCGAGCACGCCGCCGGCACCTTCGCCGCCGACCCCCTCTTCGGGAGCATGCCGGGCGAGGACCCCGCGCAGGCCGCCTGGACCACCGGCCAGTGGACGGCCGGCGCGCAGGACACCGGGCACTACGACGCCTACGCCTTCCAGCAGGCCGTGTACGAGACCGGCGGTCATGACACGACCGCCTGGACCACCGGCGAGCAGCCGATGGCGGTGATCCCCCAGCAGGGCGGGTCCACCGAGACCGGCCAGTGGGACGCGAACGCGTGGCTCCCGGCCGAGCAGCCCGCGGACCCGACCCAGCAGTGGGACTGGGGCACGCAGACCTTCGACAGCGGCGTCTACGACGCCACCCAGTGGAACACCGACGGCGGCGAGACACCCGCACCGGACGCGCAGTACGGCGGCGAGCCGTACGAGCAGGAGAACTTCGGGAACCAGGAGAACTTCGCGGGGCACGAGAACGTCGCGGCGCAGGAGGACTTCACCCAGGAGAGCTTCTCCCAGGAGTCCTACGAGCAGGACGCGCCCGACCAGCCCTACGCGGAGGACGCCTACCGCGGGGAGCCCGGTCCGGACGAACCCGGGGCCGGTGAACCGGCCGACACCGGCGAACTGCCCGCCGTCTCCCTCCTCGACGAGCAGGAAGAGGTCACCCCCGCACCGCGCGCCGCCTCCCGTTCCGGGTCCCGCTCCCGCCGCCGCACCCCGCCCAAGCGCTCCGCGCTGCTGACCGTGGCCGTGCCCTCGGCCTGCGTGATGGGTGTCGCCGGCATCGCGGCCGCCTCGGTCGGCGATCTGTCCGAAGAAGGCGGCCAGGACGCGCGGACGACCGCCGCGGATGCCCAGCCCGTCCAGCCCTCCGTCGCCAACGTCAAGCTGGACACCCAGCTCGAGAGCCTCGCCGCCGGCGCCGACGACTTCGCCGACCGGGCCAGCCGCGCCCAGGGCCGCATCGACCTCAAGGCCCAGCAGGAGCTGGAGCGCAGGCGGGCGGCCGAGGAGGCGGCCCGCAAGGAGCGGCTCCGCCCGAAGTTCGCGCTCCCGGTGGCGCAGCACGGACTCAGCGCCTACTACGGCCAGTCCGGCATCAACTGGATGTCCCTCCACACCGGCATCGACTTCCCCGTCTCGTACGGCACGCCCGTGCTGGCGGCGACCGACGGCACGGTGCGCACGCAGTACAACTCCGCCTACGGCAACATGCTGATCGTGACCGCGATGGACGGCACGGAGACCTGGTACTGCCACCTCTCCAGCTACCAGGTGCCCTCCGGCGCGACCGTCAAGGCCGGCGACCAGATCGCGTTCTCCGGGAACTCCGGCAACTCGACCGGCCCGCACCTGCACTTCGAGGTCCGCCCCGGCGGCGGCTCGGCGATCGACCCGCTGGCCTGGTTCCGCAGCCACGGCCTGGAACCCACGTAAACGAACCCACGTAGGCCGACCCTGATCCGGTGCCCGTCGCGGCACCGGGGCGAACCCCGGCCCCACGACGGGCCGCTCGGTCCGCGGACCGCTAGAGCTTCTCCACCGGCGCGTACCGCAGCAGCAGCCGCTTGGGCTTCTCGTCGCCGAAGTCGATCGTCGCCTCCGCGTTCGCCCCCGTGCCCTTCACCGCGACGACCGTGCCCAGGCCGAACTGGTCGTGCGTGACCCGGTCCCCGACCGCCAGCGACACCACGGGCTTCTCCGAGGTGCGCCGCGTCGCGAAGCCGGACGCGCCCGACGCGGACGAGCGGGAGCGGGACGACGACAGCGACGCCGCCACCCCGGACACCGCGCCGGAGGCCACGGGACCGCTCGCGCCGGTCCGCTTCCACTCCAGGTGCGTGGCCGGGATCTCCTCCAGGAACCGCGACGGCGGGTTGTACGACGGCTGGCCCCAGGCGCTGCGCATCACCGACCGGGTGAGGTAGAGCCGCTCCCGGGCACGCGTGATGCCGACGTAGGCCAGGCGGCGCTCCTCCTCCAGTTCTTTGGTCTGGCCGAGGGCGCGCATGTGCGGGAAGACGCCGTCCTCCATGCCGGTGAGGAAGACGACCGGGAACTCCAGGCCCTTGGCGGTGTGCAGCGTCATCAGCGTGATGACGCCGTCGCCGTCCTCCTCGTCGGGGATCTGGTCGGAGTCGGCGACCAGGGCGACCTGCTCGAGGAAGTCGGCCAGCGTGCCGGTCTCGCCCTCGCCGCGCTCCTGCTCGAACTCCAGGGCGACGGCCGCGAGTTCCTGGAGGTTCTCGATGCGGGTCTCGTCCTGCGGGTCGGTGGAGGCCTGCAACTCGGCGAGGTAGCCGGTGCGTTCGAGGATGGCCTCCAGCACCGTCGCCGGTCCGGCACCCGACTCGACGACCGTCCGGAGGTCCTCCATCAGCGTGTTGAACCGCTTGACCGCATTCGCCGACCGGGCGGCCATGCCGTACGCCTCGTCGACGCGGCGCAGCGCCTGCGGGAAGCTGATCTTCTCCCGCTGGGCGAGCGCGTCGATCATGGCCTCGGCGCGGTCGCCGATGCCGCGCTTGGGGACGTTGAGGATGCGGCGCAGCGGCACCGAGTCCTCGGGGTTGGCCAGCACCCGCAGGTAGGCCAGGACGTCCCGGACCTCCTTGCGCTCGTAGAAGCGCACGCCGCCGACGACCTTGTAGGGCAGGCCGACGCGGATGAAGATCTCCTCGAACACACGGGACTGCGCGTTGGTCCGGTAGAAGACGGCGACGTCGCCGGCCTTGGCCTCGCCCGCGTCCGTGAGGCGGTCTATCTCGTCGGCGACGAACTGCGCCTCGTCGTGCTCCGTGTCGGCGACGTAGCCGGTGATGAGCGCGCCGGTGCCGGCGTTGGTCCACAGGTTCTTCGGGCGGCGGGACTCGTTGCGCTCGATGACGGCGTTGGCGGCGGAGAGGATCGTCTGCGTGGAGCGGTAGTTCTGCTCGAGCAGGATCGTCGTCGCGTCCGGGTAGTCCTCCTCGAACTGGAGGATGTTGCGGATGGTCGCGCCGCGGAAGGCGTAGATGGACTGGTCGGCGTCGCCCACCACGCACAGCTCGGCGGGCGGCACCTCGGCCTCCGGCGGCACGTCGACGGGGTGCTCGGAGGCGCCCCCGACCAGCTCGCGCACCAGGGCGTACTGGGCGTGGTTGGTGTCCTGGTACTCGTCGACCAGGACGTGCCGGAAGCGGCGGCGGTAGTGCTCGGCGACGTCCGGGAAGGCACGGAGCAGGTTGACCGTCGTCATGATCAGGTCGTCGAAGTCCAGCGCGTTCGCCTCGCGCAGGCGCGACTGGTAGAGCGCGTAGGCCTGGGCGAGGGTCTTCTCGAACCCGTCCGTGGCCTGCGCGGCGAAGTCCTCCTCGTCGATCAGCTCGTTCTTCAGGTTGCTGATCTTCGCGCTGAAGGACTTCGGCGGGAAGCGCTTGGGGTCGAGGTCCAGGTCGCGGCAGACCAGGGCCATCAGACGCTTGGAGTCGGCGGCGTCGTAGATCGAGAAGGACGACGTGAAGCCGAGCCTCTTGGACTCGCGGCGCAGGATGCGCACGCACGCGCTGTGGAACGTCATGACCCACATCGCGTTCGCCCGGGGCCCGACGAGCTGCTCGACGCGCTCCTTCATCTCGCCCGCGGCCTTGTTGGTGAAGGTGATCGCGAGGATCTGGCCCGGGTGGACGTCCCGCTCGGCGAGCAGGTAGGCGATGCGGTGGGTGAGCACACGGGTCTTGCCGGACCCGGCACCGGCGACGATGAGCAGCGGGGAGCCGGAGTGCACGACCGCGGCGCGCTGGTTGTCGTTCAGCCCCTCGAGCAGCGCGGCGGAGTCGATCACCGGCCGCGGGGCGCCGTCCCGGTAGTAGGAGTCCCGCTCCGGGGGCACGTCGAACTTCCCGCCGAACAGGTCGTCCGGCAGGGGCTCCGGGGCGTGCTCGTCCTCGGGCGGCGGCGGGGGCTCGTCCGCCGGGCCGCGCTGGGCCTGGAGGTCCGCCAGGAAGCTGTCGTCAAAGAGGCTGCTCATCGCTCTCCGAGTCTAGGGCGCTCCACCGACAACCCGGGCCCGCCCCGGGAACATCCCCCGGCCCCTCGCGGGGGCGCCCCGGCGGGCACCCTCCACGGTCAGCGCCTCACCGTGCGTGACATCCCCAAGAAGGTCACGAAAATGTATCGGGCATATCACCCATCAACCTTCACAAGGACCACACCAGTTGGCTACCGTGCCGTCCGGGCCGCTCGTCCCCCGCCGGCGAACCTCGCCGGGCCGCGCGGCCCCCGCCGAGTCCGTCACTGTCCGCCAGGGCAGCCGGAGCCGGGGACCCACCGAGACTTGGGGTGAATCGGCCCACTCTTCGGAGAGGCCGTAGGGCAACCCTTCCACCCGCCCGAACCCGACAGCTAACCCGGTAGGCGGAGCACCGGAAGGAGTCGCCTCCCTTGGCGTCGCACCGCAAGTCGCGCACCCCCGGCACGCGCGTGGCAGGCATACGCACCCCGGCCCTCGCCACGGCCGCGCTCACCTCTGTGGCCCTGCTCTCCCAGACGGCCAACGCCTCTCCCGGCGAGGACCGGCCGAGCCTGGAGGAGGTGGAGAAGAAGGTCGGCGACCTCTACCGGCAGGCCGAGTCGGCGACCGAGAAGTACAACGCGGCCAAGGAGAAGACCACCAAGCAGCGCAAGCGCGTCGACACCCTCCTCGACGACGTGGCGCAGCGCACGCAGAAGCTGAACGAGGCGCGCGCCGAGCTGGGCTCCTACGCGGCTGCCCAGTACCGCACCGGCGCGGGCATGCCCGACACCGCGACGTTCCTGCTCGCGGAGACCCCGCAGGACATCTTCGACCAGCGTCAGGTGCTGGACCGGATGACCGGCCGCCAGAAGGCGGCGGTCGACGACTACGTCACCCAGCAGACCGAGACGATGAAGAAGCGGCAGGAGGCCACCGAGAGCCTCCAAACGCTCACCGAGACGCAGGGCGACCTGAAAACGGCGAAGGCCACCGTCCAGAAGAAGCTCGCCGACGCGCGCGAACTGCTGTCGAAGCTGACCGCCGAGGAGAAGGCGCGGCTCGCCGCGATCGAGAAGCGCAAGCAGGAGGCGGCCGCCCGCAAGGCCGCGGAGCTGGCCCGGCAGCAGGCGGAGCAGGAGCAGGCCCGCGAGGAGGCCGCGCAGCAGGGCGGCGGCACCTCGGAGGGCACCGGGTCCGGATCCGGGTCCGGCTCGACCGAGACCCCGCCCGCCGACTCGTCGTACGGCACCAAGGCCGAGAAGGCCCTCGCCTTCGCCCGCGCGCAGATCGGCAAGCCGTACGTCTGGGGCGCGACCGGTCCCGGCTCCTACGACTGCTCGGGGCTGACCCAGGCCGCCTGGAAGGCCGCCGGCGTCTCCCTCCCGCGCACCACCTACGACCAGGTGAACGCCGGCACCACCGTCCCGGTGTCCCAGGCGCAGCCCGGTGACCTGGTCTTCTTCTACGACGACGTCACCCACGTGGGTCTCTACATCGGCAACGGCATGATGATCCACGCCCCGAAGCCGGGCACGTACGTCCGCGAGGAGTCGATCTTCTACGACGGCGACTCCGCGATCCACAGCATCGTCCGGCCGGCCTGACGGCACGGGCGCACAGGACGCAGAGGACGCAGAGGGCGCACATACGAAAACCGCCGACCGGGCCGGAGAGGCTCGGTCGGCGGTTCCGTGTCGAGGGCGGGCCCCGGCGTTCCGGGGACGCGGCTCAGGTCCAGAGGACCGCGATGAAGATGTTCGCCACGGTCAGCAGGCCGACCAGGCCGAAGACGCCCTTGTCCACCTTCTCCTCGTCCCGCTTCACATAGACCAGGCCGAGGATCACGATCAGCAGCGCCAGCTTCACGCCGATCTTGATGTTGTCCACGGAGTAGTCCTGGGCCTGGTTGAGGCCCACCAGGATCACGCCGGTGACCAGCATCGTCAGCGCGCCGTGCAGCATCGCGGGGACGAAGCGGGCGGTGCCCGCGCCCATCGCCTTCATCTGGGTGAGGAAGCCGCCGAGCAGCGACGCGATGCCGATGATGTGCAGGCCGACGAAGAGGTGGATGAGTACGTCCATGAGGCCGGAGCCTAGCCAGGGGCGTCCCATAGCATTCCGCCGCCCTCGCCCTTCCCGCCTTCACCACATCGGTCATCACCCTGAGTGAGAACGAAGCGCCGTACACGATTCGACGGTCACTTACGGTCACCCGGCGGTCCATGGGCAACACTTCCGCACAACCCGCATCCCGCGCCGCGCGGCCGGGCCTAGCGTCCTGCCCCAGGTGACCGGCTCTGCATCGCCGCTCGGGCCAGGAGCGGCGGCCGGACACCACCGCCGAAGAAAGGGTCCGGCGGCGGACGGCTCCCCTGTCACCCCGCCGCCGGACCACCGGAGGGACTTCCGGCGCCGGCGGGCGTCAGCGGGAAGGACGGCACCGAGGGTGGCAGCGCACCGCAGGACACGGCAGCGCCCGGTGGGCGGCACCACGGCCCGCGCGGCCGCCACCGTCGTCCTCGCCGGAGCGGCCACCGCGGCCGGCTTCGACGGAGCGGGACACGCGGCACCGCGGCCGACACCCTCCGGCGCCGACGTGGACCGCCTGTACCGCGAGGCCGAGGTCGCCACCGAGAAGTACAACGGCGCCAAGGAGAAGGCCGACACGGCGCGGCAGCGGCTGCGCGACCTCCAGGACGAGACGGCCCGCGCCCAGTCGCGGCTCAACAAGGCCCGGGAAACCCTGGGGACGGTCGCGGCGGCCCAGTACCGTGCCGGCGGCCTCGACCCCGCCCTGCGGCTGATGCTGTCCGACGACCCCGACGCCTACCTCGACGGTGCGGCCCTCGCCGAGCGCGCGGGCAGCCGCCACCACGCCGAACTGGGCCGGGTGCGCGCCCAGCTCCGCGAGATCGAGAAGCTGCGCGGCGCGGCCCGCGTCGAGGTGAAGACGCTCACCGCCCGCCGGGCCGAACTCGGCCGCCACAAACGGACGATCGCCGAGAAGCTGTCCGCCGCCCGCGAGGCGCTGTCCCGGATGTCGCCCGAGGAGCGCGCCCGGATCACCGGCGGCTCCGACCGCGCCACCCGCTCGGCCGGCGGCACGGCCCGGGACGCCGCCCCGACGCAGGCGCCGAACGCGCGCGCCGCGCAGGCCGTCGCCTATGCCCACCAGAAGCTCGGCAGCCCGTATGTGTGGGGCGCGACCGGCCCGGACGCCTTCGACTGCTCGGGGCTCGTGCTGGCCGCGTACCGCTCCGCCGGCGTCTCCCTGCCGCGCACGACGTACGCGCAGATCGACGCGGGCCGGCGCGTCTCCCGGTCCGAACTCCTCCCGGGCGACCTGGTGTTCTTCTACTCCGGCATCAGCCACGTCGGCCTCTACATCGGCAACGGGCAGATGATCCACGCCCCGAACCCCTCGGCCCCGGTCCGCGTGGCCCCCGTCGACCAGATGCCGTTCGCGGGGGCGACACGCGTGGTGTGACCGGGCTCGGCCGCGCTGCTCAGACGAGGCGGCGGGCCGTCGCCCAGCGGGTCAGCTCGTGCCGGTTGGACAGCTGCAGCTTGCGCAGCACCGCGGAGACGTGCGACTCCACCGTCTTCACCGAGATGAACAACTGCTTCGCGATCTCCTTGTACGCGTATCCGCGGGCGATCAGCCGCAGCACCTCCCGCTCGCGCTGGGTGAGACGGTCGAGGTCCTCGTCCACCGGCGGGGCGTCCGTCGACGCGAAGGCGTCGAGCACGAACCCGGCCAGCCGCGGTGAGAACACCGCGTCGTTCTCCTGCACCCGGAAGATCGAGTCGACCAGGTCGGCTCCCGTGATCGTCTTGGTGACGTAGCCGCGCGCGCCGGCCCGGATGACGCCGATGACGTCCTCCGCCGCGTCCGACACGGACAGCGCGAGGAAACGCACCGGCCGCTCCGGGTCCCCCATCAACGACGTGCAGCGCCGCAGCACTTCGATGCCGCCGCCCCCGGGAAGGTGCACGTCGAGCAGCACCACCTCGGGCCGGGTCGCGGTGATGACCGTGACCGCCTGGTCCACGTCGGCGGCCTCGCCGACCACCTCGACACCGGTCTGCTCGGTCTGCCCGATCTCCGCCTGGACCCCCGTACGGAACATGCGGTGGTCGTCGACGAGGACCACGCGCACATGGCGCCGCCCGGCGCCGCCGGCCGGCTGCGCGGTCCCGTCCGCGGGTGCCGCTTCCGCCGCTGCGTTCGCCTCGGTCGGCTCGCTCATGACGTCTTCTCCGCCCTCTCCATTTCCAGCTCGACCTCGGTTCCCCCGTCCGGCACCGCGCGCAGCCGCGCCGTGCCGCCGTTGCGTTCCATACGGCCGATGATCGATTCTCTGACGCCCATGCGGTCGGCGGGTATCGAGTCGAGGTCGAACCCGGGACCGCGGTCCCGGACGGACACGAACACCGTCCTGCCCTCGACCTCCGCGTAGACTTGGACCGCGCCTCCTTCGCCACCGTACTTGGCGGCGTTGACCATCGCTTCCCTCGCGGCCTGCATCTGTGCGCCGATCCTCTCGTCCAGGGGGCAGTCGCCCACGACGACGACCTCCAGGGGGACGCCGTGCTTGTCCTCGACCTCGGCGGCGTTGCGTTTGACCGCCTCGGCGAGGGTGGTGGGCTCCTCGTCCTCGTCCTTGCCGTTGCCCTCCGGCTTGTAGAGCCAGGCGCGCAGGTCGCGCTCCTGGGCCCGGGCCAGGCGGCGCACCTCACCGGGGTTGTCCGCGTTGCGCTGGATCAGGGTGAGGGTGTGCAGCACGGAGTCGTGGACGTGGGCGGCGACCTCGGCGCGCTCCTGGGCGCGGATGCGCATCAGGCGCTCCTCGGAGAGGTCCTGCGTCATACGAACGAGGTACGGGCCCGCGAGCAGGGTGATGCCGACGAGGACCGCGAGGGCGGCCTGCAGCACCGCGCCGAGGTGGCTGCCGGAGCCGCGCAGGACGAAGATGCCGGAGGCGCCCGCCGTCACCAGCAGCACACCCGCCACGGCCCGCAGCAGTGTGACCGTCCGCCTGCGGCGGCCGACCTCCATCCAGCGGGCCCGGCGGGCGTTGTCCGCCTGCCGCCACACCAGGGCCACGCCCGCGCCGACCAGGACGGTCGGCCACAGGTAGGCCCGGGCGCCGTTGGTGAGGTCCACGCTGCCCACGAAGATCATGGCCACCACGACCATGAGGAGCAGGGCGACGATCTGTCCCTTGTCCGGTTTCCGCGTGACGAGTCTGCGGCGGCCGTCCGGGGTGGTCTCGGTGGTGACCGGCGAGGGCGGCTTCTGCGCGTCGACGCCGCCCACACCGAGCGGCACGAAGAACCAGAACGCGGCGTACAGCAGGGCCCCGAGACCGTCGGCCATGAACAGGGCGACGAACGCGAGGCGCACCCAGATCACGGGCAGACCGAGGTGTCCGGCGAGCCCCCGCGCCACTCCCCCGAGCCAGCGTCCGTCACTGCTGCGGTAGAGCTTGCGCGGCGGCCGCGGCTCGGCGAGGGGCGCTGCTGCGGCTTCCGACATGCCAACGATGGTCACACGCCGAGCAGTCCGGGGGCATCAGGGTCGGCCCCGGAGACTCCCCTGATCCGGATCTCGGGGTCGGCCCCCTGACATCGGGATCAGGGGCGGATATCAGGGTCCGGCCAGGGTCGTCCCGACTGCCGTCGGCGCGGCTCGCCCGTCACCATGGACCCATGACGGATCACCAGCACGCCGCGTCGGGTCCGGGACCGCGTCCCGGGCCCGAGTCGGGCGCGCCCGCCCCGGGCCCCTCCCGTGCGGGCGCGGGGAAGGAGGGGACGGCCGGCGCACCGGCGGGGGCCGTCGACCCCGGCCGGCCCTTCCGGCGCGACCGGCGGCACCAGATGTTCGGCGGGGTCTGCGCCGGTCTCGGCCGGCAGTACGACATGGACCCCGTGATCTTCCGGATCACGCTCGCCGTGCTGTCCGCGACCGGCGGCCTCGGCCTCATCTTCTACGGCTTCGCCTGGCTGTTCGTCCCGTACGACGACGAGGACGAGAACCAGGTCCGCCGGCTGCTCACCGGCCGGGTCGACGGCCACACGCTGGCGGCGGTGCTGTTCGCGCTGGTCGGCTGCGGCGTCTTCCTGTCGATGCTGAGCAACGACGGGGTGCTGAGCTTCGCCGTCATACTGTCCCTGCTGCTCGCGGGCGCCGCCTACTGGTCGCGGCGGCGCGGCACGCCGAGCCCGGACCCGATCGCCGCGCAGGCCGCCGCCGACGCCCCGCCGGAGCCGCAGGCACCGCCGGTCCCGGCCGCGTACCCGTCGTGGTGGCGCGAGCCCATCGTCAAGGACGGCACGTACGTCGGGGGCACGGGCTATCTGTGGGGCCCCGAGGACTCGCGGGACCTGGACATCGCCACCGCGGTCGGCGTCGGCGTCCGCTCCGGCAGCGGCGGCGGCGCGAAGGACGTGTGGCGTCCGCCGCGGGCGCGCCCGCCCAGGCCGAGAGGACCGCGCGCGATCGGCGGCTGGGTCGTCCTGTTCGCGCTGCTCGCGGCCGGGCTGGGCACGGGTCTCACGTGGGAGACACAGGCGCTGGGCACCAGCCTGCAGACGGGTCTGGCGTGCGCCCTCGGCGTCATCGGCCTGGGGATCGCGGTCAGCGCCTTCCTGGGCCGCACGGGAGCCGGGTCGATCGTCCTCGCGATCCTCACGGCGGGCCTGCTCGCCGGGTCGGCCGCCGTGCCCCACGACATCGGCACGGACTGGACCCGCACGGACTGGCGGCCCGCCTCCGTCGCGCAGATACGCCCGGTGTACGACCTGGGCGCCGGCGAGGGCGGGCTGGACCTGTCGGCGGTCCGGGTGCCGGCGGGCGACACGGTCTCCACCGAGGTCGAGGTGGGACTGGGCCGCATCCATGTGATCGTCCCCCGGGACGTGACCGTGCGGCTGCGTGTCGAGGTGGGGCTCGGTGACATCCAGGTGCCGGGCGACGGACGGAAGGACGTGGACGTGGCGCCGGGCAAGTACGAGGAGATGACCCTGCGTCCGCCCGCCGGAGCGGGGAAGGCGGGCACGCTGCGGCTCGACCTCAGGGTCGGCGCGGGCCAGGCGGAGGTGAGCCGTGCTGCGTCATGAGTTCCAGCCCGGCCGGCTGGTCGCCGGCACCGCCCTCGTCGCGGCCGCGGTGATCTACGGCGGGGACGCGGGAGGGGCCTGGGAGACGCCGTGGTTCGTGGTGATCCCGCTCGTCGTGGGCGGCCTGTGCCTGGCCGGCGCGGTGGGCGTGGTGACCGGCCAGGTGCGCCGCCGCCTCGGCCGTCCGGCCCCGGAGGGGGCGGACGCGGCCGGCCACGCGCGGACGCCGGGAGGCCAGGCCCCGCCGGACGACAGGTCCTAGAACGTCCCGCGTCGGCGCCGTGCGCGGAGAGCGGCGTCCACCGACAGCAGCGGCGCCCCGGCCAGGATCAGCGGGGTCCAGGCCATGAGGTACGGCAGATCGTTGCCGTAGTAGTACGGCTCGGCGGCCCAGCTGACGGTCAGCCACAGGCTGAGCGAGATCAGCGCCCCGCCGAGGGCGGCGATCCGGGTGAGCAGCCCGAGCAGGGTGCCGATGCCGACGGCCAGCTCGCCGAAGGCGATGGCGTAGCCGAAGCCGACGGGGCTCTCCAGCGCCATGTCGACCAGCGCGGGGATGGCGGAGGAGTCGCGGACGGCGCGCATCATGTCGCCGATCGACCCAGCCCCGGAGTCCTTGAGGAAGGCGCTGTCGGTGAGCTTGTCCAGGCCCGCGTAGATGAAGGTGACGCCGAGGAAGATCCGCAGCGGCAGCAGGGCGAAGCGGGCGGCCCTGTCCCGCAGCCCGCCGTCGCCGTCGGGACGTGGGGTGTAACTGTCTGCGCGCATGCCGTGCGTCATGTCGCCGCTGCCTCTCGACTCCGGGCCCACCTGGACAGACCGAACGTACGGCAATCGGCGCCGGATGCACCCGGTCGACAGCGTTTTCTCAGGGAAGCGACAGCGACCCGCCAGGACGTCCGCTCCTGAGGTCACTCCGTGACGTCGATGGTGTACCGGTTGGTCTCCACGCCGGCCGCGGTGACCACCTGCACGTCGACCCGGCCGGGCTCCACGTCCGCGGGGACCGGCACGGTCAGCAGGTCGTCGGCCGGGTTGTCGAAGCCGCCCACCACGGGCACCAGCGGCACGTGGACGTTCACCGGGCCGACCCGCACCACCATGCGCGCCAGCCGGTCCGCGCCCTGCGCCCCGGCCGGGACGAAACCGGTGCCGCGGATCTCGATGTCGTCGCCGGTGCGGATGGGAGCGTCCAGGTCGCCGGCCTCCCGGGCCCGCACCACGGACAGGATCACCGGACGGCCGCCCTCGGCGTACTTGCCCGCGAGATAGGTGCCCGCCGACACCAGCACCACCACGGCGAGACCCCAGGGCAGGTCGGGCAGCTGGTCGGGGCGGCGGGCCAGGCGTACGGCGGCGAAGGCGAGGGCGACGGCGTTGATGACGACGTACTGGATGTCGGCGAAGCTGCCGCGTCCGGAGTCGTCGGTGAGCAGGTCGGCCGCCCTGGGCCGGTGGGCGCGCACCTTCTGCAGCCGCTGCCCCTGCACCCGCAGCCCCACCACCCGGCGCACCAGCACGGCGATCCCGCAGACCACGGCGAGCACGGTCACCACACCGGCGCCGCGGGCGAGTTCCAGGCCGTCGATCAGCGCGTCCCGCTCCCGGTGGTCGGAGGCGGCCGCGAGCCGCCCCACCAGCACGAGCACGGCGAACGCGACGAGCAGCACCCAGGAGCCGGCCACCGCGCGGGACGTGGAGAGCCGGTTGTCCTCGCCGATGACCGGGGCGAGCGCGCCGCCGCGCGCCCGGTGGAACCAGGACGCCGCGGTGAGCGCCCCCGCCACCAGCACGGCGGCCAGCAGCCCGGCGGTGCGCGCGGAGGTCCAGCCCGTGCCGATCGCGGTGAGCGCCTGCACCAGCAGCAGCGCGAGGACCCCGGCCCAGACGACGGCCGCCGTCCGCCGCCACAGGCGGGACAGCCAGGCGGCGCCCTCGGCCCGGCCGCGTTCGGCCACCGCCTCGGCGGCCTGGGCGAGTTCCTCGGACACCCATTGCCGGGAGGCGGAGGCGGAGTGGGCCACGGCGGCCGGGAGACCCTGGCCGGTGGCGTACTCGTCCCGCTTCACCAGGAACGCGGCGACCGCGCGCCTGTGCCCCTCACGCGCCCCGTGCGGACAGTCCCCGCAGGTGCAGCCGCCCTCGTGGGCAGCCGGGTCCGCTCCGCCCTGTCTCGCCTCCTGCACCGCCACGCCCGAAGCCGCCTTCCCGCACTACCCGACACATCTCGACACACCACGACCGCCGTCGGCGGCCACCGGACAACTCCCCCGCATCGAGAGCGAATTGTGCCCTACACCACGCCCGTCCCGTCCGCCGGGCCCGGTTGCCGCGGGTGAACCTCGAGGCGTCAGGTTGACGCGCGCTGCCACCAGCAGGAACGACGCGCGCTCAGTCCAGCAGATCCGGCTCGCTCCGCGTGATCTCCCGCCACATCGGCTGGTAGTTGATCCACGCCACCAGGTCCCCGCCCAGCTGCTCCCTCGTGGCCACCGCCTGGCGGTGCTCGATCAGCACGGGACGGCCGGCCGCCCGCGCGGTGAGCTGCACCTGGCAGGAGCGTTCCATGGTCATGAACCACCAGGCCGCCGCGTCCACCGAGTCGCCCACGGTCAGCAGCCCGTGGTTGCGCAGCACCAGCGCCTTGCGGGTGCCGAGGGCGGCGGCGACGCGGCGGCCCTCCTCGGGGTCGACGGTGACGGAGGTGTAGGCGTCGTAGAGGGCGTGGTCCTCGTAGAAGGCGCAGCTCTCCTGGGTGATCGGGTCGAGCAGCTCGCCGAGGGCGGCGAGGGCGCGGCCGTGCACGGAGTGGCAGTGGGCGACGGCGACGACGTCGGGCCGGGCCGCGTGCACCTGGGCGTGGACGGCGAAGGCGGCCTGGTTGACGTGGTGTCCGCCCTCGACGACCTGGCCGTCCCGGTTGGCGAGCACCAGGTCGCTCACCGTGACGTGCCGGAACGGTATGCCGAACGGGTTGACCCAGAAGCACTCGCTGAACTCGGGGTCGCGTGCGGTGATGTGCCCGGAGACGCCGTCCTCGTAGCCGAGCCGGCCGAACAGCCGCAGCGCGCCCGCCAGCCGCTCCTTGCGGTGCCTGCGCTCGTCCTCGAGGGACTCGTGCCTGGGCGGCATGGCGAACTGCAGTTTGTCGGTGGGCACCGGCAGGGGCGGAGTGGGCCCGTGCATGAGTCCTCCCGCGGGGGGTTCGCGTACGGGGCGGAAGTTACCCGTGGGGCGCGCCGTACGACAGCTCTGTTCCGTAACACCGGACATCCGCCGGATACCCGGCGGACCACCCGGATACCCGACAGAGGGTGTCGGGTTTCGGGGTCACACTCGCTTCATGAGCACGCGCACGGGCACGAACATGAACACGGACACGACCACGGACACGGACGGCCGGAAGGACGCCGGCGTCGCCTGGGGTGAATTCGCCGCGGCCGAACCCGGCCTGGCGCGGACGGTCGAGGAGCGCTTCGCCGCCTACACGCACCACGTCCTGGCGACCCTCCGCAAGGACGGTTCGCCGCGCACCTCGGGCCTGGAGGTGCGCTTCCTGAACGGCGAGCTGTGGTTCGGGATGATGCCCGGGTCGATGAAGGCGCTGGACCTGCGCCGCGACCCCCGCTTCTCGCTCCAGGCCAACCCGGGCGAGGGCACCACCATGGGCGGCGGCGACGTACGGATCGCCGGGCGGGCGGTCGAGGTGCCGGAGGACGACACGGAGACCCGGGCCCGGTACGCCGAAGAGGTGGAACCGCCTCAGCCGTTCCACCTCTTCCGCACCGAGGTCACGGAGGTCGTGCGGACCTCCGTGGAGGACGAGAAGTATCTCGTCGTGCAGGTCTGGAAGCCCGGAGCGCCGGTGCGCACGCTCCAGCGGACATGACCTCAGACCTCGGGGAGGACTACTCCCACTCGATGGTGCCCGGCGGCTTGGACGTGACGTCCAGCACGACCCGGTTGACGTCCCGGACCTCGTTGGTGATCCGCGTGGAGATCTTCGCGAGGACGTCGTACGGCAGCCGTGACCAGTCGGCGGTCATGGCGTCCTCGGAGGACACCGGGCGCAGCACGATCGGATGACCGTAGGTGCGGCCGTCGCCCTGGACGCCGACCGAGCGGACGTCGGCGAGCAGCACCACGGGGCACTGCCAGATGTCGCGGTCGAGGCCGGCCGCGGTCAGCTCCTCGCGGGCGATCGCGTCGGCCTCGCGGAGCAGGTCGAGCCGCTCCTTGGTGACCTCGCCAACGATGCGGATGCCCAGGCCGGGGCCGGGGAAGGGCTGCCGGTGGACGATCTCCTCGGGCAGGCCGAGCTCCTGGCCGACCATCCGGACCTCGTCCTTGAACAGCTTGCGCAGCGGCTCGATGAGCTTGAACTCGAGGTCCTCGGGGAGGCCGCCCACGTTGTGGTGGGACTTGATGTTGGCGGTGCCGGTGCCGCCGCCGGACTCGACGACGTCCGGGTAGAGGGTGCCCTGCACCAGGAACTCCACCGCGGGGCCCTCGTCGGCGATGATCTCGGCCTGGGCCTGCTCGAAGACCCGGATGAACTCACGGCCGATGATCTTGCGCTTCTGCTCGGGGTCGGAGACCCCGGCCAGCGCCTTGAGGAAGCGCTCCTCGGCGTCGACGACCTTGAGCTGGACGCCGGTCGCGGCGACGAAGTCCTTCTCGACCTGCTCGGTCTCGCCCTTGCGCATCAGGCCGTGGTCGACGTAGACGCAGGTCAGCTGCGAGCCGATGGCCTTCTGGACGAGGGCGGCGGCCACGGCGGAGTCGACACCGCCGGACAGGCCGCAGATGGCGCGCCTGTCGCCGACCATCTCGCGGATGGCGGCCACCTGCTCGTCGATGACGTTGCCGGTGGTCCAGTTCGGCTTGAGGCCCGCGCCGCGGTACAGGAAGTGCTCCAGCACCTGCTGCCCGTGCGTGGAGTGCATCACCTCGGGGTGGTACTGGACGCCGTAGAGCTTCTTCTCGTCGTTCTCGAAGGCGGCGACCGGCACGACGTCGGTGGACGCGGTGACGGTGAAGCCCTCGGGGGCGGCGGAGCAGGCGTCGCCGTGCGACATCCAGACCGCCTGCTCCTCGGGGGTGCCCTCGAAGAGGGTGGAGGAGTTCTTGGCGACGTGCAGGTCGGTGCGGCCGTACTCACGGGCGCCGGTGTTGTCCACCTGGCCGCCCAGGGTCTGCGCCATGAGCTGGAAGCCGTAGCACATGCCGAAGACGGGGACGCCGGCCTCGAAGAGCTCGCGGTCGAGGCGGGGGGCGCCCTCCTCGTACACGGACGAGGGGCCGCCGGAGAGGATGATCGCCGCGGGGTTCTTGGCGAGGATGTCCGCGACCGGCATGGTGCTCGGCACGATCTCGCTGTAGACCCGCGCCTCGCGGACGCGACGGGCGATGAGCTGGGCGTACTGCGCGCCGAAGTCGACGACCAGGACGGTGTCGGGCGCGTTGGCAGCGGGAGTCGCTGATGACACGAGGTGCCTTCCGGCGGTGGGGAGGGGGTCTTGTGCCTCCCGATTCTACCGAGACGACGAGAAGGTCCGTCCCGGCCCGGCCGACGGCCGGCCTCCCCTGCCACGTCTCACCATGCGGGCCGGGCGTTGGACGGACCGGGCCGACCGGGCATAATGTCCCCATGCTCACGCACCCGACCTTCCTCTTTACCTATGGCACCCGGCCCGCCGGCTGCCATGGTCGTGCTGCTTGAGCAACTGACAAGCGACTTCCCAGGCGCCCCGGGCCGACAGGTCCGGGGCGCCTGGCGTTTCACCGGACCGTGTCGCTCCGGGGCCCCGTCCACCGAGGAGCCCCGACATGACCGCCGCCACCACCGAGCCCACCGAGAAGACCGGCGCCCGCACCCCCGAGGCCGCCGAGCTGATCAGCGACGCCCGTGAGCGGATCGACGCGCTGGACGACCGGATCATCGGTCTGGTGCAGGAACGGATGGCGGTGTCCGCCGTGATCCAGAAGGAACGGATCGCCTCCGGCGGCCGCCGTGTGAATCTCTCCCGCGAGATGGAGATCCTCGCCACGTACAGGAACGCCCTGGGCAAGCCGGGCACCGCGCTCGCCATGACCCTGCTGGAGCTGTGCCGGGGCAAGATCTGAGCCCGCCTCCCGGGCACGGGCGTACGGACCACGGCACGGGCGTACGGACCACGGCACGGGCGTACGGACCACGGCACGGGCGTACGGACCGCGGCACGGGCGTACGGATCGTCTCTCACCCGTCCGGTGCGTGACCGGCGGGCCGGGCCGGTCGTTGGTCCCGGTGTCCGCGTCAGCCAGGGGCGGACCGGAGCAGCATCACGCGTGGCTCGCCGGAGCGATGAGACGGACGGCTCGTGCCGTGCGTCGTGGGACCTCGTTCCGGTACCGGTGACCGGGAGGCAGGGGACAGCCGCCCCGGTCACGCGAGAGATCGGCCGGTCCCGGGGACGCCCGGGGCCGGCCGACGCGTGTCTCCGTCGTGCGGATCAGGTCCGGGTGACGACCCCGCACTCGTCCGGGTCGCCGTCGCGGGACACCTCTGTGCTGCGGTCGTACGGGTCGCGCGTCTGGCCGGCCTGCGGGGACGCGGTCCTGAGCTCGCTGAAGAAGGACGGGTTGATCAGTCCGTCGCCCCACCGGCAGTCGTCGTTGCCTATCTCACTCGCGTGGTCCCGGATCCACAGGCGTCCCTCGGTGCCCTGGTAGCGGCCGAGGTCCGCGGCGTCCGCCCGGAGCACCCGGCGGACGATCACCCGGGTCGTCTCGTCGCCGCCGGCCCGGGCCACCCCGTAGACGAAGGTGTAGTCGGCGGTGATCACGGCCCGCCCCTCGGCCTCCTTGTCGGGCGCCACCGTCATCCGGCCGCCCACCCGCACCTCGCCCACCAGGTCGACCTTCCGGGGGTCGAAGCGGGTGAACGTCGACACGGGGTCGTTGTCCTCGGTGGGGCTGCGCAGCGCGGACCGCAGATCCGCGAGGTGGCCGGCCTCCAGCGGGTCCACCAGTGCCAGCGCCTTCACCGGCTCGGCGCCCTTCAGCACGGCCGGGTCGAGGTTGGCGGCGACCAGGAACTCCTTGGCGCCGCGCAGCGCCTCCTCGACCCGGGCGGCCGGCACACCGTTCACCGCCTTGGCCTCGGGCAGCCGGATGGCGTCCGCCCCCGCCTCCCAGCGCGCGGCCGGGGACCCGGCGAACGGCCGCTCCCGGGTGGGGATGCCCTCGGCCTCGCCGGGCGCGCCGGTGGGGCGGGCGGTCTCGGGCGCGAGCGGCGACGCCTCCGCGCCGGCCGCCTCCGTGCCTTCCCCGCCGCCGAGTCCGCCGGGCAGCCAGGACAGCGCGGCCGACGGGTTGACGGCGACGGCGGCCAGGGCGGCGGCGGTCAGCACGCCGGCCACGCTCCACACCGTGCGGCGGCGCGAGGCCCGGCCGTTCATCTCCTGCCAGGCGGGACCCGTACGCCAGCCTTCCGGCTGGGCGGGCGCCACAGGCTTCCGCTTCCCGAACCGGCGGCCCTTCCGGCCGGCCGCCGCGGCCCGGGCCTCGTCCATGGCGCGCAGCCGCTCGGTCACCATCCGGGCCCGGGCGGAGGGCTCCTTGGGCGCGGAGGCGGGGACGCCGGCCTCGCTCTCCCGCAGGAACTGCTCCCACACGTCGTCCGTCGGGGCGGCGGACGCCGGTCGGGACTCTTCGGACGGCTTCTCGGGCACGGGACGGCGGTCCTTCTCTCGGCGGGGAATCGCGATCTACGTGATCTTGGTGGGCGGCGAGCCTAGTCCAGCGGTCACCCCATTCACGCGTGATCCACGTCACGTAAAGATTGTGTGAGTTCGGGGACAACCATCCGGGGCCCTCGGTGATCGAACTCACCGACAACAGGGATCAGACCCGTGCGCCCCACACGGAGGCGCTCTTCGACTCGTGCCGCGACCATGCGGCACGCCGGACTCACCGAGGTCTTCATGAAGCTTCGCCGCGCCCTGGCCACAGCGGCCGCGACGGCAGCGATAGTCCCGGCCGCCCTCCTCGCGGCCCCGGCCGCTCACGCGACCGACCCCGCGTCCGCCGCCTCCGCGTCCCAGTCGACGGAGACGGACACGACCGCCCCGACGACCGCCCCCGCCGAGACGGAGTCCACGGGGTCCGGCACCGGCCCGCAGGACGGACAGCCGGGGCAGGACACCGACGGGACCGAGGACACCGACGGGACCGAGGACGGCGACGGGACCGAGGACGGTGACGGGACCGAGGACGGCGACGGGACCGGGAACGACGGCGAGAGCGGCACCGGCGAGGAGGGGAACGGCGCCGAGGACGGCGCCGACGACTCCGCCTCGTCCTCCCCGTCCTCCACCGCCTCGCCCTCGGTGACCGCCTCCCCCTCGCCGAGCGCCGGCGAGAGCACCCCGGCCGAGGAGGACCCGGAGCTCTGCGTCGACGAGGACGGAGAGAGCACCGCCGAGCTCAGCGACGACCTGCGCAGCGGTCTGTCGGGCCTGCCCGAGACGATCGTCGCGGGCAGCGGCTGGACCACGTTCTCCTTCGACGTCTCCAACCGCGGCGACGAGGAGATCGAGAACATCAAGCCGCTGATCGGCGTCGCCGCGGTCGGCTGGGAGGACATCCGCGACTACTCCGGCCAGATCACGGTCCAGGTGTACGACAAGGGCGCCGGCGAGTGGAACACGCTCGCGGGCGCCGCGGGCGAGGGCGCCACGTTCGCCGCGTTCTCGCTCGGCGCCGGCCAGTCCGTCTCGTACCAGCTGCGGATGTCCGTCAGCGGCAAGGTGCCGGACGCGCTCGGCCTCACCGGCGGCTTCGCCGAGTACTCGGACACCGAGGGCTGCTGGATCGCCGACGACCCGAACGGCTGGATCTACTTCTTCGACATCCTCGCCGCCGGCTCCGACGCCGGTGACCCCGACGACGCCAAGCCGCAGACCGGCGGCGTCAAGGAGCTCGACAAGGTCAGCGAGGTGAAGGTCACCGGCAGCCTCGCAGAGACCGGCTCGAACTCCGCCCTGCCGGTGATCGGCCTGGTCGGCGGTGTCGCCGTCGTGGCCGGCGCGGGTGCGCTGTTCGTCGTCCGTCGCCGCAAGGCCGGCGCGGAGGCGTGACCCCGGCCGCCCGATCGCGGCGGCCCCTGTGACAAGGGGAAAGGACCTGAGCTCGGAGGGGGGCACAGGTCCTTTCCCCTGAGTCGTGCGCCGGGTGGGCGCTACTTCTTCGGCGGCACCGCCGGCATCCCCAGGAACGGCAGCTTCAGCGCGCCGAACGCGTCCGCCGGGACGGCCGGGGCCTTCGGCTCCACCGGCTTCAGCCGCCGGTACTCCTCGCCCTGCGCCGGACGCGGGTCCTCCTCGCCCTTGTTGGGCCAGAACGACATCGCCCGCTCCGCCTGCGCGGTGATGGTCAGCGACGGGTTCACCCCGAGGTTCGCGGAGACCGCCGAGCCGTCCACGACCGTGATGCCGGGGTGCCCGTACAGCCGGTGGTACGGGTCGATCACACCGGTCTCCGGGGAGTCGCCGATCGCGCAGCCGCCGAGGAAGTGGGCGGTGAGCGGCATGCCCGTCAGCTCGCCGACGTTGGAGCCGGGGAAGCCGTTGATCTCCTCGGCCAGCGCGGACGCGCCGTCGGTCGCCGCCTTGATCTGCTTGGGGTTGGGGGCGCCGTGCCCCTGGCGCGCGGTGAGCAGCCCGCGGCCCGGCCCGGACGGCTTGAGGTACGTCGTCAGGGAGTTGTCCAGCGACTGCATCACCAGGCCGATGATGGTCCGCTCCGACCAGCGCCGGTTGGACAGCGAGCGCAGCATCAGCAAGGGGTGGCGTGCCGCGTTGCCGAGCCAGCCCAGCACCCGGGCGGTTCCGGAGTCGCGGGACGTGTAGGGCACCTGAAGGATCGACAGGGAGCCCATCGAGTTGGAGCCCTTGCCGTAGCGGACGGGCTCTATGTGGGTGTTCTCGTCCGGGTGGATGGAGGACGTGATGGCCACGCCACGGGTGAAGTCGGCCTTCGGCTCGCCGGTGGCCTTGCGGTAGCGCCGGTCGTCGGTCTGCGCGCCCACCAGGGCCTCGGAGTTGGTGCGGGTCCGCTCGCCCAGCCGGTCCGAGAGGTGCGGGAGCTGCCCGCCCGCGCGCATCCGGTGCAGCAGCGTCTGCGTGCCGTAGGTGCCGGCGGCCAGCACCACCCGGCGGGCGGTGAACATACGGCCCTTGCCCTTGCGCCGGTCGTTCGTGGGCAGGGTGGCGACGGCGAACCCGCCGCGCGCGTCCTCCGTGACCGACACGGCCGTGGTCATCGGGTGGACGACCGCGCCCGCCTTCTCGGCGAGGTACAGGTAGTTCTCGTTGAGGGTGTTCTTCGCGCCGTGCCGGCAGCCCGTCATGCACTCGCCGCACTCGGAGCAGGCCCGCCGCGAGGGCCCCGCCCCGCCGAAGTACGGGTCGGGCACCTCCTGCCCCGGCGTGGCCTTGACCTTGCCGTCGGCGTCCTCGCCGTCGCCGAAGAAGACCCCGACGGGCGCCATGTGGAAGGTGTCGCCGCAGCCCATCCGCTCGGCCGCCGCCTTCAGGTGCACGTCCGAGGGGGTCATCGTCGGGTTGAGCCGCACACCGAGCATGCGCCGCGCCTGGTCGTAGTACGGCGCCAGCTCCTCCTGCCAGTCGGTGATGTTCCCCCACTGGGGGTCCTCGAAGAACGGCTTCGGCGGCACGTACAGGGTGTTGGCGTAGTTCAGCGAGCCGCCGCCGACGCCCGCGCCGGCCAGCACCATCACGTTGCCCAGCAGATGGATGCGCTGGATGCCGTACATGCCGAGCTTGGGCGCCCAGAGGTAGTTCTTCAGGTCCCAGGAGTTCTTCGGCAGCGACTCGCGGGTCCAGCGGCGGCCGGCTTCCAGCACGCCGACGCGGTAGCCCTTCTCGGTCAGCCGGAGCGCCGAGACGGAACCGCCGAAGCCGGAGCCGACGACGAGGACGTCGTAGTCGTAGCCGTCGTCGTCCGGGGCGGGGGCGGAGTTCTCCTGTGACACGTGCTCTCCTCGTCGAAAGCTCTCGTTCATTGCCACGGCCGCCGGAACGGGGACCCGGCGGGGGGACCTGGCGGAAGCGGAGGGACTAGCGGAAACGGAACGCCTTCATCAGGCGCAGGCTGCGGCTCATGAAGGCCGCGTACTTCTCGTCGTCCATGCCGAGCGACGGCGCCATCGGCAGCAGCCGCTGCTGGGCGACGGTCTGGGCCTCGGTGTACTTGAGGATCCCCTCCGAGCCGTGCCGGCGGCCGAGACCGGAGTCCTTCATGCCGCCCATCGGGGACTGCACGCTGCCGTACGCGGGCGCGTAGCCCTCGTTGACGTTGACCGTGCCGGTGCGCAGGCGGGCGGCGATCTCCCGGCCGCGGCGGGCGTTCCTCGTCCACACCGACGAGTTGAGCCCGTACGGCGTCCCGTTGGCGCGCTCGACCGCCTCGTCCTCGGAGGAGAAGCGGTATACGGAGACGACCGGGCCGAAGGTCTCCTCCGTGCACACGCTCATCGGGGCCTCGACGCCGTCGAGGATGGTCGGCTCGTAGAAGTAGGGCCCGATGTCCGGGCGGGCGGTGCCACCGGCGACCACCTTGGCGCCCTTGGCGACGGCGTCCTCGACGTGCCGGGTCACCGCGTCCAGCTGGCGCTGCCCCACCAGGGAGCCCATGTCGGCGCCGTAGGCGAGGGCGGTGCCCAGGCGCAGCGCCTTGGTGCGGGCGGCGAACCGCTCCAGAAAGGCGTCGGCGACCGACTCGTGGACGAAGAGCCGCTCGATGGAGATGCAGAGCTGGCCGGCGGAGGAGAAGCAGGCGCGGACGGCGCCGGCGGCGGCCTTGTCGAGGTCGGCGTCCTCCAGCACGAGCATGGCGTTCTTGCCGCCGAGTTCGAGGGAGACGCCGACCAGGCGGGCGGCGGCGCCCTGGGCGACCTCGCGGCCGGTGCGGGTGGAGCCGGTGAAGGAGACGTAGTCGGCGTGCCGGACGACCTCCGGGCCGACGACCGGGCCCTCGCCGAGGACGACCTGGAAGACGTCGGCGGGCAGTCCCGCCTCGATCAGCAGGTCGCGGGCCCACAGGGCGGTGAGGCAGGTCTCCGTGTCGGGCTTCATCACGACCGCGTTGCCCGCGACGAACGCCGGGAGCGCGTCGCCGACGGACAGTTCGAGCGGGTAGTTCCAGGGCGCGATCTGGCCGATCACGCCTCGCGGGTGGCGGAGTTCGGTGACCTTCGTCAGTACGGGCACGGCGCCCGTGTGCCGCTTGGGCCGCAGATAGGCGGCGGCGCGGCGGCCGTAGTGGCGGGCGGCGACGGCGACCGCCTGGACCTCCTCGTGGGCGTGCAGCCGGGCCTTGCCGGTCTCCAGCTGGACCAGGTCCAGCACCTCGGCCTGGCGGCTGAGCACCAGGTCGTGGAAGCGCAGCAGCACGGCGGCGCGCTCCCGGACCGGCACCCGCGCCCACACGGCCTGCGCGGCACGGGCCGCCTCGAACGCCTTCGCCACGTCCTCGGGCGTCGACTCGGGCAGGTCGGCCAGCTTCTCGCCGGTGAACGGCGTGTGGTTGGCGGTACGCCCGGATCCCGCCACGCCCTTGGTGAGCTGGGCGACCAGTTCCGGCGTCACCACGTCGGCGGCGGTGCGTACGCCCTGGGGGGCGGGGGCCAAGGGGTTGGTGCCGGTCGTTTCCCGGGTCTGCGCGTCCGTCATGAGGCGCAGAGTATGCCGGGGCGCACGCTTTGTGTACCCGTCGGTAACAGATTCACCCAGGGCTCACACATTGCCAGTGAACGCTGGCAACGAAGCCGCTGATCAGCGCGTTGCGGTCACCGGCGTTCCACGCGCCGGCGACCGGGCGGGCGGGCGTCAGCGCTTGTGGACGTCGTAGGCGTCGAAGACCGTGCGTGCGATCTCGCGGCCGTCCTCGGCGAAGTAGCCCTTCGCGGGGTAGACGACCCACAGCCGGTACATGTCGCCGTCCTTGTTCCGGTAGTACAGGACCTGCGCCTCGCGCTCCAGCGGCGGCGTGGTGGTCGTCGTGAAGACGATCGTGTTCGTCGCCGCGTCCTGCTCCTTGTACGTCGTCTCCCTCGGCCGCCCCTTCGGCGCCGGGGTGTCGGCGATCCCCCAGGAGAACTCGCCGTCCTTCAGCTCGTTCCAGTGGGCGAACGCCTGCTCGGACGCGGACGCCGAGATCTCGTCGTCCTTGTCGTCGGCCTTCAGGTCGCGGTCGGTCTCGATCCGCACCATGCCGCTCGGGTCGGTGAAGGAGGCGACGGTGCCGTCGGAGTCCTCGGCCGGCTTGTCCTTCACGAAGCCCTCCGGCACCGCGAGGGACACGCCCACCCGGTCGCCGAGGTCGTGCGTCTTCCACCCGTCGGGCAGCGGCCCCGCGAACGGGTCCGCGATCACCAGGCCCACCACCACGGCGGCCGCGACCACCGCCGCGCCCAGCCCCAGCAGCGTCCTGCGGCCGACGCGGACACCGCCCTCGCTCCCCGGCACGGGCAGCGCGGCCATCTGGGTGGGCTGCGGCACCGGCGGGTTCGCGGCGGCCTCCAGGGCGGCACGGACCTGGGCGGCGTTCGGGCGGCGCGCCGGGTCCTTCTGGAGCAGCGCGGTGATGATCTCGGCCAGCGGGCCCTGCGCCGAGGCGGGCGGCGCCGGCGTGGCGTTGAGCACGGACTGGAGGGTGGCGGGCGTGTTGCTGCGGCGGAACGGCGACACACCCTCCGTCGCCGTGTAGAGCACCACGCCGAGCGACCACAGGTCGGAGGCGGGGCCGGGACGCCGGCCCAGCACCCGCTCCGGGGCGATGTACTCGGGCGAGCCCACGAAGCCGCCGGTGTCGGTCAGGTTGGTCTCGCCCTCGATCTGGGCGATGCCGAAGTCGGTGAGCACGACCCGGTCGTGACGGCCCAGCAGCACGTTGTCCGGCTTGACGTCCCGGTGCAGGACGCCCGCCGCGTGCGCGGCCTCCAGCGCGCCGAGCACCTCCAGACCGACGCGGGCGGCCTCACGGGCGGAGAGCGTGCCCTCCTCCTGGAGCACCGCGCCGAGCGAACGGCCCTGGACCAGCTCCATCACGATCCACGGCCTGCCCTCGACCACGGCGACGTCGTGGACGTTGACCACGGCGGGGTGGTCGAGCCGGGCGGCGGCGCGGGCCTCGCGGCGCATCCGCTCGAAGACGTTGGCCCGTTCACGCTCGGGAAGGTGGTCGGAGACCCTGGGCTCCTTGACGGCGACCTCGCGGTCCACCGTCTCGTCCTTGGCCCTCCACACGGTGCCCATGCCGCCGTGGCCGAGCTTGGCGAGCAGCCGGTAGCGGCCGGCGATCACGCGTCCCGCTCCGGGGTCGGGCGCGGACGCAGCGGCCTGCGCCGGGCCGCCCGTCGGCGCGGCCTGCGGAGAACCGCTCCCCTGTGCGCCGTCCCGTCCGCGTGCGCCGTCCGGCGCGGGGTGCGGCGCCCGGCCGTGCACATGCGCCGGGTCGTCCCCCTGCGGCGGCACCACGACGGTCGGCGCCGCGTACGGATTGCCGGGGTGCGGCACGGCCGCCGGCGGGTTCGGGCTGGGCGGTTGCAGACCAAAACTGGTCGGCTCGTCGGCCCCGTTGCGGGCTCCCCCGTCACTGCTCATGGGTCCATGCATATCGTGCCGGGCCGCCGCCGTTCCACAGCGGGTGGCCACCGGTCACAGACCCGTGACCGACGCCGGGACTTATGCGGTTTTCATACGGTTATGCGGCCGAGGAGGAGGCGGAGGTCTCCGGTGAGGCCGAACTGCCGGTTTCCACGGGCGTGGTCGGGTCATCGGTCCCTGAGGGCGAGGTGGCGCCGGCCCCCGTCGGCGAGGGCGCCGGCCGCCGAGGGGTGGTCGCGGGCGGCACCGGCCCGGGCGTCGACCCGGTCACCGGCGTCTCGGGCGCCGTCGTGCTCGGTGTGCCGCCGCCCCCGTCGCCGCCCCGGTCCTGGAGCAGCAGCGCCCCCGCCGACACTCCCGCCCCGGCCAGCGCGGCGATCACCAGCGCCGCCACCAGCGCGCCCCGGGTGGGCTGTCGCCGTACGGACCGGCCGTCCGGCGTGGTCTGCGGGGCGGTCTCCGGCACCTCACGCCACACCGGGTTGCGGCGGCGCGGCGGTTCGCGGTCCGGGAGCAGGTCGAGCGGGGCCGTCTCGGGCGTCCGGCCGGTCGCGAGGAAGACGCGCAGCATCCGTTCGGCCCGGTCGGCGTCCAGCCGCCGGTCCGGGTCGCGTTCCAGCAGGCCGCGCACCACGGGCAGGACCGGAGCGGCCTGCGCGGGCGGCCGGATCTCGTCGACCACCACCGCGTGCAGGATCCCGCTCAGCGAGTCGCGGCGGAACGGCGACTCGCCGCTGAGCGCCTCGCACAGCAGCGCGCCCAGCGACCACAGGTCCGACTCGGGCCCGGTCCGCGCGCCCGACATCCGCTCGGGCGCGGTGTACTCGGGCGAGCCGACGAACGACCCGCTCTCGGTGAGCGTGGTCGAACCGGGCATCTGCGCGATGCCGAAGTCGGTGAGCAGCACCCGGTCGGTGCCGTTCTCCAGCAGCACGTTGGCGGGCTTGAGATCGCGGTGCAGCACCCCGGCCGCGTGCGCGGCGCGCAGCGCACCCAGCAGGTCGACGCCGATCCGCGCGGCCTCCGCCGCGTCCACGGGGCCGTCGGACGCTATCCGGTCGGCGAGGGACGGACCGTCGATCAGCTCCAGGACGATGTACGGGCGTTCGTCGTCCTCGACGACGTCGTGCACGACGATGATGTTCGGGTGGCTGAGCTGGGCCAGGGCGCGTGCCTCGCGCAGGGTGCGTTCGCGCTGCCGCCGGGCGTCGGCGGCGGTGAGCGTGTCGTCGTAGGGCAGTTCCTTCACCGCGACGCCCCGGCCGAGCAGTTGGTCCGTGGCCCGCCACACCACGCCCATGCCGCCGCGCCCGAGCAGTGCCTCCAGGCGGTAACGTCCCGCCACGACGCGGGCGTTGGCCCCGTCGGTCCCGTTGTCCGGCTCCCCCTCGGTCACCATGCGCCCATCATGCCCCACCGGATGTGTCCGCTCCGGTACGGCGATTCGGCCAACGGGCGCACATCCGCGCACGCCGGGGGCGGTCAGGGCTCGCGCCAGCCTCTGAGGATCGTCTCGAACTGCTGCATGGTCGTGTCCCAGTCCTCGGCGGGCCCGGCCATGTAGAGGGCGTACTCCACGCCGTCGCGCGTGAGATACATGTGGTCCACCGCCCGGTACGGCCCGGGGAACTCGGTGTCCTTGGCGAGCGCGGTCCAGCTGTACTCCAGGCGCGCGGCCTCGCGGTCGCGGTAGGTCAGGCGTCTCAGCTCGATCTGCTCGTAGTCGACGAGACGCCCGCCGACCTGCTGGTCGAGGTCGCTGAGGTGGTCGAACGGGTCGTCGTAGTCCGGGGCTTCGTCGGCGGCGATGCGCAGGAAGTGCTTGCCGTCGTCGGGGGTGTAGTCGACCTGCTGGGTCTCCTCGTCGAACACCACCCGCTCCCAGTCCTCGCCGGGCAGTACGACGGTGAAGCCGAAGGGGTCGCTGCGGCGCACCCACCCCTCGGGCAGGCCGCCGTCGTCGGTCCCCTCCGCGTCCGGCACGCCGGGCGTCCCCGTGGGCTCGGTGGTCCTGGTCGGTGTCGCCGTGACGCCGCCGCGGTCGTCCTGCTGCTGGAGCACCACCGCAGTGCCCCCGCCGATGATCGCGGCCAGCGCGACGACCAGGGCGACCGTCCGCCGGCGCGAGCTGCGGCGCTGCACGGTCGGCGCCCCGTACTGCACGGACGTGGAGCCGCTGTGCGGGCGGGACGGCGTGCCGGTCGGGTACGGCTGTGCGCCCGCGCCGGGGTGCGGTCCTGCCTGGCGGGGCAGCGGGACGTGGGCGCCGACGGCCTGGGTGGGCACGTACTCCTGCGCCGCGCGGGGCCGGCGTCCCTCCGCGGCCTCGGCGAGCATCTGCTCGGCGGTCGCGGTGTCGGGCCGGGTGGCCGGATCCTTCCGGAGGAACGCGCCGATGACGGGCGCGAGCGGGCCGGCGTGCCGGAGCGGCTCGGCCTCCTCCTCGACGACGGCCTGCATGGTGGTGAGCGGAGAGGTACGGCGGAACGGCGACATGCCCTCCACCGCCGTGTAGAGGGTGGCGCCGAGCGCCCACAGGTCGGACGCGGGGCCGGGGTCGTGGCCGCGGACCCGCTCGGGCGCCAGGTAGTCGACGGAGCCGACGACCTCGCCGGTGCGGGTGATGGCCGCGTCGCCGTCTATCTGCGCGATGCCGAAGTCGGTGAGCAGCACCCGCCCGTCCCGGCCGAGCAGCACGTTGCCGGGCTTGACGTCGCGGTGCAGGACACCGGCGGCGTGCGCGGCGCGCAGGGCGCGCAGCACCCACAGGCCGATACGGGCGGCCTCGCGGGGCTCGACGCGCTCCTGCTCCTTGACGGCGTCGGCCAGCGAGCGTCCCTCGACCAGCTCCATGACGATCCACGGCCGGCCGTCGTGCTCCAGCACGTCGTGCACGGTGACGACGGCCGAGTGGTTGATCCGCGCGGCGGCCCTCGCCTCCGCGCGGGTGCGGGCCAGCAGGGTGGCCTGTTCGCTGTCGGAGACGTAGAGCGCGGCGGTGAGTTCCTTGATGGCGACGGAACGGTGCAGCACCTCGTCGTGCGCGCGCCACACCCGGCCCATGCCACCGCTCCCGATGGATTCACCGAGCCGGTAGCGGCCCGCGACGAGCGAGCCCTGCATCTGATTCACGTTGCCCCGCAATGGTCTTGACAGGGTCAGGGTAGGTACCCCGGCCCGTCCTGGGAACCGAGGGGGTGCCAGAGAGACCGCACTGTGATGGTTTGTCGCGCCCCCCGCGTCGCGTCTCCCCTCACGGCCGCGCCGGTGGTCAGCCGGTGTGCCGGTACGTGGCGGCAGCCTGCTCGTAGAGCCGTGTCACCTCGTCCCGTTCGCCGGCCGGGCCGCGCACCTGCACCACGTGGTAGCGGCCGTCGATCAGCGCGGCGAGGTTGCGCACGTACAGCTCGCCCTGGTCGCCGGTCCAGGTGAACTGGCCCTCGGCCATGACCCGTCCGCCGACCTCGATGGTCTTCAGACCGGTGGAGGTGGCCCAGCTGGAGTCGCGGTACGGCTGCAGCTCACGCTCGGCGTCCCGCTGGTAGGCCATCGGGTCGCCGCCGAACTGCTGGGCGCTGTCGCGGCCGGGCACCACGATGAGCTCGAAGTCGCCCTGGGAGTAGACGACCTGGCCGCTGCCGTTCTTGCCGGTGCGCTGCCAGCCCTCGGCGACGGCGACCTCGAAGCCCTCGGGGTCCTTGCGCAGCGTGAAGCCGTCGGCGACCTCGGGACCGGTCGTCTGCGTCTCCGTGGAGCCGGCCGACTCCTCAGGCGTGCTCTGCTGCCCGTCGCCGCCGCTCGGGGAGCTGTTGCTGTCCGGGCGCGCGTCCCCCGAAGGGCTCGGCGCGGCTCCTCCGGCGGCGCTCGTACGGTCGGCGGTGGGCGACCCGGTGGCCTTCTCATCCGCCTTCGGCATGAACAGCACCGCGTACGCGATCGCCGCCGCCATGGCGAGCAGCACCAGCAGAAGCAGGGTGCGGCCGAGGCGGCGCGGTGAACCGGCGCGCGGCGCGGCCTTCTTGTGCCGTCCGTGCCGCGCGGGCAGTCCGGCCCGGCGCCTGCGCACGAGTTCGCCCCGGCGCCGTATGACCGGCAGACGTCCCGCGTCGACCGGCGGGGCCGCTATGACGTTCAGGCCCGCCTCGGGCTCGGGCGCGGAACGCACCAGGGACCGCAGCCAGCCGCGCAGCTCCTCGAAGTCGGGCCGCTCGGTGGGGTCCTGGCGCAGCAGCGACTCCACGACGGGGCGCAGCGGGCCGCACTCCTCGGCGAAGGCGGGCGGCTCGGCGCACACCATCTGCACCAGCTCGGCCGTCGACTCCTCCGGGTAGGGGGCGTGCCCCTGCACGGCGCGGAACAGGAGCGCTCCCAGCGCCCACAGGTCGGTGACGGGCCCGATGGGCGGCGCGAGCTGCCAGTTCTCGTGGACGGGGCCTGCCTGCTCGGGCGCCCAGCGCTCGGTGACGGGCCCGACGACGGCCATCCGCGCCTGCCGGGCGCGCTCGGCGGCCAGCGCGGTGGCGGGGCCCCGGCGTGCGGGGGCGTGCGGGGCGGGCTCGTCCCAGCGGCCGGCGGGGGTTGCCGCTGATTCGAGGGCGGCCGTTTCGGGTGTGCCGCTCGCCTGGGCGCCGATGCGGGGCGTGGCCCCGTGCCAGCCGGAGGCGGCCACCCCGTACGGGTCGGCTATCTGCCCCGGGGGCGACGGCGGCGGCTGCTCGGCGCCCTCCTCGGGGGCGGGCCGCGCGCCGGGCAGCGCGCGGGAGCCCTGCTGGGCCTCCTGGACGCGGGCGGCGGCCCGGGCGCCGGCACGGTAGGCGGCGATGGCCCCGGCCCGCGCCGCCCTCACGTCGCCCGCGCTGTCCAGGGCGCGGGGCGCCACCACGGGTGAGAGGTCGCCGGGTCCGCCGGTCCCTCCGCCGCCCGGGAGCCGTTTGGCGCGGGCCTCGATGGCCGCGCGGCGGGCCGCGTCCGGGTCGGGGTCGGCTGTGAACCCGGGCGGCCAGGCGGGTCCGCGTCCGCCCCCCACTCCGGCGCCCGGGCCGAGCGCCTCGAGCGCCGCGCCCGGCTCCGGTTCATCGTCGTCGTCGGCGGGCGGCACCGGGTCGTAGCCGCACAGCGCCTCCTCGGCCGCGCCGACCGCGAGGCCGGTGAGCATCACCCGGCCGTCGTCGCAGACCAGTACCGTGCGCGCGGTGACGTTGCGGTGGACCCAGCCGTGGGAGTGCAGCACCCGCAGCGCGGTGAGCACGTCGGAGGCGACCTCGGCGGCCCGGTACGGGGACAGCGGCTTCTCGGCGAGCAGCGCGGCCAGCGGGCGCGCGGCGACGTACTCGCTGACGATCCACAGCGAACCGCCCTCCGCGAACACGTCGAAGACCTGGTCCAGGCGCGGATGGTCGGGCAGGGCCGCCGCGGCCTGCGCGGCCTCGACCGCGCGCCGCACGACCGGGTCGGCGGGCCGGCGCACCGCGCCCCGGCCACCGCCGGGCACGCCCCTTCCGCGCCGCGCGCCGTCCCGGGAGGTGAACCCCTCGGGCAGCCCCTCGGCGTCCAGCACCTCGGCCTCGACGACCTCCGGCAGCGGCACCTGCCGGACCAGCACCTCCTGGCCGCTGTAGGTGTCGAAGGCGCGGCTCTCGGTCAGCTCGTACTCGTCGGAGGGGGGCAGGGGCAGGCGGTAGCGGTCGGCGAGAACCCGTCCCGCATAGTCGTCCACGTTGCCTCCCCCGGCACTACGGTCGGTCAGTTCCGTTCCCCGGACGGCCCGTTCCCGCTCCGTACGGTCCGCAACCACTCACGATACGTGCCGGAGGCAACCCGCAGAGAGGGGATGCCACATCTGGAGTCCCGATCCGCGGGCCGGGCGGATCAGGACTTCGGGCGGAACGTCTCCGTCAGCGTCCGCCACGTGTTCTTGCGCTGCGCGCCGTCCCACGCGTCGGCCTTGGCCGTGTACATCAGCCCGTACCCCAGACCGTCGTTGACGACGGTGCCCCGGTCCACCGAGCGGTACGTGACGCCGCCGTCGACGTAGGTGAACTCCCAGTCGGCCGTCTTCCAGCCGCGGTACTCCACCGCCGCGATCCGTATGCGCTTGTACTGGGGACGCACCATGGAGCGCTCCTGGTTCGTCCAGTCGGCGACCGGGTCGTCCTTGGGCGTGGTGGTCCAGCCGATGAGCAGCTTCTGGCCGTTCGGTCCGGTGAAGCGGTCGCCGGCCGCGTCCGACGACTTGAACTTCCAGCCGGCGGGCAGGCCGATCGAGTACCCCTGCCGGCCCCGGTGCGTCGTGGCCGCCCGGGCCTTGCCCGCTCCGCCGTCGCCGGCGTCCGCGGAGCTGCCGGGCGCGGTGCCGCCGGTGGAGCTGGGGGTGGATCCGGTGCCCGCGTCCGTCCCGTTGGACTCGGTGGCGGAGCCGTCGGTGCCGGTGCCGTCCTCGTCGTCCTTCCTGGTCTCGGCGCTGGGGGTGCTCTCCGCCACGGTCGAGCCGCCGCCGGCGCCCTGGGCGCCCTTGCCGTCCTCGTCGTCGCCGCCGAGGGTGAGGGCGAGGACGACGCCGATCACGGCGAGCACCACGACCAGCGCGATGACGACCAGCGTGCGGCGCGGCACCACGTCGGTGATGGACGCGCGCGGCGCGGGCCGGGCGGGCAGGTCCGGCGGGGTCATCACGGGCCAGCCCGAACTGCGGCCGCCGGTGGTCGCGTTGGCGTCACGCGTCCTTGCGGGCGCCCCGGCTGCGGGGCTCGCGGTGGTCGCGGACCGCGCTGCGGCCGGGGTGCGGGTCGCCGAGGCGGACGCGGACGTGCCCGACTTGGCGCGGGCGGTGCCGGCCGCACCGGCCGCCACGGCGGCCTTGCGCACGGAGCGCAGCGCGCCGCGCAGCTTCTCCGCGGCCTCCTCACCCCGCTTGGCGCCGCTGTCCCGCGTGCCGCCGGGCTGCTCGGGCAGCGGCACGACGCGGGTGGCGTCGGCCGGCTGTCCGTGGGCGGCCTTGGTGTCGGGCGCGCTGAGAACGGCGGTCAGCATGGCCCGCGCGGCACGGTCGTCGAGCCGCTGGGCCGGATCCTTGTTGAGCAGGCCGTGGATGACGTCCCGCAGGGGTCCGGCGTTCTTCGGCTCCTCCAGCGGCTCGGTCATCACCGCCGTGAGCGTCGCGATCGCGGAGCCCTTGTCGTACGGCGGGGTGCCCTCGACCGCCGCGTACAGCAGGCCGCCGAGCGACCACAGGTCGGCGGCGGGACCGGGCTTGTGCCCGCGGGCGCGCTCCGGGGAGATGTACGAGGGGGCGCCGACGAGCATGCCGGTCGAGGTGATGGAGGGGTCGCCCTCGACCTGGGCGATGCCGAAGTCGGTGAGGACGACACGGCCGTCGTCGGCGATCAGCACGTTGGACGGCTTGACGTCGCGGTGCAGGATGCCCTCGCGGTGCGCGGACCGCAGCACGTCGAGGACGGCGAGCCCGACCTCGGCGGCGCGGCGCGGCTCGAGGAGGCCGTCCTCCCGGATGACCTCGGCGAGCGACTTGCCCTCGACGAGCTCCATGACGATCCAGGGACGGTCGTCCTCCTGGACCACGTCGAACACGGTCACGGCGCTGGTGTTGCGGATCCGCGCGATCGCCTTGGCCTCGCGCAGCGTCCGGGTGATCAGCCGCCGCTTCTCCTCCTCGTCGATGTTCGCCGGGAAGCGGAGCTCCTTGACGGCGACCGTACGGCCGAGGGTCTCGTCCTCGGCCCGCCACACCGTCCCCATGCCGCCGCGGCCGAGCACATCTCCCAGCCGGTACCGCCCGGCGAGGAGACGTGCGCTCTTGTCCTGACGGGATGTCCCCGCCCGCTCCGCCTCCGACATGCGTCCCCTCATGCAACCCGCCCTGACAGAGCCTTCATTGTCCCTCACCCGGCAACCGCCCGACGCCCAGGGTGCCCCTGTCCGCCCACCGGACACGGCGGGCGGACAGGCGGGGGGACGAAGCGTTGCTCCACTCTGCCGGACGGGTCCCGACAAAGCCGGTATCCGAAGCGTGCGGATTCGGTCAGGATTGGGCGGCCCTGACGCGCCGTCGCCCAGGTCGGAGGGAGTACGGGGGCGCCGGACCCCGCCCGCCTCCACCCCGGAACCGGCCGCACACATGGCCGAGTTGCACCCGCCAGGCGGGCTGGGGCCACCGGGCGCGCTGGGGCCACCGGGCGGGCCGGGGGCCGCCGGGCGGGTTACAACGGCACGATGTCCGGCGCCCCCAGCCGCGCCGCGTCCGCCGTCAGGTCGTCGGGCTGCCGCTGCGACTCCCGCTCGGCCTCCACCCGCTTCTCGTAGTACTGCACCTCGCGGTCGATCTGGTCGCTGTCCCAGCCCAGCACGGGCGCCATCAGCTCGGCGGCCTCGCGGGCGCTGCGCGTGCCCCGGTCGAACGTCTCGATGGATATGCGGGTGCGCCGGGTGAGGACGTCCTCCAGGTGGCGCGCGTCCTCGTGCGAGGCGGCGTAGACGACCTCGGCGCGCAGATAGTCGTCTGCGGCCCGCAGCGGTTCGCCCAGGGACGGGTCGGAGGCGACGAGGTCCAGCACCTCCTCGGAGAGCGACCCGTACCGCTGGAGCAGGTGCTCCACCCGGACCGGGTGGAGGCCGGTGCGAGCGGCCGTGCGGGCCCGGCCGTTCCACAGGGCGTGGTAGCCCTCGGCGCCCACCAGGGGAGTCTCCTCGGTGACGCAGTCCGCCACGCGCAGGTCGAGCCCGTGAACCGCGGCGTCCACGGCGTCCTTGGCCATCACCCGGTACGTCGTGAACTTGCCGCCCGCGACCACGACCAGGCCGGGGACCGGGTGGGCGACCGTGTGCTCACGGGACAGCTTGCTCGTGGCGTCCGACTCGCCGGCGAGCAGCGGGCGCAGGCCCGCGTACACCCCCTCCACGTCGTCCCGGGTGAGCGGCACCGCGAGGACGGAGTTCACGTGCTCCAGCAGGTAGTCGATGTCGGCGCTGGACGCGGCCGGGTGCGCCTTGTCGAGATCCCATGCCGTGTCGGTGGTGCCGACGATCCAGTGCCGGCCCCAGGGGATGACGAACAGCACGGACCTCTCCGTGCGCAGGATCAGCCCGGTGCTCGAGTGGATGCGGTCCTTGGGCACGACCAGGTGGATGCCCTTGGAGGCCCGCACGTGGATCTGGCCGCGCTCGCCGACCATCGCCTGGGTGTCGTCGGTCCACACCCCGGTCGCGTTGACCACCTGCTTGGCGCGGATCTCGTACTCGCCGCCGCCCTCCACGTCCTGCACGCGGGCGCCGACGACCCGCTCGCCCTCGCGCAGGAAGCCGGTGACGCGGGTGCCGTTGGCCGTCAAGGCGCCGTACGCCGCCGCCGTGCGCACGAGGTTGAGGACGAACCGTGCGTCGTCCACCTGGGCGTCGTAGTACTGCAGGGCGCCGACCAGCGCGTCCTTCTTCAAGCAGGGCGCGACACGCAGGGCGTGACGGCGGCTCAGGTGGCGGTGCACGGGGAGGCCCCGTCCGTGGCCGTGGGTCATCGCCATGGCGTCGTAGAGCGCGACGCCCGTCCCGGCGTAGAGCCGCTCCCAGCCCTTGTGCTGCAGCGGGTAGAGGAACGGCACCGGACGCACGAGGTGCGGGGCGAGCTTCTCCAGGAGCAGCCCTCGTTCCTTCAACGCCTCGCGGACGAGGTCGAAGTCCAGCATCTCGAGATAGCGCAGGCCGCCGTGGATCAGCTTGCTGGAGCGGCTGGAGGTGCCCGACGCCCAGTCACGCGCCTCGACCAGTCCGGTGGACAGGCCGCGTGTCACCGCGTCGAGCGCCGTGCCCGCGCCGACCACTCCGCCGCCCAGCACCAGCACGTCCAGCTCGCGCTCCGCCATGGACGCCAGTGATTCGGCGCGCCGCGCCGGCCCCAGTGTCGCTGTCCTCACCGCTGCCTCCCGCTCGTCGGTCGCATCGGCCACACCCGTCGGGCGAAGCCCGGTCTCCCACCCTCATGCCCAGATTCTGACCGGGTTGCCCGACTTCAGCCACACGCGGCCTCAGCCTGTGGACAACCACGGGTCACAGGCTGTGGACAACCTCGCGCCCGTACCCGCACCGGACACCGCGCCGCAGACACCGCCAGGCACCCCGCCGCGGACACCGCCAGGCACCCCGCCGCGGACACCGCCGGACACCGCGCCTCGGACACCACTGGGCGACCCGCAGGACGACTCACCGAAAACCAGCGGATCAATCCCACATATCGGTCATATTTACTCCTAGTCTGACATTGCGCTCGCCTGTCCAGTCCTCAGCGCTTGCGCACCTGTCGCACTCCGGCTATTGGGAAGGACGGTCCACGCCATGCCCGCAGATCTCGCCGTCATCGGACTCGGCCCGTTCGGACTGCCCCTGGCCCAGGCCGCCGTCGCCGCCGGCATCCCCACCGTCGGATACCGGACCGGCCCCGAGCCCGGTTCCCTCAGCCCCGCCGAGCAGCGGCGCATGCTCGCGCAGGGCTTCCGGGTCACCACCAGCGCGGCCGAGCTGGGCCGGGTGCGTACCGCCGTGATCTGCGCCCCCACCGCGCCCGCCGCCGACGGAGGGCTCGACCTCGGCCAGGTCGAGGCGGCCGCCCGCACCCTCGCCGCGCAGCTCCGCCCGCACACCACCGTGATCCTGGAGTCCCCCGTGCCGCCCGGCACCACGGAGGGCCCCCTGCTGCGGCTGCTGGAGTCAGGGTCCGGTCTGCGCGCGGGCCGCGACTTCCACCTCGCCCACTGCCCCAGCCGCGTCGACCCCGGCAACCGCGACTTCACCCCCGCCAACACCCCGAAGGTCATCGGCGGCCTCACCCCCGCCTGCACCGAGTCGGCGGCGGCCTTCTACGGCCGCATCACCGACAAGGTGGTCCGCGCCCGCGGCCCCCGCGAGGCCGAGACGGTGCAGCTGCTGGAGACCAACTTCCGGCACGTCAACATCGCCCTGGTCAACGAGATGGCCGCCCTCTGCCACGACCTGGGCATCGACCTGTGGGACGTGCTGCGCTGCGCCGAGACCAAGCCCTTCGGCTTCCTCGCCTTCCGCCCCGGACCCGGCGTCGGCGGCCACACCGTCCCCCAGGACCTCACCGCGCACGCCGGCCGCACCCTGCGCATGGCGGAACTGGCCCAGGAGGTCAACGGCCGCATGCCCCGCTACGTCGTGCAGCGCGCCGCCGCCCTGCTCAACGAGCACGGCAAATCGGCACGGGGCGCGCGCGTGCTGCTCCTCGGGGTCACCTACAAGGCCGACCTCGCCGACCTCCAGGGCAGCCCCGCGCAGGAGATCGCGGTCCGCCTGATGGAACTGGGCGCCTCGGTCAGCTACCACGACCCGCACGTCCCGTCCTGGAACGTCCTGGACCGCCCCGTCCCCCGCGCCGACTCCCTCTACGAGGCCGCCGCCGACGCCGACCTCACGATCCTCCTCCAGCAACACCGCACGTACGACCTCCAAGGCCTCTCGGTGAAGGCCCAGCTCCTCCTGGACACCCGCGGCGCGACACCTACGGGGGCGGCGCACCGGTTGTGAGAAGGGGCGCGCGACAGGCTTCCGTGTCCCGGAGGCTGCTGGTGGGCGGGACGTCGCGGGTACGGTGGCACACAGGTGGAGCCCACCGCAGCGGCTACTGCGGCAGGCTCCTGGATGATTCACGGGTGTCCGCCCCTAGTTCTCGTGGGGGCGGCCGCTCACCATCCGAAAAGCCGCAAGATCCACCTCCTCCGGCACTTCACCGTCCACGGACGGATCCGGTCCCAGCGGGTGGGCCTGCGGTGGCGTCCCATGGGCGCCCCCTTGCACGACACCGCCCGGTAGCCCGGTGGACGGTCCGTCGGAATCGGGCCGGGCCCGAGGGCGGGGTACGGACCAGGTCCGTTGGAAGCGCGCCGTTGGACACACGAAAGGGGCCGGTCACCCGTTCAGGTGACCGACCCCTTTCCGTGCAGTACGGAAACCCGCCCAGCGGCTACCGGCGGTGCTGCGAGTCCGCCACCGTCACCTCGACCCGCTGGAATTCCTTCAGCTCGCTGTAGCCCGTGGTGGCCATCGCGCGTCGGAGGGCGCCGAAGAGGTTCATGGAGCCGTCGGGGGTGTGGGACGGGCCGGTGAGGATCTCCTCCAGCGTGCCCACCGTGCCGAGGTCGACCTTCTTGCCGCGCGGCAGCTCCTCGTTGACGGCCTCCATGCCCCAGTGGTGGCCGCGCCCCGGCGCGTCGGTGGCGCGGGCCAGCGGGGAGCCCATCATCACGGAGTCCGCGCCGCAGGCGATCGCCTTGGGCAAGTCGCCGGACCAGCCGACGCCGCCGTCCGCGATGACGTGCACGTAGCGGCCGCCGGACTCGTCCATGTAGTCGCGGCGGGCGGCGGCCACGTCGGCGACCGCAGTGGCCATCGGCACCTGGATGCCCAGCACGTTGCGCGTGGTGTGCGCGGCGCCGCCGCCGAAGCCGACCAGCACACCGGCCGCACCGGTGCGCATCAGGTGCAGCGCGGCGGTGTAGGTGGCACAGCCGCCGACGATCACCGGGACGTCCAGCTCGTAGATGAACTGCTTCAGGTTCAGCGGCTCGTGCGAGCCGGAGACGTGCTCCGCGGACACCGTGGTGCCGCGGATGACGAAGATGTCCACGCCCGCGTCGACGACGGCCTTGGAGAACTGGGCGGTGCGCTGCGGGGAGAGCGCGGCGGCGGTGACGACGCCGGAGTCCCGCACCTCCTTGATGCGCTGCCCGATCAGCTCCTCCTTGATCGGAGCGGCGTAGATCTCCTGGAGGCGGCGGGTGGCCGCCTCGTCGGGCAGGCCCACGATCTCGTCGAGCAGCGGCTGCGGGTCCTCGTAGCGGGTCCACAGGCCCTCGAGGTTCAGCACGCCGAGGCCGCCGAGCTCGCCGATGCGGATCGCGGTGGCCGGGGAGACGACCGAGTCCATGGGAGCGGCCAGGAACGGCAGCTCGAAGCGGTAGGCGTCGATCTGCCAGGCGATCGAGACCTCCTTCGGGTCCCGCGTACGGCGGCTGGGGACGACCGCGATGTCGTCGAAGGCGTACGCCCGGCGGCCGCGCTTGCCGCGCCCGATCTCGATCTCAGTCACGTCTGTGGCCTTTCCCTGTTGCGTTGCAGCGCCTTCCAGTATCCCCGACGGCCGCGGCGCCCACCGCCCCGGACGCCAAGCGAGGGCGGCCCCGGTGGTCCGGAGCCGCCCTCGGGAAGCCCGCCGCTACTGGCGGCTGTAGTTCGGTGCCTCGACCGTCATCTGGATGTCGTGCGGGTGGCTCTCCTTGAGGCCCGCCGAGGTGATCCGGACGAAGCGGCCGTTGGCCTGGAGCTCGGGGACGGTGCGGCCGCCGACGTAGAACATCGACTGGCGCAGACCGCCGACGAGCTGGTGGACGACGGACGACAGCGGGCCGCGGTAGGGCACCTGACCCTCGATGCCCTCGGGCACCAGCTGCTCGTCGGAGGCGACGCCCTCCTGGAAATAGCGGTCCTTGGAGAAGGACTTGCGGTCGCCGCGGGTCTGCATGGCGCCCAGCGAGCCCATGCCGCGGTACGACTTGAACTGCTTGCCGTTGATGAACAGCAGCTCGCCCGGCGACTCCTCGCAGCCCGCGAGCAGCGAGCCGAGCATCACCGTGTCGGCGCCCGCGACGAGCGCCTTGGCGATGTCGCCGGAGTACTGCAGACCGCCGTCGCCGATGACCGGCACGCCGGCCTCCTTGGCGGCCAGCGCGGCCTCGTAGATCGCCGTGACCTGCGGGACGCCCACGCCGGCGACGACACGCGTGGTGCAGATGGAGCCGGGGCCGACGCCGACCTTGATGCCGTCGCAGCCCGCGTCGACGAGCGCCTTGGCGCCGTCACGGGTGGCGATGTTGCCGCCGATCACGTCCACGCCGGAGGAGTTCGACTTGATCTTGGCGACCATGTCGCCGACCAGCCGGGAGTGGCCGTGCGCGGTGTCGACGACGATGAAGTCGACGCCCGCCTCGATCAGCGCCTGGGCGCGCTCGAACGCGTCACCGGCGACGCCGACCGCGGCGCCGACCAGCAGACGGCCCTCGCCGTCCTTGGCGGCGTTCGGGTACTTCTCGGCCTTGACGAAGTCCTTGACCGTGATGAGGCCCTTGAGGACGCCGGCGTCGTCGACCAGCGGAAGCTTCTCGATCTTGTGACGGCGCAGCAGCTCCACGGCGTCCGGGCCGGAGATGCCGACCTTGCCGGTCACCAGCGGCATCGGCGTCATGACCTCGCGCACCTGACGGGAGCGGTCGGTCTCGAAGGCCATGTCACGGTTGGTGACGATGCCCAGCAGCTTCTTGTTGCCGTCGGTCACCGGGACGCCGCTGATGCGGAACTTCGCGCAGAGCGCGTCGGCCTCGGCGAGCGTGGCGTCCGGGTGGATCGTGATGGGGTCGGTGACCATGCCCGACTCGGACCGCTTCACCAGGTCGACCTGGTTGGCCTGGTCCTCGATGGACAGGTTGCGGTGCAGCACGCCGACGCCGCCCTGGCGGGCCATCGCGATGGCCATGCGGGACTCGGTCACCTTGTCCATGGCGGCGGACAGCAGCGGGATGTTCACCCGCACGTTCTTGGAGACGTACGAGGCGGTGTCGATCTCGTCGGGTGCCATGTCCGACGGGCCCGGCAGCAGCAGCACGTCGTCGTAGGTCAGCCCGAGTGTCGCGAATTTTCCGGGCACTCCGTCGACGTTGGCAGTCATGACACCTTCCCCAAATGGCCTTGATCGGTGCGGATGTCCATGCTAACGGGAAGCGTGGGTGTCTCATTCCACGGTTCCGCACGGTCCCCGGCTTCGTATGTTCGTACGGGAACGGCTGATCGTCCGTTCATGTGTGACTGATGCGCCCGCGCGCGTGCGAAGAGGCGGTGCGGGGACGGGCGTTACTGCTCCGCCAGGGCCCGCAGCCGGCTCAGCGCGCGGTGCTGGGCCACCCGGACCGCGCCGGGTGACATTCCCAACATCTGACCGGTCTCCTCGGCGGTGAGCCCCACGGCGATACGCAGAAGGATCAGCTCGCGCTGGTTCTCGGGCAGGCTGGCCAGCAGTTTCTTGGCCCACTCCGCGTCGCTGCTGAGCAGGGCGCGCTCCTCCGGGCCGAGCGAGTCGTCGGGCCGCTCCGGCATCTCGTCGGACGGCACGGCGGTCGAACCGGGGTGCCGCATGGCGGCGCGCTGGAGGTCGGCGACCTTGTGGGAGGCGATCGCGAAGATGAACGCCTCGAAGGGCCGGCCGGTGTCCTTGTAGCGGGGCAGCGCGAGCAGCACCGCCACGCAGACTTCCTGGGCGAGGTCCTCGACGAAGTGCCGGGCGTCGCCCGGCAGGCGGGAGAGACGGGTGCGGCAGTAGCGCAGGGCGAGGGGGTGGACATGGGCGAGCAGATCGTGCGTGGCCTGCTCGTCTCCGTCGACCGCGCGGTGGACGAGCGCACCGATCGCCCCCTGGGCCGTGCCCGCCTCGTCGTCGCGCATCGGTCCATGGTGCCCTGCGGACGCGGGGTCCGTAGCACCGTGTCCTTGGTTGTGCACCGAAGCGTTATGAGCAGGTGCGCCGGAAGTCATCCCTTGCGCCCTCCCCTTCCGCTCGACCGACTCGTCCCCGAGGAACTCCACACCTCAAGGATGCGGCATCCGCCGCGAAACGAGCAGTGGGTCCCTCCCGACGGCGGCGAACACCACGTCCCGCCTGTGCGCCGGCCCACGCGGGCAGTCCTTGGCGGGCCCGCGTGTACGGGGCCCGCGCCCGGGGTTCGCCGACGCCGGCACGGCGTGCGGCCATGCGGAACGTCACGAGGACCGGGGCCGCGGCCGTCCGAAGGAGACACGGATGTCCGTACGAAAAATACGCACGGCCGACGCCTCAGCGCTGAAGGGAACCGACCACCGCGTCCCGTCAGGCCGACGCGTGCCGGACCCGGGCCCGGGCACGCACCCGGACCCCGCGCCGCTACGGCGCCCCGTGCCCCGGCCGGCCCGGTCCTGAGGACAGGGCGGCCTACCGCACCAGGCCCCACCGGAACCCGAGCGCCACCGCGTGAGCCCGGTCCGAGGCGCCGAGCTTCTTGAAGAGACGGCGCGCGTGGGTCTTCACCGTGTCCTCGGAGAGGAACAGCTCGCGGCCGATCTCCGCGTTGGAGCGGCCGTGGCTCATCCCCTCCAGCACCTGGATCTCACGCGCGGTGAGCGTGGGCGCCGCGCCCATCTCGGCCGAGCGCAGCCGGCGCGGGGCGAGCCGCCAGGTCGGGTCGGCGAGCGCCTGCGTGACCGTGGCGCGCAGCTCCGCGCGGGAGGCGTCCTTGTGCAGATAGCCGCGGGCGCCGGCGGCCACCGCGAGGGCGACGCCGTCGAGATCCTCGGCGACCGTGAGCATGATGATGCGTGCCCCGGGGTCGGCGGAGAGCAGCCGCCGTACTGTCTCGACGCCGCCCAGACCGGGCATGCGCACGTCCATCAGGATCAGGTCCGAGCGGTCGGCGCCCCAGCGGCGGAGGACTTCCTCGCCGTTGGCCGCCGTCGTCACGCGCTCGACGCCGGGCACGGTCGCGACCGCGCGGCGGAGCGCCTCTCGGGCAAGCGGGGAGTCGTCGCAGACGAGGACGGAAGTCATGGCCGCCCTCCGCAGCTGATGCGCGTCACCTTGAGCCTCCAGGCTGGTACGAAATCGTCACCTTGCGGTCGACCGTCTCGGACGCCCGCCCGAGCGCTTGTTCCTTCAACCGCCTCGCACTCTCAACGACGGTCACTCGAAAGAGTTACGGGGCCGTCTGCCATCTTCGGCACTCTACGTGAGGAGGCGTTCACGGTGGAGACATGCGCGACGTACCGCCGAACTTTCATCACAACCCATGCCCCATTCAGCCCCTTTTCTTCCCCTTTGATGGTGTCCGGAGCTAGATTCGCAATGAGTCATATTTTCATCTCCTTTGATCGTAGTTGTACGGTCGTGGACACCGGATCCGCCCAGTAACGGCTACAAGGGGTCACGCAATGGCAGATTTCTCCCGCCTTCCCGGACCGAACGCGGACCTGTGGGACTGGCAGCTCCTGGCTGCCTGCCGCGGGGTGGACAGCTCGCTCTTCTTCCACCCGGAGGGTGAACGGGGCGCCGCCCGCAGCGCACGTGAGAACTCGGCCAAGGAGGTCTGCATGAGGTGCCCGGTACGCGCCGAGTGCGCCGCGCACGCGCTGGCGGTGCGCGAGCCGTACGGCGTGTGGGGCGGCCTGACCGAGGACGAGCGCGAAGAACTGATGGGGCGGGCGCGCAACCGGCTGGTGTCGGCGTCGGGCGCCGGCGGACACGCCACCGCCTCGAACACCTGAAGGAACGTTTCTCCGGAAAGGAACCCCAGGGCACGCACGCGTGCCCTCGCCCAGTCAGCCGCCCGCTGACCACTCGGCGCCGTCAGGCGGCCGGGACGGATCAGGCGGCTTACCTCACCTGGCGGCGGCCGCCGTCAGCTTCTCCAGCGTCGCGGTGACCGCGGGGACCTGGGCGAGGTCCGGCAGGGTGAGCGCGACGATCTCCCGCCGTACGGCGGGCACCAGGTCCACGGTGCGTACGCCGCGCGGCCGCAGCGACTCCAGCGCGAGCTGCGGCAGGACCGCGACTCCGAGTCCCGCGCCGACCAGACCGGCGACCGCCGGGTAGTCGTCGGTCGCGAAGTCGATGCGCGGGGTGAAACCCGCCGTCTCGCACACCTCGACGAGCTGGCCCCGGCAGCGCGGGCAGCCCGCGATCCACGGCTCCCGCGCGAGGTCACCGATGGCGACGGACCCCGCGCGGGCCAGCCGGTGTCGTTCCGGCACGAGCCCGACCAGCCGGTCCGACAGCAGCGGCCGCACCACCAGGTCCTCCCACTCCTCCGCGTCGGCGGCGCCCTCGTAGCGGAAGGCGAGGGCCACGTCGCAGTCGCCGTCGCGGAGCATCCGCACGGAGCGGGGCGGCTCGGCCTCCTCCAGGGAGACGCGGGTGCCGGGGTGGGCGTCGCGCAGGGCGGCGAGGGCGGTCGGCACGAGCGTGGAGCTGCCGCTGGGGAACGACACCAGCCGCACCCGTCCCGCGCGCAGGCCCGCGATGGCCGCGACCTCCTCCTCGGCGGCGGTGAGCCCGGCGAGGATGCCCGCCGCGTGCCGCACCAGCGCCTCGCCGGCCTGCGTCAGCCGCATCTCGCGGCCGGTGCGGATGAGCAGCGGCGTGCCGACGGACGCCTCCAGGGCCTTCATCTGCTGGCTGACGGCGGGCTGGGTGCACCCCAGTTCGCGGGCGGCGGCGGAGAAGGAACCGGTGGAGGCCACGGCGCGCAGCACGCGGAGGTGGCGGGCTTCGATCACCCCGCCAGGATACGCACAGGAATAAGCTCGCCTTTGATCAACCGCGGATTATTACGTCGACGCTTTGATGTACATGCCTTACCGTGCACCGCATGAAGCTTCTGTCTGTGAACCTGGGCCGCCCCAAGCCCGTCCCCTACACCAGTCAGCGCGACGGCCTGACCGGTATCGACAAGCGTCCGGTGGAGGGGCCGGTGCGGGTGTCGGCGCCCGGCGCGAAGGGCATCGGCGGGAGCGGACTGGCGGGGGACGCGGTGTGCGAGACGCGGCACCACGGCGGGGACGACCAGGCGGTGTACGCGGTGGCCCGCGAGGACCTCGACGAGTGGGAACGCGTGCTGGGGCGCACGCTGCCCGCCGGTTCGTTCGGCGAGAACCTCACCACCCTGGGCGTCGACGTCTCCGGCGCGCTGATCGGCGAGCGCTGGGCCGTGGGACCCGAGGTGGTCCTGGAGGTCACGTCCGGGCGTATCCCCTGCCGCACCTTCCAGGGCCATCTGGGTGAGGACGGCTGGGTCAGGCGGTTCACGGAGCGGGCGGCGCCGGGGGCGTACCTGCGGGTGATCACGCCGGGCGAGGTGCGCGCGGGGGACGCCGTACGCGTCGTGCACCGGCCGGACCACGACGTGACGGTGGCCCTCCAGTTCCGGGCGGTGACGACGGAGCGGGAACTGCTTCCCCGGCTGCTGGCGGCGGGGGACGCGCTGCACCCGGAGGCGCTGCGGAAGGCGCGGGAGCATGTGGAGAAGTCGGGCGCGGGCGTGGAGGTCTGACCGTACGTCGGCGTGTGTCCTGGAGGACCGGTGGCGGCCCGGACCGCAGAGCGGACGGCTCCGCTCCGTGTCACTACTCTTGCGCCATGACAACGGCTCTGATTACGGGATCGACGGCGGGGATCGGTGCCGCGTTCGCGCGGCGGCTGGCGGCCGACGGCCACGACCTGGTGCTCGTGGCCCGGGACACCGCCCGGCTGCGGGAACAGGCGACCGAGCTGCACGACCGCCACGGCATCGAGGCGGAGGTGCTGACCGCCGACCTGTCCGAGGACAAGGGCATCGAGGCGGTGGAGCGCCGGCTCGCCGACCGCCGCAACCCGGTCGACCTGCTGATCAACAATGCCGGGTTCGGGCACAAGGGCCGCTACCTCGAGGTCCCCATGTCCGACGAGCTGACGATGCTCAAGGTCCACTGCGAGGCCGTGCTGCGGCTGACGTCGGCGGCCGTGGAGGCGATGCGGGAGCGCGGACGCGGCGGAGTCGTGAACGTCGCCTCGACCGCGGCGTTCGTGCCGCGCGGGACGTACGGGGCGTCGAAGGCGTGGGTCGTGCAGTTCACGCAGGGCGCGGCGCAGGACCTGGCCGGTCACGGCGTACGGCTGATGGCGCTGTGCCCCGGCTTCGTGCGCACCGAGTTCCACGAGCGGGCCGGCATGGGCACGGACAACATCCCGCGGTGGATGTGGCTGGACGCGGACAAGGTCGCTGCGACGGCTCTGGCGGACCTGGCCCGGGGCAAGTCGCTGTCCGTCCCGGACCCGCGGTACAAGGTGCTGATGGGCGCGTCGAAGCTGGTCCCGCGGAACCTGCTGGGCGGCATCTCCTCCAGGACCGGCCGCAAGTACGGGCCCCGCTGACACGCCGGGACGCGGGCCGCGCCCCGGAGGACAATGGGGCGTGACACGACCAGCCAGCCCTGGCCAGGTGCCGGAGGTGACGTGATGACCTTCGTACAGCTCATCGACTGCAGGACCACCCGGTTCGAGGAACTGGACCGGCTCATGGACCAGTGGGTGGAGCAGACCAGGGGGAGGCGGACGGCGACGCACGCCGTGGTCGGCAGGGACCGCGGCGACACGTCGCACCTGGTGGAGATCGTGGAGTTCCCCTCGTACGAGGAGGCGATGCGGAACTCGAAGCTGCCGGAGACCGACCGGATCTTCCGGGAGATGAGCGCCCTGTGCGAGGGGACGCCGACCTTCACCGACCTGGACGTGGTGCGCGACGCGCGGCTGAACGCGGACACGGCCCGCCGCTTCTTCGAGGTCGTGACCGCCTCCTACGACCTGTCCCCGCTGGAGGGCCTGGTCGAGGAGGACTACCACGACCACGACCCGAAGAACGAGGAGGACGTCGTCGGCCTGAAGGCGCTGACCCGCGAGCTGGACACGTGGCGCGCCGGTTTCGACTTCAGGTTCCGCGTGGAGGACCGCGTGGCGCAGGGCGACCGGGTGTGCACCCGCTGGAGCTGGGAGGGCATCCACAAAGGCGACTTCCTCGGCGTCCCGGCCACGGGCCAGCGGGCCACGATGACCGGAATGACAGTCCTCCGCTTCAGCCCTGCCGGGAAGATCGCGGAGGGGTGGTGGGAGTACGACCGGCTGGGGTTGCTGGGGCAGCTGGGGGTGCTGGAGGCGCCGGAGCTGTGAGCTCGGCGGGGGATCGCCTCTGACGCAGGCGTCGGTGTCCTGGCGTGCGACTAGGATCTGCATCGAACAGCTGATGCAGCGGATCGGCATCAGTCACTCCACCGCCCACCTGCGGTTCGGCGACGACTGGAAGCTCCAGCCGCGCGCGCTGGACGCCGGCCCCGGCTGGGAGGACCGGCTGGCGGTGCGGGAGGACGGGCTGGTGCAGGAGAGCGGTCGGGTCCGCATATACCTGGCCGGGCAAGCCGCCTCCGCGGAGCAGCGGGCGAAGGTGGACTGTGCGGCCCGCCGCGAGTACCAGGTGCTCCAGGGAATCAATCACCGCGGCATCGTGCAGGCGGCACAGATCCGCGAGCACCAGGGCGGTCCCGCGATCCTCTTCCGGCACCGCGAGTCCGACCTGCGGCTTGACGCCTACCTTGACGCGTACGGCGGCCGGCTCACCCCTGCGGTGCGGCTCGACCTGGTGCGCCAGCTCGCCGAGGCGGTCCGCTACGCACACCACCGCTCCCTGTACCACCGGGCGCTCGCCGCCCGTTCCGTCTACGTGTCGGCCCGGGAGGACGGCAGCGAACCGGTGCTGCGCATTGCCGACTGGCAGACCGCAGCCCGCGACGCTGGATCTGGGGCTCTCCCGCGCTCTGCGCATCTCACAGGCCGCGGCGGGGGTCCGGCCGGAGAGCGGCATACCGCTCGAGGACCTGCTGTCCCGGGTGCGGGCGCGGTTCCCCGGGCTGGCCGTGCTGGACGAGACGACGTACGTCGAGCTGTCCGAGGCGCTGGCCGAGGCGGGTTTTCCGCTGGACTGGGACACCGAGCGACGGCGCTTCTTCCCGAAGGCCGAGGAAGGCCGCAGCAGTTGGCTGGCCCTGTCGTCCTCGGTACTGACCAGCACCAGCTCCCTGTACGCGGCGGCCCAGGGCCGGATCGCCGAGGGCCGTGACCCACGTGAGGTGCTGTCCGCGCGGCTGACGGAGTCCCGTCGCCTCGGCGGCTTCCTCGCGCTCACCCTCAAGGGTCCGGATCTGCCGGGTGTCGCCGACGCGCTGGCCGCCCGGTACGACACGGCGACGGTTTCGCTGAGCGCGGTGTTCCCGGACGCGCTGCGGGAGCTGGCCGAGGAGCAGTCGGTGCGCTGGCAGGCGCTGCTGAAGGCGGACGCGAAATTCACGGCGACGGGCACGCTGGGTGCGGCGCTCGCCTCGTACACGCGGCTCGCGGCGGAGCGGGTACGGCAGCGGGTCGTGGACGTCGTGGAGGGGGCGGGCCCGCGCTCGGTGGTCCTGCTGCACGAGGCCGGTCTGATCGCCCGCTACTGGGACGCCGGCGGCCGTGAGCTACTGGCCGGCCTCCAGCAGGCGGCCCGCCGCCCTGCGGACACCCCGCACGGCCTGTGGCTGCTGCTGCCGACGGAGGACCCGCGCGCCACGCCCACTCTGGACGGCCGGACGGTGGAGGTGGTGGACCGGGCGACGGAGTGGGAGGTGCTGAACGGGCTGTTCCTCAAGGACCTCCGGTCCGCGGCCGTAGAGCCCTGACGGCACCGGCGTACACCCGTAAGGCTCGATCTGGCACCTGACTTCCCCATTCTGCTTGCCACTCCGTCCTACCGGCGATTCACTTGCACGAAACCGGGTGAAGCTAGCCTGCGAGGGGGGTACTCATGCTCTTGAACTTCAGGGTGGCCAACCACCGCTCGATTCGCGACGAGCTGGAGTGGCAGCTTCAACCGGTGTACGAAGGGGACCGACCGCCGGGCACCGCGTGGGAGGCAGTACCGGTCGCGGGGGTCTTCGGCTCAAACGCGGCCGGCAAGTCCAACGTCGTCGACGCCCTGCGTTACATGGCGGAGATGGTGACCCGGTCACATCTCCTGGCGGAGGACGGCGAGGGCGTGAGCAGGCAGCCCTTCCTCTCCGACGTTCGGGAATCGGACTCCTCCTGGTACGTCGCCGACCTCCTCGTGCGCGGAGTCAGGTACGTCTACGGCTTCGAGGTGGACGACGACCATGTCGTCGGCGAATGGCTGTACGCCTACCCGGAGGGGCGCAAGCGGGTGGTGTTCGAGAGGAACGGGGACGACTTCCGGGTCGGCAGTTCGCAGGACCGTCCCAAGGAACTGCACACGGTCGCCGACGTGACGGCTCCCAACGCGCTGTTCCTGTCCATGGCTGCCCGGTCGAAGACGGCCACGGACATGGTCATCCCGGTGTACCGGTGGTTCCGGAGCGACCTGGTGTTCGGCGGCCCTCTGACGAACGGCCCGATGAACCGCGCGTTGATGCTCAGGAATCTCGCACGCCGGCTGGACCAACGTGGAGAGCCGACCCATCTGCGCGACCTGCTGCGCGTCGCGGACCTCGGCATCGAGGACTTTCGCGTGGAGACGGTCGAGGAGGAGCTGTACTCCCCGCGATCCGCATCCCGGGGTGCCGAGACGGAAGCGCTCTTCGACATGCCGCGGACGTACCGACGGACGCGCCACGAACTGCTTCTAAGGCACACCGGCAGGAATGGCCCGTTCGATGTGCCGCTGAACGCGGAATCCGCCGGTACGCAGGCGCTGGTGGAGTACGCGTTCACGCTGGAGGGGATGACTCGCCGCGGGGGCACTCTGGTCGTGGACGAGTTGGGCAGCAGTCTCCACCCGCGGCTCAGCGCCTTTCTCGTCGGCCTCTTCCAGGACCCGGAACGCAATCCTCACGGCGCCCAGTTGCTGTTCACCAGCCATGATGTGAGCCTGCTGGGCCGCAGGGCCGGCAAGGACATCCTGAAGCGGGACCAGATTTGGTTCGTGGCGAAAAACGAGTTCGGGGAGAGCTCGCTGTATCCGCTGTCCGACTTCCGGCCGCGCCAGGACGAGAACCGGGAGCGGCGCTACCTCAACGGCAGTTACGGCGCGGTACCCATGGTCGACGATACGTTCACTCTGGCGATCGCTAGGCGGGGGGAGACGGATGGCGAGGGATCCGAAGCAGGACGGCCGGAGGAATCCACGGCGTGAGTCCACGCTGCGCCGCAGGCCGGCGTACAGGGACGCATTACCGACGATCCTGGTGGTGTGCGGAGCGAGAAGCACCGAACCGACGTACATCAAAGGCCTGCTGAGAGTGGTGGACAACCGCGCCGTCGATGTGCAGGTCAAGGTCTGTCCGCAGGACCCGGTGTCCGTAGTCCGGCACGCGGCCGGTGAGCGCACACGGGCCCGCGATCATTACGAACGCACGTGGTGTGTTCTCGACGTGGACAATTTCGCGCACCTGGACGAGGCGCTACGGCTCGCCCGCGACGAGCGCATCGACATCGCCCTGTCGAACCCGTGCTTCGAGCTGTGGCTGTTGCTCCACTTCCGCGACCACCGCGCCCCGGTCGACGGCTTCCGCCAGGCTGAGCGGCATCTCCTACCCCACCACAGCGGTTACAGCAAGGCTGCGAACAGATTTACCTTCGGCCTCTACCGCGAGGCGTGGCCGCAGGCCGTGGAACGGGCGCGAGTGCTGGCGAAGCCGGGTGAGGAACACAAGCGGAATCCGTCGAGCGGAATGTGGCGACTGGTCCGGGAGATCGTCCCGGCGCACCTGCAGAACTGACTTCCGCGCGGACGCGTCCGTCCTGGTTGAGACGACGTCGAGGCACCTGCGCGCGTCGGCAGCGGGTGAACAGCTCGGGTTAGCCAGAAGGCCGAATCCGTTCGATCTCGCATCTTTCGTACCTGTACGTAGGGTGAAGGTGGCACATGACTAGCAGCGAATACGACGAATATGAAGCTGTCATCAGAGTCCCGAAAGGAGCCGATCTCTCACAGTCGAGAAATACCGCCGGCGCTCGCCGTGGACTCACACGCGACCCTCAAACCAAGAAGCTGGGCCACGCCGAAATTTTTTTGAAGGACGAGAACGAGGCGGATTCATCAACGGAACCTCCGCCGATCTTCATCCACGTCGGCGGGGACAGACCAGAACCCCAGCCGAAGGAGCGTGTGGAAGTTGAAGATGTGCTCAACGCCCTGGTAGCCCTGCACGAGATCATCAAGGCCGCGGAGAAGGTTGCGCCACACCTCAAGAGGTGGTGGAGCGATCAGGCGCTTCCGTTCATGAAATCGACACGGAAAAGATTCATGCGAACCGGCAAGGCTGCCGTTCAGGCCGCTCAGGACGAGTCGGCCGCCTTGATCGAATCAACGCCCGCAGAAACCTCGCAAGAAGTGATCGCCGCTCTCGAGAAGTACCGAGCCAGCATGAGCAGTGCAGAAGCGCAACAACTTTTCACTGCGGCTCTGATCTCCAGATTGCTCAGCGAAGAGCAGATGAGAGTTCTGCGCAATGCTCAGATGGAGGATGAGAATGGCTCTTTGGATTTGAGAGTGCTGGGGACGCTCACACCTCAGCAAGTCGATGACAGTATCAAGTTGATACTTGAGACGAGCCCTTCGTTGCTCGACGGAGAGATCAGGGAGGCGCTGCGTCTGCCTGACGGCTCCAGATGAGGCCGGCGCACCGGGACCACGTCGTTCTCCTCGGAGAACACCCGGCTCGAACGCCCTGTCAGGCGTTGCAGTGTGTTTCGCATCCAGTCGTCGCGAGGGAGCCACCGTGCGGTGTGTCGGTCAGCCGGAAGGATGCGGCAACGCGTCCAGTAAGGCCCGACTACCCGCGCGCCTGGTGGTACGCACACCGCACCTGACAGGCCTTCGTCCCCTCACAGAAACAGGAGTGTGCTGTGCAACGTCGACGCCTCTTGGCCGTGGCGGCAGCGCTGGTCGTCGCATCCGGCTGCTCGTCCCAGGACGATGAAGCCCCGCCCTCGGTCTCGGCACCCTCGTCCTCGGCCTCCGAGTCTTCCGACGGTGCCCGTGAAGCCGTCGAGGCCTATGTGCGGGCCCTCAACTCCCGCAGCGCCACCGAGTTGATCTCGGTCGGGGGTGTCGAGGACCAGGAATGGTCCCGGCAGGAGGCCGAGCGGATCCTCGCCGACCGGGGCGGACGCGGTTGGAAGATCAAGGATGTGCGGATCCAGCACGACATGGGCCCGGACGTCGGCTCGGCCCGCCTCCTCGCCGAGGACAGGGCGGGCGAGTCCCTGCGTGACACCTTCACCGTCACACGGGAGAAGGGCGCCTGGCACCTGACGGTGTTCACCGGCCAGCCCGCCGAACCGGGCAAGGAGTCCGCCGCGACCGACGAGCCGCGTTCCTGACGATCACTGGCGTGGTGGCCGAGTCCGGCGATCCGGCCCGGGCCACCACGCCGCAGGGCACGGCGAGCCGGAGGGTGCAACTCATCCGCCGCCGGGCTCGACGGCCGTTCGGCCCTTCCGGCAGCGGCGGCCGGTCCGTTCGGCCCGTCGTTCCGCGTCGCCGCCGAACTCCAGAATCGCAGTGCGCGCAGACGCCGGCGCTCCTGTTACCGGAGTGTGCCCGGCGCGCGGCCTCGCTCCGTGTCCTCCTGGTCCCGCCGACGGGCCTGACCATGACCCGACGTCAGGCACCGCTGCGCACGGGCCCGTGGTCGTGGCATCATCGGCTGGCGCCACGCCGGCTTCTCGGGGGAACTCCATGGCGGATCGGTTAAGTTCACGTCGCTCGTCGTACTGGGCCACGGGCGCCCTCTGCGGCACCGTGGCCGCGCTGAGCGCGACCGGTGACATCATCTTCGACCTCTTCGACGGGTCGACAGCCGTCGCCGTGGGGGGCGGGACGGCGGTGTTGATCGGTGGCCTCGCCTGGTACCACTCGGCGCGCGCCCAGCCAGGCACGGCGGTCGCGCAGCCGGCCGCACGCGGTGTGGTACGGCACGAACTGCCGTCCACCGCCCCCTGGGTGGGTCGCCGGACGCTGCTCGACGGCTTACTCGCCACGCTCCGGGACGTCCCGGCGCCGACGGGCGGAACCCTGTCCGTCGGCCTCTCGCACAGCCAGTCGAAGATCGTAGCCGTGCATGGGGCGCCCGGCACGGGGAAGACGACGCTCGCCCTCAACGCGGCGCACCGGGTGAAGGACGACTACCCCGACGGCCAGCTGCACCTCGCGCTGCGGGGTGACGGCGACGAGCCCATGACGAGTGCGGACGCTCTGGAGGAGCTTCTGCTGAGGCTCGGTGTCGCACGTGCGGACATCCCCGCCCGCGTCGCGGACCGGGCCGCGCGCCTGCGGACGCTGACCAACGACCTGCGACTGCTGATGGTCCTCGACAACGCGCACAGCGCCGAACAGGTGCGCCCCCTGCTGCCGGTGGGGGCGGGGTGCGCGGTGCTGATCACGAGCCGCAGGGCGCTGTCCGTCGGGGACGTGGCCCGTCCTCCCGTGCACGTGTCCCTGCCGAACGAGGACGACGCGCTGAGTGTCCTCGCGCACTGGGCCGGCGAGGAGCGCATCGCCGCCGATCTCGCCACCGCCCTCAGGATCACGCGGTTCTGCGGCAGGCTCCCTCTGGCCCTGCACATCGTCGGCTCGAAGCTCAGGAACCGGCCGGACCTGAGTCTGGCCCAGATGCGGGCCCGCCTCGAGGACGAGCGGGAGCGCCTGCGGGAGCTCTCCCGTTCCGACAGCAGCCTGGATGCCTGTCTGGGTTTCAGCCACCGGGAGCTGACGGAGCCCACGCGGGCGGCCTTCGATCTGATCGCCTCGTTACCGGCGGGACGGCTCACCGACTGGCACTTCGCGTCCGTCCTGGAGTCCCGGAGAACAGCCGTCGAGGCCTGTGACGAGCTGGTCGAGGTCAGTCTGATGGAGGCCGACGGCGGTGGGGAGGCGGACCGCGGCTACCGCGTCCACGACCTGATCCGGGTCTACGCGGCCGAGCAGTACGACCGGCTGCCGCCGGACGACCGGCGGCAATTGGAGGCCCGACTGGTACGGGCGCTCCGGGACGCCGTCGTCCACCTCGCCGCGTCGCGCGCTCCGGAGCTCGCGGCGGAGGTGTCCACGGAGCGGGTCGCCGGCCTGGACCGGTCGTCGGCCGCCGCATGGGTCTCGGGCGAGCAGAAGCGGCTGGAGTGGGCCATCGGCCGGGGCCGGAGCCTCGGCATGGGCACGGAAGCGGCCGAGATCGGCGAGGCGCTGTCGTACTTCCTCAACGACATCACCCTGCCGTCCGGCGCCGCGGACTGGCTGTTCGGCGCGCCGTCCGGGGCCCGGCCGCGGGTGCGACGCAGTCTGCGGCGGGCCCGCGCGACGATGGCGCTGGCCGAGGGTGCGCCGGACACGGCACTGTCGCTGCTGGTGTCCGACGACACGGAGACAGAAGAGAGGCCGGACGCCGTGGACCGGGCCAGGGACGAGATGATCGTCGCCGCCGCACACGCGGCCAAGCGCGACTTCCGGGACGCCCTGCGGCACATGACCGGGGCGGTGGACGGGTTGCGGACGGCCGGTGACTCCTGGCACGTCCTGAACTCCCTCGAAAAGCTCGGTGAGTTCCAAAGGTGGCGGGGCAAGCCGGAACTCGCGGAGCGGAGTCAGCGGGAGGCGCTGCGGCTGGCCGAGCAGACCGGTGACCTCCGGGCGTGCGCGCGGCTGCGGCGGACCCTCGCGGAGACCCTCGGTTACCTGCGCCGGCCGGTGGAGGCGGCGCCCCTGCTGGAGGAGGCGGTCCACGACTTCCGCGTACTGAACGACCGCAGATGGGAGGGCGCCTCCCTCTACGCCCTCGGCAAGATCTACCGTCTCCTCGGCCGCCGTGACGAAGCGCTCGACTGCTACCGGCGGGCGGAGGAGATCTTCGGGCCGATGGGCGAACGGCACTGGGTGGGGCGGGTCATGAACGCCAGGATCCGCGTCCTGGCCGGTATGGGCGGCCTGGAGGCGGCCCGCGAGACGGCCGGGTCGGCGATCGAGATCTTCCGGCAGCTCGGCGATGAGATGTGGGTCGCCCACACCCAGCGGGACGTCGGCTGGCTGCACCTGAAGGCGGGCCGGCCCGCGGAGGCCCTCGGGCCGCTCACCCATGCCGTCGAAGTGACCGAGCGGGCCGGTGACGCCTACGCCAACGCCATGGCCCGTCATCTGCGCGGGGTCGCCCACCGCGACCTCAGCCGCCCGGCGGAGGCGCACGCCGACTTCGACGCCGCCCTCTCGGTCTACCGGTCGGGGGACTACGCGTGGAACGAGGCGGCCGTGGTCCACGACGTCGTCCGCGCCCTGCGGGCGGAGGGCCGGTCCGAGGAGGCCGCCGCCCTGGAGACCGGCACCGCCGCGGCCAACCCGTTGTTCACGGGGATGCACGGGCGGAACGGCGCCGAAGCCGTCCCCGACGAGGACTGACGGCCTTCCGCGTGCCGCCTTCCGGCCTCCGGCCGGGTGCCGCGCGTCCGTCCTCCGGATGTTCCCGGGGGCCGTCGCGTCCGGCCTCGCGCGGCGGGTCGTGGCGGGCCGGGAGGCGCGTCCCGGCCCGTCAGGTCAGTGCGGTGCGAGGGCCTCGGCGCCGCCCATGACCGGCTCCGCCGTCAGAACCACTTCGTACAGGTCCAGGAACCGCCGACGCCGTCGTACTGCTCGACACAGGCCCGGTAGGCGTGGCTGTTCCACACCATGGCGGTGTACGCCTGGTGGTTGGGCGAGGCGTGCTCCGTGTACGGGTCGCGGTTTTTGATCTCGAGCTTGAAGCGCCAGTTGCTGTTGGCCTTCTGGATGCGGGCCCAGGCCGCGCTGCAGGACGGTGAGACCCGCAGCTCGGCCTCCGGGCCGCCGCCGGCCGGCGTGACCTTGCTGCCCTTGAGCGTGTAGGCGTCGGCGCCGCAGCCCGACGTCTGCGGGTTCTTGCCGGTGCATCCGGACCCCTTGCAGCTGGCGGCCTGGGCCGTCCCCATGGGCAGCAGCGCCGTCATGGCCACGGCCGCCGTGACGATCCCCAGCGTCTTCTTGAACATGGCGTCCTCTCGGGGAGTCGCCGACTCCCGTGATTGGTGACAGTGTCGGTCAGAAGGTACATATCGACACTCCTGGCCGACACGCACGCCACAGCCGGCGGGTGACGCCGCGGCGACCGTCCCCACTGCGGGGGCGCGGATGCATCGTTCCTGCGGCGCCAGAGCCCGCTGTCCCCTTTCGGAGCAGCGGTGGTCACGCGAGGTTGACGAGGGCCGACCTCGCCCCGTTCGACGGTTCCCGATCCTCCGCCTTGCGCGATCAACCTCGTGAGCAGCGTGAATGCCGGATCGCACTCCGCGAATAGTTCGATGTGCACGGATCTGCCTGAAGCCGGTGTGTTCGGGCTGGCAGGGATCGGGCGGCGGGCCTTGGGGGGTTCGCCGGGAAATGAGTGCGTCCGCGGTGATCGCGGGGCCGGCTAGCGGGATGGTGAGGTACGGCTGTGACGGTGACGGCTAAGGGGACGCAGGGGGCGGGGGCCCGCTGGACGGCGCGCGGCTGCTGAAGGACCTCCAGGCGCAGGCACGGCTCCTGGAGGACGATCTGCGGGAGCGGACCGAGGCCGAGCCGGAGTTCCGGGACGCGCTGCGGGCGGAGTACGACAAGGCCGTCGCGGCGGAGCGTACGGCCGCCATGTAAGACATGGCGGGACGAGCGGGTCGTGCAGATCGCGGCCGCGTGGGTGCTGGCGTGTGTCTTCGTGCGGTTCAGCGAGGACAACGGGCTGATCCCCGACGCGTGGCTGTCCGGCCCCGGTGACCGCCTGGCGGAGGCGCAGGACCGGCACGACGACTTCTTCCGGCGGAACCCCTCGCTGAACGACCGTGACTGGCTGCTGGCGTCCTTCGAGGCGCTGGGGAAGTCCCACCGGACGGTGGCGGGGCTGTTCGATCCGGCGCACAACCCGTTGTTCGAGGTCCTTCCGTCGTACGAGGCGGCCACGGCGCTGCTCGCGTTCTGGCGGCGGCGCGGGGCGGACGGCGAGGTCGTGCACGACTTCACCGACGGTGAGCTGAACACCCGTTTCCTCGGCGATCTCTACCAGGACCTGTCGGAGCACGCGTGGAAGACGTACGCACTGCTCCAGACGCCGGTGTTCGTGGAGGAGTTCATCCTCGACCTGACGCTGGAACCGGCGGTGGAGGAGTTCGGCCTGACGCCGGCGTGGAAGCACCGGCCCTCCGGGTGGGACGGGGAGGTCTTCGCGGACGGTCCCGGTGGGGAGGAGGTCGTGCGAGGGCTGCGCTGCATCGACCCCGCGTGCGGGTCCGGGCACTTCCTGCTGGGGATGTTCGAGCGGCTGCTGGTCACGTGGCGGGAGGCCGAGCCGGGGACCGAGGCGTGGGTGCTGGTGCGGCGGGCGCTGGAGTCGGTCCACGGGGCCGACAAGAAACCCGTTCGCGGTGGCCATTGCGCGGTGTAGGGCGACTCCGAGGGGGCGCGCGCGGTTCTGGCTGAGCCGGTGCGCTTCGTAGGGGCCATTGCCTGAAGGAGGCGCCGGCGCAGCTCAGTCGGCGTCGAGGTGTTCGCGCAGTTCGTCGAGGCAGTCGTCGTCCGGGCCGGACGAACTGCGGGTCCAGACCAGCGCGGTGTCGCTCGCGTTCTCGTCGCTCTGGTCCGCGATGCGTGCCTCGATCTCCGTGATGAGGTCGGCGCATTCCGGACTGACGTCGGCCGGCTTGTCGTCGGCCGGCGGGGAGTCGGTCAGTGCCTCGGTGGCGACGAGACCCGCCGCGCACAGCACCGCCCACGCGATGAACCAGGTGCGGTGCTTCCTCCGTCTCGGGTTCGGCATGCACGCATCCTAGGTCCGCCAACGGCACGCACCCGTACGCACCTTGCAACCTTCTCCCCTGCTCACAGGTCACAGCTCACAGAAAAGAGGGGGGAAGCAATGATGACCCGTGCCCCGTACCGTTCGCTGCGCGGCCTGGCCGCCGTCACCGCGCTGCTCGCGCTCGCGGCCGTCGGCTGTTCCGAGGCGTCCGAGGTCGTCGACGACGCCAAGGACGGGGCGAAGAAGGCCGCCCGGCAGCGGTCGGTGTTCTCGCTCGACGTGGGGGACTGCTACAACCCGAACGGCGGCAAGGTCGAGGGCGAGGCGTATCTCGCCGAGGTCGTGCCGTGCGACGAGGCGCACCAGGGGGAGGTCGTGGGCGAGTTCGCGCTCGACGGCGGTTCCGAGTACCCCGGGGACGAGAAGGTCGTCGAGATCGCCGACGGGCGCTGCGCCGTCGAGGCGCAGACGTACGCCCCGGACACCTGGGCGCTCCCCAAGGGCGTCGGCCTGTCGCACTACACCCCGACCCGGGAGAGCTGGGCGACCGGCGACCGCGCCGTGAGCTGCACGTACACCGTGGAGAAGGGCACCTTCAAGGGCTCGCTGAACACCGCGAAGTCCTTCGAGCCCGACCAGCTCACGTTCCTGAAGGGGTCGAACGCCGTCTACGAGGCGATGTGGGCCCACCAGCCCGTGTCGGACGACGTCGAGGCCGCCCTGAAGGACTACAAGGCGCAGGCCAGTGCCGTCGCGGCCGCACTCGACACGCACGTCGAGGGACTCGCCGGCATCGACGGCACCGAGGCCGGCAAGCTCCGGGCGACGCTCACCAAGGCGGCCGAGCAGTGGGAGAAGGCCGCGAACGCCCCCGACGCCGACGCCTTCTACCTCGCCTACGACCAGGCGTTCACCCTCATCGACCCGAACAAGACGGTCCCCGCCCGCGAAGAGCTGGGCCTCGCCACCACCGTCCCGGCCGACGACGCGGAGGTCTGGGCGGGCTGAGGGCCGGCCCGGTTCACGCCGGCGGCCAGACGATGCCCGCCTCCTCGAGGACGCGGCCGTACCTGCGGCGCCGGCGCCGGGCGATCAGCAGGCCCAGCCCCCACAGCACGGCGAAGAACAGCCAGACACCCGCGCACACCAGCAGCGCGCCCCCGGAGAAGCCGGTCTGGGACAGCGGGATCAGCATGACCAGCGGCAGGACCAGCAGCAGGATCAGCCCGCGCCGCCGGTGCGTGCGGCTGTGGTCGACCATGATGCGGGCATGGAGGAGGTCCACCTCGCGTCGCGCCTCCGGCAGCGGTTCCAGGCGGCGCCCGCCGGGACGCATGCCCGGCAGCGGGCCGCCGTTCGGGGCGTCCGGGTGGAGCGCGGCGGTGCGCGCCGCCCGCTCCGCCGCGTCCGGCATCCTCCGGAACGCGAAGTACGGGTTCGGGCTGCCCTTGGGCGAGAGCGGCGACAGCCCGTCGTACCGGTAGCCGTACTGCTCGACGACGTACGCGAACGCAGCGAACTGCCGCCACGACCGCTGGGTGTGACGGACGTCGTACCGCTCGGCGCCGCGCGCGCCCTCCCGCAGCAGCGCCTTGAGCTGCGCCTGCAGCAGCATCTCGCCTCCTGGTCGGTCCCGGGCCGTCGTGCCGCGCCGCTATGTCGTGAACACGTGACGATGTGACGTCGGCGGTGGCGCGTCCGTGCGCCACACGGATAGCTTCCTATCACCTGATCGGACCGGTTCCCCAGCTCGGGACCGGTCCGGCGCACGACGGCACAGCTCAAGGGGGACGTCCCAGTGGGTTCTTCCAAGTACCCCACTCTCGGTTTCGACCCGGCACCGGGGGACCTGGAAACGGTCCGGCTGATGGTCAAGGCGATCGGCCGGGTCAACCGGGAGAGCGGTACCGCGCAGACCCAGCTGGGCCGGATCGGCTCGTCCGACGGGATCTGGGACGGCAAGGCCGCCGACACCTTCGTCAAGTCCGTCGACAAGATCCCGCCCTACCTGAAGCGCGCGCTCGACTCCCTCGGCTCCGCCCACCGGGCGCTGGCCGCCTGGGAGACCAGCCTCGACCGGTTCCAGACGCGGGCCCGCGCCCTGGAGGAGGAGGCCGTCGCCGCGGCGAAGAAGGTGAGCGCCGCCAAGGGCGCCCTGGACGGCCTGCCGGACGACACCTCCGGGATGTCGGACGAGGAGAAGGAGAAGCACGACAAGTCCGCGAAGGACAAGCGACGCGCGTACGAGACGGCCGACGGTGAGCTGGAGGCCGTGCGGAGCCGCGCCCGCACCCTGCACTCCGAGTACGTCACCGCGGCGGACACCACGGCCCGCGCCCTGAAGGACGCGGCGGACGACGCCCCGCCCGAGCCCGGCTGGTTCGACGACCTCGTCGACGGTCTCACCGAGTTCCTCTCCGACGCGTGGGACACGATCACCGACCCCAACTTCTGGAAGCTCGTCGGCGACCTCCTCGCCGACATCGCCATGGTCATCGGCGTGGTGTGCCTGGTCGCGATGCTGCTCGGCACCGGTGTGGGCGCGCTCGGCCTCATCGGCTTCCTCGTCGGCCTGGGCGCGCTGGCCGCGCACGGCGCCGCCATGGCCGGCGGGGCCGAGGGCGTCACCTGGGAGACCCTCGCCTGGGACGCGCTCGGCGTGGTCGCGGGCGGGGTGGGCCTGGCCGGGGCCAAGCTCGCTCAGGGAGGACGGCTGCTGGTGCAGTCCGGCAGGTCGCTGCGGGCGGCCGAGGGCTTCATGGCGACACTCGGCAAGATCGGGTCCGGCGGCTGGGGCAACATCGCGAAGATCCCCAGCGGCATGGCCAACTCGATGCGCGGTCTCGCCATGGCGGGCCGCGGCTGGGTGCACGTCGCCACCGGGACGGCACTGGACTTCACCGGCACCGTCACCGGGGTCGGCCTCGCCGCCGGCTCCAACGCCAACGACAGCCGCTGGACGGACGGCGACTGGAACGTCCCGGACATCCCCGTCGTCGGCCCGATCGCCGGCTTCGCCGCCTACGAGCCGCCGGACGACGAGCCCGCCACCCTGGCGCCGGGCCCCCTGGGCACCCGGTTCGACCCGGCCGGCACGCTCACCTCGGCCGGCGACAGCTTCAGCAGGCATCTGGGCCAGTCGGACCTCGGGACCGCCGCATGACGCGGAGCCCCGTCGAGGCGGCGGACGGCCGGCAGGTGCCCTACGCGTTCCGCTGCACGGTTCCCGACGAGTTCGTGCGGCTTCCCGACCCCGGCGCCGTCGACGGCTGGTACGAGTCGCTGGTCCGGCTGGTCCCCGACGCCGACGAGACGCACCTGGCCGCGGTCGCGCAGCAGCTGCGCGCCGCCCTTCCGGGGCTGTCCCGGGGCGGGGAGGAGACGGTCGACATGACCGCGCTGTGCCTGGGCACCGAGGACGTCGGGGGCGAGGAGCGCCTGTCGATGGGGCTGCTGGCGGTGACCGTCCGGCCGAGCGGACACCGCGACCGGCTGCTGACCGCCGAGGGCATCTACCGGGCCAAGGAGCGGCGGTTCTTCTCCGGGGAGAGCGACCTGCGTGAGCTGGACTTCCCCCTGGGCAAGGGGGTGCAGGGCCGCCAGGACATGGTGCTGGCGGCCAAGCTGCCCTGCGGCCCGGGGGTGATGTCGACGTCGCTGCGAATGGTCACCCTGCCGTCCCGCCTGATCGCCGAGGCCGGCCTCGGCGACCTCGCCGCCGGGGAGGACGTACGCCCGCAGCTCCCCATGGCGACGCTGCAGCTGGTCGTTCCCGCCCCGCGCGACTACTGCGTGTACGTGACGATCTCGACGCCGTCGGTGTTCCTGCTCGACTCCTACAGTGCGCGGCTGGCCCGCATCGGGCGCACCTTCAGCTTCGACGGGCCGGACGAGCCAGGTCAGGGCGCGGGCTGACGAGGGCTCATGTGCCGCCCTCGGCACGCTTCTTGCGCAGCTCCTGCGACAGCTTCCCGTCGAGTCCGAGGAACTCGTCGGACGCCTTCCGCGCGAACTTCGACACGCCCTTGGTCAGCTTCGCCAGTTCGCCGAAGCCGTAGTCCCAGGATTCGGCGAAGTCGTCGCAGGCCGACTCCAGACCGCTGTGGCCGATCTGGCGGGCGTCGGCGTGCTTCAGCTCCTTGGACGCCGACTTCATCTGGCCGCCGCTGGTCTCCAGCGTGCCGGCCATCCACAGGACCTCGTCACTGGCGAACCTCAGGAACGACACCTCTCGCCCTCCACTCCTCGACCGCCGGTCCGGACATGATGCCCCAGCCGCACGGATCCGGTGCCGGCGGTGTCCCGGCTAGTCACCGCCCCCGCCCCCGTCTCCCCCACCGCCGTCCCCGCCGTCCCAGCCGCCGCCCCCGTCTCCGGCGTCGCCTCCGTCGCTGCCCCAGCCGTCGTTGCCGCCGGGTTCGTTGTCGTCGCGGCCTCGGCCGAGGTTGCTGAACCAGGGCTGGTCCCAGCCGTCGTCGGTGTCGCGGTGGTGGCGGGCCGGGCGGAAGCGGGCCAGGCCTGTGGCGTCGCCGAGGCCGAAGGAGACCGCGACCGCGTGGGCCATGACCGCGTCCAGCGGGTCGGGGCTCTCGTGGCGGACCTCGGCCAGTGGCAGCAGCAGGGTGCCGGGGGCCGGTTCGGCCCTTCGCGGCGGGCGGATCAGCAGGGCGACCGGGGTGTCGCCGCGGAACAGCCGGGATGCCTCCGGGTCCGCGCGGCGCAGCGTCCACTGCCGGTCGGGGAGCCCGATCTCCACCGTGCTCCTCGACTTGCGGAACTTCTTGCGCAGGACCAGACGGGCCGCGGCGTCCCCGACGGTCAGCACCAGGCCGGTGCCTCCGTCGCCGTGGCCGAGGAATCCGTACGGCGCGCGCAGGCGTACGGCGGGGGCGTGCGGGCCCCAGGCGTCGACGCGGGCCTGGCGGCGGTCCACGGCGACGGCTATCGGACCGGCGGGGCCGTGCGCGTAGCGGCGGGCGATCCACAGCGGGACGCCCTCCTGCTGTGCCCGCGTGGCGAGGGCGGCGACCTGCTCCGGGCCGCCGCAGCGGCGTACCGCTAGCTCGCCCAGCGCGTGGGCGAAGGCGGACGCCTGACGCACCTTCAGCGGGACGCAGGAGCCCGTGGCCCGGGTGACCGGGACCGGGCCGGCACCTTGCGGAAGGGACGCCAATGGACGTTCGACGCCTCCGCCGCCCAGCCAGGCGCCCCGCAGGAACGCTTCCGCCATGGCGGCGAGGTTCAGCTCCTCCAGCGGGGTCGTCCGGCCGCCCCTGCGCAGTCCGGCCTCGCTGAGGTGCACGGTCCGCGCGAGCGGATTGCGGGAGCGTTCCCCGTACAGCACCTGGTCCATCGCCGTCCCCTCCCGCTTCGGCCGTCGTCTGCTGAGACTGCGGACCGTCGGGGTGCGGTTCCGTGGTCCTGGTGAGGTACGGCGAAGGCCCGGCGCCTCCGTCCTCGTGGACGGGGCGCCGGGCCTTCGTTCAGGCTCTGGCGACCTCAGGTCGTCAGTGGGCGTGCCCGTGGCCGTGGCCGGCGGCGGCCGGCTCTTCCTCTTCCTTCTTCTCGACGACCAGGGTCTCGGTCGTCAGCAGGAGGGAGGCGATGGAGGCGGCGTTCTCCAGGGCGGAGCGGGTGACCTTGACCGGGTCGATGACGCCGGCCTTGATCAGGTCGCCGTACTCGCCGGTGGCGGCGTTGAAGCCCTGGCCCTTCTCGAGCTCGGCGACCTTCGAGGTGATGACGTAGCCCTCGAGGCCGGCGTTCTCGGCGATCCAGCGCAGCGGCTCGACGGCGGCCTTGCGGACCACGGAGACACCGGTGGCCTCGTCGCCGGTCTTGCCGAGGTTGCCCTCGAGGACCTTGACGGCGTGGACCAGCGCGGAGCCACCACCGGAGACGATGCCCTCCTCGACCGCGGCGCGGGTCGCGGAGATGGCGTCCTCCAGACGGTGCTTCTTCTCCTTCAGCTCCACCTCGGTGGCGGCGCCGACCTTGATCACGCACACGCCGCCGGCCAGCTTCGCGAGGCGCTCCTGGAGCTTCTCGCGGTCCCAGTCGGAGTCCGTGGCCTCGATCTCGGCCTTGATCTGCGCGACGCGGCCCTCCACGTCCTCCTTCTTGCCGGCGCCGTCGACGATCGTGGTGTCGTCCTTGGTGACGGTGACGCGGCGGGCGGAGCCGAGCACGTCCAGGCCGACCTGGTCGAGCTTGAGGCCGACCTCCTCGGAGACGACCGTGGCGCCGGTGAGGACCGCCATGTCCTGCAGCATCGCCTTGCGGCGGTCACCGAAGCCGGGCGCCTTGACGGCGACGGCGTTGAAGGTGCCGCGGATCTTGTTGACCACCAGGGTCGACAGGGCCTCGCCCTCGACGTCCTCGGCGATGATCAGCAGCGGCTTGGAGGCGTTGGCCTGGATGATCTTCTCCAGCAGCGGCAGCAGGTCCGCGATGGCGGAGATCTTGCCCTGCGTGATGAGGATCTGCGGCTCGTCGAGGACGGCCTCCATGCGCTCCTGGTCCGTCACGAAGTACGGCGACAGGTAGCCCTTGTCGAAGGCCATGCCCTCGGTGAAGTCCAGCTCCAGACCGAAGGTGTTGGACTCCTCGACGGTGATGACACCGTCCTTGCCGACCTTGTCCATCGCCTCGGCGATGAGCTCGCCGACCTGCTGGTCCTGGGCGGACAGCGCGGCGACGGCGGCGATGTCGGACTTCTCGTCGATCGGACGCGCGGTGGCGAGGAGGTCCTCGGACACGGCGGCGACCGCGGCGTCGATGCCCTTCTTCAGGGCGGCCGGGGAGGCGCCGGCGGCGACGTTCTTCAGGCCCTCGCGGACCAGCGCCTGGGCCAGCACGGTGGCGGTGGTGGTGCCGTCACCCGCGATGTCGTTGGTCTTGGTCGCCACCTCCTTCACCAGCTGCGCGCCGAGGTTCTCGTACGGGTCCTCGATCTCCACCTCGCGGGCGATCGTGACACCGTCGTTGGTGATGGTGGGGGCGCCGAACTTCTTGTCGATGACGACGTTGCGGCCCTTGGGGCCGATCGTCACCTTGACCGTGTCGGCAAGCTTGTTGACGCCGCGCTCGAGGGCGCGACGGGCGTCCTCGTCGAACTTCAGGATCTTCGCCATGGCAGCGGGAGCCCTCTCGGAAATCTAGATGAAATCACTGCGCCCCTGGGCCGCCCGGCTCCTTGTCGGATGCTGGGGCCAGGGGCGCAGTGTTCGAGCAGAAGTACTTGCTACGAGGTCGAGTTCTCCGGGGGCAGGCCCCGGGGTCCCCTTACGTCTCGACTACTTCTCGACGATTTACTTCTCGACGATCGCGAGGACGTCGCGGGCCGAGAGGACGAGGTACTCCTCGCCGTTGTACTTGACCTCGGTGCCGCCGTACTTGCTGTACAGAACGACGTCGCCGACCTTCACGTCGAGCTCGACGCGCTTGCCGTCCTCGAAGCGGCCCGGACCGATGGCCAGGACGACGCCCTCCTGGGGCTTCTCCTTCGCGGTGTCCGGAATGACCAGGCCCGAAGCCGTGGTCTGCTCGGCGTCGAGCGGCTGGACCACGATGCGGTCCTCGAGCGGCTTGATGGCAACCTTGGAGCTGGCGGTCGTCACGATCCGACCTCCCCCTTCGGAGATCTCACGGGGTTAACTGTCTGAGGTGGCGACCAGGTCGATCCGTCGTCGCGGGTGCCGGACCTGCCCGTCGCTTTTTTGGCACTCTCCAGGGGGGAGTGCCAGACCCGAGACTATGACCGCGATTAGCACTCGGTCAAGCGGAGTGCCAATTGCCGTGCGGCGCGTCGGGGGGTGGGAGTGTTTTTCGGGCGCGGTCGTCCGGTGGGCGGTGTTGGTGTGAACGCCCGGGGCGCTGCGCCCCGAACCCCCGCTGTCGGCCTGACGGCCTCGTCCTCAAGCGCCGGACGGGCCCGGAATGGCCTCGCCCGGGCTGGGAGTGGCCACGCCCGAGCTGGGAGTGGCCGCGGCCGGGCTGGGAGTGGCCGGGAACGGGCTGGGAGTGGCCGCGGCCGGGCTGGGAGTGGCCGGGAACGGGCTGGGAGTGGCCACGGCCGGGCGTGTACGGCCAGGGAGGTACTCCTCCAGCCTGCCCACCCTCAAGTCCCGCTCCTCCAGTTCCGCGAGGAGCCTGGACGTCCGTTCCGCCAGGGACAAAGGCGGGGCCTCGCCCGACGGCACGGAGATGATGTCGCCGGGGCGCAGGTGGTGGGGGCCGTGGGCGTACGTGAGGTGGCCGTCGGGCTCCAGGGTGACGCGCCAGAGGACCACCGCGGCGATGCCGCACTCGGCGGCGGCGCGGAGGGTCGCGGTGTCGTGGCGGCCGTAGGGCGGGCGGAAGAGGCGGGGGCGGACGCCGAAGCGGGCGGCGAGTTTGCGTTGCTGGCCGCAGATCTGGGCGCGCTGGGCGGCGAGGGGCAGGCCGGGCAGGGCCGGGTGGTCGAGGGTGTGGTTCTGGAGGTTGGCGCCGACCGCGCGCAGGCGGGCGAAGTGGCCGTAGCCGGGGCCGACCACGCTGTCGGTGAGGAACATGCTGACCGGCAGCCTGCGCTCGCGCACCAGGTCGATGAAGCGGGGGTCGCGTTCGGCGCCGTCGTCGTAGGTGAGGAAGACGACCGGGTCGTCGGTGGTGACGTGGTCGACGACCGGCGGGAGCGGCGCCGGGGCGACGGCGGTGACCGGGCCGCCGGCGCGGGAGGAGAGGTGTCCCGCGCCGGACGGGGCCGCGCATCCGGCGGTCGCGGCGAGCAGCAGGGCGAGGGCCGCCGGAAGGGGCCCCGGGGTCCCGCGCCGGCGCCTCACAGGTAGTCCTCCAGCCTGGCCACGGCGTACCCCTCGGCCGTCACCTTGTCGAGGAAGCGGCGGATCATGTCCCGCATCGTGCCGTCCCAGTCCTCGCGGCCCCGGAAGTGGGACAGCACGATGTCGCCGGGGTGGATCTTCCGGTCCCACTCGCGGTACTCCCAGTGGTCGGCGAAGACCTCCTCGTTCCACAGCGGGACGTGGGTGATGCCGCAGCTCCTGGCGGCGCGCAGGGTCGACTTGTCGTAGTTTCCGTAGGGCGGCCGGAAGAGGACCGGGCGGGTGCCGTAGCGCTTCTGGATGACGTCCTGCATGCCGCAGATCTCGCGCTTCTGCTCGGCGCGCGAGAGGCCCGGCAGGTACGGGTGGTGGAGCGTGTGGTTGTGCAGGGCCACCCCGCGTTTCTGCATGTCCTTGAAGTAGCCGTAGTCCTCCTCGACGAGGTAGTCGCTGAGGAAGGCGCTGTACGGCACCTGCAGTTCGGTCATCATCCGCAGGAACTCGGGGTCCTTCTCGGCGCCGTCGTCGATGGTGAGGAAGACGACCTTCTCCTTCACCGGGACGGTGGTGAAGACGGGTGGCAGGTCGAGGCGTTCGTGACCGTCGACCTCGAAACCGTCGCGGGTGGTGATGTGCGGCTTCTTCTCCGGGGGCGGCGGGGCGGCCAGCGGGACCTTCTTCAGGCCCCAGCGTTCGGCCGCGGCGGCGCGTGCGGCCTGTGCGGCGCGCAGTTTGTCGGCGTAGGAGTCGAGGGCGCGCGCCGGGGGCGCCTGGAGGGGCTGGCCGCCGGCCGGTTCGACCGTGTCGCCGTCCGCGCCGCAGCCCGAGGCGAGGACGGCGAGCGCGAGGGCGGCGAGACCGGTCCGCACCCTCGGCCGCCGCATCCGCTTCTTATCGTTTTGTCCTACTACTCGCATGGAGCCGGATCCTCGCAGCCGCCCGGCCCGCGTCAGGGCCGACACCGCGGCCGGAGGCGCACGGTCCTCCGACTGGCCCACAATGACCCGGTGAACGACCTCGCCCCGCTCCTCACCCCCGAAGGCCGCGCCCTCCTCGACGAGGTGCGCGACACCGACCCCGCACAGGAACTCGCCGTCGCGACCCGGCTGCGCCGCGACCACCCCGCCGAACTGGTCTCGGCGGCGCTCGGCCAGGCGCGGCTGCGGCAGCGGGCGGTGGCGAAGTTCGGGGCGGAGGACGCGGCGCGGATGTTCTTCACGCCGAACGGTGTGGAGCAGTCGACCCGCCGCAGCGTCGCCGCGTACCGGGCGGAGCGGCTGCGGGAGGCGGGCGTACGGTCGGTCGCCGACCTGTGCTGCGGGATCGGCGGTGACGCGATCGCGCTGGCGCGGGCCGGAATCCGGGTCCTGGCCGTCGACCGGGACCCGCAGACGGCCGCGGCCGCCCGCGCCAACGCGGAGGCGCTGGGCCTCTCCGGCCTGATCGAGGTGCGGGAGGCGGACGTGACGGAGGTCGACACGTCCGGCTACGACGCGGTGTTCGTGGACCCGGCCCGGCGCTCGTCGAAGCGCGGCCGGATCTTCGACCCGGAGGCGTACTCGCCTCCCCTGTCGTGGGCGGTGGAGGCGGCGCTGAAGGCGCCCGTGGCCGCCGCGCTGAAGATCGCCCCCGGCGTCCCGCACGAGGCGATTCCGGCCGAGGCCGAGGCGGAGTGGATCTCCGACGGCGGGGACGTGAAGGAGGCGGTCCTGTGGTTCGGCACCGCGCCCGGCACGGTCCGCGCGACCCTGCTCCCGGGCCCGCGCACCCTGGTCTCCCGCGGCCTCCCCGACCCCGAGGTCCGCCCCGTCGGCCGCTACCTGTACGAGCCCGACGGCTCCGTCATCCGCTCCCACCTGGTGGCCGAGGCCGCCGAACCCTTCGCCGGCGGCCTGATCGACCCGACCATCGCCTACATCACCGCGGACACCCTGACCCCGACCCCGTACGCCACGGCCTACGAGATCACGGACCGGCTCCCCTTCAACGTCAAGAAGCTGAAGGCCCTCCTCCGGGAGCGCGAGGTGGGCGTCCTGACGGTCAAGAAGCGGGGTTCGGCGGTAGAACCGGAGGAACTCCGCCGCAAGGCCCTCCCGAAGCCGCACGGCACGGCATCGGTCACGGTCTTCCTGACCCGGGTGGCTGGTGCTCCGACGATGCTGCTGGGGCATCCGGTGCGCTGATCAGCCCCTCCCCCAAAAAGCCGGGCCGCGCCCCCTCACCCCCCCACCCCCTCCGCCCGCCCCCGCAACATCTCCCGCTCCCGTGCGTTCCCCGCCAGCTCCGCCGCCCTCAGGAACTCCTCCCGCGCCTCTTCCCGACGCCCCAGCCGGGCCAGCAGGTCGCCCCGGACACTCGGCAGCAAGTGGTACTCACGCAGCGCCGGTTCCGTCGACAACGCGTCCACCAGGGGCAGGGCCGCTTCCGGGCCCTCCGCCATGGAGACGGCGACCGCGCGGTTGAGTTCGATCACCGGGGACGGGGTGCGGGCGGCGAGCAGGGCGTAGAGGGCGGCGATGCGGTGCCAGTCCGTCTCCTCGTAGCGGTACGCGCGGGCGTGGCACGCGGCGATGGCCGCCTGGAGGACGTACGGGCCCGGGGGGCCGGAGGCGACCGCGTCGGCGCGGGCGAGGGCGGTGGCGCCGCGGGTGATGAGCAGGCGGTTCCAGCGGGCGCGGTTCTGGTCGGCGAGCAGCACCGGCTCGCCGTCGGGGCCGGTGCGGGCGGCGGTCCGGGACGCCTGGAACTCCAGCAGGGCCGTCAGCCCGTGCACCTCGGGCTCCTTCGGCATCAGCCCCGACAGCACACGGGCCAGCCGCAGCGCGTCCTCGCACAGCGCGGGCCGCAGCCAGTCGTCGCCGGCGGTGGCCGCGTAGCCCTCGTTGAAGATCAGGTAGATGACGTCGAGGACCGAGCCGAGGCGGGCCTCGCGGTCGGGCCCGTACGGCACCTCGAAGGCGACGTTCCTCCTGGCCAGCGTGCGCTTGGCGCGGACGATCCGCTGCGCCACGGTCGCCTCGGGCACGAGGAAGGCGCGGGCGATCTCGGCCGTGGTCAGCCCGCCGAGCAGCCGCAGGGTGAGGGCGGTGCGCGCCTCGGCGGACAGGGCGGGATGGCAGGCGGTGAAGACGAGCCGCAGCAGGTCGTCGTCGATGTCGTCCGGGTCGGCGGGCGGCTCGGGCGGGGCCGTCACCAGGTCGGCGTCCCGGCCGATCTCGGCGAGCTTGCGGGCGTACGTCTCCCGGCGGCGCACCAGGTCGACGGCGCGGTGCCGGGCGGTGGCGGTGAGCCAGGCGCCCGGGTTGTCGGGCACCCCGTCCCGCGGCCACTGCTCCAGGGCCGCGACCAGGGCGTCCTGCGCGAGTTCCTCCGCGATGCCGACGTCCCGGACGACCCGGGCCACCGCGGCGACCACCCGCGGGAACTCCATACGGAAGACCGTCTCGACGGCCCCGTCAGGTCCGGCGGTGGGCTGTGGTGTCACAGCCCACCATCAGACACCCGTACGGCGGCCAGGCCAAGTGCGGCCCGCGGGGCCGGCCCGGTCAGCCCTCCTCGATCTCCCGGACCTCGCAGGTCACCGTCCAGTGCGGCTCGTGCACCTTCAGGAACCGCTTGGTCCACTCGATCGCCTCGGCCTTGTCCTTGGCCTGCAGGAGGGCGTACCCGCCGATGACCTCCTTGGTCTCGGTGAACGGCCCGTCCGTCACGGACAGCTGTCCGCCCTCGTAGTGGACCCTGGATCCCTGGGCGGTCGGGGTCAGTCCGGCCGTGTCCAGCAGGACGCCGTTCTTGGTCATCTCCTCGATCAGCTCGCCCATCCGCTGCATCAGCTCGGGGCTGGGTCCGCCCTCGGGGGCGTTGTTCTCGTCGATCCGGATGAGGGAGAGATAGCGCGGCATGTCGGCTCCTCGTGGTGTGCGGGCCGGGTCCTTCCCGGCCTCTCACCCCTGCGTCGAACGGCGCGGACGGAAATCGACACCCGGAAGAAAAAATTCTCGCCTCACTTCAGCGAGGCCCACAGCTTCCCCGCCTCCGGCTCGTCCGGCACCACCCGGTTGGGGTCGGAGGGGGCCGGCAGCACCGGCATGGTCACGGTGGTGATCCGGTCGGCGGTCAATCCGTCCAGGCTGCCCGCGAAGGACGCCAGTTCGCCGAGGGAGTCCAGACCGGTGTCGGTGGTGAGGCTTTCGGTGACGGCGTCGGCGACCCCGAACAGCGCGGCCGGGTTCGTCAGCAGGTCCCGCTCGCCGATCTGCCGGACCAGCGCCTTCACCAGGTCCTGCTGGAGCGTGATCCGGTTCAGGTCGCTGCCGTCGCCGACGTCGTACCGGGTGCGGGCGAGCGCGAGCGCCTGTTCGCCGTCCAGGTGGTGGGTGCCGGCGTCGAGCGCGAGGTGGCTGCGGTCGTCGTCGATGTCCTCGCGGGTGGTGACAGTGACCCCGCCGAGCGCGTCGACCAGGCGGGCGAACCCGGCGAAGTCGATCTCGACGTAGTGGTCCATGCGCACACCGGTGAGGGCCTCGACGGTCTTCACCGCGCACACCGGACCGCCCACCTCGTACGCCGTGTTGAACATGACCCCGGACGCCGCCGAGGCCGCGTCCCCGTCCTCCAGGGGGCAGGACGGCCGGTCGACGAGGGTGTCGCGGGGGATGCTGACCACGGTCGCGGAGGTCCGCCCGGCGTCGAGGTGGACCACCATCGCGGTGTCGGACCGGGCACCGCCCTCCGGCCCGCCGCCCAGCTCCCGGTTCTCCGCGCCGGTGCGCGAGTCGGAGCCGAGCACCAGCACGTTCAGCGCCCCGGCCGGCAGCGGCGAGGCGTCCCCGTACGTCGACGGGGCCGGCGTGGCCGAGGCCCGTGCGGGGCGGTCGTCGCCCAGGGCCTGGTCGATGTCCACACCGCGGATGTTCCCGTCCAGCCGCAGATACGCCCAGGCCGCCGCGCCCGCGCCGAACACCAGCAGGCCGGCCAGCACACCCCCGACGGCCTTCAGCGTCCGTCTCCTTCGCCGGCCGGGCGGTATGTCCGCGCTCCCGGCGTCCCCCGTGCCGCTGTCCCCGCTTGTCCCCTGATGTCCCGTCACAGACGGGAACTTACGTCCGAATCATGACGGACGACGTCCCCCGGACGTCTTTCTCGCGAAATTCTCAGATGCGCGACCAGCCGGACTCCCGTCGCCGCGACCCACCGCGTCCCCGGGGTCGCGACCGACCGCCGCCGGACGGCTCACCGCCCCGCCGGCGCCGCCGTACTGCTCCGCACCACCAGGCTGGTCGCCAGCTCCACGCGTGTCGCCGCGGCCGAGTCCTCCCCCTTGCCCAGGTCGAGCACCAGCTTGGCCGCCGCCTCCGCCATCTCCGTCAGCGGCTGCCGTACGGTCGTCAGCGGCGGGCCGACCCAGCGGGCCACCGGCAGGTCGTCGAAGCCGACCACGCTCAGGTCCTCCGGGATCCGCAGCCCCAGCTCGCGCGCGGCCTCGTACAGCCCGAGCGCCTGGAGGTCGTTGCCGGCGAACACGGCGGTGGGCCGGTCCTCGCGGCGCAGCAGGGCGAGCCCCTGCCGGTAGCCGGCGTCGTGGTGGAAGTCGCCGGACACGATCAGGGACGGGTCCACCGGCAGCCCGGCGGTCTCCAGGGCGGCCCGGTAGCCGTCGACGCGGGCGCGGCTGCACATCATCCGTGAGGGTCCGCTGATCGCGCCGATCCGGGTGTGCCCCAGCTCGATCAGATGCCGGGTCGCGGCGAGCCCGCCCTGCCAGTTGGTCGCGCCGATGGAGGGCACGTCGGTGCCCGGGTCGCCGGCCGGGTCCATCACCACGAAGGGGATGGAACGGCTGGTCAGCAGCGCGCGCCCGGACTCGTCGAGGCCGGACAGCACGAGGATCACGCCGTGCGGGCGGCGGGCGGCGACCTGGTCGGCCCAGGTGCGGCCGGGCGTGAGCCGCCCCGCGCTCTCGGACAGCACGACGCTCAGTCCCGCGTCCCGGGCGACGTTCTCCACGCCCCGGATGACCTCCATCGCCCAGGCGCTCTCCAGTTCGTGGAAGACCAGGTCGATCAGGGGCGAGCGGCTGGCCTCGGCGCGGCGGCGCCGGTAGCCGTGGGTGCGCAGCAGCTCCTCGACCCGGGACCGGGTGCCGGGGGCGACGTCGGCGCGGCCGTTGAGCACCTTCGAAACAGTCGGCGCGGACACACCCGCCTCGCGGGCGATCTCGGCGAGCGTCGCGGTCTGCGTGCTGCGCCCGTGGGTCCGGGTGTCAGCGGGCTGCGGGGAAGTCATGGCGGCGATCGTATCTCCGTGAGCCGCGCGGGCGAAGACCTTCGACCGCCCGGAACATTCGAAACGTATGACGAAACATTCGTGTCACACGGGTGCCACGCGCCCGCGACACGACGCCCCCTCGCCCCCTCAGACACTCCCCAGCGACTCGAACCGCCACCGGTGCACCGCCCGCGTGACCAGCGTGCTCTCCGGCTCCGGGAGCTCGGGGAGGTCTGCGTCGAAGGGGGCGTTCCACCAGGTGATGACGAGGACGCGGTCCTGCGGCGCGCGGAAGACCTCCCGGCGGACCGGGCGGCGGGGCAGGACGCGGGCCCGCTCCTCGGCCCAGGCCAGCAGGTCGGGGCCGCGGCCCGGCACCGCGCGGGCCTCCCACATCAGCGCGACGGTCATGTGTAGAGGTTCTCCCGGGCGGTCTCGTGGACGTGGTCGTGCGTGTGGGCGGCGCCCGGCACGTGCGGGTCGGTGACCGGAAGCGACGAGTCCGCGGAGAGGTCCCAGTCGGAGGCCGCGCGGTTGCGGGCGACCATCTCCGCGCCGAGGGCGGCCACCATCGCGCCGTTGTCCGTGCACAGCTTGGGGCGCGGCACCCGCAGCCGGATGCCGGCGGCCTCGCAGCGCTCCTGGGCGAGGGCGCGCAGCCGGGAGTTGGCCGCCACGCCGCCGCCGATCATCAGATGGTCGACGCCCTCGTCCTTGCAGGCCCTCACTGCCTTGCGGGTGAGCACGTCCACGACGGCCTCCTGGAAGGACGCCGACACGTCCCGCACCGGCACCTCCTCGCCCGCCGCCCGCTTGGCCTCGATCCAGCGCGCGACGGCCGTCTTCAGCCCGGAGAAGGAGAAGTCGTACGCCGGGTCGCGGGGCCCGGTCAGGCCGCGCGGGAAGGCGATCGCGTCGGGGTCGCCCTCGCGGGCGTACCGGTCGATGACGGGGCCGCCGGGGAAGCCGAGGTTCAGCACCCGGGCGATCTTGTCGAAGGCCTCGCCCGCCGCGTCGTCGATGGTCGCGCCGAGCGGGCGCACGTCGGAGGTGATGTCGGCGGACAGCAGCAGCGAGGAGTGGCCGCCGGAGACCAGCAGCGCCATCGTCGGCTCGGGCAGCGGCCCGTGCTCCAGCTGGTCGACGCAGATGTGCGACGCGAGGTGGTTGACGCCGTAGAGCGGCTTGCCGAGGGCGTAGGCGTACGCCTTCGCCGCCGAGACGCCGACCAGCAGAGCGCCCGCGAGGCCGGGCCCCGCGGTGACGGCGACGCCGTCGAGGTCGCGCGCGCTCACCCCCGCCTCCTTCAGCGCCCGTTCGATGGTGGGGACCATCGCCTCCAGGTGGGCGCGGCTCGCCACCTCGGGGACGACGCCGCCGAAGCGGGCGTGCTCGTCGACGCTGGAGGCGACGGCGTCCGCGAGCAGGGTGGTGCCGCGGACGATGCCGACGCCGGTCTCGTCGCAGGAGGTCTCGATCCCCAGTACCAGGGGTTCGTCAGCCATGGATCTCGGTTCCTTGTACGCCGTTCACGGGGTGGCCCGGGGTCACGGAGGAGGACGGGTCGGTCAAGCGCATGACCAGCGCGTCCACGTTGCCCGGCTGGTAGTAGCCGCGCCTGACTCCGATGACCTCGAAGCCGAAGCGCTCGTAGAGCTTCTGGGCGCGGACGTTGTCGACGCGGCACTCCAGCATGACCTCGGCGCACTCGAACGCCGTGGCCGCGCGCAGCAGCTCGGTCAGCAGCCGCGACCCGAGTCCGGTGCCCCAGTGGTCGCGGGAGACCGCGATGGTCTGGACGTCGGCCGCCGGGGCGGCGCCGTCGTCGCCCTCCGCGCCGGAGGTGGTGAGGCCGGCGTAGCCGACGATCTGGCCGTCTTCCTCGGCGACGACGTAGCGCCGGGTCGCCCCGGGCCCGCGGGAGTGGGCCAGCTCGGACCAGAACATGCCGCGCGACCACGCGTCCTCGGGGAAGAGGTCGCGCTCCAGCTCCAGCACGGGGTCGATGTCCCACCAGCGCATCTCACGCAGGACGACCGTCTCGGTTCCCGTCACTTGGGGGTGACCACCTTGTAGTTCTTGGGGACCTGGGCATCGGGCCGCCGCAGGTACAGCGGCCGGGGTGCGGGCAGTTCCTCGCCCGCCTTCAGCCTCTCCACGGCCAGCCGGGCGAGGGCGGCGGCGCTCACGTGCTCCGGCTCGCGCGCCTGCGGGAAGGTGTCCGGGTAGAGCAGCGCGCCCGCGCCGACGGCGGGCAGCCCCGCGACCTGGTCGGCGATGTCGGCGGGCCGGTCGACGGCCGGCTCGGTGAGGCGGGTGCGCGAGTCGGCGTACCGCGCCCAGTAGACCTCCTTGCGGCGGGCGTCGGTCGCCACGACGAAGGGGCCGTCCAGGTCGGCCGCGTAGGCCAGGCCGTCCAGCGTGCACACACCGTGGACGGGCACGCCGAGCGCGAGCCCGAAGGTGTCGGCGGTCATCAGGCCGACGCGCAGGCCGGTGTAGGGGCCGGGGCCGATGCCGGCCACGATCCCGGTGACGGCGTCGAGCCGCAGACCGGCCTCGGCGAGCACCCGGTCGACGGCCGGGAGCAGCAGTTCACCGTGGCGCCGGGCGTCCACCTGGCTCGACGAGGCGATGACGTCGTCGCCGTCGTGCAGCGCGACGGTGACGGCGGGGGTGGCGGTATCCAGAGCGAGCAAGAGCACGCAAACAGCCTACGGCTCCCGCGCCCCGGCCACGGCCGCACGGGCCGGACGGTCACGGACTGCTACGGTCGCGTCACATCCGTACACGGCGGGACAAAGCGGGACAGGGGTGACGGTGATGGCGGGGACCAGTGCGGCGATCGTGGCGGGACTGACCGCGGCGGCCCTCGCGACGGTCGGCTACCTCGGCCACCGCGCGGCGGAGACGGTCCCTCCGGACCTGCGCCGCCAGGCGTCCGGCTCCCCGGCCCCCGCGCCGAAGGCGCCCCGCAGCGACCACGCGGCAACCCTCCCGCCGCACACGGGCGTGGGACAGCGGGTCGTGTACTCGCTGGGCCGCGACCGGGTGTGGCTGGTGGACAAGGGCGACAAGGTGCGCCGCACCTTCGGCGTCAGCCCCAGCACGGTCGACCCGGCCCCGGGCACCTACCGGGTGACGTCCCGCTCGGGGAAGGTCACCGGCTCGGACGGCGTCCCGGTGGAACACGTGGTGCGCTTCGCCAGCGTGGACGGCACGGTGATCGGCTTCAGCGCGGCGGTCGACGGCTCGGCGCCCGTCCTCGACCCCACGGAACGCACGGGCGGCATCCGGGAGACACGGGCGGACGGCGCGGCGATGTGGAAGTTCGCAACGATCGGCCGCACGGTCGTCGTGGCCCCGTAGGGCTACGCGGCCTTCCGCCGCCCCTCCACCGCCTTCTCCTGCCGCGGCGGCTCGGGTGCGCGCGGCGGGGTGGAGACGGCGGCGGCCGCGGCGCACGCGGCGAGCAGGTCACTCATGGGCACCGGTCGCGGCGTGGACTCACGCCTGCTCGGGACGGCCGGCATGGCGCCTCCTGTACGTCGGGGGCGGGACGCGGTTAGGTTTACCTAACCGCGAGCTGGATACCATGTGACCACGCGGCACACCGCGTACGCAACACCTTGCCGACACCTTGTCGGAAACGTTCAGGCGGACAGCGACCCCAGTTCGGCCCCGGCCCAGCGCGCGCCCATTCCGCGCACGGTGACGTGCCGCACCTCGTCGGTGGTGTCACCGACGGCCCGGTGGATGTCGACGTGCATGCGGTCCTCGGCCAGCTCCTCGACCTTGCCCTCGCCCCACTCGACGACGACCACCGACTCGGGGAGCGAGACGTCGAGGTCCAGGTCCTCCATCTCGTCGAGGCCTCCCGCCAGCCGGTAGGCGTCGACGTGCACCAGCGGCGGACCGTCCCCCAGCGAGGGGTGCACGCGGGCGATGACGAACGTCGGCGAGGTCACCGCGCCCCGCACTGCGAGCCCTTCGCCGAGCCCGCGCGTCAGGGTCGTCTTGCCGGCTCCCAGCTCACCGGAGAGCAGTACGAGGTCGCCCGCGCGCAGCAGCTTGGCGAGACGCCGGCCGAGGTCGCGCATCTGCTCGGGGGAGGTGACGGTCAGTTCAGCGAGGCTGTGGGGTGCTGCTGCTTCCATAGCCACCCACGGTAGCCCCTGCGGGCACCGCGCCCGCGCGGACGAGCAGGTCGGCGAGGCGGTCGGTCACCTGCTCGGGGTGCTCCAGCATCACCAGGTGCCCGGCGTCGGGCACCAGCACCAGCTCGGCCCCGGGCAGCAGATCGGCGATGGCCTCACTGTGCTCACTGGGCGTGACGAGATCCCCCACGCCCGCCAGCACCAGCACAGGCAGCTCACCGAAGTGCGCCAGCGCCTCAGCCTTGTCATGCCCGTCAAAAGCCGGGTAGTACTCGGCAACGACATCGATCGGCGTCGACTCGATCATCCGCTCGGCGAACCGCGCGACGGCGGGATCGACGTCCCTCGAGGCGAACGAATACCGCTTGATGACCCCGGCGAACAGATCGGCGGTGGCCCGCCGCCCCTTCTCCACCAGCTCGGCCCGCTGCCCCAGCGCTTTCAGCACCCCGGGCAGCACGCGCCGCACGGCGTTGACGCCGGCGACCGGCAGCCCGAAGTTGACCTCCCCCAGCCGCCCCGAAGACGTCCCCACCAGGGCGACCCCGACACACCGCTCCCGAATGATCTCCGGGAACTGATCGGCGAGCGCCATGACCGTCATCCCACCCATGGAATGCCCGACAAGCACAAGCGGCCCTTCGGGAGCGGCGGCATCGATGACGGCCTTCAGATCCCTCCCGAGCTGCTCGATACTGACGGGCTCCCCACGCTCCACCTGGGCGGCCCCTCGGGCGGAACGCCCATGACTGCGCTGGTCCCAGTGCACGGTCCGCACGACCCCCCGCAGGGCGGCCCGCTGGAAATGCCAGGAGTCCTGGTTCAGGCAGTACCCGTGACTGAACACCACGGTCACGGGCGCGGGCGTCCGCCGCCCGAACAACCGCCGCCGCTTACCGTTCTCCGCCTGCGCCTCGACCTCGTCGACCTCGTAGTACAGCTCGGTCCCGTCGTCGGCGTACGCCTTGCCGGGCGTCCCCCGCAGGGAGCCGTACGGCCCCGCCGAGTCGAGCACCAGCCGGGCCTTGCGGCGCATGCCCCGGCCGACGGTCATCCGCTCCATGGCCACGCCGGCGGCGGCGCCGGTGGCCAGCACGCCTATCGCGAGGCCCGCGACACCGGTCGCCCGACGCCATCCAGGCGCACTGCTCTCGCTCACGTACCGCTCCTCTTCCCCGGACCCCACGCAGGGCGCTTACCCGCTCTGTTCCCCGTTCACATAAACACGCGGGACACGGCTGCCGATCCGGGTCACGATCTCGTACGCGATGGTCCCGGACGCCTGCGCCCAGTCCTCGGCGGTGGGCTCACCACGATCGCCGGGCCCGAACAGCACGGCCTCGGCACCGGGCCCGGGCTCGTCACCGCCCAGGTCCACCACGAACTGATCCATGGCAACCCTCCCGGCAACGGTCCGCCACTTCCCCTCCACCAGCACAGGCCCGCCACCGGAGGCATGGCGCGGAATCCCGTCGGCGTACCCAAGAGGCACGAGCCCCAAGGTCGTGGCCCCGGCGGTCACGTAATGGTGCCCATAGCTGACGCCGTGCCCGCCCGGGACGTTCTTCACCAGCGCCAGCGACGCCGTGAGGGTCATCGCGGGCCGCAGCCCCAGCTCCATCGGCGTGCCGATCTCGGGGCTGGGCGAGACGCCGTACATCGCGATACCGGGCCGCACCAGGTCGAAGTGGCTGTCGGGCAACGTCAGCGTCGCGGGCGAGTTGGCGATGTGCCGCACCTCGGGCTCGACGCCCTGCGACTCGGCGTACGCGACCATCTCGCGGAAGGTGAGGAGCTGGGCGGCGATGGACGGGTGGCCGGGCTCGTCGGCGCAGGCGAAGTGCGACCAGAGTCCGGTGACCTTCAGCAGCCCCTCGGCCTCCGCGCGCAGCGCGCCCGCGACCAGCTCGGGCCAGTCGCCGGGCTGGCACCCGCCGCGCCCGAGGCCGGTGTCCGCCTTGAGCTGCACGCGCGCGGGCTTGTCGGCCGCCCGTGCCGCCGCGACGACCTCGTCCAGCGCCCAGAAGCCGCTCACGGAGACCTCGATGTCCGCCTCGACGGCCTCCCGCCAGGGCCCTCCGGGGGTCCACAGCCAGCACATGACCCGGACGTCGTCCGGCACGCCCGACTCCGGCGCCCTCAGAGCGAGCGCCTCCTGCGGGGTGGCGGCGCCCAGCCAGGTCGCGCCGGCCTGCACGGCCGCGCGGGCGCATTCGGCTGCGCCGTGCCCGTATCCGTCGGCCTTGACCACGGCCATCAGGGCGGCGTGGGGGGCACGCTCGCGCAGGGTGCGCACGTTGGCCCGCACGGCGGCGAGGTCGATCACAGCGCGGGCGCGGAGCTGCGCGCCGTGCGGGTCAGCTGTCTCGTTCATCCCGGACAGTGTCTCAGAGGGGGCGCGCGGGGCCTTGGCACCGGGGGTGCGGACCCTTTGCACTCCGTGCGGGTTTCCGCAGGCACCCGACCTCACCCCCTCACCACACTCCGCCAAGCCTCCGGAATCCGCCCGGCCACATCCTCCGCACTCACCGGCGCCCCCTCCGCCGCGAACCGCCCCGCCAGCCCGTGCAGATACGCCCCCACACTCCCCGCATCCAGCGCCGACAACCCCGCCGCCAACAGCGACCCCCCGAGCCCCGACAGCACATCCCCGCTCCCCGCCGTCGCCAGCCACGGCGTCCCCGTCGGGTTCACCCGCACCGCACCCCCGCCCCCCGCCTCAGCCACCACCGTCGTCGACCCCTTCAGCAGCACAGCCGCCCCATACCGCGCCGCCAGCTCCCGCGCAGCCGCGAGCCGCCCCGACTCCACTTCCTCCCGCTCGACCCCCAGCAACGCCGCCGCCTCCCCCGCATGCGGAGTCATCAACGTAGGCACGCCCCTCGCACCCCGCCCCCGCACATCCCCGACCTCCGCCAACCGCAACCCGTCCGCGTCGATCAGCACAGGCACATCAGCGGCCAGCACCTCCCCCACCGTCGCCGCGTCGTCCCCGGCCCCCGGCCCGACGACCCACGCCTGCACCCGCCCCGCCCGCGAAGGCCCCCGCTCGGACACCAGCGTCTCGGGATACCGAGCCAGAACCGCCCCGCCCGCCGGCCCCACGTACCGCACGGCCCCGGCCCCGCCCCGCAAGGCACCCCCCACCGCCAGCACAGCGGCCCCCGGATACCGGGCGGACCCGGCCGCAACCCCGACCACCCCCCGCCGGTACTTGTCACTCTCCGCCCCCGGCACCGGCAGCAACCGCGCCACGTCCACGTGCTGCAACGCCTCCGCAGCCGCCTCCCCGGCCCCAGAACCCGAACCCCGCATCGACAACCCGATGTCGACGAACCGCACCACCCCCGCGTACTCACGCCCAGGATCGATCAGCAGCCCCGGCTTGTACGCCCCGAACGTCACCGTCACATCCGCCCGAACAGCGGCCCCCCGCACCTCCCCCGTATCCGCGTCGACCCCACTCGGCAGATCAACGGCGACAACGGCCCCCCGCCCCCGCCGAGCCGCCTCCGCCAACGGCACAGCCGCCTCCCGCAGCCCGCCCTTCCCCCCGATCCCCACGATCCCGTCCACCACGAGATCAGCGCGCTCGACAAGCGCGACCGCCCCCTCGTCCCCCGCCTCCACCACGGAACCCCCGGCCCGCCGCAACGCGGCCAGCCCACCCGCATGAGCCCGCCCCGGCGCCAGCAGAACGGCCCGCACCCCGGCCCCCCGCCGAGCCAGCCGCGCCCCGGCGTACAAGGCGTCGCCCCCGTTGTCCCCGCTCCCCACCAGCAGCACCACCCGGCTGCCGTACACCCGCTCCAGCACATCGGCGCACACCACAGCCAGCCCGGCGGCGGCACGCTGCATCAGCGCCCCCTCCGGCAACCGCGCCATCAGTTCCCGCTCCGCCGCCCTGACCGTCTCCACGCTGTAAGCAGTCCGCATACCTCCGAGTTTCCCGCAAGCCCCACCCCCTCGCCCCTCCCTCGCCCGTCCACCGGCCCCTCCCTCGCCCGTCCCCTCACCGCCCCCTTGACTCCACCCGCCACCGTTGCCACACTCCCGCCCCCCACCCGATGAATCGATTCACTCGAACCGGTTCGACAACCGACACCCCCAACCGACAACTCCAAGGACCCCCCATGCGACGCAGAGCCGCTTTACTCGCCTCAGCAGCAGCCACCGCCCTCCTCACGGCGCTGGCCACCGTCTCCACCCCCGCCACCCCCGCCCACGCCCGCGCAGCGGCCTGCGGCGACGGCACCTACCACGCCGAAGCCGTCCAGAGCGGCTCCACCTGGACCGCCCGCCGGGGCAGCGGCACGGTGTACACGGGCACGGACATGCGCGCCGCCGTCCAGGCGGCGATCGGCGCCCTCACGGCGAACCGCACCGGCAAGGAACGCGTCGTGGTCCGCGGCTCCGGCTCCATCTCGGCCGGCTCCCGCATCTCGCTGCCGAGCTACACGGTCCTGGACGTCTGCGGCACGATCGACGTCACCGGTTCCGGCTCGGGCGACCAGGCGCCGGTCTACTCACGCGGCACCCACGACATCGAGGTGCAGCACCTCAACGTCACCGGCGCCCCGCTCTACGGCATCTTCCTGCGCAACGTGCAGAACGTGGTCCTGGGCCAGATCGACATGCGCCTGACCCGCGGCCTCGGCGTCCGTATCGACAACCGCGGCGACACCAGCCAGTGGACGCGCAACGTCCGTATCGACGACGTGTACGTGTCCGGCGCGTCGAGCCACGCGGTGGAGACGTACGGCGTGGACGGCCTGACCGTCGGCACGGTCACCGCCCGGAACGTGGGTGAGTCCGGTCTCCTGCTCAACCAGACCGTCAACGCGACGGTGACGAAGGTGGACGCGGAGAACGCCGGCACGGGCACCGGCTACGCGGCGTTCCGCATGGCCAACCGCAACGGCCGGATCGGCAGCAGTTACGCGACGAACATCCGCGTCGGCGAGGTGATCGCGCGCGGCGGCGGACGGGGCGTGTTCTGCGTGTCGGAGAGCGGCGGGGCGACGATCGACAGGATCACGCTCTCGAACACCGGCAACAACGCGATCCTGATCGAGAACTGCTACAACGTGAACCTCGCGGCGCAGAGCGGCACGGTCACGGGCGGCGGCGAGATCCGCCTGGCGGCCCGCTCGGAGTTCCCGAACAACAGGGACATCACGGTCCAGAACCTGACGGTGGCGAACTCGTCGATCCGCGAGAGCCCGTGCGGCGAGAACATCACCTTCCGCAACAACCGCCTGGTGAACAGCTCGCAGTCGATCTGCTAGGCGACCCGCAAGAAAAAGCGGGGTGCGGCACCCGAAGGCACCGCACCCCGCTCAACGCGCTTGGCGCGCTGTCAGAGCACAACCGGCCCGCACCTCAGTTGGTGCAGAGCATCCCCGCCCGCAGCCGCTTGAGAGTCCGCGACAGCAGTCGCGACACGTGCATCTGCGAGCACCCCAGCCGCTCACCGATCTCAGCCTGGGTCAGCTCCTCCACGAACCGCCAGTGGACGATCTTCCGCTCACGCTCGTCGAGCTCGGCGATCATCGGCGCGAGGGCGTGGAAGTCCTCGACCAGGCCCAGCGCCGCGTCCTCGGTGCCGATGAAGTCGGCGAGGACGGACTCGCCGTCCGGCTCGCTGCCGATGGCGGCGTCGAGGGAGGCGGAGTTGTAGCCGTTGGCGGCGAGCCGGGCCTCGTTGACCTCGGCCTCGGTGAGGCTCATGAGCGTGGCCAGCTCGGCGGTCGTGGGCGTACGGCCGAGGCGGCTGCGCAGTTCCTCGGTGGCGCGGGCGAGCTGCACCCGGGCCTCCTGGAGCCGGCGCGGCACGTGCACGGACCACGAGGTGTCACGGAAGAAACGCTTGATCTCGCCGACGATGTAGGGGATCGCGAAGGAGGTGAACTCGACCTCGCGGGAGAGCTCGAACCGGTCGATGGCCTTGATCAGACCGATCATGCCGACCTGGACGATGTCCTCCATCTCCTCCGGGCCGCGGCTGCGGAACCGGCCGGCCGCGTAGCGGACCAGGGACATGTTCATCTCGATCAGCGTGTTGCGCGCGTACTGGTACTCGTGAGTACCTTCCTCCAGCTCCGTCAGCCGCCGGAAGAACTGCCGGGACAGTTCACGCGCGTCCTGCGGCGCGACCTGGCCGGGATTCGCGACCTCCGGCAGCTCGGTCTCGCTCTGCGCCTGGTCCGTCCGTGCCATTGTCGACGTCACAGTAAAGCCCTCCCTCATTGGTGCCCCCGCTCCGATACCGGCTCCCTGCCTGTACCCCCACTTCCGGGTTACACGCACTTGGCCTAAAGAATTTCGGCGGAGACGTGGGTCACCCCTCCGCGACCACGACCGCGGAGGCCACTCCGGCGTCGTGGCTGAGCGAGACGTGCCAGGAGCGGACGCCCAGCTCAGCGGCACGCGCGGCGACGGTTCCCTTGACCCGGAGCCGCGGCTGCCCGCTGTCCTCGCACCACACCTCGGCGTCGGTCCAGTACAGCCCGGCGGGCGCCCCGAGCGCCTTGGCGAGTGCTTCCTTGGCGGCGAACCGCGCCGCCAGGGAGGCGATGCCGCGCCGTTCCCCGCTGGGCAGCAGCAGCTCGCTCTCCACGAAGAGCCGCTGCGCCAGTCCGGGCGTCCGTTCCAGGGACGCGGCGAACCGCTCGATCTCGGCGACGTCGATGCCGACTCCGATGATGCTCATGCGGGCAGCCTAGATCGACGTGGCCTCACTCCACGGTCACGGACTTGGCGAGGTTGCGCGGCTGGTCCACCTCGTTGCCGCGGGCGGTGGCCAGCTCGCAGGCGAACACCTGCAGCGGCACGGTCGCGACCAGCGGCTGGAGCAGCGTCGGTGTGACCGGGACACGGATCAGATGGTCGGCGTACGGGACGACCGCGTCGTCCCCCTCCTCCGCGACCACGATGGTCCGGGCGCCGCGCGCGCGGATCTCCTGGATGTTGGACACGATCTTGTCGTGCAACACGGACCGCCCACGCGGCGAAGGCACGACGACCACAACGGGCAGGTCGTCCTCGATCAACGCGATGGGCCCGTGCTTCAGCTCCCCCGCCGCGAAGCCCTCCGCGTGCATGTAGGCGAGCTCCTTCAGCTTCAGCGCGCCCTCCAGCGCCACCGGATAACCGACGTGCCGCCCCAGGAAGAGAACCGTGTTCTTCTCCGCCAACGACCGGGCGAGCTCCCGCACAGGCTCCATGGTCTCCAGGACCCGTTCGACCGCCCCAGAAATGGAGCCGAGATCACGTACCACCGCCCGGATCTCGTCGGCGTACTTGGTCCCGCGCACCTGCCCCAGATACAGCGCAACGAGATAACACGCGACCAACTGCGTCAGGAACGCCTTCGTCGACGCGACCGCGACCTCCGGCCCCGCGTGCGTGTACAGCACGGCGTCCGACTCCCGCGGGATGGTCGACCCGTTGGTGTTGCAGATGGCGAGCACCTTGGCGCCCTGCTCCCGCGCGTGCCGCAGCGCCATCAGCGTGTCCATGGTCTCGCCGGACTGGGAGATGGCGACCACGAGCGTCTGCTGGTCCAGGATCGGGTCGCGGTAGCGGAACTCGCTGGCCAGCTCCACCTCGCACGGCACGCGCGTCCAGTGCTCGATGGCGTACTTGGCGATGAGCCCGGCGTGGAAGGCGGTGCCGCAGGCGACGATGACGACCTTGTCGACCTCGCGCAGCACGTTCGCCGGGATGCGCACCTCGTCCAGCGTCAGCGAACCCGACCCGTCGACACGGCCCAGGAGCGTGTCGGCGACGGCCTTCGGCTGCTCGGCGATCTCCTTGAGCATGAAGTAGTCGTAGCCGCCCTTCTCGGCGGCGGAGGCGTCCCAGTCGACGTGGTACTCGCGGACGTCGGCCGGAGCCCCGTCGAAGTCGGTCACCGTCACCGCGTCCCGGCGCAGCTCGACGACCTGGTCCTGCCCCAGTTCGATGGCCTCACGGGTGTGCGCGATGAACGCGGCGACATCCGAAGCGAGAAAGGACTCACCCGCACCGACACCCACCACCAGCGGCGAGTTACGGCGTGCGCCCACCACCACATCGGGCTCATCGGCGTGCACGGCCACCAGCGTGAACGCGCCCTCCAGCCGCCGGCACACCAGCCGCATCGCTTCCGCGAGGTCGGCGCAGGCGGAGTACTCCTCGGCGAGCAGATGGGCGACGACCTCGGTGTCGGTCTCGGAGGTCAGTGCGTGCCCGCGCTCGGTCAACTCCTCGCGCAGCGCGGCGAAGTTCTCGATGATGCCGTTGTGGACGACGGCGACCCGGCCCGCGTTGTCCAGGTGCGGGTGGGCGTTGGCGTCGGTGGGCGCGCCGTGGGTGGCCCACCGGGTGTGCCCGATCGCGGTCGTCCCGGCCGGCAGGGGCCGTTCGCCCAGCTCCTTCTCCAGGTTGACCAGCTTTCCGGCCCTCTTCGCCGTGGCCAGTCCGCCGTCGGCCTGCACGGCGACGCCCGCCGAGTCGTAGCCCCGGTACTCCAGTCGCTTCAGTCCGGCCGTCACGACGTCAAGCGCCGACTGCGGCCCCACGTAACCCACGATTCCGCACATGCCCGGCAGCCTACGGTCCGTCAGCCGTCGAAAACGGCCTCCGCGTGCCCGAATTCGGAAATTCCCACCGGTGCACGAGGCGTCGGTGGGTGAGATTCCGGGTCAGCCGAGCTTGGCGATCTGGGCGGCGACGACGTCGGCCGGGACCTCGAAGTCCTTGCCGGTGGCCATGGACGCCAGGTTCACGGCGCTGAAGGTGACCACGGTCGAGCCCTTGCGCACCAGGACGATCTTGGCGGGCGCCTTGACGCCCTCCTCCGCGGCGACGGTCAGCGTGACGGCGGCGCCCTCGTCGCCGCCCTCGGGCGCGTCTCCGGTGGCGACCTTCTCCACGTCCAACGGCTCACCGACGAGGGTGGCCTTGAACCCGCCCGCGCACTTCTCGGCGGCCGCGACGACACCCTTCACGGCCTGCGCGGCGCCGTCACCCTCGTACGAGGCGAGGTTGATCAGCACCTTCTCCGTGTCCAGCGCGGCCAGGAGGGCGTCCTCGGGCTTGGTGTCCGCGCCCGGCTTCACCGGGTCACCCGTGAAGGACCGCTTCACGGTCGCGGCAGGCTCCCCCTGCGCCACACCGGCCTGGGCGTGCGCGAGCGGCAGGCAGGCGGCGTCCTCCGTCGTCACCTGATCCGCGGCGATGTCGTCGGTCGCGGGAAGCTTGGTGGCGACCTTGCCGCCCTTGACGTCCGACTGCGCGAGGGCGGCCTTCTCCAGCTCGGCGGCGGTGAGCGTCTTCGCCGGCGCGGCGGCGGAGGTGCTGGGCGCGGCCTTGCCCTTGCCTTCGTCGGCCTTGTCCTGGTCGTCGCCGGAGCCGCCGCAGGCGCTGACGAGCAGGGCCAGCGCGGCGGCGGAGGCGGCGAGCGCGGTACGACGGACGGAACTGGTTCTCACGCGGAAACTCTTTCTCGAAGGTGCGGAGGGATGATCCGCATCACGTGCGCGCACTGTAGACACAGGCGCTTCACAGTTGATCATCGGGGCCCCCACGGAATCCCGGCGTGACACAGCCCACCTGTCGCCGCGTTCAAACTCCGTTAACAATGGACTGTGATCTCTCCGGTCTCCTCGATGCCCCGGAGCGCCCACCGGCAGCGGCCGGAGGCGACTCCCTACGTCGACCTCACCCGTTCCGAGTGGAGCGCGCTGCGCGACAAGACGCCGTTGCCGCTGACGGCGGAGGAGGTGGAACAGCTGCGCGGCCTCGGCGACGTCATCGACCTCGACGAGGTGCGGGACATCTACCTCCCGCTGTCCCGGCTGCTCAACCTCTACGTCCGCGCCACCGACGGGCTGCGCGGCGCCCTCAACACCTTCCTCGGCGAGAAGGGCTCCCAGTCGGGCACGCCCTTCGTCATAGGGGTCGCGGGCTCCGTGGCCGTAGGCAAGTCGACGGTGGCGCGCCTCCTGCAGGCCCTGCTCTCCCGCTGGCCCGAGCATCCCCGCGTGGAGCTGGTCACGACGGACGGCTTCCTGCTCCCCACCGAAGAGCTCCAGTCACGCGGGCTGATGTCGCGGAAAGGTTTTCCCGAGTCCTACGACCGCCGGGCGCTGACGCGCTTCGTGGCGGACATCAAGGCCGGCAAGTCCGAAGTGACCGCCCCCGTCTACTCCCATCTGATCTACGACATCGTCCCGGGCGAGAAGCTCACGGTGCGGCGGCCGGACATCCTGATCGTGGAGGGCCTCAACGTCCTGCAGCCGGCGCTTCCGGGCAAGGACGGGCGGACGCGGGTGGGCCTCGCCGACTACTTCGACTTCAGTGTGTACGTGGATGCTCGTGCCGAGGACATCGAGCAGTGGTACCTGAACCGGTTCCGGAAGCTGCGGCAGACGGCGTTCCAGGATCCGTCGTCGTACTTCCGGAAGTACACGCAGGTGTCCGAAGAGGAGGCGTTGGACTACGCCCGCACGATGTGGCGGACCATCAACAAGCCGAACCTCGTCGAGAACATCGCCCCTACGCGGGGCCGGGCGACCCTGGTCCTCCGGAAGGGCCCCGACCACACGGTCCAGCGCCTGAGCCTCCGCAAACTGTGAACCCCCCGGCCCGCCCGTCACCGGCGGCTACCCTGCCGCCATGCTGCATCTGCGTCTGATCACACCCGCCGGGCAGACCGAGGAAGCGGTCCGCCTCATCGAGGGGACGAGAGGGACCACGCATCTGTGTGTGCTGGCAGGTGCCGCCCGCGACCCCGCCGGGGACGTCGTGCTGTGCGACGTGGCCCGGGAGGCCGCCGACGACCTGCTCAGCGGCTTGCAGCGGCTGGGGCTGGACACGACCGGGTCCATCTCCGTGGAGAACGTCGACCTGTCGCTGTCGGAGCGCGCGGACCGGGCCGAGAAGGAGGCGCCCGGGGAGGGCGCGGACGCGGTGCTGTGGGAGCACCTCACGGAGGCGACCCACGAGGAGTCGACCCTCTCGGTGACCTACCTCTCGTTCCTCACGCTGGCGACCATGATCGCGGCGTGCGGTGTGGTGCTGGACAACGCGGTCCTGATCGTGGGGGCGATGGCGGTGGGCCCGGAGTTCGGCCCGCTGGCCGGCATCTCCACGGCGACGGTGCAGCGTCGGCCGCGCCTCGCGATGCGTTCGCTGATCGCCCTGCTGGTGGGCTTCGCGGTGGCGATGGTGCTGACGGTGGGGTTCAGCCTGTGCATGGACGCGGTGGGGCTGTTCACCAAGGAGCAGTTGGAGGCGGAACGGCCGCAGACCGGCTTCGTGTACGCCCCCGACTGGTTCTCCTTCGTGGTGGCGGTGCTGGCCGGGGCGGCCGGCACGCTGTCGCTCACGTCCGCGAAGTCCGGAGCCCTGGTAGGAGTCGCCATCTCGGTGACGACGGTGCCGGCCGCGGCGAACGCGGCGGTGGCCCTGAGCTACGGGGACACCGTCCAGACCTGGGGTTCCACCGAGCAGCTGCTGCTCAACCTGCTCGGGATCACGCTGGCGGGAACACTGACGCTGCTGACACAGAAGCAGCTGTGGCGGAAGCAGCACGCACGCCTGCGAAGGCGCGCGGCCGCCTGAGACTGCCCGGCGGTGGTCGAGCCGCCCACGGCGGCCCCGCACCACCACCCCACCGTGGGCGCTACCTCAACCCTGACCGGGCAGAATCCCGCGCAGCAGGCACACGGCCTCAGCCCAGCGCGGACTTCACCGCATCCGCGAGCCGCCCAGCCACCGACCGCGCCTGGTCGATGTCGGCCGCTTCCACCATGACGCGGACCAGCGGCTCCGTACCCGACGGACGAAGCAGCACACGCCCCGTCCCGCCCAGCTCCCGCTCCGCCTCCGACACCGCCGTCGCCAGCTCCGCCGACGTCTTCACCCGGGACTTGTCCACATCAGGCACGTTGATCAGCACCTGCGGCAGCCGCTCCATCACAGACGCCAGCTCCCGCAGCGACCGCCCACTCTCGGCCACCCGAGCCGCCAGCAGCAGCCCCGTCAGCGTCCCGTCCCCCGTCGTCGCGTGGTCCAGGATGATCACGTGCCCCGACTGCTCGCCGCCCAAGGCGAACCCGTGCTGCTTCATCTCCTCCAGCACGTACCGGTCCCCCACCGCCGTCTGGACGAGCCGGATCCCCTCCCGCTCCATGGCGAGCTTGAACCCGAGGTTCGACATCACAGTGGCGACCACCGTGTCGGACCGCAGCGCCCCCCGCTCCCGCATGGCCAGCGCCAGCACCGCCAGGATCTGGTCCCCGTCGACCTCCGCCCCGGTGTGGTCGACGGCGAGACACCGGTCGGCGTCCCCGTCATGCGCGATACCCAGCGCGGCCCCGTGCTCGACAACAGCGGCCTTCAGCTGCGCAAGGTGAGTCGACCCGCACCCGTCATTGATGTTCAGCCCATCAGGCTCAGCACCAATGGTCACAACCTCGGCGCCGGCCCGACGGAACGCCTCCGGCGACACCTGCGACGCCGCCCCGTGCGCCTCGTCCAGCACGATCTTCAGGCCGTCGAGCCGGTTCGGCAGAACGCCCACGAGGTGGGCGACATACGTGTCGAAGCCCTCCTCGTAGTCCCGCACGCGCCCGACCCCGGCCCCGGTGGGCCGGTCCCACGGCTCACCGGTGCGGTGCTCCTCGTAGATCGCCTCGATCCGGTCCTCCAGCTCGTCGGCGAGCTTGTGCCCGCCGCGGGCGAAGAACTTGATGCCGTTGTCGGGCATGGCGTTGTGGCTGGCGGAGAGCATCACGCCGAGGTCGGCGCCCAGCGCACCGGTGAGGTGGGCGACCGCCGGCGTCGGCAGCACGCCGACCCGCAGGACGTCCACGCCCGCGCTGGCGAGCCCGGCGACCACGGCGGCCTCCAGGAACTCCCCGGACGCGCGCGGGTCACGCCCGACGACGGCGGTGGGCCGGTGCCCTTCGAACGTGCCCGCCTCGGCCAGTACGTGCGCGGCGGCGACGGACAGGCCGAGCGCCATCTCCGCCGTCAGATCCGCGTTGGCGACACCGCGCACGCCGTCCGTGCCGAAGAGTCGTCCCACTTGTCCTCCTGAGGATGCGTCAGTATCGGCAGCCCTCCAGGGCCCCGCCACCAAGGTCCCGCCGAGGCGATGGACCGGCCCGTACGGCCGACGGCTGTGCCACTGACAAAGCTGAGCTTCTGCTGTTCGTCGATGCTTCTGATGTTCGACGGTCACGGACCGCCCGCGGCTCCCGAGCCGCGGGGACGCGCACCGTGACGTCGCCGGGCGTGCACCACGGCGCCACCGCCCGACCATCCGATCACATTAGCGTTTGAGCGCCTTGTGCCGTTATACGCCCACGCCAGTGAATAAACGAACGCCCCGGCAGCACGATGGCGTGCCGCCGGGGCGTTCGGAGTACGCGCGAGCGCCCTGCGATTAGCGCTTGCTGTACTGCGGAGCCTTGCGGGCCTTCTTCAGACCGGCCTTCTTCCGCTCGACCGCACGGTCGTCGCGGCGCAGGAAGCCGGCCTTCTTCAGCGGACCGCGGTTGTTGTCGACGTCCGCCTCGTTCAGCGCACGGGCGACACCGAGTCGGAGCGCACCGGCCTGACCGGAGACACCGCCACCCGCGATGCGGGCGATGACGTCGTAGCGGCCCTCGAGCTCGAGCACCTTGAAGGGCTCGTTCACTTCCTGCTGGTGCACCTTGTTCGGGAAGTAGTCCTCGAGGGTGCGACCGTTGATCTTCCACTTGCCGGTGCCCGGGACGATCCGGACGCGGGCGATGGCGTTCTTGCGACGGCCCAGGCCGGCGGCCGGCTGGGGCTCACCGAAGCGGGACGCCATGGACTCCGAGGTGTACTCGCCCTCGACGGGCGCCTCGGACTCGGTGGTGTAGCTGTCGATGTCAAGCTCTTCGAGCGGCTGCTCGGCAGTGGTCTCGGCCACGATTCTCCTCAGATTCTCTTCGGTCTTAGGGGGTGGCCGGACTTACTGCGCGACCTGGGTGATCTCGAACGGCACCGGCTGCTGAGCGGCGTGCGGGTGCTGGTCGCCCGAGTAGACCTTCAGCTTCGAGAGCATCTGACGGCCCAGGGTGTTCTTGGGGAGCATGCCCTTGACGGCCTTCTCGATGGCCTTCTCGGGGTTCTTGGCAAGCAGCTCGTCGTAGCGGACGGAGCGCAGACCACCCGGGTAGCCCGAGTGGCGGTACGCCATCTTCTGGGTCCGCTTGTTGCCGGAGAGGTGCACCTTGTCGGCGTTGATGATGATGACGAAGTCACCGGTGTCGACGTGGGGCGCGTAGATCGGCTTGTGCTTGCCACGCAGGATGGAGGCGGCAGTGGAGGCCAGACGGCCCAGGACGACGTCCTGAGCGTCGATGACGTGCCACTGGCGCGTCACATCGCCGGGCTTGGGGCTGTACGTACGCACGGTTCGTAGCCTTCGCTTCTTCAGTGAATGGTCCTGACAAGGTCACCGAAGACGATCACGACAGCCCTGACCGCACAGCGGTGACGCAAACCGCGTGCTGGTCGCTGGTCATCGGCCCGGTGGACCGGTGTAAGGGCCCCTCACGTGAGAATGAGTAAGCCACTACACACAACAGAGACGCAGAATACCCGTGCTCGGCCGGACGGGTCAAAACGAGCCCGCCGCCCGTGGGCGCGCCCCATTTTACGGCCGTACGGCGCCTCCCGTGGCCGCACGCCACCCGCCCTCCCCCCGACCAGTCCCTTCCTCGTCCGAAGCGCCCTCGGCACCCTCAGCACCCCGCACATTCCGCGCACCCCGGACCGCGTGGTACGCCACCGCACCCGCCAGCACACACAGCGTGACGAAGTCCCGGAACGCCCGCCGCTTCCCCGACTCCAGCCACGGCCAGGTCACCCCCGGGAGCTGTGGCACCAGCGCCAGCCAGAACCACGGCCGCCGGGTCACCGACCCCGCGTACGGCATCCCGGCGAGCAGCAGGGGCAGCACGACGAGCAGGTAGTGGTTGTAGGAGGGCCGCGACACCAGGAACGCGGACAGCATCAGCCCGGCGGACGTCTCCGCCAGCCGCAGCGCCTCGGGCCCCGGCCCCCGCCATCGCCGGTACGCGCAGGCCACCCCGACCGCGGCGGCGGCCACCGCCAGCGCCTGGGCCAGGGCCTGCGGCACGCCGAGCCGGGGCAGCACTGCAGCCGGGCCCGCCTCGTAGAGCCGGAGGAAGGCGTCGTCGGCGGTGAAGAGGAAGGGGAGCGTCTGGGTGAGGAAGCCGGTGGGGTCGGGCAGGAAGAAGGCGGCCACCACCGACGACACCGCCGGCACCAGCACCACCAGCGCGAGCGCGCCCCAGCGGCGGGCGAAGAGGAACAGCAGCGCCATCGGCGCGAGCAGCGGCTTCAGCGCCACCGCCACCCCGATCACCGCGCCCGCCGCGACCCACCGCCCCCGGCTCGCCAGCAGCAGGCACAGCGGCAGCGCCAGCACCGCCGTCACCGTCCAGTTGCCCAGCCGCACCAGCTGCGCGAACGGCGCGAAACCCACCGCCAGCCCGAACAGCCCGAGCACGGCGAGCCTGCTGCGCAGCGGCACCCGGTGCAGCAGCAGCGCGCACACCCAGCCCGCCGTGAGCGCGAGGACCACCAGCACCGGCACCAGCACGTCCAGCACGGACCGCGGCAGCAGCGCCTGCGGGGCGGCCGCGACGACCGCGCTCGGGAAATAGAGGAAGTGCGCGTCGTCGTACGGCGATCCGCCGTCCAGCCAGGTGCGCGCCGCGTCCACGACGATGCCGTTGTCCATGCCTCCGTCCGAGGTCACCAGCACCGTATGGGTCGTCAGCGCGGCCAGGACCGCCACGAGTCCGGCCCACCAGCCGATGCCCGCGGGGCGCACCAACCACCCGGAGATGTCGCTTTTGCCCGTCGCCATGGGCGCAACGCTAGGGCCTCACGGGCCCGTTGAGGCGGACCAGCACACCCCTTGCCCCGTCTAAGATGCGCCCCATGAGCTTTGGGCAGGGGGGGTCCTCCCAGCAGTGGGATCCCTGGAAACCGAATTCGCAGCAGCCGTGGAACGGCGGCAGCGCCGACGGGTCACCCGACTGGGCGGCGCTCGCCGACGCGTCCGAGGCGCGCGCCAAGCGGCGCCGGCTGCTGTTCATAGGCGGCGGCGCACTCGCCGCCGTGGCGATAGGGACCGCGGTGGCGGTCGCCGTCGTGTCGGCGGGGAGCTCGAACCAGGCCGGCCCGGGCACCGAGTCCCAGCTGCCCGGCGTCTCCGACCTCCCGAGCGCCACGGGCACGGTCCCGTCGTTCGAGCCGACGAGCGCGCCGCCCCCGCTGGACCCGAAGGACTTCGTCGCCAGCGCCCAGAAGGACAAGGCGCCGCTGAGCCCCGACATCCTGTTCCCGGGCACGCAGCTGACCATGGGCGACACGGTCTACAAGAAGGGCCCGACGGCGGACACCAAGAACTGCGCGTCCGCGGCCAAGGCCACGCTCCCGAAGGTCCTCACGGACAACAGGTGCACGCGGCTGATCCGCGTCACCTACAGCCGGGACGGCGTGGCGGTGACGGTCGGCGTGGCGGTCTTCGCGACCGAGGCGCAGGCGACGAAGGCCAAGCAGCAGGCGGACGCGAAGAGCATCGTCAAGTCGCTGTCCGGCGGCGGGGTGAAGGACTTCTGCGTCGGCGCGGTCTGCCGCTCCACCACCAACGCCTACGGCCGCTACGCCTACTTCACACTGTCCGGCTTCACCAGCGGCAAGGACGTGACGGAGGAGGACAAGGCCGTCTTCAGGACCGGCGACGACCTCCAGGAGTTCACGTACCGTCAGATCCGCCGCAGGGGCGAGGCCCAGGCGTCCGCGGCGGCGGCCGGCTGACCCCGCCGCCCGGGGCGCGTCAGCAGCAGCCGGCCGACGGCAGCGTCCGCTTGTTGCGCGCCTCGACGCTGCGGGCCGCGAGGAGCTCGTCGGCCGGGTAGCCGACCTCCTCCAGGGTCAGGCCGTGCGGGCGTACGACATGGACCGCCGAGTCCCGTACGCCCGCCGCCAGGACCTTCGCGGGCCAGTCCGGGGTGCGGTGCCCGTCGCCGACGAACAGCAGCGCGCCGATCAGCGAGCGCACCATGTTGTGGCAGAAGGCGTCGGCGCGGACGGTGGCGGTGATGATCCCGTCGTCGCCGCGTACGAGGCTCAGCTCCTGGAGCGTGCGGATGGTCGTCGCGCCCTCGCGCCGCTTGCAGTAGGCGGCGAAGTCGTGCTCGCCGAGCAGTCCGCGGGCGGCCTCGTTCATGGCGTCCACGTCGAGCGGCCAGTCGTGCCACAGCACGTGGTTGCGCAGCAGCGGGTCGACGCCGCCGGGGTTGTCGGTGACGCGGTAGGCGTAGCGCCGCCAGATCGCCGAGAACCGGGCGTCGAAGCCCGCCGGCGCCTCCCTGAGCGCCCACACCCGCACGTCCTTCGGCAGCCGCCCGGCGAGCCGCTTCAGCAGCTTCGGCCGGTGCTCGGCCCACACCTCGCGCGGCAGGTCCACGTGCGCGACCTGACCCCGCGCGTGCACACCGGCGTCGGTCCGCCCCGCCACGGTCAGCTCGTACGTCGTCGCGGACCGCGTCACGGTCCGCAGGGCGTCCTCGATCTCCCCCTGCACGGTCCGCCGGCCCCCGGCCTGCTTGGCCCACCCGGAGAACTCGGTCCCGTCATAGGAAAGGTCCAGCCGGACCCGCACCACACCACTCACCGAACGACTCCCTCTCCCAAAACGAAGCGGGCCCGCTCCTGAAAGAAGCGGGCCCGCAACAATGCCCCTCAGGGGCGCGGGGCTGTGCTCGATTCGCGGCTCCGCCGCGTGGGCGCGACCAGCCACGACGAAAGCCGCAGCCGAGCGACCACCCAGTCCCCGCCGGAACGCTTACGCGTCCTTCGACTCCTCGGCCGCGGCCTCGTCGTCGCCCTTGGCCGTGTCGACCTTGGTCTCCACGGCCTCCGCCTCGGCGTCCTTGGCGGACCGCTTGGTCGCGGCCTCGGCCTCGCCGACCGCGGCCTGCTGCACCGTCAGCGCCTCGACCAGCTCGATGACGGCCATGGGCGCGTTGTCGCCACGGCGGTTACCGATCTTGGTGATGCGGGTGTAGCCACCGGGACGGTTCTCGTACCGCGGGCCGATCTCGGTGAAGAGCGTGTGGACGACGCTCTTGTCCGTGATCACCTGGAGCACCTGACGGCGGTTGTGAAGGTCGCCCTTCTTCGCCTTGGTGACCAGACGCTCGGCGTAGGGACGCAGCTTGCGCGCCTTCGCCTCGGTGGTGGTGATGCGGCCGTGCTCGAAAAGCGCCTTCGCGAGGTTCGCGAGGAGAAGCTTCTCGTGCGCGGCGCTGCCGCCCAGACGGGCACCCTTGGTGGGCCTCGGCATAGTGACTCTCCTGTGTGTCTGCCCCGGCCGTATCAGGTACCGGAGTCAGTATCCGAGCAGGCGGTCGCCTGTCGGAGATCCGGGCCGTCTTCACAGACGTCCCGGAGGACCCGCGCCCCCGAAGGGGCGCGGGGAACTGCGCGACCAGCCGGAACCGGCCGGCAGTCAGTAACGGACCGCAGGTCCCGAGCTCAGTACTGCTCGGTCTCCACGAACCCGGCGTCCGCGTCGTCGTCGGCGCCGAAGGCGTCCGCGGCGGCGGTCGGGTCGAACCCGGGAGGCGAGTCCTTGAGCGCGAGGCCCATGCCGGCGAGCTTGGCCTTGACCTCGTCGATGGACTTCGCACCGAAGTTACGGATGTCGAGCAGGTCCGCCTCGGACCGCGCGACGAGCTCACCCACGGAGTGGATGCCCTCACGCTTGAGGCAGTTGTACGACCGGACCGTGAGCTCCAGCTCCTCGATCGGCAGCGCCAGGTCGGCGGCGAGGGCGGCGTCCGTCGGGGACGGACCCATGTCGATGCCCTCGGCGTCGATGTTCAGCTCGCGGGCGAGCCCGAACAGCTCGACCAGGGTCTTGCCGGCCGACGCCATGGCGTCACGCGGCCGCATGGCCTGCTTGGTCTCGACGTCGACGATCAGCTTGTCGAAGTCGGTGCGCTGCTCGACTCGGGTCGCCTCGACCTTGTAGGTGACCTTCAGCACGGGGCTGTAGATCGAGTCGACCGGGATCCGGCCGATCTCCTGGCCGACCTGCTTGTTCTGCACGGCGGAGACGTAGCCGCGACCGCGCTCGACGGTCAGCTCCATCTCCAGCTTGCCCTTGCCGTTGAGCGTGGCGAGGACGAGGTCCGGGTTGTGCACCTCGACACCGGCCGGAGGCGCGATGTCGGCGGCGGTGACCAGACCCGGGCCCTGCTTGCGCAGGTACATCACGACCGGCTCGTCGTGCTCCGAGGAGACGACCAGCTGCTTGATGTTGAGGATCAGGTCGGTGACGTCCTCCTTGACGCCCGGCACGGTGGTGAACTCGTGCAGGACGCCGTCGATGCGGATGCTGGTGACAGCGGCACCGGGGATCGACGACAGGAGGGTGCGGCGGAGGGAGTTGCCGAGGGTGTAGCCGAAGCCCGGCTCCAGCGGCTCGATCACGAACCGGGAGCGGAATTCGTCGACGACCTCTTCGGTCAACGAGGGACGCTGAGCGATCAGCATGAGTGGATCAGATCCTTCTTTCGTGGACGCCCGCTATTTGACGTCCGACGGAAACCGCACCCGGTGAAGAGTGCGGGTACTGCAAGGGTACGGGCGATACGGCCCTTGCGAGCCGTACCGCCCGGAACCACGGGAAGCCGGTGCCTCAGACGCGGCGGCGCTTCGGCGGGCGGCAGCCGTGCTGCGACACTGCGGGGAGCGACCCCCGCACCCCCGGCAGGGGGCCGTCCAGCGCGGCCGGTGCCTCAGACGCGGCGGCGCTTCGGCGGGCGGCAGCCGTGCTGCGACACTGCGGGGAGCGACCCCCGCACCCCCGGCAGGGGGCCGTCCAGCGCGGCCGGTGCCTCAGACGCGGCGGCGCTTCGGCGGGCGGCAGCCGTTGTGCGGGGTCGGGGTGACGTCCTGGATGGAGCCGACCTCGAGGCCCGTGGCCTGCAGGGAGCGGATGGCGGTCTCACGACCGGAACCCGGGCCCTTGACGAACACGTCGACCTTGCGCATGCCGTGCTCCTGGGCGCGGCGGGCGGCCGACTCGGCGGCCATCTGCGCGGCGAACGGCGTGGACTTCCGGGAGCCCTTGAAGCCGACATGGCCGGCGGACGCCCAGGAGATCACGTTGCCGGACGGGTCCGTGATCGAGACGATCGTGTTGTTGAACGTGCTCTTGATGTGCGCGTGGCCGTGAGCGACGTTCTTCTTTTCCTTGCGGCGCACCTTCTTGGCAGCGCCCTGACGACCCTTGGGGGGCATCTGTACTCCTACGGGAGGTGGTCGGTCCTACAGCGAAGACCGCTGGACGGCGAAGTCCGCTGAGGACTACTTCTTGCCCGGCTTCTTCTTGCCGGCGATGGCGCGACGCGGGCCCTTGCGGGTACGCGCGTTGGTGCTGGTGCGCTGACCGCGGACGGGCAGACCGCGACGGTGACGCAGACCCTGGTAGGTGCCGATCTCGACCTTGCGGCGGATGTCGGCCTGGATCTCGCGACGGAGGTCACCCTCGGTCTTGATGTTGTTGTCCACGTACTCGCGGATCGCGACCAGCTGCTCTTCGGTCAGGTCGCGGACGCGGGTGTTCGGGTCGACGCCGGTCGCGGCCAGCGTCTGCTGCGAAAGGGTCCGGCCGATGCCGAACACGTAGGTGAGGGCGATCTCCACGCGCTTTTCGCGCGGGATGTCAACACCGGAAACGCGTGCCATTCAATGGCTCCAGTTGGTTGTCGGAGGTCTTCCACAGAACCGGCTCCCCGCCCGCCGTACCAGGTACGGGCCGGGTCCCCGGCCTCCGAGCCGGGGGTGTCGAGCCGTGCGGCTCGGGTCCTGCGTATGAACGTGTGTTGCTCGCGTCGCGCGAAGTCTGCGGGAGGCGCAGAGGGTGGTTCAGTGCTGCGGTCAGCCCTGGCGCTGCTTGTGGCGCGGGTTGTCGCAGATGACCATGACCCGACCGTGACGGCGGATCACCCTGCACTTGTCGCAGATCTTCTTGACGCTCGGCTTGACCTTCATGGGTGTGAGGTTCTCCGGGTCAGTGCCATCACCCCGGCGGGCCGGGGAGCGGGCAAGATCTACTTGTACCGGTAGACGATCCGGCCACGCGTGAGGTCGTACGGAGACAGCTCCACCACGACCCGGTCGTCAGGGAGGATGCGGATGTAGTGCATGCGCATCTTGCCGCTGATGTGTGCCAGGACCTGGTGGCCGTTCTGGAGCTCGACCCTGAACATGGCGTTCGGCAGAGACTCGACGACAGTGCCCTCGATCTCGATGGCACCTTGCTTCTTGGCCACGCTTCGCCCTTCGAATCGACTACCTTGATCGACTCATTGGTACACCGTGACCACATGCGGACATGCGGGTGCACCAGAGCCGACGAGTCAGTCTACGTCAGCGCACCCGGAAACACGAATCGAGAGATCCTGCCCTTCCGGGGAGATCCCTAACCCAACGGGTCCGGCGCCGCCGTGACACCCATCTCCGCGAGCTTCGCCTTGCCGCCGTCGGGGGCGGTCAGGACCAGGGGGCCCTGCTCGGTGAGGGCGACCGAGTGCTCCCAGTGGGAGGACCAGGTGCCGTCGGTCGTGACGACCGTCCAGTCGTCGGAGAGGACCTCGGTACGCGGGGTGCCGAGGGAGACCATCGGCTCGATCGCCAGGCAGAAGCCGGGCACCAGCTTCGGGCCCTTGCCGCGCTTGCGGTCGACGTAGTTCAGCAGGTGCGGGTCCATGTGCATCTCGGTGCCGATGCCGTGGCCGCCGTAGTCCTCGATGATCCCGTACTTGCCGCCGCCGGGCTTCGGCTGGCGGCGGATGTACGTCTCGATCGCGCGGGAGATGTCGACCAGCCGGCTGCCCTGCTTCATGGCCGCGATGCCGGCCCACATCGACTCCTCGGTGACCCGGGAGAGCTCGACCAGCTCCGGGGAGTGACCGGAGCCGACGAAGGCGGTGTAGGCGGCGTCGCCGTGCCAGCCGTCGACGATGGCGCCGCAGTCGACGGAGATGATGTCGCCGTCCTTGAGGATCACGTCGTCGGACGGGATGCCGTGGACCACGACCTCGTTCACCGAGGTGCAGATGGTGGCGGGGAAGCCGCCGTAGCCGAGGAAGTTCGGCTTGGCGTTGTGCTCGGCGAGCACCTTGCGGGCGACCTGGTCCAGGTCCTTGGTGGACGCCCCGGGCACCGCGGCCTCGCGGGTGGCCGCGTGGATGGCGGCGACGACCAGCCCCGCCTCGCGCATCTTGGCGATCTGCTCAGGGCTCTTGATCTGCACCATGGGGACGACGGCCTTTCTGGACCAGTGGTCGAGTACGAACGCTTCCAACGATACGGGCGCGGTCCGCCCGGATGCCGCGCGGGCGGCGGCACGGACCCCGCCCACGCCACAGCCGCGGCCCCTCGGGGGGAACCGCGGCTGTGCATGCGGCGGGACGGACTACTGGCCGCTCTTCAGCGCCTCCAGCGCCCGGCTGGTGACCTCGTCGACGGGACCCATCGCGGAGATGGTCACCACCAGGCCCTGGGCCCGGTAGTAGTCGATGATCGGCTCGGTCTGCGTGTGGTAGACCTCCAGGCGCGTGCGGACGGTCTCCTCGGAGTCGTCGTCGCGCTGGTACAGCTCGCCGCCGCAGTAGTCGCAGACGCCGTCCTGCTTGGGCGGGCTGTAGGTGACGTGGAAGACGTGCGCGGAGTCCTTGCGGCAGACGCGCCGCCCGGCGATCCGCTTCACGACCTCGTCCTCGGGGGCCTCGAGGTCCAGCACCGCGTCCAGCTTGATGCCCTCGGCCTTCAGCAGCTCGTCCAGCGCCTCGGCCTGCGACACGTTGCGCGGGAAGCCGTCGAGCAGGAAGCCGTTCTCGGCGTCCGGCTGCGACATGCGGTCCTTGGCCATGGCGATGGTGACCTCGTCGGGGACGAGGTTACCGGCGTCCATGTAGGACTTCGCGAGCTTTCCCAGCTCGGTCTGCCGGCTGATGTTGGCGCGGAACAGGTCGCCCGTGGAGATGTGCGGGATGCGCAGTTTCTCGGCAAGGCGGGTGGCCTGTGTGCCCTTCCCAGCACCCGGCGGCCCGACGAGGACGATTCGCATCAGCGGAGGAACCCTTCGTAATTGCGCTGCTGGAGCTGGCTCTCGATCTGCTTCACCGTCTCGAGACCGACACCCACGATGATCAGGATGCTCGTCCCGCCGAACGGGAAGTTCTGGTTTGCCCCGAAACCAACCAACGCCATCGTCGGTACGAGAGCGATCAGACCCAAGTACAGCGAACCCGGCCAGGTGATCCGGTTGAGTACGTAGCTCAGGTACTCAGCGGTCGGTCGGCCAGCCCGGATGCCCGGGATGAAGCCACCATACTTCTTCATGTTGTCCGCGACTTCCTCGGGGTTGAACGAGATGGCCACGTAGAAGAACGCGAAGAAGACGATGAGCAAGAAGTACAGCGTCACGTAGATCGGGTGGTCACCGCGGACGAGGTGGGCCTCGATCCAGGTCTTCCAGCCCGAGGTGCCGCTGGAGAACTGCGCGATCAGCGCCGGGATGTACAGCAGCGACGAGGCGAAGATGACCGGGATCACACCGGCCTGGTTGACCTTCAGCGGGATGTAGGTCGACGTGCCGCCGTAGGACCGGCGGCCGATCATGCGCTTCGCGTACTGCACGGGGATCCGGCGCTGGGCCTGTTCGACGAAGACGACCAGGCCGACCATGACCAGGCCGACGGCGATGACGGTGCCGAACTCGATCCAGCCGTCCGCCAGGCTGCCCTGCTCCTTGATGGCCCAGAGGGCGGAGGGGAAGGTCGCGGCGATCGAGATGAACATCAGGATCGACATGCCGTTGCCGATGCCGCGGTCGGTGATCAGCTCACCGAGCCACATGACCACGGCCGTGCCGGCGGTCATGGTGATGACCATGGTGATGGTCACGAAGATCGACTGGTCGGGGACGATCTGGCTCGCGACCGGGCAGCCCTGGAAGAGGGCGCCGCTGCGGGCGGTGGCCACCAGGCCGGTGCCCTGGAGGATGGCGAGCGCGACCGTCAGGTAACGGGTGTACTGCGTGATCTTCGCCGTGCCGGCCTGCCCCTCCTTCTTCAGGGCTTCCAGGCGCGGGATCACCACGGTCAGCAGCTGCAGAATGATGCTCGCCGTGATGTACGGCATGATCCCGAGCGCGAAGACCGTGATCTGGAGCAGCGCGCCGCCGCTGAACATGTTCACCAGACCGAACAGGCCCTGGTTCGCCTGGGCGGCGTCGATACAGGTCTGGACGTTCCGGTAGTCGACACCCGGGATGGGGATGTGCGTACCGACGCGGTACACCACGATGATGCCGAGCGTGAAGAGCAGCTTCTTGCGCAGGTCGGGCGTCTTGAACGCCCGGGCGAACGCGGTGAGCACGGTGCCTCCTGCGACCCCCCGCGCAACTGCGTCAAGGGTGATGGTCTGAGATTCCGACTGAGGACGAATTCTTAACGGTCAACTGCCGCCCTGAGTGCCCCGCGTAGGGCCCCCGGGGTGAATGGGCAGCGCAGGCCACCTTACCGGCGACACCACCGCCCTAGGAACGACCAACCGGGGATACCCCATTTGTGGGGTATCCCCGGTCGGGATCGCTCTACGTCATCGAGACACCTGACGGGGTCAGACGAGCTCGGTGACCGTACCGCCGGCGGCGGTGATCTTCTCCTTGGCGGAGCCGGAGACGGCGTCGACCGTCACCTGCAGCGCCACGGAGATCTCGCCCTGGCCCAGGACCTTGACGAGGCTGTTCTTGCGCACGGCGCCCTTGGCGACCAGGTCCTCGACCGTGACCTCTCCGCCCTCGGGGTAGAGGGAGGCGAGCTTGTCCAGGTTCACGACCTGGTACTCGGTCTTGAACGGGTTCTTGAAGCCCTTGAGCTTCGGGAGACGCATGTGGAGGGGCATCTGGCCACCCTCGAAGCGCTCCGGAACCTGGTAACGGGCCTTGGTGCCCTTCGTACCACGACCGGCCGTCTTACCCTTCGACGCCTCACCACGACCCACACGGGTCTTGGCGGTCTTGGCGCCCGGGGCCGGACGGAGGTTGTGGATCTTGAGCGGGTTGTTCTCCGCCATGATCAGTCGACCTCCTCGACCGTCACGAGGTGGCGGACGGTGTGCACCATGCCGCGGAACTCGGGACGATCCTCCTTGACGACCTGCGTGTTGATGCCCTTGAGACCAAGGGTGCGCAGGGTGTCACGGTGGTTCTGCTTGCTGCCGATGTAGGACTTCACCTGCGTGATCTTGAGCTGCGCCATGATCACACACCTGCCCCGGCACGAGCGCGCAGCAGAGCCGCGGGAGCGACGTCCTCGAGCGGCAGACCACGGCGGGCCGCGATCTCCTCGGGACGCTGCAGGCCCTTCAGGGCCTCCACGGTCGCGTGCACGATGTTGATGGCGTTGTCGGAGCCGAGCGACTTCGACAGCACGTCGTGGATACCGGCGCACTCGAGCACGGCGCGCACCGGACCACCGGCGATCACACCGGTACCGGGGGACGCGGGCTTGAGCAGCACGACGCCGGCAGCCTTCTCACCCTGGATGGGGTGCGGGATGGTGCCCTGGATGCGGGGGACCTTGAAGAAGTGCTTCTTGGCCTCCTCAACGCCCTTGGCGATGGCGGCCGGCACCTCCTTGGCCTTGCCGTATCCGACACCCACGGTGCCGTCACCGTCGCCCACCACGACCAGCGCGGTGAAGCTGAAGCGACGACCACCCTTCACAACCTTGGCGACACGGTTGATCGCGACGACGCGCTCGACGTACGCGGTCTTCTCGGCGGCAGCAGCGCCGCCGTCACGGCCCTTCCGGTCCCGCCGCTCGCCGCCACCGGCGCCGCCACCGCGGCGCTGGGGTCCAGCCATTGGATTACCTCTCTCTTTCCGCTAGCTACAAGCGGCTCAGAACTTGAGCCCGGCTTCGCGGGCGGCGTCCGCCAGGGCGGCGATGCGCCCGGCGTACTGGTTGCCACCACGGTCGAACACGACGGCCTCGACACCGGCGGCCTTGGCACGCTCGGCGACCAGGGCGCCGACCTGCTTGGCCTGCGCGGACTTGTCGCCCTCGCCGCCGCGGACCGACGCGTCCAGGGTGGACGCCGACGCCAGGGTGTGACCCTTCAGGTCGTCGATCACCTGCGCCACGATGTGGCGGTTGGAACGGGTCACGACCAGGCGAGGACGCTCGGCGGTGCCGGCGACCTTCTTGCGGATCCGGATGTGACGGCGCTTGATAGCAGCACGCTTGTACGCGTCGCCCTTGAGGATCTTCTGCCCGTATGCCATGGCTTACTTACCCGCCTTTCCGACCTTGCGGCGGATGACTTCGCCCTCGTACTTGACGCCCTTGGCCTTGTACGGGTCGGGCTTGCGCAGCTTGCGGATGTTGGCCGCAACCTCGCCGACCTTCTGCTTGTCGATGCCCTCGACCGAGAACCGGGTCGGGGACTCCACCTTGAAGGTGATGCCCTCGGGGGCCTCGACCGTGATCGGGTGGCTGTAGCCGAGGGAGAACTCCAGGTTCGAACCCTTGGCGACAACGCGGTAACCGACACCGCTGATCTCGAGCTTCTTCACGTAACCCTGGGTCACGCCGGTGATCATGTTCGCCACCAGCGTGCGGGACAGGCCGTGCAGGGCCTTGTTCTGACGCTCGTCGTTGGGGCGGGTGACGTTCAGGACGCCGTCCTCACCCTTGGCGATCTCGATCGGCGCCACGACGGTGTGGGTCAGCGTGCCCTTGGGGCCCTTGACCGCGACCGTGCGGCCGTCGATGGTGACGTCCACGCCGGCGGGAACCGCGATGGGGAGCTTGCCGATGCGCGACATAGCTGTTTCCTCCGTTCCCTTCTGCTACCAGACGTAGGCGAGGACTTCCCCACCCACGCCCTTCTTGCCGGCCTGCTTGTCGGTGAGGAGCCCGTGCGACGTGGAGATGATCGCCACGCCGAGGCCGCCGAGCACCTTCGGCAGGTTGGTGGACTTCGCGTACACCCGGAGACCGGGCTTGGAGATCCGCTTGATGCCCGCGATGGAGCGCTCACGGTTGGGGCCGAACTTCAGCTCCAGGACGAGGTTCTTGCCGACCTCGGCGTCCTCGACCTTCCAGCCCGTGATGAAGCCCTCCTGCTGGAGGATCTCCGCGATGTGCGACTTGATCTTCGAGTGCGGCATCGACACGGTGTCGTGGTATGCCGAGTTCGCGTTCCGCAGACGCGTAAGCATGTCTGCGATCGGATCAGTCATGGTCATGAATTGGCCTTCGGCCTCTCTCGCCGGGGTTTCCTGGTGCGCCATCCCTCTCCCCGATCCGAGACGGGACGGGTGCGGCGCGGTGGACCTACGGCGTAGTAAGTCGTACGGGCACGGCAGGTGCCCAACCCCACAAGCCTAAGCCATGCGGAGCGGGGCTCCTGCCGTTCCCATTGCTTACCGAGAGCCCTGGGAGTCCGGAACTACCGGATTACCAGGAGCTCTTGGTCACGCCCGGCAGCTCGCCACGGTGAGCCATCTCACGAAGGCACACGCGGCACAGGCCGAACTTGCGGTACACGGAGTGGGGACGGCCGCAGCGCTGGCAGCGGGTGTAGCCACGCACACCGAACTTGGGCTTGCGAGCAGCCTTCGCGATGAGAGCCTTCTTCGCCATCTCGCTCACGCCTCCTTGAACGGGAAGCCGAGGTGACGGAGAAGGGCACGGCCCTCTTCGTCGTTGGTCGCCGTGGTCACCACGGTGATGTCCATACCCCGGACGCGGTCGATCTTGTCCTGGTCGATCTCGTGGAACATGACCTGCTCCGTGAGACCGAAGGTGTAGTTGCCACGGCCGTCGAACTGCTTGGGGGACAGGCCGCGGAAGTCGCGGATGCGCGGCAGCGCGAGCGACAGGGTGCGGTCCAGGAACTCCCACATGCGGTCGCCACGGAGCGTGACGTGGGCACCGATCGGCTGACCCTCACGCAGCTTGAACTGCGCGATGGACTTGCGGGCCTTGGTGACGGCCGGCTTCTGACCGGTGATCGTGGTGAGGTCGCGGATGGCGCCCTCGATCAGCTTCGAGTCGCGGGCGGCGTCGCCCACACCCATGTTGACCACGATCTTGACGAGGCCGGGAACCTGCATGACGTTCTCGTACGAGAACTCCTCACGCAGCTTGCCCGCGATCTCCTCGCGGTACTTCGTCTTGAGACGCGGAGTGGTGGTGGTCGTCATCAGATGTCCTCACCCGTCCGCTTGGCAACGCGGATCTTGTTGCCCTCTTCGTCGAAGCGGTAGCCGACGCGGGTCACGACCTTCTTGCCGTCCTTCTCCACGACCAGCTGGACGTTGGAGACGTGGATCGGGGCCTCGGTGGTGACGATGCCGCCGGCCTGGGAACCGCGAGCCGTCGGACCGGCCTTGGTGTGCTTCTTGACCCGGTTGACACCCTCGACCAGGACACGCTGCTCGCGCGGGAAAGCGGCAATGACCTTGCCCTGCTTGCCCTTGTCCTTGCCGGTGATGACCTGGACCAGGTCGCCCTTCTTGATCTTCATGCTCACAGCACCTCCGGCGCGAGGGAGATGATCTTCATGAACTTCTTCTCGCGCAGCTCACGGCCCACGGGGCCGAAGATACGGGTGCCACGAGGGTCGCCGTCGTTCTTGAGAATGACGGCGGCGTTCTCGTCGAAGCGGATGTACGAGCCGTCCGGACGGCGGCGCTCCTTGACGGTGCGAACGATGACCGCCTTGACGACGTCACCCTTCTTCACGTTGCCACCGGGGATCGCGTCCTTGACGGTGGCGACGATGACGTCACCGATACCCGCGTAGCGGCGACCGGAGCCACCGAGCACACGGATGCAGAGGATCTCCTTCGCACCCGTGTTGTCGGCGACACGCAGTCGCGACTCCTGCTGGATCACGTCTATCTCCTGAATGTCTGCCGGTTCCCCGGGAGCCGCTCAGCGGAGCGGCTCCCGGAGCCTGGCGGAACTGTCCTGCGGGGTTTGCCCCGCAGGAATTACTTGGCCTTCTCGAGGATCTCGACGACGCGCCAGCGCTTCGTCGCGGACAGCGGCCGGGTCTCCATGAGGAGGACGCGGTCGCCGACACCCGCGGCGTTCTGCTCGTCGTGCGCCTTGAGCTTGTTCGTACGGCGGATGACCTTGCCGTACAGCGCGTGCTTCACGCGGTCCTCGACAGCGACGACGACGGTCTTGTCCATCTTGTCGCTGACGACCAGACCCTCACGGGTCTTGCGGAAACCGCGGGCGGCCTTCGTCTCTTCAGTCACGTTGTTCTCGCTCATGCGCTCTCCACCGTCTCGATGCCCAGCTCGCGCTCACGCATCAGGGTGTAGATCCGCGCGATGTCCTTGCGGACGGCCTTGAGCCGACCGTGGTTCTCGAGCTGACCCGTGGCCGCCTGGAAGCGGAGGTTGAACAGCTCTTCCTTGGCCTCGCGGAGCTTCGCCAGAAGCTCCTCGTTGCCCAGCTCGCGCAGCTCTGACGCCTTGGTACCGGCCGACATCACGCTTCACCTGCCTCGCGCTTGACGATCTTGCACTTCATCGGCAGCTTGTGAGCCGCACGGGTCAGGGCCTCGCGCGCGATCTTCTCGTTGGGGTACGACAGCTCGAACATGACGCGTCCGGGCTTGACGTTGGCCACCCACCACTCCGGGGAACCCTTACCGGAACCCATGCGGGTCTCGGCCGGCTTCTTGGTGAGGGGGCGGTCCGGGTAGATGTTGATCCAGACCTTGCCGCCACGCTTGATGTGGCGGGTCATGGCGATACGAGCCGCTTCGATCTGGCGGTTCGTCACGTACGCCGGGGTGAGCGCCTGGATGCCGTACTCGCCGAACGCAACCTGCGTGCCACCCTTCGACATGCCGTTGCGCTTCGGGTGGTGCTGCTTGCGGTGCTTGACCCTACGGGGGATCAGCATGGTGGTCAGGCCTCCGTTCCGGTGCTCTCAGCCGGAGCGGCCGCCGGAGCCTCGGCCTTGGGGGCCTCGGCAGCGGGAGCCTGCTGCGGCTTGCGACCGCGACCGCCACGCTCGCCACCGCGGCCACCACGGGCCGGGCGGTCTGCACCACCACGGGCCGGGCGGTTGCCGGCGCGGGCAGCGGCGTTCTCGGCGCGGACCTCGGCGATGTTCTTGACGTCGCCCTTGTAGATCCAGACCTTCACGCCGATGCGGCCGAAGGTCGTCTTGGCCTCGAAGAAGCCGTAGTCCACGTTCGCGCGGAGCGTGTGCAGGGGCACACGGCCCTCGCGGTAGAACTCCGAGCGGGACATCTCGGCGCCGCCGAGGCGGCCACCGCACTGGATCTTGATGCCCTTGGCGCCCGCCTTCATCGCCGACTGCATGCTCTTGCGCATGGCGCGGCGGAAGGAGACGCGGGAGGAGAGCTGCTCGGCGACGGCCTGCGCGACCAGCTGAGCGTCCGTCTCGGGGTTCTTGACCTCGAGGATGTTCAGCTGGACCTGCTTGCCGGTGAGCTTCTCGAGGTCACCGCGGATGCGGTCGGCCTCGGCGCCACGGCGGCCGATCACGATGCCCGGACGCGCGGTGTGGATGTCCACACGCACACGGTCACGGGTGCGCTCGATCTCGACCTTGGAGATGCCGGCGCGCTCCATGCCGGACGTCATCATCCGACGGATGGCGACGTCTTCCTTGACGTAGTCCTTGTACAGCTTGTCGGCGTACCAACGCGACTTGAAGTCGGTCGTGACACCGAGCCGGAACCCGTGCGGGTTTACCTTCTGGCCCATTACCGGGTTCCTTCCTTGCTGCTGACGACCACGGTGATGTGGCTGGTCCGCTTGCGGATCCGGTAGGCGCGGCCCTGGGCGCGCGGACGGAACCGCTTCAGGGTCGGGCCCTCGTCGACGTAGGCCTCGGAAATGAAGAGGCTGTCGACGTCGGTGTGGTCGTAGTTGTGCGCGGCGTTGGCAATGGCGCTGTCCAGCACCTTGCCCACCGGAACCGAGGCTGCCTGCGGAGCGAATCGCAGGACGGCCTGGGCCTCCGTGGCGTCCATGCCACGGATGAGGTCCACCACGCGGCGGGCCTTCATGGGCGTGACGCGGATGTACCGCGCCTGGGCCCTGGCTTCCATGGTTGTCCTTCCAGTTACTTACGTGTCTGTTGCGATCCGCGCCCTAGCGGCGCTTCGACTTCCGGTCTTCCTTGACGTGACCCCGGAAGGTCCGCGTCGGCGAGAACTCACCGAGCTTGTGACCGACCATCGACTCGGTGACGAACACCGGGATGTGGGTCTTGCCGTTGTGCACCGCGATCGTGTGGCCGAGCATCGCCGGGACGATCATGGAGCGACGGGACCAGGTCTTGATGACGTTCTTGGTACCGGCTTCGTTCTGCGCGTCCACCTTCTTGATCAGGTGGTCGTCGACGAAGGGTCCCTTCTTCAAGCTACGAGGCATCTCAACCCGTCCTTAGCGCTTCTTGTTCGTCTTGCGGCGGCGGACGATGTACTTGTTCGACGCCTTCTTGGGCGAACGAGTACGGCCTTCCTTCTTGCCCCAGGGGGACACGGGGTGACGGCCACCGGAGGTTCGGCCCTCACCACCACCGTGCGGGTGGTCCACCGGGTTCATGACGACACCGCGGACGGTCGGGCGGACGCCCAGCCACCGCTTGCGGCCCGCCTTGCCCCAGTTGATGTTGCTCTGCTCGGCGTTGCCGACCTCGCCGACCGTGGCGCGGCAGCGCTGGTCGACCAGGCGGATCTCGCCGGAGGGCATGCGGAGGTGGGCCATGGTGCCCTCCTTCGCGAGCAGCTGCACCGAGGCGCCGGCGGAGCGGGCGAACTTGGCGCCGCCGCCGGGACGCAGCTCGATGGCGTGCAGCGTCGTACCCACGGGGATGTTGCGCAGGGCAAGGTTGTTGCCCGGCTTGATGTCGGCCCCGGGACCGTTCTCGATGCGGTCGCCCTGGTTCAGGCCACGCGGCGCGAGGATGTAGCGCTTCTCGCCGTCCGCGTAGTGAAGCAGCGCGATGCGCGCGGTGCGGTTGGGGTCGTACTCGATGTGCGCGACCTTCGCCGGCACGCCGTCCTTGTCGTGACGACGGAAGTCGATCACTCGGTAGGCGCGCTTGTGGCCACCGCCCTGGTGGCGGACGGTCACACGACCGGAATTGTTACGGCCGCCCTTGCTGTGCAGGGGACGGACCAGCGACTTCTCCGGCGTGGACCGCGTGACCTCGACGAAGTCGGCGACGCTGGAGCCACGACGGCCCGGAGTCGTCGGCTTGTACTTGCGGATACCCATTTCTCAGTCCTCGTCCGATATCGAACGATCCTGACCGCTTACGCGGTCGGACCGCCGAAGATGTCGATACGGTCGCCCTCGGCGAGGGTCACGATCGCGCGCTTGGTGGCGGCACGCTGGCCGAAGCCGGTGCGGGTGCGCTTGCGCTTGCCGGCGCGGTTGATCGTGTTGACCCCGGTGACCTTGACCTCGAAGACCGCCTGGACGGCCTCCTTGATCTGGGTCTTGTTGGCACGCGGGTCGACGAGGAACGTGTACTTGTTCTCGTCGATGAGCGCGTAGCTCTTCTCGGACACGACCGGCTTCAGCAGGACGTCACGGGGGTCCGTGTACGCCTTGCTCGCCGGGGTGACGACGGTGTTCTTGCCCTCGGAGGCGTGACGACGCGCCTTGGCGACGCGCGCAGCCTTGGCCGCCTTGGCGGCCTTCGAGGCGATCGAGGGGTGACGGGCAGCCATCAGACCTCGCTCCCTTCGTTGTCGTTGGCCTTGTTCGGGCCGGCGACGAAGGACTCGAAAGCGGCCTTGGTGAAGACCACGTCGTCCGAGACGAGAACGTCGTACGTGTTCAGCTGGCCCGGCTCCAGGATGTGGACCTGGGGCAGGTTGCGGGCGGACAGCCACGCGGCCTCGTCGGCGCGGTCGACGACCAGGAGCAGGTTCTTGCGCTCCGAGATCTTGCCGAACAGCGACTTGGCGGCCTTGGTGGACGGGGTCTCACCCTCGACCACGCCGGTGACGACGTGGATGCGGTTGTGGCGCGCCCGGTCGGTGAGGGCGTGACGCAGGGCGGCAGCCTTCATCTTCTTGGGCGTGCGCTGCGAGTAGTCGCGCGGCACGGGACCGTGCACGACGCCACCACCGGCGAACTGCGGCGCGCGGGTCGAGCCCTGACGGGCGCGGCCGGTGCCCTTCTGGCGGTACGGCTTCTTGCCGCCACCACGGACCTCGCCACGGGTCTTCGTCTTGTGCGTGCCCTGGCGGGCAGCGGCCAGCTGTGCGACGACGACCTGGTGGATCAGCGGAACGCTGACCTTCTCGACGTCGAAGATCTCCGCGGGGAGCTCGACGGTACCGGCCTTGTCGCCCGCCGGCGAAAGGATGTCAACAGTGCTCATCGGTTACCTCAGGCCCCCTTGGCCGCGGTGCGGACCAGGACGAGGCCGCCGTTCGGACCGGGAACCGCGCCCTTGATGAGCAGCAGACCCTTCTCCGCGTCAACGGCGTGGACGGTCAGGTTCTGGGTGGTGACCCGCTCGTTGCCCATGCGACCCGCCATGCGGAGGCCCTTGAACACACGACCCGGCGTGGCGCAGCCACCGATGGAACCGGGCGAGCGGTGCTTGCGCTGGGTGCCGTGTCCGGCGCCGAGGCCACGGAAGTTGTGGCGCTTCATGACACCGGCGAAGCCCTTGCCCTTGCTCTTGCCGGTCACGTCGACCTTCACGCCGGCCTCGAACACCTCAGCGGTGATCTCCTGGCCCAGCGTGTACTCGGAGGCGTCCGACGTGCGGATCTCGACGAGGTGACGACGGGGGGTGACGTCGGCCTTGGCGAAGTGACCCTTGAGGGGCTTGTTCACCTTGCGCGGGTCGATCTCGCCGAAGGCGATCTGGACGGACTCGTAGCCGTCGACGTCGTTCGTGCGGACCTGGGTGACGACATTGGGGCCGGCCTTGACGACGGTGACCGGGACGACGCGGTTGTTCGCGTCCCACACCTGCGTCATGCCGAGCTTCTCGCCCAGGATGCCCTTGATCTGCTTTGCCATCTCTTCAGATCACCGGCCTCAGAGCTTGATCTCGATGTCGACACCGGCCGGGAGGTCGAGTCGCATCAGAGAGTCAACGGTCTTGGGGGTCGGGTCGAGGATGTCGATCAGGCGCTTGTGCGTGCGCATCTCGAAGTGCTCGCGCGAGTCCTTGTACTTGTGCGGCGACTTGATGACGCAGTACACGTTCTTCTCAGTGGGCAGCGGCACCGGGCCCGCGACCGACGCACCAGTGCGCGTCACCGTCTCGACGATCTTCTTCGCCGAAGAGTCGATGACCTCGTGGTCGTAGGCCTTGAGCCGGATGCGGATCTTCTGTCCCGCCATGGCTACTTCGTAGTCCTGTCTCTCATTACGCTCTGGAACCCGGAGCGGCTTCCCCTCACCTCCGACCCACGCGGTCGGGCGTGTCGCACTCCCGCTGACACAGATGTCCCTTGTTCGGACATCCCCGCGGGATTGACACGGCCCTACCAGAACCGCGGACCGGGGGCGAAAGGCCCACCGGGCGCCTGGCCGGCGCCGCACCGCACTTCCCGGAAGATTCCCGTACGTCCGCCCCTGATCAGGGACGACGAGTACTGTGGGACTCGCTTCCGGTCCTCCCGGCGGGAGGCGCGCAGCATCAACACTCGACCGAGCAACTCGGACAGTCTGCCACAGAGGGCGGCGCGCTGGCCAATCGGGCGGAAGAGAGTACCCCCGTGGTGACCGGCGTCAAACACCAGCGCCCGGACCCGGGCATCGTGAAGGACGCCGGCCTCCGCGATGCCGCCGACCGGAGCAGACACTGTCCGGACCGAGGACTCCGGCCCCGGCGCGTTCACTCGGCGAGCGTCCAGACGTGTGAGTCCCTCGGCGGGGCCGGCCGCGTTTCCCACTCCTCGAGGCCCCCGACGGACCCGCTGTGCGGGCTTCTCCCGTCCTTTGGCAGGAAGTAGAGGCCGTACGCCCAGCAGTCCGGCTCTTCATGGCACATGAGGTCCGGATACGGCTCGATGTCCGCCCCTTCGTATGCCGCGTTGATACGCGCAACCGCCTCGGCCCGGGACATACCGAATCGACCGACCAATTCGTCGGCGATCTCCCGAAAATACTGAAGCATTCCTTCGTCGAGTTCCGTGAGGAACTCTTCCGTCCTCGTCATGGACCCAGACTCCGCAGTAGGGAATTGTCGAACAGTTGGGCAGCATGATCGGAATAGATCGCTATCTGGTGTCCGTTGAAAACGCCGTCCGCCCCCTTCTTGAAGGGCCCCACGTTCCGGAGCATGGGCCCTTCGACCATCTCGTAGCTGTGCATGTCGGCACCGGTACGGTCCAGACGGTGCCGCCGGATGAAGTCGGAAAGTTCATCACTCGGACCGTCGAAGATTTTACTGTTCAGCTTGTCCAGCTCACTCTTGGGCACCCGGAAGTGCAGGACAGCCGGAACGTCGTTGTTCTTCCCCGGGCCTGCTCCGGTTCGCCGGCAGCAGAGCGGTGTCCAGCGCCTCCGCGACCTGCCCTGCCGGGTCGGCGGCGGTCACCATCGCTCCGGCGAAGAACCGACCGAACCACGGCCCTCGTCCCGCCCCGGTGGCCGGCGATGCCGCTCAGCGCTGCCGACACGGCGTACAAGACCGGCCTTCAGGGCACCGCTCGCCCCCTCCACCCACCGTGCACGTGCGGTTTTGGCGGTCATTCAGGCCAGGGGACGCGGACCGGCTTGCGCTTCCACCACTCGCCGAGTTCCTCTTCCGGCCTCTCCATCGTCGGGCGTACCCACGGGCGGAGCGAACGCTCCGGGTCCGGGACGGTGGCGGCTCTGAAGCGTGTGTCGAGCCGGGCAAGCAGTTGCCCCAGTGGGCCCTCGTTGGCCTCCTCGGGCAACGCACGCATCACCTGGTCCAGCGCGTCCCTGGAATCGAGGTCGTTGTCATAAGCGCTGATGGGGTAGAAGTCGTCGCCGTCCCAGCCGGGCTCCAGTCGGCGGATCAGACGCTCCCAGGATGCGAACCGGTCCGCCACCGAGTACACGGGCACCGTCATCTTCTCCCTTATGTGCGGCGCGACTCGCGACCTCTCCACCTGCAGCCGTTCCGCGTCGCACCGGGCGATCGCTTCCAGAACGGACGGCGACAAAACGTCCCACACGGACCTGCTGCACGGGGCGGCCCAGAACACGTCATGCGCCCGTCGCTCGCGGCCCCGTCGGGTCGGACCGGGTTCGGCTGCGCCTGTCAAACCGCTCACTCCTTCAACTGTTTCAGGAAGTACTCGTAGCCACCATCGGGCTGCATAAAGGTGCCGTTGTCGCCTTCACGGATCAGCATCGTCCCGGTGGCGTCGTCCCACCACGCGAAGCGGGGGATGCCGGACGGTGTGCTGCGCATACGTATACCCGGCGAACCGGTCATCAGGTCTTCCAGATGCTCCGCCACGTCCAGGTCGTCGACACCCGGGATGCCGCGCTTCTTGATGTCACCGTGAGCGGCGATCTTGTCTGCGATCATCGGCAGATTGCCGGCCTGGCTCGCGGCGTCCGGCTTGCCGATCTCGTAGAGGCCGAGCGGGTCCGCCGAAAGCAGCGGGTCGAGGAAGTAGAGGTAGGGGTTGGGCGACGGGCTCAGGCCGAGCGGGTCGGGGGTGAGGTAACGGGCCGTCTCGGGGTCGTAATAGCGGTGGAAGTTGTAGTGCAGGCCGCTCTCGTGGTCGTAGTACTGACCGGGGAACCGCAGTGGCGTGTACGCGCTGCTCCGGCGCGTCCAAGCGGTGACCCCCCACAAAGTGCTTCTCGCCTGCCAGGCCAGGCTGCCGTCCTCGGCGACCAACTCGGTGGGCGTACCCGCCAGGTCGGTGACGATGGCGAAGAAGCGAGTGTCGATCTCCTCTTGGGACGCGGTGATGAGGCGTTCCGTCTGAGTGAGGGGACGCTCCCCGTCGTAGTCCCACGTCACCGCGACGCAGTGTGGGTACGCGGAGCCAGACGTCACCTGTTCGATGAGAGTGGTGCCGTCCCAGGTGAAGTCGGTCTGCTCCACCACAGTGGCGTCGTCCGCACCCAGCCGTTGCTTGGCGATGCGGCGGCCCATGGGGTCGTATTCGTAGCGCCAGAGAACACCGTCGGGCGTACGGACGGAAACCAGTCGGTCCTCCGCGTCCCATGTGTACGTCCACGTCTCGGGCTTGCGGGAAAGGCGGGCGCGCTGCCGCCGCACCATTCGGCCCTGCTTGTCGTAGTGGTAGCGCGTGCGGCCGGCTCGGAGCACCCTCGTGCCCGCTTGTCCAGGTCGAGAACATGCCAGTCACTCGGCCGGTGCCCCACCATCCCGCAACCCCCGTCACGCGCACATCGCCAACACCCGTATGCACACGCGAACTTACCGGGCACAGCAGTTCGACGGGAAGGCCGGGCCGTCGCGTCACAGCCGGTTCAGCTGGTTCCCCAGTTCAGCTGGTTCATGAACGCCGGCCGCGCAGGGCCTGCCAGGCGTCCTCCGCCGCGTAGGCAATCCTCAGGCGCCAGGCCTCCAGTTTGTTCAGCACCGCCGACACGGCCTTCCACCGCTTCAACCACGGCGGTAGATCCCGGAAGGGCACGAAGGTCATCGTGTCGCCGACCGCGTTCACCGCGATGCTCCTGCGGCCCGGGCCCGCCGCCCGCAGCACCTCGTACAGCTCTGGCGTCAGTGCCCCGTTCAGCCGCGCCGCCGTGCCCACCGCCGTGAAGGCGAAGCCCCGCTGGTCGGTGTCCGGAAGCTGCGTCGCGCGGACGATGCGCGGGGAGGCGTCCTCCAAGGGGCAGTTGAAGGCGAGGCCGATCGCCGCCGTGCCCAGGTTCCGCTCACCCCGCTCGAACGCCGCGTCCCACTCCCCCAGGTCGTCGAGACCCAGCAGGCCCTCCCCCGTCGCCCAGTCCCACGACCGCGTCACTCCCGCTCAGTCCGCGAACCGGAACGTCGACGTGATCGCGTCGAAGATGTCGAAGAAGGACTCCGCGAGGTCCAGGACCTGGCTGCTGCCCGCGACCAGGGCGACCTTGCCCTCCTGCCCCGGCACCGGGATGAACGTCTGCATCAGCACGGCACGGATCGTGCGGCCGAGCTCGTCGTCCGGTACCGGGACGTCCTCGATGCCGTACGTCCGGGCCGCCGGGCCGACGCCCGGGATGTCGACGGTGGTCACCTTGCGCCAGGAGTCGCCCTCCCGCTTCGCCTCCTTGACCGCGAGCTGGGCGGTGACTGCCTCCGGATCGGTGGGGAGCGGGTCGCCCTTGCTGGTGCGGCCGCCGACCAGGGACACCGTGACCGAGCCGGTGATCGGGGTGTCGCCCCCGAAGGTCTCCGCCATGCAACCGCAGTACAGCGCGCCCGACTTCCAGGCATCCGCCGCCGCCTTGCGCAGGAAGGAGATGTACGTGTCGCGGTGCGGGGCCAGTTCGGGGTGGGCGCGCAGACGTTCGGTCACCATGTGGTGGATCGAGTCGTCCCGCGACTCCGGCCGTACGTCGAACTCCCACCAGCTCTCCGGCACCTTGATCCGGAAACCGCCCCGCTCGACGGTCAGCGCTTCCATGTAACGGGCCATGTCGCCGGCGTCCCCCTTCGGTCGATGACGTGCCGACATCGTGCCATCGCGCCGTCATCGCGTCGGACGCGGGCCCGTCAGTCGCCGAAGGTCGTCGTCAGGACGTGCACATGTGCCGGACCACCGCCGGCGACTCCAGCTCCGCCGGGACGCCCGTCAGCCCGCCCGACCAGAGGAGCAGCGAGGCGGCGGTCACGTCGTGGGGGCGGAGCCAGCCCAGGTCCCAGGCGATGCTCATCGTCGTGCTGTCGAAGGCGCAGGCCGACGGACGCCCGCCAGCAGCACGTCCACCTCGGCCCCGCGCCCGTCCAGGAAGTCGCCCAGTGATACGTCGGCCAGGCGCCACGTGCCCGTGGCGTTCACCGCTCCGATCTCCACCACCCCGCCGAGCGGGCCGAAGACCTCCCGGGCGAGCAGTTCTGCCGTGAACTCCTCGACCGGCCTGCCGTCTCCGGTCACCGTCAGCCCTTCTTCGCCACCGTCAGCAGCACCGCCGCGTCCTCCAGCGCCTCCAGCCCGTGCCGGGCGGCCGGGATGGCGAGGAGGTCGCCGGTGCGGCCCTCCCAGCCGACGTCGCCACTGGTCAGGCGGACGCGGCCGCGTAGGACGAGGAGGGTGGCCTCCCCCGGGCTGTCGTGCTCGGCGAGTTCCGTGCCGGCGGTCAGCGCGAGCAGGGTCTGGCGCAGGGTGTGCTCGTGGCCGCCGTGGACGGTGGTCGCGCTGCGGCCGCTGGAGGCGGTGGCGGCCTGCTCCAGGTGGGTGCGGACGAGGGCGTCGAGCGAGAGCTTCTCCATGCGTCCAGCGTCGCCGAGCGCCCCGGGACCCGACCAGGGCCATATGGGGTACGCGCACTCCGCGATACTGGCACCGTGCCGTCCACCCCGCAGCCCGTGACGCCCGACCCGCCGGACGCGATCGCGCGTCCGCTGCTCACGCAGTCCTGGCTGGACCTGACGTTCGTGCACTGGGCGGTGGACCCGGCCGACGTGGCGGGGCTGCTGCCGCCGGGCGCCGTGCCCGACACGCTCGACGGCGTGACGTACGTCGGTCTCGTCGCGTTCCGGATGCACCGGGTGGGCTGGCTGCGGCTGCCGGGTGTGCCGTACCTGGGGAACTTCCCGGAGACCAACGTCCGCCTGTACTCCGTGGACGAGCACGGCCGGCGCGGGGTGGTGTTCCTGTCCCTGGACGCCTCCCGGCTGATCCCGGTGCTGGTCGGCCGCCTCGGCTTCGGGATGCCGTACGTCTGGTCCCGGATGCGCGTACGGCACGACGACGAGCGCACCGCCACGTACACCGCGTCCCGCCGCTGGCCGGGCCCGCGCGGCGCGGGGACGCGGCTCACCGTGCGGCGGGGCGAGGCGGTCGAGGAGCCGACGGAGCTGGAGCACTTCCTCACCGCCCGCTGGGGCATGCACGGCGTGTTCTTCGGGCGGCCGATGTACCTGCCGAACGCTCATCCGCGCTGGCCGCTGTACCGGGCGGAGTTGCTGCAGTGCGAGGAGGACCTGGTCGCGGCGGCGGGGCTGCCCGCGCCGACGGCCGGGCCGGTCAGCGTGCTGTACTCGCCGGGCGTCCCCGCCCGCTTCGGCCGCCCGGCCCGCCCGGCGGGCATCCCCACGCCCTGAACGCGGAGGGGGCCGAGGGCGCGATGCCCCCGGCCCCGTACGACGTACGCCTCAGATGAATCAGATGATGCCCTGCGCCAGCATCGCGTCCGCGACCCGCTCGAACCCGGCGATGTTCGCGCCGGCGACGTAGTCACCCGGGACCCCGTACCGCTCGGCGGTCTCCGCGCAGGTGGTGTGGATGTCGGTCATGATGCGGGCCAGCTCGGCCTCGACGTGGTCGGCCTTCCAGGACGTGCGGGACGCGTTCTGCGTCATCTCCAGCGCGCTGACCGCGACACCGCCCGCGTTGGCCGCCTTGCCGGGGCCGAAGGCGACGCCGGCCTGCTGGAGCAGGTCGACGGCGTCGGGGGTGGTGGGCATGTTCGCGCCCTCGGAGACCGCCTTCACGCCGTTACGGATCAGCGTGGCGGCGTCGTCGGCGTTCAGCTCGTTCTGCGTGGCCGACGGCAGGGCGACGTCCGCGGGGACCTCCCAGACGCGACCGCCGGGCACGTACCGCGCGGAGGCGCCGCGGCGCTCGGCGTACGTGCTCACCCGGCCCCGCTCGACCTCCTTGATCTGGCGCAGCAGGTCCAGGTCGATGCCCTTCTCGTCGACGACGTAGCCGCCGGAGTCGGAGCAGGTCACGGGGGTGGCGCCGAGGGCGGTGAGCTTCTGGATCGTGTAGATCGCGACGTTGCCGGAGCCGGAGACGACGGCCGTCTGCCCCGCCAGCTCCTCGCCGCGGGCGCGCAGCATGGCCTCGGCGAACAGCACGTTGCCGTAGCCGGTCGCCTCCGGGCGGATCAGCGAGCCGCCCCAGCCGGCCGCCTTGCCGGTGAGGACGCCGCCCTCCCAGCGGTTGGTGATGCGCCGGTACTGGCCGAAGAGGTAGCCGATCTCGCGGGCGCCGACGCCGATGTCACCGGCGGGGATGTCCGTGTACTCGCCGATGTGCCGGTACAGCTCCGTCATGAACGACTGGCAGAAGCGCATGACCTCGGCGTCGCTGCGGCCCTGCGGGTCGAAGTCGCTGCCGCCCTTGCCGCCGCCGATGCCGAGCCCGGTGAGCGCGTTCTTGAAGATCTGCTCGAAGCCGAGGAACTTGATGATCCCGAGGTTCACCGAGGGGTGGAAGCGCAGGCCGCCCTTGTACGGGCCGAGGGCGCTGTTGAACTCGATACGGAAGCCACGGTTGACGTGGACGCGGCCGTTGTCGTCCGTCCACGGCACCCGGAAGATAATCTGCCGCTCGGGCTCGATCAGCCGCTCCACGAGACCCGGGTCGGCGTACTCCGGCCGGGCGGCCAGTACGGGTGCGAGCGTCTCCAGCACCTCACGCGCGGCCTGGTGGAACTCCGGCTCGGCCGGGTTGCGGCGCTCGATCTCGGCGCGGATCTGGTCGAGCGACATCTTGGGGTCGGGGCGTGAGGACACGGGGGTCACGGGGTCCCTTTCTGGGCACGGCGGGCACCCGGTCGCGGGCACATGGACACCGTGACGCCATGCACGGGCAACCGGAGGGGAGCGCTCGGCGCCGTTGCCGCGCGCGGGACGTCGGCCGCACCGTTCGTACGCCAGTTCCGTATACGACAGGTCGCCCGACCCTTCCAGTGTTACTCCTGTGTTTCTCGGATACCAAGAGGGCCCCCCGGAATGTCCGCTATCTGGACGTCGCGTACGGAGTGTGGACGTGATGCAGGTCGCGTCAGCGGTCGGCGGCGTACGTGAGGAAGCGGGTCCACGCGGCCGGCGTGAGGGCGAGGCGGGGGCCGGCGGGGGTCTTGGAGTCGCGTACCTGGACGGTGCGGGGGGCTATGGCGACCTCGACGCAGGAATCGCCGTCGGGGCCGCTGCTGTAGCTGCTCTTGAACCACTTCGGTTCGGAGATGTCTCCGGCGGAGGCCTTGCGCATCATGTCTCTCCCAGCACGTGCTCGATGAAGGTGAGCGTCTCCGCGGGCGGGAGCGCCTGGGCCCGGATGGTCCCATACCGCAGTTCGAGGATGCGGAGCTGTTTCGGGTCGGAGGTGGGGCGGCCGTTGTACGCGCCGTCGGACCGGCCCATCGCCGTGCCGTCGGCGAACTTCAGGATCTCGATCCGCCCGCTCAGCCCGGGGTGGGCCCCGCTGCTCGTCGGCATGACCTGGAGGGTGACGTTGCGCAACCGGCCCACCTCCAGCAGGCGTTCGAGTTGTCGGCGGCACACCATTGTGTCGCCGACCCGGCGGCGCAGGGCCGCCTCTTCCAGGACAAAGCTGAGCGCGGGCGCGGGTGAACGGTCGAAGACGGACTGCCGTGCCATGCGAGCCGCCAGCACCCGCTCCAGGTCCTCCTCCGAGTAGGCGGGCTGCCACGCCTCGAACAACGCCCGCGCGTGTTCCGGGGTCTGCAACAGGCCGTTGACGCTGATGCTCTCGTACACGCCGATCTCGACGGCCTGCGCCTCCAGCTTGGCCAACTCCCGTACGCGGCGCGGATACCGCACCCGCTTGACGTCCTCCCAAGCCGCCGCGAGCAGTCCGCCCGCCCCCAACACCTCGTCGGCCCGCTCCAGATACTCCCGCCGGGGAATCCGCTTGCCCGCCTCGACCTTGTAGACGAGGTCCTCCCCATAGCCCACGGCACGGGCGAAGTCGCACACCCGCATTCCCACAGCCTCGCGCCGCAGCCTCAACTGCCGTCCCACGGTGGTGATGACGGCGACACCCCACTCGTCGTCCGGATCGACCTCCCACCCGGGTTCGTCCGCCTCCCCCACGGCCCGCACGACCTCACCGTCCACCGCCATCCCGCACCACCCCTCCGTGTCGTCCGCAGCGCCCCCACACTCCGGCGCCTCCCTCTGCCAACGAGCCGGACAGCTTGGACAGCACTGGACAAGTCGTGGACGATCACGACAGACAACCGATCTTCGGGGATGGAACCGAAGGGCGAACTCCGCATCACGGTGCACTGCCTGTCGCAGTCGAAACCGACCGACACGCGAAACGTGATGCTCCGGTGCCCCCAGCGGTCCCCCATGCAAGAACTTGGGGGAAAGCACCCCACCAAGCCCCACCCCTCCCGCCCGCAGGGCGTGATCACTCGGGCGAGTGAACATTCACTGCTCAGCTGGTTTTTCGAGCCCTCAGCACCTCTACGCTCAGCGCAACACAACCCGAAAAAGACTTCGGCCCCCGCCGGGACTGCCATCCCAGTGCGAGGGCCTGACCACCTAGGAAACCAACCTTCCCGATGGATACCCAAAACACTAGCGCGCCCTCGCGCGCCCAGTCAGCCGCCGGCGGCAATCCCACCCGTCCGCGTCACCACACCGCCGGTGTCATCCACGAGAACACCCACCACACCGCCCGCTTCACGGTGATCGGCAACCACCTGACCCAGCACAAGGAACTCTCCCTGCTGGCGATCGGCCTCGGCTGCCACATCCAGTCCCTCCCCACCGGCACCCCGACCGACATCAAGTCGCTCACCGCCCGCTTCAAGGAGGGCGCCACCCGTATCGCCGCCGCGCTGCGGGAGTTGGAGGCGCACGGCTACCTCCGCCGCGAGCGGATCCGCACCGCCACCGGCCGGATCATCACCCGCACCATCTCCTGCAACCAGCCCGGCCACCGCCGTCAGCCCGCCGACACCGACTGCCCCGCGCCGCCGCAGCCCCGGCCCGCCTCCGCACACCGGCCCCAGCCGCGCCCCCGGAAGGCCCTCCCGGCGGTCCCGCAGCCCACCCAGGCCGCCGCCACCGCCCTTCACCAGCAGGCCACCGACCTGCTCAGCACGCTCCGCCGCCACGACCCGCGCCTGCTGCTCTCCGCCACGGACACCGCACACCTCGCCCCGGGCGTCATCGCCTGGCTGGAACGCGAGGTCACCCCCACCGCCGTACGGCACGCCCTCACCTCCGACCTCCCGGCCGACGCGCTCCGCCGCCCCGCGGCCCTCCTCGCCCACCGCCTCGTCACCCAGCTCCCACCCCCACCCCCGTACCGCACCCGGTCCACCCCACCCCCCGTCCGCGACAAACTCCGCACCTGCGAATCCTGCGACCGCGCCTTCCGAGCCCCGGAAACGGAAACACACTGCCGCGACTGCCGCACACAGGTGTGCACCGAGTCCTCGGGCGCCTAGGGAACACCGCCGCCCCGGACCGGTGACGGGCGACCGGGCCGGGGCGGGGTTTCGGACTGTTCAGTGCTTACGGTGCTTCGGCCCCTTCGGGCCGCCCTTCCCGCAGTCGTCCTCGCGGGCGTCCTTCAGGGTGTCGCGCAGCGCGTAGTACGCCGGCTTGCGGCCGAAGTCCTCCGTCATGACCGTCGCGAATCCCTCGCCCTGGAAGAACACCGGGACCCACGAGTACTTGTCGGTGAAGCCCCAGATGGTGAACGAGTTGCAGCCGTCGACCTCCAGGCACGCCTGCAGCATCCGCTGGTAGTACTCCGCCTGCTGCTTCTCCTGGGCCGGGGTCGGCCGGGACCCCTCCGGCACGTCCATGCGGACGTCCAGCTCGGTGACCGCCGTCTCCAGGCCCAGCGCGTCGAAGCGGCGCAGGTTGTCGGCGAGGTCGCCGGGGAAGCCGTAGCGCGTGCTCAGGTGGCCCTGGACGGAGAAGCCGTGCACCGGCACCCGCTGAGCGCGCAGGTCCTTCACCAGCGCGTAGTACGCGTCGCTCTTCGCGTTGACGCTCTCGACGTTGTAGTCGTTGAAGAACAGCTTCGCCTTCGGGTCCGCCTTGTGCGCCCAGCGGAACGCGTCCGCGACGATGCCCGGGCCGAGCTCACGGATCCAGATGTTGTCCTGCGTGCGCAGGTTGCCCTGGTCGTCGAAGATCTCGTTCGCCACGTCCCACTGCTGGATCTTGCCCTTGTACCGGCCGACCACCGTGGTGATGTGCTCGCGCAGGATGCCGCGCAGCTCCTCCTTGGTGAAGTCGCCGTCCTCCAGCCACGCCGGGTTCTGGCTGTGCCACAACAGCGTGTGTCCGCGCACCACTTGGCGGTTCTTGCGGGCGAACTCCACGATCGCGTCCGCCTGCCCGAAGTCGTAGCGGTCGCGCTCGGGGTGGATGTGGTCCCACTTCATCTGGTTCTCGGGCGAGACCGAGCTGAACTCCCGCCCCAGGACCTTCCGGTACTCCTTGTCGTACGTGAAGGGGTCCGGGTAGTCCTGCTCCAGGTGGTGGCCGCCGCCTGCCACGGCGGTGCCGATCGCGAAACCTTCGGGCGCGGCCGCCCGCAGCCGGTCGGGCGAGGCGTGGGAGTGCTGCGGGGCCTTGGGCCCGGCCGAGGAGGCGGCGGACGCCGAACCGCCCAGGAGCGGCAGGGCCAGTGCTGCGGTGGCGAGGGCCACGGTGGCGAAACGAAGGGGTCTCATGCGGGGGCTCTCATTCCCGTCGTCGTTCTCGAATGTTTCGAAGGCAATGCCGAAACATTAGGGATGGGCGGACGGTACGGCCCTGCCGAGCGGCGCGTCAATACCCGTGCACGCACGGTCTTTTCGCGCCGCCCTCACCCCGTCGGCGGGCCCCGGACCGGCATGGGGTGGCCGCACGGCCCGGAGCTCGGGTGGCGATGGTCAGCGGCGGCGGCGCAGCGAGGCGTCGAGCAGCGCGGGCGGGGCGTCGAACTTCTCGCCGGGGGCCAGGTCGGTGCCCGGGGCGACGATCTCGTCGATCGCGTCGAGGACGTCGGCCGACAGCACGGTGTCCGCGGCGGCGAGCTGCGACCGGAGGTGCTCCACCGTGCGCGGGCCGATCAGCGCGGCCGTCACCGCGGGGTGCGCGTTGACGAAGCCGAGCGCCAGCTGGATCAGGGTGAGCCCGGCCTCGTCGGCCACCTCGATCAGCCGCTCCACCGCGTCGTACCGGGCCTGGTTGTGCGGCAGCGAGGGGTCGAAGCGCTCCGGCAGGACCCCCGAGCGATGGGTGGTGACGTCCCGGCCCTTGCGCACCGCGCCCGACAGCCACCCCGAGGCCAGCGGGGACCACACCAGCACGCCCATGCCGTACTCCTCCGTCACCGGCAGGACATGGGCCTCGATCCCGCGCTGCAGCATCGAGTAGCTGGGCTGCTCGGTCACGTAGCGGCTCAGCCGGTGCTCGCGGGCGGCCCACTGCGCCTGCACGATGCGGTACGCGGGGAACGTCGAGGAGCCGAAGTAGCGGATCTTGCCCGCGCGCTGGAGGTCGGTGAGCGCCGACAGGGTCTCCTCGTCGCTGGCCGTCGGGTCCCACCGGTGCATCTGGTAGAGGTCGACGTGGTCGACGCCGAGGCGGCGCAGACTGTCGTCGAGGGCGGTGCAGATCCAGCGGCGCGAGCCGCCCTGCCGGTTGCGCTCGCCCATCGGCATGGTCGCCTTGGTGGCCAGCACGATGTCGTCGCGGCGGCCGGCGACGGCCTTGCCGACGATCTCCTCCGACTCGCCCTCGCCGTACCAGTCCGCGGTGTCGATGACGTTGACGCCGGCCTCCAGGGCCGCGTCGACGATGGCGGTGGCCTCCTCCTGCGTGGTGCGCCCGATGGCGCCGAAGTTCATCGCGCCCAGCGCGAGCGTGCTGACCTGGACGCCGGTGCGGCCGAGAGTGCGGTACTGCATGCCTTGGTCTCCTCAGGGGCAGAGAGAAGCGGAACAGTGTTCCGCTACGCCCTCAACGATACGGAACAACGTTCCGTTTTGCTAGCGGTGGAGGAAAACTCGGCCGTGCGGGAGCCTCCTTGGGCGTGCGTGAGACCATGCGGAGGCATGCGGAAGACGGAGGAAAAGGCACGGTGAACCAGAAGGACGGCGACACGGGCGACACCGCGTCACGGCGCAAGGACGCCCGGCGTAACAAGGAGACGCTGCTGGAGGCGGCCGCCGCGGTCTTCGTGACGTCCGGCGTGGAGGCCCCGGTGCGCGACATCGCCTCCCGGGCCGGCGTCGGCCTGGGCACCCTCTACCGGCACTTCCCCACCCGCGCGGACCTGATCATCGCCGTCTACCGGCACCAGGTGGAGGCCTGCGCCGAGGCCGGCCCGGCCCTCCTGGAGTCCGCCCCGACCCCGCACGACGCCCTGCGGCAGTGGATCGACCTGTTCGTCGACTTCCTGGTCACCAAGCACGGCCTCGCCGCCGTCCTCCGCTCCGACCAGTCGGGCTTCGAGGGCCTGCACGCGTACTTCCTCGACCGCCTCGTCCCCGTCTGCACGCAACTGCTCGACGCCGCGACGGCAGCCGGCGAGATCCGCGAGGACGTCCCCGCCCTCACCCTCATGCGCGGCGTGGGCAACCTCTGCATCGGCGCGGAGAACGACCCGGACTACGACGCCCGCCGCCTCGCCGCAGTCCTGGTCGACGGCCTCCGCCGCCAGAACTGACGACCGACGAGACACAGCCCCGCCTCTTCACGGAGCCGTGGTGTCGGGCCCGTACCAGCCGAACAACACGGTGACTGGCGGCGGCACCGGTTCCCGCCGCCAGGAAACCCGGCCTAGAGACCCGCCCTGGAGACCTGGGAGCCGGGGTCCGCCCCGGACTCCCCGTCCGACGCGAAGACCTCAGAGCTTCGGGCTGAGGGCCGGGCTGAGGGCCGGGCGAAGGACCTGCTGCTCTTGCTGAGACACCGGGGTGCCGAGGTCTCCGAGGAGGACCGGGAGCGCATTGTCGACTGCGGTGATCCCGACGGCCTGTAGTTCAGAAGGGCCCTCACCGCGACGTCGACGGCAGTTCGATGAAGGCGGTTGCGGTGTTCTCGTCGGGGCTGCGTTTCCGTGAGGTCCGCGGAGAGCGCGGTGGTGGAGACGGGTGGCGGGAAGGCGACGCCGAGGTGTCCGGCCGCGCGGGCGAAGAGCCCCGGGTCCTGCTGGAAGATCCGGTGCAGGGCCATGGGACGAGCTGACCATGGGGCGAAGCTACGGACGCGTTGGCATACGCCGAGCGGATATGAGGCGGCGTTCACGCGACCGCGCGAACTGACCGGCCTCGCGTTGACGCTCAGAGCTCCCGCGACAAGCGAAAGGGCCCGCACGACCGAAGTCGTGCGGGCCCCTTCAGGTGCTCGCAGCAGGAGCTACCAGGTCAGAACGTCACTTGACGATCTTGGTGACCTGGCCGGCGCCCACGGTCCGGCCACCCTCACGGATGGCGAACTTCAGGCCCTCCTCCATGGCGACGGGCTGGATGAGCTCCACCTTCATCTCGGTGTTGTCACCCGGCATGACCATCTCGGTGCCCTCGGGGAGGGTCACGACGCCGGTCACGTCCGTCGTACGGAAGTAGAACTGCGGGCGGTAGTTGTTGAAGAACGGGGTGTGACGGCCACCCTCGTCCTTCGACAGGATGTAGGCCTGGGCCTCGAACTCGGTGTGCGGCGTGACCGAACCGGGCTTGATGATGACCTGGCCGCGCTCGACGTCCTCGCGCTTGATGCCGCGGAGCAGCAGACCGACGTTCTCACCGGCCTGGCCCTCGTCGAGCAGCTTGCGGAACATCTCGATGCCGGTGACCGTGGTGGTGGTCTTCTCCGGCTTGATGCCGATGATCTCGACGGTCTCGTTGACCTTCAGGACACCACGCTCGATACGGCCGGTGACGACCGTACCGCGACCGGTGATCGTGAAGACGTCCTCGATCGGCATGAGGAACGGCTTGTCGACGTCGCGCTCCGGCTCCGGAATCGCGGTGTCGACGGCGTTCATGAGCTCGAGGACGGAGTTGCCCCACTCCTTGTCGCCCTCGAGGGCCTTCAGGGCGGAGACCTTGACGACGGGAACGTCGTCGCCCGGGAACTCGTACTCGGAGAGGAGCTCACGCACCTCGAGCTCGACGAGCTCCAGGATCTCCTCGTCGTCGACCATGTCGGCCTTGTTCAGGGCGACGACGATGTAGGGAACGCCGACCTGGCGGGCCAGGAGCACGTGCTCCTTGGTCTGCGGCATCGGGCCGTCCGTGGCGGCGACCACGAGGATGGCGCCGTCCATCTGCGCCGCACCCGTGATCATGTTCTTGATGTAGTCCGCGTGACCGGGGCAGTCGACGTGGGCGTAGTGACGCGTCTCCGTCTGGTACTCGACGTGCGCGATGGAGATGGTGATACCGCGCTGGCGCTCTTCGGGAGCCTTGTCGATCTGGTCGAAGGCCGAGGCCTCGTTCAGGTCCGGGTACGCGTCGTGCAGCACCTTGGTAATGGCGGCCGTGAGGGTCGTCTTACCGTGGTCGATGTGACCGATGGTGCCGATGTTGACGTGCGGCTTAGTCCGCTCGAACTTCGCCTTCGCCACTGGGGTCCTCCTGTGGAGTGGTTCTGTACGCCTTACTTCATCGGCGCCAGGTGATCTTTGCTGGGAAACCCGGGCCCGGGTCATTCCACCGGGTGACGGTGGAATGACCACTTGCAGGCTCCGGGGTCAAGCCTAAAGCGTTGTTACGGAGTCCGTTAAACGGAGCCCCTTACTCGCCCTTGGCCTTCGCGATGATCTCCTCGGCGACGTTCCGCGGAACCTCGGCGTAGGAGTCGAACTGCATGGAGTAGCTGGCACGGCCGGACGTCTTGCTGCGCAGGTCGCCGACGTAGCCGAACATCTCCGAGAGGGGCACGAGACCCTTCACGACGCGGGCACCGGCCCGCTCCTCCATGGCCTGGATCTGGCCACGGCGGGAGTTGATGTCGCCGATGACGTCACCCATGTAGTCCTCGGGCGTGGTGACCTCGACGGCCATCATCGGCTCGAGGAGCACGGGGGACGCCTTGCGCGCGGCCTCCTTGAAGGCCTGCGAGCCGGCGATCTTGAACGCGAGCTCGGACGAGTCGACCTCGTGGTACGCGCCGTCGAGGAGCGTCACGCGGACGCCGGTCATCTCGTAGCCGGCGAGGATGCCGAACTGCATGGCCTCCTGCGCACCGGCGTCCACCGAAGGGATGTACTCCTTCGGCACACGGCCACCGGTCACCTTGTTGACGAACTCGTACGAGGCGTCGCCGCTCTCGATCGGCTCGATCGCGATGATCACGCGAGCGAACTGGCCGGTACCACCCGTCTGCTTCTTGTGGGTGTACTCGACCTTCTCGACCGACTTGCGGATGGTCTCACGGTACGCGACCTGAGGCTTGCCGACGTTGGCCTCGACCTTGAACTCACGGCGCATACGGTCGACCAGCACCTCGAGGTGCAGCTCGCCCATACCACCGATGATGGTCTGGCCGGTCTCCTCGTCCGAGTGGACCTGGAAGGACGGGTCCTCCTCGGCGAGCCGCTGGATCGCGACGCCGAGCTTCTCCTGGTCCCCCTTCGACTTGGGCTCGATGGCGACCTGGATGACCGGGGCCGGGAAGTCCATGGACTCCAGGATGACCGGGCTCTTGTCGTCGGACAGCGTCTCACCGGTGGTGGTCTGCTTCAGGCCCATGACGGCGACGATGTCGCCGGCGCCCACCGACTCGATCTCCTCACGCTTGTTCGCGTGCATGCGGTAGATCTTGCCGATGCGCTCCTTCTTGCCCTTCACGGAGTTCAGCACCTGGGTGCCGGACTCCAGACGGCCGGAGTACACGCGGACGAAGGTGAGCTTGCCGAGGTGCGGGTCGCTCATGATCTTGAACGCGAGCGCGGCGAGGGGCTCCTCGTCCGACGGCTTGCGGACGACGACCTTCTCCGCGTCCTTGGGGTCGTGGCCCTCGATGGCCTCGACGTCCAGGGGGGAGGGCAGGTAGCGCACGACGGCGTCGAGGAGGGGCTGAACGCCCTTGTTCTTGAACGCGGTGCCGCAGAACACGGGGGTGACGGTGGTGCCCTCACCCTTGCCGGAGGCGATGGTGATACGACGGATCGCCGCGTACAGCTGCTCCTCGGTGGGCTCGGTGCCCTCGAGGTACAGCTCCATCAGCTCTTCGTCGTTCTCCGCGACGGCCTCGAGCAGCTTGCCGCGCCACTCCTCGGCAGCCTCGGTGTGGGTGTCCGGGATGTCGACGGTGTCGTACATCTCGCCCTTGGCGGCCTCGGCGGACCACACGAGCGCCTTCATGCGGACCAGGTCCACGACGCCCTTGAAGTCGGCCTCCGCGCCGATGGGCAGCTGCATGACCAGCGGCTGCGCACCCAGACGGTCGGAGATCATGTCGACGCAGCGGTGGAACTCGGCACCGGTGCGGTCGAGCTTGTTGACGAAGCAGATGCGCGGAACGCCGTAGCGGTCCGCCTGACGCCACACGGTCTCGGACTGGGGCTCGACGCCGGCGACGCCGTCGAACACCGTCACGGCACCGTCGAGCACGCGCAGGGAACGCTCCACCTCGACGGTGAAGTCGACGTGGCCCGGGGTGTCGATGATGTTGATGGTGTGGTCGACGTCTTCCAGCGGCCAGTGGCAGGTGGTGGCAGCAGAGGTGATCGTGATGCCACGCTCCTGCTCCTGCTCCATCCAGTCCATGGTGGCAGCGCCGTCGTGGACCTCACCGATCTTGTAGGAAACGCCGGTGTAGAACAGGATCCGCTCGGTGGTCGTCGTCTTGCCCGCGTCGATGTGGGCCATGATCCCGATGTTGCGGACCCTGGCCAGGTCAAGCGAAGTGGTAGCCATAAGGCTTCAGTCTTCTCTCGGTCTCGATGGGGTCTGCGACTACCAGCGGTAGTGCGCGAAGGCCTTGTTGGACTCGGCCATCTTGTGCGTGTCCTCACGCTTCTTCACAGCGGCACCGAGGCCGTTGCTGGCGTCGAGGAGCTCGTTGAGCAGACGCTCGGTCATGGTCTTCTCGCGACGGGCGCGGGAGTAACCGACCAGCCAGCGCAGCGCCAGCGTGTTGGCACGGCCGGGCTTGACCTCGACCGGGACCTGGTAGGTGGCACCACCGACACGGCGGGACTTGACCTCGAGGGTCGGCTTGATGTTCTCGAGAGCGCGCTTCAGCGTGATGACCGGGTCGTTGCCGGTCTTCTCGCGCAGGCCCTCCATGGCGCCGTAGACGATGCGCTCGGCGGTGGAGCGCTTGCCGTTCAGCAGCACCTTGTTGATCAGGGAGGTCACCAGGGGGGAGCCGTAAACCGGGTCGATGATGACCGGGCGCTTCGGGGCGGGGCCCTTACGAGGCATTCTTACTTCTCCTTCTTGGCGCCGTAACGGCTGCGAGCCTGCTTGCGGTTCTTGACACCCTGGGTGTCGAGGGAACCGCGGATGATCTTGTAGCGAACACCCGGCAGGTCCTTCACACGGCCGCCGCGCACGAGCACGATCGAGTGCTCCTGCAGGTTGTGTCCCTCACCCGGAATGTAGGCGGTGACCTCGATCCCGCTGGTCAGACGCACACGCGCGACCTTACGCAGGGCCGAGTTCGGCTTCTTCGGGGTGGTCGTGAACACACGCGTGCAGACGCCACGGCGCTGAGGGGAACCCTCGAGTGCGGGCGTCTTGTTCTTCTCGACCTTGTCCTGCCGGCCCTTTCGGACCAGCTGCTGGATCGTAGGCACTACTTCTCCGGTTTCTGTGTGCCGATGGGTACAGCTAACCTGGAACATCTCCGACCCACGCGGTCGGGTGTGTCGAATCCGGCGGACTCCCACCGCAAGGCAGAAGGAAGCGCTGAATTGCGGTGGCCGTTTCACAGCCCCCGGTGCGGTGTGATGGCACGCACGAAGGCCAGGGCACACCCCAGGCACAAGGTCTGAGCGTACCTAGCTCATGGACTCCGGTCAAAACAAATGGAGTGGGACGCGACACGCCCGACTTCTTGGGGTTCTTCCAGGGCGCTCAACACCCTTTCCAAGGGCGCGTGGTGGCCCGCCGTGCGGCGTACGGTCCGTGTGGGTCGACCGCGCAGTTCCCCGCTCCGCTTGAGGGTGTCATCCCGACGTCGCCACCACCGCCAGCAAACCGAACAGCCCCAGGAAGACCAGCCAGCCCGCCACCGACAGCCAGCCCAGGACCAGGCCCGTCAGGGCCATGCCGTCGCCCGCCTCGCCGGTGCGGCGTATCTCGGACTGGGCCATGTGCCCCAGGATCACCGCGGGAAGCCCCGTGACGCCCGCCGTGGCGACGCACAGCACCCCGCACACCATGGACGCCAGCGCCTTGCCGTTCGTGCGGGCCTGAGGGCGTGGCAGGAAGACCGGCGGGACCGGGCCGTGGGGCGTCATCGGCTGCGGCATCGGGCCCTGCGGCAGGTCGGCCACCAGGAGGGACAGCTCCCCCACCGTGCGCGCCGAGTAGGCGCGCGCCACCCGCTTCTCGAACTCAGGGTGGTCCAGGCGGCCCTCCCCGTACCCGGCGCGCAGCACGTCCACCGCGCGCTCGCGGTCCGCGTGGGAGGCCAGCATCGACGGGGCGCCGGAGCCCGGCAGCGGAGGACCTTGCCACGGAGTCGGATACGACACGGCTGCCTCCCCAGGGCCGGGACGGACAGTCCCAGTATGTGCGCTTCACCCACTGGAACGCAGCGCACGGGCGTGCGGTTCCATGCGCGCACACGCCGAAGGGCGGCCACCCCGTACGGAGTGACCGCCCTTCGGTTCAGACGACCCGCTTACTGGTTGTACGGACCGTAGTCGTAGTCCTCCAGCGGAACGGCCTGGCCGGAGCCCGTGCCGAACGGCGAGTAGTCGATGTCGTCGTAGCCGACGGCCGAGTACATCGCGGCCTTGGCCTCCTCGGTCGGCTCGACCCGGATGTTGCGGTAGCGGGACAGACCCGTACCGGCCGGGATGAGCTTACCGATGATGACGTTCTCCTTGAGGCCGATGAGCGAGTCGGACTTGGCGTTGATCGCCGCGTCCGTGAGGACTCGCGTCGTCTCCTGGAAGGACGCCGCCGACAGCCAGGACTCCGTGGCCAGCGAGGCCTTGGTGATACCCATGAGCTGCGGCCGGCCGGAGGCCGGGTGACCGCCCTCCTGGACCACACGACGGTTCTCGGTCTCGAACTTCGACCGCTCGACCAGCTCGCCGGGCAGCAGCTCGGCGTCGCCGGACTCGATGATCGTCACACGGCGCAGCATCTGCCGGATGATGATCTCGATGTGCTTGTCGTGGATCGACACGCCCTGCGAGTTGTAGACCTTCTGGACCTCGCCGACCAGGTGGACCTGGACGGCACGCTGACCCAGGATGCGCAGCACGTCGTGCGGGTTGGTGGCACCCACGGTGAGCTGCTGGCCCACCTCGACGTGGTCGCCCTCGGAGACCAGGACCTTGGCGCGCTTCGAGATCGGGTACGCCGTCTCGTCACTGCCGTCGTCCGGGGTGACGACGATCTTCTTCGTCTTCTCCGTCTCCTCGATCCGCACGCGGCCGGAGGCCTCGGAGATCGGGGCGACACCCTTCGGGGTACGGGCCTCGAAGAGCTCGACGACACGCGGCAGACCCTGGGTGATGTCGTCACCGGCCACACCACCGGTGTGGAAGGTACGCATCGTCAGCTGGGTGCCGGGCTCACCGATGGACTGGGCGGCGATGATGCCGACCGCCTCACCGATGTCGACCAGCTTGCCGGTGGCCAGCGAACGGCCGTAGCACATCGCGCAGGTGCCGACGGCGGACTCGCAGGTCAGGACCGAGCGGGTCTTGACCTCCTCGACGCCGCGGGAGACGAGCTCCTCGATGAGGACGTCGCCCAGGTCGGTGCCGGCCGGGGCCAGCACCTGGCCGTCGACCACGATGTCCTCGGCGAGGCAGCGCGCGTACACGGACGTCTCGACGTCGTCCGCCTTGCGCAGCACGCCGTCCGCGTCACGGTTCGCGATCTTGAGGCGCAGACCGCGGTCGGTGCCGCAGTCCTCCTCGCGGATGATGACGTCCTGGGAGACGTCGACCAGACGACGGGTGAGGTAACCCGAGTCGGCGGTACGCAGAGCGGTGTCCGCCAGACCCTTACGGGCACCGTGCGTGGAGATGAAGTACTCCAGCACGGACAGGCCCTCACGGAACGACGCCTTGATCGGACGCGGGATCGTCTCGTTCTTCGCGTTCGACACCAGACCACGCATACCGGCGATCTGACGCATCTGCATCATATTGCCTCGTGCACCCGAGTTCACCATCATGAAGATCGGGTTGGTCTTCGGGAAGTTGTCGTTCATCGCCTCGGCGACCTCGTTGGTCGCCTTGGTCCAGATCGCGATGAGCTCCTGCGTGCGCTCGTCCTTGGTGATCAGACCGCGCTCGTACTGCTTCTGGACCTTCTCGTCCTGCGCCTCGTAGCCCTTGACGATCTCCTTCTTCGCCTCGGGGACGACGACGTCGGAGATGGCCACGGTGACGCCGGAACGGGTCGCCCAGTAGAAGCCGGCCGCCTTCAGGTTGTCGAGCGTCGCCGCCACGATGACCTTCGGGTAGCGCTCGGCGAGGTCGTTGACGATCTCGGAGAGCTGCTTCTTGCCGACCTCGTAGTCGACGAACGGGTAGTCCTCGGGCAGCAGCTCGTTGAAGAGCGCCCGGCCCAGGGTGGTGGTCAGGCGGAACGGGTCCCCCTGCTGCCACTCCGAGCCACCCTCGGTCTCGCCGTCCTCGTTCACCGGCGGGGTCCAGCCGCGCGGCGGGATGGTGCCGACCGGGAAGCGCACGTCGATCTTCGACTGGAGCGACAGCTCGCCCGCGTCGAAGGCCATGATCGCCTCCGCGACCGAGGCGAAGGAACGGCCCTCGCCCTTGAGGTCGCGCATCTCGCCGTCGGTGGTGAGGAAGAACAGACCGAGGACCATGTCCTGGGTCGGCATCGTCACCGGACGGCCGTCGGCCGGCTTGAGGATGTTGTTCGAGGACAGCATCAGGATGCGGGCCTCGGCCTGCGCCTCCGCGGAGAGCGGCAGGTGGACGGCCATCTGGTCACCGTCGAAGTCCGCGTTGAACGCGGTGCAGACGAGCGGGTGGATCTGGATGGCCTTGCCCTCGACCAGCTGCGGCTCGAAGGCCTGGATGCCGAGGCGGTGCAGCGTGGGCGCACGGTTCAGCAGAACCGGGTGCTCCGCGATGACCTCTTCCAGCACGTCGTACACGACCGTGCGGCCGCGCTCGACCATGCGCTTGGCCGACTTGATGTTCTGCGCGTGGTTCAGGTCGACCAGGCGCTTCATCACGAACGGCTTGAAGAGCTCCAGCGCCATGGCCTTGGGCAGACCGCACTGGTGCAGCTTCAGCTGCGGGCCGACGACGATCACGGAACGCGCGGAGTAGTCCACACGCTTGCCGAGCAGGTTCTGACGGAAGCGGCCCTGCTTGCCCTTGAGCATGTCGGACAGCGACTTCAGCGGACGGTTGCCCGGGCCGGTGACCGGACGGCCACGCCGGCCGTTGTCGAACAGCGCGTCCACGGCCTCCTGGAGCATGCGCTTCTCGTTGTTCACGATGATCTCGGGCGCGCCGAGGTCGAGAAGCCGCTTCAGGCGGTTGTTGCGGTTGATGACACGGCGGTACAGGTCGTTCAGGTCGGAGGTCGCGAAACGGCCACCGTCCAGCTGCACCATCGGACGCAGGTCCGGCGGGATGACCGGGACGCAGTCCAGGACCATGCCCTTGGGGCTGTTGGAGGTCTGCAGGAACGCGGACACGACCTTCAGCCGCTTCAGGGCGCGGGTCTTCTTCTGGCCCTTGCCGGTGCGGATGATCTCGCGAAGCTTCTCGGCCTCCTCCTCGAGGTCGAAGGACTCCAGGCGCTTCTGCAGCGCCGCGGCGCCCATCGAGCCGTCGAAGTACGTACCGAAGCGGTCACGCAGCTCGCGGTAGAGCAGCTCGTCGCCCTCGAGGTCCTGGACCTTGAGGTTCTTGAACCGGTTCCACACCTCGTCGAGGCGGTCGATCTCGCGCTGCGCACGGTCACGCAGCTGCTTCATCTCACGCTCGGCGCCCTCGCGCACCTTGCGGCGCACGTCGGCCTTGGCGCCCTCGGCCTCGAGCTCGGCCAGGTCGGTCTCGAGCTTCTTGGCGCGGGCCTCCAGGTCGGCGTCCCGGCGGTTCTCGATCTGCTGACGCTCGACGGAGACGTGGGCCTCCAGCGACGGCAGGTCGCGGGTACGGCGCTCCTCGTCCACGTACGTGATCATGTACGCGGCGAAGTAGATGACCTTCTCGAGGTCCTTCGGGGCCAGGTCGAGCAGGTAGCCCAGCCGGCTCGGGACACCCTTGAAGTACCAGATGTGCGTGACGGGCGCGGCGAGCTCGATGTGGCCCATCCGCTCACGGCGCACCTTGGCACGGGTGACCTCGACGCCGCAGCGCTCGCAGATGATGCCCTTGAAGCGAACACGCTTGTACTTGCCGCAGTAGCACTCCCAGTCCCGGGTGGGGCCGAAGATCTTCTCGCAGAAGAGCCCGTCCTTTTCCGGCTTGAGCGTGCGGTAGTTGATCGTCTCGGGCTTCTTGACCTCGCCGTGGCTCCACTGACGGATGTCGTCAGCGGTGGCCAGGCCGATCCGGAGCTCGTCGAAGAAGTTGACGTCGAGCACTATGCGTCAATCCCTCTCAGGGTCGTAAGTCTTGGGGTCTGATACGGGGGTCCTGGGGCGGGCGGCCAGGGGTTCACCGGGCCGCCCCACTCCCGTCAGACCTCTTCGACGCTGCTCGGCTCGCGCCGGGACAGGTCGATGCCGAGCTCCTCCGCAGCGCGGAAGACGTCCTCGTCGGTGTCGCGCATCTCGATGGACATGCCGTCCGAGGACAGCACCTCCACGTTCAGGCACAGGGACTGCATCTCCTTGATGAGCACCTTGAAGGACTCGGGGATGCCGGGCTCGGGGATGTTCTCGCCCTTGACGATGGCCTCGTAGACCTTCACGCGGCCGGTGACGTCGTCGGACTTGATGGTCAGCAGCTCCTGGAGCGCGTAGGCGGCGCCGTACGCCTCGAGTGCCCACACCTCCATCTCGCCGAACCGCTGGCCACCGAACTGAGCCTTACCGCCCAGCGGCTGCTGGGTGATCATGGAGTACGGACCGGTCGAGCGGGCGTGCAGCTTGTCGTCGACCAGGTGGTGCAGCTTCAGGATGTACATGTAGCCGACCGAGATCGGGTCCGGGAACGGCTCACCCGAGCGGCCGTCGAACAGCCGCGCCTTGCCGGACGGCAGGACCATGCGGTCGCCGTCGCGGTTCGGGACGGTGTGCTCCAGCAGACCGGCGAGCTCGTCCTCGCGGGCGCCGTCGAAGACCGGGGTGGCCACGTTGGTACGGGGCTCCACGCGGTCCGCGCCGATCGCCTGCAGGCGCTGCGCCCACTCGTCGGCGAGGCCGGAGACGTCCCAGCCCTGGCTGGCGAGCCAGCCGAGGTGGATCTCCAGCACCTGTCCCGGGTTCATTCGGGACGGCACACCCAGCGGGTTGAGGATGATGTCGACCGGGGTCCCGTCCTCGAGGAACGGCATGTCCTCGATGGGCAGGATCTTGGAGATGACGCCCTTGTTGCCGTGACGGCCGGCGAGCTTGTCACCGTCGGTGATCTTGCGCTTCTGCGCGACGTAGACGCGCACCAGCTGGTTGACACCGGGGGGAAGCTCGTCGCCCTCCTCGCGGTCGAAGACGCGGACGCCGATGACCTTGCCGGTCTCGCCGTGCGGCACCTTCAGCGAGGTGTCACGGACCTCACGGGCCTTCTCACCGAAGATCGCGCGCAGCAGGCGCTCCTCCGGGGTCAGCTCGGTCTCACCCTTCGGGGTCACCTTGCCGACGAGGATGTCACCGGCGATGACCTCGGCGCCGATGCGGATGATGCCCCGCTCGTCGAGGTCGGCGAGGACCTCCTCGGAGACGTTCGGGATGTCCCGGGTGATCTCCTCGGGGCCGAGCTTGGTGTCACGGGCGTCGACCTCGTGCTCCTCGATGTGGATCGAGGAGAGGACGTCGTCCTGCACGAGGCGCTGCGACAGGATGATCGCGTCCTCGTAATTGTGACCCTCCCACGGCATGAACGCCACGAGCAGGTTCTTGCCCAGCGCCATCTCGCCGTTCTGGGTGGCCGGACCGTCGGCGAGGACCTGGCCCTCGATGACGCGGTCGCCCTCGGAGACGATGACCTTCTGGTTGACCGAGGTGCCCTGGTTGGAGCGGGAGAACTTGGCCAGGCGGTACGTGATGTACGTGCCGTCGTCGTTGGCCGTGGTGATGTAGTCCGCGGAGACCTCCTGGACCACACCCGCCTTCTCCGCCTTGACCACGTCACCGGCGTCGACGGCGGAGCGGTACTCCATGCCGGTGCCGACGAGCGGGGCCTCGGACTTAATCAGCGGCACGGCCTGGCGCATCATGTTCGCGCCCATGAGGGCACGGTTGGCGTCGTCGTGCTCGAGGAACGGGATCATGGCGGTCGCGACCGACACCATCTGGCGCGGCGAGACGTCCATGTAGTCGACCTCGTCGCCGGGGACGTAGTCGACCTCGCCGCCGCGGCGGCGGACCAGGATGCGGTTCTCGACGAAACGCATCTCGTCGTTGAGCGGCGCGTTGGCCTGCGCGATGACGAAGCGGTCCTCCTCGTCGGCGGTCAGGTAGTCCACCTCGTCGGTGACCTGGCCGTCGACGACCTTGCGGTACGGCGTCTCGATGAAGCCGAACGGGTTGATCCGCCCGTAGGAGGCGAGCGAACCGATCAGACCGATGTTCGGGCCTTCGGGCGTCTCGATCGGGCACATGCGGCCGTAGTGCGAGGGGTGCACGTCACGGACCTCGAAGCCGGCCCGCTCACGGGAGAGACCACCCGGGCCGAGGGCGTTCAGACGACGCTTGTGCGTCAGCCCCGACAGCGGGTTGTTCTGGTCCATGAACTGGGACAGCTGGCTGGTGCCGAAGAACTCCTTGATGGAGGCGACGACCGGCCGGATGTTGATCAGGGTCTGCGGCGTGATCGCCTCGACGTCCTGGGTGGTCATGCGCTCGCGCACGACGCGCTCCATACGGGCGAGACCCGTACGGACCTGGTTCTGGATCAGCTCGCCGACGTTGCGGATGCGGCGGTTGCCGAAGTGGTCGATGTCGTCGGTCTCGACGATGATCGTCCGGCCCGACTCGCCGACCGTCTCGGTCTCACCGGCGTGCAGCTTCACCAGGTACTTGATCGTGGCGATGATGTCGTCGGTGGTGAGCACGCCGGCGTCGAGCGGCTGGTCGCCGCCGAGCTTCTTGTTCACCTTGTAGCGGCCGACCTTGGCCAGGTCGTAGCGCTTGGGGTTGAAGTAGAGGTTCTCGAGCAGCGTCTGCGCGGCCTCACGCGTGGGGGGCTCGCCCGGACGCAGCTTGCGGTAGATGTCGAGCAGCGCGTCGTCCTGGCCCTGGGTGTGGTCCTTCTCCAGGGTGGCGCGCATGGACTCGTACTCGCCGAACTCCTCGAGGATCTGCTCGGTGGTCCAGCCGAGCGCCTTCAGGAGGACGGTGACGGACTGCTTGCGCTTGCGGTCGATGCGCACACCGACCATGTCGCGCTTGTCGATCTCCATCTCCAGCCAGGCGCCCCGGGAGGGGATGATCTTGGCGGAGAAGATGTCCTTGTCGGACGTCTTGTCGATGGAGGAGTCGAAGTAGACGCCGGGCGAGCGCACCAGCTGGGACACCACGACACGCTCGGTGCCGTTGATGACGAAGGTGCCCTTGTTCGTCATGAGCGGGAAGTCGCCCATGAAGACGGTCTGGGACTTGATCTCGCCGGTCTCGTTGTTGGTGAACTCGGCCGTGACGAAGAGCGGGGCGGCGTACGTGAAGTCGCGCTCCTTGCACTCGTCGATGGAGTTCTTCGGCGGCTCGAAGCGGTGGTCGCGGAAGGTCAGCGACATCGACCCGGAGAAGTCCTCGATCGGGGAGATCTCTTCGAAGATCTCCTCCAGACCGGACTTGGTGGGGACGTCGTGCCCGTTCTCGAGAGCCTCCTCGACGCGAGCCTTCCACGCGTCGTTGCCGAGCAGCCAGTCAAAGCTCTCGGTCTGCAGCGCGAGAAGGTTCGGAACCTCGAGGGGCTCCTTGATCTTTGCAAAGGAGATGCGCAGCGGGGCGGTGCTGGCGCCGTTGTTCGTATTCGCGGTCGAGGCGTTGCGCGAGGCGGCCAAGAGGGGGTCCTTCCGAGGGCTCGGACTCACTACGCGCGTACCGGCCCCCCACTGGGCGCAGAGACGGACATTCCAGGTCGGAAGTGATCCGGTCGTCCATGCTCGAGTGAGGGCATGCCCCTGGTGACGGGCAGGGGACAGCTAACAGGCAGCGCAAAGGGTCAGTGTAGCCACTTGGCACACTGATGTCCAGTGCGGTGTACGAGACCGGTTGGAGGCCCTCGTTGTCATCAACTCCTGCGGCAAGGCGCTGCCCTCAACGCACGGTGATACTGCCCTCTTTGCCGTCGATCCATGCCTCGGATTCGGATCCTTGTGACGACGCGTCCTGAGAATTGCGCGCTGCGTGCGGTTCGTCAAGGGCCCCCCTTGCCCGAACCGCAGCCGTCCGGCTCATCTCCGCGGCCCCTCGGAGGCACAACGAAGATCACCATACCCCCCGCCGTCCCGGGTGCAAGGCAGTCGCCGCCGACCCCCCGGAACGCCGAAGAGCGACCACCCGGATGGATGATCGCTCCTCGGCGCTTGAGCGTTACACGCCCTCAGGGGCGCGTGACGGACCCTTGCGGACCCGGAAGGTCTTACTTGACCTCGACGGAGGCGCCGGCGCCCTCGAGGGCCTCCTTGGCCTTGTCGGCGGCTTCCTTGTTGACCTTCTCGAGGACCGGCTTCGGGGTGCCGTCGACGAGGTCCTTGGCCTCCTTCAGACCCAGGGAGGTCAGCTCGCGCACGACCTTGATGACCTGGATCTTCTTGTCGCCGGCGCCGGTGAGGACGACGTCGAACTCGTCCTTCTCCTCGGCCTGCTCGGCGGCGGCGCCGGCACCGGCACCACCGGCGACGACGACCGGGGCGGCCGCGGCGGCGGTGACGTCGAACTTCTCCTCGAAGGCCTTCACGAACTCGGAGAGCTCGATGAGGGTCATCTCCTCGAACTGGGCCAGCAGCTCGTCCTGGGTGAGCTTCGCCATGATGGCGGTCCTTCCACTAAATCGGCAGGTGCCGGGTGTACTGGGTGAGGCGGGCGTTACTCGGGCCCGCATCGGTCCTCACCTCATGCGGTGAGGGCCGGAAAGCGAGCCGAATTACTCGGCACCGCCCTGCTCGTCCTGCTTGGCACGGAGCGCGTCCACGGTGCGGACGAGCTTCGACGGCAGCGCCTGGAAGACGGAGGCAGCCTGGGACTGCTTCGCCTTGAAGGCACCGGCCAGCTTGGAGAGCAGCACCTCGCGGGACTCGAGGTCCGCGAGCTTCTTGATCTCGTCGGCGGACATCGCCTTGCCGTCAAGGACACCGCCCTTGATGACGAGATTCGGGTTGTCCTTGGCGAAGTCACGAAGACCCTTCGCCGACTCCACCGGGTCACCGGTGACGAAGGCGACCGCCGTCGGGCCAGCGAAGAGCTGGTCGTCCAGCGTGATCCCGGCCTCGTTGGCCGCAATCTTGGTCAGCGTGTTCTTCACCACGGCGTACTGGGCGTTCTCACCGAGCGAACGACGCAGCGTCTTGAGCTGCGCCACGGTGAGACCGCGGTACTCGGTCAGCACGGCGGCGTTGGAGCTGCGGAACTTGTCCGTCAGCTCGGCAACCGCGGCAGCCTTGTCGGGCCTCGCCATAGAGCCTCGGCCTCCTTCCGGGTGATTCGGACCGCGCGGACCCGAAGGAGGACTGGGGAAAACGAAACGCCCCGGGCGCAGGCGCACGGGGCGAAGCTCAACCGGATCTCCGCGCCTCGCGACGGCGGCCTTCCGGGAACTCTTCCAATGTCACCTGCGCGGGTCGTCCGCAGTTCAGCGGATCCTTCGGCCACCGCACCCTCTTACGAGCGCACGGCAACGACCAGCGGTCTTTGGCTTCCTCGGAAGAGTACGTGACCGCGTCGCCGTCAGGCAAATCGGCCGATCGGGGGCTCTCCGGCGCGCGCGTGGTGCGTGCCGGAGAACCTCGCCGGGACCTGTCAGGCCGCCGAACCCGCGCCCAGCGACTCCAGCTCCTTCAGCATCTCCATGAAGTCGACGGTCTCCCCGGCCGGCGGGGCCTGGACGTCGGCCTTGGCGCCGTAGTCCGAGAAGTGCGAGGTCATCGTCATCGTGCCCTGGGCCATGGTCATGCCGACGACCATCTTCACCGGGAGGTCGTCCTCGTTGACCCAGATCTCGGTGTCGTAGCCCTTCATCCCCGACTTCTCGGCCATGGCGACGAGCTCGTCCCGCTCCTTCTTCGAGAGCAGGTCGAAGGACGTGTTGGCGTCGACCATCTCCTTGAAGCTGAGCGTGCCCTTGTAGTGCTGCGCCTCCACGCCGTCGACCTTCTCGGGGCCCACGTGCTTCAGGCTCGGCGAGCCCAGCAGCAGGGCGAGCTGCTGCGCCGGGTCCTGGTTCATGTTCTCCAGGCCGCCGGTCACCTGCTTCTGGACCTCCGGGTCGCCGGACGCGTCGGCGACGGCCTTGAAGTCCATCTTCATCCAGCGCTTGCCGTCCATCCCGGCGGCCTGCTCGGCGCCCAGGTCCACGTACATGACGCCGTCGAGCATGATCACGCGCGTCTGCTCGGGCCCTCCGGCGCCGCCGGCGGCGAATCCGGAGCCCTTCATGGTGACGTCCATGACCGCCGGGTCCCACCCCTGGACCCCGGACATCTCCATGGAGCCGGTCTCCGCGGCGGTCCCGGACGTCCGGATGGTCATCCGGATCTTGGAGGACTTCGCCTCCGAGGTCTTCTTGAACGCGGCCTGGAGCACCTCGGCCGCCTCGTCCCGCGTCTGCGCCTCCGTGGAGGCGCCGGCCTTCTTGCTGCCCTTGCTGCCCCCGTCGTCGCCGTCCTGGCACCCCGCCAGGCCCACGACGACCGCCGCGGCCGTCAGACAGACACCCACGCGCTTCCATGCGGCCATGGCCATCAGTTCCCCACCCCTGCTGTCTCTCGCTCCTTGTGTGATTCCTGTGAACCGTAACCGACGCCACCGACACAGGCGCAGGAAAAAACCCGTCCCCGCGCCCGAGGCGGGCGTGGGGACGGGTTCTTTCTACGCGTGCGCGAGTCCGGCCGACGGCCGGCTCACCCGGCTCAGACGGCGGCCGGGTCCTCCTCGACGAGGAGGTTGCGGGTGCGGTTCGGGTCGAGCGGGATGCCCGGGCCCATCGTGGTGCTGAGGGCGGCCTTCTTGATGTAGCGGCCCTTGGCGGCGGACGGCTTCAGACGGAGGATCTCCTCCAGGGCCGCGCCGTAGTTCTCCACCAGCTTGGTGTCGTCGAACGACGTCTTGCCGATGATGAAGTGCAGGTTCGCGTGCTTGTCGACACGGAACTCGATCTTGCCGCCCTTGATGTCGTTGACAGCCTTGGCGACGTCCGGGGTCACGGTGCCGGTCTTCGGGTTCGGCATCAGACCACGGGGACCGAGCACGCGGCCGAGGCGGCCGACCTTGCCCATGAGGTCCGGGGTGGCGACGACGGCGTCGAAGTCCAGACGGCCCTTCGACACCTCGTCGATCAGCTCGTCGGCGCCGACGATGTCGGCGCCCGCGGCACGCGCGGCCTCGGCACGGTCACCGGTCGCGAAGACCAGGACCCGGGCGGTCTTGCCGGTGCCGTGCGGGAGGTTCACGGTGCCACGGACCATCTGGTCGGCCTTGCGCGGGTCGACACCCAGACGGAAGGCGACCTCGACGGTGCCGTCGAACTTGGTCGTGGACGTCTCCTTGGCGAGACGGACGGCCTCGAGCGGGGCGTACAGCTTCTCCCGGTCGATCTTGGCGTCCGCAGCGCGGAGAGACTTGCTGCGCTTGCTCACTGAAAGCTCCTGTGCGTTCGAGGAGTCGTGGTCCGGGCCGAGCAGGCCCTGCCACTACTGCGTTGGCTTACGGGGGGTGGAGGTCAGCCCTCGACCGTGACGCCCATGGAACGGGCGGTGCCGGCGATGATCTTCTCGGCGGCGTCCAGGTCGTTGGCGTTGAGGTCGGGCATCTTGGTGGTGGCGATCTCACGGACCTGCTCGCGGGTGATCTTCGCGACCTTGGTCTTGTGCGGCTCGCCGGAGCCCTTCTCCACGCCCGCGGCCTTGAGGATCATCTTCGCGGCCGGCGGGGTCTTCGTGATGAAGGTGAAGGAACGGTCCTCGTAGACCGTGATCTCCACCGGGATGACCCAACCGCGCTGCGACTCGGTCGCGGCGTTGTAGGCCTTGCAGAACTCCATGATGTTCACGCCGTGCTGACCCAGCGCGGGGCCGACCGGCGGGGCCGGGTTCGCGGCACCGGCCTGGATCTGGAGCTTGATGAGCCCCGTGACCTTCTTCTTCTTGGGAGGCATGGCTCTCCGGGTCCTTTCGAATTCGGGTCCTGCCCGGGTCCCGGAAAGCTCCAGGACGCAGGCATACCGCACAACGATAACGGGTATGGATGCGCGGCCAAAAACCGAGCAGGTCAGACAAACGCGCGAGCGTTCGCCTGACCTGCGCGGAAGCTGTGAATCAGCCGGTCCAGAAGGCTAGTTCTTCTGGATCTGGTCGAAGGAGAGCTCGACCGGCGTCTCGCGGCCGAAGATCTCCACCAGGCCCTTGACCTTCTTGGAGTCGGGGTTGATCTCGTTGATGGTCGCCTGCAGCGTGGCGAACGGGCCGTCGGTGACGGTGACCGAGTCGCCGACCTCGAAGTCCAGCACCTGGACCTCGACCTTGCGCTGCGGAGCCGGCTTGCCCTCGGCCTCGGCGGCCTCGCGGGCGGCCTTCTCCTCGGCCTCCGGGGCGAGCATCTTGACGATCTCGTCCAGCGTCAGCGGGTACGGGTCGTAGGCGTTGCCCACGAAGCCGGTGACACCCGGGGTGTTGCGGACGACGCCCCAGGACTCGTTCGTCAGGTCCATGCGGACCAGGACGTAGCCCGGGAGCTTGTTCTGCTTGATCGTCTTGCGGTCGCCGTTCTTGATCTGGACGACCTCTTCCTGCGGCACCTCGGCCTGGAAGATGTAGTCCTCGACGTTGAGCGAGACGGCGCGCTGCTCGAGGTTGGTCTTCACGCGGTTCTCGTAGCCCGCGTAGGTGTGGATGACGTACCACTCGCCGGGCAGGGACCGCAGTTCCTCGCGGAGCTTCTCGACCGGGTCGCGGTCGTCCTCCGGCTCGGCCTCGGCCTCTTTCTCGGAGGCCTCGGCGGACTCGTCGTCCGCGGCCTCGGCGGCGGTGGTGTCGGCAGCCTCGGCCTCGGAGGCCTCGGTGTCCTCGACGTCCGCGCCCTCGACGGCGGCGAGCGCGTCCTCGGCGGACTCGGCCCCTTCGCCGTAAGGCTCGACGGCGTCGTTCACGTTCGGGTCAGACACGGTGGCTGCTTCTTCCTGGATACATAGGGGTGGAACATGCGAAAGGAGCGCCGGGTACCTCGGCGCTCTTCGCTCGGGGATCAGCCGAAGACGTACTTGGCGGCGTTGCTGAGGCCATAGTCGATCAGGGTGATCAGGCCGATCATCAGGACCACGAAGACGATGACCGCGGTCGTGTACGACGTCAGCTGGTTGCGCGTCGGCCAGACGACCTTGCGGAGTTCCGCGATGATCTGGCGGTAGAAGAGCGCGAGACGCTTCAGGGGGCCCTTCTTGGCACGCTTGCCGCCCTTGCGGGGCTTCTGCTCCTGGGCATCAGGCATGTCGATGGAGCCCACGGCGTCCGTCACTCGTCCTCACCTGATTCCGGGTCGTGGCCGTGCCGCGCCCGGTCTGAGCCGCACGGCGGTGCATTGCTGTACGTACATGCGCACACATCCTGGCGAAGGTGTGTGTAGCAGGGCCGGAGGGACTTGAACCCCCAACCGCTGGTTTTGGAGACCAGTGCTCTACCAATTGAGCTACGACCCTTTGTGCGTCCCCCAACGTACCGCATCCGGCCGGATGCTTGGTGTGCACCGGCTGAGCGCGGACCGCTGAAGGCCAACGAGGTGAGAGTGTACGTGTTCCTGGGCCGGGCGTCGAACAGAAAGTGCCTGGGAGGGGACGCACCGGCCACGCAACGGCCGGTGATCGTCCTGGCCACACCGCCCGCGGACGCGCGATGCGGACTGGTGTTCCACCCTTTGCCCGGTGTTGTTCAGTCCGTGAAACCGCTGTGCCGAGTGTGTTTCGTGTCTGGAACGATGGGCCTCATGAGCGCTGCAACCCCTCCCACCGAGCGCCGGGTCTCCGCCCGAGTCGGCGCGATCTCCGAGTCCGCCACCCTCGCCGTGGACGCCAAGGCCAAGGCCCTCAAGGCCGCCGGGCGACCGGTGATCGGCTTCGGCGCCGGTGAGCCCGACTTCCCGACGCCGGACTACATCGTCGAGGCCGCGATCGAGGCCTGCAAGAACCCGAAGTACCACCGGTACACCCCGGCCGGCGGCCTGCCCGAGCTGAAGCAGGCCATCGCCGCCAAGACGCTGCGCGACTCCGGCTACGAGGTCGACCCGGCGCAGATCCTGGTCACCAACGGCGGCAAGCAGGCCATCTACGAGGCCTTCGCCGCGATCCTCGACCCGGGCGACGAGGTCATCGTCCCGGCGCCGTACTGGACGACGTACCCCGAGTCGATCCGGCTGGCGGGCGGCGTCCCGGTGGAGGTCGTCGCCGACGAGACCACCGGATACCGGGTGAGCGTGGAGCAGCTGGAGGCGGCCCGCACGGAGAACACCAAGGTTCTCCTGTTCGTCTCGCCCTCCAACCCGACCGGCGCCGTCTACACCCGCGAGCAGATCGAGGAGATCGGCCGCTGGGCCGCCGAGAAGGGCCTGTGGGTCCTCACGGACGAGATCTACGAGCACCTCGTCTACGGGGACGCCGAGTTCCACTCCCTGCCCGTGGTCGTGCCGGAGCTGGCCGACAAGTGCGTCGTCGTCAACGGCGTCGCCAAGACGTACGCCATGACCGGCTGGCGCGTCGGGTGGGTCATCGGCCCGAAGGACGTCGTGAAGGCCGCGACCAACCTCCAGTCGCACGCCACGTCGAACGTGTCCAACGTCGCGCAGGCCGCCGCCCTCGCCGCCGTCTCCGGCGACCTGGACGCGGTCGCGACGATGCGCGAGGCGTTCGACCGCCGGCGCAAGACCATCGTGCGGATGCTCAACGAGATCGACGGTGTGGTCTGCCCGGAGCCGGAGGGCGCGTTCTACGCGTACCCGTCGGTGAAGGAGCTGGTCGGCAAGGAGATCCGCGGCAAGCGCCCGCAGAACACGGTCGAGCTGGCCGCGCTGATCCTGGAGGAGGCCGAGGTCGCGGTGGTCCCCGGTGAGGCGTTCGGCACGCCGGGCTACCTGCGGCTGTCCTACGCGCTGGGCGACGAGGACCTCGTCGAGGGCGTGAGCCGCATCCAGAAGCTGCTGGCGGAGGCGCGGGACTGACGTCCTTCCGCATCGCCCCGGGGGCGCCCAGGACTGTCCTGGGCGCCCCCGTTCGTCTGTGCGAGCAAGACCACGTCCGGGGAAAGCGCTACCGGGACGGCGGTGACGTACGGCAGGATCGGCGAATGGAGCGTGTACGTGATGTCTCTGAGCTGCCGAAGGCCCATCTGCATCTGCACTTCACCGGGTCGATGCGGCCCAGCACCCTGCTGGAGCTGGCCGACAAGTACGGGGTGCGCCTGCCCGAGGCGCTGACCGACGCCCTGACCGGCGGGGAGCCGCCGCGGCTGCGCGCCACGGACGAACGCGGCTGGTTCCGCTTCCAGCGCCTGTACGACGCGGCACGCTCGTGCATCAGATCGCCCGAGGACATCCAGCGCCTGGTGCGGGAGGCGGCCGAGGAGGACATCCGGGACGGCTCCGGCTGGCTGGAGATCCAGGTCGACCCCACCTCGTACGCGCCCCGGCTGGGCGGGCTGATCCCGGCGCTGGAGGTCATCCTGGACGCGGTGGACTCGGCGTCCCGCGACACCGGGCTCGGGATGCGGGTGCTGGTGGCCGCCAACCGGATGAAGCACCCCCTGGACGCCCGCACGCTGGCCCGTCTCGCCGTGCGCTACGCCGACCGTGGGATCGTCGGCTTCGGCCTCTCCAACGACGAGCGGCGCGGCATGGCCCGCGACTTCGACCGGGCGTTCGCCATCGCGCGCGGCGGCGGCCTGCTGTCGGCCCCGCACGGCGGCGAGCTGGCGGGCCCCTCGTCGGTGCGGGACTGCCTGGACGACCTGGAGGCGCACCGCATCGGCCACGGCGTGCGGGCGGCGGACGACCCGCGGCTGATGAAGCGGCTCGCGGACCGTGGCGTCACCTGCGAGGTGTGCCCGGCGTCGAACGTCGCCCTCGGCGTCTACGACAAGCTGGAGGACGTGCCGCTGCGCACGCTGTTCGAGGCAGGCGTGCCGATGGCGCTGGGCGCGGACGACCCCCTGCTGTTCGGCTCCCGGCTGGCGGCGCAGTACGAGATCGCACGGAAGTACCACGACTTCACCGACGCGGAGCTCGCCGAGCTGGCCCGGCAGTCCGTCCGGGGTTCGGCGGCGCCGGGGGACGTCAAGGAGAAGCTGCTGTCGGATGTCGACGCCTGGCTGACCGCCCCGGTGGGGTGAAGTGGGTGAGGGGCGGATACGGCTTGAAGCAGATCAGGACCTCGTGCGGGTGTCCTCCGCCCGGCTGCTGGACGAGGCCCGGAAGGTTCGACACCATCGCGAGCCGCCCCTGCGTGACGCCCTTCTGACGTGGCCCCCAGCCGGCCGCGCAGGCGAAGGACATGGCCGCCTCGGCGAAGACGTCCCGGCTGCCGAAGAGGAAGAAGGTGCGGGCGTGCAGGGTGTGCCGCAGTTCGTCACGGCAGCCGGGCAGCGCGGCGCGCTCGCGCCAGGCGGACGCGTCACGCGCGGTACGCGCCTCGTCGGTCCGCACGGTCAGGGGCGTGCCCTGTCCCAGCGCGCGGCGCAGCCGCGGCCACCGGCTCGGGCGCAGTCCGTAGGAGTGGTGGGCGAGGACGAGGTCCACACGCTCCCCCTGGCCCTCGTCGGGCGGCACCGTGTCGCGCAGCGGCACATGGACGACGGTGTGGCGGGAGTACGCGGCGAAGGAGAACAGGCCGGCGAGGCGGTTCAGCCCGTCGTGGTCGCCGAGGAGCAGGCCGATGGGCGCGGGGGCGAACAGCGACGTGTGGCGCAGCGGCCGGTGCGGCTGGACGACACGGTGTTCGTGCGGCCCTGTGCGGGGCCGGTACTGGAGCAGTCTCAGCTGCATGCGGGGAGCCTCACCGGCCCATGGTCACGGCCGGGTGAGCCCCTCGGCAACGGAGTTCGCGGCTAGAGGCTGACGCCCACCATGACCGGCTCGTTCACCAGGGTGATCCCGAACGCCTCGCGGACGCCCGTCACGACCTCGCGGGCCAGCGTCAGCAGGTCCTCCGTGGTGGCCTCGCCGCGGTTGGTGAGCGCGAGGGTGTGCTTGGTGGAGATGCGGGCGGGCCCGCTGCCGTACCCCTTGGTGAAGCCCGCCTTGTCGATCAGCCAGGCCGCGGAGGTCTTGGTGAGCCCTTCCCCGGCGGGGTAGGCAGGCGGCTCCACGCCGTCCCCCAACCGCTCCCGCACACGCGTACGGAATGCGGCGAACGTCTCGTCGTCGAGAATCGGGTTGGTGAAGAAGGAGCCGGCCGACCAGGTGTCGTGGTCCTCCGGGTCCAGCACCATGCCCTTGCCTGCGCGGAGTTTCAGCACCGTGTCCCGGGCGGTGCCCAGCGGCACCCGCTCGCCGGGCGCGACGCCGAGCACGCGGGCGGTCTCGGCGTACCTGACCGGCCCGGACATCCCGCCGGCGTCCTCCAGCCGGAAGCGGACGCGCAGGACGACATAGCGCTCGGGGTCGGCCTTGAAGCGGCTGTGCCGGTAGGAGAAGGCGCACTCCTCGTTGGAGAGGGTGACGGTCTCGCCGGAGCGCCGGTCGTAGGCGACGACCTCGGTGATCGTCGAGGCGACCTCCTGGCCGTACGCGCCGACGTTCTGGATGGGGGTGGCGCCCGCGGAGCCGGGGATGCCGGCCAGGCACTCGATGCCGGCGAGTCCGGCATCGACGCCGGCGGCGACGGCGTCGGTCCACACCTCGCCGGCGGCCAGCTCCAGGCGCGTGCCGTCGAGGGTGACGCCCTTGGTGGCGACGACGAGCGCCGTGCCGTCGAAGCCCTTGTCGCCGATGACCAGGTTGGAGCCGCCGCCGATGACCAGCAGCGGGGTGCCCGCGGCGTCGGCCTCGCGGACGGCGGCGATCACCTCGTCGTCGGTGGTCGCGGTGACCAGCCGGGTGGCGGGGCCGCCCAGCCGGAAGGTGGTCAGCGGGGCGAGGGGGGCGTCGTGGAGTTCCTGCACGGGCTCAAGACTACGAGACGGCGCCGCCGCCCCCGCTCCCCCGCCGCCGCTGCTCCGGGTCGGGCCCAGCTCAGGCCAGCCGTACGACCGCGCGCGAGGCGCCGAGGACCTTCTGTCCGGCGCTGGTCGCGGTGAGGTCGACGCGAACGGTGTTGTCGTCGAGCTTGGCGGCGACCTTGCCGCTGACCTCGATGACGGCGCCCTTGTCGTCGTCGGGCACGACGACCGGGCGGGTGAAGCGGACGCCGTACTCGACGACCGCTCCGGGGTCGCCCACCCAGTCGGTCACGACGCGGATCGCCTCGGCCATGGTGAACATGCCGTGCGCGATGACGTCGGGCAGCCCGACCTCCTTGGCGAACCGCTCGTTCCAGTGGATGGGGTTGAAGTCGCCGGAGGCTCCCGCGTACTGGACGAGGGTGGCGCGCGTCACGGGGAACGTCCGCGCGGGCAGCTCGGTGCCGACCTCGACGTCGGCGTAGGAGATCTTCGCCGTCATGGTGTGGTTCACGCCTCCTCGGCCGCGCGGGCCACCAGCTTGGTCCAGGCGGTCACGACGTGCTCGCCGTTCTGGTCGTGCACCTCGCCGCGGATGTCCAGTATGTCGTTGCCCGCCATCGTCCGGACGGTCTCGATGGTGGAGGTGACGGTCAGCCGGTCGCCGGCGCGCACGGGCCGGTTGTAGGCGAACTTCTGGTCGCCGTGCACCACCCGGCTGTAGTCCAGGCCGAGCTGCGGGTCGGCGACGACCTGGCCGGCTGCCTTGAACGTGATGGCGAACACAAAGGTCGGCGGGGCGATCACATCGGGGTGGCCGAGCGCCTGGGCCGCCTCCGCGTCCGTGTACGCCGGGTTGGCGTCCCCCACGGCCTCGGCGAACTCGCGGATCTTCTCCCGGCCCACCTCGTAGGGCTCGGTGGGCGGGTAGGTCCGCCCCACGAAGGACTGGTCGAGCGCCATGCGCGTGGCACCTCCTGTGTCGGTCCAGGACCGACGTGTCTCACGATGTGTGGTGTCGGTGGGGAAACGACACGAGGCCGCCCCCCGAGTGGGGGGACGGCCTCGTGTACGAGCCTGTTTTATCGCGTCTCGCGGTGCGCGGTGTGCGCATTGCAACGCGGGCAGTGCTTCTTCATCTCCAGGCGATCCGGGTTGTTACGCCGGTTCTTCTTGGTGATGTAGTTCCGCTCCTTGCACTCCACGCAGGCCAGCGTGATCTTCGGGCGGACGTCGGTGGCAGCCACGTGAGTGCTCCTTGACGAACGGATGGACTTGATTAACGCAAGAAGAGTAGCCGATCGAAGGACCGACCCCGCAATCGGCTACTGACAGTAGCGGTGACCGGACTTGAACCGGTGACACAGCGATTATGAGCCGCTTGCTCTACCGACTGAGCTACACCGCTTTGATGCGATCGGGCCCCGCCTCACGGCGGGAACCTCTCACACCAGAGCCCCAAAACGGAATCGAACCGTTGACCTTCTCCTTACCATGGAGACGCTCTGCCGACTGAGCTATTGGGGCGAGCGATGAAGACATTACACGGTCCGCCGCCGTTCGCCCAAATCCGTTTCCGGTCCCTGTCCCCCCTGCCGGGCGGACGGGCCACACCGGTACGACTATTGCGCTCCTCCCGGCGCTGGACGGAGGGCCGTCCTACGCTCGACTCACTCTGCGTGATCTTGTCTCAGCGTGACGTGCGTCCTCGTGCGCAGCCCGAGCCCCAGGAGCGCGATGCCCGACAACCGGCCGCAGCCACCCTCCCAGCCGTGGTCCTCGCCCTCCGGTTCCGGCCCTGCCGACCCTCCCCCGCTCCTCCTGTGCGGCGCCCGTCTCACCGACGGGCGGACCGTGGACGTACGGCTCGGCGGCGGGCGCATCGAGGCCGTCGGCACGGCGGGCATCCTCACGGCGGACGCCACGCGCGCGTGCGTGCCGCGGCTCGACCTCACCGGCTACCTGCTGCTGCCGGCGCCGGCCGAACCGCACGCCCACGCGGACACCGCCCTCTCCGCCGACGGTCCCGGCCCCGTCTCCCAGGACCCCCAGGACGTGCAGCGCCGGGCGACGGAGGCGGCGCTGCTCCAGCTGGGGCACGGGGCGACGGCCCTGCGCGCGCACGTGCGCGTGGGGGACATGGCGGGGCTCGGCGCGTTGCGGGCCGTGCTGCGCGCGGCGCGCTCGCTGCGCGGGCTGGCCGAACTGACCACGGTGGCGATGCCCCGGGTGCTGACCGGGGTGGCCGGGGCGGACGGGCTCGCGATGCTGCGGGACGCGGTGAAGATGGGCGCGTCCGTGGTGGGCGGCTGCCCGGACCTCGACCCCGACCCCACGGGCTATGTGGAAGCGGTGCTGGAGACGGCCTCCGAGCACGGACTGCCGGTCGATCTGCACACCGACGCGTCCGACCCGGCCCGCCTTGCCCGCCTCGCGGCGATGGCGGGCGGCCTGCGCCCTGGGGTGACGCTCGGCCCGTGCGGGGGCCTGTCCGCCCTCCCGGCGGACGTCGCGGCCCGTACGGCGGAGCGGATCGCGGCGGCCGGGGTGACGGTGGTGTGCCTGCCCCAGGGCGGCTGCGGCGCGGCGGAGGGCCGGGACACGGCGCCGGTACGACTGCTCCGCACGGCGGGCGTACGGGTGGCGGCGGGCAGCGGCTCGTTGCGGGACGTGTCGAACCCGGTGGGCCGGGGCGACCCGCTGGAGGCGGCGTACCTGTTGGCCTCCTGTCAGGGACTGTCCCCGGAGGACGCGTACGCGGCGGTGAGCGCGCGGGCGCGGGCGGCGATGGGGCTGCCGGAGGTGCGGGTGGAGGCGGGTTTCCCCGCCGACCTGCTGGCGGTCCGGGGCGACGGCCTGCCGGCGGCGCTGTCGTTGGCGTACAGCCGGATCGTGGTGCACGGGGGGCGGGTGGTGGCCCGCACGAGCGCGGTGCGGGAGTACTGCGACTCGGCGGCGTCTGGCACGGTCCCTGGGCTGCCGCGGCAGGGGCGGGGGCCGGCGTAGGCGGTTCCCGGAGGCCGGGTGGGTCGCGCGGCGGACCGGCCGGGTACGACGTACGGTCGAAGGCATGCGCATTGTCATCGCTGGTGGTCATGGTCAGATCGCGCTGCGGCTGGAGCGGTTGCTCGTCGCGCGCGGGGACGAGGCGGCGGGCATCATCCGCAAACCCGAACAGGCGGACGACCTGCGGGAGCTGGGTGCGGAGCCGATCGTCCTCGACCTGGAGTCGGCGTCCGTGGAGGAGGTCGCGCGGGCCCTGGAGGGCGCGGACGCGGCGGTGTTCGCCGCGGGTGCGGGTCCGGGCAGCGGCGTGGACCGTAAGGAGACGGTGGACAAGGCGGCGGCGATCCTGTTCGCGGACGCGGCCGTACGGGCGGGCGTACGCCGGTTCGTGATCGTGTCGTCGATGGGCGCGGACCCGGAGCACCAGGGCGACGAGGTCTTCGACGTGTACCTGCGCGCCAAGGGCGAGGCGGACGCGTATGTGCGGAGCCTGGACGCCCTGGACTGGACGATTCTGCGGCCGGGTCAGCTGACGGACGAGCCGGGCACGGGCCTGGTCCGCCTGGAGGCCCGTACGGGCCGCGGCTCCATCCCCCGCGACGACGTGGCGGCGGTCCTGGCGGAACTGGTGGACACGCCCGCGACGGCGGGCCTGACCCTGGAACTGATCAGCGGCTCCGTGCCCGTGTCGGTGGCGGTGAGGTCGGTCGCGGGCAACTGAGCGGGCACACCTGGGCCTGTTCGGGGACCCGGGGTGTTCAGAAGAGGGGCATCTGCCCGGGGAACGGCGGTACGACGTAACCGTCCAACGACGGCTGCTCGGGACCCGGTTGGGCGAGCCGCCGGGACCCCGGGCAGGAGGTCAGCTCCCCGCTGCCACGGGCACCGGGCGGATCGTGCCGCGCGTACCGCCCGGCGACGACGGCGATCTCACGACGACACTCGGGACAGGGGCGACGGCGGGGCGACATGGGTCCAGTGTGCCCGTGCGTGGCAGCCGGGTGCCGGAGCGTCAGGCGGCCTCGGGGGTATTCGGGGGCATCCCGAGGCTCCGTGGTGACCAAGACGGCTCACCACCACATGACGAAGGGCCCGTGACCTGCTGCGTAAGCAGGTCACGGGCCCTGTCGTTCCCGTGTGGCGGCGCCAGGATTCGAACCTGGGAAGGCGAAGCCGGCAGATTTACAGTCTGCTCCCTTTGGCCGCTCGGGCACACCGCCGGGGTTGCTTCACTGAACCTCGCCTTCCGGCGGTGCTCGCTGGCAACGACGTAAACAATACCCGATGGACCGGGGTGCTCCGCCACCCGATTGATCGCCACCCCGGGGCCGGGGGGTGACTAGGCTGGTCCGGATGCGGTCCGGGGCCGATGCCGGGCTCGGTGGCCGCCTCGAGTACGCCGGTACGCACCGGTGCGCAGCCCGATACGCACCCCGAATCAAGGAGCCACAGGACATGGCCGACTCCAGTTTCGACATCGTCTCGAAGGTCGAGCGGCAGGAGGTCGACAACGCCCTCAACCAGACCGCCAAGGAGATCTCGCAGCGCTACGACTTCAAGGGCGTGGGCGCCTCGATCTCGTGGTCCGGGGAGAAGATCCTCATGGAGGCGAACTCCGAGGACCGGGTGAAGGCAGTCCTCGACGTCTTCCAGTCCAAGCTGATCAAGCGGGGCATCTCCCTGAAGGCCCTGGACGCGGGTGAGCCGCAGCTCTCGGGCAAGGAGTACAAGATCTTCGCGACGATCCAGGAGGGCATCTCCCAGGACAACGCGAAGAAGGTCGCGAAGATCATCCGCGACGAGGGCCCCAAGGGCGTGAAGGCCCAGGTGCAGGGCGACGAGCTGCGCGTCAGCTCCAAGAGCCGCGACGACCTCCAGGCCGTCATCGCGCTGCTCAAGGGCAAGGACTTCGACTTCGCCCTGCAGTTCGTGAACTACCGGTAGGGACGGCGGTCGCGCCGGACGGATGGACGGGGAAGGGTGGGTGCCGGCTGGGCGCCCACCCTTTGTGCGTCAGTCGCGCGAGTGGCCGAACAGGATGCGGTACGCGATCAGCAGGACCAGCGAACCACCGATCGCGGCCACCCACGTGGTGCCGTCGTAGAAGTCCTTGCTGATCGGGTGGTCCAGCCAGCGGGACGAGATCCAGCCGCCGATGAAGGCGCCGGCGACGCCGATCAGGGTCGTGCCGACGAGGCCGCCCGGGTCGCGGCCGGGCAGCAGGAACTTCGCGATGGCTCCGGCCAGCAGGCCCAGAATGATCCAGCTGATGATCGTCATGCCGAGTACCTGCCCTTTCACGCCGGCCTTTGCACCATGAAGGACGTCACGAGTACACCTTCCGGTTGCCGTTGATCAGTAGGGTGCGGCCCATGACGAACGCCCCCGCCGGTCCCGGCACTTCCGGACTGCGCCGCACCCTCGGTACGGGCGACGCCGTCGTCGTCGGCCTGGGCGCGATGCTCGGCGCGGGCATCTTCGCCGCGCTCGCGCCCGCCGCGCGGGCCGCCGGTTCGGCGCTGCTCCTCGGGCTGGCCGTCGCCGCCGTCGTCGCCTACTGCAACGCCGGTTCGTCGGCCCGCCTGGCCGCCCTGTACCCGGCCTCGGGCGGCACGTACGTGTACGGCCGCGAGCGGCTCGGGGAGTTCTGGGGCTACCTCGCCGGGTGGGCCTTCGTCGTCGGCAAGACGGCGTCCTGCGCGGCGATGGCGCTCACCGTCGGCGCGTACGTCTGGCCGGGGCAGGCGCACGCCGTGGCGGTCGGCGCCGTGGTGCTGGTCACGGCGGTCGACTACGGCGGGGTGCAGAAGTCTGCGTGGGTGACGCGGGCGATCGTGGGTGTGGTCCTGGCGGTCCTCGCTTCCGTGGTGGTCGTGTGCCTGACGTCCGGTGACGCCGACCCGGGCCGGCTGGACGAGGGCGCGTCGGGCGGGGCCGGCGGGGTGCTCCAGGCTGCCGGTCTGCTGTTCTTCGCGTTCGCCGGGTACGCGCGGATCGCGACCCTCGGAGAGGAGGTACGGGATCCTGCGCGCACGATCCCGCGGGCCGTCCGGGTGGCGCTGGGCATCGCGCTCGCCGCGTACGCGGGTGTCGCCGTCGCTGTCCTTTCCGTGCTGGGTGCGGAGTCGTTGGGTGCGTCCGTCGCGCCGCTGGCCGACGCGGTGCGGGCGGCCGGGGTGCCCGGGCTCGCACCGGTGGTGCGGGTGGGTGCGGCGGTCGCCGCGCTGGGGTCGCTGCTCGCCCTGCTGCTCGGGGTGTCGCGGACGACGCTTGCCATGGCCCGGGACCGGCACCTCCCGGGCCGACTGGCCGCCGTCCATCCGCGGTTCCACGTACCGCACCGGGCGACGCTGGCCGTGGGCGGTGTCGTCGCCGTCCTGGCCGCCACCGTCGACGTGCGGGGCGCTGTCGGGTTCTCCTCCTTCGGTGTGCTGACGTACTACGCCGTGGCGAACGCCTCGGCCTGGACACTGCGTCGGGATGTCGCGGCCCGGGTGGCGCCGGCGGTGGGGTTCGCCGGGTGCCTGGCGCTGGCGTTCTCCCTGCCCTGGACCTCGGTGGCCGCGGGCGCGGCGGTGCTCTGTGCGGGTGTGGTGGCGTACGGGGTGCGGAAGGCGTGGGGGCGTGAACAGGGTGATGATCCGGATCCGGGCGGGCGGTGACCCGTCCGTGCATTCATGATGCGCGGCGATCGCGGGACGTGTGCGGGGCTGTGGACAACCCGGCGGTTGTGGACAACTCCCCCGCCCTTCGGCCCAAGGCCCGCCCCGGCAGGTCCAGCCCAGCCACCGGCAGGGGCTTCCTCACCTCACCAGCGGTCCGTGAACGCCCGGTCCGTGCGGACGATCTCGCGGCCCAGCGGGAACAGCGAGACCGGGATCAGCTTGAAGTTGGCGACGCCGAGCGGGATGCCGATGATCGTGACGCACAGGAGGAAGCCCGTGACGATATGGCCGAGGGCCAGCCACCAGCCCGCGAGGATCAGCCACAGCACGTTGACGATGAACGACGGGGCGCCGGCGTCGCGGCGCTCGACCGTCGTGTACCCGAACGGCCACAGGGCGTAGACGCCGATGCGGAAGGCGGCCACGCCGAAGGGTATGCCGATGATCGTGACGCACAGCAGCAGGCCGGCCACCATGTAGCCGAGGAACAGCCAGAAGCCGCTGAAGACGAGCCAGATGAGATTCAGGATGGTCTTCACAGGTGGCCTGCCATCTTCTCGAGCCGGGCGATGCGTTCCGGCATCGGCGGGTGGGTGGAGAACATCTTCGTGAGGCCCTGCCCCGGGCGGAAGGGGTTCGCGATCATCATGTGGCTGGCCGTCTCGATCCGCGGCTCAGGGGGCAGCGGGAGCTGCTTGGTGCCCAGTTCCAGCTTGCGCAGGGCGCTCGCCAGGGCCAGAGGGTCGCCGGTGAGCTGAGCGCCCGAGGCGTCCGCCTCGTACTCGCGGGAGCGGCTGATGGCCAGCTGGATGAGGGACGCGGCCAGCGGGCCCAGGATCAGGATCAGCAGCATGCCGAGCAGGCCCGGGCCGTCGTCGTCGTCCGAGCGGCCGATCGGGATCAGCCAGGCGAAGTTGACCAGGAACATGATCACGGAGGCGAGGGCGCCTGCGACCGAGGAGATCAGGATGTCGCGGTTGTAGACATGGCTGAGCTCGTGGCCGATGACGCCGCGCAGCTCCCGCTCGTCGAGGAGGCGCAGGATGCCTTCCGTGCAGCACACCGCCGCGTTGCGCGGATTGCGGCCGGTGGCGAAGGCGTTGGGGGCCTCCGTCGGCGAGATGTAGAGGCGGGGCATGGGCTGGCGGGCCTGCGTGGACAGTTCACGGACCATTCGGTACAGCCCGGGGGCCTCGAACTCGCTCACCGGGCGCGCCCGCATCGCGCGCAGGGCCAGCTTGTCGCTGTTCCAGTACGCGTAGGCGTTGGTGCCCAGGGCGACGACGACGGCGATGACGAGCCCCATGCGGCCGAAGAAGCTGCCGATGACGATGATGAGCGCGGACAGTCCCCCGAGGAGGACCGCGGTCCTGATCCCGTTGTGCCGGCGGTGCACGGTACGCCCTCCAAGTCGTGCGGCAGGGGAACCCTTGCTTGCTGATCTTCCGTCTGACCTGCGCTGCCCACTGATGCCGTGGTGTCACGTCCAGTGGACCCTCCCGTACCGGTCAACGCCAGGCGAAGGGCACTAGTTCCCTTGTGCGCGTGGTGGCGCGTGTCAACCGTCCGGGTGAACGGTCCCGCGAGGCAGGACGGGCGGCTACGCGCGCGTGGAGCGCGGGACGCCTAGAAGAGCCCGGTCTCCGTGAAGCGCAGCACCAGTTGCGGGGCGCCGGACAGGGCGATGCCGAGGACGCCGGTCAGGGCGAGTGCCGCGGTGAGCGGGGCGGGGAGGCGGTGAGCCACTGCCTCGCCCTCGGGGGCCGTCTCCGGCGCGCGGAACAGCAGCGCCGTCCAGCGCAGGTAGTACACCAGCGCGATGACGACGTTGACGGCCATGACGACGGCCAGCCAGCCCAGCCCCGCGTCGACGGCCGCCGCGAACACGGTGACCTTGGCGAAGAGGCCGATGACGCCCGGTGGGAGGCCGGCGAGGCACAGCAGGAAGAAGCCCATGAGCAGCGCGGTGAGCGGGCTCGCGGCGTACAGGCCGCGGTAGTCGGCGACCCGGTTGAGCCGGTGCGCGCGGCCGACGAGGGCGGCGACCGCGAAGGCGCCCAGGTTCACGGCGCCGTACATGAGGGCGTAGGCGAGGGTGGAGCCGATCGACTTCTCGGGGTCGTCGGAGTACCCGGCGGCGGCGATCGGTACGAGCAGGTAGCCGGCCTGTCCCACGGACGACCAGGCGAGCAGGCGTACGGCGCTGTACGCGCGCGTGGACTGCTGGCGCAGGGCGCCGACATTGCCGACGGTCATGGTGAGCGCGGCCAGCACGGCCAGGGCGGGGGCCCAGGCGTCGGCGTACGAGGGGAGGGCGAGGACGGTGACGAGGATGAGGCCGGAGAAGCCGACCGCCTTGCCGATGACGGACAGGTAGGCGGCGATCGGCAGGGGGGCGCCGACGTAGGTGTCGGGGACCCAGAAGTGGAAGGGGACGGCGGCCGTCTTGAAGGCGAAGCCGACGAGGGTGAGGACGACGCCGGTCTGGGCGAGGGTGGCGAGCTGCCCGTCGACGTCCTGGATGCGTTCGGCGACCCGGGTGAGGTGGAGGGTGCCGGTGGCGGCGTAGACGAAGCTGATGCCGAGCAGGCTGACCGCGGTGGCGGTGACCGAGGACAGGAAGAACTTCAGGGCCGCCTCGGAGGACCGCCGGTCGCCGTGGCGCAGGCCGACCAGGGCGAACGCGGGCAGCGAGGCGACCTCCAGGGCGACGACGAGGGTCGCGAGGTCCCGGGAGGCGGGCAGCAGGGCCGCGCCGGCGGCGGAGGACAGGAACAGGAACCAGTACTCGCCCTCGGGGAGCCGCTTGCCGGAGTCCTTCAGCGCGGTCACCGACAGCAGGGCGGACAGCAGGGCGCCGCCGAGCACCAGGAACTGGATGACGAGGGTGAAGCGGTCCGCGGTGTAGCTGCACACCTCGGTGTCGCCGACCAGGCAGAAGGTGGAGCGGCCGGCGTCGAGGAGCGGCAGCAGCATGAGCGCGGCGGCCGCGAGTCCGGCCACGGAGATCCAGCCGAGCAGCGGCTTCCTGGACTCCGCGAGGAACAGGTCGGCGACCAGTACGACGAGTCCGGCGACCGCCGCGACGGTGGGCGGTGCGACGGCCAGCCAGTCGACGGACTGGACGAGGGAGCTCATCGGGTGCCTCCTGCGAGGAGCTGCTGCACGGCCGGGTCGGTCAGCCCGAGGAGAGCCTTGGGCCACAGGCCGGCGACGACGGTGAGGACGACGAGCGGGGTCCAGGCCGCGAACTCGTAGGAGCGCACGTCGGTGTAGGCCGGCGTGTCCTTCGGCGCGCCCCCCATGCAGACGCGGCGGACCACGATCAGCAGGTAGGCGGCGGTGAGCAGGGTGCCGAACGCGCCGATCGACATGAAGGTGAGGAAGGCCGGACGGTTCAGCCCCTCGGCGGGGTCGAAGGCGCCGAACAGCGCCAGCATCTCGCCCCAGAACCCGGCGAGGCCGGGCAGGCCGAGGGAGGCGACGGCGGCGAAGGCCAGCAGGCCGCCGAGGCGGGGCGCCCTGCCGTAGAGGGCGGCCCCGGTCTCCTGGGCGAGGGCGTCGAGGTCGGTGCTGCCGGTGCGTTCCTTCAGGCCTCCGACCAGGAAGAACAGCAGGCCGGTGATGAGGCCGTGGGCGATGTTGGCGAACAGGGCGCCGTTGACGCCGGTCGGGGTCATGGTCGCGATGCCGAGCAGCACGAAGCCCATGTGGCCGACGGAGGAGTAGGCGATCAGGCGCTTGAGGTCGCCCTTCGATCCCTTCCTGGCCAGGGCGAGGCAGGCCAGGGACCCGTAGACGATGCCGACGACGGCGAACGCGGCGAGGTACGGCGCGAAGGTGCGGAAGCCGTCGGGCGCGGCCGGGAGCAGGATGCGGACGAAGCCGTACGTGCCCATCTTCAGCAGGACGCCGGCGAGCAGGACCGAGCCGACCGTCGGGGCGGCGGTGTGGGCGTCGGGCAGCCAGCTGTGCAGCGGCCACATCGGCGTCTTCACGGCGAGCCCGATCCCGATCGCCAGAACGGCGATGACCTGCACGGACACGGAGAGTGACCGGCCGTTGTCAGTGGCGAGTGCCACCATGTCGAACGTGCCCGCCTTGATTCCGATCAGGAGCAGGCCGAGCAGCATGACCACCGAGCCGAGGAGCGTGTACAGGATGAACTTCCAGGCGCCCTCGGCCCGGCCCTCGCCGCCCCACCGGGCGATGAGGAAGTACATGGGGATCAGGACGGTCTCGAAGGCGAGGAAGAACAGGACGAGGTCGAGGACGGCGAAGGTCGCCAGCGTGCCGGACTCGAGGACGAGCAGCAGGGCGACGAAGGCCTTCGGGGACGGTCCCGCGGGCGGCTTGAAGTACGAGTAGAGGGCGCTGAGGAAGGTCAGCAGGGCGGTCAGGACCAGAAGGGGGAGCGAGATGCCGTCGATGCCGAGGTGGATCCGCACGTCGAGTGCGGGGATCCAGCTGATGTCGGTCGTGGCCTGCATCGTCGACGGGTGGTCGTGGTCGAAGCCGAGCGCCAGGACGATCGCGGCGATGAGGATCACGCCGGTGACGGTGACGCCGTGGCGGAGCACGGCCTGCTCGGGCGACGTCCCCTTCAGCCCGGGCGGGGCGGGCAGCAGAGCGGCGGCCGCGCCGAGGAGCGGGCCGACGACGGTCAATGCCAGAAGGAACTGCATCACGGACTCGTTGATATCGATCACGCCTGCTCACGCTCCCGTGGCGACGAGGACGGCGGCGACCGCGAGGACGACGGTGCCGGCGAGCAGCGCGCTCACATAGGTCTGCAGATTGCCGGTCTGGGCGCGTCGTACGGCGGCGCCGAGCCAGCGGGGCAGGGCGCCCGCGCCGCGTACGTAGGTGTCGACCACCTCCCGGTCGAGGAACCGCACGAGGCTCGCGCCGGCCCTCACCGGGCGGACGAAGAGCGCCGAGTACACGGCGTCCAGGTGGAAGCCGACGGCGGCGTGCCGGTGCAGCCGGCCGAGCAGCAGCCGCCCGGGGTCCGACGGGTCGGCCGCGTACGCGACGTCCCCGTAGGCCGGTTCATGGCTGGCGATGGCCTCCGCCTCGACCTGTCCGGCGTCTGCCTCCGGGTGGGCGGCGACGGCGCCGAGGGGGACGCGGGCGGCGTGCGCGGTGGTGTGCCGCCAGGTGGCGTAGGTGACGATGCCGCCGACCAGGGCCACGCCCGTGCCGAGCACGGAGGTGGTGAGGGTCGGGGTGAGGTCGTGCCCGTCGAACCAGTCGGGCAGGACCCGGAAGGCGAAGCCGCCGAACGCCAGCGACGGCACGGCGAGCACCCACAGCACGGTGGTCATGGTGAGCGGCTCCCGGCCGTGGTCGGGCGCCTCGGGGCCGCTGCCGCGGAAGGCGAGCAGCCACAGCCGTGTCGCGTACGCGGCGGTGAGGAGGGCGGTGATCAGTCCGGCGAGGAGGACGATCCAGCCCGCGGCGGCGGGGGCGTGCTCGGTGTGGCCGGTGACGACGTGTTCGGCGACGCCGAGGACGGCCTCCTTGGAGAAGAAACCGCTGAACGGCGGGATCGCGGCGAGCGCGAGCAGCGCCACGGTCATCGTCCAGTAGGCGTCGGGGACGCGGTCGCGCAGACGGCTCATGCGGGACATGGCGGCGAGGGAGTTGGTGCCTGCGGCGTGGATGATCACGCCGGCGGCGAGGAACAGCAGCGCCTTGAAGGCGCCGTGGGACAGGAGGTGGAAGACGGCGGCACCCCGGTCGGCGACGGCGAGGGCGCCGGTCATGTAGCCGAGCTGGCCGATCGTCGAGTAGGCGAGGACGCGTTTGATGTCGTCCTGGGCGAGGGCGGCCAGCGCCGAGCCGGTCATCGTCACGGCGGCCATGACGGCGAGGACGGTCATGGCGGCCTGCGAGGCCTCGAAGAGCGGAAGGAGACGGGCGACGAAGTAGACGCCGGCGGCGACCATCGTCGCGGCGTGGATCAGCGCGGAGACGGGGGTGGGGCCCGCCATCGCGTCCGGCAGCCAGGTGTGCAGCGGGAACTGCGCCGACTTGCCGGCCACGCCCGCGAGGAGCAGCAGGGAGATCAGCGTCGGGTGGTCGATGCCGCCGTGCGCGACGGCGCCGAGGATCCGGGTGAGGCGGAAGGACCCGGCGTCGGCGGCGAGCGCGAACAGACCGATGAGGAAGGGGACGTCGCCGAGCTTGGTGACCAGGAAGGCCTTCAGGGAGGCGGCGCGCGCCTCGGGGGTCTCCCAGTAGTGGCCGACGAGGAAGTAGGAGCAGATGCCCATCACTTCCCAGCCGACCAGCAGCACCATCAGGTCGCCGGTGTAGACGACCAGGAGCATCGCGGAGGTGAACAGCGAGACGAGAGCGGCGTACGACGGGTAGCGCGGGTCGTCGCGCAGATAGCCGGTGGAGTAGATCTGCACGCAGGTCGCCACGGTGGCGACGACCAGGGCGGTGAGGGCGGCGAAGCCGTCGATGTGCAGGGCGAGTTCGATGGGGACCGAGCCGGTGGGGGTGAGTTCGGTCGCGGCGTCGACCGGGGCGCCGCCGCCCTGGCGCGCGGCGACGGTGGCGGCGAGCGCGAGGGAGGCGAGCGTCGGCAGGACGGCGAGCGGGCGGGCGAAGCCGGGCGCGGTGCGGCCCAGCAGCAGTCCGGCGAGCGCGCCGAGGAACGGAAGAAGGGGGACGAGGACGGCGAGGGTGGTCGTGGTCACGCGGTGGCCTCGGCCTTCTCGCCGGCGGCCGGGGCGGGGATGGCACGGCCGGAGGCGTCGCTGTCGGGGTCGTCGGGGTCGTGTCCCTCGGCGGTGTCGCGGAGCCGGTCGATGTCCGAGGTGCCGCGGTTGCGGTACACGGCGAGGACGATCGCGAGGCCGATGCCGATCTCGGCGGCCGCGATGGCGATGGTGAACAGCGCCAGGGCCTGGCCGGAGTGGAGGGTGTCCTCGGCGGCCCGGCTGAGCCAGGCGTCGAAGGCGACGAGGTTGAGGTTGACGGCGTTGAGCATCAGCTCGACCGACATCAGCACCAGGATCGCGTTGCGGCGGGCGAGGACGCCGTAGAGGCCGGTGCAGAAGAGGAGGGCGGCGAGGACGGCGGGATAGGCGAGGTGCATCAGCGGGCCCCTTCCTGGTCGCGCCGGGCGCGGGTCGCGCCGGCCGCCGGGCCGGACCCGGCCGCGTCCTTCGCGCCGGGCGCGGAGTCGCCGTTGGCCTTGCGGGACAGGACGATCGCGCCGACGAGCGCGGCGAGGAGGAGGACGGAGAGGGCCTCGAAGGGGAGGACCCAGTGCTGGAAGAGGCCGGCGCCGGTCACCTCGGTGGTGCCGGAAGGGGCGCCGTCCAGGTCGATCCAGGTGGTGCGGAAGGCGTCGACGACCACCCAGACCAGGGCGGCCGCCGCGGCGACGGCGACGGTGAACGCGACCCAGCGGTTGCCGGAGTCGGCGTCCGGGGAGCGGCCGATGGGGGCGCGGGTGAGCATCAGCCCGAACAGGAGGAGGACGACGACGGAGCCCACGTAGATGAGGACCTGCACCCAGGCGATGAACTCGGCGGTGAGCAGCAGGTATTCGACGGCGAGCCCGCCGAGGGCCACCACCAGCCACAGGGCGGCGTGCACCAGTTGCCGGGTGGTGACGGTGACGACGGCGGCCCCGAGGGTGACCAGGCCGACCAGGAGGAAGGTGATCTCCACGCCGGTCGGGGAGAGGAAACCGGGCGACTCGGCCGCCCGGTGCGCGGTGCCGGCCGCGAGCGCGCCGGCGGTCGCTGCGGTGCTCATGCGCGGCCCTCCTGACCCGGTTCGCCGTCCTGGGCGGCCGCCAGTTTGTCGGCGGTCTTGCGGGCGGCGGCGACTTCCTTGGGTTCCTCCGCGCCCGGGTCGAGGGCGGGCGGGGCCGGGACGGTCCACATCCACTCGCGGAGCTTGTCCCGCTCGTGGGTGAGGTCACGGATGTCGGTCTCCGCGTACTCGAACTCCGGGGACCAGAACAGCGCGTCGAAAGGACAGACCTCGATGCAGATACCGCAGTACATGCACAGGGAGAAGTCGATGGCGAACCGGTCGAGGACGTTGCGGCTGCGCTCGCGGCCGCCGGGGGCGGCGGGCGGGACGGTCTCCTTGTGCGAGTCGATGTAGATGCACCAGTCGGGACACTCGCGGGCGCACAGCATGCAGACCGTGCAGTTCTCCTCGAACAGGCCGATCACCCCGCGGCTGCGGGGCGGCAGCTCGGGCTGCGTGTCCGGGTACTGGGCGGTGACGGACTTCCGCGTCATCGTCCGCAGCGTGACGGCCAGGCCCTTGGCCAGGCCGGAGCCGGGGATCGGGGCCATTACAGGAACACCACCTTGACGACGCCGGTGAGGGCGATCTGGGCGAGGGCAAGAGGGACGAGGAGGGTCCAGGCGAACTTCTGCAGCTGGTCCTCGCGCAGGCGCGGATAGCTGACGCGCAGCCAGATGACGACGAAGGCGAGGACGGCGGTCTTCAGCAGGGTCCACACCCAGCCGAGCCCGTCGGCGCCCCAGGGGCCGTGCCACCCGCCGAGGAACAGGACGGTGGTCAGGCCGCACAGCACGACGATCCCGGCGTACTCGGCGAGGAGGAACAGGGCGAAGCGCAGGCCGGTGTACTCGGTGTACGCGCCGAAGATGATCTCCGAGTCGGCGACCGGCATGTCGAAGGGAGGTCGCTGGAGTTCGGCGAGGCCCGCGATGAAGAAGACCAGCGCGCCGGTGATCTGCCACGGCAGCCACCACCACTCGAACGCGTCGAGGATGCCGACGAGGGAGACGGTCCCGGCGGCCATCGCCACGGAGGCGGCGGTGAGCAGCATCGGCAGTTCGTACGCGAGGAGCTGGGCGGCGGTGCGCAGGCCGCCGAGGAGGGAGAACTTGTTGGCGGACGCCCAGCCGGCCATGAGCGAACCGAGGACGCCGACGCCCATCACGGCCAGGACGAAGAACACGCCCGCGTCCAGCACCTGGCCGACCGCGCCCTCACCCGGCCCGATCGGGATCGCGAGCAGCACGAGGAGGTACGGCAGCAGCGCCACGGCCGGGGCGAGCTGGAAGATACGGCGGTCCGCACCGGCCGGGACGACGTCCTCCTTCTGCGCGAACTTCACACCGTCGGCGATGAGCTGGGCCCAGCCGTGGAAGCCGCCCGCGTACATGGGGCCGAGGCGGCCCTGCATGTGCGCCATCACCTTGTGCTCGGTCTGGCCCACGAGCAGGGGGAAGGTCAGGAAGACGACGAACACGACGAGGAGTCGCAGAGCGACGTCGAGAACGTCGGTCACCGCGTGCCTCCTGAGGGGTCGTCGGGGGTGGTCGTGTCGGGGCGCGGGCCCTCGTCCGGCTCGGAGGCCGACCCCGGCTCGGAGGCCGACCCCGGCTCGGAGGCCGACTCCGGTTCGGGCTCAGGTCGCGGGGCAGTCTCCGGCCCGGTGCTCGGCTCCGGACGCGCCTCGGCGCTCGGTTCGGGCTCAGGCTCGGTGCTCGGCTCCGGACGCGGTTCGGGGTGCGGCTCGGGACGCGCCTCGGCGCTCGGTTCGGGGCGAGGCGCGGACTCCGACTCCCGCTCCCGCTCCTCGAACGCCGGCCGGGCGTGGTGCCACGGAGCGTCCGGGCTACGGGGAGCAACGGGCGGCTTGCGGTCGCGGGGTTCCCCGGCGGGCGCCGCTGCCGTGTCGTCGGCGGCCGGCGCCTGGTCCTGCGCCCCACGCTGCGACGCCGATCCCTCGGACGCGGACCGCGCCCGGCGGGGGCCGCCCGTGCCCGGGCCGCCCTCTCGCTGCGACGCCGAGCCCTCGCTCGCGCTGCGGGCCCGGCGCGCGGGGGCGTCCGGCCGCTGGCTCGCGGAGCCCTCGGACGCCGACCGCGCCCGACGAGGCGCAGCGCCCTCACCGGCACCCCGCTGACTGGCCGACCCCTCCGACACCGACCGCGCCCTGCGCGGGGTGACCGGCGGCTCGGCCGCACCCACGTCCGCCCCAGCAACCTGGCTCGCCGAGCCCTCGGAGACGGAGCGGGTGCGGCGGGGCGGGCGTTCGCCCGGGGTGCGGGCCGACGCGGTGGCCGTGCGGCGGGCGGGGCGGGCCGGGGCGGGCGGGAGCTGGCCCTTGAGCGGGCCCCACTCGTTCGGGTCGGGCACGCCCGGCGGCAGCATCTGGCGCCGCTTGGGTCCGCCGTGCTCCGACTCGCCCGGCTCCTTGGCGCCGGGCCACGCCTTGGCAACCCGGGCCGCGAGGACGAAGTCCTTGCGCAGCGGGTGGCCCTCGAAGGTGTCGGGCAGCAGCAGGTGGTCGAGTCCGGGGTGTCCGGTGAAGTCGACGCCGAACATCTCGTGGGTCTCGCGCTCGTGCCAGGCCGCGCCCGCGTAGACGTCCACGGCGGACGGCAGGACGGGCACCTCGTGCGGCACGGTGGTGCGCAGCAGCAGCCGCCGTACCGGGGCGAGGGCGGCGACGTGGGCGGTCACGCGGAAGCCGGTGCCGGGTTCGTCGACCGCGCTCAGCCAGTCGAAGAAGGTGCAGCCGAGGCGGTCGCGGGCGGCTTCGAGGGCGGGGATCCAGGCGTCGGACGGCACGTCGACGGTGAGGACGTCGTACGCCTCCTCCGCCGTGGCCTGCGCGCCGAACAGGTCCTCGACGTCCGCGGGGAGCCAGCCGACGGCGGTCATCGGATCTCCCCCTCACCCTTCGTGCCGTCCTCCGGCGCGGACGGCCGGACCTCACCCTTGGTTCCGTTGGTTCCGTCCTTGGGCGCGGGCGGCTGCACCAGCCCACTCTGCAGCGCCGCCGCCGAGGGACGCCCGGCCGAGGGACTCCCGGCGGAGCCGGTGCCGTAGCGCTCGCCCAGGGACTCCCGGGCGATCTTCTCCTGGAGCTTGAGGATGCCCTGGAGGAGCGCCTCGGGCCGGGGCGGGCAGCCGGGGACGTAGACGTCGACGGGGATGATCTGGTCGACGCCCTTGGTGACGGAGTAGGAGTCCCAGTAGGGGCCGCCGCAGTTGCTGCACGCGCCGAAGGAGATGACGTACTTCGGCTCGGGCATCTGTTCGTACAAGCGCTTGACCGCGGGCGCCATCTTGTCGGTGACCGTGCCGGAGACGACCATCAGGTCGGCCTGGCGCGGGCCCGGCGCGAAGGGGATCACGCCCAGGCGGATGAAGTCGTGCCGAGCCATCGACGCGGCGATGAACTCGATGGCGCAGCAGGCGAGGCCGAAGTTGAAGACCCAGAGCGAGTAGCGGCGGCCCCAGTTGAGGACCACCTTCATCGGCTCGGGGGCCAGGCGCGCGAGGGCGCCCAGCCGCTTCGGCTCGGGCAGCGGTACGGGCTCCGGGGTCACGTCCATGTCAGGACGCCCTTCTTGTATGCGTAGAGCAGGCCCACGGCGAGGAAGCCGAGGAAGACGAACATCTCCACGAGGGTGGTCGCGCCGTAGCCGTCGGCGGCGAAGACGGTCGCCCAGGGGAAGAGGAAGATCGAGTCGACGGCGAAGATCACGTAGAGGAAGGCGTAGACGTAGTAACGGACCTGGGTGTGGGCCCAGCCCTCGCCGACGGGGTCGACGCCGCACTCGTACGTCAGCAGTTTCTCCGGCGTGGGCACCACCGGCCGCAGCAGGCGGCCCGCGCCGAAGGCGACGGCGACGAACAGCAGGCCGACGACGGCGAGCAGTCCGACCACCGAGTAGGACTGGAAGTAGTCCGCCGCGACGACGGTCGTTTCCCGCACGTCCGCCCCTCACTCCTCAGATCGGCGACCAGGCTCCTGCCTGTGCCCTGCCCTTGATCCGTGCCGGTGAACGCCGAACGCCACGGTCCGACGATCCGTACGCACGGGAGTCTAGGCCCTGATAAAGGCACGGTAAGCAGGCCCGTCGGGGCTTGGCACCCGGGGGTGGGGTTTTCCTCAGTTCAGGTTGGCGGTCCGCCTCATGGCGCGGGCCCCCCGGCGCCCGGCAGGCTAGGCCCATGACCGAACCGATCCCGCAGCCGGCCGGACCGGGCGACCGCCCGCCGCCGGCCCGCTTCGCCTACGACGCGCACACCTGGAAGGAGATCGCGCATCTCCTGACGAACCTCCCGGTGTCGCTCGTCGGCTTCGTCTACACGGTGACCGCGCTGTCCGTCGGTGTGGGCCTGACCGTCACGGTGATCGGTCTGCCGCTGCTCGCGCTCGGCCTGGCGGGGGCGCGGCAGTTCGGCCGGTTCGAGCGGGCGCGCGCGAGGGCGATGCTCGGGGTGCGGGTGGACGAGCCGAGCCCGCTGCCGTGGCGGAGGTCCGGCGGGTTCTGGCCGGGGCTGTGGCAGGCGGTCAAGGACCCGGTGGGCTGGCGGACGTGCCTGTACACGCTGATACGGATGCCGTGGGGCGTCGTCACCTTCACCGTCTCGCTGACCGGGCTGTTCGTGCTGTGGCCGGTGCTGGCGTTCGTGGTGCGGGTGATGGCGGACGTGGACCGGGCGATGGTGCGGGGCCTGCTCTCGCCGTCGGACGAGCTGGAGAAGCGCATCGCGGAGCTGGAGTCGGACCGCGGTGTCGTGGTGGACACGGCGGCCGCGGACCTGCGCCGCATCGAGCGGGACCTGCACGACGGGGCGCAGGCCCGGCTGGTGAACCTGGCGATGGGGCTGGGCCTGGCCAAGGAGAAGCTGCTGGAGGACCCGGACGCGGCGGCGTCGATGGTCGAGGAGGCGCACGGCGAGGTGAAGCTGGCGCTGCAGGAGCTGCGGGACCTGGCGCGCGGCATCCACCCGGCGGTCCTCACCGACCGGGGCCTGGACGCGGCCCTGTCGTCGGTCGCCGCGCGCTGCACGGTGCCGGTGGCGGTCACCGTCGACCTGGAGGAACGGCCGGCGCCCGCGATCGAGGGCATCGCCTACTTCACGGTCTCGGAGCTGCTGCAGAACGTCAGCAAGCACAGCCGGGCCCGGTCGGCGTCGGTGGAGGCGTGGCGGTCGGAGAACCGGCTGTTCCTCCAGGTGCGGGACGACGGCGTGGGCGGGGCGAGCCTCGACGGCGGTACGGGCATGAAGGGGCTGGCCGAGCGGCTGGGCGCGGTGGACGGGCTGTTCGTCGTGGACTCCCCCGAGGGCGGTCCGACGACGGTGACGGCGGAGCTGCCGTGGCGGGACCGCTCCGGCACGCCGGCCGGTAAGGCGCCGGGGAAGGGGGCGTCCGCCCGCGGCCGCAGGTAGGGAAAACCCCCCTCCGAAGACTGCGACGGCCTTCATTCCCCGCCGACCTGCGGCGCAGCACTCTGGTGGTACGACAGCACAGCCGCCGGACGAGGAGAAGGACGACGCCGATGGCCACGGAGTACGGACAGGGCTACGGGCTCCCCACCGGGCCCGGACACGCGCAAGGCGTGGGGGGACGGCGGCACCGGATGCCTGCGGCGCTGCGGGCGCCGGTCGAGGGGCGCGCCTGGCGGGAGCTGGCCTATGTGCTGCTGAGCCTGCCGATGAGCATCCTGCTGTTCACCTACGCGGTCACCATGGTGTCGCTGGGCGCGGGTCTGCTGGTGACGTTCCTCGGGGTGCCGGTGCTGGCGGCGGCGCTCGCCGGGTGCCGGGGCATCGGGGCGGTGGAGCGGGCGCGGGCGCGCGGGCTGCTCGGCCTCGACGTGGGCGAGCCGGAGCCGCTGCGGCTGAAGCGGCAGGGGTTCATGGGATGGATCGGGGCCGTGCTGAAGAGCGGCGCCTCATGGCGGGCGCTGCTGTACTCGGTGCTGCAGCTGCCGTGGGCGGTGCTGTCCTTCGCGGTGACCGTCACCTTCTGGTCGGTGGGCTGGACGCTGGTGACATACCCGCTGTGGTTCTGGGTGCTCCCGATGTACGCGGGCCAGGACGGCATACAGCTGTACGGCGACGAGCAGCACGCGATCTACCTGGACAACCCGTTCGAGATCGCGGTGACGGCGGGCGTGGGTCTGCTGTTCACGCTGGCCACGCCGTGGCTCGTGCGGGCGCTGACGACGGTGGACCGGGGGATGGTGCACGGGCTGCTGGGCCCGTCGCGGCTGGCGACCCGGGTCGTGGAGCTGGAGTCGGACCGCGGGGTCGTGGTGGACACGGCGGCGGCGGACCTGCGGCGCATCGAGCGGGACCTGCACGACGGGGCGCAGGCACGGCTGGTGAACCTGGCGATGGACCTGGGCCTGGCGAAGGAGAAGCTGCGGGAGGACCCGCGGGCCGCGGCGCGGATGGTGGACGAGGCGCACGGCGAGGTGAAGACGGCCCTGCAGGAACTGCGGGACCTGGCCAGGGGCATCCACCCGGCGGTCCTCACCGACCGCGGTCTGGACGCGGCGCTCTCGTCGGTCGCCTCGCGGTGCACGGTGCCGGTGCAGGTGGAGGTGGACCTGTCGGAGCGGCCGGCGCCGGCGATCGAGGGCATCGCCTACTTCACGGTCTCGGAGCTGCTGCAGAACGTCAGTAAGCACAGCCGTGCGACCTGGGCGGCCGTGGAGGTGTGGCGGTCGGAGGACCGGCTGATGCTCCAGGTGGTGGACAACGGCGTGGGCGGCGCGGACCTGTCGCGCGGTTCCGGGCTGGCGGGTCTGGCGGAGCGGCTGGACGCGGTGGACGGGATCCTCGTGGTGGACTCGCCGGAGGGCGGTCCGACGAGGGTGACGGCGGAGCTGCCGTGGCGTGCGGAGCGGGCGCGATGACCGCGGGGTGAGGAGCGGTGCGGCGGACGGACGTACGGGCGGGTGCGGGCCCCCGAGGGGTGCGCACCCGCCCGGTGACGCGCGCCGGTGCCGGGCCCCGCGGCCCGGAGCCGCGGCGTGATCCGCCGGACCGGGCCAGGGCGGGCCGGGGGCGGGTCCGGGCGGGACCACGGGCTGCAGCCGGCGGATCGCCCGCCGAACGCCCGGAGGGCGGACCCGGGGCGGACCCGGGCGGACCCGGGGCGGACCCGGGCAGACCCGGGGCGGACCCGGGCAGACCCGGGCAGACCCGGGGCGGACCCGGGCAGACCCGGGGCGGCCGGCGCGCGCGATGACGACACCCCCCCCGATCGCGTCGCCCCGGCCCGTCCTCCCCCGGATGCTGAAATGCTGGACCCGACGGCCGGGCCCGCCACAAGGGCGGGCCCGGAGCAGTGCTTTGGGGGGACGAGGACGTGGAGGACAAGGTGCGGGTGGTCATCGCCGAGGATTCGGTGCTGCTGCGGGAGGGCCTGACCCGGCTGCTCACCGACCGGGGGCACGAGGTGGTGGCCGGGGTCGGCGACGGGGACGCGTTGATCAGGACGGTGGACGACCTGGCGCGGCAGGACCAGCTGCCGGACGTGGTGGTCGCCGACGTGCGGATGCCGCCGACGCACACCGACGAGGGCGTACGGGCCGCGGTGCAGCTGCGCAAGAGCCATCCGGGTGTCGGGGTGCTGGTGCTGTCGCAGTACGTGGAGGAGCGGTACGCCACCGAGCTGCTCGCCGGGTCCAGCCGGGGCGTCGGCTATCTGCTGAAGGACCGGGTGGCCGAGGTGCGCGAGTTCGTGGACGCGGTGGTCCGGGTGGCCCAGGGCGGCACGGCACTGGACCCGGAGGTGGTGGCGCAGCTGCTGGGCCGCAGCCGTAAGCAGGACGTCCTGGCGGGGCTCACCCCGCGCGAGCGCGAGGTGCTGGGGCTGATGGCGGAGGGGCGGACGAACTCGGCGATCGCGCGGCAGCTGGTGGTGAGCGACGGCGCGGTGGAGAAGCACGTCAGCAACATCTTCCTGAAGCTGGGGCTGTCCCCGAGCGACGGCGACCACCGGCGGGTCCTGGCGGTGCTGACGTACTTGAAGTCCTGAGGGGACGGCGGGAACTCCTGAGGGTCCGGGGGCGGGCGTCTCGGCTCCATGTCCACCATCTGGATCGTTCACTCGAATCCTTCAGGGTAAGCACCCCTCTCGGTCGTAGGGTTTATGCGGGGAAGGCCTGCGGGAAGGCCGTCCCGGACAGCCGCCTCGAGGAGGTCCAGTTCAGTGACCAGCCAGGTCAGCAGCCCAGCGGAGCAGGCCGACGGAACAGTCGTAGGAGAGCAGCGCACAGCGGCGGGAACGAAGGGCGTCCGCCGGCTCGACCGAGTGATCATCAGGTTCGCGGGGGACTCGGGTGACGGGATGCAGCTCACCGGTGACCGTTTCACCTCGGAGACCGCGTCCTTCGGCAACGACCTCTCCACGCTGCCGAACTTCCCCGCCGAGATCCGCGCCCCCGCCGGCACCCTGCCGGGTGTGTCGTCGTTCCAGCTGCACTTCGCCGACCATGACATCCTCACGCCCGGTGACGCGCCGAACGTGCTGGTGGCGATGAACCCGGCCGCGCTGAAGGCGAACATCGGCGACCTGCCGCGCGGGGCGGAGATCATCGTCAACACCGACGAGTTCACCAAGCGGGCGATGCAGAAGGTCGGCTACGACGCCAGCCCGCTGGAGGACGGCTCGCTGGACGGCTACCACCTGCACCCGGTGCCGCTGACCACGCTGACGGTGGAGGCGCTGAAGGAGTTCGACCTCACCCGGAAGGAGGCCGAGCGCAGCAAGAACATGTTCGCGTTGGGTCTGCTGTCGTGGATGTATCACCGGCCGACGGAGGGGACGGAGAAGTTCCTGCGGTCGAAGTTCGCGAAGAAGCCGGACATCGCGGCGGCGAACATCGCGGCGTTCCGGGCGGGCTGGAACTTCGGGGAGACGACGGAGGATTTCGCGGTCTCCTACGAGGTGGCGCCGGCGGCGGCGGCGTTCCCGCCGGGCGTCTACCGCAACATCTCCGGGAATCTGGCCCTGTCGTACGGGCTGATCGCGGCCTCGCGTCAGGCGGACCTGCCGCTGTTCCTGGGCTCGTATCCGATCACTCCGGCCTCGGACATCCTGCACGAGCTGAGCCGGCACAAGAACTTCGGTGTGCGCACGTTCCAGGCGGAGGACGAGATCGCCGGGATCGGGGCGGCGCTGGGGGCGGCGTTCGGCGGGTCGCTGGCGGTGACCACCACCTCCGGTCCGGGTGTGGCGCTGAAGTCGGAGACGATCGGGCTTGCGGTGTCGTTGGAGCTGCCGCTGCTGGTGGTGGACATCCAGCGTGGCGGCCCGTCGACCGGGCTGCCGACGAAGACGGAGCAGGCGGATCTGCTGCAGGCGATGTACGGCCGTAACGGTGAGGCGCCGGTGCCGGTCGTCGCCCCGCGCACGCCGGCGGACTGTTTCGACGCGGCGCTGGAGGCGGCGCGGATCGCGCTGGCCTACCGCACCCCGGTGTTCCTGCTCTCGGACGGGTATCTGGCCAACGGCAGCGAGCCGTGGCGGATCCCGGAGCTGGAGGAGCTGCCGGATCTGACGGTGCAGTTCGCGCAGGGCCCCAACCACACCACCGCCGACGGCGCGGAGGTGTTCTGGCCCTACAAGCGCGACCCGCACACCCTGGCCCGCCCCTGGGCGGTCCCGGGGACGCCGGGATTGGAGCACCGGATCGGGGGGATCGAGAAGCAGGACGGCACCGGGAACATCTCCTACGACCCGGCCAACCACGACTTCATGGTCCGTACCCGCCAGGCCAAGGTCGACGGCATCACCGTGCCCGACCTCGACGTGGACGACCCGGACGGCACCGCCCGCCTGCTCGTGCTCGGCTGGGGCTCGACGTACGGGCCGATCACCGCGGCGGTACGGCGCCTGCGGAAGGCCGGGCAGCCGGTCGCGCAGGCCCACCTGCGCCACCTCAACCCCTTCCCGAAGAACCTCGGCGAGGTCCTGCGCGGATACGACAAGGTGGTGATTCCCGAGATGAACCTCGGGCAGCTCGCCACGCTCATCAGGGCGAAGTACCTGGTCGACGCCCGCTCGTACAACCAGGTCAACGGCATGCCGTTCAAGGCGGAGCAGCTCGCCGCGGCGCTGAAGGAGGCCATCGATGACTGACGCCGAGACGCTGCTCCAGCTCGTGCCGAAGGCCGAGGGCAGGCAGACGATGAAGGACTTCAAGTCCGATCAGGAGGTGCGCTGGTGCCCGGGCTGCGGTGACTACGCCGTGCTGGCCGCCGTGCAGGGCTTCATGCCGGAACTGGGCCTGGCCCGGGAGAACATCGTGTTCGTCTCCGGCATCGGCTGCTCCTCCCGCTTCCCGTACTACATGAACACCTACGGGATGCACTCCATCCACGGCCGCGCCCCCGCCATCGCCACCGGCCTCGCCACCTCCCGCCGCGACCTGAGCGTGTGGGTCGTCACCGGCGACGGCGACGCGCTGTCCATCGGCGGCAACCACCTCATCCACGCCCTGCGCCGCAACGTCAACCTCAAGATCCTGCTGTTCAACAACCGCATCTACGGCCTCACCAAAGGCCAGTACTCCCCCACCTCCGAGGTCGGCAAGATCACCAAGTCGACCCCGATGGGCTCGCTCGACGCGCCCTTCAACCCCGTCTCGCTGGCCATCGGCGCCGAGGCGTCCTTCGTCGCCCGCACCGTCGACTCCGACCGCAAACACCTCACCGAGGTGCTGCGCCAGGCCGCCGGCCACCCGGGCACGGCGCTGGTGGAGATCTACCAGAACTGCAACATCTTCAACGACGGCGCCTTCGAGGTCCTCAAGGACCGTCAGCAGGCCGAGGAGGCGGTGATCCGGCTGGAGCACGGGCAGCCGATCCGCTTCGGCTCCGACGCCTCCAAGGGCGTGGTCCGCGACCCGGCCACCGGTGACCTGAAGGCCGTCGCCGTCACACCCGGCAACGAGGCGGACATCCTCGTCCACGACGCCCACAACCCGTCCCCGACGACCGCGTTCGCCCTGTCCCGGCTCGCCGACCCCGACACCCTGCACCACACCCCCATCGGCGTGTTCCGCTCCGTCGACCGGCCCGTCTACGACACCCTCATGGCCGACCAGCTCGACACCGCCGTCGACCAGCACGGCAAGGGCGACCTCGCCGCACTCCTCGCCGGCGGCGACACCTGGACCGTCGTCGGCTGAGCACCGAGACGCGAGAGACGCGAGAGGGCCCCGGCATCCACAACGGTTGCCGGGGCCCTGTCCCGTCAAGCCGGGTCAGCAGAAGTCGCTGAGGCCCCACCACTCGCTGTCGGTCCGCTGGGGTCCGTACAGAGTTCCGCCGGCCCGGCCGCGATAGGTGATCAGCTGGCCCAGCTGGCCCGCGACGCCATCGATCCTGTACTTCTCGTTGGTCACGGTGGCCAGGTCGGGACGCCCGTCGCCACTGAAGTCACCGACCGGGATCAGGTGCTCCATCGTGTTCCAGCCGCCGCTGCCGACGAGCTTGCGGGCGCCGAGCCGGACGGTGGAGGTGCCCGGGTACAGCCACAGCTTGCCGGTGGCCTTTTCGCGGGCGTACAGGTCGGGGCGGCCGTCGCCGGTCACGTCGCCCATGCCGGCCAGGGCGTTCATGCCGTTCCAGCCGCCCGAGCCGATCTGCTTCCGCGCGCCCAGCTTGGAACCGGAGGCGCCCGGGTACAGCCACAGGGCGCCCGTGGACTTCTGGACGGCGATCAGGTCGGAGCGGCCGTCGCCGGTCAGGTCGCCGTAGGCGGTGATGTGGTTCATCGAGTTCCAGCCGCTCGCGCCGAGCAGCTTGCGCCCGCCGAGGGAGCCGGTGCCGGTGCCGGGGTAGAGCCACAGCCTGCCGGTGGCCTTCTCCCGGGCGATGAGGTCCTCGCGGCCGTCGCCGGTGAAGTCGCCGTGCCGGGTGAGGGTGTTCATGGCGTTCCAGCCGCCCGAGCCGATGAGCCGGCCGGTGTCGTCGCCCGGCGTGAACCAGAGGCGTCCGGCCATGTCACGGGTGATGACGTCGGCCCGGCGGTCGCCGTTCATGTCGCCGAAGCCGGCGGCCGTGGGGGACGGCTCGGAGTACCAGCCCGGGTAGGCGGGCCGGTCGCACTCACGCTCGGTGCGGACGAACTTGATGGAGCTGATCGTCGCTGTCGGGGAGCTGCTGTACTCGCCGGGCGTGTTCGGGTCCTGAGGGAAGTAGCCACCCCACGAGTCGTAGTTCATGTCGTCGTACAGGCAGGCGATCAGGCTCGTACGGTTGACGTACGAGCGGATCTTGTCGTCCCAGCTGCCCAGGTCGCCGAGGCTCTTGCTCGTCTTCCACATCGTGCCGTCGGCGCTCTCGCCCGACCACCCGCAGAAGTAGCCGGACGGGCAGTCGTACGAGCTCGCCGCCGCCGGGGCGGCGGTCGCGACGGTGAGGCCGGTGCCGGCCAGCGTGAGGCCGACGAGCGCCGCGACACCCCGCTTGAAACGTTTCCTCATGGACGGGTCCCTCCCGGTGATGCGTGTCCGCTCCTCGCACCCCCCGATTGCGATGCGACGGCTCGCAGGCGGAGGTCGGGAACCCCGCGGCGGCGACACGCGCGAGCGTGATCGTAGAGCACGCCGAAGCGTTTCCGCTCCCCCGGCAGTACACTTTCCAGAAGTTAGCGCCCGTCGTACAGTTAGTGCCTACCCACACATCCCGAGGAGTGGTCGCATCATGAGCATCGTCGTCACCGGAGCCAGCGGGAAGCTCGGCCGTCATGTGGTGGAGCAGCTGCTGGAGAAGGTCCCGGCCGGGCAGGTCACCGCGGTCGTGCGCAGCCCGGAGAAGGTGGCCGACCTCGCGGAGCGCGGTGTGCGGGTCGCGGCCGCCGACTACAACGCGCCGGAGACCTTCGACGGCCTGTTCGCGGCCGGTGACAAGGTGCTGCTGATCTCGGGCAACGAGTTCGACAGGGGCCGGGTGCGGCAGCACTCCGTCGTGATCGACGCGGCCAAGGCGGCCGGCGTCGCCCTGCTCGCCTACACCAGCGCGCCCGGCTCGCTGGCCGCCGCGCTCGCCGACGACCACCGCGGCACCGAGCGGGCGCTGCTCGACTCGGGCGTGCCGTACGTGCTGCTGCGCAACGGCTGGTACCACGAGAACTACACCGAGAACCTGGCCCCGGTGCTGGAGCACGACGCGGTGGTCGCCGCCGCGGGCGAGGGCCGGGTCTCCTCCGCCTCCCGGGCCGACTACGCGGCCGCCGCCGTCGCGGTGCTGACCGGCGAGGGGCACGAGAACACGACGTACGAGCTGGGCGGCGACGAGGCGTGGAGCTTCGCCGAGTACGCGGCCGAGCTGAGCCGGCAGACCGGCCGGGAGATCGTCTACAACCCGGTCACGACCGAGGCTCTCACCGGCATCCTCACCGGCGCGGGGCTGCCCGAGCCGGTGGCGGCCACGTTCGCCGGTGTGGACGCGGCGATCGCGAAGGGCGAGCTGGTGGTCGACAGCGGTGACCTGTCCCGGCTGATCGGCCGCCCGACGACCCCGCTCGCGGAGGCGATCGCCGCCGCGCTGAAGGACTGACCCAGGGCGGGCCCGGACCGTCCGCACCCCCACCCGTCATGACCGTATACCGGTACGGACATGACACGTGGGGGTGTGCGGCGTTACCTTCGTCCGGGTGGGTTCCGCGCGCGCGTCGGCGGTCCCACGGCTGACCAGGGGACGCGTCGGAACACGTTGGAGGGCCCGTGACCGGGAAGCCGGCCGCAGAGCGGCGCACAGGACTGCTGAACGGCTTCGCGGCGTACGGGATGTGGGGACTCGTCCCCCTGTTCTGGCCCCTGCTCAAGCCCGCGGGCGCCGTGGAGATCCTGGCCCACCGGATGGTGTGGTCGCTGGTCTTCGTCGTGGCCGCGCTGGCCGTGGTCCGCCGCTGGGCGTGGATCGGCGAGCTGGTGCGGCAGCCGCGCAAGCTGGCCCTGATCACGGTGGCCGCCGCGGTCATCACCGTCAACTGGGGCGTCTACATCTGGTCGGTCAACTCCGGCCACGTCGTCGAGGCGTCCCTCGGCTACTTCATCAACCCGCTGGTCACCATAGCCATCGGCGTCCTGCTGCTGAAGGAACGCCTGCGGCCCGCCCAGTGGGCCGCCGTCGGCGTCGGCGCCCTCGCGGTCGTCGTCCTCACCGTCGGCTACGGCCGGCCGCCGTGGATCTCCCTGTGTCTCGCCTTCTCCTTCGCGATCTACGGTCTGGTGAAGAAGAAGGTCAACCTCGGCGGCATCGAGTCGCTGGCCGCCGAGACCGCGATCCAGTTCCTGCCCGCCCTCGGCTACCTCGTGTGGCTGGGCGCCCAGGGCGAGTCGACCTTCGGCGCCGAGGGCGCGGGGCACGCGCTGCTGCTCGCCGCGACCGGCATCGTCACCGCGCTCCCCCTCGTCTGCTTCGGCGCCGCGGCGATCCGCGTGCCGCTGTCCACGCTGGGGCTGCTGCAGTACCTGGCGCCGGTCTTCCAGTTCCTGCTCGGCATCCTCTACTTCAAGGAGGCCATGCCGCCCGAGCGCTGGGCCGGGTTCGCCCTGGTGTGGCTGGCGCTCACCCTGCTCACCTGGGACGCGCTGCGCACCGCCCGCCGTGCCGCCCGCGCGCTGTCCGGCCGCCGCACCGGTGCGGGCGACACCGCCGTCACGCCGGGCGCCGGAGGCGCCGTGCCGGTCGCCGCGCCGGTCGCCGCGCCGGTGAGCGAGGCGGTGAGTGAGGCGGAGGCAGAGGCGGAAGCGGCGAAGGCGCCGGCGACCAAGCCGTAGCGCGCGGCGGGACGGCGTTGTCGGTGCCGTCCCCTATAACGGGCGCATGACGCAGACACCTACGCCGGCCACGCCGGTGCACTGGAAGGTCGTCGTCGACACGGCCGACCCGCACGCCCAGGCGGACTTCTGGGCCGCCGCCCTGCACTACGTGGTCGAGGACAACAGCCCGCTCATCGAGAAGCTCCTCGCCGCCGGGGCCGTCCCCGAGTCGCTCACGGTGATGTCGCACGGCCGCCGCGCCTGGCGCGACCTGGCCGCCGTGCGGCACCCCGACGACCCCTACGAGGAGGAGAGCGGCACCGGGCGCGGCCGGCGGCTGCTGTTCCAGCGGGTGCCGGAGGAGAAGACGGTCAAGAACCGGCTCCACCTCGACCTGCACCCCGGCGCCGACCGCCGTGACGAGGAATTGGCCCGGCTGGAAGGGCTCGGCGCCCGGGTGCTGCGGCGGGTGGAGGAGCCCTCCGGGAGCTGGGTCGTGATGGCGGATCCGGAGGGGAACGAGTTCTGCCTTCACTAGACCCCTGCGGGCATCACCCGAGGTCGCGGGCGCGGGTCGTGAGGCGGGCCATGCGGGCGCGGGCGGAGTCCAGCTCCTCCTCCTCGTCGGCGGCGGGGCCGCCCTCGGAGGCCAGCTCGGTCCACAGCGCGATCAGGTCGCCTCCCAGTTCCAGGCCGAGCAGGGGGTCGCGTACTCCGCGCCACGCGGTGGCGGCGCTGCGGACGTTGCCGTAGGCGGCCTCCTCGTCGCCCGCGCGGCGGCAGGCGACGGCGAGGTCAAGGGAGAGCCGGAAGGCGCGCACCGGCTCGCCGGCCAGGTAGGCGATGTACGCGGTCAGCTCCCGTAGGCGCAGCACCTCCGGGTGCTCGGCCCCGAGGGTCTGCACGGCGTGCTCCAGCGTCTCGTCGGCGAGGCGCGCGGCCGTGTCGATGCGGCCCGAGCGCACGGCCTCGTTGATCCGCTCCATCGGGTCGGCGAGGGGGCTGCCCTCGGGTGCGGCGGGCTCGTCGCCCAGCACGGCCTCCGCGACGGCGTCGAAACCGCGCGGCGGGGTGGGGCGGGGGTCCGGGTCGACGGCGAGCGCGGCCTCGAGGTCGCGGTCGGGGGTGCGGGCGGGGGCGGGGGCGGGATCGGTCGTCGCTACGGGCTCGGCGGGGTGCGGGCGCGCCGCCATGTCCGGGGGCGGGCCGAAGACGCCCGTGGACGGTGCGACCGTGCCGGGCGGCGGGGTGACCCTGCGGAGACGGAAGGTGGGCGGGGAGTCGTAGGGGGCCGCGGACCCGGGGGCGGGGCTTCCGGACACGGAGGTGTCGGACCCGGAGGTGCCGGACCCGGAGGTGCCGGACCCGGAGGTGCCGGACCCGGAGGTGCCGGACCCGGAGGTGCCGGACGCCGAAACGGCGCCAGGAGCCGCCGGGGTCCCAGGCTGCCGGGCGTCGAACGGCGGAACGGCGCCCGGAGCCGCCGGGGTCTCAAGCTGCCGGGCGTCGGACGCCGATGCCGGTGCCGGTGCCGGCCAGAGATCTTCCGGTGCCTCCGACTCCGGTACCGGGCGGAGCAGGTGGGTCGGGCGGTCGTTGCCCGGTGCGAAGGGCGGGGACGGGAGCGCCGTATGCGCCCCCTCCGGCGACGGTGCCGGGCCCCGCGGTGCCTCCGGAGCCGGGGCTGTCCCGGAGGACGGCGTCTCGGAGGACGCCTCTTCCCTGTCCCGCTCGCCTCGCAACTGCACCGGCTGTGCCGCGAACGCGCTGGAGCCGTCCGGGGCGACCCGGAGCGGGACGACGTACCCGATGCGCTCGTCGCGCACGGTCGCGTGCACGGCGTGGCCGGTGGCGAGGGCGATGCGGTGCAGGCGGTTCAGCACGGCCTGCTGGATCTCCTCGCCCGGGCCCGCGATCACCCGCACGCCGTCGACGTAGGCGCCCGGCTCGTCCGACCCGTCGGACGGAACGCGGACGTCGACCGGCACCGCCGCACGGTTCGCCGCGTCCGCGGCCTGCTGCTGTTCCCGCTTCTTCTCGCGGCTGAGTCGAGACATCGTTCCCTCATTCGGGTCGTACACCTACCGTCGAGTGTGTCCGCTCGCGCGCGCTGTGCACGTCACCGCGTTGTCACAGGCTCGTCCCAAGGGCTGTCGGCCCCGGTTCCGTACCGGGCGCGGAGCATGGACGATCGACCCGCCGAGCAGGAGAGGGACATGCGAACAGGCACGGGACAGGGACCGGAGATCTGGCTTCGGGGACCGGTGTCGGCACCGGAGGCGGACTCTCCGGGGCCTGCGCCCGCCCGGGCGACGGCCCGGCGTTTCTCCTGGGTCGGTCTGCACGGCGGCGCGGGCGTCTCCACGCTCGCCGCGGTCTACGGTGGCCACGACTGCGGGCGGTCCTGGCCCGGCCCCGACGCCCCGCGTTCGGTGCTGCTGGCCGCCCGCACCCACGCGGCCGGGCTGGACGCGGTGCTGCCGGCCGTCGGCCTGTTCCGGCGCGGTGAGGCGCCGCACGGGCTCGACCTGGACGCCGTCGTCCTCGTCGCGGATGCGCCCGGCCGGCTTCCGCGCCCCCTCGCGCAACGGGTGCGGCTGATCGAGCAACTGATCGACGTGTACCGGGTGCCGTGGGTGCCCGACTGGCGCCTCGGCGACCTGGGCGGCCGGCCGCCGCGCGAGACGGAGCCGCTGGCCCGTCTCACCGGTGCCCTGCGATGAGCGAGGACGGCGCGCTGGAGATCGCGGACGCCGTGTGCGCGGGCGCGCGCCGGGCCGTGGACGTGGCCGGGGAGGCGCTGACGCGGATCGAACGCGCCGATCCGGTGCTGTGCGCGTTCCTCGACGTGTGGGAGGAGGAGGCGCTGCGGCGGGCGGCCGAGGTGGACGCGCGGGTCGCCGCCGGGGAGCGCCCGCCGCTGGCCGGGGTGCCGGTCGCGGTCAAGGGGCGGCGCGGACTGCGCGCGGCGGAACCGCTGCTCGCGGCCGGTGCGGTGGCCGTGGGCGCCACGTCGGTGCCGGGCCCGGGGACGCCCTGGCAGACGTGGGGGCTGGGGGCGCGCGGCCGTACGGTCAACCCGTGGCGGGCGGACCGTACGCCGGGCGGGTCCTCGGCCGGGGCGGCGGTGGCGGTGGCGGCCGGGCTGGTGCCGCTGGCGACGGGCGCGGACGGGGCGGGCTCGGTGCGGATACCGGCGGCGTGGTGCGGGGTGCTCGGGTTGAAGGCCACGGGCGGGCGGTTTCCGTCGGGCGACCCTACGGGGCTGGTGGCGCCGGGGATTCTTGCGCGTACGGGCGCTGACGCGGGTCTGTGGTGGCGGGTCGTTTCCGGGCGGGATCCGTCCGTGCCTTGCTTCCCGCTCACCGCGGTCTGGTCGCCCGATCTGGGGTTCGCCTCCCCCGGCCCGGAGCCTGTCGCTCTCGCGCGGGAGGCGGTCGAGCGGCTGGTCGCGGCGGGGGTGGTGCGGCTTGTGCGGCCACCGGTCGCGTTGTCTCTCCTCGACCCCGGTCCTGCCTGGCTCGCCCTGCGCACCCCGGGTGCGGATTCCGGGGACGCGCGTCGCGTTCGGGCCGTCAACGAGGCCCGGCTGCATACGCTTTTCGGCTGCGCCGATCTGCTGATCACCCCGACGGCTCCCACGTCGCCTCATGGCCACGAGGGGCCCGGTGACGTCTACTCCACCTCGCTGACCTGGGCGTTCAACCTCAGTGGTCACCCGGCGTTCAGCGTTCCGGCAGGTGTCGGGGCCGACGGGTGCCCGGCGGGGGTTCAGTTCGTCGCCGGCCACGATCGTGAGGGGTTGCTGCTCGCAGTGGCGCAGGAGGCGGAACGGCGCGGCGCGGTCACCGCCCTCCGGCCGGCTTCGTGAGGCGGCAGTGCCTTCACCCACCGCTCGGTGGGGGCTGGTCGCGCAGTTCCCCGCGCGCCTGGGTGTCTACGCCGTGACGTCCTTCGTCGTGAACCGCGCCCACGCCGCCGAGCCGAAGACCGCCGCGTACAGGGCCTGGAGCCCCAGGTTCTTCGTCAGGTCGTCCCAGTGGACCGGTTCCCTCATCAGGTCCGCGAACGACAGCCAGTGGTGGGAGAACAGGTACGGGTGCACGGCGTGCAGTTGCGGGATCTGGTCGAGGATCTGGACCGTGATGAGCAGGCCGACCGTGGTGGCCATCGCCGCGATGCCGCTGTTGGTCAGGGTGGAGATGAACAGGCCCAGCGCCGCCACCCCGAGCAGGGACGCCGCGACGACCAGGGCGATCAGCAGGGCGCGGACCAGGCCCTCGGCGAAGGTGATGCTCGTGCCCGAGATGGTGGTCAGGTCGCCCAGCGGGAACAGCAGCGCGCCGACGGCCAGCGCCGAGACGGCGACCACCAGGGTGGCGGCCAGGCAGAACACCATGACCGTCGCGTACTTGGTGAGCAGCAGGCGGGTGCGGCCCGCGGGGGCGACCAGCAGGTAGCGCAGGGTGCCGGCGCCCGCCTCTCCGGCCACGGCGTCGCCCGCGACCACGCCGACCGCCATGGGCAGGAAGAACGGCAGGGTCGCGGCGAGCGCGGTGAAGACCAGGAACAGGCCGTTGTTGGTGATCTGCGAGACGAACGCGGGTCCTCCGCCGCCGCCCCCGGACGAGCCGTCGCCGGTCTCGATCCGTACGGCGATCCCGACCAGCACCGGCACGGCGGCCAGCACGCCCAGCAGGGCGAGGGTGCGCCAGCGGCGGAAGGTGGTGCGCAGCTCGTCCCGGAAGAGGCCGAGGGTCCACAGCGGACGCGCCCGTACGGATGCTTCGGCGACCGGCGCGCTCACCGTCTCAGCCCGCGACATCGAACCCCTCCCCCGTCAGCGCCACGAACGCGTCCTCCAGCGACGCCCGTTCGACCCCGAAGCCGCGTACCCGCACGCCCGCCGTGACCAGCGCGGCGTTCACCTCGGCGAGGTCCCGTTCGGGCGGCTCGGCGCTCACCCGGTCGCCGTCCGCGACGACGTCGGCGAGCCCCTGCTCCTTCAGCACCCGGGCCGCGTCCGCCGGGTCGGGGGTGGTGACCACCAGGCGGCCCCGGGCGCCCGCGGCCAGCTCGGCGACCTGCCCCTGCGTGATCAGCCGGCCGCGTGCCATCACCGCGACGTGCGTGCAGACCTGCTCGATCTCGTCGAGCAGGTGGGAGGAGAGGAAGACGGTCGTGCCGTCGGTGGCGAGTTCGCGGACGAGCCCGCGGATCTCCCGCATGCCCTGCGGGTCGAGGCCGTTGGTCGGCTCGTCCAGCACCAGCAGCCGGCGGGGCCGCAGCAGGGCGGCGGCGAGACCGAGGCGCTGCTTCATGCCGAGGGAGTACGCCCGCGCCTTCTTGCCGGACGCGGCCGTGAGGCCCACCCGGTCCAGGGCGGCGGCGACACGGGCCGCGCGGGTGCGGGGGTCCGCAGTGGGGTCGGCGGCGTCGTAGCGGAGGAGGTTGTCGCGGCCGGAGAGGAAGCCGTAGAGGGCGGGGCCCTCGATGAGGGCGCCGACGTGCGGCAGGACGGCGCGCGCGGAGCGGGGCATGGGGCGCCCCAGCACGTGCGCCGTCCCGGAGGTCGGCTCGATCAGGCCCATCAGCATGCGGATGGTGGTCGTCTTGCCGGAGCCGTTGGGGCCGAGGAAGCCGAAGACGCTGCCCGCCGGGACGGTCAGGTGCAGGTCGTCCACGGCGAGCTGTCCGCCGCGGTAACGCTTGGTCAGCCCCCGGGTGACGACCACCGCGTCACCCTCGGACCGCCCGTCGCGTGCCTGCTCCGTGGCGGACGTCCCGCGCGTCTGCTCCGTGGCGGACGTCCCGTCCATCGGCTCCCCCGTTCCCCTCACGGCGTCGGCGGACTCGGGGACCTACTTCCCCGCCTCGGCCGCCTTCACCAGCGCGTCCCTGGTGACCGTACCCACGTAGACCTTGCCGTCCTCCGTGACGAGGGCGTTGACCAGGCGGGTGCTGAACACCGTGCCCTTGCCGAAGTCGCCCTCGACCTGGTCGCCGAGCGAGCCGAGGAAGCCGCCCAGGTCGCCGCCGACCTCCTCCTCGGTGGGCAGTCCCGCGCCGGCGCCGGTGTCGAACGTGGCGACGGTGTTCCAGCCCTCGCCGAGCATCCGCAGCCCGTCGAGGCCCTTGGCGAGGTCCTCCTCGGACTTCGGGCCGCGCTCCGGCGCCTTGCCGAAGTCGCCGTGGCCGCGGTCCTGTTCGGTGTCCTCGGTCACCTTGGCGCCCTTGGGCGGGGTGAACTCGAACGTGGAGGCGTCCGGACGGTCGAAGCTCACCTTGGTGAAGCCGACGTCCACGACGGCCGAACCGCCGCTCGACGGAGTGAGCGTGAACTTCAGCGGCATGCCCGTCTCGCTGTCCACGGCGATGCTGACGGCGCCGACCGTGGAGCCGGACTGCCTGGGCTCGACCACCAGCCGGTAGGCGTCGCGTCCTGCCACCTGGGCGGTGCCGTCGACCTTCACGGACGTGGTGTCGTCGACCGCCTTCAGGGCCTGCTCCGCCCAGCCCTTCGGGGTGGCCGGGGGCTGCTGCTCGGTCCGCTCCTCGGCGTCCGCCTCGTCGACGGTGGCGTGGTAGACCTCGTTGGACGCGCTGTCGTAGCCCCAGACGTCCTTGCCGTTGTGGATGAGGCTGTACTCGGCGGCGTTCTCCAGCAGGGACAGCTTCTGGCGGTCCGGGCCGTCGGCGGCGACGCGCAGGGTGTGCGTGCCGGACGCCAGCTCGGTGAGCCGGCCGGACGGGTCGGCGGAGGAGCCGCCCTCGCCGTCCTCGCCGCCCGCCGCGCCGGACAGCAGGCCGCTCTCCAGCCCGCCGAGGTTCGGCAGCCCCAGGTCGGTGGTGATCTTCACGGTGCCGGACAGCCGCTCCACGTCCGACTGCGCGATCTTCTCGACGAGCTGCGCGGCGGTGATGTCGGGCAGGTCGGGGTCGCCGGAGTCGGCGAGCGCCGGGACGAGTCCGATCGTCGCGGCCGCCACGCCCATCACGGTGACGGGGACCACGTACCGCGCGGCCTTGCGGCGCCCGGCGCGCGGCTCCACGGCCTCCCCCGCGGTCGTCCTGTCGTCGGTCTCGTTCGGTGCCATGTGTGCCCTCCGTGGTCGGCGGCGGCTTCCGTCCGTGTTCTCGCACCCGTTCGGCCCGGGCCGCCATTCTCACCCGAACCGGTGAGAAGTGGTGTTGTCCGTCGTGGTCCATCTGACCAGATCGGGGGGACGGAATCGTCAGACCGCGGGCTCAACTGCGCGTACTGCTGCGGTATGACACGGGACCACGGCCCCTCACCCGCCCCGTAGGGGTCACCCGGGTACCGGAGGCGTACGGGGACGGCCGGGCGGCAGCCGGGGGACGGCCGGGCGGCAGCCGGTCGACGGCCGGGCGGCAGCCGGTCGACGGCCGGGCGGCAGTCGGTCGACGGCCGGGCGGCAGTCGGGGAGGACGACCGGAACGGCCGGCCGGAGCCGGTCAGCCGGCCCGGTGCACCACCGCGTCGCACAGCTCGACCAGCGCCGACTTGGCGGGGCCGTCGGGCAGCGGGGCGAGCGCGGAGCGCGCCTCCTCGGCGTAGCGCACGGTGTCCCGGCGGGCCTGGCCGAGCGCCGGGTGGGCGCGCAGCAGGCGCAGCGCCTCGGCGTGCCGGGTGTCGTCGGTGAGGTCGGAGTCGAGCAGCTCGCACAGGGCGAGGTCCTCGGCGAGGCCTAGCCGGGCCGCCCGCTCGCGCAGGCGCAGCACGGGGAGGGTGGCGATGCCCTCGCGCAGGTCGGTGCCGGGGGTCTTGCCGGACTCGTGGGAGTCGGAGGCGATGTCGAGGACGTCGTCGGCGAGCTGGAAGGCGACGCCGAGCCGCTCGCCGTACTGGGTGAGGACGTCGACGACGGTCTCGTCGGCGCCGGACATCATCGCGCCGAAGCGGCAGGAGACGGCGACGAGGGAGCCGGTCTTGCCGCCGAGCACGTCCAGGTAGTGGTCGACCGGGTCGCGGCCGTCCTGAGGGCCCGCGGTCTCCAGGATCTGGCCGGTGACCAGCCGCTCGAACGCCTCGGCCTGCACCCGCACGGCCTCCGGGCCGAGGTCGGCCAGGATGTGGGAGGCGCGGGCGAAGAGGAAGTCGCCGGTGAGCACGGCGACCGAGTTGCCCCAGCGGGCGTTCGCGCTCGCGACCCCGCGGCGCACCTCGGCCTCGTCCATCACGTCGTCGTGGTACAGCGTGGCCAGGTGGGTGAGCTCCACCACGACGGCCGACGGCACGACGCCGGGCGCGTAGGGGTCGCCGAACCGGGCGGCCAGCATGACGAGCAGCGGGCGGAACCGCTTGCCGCCGGCCCGCACCAGGTGCTGCGCGGCCTCCGTGATGAACGGCACCTCGCTCTTGGTGGCTTCGAGCAGCCCTTCCTCGACAGCCGTCAATCCGGCCTGGACATCGGCTTCCAGAGCCTGGTCCCGCACGCTCAGCCCGAACGGCCCGACGACGGTCACGAGGGGTCTCCTGTCTGCTGGTGTCTGCTGGCGGTTACACGGTTTGTCGATAGGTCGCTGCCACCACTCGAGTCAGCGTATCCGGTCAGGTTTCGATCACCGCCAGGGCCCGGGGTCACAAGCAGGGCGATACGGGATCAGAAGCGGAGTGTTTTTGTTCGGCTGATAACAACGGACATACCTCAGCTTCCCGGACACAGTGACCCCTGAACCATCCTGCCCCACCCCTGGGTCCGATTTGCCGTTATTGGTGAGCGAATTCCCCTTGGCCACAAATGCGCTCGGGGTCGCCGTTCCGTGAAGTGAGTCACGCGCCGGGCGATCACCGGGACACCCTCGCACACCCCCGTCCTTCCGCTCCACGCAACGGAGTTGACGCTTGGCGACCGCAAAGGATCAAACGTTCAAAAACACCCATCTCAAGATCAAACGGGGTGTTGCGTGATCGTCGCACTTGTTCCCGACATCTGCTCTCGCATACGTTCCGGGCCTGCCGGGTGGACGCCTAGTCCTGCCGCCACCCGCATCACACCCGACGACCAACTCACGCACGGCAGGAGCGGGGGACCCAGGTAAGCCGCCGTACCGGACACCACGCCGGGACGGCTCGGGGTGAAGCCATGCCCGCAGGGGCACGGCCGGGCACTCTCCCGCCCGAACCCGACAGCTCACCTCGCAGGCGTAGGAGAGGACCCAGACATGCCCGCTTTCGCTTCGCCCCGTCGCCTCGTCCGCACCCTTGCCGTCGCCGGCACCGGCGTCGCCGTGGTCGCGCTGCCGCTGTTCGGGGCCACCAGCGCCTCCGCGGCCCCCTCGGCCCAGGCCACGACCGCCGCCTCCACGACCGCGTACCCGGACAACCTCGACGGCTGGATCCGCGAGGCGATGGACATCATGGCGCAGAACGGCATCCCCGGCTCCTACGACTCCATCCACCGCAACATCATGCGGGAGTCGTCCGGCAACCCGGCCGCCATCAACCTGTGGGACTCCAACGCCGCGAAGGGCACCCCGTCGAAGGGCCTGCTGCAGGTCATCGACCCGACCTTCCAGGCGTACCACGTGCCCGGCACCGCCTTCGACCCGTTCGACCCGGTCGCCAACATCGCCGCGGCCTGCAACTACGCCGCCGACCGCTACGGCTCGATCGACAACGTCTTCGGCGCGTACTGAGCCGACCTCTGACGGCCGACACCGGCCACCTGCCCGAACAGTCGCTCGAGGACGACGGCCACGCCGTCGTCCTCGTTCGACAGGGTGACCTCGTCGGCCACCGCCTTCAGCTCCGGATGCGCGTTGGCCATGGCGACGCCGTGGCCCGCCCACCGGAACATGGGGACGTCGTTCGGCATGTCCCCGAAGGCGATCGTGTCCTCGGGGCGCAGCCCCAGGTGCTCGGCGGCCAGCGCCAGCCCCGTCGCCTTGGTGACCCCGCACGGCTGGAGCTCCACCGTGCCCGGCCCCGACATGGTGACCGTGGCCAGCGAGCCGACCACGGAGCGGGCCGCCGCCGCCAGCGCGTCGTCCGACAGCGCCGGGTGGCGCAGCAGCACCTTGCTGATCGGCTTCGCCCACAGGTCGTCGCGCCGCTCCACCCGCACCGACGGCAGCGTCGGGTGCGGCATCCGGTAGCCCTGCTCGATCAGCGTCAGCCCGTCGACCCCGTCCTGGTCGACCGCGGCGTACACCTCCCCCACCTCGGCCTCGATCTTGCCGAGCGCGGTCTCCGCCAGCTCCCGGTCCAGCCGGACCGACCACAGCATCCGCCCCGCGGCGGCGTCGTAGACCTGCGCCCCCTGTCCGCACACCGCGAGCCCCGTGCAGCCGAGGTCGTCGAGAAGCGGCCGCACTCTGGGGGCCGGCCGGCCCGTCACCACGAGGTGCCGGGCACCGGCCCGTCCGGCCCGGGCGAGGGCGGCGAGGGAGCGGTCGGAAAGGGTGTCGTCACCGCGCAGCAGCGTCCCGTCCAGGTCGGTGGCGATGAGAGAACAATCGGTGGGTGCGGCCATGATCAGAGAATACGGACAAGAGGACCGTCCGATTCACCACGCCCGTATGCCCTCGCATTGGGTGCGTTTTGCTGTCCTCTGCCGCCGGATCGCGACCGGATGAGAGCTGTTTCCCCGTGTGACCGGAACACCGAGCGCTCCACCGGACCCGGCCTCGGGAAGTCGTCCCCTGTAACAGGAGACCGCCGGGACGCGACCCCGTAACGTGTGGCTCGGCCACGGACACGTGGCCCACCCGCGCACACGAAAGCGAGGCAGCACCCGATGCCCCCCTTCGATGTCCCCGAGGGCGACCCCTTCGGCCCGCACAACCTGCCGTACGGCGTCTTCTCGCTCCCCGGTTCGGCGGAGCGCACCGTGGGCGTCCGGCTGGGCGACCACGTCCTCGACGCCGGCGCGGCGGCACACGCCCTGGGCTCCCCCTACGCCTCCCTGCTCGCCTGCCCCACCCTCAACCCGCTGCTGGCGGCGGGCCGCACGGCCTGGTCGGACGTGCGCCGCGCGCTCACCGCCTGGGTGACGGTCCCGGCGCACCGGGAGACGGTCGAGCCCTTCTTCCACCCGCTGTCCGAGGTGACGCTCCATCTCCCGTTCGAGGTCGCGGACTACGTCGACTTCTACGCCTCGGAGAACCACGCGCGGAACGTCGGGCAGATCTTCCGCCCCGACGCCGAGGACTCCCTCACCCCCAACTGGAAGCACCTGCCGATCGGTTACCACGGCCGTTCCGGCACCGTCGTGGTGTCCGGCACCGACGTGGTGCGCCCCTCCGGGCAGCGCAAGGCGCCCGCCGACCCCGCCCCGGTCTTCGGCCCCTCCGTGCGGCTGGACATCGAGGCCGAGGTCGGCTTCGTCGTCGGCGTCCCGTCCGAGCAGGGCCGGCCCGTGCCGCTGAGCGCCTACCGCGACCACGTCTTCGGCCTGTTCCTGCTCAACGACTGGTCCGCCCGCGACATCCAGGCCTGGGAGTACGTGCCCCTCGGCCCGTTCCTGGGGAAGTCCTTCGCCACCTCGGTGTCGGCGTGGGTCACCCCGCTGGACGCCCTGGACGAGGCCCGCGTCGCCCCGCCCGGGCGCACCCACGACCTGCTGCCGTACCTGGACGACTCCGGCGAGGAGCCCGGCGGCTACGACCTGCGCATCACCGTGACCATCAACGGCCACACCGTCTCCGAGTGCCCCTTCTCCACCATGTACTGGACGGCCGCCCAGCAGCTCGCCCACATGACGGTGAACGGCGCCTCCCTGCGCACCGGCGACCTCTACGGCTCCGGCACGGTCAGCGGCCCCGCCGAGCGGGAGCGCGGCTCCCTGCTGGAGCTGACCTGGAACGGCCGCGACCCGCTCGAACTCCCCGACGGCAAGCGGACGTTCCTGGAGGACGGCGACGTGGTGACGCTGTCCGCCTGGGCGCCGGGACCGGACGGGGTGCGGGTGGGCCTCGGCGAGGTGACGGGACGGGTGGTCCCCGCGTCCTGACCCCTCCGGCCCTACCGCGGCGCACAACCACGCTGACTCGCACCGCCCTTCGCCGTCATACTTGGCGTCGGGCGGTGCGTTTCTTCTTCCGCGCCGCGCACCGCACCACCGCACGCCCCCCCCCCGAGCCGCTTCTTCCGACAGGATCCGGAGCCCGTGGCATGACGTACTGCCTGCTCCTGCTGAGCGTGGTCGCCCTGACCGCCGCCGTGCCCGTCCCCCGTCTGCTGACCCGGGCGTCGTGGCCGGAACGGGAACCGGTCGTCGCCCTGTGGGTGTGGCAGTGCCTGGTCGCCACCGTGCTGCTGTGCTGTCTGACCGCCCTGGCGCTGGGCGCCGCCGCCGTCTTCGGCACCGTGCGCGCCCAATTGTTCGCACCGGCGCCGCCCGCCGTGACCGCCGCCTACGACCTGTCGCACGCCTCGCCCTGGACGACCGTCCTCACCGTGCTGCTGGCCTGCGGCGCCGCCTGGACCACGGCGATGCTCGCCCGTGAACTGGTCGAGGCCCGCCGCCGTCGCGCCCGTGCCCGCGCGGAGCTGCTGGACCGCGCGCCCGACCTCCCGGCGGGGCTTCCCGAGGGGCGGGGGCCGCTGCTGGTGCTGGAGGAGGAGTACCCCGACGCCTGGTGGATGCCGGGCAGCCCGCCCCAGCTCATCGTCACGACCGGCGCGCTGCAGCGGCTCACGGACCATCAGCTCGACGCGGTCCTCACCCACGAGCGCGGTCATGCCCGGGCCCGCCACGACTGGCTGCTGCATCTGTCGGCGGCGCTGGCGGCGGGCTTCCCGCGCGTCCCGCTGTTCGCCCACTTCTGCGAGCAGACCCACCGGCTGGTGGAGCTGTCCGCCGACGACACGGCCTCCCGGCGCTGCGGGCACCTGACCACCGCGCTGGCGCTGATCGAGCTGAACCAGCACCGGGGCGTGCTGTCCTGCTCCTCCAGCCACCGGCTGCTCGGCGAGCGCGTCGACCGGCTCCTGGAGCCGCCACCCCGGCTCGGCCGCCGTCACCGCGCCCTGACGACGGCGGCGGCGTCACTGGTGCCGCTGCTCCCGCTGCTGATCACGTTCGCGCCGGGGCTGACGGCGCTGCCCTAGTGAGGGCGGGGCAGCGGAAGTCCGGGCCGGGCCTCAGGTCCAGTCGGGCTCCTCGTCCGGCCAGTCGTACGCGTCCGGGGCCTCCGCAGCGGGGCCCGAAGCCGCGCGGGGCGCCGGGACCTCGGCCGCCGCGTCGGGAGCGGCCGCGCCCGGCGCCGACAGCCCCGCCAGCACCTCCACGACCCCCTCCCCGTACGTCGCCCGCTTCTTCTCGCCCACGCCGCTGATCCCGCCGAGCTGCTCCACCGAGGTGGGCCACACCGTGACGATCTCGCGCAGCGTGGCATCGTGGAAGATCACGTACGCCGGGACGCCCTGCTCCTTGGCCGTCTCCGCCCGCCAGGCGCGCAGCGCCTCGAACGCCGGCTGGAGCGCCTCGGGCAGCTCGGCCGCCGCCGCCTTCGCCTTGCGGTCGCGGCCCGACCCGCCGCCCGCGCGGGACGTCACCGGCTTCTCGGGCTCCTTGCGCAGCGGCACCTCCCGCTCGCGCCGCAGCACCGAGCCGCTGGCCTCGGTGAGCACCAGCGTGCCGTAGTCGCCCTCGACCGCGAGCAGACCCTGGGCGAGCAACTGGCGGATCACGCCACGCCACTGAGCCTCGCTCAGCTCCTCGCCGATGCCGAACACGGAGAGCTGGTCGTGGTCGAACTGGATCACCTTCGCGGTGCGGCGGCCCAGCAGGATGTCCACGATCTGCACCGCGCCGAACTTCTGGCCGCGCTCCCGCTGCAGCCGCACCACCGTGGACAGCACCTTCTGCGCCGCCACCGTGCCGTCCCAGGTCTCCGGCGGGGCGAGGCAGGTGTCGCAGTTGCCGCAGTTCTCCCCGGACGGCTCCTGGCCGAAGTAGGCGAGGAGCTGGCCCCGGCGGCAGCGCACCGTCTCGCACAGGGCGAGCATGGCGTCCAGATGCTGGTTGGCCCGCCGCCGGAACGCCTCGTCGCCCTCGCCGGACTGGATCAGCTTGCGCTGCTGGATGACGTCGTTCAGCCCGTAGGCCATCCACGCCGTGGACGGCAGGCCGTCGCGGCCCGCGCGGCCCGTCTCCTGGTAGTACCCCTCGACCGACTTGGGCAGGTCGAGGTGGGCGACGAAGCGGACGTCCGGCTTGTCGATGCCCATGCCGAAGGCGATGGTCGCCACCACGACCAGGCCCTCCTCGCGCAGGAACCGCGCCTGGTGCGCGTGCCGCGTCCCCGCGTCCAGCCCTGCGTGGTACGGCACGGCCTCGATGCCGTTCTTCGACAGGAACTCGGCGGTCCTCTCCACCGAGTTGCGCGAGAGGCAGTACACGATGCCCGCGTCCCCGGCGTGCTCCTCGCGCAGGAAGGCGAGGAGCTGCTTGCGCGGGTCGGCCTTGGGCACGATCCGGTACTGGATGTTGGGCCGGTCGAAGCTGGCCACGAAGTGCCGGGCGTCCGGCATGCCCAGCCGCTCGGTGATCTCCCGGTGCGTGGCGTCCGTGGCGGTCGCGGTGAGGGCGATGCGGGGCACGTCCGGCCACCGCTCGCCCAGCACGGACAGCGTGAGGTAGTCGGGCCGGAAGTCGTGTCCCCACTGGGAGACGCAGTGCGCCTCGTCGATGGCGAAGACGGAGATCTTGCCGCGTGAGAGGAGGTCCAGGCTGCTGTCCAGGCGCAGCCGCTCCGGCGCCAGATAGAGCAGGTCGAGCTCACCGGCGAGGAACTCCGCCTCGACCGTCCGCCGCTCGTCGAAGTCCTGCGTCGAGTTCATGAAACCGGCCCGCACGCCGAGCGCCCGCAGCGCGTCGACCTGGTCCTGCATCAGCGCGATCAGCGGGGAGACGACCACGCCCGTGCCGGGCCGGACCAGGGCCGGGATCTGGTAGCAGAGCGACTTGCCGCCGCCGGTCGGCATGAGCACGACCGCGTCGCCGCCGGCGATCACATGGTCGACGACCGCTTCCTGCTCGCCGCGGAAGCTCTCGTAGCCGAAGACCCGGTGCAGCGCAGCCAGCGCCTCACTGTCCGTCACTGCCATCCCGGCGACACCGTCCGTCCCGTGCATCGTCCCGTCCCCCGCGGCCGTACCTCGGCCACTGCGTCCACCATAGGCGTCCGGACCGACAGCCCCGGAGTTGTCCACAGGCCCGCCCGGAACGCTCCGGCGCTGTTCGATCCACGGCCCCGCCGCGACCAGGAACGACCGCGGCCCGGCACCCCCGTGTCGGGGTACCGGGCCGCTCCGTGCGTACGGCGGGGCGCGTCAGCGCACGAACACCCCCGCGTCCCCGGCCAGGTCCAGGAAGTACTGCGGCGCCACACCGAGCACCACCGTGACCGCGACGCCGACCGCGATGGCCGTCATCGTCAGCGGCGACGGCACCGCGACGGTCGGGCCCTCCGGGCGCGGCTCGCTGAAGAACATCAGCACGATGACGCGGATGTAGAAGAACGCCGCGACCGCCGACGAGATCACACCGACCACGACCAGCGGGACCGCGCCGCCCTCCGCCGCCGCCTTGAACACGGCGAACTTCCCCGCGAAGCCCGAGGTCAGCGGGATGCCCGCGAAGGCCAGCAGGAACACCGCGAACACCGCCGCGACCAGCGGGGAGCGCCGGCCCAGGCCCGCCCAGCGGGACAGGTGGGTCGCCTCGCCGCCCGCGTCCCGCACCAGCGTGACCACGGCGAAGGCGCCGATCGTCACGAAGGAGTAGGCCGCCAGGTAGAACAGCACCGACGAGATGCCCGAGGGCGTGGCCGCGATGACACCCGCGAGGATGAAGCCCGCGTGCGCGATCGAGGAGTACGCCAGCAGGCGCTTGATGTCGGTCTGGGTGATCGCCACGATCGCGCCGGCCAGCATGGTGACGATGGCGACGCCCCACATGACCGGCCGCCAGTCCCAGCGCAGGCCCGGCAGCACCACGTACAGCAGGCGCAGCAGGGCGCCGAAGGCCGCGACCTTGGTGGCCGCCGCCATGAAGCCGGTGACCGGGGTGGGCGCGCCCTGGTAGACGTCGGGCGTCCACATGTGGAACGGCACCGCGCCGACCTTGAACAGCAGGCCCATTACCAGCAGTGCGGCGCCGATCAGCAGCAGCGCGTCGTTGCCCATGGTGTCGGCGAGCGCCGGGGTGATCTCCGGCACGGTGCCGTCGACGACCTGGGCGATCGTCGCGTACGACATGGAGCCCGCGTAGCCGTACAGCAGGGCGATGCCGAACAGCGTGAACGCGGAGGCGAACGCGCCGAGCAGGAAGTATTTGACGGCCGCCTCCTGCGACATCAGCCGCTTGCGCCGGGCCAGCGCGCACAGCAGGTACAGCGGGAGGGAGAGGACCTCCAGGGCCACGAACAGCGTCAGCAGGTCGTTGGCCGCCGGGAAGACCAGCATGCCCGCGACCGCGAAGAGCAGCAGCGGGAACACCTCGGTGGTGGTGAAGCCGGCCTTGACGGCGCGCTTCTCGCTGTCGCTGCCGGGGACGGCGGCGGCCTGCGCGGCGAAGGAGTCGACGCGGTTGCCGTGCGCCTCCGGGTCGAGCCGGCGCTCGGCGAAGGTGAACAGGCCCACCAGCGCCGTCAGCAGGATCGTGCCCTGGAGGAAGAGCGCCGGTCCGTCGACGGCGATCGCGCCCATGGCGGCGATGCCCGCCTTGGTGGTGGCGTACCCGTCGGCGGCGAGCGCCACGACCGCGGCGAACGCGGCGACCAGGGCGACCACCGACACGAACATCTGTGCGTAGTAACGGGACTTGCGCGGCACGAAGGCCTCGACCAGGACCCCGACGAGCGCGGCGCCGACGACGATCAGCGTGGGCGCGAGCTGCCCGTACTCGATCTTGGGTGCGTCGATCTTGACGATCGGATCGGCCGCGGTTGTCCACAGGCTGTGGACGGCTGCTGTTGCGCTCACTTGGCCGCCTCCACCTCGGGCTGGGGGTCCTTCTTCTGTACGTCGGACAAGGTCTGCTTCACCGCCGGGTTCACGATGTCCGTGACGGGCTTCGGGTAGACGCCCAGGAACACCAGCAGCACGACCAGGGGCGCCACCACCGCGATCTCCCGCACCCTGAGGTCGGGCATCTCGGCGACCTCGGGCTTCACCGGGCCGGTCATCGTCCGCTGGTAGAGGACGAGGGTGTAGAGCGCGGCGAGCACGATGCCGAAGGTGGCGACGATGCCGATCACCGGGTAGCGGGTGAACGTGCCGACCAGGACCAGGAACTCACTGACGAAGGGCGCGAGGCCGGGCAGCGAGAGGGTGGCGAGGCCACCGATCAGGAAGGTCCCGGCGAGCACCGGGGCCACCTTCTGCACACCGCCGAAGTCGGCGATGAGCCGCGAGCCGCGCCGGGAGATCAGGAAGCCGGCGATCAGCATCAGCACGGCGGTCGAGATGCCGTGGTTGACCATGTAGAGCGTCGCCCCGGACTGGCCCTGGCTGGTCATCGCGAAGATGCCCATCACGATGAAGCCGAAGTGCGAGATCGAGGCGTAGGCGATCAGCCGCTTGATGTCGCGCTGGCCGACGGCGAGCAGCGCGCCGTAGATGATGCTGATCACCGCGAGCACCATGATCACGGGTGTCGCCCACTTGCTGGCCTCCGGGAAGAGCTGGAGGCAGAAGCGGAGCATCGCGAAGGTGCCCACCTTGTCGACCACCGCGGTGATGAGCACGGCGACCGGGGCGGTGGACTCCTGCATGGCGTTGGGCAGCCAGGTGTGCAGCGGCCACAGCGGCGCCTTCACCGCGAAGGCGAAGAAGAAGCCGAGGAACAGCCAGCGTTCGGTGCTGGTCGCCATCTCCAGCTCGCCGTTGGCGCGGGCCTGGGCGATCTCGGTGAGGGAGAAGTTCCCCGCGACCACGTAGAGCCCGATCACCGCGGCCAGCATGATCAGACCGCCGGCCAGGTTGTAGAGGAGGAACTTCACCGCCGCGTACGACCGCTGGGTCGCCGCCTTCTCCTCGCCGTCCTTGTGGGCTCGGTCCCCGAAGCCTCCGATGAGGAAGTACATCGGGATGAGCATGGCCTCGAAGAAGATGTAGAAGAGGAAGACGTCGGTGGCCTCGAAGGAGATGATCACCATCGCCTCGACGGCCAGGATCAGGGCGAAGAAGCCCTGTGTCGGCCGCCACCTCTTGCTGCCCGTCTCCAGCGGGTCGGCGTCGTGCCAGCCGGCCAGCACGATGAACGGGATCAGCAGCGCGGTCAGCGCGATCAGCGCCACCGCGATGCCGTCCACGCCCAGTTCGTAGCGGACGCCGAAGTCGGCGATCCAGGAGTGGGACTCGGTGAGCTGGTAGCGGTCGCCGTCCGGGTCGAAGCGGACCAGGACGGTGATCGCCAGGGCGAGTGTGGCCAACGAGAACAGCAGGGCCAGCCACTTGGCCGCCGTGCGCCTCGCGGCCGGTACGGCGGCCGTGGCGATCGCCCCGATGGCCGGGAGCGCCGCCGTCGCTGTCAGGAGAGGAAAGGACATCGGTATCAGACCGCCCTCATCAGCAGGGTCGCGGCGACGAGGACCGCCGCGCCGCCGAACATCGAGACCGCGTAGGACCGCGCGAAGCCGTTCTGCAGCCTGCGCATCCGCCCGGACAGACCGCCCACGGAGGCGGCCGTGCCGTTGACGACCCCGTCGACCAGGGTGTGGTCGACGTACACCAGCGAGCGGGTGAGGTGTTCGCCGCCGCGGACCAGGACCACGTGGTTGAAGTCGTCCTGGTACAGGTCGCGGCGGGCGGCCCGGGTGAGCAGCGAGCCGCGCGGGGCGACGGCCGGCACCGGGCGCCGTCCGTACTGCGCCCAGGCGACCGCCACGCCGATGACCATCACCGCGACCGTGGACAGCGTCACCGTCAGCGCGCCGACCGGCGGGTGTCCGTGGGCGTGCCCGGTGACCGGCTCCAGCCAGTGGATGAAGCGGTCGCCGATGCTGAAGAACGCGCCGCCGAACACCGATCCGACGGCCAGCACGATCATCGGGACCGTCATGACCTTCGGCGACTCGTGCGGGTGCGGCGGCTCGTAGGCGCCGGCGGTCTGCGCGGCCGGCTCCACGTCCGGGGAGGCCGGGGACGGCGTCGGCGCGTCGCGCCAGCGCTCCTCGCCGAAGAACGTCATCAGCATCACGCGCGTCATGTAGTACGCCGTGATGGCCGCGCCCAGCAGGGCGCAGGCGCCGAGGATCCAGCCCTCGGTGCCGCCCTTGGCGAACGCCGCCTCGATGATCTTGTCCTTGGAGAAGAAGCCGGACAGGCCCGGGAAGCCGATGATCGCGAGGTAGCCGAGGCCGAACGTGACGAACGTGACCGGCATGTACTTCCTGAGGCCGCCGTAGCGGCGCATGTCGACCTCGTCGTTCATGCCGTGCATGACCGATCCGGCGCCGAGGAAGAGCCCGGCCTTGAAGAAGCCGTGTGTCACCAGGTGCATGATCGCGAAGACGTAGCCGATCGGGCCGAGGCCCGCGGCCAGCACCATGTAGCCGATCTGCGACATGGTCGAGCCGGCCAGCGCCTTCTTGATGTCGTCCTTGGCGCAACCGACGATCGCACCGAACAGCAGCGTGACCGCGCCGACGACGGTCACCACCAGCTGCGCGTCCGGGGCGCCGTTGAAGACGGCCGCCGAGCGGACGATCAGGTAGACGCCGGCGGTCACCATGGTCGCGGCGTGGATGAGGGCCGAGACCGGGGTCGGGCCCTCCATCGCGTCCCCGAGCCAGGACTGCAGCGGCACCTGGGCGGACTTGCCGCACGCGGCGAGCAGCAGCATCAGGGCGATCGCGGTCAGCTTGCCCTCGCCCGCCTCGCCGGCGAGAGCGGCCTCCCCGTGGCCGCCGAGCACCGGCCCGAAGGCGAAGGTGCCGAACCACAGGAACATCAGCATGATCGCGATGGACAGGCCCATGTCACCGACGCGGTTGACCAGGAAGGCCTTCTTCGCGGCCGTGGCCGCGCTGGGCTTGTGCTGCCAGAAGCCGATCAGCAGGTAGGAGGCGAGACCGACGCCCTCCCAGCCGACGTACAGCAGCAGGTAGTTGTCGGCGAGGACCAGGATCAGCATCGCCGCGAGGAAGAGGTTCAGGTAGCCGAAGAAGCGGCGGCGCCGCTCGTCGTGCTCCATGTACCCCACGGAGTAGAGGTGGATCAGCGAGCCGACGCCGGTGATCAGCAGCACGAACGTCATCGACAGCTGGTCGAGCCGGAAGGCTACGTCCGCCTGGAAACCCTCCACCGGGATCCAGCTGAACAGGTGCTGCACGACCGTGCGGTCCTCGGCGCCCTTGCCCAGCAGGTCGGTGAAGAGCACCAGGCCGAGGGCGAAGGACACGGCGGCCAGGGCCGTGCCGATCCAGTGGCCGACGGCGTCCAGCCGGCGGCCGCCGCACAGCAGGACCACCGCTCCGAGCAGAGGCGCCGCCACCAGCAGCGCAATCAGGTTCTCCACGATTCAGCAGCCCCTCACAGCTTCATCAGGCTGGCGTCGTCGACCGAGGCCGAGTGGCGGGAACGGAACAGGGACACGATGATCGCCAGCCCCACCACGACCTCCGCGGCGGCGACGACCATCGTGAAGAACGCGATGATCTGGCCGTCGAGGTTGCCGTGCATACGGGAGAAGGCGACGAACGCGAGGTTGCAGGCGTTGAGCATCAGCTCGACGCACATGAACACCACGATCGCGTTGCGCCGGATCAGCACACCGGTGGCGCCGATGGTGAACAGCAGCGCCGCCAGGTACAGGTAGTTGACGGGACTCACTTCGACGCCTCCTCGGACCGCTTGAAGACCGGCGGCTCGATCGCGCGGCGCTCCAGACGCTCCTCCGCGCGCTGCTCCAGCGCCCGCAGGTCGTTGAGCGCCTCCCGCGACACGTCACGGACCTGGCCGCGGTCCCGCAGCGTCTTGCTGACGGTGAGGTCCGACGGGGTGCCGTCGGGCAGCAGGCCCGCGATGTCGACCGCGTTGTGCCGGGCGTAGACGCCGGGGGCGGGCAGCGGCGGCAGGTACCTGCCCTCGCGGACGCGCTGCTCGGCCAGTTCGCGCTGGGTCTTCGCCCGCTCGGTGCGCTCCCGGTGGGTGAGCACCATCGCGCCGACGGCCGCCGTGATGAGCAGCGCGCCGGTGATCTCGAAGGCGAAGACGTAGCGGGTGAACATCAGGGAGGCGAGGCCCTGGACGTTCCCCCCGGCGTTGGCCTCGCCGACGCCGCTGAACTCGCTCAGCGAGGCGTTGCCGATGCCGCCGACCAGCAGGATGCCGAAGCCCAGGCCGCACAGCAGGGCCAGCCAGCGCTGGCCCTTGATGGTCTCCTTCAGGGAGTCCGCGGCCGTGACGCCGACGAGCATCACCACGAACAGGAACAGCATCATGATCGCGCCGGTGTAGACGACGATCTGCACGACGCCCAGGAAGTAGGCGCCGTTGGCCAGGTAGAACACGGCCAGGATGATCATGGTGCCGGCGAGGCAGAGCGCGCTGTGCACGGCCCGCCGCATGAAGACGGTGCACAGGGCGCCGATCACGGCGACGGTGCCGAGGATCCAGAACTGCACGGCCTCGCCGGTGGAGGTCGAATACGCGGCGAGCTGCTCGGTCATCGCCCGATCACCTTCTCCGAGGCCGGCTCCTCCGGACCGAAGGTGGACTCGGCCTCCTGGACCACCTCGCCCTTGGAGTGGGCGGCCTGACGCTCCGTGCCGGGCGCCGCCTCGGTCACCAGACCGCGGTAGTAGTCCTGTTCGTCCGTGCCCGGGTACATGGCGTGCGGGGCCTCGACCATGCCCTCCTCCAGGCCGGCGAGCAGCTGCTCCTTGGTGTAGATGAGGTTCGCCCGGCTGGAGTCGGCCAGTTCGAACTCGTTGGTCATAGTCAGCGCGCGCGTCGGGCACGCCTCGATGCACAGCCCGCACAGGATGCAGCGGGCGTAGTTGATCTGGTAGACGCGGCCGTACCGCTCGCCGGGCGAGTAGCGCTCCTCGTCCGTGTTGTCCGCGCCCTCCACGTAGATCGCGTCGGCGGGACAGGCCCAGGCGCACAGCTCGCAGCCGACGCACTTCTCCAGGCCGTCCGGATGGCGGTTGAGCTGGTGCCGTCCGTGGAAGCGCGGGGCCGTGGTCTTCTGCTGCTCCGGGTACTGCTCGGTGAGCCGCTTCTTGAACATGGCCGTGAAGGTCACGCCGAAGCCGGCCACCGGGTTCAGGAAACCGGGCTTGGTGTCCTTCGGTTCCTCAGCCATCGGACCCCTCCTTTCCGTCGGTGGAACCGCCCTGGGATTCGTCACTGTGAGTATCGGGTCCGCCACTGACAACGAGCTCCCGCTCGTGGCGCGGGCGGCGCCGCGGCACCGGGGGCAGCTCCTGCCCGGGCAGCGGCGGCACGGGGAACCCGCCCGCCATCGGGTCGAACGGAGGCTGCTCCGCGGGCTGTCCGCCCTCCTCGCCCCGGCCGCGGAACATGTCGGCGACGAAGGAGAGGAGGAGCAGGACGAGGACGCCGCCGGCGATGTAGAGCGCGATGTCGGCGAACTCGTAGTTCTCGTTGCGCAGCGCCCGGACCGTGGCGACCGCCATCAGCCACACCAGGGACACCGGGATGAGGACCTTCCAGCCGAGCTTCATCAGCTGGTCGTAGCGGACACGCGGGAGCGTGCCGCGCAGCCAGACGAAGCCGAACAGCAGGGTGAGCATCTTGCCGGTGAACCAGAGCATCGGCCACCAGCCGTGGTTGGCGCCCTCCCAGAAGGTGCTGATCGGCCACGGGGCCCGCCAGCCGCCCAGGAAGAGGGTCACCGCGACCGCCGAGACGGTCACCATGTTGATGTACTCGGCGAGCATGAACATCGCGAACTTGATCGACGAGTACTCGGTGTTGAAGCCGCCCACCAGGTCGCCCTCGGACTCCGGCATGTCGAACGGGGCGCGGTTGGTCTCGCCGACCATCGTCACGATGTAGATGAGGAACGACACCGGCAGCAGCAGCACGTACCAGCGGTCGGTCTGCGCCTCGACGATCGTCGACGTGGACATCGACCCGGAGTAGAGGAACACCGAGGCGAACGCGGCGCCCATGGCGATCTCGTACGAGATCATCTGGGCGCAGGAGCGCAGGCCGCCCAGCAGGGGGTAGGTGGAGCCGGAGCTCCAGCCCGCCAGGACGATGCCGTAGATGCCGACCGAGGCGACCGCGAGGATGTAGAGCATCGCGATCGGCAGGTCGGTGAGCTGCATCGTGGTGCGCTGGCCGAAGATGGAGATCTCGTTGCCGGCCGGTCCGAAGGGGATCACGGCGAACGCCATGAACGCCGGGATGGCGGCGACGATCGGCGCGAGGACGTAGACGACCTTGTCCGCGCGCTTGACGACGACGTCCTCCTTGAGCATCAGCTTCACGCCGTCGGCGAGCGACTGGAGCATGCCCCAGGGGCCGTGCCGGTTGGGGCCGATGCGCAGCTGCATCCAGGCGACGACCTTGCGCTCCATGACGATGCAGATGAGCACGGTCACCATCAGGAAGGCGAAGCAGAACACCGCCTTGACGAGGATCAGCCACCAGGGGTCGCGGCCGAACATCGAGAGGTCTTCAGCGGCGAGGTACGGGCTCATGCCTCCACCTCCTGGGGAGCCTCGCCGGCGAGGGTCGCCGGGCCGATGCGGACGAGGGAGCCGGGGAGCGCCCCGGTGCCGGAGGCCACCCCGCCGTCCGTGGAGTTCAGCGGGAGCCAGACCACCCGGTCGGGCATCTCGGTGACGGACAGCGGCAGTTCGAGCGTCCCGGCGGGGCCGGTCACCGCGAGCGTGTCGCCGTCCTTGACGCCGACCTCTGCGGCCGTGGCGGCCGAGAGCCGGGCGAGCGCGGCGTGCCGGGTGCCGGCCAGCGCCTCGTCGCCCTGCTGGAGCAGGCCCAGGTCGAGCAGCAGCCGGTGCCCGGCGAGGACCGCCTCGCCGGCGGCGGGCCGGGGCAGGGCGCCCGCGGTTTCCTCTGGGTCGGCGGCGCGCGGCCCGTCCCACAGGCCGAGCCGGTCGATCTCCGAGCGGATCGTGCGCAGGTCCGGCAGGCCCAGGTGCACGTCCATGGCGTCGGCGAGCATCTGCAGCACGCGCGCGTCGGTCGGCGCGACCCTCCGGGTCATCTGGTCCGGCTTGAGCGCCGCCTCGAAGAGCCGCACCCTGCCTTCCCAGTTGAGGAAGGTGCCGGCCTTCTCGGCGACCGCCGCGACCGGCAGGACCACGTCGGCGAGCTCGGTGACCTCGCCGGGCCGCAGCTCCAGGGAGACGACGAACCCGGCCTCGGCGAGCGCCGCCCGGGCGCGGGCCGGGTCGGGCAGGTCGGCGACCTCCACGCCCGCCACCAGCAGCGCCTGCAGCTCGCCGCGGGCGGCCGCCTCGACGATCTGCGCGGTGTCCCGGCCGTAGCGGTGCGGGAGTTCGGCGACGCCCCAGAGGGCGGCCACCTCCTCCCGGGCGCGCGGGTCGGTCGCCGGGCGGCCGCCCGGCAGCAGTGACGGCAGCGCGCCCGCCTCGATCGCGCCCCGCTCCCCGGCCCGGCGCGGGATCCACACCAGCCGGGAGCCGGTCGCGGTGGCGAACCGCACGGCGGCGGTGAGCCCGCCGCGTACGGCGGCCAGCCGCTCGCCGACGACGACCACCGCGCCCTCGGTGCGCAGCGCCTCGGCGGCCGCGGCCCCGTCGTCTTCCAGGCCGACCCCGCCGGCCAGCGCGTCCAGCCACTCGGTCTCGGTGCCGGGCGCCGCCGGCAGCAGCGTGCCGCCGGCCTTGGTCAGTCCGCGGGTGGCGTGCGTGGCCAGCGCGAAAGTGCGCTGGCCGTGGGCGCGCCAGGCCTTGCGCAGCCGCAGGAAGACGCCGGGCGCCTCCTCCTCGGACTCGAAGCCGACCAGCAGCACCGCCGGGGCCTTCTCCAGTGCCCGGTAGGTGACGCCGGTGCCGTCCAGGTCGACACCGCGTCCCGCGACGCGCGCGGCGAGGAAGTCGGACTCCTCCGTGCTGTGCACGCGCGCGCGGAAGTCGATGTCGTTGGTGGCGAGGGCGACCCGCGCGAACTTGCTGTACGCGTAGGCGTCCTCGACAGTGAGCCGGCCGCCGGTGAGCACACCGGTGCGGCCCCGGGAGGCGAGCAGGCCCTGTGCCGCGATCTGCAGCGCGTCCGGCCAGGACGCCGGCTCCAGCTCACCCTCCGCGTTGCGCACCAGCGGGGTGTCGAGCCGGTCCCGCTGCTGTGCGTACCGGAACGCGAAGCGGCCCTTGTCGCAGATCCACTCCTCGTTGACCTCGGGGTCCTCCGCGGCCAGCTTGCGCATGACCTTGCCGCGCCGGTGGTCGGTGCGGGTGGCGCAGCCGCCCGAGCAGTGCTCGCACACCGACGGCGAGGAGATCAGGTCGAACGGGCGGGAGCGGAACCGGTAGGCGGCCGAGGTGAGCGCGCCGACCGGGCAGATCTGGATGGTGTTGCCGGAGAAGTACGACTCGAACGGGTCGCCCTCGCCGGTGCCGACCTGCTGGAGCGCGCCCCGCTCGATCAGCTCGATCATCGGGTCGCCGGCGATCTGGTTGGAGAACCGGGTGCAGCGGGCGCACAGCACGCACCGCTCGCGGTCCAGCAGCACCTGCGTGGAGATCGCGACGGGCTTCTCGTAGGTGCGCTTCTTGCCCTCGAAGCGGGACTCGGCGCTGCCGTGCGACATCGCCTGGTTCTGCAGCGGGCACTCGCCGCCCTTGTCGCAGACGGGGCAGTCCAGCGGGTGGTTGATGAGCAGCAGCTCCATCACGCCCTTCTGGGCCTTCTCCGCGACCGGCGAGGAGAGCTGCGTCTTCACCACCATTCCGTCGGTGCAGGTGATGGTGCAGGACGCCATGGGCTTGCGCTGGCCCTCGACCTCCACGATGCACTGGCGGCAGGCGCCGGCCGGCGCGAGCAGCGGGTGGTCGCAGAACCGGGGGATCTCGATGCCGAGCTGCTCGGCGGCCCGGATGACCAGGGTGCCCTTGGGCACGCTGATCTCGGCGCCGTCGATCGTCAGCGTCACGAGGTCCTCGGGCGGGACCGCCGCCTCTCCCCCTCCGGAGGGAGCGTTGGTGGTCACAGTCATGCGTGCACCTCCGTACGGTCGGCCCAGGCCGTCGACGCGGCCGGGTCGAAGGGGCAGCGACGGTCCGTGATGTGCTGCTCGTACTCCTCGCGGAAGTACTTGAGCGACGAGAAGATCGGCGAGGCGGCGCCGTCTCCGAGGGCACAGAAGGACTTGCCGTTGATGTTGTCCGCGATGTCGTTCAGCTTGTCGAGGTCGGACATCCGGCCCTTGCCGGCCTCGATGTCGCGCAGCAGCTGGACGAGCCAGTACGTGCCCTCGCGGCAGGGGGTGCACTTGCCGCAGGACTCGTGGGCGTAGAACTCGGTCCAGCGGGTGACGGCGCGGACCACGCAGGTGGTCTCGTCGAAGCACTGCAGCGCCTTGGTGCCGAGCATGGAGCCCGCGGCGCCGACCCCTTCGTAGTCGAGGGGGACGTCGAGGTGCTCGTCGGTGAACATCGGCGTGGAGGAGCCGCCCGGCGTCCAGAACTTCAGCCGGTGGCCGGGCCGCATGCCGCCGCTCATGTCGAGCAGCTGGCGCAGGGTGATGCCGAGCGGCGCCTCGTACTGGCCGGGGCTCGCGACATGGCCGCTGAGGGAGTAGAGCGTGAAGCCCGGGGACTTCTCGCTGCCCATCGAGCGGAACCACTCCTTGCCGCGGTTCATGATGGCGGGAACCGAGGCGATGGACTCGACGTTGTTCACCACCGTGGGGCAGGCGTAGAGGCCCGCGACGGCGGGGAAGGGAGGACGCAGCCTGGGCTGGCCGCGGCGCCCCTCGAGGGAGTCGAGCAGCGCGGTCTCCTCACCGCAGATGTACGCGCCCGCGCCCGCGTGCACGGTGAGTTCGAGGTCGAGTCCGCTGCCGAGGATGTTCGTGCCGAGCAGCCCCGCCTCGTACGCCTCGCGCACGGCCGCGTGCAGCCTGCGCAGCACGGGGACGACCTCGCCGCGCAGGTAGATGAACGCGTGCGACGACCTGATGGCGTAGCAGGCGATGACGATGCCCTCGATCAGGCTGTGCGGGTTGGCGAAGAGCAGCGGGATGTCCTTGCAGGTCCCCGGCTCCGACTCGTCGGCGTTGACGACGAGGTAGTGCGGCTTGCCGTCGCCCTGCGGGATGAACTGCCACTTCATGCCCGTCGGGAAGCCGGCGCCGCCGCGTCCGCGCAGTCCGGAGTCCTTGACGTACGCGATGACGTCGTCCGGCGACATGGCGAGCGCCTTGCGGAGCCCCTCGTACCCGTCGTGCCGCTTGTACACGTCGAGCGTCCAGGACTTGTCCTCGTCCCAGAAGGCCGACAGCACCGGCGCGAGCAGCTTCTCCGGGCTGGTGTCCTTCAGTTCGGGTGCCAAGGTCATCACTCCCCCTCCTCGGCAACGGGTCCCGACGGGTGGGCCGGGTCGGAGGCCGACGTGTCCTGCGGCGCGTCGTGCGAGCTGAGGTGCTCGGTGGGCGACGGCTCGTGGGGCGGGGCGTCCTGCGGCGCCTCGCCGCGCGGGTGCACCACGCGCGCGGGGGCGGCCTCGCCCTTGGCCAGCTTCAGGCCGATCAGGGAGGCGGGGCCCGCGCTGCCGGTGGCCTCGACGGCGCCCTCACGCTCGTCGGGGAAGCCGGCCAGGATGCGGGCGGTCTCCTTGAACGTGCACAGCGGCGCGCCGCGGGTGGGCGCGACCGGACGGCCCGCGCGCAGGTCGTCGACCATGCGCTTGGCGCTCTCGGGCGTCTGGTTGTCGAAGAACTCCCAGTTCACCATCACCACGGGCGCGTAGTCGCAGGCCGCGTTGCACTCGATGTGCTCCAGGGTGACCTTGCCGTCGGCGGTGGTCTCGCCGTTGCCGACGCCCAGGTGCTCCTGGAGCTCTTCGAAGATCGCGTCGCCGCCCATCACCGCGCACAGGGTGTTGGTGCACACCCCGACCTGGTAGTCGCCGCTCGGGCGGCGCCGGTACATGGTGTAGAAGGTGGCGACCGCGGTCACCTCGGCCGTGGTCAGGCCGAGCATGTCCGCGCAGAACCGCATGCCGGTGCGCGTGACGTGCCCCTCCTCCGACTGCACCAGGTGCAGCATCGGCAGGAGGGCGGAACGGGAGTCCGGGTAGCGGGCGACGATCTCGCGCGCGTCGGTCTCCAGCCGGGCCCGGACGTCGTCCGGGTAGGCCGGCGCGGGCAGTTCCGGCATGCCCAGGCTGACGCCCCGCTCGGAAGAAGAGGTGGTCACCGGTCGACGCCTCCCATCACGGGGTCGATGGACGCGACGGCGACGATGACGTCGGCGACCTGGCCGCCCTCGCACATCGCCGCCATGGCCTGAAGGTTGGTGAAGGACGGGTCGCGGAAGTGGACCCGGTAGGGGCGGGTGCCGCCGTCGGAGACGACGTGCACCCCGAGTTCGCCCTTGGGCGACTCGACGGCCGCGTAGGCCTGGCCCGGCGGGACGCGGAAGCCCTCGGTGACCAGCTTGAAGTGGTGGATCAGGGCCTCCATGGAGGTGCCCATGATCTGCTTGATGTGGTCGAGGGAGTTGCCCAGTCCGTCGGGGCCCAGGGCGAGCTGGGCGGGCCAGGCGATCTTCTTGTCGGCGACCATGACCGGGCCGGGCTCCAGCCGGTCCAGGCACTGCTCGACGATCCGCAGCGACTGGCGCATCTCCTCGAGCCGGATCAGGAACCGGCCGTAGGAGTCGCAGGTGTCGGCGGTCGGGACGTCGAAGTCGTACGTCTCGTAGCCGCAGTACGGCTGCGCCTTGCGCAGGTCGTGCGGGAGGCCGGTGGAGCGCAGGATCGGTCCGGTGGCGCCGAGGGCCATGCAGCCGGCCAGGTCGAGGTAACCGACGTCCTGCATACGTGCCTTGAAGATCGGGTTCCCGGTGGCGAGCTTGTCGTACTCCGGGAGGTTCTTCCGCATCTTCTTGACGAACTCGCGGATCTGGTCGACCGCGCCGGGCGGCAGGTCCTGGGCGAGTCCGCCGGGGCGGATGTACGCGTGGTTCATCCGCAGGCCGGTGATCAGCTCGTAGATGTCGAGGATCAGCTCACGGTCACGGAATCCGTAGATCATGATCGTGGTGGCGCCGAGCTCCATGCCGCCGGTGGCGATGCACACCAGGTGGGAGGAGAGCCGGTTCAGCTCCATCAGGAGCACCCGGATGACCGAGGCGCGGTCCGGGACCTGGTCCTCGATGCCGAGCAGCTTCTCGACCGCGAGGCAGTACGCCGTCTCGTTGAAGAACGGCGTCAGGTAGTCCATGCGCGTCACGAACGTGGTGCCCTGGGTCCACGTCCGGTACTCGAGGTTCTTCTCGATGCCGGTGTGGAGGTAGCCGATGCCGCAGCGGGCCTCGGTGACGGTCTCGCCGTCGATCTCCAGGATCAGCCGGAGCACTCCGTGGGTGGACGGGTGCTGCGGGCCCATGTTGACGACGATGCGCTCGTCGTCGGTGCGGGCCGCGGTCTCGACGACCTCGTCCCAGTCGCCGCCGGTGACGGTGTAGACGGTGCCCTCGGTGGTCTCGCGAGGGGTTGCGTGCGTGCTCACGAGTACGACCTCCGCTGGTCCGGAGCGGGAATCTGGGCGCCCTTGTACTCGACGGGGATGCCGCCGAGGGGATAGTCCTTGCGCTGCGGATGGCCCTGCCAGTCGTCCGGCATCATGATCCGCGTCAGGGCCGGATGACCGTCGAAGACGATGCCGAAGAAGTCGTACGTCTCGCGCTCGTGCCAGTCGTTCGTCGGGTAGACGGAGAACAGCGACGGGATGTGCGGGTCGCTGTCGGGGGCGCTGACCTCCAGGCGGATCACCCGGTTGTGGGTGATCGAGCGCAGGTGGTAGACGGCGTGCAGCTCACGCCCCTTGTCGTTCGGGTAGTGCACCCCGCTGACGCCGGTGCACAGTTCGAACCGCAGCGCGGGGTCGTCGCGCAGGGTCTTCGCCACCCGCACGAGGTGCTCGCGCTCGATGTGGAAGGTGATCTCGTCGCGGTCGACGACCGTCTTCTCGATGGCGTTCTCCGGGAGGAGGTCCTGCTCCTCCAGCGCGCCCTCCAGTTCGTCGGCGACCTCGTCGAACCAGCCGCCGTAGGGGCGGGCCGCCGGTCCCGGGAGCCGGACCGAGCGGACCAGGCCGCCGTAACCGGAGGTGTCGCCGCCGTTGTCGGCGCCGAACATGCCGCGCTGGACGCGGATCTCCTCACCGCCCTGACCGCGCTGGCCGGGGAGGTTCTCGGCGGAGAGTTCCTTCTCGGGGTTCACGCCGTCACCCGCGGTGTTGTTCGCGTCGCTCATCGCAGCAGCCCCTTCATCTCGATCGTGGGCAGGGCCTTGAGCGCCGCCTCCTCCGCCTCGCGGGCCGCCTCCTCGGCGTTCACGCCGAGCTTGGAGCTCTGGATCTTCTGGTGGAGCTTGAGAATCGCGTCCATCAGCATCTCGGGGCGGGGCGGACAGCCGGGGAGATAGATGTCGACCGGGACGACGTGGTCGACGCCCTGGACGATCGCGTAGTTGTTGAACATGCCGCCCGAGGAGGCGCAGACCCCCATGGAGATCACCCACTTGGGGTTCGGCATCTGGTCGTAGACCTGCCGGAGCACCGGCGCCATCTTCTGACTGACCCGCCCGGCGACGATCATGAGGTCCGCCTGCCGCGGCGAGCCGCGGAAGACCTCCATACCGAAGCGCGCCAGGTCGTAACGGCCCGCGCCCGTGGTCATCATCTCGATGGCACAGCAGGCGAGTCCGAACGTGGCGGGGAAGACGGACGACTTGCGCACCCAGCCCGCGGCCTGCTCGACGGTGGTCAGCAGGAAGCCGCTCGGCAGCTTTTCTTCGAGTCCCATGACTTGTGGCCCCTCAGTCCCATTCCAGGCCGCCGCGCCGCCATACGTACGCGTACGCGACGAAGACGGTGAGCACGAAGAGCAGCATCTCCACGAGCCCGAAAATCCCCAGGGCGTCGAAGGTGACGGCCCAGGGGTAGAGGAAGACGATCTCGATATCGAAGATGATGAAGAGCATCGCCGTCAGGTAGTACTTGATGGGGAAGCGCCCGCCGCCGGCCGGCGTGGGGGTCGGCTCGATGCCGCACTCGTAGGCCTCGAGCTTCGCCCGGTTGTACCGCTTCGGACCGATCAGCGTGGCCATGACCACGGAGAAGATCGCAAAGCCTGCCCCGAGGGCTCCCAGTACGAGGATGGGCGCATACGCGTTCACCGCTCCTCGCTCCTCTCAGTCGGCACTGACTGCTGGCGGTTTGCGTTGGACTCACGCGCCCCGCACGCCCCTCGAACCACGCCCGCCCCGGCGAAGATCGAGAACATGTGAAGCAGGTCACAAGCCCAACCGCTCCGCATCTTATGCCTGTGGGTCTGTGATCTGCGACACGGGGTATTACACAAGCTTTGTGATCTCCACCACCTGACGAACGATCATGAAGTCGGATGAGCGGTGATCTTCACACGTCAAGCATCCACGCGATCACCAAACGTGACATCTTGACCGGTCGGCGCAGCTCAGAGGGGTCGCGAGGGAGGCGTCTCCATATCAAGACAATTCCTCTGCATGCAAATTGGCGCTGGACGCATCGTCTTGATAGAGGCCGCGTTCACACATGAGGGGGGTCGCGCGGCGCGATGTGGACGTGTGCACGCGTTCACGAAGTCCGGGGTCGCGACGGACGCCGTGACGGCCCCCGTCGTTCCGTGACGTCCGTCACACTTCTGAGGGCCCCTCAGGAACGGGGCTTGGCCAACCACCTAAAGCGGTGGTAAGCGCGGAGCAATTCGGGCGTAACGATGAAAGTCCGTGATCACGGCCCGGTCACGGCCGCCCGCAATGTCCGTTGTGGCGTCAATGGACGGGGACTTGGGGGGAATTTGCGGGCCCGATTGAACAACTGTGGCGCAGCCCACGTTTCTTGAAGATATGAAGCAGCCCCTGGTACCGGTTGTTCCCATGTCCCACACCGCTCACATACGCAGCCACCGGAAGCCCCGCCGCACCGCGACGTCCACGATCGCGGTGCGGGCCGGAGTTGCCGGTGGCGTCCTCAGCACCCTGGCAGTGGCCGGGGCGTCCAGCGCGGCCAACGCGGCCGAGCCGGTGACGCAGACCCTCGAACTGCCCACCCTGACGGCCGACCTGGCCGCCCAGGTCGCCCAGTCCGCGGACGCCACGCAGCAGGCGGCCGCGAACTACCAGCTGCGGGCCGAGCGTGACGCGGCGGCCGCCGAGGCCGCGAAGCAGGCCAAGGCGGACCTGGCGGAGGCCAAGAAGAAGGCCGAGGCGAGGAAGAAGGCGGCCGAGGAAGCCCGTCAGGCGGCCGCCGAGCGCGCGGCGCGCGACGCCGAGCGCCCCTCGCTCACCACGACCGCCTCCGCCTCCGTCTCCGCGCCGTCCAGCGGCAGCGTCGCGACCGTCCTCGCCTTCCTCCAGGCTCAGGTGGGCGACGCCTACGTCATGGGCGCCACCGGGCCCAACGCCTGGGACTGCTCCAGCCTGGTGCAGGCCGCGTTCAAGCAGGTCGGTGTGGACCTCCCGCGCGTCTCCCAGGACCAGTCGATGGTGGGCACCGACATCCCGCTGTCGCAGATCCAGGCCGGCGACATCCTGTACTGGGGCGGCAAGGGGTCCGCGTACCACGTGGGCGTCTACATCGGTGACGGCCAGTACCTGGACGCCGCCAACCCCGAGAAGGGCGTCGTCATCCAGGACCTCTCCGGCTACCCGGCGTCGGGCGCCGTCCGCGTGCTCTGACCCACGCTTCACGGACCGAAGGGCCGCTGCCTCACCGAGGCGGCGGCCCTCCGCCGTTTCCGGCCCGCACAGCGGGTCAAGATCGCCGTATTGTCCGAATTGCACCCCGCCTCGCGTGCGTTGACGGCGTGCCGGGAGCCTCCGCGTCGCCCGCCGCGCCCCGCGACAGGCCCTCACGCGGCCCCGGAACCACGACGGGGGCCGGAGGTCCGCCGGGCGGGCTCCGGCCCCCACAGGGGCTTCACAGCGACGCGCGCGTCAGGCGGCGGCCTCTCCGTCACGGCCGGCGCGACGGCGCTGGTACAGCACGACGGCCGCGCCGAGCCCCAGCGCGAGCACCGCGGCGCCGCCGAGCAGGCCCACGCCCTGGGCGCCGGTGAGCGCCAGACCACCGTCGGCGTCGTCGCCCGGACCGCCGCCGGACGCGGAGCCGGTGCCGACGTCGGCGGCGTCGTCACCGGAGCCGTCGCCGTCACCGGAGGCGGGGGCCGACGGGTCGTCCGAGGGGCCGCCGCCGGAGCCGCCCGTGCCGTCGTCACCCGGCTCGCCGGGGGCGTTCAGGACGATCCACGCGACGTCGTTGGATTCGTCGGATTCGTAGGGGTTGTTCCAGTCGGGCAGCGCGACCCGGCCCTTGGCGCCCTCCACGACCCGGTCGACGCGCAGTTCGAACGGGAAGGTGAACCGGGCGTCCTCCAGCATCGGAGTGGGAGCGAAGCAGAGGTAGGCGGGGTCGCTCCCGTTGACGCCGGCGGGCATGCACTTCTCCGGCGCCTTGGTGAACGTCGCCCCCGTCGGCGGGGTGACCGTGAAGGAGAACGGCTCGCCGCCGGACCGCAGGGCGCCGATCCAGGCCGGCCCGTTGTTGCGGAAGCCGATCTCCACGTCGACCTTCTCCCCGGCCGCTCCGGACGCCGAGGCGCCGGTCAGCTCCAGGTCGTAGGTGTTGGTCCTCGGCAGGTCCAGCTCGGCGTACTTGGTGTACTGCGCGGGGTCGGCGTCCGCCACTCGCTCCAACGTCAGGTCGGGTCCGCCGCCCTGCCGGCGGCCCTGGTGCAGCGTCTTCTCCTCGCCCGGCTCCAGAGGGTCGAACGAGTAGGAGAAGATGTCGTTCAGCGCGAAGTCCGCGGTCCGCACCAGCACCTGCCGGGACAGCGCGTACGCCGTTCCCGCCCCGAGGGTGTCCGGGAAGGTGCAGAGCACTTCGGTGCGCTGCCGCAGCAGGTCGCCGGTGTTGATGTCGGACGACGAGCAGTTGCCGTACGTGTCGGGGAAGGACAGTCCGCGCGAGCCGAGCAGCCGCAGCACCGTGCCCTGGGCCGGCAGCCCGCCGACGTTCATCACGCCGAGCGGCAGCTCGAAGTCGTCGCCGGGCATGACGCCCTCCGGCGCGGACAGTTCACGGTTCAGCAGCTCCGGCCCGCCCACGCGCACGTCCACGGTGAGCGGCGTGAACTCCAGGCCCTCGCCCTCGCCGGTGACGACGATCTTCCCGGTGTCGCCGGCCTCGCTGTCGTCGGAGAGGTCGAGACGGATGCCGCCGACGCGGTTGAACGTCGTGCCCGCGTACAGCTCGTAGCCCGTGCAGACCGCGACCAGCCCGTCGGCGTCACAGGGCAGGTCGGCCTCCGCGACGCCCTTCAGCCCGCTGGCGTCGATGCGGATCGTGTAGTCGCCGCGGTGCACCGTCGGGACCTCGCCGTCGCCCTCGAACTCCTCGCCCGGGACGTCGAGCCGGAGGTCGACCTGCGGCTCGGTGGGGTCGCCGTTGTCCGAGTGGAGGGACAGGTCCACCCGGTCCTCACCCGTGATCACCACCGGGAGGGGTGCCTCGGCCGCGTGGGCCGCGCCCTGGACCCCGGCGGCGGCCAGCGCCGTGGCGCCCACCGCTCCCAGCGCCGCGAGCCGCGCGCGCAGCCGTCTCGCCTGCTGTGTCATGAAAAGGCTCTTTCGTCGAACGGGACGTGCCCGGCTGGGTCACGTCCCGTTCGACACCGCCCGGAGTCGATCAGTTGTTCACGGCCGCGTCACGCGACGATCACGATCGGGCAGCGCGCCCGGAGATGCCGGACATGCCCGCCGACTCCGGTCACGCGTCCGGCCGTTCACGCTTTCGGGGCCACCTTGCTCAGGCCGTTGATGATGCGGTCCATCGCGTCGCCGCCCGTGGGGTCGGTCAGGTTGGCGAGGAGTTTCAGCGTGAACCTCATCAGCATCGGGTGCGTCAGGCCGCGCTGGGCGGCGATCTGCATGACCTTCGGATTGCCGATGAGCTTCACGAAGGCGCGGCCCAGCGTGTAGTAGCCGCCGTAGGTGTCCTTCAGGACGCGCGGGTAGCGCTGGAGGGCGATCTCCCGCTGGGCCGGCGTGGACCGGGCGTGCGCCTGGACGATCACGTCGGCGGCGAGCTGCCCGGACTCCATGGCGTAGGCGATGCCCTCGCCGTTGAACGGGTTCACCAGACCGCCCGCGTCGCCGACGAGCAGCAGACCGCGCGTGTAGTGCGGCTGGCGGTTGAAGGCCATGGGGAGCGCGGCGCCGCGGATCGGCCCCGTCATGTTGTCCGGGGTGTAACCCCAGTCCTCCGGCATGGACGCGCACCAGGCCTTGAGGACCTCGCGCCAGTCCAGCTCCTTGAAGGAGTCGGAGGTGTTGAGCACGCCGAGGCCGACGTTGGACGTGCCGTCGCCCATGCCGAAGATCCAGCCGTAGCCGGGCAGCAGCCGGTCCTGCGGGCCGCGCCGGTCCCACAGCTCCAGCCAGGACTCCAGGTAGTCGTCGTCGTGGCGGGGCGAGGTGAAGTACGTGCGCACGGCGACGCCCATCGGGCGGTCCTCGCGCCGGTGCAGGCCCATCGCGAGGGACAGCCGGGTGGAGTTGCCGTCGGCGGCCACCACCAGCGGGGCGTGGAAGGTGACCTCCCGCTTGTCCTCGCCGAGCTTGGCCTTCACACCGGTGATGCGGCCGGTGCGGTCGTCGACGATCGGCGCGCCCACGTTGCACCGCTCGTACAGCCGGGCGCCCGCCTTCTGCGCCTGCCGGGCGAGCTGCTCGTCGAAGTCGTCGCGCTTGCGGACGAGTCCGTAGTCGGGGAAGGAGGCGAGATCCGGCCAGTCCAGCTGGAGGCGGACGCCGCCGCCGATGATGCGCAGGCCCTTGTTGCGCAGCCAGCCGGCCTCCTCGGAGATGTCGATCCCCATCGCCACCAACTGCTTCACGGCGCGCGGGGTGAGGCCGTCGCCGCACACCTTCTCGCGCGGGAACTCGGTCTTCTCCAGCAGGAGCACGTCGAGGCCGGACCGGGCCAGGTGGTAGGCGGTGGTGGAGCCGGCTGGCCCCGCGCCCACGACGATCACATCTGCGGTGTTGTCGGAGAGGGGCTCGGTCACGGCGGGATCTCCCCAGAGTTCGAAATCTTCGTGCCGACCGGCACTGGACACAGGCAGTCTATTCAGCGGACGTGATCACCCGGCTGAAGGGCTGCCCCGTGAACCGAGCACTCCCCGCTGTACGGCTGCGGGTTCCCACCGACGAGGACGCCGTCACCTGGCACCGCATCTTCGCCCACCCCGACGTGATGGAGTTCCACGGCGGCCGGCCCGCGGAGCTGTCGGTCTACGAGGAACTCACCGCCCGCCAGCGCCGGCACGACGCCGAGCTGGGCTTCTGCCTGTGGTCCGTGCTCGACGAGGACGGGCAGGTCATCGGCTTCACCGGCGCCCAGCCCTGGGAGCGCGAGTGGGGTCCCACGGGCGAGATCGAGATCGGCTGGCGGCTCGCCCGCGAGCACTGGGGCAAGGGGTACGTCACGGCGGCGGCCCTGCAGACGCTGGACCGGGTGCGGGCGGCGGGCCTGACGGGCGTGGTGGCGCTGGTGAAGGCCCGCAACACCCGCTCAACAGCGGTGACCCAGCGGCTGGGGATGCGGCTCGCGGAGACGTTCACCATCCCGGCCTCGGGCGAGGAGGGCCACTGCTACCGCCTCGACCTCTGACGCACCCTGTTGACGGCTACTCTGCGTAGTGATATGTCACGGATCATCACGCAGTGCTTCCGTCGGACGGGCCCCCGGCCTACCCTTCCGGTACCGCTGGGGGTGACGTCCATGCGTTTGACACCCGAGGGATACGGGACCGGCGCCGTGCGCGTGCCGCGCCTGGTCGGGCTGATGGCCGTCGACGCGCGCGAGTCCGCCCGCGCGCGGGGCCTGGTCGTCGACGCGCCCGGCCGCCCGGACTTCCCGCACGCCGTCGTGGACTACGTGGTCCGCCAGTACCCGCAGCCCGGCACGCCCGTGCCCCGCCACTCCGTGGTGCACGTGTGGCTGGACTTCGGCGAGGGCGAGGGCGGCGGAGGGGTGCGCGAGCCGCGCGGCCCGCTGCCGCCGCCGGGCGGGCTGCGCCGCGAACTGGAGGAGCCGCGCGGCGGCGGAGGCGCGGTGGCGCCCCTGGTGGTGCTCGGCTCCCCCTGAAGCGTGTCGGCTGCTCAGCTCTCCTTGAAGCCCCGGTGCAGGGCCACCACGCCGCCGGTGAGGTTGCGCCAGGCGACCTTGGACCAGCCGGCGCCCTTCAGCCGCTCGGCCAGCGCGGGCTGGTCGGGCCAGGCGCGGATGGACTCGGCGAGGTAGACGTACGCGTCCGGGTTGGACGACACCGCGCGGGCGACCGGCGGCAGAGCGCGCATCAGGTACTCGGTGTAGACCGTGCGGAACGGCGTCCACGTCGGGTGCGAGAACTCGCAGATGACGATGCGTCCGCCGGGCCGGGTCACCCGGTGCATCTCGCGCAGGGCCGCGTCGGTGTCCTGCACGTTCCGCAGGCCGAAGGAGATGGTGACGGCGTCGAACACGTCGTCCTTGAACGGCAGCCTGGTCGCGTCGCCGGCCGTGTACGGCAGCCAGGTGTGGGTCCGCTTGCCGACCCGGAGCATGCCCTGGGAGAAGTCGCAGGGCACGACGTAGGCGCCGGTGCGGGCGAACGGCAGGGAGGAGGTGCCGGTGCCGGCCGCCAGGTCCAGGATCTTCTGCGCGGGCCGCGCGTCGACCGCCTTCGCGACCTCCTTGCGCCAGCGCCGGTCCTGTCCGAGGGACAGCACGTCGTTGGTCAGGTCGTACCGTTCCGCGACGTCGTCGAACATCGAGGCGACTTCATGCGGCTGCTTGTCCAGGGATGCGCGGGTCACGGAGTCATTCTTGCAGCCCGCCCGGCCGGCGGAGGCGTCGGCTCGTCCCGGGCGGTACGGCCTTCGCCGGCCGGCGCCCGGTTCTGCGTACCCTGTGAGTTCCGCCCGGGACCACACGAACCCGTCCGTCCGCCGGGAATCCGAGAAATCCGGGTGCACATCCTCGGAAAGCACACAGAATCCTGTGCCATGATCACCCCTCTCCGACGCCGTCCCCGGAACGGAACGAACCCGATACGCGGTCCGCTGTCCTCCGGCGGCGGGTTCGCCCTCCTCGCCGCCCTGGCCCTGGCCGGCGTGGGCTGCTCCGCCGGGGACGACGCGGCGGAACCGAACCCGGGATCCTCCGCGCCCGTCGCGTACGCGCCCTACGTCAACGCCTCCACCGCCTCCGGCACCGACACGGCGGGCTCCCCCACGGCGTACAACCTGGCGTTCGTCATCTCCTCCGGCGGCGACTGCGCCCCGGCCTGGGACGGTGTCCAAAACGTCGGCGACACGCGCGTGACGTCCCGGATCGCGGCGCTCACCCGGACCGGCGCCGACGTGCGGGTCTCCTTCGGCGGCGCCCACGGCGACGAACTGGCGGCCGTCTGCGACACGGCCGAGGACCTGGCCGAGGCGTACGGTGCGGCGCTGGACGCGGCCGGGGCCACCCGTGCCGACTTCGACATCGAGGGCGACGAACTCGCCGACTCCGCCTCCGTGGACCGGCGTTCGGAGGCGATCGCCCTGCTCCAGGAGGAACGCGACGGCCTGGAGGTGACGTTCACCCTCCCCGTCATGCCGTCCGGGCTGGACGAGGAGGGCGTGGCCCTGCTGGAGTCGGCGAACGACCACGGCGTCGAGGTCGCCACCGTCAACCTGATGACGATGAACTACGCCGAGTCCTACGACGGCGACATGGGCGACTACGCCCTCGCCGCCGCCCGGTCGGCGCACGCCCAGCTGCGGGACGTCTTCGGGCAGTCCGAGGCCGCCGCCTGGCAGGGCATGGCGCTCACCCCGATGCTCGGCGTCAACGACGTGGAGAACGAGACGTTCACGCTCGAGGACGCGGCACAGGTGCGGGCCTTCGCCGAGGCCAAGGGCGTCGCGTGGGTGTCGGTCTGGTCGGCGTTCCGGGACCGGCCCTGTGCCGAGGACGCGGCGGACGACCCGCTGAGCGACTGCAGCGGGGTGGAGCAGGAGACCGGCGAGTTCGGGAAGACGCTCGCGGGGTGAGGACCTCCGGCCGTGCGGTCAGCGGCGGCGGTGCACCAGGCGGCCGCCGACCACGGTGGCCACGCAGGTGGACGCGCCCTGACGGACCAGGGCGGCGCGGTCGGGCACGTCGAACACCGCGAAACGGGCGGGGCCCCCGGCGGTGAGGGCGGGCAGCAGGACCAGCGGCGCCGGGGAGAGCGACGGCGGTCCGGGCAGCCCGGGCGGACGGCCCCCGAACACGAGCCCGGCCCTGCGGACGGCGTCCAGGGCCTCACGGCCACGGATCTCACCGCCCACGGCGACCGTCCCGTGCGCCAGCAGCCGCTGGACCCCGCGGCGCGCGCTGGCGCCCCGTGCGGTGGGCGACGAGGCGAGGAGGGCCCGCGCCCGCAGCCCGAACAGCGGCTCGGTGCCGAGCCGGTCGGCCTCGCGCGGGTCGGGGTGGTAGGCCTGCTCCAGCAGTTCCGGACCGTACGGGTTGAGCAGTCCGGGTGTCAGGATGCCGGGCCACCGGCGCACCCGGGCGTCCGGGTGCGCGGCGGCCAGCTCCTCGTACGGGCCGACGGCCGCGATCCGCGCGCCGTCGACCAGGACGGCGGCCTCCGGCGACGCCTCGGCGGCGTGAAGGGTCAGCACAGGCCGGTCAGTTGGCGGGCAGGAGCTTCAGCTCCGGGTGGGCCGTGCCCCCCTCGATGGCGGTGGACGAGATGTGCGAGACCACGCGGTCGTCGACCGGGTCGTTCGCCGGATCGTCGTGCACCACCAGGTGCTCGTACGTGGTGGAGCGCTGCGCCGGGACGCGGCCCGCCTTGCGGATCAGGTCGATGATCTCCAGCCGGTTGGAGCGGTGCTTGGCGCCGGCGGAGGAGACGACGTTCTCCTCGAGCATGATCGAGCCGAGGTCGTCCGCGCCGTAGTGCAGGGAGAGCTGGCCGACCTCCTTGCCGGTGGTCAGCCACGAGCCCTGGATGTGGGCGACGTTGTCGAGGAACAGGCGGGCGATGGCGATCATCCGCAGGTACTCGAAGATCGTGGCCTGGGTGCGACCCTTCAGGTGGTTGTTCTCCGGCTGGTACGTGTACGGGATGAACGCGCGGAAGCCGCCCGTGCGGTCCTGCACGTCGCGGATCATCCGCAGGTGCTCGATCCGCTCGGCGTTGGTCTCGCCGGTGCCCATCAGCATGGTGGAGGTGGACTCCACGCCCAGGTTGTGGGCGATCTCCATGATCTCCAGCCAGCGCTCGCCGGACTCCTTCAGCGGGGCGATCGCCTTGCGGGGGCGCTCCGGGAGCAGTTCGGCGCCGGCGCCGGCGAAGGAGTCGAGCCCGGCCGCGTGGATCCGGGTGATCGCCTCCTCCACGCTCACCTTCGAGATCCGCGCCATGTGCTCGACCTCGCTCGCCCCCAGGCTGTGGATGACGAGCTGCGGGAACTCCTTCTTGATGGCCGCGAAGTGCTTCTCGTAGTACTCGACGCCGTAGTCCGGGTGGTGACCGCCCTGGAACATGATCTGCGTGCCGCCCAGCTCGACCGTCTCCGCGCAGCGGCGCAGGATGTCGTCGAGGTCGCGGGTCCAGCCCTTCCCCGTGTCCTTGGGGGCCGCGTAGAAGGCGCAGAACCTGCACGCCGTGACACACACGTTCGTGTAGTTGATGTTCCGCTCGATGATGTACGTGGCGATGTGCTCGGTGCCCGCGTACCGGAGGCGGCGGGCCGCGTCGGCGGCGGCGCCCAGCGCGTGCAGCGGGGCGTCGCGGTAGAGGACCAGGGCCTCTTCGGGGGTGATCCGCCCACCCGCGGCGGCACGGTCGAGGACGGGCTGAAGGTCGGCCTTCTCGGTCACCGGTGTCCCTTTCGCAGGGGTGTGGACGGACGGAATCAGCGTACGTCAGCCGGTTCCGCGCGCCGACGTCAGGCCGTGTACGCGCCGATCAGCAGCCCCGCGAAGGCCCCGCCGATCAGGAACGGGCCGAACGGGATCGACGTCTTGCGGCCCGCCTTCCGGGCGACGACGAGCGCGCCCCCGTACAGCGCCCCGCACAGGAACCCGGCCAGCGTGCCCAGCAGCACGGTCGGCCAGCCGTACCAGCCGAGGACCGCGCCCGCGCCGAGCGCCAGCTTCACGTCGCCGAAACCCATCCCGGCCGGGTTGACCAGGAACAGCACGAAGTAGCCCGCGCCGAGCGCCGGCGCGCCCAGCAGGGCGGTGGTCCACTCCCCCGCGTGCTCGGGGACCAGCGCGGTCAGCCCCAGCAGCACCAGGGCCGACGCGGCGAACGGCAGGGTGAGCGGGTCGGGCAGCCGCTGCACCCGGAAGTCGACCGTGGCGAGCAGCACGCCCACGGGCGCCAGCAGCAGCCACACCGCCAGCTCGGGGCGGGTCCCGGTGGCGGCGGCGAGGAGCGCGCACACCAGCGCGGTGACCGTCACGGGAACGGCGGCGCCCGTGCCGTACGGGGTCCCTCCGCACGCCCGGCAGCGGGCCGGGCCCAGCCAGCCGGTGAGCGGGTGCCCCTGCGGACACGCCGTACGCCACTCCTCCCCCGCCGGGACGGCGAACCGGTGGGCGGCGCGGGGCAGCAGCGCGCCGGCCGTCGCGCCCCACAGCGCGGCGACGGCGACCAGCGCGTACCCGAGCCCGTCGGTCATCCCGTACGGCCGCTCAGCCGGCCGCCGCGACCGCGTCGCGCCACGTCGGCAGCAGTTCGTCGAGCAGCGCCTCGGTCCGCGGCGGCAGCCCGCGCGCACCGCTGCGGGTCACCAGGTCGGACGCGAGGGCGGTGAGCCGCTGCGGGTCGTCCAGGGCGTGGGTGGCGCGCAGCAGTTCGTTCCACAGCCGCTCGTCGGCGGGCGCGGTGCGCAGCGCGGCGTTCAGCGCCTCGATGGCCTTCTCCGCGCGGTTCTTCTCCATGTGGAACTCGGCGAGCGCCAGCCCGGTGTCCGCGACGAGCAGCGGGAGCTGCGCGTCGACGATCTCGTGGGTGAGCCAGCGGTAGCGGCCCTCGGGCCGGTCGGCGAGCAACGGGCCGCGCACCAGCACCAGCGCGTCGGTGAGCAGCCGCCCGCGCACCGCCCGGCTGTCGACGCCCTTGCCCTGCGTCGCCTCGTGGTACAGCGAACGCAGCACGTCCAGGTCGGACACGACGGACTTGGCGAGCGTGAGCCGGCCGGCGTCGTCGGTGCGCAGCCGCGGGGTGCCGTCGGGGTCGGTGCCCAGCCAGTCCCGCAGCCGGTCCAGGAGCGCCTGGCGCACGTCGTCGGTGACGCCGCGCGGCCACAGCGCGGAGGACAGCACCCGCGGGTGCACGCCCTCGCGGTGCAGGAGCAGCAGCGCCAGCGCCTCGTGCAGCAGCGCGCTCCGCTCCCCGTCCGGCGTCTCCAGGCCGATGATCTCGTACGGCCCGACCAACCGCGCGTACACCGCGGGCCGGCCCTGCTCGCTGATGTCGACGAGGAACGGCGGGGTGGTGCCGGGACCGTCGGGGCTGCGCTCCGGGTCGGCGTCGGTGAACAGCTCGACGACCGCGCGCCGTTGGGCGGCGGGCAGGAGCTGCGCGTCGAGTTCCAGGCCGAGCAGCGGGGCGAGCAGCCGGCCCTCGCCGGTGATCTCCATCTCCCAGGCGGCGCCCGGCAGATCGCCGCTGCCGGTGCCGACGAGATAGCCGATGCCGAGACGGCTCGCGTCCGCGGCGAGTTCGGCGAGCGTCGTCGCGTCCTCGGGGGACGGCTCGGCGGCCAGCAGCACCAGGTGCGGGGCCCAACGGGTGTGCTGCGCCGGGCCGGTGCGGCCGGTCAGCACGGAGTCGTGGCCGGCCGCGCCGAGCGCGCCGCGCCGCTGCCGGGTCTCCGCCTCCATCGTCTCGATCAGCGCCTCGATGCCGTCGAGGTGGCGCAGCCGGCTGGGCGCGAGGGCGGTGAGGTCCTCGCCGAACCCGACGAGGGTGATGGTCATGCGGTCCGACCAGCCGTTGGTGGCCAGTTCGGCGGCGACCGACGCGAACACGGCCGCCCGGTCCTCCTCACGGCCGCTCAGCGACACGATGCCGGGCACCGACTCCAGGTTGAGCAGCAGCCGCGAGTCGTCCATCGTGCCGAGGCTGACCAGGCCCGGGTAGGGCGCGGCCGTGTCGACGTCCTCGTACGACTCGGCGTCGGCGCGGGCCAGCATCCAGAACGTCTGGTCCTGCCCGAGCTGCCACGGGGACGGCGGCTTGCCGGACGGCTGGGCGAGCTGGAGGTGCAGGTCGCCGTTGCTCATCCAGGCCGCGTAGACCGTGGGCAGCGGGCGGGACTCGGCGGCCAGCGACGCGGCCAGCCCGCGCAGCGACCGGTCCAGCAGCCGTACGCCCTCGGGGTCGGCCCCGACCAGCAGCGCGTCCTGCACGTCGAGGGCGTCGCCGGCGGGCGTGGGCGGCTCCATGCCGCGCCGGCCGCCGATGCCGGCGAACGCCGACTGCCAGAGTGCCTGGCGGCGGCGGTGGCCGAGGGCGCCGAGCAGGCCGGCGGCGAGGAGGGGTGCGGTCAGCAGGGCCTCGGGGAGCCCGAAGGACGAGGGGTCCTGGGCGGGCGTGGCGACCTGGTCGGGCGCGGGGCGCCGGAGGTCGGCGTGGCCGGTCTCGGGGGATGGGGCGGGGCGCTGCTGGGGCAGGTCGACGTGGGCGGCGCCGCCGCTGCCTTGTGCCTGGTCGCTGCCTTGTGCCTGGTCGCCGTCGCCGGTCCTGGCGTAGTCGCTGATCTGCTGCTGCACCTCGGGCGACACCTTCGGGGCGTCGTCCGGCATCTCGACGAGGTCGCCGCCGCGGGCGTCGCCGGGCATCTCCATGATCCAGCCGGGCCGGATCAGACTGGCCTCGGACAGCCGCGAACCGTCCGGCTGCACACGGTCCTTGTTGAGCTCGAAGATCTCCTTGTAGCGGCGGCCGTCGCCGAGGTGGCGCTCGGCGATCTCCCACAGGGAGTCGTGGTGACGCCCCTCCGGCGGCTGGATCCGGTAGAACTTCGTGTCGCCCTGCTTCGTGGCGGCGGCGGGGGTCGCCTCGGTGTGCGAGGCCTGCTCGGCGACCGCGGCGGCGGTGGAGGCCGCCTGCTCCTGCTGCTGGGCGAAGAGGCCCGGCGTCTGCTGGGCGGCGGCCACGGTGGGCCGCTGGTTGTCGTCGTAGGTCTGGCCGAGCTGCGCGAGGGAGGGCGTGAAGCTGGCGGCGGTCGCGCCGACGAGCAGCAGCGCGGCGACGAGCTGCCGGGCGAGCAGCTGGCTCGGCCCGGCGCCGGGCACCCGCCCGGGCACGCCGACGCCCGACAGCGCGGCCTTCATCTCCACCAGCACGCAGGCGGTGAACTGCGCCCAGGCGAGCCACACGACGAACGTGAGGATGCCGAGGAACGTCGAGACGGAGATGTCCTGCTTGAGCCACTCCATCGGCTCGAACGTCTCCGGGAACGGCCAGCCCGCCGTCATCGCCAGCGCCGCCGGCACCCCGACGAGGAGCACCGCGAGCGCGACGAACGCGAGGAACGCCTTCACGAAGTCCCCGAACGTCCGCTGCCGCACCCGCACCGGCTGCGGCGTGCGGTTCCTCGGAGCCGTCGAGCTGGACGGGCTGGGACTGCGGCGTCGCGGCATGGCGGGTGTCCTGGGGTGTGGGAGGAAGGGGGCATCGGGACTACGGGGATCTTATTGACTCGAATGGCCGCAGTCGAAGGGGTACCGCCCGACTCCGCTCCCGCACGGCGCACGGCCCCTGGAACCCCTCGATAACCTCGACCCTCGTATCGCGCCCCGCCTTTGCCGCCCTTGTGTTCGTGTTGCCGGCGGGGGCACGGGATGTGGTGGTGGCGAGGACGGCCCGGCGAGGGACACCTCGACCCGCAGGCCCCGTCATCCGCGGCCCCCGAGGCCGACCGCCCCGACCTCGGCCTCCCGGCTGACCGGTTCTACTCGGGTGCCGGCGGCCCGTTACGCGCGATCCCAGATCAAGGAGTACGTCGACGGCGGCTGGACCTTCACGGGCACGGACCGCTACGACGACGCGAGGACGCCCGCGTCGGGCTCGGGCGCGGTGCTGGTCACCTTCCGCGAGGACCGGTCCGAGGTCTACGGCAAGGACATACGCACCGGCAAGGTCCACCGCACCGGGAAGGCCCCGGCGAGCTTCCAGAAGTTCAGCATCCTCATGGCGCCGGCCACGGACACGCAGGTCTGGCGGGCGCAGCAGATCACGGTGGAGGGGAAGGCGACGGAGTGCGGTGCCTGAGCTTGCCCGGTCCGTGCCGTTCGCCACAGTGACGGCACACTCCGCACGTTCCCCACACAACCCCCCGGTGCCTCACAAACGCCCTTGATAGCTTCGGTGACAGCTACACACAGCCGACATCAGGGGGAATCGTCCGTGGCACGCCGCGCCTTCACCATTACCGCTGCCGCACTCACCGCGACGACGGCCTTGCTGCTGACGGGTTGTGGGGGCGACGACTCCTCGGACGACATCGAGGGGGCGGACGCCGGCTCCTCGAGCCCGTCGACTTCGGCGGCGGCCTCCACCCCGGCCGGGGTGGAACGCCCGGAGATCACGATCCCGAGCAGCTTCAAGCTCACCTTCGCGGACTGGAAGAGTGACGACCCGGAGAAGCAGGCCGTCCTCGACGACGGCAGGGAGCAGCTCCGCGCGGGCTACGCCGCCATCATCGAGAACGACCTCGACAGCGAGGCTCTCGCCTTCTACGACACGAAGGCCGGCCTCTCCCAGGATCAGGAGTGGATCCGCTCCTACACGGACAAGAACCTCACCGTGGTGGGCGAACTTCCGGTCTACGACCCGGAGGCCGAGCTCTTCGCCGAGAACACCAAGGCGCAGCTCCGCTACTGCACGGACGAGAGCGGAGCCCGGACCAAGCACCGCAAGACCGGCAAGGAGACCGGTAACCCGCCGGGCACCGAACCGAACGTCGCGTACACGGTCACCATGACCAAGAACGCGCAAGGGGTGTGGCAGACCGTCTCGACCACGTCCGAGCGGGGTGGTTGCTCGTGACACGCGCCCTCCGGCTCTCATCCGCCGTCGTCGTGTCGGCCCTCACGGTCGTTCTCACCGCTTCGCACGCGCAGGCGTTCGGCGGGGGCGGGACCAAGAACGACAGCAAGGGCGGCACCGACGGCAAGGGAACCCTGTCGGCGGCGGCGTCGAGCATCCGCCTCTCGTACCCGAGCGGCAAGCCCGCCGGGCACAAGGCCGGCAGCCTCAGCGCGATCGACCCCGACTGGGAGCCCCCGGCGTGCTGGTACGAACCGGCCTTCACTCCCCAGCAGCTCAAGCACTTCGTGGACACGGACGGCGGCGGCGACGTCGGCATCCACGAGTCGTGGTTCGGCAAGGATTTGTGGACGGACCACTACCGGGACGGCAAGCCCGCGGAGAATTTCGACCTGGAGTCGCCGACCAACAGCGTCGCCGAGGGCTACAAGAACTACAACCTCGCCAAGGACGGACACTTCTGGCGTGGCGTCGCACCGGACCCGGGCGACCGTGACTCCTGGGACTGCGGCCGCATCATGTTCTGGGTCGACGCCGGCCGGGTCCCGAACGACCCGCACGCCCCGACGCCGAAGATGCTCGCCGAGTACGCCTACCAGGAGGTCGAGGTCCCGGAGACCGAGATCGAGCTCAAGCCCGCCGCCCGCTCCACCGTGAACCTCCCCACCTGGGTGTGGCTCGACAAGGCCACCTTCAAGGACGTCACCGTCCGCGCGGAGCTTCCCGACACCGGCCTGTGGGCCGAGACCACCGCCAAGCCCGTCGCGCTGCACCTCGACCCGGGCACGAAGGACGCGGAGACCTATCCCGCCTCCGGCGACTGCGAGATCAACGCGGACGGCTCCATCGGCACGCCGTACACCCGCGGCAGCGCGGAGAAGACCCCGCCGTGCGGGATCCGTTACCTGCGCGCCTCGGGCGGAGAACCGTACCGCCTGACCGCGTCGATCACCTGGGAGATCTCCTGGGAGGGTACGGGCGGCGCCCGGGGCGACCTGCCCGACGGCACGCTCGAGACGACCCAGGACATGACCGTCCAGGAGATCCAGTCGATCAACCGCTGACCCGGTGCGCGACCGACGGAGCTCACGGTCGATGCGGACAGCTCAAGCCCACGCCTGCTGATGCGGGGTCCACGTGCCACGTGCCGCGTCGCCGAGTATGGGGCTCAGGAACGCCTCGGCTGCCGGAACCGCTTCACTGAAGCTGCTGCAGCCCTGAAGGCCGTGCACCAGGGCGGCTTGCCGAGGGTAGCCGTCGTGCCAGTCGGGGCCAGGGACCTCGAAAGCGCCGGGAAGCACGATCCGCAGGCCGAGGCTGCTCCGACGGGCTGCTTCCTGCTGAAGAGCCCGACAGACGGCCGGTCCGTCCACAGCCTCCCTCTGACTGATCAGGAGGAGGTCGGCGAGGTCACGGTAGCGGTTGGACCCATGCTCGCCGTTTTGGCCATGTCTCTCGTACATGGCGCACACTTTGTCGGCGATGTGGTCGATGACCGGATAGAGCCGCACGTCGGGCCAGTCGACGGGCCATTCGAGGTCGACTGCGGACCGCAGCGTGCGGACTTCAGGCACACCGATCAGCTCACGGCCGACGACGAGATCGACCTTGATGGTGGAGACCAGCCCCGCACCCAGGAAAACCTCGAAGTGCTGCGCGCCACCACGGCCTTCATCGCTGTGCTCCTCGAACTTCCCCGGCACATAACGGAGGTAGTCCCCCAGATCGAGGGCAGCCGCCTTGACGACGAGGTCCCTGGCTTCAGCGGCGCTACGTTCCGGATGGGTGCACTGGAGGTCGATGTCCTGGCTGAGCCGGGCTCGTCCACGGTATCGAACGAGCAAAGCCTGACCCCCCTTGATGAGCCAGCCGTCCGGATCGGTGGTGAAAACGCGGGCTGCCAGACGGTTGAACCAGAAGATCTTCATGAGGTCCGGAACGCTCATGCCTGTCTTCTTCGACATGTTCCTCGCGGCCTGCGTCAACGCGGCCCTGAATGCTGACGGATTCGCGTACCTCTTGGCCACGTGACGTCTGCTCCCCCACCCGATCCCCTGAACCACCGACCCTAGCCCGAAGGCGGGCCTTCCCCCGCATCCGTTGACCCTTTTTCGGTATCCATGCTGTCTTCGTCAGCGGCTGTCACATGATCAGGTGATCGCCTGCGTGTGGGACCCGGCGCGTCCACGGAGTGATTGGTCATGACACTGGGCACCGTGGCCTTCCACAGCATGCGCTGCGGCCGAGGCGCCAGGGAAGCCGCTTTCCATGCGGGCGCGACCCCGTCGTGGGCCAAGGCCTGCTGCAATGCGTCCCGCAGTCCGGATGCGTCGAACCGGCCTGCCGTGGGTGACGGTGTCACCTTCGGAACTGCCTGCAACACAGGCACAAGGTGGGCCATGGTGCTGGTCAGCGCCGTCCTGATTCCGGCCTGTTGAGCGGCGATCTCCTGGAACACAGAGGCGTACGCCTCGCCCCTCATGGCGTCACGCAGGGGCTGCAGGGCATCGGCATACTGCGTCAGTACGACGCCCAGGGTTCCGGCCTCGAAGAGGCGGGCAAGGGCCGCCGGATCCTCGAGAGCGGCGAGTTTCTTGCCTGCGGCCACACCCTCCGCGCCGGCGCGGGCCACCTCTTGGGAGTGCAGCGTTCGTCCGGCCTGACCAACCAGATGGTCAAGAAGCTGCTGTCCTGTGGCCGCTGCGGAAAGACCGTACTTGCGAGCGTGCGGCTGAACGGCGTCGGCGAGTACGCCCACGTCCACGAGATCGCGGCGCTCCGCATCGGCGATCACGCCGCCGACGTGTCCACCGTCGGCCTTGACCCGCAGCAGGTCGACAATCGTGCGCAAGACGGTGGTCACCGGCAGTCCGTCGACGACGGTGATGTCTGTGGCGTCGAGACGAGCCGTTCGCAGCCGCACGAAGGGATCCGTGGTCGTCCGGCGACGGGGGACGCTGATCTCCACGTCCGGAGCAGGAATGTCCCCAAGACCGTGGAGCTGGCAGGCAGAGGCGTGGGAGACGACACCCGAGTCCCGGTCGCCCGGGCGACGCTCCCAGGCCGGAATCCCGGCCTGCAAACGCAGCCATGCCACTTTAATCTCCAGATGCCGGGGCATGCCCGCCGCCGACAGGGCGTAGACGCCCCTGCCGACGTTCTCCAGCAGGCCGGCCTCAACCAACCTCTTCAGCTGCACGCCGCCCAAGCCCAGGTTCTTGGCCTGCGCTGTCGTCACCAGGCCCCATTGATCGGCAGCGACGCCCGACAAGACGGCCAGCTGCTCAGCTCGGTCCATGCAGGGAAGATTACCCAATCTCGCAGACTTTCTTACATCCTTGACGTAACAATCTCTGCGATTGGAAAGATCAACTGTAACTTTCTCTGCATGTTCAGCGGGCTCGCAGCCCGCCGACCCTCGAGCGACGTACCCTGCTGAAGGTGAGGCTCGGCCGCCGGCTACCGAGGGGGGATTCACGTGGGTGAGGGAAAGAGCGATCTCGCGCTTCCTTTGTCCGATCTGGAGGACTACGGGCGCCGCCTGCGGTCCCTCAAGAAGCGGATGAATCACACGAAGAAGCTTTTCGACTCGCACAAGGACGACATCGGCGACGGCTCCGTCAACGACGCCCTCTCCGACTTCGAGTCGAACTGGGAGGACGGCCGCGAGGACATCACGCAGCAGCTCGACGCGCTCGCCGACATGTCCGACGCGGTGGTCCGTGAATTCAACAAGCTCGAGAACGAACTCACCAAACAGGTCAACGAGAAGATGCGGGTCGAGGACAAGCGCCCGAAAAAGGGGAACGGGGCCAAGGAGTGAACTCCCCGGCCCCGGACCCGCGTCACGGGCTCAGTACAGCGACGCGTGCAGGTGGCCGTCCGCCGCGATGCCCTGCGCGGACACCGAGGCGCACACACCGGCGGTGAGGGCGAGGTTCCCGCCCTCGACGTGCACGCCGACGGCGCCCGCCTCCGCGTGGGCACCGAGGCCGAGGGCGGCGCCGCCGCCCGCCTGACCGCCGGACACGAGGTCCAGGTCGGCGTCGGATATTTCGGCGGTTTCCACCTGGGGGGCGAGGTTCATGAGGGCGCGTTCCCTTCGTATCGGACAATGCGTCGCGGAATGTCCGTCGATTTCCGTCACGGAAGTCGGACCGTCGAAATCGCCGGTCCACGACGAACTAACAGCACGCACTGATCAAATCACGCGGAGATACATCCGACCAGCGGCGTCCGAACTGCGGCCACCCCCGCACGCCCCGCACGTCACAGGTGTGACCGGAACACCAGGAAAACGTCGCAGGGTCTTCACGGACGGACAGTGGTAATTCACCTGGCCGACGTCACGCCGAAGCTATCGGCCGCCCCTCGTGATCGCGTCGAGAAGTACCCGTGAACCCTGTGCCGATTTCCTGGATTCTTCATGGTCACGATCGGGCCGGACGGTCCAGCACCAGCCGGCCACGCATTTCGTGCACGACGTACGGCACTGCCTGAAGAGCCAGGCCCAGTGCCCCTGCCGCCGTCGCCACGGCCGCGACGCCCGGCGCCGTGTCGGCGATCCGTACACCCTGCATCACCGAGAACAGGGACCCGAACGCCATGACGGCGGTGGACGACACCCCCGCCGCCGTGCCGGGGAAGCGTGCCGTCCGGCGGGCGTCCCGGCTCGTGCCGGGCAGCAGCCCCGTACCCAGCACCGGGCCCTTGGGCCATGTCCTCCTGCCGCTGAGCCGGCGTTCGGACACCGCAAGCCCGGAGGCGGCACTCAGCCTCGACCAGCCGTCCGCCCCGCCGAACCACCGCTCCCACGGGAACACCGCCCGCACCTGCTCGCCGGGCCCCCGCAGCTCCGCCCCGACCGGCCGTCCCATCCCGTCGACCACCTTCACCAGCCGCGTCACCGCGTGCGGACCCGAGCGGGGGAACCAGTACTCCTGGCCTCCCAGATCCCGCAGCACCAGGTCCCGGTCCTGCACGCGCAGTTCGGTCTCCCGCAGGAACCGCACCGTCGCCCCGCTCCCGGGCGCCGGACTCGGCGTGACGCGCCCCAGGACCGTCACCCGCCGACGCCCCGCCCGCAGCCGGGTCCACGCGCGCAACGCCAGCCGCGCCACCGGCCCGCACAGGGCGGTCAGGGCGAGCAGCAGGACGAGCCACCCGGGCACTCTGCCGGAGAAGACGACCACCGTGAAGGCGGAGAACCACAGCGTCCCTGCGACGCCCCGCACGCACCAGTACCAGAGCGGGAAGGCCGGGCCAGGGCCGAGGGAGACGCCTCCCTTACCGGAACCCGCTCGAGGGTCGTTCCGGTCCCGCGCGACGTGCAACGGCACGCCCGCGGCCTTCAGCAGCCCGGCCACGCCCGTACGCTCGAGCAGTTGCTCCCCCTGCACGGCACACTCCGGCAGCGCGGGCGCCTCCGGCAGCCAGTCGCCGAGGGGGATGCGGGCGACCTGCCTGCCGTCCCGGTCCTGAAGCCGCACCTCGCCCCAGGCGCCCGGACGGCCGGGTTCGTCGCGTCCGGCGTCGGCGACCGCCGCGTCGACGAACACCGCGCGGGCGACACCGCCGTCCCCGACCGGCACCCGGCGGGTACGGCCACTGGCGCGCAGCACGAGCGCGCCGTCCTCCACGGACAGCCGTGAGCCGTGACACCGTTCGAGCCCGGGACCGCGCCCCGCGGCAGGCCGGAGAGCGCGCTCGTCGTCCGGCACGGCCTCAGCCGACCTCGTTCTCCGCGACCGCCTGCCCCCGCACCACCACGTCACCGCCGTAGAACATCCCCGTGAACACGGGCGAGTACGTGAGCTGGACCTCGACCTCGACCGCGTCGACCGTCGCCGTCACGCAGTGGGTCGCGGCGATGTCCGCGCCGGACATGTCCATCTCACGGGCGAAGGCCTTCACGCGGGCGTCGCAGTTCTGGAAGTTGATGGGGGCGGGTCCGCCCTCGTTGTCGTAGAGGGCCTCGCGGTCGATGTCCTGGGCGGCGAAGCGGGCCGCCTGTTCCGCGATGTCCGCCGCGCGCTCCCGCTTGGAGATCGACATGCCGCCGTCGATGACGAAGGCCGCCAGGGACAGGAAGACCAGCGCGAAGATGATGACCGCGCCGGCGCCCGAGCCGCGGTCGTCCAGCCGGGCGGCACGGTCCGCCGCCCACGTCCGGACGCGTGCGCGCGTGCCGGCCGCTGATGCCCGTCCCCTCACGCCGTCCTCCTGAACGGGTCGAGCGGCGAGCTGAAGCTCGCGGTGAGCGTCGTCGGGATGTCCAGGCCCAGCATCGCGAGGCCCCGCACCTCGCAGCTCACCTGGACGCTGAACAGGGTGTCGGGCTCGAAGCCCTGGCTGGTCTGGACGACGGTCACCGGGCCCGAGCAGACGTCCTCGAGGTTGGCCTCCGCCGCCGCGCGCGCCTCGGCCATCGCCGTCGCGTGGTCCTTCTGGATCGAGCCCGCGCGGGCCGCGTCCCGCGCCGCGCCGTCCAACGCGCCCCGCCCGTCGACCAGTTGCCCGAAGGCCACCAGGACGAGGATGAACAGGATCATCACCGGCGCGAGGATCACGACCTCGACGGTGGACAGACCACGGTCGCCCGCGTCCTGCCGCAGCAAACGCGGAAGAGAACGGCCCATCAGTTCTCCCCCTCCTCCACGAACCGCTCCACCGGCCCCATCGACTGCGCGTGCACCGTCAGGTCCAGGCCCGGGAACACCGTCGGGATACGCGCGGTGATCTCCACGCCGACCGTGTTCTGCTCCGGCTGGAGCATCTTCACGTCCGGAGCGATGACCAGCTGCGGGCCCAGCTGCCGGATGTAGCTGTCCACCACGTCCCGCGCCTCGCCCCGCCAGCCGCCCGGCTCGGCGTCCGCCGTGGCCCGCGCCTTGCGCGCGCCCGCCTGCGCCGCCGCCTGGGCGACATGATCGGCGAAGAAGTACAGCGCGAACTGCACCGTCGCGAAGATCATGAAGAACAGGACGGGCGTGAGGAAGACGAACTCGATCGCGGTCATGCCGGAATCGCCGCGGGCGGAGGCGGCCTCCACCCGTCGGCGTACCCAGCTGCGTACGCGCACCGGCATCCCCGTTGACGTCGACGTCGAGAAGGTACGTGCGGTCAGCAGGTCTTGCCCGCGTCCGCGCCCTTGATGCAGTCGCCGACCTTGTTGGCGCCCTCGCTGAGCGCGGCGTTGATGATCGCGGCCACGACGCCGACGATCGCCACGACGACGGCCGAGATGATGACCCACTCGACCGCGGAGGCGCCACGGTCCAGTTCGCCGGAGCGCGCCCGCTCGACACGGGCCCGCATGAAGGTGACCAGGAAGTCGACGGCGGGGATGCCGGTCTGGAAGGTACGTCCGTTCATGACGCGTTGTCCTCTCGAATTCGGTTCACGGAAGTTCTGACGTACGGCGCGCGGTCCGCGGTTCGCGGCTCACCGGTCCGGTATCTCACACCTGGAACACCCGCATCGCCGCCGGGAAGATCAGGAACACCAGGAACCCCGCGCACAGCAGCAGCTGCGCCACGAGCATCGACTGGGACTTCTCGCCCGCGCTGCCCTCGATCTCGGCGAGTTCGCGGTGGCGCATGGTCTCGGCGCGCGAGGCGAGGGACTCCCGTACCTTCGCGCCGTCGTCCGCGACGAGGGCCAGCGAGGCGGACAGGTCCTTCAGCTCCTCCACCCCCAGCTCCTCCCCGAGCTGGCCGAGCGCCTGCCACTGGCTGACACCGGTGATCCGGGCGTCGGCGAGCGCGTTGCGGATCCGCTGCGTGGCCCAGCCGTCGGACACCTCGGCCGCCGCCATCAGCGCCTCGGGCAGACCCCGGCCGCCGGCCAGGCTCATCGACACCAGGTCCAGGTACGCGCCGATCACCCGGCGCAGATCGCGCCGCTTCTCGGCGGCGTCCCGGCGCACCTCCAGGTCGGGCAGCACGAAGAACAGCACCGCGCACAGCAGCGCCAGCCACACCGGGATGACCGGGCTGCTGCCGAAGCCGAGCTGCCAGACGATGGCGAACAGGAACGGCCCGAAGAACAGACCCGCGACCGCCAACAGCACCTTCGTCGCCAGGAACTTCTCCCAGCTGCGCTCCAGGACGGCCAGGTCGGCGCGCAGGGACCGCTGCTCCCAGCCCTGCTGCCGGTAGAACTCGGCGACCTTGTCGCCCACTTGGGCGCGCAGGGAGGCGAAGCGGCCGGACGATCCCTGGTCCGTGGGCCGCGCCGACTCGTACGCCGTGCCGCGGGCGCGCATCGCGTCGATCCGGGCGACCTGGGAGAGGGCGCTGCGCTTGGTGGGCATCAGCGCGCGGACCAGGACGTAGACGCCCAGTCCGACGACCGCGCCGACGACCACCGGCATCGTCAGTCCGTCGTTCACCGGCGTACCCCCTCTTCCGGCTGGAACGGCGACGCCTGCGCGGGCCCGGCGCCCGGGGTGCGGGGACGCACCAGACGCACCGAGGAGTCGTCGCGCACCAGGAAGCGTTCGGGCGTCTCGATGGTGGACAGCTTGCGCAGCCACCAGAAGCCCAGCGCGAACAGCCCGCACACGCAGGCGAGGACCACCTGGCCGACGGCCGTGCCGTACGGCTCGACGAAGTCGCGGTTGAAGATGGACAGGCCGAGCACGAACGCGATCGACACGGCGACCACGATCTGCACCGAGCGGCGCGTGGACGCGCGCTGCGCCATGACGCGCTGCCGCATGTCGACCTCCTCGCGCGCCGACTTGGCGAGCGCGCCGAGCACCTGCCGCAGACCGGGGCCGCGCAGACGGGCGTTGAGGATGAGTGCGGCGACGATGATGTCGGCGGAGGCGTCGTCGATCTCGTCGGCGAGCTGCTGGAGCGCCTCGGGCAGCGGGGTGCGGGCGCGCAGCCGGTCGACGAGCGCGTCGAGGTGCGGACGCAGCACGGGCGCGGCGGCCCGCGCGGACGCCGGGATGGCCTGCTCCAGACCGACCGCGCCGGCGATGGTGTCGCGCAGCGACTCCGTCCACGAGGCGAGGGCCTCCACGCGGCGCATCGCGGCCCGCTCCTCGGAGGCGCCGCCGAAGAGGCGGTCCCAGAAGAACACGAGGACGGCGGAGGCAACGCCGGCGACGACCCAGCGCGTCATCAGCAGCACGGCGAGCCCGACGAGCGCCGCGAGCGAACCACGCCGCCCCGCGAACCGGATCAGCTCGCCTGCCCGCTCGCTCGCCTTCTGCTTCTCGTGGTCGGGCTTCGCGGGCAGTCCGCGTACGGCGACGAGGAACAGGGCGAGACCGCCGCCGACGGCGACACCGCAGGCGAGCGCGTACAGCACGGTGGTGGAGAACAGTCCGCCCATCGTGCCGACGGAGCCGAGGGCGGCGAGGTCGGTGGTGGGCGGTACCGAGGTCATCAGTGGATCGGCGGCCATGGCACCGGTGGTCGTCGGATCGGTGGTCATCGGCTCACCCCCACGTTCCGCTGGGCCGGTAGCCGTGGGCCATCAAGTCCTCCAGGCAGGCTATGGGGGCGTGCGGGATCACCCGGCCGTCGGACGTCTCGGCGAACACCTCGCTGGACAGCACCCGCCCGTCCACGCCGTTGACCTCGCGCACGGAGGTCACCATGCGCTGGAGGCGTCCGCCGCTCTGGAAGCCGTTGCGCCGCTGGATGAAGACGACGAAGTTCACCGCGCCGGCGATGAGCATCTGGCTCGCCTCGATCGGCAGCCGCTCGGTGGCCTGGAGGGCGTAGGTGGAGATGCGGTTGAACACCTCGCTGGAGCTGTTGGCGTGGATCGTGGACAGCGAGCCGTCGTTGCCCTGCGACATCGCGTTCAGCATGGTGACGATCTCGTCGCCGAGCACCTCGCCGACGATGACCCGGGAGGGGTTCATACGCAGCGACCGGCGCACCAGCTCCGCCATCGAAATGGCGCCCTGGCCCTCGGAGTTGGGCAGCCGCTCCTCGAACGCCACCACGTTGGGGTGCAGATCGGGGAAGGTGTCGAGACCGAGCTCCAGCGCGCGCTCGACGGTGATGAGGCGCTCGTGCGGCGGGATCTCGTTGGCGAGGGCGCGCAGCAGGGTCGTCTTACCGGCGTTGGTGGCGCCCGCGATCATGATGTTCTTGCGGGCGCGGACCGCGCAGGCCAGGAAGTGCCCCAGCTCGGGGGTGAGGGTGCCGTTGCCGACGAGGTCGGAGATGAACACCTTGCCCATGCGGGCCCGGCGGATGGACAGCGCGGGCCTGCGGGCCACGTCCATGACGGCCGACAGACGCGAACCGTCCGGCAGCCGCAGGTCGAGCTGCGGGTTGGCGGAGTCGAAGGGCCGGGACGACAGACCGGAGTAGGCGCCCAGCACCTGGATCAGCTCGATGAGCTCCTCGTCGGTCTCCGCGACCGGCTCGCCGCGCTCCTCGCGCCCGTCGGAGTAGCCGACGAACACCTGGTCGCAGCCGTTGATGTCGATGTTCTCGACCTCGGGATCGTCGAGCAGCGGCTGGAGCCGGCCCACCCCGAACAGGGCCGCGTGCACGGCGGCCGCGTACTGCTCCTCGGTCTCCGCGTCCAGCGGCGTACGGCCCGCGTTGATCTCGGAGCGGGCGTACTCCTCGAGTATCTGGGCTATGACGGCGCGGGCGTACTGCCGCTCGTCCTCGGTGGACATCGGCGTGACGCCGTTGACCTGGTCGAGGCGGCGCTGCTCCGCGATCCGGTCACCGGCCTCCTGGCGGAACCGCTTGACCAACGAGTGGTCGACAGCGGTCATCGCCCGGCTCCGTGACCCTGCGGCGGCGCGGCGGCGTGGGCCTGCTGGGCGGCCTGGGCCTGAGCGACCCACGCGGCGCCGTACTGCTGGTACACGTCGGCGGTGACCTTGCGGGCCGAGCGGATCAGCAGCGACTTGTCCAGCCGGCCGCGGCGGCGCCCGGCGAGCATCTCGGCGCCGGCCGGGTCGTCGGCGAGGGTGCCGACCACGCGGGCGCCGGTCTGGGCGTGCACGAGCATGTCGTTGACCTGGCCCGCCAGCTTGGCCGCGTTGCCCGGGTCGGCGACGAGGACGACGCCGATGACGGGGCTGTTCAGGGTGGCGGCGCCGCGCGACCCGCCGTGCAGCTTGCCCGCCAGCGCGGCCGCCCGGTCCCGGACGCGGGCCAGCGCCTCGGGCTCGGTGCGGGAGATCAGCAGCACGAGGGAGGCATGCGGGAACAGCTCGACGGCCGGGGTGTCGCCGCTGATGCGGCCGCAGTCGGCGATGACGTCGGCGGGCGCGTTGGGCGAGTCGGCGAGGGAGGCGAAGGCATGCCCGAGGGTGGGCCACAGCCCGGCCAGACCGGCGGCCTGCTCGGCGATGCCGAGACCGACGAGCACTTCCAGTCCGCCGCTCAACGGCTGGACGTGGTCCCAGAGTTGGTCGGGCACGAGACCGCGCCGCGCGGTGGCGGCGATGGACAGCATGCCGGTGTTGGGGTTGAGCGGGCCGCCGTGCGCGGCGGCGCTGCGGTACACGAGGTCACCGCCCGCCGGGTCGGTCTCGGCGAGCAGCACGCGGCGCGGCCAGACCGCCGCGAGGGCGACGGCCGCGGTGGTGACGCCGGGGGAACCCTTGTCGGCGGCGAGGGCGATGAGGGCCATGGGTCGGGTGCCGCCTTCTAGTTGCCAGGGACGAGGACGAGCGCCACCTCGCCGTTGGAGGCGGCCTGGGTGAGCACCGTGGCCTGCGCTTCGTCGACGAGGAGCGTCACGGGCAGGTTGGTGCTGCCGACGACGTCGTCGTCCTTTTCGTCCTGGACGTAGTTGACGACGGCCTTGTCGACGATGACGGAGTCACCGCCGGCCGAGCCGCCCGAACCGCCGTCGGCGTCGTCACCGGACCCGGAGCGGGAGGTCCCGCCGACGCGGTAGGCGGCCACGGTGGCACCGTTCTTGAGGCCGGCCGGGTACTGCCCCTCCTTCAGGGACACACCGACGAGGGCCTTGCCCTCGGGCACCTTGGCCTCCTCGCCGAACATCTCCCCGACGGCGACCACGCCGGCGGGGATGGTGGTGACGGCCTTCAGCTTCTTCAGGGCGGCGAGCTGGGACCACTGGACGTAGTGGATGCCCGGGTCCTCGGCGACCATCACCGAGGTGGTGTTGCTGTCGTTGACGGCCTGCCCGGCGGGGATCTCCTGGGTGATCTTGACGACCTCGATGCGGTCGCCGGCCTGCAGCACGAGCATGGTGGCGCCGAGGGCGCCCACCAGGATCAGCAGCACGGCGAGCGCGGCGAGGGCGGGCTTGCGCTCGCGGGGCGGAGTGGGAAGCCGGTCACCGACCGACGGTTGAGCCGGAGCCGCGGAACGACCCGCGCCCGCCCCCGTACGCTCCTGGATCTTCACGCAGCCGCTCCCCGTACACCCAAGATGATGTCTGCCAAGTTCCCTGAAATCCCGGACACTTCACCCGCGTCCGCTCGCGCGCGGACATGCGGGACGCGTCGGACGTACCCGCCCTGATCGGGGCGGATAACCAACGCGTACGTGAGTGTCAAGCCATGGCACCGTATCAGCCGGGCATACGGCCCTCAAGACGGAAGTGACCCCGCTCACCTCGGGGGCCGGAGGCGTGCTCACCAGCAACTTCATGGTTGAACGACCCTGTCGGAGGGGGTCATTCACGGCCAGACACCGTGCACCCCGGGCGGCCGATGCGGGAAGGATCACCTACGACACCCCACTCCTCACGCGTCACGCATGAACTTCTCACGACTCGACCACGAACGCCGGGGGTGGATGGGCGGATTCGCCCGGTTCGGTGACGGGGTGTACACGGGGGCGGGGTCACCCGATGGACCTACGTGGCGAAACCGGAGGCTACATGGATACCGTCATTGGCCTGACTGCACTTCTGTCTCACGGGGAGTCACTGTGAAGCGCCGCTCATTGCCCATCGCTCTAGCGTTCGCCGCGACATCGGCTCTGTTGCTGATGGGGTGTGGTGGTGAAGAGGGCGGGTCGAAGGCCGGGGACGAGATCGCGGGGACGGACACCGGGAAGAGCACGGCGTCGCCCTCCTCCAGCGCGCCCGAGGCGTCGGCCGAGCGTCCGGACATGACCCTGCCCGGGGACGTGGAGGAGCGGTTCGAAGGCTGGAAGACCGGCGATGCCACGAAGGACGCGGCCCTGGCGGACGCCGGCCGGGCGCAGACGGCGGTGACGTACGCCGTCACGAAGGGCGACCCCGAGTCCCCGGCGCTCAGCTTCTACCAGTCCGGCACCGCCCTCGCGGGCAGTCAGGACTGGGTCAAGGGGATCGTGGACGCCGGGCTCACCTACTCCGGGTCCGTGCGCTACTTCGCGCCCGAGATCAGCGTGTTCGACAAGGAGTCCGCAGGCGTCTCGTACTGTGCCGATGAGAGCGAGGCGTACAACAAGGACCGCAAGACGAACAAGGTGGACAAGACCCCCGCGACCGACGACTCCTACGTGCTGTACAGCACGCGTCTGGAGAAGAACGACGAGGGGGTCTGGCAGACCACCAAGCTCGAGTCGGAGCGGGGGAACAAGAAGTGCGTGCAGTGAGGGAACGGCACCGCCGACTCACCACGGCGTCGGTTGCCGGGGTACTCGCCCTTCTGCCCGGAACGGCGTTCGCGTGGGGCACTCCGGGGGCATCGAACGGTCAGAAGACGGAGACGAGCGGCAGCCGCGAAGGCGCCAGCCTCGTGTCGAAGGTGGTCTACAGCGGCTCCACCTCCGGCTCCCGAGGCGGCGGCGACGGCGACGGCGCCCTGCGGCCCGTGGGTGACTGGACCCCTCCCGCCTGCTGGTACGAACCCCGCTCGGCGGAGCAGTTCCGCGACTACGTCGAGTCCAGGTACGAGGAGACGGTCAACACCCCCGGCCAGCACAGCTACGCCAAGCAGTCGGTCGGCATGTTCCGCGACGACTACAAGGACGGCACGTACAAGAACTACAACCTCGGCAAGAAGGACGAGGGCTCCTTCTGGGTCGCCGTCCGTGACGAGGACCGCTGGATGGAGCCCAAGGCGCAGGCCTGCGACAAGCTGCCGTTCTGGGTGGAGAACGGCGACCCCGTCCCGGTCGAGAACGCGGTCACTCCCGAGGTACTCGCCGAGCTCGCCTACAACCGTGTCCGTCTGCCGGCGGCCGAGGTGACCCTCAGGCCGGAGGCCGCGACGAAGGTGAACCTGCCGACCTGGGCCTGGCTGGACAGGGCCAGGTTCAAGGAGACGTCGGTGACCGCCTCGATCGCCGTGGGCGGGCTGAACATCCAGGCGACCACCACGGCCAGGCCCGTCTCCCTGAGGCTGGAGCCCGGCACGCCGGACGCCGAGACGTACCCCGCCTCGGGCGAGTGCGTGATCAACGCCGACGGGTCGATCGGGGAGCCGTACACCCGCGGCAAGGCCGACCGGACTCCGCCCTGCGGGCTGAAGTACCTGCGCTCCTCCGGCGACGGCACGTTCACGTTGCGGGCCACGATCACCTGGGACATCTCCTGGACCGGCACCGGCGGTGCGGGAGGCGACCTCCCCGACGGGACCTTCGGCAACGACCAGGCGGTCACCGTTCAGGAGATCCAGTCGGTCAACCGCTGACCCCCACGTACGACTGTTCCCCCACGTAAGGCCCCACATCATGAGCGACCTGACCCTCGACGACACCGTCTTCCACAGCCTGAAGAAGACCTTTTCGTCCATCAGCGACCGCATGGAGGACGCCCGCCGCAGTCTCCGCGGCACGGACGCCTCCGCCGTCGGCGAGAGCAAACTCGTCGAGGACGTACAGGACTTCGCCGACGAGTGGGGCTACGGCATCAAGCAACTCGGCAAACACACGCACGGCGCCGTCAAGATGATCAATACGATCGGAAAGACGTTCGGCGACCTGGACCTGGAGCTCGCGCAGTCCCTCAAGGTGAAGAAGAAGGGCAAGTGACGTGACCGGCCCGCAGGCCCCCTACCCGAACATCGGGCGCAACCCGACGCCGGGGAGCGTGGAGGACACACGGGAGCTCGCCAAACGTCTCGGCTCGCTGGCGAGCGAACTGGGCACCGCGGTGCGCCAGCTCGAACGGATCGAGTGCGGGGCCTGGAAGGGCAAGACAGCGCTCGCCTTCACCGAGTACGTGGGCCACGACGTCACCCCCCTCGTCAGGAAGAGTTACGAGTCCTTCGGCAAGGCATCCCGCGCCCTCCACCGCTGGGCCGACGAGCTCGCCGACTTCCAGGACGAGGCGGCCCGGCTGGACAAGGCCGCCGGAAAGGCCCTCGACGCCAAGGACACGGCGGAGAAGAAGGCACAGGGCAAGGGCAGCGACGACCTCGCCACGGCGGCGAGCGACGTCGACGAGGTCATCCAGAAGGTCCACGGCCTGGAGGAGCGCTACAAGCAGGCCGCCGCGCGCATCGGCAAGGAGCTGGACAAGGCCGCCGACATCGCGCCCAACGAGCCCGGGTTCTGGGACAAGCTCGGCCAGAGCATCGCCGACGCGTGGGACGCGACCGGTGACTGGCTCAAGGAGCACGCCGACCTGATCAAGGTGATCGGTGACGTGCTCAGTGACGTCACGGCCGTACTCGGCATGCTCGCGATCGTCACCCTCCCCTTCCCGCCCCTCGCGGCCATCTTCGGAGCGGCCGCCCTCATCGGCTCCGGCCTGTCCCTGGCGGCACACGGGGTCGCCAAGGCGGCGGGGGCGGACGTGAGCTGGCTGCAGGTGGGACTGGACGCTGTGGGGCTGCTGCCGGGCATCGGGTTGTTCGGGAAGGGGATCAAGGTGGTGGGCAAGGCAGATGCCTTGACCACGGCGAGTCGGCTCGGCAAAGGCTTCCAGACGACGAAACTCGGCAGTACCCGAGTTCTGCTCGCTTTCGGCAAACAGTCCGACGACATCATGGGCGGGCTGGGCAAGGCAGGTTTGATCAAGATCGGCGGACGGTCGGACGACGTGTACGAGGTCGCGCACGCCGCCAGCGGCGTGAAATCCCGCCTCGGCGGCCTGGCCTACGCGGGGTATCACAGTGGGCAGCTGATCGGCACAAAGGGAGCCAACATCTTCGGAGCCGGCCTGAACCCGTTCGGAGCGGGTGGGATAGCGCTCGACGCCGGCCTCAAGGTGGCTCCCAAGATCTATGGCCACCTGACAGACGACTGACTCCGGGCAAGAACTCGGCAGGCTGGCACACCACGAAGCACGCCCCCTGTTCTCCACCGCACCGGAAATCCGAGGAAGGCCCACCTATGGAACTCTGGCAACCCGACACGGGCGAGACTCTCCTTGCCCGGACCCCCATCACATTCGCCACGGGCGCCGCCGCACCTGTCAGTGGAATGCGCTGGTTCCGCGACACTCACCGTGCCGACATCCAGAACGATTTGGAAGGCTGGCCCGAGGGTCCCACTTACACGGCCCGTTCCGCAGGCACCTCGACGGCCCGGACCCTGGTCAAGGGAGCGGTGGTGGGCATCGGTTTGGCGATCGGTGCGTTCCTGTCCATGCACGGTGGGAACATCGCCGGGACGTCGACCTCGAATGCCGGCACAGACGTCCCGGACAACCCGGCGGACGAAGTGCACGACTTTCCCGTCATGTGGGCAGCACCAGGCACCATCGCTCGTACCCTCCCGTGGCAGCTCGATCCGGACCGCTCCCCCGCCCAGCGCTATCGCACACATGCGGTGATCACCGACCGACGGCTGGTGATCGTGGGATTCGACTACGTCAAGGGCGCCGAAGACTTCATCTACGACGATTTTCTTTGGGAGATCCCTCGCACCGGTCTTCAGACGGTCGAACTACGCAACTTCAAGCGCGGAAAAGACACCAGGATCATCTTCAGTGATGGTTCATGGTGCCGACTGAGCAGCCCGACCAGCGCCGGCCGGGAGAGACTGACCCGCTATCTGATCGAGCCGCTCGACTTCATCCCCCTGGAAGAACTCACACCAGCGCAGCGCAAGACAGCTGAGACCTTCGCCGCCGCACAGGCAGCGGACGCTCAGACGCCGCTCGTGAAGCGCAACCCGTGCGGATGTTTCCGGATTGAGGTCGTGGCCCCGAGCACGACAGTCGCCACCTTCGGTCATTTGGGCCTGAACACCACGATGGACGCCAACGGCAGAGAACTGACGCCGACGGAGCACCATCCGCAGGACTTCCTCACCTGACCGACCCCCACCGAACGGCTCCCGCACCATGCCCACCGCACCGCCCCTCAACGCGTCCCCCGACGCCCTCCCCCCTCTGTGGTTCGTCGCCCCCGAGGGCTTCTTCGCCCTCCCGATCGCCGCGACCCCGGAGGAACGCACGGAACGCGCCCGCATTTTCGTACGCGAGCTCTACTCACGCGGTGACGCGAACATCTGGGAGCCCGCCGCTCCCTATTACGAGGCCATCGCCGAGATGATGGGTGACGCTGGCCTCTCCTACGCCGCCATGGGACTGTTCTCCGCGGCGGACGATGCCGAAGAAACCCTGACGGACGAGCCCGTAAGGCACGAGCCTGGGGAAGGCGTCGTCCAGTGCGCCTTCACCGTCGGCGTCATGCAGACCGACCACTCCGGCGAGGACACGGACGTCGTGGCCCAAGGAATCCTCGCCACGCTCTCCGCCGACCCCTACAACGACGCGATCTGGCTCGACCTGCCCTGCGGACCGGCGGTGTCGTGCATCAGCGTGCGCGAGTACCGGCTCAACCCGGACGTGACGGCGACCGGCGAGGAAGCGAAGCTCCTCACCGGCCAGATCCAGGCGCACGTCCCGTTCCCCACGGGCTCGTACACGGCCGTGTTCACGCTCCACACGGCATCCATGGAGCACTGGGCCTCGGTCTACCGCCTGATGTCGGCGCTGCTGCAGACCGTCTCCTTCACCGATCCCCTCGAAGCCCTTCCCGACGAACCGGCCTGACCGGCGAGACATAAGGCCATGGCCCTCATCGCACTGGCGAAACCGAAAACCACACCGATACCGTCTCTCATCTCAACTGCACTTCTGTCTCACGGGGAGTCACTGTGAAGCGCCGCACCTTGCCCACCGCCGCCGCGTTCGCCACCGCGGCGGCCCTGCTGCTCACGGCCTGCGGCGGTGGGGACGAAAGCTCCACCGGCAGCGACGAGATCGCCGGCGCAGGCCAGGAGTCCGAGCAGCCGAGCAAGTCGGCGGAACCGGCCGCGCCCCAGGAGGACAAGCCCGACGGCGTGGACCTGTCGCTGCCCGCGGACATGAACCTCGTCTTCGACTGGGACAAGCCGGAGGACAAGAACGAGGCGGCGGCGATGGACGACGCCGCCAACTTCTTCCGCGCCATCTATCGCGGCGTCGACAAGCGCACCGCCAACGAAGCGGCCATCGCGACCTATTCCACCGGCGAGGGATTGCATTACGCAAAGACTCAGGTCAACGCCTGGATCGACGGCGGTTGGACCGCCACCGGCACCCTCCGCCATTACAACGCGACCACGCGATCGGCCGATAGCGGCACGTCAGTGGAGGTTGCCTTCTGCGCCGACGCCGGCAAGTTCTTCGGTAAGGAGGTGAAGACCGGAAAGGTATTGACGACAGAACCCAGCATTGAGGATTTCGACTACTACAAGATCATCATGGTCAAGTTCCCCACGTCGGACACCCTGTGGCAGGCATCGAAGGTCTTCGTCGAGACGAAGGCGGCAAAGTGCCAGTGATGAGACATTGTCGCTCGCTGACCGGTGCCGCGGCACTCGCTCTCATGCTCAGCGCCATCGCACTCACCGACGTCGCATACGCCGCAAAACCGGTGGGCTCCGACAAAGGGGCCTCCGAGCAGTCCGGTGGAAGCAACGACAAGGGCATCTACGCCACTGCCCGCATCACATACTCCGGTTCCGTCGCCACGAACGGAAGCAGGGGCAATGTGACGTCGACCGACGTCAACTGGACCCCGCCGCCCTGCTGGTACGCCCCCTACCTCGGTGCCAAGGACTTCAAGAAGAAGATGTCCCAGGACATCGAGAGGCAGATGAGCGCCCCCGGCATGGGCGGTCACGCCGGCGCGGCCCTGAGCGAGCTGAAGCGGCATTACGAGAACGAGTACGGCTGGACCGACACCCCCGGCTACAAGGACTACAACGTCGACAAGGACGGCGAGGGCATGTTCTGGGCCGCCGTCGAGAATCCCAACGAACCAGACCTGTTGAAGCGCAGTTCCTGCAACGACCTCCCCTTCTGGGTCGACAACGGCGAGGCCCCGCCGCCCCAGTACGAGGAAGCCATCACCCCGGAGATCCTCGCGGCCCTGGCCTACCAGCACATGCAACTGCCCGACACCGAGGTGACCCTCGCCCCGGAGCAGACCACCAAGGTCAACCTCCCAACCTGGGCATGGCTCGACAAGGCCGTGTTCGACGAGGTGCAGGCGACGGCAGCCCTCAACGTGCCGGGCTTCAACCTCCAAGCCACAACGACAGCAAAGCCGGTGTCCCTGACCCTCGAGCCAGGCACCGACGACGCCGTCACCTACCCGGCATCCGGCGAATGCGTGATCAACGCCGACAGCTTCATCGGCGAGCCCTACGCGAAGGGCAAGGCGAACCGCACCCCGCCGTGCGGCATCAAGTACCTCCGCTCGTCGGGCAACGGGACGTACAACCTCCAGGCCACGATCACCTGGGACATCTCCTGGACCGGCACCGGCGGTGCCGGAGACGACCTCCCGGACGGCACCTTCGGCAACGACCAGGCCGTCACCGTCCAGGAAATCCAGGCAGTCAACCGCTGACAGCGATCCGTTCACGGCTCCGCCCGCGCGTCGGGCGGAGCCCATCTCTCGCAGGTGCCGGAGACGCGTGCCATCATCGTGCCTCGACTCGGTGACCGTCCGGTGGCCCAATGCGACGGAAGCCACGCCGATCCCGGCACCTAGGAACACAATCGAGCACGCAGCAAGCGACAGGCAAGCATCACGGGGGGATCCACAGTGACGGAAGCACGAACGGTCACACCGCCGCTCGGCGGTGAGGCGCTGGCGGCAGACTCACGCCTTCTGGAGCGGGTGCGTGCCGTCGGGGCCCGTACCGGCGTCGACTTCACCGACGACGCAGCGGTGAGCGACCTGCTCGCCCGGCACCGGCGTGCTGTGGCCCAGGCACCTCGGGGGCTCGCCGGATGGATCGGCGGTCTCGCCCTGGCGGCGGGGGTGATCTGGCCGTTCGTCGGCCACGTCGTCCCCGCGACGACCGGCAAGCCGCTGCTCGCTTACGCCCCCGCGGGCCCGCTGCTTGTCGTGGCGGTGGCGTGCCTGACGCTGGTCCGCCTCCGCTGGAAGCGTGCCCTGATGCACAAGGAACTGGCGGGCTACCGCGAGGTGCTGGGCCTCGCCAGGGCCTACGGCATCGAGCCGGCTTATGTGCCGGCGTGGCTGGAGGGTCGCGGAGAGGACGGCGGCGGCAAGGGCGTCACACCTATCCCGAGGTACGCACCGGCGGAACGGTCCGACGAAGACACCCGCACGCCCTCGGCAGCAACAGCTCCACCGAAACCGGCCGCGGTGTCCGAGTACGAACGCGTCGCCGACCAGGGCGGCTGGCACGACGAGGTGGGCTGCCTGCTGCTGTTCGCCGCCGGCATCGGCCTCGCGGTGGCGGTCAGTTCGGGCGAGCCCTTCGGTCTCACCGCGCTGGCGCTCATACCCCTCGCCGTCGTGGTCTGGGTCGCGGGCCACCGCCAGGGAAGGCGGAAGGCGGGTCTTCGGCCGGAGGCGGAGGCGTACGCCCGAGCCGTCGTGGAATCCCGGTCGGTGGGGGCGGAGATCCCGGATCTCTCACCTCAACTGCGCGCACTGCTCGACGACTGACGGGCCCTTGTCAGCTGGACACCGACAGGTTCGCCTGTGCGCGGCCGTGAAGAGGCCCAAGGGGAGCCAATTGCTCATGGGCGAACCGGAGACGAACCTCGTGCGGCTCTCAACGCGAGCTCCAATGCCAACAAGTAGCCACACCTACGCGCCGCTGACGCCGTCACTGCGGCGGGAAACAGTCCGCTCCACCGCGACAACGTCACACGAAGGCGTGTCCCGCACGCAGCGCACCGAGATCATCCGCGCGGGTGACGTCAGTAACTGCCAGAGCGCGGGCGCTTGGGTGGCATGGCACACAGTGTGGTTCTCGAGAAGCGACGTGACAGAGGTGACCTGCATGTTTCGAATACATGCCCGATAGTTCCCATTCAACGTCGTGTGCCTTAATCGCGGCCTTGGCGCTTCTCTTCGCCCTGGCGAAACCGGAAACCACACCGATACCGTCTCTGATCTCAACTGCACTTCTGTCTCACGGGGAGTCACTGTGAAGCGCCGCACCTTGCCCACCGCCGCCGCGTTCGCCACCGCGGCGGCCCTGCTGCTCACGGCCTGCGGCGGTGGGGACGAAAGCTCCACCGGCAGCGACGAGATCGCCGGCGCAGGCCAGGAGTCCGAGCAGCCGAGCAAGTCGGCGGAACCGGCCGCGCCCCAGGAGGACAAGCCCGACGGCGTGGACCTGTCGCTGCCCGCGGACATGAACCTCGTCTTCGACTGGGACAAGCCGGAGGACAAGAACGAGGCGGCAGCGATGGACGACGCCGCGAACTTCATCCGCGCCATCTATCGCGGCGTCGACAAGGGCACAGCCGACGACGCCGCAGTGGTGACGTACTCCACGGCCGGTGGACTTCACTACGCGAAGACACAGATCGAGAGCCGTGTCGACGGCGGCTGGACGGCAACCGGTACGCGACGTCACTACCAGGCCACCACCCGACTCGGCCCGAAGGGCACATCGGTGGAGGTCGCCTTCTGCGTGGACTCGAGCAAGTTCTTCGGCAAAGAGATCAAGACGGGCAAGGTCCTGAAGACCGAACCCAGCATCGAGGACTTCGACCACTTCAAGATCATCATGGTGAAGCATCCGACAGGTAAGGATCTGTGGCAGGCGTCGGAAGTCTACGTCGAAGCGGAGGCCACTCAGTGTCGGTGAGCCGAAGGCGCCACAGGGCCGTTGGCGCAAGCCTCCTCACCCTGGCCCTGCTCACCCTCCCCTGCCTCACTCACTCGGCACACGCGGCCGAGCCGGTCAAAAACGATGGAGGCTCAGCGCCCGAGCAAAGCGGCGGCAGTGACAGCACCGGCATCTACGCCACTGCGCGGGTGACGTACTCCGGTTCGGTCGCCCCTGCCGGCAGATCCGGCAATGTGACGTCGACCGACGTCAACTGGACCCCGCCGCCCTGCTGGTACGCCCCCTACCTCGGTGCCAAGGACTTCAAGAAGAAGATGTCCCAGGACATCAAGAGGCAGATGAGCGCCCCCGGCATGGGCGGTCACGCCGGCGCGGCCCTGAGCGAGCTGAAGCGGCATTACGAGAACGAGTACGGCTGGACCGACACCCCCGGCTACAAGGACTACAACGTCGACAAGGACGGCGAGGGCATGTTCTGGGCCGCCGTCGAGAACCCGAACGAGCCCGATGTCCTCAAGCGCAATTCCTGCAACGACCTCCCCTTCTGGGTCGACAACGGCGAGGCCCCGCCTCCGCAGTACGAGGAAGCCATCACCCCGGAGATCCTCGCGGCCCTGGCCTACCAGCACATGCAACTGCCCGACACCGAGGTGACCCTCGCCCCGGAGCAGACCACCAAGGTCAACCTCCCAACCTGGGCATGGCTCGACAAGACCGTGTTCGACGAGGTGCAGGCGACGGCAGCCCTCAACGTGCCGGGCTTCAACCTCCAAGCCACAACGACGGCAAAGCCGGTATCCCTGACCCTCGAGCCAGGCACCGACGACGCCGTCACCTACCCGACATCCGGCGAATGCGTGATCAACGACGACAGCTCGATCGGCGAGCCCTACGCGAAGGGCAAGGCGAACCGCACCCCGCCGTGCGGCATCAAGTACCTCCGCTCGTCGGGCAACGGGACGTACAACCTCCAGGCCACGATCACCTGGGACATCTCCTGGATCGGCACCGGCGGTGCCGGAGACGACCTCCCGGACGGCACCTTCGGCAACGACCAGGCCGTCACCGTCCAGGAAATCCAGGCAGTCAACCGCTGAAGCGCCCCAATACCACGGACGACGGCGTGAGCGCTCGCGATACCCCAACTCGAGAACATCAAGGACATCATGGCTGGCGACTCGGACCTCATCGTTAACGTTGACCTGTTGGTGAAGTCGGAATCCCGACTGAAGGAGATCCAGAGAGAACTCAAGGATCTCAACAACCGAAAGGATGACATGCATCCTTATTGGGGCAACAGTGAGATATCCGATGCCATGGGCAAGTTCGTGGACAACTGGGATGATCACCGCGGCAAGCTACTCGAAAGCGTGAAAACCGTCGGGGAGTTGGTGAAAGCCACCATCGACGGCTTCTCTGGAGCCGACGCCAAGCTGGCCGAAGAGCTTCGTAAGGCGAGGAAGAAGAAGTGACCCCATCCTCCAAACCTCGCCCACGCGACTGGCATCCCCTCGCCGACTCCGACCCTGTGCCGGGGGACCCGCAAGAAATACACAGCGAGGTCAAGCACATGAAGTCGGTGGCCAGCACGCTTCGCGAGCAGGCCACACTTCTGCGCGGTATCGGTCGCGACAACGAACTCAAGGGAAAGTACGCATCAAGGCTGCAGGAAGAGGCTGAGGGCCTGGAGAAACGACTCGACCAGGTGGCGAGCCGTTACGAGAGGGTCCACGGCCACCTCACCAACTGGGCGAACGACCTCGAAGAGTTCCAAGGTGAGGCCGACAAGGTTCTGGCCAACGCCAAGAAGGAGCAGGAGCACCTCGAGGCTGAGAAGGCCAAGGCCGAGTCCGGCGAGGGCACGGCCCCGGCTCCCACAGCGTCACCCAGCGGCGCCCAGAGCGACCCGTTGCACACGTATCGGGTGCAGCTCGAACGCATCAAGGAGCGCAGGGACGAACGAGCTCGCCATCACGCCGACAAGATTCGCGACCAGCTTGACGACGCGATCGAGGACAGTTGGTGGGACAACTTCAAAGGCTGGATCCATGACAACATCGACACCATCAAGGTGGTGTTGGACGCTTTGGGATGGGCCGCGACGATCATCGGCGTCATCGCACTGTTCATCCCGGGCTTGAATGTCCTTGCCCTGGCACTCGGCGGAATCATCCTAGGCGCGAGAGCGATCCTTGCCGCGGCCGGAGAGGCCAGTTGGATGGAAGTAGCCATGGACTCGGTCGGCTTGCTGACCATGGGTGCCGGCCGAGCCGGCCTCACGATGCTCAAGGGCGCCAATGCTGCAACCAAGGCGGGTGCCGTCACCGGACGGCAAGCCGGACTCAAGGCGGGTTTGCGTGCTCACAAATCGATGATGAACTCGCTGCAAAGAGCCATCTCGAACACCGCCGACGAGGGCGCGAAGAAGTTCTACAAGGACCTGTTGACCTTCACCCGCAAGAAGATCTCTGACGATGCCGGACGGGTGGCCAAGGAGGCGACCGAGTCGAGCGCGGGAGCCAAGTGGGCACACCTCGGTGACGACGAGCTCCATGGCATCTACTCTCAGTTCGCCAAGAACAAGGCTGCCTTCCCTGAAGCAGCCGTTGGCAACACTGCGAAGGCCAGGGCGGGGTACGGCATTTCCCTGGCCGCCATCTACGCTGGTGCCGGGGCGGACGCCGTGGACAAGACCTTCGGGCAGAGCGACGCCTGGAGCGCTGCATCCAAGGCGACAGACGGAGTACTCCCCGACAAGTGGTCGAGCGACGGCTACAACGAATGGAAAGAGAACACTTGGAAAGCCCCCGTCGGATCTTCATGGTGACAGCAGCAAAGGGAAATGAATAACGTGACGTCACGCAGAAGTGAGACCAAATCACTGTGGGAACGATTGGGCGGAGGAGTTGTGTCGCTCGCCCGCCTGTGCCTCATCATTCCGTTCGCCTACATCATCATCTATGTCGGCGGCGCCTTCCTGATTCCTGAATCGCTGGGCTTGGCCTGGGTGTGGCTTCAGCGCGGCGTGGTGTCGGCCGCTCTCGTGTGCCTGTTCGTGCTGTTTCTACGCCACTCGCGAGGGAGCCGACGCCCAGCAGGCCTTACGCATGCCATGGGTATCTCCTTCCTTCTTGTCCTTCCCGCCATCATCACCAGCTATTGGGTGGGCGTTGTCGGAGCACTGGTCACACCGATCCTCGTGGCCTGTTCCGCGATATGGGAAAGGACTCGACGTGTCGGGAACCACTGAGTCGTCCTTCGAAGACACCAGCGCTGGAACTCCTACCGGCTACACGCTTGTCCCTCCCCCAGGCTGGGACATGATTCCCCTGCGCGCCGGCACCAACGAGGCGATCAAACGCATCGTGGACGGATCCGTGCAGGAGCTGCCCGCCGACATTCCACGCGATGACCTCACCAAGGCGCGCCTTGAGCTGATCAAGCGCCTCAGGAAGGTGGCACGACAGGCGCGCGAAGCGCGCGCGCTGGATCTGCACCTGCCGGTGGAACGCGTTGACGGCATGACTCTTCCTGCTTCTTTCATCATCTCCGAGCCGCTGACCGCGTCATCAGTGGGCATGGATTCCGCGATGGTACTCAGCTCCTTGCGTCCGAATGCCTCACAAAGCGAGGAAGTGACCATCGACGGCGCGACGGGATTCCGGGTCGACGGTGTGGCCCAGCCGGACCCAAGCCGTGAAGTGGAGCACTGCTCAAGACGAGTTGAATACATCTTGAAGATACCCAACCACGCCACTCCGAAGTGGCTGACGGTGTCGTTCAGTACCATTGCCGATGGACGCCCGGACAGTGAACTTGCAGACATTCTGGTAGAGCTTTTCGATGCCGTCATGACGACGTTCCGATGGAGTTACGAATGAGACTGGTGGAAACAGACTCAGAGACCTTGCAGTGGTTTCCCACCCATATGCGCTGGAACAGCGACGGCGAGCGCGAGGAGTGGGCGGAGTTGTGCGCGGCAGCCCTGTTGAGCGCCCATGAGAAGAGGCCGAAGAGACGACGCATAAAGGCCGTTCGCCAGCAACTGGATGCCTTTGCGCAAGTTCTGTCGAAACTCACCCCTGCGGACCAGGCCTTCCTGTTCATCCCGACGCCCGACCAAACGCCCGTGCCGGCCTTCATTCTCATGGCCGAGTGCGAGGGAGACCGGCAAACCACCCTGCGTTCGATGGTTCAGGCAGATGCAGAGAGCCTCGTCCGTCCCGTCGAGGTGGACCCATTCGCCACCGAGCGGCTGGGGGAGGGACTGCGGTCGACGAGATACTGGTCCACGCCGGAGGGCCAGCTCATGGCTACTGTGCGGTACGGCTGGAGGTTGGAGCAGATCAACACCGACTTGTGCTTCTACATGGTCTGGGACGACCCGGGAAAGATGGCGGTCTTCACGGACACAGTGGATGACTTCGTGAGAAGTCTCTGGGTGAACGTCACCGACTGATCCCCATGTGGAGGGCGCCTTGGATGGCGATCTTCGCAGAAGTCGACGCCCCGTATGCCGCCCATCAGGGCACCTGCGTGAGGAGAAGAACCTGTGCCTCGAAGGGCACGGCACAGCGGCACAGCGAGCCGACTCGATGCCCAAGCCGACGCCGGCGAATGGTGCTGGATCGGGGAAATCCCGCAGCCTCCGGCTGATGTTCTGTAGGCCGCGGGCAACCCACCGCTCCGCCCGGCCCGTCGCCCTCCATTGGTCCTGCTCGACACAACCACGATGCGAAGGGCCGCGTACGAGCTCGACTCACGTGCCCCGAACTTCCTCATCCCCAGGAACAACAGGGCGCCGTGCACCACCCACAAGGGAACCTGCACCGCGAGGCCGACGTCGTCCGCCAGGACGTACATCCCGGCGATGGCGGCAAGCGCATAACCGCCGATGCCGACGGCCCACCCGACCCGACGCCTCAACAGCCGCCCGCCCCCGCCTCGCATCCATAGGTGCGCCACCACCGACCGGTGGGACGGGAAGCTCCAGCTCGCCCGCCCCACCGGCCGGTGTAACCGCACCCGGCGGCCGGAAGTTACTTCCGCGCCGCCTTCGCCAGCTCGTCGTCGATCTGCTCGAACTTGTCGGCCGCCATGGTGAGGTAGTCGCCCATGCCGTCGAGGCCGTCCAGCGTGGTCTTCGCGCCGTTGGTGAAGTCGTCGAAGTTCTCGTCGAAGGCCTTCGAGGAGCTCTTCGTGACGTAGCCCGAGTTGACGAGGTTGTTGATGTACTTGCGGAGGCCGTCCAGCTTCTCCTGAAGCTTTTCCTTCTCCTTCACGACATGCTTGGCAGCTTCCCGCATGTCCTGATATGTGATGTCAAGGTCTTTGGCCATGAAGCCGCTCCCTCTCGCAACGCCGCAGGGCCAACCCCCGTGGCTCCCTTGTTCGCGGAACTGCCGGCCTGCCGTCGCGGCCCCTGCGGCTCAGGGGCCTCTCGGGCCCGCCGGTGTGATCGTCCGCTCTTGCGGCAGAAGCTTACGGGGGTGAACTGCGCCGCCACATCCCCACCTTGTGAAGGCAACGGTCACAAGCCGTGGACGCCGTTGCTGCCGGGAACACCGGGCCCGCTCCCCGACTGCCTTCCTGGCGGGTCCAGCCGATATCGTCGGCGGGACTGTGCGCCGCGGGGTGGAAGCGGCCGCAGGGCCTGGGGAGGACAAGCGTGCGCCTGACTCTGACCGTCGTCGATCCGTACGGCGGGGACTCCGCCGATGTCGTACTCGATGCCGATCCCGAGTCGACCGTGGGGGACGTCGCGCGTGAGCTGGCCGCGCAGGTCGGGCACGCCGGCGCCCAGGTCATCCCCATCGGGCACCAGGGGCGGACGCCCGCCGGGAACACGCCGATGGTGTACGTCGACGGGTACGCCGTCGACCCCTCCGCGACCGTCGTCGGCTCCCCCCTGCGCGACGGCGCCGTCGTCTCCCTCCAGGACCCCTCCGGCTGTCTGCCCGGCGAGCCCACCGGCCTCGTCGAACTGCGCGTCGTCGGCGGACCCGCCGCCGGCTTCGTCCACCGGCTCGGCGTCGGGCGCTACGACATCGGCAGCGGCAACGCCTCGTACGTCCGCGTCGACGACCCCGAGGTCGAGGCCCGCGCGCTGACCCTCTCCGTCGCCACCGACGGCACCTGCCAGGTCGTCGTGCACGGCGAGCACGACACCGTCACCCTCGACGGCGAGCCCGTCGCCGACGCCCAGAAGCGCCGTGACGAGGACAAGCGCCGCGCCGAGACCAGCGGGGACGACTCCGACAGCTCCTCCAGGAAGAAAAAGAAGCAGAAGAAGAAGAAGAAAAAGAAGAAGAAGGACGACGGCAGCAGTCAGGGGCCCAAGCGCGGCGGGCGCTTCGACTGGCCTCTCGGCGGGCAGATCGCCGTCGGCAACAGCCTTCTCGAACTCGCCCGCTACTCCCCTCCCAACGCCGCCCTCAAGTGGTCCGACGACGGCGTCGGCCTCGACTACAACCGGCCGCCCCGGCTCCGCCGGCCCGAGCGGCAGACCAGCTTCCGGCTGCCCTCCAAACCGCGCGACTACGAGGCCCGGCCGCTGCCCTGGATCATGGCGCTGACGCCGCTGGTCGGTTCGGTCGTCATGGTGGCGATCTTCCAGCGCTGGTACTACCTGATCATGGCGGCGCTCAGCCCGATCCTCCTCTTCGCCAACTACTTCAACGACAAGAAGCACGGCCGCAAGTCGCACGCGAAGCAGGTCGAGGAGTACGAGGAGCAGAAGGCCCGGATCGAGAAGGACGCCCAGGACGCGCTGGTCCAGGAGCGCGACGACCGGCGGCACGCCATCCCCGACCCGGCGACCGTGCTGTCCATGGGCACCGGGCCCCGCACCCGGCTGTGGGAGCGGCGCCGTACCGACCGCGACCATCTGCTGCTGCGGTTCGGCACCGGACAGATGCCGTCCGAGGTGGTCCTCGACGACCCGGAGCAGGACGACCACCGGCGTCAGGTCACCTGGAAGATCGAGGACGCCCCGGTCGCGCTGAACCTGCGCGGGCTCGGCGTCATCGGCGTGGCCGGTCCCGGCGACTCGGCGCGCGCGCTGGGGCGGTGGGCCGTCGGGCAGACCGCCGCGCTGCACAGCCCGATGGACGTGCAGTTCTACGTGCTGAGCGAGAACTCCGCGCAGGAGTCCTGGGACTGGGTGCGCTGGCTGCCGCACGCCCGCCCCTCCGGCGGCCAGGACGTGAACGCCCTCATAGGCACCGACGCGGAGACGGTCGGCGCCCGGATCGGCGAACTGACGCAGATCCTCGACGCCCGTAAGAAGGCCGCCGAGCAGAACCGCTCGCAGGGCACGACGTTCAGCGACCCGGACATCGTGGTCGTGTGGGATGGTTCGCGGCGGCTGCGGTCGCTGCCCGGTGTGGTGCGGCTGCTCCGCGAGGGCCCCTCGGTGTCGATGTACGCGATCTGCCTGGACGCCGAGGAGCGGTTCCTGCCCGGCGAGTGCCAGGCGTTCGTCGTGGCGGAGCCGCACGCCGAGGAGCAGGAGCGGCAGCACGGCGACCGTGCGGCCGCCCAGCCGGCCGTCGCCGGCGGCTTCCCCTCCTTCCAGGCGTGGCACAGCGACACCCCCGAGCCCGGCCGCGGCGGACGGCAGGCGCCCGACAAGCTGCGGCTGCGCGTGGAGGAGGCCGGCGCCGAGCGCATCAAGGACGTACGGCCGGACTTCGTGTCGCCCGCCTGGTGTCTGCGGCTGGCCCGTTCCCTGTCGCCGCTGCGGGACATCAGCGGGGAGACCGAGGACTCGGCGCTGCCCGGCTCCAGCCGTCTCCTGGACGTACTGCAGCTGGAGCCGCCGACGAGCGACGCGATCGTGGCGCGCTGGCGGATGGGCGGGCAGTCGACGCTCGCGGTCATCGGCGAGTCGTACGACGGGCCGTTCGGCATCGACATGCGCAAGGACGGCCCGCACGGCCTCATCGCCGGTACGACCGGTTCGGGCAAGTCGGAGCTGCTGCAGACGATCGTCGCGGCGCTGGCCGTCGCCAACACCCCCGAGAACATGACGTTCGTCCTCGTCGACTACAAGGGCGGCTCCGCGTTCAAGGACTGCGTCAAACTCCCGCACACCGTCGGCATGGTGACCGACCTCGACGCCCATCTCGTGGAGCGCGCGCTGGAGTCGCTGGGCGCGGAGCTGAAGCGGCGCGAGCACATCCTGGCCGCCGCCGACGCCAAGGACATCGAGGACTACCAGGACCTGGTGCGCCGCGACCCCTCGCACCCGCCGGTGCCGCGGCTGCTCATCGTGATCGACGAGTTCGCCTCGATGGTGCGCGACCTGCCGGACTTCGTCACCGGTCTGGTGAACATCGCCCAGCGAGGCCGTTCCCTCGGCATCCACCTGCTGCTCGCCACGCAGCGGCCGAGCGGTGTGGTCTCCCCCGAGATCCGCGCCAACACCAACCTCCGTATCGCGCTGCGTGTGACGGACGCCGGTGAGTCGACGGACGTCATCGACTCGCCCGAGGCGGGTCACATCTCCAAGAGCACCCCCGGCCGCGCCTACGCCCGGCTGGGGCACGCCTCACTCGTGCCGTTCCAGTCGGGACGCGTCGGCGGGCGGCGGCCCGGCGCCGCGGACCCGGCCGCCCTCGCGCCCTGGGTGGGTCCGCTGACCTGGGAGGACCTGGGCCGCGCGGCGCTCACCAAGCCGAAGTCCGAGGCGCGTGAGGACGAGGAGATCACCGACCTGAAGGTGCTGGTGGACGCGGTGCGCGACGCCAACGCCGCGCTCGGCATCCCCGCCCAGCACAGCCCGTGGCTGCCCGCCCTGGACGAGACGCTGCTGCTGGACGACATCGAGGTGCCGTCGTACGCGCCCGCGCCGGGCACGCTGCCGCCGGCGCCGTTCGGTGTCGAGGACCTGCCCGCCGACCAGGCCCGCCGCCCGGTCGTCGTCGACTTCTCCTCGTTCGGCCATCTGATGATCGGCGGCGCCCCGCGCAGCGGCCGCTCGCAGGTGCTGCGCACCATCGCGGGCTCCCTGGCCCGCACCCACTCCGTGGCGGACGTGCATCTGTACGGCATCGACTGCGGCAACGGCGCGCTCAACGCGCTGACCCGGCTGCCGCACTGCGGCGCGGTCGTCGGCCGTAACCAGACCGAGCGGGTGGTCCGGCTGATCAACCGGCTCAAGGGCGAACTGTCGCGCCGCCAGGACCTGTTGGCGGATGCCGGCTTCGCGGACATCGGGGAGCAGCGGGCCGCGTCCGCCGAGGACGAGCGGCTGCCGCACATCGTGGTGCTGCTGGACCGCTGGGAGGGCTGGGTGCCCACGCTCGGCGAGATCGACCACGGTTCGCTGACCGACGAGCTGCAGACCATGATGCGGGAGGGCGCGAGCGTCGGCATCCACCTGGTGCTGACCGGCGACCGGACGCTGCTGGTGGGCCGTATCGCGAGCCTCACGGAGGACAAGTACGGTCTGCGGCTCGCCGACCGCAGCGACTTCTCCTCCCTCGGCATCCCCACCCGCAAGGTGCCGGAGGAGATCCCGCCGGGACGCGCCTTCCGCAACGAGTCCGGCACGGAGACGCAGTTCGCGCTGCTCGCCGAGGACACCACGGGTCAGGGGCAGGCGGCCGCGCTCACCGCGATCGGCGAGGCGGCGGCCGCCCGGGACGCCGAAGTGCCGCGTGCGCGGCGGCCGTTCCGGGTGGACAGCCTGCCGAGCCGGATCTCGTTCCCCGAGGCGTGGGAGATGCGCGACCCGGACGTCTCGCGGTCGAAGCTGTTCGGTCTGGCCGGCATCGGCGGCGACGAGATCGTCGGCTTCGGCCCCGATCTCGCCGACGGCGTACCGGCGTTCGTGATCGCGGGTCCGGCCAAGTCGGGCCGCTCGACGGTGCTGATGAACTTCGCCCAGTCGTTCCTCGCACAGGGCACACGGCTGGTGATCGCCGCCCCCCGTCAGTCGCCGCTGCGCCAACTGGACGGCACGGAGGGCGTGCTGAAGGTCTTCACCGGCGACGACATCGACGAGGACGAGTTCGAGGAGCTGGTCGACGAGGCGTCCCCCGATGAGCCGATCGCCGTGCTGGTCGACGACGGGGAGATCCTGGAGGACTGCGACGCGGAGAGCCAGTTGAAGAAGCTGGTGTCGCGCGGCACGGAGCGCGGCCTCGCCCTCGTCATCGCCGGTGACGAGGAGGACGTGTGCAGCGGCTTCTCCGGCTGGCAGGTCGACGCGAAGAAGGCCCGCCGGGGCATCCTGCTCTCCCCGCAGGAGTCCTCCAGCGGGGACCTCATCGGCGTCCGGCTGTCCCGGGGGATGGTCGGCGGCCAGATCGCCCCGGGCAAGGGCATGCTGCACCTCGGCGACGGCGAGCTGCGGACGGTCGTCGTCCCGGGCTGACCCCGGCCCCCGCTTCCTTCGCAGGCCCGGCTACTCGATCTTCGAGAGCCGGGCCTTCGGCCGTCCGGAGTCCTTGCTGTCCGACTCGTAGACCAGGTCGTCGCCGACCGGGGTGAGGAGGACGGTGTGGCGGGCCTGGTTGCAGACGTCCCGGTTGCCCGGCGCGCCCACGGACGTCGTGACGATGCGCTGGGCGGTGACCTCCTCGAGGGTCAGCACGTCGTCGCAGACGCCGCCGAAGATGTCCGTGTGCCGCAGCGTGCCGACCTGCTCGCCGACCCGCGCCTCCTCGAGGGTGACGCGGAACGTGCCGAGCGGGATGGTGATGCTTTCGCGGGAGGTGGCCTGTCCCTCCCACGTGCCGACGTAGGCGGCGGGCACGGTGCCGGAGGTCGCGGAGGCGGACGGTGAGGGCCGGGCGCCGCTCGGGCCCTGGTCGGCGTCCGCGCCCCCGGAGGTGCCGGGCAGCAGGTCGGACACGAACGCCGAGCCGACGGTCACCGCGGCCAGCGCGCCCGCCACCGCCAACGCCACCGTGCAGCTGACCCGGCGGCCCCGCCCGCCGGCGCCGGGCGTGGAGGACGCCGACACGGAGACGGACAACCGGCCCGGGTCGGACCCGCCCCGGTCCCCCGGCTGGGTCGGCGGATGCGGGGTTCCGGTCCCGGCGGGGCCCCGCTCCGGCGCGTGGCGGGGCTCCGGCACCCCGGCGTGCGTGCCCGCGCCGTCCGGCGGCATGACGGGCGGCGGCCCGAACGCGCCCGCGACGGGACCGGACGACGAGGGCGCTCCCTCCGGCCTCCAGGCGGCCGGGACGGGCGCACCCGCCGACGGCCCTTCGCCGGACACGCTGCCCGCCGACGGCCTTCCCGGCGGCGACGCCTCCCGCGGGCCGCCCCCGGCGGTGTGCTCGCCGATCGACGGGCTGCTGAACCCCACCGGCCCCGAGGCCGTACCACCCGCCGCCCCGGCAGCCGACCCGCCCGCCGTCGTCTCCAGGTTCAGCAGGTTCACCGCGGCACGGCTCACCTGTTCCACCAGGGCGCCCGGCAGCCAGCCCCCCGCCACCAGGCGGGCCGCGCCGCCCTCGCCGGCGAGGCGGCGGGTGATGTCGGCCGGGGACGGGCGGGCGGAGGGGTCCTTGTCGAGGCATGCTTCGGTCACCTCGCGCAGCTCGCCGGTCAGCCCGTCCAGCTCGGGCGGCTCGTGCACCACCCGGTAGAGCAGCGCCGCCGAGGAGTCGCCAGGGAAGGGCGGCGCGCCGGTCGCGGCGTACGCGAGGACGGCGCCGAGGGAGAAGACGTCCGCCGCGCCGGTCACGCCCTTGCCGAGGATCTGCTCGGGGGACATGTAGCCGGGCGAGCCGATCGAGACGCCGGTCGAGGTGAGGGACGCCGTCCCGTCCGTCGCCCGCGCTATGCCGAAGTCGATCAGCAGGGGACCGTCGAGGGTGAGGAGCACGTTGGACGGCTTCACGTCCCGGTGCACCAGGCCGAGCCCGTGCACCGCCGCCAGCGCCTCGGCAAGCCCCGCGCCCAGCGCGCGCACGGTGTGTCCGGGCAGGGGGCCCAGTTCGGTGACGGCGGCCGTGAGGGAGGGGCCGGCCGCGTAGGCGGTGGCGACCCAGGGGACGCGCGCGTCGGGGTCGGCGTCCAGCACGGGCGCGGTCCAGGCGCCGCCGACCCGCCGGGCCGCGTCCACCTCGCGCCGGAACCGGGCGCGGAACTCCTCGTCGAGCGCGAAGTGGGGGTGCACGATCTTCACCGCGACCGTCCGGCCCCCCCGCGCTGCGGCCCAGGTAGACCCGGCCCATGCCGCCCGAGCCGAGCCGGCCGAGCAGCCGGTACGGTCCCACGACCGTGGGTTCGTCCGTGTCGAGCGGCCGCATGGCGCCACCCCTCCCCCGTCGCACCGGTACGCCGTTGCCATCCAGCAGCGTAGTGGCCGGACCGGGCGGGGGACCCGGACCGGCCACGCGGGCGCCCACCACCGGGTCACGGCGTCACGGCCACCCGGCGCCCGGCTCGCCCCCGTGCGCTCCTAGGGCTGCAGCAGCTCGACCTTCACGTCCGCCGGGAACCCCGTGGTCGGCCCCACCCTGCGGGCGAACTCCGCGACCGCCTCCAGCTGCGGGCCGCCGAAGCGGAAGTCGAGGGTGGTGAAGTACTGGGCGAGGGTCTTCTCGTCGAAGGCCTCCCAGCGGGCCGCCTGCTCGGCCACCTTGTCGACCTCCTCCAGGGAGAGGTTGCGGGAGGCGAGGAAGGCCTCGTGCACCTTGCGGGTGAGCACGGGCTCGCGCTCCGCGTACTCCTTGCGGGCCGCCCAGACGGCGAAGACGAACGGCAGGCCGGTCCACTGCTTCCACAGGGCGCCCAGGTCGTGCACCTCGAGGCCGAAGCGCGGGCCGTCGACCATGTTCGCGCGCAGGGCCGCGTCGCCGATCAGGACGGCCGCCTCCGCCTCCTGCATCATCAGGCTCAGGTCGGGCGGGCACCTGTAGTAGTCCGGCCGCACCCCGTACCGCTCGGCGAGGAGGAGCTGGGCGAGCCGTACGGAGGTGCGGGAGGTCGAGCCGAGGGCGACCCGCGCCCCGTCCAGGCGGTCCAGCGGGACCTGGGAGACGATCACGCAGGACATCACCGGGCCGTCGCAGCCGACGGCGATGTCGGGGAAGGCGACGAGCTGGTCCGCGTGCTTGAGGTACTCGACCAGGGTGATGGGCCCGATGTCGAGGTCGCCCTGCACCAATTGCTCGCTGAGCTTCTCGGGGGTGTCCTTCGTCAGCTCGAAGTCGAGGAGCGTGCCCGTTCTCGCGAGGCCCCAGTAGAGGGGCAGGCAGTTCAGGAACTGGATGTGGCCGACGCGCGGCCGGGTGCGAGGATTGTCCACATCGTGAGGCTAGACCTTGCGCCGGGCGGCACAGCGGTCACCCCCTCCGGTTCGAACGCACGCGCGTGACGAACGGGGCGTTCAAACATTCGGGTGACGTGATCTTGACCTCTATTGCGAACCGGCCTCCCCGTGCTAGGCTCGTCGCAAGTTGCAGTTTGGTTTCCCTTGCAGTACAGAGCCTGCGGAGCATGTGACCGCGGGCTCTCGTCGTTCTCAGACGGATGCAGTTGTGCGGAATTGTCTTCACACTTGCTGGTTCTGGAGCAGGGCAACCCTTTGAGCCCAAGGAGGGCTTATGGCTACCGGAACCGTGAAGTGGTTCAACGCCGAAAAGGGCTTCGGATTCATCGCCCAGGAGGGCGGCGGCCCCGACGTCTTCGTCCACTACTCCGCGATCAACGCGACCGGCTTCCGGTCCCTCGAGGAGAACCAGCAGGTCACCTTCGACGTCACGCAGGGCCCGAAGGGCCCGCAGGCGGAGAACGTCACCCCGGCCTGACCCTGATCCTCCGATCCGGGAACGACTAGCAGTACCCAAGGAGCCCCACGCCGCAAGGCGAACGGGGCTCCTGCCTTTTTCTCCGGGACCTCCCGGGGCCGGCTCACCGGAAGACCCCGGAGAATCTCCGGTGAATTCCCGCCGAACGGCGCGCCTCGCCCGCACTTCCGTTCTCGGACGTGCTCAGACGTGCTGCATGATCAGCACGAATTTCGTGCCGGGCTCCAGCGCCTCATAGCGGTGCGGCACATCCCCGCGATACGCCATGTAGTCCCCGACGCCGAGTTCCGCCTCCTCGCCCTCGGGGCCCGCCGTGACCCGCCCCGCGCTCACCACGATGTGCTCCACCGTCCCCGGAATGTGCGGGTCCGAGGCGCGTACCGTCCCCGGCTCCAGATTCACGGTGTAGATGTCGCGCCGCGCGCCGGGCGGGCTCGCCGACAGCAGGGTGGCGACATAGCTGGACCGCTCCGAGCGCACCGTCGGCCCCTCCCCCGCCCTGATCACCTGGACCGTCGGCGCCGGCGGCTCCACCAGCGCGCTGAACGGCACCCCGAGCGCCACCGCCAGCGCCCACAGCGTCTCCATGCCCGGATTGCCGCCGGCCGCCTCCAGCTGGGACAGCGTGGACTTGGCGATCCCGGCGCGTTTGGCCAGCTCGGAGAGGGAGAGACCCGCGCGGGTGCGCTCGCGGCGCAGGGACGCGGCGATCCAGTCGAGGGGCAGGCGGGACGGCGTGCCGTCGGTCATGTCGTTCGCTCCAGAAGTCGTTTCGTTCGGCTTGACGAACGCGAGGGCGTCTGTTCATTGTAGAAAACATGCGTTCGGTACAGCGAACACCGTCGGCCGTCGACGCCGCACTGCTCCGCGACGTCTCCCTCGTCTGCCTCGCCGGGGGCGTCGTCGGCGTGTCGTTCGGGGCGATCGCGGTCGCCGGGGGTCTGCCCGTGTGGGTGCCGGTGGTGATGTCGCTGGTGGTGTACGCGGGCTCCGCCCAGTTCAGCGCGGTCGGCGTGCTCCTCGCGGGCGGCGGTCCGGTCGCGGCGGCCGCCACGGGGCTGCTGCTCAACACCCGTACGGCCGCGTTCAGCCTCGCGGTCGCCGAGCACATCGGGCGGACCCGGCTAGCCCGCCTGCTCGGCGCGCATCTGGTGACCGACGAGACCGTGGCCTTCACCCTCGCCCAGCGGGACCCGGCCCGGCGCCGCGCCGCCTTCTGGGTCTCGGGCATCGGGCTCTTCACCGTGTGGAACGCGTGCGTGGCCGCGGGCGCGCTGGCCGGCAGCACGCTGGGGGACACCGCCCGCTACGGCCTGGACGCGGCCTTCCCCGCCGTCCTGGTCGCCCTGGTGCTGCCCGCCCTGCGTGAGGACGCCGGTGTCCGCCGCGCCGCCCTGGCCGGCGCCGTACTCGCGCTGGCCCTCACCCCGGCCGTACCGGCGGGCGTCACCGTGCCGGCCGCGCTCACGGGCCTCCTGCTGCACGGACGTACGCCCGCGAGGGACAAGGAGCCACAGCCATGAACGGCACCGCCCTGATGGTGCTCGTGCTCGCGGTGGGGACGTACGCCTTCCGGCTGGTGGGGCCCGCGCTGCACGGGCGGGTGGAGCTGCCTGACCGGGTGCGGGTGCTGCTGTCGGCCGGGGCCGTGGTGCTGCTGGTGGCGCTGCTGGCCACGGGTGCGCTGACCGAGGGCGGGGAGTTCGCCGGATGGGCGCGGCCCGCCGGGGTCGCCGTGGGCGCGGTGCTGGCCTGGCGCCGGGCGCCGTTCGTCGTGGTGGTGCTGGGCGCGGCGGCGGCCACTGCGGTGCTGCGGGCCGCCGGAGTGCAGTAGGCAGCACGCGTCCTGAGGGGCTGTCAGTGGGCGCCGGTAGCGTCCTGCCCATGACCACGAGCCGACCCGCGCACGCCGACCAGCCGGAGCACGTCCTCGCCACCCGCGCCTTCTACGACGCGATCGCCGAGGACTACGCCGCGATGTTCCGGGACCTGCCCGCCGCGACCCCGCTGGACCGGTCCCTGCTGGCCGGGTTCGCCGAACTGGTCGGCAGAGGCGCGCTCGTGGCCGACGTGGGCTGTGGTCCCGGCCGGGTGACCGGGTATCTCGCCTCGCTCGGTCTGGACGTGCACGGTGTCGACCTGTCCGCGTCGATGCTGGCGATCGCCCGCCGGGAGAACCCGGAGCTGCGGTTCGAGCAGGGTTCGATGCTCGCCCTGGACCACGCCGACGGTTCCCTCGCCGGCCTCGTCTCCTGGTACTCGACGATCCACATGCCGCCGGAGGACCTGCCCGCCGTGTACGCGGAGTTCCGGCGGGTGCTGGCGCCCGGAGGGCTGCTCCTGCTGGCCTTCCAGATGGGCGACGAGCCCCGGCGGCACGTGCGTCCCTGGGGTCACCCGGTCACCCTGGACTTCCGGCGGATGCGGCCCGAGCGGGTCACGGAGCTGCTGGAGGCTGCGGGTTTCGCCCTGGTGCAGCGCACCGTGCGGGAGCCGGACGCGCGGCAGGGCGAGCCCACCCCGCAGGCGTTCCTGATGGCCCGCGCCCCAGGTGGCCCGGACCCCGCCTGACGGCCGGGTCACCTCGTGTACAGCGCCTCCACGTCGTCCGCGAAGTCCTTCAGGATCGCCTCGCGGCGCAGCTTCATCGACGGCGTGAGATGGCCGGCCTCCTCGGTGAAGTCCACGGGGAGGACGGCGAAGCGCCGGATGGACTCCGGGCGGGACAGCATCTTGTTGGCCTCGTCGACGGCGCGCTGCAGGATCGCCCGCAGTTCCTCGTCGTCGACGAGGAGCTTCGCGGGGACGGGGTGCTTGCCGTTCATCCGGCGCCAGTGGGTGATGCCGTCGAGGTCGAGGGTGATCAGGGCGGTCACGTAGGGGCGGTGGTCACCGAGGACCATCACCTGGGAGATCAGGGGGTGGGAGCGGAGCCAGTTCTCCAGCGGGGCCGGGGCGACGCTCTTGCCGCCCGCGGTGATGATCAGTTCCTTCTTGCGGCCGGTGATGGTCAGATAGCCCTCGTCGTCCAGCTCGCCGATGTCGCCGGTGGCGAACCAGCCGTCACGGGTGGCGGGCACGACGCCGCCCGCCTGCGGGTCCCAGTAGCCGCGCAGCACGTGCTCGCCGGAGACCAGGACCTCGCCGTCCGCCGCGATGCGGATCTTCGTGCCGGGCAGGGGCCAGCCGACGGTGCCCAGGCGGGGCTTCAGCGGGGGTGTCACGGTGGAGGCGCCGGTGGTCTCGGTGAGGCCGTAGCCCTCGAAGATCTCGATGCCGGCCCCGGCGTAGAAGGCGGCGAGGTCGCGGCCCAGCGGGGAGCCGCCGCAGATGGCGTAGCGGACTCGGCCGCCCATGGCGTTGCGGATTCTTCGGTAGACCAGCGGGTCGTAGAAGGCGCGGGCCGTCTTCAGGGAGCGGGAGGGGCCGCTGCCGGTGCCGGTCTGCCGGGCCTCCAGGGCCTCGCCGTAGCGGCGGGCCACCGTGGCCGCGCGGTCGAAGGTGGACCGGCGGCCGCCCGACTCGGCCTTGGCGCGGGCGGAGTTGAACACCTTCTCCAGCATGTACGGGATGGTGAGCAGGCAGGTGGGCCGGAAGCTCGCCAGGTCGGGCAGCAGGTCCTCGGCGGCCAGGCTGGGCGCGTGCCCGAGCCGCACCCGGGCGCGTACGCAGGCGATGGCGACCATACGGCCGAAGACGTGGGACATGGGGAGGAAGAGCAGGACCGACGCCTCGTCGTTCGTACGGTCCCGGAAGACCGGGTAGAGCAGCTCGATGGCGTTGTCCACCTCGGCGAAGAAGTTGCCGTGGGTGAGGGCGCAGCCCTTGGGGCGGCCGGTGGTGCCGGAGGTGTGGACGAGGGTGGCGAGGGTGTCGGGGCCGAGCATGCCCCGGCGCACCTCGATCTCGTGGTCGGGTATGTGCGCGCCGGCGTCGGTGAGGGCGTCGACGTGCCCCTTCTCCATGACCCACACGTGCCGCAGGTCGGGCAGGTGCGGCAGTTCAGGGCCGATCGCGGCGGCCTGGCCGGCGGTCTCGGTGAACAGGGCGACGGCGCCGGAGTCCTGGAGGATCCAGCGGGCCTGGTAGGCGGACGAGGTCGGGTAGACGGGGACGGTGACCAGGCCGGCGGCCCAGGCGGCGAAGTCCAGGACGGTCCACTCGTAGACCGTGCGGGCCATGATCGCGATGCGGTCGCCCGGTGTCAGACCCTCGGCGACGAGTCCCTTCGCGGCGGCCAGGACCTCGGCGGCGAACTGCTCCGCCGTGACGTCCCGCCAGGAGCCGTCCCCGGTCCTGCGGCTGAGGACGACGTCGCCGGGCGCGACGTCCGCGTTCTCGAACGGCAGGTCGGCGAGGGATCCGTGCCGCACCGGCTGCGCGAACGGCGGTACGGACGCCTCGCGGACGGCCCCGTCCAGCCGGCGGGTGGCCGGCGGCACGAGGACGGGCGCTCCGTGGACGTCGGCGTCGAGAGCGGTGGCGTGGTGCGGGGTGGACACGGGCGGCTCCTGGGGCGTGCAGGCGAACTGCGGGGTGCCACGACGTACGTGCCTCGCACGCCGAGGCGCTCACCGGAGGCGTCCGCGGCTCGGGACGCCACCGGTCGTGCGGAGATCGTACGGCTCTGGCGTGAGGGGTTCGTGCCGGTTCGGAGGTGGAGCGGGATCAAGCGTGTGCAGTGTCGGGGGTTACGTGAGGGTCACTCAGGTATGCCCCCGTCCGGGGCGGGATCGGCGCTGTTCAGGGCCGTTCCAGGACGGCCGTGACGCCCTGTCCGCCGGCGGCGCAGATCGAGATCAGACCGCGGCCGGGGGCGTCCCGTTCGGCGAGCAGCTTGGCGAGGGTCGCCACGATGCGGGCGCCGGTGGCGGCGAAGGGGTGGCCGGTGGCGAGCGAGGAGCCGGCCACGTTCAGCCGGGCCCGGTCGACGGGCGGCAGGCCGCGCTTCTCCCAGGCGGCCAGGGTGGCGAGCACCTGCGAGGCGAACGCCTCGTGCACCTCGACCAGGTCGAAGTCGTCCAGGCCGAGACCCGCCCGCTCCAGCATGCGCGGGACGGCGTAGGCGGGTGCCATCAGCAGGCCGTCCTCGCCGTCGGCGACGTCGCCGTGCACGAAGTCGACGGCGGCCGTCTCGTACGCGGTGAGGTACGCCAGCGGCTGAAGGCCGCGCTCCTCGGCCCACTCCTCGCTCGCCAGCAGGACGACGGCGGCGCCGTCGGTGAGCGGGGTCGAGTTGCCCGCCGTCATGGTGGGTTCGGGTCCGTCGACGCCGAACACCGGCTTCAGCGTGGCGAGTTTCTCCACCGTGGAGCCGGGGCGCAGGTTCTGGTCGCGGGCCAGACCGCGGAAGGGCACCACCAGGTCCTGGAAGAAGCCGCGTTCGTAGGCGGCGGCGAGCCGCTGGTGGCTGGTCGCGGCGAGTTCGTCCTGGGCCTCGCGGGTGATGCCCCAGGCGCGGGCGGTGACGGCGGCGTGCTCGCCCATGGACAGACCGGTGCGCGGCTCGGCGTTGCGCGGGATGTCGGGCACGAGGTGACCGGGCCGCACCTTGGCGAGCGCCTTGAGGCGGGCGCCGAGGGACGTGGCACGGCGCGCCTCCAGCAGCACCTTGCGCAGGTCGTCGTTGACGCCCAGGGGCGCGTCGCTCGCGGTGTCGGAGCCGCCGGCGACCGCGGCCTCGGTCTGGCCGAGGGCGATCTTGTTGGCGGCGGCGATCACGGCCTGGAGTCCGGTGCCGCAGGCCTGCTGGACGTCGTAGGCGGGAGTGCGGGCGTCGAGGCGGGAGCCGAGGACGGTCTCGCGGGCGAGGTTGAAGTCGCGGCTGTGCTTGAGGACCGCGCCGGCCACGAACTCGTCCACCGCGCCCGGCCGTTCGAGGCCGTAGCGCTCGACGAGGCCGTCCAGGGCGGCGGTGAGCATCTCCTGGTTGGAGGCGGTGGCGTAGGGCCCGTCGGAGCGGGCGAACGGGACGCGGCTGCCGCCGATGACCGCGACGCGCCGCACGGTGGCCGGCTTCAGGGTGCTCATCTCGACCTGCTCCTCAACCGTGACATAGGCTTACCTCCGGTAACCTTACTCCAGAGTCAGCACTGAGCGAGCCCCTCGCCCGCACACCTGGGAGTCCCCGATGGCCGACCGCTATCTGAGCTTCACCGGCACCGCGCCGGGCCGCTTCCTCACGCGCCGCCTGGGGCTGCCCCGGCCCGCACCGCTGCGCCGCTGGTCGGCCGAGCGTCCGGCGCTGGACGGCGGGCTGCTCCACCTCACCGCGGGCGCCTCCCGCCTCGACCTCGCCCCCGTCCTCGCCCGCACCGGGCTTCCCACCGACGAGGCCGCCGGAAAGCCCGCCGCGGTCGTCCTGGACGCCACGGGGGTGCGCACCGTCGCGGACCTCGACGAGGTGCACGCCGCCCTGCACCCCGTCGTCCGGTCGGTCGCCGAGAGCGGCCGGATCGTCGTGCTCGGCGCGCCGCTCGACGCCGCCGACCACCACCAGGCCGCCGTGCAGCAGGCGCTGGAGGGCTTCACCCGCTCCCTCGGCAAGGAGACCGGCGGAGGCAGGACCGTCAACCTGGTCCGCCTCACCGACGCCTCCGCCGCCGAGTCCACCCTGCGCTTCCTGCTCTCCCCCAAGTCCGCCTACGTCAGCGGCCAGGTCATCACCGTCGGCGACCAGGAGAGCCCCGCCCCCGAGGACGCCGACCGCCCCCTGTCCGGCCGCACCGCCCTGGTCACCGGTGCCGCGCGGGGCATCGGCGAGGCCGTCGCCGCGACCCTGGCCCGGGACGGCGCCGAGGTGGTCGTGCTCGACGTGCCGCAGGCCGAGGAGGACGCCCGCCGGGTGGCCGAACGGATCGGCGGGAGCGTGCTGCTGCTCGACATGACCGCCGCCGACGCGGGCACCCGCATCGCCGAGGCCCTCCCCGGCGGCCTGGACGTCCTCGTCCACAACGCGGGCATCACCCGCGACCGCCGCCTGGTCAACATGCCGAAGGACCGCTGGAGTTCGGTGCTGGACGTCAACCTCGGCAGCGTGCTGCGCACCACGGACGCGCTCCTGGAGGCCGGGGCGCTGCGCCGCGACGGCCGGATCGTCGCCACCGCCTCCATCGCGGGCATCGCCGGGAACGCAGGACAGACCAACTACGGCGCGAGCAAGGCCGGTGTCACCGGCTTCGTCCGCGCCCTCGCGCCCCGCGCGCTCGCCGAGCACGGTGTGACGGTGAACGCGGTCGCGCCCGGCTTCATCGAGACGAAGATGACGGCCGCCGTGCCCCTGTTCATCCGGGAGGCCGGACGCCGGATGAACTCCCTCGCGCAGGGCGGTCTGCCCGTCGACGTGGCCGAGACCACCGCCTGGTTCGCCCACCCCGGCTCGGGCGCGGTCAACGGCCAGGTCGTGCGCGTCTGCGGCCAGAGCCTGCTGGGGGCGTGACATGACGACCACCCCGCCGGAGCGGGCCGAGGCCGTCCTCACCCGCTCCCCGTCCCTCGCCCCGCTGCTCGCCCGCGGCGCGGTCCTCTCGCCGTTCCGCCGCCCGGACCCGTCCGCCGCGCACCCCCGCACCCGGCTGGTGCTGCCGGGCCTGCGCCCCGACCCGGCGAAGCTGGCCGCGTACGCCAAGGTGTGCGGCTTCCCCGCCGCCACGGACACCCTGCCGGTGACCTATCCGCACGTGCTGGGCTTCCCCCTGGCGATGCGGCTGATGAGCGCCCGCGGCTTCCCGCTGCCGCTGCTCGGGCTCGTGCACACGTCGATCGGCGTCACCCGGCACCGCGCCACCCCGTCCGCCGCCTTCTACGACCTCACCGTGTACGTCGACGGACTGGCCCCGCACCGGCGCGGCACCGAGGCGGCCGTGGTCACGGAACTGCGCTCCGGCGACGAGCTGGTGTGGGAGTCGCGCAGCACATACCTGGCCCGGCACAGGACGACGGGTGCGAAGGAGCAGACGCGGACCGAGGAGGGTCCCGAGCTGCCCGCCGTCGAGGAGTGGCGGCTCCCCGGTGACCTGGGCCGCCGCTACGGCGCCGCCTCCGGCGACCGCAACCCGATCCACCTGCACCCGCTCACCGCGCGCCTCTTCGGCTTCCCCCGCGCCATCGCGCACGGCATGTGGACCGTCGCCCGCTGCCTCGCCGCCCACGGCGTCCCGGACGCGGCCGAGGTCAAGGCGGAGTTCCGGGCGCCGGTGCTGCTGCCCGGGACGGTGACGTACGCGGCGGACGGCGGGCGGTTCGCCCTGCGCGGGGGCCGCGGCCGGGTTCACCTCACCGGCGAGGTGACCTCGCTCTGAGGCGCCGGGGCGTCCGCGCCGTCGTCGGGCGGGGTCCAGTGCCGCCCCGCCATCAGGTCGCCGAGCCCCGCCCACGCGAAGTTCATCAGCGTGGTCGCCGCCTGCCGGGCGGAGACACCCGGGGTGGCATTGGCCCAGTCGGCGAGCGACTCGGCCGCCCCGACCAGCGCCTCCGCCAGCCCGGACACCTCCGCCTCCCGCAGGTCGGGGTCGCGGTGGGCCTCCCGCGCGGCGGCCAGGATGAGCTGCGTCACGAACGCGACGATCTCCGTGCGCATCGCCGCCACCTCGGCGGCGAACACCTCGCCGTGGGTGCGCGCCTGGAGGTGCAGCACCGCCCAGCCGTCGGGACGGCGGGCGGTGTGCTCGAAGAACGCGGTCAGGCCCGACCAGAGCTGCCGGTCCGCCGGCAGTCCGGGCCGGGCCCCCGCGCGTACCGCCTCGGTGAGCGCCCTGGCCTCACGGCGGATGCACGCGGTGAACAGGTCCTCCTTGGAGTTGAGGTACAGATACACCAACGGCTTGGACACGCCCGCCAGTTCGGCGATCTCGTCCATCGACGCGGCCATGTACCCCCGGTTCCCGAAGGTCCGTACGGCTGCGTCCAGCATCTGCTGTTCACGGACCGCACGCGGCATCCGCTTCGTCTTCACGGCACCCATGGGACACAGCGTACGGTCAGCCGCTACCGCTGGTCGTGGCCGCCGTCCTCCGCCGACAGCAGCGCACCGGCGTTCAGCACCCGGTCGCCCGACGTGAGCCGGGGCAGCAGCTGCGCGGTGAACAGCGTGGACAGCGCCGAGGTGTCGGTGCCGCCGTCGGTGCGCACCACCACAGGACGCGGCGCCTTCTCCGCCAGTCGTGAGCCGACCTCGAGCCGCCTGCGGGCCAGCTCGTACCGGAGCACCGCCCGGTTGTCCCGGTACGCCTTGGCGAGGGCCTGCTGGGCGCGGGCCTCGTTCTCCGCGGCGATCAGACCGCTGCGGCCGCGCGTCTCGATCTCGAAACGCACCCGCTGGGCCTCGGTCTCCTGCCGCTCCAGCAGCTGGGCGACCTCCTCACGGGCCCGGTTCAGCGCGGCCCGCACCTCGACGATCCGGGCGTCGCGGATCTTCTTCGCCCGCTCGATGTCCATGCCGAGGCTGTCGATACGGCGCTTGCGGATCAGGCCCCACTCCTGCTCGTAGGCGGTGCGCTCCTTGGCGACCTGCTCACGGGTGGCGAGGTGCTGCTGGTACTGCGCCGGGAGCTGCACGTCCGGGATGTTGCAGCCGGTGACGCGCACGCCGTAGCGGTCCAGCTGGCGGTTGAGCAGGTCCTGCATGTCGGCGACGTCCGAGCCGCGCAGGTCGTAGGCGCGCTCGGTGCGCACCTTGCGGGCCCGCTGCCGGATCGCGTCCTGCACGGCGCTGGACAGCACCAGGTCGAAGTTGCCGGCGCCGATGGTGCGGACGAACAGCACCGCGTCGGTGATGCGGAACTTCAGGAAGAACTCGATGGAGCGCAGCGGCACGTTCTCCTGCGTGGGGCAGGCCATGACGGGCGCCGAGTACGGGATCTCGGTGGCCGTGTCGACGACGAAGTCGACCCGCGACCACGGGTGCCACAGGTAGTGCCGGCCCGCGTCCAGGGTGCGGACGACGGCCCCGTACCGGGTGAGCACGCCGTGGGTGCCCTGCTCGATCTCGACGATCGAGGAGCGCCACCACCACAGCCCGCCGATCACCAGCAGCAGCATGCCGAAGGTGTAGGACAGGGTGGCGAGGGCGCCGGCGGCCATGCCGCCGAGCCCGTCGGAACCGGACTCCTTCAGGGACAGCATCACGCCGGTCAGCAGCGCGTACGCGCCGACCCACAGCGGGAGCATCCACCACAGGCGGCGGCGGTGCTTGGGGATGATGACCGGCAGCAGGGTGCCGGCCTCGCCGCCGCGCAGCAGGCGGGCGATGTCGCCCCAGGGCGCGACGGCCTCGGAGATGACCGAACGACGGTGACTGCGGACAGAACTCACGCCTGGACCTCCTCGGCTGCGGCGCCTGCGGGCGCCTCGTTGGTGTCGCCCTCGGCGGGCTCGCCCGGCATCTGCGGCACGACGGTCGGCCGCTCGGCCTCCAGCAGCTCGGTGATCTCCTCCTGACGGGAGGCGATCCGCGCGGACACCTCCGCCAGCCGCTCCCGTACGGCGGCCATCTCGGCGTCGTCGAACAGCTCGGCGCCGCGCTCGCCCACGAGTTCGCGGGCCAGCTCCAGGAAGTCGATCCCGGCCGCCGCGTCGCCCCCGCCGCCGATGCGCACCAGGCGCGGCAGATGGTCGGCAACCTCTTCCAGGGTGTCGAGCACCTGCTGCTGGTAGCGGTACTCCAGGATCTCCGGCGCCTCCGCGGCGGTCACCGCGCGGATGTCCAGGGCCTGCGCCTCCAGCAGGGCCGCGTTGGCCTTCGCCTCGGACTCGGCCTGCACGTAGCGCTGGCGGGCCAACGCCTCGGCACGGTTGGTCTCGCGCTCCACGGCGGTGTCCATCTGCGCCTGGTACTGGGCGATGTCGGCCTGGATCGCGGACAGCGTCTCGTGACTGGAGGCGAGCTCGCGGTTGAGGTCGCCCTCGTCCTGCTCCTTGCGCAGCTGGAGCGCGTACTCGTGGGTGTACGCCTCCTTCGCCATGCGCACCATCTCGGGCGCGGCCAGGTCCATCCGGTAACGGCGGTCCGCGGGCTCGGCGTGCGTGATGTTGGCGTTGGTCAGCTCCACGGCGGGGCGGAACTGCTGGTTCAGCTGCTCGAGCAGCCGACCGCTGTCCTCGCCGACCATGTCGTAGATGCCGGCCGCCTCCTGCTCGTAGATCAGGCTGCGGATGGTCTCGCTGACCGCGTTGCCCAGCTTCTCCTCGAAGCCGCGCACCGCGCCGAGGGTGTAGACGAACTCCACCGGGTCGCTGATCCGGAACTGGATGAACAGGTCGATGGACGCCTTCACCCCACCCTTGGTGGGGGCCTCCCGCACCGGCGCGTTGAACGGGTACTCGCGGGTCGTGTTGACGATGTACGACACCCGCTTCCAGGGACTCAGCAGGGTGACCCGCCCCGGTCCCACGACCTTCTCCAGCTTGCCGAACCGGGTGATCATCGCCTGGCAGCCGTCCGGCACCATGACCAGGCCCTGCCGCCACCACACGAACGCGACCGCGGCCACCGCGATCAGCCAGTAGTGCAGCCCGAACAGCGGCGAGGTCACGCTCCAGCCCCCGGCCGCGGACACGACCGACGTGCCGACCAGCCCGATGACCAGCAGCGACAGCACCGGCAGCATGGACAACAGCGAGCGGCCCCTGGGCATCACCATCGGGTAGATGGCGTGCACGGTCTCGCCGCCCTCCCGCAGCTGCTCGCTGCGGCTCAGCGCCTCGCCGGCCTCGTCCAGCGACACGGACTTCTGCCGCATCACGGTGTCGACGGAACTGCCGTCCTGCTCCCGCGCGGCCGGGAAGTCGGCCGGATCCATGCCCTCGCCCGTCTCGAACCGCTCGCCCTCGCCCGAGTCGCCCGACGGCTGCCCGCCGCCGGCTCCGGTGCGCCGGAGCAGCTCGTCCCGCGCCGCGGCCCGCGGATCCGCGCCCCCGGCGACCGACTGTGCGACGTTGCGTAGGCTCTGCGCCCGCGTTCGTGCCACGGGGTCCCCCTTCGCCTGTGGTGCCCTCCCCGCACTGGGTCGCGGGGAATCGTGTGGTCCGGTGATCACACACCACGAGGCCGCCCATGCATAAGGGGCGCACCCCAGCAACGGTCACCCGTGTCTCGTTGCCGGGATGCGCCCCTGGGCGCGGTCGCGAAGGCGTCACGCCGTCGCGGCCACCGGGCGGGCGTCCTCCACCTCGGGGGTCTCGTCGACCGGGGAGGCGTGGACCGCGTTGTACTTGTCGCGGTCCAGCAGGTTCTCGCGGGCGGAGACGATGACCGGGACCAGGACCTGGCCGGCGACGTTCGTCGCGGTGCGGATCATGTCCAGGATCGGGTCGACGGCGAGGAGCAGGCCCACGCCCTCCATCGGCAGGCCGAGGGTGGAGAGGGTGAGGGTCAGCATGACCGTCGCGCCGGTGAGGCCGGCCGTGGCGGCGGAGCCCACCACCGACACGAACGCGATCAGCAGGTAGTCGCCGACGCCGAGCGGGACGTCGAAGATCTGCGCGACGAAGATCGCGGCGATGGCCGGGTAGATCGCGGCGCAGCCGTCCATCTTCGTGGTCGCGCCGAACGGCACGGCGAAGCTCGCGTACTCCTTGGGGACGCCCAGGCGCTCGGTGACCTTCTGGGTCAGCGGCATGGTGCCGACGGAGGAGCGGGAGACGAACGCCAGCTGGATCGCGGGCCAGGCGCCCTTGAAGAACTGCACCGGGCCGACCTTGGCGACGGTCGCGAGCAGCGCCGGGTAGACGCCGAAGAGGACGATCAGGCAGCCGACGTAGATGTCGGCGGTGAACGTGGCGTACTTGCCGATCAGGTCCCAGCCGTAGGTGGCGATGGCGTTGCCGATGAGGCCGGCGGTGCCGAGCGGGGCCAGGCGGATGACCCACCACAGGGCTTTCTGCAGCAGCTCCAGGACGGATTCGCTGAGGGTGAGGATCGGCTGGGCCTTCTCACCGAGCTGGAGGGCGGCGATGCCGGCGACGGCGGCCATGAAGACGATCTGCAGCACGTTCAGCTCGGTGAACGGCGTGATCACGTCGGTCGGCACGATGCCGGTGAGGAAGTCGATCCAGGAGCCGGTCTTCTCCGGCAGGCTGCCGTCGGCGGGGCTGAGGCCCGTGCCGGCACCCGGGTTGGTGATCAGGCCGATCGCGAGGCCGATCGCCACCGCGATCAGCGACGTGATCATGAACCAGAGGAGGGTCCGCGAGGCCAGCCGGGCCGCGTTGTTGACCTTCCTGAGGTTGGTGATGGAGACGAGGATCGCGAAGAAGACCAGCGGGGCGACGGCCAGCTTCAGCAGGCCGACGAAGGTGCCGCCGACCTTCTCCAGGGTGGTGACCAGCCAGGACACGTCCTGGCTGCGGGCGATCCAGCCGAGCAGGACGCCGAGGGCGAGGCCGATGAGTATCTGGGCCCAGAAGGGCACGCGGACAGACCGCTTCAACTGCGTGTTCGAGGACACGGACATGCTCCGGTGAGGGGGGACGCGTGAGGGATGTGACGGGAAGGGCTCGGGGTGGGGCGCGGTGTCAGGCCTGACAGTTCGCGGCGGTGACCCGGCAGAGATCCACGTGCAGGCGCGCCACGAGCGGAACACTCCGGGGCGTGGGGAACACGGCTGCTGACTTCACCCGAAGACCGTAACACCTGAACTTTGAGAAGCTCAAAGCCTTACTTTGGAAGGCGGGAGGGCAGACGCACTCATAGAACGCAAAGCGCCCCGGTCTTCCCTGGTCGGGAGGAGTCCGGGGCGCCTGGGTGCGGTGGGCGGGAGTGGCGGACGTTACGACGTCTGCGCCTGACCCGAGGCCTGGCCCTGCGCACGGGCGGTGTCGTCGGCCGCGTCCTCCTGGGAGCGGTTGGCCTCCAGGTTGGCCTTGGCGCGCTCCACCCGGCGCACGATGCGCTCGGAGGCCCGGTCGCGTTCGTTGCGGAGGACGACGAAGCTGATCGGCGCGGAGATCAGCAGCGCGAGCAGCACGATCCACAGGCCGTTGGAGTCGCCGAGACCGCGCGGCGCGAGACCGGAGTAGACGAGGGCCCAGACGACAACGAGGCAGCCCGCGAAGATCCCGAGGCGCATCAGCGTGTAGCGGAGCATCTCATCCACTCTTCCGTGCGTACGGTCAGAAACGGTCCCTTACGGGACGACGTCCAGTGAAGCACGAGTGGCGGGCGATCTTTCAACGGGGTACGGGGCCGTACGGGGCTGTACGGGTTCACCTGAGGGTGAGGTGCATGATCACGTCGTCGCGGTCGTCGCCCGGCGCCACGCGGATCGCGTCCGGGACGCGGCCGACCTCCTTGTAGCCGCAGGACGCGTAGAAGCGTTCCAGGCCGAGACCGCCGCGGCAGCCGAGGCGGACGGCCTCGACGCCCTCCATGGTGCGTGCGGTGCGCCCGGCCTCGGCGAGGAGGTCTCGGCCGTGGCCCTTGCCCTGGTGGCGGGGGTGGACCATCACCGTGTAGATGTGTTGTCCGGGGACGTTGGTGACACGCGTGCTGGGTTCTTGAACGGGTGAGGGCCTCCGGGTTCGGTGTGGATTGCGACATCTGCACCGATCCGAGGAGGCCCTCGTGCCCCACCGTAATGCCCCGCTGACCGAGACCGGGCGTCTTCGCCTGGCCCGCTGTGTCGTCGACGACGGCTGGCCGCTGCGCCGGGCTGCCGAGCGTTTCCAGGTCAGCCACACCACCGCCGCCCGCTGGGCCACCCGCTACCGGCAGCTCGGCGTCGCCGGAATGAACGACCGCTCCAGCCGGCCCCACCACCAGCCCCGCAGGACGCCGGCCGAGATCGAGATGGAAGTCCTCCGGCTCCGGCGCGAACACCGCATCGGCCCGCTGCGGCTGGCCGTCCGGTGCCACATCGCGGCCTCCACCGCCCACCGCATCCTCCAGCGGCACGGCCAGCCGCCTCTGAGGGCCCTGGACCGGGCCACCGGCGAACCCGTCCGCCGCTACGAACGCGCCCGACCCGGCGAACTGGTCCACATCGACGTCAAGAAGCTCGGCAGGATCCCCGACGGCGGCGGCCACAAGACCCTCGGCCGGGCCGACGGCCACCGCAGCCGGACCAACGGCGCCGGCTGGGCCTACCTGCATACCGCCCTCGACGACCACAGCCGGATCGCCTACACCGAGGACCTGCCCGACGAGACCGCCCCGACCTGCGCAGCTTTCCTCGTCCGGGCCACGGCCTACTTCGCATCGCTGGGCATCCGCATCGAGCGGGTCCTGACCGACAACGCCTGGGCCTACAGCAAGAACACCTGGCGTGACACCTGCCGCGACCTGGGCATCAGCCCCCGCTGGACCAGGCCTTGGCGGCCCCAGACCAACGGCAAGGTCGAACGCTTCCACCGCACCCTGCTCGACGAATGGGCCTACCAGCGGCCCTACACCTCAGACCACGAGCGCAGGGAAGCGTTCACCGACTGGCTGCACTGGTACAACTACCACCGCCCCCACACCGGCATCGGCGGCCACCCACCAGCCAGCCGCGTCACCAACCTGCCCGGTCAGCACATGTAGAGCCAGATCCAGTGGGTCATCAGGGGGTGGGTGTTCCGCGTCAGGAACGCGGTGGCCGCGACGCGGTTCTCCTCGTCGTGCCCCACGACCAGGCGCGACCTGCCCTCCGCCATGTCCGTGAACTGCCGCAGCAGGGCGGGGCGGATCTCCTCCCGCGTCACGGGCGCGACGAAGCCGACGGCTCCGCCGGCGTTGGTGACATCGGTCCAGAGGTCGAGGATGCCGTCGCGGAGGGTGGGGGTGATGTCGGGGTCGGCGGTGAAGGTAAGGGGCATGTGGTGAGCGTAGCCCTTACCCTGACGGGCGCGCAGTCGAATTCCGGCCGCCCGCGGCACCGTTCCGGGTGCGGCCGGGTGGTGGGCCGGTCGCGCAGTTCCCCGCGCCCCTGAAATGCCCTGCGGGTGGTCGCGGGTTGCTCGCGCAGTTCCCCGCGCCCCTGGATTCCGGGTGCGGGCAGTCGCCGGTTCTTCGCGCCGTTCCCCGCGCCCCTGAAATCCCCTGCGGATGGTCGCGGGTTGCTCGCGCCGTTCCCCGCGCCCCTTCGGGGCGCGTTTACCACCGCCCCTCCAAGGGGGGCGCGCGGCACTGCGTGACAAGCCCTCACCGTCCGCCCTTCAGGGGCGCGGGGAACTGCGCGACAAGCCCCCACCGTGCCGCAGGTGACCCTGAAGGGGCGCGGGGAACTGCGCGACCGGCCGCCCACCCTGCCGCGGGCGGCGACGACCAGGAGCCCCCCGACGGGAGTCAGACCCGCATCGGCTGCGGGGACTCCCGGCGCGCCGGGTCGGGGCCGTCGTACTCGCGGATGATCTCGTACCGCGTATTCCTCTCCACCGGCCGGAACCCCGCGTCGCGGATCAGATCCAGCAGATCCTCCCGCGTCAGCTTGTTCGGCGTGCCGAAATTGTCCGCGTCGTGCGTGATCTTGTACTCGACCACCGACCCGTCCATGTCGTCCGCCCCGTGCTGCAGCGCCAGTTGCGCCGTCTGCACGCCGTGCATCACCCAGAACACCTTCACGTGCGGCACGTTGTCGAACAGCAGCCGCGACACCGCGAACGTCTTCAGCGCCTCCGCGCCCGTCGCCATCTGCGTGCGCGCCTGGAGCCGGTTGCGGACCTTGCCGTCCTTCAGGTCGACGAAGTCGTGCTGGTACCGCAGCGGGATGAAGACCTGGAAACCGCCGGTCTCGTCCTGGAGTTCACGCAGCCGCAGGACGTGGTCCACCCGGTGGCGCGGCTCCTCGATGTGGCCGTAGAGCATCGTGCAGGGCGTCTTGAGGCCCTTCTCGTGTGCCAGGCGGTGGATTCGCGACCAGTCCTCCCAGTGGGTGCGGTGGTCCACGATGTGCTGCCGGACCTCCCAGTCGAAGATCTCCGCGCCGCCGCCCGTGAGGGACTCGAGCCCCGCGTCGATGAGTTCGTCGAGGATCTCGCTCGCGCTCAGCCCCGAGATCGTCTCGAAGTGGTGGATCTCCGTGGCGGTGAACGCCTTCAGCGACACCTCCGGCAGCGCGGCCTTCAGCTCGCGCAGCGACCGCGGGTAGTAGCGCCACGGCAGGTTCGGGTGCAGGCCGTTGACGATGTGCAGCTCGGTGAGGTTCTCCGAGCGCATCTCCTCGGCGAGCTTCACCGCCTCCTCGATGCGCATCGTGTACGCATCCTTCTCCCCCGGCTTGCGCTGGAAGGAGCAGTACGCGCACGAGGCCGTGCACACGTTGGTCATGTTGAGGTGGCGGTTGACGTTGAAGTGCACGACGTCGCCGTTCTTCCGCGTCCGCACCTCGTGGGCGAGGCCGCCCAGCCACGCCAGGTCGTCCGACTCGTAGAGCGCGATGCCGTCCTCGCGGGTCAGCCGCTCACCGGAGCGGACCTTCTCCTCCAGCTCGCGCTTGAGCCCGACGTCCATGCCGTTACCTCTTTCCCAGAAGACAGACCCGTCCCACCGTACGCCCCGGTCAGCCGACCTCTTCGGGCAGCTCACCGACGCGGTTCTCCCACTTGGTGGAGAGCACGATCGTGGTACGGGTACGGGACACGCCCTTGGTGCCGGACAGCCGGCGGATGATCCTCTCCAGCCCGTCCACATCCGTGGCGCGCACCTTGAGCATGAACGAGTCGTCGCCGGCGATGAACCAGCAGTCCTCGATCTCCTGGAGGTCCTTCAGCCGCTGTGCCACGTCCTCGTGGTCGGCGGCGTCGGACAGGGAGATGCCGATGAGGGCGGTGACGCCGAGGCCGAGCGAGGCGGCGTCCACCGTGGCGCGGTAGCCGGTGATGACACCGGCCGCCTCCAGCCGGTTGATGCGGTCGGTGACGCTGGGTCCCGACAGACCGACGAGGCGCCCCAGCTCCGCGTAGGAGGCCCGGCCGTTCTCCCGCAGGGCCTGGATGAGCTGCCTGTCCACCGCGTCCATCGAATCGATGCCTTCCACTGAAGAGGTACGAAGTTTCCGAGAGGTGGTGCCGAGAGGTGGTGCCGTGAGGTGCGCCCCGGTCCGGCGGGGCGCCGGGCCCCGGGGCGGGTGGGTCAGTCGTCCGCGCGGGATCCTCCGCCGAGTTCGCCCTCCCAGCGGCGGTACAGCGTGTGGGGGACGCCCGCCGCGTCGAGTACGCGTCCGGCGACGAAGTCCACCAGGTCCTGGATGTGCGTCGCGCCCGCGTAGAAGGCCGGTGAGGCGGGCAGTACGGTGGCGCCCGCGTCGTCCAGCGTCACCAGGTGCCGCAGCGTCTGGCCGTTCAGCGGGGTCTCCCGTACGGCCACGACCAGGCGGCGGCCCTCCTTCAGGGTCACGCTCGCCGCCCGCTGCAGCAGGTCCTTGGACAGCCCGAGCGCCACCCCGGCGACGCTCGCCGTGGAGGCGGGCACGATCAGCATGCCCTTGCTCGGGTACGACCCCGAGGACGGCCCGGCCGCGAGGTCGCCGGCGGCCCAGTACCGCACGTCGTCGAGGTCGACGGAGAAGGTGTCCGGCTTGCCGTCCGCCCCCCGGGACAGCCATGCGCGCAGGTCGTCGCGCCAATGGGCGTCCCGGAAGGCGATCTTGGTCTCGTCCAGCAGGGTGAGCCGCGAGGCCCGGCTGACGACGAGGTCCACGCTCTCCCCGGCCGCGAGCAGCGCGCGCAGCACGGCCGCGGCGTAGGGGGTGCCGGAGGCGCCCGAGACCCCTACGATCCAAGGCGATCGCCGCGTCTCTCCTGGCTTGGCTGGGTTCACGGGACCGAGCCTATCCAAAGTCGCAGGACGGGAACCGGGCCAGGGTCTCCGGGCGTTCTCCCTCACAACGGCCCGGCGGTGGGGGTGGACGATGACGGACACGCGTCCGGCGTGGTCACGCGGCGAGCGGGTGCGGGCGGCCGCCGTGCTGATGGCCGCCTGGGTGGCGCTGCTGTGGGTGCTCGAGGTGGCCGACGTGGCGAGCGGCCACGCCCTCGACGGCTACGGCATCGTGCCGCGCACCCCGTCCGAGCTGGTGGACGTGGTTCCGTCCGCCTTCGTGCACTTCGGCTTCTCCCATGTGGCGGCGAACAGCGTGCCGCTGCTGGTGCTGGGTTTCCTCGCGGCGCTCGGCGGGATACGCCGGTTCCTCGCCGTGTGCGCGCTGATCGTCGTCGCGGACGGCCTGGGCGTCTGGCTCATATCCCCGGCGGACAGCAACACGGCGGGCGCCTCCGGCCTGATCTTCGGCCTCTTCGGCTATCTGCTGGTCAGCGGCTTCGTGGAGCGCCGCCCGCTGGGCGTGCTGGTGGGCGTCCTGATCGCCGCGGTCTGGGGCGGCTCGATCCTCGCGGGTCTCGCCCCCACCCAGTCCGGCGTCAGCTGGCAGGGCCACCTGATCGGCCTCGCCGCGGGGGTGACGGCGGCCTTCCTCCTCCGCCGCCGCCCGGCGCGGCCCCGCGAACCGATCGTCTGGCCGCGCTCGCTCAGACGGTCAGCCCGCGCACCAGCAGGTCCAGCAGCGCGCAGAGGAACAGTGCGATGCCGATGAAGCCGTTGACGCTGAAGAACGCGCGGTTGAGGCGGGTCAGGTCGTGTGGGCGGACGATGGTGTGTTCGTAGACGAACGCGGCGGCCACGATCAGCAGGCCCAGCCAGAAGAAGGCGCCGGCGTCGGTGAGGACCGCGTACCAGACGAACAGGGCCGTCGTGACGGTGTGGCAGGCGCGGGCGCCCCAGATCGCCGCGGGGATGCCGAAGCGGGCCGGGACGGACTTCACGCCGATCTCCCGGTCGGTCTCGACGTCCTGGCAGGCGTAGATCAGGTCGAAGCCGCCGATCCAGATGCCGACCGCGAGGCCGAGGACGACCGCGTCCCAGGACCACGACCCGGTGACCGCCAGCCAGCCGCCGACCGGGCCCATCGCCTGCGCGAGACCCAGGATGGCCTGCGGGAAGTTGGTGAACCGCTTGCCGTACGGATACACCACCATCGGAATCACGGCGACGGGCGCGAGCGCCAGGCACAGCGGGTTGAGCAGCGCGGCCGCGCCGAGGAACACGGCGAGGGCGATCAGCGCGCCGGTCCAGGCATGCTTGACCGACATCGCGCCGGTGACCAGCTCACGGTGCGCCGTGCGCGGGTTACGGGCGTCGATCTCGCGGTCGATGATGCGGTTGGCGGCCATCGCGAAGGTGCGCAGGCCGACCATGGCGAGGGTGACGAGGAACAGCCGTCCCCAGTGGATGTTGGCGTCCCACTCGTACATCGCGGTGAGCGCGGCGATGTAGGCGAAGGGCAGCGCGAACACCGAGTGCTCGATCATCACCAGGCGCAGGAACGCCTTGGTGCGTCCCGGCTGCTGCGGGAGGGCGGCGGAGGCCGAGGTCACAGTCCGTACTCCTTCCAGCGGCGGTCCACCTTCGCGGCGGTCTCCGGGTCGGACTCCACCATGTCGGGCCAGCCGCCGTCGCGCGTGTACCCCTCCTCGGGCCACTTCTTCGTCGCGTCGATGCCCGCCTTGCCGCCCCAGAACTGCTGGTACGACGCGTGGTCGAGATGGTCGACCGGGCCCTCGACGACGGTGAGGTCACGCGAGTAGTCGGTGTTGCCGAGGGCACGCCAGGCGACCTCGTGCAGGTCGTGCACGTCGCAGTCGGAGTCGACGACCACGATCAGCTTGGTCAGCGACATCATGTGCGCGCCCCAGATGGCGTGCATGACCTTCTGCGCGTGCTTCGGGTACTTCTTGTCGATCGAGACGATCGCGCAGTTGTGGAAGCCGCCGGCCTCGGGCAGGTGGTAGTCCACGATGTCCGGGACGATGATCTTGAGCAGGGGCAGGAAGAACCGTTCCGTGGCCCGGCCCAGCGGGCCGTCCTCCGTCGGCGGGCGGCCGACCACGATCGACTGGAGCAGCGGGCGCTTCCGCATCGTCACGCAGTCGATCGTCAGGGCGGGGAACGGCTCCTGCGGGGTGTAGAAGCCGGTGTGGTCGCCGAAGGGCCCCTCGGGCAGCATCTCGCCGGGCTCCAGCCAGCCCTCGACGACGACCTCCGCCTGCGCGGGCACCTGGAGCGGGACCGTCTTGCAGTCGACCATCTCGATCCGCTTGCCCTGGAGGAACCCGGCGAACAGGTACTCGTCGATGTCGCCGGGCAGCGGCGCGGTGGAGGCGTACGTCACGGCCGGCGGGCAGCCGAAGGCGATGGCGACCGGCAGCCGCTCACCGCGCCGCGCGGCCACCTGGTAGTGGTTGCGGCTGTCCTTGTGGATCTGCCAGTGCATGCCGATGGTGCGCTTGTCGTGGCGCTGGAGGCGGTACAGACCGAGGTTGCGGATGCCGCTCTCCGGGTCCTTGGTGTGGGTGAGCCCCAGGTTGAAGAAGGAGCCGCCGTCCTTGGGCCAGGTGAACAGCGCGGGCAGCTGCTCCAGGTCCACGTCGTCGCCGGTGAGCACGACCTCGTGCACGGGCGCGTCGGACGACTTCACCTTCTTCGGCGGCACGTGCGTCATCGCGCCGAGCTTCCCGAACGCCTCGCGCACCCCGACGAATCCGTGCGGGAGCTCGGGCTTCAGAAGCCCGGCGATCTTCTCACCGATCTCCGCGTACGACTTGAGCCCGAGCGCTTTCAGGAGCCGGCGGTCGGTGCCGTAGACGTTCATGGCGAGGGGCATCGAGGAGCCGCGCACGTTCTCGAAGAGCAGGGCGGGACCGCCGGCCTTGTTCACCCGGTCGACGATCTCACCGACCTCCAGATGCGGGTCGACCTCGGCCTTGATGCGCTTGAGGTCGCCCTCGCGCTCCAGCGCCCTGAGCAGGGAGCGAAGATCGTCGTAAGCCATGGGGTCCAGTATCCCCGAGCGGCTACGCTGGACCGGTACCGCCCACCTCTTTCGCTGGAGAGGCCCATGCTTCGGGTGCTCATGTTCCTCGTGCCACTGGCCCTGAGCGTCTACGCGTTCATCGACTGCATCAGCACGAAGGACGAGGACATCCGGCACATGCCCAAGCCGTTGTGGGCGATCCTCGTCCTGCTCTTCCCGCTGGTCGGCTCGATCTCCTGGATCATCGCCGGCAAGAAGCGGCAGCCGGCCGGAGCGGGCGGCTCCGTCTGGGGTGGCGGCGGACGCGGCCAGTGGGTCGCGCCGGACGACAACCCGGACTTCCTGAAGTCGCTCGACGAGGAGAAGAAGCGGGACCGGGACGGGGACGAGGATCCCCGGAACGACTGAGGGCGGGGCCTACGTCCGCGTCCAGCTCTGGGATGCCGCGCCCCCGCACACCCGCGCCATGATCATGCCGCTCGGCTGGGCGTGCTCCAGACACCTGCCGGTCTTCACCAGGACCACGGTGCCGCCCGAGCCGAGACGCCACTCCTGGGCGTCGTCCCCGCCGCACGCCGCCATGTGCATCGAGCCGTAGGCGGAGAGGCAGGCGCCGGACGCGGCGTGGACGATGCGGTACGCGCCGCCCGAGGCGCTCTGCAGGCTCCACCGGGCCGCGGCGGAGCCGCAGTCGGCCCCGAAGACCCTGCCGTAGGTATTCCCGGAACCGGTGAGACACCGTCCGGTCGACGCGTTGCGCAGGGTCACGGCGCCACCCGAACCCCGCCCCCAGAGCCGCTGCCCCCGTTCCCCTCTGTGTCGGCGTCGCCGACCCCCGCACCGGGACCGATGTCGCCGCCGCCGTCGCCCGCGCCGCCCCCGTCGCCGGAACCGGCGCCCACGCCCGTACCCGAACCGGCGTCCCCGGCGCCGGACTCCTGCTCCCGCCCCTTCGCGTCGTCGCCCTTCGGCTTCTTGGAGGCGGACGGGCTGCCGGAGGGCGACGGCTTCGTGGTCGCGGCGGTCGCCGAGGGCGTGACGTCGGCGGAGACGGTCACGGACGCGGAGGGCGTGGGGCCGCCCGCGGCGTTGCCGGAGTCGGTGACGTACGGGAGGAGCTGGAAGGCGAGCGCGCCGCCGGTGACGACGACCACGACCGGCACGACGACGGGCAGCATCCGCCGCCGGCGTTCCTTCCGCGCGGGCGGCTGCTCCTTCTTCTCCTTCTCACCGACGACTTCCTTGTCGTCCTCCCCCGCCGCCTCCGTCGCGCCGACCGTCGGAGGGAGGTCCTGCGGGTCCGGGGTGCGGGCGGCGAAGGCGGCCCGTACGGCGAGCTGCTCCGCGACGACCTCGGGCCAGGGGGGTGTGCCGGACGGCCCGTGTTCCGAGGCCTTCTCGACCAGTTCGGCGGCGGTCGGGCGGCCCTCGTGGTCCTTGTCGAGGCAGGACGCGACCACGTCGGCCAGCTCGGGGTCCAGCTCCCGCAGCGGGGTGAGGTCGGGCTCCTCGTGCACGATGCGGTACAGCACGGCGTGCCCGGACTCGTCGCCGAAAGGCGGCCGGCCGGAGGCGGCGTACGCGAGCACGGAGCCCAGGGCGAAGACGTCGACGACGCCGCTGGACGCCCGCTTGCCGGAGGCCTGTTCGGGCGACATGTAGGCGGGCGTGCCGACCACCATGCCGGTGCGGGTGAGCTGGCTCTGGTCGGCGGCGCGGGCCACGCCGAAGTCGATGAGGGTGAGGCCGTCCAGGGTCAGCATGACGTTGGACGGCTTGAGGTCGCGGTGCACCATGTCCAGCGCGTGCACGGCGGCCAGCCCGGTGGCGGCCTCCCGCAGCAACAGCCACAGCGCCTCGCGCGGCAGCGGGCCGTGCAGGTCGACGGCCTCGCGCAGGGTGTGCCGGGCACGTAGGCGGTGGCGAACCACGGTGGGCGGGCGTCGCGGTCACCCGCGAGCAGCGGGGCGGTGGCCTCGTCGGGGAGCCGGGCGAGGTTGTCCAGCTCGTGCCCGAAGCGGCGCAGGAAGTCCTGGTCCTCCCCGGCGACCGAGGGCAGCACCTGCTTGACCGCCGCGTACCGGCCCTCGTGCACGCCGAGGTACACCCGGCCCATGCCGCCGACCCCGAGACGCCCCAGCAGCGGGATCGGCCCGATCCGGCGCGGGTCGTCGTCCTGCAGCGGCTCGGCCCCGCTCCCCGTGAGGCCGGTCACGTCTTCCCCGCTCAGCTCAGTCCCCGTTCCACTGGCGCCCCCGTGCATCCGTGGCCCCCCTTCGACCACCGACGGGACGCTACATGTATGCGCCCGAAAGCCCCAAGTGACCCTGTGTACACGTATGGTGAAATGCCGTCAGCTTCCGGTGGAGCGAAGAGACAATCGACTTGCGCCGGCGCCACCGAGCGTGGTTAATAGGTCACCCCCTGACACGCTTTCAGATGACGGAGACCTCGGTGAGCATGGAGAACGCCCCGCCACCGGTACCCGGCACTCCACCGCCCGGTCCGGTCCCCCAGCCCCCTCCGGCGTTCCCGCCTCCGGACCGACAGACCCGGCCTCCGGCCCAGCGGATCGAGCCCCCGGGACACTACGATGTCCCGCCGCCGCCCGCGGTACCGCCACGGAGCATGCGCTCCCTCGACCTGAGGGTCGGCAAACGGCTGCTGTGGGTCGGCACGGCCGCGTACCCGCTGCAGAACATCACCCGCGTCTACACCTTCACCCTGACGCCCCGCCGCAAGGACGCCACGATGCTGTTCCTCAAGCGGGCGGCGCTGACCCTCACGGTGGCGTTCGGACTGACGATCCTCGGGGCGCTGTCGGCGATCGGCAACCAGTCCCTGGCCGGCGGCATCCTCACGTTCACCTGGCTGGGCGCCGTCGGGGCCTTGGTGTTCAGCCTGGTGGAGATGTTCTCCGTGGTGGGGGCTCCGCCCCAGTACGTGCTGGCGGTGGAGACCTCGGGTCCGTCGATCGCGATGGTGACCAGTTCAGACCCGCGGCAGCTCGACCAACTCGTCGCGCCCATCGTGCAGGCCATCGAGAACCCCGAGGCGGAGTTCCAGGTCAAGGTGGAGCAGCTGTTCGTCAATCCCAAGAACTATCACTTCGGCGACAACGTCAACATGTACGGCGGATCCGGCAACGTGGGAGTGGGGCACTCATGAGCGGCGACAACTACTACTTCGGCGACAGCGTCTCGATGCACGGCGGGCTGGGGAACACCGGCATCGTCAAGAACCAGGCCGCCCCGGCACAGACGTCTCCCGAGCTGGAGGCGGCCCTCCGGCAGCTCGTCGAGCTGGTCACGGAGCTGCGCGCGCAGGTGCCGCCGGCCCGGGCCCAGTCCATCGACGAAGCCCTGCCGGACATCGCCTCGCCCGCCGTCGAGCCGCAGCAGCGCCATCGCGCCCTGCTGGCGGTGGCGGGCATCGCCGCCACCGTGGGAGCGGTCGGCCAGCCCGTCGTCGAGGCCGTGAACAGCGTCCTCGCGCTGCTCGGCGGCTGATCCTCCGGTGGAGCCGCTGGACGAGGCGACCGCCCGCACCTGGCTCGCCACCGCGCTGGAGGAAGCGCGGGCCGGGCCGGCTGAAGGGGGCATCCCCATCGGGGCCGCTCTGTACGGGCCCGACGGGGCGCTGCTCGGGCGGGGGCGGAATCGGCGGGTGCAGGACGGGGATCCGTCGATGCACGCGGAGACGGCGGCGTTCCGGGCCGCGGGACGGCAGCGGTCGTACCGGGGGACGACGATGGTGACCACGCTGTCGCCCTGCTGGTACTGCTCGGGGCTGGTGCGGCAGTTCGGGATCTCGCGGGTGGTGGTCGGGGAGGCCGTCACCTTCCACGGCGGGCACGACTGGCTGGCGGAGCACGGCGTGGAGGTCGTGGTGCTCGACGACCCGGAATGCGTGGCGATGATGCGGGAGTTCGTCGCCCGGAACCCGGAGCTGTGGGGCGAGGACATCGGGAAGTGAACGCGGCGGAGGCCGCCCCGGGACTGGTGTCCGGGGCGGCCTCCGAGCCGTGCGTAAGAGGGTGGGGCCGGTCAGAAACCGGCCGACTGCAGCACGCCCAGGCCCACGTCGGCGTAGGAGTGCTTGCCGTTGACGAAGATGTTGACGCCGTAGTAGTTGAACAGCCAGCAGCCGAAGGCGATCAGGGCCAGGTAGGCGGCCTTGCGGCCCTTCCAGCCGGCGGTGGCGCGGGCGTGCAGGTAGCCGGCGTAGGCGACCCAGGTGATGAAGGACCAGGTCTCCTTGGGGTCCCAGCCCCAGTAGCGGCCCCACGCGTCGCCGGCCCAGATGGCGCCCGCGATGATCGTGAACGTCCACAGCGGGAAGACCGCCGCGTTGACGCGGTAGGCGAACTTGTCCAGCGAGGCCGCCGCGGGCAGCCGTTCCAGGAAGGACGTGGCGAAGCTGCCCGGCTTGCCGCCGTTCGCCAGCTTGTTCTCGTACGAGTCCTTGAAGAGGTACATGACCGTCGTGAACGCGCCGACGTAGAACACCGCGCCGCACAGGATCGCCGTGGAGACGTGGATGTACAGCCAGTACGAGTGCAGGGCGGGAACCAGCTGGTCGCTGGCGGTGTACAGGACGGTGACGGCGAGACCGAGGTCGAGGAGGACCGACGTGGTGAGGAACAGGCCGAGCCAGCGCACGTTCTTCTTCAGCGCCAGCAGCAGGAGGTACACGCCCACCGCGGTCGTGGAGAAGGTGATGTTGAACTCGTACATGTTGCCCCACGGCGCGCGCTCCACGGACAGCGCGCGGGTGAGCACCCCGCCGAAGGCCAGCGCGAACGCGAGCACGGTGAGGGAGATGGCGATACGCCCGTAGAGGTCGCCCTGCTCGTCGCCGCCGTGCGCCCCGGGCCCGTCGGGCACGTCACGCGAGCCGGACGCGGCGCGGACGGTGACCTTGGGCCGCTCCAGGACGGCGGTGCCGCCGCCCTGCTTCACGGTCACGGCCGGCCCGGTGCCCGCGGCGGAGGCCTTCGGGGTGAGCGCGGCCGCCGTGCGGGCGACCTTGCTGCGGCTGCCGAAGAGCCACTCGGCGATGTACGCGAAGAAAGCGAGGGTGTAGACCGCCATCGCGGAGTAGATCAGCACATTGCTGATCTCCGCGAGGTTCTCGTTGGTCGCGGCGGCGAGAGTCACTGCTGCTCAGCCCCTTCGGCAGGCACGGCTTGAGAGTCGGTGTCGGTGGACGTGGTGGTTCCGGACGCGTCGGGCGTTCCGGTGTCTTCGGGGGGAGCGGTCTCCGGTTGGGGGTCCGCCACGCCGGGCGCCCGCTCGTACAGGACCGCGGCGAGGTCGCCGAGCTCCTCGGGCACCTTCGCGGACTCGCTGCGGCCGAGGCCCGCCATCTCGACGACGGTCACGCCGTCGTCGCCGCGCACCGCGCGCACCCACACGCGGCGCCGCTGCACGAACAGGGAGGCGGCCAGTCCGCCGATCGCGGCGAGGGCGCCGCCGAGCGCCCAGCCGCCGCCCGGCTCCTGGACGACCTGGAAGCCGGCCCACTCCTTGATGTCCTTCTCGAAGGTGATCGAGCCGGCCCCGCCGGGGAGCGTCATGGTCTCGCCGGGGGTGAGCAGCTTCTTCAGCAGCTCCCCGTCGGCGTCCTTGAACTCCTTCATCTTCGTCTTGTCCATCTGGTACACGCTCTGCGGAATGCCGGAGTCGGCCTTCAGGTCGCCGTGGTAGGCGTTGAGCGCGAGCACCGGGTAGTCCAGCGCCGGGAACTGGGAGAGCATCGTGCCGCTCGCGGACCCGCCGAAGGTCGGCACGAAGAACGCCTGGAAGCCCAGCTGCTCCTTCTTGCCCTGCGGGTTGCGGTAGCCGTCGAGGACCTTGACGACGCCGTTGGAGGTGACGTTGTTGTCGAGCGGCAGCAGCGGCACGGCGTCCTGGTAGACGATCTCGCCCTTGCCGTCGCGGACGGTCACCACGGGCGCGTAGCCGTGGCTGACGAGGTAGACCTTGGCGTCGCCGATCTCCAGCGGCTTGTTCACCTTGATGACGGCGTTCTTCTCCTCGCCGTCGGCGCCCTCGGTGTACGTCACCTCGGTCTCGTACGTGCGCGGGGTGCCCCGGTTGGGGCCGGTGCGCTCGTAGGTGCCGGTGAACTCCTTGACGTCGAAGCTGAACGGCTCCAGGTCGTCGTTGGTGAAGAGGTTGCCGGACTTGAAGTCGTCGTACTGGGTGAGCGTGTTGGAGAAGCCGTCGCCCTCGACGACGATCTTGTTGCCCTCGGACTTGAAGAGCTGGCCCCAGGCGAACGCGATCAGCATGACGATCAGCGCGAGGTGGAAGGCCAGGTTGCCGAGCTCGCGCAGATAGCCCTTCTCGGCGGCGACGGCGTCCCCGACGGTGTGCGCCCGGAAGCGGCGCTTCCTCAGCAGCGCGAGGGCGGCCTCGCGGACCTCCTCGGGGGCGGCCGAGGTGCGCCAGGTGGTGTGCGCGGGCAGCCGGGTCAGCCGGCGGGGCGCGCCCGGCGGGCGGCCGCGCAGCTGGCCGACGAACTGCCAGGTGCGGGGCACGATGCAGCCGATGAGGGAGACGAACAGCAGGATGTAGATCGCGGAGAACCACACCGAGCTGTAGACGTTGAAGAGCCCGAGCTTGTCGTAGACGGGCGCGAGGACGTCGTGCCGTTCACGGAAGTCGGCGACCCTCGTCTCGTCGATGCCGGTCTGCGGGATGAGCGAGCCGGGGATCGCGGCGAGCGACAGCAGCAGCAGGAGCAGCAGCGCGACCCGCATGGAGGTGAGCTGCCGCCAGAACCAGCGGGCCCAGCCGATCACGCCGAGGGCGGGCAGGTTGGGCGAGGGGGCGTCCTCCACGGGCGCGGTGGACAGCTGGGAGCCGGCGGCGCCGAGGTCCTGGTCGTCACCGGTCTGCGTGGAGTTGTCCGTCGTGGTGTCGCTCATCGGGTCAGATCCCCACCGTGAAGCCGTTGGACCAGGTCTGCATCTCCGCCACGAGGGTGTCCCACGCGCCGGTCAGCAGCAGCACACCGGTCGCGATCATCATCGTGCCGCCGATGCGCAGCACCCAGACGTAGTGCCGCTTGACCCAGCCGAAGGCGCCGAGCGCCTTGCGGAAGGCCACGGCGGCGAGCACGAAGGGCACGCCCAGTCCGAGACAGTACGCGACGGTGAGCAGCGCGCCCCGTCCGGCGCTCTCCTGCTGCGCGGACAGGGTGAGGACGGAGGCGAGGGTGGGCCCGATGCAGGGGGTCCAGCCGATGCCGAAGAGGGCGCCGAGCACGGGCGCGCCGATCAGTCCGGTCGCCGGCCGCTTGTGGAAGCGGAACTCCCGCTGGGTGAGCCAGGGCATCAGGCCCATGAAGAAGACGCCCATGAGGATCATGAAGACGCCGAGCACCTTGGACAGCACGCCCGACTGCTCCTGGAGCGTCTGCCCGAAGTAGCCGAAGAAGGCGCCGCCCGAGACGAACACGACGGTGAAGCCGAGCACGAACAGGGAGGCGCCGGCGACCATACGGCCGCGCCGGGCCTCGGCGAGGTCGGTGCCGGAGACGCCGGTGACGTAGGAGAGGTAGCCGGGGACGAGCGGCAGGACGCAGGGGGAGAAGAAGGAGACGAGGCCGCCGAGCACGGCGATGGGCAGGGCCACCAGCAGGGCGCCGTTGAGCACCGTGCCGTTGTAGCCCGTCTCCGCGGCGAGCGTGTGCAGGGCCGTCACGTCACTTCTCCGCGACGACCGGTTCGAGCATCTTCCGCAGCCGTTCCTCGTCGAGGGCGGTCAGCGAGCGGGCGGCGACCCGGCCCTCCCGGTCCAGCACCAGCGTGGAGGGGATGGCCTGCGGGTTGAGCGTGCCCTTCTCGAAGCGGAGCATCAGCTTGCCGGTGGGGTCGTACAGGCTCGGGTAGGTGATGCCGAAGTCCTTCTCGAAGGCGAGCGCGGCGGTGGTGCTGCCGTCGCGGGTGTTGATGCCGACGAACTGGACGTCCTTGCCCTCGTACTCCTTGGACACCTCGGCGAAGTACTTGGCCTCCGCGCGGCACGGGTTGCACCAGGAGCCCCACACGTTGAGGACGACGACCTTGCCCTTGTAGTCGCCGACGTCGAGCTGCTCGCCCTCCAGGGTCTGCCCGGACAGGTCGGGCGCGGCGACGCGCTGGTCCGCGGGGACGGTGGAGATGCCGTCGGTGCCGGTGACGAAGCCGGTGTCGCCGCCCCCGCCGGAGGTGCCCCCGTCGCCGCAGGCGGTGAGGAGCAGGGCGGCCGCGGCGGCGCCGGCGGCCAGGGCGGCACGACGGCGGGCGCGCACGGCACGGGCGGCGCGGTACGAGCTCTGCGCGGCTCGGTTCGAGCGCTGGGGGGCGCGGCTGGCGGCACTCATGTGAAAAGTTTCGCATGCCCGTTCTGGGGATCTTGCGCACCCCCCTGCGCACCCCGCCCCGGGCGGAAACCCGCATCTCAGGCGGGATCGGCGGCTCCCGTGGACGGCGTGCCGGCGAGGTCGCGGGTGAACGCCTGCCAGCCGCCGGAGGGTTCCTGGCCGACGTCCAGGGTGCGCAGCCGGTCGAGCATCTCGGGCTTCTGCACGTCGAGCCAGTCGCAGAACTGCCGGAAGGAGACGATCCTCACGTCTCCGCCCTTCTCCTTCGCGCGCGCGATGTGCCTCAGGGCCTCCTCGACGGCGTCCATGTAGATGCCGCCGTTCCACTGCTCGAAGTGGTTGCCGACGAAGAAGGGTGCCCGGTTGGTCTCGTATGCCCGCTGGAAGCCGGATATGTACGCCTGTGCCGACTGCTGCCGCCAGCCCGGGTAGTTGTGGGCCGGGGCGTTGGTGGAGTTGAGCGACTGGTTGGCGAGCATGTTGTAGTCCATCGAGAGGACCTCGAACGACCGTCCGGGGAAAGGTATCTGCTGGAGCGGAAGGTCCCATATGCCCTGCTTCTTGGAGGGCCAGACCTGGCGTCCGCCGGGCGAGGAGGCGTCGTAGCGCCAGCCCAGCTCGCGGGCGGTGGGCAGCAGCTGGTCCTGGCCGAGCAGACAGGGGGTGCGGCCGCCGACGAGTTCCTTGTCGTAGTCGAACGGCAGGGACTCGACGTCGGTCCACCCGGAGTTGGTGCGCCACTCCTTCACGAACGACTTCGCCTGCTCGATCTCGTCGCGCCACTGCTTCGGCGTCCAGGTGCCGACGCTTCCGGAGCCGGCGCAGAAGTGCCCGTTGAAGTGGGTGCCGATCTCGTGGCCCTCGAGCCAGGCACGGCGCAGGTTCCGCAGGGTGTCCTTGATGTGCGCGTCGGTGAGGTAGCCGATGTCGGAGGCGCCGCGCGGGTTGTTCGGCGGGTCGTAGAGGCGCTTCTTCGACTCGGGGAGCAGATAGACCCCGGAGAGGAAGAACGTCATGGACGCGCCGTGCTGCTTGGCGAGGTCCAGGAAGCGCGGGAAGAGCCCGTTGCCGACCTCGCCGGCGCCGTCCCAGGAGAACACGACGAACTGCGGGGGCGTCTGACCCGGCTCCAGCGGCACGGGCCGCTCGGGCTGATGAGGCTGCTTGCCCGTGAAGGCGGTGGAGCCGTCGCCGATGGGACGGACCGTCGCGGTCGGCTTCGGCTTCGGCGACGCGGGCCGGCCCCCGGCCCCCGGGCGGGAACCGCCGGCGGGGGTCGATCCGTCGGAGCCTGTGTGGCCGCCGCAGCCGGCCAAGGAGACGGCGGCCGCGGCCCCCGCGCCGAGCCCGAGCATTCCCCTGCGGGAGAGAGCGCGCATGGCGTCCCCCTTCGTCATGTCCCTGAGTGGTCACCCATTCAGAGGAGTTGACGAAGAGGGAGGTTCCCGTCGGATGCGGAGGTTCCGCAACGAACCCCCCGTGAGAGCGGCGCACCGCCCTCACACGGGCGTCACGCGCCGTAGGCCTTTCCGGCGCCCTTCGCGGGCTTGGCGCCCGCCCGCAGATGCTCGGGCACCAGGTCGAGGGCGGGCTCGCCGTAGCCCACGGAGACGATCTTGTCGCCGCGGTAGGTGAACGTGGTCAGCGAGGCCAGGGTGCACTGGCGGCGGCGCGGGTCGTGCCACAGCCGGCGCTTCTCCACGTAGGACCGCACGATCCAGATCGGCAGCTGGTGGCTGACCAGCACCGCCTCGTGGCCGCGCGCCGCCTCCTTCGCCGTCTCCAGCGCGCCCATCATCCGCACCACCTGGTCGACGTACGGCTCGCCCCAGGACGGCTTGAACGGGTTGACGACGTGCTTCCAGTTGGCGGGGCGGCGCAGCGCGCCGTCGCCGATGCCGAAGGTCTTTCCCTGGAAGACGTTCTCCGCCTCGATCAGCCGCCGGTCGGTGGCGATGTCCAGGCCGTGCGCCTTGGCGATGGGCTCGGCCGTCTCCTGCGCCCGCTCCAGCGGGGAGGCGCCGACGTGCACGATGTCGCGGGACGCCAGGTGCTCGGCGACCCGGTCGGCCATCCGGCGGCCCAGCTCGGAGAGGTGGTAGCCGGGGAGGCGGCCGTAGAGGACGCCGTCCGGGTTCTCGACCTCGCCGTGCCGCATCAGGTGGACGACGGTGACGTCGTCGGGGTTCTTCTCGGAGCTCACGCGGTGGCCTCCGCCGCTGCTCGGGCCGCCGCCGGGAGGGCGTCGGCGATGCGCTGGACGGCCCGCTCGTCGTGGGCCGTGGACACGAACCAGGACTCGAAGGACGACGGCGGCAGGTAGACGCCGTTCGCCAGCAGCGAGTGGAAGAACGCGGTGAAGCGGAACGACTCCTGCTTCTTGGCGTCCTCGTAGTCGCGGACCGGGTTCTCCGTGAAGAAGACGGAGAACATGTTGGAGGCGTTCTGCAGCGTGTGTGCGACGCCTTCCTTGGTGAGCGCCTCGGTGACGAGGGAGCGGATCTGCGCCGAGACCGCGTCCACCTTCTCGTACGCGGCGTCGTCGAGCAGCCGCAGCTGGGCGAGGCCCGCGGCGGTGGCGACCGGGTTACCGGAGAGGGTGCCCGCCTGGTAGACGGGGCCGGCCGGGGCGAGGTGCGCCATGACGTCGGCGCGCCCGCCGAAGGCCGCGGCCGGGAAGCCGCCGCCCATGACCTTGCCGAAGGTCATCAGGTCGGGCCGCACGCCGTCGACGCCGTACCAGCCGGCGCGGCTCGTACGGAAGCCGGTCATGACCTCGTCGGAGATGTACAGCGCGCCGTTCGCGGCGCACGCGTCCTTGAGCCCCTGGTTGAAGCCGGGCAGCGGCGGGACGACGCCCATGTTGCCCGGGGACGCCTCGGTGATCACGCAGGCGATCTCGCCCGGGTGCGCGGCGAACGCGGCGTGCACGGCGTCCAGGTCGTTGTACGGCAGCACGATGGTGTCGCCGGCCTGGGCGCCGGTGACGCCCGGGGTGTCCGGCAGCGCGAACGTCGCCACGCCGGAGCCGGCGGAGGCGAGCAGCGCGTCCACGTGGCCGTGGTAGCAGCCGGCGAACTTGATCACCTTGCTGCGCTGAGTGAAGCCGCGCGCCAGCCGGATCGCCGACATGGTGGCCTCGGTGCCGCTGGACACCAGCCGCACCTGCTCCAGCGGCTCGATCCGGGCGACCATCTCCTCGGCGAGCGCGACCTCGCCCTCACCGGGCGTGCCGAAGGAGGTGCCGCGCGCGACGGCCTCCTGCACGGCGGCGATCACCTCGGGGTGCGCGTGCCCGAGGATCATCGGCCCCCAGGAGCACACCAGGTCGACGTACTCGCGCCCGTCGGAGTCGGTCAGATAGGGCCCGGAGCCGGAGACCATGAACCGGGGCGTTCCGCCGACGGCGCGGAAGGCACGCACCGGTGAGTTCACACCACCGGGAGTGACGGCCGCGGCACGATCGAACAGCGCCTGCGAGGCTGGGGCTTCGTACGAATATGGCAGTTCGCTCATGACCTGCGACTTCTCCGACCTTTTCCGACGTCCCGGGTTTCTCGCCGGGCTGCGGCTGCTGTGACTCGTTTCAGGGTAGGCCAGGGGCCCGCCACGGCGTCCGCGCCCCGACGACCTGCCGATCAGGGCCCCGGACCGGCCGTGATCTGCGAAACTGACCCCTGGTGCACACAGCTCGCACGGCCGGTGCGGCCGGGCCCCGCGACAAACTCGCGGACGGATGGTTCACCGCACGTTTCGGCGGGCGGCCGTGGGGGAGGTCACTGTCACGATGATCGGGTTGCGCGGCGGGGGCCACGCGTCCTAGAAAAGCAGTCGGGTGGAGATATGCATCGCGGTGGCGGACTGGGCGAGGGGACCGACGACCTGGGTCCTCGACGTGCCCGGCGGGGAAGGCACCGACGCGAAGCGGAGGAAGCGGATCAGACGCGTCGTGCACACGACGAGCCGGAGCGGATCGGCCCACTGAGCGGGGCGGGGAGCAGGAATGGTGGTCGGGTGGGGGTGACGTACAAGTACTTCGGTGCGCCGGACGGCGCCACCGCGGCCCGCGTCCCGATCTCCATGCGCCCCGAGGAGCTCGGCGGGGACGAGCTGGGCATGGGCGGCATGTTCACCAAGATCAAGCCGGAGACCATGGCCGCGATGGTCCTCACGGGCATCGAGGGCGTCCCCCTGCACAAGGTCCCGCCGCTCGAACTGGTCGTCCTGCACCCGGACTACGCGGTCGTGAAGCTCCCCATGACGGTGGTGGATCCGCTGCGCGACATAGGCGAGGAAGCGGTCGGCGCGGCCGCCTTCATCTGGTCGACGGTCCCGGACCGCGGTGGCCCGCGCGACGCGTTCAACGTCTACCAACTGCTGCACGAGTGGCAGGACTTCTCGCACCGGCTGCACGACGCGGGGCATCAGGCGTACTGCCTGGTGTGGCCCTGAGCTGGGGTTTCGTAGGAGTCGGGCGGGGTCTTCGGGCCTCGCCCTTTTGCGCGCCGAGGAGGGGGCGTCAGGCGGCCAGGGCACATTGAGGGCACATTGGTTTTGCTGGGGGTGGTGATGTGCCCTGGGGCTCTCCGGTTTCCAACGGCTCCGCGCCGGTGAAGGCGTCGTCTATCGCCTTGCGGGTCCGGCTCTCGCTGGACGGCAGCAGGTGCGTGTACGTCCGCAGCGTGAAGCCCGGGTCCGAGTGGCCGAGGTACTCGGAGAGCGCCTTGATGCTCTCCCCCGCGTCCAAGAGCACGGAGGCATACGCGTGACGGAGGGCGTGCATGCCGTCCTCAGGAGCCGCCTGGAGGTACCTCGCCCCGCGCTCGCGGGGAGGGATCACGCCGGCGGCGACCAGGGCTCGCTTCCAGGCGCCCATGTTGAAGACGCTGCGGTTGTACGCCCGGCCCTTCTCGTCGACGAAAAGCAGCCGGAAGGTCTTGGGCTCGCCGTCGGGCTTCGCCCAGGGCAGCGTGACCGCCGTGGGCGGGAATCGCCTCATGTGGCCCTTGAGGGCAGTGGCCAGCTGCGCCGACAGCGGCACTGACCGGATCCGGTTGCCCTTGGGCAGAGCGAAAACCGGCTTCGTGCCGACGAGCCGCACCTGGCGGTTGACGTGGATCCAGCCGCCCCTGAAGTCGACGTCCTCGACGGCGAAGCCGAAGACCTCGCCCTGTCGCAGGCCGCAACCGAAGGCGAGCTTGCCGCCGGCCTGGAAGCGTTGGGGTAGCCCCGCGATGACGGCGCGTACCCGCTCCACGGACCAGGGGACGGTCTTCTTCTTGGTCGCGGTCGGCAGCTTCACCGACTTCGACTTGCACGGGTTCTTCGGCAGCAGTCCGTCCTCCACGGCCATGCCGAGGATGCTGGAGAGGACGTCGAAGATGCCCTCGATCGTCGACACCTCGAAGCCGCCGTCCTGCAGTGTGCGGATCCAGCCCTGAACGACCGAGGGCTTGTTCAAGGACCGCAGCTCGCGCCTGCCGAGGTGGGCCACGATGTGGTTGCGGACGGTGGCCTCGTAGCGGAGGGCCGTGGTCGGGCCGACCGAGTTCGCGTCGAGCCACCTCTGGGCGTAGGCGCCGAGCGTCTGCTTCGTCTCGGCGGGAACAACGTAGCTGCCGCTCCGGATCTCGACGTCGACCTCGGCCGCCCGTTTGTCGGCCTCGGCCCTCGTGTGGAAGTTCTCCTTGCGCTGGTGGCCGTCCAGGTCCCGGTACCGGACCTGCCAGCGCTTCCCGGTCCCGTGGTCAGAGGTCGGAACCATCCGCCGAGTGCGGCTCTTGTGCTCGCTGCACCGGGTCTCGTCCGGCTTGGGATGGGACTTGTGCCAGCGGTCGTACACGTCAGCCAAGGAGAACCCCCTGGGCACCGCCGCAGGCGTCTGTGGCGGAGTGACGAGGATGGGCGAGGCGGGCCCCAGTAGACAGCAGAACCGTCGGCGGGACACCGAGGGCTGCGGCGATCACCACGAGATCGTCGATGTCGCAGCGCCGATGGGCGCGCTCGGTACGGCTGAGCGCGGTGTTGGTCATCGGGCGGCCCATCGCGGTGCAGCGGGCAGCCAGTTGATGCTGGGTGAGGCCGAGCGCCAGCCGCATGCGCTCGATAGCGCGGGCGGTATGCAAGCCGGCGGGGCCTATTTCGAGAGGTCGAGTTGCCATAACAGGTAGCTGTGACTTGCAGCCGAAGCCTTTAGCAAGAGTTGGGCCGTAAACCCTACAGAAGTCGCACCCGGCCGGATCAACAATCGCGCCGGCTAATGCACGACACGCGGCACCGGGGAGGCAGCGCCGCCGATTCCGTCCACCGGAAAGCGAGCGCAGTGTAGCTGACCGCACCTCTCGACGATGGGCCACCACCTGGCCTTACGAACAGCACATCACCCTGGCGCCGACTTTTTGGTCAACCGCCAATTCGCCCTTACGGTATTGCCTCCCGCGCTCACCAACGGGAACTTCTGGAGCCTTCCAGAACCAACTCTGGACTTCTCCGCCGAGGGTATCGCTGTGTTGTCCAAGCAGTTGTACGAAACTGAAAAGGGAGCCCTATGCCGAGCCTTTCCCCTCGCCCTGACCACACCACTGCCGACGCCAACCGACGCGGCCCCCTCGCCACCCCGGCGGAAGTCGCCGAGTACCTCGGGGTGCCGGTCAAGACGCTCTACCAGTGGAAGTACCGGGGCACCGGCCCGAACGTGCACAAGGTCGGTCGCCACCTGCGCTACCGCTGGGCCGAGGTGGACGCCTGGCTCAATGCCCAGGCCCCGTACGACCTCGCCGTTTGAGACCACCACACGGGAAGCGGAGCGGCTCCCGGCGAGCCACCGCCGGGAGCCGCGCGGCCCCTTCCCACATCGCCCCTTGCCAGAAGACCCCCACCCCTGCCAGACCGTCTTGAGGGCAGACACGGCGGTGCGCAGGTGGCCGAGGGGAATGTTGCGGGCGCCGGGCAGGTGGCCGGCGGCGTATTCTCCGAGGCCGCTCCTCGATGATGGTGCAGCCGTACAGGCGGGCGTTGGCCTGATCAGCAGTGACGGGCAGTGGGTGCCGCGGGGATTTTTCCCTGCCCGGTCGGGGTTGTCCCTTCTGTAAGATACCCAAGGGGGTATCTCGAAGGAGTGTGGGTTGTGGAACTGGCGATGGCGGCTGAGGAACTGAAGACGGTGGTCAACCGGCTACGCCGGGCACAGGGCCAGATCGCCGGTGTGATCAAGATGATCGAGGAGGGACGGGACTGCGAGGACGTCGTCACCCAGCTCGCCGCGGCGTCCCGGGCTCTGGACAAGGCCGGTTTCGCGATCATCGCCACCGGTCTGCAGCACTGCCTGACCGACGCGGACATGGCCACTTCCGGCGACCGGGAGCAGATGCGTACCCGACTGGAGAAGCTGTTCCTCTCTCTGGCCTGAGCTTGGGTACCCCGGCATCCGGCTCGCCCGCCTGAGTCTCCGCCCACCCGGCCTGCCGAGGGTACGGAGCCGGCGGGTGTCCTATGGTGGCTGAGTCTCCGAGCGGACGCAGGATCGATGATGAAGCGAGCAGTGGCACAGAGGCCGACACACGTCGGCTTCCGCGGTGTGCTGGCTGTGCTTGTAGCCGTGGTGGCGCTGTTGTGCGTCTTTGGACACGCGGAACGTGGCGGGCCCGGCCCGCCCCCGTCCGCCGCGCAGCATGTGCATGCACCTACCGCCTCTGAGGGGTCCGGCGGGACGGCGGCGCCATGCGGCAAGAAGGTGCTGGTCGATCACAGCGCGCAGCGAGCAGAAAGTGTGACGCCGACGGCTTCGTGCCCCGGCCCCGCAGCCCTTCATACTGCCTCCACGCCATCCCATTCACAGCTCTCCGGGATGCTGTCGGGCGGCCCGGCTCCGCCGCCGCCAACGACACTTCACTCCGTTCTGCGGATTTAGACCGGCCTGTTGGTCGTGTCCCTGAATCCTTGGAAACGGAGCTTTTCAGCATGCCTTCTTCCCCGCGCTCATGGAGTCGGGCGGGTGCAGCACTGCGTGGTTGGCGGACCCGGCAGTGGACTGTGGCGGGCCTCGGTGCCCTGGCCACAGCGATCCTGGTCGGCGCACCCACCGACGTGGTGCCCAATCCGCTGTTCGGCCGGTCGGTCCCCGTGCAGTGGTGGAACTACCCGGCTCTCGCCGTCACGGCCGTACTGGCAGGCATCGTCCTGACCACCTATGTGCGCCAACCCGCTGCCCCCTCGGGGCCCAAGACCCACAACGGCGGCCGTCTGGGAGTGGTCGGCGGCGCGCTGTCCTTCTTCGCCGTCGGCTGCCCGGTCTGCAACAAGCTCGTCCTCCTGCTCCTCGGAGCTTCCGGAGCCTTGAGCTACTGGGCTCCCCTGCAGCCACTGCTGGCTGTCGTGTCGGCGGGACTGCTGGCGGAAGCCGCGCTGCGCCGCCTGTCCTCCCAGACCGCGTGCCCGGTCACGGCTTCTGCCTGATCTGCGGCCCGGTTCTGCCCCTTCTCCCTCACATCTGAGGTGTTCCATGACTGCATCCACACCGTCTTCGTCCCGCCGCACCCGCAGGCGCGCCATCGCGGCCGCCGCGGTCCTCGCCACCGCCGCGGTGGCCGGGGCCTTCGCCCTCACGCTGGACGGCTCCGGGGGCCGCAACGAGGCAGCGGGCGAATCCGCCGTCGTCAGCGAGTCCGCCGCCCCGGCGCCCGCCGACGAGAGCCTGCTCGCTCTTGCTCGCCGCGATCCCTCCGATGCCATGGCCGTCGGACGGGCGGACGCCCCGGTGGTGATGATCGAGTACTCCGACTTCCAGTGCCCGTTCTGTGGCCGGTTCGCCCGCAAGACCGAACCCGAACTGCTGCGCTCGTACGTCGACAAGGGCGTCCTGCGCATCGAATGGCGCAACTTTCCCGTCTTCGGCGAGGAGTCGGAACAGGCCGCGCTCGCCGGCTGGGCGGCCGGGCAGCAGAAGAAGTTCTGGGAGTTCCACGACGTCGCCTACAGCAAGCCGCGTGAACGCAACGCCGGTGAGTTCAGCGCCGAGAACCTCATCGACATGGCCCGTGAGGCCGGAATCACCGACATCGAGCGGTTCCAGGCGGACATGGCATCCGGCAAGGCCCGCAGCGCCGTGCAGAAGGACCAGGAGGAGGGCTACAACCTCGGTGTGACCAGCACTCCGGCGTTTCTGGTCAACGGCCGGCCGATCCTGGGGGCTCAGCCCACGGCCACCTTCAAGGAAGCCGTCGAGGCCGCGGCGAAGGCGGCCGGGCGATGAGCGAGGCCGGACTGGCGGTGGCGTTCCTCGGCGGTCTGCTCGCTCTGCTCAGCCCGTGCAGCGCACTGTTGCTGCCTGCCTTCTTCGCCTACTCCTTCACCAGTCGCACCCGGCTGGTGGCGCGCACCGGCCTGTTCTACCTCGGTCTGTGCACGACACTCGTGCCGCTCGGCGTGGCCGGCTCGTTCGCCAGCCGGCTCTTCTATGGACATCGGGACACCCTGGTGACAGCGGGCGGATGGACGGTCATCGCCCTGGGCGTGGCCCAGATCGCCGGGTTGGGCTTCGGCTCCCGCCGGATGGCGCAGGCCGCGGGCGGACGCCGTTCGGGCTCGGTGCTGTCGGTCTTCGCGCTGGGCGCGGTGTACGGGCTGGCGGGGTTCTGTGCGGGGCCGATCCTGGGAGGCATCCTGACCGTGGCGGCCGTGGACGGCGACCCCCTGCACGGCGGGGTACTGCTCGCCGTCTACGCCTTGGGGATGGCGGTTCCGATGTTCATGCTGGCGTTGTTGTGGGACCGCTTCGATCTGGGCCGCAAGCGCTGGCTGCGAGGGCGGGTCTTCCGGGTGGGTCCGGTGGCCCTGCACAGCACCTCGGTCGTCGGCGGCGTGCTGTTCATTGCGCTCGGTGCGGCTTTCCTCGCCTTCGACGGCACGTCCGCGCTGCCGTCGGTGTTGAGCACCGATACCGAGTTCGCCCTGGAAGAGCGGTTGTCCGACCTCGGCGCAGCGGTGTCCGACCGGCTGATCGTGCTGATCACGGCCGCTGTGGCGGCACTGCTGGTGCTGCTTCGCACGTCGAGAAGGAGGAATCCGCAGCCGTCACCGGAAGAGGAGACGTCTGCGCACGGGTAGCGCGCCTTGGCCGCATGCCTGGCAGGCGAAAAGGGAGGGGTCCGGTTCAGGATCCCTCCCCTCCCTTCGCGTGGCTCAACGGTTGCGCAGTGCGGCAAGCGTGTTGTCGAGGTCGGCGGCGCGGGGGCGGTTGTGGGGCAACTTGGCGAGCATGGCGGCCATGCCGCAGGTGTTGGTCAGGGCGGAGAAGACGAGACCACCTGCGATGCCGGCGGAGAGCAACTGGAAGGCCGGGTGGATGACGAGCCCGAGCAGCAGGCCGAGCAGCACGATCGCTCCTGCCGTGAGCCTCACCTGCCGTTCCATGCCCCAGGTGGCACGTGAGGCGCCCTGCGGGCGGTGCAGCTCGTGGCCGTCGGCCGCCCAGGCGCCGGTGCCTCCCGACAGGGTGGCGGCCGTGACGCCGTTCTCCGCGAGGATCCTGCCGGCGTTCTCGGAGCGGGCGCCCGAGGCGCAGACGACCAGGACGTCACCGCGGTCGGCGGCGTGCCGGATGTCGGGCAGCGCGCGCTGGATCTGGTCGAGGGGGATGTTGAGCGCGCCGGGGAGGTGACCGCCGGCGTATTCGCCGGGGGTACGCACGTCGATGACGGTCAGTTCGTGCAGGCGGGTGTGCGCCTCGTCGGTGGCGAGGGCCGTGGGTGTGGTCATGGCAGATGTCCTTACGGGTGCGGAAGTCGTGGTGGAACTTGATCTGACGGGAGCCGGGCAGCAGGCGGTCCTGAGATGCGCGTCGACCGGAGAAGCTCTCCCGGTCCCTGCTTCTGGGCTGTTGGCTGTTGACGGCCTGCGTGTTCAGACGATCACGTCGACGAGCATGAAGGCCGCCACCGCCAGCAGTACGCCGGCGAAGATTTTCTGAAGGGTGGTGCCGGAGATCTTCGTCGCCAGCCGTTTGCCGTCCCAGGCTCCGAGGATCGCAGCTCCGGTGAAGGGGCCGATGATCTCCCAGTGGAGCCCGCCACCGGTGCCGGTGCGAGCGGCGAGCGCGGCGAGTGAGTTGACCGTGATGACGAGCAAGCTGGTGCCCACCGCCCGCCGCATGGTCAGTCCCAGGACGCTCACCAGGGCGGGCACGGCGAGGAATCCCCCGCCGACTCCCAGGAAGCCCGTCACAGCACCGAGTCCGGCACCGGCGCCGGCCGCCTTGCCGGGACGGATCCGGTCCGGCGGCTCGGACGCGGACGGACGCAGCATGCGCAGGGCCGCCAGCGCGGCGATGACCGCGAACGCCGACGTCAGTACCGCTTCGGGCAGGCTCCCGGCGACGGCCCCCGCGAGGAAGGCGGGGACGATGCCCGCCGCGGCGAACAGCGCCCCTGTCTTCCATGCCACGTTCCCGTCGCGGGTGTGGGCGTACAGGGCCGTGACGGAGGTGGCGGTGACGATGATCAGGCTGGCGGTGGTGGCGGCGGCCGGTGTGAAGCCGAGCAGGTAGATCAGTGCCGGTACGGCAAGGACGCTGCCACCGCCGCCCAGGGCTCCGAGGGCGAGACCGATGACGGCCCCGGCAATGAGGGCGAGAACAAGTACGGTCACGCTATCCGGCCGCTGTTCCCGCGTTCGTCGACGACCGGGTGCCCGGCAGCGGCCCACGCGTTCATGCCGCCTTCAACGTCCACCACCTGCGCTCCGCGTTCGGCGAGGAGCTTGGCCGCCTGCTGGGAGCGGTGCCCGCTGCGGCAGATCACCACCAGCGGTCGCCCCTGCGCCTGGGCGGGCAGGGTGGCGCCTGCGACCAGTTTCGTCAGCGGTACGTGCACGGCGCCCGGAGCGTGGCCCGTGGTCCATTCGGGCTTCTCACGCACATCCAGCAGGACGGCCGCGGGCTGATCGCCGCTGGTGCGGCAGCGTGCCTCGTCGACCGTGACGCGGGGCCCTTTTCGGCGAAAGAGGAACATCACACGCTTCCTTCCTTGCGGGGGAACGGTCGGAATCAGCCGGAGGCCAGGGACAGACCGACATCCGTCGCGGCGTCGAAGCCGTCGTCGACGGCGACCACCTCGCGCCCGGCGGCATCCAGCAGGGAGGCGGCGATCGCCGCGCGCATCCCGCCGGCGCAGTGCACCCACACCGTCCCCTCCGGCACCTCGCCGATACGGCCGTGCAGCTCGTGGATCGGGATGTGGACCGAGCCCTCGATGTAGCCGCCCGTACGTTCCGAGTCCCGGCGCACATCCAGCACGACCACCTCGTCGCCGCGCTCACGGACATCGGCGAGATCGGCGAAACGGGCACGCGGGAAGGAAGCGAGCTGCTCACCCTCACGGACCCAGCCGGCCGGGTCGCCGGTGGCGGCGGCGGCCGGACGGTCGACACCCACCCGCGCAAGCTCCCGCTGCGCATCGGCGATCTGCTCCGGGGTGTCGGCCAGCAGGGTGACGGGCTTGCCCCACGGGATCAGCCAGGCCAGGTAGGTGGCGAGCTTGCCCTCGCCCTCGAAGTTGAACGACCCGGCCACGTGCCCCTCAGCGAAGGCCATACGGCTGCGCAGATCAACCACCCACTCACCCGCGGCCAGCCTGGAGGCGATCTCCTCCGCGTCCGCACGCGCGGGCGGGGTGAGGTCGACCGGTGCGGGGCCCGCGGCGTTGGCCGGGCCCATGTGCGCGTAGTAGGCGGGCACATCGTCCAGGCCGTCGAGCATCCGGGCGACGAAGGTGTCCACGTCCAGGGTCAGCGCGTCGTTGGTCTCGCGCTCCTTGCCGATCGTGGTCGCGTCCCCCTCGGCCTGGGATGAGGAACAGAAGCTGCCGAACCCGTGGGTGGGCAGCACCGGCACCTCGTCGTCCAGCTCGTCGGCCAGGCGGTGGGCGGAGGCGTACTGGGCTCGGGCCAGTCGCTCGGTCAGTCGCGGCTCGACCAGGTCGGGGCGACCGACGGTGCCGATGAGCAGCGACCCGCCGGTGAACGCCGCCACACCGCGTCCGTCCTCCGCGAGGGCGTAGGAGGTGTGGTGCGGGGTGTGCCCGGGAGTGGCGATCGCCCTCAGCACCAAGCCCTCGTCCACCGTCACGGTGTCGCCGTCGGTGACAGGGGTGCGGTCGAAGGACACCTGTGCCCCGGCCGGAACCAGGTACTGGGCGCCGGTGACGCGGGCCAGCTCCAGGCCGCCGGTGACGTAGTCGTTGTGTACGTGGGTCTCGGCCACGAAGGCGATACGCACCCCGCGGCGGGCCGCCGCGGCGATGACCTGGTCGATGTCGCGCGGCGGGTCGACGACCACCGCGGCATGGGGCCCGCCGGCCAGGTAGCTCCGGTTGCCCAGACCCTCGAACTCCAGGGTGTCAACGAAGAACACGGCTCACGACTCCTCTCGGACGATTTACCCCCGGGGGTATCTGACGCTCACCATAACAGCTATACCTGGGGGGGTATTCCATACATGGAAACCGCCCCGCTCAAGGCGTCGCCTCGCGCCCTGCCGGTACCCGGCGGGGTATAGAGGAATCAATCGTTCCGCACTATCCGGGAGTGTCCGTGTCCTACGACCGCACCGTTCGCCTGCCCGCCACCGACTTCGACACCGCCGTCACTGCCGTACGCAAGGCCCTGGCCGACCAGGGATTCGGCATCCTCACTGAGATCGACGTGGCGGCCACCCTCAAGGCGAAGCTCGGCCACGACATGGAGGACTACCTGATCCTGGGCGCCTGCAACCCGCCGCTCGCGCACCGGGCCCTGGAGGCCGACCGCTCCATCGGCCTACTGCTTCCCTGCAACGTCGTCGTACGCCGCGACGGTGACCAGATGCTCGTCCAGGCTCTCGACCCGGGCACCATGGTCACCCTCACCGGTCTGGACACCCTCAAGCCCGTCGCCGACGAAGCCACTGCCCGACTCGACGCCGCACTCAACGCCCTGGCCGCCCTCTGACCTCTCCCTGTCCGGCGGCCGGGAGGCGGTCCGATCGGCGTTCGTGCCGGGCAGCACGTCCTGTCGGCGCAGCAGCCGGTGCAACAGGATCCCGTCGACGCAGCCATCCAGCCCCACAAGGTCGTCGGGGACCTCGATCCGCGGCGAGCACACGGGCCAGCCGGTCCAGCCCGAGGGCACATCCAGGGCACACGAGCCTGGGAAACGGCGTTGACCCGTGAGAAGTACCGAAGGCAGTTTTCGCAGGTCACCGCACACTTTCCCCAGAACTGCCAGGTCAGCGCACCGCCGCGTTCAATCGCTGCACGAGTGGCAGGACTTCTCGCACCGGCTGCACGACGCGGGGCATCAGGCGTATTGCCTGGTGTGGCCGTGAGCGGGTGCTGACGTGACGGGGGCGGGTTCTCGGAACCCGCCCCTTCTTCGTGCTCGGAACCCGCCCCTTCTTCGTGCTCAGCCGTACCGGGTGAACAGGGCGTCGAGGTAGTCCTCCAGGCGGCCGACGAGGACCTCCGGGGTCAGGTCGGTGCGGCCGAGGGCGCGCCAGGGGACCGCGACCTTCTCCGCGTCGCCGTAGCCGAGGGTGTCCAGAAGGCGCCAGTAGAGGTGGGCCGGGGCGTCCGGGGCGAGGGCGCCGCCGGCGGCGGTGTAGCGGTCGGCGAAGGCCATGCCCGCCGGGGCGCCGTGCAGCAGGGCGAGGGCGGTCGCGCAGTGGGCCACGTCCAGGTCGGCCGGTCCCCAGGAGGTCTCCACCCAGTCGACGACGCCGCTGACCTCAGGGGCGTCGTCGGGGCCGGTGAACAGGACGTTGCCCGGGTGGAAGTCCCGGTGGAGGAAGCGGCCCGCGTAGGGCGGGGGCTCGCGGCGGATGACGTCGGCCGCCCGTCGCCACAGCCCGGGGCGCCGGGCGGTCGCGGGCGGTGTCACGCGGTCCGCGGAGGCCCAGGCCTGGTAGGTGCGCGGGCGTCGCCGCGCCGGCACGTCCAGGCGGTGGACGCGGACGAGGTGGCGGGCGAGTGCGTCGGCGCGGGCGTCGGGGCCCCGGTCGTCCACGCGGACGGCGCCCGGCAGGCAGGTCATCAGCAGGGACGGGTGGTCGCAGTGCCGGGCGGTCGCGTCCACCGCGACGAGCGTGGCCGCGGGCACGTCGGTGGCGGCGAGCAGGGTCAGGACGTCCGCCTCACGGGTCAGCAGGCCCTCCGCGTGCCGGACGAAGAACGGCTTGACGAAGGAGCGCAGGACGAGGGAGCAGCGGCCGTCCGGACCGGTGACGTCCAGGCGGCGCATCTCCGACGTCCAGCCGCCGCGCAGCCGCTCCACCCCCTCGATGCGCTCGCCCGCGGACAGGGTCTTCTCCACCCAGGCGCGGGTGGAGGCCCAGGAGTGTTCGGTCGTGTCCTCGACGGTGGTCCCCATGCGGGGCAGCCTACGGACGCGGGGTGACGGTCAGCCGAGGAAGTGGATCAGGTGCTCGTTCAGCTTCTCCGGCCCGGCGAGCGGGAGCGAGTGGTGGGTGGCTCCGGGCAGCATTGTCACCTCGGCCCGCGGCAGCACCGCGCGCGCCTTCTCGGCGACCTTCGCGGCGTCGTGCGTGCGGCTGTGCTCGGCGAGCAGGACCAGGACCGGCATGCGCAGGCCGGCGGCCCGCGGACGGCCGCCGGCGATCAGCTTGCGGCCGGGCACGGTGTCGGCGAGGGCGTGGACGCGCTGCCAGGTCTCGTCCAGGGGGCGGCCGCCGGTCTCCCAGGCCAGGAACGCCCGGGCGCGGGCCTCGCTCGGGCGGATCATCGAGGGCAACGCGCGCAGCAGGTAGCCGGGGCGGAACCCGGCGAACACCTGGGTGGGGTCCACGAGGGCGAGCCGGTCGACGCGTCGGGGCGCGTGCAGCGCGTAGCGGGCGGCCAGCCAGGCGCCGTAGGAGTGGCCGCACAGGTGGGTGCGGGTCAGTCCGAGTCCGTCGAGCAGCGCGTCCAGCCAGGCCGTCAGGTCGTCGGCGCCCTTCAGCGGGACGCCCCGGCGTTCGGTGCGGCCGGCGTCGCCCAGCAGGTCCACCGCGTGCACCCGGTACCGCCGGCCGAGCGCCGGGGCGTTGGCGTACCAGACCAGGCCGGTCGCGGAGCCGCCCGGCAACAGCACCAGTGGGCTGCCGTCCGCCGGGCCGTGCACGTACACCCGGGTGGGCCCGTACGGGGTGTCCACGTCGCGTGTGCCGGCGGGGTCGGGCCAGCGGGCGCGGAGTTCGTCGTAGGCACGGTCGAAGGCCGAAGGCGATGCGGACACGGAGACACCCCTTGCTCTCTCGCTCAGCGATAATCTCGTTCAGCGAGATGATAGGAGTATGCATGGATGATCGGACCCCCGCCATGGAACTGGTGCACCTGCTGCGTGCGGTGACCGTGGAGTTCGACCTCCTCGGGGCCGAGTTCGCCGCGCGCCACGGTCTGCACCCCACCGACGTGCGCGCGCTGATCCACCTGCTGGACGACGCGCGCGCGGACACCCGCGCGACACCCGGCCGGCTCGGCGAGCAGCTGCGCCTCAACTCGGCCGGGACCACGGCGCTCGTGGACCGCCTGGAGCGGATGGGGCTGGTCCGGCGCAGCAGGGACACCGCCGACCGCCGACGCGTGCTGCTGGAGGTGGAGGAGAAGGCCGTACGCCTCGGCCGGTCGTTCTTCGGGGCGGTGATCGACGACGTGGTGGCGGTCTCCGACGCCTTCGAACCGGGTGAACGGGAGACGGTACGGCGCTTCCTGACGTCGGTGCTGGAGGCGACCCGGAGGGCGCGGTCGTCGTGACGTGAGCACGCGTCACCGCATGCCCGCGCACGCCTCCGCCTCGTCCAGGTAGGCCGCCACCGGGCCCAGCGTCAGCATGCCGCAGGCGGCGCCCGCGTGTTCGGCGCGCGCGTCACGGAGGGCGGCCGCGGCCCGCGCGGCGGTGTCGCGGTCGCGCAGGCGGACGGCGGCGCGGGCGGTCAGGCACCACAGGGCCTCCTGCAGGTGGTCGGGCGGCGGCGCGGGGACCGCGGCGAGGGCGGTGCGGGCCTGGGCCACGAGGCCCTGGTCGAGCAGGAGCAGGGGCTCGGTCCAGGGGCGGTACGGGCCCCAGTCGAGGCGGGGGTCGGCGGGTGCGGGACGGCCGTGCAGCAGACGCAGGCCCAGCAGGGCGAGCGGGAACAGGCCCCGGTGCAGGCCCGGCATCCCGGCCGTACGCAGGGCCTCGTCGGCGGTGCGGTAGCGCGCGGCGACCGCGGCGGGGGACGGTCCGCCGGGCTCGGTGCTGCGGGCGGCCTCGGCGCGTGCCCGGAACCACGACGTGAGCACAGGAACGAGGGGCGCCTCGCTGGCGGCGGCGAGCCGTTCGGCGGCTTCCGCGTGCGCCGTGGCGGCGTCCAGGTCACCGAGGGCGGACGCGGACTGGAGGCGGACGAGCCGGCCCAGTACCGCGTAGGCGGGCAGGTCGTGGGCGGTGGCCAGGGCGAGGATCTCGGCCCCGACGCGGTCCCGGGCGGGCGCGCCTCCGGGGCGGGTGAAGGAGTGCAGGAACACTCCGTCGAGGGCGAACGCCAGCAGGGCGGGGTCGCCCAGCTCGCGCGCCAGCGCCTCGGCCCGCCGGGCCGCGTCCCGGGCGCGGTCCCGCTCCGGCGGGGTCTGATCGGCGCTGCGGCTCTCCACCGCGACGGTGGCCAGGAGGCGGACGGCCAGGTCGGCGGGGGCGTCGGGGCCGAGCGCGGCGAGGGTGCGTACGGCGGCGTCGACGACCGTCCGTGCCTGCTCGGGGTCGTCGGCACGGGTCCACAGGGCGGGCACGTCGTAGGCGCCGATGATCCGGGCGGTGAGGGCGAGGTCGCCGGTGCGTTCCGCCGCCGTGATCGCGGCGAGGCGGTCGCTGCGGGAGCGGACGAGGGCGTCGCCGCCCGCCAGGGCGAGGGTGCGGGCCAGGTCGACGGTGGTGCGCGGGCCGAGCGGGACGCCGGGTCCCGCCCAGGTGGCGGCGGGGGCGGTGGACGGCGCGGTCCCGTTGAGGATGTCCGTCTCCAGGCGCAGGAGGTCGCGGCCCGGGTCGAGCCCGAGCCGCTCGGCGAGCGTCGCGCGGGCTCGGCGGAGGGTGTCCAGCGCGTCGGCGCGGCGGCCCGCGAGGTGCAGGGCGCGGGCGAGGAGCGTCCAGGCGGGCTCGCGCCACGGGTGCACGGCGACGTGGTCGCGCAGGCCGGCGACGAGGCCGGCGCCCTCCCCGCGGTCGAGGAGCAGGCGGGCGTGCAGCTCGACCGCCTCCGCCCGCAGCTCTTCCAGCCGCGCCCGCTCCCGTTCCGCCCAGGCGGAGCCGGTCACGTCGGCGTAGGCGGGACCGCGCCAGGAGGCGAGCGCCTCGCCGAGTCCGGTCACCTCGCCGGGGGTGCGCCGGGCGCGGGCCAGGGCGTCCTGGAAGCGGTGCGCGTCGACGTCCTCGCGGGGCAGGCGCAGGGCGTAACCGGGGCCCTCGGTGAGCAGGACGCGGGGCGGGGTGCGGGGTGGGCGGTCGGGTTCGAGGGCTCGGCGGAGGGCGGCGACGAAGGTGCGTACGGTGCCGATGGCGCGGGGTGGTGGGTGCTCGGGCCACAGATCGTCGACGAGGGTGTCGGTGGTGACCATTCGCCCTTCGGCGGCGACGAGACGCCCGAGGAGCTCACGGTGGCGGGGGCCGCCCAGGGGGGCGGGGGTGCCGTCGGCCTGGGTGGCTCGGATCGAGCCGAGGACCTCGATGCGCATCGGTCCATCCTCGCGGGTGAGGGGGTGCGGGCTGGTTCGAGTCGCCCCCGCCGCCCCTTCCCGTCCCTGTGGCTGCGCCCCAGACCCCCCTTCGGCTCGTCGGGCCTCGTCCTCAAGCGCCGGACGGGCTGAATCAGGTGCCCCTTCCCGTCCCTGGAGCTGTGCACCAGACCCCCTATCGGCCCTTCGGGCCTCGTCCTCGAACGCCGGACGGGCTGTTGCTGATCCGCTGCTCATCGCCCTCCCCCACGCTGCTCCCGTCCCCGCAACCCCCTGGAGAAACGGACGCACCCCATGACCCCCACCATCCCCGGCTTCGAACACCTCCGCCTTCCCGGCGTCGACGGCATCGAGCTGACCGCGGCCGTCGGCGGGCACGGCAGTCCCGTCGTGCTGTTGCACGGCTTCCCGCAGACCCACCTCATGTGGCGGCACGTCGCCGAGCGGCTGGCCGCCGACCACACCGTGATCTGCCCCGACCTGCGCGGCTACGGCGCCAGCGACAAGCCGGACGCCGGCTCCCCCGGCGTGTACGCCAAGCGCACCATGGCCGCCGACGTCGTGGCCCTGACCTCCGCCCTCGGTCACGACCGCTTCGCCCTCGTCGGTCACGACCGGGGCGCCCTCGTCGCCTTCCGGGCCGGGCTCGACCATCCGGAGACCGTCACCCACCTCGGCATCCTCGACGTCGTGCCGACGCTCGACATGTGGGACGTCCTGCGCGGCGTCTCCGCCGCGGTCGCCTTCCACCTGTATCTGATGGCGCAGCCGCCCGGACTGCCGGAGGCGATGATCGCGGGCAGCGCGGACGCCTTCTTCGGGTCGTTCCTCGACGCCTGGTCCGTCGGGCCCGACGCGCTGCCGTCCGACGTGCGGGACGCCTACCTGCGCGCCGGCCGCGCCGCCGTCCCGTCGATCGTCGCCGACTACCGGGCCTCGGCGACCGTCGACATCGAGCACGACCGGGCCGACCTCGATGCGGGTACCCGGCTCACCATGCCGGTGACGGTTCTCCAGCAGGACTGGGGCGCCCGGCTGGGCTACGACGCCGCGGCCGTGTGGCGGGCCTGGGCGCCGGACCTGGACCACCGGCTGACCAAGGCCGGGCACTTCATGGCCGAAGAGGCGCCCGAGGAGGTGACGGCGGCGATCCGGGACCTGTTGGCCCGGTGACCAAAGGACGAGCGAAGAAAAACCCCTGACGGGAATACCCCCTCGGGGTATACAGTTCACGGTGTGCGCGGGGACACACACCGTCCCCGTGACGCTTCGAAGGGGGATGAGGTTTATGGACCACGCCATGCACCACCAGACCGGTGCCGGGCACGAGGCACGGCCCGGCACGACCTGGTCGATGGCGGTCCGGGCGACACTGCACTGCCTGCTCGGCTGTGCCATCGGCGAGATCCTCGGCATGGTCATCGGCACGGCCCTGCTGTGGGGCAACGTCCCGACGATGGTCCTGGCCATCGGCCTGGCCTTCGTCTTCGGCTACTCCTTCACCCTCTTCGCCGTCGTCCGCGCCGGGGTGTCCCTGAAGTCCGCCGTGAAGATCGCGCTGGCCGCCGACACCGTCTCCATCGCGGTGATGGAGCTGGTCGACAACGCCATCATCGCGCTGACCCCGGGAGCGATGGACGCCGAGCTGTCCGAGGGCCTCTTCTGGTACGCGCTGCTCGGCGGCTTCGCCGTCGCCTTCCTGGTCACCACCCCGGTCAACAAGTGGATGATCGGCCGGGGCAAGGGCCACGCGGTGGTTCACGCCCACCACTGACCCCACCCCAGCCCACCCGTCAATGCACGCCCGTCGTCCCTTCCGCGTCGGCCAGCAGTCTCCGCAGGTCGGCGCGGGCGCGGGCGACGCGGGAGCGGACCGTGCCGACCGGGCAGCCGGTCCGCGCGGCCACGTCCGCGTACGGCAGCCCGGCGAGCTGGGTGAGGACGAACGCCTCCCGCCGCTCGTCCGGCAGCGTGGCCAGCAGGGCGGACAGGGCGACCCCGTCGTCGAAGCCGGGCAGGCCACGCGGCTGGGCCCGCTCCACGGCCGCCTGCCAGTCCGGCGCGTCCGAGAGCCGGGGCCGCGCGGCGGCGTAGCGGTGGCTGTCGACGACGGCCCGGCGGGCTATCGCCAGCAGCCACACCCGCGCCGGCGCGCGGCCCTCGAAGCGGTGCAGTCCGGCGAGGGCGCGCAGGAAGGTGTCCTGCGCGAGGTCGTCCACAGCCTGGGGATCGCCGCACAGGTGGGTGACGTAGCGGAGCACGTCCCGGTGCAGGGCGCGGACGAACCGGTCGCCCGCGTCCGCGTCACCGCTCCGGGCGGCCAGCGCCCAGGCCGTCGCCGAGGCGTCGGGGGGCGAGGCGTCGGCCGACGCCTCGTCCGCGGTGGGGGCATGGGCACGGGGCAGGGCAGAGGTGATCACCTGATGTCCTTCTCGGAGTCCGTGATCCGGACCGGGGCAGCACGCGCCGCACCGGTCCGGTGAGCAGGGGAAACGGCCCTACGGCCCCACGGGCGCCCGTGACGGCGCGATGCGGCGTGTGGACGTACGGCCGGTGACCCGGGGCGTACGAACGACGCCCCGGGTGGATCAGCTGTCGTCAGGCGACAGCGGTCCCCCTGGGCGGACCCCGCGAGGTGAGCGCGTGGACGAGCAGCCGCAGCGCCGGCCTGCGCTCCGAACGCGGCCGGCGCGGCCGGACCCGGGGGCGTCCGAGGGCCGGCGGGAGCCGGAACGGCAGCCGCAGCGGCGCGATCAGCCGGCCCGCCACCGCCCGCAGGATGCGGAACGCGGCCCGCTCGCCGTGTCCCAGCCACAGGCCGGTGAGCAGCGCGGCCAGCAGGTGGGCGGCGAGCATCCCGGACGACGAGCCGCCACTGCCGGAAGACGCCACCAGGGCAAGGTCCTCGGAGCCCGCGACCGGCGGATGCTCCCTCCCCGTGTGCGCCGCATGCATCCCGTGCGCCTCACCCACAGGCGCCCCCGTCGAGAACACCTGGTGCAACCCCGTCTGCGCGACCACCGCCACCCCGACCACCGTCGGCAGCCCGCGTTCCCGCCCTGCCAGGCACCACCCGGCCACGCCCGTCGCGACGGCGCCCGCGCCCAGCGTCCAGCCGGGGACATGGCTGCCGGACATCAGCACATGGCCCAGCGCGGCGAGCAGCACGCAGACGGCCGCGAACACCGCGGCCCGTACCGTGCGCGCGCCCCACCCTGCCGTCATCGCGCCTCATCCTGGCACCCGGGCCCTCCCCGCCTCAGGTGAACGCGGACACCGGGTGAGCGGGGTCACCGGGCCCCGCACGCACGGCAGTCGGGCGTACGCACGGCAGTCGGGGGCCTCCGGGCACCCGGTAAAGTGGACGGGTCAGCCGTGTCGGGGCCGACGAAGCCCCCGGCGAAGACCGCAGTCCGCAGGAGAGAGCGAGCGCATGTCCGTGATGCCCCGCGCCGCTGCCTTCCCGCCGTGACCCTTCGCCCCCCGTCGGCGTCCGGAGTCCCTCCGCGCCGCGCCCGCGTGGTCCCCGGGGCCCACGCCCACTGATCCGGACCCGGATTCCCCCCTCCGTACGAGGCCGTCCCGCGTGCCCGTCTCATCCCCGCGTGCCCCCGTCCCCGGCGCGCCCGAGCAACGACAGGTTCCTCTTCCCTTGTCCATGTCCTCCGCCCTGTCCCCGTCCGCCTGGCTGCGCGGCTCCCGGCGTCCGTCCTGGCTCTCCGACCCGAAGGTGCTGCGCACCGAGGTGCTCGGCGGTCTGGTCGTGGCGCTGGCGCTGATTCCCGAGGCGATCTCCTTCTCGATCATCGCCGGCGTCGACCCGGCGGTCGGTCTGTTCGCCTCGTTCACCATGGCCGTGACGATCGCGCTCGTCGGCGGCCGGCCCGCCATGATCTCGGCGGCGACCGGCGCCGTCGCCCTCGTCATCGCGCCGCTCAACCGCGACCACGGCTTCGGGTACCTGGTGGCCGCCGTGATCCTGGCCGGGGTGTTCCAGATCGTGCTGGGCGCGCTCGGGGTGGCGAAGCTGATGCGGTTCGTGCCGCGCAGCGTGATGGTCGGCTTCGTGAACTCGCTCGCCATCCTGATCTTCATGGCGCAGGTGCCGGAGATGACGGACGTGCCGTGGCCGGTGTATCCGCTGATCGCGGCGGGTCTCGCGATGATGGTGTTCTTCCCGAGGCTGACCACCGTGGTGCCGGCGCCGCTGGTGTCCATCGTGATCCTCACCGTGATCACCGTCGCGGCCGGGATCGCCGTGCCGACGGTCGGCGACAAGGGCGACCTGCCGTCGTCACTGCCCGTGCCCGGGCTGCCGGACGTGCCGTTCACCCTGGACACGCTCACCACCGTCGCGCCGTACGCCTTCGCCATGGCGCTGGTCGGCCTGATGGAGTCACTGATGACGGCCAAGCTGGTCGACGACATCACCGACACCCGCTCCTCCAAGACGCGTGAGTCCGTCGGACAGGGCGTCGCCAACATCGTCACCGGCTTCTTCGGCGGCATGGGCGGCTGCGCGATGATCGGCCAGACGATGATCAACGTGCGGGTGTCCGGGGCGCGGACCCGGCTGTCGACGTTCCTGGCGGGCGCGTTCCTGATGGTGCTGTGCATCGTGTTCGGGCCGGTCGTCTCCGACATCCCGATGGCGGCGCTGGTCGCGGTCATGGTGATGGTGTCGGTGGCGACGTTCGACTGGCACTCGATCGCGCCGAGGACACTGCGGCGGATGCCCGTCGGGGAGACCGTCGTCATGCTGGTCACCGTCGTCTGCGTGGTCGCCACCCACAACCTCGCCATCGGCGTCGTCGTCGGCTCGGTCGCCGCGATGGTGGTGTTCGCGCGGCGCGTCGCCCGGCTCGCCGAGGTCACCGCGGTCACCGATCCCGACGGCCGCACGGTGGTCTACCGGGTCACCGGCGAGCTGTTCTTCGCCTCCTCCAACGAGCTGGTCGGCCAGTTCTCGTACGCCACCGACCCCGACCGCGTCGTGATCGACCTGTCCGCCGCCCACATCTGGGACGCCTCCTCGGTGGCCGCGCTCGACGCCGTCGAGACGAAGTACGCCCAGCGCGGCAAGACCGTCGAGATCGTGGGGCTGAACGAGCCCAGCGCACGGATCCACAGGACGCTGAGCGGCGAGCTCACCGGCAGCTGACCGGACGGCGCGACAACCGGTCAGTTTCCGAGAAGCGCCGGCGGCCGGGGCGGTCCTACCGTCGACTGCATGAACTCCATCGACTCCGTCACGCTGGAGGTGGCCGACCCCACGGCCGCCGCGCGCTTCTACTCCGACGCCTTCGGCCTGGACCGGGAGCGGGTGCGCCTGCGCCCCTCCGACGAGCCCACGAGCGGCTTCCGCGGCTTCACCCTGTCTCTGGTGACGTCCCAGCCCGGTGACGTCGACGCGCTGCACCGGGCCGCCCTCGACGCGGGCGCCACCCAGCTGAAGCCCGCCGAGAAGTCCCTGTGGGGCTACGGCGGCGTCGTCCAGGCGCCCGACGGCACGGTCTGGCAGCTGGTGACCTCGACGAAGAAGAACACCGGCCCGGTCACCCGGACGATCGACGAGATCGTGCTGCTGCTCGGCGTCGAGGACGTGAAGGCGACCAAGCAGTTCTACGTCGAGCGCGGGCTGACCGTCGGCAAGAGCTTCGGCGGCAAGTACGTCGAGTTCGCGGGCGACCCCGGCAGCATCAAACTGTCGCTGTACAAGCGGAAGGCGCTGGCGAAGGTCGCGGGCGTGCCCGTCGAGGGCGGCGGCTCCCACCGCATCGCCCTCGTCAGCCCGATCGGTCCGTTCACCGATCCGGACGGCTTCGTCTGCGAGGCGCCGGAGCGGAAGCCGGACGAGTGAGACACGGGCCGGCCCGCCCGCTCACTTCGTGCCCACCGTGCGCAGCACCGTCAGCACCAGCGTCCGCGCCGCCTCCACCACCTCCCGCACGCTCACGTGCTCGCGCGCGCTGTGCGCCACCGCGATGTCGCCGGGGCCGTACTGCAGGGTGGGTATCCCGGCGCCGGTGTAGTGCCGCAGGTCGCTGCCGTACGTCGCCCCGCGCCGCCGGGGCGCCGGCCCGCCCGTCACGTCGGCGTGCGCGGCGGCGACCGTGTCCGCGAGGGGGTGCCCCTCGGGCAGCATGCCGCTCGCGAACTGCCCGCCCGGCCAGGTCACCGTCGCCGGATGCTCGCGCAGCCAGGGATCGGCGGCGCACGCCTCGGCCACGCACCGCTCCAGCGCGGCGCGCGCGTCCGCCGGGTCCTCGCCGAGCCGTACGCCGTACCTGCCCTCCGCGACCAGCAGGTCCGGCACGCTGCTGGCCCAGTCCCCGGCCCGCACCGTGCCCACCGACAGGCCGTACGGGATCGGGTACTCGGCGAGCAGCGGGTCCGGGTCCCGGTTCCGCTCCTCCTCCAGCGCGGCCAGCGCCCGGTGCAGCGGGAGGTAGGCGTCGACCGCGCTGAAGCCCTGCTCCCGGGAGCTGCCGTGCGCGGCCTTGCCCGGTACGGCGATGCGGAACGTCAGCGCGCCCGCGTTGGCGGTGATCAGCGTGCCGGCGGTGGGCTCGGCGATGACGCAGGCGTCACCGGTGTGACCGCGCCGCAGCGTGCCGAACGCGCCGATGCCGCCGTCCTCCTCGCCGACGACGCAGTGAACGGCGACCCGGCCGCGCAGCCGGATCCCGGCCGCCCGTATCGCGGCGAGCGCGGCGAGGTGCGCCGCCAGACCGGCCTTCATGTCGCACGCCCCGCGCCCGTGCACGAGGTCGCCCTCCGCCCGCGGCACGAACGGGTCCCCGTCCCACGCGGCCAGGTCCCCCGGCGGTACGACGTCCACATGGCCCTGGAGGATCAGCGTCGGCCCGTCGCCCCCGTCGGGCGTCGTCCCGACCAGCCCCCACGCCTCCTCACGCGGGGCCTCGGTGCCGGGGAAGTCCGGGTCGGCGCGGAGGGCGGGCAGGTCCATCGACCACAGGTCGACGTCGAGCCCCAGCCACTCCAGCCGCCCGGCGAGCTGATGCTGCAGCTCCGCCTCGGCGGCGCTCCCCGTGACGCTCGGCACGGAGATCAACTCCATCAACGTCCGCGCGGCCGCCCCCGCGTCCACCGCGGCCAACGCGGCCCTCTCGTCCTCACTCAGCACGACGCCCTCCCCTCACACCGGAAACCGGCCCGACACGGCCCCCGCATGCATCCTGCGCAGCGCGCAGGGGGTGTACGCCTCCGAGGCACGGCCCGCTGAGACACGCAGGAACCACGCCGACGCCGTCCCGTGGACCGTGGTGCCTGTCCTGCCGGACGGGCCAGTCCTCCCCCACCTGACCGGGAGACGCCCGCACGAGACCCCGGCCACCGGCTACCCGGCCGCACGTGCTTGGGCCGCCTCAAGGGCGCCCCAGGGCGAAGCCGCGACCGGTCCGGTGCACGGGCGGGAGCGGGGCCCCGTCCCGGCCCGAGCGTCCACGGGCGGCCCGTGCGGAGGCGCGTGCCTGATCAGGCCGGTCGGGGAGTGGCCGCGGAGCGGCTACGTCTCCCGTTCCCCCGTCGCCCCCGCCACCGTGAACCCCGTGACCGTGCCGCCGCCCTCGCGGTGGAAGGCGTAGGGCGCTCCGCCGTGGGCGAGGGCCACCTCGCGGACGATGGAGAGGCCCAGGCCCGAGCCCGGGAGGGAGCGGGCGTCGGCGGCTCGGTAGAAGCGGTCGAAGACGCGGGTCAGGTCGTCGTCGGCGATGCCCGGGCCGCGGTCGCGGACCTCGACCCGGACCGTGCCCGGGCGGGCCGGGCCGGCCACGTGGATCTCCACGGGCGCGCGGCCCTCGCGGTCGAACTTGACCGCGTTCTCCACCAGGTTGGACAGCGCCCGGGTGAGCATCCCGGGACGGCCGTGGGTCGTGGTGTGGCCGCTGGCGCGGACCACGATCTCGCGTCCCGTGCGCCGTCGGGCGACGCCCGCCACCTCCTCGGCGACGTCCGCGAGGTCGATCCTCTGCGGCGGCTCCGTGTCGGACTGCCCGGCCGCCAGGTCGACCAGTTCGTTGACCAGGTCGGTCAGCTCCCGCGCCTCCTGCGCGAGATCGGCGACCAGCTCCTCGCGGCTGTCGGGCGGGAGTTCGTCGATGCGGCGCAGCAGCGAGATGTTGGTGCGCAGGGAGGTGAGCGGGGTGCGCAGTTCGTGTCCCGCGTCCTGGACCAGCCGCCGCTGGTCCTCCTCGGACTGGGCGAGCCGGCCCAGCATCCGGTCGAAGGCTCGGCCGAGGCGCCCCACCTCGTCGTAGCCGGCGACCGGCACCTGGATGCCGAGGCGGCGCGTGCGGGCGACGGCCTCGGCGGTGTTGGTGAGCACCACGAGCCGGCGGGTGATGCGCCGGGCCAGCCACCAGCCGAACAGCCCGGCGGCGACCACCACGGCCGCCATCAGCAGGAACGTCCGCCGCTGGAGCGCCCGCAGCAGGTCCTCCGTGTCGCTGAACTCCTGCGCGACCTGCACCGCGCCCCGGCTGCCGCCCAGGGAGACGGTCGCGACCCGGTACACGTCGTCGCCGACGTCGACCCCGGCGTGCACGACCACCCGCCCCGCCGTGGCGGCGCCCGCGATCCGGCGGTCGTCGTCCTCCACCGGGAGTCCGGGGTTGCCGGGGTCGACGATCCCGCCGTCGGGGCCCAGCACCTGCACGTCCGTGCGGGCCGGCCGCACCAGGTCGTGGCCGGGCGCGGCGGAGGAGAAGTCGTGCGGCGACATGCGGTTGCGCCGGACCTCGTCCCGCAGGTCCTGCACCACCTCGTCGAACACCGACTGCTGGTCCACCCGCACCAGCCGCGCGGCCGCGTTGTACGACAGGAAGCCGACCAGCAGCGTCACGGTCGCGGTCACCGCCGCGAACGCCACCGCGAAGGTCGTGCCCAGCGACAGCAGCCGCATCCGGTGACGCGGGACCGACGGCCCGTGCGCACCGCCGCCGGCGGCCACTCAGCCCTCCCGCAGGACGTAACCCACCCCGCGCACCGTGTGGATGAGCTGCGGGGCGCCGGGCTCGTCGAGCTTGCGGCGCAGATAGCCGACGTAGACGGCGAGGTTCTTGGAGCCGGGGCCGAAGTCGTAGCCCCAGATGCGGTCGTAGATGGTGGAGTGCTCGAGGACCACGCCCGCGTTGCGGATCAGCAGTTCCAGCAGCTCGAACTCGGTGCGGGTCAGCTCCAGTTCGCGGTCGCCGCGCCAGGCCTGGCGGGCCTGCGGGTCCATGCGCAGCCCGGCCGCCTCCAGAAGGCGCCCGGAAAGTCCCGACGGCTCGGGCGGCGTCCCGGGCTCCGGGGCGGCGGCCGGCCCTGACTCCGCGGGCGCGGGAGCCGCGCGGCGCAGCAGGGCGCGGAGCCGGGCGAAGACCTCCTCGACGTCGAACGGCTTCACGACGTAGTCGTCGGCGCCCGCGTCGAGCCCGGCGATCCGGTCGGCGGTCTCCACCAGCGCGGTCAGTATCAGCACCGGGGTGCGGTCGCCCTCGGCGCGCAGCACCCGGCACACCTGGAGTCCGTCGATGCCCGGCATCATCACGTCGAGCACCAGCACGTCGGGCCGCATGCGGTGGGCCTGCGCGAGAGCCTCGACGCCGTCGGCGACGGCCGTGACGCGGTAGCCCTCCAGGGTCAGCGCGCGCTCCAGCGCGTTGCGGATGGCGCGGTCGTCTTCGGCGAGCAGAACGGTGTGCGGCACCCGCCCAGTGTGCCAAGCCGCCGGAGCCGGGCGGCCCCGCCGGCCGCCCGGACCTCCGCTTCTTACCGCCGTCTCACCCGCCAGGGCGCAGCGCGGCGAGCCGTTCCTCGAAGGGGGTCACGTTCTCGAACGAGTCCTTCCTGGGGAGCGGGGCGCTTCCCGACGCCCCCCGCCCAGGCGCGGCGCCGCTGCCGTTCACCGCCCGCACCGCCCCGTCCGGAGCCGCCTGCCGGGGCAGCGACCGGGCCGACGTGCCCGCCGCCAGCGCGACCAGCTCCCCCGCCGCCCGCCCGATCCGGGCGTCCAGCCCCTCCGCGCCCCAGTCCTCCGACGCCGCGTAGACGCCCGTCGGGACGACGACCGCGCGGAGGTAGGAGAAGAGGGGACGCAGGGCGTGGTCCAGGACCAGGGAGTGCCGCGCGCTGCCGCCCGTCGCCGCGATCAGCACCGGCGTGCCGGTCAGGGCCTCCGTGTCGGTGGAGCTCAGCGCGTCGAAGAAGGACTTGAACAGCCCGCTGTACGACGCCGAGAACACCGGGGTGACCACGATCAGGGCGTCCGCCCCGCCCACCGCGTCGAACGCGTCCGACAGGGCGGGCCCGGGGAAGCCGTTGGTGAAGGTGTGCGCGATCTCCACGGCGAGGTCCCGCAGCTCGATCACCCGGACGTCGGCCGGGTCCGCGCCGGCCGCGGCGACGGCGGCCGAGGCGAGCCGGTCGCCCAGCAGCCGGGTGGACGACGGCACGCTCAGCCCGGCCGAGACGACGACGATCCTCATGCGCGCGCCCCTTCCTGTGCGGCGGCGTTCTTCCGCGCGGCGCCCAGCAGCGAGGCGTGGGTGGGCGCCTCCGGCACGTCGGCCGGACGGTTCTTCGCGAATTCCTTGCGCAGCACCGGCACGACCTCCTCGCCGAGCAGGTCGAGCTGCTCCAGCACCGTCTTCAGCGGCAGGCCCGCGTGGTCCATCAGGAACAGCTGGCGCTGGTAGTCGCCCGCGTAGTCGCGGAAGGACAGCGTCTTCTCGATCACCTGCTGCGGGGAGCCCACGGTCAGCGGGGTCTGCGCGGTGAACTCCTCCAGCGAGGGCCCGTGCCCGTACACCGGCGCGACGTCGAAGTACGGCCGGAACTCCCGCACCGCGTCCTGCGAGTTCTTCCGCATGAACACCTGCCCGCCGAGCCCGACGATCGCCTGCTCCGGGGTGCCGTGCCCGTAGTGGGCGTACCGGCTCCGGTACAGCTCGACCATCCGCTTGGTGTGGTCGGCCGGCCAGAAGATGTTGTTGTGGAAGAAGCCGTCGCCGTAGTACGCGGCCTGCTCGGCGATCTCCGGCGAGCGGATCGACCCGTGCCAGACGAACGGCGGCACGCCGTCCAGCGGGCGGGGTGTGGAGGTGAAGCCCTGCAGCGGGCTGCGGAAGCGTCCCTCCCAGTCGACGACGTCCTCGCGCCACAGCCGGTGCAGCAGCGCGTAGTTCTCGATCGCCAGGTTGATGCCCTGCCGGATGTCCTGGCCGAACCAGGGGTAGACCGGGCCGGTGTTGCCGCGGCCCATCATCAGGTCCACCCGGCCGTCCGCCAGATGCTGGAGCATCGCGTAGTCCTCGGCGATCTTCACCGGGTCGTTGGTGGTGATCAGCGTGGTGGAGGTGGACAGCTGCAGCCGCTCGGTGCGGGCCGCGATGTAGCCGAGCATGGTCGTCGGCGAGGACGGCACGAACGGCGGGTTGTGGTGCTCGCCGGTCGCGAACACGTCCAGGCCCACTTCCTCGGCCTTCAGCGCGATGGCGACCATGGCCTTGATCCGCTCGCGCTCGGTCGGCGTGCGCCCCGTGGTCGGGTCGGGGGTGACGTCCCCGACGCTGAAGATCCCGAACTGCATGGCCGCTCACCTTCCAGGTTGTTGACGGTTCAACTATACCCCTGGAACGACACCCCGCCCCGTCCTATTCCGCCTGCCCGGACACGGCCTCCCGATCCCCCGTCCCCACCGGCACCGGCTCCCCCGCCCGCAGCCGGGCCGCCTGCTCGGCGCCGTACTCCGTGGTGCGCCGCATGTGCTCGATGAACAGCGCCAGCTCACGGTCGTCCAGGTCGTCGAAGAGCGCGAACCAGCCGCTCCCGACCCGCTCCCACACCCGCGCCACCTCGGCGACCCGCTCCGGCACCGGCGCCACCAGCACCACCCGCCGGTCCCCCGCGTCCCGCTCGCGGACCACGTACCCGGCCCGCTCCAGCCGGTCCACCAGCCGCGTCGCCGACCCGGTCGTCAGCCCCGTCAGCTCCGCGATCCGCCCGGTCGTCACCGGGCCGGGCTCCAGGGTGAGCAGGTTCAGACACTGCAGGTCGGTCGGGTGCAGGCCGAGGCGGTCGGCGAGCGCCTGGTTGAACAGCGCGTACGACGCCATGTAGCGGCGGGCCACCACCGCCAGCTCCGCCATCAGCCGCGCCCGCCGCTCCCCCGGCGGCCCCTCCGTCGTCGCCGTCGTCGCCCTGTCCCCGGCCCGTCCGTCCGCTGCGTCCGTCACGGGGCATGTATCCCGCGGACCGCGGCGGCGCAGGCGCCCTCCAACAGGTGACGCGGACGGCCTCCGGCGGTGAGCGGGCGGTCTCCGGCGGTGAGCGGGCGGCCTCCGGCGGTGAGCGGGCGGCCTCCGGCGGTGAGCGGGCGGCCTCCGGCGGTCACGCGGACGGCCCGTGCGAAGCTGCCGCCATGCTGATCCTCCGCTCCGCCGCCCTGTTCGTCCTCGCCGCGATCCTGGAGATCGGCGGCGCGTGGCTGGTCTGGCAGGGCGTCCGCGAACACCGCGGCTGGATGTGGGCGGCCGGCGGCGTCCTCGCCCTCGGCGCGTACGGCTTCGTCGCCACCTTCCAGCCCGACGCCCACTTCGGCCGGGTGCTCGCCGCGTACGGCGGCATCTTCGTCGCCGGGTCGATCCTGTGGGGCGTCGTCGCCGACGGCTACCGCCCGGACCGCTGGGACATCGCCGGCGCGCTGGTGTGCCTGGCCGGCATGGCGCTCATCATGTGGGCCCCGCGCAACGGCTGACCGGGCACCTGACGAGCGCCCGCCCGCGCCCGAATCCGCCCCGCCTATGCTGGCCGGGCGCGCCCGTACCGCACGCGCCGACCGTCCACCCCCGCCACCGCCCGCCCGAGGAGCAGCCCATGGCCACCGCCGTACCGTCCGCCGCGTCCCGTATCGCCGTCGTCACGGGCGCGAGCAGCGGGATCGGCGCCGCCACCGCGCGCAGGCTCGCCGAGGCCGGCTACCGGGTCGTCCTCACCGCCCGCCGCAAGGACCGCATCGAGGCGCTCGCCGAGGAACTGACCGCGGCCGGGCACTCGGCGACGGCGTACCCCCTCGACGTCACCGACCGCGCCGCCGTCGACGAGTTCGCCACCGCGTTCCGCACCGTCGGCGTCCTGGTCAACAACGCGGGCGGCGCCCTCGGCGCGGACCCCGTCGCCACCGGCGACCCGCAGGACTGGCGCACGATGTACGAGACCAACGTCATCGGCACCCTCAACCTCACCCAGGCCCTGCTGCCCAAGCTCGACGCGAGCGGCGACGGCACGGTCGTGGTGGTCTCCTCCACCGCCGGACACGCCACCTACGAGGGCGGCGCGGGATACGTCGCCGCCAAGCACGGCGCGCACGTCCTCGCCGAGACCCTGCGCCTGGAGATCGTCGGCCGCCCGGTGCGGGTGATCGAGATCGCGCCCGGGATGGTGAAGACGGAGGAGTTCGCCCTCACCCGGTTCGGCGGCGACGCGGAGAAGGCCGCCAAGGTCTACGCGGGCGTCGCCGAGCCCCTCACCGCGGACGACGTGGCCGACACCATCGCCTGGGCCGTGACCCGGCCGCCGCACGTCAACATCGACCTCCTGGTCGTCCGCCCGCGCGCCCAGGCGTCCAACACGAAGGTCCACCGGGAGGCACGATGACGACGGAGGGCGGGACGGCCGGGGGCGCGGCCCCGGAGAGCGGCGGGACCACGGACGGCGAGCGGCGTCGCCTCGAACTGGAGAAGAAGCGCGAACGCTACGTCTGGCTCTACCTCGGGTACTTCCTCTTCGGCATCCACATCGTGGCGTTCGTGATGATCTACGCGGTGAAGCACGCCCCGTAGGGCCATCCTGTACGGGTACGGAGGGACCCCGACACCGAGGAGGACGGGCCATGCGCGACGTGACCTACGCGATGGGCATCTCGCTCGACGGCTACATCACCGGGCCGGACGGCGGCCTCGACTGGTCGGCGCCCGAGGAGGACGTCTTCCGCTTCTGGATCGAGGAGACCCGGAAGCTCGGCGTCCATCTGCTCGGCCGGCGGCTCTACGAGACGATGCTCTACTGGGAGACCGCCGCGGACGACCCGTCACTCGGTGACGCGGAACGCGAGTGGATCCAGGTGTGGAACCCGCTCCCCAAGGTGGTCTTCTCCCGCACGCTCACGGAAGTGAAGGGCAACGCCCGCCTGGCCTCGGGCAGCGTCGCCGAGGAGATCGCACGGCTGCGGAAGGAACCCGGCGAGGGCGAGATCGCGATCGGCGGCGCGACCCTCGCCGCCGAGGCGGCCGCGGCGGACCTGATCGACGAGTACCGCACGGTGGTCCACCCGGTCCTCCTCGGCGGAGGCACCCGCTACTTCCCCCACGACGAACGCCGCGTCCACCTGGACCTGGTGGAGACCCGCACGCTCACCCCGAACACGGTGTACCTGCGCCATCGCGTCAAGCGGTGACGGGGGCCGGAACGCCGACTCCCGCCGAGTTGACCCACATGGGTGAACCTCGTCGATCACCCATACGGCCGCCGAACGGCCGACCTAGGCTCGCGCCAGACGATCAACTCGACGGCCCTCGCCCGGATGCCGGTCCGCAGCGAGGGCCTGACCAGCAAGGAAGGCGCGCTTCCTCATGGCTGCATACGAGCCTATCCCTCACCCGTTCATGGACCTCGCTGTCCCCGAGTACGCCTACATGTTCGGCTTTCTGCAGGCCGACGGACACCTGGCACAAGAAGTCGGACAGAAGGGCAGGCTGACCGTCGAGATCAGCGCCCGGGACATCGACCTGCTACGCGAGTTCCAGCGCCTGACGCCCTACAGCAGCAGCGTCAGCAAACGCACGAGGCCCACCAACTTCGCCATTACGCACACGTCGGCGACATGGACGTTGTGCTCCCTAGAGGCCAGGACGATCCTGCACGCCGCTGGCATCCCTTATGGTCGAAAATCGGACACCATCGCCCCGCCAAGCGGCAGTTTCTCCGGCCGGGACTACCTCAGGGGCCTCGTCGACGCCGACGGGTCCGTGGGTCATACCAGCAGAGGGTTTCCTTTCGTCTCCCTCACGACGGCCAGCACGGCCATCGCCCGCTACTTCTGCGAGTACGCCCAAGAGGTGACCGGGGTCCAGCGCACGGTCAACCGGAACGCCCGAGACGGCATCTACAACGTCATCGTCACGATGGAGGCGGGCCAGCGACTGGCCGCCGACCTCTACTACCCGGGCTGCCTGGCCCTGGCTCGGAAGCAGATCGCCGCCGACTCATTCGCCACCTGGGAGCGGCCCGCAGGCATGCGAAACGCCTATACGGCACGCCGATGGACGGCAACGGAGGACCGCATCCTGCTACAGCTCAACAGCCCTACTGCCGCGGCCGAGGTTCTCGGCAGGACGCGACAGAGCTGCAATCTCCGTATGTGGCGACTCCGGTCCGGGCAAGTACCGATGCCCAGCGATCATTGAACAGATAACAGTGGTCCCTGGCAGGATCGCCGGGGACCACTGTCGTCAGCCCTTGACGCAGACGACCTGCTTCAGCTTCGCTACGACCTCCACGAGGTCGCGCTGCTGGTCGATGACCTGCTCGATCGGCTTGTAGGCGCTCGGGATCTCGTCCACCACGCCGGAGTCCTTACGGCACTCCACGCCCTGGGTCTGCTCCTCCAGGTCCTTCGCCGTGAACCGCCGCTTCGCCGCGTTGCGGCTCATGCGCCGGCCCGCGCCGTGCGACGCGGAGTTGAAGGACGCCGCGTTCCCGAGACCCTTCACGATGTACGAGCCGGTGCCCATCGAGCCCGGGATGATCCCGTACTCGCCGGAGCCCGCGCGGATCGCGCCCTTGCGGGTGACGAGCAGGTCCATACCGTCGTAGCGCTCCTCCGCCACGTAGTTGTGGTGCGCGCTGATCTCCTGCTCGAAGGTGGGCTGCGCCTTCTTGAACTCCTTGCGGACCACGTCCTTCAGGAGCGCCATCATGATCGACCGGTTGTACTTGGCGTACTCCTGCGCCCAGAACAGGTCGTTGCGGTACGCCGCCATCTGCGGGGTGTCCGCGACGAAGACCGCGAGGTCCCGGTCGACCAGGTTCTGGTTGTGCGGGAGCTTCTGCGCGACGCCGATGTGGTGCTCGGCGAGCTCCTTGCCGATGTTGCGGGAACCGGAGTGGAGCATGAGCCAGACGGAACCAGACGTATCGGTACACACCTCAACGAAATGATTCCCCTGGCCAAGGGTTCCCATCTGGGTAGCCGCCCGGCCCTTGCGAAAATGCACCGCCTCCGCCACCCGGTCGAACCGCTTCCAGAAATCGTCCCACCCGGCGGTGGCCAGTCCATGGAACTTCCCGGGGTCCACCGGGTCGTCGTGCATGCCCCGGCCCACCGGGATCGCCTGCTCGATCTTCGAGCGCAGCCGGGACAGATCACCCGGCAGGTCGTTCGCCGTCAGGGACGTCTTCACCGCCGACATGCCGCAGCCGATGTCCACGCCCACCGCCGCCGGGCACACCGCGCCCCGCATCGCGATGACCGAGCCGACCGTCGCGCCCTTGCCGTAGTGGACGTCCGGCATCACGGCCAGGCCCTTGATCCACGGCAGGGTGGCGACGTTCCGGAGCTGCTGGAGCGCGCCCTCCTCGACCGTCGTCGGGTCCGTCCACATCCGGATCGGCACCTTCGCGCCCGGTATCTCCACGTACGACATGACGTCCTCATTCCCCCGGAAACACAACAGAAGTAGCGAAACGCAAAACCGGCGCCAAGGTCGATGAAAAGGGATGACGGACCGGCGTCCGCGGCAGTGCGTGCGATACACATTGTCTGCGAACGGCTCCCCCCTGCGGCAAGCGATTAACCAGCGGGGACACTGGAAGGATCCGGCGGGCCGCGGCCCGCACCCACCGTCGAGAGGACCTGGACCGTGCAGCGGAAGGCGTACGGACCCGGCGTCGCCGCGCTCCTCGCGGCCGTACTGGCCGGCTGCACGGGCAGCCCGGACGGCGGCGGGCAGGCGGACGACTCCAACCCGGGCAGCGCCGGCACGGCGACCCAGGCGGCCCAGCCCGGCCGGTACGCCACCCTTCCCGAGCCCTGCGGCGCCGTCGGCGACCGCACGCTGGAGGAACTCCTGCCCGGGCTCACGGGGTTGACGGACGAGCAGCAGCGGGAGAAGGCGTACGCGGGCGAGGCGACGCTCACGTACGACACCGACCGCAAGGTGGGCTGCCGCTGGAAGGTGGAGTCCCTCGCGGCGACCGACCGGCTGCTGGTGGACTTCGAACGGGTCGTCTCCTACGACAACGCGGTCAGCGACGACGCCCAGGCCGAGGAGCTGTTCGCCCGGAAGCGGACGGCGGCGCAGCTTCCCGTGCCGACGGTGACGGGCTCCGGCTCCCCGTCCCCGACGGGCTCCGGCGCGTCCACCGGCCCGGCGGACCCGGGCGGTTCCGCGTCGGCGTCGGGCTCGCCCGCCTCGCCCTCGTCCACCGCGTCGCCGTCCGTCGCCCCGTCCGACCTCCAGCCGCGCGTCCTGGAGGACCTGGGCGACGAGGCGTTCCTCGACGACGCGCTCGACCGCTCCGGATCGACCGTCCAGGAGCGCACCGTGACTGTGGCGTTCCGCACGTCCAACGTCATCGTGACCATCGAGTACGCGGAGCAGCCGGTGACCGTCGGAGCTGTGCCGGACAGCAAGGAAATGCAGGACAGGGCCCGGAAACTGGCCGCCGAGCTGTCCGACTCGCTGGGCGGCTGACCCTCGTTCACCGCCCCTCCACGCTCTCCGCGAAGCCCGCGAAGTACGGCCGTCCGGGTGACGAGGCGCGTACCGTGACCCCTCGGACACCGTTCCGACCGCAGGGAACACGAGCGTCATGAGTGAAGGAACCATGCAGCGACGAGCACAGCGAGAGCAGCCCGAGCGAGCCAAGCGCCTGACCCGCGTCCTTGTCTGCGCGGCAGCCGTCCCCGTGATGCTGGTCGCGACCGGCTGCTCCTCGGACTCCGGGTCCGACGACGGCGGTGACAAGGCGGCGAGCGCCTCCGCGTCGGCCAGCCCGTCCCCGACCGTGCGGGCGGCGGCGTACCGGACGCTGCCCGAGGCGTGCGGCGTGCTGAGCAAGAAGACCCTCAAGGACCTGGCGCCGAAGGCGAAGTCCGGCAAGGAGGGCAGCTCCGACGACGTGGCCTCGCGGGCGAGCTGCTCCTGGAGCAGCCTGGACAACAACGGCGTGAAGGGCTCGCAGTTCCGCTGGCTGAACGTGTCGCTGCTGCGCTTCGAGTCGGACACCACGCGCGGCCCGGGCGAGAAGCTGGCGCAGGAGTACTACGACAAGCAGGTGCGCGACGTCCGGGCGACGCCGGGCGCGCGGAGCGTGAGCGCGCAGCCGGTGGCCGGCACGGGCGACGAGGCGACCGCGGTGCGGTACGACCTGAAGAAGGACGAGGGCACCTTCAAGCAGCAGACGGTCGTGGCGCGGGTGGAGAACGTGGTCGTCACCCTCGACTACAACGGTGCGGGCCTGGCGGGCGACAAGACGCCGGACGCCGACGCGCTGATGGCGGACGCGAAGAAGGCCGCCCGGGAGGCGGTGCTGTCCGTGACGAAGGCCAACGGCCCGGGTGCGGCGAGCGGTTCGCCGTCGGCCGCGGCGTCGGGCAAGCCGTCCGCGCCGGCCTCGAAGGCGCCCTCGGCGTCGGCCTCCGCCGAGAACTGAACCGGCTGACGACAGAAGCTGAACCAGAACCGGCCACCCGTCCTCCGCACACATGTGCCACTCTGTTGCGCGCAACAACACGCACTGGGAGGGGAGTACGGGTGGCCGCGCCCATTCAGCTGACACGGACGCACCGGGTTCTCATCGGCGTGGTCGTCTCCGGTGCCGTCGTCATCGCCGGGATCGGCTTCGCCGGTTCGTACGCGGCGGTCCGTGAGCTGGCCCTGAAGAAGGGCTTCGGCGACTTCAGTTACGTCTTTCCGATCGGCATCGACGCGGGCATCTGCGTCCTGCTGGCGCTGGACCTGCTGCTGACGTGGATCCGCATCCCGTTCCCGCTGCTGCGGCAGACGGCGTGGCTGCTGACGGCGGCCACGATCGCCTTCAACGGCGCGGCGGCCTGGCCGGATCCGCTCGGTGTGGGCATGCACGGTGTGATCCCCGTGCTGTTCGTGGTGTCCGTGGAGGCCGCCCGGCACGCGATCGGCCGGATCGCCGACATCACCGCCGACAAGCACATGGAGGGCGTCCGGCTCACCCGCTGGCTGCTGTCGCCGGTGCCGACGTTCCTGTTGTGGCGGCGGATGAAGCTGTGGGAGCTGCGTTCCTACGAGCAGGTGATCAAGCTGGAGCAGGAGCGGCTGGTCTACCAGGCCCGCCTGCGCTCCCGCTTCGGCCGCGCCTGGCGCCGCAAGGCCCCGGTGGAGTCCCTGATGCCGCTCCGCCTCGCCAAGTACGGCGTCCCCCTCGCGGACACGGCCCCGGCGGGTCTGGCGGCGGCGGGCATAGAACCGGCGCTGATACCGCCGGCGCCGGACATGACCGCAGCCGCGGGCAGTCGTCCCGCAGGCATGGCCCAGGTGCCGTCCGGCGAGCAGCGCCTGGAGCTGGAACCGGACCGCAGGGACGAGGAACCGTCCAACCCCTGGCTGCACGCCCGCGACCCGCAGTCCGTGGAGTACCACGGCGGCTACGACCCCGAGTTCGACCCGGACGAGTACGCCCGCTGGATGGCCGAGCAGCGCCAGGCGGAGCAGTACGAGGACCAGTACCAGGAGGAGCCGCCCCTCCAGGAGCCCGCCCCGGAGGAGACCGGCACGTTCCCCATCCCGGTCATCCCGGGCGGCCGCACCCGCGAACTGGGCGAGGGCGGCGCGGCTCCCGTCGCGGAGCCGGGCGAGGACGACTTCTACCAGGTCTTCCGGCAGTCGATAGACGGCAGCTACCCGACCCCGCGCGTCCTCGGCGACAACATCGAGGCGACCTACGGGGTGACGCTGAGCCCGAGCGCCCTGAAGGACCTCACCGAACGCTTCCAGGCCCGCCACGCAGCGGAACTGGAGGAGGACCACATCGCCTGACCGGCGCACGCGTACGGACACGAGGAGGGGCCCTGATGATCCGGGCCCCTCGCGTTGTGACGCTCGTCCCGCGCCGGCCAGAAGGGCACCGCTTCGTGCTCACGTCCGTACCGTCGCATGGCTGTGGCCATCCGGCCGTGGCGGCGACGGCCTTGTCCAGCCGGCTCCTGGGCAGCTGGATCCCATCCGTGCCTTCGGGATCGCCCATGTCGTTCGCCGGCTTCGCCCTGTCCGCTGACGCAGCCGCCGTCGACGACGGAGGGGCGCCCGGTGACGGTGACCGGGCGCCCCTCCGTCGTGCGTGTGCGCCTTACGCGCCGAGCAGGTGCCGCACCCGCTCCTGCCCCACCGCCAGCAGCAGCGTCGGCAGGCGCGGACCCGTGTCGCGGCTGACCAGGAGCCGGTAGAGGAGGGCGAAGAAGGACCGCTGGGCGGTCTTGATCTCCGGGGGGAGCTCCTTGGGCGTGGCGTCGGCGGAGAAGCCGGCCTGGACCTTCGGGACGCCGTAGACGAGGTGGGTCAGGCCGTCCAGGGACCAGTTGTCGGCGAGGCCGTCGAGGAGGAGCCGCAGAGACTCCCGCGCCTGCTCGTCCAGCGACTTCAGCAGCTCCGTGTCGGGCTCGTCGCGGACGATGGTGCGCTGGTCGGCGGGGACGTGGGTGTTGATCCACGCCTCGGCCTTGTCGTAGCGCGGGCGGGCCTCGTCGAGGGAGGTCAGCGGGTTCGACGGGTCGAGGTCGCTGAGGATGCGCAGCGCCTGGTCCTCGTGGCCGGCGGTGATGTCGGCGACGGAGGCCAGCGTGCGGTAGGGCAGCGGGCGGGGCGTGCGCGGCAGCTCGCCGCTCGCCGTGCGCACCGCGCGGGAGTGCGCGGCGGCGTCGGCGGGCAGCGCGGTGCCGTCGGCGACCTTGGCCTCGAGGCGGTCCCACTCGTCGTAGAGGCGCTGGATCTCCTGGTCGAAGGCGACCTTGAAGGACTGGTTGGGCTTGCGGCGGGCGTACAGCCAGCGCAGGAGCTGCGGCTCCATGATCTTCAGGGCGTCCGCCGGGGTGGGCACGCCGCCCTTGGACGACGACATCTTCGCCATGCCGCTGATGCCGACGAAGGCGTACATCGGGCCGATCGGCTGCCTGCCGCCGAAGATCCCGACGATCTGCCCGCCGACCTGGAACGACGAGCCGGGCGAGGAGTGGTCCACGCCGCTGGGCTCGAAGATCACGCCCTCGTAGGCCCAGCGCATCGGCCAGTCGACCTTCCACACCAGCTTGCCGCGGTTGAACTCGTTGAGCCGGACCGTCTCCGAGAAGCCGCAGGCGGTGCAGGAGTAGGTCAGCTCGGTGGAGTCGTCGTCGTACGACGTGACCGTGGTGAGGTCCTTCTCGCAGTTGCCGCAGTACGGCTTGTACGGGAAGTACCCGGCGGAGCCGGAGCTGCCGTCGTCCTCGGCGGCGGCGCCGGAGCCCTCGGCGGCCTCCAGCTCCGCCTCGTCGACCGGCTTCTGCTGCTGCTTCTTCGCCGGGGCCTTCTTGGTGCGGTACTGCGCGAGGATCGCGTCGATGTCGCCGCGGTGCTTCATGGCGTGCAGGATCTGCTCGCGGTAGGCGCCGGAGGTGTACTGCTGCGTCTGGCTGATCCCGTCGAACTCCACGCCCAGCTCGGCCAGCGACTCGATCATCGCGGCCTTGAAGTGCTCGGCCCAGTTCGGGTGCGGGGAGCCCTTCGGGGCGGGGACGGAGGTCAGCGGCTTGCCGATGTGCTCGGCCCAGGACTCGTCCACGCCGGGGACGCCGGCCGGCACCTTGCGGTAGCGGTCGTAGTCGTCCCAGGAGATCAGGTGGCGCACCTGGTACCCGCGGCGGCGGATCTCGTCGGCGACCAGGTGCGGGGTCATGACCTCGCGCAGGTTGCCCAGGTGGATGGGGCCGGAGGGGGACAGCCCGGACGCGACGACGACCACCGGCGCGTCAGCGCCTGATGTTTTCGCGCCCGGGGCCCGACGCTCCGACTCCTCGATGACCTCATCCGCGAAACGGGAGACCCAGTCGGTGGTCTCGGTGCTCTGAGCCACGATCGGCACGTCCTTCTTTCTGCTCGGGCAGCCGGTACGGTCGCACGGCTGACCGTGCCATTCTCCCAGCTCCCCCGGCCACCGCGAAAACGCCTTTTCACCGGCCCGGGGACGGCCCGGACGCGACCCGGGCACGGCCCGGGGGGGCCTTCGGCGACGCCTCCGCGCCCCCGCGCACGGAAAAACCGCTTTACCCCCCATGGGATACTGGCCGTGTCTATCTGAACCCACGAGGAGAACGGCACCCACTCCATGGCCTCGGTCACATCGCTCACCGATCTCGTCAGCAAGCAGCTCACGTCCGCCCTCTCCGCCACCCGGCCGGAGACGTCCGCGGACCCGCTGCTGCGACGCAGCGACCGGGCGGACTTCCAGGCCAACGGGATCCTCGCGCTGGCGAAGAAGGCCAAGGCCAACCCGCGGGACCTGGCCACGGAGGTCGTCTCCCACATCACCACCGGTGACGTGATCAAGGACGTCGAGGTGTCCGGCCCCGGCTTCCTCAACATCACGATCGCCGACCGGGCGGTCCTGGAGAACCTGGCCGCGCGGTACGCGGACGGGACGGGCCGCCTCGGCGTGCCCCTCGCCGAGAACCCGGGCATCACGGTGATCGACTACGCCCAGCCGAACGTGGCCAAGGAGATGCACGTCGGCCATCTGCGGTCCGCGGTGATCGGCGACGCCCTGCGCGGCATGCTCGACTTCACCGGTGAGAAGACGATCGGCCGGCACCACATCGGCGACTGGGGCACCCAGTTCGGCATGCTCATCCAGTACCTGATGGAGCACCCGGGCGAGCTGGCCCCGCCCTCCGAGGTCGACGGCGATCAGGCCATGTCGAACCTCAACCGGATCTACAAGGCCTCCCGGGCCGTCTTCGACGCCGACGAGGCGTTCAAGGAGCGGGCGCGCAAGCGGGTCGTCGCCCTGCAGTCCGGCGACAAGGAGACCCTCGAGCTGTGGCAGCAGTTCGTGGACGAGTCGAAGGTCTACTTCAACTCGGTCTTCGACAAGCTCGACATGGAGATCCGCGACGACGAGATCGTCGGCGAGTCCGCGTACAACGAGGGCATGCCCGAGACGGCGCGGCTGCTGGAGGAGATGGGCGTCGCCGAGCGCTCCGAGGGCGCGCTGGTGGTGTTCTTCGACGACATCCGCGGCAAGGACGACAAGCCGGTCCCGCTGATCGTGCAGAAGGCCGACGGCGGCTTCGGCTACGCGGCCTCCGACCTCACCGCGATCCGCAACCGGGTCTTCGACCTGCACGCCGACACCCTGCTGTACGTGGTGGACGTGCGGCAGTCGCTGCACTTCAAGATGGTCTTCGAGACCGCCCGCCGGGCCGGCTGGCTGAACGACGACGTCACCGCGCACCACATCGGCTTCGGCACGGTGCTGGGCGCGGACGGCAAGCCGTTCAAGACCCGTGAGGGCGAGACCGTCCGGCTGAAGGACCTGCTGGACGAGGCCGTGCAGCGGGCCGCCGAGGTCGTCCGGGAGAAGGCGAAGGACCTCACCGAGGAGGAGATCCAGGAGCGGGCCGCGCAGGTCGGCATCGGCGCCGTGAAGTACGCGGACCTGTCGACGTCGCCGACCCGCGACTACAAGTTCGACCTGGACCAGATGGTCTCGCTGAACGGCGACACCTCGGTGTACCTGCAGTACGCCTACGCCCGTATCCGGTCGATCCTGCGGAAGGCCGGCGACGTACGCCCTGCCGCGCACCCGGAGCTGGAGCTGCACGAGGCGGAGCGGGCGCTGGGGCTGCACCTGGACGCGTTCGGGGACACGGTGTTCGAGGCGGCGGCGGAGTACGCGCCGCACAAGCTGACGGCGTACCTGTACCAGCTGGCGTCGCTGTACACGACGTTCTACGACAAGTGCCCGGTGCTGAAGGCGGAGTCGCCCGAGCAGGTGGAGAACCGGCTGTTCCTGTGCGACCTCACGGCCCGCACGCTGACCAAGGGCATGTCCCTGCTGGGCATCAGGACGCCCGAGCGCCTCTGACGCGCTCCGGCCCCTACGGCACACGGCCCGTCCGCTCCCTCGGGGGGAGAGGACGGGCCGCGGTCGTGTCAGGGCCCCCGTGGGCGCCGTGGGTCAGCGGCAGTTCACCCAGGTGTTGGACTTGATGTAGCGGGAGACGCTCCCGGTCTCCTTGTAGCCGCGCGGGACGATCCCGCTGGAGCCGCCGTGGTTCTTCGCCGAGTACCACTTGAAGTCGCAGGACTTGCCGTGGTTGTACCAGGACTTGAAGTTCTGGAAGACCACGAACTGGGTCAGGTCCTTGTTCGTGCCGGCGACCTTCTGCATGCGGCCGGTGTAGTTCTGACCGGACCAGACGCAGAACCAGCCCGACGGACAGTCGCTCGCGGCCGACGGCGCGGCCGGGGCGGCGCCGGCGCTCCCGGCGGTGCCGGCCAGCAGGCCTCCGGTCATCGCGACCCCCGTGGCCAGGACGGCGAGCTTGCGGGTGATGGTCATGTCGTTCCCCCTTCGAAACGCGATGGGCGCCGACCCGGTGGGCCGGCTCGTCACCGAGACTGGCGGACGCCCGCCGACGGCCGCCACGGTTGCCGGCGAAGTGACGTCACCGCGGGACATCCCAGCCTCTGACCTGCGGTTTCCCACATCCGTGGGACGGTCCGGCGGGACGGCGGGACGCCATGGCCGGATCGGTGCGGGGCCGCACCCGAAGTCCCGTGCGCGCGGCCGCCGTTGTTGCAGAATGCGAACGGGGAGAACCCGCACACGCGATCGGGGGAAATGATGTCGCGTTGGAAAGCACTGCCCTCGGAGCTCGATCCGAGGGCACGGCATCTGGTGGTGAGCCTGCGCCGCCTGAAGGACCACAGCGGGCTGAGCATGCGGCAGCTGGCCGCGAAGACGGGGTACAGCACGTCGTCCTGGGAGCGGTACCTGGGCGGCAGGTCGCTGCCGCCGAAGGAGGCCGTCGAGGCGGTCGCGGCGGTCGCCGGGGAGGACCCGACGCGTCTGCTGGCCCTGTGGGAGGTCGCGTCGGCGGCCTGCGCGGGACAGCCCGCGGACACGGACGACGCCGACAGCACCCCGCCCCCGGTGACCCCGGAAGCGCCGGCCCGCCACAGGCCCGCGCGGGCCGTGATCGTCACCGGCGTCGTCGCGCTCGTCCTGGTCGCCGCGTCGGCCGCACTGCTCGTGGCGCGGTTCGCCGGGGACGACGAGGGCCGGGCGCGGCCCCCGGCGGTGTCGTCGGCCGCACCGGCCGGCGCCGCGGCGCCGCCCACGGTCCCGTCGTACAGCTGCCGGGTCGAGCGGGTCGGCGGGCAGTGGTTCGCGGGGCTGAGCCGGACGCAGGACGCGATCCTGGCGACCGGGCAGGCGGGGGCGCAGGTCGCGGAGGCGCAGTGTCTGCTGCGGCGGGCCGGGTTCCCGCCGGGGGACATCGACGGCATCTACGGGCCGAGGACCGAGCGGGCCGTCCTGCGGTTCCAGCGGGAGGCCGGTCTGGTGGAGGACGGCATCGTCGGCCCGCACACCTGGGGAGCCCTGCGCGGATGACGCCCCCACCGGAACGGGCCGAACTGGCCGCCGCCCTGCGGGAGGTGCGGCAGCGCACGGGGCTGAGCCTGACGGGTCTGGAGGAGCGCACCCCGTTCAGCAAGTCCTCCTGGGGGCGTTATCTCAAGGGCGACACCCTGCCGCCCCGGGACGCCGTGCGGGCGCTGTGCCAACTGGCGGGCGAACCGGACGCGCGCTGTCTCGCGCTGTGGGAGATCGCGGAGGCGGCGGGCAGCGGGCGCGCCGCCCACGCCCCGGCGGACGCGCCGTCCCGCGCGGAACCCGAGCGGGAGGCGTCCGCTCCGCCGCCACCCGAAGGGATGAACCGGAATCGGACGTTGCGCGTCGCGGTGGCGGTCGCGGCCGTGCTGGCGGTGCTGGCCTCGGTCGTCGCCGCGATCGTGCTGCTGACGGACGACGGGAGGCGGGAGGAGTCGGTCCGGGCGACCGCCTCCCCGGGGGCGACCGTCGTCCCGCCGCCCCGCTGCCGGGGCGCGTCCTGCGCGGGCAAGGACCCTTTCAACATGCTGTGCGGGGTCCGCCCGGACACCCTCACCACCTACCGCACGGCGGCCGGCGCCCGCCTGGAGCTGCGGCACAGCTCCCGGTGCGGGACGAGCTGGGCGCGGATGTGGGCCACCGAGATCGGCGACCGCATCGAGCTGGTCGCCCCCGGCCCGCCCCGTTCCGCCGAGGTGACGGACGCCCTGGACGCGCGGGCGTACGTCTACACGCCGATGGCGGAGACGGCCCCCGGCACGGTCGTCCGGGCCTGCTTCCACCCTGCGCATGGCGAGAGGAGGCGGGAGTGCTTCGAGGCCACGGTGCGCTGACCGGCTCACCGGGCTTGAGAAGTCAGTCCCGCAGCGCCGCCCCCAGCCTCCGCAACCCCTCCGCGATCTCCTCCGGCGTCTGCGTGACGAAGCACAGGCGGAGGGTGGAGCGGTCGGGTTCGCCCGCGTGGAAGGGGGCGCCGGGGACGTACGCCACGTCGTGCCGGACCACCTCGGGCAGCAGGGCCGTGGTGTCGTACGAGGACGGCAGGCGCACCCAGAGGAACATGCCGCCCTCGGGACGCGTCCAGACCGAGCCGGCGGGGAGCGCGTCGGGGAGGCCGGCCAGCATGGCGTCCCGGCGCTCGCCGTAGACGCCGGCCACGCGGCGGACGTGGGCGTCCAGGTCGCGGTCGGCGAGATAGCGGGCGGCGGCGAGCTGGTTGACGGTCGGGGTGTGCAGGTCGGCGGCCTGCTTGGCGACGGCGCAGGCGCGGCGGATCCCCTCCGGCGCGCGCAGCCAGCCCAGCCGCAGCCCGGGCGCCATGATCTTGGAGAGGCTGCCCAGCAGCACCGTGCGGTCCTCGGCGCCCGGGTGGGCGGCGATCCACGGCACCCGTTCGCCCTCGTACCGCAGTTCGCCGTACGGGTCGTCCTCGACGATCCACAGTCCGCGCCGCGCGGCGACCTCGGCGACGGCGGCCCGGCGGGCGGCGGGGAGGGTGCGGCCGGTGGGGTTCTGGAACGTGGGCACGGTGTAGAGCAGCTTGGGCCGCTCGCGGACCACCAGCTCCTCCAATGCCGCCGGGTCCAGGCCGTGTTCGTCGCCGGGCACCGCGACGATCCGCGCCCCGGCGAGCCCGAAGGACTGAAGCGCCGCGAGATAACAGGGGTCTTCGACCAGCACGGTGTCGCCGGGCTCGATCAGCGCCGCGGCGAGGAGGGACAGCGCCTGCTGGGAACCGGTGGTGACGAGCAGGTCGTCGGGCGAGGTCACCAGCCCCCGCGCGCAGGCGCGTTCGGCGAGCGCGGCCCGCAGCGCCGGTTCACCCTCGGTCGTGGAGTACTGCAGCGCCCGCGCGGGCATCTCGGCGAACACCGCGCGGTACGCCTCCGCGATCCCGTCCGCGTCGAACAGTTCCGGCGCCGGGAGACCGCCCGCGAAGTTGATCACCTCGGGGCGGGCGGTGACGGCCAGGATGTCCCGGACGGGCGAGCCGCCGACCGCCGAGGCCCGCGCGGCGAGGGGCGGGGCGGGAGCGGAGGCGTTGGCCGGGGCAGGGGCGGCGGGCGGCTCGGTGACGGTCATGCGGGGCTCCGGGGGCTGACTGGGTGACGGGGCGTCCCCGCAGCCTAGAAAAGCCTGTGCCTTCTACACGCGCCTTTCCGCGATCCGGACGCCCGCCCCGAAAACCGCCCTACTCCAGCTTCGTCGTCCCCTCCGGCACCCACCCGTCGCCGCCGATCGGGAACTCGTACGCAGGACGCCCCTTGTTGCCGCTGGTGCGGAAGGGCCGGCCCTGGTCGTCGACGGTGAGCGTGCCGCTGCGGTCGCCGCTGGACCACTTCAGCTCCAGGTACCAGTCGACGTCGTACGAGCTGACGGAGGCGGTGATGTAGTACACCTCCGGGTCGGACTCGCTGACCTTGAACGGGAAGTCGTCGTTGCCCGGTTCGGGGGCGAGGGACGGGCGCGCCGAGTCCAGGGAGACGGCGAACGCCCGCGTCTGGACGCCGCCTCCGCAGCCCACGCCGGGGTAGGCCATGGCGTAGTCGTTCCAGGCGAGCGGCGCCCGCTTGCCCGCGACCCGCACGGTCAGGCCGTCGACGACGACCGTCTCGGGGCCGGTGCCCTGCACGGTGAGCCGCAGGTACTGCTGCCCCGAGGACACCGCGCCGTGCGCCGCCACCCAGGCCGGAGCGCCCTCCTCCAGCGGCGGCGGCTTCATCTCGCTCGCGGGCTTGTCGACGAGGTACCGCTGCGAGCAGGGGCTCTCCCACGCGTACGGTTCCGCCCGCACCGTGACCGGCACACCGCTCTTCCGCTTCTCGCCCTCCGGGGCGTCGGCGGGCGCGGAGCCGGCGGGCGTCCTGGTGGGGCTCTTCTCCTTGGCGGAGGTGGACGGGGAGGCGCTGGAGGAGGACGTCGGCGAGGCGGGCGTGGTGGTGCTCTCCTCCGCGGTCACCCCGGCCGCGCCGACCGGGCGGTGCCGTCCGGCGCCGGCGTCACCGTCCGAGCCGCCTCCGCCCGGCAGCCCGACGGCGAAGGTGACCCCGGCGGCCACGGCGGCGACCGCGATGCCCGCGAGGACGACGGTACGGGTACGGCGGCGGGAGGGGGCGGGGTCCGTGGTCCCGGCCTCGGGGGCCTCCTGCACAGGGCTGGTAATCGTTGGGCCAACCGGGGCTGCGGAGGGTTCCTCCGCCGGGGGCGCGTCAGCGGCGGCCGTCTCCCCGGGCCCGGTATCCGCACCCTCCTCCACCGAAGGCGTCCCGGCGACAGCGGCCGGCTTCCGCTGTCCCCGCACCGCGTCCGCCAGCACCCACCGCCGGTGCAGCTCGACGAGTTCCTCGGAGCGCGCCTTGCACAGCCGGGCCAGCCGCTCCACCGGGGCGTAGTCGGCCGGCACCGCGTCCCCGTTGCAGTACCGGTGCAGGGTCGACGTACTCATGTGCAGCCGCTTGGCGAGCACCCCGTAGCTGAGCCCCGACCGGTCCTTCAACTCGCGCAGCAGCGCGGCGAAATCCGCCGCCGCCGTCTGTTCCGACACCGTTCCTCCACTCCCCCGTGTCCCGTTCCACCGTTCCAGGGGACGGCCGTTCCCCCAGGTCAGCGCGGTGTGAGCGTTCCAGCGTCCCGGAAGTCCCGTCGACGGTGGCGGCCGGGACGGATCACGCCGCACGCTCTGGTCATCCAAGCACGCCGCTCCCGCCGACCGGTCGAGCGGCTGCGCCAAGTCCCGTCCGATGACAAGGAATTCGCCATGCGCACCTCTCGCCTCCAGCTCCTCGCCGCCGCCGGTGTCGCCGTCGCCTCCCTCGCGCTGACCGCCTGCCAGGACGGCACCGGCACCCGCGACGAGGGCGGGTCCGCCTCGCAGCCGGTCGCGTCGGCGCCCTCCGGCAGCTCCTCGCAGGCGCCCAAGGAGGGGGCCGCCTCGGGCGACAAGGGGAACGGCTCCACCGCGAACGGGTCCGGCGGGGACGCGGCCGGCTCCGGCGACAGCGGCAAGGGCTCCTCGAGCGGCCAGGGCTCCTCGGCCGGCAAGGGCTCCGGTTCGGGCGGCTCCGACGACGGCCCGGCGGCGTTCAACCCCTGCAACGGCTCGAACACCTCCGTCAGCGCCGCGCCGGTCTCCCGCCCCGTGAACCACATGGTGATCACGGTGAAGAACACCGGTTCGAAGAACTGCGACCTGACCTACTACCCGGTGCTGCGGTTCGACGAGATGCAGTGGGTGCCGCAGCCGGTCGAGGCGTCCAAGCCGCAGGCCGTGGTCACGCTGGCCCCGGGTGAGTCGGCGTACGCGGGTGTCCTGCTGTCGGCCGCCGACGGCAGCGGCACGGGCGGCGCCACCGGCAAGAAGCTCACCGTCGGCTTCCAGGGCCGCACCCCGAACAGCGACGGCGGCCCCGCCGCGATCCCGTCCCTGCCGGCCGACGGCGTGTACTACGACAGCAGCCTGACGGTGACGTACTGGCAGTACTCGATGGACGAGGCGCTCACGTACTGAGCCGCGGGCACGTCCACGACGGGCGGGTTCACCTGCGACAGCGGGTGCACCCGCCCGCGGGCGTGCGAGACGGCTCTGGGCCCGGAGGAAGCGCGGGTCAGCGCAGGGTGAGGGCGACCTCGGTGGCCCAGTAGGTGAGGATGTTGCGCGCCCCCGCGCGGCGGATGCCGGTGAGGGACTCGAGGATCGCCTTGTCGCGGTCGATCCAGCCCTTCTCGGCGGCGGCCTCGATCATCGCGTACTCGCCGGAGATCTGGTACGCCACGACGGGCACGTCCACCGCGTCCGCGACCTTGGCGAGGACGTCCAGGTAGGGGCCGGCCGGCTTGACCATGACCATGTCGGCGCCCTCCTCCAGGTCGAGCTCCAGCTCGCGCATCGACTCGCGGAGGTTGGCCGGGTCCTGCTGGTAGGTGCGGCGGTCGCCCTGGAGCGAGGAGCCGACGGCCTCCCGGAAGGGGCCGTAGAAGGCGGAGGCGTACTTCGCGGTGTACGCGAGGATAGCGACGTCGTCCCGGCCGATCTGGTCGAGGGCGTCGCGGATGACGCCGATCTGCCCGTCCATCATGCCGCTCGGACCGACCACATGGGCGCCCGCGTCGGCCTGGACCTGCGCCATCTCGGCGTACCGCTCGAGGGTGGCGTCGTTGTCGACGCGGCCCTGGTCGTCGAGGACGCCGCAGTGGCCGTGGTCGGTGAACTCGTCGAGGCACAGGTCGGACATGACGAGCAGGTCGTCGCCGACCTCCGCGCGGACGTCCCGCAGGGCGACCTGGAGGATGCCGTCCGGATCGGTGCCGGCGGTGCCCACGCCGTCCTTCTTGGACTCCTCCGGCACGCCGAACAGCATGATCCCGGAGATCCCGGCGGCGACGGCCTCGGCGGCGGCCTTCTTCAGGCTGTCGCGGGTGTGCTGCACGACACCCGGCATCGACGAGATCGGCACCGGCTCGGAGACGCCCTCGCGCACGAAGGCCGGGAGGATGAGGTCGGCGGGGTGCAGGCGGGTCTCGGCGACCATGCGCCGCATCACCGGGGAGGTGCGCAGACGCCGCGGGCGCGTGCCGGGGAAGGATCCGTACGTCGTCATACCACCTACGCTACGCCCGCCCCGCCCGTGCCTTTGCCGACGCGGAGTCGGCGCAAAGCGGGCGTACGACCGGCGCACGACCCGTACGACACGGACCCCCGGCCGCCCCGCCGTGCGGCTCCCCCGCACCGGGACCATCCTGGAGGAAGGGCCCGGACGGCAGGCGCCGGGGCCGCCGGTGGACCCGGCCCGCCGCCGTCCCATCCGTACAACCTCGGTACCGGCCCCCGCGGAGATCGCCATGGCCACCCTGCACCAGACTCCCGACCTGTTCGCCCTGTCGGACATCCGCGGCCCGGTGCTGCGCCCCGGCGACGACGGTTACGCGGAGGAGGTCACCGGCTTCAACCTGGCCGCCCCGCACACCCCCGACGTGGTGGTCGGTGCGGCCGGCGCCGACGACGTGGTGGCCGCCCTGCGCTGGGCGTCCGCCACCGGGACCCCCGTCGCCGTGCAGGCGACCGGCCACGGCGCCAACTACCCCGTCGACAGTGGCCTGTTGATCAGCACCAGGCGCATGACCGGCGTCCAGGTCGACCCCGCCCGGCGTACCGCGACCGTCGAGGCCGGCGCACGCTGGGGTGACGTGCTGGCGGAGGCCGCCCCGCACGGTCTCGCGGCCCTGTGCGGCACCTCCACCGACGTGGGCGCCGTCGGCTACACGGTGGGCGGCGGCCTCCCCGTCCTGGGCCGCGCGTACGGGTACGGCTCCGACCTGGTCCGCTCCTTCCACGTCGCCACCCCCGACGGCACGCTCCACGAGACGGACGCCGGGCACGAGCCCGAGCTGTTCCGGGCGCTGCGCGGCGGCAAGCACGCCGTCGGCGTGGTGACGTCCATGGAGACGGAACTGCTGCCGCTGCGGACCCTGCTGGGCGGCGCCGTCTGGTTCCCCGGCGAGCACGCGGCGGCCGTGCTGACGGCCTGGACCGGGTGGATCCGCACGGTGCCGGAGGAGATGTGCTCGTCGTTCGCGCTGCTGCGGCTGCCGCCGGTCCCGCAGGTCCCGGAGCCGTTGCGGGGCCGCTTCTGGGCGCGGGTCGCCATCGCCTGGCCCGGTGACCCGGCCGAGGGCGAGGAGCTGCTGGCGCCGGTGCGGGAGGCCGCCCCGGTGGCCGTCGACACGGTGGAGGTCATGCCGTGCACGGAGGTGGACCGCGTCCACACGGAGCCGCAGGACCCGTTCCCCGTACGGGAGTCGAGCCTGCTGCTGCACGAGCTGACGCCGGTGGCGATCCGGACGTTCCTCGACCAGGTCGGCCCCGACGTGCCCCAATGCCCACTGCTGCTGGTGGAGCTCCGGCACATGGGCGGCGCCCTGTCCCGTCCCGCGGCCGTCCCGGACATGGTGTGCGCGCGGGACGCCGAACACCTCCTGGAGTCGGTCGCGATCGTCGCGTCCCCGTCCGACGCGGAGGCCGTCGAGCACGCCACGGCCGCCCTCCGCACCGCGATGACCCCGTACGGCACCGGCCGCACCCTCGTGAACATCCACGGCGCCCCCGGCGACACCGCCGACCGGGCCCGCGCCTGGACCCCGGAGATCCACGCCGACCTGCTGCACCTCAAGCAGACCCACGACCCCGCGGACCTGCTGCGCTTCGGCCACACCCCCTGAGCCGGCCATCCCCTCGTCGGATACGGTGCTCGTCTTCCGCGACAGCGCGACAGAGAGGGCGACGACCGTGCACAGCGCCACCGTGACGACCGAGGGCGACCAGATCCGCTGGGCCGAACTGCCGGGCAAGGACCCGGTCCGCGTCTACGTGCACGGGCTCGGCGCCACCTCGCCGCTGTACTTCGCGGAGAGCGCCGTCCACCCGCTGCTTGCCGGGCACCGCTCCCTGCTGATCGATCTGCTCGGCCACGGCCACAGCGACCGGCCCACCTCGTTCTCCTACACGCTGGAGGACCACGCGGACACGCTCGCCGCCGCACTGCGCACCGCGGGGGTCACCGCCGCCGACGTGGTCGCGCACAGCATGGGCGGCGCGGTCGCCGTCGTCCTGGCCGCCCGCCACCCGGAGCTGGTGGCGCGGCTGGTCCTCGTCGACGCCAACCTGGACCCGCTGACGCCGGAGCGGGGCGCCTACGGCAGCCGGGACATCGCGTCGTACAGCGAGGAGGAGTTCCTCGCGGGCGGCTGGCAGGAGGTGCGCGACCGGGCGGGCGAGGCATGGTGGGCGACGATGCGCCTGACGGGCCGGGAGGCCCTGTACCGCAGCGCCGTGCACCTGGTCCGCGCCACAACGCCGACGATGCGGAAGCTGCTGCTGGACCTGCCGGTTCCGCGCACCTTCCTGTACCCGGAGCCGGACGGTCCCTTCCCGGGCTCGGAGGAGCTGGAGGCGGCGGGCGTCCGCGTGGTCGCGGTCCCGGACTGCGGGCACTGCGTCATGCTGGACAACCCGGAGGCCTTCGCCCGCGCGACGGCCGAGGCCCTTGCCGCCTGACCTTTCATCCCGACCCGCCGGGGGGACCGCCGACATGCGACTGCGCTGTGCCGTGCTGGACGACTTCCAGGGCGTCTCCACCACGCTCGCCGACTGGGGTCCCGTACGGGACCGGGTGGACGTGACCGCGTTCCGCGAGCACATCGCCGACGAGGACGAACTGGCCGCCGTACTGGCCGACTTCGACATCGTGGTGACCCTCCGCGAGCGTGTCCCGTTCCCCGCCTCGCTGCTGGACCGGCTCCCCCGGCTGAAGCTGATCGTCGCGTCCGGCATGCGCAACTCGGTCATCGACCACGCGGCCGCCGAACGCAACGGCGTCACCGTCTGCGGCACCCGCAGCTTCCCCACCCCGCCGGTTGAACTGACCTGGGCGCTGCTGCTCGGGCTCGCCCGGGGCCTGGTCACCGAGTACAACTCCTTCCGTGCGAACGGCCCTTGGCAGTCGACGGTCGGCGCCGACCTGCACGGCCGCCGTCTCGGCCTGATCGGCCTCGGCAAGATCGGCGGCCGGGTGGCGAGGGTGGGCCTCGCCTTCGGCATGGAGGTCACGGCGTGGAGCCCCCACCTCACGAAGGAACGCACGGACGAGGTGGGCGTGGAACTGGCGTCGTCCAAGGAGGAGTTGCTGCGCACCAGCGACTTCGTCTCCCTGCACCTGGTCCTCGGCGACACCACCCAGGGCCTGCTGGGCGCGCCCGAACTGGCCCTGATGCAGCCGGCCGCCTACCTGGTCAACACCTCCCGCGCCGGCCTCGTCGACCAGGACGCCCTGCTCACCGCGCTGCACGAGGGCACGATCGCGGGCGCGGCGGTGGACGTCTTCGACACCGAGCCGCTCCCCGCCGACCACCCCCTGCGCACGGCGCCCCGCCTCCTGGCCACCCCGCACCTCGGCTACGTCTCCGAGCTCAACTACCGCACGTACTACACGGAGGCGGTCGAGGACATCGCGGCGTACCTGTCGGGGACGCCGGTCCGCAGGCTTCACTAGGGGAACTGGTTGTGGACCGGTCGGACGGTCCCTCTTTGGCCCTGTCCACCGGTCCATGACGCCACCAGGCTGGAGAACCCGACGATCCCCGGAGGTTCTCTTGAGTCTCGCGTTCCTGCTGGCCGCCCTGGCCGTGGTGGTCACCCCCGGCACCGGCGTGGTCTACACGCTCGCCGCCGGTCTCTCCCACGGCCGGCGCGCGGGCCTGGTGGCCGCGTTCGGCTGCACGGTCGCCGTCGTGCCCCATCTGCTGGCGTCCGTCACGGGCCTCGCCGCCCTGCTCGCCTCCAGCCCGCTCGCCTACGCGGTCGTGAAGTACGCGGGCGTGGCCTACCTGCTGTACATGGCGTGGGCGATGCTCCGCGACAAGGAGGCGTTCACCGTCCGCCCGGAGCCGGAGCCGCGCCCCGCGCTCCACGTGATCACGACCGCCGTGCTGATCAACGTCCTGAACCCGAAGCCGATGCTGTTCTTCGTCGCCTTCCTCCCCCAGTTCGTCCCGGCCGGCTCCTCCGGCTCCCTCGGCCTGATGCTCCAGCTCGGCGGGGTCTTCATGGCGCTGACGTTCGTGGTCTTCGCCGCGTACGGGGTGTGCGCGGCGGCCGTACGGGACCGGCTGCTGGCCCACCCCCGGATCACCACGGGCCTGCGGGCCGTCTTCACGGCGAGCTTCGTGGGGCTGAGCGCGCGGATGGCGGTGGCCTGATGATCTTCCGACACGCTGAGGCGGTCCGGTCCGCCCATCCGGGCCTGGCGACGGGCGCGCTGCACGCCACGGGCGTGGACGGCACGGCGGACGTCGAGGCGCGCGTGGCGGCGCGTGTCGCGGAGTACACCGTCCGCGCCCTCGCCCGGCTGGCCGGCGGCCCCGAGAGCGGGTTCCCCGAAGTGCTGGCATGGCGGCGGACGTTCGCCCGCATGGGATTGCGTCCGACGCGGTACCGCTGCGCCTCCGAGTCCCTGCTGCGCCGCCTGCGCAAGGAGGGCGCCCTGCCCCGCATCCACCCGGTCGTCGACCTGTGCAACGCGGTCTCGGTGGCGTACGCCGTGCCGGTCGCGGTGCTCGACGCGGACCGGATCACCGGCCCGCTGCTGGAGGTGCGGCCCGCGCGCGGCGACGAGGAGTACACGACGTTCGACGGCCGCACCGAGCACCCGGCCCCCGGCGAGGTGACATACGCCGACTCGGCCGGGCGCGCGCACGCCCGCCGCTGGACGAACCGGCAGAGCGGCCACTCGGCGGTGCGGGAGGGCACACGCCGGATCCTCGTGGTGGCGGAGGCGATGCACGAGGGCGGGGAGGACACGGTCGCGCGGACGCTGGAGACCCTGGAGAAGGAGCTGGCCGCCCTGTGGCCGGTCACGCCCGTGACCGCTCTGCTCACCGACGCGGACCCGGAGTTCAGGCTCGACGACCACGCCCGCGTGCGGTAGCCGTGCATGGCATCATGAATCCGGTGACCGACAGGGACGGCGCCACGGCGCACGGCTCGGACTTCCTGCACCTACGCGCTGACGACGTCCCCGCGGACGGCAAGGCCGACTGGCTCGCGCGGCAGTTGCGGCAGGCGATCACCGACCGCCGCCTGACCGTGGGCAGCAGACTCCCGGCCACCCGTCTGCTCGCCGCCGAACTGCGCGTCTCGCGGGGTGTGGTGACCGAGGCGTACCGCAGGCTCGCGGAGGACGGTCACGTCGAGGGACGCCGGCGCGGAGGCACGATCGTGGTCGCGGCGCCCCCGCCGTCCCTGCCGCCTCGCGCTCAACGCCCTTTGCGCGCAAGTCCGTTCATGGGTGCTCCCGACCCCCGCGCTTTCGACGCGCTGCGCGACGCCGACGCCCGGATCGACCTCACCCCGGGCCGCCCGGACCTGTCCGCCTTCCCCCGCGCGGCCTGGCTGCGCGCCGAACGGGCCGTGCTCGCCGAACTGTCCAGCGCGGACCTCGGATACGGCGACCCGAGAGGCGCGCCGCGTCTGCGCCGCGCGGTCGCCGACTGGCTGGCGCGCGGCCGGGGCATAGCGGTCGACCCGGACGGCGTCCTGATCGTCGCGGGCATCGCCCAGGCGCTCACCCTGCTGCACCCGGTGCTGCGCGCGGACGGGATCACGGCGGTCGCGGTGGAGGAGCCCGGTTCGCTCGGCACCCGCCAGCACCTGGCGCACGGCGGTCTGTCCACCCCGCCCGTCCCGGTGGACGCGCACGGCCCGGACGTCACCGCGCTGCGCGCCACGGGCGCCCCCGCCGTCCTCCTCACACCGGCCCACCAGTTCCCGACCGGCGTGGTGACCAGCGGGGAGCGCCGCCGCGAGCTGCTGCGGTGGGCGGCGGACGGCGGTCTGATCCTGGAGGACGACTACGACGCCGAGCACCGCTACGACCGCCCGCCGGTCCCCGCGCTGCGCTCCCAGCTCACCGACCGCCTCTGCTACATGGGCAGCGTCTCCAAACTGCTGGCCCCCGCCCTGCGCATCGGCTGGCTGCTCCCGCCCCGGCACCACCTGGAGGCGCTGACCGACGCGAAACGCTTCACCGACCTGGGCAGCGCGGTGCTGCCGCAGCTCGTCCTGGCCCGCCTGATGGAGACGGGCCGCCTGGAGCGGCATCTGCGGCTGCTGCGCCCCCGGCACGTCCGCCGGCGGGACGCGGTGATCGCCGCCGTCCGCGCCCACCTTCCGGGCGCGGTCGTGCACGGCGCGGCGGCGGGACTGCATCTGACGGTCACGTACGCGCCGGACGTCCCCGACACCGAACTGGCGGCTGCCGCGCTGGCCTTGGGCGTCAAGTGCCACCCGCTCTCCTGGCACCGGCAGCTCCCCGGCCGCCCCGGCCTGGTCATCGGGTACGCGGCCGACCCGCCCGGCACTCTCACCGAGGGTGTGGCCCTGCTGGGCAAGGCGCTGCGCACTCTGGCCTGAACCTCGGCGCTCAGATGAAAAGCCTCCGGATCGGCTCACGTTGCTTCACCGGCCGCCGACGGGTACGTACGGTCGAAAGTACGAACGGGAGCGTATTGACCCAGGAGCAACGGCAGGACAGGGGAACGCTGTGTCGATCGAGCACATCGCCGTGGTCGTCCTGGCGGTCGAGGTGGTCGTCATGGTGTCGGCGCGGGTCGGCACCGAGCGACGTCACCGGGCCCACACCAAGGGACGCGGTCCCGCCCCGCACCCGCGGGAGGACCTCACCTTCGTACCGGCGGCGCTGTACGGGACCGCCGCGGCGGCGATGGCGGTCGGCGCCCTCACGACGTCCGTCGAACCGACCCTCGACGCGCTCGCCACGGTCGCGATGTTCGGCGTGCTGCTCCCCGCGTTCACCGCGAACGCCGTACTGCGTCTGTCCACGCGGGGCGGCCGCAAGGCCGTCACCCCGGGCCTGCGAGGTCTCGCCGCCACGGTCGCCGCGACGGGCGGTCTGGTGTCGGTCGGCCTGATCTGAGAACCGGGTCCGGGAGCCGGCCCGGACCCGCTATGATCCGTCGGTCAGCCTTTGGCGCGCCCCGGCAGGGCAGCCCGAAGGCTTTTTTCATGCCTGCCAACACCCCTACGCCTGAACCTGGTTACCGATCCCTGCTCCGCAACCGCGAGTTCGCCGGCCTGTACGCCGGTTTCACGCTCACCGTCGGCGCGAGCACCCTCTCCGGCTTCGCGCTCGGCACGCTCGTCGACCGGTCGACCGGCTCCCCGTTCCTCACCGCCGTGAGCATGTACGGCGCGACGTTCGCGACCGTGCTCGGCGCGACCACGCTGATGTCGGTCGCGGACGGCAGCCGCCCGCGCCGCATCCTGGTCGCGCTCCAGTGCGTCGCCCTCGCGGGCGCCTGCGCACAGGCGCTCCCGGGCATGCCGCTCGCCGCCCGCTTCGTGCTGCTCCTCCTCCTCGGCTTCTTCCAGTCGCTCAACACGGGGACGCGCATGGGCCTGCTCGCCGAGGTGGTGCCCGCCTCCGCGTACGTCCCGGCGCGCTCGCTGATGAACATCACCGCGGGCGGCACCTCCGTCCTCGGGTTCGCGCTGGGCGCGGTGCTGCTGCGCCACCTCACCCCGCAGGGCCTGTTCCTCGCGGCGGCCGGACTGACGGCGGCCGCTCTCGCCGTGACGGCGGCGACCGTACGGGAACGCTCCATCCGCCCGCCCCGCCACCCCGGCCTGCGCGAGACGTGGACGGCCAACGCGGCGCTCCTCTCCCGCACCGGCCCGCGCGCCCTGCTCCTCAACCTGTGGGTGCCCAACGGCCTGATCGTCGGCTGCGAGGCCCTGTTCATCCCGTACGCCCAGGAGGACGCCGGCCTCCTGCTGGCCGCCGCGTCCGGAGGGATGCTCCTCGGCGACCTGACGGTCGGCCGCCTGCTCTCCGCCGAGTGGCGCCGCCGCTGCGCGTACCCGCTCCGGCTGCTGCTCGCGGCGCCGTACCTGCTGTTCGCCCTGCACCCGCCGACGGCGCTGGCGGCGGTCGCGGTGTTCGTGGCGAGCGCGGGCTTCGCGGCCACGCTCCCCCTCCAGGAACGGCTCCTGGCCCTCACGCCCGAGCAGGTGCGCGGCCAGGTGCAGGGCGTGGAGTCGGCGGGCCGGATGACCTGGCAGGGCATCGGGGCGGCGGTCGCGGGCGGGACGGCGCAGGTGTTCTCACCGACGGTGACGATCACGGCGCTGGCGGCGGTGTCGGTGTGCGTGACGGTGGTCTCGCGGCCGTACGTGAACCGCACCGGGCCCCTGACGGTCGCGCCCGGGTCACAGCGCCGGTGAGTCGGCGGCGGATATGTGCATGATCGGTAACAACACGCCCTGAAAGGGACTGCGGGGCAACCGCGGGCCGCGGAATCCCGTGCTTGTACGCACCAGACGTACTGGTCCGACCACGGGGAGACACCGATGCAGACCACGACCCGCAGAACCCGCCGTCCCTGGACGTCGTACGCCGTCGGCGCGGCGGTCGCCGCCGCGCTGCTGGCGACGACGGCGTGCGAGGAGGACAACGCGAACGGGCCGGAAGAGACCGCGCCCCCGACCCCCTCGGTGAGCCAGCAGTCGTCCCCGGCGCCGGACGACGCGACCGGCGGGGACGACGCGACCGACGGGGACGACGCGGCGGGCACGGACCTCTGCACGATGGAGGACCTCACCTTCGCCACGTCGAACTACGGGGAGCGAGGTAAGCCGGTCCGGCACGTCATGGTGGTCGCGACCAACAGCAGCGACAAGGAGTGCGAGGTCCGGAACGCGCCGGAGATCATGCTGGGCGACGCGCAGGGCCCGGCTCCGGTGATGGAAGGCACGGAGGCCGACGAGCCGTTCACGCTCGCCCCCGGCGACAAGGCGTACGCGGGCGTCCTCGCGACGGGCGGGAACCGGGACACCTACGAGGTGACCTTCATGACGCTCACCCTCGGCAGCCCGGGCGGCGAGGCGGAGGCGGAGGAGCCGATCGAGTTGGAGATGCCGACCGAGGGGTCGTTCCAGGCGGACGACGGCCAGCGCGTCACCGGCTGGCAGCCCACGGAGGGCCTCGCGATGCGCCCGGTCACGCAGTCCTGACCTCCGGTTGTCGGTGCGCGGGACTACGGTTCCGCGCACGACGGACACCGCCGCCGACGCCCGCCCCCTGCCACCCCCGTCCTTCATCGGCGACCCCGCCTCTGACCTGGGGCGCGTCACCACCGGGTCACGTGCGTAACAGACACGTACGAGAGCGCAGCCGGACGAAACGGCGGGGCGGGCGGAGCTGTCTTGGTGAGCGGGACGGACGCACTGACGGTCCGTCACCTAGAGCACCGCCGCCACCGCTTCCGGAGGAAACCACCATGCGCGCCACCAAGCTCACCGTCGCCGCCCTCGCCGTCGTCGCGGGCCTCTCGCTCACCTCCTGCCAGAACGACGACATCGCCGCGGACCCCCAGCCGGCCGCCTCGTCCCCCGCCGGTTCCTCCACAGGAGGCAACGGCACGGACAAGGGCCAGGAGGAGGGCACGGTCGCCGGGACCGGCAGCAACGAGAACGGCAAGGTGGACGACTGCCGCACCGACGAGCTGGAGGTCACCGCCGAGAACGTCACCATCGACGGCGACACCGTGGGCACCGTCGCGGTGACCTTCGTCAACGGCGGAGGCCGCGACTGCGCGCTGACCGGTTACGCGGGCGTCGACCTGAAGACGGACGCGGGCGCGCTCTCCGCGGAGCGCACCGGGGAGGAGGCCCCTTCCGTCGTCCTCAAGGACGGCAAGTCGGTGTCGTTCGCGGTCACCTACCCGGTCAACGACTCCGGTGGCTCCGGCGTCGACGTCACGGGCCTCGTCGTCACCCCGCCGAACGAGACGAAGTCCGTCACCCTCGACTGGCCGGGCACGTCCCTCCCCGTCACGGACGGCTCGGGCACCCCGGTGAAGGTCGGCCCGATCGGCAGCGCGGGCCAGGGCGGCTGAACGGGCCGGCTTCAGGCCGCTCTGACGGTCCCTTCCGCTGTCGCCTGCCCGTACCGGCAGTCGCGGCAGCGGCCCGGCTCCGGTGCGCGGAAGACCCGCTCGCAGCCGTCACACTCCTGGAAGGGATGCGGTCGGTGGACACCGGCCGTGACCGGTGGAGGTTCCGGGACCGCGGGAAGGGGCGGCGGCAGCAGCTCTCGCAGGCGGTAGGCGAGCACGCCCGCAGGGTGCTTCATGGTGACGGGCAGGTCGGCGGTCAAGGTGCGGAGCACGGCCGCGGGGGCGGCGCCCCGTTCGAACCAGGCGACGACGGCCGGGGCCAGCCTGTGCACGTCCCGCAGCGACAGGGTGAGCCGCTCATCGGCCCGCCGCAGACCGGCAAGCAGCCTCACCGCCTTCTCATGAAGGGGCCCACGAGGCGCGGGTGCCTCCGGCGGCTCAACAGGAGGCGCGACCACGTCCGGCTCCACGGCGGCAGCCGAATCGGACGGCACCTCACAGGGCGCTAGATCATCCTCCTGGGCCGTCTCCTCGCGGCTGACACCAGCCACGGCCTCACGCGTACGCGCGCGGCCTCCCGTCGGACGCCGCTCGATCCCTGCAACACCGGCGCACGCCACGTCCACCGGCGCATGGTGGGCGTACGTCCGCGTCACGAGTTGGCCGTCCTCCGTGCGCTCGCGGACGCGCCGCAGATACCCGTGCGCCTCCAACTCCCGCAAGGCGAAGGCGATCCGGTCCCGTCCTTCCGGAAAGCGCTCGGCAAGGCTGCGGATGTCGACCGGGGTGCTCTCGGGCACCGAGAAGATGTGGGTCGCCAGCCCGATCGCGGTCAGCGACAACTCGCGGTGCTGGGCCAGGTGGTTGCCGACGACGACGTACTGCCCGGACTGGTACGTACGTACGTGTGTGACACCGGAGTGGGTGGTGGATCGTCGAACACCCTGAATCGGGCGCGGGGCAGCACTAAGCTTCTGCTCAGCCATGGGGAAGGGGCTTCTTCCTCTGTGGTCAGGCCCTCGCCCGGGAGTGCTAGTCCCGGCGGGGGCCGACGTCTGTACGGAGTTGTGAGAGCGCCGAGTTGATCCGGCCCTCTACGCCGAGAGTGCCCGCCCACACCACCGCGGCGCCACCCAGTTCGACGCGTTTCACCCAGCCGAGTGATCAACGCAAGGTTTGGTGGGGTTGGTTGGTTTTTACCCCTGGTACTTAGGTCTTTTACGTCCCGAAGCCCCGCCCCTCACCCCACCGAATCCCGCCCTACCCGGCTCCGGCCCGTGCACTCGAGGACACTCTTATGCTCCGCTCGCCACAGGATCCCGCCTTCTTCTGGGACCGCTACAAACCCGACCGGGACGAACCGTCACCGGCACCCGACGCGGCGGCCTTCGAGTGGACGCAATACGAAGGGCACGGCCCCGGAGCCGAACTGCTCGGCCGACCGCGCACCGCGCTCGAGCTGGGGGCGGCCGAGTGCAGGGAGGCGTCCTGGCTGGCGCGCCGTGGGGTACGCGTCACGGCACTGGACCTCTCCCCCGTCCAGGTCGAGCGGGCCCGCCGGTGGTGGAAGGACGTCCCCACCCTGACGATCGAGGAAGGAGAAGCCTGCTCCTTCCTCCGTGGGGACGACCAGACGTACGACACCATCTACTCGATCTGGGGCGCGGTGTGGTTCACCGACCCGGACGAGCTGTTCCCGCTGGTGGCCGAGCGGCTGTCACCGGGTGGGGTGTTCGTCTTCTCACACGGTGAAACGCCCAGGCACCTCACCGGCCGCCAACCCATGTACGGGAGGGGTCCTGAGGGCAGGGAGATGACCGTGGACCGCTGGTGCCATCCCCCCGAGACGTGGGCCGGCCTCGCGCACAGGCATGGCTTCATCGACGTCGAGGCACGGTGTCTTCCCGCGCCCACCGGCCAAGCACTGGGCACGATCATCGTCGAAGCACGGCGGCCTGACTGGGCAGACGATGCCACGTCCTTCACTCACTGAAGGGAACTCCGTGCCACGGTCTTCCTACTCGGCGAGCGCACAATGCCGTCTCTGCGGTAGCGCCATACAGATGGACGTACGGAGTAGAAAGGTCTACCCCCATCGCCGTGCTGACGCACGGAGGCAATGCTCCGAGTCCGGCAAGCCCCGCTACCGCCCCGAGGCCCCGACCGAGCAGCTGCACGAGTTGAACCCGCCCGTCATCACCAGGCGCCCGCCCCGGCCGGTCGGCACGATCCTGGAGGTGCCCGTCCCCGGGCTTTCGTGGGTTCCGTCGCTGGACGACGTCGACGCTCCGGTGATCACCTTGCCCGCTCATGGCCGTCTGGGTTACTGGGTCCCTAGTCCATGGCGCGCAACCACGGCCGTGGCGGATGGATGCCCGGATGGCGCATCACCGCTCAGACGATCAGCGTGGTCCGCGGACGCCAATGGAGCTGGACCGTGCTGAAGCGAGCCCCTTCGAGCTCAGGCAACTGACAGGCAGACTGTCACTGGCCGAGGTCCAGCTCCGCCCACACGGTCTTGCACGGCGCCAGGCCTCCGAACACGCCCCAGCGGTCGGCCAGCTCCTCGACCAGCAGCAGGCCGTAACCGGACTCGGCAGGTTCAGCCTCGGCGAGTGTCCGTGCCCGCGTGGGCACGCACTCACCCCGGGTATCGGTGACCTCGATGCGGAGGGTGACGGACGCTGTGACGCTGAGGCCGAGTCGGAAACTGCGGCCCGGAACTCGGCCGTGCACGACCGCATTCGTAGCGAGTTCGGCGACGATCAGCCGAGCCGGGTCGAGTGGCAGCCCCCAGGAGCGCAGTTGCTCGGCGGCGAGCAGACGCGCGAGACGGGCGCCTCGTCGGGTCGCGGAGAGCGGCACTGTGAACTGGTGGAGCGGGGCGCTTGGTGCGGTGACTTCTTGACTCACATCACTCACAGTGTTCTTCCATGCGTAATCTGTGAAGAAGGGCGGCCCGTGCGACCAGGGGCTGTCCGTGAGGTGTCCGGTTTCCGTCCGGGCTGCACGGGGTGACCGGGCGCGGACGGCCGGAGTTGATCCGGGGAAGGGCGCGCGGCGGGAGGACGGTGGGCATGAGCGGGTGGGAAGCGTGGCTGGGCGACGAGGAGGCCGGGGCCGTCATGCGCACGGTCGTACGGCAGCTCAAGCTGTGGCGGGAGGCGGCCGGCCTCACCCAGGCGGAGTTCGGGGCGGCGATCGGGTACGGGGAGGAGCTGGTCTCCTCGGTGGAGCGGGGGCGGCGAATTCCTCGGCCGGAGTACCTGGACGCGGCGGACGAGGCGCTCGGCGCGGGCGGCAAGATCTCCGCGATGAAGAAGGACGTCGCGGAGATCCGGTACCCCAAGACCGTGCGCGACCTGAAGAAGCTGGAGACGGAGGCCGTCGAGTTGGCCGCCTACAACAACTCCGTGATCCACGGCCTGTTGCAGACACCGGAGTACGCCCACGCGGTCTTCAGCGCCCGTCGGCCTCCGTTCACGGCGGACGAACTGGACCAGCGGCTGTCCGCCCGCGTCGCGCGCCAGGAGATCGTCAGCGAGACAGCGGGCCGACCACTTTTCAGCTTCGTCCAGTGCGAGTCCACACTTCGCCGTCCCCTCGGGGGCAGGATGGTCATGCGCGGGCAACTCGAACGCCTGTTGGCCGTCGGCGGGTTCCCGCACGTCGACCTCCAGGTGCTCCCGCTGAGCCACGAGGAGAACCCTGGCCTCGCTGGGTCGTTCCGGCTGCTCAGGCTGAAGGACGGTGCGACGGTGGGACATCTGGAGGTGCAGCACATCAGCCGTGTGATCGCCGACCCGAAGGAAGTGCAGCTTCTCGAGATGCGTTACGGAGCCATCCGGGCGCAGGCGCTCAGCCCGCGAGATTCACTGGCCCTCATCGAGAAAGTGCTGGGAGAGACATGACTCTGAAGGCGGACACCCCTCTCGTGTGGACGAAGAGCAGCTACAGCACGGACGAGGGCCCCGACTGCGTCGAGGTGGCCATCCCGAACGAGAGCCACGTCCTCGTTCGCGACTCCAAGACCCCGGACGGCCCCCGCCTGACCGTGGCGCCCACCGCCTGGGCAACCTTCCTCCCCTACGCCTCGCGCCCCCGATGACCACCCGTCTCCCCCTGGACGAGCAACTCACCGCCCTGCAAGCCGCCCTCTCCCGCAACGAGACATTGCTGGAGGTCTCCACCGCACGGCGACCCTCGGCCTCCCCGACCACTACGTCACCGCCGGCTGCCTCTTCCAGACCGTGTGGAACGTCGTCACCGGCCGCCCGCCCGCCGAGGGCATCAAGGACTACGACGTCTTCTACTTCGACGACGGCGACCTGTCCTGGGAGGCCGAGGACAAGGTGATCCGCGCCGCGGCGGACGTCTTCGCGGGGCTCCCCGCCGAGGTGGAGATCCGCAACGAGGCCCGCGTCCACCTCTGGTACGAGCGGAAGTTCGGCGTCCCCTGCGCCCCCTACACCTCCACCGAAGCGGCCATCGACAGCTTCGCCGCCACCACCTGCTGTCTCGGCGTCCGCCTCAGCCCCGACGGCCGGTGGCGGGTGTACGCGCCGCACGGGCTGTCCGACGTGTTCGGGCTCGTCGTACGGCCCAACCCCGTCCTCGCGCCCCGCGCCGTGTACGAGGCGAAGACCGAGCGCTGGCGCAGGCAGTGGCCGGAGCTCACGGTGCTGGACTGGCCCACGGCCTGAGCGACGGCAAACGACGGCGGGGCGTGTCCGCAGACACGCCCCGCCGTCACAAACTCCCGCTCACCTCACGTCGTCGACCGACGTCTCCGCGCCCCCGGCCGCCGCTCGCTGGGCCGGGTGACCGGGTCACCCGCCTCCAGCGCCGCCAGCCGGCGCCGCGCGCCGAAGTCCGCGAGGGCCTCCGCCAGCTTGTGGACCGACGGCTCGGGGGCCATCACGTCGACCCGCAGCCCGTGCTCCTCGGCCGTCTTCGCCGTGGCCGGACCGATACACGCGATCACCGTCACGTTGTGCGGCTTGCCGGCGATGCCGCCCAGGTTCCGGACCGTCGACGACGAGGTGAACAGCACCGCGTCGAAACCGCCGCCCTTGATCGCCTCACGGGTCTCCGCCGGCGGCGGCGACGCGCGCACCGTCCGGTAGGCGGTGACGTCGTCGACCTCCCAGCCCAGTTCGATCAGCCCCGCGACCAGCGTCTCGGTGGCGATGTCGGCGCGCGGCAGGAAGACGCGGTCGATCGGGTCGAAGACCGGGTCGTACGGCGGCCAGTCCTCCACCAGCCCGCGCGCCGACTGCTCGCCGCTCGGCACCAGGTCCGGCCGCACGCCGAAGTCGATCAGCGCGTTGGCCGTCTGCTCGCCCACCGCCGCGACCTTGATCCCGGCGAAGGCGCGGGCGTCGAGCCCGTACTCCTCGAACTTCTCGCGGACCGCCTTGACCGCGTTGACCGACGTGAACGCGATCCACTCGTAGCGGCCGGTGACCAGGCCCTTGACGGCACGTTCCATCTGCTGGGGCGTGCGCGGCGGCTCGACCGCGATGGTCGGCACCTCGTGCGGCACGGCCCCGTAGGACCGCAGCTGGTCGGAGAGCGACGCCGCCTGCTCCTTGGTGCGCGGCACGAGCACCTTCCAGCCGAACAGCGGCTTGGACTCGAACCACGCCAGCCGGTCCCGCTGGGCGGCGGCGGAACGCTCACCGACCACGGCTATCACCGGGCGGCCGCCCTCAGGGGAGGGCAGCACCTTCGCCTGCTTCAGCGTCTGCGCGATCGTGCCGAGCGTCGCCGTCCAGGTGCGCTGCCGGGTCGTGGTGCCCGCGACGGTCACCGTCAGCGGGGTGTCGGGCTTACGTCCGGCGGACACCAGTTCGCCCGCGGCGGCGGCCACCGAGTCCAGCGTGGTGGAGACGACCACCGTGCCGTCGGAGGCGCCGACCTCCGTCCAGCACCGGTCGGACGCCGTACGCGCGTCGACGAACCGCACGTCGGTGCCCTCGGCGTCCCGCAGCGGCACACCGGCGTACGCGGGCACGCCGACCGCGGTGGCGACACCGGGGACGACCTCGAACGGCACCCCGGCCGAGGCGCACGCCAGCATCTCCTCGGCGGCGTACGCGTCGAGCCCGGGGTCGCCGGACACCGCACGGACGACCCGCTTGCCGCCCCGCGCGGCCTCCATGACAAGATGTGCGGCATCCCTATTCGCGGGGACACCGGCGGTTGTTGACGCGCCGTCAACGACCGTCAGCTGGGGCGTGCCCGTGCCCGGCGTGGACGACGCAGACGTGTCCGCGTCCGTGTGCACCTCGGCGACGCCCTGCCTGGCGTGCGTCCGTACGACATCGAGCACGTCGTGCTCGGCGACGAGGACGTCCGCGTTCGCCAGGGCCTCCACGGCGCGCAGGGTCAGCAGTCCCGGATCCCCGGGTCCGGCACCGAGGAAGGTGACGTGCCCTTGTTCCGGAGGGGCGGGAAGAGTGGTGGGGCTCAAAGTGCTCGCTCCCCCATCAGACCGGCCGCGCCCTGCGCAAGCATCTCGGTGGCGAGTTCGCGACCGAGCGCCGTCGCCGCCTCGTGCGTCTCGGGCACGGGACCGGTGGTGGACAGCTGCACCAGCGTGGAACCGTCGGTCGTGCCGACAACTCCGCGCAGGCGCATTTCCTTGACAGTCTGCCCGTCGGCCAGAAGGTCGGCCAACGCCCCGACAGGGGCGCTGCAGCCGGCCTCCAGGGCGGCGAGCAGTGACCGCTCGGCCGTCACGGCGACCCGGGTGAACGGGTCGTCGAGCTGGGCGAGCGCGGCGATGAGCTCCGCGTTGTCCGCGGTGGTCTCGATCGCCAGTGCCCCCTGGCCGGGGGCGGGCAGAACCGTGTCGACCGACAGGAAGTCGGTCACCTCGTCGCTGCGGCCGACCCGGTTGAGCCCGGCGGCCGCCAGCACGACCGCGTCCAGGTCGCCCTTGGTGACGTACCCGATGCGCGTGTCGACGTTGCCCCGGATCGGGACCGTCTCGATGTCCATGCCGTGCGCGCGGGCGTACGCGTTCAGCTGCGCCATGCGGCGCGGCGAACCGGTGCCTATGCGCGCCCCGCGCGGCAGGTCGGTGAGCTTCAGCGCGTCCCGCGCGATGATCACGTCCCGCGGGTCCTCGCGCTCGGGGATCGCCGCCACGACCAGCTCGTCGGGCTGGGCGGTCGGCAGGTCCTTGAGGGAGTGCACCGCGAAGTCCACCTCGCCGCGCGCCAGCGCCTCCCGCAGCGCGGCGACGAAGACGCCCGTGCCGCCGATCTGCGCGAGGTGCTCACGCGAGACGTCGCCGTACGTGGTGATCTCGACGAGCTCGACGGGCCGTCCGGTCACCTGGCTCACGGCATCCGCCACCTGCCCGGACTGGGCCATGGCGAGCTTGCTCCGCCTGGTCCCCAGCCTCAGTGCCTTCTCAGTCATCCCGGCCCTCGGTTCTCTGCGTTCTTCTCGGTGCTTTCCTCGGCGCGGGAGACGGAGGCCACCGTCTCGGGGTCGAGGTCGAACAGGGTGCGCAGCGCGTCCGCGTACCCGGCCCCGCCGGGCTCGGCCGCGAGCTGCTTGACCCGGACCGTCGGGGCGTGCAGCAGCTTGTCGACCACCCGTCGCACGGTCTGGGTGATCTCCGCGCGGTGCTTGTCGTCCAGGCCGGGGAGCCGCCCCTCCAGGCGGGCCATCTCACCGGCCACCACGTCGGCCGCCATGGTCCGCAGGGCGACGACGGTCGGCGTGATGTGCGCCGCCCGCTGTGCCGCCCCGAACGCGGCGACCTCGTCGGAGACGATACGCCGCACCTGGTCCACATCGGCAGCCATCGGGGCGTCCGCGGACGCCTCCGCGAGCGATTCGATGTCGACGAGCCGCACGCCGGGCAGGCGGTGCGCCGCCGCGTCGACGTCCCGCGGCATGGCGAGGTCCAGCAGGAAGAGCACGGGCTCGGGGCGCTGCGGCACGTCCACCGGCTCGGGCCGCCGGCGCTCGGGGATGCGGCCGATCGCGGACGCGGCCGCGGCGAGCGCGCCGATGACCTCGGCGTCCGCCTCCGGACCGGTGCCGCGCGCGGCGTCCCGGCGGTCGACGGCGGAGCCCGCCGCCCACGCGCCGTGCTGCTCCAGCGTGGCCGCGTCCATCCCGGCGACGGCCGCCTCCCCCATCACGGAGAAGCCGGGCCGCACCGTGGACAGGTCCACCGGGCAGCCGTCCTCGGCGGGAGCCGGCGCGGCCGGGGCGCTCTCGCGGGCGTCCTCCTCGGCGACGGCGTCGAGGTCGACGACCGGCGCCGGGTCGACGCGTCCCTCGACGCCCGCGGCGATCATGTCGCCGGTCAGGACCAGGCCGGTCGCACCGGTGCAGGAAACGACCACATCGGCACGTGTCAGCTCGAACGGCACCGATGTCATCGGGACCGCGCGGGCCGTCACGTCCGTGGCGTCGCCCTCGGTGAGGATCCGCACCAGCCGCTCGGCGCGGTCGGGCGTGCGGTTCGCGACCACGACCTCGGCGATCCCGGCACGCGCGAGCGTCGCCGCGGACAGCGAGGACATCGACCCGGCGCCTATGACGAGGGCCTTCTTGCCGCGCGCCCAGGTCGCGACGGGCGTGCCGAGCGCGAGCTGCTCCAGGCCGAAGGTGACCAGGGACTGCCCGGCGCGGTCGATGCCGGTCTCGGAGTGGGCGCGCTTGCCGACCCGCAGCGCCTGCTGGAACAGGTCGTTCAGCAGCCGTCCGGCGGTGTGCGTGGCCTGGGCGCGGGCCAGCGAGTCCTTGATCTGGCCGAGGATCTGCCCCTCGCCGACGACCATGGAGTCCAGTCCGCAGGCCACCGAGAACAGGTGGTGGACGGCCCGGTCCTCGTAGTGCACATAGAGATAAGGAGTGAGCTCCTCGAGGCCGACCCCGCTGTGCTGGGCGAGCAGCGTGGACAGCTCGGCGACACCGGCGTGGAACTTGTCCACGTCGGCGTACAGCTCGATGCGGTTGCAGGTGGCGAGGACCGCGCCCTCGGAAGCGGGCTCGGCGGCGACCGTGTCCTGCAGCAGCTTGGTCTGCGCCTCCGTGCTCAGCGACGCCCGCTCCAGCACGCTGACCGGGGCGCTGCGGTGGCTCAGTCCGACGACGAGGAGACTCATGCCGGCATCACGGCGGGTACGTCCCCGTCGGGCCCCTGGTCGGTGGCGGAGTCCTCGCGCTTGGCGGCGACGGCGGTGTTGGTGGTGCCGGCGGCCTGGGAGGTGGTGACCTCGGCGGCGGCCTCCTCGCCGGCCTTGCGCTGCTCGTGGAAGGCGAGGATCTGCAGTTCGATGGAGAGGTCCACCTTGCGTACGTCGACGCCGTCGGGGACGGTCAGCACGGTCGGCGCGAAGTTCAGGATGGAGGTGACGCCGGCGGCGACGAGCCGGTCGCACACCTGCTGGGCGGCGCCGGCCGGGGTGGCGATGACGCCGATGGACACGCCGTTGTCCCGGATGATCGCCTCGAGCTCGTCCGTGTGCTGCACGGGGATGCCGGCGACGGGCTTCCCGGCCATCGCGGGGTCGGCGTCGATCAGCGCGGCGACCCGGAAACCACGGGAGGCGAACCCTCCGTAGTTGGCGAGGGCGGCACCGAGGTTACCGATACCGACGATCACGACCGGCCAGTCCTGGGTGAGGCCGAGTTCGCGGCTGATCTGGTACACGAGATACTCGACGTCGTAGCCGACGCCCCGGGTGCCGTAGGAACCCAGGTAGGAGAAGTCCTTGCGCAGCTTCGCGGAGTTGACACCCGCGGCGGCCGCCAACTCCTCCGAGGAGACCGTGGGCACCGAGCGCTCGGAGAGCGCGGTCAGGGCGCGGAGGTACAGCGGAAGCCGGGCGACGGTGGCCTCGGGAATCCCTCGGCTACGGGTCGCCGGTCGGTGAGTTCGGCCAGTTGCCACGGTGCTCCTGCGGGTAGAGCGGGGCTTCAGGCGGTCATACGTCCCCGGACCGCCCCGTCGAATGCAGGCTATGTCTTTGTGAACGCGTGCACAAAGATTGTGTCCGATTTGCCCGGCCAACGTGACCGGGGTCACGCGCCCCCCGCACCTACGCGGGGAACCGGCGCGCCCGCACCGCCGTTCCTTAGCTTCCGGGGGCAAAACCGCACACTCTCCTCTGTGAATCCCGCCCCCGAGACCAAGCCACCATCGATCCTAAGCGACTTTCCGCCAGATTGAACTGGCCGGTCAGTCGCCCAGGGCCTTGCGGAGACGGTCCTCGTTCACGCGCCAGAAGGTGTGCTGCCGTCCGTCGACGAGCACCACGGGGATCTGCTCCCAGTACTTCTCGTACAGCTCCCGGTCCTCCGTGATGTCCTTCGACTCCCACGGGACCCCGCGTTCGGAGCACACCTTCTCCACCACCACCTGCGCGTCGTCGCACAGATGGCAGCCGGGCTTGCGGATCAGCGTGACGAGCCGGTCCCCCGGGGGTCCGGCGCGGCGGAAGAGAGGGCTCATACGGGTCATTGTCCCGCGCGGGACAAGGCCGGGACACCGCCCGGGACACACAGAGTTCACGACGTGGCGACCTCTCGGCTCCGGAACAGGCGGGCGCACTGGCTATGCTCACGCCATGGCCGCTCTCGGATGGCTCACTCCCCGTAGGCGCTCCGCCACGGCGCGGAGCGTGTTGGCTGGCGAGGCCTCGGCGGAGGCCGCCCGCAAAACCACCCAGGAAGTTTCCGAACGCGAACCCGAGTTCCCGGTACCCGGTGACGAGCGGGCCGCCGCGTTCTTCGACCTGGACAACACCGTCATGCAGGGCGCCGCCCTGTTCCACTTCGGGCGGGGCCTGTACAAGCGGAAGTTCTTCGACACCCGCGAGCTGGCCCGGTTCGCCTGGCAGCAGGCGTGGTTCCGGCTGGCCGGCGTCGAGGACCCCGAGCACATGCAGGAGGCGCGCGACTCGGCGCTCTCCATCGTCCAGGGCCACCGCGTCTCCGAGCTGCAGTCCATCGGCGAGGAGATCTACGACGAGTACATGGCGGAGCGGATCTGGCCCGGCACCCGCGCGCTGGCCCAGGCGCACCTCGACGCGGGCCAGCGGGTGTGGCTGGTCACCGCCGCCCCGGTGGAGATCGCCACGGTGATCGCCCGCCGCCTCGGCCTGACCGGCGCCCTGGGCACCGTCGCCGAGTCGGTCGACGGCGTGTACACGGGCAAACTCGTGGGCGAACCCCTGCACGGCCCCGCGAAGGCGGAGGCGGTCCGCGCCCTCGCCCTGGCCGAGGGGCTCGACCTCAGCAGGTGCGCCGCCTACAGCGACTCGCACAACGACATCCCGATGCTGTCGCTGGTGGGCCACCCCTACGCGATCAACCCGGACTCCAAGCTCCGCAAGCACGCCCGCCGGATGGACTGGCGGCTGCGCGACTACCGCACGGGCCGCAAGGCGGCCAAGGTCGGCATCCCGGCCGCGGCCGGCGTGGGCGCGGTGGCCGGCGGCACGGCGGCCGCCATCGCCCTGCACCGCAAGCGCCGCTGACGCCCCGACGACACCTCGCACCGGCCCGCGCGGGTGCCCGCAGTGACCGCGCGGGCCGCGACACGCCCCAAACCGACTGCCGTACCCCGCGGCGGGCCCGAGCAGTCCTCTTGGCTGCACACGGCCACAACTCGCCCCGGACTTATCCGGAATTCGAAAACTTCCGGTCATCAACCGATCAGCTTCTCAACCCTGAAGAAGCGTCAATCGGTTACGGAAGCGACGTAATCGATGATTTGAGCAACTCGGTGTAGCAGAGCCTGCACGAAGCGTTATTCTCCTCAGACGCATTCCGGGACCGCCCCTTCGCCACGACGGGTGAACGGCCCCGCACTGCACGTGATGGAAGCTCTGCCTCTGGGAGTCCCGTGTACCCACACGTCGGGGTTGACGCCTCGGGCCTGGCTACGCTGCGCGCGACAGTCGCGACAGCCCGAGACATGTTGCGCGGAATCGTCCCCCCCGCGCACGCCGTCCCCGCATTCGCCGCCGTCCCCGCCGGCCCGTGCTACGCCCTCGCCGAGGGCACGGCCGCGGTCGGCAGACGAGGACGTCCGTCCGGCGCTTCCGCTGTCCGCCGTCCCGCCGCCGACAGCGACAGCGCCCGGATGATGGACCTCGTGGAGCGCGCCCAGGCCGGCGAGGCGGAGGCTTTCGGACGGCTCTACGACCAGTACAGCGACACCGTCTACCGCTACATCTACTACCGCGTCGGCGGCAAGGCGACCGCCGAGGACCTCACCAGCGAGACCTTTCTGCGGGCGCTGCGCCGCATCGGCACCTTCACCTGGCAGGGCCGCGACTTCGGCGCCTGGCTGGTGACCATCGCCCGCAACCTGGTCGCCGACCACTTCAAGTCCAGCCGCTTCCGCCTCGAGGTCACCACCGGGGAGATGCTCGACGCCAACGAGGTCGAGCGCTCCCCCGAGGATTCCGTTCTCGAGTCCCTGTCCAACGCCGCCCTCCTCGAAGCCGTACGACGACTCAACCCCCAACAGCAGGAGTGCGTCACGCTCCGATTCCTCCAAGGGCTGTCCGTCGCCGAGACGGCCCGCGTCATGGGCAAGAACGAGGGCGCCATCAAGACCCTCCAGTACCGGGCCGTCCGCACCCTCGCCCGGCTTCTCCCGGACGACGCCCGCTGAACCGCCCCGTCCACCGGACGGGGCACAGCGAGCGACACTCAACTCACCCTGAGTGAAACCCGGTTGGATTCCTCAATCGGGCTACCGGTGTCCGTAACCCAAGTGCCGCGCCCGTCGTTGTGCGGGATACAGGCTCCCTGTGGTCACCCTCTGACCGGCTCCGCTCACCCGATCGTGTGGCGTCGTCCGGGCACGGGAACCCTCAGACCCGCTGGGGAGTCGACCGTCATGACGAGAGGAGGTGCCGCCAGTGATCGCGAACGTATCGGCGCACCGGCGGGCGAACGCCTTCGCCCAGGCCCTGGAGGAGCAGTCCGACCGGGGCACGGCGGCCGAGCGAACCGAAGGACCGGCACCGGCCGCGGCCGCCGCCCGGACCGAACAGGCCCAGCTGCTCACGCTGGCCTCCGGTCTGGGCGCGCTGCCCCGGCCGGAACTCGACCCCGAGGTGAAGGTCGTCCAGCGAGCCCAGCTGGTGGCCGCGTTCGAGGCCATGCTCCAGGAGGGCACCGCCGCAGGCGAGGCGACGGACCGGGCCGTTCCCGAACAGCGCTCGCGCCGCGCCAAGGGCGCCCACCGGGCGACCCCGCTGGGCAGGCTGCGGCCCCGGTCGCGGCTGGCCAAAGGGCTCACCGCGGGCGGACTCACCGTCGGCGTCGCCGCCGGCGCCCTCGGCGGAGTCGCCGCCGCCAGCTCCGACGCCCTCCCCGGCGACTCCCTCTACGGGCTCAAGCGCGGCATCGAGGACGTCAAGCTCACCCTCGCCGACGGCGACGACGAGCGCGGACGGGTCTACCTCGACCACGCCTCCACCCGGCTCAACGAGGCCCGCCGGCTGATGGAGCGCGACCGCTCCGGCTCCCTCGACCACGAGTCCCTGAACGAGATCCGCCGCGCCCTGTCCGGCATGCGGTACGACGCCTCGGAGGGCCACCGGCTGCTCCGCGAGGCGTACGAGCGCAACCCGGACTCCCTCGGCCCCATGCAGGCGCTCTCCTCCTTCTCCCGTGCCCACCGCGACACCTGGGGCAGCCTGCGCGAGCGGCTCCCCGTGCAGCTCGGTGACGTCAGTGAGCAGGTCACGTCGGTGTTCGACGCCATAGACGAGGACGTCGCCCCGCTGCAGTCCCTGCTGCCCCCGTCGCCCGGCGACGAGGGGGACGACGGCAAGCGGCTCGGCGGCTCCGCCCCGGCCTCGGACGCCCCGTCCGCGGCCCGGCCCTCGACGTCCCCCGGCGCCGGACGGGACGGTTCCGGCACGGGCGAGGCGGGCAGCGCGGACCCGACCGGCTCCGCCGACGCCGGGCGCGATAAGGACGGCCTGCTCGGCGGGAACACGGGCGGTCTCCTCGACCCACCCCAGGAGAGCGGTCAGAGCAGCACGCCGCCGCCGACGGGCTCGGCCACCCGGCCTCCCTCCCCCGACGTCACGCTCCCACCTCTCCTACCCGGGCTGCTGCCGGGTCTGGGCATCGACGCGGAGGACCGGGAGTAAGACCGGGGGCGCCCCTCCCGCACGAAGGCGAGGGGCGCCCCCCGGTCCACGTCACCAGCCGTTTGGAAGAACACCGACCGACGCTGCACCAGCAGCTTGGCCCCTCCTGACTGCCGCCCTCGCACTGCAGCGCAGGCCTCGGACGGCTGCACCGGACTCCGTCCGTCGGCTCAACGCCCCGCCCCCGCACAGGGGAACGTCAGAAGAACACCGACCGCCGCTGCACCAGCAGCTTGGCCCCTCCTGACTGCCGCCCTCGCACTGCAGCGCAGGCCTCGGACGGCTGCACCGGACTCCGTCCGTCGGCTCAACGCCACGCCCCCGCACAGGGGAACGTCAGAAGAACACCGACCGACGCTGCACCAGCAGCTTGTACAGCGTGTGCTGGATCTGCTCCCGCACCTGGTCGGTCAGGTTGAACATCAGCATCGGGTCCTCCGCGGCCTCCGGCGGATACCCGTCCGTGGGGATCGGCTCTCCGAACTGGATCGTCCACTTCGTCGGCAGCGGAATCGCCCCCAACGGCCCCAGCCACGGGAACGTCGGCGTCAGCGGGAAGTACGGGAAACCCAGCAGCCGCGCCAGCGTCTTCGCGTTGCCGATCATCGGATAGATCTCCTCCGCCCCGACCACCGAGCACGGCACGATCGGCGCCCCGTGCCGCAGCGCCGTCGACACGAACCCGCCCCGCCCGAACCGCTGCAGCTTGTACCGCTCGGAGAACGGCTTCCCGATCCCCTTGAAGCCCTCCGGCATCACCCCGACCAACTCACCCTGCGCCAGCAGCCGTTCCGCGTCCTCCGCGCAGGCCAGCGTGTGCCCCAGCTTCCGCGCCAGCTCATTCACCACCGGCAGCACGAACACCAGGTCCGCCGCCAGCAGCCGCAGATGACGCCCGGCCGGATGGTGGTCGTGCACGGCGACCTGCATCATCAGCCCGTCCACCGGGACCGTCCCCGAGTGGTTGGCGACGATCAGCGCACCGCCCTCGGACGGGATGTTCTCGATGCCCTTCACCTCGACCCGGAAGTACTTCTCGTACATCGGGCGCAGCAGCGACATCAGGACCTGGTCGGTGAGTTCCTCGTCGTAGCCGAAGTCGTCGACCTCGTAGTCCCCGGTGAGCCGGCGGCGCAGGAACGCCAGGCCGCTCGCGATCCGCTGCTCCAGGCCGCCGTCGCCGCCCTCGCGGTCCGCGGCCCGCTCACGCGGCTGTTCGTCCTCACCGGTCACGGGATCATCCTCCCGCGCCGCGGCCGTCCCCGGCAGGGGCTGGACCTCCCCCACCGCGGCGGGCGGCCGCGTCCCGCCCTGGCGCCGGCCGGCCGCACCACGGCGGCGCGACGCGGCACTCCCGCGGGAGCGGTGGTCGTCGTCGAACGGAATGACCTTGGCGTCCGCCATCGTTGCTGCGCTCCTCAGTCGGCGCCGTGCGCCGGCACATGGCCGCTGCCCGGCACGGGCAGCGCGGCGATCCGGTCGACGGCCCTCGCGACGGTCTCCGGCGGCAGCAGCCCCGGACCGCGGCTGCGCACGAAGTCCGCAAACGTTTCGGCAGTCGAGTACTTGGGGGTGAAACCCAGCGTCTCCCGCATCTGGTCCGTCGCCACCACCCGCCCGTGCGTCAGCAGCCTGATCTGCTCGGGCGAGAAGTCCGACATCCCCAGCGTACGCATCAGCGAGCCCGCCCAGGTGACCGCGGGGAGCAGCAGCGGCACCGTCGGCCGGCCCAGCCGCCGCGAGCACTGCGACAGCAGCAGCACCCCGTCCCCGGCGATGTTGAACGTCCCGCTGTTGAGGGTCCCGCGCCGCGGCTCGTGCGCGCCGATCCGCAGCACCTCGACCACGTCGTCCTCGTGCACGAACTGCAGCCGAGGGTCGTAGCCGAACACCGTCGGCAGCACCGGCAGCGCGAAGTACGACGCGAGCGGGGTGTCCGCGGCCGGGCCCAGGATGTTGGCGAACCGCAGCACGCACACGGCGACGTCCGGGCGGCGCCGCGCGAAGCCCCGCACATACCCCTCGACCTCCACCGTGTCCTTCGCGAAGCCGCCGCTGGGCAGCGACTTGGGCGGCGTCGACTCGGTGAACACCGCCGGGTCGCGCGGCGCGGAACCGTAGACGTTGGTGCTGGACTTCACCACGAGCCGCCGGATGTTCGGCGACTTCTGGCAGGCGCCCAGCAGCTGCATGGTGCCGATGACGTTGGTCTCCTTCAGCGACGCCCGGCCGCCGCCGCCCAGCGGCGTGCCCGTCACGTCGAGATGGACGACCGTGTCCGCGCCCGACTCGGCCAGCACCCGCGCGATGGTGGGCTGCCGGATGTCCGCCTGGACGAAGTCCGCGCCGCCCAGATGGTGCTCGGGCCGCACCGCGTCCACGGCGACCACCCGGTCCACCTCGGGGTCCCGCTGGATCCGCCGCACGAAGCGGCCCCCGAGCTGCCGGGCCACCCCGGTCACGAGCACGACCTTGCCCAAGATCAGCGCCTTCCTCTCACCCTGCTGCCGACGGCCAACCTATCGGGTCGCCGTCGCCCTGTGATGCCGAGCGGACACGTGAAGTGACAACCACCCCGGGACGTACACCGGACGCACCATGGCGACGGCGTACCAACGGGCAGTGGCCCCCCACCGAATCGCGGTGGGGGGCCACTGGGACACGCTCTCGCGCTGTCGCTTACTTCTTGTTGCGACGCTGGACGCGCGTGCGCTTGAGCAGCTTGCGGTGCTTCTTCTTGGCCATCCGCTTGCGCCGCTTCTTGATAACAGAGCCCACGACTACCCTCGCTCACTTCTCATCACTCGGTGTTTGGGCGCCATGGGCCCACACGACCTTCGAGGGGTCAGCCTACCCGCCCGAGCGCTGAGGTCGTAATCGAGGTGACCGGGAAGGCCCACGAGTGCCCGATACGGACCTTCCCGGATCGCCGTCAGGCCGTTTCCACCCCCACGTAGCTCTCGCGGAGGTACTCGTGTACCGCTTGCTCCGGGACGCGGAAGGACCGCCCCACCCGGATCGCGGGCAGATGACCGCTGTGCACCAGGCGGTACACGGTCATCTTCGACACTCGCATCACCGAGGCGACCTCCGCCACGGTAAGGAACTGAACCTCGTTCAGAGGCCTCTCGCCAGCTGCAGCCATGACACACCTGAACCTTCCGCACTCGACGGCCACCGGCTTCCCCTTCCGGTGACTCTTCGTCGTTGCGTGCTCACTCCCCAATGTAGGGGCGGGTGATGCGAGTGGGGAAGAGGTGCACCCATCGGCGGCCTACTGTGACAGACACGCTCGATTGAGTACGTAGCGGGTCAGCGGCAGGTAGTAATCGGACCGCGCACCGTCGTCAACCGGAACGACCACCGAGACCGCGCCCTCGGCCTGCCCGACGAACGGCGCCGGATCGTTCACATCGGCCGGACCGACGCTCTCGAACCCCAGCTGACCTGCCCCGCAGATCCAGCCGTGGTCCCCGATCACCAGCCCGGGCAGCGGCCCGCCGGCGTCGGCGGCGGCCGCCAGAGCGGCCCGAACCGGGAGGGGGGAGTGCGTGTGCGCGCCCGGCTCACCACCGGGGCGCTGCGCGGTCGCGCCCCGGACCAGCCCGACCCCCCGGACGTAGTCGAGCATGGCCGTGCGTAGACCGAACCGGGTCGTTATGTCGACACAGCGACCCTGCGCGGGGGTGAGGATCTCACATCCCGCCGCCGACAAGGCGTCTGCGAGAACGGCGTAGAAACCGAGCAGCCGATGCGGGTGCCCGGTGCCCAGCAGCACCGGAACGCGGCTCCTCGCGGCCTCCGCCAGCCGTTCCGCACAGGCGTCCAGGGCGGCCAGCGTACGCTCCGGATCGATGGCCTCGGGCCCGGACGTCCGCCCCGGATCCGCCGCCACCCCGCACCGGTCCGCCATCAGCGCGAGCACCTCCCGCTCGCCCCACGCCCCGACCGGGTCGAGCCCGATCAGCACCCGCGGGTCCCGGGCCGCGAACAGCCGGTAACTGCGCAGGCTCTCCTCCCGGGTGGTGCCCACCACCCCGGCGAGCCCGGCCGAAAGAAGATGCGCGCGAAGACGGTCGGCGGTCACCACACTCGCGATGGTGCGCCACCCGCCCGCGTCCGCGGGCCGGAACGGGACCCACACCCCACGGTCGGCGTAACAACCGTCGCGCAGCCCGTCGCGACGGCCTCGTCCACGCCGACCCCGCCCACCCCGCCGATCGCGAGGACCTTGAGCTCGACGACGACACCACCGGGTGCCGGCCATCACCCGGTCATGGCCACCTGTCCGGCCCGGCGGTGTACCGCGGTGACGTCCGCCGGCCGTCAGGGCAGCAGGCCCCTCAGCGGGAACACCGCCCGGCGGGTCGCCAGGATCGCCTGGTCCAGCCGGTCCGCCGGGTCGTACCCCTCGTCCCACGCCGCCCACGGCACCGGCCACCGGCCGTCCGTCATCCGGTGCGGCGCCGGCTGCCGCGTCCGCGCGTACACCTGCCGCCGCCACTCGTCCGGCACCAGCTCCGTCGGCTCCACGGGCCGCCCGGCAGCGATCGCCACCAGGTGCGACCAGGACCTCGGCACCACCTCGATCACCGCGTAACCGCCGCCGCCCAGGGCCACCCACCTGCCCTCGGCGTGCTCGTGCGCCAGGTCGTGACAGGCCACCTGCACCGCCCGCTGCGCGTCCAGCGACACCGCGAGATGCGCCAGCGGGTCCTCGAAGTGCGTGTCGGCGCCGTGCTGCGTCACCAGCACCTGCGGCCGGAAGTCCGCGATCAGCTCCGGCACCACCGCGTGGAACGCCCGCAGCCACCCCGCGTCCCCGGTGCCCGCCGGCAGCGCCACGTTCACCGCGCTGCCCTCGGCGTTCGGCGCGCCCGTCTCCTCGGGCCACCCGGTCTGCGGGAACAGAGTCCGGGGGTGCTCGTGCAGCGAGATCGTCAGCACGCGCGGGTCCTCCCAGAACGCCGCCTGCACCCCGTCCCCGTGGTGCACGTCGACGTCGATGTACGCCACCCGCTCCGCGCCCAGCTCCAGCAGCCGCGCGATCGCCAGCGCGGCGTCGTTGTACACGCAGAACCCGGACGCGGCGCCCGGCATCGCGTGGTGCAGCCCGCCCGCGAAGTTCACCGCGTGCAGCGCCTCACCCCGCCACACCGCCTCGGCCGCGCCCACCGACTGCCCCGCGATCAGCGCCGACACCTCGTGCATCCCCGCGAACGCCGGATCGTCGACCGTCCCCAGCCCGTACGACTGGTCCGCCGACCCCGGATCGGCCGACGCGGCCCGCACCGCGTCGATGTAGTCCTCCCGGTGCACGAGCCGCAGCGTCGACTCCCCCGCCGCCTTCGCCGCGACCACGTTCACGTCACGGTCCAGGCCGAGGGCGGTCACCAGGCTGCGGGTCAGCGCCAGCCGGACCGGGTCCATCGGGTGGTCCCGGCCGAAGTCATAGCCCGTTACTGCTTCGTCCCACATCAGCTGTGCGCGGCCGCTCATGCCCGCAACCGTATCGGTCGGCCCCCGGCGCGAACGAACGGGCGTGCACAAGCGTCACCAGCACCAACACCATCGGCACCAGCATCGCCCCGCGATAGCTCCACGCATCCCCCAGCGCCCCCACCAGCGGCGAACCGATCAGAAAGCCGACGTAGTTGAAGACGTTGAGCCGTGCCACGGCCGCGTCCGACGCCCCCGGCCGCCCCGTCTCGTCCGCCCTGCGCCCCGCCGCCGCGAACGTCTGCGGCACCAGCACGCACAGCCCGAGCCCCAGCAGCGTGAACCCGAGCATCCCCACCCACGCCCCGGGTGCCGACGCCACCACGGCGAACCCGCCCGCCGCCACCAGCGCCCCCGCCCGCACCACCGCCACGGCCCCGAACCGCCGCACCCCGACGTCCCCGACGGTCCGCCCCAGCAGCGTGGTGACCATGTAGACGTTGTACGGCACGGTCGCCATCTGCTCGGAGCTGCCCAGCACGTCCTGGAGGTACTTCGCGGACCAGTTGGAGACCGTCGAGTCCCCGATGTACGCCACCGTCATCACCAGGCACAGCGGCAGCAGCCACCTCAGCCCACCGCCCGCGCCGGCGCCCTTCTCCACGGGCGCCTGGGCCTCCCCGTCGACATACCAGCGGCTGCCCACGAGCGCGGCCGGCAGCAGCACCAGCACCACCGGCAGATACGACACCCACAGGGCCAGTCCGTAGTGCGCCCCGACCCACGCGAGCGACGCCCCGACGATCCCGCCCAGGCTGTACGCCGCGTGGAAGCTCAGCATGATGCTCCGCCCGTACGCCCGCTGCAGACTCACCCCGAGCATGTTCATCGAAGCGTCCAGCGCGCCCACGGCCAGCCCGAACACCGCCAGCGCGAGGGCGAGGAGGGCCATGTGGCCTCCGGCCCCGACGGCCAGCAGCGCCAGCAGCACGACGGGCTGGGACCACCGCAGCACCCGGCTCGGCGCCACCCGCCGCACCAGCCGCTCCGTGGAGACGCTGCCGATGCCGGCCAGGATCGGCACGGCGGCGAGGAAGACGGGCAGCATCCCATCGGAGACCCCGTACCGGTTCTGGATGCCCGGGATGCGCGTCACGAGCAGAGCGAAGGCGACACCCTGCACCAGGAAGCTGAACGCCAGCGAGGCCCTGCCGCGCCGCAGCACATCAGTCATGGCGGGAGCGTAGGGCTCGGGGGTACCGGTGGGTAGATCCGGTCAAAGATGAATCGTGCTCAGTTTTCGGCGGGGCCGCCGTCCGTGAGCAGGGGGAGCAAGTCCCGCATGTCGGCGAAGAGCCGGGTGGCGCCGGTGAGCTTCTCCGCCGGCGTCATCGCGGTGAACCCGTAGACGTCCATCCCGGCCGCGACGGCCGCCTGGACTCCGAGCGGGCTGTCCTCGACGACCACGCAGCGCTCGGGGGCCGTGCCCATGCGCTCGGCCGCGTACTGGAAGAGGTCGGGTGCGGGCTTCCCGCGGCCGACGTCCTGCGAGCTGAAGATGCGCGCGTCGTCGAAGAACCGATCCAGCCCGGCCGCCCGATGCCCGACACGGATCCGCTCATGACTGCCGGACGACGCCACGCAGTACGGCACACCGTCGGCCGTCAGCTTCTCCAGTGCGTCGGCGACTCCGGGCACGGGCTTCAACTCCCGCTCGAACGCGGCGAAGACACGGGCGTGGAAGACGTCGTCGAAGTCGGCCGGCAGCCGCTGCCCGGTCCGCTCCTCGATGAGGTCGTGCACCCGGTGCATGGCGGACCCCATGTAGTCGCGGATGGAGTCCTCGTAGGTGGTGGGGTGCCCGAGCTCGGTGAGATACGCGGCGAGGTGTCGGTTGGAGATGGGCTCGCTGTCGACGAGGACGCCGTCGTTGTCGAAAATTACGAGGTCATAGCGCATGGACCTGACCCTAAACGCAGAAAGCCCCCGTGCCGAATGGCACGGGGGCTCTCATTGAAGAATTGTTCGGCGGCGTCCTACTCTCCCACAGGGTCCCCCCTGCAGTACCATCGGCGCTGTAAGGCTTAGCTTCCGGGTTCGGAATGTAACCGGGCGTTTCCCCTACGCTATGACCACCGAAACACTATGAAACTGACAACCGGCACCACACCATGACCTGGCATGGGGTTGTTCATGGTTTCAGAACCAACACAGTGGACGCGAGCAACTGAGGACAAGCCCTCGGCCTATTAGTACCGGTCAACTCCACACGTTACCGTGCTTCCATATCCGGCCTATCAACCCAGTCGTCTACTGGGAGCCTTACCCTCTCATGGAGGTGGGAGCCCTCATCTCGAAGCAGGCTTCCCGCTTAGATGCTTTCAGCGGTTATCCCTCCCGAACGTAGCCAACCAGCCATGCCCTTGGCAGAACAACTGGCACACCAGAGGTTCGTCCGTCCCGGTCCTCTCGTACTAGGGACAGCCCTTCTCAAGACTCCTACGCGCACAGCGGATAGGGACCGAACTGTCTCACGACGTTCTAAACCCAGCTCGCGTACCGCTTTAATGGGCGAACAGCCCAACCCTTGGGACCGACTCCAGCCCCAGGATGCGACGAGCCGACATCGAGGTGCCAAACCATCCCGTCGATATGGACTCTTGGGGAAGATCAGCCTGTTATCCCCGGGGTACCTTTTATCCGTTGAGCGACGGCGCTTCCACAAGCCACCGCCGGATCACTAGTCCCGACTTTCGTCCCTGCTCGACCCGTCGGTCTCACAGTCAAGCTCCCTTGTGCACTTACACTCAACACCTGATTGCCAACCAGGCTGAGGGAACCTTTGGGCGCCTCCGTTACTCTTTAGGAGGCAACCGCCCCAGTTAAACTACCCATCAGACACTGTCCCTGATCCGGATCACGGACCCAGGTTAGACATCCAGCACGACCAGACTGGTATTTCAACGACGACTCCACCCGAACTGGCGTCCGAGCTTCACAGTCTCCCAGCTATCCTACACAAGCCGAACCGAACACCAATATCAAACTGTAGTAAAGGTCCCGGGGTCTTTCCGTCCTGCTGCGCGAAACGAGCATCTTTACTCGTAGTGCAATTTCACCGGGCCTATGGTTGAGACAGTCGAGAAGTCGTTACGCCATTCGTGCAGGTCGGAACTTACCCGACAAGGAATTTCGCTACCTTAGGATGGTTATAGTTACCACCGCCGTTTACTGGCGCTTAAGTTCTCAGCTTCGCCCACCCGAAGGTGAGCTAACCGGTCCCCTTAACGTTCCAGCACCGGGCAGGCGTCAGTCCGTATACATCGCCTTACGGCTTCGCACGGACCTGTGTTTTTAGTAAACAGTCGCTTCTCGCTGGTCTCTGCGGCCACCCCCAGCTCGAGCAGCACGTGCTCTCACCAGGAATGGCCCCCCTTCTCCCGAAGTTACGGGGGCATTTTGCCGAGTTCCTTAACCATAGTTCACCCGAACGCCTCGGTATTCTCTACCTGACCACCTGAGTCGGTTTAGGGTACGGGCCGCCATGAAACTCGCTAGAGGCTTTTCTCGACAGCATAGGATCATCCACTTCACCACAATCGGCTCGGCATCAGGTCTCACCCTTATACGAGTGGCGGATTTACCTACCACTCGGGCTACACCCTTACCCCGGGACAACCACCGCCCGGGATGGACTACCTTCCTGCGTCACCCCATCACTCACCTACTACCAGCTCGGGTCACCGGCTCCACCACTCCGACCTCGTCCGAAGACTCAGCCGGCGGCTTCACGGGCTTAGCATCACTGGATTCGATGTTTGACGCTTCACAGCGGGTACCGGAATATCAACCGGTTATCCATCGACTACGCCTGTCGGCCTCGCCTTAGGTCCCGACTTACCCTGGGCAGATCAGCTTGACCCAGGAACCCTTAGTCAATCGGCGCAAACGTTTCTCACGTTTGTATCGCTACTCATGCCTGCATTCTCACTCGTGAACCGTCCACAACTACCTTCCGGTGCTGCTTCACCCGGCACACGACGCTCCCCTACCCATCCACACAGGCGTTGGCCCTATTGTGTGAATGACACGACTTCGGCGGTACGCTTGAGCCCCGCTACATTGTCGGCGCGGAATCACTAGACCAGTGAGCTATTACGCACTCTTTCAAGGGTGGCTGCTTCTAAGCCAACCTCCTGGTTGTCTGTGCGACTCCACATCCTTTCCCACTTAGCGTACGCTTAGGGGCCTTAGTCGATGCTCTGGGCTGTTTCCCTCTCGACCATGGAGCTTATCCCCCACAGTCTCACTGCCGCGCTCTCACTTACCGGCATTCGGAGTTTGGCTAAGGTCAGTAACCCGGTAGGGCCCATCGCCTATCCAGTGCTCTACCTCCGGCAAGAAACACACGACGCTGCACCTAAATGCATTTCGGGGAGAACCAGCTATCACGGAGTTTGATTGGCCTTTCACCCCTAACCACAGGTCATCCCCCAGGTTTTCAACCCTGGTGGGTTCGGTCCTCCACGAAGTCTTACCTCCGCTTCAACCTGCCCATGGCTAGATCACTCCGCTTCGGGTCTTGAGCGTGCTACTGAAACGCCCTGTTCGGACTCGCTTTCGCTACGGCTTCCCCACCCGGGTTAACCTCGCAACACACCGCAAACTCGCAGGCTCATTCTTCAAAAGGCACGCAGTCACGACGCAAGGACAAGTCCTTGCGCGACGCTCCCACGGCTTGTAGGCACACGGTTTCAGGTACTATTTCACTCCGCTCCCGCGGTACTTTTCACCATTCCCTCACGGTACTATCCGCTATCGGTCACCAGGGAATATTTAGGCTTAGCGGGTGGTCCCGCCAGATTCACACGGGATTTCTCGGGCCCCGTGCTACTTGGGTGTCTCTCAAACGAGCCGCTGACGTTTCGACTACGGGGGTCTTACCCTCTACGCCGGACCTTTCGCATGTCCTTCGCCTACATCAACGGTTTCTGACTCGTCGACCAGCCGGCAGACTGATCAAGAGAGATCCCACAACCCCCACGACGCAACCCCTGCCGGGTCTCACACGTCGTAGGTTTGGCCTCATCCGGTTTCGCTCGCCACTACTCCCGGAATCACGGTTGTTTTCTCTTCCTGCGGGTACTGAGATGTTTCACTTCCCCGCGTTCCCTCCACACTGCCTATGTGTTCAGCAGCGGGTGACAGCCCATGACGACTGCCGGGTTTCCCCATTCGGACACCCCCGGATCAAAGCCTGGTTGACGACTCCCCGGGGCCTATCGTGGCCTCCCACGTCCTTCATCGGTTCCTGGTGCCAAGGCATCCACCGTGCGCCCTTAAAAACTTGGCCACAGATGCTCGCGTCCACTGTGCAGTTCTCAAACAACGACCAACCACCCATCACCCCAAGCCATACGGCTCGAGTGCACTGGGGCCGGCACTGAAGGCAGCCATACGGCCGTACCCTCAGACACCCAACAGCGTGCCCGACACACTCCCCGCTTCCCTCAACGTTCCACGCTCCGAAGAGCAGTACTAGAAGGAGAAGACGATCAAGTGTGCCGAGTAGTCAACGTTCCACCCATGAGCAACCAGCATCAGACGTTCGCTGATGAACTGGCCTCTGACCAACCGAAGTTGGTGAGAAGTGCTCCTTAGAAAGGAGGTGATCCAGCCGCACCTTCCGGTACGGCTACCTTGTTACGACTTCGTCCCAATCGCCAGTCCCACCTTCGACAGCTCCCTCCCCACAAGGGGGTTGGGCCACCGGCTTCGGGTGTTACCGACTTTCGTGACGTGACGGGCGGTGTGTACAAGGCCCGGGAACGTATTCACCGCAGCAATGCTGATCTGCGATTACTAGCGACTCCGACTTCATGGGGTCGAGTTGCAGACCCCAATCCGAACTGAGACCGGCTTTTTGAGATTCGCTCCACCTCGCGGTATCGCAGCTCATTGTACCGGCCATTGTAGCACGTGTGCAGCCCAAGACATAAGGGGCATGATGACTTGACGTCGTCCCCACCTTCCTCCGAGTTGACCCCGGCGGTCTCCCGTGAGTCCCCAGCACCACAAGGGCCTGCTGGCAACACGGGACAAGGGTTGCGCTCGTTGCGGGACTTAACCCAACATCTCACGACACGAGCTGACGACAGCCATGCACCACCTGTACACCGACCACAAGGGGGACCCTGTCTCCAGGGTTTTCCGGTGTATGTCAAGCCTTGGTAAGGTTCTTCGCGTTGCGTCGAATTAAGCCACATGCTCCGCCGCTTGTGCGGGCCCCCGTCAATTCCTTTGAGTTTTAGCCTTGCGGCCGTACTCCCCAGGCGGGGCACTTAATGCGTTAGCTGCGGCACGGACGACGTGGAATGTCGCCCACACCTAGTGCCCACCGTTTACGGCGTGGACTACCAGGGTATCTAATCCTGTTCGCTCCCCACGCTTTCGCTCCTCAGCGTCAGTATCGGCCCAGAGATCCGCCTTCGCCACCGGTGTTCCTCCTGATATCTGCGCATTTCACCGCTACACCAGGAATTCCGATCTCCCCTACCGAACTCTAGCCTGCCCGTATCGACTGCAGACCCGGGGTTAAGCCCCGGGCTTTCACAACCGACGCGACAAGCCGCCTACGAGCTCTTTACGCCCAATAATTCCGGACAACGCTCGCGCCCTACGTATTACCGCGGCTGCTGGCACGTAGTTAGCCGGCGCTTCTTCTGCAGGTACCGTCACTTTCGCTTCTTCCCTGCTGAAAGAGGTTTACAACCCGAAGGCCGTCATCCCTCACGCGGCGTCGCTGCATCAGGCTTTCGCCCATTGTGCAATATTCCCCACTGCTGCCTCCCGTAGGAGTCTGGGCCGTGTCTCAGTCCCAGTGTGGCCGGTCGCCCTCTCAGGCCGGCTACCCGTCGTCGCCTTGGTGAGCCATTACCTCACCAACAAGCTGATAGGCCGCGGGCTCATCCTGCACCGCCGGAGCTTTCGATCACCAAGGATGCCCAAGGCGATCAGTATCCGGTATTAGACCCCGTTTCCAGGGCTTGTCCCAGAGTGCAGGGCAGATTGCCCACGTGTTACTCACCCGTTCGCCACTAATCCCCACCGAAGTGGTTCATCGTTCGACTTGCATGTGTTAAGCACGCCGCCAGCGTTCGTCCTGAGCCAGGATCAAACTCTCCGTGAATGTTTACCCGTGATCGGGTGCACACATCACGAGAGCGGAACATCGGGAGGAATAATCCCGACGTTCACAGCGTCCTCGCTGTGTATTTCTTCAAAGGAACCTCGTCTCAGAGAGACGGGGTATCAACATATCTGGCGTTGACTTTTGGCACGCTGTTGAGTTCTCAAGGAACGGACGCTTCCTTTGTACTCACCCTCTCGGGCTTTCCTCCGGGCGCTTCCCTTCGGTCTTGCGTTTCCGACTCTATCAGATCTTTTTCTCGACCTGACCCCCGGTCAGCTGGGTTTGTCCTTCCGGCCGTTGCGGGCCGTTCCGACGAGTGAGACTTTAGCGGATTCCCGGCTCCCGACCTAATCGGGGTCCTGCTCCCTTTCGGGTGCGGATTCCTCATTCCATGAATACGCACGCCAATGACGCGCCCGCGGACAAGCCGCCGACGTCGATCAGGAGTGGTACTCACAGGATGGCTGTCCGGGGCCGACCGGAGTCGGTGCTCACGTCGGACAACTCGGAGAACACTACGGATCCCCCAGGTGCGTGTCAACTCGCTGCGGTGCCCCACCCCCGGGGCGTAGTCTCAGGGGCATGACGACGCGTACGCACAGCCAGTTCTGGTGGGCCGCCTGACGGCGGTCGTCCTGCGTATGCACCCAACGGCCGCCGCCTCGGCGGCCGTTTTGCTTTCTCCCTCCGGAGCTCGAGGGGCGGCCGTCCCGGACGGCGGCCTCGACGCTCGACAGGAGTGGGGAGAAGAGATGACTCGGGTCTTCAGCGGTATCAAGCCGACCGGACATCTGACGCTGGGGAACTACCTCGGAGCCATGCGGCGGTGGGCCACGGTCGACCAGTACCGGGCGGACGCACTGTTCTGCATCGTCGACCTGCACGCCCTGACCGTCGACCACGATCCGGCACGGGTGCGCCGGCTGAGCAGGCAGGCGGCCACGCTGCTGCTGGCGTCGGGGCTGGATCCGGAGCGGTGCACGGTGTTCGTGCAGAGCCATGTGGACGAGCACGCCCGGCTGTCGTACCTGCTGGAATGCGTGGCCACCGACGGCGAGATGCGCCGGATGATCCAGTACAAGGAGAAGGCGGTGCGCGAGCAGCGGCGGGGCGGGAGCGTGCGGCTGTCGCTGCTGACGTATCCGGTGCTGATGGCGGCGGACATCCTGGCGTACGGGACGGACGAGGTGCCGGTCGGGAACGACCAGACGCAGCACGTGGAGCTGGCGCGGGACATCGCGGTGCGGTTCAACCAGCGGTACGGGCACACGTTCGTCGTGCCGCGGGCGACCAGTCCGGCGGTGGCGGCGCGCGTGATGAACCTGCAGGAGCCCGGTTCGAAGATGGGCAAGAGCGACGACACCGGGCCGGGGATCGTCTATCTGCTGGACGAGCCGGAGGCGGTGCGGAAGAAGGTCATGCGGGCGGTGACCGACAGCGGCACCGGGGTCGTCTACGACCGGGCGTCGCGGCCGGGGCTCGCGAACCTGCTGGAGATCCTCGCGGCCTGCACCGGCGGGGATCCCGAGCGGCTGGCGGGGTCGTACGACGGGTACGGGGCGCTGAAGAGAGACACGGCGGACGCGGTGATCGAGGTGCTGCGGCCGCTGCGGGAGCGGCACCAGGAGCTGTGCGCCGACCCGGGTTATCTGGAGGGCGTGCTGCGGGAGGGCGCCGCGCGGGCGCGGGGGATGGCGCGGCCGACGGTGGACGCCGCCTACCGGGCGATCGGCCTGCTGCCGGCCTCGGAGGACGTGGCGGCGGCTCCGTCGGGCGCGGCCCGGTAGGTGCGGCGGGCGGCCGCGGCGCGGTGACGTAGCCGCGGCCTGCCGGGGTCAGCCGGTCAGCCGTTGTTGCCGGAGGCCAGTTCGCGGCTGCGGTCGCGGGCGGCTTCCAGGGCGGCGATGAGGGCCGCGCGGACGCCGTGGTTCTCCAGCTCGCGGATGGCGTTGATGGTGGTGCCGGCGGGGGACGTGACGTTCTCCCGCAGCTTCACGGGATGTTCGCCGCTGTCGCGGAGCATCGTCGCGGCGCCGATCGCGGACTGCACGATCAGGTCGTGCGCCTTGTCGCGGGGCAGGCCGAGCAGGATGCCTGCGTCCGTCATGGCCTCGACCAGGTAGAAGAAGTACGCCGGGCCGGAGCCGGAGAGCGCCGTGCAGGCGTCCTGCTGGGACTCGGGCACGCGGAGGGTCTTGCCGACGGCGCCGAAGATCTCCTCGGCGTGGGCGAGGTGGTCCGCGGTGGCGTGGCGGCCGGCGGAGATGACCGACATGGCCTCGTCGACAAGGGCGGGGGTGTTGGTCATGACGCGGACGACCGGGGTGCCCTCGGCGAGGCGCTCCTCGAAGTACGCGGTGGGGATGCCCGCCGCGCCGCTGATGACCAGGCGGTCGGCGGGGACGTGCGGGGCGAGCTCGTCGAGGAGGGTGCCCATGTCCTGCGGCTTGACCGTGAGGATGAGGGTGTCGGCGGTCTTGGCGGCTTCCTGGTTGGTGACCGGGGTGACGCCGTGACGCGCGCGGAGCTCGTCGGCGCGTTCCCGGCGGCGGGCGGTGACCAGGAGGTCGGCGGGGGACCAGCCGGCGCGGATCATTCCGCTGAGCAGGGCTTCGCCGATCTTTCCGGTGCCGAGGACTGCGACTTTCTGGGTCATGGCTGGGGGTGCCCTCCGGGGGTGGGTCGTCCTGGGGCGATTGTCCCATCCGGAGGGTGGTGGGGGCGGGGGTGTCCGGTGGGCGGACGGGCCTGTGGGGGTGCGGGACGGGTGGTTCGCCCCCGCCGCCCCTTCCCTTCCCGTCCCTGGGGCTGCGCCCCAGCCCCCTATCGGCCCTTCGGGCCTCGTCCTCAAACGCCGGACGGGCTGTCAGGGCGTCCTTCGTTTCAAGGTGGCCGCGCCCAGGGTCAGGACCAGCAGGGCCACCGCTGCCACGATCGTGACGTCGCGGACGAAGGCCGTCGTCAGGTCGGCGTGGTGGAGGACCTCGTTCATGCCGTCGACCGCGTAGGACATGGGGAGGACGTCGGAGATCGTCTCCAGGACCGGGTGCATGGCGTCGCGCGGGGTGAAGAGGCCGCACAGCAGCAGCTGGGGGAAGATCACCGCCGGCATGAACTGCACCGCCTGGAACTCGGACGCCGCGAACGCCGACACGAACAGGCCGAGGGCGGTGCCGAGGAGCGCGTCGAGCAGGGCGACCAGGAGCAGCAGCCAGGGGCTGCCGATGACGTCGAGGTCCAGGAACCACACCGCGAGTCCGGTGGCGAGGGCCGACTGGACGACCGCGACGGCGCCGAAGGCGAGGGCGTACCCGGCGATCAGGTCGCCCTTGCCGAGGGGCATGGCGAGCAGGCGTTCCAGGGTGCCGGAGGTGCGTTCGCGCAGGGTGGCGATCGACGTGACCAGGAACATCGTGATCAGCGGGAAGATACCCAGCAGCGAGGCGCCGATGGTGTCGAAGGAGCGGGCGCTGCCGTCGAAGACGTAGCGGAGCAGGAAGAGCATCACGCACGGGACGAGGATCATCAGCGCGATGGTGCGCGGGTCGTGGCGGAGCTGGCGCAGGACCCGGGCCGCGGTGGCGGTGGTGCGGGGCAGGCTGAGGGCGCCGGTGGCGGTCATCGGGTGGACTCCTCGGTACGGGCGGACGCGGCGGCCTCGTCGACCAGGCGGAGGAACGCGGTCTCGACGGTGTCGGCGCCGGTGCGGGTGCGCAGCTCCTCGGGGGTGCCCTCGGCGAGGACCTCGCCCGCGCGCATGAGAAGCAGCTGGTGGCAGCGCTCGGCCTCGTCCATGACGTGGGACGAGACGAGGAGGGTGGCGCCGCGCTCCTCGGTGAGGTTGTGGAAGAGCTGCCAGAGGTCGCGGCGGAGTACGGGGTCCAGGCCGACGGTGGGTTCGTCGAGGACCAGCAGCTCGGGTGTGCCGAGGAGGGCGACGGCGAGGGAGACGCGGCTGCGCTGGCCTCCGGAGAGGGCGCCGGCGAGGGAGTCGGCGTGGCCGGTGAGGTCGACGTCGGCGATGGCCCGGGTGACGTTCTCGTGGCGGCGGTCGGCGGCGGCCCGGCCGGGGTCGAGGATCGCGGCGAAGTGGTCGAGGTTCTGGCGGACGGTCAGGTCGTCGTAGACGGACGGGGCCTGGGTGACGTAGCCGATGCGGGTGCGCAGGGACGGGTGGCCGGCGGGGCGGCCGAGGACGTCGAGGGTGCCGGTGACCTTGGCCTGGGTGCCGACGACGGCGCGCATCAGCGTGGACTTGCCGCAGCCGGAGGGGCCGAGGAGGCCGGTGATGCGGCCGCGGGGGACCGTGAAGCCGAGGCCGCGCAGCACGGTGCGGGAGCCCCGGACGACGGTGAGGTCCTGGGCGTGGACGGCCGGCTCCTCCGGGGGCCGGGAGGAGTAATTCATCATGTGATGAATACTCCTCCCGGCGGCGCGGACGCGTCAAGCCGCCGGCGGCTTGGAAGCGAGGAGGAGGACGACGTCGTACGTCTCCTCGACGATCCCGTCCGGGAAGACCTCGAGGACGTGGCGGCGCTCCTCGGCGAGGAAGGCGGTGGTGCGGCCGGGGTCCTGGACGAGGAAGAGGGAGTGGCTGCCGATGTTGGCCAGGTGGGCGTCGACCGGGATGCGGCGGCTCCAGCGGACCAGGTGACGGCTCAGGCCGAGGCGGCCGGAGGGGTCGGCGACGGGGGCGTCGAGGTCGTCCTTCCCGCGGGAGAAGTCCCGCCCGAAGTGCTCGCCGGCCCGGGCGGACGCCTCGGCGATCCACGGGACGTCGAGGGCGCTGGTGTTCCACCACAGGGCGAGTGAGCCGCCGGGGCGCAGCACGCGCAGGGCCTCCGGGACGGAGCGGGCGGGGTCGGTCCAGTGCCAGGACTGGGCGTAGGTGATCAGGTCGGCGCTGCCGGCGGCGAGAGGGAGGGCGTTGCCGTCGCCGCGGACGACCGGAGTGCCGGGGAGGCGGCGGCGGAACTCCGCGGCCATGTCCTCGCCGGGCTCGACGGCGACGACGTGCGCGCCGCGCTCGAGGAGGCGGGCGGTGGCCAGGCCGGTGCCGGCGCCGATGTCCGCCACCCGGGTGCCCGCGAGCGGGCGGCCGGTGAGGTCCTCGATCGCGTCGAACAGGGCGGGCGGATAGGTGGGGCGGTGGTCGGCGTACTGCGCGGCGACCGCGTTGAAGGAGTGGGCGCGGGCGGTGTGGGTGACCTGGTCGGCCCCGGATGTCGTCATACGGCCATGGTCGCCGTGGGACGGGGTGGGGGGTGTCGGTTCTCCCTCGGCTGAACGGCTCAGGCGTCGTGGCGGCGGCGCTTGCGGGCGGGGTTGCCGGAGCGGCGGGTGATGCGGCGGTCGTACTCCTGGCGGGCCTGCTCGTACTCGGCGCGGTGCAGCTTCTCGCCGGGGGCCTCGGTGAGGGAGCGGAAGAAGTAGGCGAGGAGCGAGCCGACGAAGCCGATGGACAGGAGTCCGCGCAGGGACGACTGGCGGTCGGGGTCGGGGCGGGTGGAGAAGGAGGACCAGGTGTGGCCGAAGGCGAGGGCGCTGCAGACGGCGAACATCACGACGACGAGCAGCGAGACGAAGCCGCCGACGGCGGCGATCTGGAGCCCCTGGTAGGCGAACCGCAGCACGAAACACGCGGCGGCCGCGGCGGCCAGCGACCCGACGGCGACACCGAGCCGCCGGACGCCGTACCCACGGGAGCGGTCGACCCAGGTCGTCCCGAAGAAGCGGAGGGGTTCGGGCTGGGGCCCGGCGGGGGTGACCGGGACGCCGTTCGTGCGGTTCTCTTCTGCGCTCACGGTTCGATTGTGACTCCTCCCCCAGGCGACCGCGGGACGCCCCCGCCCCGTCGAGGGGGGCCGGCGGCGTCCCGCGCGTAAGGCGTCTAGCAGCGGGGGGCGACATACCCGTCGCTGCCGGTGCGGACGTAGGCGTCGGAGACGTACTCGCCGCTGCCGATCCTGTCCCAGATGTTCGAGGTGCCGTAAGGGCCCGTCACCCGGGTGCCCGGCGTCTGGCAGCTGATCCGGACCTGGGCGCCCTCGGGCAGGACGCGGACGACCGTGTAGCCGGTGCCGGGACCGCTGCGGACGTTCAGCCGGTAGCCGGGCGCCACCGGATACGACGCCGCGAGCGCGGCCGCCGTGACCGTCACCTCCGCCGCTTTCCCGGCGTCCGTGACGGCTCTGCTCTGGTCAACAGACATGGAGAACCTCCCCCGTTGCACCCCACGACCTTCATGGGGCCACGTTGATTCTCCTGTTATCACTCATGAAACATCAATGCACAATTCGCACAAGGAGACGGCCACGCCGCATCTGTCCCGCACACACCATCGACTAGGCTCCGACCGTCGCGCGCGCGATCGAGCAGCACGGGGGGGTGGTTCCATGACGCCGCAGCGGAACACCGGACCGGGTGCGGAAGCGGAACTTCCTGAGTACGCCGGTCACTACCGTCTCGAGTCCTGCCTGGGTTCCGGGGGCATGGGCGTCGTGCACCTGGCGCGCAGCACCTCCGGCATGCGGGTCGCGGTGAAGGTCGTCCACGCCCGCTACGCCATGGACCCCGAGTTCAGGGGGCGCTTCCGGCAGGAGGTGGCAGCCGCCCGACGGGTGAGCGGCGCCTTCACCGCACCCGTCGTCGACGCCGACCCGGACGGCGAACGCCCCTGGATGGCCACCCTCTACATCCCCGGTCCGACGCTCTCGGAACAGGTGAACCGGAGCGGGCCCATGGACGCGGACCAGTCACGTCGCCTGATGGCGGGGCTGGCCGAGGCGCTGCGGGACATCCACCGCGTCGGCGTCGTGCACCGGGATCTCAAGCCGAGCAACGTACTGCTCGCCGACGACGGCCCCAAGGTCATCGACTTCGGCATCTCCCGGCCCAGGGACAGCGAACTGCGCACCGAGACCGGCAAGTTGATCGGAACGCCGCCCTTCATGGCGCCCGAGCAGTTCCGGAGCCCCCGCGAGGTGGGTCCCGCCGCCGACATGTTCGCGCTCGGGTCGCTCATGGTGCACGCGACGACCGGGCGCGGCCCCTTCGACTCCGACAGCCCCTACGTCGTCGCCTACCAGGTCGTGCACGACGAGCCCGACCTGACGGGCGTGCCGGAGTCCCTCGCGCCCCTGGTGAGGCGCTGTCTGGCCAAGGACCCCGACGACCGGCCCACGCCGGACGAACTCATGCGGGACCTGAGGTCGGTGTCGGCGGCGTACGACACGCAGGTGTTCGTGCCTGCGCAACGCACATCCGACGCCCAGGAGTTGCCCAAGGCGCGCAAGGCTTCCGACTCGGGGGAGCCGTCCGACGGGGCGAAGTCCGGCGCGCCGGAGGAAGCCACCGCTGAGCCCCCGGCGGACGACGTGTCCCCGAAGCGCTCCTTCCTGCGCCCGGGCCGACGGGCGGCCCTGGTGGCCGGGGTGCTGTGTGTGGCCGCGCTCGGCGGGTTCGCCACGCTCCAGGCGTTCGACGACACTCCCCCGCCGCGCCGGACCGCCGCCGCGCAGAGCACGCCGGCCGGCTCGGCCCTCTGGGCGACGGTGCCCGTCTCGGAGGACAGCGGAGTTCCCCAGTGCACGTACGGGGCCGGGAAACTGCTGTGCGCGGTGCCCGGTCTGGTGTTCGCCCTCGACCCGGCCGACGGCCGTACCATGTGGCGGCACGACGTCGCCCCGGCGACGACGCGCGGCGAACCTCCCGTCCTGTCCGCCGGTCTGCTGCAGCCCTCCCTCGACCGGATCGGCGAGCTGGAGGCGCTCGACCCGGCATCGGGCGAGCAGGTGTGGCACAAGGAGGACACGCCCGCCTACGGGGGAATCCAGGCGGCGGGCGACACCCTGCTGCTGACCGCCTCCGACGGGACGGTCACGGGCGTGGACAGCGCCTCGGGCGAGACCCGGTGGTCCCGCCGGATCCCCGGCCAGACCGTGCCCTACTTCACGTCCTTGAACGGAGAGCAGGATCCCGCGGCCTACACGGTGACCACCTCCGACGACGGGAGCACGACCCGCGTCACGGCGGTCGACCCGGCGACGGGGGACGTGCGGTGGGACGACGGGTTCGAGGGGACTCTGAAGCTCGCGGGGACTGCCGGCGGTGACCTGTTCCTCCTCGCCGACGGAGGCATCAACGGGGACACCGCGGCCGTGGTCCGGTACACGCCCGACACCGGCGAGACGCAGCGCGTCGAGCTGCCCGTGCCGGTCGCGCAAGCGGTTGCCGGCGTGCGGGGCGAAACCGTGTACCTCATGGGAGCGGGCGGCTCGCTCGTCGCCGTCGACATGGCCGTCGGCGAACAGCAGTGGCGGCTGGAGACGGGGATCAGCTGGGGTTCGGTGCCCGCCGCCGACGGACGGCACGTCTACGTCTCCGCTCCCGACGGACGGCTGCTCGGCGTCGACGCCCGTACGGGCAAGCTCCTGGGGCAGACCCGGCTGCGGCTCGGGCCCGCGTCCGACCGGATCTCCGGGGAACTGGCCGCGCCCGTCGTGGTGGACGGCCGCGTCGTCGCGGGGGCCCCCGACGGCACCGTCTTCGCCGTCGACGCGGGCGACCCCGCCTCCTGGTGACAGGAAGCGGGGTCGTACCGGCGAGCCAGGAGCCTCAGCCCAGCTTGGTCACGTCCCGCACCGCGCCCTTGTCCGCGCTCGTCGCCATCGCCGCGTAGGCGCGCAGGGCCGCGGAGACCTTGCGGTCGCGGTTCTTCGGGGCGTAGCGGCCCGCGAGGGCCTCCTCGCGGCGGGACAGCTCCTCGTCGGAGACCAGCAGCTCGATGGAGCGGTTGGGGATGTCGATGCGGATGCGGTCGCCGTCCTCGACCAGGGCGATCGTGCCGCCGGAGGCCGCCTCCGGGGAGGCGTGGCCGATGGACAGGCCGGAGGTGCCGCCGGAGAAGCGGCCGTCGGTGATGAGGGCGCAGGCCTTCCCCAGGCCGCGGCTCTTCAGGTACGACGTCGGGTACAGCATCTCCTGCATGCCGGGGCCGCCCTTGGGGCCCTCGTAGCGGATGACGACGACGTCGCCCTCCTTCACCTGCTGGGTGAGGATCTTCCGCACGGCCTCCTCCTGCGACTCGCAGACGACCGCCGGGCCCTCGAAGGTCCAGATGGACTCGTCGACGCCGGCCGTCTTGACCACGCAGCCGTCGACGGCGAGGTTGCCGCGCAGCACCGCGAGGCCGCCGTCCTTGGAGTAGGCGTGCTCGGCGGAGCGGATGCAGCCGCCCTCGGCGTCCTCGTCGAGGGAGTCCCAGCGCTCGGACTGGGAGAAGGCCTCGGCGGAGCGCTTGCAGCCGGGGGCCGCGTGCCACAGCTCGACCGCCTCCGGGGAGGGGGAGCCGGCGCGGATGTCCCAGGTCTTCAGCCAGTCGGAGAGGGACGGGCTGTGGACGGCGTGGACGTCCTCGTTGAGCAGGCCCGCGCGGTGGAGCTCGCCGAGCAGGGCGGGGATGCCGCCCGCGCGGTGCACGTCCTCCATGTAGTACGTGCGGTCCTTGGCGACGTTCGGGGCGACCTTCGCCAGGCACGGCACGCGGCGGGAGAGGGCGTCGATCTCGGTGAGGCCGAACGGCACCTCCGCCTCCTGGGCGGCGGCCAGCAGGTGCAGGATCGTGTTGGTGGAGCCGCCCATGGCGATGTCCAGCGCCATCGCGTTCTCGAACGCCTGGAAGGTGGCGATGTTGCGGGGCAGGACCGTCTCGTCGTCCTGCTCGTAGTAGCGGCGGGTGAGGTCCATGACCGTCTCGGCCGCGCGGACGTAGAGGTCCTTGCGGGCGGTGTGGGTGGCGAGGACCGAGCCGTTGCCGGGGAGGGAGAGGCCGATGGCCTCGGTGAGGCAGTTCATCGAGTTGGCGGTGAACATGCCGGAGCAGGAGCCGCAGGTCGGGCAGGCGTTCTCCTCGATGCGGAGCACGTCCGCGTCGGACACCTTGTCGTTGGCGGCCTCGACCATCGCGTCGATCAGGTCCAGCGTGCGGACCGTGCCGTCGACCAGGGTGGCCCGGCCGGACTCCATGGGGCCGCCGGAGACGAAGACGGTCGGGATGTTCAGCCGCAGCGCGGCGTTGAGCATGCCCGGGGTGATCTTGTCGCAGTTGGAGATGCAGATCAGGGCGTCCGCGCAGTGCGCCTCGACCATGTACTCCACGCTGTCCGCGATCAGGTCGCGGGAGGGCAGCGAGTAGAGCATGCCGCCGTGGCCCATGGCGATGCCGTCGTCGACGGCGATGGTGTTGAACTCGCGCGGGATGCCGCCGGCCGCGACGACCGCCTCGCTGACGATCCGGCCGACCGGCGCCAGGTGCGTGTGGCCGGGGACGAACTCGGTGAAGCTGTTGGCGACGGCGACGATCGGCTTCCGGCCGATGTCCGCACCGGGTACACCGGAGGCGCGCATAAGGGCGCGGGCGCCCGCCATGTTGCGGCCGTGGGTGACTGTGCGGGACCTCAGCTCGGGCATCGTCGCTCGCTCCTTCAGACCTTCGGGGAGTCTCCGCCAGAGAGTTCTGACTGCATCGAGCGTACGCCGGTCATCCAGAGGGCGGGACAAGGTGTCCGGAATGCGATACGCGTGTCTCAGGCGTCCCGCGCTCAGGGCCCGGTCAGGTGGCCCTGCACGACGGGCGCCACCCGCCGGACGATGTCCTCGGGGTCCGCCGATGCCAGCGGCTCGACCCGGATCACGTACCGGATCATCGCGATGCCGACGAGCTGCGCGGCGGCCAGCTCGGCCCGCAGTTCCGCGTCGGGCCGGTCCAGCTGTCCGGCGACCCGGCGCAGCAGCTGAGTGGCGACGAGGCGGCGGAAGACGGCGGCCGCGGCGTCGTTGTTGACGGCGGAGCGGACGATCGCGAGCAGCGGGGCGCGCGTGACCGGGTTCTCCCACAGGCCGATGATCATGCGGGTCATCCGCTCGCCCACCTCGTCGAGCGGCCCCTCGACCACTGAGTCCCGCTGGTCGAGCACCGGTTGGAAGGCGACCTCGACGGCGGCCTCGAAGACCCGCTCCTTGGTGCCGAAGTAGTGGTGCACGAGGGCGGAGTCGACCCCGGCGGCCTTGGCGATGCCGCGTACGGACGTCTTCTCGTAGCCCCGCGCGGAGAACTGCTCGCGGGCCGCGTCGAGGATGCGGTCGCGGGTGCCGGCCGACTCGCCGGCCGGGGGGCGTCCGCGGCGCCGGGGGGCGCCGGCGCCGTTCGGGGAGGCGGCCGGGCCGTCGCTCGCGGTGACGCCGTTCATCGCCGCGGCACCCGGAGGGAGGAGGGGGTGGACAGGGAGGAGGGGGAGGACGCCGAGGCGAGGTGGAGGCGGGTGAAGGCGAGCGCCTCCGCCAGGTCGGCCTCACGTTCGGCGCTGGACATGGCGCGCCGGGTGTTGACCTCGATCACGACATGACCGTCGAAGCCGCTGCGCGCCAGCCCTTCCAGGACCTCGGCGCACGGCTGGTCGCCGCGGCCGGGCACCAGGTGCTCGTCCTTGGCGGAGCCCCGGCCGTCGGCCAGGTGCACATGTCCCAGCCGGTCGCCCATGCGCTCCACCATCTGCAGGGTGTCCGTGCGGGACGTGGAGGCGTGGCTGAGGTCGATCGTGAAGTGGCGGTAGTCCTCCTTGGTCACGTCCCAGTCGGGGGCGTACGCCAGCATCTCGCGGTCGCGGTAGCGCCAGGGGTACATGTTCTCCACGGCGAACCGCACGTCGGTCTCGTTCGCCATCCGCCAGATGCCGTCGACGAAGTCGCGGGCGTACTGCCGCTGCCAGCGGAACGGCGGGTGGACGACGACCGTCGACGCGCCGAGCTTCTCGGCGGCCGACCTGGCCCGCTGGAGCTTGGTCCAGGGGTCGGTGGACCACACGCGCTGCGTGATCAGCAGACAGGGCGCGTGGACGGCGAGGACGGGGATGCGGTGGTAGTCGCTGAGCCGGCGCAGGGCCTCGATGTCCTGGCTGACCGGATCCGTCCAGACCATCACCTCGACGCCGTCGTACCCGAGGCGCGCGGCGATCTCGAAGGCCGTCGCCGTCGACTCCGGGTACACGGAGGCCGTCGACAGGGCGACCTTCGCATCCGGGATGCGGACTACGTCCCTTGCTTCTGCCACGAGCCTCAGGTTACGGGGTGGGGTGGGGGCGGTGCGGGGTGCCGCCTGGCCGTTGTGGCGTTTGCCATAGCGGGGCGCGGGGCGTTCCGGGCGGCCCCCGTCGGCGGTCAGGCCGGGCCCATGTGGTCGAGGCGGCGGAGTATGACGCCCTCCCGCAGCGCCCAGGGGCAGATCTCCAGCCGCTCCACGCCGAACAGGTCCATGGCGCCCTCGGCGACCATCGCGCCGGCGAGGAGCTGGCCCGCGCGGGCCTCGGAGACGCCCGGCAGCTCGGCGCGCTCGGCGGCGGTCATCCCTGCCAGCCGCGGCACCCACGCCTCCAGCGACTCCCGCTTCAGCTCCCGCTGGACGTACAGCCCCTCGGCGGAGCCCGGGGCGCCCGCGAGCCGGGCGAGCTGCTTGAACGTCTTGGAGGTGGCCACCACGTGGTCCGGCGCCCCGAAGCGGCTGAACTCGCCGACCGTGCGGGCTATCTCCGTGCGCACGTGGCGGCGCAGCGCGCGGACCTCCTCGGCCTCGGGCGGGTCGCCCGGCAGCCAGCCGGCGGTGAGGCGGCCCGCGCCGAGCGGCAGCGACACGGCCGCGTCGGGCTCCTCGTCCAGGCCGTAGGCGATCTCCAGGGAGCCGCCGCCGATGTCGATGACGAGCAGCTTCCCTGAGGACCAGCCGAACCAGCGGCGGGCGGCGAGGAAGGTGAGCTTGGCCTCCTCCTCCCCGCTGAGCACCTGGAGTTCGACGCCGGTCTCCTCGCGGACGCGGGCGAGGACGTCGTCGGCGTTGCGGGCGTCGCGGACCGCGGAGGTCGCGAACGGCAGCAACTCCTCCACGCCCTTGTCCTCGGCTGCCTGCAGCGCCTCGTGCACGACCGCCACGAGCCGGTCGATGCCGTCGGGGCCGATCGACCCCTCGTCGTCGAGGAGCTGGGCGAGGCGCAGTTCGGTCTTGTGGGAGTGGGCGGGCAGCGGCCGCGCGCCGGGGTGGGCGTCGACCACCAGCAGATGCACCGTGTTCGAGCCCACGTCGAGGACACCGAGTCTCATGTACGAAACGCTACTGCCGGCGGCGCTCCGTGTTGTCCGCTTCTCGACAGCCGGACCGGTGCCGGGTACGGCCCGGGGCGACTTACCCTGGACGCGTGCCAAAGACGAAAAAGGCGAAGGACGAGAAGACGGACAAAGCGGCCAGGAAGGACAAGCGGGCCGGGACGGCCGTGGATCCTTCGCGGGTGCCGGCCCCGCCGCAGGCGCCTCACCCCGCGCCCGCCGACGACGAGCAGGGCCTCGACTTCGCCCGGGCCTGGGTGGAATTTCCTGATCCGGCGGACGACGAGCAGGTCTTCCGCTGTGATCTGACATGGCTCACCTCGCGGTGGAACTGCATCTTCGGCAGCGGCTGCCAGGGCATCCAGGCGGGCCGCGCGGACGACGGGTGCTGCACCCTGGGTGCCCACTTCTCCGACGAGGAGGACGAGAAGCGCGTCGCCGAGCATGTGGCGCGTCTCACACCGGACATCTGGCAGCACCACGCGGAGGGCACCCGCAACGGGTGGATCTCCGAGGACGAGGACGGCGAGCGGCAGACGCGCCCGTTCCAGGGCTCGTGCATCTTCCAGAACCGTCCCGGTTTCAAGGGCGGCATGGGCTGCTCGCTGCACATCCTCGCCCTCAAGGAGGGCCGCGAGCCGCTGGAGACCAAGCCGGACGTCTGCTGGCAGCTCCCGGTCCGGCGTACGTACGACTGGATCGACCGGCCCGACGACACGCGCGTGCTGCAGGTGTCGATCGGCGAGTACGACCGGCGCGGCTGGGGCCCGGGCGGCCACGACCTGCACTGGTGGTGCACGTCGGCGACGTCGGCGCACGGCGCGGGCGAGCCGGTGTACGTCTCCTACCGCGCGGAGCTGATCGAGCTGATGGGCAAGGCGGGGTACGACCGGCTGGTCGAGTTGTGCGAGGAGCGGCTGGCCGCGCAGCTGCCGCTGCTGGCGCCGCACCCGGCGGACCCGTCCTGACGGGCCGCTCACGGCGTACGAAGGCGCCCGTCCCCCGCGACAGGGGGCGGGCGCCTTTCCTCGTCCTACGACGTGCCCGGGTCCGGAGTGTTCGTGCCGGCGGGCGTGGAGTCGCCGGGCTCCGGGGGGCCGGGGTCCGAGGGCGACGGGCCGGTGGGGGTCGGATCGGTCGGGGTGGGGTCGTCCGTCGAGGGCTCCGGGTCAGGGTCCGAGGAGGACGGCGGGTCGGTGGGCGTGGGATCCGAGGGCGTCGGGGTCGTCGGCGTGGGGTCCGGGTGCGAGGGCGACGGGGGCGGGCCGCTCGGGGTGCCCGGGGCCGACGGGGAGCCGGTGACCGGGCCGGCCGGGGCGGGGCCGTACCCCTCGATGGACACCACCGAGCCCGCCGGGGCGATCGCCACCGTGGCCCGCCAGTGGCCGGCCGGCTCGCGCAGCTGGTCGACGAAGACCCGGAGCGTGACCGACTCGCCCGGGGCGAGGGTGCCCGACGAGCGGTTCAGGTAGAGCCAGGAGGCGCCGGTGGACGCGGACCAGCGGACCGGTCGGTCGCCCCGCGCGGTCAGGGTGATCAGCGTGGTGTCGCCGCTCCGGGCGGCCGTCACGCCCAGCGCGGCGGCGCCCTTGTGCCCGGCGCCGGCGACCTCGACGACCTCCACGGACACGTCCGGTTCGCCGTCGGCTCCGAAGCGGGCGCCGGGGCGGGGCTCGGCGTTGCCCGCGTTCTCGTAGCCGGCGCCGCCCTCGCCGTCGAAGTCCACGGTGCCGTCCTCGCGGGCGGAGGACGGGCCGCCGCCCAGTCCCTCGCCCACCGGGGTGCCCCGGTAGGCGGCCCACAGCGCCAGCACGGGCGCGGCGACGACCGTGGCGACGACGGTCGTCGTGACGGCACGCGCGCGGAGGCGGTCGCGGCGGGCGACACGGTCCTTGGGGTCCATGGGGAAGCCGCGCCGGTCGAAACGGGGTGCGCCGCCGCGCGGACGGGGGTGGTGCGTGAGGGCGGTGTTCAGGGCGGCGGTGGGCGCGGGCACGAGGGGCAGGGTGTCCGGGGTGACGCTGGTGCCGGGCCACCGTCCCGGGACGGCCCGCTCGGCGGTACGGCGGCAGCGCGGGCAGTCGTCGACATGGCGGACGAGTTCGCGGCGCAGCGTGGTGCCGAGCACCATCCCCGGGTCGCCGGTGAGGTGCGCCACGCCCGGACAGGCGCCGGTCTCCACGACGGCGAGGGCCGCGCGGGTGCGCTCCACCTCGCAGGCGGCGGTGGCGAGCAGCTCGCGCGCCGCGGCCGGGGCCATGCCGAGCACGGCGGCGACCTCGTGGGCGGCGAGACGGTGCCGTACGGCGAGCTCGAGCGCCTCGCGCTGCTCCGGGCTGGTCCCGGCGGCCTCCGGCCAGGCCAGCGCGGCGAGTTCACGACGGCGCCGCTCCTGCTCCTCGGGGGGTACGGCGGGGGCGTCCTGGTGTTCCTGGGAGGCGCGCTGCCTGGCGGAGCGGCCGCCGGCGTGCGAGGCCTGACGTTTCTGCCGGGCCTCGGCCAGCTTGCGCAGACACGCCCAGCGGGCGAGGGCGTACAGCCACGCCCGGAGGCTGCCGAGTTCGTCCGGGACGTGCCGGTCGCGGCGCTCCGCGAGGTGGAGCGCGTCGGCCAGGGCGGCGGTCGCCGCGTCGTGGTCGCACAGGACGGACAGGCAGTAGGTGAACAGGCCGTCCAGATGCGGCTCGTAGCGGTCGGCCGGCCGCCGGGCCAGCGTGCGCGCGGCCGCTCGGTCGCGCGCTTCCCGGTGCGTCCGGTGGGTTCCGGTCGTACGGGTGGACGTACGGGTCGAGGTGTCCGGGCCGCTGCTCGTCATTCGGCGACCGTAGGGGCCGTGGGGCGACGCCTTCCGGCGCCGTGCGCACTTTTAATCCGTACGGGTGAAACGATCCCTCAATCCGGGGACAGGAACCTTTCCCCGCCCGGTGAGCGGCCACGACACGGGGCGGGCCGCGTCTGGGACGCGTGCGCCTTCCGAGCCCCGCCGGGACCTCCCGCCCCGGCCTCCTCGGCACCCGGACGGGCCGCGCCCGCACGGCGGAAGGGGGCTTGCGGCCGCTGCGGGCCGCTGGGACGCCCTTCCCGGCCCGGACACCCGGGCGCCGTGCCCGCACGGCGCACGGGGCCCTCGGGCGCCGCGGATGCGGGACGGTTCGCCCGGCGTCCGCCGGGCGTGGCCCGGCCGAGCCCGGCGGGCGCCATCCGGCGCCCACGGCAGGGGCGATGCGCCCAGCCGTGCCCCGCCCCCGGGCGGCCTCGCACCGCGGCCCGCACGAGGGCGGACGACCCTCGCCGTCAGGGTGTCAGGACAGCCTGTCGGGCCGGGGGCCGGCCGTCGCGGCGCGGCGGCGCACCCGGCGGGTCGAAGGCCACGCCGGCCCGCTCCGGGCGGGGGCGGGGCCCCGGTGTCAGAGGGGGCCGTTACCTTTTGGGCATGGCTGCCCGTACCAAGACCTCCAAGGACCGTCCGTCCTACCGCTGCACCGAGTGCGGATGGCAGACGGCCAAGTGGCTCGGGCGGTGTCCCGAGTGCCAGGCCTGGGGGACGGTCGAGGAGTACGGTGCGGCGCCCGCCGTGCGGACGACCGCGCCGGGGCGGGTCACCACGTCCGCGCTGCCCATCGGGCAGGTCGACGGGAAGCAGGCCACCGCCCGCTCCACGGGCGTGCCCGAGCTGGACCGGGTGCTCGGCGGCGGGCTCGTGCCCGGCGCCGTGGTGCTGGTCGCGGGCGAGCCGGGTGTGGGCAAGTCCACGCTGCTGCTGGACGTCGCCGCCAAGTCCGCGAGCGACGAGCACCGCACCCTGTACGTCACGGGTGAGGAGTCGGCGAGTCAGGTCCGGCTGCGGGCCGACCGTATCCACGCCATCGACGACCACCTCTACCTCGCCGCCGAGACGGATCTGTCCGCCGTTCTCGGCCACTTGGACGCGGTGAAGCCGTCGCTGCTGATCCTGGACTCGGTGCAGACGGTCGCGTCCCCCGAGATCGACGGCGCGCCCGGCGGCATGGCCCAGGTGCGCGAGGTGGCGGGCGCGCTGATCCGCGCCTCCAAGGAGCGCGGGATGTCCACGCTCCTCGTGGGACACGTCACCAAGGACGGCGCCATCGCGGGCCCCCGCCTCCTGGAGCACCTGGTCGACGTGGTGCTGCACTTCGAGGGCGACCGCCACGCCCGCCTGCGCCTGGTCCGCGGCGTCAAGAACCGCTACGGCACGACCGACGAGGTCGGCTGCTTCGAACTGCACGACGAGGGCATCACGGGCCTCGCCGACCCGAGCGGACTTTTCCTGACCCGTCGTGACGAACCGGTCCCGGGCACCTGTCTCACCGTCACCCTGGAGGGCCGCCGCCCGCTGGTCGCCGAGGTGCAGGCGCTCACCGTCGACTCGCAGATCCCCTCCCCCCGCCGCACCACCTCCGGCCTGGAGACCTCCCGCGTCTCGATGATGCTGGCCGTGCTGGAACAGCGCGGCCGGATCAGCGCCTTGGGCAAAAGGGACATCTACTCCGCGACGGTCGGCGGCGTGAAGCTCTCCGAGCCGGCCGCGGACCTGGCCGTCGCGCTCGCCCTGGCGTCCGCCGCGAGCGACACCCCGCTGCCGAAGAACCTCGTCGCGATCGGCGAAGTCGGCCTCGCGGGCGAGGTGAGACGCGTCACGGGCGTGCAGCGCAGGCTCGCCGAGGCGCACCGCCTGGGCTTCACGCACGCCCTGGTGCCGGGCGACCCGGGCAAGGTTCCGGCGGGCATGAAGGTACTGGAAGTGGCGGACATAGGGGACGCGCTGCGGGTCCTTCCCCGCTCCCGTCGGCGAGAGGCCCCACGGGAGCCGGAGGACCGCCGGTAGACTTTGCCCAGGTCTCGCCCGTCCGTACGAAGCGCGGGGGCGCCCAGAACCTGCGACCGGAGGAGTGCAGTGGCAGCCAACGACCGGGCAGCAGCTCCCGGAAAGTCCGGTGGGAGTGCCGGTTCCGATGGCCTGATGCGCGCCTCGCTGAGCGCCGTGGCACCCGGTACCGCCCTGCGTGACGGCCTGGAGCGCGTGCTCCGCGGCAACACGGGCGGACTCATCGTGCTCGGCTCGGACAAGACCGTCGAGGCGCTGTGCAGCGGCGGCTTCGTACTGGACGTGGAGTTCACCGCGACCCGGCTGCGGGAGCTGTGCAAGCTGGACGGCGGCATCGTGCTGTCCTCGGACCTGTCGAAGATCCTGCGGGCCGGCGTGCAGCTGGTCCCGGACCCGACGATCCCCACCGAGGAGACCGGCACCCGGCACCGCACGGCCGACCGCGTGAGCAAGCAGGTCGGCTTCCCTGTGGTCTCCGTCTCCCAGTCGATGCGCCTGATCGCCCTGTACGTCGACGGTCAGCGCCGCGTCCTGGAGGACTCGGCGGCGATCCTGTCCCGCGCCAACCAGGCCCTCGCCACCCTGGAGCGGTACAAGCTCCGCCTCGACGAGGTCGCGGGCACGCTGTCCGCGCTGGAGATCGAGGACCTGGTGACGGTCCGGGACGTCTCCGCGGTCGCGCAGCGCCTGGAGATGGTGCGCCGCATCGCCACCGAAATCGCCGAATACGTGGTCGAACTGGGCACCGACGGCCGTCTTCTCGCCCTCCAGCTGGACGAGTTGATCGCGGGCGTGGAGCCGGAGCGCGAACTGGTCGTACGGGACTACGTCCCCGAGCCGACCGCGAAGCGCTCCCGCACGGTCGACGAGGCGCTGCACGAGCTGAACGTCCTCACGCACGCGGAGCTGCTGGAGCTGCCGACGGTGGCGCGGGCGCTCGGCTACACGGGCTCCCCGGAGACCCTGGACTCGGCGGTGTCGCCGCGCGGCTTCCGCCTCCTGGCGAAGGTCCCGCGCCTTCCCGGGGCGATCATCGACCGCCTGGTGGAACACTTCGGCGGCCTGCAGAAGCTGCTCGCCGCGAGCGTGGACGACCTCCAGACGGTGGACGGAGTCGGCGAGGCCCGAGCCCGCAGCGTCCGAGAGGGCCTCTCCCGCCTGGCGGAAAGCAGCATCCTGGAACGCTACGTGTAGTCCAACGCCCGACAGAGGCGCGGGGAACTGCGCGACCAGCCCCCACCGGCCCGCAGGTGAAGCCCCGTTAGGGGCGCGGGGAACTGCGCGACAAACCCCCACCGGCCCGCAGGTGAAGCCCCGTTAGGGGCGCGGGGAACTGCGCGACAAACCCCCACCGGCCCGCAGCCGAAGACGAACCTCAGCCACCCCAACAGGGGCGCGGGGAACTGCGCGACCAGCCCCCACCGCCCCGCAGGCGACCGCGACCTGAAGGCCCCCTAGTCAGCCTTCAGCACGAACGACGTCCGCACCTTCTCAAACCCAGGCGCCTTCGCCTCGACCAGATACGTCCCCGGCTTGGCCGCCCCCGCCTTGGGCGTCGCACACTCCGCCGCGCTCGGCTTCCGGTCCCACTTCACGGTGTACGTGATGCTGTCCCCGGCCGGCACACGGAACGCCAAACTCCGCGCCCCCTTGGGGCAGTCGTCCGACGCCCAGAACGTGTCGTCGTCCGTGGCCTGCGACACCGTCAGAACCGTCCGCTCAGGACCGAGATCGATCTTGCAGTCACTCCCGGAAGTGTTCCGCGCGGTGAGCAAGAACGTAGGCGTCTCCCCAGGCCCGTACGTGTTCCGCTCGCTCCGCAGACTGAAACGGACCGCGCTCGCCGAGCAGTTGGGCAGCCCCGACCCGGACCCGGCCGGCAGCGCGTCCCCCGCGCCGACCCCCGCGGACGTACCGCCCTCGGAACCGCCACCGGCGCTACCGCCCGCACCGCCGCCCGAACCCTCCGCGCCCCCGGACCCCGCGGAGTCCGCCGGGTCACCGTCACCGCTCGCGCCGTCAGAACCGGAACCGGACGAGCCCCCGGAGTCACCGGAACCGCCCCCGGACCCCTCCGACCCGCCGTCCCCCGTCTCGTCGCGCCCACCCGGCGCCTGACTGATCGCGGGACCCGAACCGGACGGCCCCGGCGTGATCGTGTGCACCGGATTCTTGCCGTTGGCCCCGTTGTTCGAGCCTTTGCCGTTCCCGCCGGCGGAGACCACGACCCAGGTGATCAACAACGCCAACAGGGCGAGCACGGACAGCAGTACGGCCCTCCGACGCCAGTAGATGGAGGAGGGAAGCGGCCCGACCGGATTGCGCAGAGATCCCACGGCGCAAACTGTACGAGAGATCCGAGCGTTCGCTTGTCCCACCCGCCGCTCCGCGCGCAACTTTTACGGATCATCATCCCGGTAACCGGCCGCACACCCCTGTCTTTCGTCAGGTACCGCACCCGACGATCGCTGGGTGTGACCGTTCCGATCGTTCCCTTACGGTCGGTGACCATGGACTTTGTGGACAGCGGGCTGTACCGCGACATCACCGACCACGCGCACGACGCCCCGGCGTGGCTGCGGCACACGGCGGAGATCGGGACGGAGGCCGGACTCCTCGTGTTCGTCGCGCTGTTCGCCCTCGGCTGGTGGCGCGCACGTCGGTCCGACAGCCGCGCGTTCGCGATCGCGGTCCTTGCACCCCTGGCCACGGCTGTGGCGTTCATCTGCAGTGAGGTGCTCAAGTCCGTGGTGACGGAGGAGCGTCCGTGCCGTGCGGTGACCGGCGCCGCCCCCTCGCTGGCGGAGTGCCCGCCGTACGGCGACTGGTCCTTCCCGAGCAACCACGCCACCATCGCGGGCGCCTCCGCCGCGGCACTGGTCCTGGTGCGCAGGACCCTGGTCTGGCTGACCGCCCCGCTCGCCGTACTCGCCGCGTTCTCACGGGTGTTCGTGGGCGTGCACTACCCGCACGACGTGGCCGCCGGCCTGTTGCTGGGCGCCGCCGTCGCACTGACCGTCGTCGCCCTGGCCACGGGACCCGCGACGCGGCTCACGGAAGCCGTGCGCGGCTCGACGGCGCCCGTGTCGCGGTGGATCACCGGCCCGGGCCCGCGGTCCGTCGCCCTCCCCCACGCCTCCCACCGCCGCCCCTGACCGCAGTCATCTGTCCACCAGCCCCGCCTCGTACGCGACGATCGCCGCCTGTACGCGATTGCGCACGCCGAGCCGTTCCAGGACCGCGCTCACGTACGCCTTCACCGTGCCTTCGACGAGGTGCAGCCGGGCGGCGATCTCCGGGTTGGACAGCCCGGCCCCGACCAGGCCCAGCACCTCACGCTCGCGCGGGCTGAGGGCCTCCACGCGGGCCCGCGCCTCCGCCTCCCGGGCGAGCCGCCCGCCGCCGTCGGTCCCGCCGAGCCCTTCGATCACGTACCGGGCGACCTTGGGCGACAGGAAGGCCGCGCCGCCCGCCACCGCCCGTACGCCCGCGAGGAGTTCGTACGGGTCGCCGGACTTCAGCAGGAAGCCGGTCGCGCCGCCGGCCAACGCCCGCGCCACGTAGTCGCGTTCGGAGAAGGTGGTGAGGACGGCGACGGCCGTGCCGGGAACGGTGCGGACGATCTCCTCGGCCGCCGCGAGCCCGTCCAGGCGGGGCATGCGGACGTCGAGCAGGGCCACGTCGGGGCGGTGCGCGCGGGCCAGTTCGACGGCCTCGCGTCCGTCGCCCGCCTCGGCGACGACCTCCGCCTCGCCGCCGCTGTCCAGGATGGCGCGCACCCCGGCCCGCACCATCGCCTCGTCGTCGGCCAGCAGGACCCGGATCATGGCGTGGACTCCTCGTGGGTGGCGCCCGTTCGGCCGCCCGCGCGCGGGACGACGTCCTTGGCGACCAGACGGCCCGCGTGGTCGAAGCAGAGGCGGTAGTGGTCGACGGAGACGAACAGTTCGCCGCTCGCGCGGTAGTAGCGGCAGTCGGCGCCCTCGGGCGGGGCGGGGGCGCGGTCCGTCGGCGGGTCCTGGATCTGCCGGTCGGGCAGGTCGAGGGCGGTGAGCGGCGTGCCGGGGCGGAGGGCGGCGTAGGCGGCGGGTTCGAGGACCGCGTGCGTCTCGGTGTACGCGTACCAGCCCGCCGCCGCCGCGACCAGGGCGACGCCCGCGCCCGCGGCGGCCCCCAGCGCGGTCGCCACCCGGCGGCGGGCGCGGGTGAGGGGCGCGGAGGGCGCACGGGACGGCGCTGAGGGCCCGTCCAGCCGCGCGGGGAGGTGGGCCCGCACCCGGTAGCCGCCCCCGTGCGGTCCCGCCTCGAAGGTCCCGCCGACCGCCGTGACGGCCGCGCGCAGCCCGCGCAGGCCCGTACCGCCGCCGGAGGGCGACGAACCCGGCTCCGTAGCGCGTCCGTTGGTGACGGTGACGGTCGCTCCAGGACCGCCGGTCAGCTCCACGACGACAGGGGCGCCCGGTGCGTGCCGGGCCGCGTTGGTCAGCGCCTCCCGGGCCACGCGGTACAGCAGCCGTTCCGCCACCCCGCCCGGCTCGACCGGCCGTCCGTCGGTATCGCAGCGCACCGGCAGCCCGGAGCCGGCGGCGCGGGCGACGAGCTGTTCGACGGTCTCCCCGGCCGGGGCGAGCGGGAGCGGCTCGTCGTCGCCCTCACGCAGCACGCCGATGATGCGGTGCAGCCGGTCCGTCGCGTCCGCGGCCGCCGCCCGCAGGTCGGCCGCGGCGGCCCGGTGATGTCCGGGCAGGTCCGGCGCGACCTGGAGGACCCCTGCCCGCAGCGCGAGCAGGCTCAGCTCGTGGCCGAGGGAGTCGTGCATGTCCTGGGCGATCCGCGCCCGCTCGCGCAGCCGCGCCCGCTCCTCGGCGAACCGCTGCTCCTCCTCCAGGCGGGCCGCCCGCAGCCAGCCCGCGGCGGTCAGCTCACGGCTCTGCCGCCAGTAGCGCCCGCCCAGCCAGGGCAGGACGCACCCGAAGAGGAGGGTGCCGGTCATCACCAGCCACGGCGGGACCGGGTCGCCCCCGCCCAGCGCGATCCGCACGGTGCCGGCGGCGGCCACGGCGGCGAAGGTCAGGGCGGCGGGGCCGGTGCGTTCCGCCCGCAGCCCGAGCAGCAGGGCGAACACGGCGAGCGCGGGGCCGTAGGAGAGGCTGAACAGCGCGGGCGCGTCGGCCAGGCACAGGGCGGCCGTCAGGACGAACGCCATGAGGGGACCGCGGCGGGCGAGGGCGGTGGCGGCGGCGAGCACACCGGCCCCGGCCGCCTGCTGCCACACGGGGCGCGGCTCGCTCAGCCCGAGCGCGCCGGCGCACACGCCCGGGAGGACGAGCGCCGCCCAGAGCAGGCAGCGCCCGGCGAGCGCGGCGGTACGGGCACGGTCCACGCGCCCGGCGGGCGCGGCCGTACGGGCACGGTCCATGCGACCGACGCTACAAGCGGCCGCAGGCCGCCCGCCCCTGCCGATCGTCAGGTCCGGCGTCACCTTCCGGGAGGGCCCGGCACCCAAGCCCGCCGCCCTCCCGTCCCCCACGCGGCGGCACACACCCCGCCCCTGCCGACCGCCAGGCCACACACCCCCTCCCCCCTCCCCCACCCCGGCCGGGACGGCCCGGCACGCGGCCCCGGCCTCCCCCGTGCGGCCGCACTCTCCCTGCCCGCTCGGGGAACGAACGCCCCTTCCCCGTGGCGCTCGGCCGTCCGCGGGGTGCGGCGTGGCAGGATCGACGAGTCATGACTGCTCCCACGAAGCCCCCGTACGGCACCGCCGCCGATTCCGTGTCCGAGCGTGCTCCCGGTGAGCCGCTGCACTCCCCCGTCATCGACTGGTTCGACGAGCACGCCCGGGACCTTCCGTGGCGGCGCCCGGAGGCCGGCGCGTGGGGGGTGATGGTCAGTGAGTTCATGCTGCAGCAGACCCCCGTCAACCGGGTGCTGCCCGTCTACGAGCAGTGGATGGCCCGGTGGCCGCGCCCCGCCGACCTCGCCGCCGAGGCGCCCGGCGAGGCCGTCCGCGCCTGGGGCCGGCTCGGCTACCCGCGCCGCGCCCTGCGGCTGCACGGAGCCGCCGTGGCCATAACGGAACGGCACGGCGGCGACGTACCGTCCGACCACGCCCAGCTGCTCGCGCTGCCCGGCATCGGCGAGTACACCGCCGCGGCCGTGGCGTCGTTCGCCTACGGGCAGCGGCACGCGGTGCTGGACACCAACGTCCGCCGGGTGTTCGCCCGCGCGGTCAGCGGCACGCAGTACCCGCCGAACGCCACCACCGCCGCGGAGCGCCGGCTCGCCCGCGCGCTGCTGCCGGAGGACGCGGCCACGGCCGCCCGGTGGGCCGCCGCCTCCATGGAGCTGGGCGCGCTCGTGTGCACGGCGAAGAACGAGGCGTGCCACCGCTGCCCGATCGCCGCGCAGTGTGCCTGGCGGCTGGCGGGCAAGCCCGCGCACGAGGGTCCGCCGCGCCGCGGGCAGACGTACGCGGGCACCGACCGTCAGGTCCGCGGCCGGCTCCTCGCCGTGCTGCGGGAGGCGCACGGGCCGGTGCCGCAGGCGGCGCTGGACCGGGTGTGGCACGAGCCGGTGCAGCGCGCCCGCGCGCTGGACGGGCTCGTGTCGGACGGCCTGGTGGAGCCGATGCCGGGTGGCCTGTACCGGCTGCCGCTGACCTGATTCCGGTCCCTCGCCCGTCACACGGTTCACACCCGTCCCACCGCGCATGACGGGCGTACCGCCCCATACCCGTACCGAACGCCTCACCCCTTCGTCCCGTTCGTCCCTCCGTTACACAACCGACGGACACCCGAGGGCGGACCGCAGGGTGCTCCGCACAGTGCCGTGACAACGCCTCCGTAGTTTCGATTGCGTGCTCGACCGGAGCACGACAGACGGAACACGAGCGGTACGGCCGGCCCGCGGGGGCGGGCCGGAACGGGGACCGGAAGGCGGTACACCATGGCGAAGGGCGAGGTGCTCGAGTTCGAGGAGTACGTCCGCACCCGGCAGGACGCGCTGCTGCGCAGCGCCCGGCGCCTGGTCCCGGACCCCATCGAGGCGCAGGACCTGCTGCAGACCGCGCTGGTGCGCACCTACGGCCGCTGGGAGACCATCGAGGACAAGCGGCTGGCCGACGCCTATCTGCGCCGCGTCATGATCAACACGCGGACGGAGTGGTGGCGGGCGCGGAAGCTGGAGGAGGTGCCCACCGAGCAGCTCCCCGAGTCGCGCGTGGAGGACGCCACCGAGCAGTACGCGGACCGCGCCCTGCTGATGGACGTGCTGAAGGTCCTCGCCCCGAAGCAGCGCAGTGTCGTGGTGCTGCGACACTGGGAGCAGATGTCCACGGACGAGACGGCCGCCGCGCTCGGCATGTCGGCCGGAACGGTCAAGAGCACGCTGCACCGGGCGCTGGCCCGGCTCCGCGAGGAGCTGGAGTCCCGCGAGTCGGACGCACGCGCGCTGGAGCGTGAGGAGCGGGAGCGTTGCGCGGCCTGACCGGCCCGGGGCCCCTTCGGGCCCGGTCCACCGCCCGGACGGCGAGTACGGCGACGGCCGTGCTCGCCGCCGTCGCGCTGTTCGGCACCGGATGCGGCGCGAGCGGCACCGGCGCCCGGGACGAGGGCCCGGCCCGTGTCGACGGCGGGGCCAGCCCGGCCGCCCCCGCGACCGCGTCCTCGCCGACGCCCGACCGGGTGGACGCGGTGCGGCTGATCATGAAGGACCCGGCCGTGTCGGACGAGGTGAAGCGGGAGCTGAAGCCCTGCGTCGCCGACGAGTACCCGGTGGACGTCAGCTACGGCAACCTCACCGGGGAGGCCCGCGACGACGTCGTCGTCAACGTGCTGACCTGCGGTGACGCCGTCGGCATCGGCGCGTACGTGTACCGGCACCAGGGCGACGGCTACGTCAACGTGTTCAGCGCGGAGGAGCCGCCGGTCTACGCCGAGATCGACCGGGGGGACCTGGTGGTGACCAAGCAGGTCTACGACCGCGGCGACCCGGTGTCGAGCCCGTCCGGCGAGGTCGTGATCACGTACCGCTGGATCTCCGGCCGGTTCGACGAGAAGTACCGCACGCACAACGAGTACGGGCCGGTCGCCGGCGCGGTGCCGACACCGGCGCCGGACAGCTGAGACATGGCTCACAGCGGGAACCGCCGGCGGGCCCTCGCACGATGAAGGGGTGAACCCGTCGCGCGGCCGGTGCGTCCCGTGGGGTGGGCAGCCAGGACCCACGGGGCACGCCCCGCCCGGGATCACACGAGAACTGAGAGCAGCGGGATGGCAGACCAGACCCATGTCCTGTTCGTCGAGGACGACGACGTCATCCGTGAGGCCACCCAGCTCACGCTGGAGCGGGACGGCTTCGCGGTCACCGCGATGCCCGACGGGCTGTCGGGTCTGGAGGCGTTCCGCGCCGACCGGCCGGACATCGCGCTCCTCGACGTCATGGTGCCCGGCCTGGACGGCGTCAGCCTGTGCCGGCGGATACGGGACGAGTCGACCGTGCCGGTGATCATGCTGTCGGCGCGGGCCGACGCCATCGACGTGGTGCTGGGCCTGGAGGCGGGCGCCGACGACTACGTGACCAAGCCGTTCGACGGCGCGGTCCTGGTCGCCCGGATCCGCGCGGTGCTGCGCCGCTTCGAGCGGGCGGGCGGCGCGGGCGCCGGGCAGGACGACGAGGACGCCGGGCCCGTGCTGGCCTTCGGTGAGCTGGAGATCGACACCGAGGGCATGGAGGTGCGCAAGGCCGGCCGGCCGGTCGCGCTCACCCCGACCGAGATGCGGCTGCTGCTGGAGTTCTCCGCCGCGCCGGGCACCGTCCTCACCCGTGACAAGCTGCTGGAGCGCGTCTGGGAGTACGGCTGGGGCGGGGACACCCGGGTGGTCGACGTCCATGTGCAGCGGCTGCGCGCGAAGATCGGCCAGGACCGGATCGAGACGGTCCGCGGCTTCGGCTACAAACTGAAGGCCTGAGCGGACGGATGCGGGGACCCTTCCGGCGCCTGGCGACGGCGTTCGTACGGCAGGCCAACATCGGCGCGGGCCTGCGATGGAAGCTCAGCGCGGCCATCGCGCTGGTCGGCGCGCTGGTGGCGGTCGCGCTCAGCCTGGTCGTGCACAACGCGGCCCGGGTGTCGATGCTGGACAACGCCCGCGACCTGGCCGACGAACGCATCATGATCGCCCAGCGGAACTACGAGCTGTCCGGGCGGCTGAACTTCCCCAACACCAAGATCGACGACCCGCAGCTGCCGGCGGAGCTGCGCGCCAAGGTCGAGCAGGGCCGCCGCGCCACGTACGTCGCCGACCGGGGCGGCGCGCCGGACATCTGGGCGGCGGTGCCGCTGAAGAACGGGCACGTGATGTCGCTGCACTCCGGCTTCACCGACCGCAGCTCGGACATCCTCAAGGATCTCGACCAGGCCCTGTGGATCGGCTCCCTCGCGACCGTGTTCGGCGGGTGCGCGCTCGGCGTGCTCATCGGCGGGCACCTGTCGCGGCGGCTGCGCAAGGCGGCCACGGCGGCCAACCGGGTCGCGGGGGGCGAGACGGACGTACGGGTGCGGGACGCCATCGGCGGGGTGGTGCGGGACGAGACCGACGACCTGGCCAGCGCGGTGGACGCCATGGCGGACGCGCTGCGGCAGCGGCTGGAGGCCGAGCGCCGGGTCACCGCCGACATCGCCCACGAGCTGCGCACCCCGGTGACCGGTCTGCTCACCGCGGCGGAGCTGCTGCCCCCGGGCCGCCCCACGGAGCTGGTGCAGGACCGTGCGCGCGCGATGCGCACCCTCGTCGAGGACGTCCTGGAGGTCGCCCGCCTCGACAGCGCCTCCGAACGGGCCGAGCTGCAGGACATCCTGCTCGGCGAGTTCGTCGCCCGCCGGGTCGCGGCGAAGGACCCGGACGTGGTCGTCCGCGTGACGCACGAGTCGGAGGTCACCACCGACCCGCGGCGGCTCGAGCGGGTGCTGTTCAACCTGCTCGCCAACGCGGCGCGGCACGGGGCTCCGCCCATCGAGGTCACCGTGGAGGGCCGGGTCGTCCGGGTCCGCGACCACGGGCCCGGCTTCCCGGAGGACCTGCTCGCCGAGGGGCCGAGCCGCTTCCGCACCGGCAGCGCGGACCGCGCGGGCCGGGGCCACGGCCTGGGCCTGACCATCGCGGCCGGTCAGGCCCGCGTCCTGGGCGCCCGCCTGACCTTCCGCAACGTCCGCCCGGCAGGCGCCCCGTCCGACACCCCGCCCGAGGGCGCGGCAGCCGTCCTCTGGCTCCCGGAACACGCCCCGACGAACACGGGGAGCTATCCGGTGCTGGGGCAGTGAGAAGGGGGTTTCCGGGGGCACCCCGGAAGCCCCTGTGATGGGCGTGAGGGCGCCCCGGAACTCGAGGCGCCTCGGACCGACGCGGGCACCGGCATGGCACGGGGGCGCCCTCGCGCTGCGGGGCCGGGGCGCGCGGACGCCCCAGAAGCCCCCGGTGTCTCAGAGCGACGCGGACGCCGGCGTAAGCCCCCTGCGGGGCCTGCGGGGCCCGCGGCGATGGGCGCCCCGGAAGCCCCCGCGTCTCAGACCGTCTCCGGCGCCGCCACGGGAGCCTCCTCCCGTTGCGGCCCCGCTCCCTTCAGCGGGACCTCCCTGACGAAGACCGACGCCGCCAGTGAGAGGACCGCCACCGCCGCGCCCAGCAGGAACGCCCCGTGCGTGCCCGAGGAGACCGCGTGCTGGTAGGCCTCGCGGGCGGCTTCCGGCAGCTTCGCCAGGCTCGCCGCGTCGAGCTGGGCGGACTGCTCGGTCACCTTGGAGCCGAGCGCGCCCGCCCGCTCCGCCATGACGTCCTGGACGCGGTGGTTGAACAGCGCGCCCATCACCGCGACGCCGAAGGACGAGCCGAGGGTGCGGAACAGGGTGGTCGTGGAGGACGCCACGCCCATGTCCTTCAGCTCCACGCTGTTCTGCGCGACCAGCATGGTGATCTGCATCAGACAGCCCATGCCGAGGCCGACGACGGCCATGAAGACGCCGGAGGTGAGGCGGGAGGTCCCGGTGTCCATCGTGGACAGCAGGTACAGGCCCACGATCAGCAGGGCGCTGCCCACCACCGGGAACACCTTGTAGCGGCCGGTGTTCGTCGTCACCCGGCCCGCGACCATCGAGGTGACCAGCATCGCGCCGAGCATCGGCAGGAGCAGCAGACCGGAGTTGGTCGCCGAGGCGCCCTGCACGGACTGCTGGTACAGCGGCAGGAAGAGCGTCGCGCCGAACATCACGAAGCCCACGATGAAGCCGATGACGGACATCAGCGTGAAGTTGCGGCTGCGGAAGATGTGCAGCGGCACCACGGGCTCGGCGGCCCGGGTCTGCCAGAACACGAAGCCCACCAGGGACGCGACGCCGAGGGCGATCAGCTCCATGATCCGCGTGGACGTCCACGCGTACTCGGTGCCGCCCCAGGTGGTGACCAGGACGATCGCGGTGATGCCGACGGTCAGCAGCGTCACGCCGAGGTAGTCGATGCCCGCCTGCGACCGCTTCCTCGGCAGGTGCAGCACCACCCCGATCGCGGCGAGGGCGATCACGCCGAGCGGCAGGTTGATGTAGAAGGCCCAGCGCCAGCCCCAGTTGTCGGTGATGGTGCCGCCGACGAGCGGCCCGCCGATCATCGCGAGGGCCATCACGGCTGCCATCATGCCCTGGTACTTGCCGCGCTCCCGGGGCGGGATCAGGTCGCCGATGATCGCCATGACGCCGACCATCAGGCCGCCCGCGCCCAGGCCCTGCACCGCGCGGAACGCGATGAGCTGGCCCATGTCCTGCGCCATGCCGCTCAGCGCGGAGCCGATCAGGAAGATCACGATGGAGGTGACGAACGAGCCCTTGCGCCCGTACATGTCGCCGATCTTGCCCCACACCGGGGTGGAGGCCGCGGTGGCCAGCGTGTACGCCGTGACCACCCAGGAGAGGTGCTCCAGGCCGCCCAGCTCACCCACGATCGTCGGCATCGCGGTGCCGATGATCATGTTGTCGAGCATCGCGAGCATCATCGCGATCATGAGCGCGAGCAGCACCACCCGCACGCTCCGCGGCTGTTTCGCGCCGTCCGTCGGTGCGGCCCCCGCCGCCACTGTGTCCGTCATGGATCCCACTCCCCCGGCCACCCTCGGGTGACCCGTCTTTACTTACTTGCCGCCCGGCTAGTTGACTACGACGGGGAAGCTAGTCGCGTAACTAGCCGGGCGTCAAGTAAGTTTTCGTCAAGAGGGTCCGAGGGGAAAGATGGGCGGCACCATGGACGGCACCAGGCAGCGGCGCCGCGGGAACACCCGCCAGCGCATCCAGGAAGTGGCGCTCGGACTCTTCGCCGAGCAGGGCTACGAGAAGACCTCGCTGCGCGAGATCGCCGAGCGGCTGGACGTCACCAAGGCGGCGCTCTACTACCACTTCAAGACCAAGGAAGAGATCCTCGTGTCGATCTTCGAGGATCTCTCCCGGCCCATCGAGGACCTGATCGAGTGGGGGCGCCGGCAGCCGCACTCGCTGGAGACCAAGCAGGAGATCATCCGCCGCTACAGCGCGGCGCTGATGGAGGCCGCCCCGCTCTTCCGCTTCATGCAGGAGAACCAGGCGACCATCCGCGAGCTGCGCATCGGCGACATGTTCAAGACGAAGATGCTCGGTCTGCGGGACATCCTCATCGACCCCGACGCCGACCTGGTCGACCAGGTGCGCTGCATCAGCGCCCTGTTCACGCTGCACGCCGGGATGCACGTCCTCCAGGAAGTCGAAAGCGACCCCGGGAAGCGGCGTGAAGCCGTTCTCGAGGTCGCCGTCGATCTGATCACCCAGGCCCACCGGCACACGGCGGGCGACTAGGGCCCAGGCGGTCGCTTCCGTCCGCTCCCCGCGGGTCAGACCGTCGCGCCGTGGCTGCGGAGGAACTTCGCCGGGTCCACGGCGGAGCCGTAGTTCGGGGTGGTGCGGATCTCGAAGTGCAGGTGCGGACCGCTGGAGTTGCCGGTGTTGCCGGACAGGGCGATCTTCTGGCCGGTCTTCACGACCTGGCCGACCTTCACGTTCACGGACGACAGGTGGGCGTACTGCGAGTACGTCTTGTTGCCGTGCTTGATCACGATGGCGTTGCCGTACGCGGGACCGTCGCCCGCGCCGTTGCCGCCGGCCTTGACGACCGTGCCGCCGTGGGCGGCCATCACCGGGGTGCCGGTCGGGACCGCGTAGTCCTGGCCGGAGTGCTTGTGCGCCCACATGCCGCCGTTCGCCGCGAAGCTCGCCGACAGCTTGTAGGACTTCACCGGGTCGATCCAGGAGGCGGCCTTCTTCTTGGCCGCGGCCTTCGCCGCCTTCTTGGCCTGCGCGGCCTTGGCGGCAGCGGCCTTCTTCGCCTCGGCGGCCTTCGCCGCCTTCTCGGCCTGCGCCTGGACGGCCTTCGCCTGCGCCTCGGCGGCCTTGGACTGGGCGGCCGCCTGCGCCTGCACGGCGCCGGCCGTGGTGGACGCGGCCGTGTTGTCGACGGCGGCCGCGACCCCGACTCCCAGGACGACCGAGGTGCCCAGGCCGGCGGCCAGGACGGCCGCACGGGTACGGGTGGCGGACGTACGGGGGAAACGGGACGTGACGCGCTCGAACATCGAAACCTCATGGGGGGAGGGGACAGAGGAGAGCCACCGGCTCACGGGGACCCGTGGCGTGGTGGCTATTCAGTGGTAACCCTTTCGCCCGAAATGGCGCAAAGGTGTGACCTACGACGGAAATTCGTAGATACCGACTGAGATGTACGGCCTCTGAGACGCGGCTCACAGGGGGCGAAAGCCCCATTTCAAGCCGATCGGGCGCGCTATCCACCGGAATGTTCGATGTAGTTTCGATGGCCCTCTACTATTCCGGGCCGTACGTGACGTAGCTCCTGTGCGGCACGTCACCGGGGGAGTGAAAAAGCGGGCGGAGAAATGTGGCGCAGGCCTCTGGCCGCCTACCGCCCGGTAACCCTACGGTTCACCTCGCGTCACCCTCGCACACGAGCATGCACACGACATGTTGGCAGCGTCACGGACGTGAGAGGACCCCCACGACATGAGAAGCCGACGCCCCTGGTTGCGCCGCGTATCGGTGACCGCCGTCTCCGCGACCGCCCTGGTGGCCCTCGCCGCCCCCGCAGAGGCCACACCCGCCTCCGCAGCCCCCACGACGGCCACCGCCGCTCTCCCGGCCACCGCCCCCGCCCTCGCGGCGGACGTCGACTACGACACCTGGCAGCGCGACTGCCGGGCCGTCATGGACCAGGCCCTGCCCTATGTGAAGCAGCGCATCGCCGCCGCCCGTCCGGGCGAGAAGCAGGCGATCGTCCTCGACATCGACAACACCGCCCTGGAGACCGACTTCGGGTTCAGCTTCCCGCAGCCCGCCAACGAACCGGTCCTGGAGGTCGCCCGCTACGCCGAGGAGCGGGGCGTCGACCTGTTCTTCGTCACGGCCCGCCCCGGCATCATCTACGCGCCCACGGAGTGGAACCTCGACCGGGCCGGCTACGAGTCCTCAGGGCTGTACGTCCGGGGCTTCATCGACCTCTTCCGGAACGTCGCCGAGTACAAGACCGCGCAGCGGATCGACATCGAGCGCAAGGGCTACACGATCATCGCCAACATCGGCAACAGCGCCACCGACCTCTCCGGCGGCCACGCCGAGCGCACCTTCAAGCTCCCGGACTACGACGGCCAGCTCTCCTGACCGCCCCAGGACATACGAAAGGGGCCGGCACCCTCGCGGGTGCCGGCCCCTTTCACAGGCCGTGAGGCTGGGCGCTTACGCGTCCTTGCTCAGGTTCGGACCGGCGCCGCCGGCCGCCTGCTCGATCGGCGGGACGTCGGGCAGGGCCGACTTCTCCTCGCCGCGGAAGGTGAAGGTCTGGTTCTCGCCCTCGCCCTCCGTGTCCACGACCACGATGTGACCGGGACGCAGCTCGCCGAAGAGGATCTTCTCCGACAGCGAGTCCTCGATCTCCCGCTGGATGGTCCGGCGCAGCGGCCGGGCGCCCAGGACGGGGTCGTAGCCCTTCTTGGACAGCAGCTCCTTGGCGGACTGGGAGAGCTCGATGCCCATGTCCCGGTCCTTCAGGCGCTCGTCCACCTTGTCGATCATCAGGTCGACGATCCGCAGGATGTCGCCCTGGGTCAGCTGCGGGAAGACCACCACGTCGTCGACGCGGTTGAGGAACTCGGGCCGGAAGTGCTGCTTGAGCTCGTCCGAGACCTTGTTCTTCATGCGCTCGTAGTTGGTCTTCGTGTCGCCCGCGGCGGCGAAGCCCAGGTTGAAGCCCTTGGAGATGTCCCGGGTGCCGAGGTTGGTCGTCATGATGATGACCGTGTTCTTGAAGTCCACGACCCGGCCCTGGGAGTCGGTCAGACGACCGTCCTCCAGGATCTGCAGCAGCGAGTTGAAGATGTCCGGGTGGGCCTTCTCGACCTCGTCGAAGAGGACGACCGAGAACGGCTTGCGGCGCACCTTCTCCGTCAGCTGGCCGCCCTCCTCGTAGCCCACGTAGCCGGGGGGCGAACCGAAGAGACGCGACACCGTGTGCTTCTCGCTGAACTCCGACATGTCGAGGGAGATCAGCGCGTCCTCGTCACCGAAGAGGAACTCGGCGAGCGCCTTGGACAGCTCGGTCTTACCGACACCGGACGGACCGGCGAAGATGAACGAGCCACCCGGACGCTTCGGGTCCTTCAGACCGGCGCGCGTACGGCGGATCGCCTTGGACAGCGCCTTGACGGCGTCGTCCTGGCCGATGACCCGCTTGTGCAGCTCCTCCTCCATGCGGAGCAGGCGGCTGGACTCCTCCTCGGTCAGCTTGAAGACCGGGATGCCGGTGGCGGTCGCGAGGACCTCGGCGATCAGCTCGCCGTCGACCTCGGCGACGACGTCCATGTCGCCGGCCTTCCATTCCTTCTCCCGCTTCGCCTTGGCGGCGAGGAGCTGCTTCTCCTTGTCGCGCAGCGAGGCTGCCTTCTCGAAGTCCTGCGAGTCGATCGCGGACTCCTTGTCGCGGCGGACGCCGGCGATCTTCTCGTCGAACTCGCGCAGGTCCGGCGGCGCGGTCATCCGGCGGATGCGCATCCTCGAGCCGGCCTCGTCGATCAGGTCGATCGCCTTGTCCGGCAGGAAGCGGTCCGAGATGTACCGGTCGGCCAGGGTGGCGGCCTGGACCAGCGCCTCGTCCGTGATGGAGACGCGGTGGTGCGCCTCGTAACGGTCGCGCAGACCCTTGAGGATCTCGATCGTGTGCGGCAGGGACGGCTCGGCGACCTGGATGGGCTGGAAGCGGCGCTCGAGGGCCGCGTCCTTCTCCAGGTGCTTGCGGTACTCGTCCAGCGTGGTCGCACCGATGGTCTGGAGCTCGCCGCGGGCCAGCATCGGCTTGAGGATGCTCGCCGCGTCGATCGCGCCCTCGGCGGCGCCCGCACCGACCAGCGTGTGCAGCTCGTCGATGAACAGGATGATGTCGCCGCGGGTGCGGATCTCCTTGAGCACCTTCTTCAGGCGCTCCTCGAAGTCACCGCGGTAGCGGGAGCCGGCCACCAGGGCGCCGAGGTCCAGGGTGTAGAGGTGCTTGTCCTTGAGGGTCTCGGGCACCTCGCCCTTGACGATCGCCTGGGCGAGGCCCTCGACGACGGCGGTCTTGCCGACGCCGGGCTCACCGATCAGCACCGGGTTGTTCTTGGTACGGCGGGACAGCACCTGCATGACCCGCTCGATCTCCTTCTCGCGCCCGATGACCGGGTCGAGCTTGGACTCACGAGCGGCCTGGGTGAGGTTCCGGCCGAACTGGTCGAGGACCAGGGACGTGGAAGGCGTGCCCTCCGCAGGACCGCCGGCGGTGGCGGTCTCCTTGCCCTGGTAACCGGAGAGCAGCTGGATCACCTGCTGCCGCACGCGGTTCAGATCAGCGCCCAGCTTGACCAGGACCTGGGCCGCGACGCCCTCGCCCTCACGGATCAGGCCGAGCAGGATGTGCTCCGTGCCGATGTAGTTGTGGCCCAGCTGAAGGGCCTCGCGGAGCGACAGCTCCAGGACCTTCTTGGCACGGGGGGTGAAGGGGATGTGACCCGACGGGGCCTGCTGGCCCTGCCCGATGATCTCCTCCACCTGCTGGCGGACCGCCTCGAGCGAAATCCCGAGGCTCTCAAGGGCCTTGGCGGCGACACCCTCACCCTCGTGGATCAGGCCCAGGAGGATGTGCTCGGTGCCGATGTAGTTGTGGTTGAGCATCCGGGCTTCTTCCTGAGCCAGGACGACAACCCGCCGCGCGCGGTCGGTGAACCTCTCGAACATCGTTAATCGCTCCTCAGAGCGGTCAGGCAGTGGGGGGAACTTCCCCTCCCTGTCCTTCCGCAGCTTAGTCCCGCAAGCGGGGACCGCTCATTCCAACTGCCGACACCGTCGATGGCCTCCTGACCCCGCTCACGCCGACATCTGCTCCAACCCGATGGTGCGAGACGATGTTCCCGCAGGCCAGGCAGTTACCCCCTTCGCCAGTACGCCCGTGGCGAACGGGAGCCGTCCCGCCCTGCGTGTCGCCCCCTCCCACTAGGGATGTCTTACCCGCTGCGACTGACCGTCCATGCCGAGTGCACGGGTTCCCTCCGCTACGGGCGAACAACCTTGCGCCCCGCTTCACCCCCGAGCGCCCCCTTGTTCGACACCGTGCGCATTCGTACAGACACCCAGCGTAACCCGAGGGGTCGTCGTGCGTTGCCCCGGGCATGGCCGGTATCCGCTCCGCCGCCCTCCCGTCGCCCCGCCGGCCGGTCCCACCGGCCTTCGAGGGGCGCGAGGGGCGTCACGGCGACCGGACGCGCCTCTGGTACGAGAACGTCCTGGGCTGGCCCACGGTGCCCGGTGTTCCGCCGCGGCTGGCGGTGGGCGTGCGCTTCGACGTCCTGGACGTGCCCGCGGAGGCGGGCCGCGCCGCGCTGGAGCGGCTGGGCGGGGCCGCGGAGGGCTTCCCGGTCGCCGTCCAGGAGGACAGGATGCGGCTGCTGATCGCCGCGGGGGGCGCCGACGAGCTGCCGGGCCTGCTGGAGTGGCTGGAGTGGGGCGGTCTCGGCCTCGACCTGCGGGCGCTCGGCGAGGGCCGCCTCATGGACGCCCCCGACCCCTGGTCCACCGGGACGTGGACCGCCGGGGCCGGACGGGACGTACCGCGGGAACACCCGGCCGCGGGGCGTCCCGGCGCGGGACGCCCGGACAGTCCGCAGGGGGCCGCCGTATGGCTGCGGCCCCCCGTACCGGGTCGCGAGGCGGAGGCCTCGCTGCCGACGCTGTCGGCGATGGGCACGAGGAGTTCGCGAGGGGTCGGTGACGGCCCCCCGGACCTCGTGCGTCTGGTCAACACCGTGGCGACGCAGATCCACCGCGTACGCCTGCGGCGCTCCGGTGCGGGCGCCGCCGTGCACGGCGTGGGTCAGCCGTTGGCCTTCTCGTAGGCCTCACGGATGGACGCGGGGACGCGGCCGCGGTCGTTCACCTCGTAACCGTTCTCCTTGGCCCAGGCGCGGATGGCCGCGGTGTCCTGGCTGCCGCCCGAGGAGGAACGCGCCTTTCCGCGCCCGCCCGAAGCACGGCCCCCGGTACGACGACCGCCCTTCACGTAAGGCTCGAGAAGGCTGCGGAGCTTCTCCGCGTTGGCGGTGGTGAGATCGATCTCGTAGGTCTTGCCGTCCAACGCGAACGTCACGGTCTCGTCCGCCTCGCCGCCGTCGAGGTCGTCGACAAGAAGGACCTGAACCTTCTGTGCCACCGGATTTCCTTTCATCGATAACTTGAGGGCCGGGGTGAGCCGGCGTCCGCCGTATCGCCGCCCCTTGTTATATGCGGTACTGCAGTACCTCGGAAAGCAAACCGCTTTTGCCGTAAAAACACAAACCCCCGGCAGAGGACAGGGGCCCGCGCACACCCCGGAAACATGCGCGTTTCGGACATAGGGCACCCGGCATAGGGGCCCTGACACAGATCACAGATCACAGATGCAGAAGCATCCGGCTGTTGCCCAAGGTGTTCGGTTTCACGCGTTCGAGACCCAGGAACTCCGCGACACCCTCGTCATAGGAGCGCAGCAACTCCGCGTACACATCGCGGTCGACGGGCGTCTCACCGATCTCCACGAAGCCGTGCTTGCCGAAGAAGTCCACTTCGAAGGTCAGACAGAAAACACGCCGAACACCGAGCCAGCGGGCCGTCTGCAGCAACTTCTCCAGCAGTCGGTGGCCCACGCCCGCGCCCTTCAGGCCCGGCTTCACGGCGAGAGTGCGCACTTCCGCGAGGTCTTCCCACATCACGTGCAGGGCGCCGCAGCCGACGACCTCCGCGTTGTCGTCGCGTTCCGCGACCCAGAACTCCTGGATGTCCTCGTAAAGCGTCACCGTGGCTTTGTCGAGCAGGATGCCCTCGCGGACGTAGACGTCGAGGAGGCGGCGCACGGCCGGCACATCGCTGGTGCGGGCCCGCCGCACGGTGAGGGCATTTGCGGTGACTTCGGGGCTGTCTGCTGACATGGACGGACGCTATCGCCCGCCGGGCTCGTCGCGAGAGGCGGGGTTCTCGTCGGGGTTCTCACCGGGCTTCTCACCGGGAGTGCCGGTGTTGCCGGCGCCGGGTTCGGGGCTTTGCGGGAGCTGGACGATCCGCATGGCGTCCTGGAGAGCCTGCCGCTGTTCCTCGCTCATCATGCCGAAGAAGGCGACGAGAGCCGCGGCGGCGTTGTCGCTCTGCGACCACGCCTCGTTCATGAGGGCGGCGGCGTACGCGGCGCGAGTGGAGACGGCCTCATATCGATAGGCACGTCCTTCGGACTCGCGACGCACCCAGCCCTTCTGATGGAGATTGTCCAAAACGGTCATCACCGTGGTGTACGCGATGGACCGTTCCTTCCGAAGATCTTCCAGGACTTCCCGAACGGTCACCGGGCGGTTCCACTTCCAGACCCGCGTCATGACCGCGTCTTCGAGTTCTCCCAATGGGCGAGGCACAACTCAGAACAATAGTGGGAGATCCCTGCAATGGCGTGCCGGACGTGCGTGATACCCGGTGAACCATGACAAAAGGGGCGTACGACGGTGCGTCGTACGCCCCTGAGGGGCCGGGGTGGTCCCGGTCAGGCGTCGTTCTTGCCGGCGGGCGCGCCGTCCGCCCGGGCGAGGGCCGCGTCGACGGCGGCGTCCTCCTTGGTCTTGTTGGCGCCGCCCTGCGTCTTCACGATGACGCGGATCACGCCGATGAAGAAGACGGCCATGACGACCGGGGGCAGGAGCGCGGAGACGTAGTCCATGCGTCCAGGGTAGCCAGGGGGGCGGGTCAGCCGGCGGCCAGGTGCTGGTCCGGCGGCGGCGTGGCGGGTTTGCGCCGGGGGAAGACCTCGCCGGGCGTGGGCACGGGCCGCCGGGTCGGGCGGGGGGTGCCCGGGGCCGGCTCGGGGCTCGGGTTCGGCGCCGGGTGGGGCGTCGAGGGCCGCTCCTCGGGTTTCTTCTCCGGCTCCTTGCGCTCCTGCTCCTCACCCTGGCCCACGGAGGACAGACCCCCGGGCAGGGCGGTCAGGCGGACGCGCTCGCAGTGCTGCAGCAGGGCGGCGGCGGTGGGGTTGCCGCGCAGGGCGCGCAGGGCTGCCAGATCGTCCGGCTGGGGCCGGTATCCGGCGCCCAGCGCCTCCTCCAGGAGCGCGAGATAGCCGGCGGCGGTTCCGGGGAGGGCGGCGCGGTAGCGGCCGAGGTCGGCCACCAGAAAGGCGCGCAGCCGGGCGCTCTCTCGCGTCGCCTCGTCGAGGGACGCGGCGAGGCGCAGGCAGTCCTGGACGTCGTCGGCCGTGGCCGGGCTGGGGTGCAGGGCGAGGGCGAGGGCACGGCGGAGCACGCGCAGCTCCTCCGCACCGAACGCCAGGCCGCCGCGGGATCCGTAGGGCGTGGGCATGCGGGCGACGATACGCGCTAATCAGACAAATCCGCCCAAAGATCACCAGCGTGGCGCGTCCACCACTCGGGTGGGCGGGGCCCTTCCGGCGGACGGGGCGGAAACACCCCCGAGGGGCGCGGGGAACTGCGCGACCAGCCACCCACGACCCGCACCCGGCGTCGCAAAGGTGCCGCCGCGCCCGCCCGTGCCGCCCTGAGGGCACCTCCCAGGCCCTTGAGGCAGTGGGGAGACACGACTGCCCGCAGCGGCGGCGTACCTGCCTGCGGCAGCGGGGGGCCGTGTCGGCGGCCTCGGCTGCAGCGCCCTTCAGGGGCGCGGGGAACTGCGCGACCAGCCACCCACTGGGGAGGCACGACTGCTCGCGGCTGGGGCGGGCGGCCGGCCCACAGCTTGGGCGGGCGCGGGCGCCGGATCGGCGCCCGCTACATGCGCGACACGTTTCGTTCGTACACCAGGCGGAGCCCGATCAGCGTCAGCCACGGCTCGTGTTCGTCGATCACCGTCGCCTCCCCCAGAACCATCGGCGCCAGCCCGCCCGTGGCGATGACCGTGACGTCGTCCGGGTCGTCGGCCAGTTCCCGCGCCATGCGGTTGACCACGCCGTCGACCTGCCCGGCGAACCCGTAGACGATGCCCGACTGCATCGCCGCGACCGTGTTCTTGCCGATCACCGTCCGCGGGCGGGCCACCTCGATCTTGCGGAGCTGGGCCGCCTTGACGCCCAGCGCCTCCACCGAGATCTCGATGCCGGGCGCGATGACCCCGCCGACGTACTCCCCGCGCGCGGAGACCGCGTCGAACGTGGTCGCCGTGCCGAAGTCGACGACGATCGCCGGCCCGCCGTACAGCTCGTTGGCGGCGACCGCGTTGATGATGCGGTCGGCGCCGACCTCCTTGGGGTTGTCGAACTGGATCGGCACGCCCGTCTTCACGCCCGGCTCCACGAGGACCGCGGGCACGTCGCCGTAGTAGCGGCGGGTGACCTCGCGCAGTTCGTGCAGCACGGACGGGACGGTCGCGCAGATGGCGATGCCGTCGATGCCGTCGCCCAGCTCCTCGCCCAGCAGCGGGTGCATGCCCATCAGGCCCTGGAGGAGCACGGCCAGCTCGTCCGCCGTGCGCCGCGCGTCCGTGGAGATGCGCCAGTGCTCGACGATCTCCTCGCCGTCGAACAGGCCGAGAACGGTGTGCGTGTTGCCCACGTCGATGGTCAGCAGCATGGCCGGTCCTACTCTGCGGCGCGCAGGTCGAGGCCGATGTCGAGGATCGGCGAGGAGTGGGTGAGGGCGCCCACGGCGAGGTAGTCGACGCCCGTGTCGGCGTACGCCTTCGCGTTGGCGAGGGTGAGGCGGCCAGAGGCCTCCAGCGCCGCGCGGCCGTCGACGAGGGCCACGGCCTCCTCGCACTCGACGGGCGTGAAGTTGTCCAGCAGGATCAGGTCGGCGCCCGCGTCCAGCACCTCGCGGAGCTGGTGCAGGGTGTCGACCTCGACCTCGATGGGCACGTCGGGGAAGCGCTCGCGGACGGCCTTGAAGGCCTGCGCGACGCCGCCCGCGGCCACCACGTGGTTGTCCTTGACCAGCGCCGCGTCCGACAGGGACATGCGGTGGTTGACGCCGCCGCCGCAGCGCACGGCGAACTTCTCCAGGCTGCGCAGCCCCGGCGTGGTCTTGCGGGTGTCGCGCACCTTCGCCTTGGTGCCCTCCAGAGCGTCCGCCCACGCGCGCGTGGCGGTCGCGATGCCGGAGAGCCGGCACAGCAGGTTCAGCGCGCTGCGCTCGGCGGTGAGGATGTCGCGGGTGCGGGTGGTGACCGACAGGAGCACCTGGCCGGCCTCCACGCGGTCGCCGTCCTCCACGTGCCGCTCGACCTCGAACTCCTCGGTGCAGACGATCGACATGACCGCCTCGGCGACGCGGAGTCCTGCCACCGTGCCCGCCTCGCGGGCGGTGAAGTCGGCGGTGGCGACGGCGTCCTCGGGGATGGTCGCGACCGTGGTCACGTCCTCGCCGTGCGCCAGGTCCTCCTGGAGGGCCACGTTGGCGATGTCCTCGACCTCGACGGGGTCGAGCCCCGCGTCGGAAAGGAGCTCGGCGAGCGCGGGGTCGAGCCCGCACTCCAGATAGGCGTCCTCCTCGCCGGCGCCGCAGGCACAGCCGTCGCCACAGCCGCCGGAGGAGACGAGGGGAAGGTCGGGGGTGGTCACTGCTGTCACTGCTCCTGGGCCTGGGGGAGGGTCGGGGGGAAGTCTGTGGTGTCGGTGGTGCGCACCGCCAGCGATCGGTCGGGATTCAGCCGTACGACGATGTGGCGGCGCCATGCCGTGTCGTCGCGCTCGGGACGGTCCTCGCGCCAGTGGCAGCCGCGGGTCTCCTCGCGCCGGCGTGCCGCTTCCACGAGCACGCGGGCGACACACAGGAGGTTGGTGGCCTCCCAGGTGTCGACGCCCGGCTCGGCGGTCTTGCCGTTCTCGTCGAGGGCGTCACGCGCGTCGGCGTGCAGTCGGTGCAGGCGGTCGGCGGCCTCGGCGAGGGACGCCTCGGAGCGCAGGACGCCCGCGCCGCGGGTCATGATCCGCTGGATGGCGAAGCGCGCCTCGGGCGGGAGGAGCGGGTGTGCGGGGCGCTCCGCCGTGGGCAGCGGCTGCGGCACGCGCGCGTGGAGGCCGGTGGAGGCGATGTCGGCGGCGATGCGCTCGGCGTAGACGAGGCCTTCGAGGAGCGAGTTGGACGCGAGCCGGTTGGCGCCGTGCACGCCGGTGCAGGCGACCTCCCCGCACGCGTACAGGCCGGGCACCGTGGTGCGGCCGTGAGAGTCGGTGCGGACGCCGCCGGAGGCGTAGTGGGCGGCCGGGGCGACCGGCACGGGCTGTGTGACCGGGTCGATGCCGTGGGCGCGGCAGGCGGCCAGGATCGTCGGGAACCGCTGCTCCCACATCTCGGCGCCGAAGTGGCGGGCGTCGAGGTACATGTGCTCGGCGTCGTTGTCGAGCATGCGGCGCACGATGCCCTTGGCGACGATGTCCCGGGGCGCCAGCTCGGCCAGCTCGTGCTGCCCCAGCATGAAGCGCACGCCGTCGCCGTCCACCAGGTGGGCGCCCTCGCCGCGGACCGCCTCGGAGACCAGCGGCTGCTGGCCCTCCGCGTCCGGGCCGAGGAACAGCACCGTGGGGTGGAACTGCACGAACTCCAGGTCGCTCACCTCGGCGCCCGCGCGCAGCGCGAGGGCGACGCCGTCGCCGGTGGAGACGGCCGGGTTGGTGGTCGCGGAGAACACCTGGCCCATGCCGCCGGTGGCGAGCACCACGGCCGGCGCGTGCACCGCGCCCACCCCGTCGTGCTGGCCCTCGCCCATCACGTGCAGGGTGACGCCGGCGGTGCGGCCCTCGGCGTCGGTGAGCAGGTCGAGCACGAGCGCGTTCTCGATCGTGCGCAGCCCCCGCGCGCGGACCGCCTCGACCAGGGCGCGGGAGATCTCCGCGCCGGTGGCGTCGCCGCCCGCGTGGGCGATACGGCGCCGGTGGTGGCCGCCCTCACGGGTGAGTTCCAGGTTGCCGTCGGTGGACGCGTCGAACTGCGCCCCCGTCGCGATGAGCCGCCGTACGGCGTCGGGGCCCTCGGTGACCAGGATGCGCACCGCCTCCTCGTCGCACAGGCCCGCGCCGGCGACCAGGGTGTCGTCGAGGTGCTGCTCGGGGGTGTCGCCCTCGCCGAGGGCCGCGGCGATGCCGCCCTGCGCCCAGCGGGTCGAGCCGTCGTCGAGGCGCGCCTTGGTGACCACCACGGTGGTCAGCCCCGCGGCCTCGCAGCGGAGGGCGGCGGTGAGCCCGGCGACGCCGGAGCCGACGACCACCACGTCGGCGTCGATGGACCACCCGGGGGCGGGGGCGTGGAGCCGTATGCCTGTCGTGGTCACGAGGCGTCTCCGAACGTTCCGAAGGTCAGGGGGATGTTGTCGATCAGCCGGGTCGCGCCCACGCGCGCGGCGACCGCGAGGACGGCCTCGCCGGTGAAGTCGTCGCCGATCTCGGTGAAGTCGGACGGGTCGACCAGCGCCAGGTAGTCCAGCTGGAGCGGCGGGTCGAGGCGGGCGGCCTCGTCCAGCACCTGGCGGGCGGCGGCACGGACCGCGGCGGGTCCGCCGGCGGTGGTCGCGACCGCGTGCGCGTCGGCGGCGGCGCGGGACTCGCCGATCGCGCTGAGCGCCTCGGCACGGGCCCGCGAGGCGGGCACCTCACGGGCGCGGGCGCGCAGCGCCTCCTGCGCGGCGTGCCGGTCGCTTCCCGCGAACAGCGCCTGCGACAGGGCGAGCGCGGTGCGCCGCTCGGCGGGCGACAGGTAGCGGTTGCGGCTGGACAGGGCGAGCCCGTCCTCCTCGCGGACAGTGGGCACGCCGACGATCTCCACCCCGAAGTTCAGGTCGCGCACCATGCGCCGGATCAGGGCGAGCTGCTGGGCGTCCTTCTGCCCGTAGAGGGCGACGTCGGGGCGGGTGAGGTGCAGCAGCTTCGCCACGACGGTGAGCATGCCGTCGAAGTGGCCGGGGCGGGCGGCGCCCTCCAGCCGCTCGCCCATGGGTCCGGCGCTGATCCTCACCTGGGGTTCGCCGCCGGGGTAGACCTCGTCGACGGACGGGGCGAACACGACGTCGGCGCCGGACTTCCCGGCCAGCTCCACGTCGGCGTCCAGGGTGCGCGGGTAGCGGTCCAGGTCCTCGCCCGCGCCGAACTGCAGCGGGTTGACGAAGACGGTGACGACGACCTCGCCCTCCGGTCCGGCGATCTTCCGGGCGGTGCGGATCAGCGTGGCGTGGCCCTCGTGCAGCGCGCCCATGGTCATCACGACGGCACGGCGGCCGGTACGCGCGCGGGCGTGCAGGTCGGCGGCGGTGCGCAGCAGGGTGGCGGTCATCGGGCGGCTCCGTTCCGGGACGCGCGCGGGGGCGTACGGGTGGGGTGGGCGTGCGGGGTGCGGGCGGTACCGCTCATGGGGCCTCCCCCGGGGAGCTTCCGGGGGCGCCGTCGGCCGGTCCCGCGAGCACCCCGAGGAGGGGCTCGGCGAGCTCCGGCTTCAGCAGCCCGTGGGCGAGGGCGCGGTCGGCGGTGGCGCGGGCCATGGCCAGGTACCCGGCGACGGTCCCGGGGGCGTGCTCGCGCAGCTCGGCGACGTGCGCCGCGACCGTGCCGGCGTCGCCGCGGGCGACGGGTCCTGTGAGGGCCGCGTCGCCGGAGCGCAGGGCGTTGTCGAGGGCGGCGCCGAGCAGCGGGCCGAGCATCCGGTCGGGGGCGCCGACGCCCGCGGTGCGCAGCAGCTCCAGGGACTGGGCCACCAGGGTGACCAGGTGGTTGGCGCCCAGGGCGAGGGCCGCGTGGTAGAGCGGGCGGTTCTCCTCGGCGATCCACTCGGGCTCGCCGCCCATCTCGATGACCAGCGCCTCGGCGGCCAGTCGCAGCTCCTCGGGAGCGGTGACGCCGAAGGAGCAGCCGGCGAGCCGCTGCACGTCCACGGGGGTGCCGGTGAACGTCATCGCCGGGTGCAGCGCGAGGGGCAGCGCGCCCGCGCGCAGGGCGGGGTCGAGGACCTTCGCGCCGTACCGCCCGGAGGTGTGCACGAGGAGCTGGCCGGGGCGCACGGCGCCGGTCTCGGCGAGTCCGGTGACCAGCTCGGGCAGGGCGTCGTCGGGGACGGTCAGCAGCACCAGTTCGGACCGCTCCAGCACCTCGGCGGGCGGCACCACCGGCACGTCCGGCAGCATCTCCTCGGCGCGCCTGCGGGAGGCGTCGGAGACGGCGGAGACGGCCACCGGGCGGTGCCCTGCCAGTTGGAGGGACGCGGCGAGGGCGGGACCCACGCGTCCGGCGCCTACGACGCCGACGGTGAGCCGCGCTGGGCGGTCCCGGGGATCGGGCTGTGGGGTTGTGTTCACGCGACGACGGCCTTCCCGTTCCAGTCCGCTCGGGGTACCGGACGATTTCTCGTCATGTTAACGCGATCGGTTCCGGCGGCCACCGGTTGTCCACAGGCTGTGGGTTTCTGTGCGCACCTGGGACCGCCTCCGCCCCCCGCCCCCGTGAGCAATGGGGGTGACCCCGCCGAGCGGCCGGGGCATGATCGCGGGCATGACTGACACGGCGGAGCACGACGGCACGGAACCGACGACGGAGGAGGCCGCCGCGCCCACCCAGCGTGAACGACGCATCGCGGCCTGGCGCAACGCCCCGCGCGTGCTGGCGCGCCTCGGCTTCCTCGCCCCGCTCCGGGAGCGGCTCGCACTGCTGGAGGCGGCCGGCGACGTCCACGACCTGGACGAGACCTCGGACATCTACGGCAACGGGGTCGTGGAGGCCCTGGAGCGGCGGGTCGCGGAGCTGCTCGGCACCGAGGCCGCGGCCTTCTTCCCGACCGGCACGATGGCGCAGCAGGTGGCCCTGCGCTGCTGGGCGGGCCGCACCGGCGACCCGGCGGTCGCGCTGCACCCGCTCGGCCACCCCGAGGTGTACGAGCGGCACGCGTTCAGCCAGGTCAGCGGTCTGCGCCCGGTGCATTTCGCGAACGAGCCGCGGCTGCCCACCGCCGAGGAGGTCCGGGACTTCCCGGAGCCCTTCGGGGCGCTGATGCTGGAACTGCCCCTTCGTGACGCCGGGTTCGTGCTGCCCACCTGGGACGAGCTGACCGAGGTGGTGGAGGCCGCACGGGAACGCGACGCGGTGGTCCACTTCGACGGGGCGCGGCTGTGGGAGTGCACCGAGCATTTCGGGAAGCCGCTGGAGGAGATCGCGAGCCTCGCGGACAGCGTCTACGTGTCCTTCTACAAGTCCCTCGACGCCTTCGGCGGCGCCGCCCTCGCCGGACCCGCCTCGCTGGTCGAGGAGGCGAAGACCTGGCGCCACCGCTACGGGGGCGCGGTGTTCCAGCAGTTCCCGACCGCGCTGTCCGCGTTGATCGGGCTCGACCGGGAGCTGCCCCGGCTGCCGGAGTACGTGCGCCACGCGCGCGTGGTGGCCGCCGCCCTGCGCGAGGGCCTGGAAGCAGGGGGGCTGCCCTTCTTCCGGGTGCACCCCGAGGTGCCGCACACCTACGACTTCCAGGTGTGGCTGCCGTACGAGACGGAGTTCGTGGCGGAGACCGCGATCAAGGCGGGCGAGGAGACCGGCCGGATGCTGTTCGCGAACCACTGGGACCCGAAGGGGCCCGGGCTGACCTTCACCGAGGTCTACGTCCGCGCCGCCGCCCTGGAGTGGACGGCCGACGACGTCCGCGAGGCGGCCGCGGACTTCGCCCGCCGTCTGACCGGCGGGTGACGCTCACCCGGGGTCCCCGATTGACGGCGGCCGTCAATCGGGGACCCGGTGTCGGTGGCCGGGTGCACCATATGGGCATGGGCGTGCACATCGACATCACCGGGCTGCGGCCGGAGCGGATCGCCGTCGTGATCTCTCCGCTGGCCGAGCTGGGCATGGCGCTGCACGCGCTGTCCGAGCCGGCCCACCACCCCGGCCTCCAGGCCTGGGTGACGGCGGTGACCGCACGCCTCGACCCGCATCTCGCGGACCGTATGTGCGAGGCGGACTTCCTGTGGCGGACGACGTTCTCCGACCTGTTCCTCGCCTGCGCCGGGCTTCCGGGCCGTACGGCGCTGCCCGGCGGCACGCTCGCCGAGGAGCTGGACCTGCTGGACAAGCTGTCGGACGAGCAGTTCGTCGACGGCGCCCTGGAGTTCACCTGCGCGCTCCCCTACGAGGTGCCGGGGCGCGGCCCGCTCTCCGACGAGGGGCTGCGCCGCCGCTCGCTGGAGCTGGCCGCCGCGCGGGGCCCGCGCCAACTGCTGTTCACCGAGCGGCTGCTGGCCGACCCGCCGCGCACCCGGGCGTGGCTGCGGCAGTTCCTCCAGGACTGCGACGAGGCGTTCTTCGCGGAGGCATGGTCCCGGCTGCGGCACCAGCTCGCCGCGGACGCCCGCCTCAAGACGGACCTGCTGCGGCACAAGGGGCTGGGCGAGGCGCTGACGTCGGTGTCGTCCGCCGTGACGCTGGACGAGGCGGCGGGACGGATCACCGTCGACAAGCTGGGTGACGGCCGCACCGCGACCGGCGACGGCGGGCTGCTGCTGATCCCCACCAGCCTCGGCTGGCCGCACCTGATGGTGCTGCACCGGCACGGCTGGCAGCCCGTGCTGCACTACCCGGTGGGCTCCCCCGAGCTGGCCGCCCCGCCGACGGTCGAGCAGCTCGCGCTGCGGATGACCGCGCTGTCCCACCCGGTGCGGATGCGCATGTGCCGCCACCTCGCCCGCAGCGCGTACACCACCAGCGAGCTGGCGCAGGTGCACGGGATGACAGCGCCGGAGATATCCCGGCACCTGGCGGTGCTGAAGAAGGCCGGCCTGCTCACCACCCGCCGCCGCGGCCGGTACGTCCTGCACCAGCTGGACGTGACGGTCGTGGCCCGCCTCGGCAGCGACTTCCTGGAGGGCATCCTGCGGTGACGCTCCTCAGGCGTGTCCTGCCGGACGGAGGCGTCAGCCGAGGCGGATGTGCCGTACGCCGACGGCCGCCTGGCGGAGCCGGGTGCGCAGCCGGCCCTCGTGGTTGGGCCGCAGGGTGAGGCCGGCGAGGACGGCGATCCGGTCGGCCGTCTTCGGCACGGTGGAGTGGTCGGTCCACAGATGCTCGGCGAACTCCGGCTCCGCGAGCCGCTCCAGGCAGGCGTCGAGCCGCTCGACCGCCCAGCTCTCCCGCCGCGGACCGCCGCGACCCAGATGCCCGAGCCCCCGCTCCCGCAGCCGCCGCAACACCGTCTCCCGCTCGGCGAGCAGCGTGAAGTGCCGTACGTCGTGGCCCAGTTCGCGCAGCCGCCCCACCGTCTCGGCGAAGTAGCCGGGGTCGGTGACGGTCATCGGCGCGATCACCACGCCCTCGCGGCGGGTCAGGGTGAGGTCGAGGATCTCCACGACGCCCTGCCGCCAGGCCTTCAAGTCCTGGAAGTCGCCGCGCAGTTCGGGCGGCAGCATGCGGTGGAGGCCGAAGCCGGGCTGCTCGGGGTCACAGACGACGCTGCCCGGCAGGCGGCGGCGTATCTCGTGTGCGGTCTGTGTCTTGCCGCCACCGAAGGGGCCGTTGATCCACAGGAGCATGCGCGGCACCCTACCGGGGGCCGGGGCGCCGTTCAGCCGTGTCCGCCGGCCCGCACCAGACCCGTCTCGTAGGCGAGGACGACCACCTGCACCCGGTCGCGCAGACCGAGCTTGGTGAGGATGCGGCCGACGTGCGTCTTCACGGTCGCCTCGGACAGCACCAGCCGGGCCGCGATCTCCCCGTTGGACAGGCCCTGCGCGACCAGCACCATGACCTCGCGCTCGCGCTCGGTGAGCCGCTCCAGCTCCTTGTGCTCGGGCTGCTTGCCGCTGCTGGGCAGCATCGGCGCGAACCGGTCGAGGAGCCGGCGGGTGGTGGAGGGGGCCACCACGGCGTCGCCGCTGTGCACGGCGCGGATCGCGGTGAGCAGCTCACCGGGCGGCACGTCCTTGAGCATGAAGCCGGACGCGCCCGCCTTCAGCCCGGAGAAGGCGTACTCGTCGAGGTCGAAGGTGGTCAGGATGAGCACCTTCGGCGGGTCGGTGTCCGCACAGATCCGGCGGGTGGCCTCCACGCCGTCCAGCTTCGGCATGCGGACGTCCATGAGCACCACGTCGACGGCGGTGGTCCGCAGCACCTCCAGGGCCTCGACGCCGTTGCCCGCCTCCGCGACGACCTCCATGTCCGGCTGGGCGGCGAGCACCATCCGGAACCCGGTACGCAGCAGCACCTGGTCGTCGACGAGCATCACGCGGATCGTCATCGGGGCCTCTTCCGTTCGGTCGTCTCGGTCGTCGGGTGCAGCGGGGGGCGTGACAGGTGTCAGCACAGGGCGTGTGGTCAGTGCGCCGGTTTGAGCGGCAGCAGGGCGCTGATGCGGAATCCTCCGCCCGGCCGCGGCCCGGCGTCCAGGGTTCCGCCGACCATGCCGACCCGCTCGCGCATGCCGATCAGTCCGTGCCCCTGGCCGTCGAACCCGCCCTCCTCGTACAGCTCGTGCGGAGCGCCCTTGCCGTCGTCCTCCACCAGCAGGCCGAGCCCGTCGTCGAAGTAGACCAGGCGCACGCTGGCGCCCGCGTTGGGACCGCCGTGCTTGCGGGTGTTGGTCAGCGCCTCCTGCACGATGCGGTAGGCGGTCAGCTCGACGCCCCGGGGCAGTTCGCGCGAGGTGCCCTCGACCTTGAAGTCCACGGGCAGTCCGGACTCCCGGCACTGCTCGACGAGGTCCTCGATCTGCTGGAGCCCCGGCTGCGGCACGTACTCCCCCGCCTCCTGGTGCTCGCCGGTGCGCAGCACGCCCAGCAGGCGGCGCATCTCGGCGAGGGCCTGGCGGCCGGTGGTGGAGATGGTCTCCAGGGCCTTTCTGGCCTGGTCGGGCGCCGCGTCGAGGACGTAGGCGGCGCCGTCGGCCTGCACCACCATGACCGACACGTTGTGCGCGACCACGTCGTGCAGCTCGCGGGCTATACGGGCGCGTTCCGCGGCGACCGCGACCTTGGCCTGCGCCTCGCGCTCCTTCTCCAGCCGGGCGGCCCGCTCCTCCAGCTGCGCGAAGTAGGCGCGGCGGGTGCGTATGGAGTCGCCGAGCACCCAGGCGAGGGCGAACGGCACGGCCAGGATGACCGACAGGGCGACGTTCTCGGCGGTGCCCGCCTGCGGGTTGGGCCAGCGGAGCTGCGCGAGCGGGGCGGCGCACAGACCGGCGGTCAGCGCGACGCGGGAGGCCCAGCGGGCGCCGACGGCCGCGACCGTGTAGACGATCACCAGCAGCGCGAAGTCGGCGGGCCCCGTGGGCACGTCGAGGATCAGCTGGCCGAACCCCACGACCAGGGCGAGGAGCAGCATCCGCTCCGGCATCCTGCGGCGCAGCGCCACCACCACGGACAGCAGGAGCATCACCGGCACGGTGAGGGCCGGCAGGTCGGTGCCGCGCCCCTCCTCCACGGTCGCTCCGCCGAGCACCGAGATCCCGAAGAGGATCACGGCCCAGAAGCCGTCGACCCACGTCGGGTGCCTGCGGAGGAAGTCATAGAGGCGCTGCACGTAACCCAGCGTAGGGAAGCAAAATGCGTGCAGGGGTCAACCGGTAGGTCGATCCCCGTCCGCGACGTGTACTCCGCAAGGTGGAGGCCCGTCCGGTTGGCGCACGTAGCCTGGCCCGGTGAGGACGGCGACGACGGACGCGGGACAGCGGTGACGGCGGATACGACGGGGACGGCGGAGGACGGTTTCCGCGGCTGGCGGGAGGCCGCCCAGGAGGCGCTCTACGGCCCGGACGGCCTCTACCGCCGCCCCGGCGCGGGCCCGGCCGCCCACTTCCGGACGTCCGTGCACGCCTCCCCGCTGTACGCCCGTGCGGTGGCGCGGCTGCTGTGCCGGGTCGACGAGGCGCTGGGCCGGCCGCCCGTGCTGGACTTCGTGGACATGGCGGCCGGACGGGGCGAACTGGTCACCGGCGTACTGGGGGCGCTTCCCGCGGACGTGTCGTCCCGCGTGCATCCGTACGCCGTCGAGCTCGCCACGCGCCCCCCGGAGCTGGACGACCGGATCGAGTGGCGGGACGAGCCGCCCGAGGGGATCACGGGGCTGCTGTTCGCCAACGAGTGGCTGGACAACGTGCCGGTGGACGTCGCCGGGACGGACGCCTCCGGCACCCCCCGGTACGTGCTGGTGCGCGCGGACGGCGCCGAGCGGCTCGGGGAGCCGGTCGCCGGGGCCGACGCGGAGTGGCTGGGCCGGTGGTGGCCGCTGCCGCCCGAGGAGGGCCTGCGCGCGGAGATCGGACTCCCCCGGGACCACGCCTGGGCGTCCGCCGTCGGCACGGTCGCGCGCGGCGCCGCCGTCGCCGTGGACTACGCGCACACCGCCGGAGCGCGCCCGCCGTTCGGGACGCTGACCGCGTTCCGGGAGGGCAGGGAGACGGCGCCGGTGCCGGACGGTTCCCGCGACCTCACGGCGCACGTCGCGCTGGACGCGTGCGCCGCCGCCCCCGCGCTGCCGGGCGCGCGTCTGCTGACCCAGCGGGAGGCCCTGCGCGCCCTGGGCGTCACGGGCGGGCGTCCGCCCCTGACGCGGGCGAGCAGCGACCCCGCCGGCTACGTCCGCGCCCTCGCCGCCGCCGGGGAGGCCGCGGAGCTGACCGCGCCGGGCGGCCTCGGCGACTTCGGCTGGCTGGTGCAGCCGGTGGACGTCGGGGACGTCCTCACCGGCTGAGCGCTACTTGTCGATGTCGCCGACGACGAAGAACATCGACCCCAGGATCGCCACCATGTCCGCCACCAGCGTGCCCGGCAGCAGCTCGGTGAGCACCTGGATGTTGTTGTACGACGCCGACCGCAGCTTCAGCCGGTACGGCGTCTTCTCGCCCTTGCTGACCAGGTAGTAGCCGTTGATGCCGAGCGGGTTCTCGGTCCACGCGTACGTGTGCCCCTCGGGCGCCTTCAGCACCTTCGGGAGCCGCTGGTTGACCGGGCCCGGCGGCAGCTCCGCCAGCCGGTCGAGGCAGGCGTCGGCGAGGTCCAGGGAGTTGTGCGTCTGCTCCAGCAGGCACTCGAAGCGGGCGAGGCAGTCGCCCTCCTCGCGGGTGACCACCTTAAGGACGTCGCCCAGCTGGCCGTAGGCCAGGTATGGCTCGTCGCGGCGCAGGTCGAAGTCGACGCCGGAGGCGCGCCCGATCGGCCCGCTCACCCCGTACGCGTGCACCGCCTCCGCCGACAGCGCGCCCACGCCCCGGGTGCGGCCGCGGAAGATCTCGTTGCCGAGCACCAGGTCGTCGAAGCGGTCCATCCGCGAGCGCACCTCGGCGACGGCGGCACGCGCGCGTCCCGTCCAGCCGGCCGGGAGGTCCTCCTTGAGGCCGCCGACGCGGTTGAACATGTAGTGCATGCGCCCGCCGGAGACCTCCTCCATGACGTGCTGGAGCTTCTCGCGCTCGGTGAAGGCGTAGAAGATCGGGGTGATGCCGCCCAGCTCCAGCGGATAGGAACCGAGGAACATCAGGTGGTTGAGCACCCGGTTCAGCTCGGCGAGCAGCGTGCGCAGCCACACCGCGCGCTCGGGGACCTCCATGCCGAGCATCCGCTCCACGGCGAGGACCACGCCCAGCTCGTTGGAGAACGCCGACAGCCAGTCGTGCCGGTTGGCCAGCATGACGATCTGCCGGTAGTCACGGGCCTCGAACAGCTTCTCCGCGCCCCGGTGCATGTAGCCGATCACGGGCTCCGCGTGGACGATCCGCTCGCCGTCCAGTACGAGCTTCAGCCGTAGCACGCCGTGCGTGGACGGGTGCTGCGGGCCGATGTTGAGCACCATGTCGGTGCTCTCCGCCGCGCCGCCGATTCCGACCATGGTCTCCGTCGTAGGAGTCATGCACACAGTCTGTCCTACGTACGCTGGCCCCATGGAGACGGGGAGCCCGCACGACACGGGGACAGCGGACGACGCGCAGGGGACGCCCTCGCCGGCGCCGGCGGTGGTGCCGGCGCCGGACGACGGCGCGGAGCCGGTGTGGCGTGCGCTGCCGCCCGGGCTGCTGACGATGCGGCGGCTGCTGCTGGTGGTGTGGCTGGGGCTGCTGACCCTGGCCACCGCGCTGGTCCCTGGCCTGCTGGTCGGTCCCGCCTGGGGCGCCTTCGCGGTGCTGCCGCTGGCCCTGCTGCTGTGGGGCTGGGTGATGCTGGAGCGCAACTGGCGCTCCTGGCGGTACGCCGAGCGCGCCGACGACCTGCTGATCAGCCGGGGCGTGCTGTGGCACGAGGAGACGGTCGTGCCGTACGGGCGGATGCAGCTCGTGGAGGTCACCTCCGGGCCCGTCGAGCGGCACTTCGGGCTGGCCAGCGTGCAGCTGCACACCGCGGCCGCGGCCACCGACGCGACCATCCCCGGCCTCGACCCGGCCGAGGCGGAGCGGCTGCGCGACCGGCTCACCGAGCTGGGCGAGGCCCGGTCGGCGGGGCTGTGAGCGCCCCCGGCGTCCAGGAGGACGTGACCGGCCGGCCGCCCGTGATCGAGCGGCGGCTGCACCCCGTCACGCCGCTGCGGCGGGCGTGGGCGCCGGTGGCCGTGCTGATGGGCTGGGCGGTGCACGACCCGGACGGCGCGCAGCGCCAGCTCACCCGGCTGACCACGACCACGCTGCTCGCCGGGCTCGGCGTGCTCATCCCCGCCGCCGCCCTCTACGGTTTCCTCAGCTGGTGGTTCACCCACTTCGCGGTGACCGACAGCGAGCTGCGGGTGCGCACCGGGCTGCTGTTCCGGCGCACCGCGCACATCCGTCTCGAGCGCATCCAGGCCATCGACGTCACGCAGCCGCTGCTGGCCCGGGTCGCGGGCGTGGCGAAGCTGAGACTCGACGTCATAGGCGCCGACAAGAAGGACGAGCTGGCCTTCCTCGGGGCCGGCGAGGCGCGGGCGCTGCGCGCCGAACTGCTGGCACGGGCGGCGGGCTTCGCCCCGGAGACCGCCCACGAGGTGGGCGAGGCGCCCTCCCGGCAGATGCTGCGGGTGCCGCCGGGCGTGCTGGCCGTCTCACTGCTGCTGACCGCGGCGACCTGGGTCTGGCTGCTGGTCGCCGCCGTCGCCCTGCCGCTGCTGTGGACGGCCACCCACAGCCTGTGGACGGTGCTCGCGGCCGGCATCCCCATGCTGGGCGCGGCGGGCGCGAGCAGCGTGGGCCGCTTCGTCGCCGAGTACGACTGGACGCTGGGCGAGTCGCCCGACGGCCTCCGCATCGACCACGGGCTGCTGGACCGGGCGCACGAGACGGTGCCGCCCGGCCGGGTGCAGACCGTACGGCTGGTCGAGCCGCTGCTGTGGCGTCGGCGCGGCTGGGTGCGCGTCGAACTGGACGTGGCCGGGTCGTCCAACTCCCTGCTGCTGCCGGTGGCCCCGCGCGCGATGGCCGAGTCGGTCGTCGCGCGCGTGCTGCCCGGGGTGACCGTGCCCCCGCCGGAGGCGTTCTCCCGTCCGCCGCGCGGCGCGCGGTGGTGCGTGCCGGTGTGGTGGCGGGGTCACGGGCTCGCCGTCACGGACGCGGTGTTCGCCTCCCGGCGCGGTCTGCTGCGGCGCGGCCTCTCGCTGGTGCCGCACGCGAAGGTCCAGAGCGTACGGCTCGCCCAGGGGCCCTGGCAGCGGGCGCACGGGGTCGCCGACGTCCATGTGGACACCGGCGCCAACGCCACCGTGACCGCCCGGCTGCGCCCCGCCGGGGAGGCCGCCGCCCTGCTGCACGCCCAGGCGGAACGGTCCCGTACGGGACGCAGGGACGCGCTGCCGGACCGCTGGATGGCCTGACCGGCGTCCGCGCACAGCAAAGGGGCCCCGCCCGGGCGGGGCCCCTTCGTCGTGTCCACGTGGGTCAGGAGACCGCGCTGCGCAGTCCCTGGACGTCGATGTGCTCGGTCTCGTCGTGGGCCGTCAGGTCGATGACCTGGCCGGCGCGCGGCTCCTCGGCGGCCGGCTTGTACCGCGCCTCGGCCTCCGCCTTGTGCAGCGCGAGCGCCTCCTGGCCGACGACGTCGGCGAGGTCCTCGTTCTGCACGGCGTCCAGGGCCTCGCGCCGGGCGTTCTTGGTGCCGAAGAAGTCGAACCCGTCGTCCTGCACCGGCCGCCGCGCGGGCTGCGTCGGCGGGACGACCGCCACCGCGGTCGGCACCGTGAAGTGCCCGGCGGGCTGCCGCACCGCCGGGGCGGCGGAGGCGGCCGGTGCGGTGGGGGCGGCCGCGCGCTCATGGTCGCCGGCCGCCCGGGGCTGCCCCCCGGCCTCGTCCTCCTGCGCGGGGTCGGGCTTGGGCCGCTTCGTCGGCCCGGGCCCGTCGTCCTCGGGGGTGCCGCCGCCCTTGGGGGTCTTCACGGCGATGGGCTCGGGAGCGTCCCCTGCCTTCGCGGCTCCGGGGGCGCTCTCCTTGCGCGCGGCCGGCACGGAGGGCTGCTCGGCCTGCTCCTCCGGGGCGTCGGAGTCCGACTCGGCCTGCGGCTCGGTCTCCGACTCCGTCCCGGTCTCCGCCGCGAACCGCGCCAGCGCCGCGTCCGCCTTCAGGTACAGCTTCGAACCCCCGGGAGAGAAGACGCCGGTGGTCTTCTCGTCCTGCTTCTCCCCGGATTCGGCGTCCTCCGCCTGCTCCACGTCCGCCGCAGCCTCGGAGACCACGGGCTCCGGCTCGGGCTCGGGCTCCGGCGCCGCGGGCGAGCCCGCGGGCAGGGCGCGGGCCGGGACGGCCGCCTCGATCTCCAGCACCCGGCGCTCCTCGAGGACGTTCGCGCGCTCCGCCTCGGCCGCCGCGTACCGGCGCAGCAGCGCGGCGTGCTCGTTGCGCAGGCCCGCCAGTTCCGCGCGCTTGGCGCGCAGCCGCTGCTCCAGCTTCAAGCGCAGCTCACGCGACTCCTCGAGGTCCGACTCGAGTTCGGCGACCCGTTCCTCGAAACGCCACTCGTCGCTCGCCCGCGCGCGCGTGAGGTCGGCGACGCGTTTGCCCGCCTGGGCGTCCCAGTGACGCATCACGACGGCGCCCACGATCGCCGTGACCGCGGCGGCCGCGGCCAGGAGGCGGAGCACCACCGGTTGCGTGAACACCCAGGGCCCCAGGGCGCAGACGACCGAGACGCCTGCGATCGCCGACGGGGGCAGCATCCTGTGCAGCGGCGGGGAATGACGGTGACGTCCACGTGGCATGGCCAGAAACTTACCGCGCGTAGGCGAATGGTGGTGCCCCGCCCCGCAAAAAGAAAGCCACTTGCGACGTTTCACAGGCCGTCAGCGATCGGGGCCGCGCGTGAAAAGCGGTTCATTGAATTTTCGTCAAGATCCTTTATGGGGTCCTGTCGGCGCACAACTCGCCCTCCGCGCATTCCGGTTGGCACCCTCGTCGGCCCCCGCCGTACGGCCCGCCCCCCGCGCCCCGTACGCCCCGCGCCGCCGCCGCGCCCGGGGCCCGTTCCGACCTCCGAATACCCCCGCCGGCGCCCTTCCGTCCCGCCCCTTCCGAGCGGCTTCTCCCCGCCCCGCCGCGACCCCGTTTCCGCCCTTTTCCGGCTCCCCCCGATCTTCCGCGCGTCCCCTCACGGCAATGCGCCCCGAAAGGGCTCCGCCAATGTCCGCCCGCGGCGTTTCCCGCGCGCCGGGCCCGTGCGGCACCACGCACCCTCCCTGGGCCTACGCTGAACGTATGAGCACTCGAAGCGGACGCCGTCAGGTCGCGGGCCTCCCCCACTGGGACCGGTGCGCGGTCATGGGAGTCGTGAACGTCACCCCCGACTCCTTCTCCGACGGCGGACGCTGGTTCGACACCACCACGGCCGTCAAGCACGGCCTGGACCTGGTCGCGCAGGGCGCCGACCTGGTGGACGTGGGCGGTGAGTCCACCCGCCCCGGCGCCACCCGCGTCGACGAGGCCGAGGAGCTCCGGCGCGTCATCCCGGTGGTCCGTGGCCTCGCGGCGGAGGGCGTCACCGTCTCCGTCGACACCATGCGCGCCTCCGTCGCCGAGCAGTCGCTCGCGGCCGGGGCCGCCCTGGTCAACGACGTCAGCGGCGGCCTCGCCGACCCCGCCATGATCCGTGTCGTCGCCGACGCGGGCGCCCCGTTCGTCGTCATGCACTGGCGCGGCTACCTGGAGGGCGGCAACGTCCGGGGTGTGTACGACGACGTGGTCACCGAGGTCGCCGACGAGCTCCACGCGCGCGTGGAGGCCGTCCTGGAGGGCGGCATCGCCGCCGACCGCGTGATCGTCGACCCCGGCCTCGGCTTCTCCAAGGACGCCGGGCACGACCTCGCGCTGCTCGCCCGCCTCGACCGCCTGCTGGGCCTCGGCCACCCCCTGCTCGTCGCCGCGTCCCGCAAGCGGTTCCTCGGCCGGGTGCTGGCGGGCCCCGACGCCCCGCCCCCGCCCGCCCGCGAGCGCGACGCGGCCACCGCCGCCGTCTCCGCCCTGTCCGCCGAGGCGGGCGCCTGGGCGGTGCGCGTGCACGAGGTCCGGGCCAGCGCCGACGCCGTACGGGTGGTCCGCGCGATACAGGGCGCCCGCCACGACGACCCCACATCCCCCGAGCACGGTGCGGAAGGAGCCCGGTGACCGCACCCCACACCGACGTCGAGCAGGTCGAGGCCGCCAACACCGCCTTCTACGAGGCACTGGAGCGGGGCGACTTCGAGGAGGTCGCGTCGGCCTGGCTCACACCTGCCGACCTGGGCGTCGACGAGGAGTACCACGACCCCGCCGACGCGGGCGTCGTCTCCTGCGTGCACCCCGGCTGGCCGGTGCTGACCGGGCGCGGCGAGGTGCTCCGCTCGTACGCGCTGATCATGGCGAACACCGACTACATCCAGTTCTTCCTCACCGACGTGCACGTCTCCGTCACCGGGGACACCGCCGTGGTGACCTGCACGGAGAACATCCTCAGCGGCGGGCCCGCCCCCGAGGAGGGCGAGGAGCTGGGGCCGCTGGTCGGGCAGCTCGTCGTCGCCACCAACGTGTACCGGCGCACCCCGTCCGGCTGGAAGCTCTGGTCCCACCACGCCTCCCCGGTCCTCGCCGAGGAGGACGACGACGAGGACGACGACACCCCGACCCCGCCCTGATCCGCACGTGGCGGAACTCACCCCGCCCGTCACGGCCGCCCCCCTCCGGCCCGTGAACACCGCGTCCCCGCTGGGCAGACGGACAGGGAGGCCGCGGGACCCCGCCCGGCCGCCACCCGCCCGGAGCGCCGGGGCCCGCACCCGCCGCGGGTAGATTCGAGGGCGGGCCGGTGTGCCGTCCGCACGGGGCACCGACCGGCCGGACCGACGACAGCAGGAGTGATTCGCGTGGATCGTGTCGCGCTGAGCGGCCTCAAGGCCCGCGGGCACCACGGTGTGTTCCCGAAGGAGCGCGAGGAGGGCCAGACCTTTCTCGTGGACCTCGTCCTGGGCCTGGACACCCGCCCGGCCGCCGCCGACGACGACCTGACGAAGACCGTGCACTACGGCATCGTGGCGGAGGAGGTGGTGGCCGTCGTCGAGGGCGAGCCCGTCAACCTCATCGAGACCCTCGCCGAGCGCATCGCCCAGGTCTGCCTGAAGCACGACGTCGTACAGGAGGTCGAGGTGCGCGTCCACAAGCCGGACGCGCCGATCACCGTGCCCTTCGACGACGTGACCGTCACCATCACCCGGAGCCGCGCATGACCAGGCCGTCCACCACGGGCCACACCGACCCGACCGTCCAGCCCGTCCCCGCCTCCGTGGTCGAGCAGGTGGACGCCGCCGACACCACCCTCCAGAACCCGAAGCGGGCCGTGGTGTCCCTCGGCGCCAACCTGGGCAACCGCCTGGAGACCCTCCAGGGGGCCGTGGACGCCCTGGAGGACACCCCGGGCATCCGGGTCAAGGCGGTCTCCCCCGTGTACGAGACGGAGCCGTGGGGCGTCGAGCCCGGCAGCCAGCCGTCCTACTTCAACGCGGTCCTCGTGCTGAAGACCACCCTGCCGCCGTCCTCCCTGCTGGAGCGCGCCCACGCCGTCGAGGAGGCCTTCGACCGCGTACGGGACGAGCGGTGGGGCCCGCGCACCCTGGACGTCGACATCGTCGCCTACGCCGACCTCTGCTCCGACGACCCGCAGCTCACCCTGCCGCACCCGCGCGCCCACGAGCGCGCCTTCGTCCTCGCCCCCTGGCTGGACGTCGACCCCGCCGCCGAGCTCCCCGGACGCGGTCCGGTGGCGGAGCTGCTGGACGCGGTCAGCCGGGACGGCGTCACGCCGCGCGCCGACCTGGAACTCCGGCTGCCCGAATAGCCGTTAAGGTCGAGGACGGCCACAGCCCGGGGCCACCGGCCGGGGGAACGCGAAGGGACACCGTGAAAGAGCTGCGCATCAGGGTGCTGGCCGGCGTCTTCGTCGTCGCCGGAGTCCTGTCCTGGGCCGGCGCCCGCCTGTGGAACTCGCTGGGGACCCTCCCGAGCGTGCCCGTGGCCGCGCCCATCGTCCTCGCCCTGATCGCCACGGTCCTCGCGGCCACCGCGCTCTCCCTGCGCAACCGTCTGAAGGCCCAGCGCGACCGCCGGCCGGACGCCAAGGGCGTCGACCCGCTCCAGGCGGCCCGCGCGGTGGTCTTCGGACAGGCCAGCGCGCTGGTGGCGGCCCTCGTCGCCGGCCTCTACGGCGGGACGTTCGTCGTGCTGCTCGGCTCCCTCGACATCCCCGCCCGCCGCGACCAGGCCATCTACGCCGGCTTCTCCGTGGTCGCGGGCATCGCCGTGATAGCGGCCGCCAAGTTCCTGGAGCACGTCTGCAAGCTCCCGGAGGACGAGGACGACGACGACCACCCGGGCACGGCCCCGGCGAGCTAGAGGCCGCACGGAGTACGCGAAGGGGCACGGTCCGTCCGGACCGTGCCCCTTCTTCGTCCGTGCTCTGGATTCTTCGTCCGTGCTCTGGATTCTTCGTCCGCGCTGTGGATTCTTCGTCCGTGCTCCGGACTCAGCGCGCCATGATCAGGCTCATCGCCTCGTTGCGGGTCGCCGCGTCCCGCAGCTGTCCTCGCACGGCCGAGGTGATCGTCTTGGCGCCGGGCTTGCGGATGCCCCGCATCGACATGCACATGTGCTCGCACTCCACGACCACGATGACCCCGCGCGGCTCCAGGATGTCCATCAGGGAGTCGGCGATCTGCGTGGTGAGTCGTTCCTGCACCTGCGGGCGCCGGGCGTAGACGTCCACCAGGCGGGCCAGCTTGGACAGGCCGGTGATCTTCCCGCTGGTCGACGGGATGTACCCGACGTGCGCCACGCCCCGGAACGGCACCAGGTGGTGCTCACATGTCGAGTACACCTCGATGTCCTTGACCAGCACCATCTCGTCGTGGCCGAGGTCGAACGTCGTCGTCAGCACGTCCTCGGGCTTCTGCCACAGCCCCGCGAAGATCTCCCGGTAGGCACGGGCCACGCGCGCCGGAGTCTCCTGCAGGCCCTCACGGTCCGGGTCCTCGCCCACCGCGATCAGCAGCTCGCGCACGGCGTTCTGGGCCCGCTTCTCATCGAACTCACCGATGGGGGCTATGCCGTCCAGCGTCACGGGGTCGGTCATGGGTGCCTCGTTCCTGTGCCTGCACGCGTGCCGCACACGCGTCTCGAACTGCGGGTTACGCGAAATGCCGCGTCCCCCAGGCTAGAACCAGGGGGACGCGGCATCCATTCCGGGCCCGGTGGGGCTCCGGGAGCCTCATGTCAGCTCTCGGGGCGCTCCTCCGGGGTCCGCTCCGGCTGCGGGGCGGGGTGGTCCGTCGTGGCGGTCTTCGTGGTGGAGATGGCCGGCGTGGCGCCGTTCGCCCCGTTCGTCAGCGCGAGCTCCTTGGGGGAGAGCACCGGCGGGCGGGTGGACGGCGTACGGCGCGAGGAGCCGGTCCAGGCGGGCCTGGGCGGGCGCTTCACGATCGGTGCGAAGATCTCGGCGATCTCCTCCTTGCCCAGCGTCTCCTTCTCCAGGAGGGCCAGGACCAGGTTGTCGAGGACGTCGCGGTTCTCGACGAGGATCTCCCACGCCTCGTTGTGCGCGTTCTCGATGAGCTTCTTGACCTCCTCGTCGACCAGCGCGGCGACCTCTTCCGAGTAGTCGCGCTGGTGAGCCATCTCACGGCCGAGGAAGGGCTCGGTGTTGTCGCCGCCGAACTTGATGGCGCCGAGCCGCTCGGTCATGCCGTACTGCGTGACCATCGCGCGGGCCAGTCCCGTGGCCTTCTCGATGTCGTTGGCGGCACCGGTGGTCGGGTCGTGGAAGACGAGCTCCTCCGCCGCGCGGCCGCCCAGCATGTACGCCAGCTGGTCCAGCATCTCGTTGCGCGTGGTGGAGTACCTGTCCTCGTCCGGCAGGACCATGGTGTAGCCGAGGGCGCGGCCTCTCGACAGGATGGTGATCTTGTGGACCGGGTCGGAGTTCGGTGAGGCCGCCGCGACCAGGGCGTGTCCGCCCTCGTGGTACGCGGTGATCTTCTTCTCCTTGTCGGACATGATCCGGGTCCGCTTCTGCGGGCCCGCGACGACACGGTCGATCGCCTCGTCGAGCATCTTGTTGTCGATCAGCTTCTGGTCACTGCGCGCGGTGAGCAGCGCGGCCTCGTTCAGCACGTTGGCCAGGTCGGCGCCCGTCATGCCGGGCGTGCGGCGGGCCACGGCGCCGAGGTCGACGTCCGGGGCGACCGGCTTGCCCTTCTGGTGCACCTTGAGGATCTCGAGGCGGCCCTGCATGTCCGGGCGGTCCACCGCGATCTGGCGGTCGAAGCGGCCGGGACGCAGCAGCGCCGGGTCGAGGATGTCCGGGCGGTTCGTCGCGGCGATGAGGATCACGCCGCCCTTGACGTCGAAGCCGTCCATCTCGACCAGCAGCTGGTTCAGCGTCTGCTCGCGCTCGTCGTGACCGCCGCCGAGGCCGGCGCCGCGGTGGCGGCCGACCGCGTCGATCTCGTCGACGAAGACGATCGCCGGGGCGTTCGCCTTGGCCTGCTCGAACAGGTCACGGACACGGGAGGCGCCGACACCGACGAACATCTCGACGAAGTCGGAACCCGAGATCGAGTAGAACGGGACGCCCGCCTCGCCCGCGACGGCACGCGCGAGCAGGGTCTTGCCGGTGCCGGGCGGGCCGTAGAGCAGCACGCCCTTGGGGATCTTGGCGCCCACGGCCTGGAACTTCGCCGGCTCCTGCAGGAACTCCTTGATCTCGTGGAGCTCCTCGACGGCCTCGTCGGAGCCCGCGACGTCGGCGAACGTCGTCTTCGGGGTGTCCTTGGTGATGAGCTTCGCCTTGGACTTCCCGAAGTTCATGACACGGGAGCCGCCGCCCTGCATCTGGTTCATCAGGAACAGGAAGACGACCACGATGAGGACGAAGGGAAGCAGGGACAGCAGAATGCTCACGAAGGGGTTCTGCTTCGACGGCGAGACCGTGTAGCCGTCAGGGATCTGCTTGTTCTGGAACTTGTCCTGCAGCGTGCTGGCGATGGTGACGCCCTGGTCGCCGATGTAGCTCGCCTGGATCTTCGAGCTGCCCTCGACCTTCTGGCCGTCCTTGAGCTGCACCTTCACGGTCTGCTCGTCGCCGGTGGTCAGCTTGGCCGACTCGACCTTGTTCTCGTTGATCGCCTGGACGACCTGGCCCGTGTCCACCGTCTTGTAGCCGCCGGACGAGCCGACGACCTGCATCAACACGACCACGGCAAGGACGGCCAGCACGATCCACATGACCGGCCCACGGAAGTATCGCTTCACGTCCATCCATACGGAGCGGTGCCGCCCCGTCCCTCCTGCCATAGTGAGTTTGATAAAGGCTGTTCTTCGGACGGTACCCCAGCACGGGCCCCCGACGCTGCGAGGGACGGCCGGCAATGGCGTCCACGCATGCTCCAACGCCGAGGAGCCCGCCGGGGTTCCCGATCACGTACGGCGGCCGGGGCCGCCGTACGTTCACCCGCCGTAGACGTGGGGCGCGAGCGTCCCGACGAACGGCAGGTTGCGGTACTTCTCGGCGTAGTCCAGGCCGTAGCCCACGACGAACTCGTTGGGGATGTCGAAGCCGACCCATTCGACGTCGATGGCGACCTTGGCGGCCTCGGGCTTGCGCAGCAGCGTGCACACCTTGAGGGAGGCGGGCTCGCGCGAGCCGAGGTTGGAGATCAGCCAGGACAGCGTCAGGCCGGAGTCGATGATGTCCTCGACGATCAGGACGTGGCGGCCCTTGATGTCGGTGTCGAGGTCCTTGAGGATCCGCACCACACCCGAGGACTGCGTGCCCGCCCCGTACGAGGACACGGCCATCCAGTCCATCGTGACGGGGGTGGACAGCGCCCGGGCGAGGTCGGCCATCACCATCACCGCGCCCTTGAGCACGCCGACGATCAGCAGGTCCTTGCCCGCGTACTCCGCGTCGATCTTCGCCGCCAGCTCCGTCAGCTTGGCGTCGATGTCTTCCTTGGTGATGAGCACCTTCTCGAGGTCGGCACCCATGTCGTTCGCGTCCACCCGCATCACTTTCGGTCGTCCCACCGGCCGGTCCGGTCCGCCCCGCGACTTTTCGGTCGGTGGGGTCCGGATTCAGCCCTGCCGAATCACCAGTCTGCCACCCTGCCGGCGGGCGACGACCCGGCCGGGGAGATTGATGGCCCCCTGACCGCGCCAGCCGGTGACCAGCCGGTCGACCTCCTCGATGTGGCGGGCGAACAGGGAACCGGCCGGTGCGCCGGCCTCGATGGCGGCCCGGCGCAGCACGCGGCGGCGCACGGCGGGCGGCAGGTCGTGCAGCGCGTCGCACTCCAGGCGGCCGTCTGCGTCGCGGACGCCGGCCGCGGCCCTCCCGGCCCAGGCGTCGAGGGCGTCGGCGTCGTCACGGGAGAGCTGGGCCGTACGGGCGAGGGCCTCGACGACGCCCTTGCCGAGGGCCTTCTCCAGAGCGGGCAGGCCCTCGTGGCGCAGCCGGGAGCGGGTGTAGGCGGGGTCGGTGTTGTGCGGGTCGTCCCAGACGGGCAGGGACTGGACCAGGCAGGCCTTGCGGGCGGTCTGGCGGTCGAGCTGGAGGAAGGGGCGCCGGTAACGGCCGTCGGCCCCCGAGACCGCGGCCATGCCGGAGAGGGAACGGATGCCGGAGCCGCGGGCGAGGCCGAGCAGCACCGTCTCGGCCTGGTCGTCGCGGGTGTGGCCGAGCAGGACGGCGGCGGCGCGGTGGCGCTCGGCGGCGGCGTCGAGGGCGGCGTAGCGGGCGTCCCGGGCGGCGGCCTCGGGGCCTCCGGCGCGGCCGACGGTGACGGCGACCGACTCGACGGGTTCCAGGCCGAGTTCGCGCAGCCGGGAGGCGACCTCGGCGGCGCGGAGGTCGGAGCCCGCCTGGAGGCCGTGGTCGACGGTGACGCCGCCGGCGCGCAGTCCGGCGCGGGGGGCTTCGAAGGCGAGGGCGGAGGCGAGCGCCATGGAGTCGGCGCCGCCGGAGCAGGCCGCGAGCACGAGCGGGGAGGAGGACCGCTCGTCGGGCGTGAGGCGGCCGGGCGTCCGGCCGTGTTCGGCGAGGAGGTCGTTCAGGACGCGGCGGACCGCCAGGCGTATCGCCGCGACCGCAGGATGGGGACCCATGTCCGGTTCCCTTCTGATGATGTCCGGGGGGGGTGAGCCCGGGGGTCGGTCACGCAGAGTGTGTAGATGGTGACAGAACCGGGCCGTTCCCCGAGCATTGCACGCCTGCCGGGGGCCCACGGTCCCTCGGACGGGTGATTGGCGGGGCGTCCGTCTGCCGCCGCCGGGACGCCCCGCGCGACGGGGGCGCGGTACCTATGCCTCCGGTTTGCGGTGCACCCGTGTGATCCAGTCCGCCGGTTTGCCGATCTCCGCCTTGGTGGGGAGGGTGTTCGGCGACGTCCACACCCGGTTGAAGCCCTCCATGCCGACCTCGTCGACGACCGCGCGGACGAAGCGCTCGCCGTCGCGGTACTGGCGGAGCTTGGCGTCCAGGCCGAGCAGCTTGCGCAGCGCCATGTCCAGGCGGGAGGCGCCCTTGGCGCGGCGCTGCTGGAACTTCTCGCGGATCTCGGCGACGCTCGGCACGACCTCGGGGCCGACGCCGTCCATCACGTAGTCGGCGTGGCCCTCCAGCAGCGACATCACGGCGGTGAGCCGGCCGAGGATCTCCCGCTGGGCGGGGGTCTGCACGATCTCCACGAGGGAGCGGCCCTCGTCGCCCTCCTCGCCCTCCTCGCCCTCGGGACGCCCGCCGACCAGCGACTGCGCGGCCTCGCGGACCCGTTCCAGCACGGTCATCGGGTCGACGTCGGTCTCGGCGAGGAACGCCTGGATCTCGCCCTCGAGGTGGTCCCGCAGCCAGGGCACGGCCGTGAACTGGGTGCGGTGCGTCTCCTCGTGGAGCGTCACCCACAGCCGGAAGTCGTGGGGCTCCACGTCGAGTTCGCGCTCGACGTGGACGATGTTGGGGGCGACGAGGAGCAGCCGTCCGCCGCCGTTCGCGCCGGCCGGGAGGTCCCGGGTCGCGGGGGCGAACGTCTCGTACTGGCCGAGGACGCGGGACGCCAGGAACGACAGCAGCATGCCCAGTTCCACGCCGGTGACCTTGCCGCCGACGGCGCCCATCACCACGTTGCCGGGGCTCGTGCCGCGCCGCTCCTGCATCTTGTCGAGCAGGGGCTTGAGCAGTTCGCGGAAGCCGGCGACGTTGGCCTTCACCCAGCCGGGGCGGTCCACCACGAGGAGGGGCGTGTCATGGGTCTCGGGCGTGCCGAGGTTCGTGAAGCCGCGGACGTGCTCCTCCGCGGCGCGCGCGTGGCGGCGGAGCTCCGCGACGACGGCGCGGGCCTCGTCCCGGCTGACGTCTGGGCCCGGCCGCATGAGCCTGGTCGCGGTCGCGACCGCGAGGTTCCAGTCGACCATGCCGGATGAGGCAGCACCACCGATGCTCGTCATGTGTCAACGGTACGTGAGGGGTGGGGAAACGGGCAGATCGATACAGCCCGCGGCTGGGCAACGCCCCGTAGGGGCGCGGGGAACCGCGCGGGGTCCGGGGCCGAAGCCCCCGAAGTGGGCGGGGAGCCGCCCTCGCCTCCGGGGCGCGCTGGTGCTTGGGGCGCCTGGACGTGCGGCGTCCTGCCCTCCCGTCCTCGGGGCTCCGCCCCCGGACCCCCGTTCGCGCAGTTCCCCGCGCCCCTGACAGGCGTCCTCGCCCACGGCCCCCCGGAAGGCGCCGCTCCCGCCCGACGGGGCGTACCTCCTTGCCCGCGGCCCCAAGTCATGCGGCCCACGGCTCCGCAGAGGCGTCCTCGTCTCCGTCCCTCGGAAGGCGCCGCCCGCGCCCGAGAAGGCGCCGCCCCACCCGCGTCCCGGAAGGCGCCCTACGGCGTCCGGCACCCGCACGTCGCCAAAGCTGTCGCGGCCTTGTCCAGGGCCCTCTGGGCCGCCTCCGTGCCCACCGTGTCGTTCGCGAGGAACGCGAAGGCCAGCAGGCGGCCGTCGCGGTCGACGACCGTGCCGGCGAGGGTGTTGACGCCCGTCAGGGTGCCGGTCTTGGCGCGGACCACGCCCGCCGCTCCGTCCGCGTAGCGGCTGGACAGGGTGCCGGTGAAGCCGGCGACGGGGAGGCCCGTCAGGGCGGAGCGGAGTTCCGGGTGGGCGGGGTCGCCCGCCTTGACCAGCAGGGCGGTCAGCAGGTCGGCCGTGAGCCGGCCGCCCCGGTCCAGCCCGCTGCCGTCCTTGATCACGACGCCCTTCACGGGCAGTTTCAGCTGCTTCAGGCGCGCCGTGACCGCCGCACCCGCTCCCGCGAAGTCCGCGGGCTTGCCGGTGGCCACCGCGGTGTGCCGGGCGAGCGCCTCGGCGAGGTCGTTGTCGCTGTTGGTCAGCATGCGCTCGACGAGCGAGGAGAGCGGCGGCGAGGAGACCGTCGCCAACGTGCTCGCGCGCGTGGACGACTTCGACGGGCCGGGCGGCGTCGCCGTGATCCCGTGCTCCTTCAGCAGGTCGCCGAACTTCCGGGCGGCGTCCGCCGCGGGGTCGGGGACGCGCGTGACGGGTCCGCTGGAGGAGTCGTCGGTGCGGCCCTCGTCGGCCATGAGGGGCGTGACGGCGGCGAGGTTCGCGTTGACCCCGATCGGGTGGGTCGTACCGCCCTTGTAGAGGGTCGTGTCGTACGACAGCGTCACCTTCCGCACGCCCCGCTTGGCGAGGGCGGCCGCGGTGCGCGCGGCCAGGTCGCGCAGGCTCGCGGAGCCCTTGGCCTTCTTGCGGGCGGTGAGCGTGGGGTCGCCGCCGCCGACCAGCACGACCTCCTTGGTGTCGGGCTCGTAGACCGTACGGGTGGTGAGCCGGTGGTCGGGCCCCAGCGCGGACAGCGCGGCGACCGCGGTCGCGATCTTCGTGGTGGAGGCGGGGGTGAGCGCGTTCGAGGAGTCCGCGCCGTACAGGCGCCGCCCGGTCGCGGCGTCGACCACGGCGGCCGAGCGGCGGCCGAGCGCCGGGTCCTTCAGCAGCGGGTCGAGGACGGAGGCGAGCGCCTTCCCGGCGGGCGCGGACCGCGCGGCGGTGGCGGTGCCGCCCAGTCCGGTGAGCACGGACGGGGCGGGCGGCGCCTCCCGCGGTCCGCGCGGCGGGGTGCCGGCGCGTGCCCGGGAGCCGTCGTGATCTGTGCCACGCGAGGCTTCCAGGGCCACGGCCCGGTGCCGCTCGGCCGTACGCTGACCCGTGGAGTCCCAGGGGCCGGCGGCGGTCGCCACTCCCGCGGCCAGCGCCAGACCGGCGGTGGCGGCGGTCGCGGTGTACCACCCGGTTCCGGGCCGCGCGACCCGTGGGGCCTGCGGCGATCCCGGCCGGCGCCCCCTGGTGAACCACGGCCCGGTGGCCGCGGCGACCCTCGCCAGACGCGGTCGTACGGCGTCCGCGATCCGCACGACGTGCGGTCCCGCGGCCCGCCAAGGCCTCAGCTCTGGCACGACCACCAGCCCCTTTCGCGATCACACACCTGCGTGAGGGACACTTAACCACCAGAACGATGTGCTGATCATGGAGGAGCGTCCGGTGGAGTTCGACGTCACGATCGAGATCCCGAAGGGTTCGCGGAACAAGTACGAGGTGGACCACGAGACGGGTCGGATCCGCCTGGACCGTCGGCTCTTCACCTCGACCGCCTACCCGACCGACTACGGCTTCGTCGAGAACACCCTCGGCGAGGACGGCGACCCGCTGGACGCGCTGGTCATCCTGGACGAGCCGACGTTCCCGGGCTGCCTCATCCGCTGCCGCGCCGTCGGCATGTTCCGCATGACCGACGAGGCCGGCGGCGACGACAAGCTGCTGTGCGTCCCGTCGACGGACCCGCGTGTGGAGCACCTGCGGGACATCCACCACGTGTCGGAGTTCGACCGTCTGGAGATCCAGCACTTCTTCGAGGTCTACAAGGACCTGGAGCCGGGCAAGTCGGTCGAGGGAGCCAACTGGGTGGGCCGGGTCGAGGCCGAGGCCGAGATCGAGCAGTCCTACAAGCGCTTCAAGGAGCAGGGCGGCCACTGAGCCCCCGCGCCACGCGTCGTGACGACGGGCCGCACGCCAGCGCGTGCGGCCCGTCGTCGCGCTGTGTGCGCATACCGACGCGACAGAGGGCACACTGAAGGACGGTGTCGTCAGCAGGGAGAGAAAGGCACGTGACGGACGCGGAGGACCGCAAGCCGCAGTCGGACGAGGCGAGGAGCGCCTTCGTACCCCCTTCCGGTCTCGCGGCGCCGGCCGACAGCGAGTCGTCGACCACGTCCGAGTTCGCCCTGCCCGACGGGCTGGCCGCGCCCAAGCCGGTACCGGAGTCCGAGACCACCTCGGAATTCGCCCTTCCGGACGGTCTGGACGTCGCCCCGGCCCCGCAGCACGAGCCGGAGGGCTCGGCGTTCAGCACACCGAAGACCTACAGCGCCCGGCAGACCGCGTTCACCCCGCCGACCGGTGTCCCGCTGGTCCGGCTGACCAAGGACGTGCCCTGGCAGGACCGGATGCGCACGATGCTGCGCATGCCGGTGACCGAGCGGCCCGCCCCGGAGCCGGTGCAGCGGCACGACGAGTCCGGCCCTGCGGTGCCGCGCGTGCTCGACCTGAGCCTGCGTATCGGGGAGCTGCTGCTGGCCGGCGGCGAGGGCGCCGAGGACGTGGAGGCGGCGATGTTCGCCGTGTGCCGCTCCTACGGCCTGGACCGCTGCGAGCCCACCGTCACCTTCACCCTGCTCTCGGTCTCCTACCAGCCGTCCCTGGTCGACGACCCGGTGACGGCCTCCCGCACGGTGCGCCGCCGCAGCCCCGACTACACCCGGCTGGCGGCCGTCTACCAGCTGGTGGACGACCTCAGCGACGACGAGACCCAGGTGACGCTGGAGGAGGCGTACCGGCGGCTGGCGGAGATCCGCCGTAACCGGCACCCCTACCCGGGCTGGGCGCTGACGGCCGCGAGCGGGCTGCTCGCGGGCTCCGCCTCGGTGCTGGTCGGCGGTGGTCTGCTGGTGTTCGTCGCGGCGGCGCTCGGCGCCATGCTCGGCGACCGGCTGGCCTGGCTGTGCGCCGGGCGCGGGCTGCCGGAGTTCTACCAGTTCACGGTGGCCGCGACGCCGCCCGCCGCGATCGGGGTGGCGCTGACGCTGGCGCACGCGGACGTGAGGGCGTCCGCGGTGATCACCGGCGGGCTGTTCGCGCTGCTGCCCGGACGGGCGCTGGTGGCAGGCGTGCAGGACGGTCTGACCGGCTTCTACATCACGGCGTCGGCGCGTCTGCTGGAGGTGCTGTACTTCTTCGTCGCCATCGTGATCGGCGTGCTGACGGTGCTGTACTTCGGCGTGCAGCTGGGCGCCAACCTGGTGCCGGACGCGGCGCTAGGCGGGTCGGACCCGCAGCCCGTGCTCCAGATCGCCGCGTCCCTCGGACTGTCGCTGGCCTTCGCCGTGCTGCTCCAGCAGGAACGGTCCACCGTGCTGATGGTGACGCTGAACGGCGGCGTCGCCTGGGTGGTGTACGGGGCGATGCACTACACGGGCGACATCTCGCCGGTGGCGTCCACGGCGGTGGCGGCCGGTCTGGTCGGCCTGTTCGGACAGCTGCTGGCCCGCTACCAGTTCGCGTCCGCGCTGCCGTACACCACGGCCGCGATCGGCCCGCTGCTGCCCGGTTCGGCCACGTACTTCGGTCTGCTGGGCATCGCGCAGAACGAGGTCGACTCGGGTCTGACGTCGCTCACCAAGGCGGTGGCGCTGGCGATGGCCATCGCGATCGGGGTGAACCTCGGTTCGGAGATCTCCCGGCTGTTCCTGCGGATCGGCTCCGAGGAGAAGCGACGGGCGGCGAAGCGGACGCGAGGTTTCTGACCCGCGCTCCGCCCGCCGCCCGGCAGGGTTCTCCGTGCTCAGTAGCCGCCGTTGTAGGGCTGCTGTCGGTCGTACTGCTGGTTGTACTGCTGCTGGTCGTTGCCGTACGGCTGCTGAGGCGGCTGCTGCTGCGGGTAGCCGTTCGGCCGGCCGCCGTAGGGCTGCTGGGGCTGCTGCTGCGGGTAGCCGCCCTGGCCGCCGTACTGGCGCGGTCCGGGCTGCTGGGGCGCGGCGGCCGGGGCGATGCGGCGCAGCTGGGTGGTGGCGTCGTCCATGACCGGCGGCTGCGGGTGCTGGGCGGCGGCCGGGGCCTCGGCGGCGGCGCGCTTCTTCTTCCCGCGCTCCCGCAGGTACTCGATGATGATCGGCACCACGGAGACGACGACGATCAGGACGAGGATCGCCTCGACGTTGTTCTTGATGAACCCGATCTGGCCCAGCCAGTAACCGGCGAGCGTGACGCCCGTGCCCCAGGCGACACCGCCGATGACGTTGTACGTGAGGAACGTGCGGTACTTCATCCGGCCGGCGCCGGCCACGATGGGCGCGAACGTCCGCACGATGGGCACGAAGCGGGCCAGGACGATCGCCTTGGGCCCGTACTTCTCCATGAACTCGTGGGCCTTCTCCAGGTTCTCCTGCTTGAAGAGCTTGGAGTTCGGACGGCTGAACAGCCGGGGTCCGAAGAACTTGCCGATCATGTAGCCGACCTGGTCGCCGATGACGGCGGCGAGCACGATCAGCGTGCAGACCAGCCACAGCGGCTGACTGATGTAGGTGCCCTCGGCCACGAAGAGACCCGCCGTGAACAGCAGGGAGTCGCCGGGCAGGAACGCGAAGAGTCCGGATTCCGCGAAGACGATCAGCAGGATGCCGGGGAGGCTGAAGGTCTCGATGAGGTAGTCCGGGCTCAGCCACTCGGGGCCGAGCGCAAGCGTGGTCACGGGGATGTGGCTCCTGCAGCTGGGGGTCAAGGGCGGGGCTGGCTGCCCAAATTATGAACGCAGCCGTCGAGGCCCAGGTTCCGCGGGGGTACCCAGGATGCACTGTGCCCCGCCCCGGGGAAAGCCGCGAGCCGGCGCCGCGGGGCAATCGCCGCTGGTCGTGGCCCGGTGCGGCCGGGCCACGACCGGTCAGGCGGTGTGCCGTACGGCGTTGGCGAGGATCGCGTCCCGCATGTACGCGGCGAGACCGGGCCTCGCCTGGTCGATGGTGCGCGTGAACCGCTCGTCGTTGACGTACATCTCGCCCAGACAGGTGTGCATCTCGTAGCCGCAGTCGTAGTGGTTGCGGGAGATGCCCCGGCGGTGGTCCTCGGCGACGTCCATCGCCGCCTCGGAGTCCGCCGGCTCGCCCGCCTCCATCAGGGCGACGAAGCGCCGGGTGAGGTCGTCGATCTCGTTCTGGATCCGCTGCCAGTCCTCCTTGGTGTAGGAAGCCGTCCGCTCCCGCGACTGGCGGTACGCGTCGGTGTCGCCCCAGCGCTCCTGGACCTCCTCCTGGTACTGGTCGGGGTCGAAGTCGCCGAAGACCTCGAACTTCTCCTCGGGGGTCAGGTTGATTCCCATCGTGCGCGCCTCCATGGCCTGTTCCACGGCCTCCGCCATCTTCTGCAGCCTCTCGATCCGGGCGGTCAGCAGTTCGTGCTGGCGGCGCAGATGCGCGCGCGGGTCCGCGTCCGGGTCGTCGAGCAGGGCGGCGACCTCGTCGAGCGGGAAGCCGAGCTCGCGGTAGAACAGGATCTGCTGCAGCCGGTCGAGGTCGGCGTCGCTGTACCGCCGGTGCCCCGCGTGGCTGCGCTCGCTCGGCACGAGCAGGCCGATGGCGTCGTAGTGGTGCAGTGTGCGCACCGTGACCCCGGCGAAACCGGCCACCTGTCCTACGGACCAGCTCATGTCCGCTCCTTTCCCTTGCGCGCTCCAGGCTGGGTCCTCACGCCACGTGAGGTGCAAGCGGGTTACCGGTTTATCCCTTTCGCCCCCTTTATCGTGTGCGCGTGGCCCAGGACAGCACGCAGCCGGCGCCCGGCACCGCCCCGGCGGCCTCGGCACGCGCCCTCCTGCCGACCATCGTGCCCGCGCTGCTGGTCGGCGTGGTGACGAGCCTGGTCCTGCTGGGGGTGAGCGCGGCCGCCGAGGAGCTGCAGCACGCGCTCTGGCAGGACCTGCCGGACGCGCTCGGCGTCGGCCGGTACTCCGTGGCGTGGATGTTCGCGATGCTGACCGCCACCGGTGTCGCGGTCGGCCTCGTGGTGTGGAAGGTCCCCGGGCACGCGGGCCCCGACCCGGCGACCACCGGTCTGGAGGCGCCGGTGCTGCCGCTCTCGGTGCTGCCCGGGCTGCTGCTGGTGACCGCGCTGGTCCTGGCCGGCGGGCCCAGCCTGGGACCGGAGAACCCGATCATCGCCGTCAACGTCTCGCTGGCGGTGTGGTTCGGCGCCCGCGTCTTCCCGGCGACGGCGCAGAGGGGCTGGGTGGCCCTGGCGGAGGCGGGGACCATCGGCGCGCTGTTCGGCACGCCGGTCGCCGCCGCGCTGGTGATCTCCGAGGCGCTGGCCGGGCAGCGGGTGAAGGGACAGCTGTGGGACAGCCTGTTCGCGCCGCTGGCCGCCGCGGGGGCGGGCGCGCTGACCACCACGCTGGTGTCGGCGCCGAGCTTCGACCTGCGTCTGCCGCCGTTCGGGCGGCCCGGCTGGGGCGACCTCCTCGCGTCGCTCGTGGTGGCCTCGGCGGGCGCGCTGCTCGGCATGTGCGCCGTGTACGCCTTCCCGTACGTGCACGGCGCGTTCCGGCGGCTGCGGCACCCGATGCTGATGCTCCCGGCCGGCGGGGTGGTGCTGGGCGCGCTCGCGGCTCTCGGCGGGCACCTCACCCTGTTCAAGGGACTCGACGAGATCGCCGAGCTGGCCGCCGACCCCGACGGCTGGACGGCGGGTGAGTTCGCCGTGATGACGGTGGTGAAGCTGGCCGCGCTGCTGGTCGCCGCGTCCTGCGGCTTCCGCGGCGGGCGGATCTTCCCGGCGGTGTTCGTGGGGACCGCGCTCGGTCTGTGCGCGCACGCGCTGGTGCCCGGGGTGCATCCCGCCGTCGGGGTGTCCGCGGGCGTCCTGGGTCTGCTGCTCGCCGTCACCCGGCAGGGCTGGGTGAGCCTGTTCGTCGCGGCCGTCCTGGTCGCCTCCCCCGGCATGCTCGCCCTGCTCTGTGTCGCCTCCCTCCCCGCCTGGCTGCTCGTCACCGGCCGCCCGCACATGCAGCTGCGGCCGGACGGGACGGCCGTCAGGTGACCCCCGCTCCCCCGGCGGACCCGCCCGGGCCGCCCGACCCCTACGGAGGACCCATGCCGCTGCACCCCGGCCGGCCGGCCGGTGAACGCCCGCTGTCCGTCAACCCCTTCCTGGGGCCCGCGAACCCGGTCGGGGGATGACCGAGGCGCCGCCCAAGCACCGGCTCCCCGACGGGCCGATGGCCCCGTCGACGGCGTACCAGCTGGTGCACGACGAGCTGATGCTGGACGGCAACGCGCGGCTGAACCTGGCCACCTTCGTCACCACCTGGATGGAGCCGGAGGCCGGGGTGCTGATGATGGAGTGCCGCGACAAGAACATGATCGACAAGGACGAGTACCCGCGCACCGCCGAGCTGGAGCGGCGCTGCGTGGCGATGCTCGCCGACCTGTGGAACGCGCCCGACCCGGCGAGCGCCGTGGGCTGTTCGACCACCGGGTCCAGCGAGGCGTGCATGCTGGCGGGCCTCGCCCTGAAGCGGCGCTGGGCCCTGCGCAACGCGGACCGGTACCCGTCGCGTGAGGCCCGTCCCAACCTGGTGATGGGCGTCAACGTCCAGGTGTGCTGGGACAAGTTCTGCACGTTCTTCGAGGTGGAGCCCCGTCAGGTGCCCATGGAGGGCGACCGGTTCCACATCGACCCGGCGGCCGCGGCGGAGCTGTGCGACGAGAACACCATCGGGGTCGTCGGCATCCTGGGCTCCACCTTCGACGGGTCCTACGAGCCGGTCGCCGAGCTGTGCGCGGCCCTGGACGGCCTCCAGGAACGCACGGGCCTGGACGTCCCCGTGCACGTCGACGGGGCGTCCGGGGCGATGATCGCGCCGTTCCTCGACGAGGACCTGGTGTGGGACTTCCGCCTGGAGCGGGTGGCGTCCGTCAACACCTCGGGGCACAAGTACGGGCTGGTCTACCCGGGCGTGGGCTGGGTGCTGTGGCGGGACGCGGCGGCGCTGCCCGAGGAGCTGGTGTTCCGGGTGAACTACCTGGGCGGCGACATGCCCACCTTCGCGCTGAACTTCTCCCGGCCGGGCGCCCAGGTGGTGGCGCAGTACTACTCCTTCCTGCGGCTGGGCCGGGACGGCTACCGCGCGGTGCAGCAGGCCGCGCGGGACGTGGCCACGGGACTGTCCGCACGGATCGGGGCGCTGGGCGACTTCCGGCTGCTCACCCGGGGCGACGAGCTGCCGGTGTTCGCGTTCACCACCGCGCCGGACGTGACGTCGTTCGACGTGTTCGACGTGTCGCGGCGGCTGCGGGAAAACGGCTGGCTGGTGCCCGCGTACACCTTCCCGGCGAACCGTCAGGACCTCGCCGTACTGCGGGTGGTGTGCCGCAACGGCTTCTCCGAGGACCTCGCCGACCTGTTCGCCGAGGACCTGACCCGGCTGCTGCCGGACCTGCGGAGCCAGTCGCGCCCCCTCACGCGGGACCGGAACGCGGCGACCGGGTTCCACCACTGAGCCGCGCGGTCCGGCTCCTCCGCCGTACGGGAGCCGGACCGCGCGCGCCCTACCTGCTCAGCCGGGCGAACCGCCGTACCGCCAGCGGGAAGAACACCGCGAGCAGCGCGAGGGGCCACAGGACCGCGGCCGCCGCGTGCCCGGACTCGGCGCCCGGCACGCCGAACAGGTGCCGTACGGCCTCGGCCGTGTGGGAGATCGGGTTCCACCGCACGACCGTCGCCAGCCAGCCGGGCATCGAGCCGGGGACGGCGAACACGGTGGACAGGAAGCCGAACGGCCAGACCAGGATCTGCACCGCCTGCACCATCTCCGGCCTGCCCGCCACCAGCGCCAGCTGGATGCCGGCCCACAGCATCGCGAACCGGAGCAGCAGGAGCAGCCCCACCGCGCCCAGGAACGCGGCCGGCCCCGCGTGCGTGCGCCAGCCGAGCGCGGCGGCCACGGCGAGCAGCACCGTGAGGCCGAGGACCGACTGGAGCATGTCGGCGGCGGCGCGGCCCACCAGTACCGCGCCGTCGGCCATCGGCATGGACCGGAAGCGGTCGACGACCCCCTTGTTCATGTCCTGGGTGACGGCGATCATCGTGCCCTCCAGGCCGAAGGCCATGCTGAGCGCGAGCATCCCCGGCAGCAGGTAGTCGAGGTAGTCGCCGTCCACCCCCCGGCCGCCGCCGATCAGGTAGCCGAACATCAGCAGCAGCATCACCGGGAAGACCAGGTTCACCACCACCGCGGCCGGCCGCCGTCCCCAGCGGGCCAGCTCCCTGCGGGTCATGGTCCAGGAGTCGGTCAGTGCGTACGCCGTGCTGCTCACGCTGTCTCCTTCACTCGCTCGTCGTGCCCGGTGAGGTGCAGGAACACCTCGTCGAGCGTGGGCCTGCGCAGGGCGACGTCCTCGGCCTCGACGCCGGCCTCGCCCAGGGCGCGCACCACGGCCGTGAGGGCCGCCATGCGGTCGGTGACCGGCGCGCTCAGCAGCCGCCGGTCGGCGTCCACGACGACCGACTCCCGCGGTACGGGCAGCAGGCCGGCCGCCGTCTCCAGCTGTCCGGCGTCGCGCAGCACCACGTCGACGCGGTCGCCGCCGGTGGCCGTCTTGAGCTCGTCCACCGTGCCGTCCGCGACGACCCTGCCGGAGTCCACCACCGACACCCGGTCGGCGAGCCGGTCGGCCTCCTCCAGGTACTGCGTGGTGAGCAGGACCGTGGTCCCGCCGCCGACCAGGGAGCGCACCGCGTCCCACACCTCGGCGCGGCCGCGCGGGTCGAGTCCGGTGGTCGGCTCGTCCAGGAAGAGCACCTCCGGTTCGGTGATCAGGGAGGCGGCGAGGTCGAGCCGGCGCCGCATGCCGCCGCTGTACGTGCCCACCGCCTTCGCGCCGGTGCCGGAGAGCTCGAAGCGCTCCAGCAGTTCGTCCGCCCGGGCGCGGGCCCGGCGGGCGCCCAGGTGGTGGAGGCGGCCGAACAGTTCGAGGTTCTGCCGGCCGCCGAGTTCCTCGTCGAGCGCCGCGTGCTGGCCGAGCAGGCCGATCCGCAGACGCACCCGGTACGCCTCGCGCACCACGTCGTGCCCCGCGACCACGACCCGGCCGGAGTCGGGGCGGAGCAGGGTGGACAGGACCCGGACCAGGGTGGTCTTGCCCGCGCCGTTCGGCCCGAGCACCGCGTGGACCGTACCGCGGGCGACCGTGAGGTCGAGTCCGTCCAGTGCGGCCGTGCCCGGCCCCCTGGCTCCCCGGTACGTCTTGCGTGCTTCCTCGACGGTGATCGCCGCGTCGGACACTGAAGCCCCCTTCATTAGTCAAACTTGACTAGCGCCGCGCACCGTAATACCCGGGACCCTCACTCGTCAAACTTGATTACTCGGAATCGCCCGCGTGCGGCTGCCCTGTCGCGAACGGGTTCTCCTCGCCCTCGGCGAGCACGCCGACGAACGGCTCGCCCTCGCCGGCGAAGGTGTAGGCGCCGCCCCGGATGCGCGCGATGAGGCCACGCGTCCAGGAGGCCCCGGTGTCGGCCGAGTGGATCCAGAAATCCATGATCTCGCCGATGTGCCCCAGCTGCCCTGGCCCGTCCTCCGGGACGTAGTACTCCGTGACCGCCTTGCGCCACTCCTCGATCGACGCCAGCCGCCGCTCCAGCAGGGCCAGCGCCTCCTCGCGCTCCAGGTCGACCATCAGGCCGAGCCCGGCCGAGAGCACGTCCGGCTTCTGGTCGTAGGAGGTCAGCGCCTCGCGCAGCAGCCGGAAGTACTCCTCCGTGCCCTGCTCGGTGACCTCGTACTCGGTGCGCGGCGGGCCGCCGGCCGTGGAGGGGGCGGTCTCGTGCGCGACGAGCAGCCCCTGCTTGGCCATCTGCTTCAGCGCGTGGTAGATCGAGCCGGGCTTGGCGTTGGACCACTCGTGCGCGCCCCAGTACTCCAGGTCGTTGCGCACCTGGTAGCCGTGGGCCCGCCCGTGCTGGCGCACCGCGCCGAGCACGAGAAGACGGATCACTGACATGCCGACCAGCGTAGGCCGCCCCCGGACGGCGCCGGGAGCGGCCCAAGCGTGCGTGCGGGGCCGCTCAGAACGGGAAGCCGCTGCGGCCGTGCTGCACGGAGATCCACTTGGTGGTGGTGAAGGCGTCCAGCATGGTGTCGCCGTTGAGCCGGCCCACGCCCGAGTGCTTCTCGCCGCCGAACGGGACGATCGGCTCGTCGTGCACGGTGCCGTCGTTGACGTGGAACATCCCGGTGTCGATCCGCCGCGCGAACCGCACGCCCCGCTCGACGTCCGCGGTGTGCACGGCGCCGCTGAGTCCGTAGGGGGTGTCGTTCACGATGCGCACCGCCTCCTCCTCGCCGTCGAACGGGACGAGGAAGACGACGGGGCCGAAGACCTCCTGCCGCAGCAGGGCGGAGTCGGCGGGCAGCCCGGTGAGGACGGACGGCTCCACCAGGTTGTCGTGGCGCTCGCCGCGCACCAGGGCGGTGGCGCCCTCGGCGAGGGCCTGCTCGACGACGCCGGCGAGGGCGTCCGCCTGCCGGGAGTTGATCACCGGGCCGATGACGGTCTCCGGGTCGCGCGGGTCGCCGGCCTTGAGCGAACGCACCTTGGCGACGAACTTCTCGGTGAACTCGTCGGCCACCGCCCGGTCGACCAGGACGCGGTTGGCGGCCATGCAGACCTGGCCCTGGTGGACGTAGCGGCTGAACACGGCCGCGTCCACGGCGTAGTCCACGTCGGCGTCGTCCAGCACCACCAGCGCGCTGTTGCCGCCCAGTTCCAGCACCGCGCGCTTGAAGAGGGAGGCGCAGACGGTCGCGACGTGCCGGCCGACCTCGTCGGAGCCGGTGAAGGAGATCACCTTCGGCACCGGGTGCTCGAGGAAGGCGTCGCCTATCTCCGCGATGTCGGTGATGACGACGTTGAGCAGCCCGGCGGGCAGCCCCGCGTCCTCGAAGATCCTCGCGACCAGGGAGCCGCCGACGACCGGGGTGTTCTGGTGCGGCTTGAGCACCACGCCGTTGCCCAGCGCGAGCGCCGGAGCGACGGACTTCAGCGACAGCAGGAAGGGGAAGTTGAACGGGCTGATCACGCCGACCACACCGACCGGCTCCCGGTAGACGCGGTTCTCCTTGCCGTCCACCGGCGAGGGGATGATCCGGCCCTCGGGGGCCAGCGCCAGGTGCACCGACTCGCGCAGGAACTCCTTGGCGAGGTGCAGCTCGAAGGCCGCCTTCAGCCGGGTGCCGCCCAGTTCGGCGACGATCGCCTCGGCGATCTCCTCCTCGCGCTCCTCGACCAGCCGGAGCGCCCTCTCGAACACCGCGCGGCGGGCGTAGGGGTTGGTGGCCGCCCACTCCTTCTGCGCGCGGGCGGCCGCCCGGTACGCCTGGTCGACCTCGTCGACCGTGGCGATGGTGATCGACGCGAGCTTCTCGTCGTCGTAGGGGTTGAAGTCGATGATGTCCCAGGAGCCGGATCCCGGGCGCCACTGTCCGTCGATGTACTGCTGAGCCAGGTCGGTGAAGTACGACGACATGTGATCCCTCGATCCCTTGCTGCGTCAGCAGAAATACGATCAGCACACCGGGGTGTGATCACACGTCATCGTACTTGTGCGCAACGGTAGTTGAAGGGCACCTTGAGACAGTCGGGGACGTCGTCAGGACAGCTGGAGCAGTCCCCGGAGCAGGTCGCGGCTCTCGGCGGGACCCGGGCTGTCGTGCTGCAGCTCCTTGAGCGCCTTCTCGTACTGGGCCACGTCCTCGGGTTTGTCCAGGTACAGCGCGCTGGTGAGCTGCTCCAGGTACACCACGTCCGAGAGGTCGGGCTCGGGGAAGCTGAGGATGGTGAAGGCGCCGGACTCCCCGGAATGGCCGCCCATGCTGAACGGCACCACCTGGAGGCGGACGTTGGGCCGCTCGGAGACGTCGATCAGATGCCGGAGCTGCCCGCGCATCACCGCGCGGTCGCCGTACGGCCGGCGCAGCGCCGCCTCGTCGAGCACCACGTGGAACTCGGGGGCGTTCTCCGCGAGCAGGTACTTCTGCCGCTCCAGGCGCAGCGCCACCCGGCGCTCCACGTCGGCGTCGCTCGCGCTCTTCATGCCGCGCCGCACCACCGCGCGCGCGTACTCCTCGGTCTGCAGCAGACCGTGCACGAACTGCACCTCGTAGGCACGCAGCAGCGAGGCCGCGCCCTCCAGGCCGACATAGGTGGGGAACCAGCTGGGCAGGACGTCCGAGTAACTGTGCCACCAGCCCGCCACGTTGGCCTCCTTGGCGAGGGAGACCAGCGAGGCGCGCTCCTGCTCGTCCGTGATGCCGTACAGCGTCAGCAGGTCTTCCACGTCCCTGGTCTTGAAGCTCACCCGGCCCAGCTCCATCCGGCTGATCTTCGACTCGGAGGCGCGGATCGAGTAGCCCGCGGCCTCGCGCGTGATCCCCCGCGCCTCACGCAGTCGCCTGAGTTGTGATCCGAGCAGCATGCGCCGCACCACCGATCCCGGCTCTCCCGCGCTCACGTTCGACAGCCTCCCCGACGTCTTCAGGGCCCGCAGTCTGCCACTAAAACACTCCGAGCAGTACTCGCCCGATTACACAAACGGAATTCGGCCGCTCGATCCGGTCAGGAAGCGGCACGGAACGGGCACCGCACCGCAAGGAGGGGGACAAGAGAACAGCCAGGAGAAGACGCCCGGATGACGGAAAAATTGCCCAACAAACCAGAACGGCGGGGCTGATTTCGGTCAGCTGCACGTGCATCTGCCCTTGCATCTGGTGTGCGCATCCGAAACCATGGTCCCGCACCACCGCCGCCTCGCTACGACCGCGAATTCCGGGAGTGCCTCGCATGGGGACGAATGGATCGACCATGCTCGAGCCGTTACGGCAGGGCCTTCCGCCGCTGAACCTCGCGGCCGCCTCCGACGCCGCCTCCTGCGCCCTGCACGCCCGCTACGAAGCGGTGCGCGAGGCACGGAAGTTCACCCGGAGCACCCTCGACCAGTGGCACCTCGGCGAACGCTTCGACGACGTCTGTCTGGTGGTCTCCGAACTCGTCACCAACGCCCTGCGCCACGCCCTGCCGGCGAACACCCCGCGCCTGGCCGCCCCGGAGCCCCCGGTACGGCTGCACCTGATGCGGTGGACCGAGCGGCTGGTGTGCGCGGTGCGCGACCCCAGCGACGAGGGCCCGGTCGCCCGGGACGCCGAGGATCTGTCCGACGACTGCTCCGCCGAGTCGGGCCGCGGACTCTTCCTGGTCGACTCCTTCAGCGACAGCTGGGGCTGGCACCCGCTGGCCGGCGCGCTCGGCGGCAAGGTCGTATGGGCGCTGTTCCGGCTCCCGCAGCCCTGATCTCCGTGCGGCGCACGCGCGTGGGATGTGTCTACGCGCGTCACGCCTGAAGGGGCCGCGGCCCGCGGGCACCCGCCTCCTCAGCCGGCGACGAGGTGGTCGAACTCGCCGTCCTTCACCCCGAGCAGCATGGCCTCGATCTCCGCGCGGGTGTAGACGAGCGCGGGACCGTCGGGGAAACGGGAGTTGCGCACCGCGACCTCCCCGCCCGGCAGGCGGGCGAACTCCACGCAGGACCCCTGCGAGTTGCTGTGCCTGCTCTTCTGCCACGCCACACCGTCCAACCGGGTGGCCGCCATGCCGTTGTACACGCCGGACGCGCCGGCACCGTCGTGCCCGTCACCGTCGTACACGTCGTGGTCCACAGGTCGCTCCCCGCTGGTGCACTGGCTGATGTGACCATTGATGCACTGATCAACTGACCCGGATCATAGCTGCGTTCACGTGCATATGCATGGGCGGATGCACGTGCACGAGGGGTGGCGGCGCGGTTACAGCCTCGCCGGCCGCACGGTGCCCGCTGTGACGGACGTTTTACCGGGCCCTCGCTGCCTTAGAGACGCGTGCGAGGGCGTCTGTGTTCCCTCGTGTGCCCTTCCGGTGGGTGGGCGGTGATCTGTTCCGGGCGGGCCGGCGGCGATGGTGCGAGGTCCGTCACGGAACCCTGGCCGGGCGCGGGGCGGTTCCTGTTAGCTGACACCCGGTGGTCCGGCCGCCCGGCCGGCGCCAGGGAGGGGACCAGCGGTGACTGTGGAGGCTTCGGTGGCACACATAGGTCCGGCACACACGGATCCGGCGCACACGCGCGGAGGGCCTTCCCGGCGGGCCCGGTGGGCGGCCGCGGCGGTGGGTCTGGCCGGCGCGCTGACCCTGACGGCGTGCGGCGGCGACGGGGACGGATCGGACGGCGCCTCGGCCACGCCCACCCCGTCGGTCACACGGACCGCGGACACCGGCGGCGGCACGGGCGGCTCCGACAAGGCCCCGGCCGGCGACCTCCAGGGCAGCTGGCTCACCACCGCGGACGGCAAGGCGGTGGTCCTGATGGTCAACGGCGAGGAGGCGGCCCTCTTCGCCACGGGCGGCACGGTGTGCAGCGGCACGGCGAAGGGCGACGCAGAAGCGACGATCGCCTTGAAGTGCCCGACGGGCAACGGCGACCGCACGAAGGGCACGGTGACGTCGGTCGACGGAAAGTCCCTGACGGTGGCCTGGGAGGGCGCGGCGGGCGAGGAGACGTACACGAAGGCAGAGGGCGGCTCACTGCCGCCGGGGCTGCCTACGCAGGGGCTGGGCTCGTAGGGACGCGACCCGCCGCCACCTGCGGGCAGCCGCGCCGCACCGCCCACGCCGTCTGCGGGCAGTCGTGCCTCCCCCAGTGCCTCAAGGGCTTGGGGGGTGCCCCCAGGGCGATGGGGGCACCCCCCGCTCGAGCGAAGCCGAGAGCGGGAGAGGGTGGGCGCAGGCGGCACCGCACCCGCACCCCACCCGGCGACCCCGCGTCAGGTCAACCGCCGCCGCCCCCGCACCTGCGCCCGCTCCGCCGCCCGCACCCCCTCTTCCCACCCCGCCGCATCCCGCACCCCACGCAACCGCGTAGTGGCCGTCGCCGGAAACAACCGCTCCACCCGCTCCCCCACGGCAACCTCCCGCGACGCCAGCACAGGCAACAACTCCTCCCCCACAGCCGCCTCAGCGGCGACCTCCCCCAACCGCACCCCCACCCGATGGGCGTACGCCGCCAGGAACGCCTGCCGAAACGCCTTGGTCCGCTTCCTCCCACCCGCCTGCTGCGCAGCCTCCGCCTTACTCATCGCACCGCTCGCCTGCACCAACAAGGAGGTGTAAAGCAGCTCGACAGCCTCAAGGTCACCGCCGAACCCCACCACCGTCGAAAACCCGAACGCCTCGTTCCACACCGCCCGGCAGTGGTTCGCGGAGGCCACCGCATCCAGCAACACCGCCTTGGCCTGCTCGTACGGCGCATCCACGCCGATCCGAATGGCGTCCGGCCCCTCGACAGCAACCGCCTTCGCTGCGAGCAACGCCTCGTCGACGCTGTGCCGAGCCATCAGCTCCTGCGCCTTGGCGCTCAGCGCCTCCGCCTCCTCCGGAAACCCGGTCGCCTCGGCCTTGGCCAGCAGCGCCCGGATCCGCCCGAGCATCCGCGACTCAGCAGTCCGCGCCCGCTCCCGCCCACCGGGCGAAGACGAAGCCACCCCCTCCCCCGCCACCTCGTCGAGCGACTCCAGCGCAGGCAACCGCAACAACAGCCGATACAACTCCAGAACGGCGGTGGCATACGAAAACCGATCCCCGCGCGCACCCGCCTCGACCGTAGGCACCTGCCCGACCTGCGCCTTCCACCGAGCCCCCCGCACCCGCCCCTCCCCCGCCTCCCTCCGCGCCTGAGCGCGAATCAGAGATCCGACCACCCGCACACGCGTCTCGTCCAACTCCCGTCGCACCACCCGCACGACATCGGCGGGCTGCCACCCCCGCTTCCACGCGGACGCGACGAATTCCTCGCCGCGCCGGGCGAGTTCGGCGTCCGCCGAGGGGTCGGCGGCGAGCAGGGACGCTCCCGTGTCGAGGGTGTCGTCGCCCGTGTCGTAGAGGGCGGAACGGAAGGCGCGGTCGACGGTGCCGGACGTACTCACAAGGCCGATCGTGCCACGCCGCGACCCATCACCCGAAGGTGTCAACTGCGGGTTGACACCCCGCCACTGTCAACTTACGGTTGACACATGACGACGAATCCCGCCATCAAGTCCACCGTCCGTCTCGACGACCTCATCGCGGCCATCAAGAAGGTCCACGACGAACCGCTCGAACAGCTCCAGGACGCGGTGCTCGCCGGCGAGCACCTCGGTGACGTCGCGGACCATCTGATCGGCCACTTCGTCGACCAGGCCCGACGCTCCGGCGCCTCCTGGACCGACATCGGCAAGAGCATGGGCGTCACCCGGCAGGCGGCCCAGAAGCGCTTCGTCCCCCAGGGCGGCAACGACCTCGACCCCAGCCAGGGCTTCAACCGCTACACGCCCCGCGCCCGCAACACGCTCATGGCCGGGCACAACGAGGCGCAGGCCGCCCGCAGCGCCGAGATGGGCCCCGAGCACCTGGTCCTCGGGCTGCTGGCCGAGCCGCAGGGCCTGGCCGTCAAGGCGATCGCCGAGCAGGGCGTCACCGTGGACGCGGTCCGCGAGGCCGCGCGCGCGGCGCTGCCGCCCGCCGCCGAGGACGCCCCGGAGCTGGTGCCGTACAACCCGACGGCGAAGAAGGTGCTGGAGCTGACCTTCCGCGAGGCGCTGCGCCTCGGCCACAACTACATCGGCACCGAGCACATCCTGCTGGCCCTCCTGGAGCACGAGAACGGCACCGGCGTGCTCAGCGGCCTCGGCGTCACCAAGAACGCCGCCGAGCGGTACGTGACCGAGATCCTCGCGCACTACGTGGAGACGAACTCGGGGGACGAGCCGGCGCAGGAGGGCTGATCCCGGCCCCGCCCGACCCGCTCCCACCAGGCCGTTGTCACACCCCCCTGCGACACTCGCGTACATGTCCGGCAGGTGGGCGCTCGCTCCGGCCGAGGACGGCGGCGTGGACGTCGCCCCCCTCGGCGCGGACGGGCTGCCCTCCGGCCCGGTGCGGCGCGAGGCGGACCTCGCCGAGGCCGTACGGAGCCGTCCGGGCGTCGCCCGGTGGGTGTGGCGGTCCACGGCCGAGGTCTACCCGCGCCTGCTCGCCACGGGGGTGCGAGTGGAGCGGGCGTACGACGTCGAGGCCGCCGAGACCCTGCTCCTCGGCCACGAGGGACGGTACGGAGAGCCGCGGTCGGCCGCGGCCGCGCTGGCCCGGCTGCGCGGCGGGCCCGTGCCGCCCGACCCGCCGCAGCGGCAGGCGGAGCCGGGCGCGCAGTCGTCGCTGTTCGACCCGCAGGCGGCCCCGCTGCCGCTGGAGGATCTGCTCGCGGTCTACGCCGAGCAGCAGCGGCGCACCGACGCCACCGCGCACCCCGACCGGATGCGGCTGCTGACCGCGGCCGAGTCGGCGGGCATGCTGATCGCCGCCGAGATGAACCGCGCGGGGCTGCCCTGGCGCGCGGACGTGCACCGCGCGCTGCTGGACGACCTGCTGGGCGAGCGGTACGCGGGCGGCGGCGAGCCGCGCCGGCTGGCCGAGCTGGCGGAGGAGGTGTCGGCCGCCTTCGGCCGCCGGGTCCGGCCCGACCTGCCCGCCGACGTGATCAAGGCGTTCGCGCAGGCCGGGATCAAGGTGACCTCGACCCGCCGCTGGGAGCTGCGGTCGGTGGACCACCCGGCGGTGAAGCCGCTGCTCGAGTACAAGAAGCTGTACCGGATCTGGGTCGCGCACGGCTGGTCCTGGCTGCAGGACTGGGTGGGCGACGGCCGCTTCCGCCCCGAGTTCCTCGCGGGCGGCACCGTGACCGGCCGCTGGGTCACCCACGGCGGAGGCGCCCTGCAGATCCCCAAGGTGATCCGCCGCGCGGCGGTCGCCGACCCGGGCTGGCGGCTCGTCGTCGCCGACGCCGACCAGATGGAGCCGCGCGTGCTGGCCGCCATCTCCCGCGACCCGGGGCTGATGGAGGTGGCCGGCCGGGAGAGCGACCTCTACCAGGCGGTGTCCGAGCGCGCCTTCTCCGGCGACCGCGACCGCGCCAAGATCGCCGTGCTCGGCGCGGTGTACGGGCAGACCTCCGGCGACGGCCTGAAGAACCTCGCCGCGCTGCGCCGCCGCTTCCCCAAGGCCGTGGCGTACGTGGACGAGGCGGCGCGCGCGGGCGAGGAGGGCCGGCTGGTCCGCACCTGGCTGGGCCGCACCTGCCCGCCGGCCGCGCGGACGACGGACGACGCGGCGGAGGAGGCGGGCATCCCGGTGGCGGCGGACGAGCCGGACTCGGAGGCGGCCCGCGCGTGGACCCCCGGCTACGCCTCGACCGACGCCCGCGCCCGGGGCCGCTTCGCCCGCAACTTCGTGGTGCAGGGCAGCGCGGCCGACTGGGCGCTGCTGCTGCTCGCCGGGCTCCGTCAGGCGCTCACGGACATGGCGGCGGAGCTCGTCTTCTTCCAGCACGACGAGGTGATCGTGCACTGCCCCGAGGAGGAGACGGAGGCGGTGACGGCGGCGATCCGCGAGGCCGCCGAGCAGGCGGGGCGGATCGCGTTCGGTCGGACGCCGGTGCGGTTCCCGTTCACCACGGCGGTGGTCGAGTGCTACGCCGACGCGAAGTGACACCCCGACGCGGAGTGCGCGCAGGGCTCCGCCGCCCGTTCCCGGGCGTAGTCCCGCACGAGGTCGTACGGCTCGAAGCGCCCGTACGCGGTCTCCTCCAGCAGGGCCACGTCGGCCAGCCGCTCCAGCGCCGCCTCGGCCCGCGCCTCGTCGACGCCGGTGAGCCGGGCCAGCGACGGGGCGTCGTACGCGGGCTGGTCGAGGGCGCCGATGAGGCGCAGGACGAGGGCGGCGTCCTGGTCGGTGCGGCGCTCGGAGACGGTGAGCGCGTCGAAGGCGGCGTCCAGGGAGCGGCGTACGCCGAGGTCGTCGTAGTCGAGGAGGTCCAGCCGGCTGTCGGCGCCGGCGAGCTGGGCGGCGAGCGCGTCCGGGGTGAGGGCCCGGCGGGCGGCCAGGCGGGCCGCGACGACGCGCAGCGCGAGGGGGAGCCGGCCGGAAAGGGCGACCAGCGGGTGCCGGGCGGTGATCCCGTCCCTCCCGGACGCGGTACGCAGCAGGGCGGCGCTCTCCTCGTCGCTGAGCGGCCGGAGGGGGAAGCGGGCGGCGCCGTCGAGGGCGGTGAGGGCCGACCGGCTGGTGACGAGGACGCCGCACCCGGGCCCGGCGGGCAGCAGCGGACGTACCTGGGCGGCGCTCGCGGCGTCGTCCAGCACGAGCAGGGTGCGGGTGGGGGCGAGCAGGGACCGCAGCAACGCGGCGGCGGCGTCGGGGTGTTCGGGGACGTCGCCGGAGCAGACGCCGAGGTCGCGGAGGAGTGAGGCCAGGGCCTCTTCACTGGTCAGAGGCTGTGCACCCGGCTCCGTGGCACGCAGGTCGAGGTAGAGCTGGCCTCCGCTGAAACGTTCCTCCAGGCCGTGCGCGACCTGCAGCGCGAGGGCGCTCTTGCCGACGCCGGCCGTCCCGCTGACGACGACGGCCCCGGCCGCGTCCGTCCCGGAGAGCGCCCGGGCGACGGCCTCCCGTACGTCGGCACGCCCGACGAAGTGCGCGGGGGCGGGCGGAAGTTGAGCGGGCCGCACCCACCGGGAGGCGCCGTCCCGCGTCCCGCTCCCCCGCAGCACCTCCACATGGGCCTCGCGCACGGGCTGCCCCGGCTCCACGCCGAGTTCGTCGGCGAGGCGGGCGCGCAGATCACGGTGGACGACGAGTGCCTCGGCCTGGCGGCCGGTGCGGTGCAGGGCCAGCATGAGCTGACGGTGATAGGCCTCCCGCAGCGGATGCTCGGCGGCGAGGGCGGACAGCTCGGGCACGAGGTCGGCCAGTCCGTCGTCGCCGAGGGCGAGTTCGGCGTCGTAGCGCCACTCGTGGAGCAGCAGCCGCGCCTCCTCCAGGCGGCGCACGAGGGCGTACCCGCCCACCTCGGGGGCGAGCCCGCCGAGCGGACTCCCCCGCCACAGTCCGAGGGCGGCCCGGCACTCGCGGCGCACGCGCTCCCAGTCGCCCTCGGCGCGGGCGGCACGGGCGGCGGAGACGTGGGCGTCGAAGACCTGGACGTCGAGTTCGCCGTCGTCGACGCGGAGGACGTACCCGGTGGGCGCGGTGACGAGCCGGCCGGGCTCGCCGAGGAGGCGGCGCAGGCGGGCGACGTGGTTGTGCAGGGAGGGCAGCGCGGAGACGGGCGGCGCCCCGCCCCACAGGGCGTCCTTCAGGGCGTCGACGGAGACGACCCGGCCGGCGTCGAGGAGGAGGACGGCGAGGAGGGTGCGGAGTTTGGGGCTGGTGACGGGGAGGACGGGGGCGCCGTTGCGGGTGCAGGGGGTGTGACCAGGGGGCTCGCCGGCGATCGGCTCACCGCCGTAGAGAACGGGCGTCCCCAGCAGTCCGAAGCGGAGGCCGCGCCGTGTCACGCCGCACCACTGCCTTCCGGGTGACCGAGGGGGAATCCATTGGCCTTATGTTAGCCGCCCGTTGGCAAGGTTTGATGTGATCACTACATCGGATCCGGCTCGGGGGTGCGCGCGTAGAACGCGCAACTCGGGGGAGTGTCGCCGCCGGCCGATCCGCTTCACGAGGACCCGGTCGCCAGAGGTGAACGACCGGGGCCTCGTTCTTTTCGGCCCCTTCTTCCGCACCGGTCAGCCGGTCCGCACCGGCTCCTCCGTGGCGGCGAGCCCCTGGACCGCCTGCTTGTGCTCCTTCGGGTACCGGTCGGCGCCCGGCACGGACAGCGCGACGCGGAACTGCTCCCGGGCCTCCGCGGTACGCCCCGCCGCCCGGTAGGCACGGCCCAGCCGGCACCGCAGGTCCATCTCGCGCCGGTCGTGGTCGGGGTCGTCGAGCGGACCCGGTGTCCCGTGCTGCGCGAGGGCGCGCCGGAACACCTCGGCCGCCGCGTCCAGGTTCCCCGCGTTGTGCTCCGCCGTGCCGAGCCGCGCCAGCGTGAGGGTGTGGAGGAGGACGTCACCGGTCCGCTGGATCAGGTCGGCCACCCGGCGGAACAGGACCCTGGCCGCCGACGGGTCGAGGTAGAGGTGCAGATCGAGGTTCGAGGTCAGCGCCCTGCTCAGGGCCCGCGGCCGGCCGATGGCCCGGCCGCGGGTGTGGGCGTCCCGGAAGCAGGCCAGCGCCTCCTCGTCCCGGCCCTGGCGGTGGCGGACGAACCCGAGGGCGAAGGAGGCCATGGCGACGAGCCAGTGGTCCTCGTACCGCTCGGCGAGCTCCCGCCCCGCGACGAGCACGGACACCCCTCCCTCGACCTGGCCGGCGTCCGGCCCCAAGGCTCCCGGCCCGGCGGTCGCCCCGGGCCCGACCGTCGCCCCGAGCCCGACCGTCGCCCCGAGCCCGGTCATCGCCCCGAGCCCGGTCATCGCCCCGAGTCCGACGAGGGCCCGCCCCTCCTCGTGCGGCTCCCCGCGCTCACGGCCGAGGACGAGCGCGGTCCGCAGATGACGGCAGGCCTCGGGGAAGCGCGCCCGGTGGGTGAGCGTGTAGCCGAGGCAGTTGTGCAGCGCGGGCGCCATCCGCCGGTCCGACGCCGTGTCGGCGTACGGCAGCGCGGTCTCGAGGGCCGCCTGGCACTCGTGGAGGCGGGCGCGGCCGACGAAGTGGTCCGTCAGGGCCTCCGCGATCCAGCAGGCGTGGTCGGTCTCGCCGGACGCCACAGCGTGCGCGATGACGTCGACCAACTCCCCGCCGGCCTCGTCCAGCCACACCGCGGCCTCCCGCCAGCCGGTGAACGACGTCCCGGACGGCCCGGGCCCGGTGGGATAGCCGCCGGCGCCCCAGTCGCTGGCCACGCGGGCCGCGTCCAGGTAGAGACGCAGCGCCGCCTCACGTGCCGGTCCCGCCTCGCCGGGCGCGGCCTCGGCCAGTCGGCGCGCGTGGACCCGCACCAGGTCGTGCAGCCGGTAACGCCCCGGCCGCGGCTGCTGCAACAGGCTCGTGTCGACCAGGCTCTCCAGGATCCGCTCGGCGTCCCGGGCGGACCGGCCGAGCATCGCCGCGGGGGTGCGCACGTCGAACTCCACGGTCGGCGCCAGCCCCAGCGTCCGGAACCCCCGCCGCTGCTCCGGCGGCAGCTGGTCGTACGACAGCCGGAACGCCGCCTCCACGCTGCGGTCGCCCGCGCTGAGTTCGCCAAGGCGCCCCTCGTCGTCCGCCATCCGCTCCACCAGGTAGGCCAGCGTCCAGGCGGGCCGGGTCTGCAGGCGCGTACCCGCGATGCGCAGCGCCAGCGGCAGCCCGGCGCACAGCCGGACCAGTTCCCGGGTCGCCTCCGGTTCCTGGTCCGTGCGCTCCCGGCCGACGATGTGCCGCAGCAGGGAGGCCGCCTCGCCGGGACCGAGGGTCTCCAGGGTGACCCGGCGGTCGGCGTCCAGGCCCGCGAGCCGCCGCCGGCCGGTGACGATCACCCTGCTGCCGGGTCCTGCGGGCAGCAGCGGCCGGATCTGCCGGGTGTCGGCGGCGTCGTCGAGGACGAGCAGCAGACGCAGCGAGCTGGTGACGGCCCGCCAGGCGGTGATGAGGTCGTCGAGGTCGTCCGGCACCTCGCTGCCGTCCGCGCCGAGGGAGCGCAGCAGCCGCCGCAGCACGCGTTCCGGAGCGGGCCGGCCGCGTTCGCGGCTGTGAGCGTGCAGGTCCACGAAGAGGCACCCGTCGGGGTAGCGGTCGCGGATGCGGTGGGCCGCCCGCACGACGAGGGCGGTCTTGCCGACCCCGGCGGGACCGTCGACGGCGACGACGGAGACGGCGTCGTCGGGGGCCGGGCCGGTCAGGACGGCCAACTCCTCCTCTCGCCCCACCAGTTGCCCGGTGTCGCCCGGCAGCTGATGGACGGGGCGCCGAGGTGCGAGCGGTTGCGGGACGACGACCTGACGGTCGGCTGTGGAGCCGAGAAGCGTGCCGTCGTCCTGACGCAGCACGGCCTCGTACACACGCCGCAGTTCCTCCCCGGGGTCGACGCCCAGCTCGTCGGCGAGACGCCGGCGCATGTCCTCGTAGGCGTGGAGGGCCTCCGCCTGGCGTTCGCAGCCGTAGAGGGCGCGCATGCGCAGGGCCAGCATCGACTCGTCGTACCGGTCGGACCCGGGCAGGCGGGCCAGGTCGTCCAGGGCGTCGCCGTACCGTCCGAGATCGACCAGGCAGGAGAGCCGGGCGAGCCGCAGGGTGCGCCGCCGCTCGAGGAGCCGTTCCCGCTCGGCCGCGGCGAACGGCCCGGAGAGGTGGGCGAGCGGCTCGCCCTGGAACAGCGCAAGGGCGTCGGTCAACTGCCCGGCTCCTCCAGCCAGATCACCGCTCGCCTTGGTTCGCAGCGCCCGGTCCCCCACCTCGGCGAGGTCGGTCAGATCAAGGCGGACGTCGTCGAGGACGAAGCGGTACCAGCCCTTCCCGCTGCGGATCACCGACTCCGTGTGGCGGGTCCCGGCCCGGTCGAGCGTCCTGCGCAGCGGATTGACGTGGCTGGCCAGCACCTTGGTGCCGGACGCGGGCGGGTCGGCTCCCCAGACGCCGTCGAGCAGGTGCTCGTGGCTGACCACGGCGCCCTCGCGGAGCAGCAGGGCGGCCAGCACGGTCTGCCGTCTGACGGGCCCCAGGGCCAGAGGCTCCCCGTCCCGCCAGGCCCGCAGCGGGCCGAGCACCTCGATGCGCAGCCGCTGAGAATTCCCGCCCAACCCGAGCCTCCGCTCCCGCACTTCATCGCCAGTTCATCAGCATTGCAGCACTCGCGGACACAGTGGCCGTGCGAAGGCGCACAACCCGCACATCCGAGGGGGACCCACGTTGACCGGAGCGGAACTGGTGGCCACCGCGCTGACGACCGGGGCGGCGGCCGCCCTGACGGGCCCGGCCCGCGGTACCGTCCACGACCTCCACGACGCGCTGAGGCAGGCGGTCCGCCGCCGCCTGGCGTCCCCCGACACCACGGCCGGCCCCTACGGCGTCCGCGTCCTCGACGCGCATGCGTCGGACCCGGACGTATGGGGGACGCGACTGCTGCGCGTGCTGGACGCGTGCGGTGCGGGCGAGGACGCCGAGATCCTGAGGACGGCCCGGGCACTCCTCCGCGCGGAACGCCTCCCGGCCGGACCGGCAGCGGACGCGTACTGAACGAAAAAGGTCCAGCTCATGAGGAATGAGCTGGACCTTTCAGAGAGAGCCGCCTTCGGGATTCGAACCCGAGACCTACGCATTACGAGTGCGTTGCTCTGGCCATCTGAGCTAAGGCGGCGTGTCCTGCGCACCATGGTGCGATCAGCGACGTCGGTAAGTCTACACAGTTTCCGGGGGTGCTTCGTACCGCCCCCGGAGGCGGGGCGGGGCCGTCGCCTCCGGGGGTGGCCGGACCCGCTACGAGCAGCGCTTTCCGTCCGCCGGAGGGGTGCCCTTCAGCAGGTACGTGTTGATCGCCGCGTCGACGCAGGCGCTGCCGCGGCCGTACGCCGTGTGGCCGTCGCCGTCGTAGGTGAGGAGGCGGGCCGAGGAGAGCTGACCGGCCAGGGCCTTCGCCCAGCCGTACGGCGTCGCCGGGTCGCGGGTGGTGCCCACTACCACGATCGGCGCCGCGCCCTTCGCCTCGATCCGCTGCGCCTCGCCCGTGGCCCGCACCGGCCAGTACGCGCAGTTCAGCGACGCCCAGGCGAGGCCCTCGCCGAACACCGGGGACGCCTTCTCGAAGTCGGGCAGCGCCTCCCGTACCTGCTCCGGCGTCTCGAAGGCGGGCGGCAGGTCGAGGCAGTTCACGGCCGCGTTGGCGGACATCAGGTTGCTGTACGCGCCGCCCGCGTCCCGCTCGTAGTAGCTGTCGGAGAGGACGAGCAGGCCCGCGCCGTCGTTCTCCTTCATCGCGCTCGTCAGCGCCTCGCGCAGCCGCTGCCAGGACGCCTCGTCGTACATCGCCGCGATCACGCCCATCGTCGCCAGCGACTCGGTCAGTTCGCGGCCGTCGGCGTCGCCGGCGGGCAGCGGGCGGGCGTCGAGCTTCTCGAAGAACTTCTTCAGGTTCCCGCCGGCCTTCTCCGGCGACGTGCCCTTGCCGCCCAGCGGGCAGTCGCTCCGCCGCGCGCAGTCCTTCGCGAACGCCGTGAACGCCGTGGCGAAGCCCTCCGTCTGCTCCAGATTGAGTCGGCGCGCGCTCAGCGACGGGTCCATCGCCCCGTCCAGCACCAGCCGCCCCGTCCGCTCCGGGAACAGCCCCGCGTACGTCGCGCCCAGCAGCGTGCCGTACGACGCCCCGACGTACGTCAGCTTCTCGTCGCCGAGCGCCGCCCGCACGACGTCCATGTCCCGGGCCGTCTCGACGGTCGACACATGGCGCAGCAGCTTCGGCGCCTTCGCGCCGCACCCCTCGGCGAACGTCCGGTACGCCGAGACGAGCGCCTCGGTCTCCTTCTCGTCGTCCGGCGTGGTGTCCGTGCGCGTGTACGCGTCCATCGCGCGCCCGTTCAGGCACTCGACGGGCTCGCTGCGGGCGACGCCGCGCGGGTCGACGGCCACCATGTCGTAGCGGGCGCGCACCTCTTCGGGGTAGCCGATGCCCGCGTACATCTGGAGGTAGTCGACCGCCGAGCCGCCGGGGCCGCCCGGGTTGACCAGCAGGGAGCCCAGCCGCTTGCCGGGTCCGGTGGCCTTCTTGCGGGCGACGGCGAGGCGGACGTCCCCGGCGGACGGTGCGGCGTAGTCGAGCGGGGCCTTGACCGTGGCGCACTGGAAGCCGGGGACCCCGCAGTCGCGCCACGCCGGTTTCTGTTCGTAGTACTCGGCGAGGGCCGCGGGCGTCGAGCCTGGCAGCGGGGCGAGGGCGGCGGCCGCTCCCGCCACCGGCGAACTGGCCGTGCTCGTCGAGGTCCCGGAGGAACAGCCCGCCAGCAACAACGCGGCCGCTGTGAACAGGGCTGCTGCGGTACGGGTCCTGCGTGGGGTGCGCCGTGTGTGCATACCGGGAGCGTAACGGTGAGCGAGCACACGGACGCGCTCCGTGCTCGCCGTGCCCCGGACGAGTTACGGCCGGCAAGAACCTGGAGACCGCTTCGCTCAGCCAGCCCTCAGCGCCATCGTCATCGCCTCCACCGCCAGCAGCGGCGCCACGTTCCGGTCCAGCGCCTCCCCGCACGCCGCGATCGCCTCGATGCGGCGCAGCGTCGACTCGGGCGTACTGCCGCGGGCCAGCCGCTCCAGCGCGTCCTCGGCGTCCGTGTTGGCGAGCGCGATACGGGAGCCGAGCTGCAGGGCGAGGACGTCGCGGTAGAAGCTGGTGAGGTCGGCGAGGGCGACGTTGAGGCTGTCGCGCTGGGTGCGCGTCCTGCGCCGCTTCTGCATGTCCTCCAGGTCCTTGACCACGCCCGCCGTGCCGCGCGGGAGCCGGCCGCCCTGGGCCGCGCCCAGCGCCGCCTTCAGGTCCTCGGTCTCCTTGCCGTCCACCTCCTCGGCGAGCTGCTTGGCGTCCTCGGCGGCCGCGTCGACCAGCTCCTGGGCGGCCCTCAGCGCGCCGCCGACGTCCTCGACGCGCAGCGGCAGCTTCAGCACGGCGGCGCGGCGGGCGCGCGCGTCCGGGTCGGTGGCCAGGCGGCGCGCCCGGTCGACGTGGCCCTGGGTGGCGCGGGCGACCGAGGCGGCGACGTCCGGCTCGATGCCCTCGCGGCGGACGAGCATGTCGGCGACGGCGTCCACCGACGGCGTGCTCAGGACGAGGTGGCGGCAGCGGGAGCGGATCGTCGGCAGGACGTCCTCGACGGACGGGGCGCACAGCAGCCACACCGTGCGCGGGGCGGGCTCCTCGACGGCCTTGAGGACGGCGTTGGCGGACTTCTCGTTGAGCCGCTCGGCGTCCTCGACGAGGATCACCTGCCAGCGGCCGTTCGCCGGTGCCGTGAACGACTTGCGGACCGTGTCGCGCATGTCCTTGACCAGGATCTCCGCGCCGACGGCGGCCACCGTGGAGACGTCGGCGTGGGTGCCGACGAGCGCGGTGTGGCAGCCGTCGCAGAAGCCGCAGCCGGGGGCGCCGCCGAGGGCACGGTCGGGGCTGACGCACTGCAGGGCGGCGGCGAAGGCGCGCGCCGCCTGGTTGCGGCCGGCGCCGGGCGGGCCCGTGAACAGCCACGCGTGCGTCATGCGCGACGCCTCGGGCGGGGGTTCGTCGCTCGCCGCGGCGGTGACGAACGCGTCGGCGTCCCGGGCGGCGGCGGCGAGCTGCTCGCTCACCCGCTCCTGCCCGACCAGGTCGTCCCACACGGTCATGGGTCAGCCCGCCCTTCCGTCGCGTCGTGCTGTGCCGGATCCATTGTGCGGGTCCGCACCGACACCCCTGACCCGTCGGTCCCGGACACAGCGGTGCCGGGCGCGCCCGAAGGCACGCCCGGCACCACAGAGCCACGCCTCAGCGCCGCCACCGTCCGCCGCCGCGGCCCTCGTCGTCGCCGTGGTCGTCCTCGTGCGGGCCGAGCAGTTCGTCGGCCAGCGACGGCAGGTCGTCCAGCGGGGTCTCCTCCGCCCAGTCGGGACGCTCCCGGCGGCGCGGGGCGCTCTCGGCGTCGACCTGCGGCAGCTCACGCGTACGGTCGTCCTGGCCCTCGGGACCGGGCTCGCCCTCCCGCACCGGCGGCAGGACCGCCGTCTCGTCGGCCGCGCCCGGCGGGACGGGAGGCAGGACCGCCGTCTCGTCCGCCGCGCCCGGCGGGACGGAAGGCAGGACCGCCGTCTCGTCGGCCTCGCCCGACACCTGCGGGCGGGGCAGCTCGGTCGTCACCTCGGCGTCGGCCGGAGCGGGGCGGTCCGCGTCGCGCGCGGCGTCCTCGTCCCGTACGCGCGGCAGGACGGCCGTCTCGTCCACCGGGCCGCCGGTCGCGTTGGTCGGCGTGACCACCGGCGTCGGCACGGTGATCGCCTCGTCGGCGTCCTGACGCGTGGCGTCCCGGCCCGCGGCCTTCGGGCCCGCGGCAGGCGCGGACGGCGTCCCCGTCGCCCGCGGCCCCGCCTCCGCCGCGGCCGCCGCGCGCTCGGCGAGCTGCCGGGCCTGCTCGGCGCGCAGCAGGGCCTCCTCGGCCTTGCGCTGCTTCTCCAGACGCTGCGCCTCGGCCTCGGCACGCAGCCGCGCCTCTTCCTCCGCCTGCTTGCGGCGGCGCTCCTCCTCGGCCTTGCGGCGCGCCTCCTCCTCGGCGCGCGCCTTCTCCTCGGCGAGCAGCCGCTGACGCTCCTCCTCGGCGCGGCGGCGGGCCTCCTCGGCACGCTGCCGGGCCTCCTCTGCCTGACGCTCGGCCTCGCGCCGCTGCGCCTCCTCCAGCTCGCGCCGCTTGCGCTCCTCCTCCTCGGCGCGCAGCTTGGCGAGCTGCTCCTGGCGCTCGCGCTCCAGGCGCTCCTCCTCGGCCTTGCGGGCCGCCTCCTCCTCCGCCTTGCGGCGCGCCTCCTCCTCGGCCTTGCGGCGCGCCTCCTCGCGGGCGGCGATCTCGGCCTCGGACAGCGGCAGGACGCGGTCGAGCCGGTGCCGGATCACCGTGGTGACGGCCTCCGGCTCCTGGCCCGCGTCGACGACCAGGTAGCGGCCGGGGTCGGCGGCGGCGAGGGTGAGGAAGCCGGAACGCACGCGCGCGTGGAACTCGGCGGGCTCCGACTCCAGCCGGTCCGGCGCCTCGGTGAACCGCTCCCGGGCGGTCTCCGGCGACACGTCGAGCAGCACCGTCAGGTTCGGTACGAGTCCGGCGGTGGCCCAGCGGTTGATGCGGGCGATCTCGGTCGGCGACAGGTCACGTCCGGCGCCCTGGTAGGCGACGGAGGAGTCGATGTAGCGGTCGCTGATGACGACCGCGCCGCGCTCCAGCGCCGGGCGTACGACGGTGTCCACGTGCTCCGCGCGGTCCGCCGCGTAGAGCAGGGCCTCGGCCCGGTGCGAGAGGCCGGCGCTGGAGACGTCCAGCAGGATCGAGCGCAGCCGCTTGCCGACGGGGGTCGCCCCGGGTTCGCGGGTGAGGACGACCTCGTGGCCCTTGGAGCGGATCCAGTCGGCGAGGGCCTCGGCCTGCGTGGACTTGCCGGCGCCGTCGCCGCCCTCCAGAGCGATGAAGAAGCCGGTGCCCGCGGGCGCGAGGGCTGGGTCGTCGCCGCCGAGCAGCGCGTCCCGCAGGTCCTGCCGCAGCGGAACGCCGGAGCGGTCGTCGACCTTGGCCAGCACCAGCGCGGCGACCGGCAGCAGCAGCGCGCCGACGAGCATCAGCGTGAAGGCGGCGCCGCCGTGGGCGAAGATGAACTTGCCGTTCTCCAGGCGGTGCGGGCCGATCGCCGCCGCGATCACGGGGGCGACGACCGCGCCGAGCCCCACGTACACGCGGACCACCGCGTGCAGATGCTCGGTGACCCGGGAGCGGCGCTGCTCCTCGGTCTCCTGGTCGAGCAGGGTGTGCGCGATGTTGGCGGCCATACCCGCGCCGGCGCCTGCCAGCGCCAGGATCAGCAGCACACTGGTGACGTCCGGGACGAGCCCGGCGGCGAGCAGCGCGAGGCCGGTGAAGGCGAGGGTGAGGGCGAGCATGCGCCGCCGGGACAGCGACGGCAGCAGGGCGGGCGCCGTGCGGATGCCGACGACCACGCCACCGGTGAGCGCGCCCACCATCAGGCCGAACAGGACGGGCCCGCCACCCAGGTCCTTGGCGTGCAGCACGGCCACGGCGACGGCGGCGGCGACCGCGCCGGCCACGGACGCGCCCGCGACCACAAGCAGCGGCAGCACGCCGGTGCGGCCCTTGTCGGGTCCGGCGGCGTGCCGCGGGCGGCGCAGGCCCTCCAGCGGCGAGCGCGGGCGGGGCGTGCGGGTGCCGGGCAGTTCGAGGAAGGTGACGACGGACAGCGACGCGGCGAACAGTCCGGCCGCGACGTACGAGGCGAGGGCCGCCTGGTGCCGGCCGAACCACTCGATGCCCGTGCCCAGCAGGTTGTTGGCCAGGGCCGCGGCGACCAGGGTCAGGGCGGCGAGCGGTATCGCCACGAAGCCGGTGCGCAGCGACAGGCGGCGCAGGGCGTCCAGGTGGTCGGGCAGCGGCCGGATGCTGGCGCCCTCGGGCGGAGGCCCGGGCAGCAGCGCGGGCGCGGCGCCCTCGCGGGACACCGTCCAGAAACGCTCGGCGACGCCGGCCACGAACGCGGTGACGAGCAGGATCGCCAGGGCGTTGTCGGGCGTCCAGTCGATCCACAGCGGCGCGACGATCAGCAGGGCGGCGCGCAGCCCGTCCGCGCCGACCATGGTCCAGCGGCGGTCGAGCGGTCCGTCCTGCGAGGTGAGCGACGTGAGCGGGCCGAGGAGCACGGCGCCGAACAGCAGCGTCGCGAGGATCCGCACGCCGAGAACGGTCGCCACTGCGAACGCCGCCCCCCGGTACCCGCCGCCGAACGCCTGCTCGGCGACCGACGCCTGGAGGGCGAGGAGCACCAGCACGAGGAGGGCGAGGACGTCGCCGACGCCGCCCACGAGCTGTGCGCTCCACAGCCGTTTCACCTGCGGTCGGCGCAGCAGGGCGCGGACGGCACGCTCGCGGGAGTCCGCGACAAGGGCGTCGTCGGGGGCCGGTGGGGAGGCCGTGGGCTGCTCGGCTCGCGTCATGCGTTCAGCCTATCGGCCCGGAGGGACACCCCGGGGCCGACGCGCCTGACATGCACACGCCCCGATACGGAACCGTACCGGGACGTTCGCATTCCGAACGCCGGGCGGTGGAACCCGCGTCAGCGGACGGGGATTCCGGTGCCCGGCGGGACGGTGATCAGTCCTCCGCGCCGTTCGCCGCGGCCGTCTTCTTGGCGGCGGTCTTCTTCGCCGTCGTCTTCTTGGCGGCCGTGGTCTTCTTCGCGGCGGTCGTCTTGGCGGCCGCCGTCTTCTTCGCCGGCGCCTTCTTGGCCGTCGTCTTCTTGGCCGTCGTCCTCTTGGCGGTCTTCTTCGCCGTCTTCTTGGCGGGACCCTTGGCGCGCTTCTCGGCCAGCAGCTCGAACCCGCGCTCGGGCGTGATCGTCTCCACGCTGTCGCCCGAGCGCAGCGTCGCGTTGGTCTCGCCGTCGGTGACGTACGGGCCGAAGCGGCCGTCCTTCACCACGACCGGCTTCTCGCTGACCGGGTCGGTGCCCAGCTCCTTCAGCGGCGGCTTGGCCGCGGCCCGGCCACGCTGCTTGGGCTGGGCGTAGATCGCCTGCGCCTCCTCCAGCGTGATGGTGAAGATCTGGTCCTCCGACTGCAGCGACCGCGAGTCCGTGCCCTTCTTCAGGTACGGGCCGTAGCGGCCGTTCTGCGCGGTGATCTCCTGGCCGTCGGTGTCCACGCCGACCACGCGCGGCAGCGACATCAGCTTCAGCGCGTCGTCGAGCGTCACCGTGTCCAGGGACATCGACTTGAAGAGCGAGGCGGTGCGCGGCTTGACCGCGTTCTTGCCGGTCTTCGGGGTGCCCTCGGGCAGGATCTCCGTGACGTACGGGCCGTAACGGCCGTCCTTGGCGACGATCGTGTGCCCGGTCGCCGGGTCGGTGCCCAGCTCGAAGTCGCCGCTCGGCTTGGCGAGCAGTTCCTCGGCCAGCTCGACGGTCAGCTCGTCGGGCGCCAGGTCCTCCGGGATGTCGGCGCGCTGGTGCTCCTCGGTGTCCTTCTCGCCGCGCTCGATGTACGGGCCGTAGCGCCCGACCCGCAGCACGATGCCGTTGCCCACCGGGAACGACGACACCTCGCGCGCGTCGATCGCGCCCAGGTCGGTCACCAGCTCCTTCAGACCGCCGAGGTGGTCCCCGTCGCCGTTGCCCGCCTCGGCCGCGCCGCCGTTGCCGGTGCCCTCGCCGAAGTAGAAGCGCTTCAGCCACGGCACGGCGCGGGCCTCGCCGCGCGCGATGCGGTCGAGGTCGTCCTCCATCTTCGCGGTGAAGTCGTAGTCGACGAGCCGGCCGAAGTGCTTCTCCAGCAGGTTGACCACGGCGAAGGAGAGGAACGACGGCACCAGGGCCGTGCCCTTCTTGAACACGTAGCCGCGGTCGAGGATCGTGCCGATGATCGACGCGTACGTCGACGGGCGGCCGATCTCCCGCTCCTCCAGCTCCTTGACCAGCGACGCCTCGGTGTAGCGGGCCGGGGGCTTGGTGGCATGGCCGTCGACCGAGATCTCCTCGGCGCTCAGCGCGTCGCCCTCGGCGACCTGCGGCAGCCGGCGCTCGCGGTCGTCCAGCTCGGCGTTCGGATCGTCGGCGCCCTCGACGTAGGCCTTGAGGAAGCCGTGGAAGGTGATGGTCTTGCCGGACGCGCTGAACTCGACGTCCCGGCCGTCGGCGGCGGCGCCGCCGATCTTCACCGTCACGCTGTTGCCGGTCGCGTCCTTCATCTGCGAGGCGACGGTCCGCTTCCAGATCAGCTCGTAGAGCTTGAACTGGTCGCCGGTCAGACCGGTCTCGGCGGGCGTGCGGAAACGGTCCCCCGAGGGACGGATCGCCTCGTGCGCCTCCTGCGCGTTCTTCACCTTGCCCGCGTAGGTGCGGGGCTGCGGCGGCAGGTAGTCGGCTCCGTACAGCTGCGTGACCTGGGCGCGGGCGGCGGCGACCGCCGTCTCGCTCAGGGTCGTCGAGTCCGTACGCATGTAAGTGATGTAGCCGTTCTCGTACAGCTTCTGCGCGATCTGCATCGTGGCCTTCGCGCCGAAGCCGAGCTTGCGGCTCGCCTCCTGCTGCAGCGTCGTCGTACGGAACGGCGCGTACGGCGAGCGGCGGTACGGCTTGGACTCGACCGAGCGGACCGCGAACCGCGTGTCCTCCAGGGCGGCGGCGAGCGCGCGGGCGTTCGCCTCGTCGAGGTGGAGGATGTTCGCGCTCTTCAGCCGGCCCAGCGAGTCGAAGTCGCGGCCCTGCGCGACCCGGCGTCCGTCGACCGTCTGCAGCCGCGCGACCAGCGTCGACGGGTCGCTCGGGTCACCGGCGCGGCCGGTGGAGAACGTGCCGGTCAGGTCCCAGTACTCGGCGGAGCGGAACGCCATGCGCTCGCGCTCCCGCTCGACGACGAGCCGGGTGGCGACGGACTGCACGCGGCCGGCGGACAGCCGCGGCATGACCTTCTTCCACAGGACCGGCGAGACCTCGTAGCCGTAGAGACGGTCGAGGATGCGGCGGGTCTCCTGGGCGTCGACCAGCTTCTGGTTGAGCTCGCGCGGGTTGGCCACGGCCTCCCGGATCGCGTCCTTGGTGATCTCGTGGAACACCATGCGCTTGACCGGGATCTTCGGCTTCAGCACTTCCTGGAGGTGCCACGCGATGGCCTCGCCCTCGCGGTCCTCATCGGTGGCGAGGAAGAGCTCGTCGGACTCCTTCAGCAGGTCCTTGAGCTTCTTGACCTGCGCCTTCTTGTCCGCGTTGACCACATAGATCGGCTGGAAGTCGTGTTCGACGTCCACACCGAGGCGGCGCACCTCGCCGGTGTACTTCTCCGGAACCTCCGCGGCGCCGTTGGGAAGGTCGCGAATGTGCCCGACGCTCGCCTCGACGATGTAGCCAGGGCCGAGATAGCCCTTGATCGTCTTCGCCTTGGCAGGCGACTCGACGATGACGAGTCGGCGGCCGCCGTTCGCGGTCTCGCTGGTCGGGGACAACTTCGCTCTTCTCTCCGTCGACGCTCGGGCCTCCCCAGGCGCTTCTCCCCGGGGTCGGGTCATGGTGACGCTGCGGAGTGTGACGGTACATCCCGCCCCCGTGTCAAACGGGAAAAGCCCGCAACGGCCACTCGAACGGTAACCCGACTACCACCGTTCCTGCCGCCCGGAGTGTCCAGACTCCGCCCGCTCTTATGCGGAGCGCAATCCCCCGGTTACCGGGGGCGTCCGGGTTTCGACGTGCCTCAGAGGCGGGTGAGGCACCAGGCGCCGAGGGCCAGGCAGGCGGTCGCGACGGTCCCGGCGACCGTGGCCGATGCGACGCGGTTCACACCGAGGGCGACCGGGCGACGGTGCCGCGCGCGGGACACCGTCCAGGCCAGCAAACCGGCACCGAACAGGCAGAACACCGTCCCCGTGAAGATCGCAGGCCCGCTCTCCATCGTCGCCCGCGCCCCCTCTCGCCCGTTCCCGCGCCGACTGCCGGGGACGCTGCCAGGCCCGGGCGGCGGGAGGACGAACCGGAGGTGAACGGAGCGGCTCGGGAGGGCGGCGGGAAGACCGGAAGCAGGCAGGCGCGGTCCGCTTCCGGAAATTTCCGCGAGTTCCGGACAGCCGGGCGCCGGGGCCGGCATGGGCGTGAAAGATGCGGCGCACGACACAGGGCGTACGGGAGCCGGGCAGCGTGGCGTGTGTGACCGGAGGGGCGTGTGTGACGTGCCGTGGCGCGGTTCGTTGTCGTCCGCGGGGCGGTGGGGGCTGGTCGCGCAGTTCCCCGCGCCCCTTGAGGCGCGGCGCCCTGTAGGGGCGCGGGGAACTGCGCGAGCAACCCACGACCACCCGCACCCGAACTCGGAGCCTCAGTCCACCGGGTTCAAAAACCCCTGCTCCACCAGCAGCCGAATCTGCGCCGGGGTGCGGTCGCGCAGCAGCACGGGGTCCTCACCGAGCAGCTGGGCGATGGCGTCCAGGATCCGCCCGGCGGTCATCGTGCCGTCGCAGACGCCGGCGAACCCCGCGCCGATGGTGTCGACCTTGGTCGCCCGGCGCATCCCGCGGTTCGACCGCAGCACGACGTGCTCCGGGTCCTCGGCGCCGGGCAGCCCGACCTGTTCCTGCACCACCTCGGGCGCCAGCTCGAAGCGCGCCTCGAGCAGCGCCGCGTCGTCGTGCGACCGCAGGTAGTCCAGCCGCTCGAAGTGCGCCCGGACCGTGTCGCCGAGCGGCTGCTCCACCGGGTGCGGCCACTCCTCCACCGTGACCGACGGCACGGCCGCGTCCGACCGGCGCAGGGTGATCCAGCCGAAGCCGACCGCCTTGACCTTGCGCGCCTCGAACTCGTCCAGCCACGCGTCGTAGCGCGCCCGGTACTCCGCCTCGTCCCCGCGGTGGTCGCCCGCGTCCCGCAGCCACAGCTCGGCGTACTGCGTCACGTCCTGCACCTCGCGCTGCACGATCCACGCGTCGCAGCCGCGCGGCACCCAGGAGCGGAGCCTGTCCTGCCAGTCCTCCCCCTCCACGTGCTGCCAGTTGGCGAGGAACTGCGCGTACCCGCCCTCGGTGAGCCGCTCCCCCGACTGCTGGACGAGCGTGCGGCACAGGTCGTCCCCGCCCATCCCGCCGTCGCGGTAGGTCAGGCGCGCCCCGGGCGAGATCACGAACGGCGGGTTGGACACGATCAGGTCGTACGTCTCGTCGTCCCGCAGCGGGGCGAACAGCGACCCCTCACGCAGATCGGCGGCCGGGACCCCGGACAGCGCCAGGGTGAGCGCCGTGATGTGCAGGGCGCGCGGGTTGACGTCGGTGGCGGTCACGCGCGTGGCGTGCCGGGCCGCGTGCAGGGCCTGGATGCCGGACCCGGTGCCGACGTCGAGCGCCGACCTCACGGGCGTACGGACGGTGATGCCGGCCAGCGTCGTGGACGCGCCGCCGACGCCGAGGACCACGCCCGGCTCCCGGCTGCCGATGCCCCCGGCGCCGCCGACCGCGCACCCGAGGTCCGACACCACGAACCAGTCCTCGCCGTCGGACCCGCCGTACGGCCGGACGTCCACGGTCGCCGCGAGCGTGTCCCCGCCGGCCGGGCGGAGCCAGCCGCTCTCCAGGCACACGTCGACGGGCAGGACACCCTCCAGGCCCGCGCGCGCCACCGGTTGCTGGAGCAGGAACAGCCGGACCAGCAGCTCCAGCGGGGTGTCCCCGCGGGTGGCGCGGAGCGCGGGCACGGTCTCGCTGCGGGCCAGCGCCGCGTAGGCGGGGGCGCCGAGCAGGTCGAGCAGTCCGTCGGCGGTGAAGGAGGCGCCGAGCAGCGTCTCCCGCAGCCGGGCGGCGGCGTCGGTGCGGTCGGACGAGGGCAGGGGCGGCAGGCTGGCGTCACTCACGCCCCCCATTGTGGCCGCCGCCCCCACCCGGCGCGCACCCGCGTGCGTTGAGCCGCCGTCAGCTCCCGGTGTCGCGCCGGGGCGGGCGGGAGCACGGTCAGCTCTTGGTCGCGCCCGGTGGGAGCCCGTGTCAGCTCGTGCTCGCACCCGCGCCGCGCGAGCGGATCAGCTCTTGGTCGCGCCCGCCGACGCCGTGGCCGTCCGGCAGCTGGCCTGACGGGACATGGCCTCGCCGACCTCGCCCTCCTCCAGCGCGCTGAGGGCGTCGCTGCCGCTCTTGCTCAGCTTGTCCAGCTCGGCCGCGATGTCCTTCAGACCGTCGGCGAAGTCCGCCTGGTCCTTGGTGTTGAGGCCGTCGACCTGCTTCTTCAGGGTGGCGTAGGACGCGGAGATGCTGTTGAGCTCCTTCACGGCGTCCTGCTGCTTCTGCTCGCCGTTCTCGACGTCGGGCGCGCCGGCCTTGTTCACGGCGGCGCCGATGGCCTTGTAGGCGTCGGACATGTCCTGGAAGGCCTTCGAGTCGGCCGCCTGGACCGCCTGCGGCGTGCTGTTGTCCGAGGTCTCCTTCTGGATGGCGGTGTTGGCCGCCTTGATCTTGGCGGCCTGCGGCTGGACGGCGTCGCAGACCTCCTTCGCCCAGGCGTTCAGCTTCTCGTCGCTGTCGTCGCCGCCGCATCCCGTCAGCGCCAGTACCAGTACCGCACCGCCGGACAGCGCGGCCGCGAGCTTCTTGTTCACCGGATTGGTCCCTTCCATGGCCTTCGGCCCCGGAACATACACGCCGGATGGCCTACACCCACTTGTCGGACATCCGGCATGACACCTTTTGCAGCCATTTGCACCAGACGAGACAAGGGTCACGGGCGCGAAACGGTGCGGGCGGGCGGCGCGTCAATCCGCGCCGCCCGCCCCCACCTTGATCCGGTGTCCGGCGTGCCCTACCGGGAAACCACCGCCGGATCGGGCGAGTTGGACTCCGGTTCCGCGCCTCCCTCGTCGTCGTCCACGGCGATCCCGCGCCGCTTGGACACGTACACCGCGACGATGATGACCAGCGCCGAGAGGACTGCGATCAGCACCCGCATCCCGACGCTCTTGTCGGCGCCGTAGGAGAACTTGATGACCGCGGGCGCGATGAGCAGCGCCACCAGGTTCATCACCTTCAGCAGGGGGTTGATCGCGGGACCGGCGGTGTCCTTGAACGGGTCGCCGACCGTGTCGCCGATGACGGTGGCCGCGTGGGCCTCGCTGCCCTTGCCGCCGTGGTGGCCGTCCTCGACGAGCTTCTTGGCGTTGTCCCACGCGCCGCCGGAGTTGGCGAGGAACACCGCCATCAGCGTGCCCGCGCCGATCGCGCCCGCGAGGAACGCGCCGAGCGCGCCCACACCGAGCGTGAACCCGATGAAGATGGGCGCCGTCACCGCGAGCAGACCGGGCGTGGCGAGCTCCCGCAGGGCGTCCTTGGTGCAGATGTCGACGACCTTGCCGTACTCCGGCTTCTCGCTGTAGTCCATGATCCCGGGCTTCTCGCGGAACTGCCGCCGCACCTCGTAGACCACCGAACCCGCCGACCGCGACACCGCGTTGATCGCCAGCCCCGAGAAGAGGAAGACGACCGCCGCGCCCGCGATCAGGCCGACGAGGTTGTTGGGCTGCGAGATGTCCATCATCAGGGTCAGCGGCGCGCCCTCGCCGCTGAGCCGTTCGCCCACCTCCCGCGCGCCGGTGGTGATGGCGTCCCGGTACGAGCCGAACAGCGCCGACGCCGCGAGCACGGCCGTGGCGATGGCGATGCCCTTGGTGATGGCCTTGGTGGTGTTGCCGACCGCGTCCAGGTTGGTGAGCACCTGCGCGCCCGCGCCCTCGACGTCGCCGGACATCTCGGCGATGCCCTGCGCGTTGTCGGAGACCGGGCCGAAGGTGTCCATCGCGACGATCACGCCGACCGTGGTGAGCAGACCGGTGCCGGCCAGCGCCACCGCGAACAGCGCCAGCATGATCGACGTGCCGCCCAGCAGGAACGCCCCGTACACGCCGAGGCCGATCAACAGGGCGGTGTAAACGGCCGATTCCAGCCCCACGGAGATGCCGGCGAGGACCACGGTGGCCGGTCCGGTCAGCGAGGTCTTCCCGATGTCTCGCACGGGGCGCCGGGTGGTCTCGGTGAAGTAGCCGGTGAGCTGCTGGATGAGCGCGGCGAGCACGATGCCGATGGCCACCGCGACCAGCGCGAGGACCCGCGGGTCGCCGCTCTTGGCCAGCACCGCCGTGTCGGTCACTCCGTCGAGGTCGGCGTACGACGACGGCAGGTAGACGAACGTGGCGATCGCGACCAGGACGAGCGAGATCACCGCGGAGATGAAGAACCCTCGGTTGATCGCGCTCATGCCGCTGCGGTCGGCGCGCCGGGGCGCCACCGCGAAGATGCCGATCATCGCGGTGATCACACCGATCGCGGGGACCAGCAGCGGGAACGCCAGTCCCGCGTTGCCGAAGGCCGCCGACCCGAGGATCAGCGCGGCCACCAGCGTCACGGCGTACGACTCGAAGAGGTCGGCCGCCATGCCCGCGCAGTCGCCGACGTTGTCGCCCACGTTGTCGGCGATGGTCGCGGCATTGCGCGGATCGTCCTCCGGAATGCCCTGCTCGACCTTGCCGACCAGGTCGGCGCCGACGTCGGCGGCCTTGGTGAAGATGCCGCCGCCGACGCGCATGAACATCGCGATCAGCGCGGCCCCGAGGCCGAAGCCCTCGAGCACCTTCGGCGCGTCGGCCGCGTACACCAGCACGACACAGGCGGCGCCGAGCAGACCCAGCCCCACCGTGAACATGCCGACCACACCGCCCGTACGGAAAGCGATCTTCATCGCCTTGTGCGAAACGGTGGTGAGATCCTTTTCCGGCTCACCCTCGGCGGGAGTGGCTTCCCGGGCCGCGGCTGCGACCCGGACATTGCTGCGTACCGCGAGCCACATGCCGATATAGCCGGTGGCCGCCGAGAACGCCGCTCCGATCAAGAAGAACACCGATCGCCCGGCACGCTGATTCCAGTCGTCCGCGGGCAGCAGCATGAGCAGGAAGAAAACGATCACGGCGAATACGCCGAGCGTGCGCAGCTGGCGGGCCAGATAGGCGTTGGCGCCCTCCTGGACCGCGGCCGCGATCTCCTTCATGCTGTCGGTGCCCTCGCCGGCCGCGAGCACCTGGCGTACCAGGATTGCCGCGACGGCCAGCGCCGCCAGGGCCACGATGCCGATGGTCACCACGAGCACGCGGTTCTCGTCGGTCAGCACGGCGGCTGCGAGGGATGTGGGTTGGCCCGACTCGTATGAGATGGAAAGCCCCGCCATTCGTCCTCCTTGACGCTTGGGCTGAGCTCAAGATGTGGACGGGATTGTAGGTACCGGAACCTGATCTAAACAGACCGCGAGAAATGTAAATGGCGTGCAGTCGCTCTTCACCATTGATCTCCGGCGACCGGTCGGCCGAAAATCAGTAATGCCTTCGGGGCATTCTCGTGATCGCATTTTCCCGGGCGCGGAGGATCGTGAACGAATTCACGCGATCTTCCGCTGGGAACCACTGTAAGCGCGGTCCCCGGACCCCGCACATGCCGAAGGGCCCCCACGCAGGGGGCCCTTCGGAAAACGGTCGGCGTACGGGTGAACCGGTCAGGTGAACTGCGCGGCCGGCGGCGTGGTCGGCCACCTCATGCGGATCGATCCGCCGTTCTCCCCGGCACTGACCTCGACGTCGTCGACGAGGCCGCTGATGACCGCGAGGCCCATCTCGTCCTCCTCGGACTCCGCGTCGGGGTCACCGAGCACCTCGTCCGCCGAGCGGGCACGGACGGGAGCGTGCGGGGCCTCGTCGCCGACCTCGATGGAGAACTGCTTCTCCTCCTCGGTCAGCAGCACCCGCACGGGCGCCGAGATACCGCCGTGCTGGTGCAGCCCGACGGCGCGGGAGCAGGCCTCGCCGACGGCGAGCCGCACCTCGTCGAGGACGGCCTCGTCCACCCCGGCCCTGCGCGCCACCGCCGCCGCCACGAGCCGGGCGGTCCGGACGTGCTCGGGCAGCGCGCTGAAGCGGAGTTCGACGGTGGCCATGCATCCCCCTCGCGACTACGGGCGTGCGCTGAAGGGGCCGGGCCGCCGAACGCCTGGCCCCCCTTAGGTGTCTCTCGTGCTGCCCGGGCACGGCGGCCCGGGAGCGGGTGGTCAGTCGGTCGCCGCCACCGCTTCCTCGACCGAGGTGTGGATCGGGAACACCTTGGTGAGGCCGGTGATGCGGAAGATCTTCAGAATGCGCTCCTGGTTGCAGACCAGGCGCAGCGAGCCCTCGTGGGCTCGCACCCGCTTCAGGCCGCCGACCAGCACGCCGAGACCGGTGGAGTCGAGGAAGTCCACACCTTCCATGTCGACGACAAGGTGGAAATTGCCGTCGTTCACCAGCTCGACCAGCTGCTCGCGCAGCTTGGGCGCGGTATATACGTCGATTTCGCCACCGACCCTGACGATCGTGCGATCGCCCACGGTCTCGGTCGACAGGGACAGGTCCACGGATCCTCCAGCACCTAGCTATCGAGCGGTCGCCCTTGGGACATCTCGGCTCAGCCCCCGGGACGGTTCGCCAGCCGCCATGGCATTCAATCACTTACCGGCAGGCGTGCACGACGCCTTGGCCCCATTGTCCGTCACGCCGGTGACACACTCGGTGCCGATGGCCAAGAATCACCGATCCGATCGACCCCCGACGGACACGCGATCCGGGACCGCCGCGCCGGGCGACGTCCTGGACCGGCTCGCGTCCGGACCGAGCCGGGCTTCGCGCATTACTCATACGGAGCACTTGCCCCCGCGTGCGGGTCGGCATGCCGTCTGGCCGGACCGGATCCGCGCGGAAGTGATCGCCGCCGTCCAGGCCGCAGGAATCGAACACCCCTGGGCCCACCAGGCGCGGGCCGCCGAGCACGCCCTGGACGGCGACTCGGTGGTGGTCGCCACCGGCACGGCATCCGGCAAGTCCCTGTCGTACCTCGTGCCCGTGCTGTCCACGCTGCTGGACGGGGCCGAGGCGCCGAACGGCAGGGGCGCCACCGCCCTCTACCTCGCCCCCACCAAGGCCCTCGCCGCGGACCAGTGCCGATCCGTGAAGGAACTTTCACAGCCACTGGGCCATTCGGTGCGCGCGGCGGTCCACGACGGCGACACTCCGTTCGAAGAACGCGAATGGATCCGCCAGTACGCCAACTACGTCCTGACCAACCCCGACATGCTGCACCGGGGCATCCTGCCGTCCCACCCCCGCTGGTCCTCCTTCCTCAAGGCGCTCAAGTACGTCGTGATCGACGAGTGCCACACCTACCGGGGCGTGTTCGGCTCGCACGTCGCCCAGGTGCTGCGCCGGCTGCGGCGGCTGTGCGCCCGCTACGGCGCGTCGCCGGTGTTCCTGCTGGCCTCGGCGACCGCCGCCGAGCCGGCCGTCGCCGCCCGCCGCCTCACCGGCCTGCCCGTGGTCGAGGTCGCGGACGACGCCTCACCCCGCGGTGAACTGGTGTTCGCCCTCTGGGAGCCGCCGCTGACCGAGCTGCACGGCGAGAAGGGCGCCCCGGTCCGCCGCACCGCCACCGCCGAGGCCGCCGACCTCCTCACCGACCTCACCGTGCAGGGCGTCCGCTCGGTCGCCTTCGTCCGCTCCCGGCGCGGCGCCGAGCTGATCTCCGTGATCGCCAAGGAGCGCCTCGCCGAGGTCGACCGCGCCCTGCCCCCGCGGGTCGCCGCCTACCGGGGCGGCTACCTCCCCGAGGAGCGCCGCGCCCTGGAACGCGCCCTGCACTCCGGCGAACTCCTCGGCCTCGCCGCCACCAACGCCCTCGAACTCGGCATGGACGTCTCCGGCCTGGACGCCGTGGTCATCGCCGGCTACCCGGGCACCCGCGCCTCCCTGTGGCAGCAGGCCGGCCGCGCGGGACGCTCCGGGCAGGGCGCGCTCGCGGTGCTCGTGGCCCGCGACGACCCGCTGGACACCTTCCTCGTCCACCACCCGGAGGCGCTCTTCGACCGCCCCGTCGAGTCGACCGTCCTCGACCCCGACAACCCGTACGTCCTCGCCCCGCACCTGTGCGCGGCCGCCGAGGAACTGCCCCTCACCGAGGACGACCTCGCCCTCTTCGGCCCCACCACCGAGGAGCTGCTGCCGCAACTGGAGGCCGCGAAGCTGCTGCGCCGCCGGACGCGGGCCTGGCACTGGACGCGCCGCGAGCGGGCCGCCGACCTCACCGACATCCGCGGGGAGGGCGGACGCCCCGTCCAGGTCGTCGAGGCAGGGACGGGCCGGCTGCTGGGCACGGTCGACGCGGGCGCCGCGCACACCAGCGTCCACGAGGGCGCGGTCCATCTGCACCAGGGCCGCACCTACGTCGTCCGCTCCCTCGACCTGGAGGACTCCGTCGCCCTGGTCGAGCAGGCCAGCCCGTCCTACACGACGGTGGCCCGGGACACGACGTCCGTCTCCGTCCTGGAGACGGACACCGAGATCCCCTGGGGCGACGGACGCCTCTGCTTCGGCTCCGTCGAGGTCACCAACCAGGTCGTCTCCTACCTCCGGCGGCGGGTCATCACCGGCGAAGTGCTCGGCGAGACCAAACTCGACCTCCCTCCTCGTACGCTGCGCACCCGCGCCGTGTGGTGGACGGTCACCGAGGACCAGCTGGACCGGGCCCGCATCAACCCGGAGATCCTCGGCGGCGCCCTCCACGCGGCCGAGCACGCGTCGATCGGCATGCTGCCGCTGTTCGCCACCTGCGACCGCTGGGACATCGGCGGCGTCTCGATCCCGCTGCACCCCGACACCCTGCTGCCCACGGTCTTCGTCTACGACGGCCACCCGGGCGGCGCGGGCTTCGCCGAACGCGCCTTCCACACCGCCCGCTCCTGGCTCACCGCCACCCGCCAGGCCATCGCCTCCTGCGAGTGCGAGGCCGGCTGCCCCTCCTGCATCCAGTCCCCCAAGTGCGGCAACGGCAACGACCCCTTGCACAAGCGGGGGGCCGTGCGGCTGCTGGACGTGCTGCTGGAGGGGGCGGGTGAGGAGAAGGCGGTCGAGGAGACGGCGGAGAAGGCCTCGGAAGCGGGGGCTTCCGAGAGGGCCGGCGACCGGCTCAGCCCGTCGCCCGAGGGGCCGGCGGCACCCGCACCCGACCCGCAGGTCCCGCCCGGGCCCTGACCTCCGCGGCGAACGGCCCCCCGCCGGACGCCACCGACACGTCCGACACCTCGCCGGTCATCACGCACCGCACCAGCCGCGCGTCCTGGGCCCGGGCCACCCGGTCCGCCCGCGCACACGCCTCCGCCGCACCCCCGCCCAGTGGTCGGCGGCGGCGAGCGCCGCGAGGTCCGCGCCTCCCGCCGCCCGGTGCCGGACCACCACGGCATGCCCCAGGGCCAGCACCACCCCGAACACCACGCACAGCACGGCGACCGCGCCGACGCACCAGACGGAGGCGGAGCCCCGGTCGGCCGGACTCCGCGAGGCCTCCTTCACCTCCCCGCGTCCACGGCCACCACCGTCTCCTCGACCGCCGCCACGGCTTCCTCCCTCAGCTCGAAGGGCAGCGCCCGCAGCATCGGCGCCCGGGCCACGACGGTCACCCGGACCTGCTCGGCGTCCCGGCTGACGGTGACCCGCGCACCGGCCGGCGCGGCCTCCCGGGTCACCTCGACCACCGCGTCCGGCGAATCCTGCCGAGCCGCCGCCCGGGCCCCTGCTCGTGCCGCGTCCACGCACAGGATCTGCGCGGCCACCACCATCAGCCCCCACACCAGCGCCGTCACGAACAGCACCAGCACGGGCAGCACCAACGCCGCCTCCGCCGTCACGAACCCTCGGTCGCACCACCTCTCGCATCGTCTGCCGCGCCATCTGCCGCGCCCCCCGTCACATCCGGCCATCGAGGGCCTGCTGCACGATGTTCCGCAGGGCCGTGCTGACCGGACCGCTGTTGACCACCCGGTAGAGCACCACGGCGAACGCCACCGCCGCCACGATCCCCATGGCGTACTCCGAGGTCACCATCCCGGCGTCCCTCCGCGCCCCGCGCACCCTCGCCGTCAGGGCACGCAGCCGCGCCCGCACCACCTGATACATCCCAGCCTCCATACGTTTCGCGTCAGTTGTTCGTCGTCCGCTGCCGTCGTCCGCCGCTCCCTCTCACCCACCCCCTCCCAGCACCCCGCCCGCGAGCCCGATCACCACGGGCAGGACGCCGACGGCGATGAAGGCGGGCAGGAAGCACAGCCCCACCGGCGCGCTGATCAGGACCGCCGCCCGCCGGGCCCGCGCGGTCGCCGAGCGCGACCACTCCGCCCGCGCCTCGGCGGCAAGCCGCCCCACCGGTGCGGCAAGCGGGAGGCCTGACACATCGGCCCGCTCCAGCAACCGGGCCAGCGGAACCGCACCGGGCGCGGCGGCCAGCCGGCGCCACGCCTCCCCCGGCTCCCCGCCGAGCCGCACCTCCGCGGCGCCCCGCGCCAGGGCGTCCCCGACCGGTCCGCCGAGGGTCTCCCCGACGGCCTGCGCCGCCGGTACCGGTCCGGCACCCGCCGTGATGCAGGCGGACAGCAAGTCGGCGGCGAGCGGGAGTTGGCGTGTCGCCAGAGCCGTGTCATGAGCCGTGTCGGGGGCGATCGCCTCACTGGCTGCCCGCGTCTGCCGCCGGTGCCACTGCCACAGACCCGCCGCCAGGACCAGTCCCAGCCCCACACCGCCGAGTCCGCCGACCGTCACCCACCCGGCGCCCACGACCGCCACGTACGGCAGCCGCCCGCGCGCGGCCCTGAGCAGCGGAAGGCGCGCACCCGTTCTTCGCCGTTCCCGGCCCGCGAGCGCGTCGAGTCTCCGCCGGGTCCGCCGCTCGCCCCGGAGCCGGAGCCACCAGGCCCACGCCCCGACGAGCACGGCGGCGATCCCCGCGACCGTCCCCAGCCTGTGGACGACGTCGCCGCTCATGCCGCCGCCTCCTCGGCACCCCGCATGATCCGCAGCGCCCACCACAGGCCCAGCCCCTCCAGCACCCCGCCGGCCGCCAGACAGACCGACCCCGACGGCGTGTGCAGCAGGACGTGCAGCGGATCGGCGCCCAGGGCCGCGCCCAGCGCCAGCCCCACCACCGGGAGCCCCGCGAGCATCACCGCCGTGGTGCGGGCTCCGGACAACTGGGCGCGCAGGTCGGCCCGCTGGTCCCGCTCGGCGCGCAGGGCCGCCTCCAGCCGGTCGAGGCCGTCCGCGAGTCCCGCGCCCTGGTCCACCGCCACCCGCCAGCACGCGGCGAGTCCGCGCAGTCCCTCGGCGCCGGGCTGCCGGGCCGCCACCGCGAGCGCGTCCGGCACGTCACCGCCGAACCGCGCCGCCGCCAGCACGGCCGCCTGCATGTCACCGAACCCTCCGGAGTCCCGGGCGGCCGGCAACAGCGCCTCGCCCGGCTGCCGTCCCGCCCGCAACTCCCCGGCGAGCGCCCCGCACAGCGCGACCACCGCGTCCGCACGACCGTCCCGCTCCTTCCGTGCCGCGGCCGCCCGCCGCACCTTCCGCAGCACTGGCACCCCGGCCGCCCCCGCGACGACCGGCAGCACCGACGCCCCGAGCACCGCCAGCACCAACCCGACGGCCAACGACGCCCACTCGACGCGAAGTCGCCCCCGAAGCCGGTCCGCCGCCCGCAGGACGAGATGCGGCCGTCCCACCGACTCCCGCTCGTCCCCTGCGAGCGCCCGCGCCCGCCTCACCTCCCCGTGTCCGGCGCCGCCCAGCACCCACGCCGCCGTCCCCAGGCACGCCACCGCCGCGCCCACCGTCGTCCCGGTCGCCCCGCTCATGCCCGGACCGCCTCTCGCACGGTTCGGGTCTCCTCGTCCCGCGCGGCGCGCAGCAGGTGCCGCAGGCGCGGCCAGGCGGGCTCGGCGACGAAGGTCTCCGGTCCCCATCGCAGCGCCGGCGCCGTCCGCACCAGCCCCGAGGGGTCCCGCTCCAGGACGTGCACCTCGGCGATCCGCCGTCTGCCGCTGCGGTCCCGCACCAGGTGCAGCACCACCGACAGGGCGGCCGCGAGCTGGCTGTGGAGGGCGAACCGGTCGAGGCCCGCCGCCGTGCCCAGCGCCTCCAGCCGGGCGGGGACGTCGCTCGCCGCGTTGGCGTGGACGGTGCCGGAGCCGCCCTCATGTCCCGTGTTGAGGGCGGCGAGCAGATGCACCACCTCGGGCCCGCGCACCTCGCCCACGACGAGCCGGTCCGGCCTCATCCGCAGGGCCTGGCGCACCAGGTCCTCCAGGGTCACCAGTCCCGCGCCCTCCTGGTTGGCGGGCCGGGTCTCCAGCCGTACGACGTGGGGGTGGTCGGGACGCAGCTCGGCCGAGTCCTCCGCCAGCACGATCCGCTCGTCCGGCCCGACCAGCCCCAGCAGGGCGCTGAGCAGGGTCGTCTTGCCGGTGCCCGTGCCGCCGCTGACCAGGAACGACAGCCGCGCGTCCATCAGCGCCCGCAGCACCCGGTCACCGCCCGGCGGCACCGTCCCGGCCGCCACGAGTTCGTCGAGGGTGAAGGCCCGCGGCCGTACGACCCGCAGGGACAGGCAGGTGCCGCCCACCGCGACGGGCGGCAGCACCGCGTGCAGCCGGGTGCCGTCGGGGAGGCGTGCGTCCACCCAGGGACGCGCGTCGTCCAGGCGCCGTCCGGCCACCGCGGCGAGCCGCTGCGCCAGGCGCCGTACGGACGGCTCGTCGGGGAAGGAGACCGAGGTGAGCGTCAGGCCGCCGCCGCGGTCCACCCAGACCCGGTCCGGCGCCGACACCAGCACGTCGGTCACGGTCGGGTCGGAGAGCAGCCGCTCCAGCGGTCCGCTGCCGACCAGTTCGGACCGCAACTGCTCGGCCGCGCCGAGCACTTCCGCGTCGCCGAGCACCCGGCCCTGTTCGCGCAGGGCCTGCGCCACCCGTGCGGGCGTCGGCTCGGCGCCGCTGTCGGCCAGCCACCGCCGCACCCCGTCCAGCAGCCCGGGCGGCATCCCCGCCCCGGTCGTCTCCGTGCCGCTCATGCCGCCCTCGCCTCCACCAGCGCGCGCTCCCAGAACTCCCGGCAGAAGCGGGCCAGCGGGCCCCGTCCGGTCACTCCGGGCGGCCGGCCCGTGCCGTACGGGCGCTGGAGGGCGGGCTCGACGGGCACGTCCCCGACGAGGGGCAGGCCGAGGAGCCGGGCCACCTCGTGGTCGTCCAGGCCGGGTGCGTACGGCCCGCGGACGGCGACGCGCAGGTCGCGCAGGACCATGCCCACGGCGGAGGCGACGCGGCCGGCCGCCGCGACGGCGCGCAGCTCGGCGGGGACCACGAGGAGCGCCAGGTCGAGCTGGGCGAGGACCTCCGCGACGCCCTCGTCCACGCGTCGTGGCAGGTCGACCACGACCGCTCCGCCGCCGCGCCGGGCGGCGGCGAGGACCGCGCGCACGGCCCGGGGCGGCACCGAGAGGCAGTCGCCGCGGTCCCAGCTGAGCACCCGCAGGGAGTGCAGCTCGGGCAGCGACTCCTCCAGGGCCCCGCCGCCGACCCGGCCGTGCGACGAGGCGAAGGCGGGCCAGCGCAGCCCCTTGGCCGTCTCGCCGCCGAGCGCCACGTCCAGTCCGCCGCCCAGCGGGTCGGCATCCACGAGGAGTGTGCGCAGTCCCTCGCGGGCTGAGGTGACGGCGAGCGCGCACGCCAGGGTGGAGGCGCCCGCCCCGCCACGGCCGCCGATGACGCCGACGGTCAGCGCGGGCCGTCCGACGCCTTCGGCGACGTCGGCGATGCGGTCGACGAGCCACTGCTCGCCGTCGGGCAGCATCAGCACGTGGTCGGCGCCGATCTCGACGGCCCGCCGCCAGACGCCGGGGTCGTCCTGGTCGCGGCCGACCAGCACCACCCCCTGTCTGCGGGGCGCGCCGCGGGCCCGCCGGGCGGCGTCGTCACCGACCAGGACCAGGGGCGCCGCCTCCCAGCTGCCGCGCGGTCCGGGCAGTCCGTGGTGGACCTCGGGTGTGGCGCCGGCGGCCGCGCACAGGCGCAGCAGGTCGTCGAGGAGTGCCGTGTCCTCGGTGACGATCAGCGGTGCGCCCGGGCGGTTCCCTCCGGGCGGCGGGTCGTGCGTGACGGTTCCGGTCATGTCGTCCCCAGTGCTCCCTATCTCGCGCGGCCGTCGGGCCACGCCGATTCCAGGTGAGGGAGGACCGCGCTGCGGCCTCCCGCGGACCGGCCGGAGAGAACCGGCCGGGCGGCATCCCGGCACGACGGAAGCGGGTGTGAAACCGCGGCGAGCGGGACGCGTGGGAATGACAGTGCAGCGGTCCCGGAAATCGTGTGGATCTTGGGGGAAAACTGTGGACGGGGCGATGCCTGTGAATATCGCGGTCACCCGTACCGGTGAGGCGGGCCTGCATACCGGGAGCCCGTCCACAGCTTCTGTGCGACAACAGCAGAGCAGTCCGACCGCTTCTGCGCGACAACCGCAGAGCAGTCCGGCCGCTACCCACGGTCACCGGTCACGCACATGACCATCAATTCCTCAGGGGAACCCGCACAAGAGGAAGAAGGGGAGAAAGCGGCGGAAAATGCGTCCGGACGTGCGACGACCCCCGCCGGGGGGGAGAGCGGGGGTCGTCCCCACGGCCGACTCGGGGGGGGGAGGAGTCGGACCGGGTTAGACACGGTCGCGAACGATCCGTGACTTCCATGGTGTACCCGAGGGCCCTCTCAGGCAAACCCACGCGCCACACGCTACGCCGAATGGGCTGCGCCTATGCTCAAGGACGTGGAAAACCACTTGTCGCCCCGCACAGCCGCCTTCTTCGACCTGGACAAGACGGTCATTGCGAAGTCGAGCACACTCACCTTCAGCAAGTCCTTCTACCAAGGCGGTCTGATCAACCGCAGGGCCGTCCTGCGGACCGCGTACTCCCAGTTCGTGTTCCTCGCCGGCGGCGCGGACCACGACCAGATGGAACGGATGCGGAAGTACCTGTCCGCGCTGTGCCGCGGGTGGAACGTCCAGCAGGTCAAGGAGATCGTCGCCGAGACCCTGCACGACCTGATCGACCCGATCATCTACGACGAGGCCGCCACCCTCATCGAGGAGCACCACACCGCCGGCCGTGACGTGGTCATCGTGTCCACCTCGGGCGCCGAGGTGGTCGAGCCGATCGGCGAGCTGCTGGGCGCGGACCGGGTCGTGGCCACCCGCATGGTGGTGGGCGACGACGGCTGTTTCACCGGCGAGGTCGAGTACTACGCGTACGGCCCGACCAAGGCGGAGGCGGTCCGGGAGCTGGCCGAGTCCGAGGGCTACGACCTGGCCCGCTGCTACGCGTACAGCGACTCGGTGACCGACATCCCGATGCTGGAGTCCGTCGGGCATCCGCACGCCGTGAACCCGGACCGCGCGCTGCGCCGGGAAGCGCTGGCGCGCGAGTGGCCGATCCTCGATTTCCACCGTCCGGTGCGGCTGAAGCAGCGTTTCCCGGCGTTCTCCGTTCCGCCGCGTCCCGCCCTTGTCGCGGCGGCCGCGATAGGCGCGGCGGCGGCCACCGCGGGCCTTGTCTGGTACGCCAGCCGGCGCCGCTCAACGGTTGCCTGAACGTACTTTTCCTTCGCCGCGCGTCCCCGTCCGGGACGCGTTCGCCATTTCGGAGTCCGTTTACTGCTTGTTTGAACCAAAAAGTAAAGGAACGCGGGCAGGACTTCCCTCCTCCGTGATGCCGGAGTACAAAGGAGGTGACGGCCCGCGAGACCAAGGACGTCCGAGAGGACGACCTTCAGAACGCTTTAGGCCCCACGGACCGCGCATGGTGACCGCGCACCCACGCGACGTCGACCCGTCGATTACGGGCCAGCCGCACCAGGCCGGGCAAAGTCCCCGGCCTGATGGGCACATATCGAGGACGCTTGGTAACGCGGTGGACATGCCAGCGGCGGTACGAGCATTCGTACCGCCGCATTCTCGCGCGGGGCCCCTCCGCCCCGGTCCGCGTGACCTCCCGGCCGGTCAGGCGGCTCCGCGCTGCAGCGCCTCGCACACCGCCGTGGACTCGCGCGCGCCCAGCGCCACGGCCTTCCCGCAGTGGGCGATCCAGGCGGCCATGCCCTCCGGCGTGCCGGACACATAGCCCCGCAGCGCCTCCCGGTAGGCGTCCTGACCCAGCTCGGCGTGGCCGACCTCGGCGGGGCACACCGACTTGGGGTCGAGGCCGCTGCCGACCAGGACGATCCGCTCGGCCGTGCGCGCGACCAGGCCGTTGTGGGACGTGAAGGGACGCAGCGCGAGGAGCTCGCCGTGCACCACGGCGGCCGTCACCAGCGCCGGCGCGGAACCGCCCGCGATGACGATCTCGGCCAGGCCCTCCAGGCGGCCGTGCATCTCGTCGGCGCCCGGCAGGGGCAGGTCGACCAGGGGCTCGTCGACCGGCTCGCCCGCCTGGCGGGGCCGGCCCACGTGCTCGGCCTTGTCGGCCGCGGCGACCAGGTGCAGGCGCGCCAGCACCCGCAGCGGCGACTGCCGCCAGATCGACAGCAGCTGACCCGCCTCGGCCGTCAGCCGCAGCGCCGCACCCATGGTGCGCGCCTCGTCGTCACCGCTGAAGTCGCTGCGCCGCCGCACCTCCTCAAGAGCCCAGTCCGCGCCGGACAGCGCCGCCGAACCGCGGGCGCCGCGCAGGGCCGCCTCGGAGGTGATCTCGTTGCTGCGCCGCCGCATGACCCGGTGCCCGTAGACCCGGTCCACGGCCTTGCGTACGGACTCCACGGAGTCGGCCACACCGGGCAGGTTGCCCAGGGCCGCGAGGGGATCGGCGGTCGCGCCCGTCGTACTCATGAGTACGACCCTACGCACCCCGGACGCCCGCCCCACGATGGAGTGGTCTTCTTCACGCCCCGCTGTGACCTACAGCTACTTACCCACTACGCTTCGTGAACATGAAAATTGCTTTCGTTGGGAAGGGCGGGAGCGGAAAGACGACCCTGTCCTCCCTGTTCATCCGTCATCTCGCGGCCGAGGGCGCCCCGGTCGTCGCCGTGGACGCCGACATCAACCAGCACCTCGGGGCCGCGCTGGGCCTGGACGAGTCCGAGGCCGCCGCCCTGCCCGCGATGGGCGAGCACCTCCGGCTCATCAAGGACCACCTGCGCGGCAGCAACCCGCGGATCGCGTCCGCCGACACGATGATCAAGACGACCCCGCCCGGCGAGGGCTCCCGGCTGCTGCGGGTCCAGGAGGACAACCCGGTCTACGACGCCTGCGCGCGCCCGGTGGAGCTGGACGGCGGCGCGGTCCGCCTGATGGTCACCGGCCCCTTCACCGACGCCGACCTGGGGGTGGCCTGCTACCACTCCAAGACGGGGGCCGTGGAGCTCTGCCTGAACCACCTGGTGGACGGGCCCGGCGAGTACGTCGTGGTGGACATGACGGCCGGCTCGGACTCCTTCGCGTCCGGTATGTTCACCCGCTTCGACATGACGTTCCTGGTCGCCGAGCCGACCAGGAAGGGCGTCTCCGTCTACCGCCAGTACAAGGAGTACGCCCGCGACTTCGGCGTGGCGCTGAGGGTCGTCGGCAACAAGGTGCAGGGACCGGACGACCTGGACTTCCTCCGCGCGGAGGTGGGGGAGGACCTGCTGGTGACGGTGGGCCACTCGGACTGGGTGCGCGCCATGGAGAAGGGCCGCCCGCCCCGCTTCGCCGCGCTGGAGGAGTCCAACCGGCTCGCCCTGCGCACGCTGCGCGAGGCCGCCGACGCCACGTACGAGCGGCGCGACTGGGAGCGGTACACGCGCCAGATGGTGCACTTCCACCTCAAGAACGCCCAGTCGTGGGGCAACGAGCGCACCGGGGCGGACCTGGCGGCGCAGGTCGACCCCGGTTTCGTGCTCGGCGAGAGCGTCACCGCCTCGGCCTGAACCTCACCCCTTCGGCGCGGGGGAACCCGGCGCGCCCTTGGGGGCCGGGGCGGGGCCGGAGGCCAGGAAGGCCTTCCAGCCCTTCTCCGGGGCCTCGCCGACGTCCAGCGAGCGCAGCTTCTCCAGGGTCGCCGGGTCCTGTGCGTCCAGCCAGTCCACCAGCTGGCGGAAGGAGACGCACCGCACGTCGGACTTGGTGCACACCTCCTCGACGACCTCCTCGACGGCGCGCATGTAGGTGCCGCCGTTCCAGGACTCGAAGTGGTTGCCGATGATCAGGGGCGCCCTGTTGCCGTTGTAGGCGCGTTGGAAGCCCTGGAGCAGACCGTCCCGCATCTGGTCGCCCCACATCTCGTGCTTGCCGGGGTCGCCCTGGGTGGTGGTGCCGGACTGGTTGACCATGAAGTTGTAATCCATGGTGAGCTGCTCGAAGGAGTGCCCGGGGAAGGGCACGAGCTGCAGCGACAGGTCCCACAGCCCGGACTTCTTCTCGGGCCACACCTGGTTGTTGACGCCGCTGGTGTCGTAGCGGAAGCCCAGGTCCCGGGCGGCCTTCATGAAGTTCTTCTGCCCTTCCAGGCAGGGTGTGCGGGCCCCGACGAGCTCCTTGTCGTAGTCGAAGGGCAGCGGGGCCTCGTTCTTCATCCCGGCGTTGGTCTTCCAGGTCTTCACGAACTGCTTGGCCTGGGCGATCTCCTCCTTCCACTCCTCCACCGACCACTCGCCGACCCCGCCGTCGCCGCCGCAGAAGTGGCCGTTGAAGTGGGTCCCGATCTCGTTGCCCTCCAGCCAGGCCAGCCGCAGCTGCTCCACGGTGTCGGCGATGCCCTGCCGGTCGTTGAAGCCGATGTCGGAGCGGCCCGGCGAGTGCTGCGGCGGGTGGTACAGGTCGCGCTTCTCCTCCGGCAGGAGATACACGCCGCTGAGGAAGTACGTCATGGTCGCGTCGTTCTCCTTGGCGACCTTGCGGAAGTGGGAGAAAAGCTTCTGGCTGTCCTCGCCCGCGCCGTCCCAGGAGAACACCACGAACTGCGGAGGCTTCTCGCCGGGCTTCAGCCGCTTCGGCTTCGGCAGGTGCGGCTGGGCCCCGGTGTAGGCGGTGGAGCCGTCGCCGATCAGCCTGACGACGTTCTTGGGCGCGGGGGCAGGCTGTGCCTTCTCCTTTTCAGGCCCGTCCCCGCCGGTTCCGCAGCCGGCGAGCGCGGAGAGGCAGACCGCGGAGATCACGGTGCCCGTGGCGATCCTGTGGGTGGCGGCCATTCGCCCACCTTCTTCCTTCTCTCGGGCCGAGCTCGATGAGGCGTTGTGCGGTCTGGGCCGGTCCATGCCGACCGCGCCGTCAACGTCGCACGGAAGAAAGAAGTGAATTAATACGACAAGCCGATGAAATGGCCACTTCACCCTTCAGAGTGATGACTGCCGCCATTTGCCCGGAAAGTCTATGCCGGTCCTTTACTCGCAATTACGATCTGTTTACTGAGCGTCGCCGCGACCCCTCGTTCGCCCCCTTGTTGGCCCCGTTGTTCGTCCCGCCGTCCGTCCCCCCGCCGTCCGGGCCGTGCCCTACGGCAGCGACCGACCGCTGGGACCGAGCGGGCCCGACCGTCACGCGACCGCGCACACCCTCGCGACCGCGCACACCCGAAGGAGACAGGAGTCCATGTCAGCCTGCGTCCCCGCCGACGCCGCCGAGCCGGCGCACACCGAGCGAGCCCATCCCCCGCACAGCCCGCCGCCCGGCCGACCCCGGCGCTTCCGCGTCGAGGGCGCCGATCTCCCGGCCGCCGTCGCGGTGTTCCTCATCGCCCTCCCCCTGTCCCTCGGCATCGCGCTCGCCTCCGGCGCGCCCCTCCAGGCCGGACTGGTCGCGGCGGCCGTGGGCGGGATCGTCGCCGGACGGCTCGGCGGCTCCGCGCTCCAGGTGAGCGGCCCGGCGGCGGGGCTCACGGTCGTCACGGCCGACCTCATCCACCAGTACGGCTGGCGCACCACCTGCGCCGTCACCGTCCTCGCCGGTCTCGCCCAGCTCGCGCTCGGCTGTCTGCGCGTGGCGCGCGCCGCCCTCGCCGTGACCCCCGCGATCGTGCACGGCATGCTCGCCGGCATCGGCGTCACCATCGCCGTCGCCCAGGTCCACATCGTCCTCGGGGGCGAGCCGCAGAGCTCCGTGCCCGACAACCTCCGCGCCCTGCCCGGGCAGTTGGCTCGCCTGGACCCCGCCACCCTCGCGGTGAGCGTGCTGACCCTGGCCGTCCTGTTGCTCTGGCCCCGGCTGCCCGGCCGCGCCGGACACCTGGCGCGGAAGGCCCCGGCCGCCCTCGTCGCCGTGGCCGGGGCCACCGCGGTCGCCGCGGCGGCCGGACTGGTGCTGCCCGTGGTCGACCTGCCGTCGTGGCGCAGCCACGCGCTGGCCGGGCTGCCCGAAGGACCGGTGCTCGGTCTCGTCGCGGCCGTGCTGACCACGGCGTTGGTGTGCAGCGCGCAGTCGCTGCTCGGCGCGACGGCCGTGGACAAGCTGGCCGCCGCCCGCCCCGGCGCCGGTCATGCCGTCCGCTCCGACCTGGACCGCGAGATGCTCGGCCAGGGCGCGGCGAACGTCGTCTCCGGCACGCTCGGCGGTCTGCCGGTGGCCGGTGTCGCCGTCCGCAGCACGGCGAACGTCCAGGCGGGAGCCGTCAGCCGGAACGCCACGATGCTGCACGGCGCCCTGATCCTGGCGGCCGCGCTGCTGCTCGTCCCGCTGCTGGAGCTGATCCCGCTCGCCTCCCTCGCCGCCCTGGTCATGGCGGTCGGCGTCCGGATGGTGTCCCTGCACCACATCCGCACGGTGACCCGACATCGCGAGGTCCTCGTCTACGCCGTCACCGCCCTCGGGGTGATCTCCCTCGGGGTGCTGGAGGGCGTGGGGCTGGGCATCGCCGTGGCCGTGGGCGTGGCCCTGCACCGGCTCACGCGGACCCGGATCATCCACGCGGAGGAGAACGGCGTCCACCATGTGCACGTACGCGGGCAGTTGACGTTCCTCGCGGTGCCGCGGCTCAGCAGGGCGCTGCATCTCGTGCCCCAGGGGGCCGACGCGGTGGTGGCGCTGGACGGGTCCTTCATGGACCACGCGGCGTACGAGACGCTGCAGGACTGGCAGACCACGCACACCGCGCACGGCGGCACCGTGAAGATCACCGGCCGGCGTACCGGAGTACGGATCGCGGAACCCGGCGCCCTCTCCGGGCCCACGCCCAGCGGGGTCCCCTCTACCGGCGACTGCCGCTGCCGCCCCTGGACGGCCTGGCGCAACCATCAGTGCGACCGCCCCTCCCCCGCCCCGGACACCGGGGCCCGGCCGGACGAGACGCCCGAGAACGGCCAGGCGGCCCCAGGAACCGACCGGGCGTCGAGCGCCCCCGCCCGCAGCCGCACTCCGAGCAGCCGTCAACTCGTCCGCGGGCTCAGCACGTTCCAGCGCCGCACGGCCCCCCTGGTGCGGGGCGAGCTGGCCCGGCTGGCGCGGGAGGGGCAGCGGCCGTCGCAACTGTTCCTGACCTGCGCCGACTCCCGCGTGGTCACCTCGATGATCACCTCCAGCGGCCCCGGCGACCTGTTCGTGGTGCGCAACGTCGGCAATCTGGTGCCGCCGCCGGGAGCGGAGAGCGGCGACGACTCGGTGGCCGCCGCCATCGAGTACGCCGTCGACGTGCTCGCGGTGCGGTCGATCACGGTGTGCGGCCACTCGGGATGCGGCGCCATGCAGGCCCTGCTCGACTCCCGCCCCGGCTCCCCCGCGGTCACACCGCTCGGGCGCTGGCTGCGGCACGGCGGGCCGAGCCTGGAGCGGCTGCGCGACCCCGGCGCGCCCGCACCCCGGCTGGCCGGACGCGCCCCCGCCGACGACGCCGAGCGGCTCAGCCTGACCAACGTGGTCCAGCAGCTGGAGCATCTGCGCGCCCACGAGTCGGTCGCCCGCGCCCTGAAGGACGGCAGTCTCGAACTGCACGGGGTGTACTTCCACGTGGGCGAGGCCCAGGCGTATCTCCTCGCAGAGCAGGAGGAGACAAGGGTGTTCGACCGGGTACGTGACGTGGACCTGGCGGTGTGACGCACGCCCGGATGTGAGAGGCGTTACACCACTTGAACCGGGTTGCCCCCCGCGCCGTGGGAAGGGGTGTCGGCGGCCGCACGACAGGAGCCCCGACAGGTCTAAACCAATTTCCCGTCGCCCCTTGTCAGCGTACCCCCAGGTCTGATGAGCTGTGGCCTGGGACACAACGGACACCCTGGGAAAGGCAGATGCCGTGAGCAATGAAAGCCTGGCCAACCTCCTGAAGGAGGAGCGACGCTTCGCACCCCCCGCCGACCTGGCCGCGAACGCCAACGTCACCGCGGAGGCGTATGAACAGGCCAAGGCTGACAGGCTCGGCTTCTGGGCCGAGCAGGCCCGCCGGCTGACCTGGGCCAAGGAGCCCACCGAGACCCTCGACTGGTCGAACCCGCCGTTCGCCAAGTGGTTCCAGGACGGCGAGCTCAACGTCGCCTACAACTGCGTCGACCGGCACGTCGAGGCCGGGCACGGCGACCGGGTCGCGATCCACTTCGAGGGCGAGCCGGGCGACAGCCGCGCCATCACCTACGCCCAGCTCAAGGACGAGGTCTCCAAGGCCGCCAACGCCCTGCTGGAGCTGGGTGTCCGCAAGGGCGACCGGGTCGCCGTCTACATGCCGATGATCCCGGAGACCGCCGTCGCGATGCTGGCCTGCGCCCGCATCGGCGCCGCGCACTCGGTCGTCTTCGGCGGCTTCTCGGCGGACGCGCTCGCCACCCGCATCCAGGACGCCGACGCGCGGGTCGTCATCACCGCCGACGGCGGCTACCGGCGCGGCAAGCCCTCCGCCCTGAAGCCGGCCGTGGACGAGGCCGTCAGCCGCGTGGAGAACGTGGAGCACGTCCTCGTCGTCCGCCGCACCGGCCAGGACGTCGCCTGGACCGAGGGCCGCGACGTGTGGTGGCACGACGCGGTGGACCGCCAGAGCAGCGAGCACACCCCGGAGGCGTTCGGCGCCGAGCACCCGCTGTTCATCCTCTACACCTCGGGCACCACCGGTAAGCCGAAGGGCATCCTGCACACCTCCGGCGGCTACCTGACCCAGACGTCGTACACCCACTGGGCGGTGTTCGACCTCAAGCCGGAGACCGACGTGTACTGGTGCACGGCCGACGTCGGCTGGGTCACCGGGCACTCGTACATCGTCTACGGGCCGCTCGCCAACGGCGCCACGCAGGTCATGTACGAGGGCACGCCGGACACGCCCCACCAGGGCCGCTTCTGGGAGATCGTCCAGAAGTACGGCGTGACGATCCTCTACACGGCGCCCACCGCGATCCGGACGTTCATGAAGTGGGGCGACGACATCCCCGCCAAGTTCGACCTGTCGTCGCTGCGGGTGCTCGGCTCCGTCGGCGAGCCGATCAACCCCGAGGCATGGATCTGGTACCGCAAGAACATCGGCGCGGACCGCACCCCGGTCGTCGACACCTGGTGGCAGACCGAGACCGGCGGCATCATGATCTCCCCGCTGCCGGGCGTGACCTCCGCCAAGCCGGGCTCCGCCCAGACCCCGCTGCCCGGCATCTCCGCCACGGTCGTGGACGACGAGGCGAACGAGGTGCCCGACGGCGGTGGCGGCTACCTGGTGCTGACCGAGCCGTGGCCGTCGATGCTGCGGACCATCTGGGGCGACGACCAGCGGTTCATCGACACCTACTGGTCGCGCTTCGAGGGCAAGTACTTCGCCGGTGACGGCGCGAAGAAGGACGACGACGGCGACATCTGGCTGCTCGGCCGGGTCGACGACGTGATGCTGGTGTCCGGCCACAACATCTCCACCACGGAGGTCGAGTCCGCGCTGGTCTCCCACCCGTCGGTCGCCGAGGCGGCCGTGGTGGGCGCCACGGACGAGACGACCGGCCAGGCCATCGTCGCCTTCGTCATCCTGCGCGGCACGGCCGCGGAGACCGAGGACCTCGTCGGCGAGCTGCGCAACCACGTGGGCGCCACGCTCGGCCCGATCGCCAAGCCGCAGCGGATCCTGCCGGTGGCCGAGCTGCCGAAGACCCGCTCCGGCAAGATCATGCGGCGTCTGCTGCGGGACGTCGCCGAGAACCGCCAGCTCGGGGACGTCACCACGCTGACCGACTCCACGGTCATGGACCTCATCCAGGCGAAGCTTCCGGCCGCGCCCAGCGAGGACTGACCCCGGCGTCCCGGCCGCGCGCGGGCGGGAGCGGACGGGCCCCGGTCCGCCTTCCGCCCGCCCGGCCGGGTGCCTCGACCGCCCGTGCCCCCGCTCGTGGGGGCACGGGCGGTTTCTCGTCCCTGGGCCCGGGCGTCCTGTGAGGCGGGCCACGTCGAAGCCGCTGGTGCGGGCCGCAGGGCCGTTGGTTAGGCTCGAGGGCGGAAACACGCTGTCCCATGGAGCGCCGGGAAGTCTGGTCGGCACACGATTCGTGCTGCCCTACGACCGGAGGAAACGCCCGTGAGTGCCCCCCGCACCCCCACTCCCCGCAAGGCCCTCGGCCTTCTGTCGCTGCCCGAGCGGAACTTCGTCGCGGAGGCCCTGCGCACCGAGACCGTCGGGGGCGTCCTGCTGCTGCTCGCCGCCGTCGCCGCGCTGGTCTGGGCGAACATACCCGCGCTGGGCGACAGCTACGAGACCGTCAGCCACTGGCACTTCGGCCCCGAGTCGCTCGGACTGAACCTCTCCGTCGCGCACTGGGCGGCCGACGGCCTCCTCGCGATCTTCTTCTTCGTCGCCGGCGTCGAGCTCAAGCGGGAACTGGTCGCCGGCGACCTGCGCGACCCCAAGGCCGCGGCCCTGCCCGTCGTCGCCGCCCTGTGCGGGATGATCGCGCCCGCGCTGGTCTACACGCTCACCAGCGGAGCGGGCGGCGGCTCCCTCGCCGGCTGGGCGGTGCCCACCGCCACCGACATCGCGTTCGCGCTGGCCGTCCTCGCCGTCATCGGCACCTCGCTGCCCAGCGCCCTGCGCGCCTTCCTGCTCACCCTCGCGGTCGTCGACGACCTGTTCGCGATCCTGATCATCGCGGTCTTCTTCACCGAGCAGCTGAACTTCGCGGCGCTCGGCGGCGCCGTCGCCGGTCTGGCCGTCTTCTGGCTGCTGCTGCGCAGGCGGGTGCGCGGCTGGTACGTGTACGTGCCGCTGGCCCTGGTGATCTGGGGGCTGATGTACAACAGCGGCATCCACGCCACCATCGCCGGTGTCGCCATGGGCCTGATGCTGCGCTGCCACCGCGAGGAGGGAGAGGAGCACTCCCCCGGCGAGCAGATCGAGCACCGTGTCCGTCCCCTGTCGGCGGGTCTCGCGGTCCCGCTGTTCGCCCTGTTCAGCGCCGGTGTCGCGGTCTCCGGGGACGCGCTCGGCAAGGTGTTCACGCAGCCCGAGACGCTCGGCGTCGTCCTCGGCCTGGTCGTCGGCAAGACGCTCGGCATCTTCGGCGGCACCTGGCTGACCGCCCGGTTCACCCGCGCCTCGCTCAGTGACGACCTCGCCTGGGCCGACGTGTTCGCGGTGGCCACGCTCGCCGGCATCGGTTTCACCGTGTCGCTCCTGATCGGCGAACTGGCCTTCGAGGAGGACGCGACGATGGCCGGCAGTGTGAAGGCCGCCGTCCTCACCGGTTCGCTGATCGCCACCTTGCTGGCGACCGTGCTGCTGAAGATCCGCAACGCCAAGTACCGCAAGCTGGCCGAGGAGGAGGAGCGGGACGAGGACCTCGACGGCGTCCCGGACGTCTACGAACAGGACGACCCGGAGTACCACCTCCGCATGGCCGAGATCCTGGAGAGGAAGGCCGCCGAGCACCGCCGGCTCGCCCGGGAGAAGGCCGCCGCGCGAGACGCGCTTGCACAAGTGCCGGGCGGGGCAGGCGATCGGGACGACGGTCCGGCATGATCTGACGAGACGGTACAAAAGAACAGGACCGTCCCGCGCAGGCACGACGGACGTACGCGAGGCGTACGGAGAAGAGGGAGACCGCGATGAGCGCACCCGACGGCAGCCCGGTCGGCGCCGAACGCAGCATCGGCCAGCTGTTCGCCACGGCGACGGCGGAGATGTCCGCGCTGGTGCACGACGAGATCGCGCTGGCGAAGGCGCAGCTCAGGCAGGACGTGAAGCGGGGGGCGACCAGCGGCGGCGCGTTCATGGCGGCGGGCGTGCTCCTGCTGTTCTCCCTGCCCATGCTGAACTTCGCGCTCGCCTACGGCATCCGCACCTGGAGCGGCTGGAACCTGGCGGTGTGCTTCCTGCTGTCCTTCGCGGCGAACTGCCTCGTCGCCGGCCTCCTCGCCCTCATCGGCGTCGTCTTCGCCAAGAAGGCCAAGAAGGGCCGCGGCCCGCAGAAGGTCGCCGCCTCGATGAAGGAGACGGCGGGCGTGCTGCAGAAGGCCAAGCCGCACCCGCGTCCGGCCCTCCCCGAGCACCGTGGCCCCAAGGCCGTCGAGGCTGTGGCACGCTCGTCCTCATGACGGACCCCGCCACTCCTTCGGCGCAGCCGGCCTCGGTCGTACGCCTGGACCTCCCGGACGCCCCGGGCCTCGTCCACCGCGACGTCGCCGCCAACGGCGCCCGCTTCCACATCGCGGAGCTGGGCGACGGCCCGCTGGTGCTGCTGCTGCACGGCTTCCCGCAGTTCTGGTGGACCTGGCGGCACCAGCTCACGGCGCTCGCCGACGCCGGGTTCCGGGCCGTCGCCATGGACCTGCGGGGCGTCGGCGGCAGCGACCGCACTCCGCGCGGCTACGACCCGGCCAACCTCGCGCTGGACATCACCGGCGTGATCCGCTCCCTGGGCGAGCCGGACGCGGCACTGGTCGGCCACGACCTGGGCGGCTACCTCGCCTGGACGGCCGCCGCGATGCGCCCCAAGCTCGTACGGCGGCTCGCGGTGTCCTCGATGCCGCACCCGCGGCGCTGGCGCTCCTCGATGCTCGCCGACGCCCGGCAGACGGCCGCCCAGTCGCACATCTGGGGCTTCCAGCGGCCCTGGATCCCGGAGCGCCGGCTCACGGCGGACGACGGGGCCATGGTGGCGCGGCTCATCCAGGAGTGGTCCGGGCCGCAGCCGCCCGACGAGAAGGCCCTGGAGAACTACCGGCGGGCCATGTGCATCCCGTCCACGGCGCACTGCTCGATCGAGCCGTACCGGTGGATGGTGCGGTCGCTGGCCCGCCCGGACGGCATTCAGTTCAACCGCAGGATGAAGCGCCCGGTGCGGGTGCCGACGCTGCATCTGCACGGCTCCCTGGACCCGGTGGTGCGCACGCGCAGCGCGGCGGGCTCGGGGCAGTACGTCGAAGCGCCGTACCGCTGGCGGCTGTTCGACGGGCTGGGGCACTTCCCGCACGAGGAGGACCCGGTGGCCTTCTCCACCGAGCTGATCAACTGGCTGAAGGACCCCGAGCCGGACCGGTGACGGCGGTGCTCGTGAGGAGCCGACGGTGACCGGACGGATGCGTTCCGTACCGCTCGCGCCCCTGTTCCGTGCCGTTCACCCCCCTCCGGCTGAACGCTTGTCCTACGAACGCCAATTGCCTGGCGCATAGGCCAATTGGCGGCCCCTCAGGCGGTTATGGACCTTGGGGCAGGGGCAAACGTCGGGGTATGGGCTGGACGCACGACTACAGTGACGCAAGCCGCAATCGCCGCTCGGCGAGCGGTGTGGGCTCCCACCAGCGAGGCGGTGCACCACAGATGGCAGCTACGGATCTCAGGGTCGGCATCCCGCGCATTCTCCGCCGCCGCGCGCGCTGGGTGTCGGTCCGGCTCCGTCACCCGCGGGGCTGACGGACCGTCCGTCCGGTCCTGACGTCCGGGCAGCCCCGGGTTCGATTCCCGCTCAGAGCGCGCACTTGTCGCTGTCCACCTCCTGGGCGGCGCTGCGGCCCCTGGCGATGTCCTCACGGATCTCGTCGACGGTCAGCGCGTATCCCGTCTGGGCGTCGTCCAGCGACTTCGCGAAGATGACGCCGTAGACCTCGCCCTGGGGGGTGAGGAGCGGGCCCCCGGAGTTGCCCTGACGGACCGTCGCGTACAGCGAGTACACGTCGCGGCGCACCGTGCCGCGGTGGTAGATGTCGGGGCCGTTGGCCGTGATGCGCCCCCGCAGCCGCGCCGCGCGGACGTCGTACGCGCCGTTCTCCGGGAAGCCGGCGACGATCGCGCTGTCCCCGCTGCTCGCGTCCTCCGTCGCGAACCGCAGCGCGGGCGCGTCCAGGTCGGGCACATCGAGCACGGCGATGTCGCGCTTCCAGTCGTACAGGACGACCGTGGCGTCGTACGTACGGCCCTCGCCGCCTATCTGCACGACCGGTTCGTCGACGCCGCCCACCACATGGGCGTTGGTCATCACGCGCCGGTCGTCGAAGACGAAGCCGGTGCCCTCGAGGACCTTGCCGCAGCTCGTCGCCGTGCCCGTCACCTTGACGATGGAGCGCTGCGCGCGGTCGGCGACGGGGCTGCCCGCGAGCGCCGGGTCCGGCGGACGGACGTCCGTGATGGGCTCGTTGGCGAACGGGCTGAAGACCTGCGGGAAGCCGTTCTGCGCGAGGACGGACGAGAAGTCGGCGAACCAGATGTCCGCCTGGTCCGGCAGCGCGCGGGACACGCCGAGCAGCACCTTGGAGCCGCGCACCTCCTTGCCGAGCGTCGGCAGCGTCGTCCCCGCGAGGGCGGAGCCGATCAGCCAGGCGACCAGGAGCATCGCGACGACGTTGACGAGCGCCCCGCCGGTGGCGTCGAGCGCCCGGGCCGGGGACCAGGTGATGTACCGGCGCAGCTTGTTGCCCAGATGGGTGGTCAGCGCCTGGCCGACGGAGGCGCACACTATGACGACCACGACCGCCACGACGGCCGCGGTGGTGCCCACCTCCGAGTTGTCCGTCAGCGCGTCCCAGATGACGGGGAGCGTGTAGACGGCGACCAGACCGCCCCCGAGGAAGCCGATCACCGACAGGATGCCGACGACGAAGCCCTGTCGGAAGCCGACCACGGCGAACCACACGGCTGCCACCAGCAGCAGGATGTCCAGCACGTTCACCGATTCAAGCCTCGCCTCGTCCTACGCAGCACGGCGCCCACCCTGTCACGCCCTCCAGTCCAGCGGGACCCGCTTCTCCCGATCCCAGGGGCGCTCCCAGCCCGCGAAGTGCAGCAACCGGTCGATGACCCCCGCGGTGAACCCCCACACGAGGGCCGATTCGACCAGGAATGCGGGTCCGTGGAAGCCACTGGGGTGGATCGCGGTCGCACGGTTGTCCGGGTGGGTGAGATCGGCCACGGGCACGGTGAACACCCGGGCCGTCTCGTTCGGGTCGACGACGCCGACCGGGCTGGGCTCGCGCCACCAGCCGAGCACGGGCGTCACGACGAAGCCGCTGACGGGGATGTAGAGCTTCGGCAGCACGCCGAACAGCTGCACCCCGGACGGGACGAGCCCGGTCTCCTCCTCGGCCTCGCGCAGCGCCGCCCGCAGCGGTCCCTCGCCCTGCGGGTCGCCGTCCTCGGGGTCGAGGGCGCCGCCCGGGAAGGACGGCTGCCCGGCGTGCGAGCGCAGCGAACTGGCCCGCTCCATGAGCAGCAGCTCGGGGCCGCGCTCGCCCTCGCCGAAGAGGATGAGGACGGCGGACTGCCGTCCCGAGCCGTCCCGCGGCGGCAGGAAGCGGCTCAGCTGCGTGGGCCGGACCGTCTCGGCGGCGCGGACCACCGGGTCCAGCCACTCGGGCAGCCCGTCCCTGCTCAGGGCCACCGGACCGCCCTGCGTCCCGCTCGCGCGCGTCATGCCCACCCCCGTCGTCCGGCCTCGTCCCACGGGTGCAACGCGCGACGCTCCCGAGATCGTTCCGCGCGGCGCAGGGGCCCCCGGCCTGCCCTCATCCGGCCCCCAGCGGCGGGGCCGGTTTGCCGCCCGCGTCCAGGTAGGCCTGCGGGGGCTTCAGCCGCTGGCCCGGCTGCCCGGCCTTCTCGTACTTCAGCAGCTTCTTGGCCTTCTCCGGGTCCGTCTCGCCCTCGCCGTACGACGGGCAGAGATGGGTGATCGGGCAGGCGCCGCAGGCGGGCTTGCGGGCGTGGCAGATGCGGCGGCCGTGCCAGATGACGTGGTGGGACAGGTCCGTCCACTCGCTCTTCGGGAACAGCGCGCCGACCGCCGCCTCGATCTTGTCCGGGTCGGTCTCGTCGGTCCACTTCCAGCGGCGCACCAGGCGCTGGAAGTGGGTGTCGACGGTGATGCCGGGGCGGCCGAAGGCGTTGCCGAGCACGACGAACGCGGTCTTGCGGCCCACCCCGGGCAGCTTGACCAGGTCCTCCAGCCGGTCCGGCACCTCCCCGCCGAACTGCTCCACCAGCGCCTTCGACAGGCCGATGACCGACTTGGTCTTGGCGCGGAAGAAGCCGGTGGGGCGGAGGATCTCCTCCACCTCCTCCGGGTTGGCGGCCGCCAGGTCCTCGGGGGTGGGGTACTTCGCGAACAGCGCGGGGGTCGTCTGGTTGACGCGCAGGTCGGTGGTCTGGGCCGACAGCACGGTGGCGACGACGAGTTGGAAGGGGTTCTCGAAGTCCAGCTCGGGGTGGGCGTACGGGTACACCTCGGCGAGCTCCCGGTTGATACGGCGCGCCCGCCGCACCAGCGCCGTACGGGACTCGCCCTGCGGGTGCGCGGCGACCGTCTTCGCCGGGGCGGCGGGGACGGAGACGGTCGCCTTCTTGGGCGCGACGACCTGCTTCTTGGGGGCGGGGGCCTTCTTGACCGCGGCGGAGGACTTGGCGGGAGCCTTCTTGGCGGCGGCCTTCTTCGCGGCAGGCGCCTTCGCATCCGCGGCGGACTTCTTGGCAGCGGGCTTCTTGGCAGCCGCCTTCTTCATGGGCGCGGCCTTCTTGGCGGGCGCCGCCTTCTTGGCGGGCGCGGTCTTCTTCGCCGTCTTCTTGGCGGGCGCAGCCTTTTTGGCGGGCGCGGCCTTCTTCGCCGTCTTCCTACCGCCATCGGAGACCTGTTCGCCCACAGCGGAATCGCGTTCTGCACTCACCCGCGCAGCCCCCTCGGCCTGTGCTCTCACCGGCGATTTGGACACCCGGCCAGCCTACGACCCGGCACGGACATCCGCCCCGGACCCAGAAGATCGGCGTCCAATTGGACCCCTGCCGCATACCCCGGCCGACCTGTGCGGCATCCTTGTGACAGATCACACTGTTTGGACGGTCCGGCAAAATGGGAACCACGGTCCCCTGGCACGCAGGGGAACCAAGATCCCCTGAGCAGGTCGAATAGGAGAGAACTCGTGGACGACGTTCTGCGGCGGAACCCGCTTTTCGCGGCGCTCGATGACGAGCAGGCCGCGGAGCTTCGCGCCTCCATGAGTGAGGTGACCCTGGCGAGGGGCGACTCACTGTTCCACGAGGGAGACCCGGGCGACCGCCTGTACGTGGTCACCGAGGGCAAGGTGAAGCTGCACCGCACCTCCCCCGACGGCCGCGAGAACATGCTGGCCGTGGTCGGCCCGGGCGAGCTGATCGGTGAGCTGTCCCTCTTCGACCCGGGTCCGCGCACGGCGACCGCCACGGCGCTCACGGAGGTGAAGCTGCTGGGCCTGGGCCACGGCGACCTGACGCCCTGGCTGAGCGCCCGCCCCGAGGTGGCCACGGCGCTGCTGCGCGCCGTCGCCCGCCGCCTGCGCAAGACCAACGACGCCATGTCCGACCTGGTCTTCTCCGACGTCCCGGGCCGTGTCGCGCGCGCCCTGCTGGACCTCTCCCGCCGCTTCGGCGTGCAGTCGGAGGAGGGCATCCACGTGGTGCACGACCTCACGCAGGAGGAGCTGGCCCAGCTGGTCGGCGCGTCCCGCGAGACGGTCAACAAGGCCCTGGCGGACTTCGCCCAGCGCGGCTGGCTGCGGCTCGAGGCCCGCGCGGTGATCCTGCTGGACGTGGAGCGGCTCGCCAAGCGCTCCCGCTGACGCGCCGCACGGCTTCCCCGCGCCCCCACGGCTCCGGCTGTGGGGGCGCGGCCGTTCCGTCAGATGATCCCGTGCTCCTTCAGGTACTCCAGCTGGGCCCGTACGGAGAGTTCCGCGGCCGGCCACAGGGAGCGGTCCACGTCGGCGTAGACGTGGGCGACGACCTCGGCGGGAGTGCGGTGGCCGTCCTCGACGGCCGTCTCCACCTGGGCGAGCCGGTGGGCGCGGTGGGCGAGATAGTACTCGACGGCGCCCTGGGCGTCGTCCAGCACCGGCCCGTGTCCCGGCAGGACCGTGTGGACGCCGTCGTCGACAGTGAGGGACCTGAGCCGGCGCAGGGTGTCCAGGTAGTCGCCGAGGCGCCCGTCGGGGTGGGCGACGACGGTCGTGCCGCGTCCCAGCACGGTGTCGCCGGTGAGGACCGCCTGGTCCGCCGGGAGGTGGAAGCACAGGGAGTCGGCGGTGTGCCCGGGCGCCGGCACGACGCGCAGCTCCAGGCCGCCGACGGTGACGACGTCCCCGGCGGCCAGCCCTTCGTCGCCGAGGCGCAGCGCCGGGTCCAGGGCGCGCACCTTGGTGCCGGTCAGCTCGGCGAACCGGGCGGCGCCCTCGGCGTGGTCGGGATGACCGTGCGTCAGCAGGGTGAGGGCGACCCGCTTCCCGGCCTGCTCGGCGGTCGCGACGACGTGCCGCAGGTGCCCGTCGTCCAGCGGACCCGGGTCGACGACGACGGCGAGTCCGGAGTCCGGCTCGGACAGGATCCAGGTGTTCGTGCCGTCCAGCGTCATCGCCGAGGGGTTCGGGGCGAGCACGTTGACGGCCCGCGCGGTCGCGGGACCGGAGAGGACCCCGCCGCGCGGCTGGCCGGGCAGGGCGGTGGCGTCCGTCATGCGGGGGCTCCCCCGGTCGGGATGTGCTTGGTGAACTCGTCGTGCCCCGGCCAGGCGAGGACGATCTCGCCGTCCACCAGGCGCGCGGTGGCCAGCACCGGCGTGAGGTCCCGCGCGGGCGCCGCGTCGAGCGCCTCCGCGGCCGTGCCGTACGCGGTGAGCTGGCGCAGGGTCGCGATCGTCGGGGGCATCATCAGCAGTTCGCCCCGGTCGTAGCCGTCGGCCGCCTCGCGCGGGGTGATCCACACCGTGCGGTCGGCCTCCGTGGAGGCGTTGCGGGTGCGCTGGCCCTCGGGGAGGGCGGCGACGAAGAACCAGGTGTCGTAGCGGCGCGGCTCGAACTCGGGGGTGATCCAGCGGGTCCAGGCGCCCAGCAGGTCGGAGCGCAGCACCAGGCCGCGCCGGTCGAGGAACTCCGCGAAGGACAGCTCGCGCGCGACGAGCGCGGCGCGGTCCGCCTCCCAGTCCGCGCCGGTGGTGTCGCCGACGACGGCGTCCGGGGCGGGGCCCGCGAGGAGCACGCCGGCCTCCTCGTACGTCTCCCGCACGGCCGCGCAGACGATCGCCTGGGCGCCGGCGCGGTCCACGCCGAGCCGGTCGGCCCACCAGTCGAGCGAGGGCCCGGCCCAGCGGACGTGCCGCTCGTCGTCGCGCGGGTCGACGCCGCCGCCGGGATAGGCGTACGCGCCGCCCGCGAACGCCATGGACGTACGGCGGCGCAGCATGTGCACGGCGGGCCCGGCGCCGGTGTCCTTGAGGAGCATGACGGTGGCCGCCCGTTTCGGCGCGACAGGTGTGAGTTCACCGCTCGCCAGCGCTCTGATCCGCCCGGGCCACTCCGGCGGGTACCACTGCCCCCCAGCCTGCGCATTCGCCATGGCCGGAGGCTATCCCGAGACGCCCGGATGTTCGAGTGCCCCTGGGGACGGAGGCGACGCGGGGTGGCCCGGCGGGCCGGGGGCACACTCATGGTCCGGGCAACCGGGCCGCCGAGGTAACCGCGACCGGTGGGGCGGCCGGGCGGGAGACAGCGGGTGCACCTCCGAGGACCGGGCGATCGTCCTCTGCCCGCAACAGCGAACGGCCCCTGACGGGGCGGCGGCCCGACAGCCCGGGCCCGCCGGCAGGGACCCTGGCGGCCGGACGGCTCGGGACGACCGCCCTCGCCCCGACGAGTGGGGCACCCGAGCCCACGCCCCGCCGGAGGCCGAACGCACCGCGCCCCGGCAGGCGCGGGGCCGGCCGGGGCGGCGTACGGCGACGGCGGGAGCGTGGCCCGGAGGACATCCGGGGGCGGCCGCCCGGAGGGTCAGGCCTCCGTGAGTTCCACCTGCATCTCGACCTCGACCGGCGCGTCCAGCGGCAGGACCGCGACGCCGACCGCGCTGCGGGCGTGCACGCCCTTGTCGCCGAGCACCTCCCCCAGGAGTTCGCTGGCGCCGTTGACGACGGCCGGCTGGCCGGTGAAGTCCGCGGCGGAGGCGACGAAGCCGACGACCTTCACCACGCGCGCGACGCGGTCCAGGTCACCGGCGACGGACTTGACCGCGGCGAGCGCGTTCAGCGCGCAGGTGCGGGCCAGGTCCTTGGCCTCCTCGGGGGTGACCTCCGCGCCGACCTTGCCGGTCACCGGCAGCTTGCCGTCCACCATCGGCAGCTGACCGGAGGTGAACACGTACCGGCCGGAGACGACGGCGGGCTGGTAGGAGGCGAGCGGCGGGACGACCTCGGGCAGGCTCAGGCCCAGCTCGGCCAGCCGCGACTCGACGACGCCGCTCATGCCTGCTTCTCGCGCTTCAGGTAGGCCACCAGCTGCTCGGGGTTGTTCGGCCCGGGCACGACCTGGACGAGCTCCCAGCCGTCCTCGCCCCAGGTGTCCAGAATCTGCTTCGTCGCGTGGACGAGCAGCGGCACAGTCGCGTATTCCCACTTGGTCATGCGGCCGACTCTAGCCGCTGCCGCGCCCGCCGCCCGCGTCGCCGTCACCCCCGGCCGGACGGCACACGGAGGCGGGAACATCACCCGGAGCCGCCGCCACGCGCGGTGAGCATTTAGGCTCGAAGGCGTGAGCAGGCTCCAGGTCGTGAGTGGCAAGGGCGGAACCGGCAAGACCACGGTGGCCGCCGCTCTGGCGCTGGCCCTGGCCGAGGAGGGGAAGCGGACGCTTCTCGTCGAGGTCGAGGGCCGGCAGGGCATCGCGCAGCTCTTCGAGACGCAGGCGCTGCCGTACGAGGAGCGGAAGATCGCCGTCGCTCCCGGGGGCGGGGAGGTGTTCGCCCTCGCCATCGACCCCGAACTGGCCCTTCTGGACTACCTCCAGATGTTCTACAAGCTCGGCAGCGCCGGCCGCGCCCTGCGCAAGCTCGGCGCGATCGACTTCGCCACCACCATCGCCCCCGGCGTACGGGACGTACTGCTCACCGGCAAGGCGTGCGAGGCGGTGCGGCGCAAGGACCGCGGCGGCCGGTTCGTCTACGACTACGTCGTGATGGACGCCCCGCCGACCGGCCGCATCACCCGCTTCCTCAACGTCAACGACGAGGTGGCCGGGCTCGCCAAGATCGGCCCGATACACAATCAGGCGCAGGCCGTCATGCGCGTGCTGAAGTCGCCGGAGACGGCCGTGCACCTGGTCTCCCTGCTGGAGGAGATGCCGGTCCAGGAGACCGCGGACGGCATCGCGGAACTGCGCGCGGCCCGGCTGCCGGTGGGGCGGGTCATCGTGAACATGGTGCGGCCGCAGGTGCTGGACGCCGCCGACCTGGAACTCGTCGGGAGCGTCCCCCGTTCCGCCGTGGCGCGCACGCTGTCCTCGGCCGGGCTCGGCGGCGCACGGCGCGGCGGGCACGCGGAGCGGCTGGTGGAGCCGCTGCTCGCGCAGGCGGAGGAGTACGCCGAGCGGTACGCGCTGGAGACCGAGCAGCGGGCCGTGCTGGCCGACCTGGGCGTGCCGCTGCACGAACTCCCGCTGCTGGCCGAGGGGATGGACCTGGCCGGGCTGTACGCGCTGGCGCGGAAGCTGCGCGGGCAGGGCGTGTCATGAGCGGCCACACCCGTTCCTCGGACCGTCACCCGCGCCACCGCGTCGCCCCCGTCACGAGTCGGACCCACCGGAAGCAGGGGATGTCATGAGCCGTCGTCCGGAACCGGCGCAGGACCAGGACCCGGTCCGTGAGCACCTCTCGCCCGCCCGCGCGCTGGAGATCGATCCGCTGATCGAGAACCCGGACACCCGGATCGTGGTGTGCTGCGGCTCGGGCGGAGTCGGCAAGACGACCACGGCCGCGGCGCTGGGCCTGCGGGCGGCGGAGCGGGGCCGCAAGGTGGTGGTCCTCACCATCGACCCGGCGCGCCGGCTCGCCCAGTCCATGGGCATCGACTCCCTCGACAACACCCCGCGCCGGGTGAAGGGCATCGACGACTCCGCGGGCGGCGAACTGCACGCCATGATGCTCGACATGAAGCGCACCTTCGACGAGATCGTCGAGGCGCACGCGGACCCCGAGCGGGCCGCCGCGATTCTGGGCAACCCCTTCTACCAGTCGCTCTCCGCGGGCTTCGCCGGCACACAGGAGTACATGGCGATGGAGAAGCTGGGGCAGCTGCGCTCGCGGGACGAGTGGGACCTGATCGTGGTCGACACCCCGCCGTCGCGTTCCGCGCTGGACTTCCTGGACGCGCCCAAGCGGCTCGGCTCCTTCCTCGACGGCAAGCTGATCCGGGTGCTGCTGGCGCCGGCGAAGATGGGCGGCCGGGCGGGGATGAAGTTCCTGAACGTCGGGATGTCGATGATGACCGGCGCGCTCGGCAAGGTGCTCGGCGGTCAGCTGCTGCGGGACGTGCAGACGTTCGTGGCGGCGATGGACTCCATGTTCGGCGGGTTCCGGACGCGCGCGGACGCCACGTACAAGCTGCTCCAGGCGCCGGGCACGGCGTTCCTCGTCGTCGCGGCGCCCGAGCGGGACGCGCTGCGGGAGGCCGCGTACTTCGTGGAGCGGCTGGCCGCGGAGGACATGCCGCTGGCGGGCCTGGTGCTGAACCGGGTGCACGGCAGCGGGGCCGGCCGGCTGTCGGCGGAGCGGGCGCTGGCCGCCGCGGAAAATCTTGAGGACTCCCGCATTGTGGATCAGCCGGACGGGAAAGCTGGACTTCGTAACTCTCCCGACACGTACGGCAGTTCAGAATCACCCGCGCGTAACGTCACCGACGGAGGCTCCCCCGCCACCGAGGACGCCGAGGGCGCGGCTCCCGAGGACGGACCGACTGAATCGACCGAACCCACCGCGCCGGACGGCGAGCGCTCGGTGGAGCGTCTCACCGCCGGTCTGCTGAGGCTGCACGCGGAGCGCATGCAGTTGCTCGAGCGCGAGCGGCGCACGCGTGACCGCTTCACGGCGCTCCACCCCGAGGTGGCGATGACCGAGGTGGCCGCCCTGCCCGGCGACGTCCACGACCTCGCGGGCCTGCGCGACATCGGCGAGCGGCTGGCCGCCGGGGGCACGGAGCTGCCGGGTACGGCGTGAGGGGCGCGCGGGTACGCCTGTTGGGCGTGCGCGTGTACGCCCCCGCCCAACAGGGGCGCCCCCGCGCACGACAAGGCGCCCCGGGACCACCCGGACTACCGCCCACCGCCGAAGGTGAACCGCGTGGGCCCGGTCACGGGACCGGGCACGCCGAGGACCCCCCGAGAGCCCTCACCGAGAGCTCTCAGCTCACCGCGGCGTAGTCCTCGTAGACCTGGTCGTCGTTGAGCGGCACGACGCCCGTGCCGCGCTCGTACTCCGAGCGCGCGGTCTCCAGCAGCCGACGCCAGGAGGTCACGGTGGGCCGCCGGCGCAGCAGCGCACGGCGCTCGCGCTCCGTCATGCCTCCCCACACGCCGAACTCGACGCGGTTGTCCAGCGCGTCCGCCAGGCACTCCGTGCGCACCGGGCAGCCGGTGCACACCGCCTTGGCCCTGTTCTGCGCTGCTCCTTGAACGAACAGTTCATCCGGATCGGTAGTGCGGCAGGCAGCCTGCGCACTCCAGTCGGTAACCCAGCCCATACCGGCGCCGTCCTCTCCCGAATCGAGGCTCCCCCACGGCGGCAGCGGCATATTCACCGCCGCCAGTTGAGGACGTTACGGAAGGTGGGCACAGCGCAACACCCCCAGCGGGCCCAATCTTGAATGGTCCGAACGGACTATGGGTAAGCGGCAGATCACCCGGGGGAGTGAGGGGGCGACATGCGTGACAAAAGGGGCGTTGCGGGTCAGTTCAGTTGCGTCACAACGGGCACCGCGTGACACACGAGGCGATCCGGACACGGTCTCCACGCTCCTCGACCGAACGCATACGAAGAAAGTCGAGAAGATCCGGAACGATTCGGGGTCGCCGGACGTATTGATACGTGGCCTCACTGCTGTGACAGTTGAGTGCAGCTTAGGCCAAGGCATATACGCTTGTCCGGCGAATGAGAACGTAGGCTGCTCCCATGCCAAAGAAGCGCTCGGGCGGTGGTCTGTCCTCCACGCAGCAGGCCGCCAAGTTCCTCGGTGTCAGTGTCCTGTCCGGTGCCGTCCTGGCCGGCATCGCGCTGCCCGCCGTGGGCGCGCTGGGCCTGGCGGCGAAGGGGTCGGTGGAGAGCTTCGACGAGCTCCCGGCCGCTCTGAAGACGCCGCCGCTGAGCCAGCGCACCACCATCCTCGACGCCGACGGCGGCCTGATCGCCACCGTCTACTCGCGCGACCGCACGGTGGTGGAGCTCAAGGACATCTCGCCGTACATGCAGAAGGCGATCGTCGCCATCGAGGACTCGCGGTTCTACGAGCACGGGGCGATCGACCTCAAGGGCGTGCTGCGCGCGCTCAACAAGAACGCCCGCAGCGGTGAGGTCTCCGAGGGCGCCTCGACGCTCACCCAGCAGTACGTGAAGAACGTCTTCGTCGAGGAGGCGGGCGACGACCCGACGAAGGTCGCGCAGGCCACCCAGCAGACGATCGGCCGCAAGATCCAGGAGCTGAAGTACGCGATCCAGGTCGAGGAGGAGCTGGGCAAGAAGAAGATCCTCGAGAACTACCTGAACATCACGTTCTTCGGCCAGCAGGCGTACGGCGTCGAGGCCGCGTCCCAGCGCTACTTCTCCAAGCCGGCCAAGGATCTCAACCTCCAGGAGGCCGCGCTCCTCGCCGGCATCGTCCAGTCGCCGAGCCGCTACGACCCGGTCAACGACGAGGCCGAGGCGAAGAAGCGGCGCAACGTCGTGCTGAAGCGGATGGCCGAGGTCGGGGACGTGTCTCCGGAGGACGCCGCCGAGGCGATGCGCTCCCCGCTGGGCCTCAAGGTCAGCGAGCCGAAGAACGGCTGCATCACCGCGGCCAAGGGCGCGGGCTTCTTCTGCAAGTACGTGGAGAAGGTGTTCCTCAACGACCCGGTCTTCGGCAAGACCCGCGAGGAGCGGGCGAAGATCTGGAACCAGGGCGGCCTGACCATCCGCACCACGCTGGACCCGCAGGCCCAGGAGTCGGTGCAGGAGTCGCTCAAGAACCACGTCTACGAGTCGGACAACGTCGCCGCCGCGTCCACGCTGGTCGAGCCGGGCACCGGCAAGATCGTCGCGATGGGCCAGTCGAAGCCGTACGGCTACGGCAAGAACCAGACGGAGATCAACTTCTCCGTGGACTCCGCCTGGGGCGGCTCCAACTTCGGCTTCCCGACCGGTTCGACGTTCAAGCCGTTCGTGGCCGCCGCCGCCCTGGAGGAGGGCCGGCCGCCGACGCAGGAGTACTCCGCGCCGTACGAGATGCCGTACCCGGACACCGTCCGCGGCTGCGAGAAGCCGTGGGTGAACGACGGCGACTACAAGCTGGAGAACGAGAACGAGACCGAGGTCGGGCCGTACGCGCTGAAGGACGCGATGGCCAAGTCGGTCAACACGTACTTCGTGCAGATGATCGAGGACATCGGGATGTGCCCGGTGGTGACCATGACCGACAAGCTCGGCGTGGTCCAGGGCAACGGGGACAAGATCCCCGAGGTGCCGTCCTCGATGACCCTCGGTTCCACCGGTCTGTCGCCCCTCACCATGGCGAGCGCCTACGCGGCCTTCGCCTCCCGGGGCATGTACTGCACACCGGTCGCCATCGAGTCGATCACCCAGAAGACGGGCAACCAGTCGCAGTCCCTGCCGGTCCCGAAGTCCACGTGCTCGCGCGCGATGAGCGAGAAGACGGCGGACACGGTGAACGAGCTGCTCAGGGGCGTGATCGACTCCGGTACGGGTCAGCAGGCCGGGCTCTCGGGCCGCGACAACGCCGGTAAGACGGGTACGACGGACGAGCGCAGGAACGCCTGGTTCGTCGGCTACACGCCGAACCTGTCGGGCGCCGTGTGGGTGGGCAGCGCCAGCCAGAAGGTGAAGATGCGGGACATCACCATCGGCGGCCAGTACCACGAGCTGGTCTTCGGCGGCGCCGTCCCGGGCCCCATCTGGCGTGACGCGATGTCCGGCGCGCTGGAGGGCAAGGACGCCCCTGGGTTCAACCGGGTGCACATCCCGGACGCGAAGAAGCCCAAGGACCGCGACCGTGACCGGGACCGTGACGACGACGGCAACGGCGACGACGGCTTCATCGGCGGCCTGATCAGCGGCGGCAACGGCAACGGCAACGGGGGCGGCAACGGCGGCCAGCCGGACCCGACCTTCTCCATCCCGGAGGGCTTCATCCAGGGCCCGGGCAACGGGCCGGGAGGCCGCGACTGACGACGGTCGTCCGACAACGGGCTGCGGCCCCTTCCCTGTCCGGGGAAGGGGCCGCAGCCCGTTGGTTTTGCCGTATGCCGTCGTTACGGCGTCTCAGCCCGCCAGCAGCTTCTTCACCGCGGCGGCCACCCGGCCGCCCTCCGCCTGGCCGGCGACCTTCGGGTTCACGATCTTCATGACGGCGCCCATGGCGCGCGGCCCCTCGGCGCCGGCGGCGCGGGCCTCCTCGACCGCCTGGGCGACGATCGCGTTCAGCTCGTCGTCGGACAGCTGCTTGGGCAGGTACGTGGCCAGCACCTCGCCCTCCGCCTTCTCCCGCTCGGCCTGCTCGGGACGGCCGCCCTGCGCGAAGGCGTCGGCCGCCTCACGGCGCTTCTTGGCCTCGCGGGCGATCACCTTCTGCACCTCGTCGTCGGAGAGCTCGCGCTTCTCCTTGCCCGCGACCTCCTCCTTGGTGATCGCGGCGAGCGTCAGCCGGAGCGTCGAGGAGCGGAGCTCGTCGCGCTCCTTGATCGCGGCGTTGAGGTCATCCTGCAGCTTCGACTTGAGCGTGGTCATGACTTGATTGTCGCAGGTGCGGCCGCGGCTGCGCCTGCTGATTTGAGGGGCGTACCAGTTGGCCCCGAGGGTCGTACGGAGGAACCGTCAGGGTCTGACACGATGGGCCCATGCGCGCGCGATACCGAATCCCCCTGGGAATCACGGCGGCCGGCGCCGCCGGACTGCTCTACGCCGCGGGCTTCGAGGCCCGCTCCTTCCGACTCCGACGGGTGACCGTCCCCGTCCTCCCCTCCGGGATGCGTCCCCTGCGCGTGCTGCAGGTGTCCGACATCCACATGGTCGGCGGCCAGCGCAAGAAGCAGCGGTGGCTGCGCTCGCTGGCGGGCCTGCGCCCCGACTTCGTGATCAACACGGGTGACAACCTGTCCGACCCCGAGGGCGTCCCCGAGGTCCTGGACGCGCTCGGCCCGCTGATGGAGTTCCCCGGCGCGTACGTCTTCGGCTCCAACGACTACTACGGCCCCCGGCTGCGCAACCCCGCCCGCTACCTGGTCGAGAAGGTGCAGGGCCGCCACGGCCTGAACGGCAACCCGCCGGTCGTCGACGCCGTCCACAACCCGTGGGAGGACCTGCGGGACGGCTTCGACTCGGCGGGCTGGCTCAACCTCACCAACACGCGGGGCACCCTGAAGATCGAGGGCACGTCGATCGAGCTGACGGGACTGGACGACCCGCACATCAAGCGGGACCGGTACGCGGAGGTGGCGGGCGGCCCGTCGAGCGGGGCTGACTTCTCGATGGGCGTGGTGCACGCGCCGTACCTGCGGGTGCTGGACGCGTTCGCGGCGGACGGCTACCCGCTGATCCTCGCCGGCCACACGCACGGCGGACAGCTGTGCATCCCGTTCTACGGCGCCCTGGTCACCAACTGCGACCTGGACACGGACCGCGTGAAGGGCCTGTCCACGCACACGGCGGAGGGCCGCAGGTCGTACCTGCACGTCTCGGCGGGGTGCGGCACGAGCCGCTACACGCCGGTGCGGTTCGCGTGCCCGCCGGAGGCGACGCTGCTGACGTTGGTGGGGCGCTGAGGCGAGGGCGAGGGGCCGGCGGTCATGGCGGGTTGGCGGGCCGGCGGTCATGGCGGGTTCGCATGCCGGCGTAATGGCGGGTTGGTGTGCGGGCGTCACGGCGGGTTCGCGGGTTGGCGTGCCGGCGTCACGGCGGGTTGGCGTGCCGGCGTTATGGCGGGTTGTCTGACGGACGGATAACCCGACCGGCCCACGCCACATCGCCGCACCCCGCCGGCCGTCCCACGCTGGGGGCATGACCGCCCCGATACCCAGGGACCTCCCGGACATCCCCGCCCTCCCGCGGACGGCTCCGCAGGTACTCCCCTCCCCCGTCCCCGCCCGAGCCGTCATACCGCCGGTGCGCCGGCCGCTGACCGCGGTGTACCGGCTGGCCCTGGCCGTGCTGGCGACGGCGGCCGTGCTGATCGAGATCCTCCTCGGCAGCCCCACCCGGGTACTGAGCTACTTCGTGATCCAGAGCACGGCGCTGCTGGCGCTGGTGACGTTCGCCTCGGCACGCCGGGCGTGGGCGGCACGGCACCCGCTGCCGGGCGCGGTGACGGGGGCGGCGCTGCTGTATGTGGTCGTAGGGGCTTTGGTCCACCACATAGCCCTCGCGGACGCGGCGCCGGCGTACGCCATGACGGCGGGGTCGAGCGGGGGCGGCGCCGCGTGGCTCGAGCCGGTCGCGGGCCACCTGCTGCACACGGCGCTGCCGGTGGCCGCGCTGCTGGACTGGCTGGTCCTGACACCACCGGCCCGCATGCACCTGCGCCAGGCCACGACGTGGCTGCTGTACCCGCTGGCGTACCTGGCCTTCACCCTCGCCCGAGGCGAACTGCTCCCCGGCTCCGCCGGCCGCTACCTCTACCCGTTCCTGGACGTCGCCCGCCACGGCTACCGCGGCGTGCTGGCCAACGCGCTCCTCGTGGGGCTCGCGATCTACGCCGTGGCGGTCCTCCTGGTGGCCCTGGACCACACCCGCCCGAAAACCAGATTTCGTCTCTAGCCACCGGTGGGCTAAAGTAAACGTCGTCGCCGCGACAGCGAGCGACACCGGGGTGTGGCGCAGCTTGGCAGCGCGCTTCGTTCGGGACGAAGAGGTCGTGGGTTCAAATCCCGCCACCCCGACAGCCGTAACACCACTTCAGGGGCCTAATCCGCTTAGCGGGTCGGGCCCCTGAGTGCTTCTGGGGTCCGCTCGGGAGCCGAGTCGAGGATCAACTTCCGGACGTGTCTCCCGCCCTTCGCCTTCACTCCACGCCGACCTCTACTCAGCCGTCGGCCGTGGCCGCCACCGCCGTCTGATCACCGGGCTCGGTCACGTGGGCCGAGTGGTAAGGAGTCTGATACCAGGAGTATGGTCCTTTGTATGGCGACGAAGAAGGTGACCGTCACGATCCCCGAGGATCTCCTGGACGAGATCCGCGTGGACGCGGCCGAGCGGGGCCTGTCGGCGTATGTCACCGAGGCGCTGCGTTTCAAGCGTGACCGGGACCGACTTCGGGAACTGGTCGACTGGCTGCAGGAAGAACACGGCCCCGTCACCGAGGACGAGCAGGCGGCAGCGCTCGAGGAGCTGGACGAACTCGACGCCGAACACGAGCGGCGTCGGGCCGCCGGAAAGCGCGATGCCGGAGAGGCTGCGTGAAGCAGCGAGCCGGTGAGCGCGGTGGGCGGCCCCTTCGCGTCTTCGTGCTGGACTGTGAAGCCCTGTCCCTCGCGGTACGCGGGGACCGGAAGATGATCGCCTGGCTCGATCTCGCGGCACGCGGGGAAGCCGAGGTGGTGACGTCACCGATGACGCTGGTCGAGGCGTACGACGGCAGAACGACCGAGCAGCGCTGGGATTGGGTACTGTCCCGGCTCCAGGTCGTCGACATCGGGAAGGACGAGGCCCGCCAGGCGCGCCGGCTCCTGGCCGGTGCCAAGTTGCACGGCCACACGTACGCGATCGACGCCGTGCTCGCCGTCATCGCGCGACAGCAGAAGGGACAGGTCACCGTCTTCACCTCGGACGTCGACGACCTGGAGAAGCTGGTCCCGGACACGATCGTGGTCAAGAAGGTGTGACCCGACACGCAGCCCTTCCCCTTCGGCGCCCGCACGCACGCCGATGAGCGCTCGCGATGCCGTCGCATGCTTCTTCACCGCGTATCAGCGGCTGTTGAAGCGCTCCGGCGTCCGTTGGACGCCTGCCTGACCGGCACCGCCTGCCGCGTGCTGCGCGCCGTCCAGGCGGTGCCTGCGGTGTCAGCACCCCACCGGCACCGCCGCCGCTATCTGGTTCCTCTTCTTCCTGCCGAACGCCGAGAACGTGAGCTGGAGGCTCTCTTCGTGGCCCGGGCAGGACAGGACGAAGGACGAGTTGATCTTGCGGTCGTCGATCTCCGAGCGGACCAGGCCGGCGCGCGGGAACGTCATCACCAGTTCTCGCGGCCAGACGACCATCGGTTCCCCTCGGAAGAGGAAGAAGCGGCGGTCCGTCATGACCAGGTGCATCGCCGTCGGCGCCGGGGCCATCGTCATGCCGCCGCCGCTCACGACCGCCGACGCCAGGGCGAACGCCGTGGTCCTGCCGAGCGAGACGGGGCTCGTGGTCACGATGGTCACGACCTCGATCCGCTCGTCGGGCTCGAGCATCGGCCTGACGGAGGCGAGCAGCGCACTGCGGCGCGGTCCGTTCACGGGGCCTACTCCTGGAACTCGGGCCGACCGGAACCCCCCGGTCCAGCGTGTGGAGGCCCGGCTCCCCCCGGGCGCTGCCGCAGAGTAACGGAGGGTCCCTGCGCACCGTACGCTGGGGCTTCGTCCCACCCCGGCCCGCCGCGCCCGGCTCCGGGGCGTCTCGCCCCCCGCCCGGATGTCGCCCCCCAACCCCCCGTGCCGTAGGGTGCCGTCGGTCATGGCCCGTAGGTGAACTGAGACGGTGTAGGGGGACGGTCATGGGCGGCGCTGGGCGGATGGGGCACACTCCGCTGCCGGGGATCGGGGTGCGGTACGACCTCGTGACGCGGGAGCGGCGGCGGTTGTCGGTGATCGCCCATCTCGACGGTTCCCGGACGTTGAACGTCTACCGCAGGGACGACCCGGACGACACCGCGGTGTGCCTGAAGCTGAACGCCGAGGAGGCCGCCGCCGTCGTCGACGCGCTGCTCCCCTCGCACCACAGCCCCAACCTGCTGGCGACGGCCGAACTGGGCCTGGTCGCCGAGCGGATCGAGCTGCCGGCGACCTCCTACTGGAACGGGCGCGTGCTCGGCGACACGCGGATGCGCACCGAGACCGGTGTGTCCGTCGTCGCCGTGCTGCGCCGCGCCGAGGCCATCCCCTCCCCCGGGCCCGACTTCCGGCTGGCCGGCGGCGACACCCTCATCGTCATCGGCACCCGTGAGGGCGTGGGCGTCGCCGCCGACATCCTCGGCCGCGAGTAGCCCCTCACCTTCTTCAACGCCTCACACCTTCGCCGGCTCCGGCGCCGCCAACTCCTTCTCCACCGGCGTCTCCGGACGGCCCGTGAGCTTCCGCGCCAGCGGCTCCGTCCAGCGCGCGGTCAGCGGGCCGACGACGACCAGGATCAGGACGTACGCCGTGGCCAGCGGGCCGATGCGGGGCTCCACGCCGACCGCGAGGCCCGCGATGACGATCGAGAACTCGCCGCGCGCCACCAGCGTGCCACCCGCCCTCCAGCGGCCTCCGCCCTTGATGCCCGCGCGCCGGGCCGCGTACCAGCCCGTCGCGACCTTCGTCAGGGCCGTGACCAGGGCCAGCAGCAGCGCCGGGACCAGCACCGGCGGGATGTCCGACGGGTCCGTGGACAGGCCGAAGAAGACGAAGAAGACGGCGGCGAACAGGTCCCGCAGCGGGGTGAGCAGGGCGCTCGCACCCTCCGCGACCTCACCCGACAGGGCGATGCCCACGAGGAACGCGCCGACGGCCGCCGACACCTGCAGTTCCTGCGCGAGGCCCGCGACGAGGAGCGTCAGGCCCAGCACCACCAGCAGCAGCATCTCCGCGCTGTCCGAGGACACCGCGCGGCTGATCAGACGCCCGTGACGCAGCGCCAGGTAGAGGACGGCGCCCACGGTGCCGAGCGCGATCAGCAGGGTGACCGAGCCGCCCGCCAGGCCCGCGCCCGCCAGCACCGCGGTGAGGATCGGCAGGTAGACCGCCATCGCCAGGTCCTCGATGACGAGGACGCCGAGCACCACCGGTGTCTCGCGGTTGCCGAGCCGGCGCAGGTCGCCCAGCACCTTCGCGATCACACCGGAGGACGAGATCCACGTGACACCCGCCAGCGCGACCGCCGCGACCGGGCCCCAGCCCAGGATCAGCGCCGCCACGGCGCCCGGCACCGCGTTGAGGACGAAGTCCACCGCCCCCGACGGGTACTGCGTCTTGAGGTTGGTGACCAGTTCGGACGCGCTGTACTCCAGGCCCAGCATGAGCAGCAGCAGGATGACGCCGATCTCGGCGCCGACGGCGGTGAACTCCTCGCTGGCCTGCAGCGGCAGGATGCCTCCGTGGCCGAAGGCGAGTCCGGCCAGCAGGTAGAGCGGGATGGGCGAGAAGCCCACGCGTCCGGCGAGGCGGCCCAGCAGGCCCAGGGCGAGGATGATCGCGCCCAGTTCGATGAGCATGGTGGCGGTGTTGTGCACGGGCGTCGGTCCTCCGGGTCGGTGACGGCGGCGTCAGTGCCTGAAAGGGGCTCGGGTGGTGTGCGGGCGGACGGCGGTCTTCTCGAGGCGCCGGGTCGCGCGCGGGACCCGCGGGGGTGCGGTGAGGTGTGACGGCGGGTGGTCCTGGTCCGCGTACGGCACGACGCCGGAGGCCCACATCGGGCGGGCGGGGTTGGCGTGCGGGCGGGCTGCCGCGCCCTTGACGGAGAGGCGGGGCGGCCGGGCGGATCAGGCGCCGGAGACGGCGGCGCCGGGTTCGGGAACGCTGTCGCGGGGGGTGATGTCGATGCGCACGGGCCGGTTCGTGTCGCGGCGTACAGCGCGTCGATTCATGTCACGTCCCCCCTCGCATCCGGGTCCGCTTCCCGCGGACTGAGCATTCGGCAGCTCAACGGAGCGCCAAGGCCAGGTAAAGTTTACCGTACGACAAATTTCGTGTACGTCGCATACATGTGCGAGGCGTGTAAAACGAGCGGCAGCGCACCGTGCTTCGCCGGTCACGCAGCGACGTTCACACCGTCGCTCAGGCCAGTGCGAAGTACCTCAGCCACACGTACGCCCCCGCCACCGACACGGTGACCGCCGTGACGATCAGGCCGTACTTGCTGAACTGCCAGAACGAGATGTGATGGCCCTCGCGGTCGGCGATGCCGATCACCACCACGTTGGCCGAGGACGCGATGATCGTCGCGTTTCCGGCCAGGTCCGCCCCGAGCGCGAACGACCACCACAGCATCTCCGCCTCGCCGGCCCCGCCCGCCGAGGCCACGATCTCACTGACGATCGGGCTCACCGACGCCACGAACGGGATGTTGTCGATGATCGCCGACGGGACCACGGAGCCGAAGACCAGCGCCATGGCCGTCGTCTCGAGGTTGCCCCCGGTCGCCTCCGCGGCCAGCTCGCCCAGGTCGCCGATGATGCCCGTCTGCACCATCCCGCCGACCATCACGAACAGTCCCGCGAAGAACGCCAGCGTCTCCCACTCGACGTCCTTGACCACGTTCCCGGGGCTGAGCCTGGACACCGCGAGCAGCAGCAGACCGCCGCTCATGGCCACCACCGAGGGTTCCATGTGGAGCCAGGTGTGCAGCACGAAGCACACCATGACGGCGACGATCACGACCCCGCTGATCAGCAGCAGCCGCTTGTCCTTGATCTCCGCCTTGGGGTCCAGCTCCATCAGCGACTCGGCGCGTTCCGGGTCGTAGTGGAACGATGTGCGGAACATCACCCGGCACATCAGCACCAAGATGATCATCAGCACGACGACGATCGGCGTCATGTGGACCAGGAAGTCGTTGAACGACAGGTCCGCCCGGGAGCCGATCATGATGTTCGGCGGGTCCCCGATCAGGGTCGCGGCGCCGCCGATGTTGCAGGCCATCACCTCGGCGATGAGGTACGGCACCGCCGGCACCCCGAGCCGCCGGCAGACCAGAATCGTTACCGGGGCGATCAGCAGCACGGTGGTGACGTTGTCCAGCCACGCCGACAGGAAGCCGGTCGCCACGACCAGCAGCACCATCAGCCGGTACGGCCGTCCCCGCGCGCGTCTCGCCGCCCAGACGGCGATGAACTCGAAGACGCCGGTGCGTTTCAGCACCGCGACGATCAGCATCATCCCGAGCAGCAGGAAGATGACGTTCCAGTCGATGCCCGCGTCCTCGGAGAAGAACGCGTGCTCGGCGTCGGTCGCGCCGATGAGCAGCATCAGCACCGCGCCGCCCAGCGCGGCGGCGACCCGGTGCACCCACTCCGTGGCGATCAGCACGTACACGGCGGCGAAGACCGCCACCGCCATCCACGCCGTGACGCTCACCGCGGACCGCCGGAGGCCGACAGGTCGTCCTTCAGGCCGGTTCGCCGCGATGCCGCGTGCATCAGGGTGCGGACTCCTTCCGAGGGGACCGGTGCCCACACGCGCCCCAGGTGGCAGAGGGGGAGTGTGAAGTGTGGTGATCACACCCTCACCCGACGCGCGCGCCCACACCATCCGTGACGGCACCCAGAGACGGTAGGGGCGACACCCGCACGGATGGCGCGGAACGTGGGTGTCGTCCCCTATGTCCGCACCCTGTCCGTGGGCGCGTCGCCGTTCAGCGCACGGCGAGGACCGTCTTGCCGAGCGCGTGGCCCCGCTCTACGTGGCGCACGGCCTCGGCGGCGTCCGCCAGGGGGAGCGTGCGGCCGATCACCGGGGTGAGCCGACCTGCCCCGGCCAGCTCGGTCACGGCCGTGAGGTCCGCCCGCGTCGGTCCGGACGGGACCGACGGGACGATCACCGCCAGCCGCTGCCGGACCACGGCGTTCAGGGCGAGCACGCGCAGCATGCCACCGATCGCGCCGAACACCCGCCCCGGCGCCCCTCCGCCGTTCGCCACCAGGGTGCCCGTCGGGGTCAGCGCCCGCCGCACCCGGGAGGGCGGCAGGTTGCCGACGTTGTCGAGGATCACGTCGTACCGCCGGCGTCCGTCCGTCCAGTCCTCGCGGGCGTGGTCGACGACGTGCGCGGCGCCGAGGGAGCGCACCAGGTCACCTTTGCTCGCGCCGCACACGCCGGTGACCTCCGCCCCCAGCGACACGGCCACCTGCACGGCGAACGTGCCGACGCCTCCGCCCGCCCCGTTCACGAGCACCCGCTGCCCCGCCCTGACCCGGCCCACCGTGCTGATGCCGCGCAGCGCGGTCACCGCCGCCATCGGGAGGGCCGCCGCCTGCCCGGAGGTGAGCCCCTCGGGCTTGGGGACGAGGAGGTCCGAGGTGGTGACGGCGTACTCGACGAAGGCTCCGGGGCAGAAACCGAGCACCTCGTCGCCGGGGTTCGGTGTCGACACCCCGGCGCCGACCGCCGCCACTTCGCCCGCCGCGTCGATGCCTGCCACCCGCTGCTTCGGGCGGGTCAGGCCGATCCCTCCGAGCAGCCGGGCCGCGTAGGGGTCGCCGCGCAGCATGTGCCAGTCGTACGGGTTGACCGCGGCGGCGCGCACGCGGACCAGCACCTGTCCGTCGGCCGGTTCGGGACGGTCGACGTCCGCGAGCCGCAGAATGTCCGGGGGGCCGAAACGGTCCTGGACGATCGCCTTCATCCTGTCGCCTCCATCGCACCGAGGGTGGACGTGGGGGGATGTGGAGGTGGGTGTACGGCGTACACCTCTCATGATGGGTGTACGCCGTACACCTGGCAAGGGGGCGTGCGGACCGTGCCCTCAGGCGGCTGCGTCACGGAGGCGTTCGAGGCCGTCCAGGGTCAGGTCGAGCGCGAACTCGAACTCGTACTGGTCGTCGCAGCCGGCGCCGACGACCGACCCGGCGTCATGGGCGACGGCGCCGGCCAGTTCGGCGATGTTCGGGTAGCGCGCGGCCATCTCCTCCGGCGGAGGCGAGGGGGAGGACGAAGGCGCGGCGGGGGACGGTGAGTCCACGAACAACTCCTGGGAGAATCCCAGCAGCCTGCTCCCCATCACGTGCATCGCATGGTGGACGAGGTCGAGCGAGAACCCGCCGGCGCGGAACACGCCGATCATCTCGTCCAGGTAGGCCATCACCGCGGGCGTCGGGGCGGGGCGCTCCTTCATCCGCGTCTCGATGACCGCGGACGCCCATGGGTGACGCAGCAGCATGCGGCGGGCCGACAGCACCCGCAGCCGGACGGTGGTCCTCCAGTCCGCGCCCTCGACCGGCGGGTCGATCTCGCCGACGACGGTGTCGATCATGCCGTCGAGCAGTTCGTCCTTGTTGGCCACGTGCTTGTAGAGCGCCATGGGGACGACACCGAGCCGCTGGGCGATCTTCCGCATGCTGAGCGCGTCGGCCCCGCCCTCGTCCGCGAGGGCGACGGCGGCGGACAGCACCCGCAGCCGGCTCAGGGGCGTACGGGACCGGCGGGCCGGGTCGGGCCGACCGGGCAACTCCCTCACATCTCTCCCTCGTTGACGTACGCACCGCACGTCCCGGTGTACGGCGTCCACCTCAGGCATGCGCCCGTCATGCTAGTCGTGCGCCCTGGAACCAGCCGCCATGATCAGGCAGTCTTCTGCCCTGTGGTGAGCCTCCTTCCCAACCCCGCCCCGCCCAGCGACGCGTCCGCCCACATGGTGGTGTGCGGCGACGACGGGCTGGCGCACCGCCTCGCCGCCGAACTGCGGGGTGTGTACCGGGAACAGGTGGTCCTCGTCGTACCGCCCTCGCGGCTCACCCCTCCCCAGCCGATGGCCGGACGGGCCCGGGCCGCGTCCGCGGCGCTGTTCGGCCGGATGGTGACCGCCGTCAACCGCGGCACCGGCGGCTCCGACGACACCCTCGTCCCCGACGAACGGGTGATGGAGGCAGCCGAGCCCACCGAGGCCGTGCTCGCCGACGCGGGCGTGGACCTGGCCGCCGCGCTCGCCCTCGTCTACGACGACGACGAGACCAACATCCGCGCCGCCCTGACCGCCCGCCGCCTCAACCCCCGCCTCCGTCTGGTGCTGCGCCTCTACAACCGGCGGCTCGGCCAGCACATCGAGGAACTCCTCGACCAGGCCGCCGAACTGGCGGGCGGCACGCCGGTGGGACGCAGTGGCCACGGCGGCGCCGACATCGCCACCACCGTGCTGTCCGACGCCGACACCACCGCGCCCGCGCTCGTCGCCACCGCCCTCGTCGGCACCAGCAAGGTCGTCGACGCGGAGGGACTGCTGTTGAGGGCGGTCGAGCGCCGGCCGCCGCGGCCCGGCGAGGTGGCCGACCCGGGGCTGTGCACGCTGGCGCTGCTGTCCGCCACCAGCAACGACCCCGCGGGCGCGGAGGGTTCGGAGGACAGCGGCGACGGGCCTCAACTGCTGCCGGACGCCGAGGCGGTGGCGGCGGCGACCGGGCGCGGCACGGTGGTCCTCGAACAGGTGTCGTACTCCGGTCCCCCGCTGCCCGCCCGGCGGGCCGGGGTGATGCCGTTCGCCTCGCTGTTCTCGGCGCGGCTGCGGTGGTCGCTGGCGGGGCTGGTGGCCGCGGTCGTGGCGCTCGCGGTGGCGCTGATCGTGGTGACCGACGACCATCCGCTGCGCGCCGTCTACATCACGCTGCTGGACCTGTTCGCCATCAACGAGCCCGCGCTCGGCGCGCCGACCGGGCAACAGGTGCTGCAACTGCTGTCCGGGCTGGTCGGGTTGCTGCTGCTTCCGGTGCTGCTCGCCGCGGTGCTGGAGGCGCTGGGCACCTTCCGCACGGCGTCCGCGCTGCGGAAACCGCCGCGCGGGCTGAGCGGGCACGTGGTGCTGCTGGGGCTCGGCAAGATCGGCACCCGGGTGCTGACCCGGCTGCGCGAACTGCACATCCCCGTGGTGTGCGTCGAGGCCGACCCCGAGGCGCGGGGCATGGCCGTCGCCCGGCGGTTACGCGTGCCGGTCGTCGTCGGGGACGTCACGCAGGAGGGCGTCCTGGAGTCCGCGAAGATCCACCGCGCCGACGCCCTGCTCGCGCTGACCAGCATCGACACCACCAACCTGGAGGCCGTCCTCTACGCCCGCTCCGTACGCCCCGACCTGCGCGCGGTGCTGCGGCTGTACGACGACGACTTCGCCAAGGCCGTCTACCGCACGCTGCGCACCGCCCACCCGGCCGCGCTGACCCGCAGCCGGTCCGTGTCCCATCTGGCCGCGCCCGCCTTCGCCGGGGCGATGATGGGGCGCCAGATCCTGGGCGCGATCCCCGTGGAGCGGCGGGTGCTGCTGTTCGCGGCGGTCGTCGTCGACGGGCACCCGCAGCTGGAGGGACGCACGGTGGCGGAGGCGTTCCGGCCGGGCGCCTGGCGCGTGCTGGCCCTGGACACGGCCGCCCGGGGCGACACCGCGGGCGCCGAGCCGCCGGGCTCCGGCCTGGTGTGGGACCTCCCGGACACGTACGTCCTGCGCGCCGGCGACCGCGTGGTCCTGGCGGCGACCCGGCGGGGGCTGGCGGAACTGCTGGGGAGGCGGACGCGGAGTACGCGGTGAGCCCGACCCGACGGGACGGACGCCGGGGCCGCCGCGCGCCCCCGCGCCAACGGTGCCCGTCCCCACATGACGGGGTGTGCGGGAGCCGCCGCGCGCCGAGGGGTGAACCCGGACTCCCCCGGCGCGCGGGACGCGCCCCTCACTTCGGCAGGTGCCGCTCCGCGAAGTCCAGCTCCAGGCGGATCTGCTTGATCCGTTCGTCCACCACCAGCGAGCCGTGGCCCGCGTCGTAGCGGTAGACCTCATGGACCGCGTTGCGCGACTCCAGCCGCTTCACGTAGTTCTCGATCTGCTGGATCGGGCAGCGCGGGTCGTTCACGCCCGCCGAGATGTAGACCGGGGCCTTCACCTGGTCGACGTAGGTGATCGGGGACGACGCCTCGAAGCGCTCCGGGACCTCCTCGGGCGTGCCCCCCAGCAGGGTGCGGTCCATGGCCTTCAGCGCCTCCATCTCGTCGTGGTACGCCGTGACGTAGTCCGCGACCGGGACCGCCGCGATGCCCAGCGCCCAGTGGTCCGGCTGCGTGCCGAGGCCCAGCAGGGTCAGGTAGCCGCCCCAGGAGCCGCCGGTGAGGATCAGCCGGCCCGGGTCGGCCAGGCCGGAGGAGATGGCCCACTCGCGGACCGCCGCGATGTCCTCCAGCTCGATCAGGCCCACCCGGTGCTTCAGGGCGTCCGTCCAGGCCCGGCCGTACCCGGTGGAGCCGCGGTAGTTGACGCGGACCACCGCGTAGCCGTGGTCGACCCAGGCGGCCGGTCCCGCCGCGAAGGAGTCGCTGTCGTGCCAGGTCGGGCCGCCGTGGATGTCGAAGACGGTGGGCAGCGGGCCGGTCGCGCCGGCCGGCTTCTGCACGAGCGCGTGGATGCGGCCGCCCGGGCCCTCCACCCACACGTCCTCCACCGGCACCGAGCCGGGCGACTTCATGCCGGGCGGGTCCAGGACCACGCCGCCGGACGTGGAGCGCACCGCCGGCGGCTGCGCGGCCGACGACCACAGGTACTCGACGGTGCCGTCGGGCCGGGCCGTCGCACCGGAGACCGCGCCGCGCGGCGTGGGGATCTTCTCCAGCCGGCGTCCGGCGAGGTCGTAGCGGAAGAGCTCGCCGCGGGCCTCGAAGCCGTGCGCGACGAGGAGGGCGCTGCCGTCCGGGTACCACTCGGCGCTGACGTCGCCGGGCAGGTCCAGCTCCAGGTCGGTCTCCTCGCCCGTCGCCACGTCCCACACCATCGGCTCCCAGCGTCCGCGCCGCTGGTGGCCGATGAGCAGCCGGGTGTCGCCCGCCACGGGCGCGAAGCCCAGCACCTCCAGGCCGAGCTCCTCGGTGCCGCCGCGGGTGTCGTCCAGCTCGGCGACCGTCGTGCCGTCGGGGCGCATCACGCGCAGCGCGGAGTGCATCGCGTCCCCGTGCTCCGTGTGCTCCACGGCGATCAGCGAGCCGTCGTGGGAGAGGTCGCCGACGCCCGCCGACTCGCGGTGCCGGTACAGCTCCACCGGCGCCTCGCCCGTACGCACCAGGTGGATCGTCGTGCCGTCCTCGTCCGTGGAGCGGCCGACGACCGCCGTGCGGCCGTCGCGGCCGAGCGCGAGGCCCGCCGGGTACGAGGGGTCCAGGCCCGGGGCGGCCAGCTCGTCCTCGCCGCCGGAGAACCGCTGCCGGCGCCAGACGCCGAACTCGTCGCCGTCCTTGTCGTCGAACCACCAGATCCACTCGCCGTCCGGGGAGAGCACCCCGTCCGTCGTGCCGTTCGGCCGGTCCGTCACCTGGCGCTGCTCACCGGTCGCCCGGTCCCAGGCGTACAGCTCGTACGTCCCCGTCGCGTTCGACACGAACAGGGAACGGTCGGGGGCGTCCTCCGCCCAGTCGGGGAGGGACACCCGGGGTGCGCGGAAGCGCTTCTCCCAGTCCGGCATCTCCCCGGTCTGCTGCGCTCGCTCGGTCTGGTGGTCCGCCCGGTCCGGCGCGTCGGACCCGTTGCTCTCAGTCATGACCCCATACTGCCCGTCCGAGCCGTCATCGCGCGTCCTCGGTCCCCAGCCTGTGGACAACTTCCTCCGGAACTTCCACCGGACCCTTCACACGATGTGACGACCGGACCGCGCACGGCCCGTCACCGGACGCCCGCCCGGGCCCTCCGAGGGCCGTCCCGGAGGCCACCCCGCGGGACGGGAACCGTCCGCGGGCCCGTACCGTTGAGGGCGTGTACCGGTTTCTGCTGACTCCGCGCTGGTGGGCGATCAACGTCTTCCTGCTGCTCTCGATCCCCTTCTGCGTGTTCATGGGGTCATGGCAGCTGGGCCGGTTCGAGGACCGGGTGGACAACCACCGTGAGGCGGAGGCGCAGGTCGCCGACGCCAAGAAGGACGCGCCGCGGCCGCTGGACGAGCTGCTGCCCGTGACCAAGGCCACCTCCGGCAAGCAGGCCACCGCGACCGGCCGGTACGACACGCAGCTCCTGGTCCCCGGCCGCACGCTGGACGACAAGGACGGCTACTACGTCCTGACCCTGCTGCGCACCGACACCGGCCGCGCCCTGCCCGTCGTACGCGGCTGGCTGCCCGGCGAGCCCGACCCGGCGAAGGCGCCCGCGCCGCCCGCCGGCAAGGTCACCGTCACCGGAGCGCTCCAGGCCTCCGAGACGCCCGGCAGCAACGGCGTCAGCGCCCGCAGCGGCCTCCCGCAGGGCCAGACCGCCGCGATCAGCGCGGCCTCCCTGATCAACCTGGTCCCGTACGACGTCTACGACGCCTGGGTCACGCTGAACGACGGCGACTCGGGCATGCGCGCGGTCCCCGCGACCGCCCCCGGCGGCACCGGCCTCGACCTGAAGGCGTTCCAGAACCTCGGCTACACCGCCGAGTGGTTCGCCTTCGTCGGCTTCGCGCTCTTCATGTGGTTCCGCCTGTTCCGCCGCGAGGTGGAACTCGCGCGCGACGCGGAGCTGGGCATCCTGCCGGAGGACGCGGAGCCGAACGCGAAGGCCGGGACGGCGGAGGACGCTGCGGACTCCGCGGACTCCGCGGACTCCGCGGGTCCGGTGGCGGAGCGGGAGCCGTCCAGCACGTCCGGGGTGTGACCCTTGAGCCCTCAGGCTCCCGGTGGATCGGCGTGTTCCAAGGTGCGGCGGGGTGGCAGCAGGTGGCTGAGGGCGATGAGGAGCAGGCCGGTGAACAGGCAGCCGACTTCGCCCAGGACGCGTGCCTCCCACGAGACGCCCGCCAGGATGCCGAGGTGGACGAGGCCCTGCAGAAGGATGGACGTGCCCATGAACAGGGCGCCGAGGCCGTGCAGCCCGGGCCTGGTGACGTGTCGGCGCGCCGTGGGCAGGACCCACCCCGTCCGGAGCGTCACGGTGCCCAGCACGACGGCCAGCAGCCCCACGAACGCGCACGTTCCTCCCACTGCCCATGCCATGCTGCCGCTCCGCTCCGATGGGGGGTTCGAGGCCCTGACCGTGCCGACCGGTGCCGGGCAGTCTCCGCGCCGCGTCACCGCCGTCCGCGAGCCTTGAGCGGCGGCCTCAGGCCTGTGCCAGCAGCCCCGTCCAGTAGACCGTTCCCGCGCAGGCGTTGGTGACCGTCGTGGTGGCCGAGCCCGCGCCTGTGGGGGTCGTGTAGGTCACCGCCACGCTGCCCTCGGTGCCGCCGTCCTCGCGGACCAGCTGGGTCGTCGTGCCGGGGGCGGCGCCCGGGCCCGTGGACGCGCCGGTCGTGTTCGTCGGCTCCTCCGTCGGGGTCGGGTCCGCCGAGGGGCCGCCCGTGCCGCCGCCCGCGGTGTCGCCGGGGACCGGGCAGGTCTCCGAGGGCACCCACGCGAACCGCACCTCGTACGCCTCGCCCGGCTCCAGGACCACCGTCGCCGACTCCAGCGACGGGTCCGGCAGGGCGGCCGCCGCGTCGCCCGCGACATGCCGGGCCGTGCCGATCTTCGCCGCGTCCGCCGCGCCCTGCGGGGTCGCGCTCACGCTGCCCGCGCCCTCGACGACGCAGGCCGTGCCCGAGACGTTGGTGACCCGGAAGGAGCCGTAGACCGCGCCCGCCGTGTCGGGGGCCGCGCTGGTCGCGGTGGCCGGGCCGAGCTGGCCGGCGGTGCAGGCGGGGGCGTCCGCCTCGGTGCCGGCGGAGGGGTCGCCGCCCTCGGACGCGCCCGTGCTCGTACCGGTGCTCGCGCCGGCCTTGTCCCCCTCCTTCGTGGGGTCCTTCTTGTCGCCGCCGACCTCGTCGGAGGCGCCGCCCGCGGTGGTCTCGCCGCTGCCGGGGTCCTTGCCCTGGCCGGTGCCGCCCTGTGCCTGCGAGGCGTGGCCGACGGCCGACGGGTTGGCGTCCGAGCCGGAGGTGCTGGAGACGTGGACCAGCGCGGGGACGGCCGTGCCGAGGAAGAGCGCGGCCGCCGCCGCGCCGACGAGTGCCTGGCGTTTGCGCGCACGGCGGGCGGGGACCGCCCGGCGCAGGTAGTCCAGGGTGCCGTCGCTCGGCTCCACGTCCTGGACGGCGTGGTGCAGCAGGGTGCGCAGATGCAGTTCGTCCGAGTCGAGCCCCTCGGGGCTCTGTTCGTCCCGGCCGTCGTTCACAGTTCCGTTCCCAGCGTGCGTGTGTGTCGGGTTCTGCCCGTGCGGTGTCACGAGCGCGCGCAGCCGCGCGAGCCCGTCCCCCTCGGGCATGCCCCCGTGGTCCGGATCCGGGGCCGGTTTCCTCTTCGATTCCGGGTCCCGTTCGGCCTCCGGCTCGGGGTCCGGGTCCCGTTCGGCCTCCGGCTGCGGTGCGGAGTCATCCTCCCCCACCGTGTCGGCGGTGCGTCCGGATCCGGCCGTACGGCTGTCCGGGCTGTCCGAGCCGTCAGGGCTGTCCGAGCCGTCCGAGCCGTCCGCGGGCTCCTGGCCGCCCGTCGCGGTGTCCTCCGTACCGCCGGAGGAATCCCGCGAGCCTTCCGGCTCGCGTTCCTCGGGGCGCGGGTCCCGCGCGTCCTGGCCGTCGCTCATGCCGACGCCTCCATGGACACCCGCAGCGCGGCGATGCCGCGTGAGCCGTACGCCTTGACCGAGCCGAGCGAGATGCCGAGCGTCTCGGCGACCTGGGCCTCCGTCATGTCCGCGAAGTAGCGCAGCACCAGCACCTCGCGCTGGCGGCGCTGAAGCCCTTTCATCGCCTTGATGAGGGAGTCGCGTTCGAGCTGGTCGTACGCCCCCTCCTCCGCGCTCGCCATGTCGGGCATGGGCTTGGACAGCAGCTTCAGGCCGAGGATGCGGCGGCGCAGCGCGCTGCGGGAGAGGTTGACGACCGTCTGGCGCAGGTAGGCCAGGGTCTTCTCCGGGTCGCGGACGCGTTTGCGGGCGGAGTGGACGCGGATGAACGCCTCCTGGACGACGTCCTCGCAGGAGGCCGTGTCGTCGAGGAGCAGCGCGGCGAGGCCCAGCAGCGAGCGGTAGTGCGCGCGGTAGGTCTCGGTGAGGTGGTCGACCGTGGTGCCGGCCGCCACCGTCTCGTCGGCGCCGTCACGCTGACCGGGGATGCGGGCGGGGCGCGCTGCGGGCATGGGCGCGATCACCGGCATGCCGCCGGCCGCGCCGGCCACGCGGGGCCGGAGCGTGCCGCGAGGCGGCCGGAACGCCGTGCCACGGGGCGCTGTGAAGTCGAGTACCTCTGCCACGCCAGTTGGACACGCTTCCCCCCGTAAGGGTTGTACGTGCCGGGCGTCACGTCTGCGCCGACCCGTGCCGTCCACCGCCCACCCGCGTCAGGCAGCACCACCGACAGCACATCGAATGCCCTCATGCGTCCCGCTCTTCCCCTGTGTTTCATATGAACGGACGTCCCCACGCCCGGCTCCAGACGTCCCCACGTCTGGGAAGCAGCGTCCCCACGTCCCGGACAAGGGTGACCGCAAAGACGCTCCCCGCCCTCCGCTCGGTTGCGGCTGGCGGGGAGGTGAATCCCGTCTGCAATCCTCGGCCCAGGAAGTTGCATGTTCAAGTGGCTTGGACCGACCGGTCCGGCTCACAAGCTCCGCACAGATCCTACAAATGAATCCTCTGTGATCCAGAACTTTTTCCGCCCGGCCGCCGGCGGCACGGGGCCGCCCTCCCGTGTCAGGCGCCCTTGCGCTCCGCCGCGACCAGTTCGGCGATCTGCGCGGTGTTGAGCGCGGCCCCCTTGCGCAGGTTGTCCCCGCACACGAAGAGCTCCAGCGCCGTGGGGTCGTCCAGGGCCCGGCGCACCCGGCCGACCCAGGTGGGATCGGTGCCGACGACGTCGGCGGGCGTCGGGAACTCCCCGGCGGCCGGGTTGTCGAAGAGGACGACGCCGGGGGCGGTCGCGAGGATCTCGCGCGCCTTGTCGACGGTGACCTCGCCCTCGAAGCGGGCGTGCACGGTGAGGGAGTGCACGGTGACCACGGGGACGCGGACGCAGGTGACGGCGACCGGGAGGGCGGGCAGGCCGAGGATCTTGCGGGACTCGTCCCGCACCTTCATCTCCTCGGACGACCAGCCGTCCTCGCGCAGCGACCCGGCCCACGGCACGACGTTCAGCGCGACCGGCTCCGGGAAAGGACCGGTGTTGTCGCCCACGGCCCGCCGTACGTCGCCGGGGTTGGTGCCCAGTTCCGTGCCGGCGACCAGGGAGAGCTGCTCGCGCAGGGTCCGCACGCCGGCCTGCCCGGCGCCGCTGACCGCCTGGTACGACGAGACGACCAGCTCGCGCAGGCCGAACTCGGCGTGCAGCGCGCCGAGCGCGACGATCATCGACAGGGTGGTGCAGTTGGGGTTGGCGACGATGCCGCGGGGACGGCTGCGTACCGCGTGCGGGTTGACCTCGGGGACGACCAGCGGCACGTCCAGGTCCATGCGGAAGGCGCCGGAGTTGTCGACGACGACCGCGCCGCGCGCGGCGGCGACGGGCGCCCACTCGGCGGAGACCTCGTCGGGCACGTCGAACATGGCGACGTCGACCCCGTCGAAGGCGTCCTCGGTGAGCGCCACGACCTCGACCTCCTCACCGCGCACGGCCAGCTTGCGGCCGGCCGAGCGCGGGGAGGCGACGAGCCTGATCTCGCCCCAGACGTCCGCGCGCTGGGACAGGATCTGGAGCATGACCGTGCCGACGGCCCCGGTCGCTCCCACGACCGCGAGCGTCGGCCGCCCGGAACGCCCGGGTCCTGCGGTCCCGGTCATCAGCGGCCGGTGCCTCCGTAGACCACGGCCTCGTCGCTGTCGGAGTCCAGTCCGAAGGCGGTGTGCACGGCGCGCACGGCCTCCGGCACGTCGTCCTTGCGGGTCACGACCGAGATGCGGATCTCGGAGGTCGAGATCAGTTCGATGTTCACACCGGCGTCGCTGAGCGCGGTGAAGAAGTCGGCGGTGACCCCGGGGTTGGTCTTCATCCCCGCGCCGACCAGGGAGATCTTGCCGATCTGGTCGTCGTAGCGCAGGGAGTCGAAGCCGATGGCGCCCTTGTTCTTCTCCAGGGCGTCGATGGCCTTGCGGCCCTCGGACTTCGGCAGGGTGAAGGAGATGTCCGTCAGGCCGGTGGACGCTGCGGACACGTTCTGCACGACCATGTCGATGTTGATCTCGGCGTCCGCGATGGTGCGGAAGATCGACGCGGCCTCGCCGGGCTTGTCGGGCACGCCGACGACCGTGACCTTGGCCTCGGAGGTGTCGTGTGCGACACCGGAGATGAGAGCCTGCTCCACCTGCTTGTCCCCTTGCTCGATCGGCTCGCTGCTGACCCACGTGCCCTTGAGTCCGCTGAAGGACGAGCGGACGTGGATCGGGATGTTGTACCGGCGGGCGTACTCCACACAACGGTGGAGCAGCACCTTGGAACCGGAGGCGGCCAGTTCGAGCATGTCCTCGAACGAGATCCAGTCGATCTTCTTGGCCTTCTTCACCACGCGGGGGTCGGCGGTGAACACACCGTCGACGTCCGTGTAGATCTCGCACACCTCGGCGTCGAGCGCCGCGGCGAGGGCGACGGCGGTGGTGTCGGAGCCGCCGCGGCCCAGCGTGGTGATGTCCTTGGTGTCCTGGCTGACGCCCTGGAACCCGGCGACGATGGCGATGTTGCCCTCGTCCACGGAGGCCTTGATGCGGCCCGGCGTGACATCGATGATGCGGGCTTTGTTGTGGACCGAGTCGGTGATGACACCTGCCTGGCTGCCGGTGAAGCTCTGGGCGTTGTGGCCCAGGTTTTTGATCGCCATGGCCAGCAGGGCCATGGAGATCCGCTCTCCGGCGGTCAGCAGCATGTCGAGCTCGCGGCCGGCAGGGATCGGGGAAACCTGCTCGGCGAGATCGATCAGCTCGTCCGTCGTGTCGCCCATCGCGGAAACCACGGCGACCACCTGGTGGCCGTTCTTCTTGGCTTCCACGATCCTCTTGGCGACGCGCTTGATGCCTTCGGCATCGGCTACGGAGGAGCCTCCGTACTTCTGCACGACAAGGCCCACGTGCGCTCCTCGCTCAGTCCGTCGTTGTCCACAGTCCGCCCACATATGTGTGCGCTGCGGTCCGCTCAGTCTATCGACGTCCGAAAATCCACCCTTCGCGATATCGCATGGTGAGACATCGGCCGTCCGCGAGGGGCTCCTGCCCAGCCCCACGCCCACCACTCGGAAAAGTGCCCCGCGTCACACCGCACCCGGCCCTTTTCGGTCGGTATCACCCTCACGGCCAGCGGGTGGTTCAGTGCGCAATAACCGCATTTCCGATCGTGTTACGTTCCTGCCGCGTCGAACACACCCACCGGGCCTGACCAGCCAGGTCGACGCGCACAGGCCGCCGTCGCCCGACCGGCGCGGCGGTACGAGGGGCACGTTGCACGGGGGACACATCCATGACCGACCCGGGCACCCCACAGGCGCTGCGGCACCTGTGGGCGTCGCCGGCACTGTTCGTGCTGGGGGCGTTCGTCGCGTTCAACGTCGTCGGAAGCCGGGAGGCGGGGTGGGCCCTGGGTCGTACCGCTGTCCCTGTCGGCGCTGATGACGGTGCTGTTCGCGATCAACGAGGGGTTCCCCGGTATCGGCGCGGGTGGCCCATGATCGGGGCATGACGAATCCTACGGCGAGGTCGGAAACGCTGCCCCTGGCGGCGAAGGACAACCGTCCGGCGGAGGTCGCGCGGCTGCTGGCCTCGGGGGTCGGTATCGACGCGATCGACCGGGAGGGGCGCTCGGCGCTGGATCTCGCCGTGCAGGAGGGGCACGCGGACGTGGTCCGGCTGCTGCTCGCCGCCGGGGCCGACCCGGAAGGGCGCGCGGGCCCGTACCACGAGCTGACGCCGATGACCGAGGCGGCGATGTTCGGCCGCGCGGCGGTGGTCGAGGCGCTGATCGACGCCGGGGTGTCCACCGGGGCGCAGCGCGTCCGCAGCCCTCACGTGCCGCTGGTGCTCGCAGCGACCTGCGGGCACCCGGACGTCGTGGAATTGCTGCTGGACCGCGGGGCCGACATCGAGGACCGGGACTTCAAGGGGCGGTCGCCTCTGGAGTGGGCCGTCTCGTTCGGGCAGGTCGAAGCGGTGCGGCTGCTGCTCGCACGCGGTGCCGAGCCCACGGAGCGGGCGCTGGCGGACGCGCGCAAGGCCGCGGAGGGGACACCGGAGCGGGCCGAGGACCGCGCACTGGTTCTCCGGGCCGTGGAGGCCGCCCGGGCCGGAGGCCGGTGAAGGGCGTGAAGAGCTGCCGGTGCCCGGTTACTGGACCGGGCGCATGCGCAACGGGGTGCCGATTTCCTCGGCCATGACCCTGCCGGCCTCCGCCTCCAGGGCCTCGTCGCCCAGGCCCTGGTCCGTGTCCAGGCCGTCGAGTTCCGCGAGGGGCTGGTTCAGGCGGACGTGGGCGACGACCGACTGGAGGGCGCGGAGGGTCGCCGACGCGGTGGAGCCCCAGTTGGAGAAGTAGGAGAACTGCCACCACCACAGCGCCTCCGACGTGCGGCCCGCCTTGTAGTGGGCCATGCCGTGGCGCAGGTCGGTGATGACGTCCGTGAGGTCGTCGGAGATGCGGGCCGGGACCGGGGCCTTGCGCGGCTCGTACGGGTCGAAGACCTCGGAGTAGACGTCGATCGGGTCCAGCAGCCGCGCCAGGTTCTCGCGCAGCTCGTCCACGTCCGGCTCGGGGCCCATGTCCGGCTCGTAGCGCTCGTCGGGGACGATGTCCTCGTGGGCGCCGAGACGGCCGCCGGCCAGGAGCAGCTGGGAGACCTCCAGCAGGAGGAAGGGCACCGCCGAGTCCGGCTCGTCGCCCTTCGCGACCTCCGTGACGGCCACCAGGAAGCTCTCGATCTGATCGGCGATCTGGACCGCGAAGTCGTCCGGGTTCTGCTCGGTCGCGTGCAGCGTGGCGTCAGACATCTAGGAGTCGTCTCCCCTCGAAGGCGCGGCCGAGCGTGACCTCGTCCGCGTATTCCAGGTCGCCGCCCACCGGGAGGCCGCTGGCCAGGCGGGTGACCTTCAGGCCCATGGGCTTGATCATGCGGGCGAGGTACGTGGCCGTGGCCTCGCCTTCGAGATTGGGGTCCGTGGCGAGGATCAGCTCGGTGACCGTGCCGTCCGCCAGCCGGGCCAGCAGCTCCCTTATCCGCAGGTCGTCGGGGCCCACCCCGTCGATCGGGCTGATCGCCCCGCCCAGCACGTGGTAGCGGCCGCGGAACTCACGCGTGCGCTCGATCGCGACGACGTCCTTCGGCTCCTCCACGACACAGATGACCGCGGGGTCGCGCCGGGTGTCGCGGCAGATGTTGCAGTGCTCCTCCTGCGCGACGTTCCCGCACACCGCGCAGAAGCGGACCTTCGCCTTGACCTCCATCAGCGCCTGCGCCAGACGCCGTACGTCCGTCGGCTCCGCCTGCAGGATGTGGAAGGCGATCCGTTGCGCGCTCTTGGGACCGACGCCGGGAAGCCGCCCCAGCTCGTCGATGAGGTCCTGGACCACGCCTTCGTACAACGGACTGCCGTCCTTCCTGATGTTCCTTCACTACGTACGGTAGAGGGCCGCGGCCCCGCGCAGAAGCCCCCGCAGGCCGGGAAGCCCCGGTCAGAAGGGGAGGCCGGGGATGCCGCCCCCGCCGAGGCCCTGGGCCAGCGGGCCGAGCTTCTGCTGCTGCAGCGTCTGCGCGTTCTCGTTCGCCGCCTGGACCGCCGCGACGACCAGGTCCGCGAGGGTCTCCGTGTCCTCGGGGTCCACGGCCTTCGGGTCGATCTTCAGCGCCCGCAGCTCGCCGGAGCCGGTGACGGTGGCCCGCACCAGACCGCCGCCCGCCTGGCCCTCGACCTCCGTGCGCGCCAGCTCCTCCTGGGCCTTGGCCAGGTCCTGCTGCATCTTCTGGGCCTGCTGGAGCAGCTGCTGCATGTTGGGCTGGCCACCACCGGGGATCACGATTCGCTCCTAGGTCGGTACGTCGCGTCGGTACGTCGAGTCGTACCTCGGCTCGCTTGGTCCGTCCGGGTGCGAGGCCGCACCCTCGGCACGAGCCTACGTGCTCGGGACCGCCGTCGCCCCGGCACTCTTTCGGGTGAGTCTCCTCCCGGGCCCTATACCTGATCACGGCCCCCTTCCGGGCGTAAAAGCGCGCGAACCCCCGACGCGCCCACCCGTTGGGCGGTAGGAAGGGCCCGGCGCGCGAGCACCACGCGTGACCGGCCGACCGCGCACGGTGTGCGCGGGGCGCGGGCGCGCGGGGTCGGTCAGGTCGCATCAGGAGGGGAGATACCGGGTGGGTCAGCCGGAGATGCAGCCCGAGGGTCGGCCTCACGACGGGCGGGGCGAGGGCGCGGCGGGGCGGCGCCCGGGCGACCCCGTCGGCCGGGCGTTCCCGCTCGGCGACTGGGGGGAGCCGGCCGCGCGGCTGGACGAGCTGTACCGGTGGGTGGAGCGCGGGGCGCTGGACACCGCCGCGTGGTACCTCGAGGACCGGATGTGGAAGCGGCGGTGCGCGTGGGCCCTGCGGGGCGGTACGGCGGCGGGGGCGCTGGCCGGGGCCGCGCTGCCGCTGCTGGATCTGACCGGGGCGGCGGAGGGGGTCACTCCGTGGGGGTATCTGGCGCTGCTGGTCGCCGTGGCGTGTGTGGCGGCTGACCGTTTCTTCGGGATGACGTCCGGGTGGATGCGGGACGTGGCGACCGCGCAGGCTGTGCAGCGGCGGCTGCAGGCTTTTCAGTTCGACTGGGCGTCGGAGTGTGTGCGGGAGGTGCTGGGGCCCGCGGAGGGGACGGCCAGCGAGGCCGCGGAGCGGTGTCTGACGGTGCTGCGGCGGTTCACGGAGGACGTGACGGAGCTGGTCCGGGTGGAGACGGCGGACTGGATGCTGGAGTTTCGGAGCGGGGTGCCGTTGGGTGTGCGGAACTCCTTGGCCGGCGGGGGGCGGGCCGAGACGGCGTTGCCCGTCGGGCGGTTCGCGGCTGCGCCCAACGGGGCTCGGCCGAACATGCCTCGGCAGCGGCCGCCTGAGGCGCGGTGAGGGCGTTTTTCGCACGCGGTGCGTTCACCGGCGCCGGGGCGGGGCTGGGCGGGGTGTTGCGCAACCCGGCGTGTGCGGGGTGCCGCTGCGCCCACCCGTGCCGCCCCTAGCGGCACGACTGCCCGCAGCTGCGGCGCCTCAAGGGGCGCGGGGAACTGCGCGACCAGCCACGGACCACCCGCACCCGGCGTTGCAGGGGTGCCGTCTGCGCCCAGCGGCACGGGTGCCCGCAGACGGCGGGGGGACGTCAGTCCCGCGTGTACGTCAGCTGCTCCCCCGTCCCCGTGCTGGTACGGCGGAGGGAGCCGTCCGGGAGGAGGGTGATTTCGCTCGGGCTGCCGGGGGTGCAGGCGCTGCGGGGTTCGCCGACCGTGACCGTGGAGGGGCCGATCCGGAGGTCGCCGCCCGAGGTGCCGGTGAGGCGGGCCTCGAAGACGCAGTGGTAGGTGCCGCTGCCGGTGGGGCCCTCGGCGACCAGGGACATCACCGCGTCGCCGACCTCCCCCTGCTGCACGGTGAGGCGGCGGCTGTGGGAGCCGCTGTCGTTGTCGATGGTGGTGGACCAGCGGCCCAGGAACTCCTCCGGGACCGACCCGTCCTCGGGCGCGCTGCTGCTCGGTGAGCGCGTCTCGGAGGGCGGCACGTCGTCGGCGGTGGACGCGTCGCCCGTGCTCTGCGATGCGCTGCTCGGCGCGGCCGGCGTCGACGGGTCGCCGCCCGCCCGGTCCTCGCCGCGGGCGCCGCTCATCAGCGCGTACACGCTGCCGCCCGCGGCCAGCGCCACCACCAGCGCGATCACCACGAGCAGCGCGGTGGAGCGGGTGTCGCGGCGCGGTTCGGGGGCGGGCGGGGGGTACGGACCGTAGGGCGGCGGGCCGTAGGGCGGGGTGCCGTTCACGCCGTACGCGTAGCCGCCGTACGCCGGCGGGTGCGGGTGCTGCCGCGGGTGGCCGTAGGCGCCTCCGCCGCCCGCGCCCGGCACCGGTCCCGGCGGCGGGGCCGGGTCGCCGCCCTGGCCGACCACGATGGTGGGGAGGTGGTTCACGCCGGGCCGGCCCGGCGGGGGCGGGGCCGCGCCGTCGTCGGCGGCGCGCGCGTGCTCGGCGGGCGCGTCCCCTCCCGGCTCGCCGGAAGGCACCGGCTTCCCGAGCGACACCGGCTCCCCGGAAGACCCCGGCGCGTGCGGATCCTCCGCGTCCAGCAGCCGCACCGCGTGCCGCCCCAGCTGGGCGACCAGCGCGGAAGGCAGCCACGGGTCGCGGGAGCGGCCGTCGGCCACGGTGTCCTCCGCGCCCGTGGCGGACAGCACCTCGTCGAGCGTGGGCCGGGCCGCCGGGTCCTTGCGCAGGCACGCCTGCACCAGGTCGGCGAGCCCTTCCGGCACCTGCGTCAGGTCCGGCTCCTCCTGCGCGATGCGGAACATCAGCGCGTGCACCCCGCTGTTGGCGGTGCCGAACGGCAGCGACCCGGTCGCCGCGTAGGCGAGGACCGAGCCGAGGCAGAACACGTCGCAGGCGGGCGTGATGCGGTCGCCGCGCACCTGCTCGGGCGCCATGAAGCCGGGCGAGCCGACGAGCGCGCCGGTGCGGGTGAGCCCGCCGTCGGTGACCGTCTCCAGCGCGCGGGCGATGCCGAAGTCGATGACGCGCGGCCCGTCGATGGTGACGAGCACGTTGGACGGCTTGAGGTCGCGGTGGATGATCCCGGCCGCGTGGATGTCCTTGAGGGCGTACGCCAGACCCGCGCCGAGGATGCGCACCGACCGCTCGGGCAGCGCCCCGTGGTCGTGGCCCACGACCTGCTGGAGGCTCGGCCCGGCGACGTACCCGGTGGCCACCCACGGCACGGCCGCCTCGGTGTCGGCGTCCAGCACGGGCGCGGTCCAGTCGCCGCCGACCTGCCGGGCGGCCCGTACCTCCTGGCGGAAGCGGGCGCGGAACTCCTCCTGCCGGGCCAGCTCCTCGCGGACCAGTTTCACGGCGACGGTGCGCCCCCGGTCGGAGCGGGCGAGGTAGACCTGGCCCATGCCGCCGGCGCCCAGCCGTGCGAGCAGCCGGTAGCCCCCGATCGTCTGCGGATCCCCGATCCCGAGCTGGTCCATCGCTGCGCCGCCTTCCCCCCGCAGTGAGCAACGGATCGAGGATAGTGGCGGGCCGGTGCCGGGTGAGCCGGCCGCCGTCTACGGTTCCGTAACAGGCGGGCCCAGGCGCTCGATCACCGTGGACAGGTGTTCCCACGCCCGCATCACCTCCCCCACCCCTCCCGCGTGTCGACAACCTGTCGCGGAAACCCCCGCACCGCAGACACCCCGCCGATGTCGCTCGTCCATCACCGCCGCCTACGCTCGGGCGCATGACCCCTCAGCCCAACCCCGAGGCCGGCGCCGCCGTCAAGGCCGCCGACCGTGCGCACGTGTTCCACTCCTGGTCCGCACAGGAGCTCATCGACCCGCTCGCCGTCGCCGGGGCGGAAGGGTCCTACTTCTGGGACTACGACGGCCGCCGCTACCTGGACTTCACCAGCGGCCTCGTCTACACGAACATCGGCTACCAGCACCCCAAGGTCGTCGCCGCGATCCAGGAGCAGGCGGCGAGGATGACGACGTTCGCGCCCGCGTTCGCCGTCGAGGCGCGCTCGGAGGCGGCCCGGCTGATCGCCGAGCGCACCCCCGGCGACCTGGACAAGATCTTCTTCACCAACGGCGGCGCCGACGCCGTGGAGCACGCCCTGCGCATGGCCCGGCTGCACACCGGCCGGCCCAAGGTGCTCTCCGCGTACCGCTCGTACCACGGTGGCACGCAGCAGGCCGTGAACGTCACCGGCGACCCGCGCCGCTGGGCGTCCGACAGCGCCACCGCCGGGGTCGTGCACTTCTGGGCGCCGTTCCTGTACCGCTCGCGCTTCTACGCCGAGACCGAGGAGCAGGAGTGCGCGCGGGCGCTGGAGCACCTGGAGACGACGATCGCCTTCGAGGGGCCCTCGACGATCGCCGCGGTCATCCTGGAGACCGTCCCGGGCACGGCCGGCATCATGCCGCCCCCGCCCGGCTACCTCGCCGGGGTCCGCGAACTGTGCGACAAGTACGGCATCGTCCTGGTGCTGGACGAGGTGATGGCCGGGTTCGGCCGCACCGGCACGTGGTTCGCGGCCGACCTGTACGACGTCGTGCCGGACCTGATGACCTTCGCCAAGGGCGTGAACTCCGGCTACGTGCCGCTGGGCGGCGTCGCCATCTCCGCGGAGATCGCGGCCACCTTCGCCACCCGCCCCTACCCGGGCGGCCTGACCTACTCCGGGCACCCGCTGGCCTGCGCCGCCGCCGTCGCGACGATCAACGTGATGGAGGAGGAGGGCGTCGTCGAGAACGCGGCCTCCCTCGGCGCGTCCGTCGTCGGCCCCGGTCTGCGGGAGCTGGCCGAGCGTCACCCGAGCGTGGGCGAGGTGCGCGGCACCGGCATGTTCTGGGCGGTGGAGCTGGTGCGCGACCGGGAGACCCGGGAGCCGCTGGTGCCGTACAACGCGTCCGGCGAGGCGAACGCCCCGATGGCCGCGTTCGCCGCCGCCGCGAAGAAGGCCGGCCTGTGGCCCTTCGTGAACATGAACCGCACCCATGTGGTGCCGCCGCTCAACACGAGCGAGGCCGAGCTGAAGGAGGGCCTGGCGGCCCTGGACGCGGCTCTGTCGGTAGCCGACGAGTACGTGAGGTGACCGGCTGAGTCAGCGGCCTTCCGGCGGGCGCGAGGGGTCTCCCCTCGCGCCCGTTCGAACATCCGGCGCCGCGCCCGGACCGCGTAAGGTGGCGTGCCCGTGGACTTTTGCGAGCACGCCACTCGAACGCGATGAGGGAGACGCCCCGACCATGCCCCGCCTCGGCAACGTCGCCGTGACCCGCAGCACCCTGCGGCAGCAGATCGCCGACGCGCTGCGCGACGAGGTGCTGGCCGGGCGGCTCCAGCCGGGGCAGGAGTTCACCGTCAAGGAGATCGCCGACCAGTACGGGGTGTCCGCGACGCCCGTGCGGGAGGCGCTGGTCGACCTGTCGGCGCAGGGGCTGCTGGACGCCGACCAGCACCGCGGCTTCCGGGTGCACGAGTACTCCGCCGACGACTTCCGCGGCATGATCGAGGCGCGCAGCCTGGTCACCGAGGGGATGTTCCACGCGCTCACCCACGGCGGCGCGCCGCATCTGCGGCCCGACGAGCCCCGGCTGGCGGCGCACCTCGCGGGGGTGCGGCGGCGCGGCGAGGAGGCCCGGCGCGCGGCGCTGGCCGGCGAGGTCACCGTGCTGATCGGCTACGACCTGCGGTTCTGGCGGGAGCTGGCGTCCGCGTTCGGCAATCCGTACCTCACCGACTTCCTGCACCGGCTGCGGGTGCAGATGTGGGTGTACGTGGTGCAGCACCTGCGGCAGCTGCCCGATCCGCGGGGCCGGCTGTGGGCGCGTCACACCGAGCTGGTGGACGCCCTGACCGAGGGCGACACCGACACCGCGCGGGCCATCCTCGACGCGTACACCGCGTACTCCCTGTCCCTCGTGGAGGGCCTGACGACCGACGCGGCGGGTAAGGGACCTGTACGACGGCCCGCACAGGAGGATCCGCCCGCCCGGGACGCCGATACGCTTCCCTGACCGCTGTCCCGAACCGTCTTCCCGGACCCGGACGTCCCACCCGACGACCGCGCGATGCGAGGAGTGCTCTTTTGGCCTGTGACCTGTGGCTGGTACCGCTCGTCGACGTGTTGTGCCACACGCCCGACAACCCCTTCGCCGAGGAACTCGCGCAGTACAACACGGTGCTGGCCGACGCGGGACTGCCGCCGGTGCCGGTGTACCAGTACATGCCGGGACTGACCGGCGACGTCGCCCCGGTCGCCGGGTTCGACTACGACGCCCTGCACTTCCTGCGGCGCGTGTACCTGCTCCAGGTCTGCGGCCTTCCGGTCACCCCGGTGGACGAACTGGGCGGCGACTACGAGCAGTTGCTGGAGATGTTCGAAACCACGGCCCAGCAGTCGCATCTGGTGTGGCACTACGACCACGCGGGCGCGTACGTGCCCGTGGACTTCCCGAGCCCCCTGTCCAGCGACGAACTCCTCGCTGGGGGCGGCCCGTTGGGCTCCTCGCACGCGCTGCTGCGCGAACTGGAGTCGGTCGCCCCGTCGATCGGCATCGACCCGGCGAACCCGCCGGCCGCTCCCGAGCCGCCGCGGGCCCCCACCGAGCTGGAGGAACCGGCCGTCCCCGCCCCCTACGACCCGAGCCCGTTCGCCCGCGAACGCCACGTCTGGCTCGGCCTCCACGCGGCGGCCACCCGGAGCCTGGCGCAGGGTTCGATGATCGTCTTCAGCTGAGGGTCACCGCAGTTCGGAGAGCCCCTTCCGCAGGTCGTCCGCGTTCATCACCGGGGTCATCTCGACCTCGGCGTCGAACTGCGAGAAGAACGGCTCGCCGATGGGCGGGATCTGTGAGCTGTCCTCGACGTCGAGGACGAGCAGGCAGGTCCGGCGGCCGCCGAGCGGACCGAAGTAGGCGGCCTCGGGGTGGAGCCGCTCGATGGTCTCCCGCATCATGTCGGGCAGCTTCCCGCTGCGGAGGGCCTCGTTCGACTTCTCCGTGTCCAGCGTCGCCTTGAGCATCACGCGCATCGCACTCACCCTCTTCCAGGTCGATGTGCATGCCGCGTACACGTCCAGGCTATGCCTGTGCACCGGCGCCCGCCCGGGCGCCGGTGCACAGGGCGGCCGCTCCTAGAGGAACGAGTTGATCTCGATCGTCTCGGTGCGGCCCGGGCCCACGCCGATCGCGGAGATCGGGGCGCCGGACATCTCCTCCAGGGCCTTCACGTACGCCTGGGCGTTCTTCGGCAGGTCGGAGAAGGACTTCGCCTTGCTGATGTCCTCGTTCCAGCCCGGCAGCATCTCGTAGACCGGCTTCGCGTGGTGGAAGTCCGTCTGCGAGTAGGGCAGCTCCTCGACGCGCTTGCCGTCGATCTCGTAGGCCACGCAGACCGGGATCTGCTCCCAGCCGGTGAGGACGTCGAGCTTGGTGAGGAAGAAGTCCGTCAGGCCGTTCACCCGGGTCGCGTAGCGGGCGATGACCGCGTCGAACCAGCCGCAGCGGCGGTCACGGCCGGTGGTGACGCCCCGCTCGCCGCCGATGCGGCGCAGCGCCTCGCCGTCCTCGTCGAACAGCTCCGTCGGGAACGGTCCGGCGCCCACGCGGGTGGTGTACGCCTTGAGGATGCCGATGACCCGGCTGATCTTCGTCGGGCCCACGCCGGCGCCGGTGCAGGCGCCGCCCGCGGTCGGGTTCGACGAGGTGACGAAGGGGTACGTGCCGTGGTCGATGTCGAGCAGGGTGCCCTGGCCGCCCTCGAAGAGGACCACCTTGTCCTGCTCCAGCGCCTCGTTCAGCACCAGCACGGTGTCGGCGACGTACGGCGCCAGCTTGTCCGCGTAGCCCAGCAGCTCCTCGACCACCTGGCCGACGGCGATCGCGCGCCGGTTGTAGAGCTTGGTGAGCATCTGGTTCTTGACGTCGAGGGCCGCCTCGACCTTCTGGGTGAGGATCGACTCGTCGTAGAGGTCCTGCACCCGGATGCCGACGCGGTTGATCTTGTCGGCGTAGGTCGGGCCGATGCCGCGGCCGGTGGTGCCGATCTTCCGCTTGCCGAGGAAACGCTCGGTCACCTTGTCCACCGTCACGTTGTACGGCGTGATGATGTGCGCGTTACCGCTGATCAGGAGCTTGGACGTGTCGACGCCGCGCTCGTTCAGACCGCTCAGCTCGGAGAGCAGGACCGACGGGTCGACGACGACGCCGTTACCGATGACCGGCGTGCAGCCGGGGGACAGGATTCCGGAAGGGAGCAGGTGAAGGGCGTACTTCTGATCGCCCACGACCACCGTATGGCCGGCGTTGTTGCCGCCCTGGTAGCGCACCACATAGTCGACGGAACCACCGAGAAGGTCCGTCGCCTTTCCCTTGCCTTCGTCACCCCACTGAGCACCGAGCAGCACAAGTGCGGGCACGCGCGTACACCCCTTCCGGGCGGGGCATGTCCAAGGTCAGGGGCGCACACGGAGGATCTCCGCCGCGTGCACCGCGACCACCGTTGGCCGCCAACCGTCGGACCGGATGCCCCGGAATAGACGAAGCCCCTGGCGCAATAGCGCAAAGGGGCTCTTGCACAAAGATGCTACCCGAGGAAGCGAGGCATGGCCGAGGTGGCGACATCCGGGACTTCTTCCGCGACGTCCGATCAGCTTCTGGTGGTCATCGATCCGGTCGCCCGGCGGGCGGACGGCGAGTCGGTCCGGATCGCGCGGGACGTGCTCCGCGCGGGTGCGGCGGGCGCGAAGGTGTGCCTGCCGGACGGCCCCGAGGAGTTCGCCCGCGCGCTCGCCCGGCGCGGCTCACGGCGTCCCGTGGTGGTGGGCGACGACCGGGCGCTGGTGCGGGCGGTGGAGCTGCTGCACCGGCACCGGGAGCTGGCCGGGTGCGCGCTGTCCCTGGTGCCGGTGGGCGGCTCGGTGTCGCTCGCCCGGGCGCTGGGCGTGCCGTGCGGGGCGGTGGCCGCGGCGCGGGCGGTGCTCGACGGGACGGAGCGGCGGATGGATCTGCTGGTCGACGACAGCGACGGCGTGGTGCTGGGCGCGCTGCGGATCCCTCCGCTGGGTTCCACGTCCCCCGAACGGCACTCGGCCGGCGGGGTGACCTGGCCGTGGCTGCAGACCTGCCGCTCCTTTGTACGCACGCTGGCCCCCGTCCGGCCGCCCGCCGCACCCGGGTCGGGGCCGACGCGGCTGCGGGTGGAGGTGGACGGGGAGACCCTGGTCGACCTGCACCAGTCGGTGGAGGCCGTCTCGGTCGTCCCCGGCGCCTCGGGCACGGCCCGCGTGGAGGTCCGCCCCGCCTCGGTCGGCGCGGAGGCGTCCCCCCTGTCGGCGGAGGCCCGCACGATCACGGTCTCCGGCGCCCACTTCCGCTACCGCGCCGACGCGACGGTCTCGGGCCCGGTCCGCACCCGCACCTGGGAGGTCCGGGAGGGCGCCTGGGGCCTGACGGTCCCGGCGCGCTAGGCACGGCGCCAGGCACGGCGTACGGGTCCTCAGGCCACCTCGACCTCCAGGCCCTCCAGCCCCCGGATCACGAAGTTCGGCTTGCGGACCGGTTCCGCGGCGAGGCGGAGGGTGGGGGCGCGGTCCAGGAGGGCTGTCATCGAGGCGGCCAGTTCGATGCGGGCCAGCGGGGCGCCGATGCAGTAGTGGATGCCGGCGCTGAAGGAGATGTGCGGGTTGTCGCGGCGGGCGAGGTCCAGGCGGGACGGGTCGGCGAAGACCGCCGGGTCGTGGTTGGCGGAGCCGAACAGCATCGCGATCTCCGCGCCGCGCGGGATCACCTGGCCGTCGATCTCGATCTCGTCCAGCACCCAGCGTTCGAAGAGCTGGAGCGGGGTGTCGTAGCGCATCAGCTCCTCGACCGCGGTGGGGACCAGGGAGTGGTCGGCGCGCAGGGCGGCGAGCTGGTCGGGGTGGCGGAACAGCGCCCACCAGCCGTTGACCGTGGAGTTCACCGTCGCCTCGTGACCCGCGTTGAGCAGCAGCACGCAGGTGGAGATCATCTCCTGCTCGGTGAGCCGGTCGCCCTCGTCGTGGGCGGCGATCAGGCCGGAGATCAGGTCGTCGCCGGGGTTCTTCCGGCGCTCGGCGATCAGGTCGCGCAGGTAGTCCGAGAACTCGACCGACGCGCGGACCGCCTTCGCCGCGGCCTCCTCGGACGGGTTCAGCTCGTACATCCCGCAGATGTCCGCCGACCAGGGGCGCAGCGGCGCACGGTCGGACTCGGGGATGCCCAGCATCTCCGCGATCACCGCGACCGGCAGGGGCTCGGCGACGTCCCGCAGCAGGTCGCCGCCGCCGGCCGCGACCAGCCCGTCGACCAGCTCACCGGCGAGCCGCTCCACGTACGGCCGCAGGCGCTCGACCGTGCGCGGCGTGAACGCCTTCGACACCAGGCGGCGGATGCGCGTGTGGTCCGGCGGTTCGAGGTCGAGCATGCCGTGGTCGTTGAGCGTGTGGAACGGCTCGTGCTCCGGCGGGGGCGGGGTGCGGCCGAACTCCTCGTGGCCGAACCGGTGCTGGTAGGTGCGTCCCAGGCGCCGGTCGCGCAGCAGCGCCGAGACGTCCGCGTGGTGGGCGACCAGCCACTGGTCGGTCGGCTCGAAGTACCGCACCCGGCCCTGCTCCCGCAGCTCGGCGTAGGCGGGGTAGGGGTCGGCGACGAACGCGGGGTCCCACGGGTCGAAAGCGAGGTCGGAAGGAGCTGCCATGGACGGACGGTAGACCGCCGCCCCGCCCTCTGACCAGGGGTGCCGGGCGTTCCGTCAAAGGGCGCCGAAGTCGGGCAGGGTGACCGTGCCGTCCTCGGCGAGGGGGAAGCCGGGGTTGTGGGCGACCTCCCAGGCGTGGCCGTCGGGGTCGGTGAAGGCGCCGGAGTAGAAGCCGATCTCGTTGAACACGGCCTGCCTGGTGACCGTGCCCCCGGCCAGGTCGGCCGCCGCGAGCAGCTCGTCCACCTCGGCGTCGGAGCGGACGTTGTGCGCGAGGACGATGCCGCCGAACCCGCCCGGCGTCCCCGGCTCGAGACCGCAGTCCCGGGCGAGCTTCTCCCGGCCCCACAGGACCAGGCCGAGACCGCCCGCCTGGAAGAAGACCGTCTCCTGGACCTCCTGGCCCCGCCAGCCCAGGGCCTCGTAAAAAGCCTTCGCGCGGGCGAGGTCGGTGACCCCCAGCGTGATCAGGGTGATGCGCTGTTCCATGCGGCTCACCCTAGGACGTGCGGGCTCAGCCCGGGGTGACCAGACGCGCCTCGTAGGCGAAGACCGCCGCCTGGGTGCGGTCGCGCAGGCCCAGCTTCACCAGGATGCGGCTGACGTGCGTCTTGATCGTCGACTCGGCGACCACCAGCCGTTCGGCGATCTCCGCGTTCGACAGGCCCTGCGCGATCAGCACCAGCACCTCCGTCTCCCGCTCGGTGAGGTCCCCGTACGCGGCCTGCGCGGACGGCAGCACGCGGGGTGCGTCGGACAGCTTGGAGAACTCGGTGATGAGGCGCCGGGTGACCGACGGGGCGAGCAGCGCCTCCCCGGCCGCGACGACCCGGACGCCGTCGGCGAGCTGACGCGCGGAGGCGTCCTTCAGCAGGAAGCCGGAGGCGCCCGCGCGCAGCGCCTGGTAGACGTACTCGTCGAGGTCGAAGGTGGTCAGCACCAGCACCTTGGCCGCGCCGTCCGCGGCGACGATCTCGCGGGTCGCCTCGATGCCGTTCAGCTCCGGCATGCGGATGTCCATCAGGACGACGTCGGGGGCGAGTTCGCGGACCTTGTCGACCGCCTGACGGCCGTTGACGGCCTCGCCGACGACCTCGATGTCCGGCATCGCGTTGAGCAGCACCGAGAAGCCCTCGCGCACCATCATCTGGTCGTCCGCGATCAGCACGCGAATGGTCATGCGTCACCCTCGTTCACCGCGGTGACCGGCAGGAACACCGCGACCTCGTAGCCGCCGTCCTCGGTCGGTCCGGCGGCCATCTCGCCGTTCAGCATGGCGACCCGCTCCCGCATGCCGGTGATGCCGTGACCGGCTCCGGGCGACGGCTTAACGAGACCCGGCTCCGGCATCGCTCCGTTGACGACACGAACGCCGAGACCGCCGAGAACGTACCCGATCTCCACACGGGCGCTCGCGCCGGGAGCGTGCCGCAGGCTGTTGCTCAGCGCCTCCTGCACGATCCGGTACGCCGACAGTTCCACGCCCTGCGGCAGCTCCCGCACGGCGCCGGTGACCACCTTCTCCACGGTCAGCCCGGCGTCCCGCACGTTGACCAGGAGGGCGTCCAGATCGGCGAGGGTGGGCTGCGGGGCGTCCGGGGCCTCGTAGTCCTCGGCGCGGACCACGCCGAGGATGCGGCGCAGCTCGGTGAGGGCGGCGACGGCGTTCTCCCGGATGGTGGCGAAGGCGCGCTCCAGCTCCTCCGGAGGGTTCTCCACCCGGTACGGGGCGGCCTCGGCCTGGATGGCGACCACCGACATGTGGTGGGCCACCACGTCGTGCAGCTCGCGCGCGATGGTGGTGCGCTCCTCCAGCAGCGTGCGCCGGGACCGCTCCTGCTCGGTGACGGTCTGCTGGGCGGTCACCTCCTGCTGGGCGGTGTGCCGGACGTGCCAGAGGCAGACCAGGAGCAGCGCGAACGCCGAGAGCACGAGCATCGGGGCGCCGTTGGTGTAGTAGTACGACCCGCCGAAGAGGATGTCCCCGAACACGACGTACAGGGCGGTGACGACCCACATCCACACGGCGGTGCGGGGCCGGGTGCGCAGCGCCACCACCACCAGGACCGTGAGGTGGGAGACGAACGAACCGGGCATCCACGGCCAGTCGGACCCGTCGCCGTTGAGCAGCGCGGTCAGCGGGCTCGCCACGAGGGACAGCCAGAACGCGCCGACCGGCCGGGTCAGCGTGGCGGCCACGGGCAGCGCGCACAGCAGTCCGGCCAGCAGGGCCCGGCCGTCGCCGCCCGGCTCGCTGCCGGAGACGGTGCCGACCAGCAGGGTGAGCAGCGCGATCGCCGCCACCACCGCGTGCGGGAGCCGTTCCGCGGCCGTGCGCGGCCGCGGGGGCAGCCGGCGCAGGAGCGGGCCGTCGGCCGGGCGGGGCGCCAGCGGGCGGTAGGCGAAGGGGTTGCGGAAGAGGTCCTCGCGGAGCCCCCGCAGCGAGTTCTGGGCCAGCCGGTACTCCGGGCTGCGGCGCCCGTCCCCGGAGCGGGGGGCGCCGGCGGGCTGCTGGTGCGTCGTCTCGGTCACGCTCACACGGTAGGCCGGGCGGGTGAGCCGGGTCGTCCCCGCTGAGAGGGGTTCCGTGGCGTCCGTCTGAAGTACTACGCAGGCCACGGCGGGTTACGCCACGGTACGCACCGGGTCAGTAACCGGAGGGACGCACCAGTCCCGACTCGTAGGCGAACACGGCCGCCTGGGTGCGGTCGCGCAGGCCGAGCTTCACCAGGATGCGGCCGACGTGTGTCTTCACGGTCTGCTCGGCGACGACGAGCCGTACGGCGATCTCCGCGTTGGACAGGCCCTGCGCGATCAGCGACAGGACCTCCGTCTCCCGTTCGGTGAGGTCGCCCACCTTGCGGCGCAGAGGGGTGCGGGGGCGCGGGTCCAGGCGGGAGAACTCGGCGATCAGCCGGCGGGTGACGCCCGGCGCGAGCAGCGCGTCCCCGGCGGCCACCACCCGCACCGCCTCGGCGAGCTGCTCGGCGGAGGCGTCCTTGAGGAGGAAGCCGGAGGCGCCCGCGCGCAGCGCCTCGTACACGTACTCGTCGAGGTCGAAGGTGGTCAGCACCAGCACCTTCACCTCGGGGTGGGCGGCGGTGACGCGGGCGGTGGCCTCGATGCCGTCCAGTTCGGGCATGCGGATGTCCATCAGGACGACGTCCGGGGGGGAGTTCGTCCACCTTCTCGACCGCCTCGAACCCGTTGACCGCCTGGCCGACGACCTCGATGTCGGGCTGCGTGTTCAGCAGCACGGTGAAGCCCTGACGGACCATCTGCTGGTCGTCGGCGATCAGTACGCGGATCATGCGGTGCCGTCCTGGGGGAGGGGGTCGGTGGCAGACGGGGCGGTCACGGGAAGGCGGGCCTCGACGCGGTAGCCGCGCCCGGACCAGGGGCCGGCGGTGAGCGTGCCGCCCAGCATGACCGCGCGCTCCCGCATGCCGAGCAGCCCGTGCCCGGCCCCGGCGGACGGCGGCGCCTCCCGGGTGGGGGCGGTGTTCACCACCTCCACCCTGAGGGCGCGCGGCCCGTAGGCGAGGGTGACGTGCGCGGTGGCGCCGGGCGCGTGCCGCAGCACGTTGCTCAGCGCCTCCTGCACGATCCGGTACGCGGACAGCTCCACGCCGGGCGGCAGCGGGCGCCGCTCGCCGGTGATCTCGGTGGTCACGGTGAGTCCGGCGGCGCGGGTGTTCTCCACCAGCGCCGCCAGCCGGTCCAGGGTGGGCTGCGGGGCGTGCGGGGCGCGCGGGGCGCGTCCGGACGCGTCGGCCGGGCCGTCGTCGGCCGAGTGCTCCGAGCGCAGCACGTCGAGGACGCGGCGCAGTTCGGTGAGCGCCTCGACGGCGTTCTGCCGGATGCCGGCGAGGTTCTCCTTCAGCTCGTCCGGCGGGTCCTTCACGAGGTGCGGGGCGACCTGCGCCTGGATGGAGATCACCGACATGTGGTGGGCCACCACGTCGTGCAACTCCCGCGCGATACGGCCGCGTTCCTCGAGCAGCGTGCGGCGGGCCCGTTCCTCGGCGGTGAGCGTGGTCTGCTGCTCCAGCTCGGCGCGGGCCTCACGGCGGCCGCGCAGGGCGATGCCGAGGACGACCACGACGGCGGAGAGGATCACCGCCAGAAGGCCGGTGGCCTGGTACCTCTGGGCGCCGATCCACCCCTGCAGCACCCAGGTGACCAGCGCGGTCAGGGCCAGCGCCTCCACGGACACCCGGGTGCGCACCCGCAGGGCGAGCAGCAGCATCACGAACATGTGCCCGATGAGGCCCGCCGAGGTCCACGGCCAGGTGAACGACTCGCCGTCGCCGACGGCCATCTCGGCGCGCACCGCGAACGCGCCCGCCACCGTCGCGGCCATCGACGTCCACCAGCCCGGGACCGGCCGCCACAGCGCGAGCACCATCGCCCCGCCGTGGGCGAGCGCGACGGGGAAGGCGATCCCGAAGGGGACCAGACCGTGGTCCTGGAGCTGCGGGAGGTCGCCGACGAACACGCCGAAGGCGGAGAGGCACACCACCCCGTGGGGCAGCCAGCGCAGCCAGGTCGACGGCGGCAGGGGGTCGACGCGCGCGGTCCCCAGGTCCTCGCGCAGAACGCCCAGCCACCGCCGTACGCGCTCCACCCCCGTGTCCGCCACGCCGTTCAGCCTAGACATGCGGGGCCCTCTCGGTCATCGGGCGGTGCGCGCGGACCACCGTCGACGGGCGTGCGCGCCCTCGCCGGCGGCCGCCCCGCTCCCAGGTGCGGAACGCGGCCCCGCACACCGCGAGGGCGAGGAGGAAGACCACCAGCCAGGGCAGCCGGGCGGCGACCCAGCCGAGGCCGTCGGGGACGGTGTGCAGACCCGGCAGCGGACCGGCCGGGAGAAGCGCGGCGGTCGTCGCCATCAGGGCGGTCTGGTGCCACAGGAACACCGTCATCGCGGACAGGTTGACCAGCGCCACCGCCGCCCAGGCGAGCGGCCGGCGCATGGCGCGGCGCAGCCGGTCCCGCAGCAGCAGCGCGAGCCCGCACTGGGCGAGGCCGAAGGTGACGGCGGCCAGGGTCGGCGGGTTGAGGTTGGACACCTCGGCCCCCGGCACCCCGACCATCGCGGCCGGGTACCCCGCCCACGCGACCAGCACCACCGTCGCCGCCGTACCGCAGCCCAGCAGCACCCACCCGGACCTGCGGCCCTCCAGCTCGCCCCGGGTCCAGGCCGCGCCCAGCGTGTACGGCACGAGCCAGCCCGCGGCGAGGTTCACCCAGCCCAGCGCGTCGGGGGCGCCGAGGCCGAAGCGGAGCACGTCGACGTGGAGGACGACGGCCAGCGGCCACAGCGGGTGCAGCCGGGCGACCAGCGGGGTCACGGCGGTGAGGGCGGCGAAGACCAGCAGGAACCACATCGGGGACAGCGCGAGCTTCACCAGCGTCCGCACGGTCGCGTACTCGGCGTCGGACAGCAGCAGAGCGAGCGTCACGGCCGTCCACAGGGTGAGGACGGCGACGACCGGCCCGAACAGCCGCGCCAGCCGGGCGTGCAGCCATCGCCGGTACGGCGTCCCGCGCTCCCGCGCCGAGGCGTACGAGCGGGTCGCGACATGCCCGCCGACCAGGAAGAACACGGCGAGTGTCTGGAAGGCCCAGGACACCGGGGCCAGCCACGGCATGTGCTGGAGCGGGCCGGCGGTGTGCAGCGTGCGGCCGTCCGCGACCAGCGCGGTGACCAGCCAGTGGCCGAGGACCACGCCCAGGACGGCGAAGGCCCGCAGGGCGTCCACGGCGCGGTCGCGACGGTCGGGGGTGGCCGCGTCGATGCGGGCGGCGGTGTCGCGCAGGGCGACGGGGAGGCGGGTCATCGGGTCACCTCCCGGGTGTGGCCGAGGACGATCCGGGTGAGGTTGGCCAGGGAGAGGGAGCCGGGGGCGAAGTAGTCGCTGTGTCCGCCGTCGCCGGCCGAGAAGACACGGGCGCCGTACTCCTCGGACACGGGGTCCGTGCCGAGGCCGACGGTGGTGCCGAACAGGGCGGTGTCGAGGTGCGGCACGTGCTCGACCCAGTCGGCGGCGCCGCGCGCGGCCCACACCCGCGCGCGGGTGCGCAGATCGGCGGCGGTGTCGGCGCCGGTGCCGGGGCTGCCGAGGAAGACCAGGTCGTCCACGTCGAGTCCGCCGGCGGCCCGCGCGCAGACCACGGAGCCGTAGGAGTGGCAGAGGAGGGAGACGCGGGCGCGAGGGGCGGCGACCGCGCGCAAGTCCCTCACAAGCGAGCGCAGTTCAGGGGCGGCCCCCTTCGCGCGGCCGGTCGTCGCGACCGAGGGGCTGAGCGTGCCGGGCGTCTCGTAGCCGAGCCACGCCACGACCGCCGTGCGCACCCCCGTGGGCGCCTCCCGCGTGAGCCGCTGGTGCAGGGCGACGGCGGTGGCGCGGAAGCGGGCGTAGGTGTCGATGCCGGTGTCGGAGCCGGGCACCAGGACGGCGACCCGGTCGGCGTGCGCGAGGTCGCCGAGCACCTCGGTGACCAGTCCGGCGCCGCGTCCGTCGAAGTACAGCAACTGCCGTTCGGCGAGGGCGCGTTCGATGGCCGCGTGGTTCCGGTACCCGTGCTCGGCCGCCGTACGGGCCGCCTCGGCGGCGTTGGCCCGGTGGGCGGCGTAGGTCGCGTCGAGTCCGGCGACGGCCGGGGACGGGAGCTGGGCGGGCGGCGGCGCGGGCGCCTGCGGGCGGGCGGCCCCGGCGAGGGGCACGGCCACGGCGGCGGCGACGAGCGCGGCGAGCAGCCCGCGCCGCAGCCGGCCCGCGAGGCGCTGTGCCGTGGCCTCCGCCGTGACCGGTCTCGTGCCCGGAGTCTCCCGCTCGCACCCCTGCTCCATCGTCGTCGCTTCCTTTCCGTCCGCCGGCCATCTGGCTTGTACGGAAGGGAAGTTACGGAGCATGGTCGGTAACCCGCGTCCCACCGGGGGACTCATCCGCGGGGTAGCTCTCAGGTACTAGGGGTATGAACGAGCCTCCCGGGCACGGGAGTCGGACTCACCACGCGAGCTGGGCGATCTCCTCCGCGACGACCGCGCAGGCGTCCGCCGCGGGATCGATGAGCGGGAAGTGGCCGACGTCCGGCAGCAGGGTGACCCCGACGACCTCGCCGGCCTTCGCCGCCGCGTCCGCGTACGACTCGGCGACCGCGTGCGGGACGTCGATGTCGGCGCGGCCCTGGACGAGGGTGGTGGCGATGCCGGTGGGCAGCAGCAGCGCCGGGTCGGCGTGCGGCCTGCGCTCGGCGAAGTGGTCGTCGCCGCCGAGGAGTTCGCGGGCGGCGCCGCCGCACACACCGAGCTTGTCGGCGACCTCGAAGTCCGCGATGGGCGCGAGGGCGACGACCCCGCGCAGGGGCGCCGGGGCGTCGGTGCGCCAGGGCGAGTCGGCGGGCAGGACGTGCCGGGCGGCGGCCCACAGGGCGAGATGTCCGCCCGCGGAGTGGCCGGTGAGGACGATGCGGCGCGGGTCGCCCGCCGGGAGGTGTTCGCGTATCAGCGCGGGCAGGGCGTCCACCGCGGCGGCGACGTCGTCGAAGGTGTCGGGCCAGCGCCCGGCCACCGGGTCGCCGCCGTCGGCCTGGGTGGCGCCGCGCCGGTACTCGACGCTCGCGACGGCGAACCCGCGGTGCGCGAGGAACGCGGCGAACGGGCTGACGTGACGCCGGTCGTAGGGGGCGCGCCAGGCGCCGCCGTGCAGGACGACGACCACGGGTGCGGGACCGTTCCCGCCGCGCGGCGTCCAGAAGTCGATGACGTGGTCGGGGTCGTCGCCGTAGGCCGCCGTGGTGTCCGGATCGACCGGCGGGTGGGAGAAGGCCGACTTCTCCTCGGCGGCGGCCCGGGCGGCTGCGACGTCGTCCGTCATGCTCCAACCTCTCAGCGATACAACGTGGTTCGACCGGACCGGGCGTGTACGCGGCCGTTCGGGCGGGACGGTACCAGCACTTCGCCCGGTCCTCTCACCAGGAGGCCCCCGCTGACCGGCGGGAACGGGGCCGGGACGCCTCCGTCCCGGCCCCGCCCGGCTAACCCAGCTCCTCGGCCAGCACCCGCGCGGCCCGTTCCACGTCGGCGAAACCGACGTAGAGCGGGGTGAAACCGAAGCGGAGCACGTCCGGGTGGCGGAAGTCGCCGACCACGCCCCGCCCGATGAGCCGCTGCATCACGGGACCCGCGTCGGCACAGCGCAGGGCGACCTGGCTGCCCCGCTCCTCGTGCGGCAGCGGGGTCAGGCACTCCACGCGGCCCTCGGGGACGTACGTCCCGACGCACTCCAGGAAGAAGTCGGTCAGGGCGAGGGACTTGGCGCGCACCACCTCGACCGTCACCCCGTCCCACACCTCGAGCGCCGCCTCCAGGGCGAGCATGGAGAGGATGTCGGGAGTGCCGACCCTCCCCCGCACCGCGCCCTCGGCGGGCGCGTACTCGGAGCGCATCCCGAACGGCTCGGCGTGCGAGTTCCAGCCGGGCAGCGGGGAGTCGAAGCGCTCCTGGAGGTCCGCCCGCACATACAGGTACGCGGGCGAACCGGGGCCGCCGTTGAGGTACTTGTAGGTGCAGCCGACGGCCAGGTCCACGCCGTGTTCGTCGAGGCCGACCGGCAGGGCGCCCGCGCTGTGGCACAGATCCCAGACGGCGTACGCGCCCGCCGCGTGCACGGCCGCCGTGAGCGACGGCAGGTCGTGCAGCCGGCCGGTGCGGTAGTCCACGTGGTTGAGCAGCACGGCCGCCGTGCGCTCCCCGAGCGCGCCGGGCACCTCCGAGGGCTCCACGGGGCGCAGGGCGCAGCCGGTCATGCGGGCCGCCGAACCGGCGATGTACCCGTCCGTCGGGAACGTGGTCGCGTCGACCAGGATCTCGTCCCGACCGGGGCCGTTCTCCTGGGCCAGCCGCACCGCGCCGACCAGCGCCTTGAACACGTTGACGCTGGTGGAGTCGCCCACCACGATCTGCCCCGCCGCCGCGCCGACGAGCGGGGCGATGCGGTCGCCGATCCGCTCCGGCGCCGTCCACCAGCCGCTCTCCGCCCAGGAGCGGATGCGCATCTCGCCCCACTGGCGGCCGACCACGTCCGCGACCCGGCCGGGCACGGCGACGGGCAGCGCGCCCAGCGAGTTCCCGTCCAGGTACACCGCGCCCTCGGGTCCGTCGAGGACGAACTCCGCGCGCTTGGCGGCGAGTTCGTCGCCCGCGTCCAGCTTCTCCGCCTTCACCGTCAGCTCAGACATACGACCGCGCCGTCCACAGCTCGGGGAACACGCTCTTCTGCGCCCGCTTCTCCAGCCACGCCACTCCGGCGGACCCTCCTGTTCCGGTCTTGGACCCCATGGCCCGGCGGGTGGCGACCAGGTGGTCGTTGCGCCAGCGCCACACCAGTTCGGCGACGTCGGTCAGCGCCTCGCCGAGCCGCGCCACCTCGTCCCGCTCGTCGCCCGCGTAGACGGCCGTCCAGATCTCCTCGACCTCACGCGACGGCTCGTACTTCCGCGACACGTCCCGCTCCAGCACGTCCTTCGGCACGGGGTGGCCGCGCCGGGCGAGGAACCGCAGCACCTCGTCGTAGAGGCTGGGCTCGTGCAGGGCCTTCTCCAGCTCGGCGTGCACGCGCGGCGCGCCCCGGTGCGGGACCAGCATCGACGCGGACTTGTCGCCGAGCAGGAACTCCATGCGCCGGTACATCGCCGACTGGAAGCCGGAGCCCTCGCCGAGGGCGCTCCGGTAGCTGTTGAACCGCGCGGGGGTGAGCCCGGCCAGCGGCCGCCAGGAGGCGTTCAGCGCCTCCAGCTCGCGCCGTGAGCGGCGCAGCGCGTCGAGCGCGACCGGCACGTCGTCGCGGCGCAGCGCCTGCGCCGCGGTCTCCCACTCGTGCACGATCACGGTGAACCACAGCTCCATGACCTGGGTGGTGACCAGGAAGACCATCTCTCCGGGATCGTCCGAGAGGGTGTGCTGGAGGTGGGTGAGGACGTCGGCCTTGACGTAGTCCTCGTAAGGCGTCGTGCCCTGGAAGTCGAGATGCGGGGTCTCGGGCTCGTGAGCCTCGTGGGACATCGCTGTCTCCTGAAATGTACTCCGGGTAGCGGTCCGCCCCTGCCGTTACCGGCACGGGGGCCCCGGTCCCCACGGGGCATCCTGCGCAATCGTCCCCCACCACCGCAAGGCCCGCCTGTCGAAACAGGCGGGCCCCGTGGTGATCACGTTCCGTTTTCCGGCCGGTTCAGCCCAGGACCTGGGCCGCCGTCGGCGAGGAGTCCTTCAGGAACTGGCTGCAGCGCTCGTACTCCTCCTGCTCGCCGATCGCCTGCGCGGCGCGGGCGAGGGCGTGCAGGGCGCGCAGGAAGCCGCGGTTCGGCTCGTGCTCCCACGGCACCGGGCCGTGGCCCTTCCAGCCGTTGCGGCGCAGCGCGTCCAGGCCGCGGTGGTAGCCCGTGCGGGCGTACGCGTAGGACTCGACGACGCTGTCCCGCTCGAACGCCTCGTCGGCGAGCCGCGCCCAGGCCAGCGAGGAGGTCGGGTAGCGGCCCGCGACCTCGGCGGCGGTGGCGCCGGTCGCCAGCAGCTCGCGCGGCTCCGGGTCGTCGGGGAGGTGGGTCGGGGGCGGGCCCCCGAGGAGGTTCTCGTGAATGGACATGGGTCCAGTCTCGTACATCACAGGGCGGTGCTCCCCCGGCGCGGGTCCGCCTCCAGCGGGGGCACGGCCACACTGCCGTGGGTACGGCACTCGGGGCGCCGGCAGCCCGGCGCGGGACGGCGCACGGTCGCGGCGGCGAGGACCGCGCCGATCACCAGGATGCCCGCGCACAGCAGCATCGCCCGGTCGAAGGCGGCGTCGAACCGCGCGGGCTGCCGGAACGCCTCGGGGCCCATCCCGGCGAGCAGCGGCAGCGCGGCCACCGCGAGCAGTCCCGCGGCCCGGGCGGCGGCGTTGTTGACCCCGCTGGCCAGGCCCGCCCGCGCGGTGTCCACGGAGGCCAGCACGGACGCCGTGAGGGGCGCGACGAGGGTGACCATGCCGAGGCCCAGCACCAGCAGCGCGGGCAGCACGTCGGCGGCGTAGGAGGCGTCCGGCCCGACCCGCAGCATCAGCAGCATCCCGGCGGCGGCCAGCAGCGGGCCGACGGTCAGGGGCAGGCGCGGGCCGATCCGGTCGGCCAGCTCGCCCGAGCGGGCGGAGAGCAGCAGCATCAGGGCGGTCGTCGGCAGCAGCGCGGTGCCGGCGGCGAGGGCGGACCAGCCGACGACCACCTGGAGCTGGAGCGCGGCGAGGAAGAAGAACCCGCCGAACGCCGCGTACACGCACAGGGTGACGCCGTTGACCGCGGAGAACTGGCGGGACGCGAAGATCTCCAGCGGCATCATCGGGCCCGGCCGCCGCTTCTCCACCAGCACGAACGCGACGGCGGCGGCGAGCCCCGCCACCGCGGACACGACGACCAGCGGGGAGCCGTCGCCGGCCCCGATCAGCGCGTACGTCACCAGCGCGAGGGCGACCGCGCCGAGCGCCGAGCCGAACACGTCGAAGCGTCCCTCCGCCCTGGCGCCCGCCGACTCGGGCACATGGCGCACGGCGACCGGCGCGCACAGCAGGGCGAGCGGCACGTTGATCAGGAACACCCAGCGCCAGCCCGGCCCGTCCACCAGCCAGCCGCCGAGGAACGGCCCCACGGCCGCCCCGATGCCGCCGAAGCCGGACCACAGGCCGACCGCGCGGCCCCGGTCGTCGGGGTGGAAGGACGCCTGGATCAGCGCGAGCGAGCCGGGGGTGAGCAGCGCGCCGCCCGCGCCCTGGAGCGCCCGGGCCGCGATCAGCACGCCCTCGTTCGGCGCGATCCCGCACAGCAGGGAGGCCGCGGCGAACCACAGCACGCCGACGACGAACACCCGGCGCCGCCCGAACCGGTCGCCGAGCGCCCCGCCCAGCAGGATCAGCCCGGCCAGCGTGACCAGGTAGGCGTTGACGGTCCACTGGAGCGCGGCGAGGTCGGCGTCGAGGTCCTCGCCGATGCGCGGCAGGGCGACGTTGACGACGGTCGAGTCGAGCAGGGCCATGCCGGAGCCGAGGACCGTGGTGAACAGGATCCACCTGCCCTGGGGGGACGCCAGCCGGACATCGGGCATACCGGGAGCATACGGAAGAGCCCGGCACCTGGGCAGGTGCCGGGCTCCTTCGTGTGCGTGCGTGCGGGTCGGGCGCGCGGGTTACTTGATGCGGGTGCCCGTGGAACGCAGGTGCTTGCAGGCCTCCAGGACGCGGGCGGCCATCGACGCCTCGGCCAGCTTGCCCCAGGTGCGCGGGTCGTAGGTCTTCTTGTTGCCGACCTCGCCGTCGACCTTCAGGACGCCGTCGTAGTTGCGGAACATGTGGTCCGCGACCGGACGCGTGAACGCGTACTGGGTGTCGGTGTCGATGTTCATCTTGACGACGCCGTTCTCCAGGGCGGTGCGGATCTCCTCCTCGGTGGAGCCCGAGCCGCCGTGGAACACGAAGTCGAACGGCTGGGAGCCGGCCGGCTTGCCGTACTTGGCGGCGACGCCCTCGTTGAGCTCCTTCAGCAGCTCGGGACGGAGGACGACGTTGCCCGGCTTGTACACGCCGTGCACGTTGCCGAAGGACGCGGCGAGCAGGTAGCGGCCCTTGTCGCCCAGGCCGAGCGCCTCGGCGGTGCGGATCGCGTCGTCGACCGTGGTGTAGAGGGAGTCGTTGATCTCGTGGGAGACGCCGTCCTCCTCGCCGCCGGTCGGGGTGATCTCGACCTCGAGGATGATCTTCGCGGCGCGGGCGCGCTCCAGCAGCTCCTGCGCGATCGACAGGTTGTCCGCGAGGGTCTCCGCGGAGCCGTCCCACATGTGGGACTGGAACAGCGGGTTGCGGCCGGCCTTGACGCGCTCCTCGGACACCGCGAGCAGCGGGCGCACGTAGCCGTCGAGCTTGTCCTTCGGGCAGTGGTCCGTGTGCAGGGCGATGTTGACGTCGTACTTCTCGGCGACGATGTGCGCGAACTCGGCGAGCGCGACGGCGCCGGTCACCATGTCCTTGTTGTGCTGGCCGCCCAGGAACTCGGCACCGCCCGTGGAGATCTGCACGATGCCGTCGCTCTCTGCCTCGGCGAAGCCGCGCAGAGCCGCGTGCAGGGTCTGGGACGAGGTGACGTTGATGGCCGGGTAGGCGAACTTGCCTGCCTTCGCCCGGTCGAGCATCTCGTTGTAGACCTCGGGAGTTGCGATGGGCATCTGTCCGCTCCTTAAGAGTGCGGTGTGGGGTGCTGCGTACTGTCGGCCCTGACCTGGAACCTTGGATGCGACGTCATTGTCGGTCACATCCTTCCAGACTCGGCCGGAACGTCCATCCCGCCGTCCGCCCTGTGGATGGCCGGTCGGCCGGGGCCGGACGGGTCAGTCCAGGCCGAGTTCGTCCTTGGAGTAGGCGAACAGGTACGGCACCCCGGCGCCGTCGCGGATCTTCTCGGCGGCGCCGGTGGCCCGGTCGACGATCGTCACCACGGCCACGACCTCGGCGCCGGCCTCGCGCACGGCCTCCACGGCGGTGAGCGGGGAGCCACCGGTGGTGGAGGTGTCCTCCACGACCAGCACGCGGCGGCCCTTGATGTCCGGGCCCTCCACGCGGCGCTGCAGGCCGTGCGCCTTGGCGGCCTTGCGCACGACGAACGCGTCCAGCTTGCGGCCGCGCGCGGCGGCGGCGTGCAGCATGGCGGCGGCGACGGGGTCGGCGCCCATGGTGAGCCCGCCGACCGCGTCGAACTCCAGCTCGTCGGTCAGGTCCAGCAGCACCTGTCCGACGAGCGGGGCGGCCTCGCCGTCGAGGGTGATGCGGCGCAGGTCGACGTAGTAGTCGGCCTCGATGCCCGAGGAGAGGGTCACCTTGCCGTGCACCACGGCCTTGTCCTTGATCTGCTGCAGCAGCGCGCCACGCGTGTCCGTCATGCCTGTCAGCTTAAAGCCGGGTCCAGGTCCAGGTCGTGGAGGCCTCCAGCGGCTCCAGCGGGGTGACCAGGCGCGGGTGGGTGTTCAGCCCGTCCGGCGGCCCGGTCTGCGGCTCCACGCAGACGGCTTCGTCCTGCTCGTCGTAGACGACGACCCACTCCTCGCGGCTGGTCACCTTCAGCCGGAGCTGCCCCGGCCAGGTGAGGGTGACGTCGACGCCGCCGGGCATCCCGAAGCAGTCGTCCCACGGGCCGGGCCGCGGGTCGATACGCCGCCCGGTCGGCAGATGGTCCTCCCCGCGCTCCTCCTGCCAGGCAGGCTCGAAGTCGATCGTCACGTCCTCACCGCCGAGGTTGCGCAGGAACCACGGGTGCCAGCCGAGCTGCGCGGGGAACGACGAGCCGTGCGTCTCGACGCTCATGGTGAGCGTCAGCGCGTCCTCCGTGAGCGCCACCTGCTGCGTGACCCGCCCCGGGTACGGCCACGGATCGGTCAGGTCGTACGTCAGCACGGCCTCGTCGGTGCTCTTGCGGGCGGTGCGCCAGGGGGCGTTGCGCGCGGTGCCGTGGATGGCGTGCGGGGGCGCGTTGAGCGGCATCTGCCGCACGGTGCCGCCGTCCATGAACCGCCCGTCCCGCAGCCGCCCGCACCAGGGAACCATCGGGAAACACCCGAACCGCTCCCCCTGCCGCAACAGCTCCACACCCCCGAGCCGCAGCCCCCCGACCCGCCCGCCGTTCCCCGGCAGCACGTCCACCTCCGCGTCACCCGCGGTCAGCGTGATGTGTTCGTTACTCACGCCTCGACCCTACTGGGGGGATCACGGGGTGGGAGCGGGCGTCAGCGGCGGCGCCGTAGGGCCCTGATCGCCACGACCGCCGAGGCGACCGCCAGGGCCGCTGCCGGGGCCGCCCAGCGGAGGGGGGTGGAGGACGTGACCGTCTGGGGGGCCGGGACCGGGGCGTAGCGGCCGCGTGGGGGTGCGTGGTCGACCTCTTCGGCGCTGCGGCCGATCATCGTCCGGCGCGCGTGTGCCGCCTCGGCGAGGGAGTCGTCGGCGTCGTCACCGGGGAGGGGGCGGCCGTCGACGGCGTCCGGGAGGCCCGCGTCCAAGGGCTCGGGGGGCGAGGGCGCCGGACCGTCGTCCGGGGCCGGTCCGTCGTCCGGGGCCTGTCCGTCGTCCGGGGCCTGTCCGTCGTCCGGCGTGGACGCGGCTTCCGTCCCGGGCTCGGCCTCCGGAGCGGGCGCGGAGCCGGGGTCCTCCTCCGCGCCGGGTGTCGCGTCCGAGGCGGGCGTGGGCTCCTCCCCCGCGCCGGTGTCCGACGGGGACGTGGACGCCGACCCGCCCGTGGGCCGTTGCGGTGGCGGCGGAGGCGGGTCCTCCGCCTCCGGGGTGGTCTCGAAGTCCGTCGTCACGCCGGATTCGAAGTCGCCGGCCGCCAGATGTTCCGGGGATTCCAGGGGCGCCGGCGGCTCCGCGAGCTCGTCCGCCGCCGTGGCGAGGTTCTCCGCGAAGCGGTTCAGCAGGCGGGCGACCGCCGAGGTCACCGCGTCCCGCGGGAGGTCCGTGACGCGGCCGTCCGCCGTGGCGGTCCCCGTGACGACGAGCTCCGTACCCGCGTCGGCGGGGCGCGGCGTCAGCCGCAGGGACAGCCGCACCGTCCCGTCGCCGCGCGCCTCGGACGCCTCGCCCTCGACGGAGTAGCCGCCGTCGTCCCGCGCGGACATCCGCACCGACCCGCGGTAGGTGATGGAGGAGCCGCCGATCCGTACCTTCAGCCGCCCGGTGACGGGTTCCGCACCGGCGTCGTGCTGGAGCCCGGGCACCGCCCGGGCGACCCGCGCGGGGTCGTCCAGCACCTCCCTGAGCCGCTCCGCCTCGACCGGAACGAACACCTCGTGCTCCATGAGTGCGGAGCCTACCCACGCGACGCCGTACCGCACCCCCGTCCGCGAGAAGTCGCGGCGCGTCAGTCGCCGTACCGGGGGTGGATCAGTGTGGACGGCGGGAGTCCGGGCACCCGGGTGCGTTGCGCCGCCCGGACGTCCGCGGCGAGGGACGCGTCGGTGAGCGTGCGGGGCCGGGGTCCGGCGGGGTCGAGACGGGGCCGCGGGGCGTGCCGGTCGGCGGCCAGCACGAACCCCCAGTCGCGGTGGGCGCGGGCCGTGTCCGCGGGCCCGCGGTCGGGTCCGGCCGCGGACCCGGCCTGCCGTCCGCCCACCCGGTACGCGGTGGTGCGCAGTCCGGCCGCGCGCAGGGTGGCGTCGAGCGTCCAGAAGTCACGGGGCCGGGACGCGACCGCACCGCCGTGCACCACGAGCCGCCCGCCCGGGCCGAGCACCTGCCGGGCCAGCCCGTAGAACTCCTGCGCGTACAGCTTGGTGCTGGCGGTGATGCCGGGGTGCGGCAGGTCGGCCACCACGACGTCGTACGCCCCGGCGGGCGCGGTCCGCAGCCAGTCGAAGGCGTCGGCGGTCGTGACGTGGACGCGCGGGTCGTCGAAGGAGTGCGCGTTGAGGCGGGACAGCGCGGGGTCGGTGCGGGCCAGCCGCACCACGCCCGCGTCGAGTTCGACGACGTCGACCCGCCGTACGCCGGGATGCCGCAGCACCTCGCGCACGGCGAGCCCGTCGCCCCCGCCGAGCACCAGCACGCGCGCGTGCCGTCCGGGCATCGCGGGGTGCACCAGGGCCTCGTGGTACCGGAGTTCGTCGCTCCCGCTGACCTTCAGCCGCCCGTCGAGGAACAGGTTGAGCGGCCGCCCGCCCCGCCCGCCGGTGAGCAGCACCTCCTGCACGTCGGTGTGCACGGCGACCCGTACATCGGGCCCGTACAGCGCGTGCCGGGCGGCCCGTTCGAAGTCGTCGACGAGGACGGCCGCCGAGGCGAGCACCACGAGCACGCACACGTTGGCGGTGAGCAGCAGCCGGCGGGCGCGCGGGGTGAGGTCGTGCCGGAACAGCCCGAGGACGAGCGCGCCGCCGACGACGGCGTTGACCGCGCCGGTGATGAGCGCACCCGTCAACTGGCCGAGGACGGGCAGGAGAAGGAAGGGGAAGGCGAGTCCGCCGACCAGCGCGCCCACGTAGTCCGCGGCGGACAGGTCGGCGACCGCGCCGCCCGCGTCCTGCCGGCGGATCCGCTGGATCAGCTCCATCAGCAGCGGCACCTCGGCGCCGATGAGCAGCCCGGTGGCGAGGGAGAACGCGACGAGCAGACAGCGCGGGCCGCTCGCCCACATCCCGCCCCAGTCGCCGGTCCAGGCGAACACCGCGTACAGCGCCATGGCGCTGCATCCGCCGACCAGAGCGAGGGCCGCCTCGATCGCGCCGAACCCGGCCGCCGCGTGCCGCCGCAGCCGTTTCGCGGCGAGGGAGCCGATGCCCATCGCGAAGACCATCACGGACAGCACGACGGAGGTCTGGGCGACGGAGTCGCCCATCAAGTACGCGGCGAGCGCGACGAGTTCCAGCTCGTACACCAGTCCGCACGCCGCGCAGACGAACACCCCGGCGAGGACCAGCCACCGTCCGGTGCCCTGCCGCACGGGCAGCGGGACCGTGCTCCCCGGGCCGTCCGGGCCGTCCGCGTCGCCCGGGGCGTCCGCGTCGCCCGGGTCGCCCTTACGGGGGCCGTCCGGACCGTCCCAGGTCTGCGTGGAGCCGGGCGGAACGGGGGCCTGCCGATCGATCACCCCAGGGACGTTACGTCACGCACTCATCGCACAACGTCACCCACACGCGTGATATTTGTTTACGCCCGCACGGCCCCGGTGCGCGCGGTGACGCGTGCTCCGACCCGGGTCCGGGTGGCCACGAGCTGGCCGTCCTGCGGGTAGGCGTGCCAGGTGCGCCAGTGGAACTGGCCCTCGTGACAGCGGGCGAGCATCGCGGTGAACGCGTGCGGGCTGCCGGGGAAGACGCCGGCCAGTCCCTGCGGGTGGTCCGAGACCAGGGCGAGCAGCTCCTGCGCCCGGCCGGCGAAGGCGCCCGGAGGCAGCACCTCCACCCGGGCGGCGAACTCGTACTCCCAGTCGTCCACCCGCTTGGCCACGCCGAGCGGGAGCGGCGTGCTGCTGCCCGGGATGCACGCCACCGTCTCCGAGCAGAGGCCGCGCTCCTCCTCGAGCAGCACCTGGTGGGAGGCGCCGAGCAGTCTCAACTGCAGCTTGGCGCCCTGGAGTTCCAGGTCGAGGGTGGCCAGTGCCGGAAGGGGCTCGCGGCCCAGAGCCCAGGCGAGATCGGCGGCGCGCGTATCTGAATAGGCGGTGTTCAGGGTCGTGAGCATGGATCGGCTCCGCAAGCACACAGGAGAGAGATACGGGTCCGCGCACCCCCGGGGACCGGGGACTCGGCCCGTCAGCCCGGTCACCCGGCTGGAAGAGGGTCCGCGGGGAGATCCGACGGCTGCGCTGGTTGATTTATAGGGAATCATGAACTGTGCCGCCACCACAGCGTTTTTACCCAACTTCGTGGGCTTTCCATCCCCTGGGGGGCTCCACAGCTCACGTGTTCAACTACGGCGTACGCCCCTGACTTCGGTGCGCTCCGGCGCACAACGCGGTATCCGGAACCGGTTGGTTCACCACCTCCGGAGACACCACAGCGGGGCCCGCCCCAGGTGCGGACCCCGCTGCCGCGGATGCGTTCTCCCGAAGTGGAGCCGCGCTGCCCCGTGTCAGCCGCCTCCACCGCCGCATCCGCCCCCTCCGCAGGACGACCCGCCTCCGCAGGACGAGCCTCCGCCGGAGGACGCTCCACATCCGTGCCCACCCCCGCTGTCCCCGGCCCACCAGCTGCCGCCGGAGTGGCTCCCGGAGTGACTCCCGCCGCCCCCCGAACCCGCTCCGGAGCCCCGGGACGCCCGCACGGCGAACGTCACGACCAGGACGAAACCGACGACCAGGATGATGCCGACGATCATGGCGCCACCCTCCTTCCGTGTCCCCCCGTGATCCCCCGTGGCATCCCCCCGTGGGTGCCTGGCTCACGGTGTGACCGGGAGATGCCCTCCTCGCTCCGCGCCCAAAGCAGAGTTGAGCAACTCCAGAGGTTTCACACGCACGCGTCGGCGCCGGTGAGTTGAGGACGCCCTCGATCCGGCGGAGGATGGCCCGCATGACCTCCAGTGATCGTCCTCTTCTCAACCGTCGGCTCGCGGAGTTCGGGACGACGATCTTCGCCGAGATGTCGGCGCTGGCCCTGCGCACCGGGGCCATCAACCTCGGGCAGGGATTCCCCGACACCGACGGGCCCGAGGAGGTCAGGGAGGCCGCCGTGCGGGCGTTGCGGGACGGGCGCGGCAACCAGTACCCGCCGGGCCCCGGCATCCCCGAGCTGCGCACCGCCATCGCCGCCCACCAACAGCGCCGGTACGGCCTGTCCGTCGACCCCGACACCGAGGTCCTGGTCACCGCCGGCGCGACCGAGGCGATCGCCGCCTCCCTGCTCGCGCTGGTCGAGCCGGGCGACGAGGTGATCGCCCTGGAGCCGTACTACGACTCCTACGCCGCCTCCATCGCCATGGCCGGCGGCACCCGCGTCCCCGTCACGCTCCGCCCCGGCGAGGGCCGCTTCCGCCTCGACCTGGACGAGCTGCGCGACGCCGTCACCGACCGCACCCGCCTCCTGCTGATCAACACCCCGCACAACCCCACCGGCACCGTCCTCACCCGCGAGGAGCTGGCGTCCATCGCCGAGCTGGCGGTGGAACGGGACCTCCTCGTCGTCACCGACGAGGTCTACGAGCACCTCGTCTTCGACGACGCCGAGCACATCCCCCTCGCGTCCTTCCCCGGCATGCGCGACCGCACGGTCACCATCTCCAGCGCGGGCAAGACCTTCTCCTTCACCGGCTGGAAGGTCGGCTGGATCACCGCCTCCCCCGCGCTGGTCACGGCCGTCCGCTCGGCCAAGCAGTACCTCACCTACGTCTCCGCGGGCCCCTTCCAGTACGCGGTCGCCGAGGCGCTCGCCCTGCCCGAGTCGTACTTCACCGGCTTCCGGGCGGACATGCTCGCCAAGCGGGACGTCCTCGCGGCGGGCCTGGAGGAGGCGGGCCTGGCCGTCTACCGCCCGTCCGGCACCTACTTCATCACCGCCGACATCCGCCCCCTCGGCGAGTCCGACGGCATCGCCTTCTGCCGCGCCCTCCCGGAACGCGCGGGCGTCGTCGCCATCCCCACAGCGGTCTTCTACGACCACCAGGACATGGGCGCGCCCTTCGTCCGCTTCGCCTTCTGCAAGCAGCGGCATGTACTGGAGGAGGCGGCGGCGCGCCTCAAGAACGCGGGGCGCTGAGCTGTGGCGTTGCGGACCTCTCTGTGAGGTCAGGCGGCGGTCGGCATCGTGACGCGGCAGTCCCGGCAGTGGCCGGGGTGCGGGGCGCGGAAGGCGCGGTCGCAGCCGTCGCAGGTCTGGAGGGGCGGGACGGACGGGCGGGCCACGGGCTCCGGGGGTGGCGGGGCGGGCAGCGGGGTCTCGCGGAGGCGGAAGGCGAGGAGGCCCGCCGGGCGGGTCAGGAAGCGGTCGGGGAGGCCTGTCGTCAGCGTTCTGGTGATCTGGGCGGCTGTGACACCGGCCGCCAGCCACGCGGTGACGGCGGGCGCCAGTCGCACGGCCTCCCGTTCGGACAGCACCAGGCGTGGGTCGACGTGGCGGAGGGACGCGAGTACGGCGACCGCCTGCGGGTCCGCTTCGGTGAGTGCCACCGACGGTTCCTCGGCGGGGGTCTCGTCGGCCACGGGACGCTTGGAAGGGCGGGGCGGGTCCGGCGGACCGTCCGGCTCCGGGTCCGGCGGACCGTCCGGGTCCGGCTCCGGGGTGCCCCCGGGCACGTCGTAGAAGTACGTCCGCGTACGGATCTGCCCCGACGGCATCCGCTCGCGGCGGCGCTCCAGGTAACCGGCGGCCTCCAGTTCCCTCAGCGCACGCGAGATCAGGATCTCGCCCTCGGTGAAGTGCGCGCACAGGGCCGCGATGGTCACGGGACTGCCGCTGGGCAGGGACAGGATGTACACCGCGACGCCGACGGTGACCGCGCTGCCACGCCGCTGCGCGAGGGCGTTGGCGACCACGGTGAAGTCGGCCGTGAGACGGGTGCGAACGTGGATCACTCCGGAGCGCGGAGCACCGGCGTCGGCGCGCAGGCGCGCGTTAGACTGCGAGTCAGCCATCGGGAAGGGGCTACTTCCTGATCGGTCAGGCCCTCGTTCGGGATGCCAGTCCCGGCCGGGGGCCGTCTCTGTTTGCGGTTGTCGCCGCGAACGTAACGGCCCATGTCCCGCCCCTGCAAGCCGGTCACCCGCACGAGTGAAGCGCCGCCGTCCGGCGGGGAGGGTGGGCGGGTGGGTAGTTCTTTCTCCCGGTTCTTTGGGGAGGTCAGCGGCCCACCGGGCCCTCGCGGACGAGGGATCGGTGGGCGCGAACCGGCTCAGGAGCGGCGGGACTTGAGGTCGCCTATGAAGGCGGCCCAGGAGGTGCCGGCGAAGCAGAGGGCCGGCCCCTGCGGGACCTTGCTGTCACGTACGGGGACGAGGCCGGGGAGGCCGTCGGCCACCTCCACGCAGTCGCCCCCTTCCTGATTGCTGTAGCTGCTCTTGCGCCACGCGGCGACGCTCAGATCGGGACGGGACGTTCGCTCCACGGTGGTTGTCCTCCCTCACGGATCGGATCATGTCGAGCGACATGAGCGGGGGCAGCGCTGCCGCCCGCAGCCGATCGTAGGTCAGCGCGAGACTCGCGACCTCGTCCGGTTCTTCGACGAGTTGACCGTGGTGCGCGCCTTCCGTGTAGGCCACCTCCCTGCCGTCCGGCATGGTGAGGACCGTCAGGGAGCCGCCCATGACGTCGTGCTCTCCCTGGTCGAACGGCAGTACCTGCACGGTGATGTGGGGCTCGGTCGCCGAAGCGAGCAGCCGCGTCAACTGGTCGCGCATCACCGGCAACCCGCCCACCGGGCGCCGGAGCACCGCCTCGTCGAGCACGACCCACAGCTCCGGCCGATCCGGCGCGCCGAGGCGCTCCTGTCGTCCCATGCGGAGGGCGACCCGCTCCTCCAACTGCGCCTCGCTGCTGAGCGTTCGGCCGACTTTGAGCACAGCCCTGGCGTAGTCCTCGGTCTGCAACAGACCCGGCACCACATGGGCCGCGTACTGCCGCACCGCGACCGCCCGCTCCGAGTACTCCATGAACTTCCGCGACCAGTCCGGAAACGCCTCCCGGTACACGTACGGCCACAGCTCCACGAGCAGATCGTCCGCACCGAGCGCCGCATCCAACGCCCGCGCCAGCTCCAGCGTCGGTTTCGCGCCCGACGCGCGCTCGATCTGGGTGATCCGGGTGCTCACCACGTGGGTGAGCGCGCCGAGTTCGGCCTGCGTGAGCCCGGCCGCCGTCCGCAGTCTCCGCACCCGTGCGCCGAACAGCGCGGCCATCGACGTACTGGGGTCAATTCCGTTGGCCAAAGCGTCACTTCCGTTCCTTATGGCCTGAAAGGTAAGCCCGCACCCCCTTCTGAGAGTAGGCCGGACCGTCGAACGTTGACCACGGAACGTGACAAGTCACTCACAGAGAAGGACGGACCACGCCGTGCTCACAGAACCCCTCGCCCCCACGGCCGCAGCGCAGTTCCCCTCCTCGCCGCACGGCGCGCGGCTCGCCCGGCGGTTCGCCGTGCGGTGTCTGGAGGGGTGGGGACACCCGCCGGCGTCGGACGTGTCGTGCACGGTCGCCCTGGTTGTAGGGGAGTTGGCAGCGAACGCCGTACGGCACGGACACGTCCCGGGCCGGGACTTCGGCGTACGGCTGGTGCTCGACCGGACGGCGGGCCTGGTCCGGGCCGAAGTCGCGGACGCCGCCTCGGACAAGCGGCCTCCCCTGGCCACGCCCGTGGCGCCGCCCGAGGGCGAGTCCGGCCGGGGCCTGCTCCTGGTGGACGTCCTGGCGGAGCGCTGGGGGTGGGAGCCGCGGGAGCCGGTGGGGAAGACGGTGTGGGCGGAGTGCGCGCTGGTGAGTACGGGTTGACCTCGACGGGGGTGCGGATGAGTGCCCTAGCGCCGGTGCTGAGTACCGGTACTCATGCCGGGGCACGGCGTTGCCGGTCATCGTGGCGAACACCAACCCGTACCGGCTCAGGAAGGGCCTTCGATGCCGACCTCTCCCCGCTTCAGCCCGCGTCGCCTCCTCGCACTCGCCACGGACGGCCTGGCCGCCCGCGCCTACCTGGGAGTCGTCGGCCTCGGCGTCCTGGCGCCGGTCGTCGCCCCGGACAGTCCGTACGCCATGGCGCCGACGCTGCTCACGGCGCCACTGTCCTTCCTGCCGATCCTCCTTCCCTTCGGGGCCGTTGCGGCGGGGAGCGGGCCGGCCCAGGTGGCGGCGGCCGTGGTGGGGGGCGGGTGGCTGCTGCTGTGCGCCCTGGTGAACGCCGCCGCGGTCGGCGCGCTCCTCCGCAGACCGGACCGCAGACCGGCGGAGCAGCTCCCGGTCCAGGCGCCCTCGGCGCGCCCGCGCCGCGCGCTGCTCGCGGCCGCCGTCGACAACTGGCCCGCACGGGTCTACGTCGCCGTGGTCGCGGCGGCCCTGGGCACCTTCCTGTACGCCGTGCTGCTGTCGCCGGACCCCGGGTTCGCGGGCATCTGGCCGATCCTCGCGGCGGCCCCGCTCAGCTTTCTCGCCGTGGCGGTCTCGTCGCCCGCCGAGTACGCACTCCCCTGGCTGGGCACGCTGCTCTTCACCGCCGGCATCACCCTCGCCGGCCTGGTCAACGCGGTGCTGATCGGCCGCCTCACCCGCAGGATCGGCGGTCCGGCGACCCGCGGCTAACCCCGCGGCGGGTTGCTCGCCAGCTTCCGCCGCTCCCACCGGTTCGGGTGCCGGACCACCACGCCCGCCATGCCGCCGGAGCCGACGACGCGGATCAGGGGGGTGCCCGGGAGACGGCCCGGGGTGGTGGTGTCCTTCAGACCGCCGATGCCGGGGTCGAAGGCGCCGGTGTCGGCCTCCCAGCCGTCCGGGACGACGATCGTCACGCCCGCCGCCTCCCCGTACGCCTCCACCGTGACCTCGGGCAGCCGGCACTCGGCGCGGCTGAAGTCGACCTTCACCCCGCCCAGGCCGCCGCGCGCGATCACATGCGCCGGGACCTCCCAGCGGGCGGGGCCGCGGGACGCTCCGTGGAGGCCGCCCTTCAGTTCCAGGATCGGCAGGTCGGCCGGGGACGGCGGCCTCGGCAGGTCGGCGGTGAGGGTGTCCAGCTCCGCGTAGGTCTTCGCGGTCAGCGCCCGCTCCAGCCGCTCGTCCAGCTCGTCGAGGTCGATGCGGCCCTCGGCGGCCGCGTCGCGCAGCTGCTCCACCACCGCCTCACGGTCGTCGTGGGAGGCGCGCAGGCCGCCTCGGTCGTCGTCGCGCGGGGCCGGCTCGGCTGTCATGGCCCCAAGGATAGGCAGCCCGGCAGGGCGGAAAACACGCAGGAGAGAGCCCGGCACCGTGACCGGCCGGTGGGCCGGTCTTCGGGCCGGGCTGGGCTCCCTCACGGCGGGCGCCTGGCCGGCGCCGCCGCTCGCGCGTGTGGGCGCTTACGCGTCGTCGTCGGGCTTGTCCGCGTCGTTGATCTCCTGCTCCAGGCCGAGCTGCTCGACGAGCCACTTGTCGAACTCGATGGCGGCCCGCACCCAGCTGACCGTCGAGGAGACGAAGTGCTCCAGGCTGACGCCCATGCCGATCAGCATCTGCGCCTCACCGATGAGACGGACCGTGCCGTCGTCATGGGTGTGCGTGTACACCTTGGGCCACAGCGTGCGCCGGTTCCAGTCGTCGATGGACTCCAGCAGCGCGGGCTTCTCGTCGATCTGGTGCGGCCGGTCGTAGAACGTCCGGACGGAGAAGATCTGCTGGTCGCCCTCCCCACGGAACATGAAGTACGTGCGGAACTGCTCCCACGGCGCCGCGAGGTCACCCTCGTCGTCGACGACGTACTTGAGCTCCATCTGGTCGAGGAGCTGCTTCACGAGGTCCTGATCCGGGACGACGGGGCCCGCCGGTCCTTGGGGCTGCGGCTCGGGCTGCTGGCCCCCGAAATTCGGAATCGAGGACGGGTCGATGGTCACCGTGTATTTCCCTTCGTACGGATCCCGCCATCCTCCCCCATGCGGGGAGGGGGGTGGCAAGCCCCGACGGGGCCTGTCAGCCGAGGGCTGACTCGATCCGGTCAGGTCCGGGGTACCCGGAAAGACCGCGGGCCCAACGTGCGCGCGGGAGATCCGCACGTCACGTCAGGCCCGGCAAGCGGAAGCGTGACTCAGAGTGTCTTGCCCGTGGCGGGGCCGACGATCAGCTCGTCCCCGAAACGGTCCACCCGGACCGTGTCGCCGTCCTTGATCTCGCCGGACAGGATCTCCTTGGCGAGCCGGTCGCCGATCGCGGTCTGCACCAGCCGGCGCAGCGGCCGCGCGCCGTACGCCGGGTCCAGGCCCTCCTCGGCCAGCCACTGAAGCGCCTCGGGCGTGACGTCCAGGGTGAGCCGCCGCTCGGCGAGCCGACGGGCCAGCCCGTCGATCTGGAGCCCCGCGATCCGCTCCAGCTCGGCCTTGGTGAGCGCGGAGAAGACGACCAGGTCGTCCAGGCGGTTGAGGAACTCCGGCTTGAACGACGCCCGGACCACCTCGAGCACCTGCTCCCGCTTCTCCTCCTCGGAGCTGACCGGGTCCACCAGGTACTGGCTGCCCAGGTTCGACGTCAGCACCAGGATCGTGTTGCGGAAGTCCACCGTGCGGCCCTGGCCGTCGGTGAGACGGCCGTCGTCCAGCACCTGGAGCAGGATGTCGAAGACCTCCGGGTGCGCCTTCTCCACCTCGTCCAGCAGCACCACGCTGTACGGCCGGCGCCGCACCGCCTCGGTGAGCTGGCCGCCCTCCTCGTAGCCGACGTAGCCGGGGGGCGCGCCGACCAGCCGGGCCACACTGTGCTTCTCGCTGTACTCCGACATGTCGATGCGGACCATCGCCCGCTCGTCGTCGAAGAGGAAGTCCGCGAGCGCCTTGGCCAGCTCGGTCTTGCCGACACCGGTCGGGCCGAGGAACAGGAAGGAGCCGGTGGGCCGGTCCGGGTCGGACACCCCGGCGCGCGAACGCCGCACCGCGTCGGAGACGGCGCGCACGGCCTCGGACTGCCCGATCAGCCGCTTGCCGATCTCCTCCTCCATGCGCAGCAGCTTCTGCGTCTCGCCCTCCATCAGGCGGCCGGCCGGGATGCCGGTCCAGGAGGCGACGACGTCGGCGATGTCGTCCGCGCCGACCTCCTCCTTGACCATGGTGTCCTTCGCGACCTCCTCCTCGGCCTCGGAGGCGGCCTCCAGGTCGCGTTCGAGGGCCGGGATCTCGCCGTAGAGCAGCTTGGACGCCGTGTCGAAGTCGCCGTCGCGCTGGGCGCGTTCGGCCTGGCCGCGCAGCTCGTCCAGCTTCTCCTTCAGCTCACCGACCCGGTTGAGGGACTGCTTCTCCTTCTCCCAGCGGGCGGTGAGACCGCGCAGCTCCTCCTCCTTGTCGGCGAGGTCGCGGCGCAGCTTCTCCAGGCGCTCCTTGGAGGCCTGGTCCGTCTCCTTGCTGAGGGCCAGCTCCTCCATCCGCAGCCGGTCCACGGCCCGCTGCAGCTCGTCGATCTCGACGGGCGAGGAGTCGATCTCCATCCGCAGCCGGGAGGCGGCCTCGTCGACCAGGTCGATGGCCTTGTCCGGCAGGAAGCGGGAGGTGATGTACCGGTCGGAGAGGGTCGCCGCGGCGACCAGCGCGCTGTCGGCGATCTGCACCTTGTGGTGCGCCTCGTAACGGCCCTTGAGGCCGCGCAGGATCGCGATGGAGTCCTCCACGGACGGCTCGGCGACCAGCACCTGCTGGAAGCGCCGCTCCAGCGCCGGGTCCTTCTCGATCCGCTCGCGGTACTCGTCCAGCGTGGTCGCGCCGACCATGCGCAGCTCGCCGCGCGCCAGCATCGGCTTCAGCATGTTGCCGGCGTCCATCGCGGAGTCGCCTCCGGCGCCCGCGCCGACGACCGTGTGCAGCTCGTCGATGAACGTGATGATCTGCCCGTCGGACTCCTTGATCTCCGCGAGCACGGTCTTCAGCCGCTCCTCGAACTCGCCGCGGTACTTGGCGCCCGCGACCATCGCGCCCAGGTCGAGCGCGACCAGCCGCTTGTTCTTCAGCGACTCGGGCACGTCGCCCTTGACGATCCGCTGGGCGAGCCCCTCGACGACGGCGGTCTTGCCGACGCCCGGCTCACCGATCAGCACGGGGTTGTTCTTGGTACGGCGGCTGAGCACCTGCACCACCCGCCGGATCTCCTGGTCCCGTCCGATGACGGGGTCCAGCCTGCCCTCGCGGGCGGCGGCGGTCAGGTCGGTGCCGAACTTCTCGAGGGCCTTGTACTGGCCCTCCGGGTCGGGAGTGGTCACCCGGCGCGTCCCCCTCGCCTTCTGGAAGGCCTCCTGCAGCTTGTCCGCGGTGGCGCCCTGCCGGGACAGTACCTCCCCGGCGGCCCCGCCCTTGGCGGCGATGCCGATCAGCAGATGCTCCGTGGACAGGTACTCGTCGCCGAGCTCCTTCGCGCGGGCCTGCGCGTCCGCGACGACGGCGAGCAGCTCACGGTTGGGCTCGGGCGGCGCCACCGTGGATCCGGTGACGCTCGGCAGCCCGGCGAGGACGCGCTCGGCCCCGGCGCGTACGGCGGCCTGGTCGGCGTCCACCGCGGCGAGCAGGTCCGTGATGTTCTCGTTCTCCTGCCCGGCGAGCAGGGCGAGCAGCAGGTGTGCGGGGGTGAGGTCGGGGTGCCCCTCGGTCACGGCCCGGTTGCCGGCGGCGGCCAGTGCGTCCCGGCTCCGGTTGGTCAGCTCGGCGTCCACGTGTCCGTTCTCCTCCTTGGTGCCCTTCGATGACCCTCGGCGTGCGTCTGGCTGACTCGGCCAACGTCCACAAACTTGAGTCTATTCCACTCAAGGTCGTACCCGCGAGGGCTTGAGGGCTAAGTTCCGGGGCATGGCCCTCACGTATTCGGTCGATCCGGGCGATCCGGACGCCTCCTATCTCAGCTTCTGGCGCGAGCGGCACCTGTGCACGCTGACCACGCTCCGCCCGGACGGCACGCCACATCTGGTACCCGTCGGGGTCACCTACGACCCGGAACATCTGCTCGCACGGGTGATCACCAACCGGACCAGCGCGAAGGTCCGCCACATCCGGGCGGCCGGGGACGAAGGGGCGCCCGTCGCGGTCTGCCAGGTGGACGGCGGGAGGTGGGCGACGCTGGAGGGACGCGCGCGGGTACGCACGGGGCCGGAGCGGGTCCAGGACGCGGTGGAGCGGTACGCCGAGCGGTACGGGCGGATGCCGGGGCCCAACCCGGACCGGGTCGTCATCGAGATCGCCCTCACGCGGGCGATGGGGCGAGGGTGAGGAGCGGTGTGATCATCACCGGAAAGCGATGGCTTCCGGCCATCAGCCGACCCGGGTGATACCCCGAAATGTCGCCCAAAACTGCAGCGGCGTCACCGTGTTCAGGTCACGGTGACGCCGCTGCGGGGGGAAGCACCTGCGCGATCTTTTTACGACGGGGGAATCGCGTCAGGCACTGCGGGGGGTGGCCGAGATGGTCCGCGGGGACCGGGAGTCGGACTCCACCTGACGGTGGTCCCGCTGGTCCAGGTTCACAAAGATCATGCCGTACCGGATGGCGCACCGGACGGGCTTGGGCGCCCCCCTGGGCCGGCGCAGGCACCGGTACGCCCGCACGTCGCCGTCCTCGTCGCGGGTGACGACCACGGGCTCACCGAAGACGGTCACCATCAACGAGTCACCGCTGTGGGGGATGGCGGTGACCAGGTCGATGAAGTGCCATCCGGACCGGTAGGCGGTGGCCATCTCGCGCCGGAAGGAGCGGTCGTCAGGTGGGGTGGTCACGTCAGCTCCAGACAGTGTCTGCCGGGCGGTAGACCACGTCCTCGCCGTCACCCGCGCCCACGGCCTCACTCGACCAGACCGTGTCACCCTCCACGTCGCTCTGTGCGCCGGCAGGGCCACTCAGCGCACCGAAGGCCACAACGGCGGAGAAGGCGGCGACAAGCACCGAGCGAAGCATTCTCTTACGCATAGTCGGCTTCGTCCTCACTCGAAGGTCCCCTTTTCCCCCGTCAAGTAAGACGATGGCTCATTCGGGCACGTCATGGCCACACGATCGGTGCATCATGTTCCTGCATGTTCAGGAGCCTGGGGGGTGGAGATTTGTCAACGAATCGGACCAAAACCGTGCATCCCCATCCCATGACGGAGCTGTGCGCGGAAGGAAGTCGTCTGTACGCGAACGCTCTGCGCACGGGACGTATCCCCCGGGCGGAGGCCGAAGCCGCACCCTGCCTGGTCGACTTCTCCCTGCTCCACCCCGATCCCGACGACCCCGACTGGCTGCGCCCCGTCCCGCCGTCCGTCGTCCTGGCGCAGCGCCTCGACCCGATCGAGCGCGAGATCACCGAACGCAGACGGCTGACCATGGAACTGGCGGAGACGTTCGAGCCCTTCATAGGACTCGGCGCACCCCTGACGGAACCGGCACACTCCATCACCGTGCTCGAAGGACTCGACAGGATCAACGAGGCGCTCGACCTGGCGACCTCGCAATGCCGGCACGAAGTCCTCACCGTCCAGCCGAAGAACCGTCACCCGGAGCAGCGCCTGATCGAGGCGCTGGAGCGCGACCGGCCCCTCATCGAACGCGGGGTGCGCATCAGGACGCTCTACCAGCACACCGCACGGTACAACCCCGAACGCATCGCCTGGACCGAGCAGTTCGCCGACGGCAAGGTGGAGTACCGCACCATCGACGAGCTCGTCGAACGCCTCATCATCTGCGACGACACCGTCGCCTTCATCCCCGTCCGGGACGACCGCCAGGTCGCCCTCGAACTGCGCCACCCCGGGCTGGTCCGCTACCTCATCAAGGTCTTCGAGTTCATGTGGGGCCGGGCGGTCCCGCTCACCGCCGGCACCCCCTACGAGACCGCCGCGGACGGCCTCACCGACATCCAGCACTCGATCGCCAAGCTGCTCGTCGAGGGACACGTCGACGAGGCCATCGCGCGCCGCCTCGGCATGAACGTCCGCACCTGCCGGGCGCACATAGCGAAACTGGCCACCGCGCTCGGCAGCGGAAGCCGTGCCCAACTGGGGTATCTCATCGCACAGTCGGGCATTCTCGAGCAGGACCACTGACCGGGGGGCGACCAGCATGAGCGGCGACGCGCCACACGAGGCCACCGAGGCCCTCCGGGCGGAGGCACTGGACCTGTACGCCCGTGCCCTGGACGAGGGCCGCCTGCCCGCCGCGACGGACGCGGAGGCCCCCCTCCTGCTCCGCCTCGGCCTCCTCCGCCCCGCCCAGGACGACCCCGAGCGCCTGGAGCCAGTCCCGCCGCACCTCGCCCTGCACCGGCTGCTGCGCGCCTCCGAGGACCGCGTCGCCGAGGAGCGGCGGCGTCAGGAACGGCTCGCGGAGACCCTGGCCCCGCTGCTGCGCGCCCGTGAGCCGGCGGAGCAGGAGTCCTCCCTCGTCACCCGGCACAACGGCATGGAGCGCATCGGGCGGGTCATCGGCGATGCGATGGCCGACGCGACGGAACTCCTCGCGGTCCAGCCGTACCGCAGCTACGTCCGCTTCGACCCGGCCGTCCACGAGCCCGCCGTCCGGCGCGACCAGGCCCTGCTGGACCGCGGCGGCCGCATCCGCGCCCTGTACCAGCACACCCTGCGCCACGCGCCCTCGCTGGCCTGGCGCTACGAACGCCTCAGCGGCGACGTCGAGGCGCGCTCCCTGGACGAGATCACCGACCGTCTCGTCATCGTCGACCGCGAGGTCGCCTTCATCCCGGCCGGCCCCGAACGCTCCACGGCCCTGGAAGTCCGGCACCCGGCGATCGTGACGTTCCTGGTCACCACCTTCGACCGGCTGTGGCACCTCGCCTCGCCCATGTACCCGGAGGCGGACCGGAAGCCCACCCTCAACGGCGTCACCCCGCGCCAGCGCGCCATCGCCTCCCTGCTCGTCGAGGGACACACCGACGCCGTCATCGCCGACCGGCTCGGCATGAACATCCGCACCGCGCGGGAGCACATCGCCAAGCTCGCCGCGGTCCTGGGCAGCGGCAGCCGCGCGCAGCTCGGCTACCTCATCGGGCGGTCGGGGATCCTCGACCAGGCGGAATGACCACCGGCGGCCGTGCGCCGTCCAGCCCCGCCTGCGCGATCCGCACCCCCAGCTGCGTCCGGCTCGCCGCCCCCAGCGTCTCCGAGAGGCGGGCGATGTGGGCGCGGCAGGTGCGGACGCTGATGCCCAGGCGTTCCGCGACGACCGCGTCCTGGTGGCCCTCCGCCAGGAGTGCCGCGATGGACTGTTCGCGGTGCGAGATGCCCTCGATGCCCGTGTCGGGGAGCGGCGCGGTCAGCGGGATGGCGAGGCGCCACAGGCGCTCGAAGACCGTGCCCAGGTACTCCACCAGCGCCGGGTGCCGCAGCTCCAGCGCCATCGTGCGCTCGGAGTTCGCGGGGATGAAGGCGACCGTGCGGTCGAAGAGGATCAGCCGCTCGATGACCTCGTCCAGCGTCCGCGCCTCCACCGCGTCGCCCAACAGCTCCAGATAGCTGAGCAACCCGTGCCCGTGCCGGGCCACATGGGTGTACAGGTCCCGCATCCGCACGCCCCGCCCACGCAGCGCCATCGCCCGGTGCAGGCCCTCCGACAGCTCGGCCTCGCGCCGGATGCCGCCGGGCTGGACGGTGAGCACCTCGGTGGTGCACGCCTGCGTCGCCTCGTCCATCGCGGCCTGGATACGCGCCAGTCCGTCCAGGACGCGGATCGCGGGGCCCTCGGAGGACCCGCCCGGGGCCGGCACCTGGCGGCCGAGACCCGCGTACCACTCGAAGGCGGCGACCGCCGAGCCGACCCGGCGCTGGCTCGCGCTCACCTCGTCGTACATGCCGCGCAGCAGCCGGGTCATGACCTCCTGCGGGGAGGTGGGGACCAGCCAGTCCATGTCGTCCGGGTCGGGGTGCAGCAGGGCCAGCTCCAGCAGGCAGGGGACCCGCTCGGCCTCCCGGCGCGGCAGCCGTCCGCGCCGTACGGCCCGGGAGTACACGCGGTCCCCGGCCTCGCACAGTCGGTCAGCACCGTGCGGATGCTCCTCCGCCCCGTGCCCGGCCATCGCCCATCCCACCCCCGGTATCAGCGTCTTTCCGCAGCGCAACTATGCGCGGCCGGAACCTGCTGTGCAACACGGGACCGGCCACCGCACCGGCCCGGGGACCGGCGGGTGGCCGAATATGTACGGACGCGTACAGAGTTACTGCTTGAGCCCGATCTCCGCGCAGGCGTCCTTGAATTCGCCGGTGCAGATGTCGGACACCTCGTAGAAGCCGTCGGCGAGGACGGTGTCCTCCAGGTTGTCCTGGGTCAGCGCGACCACGGGCACCAGCTGCGCCGGGATGTCCTGGTCGGTGGGGCTGTCGACGCGGTCGCGGGTGAGCGCGTCGAACTGGATGTCCCGGCCCTGGACCTTCGCCACGGCCATCTCTGCGGCGTTCTCGGCCTCTTCGGGGTAGGACTTGTAGACGCTCATGTACTGCTCGCCGGTCACGATCCGCTGCACCGCGGCGAGTTCCGCGTCCTGGCCGGTGATGGGCGGCAGCTTGGTCACGCCCGCGGCGCGCAGCGCCTTGACGATGCCGCCCGCCATGCCGTCGTTGGCGGAGTAGACACCCTCGATGTTGTCGAGGCCGATCTCGCTGATGGCCTCCTTCATGTTCTTCTCGGCGTTCTTCGGGTCCCAGTCCTTGGTGTCGAAGGACTTGGCGATGGTGACCTTGCCCTTGAGCTCGGACAGCGCGCCCGCCTTGAACTGCTTGGCGTTGGGGTCGGTGGACGAGCCGTTCATCATCACGATCTTGTCGGTGATACTCAGGTCGCCGCCCAGCGCCTCCAGCAGGGAGCGCCCCTGCACCTCGCCGACGAGGGAGTTGTCGAAGGAGATGTACGCGTCGATCGGGCCCTCGGCGAGCCGGTCGTAGGCGATGACCGGGATGCCGGCGTCCTTCGCCTTGGAGACGCTCTCCGCGATGCCGTGCGCGTCCACCGCGTCCAGCACGATGACGTCGACCTGCTTGTCGATCATGCGCTGCATCTGGGAGGCCTGCTTGTCCGCGTCCGCCTCGGCGTTGGCGTACTCGACCTTGCCCTTGCTGTTGGTGAGCGACTCCACCTTCTTCTTGAAGATGGGGTAGTCGAACTGCTCGTAGCGCGTGTTGGCCTTCTCCGGGAGGAGCAGGCCCACCGTGATGTCGTCGCCCTTGACGGGGCTCGCGTCGTCGCTGCTGCCCGTCGCGTCGAGCATGCCGCAGCCGGCGAGCGTGACGGACATGGAGACGGCGGCCACGGATATGGCGATACGACGCATGCGAGGGCTCACTTCAGGTGCGTATTGGACGTGGGCACAGCTTTGCGGCCCATGTGACTGAAAAGCCAACGCTTCGGCGTCCACCGCGTCAAGAGGCAGCCACTTAACGAGATGAACACGACACGGTGCGCTGAACTCGTGAAAGTCCTGCGGACACTCCGCGGGGATCACCTGGACACGCAGGCATACCATAGCCACAGGTGTGCTCGTACATAAGGGAAGGGGCCCGTGGGTTCAACGAACCCACGGGCCCCTCTTCGCCTTCGCGCGCCGTCAGTCGGACTGCTGCTGGCGCTTGGGACGCCAGACCACCAACGCGCTCGTCTGCTGCACCTCCTGGTAGGGCACCAGGTCACGGCGGTACGAGGCATGGACGGCTGCCTCGCGCTGACGCATGGCCGCCGCCGCGCCGTCGAGCGCGTCCTCCAGTTCGGCCACACGGGCCTGGAGGGCGGCGACCTGGTTCTCCAGTTCGATGATGCGCTTGATTCCGGCCAGGTTGATGCCCTCGTCCTGCGACAACTGCTGCACCTGACGGAGCAGTTCGATGTCACGGGCCGAGTAGCGCCGGCCCCGGCCCGCCGTACGGTCCGGCGACACAAGTCCCAGACGGTCGTACTGACGCAGCGTCTGCGGGTGCAGGCCGGAGAGCTGGGCCGCCACCGAAATGACGTAGACCGGGGTGTCCTGGGTCAGTTCGTACGGGTTGCGTCGACGGCCGTCCATCGCATCAAGCTCCCTTCGCGGCCTGGAACAGCTCCGCCCGCGGATCCTGGTCCGCGGTTGCCTCGCGATACGCCTCCAGGGCGTCACGAGCCTTCCCCGACAGGTCCTTGGGAACACTCACCTCGACGGTGACCAGCAGATCACCGCGGGTGCCGTCCTTGCGGACCGCCCCCTTGCCGCGGGCGCGCAGGGTGCGCCCGTTGGGTGTGCCCGGCGGCAGCTTCAGCGTCACCGGCGGGCCGCCCAGCGTCGGCACCCGGATCTCGCCCCCGAGGGCCGCCTCGGGGAACGTCACCGGCACCGTGACCGTCAGGTTGTCGCCCTTGCGGCCGAAGACCGGGTGGGCGCCGACGTGCACGACGACGTACAGGTCGCCCGCGGGGCCGCCCCGCTCGCCGGGCGCCCCCTTGCCGCGCAGCCTGATCCGCTGGCCGTCGCTGACCCCCGCGGGGATGCGCACCTGCATCGTCCGCGAGGACTTGGCCCGGCCGCTGCCCTTGCAGACCTCGCAGGGCTCCTCCGCGATCAGACCGCGGCCCTTGCAGTCCGGGCAGGGGTCGGTCAGCGAGAAGCCGCCGCCCGAGCCCCGCGCCACCTGACCGGTGCCGACGCAGGTCGGGCACACGCGCGGTGTGCCGTTCTTGTCGCCGGTGCCCGAACAGGCCTTGCAGGGCGACTGCGACGACATCCGCAGCGGGACGGTCGCGCCCTCGATGGCCTCGGTGAAGCTGAGCGTCACCTCGGACTCGATGTCCTGGCCCCGGCGCGGCTGGGTCCGCTGGGTCCCCGGGCCGCCCCGGTTGAACAGGCCCCCGAAGACGTCACCGAGCCCGCCGCCGAAGCCGCCCTGGCCGCCGGCCTGACCGCCGAAGAGGTCGCCGAGGTCGAAGTTGAAGGAGCCGCCGCCCGCGCCCGGCCCCGGACGGAACCCGCCGTTGCCGAAGAGGGCGCGCGCCTCGTCGTACTCCTTGCGCTTCTTGGGGTCGCCGAGGACGTCGTTCGCCTCGGAGATCTCCTTGAACCGCTCCTCCGCCTTGGCGTTCCCCTTGTTGGCGTCCGGGTGGTACTCGCGGGCGAGCTTCCGGTACGCCTTCTTGATCTCGGCCTCGGTGGCGTCCTTGGGGACGCCGAGGACCTTGTAGTAGTCCTTCTCGATGAAGTCCTTGGTGCTCATCCCCGACGTCCCTCCTTCCCTGCGTCAGCCGTGACGTCAGCCCTCCTCCGGGCCACCGTTCTCCTTGTTCTCCCCTTCGGCCTGCGCCTCCGTGCCCTCCTCGGCCGGCTTGACCGTCTGCGCGCCGGGCTGCGGCTCGGCGACGGCCACCCGCGCGGGGCGGATGGTGCGCTCGCCGATGCGGTACCCCGGCTGCAGGATCGCCACGCACGTCGTCTCGGTGACGTCCGGGGCGTAGGAGTGCATCAGGGCCTCGTGGATCGTCGGGTCGAAGGGCTCGCCCTCCTTGCCGAACTGCTGGAGGCCCAGCTTGGCCGCCGTGGTCTCCAGCGACTCGGCCACCGACTTGAAGCCGCCGACCAGCTCGCCGTGCTCACGGGCGCGGCCGATGTCGTCCAGCACCGGGAGCAGTTCGGTCAGGAGATTCGCCACGGCGGTCTCCTTCACGGCTGCCCGGTCCCGCTCGACACGGCGGCGGTAGTTCTGGAACTCGGCCTGGAGGCGCTGGAGGTCCTGCGTGCGCTCGTTCAGCGCGCTGCGGGTCTGGTCCAGCTGGGCCACCAGAGCGGCGTTCTGCTCGGTGTCCCCGGCCGGGGCCGCCTCTTCCTCGGGAGAGGGAGCGGCGGCCTGCGGCTCGGCGTCGTCGGACGTGGCGCCGGAAGGGACATCGGGCTGCTGCTGCTCGTCGAAGCCCGGGGTCTCTTCCGTCACGCCGCACCGTCCTTCCGGTCCTCGTCGACGATCTCGGCGTCGACGACGTCGTCGTCGGCCTTGGCCTCACCGGCGCCGGCGGAGGCGCCGCCCGCGGCCTGCGCACCCTGGGCGTCGGCGTACATCGCCTGGCCCAGCTTCTGCGAGACGGCGGCGACCTTCTCCGTGGCCGTGCGGATCTCGGCGGTGTCCTCGCCCTTGAGCTTCTCCTTCAGCTCGGCGACGGCGGCCTCGACCTCGGTCTTGATCTCGCCGGGCACCTTGTCCGCGTTGTCCGTGAGGAACTTCTCGGTCTGGTAGACGAGCTGCTCGCCCTGGTTGCGGGCCTCGGCGGCCTCGCGGCGGGCGTGGTCCTCCTCCGCGTACTTCTCGGCCTCCTGGCGCATGCGCTCGACCTCGTCCTTCGGGAGCGACGAACCGCCGGTGACGGTCATCTTCTGCTCCTTGCCGGTGCCGAGGTCCTTCGCCGTGACGTGCATGATGCCGTTGGCGTCGATGTCGAAGGAGACCTCGATCTGCGGGACGCCACGCGGCGCCGGCGGCAGACCGGTCAGCTCGAACATGCCGAGCTTCTTGTTGTACGCCGCGATCTCGCGCTCGCCCTGGTAGACCTGGATCTGCACCGACGGCTGGTTGTCCTCGGCCGTCGTGAAGATCTCGGAACGCTTGGTCGGGATCGTGGTGTTGCGCTCGATCAGCTTGGTCATGATGCCGCCCTTGGTCTCGATACCGAGGGACAGCGGGGTGACGTCCAGCAGGAGGACGTCCTTGACCTCGCCCTTGAGGACACCGGCCTGGAGCGCGGCGCCGATGGAGACGACCTCGTCCGGGTTGACGCCCTTGTTGGCCTCCTTGCCGCCGGTGAGGTCCTTGACCAGCTCGGCGACGGCGGGCATACGGGTCGAACCGCCGACCAGGACGACGTGGTCGATCTCGCTGACGGAGATGCCGGCGTCCTTGATCACGTTGTTGAACGGGGTCTTGCAGCGCTCGAGCAGGTCCGCGGTCAGCTGCTGGAACTGGGCGCGGGTCAGCTTCTCGTCGAGGTGCAGGGGGCCCTCGGCGGAAGCCGTGATGTAGGGGAGGTTGATCGAGGTCTCGGTGGACGAGGACAGCTCGATCTTCGCCTTCTCGGCGGCCTCACGCAGACGCTGCAGCGCCATCTTGTCCTTGGCCAGGTCCACGCCGTGACCGGCCTGGAACTGCTTGACCAGGTAGTCGACGACGCGCTGGTCCCAGTCGTCACCACCGAGGTTGTTGTCACCGTTGGTGGCCTTCACCTCGACGACACCGTCGCCGATCTCCAGGAGGGAGACGTCGAAGGTACCGCCACCGAGGTCGAAGACGAGGATCGTCTGGTCGTCCTTGTCGAGGCCGTACGCCAGGGCGGCGGCCGTCGGCTCGTTGACGATGCGCAGCACGTTCAGACCGGCGATCTCGCCGGCCTCCTTGGTCGCCTGGCGCTCGGCGTCGTTGAAGTACGCCGGGACGGTGATGACCGCGTCGGTCACCTTCTCGCCCAGGTACGCCTCGGCGTCCCGCTTCAGCTTCTGCAGCACGAAGGCGCTGATCTGCTGCGGGTTGAAGTCCTTGCCGTCCAGGTTGATCTTCCAGTCGGTGCCCATGTGGCGCTTGACCGACCGGATGGTCCTGTCGACGTTGGTCACGGCCTGGCGCTTGGCCACCTCGCCGACCAGCACCTCACCGTTCTTGGCGAAGGCGACGACGGAAGGCGTGGTCCTGGCGCCCTCGGCGTTGGTGATGACGGTGGGCTCGCCGCCCTCCAGAACGCTGACGACGGAGTTAGTCGTGCCCAGGTCGATGCCGACCGCACGTGCCATTTCGATTCCTCCAGCTGACTTGAGTGGAACAGACTCAAGCATGCATGACGGCCGCCGCCGGGTCAACAGAGCTGAGTCGAGCAGACTCAACTCTTATCCGCTCCTTACACGCAACTGCGCTGTGACCTGCGGCGACGCGCTGGCGACACGTTGACGCGGACGGAAAACAGGGGTGACGGGACGCCTCACCAGCATCAGCACGAGCGCCGCGACGCCCGCCGCGACCCACCACGCCGCCCCGGGGGACAGCCTGCCGGTGTGCACGCACACCGCGACCAGCACCCCTGCCGCGGCACCGGCGCCCAGCAGCACCGGCACCGCGCGGGGCGCGAGACCGAGCCGCCGCAACCGGTGCCCGAGGTGGTCGGGGCGTCCACGGGTCACGGTACGGCGGTCGAGCCGCCGCCCGAGTACCACCAGGGCCGCGTCCGCACACGCGATCGCCGTCAGCGCGTACAGCACGGACGCCCCGGCTCCGATTCCCTGCCCGGCCCGTACGAAAACCGCCGACGCGGCCAGCAGGAAACCGGTGAACAGCGCGCCGGCCGCCCCGAGGCCCGCCTGCGCGGGGAACCAGTTGTGCAGCAGGAACCCGGCGAGCGCGGCGGCCAGCACGCCCAGCAGCGCGGCGAGGCCGTCCATCAGCTCGGCCGTGGCGCACGCGGCGACCCCGAACGCGCCCACCGCGCCGACCGTGCCGGCCAGCCCGTCGGCGTGGTCCAGCCCCCGGAAGGCGGCGGTCACGACGGCGATCCACGCCACGGCCGCGGCTCCGGCGGCCACGCCGGTCTCCTCGTACGGCACGACGAAGCCCGCGGCGACCGCCGTGCCGGCCGGCGTGACCCACCAGCGCAGCCGCCGGAGGTCGGCGGCCAGCCCGAGCAGGGCGACACAGCCGGCGGCCGTGACCACCCGGCCGACCCCGGAGCCCAGCGGCAGCAGACCGGTGGCGTCGCCGCCGGCCGCGACTAGGACGGTGGCCAGCGCGACGGCCGTTCCCCCGGACAGCGGCAGGGGCCGGCGCCGCCTGCGGTCGGTGAGTCCCAGACGCAGGGCGGGGGTCCGCAGCACTCCGGCGAAGAAGGCGGAGAGCAGCAGTGCGGTGGCGGCGGCGGCGATCCCGTAGAGCACGGATATAAGTTAGGGGCGTATGGACTGATTTGGCGTGAATAACACGATCGGATCCCGGACGCCATCCGGGACACCCCCGGAAGGGCGCTTTCATAGGCAACCCTCAGCGATTCAGATCACCCCGCGCCCGGCTACAGTGCGGCCTGAGATGGGGGTAGTCTCAGACGGACTGCATAAGTTACCGCTTAGTAATCTCGGGGAAGCCGGACGGAACCGAACGGAACCGGCCGGCCGCCGGCCGGAAGCCTGAGGGATGCCGGACGGCGCACCCCGGTGAACCCCCCGACACAACCGCCCCCTGAACCCCTCGCAGGCCCGAGGAGCCCCCATGCAACTCGCCGCGATCATCGTGTCGCTGGTCCTGACCGTGGTCGGCGTTGCGCTGCTCGCACGCGCGATCGGCCAGTTCGTCCGGTACTTCAAGCTGGGCCAGCCGGTCCCGGCCGGCACCCGGACCGACAACCCCTACCAGCGCAGTGTGACCCTGGTGCGGGAGTTCCTCGGCCACACCCGCATGAACAGGTGGGGCATCGTCGGCATCGCCCACTGGTTCGTCGCCGTCGGCTTCCTGACCCTGCCGCCGACCCTCGCCCAGGCCTTCGGCCAGCTCTTCCAGGCCGACTGGACGCTCCCGGTCATCGGCGGCTTCCTGCCGTTCGAGCTGTACATCGAGTTCATCGGCGTCATGACGATCCTGGGCATCGCGACCCTGATCGTGATCCGCCTGCTCAGCCTGCCGACCCGGCCCGGCCGCAAGTCCCGCTTCACCGGTTCCAAGTCCGGCCAGGCGTACTTCGTCGAGGCCGTCATCCTCATCATCGGCCTCGCCATCTACGTGCTGCGCGGCCTCGAGGGCGCCCTGCACCACGTCGACAGCTACGAGCCGGCGTACTTCGCCTCGTACCCGCTGGTCCAGCTCTTCGACGGGCTGTCCGTCGGGACGCTGCAGAACCTGGTCTACCTGGCCGCGATGATCAAGATCGGGACGTCGTTCGTCTGGATGATCGTCGTCTCGCTGAACACCAACATGGGTGTGGCCTGGCACCGCTTCCTGGCCTTCCCCAACATCTGGTTCAAGCGCAACGCCGACGGCTCCACGGCGCTGGGCGCCCTGCAGCCGATGACCTCCGGCGGCAAGCCGATCGACTTCACCGACCCCGGTGACGACGACGTCTTCGGCGTCTCCCAGGTCGAGCAGTTCTCCTGGAAGGGCCTGCTGGACTTCTCCACCTGCACCGAGTGCGGCCGCTGCCAGTCGCAGTGCCCCGCGTGGAACACCGGCAAGCCGCTGTCCCCGAAGCTGCTGATCATGTCGCTGCGCGACCACGCCCACGCCAAGGCCCCGTACCTGCTGGCCGGCGGCGGCAAGACCATGGAGGGCGAGGAGAAGGCGTCCGAGGAGCAGCTGGCCGGCGTGCCCGCCGCCGCCCTCGCCGAGGCCGAGCGCCCGCTGATCGGCACCGCCGAGGAGAACGGCGTCATCGACCCGGACGTCCTGTGGTCCTGCACCACCTGCGGCGCGTGCGTCGAGCAGTGCCCGGTGGACATCGAGCACGTCGACCACATCGTCGACATGCGCCGCTACCAGGTCATGATCGAGAGCGCGTTCCCGTCCGAGGCGGGCACGATGCTCAAGAACCTGGAGAAGAAGGGCAACCCCTGGGGCCTGGCCAAGAAGCAGCGCCTCGAGTGGCTCAAGGAGGTCGACTTCGAGGTCCCGGTCGTCGGCAAGGACATCGAGGACCTGTCCGAGGTCGAGTACCTGTACTGGGTCGGCTGCGCCGGCGCCCTGGAGGACCGCGCCAAGAAGACCACCAAGGCCTTCGCGGAGCTGCTGCACATCGCGGGCGTCAAGTTCGCGATCATGGGCGGCGACGAGAAGTGCACGGGTGACTCCGCCCGCCGCCTCGGCAACGAGCCCCTGTTCCAGGAGCTCGGCATGGAGAACGTCATGGCGCTGAACATGGCGTTCGGCGAGGAGATGGACGACGAGGGCAAGGTGACGCCGGAGTCGGCGAAGCCCCGGTCCGCGAAGAAGATCGTCGCGACCTGCCCGCACTGCCTCAACACCCTCGGCAACGAGTACCCGCAGCTCGGCGGCGACTACGAGGTCATCCACCACACGCAGCTGCTGCAGCACCTGGTGGACGAGGGCAAGCTGATCCCGGTCACGCCGGTCGAGGGCCTCATCACCTACCACGACCCGTGCTACCTGGGCCGCCACAACAAGATCTACACGCCTCCGCGCGAGATCATCGGCAAGGTCCCGGGCCTGCGCAACGAGGAGATGCACCGCCACAAGGAGCGGGGCTTCTGCTGCGGCGCCGGCGGCGCGCGGATGTGGATGGAGGAGCGGATCGGCAAGCGCATCAACAACGAGCGCGTCGACGAGGCCCTGTCCCTCAACCCGGACATCATCTCCACCGCCTGCCCGTTCTGCCTGGTCATGCTGACCGACTCGGTCAACGGCAAGAAGAACGACGGCAAGGCCAAGGAGTCGACCCAGGTCGTCGACGTGGCCCAGCTCCTGCTGGAGTCGGTCAAGACCCCGGTCGACCCGGCGGGCGAGGAGGAGCCGGAACCGGCGCCTGAGCCGGAGCCGGTGAAGTAACGCAGGCCGAGTGCCGAAGGGGCCGCCCTGAGGGGCGGCCCCTTCGGCGTTCCCGGAGTCTCCGGGCAGACCCGTCCGAGGGCTCCGGACACTCCCCTTCCGGGTGATGCGGGTACTCCCCTTAGGGGATGTCACAGCTCGGCAGCAATGCCCGGCCGCGTGGCCGGGGCCCGGCACACGGCCGCCCCGGACCAGGTACGTTCAGTTACGTGGCTGGATTCAGGATCGGACGCGGACGGAACAACGACGGTGCGCCCCAGGGGCGGCCGCCCCACCCCCCGCACGGGCGGCAGACACCGCCCGCGCCGTCGTACGGCTACCCGCCGGCACCGCAGCCGCCCTCCTACGGGCAGGGCGCGGGCGGCGGAAGCCCCTGGCCGCAGCCGCACGCCGGCCGCGGCGCCCCGGGCGGCTACGGCGGTCACGGGGGTCACGGCGAGCCGGAGTACTTCGGTGACGGCGGCTACCCCACCGGGCCGCAGGGCGCCCCGCACGACCCGTACGCTGCCAACAACCCCGGTCACACGCAGGCGTTCTCGATCGACGACCAGTACCGCCAGGACGACGTCCACCAGCCGCCCGCCGGCCCGGTCGGCCCCCGGCTGCACTGGAAGGCCCTGCTGAAGGGCATCGTCCTGTCGCCGCAGCAGACGTTCCTGCAGATGCGCGACTACACGATGTGGGGCCCCGCCCTCGTCGTGACGTTCCTCTACGGCCTGCTCGCCGTCTTCGGCTTCGACGGCGCCCGCGAGGACGCCATCAACGCGACGCTGTCCAACGCGATCCCGATCGTGCTGACGACGGCCGTGGCGTTGGTGATCAGCGCGTTCGTCCTGGGCGTGGTCACCCACACGCTGGCCCGCCAGCTCGGCGGCAACGGCGCCTGGCAGCCCACCGTCGGACTGTCGATGCTGATCATGTCCATCAGCGACGCCCCGCGTCTGGTGTTCGCCATGTTCGCGGGCGGCGACGCGACCTTCGTACAGCTCCTCGGCTGGGCCACCTGGGTGGCGGGCGGCGCCCTGCTCACCCTGATGGTCAGCCGCTCCCACGACCTGCCCTGGCCCAAGGCCCTGGGCGCGTCGTCCATCCAGCTGATCGCACTGCTGTCGATCGTGAAGCTGGGTACGTTCTAGCCCCGCTCTGGACCCGTCCGGTCGGGCCCCGGTGTGCACGTGACGCCGGGGTCCCACCCCTGCCGCGCCGTGATCACCTCCTGCTACTGTCGCCCCTGCTCGCGCAGGACGAGCGGCGACATCGTGACACGCCCCCCTGCGCGGCGCCCTGGGGAGGGACTTCACACGTGAATCGTCCGCTGGACAAGCGGGCCGTGCGCCGTCGGCGTGCGCTCGGCCGTACAGCTCTCGTCGTCACGCTCGCCGTGACCGCCGGCATCGGCGCCACCACGGGGACGGCCACCGCCGCCGACCCGGCCACGGCATCCGCCGAACCCGTCGTCATCAGCCCCGGCGCCCGCTTCGTGCCCCGCGCCACCCTCGTCCTCAACACCGGCGAGACCGGCTTCCTCACCGCGCGGGAGGGCGACGACCGCCTGCGCTGGATCGACTACGCCACCGGCACGACGACCGTCCTCGACCACCGGCTGCCCAAGCCGCTCGCCTACGACGTCGACGACTTCCGCTTCGACCGGTACCCCGGCGAGTTCGGCCACGGCTCCGACACCGTCGCCCTCTACGCGGCGTCCCCGTCCCCGCACGTGACGCTCCAGCAGCGGGCGGGCGACGGACCGACGGTCACGGTCCCGATCCCGGAGGGCCAGTCGTACGTCGCCACGTACGGCGACACCGTCATCACCCGTACCGGCGCCGAGAACGCGGTGACGAGCCTGCACCTGCTGCGCACGGAGAACGGCCAGGTGCGGGACCAGAAGCTGGAGGGCCTGCCGGAGGGCTGGAACCTCACCATCAGCAACGGCGACTCCCGGTCCGTGGCCGTCCGCGCGATCAAGTGGGAGGACACCACGATGCACCAGGGGTGGTGGGTCGTCGACCTCGCCACCGGGTCCCTGAAGGCGCTCTCCACGCACGGCGAGCAGGTCTGGTTCGACCAGGACACCGTCTTCCACCTCGGCGCCCCGGAGTCCTACGCCGCCCAGGTGTACCGGCGGGACGACCTGGACGCGGAGCCGACCACCCTGGACCTGCGGGAGGTGGGCGCGCACGACTACACGATCCTGCCCTTCGCCGGCCGGTTCGCCACCGTGGCCCCGCCCAACCCCGGCGACAACGAGTACCGCGGCAACCACCTGGCCCTGGAGGACACCGAGGGCAATTGGAAGTCGCTGCTGACCGTCGCCTCCCCCTCGGTGCACCGCACGCCCGACGGCTCGCTGCTGGTGGCCGGCGCCGAGAAGGACACCGACTACGGCCCGCTCGACTGGGGCTACCACCTCCTCACGCCCGCCGCCGACGGCACCGTCACCCGCAGGCGCGTCGCGGACATCGAGGACCGGGAGGCCGAACCGTTCGGCATCTCGCTGGGCAGCGGCATCCTCACCACGGCCGACGACTCCAAGCTCTTCATGCCGCACACCTACGTCGGCGCCTACCGCAGCACCTGGCTGAAGACCTCCGGCCGCCCCGAGGAGCTGCACTCGACCGTCGACGGCCTCGTCAGCGGCCGCGACAGCGACTGCGGCGACAGCGAGAACGGCTACTGCGTGACCATGTTCGCCTCCGGCGACGGGCACCACGGCCGCGAGGCCGGCGCCGAGCAGGACGTCACCATGCTCTACCGCAACGGCGACTCCGCCTGGGGCCCGCGGGTGACCTCCGGGCTCGGCGCCCCCGAACTCGTCGACCTGTCCGGCCGGTACGGCGTGGTGAATCAGGCCTGGGGCGGCTCGCAGGCCGTCCTGCGCTTCGAGGACGGCGACACCGGCAGCGTCCTCGAGAAGCGGAATATCACCGCGTCGGCCGTCTGGGGCAGCACCCTGTGGAGCGCCACCGCCGGCTGGGACGACCCCGGTCAGAACCTCCCGACCACGGTGACGGCGAAGAACCTGTCGACGGGCGCCGCGGGCGAGACCTTCGACGCCGGATGCGTCCCCCGCGAACTGCAGGCCGTAGGGCGCTGGGTGTACTGGCAGTGCGACGACTCCTGGCCCAACTACCGGGGCGGCGGCGTCCACGACCGGCAGACCGGGCGCTCCCTGAAGCTCGGCACCGACAAGGCGCTCCTCGGGGACGGCTACCTGGTCCGTCAGTCGGACACGACCGGCCTCACCCTCGTCGACCTGCACGAGGGCCTCCAGGCGGGCGCCACCGAGGCGGACCTGCCCCAGCGCGTCATCGTCACCGCGGCGGAACTGGGCGCCCGGACCGTGCCCCGGGCCGGATGGACCGTGGACCGCTTCGGCGGACACGTCGCCTACACGGGCGCGGACCGCCGGGTGCGGATCGTCCCCTCGGGCGTCCCGGCCTCCCCCCTCGCCGTCATCGACGCGGAGACGTCGTCGTCCGCCCTGGACATCAAGGCCGGGAAGACCTGGACGTCCCGCTGGTGGCTGTCGAAGCCCGCCGCCTCCTGGACGCTGACCTGGAAGAACAAGGCGAGCGGCAAGGCCGTGCGCACCCTGTCCGGCGGCGAGGCCCGCGGCCGCCTGTCCTCCTCCTGGGACGGCAAGGACGCGGCCGGGCGGTACGTCCCGAACGGCGCCTACACCTGGACCCTGGCCGCGACTCCCGCCGACGGCACCGGCGCCGGCCTGTCCGTCTCCGGGACCGTGAAGGTCACCGGCGGCGCCGCCGTGTGGCGGGACATGGCGGGCGACGACGGCTTCGGCGACCTGCTGGCCACGGACTCCGCCGGGGTCGTGTGGATGTACCGGGGCACCGGGACCGGCGGAGTGAACTCCCGCACCGCCGGGACCGCAGGGGCGTTTCCCGCCGGCGCGGTGATCGTGCCCGTCGGCGACGTGGACGGCGACCGGTGCGCCGACGTACTGGTCCGGCTGGGCAACGAGCTGCGGGCCTACCGCCCCGGCTGCGGCAAGGTCGTCGGCGCCTCGTCGCCGTACACGGTGATCGGCCAGGGCTGGGGCCAGTACGACCTGCTGACGTCACCCGGCGACCTCAACGGCGACGGATACGCCGACCTGATCGCCCGCCAGACCACGACCGGCGACATCTACTTCTACGCGGGCACGGCGGACCACCACCTCAAGGCACGGGTGCGGATCCAGCTGAACTGGAAGCTGTACAAGCGGATCACCGGCGCCGGTGACCTGAACGGCGACGGACGCGGCGACCTGCTCGGCCAGGACTCCGCCGGTGTCCTGTGGCGGTACTACGGCACCGCCGCCGGCAGCGTGACCAAGCGGGAGCGGGTCGGCGGCGGCTGGAACGCCTACTCCGCCCTCGTCGGCACCGGCGACCTCTCCGGCGACGGCCGCACCGACCTGCTGGCCCGCGACACCGCCGGGAAGCTGTGGCGGTACGCGTCCACAGGAAAGGGCTCGTACAGCAGCCGGGTGCTGGTCGGCTCGGGCGGCTGGAACTCGTTCAAGGGCCTGCACTGACCCGGGCGCGGAAGACAGGGACGGCCCCCGGCGTGAACATCACGCCGGGGGCCGTCCCGTTGTGTGCAGGAGGCAGATCATCATGCGCGCAGCCCGCTACCACCAGTACGGCGACCCGACGGTGCTCACCGTCGAGGAGGCCCCGGACCCGGCTCCGGGCCCGGGCGAGATACGGATCAGGGTCGCCGCGGCGAGCGTCAACCCGGTCGACTGGAAGGTGCGCGGCGGCGCGGTGCGGGACTTCCTCCCCGTGGACCTGCCGGCGATCCCGGGCCGTGACGCCGTGAGCCTGGTGGACCGGATCGGCGAGGGCGTGCAGGGCGTCGGCCTCGGCGACCGCGTCTTCGGGCTCGGCGGGGTGACGGGCGCGACGGCGGAACTGGCGGTGCTGTCGGCCTGGGCGCCGGCGCCGGAGGCGTGGAGCGACGAGGAGGCGGCCGGGGCGGCCCTGGCCGCCGTGACGGCGCTGAGCGGCCTGAAGGCGCTCGGCCCGCTGTCCGGCCGCACGCTCCTGGTCGAGGGCGCCGCCGGAGGGGTCGGCGGCGCGGCCGTCGAACTGGCGGGCGCGGCAGGGGCCACGGTGGTCGGGACGGCGGGCGCGCACAACCACGCGTTCCTCAGGGCGCTGGGCGCGGTGCCCATGACGTACGGGGCGGGGCTCGCGGAGCGTCTGGCGGACGTGGCGCCGCAGGGGATCGACCTGGTGCTCGACACGGCCGCGTCGGGGTCGCTCGGGGAGCTGGTGGAGATCGCCGGCGACCCCTCCCGCGTGGTGACGGTCGCCGACCACCTGAACGCGGGACGCCTGGGCGTACGGGCGGCCGACACGGTCAACGACCCGACGTACCTTGCCGAGGCGGCCGCGCTCGGCGCGCAGGGCCGTTACACGCCGCGCGTGGAGCGGACGTACCCGCTGGAGGAGATCGCGAAGGCACACGCCCACTCGGAGGGCGGGCATGTGCGGGGGAAGATCGTGCTGGTGCTGTGACGAGCCTTAAAGGGCTTCCTTGTTGAAGGCGGGGGCCTCACCGGAGGGGGTGACCGGCGGGAGGACGCTCCACGGGAAGTTGATCCACTCGTCGGTGCGCTTCCACACGTACTCGCACTTCACCAGCGACTGCGTCTTCTCGTAGATGACGGCGCTGCGCACCTCGGCGACGGCGTCGAGGCAGAAGTCGCGGACCAGCTTGAGGGTCTTGCCGGTGTCGGCGACGTCGTCGGCGATCAGCACCTTCTTGTCGGTGAAGTCGATCGCGTTGGGGACGGGCGCGAGCATGACGGGCATCTCGAGGGTGGTCCCCACGCCCGTGTAGAACTCGACGTTCACCAGGTGGATGTTCTTGCAGTCGAGCGCGTAGGCGAGACCGCCGGCGACGAAGACGCCGCCGCGGGCGATGCTGAGCACCACGTCGGGCTGGTAGCCGTCGTCGGCGATGGTCTGGGCGAGCTCGCGGACGGCGACGCCGAACTGTTCGTAGCTGAGGTTCTCACGCATGCCGCTCACACCTGCGTCCGGTGGAAGTTGAGGTAGGACCGCGAGGCCGTGGGCCCGCGCTGCCCTTGGTAGCGGGAGCCGTACCGCTCACTGCCGTACGGGTGCTCGGCCGGCGAGCTGAGCCGGAACATACAGAGCTGTCCGATCTTCATACCCGGCCACAGCTTGATGGGGAGCGTGGCGAGGTTGCTCAGCTCCAGGGTCACGTGACCGGAGAAGCCGGGATCGATGAAGCCGGCGGTGGAGTGGGTGACCAGTCCGAGCCGCCCGAGGGAGCTCTTGCCCTCGAGACGCGAGGCGAGGTCGTCGGGCAGCGAGATGACCTCGTAGGTGCTGGCCAGCACGAACTCGCCCGGGTGCAGGATGAACGGCTCGTCCCCCTCCGGCTCCACGAGCCGGGTGAGGTCCGCCTGCTCGACCGAGGGGTCGATGTGGGGGTAGCGGTGGTTCTCGAACACCCGGAAGTAGCGGTCGAGACGTACGTCGATGCTGGACGGCTGCACCATGGATTCGTCGTAGGGATCGATCCGCACCCGCCCGGCGTCGATCTCGGCCCGGATGTCCTTGTCTGAGAGAAGCACGCCCCGAGAATACGCAAGGCGCGCGCGACGGCCGAAACCGGCCGTCCCGCGCGCCTGTGCCCTCTGTCTGCGGCTTCGCTGCCGCTGGCTGCCGCGTCGGGTGTCCTGTGCCCCGTGTGTCTCCGCTACCGCTTCTGCAAGGTCACCGGCACGACGCTGCGGAGCCGCGCACAGCGCGGACAACGCAGCAGCCGGCCGGGGCCGAGGCGCTCGGCCTGCTGCATCGGGAACGAGGCGGCGGTGAACACGTGCCCATCGGCACAGCGGACGACGGTGCGCTCCATCAAGTCCAAGAGTCCCTTCCCCAAGAGCCGCGTCTGGCTTGCTGCCCTGACGACAAAAGCCACGTTACGGGATGAAAGGAACGGCACTCCAGGCGGCACCCCGGTCGCGCACAACGCCCTCACCGTACGCCCCGCCGTGTGCCCGCCGCAGCCGCTTCCACACCCTGAAACACCGTCAGGCCCCCGGGTCTTGGACACCGGGGGCCTGCGATGAGGTAGAGTGAGCGAGCGTCCGGACCACTCCCGGTGGAGCGGTTCTGGATCTTGCGCGGGTGTAGTTTAATGGTAGAACATCAGCTTCCCAAGCTGAGAGCGCGAGTTCGATTCTCGTCACCCGCTCCACGAAGAAGGCCCAGATCACCGATCTGGGCCTTACTTGTTGTCTAGTCCAATCAGAGGGCGGCGTGCCCTCGGCGTGCCCTAAGTCGAGTCCAGGCCGCCACACCAGCGCCATTCGGGTGCCCAGCAGGCATCAACCTGCCCCGGCGTCCCATATCGCGAGACGCAATTCGTGTGACCTGCGCCACACAGGGCGCAAAGGGTCACCAAGACGCATACGCAAAGGGTGGTTTGCGGGACGGGTGGCGCCCCGGTCTCCGGGCCTGCCTTGACGGGTTTACCTCGCCGACTCGGCAGTACGGTGAACCCGTGACCTCCTTACCGGAAGAATCGCCCTCACTGATCCGTGAAGGCGACCGCGAGGCAGCCGTGCGACGTCTGCAGGAGGCGTACGCGGAAGGGCTCATCCCACACGAGGTGTTGGACGAGCACCTCCACCAGGTGCTCAGCGCCAAGACGCGGAGCGAACTCGCGTCCGCTCTGGTCGCGCTCCCGGAGGAGCAACCGGGAAGCACTGCCACGATCGCCGCCGCCGGTGGGCGGATCAAGCGGCGTGGCGCGTGGCGGGTGCCTCGGGTCCTCAAGGTCGAGTCAGCATATGGAAGGGTGCGCCTGGACCTGTCCCGGGCGGTCATCGAGCACCCGATCGTCGACATTGAGCTGCAACTGGGAACCGGCGGGGCCCGGATCACGGTGCCCCGGGACGCGGTGGTCGACGTCGAAGGACTGAGCACGGGATGGAAGGACCTGCGCTACAAGATCCCGCGACAGCCCCGGCCCGGCGGGCCGACGATTCGAATCTCCGGGGTCATGGGATACGGACGCTTGAAGATTCGCCACGCCCTGCGTTGAAGCCCCGTCCGGTGCTTCGGCCCCGCCGGCGGCGAGTGCAGCACTAGGCGGGTACCAGGTCTCCCAGCGCCTCGCGAAGCGCCGTGCCCACGACAGGTCCCGCCACGGCCACCTGTCGAAGCTCGTCGCCCTTCATGTAGCGGTAGCTCTGCGGAGGGTGGAAGGACCCGGCGGAGCGCAGCGCATTGAGCGATACCGGCTCATCGAAGGAGACAGGATTCTCCATCGTGAGACCGCTCGCCTGCCTCGCGCCGCTCATGTAGGCGTCGTACTCCCGCCGGGTGATCCCGGTCTGTCCCCGATGAGCCGACCAGACCTCGCTGGGCGTGGCGACGTAGATGGCGGCAATGCGCGCCATGCCCACCACCGCCATGGTGGGCGCGGTCGCGTACAAGAGGACGGGCGTTCCCGGAGGCGCGGCGACGCGCTGGCGGCGAACCTCCACCGTCTTGCTGCCGGCCAGGATCGCGTTGGCGAAGCGCGGGTGGACGGACAGCAGCATCGCGCGTTCCGGATCGCTCACGTCGTTCGGTGCCCCTCTTGGTAAACCGCCTGGAACAGCTCACTGCTGATCTTGGACAGCGAGATCAGCGAGCCAGGCGACCACGTTAGCCCCCGGCCCCTGGCCAGCGAGGTCAATCGGCGCAGCGTCACCGGCTTCGGGAAGATCTCAGTGTCCGAGAACCTCAGCGCCATGGCGTGACCGGACGCGTCTGCAGCCCTCTCGACCTCAGCCCGACCATATACGCCCAGGTGTTCGAATTTCGAGAACAGAACATCCGGAGTGTCGATGAGCACCTCGTCGAGCCGCGAGCTGCCCACCACCCTCTGACCCTCTCCCGTGGAGTTGCCGTCGCTGACGTACCAGAGCAGTCGAGCCGGGACGCTCTCTCCTCGACGCTGCGAAGATCGGTAGTAGACGTGTTCCCTGCTGATGCCCAGGGCGTCGCTCCGCGCGATGAGCATGGCCGGGACGTTGAACAGCTCAGTCGACCAGCGCGGCTTGATGGGCACCATGAAGGACGGCAGCTCGGAGTCGATGACCTTGGCCGGCCACCACGCACGCTCCAGCACGGCGGTCACCTCCGCCGGCATGCCGACGTCGAGCACGGTCGCATCGACAGCAAGCTCTCGGGCCAACCCGCCGGCCACCACCTCCACCTCGGCGGCGGTCCCGCACACGTTCACCAGGAGCGCGACGAGCTCGCCGTTGTGCTCGAAGAAGCCGTCGTCACCGGCCGCGGCCCGCGCCGCCTCGGAGGGGTGCGGATCACTGATGCGGACGATCTCGGCCCCGCAATCCCTCCCGAGCCGCTTAAGCAGGAAGAGGAGCTGCCGGGCCAGGGTCTCTTCCAGGGGGTGGCCAGCTGTGCGAAGGACGGGTACAACCAGGGTTCGGCCGTCCAGCGACCACGCGTAGAGGGCGACCGGTCGGCCCTGGCCGTCCCGGAGAAGCTCACGACGCCATGCGATCCCGCCCTCGTTCAGCGACCGCAGCCGCTCAGAAAAGGCTGAGCCGTCGTCAGCGCCCGACTGCTCGAAGAAGGCGACCAGTTCATCCTCCGCGCCCGGCGCCACCTCCGCGGACCGGAACTCCGTCCCCATCAGGTCAGCCGGGCGATACACCTGGGCCTGCCGCAGCTCATCGACGTGAAGCGTCACGGTCGACGGTGAGACGACCCGGACGCGAGCCACCTCCCAGGCCACATCTGTCAGGCGAGACAGCAGCGGATCACGGGTCGCCAGGACTTGTAGACCAGCACACGAGGTCTCGGCCACATACCGCATGCCTCGCAGAAGTGCTGGGTTGGCAGCCAGGCCGGGAACCGCCTGCGTAGCGGCTTGCACCAGTTCGCGGGTTCGCTCCTCCACGGCCGCGGAGCCGGTAGAGAGCTTGTGGAGCCCGGTCAGCGCCGCCTGCTGGTGCTGACGCTCTGCCGTGTCCGTGAGGTCCCGGATCTGATGGACCAACTGCGGGGTGTAGGCAAACTCAACGAGATCCGCCATCCATCCGGCTTCGAGCGCACGGGACTCCTCGGCACCGGTGGTGTCCGTGAGGCCGCGCAGATCGGCGAACACACCATGGTCGACCGTCACCACGAGGAGCGCGTCGCTCTCCATCTCCGTGAACAGGTCCGGATGGCCGAGGTCCAGCCACCAGCCGTCCAAGATCTCCCCGTCACGACCACGCCCACGGACCTCACCGTCCGGAACGAAGCCCAGACTCCTCCACATCCCGCTCAGGTCATAGTCCCGACGGCACTTGGCCTTGATCCCAAGGCGTTGTGGATACCGCTCCTTGATGCCCTCCACCAGACGGCCCGCAATTCCCCGCCCCCGTTCCTCCTCAGCCACACACAGGTGCGCGAGTCGGATACGCGCGCTCCTCTTCGGCAGCCCGAACAGCGCGTAGCCGATCACTTCGCCGGCCTCGACCGCGACCAGAAGGCCACCGTCCTCAGCTGCCTTCTCATAGGCAGGAGGCGTCAGAAGCCCCAGCGTCTTCGTGTACCGGTCCCCCAGGGCTATGGCCTTAACGATCAACTCTTCTTGCGCGGGCGAAACGGACACCAGCTTGATCGCCATTACTACCCCCTCCAGCTGTGGCTGATCGCGACCGGCCACAACTCCCCTGTCACTGCATACAGGGAGAAGCTGATCTCAGTTGCTGCCATCCCTCAAGGGGGCACGAGGGGCGCACGGTGCTGCGGAGACCGTCGCCTGCCTCCAGAGTCCGGCCGATGGAACCGTCCCGCCGGACTCGTAGCCCCGATACCGGTCCGCCTAATTGGCTTCCGACCGATCGGCACCCGCCTCACGCAAGCGCTCGCGCACTTCAGTGTCGATCCCCTGGGCCAGCCTCCGCTGATGCTTGACCGTCGAGTGCTGGTAGATGAGCTGGGCGCGCTCCGAGGACTGGCCGGCGCGCACCATGAGGTCCTTCAGCTTGGCGCCGGTGTCGGCGGCGAGGGTGTTACCGGTGTGCCGGAGGTCGTAGAAGCGGAAGTTGTCGGGCAGCCCCACCTTCGTCCTGGCCTTGCGCCACTTCCGTCCGAACGTCGAGCGGCGGAATGGAGCGCCCTTCTCCCCGACGAAGAGGAGACCATCCGGCTCCTTCTCGGCGAACCACTGCACGTGGCGTCGCAGCTCGGGCAGGAGGAAGTCGGGCAAGTAAACGGTGCGCTTGCCCGCTCGGGACTTGGGATCGCCGGTGACCCTCCTGCCGTTGGTCAGCTCCGGTGACGCATGCGTGATCCGCAGGGAGCATTCGTCGAGATCGACACTGCGGCGGCGCAGTTCAGCCAGCTCCTCGGGGCGAAGCGAGGCGAAGGCACCGAGCAGGACCATCAGGCGCCAGCGCGGACCCATGGCGTCGGCGAGGTCGAAGACCTGCTCCACGGTGGCGGTCGGCCGCTCGTCGGCTTCCTCCCGACCGGCGCCCTTGATCCGGCACGGGTTGGTCCGCAGGAGGTCGTCATCGACCGCGGTCTGCAGGATGGCCTTCAGCAGCCGGTACGACTTGGCGACCGTCGTGGCACCCGTTGCCTTGAGCCGCTCGGCTCGCCAGGTGCGGACGGAAGGCGGTGTGATCTCGTCCAGGTCCTTGCTGCCGAAGACCGGCAGGAGGTGCAGGCGTAGCAGGCCGTCGTAGCGGTCGACCGTGGTCGGGGCCAGACCGCGCTCCTCCATCCAGCGAAGGGCGTACTTCTCGAAGTTGATCGCGCCGGCGTCCGGGTCACGCCAGTGGTCACGCTCGATGTCGGCGCGGACCAGGTTCAGCCAGTCCTGCGCGTCGGTCTTCGTGTCGAAGGTCTCGGGGGCCTTGTGGCGCTGCCCGTCCGGGCCCAGGTAGCGGGCCTGCCATCGACCGGACGGGAGCTTGCGTACGGTACCGAACTCCCGACGACGCTGGAGCTTGCGTGTCGGCATCAGGCGGCCCGCCCGTACCGAGTGCGGGTGCGCCGGGTCGGCTCGACCGTGCGCGCCTCGATGTACTCGGTGACGGCACTCTCGGGGACGCGCACGGGACGTCCGAGCTTGACGTAGCGAATGCGGCGCTCGGCGATCAGACGGCGAACGAAGCGTTCGCCGGTACCGAGCTGTTCGGCGGCTTCGGCCACCGTCAGGAGGCGGTCAGTCATGGGCGACCGCCCCCTTTCGGCTGTGCTGCTGAGTGCAACGGGCCGGGGCTATTGCGAGTCGGTGCAACGGTGAGACTTCCTTACCGAGGTCGAAACTGGAGCGGGCACGGCGGACCGGTGGTGGCTTCAACAGGTCGCGGAGTCCTGGAGCAGGGCGCGGGCCGGGACGCGAAGTGCCTGCGCGAGGGTGAGCAGGTCGTCGACGTCGCAGCGGCGCTGAGCGCGTTCGATGCGGGACAGCATCGTGTTGGACATTGGCCGGCCAAGGGCGGTGACGCGAGCGGCCAGCTCTCGCTGGGAGAGGCCGCGCTCGGTGCGGAGAATTTCGATCGTGCGGGCGGCCCTTATCCCGGCTGCGCCGATTTCCAGTGAACGTGCTGCCATGACTCCAATTCTCGGCTGTGTTCGCCGGTTTGGTTAACCGGCGATCGTCGGCTATGTTGCGCCGCCGTGCGTTTGGCAGGCGGGTGGCCATTTCGTCGATGGGTTCCCTGTGACGGCGGCCCGAGCAGTGCTCGACAGCGTCTCTGACGTGGGGTGTTGTGTTGTAGCTTCGCCACTCACCGGACGTCAACGCCTTGCCGGTGTGATCCTTCTGGCTTGACGCCCAGAACAACTATTTGGTCAACCGCCGATCGTGACCTACCGTTTTCACGCCGCCCTCGCCGCCCCGATTCCCGACGGCCTTTCTGCCGACAGAGATTCGACAGGTCAGGGCTGGACTTGTGCCGCTCGGGTGTGGCTATGTTGACGACACCCCCGGAAAGCGCGACCGGCTCTCAGCCAGCCTCGCGTCCACGGCCGGCCAACTCCCCCGCCTTTGCCGTCACGACCGACGGTGAGCCATGGGTGCCCGCCCATCGGCCACCGAGTGAGGAACACTCCGCTCTTGGCACGGATCCGCACCATCAAGCCCGAAGCCTTCGTCTCCGAATCCCTCGCCGTCGTCACCCTGACCGCCGAGCGCACCTTCTTCGGCCTGCTCACTCAGGCCGACGACCAAGGCCGCTATCGCGACCACGCGGCGATCATCGCCGGTCAGCTGTGGGTTCTGCGTCCGGAGCACACTCCCGCCGAGGTCGAGAAGGATCTCGCCCAGCTGGCCGACGCCGGCCTGGTCTGCCGGTACAAGGGCCCGGACGACAAGCGCTACCTGCACATCGTCACGTGGCACAAGCACCAGAAGATCAACCGGGCCAGCAAGAGCCGCATCCCGGCCTGCCCTCGCCACAACGATCCGAACGGTGCCCCGGGCGGCACCAAGACTGTCGAGGCCGTGGCACCCGCGCCGTCCGTAACGCACGGAGCCGTCGCGGACCATGCGCCGAACCCTCACGGAGGTGACAGTGAAGGGGCACGGAACCCACACGATCCCTCGAACCAAACGGAAACCACCAACAAAACCGCAGGTCAGGAGGCAGTCAGTGAGCCCTCACCTGAACCTCATGGACTCGTGCTTGAGGCCGCGGTGACACCTCACGGTCCGGATCTAGGACCTAGGATCATGGATCTAGGATCTACCCCTTCGGGGGGCGCAAGCGCCCCCGCGGCCAGCACCGTCTCGGCCAAGCAGCTCATCGCCGAATACAGCGCGGCATGCGCCCACCGCCCGCCCCAGGACGTCCTGGGCCATCTCGGCCGAGAGGTGCGCAAGCTGCTCGCCGAAGGCATCGCTCCCGACCACATCAGGGCAGGGCTCGTCCTCCACAGGACCAAGGGCAAGCACCCCAGCATCCTGCCGAGCCTGGTGCACGAGGCCATGAACGCCGCCCTCGCCCAGCCCGTCATCCACAGGCCGTGGACAAACCCCGCCGACGCCGAAGCCGCCTACGGAGAACAGCTCTGACCTCCACCCTCACCCGCGAACCCCAGCCCGTCGGCCTGCTCGCCGACCGTCTGAACGGCATACTGGCGGGCCGCGGCATCGACCCCGGCGCCGTAGCCACGGAGCCGCCCGCCGAACCCGTCACCGCCTTGGAGCTGGCCGACGCCCGCATCCCGGCCCGCTACCGCCGCGCCCTCGCCGACCACCCTCAGATCATCACCTGGGCCGACCACATCGCCCATGCCGGACGCCCCGGCCCCAGTGGGCCCGGCATCGCCGAGGGTCCCTCCCTGCTGATCGCCGGCCCCACCGGCACGGGCAAGACGCATCAGGCGTACGGCGCCGTCCGGGCACTCCTCACCCGCGGGGTCCGCCTGCGCTGGGAAGCCGTCACCACCGCCGACCTGTACGCCCGCCTGCGTCCCCGTGCCGGCCACGACGCCGAACGCGACCTGCAGACCCTGGCCCGCAGCCCACTGCTGCTCCTGGACGACCTCGGTGCGGCCAAGACCAGCGAGTGGACCGAGGAGCTGACCTACCGGCTCATCAACCACCGGTACGAGCACATGCTCCCCACCCTCATCACGACCAACCTCCCCACCGCCGAGCTGCGCACCACCCTCGGTGACCGCGTCGCTTCCCGCCTCGCGGAGATGACCGACCGCGTCATCCTCAAGGGCCCTGACAGACGACGTCACCGCTCCCCCTGACGATGGAGGAAGAAGACCGGACGACGGAAGGGCAGTCTGCGAGCGCGCGTCCTTTCACCAGGAGGACCGGCCGCGTGCCGCGTCGAGGACCGAGCGAGGGTGTCGGGGACCGGTCCTCAATGGCCGGGGACCGGATGGCACATGCGAGGACCGAGCATCCCGGTCCCGGGACCGTGGCCGCCCGAGGTGGGGACCGGTCCTCACCAGACATCGGGGACCGGTCCCGTACGTCTCGGGGACCGGTCCCCGACGGTCCCGTCGGACACGAAAACGGTCTCCTGGCAAAGCAGCAGGTCACAGCCCCCAGGTGGGCGGAAACAACGGTCCTGCACCGCGAATGACAGTCAATCGTGAGGGAGGACCGAGCCCTGCCAGGTCTCGGTCCTGCCGAGGACCGAAGACCCGCACAACGCGGCCCGCGGTCCCCAAGCGTGATGCGCAGAGGAAGAGAGGACCGGTCCCCGCGGACCGCTCCAACCTGGAGCCCACCCCACACGGTCCCGTAACGAGCCCGCCCGGTGCCAGCCGCGCACGGCCGCCGCTACGGGTTCTCACCGTGGAACACCCACCCAGAAAAGCGACCCATGCACCAACCACATCAGCACACTCCTGACGACGTGCGTCAGGGGGCCACCATCTCAGCCTCCGACGGAGCAAGTTGGTGCAAGAGCATTGCTCCCGACGGGAGCAATGCTCTTGCGTCTCCCGCCCCGAGAGCGGCGGGCCCGGAAGCGACCGAGGACGGATCGCAAACCGGCGGGGAAGAGCTACACGCGAACCACAGCATCGACTGCGCGCGCACCTCTCCGTCGCAGCCCCGCATACAGCAGCGCGAACGCCTGCGCGACGAGAACAAGCGCCTGCACCAGCCCAGCTGCCGCATGAACGACGCCGAGTACCAACTGCTCGCCCGAGCAGCCGCCACGTGCCACATGAGCATCGCCGGCTTCCTCGCCCGCTCCGCTCTCGACGCCGCCCACGACCTCGGCCGTACCGCCGCGGACATCGCAGGCGAGCGAGAGATGCTGCACGAGCTGTTCGCGCTGCGGCGCCACCTCGGGCAACTCGGCAACAACCTCAACCAGGTCGCCAAGGCGCTGAACTCCGGCGCCGACGCATCGCAGGCAGAGGCGGTCCTCGCCGCCGTCCAGCGCGCCGCCAGGCGCGTCGACGCCTTCACCCAGCACCACTTGGACAACAGGACAGCCGGGTGATCCCCCGCGTCCACGCAAGAGGCACGCGCACCATCGGCCTGCTCCACTACTTGTACGGGCCCGGCACGCACGAAGAGCACACAGACTCGCACCTGGTGGCCGCCTGGGACAGCCTCGCCCCTGATCCCGGGCGCGACTCCGATGCCACGTACGGCGATCTCCAGCGGCTGCTCGACCAGCCGGTCAACGCCCTGCCGAAGAACCGCCGGCCCGCCGAGCACGTATGGCATCTGTCGGTACGCGCCGCTCCTGAGGACCCGGTCCTGTCGGACGAGCAGTGGGGCGAGATTGCGCGCCGAATGGTCGCCGCCACCGGCATCGCTCCCGACGGTGACGACGCCGCCTGCCGCTGGGCAGCGATTCGGCACGCCGACGACCACATTCACATCATCGCCACCGTCGTACGAGAGGACGGCCGCCAAGCCCGTATCCGCCAGGACGGTAAGCGTTCCCAAGCGGAAGCCCGCGTGATCGAGATCGACTACGGGTTGCGCCGCCTCGCCACCGGCGATGGCACCGCAGCCCGTCGTCCGACCAGCGCCGAACGGCACAAGGCCCAGCGGGAAGGCCGGGAGCGCACAGCGCGGGAGGAACTTCGTGAGTCCGTGCGCCGGGCAGTGGCCGGTGCTGCCTCGACGGACGAGTTTTTCGACCGCCTGGCCGCCGCCGGTCTGCTGATCCGCAAGCGTCTCGCGCCCTCCGGCGATCTCCTCGGGTACAAGGTCGCCCTCCCTGATGACCGGAACAAGGACGGCGAGCCGGTCTTCTACTCAGGCTCCAAGCTGGCGCCCGACCTGTCCCTGCCCCGTGTCCGCGAACGCTGGAGCCGGCCCTCGGAGACGCCCACCGCCATCGACGGTTCATGGCCGGATCAGCCTGCACTGCCGCCCGTGACAGGCCCCGCGTTCGCGCGGCGGCGGGCCGCGGCTGCCACGTGGCAGGCCCTGCTGGTGATCGACCACGGCGACGACGGCACCGCAGCAGCCCAGATCGCCGCGACCGGAGAGGTCCTGGACGCGCTGGCCAAGACCTCCGCCGCCCACACCCGGGCCGAACTGCGCGAGGCAGCCTCCGCGTTCGAGCGCGCGAGCCGCTCCCACGTGAAGGCGGTACGCGGGCACGACCGGGGCCTGCGACAAGCCGCCCGTGATCTCGTCCACAGCGGGCCGGTCCTGGGCCGGGGCGAAGACGGCGCCTGCACGGCCATGCTCATCGACATGGCCGTCTTCGTCGTGACCGCCGCGGCAAAGTGGCACGCCAGGAAGCATCACACCCAGCAGGCCACAGCAGCCCAGCAAGCCGCCGAGCACCTCCGCGCCGCCTACCAGGCCGCCTCAGTCCAGCCCATGACCGCACTGAGCCAGCGAGGCCGGCGGCTGACTCAACGTGTTCGGCAACAGCAGGCGAACCTGCTCCACCAAGTGCTGCCGGAGCTGGCCGACCAGATCCAAGCCGAGTCCGGTTGGCCCGCCTTGGCCGCCACACTGGACGACGCCCGGAGGGCCGGCCATGACCCGGCCGCCCTGCTGACCGAAGCCACGGCACGGCGCGAACTACGCTCCGCCGGATCCATGAGCGACGTCCTCGTCTGGCGCCTGCGCCGCAGCGCTCACCTGCCCGCACTACCCGACGACCGCAACGCCACGGCCCTCCGAGCCAACCGGCACACCTCGCACTCGGCGCCCACCACGCAGTCGGTGCCCGGCCCGACAGGGAATGATCCCCGCCGTGGGCGCTGACGACCGCGTCCTGATCACCTGTACCGGGCCACGGTGTACGCGGTAGGCCCGTGCAAGGTGCCTGCTCCGATCCCGTCGGTGATCTGGAGGACGTCGAAGCCGGCGAGCGTCGCGTACAGCTCCAGCTCACGCGGCCCGAGAACACGCCGACGGATCACGTCCCGTGTTTCTTCACCAGAGTTGAACACCCACTGCCGACGCATGGTGTTCATCTGGGTCCGCAGGTCCCACTCATAGCTGATGGTCACGTGGGCCGTGCCCGATCCGGTCTCGACCTCTGCTTCCTGCGGCTCATCACGCTCGATCGGCGCTACGGAACAGCAGAGTACAAGGAGCGTCCCGGGACGGGCGTGCGCTGCGAAGGTCCGGAAGACCGCCTGGATGTCCTGGTTGTCGTGCACGTAGGAGAGGGAGTTTCCCAGGCAGGTCAGCACGTCAGCGGTATGGTCGAGTCGGATGGTGCGCATGTCGCCGAGGCGGATGTCGAGGCCGGGCCGTGTGCGGCGGGCGTAGTCGACCAGGCCGGGCTGGAACTCGACACCGATGCAGTCGAAGTGGCGGGCCAGCAGCTCCAGGTCTCTCCCGGTTCCGCAGCCCAGATCCAGCAGAGTGCGGGCGTCCGGGCGGTGCCGATGGACGAGCGCCCGACAGCTGCTCGCGCTGGTGCTGTCAGACTGCACTCTGTCGTACAGGGCGGGGTCTCGGTAGAAGAGGTTGGAGGCTGCCAGGTGTCTGGATTCGGCGATGTCCAGGCCGCTCATGCGAGGCTCCGCAGTCCGACTTCCAGGGCGAGTGTGTCGCACAGCAGGTCGGGCACCGCGGGAGTCCGCTCGGCGTGGTCGCGGGCCCGGCTGAGGGCGTCGGCATCAACGTAGCCGAGATCGATCAGCAGGGAATCGGTCAGCATCTCGTCCAGGAGAGGGAGCCCGTAGGTGCGCAGTCCCGACTCCATGACCGCGAGGAAGTTCTCCGGCTCGGTCGGAGCCGCGACGGACTCGGGCAGACCCGTCCGCCGAAGTCGGTCGCGGAACATCCTCTTGTCGCGTTTGTACTCGTACGGCAGCTGTTCCATGAAGCGGATCATCCGGGGGTGGACGAGCGGGGCCACCGGCCAGATACCGAGTCTCACGTACGCCGGATTGTGCAGGCCGAATGCCATGAGCGTCGGCACAGGCAGGACCGGGATGGGAGCGAGGTTCTCGTTCACCTGGGCCAGCGCCGCGGTGGCCTTGTCGCCGAGCCATGGCACCGGCTCCATCGGCGGGAGTCCGGCTTCCGTACGCGAGTGGTGGGCGTTGACCTCGTCCCCGCCGCCACCTGTGAAGATCAGCTCGCAGCCGTGTGCGGCCACGTGCCCGCGCACGACGTCGAACGCTTCCTGGTAGAAGGCGCCTGCCGGATCGTGCGGCCGTCTGCGTTCCCTCACGCCACCAGGCACGAAGGGCGGGTGCTGCATCGCCGGCACGGCGGTGTCCCGCAACCCCAGGTGATCCACCAGTGAGCGGCGCCGGTCTCGCTGGAGCTGGCCGATCCGGCCGCCCATGAGCAGCCCCATGGTGTGCACGGAGCCGAATCCGGCCGCGACGGCGGACAGTGCCACGTTGGCCGAGTCCGCTCCGCCTGACACCTCGACGCCGACGCGGCCGGCCGTCGATCGCCACTCGGCCACGGCCTCGGTGAGCAGTGCGTCGAACACGGTCACGGGGTCCACTCCGCTACGGAGGCTGCGGGGTTCCAGGACGTGTTGGGCGGGCTCGGGGTAGAGGATGGAGAGCCCTGCCGGCGTGAAGACCGCGGTAGCGCGTTCGGTGAGTCGGTACACGCCGTCGAAGAGGGTGTCGGTGCTGTAGCGGTGTTGGCGGCTCAAGGTGCGGGCGACCGCTCGTGGATTGAGCTGGTCAGGTCGCAGGTGCGGCCGGAGGTCGACGATGTCCCAGGACCCGAAGATCTCGTCGCCGACAGCTGTGAGGTACAGCGGGACGGTACCCAGCATTCCCGCCGAGACCTGGATCTCGTCGGGCCGGACGAGCAGCGACGTGTAGTCGGCTTCACCGTCTCTGTCTTCCCGCACCAGCACACAGACGCTCGATCCGTCGCCCGGTATGAGGTCCGCGACCAGGACGGTTGCGTGAGCGGGTCGGATCCAGCTCTCCCCCTTGACCCAGCGGTCTGTGTCCCATCGCCAGCCGGCGTCCCGGGTGTCTGCCAGTCGCACACGAAACGAGAGCACTCCGCTCCCCTCCTCTACGGAGCGGCGGAGCAGGACGCCAGGCCCTGCTCCGCCGCGTTCACCGGCCGGTCAGCTGCAGTGGTCGCCGTTGTCGCCGCCGCCGGGCATCTTGTCGAGCAGCGCCGCGTCCATGCTGGGGACGCCGGTGACCAGGTCTCCCGTGAAGAGTTCGTCGATGATCATGGCTGTTCCTTCCTCCTGCGGAGTGGGTGGACGGGCCCCGCGAGCTGCGGAGCCCGGACCCGTCCCTGCCGCCGGCGTTCACGGCGAACTGGACGGGAGCTCGTTGGGTGGGGGCCCGCTCTGGCCGAGGGGAGAGAGCGGCTGAGCCCTTCCCCGGTGGGGACCGGGTCTTCCCGAGGGCTCGCTCGGCCAGAGCGGGAGTCGGTAGGTCCGGAGCGGACCGGTGGTCTCTCTCAGTCGGGGGCGAGGTGCCACAGAGCCCAGGCGACCGGGGTAGTAGAGACGATGATCAGGGCCGACGGCAGCCACTGCCGCCAGCCATAGGGGCGACCTCGCCTGCTGCGCCGCCGGCTCACCATCCCCGGGACACCGCCACCACGATCGATCCCCCGAGCACCATGACGCACGCGATGTACATGACCTGAGCCGTGACCTGGCCTTTCACCGCGCGCCCTGGTCCTTGCCACACTGTTGCCCCACGGTCGGCGCGAGGCCAGGTCGGCCGACGAAGACGCGTCGTGCTCGTTCCTGGTCGGGCAGGGTGGCGCCGATCCGGCACACCGGCGGCTCGGCCGGGGTTTGGTCAGCCATCGTTCTGGTCCTTCTTCCGGGTCGCGCGGTAGACGTCGGCGAAGCGTCTGGTCAGCGCGCCGACGTCGCGCATGTACTGGTAGGCGATGAAGTGGGGGGACTGCTCCGTCGGCCGACGCGTCAGGTCGAGGACCCGGTAGCCCTCCCGGAACAGCGCCTGGACGGCCGGGTCCTCGTCAAAGCCGAGTTCCTCGGCCATCAGCACTCTCAGGTGGCTGACCAGGTCTCGGGTCGTGGCGTCGATCACCGGGCGCTCGGGCATCGACAGCCGGATGGCCAGCGCTGTCTCCACGGCCTCGTCGACCGCCTCCAGGACAATCGACGCTCCAGCCACCTCGGACGACGTGACGCTTCCTGCTGCCATGTCCGCACCCCTTCTCCGGCCTCCACCGTTGTCGTTTCTGACAACGTCCAGAAAAGCGGCTCGCGTTGGCGCAGACCACGGCATCCACGGGCCAGTCCTGGGACACTTCTGGGACAGCCCGGTGCCGTCGGGTTAGACGCGGGTTGATGCGTGGAAAGGGGGCGGCATGGGGCTTGCGGAGAGGCGCAGGGCGCTGGGCTACAGTCAGGAAGAGCTCGCGCACGCCCTCGGCGTGGACCGACGAACCGTCGGCCGCTGGGAAGGCCGCACCACCACGCCGCAGCCGCCGCTGAGACCACGGCTGGCCGAGCTGCTCCACCTCGACCTTGACGAACTCGACGCGTTGGTGGGACAGCCACAAGCAGTCCGACCGGAGTCGGCAGGGCCGCCGCCTCGCGACCACCATGGCTCAGGGGACCTCGACGACATGATCCGACGCCAGTTCCTGCGCGCCATCACCGTCACCAGTGCCCTGGTGGCCCTGCCCCCCGATGAGGGCGCAGCCCTCGCGGAGGGCGCGCTGCGCGGGATGTCCGATGACTTCCTGCGCATGAACGGACACCTGTGGCAGGTCTACCAACTCGCCCGCGCCAAGCGTTCCGTCTACCCGGTCGTCCGCGACCAGCTCACCGCCCTGAACGAGACCCTCGGCGGACGGCCCGAGGTCGAAGCACAGGCCCTGTGCGGCGCGGCCGGTGACCTCTTCCAGCTCGCCGGAGAACTGGCCTTCGACGGCAACCGCTACACCGACGCCGCCGCCTCCTACACGCTCGCCGCCTCTGCCAGCCAGGAGGCGAAGTCCTACGACCTGTGGGCGTGTGCCCTCGTCCGCCACGCCTACGTCGATCTGTACGAACGCCGGTACGCCGACGCGGTCGGCGCGCTGTCGGCCGCAGAGAAGGTGGCAAGGCGCGGGGACGGTTCCCTGTCCACCCGCTACTGGGTCGCTGCCGTCCAGGCCGAGGCGTACGCCGGCCTCGGCGACCTCTCCGCCTGCGAACGCGCCTTGGACGAGGCGGAGAAGGTGACCGGCCTGAGCGGGGCGGCCCACAACGGTGGCTGGCTGCGTTTCGACGGCTCCCGCCTCGCAGAAGAGCGTGGCGCGCGCTACCTCCAGCTCGGTCGCCTCGACCTCGCCGAGAAGGCACTCAGCAGCGCGCTCAGCCAGGACATCCTCGCTTCCGGCCAGTCCTTCCGCCGACGCGGTGCGGTCCTGACCGACCTCGCGGCCGTCGGCGCCCGGCGCCAGGACCCCGACCAAGTAATCGCCTACGGCGGGGAGGCGCTGCGACTCGCCCGCACGACCTCCTCGGGTTACGTCGCCCGTAAGCTTCTGGGGTTACGAACCGACCTCGGCCCGCTCACCCGCGACGCTCGTGTGGCGGAGCTGGGCGCCGAGATCGACGCACTGTGCACGACGTGACGAGAGGGGAAGGCATGTCGCAGTCCGAGGGCGCCCGACTGTTCCGCGAGGCTTGGATCACCGGAGTGCGCAAGCACTTCCCCGGCGAGCCCAAGCCCGGTTACGTCACCCCCTGGGAAGAGACACCCGAGTGGGAGCGCCAGGCCGCCGGCGCCGTCCACGACCAGGTGCGCCAGTTCCTCGACCTCAGCGACCGCCACGCCTCCCGCCTCACCCGCGAGCAGAAGAGCCGCTTTGTCGCCACCTGCTGGACCGCGCAGATGTACAAGCACTTCGAGAACCCGAAGCCGGGCTATGTCGCCGACTGGGCTGCCCTGCCCGACTGGCAGAAGGAGACCGACGCGGACATCTTCGAGGCGATCGAGGACGCTCTGAAGTAGTCGCACGGGACTGCCATTCAAGTCGGCCTGCGCAACCGCCGGGCTTCCTACGGCGTCGATCGGCCCTCCCTTCGCGGCTCGTTTCCGACCGCCGCGTCACGGTTCAGCTCCTGTGGGACCGGCGCGGCGAGGGGGCCGGACAGCGGGCGGATCCTGCTGAGCATGCGCGCGGCTCCGAACTGTTCTGCGGGGTTTCTGGTTGTCCCTTTTCGGGACGGGCGTCATGTCCCGACTCGGGACAAACCTCTTGTCCCGACTCGGGACGGGCTTCCTCCCCCACGACCGCCGAGGCTTTGACTGTCACCATCGTGGCCAGCCCGTCAGCCGCTGCAACACCGTCGTAGCCGTAAACAGTGTGCTCGCCGTCCTGACGGTCGGCGACGACGCCTTCATCGAGCAGCATCCCGGGGATCCCGCCACCTGCTGGCCTCGCCGTCCTCGTCACGGTCCTGGCCGCGTCCGTGGTCCTGAGCATCCGACGCCCGTGCCCGGGCGGAGCTGCGCTCCTCGCGGACCGGGGCGAGGACGGCGCTGAGTACGGCTCGCCGGAGACGAGCCGACCAACCGCCCGGGAGACACTGCGTCTGGACAGACAGCGGGATGACGACTGCCCCTGGTCCGGACATACCTGGCTGGCCCGTGGGCCGTGCCCGCGCGGTGTGCGCCGACTGCCCCGGTGCCGTGCGAGCAGGGCCGCGTCGGAGCACCATCGACGGGAAGGCAGCCACTGGAGGGTCCGTGCGCGATGCGGTGGGTGGTGACGTGGGGCCGTGGCCGGCGGACGAACCGGGTTTCTGGCGGCAGGTCGTCGAGCGGCTGGGCACGGCGGTGCTGGTGCTGGACACAGCCGGACGGGTGATCGCCGCGAACCCGGCGGCCGAGCGGCTGCTGGGCCGCACCGCCGCCGCGATGCGGGGCGCCGACGCACACGATCTGCTGCACCGGGACGCGGACGGCAACAAGGTGCCGCGAGACCGGTGCCCACTGCTCCACGCGCTGGCCGAGGGGCAGGGGGCGCGAGGGGAGGGCGGCACGTATCTGCGCGGTGACGGTCGTCTGCTGGCTGTCTCCTGGTCCGCGTCCCCCTTGACGGAGGACGGCTCCGTGCAAGGCATGGCATTGCTGTTCACGGACGCCACGGGGGACCGCCGCGTCCATCGGGAGCGAACGGCGCGCACGCGCGCCTTGGAGGACCTCAACGAGCGGCTGTCCCTGGTCGCGGAGATCACGGACGTCCTGGGGCAGACTCTGGAGACCGACGAGGCGCTGGCCCGCCTGGTGCGGCTGCTCGTGCCCCGTCTGGCCGACTGGGCCGCGGTGGACCTGCGGACCGGTTCCGGCGAGGTCCACCGGGTGACGGTGACCGGTCCGGAGGGACGGGACGCCGGATTCCAGGGCCGGAGCGTACTCGGCGCGGAGGGAGCCGGTGAGGGGGAGGACTCGCCGCTGGGCCGTGCGCTGACCGGGGGCGAATCCGTGCTCCAGGACCGGGTGGCTGCCGTCACCCCGGCCGCCGCACATCCGCCTCTGGTGGCTCTCCACAGTGGCTTCCTGGCCGCGGTGGGTGCGCGCTCCGCCATCACGGTGCCGCTCGGCGCCCGGGACCGGATCACCGGGGCGCTGACGGTGGTGCGCACCGACCCGGCGCATCCCTTCGACGAGGACGACCTGGCGGCAGTGAGTGACGTCGGCCGCCGGGTCGGCGTGGTCATCGACAACACCCGCCGCTACGGCCGTCAGCGCGCCGTCGCCGAGGCGATGCAGCGCAACCTGCTCGCCCCGCTGCCGCAGCACGGCCATCTCCGGCTGGCCGCCCGCTACCAGCCCGCACCTGCGGGCTCGCAGGTCGGTGGGGACTGGTACGACGCCTTCATCCTGAAGGACGGCGCGCTCGCCCTGGTCATCGGTGACGTCGTGGGCCACGACCTGACCGCGGCGGCCGGTATGGCCCAACTGCACGGCATTCTGCGTTCGCTGGCCTGGGACCACACGGGACCGCCCGGCGCCGTCGTCGACCGCCTCGACGCCGCCATGCCGGTCATCACCACCGTCCCGCTGGCCACCCTGATCCTCGCCCGCGTCGAGGGCGACCCGGACACGGGACCGTGGACGCTCCGCTGGACCAGCGCGGGGCACCCGCCCCCGCTGCTCCTCTCCCCGGACGGCACCGCATGCTTTCTTGAAGCCGGCCAGGGGCTGCTCCTCGGCACCGGATCCGTCGGCGACGCGGACCGACCGGACGCCACGCATCCCCTGAAGCCCGGCTCCACCCTGCTGCTGTACACGGACGGGCTCGTCGAGACACCGGGCAGCGACCTCGACACGGGCCTGGACCGGCTGCTCCGGCACGCCCTCACTCTCGTCCACGAACCGCTGGACAGGCTGTGCGGAAAGGTCCTCGCCCACCTGCCGCCCGGCAGCACCGACGACGTGGCTCTGCTCGCCCTGCGTGTACCGCCGCCATGAGACGTGGTGGCCGTCGGACCGGGCCGGTGCCGCGGAGGCGCCCACCATCTGCCACGCCACTGATGACCTGCTGTCACGCCGCCTTTACGCGCCGAGGAGTAGTCTGAGGAGACCGAGGGCATCAGGCACGCCGGTGGCGGACCGGCTCCACCCCGGTATCCACCGGCGTTCGTCACGCGGAAGGGTCTCCCCCTTCACCCCGCATACGCCCGCCGACTCCCTTCCCGCGAACTCGCGGCGGTCGTCGGCGTTTTTTTCCGGCAAGAGCGGCCAGGCACGACCTCCAGCACCCGGATCCACCGGCCACGTCCGGCGCTGCCCGACAGCCCGCGGACCGTCGGCCGCCGTGCCCTGCCGAACCGGCCGGCAACCACCTCGTCAGAAAGAACCCACGTGATCACCACAGTCCCCACCGCACCGTCCACCCCGCCTCCGCCCCCGCCCCTGCCCCTCGTCCGCCTGCGTCTCGCGCCACACGGCGCGCTGCCGCGCCGGATCGACGGGGTGTGGTGGCCGTACTCCCGCGATCTTCTGACACAGCTCCCGAAGATGCTCGCCGCGCTGCCGAGAGCGTGGGGCGACATCACCGGCGTCACCGTGGACGCCGCGGCCTGGTCGGCGGCACCGGGGCGCATGTTCGTCGCCAACCAGGTCGTCCGCCTGCACAAGGCCCCCGCCTCTCCGCACGCTCCGGACCGGGTCGTCCTGCTCTCCCCCGGGCTCGGCCGTTGGGATCTGCAGGTGATCCCGCCGGACGCGACGGAGGAAGCAGCCGCTCTCCTCACGGCCGCCGCCCTGGACGACCGGCGGCCCGGCGCCGACGGAGAAGCCCGGCCCCCGACCCCGACGGCGGCGGCAGGTCCCCACGGCCGTGTGGGGCCCACCGGGCGGGGCACCCGGGCCCCTCGGTGGTAGGAGCCGCCGCGGGCACGTCCATGTACGCACCCGCTCCCCGCGCCCAACTCGCCCTGGGGCCGCCCCGAGTCATCCGCCCGCTTCTGAGAGAGACGTCCTCATGACCATGGCCACCACCACCGCCACGCGCTCCGACACTCCCGGCAGCGACTTCGCCCGGCTGTCGAAGAAGATCGCGGACGCCGGACTGCTGGGGCGCCGCCCCGGCTACTACACGTTACGCATCACCGCCGTGACCGGGCTCTACGCCGCCGGATGGGCCGCGTTCATCCTCGTCGGCGCCTCCTGCTGGACACTGGCGATCGCCGCGTTCCTGGCCGTGATGTACGGGCAAGTCGCCCTGGTCGCCCATGACATGGCCCACCGGCAGGTGTTCCGCCGCCGCCGGGCCAGCGAGTTGTCCGGACGGATCGCCGGCGCGTCGATCGGCATGAGCTACGGCTGGTGGCAGGACAAGCACACCCGTCACCACGCCAACCCCAACACCGAGAACCTCGACCCCGACATCGGACCCGACCTGCTCGTCTGGTCCCCGGACCAGGCCCGCGCCGCCACCGGACTGCCCCGCCTGCTCGGCCGCTGGCAGGCGTTCCTCTTCTTTCCCCTGCTCACGCTGGAGGGCTTCAACCTGCACGTGGCGAGCTGCAGGGCCATGGCCAACCGCCGGCTCAAACGCCGGGCGGTCGACGGCGCTCTGCTCCTGGGGCACTGCGCCGTCTACCTGGCCGCCCTGTTCTGGGTCCTGCCGCCCGGGATGGCGATCGCCTTCCTCGCCGTCCACCAGTGCCTGTTCGGCGTCTACCTCGGTTCGGCCTTCGCACCCAACCACAAGGGGATGCCGATCCTGACGGCCGACGACCGCCCCGACTTCCTCCGCCGCCAGGTGCTGACCTCACGCAACGTCAACGGCGGCCGGTTCACCGACCTGGCGCTCGGCGGCCTGAACCACCAGATCGAGCACCACCTGTTCCCGAGCATGCCCAGCCCCAACCTGCGCAAGGCCCGCGCCATCGTCCGGCGGTACTGCCGGGACCTGGGCGTCGACTACGCGGAAACGGGCCTGGTCGCCTCCTACCGGTTGGCACTCACCAGCCTCCACGACGCCGGCGCCCCGCTCCGACGGACCCGCGTCCCCACCTAGCGGGGCGAGACGCCGCCGTGGGTACGGCGGCGTCCAGGACGCAGCCGTCCGCGTCCGCCGTACCAGGAGCCCCGGCGCTCGCCGCCGTCGTTGGCAACCGGGGACCGTCGGCGTACCGCCGGCCCTTCGTCGGTCTTCCGGTCTGGTGCGACGACACCGCTGCGGCCGTAGTGGAAGGCGGCGCTTCTGTCCCCGTGCTGAGAGTTCAGCCGGTGGATGAGGAACGCGCCTGCCGCGATCACCGCCAGCAGCACGAACACCGTCACCAGGATGTCCATGGCCCTCACACCCTTTCCGGCCGGTCCTCCGGTGTGGCGACGGCGACTCGAAGCCATGGAGAAGTGACGGAAGCACCGGCTCCATGTCCTCCTTCGGACTCCCACACCGCTTCCCTGGTGCGGTCGGCCTCGGCGGTCACCGTCAGACGCGCGGCATCCGCCAGCAGGCTGCTCGCGGTCGCTATCCGGCGCGGGTCGCTCGCAGCGGCCATCAGCCAGGCGGCCGCGGCCGGAGGCGTCTGCGGGGGAACGACCAGCAGGTTCCAGCGGCCCACGTGGTAGGAGAGCAGCAGCAACTCGTGCTCGTCCTGCTCGAAGCGGAACCAGCCCACCTTCACCACGTGCCCGGCGACAGGCACCTTGCGCGGGACGACCGGCCACTGGGCGGGGTTCACCGTGACCCGGGTGACCCGCCCCCACAGCGGATCGAGAACGGACGCCAGGGCAGGCAGTTCGGCGGCGAGATCACGCGAGCGTGGCCACCAGGCGCCGTCCAGCAGAAGCGGTGCCGAACCGGCGGGAGCGAGCGAGAGGCGTACGGGGGACATGGGACGCCGGTCTTCGGACGTCGTCGGAGGGGAGACGGTCGCAGTCATGACGCGAACCCTGCCCCGGGCGGGCCTGAGCCGACCCGGCGTATTCGATCACCGAAAACGGCACAGACGCGAAATGTCCGTGCGCGGAGTGTTCCCGGTACCTCCAGCCTACTCTTCGCGGCGCCCGAGCAGGCCGTACGCCGGGAGCAGCCCACCCGATGAGGCCGAAGCCTCTCGTCGGGGCTCGTCGAGGAGTAGCCTGAGGACTTCGAGGGCTTTCGTGCACCGGCGCCGCCGGTCCCGTCCTCGGTCACCCAACCACCGGGCGCTCCGTCAGCCAGCGCAGGCCCGCAGTCAGGCTTCTTCCTCATGATCATGAACTCCACTCAGCTGCGTCCGCACGCGGCACCGTTCCGCTCACGTGCCGCGCGCCTCGTCCTCGGATCCGCCAGCCGTTTCGGCCGTCCGGACGGCGCTTGGTGGCCACGGACCCGCGACCTGGCACGAGAACTCGGCGAACTGGCCGACGTGATCGATCCGCTGTGGGGCCGGCTCACCCACGTGGCCGTCAATCCCCGCCACTGGCAGCCTCTCCCGCACGGCCTGGTCGTCGTCAACGGCTACGAGGTGGCGGTCGACCGATTCACCGAGGTGCTCAACCCGCACAGGATCCTGCTGCAGTCCTACACCGCGGGCCGCTGGGATCTCCTCGTGGTGCCGCCCCCGACGAGCGCGTCGTCAGCAGCCCGGCTCATGGCGGCCGTGGCGTAGCGCAGCGGCGCGTGCATGCCCCGGACCCACACGCTCCGTGCCGGTGTCGATGAGGATCTGTTCCGCCGACGTCTGACTGCCGGCGCGCACGGCCGCGGCCATGGCCGCGCGGGCCGCGTCGGCCGCGGTGTGCGGCGGAACCACCAGCAGCGAAAAGAGATCATTGCTGCCCCGGGTGATGAGAACGGTGTCGTCTCCGACCGGGAAGGAGTCGATGCGGACGACACGACCGTCGATCGTCAGCCGCGTCGGCAGCTCGTCCCAGGCGTCGGTGTCCAGACCGACACGTGTGATCGGCCCGAGGTACTCGGACAGCGCGGAGACGAGGCCGGGCAGTTCACCGGCGATGTCGCGGGAGCGGGGCCACCACGCCCCGTCGAGCGCACCCTTCCGGTCATGCGTCGTCTCAAGCCGCACCACCGCGGTTCCAGGTCGCGAAACCGCCTGATGCACAGCGTCGGGCAGGAGCCTGCTCACCCGCGGGGGGTCGGGGTCGGACATCGCACTCGCCTGCCTACCGGGGACGGCAAACCGAAAGCCTCCTGGTTTCACGGTACTCCTCGGCCGACGACGGCCGGGATTCCACGATCACCGGGGCACTCACCGTCACCGCCGCATACGCGTAGAAGAACAAGGTCGAGCTGTGCTTCCTCCCCCACCCACCACCACCGCAGCCGCCCCGCGACAAACCCAGGCACTGCACCGCTACCTGCGTCGGCGCAATACCAACGCCCGCCACCACGACGTACTCCCCCCACCGCAAGGAACGCGCTGACCAACCGCGGACCGCAGCCCCGCGCCGAAGGCGGCAACCGCGCGTGCCGCGCAGACCCAGGGGTGGCAAGTGCGAGAGGGCAGGCCGGTAACCGGTGCACCAAATTACGGCGTCGGCGGGCGCGCGCGTGCCGTCGGCCCAGGCGACGCCGTCACGGTCGATGCGGGCGAACATGGGCGACGCTTTGAGCCGCCCGGCCTCCCGGGCCTCGCGCACCGGCGGTACGGCGACGATGTCCCCCAGCGAGGCGACGCCTCCCGTGTCGGTGCGGCCCTCGCCGAGGGCACGGCGTCGGGCGGTGGCCGCGTCGAACAGGGCGCGGCCGTCGATGTCGTCGGCAAGGTACCGGGGCGGACGCTGGGTCACCCAGGTCAGTTCGGTGTCGTGGGCGAGGTCGGAGCGCGATCTTCGTCGTCGACCGTCACACCGGTACCGTCCACCACGCGAAGACGGGGCCGCTCAGACCGACCATGGCATCACGCTGATCGTCTACCTGAGCCTACGCAAGCGCCTCGGAGCCTCTGCGACGCCGGAACACCGATAGCGGGCAGCGCAGCATCCACCCCCTCGGCCCGCCTTGCTGCCGATACTCGACAAAAACCTCGGTCCACGCACACACCAAGTCACCGATGTCCAGCAACAGCCCCCGGACCTGCCGGAGCAGAACGCGCAGGACCACAACACCCGCGACGCTTCCGAGCCCCATCCCGATCCACCACATCGGCCGCCTCCTCGCCCAGAACCCCAGGCTGCCTGCGGCGAAGATCGAAGTCTGTACCCAAAGAGACGCTTTTTGTGATCTTGGCATCCTCGGTTAGGAGTGTGCACACGCAAGTCACCGTGGCAGCAGTGCTCCCCCGCCAGGCATTCCTCATCGCCAAGTGCCCAGCGGCCCTCCGCGAAGCAGCGCCGACCAGCCTCGTGCCCACAGCGTGCCCATACGACCGGACAACAACGGTAAACAGCGGCGCGGAACAGGTAGCCGAAAGCCCGCTCCAGAATACGTAGCCGCAGGTGAGAGGTGGTCTCACCCGTGAAGCGCCCTCGCTTCCCAAGCTGAGAGCGCGAGTTCGATTCTCGTCACCCGCTCCATGAAGAAGGCCCAGGTCAGAGACCTGGGCCGTTTTGCTGTCCGCTGTGATCACTCGCCGCGGGCCAGATGCGTGCCAGAACACTGATTGCCTGGATCGCTGGGGGAGGACATGAGCAAGCAGATCGCCGGATGGATCATGGATCGCAACCTGCGTGCCTTCGTGGAGCTGCTGTCCCGCTACGTCGGCTATGCATTCGACGACACCGACTGGGACACCATCGAAACCTGTGTCCGGGACACCGACGACGAGAAGTCCGACGGCTGGTACTCGTATCCGCTCGCCGGCATGAGCGCCACCCTGGAAGTCAGCTTCGCCCGCTCTGTCGGCAGCGAGGTGATGTCCGTCAGTGTCACAGGGATCGAGACGCCTGAACTCCACCTTCGAACCGACACTCTGCTATCCGCATTCGCTAGCATCTGACTACCCTCTTGTCTCCCCAGGCACCCAAAGCCCTGCCCCCTGGCGAGTCAGCGCTCTGGCGTGTCCGGCACGGCCGCAGCTTCCCGCGCAGCCTGACGTGCCTTGCGGACAGTCGCGTCGAGTCCCGCAGCGATTTCCTGCTGTCGCTCGTCGTCGGAGTGTTGGTAGATCAGCGCCGCCTTCTCCGAGGACTGCCCGGCACGGACCATCGTGTCTTTGAGGGTGGCACCGGAGCGCGTGGAAAGCGCGTGCCCGGTGTGGCGGAGGTCGTAGAACCGGAAGCCCACGGGCATCCCGACGACCTCTCGCGCCCGCCGCCACTTCCGCCCGAAGGTGGACGCGAAGTTTGTCGAGGTCGACGTCCCGGCGCCGGAGGCCGGCCAACTCCTCCGGTCGCATCGGACCATACGCGCCGAGGTAGACCATGAGCCGCCACCGCATGCCTACCGCTTCAGCGAGGGCATCCACCTGGGCGACGGTCGCGATACGCCGCTCCTGTCTGACACCATCGGCTGACACCAACAGCCACGAAGATCGGCGGTCAGTGCTGAACCCTGACGGTCGGCTAGCCGGGGCGTACCTGGCAGTTGGCGCAGGCGATCAGAGACCCCAGGATCGACCTGATAAAGATGAGACCAGATCGCAAAGCCTGCATCAGTGACCTGTGCCGTTCCGGCTTCAGGACGCCGCAGCAGCTCTCATTCATGGAACCGGTGCGCCCCCCGGCCAGGCGCCCCTAGCCATAGCAGCGAAGCCCCAGGGTTCCCCTGAGGCTTTGCGCCGTTCTGGTCCCGGATCAGATGCGTTCACACGGCCAGCGTGTGCGGGCTGTTGGTACCGGCCTCTCTTAGAGGTCCTAACAGAAGTCGCTGATGGTGTGACTGTCGGCTCAGATGCTCGTTGCTCTGTTCGTGGGGAAGAGGAACTCTCGTCCGTGGATCGTGTCGGACGAACTGTGGTCGCTGATCGAGCCGTTGTTGCCGGAGCCGGGTCCGAAGTTGGTCGCCGGGCGGCCGAGGGTTCCTGACCGGCAGGCTCTGTGCGGGATCCTGTTCGTCCTGCACACCGGCATCCAGTGGGAGTACCTGCCCCAGGAGCTCGGCTTCGGCTCTGGCATGACGTGCTGGCGGCGGCTGGCCGCTTGGAACGAGGCCGGCGTGTGGGACCGCCTTCACGTCGTCCTGCTACAGAAGTTGCGGGCTGCGAAGCAGCTCCACTGGTCTCGGGCGGTGATCGACTCCAGCCATGTGCGGGCCGCTCGACGAGGCCCAAAAGCGGACCCAGCCCGGTCGACCGTGCGCGTCCGGGCAGCAAGCACCACGTCCTCGTCGACGGTCAGGGCGTCCCGCTCGCGGTGTCGCTGACCGGCGGCAACCGTAACGACGTCACGCAACTGCTGCCCCTCCTCGCCAAGGTCCCGTCCGTTGCGGGCCTGGTCGGGCGGCCGCATCGGCGGCCCGACGTGGTGCTCGGCGGCCGTGGCTACGACCACGACAAGTACCGTCGGCTCGTGTGGGCTTTGGGCATCAAGCCGGTGATCGCCCGCCGCGGCACCCCTCATGGTTCGGGGCTCGGAGTGCACCGGTGGGTCGTCGAACGCACCATCGCCTGGCTGCACGGCTTCCGGCGCCTACGCGTCCGCTGGGAACGGCGCGACGACATCCACGAAGCCTTCCTGGGCCTCGCGACCTGCCTGATCACCCACCGGCACGTCCAACGCCTTTGTTAGGACCTCTTAGGCAGCAGGAAGCTCGGCTGGGGGAAGTGGCTGTTCGGTGTACGCGCCGAGGGTCAAGCCCAGCATGAGTGCGCCTTCGAGCGCCGACAGTACGGTTGTGAGCTGCTCACGCTCCTGTGGCGTTCCTTGATCCGAGTGCTTGAGATCTTGGAGCTTGTTCCTGGCAGTGACGAGCGCAAGCGCGAGCACCTCGTGGATGAGGTCAGCGCCTTCGCCGTCGTCGTGCTGGGTGGCCTCCCTCGGTGTCACCGCGTCACCGCTGGTCAGCCGGACCTGTGATCAGTAGACCGGCTGCTCAGACGGTGACCCCTGCTGGTTGCCACGCGGAGCGTGTCCCTCAGGGCTCCGGTCAGGTTCTTCGCCAGAAGCCGCATGTCGTCCGGGGTCATGTCGGCGGTGAGCATGTCGATCGCGTAGTCCAGGAGTTCGGTTGCCGTGCCGAGTTGTACTGACTCGATGTTGTCGGCCAGGCGGGACATGTAGCCGCCGCTGTCATCGGTGCTGAGGAAGCACGGCTTGCCATCAGGTCCCGTCCAGGGGAGGAGCCGCAGTTCGTTCGACGTCGTCATGTTTTCGTCGGCCTCTCGTCGATCACGTAGTGAGTGGTGAACACCGCGTCGGCGCGGTCTCCGGGCAGCACCAGGAGGGCCGCCTCGACCACGCGTCCAGTGGTGTCGACCGTCTGGCGGGTGACGGCGAGGACTGCCAGGGCAGAGCTGATCCGGAGGGTGGACGCCTCCTCTGATGTCGGGAGGCGAACGCTGATCTCCTCCCGGACCTCAGTCGGCGGCGGGCGGAGCTCCGTCAGTCGCGTCACCAGCGCCTCGTACGGAAGTGGCTCGCGGAGCACGGCGGCCGGCGCCAGGTCGCAAGGGACGTAGATGCGTGCCAGGCTGTGAGGTCTCTCGTCCTCATGGGCGAGACAGAGGATCTCGGCCAGAGGGCTGCCGGTCGGCATCTTCAGCAGGGACGCGAGATACCCGCAGGCCCGCACCCTGGTGGTGTGGACGGTGACGCTCAGGGGTGCAAGATCCATGCTGTGCGCGTCCGGAGTTCGCCTCCCGCCGACGTACGTGATCCTGTGGAGCGGACGGCGGACGAAGTTCCCCTTACCGTGAGTCTTCTCGACGAGGCCTTCCGCCTGGAGTACGGCGAGGGCGCTTCGTAGCGTCGGGGCGCTCACCATGTATTGCGCGGCCAGGTGCGCCTCGGAGGGCAGGCGTTCGCCGGGCTTGAGTCGGCCGGTGACGATCCGGTCCCGGAGGTCATCGGCGATGGCGTCGCGTCGCGAGGGCACGGGTGGGATCACCGCCTCTCACTCGCACGAGCCGCAGGGCGATGAGCCGGGTCCCCGTGTGGATGGTCAGCAGCTCGCCCGAGTCGAACACGAGTCGTTTAGCTCCGCCGGGCAGTTGGAAGAGGTCGGTCACCCGGCACTGCTGGCCCCCGACCTGGATGACGTCGCCGAGCTGCACGCTGGCCGAGGTGATCTCGACAGGGGAGAGCACCGCGCCGCTGAGTGCCGGCCCCCTCACCGTGCCGCCTCTGTCGGTACTGAGGACTTGGCGATGGTGTGGCACGAGCAGGCGCAGGCTTCATAGATCACCGGCACGTCGACCGGTGCGGTGAGCGGAGACGACTCCGCGCAGGCGTTGTGTGTGCCGATGCAGCAGGAGGTCGACCGGTAGGAGTCGGGGACGGGTTGGGTGCTGTGGGGCTGTTGGCGGGAAGGCATCAGCGGTCACCCGCCGAGGCGTACCAAGGGCCGGCGAGGGGAGCGCACCTCACGGCCTCCGAGCGGTGCCGTGCTCGCGCCTCACTTGCCACTACGTACGGGCGGACGAGCGCCGTCTCCTCCCCCACGAGAACGCCCGTGTGCTCGCAGTGCCGATGCAGGAACAGCACTGCGCCGTAACCGACTTCCGGGTACACGGCGACCGGCCGCGCAGGGGTTTCGGAGCGGCGGTGCCGGCCCTTGTGGAGGTACCGCTCCCTGAGAAGCTGTTGTCTTTCCGAGTGTGATCAGTGGGTTTCCGCAGGTCGTGGATGGGTGCGGTAGGTCCGTGAAAGTAGTGGCCTGTCACGTTGTCGTTCCGTGGGAGGCCGTGAATGCCCTCGATCATCGGACTGCTGGAACAACAGGAACACGCTGCTCGACGCCGGGTCGACGGGCTTCGTGAGGAAGCCGACCGCGTCCAGGCCGAGTTGGCCGCGGCCGAGGAGGAATTGCGGGAGTGGTTGATCGCCCGGCGGCGGGTCGACACGGTTCTGGCTCCCGCCGGAGCCGCCGGAGCCGCCGGTGCCGGCGTTCAGGACGCTGCCGGTCCGCGGGAAGCGGGCGGGTGGCCGACATCCCGTGATGCGGCCCGGCCGAAATCGCAGGTGCCGGTGTGGCGTGCGGGGATGGCCTCGTCGGTGCTGTCGGTCGACTACCAGCGGATCGTTCAAGCAGTCGCGGACCGGGCCCGTCTGGAGCAGGGGCCTGTGACGTGCCAGGAAATGGCCGCGGGGTTCGGCATGGACGTGGTGCCGGCACGGGTGAAGGCATTGCGGTCGAAGGCGAAACGCCTGGTCGCCCGGGGCTGGCTGGCCGAGCCCACTCCCGGACAGTTCACCCTCGCTCCCGGTGCGGCCGGGCCAGGCGACGGATCATGAGGGCGGTCATCGACCAGTAGATCATCGCCTCGGCACTGGTGACACGGCGCTCGAAATCGCGGGCCAGGCGGCGGCTGCGCATCAGGTGCGCGAACAGACGCTCGACGATCCACCGCTTGGGCAGCACCACGAACCCCTTCACGTTGTCGCTGCGCTTGACGATCGCCACCACCAGGGCGAACGTGGCCAGGCAGTGCTCGACGAGGCTGCCGGTGTAGCCGCCGTCGGCCCAGACGAGGGCCAGGCGGTGGTGGGCAGCGGCAACCTGTTCCAGCAGGACGCGGGCGGCGGCCCGGTCGCCGGCATCCGCGCCGGTGACCATGACGCCGAGCAGCAGGCCGAGGGTGTCGACCACGACGTGCCGTTTGCGGCCGTTGACCAGCTTCCCGCCGTCGAAGCCACGACTGTCGGCGCCGACCACAGCGTCCGCCTTGACCGACTGCGAATCGATCACCCCGGCCGTCGGCCGGGGATCCCGCCCCGCCTTCTCGCGGACCTGCCCGCGCAGCCGGTCGTGGAACTCCCGGACCAGGCCGTGGTCGCGCCAGCGGCGGAAGAACGCGTAGACCCGGTCCCACGGCGGGAAGTCGGCCGGCATCGCCCGCCACTTGATCCCGTTGTCCACGAGATAGGCGATGGCGTCCAGCATCGCCCGGTGGCAGTACGCCTCCGGCTGCCCGCCCCGGCCGCGCATCCAGCCAGGCTCCGGCAGCAGCGGCCGCACCACCGCCCACTCCGCGTCCGTCATGTCACTCGGGTAACGGCGCTCGTGCAGCGCATGGTCGACAGCGTTTCCGAACCGGTGAGCCAGACAGTCACACTCCCGGGTGCCCGCGGTGGACTGCACAGGCATCGGCACGCAAGACTGCGACACCAGGGCCTCCTGATGCTCGGTGATTCGACACCAGCGAGCTGTTCAGGAGGCCCTCCTCTCATGCGCCGAGCACACCACGACCACCCGATCGGGACGACCGTTCGATCACCAAGTCCCGAGAACGGTACGACAACGGCTTCTGAGGCGCGAGACGGTACCGCGGATACGATTGAGCACGGTGTTCAGCCCCTATCGCTGATGACCCGGTCCCCCGACATCGCCCGTCGCGGGGACCGTTTGCGTACGACCGCCCAGAGGGTGCGGTCGTTCGAACTGGTGGCGAGGAGGCCGAAGCGGTCGGCATCGGCCACCGCTTTCAGAACCGCTCGCCATGACTCGGCGGAGAGTGGTTCCGGCACCTCCGCCTCGATGGCCGTGCAGTCGTCGCGCTCCTCCACGCGCGTGGCGAGCCCGACGGCCGATAACCGGGCTGCGATGGCCTCCGCGCGCTCCTTGGAAGCAGGCACAGGGCAGTCCTCCGGTTAGCGGGGATCACTTTGAGTGAAGCTAGTTAACTAGATTAGAGCTAGTGGACTAGATTTTCCATATGTCTGAGCAACCGCCCTATCTCCGCATCGCCGACGAGCTACGGCGGCGGATCGCGGAGCACGAGTGGGAACCGGGGGACCGACTCCCCTCCCGCGCCCAGATCGGCCAGGAGTACGGCGTCGGCGACAACGTGGTCCGCCGGGCGCAGGAGTTGCTGATCTCCCAAGGCGTACTCGAAGGCCGCGCCGGTTCCGGCACCTACGTCGCCGAGCCACGGCAGCGCGTGCGCGTGGTCCGGTCGTCCGCGCGGGAACAGCTCAGCGGCTCCCCGTTCCGGGCGGACATGAAGGCCGTGGGCAGGCAGGGTGACTGGGAGAGCCGGACCGAGGCCAAGGTCCCGGCACCGGCGGAGATCGCCACGCGTCTCGGCATCGCCGAAGGTGAGCTGTGCGTGCGGACGTCGTACGAGTTCCTTGCCGACGGCCGGCCGGTGCAGCTGTCGACGAGCTGGGAGCCGTACGACCTCACCGGCGGCACGCTCGTCGTCCTCCCTGAGGGAGGACCGCACGCCGGGGCAGGGGTGGTGAACCGCATGGCGGAGATCGGCGTCACCGTCAGCCACGCCGTGGAGCAGCCGGAGCCAAGGCAGGCGACCGCCGAGGAGGCCTCACTCCTCGGCATCCAGAAGGGCGCGCTCATCACGCACATCCGGCGGACCTACTACAGCGACCAGGGCCGCCCCGTGGAGACCGCGGACATCGTCGTGCCCGCCACGCTCTGCGAGATCGTCTACGAGATTCCGATCAACCGATAGACGGCCCCACTTAGGGTCGTCGTATGGCCGACGACTCCCCGCCCTGTCCCGAGTGCAGCCAGCCCCTGAAGTGGGGCGGTCTCGTGCTGTCCGGACGGGACGATGACGGCCAGAGATCTTGCCGGTCCCTCTGGCGGTGCGCCGATCGGCACACGTGGTGGAGGTGGGCGGACCGGCCCGAGGAACCGTTGGAGGCATGCCCAGTTCCGGGGCTCTTTCGTTGACATCCAACGCTGACATCAACGAGTCCGGCTCTGCCGTCCGTAGAAGGCGGACGTGCCAGATCCGTGCCAGATCGTGCGGGGAACCACGGGGAACACCGGGTACCGGTCCAACGCACAATCGGACGCCGGCGGCGCTCCCGCCCAGGTCAGCCGGGCAATTGCCCGTAGATCACCTCAGCTTCCCAAGCTGAGAGCGCGAGTTCGATTCTCGTCACCCGCTCCATGAGAAGCCCCAGGTCAGCGACCTGGGGTTTGTTCTTCGTCTCTGACTCTTCGGTGCTTTTCGTACCCTCGTGCACTCGAAGATGGGGCACACGGAGGGAACGGGTGCTCAATTGAGGCCCGTCAACCACTGCTCCTCACGCCAGTGCACACCGCTGACCTGCGGTTTCACGTCAAGCTATGCAAGAACGAACGGGAGAGCCCTCAGCCTGATGTTCCCCGGAAAACGCTGCCGGACGGTGCGTCGCATGCACCGCACACAAAGCTTTCGGGCCGACTACGCCGCCGCACTGCCCTGATCACCACTTGCCGGCATCCGCAGCGTGTGATCACCGAAGTCGGCAACCAAGTCCAACCTGCCACCGAGCGCTTCGACGTAACGTGCGATGACATCGAGAGTGGCGCCCTCGCCGTGCTCGATCTGGGACACGCGAGCGATGCTCACACCCATACGGGCAGCCACATCCCTCTGGGCCAGCCCGTACTGCTTGCGCGTCTCAGCGAGTTGATGACCACGGGCTTCCGCCAGCAGTCGACGTGAACCGGCTTCCACCTCAGCGGGATCCACACCGGCCGAGTACAGCTCCTGCTCCAGGGTCTCCCAGTCCTGCGGGGTCTTCTTGGGCATGCTTACTCCTCAGTCCTCCGTGTCACCGGTGTAGTCGCGGTAGAGCTGTTCAGCCAGAGGAACGTTGTCGCGGTACCAGCGCTCCCAGTTTCCTGCCTTGTCTCCCCCGAGGAGTAGCAGGGCTGAACGAGTCGGATCAAAGGCGAAGATGATCCGGATCTCGGACCGGCCACCTGACCCCGGCCTCAGCTCCTTGAGGTGATGCAGTTCCGATCCCTTCAGCCGGTCCACGAGGGGACGCCCCAGGGTGGGGCCTGCGTCACGCAGAGCGACAACGGCCTGGGCTCACGGCCGCTGCGGGGTGAGCGTCCCCGCAGCGCATCGGTGCTTCCCTCACGGCGTGAGGACGACCTTCTCGCAGTGGTCCTTCTTGTTCTTGAACAGGTCGTAGCCGGTCGGTGCCTCGGTCAGGGGCAGCCGGTGGGTGATGATCCGGGTGGGGTCGATCTTGCCCTGCTCGATCATGCCCAGCAGCGGTCGCATGTACCTCTGCACGTGGCACTGGCCGGTCCGCAGGGTCAGTGACCTGTTCATCCAGGCACCCGCCGGGAACTTGTCGATCGTCCCGCCGTAGACGCCGACGACCGAGACCACGCCGCCGCTGCGGCAGGACATGATGGCCTGGCGCAGGGCGTGCGGCCGGTCGGTCTCGGAGCGGACCGCCTGCTTGGCACGGTCGTAGAACTGGACGTGGGAGGCGCCGTGTGTGGCCTCCATGCCGACCGCGTCGATGCACTTGTCGGGGCCGCGGCCGCCGGTGAGTTCGAGCAGGGCGGACCGTACGTCGGTGTCCTCGAAATCGATGGTGGTGTAGCCCTGGGCGGCGGCCATGTCGAGGCGGTAGGTCTCCCTGTCGATGGCGATGACCTTTTCCGCTCCCAGGACCCGGGCGCTGTCCATGGCGAACTGGCCGACCGGCCCGGCGCCCCAGACGGCGACGACGTCGCCTTGCTCGATGTCGCACATGTCGGCGCCCATGTAACCGGTCGGCAGGATGTCGGACAGGAAGAGCACCTGCTCGTCGGTCAGGTCCGATTCGATCTTCAGGGCGTTGGTGTCGGCGAGCACCACCCGCGCGTACTCGGCCTGGCCGCCGGCGAAGCCGCCGGTGAGATGCGAGTACCCGTAGATGCCGCAGGTGGGATGACCGAACATCTTCTCCGAGATGCCCGCGTTGGGGTTGCTGTTCTCGCAGCACGAATACAGCTCCGCGCGGCAGGACGCACAAGCGCCGCAGGCGATGGGGAAGGGCACCACGACCCGGTCGCCGACGCGCACTGTGCCGTCGCTGATGCCGGGGCCGACCTCGACGACTTCCCCCATGAACTCATGGCCCAGGATGTCGCCCTTCTCCATGGTGGGCACGTAGCCGTCGACCAGATGGAGGTCGGAGCCGCAGATCGCCGTCGAGGTGATCTTCACGATGGCGTCGCGGCTGTTCAGGATCGAGGGGTCGGGGACGTCCTGCACCTCGACCGTGTTGCGTCCCGTCCAGCAGGTGGCCTTCATGCCAGGGCCTCCTTCAGTTCGTCCTCGGTCAGCGGCCGGGCAGGGTGCTGCGGGAACTCGCCCCGGGCGCGCTTGCCGCCGGGTGCGCCCTCGGAGCGGACGACCTCACCGATCTCCGCGACCTGCTTGAAGCGGCGAAGGTCGTCGTCCAGTTGCTGGTGCGGCTCCTCGCCGAAGTAGCGCGCCGCCGCCTTGCCCAGCGGTCCCCCGGGCAGTTCGTAGCGCAGGGACACCCGTATCTCCGTGCCCTGGCCACCGGGGGCCGGCACGAAACGGGCTTCGCCGGAGTTGTCGATGTCGGCATCGCCCACCGACCGCCACGCGATCAGTTGGCCGGGGACGTCCTGGGTGATCTCGGCGTCCCATTCGACTGTCCTGCCGAACGGTGCGCTGGCCTGCCAGTGACTGGTGCGGGGGCCGGTCACGTGCACCTCGTCCAGATGCGCCATGAAGTCCGGGAGGCGCTCCAGGTCCTTCCAGAGGGTGTACGCCTCCTCCGGGGATCGGGTGACGGTGGTGGCCGCGGTCAGTTCCATGGGGGTGCTCCTACGGGTGCGGGTCACAGCCGCATAGACGTCCGTGGCGGTGATGGCGGTGACCGCGGCCGTCGCGGCGACGGTGCGTCCGAGGCCGCGACCGTTGTGGTTCTTCAAGGCCCGGGCGAGCATCGTCAGATCCATGAGGTCGCCGCCGACACGGCCCCAGAGCCAGACGGGATGCGGCCGTCCCAGCAGCCCGGTCGCCGCCGCGAGTTCGCGCACGCCGACTGCGGTCGTGGCCGACCGGTGCCGGGGGGCGTCGCCCACGCCCAGGGCCCGCGCGAAGCCCGCCGGGGCGGCGACCTGGGGCACGCCCAGGAGCGCGCTGGCCCAGCCGAGGCCGCGTACGAGCGGATCGTTTCGCAGGCGGGAGGTGGAGCGGGTGTCTGCTGTCATCAGTGCTCCTCACGTGCGCGGAGGGTGACCGGGAGACGAGCCACTTCGGACGGGAGGACCCGTGGTGGACGGCTCCGCAATGTCCGTGTCCGCGTGATCCGCATCCCCGGCAGCCTGCCGCCGCCGAAGGAGGCCCGCCCGGCCCCGGGCCGGAACCGGGCCGGATACCGGTCGTCGCTTACTTCCTGTCGCCGTTGCTGTGTCCGTCGGGGGTACAGCACCACCTTCGTCCAGCCCTCGTCACGGGCGCCGAAGTGTCCGTAGGCGGTGGGGGCCTCGTCCAGGCCCAGCTCGGGGGAGACGATGAAGCTCGGCGTCGCCTTCTCGCCGGCCATCAGGTCCCGCAGCGCCCGGTTGTACTTCCTGCCGGCGCCTGGCCGGTTCCCATGTGCGGGCCCTTGAACGACTGTGCGGGCCCTTGAACCACGTCATTCCGGTTCTTTCACCCGGTCCGCCGGACGAAGCCTCGGTGCTCCGGCGGCGTGCGGTGCGGGTCCCCACCAACGGACGGCCGAAACAGTCACTCATCGTGTGGATCAACCGCATATTCCCGACCGCATCATGGTCCGCTGGGCCGCCGAGGAGGGCGAGCGGCTCGGGCGGGACGTCGGCGCAGACGAGATCGAGCGCCGGCTGTTCGACTCGGCCCGGACCTGCGCGGGACGCCCCTGAGCGGATATCACCATCTAGGTTGAAGGACCGCCGCATATCGGATCATGCTGTGCGCCATGAGTCTCGTCTCCCCTCTTCCCGATGTGCCCGTCACGGGCGAGTACGCCTACGACTGGGCCCTGGTCGACGTGGAGACCTCGGGGCTCGTGCCGCGGCGGGACCGGGTGCTGTCCGTCGCCGTGATCACGATGGGACCCGACGGTGAGCAGACCGGGGAGTTCTCGACGCTCGTCAGTCCCGGGTGCGACCCGGGTCCTGTGGACGTGCACGGACTCACCCCCGAGCTGCTGCAGGGCGCGCCCGCCTTCGACCAGGTGGCCGGGCGGATCGGGGCGATGCTCCAGGACCGGGTGCTCGTCGCCCACAACGCCCAGTTCGACCACGACTTCCTCGCCCACGAGTTCGCCCGTGCACGGATGTGGCTCCCGGTGTCGAAGCGGCTGTGCACCGTCGCCCTGAACCGCCAGGTGGACCCGCCCACCGACGACATGAAGCTCGGCACCCTCGCCGCCCACTACGGCATCCCCCGGCAGCGCGCCCACGACGCACTCGACGACACCCGCGTGCTCGCCGGCGTGCTGCGGGCCTCCCTGCGAGAAGCGGCGCGGCTCGACCTACCCCTGCCGCTGGTGACCTGCCCGCCCCGCGCCGAGTCCCAGTTCACCCCCAGCCCGCCGAAGACGCCCTGCGCCTACCGCAACCCGGGCCGTCTCACGCCCGGCGGACCCCTCCGGCAGGGGATGAAGGTCGCCATCACCGGTGAGACCGCCCACGCGCGCGCCGAGCTGGTCGGGCGGGCCGTCGCCGCCGGGCTGAACATGATGACCTCCGTCAGCCGGCACACCAGTGTGCTGGTCACCAACGACCCGACCTCCACCTCGGCCAAGGCCCGACGCGCCCTCGCCGAAGGCGTGCCCGTCATCGACGAGCCGACCTTCCTCCGGCTGCTCGACGACGTACGGCCGGGGGACGTGCACGAGGCTTCGGCCGCGCGTTCCGCCCCGCGGGGAGACCAGGGCTCGGTCACGGAAGCGGTGCCCGCCTCCGACAAGGCCGCCGCGCCGGAACCCGTGGCGGCCGTCCCCTCACCCCGCCGCCCGCAGCCCTCCGCCCGCGCCGCGGACAAGCCCCTCGCCGGGCATCGGGTGCTCGTGCTCGGCGGTGTCCACGCCGACGCCGTCGCCGCCCGCGTCCGGGTCGTCGAGCTGGGCGGGTCCTCTGCCATCAACCTCTCCGCCAGCGTGACCGACGTCGTACTCCTCCCGGGCGGGGAGAAGGACCGCCGTATGAAGCGCATCAACGCCCTCGAACTCCCTGTGCGCGAGCCGCACTGGCTGGACGCACCCACCACAGCGGACCGGTCCCCGTCGGCCTCCCGGAAGCAGGACCCGCAGGTGCTGCCGAGGGGCGGTGTCGTCGATCTGCCCATGCCGCACGGCGGCCCCGCGCCGGAGTGGTACGTCACCGCCGGCTGGGCCCCGCAGTCCGACTGCGAGATCGACGTGGTCGCCTTCCTCCTCGACGAGGACGAACAGGTCGCCTTCGACGAGGACTTCGTGTTCTACGGAGCCCCCGAGAACCCCGCCGGCACGGTGCGTCTGCTCACCGGTGGGCCCGCCGAGCAGACCATCGCCCTGAACCTGGCGTCCCTCCCGCCCGCGACGCGGAAGATCGTCGTCGCCGCCGCCATCGACGGTGCCGCCACCTTCGGCACGGTCGGCGCGATCCAGGTCGGCGCGGCACCCGGCAGCAACGGGGCGCCCGTGGCCCGGGCCACCCTGGACGCCGCCACCACCGAACGCACCTTGCTCCTCGCCGAGATCTATCGCCGTGGCCCGCTGTGGCGTCTCCGGGCCGTCGGGCAGGGCTACGACCACGGGCTCGACGCCCTCGCCCGCGGGTACGGGGTCGACGTCGCCGGCTGAGCGTCGTGGTCACGCCCGCAGGTACGTCAGTACCGCCGGCACCCGGCGGTGCGTCCGGCTGACCACATGGGGGGGTGAGCGGTGGGGACGGCGTTCTCGACCGTGGTGCTGGCTGGAGCCGTGGCTGTGTTCACGCTGTGGACAGCATGCGCGGTGCTGGGCATTCACGGTCTCTTGCTGGGCCGTGTGCCAGGCCGGTGGCTGCAACGCAGTGTGCGGCAGCCGAGGTTATGGGGAGCCGGTGCGTTGCTGGTTGCGCTCAGCGGACTCAACCACCCGACCGTCACAGTCATCGGCGTAGGTCTCATCGCCCTCGGGCACGTCATGAAGCCGAGCCGCTGATCAAGGGGGACCGAGTCCCGGTCGTCCGGCAGATGGTGGCACGAGGGGCCGGCCCGTAGGTGCTGGGCCGGCCCCTCCGGGCCCTCGGTGTGCCGTCAGCCGTGGTACTTGATGTACCCGTTGCCGTCCTTGTCGTGCGCCTTCTTCGTGTAGGCGTGGATGTCGGAGGGCGAGCCGCCCGGCTTGTAGAGGTAGATCGTGTCCTTGTCGTTGTTCCACATGAAGTTGCAGTTCTGGCGGTACACGACGTTCTTGCCGTCGGAGTCGGTGCCCCGGCCGCCGCGCAGGTGGACGTAGTCACCCGGCTCGAGGATGTGGTTCGACCTGAAGACGAAGGTGTTGCCGGCCTTGTCCTTGACCTTGTAGCCCTTCAGGTTGATCTTCGACTTCTTCGAGTAGTTCTTGATCGTCAGGTACTCGTTCTTCGTGTTCCCGCCGGAGCACTTGTTGGAGTCCCGTCCCGGGGCGTCGTACTGAATGCCCTTGATCTTGAGCGCCGAGGAGTACTCGGCGGCGTGCGCCGGTATCGCCGCGGTCAGCGCGAGCGCGGCGACGGCGGTGGTGGTCGCGGCAGCGGTCAGGGTGCGCCGGATGAGCATGAGGTCCCCCCTCAGTGGTGCGGATGAAGCATCCGGAGCATACCTAAGGTGTTCATATGATGATGTTGATGTGAAGAACCTGTGACAGTCGGGCGGTGAGGTGTGGTCGGAGCCCGGGTGTAGCAGCCGTTTCACGTTCGCGTCAGGGCGTACGGCTGCATGCCTCGTCGATGTGGCCGTTCACCTCGAAGAGGATCCACTCCAACCGTTCCGCCGGCACCCCCAGCGACGGCGCCCATCCATGCATGGCACTGACGTATGCGGCGTACCGGAGGGGCAAGCGGCGGGTGCCGGCGGCCTGCCAGCTGGTCCAGCCGAGGGCGTTGAGCGACCGGATGACTCGGTTGTCGAGAATCAGGGCCCGCTCTCCACCGTCGCGGTCGTCCACGGCTGCGAACCACTTCGTGAAGAAGGAACGCCGAACCCCCTTGAGGCCGAAGCGGCGGTACGCCTCGCTCAGGTCCCCCTCCCGCACCGCTTCCCGCGTGCTCCGGAGCACGTCCGGCAGCCGCCCGTCGGACAATGCCGCGTCCGTGTATCGCGGTCCGCGTCCGTTCGTGGTGCCGGAGCCCCAGATCATCACCGCCACGAACAGGTCGCGCAGACTCCCCGGGTCGTCGTCCACGGCGTCACGGAGGCGGGCCAGGTCACCCCGGTCGATGAGACGGTCGCCGCTCGTCCCTGTCGTACAGGCGACGCCGACATCCAGTACGTGCGCGGCACCGTGTGCCTCGAGTCGTGCGCGCCACGTCTTCGGGCGGAAGCGTACGGGCCGTTGCTCGCAGCCGCGGTAGCGGTCGACGAGCTTTCGAAGCTGCTCCTCCATAGTCCCCCCTTGGCCATGACGGCGTTCAGCGGACACAGCGTATGGCGTGACGTCGTGCGGGTGTTGCTCTGCGCGGTGAGGTGAGGGCCTAGCTGTCGCCCGTGACCGGCAGGGGGGCCGCTGGGCGGATCGCTGTGAACATGTCGTACTCCGCTCGGAATGCCGAGAGCATGAGCAGCCACTCGTCACAGCCCTGCCATGCGGAGAGGTCGCCGCCGCCTCCGCGGACCGCTCGGGGGCCGTCGCCCGTGCGGGGGCCTGCGTCTGACGGTGCATCCTCGAAGTTCGGTGTCCACACGTCGGCGCACATCTCGTTCGCACACCCCATCGCCGACAGCCCGAAGGCGTTCTCGGACGCGGCCACTCGCTTCTCGTCGGCGAAGGCGAGCAGGATCTCGTCCTCGTCCGGTATCTCGTTGCCGCGGAAGGTCAGCGTGGTCGTGCCCGCGCGGGCCGCGTACTCCCACTCCGCCTCGCTCGGGAGCCGGAAGGGCAAAGCCGCCGGTACGGCGTTCAGGTGGTCGTCCGTCACGCGGGCCACGGTGTCGCCGGACTCGGCGAAGTCGTCCTCGTAGTCGGGCAGCCAGTGCCGTGTCTGTGCGACCGTCAGCGGGTGGCGGGCGAGCAGGAAGGGCTCCACCCTCACCTCCCGTACGGGGCGCATGAGCCCGGCAGCGGCGAGGAAGTGCTCAAGGGACTCGTCCGAGGCTTCGGCCTCGTCTATCGCGCGCAGCGCGTCCAGTTCCTCGTCGGACAGACCCATGCGGAACGCCCCGCCCGGCACCTCCCGGAACACCACTCCTGAAGGAACATGCCGCCACGCCGGTCTGCCGGCCACCGTCTCTTTCGACCACATGGCGCCGGACGCCAGCAACGGGCACTGACACCGGGCCGCCTCAGCGGTCGAACGCCCCCGTCTCCGCCCACGGCTTCGCCGGGCACGCCGTTGTCGGGGACGTCAGTGTCCAGCCCGTGCCCGTCACCCGGAGGCGGGGAGTCTCACCCGAGGGCTGGGGGAAGGGCGTCGCGGCGTAGTGGATCGTGCAGGTCAGTTGGAGGAGCGCCGTGCGGGACACCGGTGTCGGGGTGTCCGGGAGGGTTACCGTGATCGTGGCGCCGTCCGTCAGCGTCACCGACGGGGCGCCCGCCAGGCGTGGGAGGTCCGTCGTCGCGGACGTCGCCCCCTCCTTCTCGTTCGGGCCCTCCAGGAGCAGGCGGATCAGGGAAGTCAGGTCGGCCGCGTCGCCTGCCGGGCGCGGGTACGCCGTCAGCTCGCCTTCCGTCAGGAAGAAGAGGGGGACCGTCGCCGGTTCCGCCGCGGCCTCCGTCGGGGCCGGGCCCGGCATTCCGCTCGCCGGCGAGCCCGCCTCGATGACGTCGGACGTCGGGACTCCGCACCCGGTGAGCACCAGCAGCAACGCCGTAGCAGTCAGCCGCCTCATTCCCCGCCTCCCTCGTCCTCCACGTCCAGCGGCAGCTCCACCGTGAACACCGCCCCTCCGCCCTCGCGGTTCGCCGCCTTGATGCGGCCACCGTGCAGGCGCACGTTCTCCGCCGTGATCGCCAGGCCGAGGCCACTGCTGTCCCCGTCCCCGCCGCCCTTCCCGCTCGCGCTCCTCGCCCGTGACGTGCTCGCCTTGTAGAACCGCTCGAAGATGTGCGGCAGCGCGTCCGGAGCGATGCCCGGGCCGTTGTCGGTGACTTCGAGGACCGCGACTCCGCCCCGCGCCTCCAGCCTCACCCTCACCGGCGGTTCGCCGTGGCGCAGGGCGTTGCCGACCAGGTTGGCCGTCACCACGTCGAGCCGGCGCGGGTCCACTCGGGCGCGGAGTCCGCCCGGTGCGGGGAGCCGCAGTTCGACGTCCTCCGGGCGCCAGCGGGAGGCGACCGTGCGGCGGACGGACTCGGCCAGGTCGATGTCGTCCCGGTGCAACTCCGCCGCCCCCGCGTCGAAGCGGGATATCTCCATCAGGTCGTTCACCAGCACGCTCAGCCGCTGCGTCCCCTCGCTGACCAGCCGCAGCGCCTCACCCGTCTCACCCTCCACCCGCTGGTCCAGCACATCGGTGACCGCTGTCATCGCCGCCAGCGGGGTGCGCAGTTCATGGGAGACGTCCGCGACGAAACGGCGACCCCGCGCCTCCAGGCGCCGCAACTCCGCCACCGTCCGCTCCAGTTCCGCCGCCGTCTCGTTGAACGAGCGGGACAGCTCGGCCAGTTCGTCCGAGCCGGTCACCTTCAGCCGTACGTCGAGATGCCCGGCGGCCATCCTGCGCGTCGCCCCGCGCAGGGCCCGTACGGGGCGCAGCACTCCGCTCGCGGCCAGCAGGGCCAGGACGACGGCGAGGCACAGCGCCACCAGGGTGGCCCGTTCGATGCCGCTGACCATCGCCTCGACGTACCCCTCCTCCGCGGTCTGCGGCACCTCCAGGTACATCACCACCCCGGAGAGGCGCGGCACCTCGTCGTCGTCCGTCGTGTACGTCATCGGCATGCCGACGAGGAGACGCGGGCTGCCGTCGACGTTCATCCGCTGGAACACCGCCGCGCGCCGCGTCCGCACGGAGCGGAGCATCTCGGGGCTGGGCTGCGTGAAGCGGGGCGTGGGGGCGTACGCGCGCAGGTCGCCGTAGGTGGCCATGACCCGCCAGCCCGACTGCCGGTTGTCGTGGATGATCTGGTTGACCGTCCACTGGAGGTCCGACGCGGCGGGGGTGTGCGGGACGGCGGGCGCGATGGCCTCGACGCTCGCGCGGAAGCGGTTGATCACGGAGTCCTGGCTCTGCTGGAGCACCCCCGTGCGCGCCTCCCGGAAGGCGAGGGCGCCGGTGCCCAGGGCACTGGCCATGGCGACGAGGACGAAGGAGATCAGCAGGCGGGAGCGCAGGCCGCGGAGGGGGAGCGGGATGCGGGACACCACGGCGCGGTGGAGACGGCGAGGAGCGGAGAGGGGCTCCGCGGACCGGGCGCCGTTCACGCGCGGCCCGTGCCGAAGCGGTAGCCGAAGCCCCGTACGGTCTGCACGTAGCGCGGGTTCCTGCCCTCACCCAGCTTGCCGCGCAGGCGCTTCACGCAGGCGTCCACCAGGCGTATGTCGCCGTGGTAGCCGTGCTCCCAGACCGCCTCCAGCAGTTGCTGGCGGCTGAACACCTGGCCCGGGGACGCCGACAGGGTGAGCAGCAGGCGCAGTTCGGAGGGGGCGAGGGTGACGGGCTCGCCCCGGTGGGTCACCACCAGCCCGGCGCGGTCGACGACCAGGTCTCCGTGCGTCTCCGGCCGGGGCCGCGTGCCGTCGGGCGGGGACGCGTCCTGCCGGCGCAGGACGGCGCGTATGCGCGCGTCGAGGACCCGCGCCCGCACGGGCTTCACCACGTAGTCGTCCGCCCCCGTCTCCAGGCCGACGACGACATCGATGTCGTCGCCCCGGGCCGTGACCATGATGATCGGCACCTGGTCGCGCTCCCTGATCCGGCGGCACACGTCCAGGCCGGACATGCCGGGAAGCATCAGATCGAGCACGACGACATCCGGACGTACGGCGTGGAGCTGCTCCAGCCCCTCCTCGCCCGTCTCCACCGCGACGACCTCGTGCCCCTGATGCCGCAGGCCCAGACGCACGGCCTGCCGCACGATGGAGTCGTCCTCGACGATCAGGATCCGTGGCATTGCGGCAGTTTAAGCAGGGCGGGTGGACGGCAGGTCCGGTCACCCGTCGCCTTCAACCGCCGGACGCCCGGCCGCCGTTACCGTTCCGTGACCTCACGGGCTCATCGCGATCAACTGGGATGACCAGATTGACCTGTCATGCGTTCGGTACGAGAGAGGCAATCCGCACCCCCCACCCGCGGCCGCGCGGCCGCCCGCCGCACCCGCGGACGACGGCCGTCCACCCGCCGCCGCATACGTTCCCGTGGACGGCGCCGCGTGCTGCCGACCGTCCTGCTCGCCATCGCTGTGCTGGGTACGGCGGCCTTCCTGCGCGCCGAACTGCGGGACCGGGGCAGTTCGCAGCAGAGCGCTCCGGACGCCCGGCCCCCTCGAGCCACCCCCACCCCCACACCCACACCGCCCCCGACGCCGGCGCCCTCCCCCTCCCCGACCCGCACCACGATCGAGGTGCCCGAGCAGGGCAGCGGCACGTTCGTCACCGCGCGGTCCGGCGGGGAGACGGTCGGCGAGGGGTCCCGGCCGCTGCGGTACGTCGTAGAGGTCGAGGACGGGCTCGACGTCTCGCCGTCCGAGGCGGCCGAGGAGATCGCCGACATCCTGGGCGCCCCGCGCGGCTGGACCCACGACCCCGACAACGCGTTCCAACTGGTCGGCGCGGGCGCCCCGCACGACCTCTCGATCAGGATCGCCACCCCCGCCACGGCGGACGCCCTGTGCTGGGACGGCATCGGGCAGGACACCGGGGGCGAGTACAACTGCGAGGTGCCGGGCGGCGTGGTGGTGAACCTCCGGCGCTGGGTCGAGGGCTCCCCCACCTTCGACGGGCCGATCCACGACTACCGCGCGCTGATCATCAACCACGAGATGGGCCACTTCCTCGGCCACTCCCACATGACCTGCGGCGGTGAGGGGCGGCTCGCGCCCGTGATGATGCAGCAGATCAAGGGCCTGAACGGCTGCGTGGCCAACGCCTGGCCCTACGACGAGGACGGCGACCTCGTCACGGGCCCCGCCGCCTGACAGCCGGCCGTCACCCCCGCCGGTCGTCGTCCGGCGCCGGCGTGGAGTCGGGGAGGAGCAGGCGGAACGCGCAGCCCTCACCGGGCCGGTTGTCGAGTTCGAGACGGCCGCCGTGTGCCGTGGCGATGGCCGCGGCGATGGCGAGACCGAGGCCCGTCCCCGCCTCCCCTTCCTCGGCCGCCGGGGTCGCCCGGTAGAAGCGGTCGAAGACGTACGGGGCCTCGTCGGGCCTGATGCCGGGGCCGTCGTCGGCCACCTCGACCACGCACACGGGCGTGCCGGGCGGCAGGGGCGGACCGCTGCCCAGGCAGTCCGCGCCCGCCGTCCGGACGCGGGCGGCGCCCACGCGGACCCGGACACGGCTGTCGGGCGGGGTGTGCGTACAGGCGTTGGTCAGCAGGTTGCCGAGGACCTGGGCGAGTTGGTGCGGGTCGCCCGGGGTCTCCACCACGGCGAGATCCGGGGCCGGGTCCGGGGCACCCCCTGTTTCCAGGGGCTCCAGCGTGATGGAGCGGTCCGGGTGGCGGATCGCGGTGGTGGCGATGGCGTCGGCGGTGAGGGAGAGCAGGTCGACGGGTTCCCGGTGGGCCGGGGCCGAGTCGCCGAGGCGGGCCAGCAGGAACAGGTCGTCGACGAGCCGGCTCATCCGCTCGGCGTTGCGCGCGATCAGGGCGTGCGCCTCCTGACGCCGGGCGGCCGGCATGTCCGGCTCGTGCAGCAGCAGATCGGCGAAGCCCTGCACGGCGGTCAGCGGGGTGCGCAGTTCATGTCCGGCGTCCGCCATGAAGTGCCGCAGCCGCTGCTCGGAGTTCTCCGCACGGCGCAGCGCGGTACGGAGGCGGTCGAGCATGGTGTTGAGGGCCAGCCCCAGCCGTCCCACCTCCGTGTCGGGATCGGGCACGGGCACGCTGAGTTCGAGGGCGCCGTCGGTGATCCGCTGGGCCGTGTGCTCGACACGGGTGAGGGGGCGCAGACCCAGACGGACGGCTCCGTTGCCGAGGGCGATCACCCCGACGGCCACGGCGACGCCCAGTCCCAGGCTGAGCCACAGCAGTTTCGTGGTGGCGCCGTCCACGGTGTCCAGCGGCAGGGCGACCACCGTACGCGTGCCGTCGGGGCCCGCGTGGGCGAGCACCCGCCAGCCGGAGTCCGCCTCGTCGCCGTCGGCCGGGACGGTGGCGGGGCGCCCGTCGGCCAGATCCAGGTCGGCCTCCCGCTCCGGCAGCCGGGGCCCCGCGCCGTTGCCGCTGCCCAGGGACGTGGGCAGCAGGGCGCCGTCGGCGTCGTAGAAGAAGACGCGGTAGTCGGAGGGAAGGGTGTGGTCCTGTGGCGGGGGGCGCAGCCGGTCCTCGGCCATGTCCCGGGTGACGCGGTCCGGCGGGCGGAAGTGGGAGAGGCGGTCGTCCACCTGGTCGGTGAGCCAGCCGCGCAGCACGGTCAGCCCCGCCAGCTGGCAGACCAGCACGGCGCTGGTGGCCAGCAGACAGGCGATCAGGACGAGACGGCTGCGCAGCGACCGGGGGCGAGGGCGGCGGAACCGGCGGGGGCGGCGGAGCAGGAGGGGACGACCGGGCAGGCGGGGTCGCCGGCTCATCGGGCGTTCTCCGGCGCCTCGTCGCGCGGCAGGCGCAGGCAGTAGCCGACGCCCCGCACGGTGTGGACGAGGGCGGGCGGCGTCCGGTCGATCTTCCGGCGCAGGTTCTTGATGTACGTGTCGACGATGCGGGTGTCGCCGGAGAAGTCGTACTGCCACACCTGCTGGAGGATCTCCGCCTTCTCCAGCACCCGCTCCGGGTGGGCGAGCAGGCAGGCCAGCAGGCGGAACTCGGTCGGCGACAGCCGCACGGGGCGGTCCCCGCGGCGTACCTCGCGGGTGGCCTCGTCCAGGGTGACGTCGGCGTAGCGCAGGGCGGGGGCGGTGCCCGTGACGGAGGCCGGGGCGTTGCTGCGGCGCAGGATGGCGCGGATGCGCAGCAGCACCTCCTGGATGTGGAAGGGCTTGGTGACGTAGTCGTCGCCGCCCGAGCTGAGGCCGATGATCCGGTCCTCCACGTCACCGCGGGCGGTGAGGAACAACACCGGGGTGTAGACGCCCCGTGCGCGCAGGTCGCGGGTGAGCCGGAAGCCGTCGGTGTCGGGCAGCATCACGTCGAGGACGATCAGGTGCGGACGGCGGTCGAGGGCCAGGCCCAGCGCCTCCTGTCCGGTGGCCGCGCTGAGCACGCCGTACCCGGCCGCGGTGAGCGCGGAGGTGAGCAGGGTGCGGATGCTGGCGTCGTCCTCCACGACGAGGACCGTGTGACCGGCGGTCGGCGTACGGGGGTGGGCAAGCTGGTCGGTCACGGGAGGACACCTCGGCGGCTACGGGTGCGGGGCACGCGGCGGGGGCGTGGCACGGTGGGGCGGCGTGGGGCGGCGTGGGGCGGCGTCATCGTAGGGAGCGAAGCTGTGAACGCGGGGAGCGAGGCTGTGAACACCGGGTGGATATGGCCCGGCGTCCCGGACACGCCCTCGGGGGGAAGGGAGCGGTCCGGGACGCCGGGGGTTCAGCCGGTCACGTCCTTGTCCGCGGCCAGGGCCTTGGCGCGTTCGGTGACCGTCGTGGTGAGCCGGGTCACCGCGGTGTCCAGCTCGTCGGAGTCCGCCCCGGCGGCGCGGGCCTGCTCGGCGAGGGTCCGCAGCTGCTTCTCGGCGGTGCCGGAGGCGTAGAAGGTCTCGTACAGCTCGCGGTACGCCTTCTTGTAGACCTCGTCGAAGGCGTCGGACGCCAGGAACCTGGTCTTCAGCGGGTGCTCGGCGAAACCGGGGCCGCCGCCGCGTCCGGCACCGGGGCCTGCGCCTGCTTCGGCGCCGTCGTCGTCACCGGTGCCGCCGTCCGCCGCGGTGCCGCCGTCGCCGGCCGTACCGCCGGGGAAGCCCTCCGGCATACCTTCCGGGAAGCCTTCCGGAAGCCCCTCGGGCATGCCGTCCTGCGGCATCTCCGGGACACCGGACGGCATCGCACCGCCGGCCGGGGGCTCCTGCGCGCCGGTCCCGCCGGTGGCCGTCCCGCCTTCGGTCCCGTTTCCGGCACCCCCGTTCCCGGCCCCCGGGCGCATCCCGCCCCCGCCCATGCCGACGGAGTCGTCCGGCCCGGCGGTGGCGTCGCCGCTGAACGTCAGGTTGTAGTCCCAGCCCAGGACGGAGAACTTCTTGGTGTCCAGGTCGTACCAGAGCAGGTAGTTCTTGCCCGGCCCGGCCATGTCGTCGAAGTTCAGCAGGAGGTTCTGCGTGGCGACGTACGACGCCAGCGACTCGACGTCGACGTACGTGTCGAGGTCGCGGGCGAACTCCTCGTCCGTGGCGCCGTCGACCCACTTGATGAGCCGCATCACCGGTTCGAGGTCCTGGCTGCCCTTCTTGTTGAGCTGCTTGAAGTCGCTCTCGTACTCGGTGGGGTCGTCCCCGCGGTACGTGAAGCTGCTGCCCGCACGCGCCTTGTAGAGGACGCCGTTGCCGTCCGCGACCTCCTCCGCGTACTCGGTGTCCGGCGCCTCCACCATCAGGCGGGTGACGGTGGGGCGGTTGTTCACCGTGAAGCGGGTGAAGCTGTAGCGCTCGGCCTTCTGGCCGCTCTCGTCCGTGAGGGAGAGGGACAGGGCCTCGTTGAGCGGGACCTGGCCGTCGACGCCGGGGCGCAGGGAGATCTCGCGTTCGCCCTGGTAGGCGCGGCCCTCGATGTACTCGTCGATCTTGACGAGCCAGGGCAGCTCCTCGGGCTTCTCGGCGGAGAGCTCGTACTGCGTCATCCCGCCGCCCATGCCGCCGGGACCGGCCGCACCTCCCGCGCCGCCTGCGCCACCCTCGCCGTCCGCGCCACCCGCGCCTCCTGTGCCACCCTGGCCGTCCGCGCCACCCTCGCCACCCGCGCCGCCTGTGCCGCCGGGCCCGCCGGCGCCGCCTTCGGCGCCGGCGCGGCCCGGTGCCTCCTGCGCGCCCTCGGGCAGGTCCCGGCCGCCACCGGGCATGCCCCTGTCGCCGCGCAGAGACTGGAGGGTGGAGTTGCCCTTGAGGCGGAGCCCCACATCATCGAGGGCGACTCCGTCGATGACGAGGTCGGCCTCGATGTAGTCCTTGGTGCCGTCCTCCTTGAACTCCTTCATCATCTTGTCGAAGTCGTCCTGGCGATAGGTGACTTCGATGGAGTGCGGCACCGAGGCGTCGTACAGGTCGACCGTGCCGCGCACGTCGTCCACGATGATGTCCGCCTCGGCCCGCGAGGACGACGTCACGTACGGGGAGACCCGCGCGTCGCCGAACGCCCAGACCAGGCAGACGACTCCGACGCCCAGGGACGCGGCCGGCTTCCAGTGGTGGCGCAGCCGGACGGGCAGCCGGTCACGCAGCCGTCGCCCGCGCCGCGCGCTCGTCCCGCCGCTCATCACAGGTCCGTCGTGTCGTAACCGGTGAGCACGGTGACCCGCTGACCCGCCGTACGTTCCTGCAGGGCCGCGACCAGGTCGCCCGGCTCGGCGCCCTTCTTCAGCCGCACCGTGTAGAACACCTCGGTGAGCGCGCCGCCGCGGATGGTCTCCGTGCTGACCAGCTCGAACTCGCTGGTGTACTTGATGAGGACGTCACGGATCTGCGGGGTGTGGTCGTCCCCGGCGGGGACCTGGACCTTGACCACCTGACGCTGGACGTTCAGCGCGAACCAGTTGAACTTGAACATCACCAGGACGACGGCGCAGATGACGACCGCGCCGACCGCGGCGAGCGTGTAGAAGCGGGCGCCGCAGGCCATGCCGATCGCCATGGCCAGGAAGATGAAGCCGACGTCCCTGGTCTCCTTCACCGCGTTACGGAAACGGACCACGGACAACGCGCCGACCAGCGAGAACGCGCGGGCCAGGTTCGAGCCGACGACCAGCATGATCAGGGCGACGACCATGCCGACGACGACCAGCGTCTGCACGGAGGACTGGCTGTAGGAGACGTTCCGGTGCGTGTACCGGTACGTGTAGCCGATCAGCGTGGACAGGATGAACGACAGCGCCATCGCGGCGACGACGTCGGCCACGCTGAACGTGCCGCTGAGTTCCTGGAGTTGGAGATCGAAGTTCACGGGGTTCCTGCCTTCGGGGACGCGGTGGGCCGCGCCGGCCGCTGGGCGAGCGGCGTTTCGTCGGTGGGGGTGGGCGGGGGGCAGTCCGACTCGTCGATGTGGAACACCGAGCGCGGGGCGAGCCCGAACGCCTCGACGGACTGCACGTACTTCGAGATGCGGACGAGGTTGAGGTTGCGGCGGGCGGCCAGGTCGGTGATCCAGTGCGGGGTGCGCTCGTTGACCTTGACCTCCATGACCGCCATGTGCGGCGGGATGGTGAACCGGTTCTCGGGCGTCGGGACCCCGAAGTGGAAGTCCCGGTCACGGCCGCGGATCCGGCGGTCGAAGGTGACCCGCAGACCCGTGTCCGCGTCCCGGCCCACGAGGGCCTCGCGCTGGTAGCCGGTGATCGCCACGGGCCGCAGATTGAGGCGCACGACCAGTTCGAGGACCTCCTGGACGAAGGCGCTCTCCTTCGGCGAGTGCTCGATCAGCTCCCGGTCGTCGCACAGCCGGCGGGCCGTGCCGTAGGGGAGGGTGATGCGGCGCTTCTGGGTGACCCGGTTGACCCGCTGCTTGATCTCGACGCAGACGGGGGAGTCGTCGGTGACGCCGGCGAGGTCGCCGTAGTGCCGGATGCGGAGCTTGCGCCGGAACTTCAGGCCCTCGATCTTCTCCCAGTAGAACCGCAGCTCCGGGGTGTCGTAGTACAGGCTCCACACGCCGTAGCCGCCGACCGGGCTGTGCTCGTCGCGGTCCATCCGCTCGGCCAGCTCGTCCCGGATCTCGGCCGCCTGCTCCACCGGGACCAAGTACTTCAGCTCGAACCGGTTGAAGGCGTGCAGCCTGCTGGCCACGTGCAACGGTTCCTCGCCGACCGCCTGACCCTCTTGTGCCGGGGCTGCCTTCGACAGGAACACCATGCGCCTCCTCACTCGTCACTCTCGGACCGAACGGACTCGCACACGCAACCAACGGCGGATGAGGAGTCGATGAAAAACACGGGTCGATTCCCGGAGTCTTGGATATGAATCCGAGTAGGCGTACGGATGTCCGGCGGACGAGTGCGCGAAAGGGTGGGCGCATGCGTCGACTCGTGCTGCTCGCCCCGGTGTTGCCGGCCCTTACGGCTTGCGGGGTGATCCGGTCGTCCGAGGAGGAGGCGACCGACGCCGCGCGGGAGACGGCGACGCACGCCGGCCAGCGGCTCCACGGTCCGCGTCCGCGTACGGCCGAGGCCGTGGGGCGGCCGGCGTCGACGGTGGAGGTGCTGCGCGTCAAGGGCACGTCCACGCACGAGGGCGACGGGGTGGAACTGGTCGTCCGCACGTCCGGCTCGGCGTACAACGGCTGGTTCGACGTCGAGGAGGTCACCGTGCGGCGCTGCTTCGCCCTGCGGGTGTCGCCCGGGGCGGAGTGGGGTGAGGAGGCCCGGGACGTCGCCTGCCCCGGCGGCCTCCCGCTCGGCTTCGGCCCGCCGCCCGAGGTGCCGCAGGTGGCACTGGAGGAGAAGCTGCCGCGGGTGCCCGAGGGCGGCCGGGTGGACGAGGCCGAGGTACGTCGGGCGCTCGCCGCGCTGGACATGGACCCGTCGATCACGACCGAGGTGAAGACGGAGAACGGACGCGTCGGCATCGTCCTGTCACCACCGGCCGACCCTCACGAACCGGTGGACTGCGTCCTCGCCGTCGTCGCCCCCGGCGGAACGAGCACCTGGACCCCGCCCCGCGTCCGGCGCATGCCCGGCGAAGGAGGCTGCTCGGTGGACGACGCGCTGCACCCGGCGCCGCCGCCGCACTGAGCCCACTCGACTCGTCGAGCGGCCATCGCCCCGCGGGCGCATCACGAAGAAGCACCGGCTTTCCTCGGGGGCTTCCGCCACCCGGCGCACCTGCACCGCACACGCCCGCGTGGGGCCGTACCGGCTGCGCACCGGGGCGGCCCCACGCGGGCGTGTCGGAAGCGTGTCAGTGCTTGAACGCGTCCTTGGTCTTCTCCTTGGCCTCGCGGGCGTCGCCCTTGCTCTTCGTGGCCTGGCCCTCCGCCTCCATGCGCTCGTTCCCGGTGGCGCGGCCCACGGCCTCCTGGGCCTTGCCCTGCGCCTGCTCGGTCTTCGCCTTGGCCTTCTCACCGGCACTCACGGAACAGCCTCCTCGTAGGGTTCGGCACTGTGTCGTGGCCCCACGAGTGCCCTCACCCCTCCTTCACAAACAAGGTGGCTGCGAGGTGTGCGGCTGCGGAGTGAGGGCAAACGGTGCGGCAGGAGGTCGTTAACTATGGTTCCCTTGCTGCTCGTTCTGCTTCTTGCCCTGATCCTGTTCGGCGCCGGCTTCGCCGTGAAGGTCCTGTGGTGGATCGCCATCGCGGTCCTCGTGATCTGGCTGCTCGGCTTCGTCATGCGCTCCACCAACGCGGGCGGCGGCCGAGGCCGCTGGTACCGCTGGTGACGCGCCGCACCGCGACGCCGCACCACCCCTCGGGGGCCCGGTCACCATGGTGACCGGGCCCCCGGTCCGCTCAGGCGCCCGCCCAGGCGTCCCCGCTTCTGTCCGCGAACGTCCCCGGACATGTCCGTGCTCCGTAACGGACGCATCCGGGGACGTCCGTCTCCCGTCCTGCCCAGTGGTTCACGGAGAAGTCCGGGACCCAGGAGACGAGCGGCAGCAGGAAAGCGGGGCGGGTCATGGCGCGGCACAGCGGTGGACGGGGCTGGTACGGCAAGGTGGTCGGGGCCGCCCTCGGGGTGACGATGCTCGCCGTCGGCGCCTCGGTGTACACCGCCCAGGCCGACGTCAGCGGCGCCCCTCAGGCCGGCGCGTCCGCGAAGCCCGCCGCCGTGAAGCGGGTCTCCCCCACGATCGCGCACGCCTCCGACGCCGGCCCGCGCGGCGTCAACATCACCATCGACGACGGCCCCGACCCCCGCTGGACGCCCCAGGTCCTCGAGCTGCTCCGCGAGGAGGGGGTGAAGGCCACCTTCTGCCTCACCGGCATCCAGGCGCAGACCCACCCCGGCCTGGTCAAGGAGATCGTCGCGGACGGGCACGTCCTCTGCGACCACTCCGTCTCCCACGACACCTCCATGGACCGCAAGTCCGAGGCGTACCAGTCGAAGGAGATCCTCGACGCCGAGCGCGTGATCACCGAGGCGTCCGGCGGCGTCCGTCCCCTCTACTACCGGGCGCCCGGCGGCGCCTTCACCCCGCACAGCCGCGCCGTCGCCGCCTCCCGCGGCATGCGCCCCCTGGGCTGGAACGTCGACACCAAGGACTTCGAGCAGCCGGGCGCCGACTCCATCGTCGAGACCGTGCAGCGGGAGCTGCCCAACGGCCCGACGATCCTCTTCCACGACGCGGGCGGCGACCGCGCGCAGACCGTCGAGGCGCTGCGCCGCGTGCTGCCCTGGCTGAAGGAGCAGGGCTACTCCTTCGGTTTCCCGGTGCGTTGAGCACCCGCAACGATCGCGTTTCAGGGCAGACCCGCCTGTTCAGGATGGAGCGGCGCCAGGCAGACTCAAGGCCGTACACCCGTCGACGAAGGATGGCTCGTTCATGATCACGCTGACCAAGGAAGACGGCCCCGCGGACCTGGACGGGGTCACGCACCTCTCCATCGGGGTCTCCTGGGACCCGACCGCCGGTTCCAGCGGCGGAGTGCTCGGCAAGCTGCGCCGCAAGACCGGTACGGACCTCGACCTGATCGCCATCGCCATGTCCGGCAGCGACCCGGTCCGCCTGGCCGGCCTGGACTCGCTCGACCCGATGGGCAACGGCTCCCTCCTGCACAGCGGCGACAACCAGACCGGTCACGGCGACGGGGACGACGAGACGGTGACCGTCGAGTTCTCCCGCCTGCCCGGCGCGATCACCTCGATCGTGTTCGTCGCGGCCGCCTACAAGAAGGGCAGCTCCTTCCAGAAGGCCCGCAACATCAGCTTCAAGGTCTACGACGCCACCGGCGGCAGCACCCAGCAGGTCGCCGACATCTGGCCGAGCATGCTCAGCCAGGACAACGGCTGCGCCGTCGCCAAGGCCGTCAAGGTCGGCAACAGCTGGAAGCTCCAGGTGATCAACGAGACCGGCAAGATCAAGCAGGGCGACGAGCACGCCCTGATGCGGTTCGCCGTCAGCAAGTAAGCGGGTACGGAAGAGACACGGGCGGCCACGACACCGGCTGGGGGGTGTCGTGGCCGCCCTCCCCCGCCATCCCCCGTCAGGGAAAGGGCGTGTGGACCCGGCCTTCGGTGTCGTGCACGGTGACCCGTCCCAGGCGGTCGACGCCCGTGTCGGCGACGGCGTACCAGACGCCCCAGCCGGGACGGCCGGGCAGCCCGATCAGCTTGCCGCGCAGCGGGCCGGCCGCCGTCTCCAGCTCGACGGTGGACGTGCGGCCGGAGGACGCCGGCGACCTGGACGCGGAGGGCCTCGCCGACGTGCTCGTCGACGACGTACGGCGCAGCGCGCACCGCAGCGACGACGTGGCGGTGCCGGTGCTGCGGACGCGCTGACCCGTCCGGCCGAGTTGCCGCGCGCGGGTGATGCGAGAAGGTGAGAGAAGGCCCGGAGGGGGATGACCCCGCGAAGGGAGTGTGCCGTGCCGGACGGCCACGTCGACGACGCCGCGGTGCTGGACGCGCTGTTCGCCGGTTCGCCCCAGGGTCTGTTCGTTCTCGACGCCGACCGCAAGGTCGTCCGGTACAACCCGTCCGCGCGCGGCGTGCACGGCCTTCCCGTGGACGACGTCGTCGGCCACCACGTGCGGGACTTCGCGCCCGGCATGGAGCCGGAGCTCGACCACCTCATCGACGAGGTGCTCACCACCGGCGAGCCGGTGCGCGGCCGGCTGCTGCGCGGACGGTCCCCGTCCGACCCGCACCGGACGCTCGCCGCGGAGCTGTCGCTGTTCCCGCTGCGTGACGGCCCCGGAGTGGTCGGCGTGGTGGAGGACGTGACCGAGCGGCAGGCCGCGGCCGACCGCCTCGCCGTGCTCAGCACCGTGCACCGGACCGTCGGCTCCACTCTCGACGTGCAGGCCACGGCGGACGCCCTGGTCGAGGCGCTGGTCCCGGCCTTCGCCGACGCGGCGGCCGTGGACCTCCTCGACGACGACCCCACCGGGGCGGCGCCCCCGTCCGGTCCCCTGCCGACGTCCGTGCCGCTGCGCCGGGTCGCGTTCGCCGCCCCGGACTCCGTCGAGCCGTCCCGGCGCACCGGCGACAGCCGTCCCTTCCCGTTCCCGACGCCGTTCACACAGGCCCTCAGCGACGCGCGCGAGCGGCTGGTGCAGGTCACCCCGGACGACCCGTGGCTGGAGACGGACCCGGACGGCTTCGCCCTGCTGGGGCGGAAGGTCCACTCCATGATCGTCGCGCCGCTCACCGCGCGGGACACGGTGCTGGGGCTGCTGACGCTGTTCCGCAGCCGGGTCGACGCCTTCGAGGAGGCCGACCTGGACGTGGCCCGGCAGGCCGCCGCGACCGCCGCCGTCCACCTGGACAACGCGCGCAGCTACCGCCGCGAGCACGCGGTGGCGTCCGCCCTCCAGCGGCGGCTCCAGCCGGGCGTGACCCCGCGGCTCTCGGCGGTGGAGACCGCGCATGTGTACCTGCCGGAGAGCGCGGGCGGGGCCTGGTTCGACGTCATCCCGCTGTCCGGGACGCGGGTGGCGCTGGTCGTCGGGGACGTCGCCGGGCACGGTATCGAGGCGGCGGCCACCATGGGGCAGCTCCGGGTCGCGCTGCGCACCCTGGCGCTGCAGGACCTGGAGACCGACGAGGTGCTGACCCACCTGGACGAGGTCGCCGGACAGCTCACCGACTCGCGTGTGACGCACCCCTACCTGGCGACCTGCGCGGTCACCGTCTACGACCCGGTCTCCCGGAGCTGCGTCATGATGCGGGCCGGACACCCCGCGCCGATCCTGGTCGACCCGGACGGCTCGCCCATCGACGTGGACGTGCCGCTCGGCCCGCCGCTGGGCGCGGAGGGCGGGGCCGCGTTCGCCCCGGCGGTCACCCAGCTCCCGCCGGGCTGCCTGATCGCGCACGTCACCAACGGGCTGCTGGGCTCCGAGGGGGACGGCGACGGCGACACGGACGCCGTGCACCGCCTGGAACACGTGCTGGCCACCCCGTCCCGGCCGCTCCAGGAGCTGTGCGACACCGTCCTCTACCGCATGGCGCCCTCCCGGTACGACGACGCCGTCCTGCTCCTCGCCCGCACCGAGTGCCTGCCGCCCGACCGGGTCGCCGACTGGACGCTGCCCGCGGACGCCTCCGTCGTCGGCACGGCCCGCCGCCTCGTCGGCCAGCAGCTCGCCGCCTGGGACCTCGCCGAGCGCGCCTTCACCACGGAGATCATCGTCAGCGAACTCGTCACCAACGCGATCCTGCACGGCGAGGGGCCGGTACGGCTGCGCCTCATCCACGACGGGGAACGCCTGTTGGCCGAGGTGACGGACGCGAGCAGCGCGGGCCCCCACCTCCGCCACGCCCGCACCGGCGACGAGGGCGGCCGGGGCCTCTACATCGTGATGCGCCTCAGCGCCCACTGGGGCGTCCGCCACGGCCGCGAGGACAAGACGATCTGGTCCGAACAACGCCTGGGCGAGGAGACCCCGGAGGACGTCCTCGCGGGGATGGACGTGTTCGACACGGCGGCGGTCTGAGGGGACCGCCGTGTCGGCCGACACCGGCCGTCCCCTCGATGCGCGGGCGACTCCGTCGCCGGGTGCGGGTGCTGTCACCACGGCGCCGAACAGACCGCCGCCCAACAGCGCCTTGCAGCGCGCGCCGGCGCAGGCTGCCGTGTCCGTCGTGCCTGGGCACATGTGCCAGGTGCAACGCAGTTGACGGCGGCGCGCGCGGGCCGGCTGCCGGTGTGGCCCGCCGTCCCTCACGTCAGCGCTTCCCGCCTCGCAGGCGGCGTGAACACCAGGTGATGGCCGCCGCGTTGACCAGTGCGCCCAGCATGACCGCCAGTACGAACGTCGGCGCGCCGCCCGGGAGGGCCAGGGCGGCGATGCTGACCGGGGCCGTGGCGAGGACCGGGATCACGCCCGCCAGGGACGCGTCCTCGTGCTCGGCCGTGCCGGCCGCGAGCGCCCAGACCGTCAGGGCGGCGCAGACGGCCAGGTAGGTGAGGGCGAAGGCGTCGCCGTAGAGGCGGTTCAGGAGCGGGCGTCCGGGCATGGGAGGACTCCTCACCTGGCGGTGGTGGGGCTGTCCTTGTTCCCCGGGGCCGGGCGCCTACACCCCCCAAGGCCCGCCGCGGACACGGGCCTTGAGGCGTGGTCAGGCCGCTGTTTCCGGTGCCGGGGCCGGGGCCGCGGTCGTGGACTCGGCCGGGGCGGGGTGCGTGATCCGGCGACGGCGGCTGGGGATGCCCAGGGTCGGGTGGGCGACTCCCCAGGCCGCGCTCTTGCAGATGATCTCCTTGTAGAGGGCCGCGAAGCGGCCGGTCAGTGCCGCGTTCTTCGCGCGGTCGTCGGCGGTCACGTACTGGATGAGTCCGTCCTTGCGGCCGAGCGAGACGCACTGGTTGAAGTACCGCAGCGGCACGTGCGGCATCTTCCCGCCGGTGAGACGGGCCGCGATCGCGTCGGCGGCCTGCCACGCGGTAGGCGTGCCGGTCGCGCACGACATCCGCAGCGGCTTGTCGCCGGGCCCCCGCACCAGCGCCGCGTCGCCGACCGCGTACACGTCCGGGTGCGAGACCGACCGCATGGTGTCGTCGACCACGATCTGCCCGCTGTCGCCGACCTCCAGGGTCGTGGCGCGGGCGATCGGGTGGACGGCGAACCCGGCGGTCCACACGGTGAGCGCGGACGGCAGGACCGTCCCGTCGGCGGTGACCACGCGGCCGTCCTCCACGGCCGTGACCTCGGCGTGCTCGCGCGCGGTGATGCCGAGCCGGCCGAACACCGCCCGCAGATGCCCCTGCCCCTTGGGCGACAGCCAGTCGCCGAGGCCTCCGCGGGCGGCGAGGGTGACCTCCAGGTCGGGACGCGACTCGGCGATCTCGGTCGCCGCCTCCAGGCCGGTGAGGCCACCGCCCACCACGACCACCGGCTGCCCGGCGGTGAGCCCGGCCAGCCGCTCGCGCACCCGCAGCGCGCCGGCCCGCCCGGCGATCTCGTACGCGTGCTCGGCGGCGCCCGGCACGCCGTGGTCGTCCCAGCGGCTGCCGAGGGCGTGGACGAGGGTGTCGTACGCCAGTTCCTCGGCGCCGCCGTCGCCGGTGACGGCGACGACCTTGCGGTCGACGTCGACGGCGGTGACCCGGGCGACCTTCAGCGCGACGCCGGTCCCGGCGAGCACGTCGGCCAGCGGCCGGTGCGGGAGCTCACGGCCGGTGGCCAGCTCATGGTTGCGGACCCGCTCGACGAAGTCGGGCTCGGCGTTGACGAGGGTGAGGGAGACGTCGTCGCGGTGCAGCCGCCTGGCCAGGCGTCCGGCGGCGGAGGCTCCGGCGTATCCGGCTCCGAGGACGATGATGCGGTGCTGCATGGCAGGCTCCTGTCGTCGACTGGTTCGCCCCTTGAACCGGGCAGCCCGCCGAACCCTGACACCTTCACCATGTGACCTACATCACACCAACCTCGTGTGCGTCAGTACACGTCCCTCATCAGCGGCTCCCCGTGGTCGACGGCGGCCCACCGCTCCGTCACGCGCTCCAGCTTGTCGGGGTTGACCTGGCTGCGGACCGCCGCGATGCCGTCCTCGGTGACCTCCAGGCACATCACCCCGATCACCCGGCCGTCGACGACCGCCACCACGGCCGGATCGCCGTTCGCGGTGGTCGCGTACAGCTCGGGCGACCCGCCCGCCACGGCCCGCTTGCCGGGACCGGGCTTGAACAGACCGCGCAGGAACGTGGCCACCGCCTTGACGCCCTCGAACGCCTTGGCCCGCGCCGGCACCTTCCCGCCGCCGTCGCCCACCGCGACGGCGTCCCGCGTGAGCAGCGCGACCAGCGGCTCGGTCCGCCCGCTGGTCGCGGCCGCGAGGAACTCCTCGACGATCCGCCGCGCCTCGGCCTCGTCGATCTCCCGCCGCGCCTTGCCCTGCGCCACATGCTTCCGCGCCCGGTGCAGGATCTGCTGGCTGGCGGCCTCGCTGACGTCGAGGATCTCGGCGATCTCCCTGTGCGGGTAGCCGAACGCCTCCCGCAGCACGTACACCGCGCGCTCGTCCGGCGACAGCCGCTCCAGCAGCACGAGCATCGCGAACGACACCGATTCCCGCTGCTCGGCGGTGTCGGCGGGCCCCAGCATCGGGTCCCCGGCGACCAGCGGCTCGGGCAGCCACTGCCCCACGTACGTCTCGCGCCGGGCACGGGCCGAGGTGAGCTGGTTGAGGCAGAGGTTGGTGAGCACCTTCGTCAGCCACGCCTCGGGCACCTCGATCCGCCCGGTGTCCGCGGCCTGCCAGCGCAGATACGCCTCCTGCACGGCGTCCTCGGCCTCGCTCGCGGAGCCGAGCAGCCGGTAGGCGATGGCCTCGAGACGGGGCTTGGCGGCCAGGAACCGGTTCACGTCGCTCGTGGGCGCAGACATGCCGCGATCCTAGGCACGCCCCGCGCGTCCGCGCCCGCCTTTACGCCCGGCCGCCGCGCCCCGCGGTCACCCCTTCTCCGCGGGGGTGTGGGCGACCAGGGCGTTCGCGTGCCCGTGGCCCAGGCCGTGCTCGGTCTTGAGCCAGGTGACCAGCTCCATGTGCCGGGTCAGCGGCGAGGAGCGGATCAGCTCCTTCCACTCGGCCACGGGGCGGCCGTACTTCTTCTCGATCGACGGGAAATAACTGGCGGGGCCCTTCACCTGTGCGCTCATGACGACCGGTCCTTCCTCCGCTCGCGGACACCTACGCCATGAAGACCGGAGGAAGGACGAGAACTGAGCGGAGCACTGCCGTGACCTGCGTCACCTCAGCCGGTGAGGCCGATCTCCGCGCAGTCGTCCGCGTGCGCGGGGGTGCAGATGTCCTGGACGGAGTAGACGCCGTCCGCGATCACCGTGTCCTCGATGTTCTCCCGGGTGAGCGCGACCACCGGCACCAGCATCGCCGGGATGTCGTTCTGCGAGCGGCTGTCGATCGTGTCCCGCGCGAGCGCGTCGAACTGGATCGCCCGGTCCTGCACCTTCGCCACCGCCATGTCCGCGGCCCCCGTCGCCTCCAGCAGGAAGGACTTGTACACCGTCATGTACTGCGTGCCCGAGACGACCCGCCGCACCGCCTCCAGGTCCGCGTCCTGCCCGGTGACGGGCGGCAGTTGGCTGAGGCCGGCGTTCTGCAGCTCCTCGATCACCGCGCCGGCCATGCCGTCGTTCGCGGAGTAGACGGCGGCGACGTTCCCCGCGCCGACCTCCTTGATGGCCTTGCGCATGTTCTCCGCCGCGACCTCGGGCAGCCACTTCTTGGTGTCGTACGACGCGGCGATGTCGACCGCCCCGCTCAGCTCGCCCAGCGCGCCCTTCTTGAACAGCGCGGTGTTCGGGTCGGCGGGCTCGCCGTTCATCATGACGACCTTCTTCTTCTGGGACTGCTCGCCGAGCGCGTTGACCAGGGCGCGTCCCTGCACCTGGCCGACGAGTTCGTTGTCGTGCGAGACGTACGCGTCGACCGGGCCCTCGGCGAGCCGGTCGTAGGCGATGACGGGTATGCCCGCCCGCTTGGCCAGGCGCACGTCCGGCGCGACGGCGGCCGCGTCCACCGCGTCCACGAGGATGACGTCGACCTTCCGGCCGATCATCTGCCGGAACTGCTCGCTCTGCTTCTCCTTGCTGCCCTCGGCGTTGGCGTAGACGACCTCGCCCTGCTTGTTCGTCTGCGAGGCGATGCGCTCCTTGATGAGCGGGTAGTCGAACTTCTCGAACCGCGCCGTGTCCCGGTCGGGCAGGAGCAGGCCCACGGTGATGTCGTAGTCGGCGCGCGCGTCCGGGGTCTCGTCGTCCTCCGATCCGAGCGCACCGCAGGCGGTGAGGGAGAGGGCCGTCAGGGAAGCGGTCAGCAGCAGGGCACAACGGCGTGCGGCGGCAGCGGTGGTACGGGGCTTCACAGTGGGGGCCTTCCGGGCGGGGCGTGCGGCATGGGGTGGAGCTGGACGGCCGACGCGGCACGCGGTACGGCGTCGGGGCCGACGTCCGGCCGGGCCCAGAACGTTGCTCAGCAGTGTGTCCGTTGTGCGGTGGTGCGGCACGTGCGCTCACGACCTTCTCCCCTGGCACGCCGAGAATGTGCGCAGGAGCGGCACAGAGACTGCACACAGCGCGGCATGGGCGTGGTTAGCGTGGCTGTCCCCTGCCCGGACCGGGCCGGCCGCGCCTGCGCGGACACCCGGTACGACACCTCAGGAAGACAGCGGATGGACTACTGCTCCACGTGTCGCCGGCATCTGAACGGCGCCCTGGTCTGCCCGGGTTGCGGCGCCTACGCTCCCGACATCGCCCCCGGCGTGGTGGGCGGCCACCGCGTCCCCGGACAGGCGGCACGCACGGCCCACGGCGCCGCCGGCGAAGGGCCCGCGGAGGGAGGGTGGTTCACCGCTCCGGCGCGGTCCGCCGAGACGACGCGGGCCAACGAGGCGGCGCGGCCCGGCGGTTCCGCACGGTCCGGGGAGACCTCGCGGCCCGGCGAGACGGGACGCCACGCCGGCTCCGCACGGCCCAACGGCCCTGCGCGGCCGGTCGATTCCGCGCGAACTGCGCGGCCCGCCGGGGCCATGGGATCCGCGGGGGCCATGGGGCCCCGCGACGGCGCACGGTCCATCGACACCACGTGGCCGACGGACGCCGGACGGCCGGGCGACGCCCCGCGGCCCGCCGACGCCGGACGACCGGGCGACGCCTCCCACCCCGCCAACGCCCGGCCGGGTGCGATCCCGCGCCCCTCAGGCACTGCACGGTCCACCGGAGCGACGCGGACCAACGAGGCCGCACGGCACGCCGGTTCCGCGCAGCCCATCGGCGCGACGGGGCCCCTCGACATCCCTCGGTCCGCCGACACCACGTGGCCCGTCGGCGCGGGACGGCCCGGGGAAACCCCGCGTCCGGTCGGCACGGGACGGCCGCACGAGGCCTCACGCCCCGTCGGCGCCGGGCGGCCGGGCGGCGAACCGCACCCCGTCCGCGCCGGACGGCCGGGCGACGCCCCGCACCCCGTCGGTACTGGGCGGGCGGGCGACGCCCCGCACCCCGTCGGTACTGGGCGGGCGGGCGACGCCCCGCACCCCGTCGGCACGGGACAGTCGTACGAGGCCCCGCGCCCCGTAGGCACCGGACGACCGGGTGCGACCCCGCACCCCACCGGCACCGCACGTCCCGCCGAGACGACGCGGTTCCGCGACACCCCGCGCCCCGCCGACCCCGCCGCCACCCCCGCCGTCGGCATACACTCCGTCCTCCCCGCCCGCCGGGCCGAGACCGCCGTGTTCGCCGCGCCCGCGCGGCCCGACGCCGGCGCGCACCCCGAGGAGACCGGCGACCGCGCCGCCCTGCCGGCAGGCGCCGGTACCGGGCGTGCCGCGCGGCGGCGGCAGTTGGCGCGGTGGAAGAAGACGCAGCGGCGTGCCCTGGTCGCCACGGCCGTGGCGCTCGTCGGCGGCGGCATCACCCTCGCCTCGACGGACCGGGGCGGCACGGACCGTACCCAGGCCGCCACCGCGCCCGACCTGCACGGCATGGGCGGCGCCGGCGGCACCACGGACGACACGGCCGGCACCCCGTCCGTCGCCCCGGAGCGCTCGGCGGCGCCGCCGCAGGCCGAGGGCCGCCGCAGCCCGGCGCGTCCCGAGGCCGCGCCCACCACGACCGCGCCGCCGTCCGGCACCCACACCGACGGCGCCGCCGCCACCGAGGTGCCCACCGGGGGACGTTCGGACGCGTCCGAGTCGGTCTCCCGTTCCGGCGACCGGTCCGGGACGAGCCAGGACACCGGCGGCGGAGCCCCCGGCTCCGGCGGCTCGACGACGCCCGCGCAGCCCTCCTCGCCCCCGCCCTCCTCGGACGACGGCGGCGGGAGCGGCGACACGGGCGGCGACGGCGGCTCGGGCCAGGGCGACGACGAGGCCACGCAGCCGGCGCCCAGCACCCCGCCGCCCACCGCCGAGCAGCCGCGCGACCCGCGCCTCTGCCTGCTGGTGATCTGCCTCGGCTGACCGAGCCGCCGCCCCGACCGGCGGCCGGCACGGCGGCTGCGGGACAATCGCGGCATGAGCGTCGTCAAGATCAACGTACTCACCGTGCCGGAGGACCAGCGCGAGACGCTGGAGAAGCGGTTCGCCGCGCGGGCCGGGGCGGTGGAGAGCTCGGACGGCTTCGAGTGGTTCGAGCTGCTCCGCCCGGTCGAGGGCACCGACACCTATCTCGTCTACACCCGCTGGCGCAGCGAGGAGGACTTCGAGCGCTGGAGGGACGGGCGCGGCCAGGCCGCCCACGCGGGACCGCAGGGCGACAAGCCGCGTCCGGCGGCCACCGGCGCCACCCTGTGGTCCTTCGAGGTGGTCCAGCAGGCGGCGCCCCGCCAGGACTGACCGGCGGACGTCACCTCCATACGTCCAGCACGCGCCGCGCCGCCTCCGCCACCAGCTCGTCGCTGGGGGTGGCGGCGCGGTCGGGGCGTTCCGTCAGCACCGACAGCACCAGCGGCGCACCACCGGCGTCCGGCCACAGCACGGCCACGTCGTTGCCCCGGCCCCACTCGCCGCCGCCGGTCTTGTCGCCGACCCGCCAGCCGCGGGGCACGGCCGCCCGGATGCGGCGGTCGCCGGTGGTGTTGCGCACCAGCCAGTCGGTGAGCAGGGCGCGCCCGGCTGCGGGCAGCGCGTCGCCGAGGACCAGGGCTCGGTAGTCGGCGGCGATCGCGCGGGGCGTGGTGGTGTCGCGCGGGTCGCCGGGCGGGTTGCCGTTCAGCTCGGGCTCGATGTGGTCCAGCCGGGTCACCCGGTCGCCCAGCCGGCGCGCGTACGCGGTGAGGCCGCGCGGGCCGCCGATGTCCCGCAGCAGCAGATTGCCGGCCGTGTTGTCGCTGTAGCGGACGGCCGCGTCGCACAGCTGCCGCAGCGTCATGCCCTCCCCGGTGTGCTTCTCGGTGACGGGCGAGTACGGCACCAGGTCGGCCGTGCCGTAGGGGATCCGTTCGTCCAGGCGGGCGCCGGGGCGGTGGTCCACGACCGCGGCGGCGGCGAGGGTCTTGAAGGTGGAGCAGAGCGCGAAGCGCTCCTCGGCGCGGTGGACGACGGTGGCGCCGGTGCCGGTGTCGACGGCGAACACCCCGAGCCGGGCGCCGTACTCGCGTTCCAGCGCGGCGAGGTTCCGGGGGCTGACCGGGGACGGTGTGCCGCTGCCGGGGGAGGCTCCGGCGGCCGGGGCGCGGTCCGGGGCGTCGGTGGCGCAGCCCGCCACGGGGGCCAGGGCGGCGGTCAGCAGCAGGGAGCGGCGGGAGAGACGGGCGGTCATGACGGGACGTTTCCTTCGATCGTGGGGGCGTGGCTCAGGAGCGGGGCGCGGCGGAGAGCAGGGCGTGCAGCACGGGTCCGGCCGAGCCGCTGCCGGTGACGCCCTCCTCGACGACGCAGGCCACGGCGACCCCGTCGCGGTGGGCGACCATCCAGCCGTTGTTATCCTGCGCGTCGGAGACCTCGGCGGTGCCGGTCTTCCCTCCGATCTCACCGGCCAGCGGGGCCAGGGCGCGCGCGGTGCCCTCGGTGACCGTGGCGCGCAGCAGCGTGCGCAGCTGATCCACGACGCGGGGCGGCAGCGGCTCGGTCCTGGTGGTGTCCTCCGTGCCGGCGACGAGGACGGGCTGGTGGAAGCGGCCGGAGACGGCCGTCGCGGTGACCGACGCCATGATCAGCGGGTTGGCCTGCACCCGGCCCTGCCCGATCATCGACGCGGCCTTCTCCGTCGCGTCGCGCGGCTCGGGCACGGACCCGTCGTACGAGGGGACGCCCACGTGCCAGGTCTGGCCGACCCCGAAGTACCGCTTCGCGACCTCCCCGAGCTCGCCGTCGCCGAGCCGGCTCCGCAGGCCGATGAAGGCGGTGTTGCAGGACTCGGTGAACGCCTTGCGGAAGGTGGCGCCCGGGTGGGCGGACGTCTCCACGTTCTGGAACCGCTTCCCGACGGTGAGGTAGCGGGGGCAGTCCACGACGTCGTCCGGGGCGACCGCGTCCTTCAGCAGCAGGGCGCTGCTGGTGACGATCTTCCAGGTGGAGCCGGGGGCGTAGGTGCCGGAGACGGCGCGGTTGAAGCCGTCCGCCGGGGAGTTGGCCACGGCGAGGATCTGACCGTCGTCCACGCGCAGGGCGACCAGCGCCGCGTTCTTCCCGCCGGCCTTCTCCAGGGCCTGCTCGGCGGCCGCCTGCCAGCGGGCGTCGAGGGTGGTGCGCAGGGGCCCCCCGTCCTTCGGCGTGGCGGAGCCGAAGGTCGCCTCGGTGCGGCGGACCTCCCCGGTGACGCGGTCGACGAGGAGCACCGCCCCGCGCGGGCCTCCGCCGGGCGTGGAGCCGGCGAGCTGGGTGAGGACCGGCCCGAGGGAGGGATGGGCGGCCGCCGACAGGGTGCGGCCGGCGCGGTCGTTCGCGCGGACCGGCTCGGCCTCCTCCCGCTCCAGGCGGAACTTCTCCGTCCCGCTGAGCCGGGGGTGCACCAGCGACAGCCGCCAGTCCACCTTCCACTCGCCGCCCCGCTCCCGCAGCGGCAGTTCGGCGGTGTACGTCCAGGTGCCGAGGCCGGTGACGGGCATCCGCGCGGTGTACGGCACGGTGACGGCGTGCCCGCCGGACTCCTCGTCCTCCACGGGCTCCCCTGCCGTGAGCACGGGTTTCTCGATGTCGAGCCCGGAGGTGAAGCTGCTCAGCACCTCCTGGGCGCGGTCGGGCCCGGTGGTGCGGGCGGCGGCGTCCGGGAGGCGTCCGGCGGCCCAGTCGGCGAGGAACGCGCGGGCCTCGGCCACCGCCTCCGGGTCGGGTCCTGACTCGTCCGCGAAGGGGCCGAGCCCGGCGGCCCAGGCGCCGCCGACCGCGACCGCGGCGACCGCCGAGACGGCGACGAGCGCCTTGACCGCCGTGCGAGGACGACGGCGGGGACGGACAGGGGGGAAGTCGGGAAACGTGTTCATGCCCCGACCACAGCAGCGTCAGGGGCCGTCCGTCCAAGTCCGCTATCAATCATGGACTGATAAATACTCGATATGATTACTGGTCGTGGACCTGGTGCGGCACTTGGAGTGCTTCGTGGCTGTTGCCGAAGAGTCACACTTCGGCCGCGCCGCCGCCCGTCTCGGCATGGCCCAGCCCCCTCTCTCGCAGCGCGTGCAGCGGCTCGAACGGGAGCTGGGCGTGCGGCTGTTCGAGCGCACCAGCCGTCAGGTGCGGATCACGGAGGCCGGGACGCTGCTGCTGGCGGAGGCGCGGGAGGTGCTGTCCCGCACGGAGTCGTTCCTCGCCGCCGCCCGCCGGGTGCGCGACGGCGAGACGGGACTGCTGCGCGCCGCACTGCCCCCTGACCTCTCCGGCGAGACCGTGGCCGCCCTGCTCGCGGACTTCGGCGACCGTCACGCGGGACTGGAGCTGGAGCTGCACGAGCTGTCCACGGCCCAGCAGCTCGACCGGCTCGCGGCGCACGACCTGGACGTGGGCGTCGTCCACCACCCGTGCGACGTGACAGGTCTGGAGCTGGGCCCGGTGCTGCGCAGGGAGCTGGGCGTGCTGCTGCCCGCCGCCACGGCGGCCGGCCTGGACGAGGTCCCGCTGCCCGCGCTGTCCGGCCGCGACCTGATCCTCTTCCCCCGCACGGCGGCCCCCGCCCTCTACGACGAGCTGCTGACCACCTGCGCCCGCGGCGGCTTCACCCCCGCCGCCGTACGTCACGGCCAGGGCGCCAGTTTCGTCCGGGGCCTGGTGCTGTCCTCGGGGGCGGTGGCGCTGTGCCCGCGTGACGCGGCCCCGTCGGGGCAGGGGAACGGGGAGGCGGACGTCGTGTGGCGGCCGCTGACCGGCGGGGCGCCCGCGCTGCGGCACTCCGCGGCCTGGCCGAAGGGGCGTGGTGACGCCGCCGTGCAGGCGTTCGCGGAGGCGGCCACGCACGCCCTGCGCACCGCCGCCGGCGCGGTCCCCGACGTGCCGGCCCGTCCCCTGCATCTGCGACCGGCATCGGAGTACTGGCTGTGACGGACGCCGTCGCCCGCATCCACGCGGCCCTCGCCGACGCCGGGGTCACCGGCTGGCTGCACGCCCTCGACATCGACTCCGGCGAGCAGCTCGACGCCGGGGCCGACCAGCCGGTGTGCACGGCGAGCGTCCACAAGCTGTGTCTGCTGGTCGCGCTGCACGAGCAGGCGGCGCGGGGCGCGCTGGACCTGGCCGAGCAGGTGGAGTGCGGGCCGGAGGAACGGACGGCGGGGCCGACGGGGGTGGCGGCGATGCTGGACGCGGCCCGGATGTCCCTGCGTGACCTCGCCTATCTGATGATGGCGGTCAGCGACAACGCGGCCGCCGATCTGCTGCTGCGCCGGGTGGGTCTGGACGCGGTGAACGCGACGACGGCCCGGCTGGGCCTCACGCGGACGCGGGCCGTGCACTCCTTCGGCGAGATGCTCGCCACCGTGAAGGAGGACGCCGGGCCCGAGGGCGCGCGGGCGCTGGCCGATCCACGGGTGGTGAGCCGGCTGCGGGCGCTGGACCCGGAGCGCACCAACCGCAGCACCCCGCGGGACATGACCCGGCTGCTGGGCGCGGTGTGGCGGGACGAGGCGTGCACCCCGGAGCATGGCGCGGCCATACGGCGGATCATGGGGCTTCAGGTGTGGCCGCACCGTCTGGCCTCGGGTTTTCCTTTCGACGACGTGCATGTCGCCGGGAAAACCGGCAGTCTGCCGACCCTGCGCAACGAGGTGGGCGTGGTCGAGTATCCCGACGGGGGCCGTTACGCGGTCGCCGTCTTCACCCGGACCGCGCACACGGCGGCGACCCTTCCGGCGGCCGACGCGGTGATCGGCACGGCGGCGCGGATCGCGGTGGACGCGCTGCGGGCGAGGGCGTTCCGCTCGTCCCGCTGATCGTGACGGCGATCGTCACGCGGGAAGCGGCGGAAAACGTACGGAAAAGATGTCCGTGAACAAACGAAAAGCGGGTGCCCGCACGTAACGTGCGAGCACCCGCTCATCCAAACCTGCGTGCAGGTCAGGAAGGTCAGGCAGGAACGATGTTCTCCGCCTGCGGGCCCTTCTGGCCCTGGGTGACGTCGAAGGTCACCTTCTGGCCTTCCTGGAGCTCGCGGTAGCCCGAGGTGGCGATGTTCGAGTAGTGGGCGAACACGTCAGCGCCGCCGCCGTCCTGCTCGATGAAGCCGAAGCCCTTTTCCGAGTTGAACCACTTGACCGTACCGGTGGCCATAATTTTTCTCCTGAGACAGTGCGGGAATCGCACTTCACGAATCCCTACATCGTCGCGATGATCACCTGCCCGGAGAACCGGTTCAAACTGGCAACCACAACTGCAACTGACGTCAGCCTAGCACGGAAAATGTTCTCGGCAAGCGAGGAAAATCACTGGATAAACCCGGACGGCATGTTTAGCGAAAGGAATTTCGCGCGGGCGCGACGGAAATTCTGCGCCGGCCGGGACAGATTTTCAGCGGTGTCCCTGGACCGTGTCGGCACCCTGCCGGCGGAGCTCCTCGTTCATCCGTTCGGCCTGCTCCAGCTGGTCCTCGAGGCTCACGATCCGGCACGCGGCGTCCACCGGGGTGCCCTGGTCGACGAGCTCGCGGGCGCGGGCGGCGAGCCGCAGCTGGTGGCGCGAGTAGCGCCGGTGACCACCGTCCGAGCGGGTCGGGGTGATCAGCCGCGCCTCACCGAGAGCGCGGAGGAACGCGGGAGTCGCTCCGACCAGTTCCGCGGCCCTGCCCATGGTGTAGGCCGGGAAGTGGTCGTCGTCGAGCCGGTCGGCGACGGGCGGCCGGTCCTGGTCCGGCTGCCGGCCGTCGGCGTACGGCTGACTTTCCGAGGGCATACGCACCTTTCCGCGGACCACAGCGGTCACGGTCCGCCACGGGGACAGGTTCCCCACCGTCAAACTCTAGTCGCCTCGACGGAAAATCTGTCGTGGCGCGTGCAGATGTCCTCGGCCGCCCTCGCCTACGGCCTGCCGCGCGCGGCGACCCCGCCGGTTGACCCGTCCGGGGGGCGGGCCCGGTGCGGGCCCCTTTCCCCGAGCACCTGACCCAGTTCCTCCTCGTCGAGCGGCCGTCCCGGCCGCGGGCGGGGCCCGGCCGCGGGGCCGCGCAGCCCTTCGAGGAACAGGGCCAGGGGGCGGCGCCAGGCGTCGGGGCCGGCGGCGACGGCCAGCGGCGGCACGGCGCGGCCCAGTGCCGCCAGGGCGAAGAGCAGGTCCTCGGTGGTGACGTCCGCGCGGACGCTGCCCTGCGCTCGGGCGCGCTCCAGCAGCACGTCGACCGTCTCGCGGTTGTGCGCGTGGACGGCGCCGAGCGTCTCGACGTCCGGCAGACGGGTGGTCATCAGGTCGTTGGTGCCGCGATCGGCCGCAAGGGTGGCGAACACGGCGTCCAGATACTCCGCCGGACGGGCCCACGCGTCGGGCGCGCGGCGCGCACGCTCACCCGCCTCCATGGTCCCCGTGAGGGGGTCGCGGAACACGGCGTCCACGAGCGCGGCCCGGGTGGGGAAGTGCCGGCGGAGCGTCGCGTTGCCGACCCCGGCGCGTCGCGCGATCACGTCCAGCGGCGCCTCGAGCCCCTGCTCGGCGAACACGGCGTGCGCCGCCTCCACCAGCCGCTCCCGGTCCCGCCGCGCGTCCCGCCGCAGCCGGGGCGCACCGGACCCCTCGGGTCCCTCACCGACGCTCATGGATCCTCCGCACGAACCGGGGAGCGCTCCCCGGGCGGACGCCATCGTCCCGGCGACAAGTGGGGACTGCTCCCCGTTTCACAGTTCGCCGAGCGGAGAGAACCGCACCGCGCGCGCTCACAGCACCGACGGACCGGCGCCCCTGGAGTGGGCGCCGACACCCTTCCCCTTCGAGCGGCTCGCCGCCCTCCGCGCCGAGGGGCCGGTGCACCGGGTGCACGTCCCCGGAAGCGGGGGCGCCCGGCCGGTGGTGGCCCGGGAGGCGGTACGGACGGCACTCACGGATCCCCGGCTGCGGAACGACATCCGGCCCTCGGCCGGCTGGGAGTCCGACGGCGGGCACGCGGTCGGCCGCAACACGCTGGAGAGCGACCCGCCGCACCACACCCGGCTGCGGCGGTGGTCGCGAACCACTTCACTCCCGGCCGGATCGCCGCGCTGCGCCCCCGCATCGAAGGCACCCTCATCTCGCCCTCGACGCCGATCCGGAGTCGCTCACCTGGCGGGCGGGCACGCTACTGCGGGGGCTCACCGCACTCCCCGTGCACCTCGGCTGACACGGCACTTCTCGGGGCCTCCCGGAGCCGACCCCGAGACGTCCACCGTCCGACCCCGAGACGTGTCAGAAGCCCGAGGTCCCGCCGCCGGCGCCCCATGGGTGACGCTTTGCACAAGATCCTGACCGCGCTGGGAAACCCACACCGGATGCGGATCGTGGCGGCGCTCGTGGAGAACCGCACGTACGTCAGCGCGCTGCCGCGCGAGATCGGCATCTGGCGGGCGGCGGAGGCTCGGGAGCCGGTCGCCGGGACGCGTACGCAGCCGGAACCGGCGGAGACGGGAAGGCCGGGGCCGGGCCCCGAGCTGCACACGTGGGGACGCGACGGCCCGTCCCGGCCTTCCTCTGGCCGCAGCCTGCCACCCGGTGCGGGGCGCCGCCCCTCGGGGAGGGCCGAGCGGGTGGCGCCGCCGATTCGGACATAGCGGGAGCTTTATCACATTTCCTGGTCCATACTCGGAAACATGAACACGGCAACGCTTGTACAGCTGGCCGCCGACACCCACCAGTGGGCCGTGGCAGCGGCCTTCATCGGCGGCATCATCGTGGCAGGTGGCCTGGTCTGGGCCGTCCGTGTGGGAATGCGGTACATGGACCAGGAGTCCCCCCGGCCCCAGCCCGACGAGCAGCCGAAGCTGCCGGACGGCGGGGCGGTGCGGGAGATGCGGGAGATGCGGGAGCCGGACGAGATACCGCTCACGCCGCGCAGCGGCTCGCGGCTGATGCCGTACGAGTTGCATCACGCGAGTACGAGGACCGGTAAGGACCAGAAGAGGAAACGGTGGCTGCCGGGGTCCAGCGGGGCGTTCGGGAGCGGGGGGCCGGGTCACGTGTGAGGTGCCGGTTCCGGAAGGCACGGGTGCCTGGCCGACCGGCGGTTCCCGAGGCTGGGCGCCCTGACCTGCCGTTCGCGCGCCGTTTCAGCGGGGCGGGACCGTCGACGCCTCCGGGGTCGGTGGACCCACCGTGATCTGAATCTGCTCGCTCGACGCCGACACGCCGTTCAGCGTCGCCGTCGCCTGCAACCGGTTCGCCCCCGCGGGCAGATCACGGCCGGGAGCGCAGCTCCACAACCCGTCCGCCCCCGCCGTGTCCGCACACACCTCGTTCCCGTCCTGGTCGGACACCGTCACCCGCGCCCCCGGGTACGCCGTGCCCGACGCGGCCGGCCGGTACCCCAGCGGCACCCCCGACTCGGGCCGGGACAGCACCGGCGACGGAAGCCCCACCGTCACCTGGCACCCCCCGCTCGCCCGCGTCACCCCCTCCGCGTCCGCGAGCCGCATCAAGCACCCGTCCAGCCGCGTCCCCGGCACCGCGTCGGCGGGCACCGCGAGGACGAAGGGGAAGGTGCCGGTCCGCCACGGGCTCTCCGCCGACGTGGCGGTGTACGCGGCGGTACGGCCGTCGGCGGCCACCTCGCCCCGGTAGCCGGCGACGGTGAGCGGTACGGCGGTGGCCTTCGCCCCGGCCGGAGCGGTCAGCGTCAGGCTGGAACCGAGGCCGAGCACGGGACCGGACAGCCCTGACGCCTCGACGATGCCGTCCCGTCCGGGCGGGATCGTCACGGACCCCCAGAGCACGCGCTCGCCTGCCGCCGCGGAAGGCGGGGCGGCCGGCCACCCGCCCGTGAGAATCCCGGCCGCCGTCAACACGGCGGCCGCTGCCTTGCTGGACCTGTTCATCGTGGAGGGGCTCCCTGTACGCCGGAGGTCGGACACACCTGCGGCCGACTCTGACGTCCGCCTCCGCGTCCCGCCCGCGCTGAACCGCCGTACGGGTGTCCGCGGCACCGCGTGATGCCGCGGACACCCTCACCTCACCGCGTCAGCCAGGCCGTCGTGTCCGGCGGCAGATGGCCGTCCTCCAGCGGGGCGCTGGTCAGGGCCACCTCGCCCGGCGGGAGCGGGACCGGAGCGGCGGACAGGTTCGTCACGCAGCGCCAGCCGTCGCCCCGGTCGAACTGGAGGACCCCCTCCGGGGTGTCCTCCGCCCACTTCAGCGTCTCGCCGTCGATCAGCTTGCGGCGCAGGCGCAGGGCCGTGCGGTACAGCTCCAGGGTGGAGCCCTCCACCCCGTCCTGCGCCTCCACGGAGTACGCCGCGAAGGACGGCGGCTGCGGCAGCCACGCGCCGTTCGCGCCGAAGCCGTACGACGGGCCGGTCGTGGTCCACGGCAGCGGGACGCGACAGCCGTCGCGGCCCTTGCGGACGCGGCCGGTCTGCTCCCAGATGGGGTCCTGGAGGACGGACGTGGGCAGGTCGGCGACCTCGGGCAGGCCCAGTTCCTCGCCCTGGTAGACGTACGCCGAGCCGGGCAGCGCCAGCATCAGCAGGGTGGCGGCGCGGGCCCGCCGCAGGCCCGCCTCCGGGTCGACGGCGGGAGCCTTGCCGCCGGACAGCAGCCAGGCGTTGGTGTCCGTGCCGGGCGGCAGCATCAGCCGGGAGGCGTGCCGGATCACGTCGTGGTTGGACAGCACCCAGGTCGCGGACGCGCCGGCCGCCTGGGCGGTCGCCAGGGAGTCGGTGATGACCTGGCGCAGCTCGTCCGCGTCCCACACGGCCTCGAGGTACTCGAAGTTGAAGGCCTGGCCCAGCTCGTCCGGACGGGCGTACAGGGCGCGCCGCGCGCCGGGCACCCACGCCTCCGCCACGGCCGTGCGCGGCGGGGTGTACGTGTCGAAGATCTTCCGCCAGTCGCGGTAGATCTCGTGCGTCTCGTCGCGGTCGTAGAACGGGTGCGTGCCGGGCGCGAAGTCGACGAGGGCAGCCTCGCCGCCGGCCGCGTGGTCGCCGAGGTCGCGCAGCGGCTCCTCGAGGTCCTTGGTGAGGGCGTGCGCCACGTCGATCCGGAAGCCGTCCACGCCCCGGTCGGACCAGAAGCGCAGGGTGGTGCGGAAGTCCTCGCGGACGTCCGGGTGGTCCCAGTTCAGGTCGGGCTGCTCGGCGGCGAACAGATGCAGGTACCACTGCCCGTCCGGCACCCGCTGCCAGGCGCTGCCGCCGAACACGGACTGCCAGTCGGTGGGCGGCAGCTCACCGCTCGCCCCGCGTCCGTCGCGGAAGACGTAACGGTCGCGGGCCGGGGAGCCGGGCCCGGCCCGCAGCGCCTCCTGGAACCAGACGTGCTGGTGGGAGGTGTGGTTGGGGACGATGTCGACGATCACCTTCAGCCCGAGCCGGTGCGCCTCGCGGACCAGCGCGTCGAAGTCGTCGAGGGTGCCAAGACGCGGGTCGACGTCTCGCGGGTCGGCGACGTCGTAGCCGCCGTCGGCCAGCTCGGACGGGTAGAACGGGCTGAGCCACAGGGCGTCGACGCCCAGCGCGGACAGATGCGTGAGGCGCCGCGTGATGCCGCGCAGGTCGCCCAGTCCGTCGCCGTCGGCGTCGGCGAAGCTGCGGGGGTAGATCTGGTAGACGACCGCCTGCCGCCACCAGTCGGGGTCGCGGGAGGAGAGGTCGGGCGTGGCGTCGGGGGCGGGGTGCGGCGGCCGGGGGTCGGGCGCGGTGGGGCGGTCGGTCACGCGGGGTCTCCTCTGGGTGTGCGGGTACCGGCGGAGAAACTGACCAGAACACCGTAAAAGCGAACGCACCGGTAACGGGGTGCCATTCCGCCCGGGTGTGGCGGACCGCACGTCCGCCGGGCGCACCTGGATCGCACCGGCGTCCGACTAGGGAGTGAAGTGTTCGACCGTGGTCAGGTAGAGCTTCACACAGCGCTCCACGTCCACGTCCAGACCCACGTCCACCAGGGTCTGCTCGCGGGTGCCCTCGTGCAGCTCCGACTCCCCGATGCGGGGGCGGCGGTCGACGATCGTCTGGCCGCGCGCCGGCCCGGGCGCCAGGGACACCTCGACGGGGAGGCGGTGGGTGGTCAGCCCCTCCGGGTCGGCGACGGCGCACAGCGCGCCCGCGTCGCCGAGCCCGCCGGAGTCCTCGCCGGGGTCGTCGGGACGGCTGTCCGGGTGGGCGGGGCGGTGCGCGAGGAGGTCGCCGGCCAGCCGGGCGCCCGGTTCGTCGCTCGCGCGCAGCCGCCGCACGTCGGCGCCGGGGACGACGACCCGGGTGAACACGTCCAGCCCGTACATGGTGATCGGCACGCCCGCGGTGAGCGTGATCGCGGCGGCCTCCGGGTCGTGCCACACGTTGAACTCGGCCACCGGGGTGGCGTTCCCGGCGCCCGCCGCGCCGCCCATGAACACGATCCGCTCGATGTTGCGGGTCACCTCGGGGTGGGTGCGCAGCAGCAGGGCGACGTTGGTGAGGGGCGCGGTCGGCACGAGGGTGACCGGGCGGGGCGAGGCGAGGATCTCGCGGCGCAGCAGCGTCACCGCGTCCGCGTCGACCGGGGTGCGGGCCGGGGCGGGCAGGGCGAGGTCGCCCATGCCGTCGTGACCGTGGACGTGTCGGGCGGAGCGCGGCGCCTCGATCAGCGGGCGCTCGGCGCCCCGCGCCACCGGCACGTCCCCCGCGCCCGCCCGCTCCAGCACGGTCAGCGTGTTGCGTACCACGCCGTCCACGTCCGTGTTCCCGGCGACGCAGGTGACGGCCCGCAGGTCGATCCCGGGGTGCCGTACGGCGAACAGCAGCGCCAGGGCGTCGTCGACCCCGGTGTCGCAGTCGATGATCACCGGGACCGGCCGGCTGCCGTTGCTCACGACGGACTCCTTCCGCGGGCGGGGGCTGCGCGTCGACCTTACGCGGGCTCCCGGAGCGCGGTCCCGTGTGCGCGCACCCGCCGCTCGACGCGTCGCAGGAATTCCGCCACCGGCAGCACGCCGGGCCGTCTCCCGTCCCGCAGCCGTACGGCGGCCAGGCCGTCCGCGGGCCTCCCACTCGCCGAGCACCGCCTGAGTACGGCACCAGGCGGACGCGACGGATGCGGGCGCCAAGACTGCCCTCGGCGGGCCCGCTCACCTCGGCCCGCAGCCCGGGCGCCGTCTCCCGGGGCACTCGCCCCGGGGCTTCGTCAGTGGTCAGCTGTCAGCGCGCCGGGACGGTCCCCGGCGTCGTCGTGCGGGGCACATGGGCGCGCTGCATCGGGCGGACGGCAGCGACGGTCGGGCGGCGGGCGCACACGCTTTTCGCGGGGCTCACGGCAGGCGTGCGGGTGCTCACCCGGACGGCTCGCCGCGCTGGTGGGGGACCTGCGCCGGTGGTGCCGTAGGAGCACGACCCGGCCCCGAGGAGGCAGCCCGATGACCCGTGCCCGCGCCCTGCTCGCCTCCGCGCTGTCGGTCACCGTCCCGCTGATCACGGCAGCCTGCGTGGCGTACGAGCGGGACGTGCCGCGGGCCCTGCCCCAGGGGGTGTCCGAGCCGCCCCCCGCGACCTCGCCCTCCCCGTCGGCGACGGCGTCGCCCTCCGCGGTGACCGGGCGGTCCTCACCCGTGCTGAACGACGAGCAGCTCAAAGCCGCGCTGATCACCGAGGCGGACCTGGGCCCGCCGTGGGCGGTCGCCCAAGGGCCCGCGCTGTGGCGGGACGGCACGCTGAAGTCGACCGCGGAGGACGGGGACTGCCGGCGGCTGATGGAGATCCTCTACACGGAGGAGCCGTTCGGCGTCCCGGCGGGGCCGCGCGCCTCGGTCACCCTCGACGACACCGCCGAGGGCACCCAGCTGCGCGAACAGATCGGCGCGCACCGGCCGGACGACGTGAAGCGCGCGCTGGCCTGGCTGGCCACGCTGCCCGAGAAGTGCGGGACCTTCCGCGCGGACACCGCCCGGTCCGGCGTCCAGGAGGTCGAGGTGACGGAACTGCCCCTGCCGGAGACCTCAGGCGACGCCCGCGCCGCGCTCCGGGTCACGCTGACCGGCGGCGAACCGGACGCGGCCCCGGCCCGCCTCACGGTGGACCTAGCGGCGATCCGCGTGGGCGAGGACGCGATCGTCCTCACCAACGGCGGCTTCGGCGAGGTACGGGCGGAGGTCACCCAGGCGATGTCCCAGCTCGCGGCGGACCGATTGGCGGAGGTGGCGCGGCAGGGGCGGCTGCGGGTGTGAGGGGCGGGCGGCCCTCGGGGCCGCCGGTGCCGCGCTGGCCGGGGGGACGTCGGCCCGGCACTCGTCGCCCCGGCCACCCAGACTCGGCCGCGGTGGGCGTGCGAGGCGGCGGACCATGTCAGGCGCCACCGGAGGCCGCGGTGCCTGGAGGCAGTGGGGCCGAGGGCCGACCCCCAGCCGACCGAGCCCGCGCTCCCGTGGGCGTTCGATTCGGAAGGCGTCGGCCGCTTGCAAGGCAATGCCGGGGCCGGTGAGGGCGATGGCCGCCCCCACTCACCTCCGGCGCACCCGATCCGGCGACAACCGGCGGCGGAAGGCGGCCACCACTTGCCCGACACCGCCCACGGCCGTGGAGCCGTCCCTTCTCGTCTGCGGGACACGCGCTCGGGCGGGCGTGCGGCACGAAGGTGGCAGCCACTGCTCCCGGCGCCTCCGAAGACCGCGGAGCCGTAAGGCTCAGCTCATCGCGTCGACGGCCTGCTTGGCCTCCACGAGGCTCGCGCCCGTGGACTCGCGGTACAGCTTGATCGCCTGGACCTGCTTGCCGTCCCTCACCAGGGCGAGGATCTCGTCCTTCCTCGGTACCTCCTCCTCCAGGCCCAAGTGCCGCATGACCGTGTCGAGTTTGCGCTCCACGCGGGCGACGCGGCGCTCGGAGCGGGTCAGCTGGGTCTGGATCGAGGCCACGCCGAGAACGACGACGCAGGTGCAGAAGAGGATGGCTATGTCCATGAGCGCAAAGCCTAGGCCGTGGACGGCACTTGATCACCGGGATCGCCTGCTCAGGGCGTGTCGAAGCGGCGCCGGCGGGCGACGACGTCGAGGGCCGCCTCCAGCACGGTGCGGTCGTGAGCGAAGGCGTCGCCGCGCAGCCGCGCCAGGGCGTCGTCGGCGCCCACGCCGAGCTGGGCCATGATCATGCCGACCGCCTGGTGCACCCGGTCGTGGTCGGCGGCCAGCCCGCTGAGCCAGCCCTCGTCGCCGTCCCGCGCGTCGTGCGGCAGGTCCGTCAGCGCGACGGTCATCACGCCGGCCACCAGCAGGGCCACGTGCAGCTGGTGCGCGGTGAGGCTGCCGGGGGAGGCGCTGTAGAGGTCGAGGGTGCCGACGCAGACGGCGGTGGAGCCGAGGGGGAGCGCGTACACGGCGCGCACGCCGGAGCCCAGTGCCTGCTGTGTGAACACCGGCCAGCGGGCGGCGCAGACGCCGTCCTCCAGATCGCGGGCGAGGACGGGCGCGCCGGTGCGCAGCACGTGGTGGCAGGGGCCGTCACCGAGGGTGGCCTGGAGCTGCGCCAGCCGCGAGGCGCCACCGCCGGACGCGGCGAGCTGCAGCGGCATGCTGTCACCGCGCAGCGACACGGAGGCGCCGTCCACGGGCAGCAGGTCCACGGCCACCGCGCACAGCCGCCCGGGCGCCTCGGCGGGTGCGGCCCCGCGCAGCCCCGCCGCGATGGCCCCGACCGCCCGCTCGTACTCCCCGCCGTCCCGTCCACCCCCCGGGCCGTCCCCGGGCCGCACGCCAACCACTTCCCCTCACCAGCAGAAACGCGGACCGACTACCCGAGGCGGGGGAGGTGAAACCGAGCGGGGCGCCGGGGACCGGGCCGGCCTTCGGGGGGGCCGGGCGTGGGGAACGGGCGAGGCGTCGGCCCGGGATGCCGCCGGCGGTCGGTGTCGGCGCGACGGCAGGAGTCGCGGGGGTCGGCCCCCAGAGCCCCCCGCCCGGCACGCCGCCGCTCGCCGGCACCCCGGTCCAGGTCGCGTGGCCCCGTCGGCGGGAGGGGGGACGGCTCCCGTACCCCCACGCCTCACACCGGCGGCTGCGCCGGTGCCGGACCCAGCGTCGTCGTGCCCGGGGCCGTGCGGTGGCCCAGGCCTGTGCGGTAGGCGTCCAGGGCCGCCTCCACCCGGCCCGTGCGGCGGAGGAGGTCGCCGAGGAGGCGGCACAGGTCGGCCAGGTCGCCCGCCGCTCCCGCGCGTTCCAGCAGGCTGAGCGCGCGCACGTAGTGCTCCTCCGCCTGCTCCGTGTCGCGGGCGTCCTCCGCGATGATGCCGAGCAGCCGGTGCGCGGCCGCCGCGTGCACCGCGCCCCGCTCGGGCGACAGCCCGCCCAGCACGTCCCGCAGCAGCTCCGCCGCGTCCTCGGACCGTCCGCGCCGGTGCAGCACGTCGGCCAGTTCGACGGTGAGCTGGCTGGTGTACAGGGTCGCGCGGGCCGCGGACAGCATGTGCAGCGCCTCCCGCATCTCCGTCTCCGCCCGCTCCAGCTCGCCGTTCTGCGCGTACACGTACCCGCGCATCCAGTGACAGTTGGCCAGCTCGGTGCGCAGCTGCAGGCCCCGGTACAGCTCGGCCGCCTTGGCCAGCGACGCGTCCGCCTCCGCGAGGCGGCCCTCGGCGAGCAGGGTGCGGGCCACCGAGCGGTGCATGCGCGCCACCAGCGCCGGGTCGCCGGACTGCGGGGCCAGCGCCAGCGCGAACTCCGCGGCCTGCGCGGCCCGCGCGTGCGCCCCCATGTCCATGTACGGCCCGATGACGCTGGCGTACAGCAGGAGCAGCGCGTCCGGGTCGTGCAGCCCGCCCCGGTTCAGCTCGTCGATCGCGCTCTCCAGCAGGTACACCGCGTACCGCAGCTCCCCCGCGAGATAGTGCGCCACGGCCCGGCCGCGCAGCGCCGGCACCCGCGCGGGCAGCGGCGCGTCCGCGAGCCGCGCCTCCGCCTCCTCGAAGTACCGCCGCCCGTCGGCGAGTTCGCCGGTGTCCAGCGCGCACTCCCCGAGCCCGAGCAGCGCGGCGGCCTGCTCCTCCGGCAGCCCCTGCGCCTGCGCCTCGGCCAGCAGCGCCGTGTACTGCTGCACCGCCGACTCCGCCTCCCCGACGGCGAGGGCGCGCTGCGCCTCGGTCAGCCCCAGCCGCAGTTCGGTCACGCGGCGCGCCGAACGCCCGGTCGCCAGTTCGTCGAACTCGACTCCGAGCCGCTCCGCGAGATGCCGCAGCGCCCCGTCGGAGGGGCGCACCCGGCCGGCCTCCAGGGTGGAGATGTAGGCGGGCGTGTACACCGGCTCCGCCAGCTGTTTCTGTGTCAGCCCACGTGCCACGCGAAGCTGCTGCACCCGCCGCCCGATCGTGCCCGGCTCGTCCCGCTCCCCCACGCCAACTCCCCCGATGCCCCTTGCCGTTCGTGTCGGACAGCCCCTAGGTTAAACCGCGAATTAAACCCGCTTAACCCGTCGCTGTTGCGAGGTCGCCGTGCTGCAACGCACCCGCCCCACCGAGCGTTACGCCCGAGGCTTCGTCGCGGCTCTCGCCGCGGTCGCGGCGCTGGTCCTGGCGGCGAACGCGGGCCCGGCCAAGGCGGCCGCCCCGGACGCCGGCTCCCGGACCACCGCACCGGCGGAGGTGGAGGCCGCGGAGCGGTAGGGCGACGGCCACAAAGACACCTCAGCCGGGCAGGGCCCTGCGCAGCGCCTCGTCCAGGCGCCGCGCCGTGCTGTCCAGCTCGTCCTCGTCGGCCGAGCCCGTCTCGACGAGCGGACCGAGCTGCGTGATCAGGGTCTGCGTGAAGGCGCCGTAGAGCGGTGTCCTCGGGCGGTGCACGGCCCGCTCCAGCGCCTTCTTCAGCTTCAGGTCCGAGAGCCCGGGACGTCCCCCGTCCCCGCGCGGCACCTCGTCGGGCTCACCCGTCGGGGACGGCGCGGGAGCGGCGGAGATCTCCGCGGGGCACCGCGGCGAACGGCCGTACGCCGAGTCACGGGTCGCCGCGAACCCGGCCTCCAGCAGGCAGCGTTCGCCCTGCCGCCCGGTGAGGAACCGGATCAGCTCGGTCGCCTTCCGCGCCCGCTCGGACGTCGTGGTCACCGCCAGGTTCTGCCCGCCGAGCACCGCCCGACCGGGCAGCGGCGCCACCCCCAGCCGCTTCCCGAAGGCCCGGTACAGCGTCGGGTAGGCGGAGGGCCAGGCACGCAGGAAGGCCGTACGCCCCACGGTGAACTCGCTGGTCGACTCCGCCTCGTCGTGCTTCTTCGCGTCGGGGGAGACGTACGCCGGGTCGACACGGCGTACGAGTTCCCGCACGCCCCTCCGCAGCTGCTCCACGTCCCCCGTGTAGCGGCCGTCCTCGTCCACCAGCCTCAGGCCGGGCACCGCCGTGGCGAACGCCTCCATCGCGTTGACCGTGCGACCCTCGTACGGGTCGAGCTGGGTGGTCCAGCCGTTGGCGAAGTCCTCGGCGCCGAGCCGGTCGTCCAGGGTGGTGATGTGCCCGCGCAGCTGCTCCCAGGTGAAGCCCTCCGGGACGTACGGCTCCTCCACGCCCGCCTTCCGCAGCAGGTCGGCCCGGTAGTACAGCAGGCCGACGTCGCTGTTGAACGGCACCGCGTAGACCTTCCCGTCCCACCGGGCGGTCTCCGCGACCGGGCCGATGACGTCCGCGTCGACGAGGTCGTCGGGCAGCGCCCGCACCAGCCCGGCCTCCGCGAACTCCGGCACCCAGGTCACGTCCAGGTTCACCACGTCGTACCGGGCGCTGCCGGACTGCAGGGCGCCCAGCAGCTGGCTGCGCTGCTCGTCGGCGCTGCCCGGCAGCTCCACCAGCCGCGCCTGGTACTTGGAACCCGCCTTCTGCTGCGCGCGGTTCCACGCGTCGATGAGCCGCTGCCGTACGCCGTTGCTGCCGGTGACGTCCCGGCCGCTGGCCACGACGATCGTGCCGGGTTTCTCCTCCTCGGCCCGGTCGGGCGCCGTGTCGGCGCCGCCCGTGCAGGCGGCGAGCAGCAGCAGCGCGAGCAGTGCGGTGAGCCTTCGCGGCATCAGTCGTCCCCCGTTCCGATGCGGGCGATCTCGTCGTGCAGGGCGGCGCCCACGTCGTCCCCCGCGTCCAGGCAGCGCCCGCCGCTCACCTCGGCGATCCGCTGGTCCGGGCGGCCCTCGTCACAGCCTCCGCTCCCCAGGACGGCCACGGTCACCGGCACCCCGCTCGCCCCGGCCCGGTCCAGCACCTCCCGCAGCCGTCCGCCCTCCAGGTACGTGCCGTGCCGGCCGTCGGTAATGTGCACGATCATCTGGGGCCGGCCGTCGTCCCCCCGGTCCTCCATCTCGTCGAACGCCGCGAGCAGCGCCGCGTGCGGGTCGGCCGAGGCGTCGCGCACCCGGGCCCGCTCGTCGACGGCCTCCTCGGCGTCCTGCCGCCGGTGCCTGCCGAACCCGAGCAGCGTCTCGTACGGGCCGTCGCCGGTGTCGGCGACCGCCCAGACGCCGTACTCGTCGTCGGAGCCGAGACCGCCCAGCGTCTGCCGCAGCAGACCGGGTCCGCCGCTGGGCCCCTGCCACAGGCCGGCCATGGAACCGGAGCTGTCCAGCAGGAACAGCACCCGGCCGGGACCGCCGTACGCCTGGTAGGCGCCGAGCGCCCGCTCCATCTCGTCCCGCCCGGCCGACGCGTCGAGCGGGCTGGGCGCGTACGACACGACGTCGAGGTCCACGCCCTCGTCGATCGGCTCCAGCGTGCCGGGGTCGCGGAAGCCGTACCGGGCGAACACCTTCCGGCCGCCGTCGCCAGCCAGCCAGTCGCGGAAGGAGGCCACCGCCGCGTCCCGGGCCGAGGCGTCGGCCTCACCGCCGTCCCAGCGCACCCGCACGAACACCGGGTCCATCCCGGGCACGTCGGCGGGGTACAGGGCCGTGCGCGGGGCGCGGACGGTGCCCTCGCAGTCGACCGCGCTGAGGAGCAGGAACTCCGGCACGAGGGCGGCGGTGCGGTCGTCCACGGCGTCGTCGTCGGGCAGGGCGCACAACAGGTCGCCGGCCGTGGGGGAGGGCGGTCCCGGCTGCCGGACCATGGTCTCCCCGCGGGCCACGGCCGCCGTGTCGCCGTACAGGCCGACGGTGGCGAGCAGTCCGGAGTCGGTGAACTCGGGGTCGGGGCGGCGCACGCCCGTGTCCTCGGCGCGCGCGGTCAGCGCCTCGATCATCTCGGTCAGGGGCCGTCCGGTGACCTCGTTCAGCGGCTCGGGCGCGAGGCGCGACGGCACGGCGAGCACGACGGGGGAGCGGGCGAGGGGCCGCTCCCCCGGCTCCAGCTCCGCGACGGCGTCCGTGTCCTGCTGCTCCAGCACCCGGTCGACCTCGGCGCGGGAGCCGGGGATCCACACGTCGGGCTGCGGGCCGATGTCGCGCTGCGGGTCGACCTCGTCGGCCCCGGGCTCCTTCCAGGCGTCCGTGTGCCGGCGCAACGCCTCGACCACGTCGGAGGAGCCCGCGCTGTAGACGGTGATGCCGGTGCGCCGGCAGCCCGCCTCGGTGGTGTTCGCCTCGGAGGTGAGGTAGGCGTCGGCGGCCGCGCGGAAGGTGTCCTCCAGGTCCGGGTCGGTCAGCACGCGCAGTTCGAGCGGCGGGGCGCAGTGGGTGTCGTCCCCGCCGGCCAGGCCCAGCGGCCCGTACAGGCCGACGCCGAGCATGCCGAGGGCGACCAGCACCGGCAGGGCGAACCGGAGCAGGATGCCTCCGGACGGCCGCTTCCCCCCGCCCGCGCCCCGGCGGGCGTGCTGACGCCGGCGCCGCGCACGGGACCACGTCGCCGCCAGGGCGCGCGGGCGCCGCCACAGCGCCGCCGTCCACGCCGGGAGGCGGCGGCGCGGACGCGGGGAAGGGTCCGGCGGGCCGGGGTCGGGGTCCGGGCGCGCCGGGCCGGAACCGCCCGGCACCAGGAGCGGAACCTCGGGGCCCTTCCTGCCCAGCGTCACCTCGGCGCCCGCGTCGGCGCGCAGCTGCGGCTCCCAGGGTTCGTTGCGCAGGGTGCGGCGCTTCTGCTCGGCCATGCGCTCCCGCAGCCGGGCGGCGAGCCGGGAGACGGCCGTGCCGCCCTCCTCGCGGAGCAGCTCCGCCAGATTCTTCGTGTACGGCGTGGCGGTGCCCGGGGCGCCCGCGTCGATACGGTGGTTGGCCTGCACGCTCATCAGCAGCACGACGCGCCGCTTGTCCTCGAAGTGCTCCCATACCCGGGCCGCGTTGCCCGCGAAGCAGCAGTCGAGGATCACCACGATGCGGTCGGCGCGGCTCGTGGCCAGCACCGTCCCCATCAGGTCGCTGAACGACACGGCGGCGTTGAACACCGTGTGCTCGCCCGCGAACACCTGGGCGTCGCACAGCTGCAGATACAGCTCGTCGCCCCCGCTGGGGATCGCCCCGTGCCCGGCGAAGTAGACCAGCAGCAGGCCACTGGCCTCGCTGGCGACCCGTTGCAGCTCCCGTGCCGCCTCGGCGAAGTCCGGCGACGACAGCGGAACGATGTCCCTGTCGGCGAACACCCCCGCACGCACCAGCGCCTCACGCAGCACGGGCACGTTCTTCTCCACGGCCCGCAGCGTGCCCGGCACCCCGTGCGGCGGCTCCGTGTACCGGTAGTCGGACACACCGATCAGCAGCGCCCGGTCCATCGGCTCCCCCGCGTCCTCAGGCTGCACCGGCCTACCTGTCGTCGCGGTTCACCGGTTCGACTCTGCCCTGCGGCGGTTCGCCGTCCTCGACCTGGCGGCGGTTGTCCCGCCAGGCCCGCACACCGTTCCTGACCTGGTCCAGCAGCTCCTGGAACACCACGGTGGCGCCCGCCGACGTGAGGGCGATGACGATCTCCTGGCTGGTCCCCATCGGCGCGCCGCCGCGGTCGGTCGCGGGCCTCTCGAAGAGCCGCAGCCTGCCGTCCCGCACCAGGTCGTCCAGCGGCTTCTCCCGCTCCAGCCAGTTGCGCAGGGCGGTGACGTCACCCTCCGTCGCGTTCCCGTCCAGCCGTATGCAGATGTCCTGGTCGGCCACTCCGTCCCCCTCAGCCATAACTCCCCATCATGGCACCGCGGTCGCCCCCTGGGGAGGGTCCGTACGCAGGTGCCCTGCGGGCACCGCCCCGCGCCCCTGCACCTCACGCAGCCGGCGCCGCACATGCTCCACGGCCCCCTCCCGGCGCCCCGGCACCCGGCTCCTCAACTCCACCAGGCGCACACCCAGTTCACGCACGCGCACCGGGTCGCCGACCCGGCCCCACTGGTGGTGGGCGCGGTCCACGGCCGCCTCCACGGCGGGCGCGTCGGCCGGCTGCCCGGCGGCCAGGCGGGTGCCCGCCAGCGCCATCCACGCACCGCAACTGCGCGCCGCGTCGCCCGCCAGCATCGCCAGGTCCGCGCGGACCTCGGTCCAATGCAGCGCCTCCTCCGACACCGGTCCGTGCGCCAGCGCCGCCGCCTGCTCGAGCCGCGCGGCCAGTGCGTCCGCCTCCGCGTGGCGTCCCGCCCGCACGGCCTCCGTGACCGCCGCGTGCGGGTCGCCCGGCAGCGGCCCGCGCTGCGCCAGCACCAGGTCGGTGCCGACGCCCTCCGGCGCGATCCGGGCCAGCGTCCGCTGGTGCAGCTCCTCCTCCGGCAGCCGCCGCCCGCTGCGCAGCAGCGTCGCCAGCGCCTTCATGTACGTCGGCACCGCCACCGCGCGCCGGGACGGGGGAGGCGGGGCGACGCGACCGTAGACAGCCGCGTCGCGGCCGCAGTCCAGCGGGAACGCCCGGCCCGGAGCGGGCGGCTCGCACAGCGCCCGCCAGGCGTCCGCGTCGGCGCGCAGGTCGAGGAACAGCGTCGTCGCGCCGGCCGGGCGCAGCCGCAGCTCGTCCCGGAACCAGTGCCAGGGCAGCGCCGTGTACCGCACGGTCGCCGGGGTGGTGCGGGCCAGCGCCAGGTGCGGCAGCCGCTGCCTGCGGTCCAGGCGCAGCTCCCCCGCCACGTACACGGTGAGCGGTCCTGGCGCCGCGGCCGCCGCGCGCAGCCGGGTCAGCACCGCCTGCGGCTCCAGCGGGTCGGCCAGCTCCACGACGTTCGCGGTGTCCGCGCCGGACAGCACCGACGGGGGCACCGCCGCGAGCACGGGGAGCACGGACGCGGCGTCCACCAGCCGTCCACGGCCCAGCGGCGACGCCGCCAGCAGCAGCACGGTCCCGGGCATGGTCCCCTCCCCCTGTCGATCACCTACGGCAGCACCGTAACCGCTGCGGTCGCGAACGGGGGCGTCACCGCGGTGAACGTCCCCCTACGCCACGTTCGGCCCCCGTGCCCCTGCCGCGCCGCACCGCGAACACCGTGGTGTCGTCCGAGAGATGCCCCCGGCAGTGCCTGAGCGTCCCGTCCCGCACGGCCGGCACCAGCCGGACGGGGGCCGTCAGCCCCGGGTCGGCGGCCACCGCGCGCCGCACCTCCTCCACGACCTGGAAGAAGTGCCCCTCCCGGTCCCGGGCCTCCGTCACCCCGTCCGTCACCACCAGCAGCGTCTCGTCGACGTCCAGACGCACCCGGCGCACCGGAGGGCCGTCGGGCGCCAGGTCGCGGTAGCCGAGCGGCAGCCCCCCGGCCACCGGCAGGCGCCGCACCCCCGACGGGCCCACCGCCAGCGGGGGTTCGTGGCCGAAGACGACGGTGTCGACGGCGTCGTCCTCGTCCGCGGGGAACGAGAGCAGCACGGCCGTGGCGAACCGGTCGCCGTCCGCGCGGCCGAGGGCGGTCGTGTACTCACGGTGGCGCACCATCCGCGCCTCCAGCCGGTCCGCGACCACCGCCAGGTCCGCCTCGTGAAAACCCGCCTCGCGGAACGTGCCGAGCAGTACCGCCGCCGTCTCCACCGCGCCGAGACCCTTGCCCTGCACGTCCCCGACGAACACGCGGGTGCCGTGCGGTCCCGGCTGGATGTCGTAGAAGTCGCCGCCGACCCGCGCCTGGGCGTCGGCGGTCAGATAGACGCCCGCGTGCTCCAGGCCGCCCCAGCCCGGCGGCAGCGGCCGCAGCACGGTACGCCGCACCGTGTCGGTCACGTCCCGCATGTGCAGCGCCCGCCGCTCGCCGCGCACCCGGACCGCGCACGCCGCGGTGGCCAGGACGCCGCCGAGGGCGACCAGGATGAAGTCGGGCAGGCCCGCCTGGAACTGGTGCGGCCAGGCGCTGTCGACGACCGTGTACGTGCCCATCGACAGCACCGCGAACACCGCCGTGCCCCACACCCCGCACAGCGCGGCCGCGATGCCCGGCACCAGCACGATCCAGGAGATGATCCGGAACTCGCCGGTGGTGTTGTAGTCGGCCACCGCGATCGCCACGAGCAGCAGCAGCGGAGGCACCCAGGTGACGCTGCGGCCCCCTACGCGCAGCAGCTTCTGCCGCTCCACGACGTCGCCCAGGCCGGCCGTCGGGTACGGCTCGGGCAGGGCGTGTCCTGTGGTGGCCGGACTCACGGCCCCAGCGAAACACGCGGCCGGGGCGGCCGCATCCCCTCCCACCGGGGCTTCCTCCGGGCGATCGAGTTGCCGCGGGGGCGCGGCAGGTGTGCCCTGGATGGACGGGGGACGGAGGAAGGAGTGCTCCCATGGCGCACGCGGCGCCCCGGAACCGGGGCATGATCGAACAGGGCCGCACCATCAACGTCTTCGACACCCGCACCCATCGCATGGCCCGGATCGTCCTGCCCGTCCTCGCGGCGCTGGTCTACGGCTTCTGGGCCGCGGCGAACCGCCGCTACGGCGGCCCCATCACCGGCTGGAACCTGCTGTTCGGCTTCCTCACCGCGCTCGTCTTCGCCGTCGTCCTCATCACCCTGCTCACGGTCACCCCGAAACTCCGCCGTGAGCTCCACGCCCTGGCGTGGGCGTCCTTCGCGGGCATCGCGGCCGGGTTCCTCCTCAGCCAGTCCAACACGAGCGTGCTCCGCTCCACGGCACTGGGGGTGGGCGTGATGGCGGGGACGTTCCTGATCATGTTCTACCGCTACTACACGAAGGAGGACGCGGAGGGGCACCGCGTGGAGTGAGGCGGTTTCCTGGCGCAGACGGCGCCTCTGCGGTGCGCCTCGCCCGTACCCCCGGCTCAGGGGGTGCCCCGCACGGTCGTACGCCGGGTGCAGCCCGAGGGGGCTGGGCGCGCAGTTTCCCGCGCCCCTGCCGTCTGCGGTGCGCCTCGCCCGTACCACCGGCTCAGGGGGTGCCCCGCATGGTCGTACGCCGGGTGCAGCCCGGGGGAGCCTGGTCGCGCAGTTTCCCGCGCCCCTGCCGTCTGCGGTGCGCCTCGCCCGTACCCCCGGCTCAGGGGGTGCCCCGCATGGTCGTACGCCGGGTGCGGCCCGAGGGAGCCTGGTCGCGCAGTTCCCCCCGCCCCCGTTCGGGCGTGCACCGCTCGCGCCCGCGCAGGCGCGCCTGTTGCCTGAAGACGTGGGTTCGCAAAGTGGGTCACGGAACGCGGTCGCGGCGGTGTGCGTCGCCGTCGCCTGCCTCCTCGTCCCCCTCGCCGTCCTCGCCACCTGGGCCACGTACGGTCTCGCCGACACCGGAAGGTACGTCCGCACCATCACCCCGCTGGCAGGCGACCCCTCCGTCCGCGAGGCCGTCGCCACCACCGTCGCCGACGAGGTCGTACAGGAACTGGAGACCCGGACCACGGCCGACGCCGCCGTCACCCCCTTCGTACGGGACGCCATCGACTCGTTCACCCGTACGGACGCATTCCGCACCGCCTGGGAGGCCGGCAACCGCGCCCTCCACGACGCGGTCCTGCACGCCCTCCGTGACAACGCCACCGGCCCCGTCACCCTCGACCTCGCCCCCGTCACCACGCAGGTGAAACAGCGGCTCGAAGCCGACAACATGCCCTACGCCCACCGCATCCCCGTGCAACACACCCAGATCCCCGTGCTCCCGGCCGAGGAGGTGGCCGGGCTGCGCCAGGGTTACCGCCTGCTCGACGCCGCCGCCCTCTGGCTGCCCCTCACCGCCGGCGCCCTCGCCGTGACCGGTGTCGCGGTCGCCGCATCACGCCGCCGGACGATCACCGCGGCCGGTCTCGGCACCGCGCTGGGTGGCGCGCTGCTCGCCGTGGCGGTCGCGGTCGGCCGCCGGCTGACCCTGGCCGACCTCCCGGACGACGTCCACCGCGCAGCGGCCGGCGCGGTCTACGACGCCCTCACGGCGGCGCTGCGCACGGCGTCCTGGGTGCTCGTCGCCGTGGGCGCAGGGGTGGCCCTGGCCTGCTGGCTGACCGGCCGACTCACCCTCCGCCGCAGCCGCCCCACACCCGCCCCGCCCACCGCGGCACCCGCCCCGGCAACCGCGGCGAACCGGGGCTAGGCACACCGCGAGGTGCCGCGCCCCAAGGGGCGCGGGGAACTGCGCGGCCGGCCCCGACGGACCGCACCGTGACCGACCGGGAACGGCGGTGCGGGCCGCCCCCGCGACAGGGGACGGCCCGCACCGGACGGGACCCGCGGAGCGGATCAGCGGCCGGACTTCTCCAGCGCCTTCTCCGCCTTGTCGAGCGCCGCCGCGAAGCCGTTGGCCCACAGCTGGTTCACCCGCGACCGCTCCGCCGAGTTCGGGTAGGCGTTGGTGCAGGACGGGCCGGGGCCGCCGCCGGACATCAGCTCGCTGCACGGACCGGAGTAGTTGTCCGGCAGCCCCAGCACGTGACCGGTCTCGTGCGCGGTGACCCGCGTCGAGTTGTAGGTCTGGTTCTGGGCGTAGTCGAGGAAGATGTAGCCGCTGCCGTGGCCGTCGGTCGACGCGTACGAACCACGCGAGTCGTTGCCCTCGTAGTACGCGAAGTCGGCGCCGGAGGTGCCCGCCTGCAGTCTCACGTTGGAGACCGAGCTGTTCCAGATCGAGGCGCTCTGGGCTATCTGGCTCGCGAACGTCGGCGCCTGGGAGGCGTTGTAGACGACGGTGACGGCGGCGGCGCCGGTGGGGTCGGCGGCGCGCTTCTCGGCGACGGACTTCAGCACGGCCTCGAAGAACGCGCGGTTGGCCGCGGCCTCCTCGGACGAACCGGCGTACGCGGCGTACGAGTCGGCGGGGGCGAGGGGGGCCTCGGCGGCGCCGGCCGGGGCGGCGCCCAGACCGAGCGCGGTCAGGCTCAGACCGGCCGCGGACAGCACGGACAGGGGCATGCGCAGGCGCATGGATGACTCCTTAGGTGGGGGGTGAGTCACGACACCGGTGAGTGTCCGCGCCTGTGCGGCGGCTGTGATGATGGCAACCGGTGATAGGACCGGGCTATCGCCCCGCTCCGGCCATGTGCCGCACGCCTCCCGGATCCAGGTGTCGCAGACGCCCGACTACGCCTGCACAGGCGGGGTTTGGGTGTCTGGTGAAACCTGAACTTCCCGCTTACCCTCCCAGGACATGGAGCTTGAGGTCCGGCACCTCAGGGCGCTGTGCGCGATCGCCGACACGGGCAGTCTGCACCGGGCCGCACGCCAGCTCGGCGTGGCCCAGCCCTCGTTGAGCACGCAGCTGCGGCGCATCGAACAGGAGCTGGGCGGTGCCCTGTTCGTCCGTGCGCGCACGGGCTGCCGTCCCACCCCACTGGGCCGGCTGGTGCTCGGCCGCGCCCGTCCGCTCGTCACGGAGCTGCGTTCCCTGGTCACCGAGGCCCGCGCCGCCGCGCTCGGCGGCAGCCGGCTGCGCATCGGCTCCACCGCGAGCCGCGCGCTCGCCGGCTGGCTGCGCCGTCTGCGCCGGCACTGGCAGGAACCCACCCTGCACATGGACGTCTCCGCCAACGCCCTGCTGCGCATGGTCGCCGACGGCCAGCTCGACGTGGCGTTCGTGCACGAGGTGGAGGGCTGCCCGCTGCGCGTCCCGGACGGGCTGCGCACCCGCGTCCTCATCGCCCGCGAACCGCAGTTCGTGTCCCTGCCCGCCGACCATCCGGCCGCGGCCCGCCCGGTCGTCCACCTCACCGACCTGGCCCACGACCGCTGGATGATCGACCCGGCGGTCGACGGCGAATGGGACGCGGTACGGCGGATGCTGCGCGAGGCGGGGATCGACCCGCCCGTGCTGCACGGCGACTACCACACGGCCGCGTCCCTGGTCGCGATCGGCGAGGTCGTCACCGTCTGCCAGCCGACCTCCCCCTCCCGCCCCGACACGGCCGTCCGCCGCATCGCCGGCGACCCGCTGGGCGTACGGCTGCTGCTGGCGGCGCGTACGGACACGGAACTGGAGGGCGTGTACCCGCACCTGGCGGACGCCTACCAGGAGGTCGCCCGGCAGGCGCCCGCGTACCGGGAGTGGCTGGAGGAGCTGGTGCCGGGGGCCTGAGCACCCCGGCGTCCCCCGCCCCGCCTCAGACGCCGATGTCGCGCCCGTCCGCGCGCCACACCGCGACGACCGCCGGACGGACGTACGAGCCGGGACCGTCGGGCCAGGTGCTGGCGGGACGCGCCACGGTCGCCCCGTCCACCTCGCCCGGGTGCTGCACGGCCACCAGCACCCGACGGTCCTGGACGACGGGACCGCAGGTCTCGGCGCCCGTGGGCACGGTCAGGAACTGCTTCAGCTCACCGCGCCGCTCCCCGCGCGTGGCGACGCCGAAGAGGCCGTCGTGGGAGCCGAGGGCGCTGCCGTCGGTGGAGATCCACAGGTTGCCGTGGGTGTCGAAGGCGACGTTGTCCGGGCAGGAGATGGGGCTCACGGCGTCCTTCGGGAAGCCGGCGAAGTACGTCGCCGGGTCCTGCGGGTCGCCCGCGACGAGGAACAGCGACCAGGCGAAGCGGGTGCTCTCCGGCCGGTTGAGGCGCTCGGTCAGCTCCAGGACGTGGCCGTGCTTGTTGGCGTGGCGCGGGTTGGCCTCGTCCGCCTTGGGGTGGGAGCCCACCCCCCGGTTGGAGTTGTTGGTGAGCGCGACGTACACCTTGCCGGTGACGGGGTTCGGCTCGATGTCCTCGGGCCGGTCCATCTTGGTGGCGCCGGCCTTGTCGCCCGCGAGCCGCGTGAAGACGAAGACCTCCTCGGCGGTCATGCCCTCCACGTGCGAGACGGCGCCGTGCGCGGTGGCGGTGGCCAGCGGGATCCACTCGCCGCTCCCGTCGAACTCGCCGTCGTTCGGCAGCTTGCCGGTGCCGTCGATGTCGTCGGCGGGGGAGTCACCGGTGAGCTTGGCGACGTAGAGGGTGCCTTCGTCGAGCAGCGACAGGTTGTGCTCGCGCACGGCGCGGCCGCTGCCGTGCCGCATCCGCTTGCTGCTCACGAACTTGTAGAAGTAGTCGAACCGCTCGTCGTCGCCCGAGTAGACGACCGGCCGCCCGTCGTGCGTCAGCCGCACGGTCGCCGCCTCGTGCTTGAACCGGCCGAGCGCGGTGTGCTTGCGGGGCGTGGAGTCCGGGTCGTACGGGTCGAGTTCGACGACCCAGCCGAAGCGGTGCACCTCGTTGGGCTCCTGGGCGAGGTCGAACCGCTTGTCGAACCGCTCCCACTTGCGCTCCGTCGCGCCGGTGCCGATCCCGTACCGCTTGTCGGTGGCCCTGCCGCCGTTCGCGAAGTACTGGTTGAAGTTCTCCTCGCCGTGCAGGGTGGTGCCCCACGGGGTGGTGCCGCCGGAGCAGTTGTTGAGGGTGCCGAGCACACGGGTGCCGGTCGGGTCGGCGGACGTCTTCACCAGGTCGGACCCGGCGACGGGCCCGGTGAGGCGGAATTCGGAGGTGGCGGTGAGCCGCCGGTTGAGGTGGTGCCGTCCGACGGCGGTGAGCCGGCCGCTCCGGTGCTCCTCCTCCACCGCGACGACGGCGAGTCCGTGCGCGGCCCAGGCGATCTCCACCTGCTCTCGGGTCGGGTTCTCCGGGTCGTAGTCCCGGAACATCAGGATCTCGTCGGTGTACTCGTGGTTGGCGACCAGCAACTGCCGGTTCCGCTCGCCCTTCAGGGGCAGCAGAGCCAGGAAGTCGCAGTTGTACCCGAACTGTCCGGCCTGCGCCTTCGCGCTCTGACGTTCCGGGTCGAAGGCGGGCGCGCCGCGCAGGATGGGCTCGCCCCACCGGATGACGACGTTCTGCCGGTAGCCGTCCGGCACGGTGACGGCGTCACGGGTGTTGGGCGGGACGGGGGTGAAGCGGAGGCCGCGCGCGCCCTTCTGCGGCCGCGGGCCCCGTTTCGCGGCGGCGGCCGCTTCCGCCTCCGGCGCGGCGGCGAGGCCGGCCGAACCGGCGCCCGCCGCCGCGACGGTGACGACGGCGGCGGCGCGCATCATCGAACGGCGGCTGAGGGCGCCGGCGACGACGTCGCCGACGTACTCGTTGTCGCTGGTGTTGGGCACCTCGTGGAAGCAGGCGTCACCACACCGGAAACGACAGGTCAGGGCGGACCGGCCGCCGGGGTGCGAACCGGACGGCGTTCCGATCAACGGCAGCAGCTTGCGCACGTGTTCTCTCCTTGGCGTGCCCGTGGTGTCAGCGCGACCGTAGGAGCCCACGGGTGCGGTGACCGGGCGCGGGAGTGAACGGCGGGTGAACCCGGAACGGCATCCCGGGCGTACGCCGGAGCGGAACGTCGACCCCACACCGGCCGGATCACGCCCTTGACAGATACGATCCCGCACATCCCACCCTGCCCAAGATCGCCCCCAAGGGCCGCTAACCTTACGTGTCCGTCCTGGCCAGGGTTTGACGGGCATCAACTCACGCGAAGGGGTGCGCACATGGGCATTCTCACTCTCCTGCGGAACGCGTTCGGCCGGTCACGGAAAGCGAGGTCCGCAGAAGCGGAGGGTGCGGCGCCGGCCGCCGAGACGACGGAAACGGCCGCCCCGACGACGCCCGACCCGTCCGCGACGGCGACGGTCCCGGAACAACGCGAAAGCGACGAACACGACCTGGTGAGGTCGGCCTTCGACAAGGTGGAGGTCCCCCGGCCCGCCGGGTCGTCGGAGACGAAGCCGACGGCGTCGGAGCCGGTTCCGACGCCGGAGGCGGAGACGGCTCCTGCCGAGGCGGAGGCGCCCGAGGCAGAAGCGACGCCCGCAGCCCCGGAGCCGGCTCCGACGCGCGAGGCCGAGGCAACCCCCGAGCCGGAGGCGGCCCCCGCCGGGCCGGAGGCGCCTGAGGCGGAAGCGGTGCCCGCGGCCCCGGAGCCGACGGCTGAGTCGAAGCCCGAGCCCACCACCCCGGAGCCGGCCCCGGCGCCTGAGGCCGAGGCAACCCCCGAGTCGGAGGCGCCCGAGGCCGAGACGGAGCCGAAGGCCGAAGAGCCCGAGACCGACCCGGCCCCCGCACCGGAGCCGACACCCGAGGCGACTCCGGAGCCGGAGGCCGAGGCCAAGCCGGAACCGACCCCGGAACCGGAGGCAGCCGCAGAGCCCGAGCCCAAGGCCGAGGCGCCCGCCACTCCGAAGGCCGAGGCCGAGCCCGAAGCGGAGCAGGAGGCGAAGCCGGAACCGGCCCCGGAGCCCGAGGCCGCGGCCAAGCCGGAGCCCGAGCCGGAAGCGACTCCCGAGCCGAAGGCCGCTGCCGAGCCCGAGCCTGAGGCCGCGGCAACCGCCGAGCCCAAGCCGGAGGCGAATCCCGAGCCGGAGGCCGAGGCGGAGCCGGATGCGTCCTCCGGGGCCGAGACGGAGTCGGATGCGGCCGCCGAGGCCGAGGCGGCTGCCGAGCCGGCGGCGAAGGCGGAAACCGCGCCGTCGCCGGAGGCGACTCCCGCGGACGCCGACGGCGAGCAGGCCCCACAGGGGCCACCCGCACCCGACAACGAGACCCGCACGGGTGGTCCGGGTGGGAACGAGAAGGCGGCCGAAGGCGAAGCCGAGGCCGAAACACCCCCCGCCCCGGCAACCCCGGCCTCCGCCCTCCGCGACACCACCCTCACCACCGCCTACAAGGCAGCCGGCACCGTCCTCGCGGACAACAACCTCACCGGCGCCCGCGCCAAGATCCACCTCGTCCTCGACCGCTCCGCGTCCATGCGCCCGTACTACAAGGACGGTTCCGCCCAGGCCCTCGCCGAGCAGACCCTCGCCCTGGCCGCGCACCTGGACCCCGAGGCCACCCTTCACGTGACCTTCTTCTCCACCGAGCTGGACGGCACGGGCGAGCTGACCCTCACCGACCACGAGAACAAGATCGACGAGCTGCACGCGGGCCTCGGCCGCATGGGCCGTACCAGCTACCACGCGGCCGTCGAGGCCGTCCTCGAGCAGCACGCCAAGGAACCCGCCGGCACCCCCGCCCTGGTGATCTTCCAGACGGACGGCGCCCCCGACGCCAAGACCCCGGCCACCAAGGCCCTCACCGACGCGGCGAAGAACCACCCCGACGTGTTCTTCTCCTTCGTCGCCTTCGGCGAGCACGACAACAAGGCGTTCGACTACCTCCGCAAGCTCAAGACGGACAACACGTCCTTCTTCCACGCGGGCCCGACGCCGCGCGAGCTCACGGACAAGGAGCTGTACGAGGGCGTACTGGCGAACTGGCGCCCGTAGGAATCACCACGCTCGCCACCCGGGGGGTGGACGGGGAGGCACGGACGGAACCCGTTCGCCACCCCCGTCCACCCCCCGAAACGCGTGTGAGTCGATCTCCCCGGGACCAGTAGGATTTCGACCATGGCGGCCACTGGATCAGAGAAGCAGGGGGCGAAGGCGTACTACGTCACGACCCCCATCTACTACGTCAACGACGCTCCTCACCTGGGCCACGCCTACACGACCGTCGCAGGCGACGTGCTCACCCGCTGGCACCGCCAGCGTGGCGAGAAGGTGTGGTACCTCACCGGCACGGACGAGCACGGTCAGAAGATCATGCGCACGGCCGAGGCGAACGGGGTCACCCCGCAGGCCTGGGCCGACAAGCTCGTCACGGAGGCCTGGCAGCCCCTGTGGGAGCACCTCGACATCGCGAACGACGACTTCATCCGCACCACGCAGAAGCGGCACACCGACCGCGTCCAGGAGTTCGTGCAGGACCTGTACGACAAGGGCGAGATCTACAAGGGCGGCTACGAGGGCCCGTACTGCGTGGGCTGCGAGGAGTACAAGCTCCCCGGCGAGCTGCTCGACGGCGAGGGCGAGTACGCCGGCCAGAAGCTGTGCTCCATCCACAAGAAGCCGGTGGAGATCCTCAGCGAGGAGAACTACTTCTTCAAGCTCAGCGAGTACAGCGAGAAGCTCCTCGCGCACTACGAGGCCAACCCGGGCTTCATCCAGCCCGAGTCCGCGCGCAACGAGGTCGTGAACTTCGTGCGCCAGGGCCTGCAGGACCTCTCCATCTCGCGCTCGACGTTCGACTGGGGCGTCAAGGTCCCGTGGGACGACAAGCACGTGATCTACGTGTGGGTCGACGCGCTGCTGAACTACGCGACGGCGGTCGGCTACAACGAGAACCCGGAGAAGTTCGAGTCGACGTTCCCCGCCGACGTGCACCTGGTCGGCAAGGACATCCTCCGCTTCCACGCGATCATCTGGCCGGCCATGCTGATGGCGCAGGGCCTCCCGCTGCCCGGGAAGGTCGCCGCGAACGGCTGGCTGATGGTCGGCGGCGAGAAGATGAGCAAGTCCAACCTGACCGGCATCAAGCCGCAGGACCTGACCTCGCACTTCGGCGTGGACGCGTACCGCTGGTACTTCCTGCGCGCGATCGCGTTCGGCCAGGACGGCTCGTTCTCCTGGGAGGACTTCTCCGCCCGCTACACCAGCGAGCTGGCGAACGACTACGGCAACCTCGCCTCCCGGGTGGCGGCGATGGTCGGCAAGTACTTCGGCGGTGAGCTGCCGGCCGCGACGGCCGACGGCGACGCGGAGAAGGCGATCCACGAGGGCCTGGCGAAGGCCGTCGCGGAGGCCGACCGGAAGATCGGCGAGGAGCTGGACTTCCAGGGCGGCATCCTGGCGGTCTTCGACTTCGTGAAGCAGGTCAACGGCTACATCACCGAGCAGGAGCCCTGGAAGGTCGCCAAGGACGACTCGCCGGAGGGCAAGGCCCGCCTGGCGACGATCCTCTACACGGCCGCGGAGTCGCTCCGCGCGGTGGCGGTCCTCCTCAACCCGGTGATGCCGGAGACGTCCCAGAAGCTGTGGGACTCCCTCGGCGCGGAGCCCGCCCTGGGCGCCCTCGCCGACCAGAAGGTCCAGGAGGCCGGCGCCTGGGGCCTCCTCCCGGCCGGCTCCACGGTCACCAAGGGCGCGGTCCTCTTCCCCCGCCTGGAGGAGAAGCCGGCCGCGTAACGCGCCCGATGCGCGCGAAAAGGCCTGGGAACCCCTGTGTTCCCAGGCCTTTCTGGGTATAGCTGTGCTGTGACGGCAGGCCTACGGGTGGGGGCTATGGGGGGCATGGGGGAGACGGAACAGGCACAACCGGATACGGGCACCACAGACACGGAGACGACGGACACCGCCGCCCTGCGCAACGACCTAGCGCTGGAACGCTACCGATACGTTCTGCAGCAGATTCAGACGGTGAACGAGAACGCACACCGTTTCCTCGCGATCTACCAGACCCTTGCCACCGCGCTCGTCGCCACGGCACTCGCGCTCTTCGTCGGCTACCGCAAGTGGGAGCTGGCGGCGGACACCGCACGCGGCGGAGTGATCGGTCTGCTGTCACTGACGACCGTCGTGGCCGTCTTCACCGGCATCCTGATCGTCGTAGGGGCGCTTGCCTGGCTCGACTACCGCCATGAGGAATGCGACATCACCGACGAGCTCGTCGGCCCCGGCTTTCGCAAGCGTCCACGCCCCGGCAACTTCCTGCGCTGGTACGAAACGTACGTGGTGCTCTTCATCCTCGTGTCGGTGATCACCATGTGGGTGCTCGCCGGCCTGTTCCTGCTGCCCGCAATGAGGTGACCGTCCCCCGTGACCGAGCACGTCCACACGAACACGTCCCTGTGGAAGGACACCCTCGCCGCCCGTCCGGGGGGTCCCGAGGCGGATGCTCACGCCGAGCAACGGGGACGACTGCGCACGTCGTACACGGAGTTGCGACGAAAGGCTGCCGTCCTCCTGGAGGAGAACGCCCGCAGCATGCCGGACTTCACCGTGCACGACATCAGCCATGTGGACGCGCTGTGGGAGACGGCCGACCTCGTCTGTGGGGACATGGTCACCCTGAACCCGGCCGAGGCGTACGTCCTGGGCTGCGCCTTCGTGCTGCACGACGCGGCAATGGGAACGGCCGCCTACGGAACGACCGTGCCGGAGGCGTTGGGCGAGAAGCGCTGGCGCGACCTGGTGTCGCTGGCCTACTACGAACGGGAGGGATGCTGGCCTGAGCGCGGCGATCTGGAAGACCCGCCTACAGAGATCGCCGAGGCATGCGTGGCGACCGCGATCCGCGAGACCCACGCCGAACGGGCGAAACAGCTGGTGGACCAGCCGTGGCGGAGCAGCACGGGCAACGAGATCCATCTGATCGACGAGGTGCAGCTGCGGGAGTGGTACGGCCCGCTGATCGGAGACCTCGCGGCCAGCCACTGGTGGCCCGTGGACCGCCTGGCCCGAGAGTTCCGGCACTCGATCGGGTCGCTGCCCTGGCAACCGAGCGAGTGGGTCATCGAGCCGCTCAAGCTGGCGTGCATCCTGCGTCTCGCCGACGCCACCCAGGTCGACAGCCGCCGCGCCCCCAGCTTCCTGTTCTCGCTGCGCCGGCCACGCGGGGTGTCGCGTGAGCACTGGCGGTTTCAGGAGCACATCAGCCGCCCGTACCGCAACGGCGACCGCGTCACCTACAGCTCGCTGCGCCCCTTCCCGCCTCAGGACGCCGCCTCCTGGTGGCTGGCACTGGAGTACCTGCGCGGCATCGACCGCGAGCTCAAGGCTGTTGACGCGCTGCTGCACGACCTGGGACGGAAGCGGCTCGCGGCGCGCGCGGTCGCCGGCGTCGATTCCCCGGAACGCTTCGCCGAACTGTTCCGCGTTCAGGACTGGCGCCCCATCGACGCGACGGTCAAGGTCTCCGACATCCCGTCCCTGGTCGGCACACTCGGCGGCCGGCAGCTCTACGGGGACGAACCGGAGGTCGCCCTGCGGGAGCTGATCCAGAACGCCCAGGACGCCGTGCTGGCCCGCCAGACGCTCCAGCCCGACTTCCCGCTCGGCCAGGTGGAGATCCGCCTGACCCGCACCGACGACGACTGGTATCTGGAGGTACGCGACTCCGGCACCGGCATGGACGAGGAGACCCTGGTCCACGGGCTGCTCGACTTCGGCACCAGCGGGTGGAGCTCGACGAGCGTGCGCAACCGTCTGCCCGGCCTGGCCGACGGCGGCTTCCGCCCCAGCGGCCGCTTCGGCATCGGCTTCTTCTCCGTCTTCCTCCTGGGCGACGAGGTCGAACTGATCACCCGCCGCTATGACGCCTCCCTGGCGGACGCCCGCCGCCTCACCTTCGACGGCCCTTCGCACCGCCCGCTCCTCACTCCGGTGCCGGGACAGGGGTGGGTGCCGGAGGGCACGACGGTGCGGGTGAAGCTCAGAAAGAGCCCTTACGCGATGCAGGGCCTGTTCAACAGAACCTACGACGAACGTCTGCCCGAGCTGGCCAGGCGTCTGGTACTGGAGAACGCGGTGCCCATTCATACCTGGGAGCCGGGAGCACCGGAGCCGCAGGTTCTCCGCCCGTTCTCCCTCGCCTCCGGGGCGCGGGAGGAGGTCTTCGACCGCCTTTACCCGCCGCAGGCGGCGAAGGGGCGCGCCGGGGAGGAGAAGTTCCGTCTCCAGATACGCGACGACTTCGTCAACAGGGCGACGGAGGTACGCGACGACAAGGGGCAGCGCGTCGGGCTCGCCATGCTGTGGAGCAACTGGAGGCATCAGGGGCAGCGTGATTACCCGGGCATTGTGACGGTCAACGGATTTCTTGCCGATACGTCGGTTGCGTTCGCCGGATACCTCATGGGACAACCCAGCCGCGCCTCACGGGACAAGGCTGCACTGGTCGCCACCCGGGACGAGATGCGGCAGTGGGTTCACACACAGGAGCAACGACTACGCAGCGCCGGGCTCTTCGACGATTCGCTGCAGTTGGAGATCGCGCTCACCCTGCACACCGCTTCCCCCCCGCTCTCCGACGACGTTGCGTTCGCCCTGACGGCACAGGGTGTGCTCAGCCTGTCCGAGGTTCGCGAGTGGGTGGTACAGCGCACCGACATCTTCGTGGGTCTCGGCTGGCCTCTCTCCTGGCGCACCCGCCCACCCGAGATTGGTCACCCGGTGTCCGGAGAGCCAATCCAGCTGCCCGACGACTGCATTTTCATCTGCCAGTACGGCACCAGCTCACCGCTGACGGAGGTGTTCCCATACGCCGCCAACCGTGATCCCGCCTATGAGTTCGCCCGTGACCACCCCACCCTCACATGGCAGAAGCACTGGTGGCGCATGTCGGACGACTTGTACGGCCTGTTCGTCCGCACTCTGTGCGACGTTTGGAACTGCTCGCTGGAACCCCTCCTGTCTCCCCTCGAACGACGCGACTGGTCGGACTGCATCCACGTGGACGAATCGCTCGGTCCCGTGCCCGGCTACCGATTCCGCCGTCCCACCGGCACGTAACACGCGCGCTACAGCACGGCCCCGGAAGAACACGACGCTTCTCCCGGGGCCGCACGCTTTGCGAAGATCGCGTCAAGGACGACCGACCACATGTGGGGGGACCACACACCATGGCACTCTTCGGCAACGCGCACACCGTCGACCCGGCCAAGGCCCAGCAGGACTACGCCCGGCTCCTGGGCCACGGCGAGCAGGTGCACGCGGCGTTCCTGCTGATACGCGACACGATCCTGTTCACGGACCGCCGCCTGATCCTCGTCGACAAGCAGGGCATCACCGGCAAGAAGACCGAGTACCACTCGATCCCGTACCGCAGCATCTCCCACTTCGCCGTGGAGACCGCGGGCCACTTCGACCTCGACGCCGAACTCAAGATCTGGATCTCCAGCTCCCCGACCCCGATCCAGAAGACCTTCACGAAGGGCGTCGACATCTACGAGGTCCAGGCCATCCTGACCCAGTTCGTCGCCCGCTGACCGGCGGGAACGTTCCTTCCACCCTCGAACGGGTGAACACGCCCGCACACCAGCCGACTCGGGACCATGAGCGCCCTACCGTGCCGCTCATGGTCACCGCCACACACGAGGCCTCCCACCGGCTCTTCCAGGAGCATCCGGAGGCCCTCGCCCCAGTCTTCGAGGCACTGGGGCTGCCGCCGCCCGCGAAGACGGACTTCCACGAGCTCTCTCCGGACACGACCGAGATCCGTCCGGTGGAGCGCCGCGCCGACACGGTCCTGATGTTCGAGCCCGACATGGGGGAGCACTTCGTCCTGGCCGTCGAGGCCCAGACGAAGAAGGATCCGGAGAAGGCGAGGAACTGGGCGTACTACGTCTCGTACCTGCGTGCCAAGTACGACCTGCCGGTCCTGCTGGTCGCCGTGTGCCGCGACCCTTCGACGGCCGCCTGGGCCATGGGCCCCTTCGAGTGCTCGGTCGGCCCCTGGACGACGCAGGTCACCCGGCCCTTCGTGCTGGGACCGCAAACGGTCCCGGAGGTCACCGACGAGGCGGTGGTGGCCCAGCAGCCGGCCCTCGCCGCCCTCTCGGCCATCGTGCACAGCCAGAGCAAGCGATCCGCGGCCATACTGGAAGCGGTCGCCCGCGGACTCGTGTCCTTCGAGCCGGACGTCACGAGGTACTGGTTCGAAGTCGTGGAAGTCGGGCTGGAGTCCACTTCGGCCAAGGCAAGTTGGAGGAAGTTGATGCAGAACGTCGTCACCCACTTCCCGGGACACGGAACGCTCTTCGAGGAGAAGTACCTCGAGGGAAGAGCGGAAGGGAAGGCGGAAGGCAAGGCAGAAGCCATCCTGCACGCGCTGAGGGTGCGTGGGATCGCCGTCTCGGACGAGGTGCGTGAGCGCATCACCACCTGCACCGACCTCGACACCCTCACCACCTGGTTCGACCGCTCCCTGACGGTCTCCAGGGCCGAGGACCTCTTCGCCGACGAGACGCCTGCACCCTGAGGTGCCCTCGGCGGCAACAGGGAAGGGCCCGGAACCGACCAGGTTCCGGGCCCTTCCCTCAGTCACGGACTACTTCGGCTGCGGCTTCCGCACCGACAGGTGCAGTTCCTTCAGCCGGGCCTCCTCCAGCTCCGTCGGGGCGCCCATCATCAGGTCCTGGGCGTTGCCGTTGAGCGGGAAGGCGATCGTCTCGCGGATGTTCGGCTCGTCGGCGAGGAGCATCACGATGCGGTCCACGCCGGGGGCGATGCCGCCGTGCGGCGGGGCGCCGAAGCGGAACGCGCGCAGCATGCCGGCGAACTTCTCCTCGACCGTCTCGCGGTCGTAGCCCGCGATCTCGAACGCCTTGAGCATGATGTCCGGCTCGTGGTTCCGGATCGCGCCCGAGGACAGCTCGACGCCGTTGCAGACGATGTCGTACTGCCAGCCCAGGATGTCCAGCGGGTCCTGGGTCTCCAGGGCCTCCAGGCCGCCCTGCGGCATCGAGAAGGGGTTGTGCGAGAAGTCGATCTTCCCGGTCTCCTCGTCCTTCTCGTACATCGGGAAGTCGACGATCCAGCAGAAGCGGAAGACGTTCTCCTCGAAGTGGCCGGCGCGCTTGGCGGCCTCGACCCGCACCGCGCCCATGATCTTCGAGACCTCGTCGAACTCACCGGCACCGAAGAACACCGCGTGGCCCGGGGCCAGCGCCAGCCGCTTGGTCAGCTCCGCGACGTTCTCCTCGGTGAGGAACTTCGCGATCGGGCCGGTCAGCGAGCCGTCCTCGCCGACGCGCACCCACGCCAGGCCCTTCGCGCCCTGGGAGACCGCGTAGTCGCCGAGCTGGTCGAAGAACTTGCGGGGCTGGCCGGAGACGTCCGGCACCGGCAGCGCACGCACGTGCTTGCCGGCGAACGCCTTGAACTCCGAGCCCTCGAAGATGTCGGTGATGTCGACGAGCTCCAGCTGGGCGCGCAGGTCCGGCTTGTCGGAGCCGTACTTCAGCATCGCCTCGCGGAACGGGATCCGCGGGAACGGCGATGTGACGTGGCGGCCGTTGCCGAACTCCTCGAACAGCTCGGTCATGAGCTTCTCGATCGGCTGGAAGACGTCCTCCTGCTCGACGAAGCTCATCTCGACGTCGAGCTGGTAGAACTCGCCCGGGGAACGGTCCGCGCGGGCGTCCTCGTCACGGAAGCAGGGCGCGATCTGGAAGTAGCGGTCGAAGCCCGAGATCATCAGCAGTTGCTTGAACTGCTGCGGCGCCTGCGGCAGCGCGTAGAACTTGCCGGGGTGCAGCCGGGACGGGACCACGAAGTCGCGCGCGCCCTCGGGGGAGGTCGCGGACAGGATCGGCGTGGTCATCTCGTTGAAGCCCAGGGCGGTCATCTTGTGGCGGATCGCCGAGATGACCTGCGTGCGCAGCATGATGTTGCGGTGCATGCGCTCGCGGCGCAGGTCGAGGAAGCGGTACTCCAGGCGCCGCTCCTCGTTGACACCGTCCTCGGTGTTGATGGTGAAGGGCAGCGGGGCCGCCTCGCCCAGCACCTCGACCTCGGAGACCTCGACCTCGATCTCACCGGTCGGCAGGTCGGGGTTCACGTTCTCCGTACCGCGCGAGACGACCTTGCCGTCGACGCGGACCACGGTCTCCTTGGAGAGCTTGTCGAGCGCCTCGTACGCCGCGGTGCCCGGACGGGCCACCAGCTGGGTGATCCCGTAGTGATCGCGCAGATCGATGAAGAGGATGCCGCCCAGGTCGCGCCGATTGTGCAGCCAGCCACTCAGCCGGACGTCGGTGCCGACGTCAGAGGCGCGGAGCTCGCCGCAGGTGTGGGACCTGTACCGATGCATCGTCGTTCATCCAGCCTTCGCGGATCGGGGTCGTTGTTTCACGTGAAACTCCCCCCAAGCCTACCGGCCAGGCCAAGATCGCTGCTCCGCCCTTTTCCGGGCGTCGAACCCGCGCTCCCCCGGGGGTCCGGAAACGACATGGGTGGAAGTTTTCAGGAGCATCTTCATAAAGTGGTGCAATGCGCACTGGTGAGCCCCTGCCCGCCCTGGGGGACGTCCTCGCCGCCCTCGGAACCGGCGTGTGGCACTGGGACACCGCATCCGGAGAGGTCACGGTCGATGCCGTCGCAGCAGGGCTGCTCGGGCTGCCCGAGGAGCCGGCCACCCTCACGGAGGCCCAGGTCCGCTCCCGCTTCCACCCCGTCGACTGGAACGAGATCACCGGGATCATCCAGCTGGCCGTCGCCGAGGGCACCCTCGCCGAGGTGCGCATCCGGATCATGGACGACCAGAACAACGTCGTCCGCGTCGTCCGCAGCCGCTCCAAGCCGATCTACGACCCCGAGCGCAAGGCGTACGTCCTGACCGGGACCCTCCAGGAGGTGACCGAGCCGGCGCCGGGCACACCCGCCGCGCGCAGCGCGGTCACCGGCGACTGGCGGCGCTCCCGTGAGGCGTTCCTGCTGGACGCCGGCCGCGCGCTGGCGGAGGCGCGCTCCACGCAGGAGGTGCTGCGGGTCGCCGCGAACCTGTCCATGCCGGGGTTCACCCCGGACGGCCTGGCCGTGTTCGGCGTGGAGGGCGACCGGCTCACGATCATCGGCCACCACGGGCACGAGCCCGGCGCCGACAGCCCCTTCTACATGCCGCTCGACACGGACTACCCGGCCGCCGAGGTGGTGCGCACCGGCCGCGCGGTCTACCTCTCCTCCCCCGAGGAGTACAAGGCGCGCTACCCGCTCACCTGGCCGCTCGCCCAGCGTTTCGGCCGCCAGTCCTGGGCCTTCCTCCCGCTGACCGCCTCAGGACACACCATGGGCGCCTGGCTGGCCGCCTTCGCCTACCCGGTCGCCTTCACGCCCGACGAGCGGTCCGTGCTCACCACGGTCGCCCGGATGCTCGCCCAGGCGCTGTCCCGCGCGGGCACCGCGGAGACCGAGAAGGAGCTCACCGAGGACCTCCAGCGCACGATGATGCCCAAGCTCGGCCCGGGCATCCCGGGCATGGACGTCACCGCCCGCTACGTCCCGACCGGCGGCGGCCTCCAGGTCGGCGGCGACTGGTACGACGTGATCCCGCTGCCCGGGGGCGCCTCGGGGACGACGGCGTCCGGGGCAGGACGGTTCGCGCTGGTCATCGGGGACGTGCAGGGGCACGACGTACGGGCGGCGGGGCTGATGGGCCAGCTGCGGATAGCCCTGCGGGCGTACGCCTCGGAGGGGCACCGGCCGGACGCCGTGCTGTCCCGCGCCTCCCGCTTCCTGCACGGCATCGGCGAGGACCCGGCCGAGCTACGCTTCGCGACCTGCCTGTACGCCGAGGTCGACCCGGCGACGGGCGTGCTGGAGGTGGCCCGCGCCGGACATCCCGAGCCGGTGATCCGGATGGCCGACGGGACGGTGCTGACCCGGCCGACGGAGGGCGGACTGCCGCTGGGCATCGACCCGGACGCCGACTACCCGACCACCCGGCTGATCCTGGAGCCCGGCGAGACCCTGCTGATCTGCACGGACGGACTGATCGAGACCGGCGGGCACGACCTGGACACCGGCTGGCAGCGGCTGCGGGAGATCCTGGAGCGGCACACCGGCACCCAGGAGGAGCTGGCCGACGCGCTGGTGCAGGCGGTGCACGGCCCCTCCTCGCACCACACCACCGGACCGCTGGCCGACCGCCGCGAGGACGACATAGCCCTGCTGCTGCTCACCCGGCAGGGCACCGACTGCGGCTGCGGCGCGGACGACACGGCGCCGCCCCCGGTGCGCCGCACGGCGCTCACCGTGGCGCAGGCCGAGCCGGAGCGCGTGTCCGTCGCCCGGCAGCAGCTGCGGGAGCTGCTGCACGACTGGAACGCGCCGGACCAGGTGGACACGGCGGTGCTGCTGCTGTCGGAGATGCTCACCAACGTGCTGGTGCACACCGACTCCGACGCGCTGCTGCTCGCCGAGGTCACGGACGGCGGCGACGGCCGGCGTATCCGGATCGAGGTCACCGACACCGGCGACGACCTCCCGCACCCGCGCCGCCCGGGCGAGCTGGCCTCCTCGGGCCGCGGTCTGCTGCTGATCGAGCTTCTCGCCCACACCTGGGGCGTCGCCCCGCGCGGCCGCGGCAAGAGCATCTGGTTCGAGCTCTACGAGCCGAAGAACGGCGACGGCCACGGGTGACCGGGGCCGTCGCCGTGACGTCTTCCGTCCGGACTCGGACTCAGTCCTGGCCCGGGCCCTTCTCCGTCATGCCGTGCACCGCGGGGACCGTGCCGAGGCGGCCCTTCTGGAAGTCCTCGAAGGCCTGCATCAGCTCCTCCTTGGTGTTCATCACGAACGGCCCGTAGTGCGCCATCGGCTCACGGATGGGCCGGCCGCCGAGCAGCACGACCTCCAGGTCCGGCGTGTGCGAGTCCTGCTTCTCGTCCGCTCGGACGGTCAGCGAGCCGCCGGCGCCGAACACCGCGGTCTGGCCGAGGTGGATCGGACGCCGCTCCGCGCCCACCGCGCCGCGCCCGGCCATGACGTACGCCAGGCCGTTGAAGTCCTCCCGCCAGGGCAGGGTGACCTCGGCGCCCGGGGCGAGCGTGGCGTGGATCATCGTGATCGGCGTGTGCGTGATGCCCGGGCCCTCGTGACCGCCGAGCTCGCCGGCGATGACGCGGAGCAGCGCGCCGCCGTCCGGGGAGGTGAGCAGCTGGACGCTGCCGCTGCGGATGTCCTGGTAGCGGGGCGCCATCATCTTGTCCTTGGCGGGGAGGTTCACCCACAGCTGGAGGCCGTGGAACAGCCCTCCGGACATCACCAGGTGCTCCGGCGGCGCCTCGATGTGGAGCAGGCCGGCGCCGGCCGTCATCCACTGGGTGTCGCCGTTGGTGATGGTGCCGCCACCGCCGTTGGAGTCCTGGTGGTCGAAGATCCCGTCGATGATGTAGGTGACGGTCTCGAAACCGCGGTGGGGGTGCCAGGGGGTGCCCTTGGGCTCGCCCGGCGCGTACTCCACCTCACCCATCTGGTCCATCATGATGAACGGGTCGAGATGGCGGTAGTTGATTCCCGCGAACGCCCGGCGCACCGGGAAGCCCTCGCCCTCGAAACCGCCGGGAGCGGTCGTGACGGCCAGCACGGGACGTGCCACGGCGTCGGCGGGAGCGGTCACACGGGGCAGCGTCAACGGGTTCTCGACGGTCACTGCAGGCATCGGTACCTCCTCGGGTACGCCCACTTTAGTTGAGCGTTGAACTTCTTGCCACCTGGAACCGAGAAAGCCCGGAGGGAATTCCCTCCGGGCTCCTGACGGCGGTCACAGGGTCTGCGGTCAGCCGTACATACGGCGCATCGCGAACTCGACCATCTGCTCGACGGCCTTGGCGTCGAACACCATCCGGTGCTCGCCCTCCATGTCGAGGACGAAGCCGTAGCCGGTGGGCAGCAGGTCGATCACCTCGGCGCCGGTGATCACGAAGTACTTGGACTCCTTGCCCGCGTACCGCCGCAGCTCCTTGAGCGAGGTGAACATCGGGATCACGGGCTGCTGGGTGTTGTGCAGGGCGAGGAAGCCGGGGTTGTCGCCGCGCGGGCAGTAGACCTTGGACGTCGCGAAGATCTGCTGGAAGTCCTCCGCCGCCATCTGCCCCGTGGTGAACGCGCGCACGGCGTCGGCGAGCGAGGGTGCGGACGGTTCGGGATACGCCGGCGCCTGCTGCCCGTACCCGCCCGGCATCTGCTGCTGCGGCGGCACGTAACCCTGCTGGGTCCCCGCACTCTGGTCGTAGCCGTACATGGCCCACAGACTACTGACCCCGCGCGAGGGCTGGGTCACAGATGTCCGGATCGGGGTTGCTTCTTATTACCGACGGGTAGCATCATCGTAGCTACTTGTCGGTACGTGAATCAGTTGCGAGGAATCAGTCCCTCGCCGATCCCTCTCAAACGGAGCCGTCGCCATGGGGCACTACAAGTCGAATCTCCGCGACATCGAGTTCAACCTCTTCGAGGTACTCGGGCGCGACAAGCTGTACGGCACGGGCCCGTTCGAGGAGATGGACGTCGACACCGCGAAGAGCATCCTGGAGGAGCTGGCCCGCCTCTCCGAGAACGAGCTCGCGGAGTCCTTCGCCGACGCCGACCGCAACCCGCCGGTCTTCGACCCGGAGACCAACACCGCGCCGGTCCCCGCGTCCTTCAAGAAGAGCTACCAGGCCTTCATGGACTCCGAGTACTGGCGGCTCGGCCTGCCCGAGGAGATCGGCGGCACCACCGCGCCCCGCTCCCTCATCTGGGCCTACGCCGAGCTGATCCTGGGCGCCAACCCGGCCGTGTGGATGTACTCCTCGGGCCCCGCCTTCGCGGGCATCCTCTTCGAGGAGGGCAACGAGGTCCAGAAGCACATCGCGAAGATCGCCACGGAGAAGCAGTGGGGCTCCACGATGGTGCTCACCGAGCCGGACGCCGGCTCGGACGTCGGCGCCGGCCGCACCAAGGCCGTGCAGCAGGAGGACGGCTCCTGGCACATCGAGGGCGTGAAGCGCTTCATCACGTCCGGTGAGCACGACATGTCGGAGAACATCCTCCACTACGTGCTCGCCCGCCCCGAGGGCGCGGGACCCGGCACCAAGGGCCTGTCCCTCTTCCTCGTCCCGAAGTACCTCTTCGACTTCGAGACCGGCGAGCTGGGCGAGCGCAACGGCGTCTACGCCACGAACGTCGAGCACAAGATGGGCCTCAAGGCCTCCAACACCTGCGAGATGACGTTCGGCGACAAGCACCCCGCCAAGGGCTGGCTGATCGGCGACAAGCACGACGGCATCCGCCAGATGTTCCGCATCATCGAGTTCGCCCGCATGATGGTCGGCACGAAGGCGATCTCCACGCTGTCCACGGGCTACCTGAACGCGCTGGAGTACGCCAAGGAGCGCGTCCAGGGCCCCGACCTGGCGAACTTCATGGACAAGACCGCCCCCAAGGTCACCATCACCCACCACCCCGACGTCCGCCGTTCGCTGATGACGCAGAAGGCGTACGCGGAGGGCATGCGCGCCCTGGTGATGTACACCGCGTCCGTCCAGGACGCCATCCAGCTCAAGGAGGCGAACGGCGAGGACGCCTCCACCGAGCACGCGATGAACGACCTGCTCCTGCCGATCGTCAAGGGCTACGGCTCCGAGAAGGCCTACGAGCAGCTCGCCCAGTCGCTGCAGACCTTCGGCGGCTCCGGCTTCCTGCAGGAGTACCCGATCGAGCAGTACATCCGGGACTCCAAGATCGACACCCTCTACGAGGGCACCACCGCGATCCAGGGCCAGGACTTCTTCTTCCGGAAGATCGTCCGCAACCAGGGCGCCGCGCTGAACTCGCTCGCCGAGGACATCAAGAAGTTCCTCGCGGTCAACGAGGGCGGCGAGGAGCTGGCGGGCGCCCGCGAGCACCTGGCCAAGGCCGCCGTCGAGCTGGAGGCCATCGTCGGCCTGATGCTGACCGACCTCGCGGCCACCGAGAAGGACGTCAAGAACATCTACAAGGTGGGCCTCAACACCACCCGCCTGCTGATGGCCTCCGGTGACGTCGTCGTCGGCTACCTGCTGCTCAAGCACGCCGCGATCGCCGCCGAGAAGCTCCCGACGGCCTCCGCCAAGGACAAGGCGTTCTACACCGGCAAGATCGCGGCGGCGAAGTTCTTCGCGGCCAACGTCCTCCCGGGCGTCACCCTGGCCCGCAAGGTCGCCGAGGGCGTCGAGCTGGACCTGATGGAGCTGGACGAGGCGGCGTTCTAGTCGCTGCCCGCTCCGCGAGGGCCCGCTCCCGTACAGGGAGGCGGGCCCTCGCGCTCGTTAAGGTGAACCCATGAGCGAACCCCCCCGCTTCGACCGCGGCCACACCGACGACCTGATGTCCTTCCTCGCGGCGAGCCCCACGCCGTACCACGCCGTGGCGAACACCGCCGAGCGGCTGGAGAAGGCGGGCTTCAGGCAGGTCGCGGAGACGGACGCCTGGGACGGCACGGCAGGCGGCAAGTACGTGCTGCGCGGCGGCGCGATCGTCGCCTGGTACGTCCCCGAGGGGGCCGAGGCGCACACGCCGTTCCGGATCGTCGGCGCCCACACCGACTCCCCCAACCTGCGCGTCAAGCCGCGCCCCGACAGCGGGGCGCACGGCTGGCGCCAGGTGGCCGTGGAGATCTACGGCGGGCCCCTGCTCAACTCCTGGCTCGACCGCGACCTGGGCCTGGCCGGGCGGCTGTCCCTGCGCGACGGCACGACCCGCCTGGTGGACGTCGACCGGCCGCTGCTGCGGGTCCCCCAGCTCGCGATCCACCTGGACCGCGCGGTCAACTCCGACGGCCTCAAGCTCGACAAGCAGCGGCACATGCAGCCGGTGTGGGGTCTCGGCGAGGACGTCCGCGACGGCGACCTCGTCGCCTTCCTGGAGGAGACCGCGGGGCTGCCCGAGGGCTCGGTCACCGGCTGGGACCTGATGGTGCACCCCGTCGAGCCGCCCGCCTACCTGGGCCGCGACCGCGAGCTGGTCGCGGGCCCCCGCATGGACAACCTGCTGTCCGTGCACGCCGGCATGGCCGCCCTCGCCGCCGCGGCCGCACGCGGCTCCGACCTGTCGTACATCCCCGTGCTCGCCGCCTTCGACCACGAGGAGAACGGCTCCCAGTCCGACACCGGCGCGGACGGCCCGCTGCTCGGCAGCGTCCTGGAGCGCTCGGTGCACGCGCGCGGCGGCTCCCTGGAGGACCGCGCCCGCGCCCTCGCCGGGACCGTCTGCCTGTCCTCCGACACCGGCCACGCCGTGCACCCCAACTACGCGGAGCGGCACGACCCGACGCACCACCCGCGCGTCGACGGCGGCCCCATCCTCAAGGTGAACGTCAACAACCGCTACGCCACGGACGGTTCGGGGCGCGCGGTGTTCGCGGCGGCCTGCGAGAAGGCCGGGGTGCCCTTCCAGACGTTCGTCTCCAACAACGCGATGCCCTGCGGCACCACGATCGGCCCGATCACCGCGGCCCGCCACGGCATCAAGACGGTCGACATCGGTGTGGCGATCCTGTCGATGCACAGCGTCCGCGAACTGTGCGGCGCCAAGGACCCGTTCCTGCTGGCGAACGCGCTGACGGCTTTCCTGGAGGGCTAGTTCGGCCGCAGGCCCTGACGGGGCAGCCTCCTGAGCGGCGGTCAACTCCCGTGCGCTCCCCGGCGCATGGGAGCCGCCCCTCCGGGTACCCGGTGCGCACCGGAAACACCGGACAGGGAGGCGACACCTATGGGCCTCGGCGGATGCATCATCCTCATCGCCGTGGGAGCAATCCTCACGTTCGCGACCGACTGGGACATGCAGGGTGTCAACCTTGACCTGGTCGGCGTCATCTTCATGATCGTCGGACTGATCGGCGTCGCGACCTTCAGCAGCATCGCCCGGCGCCGGCGGGTCGTGGTACCCCCCGCCACCCCGGTGGTCGACGACCCGGCACGTCCGCACCACCACACCCGCGACGGCTACGGCGACGGGTACGGCGTCTGACCGGACGCCCGCCCCGCGCCGTCCGCCCCGGACGGCTACGGCAGTTCCAGGACCAGCCGGTCCGCGCCCCCCTCGACGGGACGCACGGGCAGCCGCCACTCACGGCGGTGCACATGGCAGGCCGGATGGGCCACGGCCGGGTCGGCGTCGCACGCGGCCGCCGTCGCCACGACATGCAGCACCCCCTGCCCCACGGCGGGGTCGGTCTCGAGGGCGCGGGAGAGGTCACTCCCCGCGCCCTCTCCGCCGCGCAGGAGCGCGGGCGGTGAGGCGGACACGAGCAGACGGGTCGCGGGACCGTCCCGCGTGTCGAGCTTCTGGCCGGGCGGGGGCTCGAAGGCCACCTCCAGGCGGACGGGGCCGACGGCGACCTCGGTGACGGGCCGCTCCGCCTCCCGCGGACCGCCGAGTACCTCCTGGGGCAGCCGCAGCCGGGTCAGCCGGTGCCGCGCCGACTCCACCACCACGACGTCCTCGCCGGCCACCACGGCCCCGCTGGGCTCCCGCAGATCGGCCGCCAGGGTGGTCACCTCGCCGGTGGCCGGGTCGTAGCGGCGCAGGGCGTTGTTGTACGTGTCGCAGACCGCCAGAGAGCCGTCGGGGAGCGCTGTCACCCCGAGCGGGTGCTGGAGCAGCGCCCGGTCCGCCGGACCGTCCTCGTACCCGAAGGCGAACAGCCCCGCGCCGACGGCCGTACGCACCTGTCCGTCCGTGTCGAGCAGGCGCAGCGCGGAGCTCTCCGAGTCGGCCACCCACAGCCCCTCCGGTGTCACCGCGAGCCCCGAGGGCTGCGCGAACAGGGCCTCCTTCGCCGGCGCGTCGACCAGCTGCTCCCCGCCCGTCCCGGCCTCACGGGCGACCATGCCGGCGGCGGGGTCGTAGGACCAGAGCTGGTGGATGCCGGCCATGGCGATCCACACCCGGTCCCGCCACCACACGACGTCCCAGGGCGAGGAGAGGCGCACGTCCCAGGCCGGGCCGTCCGTGGGGTCCCCGGGGCGCCAGGGGGAGCCGGTGCCGGCGAGGGTGGTGACCTCGCCCGATCCCGGGTCGAGGCGCCTCAGGGCGTGGTTGACGGTGTCGGCGACGGCCACGGCGCCGTCCGGGAGCAGGGCGAGCCCCTGCGGCTCCTGGAAGCGCGCCCGGCCGGGCGGGCCGTCCGCCAGGCCCCGCCCGCCGCTGCCGAACCGCCTGAGGACCGTCTCCCCGTCCTCCGCCAGCTCCACCACCTGGTGCCGGGTGGTGTCCGTGACGAGGAACGTCCCCGACGGCAGCCGCAGCACCTTGCCGGGGAAGCGCAGGACCGTCGGCTCCGGCTCCGGCGGCGCGTACGGGAGGTCGCCGCGCCGGAGGGTGCCCTTCGCCTCGTGCTCGGCCTCCAGCTCGGTCACCAGCCGCTCGATCTCGGACACGTGCCCCTCACCGGAGTACGTGGCCACGACGTACCCCTCCGGGTCGACGACCACCAGCGTCGGCCACGCCCGTACCGCGTACTGCGTCCACGTCGTCAGCTCGGGGTCGTCCAGCACGGGATGCGCGACCGCGTACCGCTCCACGGCGTCCGCCACCGCCGCGTGCTCCGCCTCGTGCGGGAACTTCGGCGAGTGCACGCCGATCACCACGAGCGTGTCCCGGTGCCGCTCCTCCAGCTCCCGCAGCTCGTCGACGACGTGCAGGCAGTTCACGCAGCAGAACGTCCAGAAGTCCAGCAGGACGATGCGCCCGCGCAGGCCGGTGAGGCTGTACGCGGCGCCGCCCGTGTTCAGCCAGCCGCCCTTCCCCGCGAGCTCGGGCGCCCGCACGCGTGCGGAGCGGCGGACGGGGGGAGCGGAGGCGGCGTCGTCCATACGTCCAGCGTGCCACCGGCGGACATGGGGCGGGCTCCGCCCGTCGGCCTAGTGGCGGCGTCGGACGGAGCCGGGCGGGGAACCCCTCGGCGCATGAGACTTCTCGTACGGGACCGGATCCTCGGCATCGGGGACGACTACTGGATCGAGGACGACCGCGGCAACAAGGTCTTCCTCGTCGACGGCAAGGCGATGCGGCTGCGGGACACCTTCGAGCTGAAGGACGCCGAGGGGCGTGTGCTCATCGACATCCACAAGAAGATGCTCGCGCTGCGGGACACCATGGTGATCGAGCGGGGCGGCGAGCCGCTCGCGACCGTGCGGCGCAAGCGGCTGTCGCTGCTGCGCAACCACTACCGGGTGACACTCGCGGACGGCAGCACCGAGCTGGACGTCAGCGGGCGGATCCTCGACCGGGAGTTCGCCGTCGAGTACGACGGCGAACTCCTCGCCGTGATCTCCCGCCGCTGGCACACCCTCCGCGACACCTACGGCGTCGACGTCGTCCGCGACGACGCCGACCCGGCGCTGCTGATCGCGGTGGCGGTGTGTGTGATCCATCTGGCGGAGAAGGAGCGGGAGGACTGACTCCCGGCCCGTCCGGTCAGCGGCGGGGGCGGTCCAGACCCAGGACGCGGTCCTTGAGGGCCGGGAAGCGGTCCCGGGTGCCCGCCACCGTCGCCGGGTCGAAGTCGACGGTCAGGACCTCCTCGCCGGGACCCGCCTCGGCGAGGACCTCGCCCCACGGGTCCACCACGACCGAGTGTCCCGCCTGCGGAACTCCCGCATGCGTCCCGGCCGTTCCGCACGCGAGGACGAACGCCTGGTTCTCCACGGCGCGCGCCCGCGCCAGCAGCGTCCAGTGGGCGCGGCGCCGTTCGGGCCAGCCCGCCGGGACGACGAAGGTCTCCGCGCCGGCGTCGACCAGGCCGCGGAAGAGCTCCGGGAAGCGCAGGTCGTAGCAGGTCGCCACGCCCACGACGGTGTCCGGCAGACGGACCGTCACCAGCTCCTCGCCCGCCCCCATCAGCACGGCCTCGCCCTTGTCGAAGCCGAAGCGGTGGATCTTCCGGTAGGACGCGGCGAGTTCGCCGGAGGGGGAGAAGACGAGGGAGGTGTTGTAGAGGGTGCCGTCGGGGTCCCGCTCCGGGACGGACCCCGCGTGCAGCCAGACGCCCGCCTCGCTCGCCGCCTTGGCCATCGCCTCGTACGTCGGTCCCTGGAGCGGTTCCGCCTCGGCGCCGAAGCCCTCGTAGGCGAAGGCGCCCGTGGTCCACAGCTCGGGGAGGACCACGAGGTCCGCCCCGGCCTGATCGCGTACCAGGGCCGCCACCCGGCGCCGACGCGATTCGACCGATTCGTCCTCGTTCACGGCGACTTGCAGCAAGGAAGCGCGCACACTACCACCGTCCTGGCATTCGACCCGCGTCCACGGGCCTACGATCGTCACACGAAAGCACTGCCGGGGTGCCTGTCAGCAGCGTAACTTGGGGGTCCCGCCGGTTCGAGCGAAGCCGAGAACCGGGGGAGACCCGAGACACCCGCGCAGTGCAGCCATCGCCCACTGGCACCGCCGCCACAACCTGCCCGTGTACCGACCGCCGAGGGGTCCCGTTCCGTGAGTCTGCATCCCGCCCTCCAGCCCTACGCCGACGCCTGGTCCCACTCCATCGAGGCGATATCCGAGCTGGTGCAGCCGCTGCCGGAGGCCGACTGGAACCGGCGCACGCCCTGCCCGGGCTGGTCGGTCCGTGACGTGGTCTCGCACGTCATCGGCCTCGACTCGGAGATGTACGGCGACCCCCGGCCGATCCACTCGCTGCCGCGTGACCTGTTCCACGTCACCAACGACCACCAGCGGTACATGGAGATGCAGGTCGACGTGCGCCGCCATCACACGGCGCCGGAGATGACCTCCGAGCTGGAGCTGATGATCATCCGGCGTAACCGCCAGCTGCGGAACGAGTCCCGCGACCCCGGCACCAAGGTGCGCGGGCCGCTGGGCACGGAGCTGACGCTGGAGGAGTCGATGCGCCGGCACGCGTTCGACGTGTGGGCGCACGAGCAGGACCTCCGCACGGCGCTGGGCCGCCCCGGCAATCTCGACTCCCCCGGCGCCCATGTCGCCCGCGACGTCCTGCTCGACGAACTCCCGCGTGTCGTGGCCGACCTGGCGCAGGCGCCGCGCAGCTCCGCGGTGGTCGTGGACGTGCACGGCCCGGTGGAGTTCCTGCGCACGATCCGCGTCGACATCCAGGGCCGCGGCACCCTCGAAACCGCCCCGGCCCTCGGCCCGGCCGCCACCCTCGTCCTCGACTGGGAGACCTACGTCCGCCTGGCCTGCGGCCGCGTGACGGCGGAGGCGGTCGCGGACCGCATCAAAACGGAGGGCGACCAGGACCTGGCCGCGGCGATCCTCCGCCACTTCGCGGTGACGCCGTAACCGGGGGCGCCCCCTGACGCCGCCCGCCGCAGCACGCGGGTGGACGGCAGCACCCCCGCCGCCCGGGCCGGCGCCCGGGCGGCAGCCCCGGCTCCCGCCGCCCGCGGGCATACGTGCCACCCAGGGCGGCGCGGGTGGGCCCGGGCGGCACCCCGGCCCCCACAAGACCCCGACACCCCCGGCACAACCCGCGCGACATCCCGATACCCACAGCCCGCGGGCCTACATGCCCAGGCGGCAGCCCCGGCTCCGGCCGCCCGGGGCATTCGTGCCACCGTGGGCGGCACGGGTGGGCCCGGGCGGCACCCCCGCCCCCCAAGGGAGACCCCGGCACAACCCGCGCGACTTCCCGATCCCCACAGCCCGCGGGCCTACGTGCCCGGGCGGCACCGGCCGCCCGCGCGGCCAGGGTCCCCGCTGCCCGCGGGCATGCGTGCCGCCCATGAGCGGCGCGGGCGGGCGCGGGCGGCGCCCCTGCACCCGCCCGCACCGCAACACCCCCGGCCGTCACGCAGGCACATGCACCGTCGACACCCTGCTGGCGACCAACCGCTCCCGCTCCCGCCGCGCCGCCCGCCGGCGCAACCGCAGGATCTGCGTGACCCCCAGCGCCTGCAGGACGAACACCGCCGAGAAGGCGACCCTGTAGTCGTCCCCCGTGGCGTCCAGCAGCACGCCGATCGCGAAGAGCGTCGTCATCGAGGCGACGAACCCGCCCATGTTGGTGATGCCGGAGGCGGTCCCCTGCCGCTCGGGCGGGTTCGCCGGCCGGGCGAAGTCGAAGCCGATCATCGACGCCGGCCCACAGGCCCCCAGCACCGCGCACAGCACGACCAGCAGCCACATCGGCGCCCTGTCCCCCGGCCAGGCCAGCGTCGTGGCCCACAACAGAGCCGTCGCGCCCACCGTGCCGAGCGCCAGCGGCAGCCGCGCCCCGTGATGCCGGGCGACGACCTGGCCGTAGACGAGACCGACGGCCATGTTGGCCAGCACCACCAGGGTGAGCAGCTCACCGGCCACCGCGCGGGACAGCCCCTGGGCCTCGACCAGGAACGGCATGCCCCACAGCAGCAGGAACACCATCGCCGGGAACTGCGTGGTGAAGTGCACCCACAGCCCCAGCCGGGTCCCCGGCTCACGCCAGGACCGGGCGATCTGCCGGCGGACGTACGCGGCGCCCTGGTGCGACACCGGTTCCGGCTCGTGCCCCTCGGGATGGTCCTTGAGGAACAGCAGCACCAGGACGAGCACAACGGCCCCCGCGAGCGAGCTGCCCGCGAACGCCGCCGTCCAGCCGACGCCGTGCAGCAGCCGGGCCAGGACCAGCGTGGAGACGAGGTTGCCGGCCATGCCGATGAGTCCGGCCATCTGCCCGACCAGCGGCCCTCGCCGCGCCGGGAACCACCGCGCGCCCAGCCGCAGCACGCTGATGAAGGTCATCGCGTCGCCGCAGCCGAGCAGCGCGCGGGCGGCGAGCGCCATGCCGTACGACGGGGAGAGGGCGAAGCCGAGCTGTCCGAGGGTGAACAGCACCGCGCCCAGGCTCAGCACCTTCTTGGTGCCGAGCCGGTCCACCAGCAGGCCGACGGGTATCTGCATGCCCGCGTAGACCAGCAGTTGGAGGATGGAGAACGTGGAGAGCGCGGAGGCGCCCACGTCGAAGCGGTCGGCCGCGTCGAGACCGGCCACGCCCAGGGACGTGCGGAAGATGACGGCGACGAAGTAGACGGAGACGCCGATCCCCCAGACGGCGAGCGCGCGCCGCCCTCCGGGCGGGTCGCCGGGCAGCGTGCCGGCGGCGCGCGTGGCGGCGCCGCTCATCGCACCTCTCCCCGGGCGAGGTGGGAGAACCAGCCGACGTGCCGGTGGACGACCTCGACGGCCGCGTCGGCGTCGCCGGAGCGCAGCGCGCCCAGGATCTCCTCGTGCTCGGCGAGGGTCTTGGCGATGCGGTCGGGGTGGGAGTGCATCACGGCCTGGCCCATGCGCAGCTGACGGTCGCGCAGCTGGTCGTAGAGGCGGGAGAGGATCTCGTTGCCGCCGCTGCGGACGATCTCGGCGTGGAAGCACCGGTCGGTGACGGAGGCCGCGGCGAAGTCGCCGGCCGCCGCCTCCTCCTTCTGGCGCGCGAGCAGCTGCTCCAGGCGCGCGATGAGACCGGGGGGCGCGGGCACGGCCTTGCGCGCCGCGTGCTCCTCGACGAGCAGCCGCGTCTCGACGACGTCGGCGATCTCCTGCGCGGAGACCGGCAGTACAAGAGCGCCCTTCTTCGGGTAGAGCCTGATCAGCCCCTCGGCCTCCAGGCGCAGCAGGGCCTCGCGCACGGGCGTGCGGGAGACGCCCACGGCCTCGGCCAGCTCGCCCTCCGTGAGGAGCGTCCCGCCCTCGTACGTGCGCTCCAGCACGCCCTGCTTGACGTGGGCGTAGACGCGGTCGGCTGCGGGGGGACGTTTCGCGGGGGCGGACACACTCATGCGGACAGCATAGATACAACAGGTACGCATGGAAGCATGCGTCCACCATGCGAAACACCGCCTGCCGGGAAAATGCGCCCTTCTCCCGTACAACCATCCCCTCGGCGTACGCGTCAGACACGTGCGGCCCCTTCCGCGCGGCCGCTCCTCAACCAGGCCGGGCAGCACGGCCTTTCAGGTAAATCGGGGTATCTGACTTGAAAATCGGCATCCAGGGCATCCGCTTCCGCAGAGCCGCCGGCGTCGTCGTCACCACCGGCGCCGTGCTCGCCTCCGGAGCTCTCTACGCGGCGCCGGCACAGGCCGCCGCCCCCGTTCCGTCCGTCGTCGCCAAGGGCGGCTTCGTGATCAACAACGCGAACGGCAAGACGCTGTACACGAAGCTCGGGGACACCCGCCGCGCCACCGGCTCCACCACCAAGATCATGACCGCGAAGGTCGTGCTCGCCCAGAAGAACCTGAACCTGAACGCCACGGTCACGATCCAGAAGGCGTACAGCGACTACATCGTGTCGAAGAACGCCTCGTCCGCGCGGCTGATCGTCGGCGACAAGGTCACCGTCCGCCAGCTCCTCTACGGGCTGATGCTGCCGTCCGGCTGCGACGCCGCGTACGCGCTGGCCGACAAGTTCGGCACCGGTTCGACCCGCTCGGCCCGCGTGAAGTCCTTCATCTCCAAGATGAACGCAGACGCGAAGAAGCTGGGCCTGAAGAACACCCACTTCGACTCGTTCGACGGGATCGGCAACGGCAGCAACTACTCGACGCCTCGTGACCTGACGAAGATCGCCGGCAGCGCGATGAAGAACGCCACGTTCCGCGCGATCGTGAAGACGAAGAAGTACACGGCGAAGACGAAGACCAAGACGGGCGGCACCCGCACGATGGCGCCGTGGGTCAACACCAACACCCTGCTGAGCAGCTACAGCGGCACCATCGGCGTGAAGACCGGCTCGGGCCCCACGGCCAAGTACTGCCTGGTCTTCGCCGCGACCCGCAACGGCAAGACGGTCGTCGGCACCGTCCTCGCCTCCTCCTCCGCCGCGCAGCGCGAGAAGGACGCGAAGGCCCTCATGAACTACGCGTTCAGCAAGATCTGACCCACCCGGGCCCCGGACGCGCGGAGGGGCGCCGCACACCTGGTGTGCGGCGCCCCTCTCTGTTGCTGCGTGACCGTCAGGCCCAGGTGATCAGCCGCTTCGGCTGCTCCAGGACCGCCGCCACGTCGGCGAGGACCTTGGAGCCGAGCTCGCCGTCGACCAGGCGGTGGTCGAAGGACAGGGCCAGGGTGGTGACCTGGCGCGGCTTGACCTTGCCCTTGTGGACCCACGGCTGGGGCTTGATCGCACCGACCGCGAGGATCGCGGACTCGCCCGGGTTGAGGAGGGGCGTGCCCGTGTCGACGCCGAAGACGCCGACGTTGGTGATCGTCACCGTGCCGCCCTGCATGGCGGACGGGGAGGTCTTGCCCTCCCGGGCGGTGGACACCAGTTCACCCAGGGACGCGGCCAGTTCGGGCAGCGTCTTGGCGTGGGCGTCCTTGATGTTCGGCACGATCAGACCGCGCGGGGTGGCCGCCGCGATGCCCAGGTTCACGTAGTGCTTGACCACGATCTCCTGCGCCGCCTCGTCCCACGAGGCGTTGATGTCGGGGTTCCGGCGGATCGCGACCAGCAGGGCCTTGGCGATCAGCAGCAGGGGGTTCACGCGCAGGCCCGCGAACTCCTTGTCCTGCTTCAGTTCCTCGACCAGCTTCATCGTCCGGGTCACGTCGACCGTCACGAACTCCGTGACGTGCGGCGCGGTGAACGCCGAGCCGACCATGGCCGCCGCGGTCGCCTTGCGCACGCCCTTGACGGGGATGCGCGTCTCGCGGGCGGAGTCGTACGACGCCGGGGCCGCGGGCTGGACGGGCGTGGGGACGGCCGGGGCGGACGGCTGGGCCGCCGGGGCCGTCTGCTGCGGGACCTGGGCCGCGGCGACGGCCGCGTGGACGTCCTCGCGGGTGACGACGCCGCCCGGGCCGGTCGGGGTCACCGTGGCCAGGTCGACGCCCAGGTCCTTGGCCAGCTTGCGCACCGGCGGCTTCGCCAGCGGACGCTGCTCGGGGGCGGCCGGAGCGGCGGGGGCGGCCGGAGCGGCGGCGGCGGCCGGAGCGGCGGCGGCGGCCGGAGCGGCCCCGTGGCCGTTCAGCTCGGACTGGACCGCCGACGCGGCCTGCCCGGCCGCCGCGTCCGGCGCCTGCTTGCGCGGGCGGCGGCGGGTGGAGGACGTGGCGACGCCGTAGCCGACCAGCACCGGCTGACGGGCCGCGGGCTGCTCGGCGGGCTGCTCCGGCTCCGCGGCGGGGGCGGGGGCGGGGGCCGCGGGGGCCTCCTCCTGCGCCGGGGCGCCGCCCGCCACCTCCACCGCGATGATGGACGTGCCCACGTCGACCGTGGTGCCCTCGGGGAAGTGCAGGGCACGGACCACGCCGTCGTAGGGGATGGGCAGCTCGACGGCGGCCTTCGCCGTCTCCACCTCGCAGACCACCTGCCCGTCGGTGACGGTGTCACCGGGCTGGACGTACCACTTGAGGATCTCGGCCTCGGTGAGGCCCTCGCCCACGTCCGGCATCTTGAACTCGCGTACGGACGCGTTCGTCATCGTCGTCACGACCCTCTCCTCAGTACGCCAGCGAGCGGTCGACGGCATCGAGCACCCGGTCCAGGTCCGGGAGGTAGGACTCCTCCAGACGGGCCGGCGGGTACGGGGCGTGGTAGCCGCCGACCCGGAGCACCGGGGCCTCCAGGTGGTAGAAGCAGCGCTCCGTGATCCGGGCGGCGATCTCCGCGCCCGAGCCGAAGAACACCGGCGCCTCGTGCACGACGACCAGACGGCGCGTCTTCTCCACCGACGCCTGGACGGCGTCGAAGTCGATCGGGGAGACCGAGCGCAGGTCGAGGACCTCCAGGTTGCGCCCCTCCTCGGCGGCCGCGTCCGCGACCTCCTGGCAGAGCTTCACCATCGGGCCGTACGCGGCGAGGGTCAGGTCCGTGCCCTCACGCACCACCTTCGCCTTGTGCAGCGGGCCGGGGATCGCCTCGGTGTCGACCTCGCCCTTGTCCCAGTAGCGGCGCTTCGGCTCGAAGAAGATCACCGGGTCGTCGCTCTGGACGGCCTGCTGCATCATCCAGTACGCGTCCGACGCGTTCGACGGCGACACGATCTTCAGACCGGCCACGTGGGCGAACAGCGCCTCCGGCGACTCGGAGTGGTGCTCCACCGCGCCGATGCCGCCGCCGTAGGGGATGCGCACGACGACGGGCATCTTGACCTTGCCCAGCGCGCGGGCGTGCATCTTCGCGAGCTGCGTGACGATCTGGTCGTACGCGGGGAAGACGAAGCCGTCGAACTGGATCTCCACCACCGGGCGGTAGCCGCGCAGGGCCAGGCCGATCGCCGTGCCGACGATCCCCGACTCGGCGAGCGGGGTGTCGATGACCCGGCTCTCGCCGAAGTCCTTCTGCAGGCCGTCCGTCACCCGGAAGACGCCGCCCAGCTTGCCGACGTCCTCGCCCATGACGACGACCTTCGGGTCCGCGTCCAGGGCGCGCCGCAGCGACTCGTTGATCGCCTTGGCCAGAGCCATCTTCTCAGCCATGTCACTTACCCCCGTCTTCGTCCGCGAACGAGGCCTGGTAGGCGGCGAACTGCGCCCGCTCCTCGTCCACCAGCGCGTGGCCGTCCGCGTACACGTTCTCGAAGATGGCGAAGTGGTCCGGGTCCGGCATGGCACGGACCGCTTCGCGCACCCGCTTGCCCAACGCCTCGGACTCGGTCTCCAGTTCCGCGAAGAATCCCTCGTCCGCGTGGCCCGAGGCCTCCAGGTGGCGGCGCAGGCGCAGGATCGGGTCCTTCGCCTCCCAGGCCAGCCGCTCGTCGTCCGTGCGGTAGCGGGTCGGGTCGTCGGAGGTGGTGTGCGCGCCCATGCGGTACGTGAACGCCTCGACGAGCGTCGGTCCCTCGCCGGCGCGGGCCCGCTCCAGGGCCCACTTGGTGACGGCCAGGTTCGCCAGCACGTCGTTGCCGTCCACGCGCACGCCCGGGAAGCCGTAGCCCTGCGCGCGCTGGTACAGCGGCACGCGGGACTGCTTCTCGGTCGGCTCGGAGATCGCCCACTGGTTGTTCTGGCAGAAGAACACCACGGGCGCGTTGTAGACCGCGGAGAAGGTGAAGGCCTCTGCCACGTCGCCCTGGCTGGAGGCGCCGTCGCCGAAGTACGCGATGACCGCGCTGTCGGCGCCGTCCTTGGTGATGCCCATCGCGTAGCCCGTGGCGTGCAGCGTCTGGGAGCCGATGACGATCGTGTACAGGTGGAAGTTGTTGCCGTTCGGGTCCCAGCCGCCGTTGTTGACGCCGCGGAACATGCCGAGCAGGTTCGTCGGGTCCACCCCGCGGCACCAGGCGACGCCGTGCTCGCGGTAGGTGGGGAAGACGTAGTCGTCGTCGCGCAGCGCCCGGCCGGAGCCGATCTGCGCCGCCTCCTGCCCGAGCAGCGAGGCCCACAGGCCCAGCTCGCCCTGGCGCTGGAGCGCGGTGGCCTCGGCGTCGAAGCGACGGGTGAGCACCATGTCGCGGTACAGCCCGCGCAGATCCTCGGCCGTGACGTCGGCGACGTACTGGTCGAACTCGGCGTTCTTGACGCGCTTGCCCTCGGGCGTCAGCAGCTGGACGAGGGCGGGCTCGGCGCCCTTCCCGGCGCCTGCGGCCTTCTTGGTGGTGCTGGTGGTGCGCTTGGTGCCGGTGGTGCCGGCCTTGTTTCCGGCGCTGCGTCGCGGTGTGCGCGCGGCAGTGCTCTCCACGGTCACGTGTGCTCCTCCGTCGGTCCGGCCCCCGGGGTTGCCGGTAGGCCAGTGCGGCTCACCTGTTCCGACCACCGGGCACGGGGTGGGTGCCACTCGACCGGGAACAGGCGTGACAGGTGCCCCGGCGAGCGCCCTGCACACAGCACGTTACCCAGTGCTCCACATTTCTGTGAAACCCCCTCTGACCTGCGATTTTGCTTGGATATCCAAGTAAATCGGGGTAGGCCCGGAAGGCGCGCTGGTCACAGCCTTGCAGGAGGCCGGAGCAACGGCACGTTATCCCGGCCGAGCCGGGCACGGGAAGAGCAGACTTCCCCGGCGGCACGGGGTGCCGCCGGGGAAGTCACGGGGTGCCCTCAGGGAGGGCGAATTGTTCAGTCGGGGGACGGTGACGCCGGTCAGTTGCCCGCGCCGCCGGGCACGCCGGCGTTGAGCCCGCCCGCGTCGGCGCCACCCGCGCCGCCGGGACCGGTGCCCCCGGTCTCGGTGCCGCCGGTCTCCGTGCCGCCGTCCCCGGTGCCGCCGTCGTCGGTGCCCCCGTCGTCGGTGCCGCCGTCGTCGGTGCCGCCCGTCTCGGTGGACTGCGTCGCCGTCGGCTCCTCCGTCGGCTGCTCCGTGTCCGGCTGGGACGGAGTCCAGGACGGCTCGTAGCTGGGGGTCCAGTCGCCGTTGCCGCCGGAGCCGGAGCCCGGGTCGGTGTCGGGACCGGAGGTCTCCTCGGTCTCCTCCTCCGTCGGCGACTCGCTGGGCGACTCCTCCTTCGTGCTCTGCGAGACCGACGGCGAGGTGTCGGTCTTGCCGCCCTCGCCCCCGCCGCCGCCGTTGTTCAGCGCGAGCGCGACACCGGCCGCGACGGCGATCACCGCGAGCACGGCGAGGATCCACAGCTTGCCGCGGCCGCTGCCCTGGTTGCCGTGGCCCTCGAAGCCGCCGTCGTCCCGGCCGCCGTACCCGTGGGGCAGGATCGGCTGCGGGATCGCCGTGGTGCCGGACTGGTCCGGGTGCGGCATGGCCGCGGTGCCGGCGTACCCGCCCGCGGGCGTGCGCGGACCCTCGTGCATGTCGACGGGCCCGGTGTTCCAGGTGCCGGTGTGGCCGCCCTGGTCGTAAAGCATCTGCAGCGCGTACTGGACGAGACCGCGCATCTCCTCGGCCGTCTGGAACCGGTCGTCCGGGTCCTTGGCGAGGGAGCGCATCACGAGCCCGTCCAGCTCGGGCGGGCAGGCGTCCGAGGCCTCGGAGGGAGGCGTGGGGATGTCCTGGACGTGCTGGTAGACCACCGACAGCGGCGTCTCACCGGTGAACGGCGGGCGCAGCGCCAGCAGTTCGTACAGCAGGCAGCCGGTCGCGTACAGGTCGGAGCGGTGGTCGACGGCCTTGCCGAGCGCCTGCTCCGGGGAGAGGTACTGCGGGGTGCCCATGACCATGCCGGTCTGCGTCATCGTCGTGGACGCCCCGTGCATGGCGCGGGCGATGCCGAAGTCCATCACCTTCACGGCGCCGTTGTTGGTGATGATGACGTTGGCCGGCTTGATGTCGCGGTGCACGATGTTGTGCTGGTGCGAGTAGGCCAGGGCCTCCAGGACGCCCGAGACGATGATCAGCGCCTGCTCCGGGCCCGGCGCCTCCGCGTTCATCAGCAGGTCGCGGATGGTGCGGCCCTCGACCAGCTCCATCACGATGTACGGCACGGACTGGCCGCCGATCAGGTCCTCGCCGGAGTCGTACACGGCGACGATCGCGTGATGGTTGAGGCCGGCCACGGACTGGGCCTCGCGCGTGAAGCGCGCCTTGGACACCGGGTCCTCGGCCAGGTCGGAGCGCAGCAGCTTCACGGCGACGGTACGCCCGAGGCGTACGTCCTCCGCGGCGAACACCTCGGCCATGCCGCCCCGGCCGAGCCGGTGCGTGAGCCGGTACCGGCCGTCGCCGACCAGCCCGCCGTTGCCCCAGTTGTCCGGCGCGTCCGACATGCCGCCGCCAGTCGCCTCGGGGTCGGACGGGCCCTGAGCGCGCTGCTGCTGTGCCATCAGTCCTCGCCGTCGTTTCTGCCCGCGGTGCGCGCGGTGTTGTTACGGTCTCCGTCGGCCACGCTACAGCCTCTGCCGGGGCCTCCGGTCCGGGACGGGCTGCCCGGTCCGGCACGCGACGGACCGGTCATCAAACCCGCTGGCCGTACCGTCGTGCAAATTCCGTGTACCGGCCGTACGACCGCTGTAACGCTTCCGCGACGCTTCTTTCGCGTACGGTCACGGAACGGGCACCGCGCTTGACGTGTCGGTGCCCTGGGGCAGACTTGGCCGGGAATAGCACTTTCGATCTACGACGACGACACGTCACGAGAGACAAGTCACCGACGGCGGCGCCGGACGCCGGAGAGGCTACGGGGGACGCGGAACATGAGCCAGGACGGCGCACAGGGCCGGCACACGGGGCGGGCGCTCGCGGGCGGACGCTACCAACTGCGGGACCTGCTCGGCCAGGGTGGCATGGCGTCGGTGCATCTCGCCTACGACACGGTGCTGGACCGTCAGGTCGCCATCAAGACGTTGCACACGGAACTCGGACGGGAGCAGGCGTTCCGTGAGCGCTTCCGCCGCGAGGCCCAGTCCGTGGCGAAGCTCACGCACACCAACATCGTCTCGGTGTTCGACACCGGCGAGGACGACGTCGACGGGATGACCACTCCGTACATCGTCATGGAGTACGTGGAGGGCCGCCCGCTCGGCTCCGTGCTCGACGAGGACGTACGGCAGCACGGCGCGATGCCCGCCGACAAGGCGCTGAGGATCACCGCCGACGTGCTGGCGGCGCTGGAGATCAGCCACGAGATGGGGCTGGTCCACCGCGACATCAAGCCGGGCAACGTGATGATGACCAAGCGCGGCGTGGTCAAGGTGATGGACTTCGGCATCGCCCGCGCCATGCAGTCCGGTGTGACGTCGATGACGCAGACCGGCATGGTCGTCGGCACCCCGCAGTACCTCTCCCCGGAGCAGGCCCTCGGCCGGGGCGTCGACGCCCGCTCCGACCTGTACTCGGTCGGCATCATGCTCTTCCAGCTGGTCACCGGCAGGCTGCCGTTCGACGCGGACTCGCCGCTCGCCATCGCCTACGCGCACGTGCAGGAGGAGCCGCCGGTCGCCTCCTCGATCAACCGCTCGCTGCCGCCGGCCGTGGACGCGCTGATCACCCGCGCCCTGAAGAAGAACCCCAACGAGCGTTTCCCCAGCGCGGAGGCCATGCGCGGGGAGTGCCTGCGGGTGGCGCAGTCCTTCCAGGCGGCCCCGCCGAGCATCGTGCCCGGCAGCCAGACGCCCAGCGGCGCCGGCGTCGGCTCCGCGGTGTTCCCGCCGGTCGACCAGTCCGGGCAGACGCCCGCCGGCAGCGTGCAGACGCCGTACCAGCCGACGCCCCCGCCGAACCCGTACGGCACCCCGGCCCCGGCCACGCCCGCCCCGGCCTACGGCTACCCGCAGCAGGGCGGCTACCCGACGCCGAGCCCGTACGCCCCGCAGGGTCCGTCGACGCCCGCGCCGTACACGATCTCGCCGCAGGGCACCGGCGGTGGTCAGGGGCGCGGCCGGAACACCTCGGTGATCGTCGCGTCCGCGCTGGTCGCGGTGCTGGCGGTCGGCGGTCTGGTGACGGCGCTCGTGCTGAACAACGGGGACGAGAAGGAACCGAACGCGGGCGGCGGCAGCGCCTCCGCCACGGAGAAGCCCGAGGGCTACCGCGGTCCGGACACGTCCAAGACGATCGAGCCGGAGGAGTGCGAGGAGCCGCAGGAGTCGTACAACGACCCCGAGCTGATCCGGCTGCCGAACTTCAAGTTCAAGCACATCGCCTCGGTGAAGGCGTGCTTCCAGGCCGCCGGCTGGGGCGGCAACCTCAAGATCGTCACGGTCGACGAGAACACCTACGGCGAGGGCTCGGTCCGCGAGCAGTTCCCGCCGGCCGGCACGGACGTCGACCCGGAGGACATGCCGGAGATCACGCTGAAGGTCTCGACGGGCAACCCGCCCACCTCCTGACACCCGGACCATACGGAAGGGGCCCGGCGTCCGTGCCGGGCCCCTTCCGCTGTGATGAGGCGTTCTACAGGTAGGGGCCACCCGCGCGACCACCCGGATGGTGGGCGTCTTCGTGCCCCTCGGCGACACCCGGCGGCAGGGCCCGGCGCATCTGCTCCAGCTGCGCGCGCGCCGCCATCTGCTGGGCGAAGAGCGTCGTCTGGATCCCGTGGAAGAGCCCCTCCAGCCAGCCCACCAGCTGGGCCTGCGCGATGCGCAGCTCCGCGTCGCTGGGGGTTGCCTCGTCCGTGAAGGGCAGGGAGAGCCGCTCCAGCTCCTCGACCAGCTCCGGCGCCAGGCCGTCCTCGAGCTCCTTCACCGAACTGGCGTGGATCTCCTTGAGGCGGTTGCGGCTGGCCTCGTCGAGAGGGGCCGCCCGCACCTCCTCCAGCAGCTGCTTGATCATGCTGCCGATCCGCATGACCTTCGCCGGCTGCTCCACCTGCTCCGTCACCGGAGTCTCACGGGAGTCCTCGTCGCCGCCCTTGCCGCCGCTGAGCGCCATACCGTCCTGGCCGACGACCAGGATCTGCGGATTCTCCGGCGACCGTTCGTTCCTCGGCATCTCCATTCGACCATTGTCGCGCACACCCGCTTCACCACGCGGTGCGCCCCCGGAAGCGGCCGCGTTCTCAGCGCGGTGGGCCCCCGGAAGCGGCCGCGTTCTCAGCGCGGGAGGCCCGCCTCTGAGGGGGTCGCGGCGGCGGGTCCTCCGTACGGCCCTGTCCGGCATGCCGGTCCCGTCCCCCGGTGCGAGGCTGGTGGGCGTCCATCCGTCCCAACTTGCCGACGGTGCGGCCGAGCACCGGCCGGCGCGGGAGGTCCCGGCCGTGACTCCATGGCTGCGCACACTGGGGGCGACGTTCGTGCTGGGGGCGGGGGCCGTGCTGCTGCCGTACGGCCCGTTCCCCGGCCCGCCGGGTGCGGCCGGCGTGGCGTACGGGGCGGAGCGGACGCCTCCGGGCCCCGACGCGAGCGACCGCGCCCGCGCGGCCTCCCGCTCCCCGTCCGCCCCGGCCTCCCGCTCCCCGTCCGCCCCGGCCTCCCCCTCGCGCTCGGCCTCGCCGTCGGCCGCCCGGTCCGGGAACGGGCAGGGCGAGGGACGGGACAGGCCAGGGCGGCAGGAGACGGCACGTGAGCAGTCCCGGGACACCGAGCCGCCCCGCCGGGGCCGTGCCGAGGAGGAGGGCTCGGGTCCCACCGAGGCGGCCGGACGCCCGGACGGCGACGGGATGCGCCGTCCCGGCGCCCGGCGCGACGCGTCCACACCGGCCGAGGACGACACGGCGGAGGGGTACCCGGACGGCTCCGACGCCACAGGGCCGACGGGACCCTCGTCCTCGGCCGTGGTCCCGGCGACCGCCTCGTCGTCGCGGACCGCCGAGCCGGACGCGGTCACGGGGACCGCCGTGGAGCCGGTGCTGCGGATCCTGCCGCTGGGCAGCGGCCTGGTCCTCATGGGCCTCGGGTTCGCCCTCGCCTTCCTGGGACTGCGGATGCGTCAGGAACGCGGGACGCGCTGACGGCTCACCTGGGCGTGACGAGCAGGACCTTGCCGATGTGGGAGCTGTCCTCCACGATCCGGTGCGCCTCGGCGGCGTCCGGCATGGGGATCTCCCGGTCGATCACCGGACGGACATGACCGGCCGACACCAGCGGCCAGACGTGCTCCCGTACGGCCGCCACGATCGCGGCCTTCTCCTCCACGGGACGCGCGCGCAGGGTGGTGGCGGTGATCGCGCCGCGCTTGGCGAGCAGGGCGCCGATGTTCAGCTCGCCCTTCACCCCGCCCTGCATGCCGATGATCACCAGGCGTCCGTTCACGGCGAGGGCCTGGACGTTGCGGTTCAGGTACTTGGCGCCCATGTTGTCGAGGATGACGTCCGCGCCCTTGCCGTCGGTGGCCTCCCGCAGCTCGGCCACGAAGTCCTGCTCGCGGTAGTTGATCAGGATGTCCGCGCCCAGCTCGGCGCAGCGCTCCAGCTTCTCCTTGGTGCCGGCGGTCACGGCGACCTTCGCCCCGACCGCCTTGGCGAGCTGGATGGCCATGGTGCCGATGCCGCTGGAGCCGCCGTGCACGAGGAAGGTCTCGCCGGGGCGCAGGTGGGCGATCATGAAGACGTTCGACCAGACCGTGCAGACCACCTCGGGCAGCGCGGCGGCCCGTTCGACGGAGACCCCCTCGGGAACGGGCAGCAGCTGCCCGGCGGGAACGGCCACCTTCTCGGCGTAGCCGCCGCCGGAGAGCAGCGCGCAGACCTCGTCCCCGACGGCCCAGCCACTCACCCCCGGCCCGACCTGCGCGACCCGTCCGGAGCACTCCAGACCGGGGTAGGGAGACGTACCGGGCGGCGGGTCGTAGAAGCCCTGACGCTGCAGGATGTCGGCCCGGTTGACAGCCGTGGCCACCACGTCGACGAGGACCTCCCCCTCACCGACGACAGGATCGGGAACCTCGTCCCACACCAACGCCTCGGGCCCACCGGGTTCGGGAATCGTGATCGCATACATGAGGGGGACGGTACTCCGAGGCCCCCAGGGGCGCGGGGAACTGCGCGAACGGAGGCCAGAGACACCTCGCCCCTCGAAGGACCCGGGCACCCACACCCCCAGGGGGCGCGGGGAACTGCGCAAACGGACGTCAGGGACGCCTCGCCCCTCAAGAAGCCTGGGCACCCACACCCCCAGGGGGCGCGGGGAACTGCGCGAACGGAGGTCCAAGAGGCGGAGTCCTTGAAACCCCCTCCTACGGCGCCGGCGCCAAAAAATCCGCGTGCGGAACCGATGAGTTCGCGCGACCGTAAAAGTCCCCCCATGCGTAGCCCAAGCACGCGGAAGGACCCCGAAGCATGAGCACGCACCCGTCCGCCCCGGCGATCGAAACCGCGGGCCTGGTCAAAACCTTCGGTGAGACACGGGCCGTCGACGGCGTGGACCTCACCGTGCCCACGGGCACCGTCTACGGCGTCCTCGGCCCGAACGGCGCCGGCAAGACCACCACCGTGAAGATGCTCGCCACCCTGCTCCGCCCGGACGGCGGCGAGGCCCGCGTCTTCGGTCACGACGTCGTGCGCGACGCCGACGCGGTCCGCTCCAGGGTGAGCCTCACCGGCCAGTACGCGTCGGTCGACGAGGACCTCACCGGCACGGAGAATCTGGTCCTGCTGGGCCGCCTGCTGGGCCACCGCAAGCCCGCGGCCCGAGAGCGCGCCGCGCAGCTGCTGGAGGCGTTCGGTCTCACCGAGGCAGCGGGCAAACAGGTCAAGCACTACTCGGGCGGCATGCGGCGCCGCATCGACATCGCCGCTTCCATCCTCAACACCCCGGACCTGCTGTTCCTCGACGAGCCCACCACCGGACTCGACCCGCGCAGCCGCAACCAGGTCTGGGACATCGTGCGGGCGGTCGTCGCCCAGGGCACCACCGTGCTGCTGACCACGCAGTACCTGGACGAGGCCGACCAGCTCGCCTCCCGGATCGCGGTGATCGACAAAGGCCGGGTCATCGCCGAGGGCACCAAGGGCGAGCTCAAGGCGTCCGTGGGCGCGGGGTCCGTCCATGTGCGGCTGCGCGACCCGGAGCGGCGCCCGGACGCCGAGCGGCTGCTGCGCGACCTGCTGCTCGCCGAGGTGCAGCTCGAACCCGACCCCGTGGCGCTCACCGCGAGGCTCAACGCAGCGACCAGCGACAGCGCGGCCGACCAGGCGGCGCGGGCGCTCACCGAGCTGTCCCGGGCCGGCGTCACCGTCGACAACTTCTCCCTCGGCCAGCCGAGCCTCGACGAGGTCTTCCTCGCGCTGACCGGCCACGACACCGGCTCGGCGGACGGCACGGACGGCACGGACGGCACCGGCGACGACACGAAGGACGAGGTGGCGGCATGAGCACGGCCACGAGCACCGAGACCAAGGAACTCGCGCCCGTCAGCACCGAGTCCCTGGCGGCGCTGCTGGTCGCCGAGGAGCGGCCGCAGCGGCCCAGCTCGCTGTCCACGTCCCTCACGTTCGGCTGGCGCGCCATGCTGAAGATCAAACATGTGCCCGAGCAGCTCTTCGACGTCACCGCCTTCCCGATCATGAACCTGCTGATGTTCACGTACCTCTTCGGCGGTGCGCTGGCGGGTTCGCCGACGGACTACATCCAGTTCGTGCTGCCGGGCATCCTCGTGATGTCGGTCGTCATGATCACGATGTACACGGGTGTCTCGGTGAACATCGACATCGAGAAGGGCGTCTTCGACCGCTTCCGCTCGCTGCCGATCTGGCGGCCCTCGGCGATGGTCGGCTACCTGCTCGGCGACGCCCTGCGCTACACCATCGCGTCCGTGATCATGCTGGCCATGGGCCTGCTGCTCGGGTACCGGCCCGACGGCGGCTTCCCCGGAGTGGTCGCCGGGATCGCCCTGCTGCTGGTGTTCTCGTTCGCGTTCTCCTGGATCTGGACGATGTTCGGGCTGCTGCTGCGCACCGAGAAGTCGGTGATGAGCGTCAGCATGATGGTGATCTTCCCGCTCACCTTCCTGTCCAACGTCTTCGTCGACCCGCGCACCATGCCCGGCTGGCTCCAGGCCTTCGTGAACAACAGCCCGGTGACCCACCTGGCGTCGGCGGTCCGCGGACTGATGGCGGGCGACTGGCCGGCCGCGGACATCATGTGGACCCTGGGCTGGGCGGCGGCGCTCGTGCTGGTCTTCGGCCCGGTGACGATGCGGCTGTACAACCGGAAGTAGACGGCTCACGGCATGGAAACGGCCCCGGGGACCGAACCCTCGGGGCCGTACCGCGCCCTGGCACCGAAGCGTCCTGGCCGCGGAGCGTCTCAGCCTCGCAGCGTCCCGACTAACGCAACGGCCGCACATCCGGCGCGATCTGCGTGACCGGTGTGGCCCGCACGATCGTGATCAGCCGGTCCGTCAGCTCCAGCGTCCCGACCTCCCGGTCGTCGTAGCCGAGCACCCGGTGCCCGCGCACCACGCTCACCACCAGGTCGTCCAGCTCCCGCGGGGTCTTGCCCACCTCGGACTTTATGACCGGCCGTTCCACGACGTCGAGACCGGTGCCCTGCTGGATCAGGTCCTCCATGACCATGCCCGCCGCAGGGCTCAGCACGGAGAGGCCCAGCAGGCGTCCGGCCGCGCTGGCGCTGGTGATGACCGCGTCGGCGCCCGACTGCTTGAGCAGCGGCGCGTTCTCCTCCTCGCGGACCGCGGCGACGATCTTGGCGTTCCGGTTGAGCTGGCGTGCCGTCAGCGTCACCAGGACCGCGGTGTCGTCGCGCTGGGTGGCGATGATGACCTGGCGGGCCCGCTGGAGCTCGGCGCGCTTCAGCACCTCGCTGCGCGTCGCGTCCCCTATGACACCGGCGTACCCGTCCGCCGTGGCCGCCTCGATCGCCTTGGCGCTGGGGTCGACCACCACGACCTGCTCCTTGCGGAGTCCCGTCGCACAGACCGTCCTGATCGCGGACCTGCCCTTGGTCCCGAACCCGACGACTACGGTGTGATCGCGCAACGTGGACCTCCAGCGGTTCAGTCGCCATTCCTCCCGGGTGCGTTCGGTGAGGGCTTCGAGGGTGGTGCCGACCAGGATGATCAGGAACATCACCCGGAGCGGCGTGATGACGAAGATGTTGGTGAGCCGGGCCCCGTCCGTCACCGGGGTGATGTCGCCGTAGCCCGTGGTCGAGAGGGTGACGGTCGCGTAGTAGAACGCGTCGAGCAGGTCGAGGGAACCGTCCGAGTTGTCCGTGTACCCGTCCCGGTCGGCGTACACGATGAACGCCGTCACCACGAGCACCAGCAGGGCCATCGACAGCCGCTTGGCGACCTGGCGGATCGGGTGTTCCACCAGTTTGCGCGGCAGCTTGACCCGGTAGGTGACCAGATGCTCGTCGGCCTGACGGGCGATGGCGTCCTGGCCCGGAAGTTTCACGTGAAACACACCCCGATTCCCCCGGACGCCCAGGGCAGGTCCAGCAGTTCCGCCTCGTACCCGGGCTTGGCGCCCCCTGGCGGTACGACGGCCAGCGCGTCCGCCGCGGCGATCCCACGCAGCATCGCAGGACCGTTGTAGAGCAGAGGCAGCGCCCGGTCACCGCGCAGGGCGACGGGCACCAGCCGGGTGTCGTACGGATGCCCCTGCACCGCGTCCCTGAGCGGCAGCGTGTACCCCTCCGGGGCGGGGCGGGCCGCCAGGGTGCGCAGCAGCGGCTCGGCGAGCGTGACCAGCCCGGACACGGCGGCGAGCGGGTTGCCCGGCAGGCCGACGAGGTACTGCTTCTCCGAGATCCGCGCCAGCAGCATCGGGTGCCCGGGACGCACCGCGACCCCGTCCACCAGCAACTCGGCCCCGAGGCGCCGCAGCGTGGGGTGCACATGGTCGACCGGGCCCGCGGCCGTGCCGCCGGTGGTGACCACGACGTCGGCGTCGCAGCCCTTCAGCGCCTGGTGCAGCGCGTCCTCCTCGTCCCCGACCCGCCGTACGTCGACCACGTCGGCGCCCAGCGCGCGCAGCCACGGCGGCAGCAGCGGGCCCAGCGCGTCCCGGATCAGCCCCTCGTGCGGCAGCCCCTCGCCCAGCAGCTCGTCACCGAGCACGAAGACGGCCGCACGGGGCCGGGGGACGACGGTGAGCGTGTCGTACCCGGCCGCCGCCGCCATGCCGAGCACCGGCGGGGTCACCAGCGTGCCCACCGGCAGCAACTGGTCGCCGTTGCGGCACTCCTGGCCTCGGGGGCGGATGTCCTGGCCGTGCGAGACGGTGTGCGGCGCCCGGGTCGCGGCGGTGGCGTGCAGCCGGCCCTTGTCGTCGGTACGGCCGTGCTCGCTGCGGAGCACGGCGGTGGTGTCCGGCGGGACCCGCGCGCCGGTGGCGATCCGCACCGCCTCCCCGTCGGTCAACGGCGCGTGCGCGGTGTGCCCGGCGAGGACGCCCTCCTCCCGCACGTCCCAGGGACCGGGACCGGAGACCGCCCAGCCGTCCATGGCGGAGGTGTCGAACGACGGCAGGTCGGTCAGCGCGATCAGCGGGGCGGCCAGGGTGAGGCCGAGCGCGGAGGACAGCGGGACCGAGACGGGCGGAAGGTGTCCGCCGCGGTGGCCGCCGCCCCGGCGGGGGGCGTGCGCGGCGGTCGCGCGGGCCTCCGCCCAGTCGGTGCCGTCGCGGTGCGCGGGGGCTCCGGAGGCAGAGGCGCCGTGCGAGCCGCTGCCGTGCGAACCGCTGCCACCTGCGCCGTCGTCGCCGTGCGTGCGGTCGCCGGAGGGGCGGTCGCCGGGGGTGTGGGCGTCGTTCACGAGGGCGAGCGCCTCCTCGACGTCGAGGTCGTCGGCGTCCTCACCGGCCCGGGGCGTGCGCGGGGTCATCCGGCGTCCGTGCGGGTTTCGGGTTCCGCGCCGCCGGAGGGCGATGCGTCCGCCGTGTCCTGTGCGTCCTCCTCGGCCCAGCGGTTGGCCAGCGCCGCGGCCTTGCGGGCCGCCTCGGCCACGGCGTCGGCGTCACCGCCCGCCCGCGCGGCGGCGAAGCCGACCAGGAAGGTGGTCAGCGGGGCGGCCGGCCGTGCCACCCCGTGGGCGGCGTCACGGGCGAGGTCGAGCAGCACGCCGGTGTCGACGTCCAGGTCGATGCCCAGCTCGTCCTTGACTGCGGAGATCCATTCGTCCAACACGTGTCCATGCTCCCTGATGCGTGCCCTGGCAGTGGCGATGTCGTCCCAGGTGTCGCAGTCGAAGGACGCCACCGGGTCGGAGATACGGAGAAGGTCGAGGGCACCGGTGAGCCGGCGCAGGGGGAGCCCGGCCGTCCCGCCGTGCGCGACGGAGAGCCCGGCCAGCTCACGGCGCAGGGACGGCACGCGGTACGCGGCCACCAGCGGCTGGTCCCGGCCGTCGGCGTCGGTCAGCAGCACACCGTCGGCCGCGCTCCGGCGCAGGGTGTCCAGCAGCGCGGCGACGGTACGGGCGTCGAGGAAGGGCAGGTCGGCGGAGAGCAGCACGACGTGCCCGGCGGTGACGTGCCGCAGTCCGGCGTCGAGCGCGGCGACGGGGCCGCCGCCCGGCGGGTCCTCGCGGGCCCAGGTGACGGGGCGCGCGGTGGGGCGGGGACCGGCCACGACCACCGTGGCGCGGGCGTCGGCGCAGGCCGTGAGCACCCGGTCGAGCAGAGGGCGTCCGCCGACCCGCACGGCCGGCTTGTCGGCGCCGCCCAGCCGCCGGGCCGCACCGCCGGCGAGCACGACGGCGTCGTACACGGTCGCGTGAGCCGTGGCGTTCGGGTCGCCGTGCGCATCGGGCGGGACGCCGTGCGCGGCGGCGGGTGGCTGGTACTCGGTCACCCCCCGAGTATGCGTGCCCCCGCGATCACAGGGAACGCAGGGGCACGCGGGAAGAGGCGACCCCGGCCCGCCGGGGGTGGGCGAGGTCAGGCCGTGACGGTCACAACGTCCGCAGCAGCACCGCCGGTTGTTCCACGCAGTCGGCCACGTACCGCAGGAACCCGCCCGCCGTGCCGCCGTCGCACACCCGGTGGTCGAAGGTGAGCGAGAGCTGCACGACCTGCCGGACCGCCAGCTCGCCCTCGTGCACCCACGGTTTGGGGACGATGCGGCCGACGCCCAGCATGGCGGCCTCGGGGTGGTTGATGATCGGAGTGGACCCGTCGACGCCGAACACCCCGTAGTTGTTCAGGGTGAACGTGCCGCCGGTGAGCTGCGCGGGGGTCAGCGTGCCCTCGCGCGCCGCCTCGGTCAGCCGGGCGAACTCCGCCGTGAGCGACTCCGCGTCCCGCGTGTGCGCGTCGCGGACCACGGGGACGACCAGCCCCCGCTCGGTCTGCGCCGCGAACCCGAGGTGCACGTCCGCGTACCGGACGATCTCCCTGGCCTCGGTGTCCACCGAGGAGTTGAGCTCCGGGAAGCGGGCGAGCGCGGCCGTGCAGATCCGGGCCAGCAGCGCCAGCACGGAGATCTTGGGCCCGCCCGCCGCGTTCATCGCGGCCCTGGTCCGCATCAGCTCCGTCGCGTCGGCGTCCACCCAGCAGGTCGCGTCCGGTATCTCGGCGCGGCTGCGGGAGAGCTTGTCGGCGACGGCGCCCCGGATGCCCTTGAGGGGGACGCGGGTGACCGAGGCGGTGCTCGCGGAAGGGGCGGCGGCAGCCGGGGCGGCGGCGGGTTCCGTCGTGTCCGTGCGGTCCTGGGCGCCGGCGGCCCGCAGCGCGTGCTCCACGTCCCTGCGCAGGATCAGTCCGTCGGGGCCGGAACCGGTCAGCTTCCGCAGGTCCAGGCCGTTCTGCCGGGCCAGCCTGCGCACCAGCGGGGAGATCACCGGGACCGGACCGTCCTCCGGCGCCGGGCGTGCGGTCCGCGCGCTCGGGGCGGCCTGCGGGGTGTCCGCCGGCCGCGTCTCCCGCACCGGCTCCGGCGTCCTCGGCCGTCCGTTCACCGCGGGAGCGGCGGGGCGCACCCGGCGGCGCCGGGCCGGGGCCTCGGAGGTGCCGTAGCCGACCAGCACGTTGCCGGAGCCCTCGGCGGCCGGCTCCCGGCCGCTCGCGCGGCCGGCTCCCGCGGTGGCAGGGGTGCCCGCGTCACCGGCGGGGCGGCCGTCAGCCGTCTCGCCGACGGCGACCATCAGCAGCGGGGCGCCGACCGGCAGTTCGGTGCCCTCCGCGCCGAAGCGGGCGGTGACCACACCGCCGTAGGGGCAGGGCACCTCCACCATCGCCTTGGCCGTCTCGACCTCGACGACCGGCTGGTCCACGGCGACCACGTCGCCGACCTCGACCAGCCAGCGCACGATCTCCGCCTCGGTGAGCCCCTCACCGAGGTCGGGCAGCTTGAACTCCAGCACCTGTGCCATCAGCTCTCGGCCTCCCACTGCAGACGCCCCACGGCGTCCAGGATCCGGTCCACACCGGGCAGGTGGTGACGCTCCAGCATCGGCGGCGGGTACGGCAGGTCGAACCCGGCCACGCGCAGCACCGGCGCCTCCAGATGGTGGAAGCAGCGCTCCGTGATCCGGGCCGCGATCTCACCGCCCGGGCCGCCGAAGCCGCCCGACTCGTGGACGACGACCGCACGTCCGGTCCGCCGCACCGAGGCGCACACCGTCTCGTCGTCGAACGGCACCAGCGAGCGCAGGTCGACGACCTCCAGGTCCCAGCCCTCGGCCTGGGCGGCCTCGGCCGCCTCCATGCAGACGGGGAGGGACGGCCCGTAGGTGACGAGGGTCGCGCTCCGCCCGGTGCGCCGGACCACGGCACGGCCTATCGGCTCAACGGCCGCCGGCTGCTCCGGGTTCCAGGCGTCCTTGGACCAGTAGAGCCGCTTGGGCTCCAGGAAGACGACCGGGTCGTCGGAGGCGATGGAGGCCCGCAGCAGGCCGTAGGCGTCGGCGACGGTCGCGGGCGTGACGACATGGAGCCCCGGAGTCGCCATGTAGTACGCCTCGGACGCGTCGCTGTGGTGCTCGACACCGCCGATGCCGCCGCCGTAGGGGATGCGGATCGTCAGGGGGAGGGGCATCTTGCCGCGGGTGCGGTTGCGCATCTTCGCCACGTGCGAGACGAGCTGCTCGAACGCGGGATAGGCGAAGGCGTCGAACTGCATCTCCACGACCGGCCGCAGCCCGTACATGGCCATGCCGACGGCCGTGCCGAGGATGCCCGCCTCGGCCAGCGGGGTGTCCGTGCAGCGGTCCTCGCCGAACTCCTTGGCCAGGCCGTCCGTGATGCGGAAGACGCCGCCGAGCGTGCCGACGTCCTCGCCCATGACGTGCACGGACGGGTCGTCGGCCATGGCGTCGCGCAGCGCGCGCGTGAGGGCCTGCGCCATGGTGGCGGGCTTCACGGCGACGGTGGTCATGGCCGCTCTCCTTCCGACTCGGCCTCGGCCGCCAGCTCGGCCCGCAGCTGCTCCCGCTGCTCCAGCAGCTGGGGCGTGGGCTCCGCGTAGACGTGGGTGAACAGGTCCATGGGGTCGAGTTCCGCGTCCTGGTTCATCCGGGCGCGCAGATCGGCGGCCATGGTCTCGGCGTCCTGCTTGGCGGTCTCGGCACCGGCCTCGTCCAGCAGGCCGCGGCCGGTCAGCTCCCGCTCCAGCAGCGCGATGGGGTCGTGCTCCCGCCACGCCTCGACCTCGGCGTCGCCGCGGTAGCGGGTCGCGTCGTCGGCGTTGGTGTGGGCGTCCACGCGGTAGGTGATCGCCTCGACCAGGGTCGGGCCGCCGCCCGCGCGGGCACGGCGCACCGCGTCGGCGAGGACCTCGTGCACGGCGGCCGCGTCGTTGCCGTCGACCAGACGGCCGGGCATCCCGTATCCGACGGCCTTGTGGGCCAGCGACGGGGCCGCGGTCTGCCTGGCGAGCGGGACGGAGATCGCGAAGCCGTTGTTCTGGACGAGGAAGACGACCGGGGCCTGCCAGACGGCCGCGAAGTTCAGCGCCTCGTGGAAGTCGCCCTCGCTGGTGCCGCCGTCGCCCACCATGGCGAGCGCCACCACGTCGTCGCCCTTGAGGCGGGCCGCGTGGGCGAGACCCACGGCGTGCGGCAGCTGGGTGGCGAGCGGGGTGCTCAGCGGGGCCACCCGGTGCTCGTAGGGGTCGTAGCCGGTGTGCCAGTCGCCGCGCAGCAGGGTGAGCGCCTCGACCGGGTCCACGCCACGCGCGACGACCGCGAGGGTGTCGCGGTAGCTCGGGAACAGCCAGTCGCGCTCCTCGAGCACCAGGGCGGCGGCGACCTCGCACGCCTCCTGGCCCGTGCTGGAGGGGTACACCGCGAGACGGCCCTGCTTGGTGAGGGCGGTGGCCTGCGCGTTGTAACGGCGGCCCTTCACCAGCTCCGCGTACAGCCTGCGCAGCAGTTCCGGGTCCGCCTCGGCCGCCGCCTCCGTGCCGAGCACGCGGTACGGCTCCGCGTCGGGCAGCAGGGGGGCGGGGTCGGTACGGGGCTGCCAGGCGGGCGGCGGGGTCGGCCGGTAGGCCCCCCGCTGCTCCATGACCGTCATGACGGCACCTCCTCGTGGGACGGCTGACGGAGGCGCGGCGTCTGTGACGCGCCTCACCAACCGATTGTTCGGTCGCCGGCACATTTTGGCTACGGGTGGCGTCAGGCTGTGGACAAACGGTTCTCCACATCGTGGGATGGATGCAGGACGTCCACGGCTGAGAGGTGGGGGCGGGTGGCATCTGAACAAATGGCCGAGGGACAGGAAGGGACGGGGCCGCTGCCGCCGGCGCGGCCCCTCGACGCGATCGACCAGGACATCCTGCGCATGCTGCAGGCCGACGGCCGCGCGTCGATACGGTCGGTCGCCGAGCGCGTGCACGTGTCCCGCGCGAACGCCTACGCGCGGATCAACCGGCTCGTCGAGGACGGGGTCATCCGGGGCTTCGGCGCCCGCGTCGACCACGAACGCGCCGGTCACGGCACATCGGCGTACATCACGCTGAAGATCGTGCAGAACACCTGGCGCACGGTGCGCGAGCAACTCAGGCAGCTCCCCGGCGCCTCGCACATCGCCCTGGTGGGCGGGGACTTCGACGTCCTGCTGCTGGTGCACACGCCGGACAACCGGGCGCTGCGCGAGCTCGTCCTGACGCGACTTCAGGCCATTCCCGAGGTGCTCAGCACCCGCACGCTGCTGGTGTTCGAGGAGGAGGACCTGGAGCCGCAGTGGTGACCAGGAGCCGCAGAGGGCCCTCAGCTGTCCACTCCCCAGCGCCACACCAGTTCCCCGCCGACGGGTACGGCGGTCCAGCGCTTCGCGGCGGCGTCCAGCCGCGGCCCCGTCCTGGCCCGCGCTTCCGCGTCGAGCAGCGCGGGACCGACCCCGTGGCCCTCGGTGGGCTGGCCGCTCCAGGCCCGGTAGGCCCAGGCCACGCGCAGCTCGGCGTCCAGCACGGCGTCCCCGCCCCGGCGCAGCACCTTCATCCCGGACCGGCGGTGCCGGCCGGGGGTGACGATTTCGAAGCCCTGGAAGGTGGCGCCGCGCGCCGTCGCGCCCCAGAAGCCGTCGTCGATCCCGAGCGCGGTCTCCACCACCGCGTGCACCAGGTCGTGCGGCATCGACGGTCCGGCGGGCTGGGCGGGGAGCCGTACGTCCGGCCACTCGTCACGCCGTACCAGGATCCCGTGCTGGTCGTCCGGCAGCTTCCGGAAGGACATCTCCATCAGCGGCGAGAGTAGGCCTCCGGCCGCCCGCCGGTTTCCACCGGGGCGGCGGTCACCCGCGTCCGTCGCCCGCCTTGCGCAGTCCCCCGAAGGCGAGCTGCGCCACCGCGTCGGCCACCTCGCGCTCGTTCATGCCGCGTCCGTCCGGCCGGTACCACTCCACGATGGAGTTGATCATGCCGAAGACCAGCCGGGTCACCAGCCGCACCTCTATGTCCTCGCGCACGTCCCCGTCGGCCGCCGCGGCCTTCAGCAGCTCGGCCACCCGGTGGTCGAACTCCCGCCGCCGCTCCAGCGCCCACCGCTCGGTGTCCGTGTTGCCCCGCACGCGCAGCAGCAGCGTCACGTACGGCAGCTCCGCTATCAGCACCTCGACCATGCGCCGTACGACGTACTCCAGGCGCTCGACGGGACGCCCCACGCGCGCGTCCTCCTCGTCGAGGATCCCGAAGAGACCGTCGAGCGCCCGGCTCACCGCGCGGCGCAGCAGCTCCTCCTTGCCGGCCACGTGGTGGTAGATCGACGACTTGGAGATGCCGGCGGCCTTGGAGAGGTGCTCCATGGACGTGCCGTCGTAGCCGCGTTCGTTGAACACCTGGACCGCCACGTTCAGCAGCGTCTCCGGGGTGTAGGTGTCCCGCTTGGCGGTCGTCATGGGGTGTCCTCCCGCTGGTCGGTGGCGCACGCGTACCGGTGGAGCGCGAGGGACGGCGCGTACCTGCCGCACGGGTCCACCCCGTGCATCTCGTCCAGCAGGGCCCCGGCCCAGCCCCGGCCGAGGCGGCGGCTCCACTCGAACGGTCCGAGGGGGTAGTTCACACCGAGGCGCATCGCGGTGTCGACGTCCTCCTCGGTGGCGACGCCCTGGGCGACCGCCTCGACGGCGAGGTCGATGATCCGGGCCACCGTCCGCGCCACGATCATCCCGGGGACGTCCCCGATGACGCTCACCTTCTTGCCGAGCGCCTGGAACAGCCCGGTGGCCTGCGCGACGGTCTCCGCCGAGGTGTGCGCGGCGTGGGAGAGGGCGACGCGTGTGGCCCTGCGGTAGTCCAGCGCCAGGTCGAAGTGGACGACGTCGCCGAACTCCGCGGAGAGCTGCCCGTCGGCGAGGACGAGCTGGCCGCCGCTCGGCAGAACCAGGCGGGTGCCCTCGTCCTCCTCGGCCTCCCGGACCTCGATGCCCGCCTCGCGGATCAGGTCGAGCAGCTCCGCGGCGGGCCCCAGACCGCCCTCGGCGACGACGTAGGCGGGCGGCTCGGCGGGCTCGGCGGTGTGCGGCTCCGGGCGCTCGGCGCCCTCCCGGTGGTCGTACCAGCCGCGGCCCGTCTTACGGCCGAGGCGGCCGGACTCGACCAGCCGGCGCTGCGCCAGGGACGGCCGGAAGCGCACGTCCTGGAAGAACGCCTGCCACACCGAGTGCGTCACCGCCTCGTTGACGTCCTGCCCGATGAGGTCGGTCAGCTCGAAGGCGCCCATCCGGAAGCCGCCGGACTCGCGCAGCACCGCGTCGACGGTCGCCGGGTCCGCGGCCTGCGTCTCGTACACCGCGAAGGCCTCGGCGTAGAAGGGGCGCGCGACACGGTTGACGATGAAGCCGGGGGTGTCGGCGCAGGCGACGGGCGTCTTCCCCCAGGCGCGGGCGGTCTCGTACGCGCGCGTGGCGGCGCCGAAGTCGGTGGCGTAGCCGGAGACGACCTCGACGAGCGGCAGCAGCGGCGCCGGGTTGAAGAAGTGCAGGCCGACGAAACGGCCGGGCACGCGCAGCGCGCCGCCGATCGCGGTGACCGACAGGGACGAGGTGTTGGTGGCGAGGAGGCAGTCGTCGGCGACGACGTCCTCCAGCGCCCGGAACAGCTCCTGCTTGACGTCGAGGCGCTCCACGACCGCCTCGACGACGAGGGAGCAGCCGGCGAGCCCGGAGAGTTCGTCGACGGGAGTCAGCCGGGCACGCGCCGCGTCCCGCTCGTCCGCGGTGAGGCGCTCCTTCTCCACCAGCCGGTCGAGCCGGGAACCGATCGTGTCGGCGGCCTTGCGGGCCAGGCCCGGGGCGGCGTCGTAGAGCCGCACGGGATGGCCCGCGACCAGCGCGACCTGGGCGATTCCCTGCCCCATGGTGCCGGTGCCGACCACGGCCACGGGACTGCTGAGGTCGAGTGCTGTCATGTGCGCGATCCTCCCGCACGGTGTTTTCCACAGATGCGGCGGACCCCCTTGTCCCGACCGATCGTTCGGTTACTCTAACTCTGACCGCCCGTTCCTGACTACGTTTCCGCACAGGTCCTAGAGCTCGACGAAGAGTTCTCCAGACGAGGAGTTGGTCCCCCATGGCCGCCGAACTCACCGCGCACGAGCTGATCGCCCGCCACCGTCCCACCCTGGACCAGGCCCTGGAAGCGATCCGCACGCGCGCGTACTGGTCCCCGCACCCCGAGCACCCGAAGGCGTACGGGGAGAACGGCAGCCTGGACATGGCCGCGGGCAAGGCCGCCTTCGACGCCCTGCTCGGCAGCCGCATCGAGCTGGACCAGCCCGGGACGGACGGCTGGGTGGACGGCGAGACCTCCCCGTACGGCGTCGAACTGGGCGTCAGCTACCCGCACGCGGACCTGGACGTGCTGCTGCCGGCGATGAAGGCCGGGATGCGCGCCTGGCGTGACGCGGGCGCGGAGACCCGCGCGGTGGTCTGTCTGGAGATCCTCAAGCGGATCAGCGACCGGACCATGGAGTTCGCCCAGGCGGTCATGCACACCTCCGGCCAGGCGTTCATGATGGCCTTCCAGGCCGGCGGCCCGCACGCGCAGGACCGCGGCATGGAGGCCGCCGCCTACGCGTACGTGGAGCAGGTGCGCACGCCGGACACCGCGGAGTGGACCAAGCCGCAGGGCAAGCGGGACCCGCTCGCCCTCACCAAGCGGTTCGTCCCGGTGCCGCGCGGCATCGGCCTGGTCATCGGCTGCAACACCTTCCCGACGTGGAACGGCTACCCGGGCCTGTTCGCCTCCCTGGCCACGGGCAACGCGGTCCTGGTCAAGCCGCACCCGCGCGCGGTGCTGCCGCTCGCGCTCACCGTGCAGGTCGCCCGCCAGGTGCTCGCCGAGGCCGGCTTCGACCCGAACCTGGTGGCGCTGGCCGCCGAGCGGCCCGGCGAGGGCATCGCCAAGACGCTCGCCACGCGCCCGGAGATCCGGATCATCGACTACACGGGCTCGACGGAGTTCGGCGACTGGCTGGAGAGCAACGCGCGCCAGGCGCAGGTGTACACGGAGAAGGCCGGCGTCAACACGGTGATCGTCGAGTCCACCGACGACTACCAGGGGATGCTGTCCAACCTGGCGTTCTCCCTGTCCCTGTACAGCGGCCAGATGTGCACCACCCCGCAGAACCTGCTGGTCCCCCGCGACGGCATCACCACCGACCAGGGCCCGAAGTCCTTCGACGAGGTCGCCGCCGACCTGGCCAAGGCCGTCGACGGCCTGCTCGGCGACGACGCCCGGGCGAACGCCCTGCTGGGCGCGATCGTCAACCCGGACGTGAAGGCACGCCTGGAGGCCGCCGCCGGTCTCGGCGAGGTCGCGCTCGCCTCCCGTGAGATCACCAACCCGGAATTCCCGGGCGCGGTGGTGCGCACGCCGGTGATCGTGAAGCTGGACGGCTCCAAGCCGGACGCCGAGGCCGCCTATATGAGCGAGTGCTTCGGCCCGGTCTCCTTCCTGGTCGCCGTGGACTCGGCCGCCGACGCGACGGAGCTGCTGCGGCGCACGATCCGTGAGAAGGGCGCGATGACCGTCGGCGCGTACACGACCTCCCCGGAGGTCGAGGAGGCCGTGACGGAGGTCTGCCTGGAGGAGGCCGCGCAGCTCTCGCTGAACCTCACCGGCGGGGTCTACGTCAACCAGACGGCCGCCTTCTCCGACTTCCACGGCTCCGGCGGCAACCCGGCGGCCAACGCGGCCCTGTGCGACGGCGCCTTCGTCGCCAACCGCTTCCGGGTGGTCGAGGTGCGCAAGGATGCCTGAGCCTCCTCAGGCGGGTGCGCCCCCGGTGGCGCTCCAGTGGTACAGCGTCATGGCCACACTGGTCGCGAGGTTGTAACTGGAGACCTGGGGGCGCATCGGCAGCGCCACCAGATGGTCGGCCCGCGCCCGCAGCTCCGCCGAGAGCCCGGTGCGCTCGGAGCCGAAGGCGAGCAGCGCCTCGTCCGGCAGCTTCAGGGAGCGGATGTCCTCGCCCTCCGGGTCCAGCGCGAAGAGCGGCCCGGGCGGCAGCTCGTCCACGGTCAGGCGTTCCACGGCGGTGGCGAAGTGCAGCCCCGCGCCCCCGCGCACCACGGTGGGGTGCCAGGGGTCCAGCGTCCCGGTGGTGACCACGCCGGTCGCCCCGAAGCCGGCGGCCAGCCGGACCACGGCGCCCGCGTTGCCCAGGTTGCGCGGCTGGTCCAGGACCACCACGGGCGCGGTGCGCGGCGCGTACGCCAGCTTCGCCAGGTTGCCCGCGCGGTCCGGCCGTACGGCGAGCGCCGCGACGGCCGTGGGGTGCGGCCGCGGCACCAGCGAGGCGTACGTCGCGTGCGACACCTCCGCGAGCAGCTCCGCCAGCGCGTCCCGTACGTCCGCGGCCAGCTCGTCGGCGAGCGCAAGGGCGGCGGCCCGGTCGGCGGTGACCGCGACGAGCACCTCGGCCCCGAAGCGCACGGCGTGCTTGAGCGCGTGGAAGCCGTCGAGCAGCACGGCGTCCGGCGCGGCCCGGCGCCATACGGCCACCGGATCCACCTGGTTCTCCGGGTCCTCCGAGGTCGCGGCGGACGGGTCGTGGGCGGGGTCGGTCATGCCGAGCAGCCTACGTGCGCGGGCCGGGCACCTTGCCGGTCACCGGAGCGGCCTCCGCCGGACCCACGGCGGGCGGACCGCCGGGAGCACCGTCCGGGCGCCGCTGCTGCGGGACGGCAGCCGCAGTCCCGTGCCCGCCCGACCGCAGCCGCTCCCGCGCGCGTACGGCCAGGCGGCCGACACGGCGCAGGAAGGCCGTGGGGAGGAAGACCGCGTCGGCCGCGATCATCGCCAGGGAGAAGAAGGGCAGTCCGAGCACCACGGCGATCACCGCGTGCTCCAGGATCATGAAGGCCAGCAGGACGTTCTTGACCCGCCGGTTGAACAGCGTGAACGGGAAGGCGACCTGCACCACCACGGTCACATAGGTCACCAGCATCACCAGCGTGCCGCTCGCGGTGAACAGCTCCGCCAGAGACGGCCAGGGGGAGAAGTACTCGAGGTTCAGCGGGTAGTGGACCGCGGTGCCGTCCTGCCAGCGGGAGCCCTGGACCTTGTACCAGCCCGCCGTGGCGTAGATCAGACACGCCTCCGCCATGATCACGAGCAGCGCGCCGTTGTGCACGACGTTCGCGACCACGTCCAGCAGGACGCGCGGCTGGTCCGTCCTCGCCAGGCGCCCGACCAGCCACCACACGGCCTGCCCGAGCCACACCGCCCACAGCAGCGCGGGTATGAACCAGTCGCCGTCCGTCCGGCCCGACAGCGACCCCAGGAGCAGCACGAAGCCGAGGACCGCCCAGAGCGCGGGGCCCGCCCGGTCGGGCGTCCGTTCCCCACGCGCGCGTGCCTCCGCGGCCCGGCGCGCCCGCCGCGCGTCCAGCGACCAGACCCGGCCGCAGCGGGTGAAGACCAGGTAGACGGCCATGATGTGCACGACGTTGTCGCCGCCGTCGCCCATGAACACGCTGCGGTTCTGCAGGGTGAGGACGCCCACCATGAACAGCGCCGCCATGGTGCGGGTGCGCCAGCCGAGCAGCAGCAGAAGGCTGAACAGCACCGCCAGCGCGTAGACCGCCTCGAACCAGACCTGGCTGTCCGACCAGAGCAGCACGGTGAAGGCGTCGTTCTCCCCGACCAGCTGCGCGGCGAGGTCCCAGGACCAGGGGCCGGCGGGGCCGTAGAGCTCCTGCCGGTGGGGGTACTCCCGCAGCAGGAACAGCAGCCAGGTCAGGCCGAGGCCGATGCGCAGCACGGCGGTCTGGTACGGGCCGAGCGCGAAGTCGGTGACCCGGGCGATCGCCCGGGAGACCGCCAGCGACAGGCGGTTCATCCGATGCCTCCCCGGGTCTCGCCCTCCGGCAGCAGCCACCAGGGCAGCACCCGGTACACGGCCTTGTCCGACACCTTCTCGCCGCTCCACGAAGGCGGCGGCACCTGGGTGGTGCGCGAGCGCACCTGGACGCGCGCGACCTCGCCGTCCGCCCCCGCCGCGTCGGCCCGGTCCAGCCGCATCGCCATGATCCGCCGCAGATACGACTCGGACAGCGCCCCGCGCAGGCCCACCGGGCGGTTGTCGTCGTCGTGCGTGGAGACGTAGAAGTCCCAGGCGCGGCGCAGCTCGTTCTGCTGGGTGTGGCTGGGCGCCGGGTTGCCGTCGATGTCCCGGCCGTCCTGCGCCGAGAGGTCGTACCAGCCGGTGGTGCGGCTCGTTCCGTCCGGGGTGCGGATCTCTGCCCTGACCTGCACGGACACATTCTGCTGGAGCGGGTTCGGGGCGAACAGCTTCCAGTTCTGCTCGAACTCCGGGTAGATCCAGTCGGCGATCGTCTCGCTGTGCTTCTTGCTCACCGTGTTCGGCGGCGCCACATGCAGGAACGTCATGCCGAGGTGCACGCAGACCCCGACGGCGACGGCCGCGAGGGCGAGGGCGGCGCCGACCTGGTAGCGAAAGGAGAGGGCGGCGACGCCGGTGCGGGGGCCGTCGGAGGGGTCCGTCGGCGGCTCGGCCGTCCCCTCGGCTTCCGGTGACGGCTGCGGCTCCTCCGTCGCGGGAGGCTCGTCCGCCGGCACCACGGGCCCCGGCAGCGGGGCGCGCGGTCCCGGCACGCCCGGCTCCGCGGGCCCGTGCCGGGCGTCCGAGCCCTTGTCCTGCGCGTCCATTCCGCCCCGATCCCCGAGTCCCCGGTCCCTTGCCGCGTCCGCCCCGCCCTGAGGCCTCGCCGTGCGGGGCCACGACGGCTCCGCCGCGTCGCACGGAACGGTACTCAGCCCCGGCCGCCCGGACACAGTCCCGTCGGCGCTCCGTCCCGTGGCGGTCACCACATCCGGCCGGCCGACGGGCGCCGGCGGCCGGCACCGGCAGGTTATCCACAGCGGTTGACACCTCGCGGCCCCCGTCTCACCATGGAACCGCACGAACCGAACGATCGGTCGGGAGCGTGCTCCGGGAAGCACCAGGTCGAGGGGGACCCCATGGCGACAGCAGCCGCCCGCGATACGGCCGGCAGTCCGACGGCGTACGACGCGCCGGCGGGCCCCGGCGACACCGACGCCTTCCGGCGCGCCTTCGACGCGGCCGTGGCCGCCGACGAGCGGATCGAGCCGCGCGACTGGATGCCGGACGCCTACCGCGCCACGCTGGTGCGGCAGATCGCCCAGCACGCGCACTCCGAGATCATCGGCATGCAGCCGGAGGCCAACTGGATCACCCGCGCCCCCTCCCTGCGCCGCAAGGCCATCCTCATGGCGAAGGTCCAGGACGAGGCCGGACACGGGCTGTATCTGTACAGCGCGGCCGAGACCCTCGGCGTGAGCCGCGACGAGCTGCTCGACAAGCTGCACGCCGGCCGCCAGAAGTACTCCTCCATCTTCAACTACCCGACGCTGAACTGGGCCGACGTCGGCGCCATCGGCTGGCTGGTGGACGGCGCCGCGATCACCAACCAGGTGCCCCTGTGCCGCTGCTCCTACGGCCCGTACGCCCGCGCGATGGTCCGTATCTGCAAGGAGGAGTCCTTCCACCAGCGCCAGGGGTACGAGCTGCTGCTGGCCCTCAGCAAGGGCACCCCGGAGCAGCACGCGATGGCGCAGGACGCGGTGGACCGCTGGTGGTGGCCGTCGCTGATGATGTTCGGCCCGCCCGACGACGAGTCGCAGCACTCCGCGCAGTCGATGGCCTGGAAGATCAAGCGGCACTCCAACGACGAGCTGCGCCAGCGCTTCGTCGACATCTGCGTCCCGCAGGCGGAGTCCCTCGGCCTCACCCTCCCCGACCCGGACCTGCAGTGGAACGAGGAGCGCGGGCACTACGACTTCGGCGCCATCGACTGGTCGGAGTTCTGGGACGTGCTCAAGGGCAACGGCCCGTGCAACGAACAGCGCCTGTCCCGGCGCAGGCAGGCCCACGAGGACGGCGCCTGGGTCCGGGAGGCGGCAGCGGCCCACGCCGCCAAGCACAGCGACGACACGACGGGAGCGACGCGCGCATGACCCACACCGACTGGCCGCTGTGGGAGGTCTTCGTGCGCTCCCGCCGGGGCCTGTCCCACACCCACGCCGGCAGCCTGCACGCCCCGGACGCGGAGCTCGCCCTGCGCAACGCGCGCGATCTGTACACCCGCCGCGGCGAGGGCGTCTCCATCTGGGTCGTGCCGTCCTCCGCCGTCACGGCCTCCTCGCCCGACGAGAAGGACCCCTTCTTCGAGCCGTCCGCCGACAAGCCCTACCGGCACCCGACCTTCTACGAGATCCCCGAGGGGGTGCAGCACCTGTGACCACGACACCCGCCGCGGACACGGTCCCCACGGCCGCCGCGCTCGCCCTCGGCGACGACGCCCTGGTGCTCTCCCACCGCCTCGGCGAGTGGGCCGGGCACGCCCCCGTGCTGGAGGAGGAGGTCGCCCTCGCCAACATCGCGCTCGACCTGCTCGGCCAGGCCCGGGTGCTGCTGTCGATGGCCGGCGACGAGGACGAGCTGGCCTTCCTCCGCGAGGAGCGCGCCTTCCGCAACCTCCAGCTGGTGGAGCAGCCAGGCGGCGACTTCGCCCACACCATCGCCCGCCAGCTGTACTTCTCGGTCTACCAGCACCTTCTGCACGACCGCCTGGCCTCCGGCGACGGCCCCTTCGCCCCGCTGGCCGGCAAGGCCGTCAAGGAGGCCGCCTACCACCGCGACCACGCCGAGCAGTGGACCCTGCGCCTCGGCGACGGCACGGACGAGAGCCACGCGCGCATGCAGCGGGCCGTGGACGCGCTGTGGCGCTTCACCGGCGAGATGTTCCAGCCCGTCGAGGGGATCGACGGCGTCGACTGGCCCGCCCTGGAGCGCGACTGGCTGGGCGTGATCGAGGACGTGCTGGGCCGCGCCACGCTCACCGTGCCCGACGGCCCCCGCACGGGAGCCTGGAGGGCCGGCGCGGGCCGCCAGGGCCTGCACACCGAGCCGTTCGGCCGGATGCTCGCCGAGATGCAGCATCTGCACCGCAGCCACCCGGGGGCGACATGGTGACCACCACGCCCCTGGAGGAGCAACTGCTGGAGCTCGCCGGCTCGGTGCCCGACCCGGAGCTGCCCGTGCTGACCCTGCGCGAGCTGGGCGTGGTCCGCGCGGTGCGGGCGCACGGCACCGACAGCGTCGAGGTCGACCTCACCCCGACCTACACCGGCTGCCCGGCCGTCGAGGTGATGAGCCTCGACATAGAGCGCGTGCTGCGCGAGCACGGCGTCCGCGAGGTCACGGTGCGCACGGTCCTCGCCCCCGCCTGGTCGACCGACGACATCACCGACGAAGGCCGCCGCAAACTGCGGGAGTTCGGCATAGCCCCACCACGCACAGGCGCCTCCTCCGGGCCCGTGCGGGTCGAGCTGGGACCCACACGCAGCCGCGACGGCGACAGCGCCGACGGGACGCGGGAGCCCATCCTCTGCCCGCACTGCGGCTCCCCCGAGACCGAACTGCTCAGCCGCTTCTCCTCCACCGCGTGCAAGGCGCTGCGCCGCTGTCTGGCCTGCCGTGAACCGTTCGACCACTTCAAGGAGTTGTGATGGCCCGCTTCCACCGGCTCCGGGTGGCCGCGGTCGACCGGCTCACCGACGACTCCGTCGCGATCGCCCTCGCCGTTCCCCCGGAGCTCCGCGAGGAGTACCGCCACCTGCCCGGCCAGCACCTCACGCTGCGCCGCGTCGCCGACGGCGAGGAGATCCGCCGCACCTACTCGATCTGCTCCCCCGCCCCCGACGGCGAGGCGCCCGGCACCCTGCGGGTGGGCGTGCGGCTGGTGGAGGGCGGCGCGTTCTCCACGTACGCGCTGAAGGAGATCGGCCTCGGCGACGAGCTGGAGGTCATGACCCCCGCGGGCCGCTTCACTCTCCCCCCGGCCCCCGGGCTCTACGCGGCCGTGGTCGGGGGGAGCGGCATCACCCCGGTGCTGTCGATCGCCTCGACACTCCTGGCCCGTGAGCCGAAGGCCCGGTTCTGCCTGATACGCAGCGACCGGACGACCGCCTCGACGATGTTCCTGGAGGAGGTCGCCGACCTGAAGGACCGCTTCCCCGACCGGTTCCAGCTGGTGACGGCGCTCTCCCGGGAGGAGCAGCAGGCCGGGCTGCCGTCCGGACGGCTGGACCAGGAGCGGCTGGTCTCGCTGCTCCCGGCGCTGCTGCCGGTGGACCGGGTCGACGGCTGGTTCCTGTGCGGACCGTACGGACTGGTGGAGGGCGCCGAGCGGGCGCTGCGCGGGCTGGGCGTCTCCCGCTCCCGCATCCACCAGGAGATCTTCCACGTGGACTCCGGACCGTCCGCCTCCGCCGGCGCCTCGGCCGCCCCCGCGCACAGCACGGTGACGGCGCGGCTCGACGGACGCGGCGGCACCTGGCCCGTCCAGGCGGGCGAGTCCCTGCTGGACACGGTGCTGCGCAACCGCCCCGACGCGCCCTACGCCTGCAAAGGCGGCGTGTGCGGCACCTGCCGTGCGTTCCTGGTCTCCGGCGAGGTGCGCATGGACCGCAACTTCGCCCTGGAGTCGGAGGAGACGGAGGCGGGATACGTCCTGGCCTGCCAGTCGCACCCGGTCACGGAGAAGGTCGAGCTGGACTTCGACCGCTGAGACTCTGACACCTTGACGGCGCCGGTCCCGTCCCGCCGGGCGGGACCGGCTCGCAGGACACCTCCTGGGCGTCCCCGGACGTGCTGGGGGACCGTCAGAGCACGTGCCCCGGCTGTCCGTCGTCCGTGACGACGGGACGCCCCGCGGCCTCCCACACCTGCATACCGCCGTCCACGTTCACGGCGTCGATGCCCTGCTGGGCGAGGTACATGGTGACCTGGGCCGAGCGTCCGCCGGAGCGGCAGATCACATGGATCCGCCCGTCCTGCGGGGCGGCCTCGGTCAGCTCGCCGTAGCGGGCGACGAACTCGCTGATCGGGATGTGCAGCGCGCCTTCGGCGTGACCGGCCTTCCATTCGTCGTCCTCACGGACGTCCAGCAGGAAGTCGTCGTCCTTGAGGTCGCCGACCTGGACCGTGGGCACACCAGCTCCAAAACTCATGCCTCCGACGCTACCGGACCGGGCACGCCCACCGGCCGTCGTCCACGGGGCCGGCTCAGTCCTGCAGCGCCGCCAGCTCCGCCTCGCGCTCGGCCACCTGGGCCCGCAGCTGCGCGGCGATGTCCTCCAGCAGCCCGTCGGGGTCGTCGGGCGCCAGCCGCAGCATGGAGCCGATGGCGCTCTCCTCCAGGTTCCTGGCGAGCAGCGTGAGCAGTTCCTTGCGCTCGGAGAGCCACTCCAGGCGGGCGTAGAGCTCGTCCGCGGGGCTGGGGGTGAGCTTGAGCTCAGGTCCGGCGGCCCACTCCTCGGCGAGCTCGCGCAGCTCCTCCGCGCTGCCGCGGGCGTAGGCGGCGTTGACGCGGGTGATGAACTCCTCGCGGCGGGCGCGCTCCTTGTCCTCCTGCGCCAGGTCGGGGTGCGCCTTGCGGGCCAGCTCGCGGTAGAGCTTGCGGGCCTCCTCGCTGGGCCGCACCCGCTGCGGGGGACGCACCGGCTGGTCCGTGAGCATGGCGGTGGCCTCGGGGAACAGACCGTCCCCGTCCATCCAGCCGTTCATCAGCTCCTCGACACCGGGGATCGGCATCAGCCGGGCGCGCGCCTCGTCGGCCCTGCGCCGGTCCTCGGGGTCGTCGCTGCGGGCCGCCTTGATCTCGAGGATCCGGGCGTCCAGCTCCTCGAGGCGGGCGTACATGGGGCCCAGCTTCTGTTCGTGCAGCCGGGCGAAGTTCTCGACCTCGACGCGGAACGTCTCCACGGCGATCTCGAACTCGATCAGCGCCTTCTCCGCCGCCCGCACGGCCTGTTCCAGCCGCTCCTCGGGCCGCGTCGCGCCACCGCCGGCGGGCGTACGCTGCGCGCCGGCGCCTTCACCCTGCTCACCTTCCGAGGTCGTCACCCGGACAGCGTAGGCCACCTGCGGCGACGGCACGCCCTGTCACCGGGACCTGCGCCGTCGCCGGGCCGGGACGTCCCGTGACGGACCGGCCCAGGACCGGACCGGGACCGGCCCAAGACCGGCCCAAGACCGGCCCAGGAACGGCTCCGGACCGGCCCAGGACCGCCTCAGACCCCCATCTCCGCGGCGATCCGCCCCGCGCGCACCGCCGCCACCAGGTCCGCGTGGTCGGCCTCGGTGCGGTCGGCGTAGGAGACGGCGAACGCGGCGACCGCCTCGTCCAGCTCGTCGTTCTTGCCGCAGTACCCGGCGATCAGGCGGGGGTCGGCGCTGTGGCTGTGGGCGCGGGCCAGCAGGGCGCCGGTCATGCGGGCGTAGTCGTCGACCTGGTCGGCGGCCAGCGCGGCCGGGTCCACGCTGCCCTTGCGGTTGCGGAACTGGCGCACCTGGTACGGCCGCCCGTCGACGGTGGTCCAGCCGAGCAGGCTGTCGCTTATCACCTGCATCCGCTTCTGCCCCTCGACCACACGGCGGCCCTCGTGCTCCGGCGCGGGGGCGTCGAAGCCGGCGGCGGGGAGGTGCGGCACCAGCGCCGAGGGACGGGCCTCCTTGACCTGGAGGACGAGCGGCTCGCCCCGGTGGTCGAGAAGGAGCACGACGTAGGAGCGGGTGCCGACGCTGCCGGTGCCGACGACCCGGAACGCCACGTCGTGCACGGCGTAGCGGGCGAGGAGGGGGTGGCGGTCGGCCGGGAGCGTGGCGAGGTACTGCTCGAGGGAGGAGGCGACGGCGAAGGCCTCGGCGTCCGGGACGCGGCGCAGCACGGGCGGGGCGTCGACGAAGCGGCGTCCGCCGTCCTCGGTGCGCTCGGTGGACTTGGCGGCGAAGCGGCCGCTGGTGTTGGCGCGGGCCTTCTCGGCGACCCGCTCCAGGGTGCCGACGAGATCGTGCGCGTCGGTGTGGGAGACCAGCTCCTCGTCCGCGATGGCGTTCCACGCGTCCAGGGCGGGCAGCTTTGCCAGCAGGCGCATGGTGCGGCGGTAGGCGCCCACCGCGTCGTGGGCGGCCGCGCGGCAGACGTCCTCGTCCGCTCCGGCCTCCCGCCCGGCGAGCACCAGGGAGGCGGCGAGCCGCTTGAGGTCCCACTCCCACGGGCCGTGCACGGTCTCGTCGAAGTCGTTGAGGTCGATGACCAGGCCGCCGCGGGCGTCGCCGTAAAGGCCGAAGTTGGCCGCGTGGGCGTCGCCGCAGATCTGCGCGCCGATCCCGGTGACGGGCGTGCGGGCGAGGTCGTGGCCCATGAGGCCGGCGGAGCCGCGCAGGAAGGCGAACGGGGTGGCCGCCATCCGGCCGACACGGATCGGCGTCAGTTCGGGCAGCCGGCCGCGGCCGGACTCCTCGACGGCGGTCACGGCGCCGGGGCGGGACGCGTCCAGGTCGAGGGCGGCGTGGGCGCTCCGGGGGACCCGGGCGCGCAGCGCCTTGCCCTCCCGCTTGGGCGTCCCGGCAGCGGGCCGGCGGCCGAATCCCGGCACCCGCGGCAGCCGCGGTCCGCTCCCGGCGCCCTCGGCCCCGGGCACTCCGGCGTCCCCTTCGACCCCTCCGGCGTCGACCCCTCCGGCTCGGGCGTCGCTCATCACGACCGCCTCCCCCCATGCACATGTGTGCGGTGCACACCCGCCGACATCGATCGAGCAGACCGTACAACCGGCGGCCGCGCGGGCGGCAGCCCTGTGGACGACGCACAGCCTGTGGACAGTCGGGCGCGACGACAACACCCTCCGGTCGACCGCCCGTTCGACCACACCCTGCCCGGCCGACCCCGAACCGCACCCCGCCCCCGGTCCGTTACGACCGGAGTTCACCCCTCTTGCCGCCCCTGCACCGCCCCGGCGGCCGCAATTGGATCATGAGATGTTCCTCACACACGCACCCGCCGCCCCGTGATCCCGGACACGCGAAACGGGCGGCATCCGATGGATGCCGCCCGTTTCGACGGTGTGCGCGAGGGGGGAGTTGAACCCCCACGCCCTTTCGGGCACTGGAACCTGAATCCAGCGCGTCTGCCTATTCCGCCACCCGCGCATTGGGTGTGTCTTCCGGTCCTTGCCCCGTGGGGCCTGGCGCCTTCCGACATCGAGAACATTAGCACGCTGGCCGGGGTGGATTCACATCCCTTCTCCGGGGACCGCCTCCGACCGGCGGCGACGCCGCCACGGCCCCCCACGAGGCGTCCCGTTCACATCTGCCCATGGCCCCCGCTCGCCGGCCGGGACGGCATCCGCCCTGGCCCGCCGCCGTTCACAGCGGCGACCCGCACGCTCGTTCTGTCGCGGCCATGACCGCTCCACGTATCAACCTCGTACCGGTGGCGTCCGTCTCCCCAGGAGGCGGACCGAGTCCGCCGCCGGGTGCGGGACACTGGTTTGTGGCCCCCTCTACGATCCATGGCAGAACGACGGGCACCACCACGGCCGGCGGAGTTCGAAGAGGAGCCTCGGAGGGAACTTCGTCAGGCGCCGACACCCGGCGGCCGGGCGGACAGGGGGAACCAGCCGATCGGGCGGCGCGTGGATACGATCAGTAAGCAGTACCAGGTAAGCGGTGCACGCAGGCGTGCACGGGGCAGTACACAGGACGGCAGCGACGGAGGAGGTGCCCCATGGGAGTCCTGAAGAAGTTCGAGCAGCGTCTCGAAGGTCTGGTCAACGGCACCTTCGCCAAGGTGTTCAAGTCCGAGGTCCAGCCCGTGGAGATCGCCGGTGCGCTCCAGCGGGAGTGCGACAACAACGCCACCATCTGGAACCGCGACCGAACCGTCGTGCCCAACGACTTCATCGTGGAACTGAGCACACCGGACTTCGAGCGGCTGAGCCCGTACTCCGGGCAGCTCGGCGACGAGCTCGCGGGCATGGTCCGCGACTACGCCAAGCAGCAGCGCTACACGTTCATGGGTCCGATCAAGGTGCACCTGGAGAAGGCCGAGGACCTCGACACCGGCCTGTACCGGGTACGCAGCCGCACGCTCGCCTCGTCCGCCAGCCAGGCGGCGGCGCCCGGCGCGGCCCCCGCGGCCCCGCCCGCCGGCCGTCCCGGAGGCTACGGCTACCCGCCGGCCGCCCCCGCGGGCGTCCCGCCCATGCCCGCCGCGCCTCCTCCCGGCCGCCCCAGCGGCTACGGCTACCCGCCGGCCGCGGCCCCCGGCCCCGTGCCCGGCGGACGCACCCGCTACTGGATCGAGATCAACGGCACCCGCCACCAGATCTCCCGCCCCACCCTGGTGATGGGCCGCAGCACCGAGGCCGACGTGCGGATCGACGATCCCGGCGTCTCCCGCCGGCACTGCGAGATCCGGACCGGAACGCCCTCGACGATCCAGGATCTCGGCTCCACCAACGGCATCGTGGTGGACGGACAGCACACCACCCGCGCTACGCTCCGCGACGGCTCGCGGATCGTCGTGGGCAGCACCACCGTTATCTATAGGCAAGCCGAAGGGTGAAGCGGGGGCAATGTCAGAGCTGACCCTCACGGTCATGCGGCTGGGTTTCCTGGCCGTTCTGTGGCTGTTCGTGATCGTGGCCGTGCAGGTCATCCGGAGTGACCTGTTCGGCACTCGCGTCACCCAGCGCGGATCCCGGCGCGAGGCCGGCCGGCAGCAGGCGGCCCGCCAGGCGCCGCCGCAGCAGCGCCAGCAGTCCGGCGGCCGCCGCGGCCGCAACACCCCCACCAAGCTGGTCGTGACCGAGGGCACCCTGACCGGGACCACCGTCGCGCTCCAGGGCCAGACCATCACCCTGGGCCGGGCGCACGACAGCACGATCGTGCTGGACGACGACTACGCCTCCAGCCGCCATGCCAGGATCTACCCGGACCGCGACGGTCAGTGGATCGTCGAGGACCTGGGCTCCACCAACGGCACCTACCTGGACCGGACCCGGCTGACGACCCCCACACCGATTTCGCCGGGCGCACCGATCCGCATCGGCAAGACCGTCATCGAGCTGCGGAAGTAGTACGAGAATGAGCGAGCGGAGCGAGCACGCAGTGGGGGTCCTCACCCAGGGTCCCGGCGCGCTCCCGACCGGAGGGTGGGCAGTGTGGCTCGACACGACCGGCTGTACCCGGAGCCGACGGGCGAGGTGCGCATGAGTCTGTCCCTGCGCTTCGCCGCCGGATCGCACAAGGGCATGATCCGGGAGGGCAACGAGGACTCCGGTTACGCCGGTCCCCGCCTGCTCGCCATCGCCGACGGCATGGGCGGCGCCGCCGCCGGTGAGGTCGCCTCCTCCGAGGCGATCTCCACCATCGTCGCCCTCGACGACGACGTGCCCGGCTCCGACCTGCTCACCTCCCTCGGCACGGCCGTCCAGCGGGCCAACGACCAGCTGCGCATGATGGTCGAGGAGGACCCCCAGCTCGAGGGCATGGGCACCACCCTGACCGCGCTGCTGTGGACCGGCCAGCGCCTCGGCATGGTGCACGTCGGCGACTCCCGCGCCTACCTCCTGCGCGACGGCGTCCTCACCCAGATCACCCAGGACCACACCTGGGTGCAGCGTCTGGTGGACGAGGGCCGGATCACCGAGGAGGAGGCCACCACCCACCCGCAGCGCTCCCTGCTGATGCGGGCCCTGGGCAGCGGCGAGCACGTCGAACCCGACCTCTCCATCCGCGAGGTCCGGGCCGGCGACCGCTACCTGATCTGCTCCGACGGCCTGTCCGGCGTGGTCTCCCACCAGACCCTCGAGGAGGCCCTGGCCAGCTACCAGGGCCCCGAGGAGACGGTCCAGAACCTGATCGAGCTGGCGCTGCGCGGCGGAGGGCCCGACAACATCACCGTGATCGTCGCCGACGTGCTCGACCTGGACACCGGGGACACCCTGGCCGGTCAGCTGTCCGACACCCCGGTCGTGGTCGGCGCCGTCGCGGAGAACCAGAACCAGCTGCACGACAACGGCATCATGCAGACGCCCGCGGGCCGTGCCTCCGGCCTCGGGCGGCGGCGCGGCGGGGGCGGCGAGTTCGGCCCGCCCGGCAGCGGCGACGTCACCGGTTTCATCCAGACCGACGGCTTCGGCTACGGCGACGACGACTTCGTCAAGCCCGCCAAGAACCGCCGGTGGATCAAGAGGTCCGTGTACAGCCTGCTCACGCTGGCCGTCATCGGCGCCGGCATGTACGGCGGATGGCGCTGGACGCAGACGCAGTACTACGTCGGCGCCAAGGGCGAGCACGTCGCGCTGTACCGGGGCATCAACCAGGATCTGGCCTGGGTGTCCCTCTCGAAGGTCGAGAAGGACCACCCCGAGATCGAACTCAAGTACCTGCCGCCCTACCAGCGCAAGCAGGTCGAGGCGACCATCGTCGAGGGCGATCTCTACGGCGCGCGGGAGAAGATCGAGGAACTGGCCGTCCAGGCCTCCGCGTGCAAGAAGCAGGCCGAGCGGCGCGCCGCCGACACCGAGAAGAGCGCACGCACCGGCGAGGGCCAGGCCGGAGGCACCACGGGAACCACTCCCGCCTCCTTCGCGTCCAAGGCGTCGCCGTCGCCGAACCCTTCCGGCTCGGCGAAGGACCCTGACCCGGAGCAGTCCACGACCCCGTCCACGACCGCACCCACTACCAGCCCCGGCCCCAGCCTCTCGGAGGAAGAGCAGAAGGTCGTCTCGCTGTGCGGTAAGCAGTAGGCAAGCCGTGAGAGGCCCTGTCACACGATGAGCAGTACTTCCAACCCGTCGACGCAGCACACGTCCACGATCGGTGCCATCGGCGCGCCCAGCCGCCGCAACACCGAGCTGGCGCTGCTGGTGTTCGCCGTCGTCATCCCGGTCTTCGCCTACGCCAACGTGGGTCTCGCCCTCGACGACCAGGTGCCCGCCGGGCTGCTGAGCTACGGCCTGGGCCTCGGTCTGATGGCGGGCCTCGGCCACCTCGCCGTGCGCAAGTTCGCGCCGTACGCGGACCCGCTGCTGCTGCCGCTCGCCACGCTGCTCAACGGCCTGGGACTGGTCGCCATCTGGCGTCTGGACCAGTCCGAGCGCCTCCAGGCGAGCCGGACCTTCGTGGAGGCGGCGCCGCGCCAGCTGATGTACTCGGCGATCGGCGTGGCCTTCTTCGTGGCCGTGCTGTTCTTCCTCAAGGACCACCGCGTCCTGCAGCGCTACACCTACATCTCCATGGCCGGTGCGCTGGTGCTGCTGCTCCTGCCGCTGGTCCCGGGCATCGGCCACAACGTCTTCGGCGCGCGGATCTGGATCAAGATCCCGGGTCTCGGCACGCTGCAGCCCGGCGAGTTCGCCAAGATCGTCCTCGCGGTGTTCTTCGCGGGCTACCTGATGGTGAAGCGCGACGCCCTGGCGCTCGCCAGCCGCCGCTTCATGGGCCTCTACCTGCCCCGCGGCCGTGACCTCGGCCCGATCATCGTGGTCTGGATCATCTCGATCCTGATCCTGGTCTTCGAGACCGACCTCGGTACCTCGCTGCTGTTCTTCGGCATGTTCGTGATCATGCTGTACGTCGCCACCGAGCGGACCAGCTGGATCGTGTTCGGCCTGCTGATGTCCGCGGTCGGCGCCGTCGGCGTGGCCAGCTTCGAGCCGCACATCCAGACGCGTGTGCAGGCATGGCTGAACCCGGAGCGCGAGTTCGACCTCAGCCGCGCCGGCGTCCAGGACGGCATCGTCCACTCCGAGCAGGCCATGCAGGCACTGTGGGCCTTCGGCTCCGGCGGCACGCTCGGCTCCGGCTGGGGACAGGGACACTCCGACCTGATCGGCTTCGCCGCCAACTCCGACTTCATCCTCGCCACCTTCGGCGAGGAGCTGGGCCTGGCCGGCGTCATGGCGCTGCTGCTGCTCTACGCGCTGATCGTGGAGCGGGGCGTGCGCACCGCCCTCGCCGCCCGCGACCCGTTCGGCAAGCTGCTCGCCATCGGCCTCTCCGGCGCCTTCGCGCTCCAGGTCTTCGTGGTGGCCGGCGGCGTCATGGGCCTCATCCCGCTGACCGGTATGACGATGCCCTTCCTGGCCTACGGAGGTTCCTCCGTGATCGCCAACTGGGCCCTGATCGGCATCCTGCTCAGGATCAGCGACACCGCCCGCCGTCCGGCGCCCGCGCCCGTGTCCAACCCCGACGCCGAGATGACCCAGGTGGTCCGCCCGTGAACAAGCCCCTGCGCCGGGTCGCCATCTTCTGCGGCCTGCTCATGCTCGCCCTGCTCGTCAGGAACAACTGGATCCAGTACGCCCAGGCCGACAAGCTGCGGACGGACGAGAAGAACCGCCGCGTGGCCATCGAGCGCTACGCCTCCCCACGCGGCGACATCATCGTCGACGGCGAGCCCATCACCGGCCACAAGGCGACCGGAGGCGACTTCGCGTACAAGCGGACGTACAAGGACGGCGCCATGTGGGCGCCGGTCACCGGCTACGTCTCCCAGGCCTTCGGCGCCAACCAGCTGGAGTCCATCGAGGACGGCATCCTCACCGGCAACGACGACCGGCTGTTCTTCCGCAACACGCTCGACATGCTGACCGGCAAGAACAAGCAGGGCGGCAACGTCGTCACCACGCTGAGCAGCGCCGCCCAGAAGGCCGCCTACAACGGCCTGAAGAAGCAGGGCGGCAAGGGTTCCGTCGTCGCTCTCGAGCCGTCCACCGGCAAGATCCTCGCACTGGCCTCGTACCCGTCGTACGACCCGTCCACGATCGCGGGCAACAGCCTGGAGACGGACGCCAAGGCGTGGGAGAAGCTGCAGAAGAAGAACAACCCGGACGACCCGATGCTGAACCGGGCGCTCCGTGAGGTGTACCCGCCCGGCTCGACCTTCAAGGTCGTCACGGCGGCCGCCGCGCTGGAGCACGGCATGGTCGAGGACGCGGACCAGAAGACCGACACCCCGCTGCCCTACATCATGAAGGGCACCACGACCGAGCTGAAGAACGACGGCGACCTGCCCTGCAAGGACGCCAGCCTCCGCGAGGCGCTCCGCGTGTCCTGCAACACCGTCTTCGGCAAGCTCGGCACCGACCTCGGCAACGACAAGATGCTGGAGACGGCCGAGAAGTTCGGCTTCGGCCAGGAGCACTTCACGCCGGTCCGCACCAGCGCCTCCTTGTTCGACAAGGACATGGAGCCGTCGCAGGTCGCGCTGTCCTCCATCGGCCAGTACAACACCGCGGCCACCCCGCTCCAGATGGCCATGGTCGCCGCCGCCGTCGCCAACAACGGCACGCTGATGAAGCCGTACATGGTCGACGAGCTGCAGACCCCGAGCCTGGACACCGTCGAGAAGACGGACCCGGAGAAGCTGAGCGAGCCGCTCTCGCCGGAGAACGCGCAGATCCTCCAGTCGATGATGGAGACCGTCGTCAACGACGGCACCGGTGGCAACGCCAAGATCGACGGTGTCACGGTCGGCGGCAAGACCGGTACCGCCCAGCACGGCGAGAACAACAGCAAGAACCCCTACGCCTGGTTCATCTCCTACGCCAAGACCGGCGACGGCGGCGCGCCCGTCGCCGTGGCCGTCGTCATCGAGGACGAGAACGCGGTGCGAGGTGACATCTCCGGTGGCGGTCTCGCGGCGCCGATCGCGAAGAGCGTGATGGAGGCGGTCCTCAAGAGCAAGCAGTGACCCCGGTCACGTCTGCTTCACATCGGTGCACGTTGCGGTACCGGTCCTGTATCGGCTGACGCACTTTGCCAGGGCACAGAAAAAGAGCCGGGTACGGTAGGCCCGGAACGCAGCCTCCGATCGCACAAGGGTGCCGGTCGGGACCGACGGAGAGGGCTGGTAGGTAGCTATGGAAGAGCCGCGTCGCCTCGGCGGCCGGTACGAACTGGGCCAGGTGCTCGGTCGCGGTGGAATGGCGGAGGTCTACCTCGCGCACGACACCCGGCTCGGCCGCACCGTGGCAGTGAAGACGCTGCGCGCCGATCTGGCGCGTGACCCGTCCTTCCAGGCCCGGTTCCGCCGGGAGGCCCAGTCGGCCGCCTCGCTCAACCATCCCGCGATCGTCGCGGTCTACGACACGGGCGAGGACTACATCGACGGGGTCTCCATCCCGTACATCGTCATGGAGTACGTCGACGGCTCCACGCTCCGTGAGCTGCTGCACAGCGGTCGCAAGCTGCTGCCCGAGCGCACGCTGGAGATGACCATCGGCATCCTCCAGGCGCTCGAGTACTCGCACCGGGCCGGCATCGTCCACCGCGACATCAAGCCCGCGAACGTCATGCTGACGCGCAACGGCCAGGTCAAGGTCATGGACTTCGGCATCGCCCGCGCCATGGGCGACTCCGGCATGACGATGACCCAGACCGCCGCCGTCATCGGCACCGCCCAGTACCTCTCCCCGGAGCAGGCCAAGGGCGAGCAGGTCGACGCGCGTTCCGACCTGTACTCCACCGGCTGCCTGCTGTACGAACTGCTGACCGTGCGGCCGCCGTTCGTCGGCGACTCCCCGGTCGCGGTCGCGTACCAGCACGTGCGGGAGGAGCCGCAGCCGCCGAGCGTCTTCGACCCCGAGATCACGCCCGAGATGGACGCGATCGTGCTGAAGGCGCTGGTCAAGGACCCCGACTACCGCTACCAGTCGGCCGACGAGATGCGCGCCGACATCGAGGCCTGCCTCGACGGCCAGCCCGTCGCGGCCACCGCGGCCATGGGCGCCGTCGGCTACGGCGGCTACCCCGACGACCAGCCGACGACGGCACTGCGCGCGGACGCCGGCGCGGGCGCCACCTCGATGCTGCCGCCCATGAACCCGGACGACGGCGGCTACGGCTACGACGAGCGCCAGAGCCGGCGCCGTCCGCAGAAGAAGAACAACACCAGCACGATATTGCTGGTCGTGGCCGGTGTCCTGGTCCTGATCGGCGCCATCCTGATCGGCCGGTGGGCCATCAGCGGCGGCGGTGTGGACAACACCACCGTCCCGACCCCCAACTTCATCGGTGAGACGAAGGCGAACGCGCAAAAACTCGCCGACAACACCGACTTGAAGCTGAGCTTCACGGACAAGCCCTGCGAGGACCAGGTCAAGGGCAACATCTGCGACCAGGACCCCAAGGCGGGGACCAAGGTGGAGAAGGGCGACACCATCGGCCTGGTCGTCTCCACCGGCGCGCCGAAGGTCGCGGTGCCGAGCGTGATCGGGGACAAGCTCGAGGACGCCAAGGCCGAACTCGAGGGCGACAAGTACGGCTTCGTCGTCGAGGTCGAGGAAGAGGTCAGCGGCGAGGAGCCGGGGACGGTCATCGAGCAGAACCCGGACCTCGGCGAAGAGGTGGAGAAGGGCACCACGGTCACCCTCACGGTCGCGAAGGCGGAGGAGAAGGTCACGGTGCCGGACGTCACGGGCAAGACGTGTGACGAGGCCACGGCCCAGATGACGGCGAACAACCTCACCGGCACCTGTGTTCAGGAGCCGACCGACGACCCGAACCTGGTCGACAGGGTCATCCGCACCTCGATTGCTGCGAACACCCAGGTCTCCAAGGGCACCCAGGTCCAGATCTTCATCGGCAAGGCGAAGGAAGCCGAGAAGGTAGCCGTGCCCAAGGTCAACGGCCAGCGGCTCGAGGACGCCCAGCGGATGCTCTCGGAGGCGGGACTCTCCGTCGCCGGTGTGCAGGGCCCCAACGACCCCAACGCCCGCGTGTTCGGTTCCAACCCGGCCCAGGACAGCCAGGTGGACAAGGGCACCGGAGTGACCCTGTTCACGATCGGCGGCGGTAACGGCGGCGGCGGCGACGGCGGCATCTTCGGCTGACCCGCGGATCCCCGTAGTACGACAGGAGCCCCGGCCCCCTCTTCGGAGGGGACCGGGGCTCCTTGCTGTTCCCGTAGGGGAAGACGCTCAGCGCAGCTCCTCCGGCGGCGTGCGGTTCTCGTCCACCTTCTCCTTGCGCACCAGTTCGCCCCACACGATGTAGCGGTACTTGCTGGTGTAGATCGGCGTGCAGGTCGTCAGCGTGATGTAGTGGCCGGCCTTCTCACGGCCGGACTCCGCGGGGACCTTGCCGAGGACGCCGACGTTGTACTTCGAGGTCTCCGGGAGGATGCCGTAGACCTTGTAGACGAACCACGTGTCCTTCGTCTCGAAGACGATCGGGTCGCCCTTCTTGATCTTGTGGATGCCGTGGAACTTGGCGCCGTGGCCGTCCCGGTGCGCGGCGAGCGAGAAGTTGCCCTTCTTGCCGGACGTCGGCAGCGTCGCCTTCACGGGGTCCGTGTAGTAGCCGGCCACGCCGTCGTTGAGGACCTTCATCGACGTGCCCTTCTCCACGAGGATGTCGTCGCCGCTCATCGTGGGCACGTGCAGGAAGCCGATGCCGTTCTTGCTGTCGTAGACGGCGGGGGCCTCGCGTTCGGCGCCGTCGGACTCCTGCGCCCAGGAGTCGCGGACCTTGTCCGCCTGCCGGTCCGCCGCGCGGTCCGCGACGACGTTCGTCCACCACAGCGAGTAGACGACGAACAGGCCGAGCACCACGCCCGCGGTGATCAGCATCTCCCCGAAGAAGCTGATCACCATGGCCACCGGGCCCAGACGGCGGCGCCCCCGGGGAGGCGGGGACGCGTGTGTGTGCTGTGCGGTGTCGTCGGCGGTCGCTGCCACGTTTCCTCTGCCCTTAACTGACGAGCGCATCCGGCTTGCCCTTGCTGCGCGGCCGTTCCTCGACCATCTGACCCCAGACGATCAAGCGGTACTTGCTGGTGAACTCAGGTGTGCAGGTGGTGAGCGTGATGTAGCGGCCCGGTCCGGTGAAGCCCGAGCCCTTGGGCACCGGTTCGAGGACGCTGACGTTGCTCGGCGGCGTCACCGGCAGCATCGACGCCGTCTTGTAGACGAAGTACTTGTCCTGCGTCTCCACGACGATCGGGTCGCCCGGCTGCAACCGGTTGATGTACCGGAACGGCTCCCCGTGCGTGTTACGGTGCCCCGCCAGACCGAAGTTGCCGGTCTTGTCGTACGGCATCGCCGTCTTCAGCGCGCCCTCCGCGTAGTGGCCGACCATGCCCCGGTCGAGCACCTTCTTGCTGCTGATGCCCTCGGCGATCGGCACGACCACGTCCAGCTTCGGTATGTGCAGCAGCGCGAACCCCTGCCCGGGCTCGAACGCGCCGGGTCTGCGCTCGCCGTTCGCCCAGTCCTGCTGGAGGTCGCTGGCCTCCTTGCCGGCCTGCGCCTGCGCGCGCACGTTCGTCCACCACAGCTGGTAGGTCACGAACAGCAGCATCAGCACGCCGGTGGTGATGAACACCTCGCCGATGGCCCGGCTCGCCATGACCGCGGGGCTGGGCTTGCGCGCCCGTGCCTGTCGGCGCGCCTCGACCCGGGACAGCGGAGCCCGTGGCGCCCTCTCAGAGGCGCTGCCACCTGCTCTTCCGGAAGTCGGGCCGTCCCCGGCCTTGTGGGAGCCTCCACGGCGCCCGTGGCGCTTCCTGGCGGCCTTCCTGCGGGCCGCGCGGCCTCCGGTCGGCGGAGCCTCCTCGCGCGCCGGCCGCGGGGGCGGGTCCGGGATGCGCAGCGCGACGGTCGCGTCGTCGACCGGCGGAAGCTGCGTGGTCGCGTCGTCGACCGGCGGAAGCTGCGTGGTCGCGTCCCCGGCGCCGCCCGCGTAGGGATCGGGCGTCGCCGCCCGGCCGTACCAGCCGTCCCCGTACGCACCATTGACCCCGTGCGCGCCATCGACCCCGTACGCACCCTGGGCCCCGTACGGCTGCCCGCCGTACGAGGTGCCCTGGTCGCCGGCGCCGTATCCGTGGGCGCCGGACTCGCGCTCGGGGCGCAGCGCCGTCACGCCGAGGACCTGCCCACCACCGGGGCGAGCCCGGCGGACCTCGCCACAGCGTCCGGGTCACCGCACTCCGCGAGCCAGTTGGCCAGCATCCGGTGGCCGTGCTCGGTCAGCACCGACTCGGGGTGGAACTGCACCCCCTCCACGGCGAGTTCACGATGCCTCAGGCCCATCACTATGCCGTCCTCGGTGCGTGCGGTGACCTCCAGCTCGGCCGGCACCGTGGCCGGCTCGGCGGCCAGCGAGTGGTACCGGGTGGCGGTGAACGGGGAGGGCAGCCCGGCGAAGACGCCCTTGCCCTCGTGCGTCACCGGGGAGGTCTTGCCGTGCAGCAGCTCGGGGGCGCGGTCGACGACACCGCCGTACGCCACCTGCATCGACTGCATGCCGAGGCAGACGCCGAAGACGGGCACGCCGGTCGCGGCGCAGTGCCGCACCATGTCCACGCAGACGCCGGCCTCTTCGGGGGTCCCGGGGCCGGGGGACAGCAGCACGCCGTCGAATCCGTCCTGGGCGTGCGAGGTCGACACCTCGTCGTTGCGCAGGACCTCGCACTCGGCGCCCAGCTGGTACAGGTACTGGACCAGGTTGAAGACGAAGCTGTCGTAGTTGTCGACGACGAGAATGCGCGCGCTCACTGGTTGTCCACCGTCACATCGTTGAAGGGCAGCAGCGGCTCCGCCCACGGGAAGACGTACTGGAAGAGGACGTAGACCACGACGGTGACCAGCACGAGTGAGATGAGTGCCCTGACCCATCCGTTGCCCGGCAGATGCCGCCAGATCCAGCTGTACATGCCGTCCCTTCCGTCGTACCACGGCACCAGACCCACGCCGTACGCCACCAGACTAACGGCGCAACGCCCTCTGTTTCCCGGCCTCCACAGGCTGTGTGACAAGCCGACCGGTCCGCTGTCCACACCCTTGAGTACGTGCCGCGGGGCCGATCGCCTCGATACCGGGCGCATGTTCCACGTGAAACCGGCGCGGCGGGTGTCAGTCCACGGGTTCGGCGTAGTGCAGGTCCACCGTGCCGGAGTAGCCGGGCAGGGTCGTGGTCCCCTCGTCCTCGACCTTCCAGCCGAGGCCGTAGACGTTGACGTAGACCATGTAGTTCTGGATCGCCGGCGACGAGGCGAGCGCCTTCCGCAGCTTCTCCGGGTCCCCGACCGCTGTGATCGTGTACGGCGGGGAGTAGACGCGGCCCTGGAGGATCAGGGTGTTGCCCACGCAGCGGACGGCGCTGGTGGAGATCAGCCGCTGGTCCATGACCTGGATTCCCTCGGCGCCGCCCTGCCACATGGCGTTCACCACGGCCTGGAGGTCCTGCTGGTGGATGACCAGATAGTCCGGCTGCGGCTCGGGGTAGCCGGGGAGCTTGGCGGTGGCGTCCGGCGGCGCGTCGTTCAGCGTGACGGTGATCGCCTCACCCTTGAGCTTCTGGGTGCCGGCCCGCTCCTCCAGCGCGGCGAGCCGGGCGTCCTCGGCCTCGGTGCTGCCGTCGTCCCGCTCGGCCAGGGCCTCGATGTCCTTGCGCAACGCGCCGTTGGACTCGTCGAGCTCGGCGTTCTTGCGGCTGCGCTCGTGGATCAGGTCGGACAGCTTCAGGAGGGAGGCGTCCGTGCGGATGTTCGTGCCCTTGGCCGTGTCGAAACTGACGAAGAAGAGGAGGCCCGCGAGGGCGAAGATGCCCGCGGTGAGCGCCCGTACCGGACGCAGACGGCGTGGGCGGGCCGCGGGACTGGATTCCGTCCCCGGGGAGTCGGCAGAATTGCTCAACGTACCCTTATCTCCTTCGGCGCCGTAGAAGCACTACGCTAACGGACGCCCGGGGGAGCACTCAGAGTCCCCTTGTACGCTGCCCCGAGCCCGACCCAGACCCTGCGCGGCCACGCAGCGCATCGACAGGAGAGACCCTCGTGCCGAAGTCACGTATCCGCAAGAAGGCCGACTACACGCCGCCTCCGGCCAAGCAGACGACCGCGATCAAGCTGACCAACCGCGCCTGGGTCGCGCCGGTGATGCTGGCCCTGTTCCTCATCGGCCTGGCCTGGATCGTCGTCTTCTACGTCACGGACGGCTCGCTGCCCATCGACAAGCTGGGCAACTGGAACATCGTGGTGGGCTTCGGCTTCATCGCCGCCGGGTTCGGCGTCTCCACACAGTGGAAGTAGCGCCGGACCGGGCTCCGCGCACGGCTCCGGCCTGCCGCTGAGCCCTGCCCTGCCCGGAGAGGTCCACAGCTCTGGGCAGGGTTATCCCCTGAGTTATCCACAGCCCTGTCCACATGTGGATAGGCGACCCGATCTGTGGATAACCCTCTTTCAGGTTGACGCCGGTGTGACAGAAACACCACCAACCGAAAGCCTGTTCGTATGTAGCCTGACCTGCGGAAACAGCGGTCTGTGACCGCTCAGGGCACGCTTCTCGCACGATGTGCACAAGATCCGGCACCGACTGTGGACAAACTCCGGCTCAGGTGAGCTGCGCGGTCCTCAGCAGTGTGAGCAGCACGACCACACCCAGGACCAGCGCACACGTGCCGTACTGCACCAGCGCCCGCCGCTCCCGCGGGGCGTGCACCATCGCGTAGCCGATGACGACACCGGCGGCCAGACCGCCGATGTGGGCCTGCCAGGCGATGCCGCTCCAGGTGAAGGTGATGACGAGGTTGACCGCCAGCAGGGCGACGATCGGCCGCATGTCGTAGCGGAGGCGGCGCATCAGGACGGCCATCGCGCCGAACAGCCCGAACACCGCGCCCGACGCGCCCAGCGAGGCCGTGCTTCCGCCGGCCAGCAGATACGTGAGGGCGCTGCCCGCCAGGCCGGAAATCAGATACAGCGCGAGATAGCGCGCCCGGCCCAGATGCTGCTCCAGCGGTCCGCCCAGCAGCCAGAGGCTGAGCATGTTGAAGCCGATGTGCCAGATCTCCTCGTGCGTGAACATCGAGGTCACCAGGCGGTACCACTCACCGTCCGCCACGCCCTGGGTGGGCGTGAACGGCGCCGGCGGCCAGGCGCCCACCAGGTAGAGATCGGACAGCAGCGACCTCTCGATCATCACCGCGAGGAAGACCGCGACGTTGATCCCGATGAGGATCTTGGTGACCAGCCGGGGATCCCCGGCGATGGTCCCGCCGGCCAGCGTGCGGGGCATGGAGGCGGACGGCGCATGACCCGTGCCCCCGCCACCGCGTACGCACTCCGGGCACTGGAAGCCGACCGAGGCCTCGACCATGCACTCGGGGCAGATCGGCCGCTCGCACCGGGTGCAGCGGACGCCGGTCTCGCGGTCCGGATGGCGATAACAGCCGGGGACGCGCTGGGCGTCCTGCCGGCCGCCGGCGGCCTGGTCGTCCATGAGATCCCCTAGGTCGTTGGAAAAGCCCCGCCCCGCCCATCCTTACGGATGAGCGGGGCGATTGGTTCCCTTGGAGGCTTTCGCGCCCCGGGGAGCGGGGGACTCAGCCCTCGCGGATCTCGACCGACTCGATGACGACGTCCTGCACCGGACGGTCGGTGCGCGGGTTGGTCTGCGTCGAGGCGATGCTGTCGACGACCTTCTGGCTGGCGGCGTCGGCCACCTCGCCGAAGATCGTGTGCTTGCGGTTCAGCCAGGCCGTCGGGGAGACCGTGATGAAGAACTGCGAGCCGTTGGTGCCCGGGCCGGCGTTGGCCATCGCCAGCAGGTAGGGCTTGTCGAAGCGCAGGTCCGGGTGGAACTCGTCCCCGAACTGGTAGCCGGGGCCGCCGGTGCCGTTGCCCAGCGGGTCACCGCCCTGGATCATGAAACCGCTGATCACCCGGTGGAAGACCGTGCCGTCGTAGAGCTTGTCCGTGGTCTTCTGCCCCGTCTTGGGGTTGGTCCACTCCCGCTCGCCCTTGGCGAGCTCGACGAAGTTCTTGACCGTCTGCGGCGCCTGGTCCGGGAAGAGCTGGACCTGGATGTCGCCGTGATTGGTCTTCAGGGTGGCGTAGAGCTGCGTAGCCACGATGTGCCTTCCGTTGTCTTTCCGTGACTCCCTGATCCTCGCACGGACCGGCCCCGCAGTCGCCCGGCCTCGGTGCACAGGGGGCGTCCGGGGCCGTACCGCTTGCGGAAACCGTCACGAGTCCTTCCGCGCCGGGGGCACATCGTGCCGATCCGTGGCATCGTCGGCGACTGGCACCCGTTGCACCGTTTCGCCCGCCTTGCCCTCGATACCGCCGTCGGTCACCGGGGACGGCACCCGTTCGCCCGTCCACGCATGCCGCGCGCCGACCCGGCAGGCATGATCCGGAAAAGGGTGGAAAGTCGAATTACCGTACGCCACCGAGGAGGAGGAACTCGTGACCCGCATCGACAGCGTGCGCGCCGCGACCGGTTCGGCGAAGGACAGCGTGCTGCACGCCGCGGAAGTGGTGGCGCCCTACGCCGACACGGCCAAGGTCAGGGCCGCGCACTACGCACAGGAGGCCCGCGTACGGCTCGCGCCCAAGGTGTCGCAGGCCGCGGAGCAGGCACGCGTGGCCGCGGAACAGGCCCGTGTGCAGTACGACGCCCGTGTGCAGCCGTATCTGGAACAGGCCCGGACCCACGTGCCGCCGAAGGTCGACAAGGCCGCCCACCAGGCCGCCGTCCGCACGCGCCTTGCCGCGCGCCAGGCCGCGGAGTACTCCCGGCCGGTGCTCGAGCAGGCGGTGGCCGCCGCCGGACCCGCGCGGGAGGAGGCCGCGGCCAGGAGCGCCGCCGCGCTCGCCGCTCTGCGGGGCCAGGTCACGGCCCGGCAGATCCAGAAGCTCGTGCGCAAGCAGCAGCGGCGGGCCGCGGCCGGCCGTGCGGCCAAGGTCGTCCTGATCCTGGGCGCCGTGGCCGGAGGCGCCTACGCCGCGTGGAAGTGGTGGGACAAGCAGGCCAACCCCGACTGGCTGGTGGAACCGCCGGCCGCGACGGACGTGTCCGGCTCGACCACCTTGACCTCCGTGGACGGCAGCGACGTGGGGTCCTCCCTGGACCCCGAGGTCGCGGCCAAGGAGGCCGAGGAAGAGGCCGCCAAGCGCGACGAGGAGTGACCGCGCAAGATCACCGTCATCACGAGGAACAGCGCGAACGACGCGGCGGGACAGAGGAATTGATCCTCCGTCCCGCCGCGTCGTTTCACGTGAAACAAGACCCCTCACACCGCGTTTCCGCAGGTGGAGGGGTCTTTTCTGTGGAGCCTAGGGGAGTCGAACCCCTGACATCTGCCATGCAAAGACAGCGCTCTACCAACTGAGCTAAGGCCCCGGAGGGAATGCGTCCACCAGGGAGAACAGATCCCGGCAGGCGTCCGGGACAAGAGTACCGGGTCCCCCCGGGGATTCCGCAAAAAGATTGGGGGTCCCCGTGACCAACCACTCTCCGTAAGATGCGTGGCGTGGTTCGCTCTAGCGAACCCACGGTTCATGGGGAAGCGATGGGGAGACGCAATGGACGCCGCACAGCAGGAAGCCACCGCCAGAGCGCGGGAACTGCAGCGGAATTGGTACGGGGAGCCGTTGGGGGCGCTCTTCCGTAGGCTCATAGACGACCTGGGTCTCAACCAGGCCCGTCTGGCGGGGGTGCTCGGACTGTCCGCTCCGATGCTGTCGCAGCTGATGAGCGGCCAGCGGGCGAAGATCGGCAATCCGGCGGTGGTCCAGCGCGTGCAGCTGCTCCAGGACCTGGCGGGGCAGGTCGCGGACGGCAGCGTCAGCGCGGCCGAGGCGACGGAGCGCATGGAGGAGATCAAGAAGTCCCAGGGGGGTTCCGTCCTCACCAACACCACGCAGACCACGAGCAGTTCAGGTGCTCCCACGGTCAAGCGCGTGGTCCGCGAGATCCAGTCCCTGCTGCGCTCGGTGGCCGCCGCCGGCGACATCCTCGACGCCGCGGACTCCCTCGCACCCACCCACCCCGAGCTGGCGGAGTTCCTCCGGGTCTACGGCGCCGGCCGCACGGCCGACGCGGTCACGCACTACCAGGCGCACCAGAGCTGATGCACCGCCCGGCGGCCGAAGGGGGTTCGGCCGCCGGTGACACGTGGGGGTCAGGGGGACACGGGGGACGCCGAGGCTCGGGGGGAGTCGTATTGCTCGTCGTGGGGGAGAGACCGGGGGACACCTCAGGGGGAGGAGCGACGCACAGCCATGGGTGAGGTCTTCGCCGGCCGGTACGAGCTGGTCGACCCGATCGGACGTGGGGGTGTGGGCGCGGTCTGGCGCGCCTGGGACCACCGCCGTCGCCGCTATGTGGCCGCGAAGGTGCTGCTGCAGAGCGACGCCCACTCGCTGCTGCGCTTCGTGCGCGAGCAGGCTCTGCGGATCGACCACCCGCATGTGCTCGCCCCCACCAGCTGGGCCGCCGACGACGACAAGGTCCTGTTCACCATGGACCTGGTGGCCGGCGGCTCCCTGGTGCACCTGGTCGGCGACTACGGACCGTTGCCACCCGCGTTCGTCTGCACCCTCCTCGACCAGCTCCTCTCAGGGCTCGCCGCGGTGCACGCGGAGGACGTGGTGCACCGCGACGTCAAGCCCGCCAACGTGCTGCTGGAGGCCACCGGCCGGGGCAGACCGAAGCTCCGGCTGTCCGACTTCGGCATCGCGATGCGGCTGGGCGAGCCCCGGCTGACGGAGACCGACCTGGTCGTCGGCACCCCGGGGTATCTCGCGCCCGAGCAGATGATGGGCGCGGAGCCGGACTTCCCCGCCGACCTCTTCGCCGTGGGCCTGGTCGCCCTGTATCTGCTCGAGGGCGCGAAGCCGGACGCCAAGGCCCTCATCCAGTATTTCGCCGATCACGGGACGCCGGGTGCCCCGAAGGGCATCCCCGAGCCGCTGTGGCAGGTGGTGGCCACCTTGCTGCAGCCCGACCCGGCAGCGCGCTTCCGCACGGCGACAGGGGCGCGGAAGGCGCTCGCCGCGGCGGCGGAGCTGCTGCCGGAGCCCTGCCCCGACGACGAACTGATCGAGATCTTCGACCAACTCGGCCCGCTGCCGCCCGGGTTCACGGAGGACGGCCCGGAGAAGAGGGCGTCCGGGCTGCCTCCGGAGGTCGGTGGGCCGGCGGGTGCGGGCGAAGGCGCGAGCGGGACGGCGGGGCAGAGCGCAGGGAGCGGCGGGGCTCCTGCCGACCCACGGCACGCGACCCCGACCGCTACCACCCACGGCTCCCCCGCGACGCCACCCGACGCGGCCCCGCAGTCCGCCGCCCTGTCGGACACCGGCAGCTTCACCCTGCCGCCGCCCAAGCCCTCCTCCGTCCCCCTCCCGCGCTCCCCCGAGCAGCCGCCACACCCCCCGCAATACGTGCCCCACCCCCCGTACGGCCACCAGCAGCAGGCGCCCGAGGCCGCCGCCCACGAAGTCACCCATCAGCTGCGCTCCCCCCTGCCGCCGCCACCGGCCGTGCGTCCCGAACCCTCCACTGCTGAATACACCGCCCGGTCGTCCCAGGTTCCGCACCCGGACACGGTGACCGCACAGAAGGCACCGGCCCCTCGCTCCCACCGCCGGCGCGGCGTCCGCAGGCCCGGTCCGCCGGCGCGGGTCGCCGTGCCCGTACTGCTGCTGGCGCTGGCCTGCTACGCCGTGGGCTTCTGGGCGCTCACCCGCATCTGACGGCCACCGCCGCAAGCACGCGCCACCGGAACCACCAGTGGCAACGGCGCACCGGGTCGCGGCGTCACAGGGTCACCCCGGGTGGCCCGCCCCCCGGCGCCGGGCCACCACCGTCCACACCCCGAGCCCCATCACCAGGGCGCTCCCGGTGCCGATGCCGCCCGCCGCGAGCACCCGGTACAGGGTCTCGTCGCCCGCGTCACCGCCCCCGCCGGAGGTCAGGCCGTCCCCGCCGCCGACGGTGAAGACGTCCGCGGGCACGGTCCCGCCCGCGTAGTCCGGCCCGTCCTGCGCCGGCCCGCCCAGCCGCACGCGCAGCGTCAGCGGCACGGGCCCGTCGCCGAAGTCCTCCGCGACCTCCGGGGACAGGTGCGCGACGAGGTAGTAGGCGCCGGCGAACCGCACCGCCGAGATCTGCTGCCCGGAGGCGTGCCGGTTCTCGTACGCGACCGGCGGCAGGGGCTTCAGCGCCTTGGACTTCTGCCCGCCGTTGTAACCGAGGGACAGGTCGTCGACCTCCCCGCGCACCGGGTTGTAGAGGTCGAGGGTGAGCGCGGAGGCGACGTAGCCGGAGGCGTCCGTGCCGGAGCTGCCCAGTTCGGCGGTGGCGTGGAGCTGCCGGCCCCAGTCGACGGGGACCTGGTAGAAGAGCGTCTGGCCCGGCCGTATGTCGTCGCGCCACACGCCCTCGCCGAGCGGGGTGGCCTGGGCGAACCCCGCGCCGCCCGGGCGGCGTTGAGCGGTTCCCTGGACGGGGGCGGGCGTGGCCGAGTCCCACGCCTCGGGCGCCCTCGTGCCGGCCGGTGTCTCCGTCCCGGGCTCGGAGACCGTGCCGATCTCCAGCTCCCAGGGGTCGGGCGAGGCACCGCGCGCGTCGGGGGCGGCGCGCTCGACCATCACGTAGTACGTCCCGGCCTCGGCGCAGAGGCTTCTCCTGGGGGAGATCTCCCGCATGGCCCATGCGGCGACCGGACGGGGGCTGCCCGGCGCTCCGAAGGTCGCCGTGTCCGTATCGCAGGAGCGGCCGTCTGCGTCCTCCACGGTCACCTTGACGCCGTCGGCGACGGAGACGCCGGTTCCGGACGGCGGGACGGCGGTGGCGGAGGCGTACGCGGTCTCGGTGTCGTCCAGTTCCAGACGGAAGAAGACCTTGGCGTGGGGCGGGAGGGTGCTGCGGTAGGTCCGGCCGGGCTCCAGTTCCACGGCGTCCGCGGTGCTCCCCGCGCCCTCGATCCGGCGGGCGTCCTCGGCGAAGGCGTACATGAGGCCGGTGTCCTCGCCCGCGGCCTGGGCGTGCTGCCCCGTGAGGGCGGTCGCCGCGGTCCCCAGTCCGAGCGCGGCCGCCAGGCCCAGGCGTCCCACGTACCGGCTCCGTGCCGTCGTCCGCCGCGCCGTGCCCTGCCGTCCCCTCACGCGCCCCCCTCGTCGCCGCCGGGTCCCGCTGCCTGCCGCCGCCCATCCTGCACCGGGGGCGCGGCCCGCCCACAAGGTCCCGGCCGCACAAAACCCCGACCGCACAGGCGGCCGGGGTCTGTTCAGCGTCGTATGTCGGTACTCACGAACCCGTGGGCACGGAGTCAGTCGCCTCCGTCCACAGATCCTGCTCGGCGCGATCCGCCTGGATCTGGCGGTACACGAGGAGCCCGCCGATGGCGGCCAGTGCGACCAGGAGAAGCTTCTTCACCGCGCGACCTCGTCTTTCCTTGACGTAGGGGACCTCTGGCGCCCGACTATACACACCGGTCGATACCGATCGGTGACCTACGTCGCCGCCTCCAACTGCCGCCGGAGACAACCGGATCGACGGGACGCGGACGGTCCGATCGGAGGGTGATCACACCCGCACGCACGGTGTTTTCGCTCCCTTTCCTCCCGTAACCAGGGATTTTCTTACTTCATGCGCCCATCCGAGTGGTGTTCATCTGAACATCCACGCGGCACGGGCGTCGGTCCACCACTTCGAGGCCCTCATACACATCATGAGGAAAGTACGCAAATCGCCCAACCCGAAAGTGAGGGGCCATGGCCAGGAACAAGGTCATGCAGCTGTGGAACGCCGTTGTCACCGCCTTCCTCGCGCTGTGCACGGCGCTCGGTCTCGTCACCACGGCCGCCGCGGCGGCCGTACCCCAGACCCAGAAGACGCGCAACAGCGACAGCGCGCCGAAGACCGAGGCGCCCGCGCCGGCGGTCTCCCTGTGGTCCTGGTCGTTGATCAGAGCACTGCCCCCCACGATGAAGCAGCGCATCCACGCCGAGGCACACGGCAAGTCCCCCAGCTGCCGGCACCGGCCCCTCGAGGACACGGCCGCGGAATCCGACGCCGAGGCGGAACAGGCCCGTTCCTCCGAACGCCCCGAGTCCGAGCTGGTTCCCGCGCACTGCTCCCCGGACACCGTGACCACGCTTCCCGCACCCGCCTCCGCACGGATCCCCCTGCAACGCTGAGGCCACCGCGCCCCCGCTGCTCTTCCTGACCCGACCCTCCTCGTGCCGTCGCTGCTTCACCGGAGTCCTGGCGAACTTGCGTACAGCACAACGGCACGACACGAGCAGAGAGAACGAAGACCCCGGTCGCCCTCCGACCGGGGTCCGGGTCATGTCCGGACTCAGCGCCCGCACACGGCGGCGTGGGCCTCTGTGAGGCTTCCGTGGAGCCTCCGGCACCACAGGGCCCTCGACAAGCTCTCAGAGCGGGCCGAGACGCCTCCTCAGCAGGCAGAACACATTGCCCTCCGGGTCAGCGAGCACATGCCACGGCTCCTCGCCGGTCTGCCCCACGTCGGCCGGCCGCGCCCCGGGCGCCGGCAGACGCCCCGGTTCGGCGTCCTGGTGACGGTCGGTGGCGTTCACGTCGATGTGCAGCCGTGTCCTGTCCGGCCGCGGACGCTCCTGCTTGCTGAGGACGAGCGTCGGCCGCGCCCCGCCGAACCCCTCACGCGGACCGATCTCGATGTCCTCGCCGTCCCGGTCCAGTTCCGCGAAGCCGAGCACCTCGCACCAGAACCGCGCGAGCAGCTCAGGGTCACGGCAACTCCAGCACCAGTTCCCTGATCCGACTCGCCATGAGGCCCCACCTTCCCATCGGCACCACGGGCCCGCGACCGTACCGCCGGCCATCGCGCCACGCGAGGGGTGGCGCGGCTCAGCCGGAGCCGCGCAGGTCGGCGACGACGCGGAAGCGCTCCAGAACGACCGGCGTCGCGTCGTCCACGGCGAAGTCCGGGTCGCCCAGCGCCGCACGCATCTCCTCGCCGCCCCAGAACCGCTCGTGACCGGCGCGCCACTCGTCCACGCCACCGTGCCCCTCGCCCTCGTCCACCGCATGGGCGAGATCCACCCGCGCCAGCGGGACGACACGCACGTCCGTCACCTCCAGGACGGCCACCGGCCGGCCGCCCGAGTCGACGAGCACGGAACGGTCCCCGACCTCGGGCAGGGGCTCCCCCTCGCGCTCGTACTCGGCGACGAGCCCTGTCGTGGCGGTCTTGGAGCCGTCGAGGACCGCCGCGACCAGCCGGTCGCGCAGCGGGCCGGGAAAGGCGAACTCCGCCGTGGGCAGCGCCGCGACGTCCGCGGCGGGCGGCGTGGGATCGGATGTCATCCGGCGACCGTAACCGGCCGCTGCCGGCCCGCGCAGTGCAAAAACCCCCGGTCCGAGTGGACCGGGGGTTTCCTTGCTGTGGGGCTAACAGGATTTGAACCTGTGGCCTCATCCTTATCAGGTCGAGCATTGGGATTCGTTGGCGTCGGCCAACCGGCTCTGAGCCTTGGCTGATCGTCCGTTGGGGTTCGCCGCCTACCGCCGCTGATCGCGCCTGTTGGTGTCAGCCGCTGATGTCAGGCGGCAGTTGTCCTCTTGACAGATCAGTCCATCGCAACCGAGCTCATGGGAGCCATGCCGCGTCTGATTGGCCGAAGAGCTCAGAGGGTGAGGTGAGCCGCACGGTGCGAAGCGCGATGTCCATCCACCTGGGATCGACGGCCACACCCATGGTGCGTTCCATCAGCGCGAATGACTCGGCGCACAGGGTCTCCATGTGGAAGGCGACCCCTTCTGCCCAGGCGGGGACCTCCGGTTGCGGGTCCATCCACTCCGCGTCCTCCAGCTCGAAGGGGTCGAACATCCCCTCTACGCGGCCGTCAACGGCGTGCATGACCTGGTACCGGGCATTAACACTGCGGTAGACGCTGAAGAACCCGCCTCCGCCAGCGGACGCTCGTCGGGCGATCTCCGGGATGCTGCCGTGGTAGCCCCATTCGATGGCGATGACGCGTCGGTCGACGGTGACCACTTGAAGCAGCTCGTAGTCCTCCATATAGAGCTGAGCCGCCAGCTCGCCGGCGGTCTCGGCGGAGGTCATGAGCCGCGACGCCTCGGGATCGCCACCGAACGCCCGGATCACCTCGCTCTCCGTTTTTCCTGCAATCACGGAGAAGGTGTACGCATCGGGCTCATCGGCATCGGCCCACGCGTATCGGGCGACGAGCTCTTCCCACCTCGCAGCGTCGCTGCGCTTCGGGTCCCGAGGCACGTCAGGAGTCATGGTGCCGCACCCTACAGAGCGGTCGGCGTAGCGACTTTGGCCGGGAGCTGCTTTGGCGCGAGTGATCATGGCCCCGTAAGCTTCCGGCGCGTCGGGCAGTCTGTGGACCTGCCCGTTAAAGCACGACGTTGGGGCCATGATCTTCGAGGCTCGCGCCAAAGTGGCTGGCTAAAGTCGCGGAGCCGACCGCCCCAGCCACGACGTGTTCTGACCTCATGCACTCTGTGCCTGCCTCTTGGGCGGGAGCGGGTGGCCGGCGGTGCCGAGCGGGGCGGAGACATGAGCGCGGGCGCCGCCGGCCACCCGCTCCCGCCCGGAGGAGCGAAGCGACGACGGGTGCTTGATGAGGTAGAGAAACCTGTAACAGCTCTCGTTCCGCTGGTCAGGTCGAAGATGTCGCGGCGGTCGTGAGTCGGCTCGTGTACCCGGCTTGGCACAGGCGCTCGTACGCCTCGGCCACGTCACCGGGTACTGGCTGGCGGATCATGAATCCCTGATCCGGGTAGATCATCAGCCGTTGCAGGGCACCGACAAGCATGTCGATCACCAAGCGGGCGTCGCCGATGGAGTCGACGTACTCGGCGAAGGTCATAGGCGTGGAAGCGCTGACGACTTCGACCTCGGGCCAAAGCTTGCGTGCCGTGGCGTACGCGCGCCGCTCCTCGTACGGCTTGCTGATCAGCAGCACGGAGGCGACCTCCACCCCGCTCTCCTCCAATACCTTCCGGGAGAAGCGGATGTTCTCCCCGGTGTTCCGGGCGTGCGGCTCCACGAGGATGGCTTTACTGGGAACCCCCAGCTCCAGTGCCCGCTCGCGGTAGTGGACGGCTTCGCCGCGGGGCATGCGCTTCCGCGTCGTCGGGCTGGTGGCTCCGGTGAACACGAGCAGAGGGGCCATGCCGCGCTTGTACAGGTCCACGGCAGTGTCAGCCACTCCCAGGTCGTGACTGCCGAGTCCGATGGCCACCGAGCACGGCCGGGGTGCATGGCCCATCTGGTGGTAGTCCCATACACGCCGGGCGTCGGCCCAATCCTGCGTCGAGATCACTGCTGTCCTTCTCCGTCCCTCGCCGAGTCGGGCACCTTGAAGTCGTACTCCCACGCGAAGCGTGATGCCGCGTGTACCCCGATGGCGAACTCCACGACGGTGCCGTCCGCCGTGTAGATCGTCCGGTGCAGCTCGACCACCGGTTCGCCCGGCGGCAACTGGAGCTGCTTCACCTCGGCCGGTGTGGCGGCGCGAGCGAACAACTGCTCCTTCATGTGGTCGATCTCGTAACCCGCGTCGTGCAGCACGCGGAATCCGCCGCCTCGGCTGGCGGGGCCCGGGGTGGGATCGACCAGTCGCGTCCCTTCCACGTGCTCGGGCCGGTAGTAGCTGGTGAGCGTGTGCGTCGGCTGGTCGCCTTCTTTGACCAGGCGGGCGCGTGCGTAGACCTCCGCGGCTTCCGGCAGCCCGTGTGCGGCTGCGACCTCCGGCGGTGCCACGACGCGGCTCACCGTCTGGGTCTGCTCGTTCCGGCGGTAGGTGCGGCCCGATGCCACGCGGTCCGCGATGAACGCGACCTCGTCGCCGTCTCGCCACTTGGCCTTGTCGTAGCGGGCGATGCCCAAGCGCTTAAGGGGGACCTGTTGGCGCACGATCGTGCCGTGGCCGCGTGAAGAGGTGACCAGGCCCTCGGCTTCCAGAGCCTTGTAGGCCGCGTGCACGGTTGCCTTGGAGCCTTCGCCGGCGTCGACGAGTTCTCGGATGTGAGGCAAGCGCTGGCCAGGGGCGTAGTCACCCCTTCTGATCTGCTCGGCCAGCTTGTCCGCCAGCTCCCGCCACTTGGACGCCATCTCGAATCCCTCTCAACGAGGTCTAGTGAAACATAGTCCTAGGACTGCGGTGCACTATCTCTCTCAGCGGCTCGCAGTCCTAGAACAGCGAGCGTCATGCAGTCCGCTTTGGGCTGCCTCGTCTTCAACGCTGGGAGAACTGATGAGCGCCGGGAGCTACAGGAGCTGGAGCGGAAGATCGCCGGTGAACACTGGGCTCAGGCACCGGACCAAGACCTGATCTTCTCCTCCGAGCACGACGGGATGATCGACCCGGTGGGTTTCTCCCGCACCTTCGATCGGCTCGTCAGGCGGGCCGGTGTGCGCCGAATCCCGGTCCGCCTCGCCCGGCACACCTGCGGGACCCTGCTCGCCTTCCTGAAGGTGCATCCCAAGGTCGCTCAGGCGATCCTCCGGCACAGCCAGATCAGCATGACCATGGACGTCTACACGCACGTCGTCGGCGACAGTGAGCGCGAAGCGGTGGGCATGCTCGCCGAGCTTCTGGAAGATCCGCTCATCGGCTGATGTCAGCCATGGATGTCAAAGACCCCCAGCCGGGATCGACTGGGGGTCTCTTCGCTGGTGGGGCTAACAGGATTTGAACCTGTGGCCTCATCCTTATCAGGGATGCGCTCTAACCAACTGAGCTATAGCCCCGCCGCGCTGTGCGGGGTGTGTCCCGCGCGCTGACTCCTGAAGATTAGCGCACGACCGGGGCAGTCCCAAAATCGGTTTCCCGCGGGGCGTCAGCGCGGCCCGGGCGCGACCGGTGAGCTGGTCACTCGTCCTCGGCCAGGGTCAGCTCGACGCCGCCCACGAAACCGGCCGAGAGGTTGTAGATGAACGCGCCCAGGGTCGCCAGCGCCGTCGCCAGGATGACGTCGATGACGGCGATGACCGTGGTGAACATCAGAACGTTCGGCAGCGACAGGAACGACTGCAGGTCGAAGCCGTTCGAGCCCTCCGAGCCGGTCGCCTCCGAGATCGTGCCGCCGACGGTCGAGAAGACGCCCATGGCGTCCATGACCATCCACAGCACCGCGGCCGCGACGATCGTGCAGATGCCGAGCGCGATCGACAGCAGGAAGCTGACCTTCATCACCGACCACGGGTCGGCCTTCGCCACCCGCAGACGCGCCTTGCGCACGCGCGGGGTGGTGCTGGCGCCCGTGCGGGGACGGCGCACCGCTCCCGTGCGGGCGGCGGCCGCGCCGGCCTGGGCCGGGTAGGCCTGCGGCGGGTGGTACGGGCCCGCCTGCTGCTGCGGCTGCCGTTCCCCCGGCAGCGGTGAGGCCGCCGGAGCGGCAGCACCCTGACCGGGTGCGGCCTGCGGGCCTCGGGTGTCCGTCACGGTTCCCCCCTGGGATCCCTGCCTGGTGGACGAGGAGGCGTCGGGGACCGGCGCCTTGATCGCTTTGAGATTGGTCGTGTGCGGATCTGTCGCCCGCGCGGCGGAGCCACGGCCGCCGCCGTCCGTTCCCGTACTGGTACCGGCCGGTCCGGCGCCCGTGGCTCCGCTCACGCTGACTCACTCCTCGTGCTACTCGGACGAGGGCGCCTCGCCCTGGTCCGTACCGGTGGTCGCGTCCCCGTCGGCGGACTCGTCGACGACCACGTCGCCGTCGACTTCCTCCGCCTCGCGTCCTGCTTCGGCGTTACGGGCGATGCCGACCACGGCATCGCGCTTGCTCAGGTTGATCAGTTGGACGCCCATGGTGTCACGGCCGGTTTCCCTGATCTCGTTGACTCGCGTGCGAATCACACCACCCGACAGCGTGATGGCGAGGATCTCGTCGTTCTCCTCGACCACCAGCGCGCCGACGAGGGAACCGCGGTCCTCGACGATCTTGGCGGCCTTGATGCCGAGGCCGCCGCGGCCCTGGACGCGGTACTCGTCGACAGCGGTCCGCTTCGCGTACCCGCCGTCTGTGGCAGTGAACACGAACGTACCGGGTCGAACAACATTCATCGAGAGCAGCTCGTCCCCTTCGCGGAAACTCATGCCCTTGACACCCGAGGTGGCACGGCCCATGGGCCGCAGCGCCTCGTCCGTCGCCGTGAACCTGATCGACTGTGCCTTCTTGCTGATCAGCAGCAGATCGTCCTCGGCCGAGACGAGTTCGGCGCCGATCAGTTCATCGTCGGATCCGTCCTCGCGCTCACGCAGGTTGATCGCGATGACACCGCCGGACCGCGGGGAGTCGTAGTCCTTCAGCGGGGTCTTCTTCACCAGGCCGCCCTTGGTGGCCAGGACCAGGTAGGGCGTCGCGTCGTAGTCGCGGATGGCGCGGATCTGGGCGATGGTCTCGTCCGGCTGGAAGGCCAGCAGGTTCGCCACGTGCTGCCCGCGCGCGTCGCGGCCCGCGTCGGGGAGCTCGTACGCCTTCACCCGGTACACGCGGCCCTTGTTGGTGAAGAACAGCAGCCAGTGGTGCGTGGTGGAGACGAAGAAGTGGTTGACGATGTCGTCTTCCTTGAGCTTCGCCCCGCGCACGCCCTTGCCGCCGCGCTTCTGCGCCCGGTAGTCGTCGGTCTTGGTGCGCTTGATGTAGCCGCCCCGCGTGACCGTGACGACGATGTCCTCCTCGGCGATCAGGTCCTCGATGGACATGTCGCCCTCGTAGGGGATCAGCTTCGTCTTGCGGTCGTCGCCGTACTTCTCGACGATCGCGGCCAGCTCCTGGCTGACGATGCCGCGCTGGCGGACCGGGGAGGCCAGGATCTCGTTGTACTCACTGATCTTCGCCTGGAGCTCGTCGTGCTCCTGGACGATCTTCTGGCGCTCCAGGGCGGCCAGCCGGCGCAGCTGCATCTCGAGGATGGCGTTGGCCTGGATCTCGTCGATCTCCAGCAGGTCCATCAGGCCGCCGCGCGCGACGTCGACGGTGTCACTGCGCCGGATCAGCGCGATGACCTCGTCGATGGCGTCCAGGGCCTTCAGCAGACCGCGCAGGATGTGCGCCCGCTCCTCGGCCTTGCGCAGCCGGAAGCGCGTACGGCGGACGATGACCTCGATCTGGTGCGTCACCCAGTGGCGGATGAACGCGTCCAGGGACAGCGTGCGGGGCACCCCGTCGACCAAGGCCAGCATGTTGGCGCCGAAGTTGGTCTGCAGATCGGTGTGCTTGTACAGGTTGTTCAGCACGACCTTGGCGACCGCGTCCCGCTTCAGCACGATGACCAGGCGCTGGCCGGTCCGCGAGGACGTCTCGTCGCGCACGTCGGCGATGCCGCCGATCTTGCCGTCCTTCACCAGGTCGGCGATCTTCTGCGCGAGGTTGTCGGGGTTGGTCTGGTACGGCAGCTCCGTGACCACCAGGCACTGGCGGTTCTGGATCTCCTCGACCTCGACCACCGCGCGCATGGTGATCGAGCCGCGGCCCGTGCGGTACGCCTCCTCGATGCCCTTGCGGCCCACCACGAGGGCGCCGGTCGGGAAGTCGGGGCCCTTGATGCGCTCGATGAGCGCGTCCAGCAGCTCCTCGTGCGACGCCTCGGGATTCTCCAGGTACCACTGGGCGCCGGCGGCGACCTCGCGCAGGTTGTGCGGCGGGATGTTGGTCGCCATGCCGACCGCGATACCCGCCGAGCCGTTGATCAGCAGGTTCGGGAAGCGGGCCGGCAGGACCGTCGGCTCCTGGGAGCGGCCGTCGTAGTTGTCCGTGAAGTCGACGGTCTCCTCGTCGATGTCACGGACCATCTCCATCGACAGCGGCGCCATCTTGCACTCGGTGTAGCGCATCGCCGCCGCCGGGTCGTTGCCCGGGGAGCCGAAGTTGCCGTTGGAGTCCACCAGCGGCATCCGCATCGACCACGGCTGCGCCAGGCGGACCAGCGCGTCGTAGATCGAGGAGTCGCCGTGCGGGTGGTAGTTGCCCATGACGTCGCCGACGACGCGGGCGCACTTGTAGAAGCCGCGCTCGGGGCGGTAGCCGCCGTCGTACATCGCGTACAGCACACGGCGGTGGACGGGCTTGAGGCCGTCACGGACGTCGGGCAGCGCACGCGACACGATGACGGACATCGCGTAGTCGAGGTACGAGCGCTGCATCTCCGTCTCGAGCCCGACCGGCTCGACGCGCATGCCGGCCGCGTCCGGGTCCTCGAGGGGCGTGACGGGAGTGTTCTCGTCGGTCATTGCTGGTGAAGGTCCTTCCTGGTGCGGTCAGCTGAGACCGACTCAGATGTCGAGGAAGCGGACGTCCTTGGCGTTGCGCTGGATGAACGCGCGGCGGGCCTCGACGTCCTCGCCCATCAGGACGGAGAAGAGGTCGTCGGCCTGGGCGGCGTCGTCCAGGGTGACCTGGCCGAGGACCCGGTGCTCCTGGTCCATCGTGGTGATGCGCAGTTCCTCGGCGTTCATCTCACCGAGGCCCTTGAAGCGCTGGACGGAGTCCTCACGGATGCGCTTGCCGGCGTTGCGGCCCATCTCGATCAGCGCGTCGCGCTCGCGGTCGGAGTACGCGTACTCGAAGTCGTCCTTGCCCCACTTGATCTTGTAGAGCGGGGGACGGGAGAGGAACACGTGCCCGGCCTCGACGAGCGGCCGCATGAAGCGGAACAGGAACGTCAGCAGCAGGGTGTTGATGTGCTGGCCGTCGACGTCGGCGTCCGCCATCAGGATGATCTTGTGATAGCGGAGCTTCTCGATGTCGAAGTCCTCGTGCACGCCGGTGCCGAACGCGGAGATCATCGCCTGGATCTCCTGGTTCTGCAGGATCCGGTCGATGCGCGCCTTCTCGACGTTGAGGATCTTTCCTCGGATCGGGAGGATCGCCTGGTACTCGGGGTTACGGCCGGACTTGGCCGAGCCGCCGGCGGAGTCACCCTCGACGATGAAGATCTCGCACTTGGTCGGGTCGTTCGACTGGCAGTCGGACAGCTTGCCCGGCAGCGACGCCGACTCCAGCAGGCCCTTGCGGCGCGTCAGGTCGCGCGCCTTACGGGCCGCCACGCGCGCGGTGGCCGCCGCGATGCCCTTGCGGACGATGTCCGCGGCCTCGTTCGGGTTGCGGTCCAGCCAGTCGGCGAGGTGCTCGTAGACGACCTTCTGCACGAAGGTCTTCACCTCGGTGTTGCCCAGCTTGGTCTTGGTCTGGCCCTCGAACTGCGGCTCGCTCAGCTTGACCGAGATGATCGCGGTCAGACCCTCGCGGATGTCGTCACCGGTGAGGTTGTCGTCCTTCTCGCGGAGCAGCTTCTTGTCGCGCGCGTACTTGTTGATCAGCGAGGTCAGCGCCGCACGGAAGCCCTCCTCGTGCGTACCGCCCTCGTGGGTGTGGATGATGTTGGCGAACGAGTACACGCCCTCCGTGTAGCCGCTGTTCCACTGCATGGCGACCTCGAGCGACAGGTGCCGCTCCTTGTCCTCCGCCTCGAGGTCGATGACGGTGGGGTGGATCACCTCGCCCTTGCGGGAGTTGAGGTATTTCACGAAGTCGACGATGCCGCCCTCGTAGTGGTACGAGACGCTCTTGACCTCGTGCTTCTCGTCCTCGCCTGCCTCGTCCGCGCCGGCGGTCGCCTTCGCCGACTCACGCTCGTCGGTGAGGTTGATCCGCAGGCCCTTGTTCAGGAACGCCATCTCCTGGAAGCGCCGGGAGAGCGTCTCGAACGAGTAGTCCGTGGTCTCGAAGATGTCGGGGTCGGCCCAGAAGGTGACCGACGTGCCCGTCTCCTCCGTCGGCTCGTGCCGCTGCAGGGGCGCGGTGGGCACGCCCAGCTTGTACTCCTGCGTCCAGCGGTAGCCGTCGGTCTTCACCTCGACGGCGACGCGCGTCGACAGCGCGTTGACCACGGACACGCCCACGCCGTGCAGACCGCCGGAGACCGCGTAACCGCCGCCGCCGAACTTGCCGCCCGCGTGCAGCACGGTCAGGACCACCTCGACGGCGGGCTTGCCCTCGGAGGGGACGATGCCCACGGGGATGCCACGGCCGTTGTCGACGACGCGGACGCCGCCGTCGGCCAGGATCGTCACGTCGATGGTGTCCGCGTAACCGGCCAGCGCCTCGTCGACCGAGTTGTCGACGACCTCCTGCACCAGGTGGTGCAGGCCCCGCTCGCCCGTCGACCCGATGTACATGCCGGGGCGCTTGCGGACCGCGTCCAGGCCCTCGAGGACGGTGATGGCACTCGCGTCGTACGACGTGGCGTCTCCGGTCGGGGAGCCTGCCGCGTCGCCGGCGGCGGTGTCGGTGGACGGGATGTTCTCGTTGGGGTTGCCGGAATCGGCCACGAAGCGCCCTTTCTGGCACAGCACGAGCCGGGCTCGTCGGCAGGTTGCCGGAGCGGCTGCGGCATGTTGCGTTGGTAAGCCTTGATCAGCGTTGCTCAGCGTCTTCCCGGGCGGTCCCCACGATCGGGGCGGGATTGTCTTCCAGTCTACCGGTAGCGCTGACATCGATGGGGGTTTGCGGGCCACTGAGTCCGCATGTGCCGCCCGGAAACGGCCTCGCCCGACTCCCGATATGCGGATGGGGGCTCCAGAGGCCCCACGAGGGCACTCAGCGCTTCCGGCCGTCAACCCTTGGCTACTTAGGAGTCAGGTGGCGATTCGCGACCGCGTCCGACGGCACGGCGAAGCGGGCATCCGGCCCGCGAACGCGGTGCTCGGACACCCGGATGTGATGTCTCTCACGTGTGCGCGGCGAGGCGGAAAAAGCCCCGGATCACCCGTACGTGTCGCCCGGACCGGTGCTGCCGGGGGCCCTCAGCGGGCCGTAACGGCGGGCCGGACCGGTGGGTCCGACGACCTTGATCAGCCGCACGGTGCCGTGCCCGAGGTCGTCGTTGAGACGGGCCACCAGCGTCGGCGCCAGCAGCCGCAGATTGGTCGCCCAGGCCGTCGAGTCGCAGCGCACCACCAGCACGCGCTCGTCCTCGTCGTAGCGCTCCGGCTCGCAGTGCTTGGCGACGTCCTCGCCGACGATCTCCGACCAGCGCCCCATCACCCCGCCGACCGCCGCCGGGGCCTCCCAGCCGCGCTCGGTCAGCAGCCGGTTGATCGCCGCGCCCAGCGCCATCGGATCGCGCCGGTCGCCCCGCGCGCCGGAGCGCAGGCCCCCGCGCCGCGCCTGCTTCTTCTGCTGCGCCGCGTCGCCACGCGCGCGTGCCGCCTCCCGGGCCGCACGCAGCGCCACCCGCGCCAGGTCGACGCCCGAGGGCTCAGGTTCCTTGCCGGTGCCGCCCGCGGGCGGCTGCTGTCCACTCACGCGCGCTCCACCGTCCCCTCGGACACGGCGAACCGCGCGCCCGCCAGCACGTGCGGCACGTCGTCGTCGACGGCGGCCGTCACCAGCACCTGCTCACCGGGGGCCACCAGTTCGGCCAGTCGCTCCCGGCGGCGCGCGTCCAGCTCCGCGAAGACGTCGTCGAGCACCAGCACCGGCTCGTTGCCCTCGGCCCGCAGCAGGTCGTAGGAGGCCAGCCGCAGCGCCAGCGCGTACGACCAGGACTCGCCGTGCGACGCGTAGCCCTTGGCGGGCATCTGGCCCAGCTTGAGCAGCAGGTCGTCGCGGTGCGGGCCGACCAGGGTGACCCCGCGCTCGATCTCCTGCTTGCGGACCTCCGCGAGCGCGGCGATCAGCTGCTCGAAGAGATCCTCCCGGGTGTGCGCCTCGCCGGGCGCCGACGGCTTGTACTCCAGCGCCACCGGACCTCCGCCGGGCGCCAGCTGCTCGTACGCCTTGTCGGCCAGCGGCTGCAGCGCGGCCAGCAGGTCCAGGCGCTGCGCCAGCAGCTCGGCGCCCGCGCGGGCGAGGTGCTGGTCCCACACGTCGAGCGTGGACAGGTCCAGGGTGCGGCCGCCGTGCCTGCGGGCCAGCGCCGCCGACTTCAGCAGCGTGTTGCGCTGCTTGAGCACCCGGTCGTAGTCGGAGCGCACGCCCGCCATGCGCGGGGAGCGCGCCGTGATCAGCTCGTCCAGGAAGCGCCGGCGCTCACCCGGATCGCCCTTGACCAGTGCCAGGTCCTCGGGCGCGAACAGCACCGTCCGCACGATGCCCAGCACGTCACGCGGCCTCACCTGCGAGGACCGGTTGATGCGGGCGCGGTTGGCACGTCCCGGGTTGAGCTCCAGCTCGACCAGCTGCTGCCGGTCGCCCTGGCGGACCTGGGCCCTGACGATCGCGCGGTCGGCTCCCATGCGCACCAGCGGAGCGTCCGAGGACACCCGGTGGCTGCCGAGGGTGGCGAGGTAGCCGACCGCCTCGACGAGGTTCGTCTTGCCCTGCCCGTTGGGACCGACGAAGGCCGTGACCCCGGGGTCGAGCGGGACCTCGACCCGGGGGTAGGAGCGGAAGTCGGCCAGCGACAGATGCGTGACGTGCATGGTCGTTCCGCCGACCTCCTCCGGCGTTGTGGACCGCCGCGCGGTCCTGTGGACATCGGTCCCGTGGACGGATGACGTCCCTGTGGACTACTTCTTCTCGACCGCGTGGCCGCCGAACTGGTTCCGCAGCGCCGCGATCATCTTCATCTGCGGCGAGTCCTCCTGGCGCGAGGCGAACCGCGCGAACAGCGAGGCGGTGATCGCCGGCAGCGGGACCGCGTTGTCGATGGCGGCCTCCACAGTCCAGCGTCCCTCACCGGAGTCCTGTGCATAACCCCGGAGCTCGTCCAGGTGCTCGTCCTCGTCGAGGGCGTTGACCGCCAGGTCGAGCAGCCAGGAGCGGATGACGGTGCCCTCCTGCCAGGAGCGGAACACCTCCCGGACGTCGGTCACCGAGTCGACCTTCTCCAGCAGCTCCCAGCCCTCGGCGTAGGCCTGCATCATGGCGTACTCGATGCCGTTGTGGACCATCTTCGCGAAGTGGCCCGCGCCGACCTTGCCGGCGTGCACCGAGCCGAAGTCGCCCTCCGGCTTGAGGGCGTCGAATATCGGCTGCACCTTGGCGACGTCCTCCTTGGAGCCGCCGTACATCAGCGCGTAGCCGTTCTCCAGGCCCCAGACGCCGCCGGAGACGCCGCAGTCGACGAAGCCGATGCCCTTGGCCGCCAGCTCCGCGGCGTGCTTCTCGTCGTCGGTCCAGCGGGAGTTGCCGCCGTCCACGACGACGTCGCCGGGCTCCAGCAGCTCGGCCAGCTCGTCGACGGTGGACTGGGTCGCCGCACCGGCCGGGACCATCACCCACACCACGCGGGGCCCGCTGAGCTTGTCCACAAGCTCTCGCAGGCTGTGGACGTCGGCGAGGTCCGGGTTGCGGTCGTAACCGACGACGGTGTGGCCCGCGCGGCGCAGCCGCTCGCGCATGTTGCCGCCCATCTTGCCGAGACCGACGAGACCGAGCTCCATCAGATGTGTTCCTTAAGGTTGCGACGGGACGTGCCGGCACTTGTCGTACCGGCGTCCGAGCCTAAACCCGGACGCTCGCGCACATCTGTGGGCATACGCGCTCACACGCCCGTCCCCACCTGCGGCTTCGCCGCGGGCCACGGATCAGCCGCTGAGCCGCACCGGCATGATCAGGTACTTGTAGGCCTCGTCCGCCTCCGCGTCCATCGCCGGGCGGCCGCTGAGCAGCGCCGGCTTGGTGGACGTGGTGAACGACAGCTGGGCCACCGGGGAGTCGATGGCGCTCAGGCCGTCCAGCAGGAACGTCGGGTTGAAGGCGATGGAGATGTCGTCGCCCTCGAGCTGGGCGTCGACCCTTTCCACAGCCTGTGCGTCGTCGCTGGAACCGGCCTCCAGGATCAGCACGCCCTGCTCGAAGCTCAGCCGCACCGGGGTGTTGCGCTCGGCGACCAGGGCCACGCGCTTCACGGCCTCCACGAAGGGGGCGGTCTCGATCACGGCGACGCTGTTGAACTCCGTCGGGAACAGCGTGCGGTACTTCGGGAGGTCGCCCTCCAGCAGACGCGTGGTGGTGCGGCGGCCGGCGCCCTCGAAGCCGATCAGGCCCTCACCGGCGCCGGAGCCGGACAGCGCCAGGGTGACCTGGTCGCCACTGGTCAGCGCCTTGGCCGTGTCCAGCAGGGTCTTGGCGGGCACCAGGGCGACCGCGGACGCCTCCGGGTTCTCCGGCTTCCACAGGAACTCGCGGACCGCGAAGCGATAGCGGTCGGTGGAGGCCAGCGTCACCGTGTCGCCCTCGATCTCGATGCGCACACCGGTGAGGACGGGCAGCGTGTCGTCACGGCCGGCCGCGATGGCGACCTGCTGCACGGCGGAGGCGAAGACCTCGCCGGGGACCGTGCCCGTCGCGTTCGGCATCTGGGGCAGGGCCGGGTACTCCTCCACAGGCAGTGTGTGGAGTGTGAACCGCGAGGAGCCGCAAACCACCGTCGCCCGCACACCGTCCGTGGAGATCTCCACCGGACGGTTGGGAAGGGCGCGGGAGATGTCGGCGAGCAGGCGGCCGGAGACCAGGACCGTGCCCTCCTCCTCGACCTCGGCCTCGACCGACACGCGCGCGGAGACCTCGTAGTCGAAGCTGGACAGGCTCAGCTGGCCGTCGTCGGCCTTGAGCAGCAGGCCGGCGAGGACAGGCGCCGGCGGACGGGCCGGGAGGCTGCGAGCCGCCCAGGCCACTGCCTCCGCGAGTACGTCGCGTTCCACCCGGATCTTCACTGTTGCCGCCTCCTGCTGTTGCCGGCGCTTCTCGCCCTGCCTGGCTTCGTCGTCTGACTCGGTGTCGTCGGCCCCTCGGAGGGGAAGGACACCGGGGTCCAGTCTGACGCACCGCACTGACAGTAGGTGCCCGTCGGGGTCAAGTCGTGACGAGTGGCAGTCGAGGCCGGGACAGCGAGTTGTGCACAGGGCCCCCTTCGAAACGAATTCCTCGCTCTCTCTAGTCGGGAGTAGTAGTAGGGCCTGTGGATACCGTGGATAACCTCGTTTTCGCAGCTCAAGGCCGGTTTTTTGTCCACGGGTCCTGTGGGTGGGGGCGGTGGACAACCGGGCCCTGCTGTGGAGAACGGAAAGTTCTGCACATCCCGTGCACAGGGGAGGCCGAGTTCTCCCCAGACACGTCCCCAGGTTTGAGGTCCTTTCCCACAGCCCCCTCCGGCACCTCGGTGTGACGCCTTTCACTCGGGGCGGTGAGAGGGCGCGTCGCGTTGCCGAACAGTGGACAGCCATGTGGAGAAGCGGCCGGTCACTGGGGACAACCGGCCTCAGCCTGTGGGAAGCCCGTGGACAACTTGATGCACAGCCTGTGGATCATCCCGTCGTCCACAGTCTGTGGAGATCGTTCGTCCACGGATCCACAGGCAGGTGACCTGCGCAGACAGCTTCTCACCAGGGGCGGTTGTGGACGGTGTCGGGACAACTTTCCGGTCCCCAGCGTGTGGACGGAAAAAAGTCGCCGAATCTGTGGAGGAAGGCCGTAACCCGTGGCGGAAATCGAACAGCGCGCGGGGCCGGCGTCGCGGTGTGGACGTCCGTCGTCGCCCGCCGGGGGTCCGGAGCGCGAAGAAGGCCGTCTGCGACACGAAGCAGGGACGTCCGGAACACGAAGAAGGGCGCCCCCGGATCTCTCCGAGGGCGCCCTCAGGGGTGCGTGCGGGCCGTCAGCCGGCCTTGATGCGGTTGGTCAGCTCGGTGACCTGGTTGTAGATGGACCGCCGCTCGGCCATCAGATTGCGGATCTTCCGGTCGGCGTGCATCACCGTGGTGTGGTCCCGGCCGCCGAACAGCGCGCCGATCTTCGGCAGCGACAGGTCCGTCAGCTCGCGGCACAGGTACATCGCGATCTGCCGGGCGGTCACCAGCGCGCGTCCGCGCGAGGTGCCGCACAGGTCCTCGACGGTGAGCCCGAAGTAGTCGGCGGTCGCGCTCATGATGGCCGTCGAGGTGATCTCCGGGGCCGAGTCGTCGCCCCCGGGCATCAGGTCCTTGAGGACGATCTCCGTGAGCCCCAGGTCCACCGGCTGCCGGTTGAGCGACGCGAAGGCCGTCACCCGGATCAGCGCGCCTTCCAGCTCGCGGATGTTGCGCGAGATCCGGGAGGCGATGAACTCCAGCACCTCCGGCGGGGCGTTGAGCTGCTCCTGCACCGCCTTCTTGCGCAGGATCGCGATGCGCGTCTCCAGCTCCGGCGGCTGGACGTCGGTGATCAGGCCCCACTCGAAACGGTTCCGCAGCCGGTCCTCCAGCGTCACCAGCTGCTTGGGCGGCCGGTCGGAGGACAGCACGATCTGCTTGTTGGCGTTGTGGAGCGTGTTGAAGGTGTGGAAGAACTCCTCCTGCGTCGACTCCTTGTCCGCCAGGAACTGGATGTCGTCGACGAGCAGGATGTCCATCTCGCGGTAGCGCTTGCGGAAGCTGTCGCCCTTGCCGTCGCGGATGGAGTTGATGAACTCGTTGGTGAACTCCTCGGAGCTCACGTACCGCACGCGCGTGCCCGGGTAGAGGCTCCGCGCGTAGTGCCCGATGGCGTGCAGCAGATGCGTCTTGCCGAGGCCCGACTCCCCGTAGATGAACAGGGGGTTGTACGCCTTCGCCGGCGCCTCCGCGACGGCCACCGCGGCCGCGTGCGCGAAGCGGTTGGACGCGCCGATGACGAACGTGTCGAAGAGGTACTTCGGGTTCAGCCGGGCGGTCGGCTCGCCGGGACCCGTCGCCGGGGCCGGCTGCGCCGCCAGCGGGCCGGGCGCGCCGGTCGTCGGCAGGTTCGGGCCGACCGGGCCGCCGCGGTGCACGTGCCCCGAGCCGGGCGGCGGCTCGGGCAGGTCGCGGCGGCGGTCGTCGCGCTGGTCGTAGTCGCCGCGGGACGCCTCGTAGTCGGAGCGCTGGTCGTAGGACGGGCGCTCCACAGGCTGGGGACGGTAGTCCTGGGACGACGGACCCCCGTAGGAGTCCGAGCCGTACGAATCCTTGCTGCCGTACGGGTCCTGCGCGCCGTAGGCGTCCTGGGACGGCGAGGCGTACGGATCGCGGTCGGGGAAGCCGAGCCGCTGCTGCTGCCAGCCGTAGTCGTCCTGCGAGGGACGCGGCCAGGAGCCGGGCTCGGGGCGCTGGTACTCCGACGGGTAGGCGGGACGCGCCGAGGGCAGCTGGTCGTCCGGACGGCCCTGCTGGTCGCCGCGGCGGCGGTCGTATCCGCCGTACGGCTCACGGTCCTGGTACGGCTCGCGCTCCTGGCGGTCGCGATGGTCCGGGCGCTCGCGGTGGTCCGGACGCCCGCGGTGGTCCTGGTGCTCCGGACGCTCCTGGTGCGCGGAGGGCAGCTCCGGCTCCTCGTAGCGCGGCTGCGGACGGGGAGCGGGCGCGGGAGTGGCCGGCGGCTCGCCGGCGGTCTCGTCGACCGTGATCGCGATGCGGATCGGGCGGCCGCACTCGCGGCTCAGGCTCTCGCTGACGACCGGGGCCAGCCGGCCCTCGAGCACGCCCTTGGCGAACTCGTTCGGCACGGCGAGCAGCGCGGTGTCGGCGACCAGGGCCAGCGGCTGGCAGCGCCGGATCCAGTGTTCGTCCTTGCTCTCGACACCTTGGCCACGGCCCTCGCCGAGCAGTTGCTCCAGTACGCGTGGCCACACTGCGGCAAGATCGGCAGGTACGTCAGCCACAGGGCACGCTCTCTCACAGGTCCCTCGATCGTGTGATCCGGGGGACGGGTCGGGATGTAAATCGGGTGGTGAAGGGTCAAGGGAACGAATCGGAGTCCAGTCACGGTAGTCAGCGCGACCGGTACGGTTCAAGTTGTTGTCCCCAGGCTGTGGACAAGTGTCTCCCGGCGACCGCCGGTTTGACCGAATGGCGCAGCCGCGCGTACCGTAACCAGGTCGAGTTGTCGATGGCTGCTGCCGCCTGCCTCCGATGGGCACAGATCGCGCAAGATGATCGGTCAGCGGTGCACTCGGGCGTAACGCGAGCTACTCGTGGGCGCACGGTGACAGCCAGGACGGCACCCCGCAAACACCGATTCTTTCTGGAGCCCCCGAGTGAGCAAGCGCACCTTCCAGCCGAACAACCGTCGTCGCGCCAAGACCCACGGCTTCCGGCTGCGTATGCGCACCCGTGCCGGCCGCGCGATTCTCGCGTCCCGCCGCAGCAAGGGTCGCGCCCGTCTGTCCGCCTGATCCCGATCAGGTCATGACGTCGTGCTGCCCACCGAGAACCGGCTGAGGCGGCGCGAGGACTTCGCGACCGCGGTACGACGAGGACGCCGGGCCGGGCGCCAGCACCTCGTCGTCCATCTTCGTAGCGGTGCAACGGACCCGCATGCGCCTGGGGAGAGCGCTCCCCCGGCGCGTGCGGGTTTCGTCGTGAGCAAGGCCGTGGGCGGAGCGGTGGCGCGCAACAAGGTGAAGCGGAGGCTTCGCCATCTGATGCGCGAGCGGATCGACCAGCTGCCCCCCGGTAGCCTGGTAGTGGTACGAGCGCTGCCCCCCGCGGGCGACGCCGACCACGCACAGCTGGCCCGAGACCTGGACGCCGCTCTGCAGCGGCTGCTGGGAGGGGGCGCGCGATGAAGTACCCGCTGCTGGCACTGATCAAGCTCTACCAGTGGACGATCAGTCCACTGCTGGGCCCGGTGTGCAAGTACTACCCGTCGTGCTCCCACTACGGCTACACGGCCATCGACCGGCACGGTGCCGTCAAGGGAACAGCACTCACGGCCTGGCGCATCCTGCGGTGCAATCCGTGGTCGCTGGGCGGTGTGGATCATGTCCCGCCGCGTAAGCGCCCGCGGTGGCACGAAATGCTGCGTAACGCCTGGCGTGCACGCAAGGGCGGGACCTCCGCCGCCGAACCGGCCACCGAGGGACAGGCTTCTCCCACAAGTCCTACGAGTCCGTCGGGCCCGGCCGCAGAGACCCCGTCCCATGCCCAAGGAGCATGATTAGTGGACACGATTGCCAGCCTCTTCAGCTTCATCACGACACCTGTCTCCTGGGTCATCGTCCAGTTCCACAGCGTGTACGGCTCCCTCTTCGGGCCTGACACAGGATGGGCCTGGGGCCTGTCCATCGTGTCCCTGGTGATTCTCATCCGCATCTGCCTGATCCCGCTCTTCGTGAAGCAGATCAAGGCGACGCGCGCCATGCAGACGCTCCAGCCGGAGATGAAGAAGATCCAGGAGCGCTACAAGAACGACAAGCAGCGCCAGTCCGAAGAGATGATGAAGCTCTACAAGGAGACGGGCACCAACCCGCTCTCCTCGTGCCTTCCCATCCTGGCGCAGTCGCCGTTCTTCTTCGCCCTGTACCACGTGCTCAACAGCATCGCGTCGAACGACACCATCGGCGTGATCAACGAGCGGCTGCTGGAGAGCGCCCAGAAGGCCCACATCTTCGGCGCCCCGCTCGCCGCGAAGTTCACGGACAGCCCCGAGAAGGTCGAGGCGCTCAACTCGTCGCTGACCGACGTGCGCGTCGTCACGGCGATCATGATCGTCCTGATGTCGCTGTCGCAGTTCTACACGCAGCGCCAGCTGATGACGAAGAACGTCGACACCACGGTGAAGACGCCGTTCATGCAGCAGCAGAAGATGCTGATGTACGTCTTCCCCGTCATCTTCGCGGTCTTCGGCATCAACTTCCCCGTCGGTGTCCTCGTCTACTGGCTGACCACCAACGTGTGGACCATGGGCCAGCAGATGTATGTCATCCACAACAACCCGACGCCGGGTTCCAAGGCCCAGGCCGCCTACCTGGATCGCCTCTCCAAGCACGTCGCCAAGCACGGCAAGACCCGCAACCGCCGGGAGCGCGCCATCGTCAAGGCGATTGTCGCGAAGGGCCGCGACCGCAACGAGTACGAGCGCAAGTTCATCAACGGCCTGAACAAGGCGGGTCTCGCCGCCCAGTCCGACGGCACCGTGATCAAGAGCGAGAGCAGTGCCGCCGCCCAGGCCGAGGGTGGTACGACGACCGCCACCGCCGCCCCCAAGCGGCAGCAGCCCAAGCGGCAGCCCAAGTCCAAGCGCCACAACCCCGGCGCGGCCAAGCCGGCGGGCGAACCCACCTCGCTGACCAAGGCCGACGACCCGCAGGACGCCAAGCCCACCGGCGGCAAGGGCAACGCCAAGCCCGCCGGCAACGGCTCCACGCGCAGCAGGGCCCAGTCCGGACAGCGCAAGGGCCCGCAGCGGCCCAAGTCCCCGTCGAAGAAGTAAGAAGGAGTCCATCCCGTGACGGAAGGCACCACCGCGGCCGCTGCCGAGGGCGCAGACACCCTGACCCGCCTCGAGCAGGAGGGCGAGATCGCGGCGGACTACCTTGAGGGTCTGCTCGACATCGCCGATCTCGACGGCGACATCGACATGGACGTCGAGGCCGACCGCGCCTCTGTCTCGATCATCAGTGACACGGGCAGCCGCGATCTGCAGAAGCTCGTGGGCCGTGACGGCGAGGTACTGGAGGCTCTCCAGGAGCTCACGCGCCTCGCGGTCCACCGGGAGACCGGCGACCGCAGCCGTCTGATGCTCGACATCGCCGGCTATCGCGCCCGCAAGCGCACCGAGCTCGCCGACCTCGGCGCCAAGGCCGCGGCCGAGGCCAAGAGCAGCGGACAGCCCGTGCGGCTCGACCCGATGACCCCGTTCGAGCGCAAGGTCGTGCACGACGCGGTCAAGACGGCCGGCCTGCGCAGCGAGTCCGAGGGCGAGGAGCCGCAGCGCTTCGTCGTCGTGCTTCCCGCCTGAGCGGCTCCACCGTTCCACCGGCCCCGTCTGTTGCGCAGGCGGGGCCGCTCTTTGTCAGCCTGGTAGTTCTGGTTCTGGTGTCGGCGCCCCGCGCCGGCACGGTACGGAAGGACGGTCCCCCGTGACGGAGGCAGCGGAGCTTCCCCCCGCGCCCGAGCAGGCCCGTGAGGTGTTCGGTGAACGCTTCGCGGACGCGGTCCGGTACGCCGAACTGCTCGCCGAGGCGGGCGTGCAGCGCGGTCTGATCGGGCCGCGCGAGGTGCCCCGCCTGTGGGAGCGGCATCTGCTGAACTGCGCGGTGCTCTCGGAGGTCGTGCCCGAGGGCGTCACCGTGTGCGACGTCGGCTCGGGGGCCGGTCTGCCGGGCATCCCGCTGGCGCTGGTCCGGGAGGACCTGAAGATCACTCTGCTGGAGCCGCTGCTCCGCCGCACCAACTTCCTGACCGAGGTCGTGGAACTGCTCGGCCTGGATCATGTGACGGTCGTGCGGGGACGCGCCGAGGAGGTCATGGGCAAGCTGCCTCCCGTACATGTGGTCACCGCCCGCGCCGTCGCGCCGCTCGACCGTCTGGCCACCTGGGGCATCCCCCTGCTGCGGCCGTACGGCGAGATGCTCGCGCTCAAGGGTGACACCGCGGAGGAGGAGCTGAAGAGCGCCGCCACCGCCCTGACCAAACTCGGCGCCGTCACCACGTCGATCGTCCACGTGGGTGAGGGCGTCGTGGACCCCCTGTCCACGGTGGTGCGGGTCGAGGTCGGGGAGAGCCCCGGAGGGGTCCGCTTCGCCGCCAAGCGCGCCAAGGCCGCCCGCACCGGACGAGCACGGCGCCGGCGCGGATAGCTGTCTCTCCCTCGCGGTGGAGCGCGAGGGGTCCCGTGCGGCGAAGACATACGTCGGGACGACGCGCCCGGTCCTCGAGGCCGGGCGTACTCCACACAAGCTGCCTCAGCCACACATGCCGGAGTGTCGCGCCAGCGCCGCCTCCGCCGCTGTGCATCGTGTTTCACGTGAAACGTCGCTCACTGCTGCACGGCATCATCAGTCGGGGCCGCGCTGCGGCCGAACCTCGTGAACGGAAGCCTCTGGGCTCCCTCGGCGAGAGCTCCGCTCCACGCGAGTCACCTCCCCCCTCACGGGGCACGGAGATGTCCACAGAGGTGGATTTCTCCACAGAACGTCAGGCCTCACTGGTTCGCGACCCCGACGGCATGGGAGGCTCTGTTCATTGCGAGCCTGAAGTCGAGGAGAGTGAATCCTTGCGGTCCGACGCCAACATCGCGGGACCGATGACCGATCCGGTCCCCGGTCCCCGTACCGAATCGATGGGGGCGGATGTTTCACGTGAAACACCGCCTCCGATGGACGACACTCCCATCGGTCGCGCTGCCCAACTGGCGGTGGAGGCTCTGGGCCGTGCCGGTGAGGGACTGCCGCGACCCGAGCAGACCCGCGTCATCGTGGTCGCCAACCAAAAGGGCGGCGTCGGGAAGACGACGACCACCGTCAACCTGGCCGCCTCGCTCGCTCTGCATGGCGCCCGCGTCCTGGTGATCGACCTCGACCCACAGGGCAACGCGTCCACCGCCCTGGGGATCGACCACCACGCCGAGGTGCCCTCCATCTACGACGTGCTGGTGGAGAGCAAGCCTCTGTCCGAGGTCGTTCAGCCCGTCCCCGATGTCGAGGGCCTTTTCTGCGCCCCCGCCACCATCGATCTCGCCGGTGCGGAGATCGAGCTGGTGTCGCTGGTGGCGCGGGAGAGCCGGCTGCAGCGGGCCATCCAGGCCTACGAGCAGCCGCTGGACTACATCCTCATCGACTGCCCGCCGTCGCTCGGCCTCCTCACGGTCAACGCGCTCGTGGCCGGCCAGGAGGTGCTCATCCCGATCCAGTGCGAGTACTACGCGCTGGAGGGGCTTGGGCAGCTGCTGCGGAACGTCGACCTGGTGCGGGGCCACCTCAACCCGGCCCTGCACGTCTCGACGATCCTGCTCACCATGTACGACGGCCGGACGCGGCTCGCCTCCCAGGTTGCCGAGGAGGTGCGCACCCACTTCGGCGACGAGGTGCTGCGCACCAGCATCCCCCGCTCCGTCCGTATCTCCGAGGCGCCGAGCTACGGACAGACGGTGCTGACTTACGATCCTGGATCGAGCGGTGCTCTCTCGTACTTCGAGGCGGCACGCGAGATCGCACTGAGGGGCGTCGGCGTCCGGTACGACGCGTCGCAGGCGCACATCGGCGCACAGCAGACTGATCCGAACATGGTGGAGGGCGTGCAGTGAGTGAGCGACGGAGGGGGCTGGGTCGTGGGCTCGGAGCACTGATCCCCGCTGCCCCGACAGAGAAGACGGTGCCGCCGGCCGCACTGGGCGGGACGGCCTCCCCGTCGCCCGCAGCGGTCCCGGTGCTGCCGAACGAGCGCGGAGTGGCGGCCGCGAAGGTCGCCACTCTGGCCGCTGTTTCACGTGAAACCGAAGACACGGCAGCGACGACCCCTTCGGTGCCTGCCGCGCCGATGGGCGCCCACTTCGCCGAGATCCCCCTCGACTCCATCACGCCGAACCCGCGGCAGCCCCGTGAGGTCTTCGACGAGGACGCCCTGGCCGAGCTGATCACCTCCATCAAGGAGGTGGGTCTGCTCCAGCCGGTCGTCGTGCGACAGGTGGGCGGTGGCCGCTACGAGCTCATCATGGGTGAGCGCCGGTGGCGTGCCTGCCGCGAGGCCGGCCTGGAGGCCATCCCGGCGATCGTGCGCGCCACGGATGACGAGAAGCTCCTCCTGGACGCGCTGCTGGAGAACCTGCACCGTGCGCAGCTGAACCCGCTGGAAGAGGCAGCCGCCTACGACCAGCTGCTCAAGGACTTCAACTGCACGCACGACCAGCTGGCCGATCGCATCGGCCGGTCCCGGCCGCAGGTGTCCAACACCCTCCGTCTGCTGAAGCTGTCCCCGACCGTGCAGCGTCGTGTGGCCGCCGGAGTGCTGTCCGCCGGGCATGCCCGCGCGCTGCTCTCCGTCGAGGACTCCGAGGAGCAGGACCGGCTGGCCCACCGCATCGTGGCCGAGGGCCTCTCGGTGCGGGCCGTCGAAGAGATCGTGACCCTGATGGGTTCGCGGCCGCAGAAGGCCCAGCGCTCCAAGGGGCCGCGCGCGGGCGCCCGGGTCTCCCCGGCCCTGTCCGAGCTGGCGACGCGACTCTCGGACCGCTTCGAGACGCGGGTGAAGGTCGACCTGGGTCAGAAGAAGGGCAAGATCACTGTCGAGTTCGCCTCGATGGAGGACCTGGAGCGCATCCTCGGCACCCTCGCCCCGGGAGAGGGCCCGGTGCTCCAGAAGAGCCTCGTGGACGAGGACGACGAGACCGAGGAGACCGATTCCTGAGGAATCGCTCCGCTCGGCCTGAAAGCCGCCAGGGCGGACCGTGTCCGGTACCTACCGGAACACGGTCCGCCCTTTGCCTTGTGTCGGTATCGGGGGAATCGCTTCATGGATACGATGCGTTCGTATATGGCGCATCCACCCGGCAACACCTCTGAGAGCTAGGCAGGGGCCATGCGAATGACGAGCCGCACCGGACTGATGAGCGCGGGGCTGGGGGTGGGTGTCGTCAGCGGCTTCATCGGCAGCCTGCTCAGGGAACGGAGTGCTCTGACCGCCGCCCGGGCGGCAGCGGGCGAAGGAAGCGAGGAACAGCCTTCATGGGCCGTCGGCTCGTACCGCTCACGCTGGACAACCTTCCGGACCTTCCCCAGCGCTGCCGGTCGTGCGTCTTCTGGGAGCTCGACCCCGTCAGCGGCGAAGCAGCGGTAAAGGCGGGCAGCGCGGCGCTGGAGAAGGAGTCCTGGATCTCGGCGGTCCTGCTCGACTGGGGCTCCTGCGGACGCGTCGTCTACGTGGACGAGGTCCCCGTCGGCTACGTCCTCTACGCGCCCCCGGCCTATGTGCCGCGCTCCATGGCGTTCCCCACCAGCCCGGTGTCCCCCGACGCGGTCCAGTTGATGACCGCCTTCATCCTGCCCGACTACCAGGGGCAGGGGCTCGGCCGCGTGATGGTGCAGACGGTGGCGAAGGATCTGCTGCGCCGCGGGTTCAAGGCGATCGAAGCCTTCGGCGACGCCCGGTGGAAGGAACCGGCGTGTGTGCTTCCCGCAGACCATCTGCTTGCCGTGGGCTTCAAGACCGTCCGCCAGCACCCTGCCTACCCCCGGCTGCGTCTGGAGCTGAGGTCGACGCTCTCCTGGAAGGAAGACGTGGAGATGGCGCTCGACCGGCTGCTGGGGGCCGTGCAGAAGGAACCGGCCCTGCGGCCGCTCTGATCCCGCTCACACGAATGGGCCGACCCAAGAGGGCCGGCCCATTCGTGTTTCACGTGAAACATGCACCGCCGTGAAGGCGGCTCACCGCCTTATTCGGCGATGAAGTCCTCAAGGTCGCGGACGATCGCGGCCTTCGGCTTGGCACCGACGATGGTCTTGGCGACCTCGCCACCCTGGTACACGTTCAGGGTCGGGATGGACATGACGCCGTACTTGGCGGCCGTGCCCGGGTTCTCGTCGATGTTCAGCTTGACGACCTCGATCTTGTCGCCGTACTCGGCGGCGATGGCCTCGAGGGACGGGGCGATCTGACGGCACGGACCGCACCAGGCGGCCCAGAAGTCCACCAGGACAGGCTTGTCGCTCTTCAGGACGTCCTGCTCGAAGGAGTCGTCGGTCACGTTCTTCAGGGTGCCGGCCACAGCGGGCTCCTTAATCGTTGGTGCGTGGGGAGAGGGGGTCAGGTCAGACAGTGGTCTTCTCGGGCTCGGCCTTGTCCTCGTCGGCGAGAGCGGCGAGGAAGCGCTCCGCGTCGAGGGCTGCCGAACAGCCGGTACCGGCCGCGGTGATCGCCTGGCGGTAGGTGTGGTCCACCACGTCACCAGCCGCGAAGACGCCCGTGACGTTGGTGCGCGTCGAGGGTGCGTCGACCTTCAGGTAGCCCTCCTCGTCCAGCTCGAGCTGGCCCTTGAAGAGCTCGGTCCGCGGGTCGTGACCGATCGCGATGAACAGGCCGGTCACCGCCAGGTCGGAGAGTTCACCCGTCTTGACGTTGCGCAGCTTCAGCCCCGAGAGCTTCTGGTCGCCCAGAATCTCCGCGATCTCACTGTCCCAGACGAACGAGATCTTCGGATCGGCGAAGGCGCGCTCCTGCATCGCCTTGGAGGCGCGCAGGGTGTCACGGCGGTGGACGATCGTCACCGACTTGGCGAAGCGCGACAGGAAGGTCGCCTCCTCCATGGCGGTGTCACCGCCGCCGATGACGGCGATGTCCTGGTCCTTGAAGAAGAAGCCGTCACACGTGGCGCACCACGAGACACCGCGGCCCGAGAGGGCGTCCTCGTTCGGCAGCCCGAGCTTGCGGTGCTGCGAACCGGTCGTCACGATCACGGCCTTCGCCTTGTGCACCGTGCCGGCGGTGTCCGTGACGGTCTTGATCTCACCGGTCAGGTCGACAGCCACGACGTCGTCCGGAACGAGCTCGGCGCCGAAGCGCTCCGCCTGGGCCCGCATGTTGTCCATGAGCTCCGGGCCCATGATGCCGTCCTGGAAACCGGGGAAGTTCTCCACCTCGGTGGTGTTCATCAGCGCACCGCCGGCGGTGACAGCGCCCTCGAACACGAGGGGCTTCAGCGACGCACGGGCGGTGTAGAGCGCCGCCGTGTAGCCGGCGGGCCCCGAGCCGATGATGATCACGTTACGGACGTCGCTCACGGCTGAATTCCTCGTCTCTGGTCTGGCGTCGTTCGACCGGTGGGAGCTTCTTTCGGAACTCTCACCCCACCCAACGGATCCTAAGGGGCCCGCATTCCCGCCGTGCCCGGGCACACGCGGAGGGTGCTCCGGCGGGCACGCCGGGGCCACACACCGTACGGGATACCACGCAGAGCCAAGACCACGCGTCTGCGGTCAGCGCGCGTAGGACTGCTCCAGCAGCACCTTCGCGGTGGTGGACGGAGAGGTGTTCTCCACGCAGGTCGCGTCGACGATGTAGGCGGTCACGCGCGTGGCGTCCGAGGCGTCGGGCAGCACGACCAGCAGCGCGGCCTTGCCCTCGTAGACACCCTGCTCGGTGGCTAGCGCGGTGTCGTTGCGGCCGATGCCCTCCTGGACGCACTGCGGCACCTCGGGCTTTGTCAGCACCCTGGGTTTCGCTCCGGAGGACTCCGGCTCCGTGCCGAAGGTGTGGGGGGAGCGGGCTCCCTTGTTCTGCCCGGGGCTGCGTGCGAGGAGATTGTCGACCTTCTCCTCCAGCTTGCCCTCGGAGAAGGTGTCCGCCGCGGTCGTCGTCCGCTGCTCGTCGTCCGGGCCTCCGCCGCCGTTCAGCGACGACAGCACCACGGAGCCGAGACCGAGAGCGGCCACGGCGAACGCGGCCCCCAGGACGGCCCTGCGGCTCCTAATCCGCAGGCGCGGCTTGCGGCCCGGCCCTGTGGTCGAAGAGCGAGGGCGGCCGGCGGGACGGTCGGACGAGGGCGCCGATGTTTCACGTGGAACATGGAGTGGTTCGCCGTCGGCCGTCGCTGCTGTGGCGGTGGCGGTCTCGTCCTCGTCGTCGGTCGCGGGTGCCGTGGCGTGCAGAAGGGCCTCGGCGGCCAGCGCCGCGTCGATGCGTCCCGCGACGTCCGCCGGCATACGCGGCGGACCGGGAACCGTGCCGAGGAGTCCCCGGATCTCCTCCAGGGAGGCGTGGACGTCGGCGCAGAGCTCGCACCGGTCCACATGCCTTTGGATGTCGTCCCTGCGGTCCGCCGGGAGGAGACCTTCGGTGAGGTCGGAGATCTCCGCGACGTCCGGGTGTTCCGCCTTGTCGGTCGTCGACGTCACGCTCGCCCACCTCCGCCCTTCACTGCAGCCGGGTCGTTCGATCCTGTGTCGGGTGGGTCCGGTCGCCGTGGACCCGCTGCGGGTGGGACGGATGTCCCCCCTTTCCGGTTCCGTCCCCCACCTCTGTGCTCCTCCTCACCCGTGCCTCCCGGGCGCAGGTGGGTGAGCAGGGGCAGGAGTCTCGCGCGTCCGCGGGCACACCGGCTCTTGACCGTGCCGGTGGGCACGTCGAGGATGCGGGCCGCCTCGGCGACCGGATAGCCCTGCATGTCCACCAGGACGAGCGCGGCCCGCTGGTCGGGCGGGAGGGTGCCCATCGCCTCGATCAGTTGCCGGTGCAGATCGTTGCGCTCCGCGGGAGCCGAGGCCGACTCGTGCGGCTCGAGCAGTTGCTCCAGACGCTCGGTGTCGTCGACCGGCGCGGTCTTCCGGGAGGCGGCCTTGCGGGCGCGGTCCAGGCAGGCGTTCACCGTGATGCGGTGCAGCCACGTCGTGACGGCCGACTGGCCGCGGAAGGTATGGGCGGCCCGATAGGCGGAGACAAGGGCGTCCTGGACGGCGTCAGCGGCTTCCTCGCGGTCCCCCAGCGTCCGGAGGGCCACGGCCCAGAGCCGGTCGCGGTGCCGCCGCACGATCTCGCCGAAGGCGTCGGCGTCGCCCTCGACGTGCCGGGTGAGCAGTTCCTGATCGCTCACTCCGTCGTATGCGGCACCGTCCGCCATCGGATCCCCTCCCTCGACGCAGCCGGCCTCAGCTGGTCACCTTGATGTCCGCGACCCGGCCACGCCACTGGCCGTCGTCGGCCTGCATGGGCAGCTCGGTCAGCCAGACCAGGAGGTAGCGGGTCTTCACCGTGTCCTTGGGCGCGAGGGAGACCGTGGTGCCCGAGCCCTCGGCGACCTTGTCGTACGAGTCGAAGGAGGTCGGCCGGGACTCCGCGTCCCCGGGTGCCGCACGCAGCTCGACGGACGTGCTGCCGATGAAGGTGACGTCGACCTTGCCGACCTCCTGGGCCTTGCCGAGGTCGACGACGACGCCCACGCCCGGCTTCAGCCGGCCGAAGTCGGAGCTCGCGTAGTAGCTGGTCTGCCAGTAGCTCTTCGGATCGCCGTCCAGGATCTTGGGCAGGTTCTCCGGGTACTCGGACCCGTCCGCGCCGAACGGGTCGAAGTCGTGCAGCTCCGAGATGGCGATCGGCTTTCCGCGCACCGGCTTCGGTGCGTTCTTGTCGTCGCCGTCCGTCGTCTGGGTGTTGGTGGTGTCGTCGCCCTTGCCGCCCTGGTCCATGAGCGCGTCCGCGAGCTGCCAACTGCCCAGACCCAGCGCGGCGATCAGCAGCGCCGACACGGCCCACTTCAGCGCCTTGCCGGTGCGGCTCTGCAGCGGCGGAGGCGGCACCGGCGTGGGCTGGGTGACACGGGGAGAAGCGGCGGGGCGCCCGTAGGAGCCCTGCTGGTACGTGGTGCGCTGGTAGTCCGGCGGGGCGGTGAAGGCGGGCTCCGGCGGACGGATGCGGGGCATCTCGCCGATCGCCTTCACCAGCTCCTCGGGAGTGGTGCACGGCGACTCGTGGCGGGAGGCGGTGGCGCCGTCGTTGGCGAGGGCGCGCATGGCCAGTTCGGACAGACCGCGGTGGACGCCGGCCCGGACCTGGTCGGGAGGGATCAGACCGATGTCCTTCGGCAGACCTGACATCCCGTAGGCGTCGTTCTCGTACGGCCAGCGCTGGGTCAGCGCCGCGTACAGCAGGGCGCCGATCGACTCGGTGTCCGTGCGCTGCGGTGTGTCCGAGGCGGCCCCGCGGAGCGCGGCGTTGACGGCGAGACCGCGGATGCGCCACTGGCCGGTCGAGGTGCGCAGCACGGCGTTGGGGTTGAGGCGGAGATGGGCGAGGCCCTCACGGTGGGCCGCCGCCATGGCGCTCGAGACCTGACTGACCATCTGGTAGGCGTCGTACACCTCCAGCGGCCCGGAGGCGAGGAGGGTGGTCAGCTCGGTCGCGTCGGGCAGCCATTCGTGGACGACGTAGACGAGGTCGTTCTCCTCGACGGCGTCGAGGACCTGGACGAAGCGCGGATCGCCCAGCAGGGCCGAGGAGCGGGCCGCCGCCAGCACGGACCGGGCGCGCGAGTGGTCCGCGGGCAGGACGTGCACGCCGACGGCACGGCGGAGCTTCTCGTCCACGGCACGCCAACTGCTGAACCCGTCCAGACGGGTGACGCATTCCTCGAGACGGTAGCGTCTGGCCAGTTTGTGGCCGCTGTGCAGCTCCGGCGGCGAGGTCGTCGCGGGACCCTCGGTCCCGGTGCTCTCCTGTGCCTCGTCGTTGTCCGTGTCCCGCTCCCGGTTCTTGGCCACCCCGTCGGCCGTGGACTGGTCCGCCTCCGCGGTCAGCGACTGCTCGCCGCTGTTGTCTGCCACGTCGACGGCAGCTGTGCTCCGTTCCGCCACCGTCGTTCCCTGCCTCCCCATCCGTTGCGCGTCGGCCCGGCGTCCGTCGCGCGCAGTCCGACGCCGAACCCAATTGTGCCCACAGTCCGCCGCTATGCACGACACACGGGGGCGGATGATGGTTGTGCGCCTACCCCCTGCCTCAGCGTCCCAGGCGTCCCCGGACCATACCGACCAGTGAGTTGACCTCCTCGATGCGCATCCGGCGCGCGGCGACGTAGAAGACGCCCAGCAGGACGGCCCCGCCGCCGAGCAGCGCGGCGAACGAGCCGAGGACCTCCTGGCCCAGCGCGTTGCTGATGCCGTAACAGGCCGCGCCGCTGAGCAGGGCGGCCGGGACGGACGCGATGCACAGGCGGGCGTAGGTCCGCAGCACCCGGGAGCCGTCCAGGTCGCCGCCCAGCCGCTTGCGCAGCCGGCGCCAGGCGACGCCGACCCCGAGGGCGTAGGCGACGCCGTACGAGGCGGCCATGCCGACGACGGCCCAGCGGGCCGGCAGCACCACGAAGCAGAGGCCGGAGGCGACCGCGTTCGCGGCGGCCACGATGACCGTGTTGTAGAAGGGGGTCCGGGTGTCCTCGTACGCGTAGAAGGCGCGCAGGACCACGTACTGCACGGAGTAGGGGATCAGGCCGAGGCCGAACGCCATCAGCATGTAGCCCATGTTGGTTGCCTCGCTGGTGCCCGAGGACCCGAAGATCAGGGTGCACATCGGGATCCCGAGTGCGAGGAAGCCGAAGGCGATGGGCACGATCGCGACGGCGGTGGTGCGCAGGCCCTGGGAGATGTCGTCGCGGACGGCGCCCGCGTCGTCCTCCGCCGCCGACCGGGAGATGCGCGGCAGCAGGGCGGCCATCAGGGACACGGTGATGATGGCCTGCGGCAGACCCCAGATCAGCTGGGCGTTGGCGTAGGCGGCGAAACCGGTGCCCTCGACGTCCGAGTCCAGGCCCGCGGCGGTGGACAGCTGGGTGACGACCAGCGCGCCCGCCTGGTTGGCGAGGACGAACAGGATGGTCCACTTGGCGAGCATCGCCGCCTTGCCGAGGCCGTGGCCCTTCCAGTCGAAGCGCAGCCGCATGCGGAAGCCGGTCTCCCGCAGGTACGGGATCATCGCGAGCGCCTGCACCACGAGACCCAGCAGCACGCCGATGCCGAGGAGCCGCAGACCCTCCGGCGGGATGTTCGAGACCTGCATCTTCGAATCCGCGGCGGTGCCGTAGACCCAGATGAACGTGCCGAGCGTGACGATGATGACGATGTTGTTCAGGACCGGGGTCCACATCATCGCGCCGAACCGGCCGCGCGCGTTGAGGATCTGACCCATCACCACATGCACGCCCATGAAGAAGATCGAGGGCAGGAAGTACCGGGTGAAGGTGACCGCGACGTCGTTGGCGGCGGGGTCCGAGGCGACGGGGTTCGACAGCGCACGCACCAGCAGCGGGGCGGCCAGCCAGGCGGCCGCGGTGAGCACCGCCAGTGCCACCATCACCAGCGTCAGCAGCCGGTTGGCGTAGGCCTCGCCGCCGTCGTCGTCGTCCTTCATGGCGCGCACGAGCTGCGGCACGAAGACGGAGTTGAGGCCGCCGCCGACGGTGAGGATGTAGATCATCGTCGGCAGCTGGTAGGCGACCTGGAAGGAGTCGCCGAGCAGGCCGAGGCCCAGGGCCGACACGATCAGCGCGGACCGGATGAAGCCCGTGAGGCGGGACACCATCGTGCCCGCCGCCATCACGGCGCTGGACTTCAGCAGGCCGCCGGCGCGGCCGCCCTTCTTCGGGGCGGGCGCGGACGCGGGTTCCGGGGCCGCCGGCTCCGCCGCGGGGGGCGGAGTGGCGCCCGCGTAGTGGCCGGGCGTCGGGGCCGCGGGTCCGGGCACCGGGGCGGAGGCGTACGGGGGCGGGCCGCCCGCCGGCTGTCCGGGGTGCGGGCCGCCCTGGGGACGGGCCTGGCCGCCGTGCTGGTCGGGGAAGGCGCCGCTCTGCTGCTGGTCGCGGAAGAGGTGAGCGAAGGCGTCCGGCTCGTGGCGCTGCTCCCCCGCCTGGCCGACGAGGTCGTCCACACCGACGTACTGCGTGGTGCGCGGGTCGTCGCCGTACGGCAGGTGCTGGGTGGGGCCGTCCGGCTCCGGGGCGGGCGTCCTGGCCCAGACCCGGGGGTCGGGCGCGTACGGCGACTGCGGCGGCTGCCCGTAGAGGGGCTGCTGCGGCTGCTGCGCGCCGGGCGGGGGCGGCGGGTGCGCCGACCGGTCGTAGAGCGCCTCCGCGACCGGGTCCTGGGCGTCGATGTCCTGCGCCCGGTAGGGGTCCTGGGCGTAGGCGTCCTGGACGTACGGGTCGGCGGGTGGCTGTGACGCCTGGTCGTGCCCGGGCGGCGGACCCCCGGCGGGGTCCGACTCGGGATGGCCCGAGTTGGCCGCGGCGTCGCCGCGGTCACCGTCGTACGGCGCGTTCATGGTTACCCCACCTCATCGTCCCTGGCCCACCGGCCACGACCTTCTCAACGGTCCACTCTCTCACCCGTGCCGGACGGGTCGGCGCTTTCCGGAGCGGTGTCCGGGGCCGGGTCACTCGGCTGCTCCGGGGCGTCCTCCCGGGTGTCCGGGGCGGACTCCTCGGTGGGACGCCTCCCGGAGGCGTCGGGGTTCTGCGCGTCGCCGGCGTCCGCCTCGTCCGCCGCGTCCTCCTGCTCCCGCTTCTCGGCCTGGCGGCCCGCCGTCCGCTTGCGCTGGGTGTACATACGGAAGCCGGCCAGGACGAGCAGCAGCACACCGCCGCCGATGACCAGCATCACCGTCGCGGTGATCTCGGTGACCTTCACGTCGAACGTGACGGGCTGACCGTAGGGTCGGCCGTCCTGCGTGTACAGCTGGGCGACCACGGTGGCCCGGCCGTTGGCGTTGGCGTTCGTGGTGAACTTCACCGACTGGCTGTGGCCGCCGGAGACGGCGACGGGCTGCTCCTCGTAGGCGTTGCCGCCGATCTCCAGGCGGGTCGGGTTGGTGGAGGTGAGCCGGAGCACCAGGTGCTCGACGCCCTGCACCAGGTTGTTCTGGACCGTCACGGGGATCGTCGCGCTGCGGCCGGAGAGCTTGGTCTCCGACTTCTCGATCAGCCGGACCTGGCCGCTCAGCGTGTCCAGGTACGTCTCGACGCCGCTGCGGTAGATCGCCGCCTCGGCCGGCCGTCCGCGCCAGGACGCCGCCATGCCCCGGTTGAGGGCGCGGCCGAAGGGCGTCACCACGCGGGACTGGTCGGAGAGGATCACCTTGAAGCGGTCGAGCTTGTCCTGCGTCCTGGCGATCTGCTCGAAGGCCGACCGCGGCAGCTCCTGCTTGCGCAGCGACTTCGGGTACGCGGACGCCGAGGGTACCTCGGTGGCGGCGGCCGGGTCCGGCTTGGACTTCGCGGCCGCCGTGAGGTCCTGCGGCTGCGACCAGGTGCTGTCCTGGAGGGCGCCGACGGCCTCGGCCATCGTCTGGGCCTGGGCGGCGGACGGGGTGCGCTGCGGGGCGACCACGACGCTGCGCGGACGGTCCGTCTGCTGGGCGAGGGTGAGGCTCTGGGCCAGGAAGCGCTGCACCGCCTGCGTGGAGGAGGAGGCTCGCGTCATGTCGCCCTCGAACACGGTGGACAGCCGTGCGTCGGCGACCACGGCCGTGGTGCCGCCGCCGATGGGGCGGGGCGCGGTGGGCGTGTAGGTCAGGTCGTGGCCGGTCTCGAAGGTGTCGCCGCGGACGATCAGCTTGTCGGCGCCGGCCGAGGTGGAGACCTTGACGATGGAGGGGTCGACGGCGCCCTCGACAGGCCATGCGTAGTCCGTGCTGGGCTTGACGTGGAGGATCGACTCGACGGTGCCGGCGGCGACGTCGGTGGCCTCCTTGAGGTGGCGCAGCGAGCCGGTGACCGACGTGCCGTGGTGGGCGAGCGAGGCGAGGTCGGGGTCGCCGAACGGCAGCGCGACGACCTCCTTGTCCGCCACCGCCCTCTGCACCTCGGTGAGCCACCGCTTGGCGACCTCCTGGTGGCCGCCGACGGCGTTCTTGTCGTCCGCGTCCTCACCGGGGATCTCGTAGCGGGTGGTCATCGCCTCGACGGAGGCGAGCAGGTCGGGGTCGATCACCCACGTGACGTCGAGGTCCTTGCCGAGGGCCACCATCCGGTCCAACCGGCCGCCCGGGGAGATCTCCGCGGCGAGCTCGTCGTCGTGGAAGACGGGCGTCTGCTCCTCGTCGGAGCCGGTCTCCGCCGTCATGTGGACGGTGGAGATCAGCGGCCACATGACGGTGGTCTTCGTCTTGGTGTCCAGCTCGTCCGGCTGCCACGGCAGGAACGTGTGGCGGACGCCGAGCGTCTGCTCCCAGGGCTGGTCGGAGGTCTCGCCGGTGAGGGTGACGGAGAGGTCGTAGACGCCGTCCTTGCCCAGGTCCAGCTCGTCCGCCGGAACCGAGATCGTGTAGTGCTGCGAGACGCCGGGGGTGAGCTTGGAGAACTTCTCGGTGTACTTGTCGTCGATCTCCGCCCCGACGGGGCTGTCGACGTCACCGGAGTTCTTGGCGACCGTGTCGATGCTCGAGCGGGTGTCCAGCAGGGAGCCCACCCGCAGCCCGACGGAGGCGTCGGTGACGGCCTTCTTGCCCTTGTTGGTGACCGTCCCGGAGACGGTCACGGTGTCGCCCTCGGAGGGGGCGCTGGGTGTGAGGGAGTCCACGGAGACGGACACGGAACCCTCGTCGGAGGCGGCCTTCGGCGCGGCCTGGGCCGCGGCCTCCGCGGGAGACCCCGCCGGAAGCTGGAGGAGCCCGGCCAGGAGGGGCGTCCCGGCGAGCACGGCACCGGTGCGCCGCAGCCAGCGGCGGGCAGGTGAGGGACTGGTCCCCTGGAAGTCTGCCGCCTCGGCCACGCGCTCGCCCGTCCCTTGTCGTCGTCAGTGGTCGTCGGAATGTGCGTCCAGGCATGGTAACGAGGTGCGAGGAGGGGAAGTGCCGCGGACCGGTGCCCAAGATCGAGCGGCGCGCGCCTTGTCCATGATCGCCACAGGTGTCCGTCCCCGCGTCTTTTTCCGGGCGCCCGGGGCCGTGCGGGCCACGTACCCTCTTCTGTTGTGCCGAACGCCAACGAAGCAACCAGTGCCCTGAGCCAGGTGCAGGACCGCGCCGTGAGTGAACTGCTGCGGGTCGCCCCTGTCGCCGACGACCTAGCCCGCCGTTTCCAGGAGGCGGGGTTCTCACTCGCCCTGGTCGGCGGCTCGGTGCGGGACGCGCTGCTCGGCCGCCTCGGCAACGACCTGGACTTCACGACCGACGCCCGCCCGCAGGACGTCCTGAAGATCATGCGGCCCTGGGCGGACGCCGTCTGGGACGTCGGCATCGCCTTCGGCACGGTCGGGGCCCAGAAGGAGGCGCGGGTCGGGGACACCGACCGGAGCTTCCAGATCGAGGTGACCACCTACCGGTCCGAGGCGTACGACCGCACGTCGCGCAAGCCGGAGGTGTCTTATGGCGACTCCATCGAGGAGGATCTCGTCCGCCGTGACTTCACCGTCAACGCGATGGCCGTCGCCCTCCCCGAGAAGAAGTTCATCGACCCCCACGGCGGGCTGAACGACCTCGCGGAGCGGGTGCTGCGCACGCCGGGGACGCCCGAGGAGTCCTTCTCCGACGACCCGCTGCGGATGATGCGGGCCGCGCGCTTCGCCGCCCAGCTCGACTTCGAGGTGGCCCCCGAGGTCGTCGCGGCGATGAAGGACATGGCGGGGCGTGTTGAGATCGTCTCCGCCGAGCGGATCCGGGACGAGCTGAACAAGCTGATCCTGTCCCCGCACCCCCGCAAGGGCCTCACCCTGCTCGTGGACACCGGGATCGCCTCCTATGTCCTGCCGGAGCTGCCCGCCCTGCACCTGGAGCGTGACGAGCACCACCGGCACAAGGACGTCTACGAGCACACCCTGATCGTGCTGGAGCAGGCGATGGCCCTGGAGGAAGACGGCCCCGACCTGACCCTCCGCCTCGCCGCCCTGCTGCACGACATCGGCAAGCCCCGCACCCGCCGCTTCGAGAAGGACGGCCGCGTCTCGTTCCACCACCACGAGGTGGTCGGGGCGAAGATGGCCAAGAAGCGTATGACCGCGCTGAAGTACCCCAACGACCTGGTGAAGGACGTTTCCCGGCTGGTCGAGCTGCACCTGCGGTTCCACGGCTACGGCACGGGAGAGTGGACGGACTCCGCCGTCCGCCGCTACGTCCGGGACGCGGGACCGCTCCTCAGCCGGCTGCACAAGCTGACCCGCTCGGACTGCACCACGCGGAACCGGCGCAAGGCCGCCGCTCTCTCCCGCGCGTACGACCAACTGGAGGAGCGCATCGCCCAGCTGCAGGAGAAGGAGGAGCTCGACTCCATCCGCCCGGACCTCGACGGCAACCAGATCATGGAGATCCTGGGCATCAAGCCGGGTCCGGAGGTCGGGAAGGCGTACAAGCACCTGCTGGAGCTCCGGCTGGAGAACGGCCCGATGGAGCACGACGAAGCGGTGAAGGCCCTCAAGGAGTGGTGGGCCGCACAGCAGGGCTGAGAACGGAAGCGGGGTCATGTTTCACGTGAAACATGACCCCGCACATGCGTCGGGGGCGGTGTTTCACGTGAAACACCGCCCCCGACGTCGTTCCTACTTGTCCTTCAGGCAGAGCAGGAAGCTCTTGCTGCCGTTGGTCTCCGTGTAGACGTACTCGAAGTCCTTGGCCTCGGCCTCGCACTTGCTCTGGGCGGTCAGGCCGGAGTAGTCGCCCTCGACCTTGGCCAGCACCTTGTACTGCGCCTTCGCGTCGCCGCAGTCGACGACCTCGAGGTCCGGGTTGTTGTCGTCCGTGCTGCCACGGTGCATGCAGTCGCCCACGGCGGCCGCGGCGGCGTCGTCACGGCTGGCGATCCACCCGCCGATGGCCACACCCGCGACGATCAGAACGATGACGACGTTCTTGATCGTCTTGAAGCTGATCTTGCGGCCCTGCTGCTGCGGGGGCACCGGGGCTCCCGGCGGCGGGAAGCCGGGCTGACCGGCCTGCTGCGGGAAGGGGGGCTGGCCCTGGGGCTGGCCGTAGGGCTGCTGCTGGCCCTGGGCGAACGGGTTGCCCTGGGGCGGCGGAGTGGTCACTTGGGGGTCCCCCTAGTACATAGGCACGTGACGCGAAAGACGCGTTGATAAGACGCACGTAAGCTACCGGCCCAGACTGACAACTCTGTAGCGAGATATGACTCTGTGGCGCTGATGTGACACTTACTGGCGCTCAAACCGGGCCATAGCCACTGCTACTGCTCCGTAGATAACGGCGATTGTTACCACCAGCGTGACTGAACGGCCGTCAGGCGGGAGCACCAGGGCGGCCACGGCTGCGGCCCCGACGAACGCGACGTTGAACAGCACGTCGTAGACCGAGAAGATCCGGCCGCGGAAGTCGTCGTCCACGGAGGCCTGGACGATGGTGTCGGTGGAGATCTTCGCGCCCTGGGTGGAGAGGCCGAGGACGAACGCCCCTGCCAGCAGCGGGCCGGAGGTGAACGGCAGGCCGAGCGCGGGCTCCAGCACGGCCGCCGCCGCGGCGCACGTCACGATCCAGCGGCCGGGCCCCATCCGCCCCGCGGCCCACGGGGTCAGCACGGCCGCGGCGAAGAACCCCGCGCCGGACGCCCCCAACGCCAGTCCCAGCAGGGCGAGTCCCTCGTCCGTGGTCGATGTCAGGTGGTACCGGCAGAGCATCAGCAACATGACGAGCATGCCGCCGTAGCAGAAGCGCATCAGGAACATGCCCGTGAGCGCCCAGGCCGCGTCCCTGCGCGCGGGCGCCGCGAGATGACGTACGCCGGCCACCAGGTCGGCGACCGTGCCGGAGAGGGCGGCGGACAGCCGGGGGTGCTCCAACGCACGGTCCGGGCCGAGCAGTTCCTTGGCGATGCGCAGCGCGGCCAGGGCCGCGCACAGATAGAGAACGGCGCCCACGAGCACCACGGCCGCGTCGGAGTCCGCGACGACCAGCCGGACCACGAAGGCCAGCCCGCCGCCCGCGGTCGCGGCCAGCGTCCCGGCGGTCGGGGAGAGGGCGTTGGCGATGACGAGCCGCTCGGTGTCCACCACCCGGGGCAGCGCGGCGGACAGCCCGGCGAGGACGAAGCGGTTGACGCCCGTGACGCACAGCGCGGCCACGAACAGGAGCCAGTCGGGCACCCGGACGAGGATCAGCAGGGCGGTCACCGTCGCCATCAGGGCGCGCAGCAGATTGCCGTAGAGGAAGACCTGGCGGCGGCGCCAGCGGTCCAGCAGGACGCCGGCGAACGGGCCGATCGCGGAGTAGGGCAGAAGCAGGATGGCCATGGCCGAGGCGATGGCCGCGGCGGAGGTCTGCCGCTCGGGCGAGAAGACGACGTAGGCGGCGAGCGCGACCTGGAAGACGCCGTCGGCGCCCTGGGAGAGCAACCGGACGGCGAGCAGGCGCCGGAAGCCTTGGAAGCGCAGCAGAACGCGCAGGTCACGGACGACGGCCATGAGGCACAGCCTCACATACGACGGGGGTCTCCGGGACATACGACCCGGAGACCCCCGACTGCCCGCGGTGGTCGCGCTTAGCGCTCGACCTCGCCCTTGATGAACTTCTCGACGTTCTCACGGGCCTGGTCGTCGAAGTACTGCACCGGCGGCGACTTCATGAAGTACGAGGAGGCCGACAGGATGGGGCCGCCGATGCCCCGGTCCTTGGCGATCTTCGCGGCGCGCAGGGCGTCGATGATGACACCGGCGGAGTTCGGGGAGTCCCAGACCTCGAGCTTGTACTCCAGGTTCAGCGGGACGTCACCGAAGGCGCGGCCCTCGAGGCGGACGTAGGCCCACTTGCGGTCGTCCAGCCAGGCGACGTAGTCGGACGGGCCGATGTGGACGTTCTTCTCGCCGAGCTCCCGGTCGGGGATCTGCGAGGTGACGGCCTGGGTCTTCGAGATCTTCTTCGACTCGAGGCGGTCGCGCTCGAGCATGTTCTTGAAGTCCATGTTGCCGCCGACGTTCAGCTGCATCGTGCGGTCCAGGATGACGCCCCGGTCCTCGAACAGCTTCGCCATCACACGGTGCGTGATGGTGGCGCCGACCTGCGACTTGATGTCGTCGCCGACGATCGGGACGCCCGCCTCGGTGAACTTGTCCGCCCACTCCTTGGTGCCGGCGATGAAGACCGGGAGGGCGTTGACGAAGGCGACCTTGGCGTCGATGGCGCACTGGGCGTAGAACTTCGCCGCGTCCTCGGAGCCGACGGGCAGGTAGCAGACGAGGACGTCGACCTGCTTGTCCTTGAGGACCTGCACGACGTCGACCGGCTCCTCGGCGGACTCCTCGATGGTCTCGCGGTAGTACTTGCCGAGACCGTCGAGCGTGTGGCCGCGCTGGACCGTCACGCCGGTGCGGGGAACGTCGCAGATCTTGATGGTGTTGTTCTCGGAGGCGCCGATGGCGTCCGCGAGGTCGAGGCCGACCTTCTTGGCGTCCACGTCGAAGGCGGCGACGAACTCGACGTCACCGACGTGGTAGTCGCCGAACTGGACGTGCATCAGGCCCGGCACCTTGGCCGCCGCATCGGCGTCCTTGTAGTACTCGACTCCCTGCACCAGCGATGCGGCGCAGTTGCCCACGCCGACGATGGCTACGCGAACCGAACCCATTCCGGTTGCTCCCTGTGTGTACGAGTGAGGTCCTCGCGGACTCTCACGTGGCGGTGTCGCCGGGCGTATCCGGCCGGGGGTCGTCCCCGGACCGGGGCAGGTCGCCCGTCGCTCCAGATGTGGTGTCCTGCTGAGCGGGCCCCCCGGCGGCGGACCCCTTGAGGTCCCGGCCGGCCCGCTCGCTCTCGATGAGCTCGTTCAGCCAGCGCACTTCGCGCTCCACGGACTCCATCCCGTGGCGCTGGAGCTCAAGCGTGTAGTCGTCGAGGCGCTCCCGGGTCCGGGCCAGGGAGGCGCGCATCTTCTCGAGGCGCTCCTCCAGCCGGCTGCGGCGGCCCTCGAGCACGCGCATGCGGACGTCGCGCGACGTCTGCCCGAAGAAGGCGAACCGCGCGGCGAACGTCTCGTCCTCGTACGCGTCCGGTCCCGTCTGGGCGAGCAGCTGTTCGAAGTGCTCCTTGCCCTCCGCCGTGAGGCGGTAGACGATCTTGGCGCGGCGCCCGGCCAGCGGTGCGGCGAGGGCGTCCTCGGTGGTGTTCCCCGGTTCCTCGATCAACCAGCCGTTGGCGACCAGCGTCTTGAGGCAGGGATAGAGCGTCCCGTAGCTGAACGCACGGAACACACCCAGTGACGTATTGAGTCGTTTGCGCAGCTCGTACCCGTGCATCGGGGCCTCGCGGAGCAGGCCGAGTACGGCGAACTCAAGGATTCCGGAACGCCGGCTCATCGTCGCCTCCCCTCTGCCCCGCTCGTGCCGTGATGGGCTCGTGTACGGCTCACGGCCGCCTTTATGTCGCGCTGATGTATCGACTCGATACATCACGACGATAGAACGACCTTCCGGGGCCGACAAGAGGGGGAAGAGTGAACGGGATCACATCACTGTTTCGTTGCGGGCAAGTTGCCTGATTTGAGGTGAACTTCTGGGCCCGGGGGGTTTTGGCGGTGCGTAGTCTGTGCGCCATGCAGACCACCGGGAACCGAGTGACGACTGGGGGCGTCCTTGTCCCCGGTGCAGTACGGATGAATGCGTCGAGCGTCGCATCCGTACTTCGGGGGGACCGGAAACCAGCCGCCGTTTCCAGGCGCGCAGAGGTGCGCCTGCCCGAGGAGTAGTCGTTCGATGAGCGAGCACCGTCGCAAACCGCCGCAGCCGCAGGGAGGCGGACGTGCCGCGGCCCGACGCGGCCAGTCCGGCTCGTCCTCCGGCCGCCGAGCGGCACCGCGAGGCGCCACCGGAACTCCGTCCGATGCCTATGGGTCGGGCACCCGCGGCGCGGGGGGTGAGGCCCGTCCTTACGGCAGCCGTGCCGAGGCACGACGCGCGGCACAGCGAGGAGGGTCCCGCCGTGCCGCCGGTCCCGGCCGCGGACGAGGGCGCGCGGCCCCTCCGGCCAGGAAGAGAATCATCGACTATCCGCGCTACGACAAGGACGGCTGGCGTCGCTGGATGCCGTCCTGGAAGCTCGTGTCCGGACTGTGCCTCGCCTTCTTCGGCGGCCTGGTGGCCGTGGCCGGCATCGGGTACGCGATGGTGAGCGTGCCCACCGAGGAGAACGCCGCGGCGCTGTCCGAGAACAACGTCTACTACTGGGAAGACGGCACCCAGATGGTTGCCACCGGTAGCGGCCAGAACCGGCAGAACATCAGCTTCGACCGGATCCCCGAGGCCATGCGCTGGGCGGTGATCTCGGCCGAGAACAAGAGCTTCTACAGCGACTCGGGCATCGACCCCATGGGTATCGCCCGCGCGCTCGGCAACATGGCGCGCGGCGGTGACACCCAGGGTGGTTCGACGATCACCCAGCAGTTCGTGAAGAACACCTACCTGAGCCAGGAGCAGACGCTCTCCCGGAAGTTCAAGGAGATGTTCATCTCGATCAAGGTGGGCACCAAGCTCTCCAAGGACGAGATCCTCCAAGGCTATCTGAACACCTCCTACTACGGGCGCGGCGCCTACGGCATCCAGGCCGCCGCCCAGACGTACTACGGCAAGGACGCGGTCGACCTCACGCCGAGCGAGTGCGCCTTCCTCGCCGCCCTCCTCAAGGGCCCGACGTACTACGACCCGGCCGGCAACGCGAGCATCGACAGCTCGGCCACCCCCGAGGCCAACCGCAAGCGTTCCGAGGAGCGCTGGGCCTGGATCCTCGAGCAGATGCACAAGGACGAGCACCTCTCGACCGCCGAGTACCAGGAGGCGATCAAGAGGTACCCGATGCCCCAGGGCCGCAAGGCGACCAAGGGCATGACCGGCCAGATCAGCTACCTGGTCGACACGGCCAAGCGGTACGTCCTGAAGAACTCCGACATCACCGAGGCGCAGTTCGACCAGGGCGGCTACCAGATCTACACGACCTTCGAGAAGGAAAAGGTCGAGGCGCTGGCCAAGGCCGTGCAGAAGGTCGAGAAGGAGAACATCGACCCGAAGCGCGAGCTGGACCAGCACGTCCAGTTCGGCGCGGCCACGGTCAAGCCCAAGGACGGCGCGATCGTCGCCCTGTACGGCGGCGCCGGCTACGAGAACGGCCACTTCAACAACAACGCCGACACCTCCGGCGTCCCGGTCGGTTCGACGTGGAAGCCCTTCGTGCTCGCCGCCGCGATGCAGCACGGCACGTACAAGACCAACGGTGTGGGCGTCTCGCCGGCCAGTAAGTACAACGGCAACGACCACCTGAAGATCCTGGACAACGACGGCTCCTACGTTCTCAAGAAGGACAACACGCCGTTCTTCCAGGAGAACGAGAGCGACAAGCCGTGGGGCTACATCACCCTGCGGAAGGCGATGGAGCAGTCGGTCAACACCCCGTTCGTGCAGCTCGGTATGGACGTCGGGATGGCGAGGGTGGCGGACGTCGCACAGAAGTCCGGCATCCTCAAGACCAGCTTCGCCGGCCTGAACGCCTCGTTCGCGCTCGGTACGTCCACGCCCAGCGCGATCCGCATGGCGGACGCGTACGCGACCTTCGCGGCCTCGGGCAAGCAGGCCGACCCGTACTCGGTGACCGAGGTCAAGTACCGGGGCTCGGAGCTGCCCGGCTTCGAGAAGCCGCGGGTCAAGCAGGCGATGCCCGAGAACGTGGCGAACAACGTCACCGACGTGCTCGAGAACGTGATCGAGAACGGTACGGCCCAGCACGCCAAGGAGCTGGGGCGCCGGGCGGCCGGCAAGACGGGTACCACCGACGAGAACAAGTCCGCCTGGTTCGTCGGCTACACCCAACAGCTGTCGACCTCGGTCGCGATGTTCCGTGAGGACCCCAAGAGTCACAAGCTGCTCTCCATGAACGGAACGGCGGGCAAGGACTCGATCCACGGTGGTGACATCCCCACCCAGGTCTGGACCGAATTCATGAAGGCCGCGCTGAAGGGGGAGTCCGACCCCGGCTTCCCCAAGGCCGAGAAGATCGGCGAGGTCGCCGACGGCGTCGGCGCACCGTCGCCGACCCCGACCGAGACGGAGACCGAGGAGGCGTCGCCGTCGGCCACTCCGACGCCGACCGAGACGGTGACCGCTCCGCCGTCGCCCACGGAGACCGAGACCTGTGGTCCCTTCGACTTCCGTTGCCGGGACGAGGAAGAAGAGGACGGCGGAACCGGGAACGGGGGCGCCGACAACGGCGGCACCGACGGAGGCGTGACCACGTCGCCCGATCCCACCGAGACGGAGGACCCCGGAGGCACCCGGGGCGGCGGCAACGGCGGTGGTCTCTTCGGAGGCAGCGGCTGAGCCGTCCCCTGCCCGATGTGGGTGTTTCACGTGAAACATGGGCCGCCGTACCCGACGGGTACGGCGGCCCTCGCCGTATCACCGGCCAGGTACGGCAGGATGTGCGGCATGCCCAGTGGAAAAACGACGAGCGTCCACGAGCCGGAGCCGGTGCGGCCGACGGAGGAGGACCGGGTCGCAGCGGCCGGCAGCGAACTGATCGGGGGACCGATCGGGCGGCGTGCCCTGCTCGGCAGATCCTGGTGGACCCCGGTGCGGGTGATCGCGCTCGTGGCGATCGGTGTGTTCGCCCTCGGGCTGGTGCAGAAGGCGCCCTGCTACAACGGCGCCTGGTTCTTCGGCGCCAGCTCGCAGTACACACACGCCTGCTACTCGGACATTCCGCACCTGTACCAGGGACGCGGCTTCGCCGACGGGCTGGTGCCGTACTTCGACCGGCTCCCCGGGGACATGGAGTACCTCGAGTATCCGGTTCTGACGGGCGTGTTCATGGAGGTCGCCGCCTGGCTGACCCCGGGCAGCGGCTCCATCCAGCACCAGGAGCAGTGGTACTGGATGGTCAACGCCGGGATGCTCATGGCGTGCGCGGCGGTCATCGCCGTGTGCGTCACGCGGACCCACGCCCGGCGGCCCTGGGACGGACTGCTCCTTGCCCTCGCCCCGGCCTTCGCGCTGACCGCCACCATCAACTGGGACCTGCTGGCGGTCGCTCTGACGGCCGCCGCGATGCTGATGTGGTCGCGGGGCCGCGCCCTCGCCTTCGGCGTCCTGCTGGGCCTGGCCACGGCCGCCAAGCTCTATCCCGTGCTGCTCCTCGGTCCCCTGCTCGTGCTGTGCTGGCGCGCCGGCCGGTGGCGGGAGTACGGCACGGCGCTCGGCGGGGCTGCCGTCGCCTGGATCGTCGTGAACGGCCCCGTGATGCTGTTCGCCTTCGACGGCTGGTCGAAGTTCTACACGTTCAGCCAGGAACGCGGCGTCGACTTCGGGTCCTTCTGGCTGATCCTGGCGCAGAACTCGGACGACCCGATCGCCACCGATACGGTCAACACGCTCGCGACGCTGCTGATGCTGCTGTGCTGCGTGGGCGTGGCGGCCCTGACGCTCACGGCGCCACGTCGGCCGCGCTTCGCCCAACTCGCCTTCATGATCGTCGCGGCGTTCATCCTCACCAACAAGGTCTACTCGCCGCAGTACGTGCTGTGGCTGGTGCCGCTCGCGGCGCTGGCCCGGCCCAAGTGGCGTGACTTCCTGATCTGGCAGGCCTGCGAGGTGACGTACTTCCTGGGCATCTGGATGTACCTCGCCTACACGACCAGCGGGGACGCCCACAAGGGCCTGCCCACCGACGGCTACCACTGGGCCATCGGCGCGCACCTGGCGGGGACGCTCTTCCTGTGCGTCATGGTCGTCCGCGACATCCTGATGCCCGAGCGGGACCCGGTGCGCCGCTCCGGCGATGACGACCCCTCAGGAGGTGTGCTGGACAGCGCTGAGGACGTCTTCGTGCTCGGCCCCGCGGCGCGTCCCGCGCGGCACGCGGCCCAGTTCGAGACGCTTCAGGTCGACTGGGGCAGGACGGAGGCCAGGGGCGGTTCGCTCTGAGCGAACCGCCTGGAGGCGCAGCCCTGGACCACGCGAAGGGCCGTGCACGGCAACGTCCGTGCACGGCCCTTCGCGTGGGGGTCCCGGTGCCGCCTCAGCGGTCGACGAGCCGGTCGAACTGGGTCGTGGTGTGCCGCAGATGCGCCACCAGTTCCTCGCCGACCTGAGGCTCGGGGGCGTCGGACGGCACGAACAGGATGGACACCTGCATGTGCGGAGGCTCGGCGAACCAGCGCTGCTTGCCGGCCCACACGAACGGCGAGAGGTTCCGGTTGACGGTCGCGAGGCCCGCCCGGGCGACGCCCTTGGCGCGCGGCATGACGCCGTGCAGGGCCTTGGGTGCCTCCAGACCCACCCCGTGGGACGTTCCGCCCGCCACGACCACCAGGAAGCCGTCGGAGGCGGCCTTCTGCTGCCGGTAGCCGAACCGGTCCCCCTTGGCGACCCGGGTGACGTCCAGGACCGCACCGCGGTACTCGGTTGCCTCGTGGTCCCCCAGCCAGAGCCGGGTGCCGATCCGGGCGCGGAAACGGGTCTGCGGGAACTGCTGCTGGAGACGGGCCAGCTCGTCGGCCTTGAGGTGGCTGACGAACATCGTGTGCAGCGGCAGACGTGCCGCCCGCAGCCGGTCCATCCAGCCGATGACCTCCTCGACGGCGTCGGAGCCATCGGTGCGGTCCAGCGGGAGGTGGATGGCGAAGCCCTCCAGCCGGACGTTCTCTATCGCGGCGTGCAGCTGGGGCAGGTCCTGCTCGCTGATGCCGTGGCGCTTCATCGAGGACATCACCTCGATGACGACTCGGGCGCCGACCAGGCCGTACACGCCGTCGACCGACGACACCGAGCGGATGACCCGGTCGGGCAGCGGCACCGGCTCCTCGCCCCGCCGGTACGGCGTCAGCACCAGCAGGTCACCGCCGAACCAGTCCTTGATCCGCGCGGCCTCGTACGTCGTGCCGACGGCCAGGACGTCCGTGCCCAGCCGTGTGGCCTCCTCGGCGAGCCGCTCGTGGCCGAAGCCGTAGCCGTTGCCCTTGCAGACGGGGACGAGTCCCGGGAACTGCTCCTGCACGTGCTTGTGATGCGCCCGCCAGCGCGCGGTGTCGACGTAGAGCGTGAGCGCCATGGCCGGACCTGGAACCTTTCTCGTGGCTGCGGTGTAACAAAGGTATGGGAGGCGACGAAGCCCGTCGGGCTACGAAGACGGATACCGCGCCGAAGCGCGGGTCAGCGGCGGGACATGTAGATGTCGAGCGCCTTGTGGAGCAGCTTGTTGAGCGGGAAGTCCCACTCGCCGAGGTACTCGGCCGCCTGCCCGCCGGTGCCGACCTTGAACTGGATCAGGCCGAAGAGGTGGTCGGTCTCGTCCAGCGAGTCGGAGATGCCGCGCAGGTCGTAGACGGTGGCGCCGAGCGCGTAGGCGTCGCGCAGCATCCGCCACTGCATCGCGTTCGAGGGGCGGACCTCACGGCCGATGTTGTCGGAGGCGCCGTAGGAGTACCAGACGTGCCCGCCGACGATCAGCATGGTCGCCGCGGACAGGTTCACGCCGTTGTGCCGCGCGAAATACAGCCGCATGCGGTTGGGGTCCTCGGTGTTGAGGGCCGTCCACATCCGCTGGAAGTACGACAGCGGGCGCGGCCGGAAGTGGTCGCGCACGGCGGTGATCTCGTACAGCCGCTGCCACTCGGCCAGGTCCTCGTAGCCGCCCTGCACGACCTCGACGCCGGCCTTCTCGGCCTTCTTGATGTTGCGGCGCCACAGCTGGTTGAAGTTCTTGTGGACCTCTTCGAGCGAGCGGTTCGCCAGCGGCACCTGGTAGACATAGCGCGGCTGGACGTCGCCGAAGCCGGCGCCGCCGTCCTCGCCCTGCTGCCAGCCCATGCGGCGCAGCTTGTCCGCGACCTCGAAGGCGCGGGGCTCGATGAAGTCGGCCTCCAGGTCACGCAGGCGCTTCACGTCCTGGTCCTGGATGCCGCGCTTGATGGTCGAGGCCTCCCAGCGGCGGATGATCACCGGCGGGCCCATCTTCACGGAGAAGGCGCCCTGCTGCTTCAGGTGGGCGAGCATCGGCTCGATCCACTCCTGCAGGTTCGGGGCGAACCAGTTGATGACCGGGCCCTCGGGCAGGTAGGCGAGGTACCGCTTGATCTTGGGCAGCTGCCGGTAGAGCACCAGACCCGCGCCGACCATCTCGCCCGTGCGCTCGTCGAACCAGCCGAGGTTCTCGGAGCGCCACTCCGCCTTCACGTCTGCCCAGGCCGGGACCTGCATGTGGCTCGCCGACGGCAGGCTCTGGATGTATGCCAGATGCTGCTCGCGACTGATGGTCCTCAGGGTCAGGCTCATTCGGGGCGCTCCTCGGGCTGGTGTGTCCCCATGGGTACAGGGGCTCCGGCTCTCGCGCGAAGCCTACTGCGCCCGGGGTGCGGCCCGTCTGGGCGCACGGGACCTTCGCCCCGGCCGGGGGCCGACCGGGGCGTCACGACGATGTGTGGTGTGCGCGGGTGGTGGCGGCGTCAGTCGACGACTCCGCCGAACAGTCCACCGTGCGCCATGCCCAGGAAGAAACCGACCGCCGACAGGCCGAGGCCCAGGATCAGGCCGAAACGCTCGCGCGTCGTGACGGAGATCCACTGGCCGTACGCCCCGGTGAGGATGCCGATCAGGCCGGTCCAGGAGCTGAGCAGGTGCAGGTGGTGGAACTGCGCCGAGATGAAGGCGGTGAGCCCCAGCACCAGGGTCACCGCCAGCAGGGTGTCCTGGAGCGGATGGGGCTTGCCGTCGGTGGCGAAGAGTCCGCCGGCGGTGTTGGGTCGCATTGCCTGTGCCATGGGCACCTCCTGCGAAGGGCGGCGCATCGTAGCGCCGTACACACCCGATGTGTCCAGATTGACGGTCCTCACGGCCGGATTTCAACCGGAAGCCGCTGTGCGGGTACTCTGTAGCGTCTGCACCGGTGTCTGTCCGGACAGAGCCAGGCGGGAACAGGGAGGGCCACGGCCCCTCCGTCCGGCCCGGAAACCCGCCGCCCGACCCCGTTGTCAGTGGCGGCTGTTCTACTGACAGGCAACGTTGCGCAACGCATCACGACCCTCCTGCCACGGAACGACCGTGGCCGCTGAGTCCAAAGGAGGTGGGTTCCACATGCGTCACTACGAGGTGATGGTCATCCTCGACCCCGATCTCGAGGAGCGCGCTGTCTCCCCGCTGATCGAGAACTTCCTCTCTGTCGTCCGTGACGGCGGCGGAAAGGTCGAGAAGGTCGACACCTGGGGCCGTCGTCGTCTCTCGTACGAGATCAAGAAGAAGCCCGAGGGCATCTACTCGGTCATCGACCTGCAGGCCGAGCCTGCGGTCGTCAAGGAGCTCGACCGCCAGATGAACCTGAACGAGTCGGTCCTCCGGACCAAGGTCCTCCGTCCCGAGACCCACTGAGCTCCGCTCAGCTGATCCCGGGATCCGAGTAGCAGCACAAGCAGCCAGCAGCAAACCCGCCGAGAGGTTCCCCCATGGCAGGCGAGACCGTCATCACGGTCGTCGGCAATCTTGTCGACGACCCCGAGCTGCGCTTCACCCCGTCCGGTGCGGCCGTCGCGAAGTTCCGTGTCGCGTCGACCCCCCGCACCTTCGACCGTCAGACGAACGAGTGGAAGGACGGCGAGAGCCTGTTCCTGACCTGCTCCGTCTGGCGTCAGGCGGCGGAGAACGTCGCCGAGTCGCTCCAGCGAGGCATGCGCGTCATCGTGCAGGGCCGGCTGAAGCAGCGGTCCTACGAGGACCGTGAGGGCGTCAAGCGCACGGTCTACGAGCTGGACGTCGAGGAAGTCGGCGCCAGCCTGCGCAACGCCACGGCCAAGGTCACCAAGACCACCGGCCGCGGTGGCCAGGGCGGCTACGGCGGCGGTGGCGGCGGCCAGCAGGGCGGCGGCTGGGGCGGCGGCCCCGGCGGCGGCCAGCAGGGCGGCGGCGCTCCTGCCGACGACCCGTGGGCGACCGGTGCTCCCGCCGGTGGCCAGCAGGGCGGTGGCGGCGGCTGGGGCGGTGGCTCCGGCGGCAGCGGCGGCGGCTACTCGGACGAGCCCCCCTTCTAGGGCGGGCCGTACCCACACTTCTTGATCACACAGGAGAATCACCATGGCGAAGCCGCCTGTGCGCAAGCCGAAGAAGAAGGTCTGCGCATTCTGCAAGGACAAGGTCACGTACGTGGACTACAAGGACACGAACATGCTGCGGAAGTTCATTTCCGACCGCGGCAAGATCCGTGCCCGCCGCGTGACCGGCAACTGCACGCAGCACCAGCGTGACGTCGCCACGGCCGTGAAGAACAGCCGTGAGATGGCGCTGCTGCCCTACACCTCCACCGCGCGATAAGGGAAGGGTGACCCACTCATGAAGATCATCCTTACCCACGAGGTCTCCGGCCTCGGTGCCGCGGGCGACGTCGTCGACGTCAAGGACGGCTACGCTCGCAACTACCTGATCCCGCGGAAGCTCGCGATCCGCTGGACCAAGGGTGGCGAGAAGGACGTCGAGCAGATCCGTCGCGCTCGCAAGATCCACGAGATCCACACCATCGAGCAGGCCAACCAGGTCAAGGCTCAGCTCGAGGGCGTCAAGGTCCGCCTGGCCGTCCGCTCCGGCGACGCCGGCCGTCTCTTCGGTTCTGTCACCCCGGCCGACATCGCTTCGGCGATCAAGGCTTCCGGTGGCCCCGAGGTCGACAAGCGCCGCATCGAGCTCGGTGCGCCGATCAAGACGCTGGGCGCCCACGAGACGTCGGTGCGTCTGCACCCCGAGGTTGCCGCCACGGTCAACATCGAGGTCGTCGCCGCCTGAGGGCAGCGCTCGCTGAAGCAGTGAGCAATGGGGGCCGTACCCGTGAGGGTGCGGCCCCCATCGCTGTTCCTCGTGGAGGGTGTTTCGCATGAAACCGGCATGAGCGCGATGTTTCACGTGAAACGTTCAGCGTGCCGCGCCCGTCACGACCCAGCGGCCGGAGCGCGACCGCAGCCACAGGGTCAGCATCCGCACGGCCATCATCAGCGTCATCGTCGCCCACAGTGCGGTGAGTCCGCCCCCGAGGGCGGGCACCAGCAGGGCGGCCGGGGTGAAGACGGCGAGGGTCACGAGCATGGCCCAGGCCAGATACGGCCCGTCGCCCGCGCCCATCAGGACGCCGTCCAGCACGAAGACGATGCCGCAGATCGGCTGGGACAGCGCCACGATGATCAGGGCGGGCAGCGCCGCGTCCTTCACGGCCGAGTCGCTGGTGAAGAGCGGCAGGAACACCGGCCGTGCCAGGACGACCAGCACGCCCAGGACGACACCCACGGCCACGCCCCACTCGACCATGCGGCGGCACACGTCCCGTGCCCCTTGCGCGTCACCGGCTCCGAGGTAGCGCCCGATGATGGCCTGCCCCGCGATCGCGATGGCGTCGAGGGCGAAGGCGAGCAGGCTCCACAGGGAAAGGATGATCTGGTGGGCCGCGATGTCGGAGTCACCCAGCCGGGCGGCCACCGCCGTCGCGATCATCAGGATCGCCCGTAGCGAGAGGGTTCTCACCAGCAGCGGCGCACCCGCCTGCGCCGACGCCCGGATACCGGCGACGTCAGGTCGCAGAGAGGCGCCATGCGTGTGTGCGCCGCGCAGCACCACGGCGAGATAGACCGCGGCCATGCCGCACTGCGCGATCACGGTGCCCCATGCGGACCCGGCGATACCGAGGCCGGCGCCGTAGACCAGGACGACGTTGAGGATGCCGTTGGCGACGAAGCCGGCAACCGCCACGTAGAGGGGTGTCCGGGTGTTCTGCAGTCCGCGGAGCACTCCGGTCGCCGCGAGCACGATCAGCATCGCCGGGATGCCGAGCGACGAGATGCGCAGATAGGTGACGGCATACGGGGCGGCGGTCTCGGAGGCGCCGAAAAGGTCCACGAGTGCGGGCGCGGTGGGGAGGACGACGGCCATGACGGCGGCGCCGAGCAGCAGCGCCAGCCAGATGCCGTCCATGCCCTGGCGGATGGCGGCGGGGAGGTCACCGGCGCCGACCCGACGGGCGACGGCCGCCGTGGTGGCGTAGGCGAGGAAGACGAAGACGCTCACCGAGGTCACCAGGAGGGCCGACGCGACGCCGAGTCCGGCGAGCTGTGCCGTGCCGAGATGGCCGACGATGGCACTGTCCGCCATCACGAACAGGGGCTCGGCGACGAGGGCGCCGAAGGCCGGGACGGCCAGCATGACGATCTCTCGGTCATGCCGGCGGCGGGCGGCCTTGGGGCGCGCGGGGGCCTGTGTCATGTGCACCAATCTAATCATCCACAGGTAAGAGATGCCAGCACTTTGTGCCCCTTACTTTGTGGCTCAGGGTGTGGGGTTGCGTACACCTGTCGAACGGATTGTGATCCCCGGGGGGAAGTTTTTCTTCTGCACAGCCCGTGGACGGCAAAGCAGCAGGTCAGGTGCTTCTTCACAGGGTGTTCACGGGCTTGTTCACAGCGCTGTCCACCGGCTCGTGCACAGGTTTCGCGGAGTTCTCCACAGCTCTGGGGCTGCTGTCCACACGGCCTGTGGATAACCAGATTGGCTGACGGTGCCGACGGGCCTACGGTGGTCCGGCGCCTGCTCCGTCCATCGGTTTCGGAAACGTCACAAAACCGGCGTCCGTCAAGCGGAGTTGGGCCCCCTTATTTGTCAGTGTCGTGCCGTAGAACTGAGTGGCACGGCGAGATCCGCTCCGGCGGACGGGAGGAGGTGGCTCGGTGAGCATTTCCGAGCCCTTGGACGACCCGTGGGCCGACAGCGGTCCCAGTGATCGTCTGCCCGCCTCCCGCCGTACGGGTGATCACGGCCGAGGCAGGGACGAGCAGCACGACCGCGGCCCGGACCGGGGTGTGTGGGACGGCGGAGGCTCGGCCTTCGAGCGGGTTCCTCCCCAGGACCTGGAGGCGGAGCAGTCCGTACTGGGCGGCATGCTGCTGTCCAAGGACGCCATCGCCGACGTCGTCGAGATCCTCAAGGGCCACGACTTCTACAAGCCGGCCCACGAGACGATCTACACCGCCATCCTCGACGTCTATGCCAAGGGCGAGCCGGCCGACCCGATCACCATCGCCGCGGAACTGACCAAGCGCGGCGAGATCAACAAGGTGGGCGGGGCGTCGTACCTGCACACCCTCGTGCAGACGGTGCCGACGGCGGCCAACGCCGCGTACTACGCGGAGATCGTGCACGAACGGGCGGTGCTGCGCCGCCTGGTCGAGGCGGGGACGCGCATCACCCAGATGGGATACGCGGCCGACGACGACGTCGACGAGATCGTCAACCGCGCCCAGGCGGAGATCTACGCCGTCACCGAGCAGCGCACCAGCGAGGACTACCTGCCGCTCGGCGACATCATGGAGGGCGCCCTCGACGAGATCGAGGCGATCGGGTCGCGCAGCGGCGAGATGACGGGTGTGCCCACCGGGTTCACCGACTTCGACTCGCTCACCAACGGACTGCACCCCGGTCAGATGATCGTCATCGCCGCTCGTCCCGCGATGGGCAAGTCGACGCTCGCGCTGGACTTCGCGCGGGCGGCCTCCATCAAGAACAACCTGCCCAGCGTCATCTTCTCGCTCGAAATGGGCCGCAACGAGATCGCGATGCGTCTGCTGTCGGCTGAGGCCCGCGTCGCCCTGCACCACATGCGGTCCGGCACGATGACCGACGAGGACTGGACCCGCCTGGCGCGCCGGATGCCGGACGTCTCGGCCGCCCCGCTCTACATCGACGACTCGCCGAACCTGTCGATGATGGAGATCCGCGCCAAGTGCCGTCGGCTGAAGCAGCGCAACGACCTGAAGCTGGTGGTCATCGACTACCTCCAGCTGATGCAGTCGGGCGGCTCCAAGCGCGCCGAGAGCCGCCAGCAGGAGGTCTCGGACATGTCCCGAAACCTCAAGCTGCTCGCCAAGGAGCTGGAGATCCCGGTCATCGCGCTGTCCCAGCTGAACCGTGGTCCCGAGCAGCGCACGGACAAGAAGCCGATGGTCTCCGACCTGCGTGAATCGGGCTCCATCGAGCAGGACGCCGACATGGTCATCCTGCTGCACCGCGAGGACGCCTACGAGAAGGAGTCCCCGCGCGCCGGCGAGGCCGACCTGATCGTCGCCAAGCACCGCAACGGCCCGACGGCCACGATCACGGTCGCGTTCCAGGGTCACTACTCGCGCTTCGTGGACATGGCGCAGACCTGAGGCGTCCCGCCACCTGCTGGGCGCGTCGGCCTGGCTCACCTGCTGAACTGGTGGCATGACGTCACCTCAGGAAGAACTGCTGCCCGGTACCCGGCGGGCGTTGCTGCACCGGATCGCCGTCGCGCAGAGGGAAGGGCGGGCTCCGTCGCTCGTCGCGGCTGTCGTGCGGGGCGGGAGGACCGTGTGGAGCGGGTCCAGGAGCTCGGTGGAGGGGGAGGTCCCGGACGGCGACGTCCAGTACCGGATCGGGTCGATCACCAAGACCTTCACCGCCGTCCTGATGATGCGGCTGCGCGACGAGGGGCTGCTCGACCTCGCCGACCCGCTGGAGAAGCACCTGCCCGGCACCGGCGTGGGCGAGGTGACCGTCGTCGATCTGCTCGCGCACCGCGCCGGGCTGGCCGCTGAGACGCCCGGCCCCTGGTGGGAGCGGACCCCCGGATCCCTGCGTCCCGGACTCGCCGACATCCTGGGGGACCGTCCCTTCGTCCATCCCGTGGGCCGGCGCTTCCACTACTCCAACCCCGGCTACGCGCTCCTCGGCGCCCTGGTCGAGGAGCTGCGCGGGGCGCCGTGGCCGGACGTCCTGCGGCGCGAGGTGCTCGAACCTCTGGGACTGCGCCGCACGACCGTGGAGCCCGTGGCGCCGCACGCGGGCGGCTGGGCCGTGCATCCGTGGGCCGACGTGATGCAGCCCGAGCCGTTGGAGAACCTGGGCGTGATGGCTCCCGCCGGGCAGCTGTGGTCCACCACCGGGGACCTGGCGCGCTTCGCGGCCTTCCTGGCGGCGGGGGACGAGCGGGTGCTGAGCGCCGAGTCGGTCCGGGAGATGCGGACACCGGCGGCGCCGGCCGAGGCGGCGGACGTGACCGACGGGTACGCGTACGGCCTGGGGCTCGAGCTGCGCCATCAGGCAGGGAGGGCGCTCGTCGGGCACACCGGCTCGCTCCCGGGGTTCCTGGCCTGCCTGACCATGGGCCTCGCGGACGACGTCAGCGCGGTGGTCCTCGCCAACTGCACCTCCGGACCCGCGCCGTTCACCGTCGCCGCGGACCTGGTGCGGATCGTCGCGGAGGCGGAGCCGCGTATCCCCGCGCCGTGGCGGCCGCTCCGGCAGGTCCAGGAGGAGGAATCCGCCGTGCTCGACCTCGTGGGCCAGTGGTACTGGGGGACCTACGCCTTCGGGCTGCGGCTGTCGGCCGACGGGGTGCTCGCGCTGGAGCCGCTCTCCGGGAAGGGGCGGCGCTCACGCTTCCGGGCGGACGGTGACGGCGGCTGGGTGGGGCTCGAGGGCTACTACGCGGGGGAGGTGCTGAAGCCCGTACGGCGCCCGGACGGCACGGTCAGCCACCTCGACCTCGGCTCGTTCGTGTTCACCCGGCAGCCGTACGAGGAGGGCGCCCCGGTGCCCGGTGGCGTGGACGCGGAGGGGTGGCGGGGCCTGCAGTAGGTCCGACGGGGCGCGACACCGACGTACGCAGAGCGGCCGTGTTTCACGTGAAACACGGCCGCTTCCTCACAACACCAGCTTGAAGCCCACGTGCGACGCCGTGAAACCGAGCCGCTCGTAGAAGCGGCGGGCGTCGGTGCGGGTGTTGTCCGAGGTCAGCTGGACCAGTTGGCAGCCCTCGCGGTGAGAGGTGTCGATCGCCCACTCGATCATCCGGGTGCCCAGACCGCCGCCGCGTTCGTCCGCGTGGATGCGTACGCCCTCGATGACCGACCGCGTGGCGCCGCGCCGGGACAGTCCCGGAATGATCGTGAGCTGAAGCGTCCCGACGACGCGTCCTTCCCGGACGGCGACGACAAGGTGCTGGTTCGGGTCGGCGCGCAGCCGTTCCAGCGCGGTCAGGTAGGGCGCGAGGTCCTCCGGTGACTCGCGCTGCGCACCCAGCGGGTCGTCCGCGAGCAGGGCGACGATCGCCGGGACGTCGTCGGCGGTCGCGGGCCGTATCTCGAAATCTCCCATGCCGCGCACCCTATGCGGGCACAGGCGCCTTCAGTGTCTCCACGACGCGGACCAGCGGGGCGAGGTCGGGGTTCTTCGCCGCCTCGTCGAGCGCCTCGCGCAGCGCGGTGTCGTTGGTGGGCCGCGCCTCCTCCAGCAGCTTGAGGCCGGCCTCGGTGACGTCGGTGTAGATGCCTCGCCGGTCGGTGGGGCAGAGGTAGCGCTCCAGCAGACCGCGGTCCTCGAGCCGGGTGACCAGCCGGGTGGTGGCGCTCTGGCTGAGTACGACCGCGTCGGCGACCTGCTTCATCTGCAGATGTCCACCCTCACCGGAGTGCTGCCGGCTCAACACGTCGAGCAGCGAGTACTCCCGCACGCTCAGATCGTGCTTGGCCTGCAGGGCGCGCTCGATGTGCGCCTCGATCCTCCCGTGCAGCAGCGAGAGAGCGCACCAGCCCTGGGTGAGGGCGGTGAGTGCGGGATCCGTGGCTGTCATGGGGTGGTCCTCCGTCCAGCAGGGTCTGACACCAGGGTAGAGCACGAACGAAATATCCCGCGCTTGCAAATATCCCGCGTCTGCAATTATTGTCGAGTCTCGTTAAGTGCTCCCGCAATCTCCGGAAGGTCTGTTCCCTCATGCCTCTCGCGCTTCTGGCCCTCGCGATCGGGGCCTTCGGGATCGGCACCACCGAATTCGTGATCATGGGCTTGCTGCCCGAGGTCGCGGGCGACTTCGGTGTCTCCATCCCCACCGCCGGTTACCTCGTGACCGGCTACGCCCTGGGTGTCATGTTCGGCGCCCCCCTGATGACCGTGCTCGGCACCAAGATCTCCCGTAAGCGCATGCTGATGCTGCTGATGGGCCTCTTCGTCGTCGGGAACCTGCTGTCGGCGCTGGCCCCCACCTTCGGCCTCATGCTGACCGGACGGGTGGTCGCCTCCCTGGCCCACGGCGCCTTCTTCGGCATCGGTTCCGTGGTCGCCGCCGACCTGGTCGCCCCCGACAAGCGGGCCGGCGCCATCTCGCTGATGTTCACCGGCCTCACCGTCGCCAACGTCGTCGGTGTGCCGCTGGGCACCCTGGTCGGCCAGTCCCTGGGCTGGCGCGTCACCTTCGGCATCGTCGCCGCGCTCGGCGTGGTCGGCCTGCTGGGCGTCGCCAAGCTGGTGCCCGACATGCCCAAGCCCGAGGGCGTGCGGCTGCGCCACGAGCTGGCCGCGCTGAAGAACGTGCAGGTCCTGCTCGCCATGGCGATGACCGTGCTCGGCTTCGGCGGCGTCTTCGCGGCGATCACCTACATCGCGCCGATGATGACGCACGTCGCGGGCTTCGCCGACGGCTCCGTCACCTGGCTGCTGGTGCTGTTCGGCCTCGGCATGGTCGGCGGCAACCTCGTCGGCGGCAAGTACGCCGACCGCGCCCTGATGCCGATGCTGTACGTGTCCCTCGGTGCCCTCGCCGCCGTCCTGGCGCTGTTCACCCTGACCGCCCACAACAAGATCGCCGCGGCCGTCACCATCGCCCTCGTCGGCGCGCTCGGCTTCGCCACCGTCCCGCCGCTGCAGAAGCGAGTCCTGGACCACGCGCACGGCGCGCCCACCCTGGCCTCGGCACTCAACATCGGCGCCTTCAACCTGGGCAACGCGCTGTCCGCCTGGCTCGGCGGCCTCGTGATCGCCGCCGGACTCGGCTACACCGCCCCCAACTGGGTCGGCGCCGTCCTCGCCGCGGCCGCCCTGGCGCTCGCCGTCCTCTCGGCCGGCCTCGAGCGCCGTGAGCGGGCGGCCGGCGCCCCGGTCGCCGGCACGGTCCTCGCGGAGCACCCGACCGTCGTCATGCACTGACCCCCGGCGCCTCCGGGCGCGGGGCCAGGGCCGTCCCCGCGCCCGCCGATCCCCCTTCCGTCCGTCACGTCGGACACCGCACGAACCGCAAGGAGAACCGCCTCATGACCACCACCGCCGTCGCCCCGCTGACCACCGCGGACGCCGAAGCCCTCGTCACCGCCGCCGTCGAGGCCGCTGAGAAGGCCGGTGTCACCGTCAGCGTCACCGTCCTCGACGCGGGCGGGCACCTGCTCGCCTTCCGCCGGGACGACCGGGCCGTGCTGATCTCCGGTGAGACCAGCACGCGCAAGGCCTACACCGCTCTGCAGCTGAACACGCCCACCGCCGACCTGGTGGACGCCGTGCAGCCCGGCGGCCTCTTCCACACCCTGCCCACCGCCCTCGACCGGCCGCTGCTCTTCATCGCGGGCGGCGTGCCCGTACGGCGTGACGGCCGGCTCATCGGCGCCGTCGGCGTCGGCGGCGGCGCCCCGGAACAGGACCACGGCTTCGCCACCGCCGCCGTGGAGTCCCTCGCCTGACGGCGCACGGGCCGCCAACCCCGTACGACGTGGCACAGCGCGCCTGTACGGCGCACCGCACAGTGACGCCGGTCCCGCAGCACACGCGGGACCGGCGTCGCCGTTCGTGCACACCGTCAGGCGGCCGCGACCGTCACCGGGGCGAACCGCCTGCTCCAGTCCCCCGGCAGCTCCGTGATCCCGTGCGTCATGACGGCGTTGAACGCGACCGGTTCGAGGCCGTGCTCCTTCACCCAGTCGAGCAGCTCACGGTGCCGGACGTCGATGTCGGTGCGCAGCGGCCGGTTGGTGTGGGCGGCCAGAGAAACGATGAGTGCCTGGGCGGTCGCGGTGTCCCGGGCGATCAGCGGGCCCACGACATGGGTGTCCATGTTGGGCCAGGCGGCGGCGTAGCCGATGATCCGTCCGTCCTCCTCGGCCACCCGAAGCTGGTCCGCGAAGGCGGGCAGGCGGGTCACGATGTGGGTCCGGTCGGTGCCGAAGACCTCCTCGTCGAGCCGCAGGATCGCCGGAAGGTCGTCGGCGGTGGCCGTGCGGGTCAGGACGTCCGGCCGGCCGGACGGGACGAAGCGGCCGCGCACCATCTCGGCCTGCCCGGTGGCCTTGAAACCGAGCTCCTCGTACAGCGGCCGGCCCAGAGGCGTGGCGTGCAGGGTGAGGGGGGTGATGCCCGCCTCCTCGACGACATGGCGCATCAGCCGGCGTCCGAGGCCCTGACGCGAGTGGCGCTCCGCGACGAGCACCATGCCCACGGCCGCCAGGGAGGGCCGCTCGCGGGGCCCGTACTCGGTGACGACGCAGGCGGCTGCCAGACCGCCGTCAGGGGCGTCGACGCCGTGGCCGCGTCCGGCCGCGAGCAGGAGTCCCCACTTGTGCTCCTCCCGGGGCCACCCCCGGTCCTCGGACAGGTCGGCGCAGGCGGTGAGATCGCGGAGCGTCAGACGACGGATGGGCAGGGAGTCGAGAGAAGGTGTCGGCACGCAGGTCAGGCTGTCCGACCGGAGCCTTCGGCGTCCACCTGTTTCCGCAGATGCGTACGTGCTTTTGGCCATCCCGTCCAGGCCGGGATCAGCCCAGGTCGGAGGCGTGCAGCGCACGCACGCCCTCGATGTTGCCGTCGAGGTAGTGCCGCAGGGACAGCGGTACGAGGTGGACGGAGGCGATGCCGACCCGGGTGAAGGGCACGCGCACGATCTCGTACTCGCCGGCGGGTTCCTCGACCTCCGGGCCGTGCCGCAGGGACGGGTCCATGGACTCCAGACGGCAGACGAAGAAGTGCTGCACCTTCACGCCGGTGGAGCTCTCGTCCTCGCCGATGTGCTCCACGGTGTCCACGAAGCACGGCACCACATCCGTGATCTTGGCGCCGAGCTCCTCGTACACCTCGCGGTGCAGGGCGTGGACGACGGTCGGGTCCTCCGGCTCGACCCCGCCGCCGGGGGTGACCCAGTACGGGTCCACACCAGGTTTGGTGCGCTTGATCAGGATCAGGTGATCGCCGTCCAGCAGAACGGCTCGGGCGGTGCGCTTGACCACGGGTCGGACGGTCATGGGGGGAATGTGGCCCAGCTGGTTCCACGTGAAACATCGCCGGACGCCCTTGCTCCGGCCGCCGGGACACCGGGCCGACGGCACCCCCGTCAGCACCGGTCGGCGGTACCCCCGTCAGACCGGTCGGCGGCATCTTCGTCAGCTCCAGCCGACGGCCGCCCGCTCCAGCCACTCATGGGCCCGTGCGATGTGCGGCATCGCCAGCGTGCCGGTACGGACGGCGAGGAAGTAGGTGCGCAGCGGAGGCACCGTCGGTTCGTGCAGGGCCACCACCTCGCCGCGTTCCAGCGCGCCCGCGCACAGATAGCGCGGCAGCACGGCGAGACCCGCCCCGGCCGTAGCGCACGCCAGCACGGCGCGCAGGTCCGGGACGATCACCGTTCCCGGACAGACCGGACGGGAGTCGAACACGGAGGCCCAGTAGCGGGCGACGAAGGGCAGCGACTCGTGCACCTCCACGACCGGGACCCGTTCGAGGGCGCCCGGACCGGACCGGCGCAGCGTCCCGGTGCCGATCCGCTCGGCCCACCGCGGGGCGGCGACCAGGACGTGCTCCTCGTCGCAGAGCGCGGTCGCCGAGAGCAGCGCGCCGCGCGGGCGGACGGTGCTGATGGCCAGGTCCTGGTGGCCGGCGGCGAGCCCTTCGAGGACCTCGTCGGCGGTGCCGAAGGAGGCGCGGAGCGCGAAGCCCTGGCCGTCCTCGCCGGTCAGCTCCGTGAGCGCGGGCAGCGCCCGCTCGGCGGTGAACTCGGGAGGCCCGGCGAGATGCAGGGTGCGTAAGGAGGAGTCCTCCTCCAGCCCGGACTCGGCTATCTCCACCAGCGCGTCCAGGTGGGGCGCCGCCTTGTGGGCGAGCTCGTCGCCGATCGTCGTCGGCGTCACCCCGCGGGCCTGCCGCAGGAACAGGGGCCGTCCGACCTGCCGCTCCAGGGTTCTGATCTGCGAGGTGACGGCCGGCTGCGAGAGGCCCAGCAGGGCGGCCGCGCGCGTGAAGGAACCGGCCCGGTGCACGGTCACGAAGGTCCGCAGCAAGGCCAGATCCACGGCACGCACCCCTCCCTCGTCGGCCCGCCGCAGACCGGACGGAGCCAACTATAAATTTGTCGATAGGTCGCTGTCGCTACTGTGATTGGACACTGACACTGAGTCAACTAGCCTGAGTCGCGCGGTTCTTCGCGCGCGGAACCGAGGACGGTCCGAGCCACGAGGGGGGAGGCTCGGACCGTCCGCAGGGGGTGTCGTCCGTCAGATGTGCGCAGGTCAGCCCGCTGTCGCGTCCAGAGCCCGCAGTACGTCGGCGATCAGGTCCTCCGGGTCCTCGGCCCCGACGGAGAAGCGGACGAAGCCCTCCGGAACGGCGTCCCCGCCCCAGCGGCCGCGCCGTTCCGCCGTGGACCGCACACCGCCGAAGCTCGTCGCGTCGTCCACGAGACGCAGGGCGTCCAGGAAGCCGTCCGCACGCTCGCGGGACGGCAGCGTGAAGGACACCACGCACCCGTAGCGGCGCATCTGCTGCGACGCGATCTTGTGCGACGGGTCGTCCGGCAGCCCCGGATAGCGCAGACCCGTGACCTCCGGCCGTTCCCGCAGCGCCTCGGCGAGCCGCAGCGCGGTCGCGTTCTGCCGCTCGACCCGCAGCTGCAGCGTGGCGATCGACCGGTGCGCGAGCCACGCCTCCATCGGCCCCGGGATGGCGCCGACGATCTTCCGCCAGCGCCGGACCGCGGCCATCGCCTCGGCGTCCCGGCCGACGACGTACCCGAGGAGCACGTCACCGTGTCCGGTCAGCTGCTTGGTGCCGCTGGCCACCGCGAAGTCCGCGCCGAGCTCCAGTGGACGCTGGCCCAGCGGCGTCGCCAGGGTGTTGTCGACGGCGACCAGGGCCCCCTGCGCGTGGGCCGCGTCGGCGAGCCGCCGCACGTCGCACACGTCGAGACCCGGGTTCGAGGGCGTCTCGATCCACAGCAGCTTCGCGCCGTCCAGCACCTCCAGCTGGGCGTCCCCGCCGGTCGGCGCGGTGCGCACCTCGATGCCGTACGCCTCCAGCTGGGCGCGCGCCAGCGGCAGCGCCTGGTAGCCGTCGTCGGGCAGGACGACCGCGTCCCCCGCGCGGAGCTGCGAGAACAGCACCGCGGAGATGGCGGCCATGCCCGAGGCGAACACCAGCGTCTCGACGCCGTCCCGCCCCGGGCCCTCCAGCTCGCCGATCGCCCGCTCCAGCAGGGTCCACGTCGGGTTCTCGTCCCGGCCGTAGGTGTACGGGCCGGTGGGGTCGCCCGGCAGATGGAAGTGGGCCGCGAACACCGGCCCGGGCAGGGTCGGCTCGTGCTTCACCGGCTCGGGCAGCCCGGCCCGCACCGCACGGGTGCCGTCGCCCGGCCCGCCCGTGCCTCTCGTCGCGTCGTTCATGCCGCCCGTCCTTCCACCTGCTCACGTACCGCGGCGAGCAGCCCGTGGCTCGCCGCCTCCACCATCTCAAGACACGCGTCGAAACCCTCGGGACCCCCGTAGTACGGGTCGGGCACGTCGAGGTCGTCGCCGGCCGCCGGGTCGTACGACCGCAGCAGCCGCACCTTCTCCGCGTCCCGCTCCGTGGGTGCGAGGCGGCGCAGCGCCCTGAGATGACCCGCGTCCAGGGCGACGACGAGATCGAGCCGGCCGAACCAGGACGGGTCGAACTGCCGGGCCGTGTGCTCGGCGTCGTAGCCGTTCTCCCGCAGCACGGCGACGGTGCGGGGGTCCGCGCCCTCGCCCTCGTGCCAGCCGCCGGTGCCGGCGCTGTCGACCTCGACCAGGTCTTCCAGACCGGCCTCGGCCACGCGCGCGCGGAAGACGAACTCGGCCATCGGAGAGCGGCAGATGTTGCCGGTGCACACGAAGCAGACGCGGTAGGTCATGGTGGTCAGTCCCCGTCGGGCAGGATCACGTTCAGGGCCCAGGAGACCACGGAGATGATGAGACCGCCCACCACGGCCGTCCAGAAGCCGTCCACGTGGAAACTCAGGTCGAACTGGTCGGCGAGCCAGGAGGTGAGCAGCAGCATCAGGGCGTTCACGACCAGGGTGAACAGGCCCAGGGTCAGGATGAGCAGCGGCAGGCTCAGCAGCTTGACCACCGGCTTGACCAGGAAGTTCACCACGCCGAAGATCAGCGCCACCAGGAACAGCGTGCCTATCTCCTTGCCGGTGCTGTCCCCGGTCAGGGTGATCTTGTCGAGGAGCCAGACCGCGACCGCGAGGGCTCCCGCGTTGGCGATCGTCTTGACTAGGAAATTCTTCATGTGTCTGATCGTGGCAGACAGCATCGTGATCGGGCAGTGAGGGCAGGGGCGGGACCCGTGAAAGCATTCAGGCTGGACGAACTCGAAGCGGAGCGCGCCGCGAACGACGGGGCGTACCTGCAGTTCCTGCGGGAACGGAACATGTCGGTCGGTCTCTACGCCCTGGACGCGGGCGCCCAGGACCCGCAGCAGCCGCACCACCAGGACGAGGTGTACCTCGTGGTCAGCGGCCGTGCCTCGATCACCGTCGGCATGGAGACCACCGAGGTCGCGCGCGGCAGCGTCGTCTACGTGCCGGCCGGGGTGGCGCACAAGTTCCACCACATCAGCGAGGACCTGCGGGTCGTCGTGGTGTTCTCTCCGCCGGAGAGCTGAGGGCGGGCCCCGGGGTTCCCTAGGGGACGGGTCAGGGGAGGACAAGGGATCCGGGAGCCCCGTCCGGTCCCCGGCCGCCCTAGCATCGGGAGCGGACGTCATCGACAGGACCCGGCAGGCAGCGGGCGGAGAGGTAAGGACGAGGCCATGCGAGAGATCTTCACGGGACTGCCGTGGTGGGTGAAGTGGATCGCGGTGCCGGTCATCGCCCTGGTGGTGTTCGGCGGCCTGATAGCGAGCGTGGTCGGCTTCGTCATCGGCCTGCTCTTCAAGGCGCTGGTCTTCGTCGCCCTGGTCGGCGGACTCATCTACGTGGTGCGGAAGTTCACGGCGAGCTCCTCCTCGCGCGACTGGTGAGCCGGCGGGAACCGGCGGGGCGGTAACGGGATACGCCGGTTCCCTCGGGTGGGGGAAGTTTCCGTACAGGGCCTCCTGCGTGCGGTGACGGACGGTTAGAGTCCGGAACTCGACGCGGGGCCGGTCCCCGCGAACGGCGACCCCACCACCCGTGTTCCCCGCACGGGCTGCCCCCTCGCGCTACGGGAGTGACCCTTGGCCACGACTGGCACCGCCCCCGCATCTCGGACCGCGGTCCCCCCGCAGCCCCGTTCGCCGGCCCCGCCCACGTCTCCCCCCGGCACGACCCTCATCGGCTCGGTCCAGCGCGCCATGCGCCTGCTGGAGACCGTCGCCGCCCATGAGCACGGCGCCCCCGCCAAGCAGCTCGCCCGAGAGACCGGGCTGGCGCTCCCCACGGCCTACCACCTGCTGCGCACCCTGGTGCACGAGGGCTATCTGCGGCGTGACCGCGGGATGTTCTACCTCGGGGAGGCCGCCGAGCGGCTCGGCGGCAGCGGAGCCCGGCAGAAACGTCGCAGCACGGTGGCCGACACCCTCGCCCGCTGGCGGGACGCGGTCGGCGTCCCCGTCTACTACGCGGCCTACCGCGACGGCGAGATCGGCCTGATCGGCGTCGCCGACACCCCGGGCAATCCGGCCGTCGAGGAGTGGACCGACTTCCGGGAGACCGCCCACGCCCACGCCCTCGGCCAGTGTCTCCTCGCGCAGCTGGACGACGCGGCCCGGCGCGACCACCTCGGCCGCTACCCGGTGCGCCCGGTCACCCCGTACACGGTTCGCGACGCCGCGAGCCTGCTGCGGCGCCTGGAACGGGTGCGGGAGACGGACCTGGTGATCGAACGTCAGGAGTACGCGCTGGGGACGGTGTGCGCCGCGATCCCCCTCAAGGTCGGCGCGACGGCGGCCACTGTGGCCGTCTCACTGCCTGTGCACCAGGGCGACCGGCTCCTTCCGACGGTCCAGCGGCTGCAGGCCGAAATGCGCTGCCTGCTCGGCTCGCTCGCACTGTCTATCAGTATTTGAAAACTCACTCCTTGTGATCTGCTGTGTACGTTCAGCAAGATTCCCTCTAGAGTCAGGGTCCATGCCCGGCCAGTCCGCGGCGAATGACGGGGTAGGCGATGCGCGAATCCGTACAGGCAGAGGTCATGATGAGCTTTCTCGTGTCGGAGGAGCTTTCCTTCCGCATTCCGGTGGAGCTGCGTTATGACACCTGCGATCCCTACGCGGTGCGGCTGACCTTCCATCTGCCCGGAGACGCCCCCGTGACCTGGGCGTTCGGCAGGGAGCTGCTGGTCGACGGCGTGGGCAGGCCCTGCGGCGAGGGCGATGTGCGGGTCGCGCCGGTCGACCCCGACACCCTGGGCGAGGTGCTGATCCGGCTCCAGGTCGGCAGCGACCAGGCCCTGTTCCGCTCGTCGACCGCCCCGATCGTGGCCTTCCTCGACCGCACCGACAAACTGGTGCCGCTGGGGCAGGAAGGGGCGCTCGCCGACTTCGACGCCCACCTCGACGACGCGCTCGACCGCATCCTCGCGGAGCAGAGCGCCGGCTGACGCGTTGAGCCGACCGGGTGAGCCGGTGGCGTAACGCTTCAGCGCGCTCCGGACGTCCTCTCGCGGCGGCGTGGTCAGCGCTTGCGGCGCCTGCCCCGCCCGCCCCGAGCCATGGCAGGCCGCGGTTCCGGTGCGTGGCCGACGGCCTGGTCGTGCGCCACCGGCTGTCCGGGCACCGGGGCGCGGTCCGCCGGGCGGTCCGCCGAGACGACCAGCGCGGCCAGGGCCGTGGTCACCGGCACCGAGGCCACCAGGCCGATCGACCCGATCAGCGTGCGCACGATCTCCTCCGCGACCAGCTCGCTGTTGGCGACGGTCCCCACGCTGCTCTGCGCCACCGAGAACAGCAGCAGCAGCGGCAGCGCGGCGCCCGCGTAGGCGAGGACGAGGGTGTTGACCACGGACGCGATGTGGTCACGGCCGATGCGGATGCCCGCGCGGTACAGCGTGCGGCGGCCCATCGCAGGGTTGGCCTCGTGCAGCTCCCACACGGCGGACGTCTGGGTGACCGTCACGTCGTCCAGGACGCCTAGCGAGCCGATGATGACGCCCGCGAGCAGCAGGCCGCTCATGTCGATGTCCGGGTAGAGGCCGTGGATGAGGCCGGTGTTGTCGTCGGTGTTGCCGGTGAGGGCCGACCAGCCGATGAACACCGACCCCAGGATGCCGATCAGCAACAGCGAGACCAGGGTGCCCAGCACCGCCACCGAGGTGCGGGCCGACAGCCCGTGACAGAGGTACAGCGCGAGCAGCATGATCAGGCTCGCTCCCACCACCGCCACGACCAGCGGGTTCGAGCCCTGCAGGATCGCCGGCAGGATGAAGAAGTTGAGCACCAGGAAGCTGACCGCCAGCGCGACCAGCGCCATGACGCCCCGCAGACGGCCCACGGCCACCACGGCGAGCGCGAAGACACCGGCCAGCAGGGCGAGCGGGAAGCGGCGGTTCACGTCGGCGACCGAGTACTGGAGGTCCTCCGGGGCCGACGGCTCGTAGGCGACGACGACCCCCTGGCCCTCGCTCAACTGCCGTGACTGGTCCGGCTGCACGATCTCCGTGAACGTCCGGCCCTTGTCCTTGCCGGTGTCGACCCGGATCGTCGCCTTCTTGCAGGTGCCGTTCGCCTGCTGCTGGGCCGAGGAACCCTCGGCGGTGGAGGTGTCACCGGTCGGGACGCCGGCGGAGGGGTTGGCCGAGGCGCAGTCCATCGCGACCACCTCGGTGACCGTGCCCTGCTGCGTCTGGCGGTCGAAGCCGACGCCGGTGCGCTCGTGCGCGGGGGCGCCGCCCGGCCACAACACGGCCAGGCCGACGAGGACCGCTGCGGTGAAGGGGATGAGGACCGCGGCGATGACCTTGCGGAGGTGGCGGGAGACGGGGGCGGCGGGGCCGTGACTGTGGCTGTGCCCGTGGCTGTGGATCTGAGCGGGGCCGTGCCCGTGGTCTTGCCCGCTCGTCGGAGACGGGGCATCAGCCGGCGTCCCCGGCGGGCTCAAGCGCCGGTGGGAGCCGGTGTGTTCGTGCGAGCCCGTGCGTCCCTGCCCGGGACCGTGCCCGTGCGGCTGCCCGGGACCGTGCCCGTGCGGGGCGTCGGCACCGCGCGGTGGCTCGGACGGCGGGTACGGAGGCGGAGAGTTCGGAGTCACCGACCGATCATCGCAAGAAGGAAGGGGGCCCTCTGTTCACCGCGCCAGAAATGACGCTAGCGTGGAGGCACCTTTTGTACACGCGGGAGCTCGGAGCACCGGGCTGAGAGGGCGCTGACCTCCGTCTCAGCGATGTTCCACGTGAAACATCACCGACAGCGGGTGATGTTTCACACGGGACGTCGGCAGACGGAAACCGCTGCGTCGACCGCCGAACCTGTTACCGGGTAATGCCGGCGTAGGGAGTAGGTCTCATGACCAACAAGGACGCACGCACGCCTGCCTCCACGCAGAACCCGACGGAGACGTCGGAGGCCGTGGAGGCCGGGAAGTCCATCGGCTGGCACAAGGCGTACGTCGAGGGCAGCCGCCCCGACCTGCGGGTGCCGGTCCGTCAGGTGCACCTCACCAACGGGCAGTCGGTCACCCTGTACGACACATCGGGCCCGTACACCGATCCACTCGTCGACACCGACGTCCGCCGGGGACTGGCCCCGCTGCGCGAGAACTGGATCGTCGCCCGCGGCGACACGGAGGAGTACGCGGGCCGTCCCGTCCGTCCCGAGGACGACGGGATCAAGCACACCTCGCCGCGCGGGGGACTGCGCAACCTCGACGCGGTCTTCCCCGGCCGGCCACGGCTGCCGCGCCGGGGCCGGGAGGGGAAGGCCGTCACGCAGCTGGCGTACGCGCGCCGGGGCGAGATCACGCCCGAGATGGAGTTCGTGGCGATCCGGGAGAACGTCTCCCCCGAGGTGGTCCGCGAGGAGATCGCGGCGGGTCGCGCGGTGCTGCCCGCCAACGTCAACCACCCGGAGAGCGAGCCGATGATCATCGGCAAGCGGTTCCTGGTGAAGGTCAACGCCAACATCGGCAACTCGGCGGTCACCTCCTCCATCGAGGAGGAGGTGGAGAAGATGACCTGGGCGACCCGCTGGGGCGCCGACACGGTCATGGACCTCTCCACCGGCCGCAACATCCACACCACCCGCGAGTGGGTGCTGCGCAACTCCCCCGTCCCCATCGGCACCGTGCCGCTCTACCAGGCGCTGGAGAAGGTCGACGGCAAGGCCGAGGAGCTGACCTGGGAGATCTACAAGGACACGGTCATCGAGCAGGCCGAGCAGGGCGTGGACTACATGACGGTCCACGCGGGCGTCCGGCTCGCATACGTGCCGCTCACCGCGAACCGCAAGACCGGGATCGTCTCGCGCGGCGGGTCGATCATGGCGGCGTGGTGCCTGGCGCACCACAGGGAGTCGTTCCTCTACGAGCACTTCGAGGAACTGTGCGAGATCCTCGCCGCGTACGACGTGACGTACTCGCTGGGCGACGGTCTGCGGCCCGGGTCCATCGCGGACGCCAACGACGAGGCGCAGTTCGCGGAGCTGCGGACGCTGGGTGAGCTCAACAGCATCGCCAAGCGGCACAACGTGCAGACCATGATCGAGGGGCCGGGACACGTCCCGATGCACAAGATCAAGGAGAACATCGACCTCCAGCAGGAGATCTGCGAGGAGGCGCCGTTCTACACGCTCGGCCCGCTCACCACGGACGTCGCGCCCGCGTACGACCACATCACCTCGGGCATCGGCGCCGCGATGATCGCCTGGTGGGGCACGGCGATGCTCTGCTACGTCACGCCGAAGGAGCACCTGGGTCTGCCCAACAGGGACGACGTGAAGACCGGCGTGATCACCTACAAGATCGCCGCCCATGCGGCCGACCTCGCCAAGGGCCACCCCGGAGCCCAGGAATGGGACGACGCGCTGTCCGACGCGCGGTTCGAGTTCCGGTGGGAGGACCAGTTCAACCTGGCCCTCGACCCGGACACGGCCCGCGAGTTCCACGACGAGACGCTTCCGGCGGAGCCGGCGAAGACGGCGCACTTCTGCTCGATGTGCGGGCCGAAGTTCTGCTCGATGAAGATCTCCCAGGACATCCGCCGCGAACACGGCGGCAGCCGCACGGAGATCGAGGAGGGGATGGCCCAGAAGTCGCGGGAATTCGCGGCGGCGGGCAACCGGGTGTATCTGCCGATCGCGGACTGACCGAGGGGGAGGCGGCGGCCGGCGCCCACACGGCTGCCGGCGCCGTCCCCGTTCCGGAGGCCTCAGAGACCTTCGGCTCTCCAGGCCACCAGACCCGCCCGATCCACCTGGTCGAAGCCCACCGCGAACGGCTTCTGACCCTCACCGGTCACCACGTGGATGCTGCACTGCGTGACGCTGTCGCCCGTCGGGACGGTCGCGAAGATCCAGTCGGACGGGCAGCCGGGAACCTCCGAGTCCATGAAGTAGTGGCTCTTCTCCGGGATCTGCCGGCCGTCCCGCGTGAGGAGGCGGATGCGGTCGGACTGGTCGTTGTAGAGGTCCGACGTGTCGGTGTTGGTGTAGGTGACCGAGACGTAGTACGGCACGCCGCGTCGCTCCTCCTCGGTGAGAGGGAGACCCGCGTCCTTGAGGTCGGCCATGTTGCCCCGGCGTACGGACACCGGAGTGGCGGGCAGTTCGAGGATGCCGTCCTCGTCGGCGCCGTGCCGGACCGGGATGACGTCTCCCGGCTCCGCCAGCCCGGCCGAGACCGTCTCCACGCCGCCGTCGACGGGCCAGACCGCGACGGCGGCGGTCTCGTCGTGGTAGCCGCCGGCGTAGTGCAGCACGGACAGCACCCCGACACCCTCCGGCAGTGCGTAGGTCACGCAGACCTCGTAGGAGGCGCCGGGTGCCAGTGTCTCCGGCGGGAAGTTCGCGCACGGCAGATCGGCTCCTCCCGGCCTGCCGCCGCTGAGGTGGGCCTCCTGCCCGTCCTCCCAGTCGGTGCCCATGAGGACGAGATCGCTGTCCACCATGAACGGGTCGGGGATCCTCCTCGGGCCGGTGTTGGTGACCTCGAAGGTGAGGTAGTGAGGGACCGTGCCCTTCAGTTCCTCGCCCACACGGGCCCCGCGCATGTCCTTCTCCGAGCCCCGGACCAGGCTCCTGACCGTGATCCGGACCGTGTGCGGCCGGTCGTCGACGTCCGTGTGGACGACGTCCCGGGCGCCGGTCCGCACCGGCAGGTCGGTCCAGGAGGCCGGCCTCTCCGACGTTCCGACCACCGCCCCGCCCGCGTCGCGCTCCCCTGCGCACCCGGCGAGGAGAAGCAGGACCGCCGCGCCCATGGCGGCCTTCCCGAACTGGCTGGACAGGCGCATCGAGCTTCCTTGCTGTACGGGGAACCGGAGCCGCCGGAGGACTGACGCATCGTAGGACGCTGTGCGGTGACCCGGCGGTGGGGGACGGTCTGTCCCGGTCGCACGACGTGATGAGCCCGCTCCGTGGGTCACCCTCGTGGAATCCGTCCGGTCTGGGCAGACTGGGCCCATGGCTGCGTGGGCGTTGAGCAAGGGGTCCAACTGTTCCGTCGAGGTGCCTGTCGTGCGGGCCGAGCTGGCGTGGGCGGTGGGGCCCGGGGTGCCCGACATCGACGCGTCCGCCCTGCTGCTGACGTCGGTGGGGCGGGTGCGGGACGACGGGGACTTCGTGTTCTACAACCAGCCGCGTCACGCCTCCGAGGCCGTGCGGCACCTGGGCAAGCGGCATGCCGACGGGGCCGCCACCGACACCGTCGAGGTGGACCTGCGTTCCCTGGAGCCGGCCGTCGAGCGGATCGTGCTCGGGGCGTCGGCCGACGGCGGGACCTTCGGACAGGTGCCCGGCCTGGTGCTGCGGCTGCTGGACGCCGCCTCGGACGCGGAGATCGCCCGCTTCGACATGGCGGCAGGGACCGAGACCGCCTTCATCGGCGGCGAGCTGTACCGGCGGCAGGGCGCCTGGAAGTTCCGCGCGGTCGGCCAGGGGTACGCCTCCGGCCTCGCCGGACTCGCCACGGACTTCGGCATCACCGTCGACGACCCCGCCCAGACCCCCCTCGTCACCGCGCCTGTGCCCCCCTTGCCGCCTCCGCCGGCCGATCCGGGGCCGCCCGGACCGTCCCCGTCCGGCGCCGCCCGCCCCGGCAAGGGCGAGGAACGGCTCCCCGTCGACATGCGCAAGCGGCTGTCCCTGCGCAAGGAGCAGGTCGCCGTCAGCCTGCGCAAACACGGCGCCGCCGACGTCACCGCACGCGTGATCCTCGTGCTGGACGCCTCCGGGTCGATGTCCTTCCTGTACTCCAAGGGCGCCGTCGCCGACGTCGTCGAGCGGATGGCGGCCGTCGCCGCGCAACTGGACGACGACGGGGAGATGCAGGCCTGGACGTTCGCCACCACCCCCGCCCGGCTGCCCGACCTGCGGCTGGGGGAGCTTCCCGAGTGGCTGCGGCTGCACGTCCGCGTGGGGGAGATCTCCCTGTTCCGGCGCAAGCGCAAGAAGGGCCTCGACCCGAGCCAGGTCGACATGCGCGAGGTCGGCATCCAGAACGAGGAGCAGAAGGTCATCGCGGAGGTGCGCGCGTACGTACGGGAGAACCCGGTGCCCGCCCCCACACTCGTGCTGTTCTTCTCCGACGGCGGCGTCTACCGCAACGCCGAGATCGAGGCGCAGCTGCGCGAGGCCGTCGAGGAGCCGGTGTTCTGGCAGTTCGTGGGGCTCGGGCATGCGAATTACGGCGTCCTGGAGCGGTTCGACACGCTGCCCGGGCGGCGCGTCGACAACGTCGGCTTCTTCTCCGTCGACGACATCAGCAGGGTCCCGGACGCCGAGCTGTACGACCGGCTGCTGTCCGAGTTCCCGCAGTGGATCAGGGCGGCGCGCGGGGCGGGCATCCTCTGACCCCCCGCCCCCGTCGCGCAGCCTGGCGGCTACTCCGGCTGGTGTTCCGGGCCCCCGAAGTCCGGGCTCGACCAGTCCGGGCTGGAGTAGCTGGGGCGGGTGCCCCGGTGCGCCCCGTCGTCGGGGCTGGAGAAGCCCGGCCGGTCGTACCCCAGGTTCGGGATGCGGCTGGTCGGCGCGGGCGGCGCCGTGTGCTGGAGCGCCGTGGCCCCCGCGGGGTCGGCGAGCGCCTCCCGCAGGAACGGCACGATGCCCCGTTCCAGCAGCGCCTCACGCCAGGCGTCCCGCGCCTGGGCCACCTCCTCGTCGAGTTCGCGGTACGTCCCGCCGAGCGCCGACGGCTTGTTGCGCAGCGCGGTGAGCAGCAGGCCCACCCCGGCGACGAGGATGGCGACCGCCGTGACCGCGCCGAACACCCAGCCGGTGGTCAGCATTGTCCGCGCGAACTCGTTATCCGAGTCGAGCGTCCGCAGGACGAAGCCGACGAGCAGGAATATCGCGGCGGCGGTCCCGGCCAGGACCGGCGCCAGGACGGCGACGACGGCCGCCACCCCCGCTCCGGCGGCCTCGGCCATCTCGCCCATCGACGCGGCGAACCCCGCCGCGCCGGTGACGCCCGGATCTTCGGTGCCCGCGTCGCGCACGGCCGGGGTGACCGTGGGCGGCCTGCGCGCCTCCTCGCGGACCTTCACGTAGTGCTGGTACTCCGTCGCCGCGGCCGCGCTGATGAGCGCGGTGGCGTTCAGCGCCATCGTGCGCAGCTGCTCCGAGTTGAGCCGCTGTCCCACAGCGGCCAGCTCCGGGTTGTGCGGTGCGGAGCGCAGCGCCTCATCGAGAATCCGCTCGTAGTCCTGGCGGTCCTCGCTCAGCAGGTGCTGCGGAACGCTGTTCATGTGCATCCCCCGATGCTCCGTAGGGCTTGGGGCTCGGCATGCTGACGAGCCGTCGGGCAGAAACGGAGGGGAGCCTGCTACGGATAAGCCGATGGTAGAGCGGTGACGGCGCGCGGTGACAGGGGGTCTGCGGAAATTGCCGTCCCCGGGATGCGGTCGAGGGCCGCCTCAACGCGGCCCGCGCACCCCTCAGTTGGTCAACGGCAACTGTCGTACCAGCAGTTTTCCTGCCATCGTCACGCCGCCGTCCATCGCGATGGCGAGTCCGTCGGCGTACACGTGCGGTTCGGCCACCACGGGGCCGCCGTCGTCCTCGCCGTCCTCGGAGCCGACCTCGCCCAGGAGATACGGGATCGGGCTGTGCCCGTGAACGACCCGGGTGCCGCCGTACGTATTGAGCAGGGAGCGCACCGCGTCGGCGCCGCCCTCGTCCCGGAAGGAGAACCGCTTGGTGAACTTGCGGAACAGGTCCCAGACCTCGTCGGCGTCGTTGCGCGTGAGGGTCTCGCGGACCGTGTCGTTGACCTCTTCGATCGAACGGCCGTAGTCGAGGTAGGCGGTGGTGTCCGAGTGCAGCAGCAGATGGCCGTCGACCTCCTCGACGGCGTCGAGGCGGGCCATCCACTGCAGGTGGTGGTCCTGGAGGCGGTCCATGTCGGTCTTCTGGCCGCCGTTCAGCAGCCAGGCCGCCTGGAAGGTGGCGGTGCCCGCGCCGGAGTTGACGGGCGTGTCGCCGAACCGCTTCGCGCCGATCAGCAGCAGTTCGTGGTTGCCCATGAGGGCCTTGCAGTACCCGCCGGCCGCGGCGGCCTCGGCGGACAGCCGCATCACCAGGTCGATGACGCCGATGCCGTCCGGGCCGCGGTCGGTGAAGTCGCCGAGGAACCACAGGCGCGCGGTGCCGGCGCACCAGTTGCCCGCGGCGTCGATGAGGCCCTGCTCCTGGAGGGCGGCCACCAGCTCGTCCAGATAGCCGTGGACGTCGCCGACCACGTACAGGGGGCCCTTGCCGGTGGCGGGCTGCTGGGCGGGCGCGGCCACGGGGTCGACGGTCACCTGGACCGTGTCACCCCGGTTGATGACGGGAAGGTCCCGCTGGGTCGGCGTGTACCCCTCCGGGTACGCCTCCTCGGCCGGCGGCACGACGTCACCGGGGTGCGTGCCGCTGTGGACGTACGGACCGGTCTCGTGGACGTACGCGGGCACCCGGAAGTCGCGCAACGTCGCCGTTCGCTCCACCTCGGGTCCCTGACCGGCCCCCTGAGTCATCGACCCCTCCACCATCGCGCCGCATCTGCACCGCGTCGGACTGCCTGGTCGCAGCGGCCCGCGGTGTCGTGGGCCCATCATAGGAATGCGGATCGCGCCGTGTGATGACCCAGGGGTGGTGAATCAGAACAGGACTCCGGTTCATCGCGGCTTTCATCCCGTTTGCGGTGGTCTCCGGCCCGTCGAATGGTGTTCGACACCGGCGCGCGGCCGTCCCCGAACGCCCCACGAACGCCGGATCGGGCTCGCCGGGCGCCCGGCCGGTGGCCCGGATTCCGTTTCCGGGCCCGTCCGGTCATCCCCTCGGCGCGCGATCCGCGCCGTACCCCCTGAGCTCACGCCCCCGCACCCCTCAGTCGACCCGACCGTCCCGCGGGCCGGCCGGTCCGTCTTCCCCGGGAGCCTCGGGCGGACCGGGTTCCACCTCGCTTCACCCCTCCGGAAGCGGGGCATTCCCCCTGGTACTCCGGCCCCTCGTGCCCCCGGGTGTTCATGTGCCCTGCGGCGACCTCGGCGGGCTGACCGTCGTGCGGGGCGGCCGGCGCTGCGAGGACGTGCGCACGATCAGCTCGGTCGGTATCACCTGCTCGACCGGCTGGTCCGACTCGACCCCCTCGATGGCGTCGATCAGCAGTTGCACCACCGCCGTGCCGATGCGGCGTGGTTTCAGGGAAAGCGTGGTGACGGGCGGCTCGGTGTTGGCGTACACCGTGGACTCGCTGCAGCAGACGAGAAGCAGGTCCTCCGGCACGCGCAGCCCGTAGCGGCGGGCCGCGGCGAGCAGATCCGTGCCGTTGGGGTCGAAGAGGCCGTAGACCGCGTCGGGGCGGTCCGGGCGGGCGAGCAGCCGGTCGGCGGCGACGGCGCCCGCGCACGGGTCGTGCGCCGGGTACGCCTCGTACACCGGGTCCTGCCCCACCCGCTCGCACCAGCGAAGGTACGCCGTGGTCGACAGGTGGGTGTACGTGTCGGTGGTGGTGCCGGTCAGCAGGCCGATGCGGCGGGCTCCGGCGGCGGCGAGATGGTCGAGGATGCCGAGCACGGCGGCCTCGTGGTCGTTGTCGACCCAGGCCGTGACCGGCAGGGAGCCGGCCGGGCGGCCGTCGGAGACCACGGGTAAGCCCTGGCGGACCAGCTCGCTGACCACCGGGTCCTGGTCGGAGGGGTCGATGACCACCGTGCCGTCCAGGGCCACGTTGGACCACACGTCGTGACGGGAGGTCGCGGGCAGGATGACGAGGGCGTAGCCGCGGGCGAGCGCGGCGGAGGTGGCGGCCCGCGCCATCTCGGCGAAGTACGCGAACTCCGTGAAGGTGAAAGGTTCATCCCCGTACGTCGTCACGGTCAGGCCGATGAGTCCGGACTTCCCGGTGCGGAGCGTTCGGGCGGCGGCCGAGGGGCGGTACCCCAGTCTTTCGGCCACCTCGCGGACGTGGCGCCGGGTGGCGTCCGGGAGCCGGCCTTTGCCGTTGAGGGCGTCGGAGACGGTCGTGATGGAGACTCCGGCGGCGGCGGCCACGTCCCTGATGCCCGCTCGACCCGGCCGGCTGCCTCGGCGTGAGGTTTCCGCGCGGCTCACCTGGTGCTTCCCTGCTGCTGTCATGGCGAGCCGATAGTAGGGCTCATGCGGTGGGGTAGGGCGGACGCATATGCACGCGTTGACAGGCACGTTTCTGCATGATCATTGTGCCTCAATCGCCGTGGAAACCATGGGTGTTGAACGGTTCAATGCCAGTCCCTGACGTGTCGGTGCATGCGCGCCTGGCGAGGGTGCGATGTTGCGAAGAGGTCTCAACTCACCTGCACGGGTGACGCGCGCCACGGCGCGAACCACCGGCGCGTAGATATATGTGCGGCGCGCCCCTGGCCCGCACGCCCTTCGCACCCGTACGGGCGATGTTGCCTGTGTTGTCCCTGTGACGCGTGAGAAAGAAGGCCCGGTCGCCGCCCCTGTACGCAACGACGCCGAATCCTCATAAGGTGAGGAGTATTGGATGTCGGCGGCGGTCATGGGCCGCCGGTCTTCGCGAGGAGGACTGCGGTGAGCGAGACGAGCCCCAAGCTGCGCGCCGAGCTGGAGGGGATCCCCACCTACAAGCCGGGCAAGCCCGCGGCGGCCGACGGGCCGGTGGCGTACAAGCTGTCCTCCAACGAGAACCCCTATCCGCCGCTGCCCGGCGTGATGGAGACGGTGGCGGCCGCCGCCTCCACCTTCAACCGCTACCCGGACATGGCCTGCACCGCCCTCACGGCCGAGCTGGCCGAGCGGTTCGGGGTGCCGGCGTCCCACGTGGCGACGGGCACCGGCTCGGTCGGCGTGGCCCAGCAGCTGCTGCAGGCCACCTCGGGCCCCGGCGACGAGGTGATCTACGCCTGGCGCTCCTTCGAGGCCTACCCGATCATCACGCAGATCAGCGGTGCCACGTCCGTGCAGGTCCCGCTGACCGACGGCGACGTGCACGACCTGGACGCGATGGCCGACGCGATCACCGACCGGACCCGGCTGATCTTCGTCTGCAACCCCAACAACCCGACCGGCACCGTGGTGCGCCGCGCCGAGCTGGAACGGTTCCTCGACCGGGTGCCCCGCGACGTCCTGGTGGTGCTGGACGAGGCCTACCGCGAGTTCATCCGCGACACCGAGGTGCCGGACGGCGTGGAGATCTACCGCAAACGGCCCAACGTCTGCGTCCTGCGCACCTTCTCCAAGGCGTACGGTCTCGCCGGCCTGCGCGTCGGCTTCGCCATCGCCCACGAGCCGGTGGCCGCGGCGCTGCGCAAGACGGCGGTGCCGTTCGGTGTGAGCCAGATCGCACAGGAGGCGGCCATCGCCTCGCTGCGCGCCGAGGACGAGCTGATCGGCCGGGTCGGCTCCCTGGTCTGCGAGCGCAACCGGGTGGTCGAGGGGCTGCGCGCCCAGGGGTGGACGGTGCCCGAGACCCAGGCCAACTTCGTGTGGCTGCGGCTGGGGGAGCGCACCGTGGCGTTCGCGCAGGCGTGCGAGCAGGCGGGTGTGGTCGTCCGGCCGTTCCCCGGCGAGGGCGTGCGCGTCACTGTCGGTGAGACGGAGGCGAACGACATCTTCCTGAAGGTCGCGGAGGAGTTCCGCGCCCAGGTCTGAGCTGTACGGATGTGAAGCGGCCGGCGGCTGGTCCGCCGGCCGCTTCCGTGTGTCCGGGGCCGGTCGCACGCCTCCACCGAATGAGTTCCGGCGAAGGGGTTGACGTCACACAGGACCCCCCTTCCGGGTCGGAAAAGCAGTAGGTCATAATTGCTTGTGAATGTGAACGCGTTCACAAGCGCATCCCGTTTCTCCCGAGATGGACGGGGACGGAGCGGGACCGCGGCTGCTGCACCACGGCGAAGTAAGGAGCGACGACGTGGATCTGGCTCTGGCGCCGGAGACCCTGGCGCGATGGCAGTTCGGCATCACCACCGTCTACCACTTCCTCTTCGTTCCCCTGACGATCTCGCTCGCCGCCCTCGTCGCCGGGCTGCAGACCGCCTGGGTGCGGACGGAGAAGGAGAAGTACCTCAGGGCGACGAAGTTCTGGGGCAAGCTCTTCCTGATCAACATCGCGATGGGTGTCGTCACCGGCATCGTGCAGGAGTTCCAGTTCGGTATGAACTGGTCCGACTACTCACGCTTCGTCGGTGACGTCTTCGGCGCCCCGCTCGCCTTCGAGGCGCTGATCGCCTTCTTCTTCGAGTCCACCTTCATCGGCCTGTGGATCTTCGGCTGGGACCGGCTGCCGAAGAAGATCCATCTGGCCTGTATATGGATGGTGTCGATCGGCACGCTGCTGTCGGCGTACTTCATCCTCGCCGCCAACTCCTGGATGCAGCACCCGGTCGGCTACCGGATGAACGGGGAGAAGGGCCGCGCCGAGCTCACCGACTTCTGGCTCGTGCTGACCCAGAACACCACGCTCAACCAGGTCTTCCACAGCTTCTCGGCGGCCTTCCTCACCGGCGGCGCCTTCATGGTCGGCATCGCGGCCTTCCACCTGATGCGCAGGAAGCACATCCCGGTGATGCGCACCTCGCTGCGGCTCGGCCTGGTCACCCTGGCGGTCGGCGGACTGTTCACCGCGATCAGCGGCGACACCCTCGGCAAGGTCATGTACGAGCAGCAGCCGATGAAGATGGCCGCCGCCGAGGCCCTCTGGGACGGCGAGGAACCGGCGCCCTTCTCCGTCTTCGCCTACGGCGACGTCGACGAGGGGCACAACAAGGTCGCCCTGGAGATCCCCGGCCTGCTGTCCTTCCTCGCCCACAGCGACTTCGAGTCGTACGTGCCCGGCATCAACGACACGAACGAGGCGCTGCAGGAGAAGTTCGGGCCCGGCGACTACAAGCCGATCGTGCCCGTCGCCTACTGGGGCTTCCGCTGGATGATCGGGTTCGGCATGGCCTCCTTCTCGCTGGGTCTGTTGGGGCTGTGGCTCACCCGGAAGAAGTTCCTGCTGCCGGCCGCGTACCGCACCGGCGAGGACGAGGTGCCGCATCTGGTGCTGCTGAAGCGCCCGCTCGGCTCCCGGCTGACCCGGCTGTACTGGCTGGCCGCGGTGTGGACGATGGCCTTCCCACTGATCGCCAACGCCTGGGGCTGGATCTTCACCGAGATGGGCCGTCAGCCCTGGGTCGTCTACGGCGTCATGCGCACCGAGGACGCGGTCTCCCCCAACGTGTCGCAGGCCGAGGTCATCACCTCGATGTCCGTCTTCACCCTGCTCTACGCCGTGCTGGCCGTCATCGAGGTCCGGCTGCTCGTCAAGTACGTCAAGGCGGGGCCGCCCGAGCTGAGCGACTCCGACCTCAACCCGCCCACGAAGATCGGCGGCGACGTCCATGACGCCGACAAGCCGATGGCCTTCTCGTACTAGGCCGAGGGAGCTGCACTGTCATGGAATTGCACGACGTCTGGTTCGTCCTCATCGCCGTCCTGTGGACCGGCTACTTCTTCCTCGAGGGCTTCGACTTCGGGGTCGGCGTCCTGACCCGGCTGCTGGCCCGCGACCGGGCCGAGAAGCGGGTGCTCATCAACACCATCGGGCCGGTGTGGGACGGCAACGAGGTCTGGCTGCTCACGGCCGGCGGCGCCACCTTCGCCGCCTTCCCCGAGTGGTACGCCACCCTCTTCTCCGGCTTCTACCTGCCGCTGCTGGCCATCCTGATCTGCCTGATCGTCCGCGGTGTCGCCTTCGAGTACCGGGCCAAGCGGCCCGAGGAGAACTGGCAGCGCAACTGGGAGACGGCGATCTTCTGGACCTCGCTGGTTCCGGCGTTCCTGTGGGGTGTCGCCTTCGGCAACATCGTGCGCGGGGTGAAGCTCGACGCCGACTTCGAGTACGTGGGCACCCTCGGGGACCTGCTCAACCCGTACGCCCTGCTGGGCGGTCTGGTCACGCTCACCCTGTTCACCCTCCACGGCACGGTGTTCACGGCCCTCAAGACCGTCGGGGAGATCCGGGAACGGGCACGGAAGCTGGCCCTGAAGGTGGGTCTGGCCGCCGCCGTGCTGGCCCTGGTCTTCCTGCTGTGGACGCAGGTCGAGAGCGGTGACGGGACCAGCCTGGTGGCGTCCGGCGTGGCGGTCGCCTCGCTGGTCGCGGCCCTGGGAGCCAACCAGGCCGGCCGTGAGGGATGGGCGTTCACCCTGTCCGGCGTCACGATCGTGGCCGCGGTGGCCATGCTCTTCCTGACGCTGTTCCCGAACGTCATGCCCTCCACCCTGGACCCCGCGTGGAGCCTGACCGTCACCAACGCCTCGTCCAGCCCGTACACGCTGAAGATCATGACCTGGCTCGCGGTCCTCGCCACCCCGCTGGTGCTGCTGTACCAGGGCTGGACCTACTGGGTCTTCCGCAAGCGGATCGGCACCCAGCACATCGCCGACCCCGTGCACTGAGGGTGTGTTTCACGTGAAACCGATCGACCCCCGGCTCCTGCGGTACGCGCGTGCCACCCGCGCCTTCCTGGCAGCGATCGTCGGCCTCGGGGCCGTCGGCGCGGGACTGGTCGTCGCCCAGGCCATGCTCATCGCCGAGATCGTGGTCGGCTCGTTCCAGGACGGCCTCTCCGTCGGTGAGCTGCGCACGCCGCTGCTGCTGCTCGTCGCGGTGGCGGCCGGCCGGGGCCTGGTCGGCTGGCTGACCGAGCTGGCCGCGCACCGGGCGAGCGCCGCTGTGAAGTCGGAGCTGCGGGGCCGGTTGCTGGACCGGGCGACGTCCCTGGGTCCGGGGTGGCTGGACGGACAGCGCACCGGGTCGCTGGTCACCCTGGCGACCCGGGGCGTCGACGCCCTCGACGGCTACTTCTCGCGCTATCTCCCCCAGCTGGGCCTCGCGGTGGTCGTCCCGGCCGCCGTGCTGGCGCGGATTGTCACGGAGGAGTGGGTGTCGGCGGCGATCATCGTCGGCACCCTGCCGCTCATCCCGGTCTTCATGGTGCTGATCGGCTGGGCCACGCAGAACCGGATGGACCGGCAGTGGCTGCTGCTGTCGCGGCTGTCCGGGCACTTCCTGGACGTCGTCGCCGGGCTGCCGACGCTGAAGGTCTTCGGGCGGGCCAAGGCGCAGGCCGAGTCCATCCGCGCCATCACCGCCGAGTACCGGCGCGCGACCATGCGGACGCTGCGGATCGCCTTCATCTCGTCGTTCGCGCTGGAGCTGCTCGCCACTCTCTCGGTGGCGCTGGTCGCCGTGACCATCGGCATGCGCCTGGTCCACGGTGACCTGGACCTGTACACCGGTCTGCTCATCCTGATCCTGGCGCCGGAGGCGTATCTGCCGCTGCGTCAGGTGGGGACGCAGTACCACGCGGCGGCGGAAGGGCTGGGCGCGGCCGAGGAGATCTTCACGGTGCTGGAGACGCCCGTACCCGCGGCGGGGAAGGGCACAGTGCCGCAGGGCGCCCTTGCCTTCGAGGACGTGACGGTCCGATATCCGGGCCGGGCCGTCGATGCCGTGACAGACGTGTCCTTCACCGTCGCCCCCGGCGAGACGGTCGCCCTGGTCGGACCGAGCGGGGCCGGGAAGTCCACGCTGCTCAGCGCCGCGCTGGGCTTCGTCCGCCCCGACGCGGGCCGGGTGAGCGTCGGAGGGGCCGGCCTCAGCGGACTCGACCTCAGCGAGTGGCACCGCCGCGTGGCCTGGGTGCCGCAGCGGCCGCATCTGTACGCCGGGACGATCGCGGAGAACGTCCGGCTGGCCCGCCCCGACGCGGACGACGCGGCAGTGCGGCGCGCGCTGCGGGACGCGGGCGCGCTGGACTTCGTGGACGCCCTCCCCCACGGCGCCGACACCGTGCTGGGCGAGGACGGGGCGGGCCTCTCGGCCGGGCAGCGTCAGCGGCTCGCCCTGGCCCGCGCGTTCCTCGCGGACCGGCCCGTGCTGCTGCTCGACGAGCCGACGGCCGCTCTCGACGGGGCCACGGAGGCCGAGGTCGTGGAGGCGGTACGGCGGCTGGCGGAGGGCCGGACGGTGCTGCTCGTGGTGCACCGCCCGGCGCTGCTGGCCGTGGCCGACCGGGTGGTTCGGCTGGCGGTGCCTGAAGCGCACGACGGGGTCGCGGCCGTCGCGGCGGGGCGGACGGACGCGGACACGGTGTCGGTGACGGCACCCGAGAAGGGCTCCGAATCTGAGACGGTCGCGCCCACCGATCCGACCCCCGGCCGTGTACTCGCCCGGGTCCGTGCCCTCTCGGGCGCCCGGCGGGGGAGGATCACGCTCGCGCTGCTCCTCGGCACCCTCGCCCTGGGCAGCGCCGTCGGCCTCATGGCGACGTCCGGCTGGCTCATCTCCCGCGCCTCGCAGCAGCCGCCGGTGCTGTACCTGATGGTGGCCGTCACCGCGACGCGCGCCTTCGGCATCGGCCGGGCCGTGTTCCGCTACGCCGAGCGCCTGGTGTCCCACGACGCCGTGCTGCGCATGCTGGCGGACACCCGGGTCGCGGTCTACCGGCGGCTGGAACGCCTCGCGCCCGCCGGACTGCGCGGCACCCGCCGGGGCGACCTGCTGACCCGGCTGGTCTCCGACGTCGACGCACTCCAGGACTACTGGCTGCGCTGGCTGCTCCCGGCCGGCGCCGCCGTCGCCGTGTCCGCCCTGTCCGTCGGCTTCACCGCGTGGCTCCTGCCCGAGGCCGGCGCCGTGCTCGCGGCCGGGCTCCTGCTGGCGGGCGCGGGCGTCCCGCTGCTCACCGCCGCCGTCGCACGGCGTACCGAGCGCCGGCTGGCCCCGGCCCGCGGCGACCTCGCCACCCGGGTGACCGACCTGCTCACCGGCACCGCCGAACTGACCGTCGCCGGGGCGCTTCCCGCCCGGTCCGAGGGGACGCGGCGGGCCGACGGCGTGCTGACCCGCATCGCCTCCCGCTCCGCCGCCGTCACCGGTGCAGGGGACGGGCTCACCGCTCTCATCTCCGGGCTGACCGTGGCCGCCGCCGCGCTCGTCGGCGTGCAGGGCGTGACCTCCGGCCGGCTCGACGGCGTGGCCCTGGCCGTGGTGGTCCTCACCCCGCTGGCCGCGTTCGAGGCGGTGCTCGGCATGCCCCTCGCCGTGCGCTACCGGCAGCGGGTGCGCCGCAGCGCGGAGCGCGTGTACGAGGTGCTGGACGCGCAGCCACCCGTACGCGAGCCGGAGACGCCTCGGCAGGCGCCCGTGTCGCCGTTCCCGCTCACCCTCAAGGGGCTTGCCGCCCGCCACCCCGGGCAGGACCGGGACGCGCTCGCCGGGGTGGACCTGACGCTGGAACAGGGGCGCCGCGTCGCGGTGGTCGGTCCCTCCGGCTCCGGCAAGACGACCCTCGCCCAGGTGCTGCTGCGGTTCCTGGACCCCGGGGCCGGTTCCTACACGCTCGCGGGTGTGGACGCGCGCGCCCTGGACGGGGACGACGTACGGCGGATGGTGGGGCTGTGCGTGCAGGACGCGCACCTGTTCAACAGCTCCGTGCGGGAGAACCTGCTGCTGGCGCGGAAGAACGCGACCGGGACCGACCTGCGCGACGCGCTCCGCCGGGCCCGGCTGCTGGACTGGGTGGACGGACTGCCGGACGGTCTGGACACGCTGGTCGGCGAACACGGTGCGCGGCTGTCCGGGGGCCAGCGGCAGCGGCTCGCCCTGGCGCGGGCCCTGCTGGCGGACTTCCCCGTGCTGGTGCTGGACGAGCCCGCCGAGCACCTCGACCTGCCGACCGCGGACGCGCTCACGGCCGATCTGCTGGCCGCGACCGAGGGCCGCACCACCGTTCTCGTCACCCACCGGCTGGCCGGCCTGGAGGCGGTGGACGAGGTGATCGTGCTGGACGCGGGACGGGTGGTGCAGCGCGGGCCGTACGAGGAACTCCGAGCCGTCGACGGGCCGTTGCGGGACATGGCGCTGCGCGAGGAGGAGGCGGGAGAGCTGGTGGCGGTGTCCTGACCGAGCCTGCCGCCCACGCACGAGGGGGCCGCCCCGACACAGCGTCGGGACGGCCCCCTCCGGCACGTCAGACGAGCCAGCCCACGAGGTGGACGACACCGGCGAGCAGCTCGGTCAGAACGTTCATGGCAGATCCTCCTGTGATGTGCAGCGCGTGCGTGGGACTACGCACGCTCCATGCGCGGGAACGCATGGGGGACATGCGCAAGACACCGGTCTGCAGCCCGTTGCTTGTGCCCTACAAGGATTACCGGGTCACTCGGACCACCGCAGCCACATGGGCATCAGACACCCGATCTGAGGAGTGTCTGACCCTCAGTTCGATTCGTGAGGGGAGGCTTGGTGAACGGGGGTTGACTGCTCGTCATACACGCTGCCCTCCGGACGACCGTCGAAGCATCCGTCCGGGGGCGTGTCCTCCCCCATGTGTACGACGTGAACGCGCCTCCCGCCCCGGGGCGGGGACAGGATCGCAGGCATGCGTCTCACCCGCCGTCGTCCGCTGCTCGTCGCCGTGCTGTTCTGCGCGCTCGCCGTGCTCGCCGCCCGGCCCGCCGACGGCGACGGATCCCACGCCCCCGGTCATGGCTCCTCCGCCGTCAGCGCCGAGGTGGCTCGGCTGTACGAGGAGGCGGCGAAGGCCACCGAGCGGTACGAGGCCGGGCGCGAGGAGGCGGAGAAGCAGCGGGAGCTGGCCCAGCGGCTGGAGGAGCGGCTCGACCGCGAACGGCAGGAGGCCGCCGTGCTCCGCGAGGACCTGGGCCGGATCGCCAGCTCCCAGTACCGGGACGGCGGCGGGCTGCCGCTGACCGCGCACATGCTCCTCGCCGACGACCCCGAGCAGTTGATGCGCGGTCAGCGTGTTGTGCACCACGCCGAGGTGACGCTGGACCAGGCGCTCGGCCGCAGCGGGCGGGCCGAGGCGCGGCTCGCCCGGGACGAGGCGAAGGCCGCGGCGGCCTGGAAGAAGCTGGAGAAGCGGAACGAGGAACTCGCCGCGCTGCAGCGGGACATCGAGGAGAAGCTCGAGACGGCGCGCTGGAAGCTCCAGGGCGAGGCGGACGCCTCGGTGGCATCGGGCTCCTGCCGTGGCGCCGTACGGCTCGACCAGCCGCCGTTGCAGTACGGCACCCCGTGGGTGGCGCCCGTGGAGGGGTACGAGCTGTCCGCCTCCTACGGCAGCGGCGGCGCGCGCTGGGCGAACCGGCACACCGGGCAGGACTTCGCGGTGCCGATCGGGACGCCGGTGCGGTCCGTGGGCAGCGGCACCGTGGTGAAGGTGTCCTGCGGCGGCGCGTTCGGCATCGAGATCGTGGTCGAGCACCCGGGCGGCTACTGCACCCAGTACGCGCACCTGGCCGCCGTCGCCGTCGACCAGGGGGAGCGGGTGTCCCCCGGGCAGTGGATCGGCCAGTCCGGAACCAGCGGCAACTCCACCGGCCCGCACCTGCACTTCGAGGTGCGGGTGACCCCGGAGATGGGGTCGTCGGTGGACCCGGTGCGGTGGCTCGCCGAGCACGGGGTGACGCTCTGAGCGCCGGCCCGACAGCGTCTGCCCCGCCCCGTCGGTAGTGCCTACACGCGCCCGTTCAGCAGCTGCTCGATCACCACGGCCACGCCGTCGTCGTTGTTGGCGACCGTGCGGCCCGAGGCGGCGGCGAGCACGTCCGGGTGGGCGTTGCCCATCGCGTACGAGCGGCCGGCCCAGGTCAGCATCTCGACGTCGTTCGGCATGTCGCCGAAGGCGACGACCTCCTCGTGGGAGATGCCGCGCTCGGCGCAGCACAGCGCGAGCGTGCTGGCCTTGGAGACGCCGGGCCCGCTGATCTCCAGCAGGGCGCTCGGGCTGGAGCGGGTCACGTTGGCGCGGTCCCCGATGGCCAGCCGGGCCAGGGTGAGGAACGCGTCCGGCTCCATCTCGGGGTGGTACGCCAGGATCTTGAGTACCGGCTCGGCGGCGGTGGGGGAGTCGTCGGCCAGCAGGTCCTCGGCGGGCGCCAGGTCGTCCGGCACCTCCATGTGCAGCTTCGGGTACGCGGGCTCCTGGTGGAAGCCGTACGTCTGCTCCACGGCGTACACCGTGCCCGGGGCGGCGTCGCGCAGCAGACCCACCGCGTCCAGGGCGTTGTCCCGCGGCAGCTCGCGGACCTTGACGAAGCGGTGCGCGCCCGGGCCGCCGTGCAGGTCGACGACGGCGGCGCCGTTGCCGCAGATGGCCAGGCCGTGGCCGTGCACATGGTCGCTGACCACGTCCATCCAGCGGGCCGGGCGGCCGGTGACGAAGAAGACCTCGATGCCCGCCTCCTCGGCGGCGGCCAGGGCGGCGACGGTCCGTGGGGACACCGACTTGTCGTCGCGGAGCAGGGTGCCGTCGAGGTCGGTGGCGATGAGCCGCGGTGGGGTGGCGGCGGCCGGGGTCTCGGGCTCTCGGATCGCTGAGGTCACCCGCTCATTGTCGCGCATATGCCCGCACGGCCGTGCGGGACTCCGCACATCTGAGTGATTACCGACGTCACCAGCGGCTTCACGACCCGCCTCGGAGGGGCGGCGCCCGTTGTCGCTCACCGCAGCTGCGCCGGAGCCTCCATCGCGATGCGTTCGAAGACCTTCTGGTCCGCCGCGAAGTCGGAGTCCGGGATGGGCCAGTGCACCACGATCTCGTTGAATCCCAGCTCGATGTGGCGGCCGGCGAAGTCGACGAACGCGTCCAGCGACTCCAGCGGACGGCCCCGCTCCGGGGTGAAGCCGGTGAGCAGGATCCTGTCCAGCTCGCCGGTGTCCCGGCCGATCTCGGCACAGGCGTCCGTGAGCTTCTCCACCTGACCGCGAATGGCCTGAACCGACTGCTCGGGCGTGCCGTCCTCGTACAGCTTCGGGTCGCCGGTGGTCACCCACGCCTGCCCGTACCGGGCCGCGAGCCGCAGTCCGCGCGGGCCGGTCGCCGCCACGGCGAAGGGCAGCCGGGGCCGCTGGACGCAGCCGGGGATGTTGCGTGCCTCGTGCGCCTGGTAGAAGTCGCCCTCGTACGACACGGCGTCCTCGGTGAGCAGCCGGTCCAGCAGGGGCACGAACTCGGCGAAGCGGTCGGCGCGCTCGCGCGGGGTCCACGGCTCCTGGCCGAGGGCGGTGGCGTCGAAGCCGGTGCCGCCCGCGCCGATGCCGAGGGTGACGCGGCCGTTGGAGATGTCGTCGAGGGAGATGAGCTCCTTGGCCAGGGTGACCGGGTGCCGGAAGTTCGGCGAGGTCACCAGCGTGCCCAGACGCATCCGCTCGGTCACGCCCGCGGCGGCGGTCAGGGTCGGGACGGCCCCGAACCACGGGCCGTCGCGGAAGCTGCGCCAGGACAGGTGGTCGTAGGTGTAGCCCGCGTGGAAGCCCAGCTCCTCGGCCCGCACCCAGGCGGAACGGCTGCCGTCGTGCCAGCGGCGGTACGGGAGGATCACGGTGCTCAGACGCAGGCTCATGCCCCGAGCCTAAGCGGCGCGTCCGGTTTCACGTGAAACACGTGAGTCTTCCCGGGGCCTCGCCGCTTACCCGTCACCGCACGCGGGCGCTCAGCCAGGGAGTGAGCACGACCATCGGGATGAACTCCTTGTGCGTCCGGTCCCCCGACAGCGGCACGACGAGGAAGTAGCCCGGCGGGAAGCGCCGCGCCTTCACACAGGCCAGCCCGTCGAAGAGCGAGCGCAGGAAGGCGGGCACGTCGTCGCGGGGGACGTCGGGGCACTCGACGCCCTCGACGTCGATCAGCGCATCGTCCTCCGGGTACAGGCGCACCCGCACCCGGGGCAGGCCGCCGAACTCGACGTAGGCCTCGTGCGGCAGGGAGCCGTCGGGGTCGGTGGTCACGCCGACGCCGGCCGCGGTGCGACGTGAGGTCTGGTCGGCGCCGATGTCGTGGGTGACCTCGATCTCGCGGCCGTACCGGTCGGCGAGGGCGCGGAGGGCGGTGACGGCGGCCTCGGTGGTGGGCAGATGCTCCATGCCGTCGATCCTGGCCTACCGGCTCTCGCCGAAGCGCAGATACCGGCTGGGAACGGCCTCGGTCAGCCAGACGCCGTTGGCGCTGACGTGGAAGACATGGCCGTCGCGGTGCATGGCGCCCGCGTCGACCGACAGCACCACCGGCCGTCCCCGGCGGGCGCCGACGCGGGTGGCGGTCTCGCGGTCGGCGGAGAGGTGGACGGCGTGCCGGTTCATCGGGCGCAGGCCCTCGGCGCGGATCGCGTCCAGGTTCCGGGCGACGGTGCCGTGGTAGAGCCAGGCCGGGGGTTCGGCGGTCGGCAGCCGGAGGTCCACGGGGATGGTGTGGCCCTGGCTGGCTCGGATCCGGGTGCCCTCGACGGCGAAGCGCCGCTTGTCGTTGGCGGCGACGACATGGTCCAGCTCCTCCCGGGTGATCGGGAAGCCGTGGTCCGCCGCGGCGGCGAGCAGCGTGTCGATCTCGACCCAGCCGGCCTCGTCGGGGGTCAGCCCGATCCGCTCGGGCTGATGGCGGAGGTGCTTCGCGAGGTACTTCGACACCCGCACGGTGCGTCTTTCGTCCATCTGTTCAGACTGCCGGGAGAGACGCGCGTCACGCGATCGATTTACATCCGAAGGTTTGATCCACAGATAAGTGAGGTTATCCACAGGGGAACGCCGGGTTCTGTGGACAACCGGGCCCGCTTACGCCGGTCCCGCTGGTCACACGGCTCACGCCCGTCACACCGGCGGCTTCACCCGCGCCACCCTCCGCGCCGCCGCCGGCAGCCACCGCGCCAGCGCGTACGCGACCCGCGCCTCCGGGGTGACCGGCACGACCGCCTCGTCACGCACCACCGCCCGCAGCACCGCGGCGGCGACCTTCTCCGGCGGGTAGTTCCGCAGCTCGTACAGCCGCGCCGCCTTCCGCCGCCTGCGCCGCTCCTCCGCCGCGTCCGTGCCCGCGAAGCGCGCGGTGGACGTGATGCCCGTGGTGACGAACCCCGGGCACACCGCCGTCACGCCGATCTCCCGCCCCGCCAGTTCGGCCCGCAGGGACTCGCTGAGCATCAGCACCGCCGCCTTGGAAGCCCCGTAGGCGGGCAGCGCCCGCGACGGCTGGAACGCGGCCGCGGACGCCACGTTGACGATGTGGCCGCCCTGCCCGCGCTCCGCCATGCGCCGCCCGAAGTGCAGACAACCGTGGATCACGCCCCACAGGTTGACGTCGAGGACCCGCTTCCACTCCTCCGTCGTGGTGTCCAGGAAGGCGCCGCCCAGCCCGACGCCCGCGTTGTTCACCAGCACATCCACCACGCCGTGCGCCGCGGTGACCCGCTCGGCGAGCTTCTCCACGGCCCGCTCGTCGGCCACGTCCGCCGTCTCCGCCCAGGCGTCCGCCGCGCCCCGCGCCCGCGCCTCCCCGGCGGTGCGCAGCGCCGAGCCGGTGTCCCGGTCGACCGCCACCACCCGTGCGCCCGCCTCCGCGAACGCCAGCGCGGTGGCCCGCCCGATGCCGCTGCCCGCGCCCGTCACCAGCACCAGCCGCCCGGCGAACCGGTCGGCGTACCGGCCACGGGCGCGCGCCTCGGGCCGCCCGTCCTCCACGGAGGTCACGAAGTCGGCGATCCAGGTGGCCAGCTGGTCGGGCCGGCTGCGCGGCACCCAGTGGCCCGACGCCAGGGTGCGCCGGGTCAGCCGGGGCGCCCACTGCTCCAGGCCGTCGTGGAGCCGCGGCGAGAGGAACCGGTCGCCCAGAGGCGTGACGAGCTGCACGGGCGCGTGCGCGTAGGCGTCGGGACGCGGGTCGCTCAGCCTGGGCCGCACGTTGTCCCGGTACAGCCAGGCGCCGTGCGCGGCGTCCGACGGCAGGGACGCCGTCGGGTAGCCGTCGCCGGGCACCCGCTCCATGCGCTCCAGCATGCGAGGCCAGTGCCGCCCGAGCGGCCCGCGCCAGGCCAGTTCGGGCAGCACGGGCGTGTGCAGCGCGTACACGTACCAGGACCTCAGGCCCTGGCCCAGCAGATGTCCCGCCCGGCGTGGGGTCGGGCGGGACACCCGGCTCTTGATCCAGTGCCCGAAGTGGTCCAGCGAGGGGCCCGAGACCGAGGTGAAGGACAGGATCCGCTCCCGGGCGCGCGGCGCCGTGGCGAACTCCCAGCCCTGCACCGAGCCCCAGTCGTGCCCCACGAGGTGCACCGGCCGGTGCGGGCTGACCGCGTCCGCCACGGCCAGGAAGTCGTCCGTCAGCTTCTCCAGCGTGAACCCGCCGCGCAGCGGACGCGGCACCGTGGACCCGCCGTGGCCCCGGACGTCGTAGGCCACCACGTGGAAGCGCTCGGCGAGGCGCGGCGCGACCCGCGACCACACCTCCTTGCTGTCCGGGTAGCCGTGCACCAGGACGACCGCGGGCCGCTCCGGGTCGCCCAGCTCGGCCACGCACAGTTCGACCCCGCCCGTCCGCACCCACCGCTGCCGCGCACCCTCGAGTCCCGTCACAGCGGCGAATCTCGCAGCTGTGAGACAAGTCGTCAACAGTGCGCCCCGAGCCGCGCCTAACTCTCAGGCAGGGTGTCCCCTACGGGCGCGTACGACTCCAGACGGACGCCAAGACGGCCCCGCGGTCTGACGACCGCAGTGGTCCGGGTCACTACCTTCATGGATGTGACTGTGATCGCGACCGAAAGCCTGAGCAAGCGGTTCCCCCGGGTGACCGCGCTTGACCGGCTCTCCGTGGACGTCGGGCCCGGTGTGACCGGGCTCGTCGGAGCCAACGGGGCCGGCAAGTCCACGTTGATCAAAATCCTGCTGGGTCTGTCCCCCGCCACGGAGGGCCGCGCCGAAGTGCTCGGACTCGACGTCGCCACCGAGGGTGCCGCCATCCGTGAACGGGTGGGCTACATGCCCGAGCACGACTGCCTCCCCCCGGACGTCTCGGCCACCGAGTTCGTCGTCCACATGGCGCGCATGTCCGGCCTGCCGGCCACCGCGGCCCGGGAGCGCACCGCGGACACCCTGCGCCACGTCGGCCTGTACGAGGAGCGCTACCGCCCCATCGGCGGCTACTCCACCGGCATGAAGCAGCGGGTGAAGCTCGCGCAGGCCCTGGTGCACGACCCGCAGCTGGTCTTCCTGGACGAGCCCACCAACGGCCTCGACCCGGTCGGCCGCGACGAGATGCTCGGCCTCATCCGCCGCATCCACACCGACTTCGGCATCTCGGTCCTGGTCACCTCCCACCTGCTGGGCGAGCTGGAGCGCACCTGCGACCACGTCGTCGTCGTGGACGGCGGCAAGCTGCTGCGCTCCTCCTCCACCCGGGACTTCACGCAGACCACCACGACCCTCGCGATCGAGGTCACCGACACCGACGAGCACCCCGACGGCACCCGCGCGGTGCGCGAGGCGCTCCACGCGCGCGGGGTGACCGTCCAGGACGGCAGCGGGCTGCCGGGCGCCGGGCACATCCTGCTGCTCACCGCGCAGGGCGAGGAGACCTACGACCTGGTCCGCGACGTGATCGCCGACCTCGGACTCGGCCTGGTGCGCATGGAACAGCGGCGGCACCAGATCGCCGAGGTCTTCACCGACAACACCGACGACGCACAGCGGAAGGAGGCGGTCGGCCATGGCGGCTGAGCAGTCCCTGCAGGCACCAGCCACCCCGTCGGGTGACACCCGTATCCACAACATCGGCTACCGCTCCTACGACGGCCCCCGCCTGGGCCGCTCGTACGCCAGGATGTCGCTGTACTCGCAGTCCCTGCGCGGCGCCTACGGCCTCGGCCGCTCGGCGAAGTCCAAGGTGCTGCCGATGCTGCTGTTCGTCGTGATGTGCGTGCCGGCCGCCATCATGGTGGCCGTCGCCGTCGCCACCAAGGCGAAGGAACTGCCGCTCGACTACACGCGCTACGCGATCGTCATGCAGGCCGTCATCAGCCTGTACGTCGCCTCGCAGGCGCCCCAGTCGGTCTCCCGTGACCTGCGCTTCAAGACGGTGCCGCTGTACTTCTCGCGGCCCATCGAGACCGGTGACTACGTCCGCGCCAAGTACGCCGCGCTGGCCTCCGCCCTGTTCGTCCTCACCGCGGCGCCCCTGCTGGTGCTGTACGTCGGGGCGCTGCTGGCCGAACTCGACTTCACCGACCAGACCAAGGGATTCGCACAGGGACTGGTGTCCGTGGCCCTGCTCTCACTGCTGTTCGCCGGCATCGGCCTCGTCATCGCGTCGGTCACGCCGCGCCGAGGCTTCGGCATCGCCGCCGTGATCGCCGTGCTGACCATCTCCTACGGCGCCGTCTCCACCCTCCAGGCCATCGCCGACGTCCAGGGCAGCGGCGACGCGGGCATCCTGATCGGCCTGTTCTCGCCGACCACCCTCATCGACGGGGTGCAGTCCGCCTACCTGGGCGCGAGCTCCTCCTTCCCCGGCGGGGTCGGGCCCGACCGGACCGAGGGCATCCTCTTCGTTCTGGTCACCCTCGGCCTGATCGCCGGCTCCCACGCTCTCCTGATGCGCCGTTACAAGAAGGTGGGCCTGTGACAACCCTCAGCATCGACCACGTCTCCCGCTGGTTCGGCAACGTGGTCGCCGTCAACGACGTCACGATGACCATCGGCCCCGGCGTCACCGGTCTGCTCGGCCCCAACGGCGCCGGCAAGTCCACCCTGATCAACATGATGGGCGGCTTCCTCGCCCCCTCCACCGGGACCGTCACCCTCGACGGCGAGCAGGTGTGGCGCAACGAGAAGATCTACCGCCACATCGGCATCGTCCCCGAGCGCGAGGCGATGTACGACTTCCTCACCGGACGCGAGTTCGTCCTCGCCAACGCCGAGCTGCACGGACTGGGCGCCAAGGCCGCCCAGAAAGCGCTCGCCACGGTGGAGATGGAGTACGCGCAGGACCGGAAGATCGCCACCTACTCCAAGGGCATGCGGCAGCGCGTGAAGATGGCGTCCGCGCTGGTCCACGACCCGTCGCTGCTGCTGCTCGACGAGCCGTTCAACGGCATGGACCCGCGTCAGCGCATGCAGCTGATGGACCTGCTGCGGCGCATGGGCGACGAGGGCCGCACCGTGCTGTTCTCCTCGCACATCCTGGAGGAGGTCGAGCAGCTCGCCTGGCACATCGAGGTCGTCGTCGCCGGACGGCACGCGGCCAGCGGCGACTTCCGCCGCATCCGCCGTCTGATGACGGACCGCCCGCACCGCTACCTGGTGCGTTCCAGCGACGACCGCGCCCTCGCGGCCGCGCTGATCGCCGACCCGTCCACCTCCGGCATCGAGGTCGACGTCACCGAGGGCGCCCTGCGCATCCAGGCGGTCGACTTCGGCCGCTTCACCGCGCTGCTGCCGAAGGTCGCGAGGGAGCACGGCATCCGCCTGCTCACGGTCTCGCCGTCCGACGAGTCCCTCGAGTCCGTGTTCTCGTACCTGGTCGCGGCGTAGGAGGCCCTGATGTACGACCCCACAGTCGCCCGGCTCACCTACCGGGCCCTGCTCGGCCGTCGCCGGGCCCTCATCCTGGGCGCGCTGCCCCTGCTGCTGATCGTCATCTCCCTGGCGGTGCGCGCCCTCGCCGGCGCCGACGACCAGACCGCCGCCGACGTCCTCGGCGGGCTCGCGCTGGCCACGATGGTGCCGATCATCGGCGTCATCGCGGGCACCGGCGCGATCGGCCCGGAGATCGACGACGGCTCCGTGGTGTACCTGCTGTCCAAGCCGATCAAGCGGCCCACGATCATCTACACCAAGCTGATCGTCGCCATCGCCGTCACCATGGTGTTCTCCGCGGTGCCGACGCTGATCGCCGGGTTCATCCTCAACGGCAACGGCCAGCAGGTCGCCGTCGCCTACACGGTGGCCGCCCTGGTCGCCTCCATCGCCTACGCGGCGCTGTTCCTGCTGCTCGGCACGGTCTCGCGGCACGCGGTCGTGTTCGGCCTGGTGTACGCGCTGATCTGGGAGGCGCTGTTCGGCTCCCTGGTGCCCGGCGCGCGCACCCTGAGCGTCCAGCAGTGGTCCCTCGCCGTGGCGGAGAAGGTGGCCGGCGGTGAGCTGGTCACCTCGGACGTGGGCCTGACCACGGCGACGGTCGCGCTGGCCGCCGTCACGGTGCTGGCCACCTGGTACGCGGGCCAGAAGCTGCGCACGCTGACGCTCGCCGGCGAGGAGTGAGGGACACACCCCCTGATGTGCGCGAGGGCGGTGCCGCCGGTGTCGGCGGCACCGCCCTTCGTCATGTCCTGCGGTGATTTATTCGGTGGCGCCGGACGTGCCCGGCCGGGCACAGTGAGGTGTCCGCGCCGCCGGGGACGTCCGGCGGCCCAGAGCCGGGAGAGGAGCGGGACCATGCCCATGCACGGCAGTACGTTCCGCTTCCGTCGGGGCGGCCCGAGGCGGACTCCGGAGTAATCCCTACTGCTCCGTCGAGTCCCCCCGAGGACCTGCCCGGGGCGGCCGCTTCGAGCGCGCGCTCACCGCGCGCGGGCCGCCCACCCGGAGGATTGGCCGAGTGGTAAGGCACCGGCTTGCTAAGCCGTGGTCGGGTGAGAGCCCGCGCACGTTCGATCAGTGCATCCTCCGCAAGAACGCGTTTCACGTGAAACCGTCGGGCGTCAGCCCAGCAGGCGCTCCAGCACCACCGCGATGCCGTCGTCCTGGTTGGACGCCGTCACCTCGTCCGCGACCGCCCGCAGGTCGCGGTGGGCGTTGGCCATGGCCACGCCGTGGCCGGACCAGGCGAACATCGGGATGTCGTTGGGCATGTCCCCGAAGGCGATCGTCTCCGTCGCCTTCACGCCGAGCCGGCGGGCGGCCAGCGACAGCCCGGTCGCCTTGGAAAGCCCCAGCGGCAGCAGCTCGACGATGCCCTCGCCCGCCATGACGACGGTGACAAAACCGCCCGCGGTGCGCTCGGCCGCCGCGGCCAGCTCGTCGGAGGTCAGCTCCGGGTGCTGGATGTACAGCTTGTTCAGCGGGGCGGCCCACAGGTCGGAGGCGTCCGTGAACGGCGTCGCCGGCAGTTCGCCGATGACGTCGTAGCCCGGCCCGACCAGCACCTCGCCGTCCAGGCCGTCCCGGCTCGCCGCCAGGTGCAGCGGGCCGACCTCGGCCTCGATCTTGGCGAGCGCCACCCCGGCGAGCTGCCGGTCCAGCGTCACGGAGGTCAGCAGCCGTCCGGCGCCGGCGTCGTACACCTGGGCGCCCTGGCCGCAGACCGCGAGGCCCTCGTAGCCGAGGTCCTCGAGTATCGGGCGGGTCCACGGCACGGCGCGGCCGGTGACGACGATGTGGGCGGCACCCGCCGCGGCGGCCGCGGCGAGCGCCTCACGGGTGCGCGGCGACACCGAGTGGTCGTCACGCAGCAGCGTGCCGTCCAGGTCGGTGGCGACGAGCCGGTACGGGAAGGAGGAGGACGCGCCGCTCACTTGGCGACCGGTTCCAGGATCTCCCGGCCGCCCAGGTAGGGACGCAGCACCTCGGGCACGCGGACCGAGCCGTCGGGCTGCTGGTGGTTCTCCAGGATCGCCACGATGGTGCGAGGTACGGCGCACAGCGTGCCGTTCAGCGTGGCCAGCGGGCGCACCTTCTTGTCCTCGCGCATGCGGATCTGCAAACGGCGGGACTGGAACTCGGTGCAGTCCGAGGTCGAGGTCAGCTCGCGGTACTTGCCCTGGGTCGGGATCCACGCCTCGCAGTCGTACTTACGGGCGGCCGAGGAGCCCAGGTCGCCCGAGGCGACGTCGATGACGCGGAACGGCAGCTCCAGCGAGGTCAGCCACTGCTTCTCCCACTCCAGCAGCCGACGGTGCTCCTCCTGTGACTCCTCCGGCTTGACGTAGGAGAACATCTCCACCTTGTCGAACTGGTGGACGCGGAAGATGCCCCGGGTGTCCTTGCCGTGCGAGCCGGCCTCGCGGCGGAAGCAGGGCGAGAAGCCCGCGTAGCGCAGCGGCAGCTTGTCGGCGTCCAGAATCTCGTCCATGTGGTAGGCGGCCAGGGCCACCTCGGACGTGCCGACCAGGTACAGGTCGTCCTTGTCCAGGTGGTAGACGTCCTGCGCGGCCTGGCCGAGGAAGCCGGTGCCCGCCATCGACTGGGGGCGCACCAGCGCCGGGGTCAGCATCGGCGTGAAGCCGGCCGCCGTGGCCTGCGCCATCGCGGCGTTCACCAGGGCCAGCTCGAGCATCGCGCCGACACCGGTGAGGAAGTAGAAGCGGCTGCCGGAGACCTTGGCGCCACGCTCGACGTCGATCGCGCCGAGGAGCTGGCCGAGCTCCAGGTGGTCCTTGGGCTCGAAGCCCTCGGCGGCGAAGTCGCGGATGGTGCCGTGCGTCTCGAGCGTGACGAAGTCCTCCTCGCCGCCGACGGGCACGTCGGGGTGGACGAGGTTGCTCAGCTTGAGCAGGAGCTCCTGGGTCTCGGCGTCGGCGGCGTCGCGCTCGGCGTCGGCGGCCTTGACGTCGGCCTTGAGCTGCTCGGCCCTTTTGAGCAGCTCGGCCTTCTCGTCGCCGGTGGCCTTGCCGATGAGCTTGCCGAGCGACTTCTGCTCGGCGCGCAGCTCGTCGAAGCGGACGCCGGACGACCTGCGCCGTTCGTCGGCAGACAGGAGGGCGTCGACGAGCGCGACGTCCTCTCCACGGGCGCGCTGCGAAGCGCGCACACGGTCGGGGTCCTCACGGAGCAGGCGAAGGTCAATCACGCGGTCAAGGCTACCGGTGCGGGGTGAGGGCTCACGACTCACTATTGCGGTGACGCGTTCTGTGTCCCTTTACTGATGAATTATCCCTTGTGTTCCTCAAGGTCAATAAAATGGGGTGTGACCGCTTGAAAGACTGGTCCGCACGGCGCAGGGTTGACCGGAAACCCTTGCGGCGAAGGGGACTTGAGGCCGTGCTGTCCACAGCTGTCCACACCGGGCGATAAGTTATCCACAGGCTGTGGGGAAGATCTGTGGACGTCGGAATTGATCACTCCGAAACGCTCGGCCGACCACGGGCATTCGCCGCACAAACGCGCTCCGCAGCCACTTTCGAGTGGAAAGACCTCCCTCTAAAGGATTGATCCCTTCAAAAAGGTGGACGAAGGGTGAGGTGCGGCGCAATGAACGTGATCATGGTCTATAGGGCGATTTGTCGACCGAAGGGCGGCTGGGTGTCGACTTGTCCCCAGGTCGAGAAGCGGACCTGTGGATAACTTCTGTGGATAACGACAATCGGCAGGTAGGACCGGCGGCGGACCGCTCAGAACCGGCCGTCCTGGCAGCGCGCCACCCAGTCCGCGGCCCCCACGAACTCCTCGTCCGACGTTCCCGGGAACGGCGGCCGCACCTCGCCCGGCTTCACGTCCGCCCTCGGGTACGAACCGAGATAGCGCACCTGGAGACAGATGCGCTTCAGCCCCATCAGCGCCTCCGCCATCCGGCGGTCCGAGATGTGCCCCTCGGCGTCGACGCAGAAGCAGTAGTTGCCGATGCCGGCGCCGGTCGGCCGTGACTGGAGCAGCATCAGGTTGATGCCCCGGGTGGCGAACTCGCCCAGCAGGTCACGCAGCCCGCCCGGGTGGTCGTCGCGCTGCCACAGCACCACCGAGGTCTTGTCCGCGCCGGTCGGTGCCGCCGGACGCGCGGGCCGCCCCACCAGCACGAACCGGGTCTGGGCGTTCTCCGCGTCGTGGATGCCCGTCTCCAGCGCCTCGAGGCCGTACCGGGCCGCCGCGAATTCCCCGGCGAAGGCCGCGTCGTACCGGCCCTCCTGGACCAGCCGCGCGCCGTCCGCGTTCGAGGCGGCCGACTCCCAGAGTGCGTCGGGCAGGTGGGTGCGCAGCCAGTTGCGCACCTGCGGCTGCGCGGCCGGGTGCGCGGTCACCGTCTTGATGTCCGACAGCTTGGTGCCCGGGCGGACCAGCAGCGCGAAGGTGATCGACAGCAGCACCTCGCGGTAGATCATCAGCGGGGTGCCCGCGACCAGCTCGTCGAGAGTGGTGGTGATCCCGCCCTCCACCGAGTTCTCGATGGGGACGAAAGCGGCCTCGGCCTCGCCGGCGCGCACCGCGTCGAGCGCGGACTGCACGGACACGTACGGGACCAGCTCACGCGTGGCCGCCTCGGGAAGCGTGCGCAGAGCGACTTCGGTGAAGGTGCCCTCTGGGCCGAGATACGCATAGCTCGCTGGCATGACCTCACCCTAATGGGCCCACGCCCGCGGCCCCTCCCGAGAGAGCTCCGGAGGGTGACTCCGGGCGGTTCTTACCCCTCCAGCAGCGCCTGGCCCACATACTCGCCCTCCGCCGCCCCGCCCGGGACCGCGAACAGCCCGCTCGCCTCGTGGCGGATGAACGGTGTCAGGGCGTCGCCCCGGTCCAGCTTGCGCTGCACCGGCACGAAGCCGCGCAGCGGGTCGGCCTGCCAGCAGACGAACAGCAGGCCCGCGTCCGGCGTCCCGTCCGCGTCGATGCCGTCGTGGTACGAGAACGGCCGGCGCAGCATCGCCGCCCCGCCGTTCTGGTCGGGCCGGGTGATCCGTGCGTGGGCGTTGAAGGGGACGACCAGGTTGCCCTGGGCGTCGGTCTTCTCCAGGTCCATCTCGGTCGTCTCGTCACCCCCGGAGAGCGGGGCGCCGTCCGCCTTGCGCCGCCCGATGACGCCCTCCTGCTCCGTGAGCGAAAGCTTCTCCCAGTCGTCCAGCAGCATGCGGATCCGCCGGACGACCACGTAGGAGCCGTTCGCCATCCAGGCGGGCTCACCCTGCTCGGGTACGAAGATCCGCTGGTCGAAGTCGGGCTCCTCGGGCTTCGGATTGCGGGTGCCGTCGACCTGGCCCATCAGATTGCGGGTGGTCATCGGGCGGGCGGTGGCGCCCGGCGAGCGGTTGAAGCCGTTCATCTGCCAGCGCACCCGGGCTGCCGCGCCCGCGTCCTTCTGCACCGCGCGCAGGGCGTGGAACGCGACGAGGGCGTCGTCGGCGCCGATCTGCACCCACAGGTCCCCGTCGCTGCGGGCCCGGTCGAGACGGTCGGAGGAGAAGGCGGGCAGCGGGTCCAGGGCGGCCGGACGCTGCTTCTCCAACCCGGTGCGCGCGAAGAAGCTGTGTCCGAAACCGAAGGTCAGGGTCAGCGAGGAGGGCCCGGCGTCACGGGCCACGTCGCTGTCGCCCTCGGCGTCGAACTCCCCGGCCATCAGCCGCCGGGCGGTGTCGGACCAGCGACGCAGCAGTGCGGCCGCCTCCTTGCGTCCGGCGCCGGGCGCCAGGTCGAAGGCGAGGAGATGGCCTCGCGACTGGAGCGGGTCGGTGATGCCCGGCTGATGTTTCACGTGAAACGGGACTTTTGTGGCGCCGACCGAGGTGAGCGGAGTGGCTCCGGAGGGCGCGGACGCGTACCCGACGGCGCCGCCGGCCGCGCCGAGGACGAGCCCGGTGGCGCCGGCCGTGCCGAGCAGACGGCGCCGCGAGATGCCGGAGGCGGTGGATTCCGCCCGGGGCTCCTCCTCAGGGGCGCGGGTCTGCGACAGGGAAGGGTCAGCCATGGTGGTTCAGCCGATCTGAGCGTTCTTGGAGACGGTCACCTGGTCGATGTCGGAGGTTCGCACGGTCACCTCGACCTTCCAGTCGCCCGCCATGGGGATCTGCACTCCGCTCGCCGACCAGTGTCCGGTGGTGATGTGGTCGGGTGCGACGGGCAGCGGACCGATGTCCTGGGCGGCGAGGGTGAGCGCGATCTTCACCTCGGGCACGTCGACGGGCGTGCCGTCCGGGCCCTCGACGTAGATGTGCAGGGAGTTGTCACCGGTCTGGGCGGGGTCGAGGTCGACCGAGACGACGCCCTTGCCGTTCGCTCCGCCTGTGTCGAACGGCATGGTCAGGCTCACCGCGCCACTGCCCTGCCCGGTCGCCGAGGCCGAGGACGAGGTGGCGGCGGCCGCCTTCGCGTCCTGCTCGGTGCGGCCCGGCTCGGTCTGCGTCAGCACGGTGGTCACGGCCAGCAGCACGACGGCGACGCCCGCCTCGGCGAGCACCGAGCGGCGCAGCCCGAAGCGGTTCGGGTCGGCGTCCCGCAGCCGCTTCTGCCGGGCGGCCTCCGTCGCGGCCCGCTGCCGGGCGAGCTGCGCGGCGCGTACGGCGTCCGGTCCGGACTCGGCCTTGTCGGCGTCGGATGCCGTGGAAGCGCCATCGGATGCCGTGAACGCTTCGGACGCCTCGGCATCGGCTGCTGGGGACGCCCCGTCGGACGCCTTGGAGGCCTTCGAGTTCTCGGACGTAGCGGACGCTCCGGACTTCGCGGACGCCTCGGCCGGGACAGCGCCGGCCGGCTGCTTCTCCTCCTCGGCGCGCTCGGACGCCTCCGTCTCCTCGCCCTCCTCGTCCCGGTCGCTCCCTTCGGCAGCGGCGGCGCGCTCACTCACCTCGGCGCTCTCCGCCCGCTCGGCCTCCCCAGCCGCAGCGGACACGCGCGCGTCGGCCAGTCGCTGCGTCCAGCGCCGGGACAGGAAGGCGACGGCGACCATCACGGCCACCAGCGCGATCTTGACGAGGAGCAGCTGCCCGTACCGGGTGTCGGTGAAGGCGGACCAGGAGCCGAGCTGCCGCCAGCTCTGGTAGACGCCCGTGACGGCCAGCACCACCACGCTGCCGAAGGCGAGGCGCGAGAACCGCCGGACGGCGTCCCGCCCGACCGGCGTCTCCACGGGCGCGCGGTAGAGCGCGACGAGGAGAGCGGTGAGCCCGCCCAGCCACGCGGCGACCGCCAGCAGGTGCACCACGTCGACCGGCATGGCCACGCCCGCCTGGAGGCCCTGCGAGGCGTGCTCGGACATGGCCCAGCTCGCGGCCAGCCCTGCCGCGACGACCGTCCCGCCGAGAGCCAGCCCGAAGGTCAGGTCCCGCTTGTCCGGCTCGCCGCCGTCCCCCTCGGCAGGGTGGTCCGGGTCACCGGCGTCCGCTGTGCGCGCGTACGCCCCGAACAGCACCGCGATGAACAACGCCGCCGCCGCGAGCAGCAGCAGCCGCGACACCAGGGCCGCGCCCGTCTTGGTCTGGAGCACGTCGCCGAGCAGCTCCAGGTCGAAGACGTCGCCGACCTTGCCGGAGGTGGTGTAGGAGCCGCGCAGCATCAGCAGGCCCAGCGTCGCCGCGGTGAGCGCGAGCCACCCGGCGACGACAAGACGCTGGACCGCCCGCACCCGGGCGCCCGGTCCCCAGCAGGCGAGGACGAAGGCGGCGCCGCCCACCAGGACGACGAAGCCCGCGTAGGAGATGTAGCGGCCGAAGCCGTAGAGCCAGCCGACGAGGCCGTCGTCGGAGGCCTGCGCGTCGACCGGGACCGTCGTCTCCGAGGGGGCGCCGATGGAGAAGGTGAAGGCGCCGGCGACGGGGTGGCTGTCGGCGGACACGACCTGGTAGGCCACCGTGTAGGTGCCGTCGGGCAGCCCGCTCATCAGCGGCACGCTGTACGTGGTGCCGCTGGGGTTGGCGGGCTCTCCCTTGTCCACCCGTTCGCCCTTGGGGTCGAGCACCCGCACGGAGTCGTCGCCGACCGCGACCGGCTCCGAGAAGGTGAGGGAGACCCGAGAGGGCGCGGTGTCGACCACCGCCCCCTGCGCGGGGTCGCTGCCGGTCAGCGCGGCGTGCGCGGAGGCGGGAGCGGCCCCGGCGAGGAGCGCGCCGGCGACGGCCAGGATCAGCAGCACCAGGGTCCGTACGCGGGGGGCGATGGTCTGGGTCACAGGGGTGTCTCCCTCAGTGTCCGGTCGTCGGGCGGTAGGTGGCCGGCTTCACCGGGAGCTCGACCGTGACGGGGTCGGAGTGGGCGAAACGCAGCTCGACGGAGACCTTCTGACCCTGCTTCGGCTTGCGCTTCAGCTGCTCGAACATCAGATGGTTGCCGCCGCTCTCCAATACGAGGCTGCCGTGGGCCGGGATGTCGAGGGACTCGGCCTCCCGCATCGACCCGTCGACGGTCTCGTGCACGGTGACCTGGCCGGCGACGTCGCTGCTGACCGCGGTCAGCCGGTCCGCGGCGTCACCGTCGTTGGTGATCGTGAGGAAGCCCGCGGCCAGGTCCGACACCGGCTGCGGCATGTACGCGGACCCGACCGAAAGGCGTGCGGAGCCGTCGTCCGAGCCGCCGCACGCGGTCAGGGCCAGCGCGCCGGCCAGGGCCAGGGCGGCGGCCGCGCGGTGCCTCACGGGTTCTCACCCTTGATGATCTTGGGCAGGTCCTTGGTGTAGTCCTCGACGGTGGCGTCCTCGCCGTAGAGGACGTAACCGCCGTCCGTCTTCGGGGAGAAGGCGATGACCTGGGTGCCGTGGTCGGAGACCGTCTTGCCGTTGTCGTCCTTGCGCGGCGGGTCGATGGAGATGCCGAGCGTGCGGGCGCCGGCCTGGATCGTGGCGAAGTCACCGGTCAGGCCCACGACCTGGGAGTCGATGCCCTTGAGCCATGTGCCGAGCTCGGCCGGGGTGTCCCGCTCCGGGTCGGTGGTGACGAACACGATCCGCAGCTGGTCCTGCTGCTCCTTGGGAAGCTGCTTCTTGGCCACCGCGATGTTGTTCATCGTCAGCGGGCACACGTCGGGGCAGTGCGTGTAGCCGAAGTAGATCAGTGTGGGCCTGCCGGCGGTCTGCTCGCGGAAGTCGTACGGCTTGCCCTGGGTGTCGGTGAGGACGAGGTCGGGCTTCTCGAAGGGTTTGTCGAGGACGGTGGCCGCCTGCTGGCCGCCGGTCTCCTCGGAGACCACGGAGACGGGCGAACCACTGTCCTCCTTGTCACCGCCGCAGGCGGTGAGGGTCAGCGGGAGGACGGCGAGCAGAGCCGCCGCCGCGAGGGTCTTCTTGCGCATGGGATGGTCCTGAAGGGTGGGTGTGCGGCGCGCACCGGGAGGCCGCGGGGCCGCGGCCGGTCCCAGTGCGCGCCGTGGAGAGGGGAGGCTCAGGCGGTGCGCCGGCGCCCGGCGAGCACGCCGTACGCGACGCCCGCGGCGCCGACCACGATGCCGACGACGCCCAGCACGCGGGCGGTGGTGTCGGTGCCGCCGGAGTCGCCGTCGGACGCGGCGGACGTCTCGGCGGAGGCCTTCTCCGCGTCGTCGGACGCCTTGTCGTCGGCGGCGGCGCCGTGCCCGTGGCCGTCCTCGGCGGGAGCGGTCAGGTCGAGCACCGGGGCCGGGTTCTCGGGTTCGTCCTGGCCTTCCTGCGGCACCTCGATCCAGCGGACGACCTCCTTGCTGGAGTACGTCTGCAGGGCCTTGAAGACGAGTTGGTCGGTGTCCTCGGGCAGCGTGCCGACGGACACCGGGAACTTCTGGAAGAAGCCCGGCTTGATCCCCTCGCCCTTGGCGGTCCAGGTGACCTTGGTGACGGTCTCGTCGATCTTCTTGCCGTGCACCTCGAGCGGCTTGGCCAGGCGCGACTTGGTGACCTTGATGTCCCAGCCCTCGACCGGCTGCGGCAGCACGGACGACAGGGGGTGGTCCGAGGGGAAGGTGACCTCGAGCTTGGTGGTCGAGGCGTTGTCCCGCTCGTTGGGGACCTTGAAGCCGACGACCGCGTAGCCGCCCTGAGCGGCCTCTCCCTCGGGCTGCACGCTGACGTGCGCGAAGCAGGGGGAGGACACGGCGAGGACGGCGGCGCCGGCGACGGCACCGGCGGCGGCGATACGAGAAGCCTTCATGGCAGAAGCACTCCGCTGTGTAGAGGTTTCACTGGACGGTGAGGAACACGCGGCGCGGACGGCCGGTCCCTGGAGCGGGACGACGGCCGGGCGCACGTGGCGGAACCGGCGCACACGCGTGCCGCACGGAGGCGCCCCTCATTCCGTCCGGAACCCCCGGAACGGTGGGTCGCCCCGCGTCAGACGGCGAGCGCGAGCGCGGAGGCGGAGGCCGGGGGACCCCGGCGGATCACCGTGTGGTGCAGCCCCGCCCAGCGCGGCGGAAGCGGTGCGGGCAGCGCGGTGCGCGGGGTGACGGGGCCGGCCTCGGGCGCGCCGGGGAGCCCGGCGCGCAGGGCCCGCACCAGGGCGAGCGCCCCGCGGAGCGACCGCACCAGGGCGCCTTCGGCGACGCCCTGCGCGGACAGGTCGGCCAGGCGCAGCAGCGCCAGGTCGCCCCGGCGCAGCAGCCATCCCGCGACCAGCGCGGCGAGGAGGTGCCCCAGCAGCATCGGCAGCGAGGGCAGCAGCGAGGCCGGTCCGGCCGCCACGGCGTCGGTCGCGTGCGCGCCGGGTCCGTGCGGTGCGATCCGGGCGTCGGCGAGGACCTTCTGGGCCTCGGCCGGGCTGATCGCGCGGGGCCCGCACAGCAGGCGGGCCGCCTGGGCGACCAGGGCGGCGTCGGACACGGCGCCCGAGGGCGTGCCGTGCTGCCCGAGCCCGAACAGCGTGTGCAGCGCGGTCTGCCCGCCGGCCAGCAGCGCGGTGATCACCGGCAGCGGGCGGGTGCGCCCGGCGAGCGGCACGGCGACGGCGACCGCGGCGAGGAATCCCGCGCCGAGCGTCCACAACGGGACGGCGTCGCAGGAGGCGAGCGAGTGGCCTGCCCCGGCCAGCACGACACAGACCGCGGCGAACACCGCGGCCCGCAGGATCCGGAGTCCTCGTCCGGCGCGCGTCATGCGCGGATAAGGGGCAGACATGGCGGCCTCATCATCGCACCAGCCACAGGGGCGCCGTACGCCAGGTCCGCAAGATGAGGTACGACCGTAAGATCACCTGTGCGGTGCGGCGTCCCACATACACCGATCGGCTCCCCCGTACACCCGCCATATGGGCGGTCTCACGTCAACTTCGTGCTTACCGGTCATCACTCAGGGCAATACGTAACGGTATGTCGAGCCGCAGCCAGGAGGCTGGAGCATGAGCATCTGGTGGTCACTCCATCTGCGGCGTGATGCCGCCAGCGTGCCGCTCGCCCGGCGCCTGCTGCTCGGCACCATGGAAACCGCGGGCGTCGATCCCGAGATCTCCTACGACCTGTCCGTCGCGCTCAGCGAGGCCTGCGCGAACGCCGTGGAGCACGGCGGCGGCGCCGCACGCGACCACACCTCGGAGGCCTTCCGGGTGACCGCCTACCTCGACGGCGAGAAGTGCCGCATCGAGGTCGCCGACGCCGGCCCCGGTTTCCCCGCCGCCGGAACCCGCCCCCGCCCCCAGCCCGTCCCCGCCGAGGCGGAACACGGCCGCGGCCTCCGCCTCATCGAGCAGCTGGCCGACCATGTGCACATCGGCAACAAACCGGGCCGCGGCGGCGCGGTGGTGAGCTTCGACAAGATCCTCAAATGGCGCGAGGACGCACCGCTGACGGCGGTTTAGCACGCACCACGAGGGCCCCTTCCGACGATGGCGGTTTCTAGGGGCCCTCGCTCGTAGGTACGGGGTGGGTGACTCAGCCCTTGAGGCCCGCCATCCACGCCTCCACCTCGTCCGACCGGCGCGGCAGGCCGGCGGACAGGTTCCTGTTGCCGTCCTCGGTGACCAGGATGTCGTCCTCGATGCGGACGCCGATGCCGCGGTACTCCTCCGGGACCGTCAGGTCGTCGGCCTGGAAGTACAGGCCCGGCTCGACGGTGAGGACCATGCCCGGCTCCAGCGTGCCGTCGACGTAGGTCTCGGTGCGCGCGGCGGCGCAGTCGTGGACGTCCATGCCGAGCATGTGACCGGTGCCGTGCAGCGTCCAGCGGCGCTGCAGGCCCAGCTCCAGCACGCGCTCCACCGGGCCCTCGACCAGGCCCCACTCGACGAGCCGCTCGGCCAGCACGCGCTGCGCGGTGTCGTGGAAGTCGCGGTACTTGGCGCCCGGCTTCACCGCCGCGATGCCCGCCTCCTGGGCGTCGTACACCGCGTCGTAGATCTTCTTCTGCAGCTCGGTGTACCGGCCGTTGACGGGCAGGGTGCGCGTGACGTCGGCCGTGTAGTACGTGTGCGTCTCCACGCCGGCGTCGAGCAGCAGCAGGTCGCCGGAGCGGACCGGGCCGTCGTTGCGCACCCAGTGCAGGGTGCAGGCGTGCGGTCCCGCGGCGCAGATGGAGCCGTAGCCGACGTCGTTGCCCTCGACGCGGGCGCGCAGGAAGAACGTTCCCTCGATGTAGCGCTCGCTGGTGGCCTCGGCCTTGTCGAGGACCTTCACCACGTCCTCGAAGCCGCGCACGGTGGAGTCGACGGCCTTCTGCAGCTCGCCGATCTCGAAGTCGTCCTTGACCAGCCGCATCTCGGAGAGGAAGACGCGCAGTTCCTCGTCGCGCTCGGCGGTGACCTTGTCGGTCAGCGCCTCCTCGATCCCGGCGTCGTAGCCGCGGACCACGCGGACCGGACCGGTGGCCTCGCGCAGCGCGCCGGCCAGCTCGCGGACGTCGGAGGCGGGGATGCCGTACCGCTTCTCGGCCTCTGTGAGGGAGTGGCGGCGGCCCACCCACAGCTCGCCCTGGCCGTCCAGCCAGAACTCGCCGTTCTCGCGGTTGGAGCGGGGCAGGAGGTAGATCGTCTCCTTGTGGCCGTCGGCCGTCGGCTCCAGGACGAGGACGCCGTCCTCCGTCTGGTTGCCGGTGAGGTACGCGTACTCGACGGACGCACGGAACGGGTACTCCGTGTCGTTCGAGCGGGTCTTCAAGTTGCCCGCCGGGATCACCAGGCGCTCACCGGGGAAGCGGGCGGACAGCGCCGCGCGGCGGGCGGCGGTCTCGGCGGCCTGCGGGATCGGCTCCAGGTCGCGCAGCTCCGTGTCGGCCCAGCCGCTCTTCATGTTCTCGGCCAGCTCGTCGGACACGCCCGGGTACAGGCCGTTCTTCCGCTGCTTGACGGGCTCCTCGTCGGCAGTCTCCGGGGTCTCCGGCAGCTCCTCCGCCACGGTCATCCTCCTCGATACGGCACTGGACCACCCCCCATCGTACGGTCGGGCGGAAACGGACGAACCGGGGAAGCGCCTGTTACCTCAAAGGCACGCGGAGTGAGCGGCGCGCGGACCGGGCGGGTCAGTCGAAGCGCGCCGCGAGGAGCACCACGTCCTCCGAGGTGTCCGCGTCCTGGGCGCCCTCGGGCAGCACCGCCCGCAGCACATGGTCGGCGACGGCCCCCGGATCGCGGCGCAGCGCGCGCGGCACCCCGGCCGCGGCGGAGTGAAGCCGGGCGAAGGCCCGGTCGGTCGGGTCGCCGGTGCGGTGCAGCAGGCCGTCGGTGTAGAGCAGTACGGTGTCGCCCGCCTCCGCCTGCACCTCCACGCTGGGCGCCTCCCAGCAGGCGAGCATCCCGAGCGGGGCCGAGACGGACGTCTCCACGTACTCGGTGCGGCGCTCGCCGAGCAGCAGCGGCGGGCTGTGCCCGGCCCCGGCGAGGGTGATCCGGCGCATCGCGGGCTCGCAGTAGCCGAACAGCGCGGTGGCCGACCGGGCCGGTTCGGTCAGCCGCAGCAGCAGCTCCAGGTCGGACAGGACGGCGACCGGGTCCTCGCCCTCCATCACGGCGTACGCCCGCAGCGACGCCCGCAGCCGGCCCATCGCGGCGACCGCGCTGGGCCCTGAGCCGGTGACGGAGCCGACGGCGAGACCGAGCGCGGCGTCCGGCAGCGGCAGCGCGTCGTACCAGTCGCCGCCCCCGCTCGGGCAGGTGCGATGGCGGGCGGCGAGCTGCACACCGGGCACCCGCGGCAGCCGGGAGGGCAGCAGCTCCTCGGTCATCGTGGCCATCGACGCGCGTGTGTGCTCCAGTTCGAGGAGCCGGGCGAGGTGCTCCGCGGCGTGCCGGACGTACAGGCCGACGAGGTGGCGCTGCCGCTCGGCGGGTTCGGCGGGCTCGTCGTACAGCCAGACGACCGCGCCGAGGCGTCCGGCGGAGTCGGTGGCGAGGGGGAGGGCGTAGCTCGCGGCGTAACCGAGGCGGGCGGCCACCTCGCGATGCCGGGGGTCGAGGCCCTTCTCGGCGAACAGGTCGGGCTCGGCGACGCCGTCGTCCCCGTCACGCAGTCCGTCGAGGATCCGGCCGTGCGGCAGGGCGCTGCGCGGCACCGTCTCCATGTGGCCCAGGTCGGCGCGGCCGAGGCCGAACCCGACGGTGGTGGACGGCCCGCGGCCGTCGGCGGGCTCCAGGGCGACGAGTCCGCGTCGTGCGCCCACCAGGGCGGCGCCCGCGCGCAGCAGTTCGTCCAGCGCGGCGTCGAGCGTGCCGGCGCGGACCAGACGCTCGGTCAGCTCGTGCAGGGTGGTGAGGTCCGAGACCCAGCCGGCGAGGCGGTCCTGGAGCAGCGCGCCCGGGGCGTCCTGAGGGTGTGCCGCGGCGGCCGGGACCGTACCCGTGGCGGGCGCGACAGTGTGTGCGGGGGCGGGAACCGTTGAATCGATTCCGGCCACTTTCGGAGGGTGCGGAGCGTTCATGGCGTCCGGCTTTCCGGCCGGTACGTACTGCTCAAAAGCATCGCAAACCCCCATGTCGTTCTGCGTCGCCGGCAGTGTCTCCACATGTACACGTACTCGTGAGGAGATGTCCAGCATTGTCCTGCTGGGATTCCTGGTGTCCGTGTGACCGAGGGGAACTCCCGACAGTCCTCTTGCTGAAATTCGAAGTTGGCTTGAAACTGCCTCAGGGGGAGGCTTACTGCGGTCGACTGGCCTTGCTCGACGGAGCGTCACAGCGGTCGTGATGGGTACGTACTCGGAGAAGGCCAGGGGTGGTTGGGAACCGCCCGGGAACCTGGCGACGGACCCGGGCGTCTTAACCACCGACGACCGTGCCCCATCCTCCCGTGGCGGAGGCGGAGAGAAACACGCGCGACGGTAAACGCCAGACTTCGCCACCCCACGCCGTACCCGTACTTCTGATAAACGCTGTATGGGTGGAACGGCCGCGGAGGCAGCCCATGCCCGGCCCATAGGGGTTCCCCCTGCCCGGCACGGGGGTGTGATGCGCCAACAGGTACGCACAGTGAAGTGATCGACACATGACGTGAGTGGTCCACGGTGTTGCCAGGCGTGCAACGGAAAGGAACGAGCGCTCATGCGCGAGATCCTCGGAAGGCGACGCAGGCTCCTGTCCCGGCGCGGTGACGAAGGGCCCGATCTGATCGGTGCGGCCCTGACCTTCGCCGCGGAATGGCAGTGGCCCGTACTCCCCGGCGTGGCGGCCGACCCGCAGGACGGGTCCCGCTGTGCCTGCCCCGACCCGGAGTGCACGGTGCCGGGCGCCCATCCGTTCGACCCCGGCCTTCTCGCCGCCACCACCGACGCGCGGATGGTGCGCTGGTGGTGGGCCAACCGGCCGACGGCGCCGATCGTGCTCGCCACCGGCGGCAAGGCCCCGTGCGCGGTGTCCCTGCCCGCCCTGCCGGCCGCCCGCGCGCTCGCCGCGCTGGACCGCCGGGGGATGCGGCTCGGCCCGGTCGTCGCCTCGCCGACCCGCTGGGCGATCCTCGTCAAGCCGTACTCCCTGGAGCAGCTGGGCGAGCTGCTGTACGCCCAGGACTTCGTCCCCGGCTCGCTCCGCTTCCACGGCGAGGGCGGCTATCTGGCCCTGCCCCCGTCCGTCACCGCGCAGGGCGAGGTCCGCTGGGAGCGGGCACCGCTGCCCGGCTCGGCGTCTCCCTGGGTCCCTGACGTCGAGGCCGTGGTGGACGCGGTGGTCGACGCCCTCACCCGTACGGGTGTGAGCGCCCCCGAGATGTAGGCGGCGCCGTCGCGCGCCGCGCCCGGCACCCGGTGCCGGGCCGCTATCTTCCCGGGGCATGCCGCGTCATGCCGGGGGCCGTGCCAGGACGTCCCGCAGAACCCGAGCGACCGCCTTCGCGGCCGTCGCGGCGGCCTGCGCGCTCGCGCAGCCGCTGGCGGTGGCCTGTGCGGGCCAGGACGACGACCGGCGCAGGGCCTCGGCCGGCCCGGCCGGTCCTGACGATCTGCGTCCGGTTTCCGGAGCTGAGGGACGCAATCCTGAGGGACGCAATCCCGAGGGACGCAATCCTGAGGGACGCAATCCCGAGGGACGCGCCGCGGAGGCAAGCGCCCCCGAGAGACGGGCCTCCGTAGGGCGTGCCCCAGGGGACGCGGACACCCCCGTGCGGGCGCCGACAGCCGACCAGGCGCCGCCCGGCGCGCATCTGTCGACCGCCCTGCGCTGTGGCCCCGCCCTGTCCTCGCCGGACGGCGTCGAGGCGCAGACGTGCGTGGCGGTGCGGGGGAAGGACGTGTGGGCGCGGACGTACTACCGCAACACCACCGGCGCGTCCCTGGACGCGGCCCTGTCCCTGCTCGGCCCGGACGGGCACAGCGTGCGGAGCCGGTGCGTGGCGGGAGCGGGGGACGACCCGTCCCTGTGCGAGACGCCGCGCGTGCGACTGGAGGGGGAGCCCCTGCGGTACGCGGCGGTCGCGGAGTTCGCCGCCCACGCGGGCGGTGCGGAGAAGGGGCCGCTGCTGCTGCGGGCCGGGAGCAACTCCCCGTCGGGGGAGGACCGGTGAGGCCGGGGCGAGCCTGTGTCGACCACCGGGAGAGCCGGGTGCCGGAGATCCGGAACGGTCGGCTCCGGAGGCCCGTGAGCGGGGCGCGCTGCGGGCACGTAAAGACCCGGTTGCTGGCGACGGGGGATGCACCAGCAACCGGGCTACTGGAACGGTAACAAGAGATCGGCGGTAAGCAAATTCGATCTCGGCGTTTCCGGTCACCGACTGGCTTGAGTGAACGGGTAGTTACCCGCGCGTAAGAACTTGTGCCCCGGGTGTTTCGGCCGCCCGGGGCATCCGTGAGGAGCCGGGTGCGGGGCGCCTCAGCTCAGCGTGACCTGGCGGTTCGTCAGACCGCCGCGCGCCCGGCGCTCGTCCGCGGTGAGCGGGGCGTCGGTCGCCAGCGCTGCGGCGAGCCGCTCGACGAACTCGGCGGCCGGCTTCTCCACGTCCTCCGCGCGGACCTCGCTCGGCAGGTCCCAGACCGGCACGGTGAGCCCGTGAGCGCGGAAGGAGCCGACCAGACGGGTGCCCTCGCCCAGGGAGGAGGTGCCTGCCGAGTGCAGTCGCGCGAGCGCGTCCAGAAGCTGCTCCTCCGGGTGCGGCATGACCCACCGCAGGTGGTTCTTCTCGGGCGTCTCGCACCAGTACGCGGAGTCCACGCCCGTCAGCTTCACCGTCGGGATCGCCGCAGCGTTCGCCCGCTCCAGGGAGGCGGTGACGTCCGGGGTGGCGTTCTCCGGGTCCGGGACCCAGAACTCGAACCCGTCGTGCACGACCGGCTCGAAAGGACCCTTCGGGTCGAGCAGGTCCTGCAGCCGGGGGCCGTCGGCGGGCGCGCGGCGGGCCTGCACCGGGGTGCCCGGCTCGGCGGTCAGCGCGCGCCGCAGCGTGTCGGCGAGGTCGCGGCTGATGTCGCCGGAGGGCGTGTCGTTCTGCAGGCCGAGCAGCACCGAGCCGTCGTCGCGGCGCAGCGCCGGCCAGGCCATCGGAAGCACCGTGGCCAGGGTGACGGACGGGACGCCCTCGGGCAGGCCGTCCTTCAGGGTCAGCTCGACGGTCGCGGCGGGCACCAGCTCGCGCAGCGCCACCCAGTCGCACTCGCCCGGAAGGCCCTCGAACGGGCGGTGCACCAGCTCGGTCACCGCCTGCGCGGCGGCGCGGCCGTGGCACGCCTTGTAGCGGCGGCCGCTGCCGCAGGGGCAGGGTTCGCGGGCGCCGACGACCGGGATCTGCCCGTCCGTGAGCTGCGGGCGCTTGGCCTTCGTCTGGGGTCGCTTCTTGGCCATCGTGGGTGTCTCCCGGTTACGGCTCGTCTCGTACGGCGCGAGCCTAGCCGTTCGGGCCGCGGCGGACCGGTACCTGTGGACGACGGGCTGCCTGTGGACAACGGGGGCGCGTGGACGCGACCGCATTCGGGGGCGTCCGACCGGAGCGGGCCGGCACCCTGCCGACGGCAGCCCGGTCCGACCGCCGTGCCATCAGCCCGGGTTGCCGAAGACCGTCAGTCCAGGTCCTCGAACACGTCCGCGAAGTCCAGCCCCGTGAGCCGCGCGACCGGCGGCGCGGTCACCCGTGCCGCGAAGTCCTCGCGGCGGTGGCAGCTCGCGGCGTCCGGGTCGTGCACGTCCTCGTGGACGACGACCCACACCGTGACCTCGCCGGGCACCTCGTCGCGTACGCCCCAGTCGTCGGAGAGCGCGGAGATGATGTTGAGCCCGCGGCCGCCGTGGGCGGTGACCGACGGGGTGGCAGGCGCTGGGCGGGTCGGTCCGCCCCCGTCGGTGACCTCGACGACGAGCCGGCCGCGCGGGTCCACCCGCCAGGCCGCACGCACGTCGCCGTCGCCCGCCAGGCTGTCGCCCAGGGGCCGGCCGTGTTTGCACGCGTTGCTCAACAGCTCGGAAAGGATCAGTACGGCATCGTCGACGACCGATTCCGGGACACCTCCGTCGCGCAGCTGCGCGCGCATCCGGCGCCTCGCCTTCCCCACGCCCGCAGGGCCATGGGGCACGGCCATGCTCGACGACGTGGGCACCTCCTGTGCCACCACCAACGCCACCCCCGAGACCTCCTTCGCCCCACGCCACGGTGTGGATGCCCCATCGGCCTGAACCGGAAACCGGCCGATCCGTGCGCGGTGACGCACTCGGAACGATCGAATACGTACCGAACGCGCCGGAGCACTCCCCGTAGTCGTATGGCTGGATTTCGTCGATGTGGCCGAGATAGGAGGAAGTGGGCGCCCGGCCCTGCCGGTCAAGAGGCAGGTGGGTAACCACTGGGACACACGGGACGGATGTGGCGGGCACGCTGAGGTGGACGGGTGTGTTTCCAGCCGTCCGCCGGGGTTGGTGCCTCGCCGCCCGGCTCAGCGCCCGAGCCGGTCCAGCACCGCCCGCGGCCGGTTGGTGATGATGGCGTCCACGCCGAGACGCACGCACAGGTCGACGTCCGCCGGCTCGTTGACCGTCCAGACGTGCACCTGGCGCCCGGTCCGCTTCAGACGCTCGATGCAGCCGGGGTGGCTGCGCAGGATGCGGATCGACGGGCCCGCGATGTCCACGCCCGCGGGCAGCCGCCCGTCCCGCAGCCGCGGTGTGACGAACTGCATGAGGTAGACCGTCGGCAGCGTCGGGGAGGCGGCCCGCACGCGGTGCAGGGAGCGCGCGGAGAAGCTCATCACGCGTACCTGCGAGTCCTCACGGGAGGCGGGCGCGTCCAGGCCGAACCGCTTGAGCAGCACCAGCAGCCGCTCCTCGACCTGCCCCGCCCAGCGCGTGGGGTGCTTCGTCTCGATCGCCAGCTCCACCCGGCGTCCGGCGTCGGCGACCAGCTCCAGCAGCCGCTCCAGGGTGAGCACGGAGGTGGCCTCGCGGTCCTCCGGGCGGTGCTCCCAGTCGGGCTCCTCGACGCGGGGCCCGCCGGCCGCGTCCCTGGTCTTCCACGAGCCGAAGTCGAGCGCGGCGAGGTCGGACAGCTCGAGCGCCGAGACGGCGCCGCGTCCGTTCGACGTACGGTTGACGCGACGGTCGTGTACACACACCAGGTGTCCGTCGGCGGTGAGGCGTACGTCGCACTCGAGTGCGTCCGCGCCGTCCTCGATCGCCTTCCGGTACGCGGCCAGGGTGTGCTCGGGGGCGTCCTCGGACGCCCCGCGGTGCGCGACGACTCGGGTCAGATGCTGACGTGCGTGGGTCACCGCGTCATGGTGCCACCGCTCGCCGGAGGACGGGCGGGCAGCATGGTGTGATCGGTACGGCAGTCCGGGCGGAGCCATCGAGTGGCGCACCTTAAGTGAGTAATGCCCTATATAAAGAATGACCCCGGACCCACAGGAACGGCTTACGGTGCCCTGACGGCGTGTGGGAAAAGCTGACGTCATACAAAGAGACGTGCACAGCTCCATCTGCATCGCGCCGGACGTCAGGCGCGCGTGACATGCGGGCCCGAGTGCGACCGATTGAAAGCCGTGGATCGAGGAGAGAAGCTGTGAGCACCGAGAACGAGGGCACCGCGGTCCCCCCGGCCCCGTCGGCTCCGCCGCCCCCGGCGGATGCTCCCGCTGCTTCCGCACCCCAGGGCGCACACCCGGGGTCGGCTCCGGCGGCCGGCGACCCCTACGGCCCCCCGGCCCACCACGACGCCGGGTCGGGCGAATCCACGTCCGCCCCCGACCCCTCCTGGCCGCCGCCCCCGCCGCCGTCCTCCCCGGCGTACGGCGGTGACGGCGGAGCGGGACACGGCGCCGCGGGCCAGGGCGGTGGCGGCTGGGGCGCAGGCTGGGGCGCCGCGCACCAGCAGCCCGCGCCGAAGAACGGCCGCGGGCGCGGCGGGCTCGTCGCCGCGGTCCTGGTGGCCGCGCTGGTCGCGGGCGGTCTGGGCGGCGGCCTCGGCTACACGCTCGCCCGGGAGAACGACAGCGGCAACTCGACGACCGTGTCGTCGGGCACCACCGGCGGTAACGTCAAGCGCGACCCGGGCACGGTCGCCGCGGTCGCGGCGGCGGCGCTGCCCAGCACGGTCACCATCGAGGCGGCGAGCAGCAGCGGCGAGGGCGGCACGGGCACGGGCTTCGTCTTCGACAAGCAGGGCCACATCGTCACCAACAACCACGTGGTGGCGGACGCCGTCGACGGCGGCAACCTCTCCGCGACGTTCCCCGACGGCAAGAAGTACGAGGCCGAGGTCGTCGGCAACGCGCAGGGGTACGACGTCGCCGTCATCAAGCTGAAGAACGCGCCGTCGGACCTCAAGCCGCTCACCCTGGGCAACTCCGACGACGTGGCGGTCGGCGACTCGACCATCGCCATCGGCGCGCCCTTCGGCCTGTCCAACACGGTGACGACCGGCATCATCAGCGCGAAGAACCGCCCGGTCGCCTCCAGCGACGGCAGCGGCAGCAAGGCCTCCTACATGAGCGCCCTGCAGACCGACGCGTCGATCAACCCGGGCAACTCCGGCGGCCCGCTGCTGGACGCGCAGGGCAACGTGATCGGCATCAACTCGGCGATCCAGTCGACCAGCAACGGCGGCTTCGGCACGGGCCAGGCCGGCTCGATCGGCCTCGGCTTCGCCATCCCGATCAACCAGGCGAAGTACGTCGCCCAGGAGCTGATCAGGACGGGCAAGCCGGTGTACGCCAAGATCGGCGCGTCCGTCTCCCTGGAGGACACCACCGACGGCGCGAAGATCACCGATCAGGGCGTGGGCGGCGCCGAGCCCGTCGACCCGGGCGGCCCCGCGGACAAGGCCGGCCTGAAGCCGGGCGACGTCATCACCAAGCTCGACGACCGGGTCATCGACTCCGGCCCCACCCTGATCGGCGAAATCTGGACCCACAAGCCCGGCGACGAGGTCACGATCACCTATGAGCGGGGCGGCAAGGAGCACACCACGGAACTCACCCTGGGCTCCCGCGTCGGCGACAGCTGACCCCACCCGCCACCCCCGAACCCGTTACCCTTGTCCCCGCGCCGCCGATCACCGGCCGGCGCGGGGAGGCGTGCCCGAGCGGCCTAAGGGAACGGTCTTGAAAACCGTCGTGGCAGCGATGTCACCGTGGGTTCAAATCCCACCGCCTCCGCAGGATGAGCACTGAGAGCGGCCCCCGACCTGGTGACGTGGTCAGGGGCCGCTCTCGTGCTCGGGTCGCCGTGGTGCCCTGCTCGAGCGGGCACGGGTGGGGCACGTGCGCGTTCGGATCGAAAGGGAGGCGCGAGGTCGCCGCGCCGTCGCTGTGCGGACCCGCGTCCCAAGGCTCCTCGCGGGAAGCTCCAGTGTCGGGGAACATCGTGTCCCCATGTTTCGAGAACCTTCCAGGCGACGCGCTGGTTGGCGGCGTTACTGCTGGTGTCCAGTACGGTACGCGTGTGCACGGCGAGGTGATCGCGGTGCTCGGCGAGCGGAGTCCTGCCGTCAGGACGGCCGTGAACAGCGCGGCGAAGGCTCCGGCGGTGATCACCGCAGAAACGGGTGCCCTGGCTGCCCCCGGGACGAAGCACGCGATGACCGTCACGGCGAGGCCAGGTGGGCCGTGGGCAGGTCCGTGCGGAGTGCCTGCCGGGGGCCGAGCGGCGGGACGCCCTCAGGCCCGCCTCGTAGCGCGCCCTCGCCGCATCCTCGTCGGCGTACCGCCCTCCGGCCATTCCTGGTCTGCGGTCACTCCCCCCTTCCACCGCCTCCGTGGAGCCTAGACGCCTCCCGCCCGCGGCAGCGGGCCCAGGTGCTTCGTCAGGCGCGTGCGCAGCCGTTCGTACTCCGGGTGGCGGCGGGGCAGTGGGCCCGGAGGGCGTGTCACCGTGCGGGGAGGCGACAGGGTCTCTCCCGCGCGGAACTGTTCCAGGGTCAGGTCGAGTTCCACACCGCTGGGCAGGCGGTTCCACCAGTGGTAGCCGTGGGGGTTGCCCGCCCGGGTCACGTCGGCGACCAGGAGGTCGCCGCCGAACAGGTCGTTGACGACCAGCGTCGTGATGTCGCAGTGGCCCACGGACGGGTTGTCCGGGCTCCAGTCGGGCAGGTCGTCCGGTGAGCACGTGTCGGCGGCCCAGCAGGCGCGGAACGCCCTGTCGAGGTCGAGCAAAGAGTACGGCTGCCCCGCGGTGGCGCCGTTCATGACGCCGCCCGCAGCATGCGCAGGTGGCCGATCTCCGTCGCGTTCTTCATCAGCTCCGCGTTGACCCAGGCCAGCATGTGCGCCTTCGTGCGGGACGGGTCGTCCGGCCACGGGAACGGCGCCGGGGCGTCCAGGCCGGCGTCCGTGAGGGTGCCGAGGTGGGCGAGCCATTCCGTGCGGAGGGAGCGGAGCCAGGTGACCGTGGGTTCGCCCGCGCCGGGCCACACGATGTCCGTCCGCTCGCGCGGGCGCTCCCCGCGCGCGTGGTCCAGCGTCACGCTCCACCACCAGCCGATGTGCCAGCTCACCCACGCCACGGTGGGCACCGGCACCGGGTCGGGTTCCGTGTCCGCCCAGTCCGGGACCCAGGCGCCCTCGGGCGACCGGCGGACCGTCCAGCAGAGCGGGGCGGGCTCCCAGAGGAAGTCCTCCGGCTCCAGGCGCTCCAGGTGGTACTCGAACAGGGACCAGGTCAGGTCGAACTGCCAGCGGAGCAGGTCGACGCGGGCGGCGGCAGGATCAGGTGCGGTCACAGTTCCTCGTCGGTGGCGAGTCGCTCCCAGTCCATGTCCAGCAGTTCCGTCTCCGCGTCGCACCCCGAGGGGATGCGTGACGTCGGCTGGAACCAGACCACGGTGAGGCGGGAGCGGTACAGGGCGCGGTCGTGTCCGGGATCGAGTGCCTCGGAGCGGAAGCTGCCGACGCAGGTCACGGCCGGCAGCACCTCCACCGGGCCGAAGCCGCCCGCGAACTGGTCGGGGTACTCGCGCGGCGGCGGGATCAGATGCACCGGGACGCCCGGGTGGACGTGTTCGGCGGACCGGAGCAGCCCGGCGATCGTGAGGTCGTTCAGCGGCTTGCACGGGTATCCCTCGAGCACGTCCCCGTACGTCGCCGACAGGCGCAGCTCGGTCAGGTCGACGGAGCGGCCCGAGGCGAGGACGACGCGGGAGAGTGCCATGGTCGGCACTTTAAGGCGCTGGTGCATGCGGGTCTTTCGAATTTCGGGCGCGTGCGCGGGAGGGCGTGGGGGAGGAAGGGCGGCCGCCTCGGCGGGAGAGAAACCGCGGCCGGCCTCAGCGGCCGGTCATGCGCGCGGCCGACGCGACCGTCGCGCGCGCCTCGCGTTCGGACAGGCCCGTGGCGCGGGCCGCGTCGACCAGGGGCTCCACCAGCTCGGGTCCTGTGCCGTCCTCGTAGGCGCGGCAGGCCGCCCAGAACAAGCGGGTGTTGCGCTGGCCCTCGTGCGCCGCGAGGACGAACTGCACCAGGCCCTGGCCGTGGTCACCGGCGGACGGGGGTGTCGGGTGGTGGGCGCGGGGCGGCGGCAGGAGCAGCCGCAGCAGGGCGGACGGGCAGGGCGCGGGCGCCAGGCCGGCCGTGCCGGGTGCGGCCCTGTACGTGCCGTGTTCCGTACGGGAGCCGGGGCCGACGAGGTAACCGCCGGCGCCACGGATGTCGATGCCGGGGGCGAGGCGGCCGGCGGAGTTGGGGACGACGACGTCGGGCGGGCCGCTGAGCCACAGGTGGCGGCCGCCGCTGGGGGTGAGCACGACCACGGTGGGCGGGACGGTGAAGCCGTGCCGGGAGGCGAGGGCGCGCAGGGCCGCGCCGGGGTCGGTGCCGTTCTTCGTGCCGAGGTCGACGCCGACGAGGTGGTGCGGGGGCAGGCCGCAGGCGATGCCGTAGCCGGTCGCGCGGGGCGCGGCGGCGAACAGGGCGCGGACGCGCGCCGGGTCGGTGGTGGCGTCGTACACGCCGTGGCCGAAGCGGCCGCACCCGCCGTGGCAGGGCGGGTGGGACGGGTCGCCGCGGTGGGGGGAGCGCAGGGCCGGGAGCTTGGTGCGGGACAGCGGGATGACGGCCAGTCCGCGTTCGGCGGCTGACAGGGCGTGTGCGAGGGCCAGCGTCGTGGCCTGCCGGTCGGTGGTGGCCATGCCTCTATGTTCGTACACACGTTCGAAGAAGGGAAGGGGGTGAGGGGTGTCACCCAGGGGGTGCGGGGGCCGGCCGGGCGGGCGCCGAAACGCTTCGCCCCTTGGGGCGCCGGGGCTGTCGCCACCCTGGGTCCTACAGGCGCCAAATCGGGGTCGACTCGGGGTTTATCGGCGGCTCCTCACGCTTGCGTGCGAATCAGGGCTTACGAGGTGGTTCCGCGGCTCCGGCTGGGCAATCCTGATCTTGCGACGTCGTGCACCGCACCAGGGCGGGGGGCCAACTTCCCTGGTGGGAAACCGCAGTTCACAGCAGTACTTCACAGCAGTGCTTCACAGTCGTAGTGCACGCATGGACGGCCTTGACCCGGCGCGTCCTTGGTTCTGGAGGGAACACAACATGGCAAGCATCCGTACCGCCCGTGTCGTCGCCGCCGCCGCCGCGCTCCCGCTCGCGGCCGCGCTCTTCGCGGGAGTCGCGGCGGCGGACAACGGCGTCGGCGCCCTCGGTACCGGAGTCGGCGGGGACAACTTCGGGAACTCCGCCACCACACAGCAGCAGGCCGTGGGCGAGGGCGCCGAGAACGAGAGCAATACCGCCCAGGTCAACGGCTCCGCGTTCACGACCGTCAACCAGGGGGAGGACAACGTGGCCATCAGCTTCGCCCCCTTCTGGTGGCCGGCGATCTGACCGCGTAGGCAGGGGGAGAGCCAGGGGAGAAGGGGGACACCGGACAGGGGGGAGGACGTCGGCCGCGGCGGCGCTTCGGCGCCGCCGCGCCGGGCGGGCCGTCCTCAAGACGGCGCGCCGTACGTCAGGGGGGACCCGCAGGACCCCTCATCCGCTCGTCCACCTCTGGGAGGTGAGGCAGGCCCCACCCCTACAACCTGAGGGGGACCCGGCTTCGGGACCTGCGGGCGATCCGCCGGGCGGGCCCCGCTCCTAGCGTGGACGACATGACCACACCCGTCTGCACCAGCGCTTCGAACGCCGCCGCTCCGGCGACGCAGACCCCGCCGTACGCGTCGTTCTCGTCGTACATGAGGGCCCGCCAGCCGGTGCTCCTGCGGACCGCCCGGTCGCTGACCGGAAACCCCAGCGACGCGGAGGACCTGCTGCAGACCGCGCTCGCCAAGACGTACGTCGCCTGGGAGCGGATAGAGGACCACCGGGCACTGGACGGCTACGTCCGCCGGGCGCTGGTGAACACCCGCACCTCGCAGTGGCGCAAGCGCAAGGTCGACGAGTTCGCCTGCGACGAACTGCCCGAGCCGGACCCGGTGCCGGCCGGCGACGACCCCGCCGAGCAGCAGGCACTGCGGGACGCGATGTGGAGGGCGGTCATGCGGCTGCCGGCGCGCCAGCGGGCGATGGTCGTGCTGCGGTACTACGAGGATCTCAGCGAGGCCCAGACGGCAGAGGTGCTCGGTGTCTCGGTCGGGACGGTGAAGTCGGCCGTGTCGCGTGCGCTCGGCAAGCTCCGCGAGGACGCTGAGCTGGGGATTGTTCGGAATTAAGGAGATATGAGCTGATCCTGACGGGAAACGTCGTCCCCCGGAGCGTGATCGATCATCCGCTCCCCTAGTGACATACCGCTCGGTATGTGCGCAGAATCAGCGCACACCGTACCGACGCCAGGCAATGTCGCCCAGGAGGACGCCGTGCTGAGCACCATGCAGGACGTACCGCTGCTGATCTCGAGGATTCTGACCCACGGGTCGTCGATCCACGGCACTTCGCAGGTGATCACCTGGACCGGCGAGGGGTCACCCCAGCGCCGTTCCTACGCGGAGATCGGCTCCCGGGCGGCCCAGCTGGCGCACGCCCTGCGCGAGGACCTCGGCGTCACCGGCGACGAGCGGGTCGCCACCCTGATGTGGAACAACGCCGAGCACGTCGAGGCGTACTACGCGATCCCCTCCATGGGCGCCGTGCTCCACACCCTGAACCTGCGCCTGCCGGCCGAGCAGCTCGCGTGGATCGTCAACCACGCCGCCGACCGCGTGGTCATCGTCAACGGCTCGCTGATCCCGCTGATCGCCCCGCTGCTGCCGCACCTCAAGACCGTCGAGCACGTCGTGGTCTCCGGACCGGGCGACCGCTCCCCCTTGGCCGACACCCACGTCCAGGTGCACGAGTACGAGGAGCTGATCGCCGGACAGCCCGTGGCCTACGACTGGCCGGAGCTGGACGAGCGCTCCGCCGCCGCCATGTGCTACACCTCCGGCACCACCGGCGACCCCAAGGGCGTGGTCTACAGCCACCGTTCGATCTACCTGCACTCCATGCAGGTGAACATGACCCAGTCGATGGGCCTGACCGACCAGGACACGTCCCTGGTGGTCGTCCCGCAGTTCCACGTGAACGCCTGGGGCCTGCCGCACGCCACGTTCATGACCGGCGTCAACATGCTGATGCCGGACCGCTTCCTGCAGCCCGCCCCGCTCGCCGAGATGATCGAGGGCGAGAGGCCGACGCACGCCGCCGCCGTCCCCACCATCTGGCAAGGCCTGCTCGCCGAGCTCACCGCCCGCCCCCGCGACGTCTCCTCCCTCACCCAGGTGACCATCGGCGGCTCCGCGTGTCCGCCCTCGCTGATGGAGGCGTTCGACAAGCTGGGCATGCGGGTCTGCCACGCCTGGGGCATGACGGAGACCTCCCCGCTCGGCACGATCGCCCGCCCGCCGGCCCACGTCGCCGGCACGGACCAGGAGTTCGCCTACCGGCTCACCCAGGGCCGCTTCCCGGCCGGCGTCGAGGCCCGCCTCACCGGACCCGGCGGCGAGCGTCTGCCCTGGGACGGCGAGTCCGCGGGCGAGCTGGAGGTGCGCGGCCCCTGGATCGCCGGCGCCTACTACAACGGCCCCGACGCCGAACCGCTGCGCCCGGACGACAAGTTCAGCGAGGACGGCTGGCTCAAGACCGGCGACGTCGGCACCATCAGCCCCGACGGCTTCCTCACCCTGACCGACCGCGCCAAGGACGTCATCAAGTCGGGCGGCGAGTGGATCTCCTCGGTGGAGCTGGAGAACGCGCTGATGGCGCACCCGGACGTCGCCGAGGCCGCCGTGGTCGCCGTCCCCGACGACAAGTGGGGCGAGCGCCCGCTCGCCACGGTCGTCCTCAAGGAGGGCGCCTCCGCCGACTTCACCACGCTGCGCGCCTTCCTCCAGGAGGAGCGGAAGATCGCCAAGTGGCAGCTTCCGGAGCGCTGGACGGTCGTCGAGGCGGTGCCGAAGACCAGCGTCGGCAAGTTCGACAAGAAGGTGCTGCGCCGTCAGTACGCCGAGGGCGCGCTGGACGTCACGCAGATCTGACGACGCCAGGACCCGGACATGCGCCGGGCGGTGAGCGCGGGACTCGCGCCCACCGCCCGGCGTACTGCTGTCCGTGCACCCCGCTGCCCGTGCGGGGACCGTCAGTTGGTGCCGATCCGCAGGAGCAGGTCGACGATCCGCTCCTGCACCTCCGGGCTGGTGGACCGCTCCGCGAGGAACAGCACCGTCTCGCCGGACGCCAGCCGCGGCAGGTCCGCCGCGTCGACGGCGGCCGTGTAGACGACCAGCGGGGTGCGGGTGAGCTGCCCGTTCGCGCGCAGCCAGTCGACGATCCCGGCCTGCCCGGCCTGGCGGTGCACCTGCATCAGGTCCATCACGACCAGGTTCGGCCGGAACTGGCCCGCCAGCGTCACCGCGTCGGCGTCGCTCGCCGCCCGCGCGACCTGCATGCCGCGCCGTTCCAGCGTGCCGGTCAGGGCCAGCGCGATCTCCGCGTGCTCCTCGATCAGCAGGACGCGCGGCGGATGCTGTTCGCTGTCGCGCGGCGCGAGCGCCTTCAGCAGCACGGCAGGGTCGGCGCCGTACGCGGCGTCGCGGGAGGCCTGGCCGAGTCCGGCCGTCACCATGACCGGCACCTCCGCCGCGCCCGCCGCCTGACGCAGCGACTGCAGCGCGGTACGGGTGATCGGCCCGGTCAGCGGGTCGACGAACAGCGCCGCCGGGAAGGCCGCGATCTGCGCGTCGACCTCCTCACGGGAGTGCACGATCACCGGGCGGTAGCCGCGGTCGCTCAGCGCCTGCTGCGTCGCCACGTCCGGCGCGGGCCACACCAGCAGCCGGCGCGGGTTGTCCAGCGGCTCCGGCGGCAGTTCGTCGTCCATCGGCTGCGGACGCGGCGGGTCCGCCACCTCCACGGCCCCGCCGGGACCGTCCAGCGGCTCGGGACCCTCGGCGGCGTCCGCGTCCGGCGCCCCTATCGCGTACGAGCGTCCGGCGGCCTCGGCGGCCGGCGCGAGCCGGGACTGCCCGGCGGGCGTCGGGGTCGGCTGCGCGGCGGGCTGGGCGAGGGCGGCGGCCGGGGTGCGGTCCTGCTGCGGCGCGGGCGCCTGACCGGGGGGCGGCACGGGCTCGGTCTGCGGGTGCGGGCGGGCGCCCTGGGCGGCGCCGGGCGCCTGACCGGCGGAGGTCTGGCCGGCGGAGGTCTGGCCGTTCGCGGCGGCCTGGTCGCTGCGGGTGCCGAGCTTGCGGCGGCGGCCGGAACCGCCCGGCTGGTGCGGGGGAGGCGTGGCCGACGCCAGCGGCTGCTGCACCTGGGCGGCCTGCCGGTTGAACGGCACGCCCTGCCCCAGCGTCCGCACGCTGATCGCACGGCCCTGGGTCGAGTTCGGGTCCACCGGCGCGGAGGCCTCGGCGGGCAGCGGCTGGGCGGCCGGCCGGGCCGGCGCGGGCGTGCCCTCGGGCGGCAGCGGGGTGCCGCCCGAGGGCGTGGGCTGCGCCGCGTTCGGCACGGGCGCCGCACCGGCGCCGGAGGTGTCACCGGCGGCGGGCCACTGCTGCGGGGCCGGCGTCCCGGCGGGCGGGGTGGCCGCGGCCGGGGCGGGCTGGGGTGGCGCGCCTTGGGCGGGCGGCGCCTCGGCGGGAAGCGGCTGGGCCGGAGGGAGCGGGGCCGCTGCGCCCTGCTGGGGTGCCGCCCCCCACTGCTCGGGAGCACCGGGCGCCTGCGCGGCATCGGCCGGCGGGGTGACCGCACGCCGACGGCGGCCGGTGGGCGCGCTGGTGGGGTGCGGCTGCGGCGGGGTGTGGTCCTCGGACTGGTCCACGGGCACGGCGTCGTGCTGCCCGGCATCGGCGGCGGGTCCGCCCTGCGGTACGGGAGCGGGGGCGGGCTGCGCGCCTGCCTGCGGCGCCGGGGCGGCGGTGACCTCGGCCGGCTGCGGAGCCTGCGGGGCCTGCGGGTTCGGCGGAACGGGCTGCGGGGCCTGCGGGTTCGGCGGAACGGGCTGCGGGGCCTGCGGGTTCGGCGGAACGGGCTGCGGAGTTTGCGTGTTGGCCTGCCCGGCCGGCTGGAGCGCGGGTGCGGCGGGCTGGGGCGCGGGCTGCGCGTTCGGGCCGACGGGCTGAAGACCGGGCCCGGCCGCCTGCGGGGCCCGCGCGTTCGGCGGCACCGGCTGCGCGTCGGGGCCGACGGGCTGGAGGTTCGGCCCGGGCGCCTGGGGCACGGCTTGCTGGTTCGGCGGGACCGGCTGGGCTGCCTGTGGGTTCGGACCCACGGGCTGGAGGCCCGGCGCGGCAGGCTGGGGCGCGGGCCCGGCGGCGGGTGCGTTCGGCGGTACGGGGTGCTGCTGTGCGTGGGGGCCGACGGGCTGGAGGTTCTGCCCGGCGGGCTGAGGCGCGGCCTGCTGGTTCGGCGGCACGGGCTGGGCGTCGGCCCCGACCGGCTGAAGACCGGGCGCGGCCGGCTGAGGCGCGCCCGCGGCCGCGGCGTTCGGTCCGGAGGCCTGCCGGTTCTGAGGTACGGCCTGCGGGGCGACCGGCGCCGCCTGCCCGTTCGGCGGTACGGCCTGACCGGCGACGGGAGCCGCAGGCTGCCCACCGGGCGCCACAGGCTGCGCGCCCGGAACCGCAGGCTGCGGCGCGGGAGCCACCCCGTTGGGCACGGCACCCGGCGCCACCGGCGCGACCCCCTGGGCACCCGGCATTTCCTGACCACCCGGCACCTGACCCGGCGCCACGGGGCCCTGCCCCGCGACCTCGGCCGGCGCCGCCTGTCCAGGCTGCCCGGCAGGGGCCTGAGCCGCCGACGCCGGCGCCACCTGCTCGTCCTGGTCCGCCCCGGCCGGCGGCAGCGCGAACACCGTGCGCGGCGCGGCCTCCTGCGCCGCCGCCCGCTCGTTCGCGGCGGCCAGCGCGCGCCGGCGGCGTCCCGTCGGCTGCGGCTGCTGGTCGGGGCCCGCGCCCTGGGCGGGCACGTGCACGGCGACCGCGCCGGGAGCGCCGTTCGCCTCGCCGCCCGCGGGCAGCGCCGGCGCGAGCGCCGGCTGCTCACCGGCCGCGCGCCGGGCCCGGCGTCCGGACGGCGCGGGAACACCCTGCGGCGGTACGGTCCCGCCCAGCCCCGTGTTGGAGGCCGCGGCGCCCGCCGCGTGCTCGGCCGCGGTGACGACGGCGCCCTCGGACACCCCCGCCCCCGCCGCGGCACCGGCGAGTTCGACCTCGGCGCCCGTCGTACCCGTCGCGGCCGCCGCGCCCTCGGCGGGACGGCCACGCCGTCGCCCGGTCCCGCCGGACACGGCCGCGCCCTCGCCGGACGCCTGGGCCGGAAGCTGAGCCTGGTGCCCCTGCTGGGCCTGCTGCGCCTGCGCCTGCGCGGGCTCGGCAGGAGCCGCCCGCCGCCTGCGCCGCCCGGTGGGCTGAGGCGCCTCCGCGGCAGGAGCCGCCGCAGCCTCGCCGTCACCACCCGGCGCATCACTCTCGAGGAACGCGTCGACGGACGACCGCCGCGCCCGGCGCCGTCCCCCGCCCTGCGTGGGCTCGGCGGGAGCCGCGGCCTCCTCGGCCTGCGGAGCCGCCTCCTGCGGCACGGATCCCGCCCCGCCGCCGATCGGCACCTCGAGGACGAACGCGCTGCCGCTCATCCCCGGCACCTCGTGCGTCTGGAGCACGCCGCCGTGTGCCCGGACGATGCCGCGCACGACCGGCTCGTGCACCGGGTCGCCGCCGCCGTACGGGCCGCGCACCTCGATGCGGACGACCTCGCCGCGCTGGGCCGCCGCCACGACGACCGTGTTGTCCAGGTAACCGCCCGCCGACAGGGGCGTGTTGCCGGTCGCGTCGACGCCCGCGACGTCCGCGACCAGATGGGCGAGGGCGGTCGCGAGGAGACGCGCGTCCACCTCGGCCTCGATGGGCGGCGCGTGCACCGCGAACTGCACCCGGCCGGGGCCGATCAGCTCCACGGCGCCGTCGACGCCGGCCGCGACGACCGCGTCGAGCATCACCTTCGTACGGGCGATCTGCTCGGTGCCGGAGTCGAGCCGCTGGTAGCCGAGGACGTTGTCGATGAGGGTGGTGATGCGGGAGTAGCCGGCCGACAGGTGGTGGAGGACCTGGTTGGCCTCGGGCCACAGCTGGCCCGCGTCGTCGGCGGCCAGCGCGGCGAGCTCGCGGCGCAGTTCGTCGAGCGGGCCGCGCAGGGAGCGGCCGAGGAGGGTGAGCAGCTGCTCGTGACGGGCGGCGAGGGCGTCGTAGCGGTCCTTCTCGCGCTCGCCGAGGGCCGCGTACCGCTCCTCGTGCGCGGCGAGTTCCTCCGCGTGCTTCTCGCGGAGCTCCTCCACCTCGGTGACGTGGCTCTGGCGCAGGGCGGTCAGCTCGGAGCCGTGCTCCTCGGCGAGCCGCTCCAGCTCCTTCGCGTGCTCCCGCTCGGCGTCCTCCTTCTCCTTGAGGAGCGCGTCGTACGGGCGGCGGTCGAGGAACGTCATGACCGCGCCGACGAGCTGGTCGCCGTCGCGCACCGGGGCGGTGGTGAGGTCGACCGGCAGCTTGTCGCCGTTCTTGGCGTAGAGGACCTGGCCGCGCACGCGGTGCTTGCGGCCGGAGCGCAGGGTGTCGGCGAGCGGGGACTCGGAGTACGGGAACGGGGAGCCGTCGGCGCGCGAGTGCAGCACCAGGGTGTGCAGCTCGCGTCCGCCGAGCTCGCCGGCCCGGTAGCCGAGGATCTGGGCGGCGGCCGGGTTGACCAGGACGATCCGCCCGTCGGTGTCGGTGCCGACGACGCCCTCGGAGGCGGCCCGCAGGATCATCTCCGTCTGCCGCTGCGACCGGGCGAGCTCCGCCTCGGTGTCGACCGTGCCGGAGAGGTCCCGGACGACCAGCATCAGCAGCTCGTCGCCGGTGTAGCCGTAACTGTCGTAGGCCTGCGAGGTGTTCTCGAGGTTGGCGCTGGTGACCTCGACGGGGAACTCGGTGCCGTCGGTCCGCCGGGCGGTCATCCGGGTCGGCTTGGTGCGTCCGCGCGGGTCGATGTGGTCGGGCCGCCGCATGGAGCCGGGGATGAGCTTGCTGTCGAACTCCGGCAGCAGGTCGAGCAGCCCGCGCCCCACCAGGGCGGTGCCCGGCGCCTCGAAGGCCTCGAGGGCGATGGTGTTGGCGTTGACGACGGTCCCGTTGGCGTTGACCAGCACCAGGGCGTCGGGAAGCGCGTCCAGTATGGCTGCGAGGCGAGCAGCGCCTCGGGATGGCCTGCTGCTCACGAGACGCTTCCTCCCTGTTACCGCGACGTGCCGACCGCTCGGGCCATCTTGCCAACGGGCCCGCAACGTGTCACGGGAGGGAGTCTAAGGGCTGGGGGTGCGCCGGGGACGCCGGATGGGACGCACATCGCACCCCGAGGTGACGGTGATGTGACGCCCGGTACGTCCGGAACCGCGCCTGCCTGGGCCGACGCACCGCGAACCTTCGCGGGACCTTTACGCCCCGGGCGCACCCTCCGCCCGGCCCACCGCCGGCAGCAGCGGCACCAGCCGGTCCCACCGCTCGATCGCGCACCCGTTCGCCCGGTCGTACGTCGCGTCGACGCGGCGGCCCGCCCAGGTGCCGGTGATGCGGGCGGTGGCGGGGCCGCCGTACTGCATGGTGCACACGGCGTCCTCCGGCACCGGCGCGAAGGCGTCCTGCCCCCACCGCGTCCGCCGCTCCACGGCCGCGCAGGCGCCGTCCGGGTCGGGGTGCGTCCCGCCGCTCGGCCGGCACCGTACCTCGTACGTCCCGTCCGCCCCGCCGCCCGCGTCCCGCACGGTGACGGTGAGCCGGTCGCCCTCCGGCGCCGGTCCCGCGGCTCGCGCCGGGGAGGGGGACGCGGCGAGCGAGGCGAGGACGGCGACGAGGGCGGCGGTCCCGGCGAGGAGCCGCCACGGGGTCGGTGAGCAAGAGAAGGAAGACGAAGACAAGGCAGTCATGCCGTGATCAACGCGCCGGCGGCCGGGACGTTGCGCCACGACGGCGTGCCGTTCGCCAGGGCTTTGCCCTGCGGGCTCCCCGCCTAGTACCGTGGGGGGCGATTGGTGACACCCCACACGGTTGTGTCATCATCGGCACGCACCACCCACTCGCGCCCGCGCGCAGCAGGTTGTGCATGGAGGCGTCGCCTAGTCCGGTCTATGGCGCCGCACTGCTAATGCGGTTTGGGCCTTAAAGCCCATCGAGGGTTCAAATCCCTCCGCCTCCGCCCCGAACACGAAGCCCCGGTCCCAGCGGCCGGGGCTTCGCCGTTCCCCCGGTCATACCGGCCCCACACCGCGTTTCCGCAGGTCACAAGGGGTAGGGCAATCGGATTTCACATGGCGGCGGCAGTCATGTAATGTTCTTCCTGTCGCCGCGAGCGGGCCGAAAGGGCCGGGAGCGGCGAGACAAATGAAGAGACAAGCACTCGTAGCTTAACGGATAGAGCATCTGACTACGGATCAGAAGGTTGCAGGTTCGAATCCTGCCGAGTGCACACAGTTCAAAGGCCCCGCCGGTTCGCCCGGCGGGGCCTCTGGCATGAGTAGGTGACCACGGTTCTCACTGACACGGTGACTCTTCCTGGTTAGCATCGCCGCGCATGATCGCCTTGGTTGCCACCATCGGGCTCGCGTTCGTCGGCTACGTCGCCACCTACCTCAACGGTCTGCGCCTGGCGCAGCGCCAGGAACGCCTCGCACGTGTGAACCGCCAGCTCAGCGACTTCTACGGGCCACTGTTCGCCCTCACGGAAGCCAACAGCCGCAGCTTCCAGGCGTTCAAGGAGCGCAATGCCCGTCCTGGCGGTCGCTCGCCGTTCGATCACGAGACACCCCCCACCGAGGAGGAGCTGGCCGAGTGGCGGCTGTGGGTGACCACCGTCTTCCTGCCCAACATCCGCGCCATGCGCGATCTCGTCATCAGGCACGCCGACCTCTTGAGGGAGCCGGCGATGCCGCCGATCCTGCTGCAGCTGTGTGCCCACGTGTCGGGCTACGAGATCACGGCTGCCCGCTGGGAGCAGGGCGACTTCGACCAGCACCTCTCGGTGGTTCCCTTCCCCAGCGAAGAGATCGCCGGGTATGCCCGTCAGGGGTTCGCCCACTTGAAGGAGCGGCAAGCTCGCCTGCTGGGACAGCGGGGCGTGCGCTGACCGGAGAGCGGGCCGCGCCAGCTGCCCGCGCCGGAGGCAGGGGAGCACACGCTGGAGATCCGCAGCCGGTCGGGCGGCTTCTCGGTCGGGTGGACTCCCTACTCACCGTGGGTGCGGCCTGGTGACCTGAGTCGGAGATTCGCCGCCTACTGCCGACGAATCTCCGACTCGGGTCACCAGATGCGAGGAGCGGGTTCAGACCGTACGGCCGCGGGCGTCTCCTCGTCCGGGAGGCGGGTGATCGCCAGGGCCGCCGCGTCGTCCCCGAGTTCGTCGGTGTGGCGGAACAGGGCGGCCAGCATGGCGTCCAGCACCGCACCTGGATTCGGGGGGAGCGGGCAGGTGAGCGGGGGGACCGGGTCGAAGAAGGCGCCGGTGCGGTCACGGGCCTCGATGATGCCGTCGGTGAAGAGCACCAGCGTGGCGCCCGGAGGCAGGTCGTAGCAGTCCACCGGGACGACGGGGCCGGCCAGGTCGCCCAGGCCCAGCGGCAGCGACGGCTCCTTCGGCTCCAGCGCGGTCACCCGGCCGTCGTGGACCAGCAGCGGTGTCGGATGCCCCCGGTTCGCCATGCGGAACGCGGACCGGTCGGGGAGGATCTCGACGAAGACGGCGGTGACGAAGTCCTCGAACGGCATCTCCTCCTCCCGGGCCTTCAGGTCCTGCATGCACCTGGATCTCCGCCGCCTGCACGACCGACGGCAGGTCCGGCAGTTGCAGGGCCGCCGCGTGGAAGACGCCCAGCAGGGTGTTGACCATGGAGACCGACTGGGTGCCCTTGCCGCGGACGTCCCCGATCACCAGGCGCAGCCCGTGGGGCGTCTCGTGCGCGGCGTACAGGTCGCCGCCGATGAGGGCCTCCTCCTGGGCGGCCTGGTACCGGGCGGCCAGGGCCAGCCCCCGGACCCGCTCGGGCACGGTGGGCAGCATCGCGCGCTGGACCGCCTCCGCCACCTGGCGCGACGTCCGCAGCTGCTCCCGTTCGCGGGCGAACATCCGGTTGAGGAACGCGGCCACGACCGTCAGAGTGAGGAGGGTCGTGAAGCCGATGACGTTCGCCCGGGAGAGCACCTCCTCGTTCTCACGGAACGACAGCAGCCAGCCGGTCAGGCAGGCCACCGCGCCGCTCGTGATCGTCCAGGGCAGCGGGTACATCGGCGCCGCGATCAGCGACACGGTCGCCAGCAGCGGGAACGTGTTGAACGGCGGCCAGGCGAGGTCGACGACGACCGCGACGACCACCACGGCGGGCGGCAGGGCGCGGGACCAGGCGAGCCGCCTGGAGCGCTTCGTGCGCTGGTACCGCTCCATCCGCAGGGCCCCCGGTCGATCCGTAGCGTCCTGCGCCCCAGTCTTCGGCATGCCCTCCCGCGCAGCCACCGGGCGGGTCCGTTGGCGACCCGCCCGGCCCGGCGCCGCTCAGGCCGCCGGCGGGATGTTCTGGTTGGCGTGGAAGAAGTTGTCCGGGTCGTAGGTGTGCTTCACGGCGGCGAGGCGGGCGTAGTTGTCGCGGTAGGTGGCGCGGACGCGGTCCGGTTCCTCGGACTCGCCGAGGAAGTTGACGTAGCTGCCGCCCATGGAGTGCGGGTGGAGGGCCGACCAGTAGTCGACGCACCACCGGCGGATCAGGTCGGCGTTGGCGGGGTCGGGGTCGATGCCGGCGATGACGCCGGACCAGGTCGCGTCCCGGTACGCCCAGGCCGTCTCGCCCGGGGCGACGTCGTGGGCCGCCCCGTCGATCGGGTACAGGTGCATGGTCGACAGGCCGGTCGGCAGCTCCCGCCCGAACCGCTCGTGCACCGCCATGGCCTCGTCGGTGACCGTGTCGAAGAAGTCACCGCGCCAGTACCACTGGAGACCCTTGGGGACGAGGTCGTCGAACATCGTCTGGAGCACCGGGTACGGCATCGGCGTGGCGAAGTGGAAGGCCGGCGGGGCCGGGTCGTTCACCACGGACAGCACGTCGTCCAGGCGTCCGCCCTCCAGGTCGCCGGTGTAGCACCAGATGACGCCGCACACCTTCTTCCCGTGCAGCGGCTCGGGGAACGGCGGTGCGGGCGGGACGGCCATGACGGCGAAGAAGCCGTTGAGGTCCTCGGGCGCCGAGGGCAGGAACTCCCGGTACCAGCGCAGCACCTCCTGCGTCTGCTCGACCGGCCACACGGTGGCCGCCACGCCGACCGTGTCCACCGGGTGCAGCCGGAACGTGAAGGACGTGACCACACCGAAGTTGCCGCCGCCGCCCCGCAGGGCCCACAGCAGGTCCGGGTGTTCCTTCTCGGTGGTGGTGACGACGCCGCCGTCGGCCAGGACCACGTCCGCGGCGAGCAGGCTGTCGATCGTCAGACCGTACTTCCGGGTGAGGTGGCCGTGGCCGCCGCCCAGCGTGAGGCCGCCCACGCCGGTGGTGGAGTTGATGCCGGCCGGCACGCCGAGCCCGAAGCTGTGCGTCTCGTGGTCCAGGTCGCCCAGCACGCTGCCCCCGCCCACCTGGGCCGTCCTGTTCAGCGGGTCGACGCGCACCCAGCGCATCAGGGACAGGTCGAGGGTGAGCCCGCCGTCGACCAGACAGAGACCCGGGCCGCTGTGCCCGCCGCCGCGCACGGCCAGCTCGGCGCCCGTCTGCCGGGCGAAGGCGATCGTCGTACGCACGTCCGCGGTGCCCGTGCAGCGGGCGATGGCGGCGGGACGGCGGTCGATCATGGCGTTGTAGATGGAGCGGGTCTCGTCGTACTCGGCGTCCTGCGGCGTCACGAGGGGGCCTCGCAGGGCCTCGCGCAGATTGTCCAGTGCGGTTGCGTCCATGCCGCTCATGGCGGACACCCCTTGGAGCAGTGCGGAACCGGATGCGGGCCCGCGGGCGGACGAACCGGCGTCACGGGTCACCGGGGCGTTCCGCGCCTCGGAAGCGGCCCGGCCTCGCAAGCGTCCCGGGGCTCGGAGGCGTCCCGGGCCTCGCGAGGAGACCGGCGGCCGGTGTTCGTCCGGGGTCCTGGGGGATGCGGTCCCCGGGGGTCCGAGGCGCACCCTGCTTCTTTCAGTGTGACGCCAGCCACATGAGTGCGCGACGTGGGCGCGAATCAGCGTGGCGGGTCCGGATTCCCGTGGTGGCGCAGGGCGTTGCGCAGATGGTTGGTCAGGGCGGTGGCCGCCGCCGTGAGGAAGATGAAGCTGTAGAGGATCTGCAGGATCGCGACCAGGCGCGCGGACTGCCCGCGCGGCGTGATGTCCCCGTAGCCGACGGTGGCGAGCGTGACCATCGTGAAGTAGAGGGCGTCCAGGCGTGTGCCGATGCCGTCCAGTTCGCCGGGGCGCTGGGCGAGACCCTGGTAGGCGGTCGCGAAGACCAGCACGGACAGGCACATCAGCGGCGGGATCACCATCCCCGGACGGACGCCCGGGACGTTCAGCAGCACCCGGGCGACCTGCACCAGCAGCAGGACGGCGATCAGCGCGAGGGCCGCCGCGAAGAGCACCCAGCTCAACACCGGCCGGCGCGGGCCCAGCCGGTCCAGCGGCAGCAGGAAGTAGGCGGCGACCATCGCGGTCAGCCCGGCCGCCTGGATCACCCACGGCCAGGCGCCGGACCGGTTCCCGGGCCCGCGCTCTACGCCGGGTTCTCGCGGCGGGGTGCGCACAGGGCCCAGATGATGAAGCCGTCGATGACGATCAGGACGATCGACCACACCGGCTGGTAGGGCAGCCACACGAAGTGGGCGATCATGCTCAGCCCGGCCAGGGCGACACCCACGGCGCGCGCCCAGGTGGCCCCCTTGAATAGCGCCAGGCCCGCGGCGGCCACCAGGGCGCCGAGGATCAGATGCACCCAGCCCCAGCCGGTCAGGCTGAACTCGTACGTGAAGTTGGGCGTGGCGACGAAGACGTCGTCCCGGGCGATGGCGGCGATGCCCTCGAAGATCGCCATGACACCGCCGAACACCATCAGGAACGCGGCGGCCACCGTCCAGCTCGCCGCCCAGGGGCTCTCGGCCTCCCGGCCCGCCCCGCGAAAGCCCGTACCGCTGACATTGCTGGCCATGTTCTCGACCTTCCGGATGTCCCCGAGCGGTTCGATCCTTCTCAGACTGGCACCACGGGCCCCGCGCGGCACCTCGGCGGGTGAGCGGGGGTCAGTTCGCGTCCGGATGCCCGGACAGGTTCCCGTACGGGTTCTCGTCCAGGCCGGCTCCGGCGGCCACGGCCCGTTGTCAGTGGTCCCCTCTAGTCTCGGCCGGGATGGCACAGGCATGGCGGTGTACGGGGCTGAGCTGGACGGCGGGCGGTCCCGTGCTGATCTGGGACGGGGGCCGGCGCTCGGCGCTGACCTGGGGGAAGACGGTGGCCTTCGGGGTCGCGGAAGGGGGTGCGCGGACCTGTGTGGGAGCACGGGGGACCATGTGTCCGCTCGCCGCGCGAGTGTCCGCGCGGAGCACCGGGCCGCGCTGCGAGGAGTGCGCCCGCCTGGACCGGGCGCACTCGGTGGCCGCCGACACGCTCGCGGACGACCCGCGGCCGTACCGGGTCTACCTGGCGTGGTTCGGGCCCGGGATGACCAAGGTCGGGATCACCGCAGAGCGGCGCGGATCCGCCCGGCTGCTGGAGCAGGGGGCGGTCTGCTTCAGCTGGCTGGGCACGGGACCGCTGATGGCGGCGCGCCGCACCGAGGAGCTGCTGCGCGCCGCGCTGCGGGTGCCCGACCGCGTCCCCTACGCCGCCAAGCGCGCGGCGCGGGCGGTGCTCCCGGCGACCGGGGAGGAGCGGGCGGCCGGGATAGCCGGGCTGCACGCGCGGGCGCTCGCCCTCACCGGCTGGCCGGAGTCGCTCGACCCCGCGCCCTTCCGTCCCGTCGACCATGTGGAGGCCTTCGGGCTGGCGGAGGCTCCGGCGCCGGTGGGTGTGGTGGGGGAGCTGGCCGCCGGGGGCGCGGTGAGCGGTGAGCTGGTGGCGGCCGCCGGGCCAGATCTGCATCTGGCGACGGACCGGGGCGTCCTCGTGCTGGACACGCGCCTGCTGCCCGGCTGGGACCTGGTCCCGGCCGGGGGACGCCGGGTCGAGGTGCCGGTGCGGGCGCTGAAGGAGCGGCCGACGGGGCAGGACGGGCTGTTCTGAGCGGTGGGCAGCGAGGCCGGGGGCTGGACCGATGCCGCCCTCGCGGGTGATCGTGTCCGGCATGAGCGCGCACCCTCCGACTCCGCCCGTCACACCCGATGAGACCGACGGGACCACCGGCACGGCCGAAACCGCCGACGTCCGCCGCTTCTGGCAGCACCTGGGCCTCCCCGGCCTGATCGACGTGCACACGCACTTCATGCCCGAGCGCGTCCTCCACAAGGTGTGGGCGTACTTCGACGCACTCGGGCCGCTCACCGGTGGCATCGAGTGGCCGATCACATACCGCGCGGAGGAGGCCGAAAGGGCCGCGCTGCTGCGGGCGTTCGGCGTGCGCGCGTTCACCTCGATGCTCTACCCGCACAAGCCGGGCATGGCCCGCTGGCTCAACGACTGGGCCGCCGACTTCGCCCGTCGCACCCCCGACTGCCTGCACACCTCCACCCTCTTCCCCGAGCCCGGCGCCGCCGACTACGTCCGCGAGGCCGTCGAGAACGGGGCGCGCGTCTTCAAGGCGCACGTTCAGGTCGGTGCGTACGACCCCTCCGACGAGGCGCTCGACGCCTGCTGGGGGCTGCTCGCCGAGGCGGGCATACCGGTCGTGGTCCACTGCGGCTCGGGCCCCGCCCCCGGCAAGCACACCGGCCCCGAGCCCGTCGCCCGCGTGCTGGCCCGCCACCCCCGGCTGCGGCTGATCGTCGCCCACATGGGCATGCCCGAGTACGAGGACTTCCTCGACCTGGCCGAGCGGTACCCGGAGGTCCGCCTCGACACCACCATGGCGTTCACCGGCTTCAGTGAGCGGATGGCGCCGTTCCCCAGGCGGGCGCTCCCCCGCCTGGCCGCCCTCGGCGACCGCGTCCTGCTCGGCACCGACTTCCCCAACATCCCCTACCGGTACGCCCATCAGCTCGACGTCCTCGCGGACCTCGGGCTCGGCGACGACTGGCTGCGGGCGGTGTGCCACGACAACGCGGCCCGGCTGTTCGGCCTGCCGGACGCCCCACACGCCCCGGAGCCCCCTGCCTGAGAACCGCCTGTGGATTTCTCAGGGAAAACACAGACAGACGCAAGGGTGCTCTCAGGGGACCGGCCGATCGTGTCCGGTATGACCACGATCTCGCCCCAGGGGCGCACCGAACTGCTGAGGCCGGACGGGAGCACCGTCCGGGTGCTGGTGGTGGACGACGAGCAGTCGATCACCGAACTGCTGTCCATGGCCCTGCGCTACGAGGGCTGGCAGATCCGCAGCGCCGGCGACGGGCAGGGCGCCCTGCGCGCGGCCCGCGAGTTCCGGCCCGACGCCGTCGTCCTGGACATGATGCTGCCGGACATGGACGGGCTCACCGTCCTCGGCCGGCTGCGCCGCGAACTGCCGGACGTGCCGGTGCTGTTCCTCACCGCGAAGGACGCCGTCGAGGACCGGATCGCGGGGCTGACCGCGGGCGGCGACGACTACGTGACCAAGCCGTTCAGCCTGGAGGAGGTCGTCGCGCGGCTGCGCGGGCTGATCCGCCGCTCCTACGCGACCGACCGCCGCTCCGACGCCCTGCTGGTGGTCGGCGACCTCACCCTGGACGAGGACAGTCACGAGGTGACCCGCGGCGGCCAGAGCATCCACCTGACCGCCACCGAGTTCGAGCTGCTGCGCTTCCTGATGCGCAACCCGCGCCGGGTGCTCAGCAAGGCGCAGATCCTCGACCGCGTCTGGTCCTACGACTTCGGCGGCCAGGCGAACGTCGTCGAGCTGTACATCTCGTATCTGCGCCGGAAGATCGACGCGGGCCGGGAGCCGATGATCCACACCCGGCGCGGCGCCGGTTACCTGCTGAAGCCCGCGGTGTCGTGAGCGGACCGGGGCGGCCGCGTCCGCGCACCCTGCGGACGCGGCTCGTCGTCGCGTCCGTCACCCTGATCGCGGTGGTGTGCGCGGTGATCGGCACGGTGACCGCCCTGGCCCTGCGCTCGCACCTGTACGAGCAGCTCGACGGGCAGCTGCGCGAGGTGGCGATGCGGGCGACCGGCGGCCCGGCCGACGACGGGCCGCGCCCCGGCCCGCACGCGGACGCCCTCGACTTCGTGACGAGGGGACCGCAGATGTTCGGCACCGTCGGCGCCACCGTCGTGGACGGCGCGGTGACCGACGGGGTGGTCAGCAACTCCCGCGAGGTGAACGGCGTCCGCACACCCGAGGCCGGCCGCCTCACCACCGCCCAGCTCGCCGCCCTGGAGGACGTGCCGCGCGACCGGCAGGAGCACACCGCCGACCTCCCCGGTCTAGGCAGCTACCGCGTCGTCTACGAGGAGGGCCCCAACGGCGCCTTCTACGTCGCCGTGCCCACCGCCGACGTCGACGCCACCGTCACCACCCTGATCCTGGTGGAGATCAGCGTCACCGCCGCGGGACTCGTCGCCGCGTCCCTGGCCGGCGCCGTCATCGTCGGCGTCGCCACCCGCCCGCTGCGCCGGGTCGCGGCAACCGCCACCCGCGTCGCCGAACTCCCCCTCCACCGTGGCGAGGTGACGCTGAAGGAGCGCGTGCCGGAGTCCGAATGCGATCCACACACCGAGGTCGGCCGGGTCGGCGCCGCCCTCAACCGCATGCTCGACCACGTCCACGGCGCCCTGCACGCCCGCCAGCTCAGCGAGACCCGGGTACGGCAGTTCGTCGCGGACGCCAGCCACGAGCTGCGCACCCCGCTCGCCTCCATCCGCGGCTACGCCGAACTCACCCGGCGCGGCCGGGAGGAGGTCGGCCCGGACACCCGGCACGCGCTGCGCCGTATCGAGTCCGAGGCCGGCCGGATGACCCTGCTGGTGGAGGACCTGCTGCTGCTCGCCCGCCTGGACGCGGGCCGGCCCCTGCGGTTCGAGGAGACCGACCTGGTGCCGCTGGTCGTGGACACCGTCAGTGACGCCCGCGCGGCCGGTCCGGACCACCACTGGCGCCTGGATCTGCCCGACGCGCCCGCGCCGGTCACCGCCGACGCCGCCCGCCTCCAGCAGGTCCTCGTGAACCTGCTCGCCAACGCCCGCACCCACACCCCGCCCGGCACCACCGTCACCGCGCGGGTGCGCCGCGAGGGCCCCTGGCTGCGGGTGGACGTCGCCGACGACGGGCCCGGCATCCCGCCCGAGCTGCTCCCGCACGTCTTCGAACGGTTCGCGCGCGGCGACTCGGCCCGCACCCGGGCCACCGGATCGACGGGCCTGGGGCTGGCGATCGTGCAGGCGGTGGCGGCCGCGCACGGCGGCTCGGTGACCGTCGACAGCGTGCCGGGGCGGACGGCGTTCACCCTCCGCCTGCCCGCCGCCCCGGGAGTGCCGGACGCGCCGCACTCACAGCCGTGGCACAGCCTCACCACAGAGGCACGACAGGGCAGTTGACGAGGGTCGGTCCCATGCGAACCGACTCTTTCACCGGCACGCTGCCGGCTCGGGAGCACCTTCCGGCCGCCTCGGCCGGCACACCGGTCCTGGACGTCGTCGTCCCCGTGTTCAACGAGGAGAAGGACCTCCAGCCCTGCGTCCGCCGGCTCCACCAACATCTGACCCGGACCTTCCCGTACGCGTTCCGCATCACGATCGCCGACAACGCCTCCACGGACGGCACCCCGCTCATCGCCGCCGACCTGGAGCGGCGGATCGAGGAGGTGCGGTCCGTCCGGCTCGAGCGGAAGGGCCGCGGGCGGGCGCTGCGGACCGTCTGGTCCGCCTCGGACGCGCCCGTCCTCGCCTACATGGACGTGGACCTGTCCACCGACCTCAACGCCCTGCTGCCGCTGGTCGCCCCGCTGATCTCCGGCCACTCCGACCTGGCCATCGGCTCCCGGCTGAGCCGCAGCGCGCGGGTGGTGCGGGGCGCCAAGCGGGAGTTCATCAGCCGCAGCTACAACCTGATCCTGCGCGGCTCGCTCCAGGCGCGCTTCTCCGACGCGCAGTGCGGGTTCAAGGCGATCCGCCGTGACGTGGCGCAGGTGCTGCTGCCGCTGGTGGAGGACAGCGGCTGGTTCTTCGACACGGAGCTGCTGGTGCTCGCCGAGCGGGCGGGGCTGCGGATCCACGAGGTGCCGGTCGACTGGGTCGACGACCCCGACTCCACCGTCCACATCGTGCGGACGGCCACCGAGGACCTGAAGGGCGTCTGGCGGGTCGGCAGGGCGCTGGCCACCGGCGCGCTGCCGCTGGACCGCCTCTCCCGGCCCTTCGGCGACGACCCGCGCGACCGCACCCTCGCGGACGTGCCGCGCGGACTGGCCCGCCAGCTCGTCGGCTTCTGCGCCGTCGGCGTCCTGTCCACGGTGTTCTACCTGGTCCTCTACAGCGCCTTCCGCACCGTCACCGGCTCCCAGCTCGCCAACGGGCTCGCCCTGCTGGTGTCGGCGGTCGCCAACACCGCCGCCAACCGCCGGCTCACCTTCCGGGTGCGGGGGCGCGGCGGGATGGTCCGCCACCAGGCGCAGGGTCTGGTGGTCTTCGCCATCGGCCTCGCCCTGACCAGCGGCTCCCTCGCCGCCCTCGACACGGCGAGCGGCGACCCGGCCCACTCCACGGAACTGGCGGTCCTGGTGGCGGCCAACCTGGCGGCGACGGTCCTGCGGTTCCTGCTGTTCCGGGCCTGGGTCTTCCCGGACCGCGCCTCTGACACGGGGTCCCGGCAGCCGGGTGCGACGCCCGAGCGGGACGCCACGGCGCCTGGCCCGTCGGGGGCCTCGCCGACCACGCGGACGGAGACCTGGCGCGGTGCCACATCGGGGCAGGCGGTTTCCTGGACCACCTCGGAAACCGGCCCCGCTCCCTGGGCCCGGCCGACGCCCCAGCCGGATCCGCAGGTCACGCCCCCACCCGCCCCGGCCCGCGCACCGCGCCACGCCCGGCACACCGACCACGACCCGAGGACCACCCGATGACCCCCTCACACGACCCGCAGGCCGATCCCGCCGGCGGGGCGCCGTATCCCGCGCCCGCGCCGTACGGAGCCGGCACCACCGCCGACGGCCTCCACCCGGCGTCCGCGCCGTCCGGCACGTACCCCGAAACCGCCGACGGCTCCCAGCCCGCACCGCCGGGCGCGCAACCGAAGCACGCCCTGGTCACCGCCACCAACCACCCCCGCTGGGCCCGCCCCGCCCTCTTCGCGCTGCTCCTCGCCACCGGCCTGCTCTATCTCTACAACCTCCACGCCTCCGGCTACGCCAACTCCTTCTACTCCGCGGCCGTGCAGGCGGGCAGCCAGTCCTGGAAGGCCTTCTTCTTCGGGTCGCTCGACGCCGCGAACGCCATCACCGTGGACAAGCCCCCGGCCGCGCTCTGGCCGATGGCCCTCTCCGTGCGGCTGTTCGGGCTCAGCTCCTGGGCGATCCTGGCGCCCGAGGTGCTGATGGGCGTCGGCACCGTCGCCGTCGTGCACGCGTCCGTGCGCCGCCGTGCCGGACACGGCGCCGCCCTCCTCGCGGGAGCGGTCCTCGCGCTGACGCCGGTCGCGGCGCTGATGTTCCGCTTCAACAACCCGGACGCCCTGCTCGCCCTGCTCATGGCCGTCGCCTGTCACCTCGTCGTCCGCGCCCTGGAGGACGGCCGGACCAAGTGGCTGGTGTGGGCGGGCGTCGCCATCGGCTTCGCCTTTCTCACCAAGACGCTCCAGGCGTTCCTGATCCTCCCTGCGCTGGCCGTGGTCTACGCCGTCTGTGCCCCCGTACGCCCGCGCAAGCGGTTCGCACAGCTCGCGTTCGCGACCGTCGCGCTCGTGGTGTCCGGAGGCTGGTGGGTCGCGGTCGTGGAGCTGTGGCCGGCGTCCTCACGGCCGTACATCGGCGGCTCGCAGAGCAACAGCTTCCTGGAGCTGACCTTCGGCTACAACGGCCTCGGCCGTCTCAACGGCGAGGAGACCGGCAGCGTCGGCGGCGGCGGAGGCGGCGCGGGCGGCGGCGGCCGCTGGGGCGAGACCGGCTGGGACCGGATGTTCAACGACGACGTCGGCGGCCAGATCTCCTGGCTGCTGCCCGCCGCGCTGATCCTGCTGGCCGCCGCCCTGTACCTGACCCGTAAGGCGGGCAGGACCGACATCACCCGTGCGGCGTTCCTCGTGTGGGGCGGCTCGCTGCTGACGACCGCCGCCGTCTTCAGCTTCATGGCCGGCATCTTCCACCAGTACTACACGGTCGCCCTGGCCCCCTATCTCGCGGCCGTGACCGGCATGGGCGCGGCCGCCCTGTGGCAGCGGCGGCGGGAGACCTGGGCCGCCCTCGTCCTCGCGGCGGCCGTCACGGCGACCGCGGCCTGGGGCTGCGTCCTCCTCGCGCGCACACCCGACCACCTGCCGTGGCTGCGTTGGATCGTCCTGGTGGGCGGGCTGACCGCCGCGCTCGGGCTGGTCTTCGCGGGCCGGGCGGGACGCCGGGTGGTGCTCGCGGCGGCCGGCCTCGGCCTCGCGGCCTCCCTGGCCGGCCCGACGGCGTACACCCTGAGCACCGTGCGGGAGGGCCACTCCGGCTCCATCGTCACGGCCGGTCCCGCGTCGACGGGCAGGGGCGGCGGCGGTGGTCCCCAGGGCGGAGGCCCGGGCGACGGTCAGAACGGCGGCCGGGACGGAGCCCAAGGCGGAGGCGGCACCCAGGGCCAGAACGGCGGCGCCCAGAACGGCACCCCGCCCACCGGAAATCCGCCCGCCACCAACGGCACCGGCGGCTTCCCCGGCGGCGCCCCGTCGGGCCGGAACGGCACCGGCACCCCACCCGGCACCACCGACGGCACCACGACAGAAACCCCCGGCCGGGGATCGCGCGGCGGCGCCGGCATGGGCGGCCTCCTCGGCGGCACCTCCGTCGACGCCGAGGCACGCGAGCTGCTGGAGACGGACGCCGACGACTACACCTGGGCCGCCGCGGCGGTCGGCGCGCAGAACGCCGCGAGCTACCAGCTCGCCACCGGTGAACCGGTCATGGCGGTCGGCGGCTTCAACGGCACCGACCCGTCCCCGACCCTCGCCCAGTTCCAGCAGTACGTGAAGGACGGCCGCATCCACTACTTCGTCTCGAGCGGAGGCACCGGCGGAGGCGGCGGCCGAGGCGGAGCGGACGGCACCGGCACCTCCTCCCAGATCACCGCCTGGGTCCAGGAGAACTTCACCCAGGTCACCGCCGGCTCCGCCACCTTCTACGACCTCACCCGCCCCACGTCCGAAAGCTGACCCCGCCCCCGCGTTGTACACCGTAAGAGGGCTGTTCTACGGTGTACAGCATGACCACGTCCTCGCAGCAGCAGCCCGCCGCGGCCCCCGACCCGTCCCCGGACACCGCACCGGCGGACGGGGCTCCCCGGGGGCACGCGCGGCGCTGGCTGATTCTCGGGGTCATCTGTCTCGCCCAGCTCACCGTGCTGCTCGACAACACGGTGCTGAACGTGGCGATCCCCTCCCTCACCCGGGAGATGGACGCCTCGACCGCCGACATCCAGTGGATGATCAACGCCTATTCGCTGGTGCAGTCGGGCCTGCTGCTCAGCGCCGGCAACGCGGCCGACCGCTACGGCCGCAAGAAGATGCTGATCGTGGGCCTCGCCCTGTTCGGCGCGGGGTCGCTGGCGGCGGGTCTCGCCCAGTCCTCCGGGCAGCTGATCGCCGCGCGGGCCGGCATGGGCGTCGGCGGGGCGCTGCTGCTCACCACCACCCTCGCCGTGGTCATGCAGATCTTCACGCCCGAGGAGCAGCCCAAGGCCATCGGCATCTGGAGCGCCGTCAACTCCCTGGGCTTCGCGGCCGGTCCGCTGGTCGGCGGGTTCATGCTGAACCACTTCTGGTGGGGCTCGATCTTCCTGATCAACCTGCCGGTCGCGGCCCTGGCGCTGGCCGCCGTCGCCGCGTACGTCCCGGAGTCCCGGAACCGGCAGGGTGACCGGCCCGACCTGGTCGGCGCGGTGCTCTCCACCATCGGCATGACGGCCCTGGTCTACGCGATCATCTCCGGACCCGAGCACGGCTGGACGTCCGGCAGGGTGCTCGCCACCGCCGGCGCGGCGGCCGTGGTGCTCGGCGTCTTCGCGTACTGGGAGAGCCGGATCCCGTACCCGATGCTCGACCCGCACTTCTTCCGCAACCGGCGCTTCACCGGCGCGGTCGGCGGTCTGGTGCTGATCACCTTCGGGATGGGCGGCGCGCTGTTCCTGCTCACCCAGTACCTGCAGTTCGTCCTCGGCTACGGCCCGCTGGAGGCGGGGCTGCGCACCGCGCCGATGGCGCTGACCGTGGTCGCCCTCAACTTCACCGGCGTGGGCACCAAGTGGTCGGCGAAGATGGGCACTCCGCTGTCCATAGCGGTCGGCATGGGACTGATGGCGGCCGGCCTGGTGTCGATCGCCACGCTCACCGGACACGGCTACGGCGGCACCCTGCTCGGCCTGGTGCTGATCGGCGCGGGCACCGCGATCGGCAGCCCGGTGATGGCGCACGCCGTGATGAGTTCCGTGCCGCGCGAGAAGGCGGGCGTCGGCGCCGGGATCAACGGCACCCTGGCCGAGTTCGGCAACGGACTCGGCGTGGCCGTCCTCGGCGCCGTGCTGAACGCGCGTTTCGCCGCCCTGGTGCCGGTCGCGGCGGCCTCGCTGCCGGCGGCGCTGGCCGCGGCCGGCTCGGACCGCGAACGCGCCGAGATCACCGGGGCGTTCTCCTCGGGTCTGGAGACGAGCCTCCTGGTCGGCTCGGTCGCGGTGCTGCTCGGCGGCCTGCTCGCGGCGTCGCTGCTGCATCGCGCCGACCGCGCCGACGCGCGCGCCGCGCGGACCCAGGCGGACGCCTAGCATGAACCGGCGTCCGCGAGTCGAGGAAGGTGCGCCATGGTGAGGGCAGACCAGCGGTCCGGGAAGGCGCCGCGGCCCAGTGTCTGGCTGGAGGACCGGGAGCGGGGCGGCAGACGCGGCGGCGGCCAGCCGTCCGGCCTCGACCGGGACCGGATCACCGAGGCCACCGTGCGGCTGCTGGACGCCGAGGGCCTGGAGAAGTTCTCCATGCGCCGCCTCGCCGCCGAACTCGACGTCACCGCGATGTCCGTCTACTGGTACGTCGACACCAAGGACGACCTGCTCGAACTGGCCCTGGACCGCGCCTTCGGCGAACTCGCCCTGCCCGACCCGGACTCCGGCGCCGACTGGCGCGACGAACTGCGCGCGCTGGCCCGCGAGTACCGGGCGCTGCTGGTCCGGCACTCCTGGCTGCCGGCGCTCGTCGGCCGCTTCCTCAACATCGGCCCCCACGCGCTGCGGTTCTCGGGCGCCGTCCAGCGGGTCCTCGGCCGTACCGGTCTGCCCGAGCACGAGGTGACCGGGGCGATCGCCGCCGTGTTCCAGTTCGTGTACGGACACGGCACGGTGGAGGGCCACTTCCGCGACCGGGTGGCGTCGACGGGCCTGACCGCCGACGAGTACCACCACCGCGCCATGACCGAGGTGCTGCGCGACCCGGACGCCTCCGACGTCATCGGCCGCTCGGCCCGCATCATGGAGGCGCGGGGCGGCGACACGGTGGAGGAGATGCTCGAACGGGACTTCACCTTCGCCCTCGACCTGCTGATCGCCGGCATCGAGGCGATGGTCGCGCGCGGGCGCGGCTGACCTAGGGCGCGTGCCCCCGGTAAGCCGCCGCTACTCGTTCTCCGCCAGCCGCGCCGGGAAGCCGCCCGTCGCCACCGGACCCCAGCGCTCCGGGGTGATCCGGATCAGCGACTTGCCCTGCTTCACCATCGCCGCGCGGTACTCGTCCCAGTCGGGGTGCTCACCGGCGATGTTCCGGTAGTACTCCACCAGCGGCTCCACCGAGTCGGGCACGTCCAGCACCTCGGCGGTGCCGTCGATCTGCACCCACGGACCGTTCCAGTCGTCGCTGAGGACGATCAGGCCGACCCGAGGGTCCCGCTTGGCGTTGCGGGTCTTGGCGCGCTCCGGGTAGGTGGACACCACGATCCGCCCGGAGTCGTCGACCCCGCAGGTCAGCGGCGACCCCTGCGGTCCGCCGTCGGAGCGGCGGGTGAGCAGGATCGCGCGGTGCCGGGGACGTACGAAGTCGAGCAACTCGTCGAGGGAGACGCGGGTGTTGGTCGCGATGTCGGGTGCCATGGCGTCAGCCTAGGTCGTGACCCGCCGGACGGGGCTCAGGCCGCCATCGCCTCGGGGAGGTTGTCGTACACGGGCACGTCGCGGCGCAGCCCGGTCACCTCCAGGACGCGGCTCGCGACGGACTCCGGGAGGGCCACCACGTGCACCCGGGTGTGGGGGAGCAGCAGCCTGCGGGCGTCGTTGATCAGGCGGATGCCCTGGGAGTCCATGAAGCGGGTCCCGGACAGGTCGAGGACCATCACCCGCGCGGGCCCCTCGGAGCCGGAGCGGGCCTGGTACATGATCAGCGGCAGCAGGCCGTCGGCGTTGCGGGCGTCGATCTCCGAGGGCAGCGGGAGCATCACGCGCTCGGAGGAGAAGGGCGGAAGGGTCACGGCGTTCACCTGACATGGTCGTCCGGAATCGAATGAGCCGCTTCCTGACCCTCCACCCATTGCACCACGCCCGGGACGAGACCGGAAGCGGTGCAGGTCCCGGGCGTCGTGCTCAGGCCTCCGGGAGCTTCTCCCCCTGCACGGCCTGGACGTCCAGCTCCACCCGCAGCGTGGTGCCGACGGCGGCGATGCCGGCCTGGACGACCTGGTTGTAGTTCATCGCGAAGTCCTCGCGGTGCAGCTCGGTGGTGGCGCGGAACGCCGCCCGGGTGCCGCCCCACGGGTCGGCGCCGGTGCCGAGGTACGCCAGGTCCAGGCCGACCGGGCGGACCACGCCGCGCATGGTCAGCTCACCGTGCACGGTCCACCGGTCGGTGCCCGCCTGGGTGAGCCCCGTGGACCGGTAGGTGATCTCCGGGTACCGCGCGACGTCCAGGAAGTCCGGCGACCGCAGATGGGTGTCGCGCATCGCGTTGCCGGTGTCGATGGACGCCGCCCGGATCACCGCCTCCACGCGGGACTTGGTGACGTCGTCGGGGGCGATCTCCACCGAGGCGGTGAAGTCGGTGAACCGGCCGCGCACGCTGGAGATGCCCAGGTGCTGGGCGGCGGCGGCCACGCTGCTGTGCGCCGGGTCCACGGTCCACGGGCCGGGCGGCGGCAGCTCCGTGCCCCCGGTCCTGGCCAGCGTCACCGTCCCGATCTCCGCCCGCCCGCTCGCGGTGACGAGGGCGCTGGCGGCGGCGGGCGCGTACCCGACCGCGGTCACGACGACCGTGTACGCCCCCGGCGCCAGCTCGGTGGCGTCCCGGACGGCGCCCTCGGCGTCCGCCTCGGCGCGCAGCACCTGGCTGCCGGTCCCGTCGGTGAGCGTGACGACCGCGTGCGACACGGCCCATCCGTCCCGGGTGCGGATCCTCGCGGTCAGTGGCATCCCGTCTTCTCCCTGAAATGGCTCATGGACCTGAAAAGGCTCATGAAAAGGTCGTGATACGACCGGCCCGCGGCGGGGGCGCGTCTCCGCTACAGGACGCGCGGGCCCGCCACGGGCCGGAACTTCGTCACTCGCCGGGGTGGGCGAGCTCGATGTCGTGGTCGTCGACACCGGGGCCGGCCACCGTCAGGGCGCTCGCCACCGGCGGGTAACCCGTGGCGATCACCGTGTACTCGCCGCCGTCCAGGTCGGCGAAGGCGTACGCCCCGTCGTCGCCGGTCGTGGCCGTGCCGACCACGTTGCCCGCCGCGTCGACCAGGGTGACGCGGGCGTCGGCCAGCGGACCGTGCGGGGCGCGGACCACGCCCCGGACGTGGGCGCCGGTCTCCAGGTCGGCCTCGACCCGGGTGACGCCGGTGGCGCCGATCTCCACCGGCAGGGCGCGCGGCCGGTACCCGGCGGCGTTCACCGCCACGGTCACCGCGCCCGGCACCAGCTCGGTGAACGAGAACTCGCCCTGCTCACCGGTGGTCCCGGTGGCCAGCAGGTCGCCGCGCACATCGGTGACGATGACCATCGCGTCCGTCACCGGCTGCCCGGTGTCCGCCGCGCGGACCACGCCGGTCATGCCGCTGGTGCCGCTGAGCAGGATGTCGTAGGACACCGGCTCGCCGTTCACCACGACCGTCGACGCCTGCGGCTGGTGCCCGTCGGCGGCGGCGATCAGGACGTACGACCCCGCCGAGGGGGCGTCCACCGCGTAGGAGCCGTCGTCCTGGGCCACGGAGCGGCCCAGCTGGCGGCCGCCCAGGGAGATCAGCGTGACCGCGGCGCGGGGCACCGGGGTGGAATCGGCGCCCCGGACGAAGCCGCGCACCGGGATTCCGGCGGAGGCGGACTCCCCGGGCCGGGCGGCGGTGGCGACCGCGGTCACCGGCTTGGCGAAGGTGTCCTCCGCGGCGGCCTGCGTCTCCGCGACGGCCGAACCCTCGGGGGCGGCGCCCCCGGCCGGGACGGCGGCGGCCTCGGCGACGGTCGGGGCGACCGGGTCGCCGGACGAGGCGGCCTGCTCCTGCGCGGCCTGGGCCAGCGCGCCGGTGGTCCGCAGCGGGACCTCCTTGATGAAGAGCGTCACCAGGAAGCCGAGCAGGGCGATCGGCGCGACGTACAGGAAGATGTCGGCGATGCCGTGGCCGTAGGCGCTCTCCAGCCAGGTGCGGATGCCCGGGGGCAGCAGGTCCATGTCGGGGATGGTGCCGCTGCCGGAGGCCTTGGCGGCCGCCGCCTGCTCCTGCGGGCTGAGCGTGCCGATGGTGTCCGCCGCGTAGTGGCTGATGCGGGACGACATCACCGAGCCGAGCACGGAGACGCCCACCGCGCCGCCGAGCGAGCGGAAGAACGTGACCACGGAGGAGGCCGCGCCCAGGTCGCTCGCGGCCACCTGGTTCTGCGTGCAGAGCACCAGGTTCTGCATCATCATGCCGACGCCCAGACCCATCAGCGCCATGAAGACGCCGATGCGCCAGTACGGGGTGTCGTAGCGCATGGTGCTCAGCAGGCCGAGGCCCGCCGTCAGCAGCACGCCGCCGGACAGCAGCCAGGCCTTCCAGCGGCCGGTCTTCGTGATGACGATGCCGGAGACGGTCGACGATATGAACAGACCGCCGATCATCGGGATGGTCATGACGCCCGACATGGTCGGGGACTTGTCCCGGGCGAGCTGGAAGTACTGGCTGAAGTAGACGGTGCCGGCGAACATCGCGATACCGACGAACAGCGAGGCCAGCGACGCCAGCGCGATGGTGCGGTTGCGGAACAGACGCAGCGGGATGATCGGCTCGCTCGCCTTGGACTCGACGAGCAGGAAGACCAGCGTGAGCAGGACGGCGCCGCCGACCATCGCACCGGTCTGCCAGGACATCCAGTCGTACTTGTCGTCGGCGAAGGTGACCCACAGGAGCAGCAGGCTCACGGCCGCGGTGACGAAGAAGGCGCCGGCCCAGTCGACCTTGACCTCCCGCTTCACCAGGGGCAGGTGCAGCGTCTTCTGCAGCACGACCAGCGCGATCAGCGCGAAGGGGACGCCGACGTAGAGGCACCAGCGCCAGCCGAGCCAGCTGGTGTCGGTGATGACGCCGCCGAGCAGCGGGCCGCCGACGGTCGCGACCGCGAAGGTCGCGCCCAGGTAGCCGGAGTACCGCCCGCGCTCACGCGGGGAGATCATCGCGGCCATGATGATCTGGGCCAGCGCGGCGAGACCGCCGCCGCCGAGGCCCTGGATGGCGCGCGCGGTGATCAGCATGCCCGGGTTCTGCGCCGTGCCGGCCACGATCGAGCCGATCACGAAGATCACCAGGGCCGTCTGGACCAGGGCCTTCTTGCTGATGAGGTCGGCGAGCTTGCCCCACAGGGGGGTGGAGGCGGTCATCGTCAGCAGCGAGGCGGTGACGACCCAGGTGTAGGCGCTCTGGCCGCCGCCGAGGTCGGAGACGATCTCGGGCAGGGCGTTGGTGACGATGGTCGACGACAGGATGGCGCAGAACATGCCGAGCAGCAGCCCGGACAGCGCCTCCATGATCTGCCGATGGGTCATCGGAGCGTCCGTGGAGGATCCTCCCCCGTGCTTGGCATGAGCCCGCACACCGTTCGGTGTGGTCGTTGCCATGGACTTCCTTCTCTTACGTGCTTGCGGGTGTACGGGTGGTCTGTTCGTGTGGCGGAGGCGCCTGCCGGGGCACGGTGCGGGGGTCGCCGAAGCTGTCCCTGAGCCGGGTCATCAGCCGGGTGAGGTCGTCGACCTCCTCGTCCGACCAGTCGCTCAGCCGCTCCGCGAGGAGCTGGGTCGTGCGCCGGAACAGTTCTTCGAGCCGGGTCTGGCCGGCCGGGGTGAGGCGCAGGATGCGGGACCGCTTGTCGGCGGGGTCGGGGGAGCGCTCGATCCAGCCGCGCTCCGCCAGATGGGCGACGTGCCGGCTGGTGACGGACATGTCCACGGACAGCAGCTCGGCGAGCCTGCCCATGCGCATGTCGCCATGGCGGCCCAGCACGGTCAGCACGGCCGCGGAGCCGCTCGGGCAGTCCGACGGCATCAGCCGGCTCATCTCCCGTTTGACGGCGCCGAAGGCACTGAACTGCCGGACCAGCTCCTCGTACTGTGCCGACTCGGCCATGGCACCTCCGTTTCGTTGCTTGAAGCAACCGTATGGATGCATGGTTGCTGAAGGCAAATAAAAACGGGCCGTCCGGACCAAAAACTTGGCAAAGGCAAGCAATCGCACCAGTAAACACGCAGGTGGGACGGGGTGTACCCGGCCGGTCCCGCCCCGCTTGGGGTGCCGGACGCCGATTCGCTAGGGTCTCGGTCCATGGCTAACACCCAGGGCCCGCAGGGCAATCACGACCCCGCCGGCAGCACCCAGATGTTCCGCGCGTTCGTCGACGAGGCCCCCGAGGCCAGGCAGCCGGCGGCCACGAGCGGCGGCCCCCGCGTCGGCCTGATCCTCGGCATCGTGGTCGCCGTGGCAGTGGTCGCAGCGGTGGCCTGGCTCGCACTGAAGTAAAAGGAGGCCGCCGAGGCAACCCCCTCGGCGGCCACACCCTCAAGGGGCGCGGGGAACTGCGCGACCGGCCCCTACCGGCCCGCGCCCGGCACAGATGCGTCCGGCCCACGGCGCAGCCCGCGACGAAGCGCGGGGGCGCTCGGCCCAGAAGGAGCCGAGCGCCCCCGCGCTCACAAGCACGTCCGCGGACGTCAGTCCGAGATGAGCCCCTCCCGCAGCTGGGCCAGGGTGCGGGTCAGCAACCGCGAGACATGCATCTGCGAGATGCCGACCTCCTCGCCGATCTGCGACTGCGTCATGTTCGCGAAGAACCGCAGCATGATGATCCGCCGCTCCCGCGGCGGCAGCTTCGCCAGCAGAGGCTTCAGCGACTCCCGGTACTCCACGCCCTCCAGCGCCGTGTCCTCGTAGCCGAGGCGGTCCGCCAGGGAGCCCTCGCCGCCGTCGTCCTCCGGGGCGGGGGAGTCCAGCGAGGACGCCGTGTAGGCGTTCCCCACCGCGAGGCCGTCGACGACGTCCTCCTCGGACACCCCCAGCACGGCGGCGAGTTCGCTCACCGTCGGGGAGCGGTCCAGCTTCTGGGAGAGCTCGTCGCCGGCCTTGGTCAGCGCCAGCCGCAGCTCCTGGAGCCGGCGCGGCACCCGCACCGACCAGGACGTGTCGCGGAAGAAGCGCTTGATCTCCCCGACCACCGTCGGCATCGCGAACGTCGGGAACTCCACGCCCCGTTCGCAGTCGAAGCGGTCGATCGCCTTGATCAGCCCGATGGTGCCGACCTGGACGATGTCCTCCATCGGCTCGTTGCGCGAGCGGAACCGCGCCGCCGCGTACCGCACGAGGGGGAGGTTGAGCTCGATCAGCGTGTCCCGGACGTAGGCCCGCTCCGGGCTGTCCTCGTCGAGCACGGCGAGCCGCAGGAACAGGGAGCGGGACAGGGTGCGGGTGTCGAGGGCCGCCGTGTCCGGGAGGTCCGGAGCGGGTGTGGAGGCGAGGGCCGGGCCCTCGTCGATGGGGCCGAGTGCGTCGAGAGCATGGGGAGCTGACTCGCTCTCCGCGAGCGTGAGCACCTTCGAGCTGCCCTGTTCTGCGGACATGCCACCCCCTTTGGGTCGCGGGACGGTCGCGGCGAACGCTCCCGAACCGAGGAACGCAGCCTTCACCTGAATACCGGCGCCGAGGCTCCGGCAAACGCGCTTCCGGCAGAATGTCACATGTCGGCAACGCGCTGTAGTGACATGTCGACATCCGAGACGCGAATCAGACCTGGAAACAAGGGGTCTGACGGAGTATCGGACGGAAAGAGCGAAGATTCGCGCCGTCGGGCGATTCGCTCTTCAGGGTTACGCGTCGATCCTGTTTGCGGACCTCAGCCGCTGGAAGCTGCGGGCCAGCAGCCGGGACACATGCATCTGCGAGACGCCCAGCTCGGCGCTGATCTGGGACTGCGTCAGATTGCTGTAGTAACGCAGCAGCAGGATGCGCTGCTCCCGCTCCGGCAACTGCACGAGGAGGTGCCGGACGAGGTCGCGGTGCTCCACGCCGTCCAGGGCGGGGTCCTCGTAGCCGAGCCGGTCCAGCAGGCCGGGCATCCCGTCGCCCTCCTGCGCGGCCTCCAGCGAGGTGGCGTGGTACGACCGGCCGGCCTCGATGCAGGAGAGCACCTCGTCCTCGGAGATGCGCAGCCGCTCGGCGATCTCGGCGGTGGTCGGGGTGCGCCCGAACGCCGTGGTGAGGTCCTCCGTCGCGCTGTTCACCTGCACCCACAGCTCGTGCAGCCGGCGCGGTACGTGGACGGTGCGGACGTTGTCGCGGAAGTACCGCTTGATCTCGCCGACGACGGTCGGCATCGCGAAGGTCGGGAACTGCACGCCCCGCTCGGGGTCGAAGCGGTCGATGGCGTTGATGAGGCCGATGGTGCCGACCTGGACGACGTCCTCCATCGGCTCGTTGCGGGAGCGGAAGCGGGCGGCCGCGTAACGCACGAGCGGGAGGTTCGCCTCGATGAGCGCCGCCCGCACGCGGGCGTGCTCCGGCGTGCCCGGCTCCAGGTTCTTGAGCTGACCGAACAACACCTGGGTCAGGGCGCGGGTGTCCGCGCCACGGCGCTTGGCGGGGGTCTGGACCGCGTCGGGGGACACCTCGTCCTGGGGCGGCGCGGAACTGGCCGACACGGTCAACGCCACCTCTTCATTCGCTCACATCGTCCGTCAACTCATCCGTCAAAAGCGGTCATAGCATCACAAGACTGACTCACTGTGTGCAAGCACCGCATATTCCGTGTTGAGGGCCGCAGACGGGCGCCGGACGCGGCAAGGCCCCCTGCCGGCACGGCAGGGGGCCTCGGTGCGCGGTGCGCGGAGGGGGCGTCAGAACTCGTAGTCGGCGATCACCCACGTGGCGAACTCGCGCCACAGGCCGACGCCCGCCTGGTGGTCCGGGTGCTCGACATAGCGGCGCAGTGCCTCGGCGTCGTCGAACGCGGAGTTGATCGCGAAGTCGTAGGCGATGGGGCGGTCGCTGATGTTCCAGGCGCACTCCCAGAAGCGGATCTCCGGGATCTTCCCCTCCAGTGCCCGGAAGGCCTCCACGCCTTCGACGACCTTCGGGTCGTCGCGGCGGACGCCCTCGTTCAGCTTGAAGAGCACCAGGTGCCGGATCATCACTTGCCTCCTGCGGCCAGCCAGGTCATGAAGTCGCCGATCGCCTTCGCGGCGTCCGAGATGCCCTGGAACCCGATGGTGACGTAGTCGCCGGCGGTCTCGGGGTCCGTGATGATCACGTACAGCACGAAGACCACCACCAGATAGACGGCGGCCTTCTTCGCGTTCACCGCCATCGCGGCCCTCCCCTGTCACGGCTGTCACTGCTGTCACGCGCGCATCGAGCGGGCCCATGATCGCACGAAGGGCCCCGTCTGACGACGGGGCCCTTCTCAAGCGGTAGCGGAGGGATTTGAACCCTCGGTGACTTGCGCCACACTCGCTTTCGAGGCGAGCTCCTTCGGCCGCTCGGACACGCTACCGAGGGAGACCTTACAGCACGGTGGCGCGTGGATCGAAATCGGTATTCAGCGTCCCCGGAAGAACTCCGTGAGCAGCCCGGAGCACTCCTCGGCGAGCACGCCCTCGATCACCTCGGGGCGGTGGTTGAGGCGCCGGTCCCGGACCAGATCCCACTGCGATCCGGCCGCGCCGGCCTTCTCGTCCCGGGCGCCGTAGACCACCCGGTCGACCCGGGACTGCTGGACGGCGCCCGCGCACATCGTGCAGGGCTCCAGCGTGACCACCAGGGTGCAGCCGGCGAGCCGCCACTCCCCGGCCCGCCCGGCGGCCCGGCGCAGCGCGAGGACCTCCGCGTGGGCCGTGGGGTCGCCGGTCGCCTCGCGCTCGTTGTGCGCGCGGGACAGCACGGTGACCCCGTCCGCGGCCAGCACGACGGCGCCGACGGGGACGTCCCCGCCCGGGACGGCCCGGCGGGCCTCGTCCAGGGCGAGTCGCATCGGCTCCCGCCAGCGGTCGCGCACCGGGTCCGGGAGGCCGGGCGCGGGGGTGGTGGTCGGCACGGTCAGCGGACGGTCTCCAGCACCTCCGAGGCGCCCAGCGCCTCGGCGATCTCCGAGACCGCGTCCTGGGTCATGGAGCGCAGCTCCTTCTCGGTGACGCCCAGGTCCTCCAGGACCTGCGCGTCCCCGACGGGGCCGTGCGGCACGGACTCGCCGGACGCCGCGGCCGGGCCGCCGTCCGCGTCCTCGTCGTCCGGCTCACCGTCCTCGGTGCCGTCGAGGTCGAGGGCGTCCAGGTCGGGGCCGTCGTCCCCGGGCTCCCGGCCGAGCAGTTCGTCGGTGAGCAGGATCTCCCCGTAGCTGCTGCGGGCGGCCGCCGCGGCGTCGGAGACGTAGATCCTGGGATCCTCCTCACCGTCCACGCGGACGACGCCGAACCAGCCGTCCTCCTGCTCGATCAGCACGAGCACCGTGTCCTCGTCAGGAGAGGCTTCCCGGGCCAGGTCGGCCAGATCAGACAGGGTTTCCACATCGTCGAGCTCTGTGTCGCTCGCTTCCCACCCGTCTTCGGTGCGCGCGAGCAGTGCGGCGAAGTACACCGTGACTCTCCCACTGGTCATAGGCGTGCCGGTTGGGGGTCCCCCCGGCGGAGGTGTGCGGGCGGGTACGCGGAGCTGAGACCCCGCCCACTGGGAATCGTGGCAGAAACAAGGCCGTCAGGGGACGTCTTCCGCTCCCTGTGTCCGGCAGTCTGGATCGCGGTCCAGCGTGCTTGTCACCACCAGACCGGATCGTACGCGCCCAACCCCACCACCGGAGCGCGGCACGTCAAAGGGACCCCAGGCCCCTTTGCCTACGGGGCAACCCGCGTGTCGCGACGACCGCCGGCCGCGGTACGGCTCCCGCCGTCCCCAGGGGCACGGCCCCCCGCCATCCAGGGGCACGGCTCCCGCCATCCAGGGGCACGGCCCCCCCGGCCCATCGCGGGCCCAGCTGCCGCCAGTCGCGGGCGTTCGTGTCGAAGGGCCGCGCTTCCGCCGCGGCTGCGGCTTCCGCAGGCCGCGGGCGCGGGTCCCGCCAGTCGCAGGCCGGGCTGCCGCAATCCGCGAGTATCGGTACCGGAGGGCGGCTCCCGCCACGGCCACGGCTCCCGCAAGCCGCGGGCCCAGCTCCCGCAAGCCGCGGGCAGTCGTGCCTCCCCCACTGCCTTAAGGGCCCTGGGAGGTGCCCCCAGGGCGGTGGGGTACCTCCCGCGCGAGCGAAGCCGAGGGTGGGGGAGGGGGGCGCGACGGCACCCCGTCGGCGCCGGGCTGCGCAAACACCCCCTGGCCGGCACAGGCGCCGGCGGCTGAGAACCCCCGCTACCAGCGAAACGTCCGCATCCGCATCGCATGCCGCAACCGCGCCGCCTTCGCCCGCCGAGGCTGCACCCGGTCCCGCAACGCCCGCGCCTCCGCCAGCTCCCTCAGAAACCGCGCACGCCGCCGCCGACGCTCGGCCTCCCAGTCCACGGCGCCCCCGGCGCCCTCGTCCCGGGAACCCCCGGCCGCCCCGGCCGAAGTCGACGGATTCCCACGATCCTCCTGCTCAGGCATCACTTCATCACCCCAGTCCGTCCCTCCCACCTTCCCCCGACCGGGCGGTTTGACGCCAGCGAAGGGGTGACGAGCGCCCCATCCCCTTGCCACGCGCGGGGACGCCGGCCCTCCGCGTCCCGGTTAGGGTTGACGCCATGCGTCTCCACGTCGTCGACCACCCCCTGGTCGCCCACAAGCTCACCACGCTGCGCGACCAGCGCACCGACTCCGCGACCTTCCGCCGTCTCGCCGACGAGCTGGTCACCCTGCTCGCCTACGAGGCCACGCGCGACGTGCGCACCGAACAGGTGGACATCCAGACGCCGGTGGCGCGGACCACGGGCGTGAAGCTGTCCCACCCCCGCCCCCTGGTGGTGCCGATCCTGCGGGCCGGCCTGGGCATGCTGGACGGCATGGTCCGGCTGCTGCCGACCGCCGAGGTGGGCTTCCTGGGCATGGTGCGCAACGAGGAGACGCTCCTGGCCTCCACGTACGCCACGCGCATGCCGGACGACCTCTCCGGGCGCCAGGTGTACGTCCTGGACCCGATGCTGGCGACCGGCGGCACGCTCGTCGCGGCGATCCAGGAGCTGATCAAGCGCGGTGCGGACGACGTGACCGCCGTGGTGCTGCTGGCCGCGCCGGAGGGCGTCGAGGTCATGGAGCGCGAGCTGGCCGGCACCCCGGTCACCGTCGTGACGGCGTCCGTCGACGAGCGCCTCAACGAGCAGGGCTACATCGTCCCGGGCCTCGGCGACGCGGGCGACCGCATGTACGGAGCCGCGGAGTAACCCCGCCGCTCACGCAGCCGGCCCTCCGAGGGCCGGGCTCAGCAGTTCTTCTTCGAGGCGGGCGCCGGCTCGGGGTTGGCCAGTGCGGTCAGCGCCTTGTCGGCGTCCGCCTTCGCCGTGAGCCCCCGGAACGCGTCGCCGATGATCAGGTCGAGCTCGGCGCCCTTTCGGGCCTGGTCCGTACGCCGCTCGGCGTCGGCCAGCTGGGTGCCCAGCACCGGCAGCGCCGTGTCCAGCGCGGTCGCGGGACCGAGCAGCACGCCGGCGCCCTTGACCTTCTTGTCGAACGTCGCGGGCGCGTTGGCGACCTCGCCGATCCGGAAGCCGCGCTTCTTCAGCTCGTCCGCGGTCTTCTGGGCGAGCCCGCTGCGGGTGGTGGCGTTGAGCACGTTGACGGTGATCGTGTTCGGCCGGGGCAGCGGCTCGGCGGCCCCGGCAGGAGACGCCGAGGGCTTGGCCTTGGTGCCGCAGGCGGACTTCGTGCCGGCCGCGGAGGCCGAGTCGCCGCCGGTGAACACGTCGATGAGTTGCAGCGTGCCCCAGCCGCCCACGCCGAGCACGGCGACGGAGACGACGGTCAGCACGACGAGCTTGCCGCGCCGCCGGGGCCGGCGCATCCGCGGGTACTTGTCACCCGTGATGCGGTACTGGCCGCCCATGCCGGGTGGAGTGAGCATGCTCATGAGCGCAGCGTAGTGCGCCCGGGCTGCTATGCCTACTAGATGATCATTCGACTGGGTGCAGTCCAACCCGAAAGGGCCAAACCGGGCCGCCAGGGGGTTCGACGGGCGTCAGTCGAGTTCGAGAACGCGCGCGTGGAGCACCTGGCGCTGCTGGAGCGCCGCCCGCACGGCGCGGTGCAGTCCGTCCTCGAGGTACAGATCGCCCTGCCACTTCACGACGTGCGCGAAGAGGTCGCCGTAGAAGGTCGAGTCCTCGGCGAGAAGGGTCTCGAGGTCGAGCTGTTGCTTGGTCGTCACGAGCTGATCGAGGCGGACCGGGCGCGGCGCCACGTCCGCCCACTGCCGGGTGCTTTCCCGGCCGTGGTCGGGGTACGGCCGGCCGTTTCCGATGCGCTTGAAGATCACACGGAAAGCCTACCGGTCGAGACGTTCCGGGCGCAGCCATGGCGACGCAGTACGCCGCCGTAAAAGATGCCGGAAACCGTCAGAAAACGGTCCGCGCGCCCATCGTGCGCCCTCCACGGCCGCCCCGTTCGCCACCCCCGGCCCGCATACCCGCCCCCGGTACGGGACCGGAGGCGGGCCCACGGGCGCCGGTCACGCCCCCGTCTTCTTCGCGGCCTTGGCCGCCTTCGCCGCCGCCTTCATCTCCTGCTTGTGCGCCCGCACCTTCGCCAGCGACTCCGGGCCCGTGATGTCCGCGACCGAGCGGAAGGACTCCTCCTCGCCGTACGGGCCGGCCGCCTCCCGCCAGCCCTCGGGGCGGACGCCGAGCTGCTTGCCCAGCAGGGCGAGGAAGATCTGCGCCTTCTGCTTGCCGAACCCGGGCAGGTCCTGGAGCCGCTTCAGCAGCTCCTTGCCGTCGTCGACGCCCCGCCAGACGGCCTCGGCGTCACCGTCGTAGTGCTCGACGAGGTACTGGCACAGCTGCTGGATGCGGCCGGCCATGGACCCCGGGTAGCGGTGCACCGCGGGCTTCTCGGAGAGCAGCGCGGCGAACGCCTCGGGGTCGTACGCGGCGATCTCGTGCGCGTCGAGGTCGTCCGAGCCGAGCCGCTGCGCGATCGTCGCCGGGCCCTTGAACGCCCATTCCATCGGGATCTGCTGGTCCAGCAGCATCCCGATCAGCGCGGCGAGCGGGCTGCGGCCCAGCAGCCGGTCGGCGTCGGGGTCCTGGGCGAGGTGCAGTGTGACGTCCATGCCCCCGATGATCGCGCGTCGCCCCGTTGATCGCGCGTCGCGGGTCAGCTCGCGCGCCAGTACCCGAGCGCCTGCACCCGCTGCTTGGGCAGGCCCAGCTCCTTGCGGACGAAGGCGCCCAGCGCGCGGGTGGTCGCGGTGTCGCAGGCGATCCACACGTACGGGTCCGCCCCGGACGCCAGCAGGCCGGGCAGTTCGGCGCGGACGCGCTCCAGCAGGGCCGCACCCGCGTCCCGTCGGGGCACCTCGCGCACCTCGTGCCGCGCGGGGTCGCCCGTGAACGGCAGCCCGTCCAGCGAGCCCTCGAACCAGACGGTCGCCGGGGCGTCACCCAGGGCGCCCAGCAGGGAGTTGACGGCCGGCAGCGAGGCCGGGTCGCCGACCGCATAGACATGCGACGGGGAGGGGTCCGGGCGGTCGAATCCCGTGCCCTGCACGGTCGCCTCGACGGTGTCCCCGGCCTTCGCCGCCCGCGCCCAGTCGCTGGCGCACCCCTTGTGCAGCGCGAACTCCAGCGCGAAGGTGCCGGCCTCCGGGTCGGGGTCGACCAGGGTGTACGCGCGCTGGTGCGGCTTGCCCGCGTTGTCGAACCACAGCCGTACCCACATCGTGGGGTGGACGCCGGTCGTGGCCAGCATTCCGCCGTCGGTGAAGGCGATCCGCCGGTAGTCGGCGGTGACGTCCTCGGCGCCGGTCACCGTGAACTCGAAGTCCTTCGCGCGCAGCAGTCTGAGGACCGCGCCCTCCCAACCCCGCCCCTGCCCCATCGCGCCTTCACCCTTCGCGTACGATCCCGTCACGTCACGGTTGACTTAGGGGAGCCTAACCTAAAGTGAAATGAGGGCACAGTGTCCGGTGCGATCTTCCGGGACCCCTGGGGGATTCCCCATCTGCGGGCGGACGGCGCGCGTGAACTCGCGCGTCTCCAGGGCCTGGTGACCGCCCGTGACCGCGGCTGGCAGATCGAGGTGGAGCGCCACCGCGCCCAGGGCACCTCGGCCTCCTTCCTCGGCGCCGGGGAGCTGCCCTGGGACGTGCTGGTCCGGCGCGCCCGGGTCGCCGACACCGCCCGCCGCTGCCTCGCCCGCCTGGAGGCACACGACCCGGAGACCGCCGACTGGATCCGGGCGTACGTCACCGGCGTCAACGAGGGCCTCGACGGGCACGACGCACCGGAGTTCGCCCGCGCCGGCGTCCTCCCCGGCCGCTGGGAGCCGTGGACGCCGCTGGCCGTGTGGCTGTCCACGCACCTCCTCTTCGCCGGCTTCCCCGCCAAGCTGTGGCGCGACCACGCCGCCGCGCGCCTCGGCTCGGACGCGGTGGGCCTGTTCGCCGCCGACGGCCCCGGCACCTCCGGCAGCAACGGCTGGCTGGTCGCGGGGGAGCGCACGGTCACCGGACAGGCGGTCGTCGCCGGCGACCCGCACCGCTTCATCGAGGACCCCGGCGTCTACCAGCAGATCCGGCTGTCCTGCCCGGAGTTCGACGTCGTCGGCCTCGCCGTGCCCGGTGTCCCCGGCATCGCCCACTTCGGCCACGCCGGCACGGTCGCCTGGGCCATCACCAACGCCATGGCCGACTACCAGGACCTCTACCGCGAGCGGCTGCGCCGCACCGGCGCCGGCATCGAGGCGCTCGGCCCGGACGGCGTGTGGCGGCGGGCGGCCCGGCACACCGAGACCGTCGAGGTCGCGGGCGAGGACCCCGTCGAGGTGGAGGTGATCGAGACCGAGCGGGGGCCCGTCGTCATCGGCGGCCCCGAGGGTCTCGACGGCGAGGTGCCCGAGCCGGGGGAGCCCCCGCTCGCCGTCGCCCTGCGGTACCCGCCCCGTGTCACCGGCGACCTCGGTTTCGGCGCCCTGCTGCCGCTGCTGCGGGCCCGCCGGGTCGCCGACGTGGACCGCGCCGCCGACCTGTGGGCCGAGCCCGTCAACGTCGTCCTCGCCGCCGACACCGAGGGCGGCGCCCTGCACCGGGTGGCCGGCCGCGTCCCCGTGCGCTCCGACGCCAACCGCGTCCGCCTGGTGCCCGCGTGGGAACCCGGCCACGAGTGGCGCGGCTGGCACGAGACGCCCCGCGCCGGGCTCGACGACGGGGTCGCCGTGATGGCCAACCAGCGCGGTCCCGCGGCCCCGCTCGGCGTGGAGTTCGCCCCGCCGCACCGCGCCCGCCGCATCGCCGCCCTGCTCGCCCGCCGGCACCGCTGGTCCGCCGCCGACATGGCGGCGATCCACACCGACACCCACCTCGCCTCCGCCGCGCCCCTCCTGGACCACCTCGCCGCGTTCGACGCCCCCGACCTCACCGCACCCGCGTCCGCCCTGCGCGAGCGGCTCCTCGCCTGGGACCGGCACATGGACGCGGACAGCGCCGACGCCGCCGTCTTCTCGGCCCTGCGCAGCGCGGTCGTGCGCCGTCTCGCCGCCGAGCCCGCCCTCGCGCCCGCCGCTGCCCCGCCGCCGTACCCGGACGTCTTCCGCCCCTGGCTCGCGCTGGTCCCGCGCATCGGGTTCGCCCTGGAGCACCTGCTCTCCGCGCGGGACCTGTTCGGCATCGACCGCCCCGCCGTCGTCCGCGCGGCCCTGGAGGAGGTGGCCGCCGCGCCGCCCGCCGGCACCTGGGGCGACACCCACCGCCTCGCGCCCTGGCGCGCCCTCCCGCCCGAGGACCCGCGGGAGGAACCCGTCCTGTCCGGCGACCACGACTGCGTCCTGTGCACCTCCGCCGTGCCCGGCGTCACCGACCTCGCCGCCCGCGGCCCCGCCGCCCGCTACGTCTGGGACCTGGCCCGGCGCGAGGACAGCCGCTGGGTGGTGCCGCACGGCGCCTCGGGCCGCCCCGGCTCGCCCCACCACCGGGACCAGCAGCCCCTGTGGCTCGCCGGAGACCTGGCCCCGGTCGTCACCGACTGGGCGCAACTGACGAAGGAGACCGATGTCTGACCCGTACGCCTCCCGCCCGGCCGTCCACGAGCAGACGGTCGGCGGCTTCGGCACCGTGCGCGTCCTGCCGCTGGACCCGGCCGCCGACGCGCCCCTGCTGCACCGCTGGGTGAGCGAGGAACGCGCCGTGTTCTGGGGCATGAACGGCCTCACCGAGCAGCAGGTCCGCGAGATCTACGCGCACATGGAGACCCTCGACTCCCACCACGCGTACCTCCTCGTCAAGGACGGCGAGGCGGCCGGACTGCTCCAGACGTACGAGCCGGAGGCCGACCGGGTGGGCGAGTGCTACCCCGTCGAGCCGGGCGACATCGGCATGCACCTGCTGCTCGCGCCCCCGCAGCCGGGCGGGAGCCGCTCCGGCTGGACCGCCGGACTGGCGGCCGCCGTCTCGACGTACGTCCTGCTGGGTCTGGACCGGCGGCGGATCGTCGTCGACCCGGACGTCGCCAACGAGAAGGCGATCGCCCGGTTCGCGCGGCAGGGCTTCACCACCGGACCCCGGGTGGTGCTGCCGGAGGTGGACCTGCCGGACGTGTACCTCCCGGAGAAGCGAGCACAACTCGCGTTCCTCACGCGGGAGGTAGCCTTCGGAGGGTGACCCCCGACGAGCTCGTCGCCCACTTCCGACTGGAGCCGATCCCCCGGGAGGGAGGCCGGTTCCGGCAGACCTGGGCCGGTCCCGCCCGGCCCGACGGCCGCCCCGAGGGCACCGCCATCGTCGCCCTGCTCACCGACGCGCCCGGCGATTACTCTGCCCTGCACCGCCTGCCCGCCGACGAGACCTGGCACCACTATCTCGGCGACCCGCTGCGGATGCTGCTGCTCGCCCCCGACGGCACCAGCAGCACCCCGGTCCTCGGCCCCGACGTGCTCGGCGGCCAGCACGTCCAGCTCACCGTCCCCGCCGGCACCTGGATGGGCGCCCGCGTCGCCGACGGCGGCTCCTGGACCCTGTTCGGCTGCACGACGGCCCCCGGCTTCACCTACGACGGCTACGAACACGGCGACCCGGCCGAACTGGCTGCCCGCTACCCCGACCGGGCGGACCTCGTCGCGGAGCTGGGCCGCCCATGAGCGGGCTGGGCGGGCGGGGACTGCTGCACGGCCAGGTCGTCCTGGTCACCGGGGCCGGCGGAGGCGTCGGCCGGGGGATCGCCCGCCGGCTCGCCGAGGAGGGCGCGGCCGTCGCGCTGCACTGCCGCACCTCCGTCGCGTCCGCCCAGAAGACGGCGGTCGCCATCCGGGACGCGGGCGGCAGGGCCGTCGTTTTGAAGGCCGACCTGACCGACGAGGACGACTGCCACCGGCTCGTCGCCGAGGCCGCCGAACGGTTCGGCGGCCGGCTCACCGCGCTGGTCAACAACGCGGGCGTCCAGCCCGTCCAGGAGCTCGCCGGGATGACGGCGGCCGAGTGGCGCGCGGTCGTGGACACCAACCTCACCTCCGTCTTCGCCTGCACCCAGGCGGCGGCCCGGCTGATGCGCGACCAGGGCGGCGGCTCCGTCACCCACATCGCCTCCGTCGAGGCCGGCTTCCCGGCTCCCGGCCACGCCCACTACGGCGCGTCCAAGGCCGCGGTGGTGATGCACGCCCGCTCGGCCGCGCTGGAGTTCGGCCCCTGGGGCGTGCGCGTCAACACGGTGTCGCCCGGCCTGATCGACCGTGAGGGCCTGGCCGACGCCTGGCCGGAGGGCGTACGCCGCTGGCGGGAGGCGTCCGCCGTGGGCCGCCTCGGCCGCCCGGAGGACGTCGGCGACGCCTGCGTGTTCCTGGCCTCCCCGCTCGCGTCCTGGGTGACCGGCCACGACCTGGTGGTCGACGGAGGGGCGACGTCCCGCCCGACCTGGTGAATCCCTGACCGCTGCATTGAGCGGACCGCGCGTCCCGTCCGTACTCCACCGGAGGCGAACGGCCGGGAGGCGGGTACGACGTGGAGCGACGGCGCGACGGGGCGACGGGCGACCGGTCCCTGTGCATACGGGCGCTGGTGCTGCTGGGCACCTTGCTGACGCTTCTCCTCGCGGGCGCGGCCCCGGCGAGTGCCCACGCGGCCCTGCGCGCCAGCGACCCCGAGGACGGAAGCGTCGTCAAGACGGCGCCCACGCACATCACCCTGACGTTCACCGAGTCCGTGGGCCTGCTCGAGGACTCCTTCCGGATCTACGGCCCCGACAACCGCCGCGTCCACGTGGAGGAACCCGAACACGCGGCCGGCGCCGCCGACACGGCCCGCGCCGCACTGCCCCGGGACCTCGACGAGGGCACGTACACGGTGGCGTGGCGGGTGGTCTCGGCGGACAGCCACCCGGTCTCGGGCGCGTTCACCTTCTCCGTCGGCAAGCCGTCCCCCACCCCTCCGGCGGCCCCCGCCGACCACGCCGAACACCCGGTCACCAAAAGCCTGTACGACACCGGCCGCTACCTCGCCTACATCGCGGCGGCGCTGCTCATCGGCACGGCGGCGTTCGCGGCCCTGTGCCGCCCGCCGGACACGGGTCCGCTGCGGGCGCCGCTGCTGTTCGGCTGGTGGACGCTGCTGGTGACGACGGCGGGACTGCTGGTGCTGCGGGCGCCGTACGAGAAGGGGACGTCGCCGGGGACGGCACTGGACCTGTCGAGCTTCCCGGACACGCTGAGCGGCCGCCCGGGCATGGCCCTCATGACCCGCGTACTGCTGCTCCTGACGGCGGCGCCGCTCGTGCCGTTCCTGCGCAGGAGGAGTCTCCGCACCCGAACGACGGCGGGCGCGGTCCTCTCGGTGTCGCTGGCCCTGACGTGGGCGTCGGCGGAGCACGCGTCGGCCGGGATCCAGGTGCCGGTGGCCATGACGTCGTCGGTGCTGCACCTGCTGGCGATGGCCGCCTGGCTCGGCGGCCTCACCGCCCTCCTGCTCACCCTCCACCGGGCGCAGACACCACCGCCGTACGCGACGGTGGCCCGCTTCTCGCGCCTGGCGTTCACGTCGGTGACGGTGCTGGTCGTCACCGGCGCGTACCAGTCCTGGCGGGGCCTGGGCTCCTGGTCCGCCCTGCCGGACACCGCGTACGGCCGCACGCTCGCGGTGAAGCTGGCGGCGACGGTGTTCCTGCTGCTCGCGGCGGCGCTGTCCCGCCGCTGGACGGCGCTGTTGGCCCGCCCGGCGGCGGCCGAGGAACGCGTACCGGCGCTGGTGGGCGCGTCGGGCCCGCCCCCCGAACCGAGGACCACGCACGTGACGCAGGTGACCACCGCCGAACCGGAAGCCGTCCACCGCCGCGCCCTGCGCCGCTCCGTCCTGGCGGAGGTGGTGGTCGCGGTGGCCGTCCTGCTGGTCACCACGGTGCTGACCGGCACACTGCCGTCCCGCGCGGAGGCGGAGGCGGCGAAGGCGCCCGAGCCGCAGGTGGCGGGCCTGCCCGGGGCGCAGGCGCTGACGGTCCCGTACGAAACGGGGACGCCCGGCGGCAGCGGCACGGTCCAGCTCACGATGGACCCGGGCCGCGTCGGCGAGAACGGCCTCCAGGCGGTGGTCTTCGGCCCCCGGGGAGCCCTGACCGCCGTCCCGGAACTCCGCGTCACCTTCACCCTCCCGTCCAAGGACGTGGGCCCCATCGACGCACGCCTCACCGACAGGGGCGGCTACTGGGCCACGAACGACCTCACCCTCCCCCTGGAGGGCGCCTGGACGATGAAGCTGACGGTCCGGGTGTCGGAGATCGACCAGGTGACGGTGGAGAGGGGGGTGCGGATCACGCGGTGACGCGACGGCGACGGGCTAGCTTTCCCCGGCCGGCGTCCGCTTCTCCGCGTCGGTGAACGCCCGCAGGATGCGGGCCAGTGCGTCGGGGGCGGCCGCGAGTCGGACGGGTCTGCCCTCGTCGTCCAGTTCGGCGACGTCCCAGCTCCTCGGCACGAGGTCGCCCTCACCGCCGCGTGGACGGCGGACCGACGTGACGGTGAGCCGCCGCACCGGGATCGGGCGTGTCGCGAACCGGCCCGGGCCCGGGTGGGGTGTGACGGCGGGCCCGTCGGGGCCCAGGACGATGTGGGTGCCGAAACCGTTCGGGTTGTAGCCGGTGGACTCCAGGAAGCGAGCGGGCAGGAAGACGTCCTCGTCGTCGGGGGCGGTGTCCGTCGAGGCCGCGGGGGCCGTGGCGGGCGTACGGACACGGGTCGCGCGCACGGCCCAGAGGAACAGGGCGAGCGAGACCAGTGACCCCAGCCCGGCCCAGGCGATGTCCCGGGCGGTGTCCGGCGCCAGCGTCGGATGCCGGTAGCAGTACGGCAGCGCCCACACGGCCGTGGCGGCGAGGGCGACGGCGTACGGCGCCGACGACGGCAGGACCTCGTCGGCGGGCAGACGGCGTCCGCGACGGCGCTGCACGACCACGGCGCCCGACATGCCGGCCGCCAGCACGCACAGGGCGGCAGTCACGGTGATCCCACCGGCGGCGGGGAAGTGCTCGCGCCACACATGCTCCTCGCCGATGACCTCCCGTATCGCACCGCGCCAGACGGTGAGTTCGACACGGTCGCCGGCCTCGAACCCCTGGGCCCCTTCCCGCGACACCGCCAGCCGGTCGACCGGCCGCCCGTTGGCGAAGTAGAGGTAGCTGCTTCCCTTGGGCTTCCTCACGTCGGTGCGGGCGATCACCGCGGACAGCGTCGTCAGGCAGTCCCGGTCGTGCTCGGAGCTTTCCGCCGCGCACGGGACGGCCGACGTCCATGCCAGCTCGGTTTCCGCCACCACGGGGACGAACCACGCGGCCGGCGCGGCGCCCGCGAGGAACATGGCACACATCCAGGCCGCCGGACCGACACGGCGCCCGGCCGCGCTCCCGGTGATCACGACGAGATGTTCCGACTCGGGTGTGCCGTGCCGCCGGTGCAGCGCGCGCAGCGCCTCCACGGTGTCGTCGAAGGTGTCCCGGCCCTCGGAGGACGGGCCCACCGGCAGGGGCAGGCGCCAGACGCGACCGCCGCGCGTCACGACCTCGACGCGGTGCGTGTCGCCGTGACGCAGGTGCTGCACGTACACCCGTACGTCCGCGACGTCCTCCCACCGCGCACGGCGGCGGCGCAGCAGCGTGCGGTACGACAGTCCGTCCGCGTCGGCGTGGACGCGGACGGCAGCGGCGTACGCGCCTCCCACGCCCAGCGGGAGGAGAACGACGCCCGCGAGGACCCACACGTCGGGGACCCCGCCCGTCATCGCCAGACGGGCGACGACCAGGACCAGCCCGGCCGCGCCGGCTCCGACGAAGAACCACGGGGGCCGCTTCGACCGGGTACGGCACGTCACGTCAGGCACGCTGCTCATGCGGGGGAGCGTGCCATCGCCTCACATGCGGAGGCATGTCCGGACCACGGCAGTGTTCAGGTGCGCGACGCTGCCGGGCCGGTACACCGCGCTAGGCGGACTTGGGCCGCCGCGCCTTCGGGTCCTGGGCGGGCTGCTCCGCGTCCTCGGCCCAGAAGGTCTCGTCCTCGCCGAAGTCCGGGGCCTGGAAGGGCTGGGTCGTCGGACGGGGCGAGGCGGTGGAGCTGTGTGTCTGCCCTTCCGGGGCCGAGAACAGCGATGTGGAGTCGATGAGAGGTCTGCCTTTCCTTGCAGGCCGCTGAGCGGGCCTGGCATGCCCTGACCGGGCACGGTGTTTCTAGAGCTTGGTCATCTTGGGGTACGGGCTCAGGATCCGCATCTGCGTCGAGCCGAAATCCACGAGCGCCGCGACTCCGTCCTCGATGCCGACCACCCGGCCGAGGCCGTACACGTCGTGGGTGACCTGGTCCCCCGTGTCGAAGTGCTTGGGGGCCGGTGCGACCGGGACCTTGAAGGGGCTGGTGGGCAGATGACGCTTCGGTGCCGCGGGCTTAGTCATGTCTCAGTATGCGCCACCACGGGCCCGGGCCGCTGTGTCCGTGCGCACAGATCTCGGCGGGGACGATCGCGCCATGCCGCTGACCTGGGGTGGCGCGGATAAGGGTGCCCTCCGTGCATGTGACGGGGGTCACGCTGCGCGGAGCAGGTGCCGAGAACGTCGAAGGGCCCCACCGCGAACGGTGGGGCCCTTCGACATCGTGCCCGGTGAGGCACTGGCGGAGGATACGAGATTCGAACTCGTGAGGGGTTGCCCCCAACACGCTTTCCAAGCGTGCGCCCTAGGCCTCTAGGCGAATCCTCCGCCGGAAACATTACATGACCGAGAGGAGTGCTCGCGAACTCGTTCCCGCCCCGGCGGATGAGGTAGCCTCTGCGTAGCCCCTCACGCGGCGCTATCTGACTGAACTCCCCCAGGGCCGGAAGGCAGCAAGGGTAGGTCGGCTCTGGCGGGTGCGTGGGGGGCGCTTGCGTTCTCCGGCGGCCGGTCCGGTTGTCGGCGCTCGCCTATAACCTCGTAGGCGTGTCGTCTCTCGCGCTGTACCGCCGCTACCGACCCGAGTCCTTCGCCGAGGTCATCGGGCAGGAGCATGTCACCGACCCGCTGCAGCAGGCGCTGCGGAACAACCGGGTCAATCACGCGTACCTGTTCAGCGGACCCCGCGGCTGCGGCAAGACGACCAGTGCGCGGATCCTCGCGCGGTGCCTGAACTGCGAGCAGGGACCCACCCCCACCCCGTGCGGCACCTGCCAGTCCTGCCGCGACCTCGCGCGCAACGGCCCCGGTTCGATCGACGTCATCGAGATCGACGCCGCGTCCCACGGTGGTGTGGACGACGCCCGTGACCTGCGCGAGAAGGCGTTCTTCGGGCCCGCGTCCAGCCGGTACAAGATCTACATCATCGACGAGGCCCACATGGTCACGTCGGCCGGCTTCAACGCGCTGCTGAAGGTCGTCGAGGAGCCGCCGGAGCATCTGAAGTTCATCTTCGCGACCACCGAGCCCGAGAAGGTCATCGGGACGATCCGGTCGCGTACGCACCACTACCCGTTCCGGCTGGTCCCGCCCGGCACGCTCCGCGAGTACCTCGGCGAGGTGTGCCAGAAGGAGGGCATCGCCGTCGAGGAGGGAGTGCTCCCGCTCGTCGTCCGCGCCGGCGCCGGTTCCGTGCGTGACTCCATGTCCGTGATGGATCAGCTGCTCGCCGGCGCCGGGGAGGAGGGCGTGACCTATGCCATGGCCACCTCCCTGCTCGGCTACACGGACGGCTCGCTGCTCGACTCCGTCGTCGAGGCCTTCGCCACCGGTGACGGCGCCGCCGCCTTCGAGGTCGTCGACCGCGTGATCGAGGGCGGCAACGACCCCCGCCGCTTCGTCGCCGACCTGCTCGAGCGGCTGCGTGACCTCGTCATCCTCGCCGCCGTGCCCGACGCCGCCGACAAGGGCCTCATCGACGCCCCCGCCGACGTCCTCGAGCGCATGCAGGCGCAGGCCGGCACATTCGGGCCCGCCGAGCTCGGCCGCGCCGCCGACATCGTCAACGCCGGTCTCACCGAGATGCGCGGCGCCACCTCGCCGCGGCTCCAGCTGGAGCTGATCTGCGCGCGCGTGCTGCTTCCCGCCGCGTACGGCGACGAGCGCTCGCTCATGGCACGGCTGGACCGTATCGAGCGCGGGGTGCAGTTCTCGGCGGGCGGTGCGGCGGCGGGTGTGCCCGCCATGGGGTACGTCCCCGGTCCTGAGGCCCACCAGGGGGCCGCCGCTCCGGCTTCGAACCACGTCGTCGAGCCCGGCGGCGGTCCCGCCGCGGCCCGCGCCGCCGTACGGGCCCAGGGGCAGCCGACGCCCGCGGTCCCCCCTGCACCCACACCTCCTCCGGCTCCGGCCGAGGCGCAGGCGCCCACTCCGCCCCCGGCCGCCCCCCAGGCACCCCCGGCACCTGCCACCCCCGCCCCCGGCGCCTGGCCCACCGCCACCCCCGCGGGTGGAGGCGGCGCAGGCGCGGGCCGGCGACCCGGCGGCTGGCCCACGGCCGCCTCCGCGGGCGGCGGCGCGAGCAGGCCCGCCCAGTCACCGCAGCCCACCGCCCCGTCGGCCCCCGCGGTTCCGTCCCCCGCGCCCTCGGCGCCCGCCACGCCGGCCGGGCCTCCCAGCGGCGGAGGCGGCGGCCTCGACCCCCGCATGCTCTGGCCGAACATCCTGGAGACGGTCAAGAACCGCCGCCGCTTCACCTGGATCCTGCTCAGCCAGAACGCCCAGGTGACCGGCTTCGACGGCACGACCCTCCAGCTCGGCTTCGTGAACGCGGGCGCCCGCGACAACTTCCTCAGCAGCGGCAGCGAGGACGTGCTGCGTCAGGCGCTGACCGAGCAGTTCAACGTGCAGTGGAAGATCGAGGCGGTCGTCGACCCGTCCGGCGGTGGCGGCTCCGCCCCGTCCGGCCCGGCGGGCGGCCCGTCGTCCGGCGGCCGCAGCAGCGGAGGCGGCGGCTACGGCGCACCGGCAAGCAGCGGTGGCTACGGAGCATCCAGCGGCGGCGTCCCCGGTGGTCCCGGCGACACCCGACGCCCCTCCGCCCCCCAGCCGTCCGCCCCCACGTCCCCGTCCCCCGCGCCCTCCGCACCCGCCCCGGCGGCCCCCTCCCGGCCCGCCGCCCCGGAGCCGCCCCCGCCGGTGTCGCCCGAGGACGACATCCCGGAGGACGACGACCCCGACCTCGACGAGTCCGCCCTCTCCGGGCAGGAGCTCCTCGTCCGCGAGCTGGGCGCGACGGTCGTCGAGGAGTTCACGAACGAGTAGTCACGACGGGCGGGGACCCGCCGTCCTGGCCTCAGCCCGGCACCCCGGCGTCCGCCCGGCCCCGGCCCCGGCACCCCGGCGTCCGCCCGGCCCCGGCCCCCCGGCATCCCGGCGTCCGCCCGGCTCCCCCGGCACCCCGGCGTCCCAGTCCGGACTTCAGCCCCTGGCACCCCGGCGCCGCTCTCCGGACTCCCGCGCCCGGCACCCCGGCGTCCCCGTCCGGACCTCGCCGCGGTACCCCTGTGCCGCCGTCCGGACAGCTCCTGGCACCCCGGCGCCGCTCGCCGGACTCCCGCGCCCGGCACCCCGGCATCCCCGCCCGGACCTCGCCGCGGTACCCCTGTGCCGCCGTCCGGACAGCTCCTGGCACCCCGGCGCCGCCATCCGGACTCCCGCACCCGGCACCCCAGGCATCCCCGTCCCGACCTCGCCTCGGGCATCCCGGCGCCGCCTCCCGAGCCCAGCTCCCCCCGGGGCAACCCCGCGCCCCCTGACCAGCCCCTTTGGAGAAACACACAACCACCCCCACCCCACCCGTTCGGAAGCCCGCACAAAGACCGCCCGCCGTCTGCCGTTAGGCTGACCCCCGTGAAGGTCCTCGTCATCGGCAGCGGCGCCCGCGAACACGCCCTGTGCCACTCCCTGTCCCTCGACCCCGATGTCACCGCGCTGCACTGCGCGCCCGGCAACGCCGGCATCGCCGAGGTCGCCGAGCTGCACCAGGTCGACGCCCTCGACGGCGCCGCCGTGTCCGCGCTGGCCCAGCGGCTGGGCGCGGACCTCGTGGTGGTCGGCCCCGAGGCGCCCCTGGTCGCCGGGGTCGCCGACGCCGTGCGCGGGGCGGGCATCCCCGTCTTCGGCCCCTCCAAGGAGGCCGCGCGGCTCGAGGGCTCCAAGGCCTTCGCCAAGGACGTGATGGCGGCGGCCGGCGTGCCCACCGCCCGCTCCTACGTCTGCACCATCCCCGACGAGGTCGACGCGGCCCTCAATGCCTTCGGCGCCCCGTACGTCGTGAAGGACGACGGGCTCGCGGCCGGCAAGGGCGTCGTCGTGACCGACGACGCCGAGGCGGCCCGCGCGCACGCCGCCGGGTGTGAGCGCGTCGTCGTCGAGGAGTTCCTCGACGGCCCCGAGGTCTCCCTCTTCGCGGTCACCGACGGCGAGACCGTCGTGCCCCTCCAGCCCGCGCAGGACTTCAAGCGCGCCCTGGACGGCGACGAGGGCCCGAACACCGGCGGCATGGGCGCGTACTCCCCGCTGCCCTGGGCCGACCCCAAGCTGGTCGACGAGGTCGTCCAGTCGGTGCTGCAGCCGACCGTGGACGAGATGCGCCGCCGCGGCACGCCGTTCTCCGGTCTGCTCTACGCCGGTCTGGCGATCACCTCGCGCGGTGTCCGCGTGATCGAGTTCAACGCCCGGTTCGGCGACCCCGAGACCCAGGTGGTCCTGGCCCGGCTGAAGACCCCGCTGGCCGGGCTGCTGATGGCCGCCGCCACCGGCAACCTCGCCCACCTGGAGCCGATCCGCTGGAGCGACGACGCCGCGGTCACCGTGGTCGTCGCCTCGCACAACTACCCCGGCACCCCGCGCACCGGCGACCCCGTCACCGGCCTCGACGAGGTCGCCGCCCAGGACGCCCCGCACGCGTACGTCCTGCACGCCGGGACCCGGCTCGAGGGCGACACGGTCGTCAGCGCGGGCGGGCGCGTGCTGTCCGTGACGGCGACCGGCAAGGACCTCACCGAGGCCCGCGACCGCGCCTACCGCGCCGTCTCCCGCATCCGCCTCGACGGCTCCCAGCACCGCACGGACATCGCGAAGAAGGCGGCGGAGGACGCGTAAGCGGCCCGCACGACGCCCCCGGTCGGCACACGGTCGGCACAGGCCCCGGATCCGCTCCAGGATTCGGGGCCTGACCCTTGCCGTCCGTCGACCACCTCTCCCCAAAGCCATTCCATCGAGTGAGCGATGTGCCATCCGGCTGACGGAGGCCGGGGCCCCAACTAGGGTGCCGCGCAAGCGTTCCGGCACTTGGCCCACCGGCATTGCGATGTCGGAGGCGGGTGCCACAGTGGGGGCATGGGCAAGCCAGGACTGTGTCAGGCGCCGGGAGGGGGTGAGGGCGGGCCATGAGCATGAGCGGTGCGGGGAGAGAGCAGGGCGCCCCGGGCGCCCGGGCCCGGGCGCTGGCCGTGCTGCGCGTCCGCAGCCGGGCGCTGGCCGTCGCCCTGCTGCCCGCAGCCGCCGCGGTGATCCTCCTGGTCGGCGGGTCCACCGGCCATCTGACCGGCCCCGGCTGGGATCTCGCCCGCCGGATCGTCACGCCCCTCGCCGTGCTGGTGCTGCTGCTCGCCGCCGGGGTCGCCCTGGTCGTCGCCCGCGCCCGGCCCGCCGTCAGCCCCACCGTGCCGATCGCCGAGGAGGCGGCCCCGGACCTGTACCGGATGGTGCGGGACCTCGCCGACCGCCTCGGCGTCCCCGCGCCCTCCGCGATAGCGCTCACCCCGGACTGCGACAGCTGGCTGGAGGACCGTACGCATCCGGCGCACGCGCCCCCGCCGCCCGAGGACCACGGCGACGTGGCCCACGCGGGCCGGCCGTCCCGCCGCTCGCCCGCCGCTCCCGTGCTGGTCATCGGCTCGCCGTTCCTGTGGTGGATGCGGGTGGCCGAGCTGCGCGCCCTGCTCGCCCCGGTCGTCGCCGGGACGGGACCGTCGGCGCACCCGGACATAGCCGCCGCCCGGCGCTTCGTCCGGGGCCTGGACGCCGCGGTCGCCGTGACGTCGGCGCCGGACCGCGGGCCGGTGTCCCGCGCGGTGCTCGCCGGGGTCGGCTGGGTGGCCCGCCTGCTGCTGCACGGCAGCCGGGTGCACGCGGCCGAGATGGAGCGCGGGGTCGCCGCCGCGGCGGCCGAGCGCGCCAAGGCCGTGGACTACGGGCTGCGGATCGTCGCCCAGGAGCAGGTCGGCCTCGCCTACGCGGGCTGGGACCGGCTGCTGACCCGGGTGGCGCTGCCCGCCTGGCGGATGGGCCGCTGGCCGGCCCGGCTCAACGCGGGTGTGGTCGCCGCCCTCACCGAGCTGTCGCGGCGTGACCGGCTGGCCGAGGGGTTCGCCTCCCGGCTCGGTGAGCGTCCCGCCTGCGACCTGCTCGAGGAGCCCGGCGCGGTCGACGAGGCCACCTCCCTGCTCGCCGCCCGCCTCTTCCACGGCGGCCCGGCGGAGACCGGCCCCGACTGGTCGCCGGTCCACTGGGGCGACTACCCGGAGGAGGTCGTCGACCGCAAGTGGCGCACGGACGCCGCCCGCCTCCACCGGATACTCGACGCCCTGCGCGTACCGCCCGCCGGCGAGGGGACCCAGGCCCCCGACGGCCCCACCCTCGCCCGCGTCCTGACTCACCTGACGTCCGCGCCGGACCTGCCCCCGGCGCCCGTGTCCGCCGCCGACGTCCTCGCCCCGGACGAGGACGACCTCGCCGCAGGCACCGCCCACAGCGCCGCCCTGGCCGCGCGCCTCACGGCCGAGCTGGCCCGTGAGGAGGCCGCCGCGGCCGCCGTACCCGCCGGTCCGCAGGGCGCCGGGGCACCCGATCCCGACCCCCTCCGCGACGACCGCGCGCTCCCCCTCTTCCCCCTTCAGCCGCCCCGCACCGGGCGCGAACTGCTCGCCGACCACATCACCGCGATGGTCTGCTGCGCGGCCATGGACACGGTCGGAGCCGCCCCCTGTCTCGACTGGCTCGACGGACCCACCCTCCTCGTCGGCGGCGCCCGCGCCACGGACCTCCCGCCGCAGGTGCTGACCCTCATCGAGGACGGCGACCCCTCGGGCCTGCGCGACTGGCTCACCCGGCAGGGCATACGCCCGGAGAAGCCCGTACGCCTCGCCTGAGCCGGACGCGCGCCTCGCCTGATCCGCCCTCCGCGCGCCCGTCACACGCCCCGTCCGATCCGTTGCGCATCCCCCGTCCGGAGCGCATTCCTCCACTTCAACGCACACACGACGAACGGTGACGGCACCCGTGCGGAATGTGATGTGCTGGGGCCGTTCACGCCCAGGGGAGGGGGAAACGGTCATGCGACCGGAGCGAGTCCGCCACGAAGCGACAGGGGCACCGGCACCCGACGGCGGCGACCCCTTCGCCCCCGTCACGTTCCCCTGGCCGACACGGCCCTCGCACGCCACCGACGGCCGTGTCGAAGGCTTCGCCTCGCCCTCCGCCGTCGCCCCGGGCGACTCCGTCGACTTCCACGTCACCGTCCACCCGCCCCGCCCGTTCCGCGTCACGGTCCACCGCATCGGCCACCACGACGGCCGGGGCGCCACCGAGATGGCCGCCAGCCCCCGCCTCCAGGGCACCGCGCAGCTCCCGCCGCTCGCCGCGGGACGCACCGTCTCCTGCCACCACTGGTGGCTGTCCTGGCGGCTGCCGGTCCCGGCGTACTGGAGCGCCGGAGCGTACGTCGCCGTGCTGGCCACGGAGGACGGGCGGCACCGCGCGCACGTCCCGTTCACCGTGCGCGACGACCGCCCGGCCGATCTGCTGCTGGTGCTGCCGGACCTCACCTGGCAGGCGTACAACCCGTACCCGGCGGCGGACGGCGGCACAGGCGCGAGCCTCGCCCTCGCCCACGACGAGCACGAGGCGGCCGACCCGGTCACGACGGTCACCTTCGACCGCCCCTACGCGGGTGACGGGCTCCCGCCGCACGCCGGGCACGCCTACGACGTGATCCGCTGGGCCGAGCGCTACGGCTACGACCTCGCCTACGCCACCGCCCGCGACCTGCACGCCGGCCGCGTCGACCCGGCCCGCCACCGGGGTCTGGTCTTCCCCGGCCCGGACGAGTACTGGACGACGGAGATGCGCGCGGCCGTGGAGCGCGCCCGAGACCACGGCACCTCACTGGTGTTCCTCTCCGCCCGCACCCTGCACCGGCAGATCGAGCTGGCACCCGCGCCCTCCGGCCCCGACCGCCTGCTGACCTGCGGCAGGCGCCGGGGCCAGTCCGGACCGGCGCTGTGGCGGGAGCACGACCGGGCGGAGCAGCTCCTGCTCGGCATCCAGTACGCCGGCCCGGTGCCCAGGCCGCGCCCGCTGATCGTGCGCAACGCCGGGCACTGGCTGTGGGAGGGGACCGGCGCGCACGAGGGCGACGTCGTCGACGGCCTGGTCGCGGGCGGGGCCGACCGCTACTACCCGCGCACCCCGCTGCCCGCCCACGACGAGCGGATCCTGCTCGCGCACTCCCCGTACGGCGACCGGCAGGGCGCCCGCCGCCACCAGGAGACGTCCCTGTACCGCGCGTCGTCCGGCGCCTGGGTGTTCGCCTCGGGCACGCTCGCCTGGTCCCCGGCACTGGACCGGCCGGGGCACGCCGACCCCCGCGTCCAGCGGGCCACCGCCAACCTGCTCGACCGCATCTGCAAACGCGACTGACAGGGCGCGCGGGACCGCGCCCGTCCGACCCGCCCGCACCACCCCGACCGCCGTCCCGTCCGCACATACGGGAGAATCGACGTACCGTCCGGCCCCCTCCCGGCACCGCCCTTCCGGGAGCGTGCGCGGGAGCCGGGAGCGCTGCGGGCGTCCCTTCTGTTCAACCACGCGGAGGAACCGTGTCCGGATTCGTCGACAAGCCCGAGCCGATCCAGATTCCGGGCCTGGTGCATCTGCACACCGGCAAGGTGCGCGAGCTGTACCGGAACGAGGCGGGCGACCTCGTGATGGTCGCCAGCGACCGCATCTCCGCCTACGACTGGGTGCTGCCCACGGAGATCCCGGACAAGGGCCGGGTGCTCACCCAGCTCTCCCTGTGGTGGTTCGACCAGCTCGCCGACCTGCTCCCCAACCATGTGCTGAGCACGGACCTCCCGGAGGGCGCCCCCGCCGACTGGGCGGGCCGCACCCTGGTGTGCAAGTCGCTGAGCATGGTGCCGGTGGAGTGCGTGGCCCGCGGCTACCTCACCGGTTCGGGCCTCGCCGAGTACAACGAGAGCCGGACGGTCTGCGGACTGGCGCTGCCCGAGGGCCTGGTCGACGGCTCCGAGCTGCCCGCCCCGATCTTCACCCCGGCCACCAAGGCCGCCGTCGGCGAGCACGACGAGAACGTCTCCTACGAGGAGGTCGCCCGCCAGGTCGGCGCGGAGACCGCCGCCCAGCTGCGCCAGGCGACCCTCGCCGCCTACTCCCGCGCCCGCGACATCGCGCGCGACCGGGGCATCATCCTCGCGGACACCAAGTTCGAGTTCGGTTTCGACGGGGACGAGCTGGTCATCGCGGACGAGGTGCTCACACCGGACTCGTCCCGCTTCTGGCCGGCCGAGCAGTGGGAGCCGGGCCGCCCGCAGCCGTCGTACGACAAGCAGTTCGTGCGCGACTGGCTCACCTCGGAGGAGTCGGACTGGGACCGCAGGAGCGAGCAGCCCCCGCCGCCGCTGCCGCAGCAGGTCGTGGACGCCACCCGGGCGAAGTACGTCGAGGCGTACGAGCGTCTGACGGGCACCACCTGGAGCTGACGCACGGCCGGGGCCGGGGGACGCGCCTCCGGCCCCGGGGGACGTTGGCGGCACGCACGACGAAGGCCCCGGTCATCGACCGGGGCCTTCGTCCTCTGAGCGAACGACGAGGTTCGAACTCGCGACCTCAACCTTGGCAAGGTTGCGCTCTACCAACTGAGCTACGTTCGCCTGCTGCGCCGTGGCGCGAGCACCACTATACCCAACCGCGCTCGCGGGCGAGACGCACCGCGGTGTGGCGGTTCTCCGCGCCGAGCTTCGAGACGGCGGAGGAGAGATAGTTCCGCACGGTGCCCTGGGACAGCCGGGCCCGCTCCGCGATCTCCGCCACGGGCGCCCCGTCCGCCGCCAGCTCCAGCACCTCCGCCTCGCGCGCGGTCAGCGGGGAGTCGCCGGCGGCGATCGCGTCGGCGGCCAACTCGGGGTCGACGTAGCGGTTTCCCGCGTGCACGGTGCGGATGATCTCCGCGAGCCGCTGGGCACTGACGGTCTTGGGCACGAACCCGCGCACGCCCGCGGCGAGCGCCCGCTTCAGGTGCCCCGGGCGCCCGTGCCCGGTCACGATCAGCACCTGGCAGTCCGGCAGCTCCGTCCGCAGGCTTGTGGCGACCTTCACACCGTCCGCGCCGGGCATCTGGAGGTCCAGCACGGCGACGTCCGGGGCGTGGGCCCGCGCCATCGCCAGGGCCTCCGGGCCGGACGCGGCCTCGGCGACCACCAGCAGGTCGTCCTCCAGGGACAGCAGGGCGGCCAGCGCCCCGCGGATCAGATGCTCGTCGTCGGCGAGCAGCAGCCGCACCGGTGCGGTCACGAGGCGACCTCCAGCGCGGGCCGCGCGGTCAACGGGACCTCCGCGACGAGCCGGAACTCGCCGTCCCCGGCCTCCCCGGCGTCGAGCGTGCCGCCCACGGCGGACAGCCGCTCCCGCAGCCCGGCCAGCCCCGTTCCGCCCGTACGGGGCGCCCCGTGCGGGCCGGTCGCCCCGTCGTTCCGCACCGTCAGCACCACACGCCCCTCCGGCCTCAGCACCGTGACGGTGCACTTCTTCGCGTCGCCGTGCCGCAGCACGTTGGTGGTCGCCTCCCGTACGACCCAGCCCAGGGCGGACTGCACCTCGGCGGGCAGTCCGTCGGTGTCGCCGCTGACCTCGCAGTCGATCCCGGCCGCGCGCAGCACGCCTTGGGCGCCATGGAGTTCGGCCTCCAGGTCGGCCCGGCGGTAGCCGCGCACCACCTCGCGCACCTCCCGCTGGGACTCCTGGGCGATGCGCTGCACCTCGATCATCTGCTCGACCGCCTCGGGCCGCTCTCGCCGGGCTAGCTGGACGGCCAGTTCGCTCTTCAGCGCGATCACGGCGAGGTTCCTGCCCATGACGTCGTGCAGGTCGCGCCCGAACCGCAGCCGCTCCTCGGCGACCGCGAGCCGGGCGCGGGTCTCGCGCGCCTCGTCGAGGGCGTAGACGGCGTTGAGCAGCCAGATCGAGAAGGCGGAGGTGGCGGCGAAGAAGCCGCTCGCTGCCGTCACGAACGCGGCCGTGGCCAGCGCGGCGAGGGCGGGCATGCCGGCCGCCCAGGCGACCAGGCCCGCGCCCGCCCCGAACCCGGTGACGAGCCACACGACGCGCCGCCGGTCCTTCAGGCCGAGGGCCATCAGTCCGACGCCGTAGCAGAGCGTGGCGCCGAAGACCGAGCCCAGGACGGTGCCGGTGTCCTCGGCGGGCCCGCCGGGGCCGTGTCTGCCGAGGACGACGGCCGCCGTCGCGACCACGGCGGTCGCGGCGCCGAGCGCCCACAGCAGCCGCAGCGGCTGGGGACGCCGGCCGACCGTCCAGTCCAGGGCGCGGGAGGCGGTCACCATGGCCAGCGCGACGTGCGCCGCCACCGGCACCATCGACAGCAGCGCGAGGCGCGCCTCCAGATGGCCGAACGCGGTCACGGCGATCACCGTGGGCTCGGACAGCGCGATGAGGTGGAAGGACCACCGCGTGTACGTCTCGACCTTGGCGGGCGTGCTCTTACGCCGCCACCAGCCTCCCGGGCCGCCCATCCGCCGCTCCTGTCCCTGCCGATGTGTCCTGCCGCCGCACCGTGTCGTCGCGGTGCGCGCGTCCGCCCCTGTGTCCGGCGCCTCAGCGCCGCGGCTCCCAGCGGAACCGCCGCCGTACAGCAAACACCGCCAGGACGGTCCAGGCGAGGGCGATCGCGAGGGCCTGGAAGGACTCCCCGGCCGTGAGGCCGCCGGTCCAGCCGCCGCGCACCAGGCTGACGACCGGGGTCAGCGGCAGCAGTTCGCAGACGGACGCCAGACGGTCCGGGAACAGCTCCAGCGGGACGAACATTCCGGAGCCCAGCATCGACACGATCAGCAGCGGCATAGGCGTGACCTGGGCGCTCTCGCCGGTACGCGTCCAGCTCGCGGTGACGGCGGCGAGCGCCGCGCTGATCACGAGGCCCAGCAGCAGCCCGAGGACGGCCAGGTGGGGCGAGGAGGGTGCGGACAGGTCGAGCAGCACGGTGCAGCCCGTGATCAGCAACAGGCACTGCGCGAGACCGGTGAGGACGGCCGGCAGCGCGGACCCGGCGAGGATCTCCGCGTCCCGCAGCTCGCCGGTGCGCAGCCGCTTCAGCACCAGCTCCTCGCGGCGGACGACGTAGACGCCGACGAGCGAGGAGTACACGGCGAACAGCAGCGAGAAGCCGACGGCGGCGGGCAGGACGAGCTCGCCGGGGGTGAGCCCGGCTTCCGCGAGGTCCATCTCCTCGGCGGCGGACCGCACGCTGAGCGGCAGAATCAGCGGCACGAACAGGGCGGCGAAGAGGGTGCCCTTGCTGCGTCCCAGCAGGGTCATCTCCGCCCGGGCCAGGGACGCCATCCGGCCGGCCGGGGTGGTCGTGGTGGTGCTCATGCCGCGTACTCCTCGGTGGTCACGCCGTGCGGCGCGACGGCCGAGGCGTCCTTGGCGATGGTGAGGAAGGCCTCCTCCAGGGAGGCCGAGCGCACGTCGAGCCGGCGCAGTTCGACGCCCGCGGACCGTGCCCACACCAGTAGGTCGGTGGCCGCGCGCTGCAGCTCGCGGGTGCGCAGCCGGACGGTGCGGCCGTCCACGGTGTGGTCGCTCACACCCATCGGGCCGAGCGGGGGGAGGTCGCCCAGGTGGTAGCCGTCGGGCAGGTCGAACGTGATCCGGGACGGCTCGGCCGCGGTGACCTCGGCCGGGGTGCCGGTGACGGCGATCCGCCCGTCGTGCATGATCGCGAGCCGGTCGGCGAGGTTCTCGGCCTCCTCCAGGTAGTGCGTGGTGAGCAGCACCGTGGTGCCGGCGTCGCGCAGGGCGCTCACCAACTCCCAGGTGTCGTGGCGGCCTTCGGCATCGAGGCCGGTGGTCGGCTCGTCGAGGAACAGCACCTCGGGGTCGCCGAGCAGCGCGAGCGCCAGGTCGAGGCGGCGGCGCTGGCCGCCGGACAGCTGCTTGACCCGGACGTCGGTCTTGGAGCCGAGGCCGACCATTTCGAGGACCTCCCGCTCGGGGCGGGCGCCGCTGACGCAGCCGGCCCACATGCGGGCGGTCTCGGCGACGGTCAGCTCGGAGGGGAAGCCGCCCTCCTGGAGCATCACGCCGGTGCGGTGCCGTACGGCGGCGCGCTCGGTGCAGGGGTCGTGGCCGAGGACCCGGACCTGTCCGCCGGCCGGCGGGGCGAGTCCTTCGAGGAGTTCGACGGTGGAGGTCTTGCCGGCGCCGTTGGTGCCCAGCAGGGCGAAGATCTCCCCGCGTCGCACGGTGAAGTCGATCCCGCGCACCGCTTCGAACCCGCCCCCGTAGACGCGTCGCAGCCCTGTGACCTCGATCACGTGCTCAAGTCCGTTGGTTTCCATGCCTCGAGCTTCGCGGTGGACGGAGGAGCTCGGCAGTGCGCGGTGTCATCACCGGACATGACAAATGTCAGATGGCCGTACGGAGAGGCCTTCTTGAAGCGGGCACACGAAAAAGCCCCGGTCCGATGGACCGGGGCCTTGTTCCCGAGCGGACGACGAGGCTCGAACTCGCGACCTCAACCTTGGCAAGGTTGCGCTCTACCAACTGAGCTACGTCCGCATTGCCTCCGACCGGCTCTCACCGATCGGCGCGAGCACCATCTTACCTGATCCACAAGAGTGGTTGGTGAGGCGGTGCAGAGCGGGTGACAGGAATTGCACACTGCGCCTTCCCCCTGGAAGGGGGATGTTCTACTACTGAACTACACCCGCGTGTCCTCGGACCGGGCCTTTCGGCCTCGCCCCTCGGCGTGCTCCAGACTTTAGCTGATCAGCAGGGGGGATGCGCAAGTCGGTTGCCCGGAGCGCCCGGTGACCGGCCGTCGGCGGGGGTCACCCGGCCGGGGTCCGCCCCGCACACGGGTGCGACCTCGCGTGTGGGGCCGGCCGCGGTTCAGCGGGCCGCGGCGAACGCCTCGTAGACCTTCTTGGGGATGCGGCCGCGGGCCGGGACGTCCATCCGGTTCGCCTGCGCCCAGGCGCGCACGGCCGCCGGGTCCGGGGCGACCTCGGTCTGCCGGTAGGCCTTGCCGGAGCGGGCGCGCTTGCGGCCGGCGTCCACGTAGGGCTCGAGCGCCTCGCGCAGTTTCCTGGCATTGGTTTCGTTCAGGTCGATCTCGTACGACGTGCCGTCGATCCCGAAGGCGATCGTTTCCGCCGCTTCCGAGCCGTCGATGTCGTCGAAGAGAGTGACCACGACCTTCTGCGCCACGAATATCGGTCCCTTCGTGCGACACCTCTTCCGTCCGGACGTCCGTGACGACGTGCCGGTACGGTCGCCGAGATGTCGGCTGTCCGCCTGTAATCGGGCAAAGTATCTGCTAATGACAATTCATTTGTACAGTGCCCGGCAATGCAATGGGAAGCCCGACTAAATCTTCCCGCGTGTCCGGGCGCAATAGCGATGTGAGGAAGAACGCCGATCTTTCCCGGATCTTTTCCAGCGCGTCTCCCCGCGATGCCGAATCGTGACGGCGCTCACGTAGTTTCCTACAACTCTACTCGCGTAGAAATTTTGTGCGGGTAGTCTGAAGGGACCTGCTCAGCACCACACACCGGGAGTGCCAGTGGCACGCGTCGTAGTCGACGTCATGCTCAAGCCGGAGATCCTCGACCCCCAGGGCCAGGCGGTGCAGCGCGCACTGCCGCGTCTGGGTTTCGAAGGGATCTCGGACGTCCGTCAGGGAAAGCGATTCGAACTGGAAGTTGACGGGCCGGTCGACGAGGCCGCGCTCGCCCGTATCCATGATCTTGCCGAATCCTTCCTCGCCAACACCGTGATCGAGGACTTCACCGTCCGCGTCGAGGAAGTCGCGGAGGCGGCCAAGTGACCGCTCGTATTGGCGTCGTCACTTTCCCGGGCAGTCTCGACGACCGGGACACCCAGCGCGCGATCCGCGTCGCGGGTGCCGAACCCGTCGCCCTCTGGCACAAGGACAAGGACCTCAAGCAGGTCGACGCCGTGGTGCTCTGCGGCGGTTTCAGTTACGGCGACTATCTGCGCGCCGGCGCCATCGCGCGCTTCTCGCCGGTCATGGACACCGTCATCGACCAGGCCAAGGCCGGTCTGCCGGTCCTCGGCATCTGCAACGGCTTCCAGATCCTCACCGAGGCGCACCTGCTCCCCGGCGGCATGCTGGGCAACGACCACCTGCACTTCATCTGCCGCGACCAGAAGCTGCGGGTGGAGAACGCGGACACCGCCTGGACCACGGACTACGAGGCCGGCCAGGAGATCCACATCCCGCTGAAGAACATGGACGGCCGCTACGTCGCCGATCGGCGGACGCTGGACGAGCTGGAGGCCGAGGGCCGCGTCGCCTTCCGCTACCTCGACTTCAACCCGAACGGCTCGCTCAACGACATCGCCGGCATCACCAACGCGGCCGGGAACGTCGTCGGTCTCATGCCGCACCCCGAGCACGCCGTCGAGTCGCTGATCGGTACGGGCCGTACCGACGGCCTGCCCTTCTTCACGTCGATCCTCAAGAAGCTGGTCAACGCATGAGCAAGACGCCCCTGGACACGGTCGAGCACGCGGCCGCGACCCCCGACGTCGAGCTGCCCTGGGCCGAGCTGGGCCTGAAGAAGGACGAGTACGAGCGGGTCGTGGAGATCCTCGGCCGCCGCCCGACCGGCGCCGAACTCGCCATGTACTCCGTCATGTGGTCCGAGCACTGCTCGTACAAGTCCTCCAAGGTCCACCTCCGCCAGTTCGGCGAGAAGGCCCCCGAGTCCGACGCCCTGCTCGTCGGCATCGGCGAGAACGCGGGCGTCGTGGACGTCGGCCAGGGCTACGCCGTCACCTTCAAGGTCGAGTCGCACAACCATCCGTCGTACGTCGAGCCCTACCAGGGAGCGGCCACCGGCGTCGGCGGCATCGTGCGCGACATCATCGCGATGGGCGCGCGCCCGGTCGCCGTGGTCGACCCCCTGCGCTTCGGCGCGGCCGACCACCCCGACACCAAGCGGGTGCTTCCCGGCGTGGTCGCCGGCATCGGCGGCTACGGCAACTGCCTGGGCCTGCCCAACATCGGCGGCGAGGTCGTCTTCGACGCCTGCTACCAGGGCAACCCGCTGGTCAACGCGGGCGCCATCGGCGTCATGCGGCACGAGGACATCCACCTCGCCAAGGCCTCCGGCGCCGGCAACAAGGTCATCCTCTACGGGGCCCGCACCGGCGGCGACGGCATCGGCGGCGCGTCGATCCTCGCCTCCGAGACCTTCGACGACGCCAAGCCGTCGAAGCGCCCCGCGGTGCAGGTCGGCGACCCCTTCCAGGAGAAGCTGCTCATCGAGTGCACCCTGGAGGCCTTCGCCGAGAAGCTCGTCGTCGGCATCCAGGACCTCGGCGCGGCCGGCCTGTCCTGCGCCACCTCCGAGCTGGCCTCCAACGGCTCCGGCGGCATGACCGTCGTGCTGGACGACGTCCCGCTGCGCGACTCCACGCTCTCGCCCGAGGAGATCCTCATGAGCGAGTCGCAGGAGCGCATGTGCGCCGTCGTGGAGCCCGGCAAGGTCGACCGCTTCCTCGAGATCTGCGACAAGTGGGACGTCATCGCCACCGTCATCGGAGAGGTGACCGACGGCGACCGCCTGGAGATCTTCTGGCACGGCGAGAAGATCGTCGACGTCGACCCGCGCACGGTCGCCCACGAGGGCCCCACCTACGAGCGCCCCTACGCCCGCCCCGCCTGGCAGGACGAGCTGCAGGCGGACGACGCCGGCAAGCTGCCCCGCCCGCAGAGCGGCGAGGAGCTGAAGGACCAGGTCCTCAAGCTGGTCGCCTCGCCCAACCAGGCGTCCAAGCAGTGGATCACCCAGCAGTACGACCACTTCGTGCAGGGCAACACCGTTCTCGCCCAGCCCGAGGACTCCGGCATGATCCGCATCGACGAGGCGTCGGGCCTCGGCATCGCGATCGCCACCGACGGCAACGGCCGGTACGCCAAGCTCGACCCCTACACGGGCGCGCAGCTGGCCCTCGCCGAGGCGTACCGCAACGTGGCGACGACCGGCGCCAAGCCGCTCGCCGTCTCCGACTGCCTCAACTTCGGCTCGCCCGAGGACCCGGCGGTCATGTGGCAGTTCGCGGAGGCCGTGCGCGGTCTGGCCGACGGCTGTCAGCAGCTCGGCACGCCGGTGACCGGCGGCAACGTCTCGCTCTACAACCAGACGGGAGAGGCCGCCATCCACCCGACGCCGGTGGTCGCCGTCCTCGGCGTCATCGACGACGTGGCCCGCCGCACCCCCGTCGCCTTCCAGGAGGAGGGCCAGCTCCTCTACCTCCTCGGCGACACCCGCGAGGAGTTCGGCGGCTCGGCCTGGTCCCAGGTCGTCCACGACCACCTCGGCGGCCTGCCCCCGAAGGTCGACCTGGAGCGTGAGCGGCTGCTCGGCGAGATCCTGATCTCCGCCTCCCGCGACGGCATGATCGACTCCGCGCACGACCTGTCCGACGGCGGTCTGATCCAGGCCGTGGTCGAGTCGGCGCTGCTCGGCGGCAAGGGCGCGCGTCTGGTGGTGCCCGACGGGCTGGACGCGTTCACCTTCCTGTTCTCCGAGTCGGCCGGCCGCGCGATCGTCGCCGTGCCGCGCTCGGAGGAGGTCCGCTTCAACGACATGTGCGGTGCGCGCGGCCTCCCGGCCACCCGCATCGGCGTCGTCGACGGCGACACGGTCGAGGTCCAGGGCCAGTTCTCCCTCCCTCTGACCGACCTGCGCGAGGCCCACGAGGGGACGATCCCGGCGCTGCTGGCCTGAGTCGCAGTACCTCACGCATGCGAAGCCCCCGCTTTTTCGGCGGGGGCTTCGTCGTGTCCGGACGCCGGGCCGGGGGCGGTCGCCCGGTGGTTGTCCACAGGTGTGCACAGCCCCTTGCGCAATATTACGTAGTTACGTAATCTCGAAGCCGTGGAACTGGAAGAGCGCATGACCGAGCTGGAGCGCCGTATCGCGGCGCTCGAAGTGGCCGACCGCACGGCTCCCCAGGTGGGGGAGGGCGACCTCTGGGCCCTGGAAGGGCTCAAGGAGCAGCTCGCCGAGCTGAAGGCCGCCGACGGAGGCGTGCTGTTCACGGGCGCGGTGCGGCTGCCGACCGGTGAGCGGTACGACTGGCAGCACGGCGCGCTCACCTCGGACCTGCTCACCTACGAGTGGCCGGACGCCGCCGAGTCCTTCGCGGCCCTCGGCCACCCGGTCCGGCTCCGGCTGCTCCGCGAGATAACGGACGGCCGTCGCACCGCCGCCGAACTGGCGGAGCTGGACGACATCGGCACGACCGGGCAGATCTACCACCACCTGCGCCAGCTCACCGCCGCCGGCTGGCTGCACAGCACCGGCCGGGGCCGCCACGAGGTCCCGGCGGGCCGGGTGGTGCCGCTGCTGGTGGCGCTGGCGGCTGCGCGGCCCTGACCGCACCGACGAGCACTGGGGGAAGCATGTCCGCACGCAAACTCGCCATGACCACGGTCCGGGCGCTCCAGATCGGATTCTTCGCCCTGGTGATCGCCCATGTGGCGCTGGACCTCGGCCACCCGGTGTGGTGGGACTTCCTGCCGCTGGTGCTGGCGTACGCCGTGCTGATCGTCGTCAACCGGTGGGGCGGAGCCCCGGACAGCCCCCGCGCGGCCCGGGTACCCGTCGAGGTCGAGCCCCCGGTCACCGGCCGCTGGATCGCGCTGAACAGCCCGGCCGACCACACGCCCAGCCACCACACCCACGCCTACGGCCAGACCTTCGCCATCGACGTGGTCGCCGAGCCCGAACCGGGCTCCCGCCCGGCCTTCCGCATGCTGTGGCCGACAGCCCGGCGCAACGCCGGCTTCCCCGCCTACGGCGCCCCGCTGCACGCGGTGGCCGACGCCACCGTCGTCCGGGCCACCGACACGGCACGCGATCACCTCAGCCGCAGCTCGCTGCCCGCGCTCGCGTATCTGATGATCCTCGAGGCGAACGTCCGCGACCTGCTCGGCGCCGGGAAAATCCTCGGAAACCACGTGATCCTCGACCTCGGCGACGGCACGTACGCCCTCTACGCCCACCTCCGGCGCGGCTCCCTGACCGTCCGCGAGGGCGAGCGGGTGCGCCGGGGCCAGGTCATCGCCCAGGTCGGCAACTCGGGCAACTCCACCGAGCCCCACCTGCACTTCCAGCTCATGGACGGCCCCGACCCGGACACCGCGCGCGGCATACCGTTCAGCTGGCGCGGCACGGGCGTCCCCCGCAACAACGAGGTGTTCGAGATCCCGGCCCGGCCTGTCGGCGCCCGCGCATAGGCTTCCGCCATGCCACCGGCCAGGAAACGCCCCCGCTCCTACGACCCCGCCAAGACCCGCGCCGCCGTGCTGGCCCAGTTCGGGAACGTGCGCGCCGCGGTCGGCGCCCTCACCCCGGAGCAGCTCGCCGCGCCGACCCGGCTCGGCGACTGGACCGTCCGGGAGCTGGTCGCCCACATCGGCACCGCGCTGCTGGCCGTCGACCGGCTGCTGGACGAGCCGGAGCCCGCCGGGCAGGACGCCCGGCTGACCGACTGGCCCGCCGCCATCGCCGCCGACGCGGGGGCCATCGCCGACACCGCGCACCGGCTCGCGGCCGGCCACCCCGACCTCGGCGCCTACCTGGCGGACGCCGAGCGGCGCTTCACCGCCCGCCTCGACGCCCACCCGAGCGGCCGGCTGCTCCCGACCAGCGCGGGCGCCCTGCCCCTCACCGACTACGTGGTCACCCGCGCCGTGGAGCTGGTCGTCCACACCGACGACCTGAACGCCGCCGTCCCCGGCCTGGACGTCCCGTACGACCGGCAGGCGCTGGCCACCTGCGTGCGGCTGCTGGCCGACGCGCTGGCCGCGAAGGCGCCCGGCGGCTCCACGGAGGTGCGCGTCCCGCCGTTCGCGGTGGTGCAGTGCGTCGAGGGACCCCGGCACACCCGCGGCACCCCGCCGAACGTGGTGGAGACCGACCCGCTCACCTGGATCCGGCTGGCCTCCGGGCGGCTCTCCTGGCCGGACGCCGTGGACTCCGCCGAGGTCAGTGCCAGCGGGGAGCGCGCCGACCTCGGGCCGTACCTGCCGCTGCTCGGCTGAGCGGCGGCGGAGAAGCGGCGGGAAAGCGGCGGCGAAACCGGGGGAACCGCCTGCTCCGCCTCTCCGTCGAAGCGGCATGGACCGACAGACGCACACCTCGCGCAGGACCCTCGCGGCCGTCGCCGTGCTCGTCGTCCCGCTCGCCGCGGCCTGCGGCAGCGAGAAGGCGGGCGCCGGCAGCGACGCCGCCGAGGCGGAGCGGCCGGTCACCGGCGTCCGCTGGACCGTCGACAGCGTCACCGTGGACGGCGCCACGCACCGCGCCCCCGACGGCGCCCACCTCACCCTCGGCGAGGACGGCCGGGCCACCGGCAGCTACGGCTGCAACCTCTTCGAGGCCCGCCTCCGCACCGACGGCGACCGCGTCCGCCTCTCCGACCCGGAGACCACCCTGCGGGCCTGCGACGACCAGGTCATGGCGGGCGAGAGCGCCGTCTCCCGCGCCCTGGCCGCCGGAGAGCTGAAGGCCGACGTCAACGGCGACCGCCTCACGCTGACCACCGCGTCCGGCGACACCGTGCGCCTCACCGAGGCGAAGGACCGCCCTCTGCACGGCACCCGCTGGAACGTCACCACCCCCGACGGCGCGGGCCGCGCCCACCTCACCTTCGATCAGCAGGACGGCACGGTCTCCGGGAACCTGGGCTGCAACCAGGTCAACGCGAGGGCCACCGTGCGCGACGGCCATATCACCCTCGGCCTCCCGTCCCTGACCCGAATGATGTGCGAAGACTCACTCATGGACGCCGAGAAGGCCCTGACGAAGCTCTTCGACGGCGCAGCCCGGTACGCGGTCGACGGTGACACCCTCACGCTGACCAGCGAAAACGGAACCGAGGTACGGGCCGTCGCGGCCCGCTGATCCAGCCGCGGGGCCGCATCCCGCATTCGGACCAGTGGTCGATCTCGCCTACACTCGGAGGCGTGCCACGTGGTGACGGACGACTCAACCACGACCTGCTCCCCGGCGAGAAAGGCCCCCAGGACGCTTGCGGCGTCTTCGGTGTCTGGGCTCCGGGCGAAGAGGTCGCCAAGCTCACGTACTTCGGGCTCTACGCCCTCCAGCATCGGGGCCAGGAATCCGCGGGAATCGCGGTCAGCAACGGCTCCCAGATCCTCGTCTTCAAGGACATGGGCCTGGTGTCCCAGGTCTTCGACGAGACCTCCCTCGGTTCTCTCCAGGGACACATCGCGGTCGGTCACGCCCGCTACTCGACCACCGGTGCCTCCGTGTGGGAGAACGCCCAGCCGACGTTCCGCGCGACCGCGCACGGTTCCATCGCGCTCGGCCACAACGGCAACCTGGTCAACACGGCGGAGCTCGCCGAGATGGTCGCCGAGCTCCCCAAGGAGAACGGCCGCGCGCCCAAGGTGGCCGCGACCAACGACACCGACCTGATCACCGCCCTGCTGGCCGGCCAGCGCGCCGCAGACGGCGAGCCGGTCACCGTGGAGCAGGCCGCGCACGTGGTCCTGCCCAAGGTCAAGGGCGCCTTCAGCCTCGTCTTCATGGACGAGAACACCCTCTACGCCGCCCGTGACCCGCAGGGCATCCGCCCGCTGGTCCTCGGCCGGCTGGAGCGCGGCTGGGTGGTCGCCTCCGAGTCCGCCGCCCTCGACATCTGCGGCGCCGCTTACGTCCGCGAGATAGAGCCGGGCGAGTTCGTCGCCATCGACGAGAACGGCCTGCGAACGTCCCGATTCGCGGAAGCGAAGCCCAAGGGATGCGTCTTCGAGTACGTGTACCTGGCCCGCCCCGACACCGACATCGCCGGCCGGAACGTCTACCTCTCGCGCGTCGAGATGGGTCGCAAGCTCGCCGCGGAGTCGCCGGTCGAGGCCGATCTGGTGATACCGACGCCGGAGTCCGGCACCCCCGCCGCCATCGGCTACGCGGAGGCCTCCGGCATCCCCTTCGGCGCCGGCCTGGTCAAGAACGCGTACGTCGGCCGTACGTTCATCCAGCCCTCGCAGACCATCCGGCAGCTCGGCATCCGGCTGAAGCTGAACCCGCTCAAGGAAGTCATCAAGGGCAAGCGCCTGGTCGTCGTCGACGACTCCATCGTGCGCGGCAACACCCAGCGGGCCCTGGTCCGCATGCTCCGTGAGGCGGGCGCCGCCGAGGTCCACATCCGGATCTCCTCGCCGCCCGTGAAGTGGCCCTGCTTCTTCGGCATCGACTTCGCCACCCGCGCCGAGCTGATCGCCAACGGCATGACCATCGAGGAGATCGGCACCTCGCTCGGCGCCGACTCCCTGGCGTACATCTCGCTCGACGGCATGATCGAGGCGACCACCATCGCCAAGCCCAACCTGTGCCGCGCCTGCTTCGACGGCGAGTACCCGATGGACCTGCCCGACCCCGAGCTCCTCGGCAAGCAGCTGCTGGAGACCGAGCTGGCCGCAGGCACCGCCGCCCCGGCCGCGGTCGACGCGATCCGCCGCCCGTAAGCCCTGACGGACGACACGAAAGCTCTCACAGCCATGTCCCAGAACACTGGTGCCAGCTACGCAGCGGCGGGCGTCGACATCGAAGCGGGCGACCGCGCGGTCGAGCTGATGAAGGAGTGGGTGAAGAAGACGCAGCGCCCCGAGGTCCTCGGCGGCCTCGGCGGATTCGCCGGCCTCTTCGACGCCTCCGCCCTGAAGAACTACGAGCGCCCGCTGCTCGCCTCCGCCACGGACGGCGTCGGCACCAAGGTCGACATCGCCCGCCGCATGGGCGTCTACGACTCCATCGGGCACGACCTGGTCGCCATGGTCATGGACGACATCGTGGTGTGCGGCGCCGAGCCGCTGTTCATGACCGACTACATCTGCGTCGGCAAGGTCCACCCCGAGCGTGTCGCGGCCGTCGTCAAGGGCATCGCCGAGGGCTGTGTGCTGGCCGGATGCGCCCTGGTGGGCGGCGAGACGGCCGAACACCCCGGTCTGCTGGGTCCGGACGACTTCGACGTCGCCGGGGCCGGCACGGGCGTCGTGGAGGCCGACCGTCTGCTCGGCGCCGACCGCATCCGTTCGGGTGACGCGGTGATCGCCATGGCGTCCTCCGGACTTCACTCCAACGGCTACTCGCTCGTCCGCCACGTACTGCTCGACCAGGCGGGTCTGTCGCTGGACGCCCGGATCGACGAGCTGGGCCGCACCCTCGGCGAGGAGCTGCTGGAGCCCACCAAGATCTACTCGCTGGACTGCCTGTCGCTGATCCACACCACCGAGGTGCACGCGTTCAGCCACGTCACCGGCGGCGGACTCGCGGCCAATCTGGCCCGGGTGATCCCGGACGGGCTGCACGCCACGGTGGACCGCTCCACCTGGACGCCCGGACCGGTGTTCGACCTGGTCGGCCGGACCGGCTCGGTCGAGCGGCTGGAGCTGGAGAAGACGCTGAACATGGGCGTCGGCATGATCGCGATCGTGCCGCAGGAGTCCGTCGACGTGGCGCTCACGACGCTCGCCGACCGCGGCGTGGAGTCCTGGGTGGCCGGCGAGATCACCGAGCGCGGGGACCACACCACGGGTGCTGCTCTTGTCGGTGACTACGCGAACTGAGCACGGAAAGGCTGCCCGCCCGGTCACCGGGCGGGCAGCACACCGGCCGACGGAGCCGGTCCGGGCAGCACTGAACCCGGCGGGTGACCTGGGTCACCGACCGGGTTCAAGCTTCACGCAAGGTCAAGCGCCGCGACGCTGTTGCGAGGACGGGCCGTCCTCGTCCTCCTCGTCGTCCTCGTAGAGGTCGGCGTACTTTGCGTACAGGTCGTCGTCTTGCTCATCGTCCTCGAAACGATCACCGTTCGGTGACTGATTCGACGTCGATGCGCCCAGCTCCTCGGCCAGGCGTGAGAGGTCAGTCCCACCGCTGTTGTACTTCAGCTGGCGGGCGACCTTCGTCTGCTTGGCCTTGGCCCGGCCGCGCCCCATGGCTCGACCCCCTCAACGACGGGGCTCGACGGCCCCAGAGTCTTGACACGCGTTCATGGTCCAGAACGGGCTCTCCGTGGAGAGACCGGTCCGTAGGGCTTCCACGGTACCTGAGCCCGCGCCCATACGGTACGTCGCCCGCATGACGTGCCCGCGCCCGGGACCGTCGAGGCGCCCTGTCCTCGCTGGTCAACCGCGATTTTAACCACTTATCGCCGGTCGACCCGCCGGGAGAAGTGAGAGTTCTCTCCAAGTGCCCCCCGGCGGGTACCGCTCATGTGTGCGAACGCACCCCGATCGGGGGGCCCGCACGGACCTCATCGCAGCGGACGCGCCTCCGCCATCCGCTGCTCGGCGATCCGGTCGGCCGCGGCGGCCGGCGGAATACCGTCCTCCTTCGCACGTGCGAATATGGCGAGCGTGGTGTCGAAGATCTTCGACGCCTTCGCCTTGCACCGGTCGAAGTCAAAGCCGTGCAGCTCGTCCGCCACCTGGATCACGCCGCCGGCGTTCACCACGTAGTCCGGCGCGTAGAGGATCCCGCGGTCGGCGAGGTCCTTCTCCACACCCGGGTGGGCGAGCTGGTTGTTGGCCGCGCCGCAGACCACCTTGGCGGTCAGCACGGGCACGGTGTCGTCGTTCAGGGCGCCGCCGAGCGCACACGGGGCGTAGATGTCCAGGCCCTCGGTGCGGATCAGCGTCTCGGTGTCGGCCACGGCCGACACGCCCTCGGGGTGCCGGTCGAGAATCCGGCGGACGGCGTCCTCACGCACATCGGTGATCACGACCTCGGCGCCCTCGGCCCGCAGGTGCTCCACCAGGTGGTGCCCGACCTTGCCCACGCCCGCCACGCCGACCTTGCGGTCCCGCAGCGACGGGTCGCCCCACAGGTGCTGGGCGGCGGCCCGCATGCCCTGGTAGACGCCGTAGGAGGTGAGCACCGACGAGTCGCCCGCGCCGCCGTTCTCGGGGGAGCGGCCGGTGGTCCAGCGGCACTCCCGGGCCACGACGTCCATGTCGGCGACATAGGTGCCGACGTCGCACGCGGTGACGTAGCGGCCGCCGAGGGAGGCGACGAACCGGCCGTAGGCCAGCAGCAGCTCCTCGGTCTTGATCCGCTCCGGGTCGCCGATGATCACGGCCTTGCCGCCGCCGTGGTCGAGACCGGCCATGGCGTTCTTGTACGACATCCCGCGCGCGAGGTTGAGCGCGTCGGCGACGGCCTCCTCCTCGGAGGCGTACGGGTAGAACCGCGTACCGCCGAGCGCGGGGCCCAGCGCGGTGGAGTGGATGGCGATGACGGCCTTGAGGCCGCTGGCACGGTCCTGGCAGAGCACGACTTGCTCGTGGCCGCCCTGGTCCGAACGGAACAGGGTGTGCAGGACGCCGTCAGATACGTCGGTCACTGTGGTGACTCCTGAGTAAGTAGCGGCGGGTGGGACGGCTCCCGTACGGGTGGCGGGGGCTGTGGCACGAGAGTAGATCCTTACCCGCCGGTCGGCGGCACCGTGTCCCGGATCACCTCCGTCCGGAGTACCGCGTGCGACGATTTGCCGGGGTTTCCCACCCGTCCGGGCGGAGTCCCGGCAGGTTTTCGCGGCGGTCCGCGGGGGAGGGAGCAGAGCGTGACCAAGGTGTCCTCGGTGATCGTCCCCTACGCCTCCTACCTGCGCGTGTACGAACCACTGGCCGCCTTCCCCGAGCCGGAGCGCGGCCACTGGGAGCGGTACGCCCGGCGCGACGACCTCCCCTCGTACCAGGAGGAGCTGCGCCGGTCGCTGGCCGACCTCGCGGCGGTCCCGCCGGCGCCGGTCCCGGTGCACGAGAGCGGCGACGCCTTCGTGCTGGAGACGGACGGCGAGGTCCGGGTCTGCCCGTGGCGCACCCGGCTGCGCGGCTGGCAGGCCCTGGGCGAGCTCGCGGAGGAGTACCCGCTGCCGGTCCTGGACGCCCTGCTGCCCCCGGTCGTGCGGCACGAGGCGAGCCGGGACTACGAGCGCTGGCTGGCCGAGCACCCCGACGCGCGCCCGTGGATCCGCACCTCCACCTGGCAGGTGCCGATCAACTGGTTCGTGCTCTTCACCGACGAGGAGCGCCAGTACGCCAAGGGCTCCGCCGGCGAGGTCCCGGTCCTGCGCTACCGCACGCCCATGGTCCAGGCGCGGCGCCGGGTGGCGCGGGCGCTGCGGGCGCTGCGGGACGCCGTGGACGAGAGCCTGCTGATCGACGGCCTGGTGGACGTCGGCCGCTGGCTGGAGGAGTTCCACCCGCGCTCGCTGGTCGAGCTGGACTACGGGGGACTGGTGCACGCCGTGCCGGCCGGCGCCCTGGCGGACGACCACTCGGCGGCCGACGTCGGCGAGGGGATCGCGGCACTGCGGCGGGGCGACGAAGGGGGTGCGGCGGACGCGTACGGGCGCCTCGTCGAGCGCTGGCGCGCGGTCCGTGACCTGCGATCGGCGAACTGACGTTTGACCAAACGCCCTTCTTGGGGTTTTGTCTTCGCCCTGAGGCTCGTTGAAGTCGCGTCAATCCGGATGCGACATCGGACGTAGCAGCCTTACCGGGCGTAAGTCCCAAGCGTGTCAAGCGTGACGGACCGCACGCACAAGACTCTTGCGCCCCTTGCCCCTCCTCATGCCAAAATAGGACAAGGAGTCCGGGGAGGACTCCTCCGTCCTGCTGTGCTCCACTATGGGCGGAATCTCAGCATTGCACGCTTTGGGGGGTCCGGTGACTCCTGCGCGTTGCTGTGACTGATCGTCACAGGGGCGTGACTGTCCGCTATGGCATGGTCCATCGGCTTCCGCGGCTGATGAGCACCTGGGAGGGCAATTCCATCGGTTTGGCCGACGTGGCTGGACAGATGGTGTAGTTGTAGTGCCGAGGACAAGCCGTTCGTCCTATAACCGACTCGACTCGCGTCCGCCATTTCGGGCAACGCGGGTCAAGGTGCAGAATTTAGAGGAAAGAACCGAGAAGGTTCGGTTCTCCCGAGGAGGCCGCTCATGACCGCTCGCACCCCTGATGCCGAGCCGCTGCTGACCCCCGCTGAGGTTGCCACCATGTTCCGCGTCGACCCGAAGACGGTCACGCGCTGGGCGAAGGCCGGCAAGCTCACGTCGATCCGCACGCTCGGCGGCCACCGCCGCTACCGCGAGGCCGAGGTCCGCGCACTGCTCGCGGGCATCCCGCAGCAGCGCAGCGAGGCCTGAACCTGCATGAACCGGGCAGAACCGGCTGGTCCCCCACCGGCCGCGACGCCCGGGAACTTTAGCTCCAAGCGACGCGGGGACTGCCCCAACAGCCCCCTCGCCCCACCGAATCAGAGCTTCACAGCCAACTGAACACCGGGTGCGTCGTCGATCGCGCTGGACTCCGCCGAGTCCAGCGCGATCTTTTTTGTGCGCCGGTGGTGGGTCTCCGTGCGGGGCCGGACGGCCTCAACGGCCTTCTGTGCGCGGGCTTGTCGGAGTCTGAGGGCGCCTGTGGGATCAGCTGTGGAGGGGCCGGGGCGGAGTACTCGGGAGAGTGCAATTGCACATATTAAATTGACCTGTTGTAGGCGAGGCGTAAGTTCCACCCTTGTGAAAACTCATGCGGTGACACCCGTCACAGACCAGTTGGGTTGTTGAGCCGACGGCATATGCGCTAGACGGAACGCGCGTCGGCGGCCGCTTGTTCCTGGGGGTCCTCGGCGGGTTCGGGCGGCCCCTGGGGCGCCTCCGGGGCCTCGGCGCCGTCGAGGGGCGCGGAGTCCATCGCCAGACGCTGGAGACGGTGGCAGACCGGGCAGTGACGGGTGAGATGCCGGTACGACGACGCGGCCGCGAGATGCGCGCGGAGCAGCGCCCGTGTCTCATGCCTGGCCGATGCCGTCATGCCCCACCTCCGGTCCCCCCACGGACACATGTCCTGTTCCTGGAGTACCGAGGGACCGCGAGGCCGTCAAGACGGCGCAGGCGCCCGCGAGAAGGGCGTCGGGGTCCCTCTCGGGGCACGGCCTGCGGAGGAGCCTTCACGGCGCCTCCGGGCTGTCCTGACGGGTCCGCACATGCGGAAGGCCCGCCATCCCTTACGGGGGGCGGGCCTTCCGGTATGCGGTCCTGACGGGATTTGAACCCGCGGCCTCCACCTTGACAGGGTGGCGAGCACTCCAAACTGCTCCACAGGACCTCAGTCGCGGCGCTTTCCTGCGTTGCGCTGCGAGAAGGACTGTACAGGAGCAGGAGCCCCCTGGTCGAACTCACCCTGTGTACGGTTCCCGTCACGGCGCGGCGGCGTCGATCGCCTTGACGATCCGCTTGTCCGACACGGGGTACGCCGTGCCCAGCGCGTGCGCGAAATAGCTGACCCGCAGCTCCTCGATCATCCAGCGGATGTCCCGCACCTGCTGCGGCACCGGCCGCCCCCGCGGCATCTGCTCCAGGAGCCAGGCGTACTCGTCCTGCATCTCGTGGACCTTCGCCATGCGCGTGGTGTCCCGCTGCACGTTCGTCGGCATCTGCTGGAGCCGGCGGTCCGCGGCCACCAGGTAGCGCATCAGGTCCGGCAGCCGGCGCAGCCCCGCCTCGGTCACGAAGCCCGGCTTCACCAACGCGTCCAGCTGCGTGCGGACGTCCTGGAGGTTCGGCAGCAGCGCGGGGCTGCGGACGCCCTTCAGACGGCGCTCACAGGCCTGCCAGGCGGCCAGCACCTGCTGCACCTGCCCGACCGCTCGGACCGTCGTGTCGACGATCTCCGCGCGCACCTTGTCGAACAGCTTCCGGTACGACTCCTCGTCCCACACCGGGCCGCCGAAGTCCGCGATCAGCTTGTCCGCCGCGGCCATGGCGCAGTCGTCGAACAGCGCCTGCACCGAACCGTGCGGATTGGCGGACAGGGCGAGCTTCTGAGGATTGGTCAGCTTCTCGGACGCGAACTTCGCGGGGTTGACCGGGATGTTCAGCAGGATCAGCCGCCGGGTGCCCTTCCACATCGCCTCCGCCTGCTCGGCCTCCGAGTCGAACAGCCGCACCGACACCGAGTCGCCGTCGTCCACCAGAGCCGGATACGCCTTCACCGGCTGGCCGGCCCTGCGCGTCTCGAACACCCGGGTGAGCGAACCGATCGTCCAGTCCGTCAGCCCCTTGCGCTCCAGCGACTCCCCGCCCTGACGCTGCGCCGTGGCGGCCGCCGCCTGCGACAGCGCCTTGCGCGCCTTGGGACGCAGCTTGAGCTTCAGCGCCTCCAGGTCCTTGTCCTCGGCGAGCGTGCGGCGCCGCTCGTCGACGATCCTGAACGTCACCTTCAAGTGGTCGGGGACACGGGACCAGTCGAAGTCCTCCGCCTCGAACGGCACCCCGACCATCCGCTTCAGCTCGCGGGCCATCGTGACGGTCAGCGGCTCCTGCAGTGGCACGGCCCGCTCCAGGAACGCCTTCGCGTAGTTCGGCGCCGGCACGTAGTTGCGCCGGATCGGCTTGGGCAGGGAGCGGATCAGCTCCGTGACGACCTCTTCGCGCAGACCCGGGATCTGCCAGTCGAAGCCCTCGTCCGTGACCTGGTTCAGCACCTGGAGCGGGATGTGGACGGTCACGCCGTCCGCGTCCGCGCCGGGCTCGAACTGGTACGTCACACGGAACGTGAGCGGGCCCTGGCGCCAGGTGTCGGGGTAGTCGGCCTTGGTGACCGCGTCCGCCGACTCACGGATCAGCATCTCCCGCTCGAAGTCGAGGAAGTCGGGCTGCTCGCGCCGCTTGTGCTTCCACCACGAGTCGAAGTGCGCCCCCGACACCACATGGTCGGGGATCCGCTGGTCGTAGAAGTCGAAGAGGGTCTCGTCGTCGACCAGGATGTCCCGGCGCCGCGCCCGGTGCTCCAGTTCCTCGACCTCGGTCAGCAGTTTGCGGTTGTCCGCGAAGAACTTGTGGTGCGTGCGCCAGTCGCCCTCGACCAGGGCGTTGCGGATGAACAGCTCCCGGGACAGCTCCGGGTCGATCCGCCCGTAGTTCACCTTCCGCTGCGCCACGATCGGCACGCCGTACAGCGTGACCTTCTCGTACGCCATCACGGCCGCCTGGTCCTTCTCCCAGTGCGGCTCGCTGTAGGTGCGCTTGACCAGGTGCTCGGCGAGCGGCTCGACCCACTCCGGCTCGATCTTCGCGTTGACCCGCGCCCACAGCCGGGACGTCTCCACCAGCTCCGCCGACATCACGAACCGCGGCGGCTTCTTGAACAGCGCGGAGCCCGGGAAGATGGCGAACTTGGCGTTGCGCGCGCCGAGGTACTCGTTGCGCCCGCCCTCGCGCCGGCCGCCGCCCTGACCGGAGTCCTTGGACTCCTTCACGTCCTTCATGCCGATGTGCGAGAGCAGACCGGCCAGCAGGGAGACGTGGATGCGGTCGGCGGGGGCGTCCTGGTCGTCGAGGTGGATCCCCATCTGCTTGGCGACGGTCCGCAGTTGGGCGTAGATGTCCTGCCACTCGCGGATGCGCAGGAAGTTCAGGTACTCCTGCTTGCACATCCGGCGGAACGACGAGGAGCCGCGCTCCTTCTGCTGCTCGCGGATGTACCGCCACAGGTTGAGGAACGCGAGGAAGTCGCTGGTCTCGTCGCGGAAGCGGGCGTGCTGCTGGTCGGCCTGCGTCTGCTTGTCGGCGGGCCGCTCGCGCGGGTCCTGGATCGACAGCGCGGCGGCGATGACCATGACCTCGCGGACGCAGCCGTTGCGCTCCGCCTCCAGCACCATGCGCGCCAGTCGCGGGTCCACCGGCAGCTGGGCCAGCTTCCGGCCGGTCTGCGTGAGGCGCTTGCGCGGGTCCTTCTGCGTGGGGTCCAGCGCGCCGAGCTCCTGGAGCAGCTGGACGCCGTCGCGGATGTTGCGGTGGTCCGGCGGGTCGATGAAGGGGAACTTCTCGATCTCACCCAGGCCGGCGGCCGTCATCTGGAGGATGACCGAGGCGAGGTTGGTCCGCAGGATCTCCGCGTCGGTGAACTCGGGACGGGAGAGGAAGTCCTCCTCGCTGTACAGCCGGATGCAGATGCCGTCCGAGGTACGGCCGCAGCGGCCCTTGCGCTGGTTGGCGCTGGCCTGCGAAACGGGCTCGATCGGCAGCCGCTGCACCTTGGTGCGGTGGCTGTAGCGCGAGATACGGGCGAAGCCGGGGTCGATGACGTACTTGATGCCGGGGACGGTGAGGGACGTCTCGGCCACGTTCGTCGCCAGCACGATCCGGCGGCCGCTGTGCTGCTGGAACACCCGGTGCTGCTCGGCGTGCGACAGCCGGGCGTACAGCGGCAGCACCTCGGTCGAGCGGTACCGCTTCTTGTTCAGCGCGTCCGCCGTGTCCCGGATCTCCCGCTCACCGGAGAGGAATACCAGGATGTCGCCGGGACCCTCCGCCATCAGCTCCTCGACGGCGTCGGTGATCGCGGTGATCTGGTCCCGGTCGGCGTCCTCGGAGTCCTCCTCCAGCAGCGGCCGGTAGCGCACCTCCACCGGATACGTCCGCCCGCTGACCTCGATGATCGGGGCGTCGCCGAAATGCCGGGAGAAGCGCTCGGGGTCGATGGTCGCCGAGGTGATGACGACCTTGAGGTCGGGACGCTTCGGCAGCAGCTGCGCGAGATAGCCGAGCAGGAAGTCGATGTTCAGGGACCGTTCGTGCGCCTCGTCGATGATGATCGTGTCGTAGGCGCGCAGTTCGCGGTCGGTCTGGATCTCCGCGAGCAGGATGCCGTCCGTCATCAGCTTGATGAACGTGGCTTCCGGGTCGACCTGGTCGGTGAAGCGGACCTTCCAGCCGACGGCCTCGCCGAGCGGGGTGTCCAGCTCCTCGGCGACCCGCTCGGCCACCGTACGGGCCGCGATCCGCCGGGGCTGGGTGTGCCCGATCATGCCGCGGACGCCGCGCCCCAGCTCCATGCAGATCTTCGGGATCTGCGTGGTCTTGCCGGAGCCCGTCTCACCGGCCACGATCACCACCTGGTGATCACGGATGGCCTCGGCGATGGCGTCCTTCTTCTGGCTGACGGGCAGCTGCTCGGGATACCGGACCTCCGGAACCCTGGCCCGGCGCGCCGCCATCCGCTCCTCGGCCGCGGCGACCTCCGCCTCGATCTCACCGAGCACGGCGGCACGCGCCTCCGGCTTACGGATCTTGCGGGCACCCTCGAGCCGCCTCCCGAGCCGGTGCGCATCGCGCAGCGACAGCTCGGAGAGGCGGGAGGCGAGAGAACCGAGGGCGGGGGCAGAGTGCGTAGACATACGGACTCCAGGATCTCAGACCGCGGAAAAAGGCGGCGAGCCATTTTGCCCGGGCGTACGACCAGGGCACACAACAAGGCCCCGATCAGAGATCGGGGCCTTTGCTGTGGCTGGGGCCGGGGTCGAACCGGCGACCTTCCGCTTTTCAGGCGGACGCTCGTACCAACTGAGCTACCCAGCCGCGATGTTTCACGTGAAACATCAGCGGTCCTGACGGGATTTGAACCCGCGGCCTCCACCTTGACAGGGTGGCGAGCACTCCAAACTGCTCCACAGGACCAAGCTTGTGTCGTACGACAGTGTTGCACAGGGTGGTGCGTGCCCCCAACGGGATTCGAACCCGTGCTACCGCCTTGAAAGGGCGGCGTCCTAGGCCGCTAGACGATGAGGGCTATCGGCCCGCCTGGGCGCTTCTCAGCGCGTCGGGGACGTGAGAAGCATATGGGATGGCGGGATGGTTCGCCAAAACGGTTTAGGAGCGGGGTCGCGACGGCGTGGCGGGGGGTGATCCGGGGGTGGTTCCCGAGGGGCTGCCGGACGAGGTGCCGGGGGAGCTGCCGGAGGGGGATGGGGAGCTGTCCGCGCCCGGCTGGTTCTCCTCGGGCAGGTGCCGGCTGACCTCCGCCGTGGTGAGCCCGAGACCGCCCAGCTCGATCGAGTCCCACGCCTGGAGGCGCTTGGTGTCCCGGTCGAAGTAGAGGATCGACGTCTCGATCGGGTCGGGGTACTTGCCCTCGATCGCGCGCAGCCCGCTGCCGCCGGTGGACCCCTCGACGCGCAGCCGGGTGCCGTACCGCATGACCTCGGTGTCCTCGCGGTGCAGATGGCCGGAGAGGACCAGCGGCACGGTGCCGTCGACCTCGCGGGCCGCCGACGGCTCGTGGACGACCGCCACGTCCACCGGGGTGCCTGCCCGCTTCTGGTCCAGCATCGCGGAGGCCAGTCGGGCGCCCGCCAGCTCCTGGGACTGCTCGGCGCCGGTCCTCTGGGTGCGGTCGGGGGTGAACTGCGGGTCGCCGATGCCGGCGAAGCGCAGGCCCGCGATGGTCCGCGCCCGGCCGTCGTCGAGGACGTGCACGTTCCTCATCCGGTCCAGGTAGCGCTGGGTGACGAGCGAGTCGTGGTTGCCCCGCACCCACACGTACGGCGCGCCCAGGTTCTCGATCGGGTCCAGGAAGCCGTTCTCGGCGGCCGTGCCGTGGTCCATCGTGTCGCCGGAGTCGACGATCACGTCCACCCGGTACTGCTCCACCAGCGAGGCGATGATCTTCCAGCTCGCGGGGTTGAGGTGGATGTCGGAGACGTGCAGGACGCGGATGGTGGTCGGGTCCGGCTGGTAGACGGGGAGCGTGGACGTGGCGTCGTAGAGCTTGGTCACGTTGGTGACCAGACGGGCCAACTCCTGCTGGTAGACGTCGAACTCGGTGACGATGCTGCGCGCGTCGCCGACCAGCGAGGGCGCGGAGGACAGCAGGCCGGAGAACTTCGGCTCCAGCACCGAGTCCGGGTTCCAGGTCGCGTACGCCGTGCCGCCGGACGCGGCCAGCAGGCCGAGGGCGAGCCCTCCGGCGGCCAGGGCGCGGCGCGGACGGCGGTAGACGAGCAGGCCGAGCGTGGCGGCGCCGGTGACGACGGCGACGCAGGAGCGCACGGCGAGGTCCGCGGTGCCGCGGGCGATGTCCTCGGTCACCTCGTCCTGGAGCCCCGACAGACGCTCCGGGTGGTCGACCAGGGCACGGGAGCGCTCGGGGTCGAGCTGGTCGACGTTGACGTCGAGACGCACCGGGGCGATGTGGCTGTCGAGCTGCAGCGCGCCCAGGGGCGAGATGTTGATCTTCGTGCCGCCGCTGAAGGACGGGCGCAGGGTCATGGTGGTGTTCATCGGGCCGACCGGCACACGGACGTTGCCGACGACGAGCAGGCCCAGCCATGCGCCGAGCAGCACCACCGCGACCAGACCGAGGGCGCGCGCCCAAGGGCGCGGCCGTGCACCGGGGGTGAGCGCGAGTGCCGGCGCGGCCGGGGGCCGGGTGCCGCCCGAGGGGTGGCGGCGGGTCGGGGCCTGCGGGAGCCGTGGGAGGCGGTGGATCAGGTTCATGACGGCAGTCGGGACGCGGGCCATTGATCCCCTATGCCCGTGCGGGCGGCCGGATATGCGGGCGTCGCCCGCCTCTCGTACGGACCGATCGTCCCCGACAATGGCTTCGTGCTGGAGATGACGCGCGAGGAGTTCGAGGAGCTGGTTGCCGAGGCGCTGGACCGGATCCCCCCGGAGCTGACGCGGCTCATGGACAACGTCGCGGTGTTCGTGGAGGACGAGCCGCCGGCGGACGACCCGGAGCTGCTCGGGCTCTACGAGGGGACGCCGCTGACCGAGCGGGGGGAGTGGTACGCCGGGGTGCTGCCCGACCGGATCACCATCTACCGGGGGCCGACCCTGCGGATGTGCGAGTCCCGGGAGGACGTGGTCACGGAGACCGAGATCACGGTGGTGCACGAGATCGCGCACCACTTCGGGATCGACGACGCCCGGCTGCACGCACTCGGCTACGGATAGGCCGTTCGCGTGTCCTCTTGCGGGTGACGGGAGTTGGGCTTGTCGACCCTGTACTCCAACCGGAGGTGGCCCCGTGCGCCGCTTGTACGTACCCGTCCGCCTGGCCGCCACGGTCGTGGCCGTCGCCGCTGCCGCCGGATGCGTGAGCGTGGGTGACGACGACGCCGGAGGGAAGGCCGCGCCGTCCCACTCCGCCGGACGCTCGGGCGGCGAGGCCCCGGACGGCGGCACCGACCGGGTGGGCGGCAAGGCCGGCCACGGAGCGGCCGGGGCCGACGGCGGGCGCGACGAGGAGAGCGGCGAGGACAAGGACGACAAGGACGGGAAGAAGAAGCGCAAGGGCGAGCGCCCGTCCCCGTCGGGCGGGCGGCCGTCCGCCGAGGAGAGCCGCCCCGCGTCCGACGGCGGCGGCCCCGACGAGCCCGCGCGCCCGACCCCCGACGACCGCCCCGACCCGCCCGAGCCCAGCCGCACCCCGGACTCGCAGCCCTCGGACCCGCCGCAGGACCCGGGGCCGACGTCCGAGCCGACCCAGGCCGAGCCGTCCTCGTCCGCCCACCAGCCGCCCGACACCCAGCTCGGGCAGCGGGAGCCCGCGCCGAGGGCGGGAGCGCCCGCCTAGCCCCCTCCGGTACCCCGTTCACCTGCGGATTTGCATCCGAGGTGCCGGGGTGCGTATGGTGGCAGATCGTTTGATCCTATTTGCCCGGCGCCACAACAGAGCGCGCCGTGTGGCGCGTACTCTCTCCCTTGCCGTGGTGGACCGCATTGAGGCGGTCGTAATTGCGAACTGCGAATCACGGAGTTGACGGGCGCGTGCCGAAGAGACTCCGGAAGGTTTCGCATTCGTATGCCCATCGCCAGTACTGATCACGTCGTCGTGCCCGAGAACACCGAGGACACCGACACCACCGCCGCCGTCGAGACGGCGGCCCCCGAGATCACCTTCGCCTCCCTCGGTCTGCCCGAGGGCGTCGTGCGCAAGCTCGCGCAGAACGGCGTGACCACCCCCTTCCCGATCCAGGCCGCGACCATCCCGGACGCCCTGGCCGGCAAGGACATCCTCGGCCGTGGCCGCACCGGCTCCGGCAAGACCCTCTCCTTCGGTCTGCCGACCCTGGCGCAGCTCGCCGGCGGCCGCACCGAGAAGCACAAGCCGCGCGCGGTCATCCTGACGCCGACCCGCGAGCTGGCCATGCAGGTGGCCGACGCCCTCCAGCCCTACGGCGACGTCCTCGGCCTCAAGATGAAGGTCGTCTGCGGCGGCACCTCCATGGGCAACCAGATCTACGCCCTCGAGCGCGGCGTCGACGTCCTCGTCGCCACCCCGGGCCGCCTGCGCGACATCATCAACCGAGGCGCCTGCTCGCTTGCGAACGTGGAGATCGCGGTCCTCGACGAGGCCGACCAGATGTCCGACCTCGGCTTCATGCCCGAGGTGACGGAGCTGCTCGACCAGGTTCCCGCGGGCGGTCAGCGCATGCTCTTCTCCGCCACCATGGAGAACGAGATCAAGACCCTCGTCGACCGCTACCTCGACTCCCCGGTGTCGCACGAGGTGGACGCGGCACAGGGCGCGGTGACGACCATGTCGCACCACATCCTCGTCGTGAAGCCCAAGGACAAGGCGCCGGTCACCGCGGCCATCGCCTCCCGCAAGGGCCGCACCATCATCTTCGTCCGCACCCAGCTCGGCGCCGACCGCGTCGCCGAGCAGCTGCGCGACTCCGGCGTGAAGGCCGAGGCGCTGCACGGCGGCATGACCCAGGGCGCCCGTACCCGCACCCTCGCCGACTTCAAGGACGGCTACGTCAACGTCCTGGTCGCCACCGACGTCGCCGCCCGCGGCATCCACGTCGACGGCATCGACCTGGTGCTGAACGTCGACCCGGCCGGCGACCACAAGGACTACCTGCACCGCGCCGGCCGCACCGCGCGCGCCGGACGCACCGGCACGGTCGTCTCCCTGTCGCTGCCGCACCAGCGGCGCCAGATCTTCCGCCTGATGGAGGACGCGGGCGTCGACGCCACGCGCCACATCATCCAGGGGGGCGCGGCCTTCGACCCGGAGGTCGCCGAGATCACCGGCGCCCGGTCCATGACCGAGGTGCAGGCCGAGTCCGCCGGCAACGCCGCGCAGCAGGCCGAGCGCGAGGTCGCCCAGCTCACCAAGGAGCTGGAGCGCGCCCAGCGCCGTGCCACCGAGCTGCGTGAGGAGGCCGACCGGCTGCTGGCCCGCGCCGCGCGTGAGCGGGGCGACGACCCGCAGGCCGTGATCGCCGAGGCGGCCGCCGTGGTGGCCGAGGCCGAGGCGACGCTGCCGGAGCAGCCGACCGCGCGGGACGTCGAGCGGACCGAGCGCGCCGAGCGCCCGGCGGCCTCGGCCCCGTACGAGCGGCGTGAGCGGCGGGACGACCGGGACGACCGTGGCGGGTTCCGCCGTGACGACCGCGGTGACCGCGGCAACTTCCGCCGTGACGACCGTGGCGGCGACCGCGGCGGGTTCCGTCGCGACGACCGTGGCGACCGTGGCGGCTTCAACCGTGACCGTGGTGGCGACCGTGGCGGCTTCCGTCGTGACGACCGCGGCGGTGACCGTGGCGGGCGTTCCTTCGAGCGCCGTGACGACCGTGGCGGTGACCGCGGTGGGTTCCGCCGTGACGACCGCGGCGACCGCGGGAACTTCAACCGTGACCGTGGTGGCGACCGTGGCGGCTTCCGTCGTGACGACCGCCGGGACGACCGACGCGACGACCGACGCGACGACCGTGGCGGCCGCTCCTTCGAGCGCCGTGACGACCGTGGCGGTGACCGCGGTGGCCGTTCCTTCGAGCGCCGTGACGGCGGCGACCGCGGCGGCTTCCGCCGCGACGACCGTCCCGGCCACCGGGGCAGCGACCGCCCGTTCAACCGCGACCGTCAGGGCGACCGCCCGGGCTTCCGCTCCGGCAGCCACGACCGCCCCTACGGTCGTCGTGACGACCACCGCGGCGGCGGCTCGTTCCAGCGCCGCGAGGACAAGCCGCGCTGGAAGCGCAACGGCTGACACCGCCTCACCGAAGTGACCGCCGAGGGCCCGCGCGACAACCGTCGCGCGGGCCCTCGCGCCTGTGTGCCCCCGGTGACCGCCACGCGCCTGCCCGATACCCGATCGGCTCCCCGCCCGCGTCCGGCTATGCTCGGGGAGGCAACATCGCCAGGGGCCCTTAGCTCAATTGGCAGAGCAGTGGACTTTTAATCCATTGGTTGTGGGTTCGAGTCCCACAGGGCCTACCTCCCGCGGGAGGGGAAGCACCCCGACGCGCGCGCGAACGGCGCCCATACCGGCCAGACCGGTACGGGCGCCGTTCGCGTTCCCGGAAGGGGGCGGGTCAGCGGGGTGACGGGCGTCGGGCGTCGTCCTCGTCAGGACGCCGGTAGGGGTCGATGAGCTGCACGCCGATGCCGCTGGTCACCAGGCCGGCCGCGATCAGCAGCCCGTCGGGGACGACGATGCCCGCGACCAGCATGCCCAGCCCCGCGACCAGCACCCACCAGGCACGGGTCCGCCGGTACTCGCGCGGGCGCGTCGGGCGGCCGGCGGCGAGGGAGCGGGCGAAACGGGGGTCCTCGTGCTCGAGTCGGGCCGCGAGGTCGACCAGGCGGTCGTCGTCGGACTGGGGCACGGCTCCTCCTTCCCAGAAGGTGGCCGTCCGGTCACACCGTCGACGGCCGTCGCTCCGAGCACCGGGACGTGCGCGAACCGCCGGCATGCCGCGAACTCGGGCCGATGTCCAGGAGTTTGCCCGTGCGCCGAGGTCGTCACCCGCCCGGTACGGTGCCTCCAGGGTCGCCCGGGGCGCACGGCCGGAACCATCCGTCGCGCCCCCCAACTCCCCGGGGGACCGGTACGCACGGCACCGTGGCCCCGGGTCCGCCCACGCCCGGAAAATGGGGACTGTCACCGATGGCGCCGCCCCGCGCGGGAGCGGAGGCTGGACGGTGACGGCCCGCGCCGCGCCCCCGGCCGCGGGCTGTCGGGGCCTTGAGCGTACCGACGGCGAGGAGGCGGAACCGGGTGCCTCTGTTCTGGCGCATCTTCCTGCTGAACGCCGTCGTGCTGATCGTCGCCACCGCCCTGCTCCTCGGACCCGTCACGGTGTCCACGCCCGTGCTGCTCACCGAGGCGGCCGTGCTCACCGTGGGCCTGGCGGCGATGCTCGTCGCCAACGCCCTGCTGCTGCGCGTGGGACTCGCCCCGCTGCAGCGCCTCACCCGCGCCATGAACACCACCGACCTGCTGCGTCCCGGGCACCGGACCGCGGTCGGCGGGCGCGGGGAGATCGCCGAGCTGATCACCACGTACAACACGATGCTCGACCGGCTCGAGGACGAGCGGGCCACCAGCAGCGCACGCGCCCTGTCCGCGCAGGAGGCGGAGCGCCGCCGTATCGCGCGTGAGCTGCACGACGAGGTCGGCCAGTCGCTGACCGCCGTGCTGCTCCAGCTGAAGCGGGCCGCCGACCACGCCCCCGCGGAGCTCGGCGACGAGCTCCGCCAGGTGCAGGAGACCACCCGCGCCTCCCTGGAGGAGATCCGGTGGATCGCCCGCCGGCTGCGCCCCGGCGTGCTGGACGAACTGGGCCTGGCCAGCGCCCTCAGGGCTCTCGCCACCGAGTTCGGCGGCCCCGGGCTGTCCGTGCAGCACTGCCTCGACCCCGACCTGCCCGAGCTGGACCGCGAGTCGGAGCTGGTGCTCTACCGGGTCGCGCAGGAGGGCCTCACCAACGTGGCGCGGCACGCGAGGGCGCGCCGCGCCGAGCTGGCCCTGCGCCGCACGCCCGGCGGGGTCGAGCTGCGGGTCCGCGACGACGGCCGCGGCATCGGCGGTGCCGACGAGGGCGCCGGCATCCGCGGCATGCGGGAGCGGGCGCTGCTGGTGGGCGCCGAACTGACCGTGGAGCCCCGCGCGGGCGGTGGCACCGAGCTGCGGCTCGCCGTGCCCGTCCCCGCGCGCTTCCCCGCGCACGCGCTCGTCCCCGTACGGCCCGTGCGCAAGTCCGTCCCCTCGACCACCCCGGCCGTCGTGCGCGGCTCCGCGCCCGCGCACGCGCCGCCCCCGTGACCGACGTCCACCGACCGGAAACGCTGAACCATGACCGACGCCTCCCCCACCCGTATCCTCCTCGCCGACGACCACGCGCTGGTCCGCCGGGGGGTCCGTCTCATCCTGGACGGCGAACCGGACCTGACCGTGGTGGCGGAGGCCGCCGACGGCGCCGAAGCCCTCGAACTGGCCCGCGAGCACCGCCCCGACCTGGCCATCCTCGACATCGCCATGCCGCGCCTGACCGGTCTCCAGGCGGCCCGTGAACTCTCCCGCACCCTGCCGGAGACCCGGATCCTCGTGCTGACCATGTACGACAACGAGCAGTTCTTCTTCGAGGCGCTGGCCGCCGGGGCCTCCGGCTACGTCCTGAAGTCGGTCGCCGACCAGGACCTCGTGCAGGCCTGCCACGCCACCATGCGCGGCGAGCCCTTCCTCTACCCGGGGGCGGTCAACGCCCTCATCCACAACTACCTGGACCTCGCGCGGGAGGGCCGGACCCTGCCCGCGAAGGCCATCACCGACCGCGAGGAGCAGATCCTCAAGCTCGTCGCCGAGGGCCACACCTCCCAGCAGATCGCGGACATGCTGGTGATCAGCCCCAAGACGGTGGAGCGGCACCGCGCCAACCTGCTCGCCAAGCTGGGCCTGAAGGACCGCCTGGAGCTCACCCGGTACGCGATCCGGGTCGGCCTGATCGAGCCCTGACCTCCGCCCCCGGCCGCACGGGTTGCCAGACTGGGGACGGACCGCGCAGCGGTCCCGCCGCCGCCCGCACCCGGGAGAGCCCGCCGATGCCGTACCCGCACGTCCTGCTGTCCGCCGCCGTCTCCCTCGACGGCTACCTGGACGACACCGGCCCGGAGCGGCTGCTGCTGTCGAGCCCGGCCGACTTCGACCGGGTCGACGAGGTACGGGCGTCCGTGGACGCCATCCTGGTCGGCGCCGGCACGATCCGCGCCGACAACCCCCGGCTGCTGGTCAACTCGCCCGGGCGCCGCGCCGCCCGGGTCGCCGACGGCCTGCCGGAGTACCCGCTGAAGGTCACGGTGAGCGGTTCCGGCGACCTCGACCCGACGGCCCGCTTCTGGCACACCGGCGGCGAGAAGGTGCTCTACACCACCGACAAGGGCGCCGAACGGGCCCGCGCCCTGGGCATCGCCGCCGACGTCGTGCCGCTCGGCGACGCCCTGGACTGGCGGCGGGTGCTGGAGCACCTGCACGACGCGCGCGGGGTGCGGCGGCTGATGGTGGAGGGCGGCGGGCGGATCCACACCCAGCTGATGACCGAGGGCCTCGCCGACGAGATCCAGCTCGTCCTCGCCCCGCTGTTCGTCGGCGACCCGGACGCCCCCCGCCTGTTCGGCCCCGGCGCCTACCAGGGCGGACGGCTGCGCCTGGTCGAGACCCGGCCGATCGGCGACGTCGTCCTGATGCGCTACGAGCCCACCGCGCCGGGCACCGGTCCGCTGCCGTCCGCCGCCGACCGCCACTGGCTCGCCCTCGCCTGCGAGCTGGCCGCCCGGTGCCCGCCCTCCGAGACCGCGTTCAGCGTCGGCGCGGTCGTGGTCGCCGCCGACGGCACCGAGCTGGCGCGGGGCCACTCCCGTGAGGGCGACGACCCCGTGGTGCACGCGGAGGAGGCCGCGCTCGCCAAGGCCGACCCCACCGACCCGCGGCTGGCCGGCGCCACCGTCTACTCCAGCCTGGAGCCGTGCGCCCGCCGCGCGTCCCGGCCGGCGCCCTGCGCGCGGCTGATCCTGGACGCGGGGGTGCGCCGGGTGGTCACCGCCTGGCGGGAGCCGGACACCTTCGTGACGGACGCCGACGGCAGCGCCGTACTGGCCGAGGGGGGCGCCACGGTGGTGGTGCTGCCGGAGTTCGAGCAGCTTGCGAAAGCGCCGAACGCGCACCTGCTGGGCGGTTGAACGCACCCACAGGGAAGGGATGTGCGGAGCACCCCGCGGATGCCGTACACTGGTGTTCACCGACGCGGGGTGGAGCAGCTCGGTAGCTCGCTGGGCTCATAACCCAGAGGTCGCAGGTTCAAATCCTGTCCCCGCTACTGAAGGCCGAGGGCCGGAATCCGAAAGGGTTCCGGCCCTCGGTGTTTCTCCACGACACCACCGCCGCCCCGCCTTTCACGCACAGTGAGCGAACGGCGCCGCAGCGCATAACAACTGAGGCACCGTCAGATTCGACGGGTCGTCGGACGCCCGGTCAACTCGCCCGTTTTCGCCCGCTCATGGTGCTTAAGTCCGTGCGGAAATCGTTAACGATCAAGAGGAACGGCTTGGAATCCGGCCCCCGCGTCTATTAACGTTCGATAACGCAGCGCGGTCGTCCCAGCCGTCACAGAAGTCGGCTCCGTGCGCACGCGCCGAATCCCGCAAGGGAACCGGGGAACCACCACCATGGGGTGAATCGGGCGGATACCGCCGTGGGAACACGGTTCGTATACGCGCGTAGGAGACCTTCCTGCTCCGAACCCGTCAGCTAACCCGGTAGGCGAAGAAGGAAGGAAAGGAGCGCGCCCACGTGGCGTCCAACCCGCCTGCCCCCGAGGCCCCGTTCAAGCCGAGCGACACCTTCGCCTACGGCGCCCCCGGCGCCGAAGAGGGCCCCTTCGAGGAGTGGAACCCCACCGCGGAGTCCGTCCGGCCCGTGCGCGGCCGGCACCGCGTCGCCAAGCAGCGCGGAGGCGGACTCGCCCGCAGCTCCACCGTCCTGGGCGTCGGCGTCATAGCCGCCGTCGGCGCCGGCGGCATGGCCAGCGCCCAGACCGGCAAGCCGCCCGTCTCCATCTCCATGCCCGACCTGCCCAACGTGGGTTCCCTCATCTCCGACGAGGAAACACCGAAGGGCTCCAGCACCCCCCTCAGCGACATCGGCCGGATGGCCGCCGCCGACGCGGGCGCCGAGGAGGGCGCCGCCGACGCCGGCGAGGCGCTGCGCGCCCGCATCATGGCCCAGGTCGAGCAGCAGCAGGGCCAGGCGCAGAACAAGGCGCAGGCCGCCGCCCTCGCCGCCGCCGAGAAGGAGGCCGCCGAGGCCGCCGCCAAGGCGGAGAAGGAGGCCAAGGAGAAGGCCGAGGCCGCCAAGAAGAAGGCGGAGGAGGAGGCCGCGAAGAAGGCCGAGGCCGAGCGCCTCGCCGAGCTGGCCAAGCAGTACGCGCTGCCGACCTCCTCGTACACCATCACCTCGACCTTCGGTCAGGCCGGCGCCTACTGGTCCTCCGGCTACCACACGGGCCTCGACTTCGCCGCCCCCACCGGCACCCTGATCAAGGCGGTGCACACCGGCACGATCACCTCCGCCGGCTGGGACGGCTCGTACGGCTACAAGACCGTGCTCACCCTCGACGACGGCACCGAGGTCTGGTACGCCCACCAGTCGTCGATCAACGTCAGCGTCGGCCAGAAGGTCAACACCGGCGACGTGATCGGCCGCGTCGGCGCCACCGGCAACGTCACCGGCGCCCACCTCCACCTCGAGGTGCACACCGGCTCCGGCAGCGTCGACCCGGCCGCCTGGCTGGCCGGCAAGGGCCTTTCCATCTGAACCACCCGGCGGCCGTCTCCCGGCCGCCGACGCCGTGAACGCCGGCAGCCCCGACGACGACCCCCCGACGTCAGGGCTGCCGGTTCGGTATGTCCGGGGTTCTTTCCTCAGCGGCGGTAGGGGTTCTCCCCGTACGCCGGGTACGGCGGCTGCGCCGGCCACACGGCGGGCATGGGCCCGTACGCCCACCCCGCGCCGTACGGCACCGGGGGCGCCGTGAGCCGGGCCGCGTGCTCCAGCGCGGGGCGGGCCGCCGCGCGCCGGCGCCACAGCTCCAGCAGCAGCTCCCGCTCCCGCGTCACGAAGTCCGCCCCCGCCTTCCCCGCGCGGCCCCGGTTCCGCAGGAACGCCAGCTGGGTCGCGTACGCCTCGTACTGGGTGACCGCGCGGGCCGCGGGCTTCCCTCCGTGCTCGCGGGCGAACTTCCGGGCGAGGCGACGCGCCCGCATCGAGCCCAGCGCGAACGGCTCCGCCGGACGCAGCCAGCCCGCCACCGCGTACGCGGGCAGCTCCGTGCGCACCGTCCGCAGCTCCCGCTGCCGCGTCCACACCACCAGCCAGGTCAGCAGCCCGAACGTCGGCACCATGAACGCCCCGTACACCGCGATGAAGCCGAACTGGCCGAGCGTGGCCGAGCCGTTCCACAGGGCGTGCATGCCCATCGCGAGCAGCAGCCCGGCCAGGGGGAGGAGGACACGCCGCACCCGCTGCCGGTCGGCGGCCAGCGCGGCCGCGCCGAAGCCGATGCCGGTGAGCACGGTGAACAGGGGGTGCGCGAAGGGCGACATGACGATGCGGACGAAGAAGGTCGCCGCCGTGACGGAGGCGATGCCGCTGCCGCCGGTGAGCTGGTCGGTGCCGAAGGCGTTGCCCAGGTAGAGGACGTTCTCGGTGAACGCGAAACCGGTCGCGGTGAACCCGGCCGCCACCACGCCGTCGAGGATCCCGTGGAAGTCGCGTCTGCGGAACAGGAAGAGCAGCAGCACCGCCGCCGCCTTCGCCGTCTCCTCCACCACCGGCGCTATGACCGTCGCGCCCAGGGTGTCGGCGCCGGCCGGGTCGGCGGTGGTCGTGGCTATCCACCGGGTGGCGAAGCTGTTCGCCACGATCGCGATCAGCGCCGCCGCGCACGCGCCCCAGGCGAAGGCGAACAGCAGGTTCCGCCAGGGGCCCGGCTCCACCCGCCCCAGCCAGCGGAACGCCGCGAGCAGCAGCGGCACCGGCAGCACGGCAAGCCCCAGACCGACGAGGAAGCCCTGCGTGCCCGTCTGCTCCCGTACCAGCGCGAGGATCACCAGACCGGACAGGGCCAGCAGGGTGACCACCGCTCCGTAGCGGACCGCCGGGCGCCGCCACCAGTGCGGGTGCCGCAGCGTGCTGCCGGGAGCTGCGCCGGGGTACGGCGGATACGGAGGGCTGCTGGCCACGGATTCGACCCTAACGAGAAGGGGGCAGGGCTGCGTGCCGGCTCAGGAGGGTCGGGGAGGTCAGGCGGCGCCCCCGTCCCGCTGCCCGGCGCGGTCGTCGTGCGGTACGCGGCGGAAGAGCAGGTCGTTCACCACATGACCTTTGTCCAGCCCCTGACGCTCGAAACGGGTGAGCGGCCGGAACTCGGGACGCGGCGCGAAACCGCCGTCCTCCCGGGTGTTCTCGAAGTCGGGGTGCGCGGTCAGCACCTCGAGCATCTGCTCCGCGTACGGCTCCCAGTCGGTGGCGCAGTGCACGAGCGCGCCCGGCGCCAGGCGGGACGAGGCCAGGGTCAGGAACTCGGGCTGGATCAGCCGCCGCTTGTGGTGCCGCTTCTTCGGCCAGGGGTCGGGGAAGAAGACACGCAGCCCGCTCAGCGAGTCCGGGGCGAGCATCTCGCGCAGCAGGATGATCGCGTCGCCGTTCGCCACGCGCACGTTGGTCAGCCCGCGCTCCTCGGCGAGGAGCAGCAGATGGCCCTGGCCGGGGGTGTGGACGTCCACCGCGAGGATGTTCGTCCCCGGGTCGGCGGCGGCCATCTCCGCGGTGGCCTCGCCCATGCCGAAGCCGATCTCCAGGACGACCGGCCGGCCGTTGCCGAACAGCTCGGCCAGGTCCAGCCGGCGGCTGCCGTCGATGTCGAGCCCCCACACCGGCCACAGCCGCTGCAGCGCGTCCGCCTGGCCCGCGGTGACGCGGCTGCGGCGGGGCTGGAAGCTGCGGATCCGGCGCTCGAAGTGCGACCCGGCGGGGTCGGCCTTCGGGCCGTCGGGGAAGCGCGGCTCCCCCTTCGCGCGGGCGCGGGGGGCCGGCTCGCCGGCGGTCCGCTCGGCGTGCGGTGCTTCGGGGGTGCTCATCACGGAATCAGACACAGTGCCCTCGATTTTACGGGGACGACGCACACGGCCGCCCGGCCGCGCGCACCGGCCCGACGCCCGCTCCCGTCACCGGCTCCGTCCCGCGCGCTCACCGCTCGCTCTCGGCGAGGCCGGCCAGCGCCCGGCGGGCGATCTCCCGGCCGATCGGCAGCGAGGCGGTCGCGGCGGGCGACGGGGCGTTCAGCACGTGCACCGCGCGGGGCGCCTCCCGGATCAGGAAGTCGTCCACCAGCGTGCCGTCGCGCAGCACCGCCTGCGCCCGCACCCCCGCCGCGGTCGGCACCAGGTCCTCGTCCCGCACGGCGGGCAGCAGCCGCCGCACCGCCCGCGCGAAGGCCGGCTTGGACAGCGAGCGGTGCAGCTCCCCGGCGCCGTACCGCCAGTGGCGGCGGGCCAGCTGCCAGGAGCCCGGCCAGGCCAGGGTCGCCCCCAGCTCGCGCGGCCGCACCGTCCGCCAGTCGTACCCCTCGCGGGCCAGCGCCGGGACCGCGTTCGGTCCCACGTGCACGCTGTCGTCCGTGCCCCGGGTGAGGTGGACGCCGAGGAACGGGAACGCCGGGTCCGGCACCGGGTAGACCAGGCCGCGCACCAGTTCGGGGCGGGCCAGCTCGTAGTACTCCCCGCGGAAGGGCACGATGCGGGCGTCCGGCTCGTCGCCCGTGAGCAGCGCGATCCGGTCGCAGTGCAGTCCCGCGCAGTTCACCAGCATCCGGGCGCGCACGATGTCGCCGGCCGCCGTCAGCACGGCCACGCCCCGGTCGGGGCGGCGGTCGATGCGGACCACCTCCGCGCCGTGCCGCACGTCGGCGCCGGACGCCTCCGCGAGCCGGCGGGCCACCGCCCCGTAGTCGCAGATGCCGGTGGTGCCGACGTGGATCGCGGCGAGGCCCTCGACCTCCGGCTCGTACTCCGCGATCTGCGCGCCGCACAGCTCGCGCACCGACAGGCCGTTCTCCCGGCCGCGCTGCACCAGGGCGTGCAGCCGGGGCAGCTCCTCCCGCTCCGTGGCGACGATCAGCTTGCCCGTCACCGCGTGCGGGATGTCGTACTCCGCGCAGAACTTGACCATCTCGGCCGCGCCCGAGACCGCGTACCGCGCCTTCAGGGAGCCCGGGCGGTAGTAGACGCCGCTGTGGATCACCCCGCTGTTGCGGCCCGTCTGGTGCCGGGCCGTGTCCTGCTCCTTCTCCAGCACGGTCACCCGCGTGCCCGGGACGGCCCGCCCGATGGCATACGCCGTCGACAGGCCGACGATCCCGCCGCCGATCACCACCACGTCACAGTCGTACGACCCCGCCACCACCTGCGCCACCTCCCGCGTCGATAGTGCACTGCGCCACTGACAACGGCTTCAAACCAAGGGCGGGGCGGGACGGGTCAGGCCGTGGTCATCAGCAGCGGGCGGGCGCGCTCGCGCAGCTCGACCACGCGCGGTTCGTCGCCGTACGGCTCCAGCCGGTGCAGCAGGTCCTTGACGTACTCCGTGGTGCGCGCGGAGGAGATGCGCCCCGCCACCTCCACGGCGCGTACGCCCTGCTCGCAGGCCGCGTCCAGGTTCCCGGACTCCAGTTCGGCGACGGCGGAGACCACCAGGCGCAGCCCGTGCGAGCGCACGAACTCCTCCGTGGGCTTCGACAGCGCCTGCTCGGTGAAGCGGCGCACCTGGCGGGGCGCCTTCAGGTCGCGGTAGCACTCGGCGGCGTCGGCGGCGAAACGGTCGTAGGAGTAGAAGCCGAGCCAGCTCGGGTCGCTGTCGCCGGGACGGGACCGCTCCAGCCAGCTCTCCGCCGACTTCAGCGCGGCGCCGGCCGCCTGCGCGTCCCCGGCGCGTGCGTGCGCGCGTGCCTCGACGAGGCGGAAGAAGCTCAGGGTGCGGGCGGTGGCCAGACCGCGGTTGCGCTCCAGCGCGGCCTGGGCGAGGTCCACGCCCTCGTCGCCGAAGCCGCGGTACGTCGCCTGGAGCGACATCGACGCGAGGACGTACCCGCCGAGGGGCACGTCGGCCGCCGCACGGGCCAGGCGCAGGGCCTGGATGTAGTAGCGCTGCGCCGCCTCCTGCTGGCCGGTGTCGAACGCCATCCAGCCCGCGAGACGGGTGAGTTCGGCCGCCGCGCCGAAGAGGGAGCGGCCGACGTCGTCGGAGTAGGAGCCGAGCAGCAGCGGCGCCGCCTCGACCCTTAAGCACTCGGGGACCATCGACGAACGCCAGTCGCCGCCGCCGTACTTGGAGTCCCAGCGCCGGGCGTCCTCCGCGGCCTCCCGCAGTTTCCGCACATCGCTGTGGCCGACTTTGAGCGGTGCGCCGGAGCCGTCGGACGGGCTCGCCTCGCGCGCGACCGAACTGTCGGCCGGGGTTATCAGCCACCGTGAGGCGGGCGTGGCGTACGCGCTCACCGCGAACGAACCGGCGAGGGACTGCCAGATGCCGCCGGAGCCGGCGCGGCGGCCCGCGAGGTCCAGCCGGTACAGCTCCGTCGCGGACTTCACCGCCTGGCCGACGTCGCGCGGGAAGGCGAGACCCACCTCGGGCGCGGGATCGGCGTCCGCGAGCCCGATCTCGTGCAGCGGCACGGGGCGGCCCAGCTTCTGGCCGATGGCGGCCGCGATCAGGTGCGGGGCGGCGCCCTGCGGCACCATTCCCTTCGACACCCAGCGCGCCACCGACGTCTTGTCGTAGCGAAGCGTCAGTCCCCGCTGGGCGCCAAGATCGTTGACGCGCCGCGCGAGGCCGGCGTTGCTGATTCCCGCGAGGGCGAGAACGGCGCCGAGTTTTTCGTTCGGCCCGCGTTGCTCCCTGGACATGCGCCACCCCTCGACACAGACGGCTGCCGCTCTGGCATAACCACGCGGCATTCGTAAACCCAGCGTAGTTCGCCGCATCCCAAGCGTTAAGGGGCATTCTTCCGGATGGCGGGATTGTGGTCCGTACTGAAGTACGGGTCCGATACGCGCAGTTGCGGCGTGCTCCCGGTGTGTGGCCGTGCGCCCGTCCGTGCGCTCTTCTCCGGCCATCCCGGGAGCGGTTCCATGGTCGGTGCGTGGGTCGGCCCGCTGTACTGGATCCAGTGGGCTGGGGGAACACCGTCGCCTTCATCCCCGCGGGCGGCGGATCGGTCCGGGAGGCGTGCTGCGCCTCCCGGACCGTACGCGCCGCGGTGGTGCGCACAGCCTGTACGGAGCGTGTTCGAGGGTGATCTCACCGCTCCGATTTGGCTGAAAATCGACGCCACCCGTTTTGGTGTATCCGCGCTTCTATCCAGGTAGTTAAGGGCGCGTTGGTGGTTTTGGGGGCGCGCTGCGGGGGCGCATTCGCGTCGAAGTGGCCTGGTGGGCGGCGACCGCCCGGATGTCGATCTCCGTGTCTCGGGCGGGTGTTCGGGCGTGCGTGGGCTCAACGCCCGCGGAGGGTGGGTGTATCCGCCGGGGCGCATTCGACGGAGCACACACCGCTCCGGCAGCGTTACCGGGCGCCTCCTTCATGGCAGCATGGGGAGCCGGTTCGTACGGTGCACTGGTTGTCCACAGCTTGTGGAGGCGGCGATGCGGTGGTTGGTGGGATGGAGCAGCACCGCCGCGGCGGCCGGGGGACACGGCCCCGTCGGCTCCGCCGGCGCCACCGGCGTCGACGGTGAGACCCTGCAGCCCGTCGGCTCCCACCCGTTGTGGGGCGACCCCGACCCGCTGTGGGCGGTCGGCGACTGGCGCCCCGACGAGGTGCGGGTGGTCTCCGCCGACGAACAGACCCGCATCGCCGTCCTCGGCACCTGTGGCGCCACCGACGAACAGCTCCGTGTCGCCCTGTTCGCCGCGCGCGGCGGCGCCCTGCGCCATCTGACCGCCTGGCCCGGCAGCTACACGGCCGTCGTCCAGGTCGGACGCCGTATCACCGTGTGCGGGGACCTCGCCGGCGCCCGGCCCGTCTTCTACACCCCCTTCGAACGGGGCGTCGCCTACGCCACCGCAGCCCTGCCGCTCGCCGACCTCGTAGAAGCCAACCTCGACTTCGGGCACCTCGCCGCGCTGCTCGCGGCGCCCGACGTGCCCGCCGCGCTCCAGGACTCCACCCCGTACGAGGGCGTGAAGCGCGTTCCGCCGGGGCACGCGCTGATCCTGCGCGCCGGGGCCCGTGAGATCGCCGGGTACGAACCCGTCGCCTCCCTCGCCGTCGCCGCCCCGCCCGCCGACCCCGAGCACGCGGTGGACGCCGTGCGGGACGCGCTGGTGGAGGCGGTGCGCACGCGGCTCGCCGCGCCTCGGCACGTCCCCGGGGCCGACATAGACCCCGGGCCGGTGCCGGGCATGGGGCCCGCGGAGCGGCGTGCGGCGCGGGGGACGCCGGTGGCGGGGATCGGGGCGGATCTGTCCGGGGGGCCGGCGTCGGGGGCGCTCGCCTTGCTGGCAGCCGGGCTGCCCGGGAGACCCGGCACCGTGCTGGGGCACGGGACCGGCGCGGGGGAGCGGCTGCTGGCCGTCACCTTCAACGACCTCGCCGCCGGCGGGGCAGGGGGGCGCGACGAGGGTGAGCTGGAGCGGGCGGGCGCACTCGCCGCCAATCCCCGGCTGCACCACGTGGTGGTCGCCGGTGAGGAGTCGACCCTTCCGTACGTCGAACTGGACGTGCCGCTGACGGACGAGCCGGGCCCTTCGCTGGTCGCCGCGGCGCGGCACCGGGCGCGGCTGGCGGCGGGCAGCGCGGACCACTTCACGGGGTACGGCGCCAAGCAGGTGCTTGACGCTCATCCGGCGCGGCTGGCTGATCTATTGATGGACCGGAAGCGGCGGCATCTGGTGCGGCCGGTGGCCGCTTTGGCCAAGGCCGACGGGTCCGTGATGGTGCCGGCGCGGGTGTACGCGGCGGCGCGGAGACTGGCGCGGACGCCTTATCGGGCGGGGCTGGAGTCGCTCGCGCAGCGGCTGCTGCACAAGAAGCTGGACGACGACGGGCCCGGGGGTGCCGCGGACGCCTCTCTGGCCGCGCTGACCTGGGGCCGCCCCGGGCCTGCGGCGCGGTGGCTGACCGGGGAGGCGCTGGCTGAAGTATCGGTTCGCCTCCAGGCGTCGACCTGGCGCTCGGAGGTCGGTCCCGGGCAGCGGCCGGGGGACTTCCGGGCACGGGCGGCGCTGGCGCGGTATGCAGCGGACGTGCGGGTGCTGGAACAGGCGGCGGAGATCCGCTCGCAACGGCTGCACACGCCGTTCCTGGACAACCAGGTGGTGCGGGCGTGCAGGGCCCTGCCGGAAGCGCTGCGGGTACGGCCGGGGGCGCGGGCGGCGATCCTGCGGTCGGTGCTGGAGGGCGCGGGGGTGCGGGAGCTGCCGGCGGGGTGGGGGGCGCCGGGGGTCCCCACATCGGCGGTGGCCGCGCGGACGGGGCTGCGGGTGGCGGCGGGGTCGCTGATCGCGCTGTTCGACACGCCGCTGCTGGCGGAGGCGGGACTGGTGGAGGCCCGGGTCGTACGGAAGGCGCTGCGGGGGGCGGCGGAGGGGGAGCCGCTGCCGCTGGACGGGCTGGCGGACCTGGTGGCGCTGGAGGTGTGGTTGCGTCGCCTGCTGGCGAGGCGGGGGACGTGCTGGACGGGGACGCCCGCGCGGCAGAGGGCGGTGCCTGGGGGGATCGCGCCGCAGAGGGGGGCGCTGGGGGCGGGGGCGGCGGGGTCGCGCTGAGGGGGGTGGTGCGCCTGCGGCGCGGGGTTCTGTCCGGTGGGAGCTGAGGTTCGGTCCCCCCGGCGTCTGGTGGGGGTTGCGGTCTGGTGCCTGCGGCGCATCGCCCTGTCCGGTGGGGGCGGGTGTAGCGCCTGCGGGTGGTGGGTGGTGCGGGGCCGCGGTGGGGGTGGTCGTCCTCGGTCTGGCGCGAGAGTGCGTGTTTGTACGTGCGGGGCGCGGACGCGCCAGCCGCTGCGGGCGCCCACCCCCACCCCGTCCCCTCCCCGCCGCGGGCGGCCAGCCGGACATCGGTGGCGGGGGCCCCCGCCAACTGCGGGCAGTCGTGCCTCCCCCAGTGCCTCAAGGGCTTGGGAGGTGCCCCCAGGGCGATGGGGGTACCTCCCGCTCGAGCGAAGCCGAGAGTGGGGGCGGGTGGGCGCGGCGGTGCCCTGTTGGCGCCAGGTGCGCCGACACCCCCGGCCCACACCCACGCCGGGCGTGCACGCAGCACCGTAGGTGCGACACGCGTTGTCCCCGCCCCTACGCCCAGCGTGCTTGCCAGTACCGCAGGTGCAACACGCGAGGGCCGGCCCCGTGCCGTACGGGAACCAGCCCACGCGAGTTGAAAGTGACCGCAGGTCAGGCAGGCCTGCTGCGGAGGCCCTCCAGGAGGATGTCCAGGAGGCGAGCCGACGCGGCTGCCTGCTGAGCCGCGTCCGGCAGGGACGGCGCAGCCGTCGCTATCACCAGCAGCACGTCGGACACCGACACGTCCGCCCGCAACTCCCCTGCCGCCCGAGCCCGCTCCACCAACTGCCCGACCACGTCGAGCAACTCGGCGGCCCCGCCGTCGTCCTCCCGCCGTTCCTCGGACACCAGCCGCAGCTCACCGGCCGGCTGCGTCCGCTGCTGCGGCAACAGCCCCCGCTCCTCCGCGACGCCGACCCGCAGCACCTGCGGCGGCAGCAGCCGCCCCGCGCCGGAGGCGACCGACGTGCGCAGGAAGCGCGACAGCGCCGACCACGGCTCGTCCTCCTGACCCAGCGCCGCACGCGCCTGCTCCGTCAGCCGGGACGTCTCCTCCTCGGCGATGCGCCGGACGAGCACGTCCTTGCTCGGGAACCGCCGGTACACCGTGCCGACGCCGACCCGCGCCCGCCGCGCCACGTCCTCCATCGGCGCGCCGTACCCCAGCTCGCCGAAGACCTCACGCGCCGCGCGCAGCACGTGCTCCAGATTGCGCTGGGCGTCGACACGCAGCGGTGTCGTGCGTGTGCCGTCCGGGCGCCCGCCGGAGGCGGCGCTCATCGTCGCGCCAGAGGCGACAGCGGACGACCATCGAGAGTCCTGAACATGCATGTGTATCCCCCGGTAATGACGTCTCCCCCCGGAGACTCTCCCCGCCATTGACGTCCGGGGCGTGGAAACGGGACCGGCCTGTCGGTCCCGCCCGTCGCGGACCCGATGAGCACATCCCCCTGCACCCCGTCGACGTATGAACATAGTTGAGAGGGGGTCAATTCAGAAGGGGCACGTTCCGCACGGAGCGCCCCTCGATCGGAGCACGGGTCGTATACGTCCAGAATGTGCCGGTGCGTGGGTGTCGATCATGTGGTGTGACCTGCGGTGATCCGACTTGGATCGGTAATTCGGCCAACCACGGGCAGAGCCGATCTCCGGTCACACAATTCGTCGGGGCTGTGGACAAACGGAAGCGACAGGTGCGTCATGGGAGGGTGAAGGAACGTGCGCGCACTCTCGTTGTCGGCGGCGGCTACGTCGGGATGTACACGGCCCTGCGCCTGCAGCGGAGACTGAAACGCGAGCTCGCGCGGGGCGAGGCCGAGATCACGGTCGTCACCCCGGACCCGTACATGACGTACCAGCCGTTCCTGCCCGAAGCGGCCGCCGGTGCCATTTCCCCTCGTCATGTCGTCGTACCGCTGCGTCGTGTCCTCGACCGGTGCCGCGTCGTCATCGGGGAGGCGACGGCCGTCGACCACGCCGCGCGCACGGCCACCGTCCGCACCCCGGCCACCGAGGAGGAGGGCACGGACGGCCGGCGGATCGCGTACGACGAGCTGGTGCTCGCTCCGGGGTCCGTGGCGCGTACCTTGCCCATTCCGGGGCTCGCCGACCACGCCATCGGGTTCAAGACGGTGGAAGAGGCCATCGGGCTGCGCAACCACGTGCTCGAGCAGATGGACATCGCCTCGTCGACGCGTGATCCGGGCGTGCGGGACGCCGCCCTGACGTTCGTCTTCGTCGGCGGCGGCTACGCGGGCGTGGAGGCGCTCGGCGAGCTGGAGGACATGGCCCGCTACGCCACGCGGTACTACCACAACGTCCGCCCGGAGGACATGAAGTGGATCCTGGTGGAGGCCTCAGACCGGATCCTGCCCGAGGTAGGCGAGGAGATGGGGCGCTACACCGTCACCGAGCTGCGGCGGCGCAACATCGATGTGCGCCTTGAGACGCGGCTGGAGTCCTGTGCGGATCGTGTCGCTGTGCTGAGCGACGGGTCGCGGTTCCCCACGCGGACCGTCGTGTGGACGGCCGGGGTGAAACCGCACCCCGTGCTCGCCGCCACCGACCTGCCCCTGAACGAGCGGGGCCGGCTGCGCTGTACCGCCGAACTGGCCGTCGAGGGCGTCAACCACGCCTGGGCCGCCGGCGACGCCGCCGCCGTACCCGACGTCACCGCGCGCGAGGAGGGCCGTGAATGCGCCCCCAACGCGCAGCACGCCCTGCGCCAGGCCCGGGTGCTCGGTGACAACGTCGTCCACTCCCTGCGCGGCGAGCCCCTGGAGACGTACGCCCACACGTACGCCGGTTCCGTGGCCTCCCTGGGGCTGCACAAAGGCGTGGCACAGATCTACGGGCGCAAGCTGAAGGGCTACCCCGCCTGGTTCATGCACCGGACCTACCACCTCAGCCGGGTGCCGACCTTCAACCGGAAGGCGCGCGTGGCCGCGGAGTGGACGCTCGCGGGCCTCTTCAAGCGAGAGGTCGTCTCGCTCGGATCACTCGAACATCCTCGGGCGGAGTTCGAACTGGCGGCCGGTGGAAAGCCTTCCCAAGACCCACCGCACAACCCGAAGGGGTCGTCCTGACCGGACCCAGGAACTCCTGGGGCCGGACCGGCGTCTAGCGGATGTCGGCCCGGCCGGACCCTGCCACACTGGTCCACCACCGCGGGCGGGAGGGCCCGCCCCGGTGCGGCCCCCGGGCCCCGGCCGGTTCCGGTATCCGGCCGCCGACAACTACACGAGGCAAGGATTCGTGAACTTCACGCGCTGGAGCGCCCGGCTCCCCGGAACGCAGCGCCGCGCCGCAGCGCGGACCGAGCAGACGGCACCCCCGGACCGGCGGGGAGAGGGCTCCGTGCCCGCGGCCCGCGCGGAGAGCCTCACCCACGGGGACCGGCCGCTGCCGGCCGTCGACGAGCTCGGGGTCCGCGAGGTCCTGGACCGCGTCCCGTACCTGGTCGCCCTGGTGCACGGCCCGGACCACCGCATCGCCTACCTGAACGACGCCTACACGGCCGCCTTCGGCCTCCGCCCCGTCGGCGCGCCCGCCCGGGGAGCGCTCCCGGAGCTCGACGAGCTGGGCCTGCTGCCCCTCCTCGACCAGGTCCTCCGCAGCGGAAGACCCCGGACGGTCAAGTCGCGCAAGGCCCCTGACGGCCGCTCGTACACGTTCACCTGCACACCCGCGGGAGAGGGCGACGGCCGCGGGGTGCTGATCTTCGCCACCGACGTCACCGACCACGCCGAGGCCGCCGAGCGGCTGCGCGCCAGCGAGCGCCGGCAGCGCGAGACCGCCGTCACCCTGCAGCGCTCCCTGCTCCCGCAGGAGCTGGAGGAGCCCGACGACCTGCGCGTCGCCGCCACCTACCACCCGGGCGGCACCGAGGCCGCGGTCGGCGGCGACTGGTACGACGTCATCACCCTCGGCGGCGGCCGCACCGCCCTGGTCATCGGCGACGTGATGGGACGAGGGGTCCGCGCGGCGGCGGTCATGGGCCAGCTCCGCACGGCCGTACGGGCGTACGCGCGCCTGGACCTCCCGCCGCACGAGGTGCTTCAGCTGCTCGACGGCCTCGCCATGGAGATCGACGCCAACCAGATCGCCACCTGCGTCTACGCCATCCACGACCCCAACGAGGGCCGCCTGGTGTACGCCTCCGCGGGGCACCTGCCCATCCTGGTGCGCGACGAGAACGGCACCGTCCGGCGCGCCGACGAACCGACCGGCCCCCCGCTCGGCACCGGCGGCTGGATGCACGCGTCGGGCTCCGTGCCGCTCGGCCCCGGGTCCACCGCCGTCCTCTACACCGACGGCCTGGTCGAGCGCCGCGACGAGGACCTGGACGAGGGCATCGCCTCCCTGGAGCGCGCCCTCGCCGGAGCGACCGGCGGCCCCCAGGTCGTCTGCGACCGCCTGGTCCGCTCGGCCGGCGTCACCCCGGACCACGACGACGACGTCGCCGTCCTCGTCCTCCAGCACCCGGCGCGCTCAGGACCCGAGAGCGAACTGTTCCGCAACGCCGCGCTGGAACTGCTCGGCGGCGTGGAAGCGGCGCCACGCGCGCGTGCCTTCGCGTCCGGCGTCCTGACCAGCTGGCGCTTCCCGCCCGAGCTGCACGACCTGGGGGTCCTGGCGACCAGCGAACTGGTCGCCAACTCCCTCCAGCACGGCACACCCCCGATGCGGCTGCGCCTGCGCCGCACCGACCGCCGCCTGATCATCGAGGTCACCGACGGGGACGACCATCTGCCCAGGCGCCGCCGCGCGGAGCCCGGCGACGAGTCGGGCCGGGGCATCGCCATCGTCGCGACGATCGCCTCCGCGTGGGGCAGCAGACGCACCCCGGGCGGCGGCAAGGCCGTCTGGTGCGAATTCCTGCTGCCGAAGACGGCCGGCGCCGTCGTCTGACGCGCGCGGTCAGGCGCGCGCCGGGGCCTGCTCCGCGCCGCCCTGCGCCACGACCCGGCTGCCCGCGGCCGACGGATGGTCCTGCACGGCGGTGAGCTGCTGCCCGAGCCGCAGGGCCAGCACGGTGATCCCCAGCGAGAACAGCAGGAACACCACGATGTACGGCGCGTGCAGCGAGGCCGCCATCGGCCCGCCCACCGCCGGACCCACGGCCAGCGCGAGCTGTTTCACCAGGGCGAACGCCGAGTTGTACTGACCGGCCATCCCGGCCGGCGCCAGATCGGCGACCAGCGGCGCGAGCGTCGGCGACAGCATCGCCTCCCCGAGCCCGAACAGCGCGTACGTCGACACGAACGCGGCCGTCGCCATCTCCTGGCTCGCCCCGCCCAGACCGGCGTACCCGGCCACGGCCCACGCCACGGCCCAGATCAGACCCACGGACGCGATCACACGCGACCGCTTGCGCCGCTCCACGAAGCGCAGCACCGCGAACTGCGCGACGACGATCATCAGCGTGTTCGCCGCCAGCGCCGTCCCCAGCGTGGAGGTGGAGATCCCCGCGGCCTCGACGCCGTACGCGCTCAGGCCCGACTCGAACTGGCCGTAGCAGGCGAAGAACAGCACGAAGCCCAGCACGCACAGCTGCACCATGGCGCGGTTGCCCAGCAGCTGCTTCCAGCTGCCCTTGGCCGACTGCGCGGGCGTGCCCTCGATGCGCGGCGAGTGCGGCATCCGCACCGTCGACATCACCACGACCAGCAGCAGGAACATCGCCGCCTGGATGGCGAAGAGGAGGGTGAAGGAGCCCGCTTTCGTCGGGTCGACGAGGTGGCCGCCGATGAGCCCGCCGACGCCCAGCCCGAGGTTCTGGAGGAAGAACTGCATGGCGAACGCGCGCGACCGGGTCTCAGGACCTGAGCAGTCCACGATCATCGTCGCCAGGGCCGGCTGCATGACCGCCTGACCGGCGCCGAGCGCCGCCGCCGACAGCAGCACGGCCGCCGCGCTCGCCGACAGCCCCAGGCTGAGCGAGCCGATCGCCGCGGTGAGCAGGGCGGCGAGCAGCACCGGAAGGGGGCCGCGCCGGACGATCGCCCGTCCGGCCAGCGGCAGCACGATCAGCGCGGCCACGGCGAAGACGGCGAGGACCAGCCCCGCCGTCATCGGCCCCAGCCCGCGCACCTGCGCCACGTAGACGTACAGGTACGGGACCGTGAAGCCCAGCCCGAAGGCGCTGAGTGCGTTGCCCACGTGGATCCGGCGCATCGCTGCGCCCATCGCCCTGGTCACGTTCACCTCTCTCAGTAGTTAGGAGTGAAGACTTAGAAGCTAAAGTTCGAAGCTAAAGATTACATAGAGAAGGACTTCAAGGCAAAGATGGGGCGTGCCATACTGCGGGCATGGGCGACACCCCCGGCGTGGAAGAGCCGACCCTCGAAGAGCAGATCGCCGCGTACCAGCGCGAGTTCCAGGACCTCGACCCGCAGGTCGAGAAGATCGTCAACGCGCTGTCCCGGCTCAACCGCCGCATGAACGTCGCCTACGGCCGCCAGACCGCCGAGCTCGGCATCACCAACGCCGACTGGGAGGTCCTCAAGGCGCTCGTCCTCTCCGGCGCCCCCTACCGGATGGGCCCCAGCGACCTCGCCAAGCGCTTGGGCCTGACCCCCGCAGCCATGACCCACCGCATCGACCGGATGGTCGCCGAGGGGCTGGTCACCCGGGAGAGGGACGAGAACAACCGCGTTCGCGTCATCGTGGAGCTCACCCCGGCCGGCCGGGAGAAGTGGCAGGAGGTCATGCGGATGGCCACCGTCTTCGAGGCGGACCTGCTCCAGGACCTCAGCCCGGAGGAGCGGACCGCCCTCGGTGAGGTGCTGACGCGCCTGCTGCGCAGGGTGGAGGACGCCCAGCCGGACGCCGGCGGACGCCTCACCGACCTGGACTGAAAGATCTTGGACTGCGCCACTTGACGCAGCCCCGGGCGATCCGTAAGGTTCTTCGGGTTGCCACGGGGCCGTAACGGTTCTCCGGCAGCACTTCCGCCGCGAAAGCGGCAACCAAACCTCAGTACGACCTCCCAGTGGGAACGACTTCGGTATGCCCGCATGCCTGAATTCAATTCCGCACCCCCGATTTGGGAGACACGGAGAGAGTCCGCTAAGGTTTGAGACGTCGGAACGGCCCGCAACGGCCGGGAAGACGAACCCCGCTGACTGGGGGTCAGGCCGAGAACAGGATCTGATAAAGTCGGAACCGCCGGAAAGGAAAGCGCGAAAACGCCGGACTGGAAAGCACCGAGGAAATCGGATCGGAAAGATCTGATAGAGTCGGAAACGCAAGACCGAAGGGAAGCGCCCGGAGGAAAGCCCGAGAGGGTGAGTACAAAGGAAGCGTCCGTTCCTTGAGAACTCAACAGCGTGCCAAAAGTCAACGCCAGATATGTTGATACCCCGTCTCTCTGAGACGAGGTTCCTTTGAAGAAATACACAGCGAGGACGCTGTGAACGTCGGGATTATTCCTCCCGATGTTCCGCTCTCGTGATGTGTGCACCCGATCACGGGTAAACATTCACGGAGAGTTTGATCCTGGCTCAGGACGAACGCTGGCGGCGTGCTTAACACATGCAAGTCGAACGATGAAGCCCTTCGGGGTGGATTAGTGGCGAACGGGTGAGTAACACGTGGGCAATCTGCCCTGCACTCTGGGACAAGCCCTGGAAACGGGGTCTAATACCGGATACTGATCGCCTTGGGCATCCTTGGTGATCGAAAGCTCCGGCGGTGCAGGATGAGCCCGCGGCCTATCAGCTTGTTGGTGAGGTAATGGCTCACCAAGGCGACGACGGGTAGCCGGCCTGAGAGGGCGACCGGCCACACTGGGACTGAGACACGGCCCAGACTCCTACGGGAGGCAGCAGTGGGGAATATTGCACAATGGGCGAAAGCCTGATGCAGCGACGCCGCGTGAGGGATGACGGCCTTCGGGTTGTAAACCTCTTTCAGCAGGGAAGAAGCGAAAGTGACGGTACCTGCAGAAGAAGCGCCGGCTAACTACGTGCCAGCAGCCGCGGTAATACGTAGGGCGCGAGCGTTGTCCGGAATTATTGGGCGTAAAGAGCTCGTAGGCGGCTTGTCGCGTCGGTTGTGAAAGCCCGGGGCTTAACCCCGGGTCTGCAGTCGATACGGGCAGGCTAGAGTTCGGTAGGGGAGATCGGAATTCCTGGTGTAGCGGTGAAATGCGCAGATATCAGGAGGAACACCGGTGGCGAAGGCGGATCTCTGGGCCGATACTGACGCTGAGGAGCGAAAGCGTGGGGAGCGAACAGGATTAGATACCCTGGTAGTCCACGCCGTAAACGGTGGGCACTAGGTGTGGGCGACATTCCACGTCGTCCGTGCCGCAGCTAACGCATTAAGTGCCCCGCCTGGGGAGTACGGCCGCAAGGCTAAAACTCAAAGGAATTGACGGGGGCCCGCACAAGCGGCGGAGCATGTGGCTTAATTCGACGCAACGCGAAGAACCTTACCAAGGCTTGACATACACCGGAAAACCCTGGAGACAGGGTCCCCCTTGTGGTCGGTGTACAGGTGGTGCATGGCTGTCGTCAGCTCGTGTCGTGAGATGTTGGGTTAAGTCCCGCAACGAGCGCAACCCTTGTCCCGTGTTGCCAGCAGGCCCTTGTGGTGCTGGGGACTCACGGGAGACCGCCGGGGTCAACTCGGAGGAAGGTGGGGACGACGTCAAGTCATCATGCCCCTTATGTCTTGGGCTGCACACGTGCTACAATGGCCGGTACAATGAGCTGCGATACCGCGAGGTGGAGCGAATCTCAAAAAGCCGGTCTCAGTTCGGATTGGGGTCTGCAACTCGACCCCATGAAGTCGGAGTCGCTAGTAATCGCAGATCAGCATTGCTGCGGTGAATACGTTCCCGGGCCTTGTACACACCGCCCGTCACGTCACGAAAGTCGGTAACACCCGAAGCCGGTGGCCCAACCCCCTTGTGGGGAGGGAGCTGTCGAAGGTGGGACTGGCGATTGGGACGAAGTCGTAACAAGGTAGCCGTACCGGAAGGTGCGGCTGGATCACCTCCTTTCTAAGGAGCACTTCTAGGCTGCCTCGGCAGTCCAGAGGCCAGTTCATCAGCGAACGTCTGATGCTGGTTGCTCATGGGTGGAACGTTGACTACTCGGCACGGTCCAGGATGGACCAGGCGCTAGTACTGCTCTTCGGGGCGTGGAACGCTGATCTGGTCAACTGACTGTGTCGGGCACGCTGTTGGGTGTCTGAGGGTACGGCCGTGTGGTCGCCTTCAGTGCCGGCCCCAGTGCACTCGAGCCGTATGGCTTGGGGTGATGGGTGGTTGGTCGTTGTTTGAGAACTGCACAGTGGACGCGAGCATCTGTGGCCAAGTTTTTAAGGGCGCACGGTGGATGCCTTGGCACCAGGAACCGATGAAGGACGTGGGAGGCCACGATAGGCCCCGGGGAGTCGTCAACCAGGCTTTGATCCGGGGGTGTCCGAATGGGGAAACCCGGCAGTCGTCATGGGCTGTCACCCGCTGCTGAACACATAGGCAGTGTGGAGGGAACGCGGGGAAGTGAAACATCTCAGTACCCGCAGGAAGAGAAAACAACCGTGATTCCGGGAGTAGTGGCGAGCGAAACCGGATGAGGCCAAACCTACGACGTGTGAGACCCGGCAGGGGTTGCGTCGTGGGGGTTGTGGGATCTCTCTTTCATGGTCTGCCGGCCATGAGACGAGTCAGAAACCGTTGATGTAGGCGAAGGACATGCGAAAGGTCCGGCGTAGAGGGTAAGACCCCCGTAGTCGAAACGTCAGCGGCTCGTTTGAGAGACACCCAAGTAGCACGGGGCCCGAGAAATCCCGTGTGAATCTGGCGGGACCACCCGCTAAGCCTAAATATTCCCTGGTGACCGATAGCGGATAGTACCGTGAGGGAATGGTGAAAAGTACCGCGGGAGCGGAGTGAAATAGTACCTGAAACCGTGTGCCTACAAGCCGTGGGAGCGTCGCGCAAGGACTTGTCCTTGCGTCGTGACTGCGTGCCTTTTGAAGAATGAGCCTGCGAGTTTGCGGTGTGTTGCGAGGTTAACCCGGGTGGGGAAGCCGTAGCGAAAGCGAGTCCGAACAGGGCGTTTCAGTAGCACGCTCAAGACCCGAAGCGGAGTGATCTAGCCATGGGCAGGTTGAAGCGGAGGTAAGACTTCGTGGAGGACCGAACCCACCAGGGTTGAAAACCTGGGGGATGACCTGTGGTTAGGGGTGAAAGGCCAATCAAACTCCGTGATAGCTGGTTCTCCCCGAAATGCATTTAGGTGCAGCGTCGTGTGTTTCTTGCCGGAGGTAGAGCACTGGATAGGCGATGGGCCCTACCGGGTTACTGACCTTAGCCAAACTCCGAATGCCGGTAAGTGAGAGCGCGGCAGTGAGACTGTGGGGGATAAGCTCCATGGTCGAGAGGGAAACAGCCCAGAGCATCGACTAAGGCCCCTAAGCGTACGCTAAGTGGGAAAGGATGTGGAGTCGCACAGACAACCAGGAGGTTGGCTTAGAAGCAGCCACCCTTGAAAGAGTGCGTAATAGCTCACTGGTCTAGTGATTCCGCGCCGACAATGTAGCGGGGCTCAAGCGTACCGCCGAAGTCGTGTCATTCACACAATAGGGCCAACGCCTGTGTGGATGGGTAGGGGAGCGTCGTGTGCCGGGTGAAGCAGCACCGGAAGGTAGTTGTGGACGGTTCACGAGTGAGAATGCAGGCATGAGTAGCGATACAAACGTGAGAAACGTTTGCGCCGATTGACTAAGGGTTCCTGGGTCAAGCTGATCTGCCCAGGGTAAGTCGGGACCTAAGGCGAGGCCGACAGGCGTAGTCGATGGATAACCGGTTGATATTCCGGTACCCGCTGTGAAGCGTCAAACATCGAATCCAGTGATGCTAAGCCCGTGAAGCCGCCGGCTGAGTCTTCGGACGAGGTCGGAGTGGTGGAGCCGGTGACCCGAGCTGGTAGTAGGTGAGTGATGGGGTGACGCAGGAAGGTAGTCCATCCCGGGCGGTGGTTGTCCCGGGGTAAGGGTGTAGCCCGAGTGGTAGGTAAATCCGCCACTCGTATAAGGGTGAGACCTGATGCCGAGCCGATTGTGGTGAAGTGGATGATCCTATGCTGTCGAGAAAAGCCTCTAGCGAGTTTCATGGCGGCCCGTACCCTAAACCGACTCAGGTGGTCAGGTAGAGAATACCGAGGCGTTCGGGTGAACTATGGTTAAGGAACTCGGCAAAATGCCCCCGTAACTTCGGGAGAAGGGGGGCCATTCCTGGTGAGAGCACGTGCTGCTCGAGCTGGGGGTGGCCGCAGAGACCAGCGAGAAGCGACTGTTTACTAAAAACACAGGTCCGTGCGAAGCCGTAAGGCGATGTATACGGACTGACGCCTGCCCGGTGCTGGAACGTTAAGGGGACCGGTTAGCTCACCTTTGGGTGGGCGAAGCTGAGAACTTAAGCGCCAGTAAACGGCGGTGGTAACTATAACCATCCTAAGGTAGCGAAATTCCTTGTCGGGTAAGTTCCGACCTGCACGAATGGCGTAACGACTTCTCGACTGTCTCAACCATAGGCCCGGTGAAATTGCACTACGAGTAAAGATGCTCGTTTCGCGCAGCAGGACGGAAAGACCCCGGGACCTTTACTACAGTTTGATATTGGTGTTCGGTTCGGCTTGTGTAGGATAGCTGGGAGACTGTGAAGCTCGGACGCCAGTTCGGGTGGAGTCGTCGTTGAAATACCAGTCTGGTCGTGCTGGATGTCTAACCTGGGTCCGTGATCCGGATCAGGGACAGTGTCTGATGGGTAGTTTAACTGGGGCGGTTGCCTCCTAAAGAGTAACGGAGGCGCCCAAAGGTTCCCTCAGCCTGGTTGGCAATCAGGTGTTGAGTGTAAGTGCACAAGGGAGCTTGACTGTGAGACCGACGGGTCGAGCAGGGACGAAAGTCGGGACTAGTGATCCGGCGGTGGCTTGTGGAAGCGCCGTCGCTCAACGGATAAAAGGTACCCCGGGGATAACAGGCTGATCTTCCCCAAGAGTCCATATCGACGGGATGGTTTGGCACCTCGATGTCGGCTCGTCGCATCCTGGGGCTGGAGTCGGTCCCAAGGGTTGGGCTGTTCGCCCATTAAAGCGGTACGCGAGCTGGGTTTAGAACGTCGTGAGACAGTTCGGTCCCTATCCGCTGTGCGCGTAGGAGTCTTGAGAAGGGCTGTCCCTAGTACGAGAGGACCGGGACGGACGAACCTCTGGTGTGCCAGTTGTTCTGCCAAGGGCATGGCTGGTTGGCTACGTTCGGGAGGGATAACCGCTGAAAGCATCTAAGCGGGAAGCCTGCTTCGAGATGAGGACTCCCACCTCCATGAGAGGGTAAGGCTCCCAGTAGACGACTGGGTTGATAGGCCGGATATGGAAGCACGGTAACGTGTGGAGTTGACCGGTACTAATAGGCCGAGGGCTTGTCCTCAGTTGCTCGCGTCCACTGTGTTGGTTCTGAAACCATGAACAACCCCATGCCAGGTCACGGTGTGGTGCCGGTTGTCAGTTTCATAGTGTTTCGGTGGTCATAGCGTAGGGGAAACGCCCGGTTACATTCCGAACCCGGAAGCTAAGCCTTACAGCGCCGATGGTACTGCAGGGGGGACCCTGTGGGAGAGTAGGACGCCGCCGAACAATTCTTCAATGAGAGCCCCCGTGCCATTCGGCACGGGGGCTTTCTGCGTTTACTGGCCATTTTCTAAGGCTGCACCAGACCCGTTTCATATGCGCAGATAACGGCCTGGACCCGGTCCCGTGAGCCCGTCTTCGCCAGGACGCGGCCCACGTGGGTCTTCACCGTGGATTCGGCGAGGTGGAGACGCTCGGCGATCTCCGTGTTCGTCCAGCCCTTTCCGATGACTGTCAGGATTTCGCGTTCGCGGTCCGTCAGCGCGGCCAGTCTGGGGTCGGGCTGCGCGGATTCGGTGCCGCCGGCGGGGAGATGGTGGACGTAGGCGTCCAGGAGGCGGCGGGTGAGGCCGGGGGCCACCACGGCGTCACCGGACGCGACCGCCCGTATGCCGGAGAGGAGGTCCTCCGGCTGGGCGTCCTTCACGAGGAAACCGGAGGCACCGGCGCGGAGTCCCGCGTAGGCGTACTCGTCGAGGTCGAACGTGGTGAGGATCAGGACGCGGGTGCGGTCGCCGGAGGCGGTGATGCGACGGGTGGCCTCGATGCCGTCCAGGCCCGGCATGCGGACGTCCATCAGGACGACGTCCGGTCTGAGGTCCGCGGTCTTGCGGACCGCTTCCGTGCCGTTCGCTGCCTCGTCCAGGACCGTCATGTCGTCCTGGCTCTCCAGCAGCATGCGGAAGCCGAAGCGCTGGAGGGGCTGGTCGTCGGCGATGAGGACGGTGGTCACGGGGCGGATTCCTCCGGGAGACGCAGGTGGACGCGCCAGCCGCGTTCCGGGTGCGGGCGCGGGCCGGCTTCCAGGGTGCCGCCGTACAGCGCGGTGCGTTCCCGCATTCCGGTAAGTCCCCGGCCGTCGTTCGTCGTCGGGGCGCCGCCGCGGCCGGTGTCGGTGACGGTGAGCGTCACGGCTCCCGAGGCGGCGTAGGAAAGGGCGATGTCGGCGGTGGCGTCCGGGCCGGCGTGCTTGAGGGTGTTGGTGAGGGCTTCCTGGATGACGCGGTACAGGGTGAGCTGGCGGCCGGGGGTGATGGCCGGTTCGCCTTCGACGGTCGCCCCGACGGGCAGTCCGGCCCGGCGCACTCCGTCGAGGAGGCGGTCGAGGTCGGTGAGCGCGGGCTGGGGGGTGAGGTCGGCGGGGGCGGGCTCGTCGTCGCGCAGGACGTCCAGCAGGCGGCGCAGCTCGGTGAGGGCCTGTCTGCTGGTGCCCGCGATGGCGTCCAGGGCCTGGGTCGCACGCTCGGGAGACTTGGCGGCGGCGTAGCGGCCGCCGTCGGCGAGGCCCGTGATGACGGACAGGTTGTGGCCGATGATGTCGTGCATCTCGCGGGCTATACGGGTGCGTTCGGCGGCCGCGGCGAGGCGGGCCTGCTGGTCGCGTTCGATCTCCAGGCGGCGTGCGCGGTCCTCCAGGGCCACGGTGTGATCGCGGCGGGTGCGGACCGTGACGCCGACGGCGACCGCGACGAGGAGGGACATCAGGTGCGGTCCGAGGTCCTCGTCGGCGGGGCCCCTCGGGTGGCGCAGGACCGCCAGGACGACGGGGGCCGTCGACACGGCCGCCACCCACCACAGGGAGCGCAGCGGGCGGCGCAGGGTGATGTGGAAGACGACGAGCAGATGGAGGAGGGCGGCCTGGAGCATCGCGCCCGTCCAGGCGTTGACCAGCAGGGCCGGCGTCATCACCAGCAGCACCGTGCGCGGGTGGGACCGGCGCTGGAGGAGAGGGACGGTCAGCGCGAGGCTCAAGGCGAGCACCAGGCCCTCGGGGACGCCGGGGTTGCGGGTGACGCGGGTCCAGCCGCCGCCGTAGAGGTCGATGAGAGCGGCCGTCGTCCAGAAAGCCGTGAGGTGCAGGTCCCAGAGGAGCGGGCGGCGCCGGTCGACGGCGCGCACCCGCTGCACGGTCCGCTGGAGGTACTGGGTGATCGGCTCCGCTGTCTGTTCCTCCGGCACGCGGTCCATGGTGCTGGTCGCGCCGCCCGCGGGGAAGGCCGTCATACGTCCCGGCGCCTGAGCAGGAGCGCCGCCAGGGCGAGGCTTCCCGCCGTCCACAGGGTCATCGAGAGGAGGGCCGCACCGGGTGAGGGCATGCCGGGCCGGGGGTCGGCGTACGTGAGGGCCTCGACGGCCTTGGAGGGGAAGTGGCGGGCGGCGTCGTCGACGACGTCGTAGGGGATCAGGGGGAGGAGTTCCGGCAGGATCATCGTGAGGCCGATCAGTGCGCCGATGCCTGCCGGGACGGAGCGGAGCATCGAGCCGAGCGCCAGGGCGAGGACGCCGAGAAGAGCGAGGCCTGCGGCGTTGGTGACGAGGGCGCGGGCCACGCCGGGGTCGGTGAGGGAGGCGGCGTGCGCGGTGTCGGCAAGGAAGGTCTGCGCCAGCGGGAAGGTGAGGAAGTTGGCGGTGAGCACGGTGAGGAAGCCGGCGCCGGCCAGCACGGCCGCCTTGGACCAGAGCACCGGCAGTCTGTCGGGCACGGCGGTCATGGTGGCCCGGATCTGGCCGGTGGAGTGTTCGCCGGCCGTGGTCAGGACGCCGAGGGTGCCCAGCACGACGTAGGTGAACTGCATGCCGAGCAGGATCATCAGGACGGTGTCGATGTCGTCGTCGCCTCCTCCGCCCTCGTAGCTCGCGGCGATGAGCAGGCCGGTGCCGAGGGTGAGGACGACGGTCAGGCCGAGGCCGATCCAGGTGGACCGGAGCGTCGTCAGCTTGTGCCACTCGGAGCGCAGGACGCGGGCCGGGGTGATCCGGTAGGTGGCAGTCATGCGGCTGCTCCCTGAGGGCCGGAGTACTCGACGGCGTCGTGGGTGAGGGTCATGAAGGCGTCCTCCAGGGAGGCCTTGGACGGGGTGAGTTCGAAGAGGGGGATGCCGTGGGCGGCGGCGGTGCGGCCGATGTGTTCGGCGGTCGTGCCGCGGATCTCCAGCGCCTCCGCGGTGTCCGTGACGTCGACGCCCGGGGCGCGGAGCAGGGCGGTGAGGGTGTCCGGGGCGGGGGTGACCACGCGGACCGCCGATGCTCCCGAGTCCCGTACGAAGTCGGTGACCGTGGTGTCCGCGAGGAGGCGGCCGCGGCCGATGACGATCAGGTGGTCGGCGGTCAGGGCCATCTCGCTCATCAGGTGGGAGGAGACCAGGACCGTGCGGCCCCCGGCGGCGAGGGACTTGAGGAGGGTGCGGATCCACCGGACGCCCTCGGGGTCGAGGCCGTTGACCGGTTCGTCGAGGACGAGGGTGGCCGGGTCGCCGAGCAGCGCGGCCGCGATGCCGAGGCGTTGGCCCATGCCGAGGGAGAAGCCCTTGACCCTGCGGTCGGCCACCTCGGTGAGGCCGGTGAGGTCCAGGACCTCGTCGACGCGCCTTTCCGGGAGGCCGTGGGTGAGGGCCAGGCCGCGCAGGTGATGGCGGGCGGTGCGGCCCGGGTGGACGGAGCGGGCCTCCAGCAGGGCGCCGACCTCCGTGAGGGGCGCGGGGTGGGCGGCGTAGGCGCGGCCGCCGACGGTGACTTTGCCCGACGTCGGGGTGTCCAGGCCGAGGATCATCCGCATGGTGGTGGACTTGCCGGCGCCGTTCGGGCCGAGGAAGCCGGTCACGGTGCCGGGGCGGACGGTGAAGGACAGATCGCCGACGGCCGTCTTCCCGTTCCTGCCGCCGTAGCGTTTCGTGAGGTGCTGCGCGGTAATCATGGGTCGATGCTCGTCGGCGCGGGGGCGGCGGGCGTCGGACGGCGGGCTTATTCCGTAGGAGGCCGTGGTACCCCGGTACTACCGTGACCGCATGAACTACCAGGTGCGGTCCCTGCGTGTCGACGAGTGGCCCCGGGCCAAGGCCCTGCGGCTCGAGGCGCTGCGGGATCCCGTGGCGTCCATCGCCTTCATGGAGACCTACGAGGCTGCCGCCGGCCGGCCCGACTCCTTCTGGCGGGAGCGGGCCGAGCGGAGCGCCGAAGGGGCGTCCGGGGCGCAGCAGATCATCGCCGAGGGGCCCGACGGGGAGTGGGTCGGGACCGTCACCGTGCTGATGGAGAAGCCCGGGTCCGCGGACTGGGCCGGGATGCCCGTCGAGCGGCTCCAGGGGCATCTCGTCGGGGTGTACGTGCAGCCGGGGCACCGGGGGATCGGGCTCACGGAGGTGCTGTTCGACGCCGGACTGGAGTGGGCGTGGTCGCAGGGCGCCGAGCGGGTGCGGTTGCTGGTGCACGAGGACAACGCGCGGGCGCTGCGGGCCTACCGCAAGGCCGGGTTCACCGAGACCGGGGTCACCACCACGCTGGGTCCCGACAAGGGCGAGCGGGAGCTCGAACTGGCCGTGGAGCGGCCGGAGTCAGACGGGTAGTTCCGCGTGCGGCCAGCGGGCGCGGGCCTGTTCGCGGGAGCGCAGAAGGGCCACCGTGGGCATGCCGCGCTCGGGGCCCGCGGTGAGCAGCTCAGGGAGCTGGGGGAGAGGGGCCACGGCCGCCACGTCGTCCAGGACGAGCGTGAGTGGTGGGTCGAGCCGACCGGAGGATGACCGTTCGGCCATGCGCCGGCCGTGCTCGACCACGTACGAGACGAGCGCCGTGAGCAGAGGCATGGCGCCCGGACCGGTGCGCGGATCCTCGATGGATTCGCCCACGACGTAAAGCGTTCCCCCTTCGTGGATGAAGGAATCCAAGGCGAGGGCATCACTTCGGTGCGGATTGCAGGCTTCGCGGACGTTGACCGTGGAGAGGGCCGCCAGCGCACGCGCCGTCAGCTGCTGCGCCATGTCACGGCGTTCGGGGTGCGCGGTGAGCGCCGCCTCCAGCTCGCCCGCGGAGCCGGACGCCGCCTTGGGATGCGTGCGCAGGACCCGTACCGCGTCCTGGACCTGGAGGCCCTGCGCCCAGCGGTGGACGTGGCGGACGGTGCGGCCGTCGACGGCGGCCGCGTGCAGATAGCTGCGGAGGAGGAGTTCGGCGGTGTCGCCGAGCTGCTGGTCGAGCCGTGAGGTGGGGCGGACGGGGGCCAGGAGGGCCGCCGCGCGGGCGGTCGCCGTGTCCTTGTCCTCGCAGCCGGCGGTGGGCGACCAGTGGAGACGGGCCGGGGTGTCGCACAGGTGCGTGGGGTCGTAGACGTGCGTGGGGCCGAGCTTGGCGCGGGCGTCCTTGGTCTCGTACCAGAGGGCCGGGTCGGACGTGAGGACGAGCGCGGGGCCCTCGGCGTCGCGTACGGCCTGCGCGGCGGTGGTGTGGCGGGTGGCCGGGGGGCCGTAGTGGAGGCCGGGGGTGGTCGTCTCCGCGAGGGGTTGAGGGTCCGGCTCGGGGGGCCTGGGGGCGGGGACCTCGTGCACCGGCGTCGGGGCAGGCTCCGTCAAAGGCGCAGGCTCAGGCGCCGGCTTCGGAACAGGCACCGGCTCCGGGTCCGGCATCTCCTTCGGAGGCTCGGGCGCCCGCGGCACCGCCGCCTCCTCCCGCCGTCGTGCCCGTACCGCCCTCCAGCGGGCCACCGTGCCCAGGACGAACACGGTGAGGACCACCAGGATCATCAGCTGGCCGATGAGCAGGCCCCAGAAGAGGCCGTAGCCGGAGAGGTCGGCGGGCGGGGTGTCGGGCCAGGCGCCGGGGAGGTCGTGCGGTTCGGCGATCAGGTGGCGCATGGCGAGCGGGGTGCGGGTGAAGGTGAGGCCGGACGGCCAGCGGCCGTGGGCGAAGAGGCCCGCGAAGCCGGTGGCCGTCCACACCATCGCCGTCATGCCGAGGAGGAACGCGAGCACCCCGACCAGCAGTCCGTCCGGGATGCCGCCGTTCTGGCCGCCGTCGTGCCCGCGCCGCTCGTCCGGTCTCACGCGTCCCCCTCCTGCGCCGTTCCTACGCCACCGTCGACTCGGAGTCCCCGACGTGCTGCTCCACGAAGGCCGCCGCCCGCTCCTCGGCCTCCAGTTCGGCGGCGCGCAGGGCGTCGTCGGCGAGGTCGGCGGACGACTCGGTCATCGCGCGGTCGGTGAAGACCAGCGGGCGTTCCGTCTCGGTGACCAGGTGTTTGACCACCTGGACGTTGCCGTTGACGTCCCAGACCGCGATGCCCGGGGTGAGCGTCGGGATGATCTCCACGGCCCACCTGGGCAGGCCGAGCACCCGGCCCGTGGCCCGTGCCTCATCCGCCTTCTGGGCGTAGATGGTGCGGGTGGAGGCCATCTTCAGGATGGCCGCGGCCTCCCTCGCCGCCGCTCCGTCCACCACGTCGGACAGATGGTGGACGACCGCGACGAAGGACAGGCCGAGGCGCCGGCCGAACTTCAACAGCCGCTGGAACAGCTGCGCCACGAACGGGCTGTTGATGATGTGCCAGGCCTCCTCGACCAGGAAGATGCGTTTCTTCCGGTCGGGGCGGATCCACGTGTGCTCCAGCCACACCCCGACGATCGCCATGAGGATCGGCATGGCGATGGAGTTGCGGTCGATGTGGGACAGGTCGAAGACGATGAGCGGGGCGTCCAGGTCGATGCCGACGGTCGTCGGGCCGTCGAACATGCCGCGCAGGTCACCGTCGACCAGGCGGTCGAGGACCAGCGCGACGTCCAGGCCCCACGCCCGGACGTCGTCTATGGCGACGTTCATCGCCTCCGCCGACTCCGGTTCCGGGTGGCGGAGCTGCTCGACGATGTCGGACAGCACCGGCTGGCGTTCGACGATGGTCTCGTTGACGTAGGCGTGCGCGACCTTCAGGGCGAAGCCGGAGCGCTCGTCCAGGCCGTGGCCCATGGCGACCTCGATGATGGTGCGCAGCAGCGCCAGCTGGCCCGTCGTGGTGATGGACGGGTCGAGCGGGTTGAGCCGGATGCCGTGGTCCAGGGCGGCCATCGGGTCCAGCCGGATGGGCGTTATGCCCAGCTCCTGCGCGATGAGGTTCCACTCGCCGACGCCGTCCTCGCCCTGCGCGTCCAGGACGACGACCTGGCGGTCGCGAAAGCGGAGCTGGCGCAGGACGTACGTCTTCTCCAGTGCCGACTTGCCGTTGCCGGACTCGCCGAGGACCAGCCAGTGGGGGGCCGGGAGCTGCTGGCCGTAGAGCTGGAAGGGGTCGTAGATGTAGCCCTTCCCGGAGTAGACCTCGCGGCCGATGATGACGCCGGAGTCGCCGAGGCCGGGCGCGGCGGTCGGCAGGTACACCGCCTGCGCCTGGCCCGTGGACGTGCGCACCGGCAGCCGGGTCGTCTCGACCTTCCCGAACAGGAAGGACGTGAAGGCGTCGGTGACGACGGACAGCGGATCCCGCATCTTCAGCTCAGCCCCTACCTACGAATGCCGGTGGCGAACGGGAGAGTGTTCACGAACGCGCGGTGGTGCTCGCGGTCGCACCACTCCAGCTTCAGGTACGACTTTCCGGCCGAGGCCCGTATCGTCCGCTTGTCGCGGGCCAGGGCCTCGGGTGTGCGGGAGGAGACGGTGATGTAGCCGACCAGGTTGACGCCCGCGGCGCCGCTGGCGAGGTCCTCGCCGCGCTGGTCGAGCCTGCTGTGCGCGGCGACGTCGCGGGGGTCGACGGTGCGGTTCATCTTGGCGGCGCGGGACGCCTCCGCCTCGTCGTTGGTCTTCTCGGTGAGCATGCGCTCGATGGCGACCTCGGTGGGTTCGAGGTCCATCGTGACGGCGACCGTGCGGATGACGTCCGGGGTGTGGACGAGGAGCGGTGCGAGGAAGTTCACGCCGACCGGGGTCATCGGCCACTCCTTCACCCAGGCCGTGGCGTGGCACCAGGGGGCGCGGGTGGCGGACTCGCGGGTCTTGGCCTGGAGGTACGTGGGCTCCGTGGCGTCCAGCTCGGCCGGCCAGGCGTTGCGCTGGGACATCGCCTGGATGTGGTCGATCGGGTGGTCCGGGTCGTACATGGAGTGGATCAGCGAGGACAGCCTGCTCTGGCCGAGCGGCTGGCGTACGCGGATGTCGGCCTCCTGGAGCCGGGAGCAGATGTCGGTCAGCTCACGGGCCATGACGACGGCGAGGCCCGCGTCCCGGTCGACGCGTCCGCCGCCCTGGCTGCGCATGGCGCGGGCCATCGTGGTGGCCTCGGCGGCGAGTTCGCGGTTGTAGTGCATGCAGGCGACGAGGTACGCGCGGTGCTGCTCGCTGCTGGTCGACACCATCGACTGGAGTTGGTCGTACGACTGCTGGAGCCAGGCGGGCGCCTTGTCGTCGCCGCGGACGGCGACGTCCTTGGCGTGCGCGTCCGGGTCGGCGGGGAGGGTGCGGGCGAGCATCTGGATGCGGGTGACGAAGCCGTCGCCGTTGGCCACGTGCTTGAGCAGCGTGCCGAAGCGGTCGACGAGGGCCTCCTGGTCCTCGGAGTCGCGCAGGCCGACGCCGGGGCCCTCGATCTCGATGGCGGCGGTGACGGTCTTGCGGTCCGCGTGCAGCAGCACGGCGATCTCGTCCGGGCCGAACGGCGCGGACAGCCAGGTGATCCTGCCGATGCCGGGCGGCGGGCCGACCTCGATCTCGCGGCCGTCGAGCCGGGTGCCGGCCTCGATGACGCCGGAGCGGTAGGTGGCGCCGCGGCGCAGGGTGCGCTTGTAACTGCGGTTGATCTCGAACCATTTGTAGAACGTGCGGTGCTTGTACGGCACGTACACGGCGGCGAGCGCGAGCATCGGCAGGCCTGCCAGCAGCACGATCCGCACGGACAGGACGGGGACGAGGAGCCCGCACATCATGCCGAGGAACGCGCCGATGACGATGAGCGCGATCTCACCGGTCTCGCGATTACGGCCGACGATCGCGTTCGGCCGGGCGCGGCCGATCAGATACGTACGGCGGGGCGTGACCGTGGGGGACAGATGGGACTCGGTCGTCAACGCCCTTCACCTCCCGTGCGGTTGTTGCTGCTGTTGCGGGTGCCGGCGTGCGGGGTGTTCACCGGGCTGCCCGTCCGGGGCGGGGGCGCTGCGGCGGATCCGCCGCTCCCCGAGGGGCGGGAGCTGTGCGCGGCGACTCCCCCGGAGGCGGGGTTGGACGGGCGGGGCGCGGAGGACTGGCCTCCGCCGCCGTGGTTGTCGGCGCGGGTGCTGTGGGTCTTGATGCCCTGGGCGACCAGGGTGGCCGGGGAGCTGATCACGGCGGCGGCCTTGCCCTCGGCGCCCTGCATGATGCGGTTGTTGCGGGAGCCGGCGATCTCGTCGCCGAAGCCGGGGACGAAGCGGTAGATCATCGCCGAGGCGAAGATGGCCAGCAGGATGATCGCGAGGCCCGAGACCACGGCGGAGAAGGCGTCCGGGCCGTCGTCGGCGGAGAGCGCGCCGGCCAGCCCGAGCACGATCACGATGACCGGCTTCACCATGATCACGGCGATCATGATGCCCGCCCAGCGGCGGACGTGGCCCCACAGGTTCTTGTCGACGAGGCCCGCGTAGACGACGGTGCCGAGGAGGGCGCCGACGTAGAGCAGGGCGGCGCGGATCACCAGCTCCAGCCAGAGGACGCCGGCGGCGAGGATGGAGACGAGGGAGACGACGATCAGCATGATCGGGCCGCCGCCGATGTCGTTGCCCTTCTCCAGGGCGGCGGAGAACGTCCCGAAGAACGTGTCCGTCTGGTCGCCGGTCGCCTTCGCCAGCACGTCGGTGACGCCGTCGGTCGCGGACACGACGGTGTAGAGGATCAGCGGGGTGAAGGCGGAGGCGAGGACGGTCAGCCAGAGGAAGCCGATCGCCTCGGAGAGGGCGGTGGCGAGCGGCACGCCGCGGACCGCCCGCTTGGCGACCGCGAGCAGCCAGAGGAGCAGCGTGAGGATCGTCGACGCGGCGAAGACGACGGCGTACTGCTGGAGGAAGGTGTCGTTGGTGAAGTCCACCTTCGCGGTGTCCTCGACGGCGGCGCTGAGCTGCTTGACCGTCCAGGACGCGGCGTCGGCGCAGCCGCGGGCGAGGGAGGCGAGGGGGTCGAGGGCGGAGGTGGGGTCGTTGAAGGTGGAGCGCCCTCCACCGCCGCCTCCGCCGGAGCCGCCTTCGCCTCGTTCGCAGTAGTCCTTGGCGGGGCCGACGATCAGGTCGCAGTTGTCGTCCGACGGGGTCGGGGAGGGTGTGGGTGCCGCCGTGGCGCGGGTGGCCGCCATGAGCAGCGCGGCCTGCGCGGCTGTGACGGCCGTGGCCAGCTTGAGTACGCGGCGCGGGCTACCGGGCATAGGTGAAGCCTCCGTACTCCTGGACGGCCTTGGCCATCTCCTCGGCGGTGGACGCCTTGTCGTCCCCGGGGACGGGCGCGGGGCCGTCCTTCTGCGCGAAACTGTCGACCTTCCAGTCGCCGTCGGCCCAGCGCAGCTGCAGCGTCATGGTGAACCAGTCGCTGGTGACCGGGTTGGTCGTCTTCTCGCCTGCCGTGCCGAACACACCGGAGCACCAGACGTCGACGCCGGCCTCCGTGTCCGAGTAGCCGGTGACCTTGGTGCCGATCGGCATGGTGCGGGACACGTAGGTCTCGCCCGGAGCGGCGTTGCCGTTCTCGTCCAGGCCGATGCTGCTCAGGAACTCCTTGGAGTAGGCCTTGTCGAACCGGTCCTCGAGGGACGCCTGCTTGTCGGCCACGAAGACCTGGCGGACGATTTCGGCGCGCCGGTCCGGCTTGAGGATGTCGGCGGAAACGAGGGCCACCGCGTAGTTCGCCGCCGCACTCTCCGCCCCCTGCCGGTCGTGGGCGAAGCCCGCCGGGATGCCGGACGCGCCCGCCGCGACCGGCTTCTCGCCCGTCGGGGCCGTCGCCGCCGCCTTGGGCGCGTCGCCGCCCTCCTCCGCGTCGGAATCCCCGCCTCCACGGTTCGCGAAGGCGATCGCAGCGATGAGGAGGACCACCACGCCCACGACGGTGACCAGGCTGCGCGACGACGACCGGCCGTTTCTGCGCGCGCCGCCGTACGGGTCGCCGCTCGCCTCGGGCAGGCGGGTGCGGGTCCGGCCCGTGTCGTCTCCGAGACTCATGCCGCGTACGCCCCCTCAGCGTCGTGCGGGAACACCTCGTACTCCGTGTACTCCACGTACGACGGTAGCCGTACCGGCCGCCGCTCGGGCGTGGTGTGGTGACTGGACATCAGGGAAACGCAACCTCAGCCGGTGGGCACGACGGGCGGGTGGGATGGAGGGGGCCGGGCGTGCCCGGTCGGGACCGATGGTGCGGGATCAGACGGCCATGCCGTACACGATGGTGAACAGGGTGCCGAGCGAACCGATGATGAAGACGCCCGTGAGCCCCGCGATGATGAGGCCCTTGCCCTGTTCGGCGCTGAACGTGTCCCTCAACGCGGTGGCGCCGATGCGCTGTTTGGCCGCCCCCCAGATGGCGATGCCGAGGCAGATGAGGATGGCGACGGCCATGACCACTTCGATCATCACCTTGGCCTCGTTGCCCAGGCTGCCGAAGGGGCCCCAGTCCGGAGCGATCCCGCCGATGATGGTGTTGATGTCTCCCTCGTCGGCCGCAAAGAGCATGTAAGTCACCGCCCCTGTATGGGTAGTTCCGCATCCTCTGCGGGGGTGCAGAGGTCAGGCCTCATTGTCGCCGACGATGACGCCGTCGTATGTCGACTTGGCGTCATCAGTTGGCGGGTTTCGTGGGAATAGCTTGCCACCGGCGCGCGCCGGACTCCGGGAGGGGCGCGCTCCGAAGGGTGAAGAGTCGTATCGTCACTCTGTGTATCACGCTGGGTAACGCCGGGCAATGAAGCGGGGCTCGTTCCCGGTGGCGCGGACCGTGCATGTCGTCGTATCTGATCACTCCCGTTCGGCCGTCGCGCCTCTACACTGTCGGGCGGCGGCGGACTGCCGGACGGTGAGGGGTGGTTGACGGTGCGTAAGGTGTGGATCGGTGCGACCCTTGCCGTCGGATCCGCGCTCGCCTTCGTGATGCTGCTCGTCGTCGGGGTGTACGTCGTCGCAGGGAACCTGGTGAACGGGGTGGGCGGCGGCGCCGCCAAGTCCTTGGCCAAGGGCAGTGTGCCGGCGGCCTATCAGCAGCTCGTCTCCCGCTGGGGCAACCTCTGCCCCGCCATCAACCCGGCGTTGCTCGCCGCGCAGCTCTACCAGGAGAGCGGGTTCAACCCGAAGGCGCAGAGCCACGCCGCCGCGCAGGGCATCGCGCAGTTCATCCCCGGCACCTGGGCCGTCCACGGCATCGACGGCGACGGGGACGGCGACCGTGACGTGTGGGACCCGGCGGACGCGATCCCGTCCGCGGCGACCTACGACTGCACGCTCGCGTCGTACGTGAAGGACGTCGGCGGGAATCTGACCGAAAACATGCTCGCCTCGTACAACGCGGGGGCGTACGCGGTCATCAAGTACGGGGGTGTCCCGCCGTACAAGGAGACGCAGAACTATGTGAAGCGCATCCGCGAGCTGGAGAAGAGCTTCGCGGCTCCCGTGGGGCGGGTGGACCCGTCGCGGCAGGCGGCCGGGGCGATCGCGTTCGCGCAGAAGAAGCTCGGCACTCCTTATCTCTGGGGCGGCAACGGCACCGCTGACCAGGGCGGACGCTTCGACTGCTCGGGTCTGACCAAGGCCGCGTACGAGAGTGTGGGGATCACGCTGCCGCGTGTGGCGAACGACCAGTACAACGCGGGGCCGCATCCGGACCGGGACGAGCTGCTGCCGGGCGATCTGGTGTTCTTCTCGGACGACCTGACCAATTCGCGGGCCATCCGGCATGTGGGTATTTATGTCGGCGGCGGGTACATGATCGACGCGCCGCGTCCCGGCGCGGTGATCCGATTCGACCCGATCGACACTCCTGACTACTTTGGTGCCACCCGGGTCACGGAAGATGGCGCGAAAGCGCTCCCCACGACGGTGTGAGCGGAGCGACAGACACCCCCCTGAGCTGCGACAACGCATCTCTCTTCGATAACGTCTGCGTGATCTTTCGGTGGAGTGCGGAACGGATCGGCGGGGGCCGTGCGTTCCTGTTCTCGTAGCCGAGCGGACGAGCGGATCTACAGACCACGGGGGTGGCAGAACGGCGCGCGTCCGCGCGCCGGACGACTTGACGAAGGGGCCGCAGCACCATGGCTGGACTCGCCGATTCCGGGTCGAACCCCGACGTCGACCTGCTCTACGACATCAACGGCCTCGCCAAGGCCGCCCCACCGTGGTTCGACCACGTCATGGAGTTCGTCGGAGAGTACGGCGTGCTCTTCGGCCTGCTCGCGATGGTGCTGTGGTGCTGGTGGGGTGTGCGCAGGCAGGGCGGACCTGACGCGGCGTCATCGGTGGCGGCCCTGGTGTGGGCCCCGCTCGCGGCGGGCGTCGCCGTCCTGGTGAACGTGCCGATCCGTGGATTCGTCGAGCGGCCACGGCCGTTCAACGACCACGAGGGGCTCGAGGTGCTCGTCGACGGCAAGGACGACTTCTCCTTCGTGAGCGACCACGCGACGCTCTGCATGGCGCTGGCGGTGGGTCTGTTCCTGGCCAACCGGCGCTTCGGCCTGGTGGCCCTGGTGCTGGGCCTGCTCGGCGGTTTCATCCGCGTCTACATGGGCGTGCACTACCCGACCGACGTGGTGGGCGGCCTGGCGCTCGGCACCGCGGTCGCGCTGCTGCTGTCGCCGCTCGCGATGGCGCTGCTGACGCCGCTGATGCGGGCGGTGGAGCGGTCGCCGAAGGCCGGCTGGCTGGTGTCCGCCCGGCCGCAGGGCCAGCGCCGGCGGGTCGCCGAGCGCAGCCGGGGCAGTGCCGCCGGCGCCGGTCCCGAGGAGCGGGACCTGGCGGCCTGACGACAACACACGTACGGCGAGGGCCCGTGATCTCCGTCCCCTTGAGGGGCGGGTGGTCACGGGCCCTTCGTCTGTCCGCGGGGCTCAGAGCGCCTGCGGGGTGGTGAAGACGCGGCCCGGGTCGTAACGCCGCTTCAGGCGGGACAGGCGCGGGGCGGCGTCGCCGTAGTAGGCGCGGCGCCAGTCGGTCAGGTCGGGGTCCGTGTAGTTCTGGTAGGCGGCCCCGGACGCGTGCGGACGCAGCGCCTGGTGAGTGGCCGTCAGCCAGGATCGGATCGCGGCGCCGTCCGAGCTCCCGGGGTTCCAGGAGGCGAGGTACTGGGCCAGCACGCGGGAGCGGCGGTGCACGAACGCCGTCGCGGTGGGCGCGACCCGGTTGACGGCGCCGCCGAGCGCGGTGAGCGCGATGCTCGCCGAGCCGCCGCCGGCCGCCCGGATGCGGTCGAGCAGGGTGGTGATGCCGGCGTCGTCGAGGGGACGGTCGTAGAAGTCGGAGCGAGCCGCGTACGTCTCGCGGGCCAGGGCGCCCTCGGGGCTGAGGCCGGGCGTCCCGCCGGGGAGCCGGCACTGCTCGTCCGTGAACGAGGTGCAGCCCGCGTACAGCTCCATCGACTCCTGGTACGAGCGGCGGCGCAGCAGGACGCTGCTCGCGGAGGCGCCGATGCGGTCGGCGAGCCGGTCGACGGCGTTCTGCAGTTCGCCGTAGGCGCCGAGGGAGAAGGCGGCGACGGAGACGGAGGGTCCTGCGCCGGTGTTCTCCAGGTGGAGGGCGGACCAGATCTCGTCGGGCTGGTCCGGGCCCCACTCCTGCCAGGCCGCGACCACGGCGGCCGCCCGCTCCCACGGCCAGGTCAGATAACCGGTGACGCTCTGCGGGGCGGGGTGGGTGCGGAAGCGGAACTCGGTGACGACGCCGAACTGGGCGTTGCCCGCGCCGCGCAGCGCCCAGAACAGGTCCGGGTGCTCGGAGTCGGAGGCGGTGAGCTGTCGGCCGTCGGCGGTGACCAGGGTGGCCTCGGTGAGGCTGTCGCAGGTCAGGCCGTAGGCGCGGGAGGTGACGCCGTGGCCGCCGCCGAGGGTGAGGCCGGAGATGCCGACGGTGGGGCAGGAACCGCCGGGGACGGTGAGCCCGCGGGCGGCGAGCGTGCGGTAGACGTCGATCAGCTTGGCGCCGGCGCCCACCACGGCCGTGTCGCCCTCCACGCGGATGTGGGCCAGGTCGGACACGTCGACGATCAGCCGTCCGTCGCCGGAGGACCAGCCCGCGTACGAGTGGCCGCCGCCCCGCACGGCGAGCGGGACGGCGTGCTCGCGGGCGTGGGTGAGGGCGGTGCGGATGTCGTCGGCGTGCCGGACATAGGCGACGGCGGCGGGGCGGAGGCTGTCGAAGCGCGTGTTGTAGAGGCGGTGCGCGGTGGTCCAGTCGGCGTCGCCGGGGCGCACCAGGCGGCCGTCGAGGTGCCCGGCCAGGGCGGTCCAGTCGGCGGGCGTCGCGGGGCGCGGGGTGCGGGACGGGGCGCGGGACGACGGGACGCGTGAAGTGGGGGGTGCGGGCCGGGGTTCCGAGGACGTGCACGCGGAGGCGGTGAGCGCGGCGGCGGCGCCGGCGACGAAGGTGCGGCGGTTCACGGGCGGCCTTCCGGACGTCGGGTGGGGGACGGCCTGTCACGGCACCCGGGAGCGGCGGACCGCACGAGGTCTCAGGACCGGGCGCCGGGCCATTCTCGGCACCCCGCCAGGGCCGCGTCACTCCCCCGTGTGGTTTTCGGCGTCCCTGCGGGCCAGGCTCCTGGCTCTGCGGGCCGGGCCGCGCCATCCGCAGGTGCAGCGGGCCGTGCAGAAGGGACCCTGCTCGGTGGTGGTCGTGACATGGGGCTGGGGCTCCGGCGCGTCGTCCTGGTGCGGCACGCCGCCCACGGTAACGCCCGCCGGGCCGCGTGACGGGGCCCCTGACCCGTCGTTAAGGGCACTGACAGCGGCCCGTGTCGGACGGAGCGGGGGTAGACGGGGATGACGCGATCGAGACAGCACAGGCGGACGCACGGCACGACGGCCGTGGCCGGGGTCGTCTGCTGTCTCGGGCTCGGCCTCGGTGCTGCCGGGTGCGCGGGCGGTGACGCCGTCGCGCAGGGGCCGCCCGCCGGAGATCCGGTCCAGGTGCTGCGCACGGCCGCCGACGCGCTGGTGGAGGCCGGCACCTCCCAGGCGCGCACCTCGCTGGAGATGGCCACCGGAGGCACCCGGGTCACCATCCGGGGCGAGGGGGTCTACGACTACCGCAGGCGGCTCGGGCGGCTGAAGGTGCGGCTGCCGCAGGACCCCGCGGGCGCCGCCGACCGCCGGCCGATCACCGAACTGCTCGCCCCCGGCGCGCTGTACATGAAGAACCGGGGCGCCGGGGTGCCGGCCGACAAGTGGGTACGGGTGGACACCGCGACGCTGTCCGACGGGAACCTGGTCACCGGCGGGGCGACCGATCCGTTCGCCGCGGCGGAGGTGCTGCGCGGGACGCGCTCGGCGGAGTTCGTCGGGCGGACCGAGGTGGCGGGGGCGCGGGTGCGGCACTACCGGGGCACCGCCGACCTGGACGCGGCCTCGCAGGCGGCGTCGGAGGGCAACCGTGGTCCGCTGGGCGCGGCGGCGGAAGGGTTCGCCACGGCGCGGGTGCCGTTCGACGTGTACCTCGACGACGACGGGCGGATCCGCAAGATCCGGCACCGGTTCAGCTTCGTGAACGGCGAGCGGCAGGAGCCCGTCGCGGTCGCCTCCACGACCCTGCTGTACGACTTCGGCGCCCCCGCCGACGTGCGGCTTCCGGCGGACGAGGACATCTACGCCGGGCGGATCGCCCTGGAGTGAACGGCGCCCGACGGCCGGGGACGGGGTCCGTGGTGGCCGGGCCGAACTAGCCCTTCCGTGCCATGCGCGGCCCGTAGGGCGCTCCCTACTCTAGGAAGTCGGTGACGACAGAGTGAGGTGAGGCGCGTGGCTCCGCTCGGGAGGGGGACGGTTCCGGTCCAGGATCACGTGGCGCTCGCCGAGATCGAACTGTGCGGCGAGCTGATCATCGCCGCGTCCAACGCGGAGGACCGGCTGAGTCTGGAGAGCATCGACGAGGTGCTGCGGGTGGCCGAGGCTCGCACGGACACCGCCGGGACCTGAGGCCCCGGCTCCCGCGGAACGGACCGGATCCGGCCGGTCAGGTCCGCAGCATGCGGGCGATGGCCTGCGTGGCCTCCTTGACCTTCGCGTCGATCTCGTCGCCGCCCTTGACGGCCGCGTCCGCGACGCAGTGGCGCAGGTGCTCCTCCAGCAGCTGCAGCGCGAACGACTGCAGCGCCTTCGTGGAGGCGGACACCTGGGTGAGTATGTCGATGCAGTAGACGTCCTCGTCGACCATCCGCTGCAGTCCGCGGATCTGGCCCTCGATACGGCGCAGCCGCTTGAGGTGCTCCTGCTTCTGGTGGTGGTACCCGTGTATCCCGCGGTCGTGATCGGTCACGATGTCCGTTACATCCGTCACATCCGCCGTCTCCGGGGTGCCCGCGGCGGGCGCGGTGTCCACGGCGCCGTCCGCGTCCGGCGAGGAGGGCGCGTGCGCGCCGGTTCCGGTGGTGGTCATCGCGTCCTCCTGGTGTCCTGATGGGCGCTATATACCCCTGGTGGGTATATGTTACCGAACTTCGCCGGTCCGCGGATGGCCGGTCCGCGCCGGTCACGGGATCCGCCGGACCGTACCTGCCGCCCCCGTACTCATCACTCTGCCCGATGGGCGACACTGGGGGGCGGCCGTTATTGGTGGCCGGATGATGCGCCTAGCATCAGCCTGACCGAAACCGACGCATACCGAGGACCCCACGTGCGCTTTCGTCTGACCCCCAGGGAGACGAGCTTCTACGACATGTTCGCCGCGTCCGCGGACAACATCGTCACGGGCTCCAAGCTCCTGATGGAACTGCTCGGGGCGGACACCTCCGCCCGGGCCGAGATCGCAGAGCGTATGCGGGCCGCGGAACACGCAGGTGACGACGCCACGCACGCGATCTTCCACCAGCTGAACTCCTCGTTCATCACGCCGTTCGACCGCGAGGACATCTACAACCTGGCGTCCTCCCTCGACGACATCATGGACTTCATGGAGGAGGCCGTCGACCTGGTCGTCCTCTACAACGTCGAGGAACTGCCCAAGGGCGTCGAGCAGCAGATCGAGGTGCTGGCGCGGGCCGCGGAGCTCACCGCCGAGGCCATGCCGCACCTGCGGACCATGGAGAACCTCACCGAGTACTGGATCGAGGTCAACCGGCTGGAGAACCAGGCCGACCAGATCCACCGCAAGCTGCTCGCCCACCTCTTCAACGGCAAGTACGACGCGATCGAGGTGCTGAAGCTCAAGCAGATCGTGGACGTGCTGGAGGAGGCGGCGGACGCCTTCGAGCACGTCGCGAACACGGTGGAGACCATCGCGGTCAAGGAGTCCTGAGCCCTTCATGGACACCTTCGCTCTGATCCTGACCATCGGGGTCGCGCTCTTCTTCACCTACACCAACGGGTTCCACGACTCGGCCAACGCCATCGCCACGTCCGTCTCCACCCGTGCGCTGACGCCCCGCGCCGCGCTCGCCATGGCGGCCGTGATGAACCTGGCCGGCGCCTTCCTGGGGTCCGGGGTCGCCAAGACCGTCAGTGAGGGGCTGATCGAGACGCCCGAGGGGTCGACGGGGATGGGGATCCTCTTCGCGGCCCTGATCGGCGCCATCGTCTGGAACCTGATCACCTGGTACTTCGGTCTGCCCTCGTCGTCGTCCCATGCCCTGTTCGGCGGCATGGTCGGCGCCGCGCTGGCCGGCGGGACGACGGTGTACTGGCACGGCGTCGTCGACAAGATCGTCATCCCGATGTTCGTGTCGCCGGTGGTCGGTCTGATCGCCGGTTACCTGGTGATGACGGCGATCCTGTGGATGTTCCGGCGGGCCAACCCGCACAAGGCGAAGCGCGGCTTCCGCATCGCTCAGACGGTGTCCGCGGCCGGCATGGCCCTCGGCCACGGTCTCCAGGACGCCCAGAAGACCATGGGCATCGTGGTGATGGCCCTGGTCATCGCCGACGTCGAGGACTACGGCGACCCGATCCCGGTGTGGGTGAAGATCGCCTGTGCGCTGATGCTGTCGCTCGGCACCTACGCGGGCGGCTGGCGCATCATGCGCACCCTCGGCCGGAAGATCATCGAGCTGGACCCGCCGCAGGGCTTCGCCGCCGAGACCACCGGCGCGTCGATCATGTTCGGCTCCGCGTTCATCTTCCACGCGCCGATCTCCACCACCCATGTGATCACCTCCGCGATCATGGGCGTGGGCGCCACCAAGCGGGTCAACGCGGTCCGCTGGGGCGTCGCCAAGAACATCGTCCTCGGCTGGTTCATCACCATGCCGGCCGCCGCCCTGGTGGCCGCGGCCTGCTTCGGTCTGGTGCATCTGATCGCGCTGTAGCCGGCGCGCCGGCACGTACGCGTGGAAGGGCCCGCCCCCGTTGAGTGGGGGCGGGCCCTTCGTGCCTCGCGGCGGCACCGCCATGCAGCGTCGCGAGGAGCCGGATCAGCCGAAGCGGCCGGAGATGTAGTCCTCGGTGGCCTGGACCGACGGGTTGGAGAAGATCCGCTCCGTCTCGTCGATCTCGATCAGCTTGCCGGGCTTGCCGACCGCCGCCAGGTTGAAGAAGGCCGTGCGGTCCGAGACGCGTGCCGCCTGCTGCATGTTGTGCGTCACGATGACGATCGTGAAGCGTTCCTTCAGCTCGCCGATCAGGTCCTCGATGGCGAGGGTGGAGATCGGGTCCAGGGCGGAGCACGGCTCGTCCATCAGCAGCACGTTCGGCTCGACCGCGATGGCCCGCGCGATGCACAGGCGCTGCTGCTGGCCGCCGGAGAGGCCCGAGCCGGGCTTGTTGAGCCGGTCCTTGACCTCGTTCCACAGGTTGGCGCCCCGCAGGGACTTCTCGACGACGTCGTCCAGCTGGGACTTCTTGTACTTGCCGTTCAGACGCAGGCCCGCCGCCACGTTGTCGTAGACCGACATGGTGGGGAAGGGGTTCGGGCGCTGGAAGACCATGCCGACCTCGCGCCGCACGGCCACGGGGTCGATGCCCGCGCCGTAGAGGTTCTCGTCGTCGAGCATGACCTTGCCGTCGACCCTGCCGCCCGGGGTCACCTCGTGCATGCGGTTGAGGGTGCGCAGGAAGGTCGACTTGCCGCAGCCGGAGGGGCCGATGAAGGCCGTCACGGAGCGGGGCTCGATGGTCATCGAGATGTCCTCGATGGCCAGGAAGGATCCGTAGTAGGCGTTGAGGCCGCTGACGTCGATGCGCTTGGCCATGGGTATCACTGCTTCTTTCGGGTCGCCGACTGTGCGGGGGAGCCGGTCAGCGACCGGTCTTCGGGGCCTTCCAGCGGGCGATGCCGCGGGCCGCCAGGTTGAGGATCATGATGAACGCGATGAGCGTCAGGGCCGCCGCCCAGGCACGGTCGTACGCCGCCTCGGAGCCGTTGGTGTACTGCAGGTAGATGTACATCGGCAGGGAGGCCTGCGGGTCCTGGAACGGGTTGGCGTTGATGAAGTTCGTGCCCCACACCAGGAGCAGCACGGGGGCCGTCTCGCCGGTGATGCGGGCGATCGCGAGCATCACGCCCGTGGTGATGCCGCCGACGGACGTCGGCAGGACCACCTTGAGGATGGTGCGCCACTTGGGGACGCCGAGGGCGAGGGACGCCTCGCGCAGCTCGTTCGGGACGAGCTTGAGCATCTCCTCCGTGGAGCGCACCACCACCGGGATCATCAGGATGGACAGCGCCATGGAGCCGGCGAAGCCGGAGTAGCCCATGCCGAGGATCAGGATCCACAGGCTGAGGACGAACAGGCCCGCGACGATGGACGGGATGCCCGTCATCACGTCGACGAAGAAGGTGACGGCCTTCGCCAGCCGGCCCCGGCCGTACTCCACCAGGTAGATCGCGGTGAGCACGCCGACCGGCACGGAGATCGCGGTGGCCAGGCCGACCTGCTCCAGCGTGCCCAGCAGGGCGTGGTAGATGCCGCCGCCCGGCTCGGTGTCGGCGACCACGCCCATGGAGTGCGTGAGGAAGTAGCCGTCGAGGACCTCGATGCCCCGCTTGACCGTCTCCCAGGTCAGCGACGCGAGCGGGATCACCGCCAGCAGGAACGCCACCCACACCAGGCTGGTCGCGGTGCGGTCCCGGGCCTGGCGGCGCCCCTCGACCTTGGCGGACACGGCGAACGAGCCGCCGACGAACAGCAGCGCCGCGATCAGCGCCCACTGGATGTCGCTCTCCAGCCCGGCCGCGGCGCTGATCCCGTACCCGAGCGCGGCGGAGGCGCCGGCGACGGCCCAGGGGAACCACTTCGGCAGGGTCGCCCCGCGCAGCGAGCCGGACGGGCGGGTGTCGTGCAGTGCGTGGGTCATGCGTTGGCCCCCGAGTACTCCTTGCGGCGGGCGATGATCAGCCGGGCCGCGCCGTTGACCAGCAGCGTGATGACGAACAGCACGAGACCGGAGGCGATCAGCGCGTCCCGGCCCATCTCGGTGGCCTCGTTGAACTTGCTGGCGATGTTCTGGGCGAAGGTGCCGCCGCCCGGGTCGAGCAGGCTGGCGCTGATCGTGAAGCTCGGGGAGAGCACCATGGCGACGGCCATCGTCTCGCCGAGGGCGCGGCCGAGGCCCAGCATCGACGCGGAGATCACGCCGGAGCGGCCGAACGGCAGCACCGACATGCGGATGACCTCCCAGCGGGTGGCGCCGAGGGCCAGGGCGGCCTCCTCGTGCATCCGCGGGACCTGGCGGAACACCTCACGGCTGACGTTGGTGATGATCGGCAGGATCATCACCGCCAGCAGGATGCCGACGGTGAACAGCGAGCGCGGGGCGCCGTCGTTCCACTCCAGGATCCCGGTCCAGCCCAGGTAGTCGTCGAGCCAGCCGTACAGGCCGTCCAGGTGCGGCACCAGGACGAGCGCGCCCCACAGGCCGTAGACGATGGACGGGACGGCGGCGAGCAGGTCGATCACGTAGCCGATGGGGCCGCCGAGGCGGCGCGGGGCGTAGTGCGTGATGAACAGGGCGATCGCGACGGCGACCGGCACGGCGATGACCATCGCGATGACCGACGACACGACGGTGCCGAAGGCCAGGACGGCGATGCCGAACTCCGGCGGGAGGCCGCTGGGGTTCCACTCGAAGGTGGTGAAGAAGTTGGCCTCGTCCTTGGATATCGCGAGCGAGGCGCGGTAGGTGAGGAAGGCCGCGATGGCGGCCATCAGCACCAGGACGAGGATGCCGGACCCCCGGGACAGCCCGAGGAAGATCCGGTCGCCGGGGCGGGTGACGCCGCGTGCGGCACTGCTGTCCACGGGCGCGGCCGGGCCGGGCGCCGGCGGTGCGGCGGGTTTCTGCGTGGTGGTGTCCATCGGGTTCTCCGGTCTGCGGAGCCGTCGGGCGGCCGGGCGGCTCGGTCGGAGCCGTCCGGAACCCTGGGGGCTCCTGTGGGCGGTGCACCGGACGGTGCGGCCCGGCCCCGGATCGGGCGCGGGCCGCACACTCGGGTCAGCTGAGGCTCGAGACCGTCTCGCGGACCTTGGTGATGATCTCCTGCGGCATCGGGGCGTAGCCCGCCTCGGCGAGCTGGCCCTGACCCTCCTCGGAGGCCATGTAGTTCAGGAAGGACTTGGTGGCGGGCAGGGTGTCGGCCTTGTTGCCCTTGTCGCAGACGATCTCGTACGTCACCAGGACGATCGGGTACGCGCCCTCGGCGGACGGGGTGTAGTCCAGCTCCAGCGCGAGGTCCTTGCCGGTGCCGACCACCTTGGCGGCGCCGATGGCGGCGGTGGCGTTCTCGATGGTCGCCTTCACCGGCTGGGTCGCCTCGGTCTTGATGTCGACGGTCTTGATGCCGTCCGAGGCGTAGGACAGCTCGAAGTACGAGATGGCGCCGGAGGTCTGCTTCACCTGCTGGGCGACGCCGGAGGAGCCCTGCGCGGACTGGCCGCCCTCGGCCTCCCAGGACTTGCCCGGCTCGTACGTCCAGTCCTTGGGCGCGGCGGCCTTCAGGTACTTGGTGAAGTTGTCCGTGGTGCCGGACTCGTCGGAGCGGTGGAAGGCCTGGATCTTCAGGTCGGGGAGGTCGGCGTCGGGGTTGAGCTTGGCGATCGCCGGGTCGTTCCACTTGGTGATCTTGTTGTCGAAGATCTTCGCGAGGGTCGGGGCGTCCAGGGCGAGGGTGTCCACGCCGGGGACGTTGAAGCCGACCGCGATCGGGCCGCCGACCATGGGCAGGTCGATGCCCTGGCCGTCCGTGCACACCTTCTTCGACGCCTCGACCTCGTCGGGCTTGAGCGCGGAGTCCGAGCCGGCGAACGCCGTCTGGCCCTGCGTGAACGCGGTGATGCCCGCGCCCGAGCCGGTCGGGTTGTAGTTGATCTGCACGTCCTTGCAGGCCGCGGTGTACTGCTTCACCCAGGCGTCGATGGCGTTCTTCTGAGCGGAGGAGCCGGACGCCTGGAGCTGGCCCTTGGCGTCGCCGCAGTCGATGTTCCCGGCCTGCGCGGTGGCGGAGGCGTCGCCGCCGTTGCCGTTGCCGGTGTCGTCGGAGCCGCACGCCGTGAGGGCCAGGGCGCCGGTGACGGCGAGAGCACCGAGAGCGAGGGCCCGCCGGTTCATGCGCTGAAGCTTCACTTGTGTTCCTTCCAGTGGCCGCCGTCCTGAATTCGGCGGCGTGCGAAGTGTGGTGAGGCGGGGCGCCTCGTCCTGTAAGGGTTCCTGTACGGGTTCCTGTACGGGCGGTCCGCACCGCGTAAGGCCGAAATTAGGCAGAAGAGGTGAAGCGGCCGAAGGGCGTACATGAACGAGGGGTGAACCCCTGAGGACGGTGCGGTGAGGTGGCGGCGCGGGCGCTTTCAGCGGGCCGGGCGGAGGGTGGCGAGGAGGGCGTCCACCAGGCCCGCGTCCATCGGCGAGGTGAGGCGGCGGCGGGCCTCGTCCGGGGGGAGCCAGAGGATGCGGTCGACCTCCTCGTTCGGGGTGAACGTGCCGGAGACCGCCTCGGCCGCCCAGTAGCGGACCCGCTTGGGGCGGCCGTGCGCGAGGTAGCGGGTGCTGGGCAGCTCGACGGACGGCACGGCGGTGTACCCGGTCTCCTCGGCGACCTCGCGCAGGGCGCCCGCGAGCGCGTCCTCGCCGCGCCTCAGCTTGCCCTTCGGCCAGGACCAGTCGTCGTACTTGGGCCGGTGGACCAGGCACAGCTCCAGCTCGCCGGTGACGGGCGAGCGGCGCCACAGGACGCAGCCGGCTGCCTCGATCGGTGGGATGGTGCGCACCGGGGCCTCCCCGTGTCGTTCTACGGTGTGCCGGCGGGCGGCTGCTGCCAGGCACGCTGGAACGCGTACCGCGCCGCCTCCACCTCATGCCGCTGGCCGGCGTGGAGCACGCCCAGCGCGTACGCCGTCGCCGGGGCGATCCTCGGCGTGCGGGCGGCCTGCGCGGCGGCGGCCGCGGCCTCGGCGGCGTCGCGATGCCGGTCGAGCGCCTGGCCCGCGGCGCGCAGCCGGGGGTCGTCGCCCGCGGCGGGGTCCAGCACCTCCTGCGCGTACCGGTGCAGGCGCAGCAGCAGCCGCACCTGGTGCCAGGGGGCGTCCTGCGGGTGCGGGGCGGGGTCCGGCGACAGACCGTGCACCAGCGCCTCCGCGTTGTACGGACTCCCCGCCGTGACCAGCGGCAGCGCGGCGACGGCGTCCACGAGCCGCTCCCGCGCGGCCTCGGCGAACGGCCGCAGATCGGGATCCCCGGCCCGGCTTACCAACGGCACCTCACTGGCCAGCACGGCCACCTGATCGACGACGGCATGGAACCGCGCGGACCCGAGCGCCTGCAGCGCGGCGGAGTGCGCCCGCGTCCGGGCAAGGGTGAGCTGCCGCTCGAGCAGGGCGGAGGCTTTGGCGGCGCCGATGGCGAGAGGTGCGCTGTCGCGGCGTGGCTCGGCGGTGCGGGCACGGCTCCCCGGGCGCGGGCCGCCCGCCGCGGAAACGCTCCCTGGACGGTCGGGGGCACGCGTGTCGCCCTCCGCGCGCCGGACACCGGCGGCACCGGGCTCACTCCCGGGACGCCGGTCGGCCGGGGCCGAGGCCGGGGCCTGGGCGGTGGCGGTCACGGCCGCGGCGCGGGCCGCACGGGGCAGTGCTTCGGTCGCGCGGACGGCGCGAACAGGGGACTGCGCGTCGGACGCCGGGTCGGCATGACGGGGGACGTCCGGCGGGGTGCCGTCGGCCGGCGCGGGTGTACCGGGGGCGCGCGGTGCGGGCCGGGTGGCCGGCACACCGAGGCCGCGGGTCGAGGACGGGCCGTCTGCCGCTGGAGCCGCGGTGCGCGCGGGGCCGGTGACGGGTGCTCCGAGGCCGCGTGCCGGGGCCGGCGTCCCACGGAATCCCTCGGCGGACGGCGCGGGCGGCTCGTCCGCTGCGCCGTCGCGTGCCGCGGCGGAGGCGGGCCCTTCGGGGGTGCGGGGGGCGGTGGTGTGGTCCGGCGGGCCTGTTGTGAGGGACCGGGGGCGCGAAGGCTCGTTGTCGTCGTGCGTCGTGGAGGTGGGCCCTTCGGGGGTGCGGGGGGCGGTGGTGTCGTCCGGCGGGCCTGTTGTGAGGGAGCGGGGGCGCGAAGGCTCGTTGTCGTCGTGCGTCGTGGAGGTGGGCCCTTCGGGGGTGCGGGGGGCGGTGGTGTCGTCCGGCGGGCCCGTCTCGAGGGACCCGGCGGGGCTCAAAGGCTTGCCCGCCGCGGACGCGGGCCCGCCGGGCATCAGGGCCACGCTTCGCGGGCCTGTCCCGGGCGCGCCCGTGTGCCCGCCTGCGGAGGTGCCCGTGAGGGCCGGAGCTCCGTCGGAGGCGGGTGTCCGGCGTGCGGGACGCCGGGGTGAAGGGGGCGTGTGGCCCGAGAGGTGGTGGAGGGCTTGCTGGAGGCGGAGCAGGCGGGTTGTGCAGGCGTCTTCCTGGGAGAGGGTGCCCGAGACCCAGGCCAGTTCCGGGCCCAGCCTCTGGGACCAGGCGGGGTCCAGAGCCGGCTGGAAGGTGTAGAGGGCCGCGCTGATGCGGCGGGCCGCGCGGCGCAGGGCGCGGGCCGCCTCCGCGGAGTCCTCCGGCGTCGCCGCGCCCCGGTTCAGGCGCAGCGCGCGGAGGAACTCGGTGGCCCTGGCCCGCAGATGGCGGGCCAGGACGTCCGCGGGATCAGGGTGCCGCTGTGCCACGCCGGCGCCTCCGGGCGTCAATGAGCATCTCCTGGATGTTCCGCAGGGGCTGGCCGTCCGCGTCCGTGGAGTGCCGGGTCCACTCGCCGTCCGGGCCGAGGTGCCAGGACGCCGTGGTGTCGGACATCCCCGTCTCCAGCAGCCGGTTGAGGGCGGCCCGGTGCGCCGGGTCGGTGACCCGCACCAGCGCCTCGATCCGCCGGTCGAGGTTGCGGTGCATCATGTCGGCGCTGCCGATCCACACCTCGGGCTCACCGCCGTTGCCGAAGGCGAACACCCGCGAGTGTTCGAGGAAGCGGCCGAGGATGGACCGTACCCGCACGTTCTCCGACAGCCCCGGCACGCCGGGCCGGATCGCGCAGATGCCGCGCACCCAGATGTCGACGGGCACGCCCGCCTGCGACGCCCGGTAGCAGGCGTCGATGACGGCCTCGTCGACCATCGAGTTCACCTTGATGCGTACGTACGCGGGCCGCCCCGCGCGGTGGTGCTGCGCCTCCTTGTCGATCCGTGAGATCAGCCCGTCCCGCAGGGACTTGGGGGCGACGAGGAGCCGCCGGTAGGTCTCGCGCCGGGAGTAGCCGGAGAGGCGGTTGAACAGGTCGGACAGGTCCGCGCCGACCTGTGGGTCCGCGGTGAGCAGCCCGAGGTCCTCGTACAGCCGGGCCGTCTTCGGGTGGTAGTTGCCGGTGCCGACGTGGCTGTACCGCCGGAGCGTCTCGCCCTCCTGACGGACCACCAGCGACAGCTTGCAGTGGGTCTTCAGGCCGACCAGGCCGTAGACGACGTGGCAGCCGGCCTCCTCCAGCTTCCGCGCCCACTTGATGTTGGCGTGCTCGTCGAAGCGGGCCTTGATCTCCACCAGGACGAGGACCTGCTTGCCGGACTCGGCGGCGTCGATGAGCGCGTCGACTATCGGTGAGTCGCCGGAGGTCCGGTACAGCGTCTGCTTGATGGCCAGCACGTCCGGGTCGGCCGCCGCCTGCTCCAGGAAGGCCTGCACGGAGGTGGAGAAGGAGTCGTACGGGTGGTGCAGCAGCACGTCCTTGTTGCGCAGCGCGGCGAAGATGTCCGGCGCCGAGGCGGACTCCACCTCCGCCAGGTCGCGGTGGGTGCCGGCGACGAACTTCGGGTACTTCAGCTCCGGCCGGTCCAGGCTGTGGATGCGGAACAGACCGGTCAGGTCGAGCGGGCCGGGCAGCGGGTACACCTCGGCCTCGGAGATCTTCAGCTCGCGCACGAGGAGGTCCAGCACCTCGCGGTCGATGGACTCCTCCACCTCCAGGCGCACGGGCGGCCCGAAGCGGCGCCGCATCAGCTCCTTCTCCAGGGCCTGGAGGAGGTTCTCCGCGTCGTCCTCCTCGACCTCCAGGTCCTCGTTGCGGGTGAGCCGGAAGGCGTGGTGCTCCAGCACCTCCATGCCCGGGAACAGCTCCTCCAGGTGCGCGGCGATGACGTCCTCGATCGGGACGTAGCGGCCGGGGGAGGACTCCAGGAAGCGGGACAGCAGCGGCGGCACCTTCACCCGGGCGAAGTGCTTGTGCCCGGTGACCGGGTTGCGCACCACCACGGCCAGGTTGAGCGACAGCCCCGAGATGTACGGGAAGGGGTGCGCCGGGTCCACCGCGAGCGGAGTCAGCACCGGGAAGATCTGATGCCGGAACAGGGTGAAGAGGCGGGCCTGCTCCTTCTCCGTGAGCTCGTTCCAGCGGACCAGGTGGATGCCCTCCTCCGCGAGGGCGGGGGCGACGTCCTCGTGGTAGCAGGCGGCGTGCCGCGCCATGAGCTCCCGGGATCGGGCCCAGATCATCTCCAGCACCTCGCGCGGCTGGAGGCCGGACGCGGAGCGGGTGGCCACGCCGGTGGCTATGCGCCGCTTGAGTCCCGCCACCCGGACCATGAAGAACTCGTCCAGGTTGCTGGCGAAGATCGCGAGGAAGTTCGCACGCTCCAGCAGCGGCGTCTCGGGATCCTCGGCCAGTTCGAGCACCCGCTCGTTGAACGCCAGCCAGCTGCGCTCGCGGTCGAGGAAACGGCCCTGCGGCAGCGGGGCGGCGCCGTCGGGCTGCGCCTCCTCGTAGCCGTCCAGGTCGGCGTCGATGTCGGGTTCCAGGTCGGACACCGTTCCGGCCACGGTGTGCGGCCGGTGCGCGGCGATGGAGCCCACGGAGGGCTGCGAGTGCTGGACCTGTGCCTGGGTGTTGGGCTGGCTCATGACCCCATTCTTCCGCGCGAAGGGCGTCACGGGCTCGTCGGAAAGCGCGGGTGGGAGCGGCGGTGGCCCTGAGGCGCTCCCGTACCCCCCGTTCACCCGGCGGGGTGAGGGCTCTGCCGCGGCGGGATGCATTCACCGAGCGTCGCAAGGCTGTCTGAATCCGTGGTTACGGCGACATGACGTCCAGGGCAGCGGGCGGTGGCCCGCGGGGTGTTCACGACAAGAGGGGGCGTGCATCACAGGCACGCCCCCCGGTACGGGGACGCGTCAGCCGCGTGTTGTCCCGGTCGTGCGGCGCAGCACACGGAAGGCCGCGTACGTCAGCAGGCCGGCGACGGCGAGCAGGATGCCCGTGGCGACCAACTGGAGCGGCCAGTAGTGCGAGGCGGGGTGCAGGTCGCGGTAGAAGGCGGTGGCGCCCATGTCGGCCAGGGTGTCGCGGCAGCCCTGCATCCGGCTGGTGAGGCACGGGGCCGCCGCCCGGCCGCCCCCGGCGGTCAGCACCCCTTCGCCGACGTGGAGGCCGCGCCCGAGCGGTCCCTCGTCCAGGGCGGTGACCCGGGTCACGGACGGCCAGAGGTACGGCAGGGCCGCGTGCACGGCGCCCCACAGCACGCCGACGGCGACCGCTGCTGCGGCCAGCGCGGCCATGGCGCGGCGCAGCACCAGCCCGGCCAGCGCGCCCGCCGCGAGACCGGCCAGCGCCAGGCCCACGGGGACGATGCCGTTGGCGTGGAAGGTGGCCGCGTCGTACCAGAACTTGGCCGTGTCGATGCGGTCCCTGCCCGTCTCCCAGGCCCAGCGGTGCAGTGCCGCCAGCAGACCCGTCCCGGCGACCGTGAGCACGGCCGGGAGGACCAGCCGGGACGCCAGCCAGCGGGCCGGGGAGACCCCCTGGGTCCAGGCGAGGCGGGCCGTGCCGGACTCCGTCTCGCGGCCCACGAGCGCGCCCCCGGCCCAGGCGGCCACCAGGAACGGCACGGCCAGCACGGCGAACGTCACGTAGTTGTAGACGTCCTTGTAGAGCAGGATGGCGCTCTGGTCGTAGGAGCAGCGCGGGGTGAACCCGCAGGCGTTGTACGCCTTCCACGCCGCCGCGGACGCGTCGGTGAGCGGTCCGCCGAGCCACACCAGGGCCGCCGCGGTGAGCAGCACCAGCGCGCCGCCGCCGATCAGGGCCGAGCGGTGCAGCCGGGCCAGCCAGCGCCACTGGCGGGGGACGCCGGCGGGGCGGGCGGCGGGCGCGGCCGGGGCGGTGAGGGCGGCGGTCATACGGCGGCCTCCAGAATCTCGGGCGCGGGGGCCGGGGCCGTGGGGTTGCGCAGGTAGGACAGGACGAGTTCCTCGAGGGACGGCGTGTGGGTGCGCCAGTCGTCGGAGAGCGGCCCGGACGGACGGATCACCGCGCTGAGCTGGCGGCCGGTGGTGCGGGACTCGACGACCTCGTGCGGGGCGAGGTCGGCCCCGGCGGGGGCGGTCACCCGGGTGTGGGCGGCCAGCAGGTCGTCGATCTCGCCGGAGAGCCGGACCTGGCCGCCGCCGATCAGCAGCAGGTGGTCGCAGGAGTCCTCCAGCTCGGCGACGACGTGCGAGGACATCACCACGGTGGTGCCGTGGGCGGCGGCCTCACCCATCAGCAGGCCCATCAGCTCGTGCCGGGCGAGCGGGTCGAGGTCGGCCATCGGCTCGTCCAGGAGCAGCAGTTCGGGCCGCTTGCCCAGGGCGAGGGCGAGCGCGACCCGGGTGCGCTGGCCGCCGGAGAGGGCCCGGATCCGCCTGCCCGGGTCCAGGTCGCCGCCGGCCACGGCCCGGTGCGCGGTGTCCGCGTCCCAGCGGCCGGGGTTGAGATCGGCGCCCATGCGCAGCGTCTCGGCGACCGTGAGCTGCGGGTACAGGGGCTTGTCCTGGGCGACGAAGCCGACGCGGGGGCGGGCGGCGGCCGGGTGGGCGCCGAGGACGCGGACCGTGCCCTCGGTGGGCGCGAGCAGTCCGGCGGCGAGGGCGAGGAGCGTGGACTTGCCGGCGCCGTTGGAGCCGACGACGGCGCACACGCGTGCGGCGGGCAGTCGGAAGGAACAGTCGCGCAGCGCCCATGCACGCCGGCCGAAGCGCTTGCCGAGCGCGTCCGCCTCGAGGGCTGGGACGGTCATGAGGGGTCTCCCTGTGGGGTGTGCGCGGGCGCGGCGTGCGCGGCCCGCTCCGGGTAGTGCGTCTCGAGTACGGCGGTGAACAGCGCGGCGACGTCCTCCCGCTCCAGGCCCGACTCTCGCGCCCGGGCCGCCCAGTCCTCCAGCTCCGCGCGCAGCGGGGAGTCGGCGGGGGCCGCGCCGAGGGAGCGGCGCACGAAGGTGCCGAGGCCGCGCCGGGCCTCGACGAGGCCCTCGCGCTCCAGCTCCCGGTACGCCTTGAGCACGGTGTTCGGGTTGACGGCGGTGGCCTCCACGACCTCGCGGGCCGTGGGGAGCTTGTCGCCGGGGGCCAGGAGGCCCAGGCGGATCGCCTGCTTGGTCTGCTGGACGATCTGGACGTAGGTGGCCACGCCGCTGCGCCGGTCGATGCGGTAGTCGACCACTCGACAACCACCCTTTCACTAATTGAGTAGTGAAAGGGTGGTGCATGCGTGGTGCGAAAGTCAACCGGGACCCGATCGCGAACCCGGCCGCGCATTCGACCGCCGGACCGTGAACCGATCGGCACGGCCCGTCCGATGAGGAGACGTGAGCGAGATGAGAAGCGACGGCGAGCTGCTGCGCGCCGTCACGGCCGGCGGCGACCGGCGCGCCTTCGAGGAGCTGTACCGGAGGTACGCGCCGTGGCTGACCGCGCGCATGCGCACCCGGTGCGCCGACGCGGCCCTCGTCGACGACGTCGTGCAGGAGACCTTCCTCGCGGTGTGGCGCGGCACGGCCCGCTGGCGTGAGGACGCGGCGGGCGCGGACGCCGCCGGCTGGCTGTGGCGGATCGCCTCACGCCGGCTGGTCGACGCGCTGCGCGGGGCCGGGGCGCGGGGGCGGCTGCGACAGGCGCTGGCGCGGCTGCGGCACCGGGACGAGGTGTCGGCGGAGGAGCGCGTGCTCGCGGGGGTGGAGCACGGGGATCTCGCCGGGGCCCTGGTGCGGCTGTCGCCGGAACTGCGCGCGGTGCTCCAGGCGACCGTGGTCGACGGGCTGACCACCCGTGAGGCCGCGGTCCTGCTCGGCATCCCGCCGGGCACGGTCAAGACGCGGGCCATGCGTGCCCGCAGGCAACTCCGGGAGGCGCTGGCATGACGTACGAGGACAGGCTCTGGCACGTGCCGGAGGACGACCTGCGGGCCTACGCGCGCGGCGGTCTCGAGGCGCCCGCGCTGTGGTCGGCCGACACCCACCTCACGGCGTGCGCGCACTGCCGTGCGGTGCTCGCCGGCTTCGGCGACACCGTCGCCCTGGACGACGCCTGGGAGCGGCTGGACGCCGAACTGGACGCGCCACGGCCGGGGCTGCTGGAGTCGCTGCTGCTGAGGCTCGGCGTCCGGGACCACACGGCCCGGCTGCTCGCGGCCACCCCTGCGCTGCGCCGCTCCTGGCTGGGCGCGGTGTCGGCGGTGCTGCTGCTCACCGTGGCCGTCACCGCGGGCCACGCCGAGGGCGGCCGGCCCACCCTCTTCCTCGCCCTCGCCCCGCTGCTGCCGCTCGCGGGGGTGGCGCTGTCGTACGGGCCGCGGATGGACCCGACGTACGAGATGGCCGTGGTCGCGCCGATGCACGGGTTCCGGCTGCTGATGATCCGCACGGTCGCCGTGCTGACCGCCGGGCTCGGCCTGAACGGCCTGGCCACGCTCGCCCTGCCCGGGTACGGGCTGCTCGCCCTGAGCTGGCTGCTGCCCGCGCTCGCCCTCACCGCCACGGCGCTCGCGCTGTCGGCCCGGCTCGGGCCCGTCCTGGCGCCCGCGCTGACCGGCGGCGGCTGGGTCGCGCTGCTGCTCGCGGCGGACGCGGTCCGCTCCGGCGCACACGAGACGCTCGCCCCGTTCACCGCGGCCGGACAGGGCGTCTCGGCGGCCGTCGCCGTGTTCGGCGCCGGACTGCTGGTCCTGCTGAGGGACCGCTTCGACCTGAACCGGGACCCCGCGGTCTGACCGCGCCCCGGCGTCGGTCCGGGCCGGGGGCTCGCGGTCCGACCGTGCCCGGCAAAGGCCTCAGCCGGGGGCTCGCGGTCCTGCCGCGTCCGGCGTCGGTCCGGGCCGGGGGCTCGCGGTCCGACCGTGCCCGGCAAAGGCCTCAGCCGGGGCCCCGCGGTCCTGCCGCGTCCGGCTTCGGTCTGGGCCGGGGCTCGCGGTCCGACCGCGTCCGGCAAAGGCCTCAGCCGGGGCCCCGCGGTCCTGCCGCGTCCGGCTTCGGTCTGGGCCGGGGCTCGCGGTCCGACCGTGCCCGGCAAAGGCCTCAGCCGGGGCTCCGCGGTCTGACGGCACCCGCACCGACCTGAGCCGGGGCCCCGCGGTCCTGCCGCGTCCGGCTTCGGTCTGGGCCGGGGGCTCGCGGTCCGACCGCGTCCGGCGACGGCCTCAGCCGGGGCTCCGCGGTCTGACCGCACCCGCACCGACCTGAGCCGGGGCCCCGCGGTCCTGCCGCGTCCGGCGTCGGTCCGTGCCGGGGGCTTGCGGTTCGACCGTGCCCGGCAAAGGCCTCAGCCGGGGCTCCGCGGTCTGACCGCACCCGCACCGACCTGAGCCGGGGCCCCGCGGTCCCGCCGCGTCCGGCATCCCACCGGCCGGGGCGGACCACCGTCCCTGACCCAACCACCTGCCACGGGAGTACTCATGACCCCCACCGTCTCGGCCTCCGGGCTGAGCCTCCACTACGGCGCGACCCGCGCCCTGGACGACGTGTCGCTGCGGCTGTCGCCCGGCGTCACCGGGCTGCTCGGCCCCAACGGCGCGGGCAAGACCACGCTGCTGCGGGTCCTCGCCACCGCCGTGCCGGCCGACAGGGGCGCGTTCACCGTGCTCGGCCACGACCCGTCCACCGCGCGCGGCCGCCAGGAGGTGCGCCGCCGGCTCGGCTACCTGCCGCAGACCCCCGGCTTCCACCCGGACTTCACCGCCTTCGAGTTCGTCGACTACGTGGCGATCCTCAAGGAACTGACCGACCGCGCCGCCCGCCACCGCGAGGTGCGCCGGGTGCTCGACGAGGTCGGCCTGGCCGACGTGCGCGGCAAGCGGATCCGCAAGCTGTCCGGCGGCATGAGGCAGCGGGTGGCGCTGGCTGCGGCGCTGGTGGGCGACCCGGCGTTCCTCGTCCTCGACGAGCCGACCGTCGGCCTCGACCCCGAACAGCGCATGCGGTTCCGCGAGTTGATCGCCACCGCGGGCGAGGGGCGGACCGTGCTGCTGTCCACCCACCAGACCGAGGACGTGGCGATGCTCTGCCACCGGGTCGTCGTCCTCGCGGGCGGCACCGTCCGCTTCGACGGCACCCCCGCCGAGCTGACCGCACGAGCCGCCGGACGCGTGTGGAGCAGCGAGGGCCGCGACCCCGGCGCCCTGGCCGGCTGGCGCACCGGACTCGGCACCTTCCGCAACGTGGGCGACCCGCCCCCCGGCGCCGCACTCCTCGAACCCACCCTCGAGGACGGCTACCTGCTCACCCTGGACGGCGCCGCCACGGAGGTGACCGCATGACCACGGCCACCACCCCCGTCCCGGCCCCGGCCCCCGTGAAGTCGCAGCCCGGCGCCTCCCGGGCGGCCGTCCTCGCCCTCGCCCGCTTCGAGACGCGCAAGCTCCTCACCCGCGTGCCGGTGCTCGTCGCCTTCGCGGTGTACGTCGCCTGGACCGTGTGGCGCACCCGCGTCTCCTTCGACGGCTTCCCCGCGCTGCAGGACGCCGACCGCGCCACCCAGGACGGGCCGCTCCTCGTCGGGCTCGCGGTGCTGCTGAGCGCCAACCACGCCATGCTGCGCTCCCGGCGCCAGGACACCGAACGGCACCTCGACGTGCTGGTGCTGCCGCGCTGGGGGCGCACGGTCGCGCACCTGCTGTCCGTCGGGGCGGCCGCCCTCGTGACCGCGCTGTGCGTGGGCGGGCAGTTCGCCTGGGAGGCGCTCAAGCCGGGCGCGGTCGGAAACGGCTCGCCGGGCGAACTCCTCGTCGGCCCGCTGTCGGTGCTGCTCCTCGGCGCGTTCGGGGTGCTGCTCGCCCGCCTGGTCACCGCGCCCTTCGCCGCCCCGCTGCTGATCGTCCTGATGCTCGTCCTCGCCACCCTCCTCGGCTTCTCCGGTGAAGGCTGGACGCGGTGGCTGATGCCGTCCGTCGGCACGTACAGCGTCGTCACCCTGCCGTCCGACCTGATCGGACGCCCTGCCGCCTGGCACGCCCTCTACCTGGGCGGACTCGCCCTCACCCTGATGGCGGCGGCGGTGCTGCTGTCCGGCGGCGCCCGGCTGCGCACCGCGCAGGCCGCGGTGGCCGGTGCGGTGGCGCTGGCCCTGGTCGGCGCGGTCGGCCAGTCCCGGGACGTGCCGGAGTCCGTCACCGAGGCACGCGTACGGGCCTCGGTCACCCCCGAGAGGCTCCACACCTGCGTCGAACGGGACGCCACGACGTACTGCGCCTTTCCCGAGTGGGAGCCGCGCACCGGCGACTGGGCCCGGATCGTCGACGACGTCCGCGCCCTGGCCGGCGGCGACGCCCAGGACCGTCCGCTGGCCGTACGGCAGCGGGTCGAGGCCCGCTACGGCCTGGACGCCGACGCGACCCTCTCCCCGCTCACCCGCCCCGGCGAGGTGACGGTCGGGACGGCCTGGGGCGGCAACCGGGTGCCGGAGTTCGCGGTCGCGGTGGCCGGCGTGCTGGTCACCGGCTCGGAGGCCACGGCGGGCGAGATGTGCGACGGCCGGATGGTCACCGTGATGTGGCTGGCCCTCGCCGACCGGCCCGACCCGCTCGCGGACCTGCGCCGGGTGCGGCTCGACGACAGCGACACCGGGTCGGCGCTCGTGATCTCGCAGACGGAGCCGCTGCAGATGACCTCCGCCCAGACGGAACTGCTGCGCGAACTGCTGGAGCTGCCCCGCGAGAAGGCCGCCGCGAAGGTGAAGGCCGGCTGGGCCGAGCTGACCGCCCCGAAGGTGACGACGGACCACGTGGCGCGGGTTCTGGGCCTGGAGAAGCCCGAGGGGGAGAACGAGTGCCTGTGATCGAAACCAGGCCGGCGGGGGACACCCCGGTGCGCGAGGCCCGGCGGGGTGTCCTGCTCCAACTGGTCCGCCCGGTCGCCCGCACGGTGCCCTGGTGGGCGCTCGCGGCGGGCGGAGGGCTCGGACTGCTGGCGGCCGCCGTGCCCCGGTTGTCGGGCGGCGAGGTCACCCCGTGGGCCGGGGTGACCGCCCTGCGGGCCGCCGCCCTGTGCTTCGCGCTCGGCGCCGCGTTCCTGCTGGACGACCCGGCCCGGCGGAGCACCGCCGCCGTGCCCGTGCGCCGCGTCCTCCGGCACGCGCTGCGGTACGCGCTCGTACTGCCGCCCGCCGCCGCGTGGTGGACGGCGGCCGTCCTGCTCGTCCCGCAGGAGGCACGCCCCCCGGCCGGGGACGTCACCCTGGAGGCGGCGACCACCCTCGCCCTCGCCCTGGCCGGCGCGGCCTACGCGGTACGGCGCCGGGGCGCCGACCGGCCGGGCCAGGCGGTCTCCGCTTCCCTGCTGACGGCCGCGGTCCTGGCACCGCTGCTGAGCCCCTCGGACTGGTCACTGTTCACCGCACCGGGCGACCCGCACTGGGCGGACGGCCACGGCCACTGGACGCTGCTGCTGTGCGGAGCGCTCCTGGCGGCGGCGGTGTGCTGCACGGAACCGGTCCGCCGCATCCACCCCGTCCGGCGTTTGAGGACGAGGCCCGAAGGGCCGAAAGGGGGGTCTGGGGGCGCGGCCCCCAGGGACGGGAAGGGAAGGGGCGGCGGGGGCGAATCCCCACGCCCGTGACGCGGGCGGCGTTCAGGCCCCGCGTGATCGAACAGAGTGCCGGCCTCAGCCGGCCCTCACGTCTCCGTCCGGTACATCAGATCCGTCTCGTGCGTGACAAACCCCAGCCGCTCGTACACGGAAACCGCCGCCTTGTTGTCCGCATCGACGTACAACATGGCGGTGGGCAACCCCCGCTCCGCCAGGTGCCGCAGCCCGATCGTGGTCAGCGCCTTGCCCAGCCCGCCGCCCTGTGCGTCCGGGGCGACCCCGAGGACGTACACCTCACCGAGGCCCTCCTCGGCGTGCACCTTCGTCCAGTGGAAGCCGACCAGGCGTCCCTCGCGCTCCGCGAGGAAGAAGCCCTCGGGGTCGAACCACGGCTCCGCCTTGCGGTCGTCGAGGTCCCGCTGGGTCAAGGAACCCTGCTCGGGGTGGTGGGCGAACGCGGCGGCGTTCAGCGCGAGCCACGCCGCGTCGTCCCGCCCCGGCTCGAAGGTGCGCACGGTGACGCCCTCCGGCAGCACCGGGTCGGGCAGTTCCAGGTTCGCCAACGGCCGCCGCATCTGACGCAGTTCACGGAACAGCGTCAGCCCGAGCACCTGCGCCAGATGCCGGGCGGTGGAGTGCCCGCCGTGCGCCCACACCCGCAGCCGCTTGCCCGACGCGGCGAGCAGCGCCGTGCCGAGCGCCCGCCCGTGCCCCTGACCGCGGTACGAGGGGTGCACCACCAGTTCCGCGGCGGGCGGCTCCACCGGGTCGGTGTCCTCCAACTGGGCGTATCCGACCAGCTCTTCGCCGACCGTCAGCAGCAGATGCTGGACGCCCTCCCGCTCCCCGCCGCGCAGTTGCAGCCGGCCCTGCTCGGACACGGCCTGCCGGCCGTCGGCGCGCGCCGCCTCGTCGAGCAGCGCGAGAACCGCGTCGACCTGCGCCTGGTCGAGCGCGGTGTACGTCTGGAGCGAACGGGGGCGGCCGGGCCGGGAGAACGCGTCGCTGGTCATGCGTACGAGGGTAAAGGGACGGCGCGGCGAGGGGGTGGCAGCGGGGCGCGCAGGACCCGCGGCGGCGGAGGCCTCGACGGTGGCGAGAAAAGATAAACCAGGCTGTAACCCGGAAGCCCCTGTCGCGCTACGCGCGTTGACCCTAGGCTGCGCCGGTACCCACTCGCACCGACAGGGGGGCGTATGCCAGCCACATCCCCGGCGCACCCGCGCCGCAGACGCCGTACGAACCGTCTCCTCGCGACCGCCGCCGGTGTCCTCACCGTCGGTGCCGTGGCCGCCGCGGCCCTGCCGGGGTCGGCGAGCGCGGGCGAGCACGGCAAGGGCCACGGCCACCAGCCGAGCCGCTACCAGGACGTGCAACTGCTGTCGTTCAACGACCTGCACGGCAACCTGGAGCCGCCCACCGGTTCCTCCGGCCGGGTCACCGAACTCCAGCCGGACGGCACGACGAAGACCATCGACGCGGGCGGCGCCGAGTACCTGGCGACGCATCTGCGCCAGGCCCGCAAGGGCAACGCGTACTCCATCACCGCGGCCGGCGGCGACATGGTCGGCGCCTCCCCGCTGATCTCGGGCCTGTTCCACGACGAGCCCACCATCGAGGCGCTGAACAAGCTCGAACTGGACGTCACCTCCGTCGGCAACCACGAGTTCGACGAGGGCGCCAAGGAGCTGTCCCGCCTGCAGAACGGCGGCTGCCACCCGACGGACGGCTGCTACACCGACAGGAAGTTCCAGGGCGCCGACTTCCCGTACCTGTCGGCGAACGTCCTGAACGAGAAGACCGAGAAGCCCCTTCTCAAGCCGTACTGGGTGTGGCAGAAGAAGGACGTCAAGGTCGGCTTCATCGGCGTGACCCTCGAGGGCACCCCGAACATCGTCTCCGCCGAGGGCGTCAAGGGCCTCGTCTTCAAGGACGAGGTCGAGACGATCAACAAGTACGCCGAGGAGCTGCGCCGCAAGGGCGTGAAGTCCATCGTGGCGCTGATCCACGAGGGCGGCTTCCCCGCCTCGCAGAACTACAACTACGACTGCGACGCCCCGGGCGCCGGCGACGGCATCTCCGGCCCCGTCGCGGACATCGCGAAGAACGTCTCGCCCGAGGTGGACGCGCTGGTCACCGGCCACACCCACAACGCGTACGTCTGCACTGTCCCCGACCCGGCGGGCAACCCCCGCATGGTCACCTCGGCCGCGTCCTTCGGCCGGCTCTACACCGACACCACGCTGACCTACGACCGCAAGACGGGCGACATCGCCCGTACGGCCGTGAAGTCCGCGAACCACGTGGTGTCCCGTGACGTCGCCAAGGCGCCCGACATCACCCGCCTGATCGACAAGTGGAACACCCTCGCCGCCCCGATCGGCAACCGCGCGATCGGCTACATCTCGGGTGACATCGTCAAGGACGGCACCGAGTCCCCGCTGGGCGACCTGATCGCCGACGCGCAGCTGGAGTACGCCCGCACGCTGGACGCGGAGACCGACGTCGCGCTGATGAACCCGGGCGGCATCCGCGCCTCCCTCACCTACGCGGCGAGCGGCGCCGAGGGCGACGGCGTGGTGACCTTCGCGGAGGCGTTCACGGTCCAGCCGTTCGCCAACACGGTCAACCTGCAGACCTTCACCGGCGCTCAGCTGATCCAGGTGCTCAAGGAGCAGGTCAGCGGCTCCAACGAGGCAGCCCCGAAGATCCTCCAGGTGTCCGACGGCCTGACCTACACGCTGGACCTGACGAAGTCCGGGGCCGACCGGGTCGTCACGGACTCCATCCGTCTGAACGGCGAGGCGATCGACCCGTCGGCGAGCTACCGCGTCGCGACGAACAGCTTCCTCGCGGGCGGCGGCGACGGCTTCACCACGCTGGGCGAGGGCACCGACGACCTGGTCGGCGACGACGACCTGAAGGCGCTGGAGCAGTACCTGACGGCCAACTCCTCGGCCGCCTCCCCGCTGGCCCCGCCGGCGGCGGACCGCATCACGATCACGCAGTAACCCGCGGCACGCGTACGACGGAGAGGGCCGGTGCCGAGCACCGGCCCTCTTCCGTGTCTCAGTCCTCCGCGTCCCACACGACCGCCTGCGCGACGATCACGCGCTCCCCGTCGAAGGTCACGGCCGGCCCCTCGTGCAGCCGGTATCCGAGTTCCAGCGCCTCGCTGACCCGCCGGCAGAAGGCGGAGTCGTCGGGGCCGGTCAGGACGCGGTAGACGGGCAGTCCGTCGGGTGGATTCGCCATGCGTCCCAGCGTGTCATGGGGTCCCGGGCACGTCCGGGGGAGGGGTCGGGGCGCCCGGGAGGCGGATGATGGCGGTGGTGCCGCCGCCCTCGGCCGGGGTGAGCGCGACCGTACCGCCCGCCTGCTGCACCGTGCGCGCCACGATCGACAGTCCGAGGCCGGAGCCGGGCAGGGCGCGGGCGCCGGGGGAGCGCCAGAAGCGGTCGAAGACGTGCGGGAGTTCGTCGGCCGCGATGCCGGGACCGTGGTCCCGGACGGTGAGCACGCCGTCGGCGAGCCGCACCTCGATCCTGCCGCCCGGCGGGCTGAACTTCACCGCGTTGTCCAGCACGTTGACCACCGCCCGCTCCAGCGCCGCCGGTTCGCCCCGCACGTACCAGGGGCGCAGATCGGCGGTGATGGTCAGCTCCGGGCCGCGCAGCCGGGCCCGGCGCAGGGCCGCCTCCACCACGTCCTGCCAGGCGACGATCTCCACACGGCCCGCCTGATGACCCGGGGCGGGGCGGGACAGCTCCTGGAGGTCGCCGATCAGCGCGGCCAGCTCCGTCATCTGCGCCTTCACCGAGTCGAGCAGCGCCTTGCGGTCGGCCGGCGGGAGGGGCCGCCCGGTGTCCTCGCTGCGGGTCAGCAGCTCGATGTTGGTGCGCAGCGAGGTGAGCGGGGTGCGCAGTTCGTGCCCGGCGTCCGCGATGAGCTGCTGCTGGAGGTCGCGGGAGCTGGCGAGCGCGGACGTCATGGAGTTGAAGGAGCGCGACAGGCGCGCGATCTCGTCCTCCGACTCCTCCTCCACCGGGATGCGGACGCCCAGGTCCTCGGTGCGGGCCACGTGCTCCACGGCCTCGGTGAGCTTGTCGACCGGCCGCAGTCCGGTGCGGGCCACGGCGAGACCCGCGGCGGCCGAGCCGAGCACCCCGATGCCGGACACCAGCAGCAGGATCAGCGCCAGGTCGTTCAGCGTGGACCGGGTGCCCTTCAGCGGGACCGCGACGATGACGGCCGCGTGCGTGCTGGTCAGCGTGGACGGGTCGTTGATGACGAGCGGCAGGGTCAGCACCCGCACGTCGTCGCCGTCCTGGTCGGTGCCGTCGCGGAAGATGCCGCTGGAGCCGCTGCCCGCGTTCTCGATCACCTTGCGGTCCGAGGCGGTGACCTTCACGCTCCCCACCGAGCTGGGGAACAGGCAGACCGTGCCGTCCTCCTTGACCACCTGCGAGTACGTGTACTGGAAACCGCCCGCGCCGCTGTCGCGGGGCGTGTCCACGCAGTCGGTGAGGGCGCTGCGGATCTCGTCCACCCGCTGCGGCCCCTGCAGCACGGTCGCCTTCTTCAGATCCTCGTCGACCTGCTCGTACAGCTTGCCCTGCACGATGAACCAGCAGGTCACCGACACCGCCGCCACCGCGAACGCCACCGCCGCGGCGACCAGCAGGGACAGCCGCGCCCGGATCGGCAGTGCGCGGAAACGGCGCACCGGTCCGGTCACTCCGCGCCGCCCTGCCGCAGCACGTACCCCACCCCCCGCACCGTGTGCACCAGGCGTGGCTCGCCGCCCGCCTCGGTCTTGCGGCGCAGGTACATGACGTACACGTCCAGCGAGTTGGACGACGGCTCGAAGTCGAAGCCCCAGACCGCCTTGAGGATCTGCTCACGGGTGAGCACCTGGCGCGGGTGCGCCATGAACATCTCCAGCAGGGTGAACTCCGTGCGGGTCAGCTCCACCGGGCGCCCGGCGCGGGTCACCTCCCGCGTGGCCAGGTTCATCGTCAGGTCGGCGAAGGTGAGGACGTCGTCGGTCTCGGCGGACGCGGCCACCGCCGCCGCGTACGAGCTGCGCCGCAGCAGCGCCCTGATCCGCGCGAACAGCTCGTCCAGCTCGAACGGCTTCACCAGGTAGTCGTCCGCCCCCGCGTCCAGCCCCGTCACCCGGTCGCCCACGGTGTCCCGGGCCGTCAGCATCAGGATCGGCGTGGTGTCGCCGGTGGCGCGGATACGGCGGGCGGCGGTCAGCCCGTCCATCCGGGGCATCTGGATGTCGAGGACGAGGAGGTCGGGGTGGTGGGCCGCCGTCTTCTCCAGGGCGTCCACGCCGTCCACGGCCTCCTCGGTGTCGTATCCCTCGAAGGCCAGGCTGCGCCGGAGTGCTTCACGCACCGCCGGCTCGTCGTCGACGATCAGGATGCGCTGCGGGGCACGGTCGCCGTCTGCGGGGCTCATCGGGTGGCGGGTCCTTCGTCTGCGCGCCGCGCGGCGGGCGCGGCGGGGGAGGGGACGGGCTGTCGGATCTTCAGCGTCGCACGTTTCCCGGCCCGCGCGTCAGTTCGTCGCACCGGCCCGCAGGTCCGGCAGGTCCGCCTTGACCGTGTTCACCGGGATGGCGAAGCCGAGACCGACGCTGCCCGCCGTGGACGACTCCGCGCCGCTCGGCGCGTACATCGCGGAGTTGATGCCGATGATGTTGCCGTTCATGTCGATCAGCGCGCCGCCGGAGTTGCCCGGGTTCAGCGAGGCGTCGGTCTGGATCGCCTTGTACGTGGTCGTGGAGCCGCCGGTGTCCCCGTTGAACTCCTGGCCGCCGTACTCGAACGGCCAGCCGCCGCCGCGCTGCCACTGCTGCTGCCCCTGGCTCTCGTCCTTCGACACGGTGACGTCCCGGTCGAGCGCGGAGACGATGCCGCTGGTCACCGTGCCGGTGAGGCCCTCGGGCGAGCCGATCGCGACGACCTGGTCGCCGACCTGCACACCCTCGGAGTCGCCGAGCGTGGCGGCCTTGAGGCCGGAGGCGTCCTCCAGCTTGATCAGCGCCAGGTCCTTGCTGCTGTCGGTGCCGACGACGCGGGCGCTGTACGTCTTGCCGTCGTGCGTCCGCACCTGGATCTGCGAGGCGCCGGCCACGACGTGGTTGTTGGTGACGACCTCACCGTCCTCGGTGACGATCACACCGGACCCGGTGGCCGAACCGGACGAGGAGGCGGCCTTGATCTCCACGATGCTGGGGCTGACGGACTTGGCGACTCCGGCGACCGTGCCCTTCATGGACGCCGGCACGACGTCGGTCTCGGTGGCGGAGGACGCGGCGACGCCGGAGCCCGATCCGCCGGTCAGCTCCTGCACACCGTAGGCGGTGGTCCCGCCGACGGCGGCGGCGACGATGGCGACGGCGACGAGAAGCCTGGCGGGTCCGCGGGTCCGCTTGTGCGCGGGAGCCGGGGGAGCGTAGGCCGGCGGGGGCGGCCACTCGGGGTTCACCTGATGAGGACGGGAGTATTCGCTCATGCACCTGAGCGTCCCGCGCGGGGATGAAAGCTTCCTGAGGGCGGCCTGAGAAGCCCGGCAGAAGTACGTACGCCCGGCATAAGGACGCGGGGCGCGTTCAGCGACGGCGCCCCTCAGGGACGCGGGGAACTGCGCGCTCAACCACGGACTGCCCGCACCCGGCGTCGCAAGGGTGCCGCTGCGGAGCGCCCCTCAGGGGCGCGGGGAACTGCGCGACCAGCCACGGACGTCCCGCACCCGGTGTCGCAAGGGTGCCGCTGCGCCCACCCGTGCCGCCCTGGGGGTACCTCCCAGGCCCTTGAGGCACTGGGGGAGACACGATTGCCCGCAGCTAGGCGGACTACTGCTCGACACCGGCGGTGGGACGCTTTCAAGGGCCGCGGCGGCAGCACACCTCAGGGGCGCGGGGAACTGCGCGACCAGCCACCCACGACCCGCACCCGGCACAACCGCCGTCAAGAACAACCGCAGGACTGCCGCAGCACCAACCGCGACGGAAACACCTTCAGCCGCTCGCGCCGCGACCCACTCACCCGCAACCCGTCATCCAGCACCAGATCCACCGCCGCCCGAGCCATCGCCGGCCGGTCCGAGGCCACCGTCGTCAGCGGCGGATCCGCCAGCGCCGCCTCCTTGATGTCGTCGAACCCGGCGACCGCCAGCTCCCCCGGCACGTCGATCCGCAGCTCACGCGCGGCCCGCAGCACACCGATGGCCTGGTCGTCGGTGGAGCAGAAGATCGCGGGGGGCCGCCGAGGCCCCGACAGGATCTCCAGCGCGACCCGGTAGGCGTCGTACCGGTTGTACGGGGCCTCGAAGAGGCGCCCCTCCGTGGATATCCCGGCCTCGTCCATCGCGCGCCGCCAGCCCTCGACGTGGTCGGAGACCGGGTCACCGACGGCCGGCGTGTCCGCCGTACCGCCGACACAGGCGACGTACTCGTAGCCGTGCTCCAGCAGATGGCGCACCGCGAGCTGCGCGCCGCCGAGGTCGTCGGTGACGACGGCGACGTCGTCGATGGCCTCCGGCCGCTCGTGCAGCAGCACCACCCGGGCGTCCCACGCCTCGATCTCCGCCGCGGCGAGGTCGTTCAGCGCGTGGCTGACGAGGATCAGCCCGGAGACCCGCATGCCGAGGAAGGCGCGCAGATAGTGGACCTCGCGCTCGCCGATGTAGTCGGAGTTGCCGACCAGCACCATCTTTCCGCGCTCGGACGCGGCCTGTTCCACCGCGTGCGCCATCTCGCCGAAGAACGGCTGGCGGGCGTCCGGCACGATCAGACCTATGAGGTCCGTGCGCCGGGACGCCATCGCCTGGGCGACGCGGTCGGGCCGGTACCCCAGCTCCTTGATCGCGGCGAGCACCCGCTCGCGCGTGGCCGGGGCGACCGGCCGGGGTCCGTTGTTGATGACATAACTGACGACCGCGGTCGACGTCCCCGCCAGTCGCGCCACGTCATCCCTGGTTACCTTGGCCACGCGCGGAGTCTACGCGGATATATCCCCTCCGGGCAGGGCGTGCCGGAGGTTGTGAACAGCGGAAAGGCGGCTCGTCTGCGCGAATGCGCCGCTCATGCGTGCGACCCTCAGGCCTTCGCCCGCACGCCGTCGGCGTCCTGCGCGGCCGTCTCGTCCGCTTCCGCCGCCTTTTGCCGGGCGCCCTTCGCCTTGGCCTCCTCGGCAGCGCGCTCCACCTTCTCCGGCGTAACGAATCGATAACCGACGTTCCGCACGGTGCCGATCAGCGACTCGTGCTCCGGGCCGAGCTTGGCGCGCAGCCGGCGGACGTGCACGTCGACCGTGCGGGTGCCGCCGAAGTAGTCGTAGCCCCAGACCTCCTGCAGCAGCTGGGCGCGGGTGAACACCCGGCCGGGGTGCTGCGCGAGGTACTTGAGCAGCTCGAACTCCTTGAAGGTCAGGTCCAGGACCCGCCCCTTCAGCTTCGCGGAGTACGTCGCCTCGTCGACGGAGAGGTCGCCGTTGCGGATCTCCATCGGGGAGTCGTCGTTGACGATCTGCTGGCGGCCCATCGCGAGCCGCAGCCGCGCCTCGACCTCCGCGGGGCCGGCCGTGTCGAGCAGCACGTCGTCGATGCCCCAGTCCGCGGTGACCGCGGCGAGGCCGCCCTCGGTCACGACCAGGACGAGGGGACAGCCGGGGCCGGTGGAGCGCAGCAGCTGGCACAGGCTGCGCACCTGCGGGAGGTCGCGGCGGCCGTCGATGAGGATCACGTCGGCGCCGGGGGTGTCCACCAGCGCCGGGCCCTCCGCGGGCGCCACCCGGACGTTGTGCAGGAGCAGACCGAGGGCGGGGAGCACCTCCGTCGACGGCTGGAGCGCGTTGGTCAGAAGCAGCAGGGAACTCATCGGGTCGCCTCACCTGCTCGGATGGTGGCCGCCCGGAACACGGCCGTCCTGCGTTGGTGCACGGTTCGCTCGCCCATAACGTCTGGTTCCTCCTCGGTCCCCGCGAGGACGTTTACGGCATTGCTGCGTGCGTTCGACGGCCCGTACACCCGGCGCTTTCCCGCCTTCGTATACAACGCTTCCGAAAGCACAAAAGGACCCGGGGGCTTCGCTGCCCGAGTCCTCTTCGCAGCAGAATAGCCGACATGAGCACCGATGCGGCAGGTCATGTGGCGCGATCCACCATTCGTCCATATTCCGAGACGCTGAATGTGACACGGGGCAGCGCGCCAATGCGGACGTTCCTGCGCACGACGGACGGGGTGGCGATCGATTCCGTATACGAACCGGGATGCGTTGTATACGACCCGGAGAAGGTCGTATACGAACGGGCGGATGAGGGGTCGCCGAACGGTTCCGGGAATGCGATCTCCGATGTTTCCCGAGGGCTCGTTTTCGTGATCGCGCACGGTTTCACCGGGGACGCCGACCGCCCTCACGTGCGGCGCGTCGCCGGGGAGTTCGCGCGGTACGGCGCCGTCGTCACCTTCTCGTTCCGGGGGCACGGGCGGTCCGGCGGACGGTCCACCGTCGGCGACCGGGAGGTGCTCGATCTCGCGGCGGCCGTCCGCTGGGCGCGGGAGCTGGGGCACACGCGGGTGGTCACCGTGGGGTTCTCGATGGGCGGGTCGGTGGTGCTGCGGCACGCGGCGCTGGACGGGGGTGATGTCGACGCCGTCGTATCGGTGAGCGCGCCGGCGCGGTGGTTCTACCGGGGGACCCCGCCCATGCGGCGGCTGCACTGGCTGGTGACGCGGCCCTCCGGGCGGCTGGTCGGGCGGTACGGGCTGCGCACCCGCATCCACCACCGGCAGTGGGACCCCGTGCCGCTGTCCCCCGTCGAGGCCGTGCCCCGCATCGCGCCGACACCGCTGCTGGTCGTGCACGGCGACCAGGACGCGTATTTCCCCCTGGACCATCCCCGGATGCTGGCGGACGCCGCCGGGGAGCACGGGGAGCTGTGGGTCGAGCACGGCATGGGGCACGCCGAGAACGCGGCGCCCGAGCCGCTGTTGCGGCGGATCGGGGACTGGGCGGCGGCCCGGGCGGGCTAGCCTGACCGTGTTCACCGTCAACAGATCGAGGAACGAGCAGATGGCAAAGGTCACGGTGCGGTACTGGGCCGCCGCCAAGGCCGCGGCGGGGGTGGCCGAGGAGCCGTACGAGGCGGGCACGCTCGCCGACGCGCTCGCCGCCGTGCGCGAACGGCACCCCGGCGAGCTGGCGCGCGTGCTGCTGAGGTGCTCGTTCCTGGTCGACGGCGATCCCGTGGGCAAGCGCGCGCATGAGACGGTACGGCTGGCCGACGGCGGCACGGTCGAGGTGCTTCCGCCGTTCGCAGGAGGGTGAGGGATGACGAACCAGCCGTACGGGTCGTACGGGTCGTACGGGGGGCACGGGAGCTACGGAGCTCAGGAGCCTCACGTGCCGTACCAGCAGCCGCAGTCGCAGCCGCATGTCCAGCCGCAGGCATGGCCCGGGCAGGGGTACGACGATCCGTACGCGGATCAGCAGCACACGCAGCAGTGGCAGGGGCAGACGTGGGAGACGCAGATGCAGCCGCCGGTGGCGGCGGCTCCTGCGGCTCCTCCTGTCCAGGTCCCGGAGCCCGCTCCTGTGGGAGGGGGTGAACCGGAGCCGGAGTACGGCCCCGCCACCCTCGCCGGGAACGCCCGGATCACCGACGCGCAGCGCGCCCGCGCCGAGGGGCGGTCGCCGATCATCGAGCCCGGGACGCAGCCCGCGGTGCTGACGGCGGTGCTGGGTCTGCTGCTGGCGGGCGGCGCCGCGCTGGGTACGTACGCGCTGCTCGTGCCGCTGGTGGTGCTGCAGGGCGTGACCGCGGCGGGCTGGTTCCGGCTCAACGGGATGTGGCCGGCGCGGCAGGGCATCGCGCTCGGTTTCCTCGGGGCGCTGGTCGCGGACGCGGCGATGCTGCTCTCGGACCGGTCGCCCGGGGTGCTCCTCGGGACGCTGGGCGTGTGGGTGCTGCTGTCGCTGGTGCTGCAGCTGCGGTCGCACGCGGATCCGGACGAGCGGATGTACGGCCTGATGGCGACGGTGGTCGCGGCGGCCCTGGCGATCGCGGCGGGCGGCTACCTCGCGGCGGACGCGGACGCGGTGGTCGCCGGGGCGGTCGCGGTGGCGGCGGCGATGGTCGTGCGGGCGCTGCCGGTGGGGACGGCGGCGTCGGCGGTGCTGGCGCTGGCGGCGGGGGCCGGGGCGGGGTACGCCGTCGGCGGGATGTCGTCGGAGGGGGCGCTGGTGGGGGCGGGGGCTGCGGTCTGCGCGTTGATCGGCCACAGGGTGGCCAGCTACGACTATCCGTCGCGCTTCGTCCACTTCACGGCGGGAGTCGCGCTGCCTTTGGCGGCGGCGGGCCCGGTGGTCTACACCCTGGGCCGGGTACTGGGCTGAGGCTCGATGCCTGCGGCGTGGGGTTCTGCGCGGTGGGGGCTGGGGTCCGTTGTTCCCCGGACGCCTGCGGCGCGGGGTTCTGTGCGGTGAGGGCTGAGGTCCGGTGCCCCCGACGCCTGGTGGGGGTTGCGGTGTGACGCCTGCGGCGCAGTCACCTGTCCGGTGGGGGCGGGTGTAGCGCCTGCGGGTGGTGGGTGGTGCGGGGCCGCGGTGGGGGCGGTCGTCCTCGGTCTGGCGCGAGAGTGCGTGTTGTGTGGTGAACGGGGCGGACGCGCCAGCCGCTGCGGGCGCCCACCCCCACCCCGTCCCCTCCCCGCCGCGTGCGGCTACCCCGACACCGGCGGCGGGGCCCCCGCCAACTGCGGGCAATCGTGCTGCCTGGGGCGATGGGGGTACCTCCCGCTCGAGCGAAGCCGAGAGTGGGGGAGGGTGGGCGCGGCGGCGCCTCGTTGGCGCCGAGGTGCGCCAACACCCCCCGGCCCGCACTCACGCCGGTGCCTGTTGCCCCCGCCGACTGGGGTGGGCGCGGCGCCACCTCGTCGGCGCCAGGTGCGCGAACAGGCACCCGTGCAGCGGGACCCAGGGTCGCGGAAACACCCCCGCGCCCGCCCAACCCCCGTGCAGGATGTCGACCATGCACCCGACAGCCACCATCCACGCCCTGTGGACACACATGCAGTCCCGGGACTGGCCCGCCCTCGCCTCCCTCCTCGCCGACGACGTAGTCGTCGAATGGCCCGTCAGCGCAGAACGCATCCGCGGCAAGGACAACTACATCCGCGTCAACGCGGAATACCCCGAGGGCTGGTCCATCAAGATCCTCCGCGTCCTCGACGCCGGCGACCACGTCGTCTCCGAGGTCGAGGTCCCCCACGCCACCCTCGGCACCCACCGCGTCGTGTCCCTCTGGACGGTCAGGGACGGCCTGGTCACCCGGGGCCGCGAGTACTGGACGGAGCTCGGCGCCGACCCCTCCCCGGCCTGGAGGGCGCCCTATGTCGAGCGTTTCTGAGGCGTCCCTGTCACAGGTGATCCACAATCCCCGGCTCCCCCACCACCCCCGCACTACGCTCGCGTGAGGGCGGCCGCCGGTCGTCGGCACGGGCACACGTCAGGTGGGGGGACTCCGCATGCGCGCACTGCGAATACTGCTGGTCATCGCCGTGGTACTCGGCGGCATCTTCGTGATCGTCGACCGCGTCGCCGTCCACTTCGCCGAGGGCGAGGCCGCCGACCGCGTCCGTGCCTCCGAGGGCCTGGCCTCCACCCCCGACGTGGACATCCAGGGCTTCCCCTTCCTCACCCAGGTGCTCGGCGGCACGTTCGACGAGGTGCGGGTCGGCATCTCCGACTACGAGGCCGACGCCGGCGAGGGCGGAAAGACCCTCCGCATCGCCGACCTCCGCGCCGACCTCCGCGGCGTCGAGTTCTCCGGTGACTTCGGCTCCGCCGTCGCCGACACCGCCACCGGCACGGCGACCATCGCGTACGACGAGCTGCTGAGGAACGCCAAGGCCGAGCCCACCCAGGTCGCGCCCGGCATCACCGCCGAGGTGGTGGCGCTGTCCGACGGGGGCAACGGGAAGATCAAGGTCGCGCTCGAGACCACCGTGCTCGGCGCCAAGCTGCCCGAGCCGGTGTCCGTGCTCAGCTCGGTGACCGTCGTCGACGGGAACACCGTGCGGGTGCGGGCGGACGCCCTGCCTGTGCTGGGCGGGGTGGAGATCGCCGAGTCGCGGGTGCGGCGGATCACCGACTTCGAGCAGAAGATCGACGGACTGCCCGGCGGGATCAGCCTGGAGAAGGTCCAGGCGGCCGAGGACGGTGTGGACGTGACGGTGACGGGGAAGGACGTACGCCTGGCGGGATGAGCCGGGGTGTCCGGTGGGCGAGACGGTCTCGTCCGCTGGACAGATGCGGCGGCTTCGGGGGTGGGGCCGCGGGTGACCGAGCGGGGCGTTTTCCCGGTCGCCGTATCGATGGATGGACGATCTTGTCTCAGTATGCGACATGCCGGTGACAGGGCCCCTCGTCCGTCCCTACGATCGTCCCCATGCAGTGTCAGACGAGCGTCCTCCGTCCGAGGGGACAGGCGGATCTCACGAAGCGGCGGGCAGTGGACCTGTGCCGTGTCGCCGCCATGCTCTGTCGCACCTTCTGAGCGGACGCGTCTTCCGTCCGCATTCCCGTTCCGTTCCCTGATCAGGGAACCCGTGCGCCGCCCCGGCCCGGGCGCCGCGCACCCCCGTACCCGCACGCCCCCCGTAACTGCCCCGGAGGAGAACAGCATGGCTCGCAGCGACGTCCTGGTCGACGCCGACTGGGTCCAGGAGCACCTGGACGACCCGACCATCGTGATCGTCGAGGTGGACGAGGACACGTCCGCCTACGACAAGAACCACATCAAGAACGCCGTCCGGATCGACTGGACCAAGGACCTGCAGGACCCGGTCCGCCGTGACTTCGTCGACCAGGAGGGCTTCGAGAAGCTCCTGTCCGACAAGGGCATCGCCAACGACCACACGGTCGTCCTGTACGGCGGCAACAACAACTGGTTCGCCGCGTACGCGTACTGGTACTTCAAGCTGTACGGCCACGAGAACGTCAAGCTCCTCGACGGCGGCCGCAAGAAGTGGGAGCTCGACGCCCGCGAGCTGGTCCCCGGCGACGAGGTGCCGGAGCGCCCGAAGACCGAGTACAAGGCCAAGCCGCAGGACACCTCCATCCGCGCCTTCCGCGACGAGGTCGTGGACGCCATCGGCAAGCAGAACATCGTCGACGTGCGCTCGCCCGACGAGTTCGCCGGCAAGCTGCTCGCCCCGGCCCACCTGCCGCAGGAGCAGTCGCAGCGCCCCGGCCACGTGCCGACCTCCCGCAACATCCCCTGGTCGAAGAACGCCAACGACGACGGCACCTTCAAGTCCGACGAGGAGCTCAAGAAGCTCTACGAGGACGAGGAGATCGACCTGTCCAAGGACACCATCGCCCTGTGCCGCATCGGTGAGCGCTCCGCGCTGTCCTGGTTCGTGCTGCACGAGCTGCTCGGCGTGGAGAACGTCAAGAACTACGACGGCTCCTGGACCGAGTACGGCTCCCTCGTCGGCGTGCCGATCGAGCTCGGCTCCGGCAAGTAATCCCTCCCCGACCGACCTCTCAGGAGTAAGACATGTGCGGTGCGAAGGCCGGCGGCCCGGACGCCTCGACGATCAAGCCCGGTGAGACCACCATCCAGGGTCAGGTGACCCGTGACGGCGAGCCGGTGACGGGATACGTCCGTCTCCTCGACTCGACCGGCGAGTTCACCGCGGAGGTCCCGACCTCCGCGACCGGACAGTTCCGCTTCTACGCGGCGGAGGGCACCTGGACCGTCCGCGCCCTGGTGCCCGGCGGCACCGCCGACCGCACGGTCGTCGCCCAGCAGGGCGGCCTGGCCGAGGTCGCGATCGCGGTCTGAGCAGGGTCCGTACGAAGGGCCGCGTCGGTGACGGACGCGGCCCTTCGGCATGTTCGGATCTACGCTTGAGACATGTACGCGCGCAGGCGGCATGCCTACTTCGTGCTGATGGGCGGCTGCATCGGGCTGTTCGTCCTGGCCTGGGGCGTCGTGCGCCTCTGGTCGGTGCCCGCCGCCGTGGCCATGTGCCTGGTCGCCATGGTGATCCCACCGGTCGCCGCCGTGGTCGCCAACCGGCGCGGCCCCGACGACCGCTGGTGGGACGACCCTTCCGGCGACCCGCAGTCCGACGAGTGGTGGGACGAGCTCGACGGCAGGAAAGGGCCCCGTTAGCCCCTCAGTACACGAGGGCCTGCGTGCCGTCCGCCATGGCCTCCTGCACGAAGACCTGCGCGCCCGCGATCCGCACGCCCTCGATCACGTCCTTCTCCGTGATCTCCCGGCGCGCGGCGCACTGCGTGCACAGCGTGACCTGGCCGGCCGCCAGCACCGAGTCCAGCAGGTCCGGCAGCGGAGCGGCGTGCGGCAGCTCGAACTCGGCGGCACGCCCCGGCAGCGCGAACCACGCCGACTCCCCGGTGAGCCACAGCGACACCTCGACCCCACTGGCCGCGGCCACGGCGGCCACCGTGAACGCCTGAGAACAGCGCTCGGGTGCGTCGGCCCCGGCGGTCACCTTGATCACGAGCTTTTTCGCCATGACCGCATCGTAGTCACCGGCCCACCTCGCACGACGGGGCCCGTACCCGGCCGCGTAAGCTGGGGGCCGGCCCCGTGCAACCCTCGCACCCCCCGCTCAAGGAGCACCCCGTGATCATCTTCTTCGAAGTCCTGCTGGTCCTCGTCGCCGTCGGCGTCCTCGCCTTCGCCGGGCTGACCGTGAAGAAGCTGTTCCAGGGCCAGCGCTGATCACCGACGCCAGGAAGTTCCCCTCATGATCGAGATCCCGTCCGACCTGCACAAGGACCTCGTCCCGCTCGCGTTCCTGCTCGGCAACTGGGCGGGCGCGGGCGTGCACGACTTCCCCGGTTCCGAGAAGTGCAACTTCGGCCAGGAGGTCACCTTCACCCACGACGGGCGGGACTTCCTGGAGTACAGCTCGCGCACCTGGGTGCTCGACGGCGACGGCAACAAGGTCCGCCCGCTGGAGTCGGAGCACGGCTACTGGCGGATCGACGCCGACCGCAAGATCGAGGTGACCATGGTCCGCGACGACGGCGTCGTCGAGATCTGGTACGGCGAGCTGGCCGAGAAGAAGCCGCAGATCGACCTGGTCACGGACGCCGTCGCGCGCACCGCCGCCTCCGGCCCGTACACCGGCGGCAAGCGGCTCTACGGCTACGTCAAGGGCGACCTGATGTGGGTCGGCGAGAAGCAGACCCCCGAGGTCGAGCTGCGCCCCTACATGTCGGCGCACCTGAAGAAGGTCGTCACCCCGGAGGAGGTCGAGCGCTGGGCCAAGGCCCTGCCCGACGACATGCCGGACGACGGCATCGCCTTCTTCAAGTAGGCCGTCCGGCCCCAGGGTGATCCACACACCAGGCCCTAGACTCGTGGTGTGGTGAGCACCGACTGGAAGAGCGACCTCAGGCAGCGCGGCTACCGGCTGACGCCCCAGCGCCAGCTCGTGCTCGAAGCCGTCGACACCCTGGAGCACGCGACCCCCGACGACATCCTCGTGGAAGTGAGGAAGACGGCGTCGGGGGTCAACATCTCCACCGTCTACCGCACCCTCGAGCTCCTCGAGGAGCTGGGCCTGGTCAGCCACGCCCACCTCGGGCACGGCGCGCCGACGTACCACCTCGCCGACCGCCACCACCACCTCCACCTGGTCTGCCGCGACTGCACCAAGGTGATCGAGGCGGACGTGGAGGTGGCCGCCGAGTTCACGGAGAAGCTGAGGGGCACCTTCGGCTTCGACACCGACATGAAGCACTTCGCGATCTTCGGCCGGTGCCAGGACTGTTCCCTGAAGACTCCAACTACCGAGTCGTAGGCTAGGCGTATGAAAAGCCCCCTGCTGACCCTGCCCGGCGCCGTCCCCGCCGAGGGCGTGGACGAAGGCGTGGCCGCCCACTACGGCGACCTGTTCCGTGAGCAGCGCGCCCTCGCCGACGGCACCGGCTTCGTCGACCTGTCCCACCGCGGGGTCGTCACCGTCTCCGGCCCCGAGCGGCTCGGCTGGCTCCACCTGCTGCTCACCCAGCACGTGCAGGAGCTGCCGCCGCACCAGGCCACCGAGGCGCTGATCCTGTCCGCCAACGGCCACATCGAGCACGCGCTCTACCTGGTCGACGACGGCGAGACGACCTGGGCGCACGTCGAGCCCGGCACCCAGGAGGCGCTGGTCGCGTACCTGGAGTCGATGAAGTTCTTCTACCGGGTCGAGGTCGCCGACCGCACCGAGGACATCGCGGTGGTGCACCTGCCCGCCGGGTCCATCACCGAGGTGCCCGAGGGCGTCGCCGTGCGCGAGACGCCGTACGGCAGGGACCTCTTCCTGCCCCGCGGCGACCTGGAGGAGTTCGCCGGCAAGGCGGGCCCCGCGGCCGGCCTCCTCGCCCACGAGGCGCTGCGCGTCGAGCAGCACCGGCCGCGGCTCGGCTTCGAGACCGACCACCGCACCATCCCGCACGAGCTGGGCTGGATCGGCTCCGCCGTGCACCTCCAGAAGGGCTGCTACCGCGGCCAGGAGACGGTCGCCCGCGTGCAGAACCTGGGCAAGCCGCCGCGCCGGCTGGTCTTCCTGCACCTGGACGGCAGTGAGGTGCACCTGCCCGCGCCGGGCACCGAGCTGCGCCTGGCGGACGACGGCCCCGACGGCCGGAAGATCGGCTTCATCACGACCTCCGTACGCCACCACGAGCTGGGCCCTGTCGCCCTCGCCCTGGTGAAGCGGAACGTCCCGGTGGACGCCCGGCTGCTCGCCGGGGACACGGCCGCCGCGCAGGAGACCGTCGTCGAGCCGTGACCGGTGGCAGTGAGCCGTACGTCCGGTGCGGCTCACCTCTCCGAGCGGCTCACATTTCCAGCAGCACCGTGAACGGGCCGTCGTTCGTCAGCGACACCCGCATCTGCGCGCCGAACCGGCCCGTCGCCACCGTCGCGCCCAGCGCGCGCAGCCGCGCCACCACCTCGTCGACCAGCGGCTCGGCGAGGTCGCCGGGGGCGGCCGCGTTCCACGTGGGGCGGCGGCCCTTACGGGCGTCCCCGTAGAGGGTGAACTGGCTGATCACCAGGAGCGGGGCGCCGACGTCGCTGCAGGACCTCTCGTCCTTCAGCATCCGGATCGACCACAGCTTGCGGGCGAGCTGCGCCGCCTTCTCCTTGGTGTCCTCGTGGGTGACGCCGACCAGGACGCACAGGCCCTCGCCCTCGATCTCCCCCACGGTCTCGCCGTCCACGACGACGCTCGCGCCGTCCACCCTCTGCACCACTGCACGCATACGCCCATGATGCCGGTCCGCGAACAGACGGCCGACGGCGGCCCGCGATCCACCCCGGTCGGGCTATTTTTACTCCTTAGCGCCCATCTGGGGCGGATCGGTGCCACTCGCTCACATTGCGGCCGCCAGGGGTGGCACGATGCTGGCACATGCCGGTCGAGGGGACGGTTGAGGCACATGAGCACATCGGGGATCGGGCAGTCGTCCGCGGCTGTCGCGTTGACCCAAGGGCTGACCCAAGGGCTCGCCCAGGGGGTGCCCCAAGGGGGCGGCGGGGAACGGGAGTTCCGCCGGCCGCCCACGCAGCGCACGGACAGCCCCGCGCTGCCCGGGGACGGGGCGGAGGACGAACTGACCGGGCTGAGCCTGGCCGAGCTGCGCACGAAGCGGCGGGACGCGCAGCGCGACGAGGCGGACCTCAGTTATGTACGGAGGCTGCTGCAGGGGCGGATCGACATCCTGCGCGCGGAGCTGGCCCGGCGTGACCTGCCGGGAGGGGTGCCCGCGGCCGTCGCGCCGGGGGAGGCCTCCGTCGTGCAGCGGCTGCCGGAGATCCTGCGGGACACCCCCGCGCGTCACCGGTCCTCCGTCCGCCATCTGACGCTGGGCACACCGCGGAGCGAGGAGTACCGGCGGCTGGCCTCCGAGATGCTCGCCGAGGTGGAGCTCTCCGACCTGGGCGCGCGCACGGACGGCGAGCTGCACACCGCGATGGGCCGGCTGGTGGGGTACGAGCAGCAGGTGTCGCGCCGCCGGCAGCGGCTGCAGCGCACCGCCGACGCGTGCGGGGCGGAGATCACCCGGCGCTACCGGGAGGGGGAGGCACAGGTCGACGACCTGCTGATGTGACACGGACGCCGGGGGACGCGGGGCGGGCGGAGGCCGGTGAAAACCGCGTCGACACCCGCCCGGAGGCCGACCTACCGTGAGCCCATGACCTCCCGTGCCGACATCGACGTACGCCCCATCGACGAGTCCGAGTTCCCCGACTGGAGCCGGGCGATGAACGTCGGATTCCTGAGGGAACCGACCATCAGCGAGGACCTTCTCGAGGCGCGCCGGGCGCAGTTCACACCCGGACGCACGGTGGGCGCCTTCGACGACGGGCGGTGCGTCGCCACCTTCCGCTCCTTCTCTCAGGAGCTCACCGCGGTCGGCGGGGCGGCCGTGCCGGCCGACGCGGTCACCAACGTCACCGTCTCCCCGACCCACCGCCGGCGCGGGCTGCTGACCCGGATGATGGCGCAGGACCTGGCGGCGGCGAAGGAGCGCGGGGACGTCGTCGCCACGCTGATCGCCGCCGAGTACCCGATCTACGGGCGGTACGGCTTCGGCCCGGCCACCTGGACCACCCAGTGGACGATCGACGTGCCGCGCACCGGGCTCGACCCGCGCTGGGCGGGCCCGGAGGACGGCGGCCGGATCGACCTGGTGGACCCCGAGGACGTCCGCAAGCTCGGCCCCGAACTGCACCAGCGGCTGCGCCGGTCCCAGCCGGGCGCGGTGAGCCGCGACGAGCTGTGGTGGCAGCTCACCACCGGCTCCGTGCGCTTCCTTCCGGGGTTCCACGAGCCGTACTTCGTGACCTACCGCTCGGCCGCCGGCGAGATCGAGGGCATGGCCGCCTACACCACGGACGAGACGTGGGGCGACGCCAAGCAGCCGCTGAACACCGCCAAGGTGAAGTGGCTGACCGGGGTGACCCCGGCCGCCGAGCGGGCGCTGTGGCGGTATCTCTGCTCGATCGACTGGGTGGTCAAGGTCAAGACCGGCTACCGCGCCCCGGACGACCTGCTTCCGCACTTCCTCCCCGACCCGCGCGCCGCCGCGGTCACCACCCACGCCGACTGGCTGTGGGTGCGCATCCTCGACGTCGTACGGGCCCTGGAGGCGCGGACCTACGAGGGGGCGGGGGCGCTGGTGCTGGAGGTGGCCGACGCGGGCGGGCCGGCCGGCGGGCGGTACCGGCTGGAGGCGTCGGCGGACGGCGCCGGGGCCTGCGCGCCGACGACCGAGAACCCGGACCTCTCCCTCGACGTGGCCGACCTGGCCACGCTGTGGCTCGGCGACGAGTCGGCGGTGCGGCTCGCGGCGCTGGGCCGGGTCCGGGAAGAACGAGCGGGCGCCGCCCGTCAGGCCGACGCCCTGCTGCGTACGTCCAGGCGACCGTGGTGCCCGGACATCTTCTGAGTGCTGTCGCTGGGTGAGCGCGGCTCGCGTGGCCGCGCTCCTGGTACCGCTTCCTCCTTCCGGCGGGGACGGGTGGGCGTGCTCGTGCATCCGTAGCGAGCTGTTCAGTTGTGGTTGTGGTGGTGCCGCCCGCCGGCGGGCTCCCGGCTCCCCTCCGGAAGGGAGCCCGGCCGGCGGTCCGTGCGGAGTGCCGTCAGCCGGACTGGGCGAACAGCATCACGAGGATGACCGCGCCGATGCCGCTGATCACGGTGTTGCGCGCCTTGATGCCCACCGTGAGGGCGACGAAGGCGATGATCCCCATCGGGCCGTACTTCCACTGGACGAGCTGTTCGAACCCGATGGCCAGTGCGGCGACGACGACGGCGATGAACGGCATGGCGGTCCCCCTTAGTCCGGTGGCCTCCCCACCGCCTTCCTGGTGAGCCAACCCCTGTATGGGTCTGCCAGGTTGCGCGAGTTGGTGACCAACTTGTTCTTAGTTATCTCCACTTGGAAGAGTCCTATAACCACCCTCGATTGAACTGCCGCAAGATGGCGAGAAGTTGTAGTGTTTGGCCGTGGAGCCGGAACACGCCTCCGTCAATGGACGGAAGAAGCCACAGCGGCCACAGCGGACGCATCGTGAGGTGGCCGACGAGCTGCGCGCCCGGATCCGGTCCGGGGTGCTGCGGCCGGGCCAGCGCATGCCCACGCAGGCGCAGCTGGCCGCCGAGTTCGGCGTCGAGCGGCAGGCCGTGCGGGGCGCGTTGCGCATCCTGCAGTCGGAACATCTGCTGACGAACATCTCCAAAGGGGCGCCGGCGACGGTCGCGGACCGTGCCGACCGCGCCCCGGCGGGTCCCGCGGCCCCGCCGCAGCCCACCACGGTGGCGCTCGCACCCCGGATAGCCTCCGCCTTCGAGGCGGAGCACGTGGAGATCGACGCCGTCTGCCTCACCGCCGTCTCGCTCACTCTCGCCATCGGGGAGCCGCTGCGGCAGATCTACGCGGGGCGACTGAAACCGGCCAAGGTCGACGTCCGGGTGCTGCTGCCCGGCCGGAACATCGATCTGGCCTTCCCGGTGCCGGTCGGCGGGCGCCAGGGCGACGACGACCCGGTGCACGAGCGCTGGCTGGCCCAGCGCAACGCCCAGGGGCAGGTGCTCCGCCACAACCTGCTGGCGCTGCGCGCGACGCACGGGATCGACGTGCGGGTGTCTTTCCGGGCGCTGCCGTTCACACCGCCGGTGAAGCTGTATCTGCTCAACAACACCGAGGCGCTGTTCGCCTACTACACGGTGACCCGCAGCGAGGCGCTGATCGGCCAGGAGACCCTGCCGACGTACGACGCGCAGGGCGTACGGTCGATGCTGTTCGCCTTCGAGCAGGGCGGCGGCCTGCGCGACACGACCTTCGTGGAACAGTCCCACCTGTGGTTCAACGCACTGTGGGAGACGATCAGTTCGGAGCTGGAGCTCACGGACTGACGTCTCCCACAGGGGTCGGGTCGGGGCCGGCCACGGTCCCGTGGCGGCCGGGGCGGGCCGGTCACAGGGCCGGGCGGGCCACGAGCAGTGCCAGCAGCACCGCTCCGGCCGAGCTGACGCCCGGCCGGTTCGCGTGGATGCCCACGGTGACCAGTAGCAGGCCGAGGAGGCCGGCCGCGCCGTACCTCCACCGGACGAGCTGCTCGACGGTGACGACGACGACGGCGGAGATCAGGGCGATGACGGGCATGGTGTACCCCCTTCGGGCGGAGACGGTGGTACGGGGCGGCGGCGCGAGCGGAACGCTAACTTCCGCCAACTGCGGCAAGTTGGCAACCAACTTCAGTTAAGTTGTCCCCGCTTGGCTCCTACTCATAAACAACTTTCAAACAACTGCCTTTAGATGGATCAAAGTTGTAGCGTTTGGTCGTGGCCCAGGAGAACGTGTCAGTGAACGGCAGCAGCAGGCTCTCGGCCCAGGAGATCGCCGACATCCTGCGGGAACGCATCCGCGGGGGGGAACTGAAGGCGGGCGACCGGCTGCCCACACAGGCCGAGCTGGCCGAAGAGTTCGGCGTGGAGCGCGGCACCGTCCGTCAGGCCCTGCGCGCCCTCCAGGACGACGGGCTCCTCAGCAACGTCAGCAAGGGCAGCCCGCCCCGCATCGCGGCGCCCGCACCGGCCCGGGAGGAGCCCCAGCCGACGATGGTGGGACTGGCGCCCCGGCTCACGGAGGCGTTCTCCACGCCCCGCGTGCGGGTCGATGCCGTGTGCCTCACCGCCGAAAGCTTCATGCTGGCGGTCGGCGAGCCGGTCCGGCACATCCACGAGGGCCGTATCCGCCCCGAGGCGATCGACGTCCGCATCATGCTGCCGTCCCGGCGGATCAACCTCGCCTTCCCCGTGCCGGTCGACGGGCGGGACGCGGGCGACGAGGACCCGGTGCACGAGCGCTGGCTGGCCCAGCGCAACTCCCAGGCCCGCGTGCTCCAGCACAACCTCCAGGCGCTGCGCGCCACGCACGGCATCGACGTGCACGTGTCCTTCCGGGCACTGCCCTTCACCCCGCCGGTGAAGCTGTACCTGCTCAACGGCGAGGAGGCGCTGATCGGTTACTACATGCTGACCCGGCGCGAGGAGGAGTGGGAGAGCCGGACCCTGGAGATGTACGACGCCCTCGGCTCCGCCTCCCTCCTCTTCTCCTTCGCCAAGCGGGCGGGGCAGCGGGACCAGGCGTTCGTGGAGGAATCCCAGAAGTGGTTCGACGCCCTCTGGGAAACCATCACGACGGACCTGACACTCTCCTAGTGACTTCTGAGACGCAGCAGACTGAATCGGTGACAACCGAGACCGAGACGGAACCGAACGACCTGCGGAACCTGATCGAAGGCGCCCGAGTCGTGCTGTGGGACTTCGACGGCCCGGTCTGCCGGCTGTTCGCGGGCCACTCCGCCGAGCGGGTGGCCAGGGACCTGGTGGACTGGCTGGAGGGGCAGGGGCTGCACGGACTGCTCGAAGAGTCCGAGCGCGAGTCCCTGGACCCGCACTTCGTTCTGCGCGCGGTGGACCGCCGGCATCCCGGCAGCGACCTCGTGGCGGAACTCGAGGAACGTCTCACCCAGGAGGAGCTGAAGGCCGCGGCCTCGGCGAGACCGACGCCGTACGCCGACCCCCTGGTCCGCACCTGGACGGCGGTGGGCGCCCGCCTGGCCATCACCACGAACAACTCGCCGCGGGTGGTGAAGGAGTACCTGACGACCCGCGGCATCCTGCCGTGCTTCGCCCCGCACATCTACGGCCGCACCCAGGAACTCCGCCACCTGAAGCCGCATCCGCACTGCATACAACGGGCGTTGAACGCGATGGGCGCGGCCCCGTCGACGGCGTTGATGATCGGGGACACCCCGTCCGACTTCCTCGCGGCGCGGGCGGCGGGGGTGCCGTTCCTGGGGTACGCGCGGAACGAGCGGAAGCACAAGGTGCTGCGGGAGGCGGGGGCGGAGCGGATCGTGGGGTCGCTGGAGCCGCTGCTGAAGGGGGTGTGGGAAGCCGGTGAGCTGGGTCAGGCCTGAATCATCAGGGCGGTGAGCAGCACGGCCGCCCCGACGGCGAGGCCCTCACGGCGGGCCCGTATGCCCACGCCCACGAGGAGGAGCAGCAGGAGGCCGAGCACGCCGAGGCGCGTCTCGGCCAGCAGGCTCATCAGCAGCTTGCCCAGCGCTGTGATCAACTGAAGGCGGTACATGAGCCGACCATCTCCCCTCCACTTTCCGGCACCGTCCGGAAGGCCTCAACTCGCGGTCCAATTGGACTGGTTGGCCTGAGGGTTGTCTGCCCGGACCGGTTGATCCCTTAACCAACAGTCCGCCTGCCTATGTGAGTTGTGGACGGTTGGTTTGCCGGTGGACCGAAAGCGGTACGTTCCGGGCATGGCCGGGAGGGGTGGCGAGTCAAGCGGCGGCGGGCGGGAGGCCCAGCGGGTCGCCGACGAGTTGCGCGCGCGGATAGGGAACGTCTATCCCCTGGGCTCCTTCCTGCCGGCGCAGCGCGCCCTCGCCGTGGAACTGGGCGTCTCCCGTGACACCGTGCAGCGGGCGCTGCGGGAACTGGTGAACGAGGGCTGGATCGAGTCACGGCGCGGCAGCGGCTCGCGGGTCAAGAAGGTGCAGCGCATCCAGTCGTCGACGGCCAAGGCGACCCGCCTCCGCGGCCAGGTGACGCTGGCGCCCTTCATCAGCGAGGCCTTCGAGCGCCCGGAGGTCACGCTCGACGTCTACACCCTGACCTCGGAGTCCCTGGACGCCCACATCCGGCTCCAGTCGGAACGCATCCGCGGTGGCTTCATCTCGCCCCAGCGCATCACGCTCCGTATGCTCCTTCCGGACCCGTCACTTCCGCTGCCGTATCCGCGGGTGAAGGGGGATTCGGACGATTCGCGGATGCGGGAGCGGTTGCGGGCGATCACGGAGACGCACACGAACTCCCTGGTCGGCGCACTGAGGGACCTGCGGACCGAGGGACTGGTCCCCACCGTCAACGTGCAGGTGCGGCACACCCCGCTCACCCCGACCTTCAAGCTCTACCTGCTCAACGAGGTCGAGGCGTTGCACGGCATGTACGAGATCATCGAGCGGCAGCTCGAGCTGAGGGACGGCGAGGTGGTGACCGCGCTGGACGTGCTGGGACTGGGCGCGACCCTCACCCACCATGTGAAGGATCCGGGCGGTTCCGGGGCTCCCGGAACCGTGTTCGTCGACAGCCTCCAGGAATGGTTCGACTCCGTGTGGAATCACCTCGCCCGGTGACCGTGGTGCTGTACGATCCGGCCACCGATTGAGCAAAGCTCTTACCCCGTTCGTACCAGGGAGCACATCAGCGACTGGGACGGGCTTCCGTGACTCGGGCACTTGGGTGACACCCCGCTGTCCGGCGCCAGACGCCATGCGGTTGACTTCCGCGTGCGGAAACGGAGGCCGCATGCCTACCGTCATTTGTGTCTCCCTCGTACGTCACGGAGCGGCCAGTGGGCGCACCACCTCTTCCCCGACCGGCCCTCGGGGTGCCCACTTCGCCGGACGACCGGCTCCGCGATTTCGTGGCACGCGCCACGCTGTGCGGTACGGCCGCCAGCGGTCACCACAATCAGAACTACGTGCTGGCACCGGACGAGCCCGAGGCGCGGTTACTGGGCCGTGAGCCGGGGACGTCGGTGACGGTGCGCATCCGCCGGGCCGGGGCGCTGCCGGTGGTGATCCGAACCTGGGACAACGAGGACGAGATCCTCGGGGCGGTCAAGGACGCGCTGCCGCATGTACCGCAGTGTCTCGCGAAGGGCGAGGACTTCGCCGTCCACAGCTATGTGGAAGGCGTGCCGCTCTCCAGCATCTGCGCCAACGGAAAGCCCGTGGACCCCCTGCTCGTGCGGGCACTGGCCGGACTGCTCGCCCAGATGACCCGGGTCAGACGCAGCTCCCTGCCACCCCTGCCTCTCCACTGGCCGAGCAACGACACCGACAGCCAGGCGTTCCTGCGCACCCTCGCGCATCTCGCGGACGAGCAGATCCGCCGGCCCAATTGGACTGCTTTCGGCGGACTGTTCGCGGCGCTCGGCATCCCGGAGGACGCCCTGGTCCGGCTGGCCGAGCGCACCCCCGCCATGGCGCGGCGGCCGTACAGCCTGCTCCACGCCGACCTGCACCGGGACAACGTGATCGTCTCCTACGGCGAATCGCTCCCCCTGATCTGCGTCGACTGGGAGCTGGCGACCTACGGCGACCCCCTCCACGACCTGGCGACCCACCTGGTGCGCATGCGGTACCCGGATCACCAGTGGCCCGAGGTGATCGCCGCCTGGGAGGAAGCCATGCGTCGCGTCCGCCCGGCGGCCGTCAACGGGCTGGGCAAGGACCTCCAGCACTACCTCGACTTCGAGCGCGCGCAGTCCGTGTTCCCGGACGTGATGAGGGCGGCGCAGTCCCTCGAGCAGGCGTACTCGCAGAAGAACCTGGACGAGGCGACGGCAGAGGTGGACCGGGCGCTGCACGCGGCCGCGCGGCCGCTCGGACTGCGGAGCCTCCCCGGGCCGAAGGAGATCGAGCGCGCCCTGTTCCGCTGGCTGGCGTCACGCGAGGTGCGCGGCGCTCAGGTCGTCGGGTGGTTGCCGGACCGGCGCCTCACGCTGCCGGACGACTTCGGTGAGAGGGACGTCCTCGATGCCCTGTCGGTCGAGGGCGCGGCCCCGGCCAGCCGCGTCTTCAAGGGAACGGCCCACCTCAACACCGTGGTTCGGGTTCCCGGGGTCTGTTACCCGGTGGTCGTCCGGCGCAGGCTGCCCGACGTCACCCGGCTGGAGCCGCACTTCCTCAGCGAGCACGCCGTGCTGCGCAGCATCGAGGAGGCGAAGGTCGCCGTGAACGCGCCCAGGGCGCTGGCACTGGGCGAGACGTACGCGAACGATCACTTCGCGATCCACACCTACATGGGACCGGAGGATGTCGACCGCCCCCCGAACCACCCCGTGCACGGCCTTCTGCCCCACGAGGCGGACGGTCTGGTGGACCAGCTCTGCGCCCTGACCCGGGTGGACTACAAGCAGATCGACCCGACGGCCGGCGAGCCGGGCTTCCACCGGTGGCTCACGGCCCAATTGGTGCGCCTCGTCGCCGAGCTCCCCAGAAAGACGCAGCAGCTCGCCCGGCAGCTGGGACTGCCGGACGCCGAACGCCTCGCCCACATCCTGTCCCGACAGGAGGTGAGCCACCGGAAGCCCTCCCTCCTCCACGGCGACCTCAACCCGTGGAACCTGGTGCGCCGGGACGGCGGGCTGAGCATCATCGACTGGGAGATGGCCCTCATCGGCGATCCCCTCTACGACCTGGTCCGGCACATGCACCTCACCCCGACCCGCCCGGAGATCCGGGACCGCATGTTCCGCCGCTGGGCACGCAAGCTCCCGCCGGAGTACACGCGCGGCTGGCAGAAGGACTGGCCGGTGTACCGGCGCCTCGAGGTTGTCCGCTCCGCGTACATCGACCTCGACCGCATCGTCACCGGCGCGAGCCTCGACGCCCCCAACGTCCGCCGGGCGGTCGCCTCGTACGCGGTGACCCTGGCGGTCGCCACGGGCGCCCTCGGCCTGCCGGTCCGGGCCACGGCCAACCCGTACCTGGCCCGCGCGCTGGGCTGAGGCGGGCGCGGCCCGGGCAGTGCGTAGGCTCGCCGCATGAGCGAGATCGGGCTGCGGGAGCGCAAGAAGCGGCGGATGTACCGGACGGTGTCGGACCTCGCGATCCGGATGTTTCTGGAGCGCGGGTTCGAGGCGGTGTCCGTCGCGGAGGTGGCCGCCGCGGCCGAGATCTCCAAGCCGACGCTCTTCCGGTACTTCCCCGCCAAGGAGGACCTCGTCCTGTACCGGATCGCGGACCACGAGGAGGAGCCCGCCCGGGTCGTGCGGGAGGGGCCGACACCCATCGAGGCGCTGAAGCGTCACTTCCTGGAGGGGCTGGAGCGCCGGGACCCGGTGACGGGGCTCAACGACGACCCCGAGGTGCTCTCCTTCCACGCCCTGCTCTACGGCACACCGTCCCTGGTCGCCCGGCTGCACAGCCATCTCGAGCGCGCCGAGGAGGCGCTGGCCGAGGCGCTCGGCGGCGGGCTCGACGCCCGGCTGGCCGCCGGACAGATCATCGCCGTACGGCGGATCCTCGCGCAGGAGAACTGGCGGCGGATCGCGGCGGGGGAGCGCCTCGACGCCGTACGGGAGGACGCGGTGGCCGCGGCGGAGCGGGCGTTCGGGGTGCTGGAGCACAGCCTTCCGGGTTTCGTAACCAAGTAAAAAAGATTACTGAGTAACGTTTCTTGCTACGCTCGGGGGAATGACGTCCGACGCCCCCGTGCCCCAGCACGCCCTCCACCAGGAACGCGCCCATCACGACCGCTGCCGTGCAGCCCTCGCCGCCATGACCGGAGGCGCCGACGAGCAGGTGATCTCCGGTGAGGACGTCTCCGCGTCCGGCGCCGACGCCGAGGTTCTCGGGTACCGGCTGCGCAGCCGGGCCAAGGAACTGCGTGAACTGCCGCCCGGCCCGCTGTTCTTCGGGCGGCTGGACTTCGGCCGGGACGAACCCGACCACGCCGGGCAGAGCTACCACGTCGGACGCCTGCGGATCACCGAACACCCGGCCGCCCCGCCCCTGGTGGTCGACTGGCGGGCACCGGTGTCCCGCACCTTCTACCAGGCGTCCGCCCGTGACCCGCACGGTGTGGCCGTGCGCCGCCGCTTCGGCTGGGCGCCCGGCAGCAAGGGCGACTCCCGTGACCTCACCGGCCTGGAGGACGAGCACCTGGAGCGGGGCGAGGACCGGGTCAGCGGAATCGTCGCCCGGGAGATCGAGCGGCCGCGTGTCGGGCCGATGCGGGACATCGCCGCCACCATCCAGCCCGAGCAGGACGACCTCGTCCGCGGCGACCTGGACCTCACCGTGTGCGTGCAGGGCGCTCCCGGCACCGGCAAGACCGCCGTCGGCCTGCACCGGGCGGCCTATCTGCTCTACACCCATCCGCAGCGGATGCGCCGCGGCGGCCTCCTCGTCCTCGGCCCGAACCGGACCTTCCTCACCTACATCGCCGAGGTGCTGCCCTCCCTCGGCGAGACCGGCGTACGGCAGTCGACCCTCGCCGAGGAGATCGCCCGGCACCCGGTGACCGGTGAGGACGACGAGCGGACCGCCCTCCTCAAGCACGACGCCCGCACCGCAGAGGTGCTGCGCCGGGCGTTGTACGCGCGGGTGCACACCGATCACGCGGACTCCCTCGCCGTCCCGGACGGCTCCTACCGGTGGCGGGTCGACGGGGACGCACTCGCCCGGATCGTCGCCGGCGTGCTGCACGAGGAACCGCCGTACGCCGTGGGGCGGGAGCGGGTGCGGGCCCGGATCGTGCGGGCCGTCCAGGACCAGGCCGAGCGGCGCAGCGGTCCGCGGGGCGCCGCCTGGGTGCGCCGGATCGAGCGGGCGCGGCCGGTGTCGGCGTACGTGGACGCCGTCTGGCCGCTCGTGCGGCCGGAGCAGGTGGTGGCGGAACTGCTGTCCGACGCCGACCGGTTGGCGCGGGCGGCCGACGGGATCCTGGACGCGGAGGAGCAGAAGGCTCTGCTGTGGGCGTGCCCGCCGCGGTCATGGCGGTCGGCGGTCTGGTCGGCCGCCGATCTGCTGCTGCTCGACGAGGTGGCCGGGCTGATCGAGCACCCCGAGGGGTATGGGCACGTCGTGGTCGACGAGGCGCAGGACCTGTCCCCGATGGAGTGCAGGGCCATCGCCCGCAGGGCCGCCTTCGGGTCGCTCACGGTGCTGGGCGACCTGGCGCAGGGGACGACACCCTGGGCATCACGCTCCTGGGCCGGAACGCTGCGTCACCTGGGCCGTCCCGAGGCGGCCGTCGTGCCGCTGACCACCGGTTTCCGGGTGCCGCAGGCGGTGGTGGAGCTGACCAACCGGCTGCTGGGGCGACTGGACGTCGATGTGCCGGCGGCCCGCTCCCTGCGCCCGGACGGCGAGGTGCGCAGCCGGGTCGTGGACGACCCCGCCGAAGTGCCGGGCGCGGTCGTGGCCGCCGTAGGGGACGCCCTGGAGCGGGAGGGGTCCGTGGGCGTCGTGGCGGCGGATGCCGATGTGCCCGCGCTGCTGCGGGCGTTGGCGGAGGCGGGCGTCGAGGCCGCGGGGCCGGAGTGCCCGGCGGCGCGTGTCAGCGTGGTGCCCGCGAGCGTCGTCAAGGGTCTAGAGTACGACCACGTGGTGGCGGTGGAGCCGGCCGCGATCGCCGAGGCGGAGGAGCGCGGACTGCACCGGCTCTACGTGGTGCTGACCCGGGCGGTGTCCAGCCTGGAGGTGGTACGGGCGCGGCCGTTGCCGTTCTGACGCGGCATCCGGCCGCTCAGGCCCCCTCGTCCTCCACCGGCGGCTCCAACGCCCGCAGCCACCGTTCCGTCTGTGCCACATGGGCCTCCGCCGCGCCCGCCGCCGCTCCCGGATCGTGGGCGGCGATGGCCGTGGCGAGGACGCGGTGGTCGGCGTCGCTCTTGCGGCGGAGGTCGGGGCCCTCGGGGAGGGTGAAGACCTGGTACTTACGGGAGCGGGAGCGGAAGACCGCCAGGAGGGAGGCCAGGGTGGGGTTGCCGGCCGCGCGGGCGATCTCCGCGTGGAAGCGGTGGTCCAGGTCGGACGCCTCCGTCGGGTCCTGCGTGGCCTCCATCGCCTCGATGAGCGAGAACAGCGTCTCGATGGTCTCCGGGGTCGCGCGGGCCGCCGCCTGCGCCGCCACGTGCGCCTCCAGGACGCGGCGGATTTCGTAGACCTCCAGCAGGCCCGGCAGGGGCAGGAGTTGCAGGGTCAGGGAGAGGCTGCCGATCAGGTCCTCGGGGCGCAGCTGCGAGACGTACGTGCCCGAGCCGTGGCGCGGCTCGATCACGCCCAGCGCCGCCAGCATCCGTACCGCTTCGCGCAACGAGCCGCGGGAGACGCCGAGTTCCTCGCAGAGGTCCGCCTCGGGCGGAATCCGCTCCCCGGCGCCGAGCCGCCCCGTGGCGATCATGTGGCGCAGGCCGTGGAACGCCTTGTCGACTGCCGACATCCGTTGCCTCCCCTGACGGGCCGCGCACTCCGCGCCCCCGCCCGAGTGAACTCTAGTCGCCCGAGAGATCAGATGTCTTCGGTGAAACATTCATGAGTCATCTGATTTCTTCCCGCTCACAGGTCTTGTCATGGCCGAAAACCCCATGCCAACATCCCGAGTCATCATACGTCTTGGCCTTCGGGTCTCCCGATGGTCCGACGGTCCCCCGATGTCCCTCGCGGATGGGAGTCATGTGAGCGAGACCGACGTCAGCACCGCGCCCCGCCCCCTGCTGCTGGCCGACGGCCGGCCCGCGGTGGACGCGTGGTCGCTGGACCCCGCCCTGCGCCACCTCAACCACGGCTCCTTCGGCGCCGTCCCGCTGGTCGCCCAGGAGCGGCAGAACGCGCTGCGGGCGGAGATGGAGCGGGCGCCGGTCGTGTGGTTCCCCGAGCTGCCGGAGCGGATCGCGGCGGCCCGGACCGGCCTCGCCGCGTTCCTCGGCGTGGACGCGGGCGACCTCGCCCTGGTGCCCAACGCCAGCGCCGGCGTCAGCGTCGTCTACGCCAACCTCCCCGCACGAAACGGCGGCGAGATCGTCGTCACCGACCACGGCTACGGCGCCGTCACCATGGGCGCCGAACGCCTCGCCCGCCGCTGGGGCGGCCGCGTCCGCACCGCCCGTGTGCCGCTGGACGCGGACGAGGAGCAGGCGTACGAGGCGGTCATGGCGGAGGTCGGCGACGCCACCGCCCTGCTGGTCGTCGACCAGATCACCTCCGCGACCGCCCGCCGGTTCCCCGTGGAGCGGATCGGCGCCGAGGCGGCCCGCCGCGGGGTGCCGTTCCTCGTCGACGGCGCCCACGCACCCGCCCTGCTCGCCTCGCCGCTCAAGGGCCTCACCTGCGACTTCTGGGCCGGCAACCTCCACAAGTGGGCCTGCGCCCCGCGTGGCACCGCCGCCCTCGTCGCCCGCGGCCCGCTCCGTGACGACCTCCACCCCCTGATCGACTCCTGGGGCGCCCCCGACCCGTACCCGGACCGCTTCGACCAGCAGGGCACCCTCGACGCCACCAACTACCTGGCCGCGCAGACCGCGCTGGACTTCGTCGACAGCACCTGGGGCTGGGACGCGGCCCGCCGCTACATGGACGAGCTGGCCGGGTACGGCGAACGGGTCGTGGCCGCCGCCGTCACCGCGCTGACCGGCGAGGACGCCCGCGTGGACGTGGGGATGCCGGTGCCCGGCATGCGGCTGGTGCGGCTGCCGGACGGTCTCGCCGACTGCCGGGAGGCCGCGGACGCCCTGCGCGACCGGGCCGCCGCCGAGCTGGGCGTCGAGGCCGCGTTCACCGCATTCGGCGGCATCGGCTACGTACGGCTGTCCGCGCATCTCTACAACACCGCCGAGGACTACGAGTACTTCGCCGAGCGGTGCGTGCCCGTGCTCGGCGAGTGGGCCCGCGCCGCCCGCCCCTGATCCGCCCATCCCCTGTACCTCGTCGCCCCCGCACCCGCGCCCCCCGTCGCCCCGTTCACCGCAAGGAAGAGGTCAGCACGATGAGAAGAAGGACGGCAGCTCTCGCGCTCGGCACCGCCGCCGCGATGCTCCTGACCGGCTGCTCCACGATGAGTCCCGGTGAGAGCGGAACGGTCACCCTCAACATGGTGGAGAGCCTGACCAACCCCGCCCGCACCGACCTCCTCGAGGAGCTCATAGCCGACTTCGAGGAGAAGAACCCGAAGGTCACGGTCAACCTGGTCTCGCCGCCCACCGAGCAGGCCGACCAGAAGCTCCAGCAGATGCTCCAGTCGGGCAGCGGCGTCGACGTCCTGGAGGTCCGTGACATCACCGTCGGCCCCTGGTCGAACAACGGCTGGCTGTACGACATGAAGAAGGACCTGGCCGGCTGGAAGGGCTGGGACGCGCTCACGGACAACGCTGTCGCCGCCTCCGAGGACGACAAGGGCCGCACCTACTTCGTGCCGTACGGGTTCTACGGGCTGAGCCTCTTCCACCGCACCGACCTGATCAAGGAGGCCGGGTTCGACAAGCCGCCGGCCACCTGGGAGGAACTGCTGGAGCAGGCGTCGAAGATCCACGACCCGTCGTCGCGCCGGTACGGCTACGCCTTCCGCGGCGGCGCCAACGCCCACAGCAACGCCACGGCCGCCATCGAGGCGTACGTCGCCGACCGTATCGACCCGGCCAACGGGTACCTCCTGAAGGACGGCAAGACCATCTTCTCGGCGCCCGAGGCGCTGGACGCGATGGAGATGTACCTGAAGCTGTTCAAGGAGGCGTCGCCGAAGTCGTCCGTGGCCTGGGGTTACCCGGAGATGGTGGAGGGCTTCTCCAACGGCTCGACCGCGTTCCTGCTTCAGGACCCCGAGGTCATCGCCACCGTCTCCGAGTCGAAGTCCCTCGACGCGAACCAGTGGAGCACCGCGCCGCTGATGGCCGGGCCGAGCGGGAAGACCGTGCAGCCGCTGGCGACCGCCGGATGGGGTGTCGCGGAGGGCAGCAAGCACAAGGCCGAGGCCGTGAAACTGGTGCAGTTCCTCTCCGAGGGTGAGGCGTCCACGCGGTTCACCAAGGGCAACAGCCTGGTGCCGATCCTCAAGGCGGCGGCCGAGGACGAGTTCTACCGCACCGGCCCGTGGGCCAGCTACGTCACCATGACGGAGAACCCGGACACGTACCTCGTCGTCACCCAGCCGCGCGGCGTCGCGTGGTGGACGGAGTGGCAGCAGCGCGCCGACACGGACGTGCAGAAGATGATCCTCGGCAAGCTCACCCCGAAGGAGCTGCTGGCCGGCTGGGACGCCTACTGGACCGAGAAGTGGAAGAAGTGACCATGTCCGGTACGTCCACGCCGACGTCCGGCGTGACCGCGGCGCCCTCCGTACGCAAGGAGGGCGCCCCGCCCCGCGGCGGGACCGGCGGGGGCCGCAGGCGCAGGGAGTTCACCACCCGGCGGGGACTGGTCGTCGCCGCGTTCATGGCGCCGGCGGCGGTCTTCGTCGCGCTGTTCACGTACTACCCGATGATCGCCGGCAGCCAAATGGCGTTCCGGAACTGGAACCTCACCGACCTCACGGACACCTCGTGGGTGGGGTTCAAGAACTTCCGGGAGGTCTTCACCGACCCCGCGTGGGGCACGGTGCTGGGCAACACCGCGCTGTGGGTGGTCGGTTCGATCGTGCCGCAACTGGTGATCGGGTTCGCGCTGGCGCTGTGGCTGAGGCGCAGGTTCCGGCTCCGCGGGCTCTACCAGGCGCTGATCTTCTTCCCGTGGGCGATCTCCGGGTTCCTGATCGGCATCCTGTTCCGCTGGATGTTCAACAGCGAGTTCGGCGTCGTCAACGACCTGCTCCAGAAGGCCGGCCTGATCGACGAGCCGGTCGCCTGGCTCGCCGACCCCGACACCGCGATGATCGCCGTGCTGGTCGCCAACGTCTGGTACGGGGTCACCTTCTTCGCGATCATGATCCTGGCCGCGCTCCAGTCGATCCCGGACGAGCTGTACGAGGCGGCGGCGCTGGACGGCGCGGGCAAGGCGCGGACGCTGTTCCGCATCACCATCCCGTACATCCGCGTGACGCTGGTGCTCACGGTGCTGCTGCGGGTCATCTGGATCTTCAACTTCCCCGACCTGATCTTCGGCATGACCGGGGGCGGGCCGAACGACGAGACGCACATCGTGACCACCTGGATGATCAAGATCACGCAGCAGGGCGACTACGGCAAGGCGTCCGCGCTGGGTCTGCTGGTGGTGGCGGTGCTGCTGGTGTTCGCGACGTTCTTCCTGACGGCGACACGGGAGCGGGGCGGCGGCCGACGGGGCGCCGGCCGGGGCGGAAAGCGAGGGGTGCGGGCGTGATCGGCAAGGAAACCACGGCCGGCAGGGCCGCGAAGTTCACCTTCCTGGGCCTCTGGCTCGTCTTCTCCCTCTTCCCGCTGTACTGGATCACCGTCACGTCCCTGAAGGACCCCGGTGACATCTTCTCCTTCCCGATCTCCTACTGGCCCGAGAACTTCTCCCTGGAGAACTACCAAGGCCTGTTCGGCAAGGCGGACTTCGGCACGTACCTGGTGAACAGCCTGGTCGTGTCGACCGTCGCGGGCGCGGTGGCCACCGCCATCTCCACGCTCTCGGCGTACGTCCTCGCCCGGTTCGAGTTCCGCAGCAAGTCCGCGCTGCTGATGGCGTTCCTCGTCACGCAGATGATCCCGTCGTTCATCGCGCTGGGCCCGCTGTACCTGCTGATGACCGACCTCCGGCTGGTCGACAACCGGCTCGGCCTGATGCTGGTCTACATCGCCGTGTGCATCCCCTTCTGCACGGTGATGCTGCGCGGCTTCTTCGAGAACGTCCCGGACGCGCTGGAGGAGGCCGCGATGATCGACGGCCTGTCCCGGCTCGGGGCGCTGATCAAGGTGCTGCTGCCGGTCATGCGGCCGGGGATCGTCGCCGCGTTCATCTTCAACTTCGTCAACTGCTGGAACGAGCTGTTCCTTTCGGTGACGCTGATGAACAGCGACGAGAACAAGACCGTGCCGACCGCGCTCAACGGCTTCATCTCCAGCTTCAACATCGACTGGGGGTCGATGTCCGCGGCGGCGGTGCTGACGATCCTGCCGACGATGGTGCTGTTCGCCTTCGCCAGCCGGCACATCGTGCAGGGGCTGACGGCGGGGGCGGTGAAGGGCTGAGTCACGGGGTGGCGTGGGAACCGGGACCGGTGGTGGGGTCGTCACCCGGCTCCGCGGCCTCCCGCGCCGCCCGTTCCAGCTTGTCGCGGTAGGCCGCCCACCAGGCGGGGTCGGCCGAGGGGAGGCTGGTGGCGCCCGGCCGCTCGCCCGTCGCTCCGTCCAGCTGCTCGCGCAGGATGTCGGCGTGACCCGCGTGCCGGCTGGTGTCGGCGATGACGCGGACGACGGCGTGGTGCAAGGTCAGCTCGGCGCGGTCCTCGGGCCACCACGGCACCGTGCCGGTCGTGTCCAGGGGCAGCGCCTCGACCGTCGCGTCCGCGTGCGCCCAGGCCCGCCGGTACAGGCCCACGATGGCGTCACGCGTCTCGTCGGGCGCGGCCCACATGTCCGCGTTGACCTCGGCGTCCTCCGCGAGCCACGGCAGCGGCTCGCCGGACGGACGCCAGAACGTGTCGCCCAGATACCCGAGTTCGACCCCGGCGGCGTGCTTCACCAGCCCGAGCAGATTGGTCCCGGTCGGCGTCAGCGGCCGCCGCACGTCGTACTCGGACAGCCCTTCCAGCTTCCAGAGCAGGGCGTCCCGCGCCTCCTGGAGATAGCGGTGCAGGTCGGCCTTGGCGGGATCGGAGTACGTCGTCATGGAGATCAGTGTGTCGGCACGGGGCGTCCCCGTCCGCCCAATTGAGTTGCCCCGGGATGCCGCGCACAGGATCCTCGACGACGTGATCACGGACCACCAGCGGAAGATCCGCGAGCGCTACCTCTCCGCGCCCGTCGTGGCGGCACCGGAGCCGTGGCGGAAGGTGCTCGACCGGCCGGTCGGCGGCCTGCTCGGCATCGGCTTCGCCGTCCACCCCGGCACCGGCCAGGACCTGGTGATGACCGTGTCGACCGCGGGCCACGGCCTCTTCGACGCGGCGACCGGTGAACTCGTCGCGCGTGACCGTGACCCCGATCCGGACACGAGCACGCCCGACGCGGCCCCCGACCTCGCCTGCCCCGGTCTCGGCCCGGTCGCGGGCGTGCCGGTGCGTATCGCCGGCCTCTTCGGCGGAGGCCTGCACCACACCACCCCCGACGGCTGGGCCTTGGACGTCGTCGCCCCCGACTGGCCCGACCACCGCGTGATCCTCTCCGCGGACGGGGGAGGGAACCGCGGACCGCACGGCGGCACCTGGTGGCACGTCCACCACGCGTCCTCGTCGGAGTTCCGGGCCGCCGGCTTCTCCCCGTCCGGCCGGACCCTCGCGGTCGGCACCAGCAGCGACCTGGCCCTCTGGGCGCGGCAGTCCCTGCCGGTGCTCAGCTGAGGATCGCCTCCAGACGGCCGCGGCACTCCGCCGTGAACGCCGGGAACGTGTCCCAGTAGTACGGGATGCCGGCGACGGCGACCGCGATGGCCCAGGCGCGGGCGCGCAGCCAGGTCGGGGTGTCGAGGGCCAGGGTGTCCCAGTAGGCGCGGCGGGCCTCGGGCGGGAGGTCCCAGACGGGGGCATGCTCGGCGTCGGGGAAGCCGATCGAGAGCGCACCGAAGTCGATCACGGCGTGGAGTCTGCCGTCGCGGGCCAGGAGGTTGGCCGGGCGGAGGTCGCCGTGCAGCCAGACGTGCGGTCCGGCCGGGTCGGGCAGGGCGAGCGCCTCCCGCCACAGCCGTTCCAGCGTGTCGACGTCGAGGTCCAGCCCCTCGACGGCCCGGCACGCGTCGAAGCCCGGCCCGACCCACGCGTCGCACGCCGCCAGGGTGCCCCCGCGGTACCAGGACAGCCCGCCCTCCCGCGTCGCCCTCATCAGGTCGACGCGGTGCAACTCCCGTACGAACTCCGCAAGGTCGGCCCCGAAGGCGGCCCAGTCGCGGACCGTGTCCGGGCCGACGTCCTCGCCGTCGATCCAGCGGTGGACGGCCCACGGGACCGGGTAGGCGTCGGTGGGCGTCCCGGCATGCACGGGTTCCGGCACGCGGCGGGGGAGGAGGGGCGCGAGGCGGGGCAGCCACCGCTGCTCCTTGCGCAACGACGGCCCGCCGTCCGGCGTCCGCGGCAGGCGGACCAGCAGGCCGTCGCCCAGCCGGTACATGGTGTTGTCCGTTCCCGCGCCCGCGGGCCGCAACGGCAGGTCCGCCCACTGCGGGCACTGGGCCCGCAGCAGCGACCGTACGAGGTCCTCGTCGACGGAGATCTCGTTCTCGTGCAGCGACGTCACCCGGGCAGTGTGGTCCCCGGCCGCCCCGGAGGCCATCGGGTTTCCGACCACCTCACGCCGGGCCGTCGTACGTGAAGCGATAGCCGGCGCAGTCGGTGAGTCGGACGTAACCGAGGCGCTGGTAGAGGGCGTTGCTCGTCGGGTTGGCCGGGTCCGCGAACAGGACGACGTCCGTGGCGCCCGCCTCTCGCGCGGCCCGGCTTACCGCGGCCGTGACCGCGCCCGCGTAACCGTGGCCGCGGAAGCGGGACGGGGTGTAGACGGGGTCGACGCGGACCATGCCGCCGGTGACCGAGGTGACGGCCGCCATGGAGACGGGGGTGCCGTCGGGGGTCCGCCAGAAGGTGAAGTGGCGGTCGCCGAACCGGGACCGGTCCCACGCGCCCGCGTCGATCAGGTCGATGGACGGCTGCTCGCCGACCTCGACGCAGAACTCCCGGCACCAGCGCACCACGAGTTCGCGGTCCGCCTCCCCTGCGAGCTGGGCGCGGCCCTCCGGGTGGGGCCGGGGCGGGGTGAGGGTGCCGAGGCGGTAGAGGTGCGTGTGCCAGAACAGCTTGGGCACCGCGCCGGTGTGCCCCTGCCAGGCAGAGGCGAAGACGTCGGCCGTCTCCTGGTCGGCGATGACCTGGGCGGGGGAGTGGCCGAGGGCGGACAGGCGGGCGGCGAGGGTATTGGCGTCGTCGCCGGCCAGCGGGGTGAGGCCGAGGCGGCCGCGCGGGGTGAGGTAGCAGACCGCGCGGACCTCGCCCTCCGTCTCCAGGCGGCCGAGGACGAAGTCGCCCGCGCCGGGCAGGCGCAGCTTCTCGATGTCGGTGAGCGGGGTGGTGTGGAGGGCGGGGCGCGAGCGCAGGAAGGCTCCGGCGCGGGTGAGGAAGTCCTCGACGTCGGTGGTGAAGTGCCAGTGGTCCGGGAGCATGCCTCATCGTGCCGGACGCGGGACCGGGCGAGCGGGGGTTCGCGCCGATCCCGCCGACGGGTGGCCGGAACGCCTATGCCTGTGCGCTTACGCCTGTGCGCTTACGCCTGTGCGCTTACGCCTGTGCCACCACGTCCGCGACCACGCAGCTCACGTTGTCCGGGCCGCCCGACGCGTTGGCCAGGTCGACGAGTTCACGGACGGCCGCCTCGGGCTCGGGGGTGTCCGTGAGCACGCGGTGGATGTCACCGGCGGGCACGACCGTGGACAGGCCGTCCGAGCAGAGGAGGTAGCGGTCGCCGGCGCGGGCGTCGTGCAGCCGCAGGTCGGGCGTGGAGTCGGCGCCCCGGCCCAGGGCGCGGAGCAGCAGGGACCGCTGCGGGTGCGAGGCGGCCTCCTCGGGGGTGAGACGCCCCTCGTCGATCAGTGACTGCACCACCGTGTGGTCGTGGGTGATCTGGAACAGCTTCCCGTCGCGCAGGAGATGGACGCGGGAGTCGCCGATGTGGACGAGCGCGAGCTGCGAGCCGGTCCACAGCATCGCGGTGAGCGTGGTGCCGGCGTCGGTGCTGTCGCCGCCGGTGCCGTCGTCGGGCGCGGAGACGCCGTGCACGGCCCGTTCGGCGCGGCCGAGGGCGTCCTCGAGCGCGTTCAGCAGGTCTCCCGCCGGGGCGGTCTCCGACTCCAGACTTCGCAGGGCGTCGACAGCCGCCGCCCCGGCGAGGGCGCCCCTGCCGCCGTAGCCGTCGGCGACGGCGAGGAGGCGGGAGCCCGCGTAGGCGGTGTCCTGGTTGCTCGGGCGGACCCGGCCGGCGTCGGACAGGGCGGCGTAACGGAGGGAGAGGGGTGCGGTGGTGCGGGACATGGCGGGGTCCTTCCCGGTCAGATGGTCGACGAGGAAGGCCGCCAGGTCCCGCCGCGCGGCCGTGTCGGCCTCGACCCGCGCCCAGTACGCGCGGATCTCGCCGGCCGCCTCGCCCGGGTCCATGGCGCACACCTGCCGGATGCGGGCGAGCGGCATGCCCAGCCGCCGGAGCCAGGCGACCAGCCGTGCCTGCTCCAGCTGCTCGGGCGCGTAACGGCGGTAGCCGGTGTCCGGGTCGACGCGGGCGGGAGTCAGCAGACCGAGCTCGTCGTACAGCCGCAGCGCCTTCGGCGACAGCCGGGACGCCTTCGCGAACGCCCCGATGGTCAGCAGCTCCATGCGTGTCCCTCCTCGTACCGGGCCGAGCGCCCGGCACCGTCGATGCTGGGCGCTGCCCCAAGGTGAAGGTCAACAGCGGATTCCCCCCGCGCCCTCCAGGGAGAGGGTGACCTGCCCGGAGCGCGTGTCGACGACGACCACCTCGGCGGTGATCCGCCGGCCGGCTTCGACCACCTCGGAGGGGTGGCCGTCCAGCCGTGGGCCAGGTCCGGCACGCGGATGAACCCGGTGACCTTCACCCGTACCACGGTGAGACTGAGCATGGTAGTTGTCGTCATCCTCCCCTTCCGACCTGGCCCTTCTTGAGGTCCTGAGCACGACATCTGTCGCCGAATTCGCATTGTTCTTGACGTGTTCCGTGCTCTTTGCAGGCAAGTTGTCGCCAACTTCGAAGATCGCCCCTCCGAGGGGAAGCTTGCGGCTTACCTGGGGACATGAGCGATAGCTGGGGCTCCTTGTGGTCCCACCGCTGCACGTGGACGGATCTGATGGTCCCGGTCTCGCTGGACGGCGGGCGGGACGGCCTGGACCTGTCCGACGGTTGGTTGGACCGGTGGACGGCGACGTGGAAGTACGCCGGGGACGAGGTCACGGGGCCGGTCCGGCACCTGGGGCAGGTTCCGGTGGCGAGCCGCGGGCCGATGCGGGGGTTCACCTGGCGGCGGGAGCAGCGGCACAGGCCCGGTCTGGAGTCGCTGGTGTCGACGGGGCGTCTGCACGGGTTCGAGAGCCTCGAAGAGGACCAGTTGCTGGTGGCTTTGGACTTTGCCGGTGATCCGGTGGAAGTGCTGTCGCAGCCGTTGCGTATCCGGTTCCGTACAGCGGAGAAGTGGCGTAACCACACGCCGGACTTCTTCGCGGTCACACGGGCGGGAACCTGGCTGATCGACGTGCGGTCCCGGGATCTGATCAAACCCGAGGATCTGGAGTCGTTCGCAGCCGCGGAGGAGGTGGCGTTGGTCTGCGGGTGGCACTACGCGGTCGTGGCCGAGTGGCGCCCGCATGTGCGGTCCACCCTCGGTGCGTTCTACGGGAAGCGTCGTCCGACGCGTGACGTGCTCGGGGTGCAGCCCGGTCTGCTTGCTCAGGCCGAGGAGGGCGTCACGTTCGGGGAGTTGGCGGACGCGCATATGTACTGGCCGGTGGCACGCGCCCAGTTGTTGCATCTGCTGTGGCACCGAAGGCTCGGCATCGACCTCGCTCAGCCGCTGACGGACAGGTCGCGGGTGGTGCTGGCAGGAGGCGTCTCATGATGGGGGCGGCGGCACTGGATCTCTCGCCTGGCGCGGGCGTAGTGCTCGACGAGGTGGAGTGGCTGGTCGAGCGGCAGGAGCCGCATCTGGGGCGGGTCCACCTGGTGCGGTCGGATGGTGAGCGGCAGCGGGTGAGCTTCCGTTTTCTGGTCAATCATCCGCGGTGCCGGTCGTCGTCGCGCACGGCGGCGGAGGGCGCCAACCGTGGGCGGCAGGCGGCTTCGTGGAGTGATGTGAAGCCGGAGAAGCGACCCTTGATGGAACAGCGTTTCGCGCATCTGATGGAGGTCAACTGCGGATTCCGCAGCGGTGATCCGTTCCGGCCCGAGCCGGGGGAGCCGCGTCCCGAGTACGACCCGGACCGTACGACGCTGACCGAGCGGCGGGTGGCGAAGGCCGCCGAACTGTCGGCACTGCGGCCCGAGGAGGCCAAGCTGCTCCTGGGGGTCGCGCATGTCGGGGTGCGTACGCTGGAGCGGTGGGAGCGGCGGCGCAGGAAGTACGGGATCGTGGGCTGCGCCGATCACCGGTGGCTGCGGGCGAGCGGAGGACACCCGAGTATCAGTGAGGAGGTCCGTGAAGCGATCTTCGCGGTCCGTGCGGAGACGCAGCATCACCGGTCCCGGGTGAGCGCGCGGACCCGCGAGATCATGATCCGGCGCTATGTGCGGGAGACCTTCGAGAAGGAAGACGAAGAAGAGGGGGACGAGGGCGGGGGCGGGGACGGGGAAGAGTGCGAGAAGATCGAGGTCCCCAGCTATCACACGCTGCTGCGGGTGTGGAAGGAGTGGTTCGGGCCGGGCGGCACCCGACCGAAGTACGAGCGCTCGGCCGAACTGCCCACCAAGAACGGGCATGTGCTCGTGACTCGCCCCGGCCAGGTGGTCGCGCTGGACACGACGATCCTGCCGGTGATGGTCCGCGAGAACGTCTTCGGTGACCCGGTCACCGTCCACCTCACCTTGGCGCTGGACGTCTACACCCACTCCATCTGCGCGTTCCGGCTGACGCTGGTGTCGGACTCCTCGGTGGACGTCGCGATGGTGCTGCGCGACGTCATGCTGCCGCTGCCCATGCGGGACGAGTGGGGCGAGGACATGGAGTGGCCCTATCCGGGGCTGCCGGCCGCGATGGTCTCGGAGTTTGCCGGGTACGAGGTGGCCGGGCTGCCGTTCTTCACTCCCGAGACCGTCACTTCCGACCACGGCTCGGTCTACCGCAACCATCACCTGGTGGATGTCCAGGAGGCGATGGGCTGCCGGATCCTGCCGGCGCGTGTGCTGCGCCCGCAGGACAAGAGCGCGGTGGAGCGCGTCTTCGGCAGTATCCGTTCGCTGGTATTCGAGAAGCTGGCCGGATACACGGGAGTCGACGTTGCCGACCGCGGCGCAGACCCGGAGGGCGACGCGGTGCTGACCATGGCCGAGATGGAACACCTCATCGCGACCTGGGTCGTGAAGGTCTGGCAGAACCGCCGTCTCGGCGAGTTCGCACCCAGCTGGGATCCCGGCGGTGACCACAGCCCCAACACCCTGTTCGCCGCCTCCTTCGCCCAAGAGGGCTTCGACCTGGACATCCCGTCCCCGGAGACGTACTACCGCTTCCTGCCCGAGCACCATGTGAAGCGGATCTACCGGCGGGGCGTGAAGGTCAAGGGGCTCTGGTACGACGCGGAGCTGCTGCACCGTCCCGACCTGCACTCCGCTCGCGGGGGTCGCTACAAGAAGCAGTGGGTCATCCACCGCGAACCCCGCGACCGGAGGGTGGTGTACTTCCAGGACCCCGGCACCCATGAGTGGCACGAACTGCGCTGGACGGGCCTGCCGCCGGAGGGCGAGATGCCGGCCTTCGGGGACGCCAGGGTCGAGGAACTCCTCACCCGCGTACGGGAAGCAGGTCTCAAGCCGCGCTCCGACAGCGACCTCGTCCCGATCCTCCTGGAGATGCTGGGGGCTGTCGATCCGGTCGAGAGGTGGCCGTCCCAGCTGACCAAGTCCCAGCGGACGCAGCACGCACGGGAGATCACCCAGGCCCGGGCGGCCGCCGCGGACCGGCCGCAACAGCCGCCGAAGCCGGACGAGCCGCCGCGCCTGACGGCCGTCGGCGCCCCGGATACCGAGCCGCCGTGGCGGGAGCGGGTCCGGGAGGCCACCGACAGCCTGGACGCCCACCGGCGTCGGCGGCGGGAGGCGGCGACATCCTCGCGGACGCCGTCGGCACCCGCCCCGCTGGGATCGAGCCGCAGTGGCCGCAACCTCTTCGTCATCGCCGACGACGATGACGGCCCCGACGACGCGGCCCCGCCGCCACCGAGTCCCGGTCGGCAGCCGACGGAGGAGACGTGAAATGAGCAACCTGCACCCGGAGGCGTCGAACGTGCCCGTGCCGTTCCTGCGCTTCGGCCCGAGGCCGGATCGGACCCGCCACGAGGGCTGGCAGGAGTTCCGCCGGACGCGGGATCTGTTCGTGCCGGTCAAGAAGATCTCCCTGGCCGAGTATGCGCTGATGAGCCCGCGCAAGAAGTCGCTGTACGACCTGCACCGGGCGGCCACGCACGTCAACATGCAGATGCTGGACACCCCGATGAGCGAGGTGGTCACCACGTTGATGCGTTCGCGGATCCAGAACAATGCGATGCGTATCGGCCCGAGCACCCTGGACGGGCTGATGATCAACGGTGGGGGTTACCAGGGCAAGACGGAGACTGCCTGCCGGACCGCCACCGAGTTCGAGGACACCTGGCGCGCCCTGTTCGAGCAGTACCCCGAGTGCTACTTCGACCCGATGCCCGGCACCCGGGACCTTATCGCGCCGGTCGCCTACTGCCAGACCCCGGTGAAAGCCACTCCGATCGGCCTGTGCGAGGCGATTCTCGACTACTACGGCGCCCCCTACGGCAGAAACCTGCGCGGCATGATCCGCAATGTCCGCGAGTCGATCAAGGCGCACGCCACCACCGTCCTGATCATCGACGACATCACCCGCCTGAAGATGCACCGGGAGGACGACCAGGACACCCTCGACCTGATCCGCGGCCTGATGGACCTGGACGTCACGCTCGTCCTCATCGGCGTGAACATCCCCCGCTCCGGTCTGCTCAGGGAGGGCTGGCACGACCCCCGCACCAACCAGTGGGTCTACGCACCGCTGAAGAAGGGCAAGAGCTACAACCCTGACGCCTCCACCCAGACCGAGCGCCGATTCGACCTGGTCACCCTCGACCCCTTCGACTACAGCAACAACGCGCGCACCGGCGCCTTCATCGACCACCTCGTCGGCATCGAGAACCAGATCCGGCTCTTCAACGCAGGCCCCGGCACGCTGTCCGAAGGCCGGATGCCCGAGTACCTCTACCGCCGCACCCACGGCATCGTCGGCCTCCTGCGGCGCCTGGTCGAGGACGGGCTGACCAAGGCCATGGAGAGCGGCCTGGAGGACCTGACCATCGACCTCCTCGACGAGATCACCATCAACCTGGGCAACGTCCCCGGCAAGGACGGCGTGCGCGACGCCGAAGCTGGAGAGATCCCCGACGTCGACACCGCCCCGCAGTCGAAGGCGGAACCGGCCCGGAAGGCCGCGAAGGCCCGTAAGGGGCGGAACACGGTCCTCGACGACCGCGGCACACCACCGGCGGCCGAGGCATGACCCCGCGCCCCCTGCCCCGCACGCTCGCGCCCCTCCCGGACGAGTCGCTGGTGGGGCTCATCTTGCGCCTGACTCACCACAGCGGGAGTTCGCCCGCGGCCATCGCCGCGCGTATGGGTCTCGCGCACCGCGAGGGCGTCTACGTTCCGGCAGGATCGTTGCTCGACCTCTCTCCGCGCAGACTTGCCGATGCGGCGCATGTGGCAGGCCTGTCGCTCCGCGAGATGGAGAACCTCCTCCTGGCGCCCCTCGGCGAGCGCTATGGACCGCTCAGCCAGCAACACGACCCGTGGTATGGACCCCAACTCCTCACCAACCCCCGGCGATGGGTCCACCTGCGCAGCACGCAGTTCTGTGAGCGCTGCCTGGCCGGGAACGGCAGCCCACTGGGAGACAGACTCGGCGGCCCGTGGAAGAGGCGCTGGCACCTGCCGGTCGTCTTCGCCTGCGTCGAGCACCGCCGCACGCTCCGGCGCCACTGCCCCTACTGCGGACGCCCCGCCCACGCCGCGCGGAGAGGACTCATCGCACATGCCTCCCAGGAGGACCTGCACCCCACCCAGTGCCGCGCCTCGTCCATCTTCCAGACCAGCAGCAGGGACAGGTCGGTGTGCGGTGTCTCCATGGCCGCCACAGCGGGGAGCCGCAGCATCTCGAGTGACCGCGCGACACGAGAGGCAATCATCGGCCTCCAAGAGCGTATCGACGCACTGCTGTCCCTCAATGGCCAGGCACTGACCCTGAGTTGTGGGGAGCTGGTCTCTGTGGCCCAGTACTTCATGGACCTGCGCGCCGTCACCGCGCTGATCTTCGCTTCCTGGCCCCTGGCACGCCCGTTGGCGGCGACGGAGGTACTGGCCAGGGCCGCCGACCGCGACGGGGAGCGCCGCCAGCGAAGCGCCCGCGACCTCCGCAGCCGGGTCAAGGGCGCGCGGGTCGGTGACTTCTTCCTCGCGCCACCTGACACGGCGCTCGCGACCAGCGCCATCCTGGGCATCGCGGAACGCCTCCTCAAAGCCGCCGACAACTCCGAGGAACGCGCCGGCCTCATCGAGCTCTACCAACCCGCGGTGGCCGGGCGCGCCCCGCTCAGCCGGAGACTCGTGGCCGAGCTCGGGGCATCGCCGCCCTTGTGCCGCACCCTCGGTATCACTCCGCGCCCGCGTAAGGCCGCTACCCGCAGCGCGTCACAGGCGTCAGTTCAGGAAGCGGGGTGAAAGCGGCATGCGCCCCCTGCCTCGCAGCCTCGACCCACTCGACGACGAAACCCTCGTCGGCTTCATCCTCCGCCTCGCCCGCCACAACGGCACGACCCCGGACCACGTCGCATCCCGTTTGGGGTTGACGGACGCCCAGGGCGAGTCTCCCGGCGTAGTCTCGCCCTGGCTGTTGGTGGACATGGACAAACCACGCCTTGTCCGGGCGGCTCGCGCGGCACATCTGACCGTGGCGGAGGCCGATAAGTTACTGCTCGCCCCGATGGGGCATCGATACGGCCTTGTGAGCAGGCGATACCGGCCGTGGACGAGTCCACGGCAGTTGGACCGCCCCAACCGATGGGTCTTCGTACGGACATCTCAGTACTGCCCGTCGTGCCTCGCGGGCGATGGAGGCCCGCAGGAAGCCCTGAACGGGGGAGCCTGGAGGCGGTCTTGGCGGTTGCCGGTGGTCTTCGCCTGCGTCAGGCACCAGCAGCTCCTCCACCGGGTCTGTCCCGCGTGCCGCACCCCCGGTCAATTTGCCCGCGCAGGTCTGATCGCTCGCCCGGGAACGGAAGATCTACATCCGGCCCAGTGCCGATCGTCATCCGCTCCGGGCTCGGGCGGGGGCCGATCGGCGGTCTGCGGGGCCGACCTCTCCCGCATCCGAGCTGCTCGTACTCCGGATGACGCCGACTCGCTCAAGGCGCTGCTGACACTCCAAGAACGCCTGGATGCGCTGCTGACGACAGACGGGCCGCAGGGCGCCATGAGCTGCAGTCAACTTGTACCGGTCGCCCAGTACTTCATCGACCTGAAAGTTGTGGCCACCTTGATCCTCGCCTCCTGGCCGGAAGCCGGCTGCTTTGCCGCGACAACTGCCCTGGCACAGGCGATCGGACGAGAGGCCGAGCAGCGACTGCGCGACAGTCGACGCCGCACGCCGGGAGGATCAAAGAGGCCGTACGGGATCAACTCGCTGCTCGCCCCTATGGAGTCCCCCCTGACCATGGGCGCGGTACTGGGCATCGCCGAATCCGTACTCGAAGCCCGCGACAGGAATTGGACCGAGAGGGTCCTACGCCCGCTCTACGACGCCGCGCTCGTGCTGCACCGGGACACCTTCCGGGATCTTGCACGCCTCCCCGGCACATCCCTTGCGTTGCAGCGGGTGCTCGGAGTCGTAAAGGAGACGGCGGACAGTCTGAGCCCCGAGATCTACGTCCGCGGTCCACGAAACGGCTGACCATGCGCCCCCTGCCCCGCAGCCTTGACCCGCTGCCCGACGAGACCCTCACCGGATTCGTCCTGCGTCTCGCCCACCGGCTGGGCACGACACCCGCAGAAGTCGTCCGCCGCACAGGCCTGGCACGCGGCGACCGCCCCGGCCCGCCCACCCGTCTGCCCCTGAGTTTCCAGCACCACCTGGACGACGCCCACCTCACGGACTTCGCCCGCGCCACCCACCTGACGCCCGCCGAGGTCACCGACATGCTCCTCGCCCCGCTCGGACAGCGGTACGGGCCGCTGAACCCCGCCTTCACCCCACGCATCACCCCAGCCCGGATGATCTACGACAACCCGTGGGTTCTGACCCGCTCCACGCGCTACTGCCCGCCCTGCCTCGCCGGGAACGGCGCCCCCATCCAGGACCGCCACGGCGGCCCCTGGCAACGGCTGTGGCGCCTCCCCGTGATCTTCCTCTGCATCCAGCATCGGCGACTCCTCTCCCACCAGTGCTTCGGATGCGGCATGCCTGCGCAGTCCGCCCGCACGGCCAACGCCCTCGCCCGCCTGTCGGACGACGCACTCAACCCCCGGCAGTGCCGTTCCGCGCAGGCTCGGTCGGCACCGACCGAGCAGCCCGCAGCTGCCTGCGGAGCCGACCTGACCCAGCAGGGCCCCCTGCACGAGGAGCCTGATCCGGTCACCATGAAGGTGCTCTTGCACGTCCAACGGCACCTTGCGAACTTGATCGCCGCAGGAGGCCCCGATACCACTATGAGCGCAGGGGCGCCCGTCCCTGTCGCGCATTACTTCGCCGATCTGCGAGCCGTGGTCGCCATGATCTTCCGGACCTGGCCAGAGGCCCGCCCGTACTCCAGCACTCCCGCCCTAGCCGCCACGCTCGACGCGGAACATGCCTCCCGCACCGCGCAGGCCCAGCCCCTGCTCAAGACCGCCGGCAAGAAGAAGACCTCCAAGCCTTACACCGCGCCGCCGCAGGACTCCCTGGCCATGGGCGCAGTCCTGGACATCGCGTCCCTGCTCCTCGCAACAGCGGAGCCGGATGAAGCGCGAGAGCTCCTGGCCCCGCTCGTGCAGCGGTTGCGCGATGACGACCGCGCGCTCAGCATCTACTTGCGTCGCCCTGCCTGGATCTCGACGCCAATGAGGACCGCGGTCAGAGACGACTGTCCTGCACGCGAGAAGACCTGTACTCGCCGCGTGGGCGACAGCGGTCCTCAACACTGAGCCGTCCTGAACCCAAGCCCACCAGAGGGACGGACAGGGCACCGGGACGGCGGGATTTGGACGGGGGCCGCTTATGCCTGGGCCTTGAGGACCTTGGCCTGGGCCGACTTGAGGCTCCGGTACGCGTCGCGGACGTACCTGGCGAGGCCCTCCCCTGGATGCCGGACCAGAACGTTGCCGTCCTCCCCGGCCTCCCACTCGACGATTGTGACCTCGTAGGACGAGACGTGGGCACAGAAGTCGAGAACTAGCTGGGGAATCTCGTCCTCGATGAACAGGTCGCCGTGGGCCAGGACGACGTCGCGCATCTGTCGCGCTGTCGGGACCAGCACAGTGAGGACCCACCGGCGCCAGAGCCGGCTCTGTTCCTCGGTGAGACCAGCGGCTTGCCGACGTTCCTCGAGCGATGTCAGGTGCCGCTCACGGAAGGCGTCCCATGTCCGTTCGTTTGTCTCAACGAGGACCAAGAGGGGGCCGTACAGGTCCCTGAGCTGGGAGTTGATCCGGTCGAGGTGAGCCTGGCGCTTGGAGCGTCGTATCTCTCCGCGCTGGTTCAGGGCGTAGGCGAGCACGGCGATCAGAACGCTGGCCAAGGCCGTGATCATCGTGGCGATCAGCGTGGACAGGTGAACTCCTTGGACTCGAGCGGGAGGGGACCAGTTGGCGCCGAAGCGGCTACTGCGGGGCGAACGTCACAGACTCCTCGTCATGGGAGATTGTGATGGGGATCTTGCTCCAGCTCGCGAGCCGCCGCAGTTTCTCGGCCTTCTCGTTGGCCCGCCGGTATCCCTCGCTGTCGCAGATCACGGCGATTCCACCCTCGTGGGCGTCCTCCTGCACCAAATGGGTGCGGCCTACGATCTCGCGGACTCCCTCGGTCGTATGGTCCGTCGTCCTGTCCTCCTCCTCGGCGGAGGCCCGCAGAGGAGTGTCTCCAGCAGTCGTCCTGGGAGCGGGTACGAGTACGGGTGCGGCACCGAGGGCGCTCAGCTTTTCCTCCAGCGCACCGATCCTCCGGCTCTGGTCGCGCACGAGATCGACCAGTTCGCCGAAGAGGTCCTCGGGCGTTGCTCGTACCGGTGTCTCCGTCGTCGGCATTCCCTTCTTGATGTCCCGCAGATCCCTGTCCACCCGGTCCCAGAAATCCCCGAATGCCCTTCTCAGCGCCTCCGGGCTGTACGGGTTGACGCATTCGTCGTGGAGGGACTGGATCATGGAGAAGACCTCCCTCCGAACGGAGGAGTCGGTCGCCTGGAACTGCTTGAGAGGGCCGGAGATCTCCTCCGGTGGCATGTCGATGAGGAAGGGATGAACGTAGGCCTTGTCCTCATCAGTCCGCCTGGACAGGGCTCCTGCCTCGTAGTTGATCCACTGCTTCCGCTGGTTCTCACGTGTGAGGCACATGATTCCGACATCGGCGTCCCGAAGTTGGGCCGCGATGCTCTCCATCGACCTTTGCCCCTTCACGATGCCTAGCGACGAGACGAAAGCTCTCATCTCGGGGTGGAGATGCCCAAGTTCCCTCCCGAGCACTTCGGCGCACTTTCGCGCCGTTTCTCCCGACCAGCTGATGAAGATCTTCATGCCGTGCATCCTTGCAGCGAGGTTCGGAGGTCCGTGCGCTGGCGCAGCCTCGATGGCCGTTGACGGCCATGACCTGGCTCATTGTCGACATCGATGCCGCACACGTCCACTGGCGTCACGCGTATCCGGCGGCTGCCGTAAGAGATCAGCCATCACATGGCTTGATCCGTGCAAATCGCGTACGGCGAGGTGGAGTTGCCGGAAGAATAGTCCTGTTGAAGGTCCGGGCCGGGTAGAATTCCACCCCTCTGTCACTCGATAGGCACACGCACCACAGGGGTCGCGAGTCAGTGATGGTTCCCAACGAAACGTCCGTGGTCGCCAGGGACCTCGAACTGTTCCTGTCCGGCCGAGGTCGCAACGCGGAGGGCGTCCACTCTCCCACGGTCCTGAAGGGCGTGGCACCGTTCGCGGTGCTCCTGCACCGTCGGGTCACCATGCTGTCGTCGGTGCTCGTCCCGGCCTCCGGCCGGATTGCGGGCCCCCCTCCGCACGCGCTGTTGCTGCCCCGGCTGGGCCAGAGTGCGGCGGCGGTGGGAGAGTACGCCCTCGCCGAGCTGCTCGACTGGGCGGCGATCGCCTGGACCGGACGCACGAGCCTGCGCTACTTCTACGCGGGGCGCGCGCTGCCCGAGCCCGTGCGCCAGCCTCTGCAGGAGGCGCTGGTGCGCGACAACGCGGTCATGCGACGCATCACCGGATCGCTCGTCCTGCGCGACAGGGCCGAGCATCTGCGCGCCGAGGCGAACCGGCTCGCAGCCGTCGACCACACCTTCACGCGCCCTCTGTTCGTGAAGCCCGTGGAGGCGGTTCTGCACGACGTGAGCCGGGGCGTGATCGACGACCACGGTCTGCTCGAGCACCCGGCGGAGGTGCTCATCTCGCGCGCGAACACCGATCGTCACGGGAACCTCCCGCCCGTCCCACCCAACGGCAAGCGCTGGCCGTTTCTGGTGAAGGCTACGACAGAGGTCTGCACGTTGGTGCGGGAGCTGCTGGAGGTCGCGAACGAGTACTCCTGGGACGGGCCGGACGTGCCCGCGCCGCCGCTCGACAATCTCGCCCCGGACCTCGTACCCGTCGTTGAGGCGCTCCTCCTCGCCTCACCGGACCTGGAGGCGCGCCGTACCGACAGCGACGACGGCTGGGTGACCGGCATCGCCACCGAGGCGCTGTCGCTCGCGGCTCCGGAGCACCGGCACGTGATCGCTCTCTGCGCGCAGGGCGCGGGCGTGCCCGCCGACACGATTCGGCCGGCCCTGGAGCCGATCGACAAGATCCGTGCGCGGGCGGAGGCGCTGTTCAAGGCGCTGGCACAGGACCCTGACGGTCAGGGAGAAGACCTGCGCAGTCTGATCCTCCAGGCCCTGGACCGCGGGGACCTGCCCGAGGCCCGCGAGGGCCTCGACATGCTAGAGGAGTACGCGAGCCGTACGGCGGTGGAGGTGAGGGTCGCCGCCGTCCAGGAGGCTGTGGCCCGCGTCGAGGAGGTGGAGGCGAAGGAGGCGGTGCGGCTCCACCTGAGCACCGTCGAACTGCACCTGGACCGTGGCGACCTGAAGGCCGCCGCGACCTACGTCGGCGAGGCCGAGCGGGCCCTCCCCGCCGCTCCGCGGACCGTGGAGAACGGGCCGCCCGAGGACGCGGCCGTACGGACGTCGGTACCGCGGCAGGGGGCGGACGTTCCGGTCGGCGCTCTGTCGCCGCTCGGTACGGTCGACACCCCGTCCCCGGGCCTGGAGGGCGCCTATGACGTGGGTCTGCCGGCCAGGATCATGGCCGCCCTCCGAGCGCCGGATCACGAGGCTCCCGACCGGCGCCAGGTGGAGGAGGGCGTCCGGCGACTCGGCCGGACCGGGCTGCTGGACGACGTGGTCAGCACGGCCCGCGACCTGCTGCACATCGCACCCGACCTGGCCGTCGCGCTGACGGACGCGGCACTCGAGCGGGCCCGTCCGGTGCTGCGCCCGGTCCTGTGGCAACTGCAGCTCGACGCCCTGCGCGTCCTTGGCGAGGCCGAGCGCGCCGAGAAGGTGTTCCGACTCAGCCATCCCCCCGTGCCACCGGAAGGCGCGGTCACCGCCGAACCGGTCGTGGGCGCACACCTGTTGAAGCCGCGGGTACGGCCGTTCCAGCGGGTCGGCGACCCGGCCGAGACCACCCTCCCGGAGACCGGGCTGCGCCCGCCCGCGGAAGAGGCACAGCTGTACGCCCGCTCGCTCGAGGTGGGCAACACCTCCGCTCTCGGCTTCGCCGTGGGTTGGGCCGTGAGCGCGGGAAGGCCGACGGACGCGTTGCGTCTCTACCGCCGGTTCGGACCGCACCAGTACGTCAACGCCACCGCGGCCTGGAACGTCGCGGTCGCCTACGCCCAGGTCGGCCAGGCACGGGCGGCCCTCGAATCCCTGGTCGTCTTCAAGGCGGTCCTGTCCGGCCGTATGGAACCGCTCCAGCGCCGGGGAATGGAGGAGTTCGAGTACCTCCACGGGGCCCGTCAGGCACCTCCGCAAGCCGTCCCCGTCGTACCGGCTCAGGCCTCGGCGGCCCCTCATCCGGAGGAAGAGGCCAAGCGCCTCCACGCGTCCGGTCGGGTGGTGGAGGCCGCGGCCGGTCTGGACCGGTTGCTGTCGGAGAATCCGCGATCCCCTGGGGCGTTCCTGCTGCTCCGCATCCACCGGGAGCAGAACGACCTCGACGCGGCTCGCAGGACCGTCGATCGCATTGAGGCGGCCGGGGCCGTGACCTGGCGCCATCACCTCGAGCTCGCCCGTAACGCACTGGACGCCGGCGATCTCATGCTCGCGGGACAGCGGTTGGACCGGGCCCAGGAGTTGGGCGCCACAGTCGGCTGGACGGCGCCGCTCGTCACCAGGCTGCGCAGGGCGTCGGCCGAACCGGGACAGGCACAGAACACCGCGTTCGTCCCTGCGGGACAGGCGCGACCGCTGTCCGGCAGTGACGATCCCGGAACATGGCGGAGCTACCTCTCGGCCCAGCTGGACACTGCGGGACTCCAGGCCGTTCTGGAGTCGGCCGAGTGGGCCTCGCGGCGTGAGCCCGCCGCGGTGGGCGTGCTGACCTCGCAGCTCCGGGCCAAGCGGGTTCCCGTGCCGGACCGGGAGACCCTCGAACGGTTGATCGACCTGGTCAACCGGCACCGCGACTCGTTCCTCAATCGCAATCTCGCTCTGTGGCTGATCAACAGCGGCGACCACCGGTCGGCGGTGCGGGTGCTCCAGGACGCCGTGGCGTGGACGCCGCCCGACCGTCTTCCGCGCGTGGTGTTCCTGCGGGACGAGGCGGTCCGCAGGGGTGGCCTGTCGGCCGAGGCATTCGATCCGCCCTCGCCGCCTTCGGGTGTCACCAGTGCGAAGCGGAACCCGGATCCGGCGTTCGTCCCGGATGTCCACCTGCAGGAGATCGTCGGACTTGAGGCGGGCAACCCCTTCATCCTGGAGGCGCAGCGTCTGCCGCCGGACTCCGATCCCTCGGTCGTGGCGGACGCCTGGGTGCGAGCCGTCCGCAAGGGCCAGTCCCTGGCGCTCGGCAACGCCCTGGGAACTTTGGTGCGCGCCGGCCGTGCTGAAGAGGCCATCACGCTCTACGACAGCGTGTCCACTGTGTACTGGCTGGGCGCCGCTGCGGCCTGGAACCTCGGCTGCGTGTACGCGGCGTCCGGTCACCTGGAGGAGGCGGCCACCGCCTTCACGTACTACGCGCGCGTGTCCCCCCGGCAGTACACGGAGACACAACTGCGGGTACTTACCACGCTGTTCTCGTCCCTGGGCAGGCCCGTGCCTACCCCCGCCGGGTCTAAGCCTCCGCCGGTCCGGGGCGGGAGCGTCCCGCCCGGCGCCGCCGACGCCCTCCCCGGCACGGAGTCCCGCACGGCCGGTGACAGCCCCGAGGGGCTGGCGGCCCGCCGGATCGCCGAATTCCGCAGTGCGCCGGACAACCACAAGTTCTACATCGCCGGCACCGCGGTGCGCAGGGCGATGCAGGCCGGGCCGCAGGGCAACGTCACCCGCTATGTGGCCACGATGCGGAATCTGTTCTCGGTCCTGGCCAACCCCAGTCCGAAGGCTGCCGCCGAGATGGCGGCAGTTCTGGAGACCGCCGGGCACCAGCGGGAGGCCTGGGATCTTTTGGTGACGTGGATCGACCACACCCGCGCGGAGACCGCGCTGCTCGCTCCGGCGGTCCGGATCTCCCGCGAGTTGGAGCGGGACCGGCAACTGCGCGACCTCCTTGAGCGCCATCACCAGCCGTACTCCAAGTACGAACTGCATCTCAGCCTCGCCAAGCTGGCACAACGGCAGAACGACACACTGGCCCTGATCCGGTATGCCGACCTCGCGCTGCGCCGCAATGCGACCTCCGTCGAGGCGGCCGTCCTACGCGAGAGCGTCGTCGACCGGCGGCAGACGCCGCCGCCCGACAACCGGAAGATCCTGGGGAAGGTCAAGGATCCGCAGGTGTCGGAGGCCGAAGCGGTCCAGCTTCTGGTGCACGAGTACGGGGCCGAGGTGAACGCCCTCCAGAGCAAGGCGCTGACCTGGTTCCAGCCGGAGGTCGACTGGGGACAGCTGGCCCAAGGGCTGTCCGACGAGCTTCAGGACGAGGCGCGACCCGCGCTGGAGGCCGCCGCGGCGGAGGACTGGGAGCGGGCGGCAACCCTGTTCAGCGAGTTGCTCCTCGGGAAGGCCCCCAGGAACATTGTGCTGGTGAGGGCCACGGTGGTGTGCCTGCTCAAGCGCGAGAAGTACGACGAGGCCGATGTGGTGGCCGGAGTGCTGGGACATCTCCCGGACGGTGTCCGCCTGCAGGTTCAGATCGCCGCGGCCCGTAACAAGTACGCGCATGCCCGCGAACTGCTGGCGCTCTTCCGGACCGTCCGTGACGGTTCCATGGACGAGGCCCTCGCCCATGCCGGCCTGATCGCGCATCTGGGCCACCGTCCGCTCGTCGCGGCGAAGTTGCTGCTGGAGTTCGCGCGGCTCCGGCCTCCCGGCACCTCGGACCTGCCCCTGTCCCTCGCCGTCGTGCTGGCCCACCGCGATCGGAAGCGGGATCGGGGGCTCTATCTGCAGGCGCTCCAAGAGCTGCGCCATCCCCAGGTCGGCCTGGACGATCTGGTCACCTGGGCGATCGAGCAGGACGTCCCCGAGGCCCTCAACGACGCAACCCTCCCGCCTCTCGGCCGGGTCCACCTGGAGCGCGTGGCGGAGAGCCTGGCGACGGATCCGGAGCGACTGCTGCGTTTCGTCCGGAACCATCTGAAGGACAGGACCACGGGCGGCCGCGACGACACCGTGACGCGCGACGCCCACCAGTACTGCGCGGAGTTGCTCGGACGCCATGGACTGGTGCGGGACGCGTTCACGCAATGGCGCGCGCTCGCGGAGCAGGCGCCCGGCTTGGAAGAGCGGGTGAGAGTTCTCGGCGAGCTGAGATCCTTCTGCGACGAGGTCAGGTTCGCCGAGGGCTACCGGTACGCCGCGGTCACCCTGCTCCAGCTCGGCGTCGAGGTGGGCGAGGAGGCGATGGACTACGCCGACACCCTGTCCTCGGAGGAGGAGCCCCAGTCGTTGCCGCCCGGGACCGAGGAGCTCGTCTCCCGAGCGGCCACCAGGCAGGTACCAGTGCTTTCGGAGGGGCTGGCCTCAGCCGCGCTGAAGCTGAAGGAGGAGGCCGGCCCACGGGACGCGGAGTCCTTGGAGCTGCTGCACACTGTGTGGGCGGGGGTCGCCACTCAGCTGGAACACGAGGACGCGCTGTCCGTTCTGACCGGCAGCGCGACGCGCGACTCGGTCGAGAAGACGAGGCGTATCGAGGCCGCACTGCGACTGCAGGCGCTGCTGTCGGGGAATCTCATCTCGCGCAGGCTGAGAGAGGCGTCGTCCTTGCTCTCCGACGCACTGAACGCCGCCTGGGAGGACGTGGCGCGGGATCATCTGAGCAAGAAGAGTGACGGAGAGGGGCGCCTGCTCGAACTGAGGCTGCTGAGGGTCACCCGGCTGGGTTCCGGCCCTGTGGAGGTCAAGGCGGAGATCACCGCGCTCCAGTCCGTCTCGCAGATCACGCTGGGTATCGAGGGCGCGGGTCCGGAGGGATGGGTTCGGCTCGACAGAATGGAGGCCGGTGCCAAGGCGACACGGCTCCTCCTCCTCACCGGCGAACACCAGGAGGTGAAGGTCACGGCCTCGGGGGCGCTTCCCCAAGGCCCGCTGCCGCCCACGACCGTGACCCATTCGGTGAGCAACTATCCCCTGGACCAGCGGCTGTCCGCGCATTTCAAGCCGAGCGACCGCGTTGATCCCGCGATGTTCGTGGGGCGCACCAAAGAGCTCGAGGATCTGGCACGCCATTACGAGAAGGCTTCGCGTGGCCACGCGGGCACCTTGTTCATGACGGGCTCGCGACAGGCGGGGAAGACCTCCATCGCGTACCAGCTCAGTGAGGTGCGGACCCCCGGGTCCCACGAGCTGCCGCCCCCAGGCAAGTGGCGGATTCCACGGGTCTTCCCGGTCTACCTCAACGCCGAGATGACCGAGGACTCCGGCTGCCTCTTGATGACCGACATCGCCCAGGCGCTCGTGCTCGCGGTGGATCACGCCTTTGAGTACCGTGCGCCGGCGATCGGGATGCCCGAAGGCAACGCCCCGCTGGACTTCGTGAACTGGTGGGTCCGCGTCCGACGACAGCTGTGGCCCAAGGAGACAGTCGGACTGCTGCTCGTCATCGACGAGTTCCAGCATCTGCTGAGGCGGCTGAGGAAGTCGGACAACCTGGATCCCGTGCTGACCCAGCTGCGCGGGCTGAAGAACGAGCGGGTGGGGGTGGGTCTTCTGTTCTGCGGCGCCGCGACGACCCACGGGATTCGCGATCTGCTCGAAGACACCCGGTTCCAGCAGGACTTCACGACCCCGTACGTCATCGGCCCGCTCGACAACGACGCCACACGGCAGGCGTTCCACCTCGGATTCCTGGAGCCCGTCCAGGTGATGGACGAGGCCGCGGAGCGGGTGTGGGAGCTCACCCAGGGCCATCCCCAGCACATCCACATGCTCGGCGCGCGGGTCCTGAAGCTGCTGGAGAAGAGTCAGCGGACGCACGTGAGCGCGGAACTGGTGGACGCGGCGTTCGACTGGGTGGTGGACCAGGACGACGCTGTCATCGGGCTTCTCGACCCTTACGGCGAGGGCGGCCGGGAACATGTCCTGTCGCTCCTGCACGAGATCGCGCGGCTCATCGAGGAGGAGCCGTTCGTGACGGCGGTCCGGGCCTCGCTCGCCACCGCGAAGGTCAGGGACCTGGACGGGCTCCGGGACTTCGGGATCCTCGTCCAGCGAGAGGACGACTGGGCGTGGGTCAACCCGATCGTGCGCAAGTGGCTGGAGACGAGGAGGCCTCCGCACACGGAACGCCCCGGCCTCGGCTGGGAGGCGGACCCCAACCTCGGCTGGCAGACGGAGGAACAGCCGCTCAGGGACGAGGGCTACGTCGTCCAGCGGCGCTTCGACGAACGGGACCGTCCGAAGACGCGCCATCTCGCCCACGAGGAGATCCGGCAGCCGCTGGTCGCCCAGTTCCACCCGGGGTACGGTCCCCAGCTGGAGCGCCTCCACGAGATCTTCTCCGATTCCGTGCAGCATGTCGAAGGCGTTCCCGAGCTTCTTCCTCCCTGTGGACAGTGGCTGGTTTTCCACAAGGTGGACGGCGTCAGCCTGCAGGAGAAGCTGGAGGCCAAGTTGGCGGGCGGCCTCGTAATCAGCCCCGTGGAAGCCACCCGGTGGATCGTCGACGCCTGCGACACGCTCTACCGGATGATGGACGCGAGGAAGCTCACACATGGGGACGTGCGGCCCGAGAACCTCGTACTGCACGGAGCGGACGACAGCGAACTGTACGTACGGGGCTGGGGGGCAGGCCTGGACGTGACGCACGGCAAGCCCCTGCTGCCGCCTGGTCCGTCGGACTATCTGCCGCCCGAGGCTCTCAAGGGCATGCCGGCCGAGCGCTCCGAGGCCGATGACGCCTTCGCGCTGACGGCGATCCTGTACCGCCTCCTGCACCCGTCGGGAGCGCTGCCCTACGGGGATGAGGAGTCACTCCAGCACGGCCCGGAGCTGCTCATGCGCCACGGGGACCTGGGGATCACCATCGCCCGGGGGGTGAGCCCGCGCCCCGGCACGCGCTTCCGGAACGCGATGGAGCTCCGCAACGCGCTGAGCGCGGCCGTCCCCGAACTGCGGGCGGGGAGCGGTGCGCAGGCGTCGGGCGTCGCCCTGCGTCCGGAGGAGAAGCGCGGCGGACGCGCGACCGGCGACGGCGAAGCACTCCGGAACCTGCTTGAGCGTCTCACCGACGAGATCGAACACCTCGGTGCGCACCTCACCCCGGAACAGGATGACGACGTCCGAAGCGACCACGAGGCCCTGGCCCAGACCCTTGAGCCCACGACCCCGAACCCCGCACGCGTCGTACGGTTCGCAACGCGGCTGAGGGACACGCTCAAGGGCCTGGAAACGGCATCGACCGCCATGGATATCGTGGGCGAGATCCTCGATGCGGTCCGTTCTTAGGAGCTGTTGTCACAAAGTGCGCGGGGTCGCGCGACCTGGTTTATGGCCCTTTTGGCGAGGTGCTGGCTGCGGTGGGGTGCGAGTCGAGGGCTGCTTCCTCGGGTGAGGTGCCGAGTGGCTCCCGACAGATGTGCTGCACATACGACATCTACCGTGCTCAGTCTCACACGGCCTGCCGGGAGAGCTAGCGCACTCTTGCAAGCAGGGTGCTTGCAATTGTTAGCGGGGTGCGTCATGGTGGAGGTATGGCATCCCTGAACGTCGGCGGACTCGGAGAGTACCTGCGCGAGCAGCGGCGCAACGCGCAGTTGTCGCTGCGGCAGCTCGCCGACGCCGCCGGGGTGTCCAATCCGTATCTGAGCCAGATCGAGCGCGGGCTGCGCAAGCCCAGCGCGGAGGTGCTCCAGCAGGTCGCCAAGGCGCTGCGCATCTCCGCCGAGACGCTGTATGTCCGCGCCGGGATCCTCGACGCCGAGCGCGACCGGGACGAGGTCGAGACACGCGCCGTGATCCTCGCCGACCCCACGCTGAACGAGCGCCAGAAGCAGGTGCTCCTCCAGATCTACGAGTCCTTCCGCAAGGAGAACGGATTCGGGGGCACCGAGGACGGTGAGGTGGAACCCGTCGGGCCCGAGCCGGGTACGGAGGGCTCCATCAGCAAGGGCGGCAGACCCGCCGAGCGCCCCGGCCGCGAGGCCGGCGGCGACGACAACGGTCCGCGGCGGACGGCCGGCTGAGCCGGCCAGGGCGCCGGACGCCCGCCACGGACCACACAGACCCTCAGCCGAACACGACATCCGGGAGGACCATCACCATGGCCATCACCGACGACCTGCGCAAGACCTTCCGCGACCCCAAGCCGCTCTACTTCGCCGCCGGCACCGCCGATCTGGCGCTGCAGCAGGCCAAGAAGGTGCCGGCCCTGGTGGAGCAGCTGCGCACCGAGGCCCCGGCCCGCATCGAGGCCGTGCGCAACACGGACCCCAAGGCCGTCCAGGAGCGGGTGACCGTCCGGGTCCGCGAGACGCAGGGGAACCTGCAGGCCAAGGCCAACGAGCTGTTCGGGACGATCGACACCGACCTGAAGAAGCTCGGGGAGACCGCCCAGGACCTGGCGCTGCGCAGTGTGGGCGTCGCCGCCGAGTACGCGGTCAAGGCCCGCGAGACCTACGAGAAGCTCGCCGAGCACGGTGAGCAGGCCGTGAAGACCTGGCGCGGCGAGGCCGCCGAGGGCATCGAGGACATCGCGGTGGCCGTCGAGCCGCCGGCCGAGCCGAAGCCCGCCGCCGCCCCGGCCGGGACCAACGCGGCGGAGGCCGAGCCGGCCGAGGCCAAGGTCACGGAGGTCAAGCCCGCCGAGGCCGCCGCGAAGAAGCCGGCCGCGCCGAAGAAGGCCCCGGCGGCCCGCAAGGCCACGGCGAAGAAGACGACGCCGCCCGCGAAGTGAGCGGCGCCGCACTCCGCTGAAGCGGGACGGAACGGCACGGGCCGGGCACTTACGCGGTGCCCGGCCCGTTCACCGGGTAGCCGGCCGGCGGATGCGGGTACGGTGACGGCGGGAAGACGACGTGGCCGTCCGACGGCGGCGCGACAAGGACGACGGCGCGGTGGACGAGCCGATTACGGGTGGTGGACGTAGTGCTGATGCAGGGCTTCGCTAACTTCTTGTGGCTGTTGAACCTGGCCCTGATCGTGTTCAGCGGTTTCGCGCTGATCGACGCCGCCACGCGCCGTGAGGACGCCTACCGCGCGGCGGACAAGAAGACCAAGCCGTTCTGGCTGATCATCCTGGGTCTCGCCTTCGTGGTGAGCCTGATCTTCAACATCCTTTCGTTCCTGCCGATCATCGGCCTGATCGCGACGATCGTGTACATGGTCGACGTCCGCCCGGCCCTCAGGTCACTCCCCGGAGGCGGCCGGGCCCGCAGGGGCTCCAGCAGCGACGGCCCGTACGGCCCGTACAACGGCGGTCGCTGAACGGAAGTACCCAGTTCCCCGCGCCTCTTCAGGGGCGCGGGGAACTGCGCGAACGGCCCACGACGGCCCGCAGCCGCCCCGAAACCGTGCCGGTACGGCGATCAGCGCGTCCGGTCCAGCAACAGAACCGCGACGTCATCCGTCAGCTCGCCCCCGTTGAGGTCACGAACCTCGTTCACCGCCGCCCGCAGCAACTCCTCCCCGCTCAACCCCTCGGAGAGCCTGCGCCGGATCAGGTCGACCATGCCCTCCTGCCCCAGCCGCTCCCCGGTGTCGCCGACGCGGCCCTCGATCAGGCCGTCGGTGTAGAGCATCAGGCTCCACTCGGCGCCCAGCTCCACCTGCATCCGCGGCCAGCGGGCGCCGGGCAGCAGCCCGAGGGCGGGGCCGTTGTTCTCGTACGGCAGCAGACGCGCGGGCATGCCGGGGCGGGCCAGCAGCGGTGACGGGTGGCCGGCCAGGCACAGGCCTGCCCGGCGGCCGTCCGGCGCGATGTCCACCGTGCACAGCGTCGCGAAGATCTCGTCGTCCGGGCGCTCGTGCTCCAGCACCTGCTGCAGCGTGCTCAGCAGTTGGTCCCCGCACAGTCCCGCCAGGGTCAGCGCCCGCCAGGCGATGCGCAGCTCCACGCCGAGCGCCGCCTCGTCCGGGCCGTGCCCGCAGACGTCGCCGATCATGGCGTGCACGGTCCCGTCCGGCGTGCGGACCACGTCGTAGAAGTCACCGCCGAGCAGCGCGCGCGAGCGGCCGGGCCGGTAGCGGGCGGCGAACCGCAGCGGGGAGCCGTCCAGCAGCGGCGTCGGCAGCAGGCCGCGCTCGAGCCGGCGGTTCTCCTGGGCGCGCAGCCGGCCCTCGGCCAGCCGCCGCTCCGCGGAGTCGGACCGCTTGCGCTCCACCGCGTAGCGGATGGCGCGGCTCAGCAGCCGACCGTCCAGCTCGTCGCGGACCAGGTAGTCCTGCGCGCCGACCCGTACGGCCTCGGCGCCGCGCTCGGTGTCGTCCGCGCCGGTGAGGGCGAGGACGGCGTGCCGGGGCGCCAGCTCCAGGACGTGCCGGAGGACGGCCAGCTCGTCGCCGTCGTCCGCCCGGCCGGGCGCGGGCAGCGCCAGGTCCAGCAGGATGCAGTGGACGTCGTCGGTCAGCAGCCGCTCGGCCTCGGTGAGGTTGCGGGCGGTGCGGATGCGAATCGGCCGCCCCGCCTGGTCGAGCAGGTCGGGCACGATCGGCGTGCCGCCCGGGTCGTTCTCGATGAGCAGCAGGGTCAGCTGTGCGGGTGTCGTGGTGGTCGTGGCCTTCGCCGGTTCGGCGCCGGTCGGGCCGGCCGCGTCGGCGGCCGCCGTCCGGCTCTCGGGCAGCTCCTGTGCGGACTCGTTCGGTGCGGCGACCGTCCCCTGACCACCTTCCGCGGCCGGGATCGCTCTCTGCCGCGGTACGGGTGCGGGCATTGTTCCGGGTTCCTTCCCTCCCCCCGAGGGCATGGCGGGGGCGACGGATCTCGGCCCTGTCCCCCGCGTGTTTCTGGCGTGGGCGGGCAGGGGATGCCCCTTCGAACGGGGACCATAGCGGGTGACCGCGCCGCAGCGGAATGGTGTGAACCACGCCGCCCGGCCAACGGCCGCTGTCATATGCCGCGTTTGCTACCGCAGTTGGACAGGCCGGAGATGCTGTGGGGATGACGAACGTCACGTCCACGGGGCGTTGGTCACGAGATCCACGTGCGGTGGGTCACGTGGCCCGTGTCACGGGGCCGTTGGGCCCGACGGACACCGCCCCCGGACGTCACTCAGGGTGTCGCTCCGCCTCCGGATCGGGCCGTACGACGCCCAGGATCGGCATCGAACCGGCCCCGGCGAGCGTCACCGTCCGGCCGGGACGGGGCGCGTGGACCATGACGCCGTCGCCCACGTACATCCCGACGTGGCTGGCGTCGGCCCAGTAGATGATGAGGTCACCGGGCCGCATGTCCCTGACGCCGACGCGCTCCAGGTGCTGCCACTGCATCTGCGACGTGCGCGGGATCGTCTTCCCGGCGGCCAGCCACGCCTGTGAGGTGAGCCCGGAGCAGTCGAACGTGTTCGGCCCCTCCGCGCCCCACTGGTAGGGCTTGCCGATCTGCGCCGTGGCGTACGCCACGGCCTTGCGGCCCTGCGGGGTCGCCTCGGAGGAGAGCGCCTCGAGGACGCCGGAGCTCAGCCAGGTGGCCTGGGCGCGGGCGGCGGCCTGCCGCTCCAGCCGGGCCAGCCGCTCCTTCTCCTCCTGCTCGAGCTCGGCCTCCAGCTTCTCGGCGGCCTCGATCTGTCTCTCGATCCGCTTCTGCGCGGCGGCCTTGACCTTGCGGCCCGCCTCCAGCTTGCGCATCTGCTCCCGGGCGTCCGCGGCGTACTGCTCCAAGTCCCGCTGGGTGCGGGTCATTTCGCCGATCAGGCCCTTGGCCGCGTGCTGCTCCTGGCGGACCCGCCCTGCGCCGTCGAGGAACTCCTGCGGGTCGTCGCTGAGCACCAGGCGCGCCTCGGGCGGCAGCCCGCCGCCCCGGTACTGCGCGGCGGCCGCGGCCCCCGCACGGCTCTTGAGGTCGTCCAGCTTCTCCCGGCCCTCGGTGATCTTCTTCGCCAGCCGCACGACCTGCGCGGTCTGCTGCCGGGCCTTCTCCTCGGCCGCGTTGTACTCGTCGGTCGCCCTGGCCGCCGCGCGGTAGAGCTTGTCGAGCTTCTTGCGGACGGCCTCCAGCTCCACGTCGCTGGTGACCACGGTGACGCTCGCCGTCGCGCCCGGGTCCGGTGGGGGAGTGGGCGCCGCGAACGCCGTACCGGGCACGGCCAGTACGGTGACCGCGCAGACCACGGTCACGGCCGCCGTCAGCACTCCGCGCTTGCCTGCCCCCATGCGTGCACCCCCGCCTGGTTAATCGTCAGTAACTTTTCGCTGCCGGGGGGATGCTGCCATTAATGAGCGAGAAACGACAGGGGGTGTGGACAACGCCCCTTGCGTCCCGCTGGTCCCTGTACGACCGTCATCCCGGTCGGTGTGACGTACGGCCGGGGGAGATCGTTCCCGGCCCCTATATGCGGAGGCACCGCCTCCGGCGCCCTCACCACCCGAGCGGCGCCAACGCCCCCCACCGCACGGTGACTTCCCCCTGCCGCCAGCGCGCGGGGCCGTCCGTCACCGGCCAGTCGGCCGTGAGGTCCCGCACCGCGCGGATCCAGCGCTGGCGCGCTCCGTACGAGGCGTAGGGTGCGGCGGCCGCCCAGGCGCGGTCGAAGTCGCGCAGGAAGACGTGCACCGGTTCGCCGGGGACGTTGCGGTGGATGAGCGCCTTGGGGAGCCGTTCGGCCAGGTCGGAGGGGCGGTCCAGGGAGCCGAGCCGGGTCGCGAAGGTCACCGTGCGCGGTCCCTCGGGGCCGAGCGCGACCCACACGTGCCGGCGTCCGATCTCGTCGCAGGTCCCCTCGACCAGCAGCCCGCCGCGCGATCCGGTGGCCGGGTCGGCCGGGGCGAGCCGTGCGCACAGCCGCCGCCACACGCCGGCGACCTCCCCCTCGTCGTACTGGCGCAGCACGTTCGCCGCGCGGACCAGGACCGGGCTGCCCGCGACCGGGATCTCGAAGCCGCCGCGCAGGAACACCAGCCCCTCCCGCTCGTACGGCCGTGCCGAGGCGACCCGGGCCGGGTCGATCTCCACGCCCGCCACCCGGGCGCGGGGCGCCGCCGTGCGCAGCCGGTGCAGCAGTTCCAGCGCGGTCCAGGGGGCCGCGCCGTAGCCGAGGTCGACGGCGAGGGGGTCGGCGGCGCGGCGCAGCTCGGCGCCGTGCGCGGCCGCGATCCAGCGGTCCATGCGGCGCAGCCGGTTGGGGTTGGTGGTGCCGCGCGTCACCGTGCCCACGGGGGCGGAGGCGGGACGCGATGTCATGAGGACGAGGGTACGGGGGTACCCGCTCCCGGATCGCGGCGCGTGCGCCGCCACGGGCACGCACCGCGCAGTCGAACGGTTGAGCTAGACAGGGTAATGATTCGGTAAAGACCGCCGACGACCGCGCCGTACGGAAATGGGAACGCAATGTTCCGATGTTGACGTCGCCGAGGGTCGTACGCCCTCTCCCAGCCGTGCCCGCAGCGAGGAGGAACGCCACGTGAGCCAGTACATCGCGAGGCTCGGGCGGCGCTCCCCCGCCGTACCGCCGCGCCTGCGGCTGCACCGCAGGCCCCGCCGCGTGGCGATGCTCTCCGTGCACACCTCGCCGCTGCACCAGCCGGGCACAGGCGACGCGGGCGGCATGAACGTCTACATCGTGGAGCTGGCCCAGCGGCTCGCCGCGATCAACATCGAGGTGGAGATCTTCACCCGGGCCACCACGGCCGCCCTCCCGCCCGTCGTCGAACTCGCGCCCGGCGTCCTCGTCCGGCACGTCGACGCGGGCCCCTACGAGGGCCTCGCCAAGGAGGACCTGCCCGCCCAGCTGTGCGCCTTCACCCACGGCGTGATGCAGGCCTGGGCCGGACACCGCCCCGGTCACTACGACCTGGTCCACTCCCACTACTGGCTCTCCGGGCACGTCGGCTGGCTGGCCGCCCAGCGCTGGGGCGTCCCCCTGGTGCACGCCATGCACACCATGGCCAAGGTCAAGAACGCCAACCTCGCCGACGGCGACACGCCCGAGCCCGCCGCGCGCGTGATCGGCGAGACGCAGATCGTCGCCGCCGCGGACCGGCTGATCGCCAACACTGCCGAGGAGGCCGGCGAGCTCGTCCACCACTACGGCGCCGACCCCGCCAAGGTCGCCGTCGTCCACCCCGGCGTGAACCTCGACCGCTTCCGTCCCGCCGACGGCCGCGCCGCCGCCCGCGCCCGCCTGGGCCTGCCGCAGGACGCGCTGATCCCGCTCTTCGCCGGCCGCATCCAGCCCCTCAAGGCCCCCGACGTGCTGCTGCGCGCGGTCGCCGTGCTGCTCGCCGACCGCCCCGAGCTGCGCTCCCGGATCTGCGTGCCCGTCGTCGGCGGCCCCAGCGGCAGCGGCCTCGCCAAGCCGGAGGGGCTGCAGAAGCTCGCCGCGCGGCTCGGCATCGCCGACGTCGTCCACTTCCACCCGCCCGTCGGGCAGGACGAGCTCGCGGACTGGTTCCGCGCCGCGTCCGTGCTGGTCATGCCGTCGTACAGCGAGTCGTTCGGGCTGGTCGCCATAGAGGCGCAGGCGAGCGGCACCCCGGTGCTCGCCGCGGCGGTCGGCGGCCTCCCGGTCGCCGTACGGGACGGGGAGACCGGCTTCCTGATCCAGGGCCACGACCCGGCCGCGTACGCGCGCGTGCTGCGCGACTTCGCCGACCGGCCGGAGCTCGCCGCACGGATGGGCGAGGCCGCCGCCCGGCACGCCCAGAACTTCGGCTGGGACACCGCGGCCGCCGCCACGGCCGACGTGTACACGGCCGCGACCCACGCCCACCGCCGTCACGTACGCTCCCACCATGGCTGACACGGAAGCGGAGCAGCGGGCGGCACAGGTCGTCGAGGGCGTGCTGAAGGACGCCGAGCTGGAGTGGGAGAGCCCGGCCCCCGGGAACTACGTGGTGAAACTCCCCGGCACCCGCAAGCTGTCCACGACGGTCTCCCTGATCGTCGGCCGGCACACCCTGTCCCTCAACGCCTTCGTCATCCGCCACCCCGACGAGAACGAGGCGGGCGTCCACCGCTGGCTCCTGGAGCGCAACCTCAAGCTGTTCGGCGTGAGTTACGCCGTCGACCCGCTCGGCGACATCTACGTCACCGGCCGCCTGCCGCTGCCCGCGATCACCCCGGAGGAGCTGGACCGGCTGCTGGGTCAGATCCTGGAGGCCGCCGACGGCAGCTTCAACACCCTGCTGGAGCTGGGCTTCGCGTCCGCGATCCGCAAGGAGTACGCATGGCGCGTATCGCGGGGCGAGTCGACCCGCAACCTGGACGCGTTCACGCATCTGCTGGAGCGGCCTTCGGAGGGCTGACTTCCCGGGACGTGTGCGCCCGCACTGTGGTGGGGGTCCGAACTGGCGTGCGAAACCGGGCTGTTAGCCTGCCGCGATCCGGGCCCCGGACACACGGGCCCCATGCATGAAGAGGACGTGCATGCGCACTGGCAGATCCGCCCTGGCGGCGGTGCTCGGCGGAACGATCGCCCTCGGGGCGCTGACCGCTCAGCCCGCCCAGGCCGCCGACACCGGCATCGGGGTGTCGAAGGTGGTCGTGAACAAGGGCAAGCCCATCGTGGTGGGCACCACCGAGACGAAGTACCCGACGATCAGCTTCCGGGTGACCTGGCCCGCCGGGCACACCATCAGCACCGCGTCGGCCATGCCGTTCATGTACCACGGCACGACGGCGGTCAGGGCCTACGAGGGCCCGGGCAACCAGGTCTTCCTCCACGACATGATCACGTGCAACGAGGACGGCTCGCGCGCCGCGAACTGCGAGGGGGCGCTGCGCATCCGCCCCCGCGAGAACCTCGACTCGGCCGCGGACGCCACGACGTGGAAGCTGGCGTTCGTCGCCCTCCTGGACGTGAAGGGCAAGATCAAGCACGAGTACCTGAACAGCTCGGCCACCCTCCAGGTCAAGCGGGCCGCCCGGGCCACGGTCAACGCCTCACCGGAGCCGGTGGTCAAGAACAGGACGCTCACCGTCACGGGCAAGCTGACGCGCGCCGACTGGGCGAGGCGTGCCTACTCCGCCTACGGCGGCAAGGCGGCCCGGCTCGAGTTCCGCAAGGCGGGCACCACCGCGTGGACGGCGGTCAAGACGGTGCGGGCGAACTCCAGCGGGTCGCTGAAGACCACGGTGAAGGCGACCGCGGACGGTTACTGGCGCTGGATGTTCGGCCAGACGACCACGACCGGCGGCGCGACGTCGGCGGCGGACTACGTCGACGTGAAGTGACCAGCACTCCGCCGGGGGTTCGCGCGTGCGGACCCCCGACGGCGTGCTTGCTCACGGGCGTTCCGCGCTCCGGTACCGCCCCGGAGTGACCCCCACCAGCCGGCGGAAGTGCCGGGTCAGGTGGGCCTGGTCGTAGAAGCCCGATGCGGCCGCGACGTCACCCGGCGGCCACCCGTCCAGCAGCAGCCGCCGGGCCCGGCCGACCCGCCGGGACATCAGGTACTGGTGCGGCGGGATGCCGTACGCGGTGCTGAACGCCCGTACCAGATGGGCGGGATGGGCCGACAGCTCGGCGCCGGCCTCCGCCAGCGTGAGCCCGTCGGTCACCCGCGCGTCGAGCAACTCGCGCAGCCGCCGCGCCAGTACGGGGTCGGGGCGGCGGGGCGCGGCCGGCTCGCGCGACCGCAGATGCTCCCGCAGCCGCTCGCCGACCAGCGTCAGGCGGCTCTCCGCCTCCAGTTCGTCCCCCGGCCGCACCAGCGCGGAGTGCACCTGCCCGACGCGCCGGCGCAGCAGCGGGTCGCGCAGGTCGGGGCGGTCCACGGCGGCCCCGATGAGGTCGTCGCCGAGCCTGCTGGAGTCCAGGTACAGCACCCGCTTGCGGAAGCCCTCGGCGGTGGCCGGCTCGCCGTTGTGCGGGACGTGCGGCGGCAGCAGGGTCACGGTGTCGTCCGGAGTGCCGTGCTCGTGCCGGTCGAGGTCGTACCGTACGGCGCCGGAGTCGACGATCAGCAGCGTCCAGGCGTCGTGGACGTGCATCGGATAGGCGTACTCGGTGAACCGGGCGTGGAACACCTCGACGACACCGGGGACGGAGGGCCGCCAGGCGCTGACGGTGGCCGGGGGCGGGGTCACCGGGGGCTGGGTCGCCGGGGGCGAGGACGCCGGGGGCCGGGATGCCGGGGCGGGCATGCAAACAACGTACAAGACGCGGGGCGGACCCGGGCGGGAGTCTCAGGGCATGAGCACGAGCACCCGTTTCGACACGAAGATCGCCGTCCTGCTGCGTGAGGATGTGGAGCCCTGGCAGCGCCTCAACGTCACCGCGTTCCTGGTCAGCGGCCTGGGCACGCAGATCCCGGAACTGATCGGGCAGCCGTACGAGGACGCGGACGGCGTGCCGTACCTGCCGATGTTCCGTCAGCCGGTGCTGGTTTTCCAGGGCGCCAAGGAGGTCCTGAAGGCGGCCCACGGGCGCGTCCTCTCCCGCGCCCTGCCGCGCGCGGTCTTCACCTCCGACCTCTTCGCCACCGGCCACGACGACGCCAACCGCGCGGCGGTCCGGGCCGTGGGTACTTCGGACCTGGACCTGGTGGGTCTCGCGGTGCACGGCCCGAGGAACGCGGTGGACAAGGTGCTGAAGGGGGCGCGGATGCATCCGTGACGGGTGGGGCCGCGCCGCGTGCCGGCGCCGTGCGGGCGTCCGCATGCTCCGCGGCCCACCGGGACGGGAACCGGACCGGGCATCCGGGGAGTTCGATCAAACGCGTTCCGCGCGGGGCCCTTCCGGGGACACCATGGGCCCATGCGCCGACGGACCCCCGACACCGACTGGCTGAACTCCCCGGACCCCGTACTGGCCTTGGCCCAGGCGGAACTGGCCTTCTACGAGCGGGTGCGGAACTCTTCCCGTCGGTGGTACCGCCTGACCGAACTGGGCGCCCTCGCCACCGCCTCCTCCACCGTGGTGGCAGCGGGACTCAGCGCGCCGGCCTGGCTGACGGCCCTCATCGCCGGCGGGGCCCTGTTCTTCACAGGCCTCCGGCAGGTGTTCGGGCACGGCCCCCGCTACGTCCTCGCGGCCCAGTCGCACGAGACGCTCCGCCGGGCCGTCAACCGCTACCGCCTGCTCCCCGCCGACGAGCGCGACGAAAGGGCCCGGGGGGAGCTCCTCGCGGCGGTCGAACGGGTGGGCGACGAGGAACTCCGCCAGTGGGTCGAACAGCGGAACCAGACCTCCTCGCCCCTCGGCCCGACCCCGGGCGGCCCGCCACTGCCCTGACCACCGGCCGCGGCGGCCGGTCGCGGTCGTACGGCTCCCCGGCGTGGTCCTGCGAGGTCCGGGCGAGGGCGCTCCGCGTACGCTTTCTGCGTGCCCGCACCCCGTCTCCACCGTGTCGCCGTCCTGGTGCTCGAGGGCGCGAAGCCGCTCGACGTCGGGATTCCGGCGCAGGTCTTCACGACCCGCGCGAGCATGCCGTACGAGGTGCGGGTGTGCGGGGCGGCGCCCGGTCCGGTGACCGGCGGGGACGGACTCGCGTACGCCGTCTCGCACGGCCTCGACGCGCTGGAGTGGGCGGACATCGTCTTCGTGCCCGGGTACCGCTTCCCCGACCGTGAGGATCCGCCGCCCGCCGTGGTCGACGCGCTGGTCGCCGCGCACGAGCGGGGCGCGCGGCTCGCCGCGATCTCCACGGGCGCGTTCGCGCTGGCCGCCACCGGCCTGCTCGACGGGCGGCGCGCCACCACGCACTGGCACTACACGCGCGCCCTCATGGCCCGGCATCCGCGGATCAAGGTCGACGAGAACGTGCTGTTCGTCGACGAGGGCAGCGTGCTCACCTCGGCGGGCGCCGCCTCCGGGATCGACCTGTGCCTGCACATCCTGCGCGGCGACCTCGGCGTGGCCGCGTCCAACCACGCGGCCCGGCGGCTGGTCGCGGCGCCGTACCGCAGCGGGGGCCAGGCCCAGTACGTGCCGCGCAGCGTCCCCGAGCCGCTGGGCGAGCGGTTCGCGGCGACGCGGGAGTGGGCGCTGCACCGGCTGGGGGAGCCGCTGACCCTGGAGGTGCTGGCACGGCAGGCCGGGGTGTCGCCGCGGACGTTCTCCCGGCGGTTCGTGGAGGAGACCGGGTACACGCCGATGCAGTGGGTGATGCGGGCCCGCGTCGACCTGGCCCGTGAGCTGCTGGAACGCTCGCAGCGCAGCGTCGAGCAGATCGCCGCCGACACCGGGCTGGGCACGGGGGCGAATCTGCGGCTGCACTTCCAGCGGATCCTCGGGACGACGCCGAGCGAGTACCGGCGGACGTTCACGCGAGGCGAGTGATCCGCGGTTCTCGGCGGCTTGGCAGGATCCTTGTGAACCATGGCGATCCCGCCACTGTCAGTGGCGCCGGTGGCGCGCGAGCCTGGGTGGCGAGAGGAAGGGACACCACTCATGACTCGCATCGCCATCAACGGATTCGGCCGCATCGGACGCAACGTGCTGCGCGCCCTGCTGGAGCGGGACACGGCCCTGGAGGTCGTCGCCGTCAACGACCTGACCGAGCCGGCCGCGCTCGCCCGGCTGCTCGCCTTCGACAGCACGTCGGGGCGCCTCGGACGCCCGGTGAGCGTCGACGGCGACACCCTCGTCGTGGACGGCCGCCGGATCAAGGTGCTGGCCGAGCGCGAACCGGCCGAGCTGCCCTGGGCCGAGCTGGACGTCGACCTCGTGCTGGAGGCCACCGGCCGCTTCACCTCGGCCAAGGCCGCCCGCGCCCACCTCGACGCGGGTGCGCGGAAGGTACTGGTCAGCGCGCCCTCGGACGGCGCGGACGTGACGCTGGCGTACGGCGTGAACACGGACGCGTACGACGCCGAGCTGCACACCGTCGTCTCCAACGCGTCCTGCACCACCAACGCGCTCGCGCCGCTGGCCGCCGTCCTCGACGACCTCGCCGGCATCGAGCACGGGTTCATGACGACCGTGCACGCCTACACGCAGGAGCAGAACCTCCAGGACGGCCCGCACCGCGACCCGCGCCGCGCCCGCGCCGCCGGCGTCAACATCGTGCCGACCACGACGGGCGCCGCGAAGGCGATCGGCCTGGTGCTGCCGAACCTTGACGGCAAGCTGTCCGGCGACTCGATCCGCGTGCCGGTGCCGGTGGGGTCGATCGTCGAGCTCAACACGACGGTCTCCCGTGACGTGACGCGCGACGAGGTGCTGGCCGCGTACCGCACGGCCGCGGAGGGCCCGCTGGCCGGCGTCCTCGAGTACTCGGAGGACCCCCTGGTCTCCTCCGACATCACCGGCAACCCGGCGTCGTCCATCTTCGACTCGGCCCTCACCCGCGTCGACGGCCGCCACATCAAGGTGGTGGCCTGGTACGACAACGAGTGGGGCTTCTCGAACCGGGTGATCGACACGCTGGAGCTGCTGGCGCGGGGCTGAGCCGCCGCTGCGCGTACGTGCCCCTTGCCGACGGGTCTGCCGTGGGGCGAGGGGCACGGGTGTGTCGTCGGGTACAGCCTGCTGTACCGCGAAGAGGGGTGCTCGCCGGGGCGACCCCGGACCCTCTGCTCCCTAGCGTGGACACCACGAAACCACGTCCGAACTCCCGCTAGGAGCAGGCACCATGACGACCACCCATCCCAAGGCGTCCGACGACTCCGTGACCCGCACGGCCCTGTGGGCCCTCGTGGCCGTCAGCGGCGTGGCGAACCTCGTCACGTCCGTCGCCCAGGCGCCCCTCGTCGTGAACCTGGTCACCGGCCTGGTCACCCTCGCCGCCCTGACGGCCCTCGGTGTCCGCCACCTCCGGGCCCGGCGCGCGGGCGCCTGACCTCGGCGGTTGCCCAACTTGATCACGAGTGCATGACAAAACCATCCATGAAACCATCACGGATCTTCACGTAGCCTTCGCTTCTTGCCATGCTGGCGCGGCCCGAGATCACTTCTGATCCGTACGCATCACTCCGCACTCGCACCTGGAGCGCCGCCATGGCCGACACGCAGCCCACCACCGAGCCCGGTCCGAACGCCGCGGCTCCCCTGTCCGGACTGGCCATGAAGCGCCGCGGCCCCGTCGCCGTGTGGCTGGGTCTGCCGATCATCACGTTCGGCATCTACCAGCTGGTCTGGTACTACAAGATCCACAAGGAGCTGAACGAGCACGACCGCCGTCAGGACCTGAGCCCCGCGGGCAGCGTGCTGGTGCTGCTCTTCCTGAGCTGGACCCTGATCGCCCCGCTCGTCTCGTTCCACAACACCGGCAAGGCGATCGCGAACGCGCAGCGCGCGGCCGGTCTCCAGGTCACGTGCAGCCCCGCCGCGAGCACCTGGCTGGCCTTCGCCTTCGGCATCAACGTCTGGTACATGCAGCGCGAACTGAACCGCGTGACCGAGGCCTACCCGGGCGCGACCCCGGGCACCCAGGTCCCCCTGGCGGCCTGACCCCGCCCCTCTCCCACGGCCCACGGCATCCGTCCCTCCCGGACGCCGTGGGCCGTGGTGCCTTACGCAAAGCGCTGGACCTTGCCCCTTTTGCCTGGACCTTGCCCCTTCTGCCGGCACCGGCATCGCCGAAACCGGGCGGGAGGGGTACCGGGGCCGCTGAGCTCCGACCTGCGTAAGACGTCTCCTTCCGGGTGAAGTGCCTCTGTTCTCCCCGCATGGTCAGTTGGGTACTTCTAGCGTGCGGCTCGCTTGCATACCTATGGCACCGAGGGAGTCGGCACAGCATGACGACAACGCCCGATCAGCAGCCTGTCCAGGTTCAGGGTCAGCCACCGACGATCATCATCAACAACAACAACTCCGCAGCGGCGTCAGCCGCAGCCGCTGTCACCGGAGGCGCCTTGCGTCGCCGGCGTCAGTCGCTATGGGCCCATTTCTGGCTGCTGCTCCTCACGGGAGGCATCGGCAACATCTTCTACGCCGTGCACGTGAGTCGGTGGAACCGAGACCGGGGCCTCTGACCGGCAGGCCCTGCCGGTCAGGGAGTCCGACGGCTTCCGGCTCCGGGCTGAGGGCCACACACCCGAGAACGCCTCCTGCCTGTGCGGTACGCACAAGTAGGAGGCGCGCCATCGTCGGGCTGCCACCTCTGCTGTCGGCGCGACGGACGCTTCGGCGGCACCGGTCCCGGGCGTTGACCACCACTACGCGGCGCCACTCGCCGGCCCCCCTCGGCTCCCCGGAGCTACATTCCCCTCGCCGAATCCGGATCACGCCCTGGGAGGGCCTCACCGCCCTTGCCCGAACAGGACAAGGCGGCAGTGGTGGGGCTCGTTGGGATCGGTGACGTGCTGGAGCGGGTCGCCCGAAGGAGCGAGGGGCAAGGCCGCTACGCCCCGAACTCCTTCCACCGCCCCTCCGAGATCACCTCAACCGTCCCGTCCACGACCTTGATGGCCGTCTGTTCGTCGATGGCGAAGGACGGTACGCCGAGGCCCGCGGCCCATCTCTCCGCGTCCGCCAGGGTGTTCTGCGGAAACGCGTCCAGGTGCGGGAAGATCGCGAAGTCGACGACGCCCAGGGTGCGGTCGTCCGGGGCGGACGGCCACTCGACGAAGTACGTGCCGATCCGGGGCGTCATCACCATGCTGCCGGCGCTCACCCCCACCCAGACCGTGTCGGGCAGCGACGGCAGCAGGTCCGCCAGCCCGGACTCCCGCATCCAGTGGCACAGGTACGTCGCGTCGCCGCCGTCGACCAGGAGGACGTCGGCGTCCCGGACCCAGGGGACCCATCGGTCCGTGCCGACGGTCGGCAGGGCGGTGAGTTCGAGGACGCCGAGCGATCCCCAGCCCAGACCGGTCAGGTGCTGCCACAGCGGCTCGGCCGCCGCGAAGCCCCGTACCGATGCCGGACCGCACATCGGGTGACCCCACTGTGCCGTCGGGATGCACAGGGCACGGCACTCGTCGATCGGCTTGCCGAGGAGCTGCACGAGTGCCGACCGGATGCTCGGGTTCGTGACGCCGCCCGATGTGAGCAAGAGCTTCAAGGGTGCCTCCAGGTGCGCGTGCGGGAGGTGGACGCACCTGAGGACTCCGGAGCGCGCCGGAACTCATCGGCCTACCGCCGGACCAAGGTGTCGCGGCCCGCCCAGGGGGGCGTTGCGGTTGCTCGGGCGGGGCGGTCTAGGTGCTGGCCATGGTCGGCACGCGTGGACCGCCCCGTGAGACACCGATCCCCGCCGCCCGCCGCCCGCCACCGCGACCTGACCCGCGACCTTTGCCTTCCCGCCCGTCACCGATCAGACTGGTGACATGAGGCATGCGTTCCCCGGCGGCACCCCGGCACTCGACTTCCCCGGCACGCTGCGCTTCCGGCACCGCGCCGACCCCCGGGAGGATCTCGACTCCCCGGCGAGCCTCGGGGCATGGTTCCGCGAGGCGGGGATCACCGTGGACGATGTCCCGGCCGGGCCCGACGACCTGCGCGAGGCGCTGGCGCTCCGGGAGGCGGTGTACCAGCTGGTCCGCGCCGCCGTGGCGGGCGAGAAGTACGACCGGGACGCGCTGGCGCTGGTGAACGAGTACGCCCGCAAGCCCACCCCCGTGCCCCAGCTCACCCCCGCCGGACGGCAGGTGGAAGCCACCGTCGAGCAAGCACTCGCGTACGTCGCCCGGGACGTCGTCCTCACGCTGAGCGGTCCGGACGTGCCGCTGCTCAAGGAGTGCGGCAACCCCGAGTGCTCGCAGATCTTCGTCGACCGGTCCCGCGGCGCGCGCCGCGAGTGGTGCGCCATGGACCCCTGCGGCAACAAGATCAAGGCCGCCGCCTACCGCGCCCGGAAGCGGGCGAGCGGGGTGCTCACCGCGGGCCGGGCCGGCTCGCGCTCGGCCCAGTCCGTATCCCGTACGTCCCGCGGCCCTGCCTCGCCCTTCGCTTCAGGCCGTTGACACCGGCCACCCCGGCTCCCCCGCCGCTCGCCGTGAAGCCCCGAGCCGCCCGTGCGAAGCTGGTCACATCCCCGAGACCGGCTTCGGCCGGGCCGGAGGGAGGCCGATCATGCCTTCTCGTCAGCCCGTCCTCGTCACCGGCGCCGGCGGCGTCGGCCGCACCGTGATCGAACACCTCCGCGCGGACGACGTACCGGTACGCGTCCTGGTCCGCCGCGACGACGAGCGGGCGGAGGCGCTCCGCCGGCTCGGTGCGGAGGTGGTCCTCGGCGACCTCACCCGGCCCGAGACCGTCGCCGACGCCCTCCACGGCATGCGCCGCCTGTACTTTGCCATGCCGGTCTCCCGCGACCATCTCCTCGCCGCGACCGTCGTGGCGACCGTGGCCCGCGAGTACGGCGGCCTGGAGGTCCTGGCCGGCATGTCGCAGATGACGGTGTCGCAGATGACGGCCACCAGCACCGACGAGTCCCACCAGCAGCGGCTGCACTGGCTCGCCGAGCAGGTGCTCGACTGGTCCGGTCTGCCCGTGGTGCACGTCCGGCCCACGTCGTTCCTGGACAACCCGCTCTTCACCACGCTCGCCGCCCGGTCCATCAGGGACGACGGAACCCTCACCTTGCCCTTCGGCGACGGACGCACGTCCCCCGTCGCCGTCGCCGACGTCGCCCGGGTCGTCGCCGCCCTGCTGACCGGCCGGCGCGGCCACCTCAACCACGTCTACGAGCTGACCGGCCCGCGGACGATGGACATGACGGAGATGGCCGCGGCCTACGCGCGGGCGCTCGGCCGGCCCGTGGTCTACGCGGACGTGCCCCTGGAGCAGTGGCGGGAGGAGGTCCTCTCCCGGGCCGGACTGCCCCCGCACGTCGAGGACCACATCGTCACCATGTGCCGGCTGCATCGCGAGAACCGGTACGACCGGGCCACCGACGACGTCGCACGCGTGACGGGCGTACCGGCGCAGAGCGTCGAGGAGTTCGTGGCCGCGCGCCGGGACCAGTACCTCGCTCCTCAGCCCGCCGGCCACCTCGGCTGACCTCCCGAGTGCGTCACCTGTTTGACAGGTGATGCCGCATGCCGCATGCTCGTCACCATTCAGACCGGTGACGCACTCGGCGACCCGGTCGTCTCTCCCGAAGTGGATGCAGCACCCCATGAACCTGAAGCTGGAACTCGTCGTCCTGCCCGTCTCCGACGTCGACCGTGCCAAGGCCTTCTACGAGCGCGCGGGCTTCCGCCTCGACGTGGACAAGGCGCCTGTCGAGGGATGGCGCGCCGTGCACCTGACGCCCCCGGGCTCCCAGGCGTCGATCATCTTCGGCGAGGGCCTGACCCCCGCCGAGCCCGGATCGGTCCAGGGCCTCTACCTGGTCGTCACGGACATCGAGGCGGCCCGGGCCGAACTGCTGGAGCGCGGCATAGCGGTCAGCGAGGTCTTCCACGACGGCGCGGGCGTGCTCTTCCACGGCCACGCCGCCGGCACCGTCACCCACGACCTGCCCGCCCAGCGACGCCTGCCGGGCCGCCACCCCGAGGGGCTCTCGTACGCCTCCTACGCCACCTTCGACGACCCCGACGGCAACGGCTGGGTGCTGCAGGAGATCACCGAGCGCTTCCCCGGCCGCTGAGGCAGTCCGCCTGGGGCGGCACCGTCACCCGGCAGCCGTCACCCGGCGGCCGTCACCCGGCGGCCGTCACCCGGTGGCCGTCACCCGGCGGCCGCCGCCCGCGGCGGGCACAGGCCCGCACCACCACCGCCCCACACCTCAGGAACAGTGATGAACGAAGCAACGGCAGACGGCGACGTCCGTGAGCACGCGTACGAGTACGACGTGGTCGTCGTCGGCGGCGGCCCCGTCGGCGAGAACGTGGCCGAACGGGTCCGCTCAGCCGGCCTGACCGCCGTGATCGTCGAGCGCGAACTGCTCGGCGGGGAGTGCTCCTACTGGGCGTGCGAGCCGAGCAAGGCGCTGCTGCGCCCGGTCCTCGCCCGCGCCGACGCGCTGCGCGTCCCCGGTCTGCGCCGGGCGGCGGAGGGTCCGCTGGACGTCGACGCCGTCCTCGCCCACCGGGACGCGATGGCCTTCCACTGGAAGGACGACGCCCAGGCCGACTGGCTGGACTCGGTCTCCGTGGACCTCGTCCGGGGCCACGGCCGGCTCGACGGCCCCCGGCGCGTCACCGTGACGACCCCGGAGGGCGACACCGTGCGGCTCGCCGCGCGGCACGCCGTGGTCCTCGGCACCGGCAGCGTCCCGTCCCTGCCGCCCGTGCCGGGGCTCGACCGGGTCCGCCCCTGGACCAGCCGCGAGGCCACGGGCGCACGGCGGGTCCCCGGATCGCTGGCCGTGGTCGGGGGCGGTGTCGTCGCCGTCGAGATGGCCACCGCCTGGCAGGCCCTCGGGTCGAAGGTGACCCTGCTGGTGATCGAGGACCACCTCCTCGGACGGATGGAACCGTTCGTGGGCGAGATGGCCGAGGACGGTCTGCGCGAGGCGGGCGTCGACATCCGTTACGGGACGGCCGTGGAGTCCCTGCGCCGACACGACGCGGCCGGGGGCCGTGCCCCGGTGCGGATCACCCTGAGCACCGGTGAGGAACTGACCACCGACGAGATCCTGTTCGCCACCGGCCGGACCCCTCGGACCAGGGACGTGGGGCTCGACACCGTGGGGCTGGCCCCGGGCGACCGGCTCGCCGTGGACGACACCTACCGGGTCACCGCCGTACCGGACGGCTGGCTCTACGCCGTCGGTGACGTCAACGGGCGGGCACTGCTCACCCACCAGGGCAAGTACCAGGCCCGCATCGCCGGCGCCGTCATAGCGGCCCGCGCGGCGGGACGGCCGGTCGACGACGCTCCCTGGGGCGCCCACGCCGGTACGGCCGACACGGCGGCCGTACCCCAGGTCGTCTTCGGGGTGCCCGAGGTCGCCGCGGTCGGCCTCACCACCGTGGAGGCGGAGCGCACGGGCCGAAGAGTCGACGTCGTCGACCACGACATGACGGGCATCGCCGGAGCGCACCAGTACGGCGAGGGCTACCGCGGCCGGGCGCGGATGCTGGTGGACCCGGAACGCGGCACCGTCGTCGGCGTCACCTTCGCCGGCCCCGGCGTGGCCGAACTCGTCCACTCGGCGACCTTCGCGGTCGCCGCCGAGATCCCGCTCGAACGGCTCTGGCACGCGGTACCGGCCTTCCCCACGATCGGTGAGGTCTGGCTGCGCCTGCTGGAGGCCTACCGGGACGGCGCCCCGGCAGCCCACGGACAAGACACGGCGGACACGCGGCCCACGCCGCGCTTCTCACAACTCCCTGAGCGCATCCGCCTTGAGGACACCGTGGCCGAACGCCCCGCGTCACCGCCCGCCTCGGCCGACGCCGCCGTCACCCCGGACTGGTGGCTCATACGCATGGGAGGCATCTGAGATGCGCCATCGCCGAACAATCGTCCGCCTGACGTCGATCACGACCGCCGGAGTGGTCGCCCTCGGCTGCTTGCTGGGCGTGTTCTAGCCGGACGGGCCCGACGGGCCGGACGGGAATCTTCCGTCCCCGGGATGGGAGGATCACCGTGCCGGCGCGCCGTATCGAGGAGGGGGCCGAGGTGCCGTCCACCGAGCTGAAGCACACGTTTCAGATCGCCGCGCCGCCGGAGGAGGTCTTCGCGCACCTGGCCGAACCCTCGCACTACGTCGGCCTGTCGCCGCTCGTCGTCGCCGTCCGCGACGTGCGGCGCGACGGCGACACCGTGCACTACACGGCCGTGGAGCGTTTCCGCTTCCTGGGCGTGCGGCACGACAACCTCATCGACGTCACACTCACCGCCGCCCCGGACGGCCTCCCGCACTCCGCCGAGGTCTCCGGGGAGGTCCGCAGCCCCGGCGGGGTCCGCATGAGCTACCGCTTCGCCATCGCCCGCGAAGGGACCGGCAGCATCGTCACCGACACCCTGCACCTGCGGACACCCCTGGGCCTGCTGCGCTTCGCCGCCTCCCAGGCGCGAAAGGTCCAGCGATCCCGGGCACGCGTCCTGACGGCCCGTCTGACCCGCCCCGCCTGAGGGCCTTCCCGCGGGCCCACAGACGGCCCCGCCGCAGCGAAAAGCCCCCTCCCGGCGGAGAACCCGCAGGCAGGGGGCTTACGCCTGGGCCCCTACGGCGCCTTACGGCGCTTACTTCTTCTTGCCCTGGGTCTTGCCGGAGATCTTGGTGACCTGCATTTTCCCAGCTCAGGAGCGGTTGGCTCGCGCGCCTGGTGGTTGTCATTGGTCGTCATTGGTCACTGTCGAGCGACGTCGGACGGCCCAGAGACGGCCCAGCATGCCGCCTCCGACTGACGGCCGGCGCCCTCGACGCGCCCGTCTGAACCTCAGCCGCCGACAGCCAGCCACGACGGCGAGCGCGCCAACCAACCACGCACGCGTATGCCTCGCTGCACCCCCACCGGCCTCAGCTAGCTGCCGGTGTCGTGGACCAGAGCAAGCCACGACGACCGGCCTGTGACGATGGGGCATGAGCCCTCAGCTTGGGAAGCTGCGATCATTTGCGGTCGGTCAGGGCATTGACCTGCGTCGATGGGTAATCTGCACCCTCGTCGGCGATGTCTGCTTCACTGTGATACCCCGCTGTTCCCTGCTCGATCTGGTGCGGTTGTGGTGCGGAAGCGGTCACGGATCACTCTTCTGGCATTTCTTCCAGCAACTTGCGTAGCTGGATACTCCGCTTCAGAGGTTCCGTGAATACTTCGGGCCGCTGCTGCGCCAGGGTTTCGCGGATTTCGACGGCGCGGGTGATGGCGGTCAGGGCTTCCTCGCGCCGCCCCAGGGCCGCCAGACAGCCGGACTGGTTGTTCAGCGTGGTGGCGAGGTCGGGGAGGAAGGCGTCGGGCCGCTGCTTGGCCAGGGTCTGGTAGGTGTCGACGGCGCGGGTGATGGCGGTCAGGGCTTCTTCGCGCCGCCCCAGGTCCGCCAGACAGCCGGACTGGTTGTTCAGCGTGGTGGCGAGGTCGGGGAGGAAGGCGTCGGGCCGCTGCTTGGCCAGGGTCTGGTAGGTGTCGACGGCGCGGGTGATGGCGGTCAGGGCTTCCTCGCGCCGCCCCAGGTCCGCCAGACAGCCGGACTGGTTGTTCAGCGACATGGCGAGGTCGGGGAGGAAGGCGTCGGGCCGCTGCTGCGCCAGGGTTTCGCGGATTTCGACGGCGCGGGTGATGGCGGTCAGGGCTTCCTCGCGCCGCCCCAGGTCCGCCAGACAGCCGGACTGGTTGTTCAGCGTGGTGGCGAGGTCGGGGAGGAAGGCGTCGGGCCGCTGCTTGGCCAGGGTCTGGTAGGTGTCGACGGCGCGGGTGATGGCGGTCAGGGCTTCCTCGCGCCGCCCCAGGGCCGCCAGACAGCCGGACTGGTTGTTCAGCGAACCGGCGAGGTTGGGGAGGAAGGCGTCGGGCCGCTGCTGCGCCAGGGTTTCGCGGATTTCGACGGCGCGGGTGATGGCGGTCAGGGCTTCCTCGCGCCGCCCCAGGTCTGCCAGACGGTTGGACTGGTTGTTCAGCGACATGGCGAGGTTGGGGAGGAAGGCGTCGGGCCGCTGCTTGGCCAGGGTCTGGTAGGTGTCGACGGCGCGGGTGATGGCGGTCAGGGCTTCCTCGCGCCGCCCCAGGTCTGCCAGACGGTTGGACTGGTTGTTCAGCGACATGGCGAGGTCGGGGAGGAAGGCGTCGGGCCGCTGCTTGGCCAGGGTCTGGTAGGTGTCGACGGCGCGGGTGATGGCGGTCAGGGCTTCCTCGCGCCGCCCCAGGTCTGCCAGACGGTTGGACTGGTTGTTCAGCGACATGGCGAGGTCGGGGAGGAAGGCGTCGGGCCGCTGCTGCGCCAGGGTTTCGCGGATTTCGACGGCGCGGGTGATGGCGGTCAGGGCTTCCTCGCGCCGCCCCAGGTCTGCCAGACGGTTGGACTGGTTGTTCAGCGACATGGCGAGGTCGGGGAGGAAGGCGTCGGGCCGCTGCTGCGCCAGGGTTTCGCGGATTTCGACGGCGCGGGTGATGGCGGTCAGGGCTTCCTCGCGCCGCCCCAGGGCCGCCAGACGGCTGGACTGGTTGTTCAGCGAACCGGCGAGGTCGGGGAGGAAGGCGTCGGGCCGCTGCTTGGCCAGGGTCTGGTAGGTGTCGACGGCGCGGGTGATGGCGGTCAGGGCTTCCTCGCGCCGCCCCAGGTCCGCCAGACGGTTGGACTGGTTGTTCAGCGACATGGCGAGGTCGGGCAGGCTGGGTTCGTGTGTGTCGTGGTGTTCGACCAGGGCTGTGCTGAGGTCGGCTGCCCACTCGCTGAGGGCCAGGGTGGATTCCGGTAGCTGGTCGCTGAGGTGGTGCAACAGGGTGATGTCCTGTGTAGCGCGGGTCAGGTGAGTCAGAGCGTCGATCAAGGGCGAGGTATGGGCGGTGCGGGTCGCTGTGGTCAGGGCGGCCGGTCCCAGCACGGTCGGGGCCGTGGTGAGGGCGTCACGCAGGATGCCGTTGATCGCGTTGTGGTGGTGGGGGTGCTGGGCGGTGCGGGCCAGCACGGTCAGGGCCTGTTCGGCAGGTGCGCCGGTGAGGGTGGTCAGGATGCGGGTGAACAGGGCGGGTTCGCGGCTGAGCTGGGTGCCGAGGTGGTATTCGGCGATGCGGTCGGGTTGGAGGCTGCCCCATACGGAGCCTGCCGGGGTCGGGTAGAGATCCGCGAGCCAGGTGGCCAGTGCCCCGCGGACGGCGGCCGCGCTGTCGTCGGCCAGACCGGGAAGCTGGGCCAGGAGCGCCCTGGCGTGATCACGGTCGGTCGCGGGGGCCAGGCAGGCCAGGGCGACGGCGAGGGCACGGGTCTCGGTCCCGCTGCGCTCCCCGGTCAGGCCTCGCTCGGGGCTGTTGGCGGTCTCGTCCCAGTACTTGCGTTCGTGTCCCAGCAGCCTGCCTTCCAACGCGGTGGTCCGGCCTGGGGTTTGCGGGGTGCCGGTGGTGTCGAGGAGGGCGAGGAGGGCGGCCATCTGCACCGACAAGGGTGTGTCGAACTCGGCGCCGGCCAGGGCGGGCATCGCGTCCACAGTGGTAAGGGCAGGCAGGAGGGCCGCCCAGTCGGTGGCGGGGAAGAGCCGGCGCAGTCGGGTGCTGAAGTCGCCCAGGGCCTGCCGGTAGGCGGCGGTGCGGTCCTGGGAGGTGTGGTGCAGGGCCGGAACCGGTGTGACAGGGGCGGTGGCCAGGGCCTGGCTGTGGGGGTGTTCGGTGGCCCGGGTCCACCAGTCGCCCGCGGCACGGGCCAGGGCCAGCACCCGCACGGGGCTGGTGACCTGGTCGTGGTCGACCGCCTCCAGCAGAGCATGCAGTTGCGGGACGCGGGTCTCGGCGTAGTCGACGACGATCAGCAGCGGCCGGCGCACCTGGGACAACACATCCAGCGGCACCCTGGTATCGGTGGTCAGGCGGATCGCGGCCCAGCCCCGGCTCGTCAGCCGGGTGGCGAGTTCGGCCGCCAGCCGGGTCTTTCCCGCACCACCCGGCCCGGTCAGCAACCGAGCCTGCACCAGGCTCTGCCCCCAATCCCATGCGCTGGCAGGCTCATCGTGAGGGGCGGACTGCGCCTGGCTGGAAGGCAGCTCGCACCAAGGGGTCAGATCCTTCTCGAGCAGATCTTCGCGGCCCATGAAGGACACCGTCGCCTGTTCCGGGCGCAGCAGCTCGGCCGGGGATCGAGGCGGCCGGGGGATGGCGGTGCGGTCGGCGAGGTGTTGCAGGTCTGCGGGCTCCAGTAGCATCGCCCGCCCGGTGTGCTCCTCGATCAGCTCCCGTACCACCGGATCCGACGCCAGGACATAGGCCGGCATGGCCTCCAGCCGGGTGTGGTTCCAGCCGGGCGGATCACCGGCCACCACCCCGGTCAGCAGTGGCGCCATTCCCGATGCGCTGCCGCACCACAACGCCGCCCCCGACATCCCGCCCCACGGCGCAGCGCCCTGATACAGCTCGGCTCCCGCCTCACCTACCAGGACGTACCGGTCCCTGTCCCGGCCGCTTTCCGGCAGCACCCGCCCGTCAGCCTGCACCAGCGACACCGCATCGGCACCGGCCTGCCCCACCACCGGATAACCCAGGCACTGTGCGGGACAGGCCTGCACCGTCACCAACCGCCCCCACCGCACCCCGGGCAAAGGCCTGTCCGACAGATCCTCCCCGGCCAGCAGCAACGCCGCGTCCCACCCCTGAGGGCCGTCCTCCAGCCGTTGCCACACCACCCGACACGGCACCCGCCCGGCATGGCCGGGCAATTGCACCGACACCCGCCCGCGGTCCTTGAGCACGTGCGCGGCCGTCAGCACCAGCCGACCGCCCAGCACATACCCCGACCCCCGAGCCTCACCGGACCGCACCACCGCCACCCGCGCCCTGTCCACCCCGCCCTGCCTCCCCGATCCCTGTCCTTACAGGCCTCGCCCCCGATCCAGGCGCGGGCCGACCCGCAGCGTGGATGCCACCCGGTTACTCGCCGAACCGGGAACCCAGCACCTCACCCGTCTCATCCGGCCGGTCGGTGTTCACGTGATACGCCGTGCCCGTCGTGGTGTCCTTCGGCGTCAGCACCAGCTTCACCCGGTGCACCGACACCTTCGACGTCCCCGCACCGGCCGACACCACCCACGCCTTCACCCCGGCCTTGCCCTCCTTGCGCATCTCCACCGAAAACTCCAGCTCCACCGGCCCCACCTCGAACCGCGGACCGCTTCCACCGCCTGCCGCAGCGGCCACCAACTCCGCCCGCAGATGCTCCACAGCCTCCGCAATCCCGATCTCTTCAGCCATCCCCGACCCCTCCCTTTCCCGCTGCCGCACAGACCACTGTCCGCACCAAAGGGTGCACCCGCGCAGACGACCACCACCGGCCGAGCAGTTCCCGCACCGCCCCACACATCGAAAAAGACCGAAACCATACGGAAGCAAGGCCTTTCATGACCGTTTCTGGCCAGCGGTTCCTGTGCGCCACCCAGGGCGGTGGAGCGGCTTTGGGGTGGCGCTGCTTTGGCGCGAGTGATCATGGCCCCGTAAGCTTCCGGCGCGTCGGGCAGGTAGTGGGCCTGCCCGGTAAAGCACGACGTTGGGGCCATGATCTTCGAGGCTCGCGCCAAAGTGGCTCCGTAAAGCCGCGGAACCGACCGCCCCAGCCACGACGAACCCCTTCTCTGACGTCAGGCGGCTGATTGCTGCGCGCGGCACGGATGCCGGCCGGGCTGGAGCGGGGCGGAGACAGGAGCGCAGGCCCGGCCGGGGGCCGGGCCGCGTGCGGTGAGCGGAGCGAGCCGCCTTGAACCAGTAGAGAGACTTTGAATCACATTCATGCTGGCGGCTGTTGATGCTGCTCTTGCGCCTGGCCGCTGTCGGCTCGTGGTGTAGAACCCTGGGTATGGGGAGTGAACGGCGCGAGCGGATGCGGGTGCTTGGGGCACGTCTTCGGGCTCTGCGTGCGGAGGCTGGTCTGACGGGTGCTGCTCTGGCTCAGCGGGCTGGCGTTGGTCAGCCGACGGTCTCCAAGGTGGAAACCGGGCGCATGGTCCCCAGCGGCGATGTGCTGGACCGGCTGTGCCGGGCGCTCAACCTCGATGAGTCGGCGGCGGGGGAAGTCCATGACCTGCTCGTCGCCGTTGAGTCTGTGATCGCCACCGACTCGGAACCGGCGGGGCTGCCCGTTGGGCTCGTCGTTGATGATGCGGTCCGCGGTGCTCGGTCGGTTCGGTCGTTCCAGTGCGTCGTTCTGCCTGCCCTGCTGCAGAGCGCTGAGTACGCCCGTCACGTCTTCGAGAGCGCGCCGGATTCGACCCCTGAGGCGGTCGGTCGGGCTGTCGCTGCCCGTGTGGAGCGGCAGAGCGTGTTGTATGAGCCGGGGCGCGAGTCGGTGTTCGTGCTGACGGAAGCCGTGCTGCGGACCTGGCCGGGCACGCCGGCGCTGATGCTCGCCCAACTCGACCGGCTGCTCGCCGTCGAGAGCCTGAGCACCGTGCGGTTCGGCGTCATCCCGTGGCGTCGCCCGGTGCCGCTTCTGCCTCGTCACGGATTCACGCTGTGCGACCAGCAGGCCGTCGTGATCGAGGCGTTCACCGGTGAACGGGTGTCGGTCGACTCCGCCGAGGTGGCTGCGTACGAGGATGCCTTCCGCCGCTTCCAAGAGGCATCCGTCTTTGGTGGCGAGGCGCGTGAGCTGTTGTTGCGTGTGATGAAGGAGTTCCGCGAGCTGGGAGACACGGTCACCCCTTAGAGGAATAATTCCTCTACATGCCTGGCGTGCTGGCTTCCTGTGGGCATAGCCTGCCGTCGCGCGCTGTCTAGTCCCCTAGACGTAGACAAGGAGCTTGCCATGCGTACTAAGTGGTGCCGCGCCTTCCCGGGTCTTGCCGAGCAAGTGGTCCAGGCCCGTCACTTCGTCGCTGCCTTAGTCGCCGAGAAGGGGCCGGTCGATGACGCCACCCTGGTTGTCAGCGAACTGGCCACCAACGCCGTACGTCACTCGCTGAGCGGTGCGGAAGGCGGTTGGTTCCTCGTGGTCGTCGGCTTCGGTGACGGCTTCGTCCGTATCGAGGTGGTCGATCAGGGCGGCGAACGGGTACCGCACCTCTGCGATGTGACCAGCCAGGAAGAGGGCGGGCGCGGGCTGCTGCTGATCGCGGCCTGCGCGAAGGGCTGGGGTGTGAAGAACTGGCCCGACGGGCGTTCCGTGTGGGCGGAGCTGGCCTGGGAGGGTGCGTGATCGCGCACTGTCCGCTGATAGGTGGCCGTTGCTGTGTCGGCGGTGGCGGGTGACTCCTCGGGGTGTGCCTCGGCGGCGGTCGCGTTTCTTCGTCGTTGAAAGTCGTACGGGACGGCGCCTCCCGCCCATTCCGTCTAGGGCCCTAGACTCCTGGGTACTTCTGGGAGGTGTGGTCATGTCGGACGAGTTGCAGCGGATCATGGCGATCGATGATCCGTACCTGCTCCTGCGTGAGGTCACCACGAGGCTGGCCGCTGCGCAGCAGGAGGTGACCGAACTCGCCCGGCTCCGCCGCCGCGTGGTTCAGGACCTCCACGCGCAAGGAATGTCCTACGCGCAGATCGCCGAGAAGGCCGGCCTGAGCCGCGGGCGTATCCATCAGATCCGGCATACCGGCCCGGCGCCCGAGGGGGCTTTCCTCGGGACGGGTGCCGTCACGGTGGTGACGCCGCTGCGGTGGGACGACGCGAAGAAGCGTCCGGTCGTCGCCATGGCCGACATGAACTCCGGCAAGCGGCTGGAGGAGCTGGCGAAGTCGTACGGGCTCGACGTCAGCTCCGGCCACGTGCAGGTGAGCGGCGAGGTCGACCTCAACCGTGACGGCCTGGTCGTCGTCTGCGGTCCGGGTATGTCCGAGGCTATGCGTGACCTGTATGCCCAGGACCCGGTACTCGCCTGGGAACACCCGGAGGGTGAGCCTTGGGCGCTCGTGGACCGGCGGACCGGCACGGCCTATCACGCAGGGGCGGACCTCGAGCCGAGCCGCCCGCACGACGTCGGATACCTGGGCCGACTGCCCCGCCCGGACGGCAACGGCTCGATCCTCGCCATCGCCGGCATCCACACGGCAGGCTCCCTCGGCGTCGTCCACCTGCTCACCTCAGACCTCAGCACGCTGTGGGGACAGGTGGGGGAGCGGCACTTCTCCACCTTGGTGAGTGTCGAATACGACCCCGATACCGAAGAGCCGCAATCCGCCGAACTCCTCTGCCCCCTCTACCTGCACGACGAGGAGGCGACGGCGTGAACGTCGCCCTCGGCACGCTGCCCGCTGAACCAGACCAGCAGAACGAGGACTTCGCGGCCGTCGCTCCCGGTGCGGCCGTCCTCCTCGACGGTGCCGGTGTCGCCGGGGCCGAGACCGGATGCGTGCACGGCATCGCGTGGTTCTCCTCGACGCTGGGCGGACTGCTGCTGGGCAACATCGCGGGAGATCCCGCCCGGCCGCTCGCTGACTGTCTCGCCGGCGCGATCCGCGGCGTTCGATCTCTGCACGAGGACACCTGTGACCTGACCTACCGGGCCAGCCCGACCAGCACAGTCGTCGCGGTCCGCGTCGGCGGGGGAGGGATGGAGTACCTCGTCCTCGGTGACTCGACCCTCCTCCTCGCCGGTCAGGACGGGAAGACGACCGCTGTCACCGACGACCGTCTGGACCAGGTCGGGAAGCAACTTCGCGCGCCGGTCGACCGACTGCCCACCGGCACGCCCGAGCACGCTGCCGCCCTGGCCCAGTACCGCGACGACCTGACAGGACTCCGCAACCGGCCGGGCGGCTTTTGGATCGCCGGCCCCGAACCACGGGCAGCCGAGCACGCCCTCACCGGAACGGTGCCGCTGGAGTCGCTGGCGTCAGTGACCTTGCTGAGCGACGGCGCGACACGCCTCGTCGACCGGTTCGGCCTCGCCGACTGGACGGACGTGCTGGACGTGCTCGCGTCCGCCAGCCCGGACGAACTCATCCGCCGTGTACGGGAAGCGGAGAACAGCGATCCCGACGGGCAGCGATGGCCTCGCGGAAAGGCGAGGGACGACGCCACGGTTCTCCACTGGGTGCCCTCGTCGTAGCCGCACACCCAACCGTAGAATCGAACGTGTGAGCGACCAACCGTCCCGACTGGAGCTGCTGCGCTTCGCGCGCCGTGTGGTCGTGCAGCAGGCGACGGCTGCCGTGCGGCAGCTCGACGGGTGGATCGCGGACGAGGAGCGGCGCGAGGCTGAGCGGCGTCGAGGTGAGGAGATGCGGCCGCCGCCTCCGGACTGGCTGCTCCAGCACGGGCTCAACCGGAAGAACGTGGATGCCGTTCATGCCGGGGACTGCTGGGCAGCGACGAAGTCGGGCCGGTGTCGTCCCGCGTCCCGCGAGCAGGTGGTTGAAGCTCTGCGGCATGGCGTGCCGGCGTGCGTGCACTGCCGCCCGGATACGGCGCTGGGCCTGCTCGACAACCCGTGACGGTGGTGGTCTAAAAGCGGGCGAGGGGCTCCCGAATGGCGTCACCGGCCGCTGCGAGATCGGGTGGTCCCATCGACGCTCGCGCGACACGTTCGTATACCCCCCTAGACAGTTGACGGGGCGTCGGTTTACGGTTGTCGTCAACCCCCCTAGACGGTTGGGGTGGGCGCCTCCCTGTGCTGTCTAGGGGGGTATGCAGCGGCTCGGCGTCCACGAGGGCGCCCGAATCAAGTGAGGTTCAGAATGCGTGTCATCCCCGTGGACACCTCGTCCGCCACTCTGCTGGTCACCAAGCTCCCCGAGGTCAAAGTGAGGGACCGGCAGACCGGCGAGGTGGCCGTGGACCCGGTCACCAACGACCGTCTCATGGTCATGGAGCTGGTGTTCATCGCCCAGGGCGGCTCGGACATGATCAAGGTCACGGTGCCCGAGAAGGGCATCGGTGAAGGACTGGCCATGGGCGCACCGGTGTTCCTGTCCGGCCTTATTGCCCGGCCCTGGGAGAGCGAGTTCGGCGGTCGTACTCGGCACGGCATCGCCTACCGGGCGGACGCCGTCATGGTCGACACCCCCGCTGCGGTGCAGGGCTGACCGCCATGACCGACGCCCTGTGGATTCTGCTGTTAGCGCTGCTGGTGGCGGCTGGGCTGGTCGCCGTACGCCGTCGACTGCCGGTCCTGTTCTGGTGGTTGGTCGGGTATCCGGCCGTGACGCTGCGGGTGCTCACCACGTACCGGGCCACCATGGACGCCTGCGGGCTGACGGTGCCCGCCTCTGCCATGCGCCGAGCCACCGCCCGGATGGTGGGGCGACAGGCCGCTCCCGTACCGCCTCGTCGGTCGCTGCCGCTGCCGACCGGGTCCGGACTCGTGATGCGGCTGCGCATGGCGGCCGGCCAGGCACCCGAAGACTTCAACGCTTCGGCCGACCGGCTACGGCACGCCTGGGGTGCGCACGCCGTGCACGTCCGTCCCACCAAGCCGGGACGGTTGGAGCTGCGGTTGGTCGGCTGGGACGTCCTCACCGACGTACGGCCCCCTCGTCGGGGGCTGCGGACCGAACCGCTGACCCTGCCCCTGGCACTGCGTGAGGACGGACACTGGCACGTCCGGGACTTCCGCACCGTGCCGCACGAACTCATCCTCGGCGCAACGCAGTCGGGCAAGTCCGTGTACCTGCGCAACCTGCTCTGCGGGCTGGCCCGGCAACCCGTCGCACTCGTCGGCATCGACTGCAAATGGGGCGTCGAACTGGCGCCGTTCGCACCCCGGTTGTCGGCGCTCGCCGATACACCGGACCGTGCGAACGACCTCCTTGACGTCCTGGTGGACGAGATGGAGGCACGCTTCCGCCTCATCGGCATGAGGGGCGGGGCCGGTCCGGATGCCGTGCTCACCTCGGACGTCTGGGGCCTGCCGGAGAAGGCGCGACCGGTGCCGGTCGTGGTCGTCGTCGACGAGGTCGCCGAACTCTTCCTTGCCCCGAGCAAGGACGACGAGAAGCGGCGAGACGCCATGGTCACCAAGCTCATCCGCCTCGCCCAGCTCGGGCGCGCGGCCGGCATCTACCTGGAGGTGTGCGGGCAGCGCTTCGGCGCCGAACTCGGCAAGGGCGCCACCATGCTCCGCGCCCAGCTCACCGGGCGGGTCTGCCACCGCGTCAACGACGAGACGTCCGCCAACATGGCCCTCGGCGACATCGCACCGGAAGCGGCGCTGGCAGCCACCCGAATTCCGGCCGAACGACCCGGCGTCGCGGTCGTCGGTGACTCCTCCGGCGGCTGGTCCCGGGTCCGCTCCCCGCACCTCACCCTCGAAGACGCGGCGGCCGTCTGCCGCGACACTTCGGGCCTCATTCCGGAACTGCCTCGCCTGGAGGCCTTCCGACCTGTCGTGGCGCAGCCTTCCGCTGTTCCCGCCGCGCCGCCTACCGCGCGCCCGGTGACCGGGTAGCCGCACTTCCCTCCCACGGTCGGCGTGACCGCCTCACGCCAAGTCCCTACCCCTACCATGCCCGAATTGAAGGAGCCCGAGCCGATGCGTGCCCACCTGGCCCGCGTGGACGCCGTGATCGTGCAGGCCGTCATCGCCGGTGCCCTGTCCTTCTCCCACCTGCACGACGTCGCCGCGGCGGCCGGACAGGACGGCTGGAAGGCGTGGGCCTACCCCGTGAGTGTCGACCTGCTCCTGGTCGCCGCCTGGCGTCGGATGCGCCAGTCACAGCGAGCGGGCCTGGCGGCCGGCGGCCCGCGGCTGTGGTTCCTCGTGGCCCTGGCCGCGTCCCTCGGCGCCAACGTCGCCACGGCCGGCCTCCTCGACCTGGACGACGTACCCGCCTGGCTCCGCGTGACGGTCGCGGGCTGGCCCGCTGTCGCCTTCTTCGGCGGCACGCTGCTGGCCCACGCTCCGCACACCCCGGAAGGGCCCACAGCCTCTCCCGCGACGGACGCGGTAGCGGCTCCTGACGGCGATTCGTCCGGCGTGGAAGGGCCCGATCACACGGTTCCGTACCCCGCCGACCCCGAACCGGCTCCCGAGCCTGCTGCCGCACCGGCCACCGCTCCCGCCCCGGCGCCTGCTCCAGCCGTCGCCCTGCCGCCCGCCCTCGTCGACCGCGTCCGGGCCTTGGCCGAGGAACACCGCTCGGCCACCGGCCGCCCCGCCGACCCCGACGCCGTACGCACTCGGCTCGGCCTGCCCCCGTCCATGACCGCATCCGTCGCCGCTCACCTCTGAGAGAGGAGACCCACCATGAACCCGCGCTTCCGCAACGTCCGCCGCATCGGCCCCGTCAACGTCGCCTCGTACATCGACCGCGGACGTAACCGCCACCTGGCCGCCTGCACCGCTCCCCGCTGCGACTTCTCCGCCGAGTACGACAGCCGCGCCGCCGCCGAACTCGCCGCCCGTACCCACCGCTGCCCGGCCTGACAGGAGACCACCGACATGGACGTTCCGCTCTGGCTCGCCCTGCTCGTCGTCGGCGTCCTCGGCGTCAAGCTCATTCGCCCGCCCTGGTGGCTCATCGCCGTACTGCTCCTCGGCGGCTACCTGCTCGCCGACAGCCTGCTCGCCCCCGTCATCGACCCCGCCGTCAAGTGACCCGCGAAGGGAGACCGCTCATGTTCCGACCGAAGGTCCCGACCATGCCGCAGCCCACCGATCTGACCACCCCGCCCGCTGTCGCCGAACTGACCACCATCACGCCGGACACCTCGGCCCCGCCGCCGGCACCCGCTACCCCGGCCCGTCCGGCCGTCCAGCTCACGCCGGGCACCGTGCTCGCCCTGGTCGGCGGCGGCACCGCCGTGGTCCTGGTCGTCGGCGCCGTCTTGGTTTCCATGCTCCTCGCCGTCGCCCTCACCGCCGCATCCGTGGCCGTATGTGCCCTCACCGTCCGCTCCGTCATCGCCCGCCGCTGACACCACCGCCCCGACCTCCCGGTGTTCTCGCACTGTCTAGCCCCCTCGACAAGCCCAACTGCACGCTCACCCACACAAGGAGGACCCCGAACATGACTCCTGCGGCTCCGACCGCAGCTATCCGCCAGCTGGCAGCACTCGCCCAGCACGGCGACCTCAGCAGCTACGCCCACCAGATCCAGCGCCTCGGCGGCTGCGAGCGGCCCATTCGAATGGAGGGCCACCGGCTCGACGTCCACGCCGCCACCGGGGAGATCGTCCGGGAGATCACCGACCGCGACCTCCCGGCCGGACAGCTCCTCATCCGCTGCAACAACCGCCGCGCCACTCGGTGCGTCTCGTGCGCCGAGGTGTACCGCAAAGACACCTTCCACCTCGTCACGGCCGGTCTGAGCGGCGGCAAAGGCATCGGCCCGGCCGTGGCCCAACACCCGCGCGTCTTCGCCACCTTCACCGCACCGTCCTTCGGCCCCGTGCACAATCGCCCCGGCGGCGGCCGGTGCCGCTGCGGACGCCTTCACCCGGACGACGGCCCCGCCCTCGGCACGCCCCTGGACCCGGACCGATACGACTACCGCGCGGCCGTCCTGTGGAACGCTCACGCGGGGAAGCTCTGGGGCCGCTTCACCACCTACCTGCGCCAGCACCTCGCCTCCCGCGCGGGCCTCAGCCGCTCGGCGCTGCGTCACTGCCTCAAGGTCTCCTACGCCAAGGTCGCCGAGTACCAGCGGCGCGGCGCCGTCCACTTCCATGCCGTCATCCGCCTCGACGGCCCGGACGGCGCCGAGGACGCCCCGCCGGCCTGGGCCACGACCGAACTCCTCACTGATGCGATCCGCTGGGCGGCCAAGGAAGCCGAGGTGCCCGGTCCGGTCCTCGACGGACACGCGTACACCTTCCGCTTCGGCGACCAGCTCGACATCCGCCCCATCCGGTCGGCCGACTTCGCAGGCAGCTCGGAACTGTCCAGCCGGGCCGTGGCCGCCTACATCGCCAAGTACGCCACCAAGGGAGCCGAGACGGCGGGCACCCTCGACCGGCCCATCCGCAACCCGATCACGGACTTGATCGGCTCCGACGTCACCGACCACGCCCGGCGCATGATCCTCACCTGCTGGCACCTCGGGGCGCTCCCCGAGCTGGAAGACCTCCGCCTGCGCAAGTGGGCCCACATGCTCGGCTTCCGCGGCCACTTCTCCACCAAGTCCCGCGCCTACTCCGTCACCCTTGGCGCCCTCCGCCAGGCACGCGCCGACCACAACGAAGCCTTGGCCCGCGAACGCGCGGCCGAGGCCGGCCACCCGCTGCCCGACCCCGGCACCGTCCTTGTCCTCCGCCACTGGCGCTTCGCCGGTACCGGCCTGACTGCCGCAGAAGCCTGGCTTGCCGCTACACGCGAGCCCGATGCGGGAGCGGAAGGAGAGCCCGCACATGGCTAGCCGACGCAGCACTGTTGTGGACGTGGTCCCCGAGTCGAGGCCTCTGCCGTCGCGGTACCTGACTCCTGACGACCTGGTGGCGATGTTCGACCTGCCCAGCGTCGAGACGGTCTACCAGTGGCGCCGCAAGCGCACCGGTCCCCGTGGCTTCCGGGTCGGCCGGCACCTGCGCTACGACCCTGCGGACGTCCAGGCGTGGGTCGAGTCACTGCGGGAAGGGGCTGCCGCCTGATGGCCGGGCACGTCCAAGACCGTTGGTACAGAACCGAGACCGGCCCGGACGGGAAGGTGCGCAAGGTCAAGACCGAGCGCTACGGATCCGGCCTCCGCTACCGCGCTCGCTATGTCGGCCCGGACGGCACGGAGAAGGCCAAGAGCTTCCCCGACCGTCAGAAGCGGCTCGCTGATCAGTGGCTGGCGCACATCGAGGCGGACATGGCGCGCGGGCAGTACATCGACCCGCGCGCCGCCCGGATCACCTTTCAGCAGTACGCCGAGCGCTGGGTCGCCACGCAGGGCGCCGACCCGAACACCCAAGCCTCGATGGAGTCGCAGCTACGGCTGCACGCCTTCCCCTACCTCGGCTCGCGTCCGCTCGGCTCCTTCCAGCCGGCGCACATCCGGGACTGGGTGCGGCAGTTGCAGGAGAACGGCATCCGCGGGTCGTACGCCCGGACGATCTACTCCAACGTGCGCGCGGCGCTCAGCGCGGCCGTGGACGACGGCCACCTTCCCCGAAACCCGTGTGCGGCCCGGTCCGTCCGGCCGCCGACCGTCGACAACAAGCGCGTCGTGCCGTGGACATCCGAGCGGGTCTTCGCCGTCCGGGCCGCCATGCCCGAGCGCTACCAAGCCATGGTCGACCTGGGCGGCGGCTGCGGGCTCCGCCAGGGCGAAATCCTGGGCGTGGCCGTCGACGCGATCGACTTCGAGTCGGACACGCTCCACGTGGTCCAGCAACTGAAGTTGAGCCGCAGCAAGCCCGTGTTCGCGCCGCCGAAGGGCGGCAAGCTGCGGGACGTGCCGCTTCCCGGCCCCGTCGCCGATGCACTCCGGGCGCACATGAAGCGGTTCCCGCCGGTCGAGATCACCTTGCCGTGGAAGGTCGCCGACGGTCCTCCGGTGACCAAGCGGCTCATCTTCACCGGACCGCGCGGTGGGCACGTCTGGCGTACGTCGCTCAATGAGGAGGCGTGGAAGCCAGCGCTGGCTGCGGCTGGCGTCATCCCTGTGCCCGAGCGAGGTCGACCGTACGCGGAGTCGCGCGAGAACGGCATGCACGCCCTCCGCCACTTCTACGCCTCGGTGCTCCTGGACGCGGGCGAGAACATCAAAGCTCTTGCCGAGTACCTGGGGCACTCGGACCCGGGCCTGACGCTCCGCGTGTACGCGCACCTGTTGCCGTCCAGCCAGGAGCGCACCCGCAAGGCGGTCGCCGCCGTCTTCGACACGGCCCGACCGGAGTCGTCCCGCACCTGACGGCCCAGAGACGGCCCAGAGGCAGCGAAAAGCCCCCTCCCGGCGGAGAACCCGCAGGTAGGGGGCTTATTCGTGCGGGCTTACTTCTTCTTGCCCTGGTTCTTCACAGCCTCGATCGCCGCCGCGGCCGCCTCCGGGTCGAGGTACTTGCCGCCCGGCGTGACCGGCTTGAAGTCGGCGTCCAGCTCGTAGTACAGCGGGATGCCCGTCGGGATGTTGAGGCCCGCGATGTCGGCGTCCGAGATGCCGTCCAGGTGCTTGACCAGCGCGCGGAGGCTGTTGCCGTGGGCGGCGATCAGGACCGTGCGGCCGGACAGGAGGTCCGGGACGACCGAGTCGAACCAGTACGGCAGCATGCGGACGACGACGTCCTTCAGGCACTCCGTCTGCGGACGCAGCTCCGGCGGGAGGGTCGCGTAGCGCGGGTCGTTGAACTGCGAGTACTCGGCGTCGCGGTCCAGCGCCGGCGGCGGGGTGTCGTAGGAGCGGCGCCACAGCATGAACTGCTCCTCGCCGAACTCCGCGAGCGTCTGCGCCTTGTCCTTGCCCTGGAGGGCGCCGTAGTGACGCTCGTTCAGGCGCCAGCTGCGGCTGACCGGGATCCACAGGCGGTCCGCGGCCTCCAGCGCGAGCTGGGCCGTGCGGATCGCGCGCTTCTGGAGCGAGGTGTGGAGCACGTCGGGCAGCAGGCCGGCTTCCTTGAGCAGCTCGCCGCCGCGCGTCGCCTCCTTCTCGCCCTTCGCCGTGAGGTTGACGTCCACCCAGCCGGTGAACAGGTTCTTCTCGTTCCACTCGCTCTCGCCGTGGCGGAGGAGGATCAGCTTGTACGGTGCGTCGGCCATGTGCCCGAGCGTAATCGACGCCCCACACGGCCCGCGCGCCCTGCCCGCCTGGCGGACGCTTGACGGGATCTGTTAATCGAGTGGCCGCCCACAGGCCTCCTTTCGTAAGTTGTGCTCGCCGATACCAACACTTACATGCCGTCCCGGGCCGGGCCCGGGCGTCAGGGGGGCCACCCATGTCCGTCACCGGAGTCAGACGTGCCCTGAGCGAGTCCGTCTCAGGGCTTCCCCGCGCGTTCTGGTGGCTGTGGACCAGCACCCTGGTCAACCGGCTCGGCGCCTTCGTCGCCACCTTCATGGCGCTGTACCTCACCCTCGACCGCGGCTACTCCGCCTCCTACGCCGGTCTCGTCGTCGCCCTCCACGGGCTCGGCGGCGTCATCTCCTCCCTCGGCGCCGGCGTCATGACCGACCGGCTCGGGCGGCGCCCCACCCTGCTCGTCGCCCAGACCGCGACCGCGCTCTCCGTCGCCCTGCTCGGCTTCGTCCACCACCCCGTCGCCATCGCCGCCGTCGCCTTCCTCGTCGGCATGGCGTCCAGCGCCTCCCGGCCCGCCGTGCAGGCGATGATGGCGGACATCGTGCGGCCGGAGGACCGTATCCGGGCCTTCTCCCTCAACTACTGGGCCATCAACCTCGGCTTCGCGATCTCCTCCGTGGGCGCCGGCTTCATCGCCGAGGTCAGCTACCTCGCCGGCTTCCTCATCGAGGCCGGGATGACCCTCCTGTGCGCCGTGCTCGTCTTCGTCAAGCTCCCCGAGTCCCGGCCGGAGCAGAAGCCCGCCGGACCGGGCGGCACCGACGAGGACTCCGTCTCCCTCGGCACCGTGCTGCGCGACGGCCGCTTCATGGGCGTCGTCGGGCTGTCCTTCCTCATCGCCCTCGTCTTCCAGCAGGGCTACCTGGGACTCCCGGTCGCCATGGGCGAGGCCGGCTTCACACCCGCCGACTTCGGCATGGCCATCGCCGTCAACGGCGTCCTGATCGTCGTCCTCCAGCTGCCTGTCACCCGGCTCATCGAGCACCGCGACCCGCGCCGGATGCTGATCGTCTCCTCGCTGCTCGCCGGATACGGCTTCGGCCTCACCGCCTTCGCCGGGTCCGTCGGCGTCTTCGCCCTCACCGTCTGCGTGTGGACCCTCGCCGAGATCGTCAACGCGCCCGTCCAGACCGGCCTGGTCGTACGGCTCTCCCCGGTGCACGGGCGCGGGCGCTACCAGGGCGTCTACACCTCGTCCTGGGCGGTCGCCGCCCTCGTCGCCCCACTGCTGTCCGGCTTCGTCATCGACCGCTGGGGCGCCGCCTGGCTCTGGGGCACCTGCGCCGTCGTCGGCACGGTCGCCGGCCTCGGGTACGGGCTGCTCATGCGGCGGCTGCCGGGGAACACCGACGCGGACACCGGCGCCGAACCCGCCAAGCACTCCACCGAGCCCGCCAAGCAAAGCGCCTGACACGCCCCACGACCACAGGCCCCGCCCGCCGTCACCGGCGCGCGGGGCCTGCGTACGTACGTCATCTCACCCGCACTGACACGGGCTGCCCGACTGGCACCCGCAGCCGCATCCCGAACCGCAGCCGCAGGCGGCGATCAGGGTGAGGTTCCTGACCTCGGCGGGTTGCTCGGTCTCGCGCTCCTGCGTGGGGTCGGGCGTCGTGCCGGGGGATTCGGCCATGGGTCCCTCCTCGGACTGGGGCCTGCGCACACCTGCCACCCATTGCATGCCCACCCGGCCGGGCGCATCAACGGCGCATCGGGGGCGGCGGAAGCTCACCCGCGCCCCCGGCCGCCGCCCGCACGCCGTGTCCACAAGCAGCCTCAGCTGCCCTCCACCCCCTGCACCGGCGCGATCTCCGGCTGCAGATCCGCCTGGATCTCGTCCGCGTGCTCGCCCGTCACCAGGTACACCACCCGCTTCGCGACCGACACCGCGTGGTCCGCGAACCGCTCGTAGTAGCGGCCCAGCAGGGTGACGTCCACCGCCGTCTCGATGCCGTGCTTCCAGCGGTCGTCCATCAGGTGCTGGAAGAGGGTGCGGTGGAGGAGGTCCATCGCGTCGTCGTCCTGCTCCAGCTGGAGCGCCAGGTCCACGTCCTTGGTGATGATCACCTCGGCCGCCTTCGCCATCAGGCGCTGGGCGAGCTGGCCCATCTCCAGGATCGTGGCGTGCAGGTCCCGCGGCACCCCACGCTCGGGGTAGCGCAGCCGGGCCAGCTTCGCCACGTGCTGGGCGAGGTCGCCGGAGCGCTCCAGGTCGGCGGACATCCGCAGCGAGGTGACGACGATCCGCAGGTCGGTCGCCACCGGCTGCTGCCGGGCCAGCAGGGCGATGGCCCGCGCCTCCAGGTCGTGCTGCAGCTCGTCTACCTTCTGGTCGGCCTCGATCACGCTCTCCGCGAGCTTCAGATCGGCGTCGAGGATGGCGGTCGTGGCGCGCCCGATCGCCGATCCGACCAGCCGGGCCATCTCCACCAGACCGTCGCCGATCGAATCCAGTTCCTCGTGGTACGCGTCCCGCATCGCAGTTCCTCTCGTGCGTCTTGGTCCGGGCTGTCCCGGTCCGGGCTCTCCGGGGCCCTCGGCTCCCACCCACGCTCCCACGTTCCGTCCTCCACGCGTCCGGTTCCGTCACCTCGCGTGAACCGGTCCTGGCCTGTGGGTGAACTCTGGGCGACGAGTGTCCGAGGTCGCCCGCCGAGCGCTGTGGGCCGCGCCCGCCCCATGCCTAACCTGGACGCATGGACGTGAACGCGGCGGTCGCCGCAGCGGCTGCGATCGCCGGACTGCTCACCGGCGTCATCGCCATGCTGGCGTTCCGCGTCAGTGAGCGCGAACAGCGGCGCCCCACGCGCACCTCGCTGCACACCGACGCCGTGCTCCCGCCCGGCGTCGACACCGTGCTGTCCGTGCTGCGCTCGTCCGCCGTGGTCCTCGACGAGAACGACGGCGTGGTCAAGGCCAGCTCGGCCGCGTACGCCCTCGGACTGGTCCGCGGCGGCAAGCTCGCCGTGGAGCCGATGCTGAAGATGGCCCGCGACACCCGGCGGGACGGCGAGATACGGCAGGTCGAGCTGGACCTGCCCCGCCGGGGGACCGGGCGTGGCGAGGCCCTCGCGGTGTCCGCGCGGGTGGCGCCGCTCGGCTCCCGGCTGGTGCTGCTGCTGGTGGAGGACCTCACCGAGGCCCGCCGTATCGAGGCCGTACGGCGCGACTTCGTCGCCAACGTCAGCCATGAGCTCAAGACCCCCGTCGGGGCGCTGTCCCTGCTGTCGGAGGCCGTGATGGACGCCTCCGACGACCCCGAGGCCGTGGAGCGGTTCGCGGGGCGCATGCAGATCGAGGCGACCCGGCTGACCAACCTGGTGCAGGAGCTGATCGACCTCTCCCGCGTGCAGAACGACGACCCGCTGGAGGACGCCGAGCCGGTCCCGGTCGGCGAACTGGTCGCCGAGGCCATGGACCGCTGCCGGCACCAGGCGTCCACCAAGGAGATCACCATGGCCGCCGCGGGCGCCGCCGACCTGCGGGTCTGGGGCAACCGCGGCCAGCTCGCCGCCGCGCTCGGCAACCTCGTCGAGAACGCGGTCAACTACTCTCCCGCCCGCACCCGCGTGGGCATCGCGGTCCGTTCGGTCGCGCAGCCCGGCGGGGACCTGATCGAGATCGCCGTGACCGACCAGGGCATCGGCATCTCCGACAAGGACAAGGAGCGCATCTTCGAGCGCTTCTACCGCGTCGACCCCGCCCGCTCCCGTGCCACCGGCGGCACGGGGCTGGGCCTCGCGATCGTGAAACACGTGGCCGCCTCGCACGGCGGGGAGGTCACGGTGTGGAGCGCCGAGGGCCAGGGCTCCACCTTCACCCTGCGGCTGCCCGAGGCCCGTCCGGCCCGCGGCCGCCGGCCGTCCGAGCGGGACGACTCCGAGGGCCTCGACGCAGAGGCCGGAGGGACGTCCCACCCCTCCCCCCACTCGTCCGATCCATCCGCGTACGCAACGCTTCCCTCCCCGGAGGTCCTTCCGTGACCCGAGTGCTCGTCGTCGAGGACGAGGAGTCCTTCTCCGACGCCCTGTCGTACATGCTCCGCAAGGAGGGCTTCGAGGTCGCCGTGGCGACCACCGGGCCCGACGGACTCGACGAGTTCGACCGCAACGGGGCCGACCTCGTCCTCCTCGACCTGATGCTGCCCGGACTGCCGGGCACCGAGGTGTGCCGCCAGCTGCGCGGCCGCTCCAACGTCCCCGTGATCATGGTGACCGCCAAGGACAGCGAGATCGACAAGGTGGTCGGCCTGGAGATAGGCGCCGACGACTACGTCACCAAGCCGTTCTCCTCGCGTGAGCTGGTCGCCCGGATCCGCGCGGTGCTGCGCCGGCGCGGCGAGCCCGAGGAGACCGCCCCGGCGGCCCTGGAGGCGGGCCCGGTGCGGATGGACGTCGACCGGCACGTGGTGACCGTCGGCGGCACCAAGATCGACCTGCCGCTGAAGGAGTTCGACCTGCTGGAGATGCTGCTGCGCAACGCGGGCCGGGTGCTCACCCGGATGCAGCTCATCGACCGGGTGTGGGGCGCGGACTACGTGGGGGACACCAAGACCCTCGACGTCCACGTCAAGCGCCTGCGCGCCAAGATCGAGCCCGACCCGGGCGCGCCCCGCTATCTGGTGACCGTGCGGGGGCTCGGCTACAAGTTCGAGCCGTAGGCCTCACGACAGGGACACAGCACGAAGGGCGGGACCCGGTGGGGGGCCCGCCCTTCGGCGTTGCGTGCGGTGCGCGGACGGCCGTCAGTGGCCGGACGTCTCCTGGCTCGCGGAGGCCGCGTCCGAGGGGGTGCCCGACGGGGCGCCCGTGCTGGTGGGCTCGTCGCCGGAGGTTCCCTCACCGGACTCGACACCCTCGCCCGACTGCTCGCCCTCGCCCGTGGCCTCGTCGGCCGGCTTGCCGGAGGCGTCCGCCGACGGCGACGTGGAGGCGCCTGCGGCGGGGGCCTCGCTCGGGCCCCAGCTCTTGAAGAAGTGCTCGGCCGGGAACACGATGGCGCGCAGGCTCACGTCGCCGGTCTCGCTGAAGGTGAAGGTGATCTCCTGGGCGTTGCCGTCCTGGACGGCCTCGCGGCTGCTGGGCAGCACGGCGGAGGCGTTGCCCTCGCCGCCGAGGATCAGGCTGCCGCCGGCCGGGACGACCAGGTCGCCGCCCTTGGCGGGGGACAGCTCGGCGGTCTTGCCGGTGCCGGGGACGGTGACCGACTCCAGGGTCTGGTCCTTGTCGCCGGAGTTGAAGAGCGTGGCGGAGATGACGGCGGGGCCGGTCGACTCCAGGTCCGGCTGCGTGATGACGGTGGCGTTCTGCACCTGGATGTCGCCGACCGTCGTGGACGCGTTGTCCGGCTGGATCTGCAGGGTCTGGGCGTTGTTGCCGGCCGCGCACGCGGAGAGCGAGGCGAGGGAGATTGCGAGGGCGGCGGCGGCGAGGGCGCCGCGTCGAAGGCTGCTGCTCACGGCGGCGGCAACTCCTTGACTCGAGCGTGTGTGGCGACCGGGTAAAGCCGCCCTAAGTGTCTGTCAGCGGCCTCAGGTTACCGAGCCTCCCGCAGGCTGCTGCACCCGACCCTCCCCACGCCTACCCGGGTCACGCCGGTGAGGAGTGCCCGCGCCGGGGATGTCACCCGATCACCACCGACTCCCGCGAGCCGCGCCTCTCGCGTCGCACGAACCACAAGTGACCCGCGGGTAAACACTCGCCACTTCCGTCCCGGGCGCCCCTCCATTCACGCGCGCGCGCATTTCGGTGAAGGAATGAGGGGGATCCCCGGTAATTGATCACCGGCCGCCGATCCTCACACCGTGTGATCAATTCCGGATTCGGCCGGAACCGGCTCGGCTCACCGAACGGAGTAGCGGAAGTCGCGCATCTGGAACCGGACATTTGGGGAAGTTCGACCGCTCGTGTGGGGCTCCGGAAGGGTGTAACGTGCGCGTTTCACTTGCCCCGGAGAGCCGCTCCGACCTGCGAATACCCGCTTCCGCTAGCTGCCCGAAGCACGTTCCTGTTGCTGTTGTCAAGCCCCGAGAATGGCCCTGACCTGCGAAAACGCCATTCAGAAGACGCCGTATCCGTGTTACCCTGGATAGCCACGGAAGGGGTACCTGTCACATGACGTTCAAGGTTGGCGACACCGTGGTCTATCCCCATCACGGGGCCGCGCTGATCGAGGCAATCGAAACTCGCCAGATCAAAGGCGTGGACAAGACCTACTTGGTGCTGAAGGTCGCCCAGGGTGACCTGACGGTACGTGTGCCAGCGGACAATGCGGAGTTCGTCGGCGTGCGTGATGTGGTCGGTCAGGACGGGCTGGACCGGGTCTTCGAGGTGCTGCGCGCGCCGTACGCCGAGGAGCCCACGAACTGGTCCCGTCGGTACAAGGCAAATCTCGAGAAGCTCGCCTCGGGCGATGTCATCAAGGTCGCGGAAGTCGTGCGTGACCTGTGGCGCCGGGAGCGGGAGCGCGGTCTCTCCGCAGGTGAGAAGCGCATGCTCGCGAAGGCGCGTCAGATTCTGGTCAGCGAGCTGGCCCTCGCCGAGAACACCAACGAGGACAAGGCCGAGGCCCTCCTCGACGAGGTTCTCGCCTCCTGAGTCCTCCGAGTCGTGGCTCTGCCCGTCGCGTGCCGTCACGCCGGCCGTCGGAGCAGCACTCAGAGCACTCAGCGCATCGAAATGCCGCGGTGCCCGATGACGTCCAGGACGTCGCCGGGCGCTGCGGCATGTTCGTACCCGGACACCCTACGTAGGCTGCACTTGCGCCGAGACGGGGAATGTGTCATCACTCACGTCCCCACCCCTGGCGTGCCGGGCCCGGGCGGTCGGACTCGACCAGAGTCACGGAAGGGGCTGGTCAAGGCGGAACGCCCGGCACTTCCCCGCTCATGGGAGCGGGGCACGCCCAGGCCATACCCACGTAGGCCGAGCCCACAAACCTGACAGGAACCGATGTCTGACGATCCGCTCCCGCCGTCCTCGCCGACCCCCGTACCCGGCCGTCCGACGGTCCGGACGGCGGCCGTCATCCCGGCCGCGGGCCGGGGTGTGCGGCTCGGCCCCGGTGCCCCCAAGGCGCTGCGCGCGCTCGGCGGCACGCCCATGCTCGTCCACGCCGTACGCGCGATGGCCGATTCCCGCGCCGTCTCCCTCGTCGTCGTGGTGGCGCCGCCCGACGGCGCCGGCGAGGTCAAGTCCCTGCTCGACGCGCACGCCCTGCCGGAGCGGACCGAGGTCCTCGTCGTCCCCGGCGGCGAGAGCCGCCAGGAGTCCGTGAAGCTCGGCCTGGACGCGCTCCCCGAGGGCTACGACATCGTCCTGGTCCACGACGCGGCCCGCCCGCTGGTCCCCGTGGACACCGTCGACGCGGTCATCGAGGCCGTACGCGACGGAGCGCCCGCCGTCGTCCCCGCGCTGCCGCTCGCCGACACCGTCAAGCAGGTCGAGCCGGCCGCCGCCCCGGGCGGTCCCGAGCCCGTGGTCGCCACGCCCGACCGCTCCCGGCTGCGCGCCGTCCAGACCCCGCAGGGCTTCGACCGGGCCACCCTGGTCCGCGCCCACGAGACCGTGACGGACGACGTCACCGACGACGCGAGCATGGTCGAGCGGCTCGGCCTCACCGTCGTCACCGTCCCCGGGCACGAGGAGGCCTTCAAGGTCACCCGCCCCCTCGACCTGGTCCTCGCCGAGGCGGTCCTGGCGCGCAGGAGGCTCAACGATGGCTTCTGAGACCTACCACCCCCTGCCGCAGGTCGGCATCGGCACCGACATCCACGCCTTCGAGGACGGCCGCGACCTGTGGTGCGCCGGCCTGAAGTGGGAGGGCGAGGGCCCCGGCCTCGCCGGCCACTCCGACGCGGACGTCGTCGCCCACGCCGCCTGCAACGCCCTCTTCTCCGCGGCGGGCCTCGGTGACCTCGGACAGCACTTCGGGACCGGCCGCCCCGAGTGGTCCGGCGCCTCCGGCGTCACCCTCCTCACCGAGGCCGCCCGCATCGTCCGCGAGGCCGGCTTCCGCATCGGCAACATCGCCGTCCAGGTCGTGGGCCCCCGCCCCAAGATCGGCAAACGCCGGGAGGAGGCCCAGAAGATCCTCTCCGAGGCGGCGGGCGCCCCGGTCTCGGTCTCGGGAGCCACGACGGACGGCCTGGGCTTCCCGGGCCGCGACGAGGGCCTGATGGCAGTGGCGACGGCCCTGGTCGTAAAAGCAGGGTGAAGAACCACACCTTCAGGGGCACGGGGAACTGCGCGACAAGCCCTCACCGGGCCCGCACGTGACATGCAACCCCGAATCCGCCGGAGGCACACTGCACACCCCCGCGCCTACTACCCTGGTGTCGTGACTATTCGCCTGTACGACACCAGCGCCCGGCAGATCCGTGACTTCACCCCGCTCCGGCAGGGTTGCGTCTCGATCTACCTGTGTGGTGCCACCGTGCAGGCGGCGCCCCACATCGGCCACATCCGCTCGGGCCTGAACTTCGACATCATGCGCCGCTGGTTCGAGTACCGCGGCCTCGAGGTCACGTTCATCCGCAACGTCACGGACATCGACGACAAGATCATCGCCAAGTCCGCCGAGCAGGGCCGCCCCTGGTGGGCCATCGGGTACGAGAACGAGCGCGCGTTCAGCGACGGCTACCGCGCGCTCGGCTGCCTGCCCCCGACGTACGAGCCGCGCGCCACCGGCCACATCACCGAGATGGTCGAGATGATGCGCGGCCTGATCGAGCGCGGGCACGCCTACGAGGCCGACGGCAACGTGTACTTCGCCGTGACCTCGTTCCCGGACTACCTGCAGCTGTCCAACCAGGAGCTGGACAACCTGCTCCAGCCGTCCGGCGACGGCGAGACCGGCAAGCGGGACCCGCGCGACTTCGCGATGTGGAAGGCGGCCAAGCCGGGCGAGCCCAGCTGGGAGACGCCGTGGGGACGCGGGCGTCCGGGCTGGCACCTGGAGTGCTCGGCGATGGCGCACAAGTACCTCGGCACCGCCTTCGACATCCACGGCGGCGGCCTGGACCTGATCTTCCCGCACCACGAGAACGAGATCGCCCAGGCCAAGGCCTACGGCGACGAGTTCGCCCGCTACTGGGTGCACAACGCCTGGGTCACCATGAGCGGCGAGAAGATGTCGAAGTCGCTCGGCAACTCGGTGCTGGTCAGCGAGATGGTCAAGCGCTGGCGTCCCATCGTGCTCCGCTACTACCTGGGCACCCCGCACTACCGGTCGATGATCGAGTACAGCGAGGAGGCCCTGCGCGAGGCCGAGTCCGCGTTCGCGCGGATCGAGGGCTTCGTGCAGCGCGTGGTGGAGAAGGCCGGGGGGGTCGTCGAGCCCGCCGCCGAGGTGCCGCCCGCGTTCGCCGAGGCGATGGACGACGACCTGGGCGTCCCGCAGGCGCTCGCCGTCGTGCACACCGCCGTCCGGCAGGGCAACAGCGCGCTGGCCGCCGACGACAAGGAGGAGGCGGTCGCCCGCCTCGCCGAGGTCCGCGCCATGCTCGGCGTGCTCGGCCTCGACCCGCTGGACCCGCACTGGGCCGGCGACGACGGCCGCGGGGACGACCTGCACGGCGTCGTCGACACCCTGGTCCGCATGGTCCTCGACCAGCGCGAGGCCGCCCGGGCCCGCAAGGACTGGGCCACCGCGGACGCCATCCGCGACCAGCTCAACCAGTCCGGGCTGGTCATCGAGGACAGCCCGCAGGGCCCGCGCTGGAGCCTCGGCCCCCGCTGAGACACCGCCCCCGGGACCCACGGCCGACCGGCTGCGGACCACGGCCGGCCGGCCGCGGAACCCGGCCCGGGACCTCACCGGTCCCGGCCGCGCGCAAGATCGAGTGTGCCGTCCGGGCCGCCGGGCGACACACTGCACAGGCACACCCACGAACACGGGAGCGCCCACCCATGTGGCGCACCCCCCACGACTTCACGGAGACGGATACCTCATGGCCGCGAACAACCGCCGCATGTCCGGCAAGAAGGGCGCGCAGGTCGGCAGTGGCGGCCAGCGACGCCGGGGCCTGGAAGGCAAGGGCCCGACCCCGCCCGCCGAGATGCGCAAGGGGCACGCCAAGCAGCGCGCGGCCCAGGCGAAGGCCCGGCGCGCCCAGGGCCGCACCACCCAGCGGCGCGGCGGCAAGTCCGCCTCCGAGCTGGTCGTCGGCCGCAACCCGGTCGTCGAGGCGCTGCGCGGCGGCGTGCCCGCCTCCACGCTGTACGTCCAGCAGTTCATCGACAACGACGAGCGGGTGCGTGAGGCGCTGCAGCTCGCGGCCGACCGCGGCGGCATCAACCTCATGGAGGCGCCCCGCCCCGAGCTGGACCGCATGACCAACGGCCTCAACCACCAGGGCCTGGTCCTGCAGGTCCCGCCGTACGAGTACGCGCACCCCGAGGACCTGGTCGCCGCCGCGCACGACGAGGGCGAGGACCCGCTGATCGTCGCGCTCGACGGGGTCACCGACCCGCGCAACCTGGGCGCGGTCGTCCGGTCCGTCTCCGCGTTCGGCGGGCACGGCGTGCTCGTGCCGGAGCGTCGCGCGGCCGGGATGACCGCCGGCGCCTGGAAGACGTCCGCGGGCACCGCCGCGCGCACGCCCGTCGCCCGCGCGACGAACCTGACGCGGGCGCTGGAGGCGTACAAGAAGGCGGGCATCCTCGTCGTCGGTCTCGCCGCCGACGGGGAGGCCGAGCTGGGCGACGTCGAGGCGCTGGACGGGCCGGTCGTGATCGTCGTCGGCAGCGAGGGCAAGGGGCTGTCGCGGCTGGTCGGCGAGACCTGCGACGTGCGGGTGCGGATCCCGATGCCGGGCGGCGCCGAGTCGCTCAACGCCGGTGTGGCGGCGGGCATCGTGCTGTACGAGGCGGCCCGCCGCCGTAGCTGAACGGGTGTGCGACTCAGTCACCCACTTGGTGGATTCCGGACGGTCCGGACCGGCTTGACGCGGTCCGGACACATCTGGCCGGTCAAGGCAGTGTCCTAACGCCTTGTCACTCGGTTAGATGAGTGTGGACACCAGAACACCACCCCGCACACCCACGGGGGCCCGCTCGTCGGGACTCGACGACGCTCCCGCGCTGAGCATGGTGAAGGTGCCGAGCGATCCGGCCCAGGTCATCGTCAACCACGCCAGCTTCCGCGTGCAGCTGGCCGGTCCGGCGCGAGGCGTCCGGTCGCCGCGGATCGCACGGCACATGACTACCGGCGCGGACACCGCGCGGATCCCCGTCGTCACCACCGTGGGCGCGGGTCCGGCCGCCCCGCGCCGCCGTCCCGTCGTGTGGAGCGGCAGGTCCGCCCCCGACGACACCGGCGCCCACCGTCTCCTCCAGGCCGTGCGGCACGGCGGCCTGCGCCACGCAGACGAGCCCCTCACCGACTCCGGCGGCACCCGCATCCTCCCGCAACAGGGCGGCGGGTACGGCGGGTACGACGACGACACCCAGCCGCTGGAGAGCCCCTTCGTCGGCGCCCCACGCGGCCACGCCGACGGCCCGCTGCTGCCTCCGATGCGCACGGTCGGCAGCGCGTACGACGAGGACGGCCACGCGTCCCTCGACGAGGACACGTACGAGCCCGCCTACGAGATCGAGGAGCGGCAGGAGGGCGGCCGGCGCGCCCGGCGGCACGGCGACGACCCGGCGCGCCACGCGTACTACCCAGGGCGCCGGATGAACCTGGGCGTGGTGCTGCTCCCGCTGCGCGTCTTCCTCGGCGGGATCTCCGTCTACGCCGGGATGAGCAAGCTGTGCGACCCGCTGTACTTCGACGGCGGGCCGCGCGGGTCCATGGTCAAGTGGCTGCACAGCCTGCACCCGTGGGAGGTCGCCGAGCCGCTGCGGCAGTTCGCGCTCGCCCACCCGATCGGCACCGGGCTGGCCATCGCCTTCGCCCAGGTCGTCGTCGGCGTCCTCACCGTCCTCGGCTGCTGGCAGCGGGTGGCCGCCGGCGTCGGGGCCATGCTCTCGGCGGCGCTGCTGGTGAGCGTCAGCTGGAAGAGCGCCCCCGTCTACGAGACGCCCGACATCATCTACCTCGCCGCCTGGTCGCCGCTGATCATCGCGGGCGCGCCCGTCTACTCCGTCGACGGCAGCCTCGCGGGCCGCGCCTGGCGGCGGCTCGGGCCGCGCGCCGACATCTGGGACCTGCGGCGCTACGTGCTGCGCCGAGGGGCGCTCGTCACGTTCGTGGTGTGCGGGTTCAGCATGCTCGTGGGCGCGCTGCTCGGCGGGGCCGTACGGGACGCGGACCGGGTGGTCGTGCCGGGACCCGGCGAGGCGCCGCGCAACAACCTGCCGGGGTCCCCGCTGCCGGAGGAGTCCGGTGAGCGGAACGAGAAGGGCGGGACGGGGACGCCGTCCGCGTCCAACTCGCCCACGCAGGGCGCCACTTCGGGATCGACCAGCCCGTCCGCCGGGACGAGCAGCACCCCCGGCGCCACCCAGGGCGCGGGTGCTGTCACCGGGGCGCCCAGCCAGACGCAGGGCAGCACGGGGCAGGCGCCGCAGCAGTCCTCCCCGGAGGGCCAGGCGCCGAGCACCACCGCCGGCCCGACCTCGGGCGGCGACGGCTCCGGCGGCAGCGGGGGCGGCACGCCCGGCGGCGACGACGGCGGCTCCTCGGACCGCCCCGGCCTGGTGGGCGGCCTGCTGGGGTAGCGGACGCCGGTGGACACGACGACGGGGTCCCGTACGTGATGGCGTACGGGACCCCGTTCGTGTGACCGAGGGCGTCTCAACGACCCTGCGACGCAAGCTCCTTGGCGGCCTCGGTGAGGTCCTTGGCGGTGTCGATGGCACGCCAGTAGGAGCCCTGCGGGATCGTGAACCCGGCGAGCCGGCGTTCGCGCGCGAGGTGCGGGAACGTGGTGCGCTCGTGGTCACCGCGTTCCGGGAGCAGGCCGGCGAACTCGGGGGAGAAGACGTAGACGCCCGCGTTGATCTCGAAGGTGGACGGCGGGGCCTCGATGAAGTCGGTGATCAGACCGAACCCGTCGGTGCGGACGGCGCCCCACGGCAGGCGCGGGCGGGCCAGCGCGACGGTGGCGACGGCGTCCCGCTCGGTGTGGAAGTCGGCCATGTCGCGCAGCGAGAAGCGGGTCCAGATGTCGCCGTTGGTGGCGAACCAGGGACGGTCCGGGTGCGGCAGGTGGGCGGCGGCGTACTTCAGTCCGCCGCCGCGGCCGAGGGGTTCCGGCTCGACGACGGTGGTGACGGATACGGGCAGGTCCGTGCTCTCCAGCCACTCCTGCAGCACCTCGGCGAGATGGCCGCAGGAGACGACGACGTCGGTCACGCCCTCCTCGGCGAGCCAGGTCAGCTGGTGGCCGATGATCGGGGTTCCCGTGCCGGGGATCTCGACCATCGGCTTGGGCCGGTCGTCGGTGTACGGACGGAGCCGGGAACCCTGGCCGCCGGCCAGGACTACGGCTTGCGTGGGGCGGGACACGGCACGCGGATCGGTCATGCCCGCACTTTACGCGGCCGGGGGCCGCGGACTCCCGGGGGTCGGGGCGCGCGGGGCGCGATGGTGTCGGGGCCTTCCCTCGGACGCCCTCGGGTGGGGGAGTTGAAGTCGGTGCGGCCTGTGGGCGCGTGGCCCTGCTGCCCGGCACCGGACGGGCTCGGGCGCGCGGGGGCGAGACACCGCGCGCCGGGTGGCGGGGGCCTGCGGTGCTGGGTGCGGTGCCGGGGTGGGGGCTCGCCCCCGCGAATGCGGCAGCGGGCCTTCGTCCTCGGCCGGCCGGACGGCCGCAGGGGCGTGGGGCCGGTGCCGCCGGTGCGGTGTGGGGCAGTGGGCGCGTCCCGCCCGGATGCGGTGCGGGCGGCGTCGTCGCTGCCCGCGGGGGCACCGCTGCGCCCACCCGTGCCGCCCCTGGGTGCACCTCCCAGGCCCTTAAGACACTGGGGGGAGTCACGACTGCCCGCAGTGGCGGCGGTGTGACCGGAGGCGTGGGCGCGCTAGCCGTTGGTCGTGACCACCTGCCGGCAGTGGCGGCGGGTGGGTGTGACCGGAGGCGCGGCGCGCTGACCATTGGTCGTGACCACCTGCCCGCAGTGGCGGCGGGTGGGTGCGACCGGGGGCGCGGGCGCGCTAGCCGTTGGCCGCGACCACTCCCGACGCGAACGACGTGTCGCAGACCGGGCGGGCGTAGGACTGGGCCTTGGTGGGGCCGTAGACGCGGACGGCCGCCTTGCCCAGGGAGCGGGCGATCGAGGCGCAGTGCTTCGCCAGGGACGGGCGGTCGTTCACCGCCTGCTGGAGCTGGGTCAGGGCGGCGCCCGGGTCCTTCTTCTGGAGCTCCATCAGGAGCTGGTCCCGCAGCACGTCCTGGGGGGCGCGGGAGGCGGCCCGCGACGAGGCGCCGGCGGCGGACGTGTCCGCGGCGGTGAGCACCGGACTCTGCGGGTTCCCCGACCAGTCGACCCGCGCGACCGCGAGGGTGCCGGAGAGCACCAGGACGACGGGCAGGACGAGGGCGAGGGAGCGGCCGATCCGGCGGGCGGGGCCCCGGCCGCGTCGCGTCTGAGGGTGAATGGAGTGCGTCACGCGTGTGAGGGTAGCGTCCGGTAGCCGAGGTGAAACATTCCGTCACCGTTACGAGGGACGTGGAACGCCTACTTCCGCGCCGCGTGTTGACGAGTTGGGGTAATTCGTCGGAATTGCCGGGGTATTTGTCGACAACGCGAGGGGCCCCGCAGCGGTGCTGCGGGGCCCCTCGGCGTCAACGCGCTCAGTCGGACAGGCGGGCGCCCGTCGACGTGGAGAACACGTGGGTCTCGCCGGAGCGCGGCACGACGTGCAGCGTGCTGCCCTTCTCCGGGACCTCACGGCCGCCGACGCGGACCACCAGGTCCTTCGCCTCGCCGCCGATCTGCGCGGTGCCGTAGACAAAGGCGTCGGAGCCCAGCTCCTCCACGACGTTCACGGTGACCGCGACGCCCTGGTCGGAGTCGGCGCCGGCGACGTCGAAGTGCTCGGGGCGGACGCCCACGGTGACGGTCTTGTCGCTGGTGGCGGAGAGCGCGTCACGCTGCACCGGCACCACCGAGTTGCCGAACTTCACGCCGCCGTCGGCGACCGGGACCTCGACCAGGTTCATGGCCGGGGAGCCGATGAAGCCGGCGACGAAGAGGTTCGCGGGCCTGTCGTACATGTTGCGCGGGGTGTCGACCTGCTGGAGCAGACCGTCCTTCAGCACCGCGACGCGGTCGCCCATGGTGAGGGCCTCGACCTGGTCGTGGGTGACGTAGACGGTGGTGATGCCCAGGCGGCGCTGGAGCGACGCGATCTGCGTACGGGTGGACACACGGAGCTTGGCGTCCAGGTTGGACAGCGGCTCGTCCATGAGGAACACCTGCGGCTCACGCACGATGGCGCGGCCCATCGCCACACGCTGACGCTGACCGCCGGAGAGTGCCTTCGGCTTGCGGTCCAGGTATTCGGTGAGGTCGAGGATCTTCGCGGCCTCCTCGACCTTCTTGCGGATCTCCGCCTTGTTGACGCCGGCGATCTTGAGCGCGAAGCCCATGTTGTCGGCCACCGTCATGTGCGGGTAGAGCGCGTAGTTCTGGAACACCATGGCGATGTCCCGGTCCTTCGGCGGCAGGTGCGTGACGTCGCGGTCGCCGATGCGGATGGCGCCGCCGTTGACGTCCTCGAGGCCCGCGAGCATGCGGAGCGAGGTGGACTTGCCGCAACCGGACGGGCCGACCAGGACGAGGAACTCGCCGTCCGCGATCTCGATGTCCAGGGCGTCGACGGCGGGCTTGGTCGAACCCGGGTAGATGCGGGTCGCCTTGTCGAACGTGACAGTGGCCATGTGAATGGTCCCCTTCTACCGGCAGGAACGTGCCGGACGATCCGAGTAGGAAGGTGATGCCACGACGGGTGTTCCGTTGTGGTGTGGTCCACACGAGTGAACTGGCTCAGGACGGTACCTGGCGTTCACCTGCTTGTCAGCAGTTTCCCGGCTGTGAATTTCGCGGGAACTTTCGATCCTGTTCGGATCCGGTCGGCTCTGGATCAGCCTGCCTCGGGGCGGTCGGCTTCGGGGCGGTCGGCGGGGCGGTCGGCGTCGTAGCGGGCGGCGTCGTAGCGGGCGGCCAGGACCGCCACCGCCTCGGCGACCGCCCGCCGCAGTCCCGGCGGGCCCAGCACCTCCGCCTCCACGCCGAGCCGCAGCAGATCGCCGGTGGCCACCGCCTCCGACTCCACCGGCAGTTCCACCTCCACCCAGCCGTCCTCGTCCGGCGGCCCCGCCGCCGCCAGCGCCCGCGCGCCCGCCGCCCCGAACTGCATGGGCAGCAGCTTCCGCCCGCGCGGGGACAGCCGCAGCCGTGCCGTGTCCTGCCGCAGCGCCGCCTCCAGCCGCCGCGAGGTCTCCGTCCAGTACACGGCCAGGTCGAACCCGGCGGGCCGGGTGAACTCCTCCCCGGTCTCCTCCACCTCCTGGAACCGGGAGACGCGGTAGGTGCGCACCGCGTCGTCGGCGAGGGCGATCAGGTACCAGATGCCGCCCTTGAGTACGAGCCCCAGCGGCCGCACCTCCCGCCGCACCTCGCCGCGCCAGCGTGCGTACCGGGTCCGCAGCACCCGCCGCTCCCACACCGCCCGCGCGACCGCCGCCAGGTACGGCACCGGGTCGGCGTCCCGGAACCAGGCCGGCGCGTCCAGGTGGAACCGCTCGCGCACCCGCCGCGCCTGCTCCGCAAGCCCCTCCGGAAGCGCCGCCTCCACCTTGAGCTGGGCGCTCGCCAGGACCGCCCCGAGCCCCAGCTCCCCGGCCGGCCCCGGCAGCCCCGCGAGGACCAGCGAACCGGCCTCCGCGTCGGTCAGCCCGGTGAGCCGCGTCCGGTACCCCTCCACCAGCCGGAAGCCGCCCTGCGGCCCGCGCTCGGTGCGCACGGGCACCCCGGACGCGCCGAGCGCCTCGACGTCCCGGTAGACGGTGCGCACCGACACCTCGAGTTCGGCGGCGAGTTGGGGCGCGGTCATCCGGCCGCGGTTCTGCAGCAGCAGGAGCAGGGTGAGGAGCCGGTCGGCGCGCATGCGGCCCATTCTCAGGCCGTGGCGCCGTACCTGACAGAAGGTGTCAGGTACGGCCGGAAAGCTGGGCGGCACAGCGCTGGACGCGCCCCTGGAACCGACCCCGGAGGAACCCGCATGCCCGTCACCGAGACCGCCGGCCACTTCACCTTCGCCGACTGGAAGGAGATCGCCGTCTCGCCGGAGGACGCCTTCCCCCGGCTCGCGCACGCCACCGTCGTCAACGCCTTCACCGGAGTCATCGAGGCCGAGGCGACCGTCTGCAGCTATGCCATCGCCTACGACACCGCCGCCACCGGCGCCTTCGCCGGGATGGAGCTGGTCACCGGCCGGGTCGACGGCCGCGCGGGCGCCTTCGCGCTGGAGGAGCGCGGCCGGTTCGCCGACGACGGCACCGTGCACTGCACGTTCGAGGTGGTCGTGGGCTCGGCCACCGGGGAGCTGGCGGGACTGCGCGGCACGGGCGGCTTCACCTACCGGCACGGCGAGACGAAGGTGCCGTACACCTTCGCGTACGAGGTGGGGCGCGCCTGAATCAAGTGCGTGGCTCGGCGAAACCGGCACTGTGTACAGTGGACCGCGCTTCGCGCGCGCCGCGCGCGGTGCCTCCTTAGCTCAGATGGTCAGAGCAGCTGTCTTGTAAACAGCAGGTCGTCGGTTCGAATCCGACAGGGGGCTCCAGCGACTTCCCCGGGCCGGACCTTCTCCGGCCCGGGTTCTTCATGTCCCGGGCCCTTCATCGCGTACGGCCGCGCAGGCGGCGGGCGATCTCCAGGTCCGCCTCGTTCAGGGGGCGGCCCTCCTCGGTCTCCCACAGGCAGTTCTGCAGCACCCGCCCGTACGTCCACGCCCGGGCCCGCGCGCGGTCCAGGCCGAGGACCTCGGTCATCGCGTCGAAGCGCCACAGGACGTCGGCGGGATCGAAGTTGTTGGCGAGGGCGGGCCACAGGTCGAAGCCGGGGTCGCCGGCGAGCGGCTTGGGGTCGATGGCGAGCCAGGGCGCGCGGTCGGCGGCGAGGACGTTCTCGTCGTGCAGGTCCCAGTGGAGCAGCCGGTCGCCGGGCTCGTCCGCGACCTCGCGCACGGCGGCCGCGCAGTCGGCGACCAGGCGGCGGGCCTCGGGGTCGGGGATGCGGTCGAGGACGGCGGGCGTGCGCTCCAGCATGGACGCGGCCATGTCGCCGAGGCGGCGCATCCCCGGGGGCGCCGGGGTGGTGTGGAGGTGGGCCAGGAGGCGCGCGATGACCAGGACGCCCTCGTGGACGTCCGGCCGGTGGGCGAGCATCCGGGAGGAGTCCAGGCGCTCCAGCAGCATGGTGCCGGTCGGCTCGTCGTGGTCGAGGAGGCGGACCGCCCCGTCGCCGTCCCAGAGACGCAGGGCGACCGGCTCGCCCTCGCTCTCGTGGTCGCGGATCTGGAGCTTGAGCGCCGCCGGGGTGCCGTCGGCGCGGTCGACGGGGAGGACCAGGGCGCTGACGCCGTGCAGGGGCGCCCCGACGAGGCGCAGCTCCCAGCGGTCCAGGAAGTCCGCGGCGAGGCCGGGGAGGGCGGCGATGAAGGCGCGCCCGGCCTCCTTGTTGAACTTGACCTGGGCCTCGGCGAGTTCCGCGGGGATGTCGATCACGCCTCGCACGGTAGTGCCGTAAGGGGGCGGGCGCGCCGGGATTTTCCAGCGGGCGGGGCGCTACGGCTCCAGGACCACCTTCCCGGTCGTCCCCCTGTTCTCCAGCGCCCGGTGGGCGTCGGCCGCCCGCGACAGGGGGAAACGCCGCACGGCGGGGGTGAGCCGGCCCGCGGCCGCCTCCGCGAGGGAGCGGGTCTCCAGCGTGCGCATCGGGTCGTCGCCGCCGGCCCGGCGCAGCATCTCGGGGCCGAGGACGCTGACCGAGACGCCGTCGACGAGGTACGGGCGGTCGCTGCCGATGCCCTGCGAGGTCCAGCCGAACACCACGTGCCGTCCCTCCGGCGCGAGCAGGCCGGCCAGGGTGCGGGCGACGTCCCCGCCCACGCCGTCGTACACGACGGTGAGCTTGCCCCGGTACTCCTCGAGACGCTCGGGCCAGTCGGGGGCGGTGTAGTCGACGGCGAGGCCGGCGCCGGCCCGCGTGGCGAGCGCGGTCTTCGCGGGGCCGCCGGCGAGGCCGATCACGGTCGCGCCCGCGTTCCGGGCGTACTGCACGAGGAGGGTGCCGATGCCGCCCGCCGCGGCCGGGACGGCGACCACGTCACCGGGGCCCGGCTCGGCGAACTGCACGATCCCCATCGCCGTGCGGCCCGTGCCGATCATGGCGACGGCCTCGGCGAAGTCCAGGCACTCCGGGATCTCGTGCAGGCGTGCGGCGTCGGCGACGGCGAGTTCCGCGTAGCCGCCGGGAGCGAAGCCGAGGTGGGTGACGACCCGCTTGCCGAGCCAGCCGTCGGGGGCGTCCGGGCCGAGCGCGTCGACCACCCCGGCGATCTCCCGGCCGGGGATCGTCGGCAGCTCGGCGGGGCCCGGGCCGGGGCCGCGCAGGCCCTCGCGCAGGGCGGTGTCGAGGAGGTGGACCCCGGCCGCCCGGACGGCGACCCGGACCTGGCCGGGACCCGGCACCGGGTCCTCGACCCGCTCGTACGTGAGGTTCTCGGCGGGACCGAAGGCGTGCAGTCGGACGGCGTGCATCGTGCTCCCCCTGGGCTGTCACGGGGCGCCCGTGCGCCCCGGCATCCACCGTGCGACCTCAAGCGCGCTTGAGGTCAAGGGCGTCCCGGCCGAGGGCGAGGGAGACGGCGGTGAGGGCGCTGGTGAAGGACACCTCGGAGAGCACGCCCGGCGCGGCGACCCGGTCCCCGGCCAGGTAGACCCCGTTCCCGCGGTCCACGGCGGGCCGGTCGCGCCAGGTGGCGCCGGGCGGGTCGACGGCGCCGGTACGGGCGTCCGCCAGCGCCTCGCGCCGCCAGGTGAGCCGGTCGCGCCAGCCGGGGAACCCCAGGTCCAGCAGCTCGTCCGCGCGGGCGGCGCCCTCGGCCTTCGACGTGCCCGGCCCGACCGGGATCTGACTCTGGATCAGCTGCTCGCCGGCCGGGGCGAGGGTGCGGTCCTGCGCGGTGAACCGCTCCAGCCAGCCGGGCGCGTCCAGGTCGGACACCACGAACGGGTCTTGGCGCCGGGTGCGCAGCGCCAGGTCGACCAGGACGGTACGGCCGCTCGGCCAGGTCAGCGAGGGGTCGCCGAGGAGACGGCGGGCGGACTCCAGCGAGGTGGCGACGATCACCGGGGTGTCGGTGGGGAGGGTGTCGACGCGGGACAGGGTCTCCACGCGCACGCCCAGGTTCCAGGCGTGGGAGGCCATCCGGTCGATCAGCGCGCCCCAGCCGCCCCGCGGGTAGTGCGCCTCCGGAGGCAGCTTCGTGGCCCGGCGCAGCCGCTCGTGCACGAACGCGGCGGACAGGGAGCCGGGGTCGTGGTGGAAGAGCGCGACCGCGGAGAAGTGCGCGGCGGCCCGCGCGCCCTCCGGGCCGGCGATCCCGGTGGCCCAGGTGAGGAAGTCGGCGTCGACGGGCGCCCGCAGGCCGGGGCGCAGCAGCTTCAGCATCGCGGGCGGCGGGGTGCGGCGCAGGGCGCCCCGGTGACGCAGCCGCAGCCGGGCCGCCTCCCGCAGCGGCAGCGGGGCGAGCGGGCCGAGCAGGCCCCTCTCGCGCAGCCAGGTCCAGTGGGGTCCGCCGCTGTAGAGGGCGTGCGGGCCCTCGTTGGTGCGGTAGGGGGCGTCGGCGGTGCGGGCGCGGCCGCCGAGCGTGTGGTGGGCCTCGTACAGGGTGACCTCGGCGCCCGCCTCGGCGGCGGAGACGGCCGCGGTGAGTCCGGCGAATCCGCCGCCGACGACGGTGATGCGGTGCATGACTGGGCTTCTCCCTCGGTCGGGCTCGGTCGGTACACAACCAGGACGCCCGGCGGCGCCGGGATGTGACACGCGGGGCGTTTCCGCAGGCCGGACGGGATGTCAGAGGCGGGGTGCAGCATGGTGCGCATGGTGCGTGGAGCGGCGGCGGGGAGACCGGGTGTGCGGGCGGCGCGGAGGCCGGAGCTGCGGCTGCCCCCGCTGGAGGCGTTCGAGGGGGGTGGTCTGGAGCCGGACGGGGATTACGACGGGCTGGAGTTCGCCGGCGCGGACCTCGCCGGGCAGGACGGCGCGGGCGCGCGCTTCATGGACTGCGCGCTGCGGGGGTGCGCGCTGGACGAGACGCGGCTGTCCCGGGCCCGGCTGCTGGACTCGGTGCTCGACGGGGTGCGGGGCGTGGGCACGGACCTGGCGGGCGCGACCCTCCGCGACGTGGAGCTGACCGACGCCCGGCTCGGCGGCACGCAGCTGCACGGGGCGGCGCTGGAGCGGGTCCGCGTCCGCGGCGGGAAGATCGACTTCCTGAACCTGCGCTCGGCCGCCCTCAAGGACGTCGTCTTCGAGGGCTGCGTCCTGGTCGAGCCGGACTTCGGCGGGGCCCGTCTGGAGCGCGTCGAGTTCACCGACTGCACACTGACGGCCGTGGACCTGTCCGGCGCCACCCTGAAGGACGTGGACCTCCGCCAGGCGGCCTCACTGGAGATCGCCCGCGGCGTGGACCGCCTGTCCGGCGCGGTGATCAGCACGGCGCAGCTGCTGGACCTGGCGCCGGTGCTGGCGGGGGAGCTGGGGATCAGGGTGGAGGAGTGAGCATGGGTGCGGGGCCGCCACCCGGTCCGGGGAATCGTCGAACGGACGTGCGTGTTGTTCGTATGCTCCGCGCATGAGAATCTTCCGGCCGCGTGGCCCTCTTGACGTGTCGTCGGTCGGATCGCCTCTGGCCCAGGCGGTCGCCATGCACCGGGCCGGGCGCCACGCCGACGCGGAGAGGGAGGCCCGGGCCGTGGCCGCGTCCCGGTCCCGGCGACGGAACGACACGTGGGCGCCCGTGGCGCTCCACGTCGCCGCGATCGCGGCGGGCGCGCAGGGGCGCCATGCCGAGGCCGTCGCCCTCCACGACGAGGCGCTGCCGCACTTCGCGAGGGCCTTCGGGGACGGGCATCCGCAGACGCTGAAGGCGCGTTCGGACCGCGCCCAGGTGCTGACCTCGCTCGGGCGGTACGCCGAATGCGAGACGGAGTGCGCGGCCGTCGTGTCCGCCGCGGCCCGCAGGCCGGAGCCGGAGGCGGCCCATGTGGCGCTGGCCGCCCGCAACGGACAGGTCTTCGCCCTCACCGCGCTGGGCCGCCACCCCGAGGCCGAGGCGCTCGCCCGCGAGGTGCTCGCCGCCGCCCGGGGGATGCCCGAGCGCTTCTCCCTCGTCCTGCGGCTCAACCTGGCGCGCAGTCTCAACGGTCAGGCCCGCCACGAGGAGGCGCTCGCCGAGGCGGAACACGCCCTGCGGCTGCACCGCGGCCTGCCCGCCGCGGAGCAGCGGCCGGAGGCGGGCGCCGTCGATCTGGCGACGGCCACCGCGCTGCTCGGGGTGGGCCGCCGCGACGAGGCGCGGGTGCGGGCGGTGGCCGCTCACGACGCCTGTCTGGCCGTCCTCGGCCCGGACCACCGACGCACCGAGGAGGCCCGGGAGCTGGTGGACCGGATCGGCGCCTGACCGTTCACGGCCGCCCCGCGGGGCCCGTCAGCTCACGCGGGGGAAGCGGGACTGGAGGGTCCAGATCGCCGGGTTCTCGCCGAGGTCCTCGTGCAGGTCGATCAGGTCGGCCAGCAGGTCGTGCAGGAAGTCGCGGGCCTCACGGCGCAGTTCGGCGTGGGAGAAGGTCAGCGGCGGCTCGGACGCCGGCAGCCACTCCGCCTCGATGTCCACCCAGCCGAAGCGCCGCTCGAACAGCAGGCGGTCCGTGGACTCGGTGAAGTCCAGCTCGGCGTGCTGCGGCCGTGAGGCGCGCGAGCCCGCCGGGTCGCGGTCGACGCGCTCGACGATGTCGCACAGCGCCCACGCGAAGTCGAGCACCGGCACCCATCCCCAGGTCGTGGAGATCTCGCGGTCCGACTCGGTGTCGGCGAGATAGACGTCGCCGCAGAACAGGTCGTGCCGCAGGGCGTGGACGTCCGCGCGGCGGTAGTCGGTCTGCGGGGGGTCGGGGAAGCGGTTGGAGAGGGCGTAACCGATGTCGAGCACGTGGGTGATGGTGTCACGGTCCAGGCCATGAACCGCCATAGGATCCCGGCGTGCGCACCCCCCGCCCCCTGAGCCGCGGAACCGCCGCCGCCCTGCTCGCGGTGGTGCTCGCCGCGTGCGGGCCCGGGCCGGGCGCCGAGGGCGCCGGTGACGACGGCGCGGGCGACCCGTACTTCCCGAAGGCGGGCAACGGCGGCTACGACGTCACCCACTACGACCTCGCCCTCTCCTACGACCCCGACGACCGCCGCCTCACCGGCACCGCGACGATCGACGCCCGCGCCACCGAGGACCTCACCGCGCTGAACCTCGACCTCCAGGGCCTCGACGTGGACGCCGTCACCGTCGACGGCGCGGGCGCCCGCTTCGGCCGCGAGGGGCAGGAGCTGACCGTGCGGCCGCGCCGCGCCCTCGACCGGGACGCGCGCTTCCGGGTCGTCGTCCGCTACTCGGGGCGTCCCGAGACCGTCACCGACCCCGACGGCTCCGAGGAGGGCTGGCTGCGCACCGCCGACGGGGCGCTCGCCCTGGGCCAGCCGGTCGGCTCCATGGCCTGGTTCCCCGGCAACCACCACCCCTCCGACAAGGCCACCTACACCCTCTCCGTCACCGTGCCGGAAGGGCTGCGGGCGGTCTCCAACGGCGAACCGGCCGGCGAGGAGACCGAGGACGGCCGCACGACGTACCGCTGGCACACCCCCGAGCCCATGGCGAGCTATCTCGCGACGGTCGCGATCGGCCGCTACGACGTCCACCGCGCGGAGACCGCCGGCGGGCTGCCGCTGTTCACCGCCGTCGACCCCGAGCAGGCGGGCGCGAGCCGCGCGGCGGTGAAGCTGCTGCCGGAGGTCGTGGAGTGGGCGGAGCGGCGGTTCGGGCCGTACCCCTTCTCCTCCGCCGGCGCGATCGTGGAACGCCCCGGGGACGCCGGGTACGCCCTGGAGACGCAGAACCGCCCCGTCTTCGCGGGCGCCCCCGACACCGCCCTGCTGGTCCACGAGATCGCCCACCAGTGGTACGGCGACTCCGTCACCCCGCGCACCTGGCGGGACATGTGGCTCAACGAGGGCTTCGCCACGTACGCGCAGTGGCTGTGGGAGGAGGACCACGGCGAGGGCAGCGCGCAGAGCACCTTCGACCGGCTGTACTCCGGCTCGTACTTCCCGGACGCCGGGACCAACGCCGCGCTCTGGTCCTTCCCGCCCGCCGACCCGCCCGGCGCGGCGCACATCTCCGCCACGCCCGTGTACTGGCGCGGCGCGATGGTCCTCCACATGGTCCGCGGAACGGCCGGCGACGAGGCCTTCGGCCGCCTGCTGCGCGGCTGGGCGGCGGAGCACCGGCACGCCAACGCGAGCACGGACGACTTCACCGCGTACGTCGAGAAGACGGTGCCGGACAAGGACTTCTCCCGGGTGTGGGAGGAGTGGCTGTACGGGGAGGGGCGGCCGGAGAGCGCGTCCTAGGCGGGGTCCGGTTCCTGGGCGGGGCCCGGTTCCTGGGCGGGGTCCGGGCCGGGCGCGGTGAGGGGCTTGCGCAGGACCCGGCACGGGCGCCCGAGCTCGCGGTCGCGGCGGCGGTCGATCTCCGTGTAGCCGAGGGCGGTCCAGAAGGCGAGGCCCTGGGCGTTGTCCTCCAGCACCGCGAGCCGTACGGCGGTGTGGCCGGCCGCGCGCAGGCGGTCCTCGACGAGTCCGGCGAGGCGGCGGCCGTGACCACGGCCGTGCAGGCTCGCGTCCACCATCAGCAGGCCGATCCACGGGTCGGGGTCGGCGGGGTCGGGGTGCTCGGAGAGCGTGACGGCGATGCCGACGAGAAGCCCCTTCTCGCGGGCGAGCAGCACCTCGGTGTGCGGGTCCGCCAGCTCACGGGCCAGCTCGGCCGCGACCTGCTCCGGCCGGATGTCGTACGGGTCGGGGAAGTCGCCGCTGAGGGCGTGGAAGGCGTGGTTGGAGGCGTACAGGGCGGTGACCTCGGTCAGCACGGGGCCGGGGAGGTCGCCGTCCGGGGAGAGGCGCAGCGGGTCGAGGAACACGGGGGCAACGTAGCGCGCGGGCGCCGGGCGGGCGCGCCGGCCGGGGCGGGCGCGCCGGCCGGGCACGGCGGAGCCCCCGCCCGGCGAGACGCGGGCGGGGGCTCCGTCAGGTCGGTCGCGGCGCGTCCGTCAGACGTTCACGCCGAAGTCCTGGGCGATGCCCACCAGGCCCGAGGCGTAGCCCTGGCCGACCGCGCGGAACTTCCACTCGGCGCCGTTGCGGTACAGCTCGCCGAAGACCATCGCGGTCTCGGTGGCGGCGTCCTCCGACAGGTCGTAACGGGCGATCTCGGCGCCGCCGGCCTGGTTGACGATCCGGATGTACGCGTTGCGCACCTGGCCGAAGTTCTGGCTGCGGTTCTCGGCGTCGTAGATCGAGACCGGGAAGACGATCTTGTCGATGTCGGCCGGGAGGGCCGCCAGGTTGACGTTGATCGCCTCGTCGTCGCCCTCACCCGCACCGGTGCGGTTGTCACCGGTGTGGACGATGGTGTTGTCCGGGGTCTGCTTGTTGTTGAAGAACACGAAGTGGGCGTCCGAGTAGACCTTGCCCTGTGCGTTGACCGCGATCGCCGACGCGTCGAGGTCGAAGTCCGTTCCCGTGGTGGTGCGGACGTCCCAGCCGAGGCCCACGGTGACGGCGGTCAGGCCCGGAGCCTCCTTGGTGAGCGAGACGTTGCCACCCTTGGACAGGCTTACAGCCATTGTTGGGAGTCCCTTCCCTCGTTTGCGTACGGCTAATGAAGCTACAGCTACCACCTTGAACGCCGAGAGGGGTGCGCCAGGTTCCAGGTCGCTTTACTTTCTTTACCCGGATGCGGATATTCGGGTGACGTGACCGGTCCGGGCGCGGGAACCTGTATGTCATGTCCGGTCCCCTTGTCGTACGCGGCTCCGTCTCCCTGCCCGAGGCCGAGCTCATGTGGCGTTTCTCGCGGTCGTCCGGGCCGGGCGGGCAGCACGTCAACACCAGCGACACCCAGGTCGAGCTGCGGTTCGACCTCGCCAGGACCGAGGCGCTGCCCGAGGTGTGGAAGCGGCGGGCGCTGGAGCGGCTCGCGGGGCGGCTGACCGACGGGGTGCTCACGGTGCGGGCGTCCGAGCATCGGTCGCAGTGGCGGAACCGGGAGGCGGCGGCGGTGCGGCTGGCTGCTTTGCTCGCGGAGGCCACGGCGCCTCCGCCCAAGCCGCGGCGGCCTACCCGGGTGCCTCGGGGAATCAACGAGCGGCGGCTGCGGGAGAAGAAGCGGCGGTCCGAGACCAAGCGGGGGCGCTCCGCGCGGGACTGGTGAGACGCGGGTGGGCCACGCCCTTGTTCTTCACCTGCGGGCCGGTGGGGGCCGGCCGCGCAGTTCCCCGCGCCCCTGAGGGTGTTCTTACAGACGCAGGATTCCCACGTGCTCCTCGTCGACCTTCTCGGCCGTCTTCTCGAAGCCCAGGGTGAGGTAGAAGTCCTCCGGGCCGTGCTCGCCGGGGTGCCACGTGACGTGGAGGGTCTTCTTGCCTCGGCGGCGTAGTTCTTCCGCCACCTCGGTCACCGCGAAGCGGCCGTAGCCCTTGCCCTGTTCCTCCGCCGCGACGGTGAGGCGCCACAGGCCCGAGCGGACGTCGGTGCCGTCGTCGCGCCAGTCGATGTCGAGGAACGCCATCACGAAGCCGACCACGCGGCCGTCGGCCACGATCACGCGCGGCCACGCCTTGTCGGGGCGGACGTACGCCTCCGCGAGGGAGTGGGCCACCGGGTCGACGGCGAATTCCTGTTCCGGGCGGACCCGCAGGGCGAGGGCGGCCTCGAGATTCGCGGGTGTGATCTTTTCGAGGCGCGGGGCCCTGGCGGTCGTCATGCGGGGAGGGTAGGCAGGTAAAACGGCGGCGGTAAAAGGGTTTTCGGACGCGCTCAGCCCAACTGGCGGTAGCGGCCCTTGAAATAGACCAGCGGACCGCCTTCCGCGCTCGGCACGGCGGCCGTCGTCACGCGGCCGACGACGAGGGTGTGGTCGCCCGCCGCCACCCGTTGTTCCGTGCGGCACTCCAGGGTCGCCAGCGCGCCGCCGACCAGAGGAGCCCCGGTGTACTCGCCGCGCCGGTAGGGAATGTCCGCGAACAGCAAACGGTCGCTGACCCGGCCCTTCATCGAGAAGCGGCCCGCGATGTGGCGCTGGCTCTCGGACAGCACGGACACCGCCCACAGCGGCTGCTCCTCCAGCAGTTCGTCCATGCGGGAGCCGGTCCGCAGACTGACCAGCACCAACGGGGGGTCGAGGGAGACGGACAGGAACGCGGTCGCGGTCATGCCGACGTCCTCGCCGGCCGGCGCGCCCGGGTCGTCCGGGTCCAGCGGCGGCTCCATGGCCGTCACCAGCACCACACCGGCGGCCAGACGGGACATGGCGGCACGGAACTCGTCGTTGCTCACCCCCTCAGCATGCCGGGCGGCGGGCGGAACGGTGATCGAGGCCGGGGCGGCGGGAGTGTTCAGCACACCGGGAACGCTAATCTCCGCCGCGTGGACACCGCATCGGACCGTGGCCCGAACCGGGACCTAGGACCAGCGGCCGATGCAGGCACGATTCATGCGCAATCACCACATGATCCGCGTCGCGGAAATAGGCCGGGATTCCGCGCGTAGACCACGCAATTGTTCACGTTTAGCTGTGACTTGAGTCACAAGGGGCAAGAATTGTTGACCCTGTGTACCGGGTGAGCAGCGCGCTGTGATTCAGTGGCGGGAAGCTGCTGCGACGATACGCCGATGATGACCCTTGATGCGCTGCGAGGTCTCGGGGGGAGGGCGAGGATGGAGACCGAGTCGGAACCCTACGTCCGTCTGGCATCGCTGCGACAACTCCACCGGGCCATGGCCGACATGAACACGGCGCGCAGTCTGGCGGACACATTGCAGACGGTCGCCGACGGCGTCGTGGGCGCCCTCGGGTACGAGCTGGCCTGCGTCAATCTCGTACGCCCCGACGGCGACCTGGTGGTCGCCGCCCTGTCCGGGAACACGGCCGCCGAGGCCCTCATCACCGGCCGGGTCGGCTCCCGTGAGTCCTGGGACCGCCGGCTCACCATGGGCGAGCGCTGGGGCGACCTGGTGTTCATACCGCACACCGAGGGCTGGGTCCTCGACGACGACGACGTCCCGCAGTGGTACACCGACGGGCCCGCTCCCCGCTTCGAGGACGAGTGGCACCCCTCCGACCGGCTCTTCGCCCCCATGTACGCGCCCGGCCCCGCCGGCGGCGGCACCTCCGGCGAACTGATCGGCGTGCTCTCCGTCGACCGCCCGCGCAACGGCCGCCGGCCCGGCGCCTGGGGCCGCGAGGCCCTCCAGATGTACGCCTTCCAGGCCGCCATCGCGATCAGCAACGCCCGGCTGCGGTCCAACATGCAGCGCGCCCTCGTCCGCCTGGAGCGCGAGCAGCAGGCGCTGCGGGCCAGCGAGGAGAGCTTCCGGCAGGCCTTCGAGTACGCGCCCTCCGGCATGGCCATCGCCGAGATGGGCGGCGACCAGCACGGCCGCATCCTGCGCACCAACGACGCCCTGTGCCGGCTGCTCGGCCGGCCCGCCTCCGCGATGCGCCGCTACTCCTTCTCCGACCTGGTCCACCCCGAGGACATAGGCACCCTGCTGCGCACCTCCGCCGAGGGCGGCCGGGCGGAGCTGCGGCTGGCCCGGCGCGACGGCACCTACGTGTGGGTCTCCCTGCGGAACTCGGTGGTCGCCGACGCCGCCGACGGGCCGCGGTTCCTGCTCACCCACGTCGAGGACATCGAGGAGCGCAAGCGCCGCGAGCTCCAGCTCGCCCACCGCGCCTCCCACGACTCGCTCACCGGACTGCCGAACTCCGCCGAGCTGCGCTCCCGGCTCTCCGCCCGGCTGTGCAGCCAGCAGCCGCAGGCGCTGCCGGCGGCCGTGGACTCCATGGAGCCCTACGAGTCCTTCGACTCCCACGACGCCGCCTTCGGGCCGCCCGCCTTCGACCGCGGCCACGACTTCGACTTCCCGCCCGGCAGCGACGCGTACGACGGCTTCGACCACCATGTGCACACCGTCGCCCCCGCCGCGGACGCCGACGACGGCACCAAGGGGCTCGCGGTGCTCTTCTGCGACCTCGACGGCTTCAAGTCGATCAACGACCGGTTCGGGCACAACGCGGGTGACGCGGTTCTCATCGAGGTCGCCCGGCGGCTCAGCAACGGCGTGCGGGACGGCGACACCGTGGCCCGGCTCGGGGGTGACGAATTCGTCATCCTCGCCGACGGGCTCGGCCGGGCCGACGCGCAGGACCTCGCGGTGCGGCTGCGGAACGAGATCATCCAGCCCATCCGGGCCGAGGGACGGGCCGTGCGGGTGGGCGCCAGCTTCGGCATCGGGTGGGCCCATTGCGGCATGACGGCCGACGAAGTGCTGAAGTCGGCCGACGAGCGGATGTACGTCGAGAAACGATCTCGTCCCAAACAGCACAGACGTGCCGGATGATCTCCAGGTCGGCGGGTTGATGCGGTCCGGGTCACCCTTTCGGGTCAGTGGAACCGGGTAGGCTCGGCTTCTCCGCACACGTACGCACCCGATCCGCAGCTAGGAGCACAGGGGATGACGCCCGGCAACAACGGCGCGAGCACGCCCGAGGACGACGACCCGTTCGGCTATCTGTACGCCGACGGGCAGGCCAACGGAGCCCAGCCGCCGTCCGGGGGTTACGGCTACCCGAACTCGGTGAACCGGGTGCGGCCGGTCGGTTCCCGCCAGTACGGCCAGCAGGGGCCCGCCCCGCAGGCACCGCCCCAGCAGGGCGCCTTCGGCCAGCCCAGCGCGCACTACGCCGCGCCGGAGACGCTGCCCGGGGGCGCGCCCACCGCACGCACCCAGCCCTCCCGCGGGGGCGGCCGTGGCGGCGGCCCCAACACCAAGGGGCTGCTGATCGGCGCGATCGCCGTGGTCGCGGCGGTCGTCATCGGCATCGGCGTCGCCATGCTCAGCGGTGACGACGACGACAAGGGCGGCGACGAGGCGGGCCCGTCCCCGACGGCCACCCAGGAATCCGGCGAGCCGAGCCCGTCCTCTTCCGAGGACAAGGGCGAGGACGAGGCGAAGCTGCCCGCCATCGACGCGAAGGCGCTCCGCCTTGACGGCGGCGCGAGCCTCGCGTCCGAGTTCAAGGGCGCGAAGGCCGACGGCGGCGTCTACGTCACCGGCTTCAACCAGGTCGGCTCGAAGGTCACCTGGACCGTCAACGGCGTGAAGGCCGGCAACTACCGCTTCTACGCGCAGTACGGCATCCCCGGCGAGGACGCCGACGCGACGATCGTGGTCAACGGCGAGGCCCAGAGCCGCCCGCTGAACATGAAGAACTTCGCGAAGAGCCCCAAGGGCGACTGGGAGAAGGGCTGGCAGAACACCTGGGCCAGCGTGAACCTCAACGACGGCACCAACACCATCGAACTGGCCTGCAACGAGGGCAACAAGTGCAACGCCGTCCTCGACCAGCTGTGGCTCACGAACGAGGACGGATCCAGCTGATCCTGCGGGCCTTCATCGTGAGGCGTGAAAGCCTCACGCCGCCGTGGCCACGCCCGTGACCGTGACCGTCGTCAGGAACCGGTCGTAGGCCGCCCGGTCGAAGTCGCCGGCTGTGGGGGAGAGGACCGTCGCCGCCGAGAGGGCCGTGGCGCGGATCAGGCGTTCCGGCCAGGGGCGGTGTTCCACCAGGGCGGACAGCAGGCCCGCCACGGCCGCGTCGCCCGCGCCCGTGGGGTTGCCGGTCAGCGGGGCCGGCGGGGTCGCGCGCCAGCGGCCCTCCGGGGTCACCGCGAGGAGGCCCTCCGCGCCCAGGGACGCGACCACCGTGCCCGCGCCCCGGCGGCGGGCGTCCTGGGTGGCGCGCAACGGCTCGTGGGAGCCGGTGAGTTCGGCCAGCTCCTCCGTGTTGGGCTTCAGGAAGTCAGGACGACCCGCGACCCCGCGGCGCAGCGCCGCCCCGCTCGTGTCGAGCAGCACCGGCACCTGGGCCGCGCGCGCCGTGCGGACGAGGTGCGCGTACGCGCCGACCGGGACGCCCGGCGGCAGGCTGCCGCACAGGGCCACCGCCGAGGCGGACGCCAGCAGGTCCTCGTAGACCTCCTGGAACGCGGACCACTCGGCATGGGTGATGTCCGGGCCGGGCTCGTTGAGATGGGTCGTGGCGCCGGTGCGGTCGTCGACGAGGGTCACCGTGCGGCGGGTGGCGCCGGAGACCGGGACCAACGCGTCGGTGAGGCGCGGCACTTCGGTGAGGCGGTCGCGCAGGACGCGTCCCGTGGGGCCGCCCGAGAAGCCCGTGACGGTCACCTCGTGGCCGAGCGCGGCCAGCACCCGGGCGACGTTGACGCCCTTGCCGCCGGGGCGTTCCAGCACCTCGGAGACCCGGTGGGAGGCGCCCGCCCGCAGGGACGGGACGCGATAGGTGATGTCGAGAGCGGTGTTCAGCGTGACCGTGAGAATCACCGGGCCGACCTCCCCCTCTTGCCTGCCTTCCGTGGCCCCGGGGTCACGATCATGCCAAATGGAAGGCGGTCGGCCCACCCCTGGGACCGGCCACCGTGGACCGGTCCCGGGACGGATCAGGCCAGTTGGGGAGTGACCGCCCATTCTCCCTTGCGCATGACGCCCACCAGCTCGAAGGCGTCGTCCAGGACGACCAGGTCGGCGTCCTTGCCGGACTCCAGCGAGCCGATGCGGTCGGACAGGCCGAGCAGCCGCGCCGGGTTGGCGGACACCGCCGCGACGACGTCCTCGACGGGCAGCCCGTCCACCGTCACCGCCCGCTTGAAGGCGCGGTCCAGGGTGAGCGTGGAGCCGGCGATCGAGTTGCCCTCCACCAGGCGGGCCACGCCGTCCGCGACCTCGACCTCCAGCGGGCCGAGCATGTAGCGGCCGTCGCCGAAGCCGGCCGCGTCCATCGCGTCGGTGATGAAGGCGACCCGGTCACGCCCCGCGTGGTGGAACGCGAACTGCAGGGAGGCCGGGTGCAGATGGGTGCCGTCGTTGATCAGCTCGACGGTGACCCGCTCGTCCTCCAGCAGCGCCGCGATCGGGCCGGGCGCGCGGTGGCCGAGCGGCGGCATCGCGTTGAACAGGTGCGTGGCGACGCTCGCGCCCGCGTCGACGGCGGCCACCGTCTGCTCGTACGTCGCGTCCGTGTGGCCGACGGCGGCGATCACGCCGTGCTCCACGAGCAGCCGTACGGAGTCCAGGCCGCCGGGGAGTTCGGTGGCGAGCGTCATCATCCGGGCGTGGCCGTGGGCCGCGTCGATCAGCTTGCGGACCTCCGCCGGGTCGGGGTCGCGCAGCAGCGTCTCGTCGTGCGCGCCCTTGCGGCAGGGGGAGATGAACGGCCCCTCGAAGTGGATGCCCGCGATGTCGCCCTGCTGGGCCAGCTCCGCCAGCATCCCCGCGTGCCGGGCGAGGAAGTCCAGGTCGCCGGTGACGGCGGAGGCGACGACGGTGGTGGTGCCGTGGTGCAGATGGGTGCGGACGCCCTGGAGGACGTCCTCGGCGGTGCCGGCGGCGAAGGACACACCGCCGCCGCCGTGGTTGTGGATGTCGACGAAGCCGGGGACCACCCAGTGGCCCCGCAGGTCGACCGTCTCGGCCGCCCGGTCCGCCGGGGAAGGGGACGCGGACGTGCCGGGCTCCGTGGCCGCGATGCGCGTGCCCTCGACGGTCACGCGGGCGTCGTCCACGGTCCCGGTGGGCAGGACCACCCGGGCACCGGTGAGAACCTTGGTGGGGGCCATCAGGTGGTTACCTCCGAGGGGTCAGTGGTCTCGATCGAGGGATCGGCGGTCCCGGTCCCGATCAGGTCCCAGGCGAGAAGGCCCGCGCCCAGGCATCCGGCGGTGTCCCCGAGGGTCGCGGGGACCAGGGACGGCAGCTTCTGGAAGGTGACCCGCCGCCGGACGGCCTCCCGCAGCGGTGTGAACAAGGTTTCCCCCGCCTCGGCGAGCCCGCCACCGATGATCAGCGTGCGCGGGTCCAGCAGGGTGAGCGCGGTGACCAGCCCGTCGGCGAGCGCGTCCACCGCCTCCTGCCACACCCGCACGGCCCGCTCGTCGCCCGAGGCGACGGCCTTGGCGCAGTCCGCCGCGTCCGCGTCCGGGTCGCCGCTCGCCTCGGCCCACGCCCGGCTCACGGCCGACGCGGACGCGAACCGTTCCAGACAGCCGCGCTGCCCGCACGGACACTCCGCGCCGCCGGGCCGTACGACGATGTGGCCGATCTCGCCCGCGAAGCCGTGCGCGCCGGCCTCGACCTTGCCGTCGATGCCGATGGCGCCCGCGATGCCGGTGCCGAGCGGCACGAAGAGGAAGCGGTCGGCGCCGCGCCCGGCGCCGATGCGGCCCTCGGCGAGACCGCCGGTGCGCACGTCGTGGCCGAGCGCCACGGGGACGCCGCCGAGCCGCTCGGCGAGCAGGGCGCGCAGCGGTACGTCACGCCAGCCGAGGTTGGCGGCGTAGGCGGCGACGCCCTCCGCCTCGTCGACGATGCCGGGCACGGCGACCCCGGCGGCCGAGGCCGGTTCGCCGTACTCGCGGATGCCATGGGCGCGGAGCTCCGCCGCGAAGCCGAGGATGCCCTCGACCACGGCGTCCGGGCCGCGCTCGCGGCCGGTGGGGCGGCGGGCCTGGTGCAGCAGCTCGCCGCCCGCCCCGACCAGGGCGGCCTTCATCCCGGTGCCGCCCACGTCGAGGGCGATGACATGTTTCACGGGGAACAGTGTGGCCCGTGGACCCGCAAGAGGTCTAGTCCACTCACGTGGTGTAGACCTTAATCCGATTATCGGAACCACGGATGGCGCGCGGCGCCGGAGCAGGGGAGAGCACGTGCGAGGGCGGGTCAGGACAAGGACGATCGCGGCGGTGTCCGCGCTGGGACTGGCAGCGGTCCTGAGCGGATGCGGGATCGGCGGCGATTCCTCCGACGTGACCCTCACGCTGGTCGCCGCCGACTACGGCAACGGCGCCGCCGACAGCAGCAAGAAGTACTGGGCCGACCTGGTCGAGCGGTACGAGACCGACCACCCCGACGTCGACATCGACGTCAGCGTGTACTCGTGGAACGACGTCGACCGCAAGGTCAAGGAGATGGTCGACGCCGGCAGCCCGCCGGACATGGCCCAGATCGGCGCGTACGCCGACTACGCCTCCCAGGGCCTGCTCTACCGCGCCGGCGACCTGCTCTCCATCCCCGTCCAGGCGGACTTCCTCTCCCAGCTCTCCGGCGCCGGCGAGCTCAACAGCGTGCAGTACGGCATGCCGTTCGCCGCCTCCACGCGGCTGCTCTTCTACAACAAGTCCCTCTTCGCCGAGGCCGGGCTCACCCCGCCCGAGACCTGGGACGAGCTGGTCGAGTGCGCCGAGGCGCTCAAGGCGAACGGGGTGAGGTTCCCGTACGCGCTCCCCCTCGGCCCCGAGGAGGCGCAGGCCGAGACCCTCCAGTGGCTGCTCAGCGGCGACGGCGGCTACACCGACATCGGCGGCACCTACGGCATCGACTCCACGGAGAACGTCGAGACCTTCAGCTGGCTGCGCGACGAACTCGTCGGCAAGGGCCTCACCGGGCCCGTCGCCCCCGGCAAGCTCGACCGCGCGAAGGCGTTCGAGGCGTTCGCCGCGGGCGACGTCGGCATGCTCAACGGGCATCCCTCGCTGATGGAGATGGCGAAGAAGAAGGGCGTGAAGTACGGCATGGTGCCGATCCCCGGCGCCGACGGCGAGACGCCGTCCACGCTGGGTGTCGCCGACTGGATGATGGCGTTCGAGAAGAACGGGCACCGCGACGAGATCGGCGACTTCCTCGACTTCGTCTACAGCGAGGAGAACGTGCTGAACTTCTCCCGCGAGTACGACCTCCTGCCGGTCACCAACTCCGCGTCGCGGGCGATGGCGGCGTCGGGGCAGGACAAGGAACTCAAGCCGTTCCTCGACCAGTTGCCGCTGTCGGAGCTGTACCCGGTGGGCAAGACGTCGTGGGCCGCGGTGAACGCGGCGATCAAGCAGAAGATCGGGCGGGCCGTGGCGCCCGGGGGCAGCCCCGCGGGCGTGCTGGGGGAGCTGCAGGCGGCTGCCGTGCGGGCGGAGAACGCGGCGTAGCGGTTAGCCTGCCGGCATGGGTGAGGAGCTGGGGGAGATCGAGCGGGCGGTGCTCGCGCTGGAGCGGCGGGGGGTTGTGTCGCCCGGGGTGAAGGAGCGGGTGATTCGGGAGGAGCTGGGGTTGGTGCCGGTGCGGTACTACCAACTGCTGAACGCGCTGCTCGATGATCCGCGGGCCTTGGCCCACGATCCCGTGACGGTGAACCGGCTGCGGCGGGTGCGGGAGGCGCGGCGCGGGGAGCGGTAGGGGTGTTCCGCCCCGGCGGGGGCGGAACCCCTCGTCAGGCGAGCCGGGCTGCCAGCGCCCGGAGCAGGCGCACCACGCCCGCCGGGCCGTCCACCACCAGGTCGGCCCGGTCACGCAGCTCCGTGACCTCCTCGCTGCCGCTGCACACCAGCACCCCCGGCGTGCCGGAGGCACGGAGCTTGTCCACCGCCGTGAAGGCGGCGAGGTCGCCCAGGTCGTCCCCGGCGTACAACACCGACCCCGCCCCGATTTCCCGCGCGTACTCCAGCAGCGCGACCCCCTTGTCCATCCCCGGCGGCCGCAGCTCCAGCACCAGCCGCCCCGGCTCCACGACAAGGCCGTGCCGCGTCGCGAGGTCCGTCAGCGGAGCGCGCAGCGCCTCGAAGGCGGCCTGCGGGTCGGACGCCCTGCGGGTGTGGACGGCGACGGCCCGCCCCTTCTCCTCGATCCACGTGCCCTGCCACGCCCCCACCCGGTCGAGCAGCCCCGGCAGCTCCGCGCGGGCGGCGGCGACGCCGGGATGCGGGGCCGGCGCGGTGACGGAACCGGTCACCGCGTCCCACCGCTCGGCGCCGTAATGGCCGAGCACCACCAGGTGCTCGAGACCGGGCACGCCCGCGAAACCGCCGTGCCGCACCGCGACCCCCGGCGGGCGGCCCGTCACGACGGCCACCGCGGCCACCTCCGGGGCGAGCGCGGCGAGCGTCGGCACCGCGTCCGGGTGGGCGCGGGCCTGCTCGGGGTCGGGCACGATCGGCGCGAGCGTGCCGTCGAAGTCGAGCGCGATCAGCGCCTTGCCCGGGTGGGCCAGAATCGCGTCGAGTCCGTCCCGCCCGGCCTGCGTGGAGGGCGTCGGCAGGTCGCCGGCGTCCGTGGAATCCGTCTGACTGGCCATGCGCCCCAACCTATCCACGCAGTGCTTCGAGCTGGTCCAGGAACCACCGGGCCGGTGGCAGCGCCGTCGCCGCCGCGGCGAGCCGCTTGCTGCGTTCCGTGCGGTCCTCGGGGCGCATCGACAGCGCCTCGTGCAGGGCCTCGGCCGTCTGGACGACGTCGTACGGGTTGACGGTGATCGCGTCCTCGCCCAGCTCCTCGTGGGCGCCGGCCTCCTGGGACAGCACCAGGGCGCAGCCCCCGTCGGAGACCACCGGGACCTCCTTGGCGACCAGGTTCATGCCGTCGCGGATGGGGTTGACCAGGGCCACGTCGGCCAGCCGGTACGCGGCCAGCGAGCGGGCGAAGTCGTCCTTGACGTGGAGGACGACCGGGCGCCAGCCGGGGGTGCCGTACCGCTCGTTGATCTCCTCGGCGACCCGCTGCACCTCGGCCGTGTAGTCCCGGTAGACGGCGAGGTCCTGCCGGGACGGGTAGGCGAAGGCGACGTGCACCACGCGCTCGCGCCACTCGGGCCGGTCGTCCAGCAGCTGCCGGTACGCCAGCAGGCCGCGCACGATGTTCTTGGACAGCTCGGTGCGGTCGACCCGGACGATGGTCCGGCGCCCCTCGCCGATCTCCTCGCGCAGGCCGGCCATCCGCTCGTCGACGTCCGCCTCGTGCGAGCGGGCGCGCAGGAAGTCCGCGTCGGCGCCGAGCCCGTGCACCCCGATGCGGGTGTCGCCGAGCCCGCCCGCGAACCGCTCGCAGCACGCGGTGAAGGCGTCCGCCCAGCGGCGGGTGAGGAAGCCGAGCCGGTCGGCGCCGAGCATCCCGCGCAGCACCTGCCGCGCGATGTCGTCGGGCAGCATCGCGAAGTACTCGGGCGGCGCCCACGGGGTGTGCGAGAAGTGCCCTATGCGCAGGTCGGGGCGGAGCTCGCGGAGCATGCCGGGGACCAGGGTCAGGTGGTAGTCCTGGACCAGGACGGCCGCGCCCTCGGCGGCCTCCTCGGCCAGCGCCTCGGCGAACGCGCGGTTGTACGTCTCGTAGGAGGCCCACTGGCTGCGGAAGGACGCGTCGAAGACCGGCTCCAGCGGGGTCTGGTACAGCATGTGGTGGACGAACCACAGCACCGAGTTCGCGACGCCGTTGTACGCGTCCGCGTGCACGTCGGCCGGGATGTCCAGCATCCGCACGCCGTCCACTGCGACGCCGCGCCGCACGGCCTCGCGGTCGCCGTCGGACAGCGCCGAGCACACCCACAGCGAGTCCGACCCGGAGCCGATGGCCGAGAGGCCGGAGACCAGTCCTCCGCCGCCCCGCTTGCTCCTCAGCGAACCGTCGTCCGCGACCGCGTACGACACGGGCCCCCGGTTGGAGGCGACCAGCACCTGAGCTGCACCGAAGCTTGAAGCCATACGCCTCAACCTAGCCCGGCCCCCCGGGCCTCAAACGTGCCGGTGCGTCACACCGGCCGGTGGTGGACGAGGTCAGGCCACCCGGCCGCACCGGTCCGGCCGGCGGGGTCGAGCCACCCCGGAGGCACGGGGCCGCCCGGCAGGGTCACGCCACCCGGCGCGCGTGGTACTCCGCGATGTCCGTCATCGGCGGCCGCTCCTCGGTGTCCACCGAGTACGTACGAGGCTCGAAGGCGTCCCCGGAGCGCTCGAACTGGGTCAGCGACGGCCGCAGCAGATGCGCGCGGGCCAGCCGCAGCTGCGCGGTGCGGTAGATCGCGGCGGCCATCCGGCCCAGCGCCTGCCCGTCCTGGTGCCGGTGCTTGCGCACGCCCACGTCCACCTGCGCCAGCGCGTCCAGGCCCACCAGGTGCAGGGCGTCGACCAGCATGCCCAGCTCGACGCCGTACCCGACGGGGAACGGGAGCTGCTCCAGGAGACTCCGGCGGGCCGCGTACTCGCCGCCCAGCGGCTGCACGAACCCGGCGAGCTGCGGCCAGTGCATGTTGAGCAGCGGGCGCGCCATCAGCTCCGTGACCCGGCCGCCCTGCCCGGCGCCCGCGCCGGTGGTGGTCCCGTCGGCCCGGGTCATCGGCCGGTCGTACATGGCCTTGACGAGCTGGATGCCGGGGTCGGTGAGCAGCGGGCCGACGATGCCGGTGACGAAGTCGGAGGAGAAGTCCCTCAGGTCGGCGTCGACGAAGCACACGATGTCGCCGCGGGTGACCAGCAGCGACCGCCACAGCACCTCGCCCTTGCCGGGCACGGCCGGTATCCGGGGCAGGATCGCGTCCCGGTGCACCACCCGCGCGCCCGCCGCCGCGGCCACCTCGGAGGTGCGGTCGGTGGAGCCGGAGTCGATCACCACGACCTCGTCGACCAGCGGCACCTGGAGGACGAGGTCGTGCCGTATGACGGAGACGATGTCCCCGACGGTGGCCTCCTCGTTCAGCGCGGGCAGCACCACGCTCACCGACTGCCCCGAGGCCCGTTTCGCCGCCAGGAGCCGGTGCGGGGGACGGTCGGCCACCGACCAGGAGCGCGCGATGAGCCAGCGCTCGACTTCTTCCAGCACGGTCCGGGCTCCTCACTGGCCGGTGATCCATCTCGGGGTTCGGACGGCTGTCTCCGCCGTCCGGGCCTTCGGTTACAGTCTTGAACAACGCCGAGGGGCCCCGCATCCCGGGGTCACGCGGCGCACAACTGAACACCGCTCATCCAGAGGGGCAGAGGGATACGGCCCGATGAAGCCCCGGCAACCCTCCAGTCGGTTCCTGTCACGCGGACGTGGCGAGGCTCCCGGCTAGGGAAGGTGCCAAATCCGTCTCACGGCGAAGTGCGTCGTGAGGAAGATGAGGAGAAAGGGCCTCGCCTCCATGGCTGTGCAGACTGTTGCAAGCACCACCGACTCCGCGAACTCCGTCGACCTGGGTCCCGCCGCCGCGCTGTCCTGCCGCGAGTGCGGCCACCGTGTGCCCCTCGGCCCCGTCTTCGCCTGCGAGGAGTGTTTCGGCCCGCTGGAGATCGCCTACGACTTCTCGGGTCACGACACCGAAGAGCTCCGCAAGCGCATCGAGGCGGGTCCCGCGAACATCTGGCGCTACGCGCCGCTGCTGCCCGTCCCCGCGGACGTGGCGACCAAGCCCAACCTGAACCCCGGCTGGACCAAGCTCGTCCAGGCCGACAACCTCGCCCGCGAGCTGGGCGTCACCGGCGGCCTCTACGTCAAGGACGACTCCGGCAACCCCACGCACTCCTTCAAGGACCGCGTCGTCGCCCAGGCCCTGGAGGCCGCGCGCGCCTTCGGCTTCACCACGCTGTCCTGCTCCTCCACCGGCAACCTGGCCGGCGCGGTCGGCGCCGCCGCCGCCCGGGCCGGCTTCCGCTCCTGCGTGTTCATCCCGCACGACCTGGAGCAGGGCAAGATCGTCATGGCCGCCGTCTACGGCGGCGAGCTCGTCGGCATCGAGGGCAACTACGACGACGTGAACCGTTTCTGCTCCGAGCTGATCGGCGACCCGGCCGGCGAGGGCTGGGGCTTCGTCAACGTCAACCTGCGGCCGTACTACGCCGAGGGCTCCAAGACCCTCGCGTACGAGATCTGCGAGCAGCTCGGCTGGCGCCTGCCCGACCAGCTGGTCGTCCCGATCGCCTCCGGCTCGCAGCTCACGAAGATCGACAAGGGTCTCCAGGAGCTGATCAAGCTCGGACTCGTCGAGGACAAGCCGTACAAGATCTTCGGCGCCCAGGCCGAGGGGTGCTCACCGGTGTCCACCGCCTTCAAGGCCGGGCACGACGTGGTGCGCCCGCAGAAGCCGAACACGATCGCCAAGTCGCTGGCGATCGGCAACCCGGCGGACGGGCCGTACGTGCTGGACATCGCCCGGCGCACCGGTGGCGCCGTGGAGGACGTCACGGACGCGCAGGTGGTCGACGCGATCAAGCTGCTGGCGCGCACGGAGGGGATCTTCGCGGAGACCGCCGGCGGTGTCACGGTCGGCGTGACGAAGAAGCTGATCGAGGACGGGGTGCTGGATCCGTCCCTCACGACCGTGGTGCTGAACACCGGGGACGGGCTCAAGACGTTGGACGCGGTGGCGGGGACGGGGCTCACGGCGACGATCCGGCCCAGTCTGGAGTCGTTCCGTGAGGCCGGGCTCGTCTGAGGCTTGAATTTTCACCGCGGGCCGGTGGGGGCTTGTCGCACAGTTCCCCGCGCCCCTGGGTGTGTTACCTGACCGGAGGTTCAAAGTGAGCGTTACCGTCCGTATTCCTACCATTCTGCGCACCTACACCGGGGGCAAGGCCGAGGTCCCCGCTGAGGGGGCCACCCTGGGCGAGGTCATCCAGGACCTGGAGAAGAACCACACCGGCATCGCCGCGCGCGTCCTGGACGACCAGGGCAAGCTGCGCCGGTTCGTGAACGTGTACGTCAACGACGACGACGTGCGCTTCGAGCAGGGGCTCGAGACGGCCACCCCCGAGGGCGCCGGCGTCTCGATCATCCCGGCGGTCGCCGGAGGCTGATCATTACCTTCGGTAATGACCGTTACCGAGCGTTTACTCCATTGCCCCCTCCGTGAGAGATGCGGAGGGGGCAATTCCATGGGATTGAGCGCGGTAGAGTTGGGGAACGCGCTCCCGATCCATAGATCGGGAACCCTGAATTCCTGCCGCGGACCCGACTGGATGTAGCCAAAGTGCGGGCTCCTTTCGCGGCTTTTGTCACCTTTGCCCGGCCCGACTTGCCCTGAATTCTGGCGAATTCTTGCCACATTCCGGACCGGTGGCGTCCAGATTTCTCGTCCGATTGACCTGTTGCAGACGGCAGTTGGACAGATACATTCAGCCGCGGTCGACGCGTTCCGGCGCACGCCCCCAACCGTTGGGGGGTGAGGTCTGACCCGGGTCCGCGAAGTGTGGATCTGTGCAAGGGCCAGTAATAGGGGAGTTAGGCATGGCTCAGGGCACCGTCAAGTGGTTCAACGCGGAGAAGGGGTACGGCTTCATCGCGGTCGACGGTGGTGCGGATGTTTTCGTCCACTACAGCGCGATCCAGATGGACGGCTACCGCACCCTTGAAGAGGGCCAGCGGGTCGAGTTCGAGATCTCGCAGGGTCAGAAGGGCCCGCAGGCCGACATGGTTCGCGTCACCGCCTGAACGCGCTACCAGCCGCACGCGACATCTTCTGCCGGCGACAGGGCCCGCACCCCCCCGGGGTGCGGGCCCTTCGTCGTGCCCTAGGCGCGCGCCGTGCGCGCCGTGTTCGCCCGGGGCTGAGCGCGGGCGTGTGCCCTTGGCGCGCTTGGCCCGTACGGCCCTGTGGGTCCCCTGCGCGATCGCGTCGCTTCGCGGGTGCGCCTTGCACTCGGGGGGGTCGAGTGCTAATCATTGGCGTTAGCACTCTGAAGGTGAGAGTGACAACGAAGGACCGGGTCGGTGAGGCCCGCCAGGTCGGGTGGGGCAAGGAACCACACGGCCGGCGAGCCGTCCGTCGCGGGCGCGGGCGCGGTCCGAAGGAATCACCCCCAGTCCTGGAGGGACCACTTCACATGGCCAAGATCATCGCGTTCGACGAGGAGGCGCGGCGCGGCCTCGAGCGCGGCATGAACCAGCTCGCGGACGCCGTGAAGGTGACGCTCGGCCCCAAGGGCCGCAACGTCGTCCTCGAGAAGAAGTGGGGCGCCCCCACGATCACCAACGATGGTGTCTCCATCGCCAAGGAGATCGAGCTCGAGGACCCGTACGAGAAGATCGGCGCCGAGCTGGTCAAGGAAGTCGCCAAGAAGACGGACGACGTCGCCGGTGACGGTACGACCACGGCGACCGTTCTCGCCCAGGCCCTGGTCAAGGAGGGCCTGCGCAACGTCGCCGCCGGCGCCAACCCGATGGCCCTGAAGCGCGGTATCGAGAAGGCCGTCGAGGCGGTCTCCGCCGCCCTGCTGGAGCAGGCGAAGGACGTGGAGACCAAGGAGCAGATCGCCTCCACGGCCTCCATCTCCGCCGCCGACGTCCAGATCGGCGAGCTCATCGCCGAGGCGATGGACAAGGTCGGCAAGGAAGGCGTCATCACCGTCGAGGAGTCCCAGACCTTCGGTCTGGAGCTGGAGCTCACCGAGGGTATGCGCTTCGACAAGGGCTACATCTCGGCGTACTTCGCCACCGACATGGAGCGTATGGAGGCCGTCCTCGACGACCCGTACATCCTGATCGCCAACTCCAAGATCTCCTCGGTCAAGGACCTGCTCCCGCTCCTGGAGAAGGTCATGCAGTCGGGCAAGCCGCTGCTGATCATCGCCGAGGACGTCGAGGGCGAGGCCCTGTCGACCCTGGTCGTCAACAAGATCCGCGGCACCTTCAAGTCCGTCGCCGTCAAGGCTCCGGGCTTCGGTGACCGCCGCAAGGCCATGCTCGGCGACATCGCCATCCTCACGGGCGGCGAGGTCATCTCCGAGGAGGTCGGCCTCAAGCTGGAGAACGCCACCCTCGACCTGCTGGGCAAGGCCCGCAAGGTGGTCATCACCAAGGACGAGACCACCATCGTGGACGGCGCCGGCTCCGCCGACCAGGTCCAGGGCCGCGTGAACCAGATCCGCGCCGAGATCGAGAACAGCGACTCGGACTACGACCGCGAGAAGCTGCAGGAGCGCCTGGCGAAGCTCGCCGGCGGTGTGGCCGTCATCAAGGCCGGCGCCGCCACCGAGGTGGAGCTCAAGGAGCGCAAGCACCGCATCGAGGACGCCGTGCGCAACGCCAAGGCGGCCGTCGAGGAGGGCATCGTCGCCGGTGGTGGCGTGGCCCTGCTGCAGGCCTCCCAGGTGTTCGAGAAGCTGGAGCTCGAGGGTGACGAGGCGACCGGCGCCCAGGCCGTGAAGCTCGCGCTCGAGGCCCCGCTGAAGCAGATCGCCGTGAACGCCGGCCTCGAGGGCGGTGTCGTGGTGGAGAAGGTGCGCAACCTGACCCCGGGCCACGGCCTGAACGCCGCGACCGGCGAGTACGTCGACCTGGTCAAGGAAGGCATCATCGACCCGGCCAAGGTGACGCGCTCCGCGCTGCAGAACGCCGCGTCGATCGCCGCGCTGTTCCTCACCACCGAGGCCGTCATCGCCGACAAGCCGGAGAAGGCCGCGGCCCCGGCCGGCGGCGGCATGCCGGGCGGTGACATGGACTTCTGAGCCTGACCCGTCAGGTTCGGACCCGTCCGAAGTACGAAGGGCGGCACTCCCCGCAGTGGGGGTGCCGCCCTTCGGCGTGTCCGGACGCCTCACGGGGTGACCGGCGTCACAAGTGGGGGCGGGGGAGGGGCGGGAATGACCGTCGCGTCGCGCGGGTTCGACGAAGGGTGCGATCGATGCACGTACACATACCGTCGAGTATCCGCGAGGAGCCCTCCTGATGACCGTCGCCGCCTCCGAGACCACCGGACGTGCCGCCGAGATCCTGGCCCGGCCGGTCGCCCTGAACGGGCTGAGCGTGCCGAACCGCATCGTCATGGCGCCCATGACCCGCCAGTTCTCACCGGGCGGCGTGCCGGGCGAGGACGTCGTGTCGTACTACGCGCGCCGGGCCGCCGCGGGCGTCGGGCTGATCGTCACCGAGGGCACGTACGTCGACCACCCGTCCGCCGGCATGAGCGACCGGATTCCCCGGTTCCACGGGGAGGAGCAGCTGGCCGGCTGGGCGAAGGTCGCGGCGGCGGTGCATGAGGCCGGGGGCCGGATCATGCCGCAGCTGTGGCACGTCGGCACGGTCCGCGAGCAGGGGAAGCCGCCCTTCCCGGAGGCGCCGGCGGTCGGCCCGTCGGGGCTGCGCCTGGACGGCTCCGAGGGCGGCAAGGTCATGACCCAGGCGGACATCGACGACGTCGTGGCGGCGTTCGCGAAGGCGGCGGCCGACGCCGAGCGCATCGGCTTCGACGGCGTGGAGCTGCACGGCGCCCACGGCTACCTCATCGACCAGTTCCTGTGGGCGGGCACCAACCGCCGCACCGACGCCTACGGCGGCGACCCGGTGGCCCGCACCCGGTTCGCCGTGGAGATCGTGCAGGCCGTGCGCTCGGCCGTGTCGCCCGGCTTCCCGGTCGTCTTCCGCTTCTCGCAGTGGAAGTCCGACAACTACGGCGCCCGGCTCGCCGAGACCCCGCAGGAGCTGGAGGCGGTCCTCACCCCGCTCGCCACGGCCGGAGTCGACGCCTTCCACGCGTCCACGCGCCGCTACTGGCTCCCCGAGTTCGACGGCTCCGACCTCAACCTGGCCGGCTGGGCCCGCAAGCTGACGGGCCGTCCGGCGATCACGGTCGGATCGGTGGGCCTGGACGGCGAGTTCGGCCGCGCGTTCCTCGGCGAGGGCGCCGGGCTGCGCGGGATCGACGACCTCCTCGACCGCCTGGAGCGCGACGAGTTCGACATGGTCGCGGTGGGCCGCGCGGTGCTCCAGGACCCGGAGTGGGCGGCGAAGGTGCTGGCCGGCCGCTTCGACGAGCTGACCTCGTACGACGCGGCGTCGCTCACGTCGCTGAGCTGAGTCCGGCCCGGCTGCCGGGCGTGGCGCGGTGTCCTCCTGCGGAGGGCGCCGCGCCTTTTCGTGCGTGCTCCATGTCATGTGACTGTCACGCAGTTTTCATTTGCTTGCCTCAATCAAGGAGCATAAAGTTGCCTGAGTCAAGCAGAACAGCCTCTTCCGGAGACCTCCTTCATGTCCGACGCACCCGAAAAATCCGTCACGACCGGCACCGCCGCGCCGCCGAGGACGGGTGCCGTGGTACCCGTGCTGGCGCTCAGCGGGATCGTCGTCTCGCTGATGCAGACGCTCGTGATCCCGATCGTGGGGCAGCTGCCGCAGTATCTGAACGCCTCGGCGTCGGACGCCGCCTGGGCCGTCACCGCCACCCTGCTGGCCGCCGCCGTCGCCACGCCCGTGATGGGCCGGCTCGGCGACATGTACGGCAAGCGGCGCATGCTGCTGATCAGCATGGTCATGCTGATCGTCGGCTCCGTCGTCGCCGGTCTCAGCGACAGCCTCACCCCGATGATCGTGGGCCGCGCCCTCCAGGGCCTGTCGTCCGGCGTCATCCCGCTGGGCATCAGCATCCTGCGCGACGAGCTCCCCGCGGAGCGGCTCGGCTCCGCCACCGCGATGATCAGCGCCTCGCTCGGCGTCGGCGGCGCGCTCGGCCTGCCGCTCGCCGCGCTGATCGCCGACAACTTCGACTGGCACGCGCTGTTCTGGACCTCCGCCGCGCTCGGCGCCGTCGCGCTGGTGCTGGTCCTGGCGCTGGTGCCCGAGTCGACGGTGCGGACCGGCGGACGGTTCGACCTGGTGGGCGCGGTCGGCATGGCGGCCGGACTGGTCTCGCTGCTGCTGGCTATCTCCAAGGGCGGCGACTGGGGCTGGGCCAGCGGCACCACGCTCGGCCTGTTCGCCGCGGCCGTCGTCGTCCTGCTCGCCTGGGGCTTCTTCGAGCTGCGCACCGAGGGTCCGCTGGTGGACCTGCGCACCACCGCACGCCCGCAGGTGCTGATCACCAACCTTGCCTCGGTGGCGATCGGCTTCGCGATGTTCTCCATGTCGCTGGTCATCCCGCAGGTGCTGCAACTGCCCGAGCAGACCGGGTACGGCCTCGGCCAGTCGCTGCTGAGCGCCGGTCTGGTCATGGCGCCGTCCGGCCTGGTGATGATGGCGCTGGCCCCGGTCTCCGCGCTGGTCACCCGCGCGCGGGGGCCGAAGGTGACGCTGATGATCGGCGCGCTGATCGTGGCCGCGGGCTACGGGCTGAACGTCGCGCTGATGAGCGAGGTCTGGCACTTCGTGCTCGCGTCCTGCGTCATCGGCGCCGGCATCGGCTTCTGCTACGGCGCCATGCCGACCCTGATCATGGGCGCCGTGCCCGCCTCCGAGACGGGCGCCGCGAACAGCCTCAACACGCTGATGCGCTCCATCGGCACGTCCGTGGCGAGCGCGGTCGCCGGTGTGGTGCTGGCGCAGATGACCACGCGGTTCGGCACGTACGCGCTGCCGTCCGAGGACGCGTTCCGCACGGTCCTCGCCCTCGGCGCGGGCGCGGCGCTGCTGGGCTTCGTGGTGGCGGCGTTCATCCCGAAGCAGCGGGGCGCCGCCGGGGCGGAGTCCCTCGTCGCCGAGGGCGCGCCCGAGGCGGCGGAGCCGGTCAAGGCGTGACGCCCGCGGGCGCGTGAGCGGAACGGCGGTCACTGTCCCGAGGGCGTCGGGACGGTGGCCGCCGTTCGGTGTCCGGGGGCGGCCCCCCGGGAGGCCCCGGCCGATGTCGGTGGCCGTGACGCCCGCGGGTGCCTCAGGGGAACGGCGGCCCCTGTCCCGATCACCTCGGGACAGTGACCGCCGTTCTGCGCCGGAGGGGGCGCTCAGAGGTTCCCCATCGGCTCGATGTCCACGTGGACCGGGTTGCCCCAGACCCGGAGGACCTCGTAGTCGGTGAACTCGTGGACGACGCGGTAGGCCATGGCCGGGCGCGGGGAGCGGAGTTGGGCCTTGACGAAGAGTTCCGCCTCGCGGCGGTCGCGGCGGGGGGTGCCGCAGAGCTGCCACGCCTGGCCGTTCCACATCTCCGGGAGCCACCGCTGCTGCGGCTGCGGGCGGTCGCCGCGCACGCCGTAACGGGAGGGGGCGGGGCCGGCGGGGCGGGTCTGCGGGGCCGGGCCGTTGAACTCGGCGCGGCGGGCGGCGCGGCGCCGCGTCTCGCAGAGCAGGCACAGGTCCGGGGCGCTCTCGTCGACCGGCCCCGTGGGGTGCTCGGCGCAGCGCGTGGTGGGCGGCGCCGTGGTCACGGTGTCCTCCAGCAGGTCGAGCGCCCGCCGCAGGTCGTCGCGCACCTCGTGCAGCCTGGCGTCCGGGGTGTCGGCGGAGAGCGCCTCGCCGTGCTCACCGAGCACACGCAGCGCCCGGCCGAGGGCGGTGAGCTGTGCGTGGTTCATGGTGGATTCTCCGGGTGGGGGACGGCTCCAGTATCCCAGCCCGCGCCGTCAGCCCCCCGCGGCCGCCAGCGCCGCCCGCAGATGGCCGTCGGCCTCGTCGAGGAGCCGGGCCGCCGTGGGTCCGTCCACCCCGGCCAGCAGCACCAGGATCGCGTTCTTCACCTCGCCGTTGGTGGCGGCGAGCGCGCGTTCCACGGACGCGTCGTCCGCGCCCGTCACCTGGGCGACGATCCGGCGGGAGCGGGCGCGCAGCTTCTCGTTGGAGGCGCGTACGTCGACCATGAGGTTCCCGTACGTCTTGCCGAGCCGGATCATCGTGATCGTCGAGATCATGTTCAGCACGAGCTTCTGCGCCGTGCCGGCCTTGAGGCGGGTGGAGCCGGTGAGGAACTCGGGGCCCACGACCACCTCGACGCCGTGCTCGGCCGCCGCCGCGAGCGCGCTGTCCCGGTTGCACGACAGCCCCACGGTGAGCGCCCCGAGCTTCCGGGCGTACGTGACGGCGCCGACGGCGTACGGGGTGCGGCCCGAGGCGGAGATGCCGACCACCGTGTCGTCGGCGGTGAGGCCGAGCGCGGCGAGGTCGGACTCGGCCAACTCGGGGGAGTCCTCGGCGCCCTCGACCGGGTTCACCATGGCCGACGGGCCGCCCGCGATCAGGCCGACGACCCGCGACGGGTCGGTGTTGAAGGTCGGCGGGCACTCGGAGGCGTCCAGCACGCCCAGCCGCCCCGCCGTGCCCGCGCCCGCGTAGATCAGCCGCCCGCCGCGCGCCATCCGCTCCGCCACGGCGTCGATCGCTGCGGCGATCGCCGGCACCTGCCCGGCGACGGCGCCCGCGACCGTGGCGTCCTCGGCGTTCATCAGCCGCGCGATCTCCGGCGTGGGCAGCCGGTCGACGTCCGCCAGCTCCGGCCGGAACGCCTCGGTGGTCAGGGTCTCGAGCTGGGAGCGCAGATCACGGTCGCGGGAGGTGGAGGTCATGGGCGGTGTTCTTTCGGTCGGGGCCGGCGGCTCGGAAGGGGTACGGCGGGGGCGCGCACACGGCCGGTGCGCGGCAGGGTCCGCCCTCACGGGCCCTTGCGGGTCGCCCGGTGCCGGTGCGCCAGCGCCTCGTACGACGCCGAGAGGGCGGGCGCCGCGGCGTCGTAGGTGCGCTGGGCGACACCCACGAACAGGCAGTCCACGACGAGCAGTTGGCCCGTACGGGAGGACATCGCGGCCGGGCGCAGCTCGCTCTCGCGGGCCGTGGAGGTGGTCAGGACGTGGTCGGCGTACTGCGTGACGGGGCTGTCGGGGCGGCCGGTGACCGCGACCGTCGTGGCGCCGCGCTCGAAGGCCACCCGGAGCGGCTCGATGACGTCGCCGGTGGTGCCGGAGTGGGTGATGGCGATCGCCACGTCACCGGAGCGCAGCTGCACGGCGTTGGTCACCGCGAGGTGCGGGTCGCTGTGGGCGTGCGCCAGCAGACCTATGCGCAGCAGCTTCTGGGTGAGATCCTGGGCGACCAGCCCCGACGCGCCGACGCCGTACACATCGGTGCGGCGGGCGCCCGCGAGGGCGGTCACGGCGGCGGCGAGCTGGACGGTGTCCAGTCCGGCGGCCGTGTCGGCGAGGGTCTGCTGCTCGTCGTAGGCGAGCTTGGCGACGACATCGGCGATGGGGTCGTCCACGGCGATGTCGGTGGTGATCGCGGGGGCGCGCCCGGACTGCTGCTGGGCGGCGAGCCCGGCGAGGGCGAGCCGCAGGTCGCGGTAGCCGGGGTAGCCGAGCAGGCGCGCCGTGCGGACGACGGTGGCCTCGCTGGTGCCGGTCAGCTCGGCGAGGCCGGTGACCGTGAGCGCCGCGCAGCCGGCAGGGTCGTCGGCGACCGCCTCGGCGACGCGCTGCATGGAGCGCGTCATCGACGGGGCGAGCGTGCGCACCTTGGCCGCGAGGGCGGCGGGCGCGGGCGGAGCGGGTGAGGCGCCGGCGCTCCCGAAAATTTCCTTCACGTCATTGGTCACGAAATGAAAGATATTTTCGTCGCGGGCTCCTGGTCAAGAGTGCGCACAATGGGGACATGGACCCCCAGCGTGAACCCGGCCCCCCTCCGCCCCTGGAACAGGCGTTGCACGCGGCGCGTGCCCTCGTGCTGGCCGACCTCATGGCGCGCGGGGTCGCCGAGGCGGACGTGGTGTCCCTCGTCGAGGAATCCGTGTCGCACCGCCGCTGGTGGGTCGAGCAGTGGCCGGAGGGCGCCGGCTTCCTGGCCGGTCTGGTCGCGCAGGACGTGCAGGACGCCCTGCTCGAGCGGTACGGACGCTGGCCGCTGTGCCCGGTGTGCGGCAGCGGCGACCCGCACGCGCTGGAGGTCGAGCCGGAGCTGGGCCCCGACCCGCACTGGGTGTGCCACAAGGCGGGCGTGAAGGTCGCGGCGGTCGGCGGACTCGGCGAGACGGGCGCCTCGTGACGGTGTACATCGACCCGCCCACCTGGCCGGGCCACGGCCGCCTCTGGTCCCACCTGGTGAGCGACGTCTCCTACGCCGAGCTGCACCTCTTCGCCGCCGCCCTGGGCGTGCCCGGCCGCGCCTTCGAACGCGACCACTACGACATCCCGGAGCACCGGTACGCGGACGCGGTGCGCGCGGGCGCGGTGGAGGTCAGCAGCCGCGAGGTGGTGCGGCTGCTGCACGGGGCGGGGCTGCGGCGGCGCAAGCGGACGGGGCGGGCCCCGGATCAGGCGCGCAGTTCGTAGGTGATCTGGTTCTCGTGCCGGGACACCTCGGTGAACCCGGCGCGGGTGACGACCTTCTGCGACGCCACGTTGGTCTCCTCGACGACGGCCACCACGGTGTGCACGGCGTCCTGTGCGAGCGCCCACGCCGAGAGGGTGCGCAGGGCCTCGGTCGCGTAGCCGTTGCCGCGGGCCTCCACGACGAGGTCGTAGCCGATCTCGACCCGTCCGTCGACGGGCGCGCCGTGGAAGCCCATCGCGCCCACCGCACGGTCGTCCTCCCGGCGGACCAGCACGTACATGCCCCACTCGGGGTGGTACGCGCCCTCCTCGTACTGCGTGACGCCGATGCCGGCGCCCACCCGCGTGCCGTCGGCGGGGGCGCCGCCCGCCCAGGTGAAGCCGCCGTCGCCCGCCAGTGCCAGGCTCGCGGCGACCGCGGGGGTGACGCCCTCCAGGTCGAGCCGCTCGGAGCGCAGGACGGGGTTGTTGCACCAGCGCCAGCCGCTGACCGGCTCCCGCCCCTCCAATTCGCCGCGGCCGGTGGCCCACAGCAGCGTCGGCCAGGGCGCGGGGCCCGGCTTCACGCGCGGGAAGATCCGTGTGAGCACGAACTCGCACAGCTCGGCGGGGGGTTCGTAGGAGACTCCGAGCCCTTCGGTCATGTCGTGCGTGTGCAGCAGCACCTCCGCGATGCCCATCGCGGCGAAGCCTTCGCGGTTCGCGTGCCGGAAGGGGTAGGGGTGGAAGGCGCGCACGGAGCGGGGGGTGGTGCGGACGGCGGCGGCGAGGAGGGCGCCGGTGGTGGTGATGACGTGGAGGAGGCCGGGGTTGTCTGCCGGGTCCAGGCCGTCGTCGGTGCCGTCGAGCGTGATCTCGAAGGGAACGTAGGCGTTCTGCGCCCGTCCCGCGAGCTGACCCGCGTACGCGATCAGATCACTGGCGACATGCGCCGCCGTCTCCCGGCAGTTCCACTCCAGCCGTCCCGCCCGGACTCCCGTCCAGTCGCGGTCGGTGACCGCCCCCAGGACCGCCACGCTGTCCGCGACGGCCGCCTCCACCTGTTCCGCTCCGGATGCATGCATGACGGGGAGGCTAGGCGGAGGGCGGGGGCGGGGTCGACAGCATTTCCAGCTCGCCGCGCAGGTTGTGGCGGGCGGTGGCCTCCCAGTGCTCCTGGCCGTACGGGGTGCGGAACAGGCGGCGCAGGCCGAGGAGTTGGCGCAGCACATCGGCTCGGCCCTCGCGGAAGGCGTCGTTCGGCACGAAGTGGTACTCCTCGCGGACGGCGGCGGTGTAGGCGGCGTACGCCGACGGCGCGGCGGCGAGGATCGCTAGGTCGGCGTCGCACAGCACCTGGCCGTCGCGGTCGTCGTCGGCGGGGTCGTGCGTCACGGTGAGCCGCACCAGGCGGGCGACCTCCTCGGTCTTCTCCGCGGACACCCCGGCCTCCGGCAGCGCGCGCTCGGCGAGCCGCGCGGACCGCTCCTCGTTCTCGGACCGGTCCGGCAGATACACGGCGTCGTGGAACCACGCGGCGAGCCGTACGACGTCGGGGTCGTCGGCGTGGTCCGCCAGCTCGTCGACGCGGTCGAGGACCGCGGTGAGGTGATCGAGCGTGTGGTACCGCCGCTGCGGTTCCTGCCAGCGGGCGATCAGATGCTCCGCGTACGGCACGGGGTCGGGCCCCTCCGAGGAACCCCGGGCCCCTTCGAGGGCACGGACGAAACGGGCGCGGAGGTCTTGGGTGTCGGCCATGCCGTCATTCTTCCCGGTGCTGCTTCCGTGCGCCGTCGTCTCCATGGTGAGCCGCCGTCGCCGGGTTGCCCCACACCTGCACCGCGTTACTCACTGCGCGCACATGTCAACCGACTGTGACGATCGGCTTGACCGGTCGATGTCGTTCTCGGCAGCATCGGGGCAGCAAACAAAGCACGGTACATATGGCTCACCAGGTCCTGGGGCCGCTCCTTCGGGAGCGGCCCGAGTGCTTTCCGGGAGGCTCGTTGTACCTGTGCTACATCGACGAGGCGGGGAACGGTCAGACCCTCGACCCCTCGCGACCGGACGCACCGCCGGTTCTCGTCGTCGGTGGCTTCACCGTCCACGACTCCTGCATCAAGCAGTTGACCTGGGATTTCCTGACCGTCAAGAAGACGTACCGGCCGCGAGCTGGGCCGTGCCCGGCATCTCTCCGAGGTGATCCACACGGAGGTCAAGGGGGCCGACGTCCGTAAGGACATCCGCGTGGGGAACCGGGACCGGCGCCGGGCTGCGACGCTCCTCGTGGACTCGGTCCTCGGCCTGCTGGAGCGCTGCAACGCCCGCGTGCTGGCCCGGGTGGTGTGGGTGAAACAGGAGGGTCACGCCGTGAACGAGACGGGGGTGTACAGCACCTCGGTGGGAAGCCTCACGGAGACCTTCCAGGCCCAGCTGCTGGACAGTCACTCGTGCGGCGTGATGATCCTCGACTGCCGCACCAAGTCGAAGAACGCGCCGAACGTCCACTGCGTCACGACTCGCAAGTACCGCGCGGGCGGTGACCTGCTCAAAGGCGTCATCGAGTCCCCCGTCTTCGGGCACAGTGACACGCACACGCTGCTGCAGCTCGCGGACCTGGTGGTGTCTTCCCTGCTCTTCCCCGTCGCCTGTCACGCCTACCTGGGCGACGTGACGTGGAACGTGCACTGCGACGATGCGTACCGCCCACTGCGGGAGGAGTTCGGGGAGCGGCTGAAGAAGCTCCAGTTCCGCTACCAGGACCCCTCGGGCAAGTGGCGCGGCGGCATCGTGGTGTCCGACCGCCGGACCGCGCAGCCGTCGAGTCTGATGTTCAGGCCGGGGAAGGCCGACGCGCGCGCGGTCATGATTCCGGTGCAGCAGACGGGCGGTGGCAGTCTGCCGAGCGGGGTGTAAAGGGGGGCGTACGTGAGGCCGACCGGCCTCACCCTCACCGCAGCCGTCGGTCCACCCGCGCCACCCCGCCCGTCTCCAGGGCCGTCCACAGGGCGCCGTCCGGGCACACGGTGATGCCGTGGGGTTCGGAGGACGGGTCGGGAAGGGCGTGTTCGGTGATCTCGCCGGTCCCGGTGACGCGGCCGACGCGGCCCGTGCCCCATTCCGTGAACCAGCACTCGCCGTCGGCGGCGGCGACGATCGCGTGCGGTTTGGCCGAGCGGTCGGGGAGCGGGAGCTCCGTGATCCGGCCGTCCGGCGTGATCCGGCCGATCCGGCCGGCCAGGATCTCGGTGAACCAGACGGCGTCGCCGTCGGCGGCGATGCCGACCGGCCCGGCGGCGTCCGTGGGCAAGGGATACACGGCGGTGTCGCCGTCGACGGTGATGCGGCCGATCGCGTTCGCGCCGTTCAGTGTGAACCACAGTGCGCCGTCCGGGCCCGTGGTGATCGCGGAGGGGAAGCCGCCCGCGACCGGGAGCGCGAACTCCGTGATCTGCCCGTCGACGGTGATCCGGCCGACGCGGTCACCGGTCGTCTCCGTGAACCAGAGCGCGCCGTCCGGCCCCGCCGTGATGCCGTACGGCCCGCCGCCGGCGGACGGCAGCGGGACGGACGTCACGACGCCGTCGACGGTGACGCGGCCGATCCGGTGGTCCTGGAAGCGGGTGAACCAGAGGGCGCCGTCCGGTCCGGGCGCGATCACCGTGGGACGGCAGTCGGGCGCGTCCAGGGCGTACTCCTCGTACGCGCCGTCGAGGGTGAGGCGGGCGACGCCGCCGCTGTGCACCAGCGTGAGCCAGAGCGCGCCGTCGGGGCCGGCCGTGATGCCGTACGGCCCGGCCTTGTCGTCCGTGAGGCGGAACGCGGAGACGGCGGGGGTGTGAGGGTACGGCACATCAACTCCCGTGGGGGACGGTCATCCCGGCACCCTCTCGGGGCGAGGCGCTCCGGCGCAACCTCGTTTCGTGCCCGGGGCCTCGCGACTAGCGTGGGCGCATGACGACTCCTGCGGATGTGCACGAGGTACGGGACCCCGAGCTGCCGGGCCGGCTGCTGAGCGTCGAGCGGGACGCGCTGCTCCCGTTGCTGCGACCTCGCGGCGACGGCGACTTCACGCTGCCGGTGACGGCGTGTCCGGGCTGGACGGTGCGGGACGTGCTGGCGCACTGTTCGGCGGCGCTGGCGCGGGTGGTGGAGAGCCGGTACGACAAGGACGTGTTCTCGCCGGAGGCAAACCAGCGGGACATCGACGAGCGGGCCGGCTGGACCAATGCCGAGGTCCTCGACGAACTGGAACGCGGCATGACCGAGGCCGGTCCTGTCATCGCCAAGGCGGGCGGGCTGCTGGACGGGGTGGCGCTCGGCGAGTGGGTGCACGCCGGGGACGTGCGCGTGGCGCTCGGGGAGCCGGGGGCGTACGCGGGCTCGGGCCTGCCGTTCGCGCTCGCGCTGCTGGCGCAGGTCACCAGCGCGCGGGGGCATGTGCCGCTGCACGCGGACCTGGACGACGCGGACGAGCCGGTACGGCTGGGCGACGCGTCCGGGGAACGGCCCCCGGCCCGCTTCATCGGCGACGGGCCCACGCTGATGCGGCTGTACGCGGGGCGCCCGGTGGACGGGGTGTCGTACGAGCTGGCCGGCGTCGACGCGGCGGAGCTGAACATCTTCGGCTGAGCGGTGGGTGGGGCGCTTCCGGGGCCGGGACCGGGCGTAGGCTTGGATTGGACTAGACCTGTAGGAGCCGTTCCGAGCCGACGAATGGGGCCCCATGAGCAAGCGTGCAGTCCTGGAGGTGATCGCCCTCGACGTCGAGGACGCCGTCGCCGCCCAGGCCGGAGGTGCGGACCGCCTCGAGCTGGTCACCGACATGGCGGCGGACGGGCTGACCCCCGCGGCACCGACGGTGACGGCGATCCGCGCGGCCGTGGACATCCCGGTCCGGGTCATGATCCGGCTCGCGGACGGCTTCGCGGCGGGCGCGGTGGAACGGCTGGTCGCGGCGGCGCGCGAGATGCGGGAGGCGGGGGCGGAGGAGTTCGTCCTCGGCTTCCTCGACGCGGACGGCCAGGTGGACCTGGCGGCGGTGGAACGGGTCGCGGCGGAGCTGGAGGGGTGCCGGTGGACGTTCCACCGCGCGATCGACCACGCGACGGACCGGGACACGGTGCGCAAGCAGCTCGCGGACTTTCCTGGTCTGGACACCTACCTGACCGCCGGGTCGGCGGAGGGGGTGGACGCGGGGCTGCCGGTGCTGTGCGCGGAGGCGGCGCGGCGCGGGGAGCCTGGGTACGGGCAGCAGTTGCTGGTGGGGGGCGGGTTGCGGCTGGAGCACGTGCCGGGGTTGTTGGACGCGGGGGTGGACGCCTTCCACATCGGGGGCGCGGCGCGGCCGGAGGGTTGGACGGGGCCGGTGTCGGCGGAGGCCGTGGCTCGGTGGCGGACGGTGCTGGGAGGCTGAGGCGCCTCTGACGCGGGGCGGGGGTGTTCGCGCAGCCCGGCGCTTGCGGGATACCGTCCGCGCCCACCCGTGCCGCCTGGGGGTACCTCCCAGGCCCTCAAGGCACGGGGGGAGGCACGACTGCCCGCGGGACGGGGGACGGGTGGGCCGTCCGCGGCGCGTCCGCGGTGGGCCAGGGCCAGGTGGGTCGGTCCGCGGCGCGTTCGCGGTGGGGGGGGCGGGCGTCTACGTCAACTGCGCCGGCAACGGCGCCCCATGCGTGATGAGCAGGCCCGACACCGCTCGCGTCAGCGTCACGTACAGGCGGCGCAGGCCCGTGCGTTCGTCCGGTTCCGCGTCGACGATCGCCCGGGGTTCGTCCAGGAGGACGTAGTCGTATTCCAGGCCCTTCGCCAGGGAGGCCGGGACCAGGGTGAGGCGGGTCGACTCCGTTGTCTCCTCGCCGGGGGACACGTGGGGGAGGCCCGCCGCGGCCAGGGCCTCCGTCAGGGCGGGGATGCGGGGGTCCGCCGCGATCAGGCCCACCGAGCCTTCGCGGGTGAGCAGTTCGCGGCATGCCGCCAGCACCTCGTCCGTCCCCGAGGCGTCGCGGACCTCGAAGAAGCCCGGGTTCTCGCGGATCGACGCCACCGGCGTGAGCCCCGGCGCGATGTGCGGCAGCAGGCGCGACGCGTACGTGATGACGTCCGTCGGGACACGGAAACCCGCCGTCAGCTCCTCCACCACCGCGTCCGGCTTCCCCAGGTGGGACAGCGCCTCCTCCCAACTGCGCGTCGCCCACGGCGTGGTGCCCTGCGCCAGGTCGCCGAGGACCGTCGCCGAGCCGGTCGTGCAGCGGCGGCCCACCGCCCGGTACTGCATGGGGGACAGGTCCTGCGCCTCGTCCAGCACCACGTGCCCGAGTGACGGCGTCCGCCGGATCAGGTCCGCCGCCTCGTCGATCAGCACCGTGTCCGCCGCCGACCACTTCGCCGACTTCACCGACCGCGCCGGCTTCGCCCAGAGGACCGCCTTCTGCTCCTGCTCGTCGAGCAGCCCCTCCGCGTGCTCGGCCAGGAACTCCGCGTCCCCCAGCAGCCGCAGCACCAGCTTCGCCGGGTCCACCGCCGGCCACACCGCCTTCACCGCGGCCTTCACCGCCGCGTTGCGCGCCACCGCGTCCTGCACCCGGTCGTCCGGCGCCTCGCCCGCCCGCTCCATCTGCACCAGCACCGCGTGCGCGATCCGCTGCGGCAGCGCCTCACGGGCGGCCCCGTAGCGGATGTCCCGGTCCAGCAACTGCCGCACGATCGCCTGGAGTTCGTACGCCGGGACGCGCCAGCGGCGCGAGCCGCGCACCACCACGACCGGTTCCGTCGGCATCGTCACGTGCGAGTACAGCGCCCGCCGCAGCACCTCCGCCATGCGCGCGTCGCCCTTGACCGTCGCCGCCGTCGCGTCGTCCGTGCCGCGTACCTCCACGTGCGCCACCAGGTCGTCCACCGTCGCCTGGGCGACGGTGAGCTCGCCCAGGGCCGGCAGCACCTGCTCGATGTAGTGGAGGAAGGAGCGGTTCGGGCCGACGACCAGCGTGCCCGTGCGGGCCAGCCGCTCGCGGTGGGCGTACAGCAGGTACGCGACCCGGTGCAGGCCGACGGCCGTCTTTCCGGTGCCGGGGCCGCCCTGCACGCACACGCTGCCCGACAGCCCCGACCGTACGATCTCGTCCTGCTCGGGCTGGATCGTCGCGACGATGTCGCGCATGGGGCCGACGCGCGGGCGCTCGATCTCCTGCTGGAGCAGCTTGCTGGTGGTCGCCGCCTCGGCCGGGTCGGAGAGGTGTTCGTCCTCGTACGCGGTGAGGTCGCCGCCGGTGTAGCCGAAGCGGCGGCGCAGCCCCACGTCCATCGGGTCCTTCTTGGACGCCCGGTAGAACGGCTGCGACACCGGCGCACGCCAGTCGATCACCATCGGGTCGCCGTCCGCGTCGTGCACATGCCGGCGCCCGATGTAGAAGCGTTCTCCTTCCGCCCCCTCCGCCTGCTCCGCGCCCGGCGCGTGCAGATAGTCGAGGCGCCCGAAGAACAGCGGGGTGTCGCTGAGGTCGGCCAGCGCCTTGATCCGCTCCTCGATCTGGTGCTGCAGCACCGCCGCGTTCACCCAGTTGGCTGTGACGTCGCGGATGTCGAGCGCCTCCACGTCCTCCCGCATGGCGCGCAGGGCGGCGCGGGACGCGGCGAGGTGGGAGCGTTCGCGGGCGAGGGGGTCGTCGGCCGGGACGACCGGACCGTCCACGGGGTCGTACGCGGGCTCGTCTACGGGCGTGGACGCGGACAAGGGAGTGCCTCCGAGGGACCTGCTGCCGGGTGTGCTGCGAGGAAGGAATGCCGGCCGGTTTCCGTCCGGACGGCGGCGCTCCGAGAGGGAGGCGGGAAGAGAGCGGAGATTCTAGGTCGTGGGGCGAGGGTGGTCCAAACGGTTTTCCCACCCCCTAGGGGTCACCCCGTCCTGCCTGAGAGGGACGGCTCGTTCCGCGGACGTACACGGCGGCCCGGCGGTCCGGTCCCGTGGGCCGATGCCCGGACCGGGGTCACGGAGCGACCATGAGTGCATGAGCGCAGCCACCGTCCACCCCACCAGTCCGCCGGTCCGCCCGAGCGGCGCCGCCCCGGCCGAGGGCAGTCACCCGCACCGCGTCGGTGACGCCCTGCGCGCCGTGAAGGTGTTCCTCGGCGCGGCCTTCGACGTGATCCTCCTCGGCGAGTACGGCCCGGAGGCCGGCGTCCGCCGCCGCTAACCCTGCTCCGTACTGTCGTGGGGCTTCCCGTGCAGCAGGTCCCGCGCCTCCTCCGCCGCCCGGATCATGGTCTCGGAGACGAAGTCGAGGAACCGCGCGGCGTTCTCCAGCCGCGTCGCCGCCGGCGTGCCGGGACCCATGACGTCCACGCCCTCCCGTGAGGTCGCCGCGATCTGCGCGGTCGACCGGGCGCTGGCGACCATCGACTGGTACCAGATGTCCTCGTCGAAGCCGTAGCGCTCCCGTCGGCCCCCCTCGTCGCGGAAGCGCCGCACCAGGTCCTGGCTCTCCAGGAACGCGACCGCCTTCGACACCGACGCCGGGCTCACCTGGAGCCGCTCCGCCAGCTCGGCGGCGGTGAGGCTGCCGGAGTCGCTGAGGGTCAGACAGGCCATGACCCTGGCCATCATCCTGGGCGTGCCCGAGGCGATGAAGACGGTCGTGAGCGTCTCCTCGAACGCCCGCACCGCCTCCGGGTCCCGCCCGTACGCGTCCGGCGCCGCCTTCGCCTGCCGCGCGCCGCGCCTGCGCCGGTGGGCGCGCTGCTCGGTCGCGCGCTGTGCCAGTTCGGGGCGGTAGGCGGTGGGGCCGCCGTTGCGCATGACCTCCCGCGTGACCGTCGACGTCGGACGGTCGAGCCGCCGCGCGATCTCCGCGTACGCCAGCCCGTCGGCCAGCCCCGACGCGATCTGCTGGCGCTCCTGCTGAGTGAGCCTGCCTCCGGGCAACGCGGGTCTCCTTCGTGGGCGATGGGGGAGTCGAGCATAGCGTTCACTCCCTTTGTATTGCAACGAAATGCAGTGCTCCTGTTGCGTTAAATCTCAAAACGTTGCAACGATTTAACTGTGCTGAGCTGTATAAACAGTGTTTGGATGCAACAAGTTTATTGCCGTTCTCATGAACGCAACGTAGCGTTTTCGGTGTCAGAAACAATGACCCGAAGGAGCGCACATGACCGGCTCGGCCATCGCGGCACACGGGCTGCGCAAGGCGTACGGCGACAAGGTCGTCCTCGACGGGGTCGACCTCGCCGTCGAGGAAGGCACGATCTTCTCCCTGCTCGGGCCGAACGGCGCGGGCAAGACCACGGTCGTCAAGATCCTCTCCACGCTCGTCGGCGCGGACGCGGGCGACCTGCGGGTCGGCGGGCACGACCTCGCCGCCGACCCGCAGGCCGTGCGGGCCGCGATCGGCGTCACCGGACAGTTCTCCGCCGTCGACGGTCTGATCACCGGCGAGGAGAACATGCTGCTGATGGCCGACCTGCACCACCTGCCCCGCCGGGAGGGCAGGCGCGTCGCCGCCGAGCTGCTGGAGCGCTTCGACCTCGCGGACGCGGCGAAGAAACCCGCGTCCACCTACTCCGGCGGCATGAAGCGCCGGCTCGACATCGCCATGACCCTGGTCGGCGACCCGCGGATCATCTTCCTCGACGAGCCGACCACCGGACTCGACCCCCGTTCCCGTCACACCATGTGGGGCATCATCCGCGAGCTGGTCGACGGCGGGGTGACGGTCTTCCTCACCACCCAGTACCTGGAGGAGGCCGACCAGCTCGCCCACCGCATCGCCGTGCTGCACGACGGCCGGATCGCCGCCGAGGGCACCGCGGAGGAGCTGAAGCGGATCGTCCCCGGCGGGCACGTACGGCTCCGCTTCACCGACCCGGCCGGCTACCGGTCGGCCGCCGCCGTCCTGACCGGGGCCGCCCCGGACGACGCGGCGCTGACCCTGTCCCTCCCCAGCGGCGGCAGCCAGCGCGAACTGCGCGCAGTGCTCGACCTGCTGGACTCCGCCGGCGTGGAGGCGGACGAGCTGACCGTGCACACCCCCGACCTCGACGACGTCTTCTTCGCCCTGACCGAAGGAGCCGGCACCGAAGGCGCCGGCGTCCCCGCCCCGTCGTCCGCTCCCTCGAAGGAGACCGTCCGATGAGCGCCCCGCAGTCCTTGTCCCTCGCCCTGCGCGACTCGTCCACGATGGTGCGCCGCAACCTGCTGCACGCGCGCCGCTATCCCTCTCTCACCCTCAACCTGCTGCTCACGCCGGTGATGCTGCTCCTGCTCTTCGTGTACGTCTTCGGGGACGTGATGAGCGCGGGGCTGGGCGGCGGCGGCCGGTCCGCGTACGTCGCGTACCTGGTGCCGGGGCTGCTGCTGATGACCGTCGGCTCCACCGCCATCGGCACCGCGGTGTCCGTGTCGATGGACATGACCGAGGGGATCGTGGCCCGCTTCCGCACGATGGCCGTCCACCGCGGCTCGGTGCTCGTCGGGCACGTGGTCGGCAGCGTGCTGAAGGCCGTCCTCAGCGTGGTCGTCGTGGGCCTGGTGGCGGTGGCGATCGGCTTCCGCTCCACCGACGCCACCGCGCTGGAGTGGCTGGCCGCCTTCGGGCTGCTGGTGCTGTTCGCGACGGCGCTCACCTGGATCGCGGTCGGCATGGGCCTCGGCGCCCCCAACGCGGAGGCCGCCAGCAACAACGCGACCCCGCTGATCCTCCTGCCCCTGCTGTCCAGCGCCTTCGTCCCGGTCGACGGGATGCCGGGGTGGTTCCGGCCGGTCGCCGAGTACCAGCCGTTCACGCCGGCCATCGAGACCCTGCGCGGGCTGCTGCTCGGCAGCGAGATCGGCAACGACGGATGGCTGGCCGTGGCCTGGTGCGTGGCGCTGGTCGTACTCGGCTACGTCTGGTCGACGGCCTCCTTCGCCCGCGACCCGAAGTAGTGACCGTGAGCAGGGAATGAGTACGAATACACCCGCACAGTTGAGTAACGGCTCCGGTGTCCCGGACACACCGGGGCCGCTTCACTGGCCGTATGAACACGAACGAGCGCGACCCCCATGCGTACGTGGCGCCGGCGGTCGCCACCGTGCTCGGCGTGATGCTGGCGCCGCTCGCGCTGCTGTTCGGGGGACTGTCCGTCATGGCGACGGACAGCTGCGGCCCCGACGACTGCTCGACGGCGCTGACGACCGCCCTGCACGTCGTGTACGGCACCCTGTTCCTCGGCGGGCTGCTCGGGGTGGCCGCCTGCGCCGCCGCGTGGCTGCTGCCCCATACCCGCCGCTGGGCGGTGCCGCGCCTCTGGCTGGCCGGGCTGTCGCTGCTGCCCTGGCTGACCGTCATCGCGCTGGTGTTCAACCTCCCCGAGGGGTGAGCCCCGCGGGGCGTCAGCTCTCCGCGAGCAGCTCGTCCGCGTCGACGATCCGGTACGCGTACCCCTGCTCCGCCAGGAACCGCTGGCGGTGCGCCGCGAAGTCCTGGTCGATGGTGTCGCGGGCGACGACCGAGTAGAAGTGCGCCTGGTGGCCGTCCGCCTTCGGCCGCAGCACACGGCCGAGGCGCTGCGCCTCCTCCTGGCGGGAGCCGAACGTGCCCGACACCTGGATGGCGACCGTCGCCTCCGGCAGGTCGATGGAGAAGTTCGCGACCTTCGACACCACCAGCACGCTCAGCTCGCCCTGCCGGAACGCCTCGAACAGCTTCTCCCGCTGGGCGTTGGACGTCTCGCCCTTGATGACCGGCGCGTCCAGGTGCTCGCCCAGTTCGTCGAGCTGGTCGATGTACTGGCCGATGACCAGGATCTGCTGCCCCGCGAAACGGCGGACGATCGCCTCCGTGACGCGCTGCTTGGTGGCGGTCGTCGAGCAGAAGCGGTACTTCTCCTCCTGTTCGGCCGTCGCGTACGCCAGCCGCTCGGAGTCGGTGAGGTTGACGCGGACCTCGACGCAGTCGGCGGGCGCGATGTAGCCCTGCGCCTCGATCTCCTTCCACGGCGCGTCGAACCGCTTGGGGCCGATCAGCGAGAACACGTCCGACTCGCGGCCGTCCTCCCGCACCAGCGTCGCCGTCAGGCCGAGCCGTCGCCGCGCCTGGAGGTCGGCGGTGAACTTGAAGACGGGCGCGGGCAGCAGGTGCACCTCGTCGTAGAGGATCAGACCCCAGTCACGGGAGTCGAACAGCTCCAGGTGCGGGTAGACGCCCTTCCGCTTCGTCGTCAGCACCTGGTAGGTGGCGATGGTGACGGGGCGGATCTCCTTCTTCGTCCCGCTGTACTCGCCGATCTCCTCCTCGGTGAGCGACGTCCGCTTCACCAGCTCGTGCTTCCACTGGCGGGCCGAGACGGTGTTGGTGACGAGGATCAGCGTGGTCGACTTGGCCTGCGCCATCGCGCCCGCGCCGACCAGCGTCTTGCCGGCGCCGCACGGGAGGACGACCACGCCGGAGCCGCCGTGCCAGAAGTTCTCCACGGCCTGCTTCTGGTACGGGCGCAGTGCCCAGCCGTCCTCGACCAGCTCGATCGGGTGCGCCTCGCCGTCCACGTACCCGGCGAGGTCCTCGGCGGGCCAGCCCAGCTTCAGCAGGGTCTGCTTGATCTGACCGCGCTCGGACGGATGCACGGCGACGGTGTCGGGGTCGATACGCGCGCCGACGAGGGGGGCGACGCGCTTGGAGCGCAGCACCTCCTCCAGGACCGGGCGGTCGGTGGTGGTGAGGACCAGGCCGTGCGCGGGGTGCTTGACCAGGCTGAGCCGGCCGTAGCGGTCCATGGTCTCGGCGATGTCGACGAGCAGCGCGTGCGGCACGGGGTAGCGGCTGTACTGCACCAGCGCGTCGACGACCTGCTCCGCGTCGTGACCCGCGGCCCGCGCGTTCCACAGGCCCAGCGGGGTCACCCGGTAGGTGTGGATGTGCTCGGGGGCGCGCTCCAGTTCGGCGAACGGCGCGATGGCGCGACGGCAGTCGTCGGCCTGCTCGTGGTCGACCTCGAGGAGCAGGGTCTTGTCGGACTGGACGATGAGCGGACCATTCACGCGCGGCTGCCTTTCTGCGACGGGCTCGGCACGGGCACTGCACGGCCAAACGTCCAGTTTGCCTGATCACATTCCGGACCGGGCCTGGAGTCTTCTCACAGGCGCGTGACGGCGACACCCCCAGGGGCGCGGGGAACTCCGCGGTCGACCCCGATGAACCCGCACATACCCACGCGCCGCCTCACTCCGCGAGTTCCGCGACCCCCGTGATCCGGTGCAGCGGATACGTCCGCACCTCATCCGCAGTGTGGTCGTACGCCGTCACGAACCCACCCTCGACCCGAAGAGGCGCGATAACCCGCTGACTCGCCGCCCCCTCCGCGTTCACGTACCCGATCCACAGCGTCTCGTTGGTCAGAACAGCCGCCTGCAGCGTCGCCAACGTGTCCGCCGCCGACGTACGCGGCAACTCCCCCGGACCCGCACCCCCCGCCTCCCCGCCCACCGGCTTCCGCGGCGCGGTGGACGCGAGATCCCCCGCCCGGACCGCCCGGATCGCGGCAGCGAGCAACGTGTCGTCGGGCACCGGCGGCCCGTCCGGCACCGGCTCCGGAGGCGTCCGCGGAGGCGTCCGGTACGCGTCCGCGCGGGCGATCAGCACATCGCCCTCCGCCGACTCCGCGGCCGGCGCGAACCCCATCGCCCGCAGCCCCTCCAGCAGCGCCGCCGGGTCGGTCCGCGCCGCCAGCACCGTCGGGGCGAGCCGCCGCAGCCCCAGACCGGCGGCGCGCTTGTCGGCGAGGATCTCGTTCAGCACCGCGTCGTCGTCGCACCGTACGTAGGACGAGGCCGCGCCCACCCGGAGATGCCCGTGCCGGCGGGCCACGTCGTCGATCAGGTACGTCAGCGGCTGCGGCACCGGCGTACGCGAGTGCGCGGCGAGGAAGGCGTGCAGGTCGGCGGCGGACCGCCCGGCGTCCAGGGCGCGCCGTACCGAGGCGGGCGTGAACCGGTAGACCGTCGCCCCGCCCTTCGACTCCACGTCCGCCAGCACGCCCAGCATGTCGGCCAGCGGCCGCTCCAGCGGGCCGGGCGCGACCGCCGTCAGGTCGGCCTGCAGCAGCACGTGGTCCAACGGCTCGGGCAGCAGGGGTTCCAGCAACCGGGCGGCCGTCGCGGCGGCGGTTGCCTGCTCGGCGGGGGAGAGGGCGGGCGGCGGCGGGGTCTGCCGGTGGTGCACGGGCAGCTTGTCGCCCGGCCCCTTCGGCTCGGTCTCCGCGTCCGCGTGCCGGGGCGCGGGCGGCGCGCCGATCAGCGCGCGCCCGTGCGAGGAGAGCGCGCCGCGCCCGGTGATGCCGAGCATCTCCGCCTCGGCGAGCGTCCAGCGGGCCAGCCGCGACCGCAGGTCCTCGTCCCCGCCCGCACCGCTGCCGCCGTCGGCCGGATACCCGGGTGCCGTGGCCCCGCGGGCCGTGGTGCCCCGCGCCCCCTCGGCGGACTGTGCCGGCGTCCGGCGCGCGTACGGGGAGGGCGCGCCGCCCCCGGTGCGGTCCGCGCGCGGGGGCCGCTCCCACCGCAGGCGCGCCAGCAGCGACTCGGTGTTCGGCGCGGCGCCCTCCGGGAGTCCCGCCAGCAGGGCCAGCACCCGGTGCCGTACCTCCGGGGCGGCCGAGCGGTCCAGGCCCGGGCCGAGCGCGGACAGCGTGCGGTCCTTCGCGTCCCGCTCTCCGACCAGCCCCGGCGTCCGGGTCGCCGCGAGCCACGCCGTGGCCAGCCGCGCCCACCGCTCCCCGGAGGGCCGCTCCCGCCACTCGTCGTACGCCGGGGTCGCCGCGTACCGCTCGTCGGCCTCGCCGTCGGACGCCAGCAGCCCGGCCGCGTAGGCCAGTTCGACCCAGAACGCGGCCACCGGCTCGGGCACGTCCAGTGCCACCGCGGTCCGCTTGAGGTCCCGCACGCTCAGCCCGCCGGCCCGCAGCACCGCCGGCCCGCCCTCGTGCCAGTCCTTCAGCAGCTCCTCGACGGTCGCCAGCGCCGTGTACGCCTGCCCGGCCGCCGTCGCGTCCACGATCCGGGGACTGTGCGCGGCGGCCGCCTCGACCGGCGGCGGCACCGGCTCCGTCGTCCGGTGCGCCCGCCCGGCGCGCAGCCGCAGCGCCACCTCACGGGGCAGGACGACCGTGCCGGGCGCCGTCGGCAGCAGCAGCCCCCGGTCCAGCAGCCAGCGCAGCCGGGGCGCCGGATCGGCGGTGACCTGCCCGTACGGCGGGCCCCACACCAGCCGCTCCAGCACCTCCACCGACTCGCTCGGCGCCTGGTCGAGCAGCGCGGACATCCGCTCAGGGTCGCTGAAGAGGTCCGCCAGCGCGGTCAGCGCGGAGACGGAGTCGTGCGTCGACGGCAGCCCGGCCGTCGTCAGGATCTCCTGGATCCGGCCCGGCGAGATGCCGGCGCCCGCCTCCCGCACGGTCGGGCCGAGACCGGTCGGCGACGGGTGCTGGGGCGACGGCGCCAGCAGTTCGCGGGCCGTGCGGACCAGACGGAGCCGGTCGTCGCCGCCCCACACCAGGGCCTGTTCGCGGAGCGTGCCGAGGGCGCGCGGCAGCGCGGCGGACACCGCCGGGTCGCCGTCGTCGCCCGCCATCAGCCCGAGCAGCTCGTCGTACGTCGCCGGGTCCGACGCCACCGCCAGCGCCTGCGCGGTCTGCAGCGTGAACCGGTCGAGGCGCTCCAGCGTGCGGACCACCGAGGCGCGCGTGCCCGCCCGGGTGGCGAGCTGGGTCAGGTCCGTGGGCACGGGCGTGATGAGATCCGGCCGGCTGCGCAGGAGCGCGGCCAGGGAGGCGTCGTCCCGCCCCCGGAGCGCCTCGGCGAGGGATCGGGGGGCCGCCGCGGGGTTCTCCTCGGTGCTCATCCGCCTCACGTTAGCGGGTGGGTACGGCCGTGGCGTGCCGGGAGTTGGGTCGGGTCGCCGCTCTCGCGGTACCGTCGGGCGACGGTGTCCCGACGCATCCGTCCCGGAGGGGACTTCGTGGGTATCGAGAGTGACCAGGTCGTCTACGAGTATCTGAGCCGCGTCGGCGACGTGGCGCAGCAGCGGCAGTTGCCGTCGGCGGCGCGGATGCGGCTGGTCGCGGAGCTGCGCGACGAGATCGACCGGCGCCGGGCCAAGGCGGTGGTGGATTCGCCCGCCGCGGTGCGGCGGATCATCGCGCGGATGGGGACGCCCACGGAAGTGGTGTCCAAGGCGGAGGGCGCGAGTCCGGGGGCTGCGCCGGGCGCGTCGGCGGACCAGCCGTCAGCTGTTCCCGTGCAACGGGAGGCGAAGGCGGGCGGGGTGTTCCGGAAGGTGGTCCCCCGGCCTCGGTCGTCGGCTGCGCCTCCGCCCGCCGCTCCCGTGGAAGCGCCGACGCCGCCGCACCGGGCCGGGCTCGACGAGGTCGGGGACAGCGGGAGCCAGCCCGACTGGTGGCGGGTGGACAGCGGTCCCTTCGGGGTGGGGGACGAGGTGCCGGGGTTCGTGGGCGGGGTGGAGATCCCTGAGCTGCTGAAGCGGCCGGTGCCGAAGGAGGAGGAGGAGCCGGCGGCCGAGGCGGCGCCTGCTGCCGAGGCGACCGAGGAGGTCCCCGCACGGCGGAGGTTGCTGCGGCTGCCGTCGCGGCGGTGGAGAAATCCGCTGCTGCTGATCGCGGCGGCGTCTCTCGTCGTGGGGGCGGTGCTGGGCAACTGGTTCGCGCTGATCCTGGGGTGGCTGATCGCGTATGCCTCGCGACGGCTGACTCCGGGGGAGGTGAAGGCGGCGGTTGTCGTGCTGCCGGGGCTGTCGCTGACCGGCGGCATCGTCTGGCTCTGGGGCCGCGCGGCGGGCCGTTGGGGCGAGCCGGTGGCCGAGGGCCAGATGAACGCGGCGCTCACGGAGACATGGCCGTGGGTGATCCGCACGGCGGCGGTGACGTCGGCGCTGTTCCTGGTGTGGCGCTCCCAGCGACAACGCTGAGAGCGTTACAGCGCACCTGCGTCGGCGACGCCCCCAGGGGCGCGGGGAACTGCGTGACCGGCCACGGACGCCCCGCACCCGGCGTCGCAGAGGTCCTCCAGGGGCGGTGGGGCGCTTCAGCGCCCTTCAGGGGCGCGGGGAACTGCGCGACCAGCCCCCGACCGCCCGCACCCGACCCCGCGGAGCGCGTCGCGGACAATGGCGGACATGGCCAACGCGACCCCACCCGCCCCGTCCGGCAGGACCGCCGCTCCGACCGTCGGGTTCGACCTCGACATGACCCTCATCGACTCCCGGCCAGGGATCCGCGCCTGTTACCTCGCCCTCGCCGCCCGCACCGGGACCCACGTAGACGCCGATCTCGCCGTCAGCCGCCTGGGCCCGCCCCTCGTGGAGGAGATCGCCAACTGGTTCCCCGCCGACCGGGTCGACGAGGTCGCGGACCTCTACCGCGCCATGTACCCCGAGTACGCGATCACCCCCACCCTCGCCCTCCCCGGCGCGCCGGAGGCGATAGCCGCCGTGCGGGCGCGCGGCGGGCGGGCGATCGTGGTGACCGCGAAGTACGAGCCCAACGCCAAGCTGCATCTCGCGCACCTCGGTATCGAGCCGGACGCCGTGATCGGTGACCTGTGGGCCGAGCAGAAGGCGCTGGCGCTGCGCGAGCACGGCGCGTCCGTGTACGTCGGCGACCACACCGGCGACGTGCGCGGAGCCCGCACCGCGGGCGCGGTGTCGGTCGCGGTCGCCACCGGACCGTGCGACGCGGCGGAACTCCGGGAAGCCGGCGCGGACGCGGTCCTCACCGATCTGACGGAATTCCCCCGCTGGTTTTCGGACTACTGCTCGGACAACTGACCGGAAACCGCGCGGGCGGCCCGGGCCCGCCGTCGTCCCACGGCGGCGGAACGCAGTACACCGGCGGCCGCGACGGCGAATCCGACGCCCATGAGCATGCTCAATCCGAACATGTACGTCGGAAAGGGCGTCGTTCCGAGGAACAGCGGGGCGACCGTGACCAGAGTGGCCACGGCGCCGACGAAGAAGACCAGGGCACCTGCACGGACCAGACCGTCACCGGGCTGGGCGGAATTCGCTTGGGTTTTGTCACGCACCGCACCAGGGTAGTTCCCTGCGCGAGGGAACGACGCGGTGACGTCTTGTCACCGGCTCGAAGACCATTAGCCTTGGTACCGGCGGGTCATCGGGCCCGCCCGAGTGCTATCAAGAGCCGTTTTTCCGATGCAGTTTTCCCGACGAGTACGAGGACGAGGGACAGACGTGCCTACCGGCAAGGTCAAGTGGTTCAACAGCGAGAAGGGCTTCGGCTTTCTCTCCCGTGACGACGGCGGCGACGTCTTCGTGCATTCCTCGGTCCTCCCCGCCGGAGTCGAGGCCCTGAAGCCGGGGCAGCGCGTGGAGTTCGGCGTGGTCGCCGGACAGCGCGGCGACCAGGCCCTCTCCCTGACCATCCTGGATCCGACCCCGTCGGTCGCGGCCGCCCAGCGTAAGAAGCCCGACGAGCTGGCCTCGATCGTGCAGGACCTCACGACCCTGCTGGAGAACATCACGCCGTCGCTGGAGCGGGGCCGTTACCCCGACCGCGCGGCCGGCAAGAAGATCGCCGGACTGCTCCGCGCGGTCGCCGACCAGCTCGACGTCTAGACCCCCGGGACCACCGGCCAGACCCCCGGGACCCCCAGGGCCACCGGCAGGCCCCCTGGGACCACCGGCCTACGGGAACCGCAGCGCGTCCGGGCCGAGGGGCGGCACCAGCCCCTCGGCCGCCGCGCGGGTGAGCAGCCCGCGCACGGCCGCGTAGCCGTCCTCGCCCAGGTCGGCGGTGAACTCGTTGACGTACAGCCCGATGTGCTGGTCGGCGACGGCCGGGTCCATCTCCTGGGCGTGCTCCATCACGTACGGGCGGGAGGCTTCCGGGTCGTCCCAGGCCGCCCGCACGGACGCGCGGACCGCGTCCGCGAGCCGGGTCAGCGTCTCCTCGCCGAGCGCGCGCCGGGCGAGGATCGCGCCGAGCGGGATCGGCAGGCCCGTGGTGTCCTCCCAGTGCTCGCCCATGTCGGCGAGCTTGTGCAGCCCGTAGTTCTGGTACGTGAAGCGCGCCTCGTGGATGACGAGACCGGCGTCGACCTTCCCGTCCCGCACGGCGGGCATGATCTCGTGGAACGGCATCACCACGATCTCGCCCACCCCGCCGGGCACGACGTCCGCCGCCCACAGCCGGAACAGCAGGTACGCCGTCGACTTCTCGCTCGGCACCGCCACCGTGCGGCCGGTGAGGTCCACGCCCGGCTCCCGGGTCAGCACCAGCGGCCCGCAGCCCCGGCCCAGCGCGCCCCCGCAGGGCAGCAGCGCGTACGCGTCCAGGACGTACGGCAGCACCGCGTACGACACCTTCAGCACGTCCAGCTCGCCGCGCTCGGCCATGCCGTTGGTGATGTCGATGTCGGCGAAGGTGACGTCCAGGGCGGGCGCGCCCGGCACGCGGCCGTGGGCGAGGGCGTCGAAGACGAAGGTGTCGTTCGGGCAGGGCGAGTAGGCGATGCGCAGCCGCTGCTGCTCACTGGGGGTCATGCTGTGTTCCAACTCTCCAGGACGGGCGCGAGCTTCCCGAAGCCCTCGGTGAGGGCGGCCAGGGCGTCGCCGATGCGCCAGGCGGCGCGGTCGCGCGGGCCGACAGGGTTCGAGACCGCCCGCACCTCCAGGACGGGCACGTCCTGCGCGGCGGCGGCCTCGGCGACGCCGAAGCCCTCCATGCCCTCGGCGAGGGCGCGGGGATGGCGGGCGCGCAGTTCGTCCGCGCGGGCGGCGGTTCCGGTCACCGTGGACACGGTGAGGACGGTGCCGGTGCGCGCGCCGGACGCGGCGGCGGCCGCCGCGGCGAGGGGCGCGGGCGGATGGTGGGTGACGGTGCCGAAGCCGAGCTCGGTGACCGGCAGGAACCCCTCGGCCGTCTCGGCGCCCAGGTCCGCCGCGGTGATCGCGTCGGCGACGACGAGTGACCCGAGGGGGGCGTCCGGCGCGAAGCCGCCGCCGATGCCCGCGCAGACGACGAGGCCGTAGGGGCGGCCCTCCAGGGCGGCGGCGGTCAGCGCGGCGGCCGTCGACGCGGCGGCGAGCGCCGGGCCGACCCCGGCGGCCAGCAGGTCGGGTCCGCCCGCGACGCGGTGCACGACCGCGCCGGGCAGCTCCCGCTCCCGTACCGGCCCCGGGAACGCCTCGGCCACCGCGTCCCGCTCGGCGGGGACCGCGGTGGCCACGAGAACGCGTGCGAGGGACGTGATCAGTCCTCGTCCTTCTTCAGCCGGAAGGACCACAGACCGGTGGCCTCGTCCTCGCCCTCCTTCACGGACACCAGGGTCGAGTCGCCCTGGGCGCCGTACTGGGCGTTGAAGAACACGCTGCCCGGGATGGCCTGGTAGGTCTTCTTGCTGGACTCGACGAGCGGCTGGCCGTTCAGCAGGATCGTCCAGCCGTTCTTCGCGATGTCCGGGTCGACGCCGAAGCGCACGGTCTCCGTCGGGTCGACCTTGATCTCGTCGATGCCCTTGTCCTGGAGGCACTCGTTGAGGGCCTCGGTGGTCAGGGCCTTGCCCTCGCCACCGCAGGTCGCCTCGGAGCTCACCGAGTCGCTGCCCACCGTGATCGTGGAGATCGCCGTGGGCTTGTCGCAGGCGGACAGAAGAAGCAGTCCGGCGGATACGGCGCCGGCGGCGGCGACGGCGCGGCGGCGTCGCACAGCGGATTGCAACGTGGTCATGGCGGAAGGCTATCGGTCAGGTGTGCCCCGCCCGCCACGCGGGGTACGGCGTGGCCCCTGGTTACGCCACTCGCGGGCGCCCGGCGTGCCCCTGACGGGCCGACCGGAGCAGCCCGCGGACGGTCGTCAGCCAGCCCGCGCCGACGATCGCGGCGCCCACCGCGAGCCCGAGACCGCCGATCAGCGGCATCGCGATGCCGATCGCGCCGCCCAGCACCCACGCCATCTGGAGCAGCGTCTCCGACCGGGCGAACGCGGACGTCCGCACCTGTTCCGGCACGTCCCGCTGGATCAGCGCGTCCAGCGACAGCTTCGCCAGCGCCTGCGCGAACCCGGCGACCGCCGCGAGACACGCCACCAGCACCGCGCCGAAGAACACCGCCGCCGTGATCGCCGCCCCCAGCACCACCGCCACCACCGTCACGATGATGATCTCCGGCGCGCGGGACCTCAGCCCCGCCCCGACCGCCGTGCCCAGCGCGTTTCCCGCGCCCGCCGCCACGCCCACGATCCCCAGTGACACCGCCGCGCTCTGACCCGTCATCGGATGCTCGCGCAGCAGGAACGCCAGGAAGAAGATGAGGAAGCCGGTGAGGCAGCGGATGGACGCGTTGGCGGCCAGAGCGTGGGTGACCGCCGGGCCGACCGTGCGCAGTCCCGGCTTCTCGGCCTTGCGGTGCGGGCCGTGCAGATGCCGCTCGTCGGCGGCGAGCAGCGCCACGGCCTCGCCCTTGGCGGAGTCCACCTTCGGCGGCAGCCGGAACGACAGCAGCATGCCCGTCACGAACAGGACGAACGCCCCGTACAGCGGCCAGCGCGGCCCGATCTGCTGGAGCCCCGCGCCGATCGGCGCGGCGATGCCGGTGGCGAGCAGCCCGCCGAGGGTCACCCGCGAGTTCGCCTTCACCAGCGAGAAGGCGGGCGGCAGCAGCCGCGGCACGACGGCGCTTCTGACCACCCCGTACGCCTTGGACGCCACCAGGACGCCCAGCGCCGCCGGATACAGCTCGAGGCCGCCGCTGACCACCGCGCCCGACAGCACCAGCGCGAGCAGTGCCCGCGCCAGCATCGCGCCCGCCATGGCGGCCCTGCGCCCGTGCGGCACCTTGTCGAGGAGCGGTCCCACGACGGGGGCGAGGAGCGTGAACGGCGCCATCGTGATGGCCAGGTACAGGGCGACGCGCCCGCGCGCCTCGTCGGTGGGGACGGAGAAGAACACGGTGGAGGCCAGCGCGACCGTGATCATCACGTCGCCCGCGCCGTTCACCCCGTGCAGTTCGATCAGCTTGCCGAGGCCGGACTCTCCCGCGCCGTGCGCGTGGGTCACCTTGCGGATGCCGCGAGCGGTTCTGGTCACCGGGAACTGCAGCGCCCGGCCGAACGCACGAAGACGGCCGCCCGCCCGGACCGAGCCGAGGCGCCGGCCGCGTCCCTTGCCCCCCGGGGTCCCACCGGCACCGGTGGCGTCCTGGGGTGTCCTCGCGGTAGCCACGACGTCATAGTGCCCCGAGTTGGCGGTGCGTAGTGCCGTAACACCGGGGACGGGGCCTTCGGTGCCACTGTACGGCCGAACGCGCCGGGACGCGGGCGGGCGGTGCGCGCCCCGGCGGACCGTCCGCCGCCGCCCCGCGCGCGCCCGCGAAACCGGCGCGCGCCGTTCCGTAACAACCGTCGGTGTAGGCCCAGCGCACGCGAGCAGGTAGCGTGCGTATCTCAGCCATCCCGCAGAATGGATGGTGGGCGCGCCCGAGCACGATGCGGCGCGGACGTCGACGCGGTCCCCCGGTCCGCTCCGTCCGCCCCCCGCGCTGGGAGTGGCGCACTCGTGAGACGGCGTAGGAGAGAAGCGATACCTGTGAGCGCAGCGACAACGCGAAGCCGCACCCCCGACCGTCTGTGCGCCGAGGCCGTCGACCTCGCCCGTGCCGCAGCCGAGGAGGCCGCCGCGCCCGGGGTCGTGGGCGAGCACGAGGGGATGGTCTCCGAGGGCGACCGCGTCGTCACGCACTTCTTCGGGTGCCGCGAGCTCGGTTACCGCGGATGGCGGTGGGCCGTCACCGTCGCCCGCGCCTCCCGCGCCAAGATCGTCACGGTGGACGAGGTCGTCCTGCTGCCCGGCCCCGACGCCGTCCTGGCACCCGAGTGGGTGCCGTGGAGCGAGCGGCTGCGCCCCGGCGACCTGGGACCCGGCGACCTGCTGCCCACCGAGGCCGACGACCCGCGCCTGGAACCCGGTTACACCGGCGCGGACGAGCCGCCGCCGAACTCGGTGCTCACCGAGGACCTGGCGGAACTCACGGACGCCGAGGACGCCGAGGTCACCGGCGGCAGCCCCGCCGAGCAGACCGTCACCCCGTCCCGCGGCTCGATCACCGCGGTCGCCGAGGAACTGGGCATGCGCCGCGCCCGCGTCCTCTCCCGCTACGGGCTGCACTCCGCCGCCGACCGCTGGGAGGAGGCGTTCGGCCCGAAGACCCCGATGGCGCAGGCCGCCCCCGCCTCCTGCGAGTCCTGCGGCTTCCTCGTCCCGATCGGCGGCTCGCTGGGCCAGGCGTTCGGCGTGTGCGCCAACGAGTTCTCCCCGGCCGACGGCCGGGTCGTCTCCCTCGCCTACGGCTGCGGCGGCCACTCGGAGGCCGCGGTCATGCCGAAGCCCCCGCAGCCGGCCCCGCCGGTCATCGACGAGACCCGCGTCGACCCCTTCCCCCTCCGCCCCTCCCCGGACTCGGGCTCGGTCCCGGCGACGGAGGACGCGTCGTCGGCGGAGCTGGGGCACTCGTAGCGCCACCCGGGGGCGGCACGCCACGGGGGCGTGCCGCCGCTCACCGCGCCCGCGCGGTCACGCGTCGCCGAAGATGTCCTCGGCCCTCGGGACGGTCACGGCACGGGTGAGCCAGTGGCGCAGTACGTCGGGGTCCTGGCAGTCCTCGACACGGCTCCGGACGTGCTCCGGCACGTCGAGACCGCGTTGCTCCAGGACGAGCAGCACGTCTTCGGCGGCACGCTGGGCGCGGCCCTCGTCCCGGATCTCTTCCGCGAGGTAGGACTTGTAGAAGGAAAGGTCCACGGCCACCAGGTTCCTCCAGAGGTGCTGGGCCGGGTTCTTGCCCAGGCCCTGTGCGGTGAATTCGATCAGGGGACTCGCGATGTCCTCGGGCGCGTCCCGCAACGCTGTGGACAGGGCCTTCAGTATCGCATCGACCTCGGGTTCCGCAGCGTGTGTGATGGCCGCGAGACTGGCCAGGACGAGGTCGGCGCGGGCCTCGTCCGGATCGGTGATCACCGGCAGGTTGTGCGGGCCGGCGACCATGGGTCGCAGGGTGAGGGTGGGCAGTCCGCGAGGACCGCTGTTGACCGCGGTCTGCGCCCACCTGGCCGTCGCGTGGTCCTGGCAGACCACCAGGAGAGCGGTAGGCAGGCGGTACTTCGTCCACAGATAGGCGACGTAATACGCCCAGCTCGCGGGCTTGTGCGCATCTCGTTTGCCCTGTGCCTCGATCGCGAGCAGAAAAGCGCCCTGCTCCGCGGTGTCGAATCGCAGGAGCGTGTCGACCCGACGTTCGACGGGACTCGCCTCGGTGAGGTCGGTCGGCAGGGCAGCTGCCGTGACCGGACGAGGTATGTCGACCCCCAGATAGCGGGAGACGCGGCTGAAGAGTCCCGGGTCGTGCTGGAAGATCCGGTGCATTGCCTCGTGGGGCGGGCTGACCATGGGGTTCCTGGGCTCCTACGGAATTCAGGGCCGGGGCGTCGAGCGTAGGAGCGCCAGGGTGCGAACTTCCGTCCGAGCTGGGGACGTTCATTCGCCCGGGTGATCTTCTGTCGGCGGTGTCCGGGCGGCGTACGTCGTGAGGCGGGCGGCGAAGTCGCGCGTCAGGGTGCGGAGTTCGGTTGGGCCGTCGATGACGAAGGGGCGGTCCAGGGCGGCCAGGACGGGTGGGAGCCAGTCCAGGTGTTCCGCGTGGATCTCGACCCGTTGCCAGCCGGGCTCGTCGTCCTCCAGGGTCGCGACCGTCGCTGGCAGGTGCGTGCGGAGGTGCTCGGGCGTCGCCCGGACGCGCAGGGTCACCTCGTAGCGGTACGCGGCCGTCGCGAAGCCCGTCACCAGGCGCTCCGCCGGGTCCATGTCCTCCGGCACCTCGAACGCGCCGGGCAGCGTGCGCGCGTCCGTGATGCGGTCCAGCCGGAACGTGCGGTCCTCGTCGCGGTCCGCGTCCTTCCCCGTGACGTACCACCGGCCCGCGTGCGCCACGATTCCGTACGGGTGCAGGGTGCGGTCGCCGCCGCGGCCCTCGCGGTCGGTGTGGCGGACGGAGACGGGGCGGCGGTGGCGTACGGCGTCGGCCAGGGTGAGCAGGACGCCCGCGTCCGGGCTCGCGAAGTCCCCGAGCCCTTCAGTGAAGGACAGCGACTCCAGCAGGGCGTCGAGCCGGCCGGCCAGATGCCGGGGCAGCACGCGGCGGATCTTCGCGGCCGCCGTCTCGTTCGCCGTGCGCTGCGCGGTCGTCAGCCCCGCCCTGCGCCCGGCGACCAGACCGAGCAGCACCGCCAGCGCCTCCTCGTCGCCGAACATCAGCGGCGGCACGCGGTAGCCAGGGCCCAGCCGGTACCCGCCGTAGCGCCCGCGCACCGACTCCACCGGCACGTCCAGGTCGATCAGCTGGTCCACGTACCGCCGCACGGTCCGTCCGTCCACACCGAGCCGGCCGGCCAGCTCCGCCACGGTCCGGGTGCCGCCCGACTGCAGCAGCTCCAGCAGGGTCAGGACGCGGGCGGCGGGTCGGGGCATGGGGACCACGTTAATTCCGATACCGGGCGGGTTCTGTCCGGTATTGCTTCTACCGTCGGCCGTGCACGTCATCGTCGTACGGCCGAGGAGTCACCCCATGCAGTTCGCATCCGTCCGCATCGTCACCGCCGACGTGGCCCGCCTCGTCGCCTTCTACGAGCGCGTCCTGGGCGTGCCCGCCGCCTGGGCCACCGAGCACTTCGCCGAGCTGCGGGCCGACGGCGCGACCCTCGCGATCGCCGGCACCGCGACCGTCCCGATGTTCGCGCCCGGCTCAGCGCGCCCGGCGGCCAACGCGAGCGCGATCGTCGAGTTCCAGGTCGACGACGTGGACCGCGTCCACAAGGAACTGGACGACTTCCTCACCGACGTCGTCAACGGCCCCGCCACCATGCCCTGGGGCAACCGCTCCCTCCTCTTCCGCGACCCCGACGGCAACCTCGTCAACTTCTTCACCCGCTGACACGGTGTGTGTGTCCGGTCACTGTCCGGAGGTTGTCCGTAGCCGTCGGCGCCGTACCCGCCGTTGGTGCGGGTAGGGCGCCGGGGTGCGTCACGGACGGTTCCGAGGGAGAGGTGCGGGATGACGGCGGTGGAGGCGGGGCCGGGTCGGCACGACGACGAGGCGGACGAGCCGGGCTGGGAGGTTGATCCGGACGACGAGTGGGGCGTCGCGGTCATCACGACCGTGGGCCGCCAGATCAAGCTGCGCCGCGAGGCGGCAGGGCTGAGGGTGCCCGACTTCGGGCGGGCCGTCGGGTACGGCGAGGACATGATTTACAAGATCGAGAGCGGGAAGCGGATTCCTCGCCAGGAGTTCCTGGACCGGGCGGACGAACTGCTGGAGGCGGGGGGCCTGCTGTCGGCCGCGTGGGAGGACGTGAAGAAGGTCCGGTATCCCAAAACGGTCAGGGCGCTCGCCAAGTTGGAGGAGCGCGCGGTCGAGATCGGCGTGTACGTGTGCACCAGCATCCACGGCCTGTTGCAGACGCCAGAGCACGCCAGGGCGCTTTTCCGCGCGGCGCAGCCGCCGTACGCCGCCGACGACGTGGAGCGCATGGTGGCCGCCCGCATGGCACGGCGGTCGGTGTACGAGCGCGACCCGGCGCCCTCGATCAGCTTCGTGCTGGAAGAGGCGACGCTCCAGAGGGAGGTCGGGGGCACAATGGTCTGGCGACGCCAGCTCGAACGCCTGCTGGAAGTGGGGCAGTTGCACAACGTCACGCTTCAGGTGATGCCGACGAAGACCGAAGCCCACCCGGGGGTGGACGGCAGGATCGAAGTGCTGAAGTTCGCGGACGGCGCGGCGACGGGGCGATCCGACGGTGCGTTCTACGGCCGGCCGACTTCCGATCCGAAACAGCTGCGCATTCTGGAGCTGCGGTACAACACCATCCGCGCGCAGGCGCTCTCGCCCCGGGAGTCGCTGGCCTTCATCGAGCACCTACTGCTGGGAGAGACATGAGCAGTGAGCTGAACTGGTTCAAGAGCAGCTACAGCGACGGCACCGACGGCAACTCCTGCGTCGAACTCGCCCTCACCCCCCGGACCGTCCACGTCCGGGACTCCAAGGACACCACCGGCCCCCGGCTGGCCTTCGCCCCCGACGCGTGGGCGCGTTTCCTTCCTTACGTGCAGCGGGGCTGAACGCACGACAACCCCCGAGGGCGGCCGGAGCCGCTCTCGGGGGCGTGTGTCGCGCGGGCGTCTGCGTCAGAGGCTGACGCCGTTGGCGCGCAGGAACTTCGCCGGGTCGACGGCGGAGCCGTAGTTCGGGGTGGTGCGGATCTCGAAGTGCAGGTGCGGGCCGCTGGAGTTGCCGGTGTTGCCGGACAGGGCGATCTTCTGGCCGGTCTTCACGACCTGGCCGACCTTCACGTTCACGGACGACAGGTGGGCGTACTGGGAGTACGTCTTGTTGCCGTGCTTGATCACGATGGCGTTGCCGTACGCGGGACCGTCGCCCGCGCCGTTGCCGCCGGCCTTCACGACCGTGCCGCCGTGCGCGGCGACGACCGGGGTGCCGGTCGGGACGGCGTAGTCCTGGCCGGAGTGCTTGGAGGCCCACATGCCGCCGTTCTGCGCGAAGCTCGCGGACAGCTTGTAGCTCTTGACCGGGGAGACCCAGGACGCGGTGGACTTCTTGGCGGACTCGGTCGCCTTCTTCACCGCGGAGCCCTTCACGGCCTGCGTCTTCGCGGCCTCGGCCTGCGCGGCGGCCTGCGCCTGGACCGACGTGGCGGTGCCGGACGCGGCGGAGTTGCCGGAGGCGGCGACCGCGACCCCGGCTCCCAGGACGGCCGTGGAGCCCAGACCGGCTGCCATGACGGCGGCGCGGGTGCGGGTGACGGTCATACGGGGGAAACGGGACGTGACGCGCTCGAACATCGAAACCTCATGGGGGAGGGGACGGGGGAATGCCATCCGCGGAACCGGAACGTGGTCCGTGCCGTGATGGCTGTTCCTTGGTAACCGCCGTCGCCCAAATGCCGCAAAGGTGTGACCTACGACGAAAGGCCGTAGAAAGGGCATGAGATGCACGTCTCTTGACGGAGGCCCGCGTAGGGGGCAAAACCCCCATTTCAAGCCGATCGGTCAGGCTTGCGTCCCTTATGTCCGATGTGAAATCGGGCATTTCTTCACTATTCCGGGTAGTACACCCGTCGAGGCCTGTGGAGCATGTCACCGAGGGCCCTATCCGAATGTGGCGTGGGTCTCCGTATTTCGGGCCCGCAGGGCACCTGCTTACGTGCCGAACAGCTCCAGCGACACCCACAGCGCCGCCGTGGACGCCACCAGCGCGGCCGGGACCGTGGCCAGCCCGAGGAGCGTGAAGCGCACCAGGCTCACCTCGTGCCCGTGGTGGTGCACGATCCGGCGCCACAGCAGGGTCGCGAGGGAGCCCGCGTAGGTGAGGTTCGGGCCGATGTTCACGCCGAGCAGGACGGCGAGGACCGCGCCGGGGCCGGACGGCGCGGCCAGCGGGACCAGGGCGAGCACGGCGGGCAGGTTGTTGATCAGGTTGGCCAGCAGCGCCGCCAGCGCGGCGACCGCCAGCAGGGAGAGCAGCCCGGTGCCGTCGGGCAGGACCGCGTCCAGCGCGTCGCCGAGCCCCTGGTCCAGCACCGCCCGCACCACCACGCCAAGCGCCAGCACGAACGCCAGGAACGGCAGGTCCACCGCGCGCAGCAGCCGTACGACGCTGGTGCGGCGGCGGGTCAGGGCCCGTACCGCCATCACGCCCGCCCCGGCCGCCGCCGCCCACGCCGGGTCGATCCCGACGGCGGACGCCACCGCGAACCCGGCGAGCGTGGCCGCCACCGTGACCAGCGCGAACAGCGGCATCTCCACCGGCTCGTCCCCCGTGTCCGGCGCGGTGGGCGCCGCCGCGAGGTCGGCGGCGAAGAAGCGGCGGAAGACCATGTACTCCACGGCGATCGCCGCCAGCCAGGGCAGCAGCATCAGCAGCGCGAAGCGGGTGAAGGTCAGGCCGGTCGCCGTGAACGCGAGCAGGTTCGTCAGGTTGGACACCGGCAGCAGCAGGGACGCCGTGTTCGACAGGTGCGCGCCCGCGTAGACGTGCGGGGCGGGGCGCGCGCCCATGCGGGTCGCGGTGGCGAACACGACCGGCGTCAGCAGCACCACCGTCGCGTCCAGGCTGAGCACCGCGGTGATCAGCGAGGCCAGCGCGAACACCGCGCCCAGCAGCTTGCGCGGGCGGTGGTGCGACCAGCGGGCCATCCAGGTGCCGCACGCGTGGAAGAGGCCCTCCTCGTCGCACAGCTTGGCGAGCAGCAGGACGGCGGCGAGGAAGCCGATCACCGGGCCGAGCCGCCCGGCCTCCTCCCGCACCGCGTCCGTGCTGATCGCGCCCGTCGCGACCACCACCCCGGCGGCGGGCACCGCGAACGCCGCCTCCGGCCAGCGGAAGGGACGGACGACGGCACACACCAGCACCACGGCCAGCGCGGCGACGGACAGCGATTCGAGCAGCACACCGCTGATCATCCACAAGGCGGGCGGCGTCCCGGACACCGCGTCCCCGTGGTGTCGCGGAGCGGTACCTTCGACCTCACGCAGATCAGGGCCCGATGAGGAGAGTCAACGTGAGCAAGTTCGTGCGGCCCGCCGCCGAGGGTGCCGACCCGTTCGGTACGGCGCGTCTGCGGCGTGGGGTCCTGGACGCCTGGGCCACCAGCCCCGCGCGGTTCCGCGAGGACGCCAACGCCGAGGAGGACCTCGTCCTCGGCGGCTACCGGGACCGGCTCGTCGTCGAACTCGCGCAGAACGCCGCCGACGCCGCAGCCCGCGCCGGCGTGCCCGGCCGTCTCCGGCTCACCCTCCGCGACGGGGTCCTCGTCGCCGCGAACACCGGCGCCCCGCTGGACGCGGCCGGCGTCGAGTCGCTGTCCACGCTGCGCGCCTCCGCCAAGCGGGACACCCCCGACCGGGCCGTCGGACGGTTCGGCGTCGGCTTCGCCGCCGTGCTCGCCGTCACCGACGAGCCCGCCGCCGTCGGCCGGCACGGCGGGGTGCGCTGGTCCCTCGCGGAGGCGCGGGACCTCGCGCGGGACACCGCCCGGCACAGCCCCGGCCTCGGCGACGAGATCCGCCGCCGCGACGGACACGTACCGCTGCTGCGGCTCCCCTTCGCCGCCGAGGGCACCGCCCCCGACCCGTACGACACCGCCGTCATCCTGCCGCTGCGCGACACCGCCGCCGCCGACCTCGCCGAGCGGCTGCTGCACGCCGTCGACGACGCCCTGCTGCTCGCCCTGCCCGGCCTGGAGGAGGTCGTCGTCGAGATCGGCGACGACGCGCCCCGCACCGTGAGCCGCCGCACCGACGGCGACCTCACCGTCGTCACCGACTCCCGCGACGGCGTCACCCGCTGGCGCACCGCCGCCGCGCACGGCGACCTCACCCCGGGCCTGCTCGCCGACCGGCCCGTCGAGGAGCGGCTGCGCCCGCACTGGTCGGTCACCTGGGCCGTCCCCGTAGGCCCCGACGGAGCCCCCGCCCGGCCGCGCACCGCCCCCGTCGTGCACGCGCCCACGCCGAGCGACGAGCCGCTCGGCGTGCCCGCCCTGCTCATCGCCTCCCTGCCGCTGGACTCCACCCGCCGGCACGCCGCGCCAGGACCGCTCACCGACTTCCTCGTGCAGCGCGCAGCCGACGCCTACGCCGGACTCCTCGCCGACTGGCGTCCGGTGACCGCCGGCGCCATCGACCTCGTGCCCGGACCGCTCGGCAAGGGCGAACTGGACGGCGCCCTGCGGGCGGCCATCCTGGAGCGGCTGCCGCGCACCGCCTTCCTGCCGCCCGCCGCCGCGCCCGTCGCCGACGACGACTCCGGGCTGCCCGAGGCGCTGCGCCCGCGCGACGCCGAGATCGCCGAGGGCGCGGGCGCCGACACCGTACGGGTGCTGGCGGAGGTGCTGCCCACACTGCTGCCCGCCGGTCTTGAACGGCGCGCCGAGCTGCGCACCCTCGGGGTCGCGCGGGTGCCGCTGACCGACGCGGTCGACCGGCTCGCGGGCCTGGAGAAGTCCCCCGACTGGTGGCGGCGGCTCTACGACAGCCTCGCCGGCGTCGACCCCGACCGGCTCTCCGGACTCCCCGTGCCGCTCGCCGACGGACGCACCACGATCGGCCCCCGGCAGGTGCTGCTGCCCACCCCGGACGCGACCCTCGACGCCGAGCTGCCGGCCCGGCTCGGTCTGAAGGTCGCCCACCCGGACGCCGCGCATCCGCTGCTGGAGAAGCTGGGCGCGCTGCCCGCGACCCCGCGCGCCGTGCTCACCACCCCGCAGGTGCGGGCCGCCGTCGCCGCCTCCCTCGACGACGAGGGCGGGGTGAACTGGGAGGAGGACGCCCTCGACGCCGACGAACTCGTCGAGGTCGTCCTGACGCTGGTGCGGGACGCGGGCCTGGAGCCCGGCGACGAGCCCTGGCTGGGCGCGCTCGCCCTGCCCGACGAGGACGGCGAACTCTCCCCGGCCTGCGAACTCGTCTTCCCCGGCGGCCCCTTCGCGCAGGTCATGCGGGAGGGCGAGCTGGCCGCCGTGGACGCGGAACTGGCCGGGAGGTGGGGCGAGCAGCCGCTGGCCGCGTGCGGGGTGCTCGTCGACCTCGGGCTGGTGCGGGCCACCGACGTCGTCCTCGACCCGGACGAGCTGGAGCCGCGCGAGAGCGACTACGCCGAGCCGGACGATCCCGGGCTGCTGGACGCCGTCGACGTGTGGGCCGAGGACATCCTCGACCGCTTCCCCGACGCGCCCGTCCCGCCCGTCGCCACCGAGATCGTCGCCGTACGCGACCTGGACCTCGTGGACGACGACCGCTGGCCCCAGGCGCTCGCCCTGCTGTCCCGGCCCCCGCTGCGGGACGCGCTGGTCGAGCCGGTGCGGATCCTGCTCCACGACGGCACCCACGAGACCGTACGGCCGTACACGGCGTGGTGGCTGCGCGGCCACCCCGTGCTCGGCGGCCGCCGCCCGGCCGGACTGCGGGCGGCGGGCGGCGACCCGCTCCTGCGCGGCCTGTACGACGAGGCCGACGCGACCGGCTTCGACGACGAGCAGGTGCTGCGGGCGCTGGGCGTGCGCACGTCGGTCGCGGCGCTGCTGGACGAGCCGGGCGGCGCGGCGGAACTCCTGGAACGCCTCGCCGACCCCGACCGCCCGGTCACGGCGGCCCAGCTGCACGGGCTGTACGGGGCGCTGGCGGAGCTGGACCCGGAGCAGGTGACCCTGCCGGACGAGCTGCGCGCGGTGGTCGACGGGCGGGTGGAGGTGGTGGACGCCTCCGAGGCGGTGGTCGTCGACTCGCCCGACCTGCTGCCGTTCACCTCCGGGGTACCGCTGCTCCCGGTCCGCCCGGCGCGGGCCGCCGAACTGGCGGAGCTGTTCCAGGTACGGCGGCTCAGCGAGTCCGTCACGGGACGGGTGGACTCCGAGGGCACGGAACACGAGGTGCCGGAGCCCGTACGGGTCCTGCTGGGGCCGCGGACCCCGTCCACGTACGTCGAGCACGAGGAGCTCGTCGTGGACGGCGTGGAACTCGACTGGCGCCTCACCGACGACGGGGTGCTGCACGCGTCCACCCTGGAGGGCGTGGCGGCGGGTCTCGCCTGGGCGGCGGGGCAGTGGCCTCGGCGGTTCGAGGTGGCGGCGCTGCTGGAGGATCCGTCGCGGACGGAGGAACTGGCGAGGGACCGCTGGTTCGACTGATCCGCCCAGGGCTCCGCCCCGGACCCCGCTCCTCAAACGCCGGAGGGGCTGACTTCAGCCGCTCCGGTCCGTGGGCGTCGCCCCCGACCCCTCGTACTCCAGTTGCTCCAGCTCCCGCGCCAGCGTCTCCGCGTCGTAGGGCCCCGTGTGCCTGCGGTTGCCGATGAAGAACGTCGGCGCGCCCTGGACCCCGCTCGCCTCCGCGCTGCGGGCGTCGCGGCGGACGCGTTCGGCGACCCAGTCGGACTCCAGGTCGTCGAGGAACTTCTCCATGTCGAGGCCGAGGTCGATGGCGTAGACGACGGTGTCCTCGTACTCCAACTGGTCCTGGTGCCGGTACAGCAGGTCGTGCATGTCCCAGAAGCGGCCCTGGGCGTCCGCGGCGACCGCCGCGCGTGCGGCCAGTTCGGCGTGCGGGTGGACGTCGGGGAGGGGGAGGTGCCGGAAGACGTAGCGGAAGCGGTCGCCGAAGCGGTTGCGCAGTTCCTTGGTGACGCCGGTGGCGCGGGCGCAGAAGGGGCACTCGAAGTCGCCGTACTCGACCAGCGTGAGCGGCGCGTCGGCCGGGCCGAGGATGTGGTCCGTCTCCGGGTCGACCAGGCGGTCCAGGTAGCGGGGCAGGTCGGCGTCCGTCTTGCCGCCGAGCATCGTGGAGACGCGGAACGCCAGCCAGCCCAGCAGGGTGGCGATCACCGCCGCGAGCAGCACGCCGACGGTCGCCCGGGCGAGCAGTTCCGGCTCGTCGTCGAAGGCGAGGCCCGCGATCAGCAGGGAGACGGTGAAGCCGATGCCGGACAGGGCCGCGCCGCCCAGGACATGGCCCTGATCCACCCCAGGGGGAAGTTCGCCCAGGCCGAACCGGGTGCCGAGCCGTGTGCCGCCCCAGATGCCGATGAACTTGCCCCCGACGAGACCGACCACCACGGCCCAGGTGAGCGCGGAGCCCAGCGCGTCGGTGAGGACGCCGCCGCGCAGGTCGACGCCCGCGTTGGCCAGGGCGAACACCGGGACGACGACGTAGCTGGACCAGGGGTGCAGATACATCTGGAGGCGTTCGTTGACCGAAACCGCCTTCTGGAGGCCCTTGCGCGCGGTCTTCCCCACGTCCGCGCGCGGCGACTGGCGGAACGCGCGGAACAGCCGCGCCGCCTGCTCGACGCCCTCACGGGACGGCTCGCGCGCGGGGATGAGCAGACCGCCGAGCATGCCGGCGATGGACGCGTGCAGCCCGGCGTTCAGGGTCAGGTACCACATCACCAGCACGACCAGCACGTACGGGACGGCCCGCCACACGTCGAACCGGGACAGCGACGACAGGACCGCGCCCAGCGCCAGCGCCCCGATCAGCTCCGGCACCCGGATCGACCCGGAGTAGACGACACCGATGACGGTGACCGCGACGATGTCGTCGATGACCGTGATGGCCAGCAGGAAGACCCGCAGCTGGGTGGTGAAACGGGGGCCCACCATGGCGAGCGCGCCCAGCAGGAACGCCGTGTCGGTGCCGATGACGATGCCCCAGCCGCCCGCGGCCTCCGAACCGGGCGCGATCAGCAGGTAGAGCAGGACCGGCACGACCATGCCGCCGACGCCCGCGAGGCCAGGGATCATGACGCGGCGGCGGTCGTTCAGCGAGCCGACGGACAGCTCGTAGCGGACCTCCAGGCCGATGACGAAGAAGAACAGCGCCATCAGCCCGTCGTTGACCCAGTGCCCCAGGTCCATCGCCAGTTCCGCGTCGCCGACCGCGACGGACGCCTCGGTGTGCCACAGGGAGAAGTACGACTCCGACCAGCCGGAGTTCGCCCAGATCAGGGCGACGGCCACCGCGAGCAGCATCAGCCCGGAGCTGCCCGCCTCGGTCGCCAGGAACCGGCGCACCGGCGCGGCCAGCTGAGCCGCGAGCTCGCCCCTGCTCGACCGCGTCTGCGACTCGTCGGACTTCTTCCGGGACAGCAGCTTCATGAGGTCTTCCGTCTCCGATCACCTGCGGCGGCAGACTCCCATGGTCACCCATGTACCGGGCATAACGCCCGATCGACCCGTCTCAGACGGGGAATCTGCGGTCCACCCAGCGCCAGAGGAACTCCAGGACCGCCGCCGTGACCGCCGCGATGCCCACCGCCAGCCACGGCATCGTCATGCCGACCAGGCGCAGGGCGAAGAAGTCCTGGAGCCAGGGGACGGCCAGGACCAGGAGGAACGCGCCGGCCATCGCCGCGACCAGGGCGATGCGCCACCAGGTGTAGGGGCGGGCGATGATCGCCAGGACCCAGATGGAGATCAGGAAGAGCGTGAGCGTCGCCGCGCTGGTCTCCGCGTCCAGCGAGCCCGGGCCGCTGTAGTGGCTGCGGGCCAGCATGTACGTGGCGAAGGTGGCCAGCGCCGCCAGCACCCCGCCCGGGACCGCGTACCGCATGACCCGGCGGACGAAGTTCGGCCTCGCGCGCTCCTTGTTGGGGGCGAGGGCGAGGAAGAAGGCGGGGACGCCGATGGTCAGCGTGGACAGCAGCGTCAGATGGCGAGGCAGGAACGGGTACTCCACCTGCGACACCACCACCAGCACCGCCAGCAGCACCGAGTACACCGTCTTCACCAGGAACAGCGTGGCGACCCGTGTGATGTTGCCGATCACCCGCCGCCCCTCGGCCACCACCGACGGCAGCGTGGCGAAGCTGTTGTTCAGCAGCACGATCTGCGCGACCGCGCGGGTGGCCTCCGAACCCGATCCCATCGCCACGCCGATGTCCGCGTCCTTCAGCGCCAGCACGTCGTTCACACCGTCGCCGGTCATCGCGACCGTGTGGCCCTTCGACTGGAGCGCGCCCACCATGGTCCGCTTCTGCTGCGGGGTGACCCGCCCGAAGACCGTGCCGGCCTCCAGCTCGTCGGCCATGGCCTCCCGCTCCGCGGGCAGCCGGCGCGCGTCCACCGCCGTGCCGGACAGACCGAGCTTGGAAGCGACCGCCCCCACCGACACCGCGTTGTCCCCGGAGATCACCTTCGCGCTGACGTCCTGCTCCTCGAAGTAGCGCAGGGTGTCGGCGGCGTCGGGCCGCAGCCGCTGCTCCAGCACCACCAGCGCGACCGCCCGTATGCCGTCCACGGCGGCCGGGTCGTCGACGTCGGCCCCCTCGCGGACGCGCGCCAGCAGCAGCACCCGCAGGCCCTCCCGGTTCATCCGCTCGGTCTCTCCCAGCGCCGGGTCGCCGTGGGGGAGCAGCACGTCCGGGGCGCCCAGCAGCCAGGTGACCGGCCGCCCGTCGCCCTCGTCGAGCGTGGCGCCGCTGTACTTGCGGGCCGAGGAGAAGGGCAGGGTGTCGGTGAGCCGCCAGTCGGTGGTGTCCGGGTACGCCGCGATGATCGCCCGCAGCGACGCGTTCGGCCGCGGGTCCGCCGAGCCCAGCTCGCCCAGCACCATCCGTACGTACGACTCGTCCGCGTCCCCCAGCACCCGCAGCTCGGTGACGTCCATGCCGCCCTCGGTGAGCGTGCCGGTCTTGTCCAGGCACACCGTGTCCACGCGGGCCAGGCCCTCGATCGCGGGCAGCTCCTGCACCAGGCACTGCTTGCGGCCCAGCCGGATCACGCCGATCGCGAAGGCGACGGAAGTGAGCAGGACGAGTCCCTCCGGGACCATCGGCACGATCCCGCCGACGGTACGGGCGATCGAGTCCTTCAGCTCGTTGTCCTTCACCACGAGCTGGCTGACGATCAGGCCGATCGCGGTCGGCACCATCATCCAGGTGACGTACTTGAGGATCGTGGAGATGCCGCTGCGCAGCTCGGAGCGGACCAGGGTGAAGCGGGACGCCTCCTCGGCGAGCTGCGCCGCGTAGGCCTCGCGGCCCACCCGGGTCGCCTGGAAGGAGCCGCCGCCCGCGACGACGAAGCTGCCGGACATCACCGGGTCCCCGGGACGCTTCAGCACCGGGTCGGCCTCACCGGTGAGCAGCGACTCGTCGATCTCCAGGTTGTCCGCCTCGACGACCACCCCGTCGACGACGACCTTGTCCCCCGGCCCGATCTCGATGAGGTCGTCCAGCACGATCTCGGACGTGCCGATCTCGGCGGACACCCCGTCCCGGCGCACCGTCGGCCGCACCTCGCCGATCAGCGCGAGCGAGTCCAGCGTCTTCTTCGCCCGCCACTCCTGGACGATGCCGATGCCGGTGTTGGCGAGGATGACGTAGCCGAACAGGCTGTCCTGGAACGGCGCGACGATCAGCATGATCACCCAGAGCACGCCGATGATCGCGTTGAACCGGGTGAAGACGTTCGCGCGGACGATGTCCCAGACCGACCGGCTGCTGCGCACCGGTACGTCGTTGACCTGTCCGCGCGCCACCCGCTCGGCCACTTCCGCCGAGGTCAGACCGGTCACCGGTGACGTGGCCGTGGCAGGCCGGACGGCATCGGTCCGGTCGCCCGCATCGAGATGCGTCATGCATTCGACGGTACGTGCGGATCCGGTGCCTCACCCGCTGGAGAGGGGAAGTTCCGACCAGGGGAGGACAGCCGTCGTACCGGGGTCCTACCACGGTGGTAGCTCCAACAACTGCCGTGTCAGGGCGCCGGGTTGGCCGGAATCAGTCGGTGTGCGCGGCGGAGGTGCGGTCCGCCGCCGCGTCGGCCTCCTCGGCCCGCGCCCGCTTGATCGCGGCGTCGCGCCTGCGCACGTACCAGACGCCGATGAGGCCGAGACCGCCGCCGGCCAGGCAGGTCCACACCCACCAGGTGTGCCCGCGCTCGTCGAACCAGCCGTAGAACGGCAGCTGCACCAGGAAGAGGACGAACCAGACGATCGTGCCGCCGGTGATGGTGGCGACCACGGGGCCCTCCAGGGGCTCCGGCGCCTCGTGCTTGGGGGTCCACTTCGCCATGCGGACAGCTTACGAGGAGCGCCGGGGGCGTGGCGCCCCGCATCGGACGGCCCTCGCTCTCGCGCCGGGTGAGCCCCGCGGTGGTGCGCGAATCACACCGGCCTCGGTCTGTCTACGCGCGGAGATGGTGTGGACGGCGTTATATGTTCATACTGAATCCGTTTGCCTCTGACCGCTTTTATTCGTAGAAAACACCAAAGGCTCGGCTCCGGGGGGAGCCCGCCGGTGATGAGGTCCCTGCACATGTCCACGTCGGCCCCCGCCAAGGCGCCCACCCCCGAGCAGCCGGGGTCCGGTGCCGCGTCCGGCGCCCTCGACCGCTACTTCCGGATCACCGAGCGCGGCAGCACCCTGCCCCGCGAGATCCGCGGCGGTTTCGCCACCTTCTTCGCGATGGCGTACATCATCGTGCTGAACCCGATCATCCTGGGCAGCGCGAAGGACATGTACGGCAACCAGCTGGACAACGGCCAGCTGGTCACCGCGACCGCCCTGACCGCCGCGTTCACCACGCTGCTCATGGGCGTCATCGGCAACGTCCCGATCGCCCTGGCCGCCGGCCTCGGCGTGAACTCGGTGGTCGCGCTCCAGCTCGCGCCCCGCATGTCCTGGCCGGACGCCATGGGCATGGTGGTGCTGGCCGGCTTCGTGGTGATGATCCTGGTCGCCACCGGTCTGCGCGAGCGCGTGATGAACGCCGTGCCCTACGGCCTGCGCAAGGCCATCGCCATCGGCATCGGCCTGTTCATCATGCTGATCGGGCTCGTCGACTCGGGCTTCGTCTCCCGCATCCCGGACGCCGCCCAGACCACCGTCCCGCTCCAGCTCGGCGCCGACGGCCACCTCAACGGCTGGCCGGTGCTGGTGTTCGTGCTCGGCGCGCTGCTCACGCTGGCGCTGATCGTGCGCAAGGTGCCCGGCGCGATCCTCGTCTCCATCGTCGTGATGACCGTCGTCGCCGTCCTGATCAACGCCGTCGCGGACGTGCCGTCCTGGGGTCTGACCTCGCCCGAGTGGCCCGGCAACCCGGTCGCCACCCCCGACTTCGGCCTGATCGGCCAGGTCAGCCTGTTCGGCGGATTCTCCAAGGTCGGCGTGCTGACCGGCGTGCTGTTCGTCTTCACCGTGCTGCTGTCGTGCTTCTTCGACGCGATGGGCACGATCATGGGCGTCTCGGACGAGGCCAAGCTCACCGACGGCGAGGGCCAGATGCCCGGCATCAACAAGGTGCTGTTCATCGACGGTGTCGCCGTCGCCGCGGGCGGCGCCAGCTCCGCCTCCGCCACCACCGCGTTCGTGGAGTCCACCGCCGGTGTCGGCGAGGGCGCGCGGACGGGCTTCGCCAACGTCGTCACCGGCGGTCTGTTCGCCGTGGCGCTGTTCCTCACGCCGATCGCCACCATGGTCCCGTCCCAGGCGGCCACCCCGGCGCTGCTCGCGGTGGGCTTCCTGATCCTGGCCAACGGGATCAAGGAGATCGACTGGGCGGACCACACCATCGCGATCCCGGCCTTCATCACGATGGTGATGATGCCGTTCACCTACTCGATCACCAACGGCATCGGGATGGGCTTCCTCACCTTCGTGGCGCTGCGCCTCGCGGCGGGCCGCGGCAAGGAGGTCCCGCCGGCGATGTACGTGGTGGCGGCCGTCTTCGCCTTCTACTACCTGATGCCGGCGCTGGGTCTGACCTGATCCCCGCCGGGGGAGCGCGGGATCAGGTGACTCCGTAGAACTTCTCCGTCTCCTCGACGGCCGCGCGGAAGCGCTGGTCGAAGTCATCGCGCATGAGCGTCCGGACGACATAGTCCTGGACGCTCATGCCGCGTTTGGCGGCATGGTCGCGGAGCCGTTCGAGCAGTTCATGGTCTATCCGCAGGCTGAGCACGTCGGTCCCCATGCCCACGAGAGTCGCCGCACCTCACGGTGCGGCGCGTGGCATTTCGTGCATCGATCACTCATATGGGTGATCTCGGCGGGGGGCTGTCTTGATTTCGCGTGGCCCGTCCGGTTCGCCCGTGCGGTGCGGCCCTTGGAGGTGTCGCTCCTGGGGCGGGAGTGGCGTGACTCACGGGCGGGGCGGGCCGAACCGGGTGGTCTTTAGCGAGAGTAATGAGTTACGCTAAAGAACATGCCGGACCTCAGCCATGGCGACGACGCCGCCGCCGTGAACGCCCTTCGCTCCGCAGTGATGCGGCTCTCCCGCCGTCTCAAGCACCAGCGGGTCGACGAGTCGCTCAGCCCCACCGAGATGTCGGTGCTCGGCACCCTGGCCCGCTGCGGCAGTGCCACCCCGGGCGAGCTCGCCCGCAAGGAACACGTCCAGCCGCCGTCGATGACCCGCATCGTGGCGCTGCTGGAGGCCAAGGGCCTGGTCAGGCTCGAGCCGCACCCGGACGACCGGCGTCAGAAGGTCGTCACGCAGACCGAGCGGGCCGAGGCGATGCTCGAGGAGAGCCGGCGCAAGCGCAACGCGTTCCTCGCCACGCTGGTCGAGGAGCTCGACGAGGACGAGTGGGCGACCCTGCGCGCCGCCGCCCCCGTGCTGGAGAAACTGGCGCACATCTGACCACCCCCGGCAGTCACAGGAGGCGAACCTTTTGAGTACGGGATCCGGAGCAGCTTCCGCCCCCGCACCTGACCCCTACGACACCAAGACCGCCCTCGACGCCCCCGCCCGCAAGAACTCCATGTTCTCCTCGCTGAGGATCAGGAACTACCGCCTGTTCTTCCTCGGCCAGGTCGTGTCCAACATCGGCACCTGGATGCAGCGCATCGCCCAGGACTGGCTGGTGCTCAGCCTCACCGGCTCCTCGGCCGCCGTCGGCATCACCACGGCGCTGCAGTTCCTGCCGATGCTGCTGTTCGGCCTCTACGGAGGAGTCCTCGTCGACCGGCTGCGCAAGCGGCCCACGCTGATGGTCACCCAGTCCGCGATGGCGCTCACGTCGATCGCGCTCGCCGTCCTCACCCTGACCGGCCTCGTCGAGGTGTGGCACATCTACGTCGCCGCCCTCGCCCTCGGCCTCGCGACCGTCGTCGACAACCCCGCCCGCCAGTCCTTCGTGTCCGAGCTGGTCGGCCCCGGGCAGCTGCAGAACGCGGTCAGCCTGAACTCCGCGAACTTCCAGTCCGCCCGGCTGGTCGGCCCCGCCGTCGCGGGTCTGCTGATCACCGGCGTCGGCACGGGCTGGGCGTTCCTGCTGAACGGCCTGTCCTTCGCCGCGCCGCTGACCGGCCTGATGCTGATGCGCACCCGTGAGCTGCACCCCGTGGAGCGCGCCCCGCGCGGCAAGGGACAGCTCCGCGAGGGTCTGCGCTACGTGGCCGGACGGCCTGACCTGCTCTGGCCGATCGTGCTGGTCGGCTTCATGGGCACGTTCGCCTTCAACTTCCCGGTGTACCTGTCGGCCTTCGCCGACGACGTGTTCCACGGGGACGCGGGCGTCTACAGCATGTTCAACACGCTGATGGCGGTCGGCTCCGTCTCCGGCGCGCTGCTCGCCGCCCGGCGCGGCACGGCCCGGCTACGGCTGCTGATCATGGCCGCGCTGGCCTTCGGCGCGCTGGAGATCCTCGCCGCCGCGTCGCCCGAGCTGTGGATGTTCGCGCTGATCATGGTGCCGCTGGGCCTGGTGTCGATGACGGTCAACGTCACCACCAACACCAGCCTGCAGATGTCCACCGACCCGTCGGTGCGGGGCCGCGTCATGGCCCTGTACATGATGGTGTTCCTCGGCGGCGCCCCCGTCGGCGCGCCGATCGTCGGCTGGGTCACCGACACCTACGGCGCCCGCGTCGGCTTCGCGGCCGGCGGCGCGATCGCGATGACCGCGGCCGCCGTCATCGGCCTGATCCTGGCCCGCGCGGGCGGCCTGCGCCTCGCGGTCCACTGGCACCACGGCCACCCGGTCGTCCGCTTCGTCCCCCGCGACCACCCGAAGGCCCTGGCCCCGGCGGCATGAGCCGCCGGGCCCCGGCCCGTCATCAGCCGCGGGGGAAGTCGTCGGTTCGGAGGATGAGGTCGACGGCCGTCCTGGTCAGGTCGATGTCGATGCCGAAGTCGAAGCACACGCTGCCGTGGTACTTCCCGTCCTTCGGCAGCGTGTGCAGGTGCCACTCGCCGGTGTACGGATCGACGATCAGGTACACGGGCACACCGGCTGCGGCGTATGCGTCCTTCTTCGGCCCGTAGTCGTTGTCCGCGGTCTTCCGTGAGATCACTTCGGCGATGAAGACGACATCCTCGCAGCGCCACCGTCCCTTGCTGTTCTGGGTGGCGCCCTCGGCCAGCAGGGTCACGTCGGAGGCGAAGCCGTTGAGGTGCCCCGGGTAATCGATGCGGACGTCGGACTTCAGGCGCTTGCGCGGGTACTTCGCACGCAGTTGATCGTAGATGTCCGCGATGATGTCCCAGTGAGTGTCCCGCTGCGGCGTCATGAAGATGTGCCCCCCGACGATCTCGGTCCTGTAACCCTCGGGGACGGGCATCTTCTCCAGCCACTCAAACATCATGTCGAGCGTGAGCTCATCGCCGCTCTCGGCCATCTCGATCCTGTCTTCGAGGACGGTCATCGTGGCGCTCCTCCCCGGCCGACGCTCGATGCGTACAGCCGCGCAGAACAACGATACGCACGGCGACCAGGGCACGCGGGACACTGGAGGCATGAGACTCTTCGCCGCCGTGCTGCCGCCCGAGGACGTGATCGGGGCGCTGGACGCCGAGGTGGGCGGGTTGCGGGCGCTGGGCGGGGGTGACGGGCTGCGTTGGACCGAGCGGGCCGGGTGGCACTTCACGCTCGCGTTCTACGGCGAGGTGGACGACGACACCGTGCCCGAGCTGACCGCCCGGCTGGGCCGGGCCGCGGCGCGGACCGAGCCGTTCCCGCTGGCGCTGTCCGGCGGCGGCCAGTTCGGCCGGGGGCGCGCGCTGTGGACCGGGGCGTCGGGCGACCTGCACACCATGCGGCTGCTGGCCGAGCGCTCCGAGGCGGCCGGGCGCAAGGCGGGCATCGAGATGGACGAGCACCGGCGCTACAAGGCCCACCTGACCGTGGCGCGCAGCCGCGACGCCGTGGACGTACGGCCGTACCTCGCGGCGCTGGACGACTTCCGCAGCCGCACCTGGATCGTGGAGGAGCTGGTGCTGGTGCGCAGCCACCTGCCCAGGTCGGGCGTTCCGGGCGAGCAGCCCCGTTACGAGGCGGTCGCCCGCCGGGCACTCGGCGCGGCCGGTTAGGCTCGACGGCGTGGACCCGAAGACCCGGAACCGGATCATGGCCGGTGCGCTCGTGCTGATGTTCGTCGTGGTGGCCCTGGCGGCGGCGCTCGGGAGGTAGCGCCGCCGCCGGGCCGTCACGGCCTGTCCGCCGTCACCAGGCGAAGGCCTCCGGGGACGGACCCGGGCCCGGGAAGATCTCGTCCAGCGAGGCCAGCAGTTCCTCGCTCAGCTCCAGCTCCAGCGCGCGCAGCGCCGAGTCGAGCTGCTCACGCGTGCGCGGGCCGACGATCGGCCCGGTCACCCCAGGACGCGTGAGCAGCCAGGCCAGCGCCGCCTCGCCCGGCTCCACGCCGTGCTTCTCCAGCAGGTCCTCGTACGCCTGGATCTGCTTGCGCGCCGCCGGGTCGGCCAGGGTGTCCGCGGCCCGCCCGGAGGCGCGGCGGCCGCCCTGGGCCTCCTTCTTGATGACCCCGCCGAGCAGACCGCCGTGCAGCGGCGACCAGGGGATGACCCCGAGCCCGTACTCCTGCGCGGCCGGGATCACCTCCATCTCCGCGCGCCGCTCGGCGAGGTTGTACAGGCACTGCTCGCTGACCAGTCCGATGGTGCCGCCGCGCCGGGCGGCGGTCTCGTTGGCCTGGGCGATCTTGTAGCCGGGGAAGTTCGACGAGCCGACGTAGAGGATCTTGCCCTGCTGGACCAGGACGTCGACCGCCTGCCAGATCTCGTCGAACGGGGTGGCCCGGTCGATGTGATGGAACTGGTACAGGTCGATGTGGTCGGTCCCCAGGCGCTTCAGCGAGGCGTCCACCGCGCGCCGGATGTTCACCGCGGACAGCTTGTCGTGGTTGGGCCACGCCTCGCCGTCCGCGCCCATGTTGCCGTACACCTTGGTCGCGAGGACGACCTTGTCGCGGCGGCCGCCGCCCTGGGCGAACCAGCTGCCGATGATCTCCTCGGTACGGCCCTTGTTCTCACCCCAGCCGTAGACGTTGGCGGTGTCGAAGAAGTTGATGCCGGCGTCGAGGGCCGCGTCCATGATGGCGTGGCTGTCGGCCTCGTCGGTCTGCGGACCGAAGTTCATCGTCCCGAGGACGAGCCGGCTGACCTTGAGTCCTGTGCGTCCGAGCTGCGTGTACCTCATGGACGTCCAGCCAACGTGTTGGAGTGCGCTCCATGCAAGCGCTTCACGCGCCAGGCGTCGGAAGCGGTCCGGTCGGGGACGGTCAGGCCGCCTTGTACGGCCCGCCCAGCGACCACTCCTGCCACATCGCCTCGGCGAACGCCCCCGCGATCTTGTGCTCGCCGCTCTCGTTGGGGTGCGTGCCGTCGTAGGTGTCGACGTGGAAGTCGTACGTCGCGGGCGGCGGGACGAGCAGCAGTGGGGAGGCCGCGGTGTCCAGGTCGGCGACCGTCTCGCCCAGCAGCGTGTTGAACCGGTCGACCTGCCCCGCGAAGGTCTCGTCCGCGTCCACCCGGATGTTGCGGACCACCGGCATCACCGCCATCCGCACCTTCGGGCGGGCCGCGCGCGCCTCGGCGACGAACGCGCGCACGTTGTCAGCGGTCTGTTCGGCGTTGGTGTAGAAGCCCAGGTCGATCAGGCCCAGCGACACCAGCAGCACGTCCGCCCGGCAGGACCGCACCGCGTCGCCGATCAGCGGCGCCATGTGGCACCAGCCCTCGCCCCAGCCGGCCAGGTGCGCCCGGGGGAAGTCCGGGTCGGCGTACGCGTACGAGGTGGGCTCGTCCGTGGACGGGTCGTGCAGTGTCTCGCGCGGGCCGACCAGCGTGAAGGGGCCGCCGTACGCGGCGCACAGGTGCTGCCACAGGCGGTAGCGCCAGGTGTGTTCACCCGCGCTCCCGATCGTCATCGAGTCACCTACGGGCATGAACCTGAGCACCCGATCATCATGGTGGATCAGCGCGTTCGACGCGATGTGAGCCCTGACACCCGCACCCGGGGGCCCGCGCTGATGGCAGTCTTGGCTCATGCGCAGACCCTTCGCCCTGCTCGCCGCGACCCTGCTGACGGCCGCGCTCGCCGTGCCCGCCTCCGCCGCCGACAACGACGACGGGGACGAGGGGTTCACGATCAACGACCCGCGCATCACCGAGTCCAGCGGGCTGGCCGCCTCCCGGCAGCACCCGGGCGTCTACTGGACCCACAACGACAGCGACGACGGCCCCTACCTCTACGCCGTCGACAGCGGCACCGGCGACACCGTCGCCCGTCTCACCCTCACCGGCATCGGCACGCCCCGGGACGTCGAGGCGATCTCCGTCGGCCCCGGCAACCGCCTCTTCGTCGCCGACACCGGCGACAACCTCGGCGGCACCTGGCCGTACGTGTGGATCTACGAACTCCCCGAGCCGCAGCGGCTCCAGGACGCGACCGTCCAGGCCACGCAGTACGTCGTGAAGTACTCCGACGGCCCGCGCGACGCCGAGGCGATGGTCGTCCACCCGAAGACCGGGCGGGTGTACCTCATCGACAAGCACGAGGACGGCGGGCACCTCTACGAGGGCCCGGCGAAGCTCTCACCGGAGGGCGACAACGTCTTCAGGCCCATCGCCCCCGTCGAGCTGTGGACCACCGACGCCGCGCTCTCCCCGGACGGCCAGGACCTCGCGGTGCGCGGCTACTTCGGCGGCATCCACTACGCCTGGAACGGCGGGAAGCTGCAGCGCAAGGGGCGGCTGAGCGTGCCGCTCCAGGGGCAGGGCGAGTCGGTGACGTACTCGGCCGACGGCTCGCGGCTGCTGTTCGGCAGCGAGGGGGAGCGGAGCGGGGTGGTGAGCCGTCCGGCTCCCGGCGCGGACGAGGACGGCGGCTCCGGCTCCAGCGGCGGCTCCGGCTCCCGCGCGGACGGCGGCGCCTCCGGGGACGGCGGCACCGTGAAGGTCGGAGGAGCGCTGGCGGTCGCCCTGGTGGTCGCGGCCCTGTTCGGACTGAGCAGGCGCCGGCGCAGGGGCTGAACGGGGCTCGCGGTGCGCCGAGGACGACGAAGGGCGCCCGGTGGATCATCACCGGGCGCCCTTCTCACGTCAGCGGGATTACAGCTGCTCGATCACGTAGTCGACGCACTTCGTCAGGGCCTCGACGTCCGCCGGGTCGATCGCCGGGAACATCGCGACGCGGAGCTGGTTGCGGCCCAGCTTGCGGTACGGCTCGGTGTCGACGATGCCGTTGGCGCGGAGGACCTTGGCGACGGCGGACGCGTCGACCTCGTCGGTGAAGTCGATCGTGCCGATGACGGCCGAGCGCTTCGCCGGGTCGGTGACGAACGGGTTGGCGTACTTGATGTCCTCGGCCCAGCCGTACAGCGTGCGGGCGGAGGTCGCGGTGCGGCGGACCGCCCAGTCCAGGCCGCCCTGGCCGTTGATCCACTCCAGCTGCTGGTTCAGCAGGAACAGGGTGGCGAGCGCCGGGGTGTTGTACGTCTGGTTCTTGCGGGAGTTGTCGATCGCCGTCGGCAGGGAGAAGAACTCCGGGACGTGCCGGCCGCTCGCGTGGATCCGCTCGGCGCGCTCGATCGCGGCCGGGGAGAACACGCCGATCCACAGGCCGCCGTCGGAGGCGAAGGACTTCTGCGGGGCGAAGTAGTAGACGTCCGTCTCGGCGACGTCGACCGGCAGGCCGCCCGCGCCGGAGGTGGCGTCCACCAGGACCAGCGCGCCCTCGTCGGCGCCGGCGACGCGCTTGATCGGCATGGCGACGCCGGTGGAGGTCTCGTTGTGGGTGAGGGCGTACACGTCGACGCCCGCCGCGGCGACCGCCTCCGGGTGCGTGCCCGGGTCGGCGGAGATGACGTCCGGGTCGGCCAGCCACGGGGCGAGCTTGGCGGCCTTGGCGAACTTGGAGCTGAACTCGCCGAAGCTGAGGTGCTGCGACTTGTTCTCGATCAGGCCGTGGGTCGCGATGTCCCAGAACGCGGTGGACCCGCCGTTGCCGAGGATCACCTCGTAGCCGTCGGGGAGCTGGAACAGCTCGCGGATGCCCTCGCGCACCTGGCCGACCAGGTTCTTCACCGGCGCCTGGCGGTGGGAGGTGCCCAGCAGGGACGTGCCGGTCGCGGCCAGCGCGTCCAGCGCTTCCGTCCGCACCTTGGAGGGACCCGCACCGAAACGACCGTCGGCGGGCTTGATGTCAGCAGGAATCCGGATCTCAGCCACGACCGGAGCCTAACGGCTGGGGGAAACACGGGCGCAATCTCGTCCGTCCGCTGAGACGCGTCGCTGAGACAGGTCACCGGGACGGGTGGCGGACGGTCCGGGGGGAGGGCCGTCCGCCACCCGCGTCTCTCACCCGCCGAGCGTCACCGGCAGCTCGTACAGGTCGTTCTGGGTCACCACCGGCTTGTTGCGCAGCTCACCCGCCGGGACCGCCAGGTCCAGCTTCGGGAAGCGCGCGTACAGCGCCGGCAGGGCGACGCCCGCCTCGAGGCGGGACAGCGCGGCGCCGGGGCAGACGTGCGGGCCGTGCCCGAAGGAGATGTGCCGGTTGGGGCTCTCCCGGGTGATGTCGAAGACGCCGGCCGTCGGCCCGTGCGCCTGCTCGTCCCGCCCGATCGCCGCGTACGACACGATCAGTGCGTCCCCGGCGGGCAGCACCTTGTCCCCGACGGGCACGTCCTCGGTGGCGAAGCGGATCAGCACGTGCGAGGTCGGCGTGGACCAGCGCAGCGTCTCCTCGACCACGGCCGACCAGTCCGCCTGCCCGGACAGCACCAGCTCCCGCTGGTCCGGATGGGTGGAGAGGCTGACCACCGCGTTGACGATCAGCGAGATCGTGGTCTCGTGCCCGGCCGCCACCATCAGCTGGAGCGTGGCGACGATCTCCTCGTCCGTGAGCCGGTCACCGTCCTCCGACGCCTGGATCAGCGCCGATGTCAGGTCGTCGCCCGGGTTCTCCCGCTTGGCCGCGACCGTCTCGGCCATGATCCCGGCCAGCTCGGTCAGCGTGGCGACGACCTCCTCCGGCGGGGTCTGCGTGGAGAAGAACTTCTCGAACAGCTCCTTCAGCCGCGGCAGCCGCTCCTCCGCCAGCCCCATCAGGTCGGCGATCACGTACATCGGCAGGGGGTAGGCGAACACCGCCTTCAGGTCCACGCTGTCGCCGGGCTGCGCGGCCACCTGGTCGAGCAGGGTCTCCGTCAGTTCCGTGATCCGGTCCCGCATCCGCTCCACCCGTCTGGGGGTGAGGGCCTGGGCGACCAGGGTGCGCAGCCGCCGGTGGTCGGCGCCGTCCACGGTGAGCATCGAGCGGGGCGGGTTCGCCAGCCCGATCAGCGGCCAGTCCGGGGCTATCTCCCCGCGCCGCCAGGCGCCCCAGACGTTGATGTCCTTCACCAGCCGCGGGTCGGTCAGCAGCTTCTTCGCCTCGGCGTGATGCGTCACCGCCCACACGTCCACACCGCCCGGCAGGGTCACGGCGGCCAGCGGCCCCGCGGCCCGCAGCGCGGCGCTCTCGGTGTCCAGGTCGGAGACGAACGGGTCGAGGGGGATGCGGGTCTCTTCGGTGTCCGTCGCGGTGAGGTCCGTACCAGCCGTCATGCGAGCGAGCCTCCAAGGGCGGGGGTGGGTGTGAAGGTGACCGGGAGCTCGGACAGGCCGCGCAGCCAGGGCGACGGGCGGCGGGTCAGGGAGGTGGCCGGCACGGCCAGGTCGATGTCCGGCAGCCGGTCCAGGACCACCTCGATGCCGGTCCGGGCGATCACCTCGGCGATCTCCTGCGCCGGGAACGGGCAGCGGTGCTCCCCGTGACCGAAGGAGAAGTGCGCGCTGTTGCCGCCGGTGAGCGAGCCGTCGGTGCGCACCTGCGGATCGGAGTTGGCGCCCTGGAGGCCCAGCAGCACCATGTCGCCGGCCCGGATGCGGCGCCCGCCGAGCTGCGTGTCGCGCGACGCCCACCGCGCCGCCACGTTCTGCGTCGGGGTGTCCTCCCACAGCACCTCGTTCATCGCCTCGGCGATGCTGTTGCGGCCGCCGAACAGCGAGGCCGCGAACCGGGAGTCGGTGAGCATCAGATGCAGCGAGTTGCCGATCCAGTCGGCGGTCGGCTGGTGCCCGGCCGCCATCATCACCATCAGGTCCTGGACGATCTCCTCGTCCGTGAAGCCCGAGGTGTCGGCGAGCATCCGGGAGGCGACGTCCTGAGCGGGCTCCTTGCGCCGCTGGGCCACGAGCTCCGTCATCGACGTGAACAGGTGCGTCTGACCGGCGAGCGCCCGCTCCCGCCCGTCGATCATGTCGTTGAGCGCGGTGACCAGCGCCGGACCCTTGTCGTCGGGGAACCCGTACAGGCGGGCCAGCACCCGCACCGGAAGCAGCATCGCGAACTCGCCGATGACGTCCGCGGACCCGCGCGGGCAGATCGCGTCGATCAGCTCGTCCGCGAACCGCTCGGAGTGGCCGCGCAGTTCGGTCGGGTCGACCGCCTCCAGCGCGTTCCCCAGCATCGCGGCCCGCTCCCGGTGCCGCTCGCCGACGGTGTAGAGGATGGACGGCTGACGGCGGCCGATCATCGGCAGCAGCGGCCAGTCGTCGGGGATGTCCTCCCACTGGTTCCACAGCTCGGAGTCCCGGCTGAACAGCACCGGGTCGCCGGTGACCTGGTGCAGCTCGCGGTAGCCGAGGACCAGCCAGGCGGGCGCGTCGCCGTCGAGCACGACCGGCACCACGCTGCCGTGCTCACGGCGCAGCTCGCGGTAGACGCGGGCCGGGTCGTCCTGCAGCAGGGGGCCGCTGAACGGGACGGCGTCGGGGACGGAGGCGGGACTCACACCAGCTCCTGACGGGGGGCTCGGGCCTGATCGGCGTACAGCTCCTTGAGGTGCTCCACCAGCGTGATCAGCACGATCTTGCTGGACTCGCGGGACCGCGCGTCGCAGTTCACCAGCGGCACGTGCGGGTCCAGGTCGAGCGCCTCGCGGACCTGCTGCGGGGTGAACGTGGGCCCGCCGAAGTCGTTGCAGGCCACGATGAACGGCGTGCCGTGCCGCTCCAGCCGGTCGATGGCGTACCAGGAGTCGTCGATGCGCCGGGTGTCGACCAGCACCACCGCGCCGAGCGTGCCGGAGAACAGCCGGTCCCACAGGAACCAGAACCGCTCCTGCCCCGGCGCGCCGAACAGGTACAGCACGTTGCGCTCGTCGAGCGTGATGCGGCCGAAGTCGAAGGCGACGGTGGTCGCGGTCTTGCCGCGCACCCCTTTGAGGTCGTCGACGCCCTCGCCGGCCTGGGTCATCGTCTCCTCGGTGTTGAGGGGACGGATCTCGCTCACGGAGCGGACCATCGTCGTCTTGCCGGCGCCGAAGCCGCCCACGACCACGATCTTCAGGCCGTTGTCGGCCGACGCGCCCAGCGGGGTGCGCGTCTCGGACGCCACCGGCGTCTCAGAGGTTGCGGAGTCCAACGAGCACCTGCTCCAGGATGTCGGGGTCGGGTACGGCGGCGTTGCGGGGGTGACGGGCGCTGACCCGGCCCGCCGCGAGGAGGTCGGACAGCAGGATCCGGGTGATGCTCACCGGCAGCTTCAGCTCGGCCGCGATCTCCACGACCGCGGTGGGCCGTCCGGTGAGCCGCAGGATCGCCGCGTGCTCCGACTGCATGCCGGGCACCGGGTCGCACTCGGCGACGACCAGGGTCACCAGGTCGAACGGGTTGTCCGGCCCGGACCGGCTGCGCCCCCCGGTGAGGGTGTACAGCCGGTCGGGCGCGTCGTCCCTGCCGGGCCGGCTCATGAGCTGCGCGGCGGCGCGGTCAGGTGCTCGCCGAGCTGCTCCACCAGCTCGCTCATGTTGTGCCCGACGAGCCCGGCGTCCGCGTCCTCCGTGGTGACGACGGCCAGGTGCGCGCCCTGGCCGGCCTCCACGATGAACAGCACGCCGCCGTAGAACTCGGTCATCGCCGAGCGCACCCCGCCGGTGCCGTCGCCGAACTCGACGGACGCGCCGTGCGACAGCGACTGGATGCCGGCCGCGATGGCGGCGAGCTGGTCGGCCTGGTCGTTGGAGAGCTCGGTCGTGCGGCACAGTTTCAGGCCGTCACGGGACAGCACGAGCGCGTGCCGCGCGCCCGGCGTGCGCTCCAACAGGCCCTCGATGAGCCAGGTGAGCTTCTCGTCCGCGGTGGTCGTGCCGGTCATGAGGTGGTGTCGCCTTCCGGAGTCACGGGGGTGGGCTGAGGTGCGGTCTCGGGGTCGGGGGTGGTCTCGCGGGCCGGGGGGACGCCCGCGTCGGGGTCGGCCGTGTCGTCCGGGGTGGGGGTCCGCACGGCCTGGCGGAAGCTGCTGAAACGGGCGGTGCGGGCGCGGGTCTCCTCGGCCGTGGGCGCGGGCCGGGACTCCGCTCCACGGCTGCTCGCGCCCGCCCGGCGCTCCGCCTCGGCGAGGGTGCGGCCACGGCGCCGGCGGGGCAGCACCAGGGGCGGCGCGTCGCCGTCGCCGGACGCGGAGGCGTGGGCCGGCACCGGGTCGGCGTCCACGTCGCCGCCGGAACGGGCGGCGGCGTAGGAGGGGGCGGGGAGGACGGCGGCGCGGGCGGAGGTGGCAGGGCGCTCCGTCTCCGGGGAGGCGGGGGAGGCGGCGGTGTCACCGGTGGCGCCGTGGCGGGGCTCGGGCTCGGTGGCCTCGCGGGTCACGGAGCGGCGCTGGGGGAGGACCAGGGGCGCGTCCTCGGCGGCCGGAGCCTTGTCGTCGGCGGCGGACGGCTGGTCGTCCTCCGTGCCGGACGACTCCGCGCCGCGCGTGCCGGAGGGGCCCGTCGGGGCGTCGGGCTCCGCGTCGCTCGTGCCGGACGGCATCGCGGCTTTCGCGGCGGACGGCACCCCGGCGGAGGCCTCCCGCTCCTTCACGTCCGCCGGCTTCACCGCCGCGGTCAGGGTGCGGGCGGCCGCCCCGTTCACCGCCGGTTCCGTGACCGGCCGCAGGGGCGCCGCGTCCGCCGGTACGAGGATGTCCTGCGGCAGCAGCACCAGTACGCCCGTGCCGCCGCGCGCGGAGGGCCGGTACGACACCCGCAGCCCGTACCGCCGGGCCAGCCGGCCGACGACCGCGAGACCCAGCCGGGTGCCGGTGAGGCCGCCCAGCTCGGTGGACTCGCCGGTGACGGCCCGCTCGGCGCGCCGCAGCTGCGCCTCGCCCATCACCAGGCCGCTGTCCTCGACGGACACGATGACACCGGCCGGCACCTCCTCCACGTAGACGTGGACCTCGGCGGTCGGCGGCGAGAAGTTCGCGGCGTTGTCGAGGAGTTCGGCGAGCGCGTGCATCACGCCCTCGGCGGCGTGCCCGGCGACGGAGGTGTCGCTGGCGGAGTGGACGCGGACCCGCTGGTAGCCGGCGATGCGTCCCATCGCGCCGCGCAGGATCGACTCCATCGGGATGGGGCGGGCCCAGCGACGGCCGGAGCGGGCGCCGGTGAGGACGGCGACGGAGTCGGCGAGACGGCCCGCCTGGGCGGTGCGGTGGTCGAGGTGGAGCAGGTCGGCGAGGACCTCCTCGTCGTGGTGCTTCTCCTCCATCGCGCGCAGGTCGGCGAGCATGCCGGTGGCCAGCGCCTGCATCCGTCCGGCCGCGTTGGCGGTGGCGGCGAGGGCGGACGCGCGGGCGCCCTCGGCCTCCCGCAGCCGGGTGGTGAGCCGCGCGTTCTCCCCGGCGAGGCGGATCCGCTCGCGCGCCAGGCGGTCGCGCTCCTCCTCCAGCCGTTCGCGCTCCTCGGTGTGCTCCTCGGTGAGCTTGGCGAGTTCGCCGGCGTGCTGGACGGTGAGCCGGTCCAGTTCGGCGGTGTGCCGTTCCGCGGCCCGGGCCAGCTCCGCCGTGTGCGCGTCGTCGGCCCGGGTGCGCTCCTCGGTCCGCTCCTGGGCCAGCCGGGCCAGCTCGGCCGCGTGCTGCTCGGCGAGCCGGTCGCGCTCGTCGGCCAGCGCCTCGGCGAGATGGGCCCGCTCCTGGTCCAGCTCGGCGGACAACCGGGCGCGCTCGCGGGTGAGTTCGCCGGTCAGCAGCTCGTGCCGGCGGCGGGCGTCCTCGGTCAGCCGGGACCGCTCCTGGAGCAGCCGTCCGACGTCCTGGGTGACGGCCTCCAGCCGCTCCCGGGCGGCGCGCGCGGACAGACGGGCGTACGCGGCGGCCGTGACGGCGGCGCACAGCAGCACGGACGCGACCACGCCGGTCACCAGGACCGCGCCGAACGCCTCCGACGGGAACACGACGAACGAGGCCACGACGGCGACCGCGCAGAACGCGGCGGTGAGCACGGGGGCGGGCAGCAGGCTGCGGGCGGTGGGGCGGTCGCCGGGGAGCAGGGGGGAGGTCATCAGTCAGGTCCTCGGTCAGGTCCTCGGCCGGGTCCGCGGGCGTGCACCGTCGTGGCTGCGCGGCCCTCGGGCCGTTCGATGGACGCCGGACTTCTGATGCCGCAAGGGGTCAGTTTGCGAACGAGGTCCGGCAACGGCGCGCAACTCGCCGTCACTATATGGGAGTTCGTGATCGGGTTGGGAAGATTCTGCTTCCGTTTTTGGTTAAACAGTCCGGGCCGCGCGTCCCGGCCCGGTCCCGCGGAGGGTGTGCCGCCGCCCGCGCCGCGACCCCGCGGAGGCATCCTGAGGGCATGACGGATCAGCGGGAACTGGCGGCGGCGCTGCGCGAGGCGGTACGCGGCGAGGTGGACCTCGGCGTCACCGCGCGGGCCCTGACCACGATGGACGCCTCCAACTACCGCCGGATTCCGCTCGGCGTGGTCGCGCCCCGGGACGCCGACGACGTCGCGGCGACGCTGGCGGTGTGCCGGGAGCGCGGAGTGCCCGTGGTGCCGCGCGGCGGCGGAACGTCGATCGCGGGACAGGCGACCGGCACCGGCATCGTGCTCGACTTCACACGCCACATGAACCGCCTGCTGTCCCTCGACCCGGACGCCGGCACCGCCGTCGTGCAGCCCGGTCTGGTCCTCGACCGTCTCCAGGAGGCCGCCGCCCCGCACGGACTCCGCTTCGGCCCCGACCCGTCCACGCACGGCCGCTGCACCCTCGGCGGCATGATCGGCAACAACTCCTGCGGCTCCCACTCGGTCGCCTGGGGCACCACCGCCGACAACGTCCGCACCCTGTCGGTGATCACCGCCCGCGGCGAACGGCTGCGCCCCGGACCCGGCTGGGCGGGCGCGCCCGTCGGTCTGCGCGAGCTGGTGGACGGGGAGTTGGCGCGCCTGCGCACGGCCTTCCCCGACCTGCCGCGCCGTATCTCCGGGTACGCGGTCGACGCCCTGCTCCCGGAGAACCGCGCCGACGTCGCCCGCTCCCTCTGCGGCTCGGAGGGCACCCTCGCCGTGCTCACCGAGGCGGAGCTGACCCTCGTACGGGCGCCCCGCGCGCGGGCGCTCGCCGTGCTGGCGTACGCCGACGAGAGCGGGGCCGCGCAGGCGGCGGCGGGGCTGCTGCCGTACGGGCCGCTGACGGTGGAGGGGATGGCGGCCGATCTGGTGCCGTCCGCGGCCGATCTGCCGCGCGGTGGGGCGTGGCTGTTCGTCGAGGCCGGCGGGGACACCGAGGCGGAGGCCCGCGCGGCCGCCGAGGCGATCGTGCGGGCGGCGGACGTCGTGGACGCGCTGGTCGTCACCGACCCGGCCCGGCAGCGCACCCTGTGGCGCATCCGGGAGGACGCCAGCGGGACGGCCACCCGGATGCCGGACGGCAGCGAGGCGTGGCCCGGCTGGGAGGACTGCGCGGTGCCGCCCGCCCGGCTCGGCGACTATCTGCGGGACTTCCGGGCGCTGCTCGCCGAGCACGGCCTGCGCGGCACCCCGTACGGGCACTTCGGGGACGGCTGCATCCACGTCCGTATCGACTTCGACCTGCTGACCGGGCCGGGCGTCGCCCGCTTCCGGCGCTTCTCGGAGGAACTGGCGGACCTCGTCGTCGCCCACGGCGGCTCCCTCTCCGGAGAGCACGGCGACGGGCAGGCGCGCGCGGAGCTGCTGCCGCGGATGTACGGGGAGGAGACCGTCGCCCTTTTCGAGCGGGTCAAGGGCGTGTGGGACCCGGACGGCCTGCTCAACCCCGGCATGCTGGTCCGCCCCGCGCCCCTCGACGCCGACCTCCGCTTCACCGCCCTCCCACGCGAACCGGTCGACGTCGCCTTCGGCTACCCCGCCGACGCCGGCGACTTCTCGGCCGCCGTGCGGCGCTGCGTGGGCGTCGCCAAGTGCCGTACGACGTCCGTGTCGGGGTCCGCCGTGATGTGCCCGTCGTTCCGGGCGACGGGCGAGGAGGAGCACTCCACGCGCGGGCGCGCCCGGCTGCTGCACGAGATGCTCGCGGGCGAGGTGGTGACGGACGGCTGGCGCTCCACGGAGGTACGGGACGCGCTCGACCTGTGCCTGTCCTGCAAGGGGTGCCGCTCCGACTGCCCGGTGGGCGTCGACATGGCCACGTACAAGGCGGAGTTCCTGCACCACCACTACGAGGGCCGCCGCCGGCCGGCCGCGCATTACGCGATGGGGTGGCTGCCGGTGTGGCTGTCCTGGGCGTCCCGGACCCGGACGGCGGGAGCGGCGAACGCGCTGGCGTCGGTGCGGGTGCTCGCGCGGCCGGCGAAGAGGGTGGGCGGGATCGCGGGGGAGCGGGAGATCCCGCGCCTGGCGACGGAGCCCTTCACCCGGTGGTGGCGGAGGCGGAGGCCCGCTGGGGGCGATGGCCCGCTGGTGGTGCTGTGGCCGGACACCTTCACCGAGCATCTGTCGCCGTCGGTGGGCCGGGCGGCCGTCCGCGTCCTGGAGGCGGCGGGGATGCGGGTGGTGCTACCGCCGACGCTGCGGCCGGGGTCCGGGGCCCGGGTGGGCGACGCGCGCTCACGCTCTGCCTTTTCCCTGCTGAGGGCGCGGCGCGGGCGGGTCTGCTGCGGCCTGACGTACATCTCGACAGGTCAACTGGACCGGGCACGCGCGGTGTTGACCCGCACCCTGGACCTCCTGGAACCGGTCCTGGCGACGGACGCGCCGCTGGTGGTGCTGGAACCGAGCTGTGCGGCGGCGCTGCGTACGGACGCCCCGGAGCTTCTGCACGACGACCCGCGCGCTGCTCGGCTGGCGGCACGCGTCCTGACGTTCGCGGAGGCGCTGGAACGGCACGCCCCCGACTGGACCCCGCCCGCCGTGAACCGCCCGGTCACCGGCCAGACCCACTGCCACCAGCACGCGGTGCTGGGCGACGCCGCCGACCGCAGGCTGCGTGAGGCGGCGGGCCTCACGGGCGAACTGGCGGGAGGCTGCTGCGGTCTGGCGGGCAACTTCGGCTTCGAGGAGGGCCACTTCGAGGTTTCGCGGGCCTGCGCGGAGGAGCAGCTGCTGCCCGCCGTACGGGAGGCGGCGGAGGGCGCGGTGGTCCAGGCGGACGGGTTCTCGTGCCGGACGCAGCTGGAGCAGCTGGGCGGCGTGCGGGGCCGCCACCTGGCGGAGATCCTGGCGGAGGCGCTGGACGAGGGGGCGTGAGGGGATGCCTCAGTCGAGGCAGAACTCGTTCCCCTCGACGTCCTGCATGACGATGCAGGAGTCGGTGCCGTCGTAGAGGAGCCGCTGCCGGGTGGCGCCGAGGGGGATGAGCCGGGCGCACTCGGCCTCCAGCGCGGCGAGCCGCTCCTCACCGGTCAGCCCGGTGCCCACGCGGACGTCGAGGTGGACGCGGTTCTTGACGGTCTTGCCCTCGGGCACCCGCTGGAAGAACAGCCGCGGCCCCGCGCCGGTCGGATCGCTCGCCGAACACCAGGCGCCGTCCCCGTCGGGGAACCGCTCCCGGTTGAACTCCTCCCAGGAGGCGTACCCCTTGGGCGGCACGACGGCGTACCCCAGCACCTCGCACCAGAACCGGGCCACCCGCTCGGGTTCGGCGCAGTCGAAGGTGATCTGAACCTGCCTGATCTCTGCCATCGCGGCACCCTAACAAGGCGACGGACAGCAGGCCGTGACTATTCGAGCCGGGCGGACCCCCAGGCGGCCTGGCCCGAGTACGAGCCGTTGCTCGACCCGCTGACGAACTTGGCGACGAGGCGGAGCCGGATGCCGCCCGTGACGTCCTCCTCGATGTGGGCGGACTCCGTGACGGTGGCCCGATGGGTCTCACCGAGCTTCCGGTCGTCGAGGTACACCTCGAAGTCGACCACGACGTCGGGGCGCGAGTCGCTGTCGGGGCCGACGTCCGCGGTGAAGGTCGTCCAGTCCGCGTTGAGCGCGTACACCACGTAGACGCTGTTGAGGCTGCTGCTCGGTCCGATGTCCTTCCAGATGGACGAGGTGTACGTGGTCCCCGCGATCTCGGTGGTGCCCTTGCGGACGTCCTTCTCGATGGGGTGCACGTCGCTCAGGAACAGGGTGCGTGGCCCCTGTTCGGGCCTCTCGCCGTTCCCCGACGGGGCTTCCGCGGCGTCCTCGGGGGCGTCTTCGGCGGACTCCGCGTCGGGGAACGGCTCGGCGGTGTCCGCCTCGTCCGTGGAGGACGGGTCGGGAGACTCGGCGAAGTCGGCGGAGTCCGCCGAGGGGTCCTCGCCCGCACCGCCGCTTCCGGCGGCCTCGTCCGACAGCCCGTTGCTGTCGTTCCCCTTCCCGCAGACGGCCCTGTCCTTGCAGTTGTTGGTCTCCTTGCTGCATCCGGAGGCGCCGGACGCCAGGAGCAGGAGGGCCGCGAACACGGCGGCCGCCGTCCCCCGCCTCACTGCTTCACGGCGGGCTCGCCGACGCCCACCTGGTTGTTGTCGTTGTCCTCGCCGCAGATGGTCCGGCCGTGGCAGGAGTTGGTAGGGGCCGGGTCGGTCTGGTGCAGAGCCACATAGGCACCGAGGGCCGCGAGGGCCACGGCCGTGACCGCGCCGATAGCTTTGATCCAGATGGCCGTTCGCTGTGGCCCGTTCATCGTGCGTGCCATGTGGTGCTCCGTAGGCGTGAGTGGCGGGCCCTCATGGTGGCGGCGGTCGTGTTCGGGCGTGGTGTCCGAATGCGTCAACCAGGATGTCGCCGCGTTGTCGGCTCCGGGCGACGAGCCAGTTGGCCCCGGAAACCGGACCTGGCGGTTCCAGCCGCGCCTGCTCCCTTCGGCGTGGCCCGTCTACGGCAGATGAGCGGTGCCCGTCACGGCGTCCCGACGAGCGTTGTCGTCCGACGCGCCGCCCCGCGCCGGTGAGGCGTCCGGTCGCGGCGTACGCACATGCAGGTCGCGGGCGTGATCGTCGGCGTTGACCCGCCGTGTCCGGGTGGGCAGAATCGGCGGGTTCGGGGTGATCGGGTGGGGCAGTGGGGGACGGGTTGATGTTCGACCGACGTAGGAATCAGCTGAACGCGATCGCTTTCAACGCCTCGGCTCCGACCGACGTCTTGCTGCGGCTGCTGCATCAGGAGGCCGCCGGTGCGTGGGGGGCCTTCATGGCGCGCCCATTGCCGGACGAGGTGGTCGACGCGATCGTCGTGCATCCGGAGCGGCGTCTCCGTGCCACGTTCGCGGAGAGTTTCGCGGTCTCCGGGGAGCAGCGCGGACGGCTGGTCGACGATCCCCATTTCCGCGTCCGACAGGTGCTCGCCAACGCGCCGAACCCTTTCCGTTCCGGCGCTCCGTCGCTTCCGCTCCCCGTGCAGCGGCGGCTGCTCGACGACCCCGAGCCGATCGTGCGGAGGGACGCGGCCTTCTACGGCAACTTCGACGATCGGTTGATCGCCGGGCTCTGCGACCACGAGGACGCGTTCATGCGGGAGGCCTCCTGTGGCTCTTGGTCCCTGCTGTCCGAGAGTGAGCGTGAGCGTCTGCTGCACGACCCGGACGACGACGTCCGGCAGCGGTCCAGGATCACAGCCTGCGGTGACGATGCCTTCTGGACCGGCGTGCTTCTCGAGAGCGGGCTGGACGCCAGTCCCCGGCGGGACGTCATCCGGTACGGAGCCATGACCGCCGCGCTCGCCGAACAGGTCGCGGCCGGCGACGACGCGTGGGACCGGCAAGCGCTGGCGCTCAACACCCGCGCTCCCCTCGATGTCGTACGGAAGCTCGCGGACGACCCTGAGCACAGCGTCCGTCTGGCCGTGTCGGTCCGCCCGGAGTTCACGGAGGCCGAGCGGGCCGCCATCGATTTCACGGTCGGCCCGTCCGACCGGCTGGGCCCCGTCGAGTGGGTGCGCACCTGCGAGGACGCCGACGTGCTGCGCGACTGCGCGCGGTCGTCCCACACCTGGCTCCGGCGCAGTGCCGCCTTCGCCGAGCACCTGCCCGCCGACGCCGTCGAGCTGCTGTCGCACGACGACGACTACGCCGTACGGCTGCTGCTGTGCGAGAGACAGCCGACCGTGGACGGGGAGGTGGTGCTGGAGACCTACCTGAAGTGCCAGGTCATCACCAAGAGCCTGCTGCTGTCCCACCGGAACTTCCCCAAGGCCGGCCTCGCGAAGCGCTTCGCCGACGACCCGGACCCGGTCAAGCGGGCCCTTGCGGTGTTGGATCCGGACGTCGACGCCGACGTACTGGCCCGCCTGCTGGCCGACGACGAGAGCTCCGTGAGCAGTGCGGCGGCCGGGCACCCCGCCCTGCCGCCCGCCCTGCTGCTGCGGGCGTGCGACGAACCGGCGACCGCGACCTCGGCCCTCCGCAACCCGTCTCTCCCGGCCGACGTCATGCACGGGCGCCTCGACGCCCTCGGCGTCCCCCGCTAAGCACCAGCGGGTCTCAGGGTGACGTCTCGCCCCGCACCAAGGGGTGGCACACCGGCTGGACGTCCTCGGGGAGGGCGTCCGGCTCGCACCAGCGGGCCTCCAGGATCTCGAGGGGGTCGAGCCGGAGTTCGCCGCCGAGGAGGCGGGCCTCGAAGGCCACCTCCATCCGCGTACGGAAGCCGCTGTTCAACATGACCAGGCGGCCGGCCTCCACGTCGAGGCCGGTCTCCTCCTTGACCTCGCGCACCACCGTCGCCCGGAAGTCCTCGCCCTTGCGCGCGAAGCCGCTCGGCAGGCCCCACTGGCGGCCGGGCGGCCACATCCGGTGCTTCAGCAGCAGCACCCGTCCCTCGTCGTCGCGCACCACACCCGTCACGCCGACCACGAACTTGGCGTGCAGCAGCCACACGATGCGGCTCTGCAGCGGACGCAGCAGCCGCCAGACACGGACCAGGAGTCGTCGCACGGAACCTCAGCCGTAAGGGGGAGCGGACGGGGTGTCACCAGGGGGAACCGTACCGGGTAGGACGTCCGCACCGTGGACGGAGTTGACCCGGACGGGACACCGGTCGCATTGTCAGGCATATAAACACTTCACGGTACTGACGTAGTCCAATACGCTGGACCCGTGAGTCCACCGAGGTGCACACTCGGTGCAGTCGCGCCTCACTCGCACCGCCCGCGTCTCCTACGTCCCTGGAAGGCACCGTGACCACGCCCAGCGCCGCCACCCCGTCCACCGCTTCCGGACAGGTCCACGACCCGGCCCCCGCGCAGGCCGGCGCACCGGGCGGCCGCCGCGGCACCCTGGGGCCGGTCGGACTGGTGCTGGCCGGCGGGATCTCCGTGCAGTTCGGCGGGGCGCTCGCCGTGACGCTGATGTCGCGCGTCGGCGCGCTCGGGGTGGTGACGATCCGCCTCCTCGTCGCGGCCGTGGTGCTGATGGTGCTGTGCCGGCCGCGGCTGCGCGGGCACTCCCGCGCCGACTGGGGCACGGTGATCGTCTTCGGTGTCGCCATGGCCGCGATGAACGGCCTCTTCTACCAGTCCGTCGCCCGCATCCCGCTCGGCCCCGCGGTCACCCTGGAGGTGCTCGGCCCGCTCACCCTCTCCGTGCTCGCCTCCCGGCGCGCGATCAACCTCGTGTGGGCCGCGCTCGCCCTCGCCGGCGTGTTCCTCCTCGGCGGCGGAGGCTTCAGCGGCCTCGACCCGGTGGGCGTCGCCTTCGCGCTGGGCGCCGGGGCGATGTGGGCGGCGTACATCGTCTTCAGCGCCCGGACCGGGCGCCGCTTCCCGCAGGCCGACGGACTCGCGCTCGCCATGGCGGTGGCGGCGCTGCTGTTCCTGCCGCTGGGCGTGCTGGAGTCCGGCGCGAAGCTGCTGAACCCGACGACCTTCGCGCTGGGCGCGGCGGTCGCGGTGCTGTCGTCCGTCCTGCCGTACACCCTCGAACTCCTCGCGCTGCGACGCCTGCCCGCGTCCACGTTCGCGATCTTGATGAGCCTGGAACCCGCCCTCGCGGCCACCGCCGGCTTCCTCGTCCTCGACCAGGCCCTCGCCGCGACGGAGGCGGCCGCCATCGCGCTCGTGATCGTGGCGAGCATGGGGGCGGTGCGGACGCAGGTGGGGCGGGGAAGGGCGAGGAAGACCCCGGGCGGCTCCTGACGATCGCGGGGCGCCGAGGTGCGGCGGGACTGGAGCCGCTTCGGTCTCTCCCAGCAGCCGGTTTTCTGACGAACGGCTCGTGAGGCGGGTGCGGCGTCGCCTACCGCGCGGCCGGGTAGGGTACGGGCACGCGCAGGGGGGAGCGGCATGCTGGCGGGGGCGTTGGGCGATCTGATGCTGGGGCTGCTCGCCAGCTGTCTGAGCGGCCTGGCGGTGTGGCTGTGGCAGCGCGGCAAGCACACCCGTGAGCTGAGGCTGCGGATGAGCGTGGTCGGCGCCCGGCCCGGCGACACGTGCCTGATCGTCATGAGTAACAAGTACGGCGCTCCGGGCGCCACGGATCACCACGACGTCCAGGCGATGATCGAGGCGGCCGTCGTCAGCCACAGCCTGGAGTGCGAGGTCGAGGTCGTCCGTGGTGACGACTTCCGCGGGAGCAACGGCAACCGGCCCGAGTTCTGCATCGGGGGCCCGCTCGGGGCGAACGCCCGCAGCGCGGGTCATGTCGCGCACACCCTGCCCGGCGTCACGTTTCACCTTTACGACCACCCCGAGCACCCGCTGGCCATCGAGGTGGGCGGGGCGCTCCATCGATGGAGCAGCGACAACGAGGCGTATGCGCTTCTCGCCAAGTTCACCGCTCCCGGCGGTGAGCGCCCCGTCATCCTGGTCTGCGGGCAGACCGCACTCTCCAACCACGCCGCCCTCTACTTCCTGCGCCGGTCGTACGGCCGGATAGTGGACACGGTCGCCTCCACCGACCGCTTCTGCCTGCTGCTGAAGGTGCCCTCGGTCCGCACCTACGGCCATCAGGGCGTCGTCCTGGAACGCGACGTCACGGACGTCGCCTTCCAGCACGGGGCGTGAGCCCGCAAGCTCCCACGGCATGCCGCCGAAGATCACCTCGTAGGCTGTTGATCAACTCATCGGGACGACGGGGAGGGAACCGATGACGCATACGGCCGAGGTGTTCCAGCCGCTGCAGGACGACGATCCGCGCACCGTGGGGGGTTACCGGCTCGCCGCGCGGCTGGGCGCGGGCGGGATGGGGGCGGGTGTACCTCGCGCACACACGGGGCGGCCGGGCGGTGGCCGTCAAGGTCGTACGGTCGGAACTGGCCGACAACCCCACCTTCCGGCGGCGCTTCGCCCAGGAGATCAGGGCGGCCCGGACGGTGAAGGGCGCGTACACCGCCGAACTGATCGACGCGGATCCGGAGGCTGTACCGCCCTGGCTGGCCACGCTGTACGTGCCGGGCCCCTCCCTCACGGAGGCCGTCGCCCGGCGCGGGCCGCTGCCCGAGACGGCGGTGCTGTGGCTGACGGCGGGGATCGCCGAGGCGTTGCAGGCCATCCACGGGGCCGGGATCGTGCACCGGGACCTCAAGCCTGCCAACGTCCTGCTGGCCTCCGACGGGCCGCGCGTCATCGACTTCGGCATCGCCCGCGCCGCCGACGCCACCGCGCACACCGCCACCGGCACCACGATCGGCACGCCCCACTTCATGGCCCCCGAGCAGGCGTCCGGCGGCGAGGTGTCGGCTGCCACGGACGTCTTCGCGCTCGGGCAGACGGCGGCCTTCGCGGCTCTGGGCCGACCGCTGTACGCGGACGGGCCGGCGGTGAGCGTGCTGTACCGGATCGTGCACTCCGCCCCCGACCTGTCCGAACTGCCCGACCGGCTGCGCGGCTTGCTCGCCCGGTGCCTGGCCGAGGCCCCGGAAGCACGGCCCACCCCCGCGGAAGTCGTCGCCTGGTGCCGCGAGGAACTGGCGCGGGACACCGACACCGGATCCGGGTCGGCCGTCTGGCGGGAGATCGCCGTGCCGGAGGTGACGGTGCCGCCGCCGGTCGTGTCCCCGGACACGGCCGTGCCGCCCACAATGGCGCACACGCTGCCGGTGACCGCCCCGACGCCGTGGACGCCGCCGTCGGGGCCCGTCCACGCGCAGGCGCCGGGGCTGCCGGGGGGCCGCCCGGACCGGAGGGGCGCCGGAGCCGTCGGCGACGTCCGGCCCTGTACGCGGCGGCCGGCGTCGCCGCGGTCGCGCTGGTGATCGCCGCCGCCTGGTCGGTCATGGAGGCGACGGGCCGGGGGACGGTCGCGACGACGGGCGCGGCAAGGACACGGCCGCCTCCGCCCCCGCGACGCCGGGACCGGCGGAGAAGGAGAAGACGGGAGCCGGTGGCGGCGCGACGGATGCGGAGAAGTCCGCGCGACGAGTCCGGGCCGGACGGTGACGGTGCGTCGACGGCCGGTGCGGGAGCGGGGACCGACGCGACGGATGCCGGGACCGACCGGGCGGCGGGCGCGACCGGGACGCCGCGGGCGTACGGCTACAGCGGCCGGATGCTGACCGCCGACAACTCTCTGCGTACGAGTGACGGCGAGGTGTCCGACGACCGAAAGGGGGACATCCGGTTCGGCTGCTCCATGGCGGGGTGCGAACTGGACAGCGACACCGTGGTGTTCACCCAGATCTTCGGCGACCCGGGCGAAGGCACCTATGACACGTGCAGCATGCTCACCGCGAACCAGAAGCCCGGCGCCCACCCGCTGGCCGCCTCCGCGGCAGGCACCGAGATCTGCTTCCGGGACGGCGAAGGCAACGTCGGCCTTCTGGTCATCCAGGTCAAGTCGACCGCCATGCCGGACCTGGGTTTCGTCAGGGCGGACATGACCGTCTGGAAGGACTGACAGGCTGAGGCGCGGACGAAGGCGGTGTCTCCGTGCGGGGCCGCCCGATCCGTCGCCGCGGCCCGCCACGTTGGTAGCGCCTACAGCCCCGGCCTCTGGTGTCTGCACGGCCTGAGCATTCCCGCAGGCCCTCCGCCATGCCGGACGGCGTACGGCTGATTTCCGACGGAGGTGCGGGGGCGGGGCGACGCCGCCGGGGTGCGCTGGTGGACCCCGGCGGCGCATGGTGTTCGGCCGGTTATCTCCCTACCGGCTCTGCAACCAGGCCAGTATCAAGGAGAAGAGGGCGGCTCCGGCTGCTGAGCCCGCACCTCGCAGAACCTGGGTTGCTCCTGCCCGCCCCCAGGTCTTGAAGAACTCGCGGGCCTTCTTCCGGAAGACAGGACCGGAGGAGTCGTTACACTGCATGAGTAGGGTGTCCCTTTCTGATCAGTGAGGGTCGCTCTGCCAGGGGAGCCCCGGGCCGGATGCTTGCCGGCTAGGCCTGAGGCTCCCTTTTGTGTGGACGGTGTTCCCTGTGGCGGGTGCGCTGCGTGTTCCCGCTGAGGCGGACGCCGCCCTTCCGACTTCCATGCCTAGTGAATCAATCGCCCTGAAACGATCCTTGTCAGGTCAATGTGTGATCACCGATAATTCCCCTCGTGTGTCTTGACGGGAAAATGGAGGTGCAGTGATTCACTCACGAGGCATATGGAAGAAGAGTTCGTACAGTGAGAGTGGTGCTTGCCTGGAATTCAGGGCGCAGGAAAGAGTTCACCTGCGCGACTCGAAGTTCCCCTTGGTGCGTCACGTGTCGTGCACTGCCGATGCCTGGGGTCGATTCATCGAGTACGTCAAATCATCGAAATCCTCTCTCTAGGTTTCTTTCGCGCATCTCCTCATGCGGCCGCGGGTACGCCCTCCATGATGCTTTCGGCGACTTCGCGCTCCACTTGCCAGAAGACATCCAGGTAGTCCGCCGGTGAGCGACGTGCTCCGTACCTCGGCATGGACTCGCTGAGGAGAACGTCACCGTCGGGGTTCTCGAGGTAAGCAACTAGGTCGTCCGATCCGCCGCTGAATTCGAAGATCTGGTAAGGCGTCCGGAAGAGGGGGTAAATGCCCTTGCGGAAGGGGACGTACTGGATCTGCACGTTCGGGTACTCGTTGATCCGGAGCAGGGCCTCGAGCTGCTGCTGCATGAGGGAGTCGCTGCCGATGGTCCGCCTCAGCACCGACTCGTCCAGGATGAAGAAGAACTCGGCTTCGGTGTTGTCGAGGGCTTGCTGGCGGCGCATGCGGAGTTCGACACTCAATTCCAGGTCCCGGCCTGTCCGGAACTCGCCGAGGATGGCGCGTGCGTATTCTTCGGTCTGCAACAGTCCAGGAACGACGTTACGCTCGAAGTTGCGCACAATGGACGCGCTTTCCTCGTATGAGATGTAGGCTTCCAGTTGTGGAGTCATCACGTTCTTGTAGGGCGCGTACCAGGATGGCTGGCGGGCGGCCTTCGCCAGGGACACCAATTCGGTGCCCTCTTCATCGCTGATGCCGTAATGCTGCACAAGCGCCATCGCGTCCGTGATGTTGACGCCGATCTTTCCGTTCTCGATGCGGATCACCTTGGAGGGTGACCAGCCGAATGCCTCGGCCACCTGCTGCTGCGTCATCCCCGCGGCCTCTCGTGCCCGCTTGAGGCGATCCCGCAGGCGCTGGCGCAGGAACATCGGGTTTTCGGACATGGACGGCAGCCCTTTCTCGTCGTGACACACCTGTGCGCACCGTGTCCGCCAGGGCGGGGGTCGCGGGTTCAACAGGCTAGCGTGCGTCGTGGCTCCGCGCCTGATATCAGGATCATGCCGGGCAGTCTGACCGATTGCTTCAGGCGAGCTGCGGTTGTGACGCATGCATGACTGGCACTTCACGCTCTGCCGCGTGACGGTAGCGCGGCTCGCATGGCGAAACGTTATGAGATGCCACATGGCATAAGCATCCATGCCTGAATGGGCTACGGCAAGAGGTGTTCGCCGTGGCGAGGTGCAGGTGGGAAACAGGTCAATTCAGGAGAACTCGCGGGGCAAATGAGTCCGCGTTTTCCCTCTTGCCGCACCGCCGCAGCTTCGGCTACGGAGACATGCAAGCACGCTTGCTTGTTTCCTGACCCCCTGCCATGCTCCCCCCAACCACGCCGCACACCGCCGTGTCCGTGCCCCGAGGGGAGCGACTCGTGTCCGATCCGACGCCTGTGATCGACGATCTGCGTGAGGAGAGTGAGGAGCTCGACCGGCTGGTGGCCGGGCTGGAGCCGGAGCGGTGGGCGTTGTCCACACCCGCCGCAGGATGGACCGTCGCCCACCAGATCGGGCACCTCGCCTGGACCGACCACTACGCCCTGACCGCCGTCACCGACCCGGACGGCTTCCGCGCGCTCGTCGAGCAGGCCCTCGCCGCCCCGTACACGTACGTCGACGACGGCGCGGAGGAGTACGCCCGTGCCGAGCCCGCCGCGCTGCTCGCCCGCTGGCGGGAGGGGAGGGCGGCGCTGGAGAAGGCGCTGCGGGAGGCGCCGGACGGGGCGCGGTTCCCCTGGTTCGGGCCGCCGATGTCCGCCGCCTCCGTGGCCACCGCCCGCCTGATGGAGACCTGGGCGCACGCCCAGGACGTCGCCGACGCGCTCGGCGTGACCCGCGCCCCCACCGCCCGCCTCCGCCACATCGCCTGGCTCGGCGTCCGCACCCGCGACTTCGCCTACGGCGTGCACGGCCTCACCCCGCCCGCCGACCCGTTCCGCGTCGAACTCACCGCGCCGGACGGCGACGACGTGTGGGCGTACGGCCCCGAGGACGCTCCCCAGCGCGTCACCGGCCCCGCCCTCGACTTCTGCCTCCTCGTCACCCAGCGCGCCCACCGTGCCGACCTGGACCTCATCGCCGACGGGCCCGACGCCGACCGCTGGCTGGACATCGCGCAGGCCTTCGCCGGGCCGCCCGGCGGCGGGCGCGAGCCCGAGGGGAACGAGCCCAAGGGGAACGAGCCCGAGGGGAACGAGCCCGAGGGAGACGGCGCGCGGTGACCGAGGAACCCCTGCGCATCGGCAACTTCTCCGGCTTCTACGGCGACCGCTCCGACGCCCTGCGCGAGATGCTCACCGGCGGCGACCTGGACGTCCTCACCGGCGACTACCTCGCCGAGCTGACCATGCTGATCCTGGCCCGCGACCGGCTGAAGGACCCGTCCGCCGGGTACGCCCGCACGCTTCTGCGCCAGCTCGAGGACACCCTGGGCCTCGCCCACGAGAAGGGCGTCCGGATCGTCACCAACGCGGGCGGGCTCAATCCGGCCGGCCTCGCCCAAGCCGTACGGGAGTTGGCGGACCGCCTCGGCGTCCCCCTCCGCGTCGCCCACGTCGAGGGCGACGACCTCACCGCCCGCCACCCCGGCGCCCTCGCCGCGCACGCCTACCTCGGCGGCTTCGGCATCGCCGAGTGCCTGCGGGCCGGCGCCGACGTGGTCGTCACCGGGCGGGTCACCGACGCCGCCCTGGTCACCGGGCCCGCGGCCGCGCACTTCGGCTGGAAACCGACGGATCACGACCGGCTCGCGGGAGCCGTGGTCGCCGGGCATGTGCTGGAGTGCGGGACGCAGGCCACCGGCGGCAACTACGCCTTCTTCGCCGAGCACGACCCGCGCGAGCTGCTGAAGCCCGGCTTCCCGCTCGCCGAGATCCACCCCGACGGTTCCGGCGTCGTCACCAAGCACCCCGGCACCGGCGGTGTCGTCGACGTCGGCACGGTCACCGCGCAACTGCTGTACGAGACGGGCGGCGCCCGGTACGCCGGGCCGGACGTCACCGCGCGCCTGGACACCGTCAGGCTCACCCAGGACGGGCCCGACCGGGTGCGGATCGAAGGGGTGCGCGGGGAGGCCCCGCCGCCCACGCTCAAGGTCGGCCGCAACCGGCTCGGCGGGTTCCGCAACGAGGTCGTCTTCGTCCTCACCGGGCTCGACATCGAGGCCAAGGCCGCCCTGGTCCGCGAGCAGATGGCCGACGCCCTCGCCACGTCCCCGCCCGCGGAGGTGCGCTGGGACCTCGCCCGCACCGACAAGCCCGACGCCGGCACCGAGGAGACCGCGAGCGCGCTGCTGCGTCTCGTCGTACGGGACCCGGACCAGCAGAAGGTGGGGCGGGTGCTCAGCGGGGCCGCCATTGAGCTGGCGCTGGCGAGTTACCCCGGTTTCCATGTGGTGGCGCCACCGGGGAAGGGCTCCCCGTACGGGGTCTTCGAGGATGTGTACGTGCCCCATGGGGACGTCGACCATGTGGCCGTCCTCCACGACGGGCGCCGGATCACCGTGGAACCGCCCCAGGACACGGCCCCCCTCGACGCCGTACCGAACCCCGCCCTCCCCGAGCCGCTGCCGCCGGGGCCGACCGTCCGGGCGCCGATCGGACGGGTCGTCGGGGCCCGCAGCGGGGACAAGGGCGGGAACGCCAACGTCGGCGTGTGGGCGCGGACCGACGAGGCCTGGCGGTGGCTCGCGCACGAGCTGACCGTCGAGCGGTTCCACGACCTGATCCCCGAGGCCCGCGAGCTGCCCGTCACCCGGCACGTACTGCCGAACCTGCGCGCCCTGAACTTCGTCGTCGAGGGCATCCTCGGCGAGGGCGTCGCCGCGCAGGCCCGTTTCGATCCGCAGGCCAAGGCGCTGGGGGAGTGGCTGCGCTCCCGGCACGCCGACATCCCGGAGGTGCTCCTGTGACGGTCCTCGCGTCCGCCCTGAACCCGTCCGACCCGGATTACCGGGAGCACCGCGAGGCCATGCTCGCCAAGCTGGCCGAACTCGACGCCGAGCACGCGAAGGCCCTCGCGGGCGGCGGCGAGAAGTACGTCGAACGGCACCGCAAGCGCGGCAAGCTGCTCGCCCGGGAGCGGATCGAGCTGCTGCTCGATCCCGACACCCCGTTCCTGGAGCTGTCCCCGCTGGCCGCCTGGGGCAGCGACTGGACCGTGGGCGCGTCCCTCGTCACCGGCATCGGGGTCGTCGAGGGCGTGGAGTGCGTGATCACCGCCAACGACCCCACCGTGCGCGGCGGCGCCAGCAACCCCTGGTCGCTGAAGAAGGCCCTGCGCGCCAACGACATCGCGCTCGCCAACCGGCTGCCGCTGATCAGCCTGGTCGAGTCCGGCGGCGCAGACCTGCCCTCGCAGAAGGAGATCTTCATCCCGGGCGGCGCGATCTTCCGCGACCTGACCCGGCTGTCGGCGGCCGGCATCCCCACAATCGCCGTCGTCTTCGGCAACTCCACGGCGGGCGGCGCCTACGTGCCCGGCATGTCCGACCACACGATCATGGTCAAGGAGCGGGCCAAGGTGTTCCTCGGCGGTCCGCCGCTGGTGAAGATGGCGACCGGCGAGGAGAGCGACGACGAGTCCCTGGGCGGCGCCGACATGCACGCCCGTGTCTCCGGCCTCGCCGACCACTTCGCCGTGGACGAGCCGGACGCGCTGCGCCAGGCCCGCCGGGTCGTCGCCCGCCTCAACCACCGCAAGGCGTACCCCGATCCGGGCCACGCCGAGCCGCCCAAGTACGACCCGGAGGAGCTGCTGGGCATCGTCCCCGGCGACCTGAAGATCCCCTTCGACCCGCGCGAGGTGATCGCGAGGATCGTCGACGCCTCCGACTTCGACGAGTTCAAGCCGCTGTACGGCGCCAGCCTCGTCACCGGCTGGGCGTCCCTGCACGGCTACCCGGTCGGCATCCTCGCCAACGCGCGGGGCGTCCTCTTCAGCGAGGAGTCGCAAAAGGCGGCGCAGTTCATCCAGCTGGCCAACCAGCGCGACATCCCGCTGCTGTTCCTGCACAACACCACCGGCTACATGGTCGGCAAGGAGTACGAGCAGGGCGGCATCATCAAGCACGGCGCGATGATGATCAACGCGGTGTCCAACTCGCGCGTCCCGCACCTGTCCGTACTCATGGGCGCCTCCTACGGCGCCGGCCACTACGGCATGTGCGGCCGCGCCTACGACCCCCGCTTCCTGTTCGCCTGGCCCAGCGCCAAGTCCGCCGTGATGGGCCCGCAGCAGCTCGCCGGCGTGCTGTCCATCGTCGCCCGCCAGTCCGCGGCGGCGAAGGGACGGCCGTACGACGACGAGGCGGACGCGGCGCTGCGCGCCATGGTGGAGCAGCAGATCGAGTCCGAGTCCCTGCCGATGTTCCTGTCCGGGCGGCTGTACGACGACGGCGTCGTCGACCCGCGCGACACCCGCACCGTCCTCGGCCTGTGCCTGTCCGCCGTCCACACCGCGCCCTACGAGGGCGCGCGCGGCGGCTTCGGCGTCTTCCGGATGTGAGGCAGCAACCCGTGATCACCACCGTCCTTGTCGCCAACCGCGGCGAGATCGCCTGCCGTATCGCCCGCACCTGCCGCGACCTCGGCGTCGCGACCGTCGCCGTGCACTCCGACGCCGACGCCGGCGCCCTCCACACCCGCGTCGCCGACACCGCCGTACGGCTCCCCGGCTCCGCGCCCGCCGACACGTATCTGCGCGGCGACCTGATCGTGAAGGCCGCCCTCGCGGCCGGCGCGGACGCCGTGCACCCCGGCTACGGGTTCCTGTCCGAGAACGCCGGCTTCGCGCGCGCCGTCCAGGACGCGGGACTGGTGTGGATCGGTCCGTCGCCGGAGGCGATCGAGGCGATGGCGTCCAAGACGCGCGCCAAGCAGCTCATGGGTGTCGAGCCGCTCACCGGCGTCACCGAGGCCGACCTGCCGGTGCTGGTGAAGGCCGCGGCGGGCGGCGGCGGACGCGGTATGCGCGTCGTACGCCGCCGCGCCGACCTGGACGCCGCGCTCGCCGCCGCCCGCGCGGAGGCGGCGAGCGCCTTCGGCGACGGGGAGGTGTTCGTCGAGCCGTACCTGGAGAACGGCCGCCATGTCGAGGTGCAGGTCCTCGCCGACACCCACGGCACGGTGTGGGCGCTCGGCACCCGCGACTGCTCCCTCCAGCGCCGCCACCAGAAGGTGATCGAGGAGGCCCCGGCGCCCGGCCTCTCGGACGCGCTCACCGGGGAACTCCACATGCTCGCCGTACGCGCCGCCCGCGCGGTCGGCTACGTGGGCGCCGGCACCGTGGAGTTCCTGGTCGCCGGCGACCGGGCGCACTTCCTGGAGATGAACACCCGGCTCCAGGTCGAACATCCCGTCACCGAGGAGGTGTTCGGCGTCGACCTGGTCGCCCAGCAGATCCGGGTCGCGGAGGGTCACGCCCTGGACCCGGAGCCGCCCGCCCCGCGCGGCCATGCCGTCGAGGCCCGCCTCTACGCCGAGGACCCGGCCCGTGACTGGGCCCCGCAGACCGGCCGCCTCCACCGCCTCGCCGTCCCCGGCGGCGTGCGCCTCGACACCGGCTACGCCGACGGCGACGACGTCGGCGTCCACTACGACCCGATGCTCGCCAAGGTCGTCGCCCACGCCCCCACCCGCGCGGAGGCGGTCCGCAAACTGGCCGCCGCCCTGGAACGCGCCGTGATCCACGGCCCCGTCACCAACCGCGACCTCCTCGTCCGCTCCCTGCGCCACGAGGAGTTCACCCAGGGCCGTATGGACACCGGCTTCTACGACCGCCACCTGCCGGCCCTCACCGAGCCCGCCGCCGACCCGTACGCCCCGCTCGCCGCCGCCCTCGCCGACGCGCACGGCCGTTCCCGCTTCGGCGGCTGGCGCAACGTGCCGTCGCAGCCGCAGGTCAAGCGGTACGCGATGAACGGCGAGGAGCACGAGGTCCGCTACCACCACACCCGCACCGGCCTCACGGCCGACGGCGTGACGGTCGTCCACGCGGACGCGTCCCTGGTGATCCTGGAGACCGACGGAGTACGGCGCCGCTACGAGGTCGCCCGCTACGGCGACCACGTCTACGCGGGCCCCGCGGCCCTGACGGCCCTCCCCCGCTTCCCGGCCCCCGAGGCGGACCACGCCCCCGGCTCCCTCCTCGCCCCGATGCCGGGCACGGTGGTGCGCATCGCGGAGGGCGTCACGGACGGCGTGACGGTGGAAGCGGGCCAGCCACTGCTCTGGCTGGAGGCGATGAAGATGCAACACAACATCACGGCCCCCACCACAGGCACCTTGACCACCCTCCACGCAAGGGAGGGCCAACAGGTGGAGCTCGGCACCTTGTTGGCGGTCGTGGAGCCACACACGCCCTAGGGACGCGGGGAACTGCGCGAGCAACCCCCACGAACCCGCGGGAACCGCAGACCGCAACCGCCCCCTAGGTGTGCTGACCGGGCAGGTTGGTGACGCGGCTGGCTGGTGGGTGGCCGCCGATGCCGGTGTGGGGGCGGTGGTAGTTGTACCAGTGCAGCCAGTCGGTGAACGCTTCCCTGCGCTCGTGGTCTGAGGTGTAGGGCCGCTGGTAGGCCCATTCGTCGAGCAGGGTGCGGTGGAAGCGTTCGACCTTGCCGTTGGTCTGGGGCCGCCAAGGCCTGGTCCAGCGGGGGCTGATGCCCAGGTCGCGGCAGGTGTCACGCCAGGTGTTCTTGCTGTAGGCCCAGGCGTTGTCGGTCAGGACCCGCTCGATGCGGATGCCCAGCGATGCGAAGTAGGCCGTGGCCCGGACGAGGAAAGCTGCGCAGGTCGGGGCGGTCTCGTCGGGCAGGTCCTCGGTGTAGGCGATCCGGCTGTGGTCGTCGAGGGCGGTATGCAGGTAGGCCCAGCCGGCGCCGTTGGTCCGGCTGCGGTGGCCGTCGGCCCGGCCGAGGGTCTTGTGGCCGCCGCCGTCGGGGATCCTGCCGAGCTTCTTGACGTCGATGTGGACCAGTTCGCCGGGTCGGGCGCGTTCGTAGCGGCGGACGGGTTCGCCGGTGGCCCGGTCCAGGGCCCTCAGAGGCGGCTGGCCGTGCCGCTGGAGGATGCGGTGGGCGGTGGAGGCCGCGATGTGGCACCGGACGGCCAGCCGCAGCGGGCCGATGCGGTGTTCGCGCCGGAGCCGGAGGACTTCCATCTCGATCTCGGCCGGCGTCCTGCGGGGCTGGTGGTGGGGCCGGCTGGAGCGGTCGTTCATTCCGGCGACGCCGAGCTGCCGGTAGCGGGTGGCCCAGCGGGCGGCGGTGGTGTGGCTGACCTGGAAACGCTCGGCAGCCCGGCGCAGCGGCCAGCCGTCGTCGACGACACAGCGGGCCAGGCGAAGACGCCCGGTCTCGGTCAGCGGGGCATTACGGTGGGGCACGAGGGCCTCCTCGGATCGGTGCAGATGTCGCAATCCACACCGAACCCGGAGGCCCTCACCCGTTCAAGAACCCAGCACGCGTGTCACCAACGTCCCCGGACAACACACCTAGGGGCGCGGGGAACTGCGCGACCAGCCACACACAACCCGCACCCACCCAACGACTCACAGCCCCTCCTCCCAAGGAGCCCACATGCCGGTGATCGAGTCAGAAGAACACAAAGCCCTCCGCACAGCCGTGTCCGCCCTCGGCCACAAGTACGGCCGCGCCTACTTCACCCGCACCGTCGAAGAGGACAGGCCCGCCACAGAACTCTGGGCGGAGGCCGCCAAGCTCGGCTACCTCGGCGTCAACCTCCCGGAGGAGCACGGCGGCGGAGGCGGCGGCATCTCCGAACTCTCCATCGTCCTGGAGGAACTGGGCGCCGCGGGCTGCCCCCTCCTCCTCATGGTGGTCTCACCGGCCATCTGCGGCACGGTCATCGCCCGCTTCGGCACCGAGGAGCAGAAGCGCGGCTGGCTCCCCGCCCTCGCCGACGGCACCCGCACCATGGCCTTCGGCATCACCGAGCCCGACGCCGGCTCCAACTCCCACCGCATCACCACCACCGCGCGCCGCGACCCCGCCACCGGCGACTGGATCCTCACCGGACGCAAGGTGTTCGTCTCGGGGGTGGACATCGCCGATGCCACTCTCATCGTCGGCCGCACGGAGGACGCCCGCACCGGCCGCCTGAAGCCCTGCCTGTTCATCGTCCCGCGCGACACCCCGGGCTTCCAGCGCCACAAGATCGACATGGAACTGAACGCCGCGGAGAAGCAGTTCGAGCTGGTCCTCGACGACGTGCGGCTGCCCGCCGACGCACTGGTCGGCGACGAGGACGCGGGCCTGCTCCAACTGTTCGCCGGCCTCAACCCCGAGCGCATCATGACGGCCGCCTTCGCGATCGGCATGGGCCGCTTCGCGCTGGCCCGCGCCGTCGAGTACGCGCGCGACCGCACCGTATGGAAGGCGCCCATCGGCTCCCACCAGGCGATCGCGCACCCCCTCGCGCAGGCGCACATCGACCTCGAACTGGCCCGCCTGATGATGCAGAAGGCCGCCCACCTCTACGACGCGGGCGACGACATCGGCGCGGGGGAGGCCGCCAACATGGCCAAGTACGCGGCGGCCGAGGCCTGTGTGAAGGCCGTCGACCAGGCCGTGCACACCCTCGGCGGCAACGGCCTCACCCGCGAGTTCGGGCTCGCCCAGCTGATAACCGCCGCGCGCGTGTCTCGTATCGCGCCGGTCAGCCGGGAGATGATTCTCAACTACGTCTCCCACCAGACCCTGGGCCTGCCCAAGTCGTACTAGGCGACCGGCAAGCCTCCCGGCCGTCTTGGAGGAACCATGTTCCGCAGCGCGTACGCAGACGTCACGCCGGTCGAACTCCCCATCCACGACGCGGTGCTGGCCCGCGCCGCCGAGTTCGGGAGCACCCCGGCCCTGATCGACGGCACCGACGGCACCACCCTCACCTACGAACAGCTCGACCGTTTCCACCGGCGGGTAGCCGCCGGACTCGCCGAGGCGGGCGTGCGCAAGGGGGACGTGCTCGCCCTGCACAGCCCCAACACGATCGCCTTCCCCACCGCCTTCTACGCGGCGACCCGCGCGGGCGCCGCCGTCACCACCGTGCACCCGCTCGCCACGCCCGAGGAGTTCGCCAGGCAGCTCGAGGACAGCGCGGCGAGGTGGATCGTGACCGTGTCGCCCCTGCTGGACAGCGCGCGCCGGGCCGCCGAACTCGCGGGCGGCGTCGAGGAGATCTTCGTCTGCGACAGCGCGCCCGGACACCGCTCGCTGATCGACATGCTGGGCTGCACGGGCCCCGAGCCGGCCGTCGGCATCGACCCGGTCGAGGACGTCGCCGCGCTGCCGTACTCCTCCGGCACCACCGGCACACCCAAGGGCGTGATGCTCACCCACCGGCAGATCGCCACCAACCTCGCCCAGCTCCAGCCGTCGATCACGGCCGGACCCGGCGACCGCGTCCTCGCCGTGCTGCCGTTCTTCCACATCTACGGCCTCACCGCGCTGATGAACGCCCCGCTGCGGCAGGGCGCCACCGTGGTCGTGCTGCCGCGCTTCGACCTGGAGACGTTCCTCGCGGCCATCCAGAACCACCGCATCACCGCCCTGTACGTCGCCCCGCCGATCGTGCTGGCCCTCGCCAAGCACCCGCTGGTCGCCGAGTACGACCTGTCGTCCCTGAAGCACGTCATCAGCGCCGCCGCGCCCCTGGACGCCAAGCTCGCCGCCGCCTGCGCGCAGCGGCTCGGCCTGCCGCCGGTCGGGCAGGCGTACGGCATGACGGAGCTGTCGCCCGGCACCCATGTCGTCCCGCTGGACCTCATGGACCAGGCGCCGCCCGGCACCGTCGGCAAGCTCATCGCCGGCACCGAGATGCGGATCGTGTCCCTGGACGACCCCGGCAAGGACCTCGGTCCCGGCGAGTCCGGCGAGATCCTCATCCGCGGCCCGCAGGTGATGAAGGGCTACCTCGGACGCCCCGACGCCACCGCCGCGATGATCGACGAGGACGGGTGGCTGCACACCGGGGACGTCGGCCACGTCGACGACGACGGGTGGCTGTTCGTCGTCGACCGGGTGAAGGAGCTCATCAAGTACAAGGGCTTCCAGGTGGCGCCCGCCGAGCTGGAGGCGCTGCTGCTCACCCACCCCGGCGTCGCCGACGCCGCCGTCATCGGCGTCTACAACGAGGACGGCAACGAGGTCCCGCACGCCTTCGTCGTCCGCCACCCCTCCGCCCCGGACCTCACCGAGGGCGAGGTCATGATGTACGTCGCCGAACGCGTCGCCCCGTACAAGCGGGTCCGGCACGTCACCTTCATCGACGGCGTGCCCCGCGCCGCCTCCGGAAAGATCCTGCGCCGCGAACTCCGGGCGGCGCACAAGGAGCCCTCGTGACCCTGATCGGCCGCAGTCGCACCCGCGGCGTCGAGACGCTGTCCCTCAACGCCCCGGAGCGCCGCAACGCCCTGTCCGCCGCCCTCGTCGGCGACCTCGCCGCCGCGCTCACCGACGCCGGGAAGGACCCCGGCGTCCGCGCGGTGGTCCTCACCCACACCGGCAACACGTTCAGCGCGGGCGCCGACCTGAAGGACCCGCCCGCGCCCGCCTCGCTGGTCGGTCTGCTCCGGCAGATCGTCGAGCTGCCCAAACCGGTCGTCGCCCGCGTCACCGGGCACGTCCGCGCGGGCGGGCTCGGGCTGCTCGCCGCCTGCGACATCGGCGTCGCCTCCCGTACGGCGACGTTCGCCTTCACCGAGGTGCGGATCGGGGTCGCCCCGGCGGTGATCTCCCTGCCGCTGCTGCCCCGCACCGACCCGCGGGCGCTGACCCGCTACTACCTCACCGGGGAACGCTTCGACGCCGACGAGGCCGCGCGCATCGGCCTGCTGACGGCGGCCGGCGAGGACGTGGACGAGACGTTGGAGCCGGTCCTCGACGGTCTGCGCCGGTCCGCGCCCGAGGCCCTCGCCGAGACGAAACGGCTGCTCACGGCTAAGGTTCTGGAGACCTTCGACCGGGACGCGGACGCCCTGACCGCGCTCTCGGCACGCCTCTTCGCCTCCGCGCCCGCGCGCGAGGGCATGACGGCGTTCCTCGAACGACGGGATCCGGAATGGGCGGTGTGAACGCGGCATGGGCGAGGTGAACACGGCCGACCGTGCCGCACGCGTGCCCAAGCAGGACCGCAGCCGGGCCACCCGGCAGCGGCTCCTGGAGGCCGCCGTGGCCTGCCTCGCCGAACACGGCTGGGCGGGCTCCACGGTCTCCGTCGTCGCCGAACGGGCCGGCGTCTCCCGGGGCGCCGCCCAGCACCACTTCCCCACGCGGGAGGACCTCTTCACGGCCGCCGTGGAGTACGTCGCCGAGGAACGCTCCACGGCTCTGCGCGCCCTCTTCCCCGAAGGCGCCGCGGCCGCCGACCGCCGCGCGGTGGTCGCCGCCCTCGTCGACCTCTACACCGGGCCTCTCTTCCGCGCCGCCCTGCACCTGTGGGTGGCCGCCTCCAACGAGGAGCAGCTGCGGCCTCGGGTGACGGAGCTGGAGCTGCGCGTCGGACGCGACTCGCACCGCATCGCCGTGGAACTCCTCGGCGCGGACGAGTCCCGCCCCGGCGTCCGCGAGACCGTCCAGGGCTTTCTCGACATGGCCCGCGGCCTGGGCCTGGCCAACCTCCTCTCCGACGACACCGCCCGCCGCGAACGGGTCGTCGCCCAGTGGGCGGACCTCCTGGACGAGGCGCTGCGCTGAGGTCACTGTCGGTGGCCGGGCCTACGGTGTCCGTCATGGGTGACTACTTCCAGACGATCGTCGACCTCGACGCGAGCCCGGAGGAGGCGGCGGCCTACGCGGACCGCGGTCTCGCGTGGCTGCTGTCCGAGGGCATGGTCCTGCCCGACCGGACCGACTGCGTGCTGGGCGCACCGCTGGGGCACCCGCCGGGCCCGAACTGGGCCGGCGTCTGCGGCCCGGAGGACGCCTCCTGGGAACCGGGCGGCGGCCTGGACGTGCAGGTCGGCCGCACGGTCTTCAGCGCCGGCCAGGGCGAGCCGGAGGCGGTCACCTGCCCCCGCTGCGAGGCCACGACCCGGCTGATCACCGACACCTGGCAGTCGGACGACGAGGCCTGGGAGCCGTTCGGCGCCGCCCTGCGCACCTGGGACGAGGAGGGGGAGGCCGACGTCGTCTGCCCCGCCTGCGCCGCCTCCGTCCCGCTTCCCGAGTACCGCTGGGCGGACGACTTCTTCGCCTTCGCCCACCTGGGCTTCGAGTTCTGGAACTGGCCGCACTTCTCGGACGAGTTCCTCACCCGCTTCGCGGACGTCTTCGAGGGCCACAGGACGGTACGGGTCTGGGGCAAGCTCTGAGGACGCGCCGAGGCGCGCAGACTCTCACGGCGCGTGACGGCGCGCCCGCGCGCGGCCAGGGCGCCGGGGCCCGGCCCTCCGCACCGGCGCCCCGGGGGACGCCTGCGACGAATCCCACGGCGACTCCGTGCGCCGGGCTGCCCGGACGGCGTCCCGTGCCGCGCGTTGCAGGCGCGCAAGGGCGTTACCTGGTGTCAGGCATCTCGCGGGCGGGGCCCGACGCCACGCGGTCACGCGAGGTGAGGGCGCCCCAGGGCCGGCTGCTCGTCGCTCTGCGTGCGAGGTCTCGGGCGGCGGCCACGGCCTCGTCCGGCGGGCGCGGCGGGACCGTTTGCCGAGCGTAGCGGCGTCCCACGGCCGCGGGAGAGGCACGGGGGCGGGACACCCGGTCCGTCGTCCTCGCGTGTCTCGGCGGCGCAGTGCCCGGGGCCTGAGCGGCGGCGCTCGCGGTGACGGCTTTGCTGTACGCCTGCCCGGCCGGGCTGCCCGCGGGACGATCCGGCGCGCCCCGCAGGGAGACCGCTCACGGCGCGAGCCGCTCCACCCTCCAGCCGCCGCCCGGCACGGCCACGTACCGCAGGCGGTCGTGGAGGCGGTTCTCGCGGCCCTGCCAGAACTCCACCGTCTCCGGGACCACCCGGAAGCCGCCCCAGTGCGGGGGCACCGGGACCCGCTCGGGTTCCGGATAGCGCGCCGCCAGGGCGGCGTACGCCGTGTCCAGTTCCTCGCGGGACGCGATCACCGTCGACTGGCCGCTGGCCCACGCCCCCAGCTGGGACCCGTGCGGCCGCGTGCGGAAGTACGCGGCCGTCTCGTCGCGCCCGGTGCGCCGCGCCGTGCCGGTGACGATGACCTGCCGGGCGACCGGATGCCACGGGAACAGCAGCGAGACGTGCGGGTTCTCGGCCAGATCGCGGCCCTTGCGGGACTCGTAGTTCGTGTAGAACACGAACCCGCTCTCGTCGAAGTGCTTCAGCAGCACCGTGCGCGAACTCGGCCGGCCCGCCGCGTCCGCGGTCGACACGATCATGGCGTTCGGCTCGAACAGCCCGCCCTCCCGCGCGGCCTGCGCGAACCAGCGCGCGAACTGCTCGACGGGGGTGGCGGCGAGGTCGGTCTCGGAGAGCCCCTCGGTCCGGTACTGCTTGCGCATCGAGGCGAGATCGAGGGGGACGGCGTCTCGGTCGGTCACGCCGTCATCCTGCCGTATCCGCCCAGGCCGCGAGGGAGTGGTGGCCCACGTCACAGACAGCCGGTGCCCAACCTCACGGGTGGCACTCAGTGCCGCGAACCCTCCCCAAAACTGGCACTCAGGGATATCGTGCTGGCACTGATCCGGTTGGGTGACCGCCAGCCGGGCATCACAGGGGTGACGTCCAGACCGCGAGTTTTCACCGAGCCGACCGCGGATCCCCCGGACCCACACCGATCGCGCCACGACACATGGTCGTCCCACCCCACAACACCATCTGTCACCCACCTATCGAGGGAGCCGCCTGATGTCCGACTTCGTACCCGGGCTCGAAGGAGTCGTCGCGTTCGAGACGGAGATCGCCGAACCGGACAAGGAGGGCGGCGCCCTCCGCTACCGGGGCGTCGACATCGAGGACCTGGTCGGTCACGTCTCCTTCGGCAACGTCTGGGGGCTGCTCGTCGACGGGGCGTTCGCGCCCGGACTGCCGCCCGCCGAGCCGTTCCCCATCCCCGTGCACTCCGGCGACATCCGCGTCGACGTGCAGTCCGCGCTCGCCATGCTCGCCCCCGTGTGGGGCCTGAAACCGCTCCTCGACATCGATGCCGAGCAGGCCCGCGAGGACCTCGCCCGCGCCGCCGTCATGGCCCTGTCGTACGTCGCCCAGTCGGCGCGCGGCCAGGGGCTGCCGATGGTGCCGCAGAGCGAGATCGACAAGGCCGAGTCGGTCGTCGAGCGTTTCATGATCCGCTGGCGCGGCGAGCCCGACCCCAAGCACGTCGCCGCCGTCGACGCGTACTGGACGTCGGCCGCCGAGCACGGCATGAACGCCTCCACGTTCACCGCCCGCGTCATCGCCTCCACCGGGGCGGACGTCGCCGCCGCGCTCTCCGGGGCCGTCGGCGCCATGTCCGGCCCGCTGCACGGCGGCGCCCCCTCGCGCGTGCTGCACATGATCGAGGAGATCGAGCGCACCGGGGACGCCGACGCGTACGTCCGCAAGACCCTCGACAAGGGCGAGCGCCTGATGGGATTCGGCCACCGCGTCTACCGCGCGGAGGACCCCCGCGCCCGCGTGCTGCGCCGCACCGCCCGCGAGCTGGGCGCGCCGCGCTACGAGGTCGCCGAGGCGCTGGAGAAGGCCGCGCTGGCCGAGCTGCACGCCCGCCGCCCGGACCGGGTGCTGGCCACGAACGTGGAGTTCTGGGCCGCGATCGTGCTGGACTTCGCGGAGGTCCCGGCGCACATGTTCACGTCGATGTTCACCTGCGCCCGCACCGCGGGCTGGTCGGCGCACATCCTGGAGCAGAAGCGCACGGGCCGGCTGGTCCGCCCGTCGGCCCGCTACGTGGGCCCGGGCCCGCGCGACCCGCGCGACGTCGAGGGCTACGCGTCCCTCGCGCACTGAGCGCCCTGAGCCCTTCGAAGGGCTGAGAGCCTTCGGAAACGCAGGCGACCCGCGAGTCTGGTTCCCCCTCGGGGGAGCCGGCCGGACGTTACCGGCGACTCGCGGGTCGGGTGACTGCGTTGGATTAGGCCGGTCGCGTGCATCTCGCGCACGCCGGTCCGGCGCCGAACCGAGTACGACGGCGGGCCACTAGCCCGCAGCCACCTCTTCCGTCCGGTTGTCATACATCTGCCGAACCACCTCCTTTCCGAAGTACCGCCACCCTAAGAACCGCCCGCCGCCGGATCAACCACTTTTTTGTGCCGGCCTTCCCCATCGGCCGGACCCCGTGCGAACCGGTCCCCGGCACGGGGTCTTTTACCTCGTGAAAGCGTGGGTACCAGGGAGCAGGCAACAATTCCCACAATCTTGTCGGGAACTCGATGTGCGCTGGGTCACGTTCAAGTTGAATGATTGTTGGTGAGCGAATCGTCGTGCCGTACGTGCGGACACAGCCTGCAGGGGGTTCAGGTGAGTGCATCCCGGCGTAGTGGGGCCACCGACGAGCTGGGGCCGGAGGGGCCCGAGCCCGAGCGGGACGGGCCTGGTGGCTCCGACCTGCTCGCGGCGCTGCTCGACGGCATGGACGCCGCCCTGTGCGCCTTCGACGCGGACGGCGTGGTGACCCACTGGAACCGTGAGGCCGAACGCATCCTCGGCTGGACCGCCGAGGAGGCGGTCGGGCGCGCCGGTTTCGCCGGGTGGGCCGTGCGCAGCGCGGACGCCGAGGAGGTCGAGGCGCGGCTGATGTCGGCCATGGACGCGCCCGGCCGGCAGGTCAACGAGTTCGCGCTGCTCACCAAGGACGGCCGCCGGGTCCTGGTGCGCACCCAGTCCGCCGCCGTACGCGGTCCCGACGGCAAGCCCGCCGGCGTGTACTGCGCGTTCAGCGAGGTCCACGCGCAGATCGACCTGGAGCGTTCCATCGCGCTGAGCGAGGCGCTGCTGGAGGACGCCGGCTGGGGCGTCGTCCTCGTCGACGCCGACCTGCGTCCCGCCGTCGTCAACGCGTACGCGGCACGGGCGCTCGGCGCGGGCCGTACGTCGGTGCTGGGGCGGCCGCTGGGGGAGCTGCTGTCGCAGGGTGTGGAGGAGCTGGAGAGCGCCCTCACCCATGTGCTCGCCGAGGGCGCGCCGCCCGCGCCGGCCGAGCTGTGGGTGACCGTGCGGACGCCCGAGGGCGAGCGCCGGCGCTGCTGGCGGAACGGCTTCGTGCGGCTGTCGTCGCCGCTCGCGGAGGAGCCGGTGCCGCTGGGTGTGGGCTGGCTGTTCCAGGACGTGACCGAGACGCGGCAGGGCGAGCAGGAGGCGTCGCTGCTGCGGTTCCGTGCCCAGCAGCTGCACCGGGCCGCCCGTGCGGCGGCGGAGTGCGAGAACCCGGCCGAGGCGGCCACCGTCCACCTCGACTTCGCACTCGCCGGGTTCGCCGACCACGCGCTGATCGACCGGGTCGCCGAGGGCGGCACCGACACCGACCGGGTCCGCCTGGTGCGGATCGCGGAGACCCCGTCGGGCGCCCCGGGCCCCAGCCGCCTCGAAGGGCGGGCGGGCCTGCCGGTGCTGTACGCCGACGGGCACCCTGCCCTGCAGTGCGTGGAGCGCGCCGGGACGGTGCGGGCGGGCGCGGGCTCGCTCAAGGCGGGCGCGGCACGCGAGTGGGCGCTGGCCCGCCAGTGGCCTCAGGACACGGTCCACGCCCTGTGCACGGTCCTGCGCAGCCGCGGCCGCACGCTTGGTGCCGTGACGTTTCTGCGCACGTCCAACCGCACGGCTTTCGAGCGCGCGGACGCGATGTACGCGGAGGACGTGGCGGCGCACATCGCGTCCGCGCTGGATCTGGCGGCGCTGCTTCCCGGGGAGGGGTGAGGGGCCGGTCGCGACGGGCGCGGACGTCGGCTGCGGGTCCGTGGTGGCCGGTCGCGCAGTTCCCCGCGCCCCTTCGGGGCGCGACCCCGCCGTCACCGTTGAGGGGCGCGGGGAACCGCGCGCCACGCCCCCGCCGGGCCGCGGACGAAGGCTCGCCGTGAGCAGCGCCTGCCCGGGGCGACCCAGGTCGTACCGGGCTCAGTGCTGGTAGAAGATCCGGTCGCCGTACTCCGTCATCACGTGCGTGTTCCAGTCGTGGCCGCCGTCCACGTTGCCCGAGCGGAGCAGGGGCGGTTCCACGCCGCGGTCGGCGAGGGCGGCCGCGGCGGTGGCCATGACCGCCTGGAGCAGCGCCGAGGTGACGACCGTGGACGCGGGCGCGAACGGCGCGGCCACGCCCTCCCAGGTCAGCTCCGCGTCGCCGACCGCGATCCCCGAGTCCAGCACCAGGTCGCAGTGGTCCTTGAGGAACGTCCCGGAGGGATTCCGTGGCGACGTCTCCGACGCGTACGCCACCGACGTCACGCCGATGACCTTCACGCCCTTGGCGCGTGCCCGCGTCGCCATCTCCACCGGCATCACGTTGCGCCCGGACAGGGAGATGATCACCAGGAGATCGCCCTCCCGCAGCGGGGAGGCGTCCAGCACGGTGCCCGCCAGCCCCTCCACCCGCTCCAGCGCGGACCCGAGCGTGGCCGGACGGACGTCGACGCCGACGACACCCGGCACGGTGAGCAGGTTCATCAGGGCGAGCCCGCCCGCGCGGTAGACGAGGTCCTGCGCGGCGAGCGAGGAGTGGCCCGCGCCGAAGGCGAAGAGCCGCCCGCCGTCGGCGACCGTGTCCGCGATCATGGTGGCCGCCGCCGCGATGGGCCCGGCCTCCTCGTCGCGCAGCCGCCGCAGCAGCCCGATCGCGGCGTCGAGGAACTGACCGGCGGGCGTGCGGTCGCTCATGCGGCTCCCTTCGGGGCGGACATGTCGCGGATCACCGTGCGGTCTGGACCACTGCCGTGTCAATACGGTGTCCGCGGGGTGTCGGGGACACCCCGTCCGCCGCCCGCCGGAGCCGCGCGTTTCCGGGGCGCGGCCCGGTTGTCCGTCGTATGCGTAAGAATTGAGTCTCGGGCCAGCGCACACGCCGGTGAGCCGTCCAGCCTTCCGGCAGAGCCAATCCGCAGATCTCATCGAGGGGCATGTATGTCCGGACTGATCGACACCACGGAGATGTATCTCCGCACCATCCTCGAGCTGGAGGAGGAAGGTGTGGTCCCCATGCGCGCCCGGATCGCCGAGCGGCTCGACCAGAGCGGGCCGACCGTCAGCCAGACGGTGGCGCGGATGGAGCGTGACGGCCTGGTGTCCGTCGCCCCGGACCGCCATCTGGAGCTCACGGAGGAGGGCCGCCGGCTGGCCACCCGCGTGATGCGCAAGCACCGTCTCGCCGAGTGTCTCCTGGTCGACGTGATCGGCCTGGAGTGGGAGCAGGTGCACGCCGAGGCGTGTCGCTGGGAGCACGTGATGAGCGAGGCCGTCGAGCGTCGCGTGCTCGAGCTGCTGCGGCACCCGACCGAGTCGCCGTACGGCAACCCGATCCCGGGCCTCGAGGAGCTGGGCGAGACGGACGGCACGGTGCCGTTCCTCGACGAGGGCATGGTGTCGCTGGCCGACCTGGACCCGGGCGCCGAGGGCAAGACGGTCGTGGTGCGCCGGATCGGCGAGCCGATCCAGACGGACGCGCAGCTGATGTACTCGCTGCGCCGGGCGGGCGTGCAGCCCGGCTCGGTGGTGAGCGTGACGGAGTCCGCGGGCGGCGTGCTGGTGGGCAGCAGCGGCGAGGCGGCGGAGCTGGAGTCGGAGGTCGCCTCGCACGTGTTCGTCGCGAAGCCCTGACGCGTCGACGCCCTCCGCGGCCGGCGGGACCACCGGGGCCCAGGAGGCGCAAGACTCCCGCCCGCCGGACGTGAACGCGCCGAATAACCCGCCGGATCCGGCTGTGCCGCGTCCGCGTTGCGCCGAATCGCAGCGTTCGCCGGGCCGGCGTGCGAGGCTGTCGCGTGAGGCATATGACCTGAGGGGTTCTTGGCCCGGTGGCGTGGAGGCCGCCCGGGCCGGGGAGGGGCGGGACGATGTGCCGTGACCACGTGAGGAGCCCCGGCGCCGCACGGCGCCGGGGCCTGTCCTCCCCTGTGCTGACCCGGAGCCCCGAGCTCCCAGGGTCATTCCCCTCGGACCGATTTCCCCGAGCGGTCCGCCTCCCGCTGAAGATCTCCCCAGGCCCGCGCCGGACAATCCCCGCGGGGGGTCACTCGAACGAGGGGTGTTGCCGGACAGAAGGGCATTATCGAATACCCATTCGATAGCGTGCGGCAGTGGCAACAGGCAGAGACCGGCGGCCGGCGGGGGGCCGGAGCGCCGGCGACGGACAGGGTCAGTGGGCAGGCAGCGAGCTTGGGGGGTGCCAGACCATGGCGCGACGCATCGACGTGACGGGGGCGGACGGCGTACGCCTGGCCGCCTGGGAGTTCGGCGACCCGGCCAAGGCCGGAGCCGAGGGGGGAGCCACGCCGGACGCGCCCGGCGTGCTGTTACTGCACGGCCTGATGGGCCGCGCCTCGCACTGGGCGTCCACCGCCCGCCGCCTCTCCGCGCGGCACCGCGCGGTCGCCCTCGACCAGCGCGGCCACGGCCGCAGCGAGAAGCCCCCCGAGGGCGCCTTCACCCGCGACGCCTACGTCGACGACGCGGAGGCCGCCCTGGAACAGCTCGCCCTCGGCCCCGCCGTCCTCATCGGCCACGCGATGGGCGCCCTCACCGCCTGGCAGCTGGCCGCGAAACGCCCCGACCTGGTCCGCGGCCTGGTCATCTGCGACATGCGGGCCTCCGCCCTCGGAGGCGCCTCGCAGCGCGAGTGGGCGGAGTGGTTCACGTCCTGGCCGGTCCCCTTCGCCACCCTCGCCGACGTACGGAAGTGGTTCGGCGAGGACGACCCCTGGGTGGAGCGCCCCAACCCGGCCCGCGGCGAGTTCTACGCCGAGGTGATGGCCGAGTCCCCCGACGGCTGGCGCCCCGTCTTCGACCCCGACCAGATGCTCCGCTCCCGCGAGACCTGGGTCCACGACGCCCACTGGGAGGAACTGGCCCAGGTCCGCTGCCCCGCCCTGGTCGTCCGCGGCCTCGACGGCGAACTGGGCCGCGCCGAGGCCCAGGAAATGGTCCGCGTCCTCCCCCGAGGGGAGTACGCCGAGGTCGCCGACGCCGGCCACCTCGTCCACTACGACCAGCCCGAGGCCTGGCTGGCCGCGATCGAACCGTTCCTGGACTCGCTCGACGGGGAGTGAGCGAGCCTGGAGCCGCTGTCTGCCGGGCCCCGGATTCTTACGTCACCCCGCCTTCAGATGCCGTCGGAAGAACCCCGTCGCCGCCTCTCCCGCCGTGGCCGGGTCCTGTGTGGCCGCTCATGTGGGCGGGAGGGACTTGTCCGGCGAGGCGAAGGCGGCGAACAGGGACAGGGACGCTTCGCGGTTGTTGCCTTCGTCGTCCCACTGGAGGAGGACGTGCAGCGGGATCGTGAGCCGGCGGGCCTCCTCGAAGGTCGCGCGTGGGGCGAAGCTGCCCGCGAAGAGCACGGCGGCCTTGGTGCGCGGGTCCGTCACCGTGAGGCGGACGGCGAGGGAGACCAGGCCGCCCGAGAGGTCCACCGGGCCGGCCGGTGATCTCGGGGAGCGCGAGTGCGGCGTCCAGGGCCGCGCGCCATTCCGGGGCCGCCGCGTCCACCAGCGGGAGCACCAGGGCGTCCACGAGATCGTCGTCCACCGGGCCGCCCGCCCGCAGTGTGCGGCGGAGGTCCTCGCGGGCCTGGTTCAGAGCCGGCCAGGACGGGCGGTCGCCGCTGCCGGGGAGTTCGAGCGTGGCCGTCGCGAAACCGTCCGCCGCCGCGTGGGGGGCGCGCGCCACCAGGCGCGGGTACATCGCGTCCAGGCCCAGCGGCGGGTGGCCCAGCAGGATCAGCGGGACGGGCGCGGACGCCCTCGCGGGCGTCCAGAGGAGGCCCGGGACGCCGTCGAGGGTGAAGCCGCGTTCCAGGACGCCGCCGTCGAGGCGTCGTTCCCAGGTGAAGTGCATGGTCGTGCCTTCCGGGAGTGCGCTGCCACGGCGCTCCCGGGCGACCTGCCTGTCACCCGACCGTGACCCCGGAGGGGAGCACCCATGTCGTCGCTGTTGCGGTCACGGGTGTCACCTCCTCGGTTCGAGCACGGTCACGGCGGACGCCGGCAGCGGCTGCCCGTCGCCTGCCATCGGTTTCCCGGGCCCTATCCCTTGCTCACCGCCGTCACGATCTCCGGCAGCCGCGCCGCCGTCTGCGGGGCGGCCAGGCGGAGGCCGCCGTACGTGAGGAGGGCGCCGTAGACCGCGCCGGCCGGGAGGAGGAGCCGGCGGACGTCCTGGCCCGCGTCGTCGAGATTCAGCCAGATCGTCAGGGCGATGACCGGGAGGCAGAGGAGGGCCGCCGCCATCATGCCGCCGAAGATGGAGATCCACGCCAGGCCCACCTGGCCGGGGGCCACGTTCTTGTAACCCTCCTGCGGGACGGAGTACGGGAAGCGCGCCGACGTCCACGCGCCCGTGGCGAGCATCGCGCCGAGCAGCGCGAAGGACAGGCCCAGCGCCTCCGGCAGCCGCGCCCAGTCGTCCAGCATCGCCGTCGTCACCACCGTGACGAGCGTGGCGTACGGGAGGGTGATCAGCAGCAACGCGTAAGCGCGGGCGCGCAGTTCGGCGTAGGCCTCGCGGGCGGAGGAGATCGTCATCGCGACCATCCAGAACGCGGACGTGTCCTGGCCGAACTGGTTGTACATCTGGATGCCGAGCATCCCGGCCGCGAAGCAGGCGAAGTACACCGAGCCGGTGCCCTGCCAGGCGTTGAACACCGGCACGATCAGGCCGATCGCCAGCGACGTCACCCACGCGGCCTTCGTCTTCGGGTCGCGCCAGATGTAGCGCAGGCTGCGCTCCATCACCGTGCCGGTCCTGCCCGCGGGCAGCAGGCGCGCGAGGCCCGTGGAGGGGCGGTCGCGGGCCGCGGAGTCGCCCGTCTGGAGGGTGGAGCCGTCCGGCGCGGTCATCAGCCGGGTCAGGGTGCGCGACCACAGCGCCAGCAGCACCACGAGCGCCCCCGCGCTCACCGCCAACTGCGCGACGGCGGCCCCGTACGCCCCCTCGCCCGCCGCGTGCACCGCGCCGATCGCCGAAGCGCCCGGCAGCCACCGCAGCACGGCCGCGACCGGGTCGAGCTGGTCGAGCCCGCCCGAACCCAGCCGCTGGGCACCGAAATTGACCACCTGCGCGCCGATCGCGACGACCAGCCCGCTGAGCACCGCCAGGTCACGCCCCTTGCGGCTGGTCAGCAGCCGTACGTTCGCCGCCGCCACGGCCCGCGCGAGCGCCACGCACACCAGCAGCGCCAGCGGCACCGCGACGACGCCCACCGCCCACGCGGCCGCGCCCCTGGCGACGGCGATCACCGAACCGACGAGCAGGCACACCGTGAACAGCGGCCCGATGCCCACCAGGGACGCCGCCAGCAGCGCCCGCACCAGCGGACGCGGGCGCAGCGGCAGCATCACCAGGCGGGTCGGGTCGAGCGTCTCGTCGCCGCCGGGGAAGAACAGCGGCATCACCGCCCAGCCCAGCGCCAGCACGGCCACCAGCAGCACCACCAGCGACTCCGCGCCGTCGACGCCCCGCAGCGCCACAAGACCGAGCATCTGCAGCGCGGCGAACAGCAGCGCGATCACGGCGGACGCGATCCAGGCGGCGCGGCGCCCGCCGGACTGGCGCAGCCCGTTGCGCAGCAGGGAGAGCTTCAGCCGGACGACGACCGGAGTGAGGGCGGGCGTGCTCACCGGGCGCCTCCGCCCAGCCAGTCGAGGTCGGACCCGGCGTCGCGGCTGTCCGCGCCGACGAGTTCGAGGAACGCCCGCTGCAGGGACGGCGCGTCGCCGCGCACCTCGGCGAGCGGACCGTGGGCGCGGATCCGGCCGGCGGCCATCACGGCCACCCAGTCGCACAGCGACTCCACCAGTTCCATGACGTGGGAGGAGAACACCACGGTCGCGCCGGAGGCGGTGTAGCGCTCCAGGACGCCCCGGATGGTCTGCGCGGACACCGGGTCGACGCCCTCGAACGGCTCGTCCAGGAACAGTACTTCGGGGTTGTGCAGCAGCGCCGCCGCGAGACCGATCTTCTTGCGCATGCCGGTGGAGTAGTCGACGACGAGCTTGTGCTGGGCGCCGGCCAGGTCGAGCACGTCGAGCAACTGCGTGGCCCGCTTGTCGACCTCCTCGCCGGGCAGCCCGCGCAACCGGCCCGTGTAGGCGAGCAGTTCACGCCCGGACAGCCGCTCGAACAGACGGAGTCCCTCCGGCAGCACGCCGATCCGCGCCTTGACCCGCACCGGGTCGCGCCACACGTCGTGCCCGGCGATCTCGACGGTTCCCTGGTCCGGGCGGAGCAGCCCCGTCACCATGGACAGGGTGGTGGTCTTCCCGGCGCCGTTCGGCCCGACCAGACCGATGAACCGCCCCGCGGGCAGTTCCAGGTCGATCCCGCCGACGGCGACCTGCTCCCCGAACCGCTTCCACAGCCCCTGTACGCGTACGGCAACAGCGCCCACCACGTCTCCCTCCGTCGTCCCCGAGCCTACGGGGACGGCGACGGGGTGCGCGGGCCCGGGGAGTCCGCCGTCACCGGTCCCGGCCGCAGGCGTACGCCAGCGACGGCACCAGCTCCTCCGCGTCCGGCAGCCAGCGGTTCTCCTGGGTGGGCCGGCGCGCCCACTGCACGGCGCCGTGGCGCCCGACCCGCGTCGGCGGCGCGGCCACGTACGACCCCTCGCCCAGGACCGCCAGGTCGAGCGACGACGCCGTCCAGCCGAGCTTGCGCAGCAGCTCCGGAAGCTTCGCCGCCGCACCGGGCAGGACGAAGAACTCCGTGCGCCGGTACGGAGTCAGGGTCACCGGGCCCGGCGTGAGCCCCATCCGTTCCATCCGCGCCAGCGCCAGCAGACCGGCCGTCTCCGGCACGGAGATCGCGTCGAACGCGCGCCCCGTGGGCAGCAGGACCGAGGCGCCGGGCTGCTTCTGCCACATCCGCCGCGCGGCGCTGGCGCTCCCGGTCGCCTGGTCCGCCCAGCCGGGCTCCGCCGGGTGCGCGCCCGGGGCGGAGCACGCCGCGTCACCGCACGAGCAGACGTGCACCCCGTCGACGACCTCGGTCCAGGTGCCCGGCACCACGTCCCAGTGGCGCTCCTCGGCATAGCGCACGGCGGTGTCCAGCAGCGATTCCCCGCGCTGCTTCGGGATCTGTACGGCTTCGGCGCCCGCGATCGTCTCTTCCACGATGAACACAACTTCACCCGTCACCAGGGGTTACGCCCCGCCGTATGCGCGGGGGAGGGGCACCGGTCCCGTCTCCGGGGCGCATGGGTGCATCCGTGGGGGCGCGCGGGGGGATCCGCCACCGCATCGGGGTAACCAGGAGGGGGGTCGGCAGCCGTCGATACCCCGGCAATTCTCACATGTCCCGCATTGTCGGTATGTCGACGGGGCATTGATCCTCCCGGCCGGACGTCTCGCCGGGACGACGTGAGACGTACGGCCGCGGAAGAGACACGTCAACCCGGTGCGTGGGCAGGCACCGCAGCCTCAGGGGGTACGCCATGGCCGCAAGGCCGCTCGTCGCCCGGCAGCCGAACGAACGGCTGCAGGCGCTCATCCAGGAAGCCGGATGCTCCAACGCCGGACTGGCCCGCAGGGTCAACATGTGCGGCGCGGAGCACGGCCTCGACCTGCGCTACGACAAGACGTCGGTGGCCCGCTGGCTGCGGGGACAGCAGCCGCGGGGCCGGGCGCCGGCCGTCATCGCGGAGGCGCTGGGCCGCAAACTGGGCCGTACGGTCACGATCGACGAGATCGGCATGGCCAACGGCAAGAACCTCGCGTCCGGGGTGGGCCTCCAGTTCTCGCCGACGGTGCTGGGAGCCATCGAGCAGGTCTGCGAGCTGTGGCGCAGCGACGTGGGGCGGCGGGACTTCCTGTCCGGCTCGTCCGTCGCCGCCTCCGCGCTGGTGGAGCCCAGCCGCGACTGGCTGATCTCCGCGCCCGACGGGCAGGTCGCGCGCAACACCGGCCCCCGCGTGGGCCAGTCGGACGTGGCGGCGGTGCGCTCCATGACGGAGGCGCTGGTCGCGCTGGACCACCAGTACGGCAGCGGGCACGTCCGCCCGGTCGTGGTGCACTACCTCAACAGCGTGGTCTCGGGGATGCTGGCGGGGTCGTACCGCGAGGCGGTGGGGCGCGACCTGTTCGCTGCCGTCGCCCGACTCACCGAACTCGCCGGGTACATGGCCGTCGACACCGGCCAACCGGGCCTCGCCCAGCGGTACTACATCCAGGCCCTGCGGCTCGCGCAGGCCGCCGGGGACCGCGGCTACGGCGGGTACGTGCTCGCCGCGTCCATGAGCCACCTCGCCGCGCAGCTCGGAAACCCGCGCGAGATCGCCCAGTTGGCGCGCGCGGCACAGGAGGGCGCACGGGGGCGCGTGACGCCGCGCGCGGAGGCGATGTTCCTCGCGGCGGAGGCCCGCGGGCACGCGCTGATGGGCGACGCCCCGGCCGCGCACGCCGCCGCGGGGCGGGCCGTCAGCGCCCTGGAGGCCGCCGACCCGGCCTCGGGGGACGACCCGCCGTGGATCGCGCACTTCGACGAGGCGTACCTGGCCGACGAGTTGGCGCACTGCCACCGCGACCTCGGCCAGGCGGAGGCAGCCGCGCGGTACGCGCGGGAGTCGCTGGACGGCCACCCGCCGACGCGGGCACGGCGCCGGGCCATCGGCTACGTGCTGCTCGCCACCGCCCAGGTGCAGCAGCGCGAGATCGAACAGGCCTGCGCCACGGGCCTGAAGGCCGCCGAACTGCTGGGCGGGCTGCGCTCCAACCGGGGCGCGGAGTACCTGGACGACCTCCAGCAGCGTCTCGAGCCGTACCGGGAGGAGCCGGTGGTACGGGAGTTCGGTGCGCGGATGGAGCTGCAGACGGCGGCGTGACGTACGCGACACTCCCGCGGGACGCGGACGGGAAGGGGGTGACCTAATCAGCGTGCGGTGACCCGGTTTTGTTACCGCGCTCACAGGGCAGGAGGTCAGGTTCTGTGCTGCGTGGCACCGGGCTCCGGGGACCCGGTAGCGTGAGCCCGATTCACAAGGTCCCCCATTGGTAGGAGTCCCGGTGACGCAGAGTGGACAGGGCGAGGAGCCCTCGGCGCGCCAAGCGCGCGAAGGCATCGTGCTGCCCTCGGACGGTGGTGAGCCCCTGCTGCCGGGCATGACGTCCGGTCCGGTCGCGCCCGGCGGTACGGACGGCCCGCCCGCCGGCGGGTTCCCCGCCTCGGCGCCGCCCGGCGGCCAGACCTGGGGGAACCCCTGGGGCCCCGACCAGCAGGCCGCCGCCCCGTCCGCGGCCCAGGAGTGGCCGCCGGCGAACGACGGACAGTGGCAGCAGCAGTCGCCGTCCGGGTGGGACGGGGGCCATCAGCAGCAGGGCGGGCAGCCGCAGCACGGCCGGCACGGCGGTCAGGCGCACGGTCAGCAGCAGGGGGGCCAGCCCCAGCACGGCGGCCACCACGCCCAGCTGCCGCACGGCGGTCAGGCGCACGGTCAGCAGCAGGGCGGGCAGCCGCAGCTCGGCCGGCACGGCGGCCGGCAGCAGGGGCAGCCGCCCTCCTGGGACGCCTCGGGGCAGGCCCACGGCGGTCAGCCGCAGGGCGGTCCCGGGCCGCTGCCGCCCGAGGGGGCGCCGTCCCAGGGCGGCTACCCGCCCGCGCACGGCGGGCAGGACCCGTACGGCCAGGGCGGCGGGTACGGCCAGCCGGCCCCGTACGGCGGGCACACCGCCGGCGGCCAGCTGCCTCCGCAGAACGGTTCCGCCTACGCCGCGCCCGGCGGCGGGTACGGCTACCCGCCCGCCCACGGCGCCCCGCTGCCGCCCCCCGCGCCCGGCGCGGACGAGGGCGCCACGCAGGTCATACCGCCCGTCCCGGCGGGCGGCGCAGACGAGGGCGCGACCCAGTACATACCCCCGGTCGCCCCCGGCGCGCTGCCGCCCGAGATGCCCGCGACGCACGACGCGGAGCTGACCCGGAATCTCGGCATCACCCAGCCGCCGGCCGGTCCCGGACCGATGCCGGGCAACCCGGACGCCGAGCCCACCCAGTTCATCGCCCCGATCACCGACCAGGGGCCGCCCCCGCCGTACGACGCCGCGCAGGGCGACGCGGGCCGGCAGCCGCCCGCCGAGTTCGACAACCTCTTCCGCGACGGCGACGGCGCGGCAGGCACCACGCAGCAGATGCCGCGCATGGACTACGGCCGTCCCGTCCGGACCGACCGCACCCCGCCCGCCCCGCCCGTCTCCGGCCACGGGGGCGGCCACGGGGGCGGCCACGGGGGTGGCCACGGCGGCGGACGCGGCGGTGGACGCGGCGGTGGTGGCGGCAGCCCGCGCTGGCCGCTGATCGCCGCGGTCGGCGTCGGTATCGCCCTCGTCGGCGTCGGCGCAGGCGCCCTGCTCGGCAGCGGCGACAAGGACGACGACGGCGACACCAACCAGCCCGTCTCCGCCACCGCGCCCGCGAGCACCGAGGCGTCGGCCTCACCGAGCGTGGACCCGGCCCGCGAGCAGGCCGTCGAGCTGGACAAGCTGCTCGCGCACAGCGGCGACAGCCGCAGCTCCGTGATCAACGCGGTGGAGGACGTCAAGGCGTGCCGTGACCTCGACAAGGCCGCGTCCGATCTGCGGGAGGCCGCGAAGCAGCGGCGGCAGCTCGTGACCGACCTGGGCCAGCTCTCCGTGGACAAGCTGCCCGAGCACGAGGCGCTGAGCGAGGCGCTGCGGAAGGCGTGGAAGGCGTCCGCCTCGGCCGACGACCACTACGCGAAGTGGGCGGAGCAGGCCAAGGGGAAGAAGGTGTGCAAGAAGGGGTCTGCCCGGAGTACCGAGCAGACCGCTGCGGGGAACCGGGAGAGCGGGACCGCCACCGAGCAGAAGCAGAAGGCGTCCGAGTTGTGGAACGCGATCGCTCGTCAGTACGGGCTGACCGAGCGGGCGCCCACACAGTTGTAAGGGGTGTGGTTCGCCCAAGGGGCGGGGGGTTCAGGTTCTCGCGCGGCCGCCGGTTCGCTGTGGCCTGGCGCGCGGTTCCCCGCGCCCCTCGGGGTGTTCACAGAGCCGCGTTCTTGAGAGTGGACGTCACGTTCGTGAAGCCGGTCGTGGCCTCGGTGAGGCGGCCGTCGCGGACCTGGTGGAGGGTGACGTTCGCGTTGACCAGGCGGGGGAGGCCGACGGAGGCCAGGGTGTCCTGGAACTTCCAGCGGAGGGTGGGCGTGAGGTTGCCCGTGGTGACCTTCAGGCCGCCGTCCAGGGCCGCGGACACCGTGTCCGCGCTGACCTCGCCGTCGCCGAGCGACTCCACGGCCTGACGCAGCACCGTGTAGGCGATCCACGTCGTCTGCACGCCCGCGTCCGCCGGGTCGATGCGGTTGTCGCCGAAGGCCTCCGCCCGGATCACCTCCCTCATCGGGTCCCAGCGCGCGTCGCCCGCCTCCGGGTACCAGCCGGTGACGTACGCCCCTTCGTACGGCCCCGACGCCCCGCCGGAGGCGTCCAGCACCGTCTGGTCGACGCTCCCCAGCACGGTCGCGGTGCGCACCTCCGGGTACCGGGCGCGGGCGCGCCGGAAGGAGTCCATGAAGGTGCCGGTGCGGTCGCCGAGCGCGGGGACCACGCAGCCCTCCTCCCCGCTGCCGGTGGCCGCGTGCTCCAGGGCGCGCTCGGCGGCGTCGCCGTAGGAGGTCGCGTCCTCGGCGGCGCGCAGGTCGCCGGCCCGGTCGTGGCCGCCCGCCGCGAGGCCCGAGTCCAGCAGCGGCGGGAGCTGGTCGCCCGCGATGGTGTCGGGCCGGACCAGCGCGACCGGCCCGCACGCGTCGGCGAGGGTGCGGCCGAGCCCGGCGAGCAGCGCGGGCTGTCCGCCGTTGACCGGGTAGGACAGGGGGCTGGTGAACTCGTCGTGGGTGAGGCCGTAGCCGCCGATGTACGGGATGCCGGCGGCCTCCAGTGTGGGCAGGAAGGCGTCGCCGTGCTGGCTGTACGAGCCGACCACGGCGACGGCGTTCTCCGCGACCGCGCGCCGGGCGCAGCGCGCCGCGGCCGTCGCGTCGTCGCGTTCGTCGCAGGTCAGCACCTTCAGCGGGCGGCCGTTGATGCCGCCACGCGCGTTGACCCAGCGGCCGTAGGCCTCGGCGAACGCGGGCATGCCGGGCTTGTTGGTCGCGCCGGTGTTCTCGGGCGCCCAGGTCATCACGGTGATCGTGTCGTCCCCGGAACCCCCCGTGACGCCGGGGACGATCCCGCAGCCGGCGACCAGCGCGGCGCACGCCGTCAGCGCGCCTGCGGCCAGGGCGCCGGCGCGGGCGGGCCGGACGAGGGAGCGGGGGAGGACGGTGCTGCGGATGCGTCGCCTGCCGGTCATGTCCCCGCACCATTCCCTCACACGGCGAACCGCGCCGTGACGCTCGGTCGACGGGAGGTGACGCGGAGGTGAATTACGGGGGCCCGTCCGGGGCGTACGGAGCGGAAACGTACGATCGACGACCGTGCAAGGTTCGGAGAACTCTTCCCGTCGCGGCCGTCGCTCCTCCACCATGGGCGGCATGCCACTCAACGACATGCCGTGGTGGCGCTGGCGCAGCAATGTGCGCTCCGCGCTGCACATGCTCTCCGACCCCGCCTTCCAGCGGGACGTCTGGCTGGCCGGCGTGCCCGGCTACGGGGACGTCACCGACGCCGTGTACCGGCTCGTCGAGGACACCTGGCTGGACAACTGGTCCGCCGAGAAGTACGTCGGCACGATCTTCCGCGACTCGCAGGAGGCCGCGCTCGTCGACACCGCCGTGCTGCGTGTGCTGCGGATCATGCACCAGGTCGGGCCGGACGCCCCGGTCACCGCGTACCTGGAGCACGAGGGGTGGCCGGAGGCGGTGCGCGCCGCGCGCGACGCGCACGTGCGGATGGCGGCGAGCGACGGCGACGACCCGGACGCGCAGCCCAGCACGCTCGAGGTGCTGCGCATCATGACGCGTTCCGCGTAGCGGGACGACCGGCCGGGCGCCGGTCCGGGTGTGCGACCCTTTTCCCCATGAGCGAGCAGTCCACCCGAGCCGCGGCACCCGCCGACCAGTACGTCCTCACCCTGTCCTGCCCCGACAAGCAGGGCATCGTGCACGCCGTGTCCAGCTACCTGTTCATGACCGGTTGCAACATCGAGGACAGCCAGCAGTTCGGCGACCACGACACGGGTCTGTTCTTCATGCGCGTCCACTTCTCCGCCGAGGCGCCGGTCACGGTGGACAAGCTGCGGGCGAGCTTCGCCGCGATCGGCGACTCCTTCCAGATGGACTGGCAGATCAACCGGGCCGACGAGAAGATGCGCATCCTGCTGATGGTCAGCAAGTTCGGGCACTGCCTGAACGACCTGCTGTTCCGTGCGCGGACCGGCGCGCTGCCCGTGGAGATCGCCGGAGTGGTGTCCAACCACACCGACTTCGCCGAGCTCGTCGCCTCGTACAACATCCCCTTCCACCACATCCCGGTGACGAGGGACACCAAGCCGGAGGCCGAGGCGCGGCTGCTGGAGATCGTGCGTGAGGAAGAGGTCGAACTCGTCGTCCTCGCCCGCTACATGCAGGTGCTCTCGGACGACCTGTGCAAGCAGCTGTCGGGGCGGATCATCAACATCCACCACTCCTTCCTGCCGAGCTTCAAGGGCGCGAAGCCGTACCACCAGGCGCATGCGCGGGGTGTGAAGCTGATCGGCGCGACCGCTCACTACGTCACCGCGGATCTCGACGAGGGGCCGATCATCGAGCAGGAGGTCGAGCGGGTGTCGCACGACGTCACGCCGGACCAGCTGGTCGCGATCGGGCGGGACGTGGAGTGCCAGGCGCTGGCGCGGGCGGTGAAGTGGCATGCGGAGCGGAGGATTCTGCTGAACGGTCGCCGTACGGTCGTGTTCGCCTGAGAGGCGGGGCCTCTCGGGTCCCGTCGTCGGCTGCGGGCCGCCTGGTGCCGTTCGCGCAGTTCCCCGCGCCCCTGAGGGTGCCGCGGTGGACGCGCCCCGAAGGGGCGCGGGGAACGGCGCGAGGAACCAGGACGTACCTGCGCCCGGCGACGGACCGGCGGCCCACAGGGGCGCGGGGAACTGCGCGAAACCGCGGATCAGCCGCCCGCGCCCTACATGCGACTCAAGCTCGCCGCAGCGAACAGCACATCCCTGATCGCCTCCCGATCCCCCTCCTGCCCCGCCGCAGCCTCCCGAGGCGGCACATGGCCGGCCGCCAGCCGGCAGAACTCCGCCCCGTCAAGGGCCACATGAGCCACCTCGTGCTCGGCCGACCCCTTCGCCGCGGGCGAGTCCAGCGGGATCAGCCACTCCCCGCCCCCCGACCCCTCGATCTCCAGCCGCAGACTCCGCCCCGGCTCCCCGGCGGCGACCAGCCGCCGCTCCACGGGGGCCGCCAGCCCGTGGTGACGGCGGTTCTCCAGGACCACGGGAAGCAGACGGGCCGCGAGGTCCACCATTTCGTGCAGATGGCGCCCCGCAGGGGGGTCGTACGGATAGTCCACCGCCTCCGCGATGTCCTCCGCGTGGACCCAGCACTCGAAGGCGCGGTCCAGCATCGCGTCGTGCAGCGGCAGCGCGAAGTCGCCGTAGGGGACGGTCATGCGGCCGGTGTCGCTGCCGGTGAAGGAGACCGTGCGGATCAGCCGGTGGCTCTGCTCCCGCCAGGGCCCGCGGACGGCGCGCGTGGGCGGGAAGCGGGCGGCACGCCAGTACGCCTCGGTGCGGTCGGACGGCGTGGGCCGCTCGGGCCGGACGTCGCCGAGCGGGTCCTCCAGGCCGAGGGCGACCGCGACCAGCCCGTCGACGGACATCAGGTGGGCGATCACCCCGGCGACGGTGGTGCGCCGGCTGCTCGCCTCCTCGCCCTCGTACCACCGCAGCCGTACCGGCGCGTGCCACTCGTTGTCGCCGAAGTCCTGGAGCAGCGCGTCGAGGCGGGCGGTCTCGGTGTCGTAGGCGGCGGCCCAGTCGGGGACGGGGATGCGCGGCGGGCGGCGTTCCAGGCAGGTCTCCAGGACGCGGGTGCGCAGCGCCGGGTTCAGGTCGAGGCTCTCGGGCCGCTGGAGCAGGCCCACGGCCTCACGGAGCCGCAGCGCCTCGTCCGCGCAGGACCCGCACATGCCGAGGTGCTCCTCGACGGCGTCGGCCTCGGCGGGCGCGCAGGCGGCCAGCGCCCAGGCGCCGAGCAGCGACTTCAGCACCTGGTGCTCGGCAGCCGTGGGCAGCGCGTCCGGTGCGGAGGCGAGGGATCCGCGGTCGTCGTACGGCCCGGGGCGGCGCCCGCTCACGCGGCACCTCCCATTCCGGGCGGCGCCCCCGGCGTCCCGGCGTCGTGGGCGGTGGCCAGCAACTGGAGGCCGAGGCGCAGCCGGCGGCGGGCCTCCTCGTCGGTGACGCCGAGGTCGGCGGCGGTCTGCCGGTAGTCGCGGCGCTGGAAGTAGGCCAGCTCCAGCGCGGCCCGCAGGGGCGCCGGCATGGACTGGACGATGTAGTCGGCGCGGGCGGCGACCGTGGCGTGCCGGACCTTGCGCTCCAGGTCCTCGGTGGTGCCGGGCCCGCCCCGGGCGAGCGCGGCGGTCTCGGTGGTGCGCAGCCGCTCCACGGCCAGCCGGTTGGTCAGGGCGGCGAGCCAGCTGCGCAGGGGCCCCTGCCGGGGGTCGTAGGTGTCGGGGTGCTGCCAGGCGTGCGCGAACACGTCACGGGTGACGGTGTCGGCCGCGTGTTCGTCCCCGAGGACGCGGTGGGCGAGGCCGTGCACCAGGGAGGCGAAACGGTCGTAGAGCTCGCCGAGTGCGGCCGCCTCCCCGCGGGCGAGCCGCTGCTGCATCTTGCGGTCCCAGCGGGGCGGTACGTCCTTCTTCTGCATGCGGCCCCTCACCCCCTGTTCGTCCCGCGGGTCCCGGGGTGGTCGGTCCCGGGTCCGGCGTGTGACCGGCGACGCCCACGAATGTAGTCGCCATCCACGTGCGTGCACGCCCCTTTGTGGCAATGTGCGCCCCTCGCGGTGCCTTCCGTGGTAGAGGGTCGCCCACGCAGGTGGCATGCCGTGCGGATCATGTCTGCCCCGTCGCCTGTCGATCGGAACCGATCGAATCGGATCGATTACGACCAGAACAAGCCCCTTCTGTTCGGAAACCGTTTCTGGGTCCGCGTTTCAGGGAACGGCCGGTGGGCAGCCGCGCAGCAAGGAAGCGTAGGCATTGCTTCCGTTTCGGCGAGCGAGGGGCGTGGTGGTGGCCTTCAACGTGACCGACCAGGAGAACGGCGAATGGGCCGTTCTCCGGGTCTCCGGCGAGCTGGACCTGGTGACGTCCCCGGTGCTGCGGCAGCGGGTGCACGACGTCGTGGCGGAGGGGCGGCACCAGCTGGTCCTCGACCTCTCCGAGGTGTGGTTCTGCGACTCCAGCGGGGTGGGCGTGCTCATAGCCTCCCGCCGGCTGCTGCGCTCCTGCCAGGGCCGGCTCCGGCTGATCCTGCCCGCGCGCGGCGCCGCCGACGGCAGCCACGTCAACAAGGTGCTCGGCGCGCTCGGGGTGCGCCGGCTGTTCGAGATCCACCCGGACGTGCCGTCCGCCGTCGACGAGGACGCCCGCCCGCTCTCCGCCTGAGCCGCCGCCCTCGTGACCCCCTTCACCTCGTGGTCCGCGCGTGGTGCCGCTCACACGTGTCACACGTGTGTCCCGGTGTTCCCCCGGTCCTGGTCCAAGCGCCGCTTTCGGGCTCCCCCGCGCCCCCGCACCCCGTACGCTCCCAGCGAGACGACCCCTCCGACCTAAGGCGGCCTGAACAAGACATGGTCACCAGCGAGTACGAGCGCAGGATCGCTGCCCGCTTCGCGGGCTTCGACCAGGACGGCAACGGCTACATCGACCGCGAGGACTTCATGGCGGCGGCCAAGGCGCTGCTCGCCGAGTTCGGCACCGCGGCCCGCTCCGACCGGGGCCAGGCCCTGTACGTCGGCGCCGAGGCGTTCTGGCAGGGCATGGCCGGCATCGCCGACCGGGACGGCGACCAGCGCATCACCCGCGAGGAGTTCGTGACCGGCGCGGTCAAGCGGCTGCGGGACAACCCGGAGCGCTTCGCCGAGATCGCCCGCCCCTTCCTGCACGCGGCGCTCGCCGTCGCGGACACCGCCGGGGACGCCTCCGTCGGCGTGGAGAACACCGCGCGCGTGCTCAAGGTGCTCGGTGTCGACGGAAACGTGGCGGCGGAGGCCGCCGCGCAGCTGGACACCGACGGGGACGGGCGGATCGGCGAGGAGGAGATCGTCTCCGCGTTCGCCCGCTACTTCACCGTCCCCGAGTGACGCGCCGGGCGTTCACGGCACCGTTCGTGTCACCGATCGTGGCATTTTCCTGATCACGGAGCGTCCGTACGGCACCGGGCCGGGTGAGTTCTTTCGTCACGGCCCGGAGTCGGGGCGCGGCTCCGGTACGTTGTGCGGGATGCGAGTCGTCGTGAGCGTCCACCGCGGCCGGGCCGTCGTCGGGCCGGTTGCCCGAGGCGCCGTTCCAGCGGGTGTCCGTGGGGCCAACGGGCCGTGCACCGCGCTCCGTTCGAGTCGGCGCGGCAAGCGTCGCACAGTATGCCGTACGGGTACTCCTTCGCGCTGGAATATGCCCGAAGCGCTTGTTGGGGTGACTGTAGGTCAACCATGCTGTCCCGCAAGGGAGTCACGGTCCGTGACCCCGGTCCCGGCCATTGTTCTGGCCATGCAGAAAATGGCTAGGATCGTGGCCCTCGTGAGGCGCGAGTCCAAGTGTCCGCCGGTTCGGATGGTGTGAGCGGTGCAGGTGCTTCAAGTGCAGCTGGAGATCCGGCCCGACCCCGCTGAGGTGGGGCGGGCCCGGCGCTGGGCCCGCTCACGGCTGTCCGGGTCCGGCATAGGGGCCGACGAACCGCTGGCCGAGACGCTGATCCTGCTCGTCTCCGAACTGGTCACCAACGCCGTGGTGCACACGGGCTGTCCGGCCGTCCTGAGACTCTCGCTGCCCGGCGCGGACGCGGCCGAGGAGGTCACCGTCCGCCTGGAGGTCGCCGACCGCAGCGGCCGCGCCCCGGTGCCGCGCTGCGCGGGCGACGAGGCGACCGGCGGTCGCGGACTCGCCCTCGTCGACGGGTTGGCCGACCGCTGGGGCTGGAGCACCGAGGGTGCCGGCAAGCGCATCTGGTGCGAACTCGACCGCTGCGGCGCCGCGACCGACGCCGCCCGCGCCTCCTGCGGCGGCAGCACGGTGACGTATGACGGGCTGGCGTACGAGGCGGTCTGAGCGTTCCGCGTCCGACGGTTGCCGCGTCTTCGGGGAGGCACGGGTGCATGGCGCGACGGCGCTCCGGTGCCGTGCGTGATGCGGTGCGCCGGATGTGCTCCCGTGCGCCGAGCCGACGAACAGGGCAAGTGCCGCGAACGCCGTATCCGCCCCCGAAGTGGTATTGACGCGCCGTGACCGGGTGATGACTCTGGTCGTCAGCGATTCGCCGTGAGGGGACGGCGAGGGCGCCGCGACGGGAGCCCTCGGCGAGTGTGGGTCGTGATCCGGCGTGTGCCTCCCGGGCGCGGGGGACCTGGCGGGGCCGCCGGAGCCGAAGGGCGGTGCGGGGCTGCCGTGCTCGGGGCGAGCAGCGCCGCACCGCCGCCGCGGCGATTCTCTGTCCACACCCTGTGGACAAGCGGACGCGTGCGGGACTCAGACCGCGACCGCCGCCCCCTCCTCGCGCGTCGAACCCGCGCGGAAGGTGCGCCGGTAGGCCGTCGGGGTCACGCCGAGGGCTGCCTGGAGGTGGGCCCGCATGGACTGGGCCGTGCCGAACCCCGCGTCCCGCGCCACCTGGTCCACGGTCAGCTCGGTGGTCTCCAGCAAGTACCGCGCCCGCTCCACCCGTTGACGGGTGAGCCACTGCCCCGGACTCACCCCGGTCTCCTCACGGAAACGGCGTGTGAAGGTGCGTACCGACATCGACTCGCGCTCCGCCATGTCGCGCAGCTGGATCGGCTCGTGCAGCCGGCCGAGCGCCCAGGCGCGGGCGCCGCTCGTGGACGCCTGCTGAGGGTCCGGCACCGGACGCTGGATGTACTGCGCCTGGCCGCCGTCCCGGTGCGGCGGCACCACCGTGCGCCGGGCCACGTCGTTGGCGACGGCGGCGCCGTGGTCGCGCCGCACCATGTGCAGGCACAGGTCGATCCCGGCCGCCACGCCCGCCGAGGTGAGGATGTCGCCGTCGTCGACGAACAGCACGTCCGGGTCGACGTCGATCTTCGGGAACAGCTGCTGCAGCCGCTCCGCGTCCGCCCAGTGCGTGGTGGCGCGGCGCCCGTCGAGGCGGCCGGAGGCGGCGAGGACGTACACGCCCGTGCAGATGGAGGCGATGCGGGCCGTCGGCGGGATGCGGCCGAGCGCCTCGGCGAGTTCGTCCGTCAGTTCGCCCCGCTCGAAGACCGGGCCCAGCTCGTAGGAGGCCGGGATGACCACCGTGTCGGCGGTGGCCAGGGCCTCCGGGCCGTGCGGCACATGGATGGTGAAGTCGGCGTCCGTCTCCACCGGTCCCGGCGGCCGGACCGAGCAGGTGACCACCTCGTACAGCGGGCGCCCGTCCTCGTCCCGCGGGCGGCCGAACACGCGGTGAGGGATGCCCAGTTCGAACGGCAGCGCGCCGTCGAGGGCGAGGACGACCACGCGGTGGGGCCGGTGACCGGCGGGGGAGTGGCTCTCGACCGGGTGCGAAGACATGGCCCGATCCTAGCGAATGCTGTCCCTCGGGCCACTCGTTGAAGCGGACATGCTTCCCCGAAGCTGTACGGCGTGACCACGACCAGCAAGACCGCCGACGTCGGGCCGCCCGCGAGCGGCCGCAAGCCGACCCGCCTCCGTGTCCACCGCGCCTGGTTCGTCGCCGCCGTCACCTTCGTGACGATCATCGGCGCCGCCGCCTTCCGCTCCGTGCCGGGGCTGTTCATCGACCCGCTGAACGAGGAGTTCGGCTGGTCGCGCGGCACCATCGGCGCCGCGGTCTCCGTCAACCTGGCCCTCTACGGGCTCACCGCCCCGTTCGCGGCGGCGCTGATGGACCGCTACGGCATCCGCCGGGTCGTCGCCGTCGCGCTGACCGTGATCGCGGCCGGATCCGGCGCCACCGTGTGGATGACAGCTCCCTGGCAACTGATGCTCTGCTGGGGCCTGCTCGTGGGCCTCGGCTCCGGCTCCATGGCGCTGGCCTTCGCCGCCACCGTCACCAACCGCTGGTTCACCGAGCGGCGCGGCCTGGTCAGCGGCATCCTCACCGCCGCGTCCGCCTCCGGACAGCTGATCTTCCTGCCGCTGTTGTCATGGATCGTCGACCGCTACTCCTGGCGGCCCGCGGCCGTGACGGTCGCGCTCGCCGCGCTCGCCGTGGTGCCGTTCGTCTGGCTGCTGCTGCACGACCACCCCGCCGACGTCGGACAGAGGCCGTACGGGGCCAAGGAGTTCGTGCCCAAGCCGGCGCCCGTGCCCGGGGCCGCCCGGCGCGCGCTGACCGTGCTCGGCTCGGCCGCCCGCACCGGTCCCTTCTGGCTGCTCGCCGGCACGTTCGCGATCTGCGGCGCCTCCACCAACGGGCTGATCCAGACCCACTTCGTGCCCGCCTCGCACGACCACGGCATGCCGATCACGACCGCCGCGTCCCTGCTCGCCGTCATCGGCGTCTTCGACGTCGTCGGCACGGTGGCCTCCGGCTGGTTCACCGACCGCTTCGACTCACGCCGGCTGCTCGCCGTCTACTACGCGCTGCGCGGCGTCTCCCTGCTCTTCCTGCCCCTGCTGCTCGCGCCCTCAGTGCACCCGCCGATGCTGCTGTTCATCGTCTTCTACGGCCTCGACTGGGTCGCCACCGTGCCGCCCACCCTCGCACTGTGCCGGGAGCACTACGGCGACGACAGCCCCATCGTGTTCGGCTGGGTGCTGGCGTCGCACCAGGTGGGCGCGGCGATCGTGGCCTTCGCGGGCGGCCTCGCGCGGGACTCGTTCGGCTCGTACGACGTGGTGTGGCTGGCGTCGGGCGCGCTGTGCGCGGCGGCGGCGCTGATGGCGCTGGTGATGCGGAAGCGGCCGGTGGTGCTGACGGCGAGCTGAGGCGCTGTGGGGTCTGGCACCCTGACGGGTCAGCCCTGACGGTCTTGGCGCCCTGAGGGCCGGGCGCGCCGAGGGCCGGACGTGCTGACGGCCAGACGCCCTGAGGGCCGGGCAGCCTGAGGGTCGGCAGTCTGCGGGTCGGGCGCCTCGGGGGCGGGCAGCGTGAGGGCCGGATGTCCTGACGGTCAGGTGCCCTGAGGGTCAGACGCCCTGAGGGCCGGGCGCGCCGAGGGCCGGATGTCCTGACGGTCAGGTGCCCTGAGGGCCGGGCAGCCCGAGGGTCGGCAGTCTGCGGGTCGGGCGCCTCGGGGGCGGGCAGCGTGAGGGCCGGATGTCCTGACGGTCAGGTGCCCTGAAGGGCAGACGCCCTGAGGACCGGACGTGCTGACGCCGGCGCCCTGAGGGCCAGGAGCCTTGGGGGTCGGACGCCCTGACGGTCAGGCGCCCCGGAGGGTCAGGCGCCCGGCAGCCGGGACGCCTTCCCGCTGCGGGCGACCGCCCGGGCGATGCGCTGCGCGTCCAGGGCCATCTCGCGGAGGTTGCCGCTGATCGGGTTGGTGAAGCCGGTGAAGTACAGGTCCGGGGCGCCGGCCGGGGTGCGGGCGCCGTGGACCACGGGTCTGCCCCGCGCGTCCAGCACGCCCAGCCCGCCGACCAGGCCCTCCAGACCGCGCTCGTACCCGGTGGCCGCGATCACCGCGTCCGGCGCGATCCGCTCGCCGTCCGCCAGCAGCACCTCGCCCTCCTCGAAGCCCTTCACGGCGGCGACCACCTCCACCGAGCCCGCGCGCACGGCGTCGATCAGACCGACGTCCTGCACAGGGATCGCGCCCTCCAGGACGCGGCTGTAGAGCCCGGTCTCCGGGCGGGGCAGGCCGTGCGCGGACAGGTCCGGCACCGCGACCCGCGCCTGGAGGCGGCTGATCCGGTCGACCAGCGGCACCGGCAGACGGCGGACCAGGATCCCGGAGTACTGCGCGGGCCAGCCGGCCGTCGAACGGCGCACGATGTGCGGAGGGGTGCGCACCGCCAGCCGCACCCGGGAGGCGCCGCCCTCCACCAGGTCCACGGCGATCTCGGCGCCCGTGTTGCCGACGCCCACCACCAGCACGTCCCGCCCGGCGAACGGCTTGGGGTTGCGGTACTGGGACGCGTGCAGCAACTCCCCGGCGTACGTGTCCCGTCCGGGCCAGTCGGGGACGCGCGGGGTGTGGTTGAAGCCGGTGGCGACGACGACCGCCGCGCCGGTCAGCTCACGTCCGCCGGTGGCGCGCAGCAGCCAGCCGGCGCCGTCCTCGGTGCGCTCGATGCGGGACACCTCGACGCCGGTGACGATCTCCAGGCGGTGGTGCTCGGCGTACTTCTCCAGGTAGCGGACCACGTCGTCGCGGGACGGCCAGCGGCCGAAGCGGCGGGGCATCGGCAGGCCGGGGAGCGCCGACCGGCGCCGGGTGGTGTGCAGGTGCAGCCGGTCGTAGTGGCGGCGCCAGGAGTCGCCGACCCGCTCGGAGCGCTCCAGGACGACGGCCCGCACCCCGCGGGCGCGCAGGGCGTACGCGACGGACAGTCCGCCGGGGCCGCCGCCGACGACGTGGACGGGGCGGTCCGCCCGAAGGGGCGCGGTGGGCTGCGCGGACGTGGAGGAGTCGGCCATGACCGCGAGCGTAATCCGGCAGAGGGTTGATGGGTCTCGGTCAAGACCGGAATTGGTTGCGGAATGATCACATGATGTCGTGATCGCGGGTTCAATGTCCCCATGTCTTCTCCCCAGCCCACCCGACCCCGCCCGCCGTCCGAACTCCGCGGCCACGGCCTGCTGCTGCGCGCCTGGGACCCGGACTCCGACGACGACGTGGACGCCTGGCTGCGCGGCCTCACCGACCCGGAGTTCCGGCGCTGGAACACCCCGCTGCGCCCGGTCGACGACCTGGCCGGCGCCCGCCGCTCGCTGCGCAACCGGGTCGCCCTCGCCGAGGACGGGTCCACCCTCTCCTTCCACGTCGCGGACGCCACCGACGGCACACCGCTCGGCCACATCGGCATCGAGGACATACGCCTGGTCATGCGGGCCGGCCGCATCGGCTACTGGGTCCTGCCGGAGGCCCGGGGGCGGGGCGTGGCCACCCGCGCGGTCCTGCTCGCCGCGCACTGGGCCCTGACGGAAGGCGCCCTCCACCGCCTGGAACTGGGCCACGCGACCGGCCACGAGGCGTCCTGCCACATCGCGACCCGCTGCGGTTTCCGCCCGGAAGGCACGCTGCGGGGGGCGATGTTCGCCCTCAACCGCCACGACGCCTTCCGCGACACCCACCTCCACGCCCGCCTGGCAACGGACCCGGACCCGACGGGGCCGTGAGGCGTCGGGGCGGGACCCGGATCGACGGTCGGGCGGGCCCGGAGCGGGAGGCCGTGCCTCGCCGCGGCGCAGGGTCCTTCGCGCCCGCAGCGGTCCGACCTGGGCGCGCCGACGGCGACGCGCTGCCGGCCCAGTCGGGCCACCTCAGCCTCCCGGCACCCCCTCACGGCCACAGCGACTCCCGCACCCACCCCTCCCCCTCCCGCCGATACCGCAGCCGCACATGGCGTCGCTGCGCATCGCCCTGGAAGAACTCCACCTCGTCCGGATCGAGGTGGTACAGCGTCCACGACGGGGCCGGGGTCGTCGGGGCACTGCGCGCCTTCTCCCAGGCCGCCTCCGAGGCACGGCGGAGTTCCTCGGGGGAGGAGAGCACCCCGCTCTGGTGGCCCGTGAGCGCCGCCGCCAGCGCGCCCGTCGAGCGGGCCTGGAGGTCCGCCCGGGCCTCCTCCGGCGGGGCGGCCGTGACGCGGCCCCGTACGCGGACCTGACGGCCCAGGACCGGCCAGTAGAAGGCGAGGGCCGCGTACGGGCGGGCGGCGAGGTGGCCGCCCTTGCGGCTGTGTGCGTGCGTGGCGAACGACCAGCCTCGCTCGTCCGCGCCGTGCAGCATCACGATCCGCACGTCCGGCAGGCCGTCCGCGTCCGCCGTCGCCAGGGACATGGTGTGCGGCTCGGGCTGTCCGGCCGCCGCCGCGTCCGCCAGCCACCGCGCGAACAGCGGCAGCGGCTCCGCGGGGGCCCGCTCCGGGTCGAAGGGGCGCAGGTCGGTGACGGCCGGGTCCCACACTCGCAGGGAACGCAGCAGCTCGTGGAGATCAGGTTCGGGTTCCGGTTCCGGTTGCATGCAGCGATTGTCGGCTCAGATGGAGCCCAGGTCCGACGACACCCACCGCTCCGGCCGCATCCGCACCACGACCTGCTCCCCGCGGTTCTTCCACGCGAAGTCGACGTACCCCTCGACCTTCTCGGGCGGCAGATAGCGCGCGGAGATCTCCCGCAGCTTCTCGATCGTGGCGGGGGAGGTGTCGACGACGGGGCCCTCGACGGAGACGTAGCGGGTGGTCGGCTCGACGCGTTCCACCAGGAGGGAGAAGCGTCCCGCCGCCCGCAGCAGCCGGTTCTTGCGGGAGTGCAGCCCGGTGAGGATCCACACGTCCTCGCCGGGCGCGTACTGGTACCAGATCGGCACCGTCAGCGGGGCGCGGCCCTCGCCCGCGTCCACCGCGAACGCGGCCACGCGCGGTTCGGACAGGAACGTCTCGCGCTCTTCACGGGACAGGGCCATGGCGGTTCCTCCAGCGTCGTCGGCGTCGGGACGTGCACATGGGCGGCAGGCAGCCGTGCGGTGCCGCACCGTCCGGGCGCGGGCGTGTTCCGCCCTCGCGCCCCCACCATCGGAACCGGACCGCCCCCGGGGACGCGACAGGCGGCGGTCCACCGGAGTGAACCGCCGCCCGGATGACAGGAATCGCGAGGTCGGGGAGGGGCGCGGGGCCGGGCCCGCTACTTGGTCGGCTTGCGCCCGGTGACCCCCAGGTGCACCAGCAGCGCCAGGTTCGGTTTGATCTCGGCCTGCTTGACGCCCCAGGAGGAGAAACCTTTCTGGTGCGAGGCCACGGCCGCCAGCATGGCGACCAGGGACCCGGCGATCGCGCCGGGGTTGACGTCCTTGTCGATCCGGCCCTTCGCCTGGAGCTCGGAGACCGCCTCGGCGAGCGAGCCCTCCACGGCGTTGAGCACCTTCAGACGGATCTTGGAGAAACGTTTGTCCCCTTCGGCGGCGCCGAGATCCACCACACGCAGGATCGCGTCGTGCTTCCGCCAGAACTCCAGGAAACCGTCGACCAGTTCCTGCGCCGTCTGCCACCCGGCCCGCCCGCTCCAGGAGCGTCCCTCGACCAGTTCGCTCAGGGAGCCGCTCTCCGCCGCCATGGTCTCGGCGAGCTCCAGCACGGCGCCCTCGACGTCGGGGAAGTACTGGTAGAAGGTGGCCGGCGAGGTCCCCGCGCGGCGGGCGACGTCGATGACCTTGACATCCCGGTACGGGGACGAGCTGAGCATCTCGCTGAGGCAGTCGAGCAGCTTCTGCCGGGTCTCCTGCCCACGTCGGCCGGCCACGCGGCCGTCGACGGTACGCACTTGTCCTGTCATGCCGTCAGCTTACCGACGGGGTTCAGGAGCGCGATTCGGCCGACTGCAAATGGGGTGCGGGCCCCGAAGAACCCTGGTGTGCCTGGTCGGCGGGGTGCGGGCGGCACGGCTACGTTGTCGGCATGGCCGAAAACAGGGCATCGGAGTACACGGAGGGCACCCCCTGCTGGGTGGACGCGCAGCTGCCGGATCTGGAGGCGGGCAAGCGGTTCTACGGTGAGCTGTTCGGCTGGACCTTCGAGGACCAGCCCACCGGGACGGTCCGGGCGCATAAGGACGGCGACCCCGTCGCCTCCCTCGCGCGCAAGACGGACGGACGCCTGCCGACGGTGTGGACGGTGTCCTTCTGCACCCCGGACGCCGACAGTCTGTGCGCGCGTATCAGCGCGGCCGGCGGACGCGTGGTCGCGACCCCCGCGCCGTTCGGCGACCTCGGCCGCACCGCGCTCGTCACCGACCCCGAGGGCGCCGTGTTCTCGCTGTGGGAGCCCGGCACCGCGACCGGCTTCGGCCGCCGCCACGAGCCCGGCACCTTCGCCTGGGTGCAGCTCTACGCACGCGACACGGAGACGGCCAACGCCTTCTACGGCGACCTCTTCCACGACGCCCTGTTCGGCGAGGACGCCGACCCCGACTTCGGACGCGCGCCCGTCTCCGAGGTCTTCGCCCCAGAGATGCCCCCGCACCTCCTCGTCCACTTCGCGGTGACGGATCTCGAGCCCGCGCTGGAGACGGTGACCCGCCTCGGCGGACGCACGCAGGTTCCGCCCTTCGAGACGTCGTACGGAACGGCGGCCGTCGTCACCGACAATCAGGGGGCGTCCTTCGCGCTGCTGCGGCGCTGACCGTACGCTCGGTGCGCCGCCGCGGTCCGTCTCCTGTACACCGTCCGACCGTCCATTCGAGTCATATGTAAACCTGGACACCCGATTTGTCGGCCGGTTCGCACCAGGGGGCCCGGACAGGAAGAATCGGGGTGCGTGCCGCCACGGCGGTGCGGTGGTGAGACGCTGCACTACGGTCGCGCACAGGTGGTGGCGCGACGCGTACGGGGAGGTGGCAGGCAAGTGGTGGATCAGCTGACGCAGCACGATCCGCGGCGAATCGGGCCGTTCGAGGTGCTGGGACGGCTGGGAGCCGGCGGCATGGGGCTGGTCTATCTCGCGCGCTCGGCGTCCGGCCGGCGGGTGGCGATCAAGACGGTCCGGACCGAGCTGGCCGAGGACCAGCTGTTCCGGGTGCGTTTCACGCGCGAGGTGGAGGCGGCCCGCGCGGTCTCCGGTTTCTACACGGCGGCCGTCGTGGACGCCGACCCGCGCGCCGCCGTGCCGTGGCTGGCCACCGCGTACGTGCCCGCCCCCTCGCTCGAGGAGATAGTGAACGAGTGCGGGCCGCTGCCCGCGCAGGCCGTGCGCTGGCTCGCCGCGGGCGTCGCCGAGGCGCTCCAGTCGATCCACGGCGCGGGCCTGGTCCACCGCGACCTCAAGCCGTCCAACGTGCTGGTCGTCGAGGACGGCCCCCGCGTGATCGACTTCGGCATCGCCTCGGGGGTGTCCAACACCCGGTTGACGATGACCAACGTCGCCGTCGGCACCCCCGCCTACATGTCCCCGGAGCAGGCCAAGGACTCCCGCAGCGTCACCGGCGCGAGCGACGTGTTCTCCCTCGGCTCCATGCTGGTCTTCGCCGCCACCGGCCACCCGCCGTTCCACGGCGCCAACCCCGTCGAGACGGTCTTCATGCTGCTGCGCGAGGGCCCGGACCTCGAGGGCCTGCCGGACGAGCTGCGGCCGCTCATCGAGTCCTGCATGCAGATGGACCCGACGGCCCGGCCCAACCCGGCCGACCTCCAGGCGCAGCTCGCCCCGCACCTGTTCGGCTCCGGCTCCGACGACAGCGGCACGGCCTCCGCCTGGCTGCCCGAGCGGGCCGTCAGCCTGATCGAGGCGCGCCGCGGCGGGCGTCCCGCGAGACCGCCGCAGAACAGCGGCCGCAGCGGCGGCGGCGCGCGTCCGCACGTACCGCCCCCGCCGCCGCACGACCCGGTCGTCCCGCCGCCCCCGCCCCAGCCGGCCCCCGTGGGCGCGGCAGGCACGGGGCCGGTCCGCCTTGCGGGCGCCGCGGTGCCCATCGGCCCCGGCCCGCGCGTCGCCGACACGCGCGCGGCCGCCGTGCAGGCGCCCCCGCCCGCCGCCGCCCTGGCCGCGACCTGGACCAAGCCCCGCCCCGGCGTCAACGGCGCCGAGCCGGCCGCCGCGCCCGCGCCCCCGGCGCCCGCCGCGCCGCCGGAGAGCCCCGGCGGCTGGCGCCCCTGGCGGTTCCGCATGTCCAACGACGTGTGGGGCACGCCCGCCGTGGCCGGCGACCTGGTGTACGTCACCTCTTTCGAGGTGCACGCGCTGGACGTGGCCACCGGCCGGCGCCGCTTCAAGACGCGGGACGTCGCCTGGTCGATGGCGGTCGCCGACGGCCGCATCCACGCCTCCGACGGGCCCACCCTGTACGCGCTCGACGCCCGCGAGGGCGGCGACCTGTGGCGGCTGAACACGGACGCCTGGGTGTACTCCCTCAAGGCCGACCGCGGCACGGTCCTCACCGGCACCCGAGGCGGCGGCGTGCAGGGCTGGGAGGCGTCCACGGGGCAGAAGCTGTGGGAACTCACCGGCTGCCAGACCGACTTCGAGTCCCCGGAGGCCGGACCCGCCCTCTTCGACGGCACCGCCTACGTCTGGCAGGACGCCCGGCTGCGCGCCCTGGACGCCCGCACCGGCGAGGAGCGCTGGTCGTACCCGATCGGCGACGCGGCCTCGTGCGGCGGCGTCCCGGTCCGCCTCACCGCCGCGCCCGACGGCTACGTCTACGTCTGCGCCGGCACCCGTGTGCTCGCCCTGGAGGCCGGCTCGGGGCACGTCCGCTGGCACTTCGAGGCCCCGGCGGTCTTCCTGAGCCCGCCCGCCTTCGTGCCGGGCCCCGCGGTCACCGGCGGCGGGGTGTACCTCGCCGACTACCTCGGCACGGTCTACGCCCTGGACGCCACCGACGGCCGCGACCGCTGGCGCATCGCCACGGAGGCGCGCTCCTCGGTCGAGCCGGTGCTGGTCGCCGCGGGCCATGTCCACGTGGGCAGCGGCAAGGGCCTCTACACGCTGGACGCGGTCACCGGCACGCCCAAGTGGCGCTTCCAGTCCGGCGGCGAGATCGTGGGCGCGCCCGCGGTCGCCGAGGGGCGGATCCACTTCGGCTCCAGCGACCACCTGCTGTACACGCTGAAGGCCGACGACGGCCGGCTGCGCTGGAAGCTCGCGACCGGCGGCGAGATCACCGGCTCGCCGGTGGTGCGGGACGGCGTGGTGTACGCGTGCAGCAAGGACCGCTGTGTGTACGCGCTGGACGCGGAGAAGGGCACGGGCACGGCGCGGACGGCGTGAGACGCGGCGGCCCCGGCGGCCCGGCGTCTCTCGTGGCCTTCGCGCGGGACGGCCGTCGTGCCGGCTGCACGGAAGGGGCCCGGACGGCGGCCGCCTCGGGGGCGGCGGTGTCCGCCGCCCTCAGGGCCGACGCTACGCCGGGTACGGGACGGTCGCCAGGTAGTGACATGGCCGTGACACAAAGATCGCTAGCCTGGCGGTCATGACTTCTCGGGGGAAGACACTCAAGCTCACCGCTGTCTCGGCACTCGTCGTCCTCACGCTCACCGGTTTCTCCACCGGCCGCGGCCACGGCGGCAGCAGCGGGCACCACGACGGCGACAGCAGCGGCGGCGGTTGCAGCAGTTCCAGCCAGAACCACGACTCGTCGAGCGGTTCGCACCGCGACTACGACGACGATGACGACTACGACGACGAGTACGGCAGCGGCAGCAGCGGCTCCGGCGGCTCGGAGGCGTCGCCGTCCCCGGACGCGGCCACCGTGACGCTGGTGGACTGCGCGTCCGAGCAGACGCCGTACGCCACCGTCGAGGTCACCAACGACGACACGGTGGACGGCACCTTCTCGGTGACGGTGGTCTTCAAGGACGCCGCCGGCGAGGAACTGACCCGCGGCACCGAGGAGGTCCTCGTCCCGGCGGGCGAGACCACCACGGCCGAGGTCCCGGTGGACGACGAGACGAGCCTCCCGCAGATCGACGAGTGCGAACTCGACTCCTACGCCCCGGCGGCCTGACCGCGACACCACATGGGAGAGGGGCCTTGGTCCGGTGTCGCAACGACACCGGACCAAGGCCCCTCTCACTACCCGCCCGCGACGGCTCCCCCTCCGTGCCGCCGCGGCCGGTCCCCGTGTGGGAAGAAGGCTTACTGGCCGTCCCGGTCCAGGGCCGGCGGCGCCGGGGCGTGCTGGTCCAGCGTGGTGACCTCGCCGATGCTCGGCGGGGCCGGCGCGTGCTGGTCGAGCGTGGTGACCTCCGGGTCGTCCTTGCTCGGCGGCGTCGGCGCGTGCTGGTCCTGCGTCGTGAACTCCGGCTCGTTCGTAGCTTCCGTCATGATCTGTGCAACCCCCAACAGGTGGACTGGGACGTGCGGTTGAACGGCCCGTTCGGCGACTCCCCCGAAGGCCGCCGAACGGGCGTTCCAGCGGGTCTCAGAGTAGAGATGAGCCCCTCGGATCCGCCTGCCCCCCGACGCGACGCATCCGTTCCATGAGAGTGGCAGCCCGCCATAAACGTTCGATGAACGCCTCCGGTGGGGCCGCCCTCAGCCCCTCCTCAGCCCCCCTCAGACCGCCCTCAGACCGTCCTCAGGCCGCCGACAGCGGGGCGAGCAGCCGGCGCACCTGCACGGCCTCGGCGGAGCCCGTCTCGTCGTACAGGGTCAGCGCCTCGCGCCAGCATGCGCGCGCCCGGTCGCCCTGGTCGAGGGTGTCCAGCGCCCGGCCGAGCAGGGTGAGGGCGTTGGCCCGCATCCAGTCGCCGCCGATGCAGCCCATCGCCAGGGCCTGTTCGGCGTGCCGGGCGGCCCGTGCCGGGCGTCCGGCCCGCAGGTGCACCTCGGCGATGCGGTAGTGGGTGGTGCCTTCCCACAGCGACTGGCGGTTCTCCGCGAAGATGCACAGCGCCTCGTCGAGCTGGGCCAGCGCCTCCGAGGAGCGGCCCGCCTGGCCGAGCACGATCCCGGACGCGTACCGGGCGTTCGCCAGCCGCATCGACATGCCCAGCTCGTCGTAGATCTCCACGCCCCGCCGGGCCAGTTCGACGGCCTCGTTGCTGCGGCCCATGGAGGCGAGCGTGCGGGAGAGGTTGCAGACGGCGCTGGCCTCGCCGGGCCGGTTGCCGTCGGCGCGGAAGGCGTCGATGGCGCGCAGCAAGTAGCCCTCGGCGTCCGCGTACCGGGCGGTGCACAGGGCGATGATGCCGAGCTGGTTGGGGGCGGTGCCGTTGGCCCACGGGTCGTCCGCCTCCGCCAGCAGCGCGTCCGCCCGCCTCGCTTCCTCCTCGGCGGCCTCGAACCGGCCCGCCTGGCTGAGCACCTGGGCGACGGTGACCCGGGCCCGCACCTCGGCGCGGGCGTCCCCGAGGGCGGCCGCCGCCTCGCACGCGGCCCGCGCGGTCTTGCCGTACTGGCGGGAGTCCACCCCGGACTCGGCCAGGTCGATGGCGGCGACCAGCAGGTCCACGGCCCGGCGCACCATGGCCGGGCCCAGCGACTGCTGCACGCACGCCAGCAGTGGCCCCGCCTCGCTGTGCAGCCAGTCCAGCGCCTGTGCCGCGCCGTCGAACTCCTCGCCCTCGAAGCGGCCCTTCTCCAGGTGCGCCACGGTCCGGTCGCCCGGCCGCTCGATGCCGTACACGCGCACCGCCGTGGCCAGGTAGTAGTCGAGGAGCCGCGACCGGGCGGCCTCCCGCTCGGACGGCGGCTGCTCGTCCCGCTCGGCGCACGCACGCGCGTAGAGCCGGACCAGATCGTGGAAGCGGTAGCGGCCGGGCGCCGCCGACTCCAGCAGGGACGTGTCGACGAGGGACTCCAGCAGGTCCTCCGTCGCGTCCGCGTCCAGGTCCAGCAGGGCGGAGGCGGCGGCCACCGAGATGTCGGGGCCGTCGGCCAGGCCCAGCAGCCGGAACGCGCGGGCCTGCGCCGCGTCCAGCGCGCCGTAGCCCAGCTCGAAGGTGGCCGCGACGGCCAGGTCGCCCGCCTGGAGTTCGTCGAGGCGACGGCGCTCGTCGCCGAGCTTCGCCGCGAGGAACGACACCGTCCAGGTGCGGCGGGAGGCCAGCCGGGAGGCGGCGATACGGATGGCCAGCGGCAGGAAGCCGCAGGCGGCCACCACGTCCAGGGCGGCCTCCCGCTCGGAGCGCACCCGCTCCTCGCCGACGATCTTCGTGAAGAGCGCCAGCGCCTCCTCCGGCGACATCACGTCCAGGTCCACCAGGTGCGCCCCGGCCAGGTCCACCATCCGCATCCGGGACGTCACCAGCGCCGCGCAGCCCGCCGTGCCCGGCAGCAGCGGCCGTACCTGCGCCGCGTCGCGCGCGTTGTCCAGCAGCACCAGCACCCGGCGGCCGTCCAGCACCGAGCGGTACAGCGCCGCCCGCTCCTCCAGGGAGTCCGGGATCGCCGAGTCGGCGGTGCCGAGGGCGCGCAGGAACGAGCCGAGGACCGTCTCCGGCTCCGCGGCGCGCGCGCCGGCGCCCTGGAGGTCGACGTAGAGCTGGCCGTCGGGGAACGCGTCCCGGGCCGCGTGCGCCACGTGCACGGCGAGGGTGGTCTTGCCGACGCCGCCGATGCCGGCGACGGCGGACACCGCCATCACCTGCGCCTGCTCGCCGGTCGCGGACGCGAGGACCTCGCCCAGCTCCCGCACGAACGCCGCCCGCCCGGTGAAGTCCGGGACTGTCGCGGGGAGTTGTGCCGGACGTACGGGGACGGGTTCCGCGGTGGGCAGCCGGGCGGGCGGTTCCGCGAGGGCCGGGTCGGCCTCCAGGATGCGCTGCTGCAGCTCGCTCAGGTCCGGGCGCGGGTCGACGCCCAGCTCGTCGGCGAGCAGCCGCCGGGTGTCGGCGTACACGGCGAGCGCCTCCGCCTGGCGGCCGCTGCGGTACAGCGCCAGCATCAGCAGCTCGCGCAGCCGCTCCCGCAGCGGGTGGGCGGCGGTCAGCGCGGTCAGCTCGGAGACGGCCTCCGCGTGGCAGCCCTGTTCCAGGTCCATGTCCAGCCGCGTCTCGAGGAGTTGGAGCCGCCACTCCTCCAGGCGGACGCGCTGCGCCTCCGCGTACGGGCCGGGCACCCCGGCCAGCGTCTCGCCGTCCCACAGCGCCAGCGCCCGGTTGAGCAGGTCGCGGGCGTGGCACAGGTCGCCGGTGTTGCGGGCCTTCTCCGCCTCCGCCGCCAGTTCCTGCGCGGCCCCGAGGTCCAGGGCGCCCTCGCCGAGCCCGCGCACGGCGTAGCCGCCGGACTCGCTGACCAGGACGCCCGGGTCCAGCACCTTCCGCAGCCGGGACGCGTACGTGCGCACCGCGGCCAGTGCCTGGGAGGGCGGTTCCTCGCCCCACAGGGCGTCGATCAGCTCGGCGGCCGTCGCGGTGCGGCCCTCGCGCAGCAACAGGGCGGCCAGCAGCGCGCGTTGCTGCGGACTGCCCGTGGCGACCGGCACGTCGCCATGCCAGGCGCGCACCGGACCCAGCACACCGAACCGCAGCGCCACCGGCTCCGGGGAGGAGCCGGGACCCCGCTGCTCGGGTCCTCGCGGCACACCGTCCATGCAGTCCCCCTATGCATTCCGAGCAACTACGCCAGTTTGCCTTCTCCTGACGCATGAGTCAGCCTCGCGAGACACCGATCACACGGGGAACGGCGGGCCGCCACGGACTCCACACATGTGCGACCTCATCCGTCCAGATCCACCCGTACTGTGAGCAGTTCGGCCCCGACGGCCCGGACGGCGGCGCTGTTGAGGCGGGGGAGCGTGCGCAGCCGGGCGACGGGGTCGTCCTCGGGCATCAGGTGGGCGGTGCCGGTGTGCCAGCGGCCCCGGATGCGCACCCGCACCCGGGGGTCCGCCTTGATGTTCCGCACGTACTGCGAGCGTTCACCGAACTCCGAGACCAGCCAGAAGGCGCCGCCGGCGCGCCGCCCGCCCACCGGTGTGACGCGGGGCAGGCCCGACACGCGGCCGGTGGTCTCCAGCAGGGTCTGGAAGGGCATCCGGCGCAGCAGGGGGTTCCCGACGCGGCGCTGGAAGGCCGTGGCGACGCGGTACTTGCGTTCGGCGCGAGAAGTCATCGTGGCGCCGAGCCTACCGGCGGCCGAGGAAGACGGGGTTGGTGAAAGCGGCCAAGCTTCCGGGCAGCGGCGGGAGGGTGGCCTCGTGCCGTACCTCCGCGCGCACGTACGCGGCGTACGCCGGGGTGGTCCGCCATTCCACCGTGCCCTCGCCGCTCGCCGGCAGCGGCGCGGAGGTGTGCAGCACTCCTTGGTCGGTGACGAGGCGTACGGTGCGGCCGGGGGCGCCGGTGACCTCGGCGCGGACGGTGACGGGGGAGTCGTCCGCGACCCGCAGCCGTTCGCCGATGCCCGCGTGTTCGCCGCGCGGGCCTGACGCGGTCAGGGTGAGGGAGACGGCCGCGGACTCGGCGACGTAGCAGCGGCCCGCGCGGATGCCGTCCTGGATGGCGCGGCGGGAGAGGTCGTCGGCGAGGACGACGGTCTGCGGCAGGCCGACGGCGTCCGGGTCGCGGTGCGCGTCGCTGCTGCCCAGGGCCGGGATCCAGTCGCGTCCGTCCCGCACGGACGCGACCAGCATGCCGTCCCAGTCGGCGAGCGCCACCTCGTCGTCGGGCGTCCAGGGGCCGTTCCACACCTCGACCGCGTCCGCCTCGCCGAAGCCGAACTTCCAGTTGCAGCCGATGCAGGTGGCGTGCGGATGGGCGGGCACGACCAGGCCGCCCGCGCGCCGGATCTGCCGGGCGAACCGGCCGAAGCGGTTGTCACGGGCCCGGTAGCGCCAGTCGACGAACGTGCCGGGGTCGGTGCCGAGCGCCACCACGTGCCCGTTGCGGGTGGTGACCTCCTCGCCGAGCAGCACCAGCAGGTCGTCCCCGGCCGCCTCCGCCCAGTGGGCGTGCGCGGAATGGGTGTTGTGGTCACTGGAGTTGACGAAGTCCAGGCCGGCCGCGCGGGCCAGCGCGGCGATCTCCCCGGGGGTGCGGCGGCCGTCGGAGTGCCAGGAGTGCAGATGGCAGTCGCCCCGGTACCAGGCCCGCCCCCGCCCCTTGGCCCGCTCCGGCGGATACACCGGCCGGGGCGTCCGTCCCGGCTCGCCGAACGTCAGCGTCACCGTGATCTCGTACGACAGGCCCTGCGGGGCGACCGTGTACGGGCCCAGCGCGATGTGCCAGGTGCCCGCGCGTACCGGGCCGGGGATGTAGCCGGGGGTGGCCTCGTCGGCGCGCACGAAGAACTCGGTGCGCGCCCCGCCCGACCAGCCGCGGAAGCCCTCGCCGCCGAGGCCGGTGCCGCGCTCGTCGAAGACGCCGATGTCCAGGGCGTTCCCGGCGGTGCCGGGCGGGACCTGGGGTCTGTCGTAGGTGTACGCGACCCTGATCTCCCGTACGCCGTGCGGCACTTCGACGGGGACGTACACGAAGTCGGGGGCGCCGGGGTCGAGGGTGCCCTTCACGGTCCGTGTCTGGCTGCGGCCGCCGTCGGCCGCGGAGGCGAAGCTCACGCTCCCCAAGGTAAGCGCGGCGGCGGCGCCCGTCAGGAAGACGGCACGCCGTCCGGCGCCGGCCTGATGCTCCTCGCACATGCTGCTGCTCCCGGGTGTCGGTGAGGACAGGGCTGGGTGGTGCAGGGGTGGTGCGGTGCAACCTTTGTATTGAGCAGTGAACTGCCGTGGAAGGGAAGGGAATCGACGGATTTCGGGACGGGTCCGCGGGCCGGGCCGCCTGTGGTTCCGCGGGCCGGACACGGCGTGATGCCGACCGGTCGGTATGGACAGGGGAGGAGCGGGCGGGTATGCATGGGGCGTCGTCCGCGTACGAAAGGCCGCCCATGCGCATCGCCGTCACGATCTTCCTCACCGACGAGACGATCACCCCGGTCCGGCTGGCCCGGGAACTGGAGCAGCGGGGCTTCACCGGGCTGTTCCTGCCGGAGCACACGCACATCCCCGTCGAGCGCACCAGCCCCTACCCGGCGGGCGGCGAGCTGCCCCGCGAGTACGGCCGCACCCTCGACCCCTTCGTCGCGCTCGGGCAGGCCACGGCCGTCACCGAGCGGCTCGGGCTCGGCACCGGCATCACGCTCGCCGCGCAGCACGACCCGATCGACCTGGCCAAGCAGATCGCGACCCTCGACCACCTCTCCGGCGGCCGGTTCACCCTGGGCGTCGGCTTCGGCTGGAACGTGGAGGAGGCCGCCGACCACGGCGTGCAGTGGCGCACCCGGCGCGCGCTCGTCCGTGACCGGATCGGCCTGATGCGCGCCCTGTGGGCGGACGAACCGACCGCCTACGACGGCGAGTTCGTGAGCGTCCGGGCGAGCGTCGCGTACCCCAAGCCGGTGCAGAAGCCGCGCGGCCCGGTGAGCGGCCCGCGCACCCTCGTCGGCGGGGCGGCGGGACCCAAGCTGTTCGCCGACATCTGCTCCTACGCCGACGGCTGGCTGCCGATCGGCGGGCGCGGTCTGACCGAGGCGCTGCCCGCGCTGCGCGCCGCCTGGGCCGACGCCGGCCGTGACCCGGCCGCCCTCCAGGTCGTCCCGTACGCGGTCCGTCCCAGCGCGGGGAAGCTGGACCACTTCGCGGAGCTGGGCGTGGAGGAGGTCGTGGCGCAGCTGCCGCCGGCGGGGGAGACGGAGGTGCTGCGGGCGCTGGACGCCCTGCAGCCGTTCGTCACCGCTCCCGGGTCCTGATCACGCCGAACGTATGCTCAAAGAATGACGACTTCCGCGACGTCCGGAACCGGCGGCCCGACCGAGAACAGTCTGCGCCGCGCGCTCAGGCGCGCCCGCGACGGCGTCTCCCTGGACGTCTCCGAGGCCGCGGTCCTGCTCCAGGCCCGCGGTGAGCATCTGACGGACCTCTCCGCCTCCGCCGCCCGGGTCCGCGACGCGGGCCTGGAGGCGGCGGGGCGGCCCGGCGTCATCACGTACTCCAAGAGCGTGTTCGTCCCGCTGACGCGGCTGTGCCGGGACAAGTGCCACTACTGCACGTTCGTCACCGTGCCCGGCAAGCTGCGGCGGGCCGGGCACGGGATGTTCATGTCGCCGGACGAGGTGCTGGACATCGCCCGCAAGGGCGCCGCGCTCGGCTGCAAGGAAGCGCTCATCACCCTCGGCGACAAGCCCGAGGACCGCTGGCCCGAGGCCCGCGAGTGGCTCGACGCGCACGGCTACGACGACACCATCGCCTACGTCCGCGCCATCTCCATCCGCATCCTGGAGGAGACCGGCCTCCTCCCGCACCTCAACCCGGGCGTGCTGTCCTGGACCGACTTCCAGCGGCTCAAGCCGGTCGCGCCGTCCATGGGCATGATGCTGGAGACCACCGCGACCCGCCTGTGGTCCGAGCCCGGCGGCCCCCACCACGGCTCCCCCGACAAGGAACCGGCGGTACGGCTGCGGGTCCTGGAGGACGCCGGCCGCTCCTCGGTCCCCTTCACCTCAGGCATCCTCATCGGCATCGGCGAGACCTACGAGGAGCGCGCGGAGTCCCTCTTCGCCCTGCGGAAGGTCTCCCGCGCCCACCACGGCATCCAGGAACTGATCATCCAGAACTTCCGCGCCAAGCCGGACACCGCGATGCGCGGCATGCCGGACGCGGAGCTGGACGAACTGGTCGCCACCGTCGCCGTCGCCCGCCTGGTCCTCGGCCCCACCGCCTGTCTCCAGGCCCCGCCGAACCTGGTCGACTCCGAGTACGGGCGGCTGATCGCCGCCGGCGTCGACGACTGGGGCGGGGTCTCCCCGCTCACCATCGACCACGTCAACCCCGAGCGGCCCTGGCCGCAGATCGAGGAACTGGCCGAGCAGTCCCGCGCGGCCGGCTTCGAACTGCGCGAACGCCTCTGCGTCTACCCGGAGTTCGTGCGCCGCGGCGAGCCCTGGCTGGACCCGCGGCTGCGCCCGCACGTCGCCGCGCTCGCCGACCCGGAGACGGGTCTGGCACGCCCCGACGCCCTCCCGGAGGGCCTGCCCTGGCAGGAGCCGGACGAGGCGTTCACCGCCACCGGCCGCACCGACCTGCACCGCACCATCGACACCGAGGGCCGCACCGGCGACCGCCGCGCCGACTTCGACGAGGTGTACGGCGACTGGGACGCGCTGCGCGAGGCCGCCGCGCCCGGCATGGTCCCCGAGCGGATCGACACCGACGTGCGCGAGGCGCTGCGCACGGCCGCCGACGACCCGACGAAGCTGACGGACGCGGAGGCGCTGGCGCTGTTCCACGCGGACGGTCCCGCGCTGGACGCGCTGTGCCGGGTCGCCGACGACGTGCGGAAGTCGGCGGTCGGGGACGACGTGACGTACATCGTCACCCGCAACATCAACTTCACCAACGTCTGCTACACCGGCTGCCGCTTCTGCGCCTTCGCGCAGCGTCGCACCGACGCCGACGCGTACACGCTCTCCCTGGAGCAGGTCGCGGACCGTGCCGCGCAGGCGTGGGACGTCGGCGCGGTGGAGGTCTGCATGCAGGGCGGCATCCACCCCGACCTGCCCGGCACCGCGTACTTCGACATCGCGCGCGCCGTGAAGGAACGCGTCCCCGGGATGCACGTCCACGCCTTCTCCCCGATGGAGGTGGTGAACGGCGCGACCCGCACCGGCATGTCCATCCGCGAGTGGCTCACGGCGGCGAAGGAAGCGGGCCTGGACACCATCCCGGGCACGGCGGCGGAGATCCTCGACGACGAGGTCCGCTGGATCCTCACCAAGGGGAAGCTGCCGGCGGCGACGTGGATCGAGGTCGTGGAAACGGCCCACGAACTGGGTGTCCGCTCCTCGTCGACGATGATGTACGGCCACGTCGACCAGCCCCGCCACTGGCTCGGCCACCTCCGCACCCTGGCCGGCATCCAGCAGCGCACCGGCGGCTTCACCGAGTTCGTGACGCTGCCCTTCGTGCACACCAACGCCCCCGTCTACCTGGCCGGCATCGCCCGCCCGGGCCCGACGGTCCGCGACAACCGCGCGGTCACGGCGATGGCCCGCCTGCTGCTCCACCCGTGGATCCCCAACATCCAGACGAGCTGGGTCAAACTGGGCGCGGAGGGTGCGGCGGAGATGCTGCGCTCCGGCGCGAACGACCTGGGCGGGACGCTGATGGAGGAGACCATCTCCCGCATGGCGGGCTCCTCGTACGGCTCCTACAAGTCGGTCAAGGACCTCATCGCGGTCGCGGAGGCGGCGGGCCGCCCGGCGAGGCCGCGCACGACCCTGTACGGCGAGGTCCCCGAGGAGCGGCGGCGTGCGGCGGAGGCGTCGGACGGCCACCTTCCGGAGCTGCTGCCGGTCCTCGACTGACGCCGGGGCCGGTACCGGCGGGCAGTAGGATGATCCGACCCGCTTTCGGTTGCTGAGGAGTGCGTACCGGTGTCTGCCCGTCTTCCTTCGTGGGCCTGGGTGACCGGGCTGACCACGGGCGCGATAGCCGTGGTGGTGGTCCTGGGCGTCCAGGCGGACCAGGGCACGAAGCCCGTCGCCGCGACCACTCCGCCGAAGGCCACGGCGACGGCGGACCCCAAGCCGTCCGCCGCCCCGTCGAAGAAGCCGGCGGCCCCCGCGGTCCCGGCCGACTCCGGCACCGGCCGCCGCATCGTCTACTCCCTCGGCCAGAAGCGCGTCTGGCTGGTCGACGCGAGCGACGCGGCCCGCCGCTCCTTCCCGGTGTGGCCCGGCACGGTCGCCCCGGACCCCGGCTCCTACGCGATCGGCACCCGCAACGAGGCCACCACCGGCAGCGACGGCGTCCCGGTGGAGCACATCATGTACTTCGCCCAGAAGTCCGGCGTCTTCGTCGCCTTCTCCAACGCGGTCGACGGCTCCTCACCCCCACCGCCCGACCCGGGCGCCCAGACGGGCGGCATCCGCGTCGCCAAGCAGGACGGCAAGGCGCTGTGGACGTTCGGGACGGCGGGGACGACGGTGTACGTGGTGCAGTAGCCGACCGTTCGACCCGTCCCGGCTACTCGGTGTCCTTCGGGTGCCGCGGCGACGCGTGGACGAAGTGCACGGTGCGTCGCGCCTCGTCGACGAGGTAGCGCACCCGGCCGCCGGCCGTGACCTCGTACTCCCACTGGGGATGGTCCCGGCCGCCGAGGTTCCCCGTGGCCAGCCGGCCCCGCAGGCGGTGCTGACGATCCGGGTCCGAGCGGGACGTCGGGTCCCTGCGCAGGGCCTCGAAGCAGCGGCGCGCGTTGCCCGGCGCCTCCGCGCCCAGTTCGCCCCACCCCTTCGCGGCCTCGTTCGTCGCGAAACGCAGACGCCATTCGCCGTCCACCGGCGGGGGCGCGACGTCGTCGCCGCGCTTGGGGCTCACGGCGCCGTCACCTCGCCGTGGTCCTCGTCCGGCAGTCGCCGCGTGAGCTTCGCCGTCAGTTCGGGCTCCGCCAGGATGCGAGCGGTCGCGCGCCATTCGGTGACCAGACGGTGCAGGTTGCCGTGGACGTCCAGGTGTGCGGCGTCGTTCGTGGCGTCGATGAGATCCGCCACGAACTCCTTCGCCTCCTCGGCGGACAGATGGCGCACCCAGGGGAAGACCGTGGGGAGTGCGCGCAGTATGGCCCGCTCGCCTGCGTCGCTACGGACGAGGGCGCCGAGGAGCCGGGCGGTGATGTCCGCCGTCTCCTCACGCTGCTGGTCGTGGCGGGCCGTCGTGAGGTAGAGGTCCTCCCCGTCCCGACGCGTGACGTGCACGCGGTGGGCCAGGTCGAGGGTCTCGGCGACACGCTTCGAGTTCTTCGAGAGTTCGGAGAAGGCGACCGTTGGTGTGGACACGCCTCGACGGTACTTCGGAACATATTCCGAAGTCAAGGGGAATGGTCACGTAGAGTGAAGCCCGACTGCCGTCGCCCTGCGGTGTCGGATCGGCGTGCGGCAGAATGAGGCTGTCGTGACGCGGGGGAAGGGGTGCGCGGGTGGCGCGTGGGCGGGTTTCTCTTCAGGAGCGGGTGCGGCGGCGGACGCGGGCCGGGCTGGTCGCGAGCTGTTCCGGCGGAACTTCGGCACCTCGCCCGACGACGAGCGGCACCGCTTCCTCTTCCATGTGCACGGCGCCGCGGGCGTCGGGAAGACCCGGCTGGTCAAGGAGTTCGAGCATCTCGCCCGTGAACAGGGGGCGTTGACGGCGTACGTCGACGAGACCTCCGGGTCCGTGCCCGAGGTGCTGGAGGCGGTGTGCCGTCAGTTCGCCTTACGGGGACACCGGTTGAAGGATCTCGAGCGGACGCTCGCGACTCACCGTGAGCGGCGGCACGAAGCCGAGACCGCCGCTCTCGCCGCCCTCGACCCCGCCCCGGACGGCGCCCCCTCCGCGGGCGGCATGGCCCTCGCCCGTGCCGGACTCGCCGGACTCGGACTCGTCCCCGGCGTCGCCCCGTTCACCGCCGTCCTCGACCCCGAGCAGCTCGCCCACGGCGCCGACCGGCTGCGCACCGTCCTCGCCGCACGCTTCCGCAGCCACGAGGACGTCCGCCTGGTCCTCGACCCGGCGAGCGTCCTCACCCCCGTCCTCGCGGACGAACTCGACGCGGTCGCCTCCGACGTCCCCTGGACCGTCCTCCTCCTCGACACCTACGAGCGCACCGGCCCCTTCCTCGACGCCTGGCTGCACGACCTGCTCACCACCGACCGCTACGGCGTCCTGCCCGACACGGTCGTCGTCGTCACCGCCGGCCGGCACCCCGCCGACCCGGCCCGCTGGGGAACCTTCGCCGACTTCATGACCTCCCTGCCGCTCCAGCCGTTCACCGAGGCGGAGGCGCGCGGACTGCTCGCCGAGCGGGGCGTCACCGCCGAGCCCGTCGTCGCCGAGGCGCTGCGCCTCACCGGTGGCCTCCCGGTGCTGCTGTCCACGATCGCCGGCACCCGCCCTGGCGGCCCCGAATACATCTCCGACCCCAGCGCCACCGCTGTGGAACGCTTTCTGAAGTGGGAGCAGGACCCCGGCCACCGCGCAGCCGCCCTTGCGGGCGCGCTGCCGCGCCTGCTCGACGTGGACGTCCTGGCCGTTGCCGCCGACTGCGATGCGCAGCGGGCCGACGAGCTGTACAGCTGGGTCGCCACCCTGCCGTTCGTCGACCGGCTCGGCGGCCGGATCCGCTACCACGACATCGTGCGCGCCCCCATGCTGCGGCTTCAGCGTGGACGCTCCCCGCGCGCCTGGACCGACGGCCACACCAGGCTGGCGCAAGCCTTCCGCCGGTGGCGGGAAGAGACGGAGAGCGGCCGGGACACGGCCACGCTGTGGCTGGACGAGACCTGGTGCGAGCTGCGCCTGGGAGAGCTGTACCACCGTCTGTGCGCCGACGATCCTGCGGCGGTGTCCGACAGTCTGTGGGGCCTTGTGGAGGCCTGCGACCAAGGGGAGGCGCTCGCCGCTCGTTGGATCAGGGTCCTGGAGGACGCGGGGCGGGACGTGTTCATGCCGGAGGTGAGCACGTGGGGCGACAGGCTGTCGACCGCGCTGGCCTCCGGCGGGACGCAGGCCGTTCTCGACACACTGCTCGAGTGGGCGGGGAGCGCCCATTCGTCCGAGCCTTGGCAGCGAGGGGCGGACCGGGCCTCCAGACCCAGGCGCCGGGCGAGCAGCCCACGGCGGCGCCGCGCCTCGGCAGATACCGTCAGCGTCCGGGATGCCGCGGCAGACCCGTCTCCCAGCCAGGCGGCGCGCCATGTGACTCCCGTGACCGCCACCATCCCCCCGCCCCTCCTCGCCCGCATCCACCGCGACCGCGCCCTCGCGCACGCCGCGCGGCACGACCGTATGGCCGCCGTCGCCGAGCTGGGCCGCGCTCTCGCCCTCACCCCCGACGACCCCCGCACCCTCGGCCTGCGCGGCGAATTCCTGCGCGCCGTCGGACTCCTCACCGAGGCAGCCGCCGACCTGGAACGCGCCACCGCCCTGGACCCCGCCGACGCCTACGCCTGGGCCTCCCTCGGCGCCACCCGCCTCGCCCTCCGCCACCCGGAGGGCGCCCGTACCGCCCTCGACCGGGCCCTCGCCCTCAAGCCCGACTACGGCTGGGCCCTGGTCCGCCGCGCCCGCGTGGCCCGGGAGCTGGGCGACCCGGAGGGCCGCCTCTCCGCCCTGGACCGTGCCGTCGCCGCCGACCCCGGCTCCGCGTGGGCCCACTGCGAGCGCGGTGACGCCCTCCACGCCGCCGACCGCGACCAGGAGGCCCTCGACGCCTACGACCGCGCCCTCGCCCTCGACCCCGGATACGCGTCGGCGTACGCGAGCCGGGGCGTGGCCCACCACCGCCTCGGCCACCTCGACCAGGCGCTCGCCGACCTGGACCGCGCCCTGGAGCTGAACCCGTCCTACGCCTGGGCGCGCGAGCGGCGCGATGCGGTCGTACGGGACCTCGACGGGTGAAACAGGCGACTCCCGGCCGCTCGGGTCACACTCCGTACAGCGAGCCGTACAGCGAACGGGAAGGCGATCCGGCCTCGCGGCCCACCACCCCCGTTCGATTACAGTGCTGGGCGTCGTGCGTACGGACGGTCCCGGGAGGTCTTGGTGGCTGGTACTGCCGGGCCCGTGTGGGGGCGCCGTGAGCAGCAGGACTTCCGCAGCAGGGTGCGCGGAACGCTGCTCGGGGTGGCCGTCGGCGACGCGCTGGGCGCGCCCGTGGACGGCCTGGACCTCGACGCGATCCGCCGGACCCACGGCGCGGAGGGCCTGACCGACCTCGCCCCCGCCTACGGCCGGCGCGGCGCGGTCACCCACCACACCCAGCTCACCCTCTTCACCGTGGACGGCCTGATCCGCGCCCAGGTACGCCGCGACACCGGCGCCTGGCACCCGCCGACCGATCTGCACCGGGCGTATCTGCGCTGGGCCACCACGCAGCGCGACTGGGGGCCGGACGAGCGGCGCAAGGAGGACGGCTGGCTGGCCCGGGAGGAGTGGCTGTACGCCCGCCGCGACCCCGCCCGCCCGCTGCTCCTCGGCCTGGGCGACGCGACGATGGGCACGCTGGACGCGCCCAAGAACCCCGGCGAGGCGGGACCGGAGGCGGCGGCACGCTCGGCGCCGTTCGGGCTGCTGGTCGGCTGGGACCCGCAACTGGTGGCGCAGCTCGCGGTGGAGTGCGCGGCGCAGACCCACGGTCATCCCGTCGCCTGCCTCGCGGCGGGCGCGTACGCGGTGGTGGTGCACGCGCTGGCCCGGGGCGACAGCCTGGACACGGCGGTGCAGCGCACGCTCGCGCTGCTGGCCGCGCGGCCGGGCCACCAGCCGGTGACGGACGCCCTCCAGCGGGCGCTGGGCGCGGTGCGGCAGGGCATGCCCGGCCCGGACCGGGTCACGGAACTGCTCGGCGACGCCACGGCCGAGGGCCTGCTGTCCGCTGCCGTGTACTGCGCGCTGGTGGGGGAGGACGTACGGCACGGACTGTGCCTCGCCGTGAACCACGGCGGCCCCAGCGCGGCGGCCGGGGCGCTGACGGGCGGCCTGCTGGGGGCCCTGCACGGCGAGACGGCCCTCCCGCCGGCCTGGCTGGCCGAGCTGGAGGGCCGCCCCACGATCCTGGAACTGGCCGACGACTTCGCGATGGAAATGACCCAGGGCCCTGCCCTCCACACCCCGGCAACATCCTCCCCGGCCTGGCTGACCCGCTATCCGCGAGGCGCTTAGGAGAGGCGCTTAGGGGCGCGGGGAACCGCGCAAAGGCGGTCCGGGGGCGAAGCCCCCAAGGGAAGGGAACGGAAGGGGTGGAGGGGGCGAAGAAACCTCAGTCCTTCACAGGAACCCCGCCCTCCCCCGCAGGAGCGGGAAGAGCAACCCCCGCCCCACCTTCGTCCCCGTCGGAGTTGACCCGCTCGATAACCGCAAGCCTCTCCTCCGTGTCCTCGGGCTTGACGAACCCGACAACCACGTACAGCACCAGCGACACGGCCAACGGAATCGACACCTGGTACTCCAACGGCACCCCACCCTCCACAGCCCAGTGGACCGGGTAGTTCACCAGCCAGAACGCCACCAGCCCCAGCCCCCAGCTGACCAGCGCGGCGGTCGGCCCGGACCGCCGGAACGGCCGCAGCAGCCCCAGCATCATCGGAATCGCGATCGGCCCCATCAGCCCGGCCACCCACTTGATCACCACGGTGATGATGTCCTTGAACGTCGGCGAGTCCACCTGCGTGGCCACCGCCATGGACAGCCCCAGGAACACCACGGTCGTCACCCGGGCCGCGACCAGGCCGGACCGCTCCCCCCACGCCCGCGCCCGGGCGGACAGCACCGGCGCCACGTCCCGCGTGAACACCGCAGCGATCGCGTTGGCGTCGGAGGAGCACATGGCCATCGTGTGGGAGAAGAATCCGACGATGACCAGCCCCAGCAGTCCGTGCGGCAGCAGTTGCTCGGTCATGAGGGCGTAGGAGTCGGACCCGTCCGCCTTCTGCGACTCGACCAGCAGCGGCGACATCCACATCGGGAAGAACAGCACCAGCGGCCAGACCAGCCACAGCACCGCCGACAGCCGCGCGGACCGCGTCGCCTCACGCGCGTCGGAGGTGGCCATGTACCGCTGGGCCTGGTTGAGCATCCCGCCGTTGTACTCGAACAGCTTGATGAAGAGGAACGCGAGCAGGAACACCGTGCCGTACGGCCCGACCAGCGGTTCCCCGTGTCCCTGGAGCTCCGGCTCGTCCCACGCGCCGAGGAAGCCGCCGTGGTCGCCGAGCTCCATCACCACCGCGACGAACATCGCGATGCCGGCGAGCAGTTGGATGACGAACTGCCCGAGTTCCGTCAGCGCGTCCGCCCACAGGCCGCCGATGGTGCAGTAGACGGCGGTGACCGCGCCGGTGATGAGGATGCCCTGGTTCAGCGAGACCCCGGTGAACACCGACAGCAGGGTGGCGATGGCCGCCCACTTCGCGCCCACGTCGACGATCTTCAGCAGCATCCCGGACCAGGCCAGCGCCTGCTGGGTGCGCAGGTCGTAGCGGTTCTTGAGGTACTCCAGCGGCGAGGCCACATGGAGCCGGGAGCGCAGCCGGTTGATGCGCGGGGCGAACAGCTTGGAGCCGATGGCGATGCCGAGGGCGATGGGGAAGGACCAGGTGACGAACGAGGTGACGCCGTACGTGTAGGCGATGCCGGCGTAGCCGGTGAACATCACCGCGCTGTAGCCCGACATGTGGTGGGAGATCCCGGAGAGCCACCAGGGCATCTTGCCGCCGGCGGTGAAGAAGTCACTGACGTTGTCCACCCGCTTGTGCGACCAGACACCGATGGCGACCATCACGGCGAAGTAGCCGATGAGCACCGCCCAGTCGAGACCGTTCATGTCCCCCCTTCCAGGGTCCGCCTTGTGAACACCGCTCAGCTGGTTGGCACTTCGCCTGAGCGGGGCAGGAACGAGGAAGGGTGCGAAGTGCCCGCTCATCGTGGGCACTGTGGCGGGAGCACGACAAGAAAACGGTCGGTCAAGACCAGGCAAAAACGTTCGCCTTGCTGACCGTCGTTCAGTGATCTGAACAGAATGGCGACATGAAGAAGCCCCGGGGAACCCTCCCCGGGGCCGGCCTCAGCGCATCTCCTCCGGACACGGCGTGCCCCGCTCGCCCCACTTGTACGGGGCCGCCAGGCGGTACGTCCCCGCCTCGGGCGCCAGCAGCATCGTCCACTTGTCGCCGTTGGCGTCCTCCTCCGTCTCCATCAGGCAGCCGTGCACGTTCTCGTACGACTTCGGCTCGCCCTCGGGGCGGTTCTCGGACTCCTCCGTCTCCTGCGGCGGGTCCAGCGCCTTGCCCTCGGCGTCGACCAGGCCCAGCCACGGCGAGTACGGCACCCGGATCAGGATCCGGCCCGGCTTCTCCACCCGCAGCGTCCACTCGCCCTGCTCGGCGCGCTCCACGACCGTGTTCGGCTCCGCCAGCGGGGTCGGCGCCCGCACCTCGAACAGCTGCCAGTTCGCGTCGCCCCAGACCTGCTTCAGATACGGCAGGCCCTGCTGCACCAGCTCCCGCTCGCGCTGGCCGCCGTCGCCGTCCGGCTCGTCCTTCGGCAGCACCACGTAGTGCACGCCCCAGCGCTTCAGCCACTCGTGGTAGTTGGCCGCGTTGAGGGTGTCGTCGTAGAAGAGCGGGTTGCGCTCCATGTCGGCCTGGCGGTTCCAGCCGCGCGCCAGGTTCACGTACGGCGCCAGCGCGGACGCCTCGCGGTGCGAGCGGGCCGGGACGACCTCCACCCGGCCCTGCTCGGCGCCGACCTCCTGGAGCTCGTTCACCAGCGGCGCCAGCTCACGCGCCCAGGACGCGGCGGGCGTCGTGTTCACCACGTCGTTGACCGACTTCACACCGATCCAGCAGTTGAAGCCGACGACGGCGACGACCAGCGCGTACCACTTGAGGGAGCGGGGCTCGGCGAACGGCAGCGCCGCCACCAGCACCACACCGCCGAACAGCATCGCGAGCCGGGTCATGTTCGACCCGATCTGCGAGCTGATCAGCCAGACCAGCACCACGCCGAGCCCGTACACCGCCGCGGTGATCCGGACCGTCTTCCAGTCCTTCGGCGCCAGGACGTACACCAGCACCGAGTACGCGAACGGCAGCACGACCGAGCCGAAGCCCATCGGCTGCGTGCCGGAGAACGGGAACAGCCACGCCGACACCGCGACCACCGCGCTCGGCGCGAGCCCCAGCGCCCAGGCGCCCGGCCGGCGCTTCTGCAGGAACAGCGCCACCGCCACCAGTCCCACGAACAGGCCGGCGACCGGCGAGGCCATCGTCGCGAGCGCCGCCAGCGGGGCCGCGCACAGCGCCTTCGCCCAGCGCTTGTACCGCCACCGGTACGGCCAGCAGAAGACGACCGCGACCGCGCCGAGCGCGAACATCGTGCCCAGCCCGTACGTCACCCGGCCGGAGGCGGCGTTGCACAGCAGCGCGAACACGCCCGCCAGCGCCGCCCACAGGGGGTTGCGCACGGACCGGCTGCGCATGAGCACCAACGTCAGCAGACCCGCCGACACCGTGCCGGCGATCATCATCGTGGTCCGCACGCCGAGCACCGACATCAGGTACGGCGACACCACGCTGTACGACACCGGGTGCATCCCGCCGTACCAGGCGAGGTTGTACGCGGAGTCAGGGTGCCGGCCCACGAACTCGGCCCACGCGTCCTGCGCGGCGAGGTCGCCGCCGCTGTTCGCGAAGGTGAAGAACCAGACGACGTGCAGCAGCCCGGACAGCGCGGTGACGGACAGCACGGGGTGGCGCAGCCTGCGGGCGCGCACGGCGAGGACGGCGGCCTTCGCACGGCCCTGGTCGCTCCGGGGGGAGTCACCCTGAGGGGCGCCCCCCTTCGGGGCGTCCTCCTGGGAGGCGTCCGCCTGTGACCGCTCCGCTCCGGATGCGGGTATTCGCGGGCCGGCTCCCGGGCCCGGGTTCGCGTCGTCGGCGCGTGTCGGCTCCGCTGTCGCCACCTGTCGGCACTCCCCGTGATCCCGTTCTTCGCCCGTTTCCTGCCCGTTTCGTGACGCTAGCACGCACCCCGCGGACCGTCCGCCCGGGTGGGCGGCGGTCCGCGGGGTGCGGCCGTCGTCGATCCGCCGCCGGATCAGGCGACGCGGGTCAGCTTGTCCGTGAAGCCGGGCTCCACGAGGTCCTCCTTCAGCGCGACCGGCACCTTGACGGCGCCGTTCTTGCCGTCACCCACGGTGAGCGTGCCGACCTTCGTCCCGGCCCGGGCCGTGTGCGGCAGCTCCGTACCGGCGAACGTCAGCTTCACCTCGAGCCCCGCCCAGCCGACGGCCTTGACGTCCTCGGTGACGACGACCGGGGTGTGGCCGCCGAGACCGTCGTCCGCGTACCCGACGACCGTGCCCTTCTTCAGGATGGTCTCCGCCCGCAGCGCGTCCTGGCCGGCCAGGATCAGCTTGTGCCCGGCGTCCAGGGCGCCCGACAGGATCGTGTGGTCCTCGCCGCCCTCCGGCTGGCGCAGCACCGCGCCGACGATCCGGTGCACCTCGCCGTCGACGTCCTTCTTCGCCGCGAACGACAGGTTGCCCAGCGCGGAGGTGGTGGTGCCGGTCTTGATGCCGACCACGTCGTCCTTGCCGACCAGACGGTTCCAGTTGCCGTGCTTCTCGCCCTTGTAGTCGGTGTACTCCATCATCGCGGCGACCTCGCGGAACGCGGGCTGCTGCATCGCCGCCCGGGCCAGCTTCACCTGGTCCACGGCGGTGCTCACGGTGGTGTTGTTCAGGCCCGACGGGTCGGTGTACGTCGTGTCCGACATCCCGAGGTCCTCGGCGGCCTCGTTCATCTTCTCGACGAACGCCTCCTCCGAGCCGGCGTCCCAGCGGGCCAGCAGCCGCGCCACGTTGTTCGCGGACGCGATGAGGATCGCCTCGACGGCCTCCCGCTCACTGATCGCGTCGCCCTTGGTGACGTTCACCGTCGACTCCTGCCCGGCGTCCGACTGCTGCTCGGCGAGCGCGTCGACCTCGATCTTCGGACCCTCGGCACCGCTCTTCAGGGGGTGGTCACGCAGGATCACGTACGCGGTCATCACCTTGGCGACGCTCGCGATCGGCACGGGCTTCTGCTCGCCGGACGAGCCGAAGGTGCCGATGCCGTCGACGTCCAGCGCGGCCTGGCCGTTCTCCGGCCACGGGATCTGCGGCTTGCCGCCCTCGAACGTGTACGTGTCCTGCGCGGTCAGCACCAGCGTGGGCGTCGGCAGCGGACGGAAGTTCTGCACGACCGCGAAGACGATCACCAGCAGGACGACCAGCGGCGTCCAGATCTTGATCCGCCGCACGGCCGTCCGCAGCGGGGTCTGCGGGGGCGGCGGGGTGTTGGTCAGCTCGGCCAGCAGGTCCAGCGGCGGCTTCGGCGGCAACGGCTGCTGCGTCGTCCGCTCCGGACCCACCTGCGGCAGGAACGTCGTCGACTCCGCCGCGGCGGGCCCGTCCTGACGCGGGGTCTGCCTTATGGCGGGGTCGGGCTTCAACGCGACGAACTTGCTGGTCCGCTCGGCCTCGGCGGCCCGGGCGGCCGCGTCGCCCAGCTTGAGCATGGTGGTGGGCTGATCGACGGAGGGCTTGGAGGGGCGGGGGGCCCGGAAGACGGCGGTGGGCTGATCGACGGGGGAGTCGGTGTCGCCGTCGGACTTGTCACCGGGGGTCTCGTCGTCGCCCTCGGCGCCGGGGGCGGTTTCGCCGGGCTCGGCGTCGGCGGTCGTGCCGGTGCCCGTGCCGCCGTCGGCCTTGCCGTCGCCGTCCTTGGCGGTGGCCTCGCCGTCGCCCTTACCGGCGTCAGCGGCGGCCTTGGCCGTGACTGCGGCGCCGGCGGCGGCCTTACCGGCGCTCTTGCCATCGTCGGTCGTGGCGTCACCGGTGGCGCCGGCGGTCTTACCGGCGCCGGCGGAGGTCCTGCCGTCGGCCTCGGGGTCGGCGCCGTTCTCGTCGCGCTCGCCACCGTCGGTCCCGGCATCGCCCTTGGCGTCGCCGGCCTTGTCGGCGCCCTCGACATCGTTGGCCGTGACGGCGCCCTCGCCGTCGTCCTTGGCGTCCGCCTTGCCGTCGGCGGGCTTGGGCCCGTCGGTCGTGGCGTCGTCGGCCTCGCCCTCAGGGGCGTCACCCCGGTCGGCGTCCTCGGACGGGGCGGCGTCCTCCGTCACGTCACCGGCCGCACCCGCGTCCTTGGCCGCACCCGCGTCCTTGTCGGCCGCACCGCCCCCGCGAGCCCCCTCACCGCCGTTCTCGCCGCTCTGGGCGGACTCGACGCCCTCCTCGGCCCCCTCGTCCTCCCCGACGCCGGAGGCGCCCTCAGGAGCCTCCGAGGAAGCCTCGGACCCAGGTTCGGCCGACCGCACCCACGCCGCGACGGCCTCCCGCAGACGCCCGTCACCCGCCTCCGCGCCCTCGGCGCCGGCGGAGGCATCGGCGTCAGGCCCCTTGGAAGCCTGCGGCACCGACAGCACGCGCGTAGCCGTGTCGGCCTTCCGGCCGTCCTTCGCGTCACCCGCCCCACGGGCGACCGCAAGGCGGGGATCCTGCTTCTCGGGAACCGGCCCGGCGCTCCCCGACGTCTGTTCTGCCGACGACTCGCGCTGCTTCGACCTGTCGGGGGACTCGCCCGCCACCGATGCCTCCTCCATGTGCCGCACGTCCCGCGTGCGCCAACCGAACCGTGAACCGCCCGCCCGTGACATCGCTCCGAAGCGCTGTCCGAACCATGTACCAGTGTCCTGTGTGCGGGCTTACCCCACGTGGTAGACGAGAACGACATACCTACCGGTTCCACTACGAACCGGTCACGCACCCTCGACAGACCAATGTGAGAGGGGTCACCCTGTCATTCATCCACGCGGGGAGGCATGGATGGGCAGGAGCCGCAGAACACTTCCGGAGGAGCTTCTGCTGCTGGCACTGGACCCGGCCACGGGTACCACTGCACAGCCGCAGTCGCTCGACCTCGGTCTGGCCGGAGCACAGCTAGTGGAGCTGGCGCTGGCCGGACGGATAGCCCCAGACGGGGATCGTATCGCCGTGGTCGTACCACGGCCGACTGGAGACCCAACACTGGACAGCGCACTGGAGTTGCTGCGACGGCGTGGCGCTCCCGTGCGGGCCGTCCACTGGATCGGCGGGCCCCGACTCGGGCTCCGCCAGACCTACCTCTCGCATCTGGAGCGGTGCGGCATGGTGCACGCCGTGGCCGGCCAGATGTGCGGGGTCTTGCCGACGACCCGTTACCAGGCGACCGACACCGAGATCAGCCGGGAGATCAGGGCCCGGCTGGACTCCGCGATCCGCACCGGCGTGCCGCCGGACCCGCGGACCGCGGCGCTCGCCGCGCTGGCGCACGCGGTCGGCCTCGGCAAGCACCTGTACCCGGGGAACGAGGGCCGGTCCTCGCGCTCCCGGCTGCGGGACCTGATCCGGCACGACCCCATGGGCGGACTCGTCGCACACGCGGTGATGGACGTCCAGAACGGCGTCGCGGCCCAGCCGCGCCGTAGCTCCGCACCACCGGCGGGCCGGCAGGCCCCCGGCGGCAGGGGCGCACCGGAGCCCGCCCGCGGCGTTCCGGCGCAACCACGCCGAGGATCCATGGCACGCGCAGCCGCCCACTGAGCCGTACGTCCCCCGGGCTCGGCGGGGCGCACCCCGGATCCACGGCACCGCAGACCCGGTCACGGGAGCCGCTGTCCGAGCGGGGCGGAGAGAACACACGGGCTCTCTCCGCCCCGCTCGGCGTGCCCGAGGGCACACCGAACTCACGGCCCCCCGGCCGTGAGCCGGCGTGTACCGGTCGTATATCCACCATTTCCCAGCGGTAGTACGCAGATTGGTGGCAGTCTGCTCAACGAGTCGTCGAGTCATCGAGCAGACACACACAGTGGCACGACGAAGTCCAGGTCCACAGTGCAAGTACGAGGCACGCAGCCGGAGGTGCACGTCCCGTGGCGTCCAATGTCAATCCCACCGTCCGGCGGCGCCGGCTCGGCCAGGAGCTGCGCCGGCTCCGTGAGCTGAAGGGCATGACCGCCGAGGAGGTCGCGGAGCGGCTGCTGGTGTCGCAGTCGAAGATCAGCCGGCTGGAGAACGGCCGCCGCAGCATCAGCCAGCGCGACGTGCGCGACCTGTGCGGGGTGTACGAGGTCGAGGACCAGCGGATCGTCGACTCGCTGATGCAGATGGCCAAGGACTCCCGCCAGCAGGGCTGGTGGCACGCCTTCGGCGACATCCCGTACAGCGTCTACATCGGCCTGGAGACGGACGCGGAGTCGCTGCGGGTGTACGAACCGCAGATCATCACCGGCCTGCTGCAGACCCGCCCGTACGCCGAGGCGATCGTGCAGGGAGGCTCGCCGGAGTCCACCGAGCAGGAGAACGACAAGCGGGTGGAGGTGCGGCTGCGCCGGCAGAGCCGGATCACCGCCGAACAGGACCCGCTGCGGCTGTGGGTGGTGCTCGACGAGGCCGCGCTGCACCGGGTCGTCGGCAGCCGCCAGGTGATGCGCGAACAGCTCGAGCACGTCCTGGAGCTGAGCCAGTTGCCGCACGTCACCGTGCAGGTGCTGCCGTTCGAGGTCGGCGCGCACGCGGGCATCAACGGCCAGTACTCCATCCTGGAGTTCGCCGACGCGGCCGACTCCAGCGTGGTCTACATCGAGGGCGTCACCAGCGACCTGTACCTGGAGAAGCCGCACGACGTGCAGAAGTACACGGTGATGTACGAGCACCTGAGGGCGCAGTCGCTGAACGTGGAGCAGTCGCGGCGGCTGGTGGAGCGGCTCGCCAAGGAGTACGCGCGCTGAACTCCCGTTGCGGAAGCGGCGGATGATACACGGACGACGTGTACGACTGGAAGTCCCGCCCGGAATATGCCATCCGGTCGAGTGAACGACACCTCCGGACGCCGAGGGTGACGAGTAGCGTCGATCACGCCAACCAGCACCGACGGTTGGCGCAATCCGTTCTGCGGTCCACGCCGGAATGCGCAGGCCGGTGACAGCAACTCAGCATCTGGCTACGGAGCGAACATGGCAATTCGTCTGGGCGCCACGGAAACGTGGACGACGTCCTCCTACACCAACAACAACGGCGCGTGCGTGATGGTCAGGTCGACCACCGGAGAGGCGCTGGAGCTCGGGGACACCAAGATCCCCGAGGGTCCGAAGCTGGCGTTCCCGGCCGACGCGTGGAACGCTTTCGTGGCCTCGGTCAAGTAGTCCCCGCGTCCTCCGGCGCAGGCAGCAGCCCCACCGACAGGCCCTCTCGACGAGTCCGCCGTCCTTGCCGAGAGGGCCGGCTCGCGCCCCACTCCCGGCGCACGGCCCCGAACCCCGGCCCGCCCCACCGGAAGAGGCAGGACCGGCCGCGAACCCCCGCGACCGGCCCCGTGACCGCGGAAGTCGCCTCAGACCGCCGTGGACTCGGCCTCCGCGACCGGGAAGGCGACGTCGCACACCGGGTCCTCCGGACCCGCCGCGTCCCAGTCCGCGAAGTAGATCTCACGGCACGGTCCCGCGTACGTCAGCCCCTGCTCCCGCATCCACGCCTCCACCGCCTCAAAGGCGGCCAGGATCTGCGGGTGCGCGACCTGCGCCTTGGTGATCCGGGTGCGGGCCAGCCGCCTCGCCGGCTCCACCCGTACCGTCGTCCCGCGCGCCCGGCCCCGCTCCTCGGCCCAGGCACGGGCCGCCGCCTCGTCGGCGATCGGCACGCACGCCTCCGCCGGCCCGTCGCTCTCCACCGACACCTCGGAGTGGTAGACGACGAACGGCGACCCGGACACCCCGCCGCAGGCGCGGGCGCCCTCCTCCAGCCGTCCCAGCGACGCGCCGATCCACGCCGGCAGCTCGTCCGCCAGGATGTGCCGCGACTCGGTGATCACCACCTGCTCCGGCACGTCCACCGTCTCCACCGTGAACTTCCCGTACATCTCGAGGCTCCTCCCCGACAACCGTCCACGGAGATAGTCGGCGAGCGTCCGCTGCGAGGCGTGGCGCGCCTCGACCTCGGCCCAGTACGCGTCCAGCCGGCGCGCCCGCGCCGTCCCGTCGCCCGCGTCCACCACCTCGGCGATCCGCGCCAGCGGCATGTCCAGCTGCCGCAACAGCGCCACCAGCCGGGCCTGTTCGACCTGGTCCGCCCGGTAGTACCGGTAGCCGGTGTCCGCGTCGACCCGGGCCGGCGCCAGCAGCCCCAGCCGGTCGTACAGGCGCAGGGCCTTCGCCGACAGGCGGCTGCGGGCCGCGAACGCCCCGATGGAGAGCAGTTCCTCGTCCACGTCGACATTCTCCGTCACCGGGCGGTCCGTCCGCCCGGTGACGCAGACCCTCGCCCTTGACCCAAGGGCAAGGTCAACGGGCACGTCGACGGGTAGGGCCAGGGCTCAGCCGAGGGCCTTCTCCACGGCCGCCACGACCTCCGCCGACTCCGGCTCGGTCTGCGGGGAGAAACGGGCCACGACGGCGCCGTCCCGGCCGACGAGGAACTTCTCGAAGTTCCAGCGGATGTCCCCGCTGTGCCCCTCGGCGTCGGCGAAACCCACAAGACGCTCGTACAGCGGGTGCCGGCCGTCCCCGTTCACCTCGACCTTCTCGGTCATCGGGAACGTCACCCCGTACGTCGCCGAGCAGAACTCCGCGATCTCCTCGGCGGAGCCCGGCTCCTGCCCGAGGAACTGGTTGCAGGGCACGCCGAGCACGGTGAACCCGCGCTCCGCGTACCGCTCGTGCAGCCGCTCCAGACCCTCGTACTGCGGTGTCAGCCCGCACTTGGAGGCCACGTTCACGACGAGCACGGCACGGCCCGCGTACTGGGACAGGTCGGCCGGACCGCCGGTGAGGGCGCCGACCTCGACGGCGAGCGGCGAGGCGCTGTTGTTCTCGGTAGTCGTCATGGGGCCGACCCTAGCTCCGGCCGCCGGAGCCCGGCCGGGCACCCTGACGGGAATGCACCGTTCCCCGGCCGGGGAGGCGGACCGCGGGTCTACTCCTCGGGGGCCCCGCCCTCCACCAGCCGCTCCGCGATGTCGTCCGCCCAGCCCAGCGCCCAGCGCCGCAGCTCCTCGAGCTGCGGCGTGTCCAGCCCGTGCGCGCGGAACTCGCGGTCGTCGAGCCACTCCGTGCCGGTCAGCCGGGACTGCAGCTCGGCCAGGTCGAAGGTGTCGGGCGCGTGCCGGCGCCCCAGCTCCTCCAGCTCGGCCGGACTCCACCGGTCCGCGGCCGCGTGCACGTCCACCAGGTCACGCGGCAGCCCCCGGTCCGCCAGCGCCCGCACCCGCGTACCGACCAGGTCCTCCAGCGACAGCGCGGGACCGGCCGCTGTGCTCACCGGCGGCCGCCAGAGCACCTCCTTGCGCAGGTCGACCCGACACCGCACCCCGGTCTCCTCGTCCCCCACCACCAGCCGCGCCGCCAGCGGATCGACCACCGGCGCCTCGACGGGCCACCCGCGTTCCTCCAGCCCCGCCCGCACCGCCCCGGCGATCTCCGCCATGCCCGCGGGGTGCTCGGTGGCCAGATCCATCCCCTCGCTGACCCGGGCGTCCACCAGCCCGTGCGCCCGTACGGCCTCCCCGCCGGCCAGCACCAGGCCGTACGGCGCCCCGACGGCGAGCAGATCGCCCGCGAGCCGCTCGTGCACGGCGTCCACGCCGAGAGGAGGTGAGGTCATGCCCCGATTATCGCGGCGGGGACGCTTCACCACGATCGGGTGAATACGTCCGGTAGTGGGCAACTGGTCGCATACCTCGTGGGTCACCTACGCGCACGAAGCGAACGACGTAAGAGGGATGCAGCACCGTGACCCAGCCCAATGACCCGAACCAGCAGCCGTACCCGAACCAGCAGCCGTACCCGCAGCCTCCGGGGTACGGCTTCCACGGCACACCGCCCCCGCCGCCCCCGAGGAGGGGCCGATTCCTCACCTTCGCGGGCTTCGGCTGTGCGGGCGTCCTCGGCCTCGTCGTCCTCATCGCCGCCCTGTCGGCGAGCGGCGGCGACTCCGACGACGGCGGGAACACGGCCGCCGAGTCCTCCGTCAGCGCCTCCGCCGGGGCGAAGGAGACGTCCGAGCAGGGCGGCGGCGGCCCGGTGAAGCTCACCGCGGAGCGCGCGGAGTTCAGCAAGAGCATCCTGGCCGACGGCAGCGACTACACCAGCGTGCTGGTCACCGTCGTCAACGACGGCGACGACGAGGTGGGCGTGAACCCGCTGTACTTCACGATCACCGACACCGACGGCACCAAGCACACGGTGGAACTCGGCGTGGACGAGGAGGAGATCGACACGGTGGACCTCGCCCCGGGCGAGAACATCTCCGGCACCGTCACCGGCAAGGGCACCTTCACCCCGAAGTACGTGGCCTACACCGACGGGCTGCTGGGCGACCCGGTACGCGTGGACGTGTCCTGAGGCCGGACGCCCGGCGCGTCAGTCGGGCGCCGTGTGTGCGCGGGCCCGCGGCGGCGGTGCGGGCCGCGGTCTCCCCCTCGCCGCGGCCCGATCCCCCGCTGACACCCTCGACCTTGCCGAACGGCGGCGGCCGGGATCAACGGGGAAGGGCTTGTCCTGGACAACCCTCACCTTGTCCGGGCAGGTCAGAGGGGTGCGGGGGTCGTGTCCCGGACAGCGGGCGGCGCGCCGGGGAGCGCCCCCGCATAGAATCCGGCCCATGGTGAAGCCCGACGAGCTGATCGTAGACATCGCCGCCCGCGTGGAATCGGGGCAGAGCAGCCAGATGTCTCTGACCGTGGTCACCGGTGGTGCCGTCATCACCGGCCGGCTGGCTCCCGAATCCGTGTGGCGGAAGAGGGTCGCGGAGGTGCTGAAGGACTCGGAACAGCTCGCCGAGTTCGCCTCCGTCTTCGACGCCCCGGTGAAGCGGGAAGGCCCGCCCACCCACCTCCACTTCCATGTGGCCCGCATCATCCAGGGCACGGTCGGCGTCCCGGAGACGGGCGGCATGTACCGGGTGGCGATCGAGGACGTCAGCGCCTGGACGGTGGGCGACTTCAGTTACTCCTGACGCACGCGGGCATGCTCCGGAGTCTTGCGTTCCCTGTGCCCGGCCCTTAAGTTACTGACGAGTAGGCCACAGGTGAACGGAGCGCCGCCATGCCCACGCTGGACCGCCACGAGAACGTCTTCGTCCTCGACCTGGGAGACGGCGAGAACCGCTTCCACCCCGACTGGATCGCCGCGGTCGGGGCCGCGCTCGACGAGGTGGAGAAGGCGGAGGGCCCGCGCGCCCTGGTGACGGCGGCGACGGGCAAGTTCTGGTCCAACGGCCTGGACCTGGAGTGGCTGTTCGCCAACGCGGACCACTACCACGACTACGTGGTCTCGGTGCACGAACTGTTCGCGCGGATGCTGTCGCTGCCGGTGATCACGGTCGCCGCGCTCCAGGGCCACACGTTCGCGGCCGGGGCGATGCTGTCGCTGGCCCACGACTTCCGCGTGATGCGCGCGGACCGCGGCTACTGGTGCCTCCCGGAGGCGGACATCGACATCCCGTTCACCCCGGGCATGTCCGGCCTCATCCGCGCCCGCCTGACCCCGCAGACGGCGCACGAGGCGATGACGACGGCACGGCGGTACGGGGGTGAGGACGCGGCGGCGGCGTCGATCGTGGACCGGGCGGTCCCGGAGGCGGAGGTCCGTACGACGGCGGTGGCGCTGGCCGAGTCCCTGTCCGGCAAGGCGGGCAACACGCTGGGCACGATCAAGTCCCGCCTGTACACCGACGTCTTGACGACGCTGAGGGACACGACGAATCCGCTGGGCTGACGGCCTTTCGTCCGTACGGAAAGACCCCGGACCGTTACCGGTCCGGGGTCTTTCCCTGGGTGCTCTCAACCGGCCAGCAGGGCCTTCGCGGCCGTGACGACCGGCAGGCCCACCTCGCCGACGAGGGCGGCGATGCCGGAGATGCGCTGCACGAGCGAACGCCGGCGTTCCGCGGAGGTCTCCTGGGCGATGGCGCCGGCGGCGGCGTCCACCTCCGCCTGGTCCGCGGTGTCCAAGTGCGGCCGCAGCCGCTCGATCTCGGCGAGCAGGGCCTGCAACGCGGGCCCCGCTTCCGCCACGCCGACGTTCTTGCCGCCGGCCACGATGTCCCCGGATCCGGTGTGCTCGGCCTTGCCGATGCTGCCCGCCCCGTACTGCTGGATCTGGTCCCCGCTCATGACGCCTGGATGCCCCCGCTGCCGCTGTGCTGTGCCTTGCCGATGCTGCCCGAGCCGTACTGCTTGATGAGGTCGCCGCCCACCGCGTGCTCCACGTTGATGATCATCTGGGCGATGTCGGGGTTGCCGATCGCCTTGGTGATCTCGTGGATCAGCTGGTGAATTTCCTCCTGCCGGGTGGACCAGATGGCCTCGCGCTGAGTACCGGAGGTGTTGAGGACGAGTCCGTACACCGGCGGCCTCTGCAGGGCGTTGACCAGCCTCCACACCAGAAAGGCCTGGACGCCGAGGAAAAGAATGACGCCTACGACGTCCACAATGGCGGCGAAAATGCCACCGAAGAACAGCCAGACGAGGGTACGGACGAAGAATTCCTTCCACGCCGCACCCTTGTCGACCTCTACCATGCGCTGGCCGACGTGGGAGATGTTACGCAGAGGATAAGCCTCGCCCCCCACCCACAGCACGCCCTCATTGATGGTTACTTGGGCCGCCACAGGACCCTCCTGTCAGCTTTTGGACACTGAGCTGCGAAGACTAGCGAAGGGGGTCTGGATATGTGCGGGGATTCCTGGTTTTGTCGCCCGAATATGGGGAGGGTTGTTTTGCGCGCCCAAAAGAAGGCAAATAAAGGCAGGCGCCGCCAGGGAAGTGTGATGAGGGGGCGACATCGCGCATCACTGATCACGACGGGGCTGTTCGTGCTAAAGGAATCTCCGACCGACGGCACGCAGGTACGCTCGCGCCGGGCGGCAGGCCGACATTTGACCGGCAAGCCCACGGCAAGTGGAAGACCAGACGCCGTGGACCTGTCGCCAGAGGATCGGAAGACGGCCGGTGGCACCACTGGCCTGGCGGCGACACCGGTGAGCGCTGAACCGTCCGGCGACGTGACCGTCGCGAAACCCTCGGCCGCGGAGCAGCACGGTTCTGGCGATGCTGCTTCTGCAGGAAGCGGGTCAGGAAGCCGAACCGTCGAGGTCGAGGCGGATCACGACGAGCGCCTCGGCGATCTCGACGGTCATCTCGTCCTCCGGGCCGAACACCATGCACAAGGTCCTGGCGGAGCGGTTCGAGAACCTGCCGCGCCTCGGCGGTCCGGCCCTGGGCGGGCAACTGCATCCCGATGTTGTGCCGCAGCTCCACGGCCTCCTCGCTCACGTCGCTGCCGACAGCCCGCACGACGTTCAGCACGGCCTGGAGCGCGGCCAGCGCGTCGGTGACCTGGCCGAGTTCGGCGCGGCAACGGGCCGCCTGGGCGCGGGCCTGCTCGCTGGTCGGCCCGGCGATACGGGTGTAGGCGTCGGTGAGGGCGTCGAACTCGGGCAGGGCGGCCCGGTAGTCACCGCCTAGGAGGCGGATGGCCGCTCGCTGGCGGCGCAGCGACAGGACCTGCTTGCTCTCGGAGCCGAGGGCGAGGGCGGCGGGTTCGATGACCTCGCCGAGCACCTCGGCGGCCTGCGCGAACCGCTCCTCCTCCAGCAGGGCGTCGGAGTGGGCGTACGCCTCCTTGATCTCCTCGCGCAGCCGGGCGGGGACGGGCACCGGTGGGGCCGCGCCAATCAGTCGGCTCAGGCCCCGAAGGGAAGTAGCCGCTTCCCTTCGGGGCCGCTCTGTTGCGTCTACGACGACACAGCCGGCACCACGGGCAAAGTGATCGTCGGCTACATAGGGCCGCATTTGTCGAACACTCGCACGAACTGACCGCCGAGCCCGAGCTGGGGCCAGGCGCTGATGAGGTCGCACAGTCAGCAACCGCGCGACCTCTCGAGCATCAGGCCGCCACGTCCTCGTGTCAGACCCAGCGGAGGGAGTGCGCTATGGCGTCACAGAGATCGCCCATGGGGCCATCCGTGCCGCTCAGCGGCATGGAGAACGCGAGATGCAGGTAACCGACTTCGCCAGGCATGCGGACATGGAAGTCCATGGTCGTCTCCGTGAGCGCACGGACCGTCTCCCCAGCAGGCAGTTCGACAGTATCCACCCTCGTACCTGGATCGACTCGCTGTACCAGGGCGTGAGCGAAGTCGACTGCCTGCGGGGCCAGCCCACGCGGGGAGGGCGCCATCGCGATCAGGAGCGAAGCCGGTACGGCTGCACCGTCCGGCGATTCGGTTTTGAGGAAGAATTGCAACGCGCTCTGTACTAGCCCGAGTTCGGCGGTGTTCCGCAGCGTCTCCCAGATGCGCCGGGTGACCTCGGCGGAGGCACCGCTACCCGCGGACTGCTTGTCGACGAACGTCTTCAGCTGGCGGCGCCACCGCTCGTGGGTGAGGTCGACACGGAACCAGTCGCGGGGAACGAGGAGCCGGTAGTCCGATGGCGGCGCCTCGGCGGTGGTCATGGCGTGGTCCCGGAGGTGATCAGCGCAGAGCCGTTGGCGTTGTAGAGGCGGATGCTGCTGACGGTGTTGCCGAACATCGTGGAGAAGAGGTCCCAGCCCTCCATCGTGGGTGTCCCCATCTCCATGACCAGAGTCGTGCCGTTGGGGAGGGGAACGTAGACGCGGATGAACGCCGTCGGAAACGGCAGGCTCTCGCCCGTCTCGGTGAGTTCGCCTGGGAGCTGCGGCTGCTGGGTACCGATGCAGGACACGGCGAGGCCGCAGGGGAGTTCGATCTCGGAGACCTCTCCGGCCGCAACCCGGCGGAGGCTTGATGCGATGTTCCGTGCTGCGCCGGCGACGTCTGCCGCATCTGGGCTGTCCACCAGGGTCGCGAACACCGTGGCGGAGCAAGGCGTCCCGTCCACGGCCGTCACACAGACACCGGCGTACTCCGCTCCGGCCGCCCGGAGCCCGTCGAAGCCGAGCGCGCACATGACCGCGAACGCGGTCTTGTCGTCCTCCGACACACCGGGGAGGGCCTTGTCCGCCAGCTCTGCCAGGAGCCGCGCGGCCTGGTCGTGGTCCGTCTCGTGGATGGGCAGGTCGTGGAAGCCCTCCGGCATCATCCATCGCACGTGGATGTCGTCGGAGCGGACGGCGACCGGTGCGGGCTGAGACGGGATCAGTGCGGAGAGCTCGGGGACGGTGGTCACTCGGGCCGTCCCTGATCGGGAGTGGGCAGTTCGGGGGCGTCCGGGAAGAACTTCCGGGACGAGGCGTACATGCCGTAGTAGGGGTAGGCGGCGGGGATGTCGGCGCCGCCGCTGCGTGCGATGCCTGCGATCTCACGGTACCGGCGGGCCCGGATGCGCACATTGCGCATCGACGGGTCACGCAGGCTGGGGCGGCGCCACAGATACAGGCCGACGATCATCCCGAGGACGATCAGCGTATGCGCGCAGATGAAGGCGATCTGGAAGGAGCGGGGTTTCTGGGATGCCACCAGGTCCCAGAACGGCCAGGCACCCGCTGCGAAGACGAAGAGGGGAATGCTGGCCAGGCAGCCGCGCACGCGCCACTTCCGGTTGTCCTCCCAGCGGTGGAACAGCAGCCAGTGGACGGAGTGGTCGTCGAGGAAATCGAAGCGCACTTCACGGCCGTAGCGCTCGGCTGCCGCTTTGGCCTCGGGGACGGCGGCGATGACGGACGAGGGGACCATGTCGTGGACTCCGCCGTCGTCTCCCATGAACTGCCCAAGCTCCAGGCCGTGTTGATTGCTCATGACGGTCTACTCCTATGCTGCGGGTGCCAGGGCGGCGTGGAAGGAAGCCGACGAGGGAGTGGTCCGTGGCTTCAGAGACCGGGTGGTGCTCTCTGGCTCGGACAGCTGGTCGGTCACCTTGTTGACGCCCTTGCCGATGAGGAGACCCAGGCTGGTCCCCTTGATGTATCGGGTCACAACCTCGGGCTTGAACCCCTCTTCGGGCAGCTTGATCTTGGTGATGCCTTTGTTCTTGAGGATCCTGGAGGCGATCCTGACCCCGTCGTTGATCCTCTTCACGCCGAAGCCGTTCGTGAAGCCTTCCCAGATGCCCCTCTGCGCGGCCAGGAGGCGACCGCCCTTGCCCGCCGCGGTCAGACCGCGCAGGGCACCGAACCCGGGGAACACCCCGAGGACATCCAGGCCGATCTTCAGCGCGTCGAACTTCCCGCCTCGTGCAAAGACGTCGTACAGGCGTCCCGACAGGGCTGTAGCGCTGGCCACCGAGGCCAAACCTGCGATGACCGGCGCCAAGAGACCACCGGAGAAGACAATGGCGGCTCCCAGAGCGACCACCGCCAAGACGGTCGCCGCGGCAGAGAACCAGTCCGCATGATCTGCGATCCAGTCCATGATGCCGCCGGGATCATGGACCCCGTCATGGTGGATCACGTTCTTGATCCGCCTGGCCGCACGACGGGCAGCCTCATCGCGGATGGTCTTCGCCCGCATGATCTTCTTTTCGGCTTCGAGCATGAGCTGCGCGGCATCGTCGTGCTTCTTCTGCTGTTTGCTGTGCGTCACCGCATCGTCGCCGGTCAGGACCTTGCCGTTGAGCGGCTCCAGCACCTTGTTGGCGGCCTTGTAGTCGGCCTCGGCGTCCCGGTACTCCCGCAGACCCTTGTCCGCCAGACGCTGCGCCCGGTGCAGCTCGCTGGCGTACTCCTCGCTCTCCCCGTCGATGACCTTGGTGCCGAGCGCGGCCGATGCCTCGTCGTAGCGGTCGTACGCCTTCTTCAGCCGGCCCGCCGTGTCACCCGCCGTCTCATGAAAGGCCCGGCCGGCCTCACTGTTCCAGCCGTCGACCGAGGACAGCGCCTTGATGTTGCGGGCCTGCCTGTCGATCTCGTCGGCCATGGCACGCAGCTTCTTGCCGAGCCTGGCCACCTCGTCGGGGTCGCCGGGCACGGGGTCGGAGTCGTACAGCGGCGACCAGTCCTTCGGGCGGGCTGTCACTTCTTCCCCTTCTTCCCGCTCTTCTTGGCCTCTCGCAGAGCGTTGGCCAGTTCGTGGTCGAGCCCGTCGTAGGACTTGGCCGCGTTCTGCGTGAACTTGGCCAGGTTCTCGATGTCCTTCATCAGCTTCTTGCGGTTCTTCTCCCAGGTGTCGGAGAAATCGTCGAAGACGTCCCGGAGCGTGTCGCTGCCCAACTCGTCGCCGTAGCCGTCGGCCGGGTTGCCGTGCTTGTCGAACTCCTTGTGGAGACGGAAGAGCGCGTCTGAGCAGTCCTTGATCATGTCAAGGTCCGCTTGCATCCTGTCGGCCACGCCGAATCTCCCATGAAGATGCTGAACTGCTTTCCAATGCTTACCGGTTGACGGCCTGGATTTCCTGTACGACGACGTCCTGGTCGGCGCCGAAGGCGCCGTCGGGGAGGTCGCCGCCCTGGCCGGTGGTGCTCGTCCAGCTGATCTTCCAGGTGACGGTTGCCTGCAGCTTGTACGAGCCGTCGCCGGAGGACCGCAGGTACTTCACTCCGCACGGAGGGGTCTCGCCGGCCTTGCCCTTAGCGTAGGGCTCGCCGATCTTGCCGTTGCGGATCTCGCACTCGCCGGAGGCGGGATAGGTGACCGCGTCGTCCGTGCCGGGGCTGATCTTCAGCGAGATCGGCTCGGCGGTGGTCGTCGCGCTGAGGCCGAGCAGCGGGACGGAGGCCGTGACAGAGACCGGCTTGAAGTCCGCGGTGTCCAGCCAGGCCCACGTCGGCAGGTTCACCTTCGTCATGTTCGCCGGGGCGAGGTCGACCTTGGTGGAGGGGACGCGGATCTCGCCGTAGGCGAGCTGGGCGAGGGTCTCGGCGGTGATGGCCTGCGGACGGTCGGCCGGCGGCGTGTCACCTTTGTCGACCCAGAACGGCATCTCGTCGCACTCATTGGACGCCGGGTCGGCCTCCCTGCCCTCGGTGACGTACGAGTCCCACCAGTAGCCCTCGTCCGCCTTGTCCTTGTTGAAGTCGTTGTACGGGTCGCCGCTGACGAAGTAGTTCTGCGTCTTCAGGGCCCAATCGTGGCTGGGCGCGCTGCTCGCCCACACCTGCCGCATCTGCGCCTCAAGTTCCTTGGGCGTGTACTTCGGCGCGTAGTAGCAGGCAGGGGGAGTCCAGGACGTGGAAGTCGACGTGACGGCACCCGTCGACGTGCCGCTGCCGTTCTTCGAACGGTCGTAGACGATCCCGGCGGAGACGGTCGAGGTGAGCTTGTCGCCGTCGGCGCCGCCTGATGCGCCGGAGTCGACTTCGGTCACGGAAGGCGCGGGTCCTGGTGTCGCCCACGCCGCACTCGGAATCCCAGCCGAAACCAGAACCAGGAGGGCAACGGTGCCGATCCGGGGCGGCGTGATCAGCTTCCGCACCGCTCGTGTCCCCGCTTGGTGGTCAGGCCGGTGGTCACCCATACGCCGTGGTCGTTCTTCTCCAGGCGGGTGTTGTAAAGGACGTAAGGACTGTCGCTGGCCGGCGTCTTGTCGACCTTGCCGGTCTTTCGGTCCTTGTTGTACGCCTTGCTGTCGTCCGCGCAGTAGATGACGTCAGCGGTCTTCTTGTCGCTGAGCGTCACTTGCGGATCGAAGTAGCGGATGGTCCCGGTCCAGGAGATGTTGGCGTCAAGCCACGCCTGAACCCACTTGACTTCGCTGATGAGCGCGTCGTCCTGGTAGTAGAAGCCGAGTGCCTTCGACTTTGTATCGCCTCGGGCAATCGCGTCGTCAACAGAACCGAGTGCTCGCTCAGCGTCGGCCAGAGCCGCGTCCTTGGTGGCATCCCCCGTCTTCCAGCCTTCGAAGACGCTCTTCATGTCCTCGGGCAGCGTGATGTCTGGCCGGTCGGCGGTGTCCGATGCGCTGGCGCTCGGTGAAGCGGAGGTTGACGAATCGCCCCCGGTGTCCGCCCCCGCGATCTTGTCATTGCCCTTGGAACTGTCATCGCCGCCTCCGCAGGCGGACAGCGGCAGAACCGCGACAGCGGTCAGCGCGGCGGCTGCGAGCAATCTGGGACGGCGGTTCACGGATGGCTCCCGGTGGGGCGAGGGTTCTCACGAGTGCGCCAACGCTATCTATTGGGATTTGCGCGAAACCAGTTGGGTTTACGTCAAGCGCGATCTTCCACCTGGGCAAATCCCTCCAGATGCCGTCATACGCAGCGTGGTCGTGCGGTCACCGTTTCATAACGCAACGAAGTCTGTGAACATGAACGCGTCGGTGCTGAATACGAGGAGCCCCGGACGGAGAGCATCCGGTGTGGGGTCGGGGGCCGCTTCTCGTATGCCGCAGCGCGTTGGTGACCAGTTCGACGGCGACGACCGCCGTGTCGTCGACGCGTGGGCCGACGGCGCGACGGCCCAGAGCATGGAAGCAGGCCAAGAAGCCCCGACCGCCCCACCTGCGTGCCCGATGGAAGGCCGCCCAGGCGGCGTTGAAGGTGGCCAACTCCGAACCCCGCAAGAACAGTGGCCCCGGCACCCAGAAGAGATACCTCGACACCCTCTCCGCCGCCTCGGCGACGCCGTCAGGGGGAAGCTGATCTCCGAGAACTGGACCGACGGCGTCGTCATCCCCAAGTACCGCCCCCCGACCCGCTCGTCTGGACCGACGAACGCGTGGCCCGCTGGCGCGAGACCGGACAGAAGCCCGGCCCCGTCATGGTCTGGGCACCGGAACAGACGGGTGAGTTCCTCGACGCGGCTGTCGAGCACCCGCTCTACGTCATGTGACACCTCATGGTCTTTTGCGCGCCCCGCCGAGGCGAGGCCGCCGGCCTGCCCTGGGCTGAGGTCGACATGACCAAGGGGCGCGCCAACATCGTCGAACAGCTCGTCTCCGACGCCTCCTACGACGTCTGGGAGGACACCCCCAAGAGCCGCAGAGGCCGCCGCACCGTCACCCTCGACTCGGCGACCTTCGCCCTCATGACCGCCTGGCGCGACGTGCAGAAGGCCCAGCGGACGGAATGGGAGGGCAAGCACTGCGCGGCCTCCCTGAGCCTCGCTGCCGGCCTCTCCATGAAGGCCATCCAGGCCCTCCTCGGCCGCGCCTCCTACTCGCTCACCGCGGACACGTACACCTCGCTGATGCCCCAGTTCGAGAAGGAGGCCGCCGACGCCCCCGTCGCGCTGGTGCCCCGCAAGGGTGCGGACCCGGCGACCGACAACTCCACGGAGGCCGGGGAGCCTTCACAGGCCGGGGAGCCGAAGGCGTTGTACCTCGTCCAGCCCGACGCGAGCGAGGACGGGAAGAGTTGTAATCAGGACGTCTCTTAGCGTTACGTCCCCACCTTGTCCCCACCGGGCACGAAACAGGCCCCCCGGAGGTCACTCCGAGGGGCCTGTTCGACGCATATTGCCTGGTCAGGCAGCGTGCCCCCGGCAGGATTCGAACCTGCGACACCCGCTTTAGGAGAGCGGTGCTCTATCCCCTGAGCTACGAAGGCGTGCGTCCTGGTCGGTGGCTGCGGGCCCGGTCACGGGGACAGCGGCGACCGCCTGGGCGCTCGATCCACAGGGTACCGGATCGGTGTCCGGGTGGGTGGGGGTCGGGGACAGCCGAAGATCGAGACGATCGACCAGGCTCTCCCCGGCCCCCACCCGCCTACCCCCGCCTCACGGCTTCCGCCCCACCCCTCCGAACATCGCCACCTCCGCCGGCAGCTCGCCGGCCCCGTCCTCCGGTCGCCAGCGGTTGCAGGACACCACGCCCGGGTCCAGCAGCTCGAGCCCCTCGAAGAAGCGGGACACCGCCCCCGGTGTCCTCTGCGTCAGCTTCGGTGTGCCGTTCTCGTTCCAGAACGCCACCGCCGCGTCCACGTCCGGCATGTCCGGGCGCGTGATCGTGTGGGAGAGGACCAGGTAGCTGCCCGACGGGAGCCGGTCCATCAGGCGGCGCACCACCCCGTACGCCTCCTCGTCGTCCTCGACGAAGATGACCACGCCCAGCAGGATCAGCGCGACCGGCTTGCTGAAGTCCAGTGTCTTCGCGGCCTGTTCGAAGATCGCGTCGATGTTGCGCAGGTCCTCGTCGAGGTATGCCGTGCTGCCCTCCGGTGTGCTCGTGAGGAGCGCCTCCGCGTGGGCCAGCACGATGGGGTCGTTGTCGACGTAGACCACCCGCGAGTCGGGCGCGACCCGCTGGGCCACCTCGTGGGTGTTGTCGGCCGTGGGCAGGCCCGTGCCGATGTCCAGGAACTGGCGGATCCCGCACTGGCCGGCCAGGTGCCGCACCGCCCGGCCGAGGAACTGGCGGTCGGCCAGGGCGTAGTCGCCGATGCCCGGGTGCAGCTCGCGGATCTGGTCGCCCGCCGCCTGGTCGACCGGGTAGTTGTCCTTGCCGCCCAGCCAGTAGTTCCAGATGCGGGCGGTGTGCGGCTGGTCGGTCCTGATGCGCTTGCGCGCCTCGAGTGCTGCCGCGGATATCTCCGTCACTACGTCGTCCTCCCGGGGCCGGCCGGTGCTGCTGTCAAAGAGCAACCTAGCCCCGGGAGTTGAGAAAAACACGCTGCCCGCGCCCCCGCTACCGCCCCGACATCCGCGTCACCCTCACCCGGTACTCCTCCTCGCCCTCCGCCAGCACCGCCACCCGTACCCCCTCCTCCCGGTCCATGAAGCTCTGCCCCGGTCTGAACGTCGCGTCCGACAGTTCCGCGTGCACGTTCGGCGCCCGGGTGCAGCCTCCGCTGTCCCGGGTCGCGTCGTGCACGGTGATCGGGCCCATCCCTGTGTCCACGTCCGCGTCGACCCGGTAGATCAGGACGCCCGGCCGGCACACCGCCTCGTCGTTCCCCCCGCGCGTGCGCACCTCGACCGCGTACCCGGAGTGCGCGTCGAGCGGGATGAAGAGCAGCTTCGGGCCGCCCGCGCGGGCCAGCGGCGTCAGGACGTACTCCCGTGAGCCCCGCTCGGCCACGCAGCTCACCTGGGACGTGTCCAGCCAGCCCAGCTTCCACTTGTGCCAGGCGAGGAAGTCGTTGTTGGCGCCCCAGTCCTCGCTCATGATGTCCCAGTGGCCGACGGCGCCGCCGCCCTCGGCGGTGTAGAGGTCGGGCAGGCCGAAGACGTGGCCGTTCTCGTGCGGCAGCACGCGGTAGCCGGTGCGGCCGTAGGAGCCGGAGCCGTCGTCCTGGCGGGAGTAGACGAACGACGCGTTGGAGACGGGCCGGCCGTCCGCGGTGGGGGCCTCGTCGTTGCCGGCGAAGGTGACGGACAGGACGGTGTCCAGGGCGGCGGGGCCCGCGTTGGGGGTGACGAGGACGTTGACCAGGTCGTACTCCTGGAAGTCCACCTCCGTGTCGGCCTCGGAGACGATGTCGCGGATCAGCTCCCGGTAGCCGGGGTCGAAGGGGGCGCCGCGCTCTATGCCGTACTGGCGGAAGGACTTGGGCATGCGCAGCCACTCGGGGACGGGGAGTTCGGGGCGGTAGTCGAGGCGGCCGTAGGAACTGGTGGTGAACCACTCGCGGGTCTGCGGGAAGAACTCGCGGTAGCGGTCCAGGGCGTCGCCGTCGCCGGGCGCGTCCGAGAAGTCGATCATCAGGGTGAGGGCGCGGACCGTGCCGGTGGAACGGGTGTAGCCGGGGTCCGTGGGGACGCCCTCGGACATCTGGACGTCGCGGTCGCTGCCGATCATGCACGGGCCGTGGGCGGAGCTGCGGGAGAGGGCGCTCGGGCCGGCGCCGGGGGCGGTGGTCGTGGGGGAGAGGTGGCCGCTCCCGGCCGAGCTGCAGACCGCGAGGGTGAGGGCGGCGACCGAGCCCAGGGCGGCCAGACGGCGCGGGGATATCCGGCCTCGGCTCGGCTGCGGCTGCATGGGGGACCTCCGCTCGCACGGCAGCCGCCGTCGCCGACTGCACCCTCGTGATCACCCTGCGTCACGGGTCGGGGGTGCGCTCGCCGGGTGGTCCGATCGTGGGGATGACCGATCGTGAAAATGTGACCTGGGTCACACAAGAAATGTCCCGTGCCGGGAAATAACCGGGGATCGTCTCCCCGTTTACCCCTGTGTCCGCTCGATCCGGGGACGCGCTCCCCGGTTCACCGCAGACGCAGAACCGCAGACACAGCACAGACGTCAGAGCAACACCCCGAGGAGGGCACCGTGACCGCGACGACCGAGACCCCCGTGACGCGCAAGGCGCCCCGGCCCCGCGCCGACGCCCTGCGTAACCGGGAGCGGATCGTCGCGGCCGCCCGGGAGATGTTCACCGAGTTCGGGCCCGAGGTCCCGCTCGACGAGATCGCCCGCCGGGCCGGTGTCGGCAATGCCACGGTGTACCGCAACTTCCCCGACCGCGACGCGCTCGTGCGCGAGGTCGTCTGCTCCGTCATGGACCGTACGGTGCGGGCGGCCGAGCAGGCGCTGAGCGAGACCGGGGACGCCTTCGAGGCGCTGGAGCGCTTCGCGCACACGGCCGCGGACGAGCGGATCAGTGCGCTGTGCCCGATGATCTCCAGCACCTTCGACCAGTGCCACCCCGACCTGGATGAGGCGCGGCGGCGCGCCGAGAGCCTCGTCGCCCAGCTCATGGACCGCGCCCGTGCGGCCGGCCAACTGCGGGGCGACGTGGAGTACGGCGATCTGATGGTGGGCGTCGCGCAGCTGAGCCGGCCCCCGGCCGGCACCGCCTGCATGAACGCCGACCGCTTCGTCCACCGCCACATCCAGCTCTTCCTGGACGGCATGAGGGCGCCCGCCCCCTCCGTCCTGCCGGGTACGGCCGTGACCGTGGAGGATCTGCGCCGCTGAGCCTCTCCTGACTCCTTCAGGCCGCCCGTCCTGACCACGGGCACCGGCAGAAACGGCCGTCGACGGGGACGTGCCGTCGGCCGAACACGCCCGATTTTTCATTACTCACACTTTCATTCCGCTACAAGTCCCGAAGTGGGTACCCCCATGTCTGAAACAGTCTCCCCGGCCGGAAAGGCCCCGGGCCGCGTCGACGCGGGCGGCCCGGACGCCAACCGCTGGAAAGCGCTCGTCTTCATCGCGATCGCCCAGCTGATGGTCGTCCTGGACGCCACCATCGTGAACATCGCGCTGCCCTCCGCCCAGCAGGACCTCGGCATCTCGGACGGCAACCGCCAGTGGGTGGTCACCGCCTACGCCCTGGCCTTCGGCGGACTGCTGCTGTTCGGCGGCCGGATCGCCGACCTGTGGGGGCGCAAGCGGGCCTTCGTGGTCGGGCTCGGCGGCTTCGCGCTGGCGTCCGCGCTGGGCGGCGCGGCCACCAACGAGGCGATGATGTTCGGCGCCCGCGCACTCCAGGGCGCGTTCGGCGCGCTGCTCGCGCCCGCCGCGCTGTCGCTGCTCGCGGTGATGTTCACCGACGGCAAGGAGCGCGCCAAGGCGTTCGGCATCTACGGCGCGATCGCCGGCGGCGGCGGCGCCGTCGGCCTGATCCTCGGCGGCTTCCTCACCGAGTACCTGGACTGGCGCTGGACGTTCTTCGTGAACATCCCGTTCGCCGTGGTCGCCGCGGCCGGCGCGTACTTCGTCATCCGTGAGCCGAAGGGCGGCCGCAACCGCTCCCCGCTGGACGTGCCCGGCGTGATCCTGTCCACCCTGGGTCTGGTCGCGCTGGTCTACGGCTTCACCCGCGCCGAGTCCGAGGGCTGGAGCGACTCCGTCACGATCGGCATGTTCGTCGCCTCGGCCGTGCTGCTCGCCGCGTTCGTGGCCGTGGAGGCGCGGGTCAAGGCGCCGCTGCTGCCGCTGCGTGTGATCACCGAGCGCAACCGCGGCGGGGTCTACCTGTCGCTGGGCCTGGCCATCATCGCGATGTTCGGCCTGTTCCTCTTCCTCACCTACTACCTGCAGGTCGTGAAGGGGTACTCGCCGGTGAAGACCGGTTTCGCCTTCCTGCCGATGATCGCGGGCATGATCACGGGCTCCACCCAGATCGGCACCCGGCTGATGACCCGGGTCGCGCCCCGGCTGCTGATGGGCCCCGGCTTCCTGGTCGCGGCGCTCGGCATGCTGCTGCTGACCCAGCTGGAGATCGGCACCTCGTACGCGGCGGTGCTGCTGCCCGGCATGCTGCTGCTCGGTCTCGGCATGGGTACGGCGTTCATGCCGGCCATGTCGCTGGCCACCCTGGGCGTCGAGCCGCGTGACTCCGGTGTCGCCTCCGCGATGGTCAACACCTCGCAGCAGGTGGGCGGCGCGATCGGCACGGCCCTGCTGAACACGATCGCCGCCTCCGCCACCACCGCCTACGTCGCCGACCACATCGGCGGCGCCTCGGGCCGGGCCCAGCAGCAGCTGGTCCAGCTCCAGGGGCAGGTGCAGGGCTACACCAGCGCCATCTGGTTCGCCGTCGGGATCCTGGTGGTGGCCGCGGCCATCGCCCTGACCCTGATCAACGCGGGCCGTCCGGGCGGCACGGCGGTCGCCGGGTCCTCCGACGCGGCCGCGGAGAACGAGGCGGCCGTGCCGGTGGCCATGCACTGACCCACGGGCCCGCCTCCCGGAGCCATCCGCGCGGGAGGGGAAGGGGACGCCCCTTCCGAGCGGTTCCGAAGGACCTGCCCCGGCTTCCGCCGCGTCAGCGGAGCCAGGGCAGGTCCGCACCCGCTTCGCTCGGCTGAAGTCCCTCGGCGACGATCCCCATGATCTCGCCGAGGGACTTCTGCTGTTCCGGGGTGAGCCGGTCGAACACCGCCTGCCGTACGGCGTTGACATGGCCGGGCGCGTGGCGGCGCAGGACGTCCACGCCCTCGTCGGTGAGCACGGCGAACTGGCCGCGCTTGTCCGAGGGGCAGTTCTCCCGGCGGACCCAGCCGTTCTTCTCCAGGCGCGCGACCGCGTGCGACAGACGCGAGCGGGTGATCTTGGCGTCCTTCGCCAGCTCCGTCATCCGCAGTCGCCGGCGCGGCGCCTCGGCCAGCGTCACCAGCAGCCCGTAGTAGACGTGCGGCATGCCCGCGTCCCGCTGGAGCTGACGGTCGAGGTGGTCCTCGAGAAGCGTGGTGGCGTCGACGTACGCACGCCAGACGCGCTGTTCCTCGTCGGTGAGCCAGCGTGGCTCCCCGGCGGCTGCCGAAGATGCGGGTGCCGTGTTCATGCAGTCCACTGTACGGGCGTTCTCCTTGAAGGTTAAACAAATGGGGCGTACAGTCGGTCGTGGAAGTTGAGAGTTCAAGCAGATGACCGAAAGGAGTCGCCGTCATGACCGCCGCCACTCAGGAGCGCATGCCGGCGCTCTACCTCAGCCACGGCGCCCCGCCCCTGGCCGACGACCCCGTCTGGCCCGGCGAGCTGGCCGCCTGGTCCGCGAGCCTGCCCCGCCCCAAGGCGATCCTCGTCGTCTCCGCCCACTGGGAGGAGGCCCCGCTCGCCCTCGGCGCCACCGGGACCGTCCCGCTGGTCTACGACTTCTGGGGCTTCCCCGAGCACTACTACCGGGTGACCTACCCGGCCCCCGGCGCCCCCGAGCTGGCCGAATCCGTGCGCAAGCTGCTGCGCGCCCCCGGCACCCCCGTCCAGGACGTCCCCGACCGGGGCCTGGACCACGGCGCCTACGTCCCGCTCGTCGAGATGTACCCGGACGCCGACATCCCCGTCCTCCAGGTGTCCATGCCGACCCTGGACCCCGTGAAGCTGATGGAGATCGGCCGCCGCCTCGCGCCGCTGCGTGACGAGGGCGTGCTGATCGTCGGCTCCGGGTTCTTCACCCACAACCTCGCCGCGCTGCGCCAGGGCGGCATCCCCGCCTGGTCGGCCGAGTTCGACGCGTGGGGCAGGGAGGCGCTCCAGACGCGGGACGTGGACGCGCTGCTCGACTTCACCCGCAAGTCACCGGCGGGCCGGCTCGCCCACCCGCGCACCGAGCACTTCGCCCCGCTCTTCGTCACCATGGGCGCCGCCGACGCGGCCGGGGAGCTCGGGGAACAGAAGTCCGTGATCGACGGGTTCTGGATGGGGCTGGCCAAGCGGTCGGTGCAGTTCGGCTGAGGTCCGCCGACGCGGGTGCCACGGCAGCCGCGTCACAGCTCCTTCTCGTGCCAGGCCACGTCCCACCAGCGGCCGAACTTGTGACCCACCTCTCGGTACGTGCCGACGTACCGGAAGCCGAACCGCTCGTGCAGCCGCGTCGAGGCGGCGTTCGGCTGGGCGATGCCCGCGTAGGCGCGGTGCAGGCCCTCGCCCGCCAGCGCGCCGAAGAGCGCCTGGTAGAGCAGGGTGCCGATGCCGCGCCGGCCGGCGTCCGGGGCGACGTACACCGTCGTCTCGACGGACGTCGCGTAGGCGGGCTTCGCGCGGAACGGACTCGACGAGGCGTACCCGAGGACCCGCCCGGAGGCGGCGTCCGTGGCAACCATCAGGCGGTGGGGGCCGTCTACAGGGTGGGAGAGCAGCCAGGGGCGTCGCTCCGCCGGAGTGAACGGCACGGTGTCGAACGTGACGGCCGTCTCACGTACGTAGTGGTTGTAGAGGTCCGTGAGGGCCACGAGGTCACCCTCGACTCCTGGCCTGACCTGCACCTCCGCATGAACCGGCGGCATCGCACCTCCCTGCGTGGCCGGACAGGGTACTGCATGATCAGAAAAATCGGGGGGCGGGTTGGGAATTCTGTCCTGATTCCAGTCGTTGTTTCCTACGGATGCGGGCACCCGAGCAGAGTCCGGAAGAGATTCTGAAGACCGTGCCGAGTGTCCGCAGGACCACCCGCTGACCTCATCATCGCAAGGGAGCACGCATGGCAACCCGTGCCGTCGCCCGTCGTCAGTCCGCCTCCGGCGAGACGGTCGACTCGGCAAGCAGTGTTCGCGCCCATGGCGGCGAGATCGCCGATCGCGACCTGGTCGGCATGTACCTCGACGAGATCGCGCGCACACCGCTGCTCGACGCCGCCAAGGAGGTCGAGCTGTCCCAGATCATCGAAGCGGGTGTGTTCGCACGACAGATCCTCGACGGCCTCGAGGAGAACAAGGCCGGAGCCACCCCCGAGGAGCTCCAGGCCCTGGTCGACGAGGGCGAGCGGGCGAAGGACATCTTCATCCGTTCCAACCTCCGCCTGGTCGTCGCCGTCGCGCGACGGTACCCGCGCAGCGGTCTGCCGCTGCTCGACCTGATCCAGGAGGGCAACGCCGGTCTGGTCCGCGCGGTCGAGAAGTTCGACTACCGCAAGGGCTTCAAGTTCTCGACGTACGCCACCTGGTGGATCCGGCAGGCCATCACCCGGTCCATAGCCGACCAGTCGCGCACGATCCGCCTGCCCGTCCACCTGGTGGAGGAGCTGGGCCGGATACGCCGTGTGCAGCGCGAGTTCAACCGTGAGCACGGCCGTGACGCCGAGCCCGCGGAGATCGCCGCCGAGCTCGGTTCCACGCCGGAGCGCGTCACCGACGTGCTCGACTGGGCGCGCGACCCGGTCTCGCTGAACATGTCGGTGGACGACGAGGGCGAGACCCAGTTCGGCGACCTCCTGGAGGACACCTCCGCGGTGTCGCCGGAGCAGTCCGTGATGACGCTGCTGCGCAGCGAGGAGCTCGACGACCTGATCGGCCGCCTCGACCAGCGCACGGCCTCCATCATCAAGATGCGCTACGGCATCGAGGACGGCCGGGAGCGCACGCTCACCGAGGTCGGCAAGGAGCACGGTCTGACGCGCGAGCGCATCCGCCAGATCGAGAAGCACGCGCTGCTGGAACTGAAGAAGCTGGCCCGTTCCACCGGGTTCGACGCGGCGGCGTGACGGGGACTCCCGTCCGCCGGCGCGGCGGCCGGCCCGCGTGCGGGCGCGCCTGTCGCCCCGCGTGACGGGCGGGCCTCGCGCGGTCGCGTGAGAGGCGCGGGCCGCGTGCGCCGGGTGGCGGAAGACCGCGCAAACATGGCTGTTCCCCGCCGCTTCAACCCGGCGGGGCCAGGGAACAAGACGTGAGAACCCAGCAGTCGGCACGCTTCGGGGCCTTGAGGCTCCGGGGCCGACCCACGCGCCACGTCCCGACGCACCACCCCCCCCGGCGCCGGGACTTCCCACGCCGGGTCCGGCGCCTGTCCCCCCGGGCGCCGGACCCGGCTCTTTCTCTGCGCTCGACAGCGGGTCACCCCGGACCTGAACCCCGGGGTGGCCCGCCAGATGGCAGATTGTGCCACATGGGCATAGCCTGCCGAACGTGAGCAGCACCACCCCGACGCCGCCCCCGCCGTTCCCCGAAGACCCGGCGGCCGACGGCTCGTTGACCGAACGGCGCAAGGCGCGGACGCGCCTCCACATCGCCCGTACCGCCGCCGCCCTCTTCGTCCGGAACGGCCTGCGCGCCACCCGTGCCGAGGACATCGCCCACGCGGCCGGCGTCGCCCCGCGCACCTTCTACCGGTACTTCCCCACCAAGGAGGAGGCCGTCGGCCCGCTCTACGCGCTCGGCGCCCGGCGCTGGGTGGACGCGGTCCGCACCGCCCCCGCCGGGACACCCCTGCCGCGCGTGCTCGAGGAGGCCGCCCGGCACACCCTCACCCCCGGCCTCGGGGTCTCCGAGGAGTCCTGGAACTGGGTCCGCACCCTCATCCGGCTCGCGGCGGACAACCCCGCGCTGGGCAGGGTGTGGGCGGAGGCCTGCCGTGCCTCGGAGCGGGACCTGGCTCAGGCGCTGGCCCACCGGCTGACCGGAGAAGCGCCCCCACGGCTGGACGCCGACATCGCCGCCCGCTCCCGCCTGTGCTTCGCCGCGTCCGTCGCGGGCGCGGCCGTCCGCACGGCGATGGAGAGCTGGGCGGCGGGGGACGGTCCGGCGGAGGGCCCGGACGGCCCCGCCGAACTGGCCGCCGCCAACCTGACAGCCCTACGGGACTTCCCGTGGGACGCGGTGGTGGGCAGGCCGTAGTTCCACGGGGTGCGCTACCCCGCCGCCTCCGTCAGCCGCGCGCCCAGCACCCGCGCCGCCTCCGCCAGTTCCGGCGGCTCCTGCACCGTGAAGGCGTGCCCCATCATGGCCAGGCGTACCGCCATCCAGTCCTTCGGGCCGCTCACCGTCGCCCGGAGCCGGCAGCTGTCCTCGTCCAGCGGCTCGGGCGCGCCCATCCAGGGCGGGAGCCGGGACGCGACCGTCGCGGCGGGCGCGGCGAACGTGACGGTGATCTCGTACGAGTCGAGCGCGCGGTTCACGGACCGGCGCAGGAACTCCGCGGCGCTGCCCGTCGGCATCTCGCGCGGGCTGAAGCGGGCACCGGTGGCGAAGGGGTCGCTGACCCGGTCGACGCGGAAGGTGCGCCAGTCCGCGCGGTCGAGGTCGTAGGCGACCAGGTACCAGCGGCGGCCGGTGGACACCAGCCGGTGCGGCTCGGTCAGGCGCCGGGACTCGGTGCCGTCGGCGGCGCGGTAGGAGAACCGCAGGCGTTCGTTCCCGGCCACCGTGGACGCCATCACCGTGAGCGTCTCCGGGGCGATGGTCGGACCGTCGCCGCTGGTCAGCGGTGTCGTCGCGGCCTGGAGCACGCTGACGCGGTGACGCAGTCTGCCGGGCAGCACCTGCTCCAGCTTCGCCAGGGCCCGCACCGACGCCTCGTCCACGCCCTCCAGGGCGTGACCGGCGCCGGCCCGCAGGCCGACCGCGATCGCGACGGCCTCCTCGTCGTCCAGCACCAGCGGCGGCATCGCCTTGCCCGCGACCAGCCGGTAGCCGCCGTCCGAGCCCATCGTCGCCTGCACGGGATAGCCGAGGTCCCGCAGCCGCTCGATGTCCCGGCGGACCGTGCGCCGCGACACGCCGAGCCGGTCGGCCAGTTCGCCGCCGGGCCATTCGCGGGGCGTCTGGAGGAGGGAGAGCAACTGGAGCAGCCGTGCCGGGGTGTCCGTCGTCATGCGTCGAGCATGCCGCACCACTAGGACCGGATCTGTCCTACTGGGGTTCTAGCGTCACGGACATGCACTCCACCGACATCGCTCACGCACCGACCCCGGAGCCCGCCACGGGCGACCGCCGGCGCTGGTTCGCGCTGGCCATCGTGATGACCGCGGCCTTCATGGACCTCGTCGACGTCACCATCGTCAACATCGCCGTCCCGTCGATCCAGCGCGACGAGGGCGCCACCTTCAGCCAGATCCAGTGGATCACCGCCGGCTACGCGCTCGCCTTCGCCGCCGGGCTGGTCACCGGCGGACGGCTCGGCGACATCCACGGCCGCAAGCGCGTCTTCCTCGTCGGCATCGGCGGCTTCACCGTCGCCTCCGCCCTGTGCGGGCTCGCCGTGAACCCCGAGATGCTGGTCGCCTCCCGCATCCTCCAGGGCGCCATGGCCGCGCTGATGGTGCCGCAGGTGCTCTCGATCGTCCACGCCACCTTCCCCGCGCACGAACGCGGCAAGGTCTTCGGCCTGTTCGGCGCGATCGTCGGCCTCGGCGCGGTCTCCGGGCCGCTGCTCGGCGCGCTGCTGACGGAGGGGAACCTCTTCGGTCTGGAGTGGCGGCCCATCTTCCTGATCAACCTGCCCGTCGGCGTCGCCGCCCTCGTCCTCGGCAGCCGCTTCATCACCGAGTCCAAGGCGCCCCGCGCCCTGAAGCTCGACCTGCCCGGCGTCGCGCTCGTCACCCTCGCCCTGCTGATGCTGCTCTACCCGCTCACCCGCGGCCGCGAGCTGGGCTGGCCGGTGTGGGGCTACGTGTCGATGGCGGGCGCGCTCGTCGTGTTCGCGGCGCTGGTGGCGTACGAGCGGGCCAAGGGCGCCCGGGACGGCTCCCCGCTGATCGAGCTGTCGCTGTTCCGGGTGAAGAGTTTCGCGGCGGGCATCGCCGTGCAGACGGTGTTCGGCGTCGGCCTCGGCGTGTTCTTCCTGGTCTGGACGCTCTACATGCAGATCGGGCTCGGCTGGAGCGCCCTGCGCGCCGGACTGACGGGCGTGCCGTTCTCGATCGCGGTGTCGGTGGCGGCCGGGATGTCCGTGCAGCAGCTCGTCCCGCGCTTCGGCCGCAAGGTGCTCCAGGCGGGCGCCCTGGTCATGGCGGCCGGCGTGCTGATCTACCTGGCGGAGGCCGAACACTACGGACTCGCCGTCACCTCCTGGCAGATGGCGCTCCCGCTGGTCGTCATGGGCGCCGGCATGGGCCTCATCGTGGCCCCGCTGACGGACGCGGTGCTGTCCGAGGTGCCGCGCGAGCACGCCGGGTCGGCGTCGGGACTCATCAACACCGTGCAGCAGATGGGCCACGCGCTCGGCCTCGGCCTGGTCTCCGTGGTGTTCTTCGGCGTCATCGACGAGCCGCTCGCGCCCGCCGAGGTGGGCCCCGCCTTCGTGGACGGCTTCACCCACGCACTGGGCTGGGTGGCCGCGGTGCTCGGCGCGATCTTCCTGCTGATGTTCGCCCTCCCGAAGCGGCCGGCGCAGCACGTCGAGGGCGCGGCGGCGGTCGAGGAGGCGCCGGCAGCGGGGGATAAGGAGCCGGAGCTGGTGTCCTGACGGGGCCGGAGCTGGTGTCCTGACGGGGCCGGAGCTGGTGTCCTGACGGGGCCGGAGCTGGTGCCCTGACGGGGCCGGAGCTGGTGTCCTGACGGGGCCGGAGCTGGTGCCCTGACGGAGCCGTGTGCTGGTTGGATGGAACCCGGAAGCAGACATGATCGGACGCCCGATTGTGCCCGCTTTCGGGCTCCGACTGTTTACTTTCCGGACATCCCGACGTAGCCTCCCAGCGAAATCACACGTTCGGACACGGACGCGGTCACGCGACGGGTGCGGGCGCGGACGGAACCGGGAGGCACGCGGCCATGTACGCACCGGAACGGCAGCAGGAGATCCTGCGCCTCGCCCGCGACAGCGGACGCGTCGACGTGGTCTCGCTCGCCGAGGAGTTCCAGGTGACCGCCGAGACCATCCGCCGGGACCTCAAGGCCCTGGACCGCGCCGGACTCGTCCGCCGCGTCCACGGCGGCGCCATCCCCGCCGGACGCCTCGACTTCGAACCCGACCTCGCCGAACGTGAGACGACCGCCGCCGACGAGAAGGACCGCATCGCCCGCGCCGCCCTCGCCGAGGTCCCCGCCGACGGCACCATGATCGTCGACGCCGGGTCGACCGCCGCCCGCCTCGCGGGCTTCCTCACCCCGGAGCTCTCCCTCACCGTCGTCACCCACAGCCTGCCCATCGCGGCCCGCCTCGCCGACCACCCCGGCATTCAGCTCCACCTCGTCGGCGGACGCGTACGGCACCGCACCCACGCCGCCGTCGACGCCTGGGCCCTCAGGGCGTACGCCGAGATCCGCGCCGACGTGCTGTTCCTCGCCGCCAACGGGTTCTCCGCCGAGCACGGGCTCACCACCCCCGACCTCGCCGAGGCCGCCGTGAAGCGCGCCGCGACGGCCGCCGCCCGGCGCGTGGTCCTGCTCGCCGACTCCTCCAAGTACGGCAAGGAGCACTTCGCCCGCTTCGGCGGCCTCGACGACGTCGACCTGATCGTCACCGACACCGGGCTGAGCCCGCAGGACGCCGCCGCCATCGAGGCCGGCGGCACGGAAGTGGTACGCGCATGATCCTCACCGTCACCCCCAACCCGTCCCTGGACCGCACCTACGAGGTGCCGTCCCTGGACCGCGGCGAGGTCGTCCGCGCCACCGGCGAACGCGTCGACCCCGGCGGCAAGGGCGTCAACGTATCCCGCGCCGTCGCCGCCGCCGGCCGCCGCACCGTCGCCGTCCTGCCCCTCGGCGGCGCCCCCGGCGCCCTCGTCGCCGACCTCCTCCACGCCCAGGGCATCGAGGTCGCCCCCGTCCCCGTCACCGGCGCCACCCGCTCCAACATCGCCCTCGCCGAGGCGGACGGCGTCCTCACGAAGATCAACGCGCCCGGCCCCGAGCTCACCCCCGACGAGCAGGAGAACCTCCTCGGCACCGTCCGCCGCCACGCCGCCGGCGCCGACTGGATCGTCTGCTGCGGCAGCCTCCCGCGCGGCCTCGGCCCCTCCTGGTACGCCGCGATCGTCGCCCGCGTCCACGCCGCCGGCCTGCGCATCGCCCTCGACACCTCGGGGCCCGCCCTGCTGGCCGCCCTCCGCGAACGCCCCGACGTCGTCAAGCCCAACGCCGAGGAGCTCGCCGAGGCCGTCGGCCGCCCCCTCGCCACCGTCGGCGACGCCCTCAAGGCCGCCAAGGACCTGCGCGAGACGGGCGCCGGCGCCGTCCTCGCCAGCCTGGGCGCCGCCGGCCAGCTCCTCGTCGACGCCGACGGCGCCTGGTACGGCACCGCCCCCGTCGACGCCGTCCGCAGCAACGTCGGCGCCGGCGACGCCTCCCTCGCCGGCTTCCTCGTCGCCGGAGGGCGCGGACCCGAGGCGCTGGCCGCCGCCGTCGCCCACGGCGCCGCCGCCGTACGCCTCCCCGGCAGCGTCATGCCGGCCCCCGGCGACCTCGACCCCGCCGCCGTGACCGTCACCGCCGACATCCCCGTCGACCTGCCGCTGGACGGAGCGGCCGGATGACACCCATCGATCACGACCCCTTGTACGAGCTCCCCCGTCCCCCTCTCGTCCCCACCCCCGCCCGGCCCGCCGTACGGGCCACCCGGGCGATACGCGTGCGAAGGAGCCCGCGATGAGCGACACCATCACCGCGGACCTGGTCGACCTCGACCTGTCCGCCGACACCAAGGAAGCGGCGGCCCGCGCCCTCGCCGAGCGCATGGCGGCCCAGGGCCGGGTCACCGACCTGGAGGGTTTCCTGGCCGACGTCGCCGCCCGTGAGGCGCAGATGCCGACCGGCCTCGACGGCGGCATCGGCATCCCCCACTGCCGCAGCGCCCACGTCACCGAGCCGACCCTCGCCTTCGGCCGCAGCCCCTCCGGCATCGACTTCGGCGCCCCCGACGGGCCCGCCGACCTGATCTTCCTCATCGCCGCCCCGGCCGGCGCGGACGACGCCCACCTCACGCTGCTGTCCGCCCTCGCGCGGCGGCTGATGAACACCGAGTTCACGGACGCGCTGCGGGCGGTGGACGAAGCGGGGCGCGCGGCTGCGCTGATCCGGGGGGAGGAGACGGTCTCCGGGGAGGCGGCTTCCGAGGGTGCGGCTGCAGGGGGCGCTGGACCCGAGGGCGCGGCTTCTGGGGGCGCTGGACCCGAGGGTGCGGCTGCAGGGGGCGCTGGACCCGAGGGCGCGGACCCCGCCCCCGACGACTCCGTGGCGGCGCCGGCGGCGGCCTCCGTCGGCGCCGTCACGGGCCCCACCACTCCCGAGGGCGACCGCCCGTTCCGGATCGTCGCCGTCACCTCCTGCCCCACCGGCATCGCCCACACCTACATGGCCGCCGAGTCCCTCGAGAACGCGGGACGCGAGGCGGGCGTCGAGATCGTCGTCGAGACGCAGGGCTCCGCCGGTTTCACCCGGCTCGACCCGGCCGTGATCGCCGACGCGGACGGCGTGATCCTCGCCCACGACGTCCCCGTACGGGACAAGCAGCGCTTCGCAGGCAAGCCCACCGTCGACACCGGTGTGAAGGCCGCGATCAACCGGCCCGCCGCCCTCATCGCCGAGGCCCGCGACAAGGCCGCCCGGGGCGAGACCACCGAGGCCGCCCCCGCCGGGGGAGCCACCCCCGTCGAACGCGCCGGCACCGACGGCGAGGGCTACGGCACGCGCCTGCGCCGCTGGCTGATGTCCGGCGTCAGCTACATGGTCCCGTTCGTCGCCGCCGGCGGTCTCCTCATCGCCCTCGGCTTCGCGATCGGCGGTTACGAGATCAACGAGGCCCCGTCGGTCATGGAGCACTTCGTGTGGACCCAGGCCGACAGCTGGGGCGCGCTGCTCTTCCAGATCGGCGGCGTCGCCTTCGGCTTCCTCGTCCCCGTCCTCGCCGGATACATCGCCTACGGCATGGCCGACCGGCCCGGACTCGTCCCCGGTTTCGTCGGCGGCGCGATCTCCCTCACCATCAACGCCGGCTTCCTCGGCGGTCTCGCCGCCGGTCTGATCGCCGGTGGTGTGGTGCTCGCCATCCAGCGGGTGAACATCCCGTCGGCGCTGCGCGGCATCATGCCGGTGGTGGTGATCCCGCTGATCTCCTCGGCGGTCGTCGGCTTCCTGATGTTCGTCGTCATCGGCAAGCCCATCGCCGAGGCCCAGAAGGGCATGACCGACTGGCTGAACGGCCTCACCGGCGCCAACGCCGTCCTGCTGGGGGCCCTCCTCGGCTTGATGATGTGCTTCGACCTCGGCGGCCCCGTCAACAAGGTCGCCTACACCTTCGCCACCGCCGGCATCGCCGTCGCCGACCCGAGCGACTCCGCGATGAAGGTCATGGCCGCGGTGATGGCCGCCGGCATGGTCCCGCCGCTGGCAATGGCCCTCGCGACCACCGTGCGCGGCCGGCTCTTCAACCGCGCCGAACGCGAGAACGGCAAGGCCGCCTGGGTCCTCGGCGCCTCCTTCATCTCCGAGGGCGCCATCCCCTTCGCCGCCGCCGACCCGCTCCGCGTCATCCCCGCCTCCATGACCGGCGGCGCGGTCACCGGCGCCCTGTCCATGGCGTTCGGCGCCACCCTGCGCGCACCCCACGGCGGCATCTTCGTGGTCCCCCTCATCGGCAACCCGCTGCTCTACCTCGTCGCCATCGCCGCCGGCGTCGGCGTCACCACCGCCCTCGTGATCGTCCTCAAGGGCCTGCGCCGCACGGCCGATCCGGCCGCCCCGGCGACGGACGGGGACACCGCCCTCGCACCGGCGGCCGCGAGCCCGGCGGCGGACAAGGAAACGGTCGCCGCGCAGACGGTGTGACGATGAGTCCTTTTGGGGGTGTGTGGGCAGTTCATGCCTAGTGCGATATAGATCACGATCGTCACGGTCCGGGGTACAACTCCCCGGACCGTGGTGTGTACTGGGCGGCATGGCTGAGCACGAGACCCTCTCGCGGACGACGGGTGCCACCGTCCTCACCCTGGTGGTTGTGGCCTGCGCGGCCGGCCTGGCCGACGCCCTCAGGCGCCGCGTACGCCTCCGCAGGCGCGCGCGCCACCACGCCGGGGCGGAGCAGCCCGTCCCGGCGCACGCCCACGCCCACCACGGCACCCCGACCATCCCGCGTCAGCGGGCCACAGGCCCGAGCGCGGAGACCGTACGCCTCACCGAGGCCGAACGCGACGCGTTCGCCGTCCTCGTACGGCGCCTTTCCGAAGGCGACTAGACCGGAGCGCCCTGCCTGGTGCTCCGCGCCGCGAGCAGCCGGGGTTCAGCAGCCCTGGGCGGCGCGGCGCTCCATCGCCCGCCGCGCGGCGTCCTCGCTCGCGTACACCTCGCACATGTGCCGCCCGTCCGGTGTCAGCGTGTGCTCGACCTCCCACAGCGAGACCTCACCGCCGTCACCCAGCAGGAACGCGTGCTCGTACAGCGAGAAGCACAGCGCGACCCGGCCCGCCCGCGACGGGCGGCCGAACGCCTGGGTGATGCGGTGCGCGCACGCCGTCGACAGCAGCGCCGCCGTCTCGGCGTCCGGCCGGTCCGCGTTCTCCGCCCGGCGCAGTAAACGCCGCGCGTGATCGGGGGAGTCGTCCGGGACGTACACATGACGGACCGCGGGCAGCGTGAACGCGGGGGCCGTCACCGGCAGTTCGAAGTCCGGGGCCTCCGGGGGCAGCGGCAGCCGCGCCGTCGCCGTGCGCAGCTCCTCCTCGTCCACGTACACCTCGTGCTGCGGCTCGCCGCCCGGGGTGGTGTTGTGCACCAGCTCCCACAGCGTCGTCGCAGAACCGTCCGCCAGCAGCCACGTGTGCCGGTACGTCTCCCGGTGCAGACCCGCGCCGTGGTGCGCCGAGTGCAGCGAACCGTCGTGTGCGAGCGCGCAGTCCAGCCGGCGGATCGTCTCGTCCGGCAGCTCGAAGGAGTTCAGGGCGCGGCCCAGGAGGCGCGCGAGATGCTCCTCCGGTGAGTCGGACGAGTCAGGTGGTTCGCACGCTGCCGTCTCGTACGGAACGCTCAAGGTTTCTCCCGGCGTTGCTGCATGTCACCTTGTGGGTGCATACCGTAGCCCCTCGGCCGGACGTCGTGTCCGGGAACCGAGAAAACGTATGCCCGAACGACGAGCGGAACACACGAGAAGTTCCCGGCGGACCTTGCCACGGCCTGAATTGTTCCTGGTCAAACGGTACTTCAGGGGTGCGTGAGGGAGGGGACGCGACCCGTTGCGCGCCGTCCCGCGCACGCCGGCGGCTCCGCCCCCTCCTCACCCCACCCCGTCCTGCTGCCGGACGCGACTGGACATGGCGCCTCGGTGGTGCCGTAAGTTGCGGAGCGCCTTCTTCCGCACCTACGCACGAGAAATGAGGCCCCGCAGTGAGCGACCAGGAGAAGACGAGCCTGTGGCAGGGCTTCAAGGCCTTCCTGATGCGCGGGAACGTCGTCGATCTGGCGGTGGCGGTCGTCATCGGCGCCGCCTTCACCAACATCGTCAACTCGGTCGTCGAGGGGATCATCAACCCGCTCGTGGGTGCGTTCGGCACCCAGAACCTCGACAGCTACACGTCCTGTCTGAAGGGCCCCTGCGAGGGCACCGGGGACGCGGCGACCGGGGTGCGGATCCTGTGGGGCTCGGTGCTCGGCGCCACGCTGCAGTTCGTGATCACGGCGGCCGTCGTCTACTTCCTGATGGTGCTGCCCATGGCGAAGTACCTGGCCCGCGTGGAGGCGCGCCGGAAGGCGAAGGAAGGCGCCCACGAGGTCGTCGAGGTGACCGAGCTGGAGGTCCTGAAGGAGATCCGGGACGCGCTGCTGGCCGAGCGCGCGCAGGGCGGGGGCAAGAGCCTGCGGACGGACGGCGGCGGCGAGCAGCCCGGCGCCGGCGGACGGTAGGGCGCCCCGCCGCCCGGTCAGATGTGGTGCGGCGGCTTCTCGTCGAGGAAACGCCTCAGGTCGGCGGCGCTGTCGCCGGACGGGCGCTCGCCCCAGCCCCGGTCCGTGTCGTCGGAGGTCGGCTGGTCCAGCGGGTCGTCGAAGACCAGCGCGGGCTTCGGCTCGCGCGGCGGCTCGGGAGCGGTACTCATGCGTCCAGGGTACGGCCGGGGCCGCGGGGGCATGACTGCCTCCATGAAGGCTGACGCTCTGACGGATGTGGCCGGCGTGCGCGTGGGGCACGCGACGCGGACCGGCGACGGATGGCTCACCGGGACCACGGTGGTGCTCGCCCCCGAGGGCGGCGCGGTCGCCGCCGTGGACGTGCGCGGCGGCGGTCCGGGCACGAAGGAGACCGACGCGCTGGACCCGCGCAACGTGGTGCAGCGCGTCGAGGCGGTCACCCTCACCGGCGGCAGCGCCTTCGGCCTGGACGCGGCGTCCGGGGTGATGGCCTGGCTGGAGGAGCGGGGCCGCGGCGTGCGGGTCGGTCCGGAACCCACGCACGTGGTGCCGGTCGTGCCGGCCGCCTGCGTCTTCGACCTGCGCCGCGGCGGCGACTTCCGGGCCCGGCCGGACGCGGCCCTGGGCCGCGAGGCGATCGAGGCCGCCGCGGCCACCGAACCCGGGGCTCCGGTGCCGCAGGGCTGCGTGGGCGCCGGGACGGGCGCCGTCGTGGGCCAGCTCAAGGGCGGCGTCGGCTCGGCGAGCACGGTCCTGCCCTCGGGGGTGACCGTGGCCGCGCTGGTCGTCGCCAACGCGGTGGGCTCGGCGGTGGACCTGGAGACGGGGGTCCTCTACGGCGAGTACTTCGGCGGGCGCCCGCGTCTGCCCGACCCCGAAGTGCACCGGGCCGCACGGCGCCGCCTGGCGGAGTCGGCCGAGCGCAACGCCCCGCCGCCGATGAACACCACCCTCGCCGTGGTCGCCACCGACGCCGACCTGACCCGCGCGCAGGCGCAGAAGCTGGCCGGCACCGCGCACGACGGCATCGCGCGCGCCGTCCGCCCCGTGCATCTGCTGAACGACGGCGACACCGTCTTCACCCTGGCCACCGGCACCCGGCCGCTCGACGCGAAGGACCCCCTCGCACTGAACGAGGTGCTCGCGGCGGGCGCGGACCTGGTGACCCGGGCGATCGTCCGCGCGGTGCGGGCGGCCACCCCGGTGGACGGTCCGGGCGGGGCGTGGCCGTCGTACGGGGAGCTGTACGGAGGGAGCTGAGGGCGCGGGCGGAAACGACCGTCGGCCGGTCGGGGCGCCCGGTGCCGCGCGGGTCACCACAGCGTCACCGCCAGCCGTGCCGTGGCGCTCGCGCCCGCCAGCTCGGCCGCCGTGTCGCGCGGCACCGACAGGACGACCAGCGCACCCCCGTCGCCGTCCGCAGGCTCCGGCACCTCCGTGACCCGTGCTCCGCGCGCGACCACGCGCGCCTCACCGCCGGACACCGTTTCCCCGGCCGCGATCACGTCCACCCGGTCGCCGGGCCGCAGCAGCCGGACCGTGGCCGCGTCGGCGATCCGCACCGGCGCGGTGACCGTCGTGCCCGCGCGCCGCTGCCGTACCGGACGGTCGTCGCCGCCGGACGCCACGGGAGTCCCGGCCGCCGCCCTGGCCGGCTCGGGATGCCCGCGCGACCGGTCGGTGTCCCTCGGGCCCGCCGCGACCAGCGCCGCCGCGGTCACCGCGAGACCGGCCGCCACCGCCCGCCTCCGGTGCCGCGCCAGCCGGCCAGCGAGCGGCAGCGCACCGCGCACCCGCACCGGGTCGAACCGCGGCACCTCGCACGGCGGCGGCACATCGGCGCCGTGCGGACGCGGGAACGGGGAACGGCGGTACGCGGAGGGCGCGGACGACATGGACGACATGGACACGGGACCACCACCTGGGGCGCGGGAACGGCTTGCGGACCCCACGATGAAGCCCCCGACGGAATCCCGCCGGAGGCTGTGAACACATCCTCGGTTGTGGAAAACCGCCCCACCCGAACGAGCGCCTCCGCGCAGCCTGCCGGCGCGCCGGCCCGCCGCCTCCGCCCCCGGGTGGGCCGCCCCGCCTACGGCAGCACGAACCCCGGATCCATCCCCCCGAGCGCCGACGCGCACAGACAGTCCCGCTCCTCCGTCGACGGCAGCGCCGCCACCGCGTCGAACAGCACCCCCCGCAGCCGGTCCACGTTGGCCGCGAACACCCGCAGCACCTCGTCGTGGGAGACGCCCTCACCCGTCTCGGCGCCCGCGTCCAGGTCCGTGACCAGCGTCAGCGACGTGTAGCAGAGCTCCAGCTCACGGGCGAGCGCCGCCTCCGGGTGCCCGGTCATGCCCACCACCGACCAGCCCTGCGCCTGATGCCACAGCGACTCGGCGCGGGTCGAGAAGCGCGGGCCCTCGACGACGACCAGCGTGCCGCCGTCCACCGCCTCCCAGTCCCGGCCGCGTGCCGCCTTCAGCGCGGACGCCCGCCCGGTGGGGCAGTAGGGGTCGGCCAGCGACACATGGACGACGTTCGGCACGGTGCCGTCGGGCAGCGGCAGCCCGTCGAAGTAGGTGTTGACCCGGGACTTGGTGCGGTCCACGAGCTGGTCCGGCACCAGGAGCGTGCCCGGGCCGTACTTGGGGCGCAGGCCGCCCACCGCGCACGGGCCGAGCACCTGGCGCACGCCGACCGACCGCAGCGCCCACAGGTTGGCGCGGTAGTTGATGCGGTGCGGGGGCAGATGGTGGCCGCGTCCGTGCCGGGGCAGGAAGGCGACCCGCCGGCCGGCCACCTCGCCGAGGAAGAGGGAGTCGCTGGGCGCCCCGTAGGGGGTGTCGACCTGGACCTCGGTCACGTCGTCGAGGAAGGAGTAGAAGCCGGATCCGCCGATCACGCCGATCTCGGCGTTCGCCATGTTCGCCATGGCCCGACCCTAACGGCACCCGGAACGACCGGGAGAGAACCCCGTCAGCCGTCCCCGAACCGTCCCCAGGACCCCGGAAACGCCGAGGACCCCGCCGTCAGAGACGACAGGGCCCTGCGAAGCGCGAAACGTCAGGCGGTCACGCCGCCGTCGTGCTCGTCGAGCTGCCGGAGGAGCCGGACGAGGACGAGCCGGCACCGGAGTCCGACGACGAGGAGCTCGACGACGAGGATCCGGAGGACTTCGACGACGCCGGCGAGGAGCTCGACGAGGAGCCGCGACTGTCGTTGCGGTAGAAACCGGAACCCTTGAAGACGATGCCGACCGCGGAGAACACCTTCTTCAGGCGGCCCTGGCAGCTGGGGCACTCGGTCAGGGCGTCGTCGGTGAACTTCTGCACCGCCTCGAGGCCCTCGCCGCACTCGGTGCACTGGTACTGGTAGGTCGGCACTGTCTTCCTCCTGGCACTCTCACTCAATGAGTGCTAACGACGGTCCATAGTGACGCATTCCGTGGGCCTAGTCCACTGCGACGGGCTCGCGGTGACCGATGCCACGTGCGACGGTACGCCCGCGCGGAGCACCCGCGAGCCGCGAGCGCAGCGCCAGCAGGGTCGCCAGGGCGAGCAGCGTGCCGCCCATCGGCACCAGGAAGCCGGCGCCGTCCCACAGCCGGTCCTCGAACTGTCCGGCGACGGTCACGGCGGCGGCCTGGCCCAGCGCGACGGCGCCGGTCAGCCAGGTGAACGCCTCGGTGCGGGCGCCCGCCGGGACCAGGCTCTCCACGAGCGTGTAGCCGGTGATCAGGGCCGGGGCGATGCACATGCCGACCAGCAGGCCGAGCGCGCCCAGCAGCAGCGCCGAGTCGGCCGTCCACAGGGCGGACGCGGCCAGCGCGAGGGCGGCGTAGGCGACGATCAGCCGGCGTCGCGGGGCGACCTTCCAGGCGATCGCGCCGCAGGCGAGGCCCGCGAGCATGTTGCCGGCGGCGAAGACGCCGTAGAGGACGCCGTTGAGGCCGGGTTCGCCGATGGACTCGGTGAACGCGGCCAGGGAGACCTGCATGCCGCCGAAGACGGAGCCGATGCCCAGGAAGGTCACGATCAGCACGCGCACGCCGGGCACGCGCAGCGCGGAGGCGTGCCGTACGCGCGTGTGGCCGTCGGCGGACACGGCGACCGGCGGCTGGGTGCCCTTCTGGGCGGCGAACAGCAGACCGCCGACGAGGGTGAGCGCGGCCTCGGTGATCAGTCCCGCGGACGGGTCGACCGTGGTGCACAGGGCGGTGGCGAGCAGCGGGCCGACGACGAAGGTGAACTCGTCGGTGACGGACTCGAAGGCCGCGGCGGTCGCCATCAGCGGGGAGCCCTTGAGGCGGACGCCCCAGCGGGCGCGGACCATCGGCCCGACCTGCGGCACGGAGGCGCCGGTGGGGACGGCCGCGGCGAACAGCGCCCACAGGGGCGCGCCGTTCAGCGCGAGGGCGGTGAGGGCGAGACCGGCCGCCGCGTGCACCAGCACGCCCGGCACCAGCACGGCCCGCTGGCCGTGCCGGTCGGCGAGCCGGCCGGTGTACGGGGCGAACAGCGCCATGGAGACGCCGGTGACGGCCGCGACGGCGCCGGCCGCGCCGTAGGAGCCGGTGGTGTGCTGGACGAGCAGCACGATGGAGAGGGTGAGCATCGCGAACGGCTGGCGTGCCGCGAAGCCGGGGAGCAGGAACGTCCACGCGCCGCGGGTGCGCAGCAGGCGGCCGTATCCCGGTCGGGACGTGGCCGCCGAGTCCTTCGACGTGGTGACCGTGGATGCCACGGCCCGTGCCTTTCCGCCACCTGGTAGCGCCCCGCGCGAGGTCGCGCGGGCACGCCGAGAGCTGTCCTCTTGCGCTGACTGCGGTAGATACCGGCGCCACAGCTCAGGGCGCCCGGCCGCCATACGGTCGCGCCAGCTCTGCGTCAGGCAGAGTTGGTTCGATCTGGGGTCGCTTCATGATACAGGGGGTAACGGCGTGCACACCTGTGAAAGTGAGCACCCTCTCACCGTCCGGCCTGCGATCCCTCGGTGTCGCGGCCGTTGCCCAGCCAGCCGGCGAGCTTGCCGCCCCGGGCGACCGCGCGCAGCCTGCGCTCCGCCGCGTCCCGTACCGGGTCGGTGGCGACGACGAGGAGCTCGTCCCCGCGCCGCAGCATCGTCTCCGGCGTCGGCACGAAGGAGGTCCCGTCCCGCACGACGAGGGTGACGGCGGACCCGGCGGGCAGCCGCAGCTCGCCGACCTCGACGCCGTGCATCCGCGACCCCTCGGGAACGGTGACCGACAGCAGGTGGCCGCGCAGCCGCTCCAGAGGCGCCGACTCGACGCCCAGGTCGGCGGCGCCGGAGTCGCCGAGCCGCAGCAGCCGGGCCAGCCCGGGCAGCGTCGGGCCCTGCACCAGGGTGTAGACGACGACCAGCAGGAAGACGATGTTGAAGATGCGCTCGCTGCCCTCGACGCCCTGCACCATCGGGATGGTCGCCAGGATGATGGGCACCGCGCCGCGGAGGCCCGCCCAGGACATCAGGGTCTGCTCCTGCCAGGGCACCCGGAACGGCACCAGGCACACCACTACGCTCAGCGGGCGGGCCACCATGGTCAGCACCAGCCCGACGATCAGCGCGGGCACGATGTCGTCGCCCAGTTCGTGCGGGGTGACCAGCAGTCCGAGCAGCACGAACATGCCGATCTGGGCGAGCCAGCCGAGCCCCTCGGCGAAGCCGCGGGTGGCGGGCCAGTGCGGCAGCTTGGCGTTGCCGAGCAGCATCGAGGCGAGGTACACGGCGAGGAAGCCGCTGCCGTGGGCGAGCGCGCCGGCCGCGTAGGCGGCGACCGCGATGGCCATGACGGCGATCGGGTAGAGGCCGGAGGCGGGCAGCGCCACGCGCCGCAGACCCCAGGCGCCGAGCCAGCCGACGGCGATGCCGATGGCGGCGCCGATCGCCAGCTCCAGGAGTATCTCGCCGATCAGCACGTACCAGTGCTCGACCGGACCGGCCGTGGAGAAGGCCACCACGAGGATCACGACGGGGGCGTCGTTGAAGCCGGACTCCGCCTCCAGGGTGCCCCGCACCCGCGCGGGCAGCGGCACCTTCCGCAGCACCGAGAAGACGGCCGCCGCGTCCGTGGAGGAGACGACCGCGCCGATGATCAGTGCCGCCCGCCACTCCAGGCCGATCAGCAGATGCGCCGCCGTGGCCGTCACGCCGACGCTCACCGCGACGCCCACGAGCGCCAGCGCGGCGGCCGAGGGCAGCACCGGTTTGATTTCGGTCCACTTCGTGCCCAGACCGCCCTCGGCGAGGATCACGACCAGGGCCGCGTACCCGATGACCTGGGTCAACTCGGCGTTGTCGAACTGGATGTCGCCGATGCCGTCCTGGCCCATGGCGATGCCGATGCCCAGATAGACGAGCAGGCTGGGGAGCCCGCTGCGCGAGGAGATCCGCACCGCCGCCACGGCGACGAGCAGGACGAGCGAGCAGACGAGCAGGAGCTGGTTGAGGTGGTGGACAGTCAGCGGCGTTCCCTTCCCCGGCCCAGGCGCACCCGAGAGGGAGCGCGCGTCCGTCGCGGGCGATGCGCCCGCTTTCCGGGCGAACCGCTTCGATTGTCACGGCGAACTACTTCGTTACCTTACCTAACTCTTGACGCGTTCTTGACGCGAAAGGCGGCAAGATCGAACGCCCGTCCGGGCTGGTTCCCCACTCCGCGTCAAGGGGCGCGGAGCCCTGCGCCTATCGTTGCTCCAGCGCTCAGTTAAAAGCACAGCCCGACCTGCCGCTCGCGTTAGGACAGCAAGGACAGCGATGCCCACCGACACCACCGCCGCCTCCACGGGTCAGCAGGCCGCCGGCACGTCCGGCAGGAAGAAGGGGCGCAAGGGCCGCCTCATCGTGCTCGTCCTGGTGCTGGCCCTGATCGGAGGCGTCGCCTACGGGGCGTACTGGTCCGTCAGTACCGTGCGCGCCTCCTTCCCGCAGACCACGGGGTCGATCACCCTCGAGGGACTGTCCGGGCCCGTCGACGTCAGACGCGACGGCTACGGCATTCCGCAGATCTACGCCTCCTCCGACGAGGACCTGTTCATGGCGCAGGGCTACGTCCAGGCGCAGGACCGGTTCTACGAGATGGACGTGCGCCGGCACATGACGTCCGGCCGGCTCTCGGAGATGTTCGGCGCGGGCCAGGTCGACAACGACGCGTTCCTGCGCACCCTCGGCTGGGACCGCATCGCGAAGCAGGAGTACGAGGAGAAGCTCTCCCCCGCCACGAAGAAGTACCTCCAGGCGTACTCCAAGGGCGTCAACGCCTACCTCGAGGGCAAGGACGGCAAGGACATCTCCCTCGAGTACGCTGCGCTGGGCTTCGAGAACGACTACGCGCCGGGCGAGTGGACCCCGGTCGACTCCGTGGCCTGGCTGAAGGCGATGGCCTGGGACCTGCGCGGCAACATGCAGGACGAGATCGACCGGGCGCTGCTGACCAGCCGCCTGGGCCCGAAGCAGATCGCCGACCTGTACCCGTCGTACCCGTACGGCCGGAACAAGCCGATCGTGCAGGAGGGCGGCTACGACGAGGGCAGCGGCACGTTCGAGGCCGCGGGCGGCTCGGGCGACGGAGAGGGTGACGGCAGCGGCTCCGAGGGCGAGGGCGCCGGTTCGGAGCTCGGCGGCGGTACGGGGAGCGGTGGCGCCGAAGGCGGCACGGGCACCGGCGCCGAGGGCGACGCGGCCGGCTTCGAGAGTCAGCTCACCGGACTTCAGCAGGTGCTGGAGGACCTCCCCACCGCCGTCGGCGTCAACGGCGACGGCATCGGCTCCAACTCCTGGGTCGTCTCCGGCGACCACACCGTCTCCGGCCAGCCGCTGCTCGCCAACGACCCGCACCTGTCGGCCTCGCTGCCGTCCGTCTGGTACCAGATGGGCCTGCACTGCCGCAGCGTCTCCGACAAGTGCCGCTACGACGTCACGGGTTACACCTTCGCCGGCATGCCCGGCGTGATAATCGGCCACAACCAGGACATCGCCTGGGGCCTGACCAACTCCGGCGTCGACGTCACCGACCTGTACCTGGAGAAGATCACCGGCGACGGCTACCAGTACGGCGACAAGGTGGTGCCGTTCGAGACGCGCGAGGAGACCATCAAGGTCGCCGGCGGCGCCTCGCGGAAGATCGTGATCCGTGAGACCAACAACGGCCCGCTGTTGTCGGACCGTTCGGACGAGCTGGTGAAGACCGGCAAGAAGGCCGCCGTCGACAGCGCCGCCCCCGACCGGGGCGACGGCTACGCCGTGGCGCTGCGCTGGACCGCCCTGGACCCCGGCCGCACCATGGACGCCGTCTTCGCGATCAACCGGGCCAAGGACTGGGACGACTTCCGGGAGGCCTCCGAGCTGTTCGAGGTGCCCTCGCAGAACCTCGTCTACGCGGACACCGAGGGCCACATCGGCTACACCCTGCCCGGGAAGATCCCGACCCGCGCGGAGAAGCACGACGGTTCCGTCCCCGCCCCCGGCTGGGACCCGGACTACGAGTGGACCGGCTGGGTCGACCAGGACGAACTGCCCTACGAGTTCGACCCGGAGCGCGGCTACATCGTCACCGCCAACCAGGCCGTCGTCGACGAGGACTACCCGTACACGCTGACCACCGACTGGGGCTACGGCGCCCGCAGCCAGCGGATCAACGACCTGATCCAGTCGAAGATCAAGGACGGCGGGAAGATCTCCACGGACGACATGCGGCAGATGCAGCTGGACAACTCCAGCTCCATCGCCAAGCTGCTGGTGCCCGAACTGCTCAAGATCGACGTCGGTGACGAGCACGTCCGCGAGGCGCAGAAGCTGCTGGAGGGCTGGGACTACACCCAGGACGCCGACTCGGCGGCCGCCGCGTACTTCAACTCCGTCTGGCGCAACATCCTCAAGCTGTCCTTCGGCCACAAGCTGCCCAAGGAGCTGCGGGTCAAGGGCCAGTGCCTGTGGGTCGAGCCGGTCAACACCACCGGCCCGGCCGACGAGGCGGGCAAGGTCCGCGAGTGCGGCCAGCGCTCCGCGAGCCAGGCGCAGCCGGACGGCGGCGACCGCTGGTTCGAGGTGGTCCGCCGGCTGATGGCCGACGAGGACAGTGAGTGGTGGACGACGCCGAAGCGCGGCACCCGGCCGGGCGCGGAGAACCGTGACGAGCTGTTCAAGCGGGCCATGATCGACGCCCGTTGGGAGCTGACCGCCAAGCTCGGCAAGGACATCGACACCTGGAACTGGGGCCGCCTGCACCGCCTGTTCCTGGACAACCAGACGCTCGGCAGCGACGGCCCGGGCTTCGTGAAGTACGTGCTCAACCGGGGCCCGTGGAAGCTCGGCGGCGGCGAGGCCACCGTCAACGCCACCGGCTGGAACGCCTCCGGCGGCTACGGCGTGGTCTGGGTGCCGTCCATGCGGATGGTCGTCAACCTCGACGACCTCGACAAGTCCCGCTGGATCAACCTCACGGGAGCCTCCGGCCACGCCTACAACGCCCACTACGTCGACCAGACGGACAAGTGGGCCGAGGGCGAACTGCTGGAGTGGGCCTACTCGGAGAAGGCGGTCGAGGACTCCACCACCGACACCCTGGTGCTCAAGCCCTGACTTGCCGCCGCACCCCGCGGACCCGCAGACCGGCCTCCACGCGCGCGTGGAGGCCGGTTCTCCTTTGGGGGGGCGGCTCTCAGGACTCCGGATCGGGGCGGCCGAACCGCCGCACCCCGGACGGGGTCACCACCGCGTCCACCGGCCGGTCGTGCGGCTCCTCCGGCACCCGCTTCACGACCTCCCAGTCGTACAGCAGCACCACCAGCGCCGGACGCACCCGGGCCCGCTCCAGGCGGGCGAGGACACGGTCGTAGGAGCCGCCGCCGCGGCCCAGGCGCATCCCGCGGGCGTCCACCGACAGGCCGGGCAGCAGCACGGCGTCCGCCTCCGTCACGGCGCGCGGGCCCAGCCGCTCCCCGGAGGGCTCCAGAAGGGTCATCCGCCCGCCGCCGTGCCGGGTGGGCAGCAGGGAGTCCGGGCCCCGGTAGACGCCCCACGCCAGGTCGTTGTCGGGCAGCAGCGCGGGCAGCAGCACCCGCACGCCCCGCGCGCGGAGCTCGTCCAGCAGCGTGAGGGTGCCGGGTTCGCTCCCCACGGAGACGTACGCGGCCACCGTGCGGGCGTCGGCCAGCTCGGGCAGGGCGAGCGCCCGGCGGGCCAGGGCGGCGGCGTGCTCCTGAACGTCATCGGCCGTCAATCCGTTCCTCACCTGGAGGACTTCACGCCGTCGTGTGCGCTTGTCAGGTTCGGGCTGGCCTCGGTTATGTCTCAAGTCGATCCTTGTGCTGTCTTCATGTGCTCATATGAGGATTTTTTCAGCGGAGTCACAGATTCAGTACAAAGACACCGGCTAGGGTGTCGCCCATGTCTCAGTCACACCCGCGGATCAGCAAGGCTGTCATCCCCGCCGCCGGTCTCGGCACCCGGTTCCTGCCGGCCACCAAGGCCACGCCCAAGGAGATGCTGCCGGTGGTCGACAAGCCGGCGATCCAGTACGTGGTCGAGGAGGCCGTCGCCGCCGGCCTCGACGACGTCCTCATGGTCACGGGCCGCAACAAGCGCCCCCTCGAGGACCACTTCGACCGCAACTACGAACTCGAGTCCGCGCTCGAGAACAAGGGCGACGGCGAGCGTCTCGCCAAGGTCCAGGAGTCCAGCGACCTCGCCACCATGCACTACGTCCGCCAGGGCGACCCGAAGGGCCTCGGCCACGCCGTGCTGTGCGCCGCCCCGCACGTCGGCGACGAACCCTTCGCCGTCCTCCTCGGCGACGACCTGATCGACCCGCGCGACCCGCTGCTCCAGCGCATGATCGAGGTGCGGCAGGAGCACGGCGGCAGCGTCGTCGCGCTGATGGAGGTGGCCCCCGAGCAGATCCACCTCTACGGCTCCGCCGCCGTCGAGGCCACCGCCGACGCCGACGTCGTCCGGCTCAGCGGACTGGTCGAGAAGCCCTCCCGCGAGGAGGCGCCCTCCCACTTCGCCATCATCGGCCGCTACGTCCTCGACCCGGCCGTCTTCGACGTGCTGAGCAAGACCGAGCCCGGCCGCGGCGGCGAGATCCAGCTGACCGACGCCCTCCAGCAGCTCGCCGCGGACGCCACGCTCGGCGGCCCGGTGCACGGCGTCATCTTCCACGGCCGCCGCTATGACACCGGCGACCGCGGGGACTACCTGCGTGCCATTGTCCGTCTCGCATGCGAACGTGAGGACCTGGGACCGGACTTCCGGACCTGGCTCCAGCGATTCGTCACCGAGGAGATGCAGCAACGTTGAGCAGCGCCGCGCCCCGCACCGCAGAACCGGACCACCTCTGGTCGGTGGACGAGCACCTGGACGACATCCTCGCGACCGTCCGCCCGCTCGACCCCATCGAGCTGAACCTCCTCGACGCACAGGGCTGCGTCCTCGTCGAGGACATCACGGTCCCGGTCTCCCTGCCCCCCTTCGACAACAGCTCGATGGACGGCTACGCGGTGCGGGTCGCCGACGTCGCGGGCGCGAGCGAGGAGTACCCGGCCTCGCTCGAGGTCGTCGGCGACGTCGCGGCCGGTGCGGCCGACCCCCTGCACGTGGGCCCCGGGCAGGCCGCGCGCATCATGACCGGCGCCCCGCTCCCGCCCGGCGCCGAGACCGTCGTCCCCGTCGAGTGGACCGACGGCGGACTCGGCGAGGGCCCCGTCTCCGGGATGCGTGCCCGCAGCCTCGCCCCCGAGGCCGCCGGCGGACAGGTCAGCGTCTACCGCCCCGCGCCCGCCCGCGCGCACGTGCGCGCCGAGGGCAGCGACGTACGGGCCGGCGACCGCGTCCTGGAGGCCGGCACCGTCCTCGGCCCGCCGCAGATCTCCCTCCTCGCCGCCGTCGGCCGCGGCACGGTCCGGGTGCGGCCGCGTCCGCGCGTGGTGGTGCTCTCCACCGGCAGCGAACTCGTCCAGCCCGACGAGCCGCTGCACCCCGGCCAGATCTACGACTCCAACAGCTTCGCCCTCACCGCGGCCGCCCGCGACGCCGGAGCCATCGCCTACCGCGTCGGCGCCGTCGCCGACGACGCCGAGACCCTCCGCGACACCATCGAGGACCAGCTGGTCCGCGCCGATCTGATGGTCACCTCCGGCGGCGTCAGCGTCGGGGCGTACGACGTCGTCAAGGAGGCGCTGTCGCACGCGGGCGACGAGGACGAGCCCGGCAGCGGCGTGGAGTTCCGCAAGCTCGCCATGCAGCCGGGCAAGCCGCAGGGCTTCGGCACCGTCGGCCCCGACCACACCCCGCTGCTCGCCCTCCCCGGCAACCCGGTCTCCTCGTACGTCTCCTTCGAGCTGTTCGTCCGCCCCGCCATCCGCACCCTGATGGGCCTGAGGGACGTGCACCGGCCGCGCGTGCGCGCCGAACTGAGGGCCGAGAAGGCGCTGACCTCCCCGAAGGGCCGCCGCCAGTTCCTGCGCGGCCGCTACGCCGACGGCGTCGTCACGCCCGTCGGCGGCGCCGGATCGCATCTGGTCGCCGCCCTCGCCCGGGCGAACGCGCTCGTCGTCGTCCCCGAGGACGTCGAGGACGTGGCGCCGGGCACCGAGGTCGAGGTGGTCCTGCTCGGCTGAGCACCGCCCGATGGCGGTACCGTGTCGCGCACAGCAGGCCCGCGCCCCGCACCGCGCCGGGCCAGGACCGGGAGCGCCACACGATCATGACCGTGCCATCCCGGGGGGACACCCCCGGACCCACCGACGACCAGTCCCGTCTGACCCACATCGACGAGGCGGGCGCCGCCCGCATGGTCGACGTGTCCGCCAAGGACGTCACCGCGCGCACCGCGCGCGCCACCGGCCGCGTGCTCGTCGCGCCCCGCGTGATCGAGCTGCTGCGCGGCGAGGGCGTGCCCAAGGGCGACGCGCTCGCCACCGCGCGCATCGCGGGCATCATGGGCGCCAAACGCACCCCCGACCTCGTCCCGCTGTGCCACCCCCTGGCCCTGTCCGGTGTGAAACTGGACCTGAAGGTCGCGGACGACGCCGTGGAGATCGCGGCGACCGTACGGACGACGGACCGCACGGGCGTCGAGATGGAAGCCCTCACCGCGGTGTCCGTGGCCGCGCTCACCGTGATCGACATGGTCAAGGCGGTCGACAAGGAGGCGGTCATCACGGACGTGCGGGTGGAGGAGAAGACGGGCGGCAAGTCGGGCGACTGGAGCCGGTCATGACGCCCTCCGCGGCCCCGTACCGGGCCCTCGTCGTCACGGCGTCCAACCGCGCCGCCGCCGGCGTCTACCAGGACACGGGAGGCCCGCTGATCGCCGACGGCCTGAAGCGCTTCGGCTTCGCCGTGGACGGCCCGCGGGTCGTCCCCGACGGCGACCCCGTGGAGGCCGCCCTGCGCGCCGCCGTCGACGCCGGGTACGACGTCGTCGTCACCACCGGCGGCACCGGCGTCTCGCCCACCGACCGCACCCCCGAGGCCACCCGCCGGGTGATCGACCGCGAGGTCCCCGGCATCGCGGAGGCCATCCGCGCGTACGGCCGGGACAAGGTGCCCACCGCCGCCCTCTCCCGGGGGCTGGCCGGGGTCGCGCGCGGCACGCTGATCGTCAACCTGCCCGGCTCCAGCGGCGGGGTGAAGGACGGCCTCGCCGTCCTGGAGCCGCTGCTGAGGCACGCGGTGGACCAGCTGCGCGGCGGGGACCACCCCCGCACGGACGCCGGCGACGGGGGTGCGAGCTGAACGCCCCGTACTGGCCCGCGGAGCTGAGGGACGGCGACATCGTCCTCCGGCCGATAAAGCTGCGCGACCAGAAGGCCTGGCGCGAGGTGAACCGCCGCAACCGCGACTGGCTGCGGCCCTGGGAGGCGACCATCCCGCCGCCCACGCCCAGCGGCCCCGTCACCCACCGCCCCACCTACCGTCAGATGGTGCGCCACCTGCGCTCCGAGGCCAACGCGGGCCGCATGCTGCCGTTCGTCATCGAGTACCAGGGGCGCCTGGTCGGGCAGTTGACGGTCGCCGGGATCACCTGGGGCTCCATGTGCTCCGGGCACATCGGCTACTGGGTGGACGAGGCCGTCGCCGGACGGGGTGTGGTGCCGACGTCCGTCGCGATGGTCGTCGACCACTGTTTCCGCACGGTCGGACTGCACCGCATCGAGGTCTGCATTCGCCCCGAGAACGGGCCGAGCCGCAGGGTCGTGGAGAAACTCGGATTCCGCGAGGAAGGGCTGCGCCCGCGCTATCTCCACATCGACGGCGCGTGGCGCGACCATCTCGTGTTCGCGCTCACCGCGGAAGAAGTCCCCGACGGTCTCCTCGCCCGCTGGCGCCGCACCCGCGCGCAGGAGCGGTCCCGCCATGAGCTGCCCGGACGCGAACAGCGCGACCGGGGAATCCCGCACGGCCCCGGTAATTGAATATACGTTCGAATTGTGGCGCGGGATGACCGACTCGGAACCGGCAATTACCGGGATCCGGCGCCTGTCTGATCGCATCCATCACAAGAAAAGTTCGAAATATCAGCCAGATCGTGCGACACACCGGCCCAATTGGCCTATGGCCCCGTGCAAACCCCTCTACGGTGTGAGACGTGAGCAGCAGCGGCCTCATCTACGCAGTCATCGTCGGGGCCTGGGCCGCCTACTTGGTGCCGATGTGGCTCCGTAGGCAGGACGAGCTGAACGAGGCGCGTCCGACGGAACGCTTCAGCACCGCCATCCGGCTGCTGTCCGGACGGGCGGGCATGGAGCGCCGGTACGCCAAGGACCTGCGGGCGCGCTCCGCCGACGAGGGGGAGCAGGGCGTCCACGACCCGGATGCGATCACCGACTCGGTGGACGTCCGGGCCTTCGCCGTGTCCCAGACCCGTCCGCAGACCCAGGCGCCCCTGCCGGCCCCGCCCGAGGAACGGCCGGAGCGGCAGGAGCGGCAGGAGCGCGGCGAACCGCACGCGTCCGAGGCGCCCGCCCCGCGCGACGAGCGGCCGGCCTCCCGCGACGAGCGGCCCGCCGCCCAGGGCCGCGTGCCCGCCGCGCGCCGCTCCCCGGACGCCGCGCGCCGCGACCGCACCGCGCAGGCCGCCGCCGAGCGCGCCCGGCGCTCGAAGGTGCTCGCGCGCCGCCGGCGCACCATCACGATGCTGTTCCTCGCCTTCACGCTCGGCGCGGTCGTCGCCGCCGTCGGCGGTCTGGCGTTCCTCTGGGCGCCGGGCGTGCCCGCCGTGCTGCTCAGCGCCTACATCGCCTACCTGCGCTCCCAGGAGCGCCGCCGGTTCGCCTACCAGATGGACCGCCGCCAGGCCGAGGCCGCGGCGCAGCGGCTGCGCGAGCGGCGGCCCCGTCGCCGTCCCGTCGTCGACGAGGCCGACCCGGACGAACCGGAGGGCCCGGAAGCGGGCGCCGACACCGACCCGGGTCTGTCTGCGCTCGCCGCGGACCGGCGCGCGCTGGTCGAGCAGACCGACCACGCCGAGTGGGTCGACCAGCAGCGCGAGCGCAGCCGGCGGCCCGGCCAGGGCGGCGACAGCTGGGACCCGGTCCCCGTCCCGCTCCCCACGTACGTGACCGCCCCGGTCGCCCCGCGCGCCTCCGGCGACGTCGACCTCGGCGCCCCGGACACCTGGAGCTCCGCCCGCTCCAGCGCCGTACCGGCCGAGGAGGCCCAGGCGGTGGACGCGGAGCCGGAGCCCCCGGCGGCCGACGACCGGGACGCGGGCGACGGCCGCACCGACGCCCGCCGCGCCGCCTCCGCCCGCCGCTCCCGCGAGCGCGGACGCACCCCGCTCTTCGACCAGTACGAGGACGGCGACCGCCCCAAGGCCGCGAACGAGTAGGACCCGGACAACGGATTTTTGAGCACCCCGATCGGGATGCTAAAGTTTCACTCGTTGCAAGGGCCTGTGGCGCAGTCCGGTAGCGCACCTCGTTCGCATCGAGGGGGCCAGGGGTTCAAATCCCCTCAGGTCCACGCAACGAAGCCCCGACCGGGTTCACCTGGTCGGGGCTTCGACTTGTTCGCGGCCGTGCGCCGACGAGGCCGGCCCAAACCCCTGCAGCGCGGCGGCTCTTCACGCACGGCGCCCCGCCAGGGTCTCCCGGCGGGGCGTGGACGGTTCTCCTGATGGATCACAGGTACTTCGCGTAGCAGAGGCTCTCCTCGTGGAAGCGGTAGTAGCCGAACTTCTCGCAGGGCTCGTAGCCGCTGGAGGTGTAGAGGGCTATGGCCTCCGGCTGCTTGGTGCCGGTTTCCAGGACCATGCGGACGCGGCCGGCGGCTCGGGCGTCCTCCTCCAGGGCGGCGAGGATGCGGCGGGCGAGGCCGCGGCCGCGCATCTCCTCGACGACGTACATGCGCTTCAGCTCCGCGTCGCCGTCCCGGTTGCCCTCCTCGTTGGCGTCCTGGACGCGCCAGCCGCCGGAGGCGACCGGGACGCCCAGCGCGTCGTAGGCGATCAGGTAGATGCCGTTGGGGGGCCGGAAGTCCGCGGGGTCCATCGGGGTGGCGTCGCCGCCGTCGCCGTAGCGGATGTCGTACTCGGCCTGGACTGCTGCGTCCAGCTTCACGGCGTCGGGGTGGTCGTAGGGGACCCGGCGGATTTCCATGACGAACACCGTAAAACATGCCCGGACCTGCGGGTGTCGTATCGTGCCCTGGTGCTCACTGTGACCTCTGTCAACGTCAACGGACTCCGCGCCGCCGCCAAGAAGGGCTTCGTGGAGTGGCTCGCCGGGACCTCCGCCGATGTGCTGTGCCTCCAGGAGGTGCGGGCCGAGGCGGCGCAGCTCCCCGAGACCGTGCGGGAGCCCGAGGGGTGGCACGTGGTGCACGCGCCGGCCGCCGCCAAGGGCCGCGCGGGCGTCTCCCTGTACACCCGGCGCGAGCCCGAGCGGGTGCGGATCGGCTTCGGCTCCGCGGAGTTCGACGGCAGCGGACGGTACGTCGAGGCGGACCTGCCCGGTGTGACGGTCGCCTCCCTGTACCTGCCGTCCGGCGAGGTCGGCACGGAGCGGCAGGACGAGAAGATCCGCTTCATGGACGAGTTCCTCGTGTACCTCAAGGAGCTGCGGGAGAAGGCCGCCGCCGACGGGCGCGAGGTCGTGGTCTGCGGCGACTGGAACATCGCGCACGAGAAGGCCGATCTGAAGAACTGGCGCGGCAACACCAAGAACTCCGGCTTCCTGCCCGAGGAGCGCGCGTGGCTCTCCCGCGTCCTCGACCCGGCCGACGGCGGCTACGTCGACGTGGTGCGCGCCCTGCACCCGGACGTCGACGGCCCTTACTCGTGGTGGTCGTACCGAGGGCGCGCCTTCGACAATGACACCGGTTGGAGGATCGACCTGGCCGTTGCCACCCCCGGGCTGGCCGCGCGAGCGGTCAAGGGACTCGTCGAACGAGCGGCCAGTCACGAGGAACGGTGGTCGGATCACGCGCCCGTGACAGTGGTCTTCGGACAGTGAGATTCTCGTGCGGGCACGCGAAACGCGAGACCATGCCGTGTGCTCACACGAAGCTTGTCGGACTCAGCTGTCCGATCGCGCGCTCTTCTCGGTGAGGGTGAAGGACAGGCGAGAGGTGTCCGGCCCAGCCAGCCTGGTCGAGTTTCCACCGCGGTGGCCCTTGGAGACGGTGACACGGGCGCCGCTGTCGAGGAGCACCTGACGAGAGACCGGTGAGCCGGTCGCTGTGAGCTCGCGGTAGCGGGCGACTGTGTATGCCTCAAGCCAGTCGGACCGCATCGCGGCTGGTGCGAGGCACTTTTCGGCGCGCGCGGTCGCCCGGCATACGTAGTCGCCGTACGAATAACCCTTACGAGCGGCGAAGTACATGCGGCCACCACACCCCGAGCAGTAGGCGACTGCCGTGAGCAGGGCGGTCGTACGACTCCTGGGGCGGCTGCCGTTCGAGCGGGCTCTGAGCAGCTCTTGCAGGCTGTCGAACTCCTCCTCGGTAAGCAGGGGCGGGCCGATCAACACCGGCGTCCCCGAGGCGTCGCGAACGGTCTGTCCCTTATGAATGCGATGCCCCTTCAACGATGGACTCCGCAAGACCTTGGACAGTGTGCCGGACGTCCAGCGGAACCTGTCGAAGTCGCGGCCATGGCGACGGCCGCCCATGGGGCGTCCCTGGAGCAGGGCGTGACGGTCTCGTGGCACTGGCACGTCTGCGTCGTTGAGCCTGCCTGCGACGGCGATCAGCGACAGCCCCGAACGCACGTCATCGACGATCTCGCGGACGATGGCGACGGCGTCAGGATCGGGAGTCAAGCACCAGCCCACGCCGGACGGGTGCGGCGACTTCCGATAGCCGAAGGGAACGAGCCCGGCCGTACCCCGGGGCTGGTGGCACAGCCGCCGGGGTCCTGGCTCTTAGAGGTCGCGCGGATAGGTGGGAGCAAGAGGAGGCAGCATCTGACCCGACGGCGCTGGCTCGGCCGGGCGTGACGGGGGACAGGGGTTGGGTGTGGTGCGGGGGTGGCTGGTAGGTCTGCGGCGGAGTGACGTCAAAGGATCACTTGCCGTCGGCTCCGGTAGCATCGGCGACATGTCTGGTGCTTCGTGCGCGGCTTGTGCCGCGGTGACGAGGACGCTCCGCTAGCGGCGGGGCGTTCGTCTCACTTCTGTTGAACGTTCCGCTGCTTCGTGGTTGGACCGGAGCGGCACGTTCGTGCTGCTCGGAACTTCTTCTGGGCAACGGAGCACTCGGTGTTTTCAGGCATTCTCTCTTCGCGCCGGGACGGATCGTCCCCGGTGCGTGCGTGGCTGGTGCTGTGCTGCATGGCCATGCTGCAGTTCTTCATTGCGGTGGACGTGACCGTGGTCAACGTCGCTTTGCCCTCGATCGGCGCCGACTTCGGGGTCGACGGTCACGCCCTGGTCTGGGTCGTGGTCGGGTACACGATCACCGGCGGCGGGCTGCTGATGTTCGGCGGTCGGCTGGGCGACGTGCTCGGCAGGCGCCGCATCCTCCTGCTCGGCACAACTCTCTTCGGTGCCGCGTCCTTGCTGGCCGGGCTCGCGCCGTCCTTCGCCGTGCTGGTGACGGCCCGGCTGCTGCAGGGCGCCGGGGAAGCGATCGCGCTTCCGGCGGCGATGGCGGTGGTCGTGCTCATGTTCCCCGAGGGGCCGCGCAGGTCGCGGGCGCTGGGCGTGTGGGCGGCCGTCGCGAGCTGTGGCCTCGTCCTCGGGTTCGTGGTCTCCGGAATCATCACCGAGCTGCTCGGCTGGCGGTGGATCTTCCTGGTGTCCGTGCCGTTCATCCTGGTCGTGCTCGCGGCTGCGGCCCTTCTCGTACCGAGCGAACGGCCCGCCGGGCCCGCACCGCTGGACCTTCCCGGTTCGCTCCTGCTGGTCGCGGCCCCGCTGCTGTTCACCCTCGGCGTCGTCGAGGCGGGACAGGCGGACGGCACGCTGTCCTGGCTGCCGCCGGCGGCGCTGGTCGGCGCGGTGGCGGCCGGGGCCCTGTTCGTCGGGGTCGAGCGCCGTTCACGGAACCCGCTCGTGCCGCTGCGGTTCTTCCGCAACCGGCCGCGCGTCCTGGCCAACCTCGCCACCGCCCTGCTGAGCGCGGCACTGTCCACCTCGTTCCTGCTGTTCACCTACTACCTGCAGGACCGGTTGGGCGCCGGCCCGCTCCAGGCCGGTCTGACGATGCTGCCCCTGGCGGTGTCCCTGATCGCGGCCTCGGTGCTGGTGCCCCGGCTGCTCGGACGGTGGGGTGCCCGGGCCTGTGTCCTGGCCGGGATCGGCTTCACCATGCTGGCGATGGCCGCCATCGCCCTGGTCTCCTCCCTCGGGGCCACCGGCTGGGCGATGATTCCGGCCATGACGCTCATCGCGGCCGGGATGGGGTTCGGGATCGTCGGACTGCAGTACGTCGCGGTGACCGGCGTGACCGAGGACGACGCCGGCATCGCCTCCGGCGTCCAGCGAGCCGCCGACCAACTGGGCGGTTCCACCGGGATCACGCTCTACGTCGGCATCGGGTTCGCTCCCACCCTGGACGGCATCGACCCGTTCCTCGCCAGCAGCTTCCTGGCCATCGCCGGGCTCGCCGCGGCCGGGTGCGTCACCTGGCGGATCTCCCTGCCCGCCACGGTGATGGAGGAACCGCTCGGGTGATCTTGAGCAGGGCTGCGCCCGGCCGGACCGCTGGACGGGCGCAGCCCTGGAAACAACAGGTCCACGATCACCACCGGTCAAGCAGAAGGTCACGTGCCCGTCCTGCCTTCCTCCATCACCGGCCCTCTGTGGGAGCAGTTCCACGCGCTGCTCCCGCGCCGCCAGATCGTCCATCCGCTGGGCTGTCATCGACCCCGCGTCCCGGACAGGGTCGTGTTCGACAAGCTCCTGGCCCGGCTCGTGCTGGGCGGCACCTACCAGCAGCACGCCGACCACCAGGTCTCCGCGACCACGCTGCGGTCCCGGCGGGACGAGTGGATCGCCGCGGGAGTCTTCGAAGCCCTGCACCAGGCCGCGCTGAATGCCTTTGACCAGGCCATCGGCCTGGACCTGGATAACCTCACCGTGGACGGATGCATCGTGAAAGCCCCCGGCGGCGGGGAGAACACCGGCCCCTCGCCTGTGGACCGCGGAAAATCGGGGACCAAACGGTCGCTGCTGGTCGAAGGCGGCGGGCTCCCGATCGGGTGCGCGCTCGCCGGCGCCAACCGGCACGACTCGCCGCTGTTACGCCCCACCTTGGAGACCCTTGGGCGCTTCGGCTTCCATCTGCCCGACCGGATCACGGTGCACCTGGACTCGGGCTACGACTCGCGCATGACCCGCAACCTGCTGACCGAGCTGGGCTGCGGATGGCAGATCACCCCAAAGGGCGCGTTCCTGCCGATCAACCACACCCACCGATGGGTTGTCGAACGAACGAACTCCTGGCACACACGGGGCTTCAAGTCACTGGCGATCGTCACGGACCGGCGTGCGGTGGTGCAGGCCGCGTGGGTAGCGCTCGCCGGCGCGGTCATCGTAATCCGGCGCCTGATTTGCAAAGCATGGACGGCCTACCGATGGGACACACGGACCGCCCGACGCCCGTGACCTATCCGCGCGAACTCTTACTGTCGGAGCGTGAACTGACGTCCGTCTGCCACTCCCCGGAAAGTACCTCTATGAGGTGAGGCGATCACATGGGGTTGTCGCGTTTCCGCAGTCTCCGGTCCAGCGCCAGCGACAGCTCCGCGTCCACCACGCTGCGGGCCAGCGGGCGCAGGCGGTGGAGGGCCTCCTCCGGGGCGTGGCGCAGGACCAGGGCGGCGAACAGGTCGGCGAGGGCGTCGGCGTGGGTGCGGACCTCCGCGGCGGTGCGCAGGACCTCGCCGAGCGGGATGCCCTCGCGGACCAGTGCGGAGGACACCTCCAGCAGGCGGCGGCTGATGTGGACGATCTCCTCGCCGTCGACGCCGAGGTAGCCGAGGTCCAGGGCGGCGGCCAGGTTCTCCGGGGTGACCTCGCCGGCGAAGTGGTCGGCGAGCTCCTCGGGGGTGAGACGGACCGGGGTCTCCTCGGTGGGGACCTCCATGCCGAGCAGGTCGCCGACGCCTCGGCCGTTGTCGAAGGCCTCGGCCAGCTCGGCTATGCCGTTCAGGGTGTGGCCGCGCTCGAGCAGCGCCGTGATGGTGCGCAGCCGGGCCAGGTGCTGGTCGTCGTACCAGGCGATGCGGCCCTCGCGGCGGGGTGGCGGGATGAGCTTGCGTTCGCGGTAGAAGCGCAGGGTGCGCACGGTGATGCCGGCGAGCCGCGCCAGTTCCTCCATGCGGTACTCGCGCCGTTCCGTGGGGCTGCCGCTCTCGGTGCCGCTGTCGTCCGTCACGCCTGAAGCCTAGGTCGTACCGCCGGTAACTTTCCTCGCGCGACCCCTACCCATGAGTACGGCACTGCTCTACTCTCCCCATTGCGCCAGTGTTCACTGGCATGGTTCTGAGTGATGCGCGGAGGCTTTGGGATGGCCGAGCACGAGCATGTACGGGTCGCGGTGATCGGGTCGGGATTCGGCGGACTCGGGGCCGCCGTACGGCTGCGCCGCGAGGGGATCACGGACTTCGTCGTCCTGGAGCGGGCCGGCAGCGTCGGCGGCACCTGGCGCGACAACAGCTACCCGGGGTGCGCCTGCGACGTGCCCTCGCACCTGTACTCCTTCTCCTTCGCGCCCAACCCCGACTGGCCGCGCTCCTTCTCCGGCCAGGAGCACATCCGCGCCTACCTGGAGCGCGTCACCGACACCTTCGGACTGCGCCCGCACATCCGCTTCAACGCCGAGGTGAAGCGGATGACCTGGGACGCCGAGCACCTGCGCTGGGACATCCAGACCACCGCCGGCGACTGGAGCGCGGACGTCGTCGTCTCCGCCACCGGCCCGCTGTCCGAGCCCAAGCTGCCGGACGTGCCCGGCCTCGACGCCTTCCCCGGCAAGGTGTTCCACTCCGCCCGCTGGGACCACGACTACGACCTGCGCGGCAAGCGCGTCGCCGTGATCGGCACCGGCGCCTCCGCGATCCAGATCGTCCCGTCGATCCAGCCGCAGGTGGAGAAGCTCACCCTGTTCCAGCGCACGCCCGCCTGGGTGCTGCCCCGCATGGACCGGCCCATCGGCGCCGCCGAACGCGCCGTGCACCGGGCGCTGCCCTTCACCACCAAGCTGCGCCGCGGGCTGCTCTGGGGCATCCGCGAGCTCCAGGTCCAGGCGTTCACCAAGCACCCGGGTGAACTCGGCTTCGTCGAGCAGCTCGCCAAGCGGAACATGGCGCGGGCCGTCAAGGACCCGGAGCTGCGGGCCAAGCTCACGCCCGACTACCGCATCGGCTGCAAGCGGATCCTGCTGTCCAGCACGTACTACCCGGCCCTCGCGCAGCCCAACGTGGACGTCGTCGCGAGCGGGCTGACCGAGGTGCGCGGCTCGACCCTGGTCGCCGCCGACGGCACCGAGACCGAGGTCGACGCGATCATCTTCTCCACCGGCTTCCACGTCACCGACATGCCGATCGCCGAGCGCGTCGTCGGCCCCGAGGGCAAGACCCTCTCCGAGGTCTGGTCGGGCGGCATGCAGGCGCTGCGCGGCGCCTCCGCGGCCGGCTTCCCCAACTGGATGACGATCATCGGCCCCAACACCGGCCTCGGGAACTCCTCGATGATCCTGATGATCGAGTCCCAGCTGAACTACATGGCCGACTACCTGCGCCAGCTCGACGTCCTCGGCGGCCGGGCCGCCCTCGACGCCCGCCCCAGCGCGGTCCGCGCCTGGAACCACCGGGTGCAGGAACGGATGAAGCGCACGGTGTGGAACACCGGCGGCTGCACCAGCTGGTACCTCGACGCCGGCGGCCGCAACACCACCATCTGGCCCGGAACCACCGCCGAGTTCCGGCGCGCCACCCGCCGCGTCGACCTCGCCGAGTACGCCGTGCTGCGCCCCGCCGACGCGCGGCCCGCGACCGGCGCCGAGAACGAGGAGGTGGCCGCGTGAGCCGCCCCACCCCCGTCACCACCGGCCGCTACGCCCCGCCCGCCCCGGTGCGCGAACTGACCGCCACCTCCGCCGACGGCGCCCCGGTCCACGTCGAGGTGCACGGGCCCGAGGGCGCCCCCGCCGTCGTCCTCGCGCACGGCTGGACCTGCTCGACCGCCTTCTGGGCCGCGCAGATCCGCGAACTCGCCGCAGACCACCGGGTGATCGCCTACGACCAGCGCGGCCACGGCCGCAGCCCGGCGAGCCCCGCGTGCAGCACGGACGCGCTCGCCGACGACCTCGAGGCCGTCCTCAACGCCACCCTCGCCCCCGGCGAACGCGCGGTCGTAGCCGGGCACTCCATGGGCGGCATGACGGTGATGGCCGCCTCCACCCGGCCCGCGTTCCGCGAGCACGCCGCCGCCGTCCTGCTGTGCAGCACGGGCAGTGCCCGGCTCGTCCCCGAGTCCACGGTGCTGCCGCTGCGGCCCGGCCGGGTCAGGACCTGGATCACCGGGCACATCCTCGGCAGCCGCGCCCCGCTCGGCCCGGTCACGCCCGCCGCCCGCCGCATCCTCAAGTACGCGACCATGGGCCCGGATTCGGCGCCGGACATGGTGGAGGCCTGCGCCCGCATCGTGCACGCCTGCCCCCGCACGGTCCGCCACGCCTGGTCGCACGTGCTCGCCACGCTCGACCTCGACGCGGCCGTACGGGAGTTGAACGTTCCGGTGCAGATCGTCGCCGGCACCGCGGACCGGCTCACCCCGCCCGTGCACGCCCGCGCGCTCGCCGACGCGCTGCCCGACTGCCGCGGCCTCACCGAACTGCCCGGCGTCGGCCACATGACCCCCGTCGAGGCGCCCGACCTGGTCACCACGCGGATCCGGGACCTCGTCACCGCCCACGTGAGCGCCCAACAGCCGCCCGTACCCGCCGAGGAGAGCGCATGAGCAGGGTCAGTCTCGAAGGTAAGGTCGCCGTCGTCACCGGCGCGGCGCGCGGGGTCGGGGAGCTGCTCGCCCGCAAACTCTCCGCGCGCGGCGCGAGTGTGGCGCTGGTCGGTCTGGAACCGGACGCGCTGAAGGACGTCTCCGCCCGGCTGCACGGCGACAGCGACCACTGGTACGCGGACGTCACCGACCACGAGGCGATGGCCCGGGTCGCCGCGGAGGTGCGCGAGCGGTTCGGCCGGGTGGACGTCGTGGTCGCCAACGCCGGTGTGGCGACGGGCGGTCCGTTCACCGAGTCCGATCCGGACGCCTGGCGGCGCGTCATCGAGGTCAACCTCGTCGGATCGGCCGTGACCGCGCGGGCGTTCCTGCCGCTGCTCGTCGAGACCCGCGGCTACCTGCTGCAGATCGCGTCCCTCGCCGCGATCACGCCCGCGCCGATGATGACGGCGTACTGCGCCTCCAAGTCCGGTGTGGAGGCGTACGCGCACGCGCTGCGCGCCGAAGTCGCCCACCGGGGCGTCAAGGTGGGCGTCGGCTACCTGTCGTGGACCGACACCGACATGGTGCGCGGCGCCGACCAGGACGACGTCATGCGGGAGTTGAGGCAGCGGCTGCCCTGGCCGGCCAACAAGACCTACCCGCTCGGACCCGCCGTGGACCGGCTCGTCGCCGGCATCGAGCGGCGCTCCGCGCACGTCTACGGGCAGGTCTGGCTGCGCGGCATGCAGGGCATCCGCGGCTGTCTCCCCGCCGTCATCGGCACCGTGGGGCAGCGGGAGATGAAGCGGTTCGCGGGCCGCCTCGACGGGCTGCGCATCGGGCTGGTCGGCGCGGGCGGCAACGCCGACGAACAGCACCGCGCTACGGTCCGTGACTGATCGACATGCGCAGGGTCACCGCCCGTGTGAATCTGATGGGGCAAGTTCCCCCACCCCACAACGGGAGTGAACCCACATGGGTATGAAGGACCAGATGCAGGAGAAGGCCGGCCAGTTCCAGCAGCAGGCCAAGCAGCGTGCCCAGCAGGGCAAGGAGCAGCTGCAGAACCGCGGCCGCCGTCGGGACGACGAGCAGGACCCGCAGCGTCGCCGCGAGTCCGAGGAGCGCTTCGACCAGGACCACGAGGTCTGACGTCGACGCACCCGGGCAGTGACGTGCCGTAGGAAGGGGTGCCCCTGGCGAAGGGGGCACCCCTTTCTCACGCCCTCAGCGGCTCCGCGGCGGCAGCTTGGGACGCGAACGGTCGGGCACGTCGGCGTAACCCGGGGGAGAGGCGGGCGGTTCGGCCTCCAGCAGGTCGAGCGCGAGCCGTACGGCGTCGTCCAGGACCGCGTGCCTGCCCTCCGCCCAGTCCAGCGGGGTGCGCAGCGCCTCCAGGTCGGGGTCCACGCCCCGGTTCTCCACGGACCAGCCGTACACGTCGAACCAGGCCGCGTTCATCGGCACCGTGATCACCGTGCCGTCCCCGAGCCGGTGCCGGCCGGTCATGCCGACCACGCCGCCCCAGGTGCGCTGCCCCACCACGGGGCCCAGCTTCAGCAGTTTGAACGCGGCGGTGATCATGTCGCCGTCGGAGCTGGTCGCCTCGTCGGCCAGCGCCACCACGGGCCCGCGCGGCGCGTTGGAGGCGTAACTCACGGGCTGGGCGTCGCGGGTGAGGTCCCAGCCGATGATGGTGCGGGTCAGCTTCTCCACCACGAGCTCGCTGATGTGCCCGCCCGCGTTGCCGCGCACGTCCACGATGAGCGCGGGCCGTGACATCTCCATCCGCACGTCCCGGTTGAACTGCGCCCAGCCGGAGCCGCCCATGTCGGGGATGTGCAGATAGCCGCAGCGGCCTCCGCTCAACTCGCGTACGACGGCACGTCGTTTGGCCACCCAGTCCTGGTAGCGCAGGGGGGTCTCGTCGATCAGCGGGACGACCGCGACCCGCCGGGGCGGGCCGTCGCCCGAACGGGAGTGGCCCGCAGGGCCTTCCGCAGAAGGGTGGTGGTGGGCGACGGGTGGGCGGAACGTCAGCTCGACGGTGGTGCCGCCGGCCGCCGCGAGCAGCGGGTACGGCCCGGTCACCGGGTCCACCGGGCGGCCGTCGACATGCGTGAGGACCGCGCCCTCGCGGATGCCCGTGCCGGCCAGCGGGGAGCGGGCCCGGGAGTCGGAGGAGTCACCGGGCAGGATCCGCTTCACCGTCCAGCCCGCCTCCCTGTGCACCAGGTCGGTGCCGAGCAGTCCCTGGCGGCGCTGGTAGTGCGGGGGTCCCTCGTTGCGGCGGGCGGCGGTGACGTAGGCGTGCGAGGTGCCGAGTTCGCCGAGGACCTCGCGCAGCAGGTCGGCGAACTCGTCGGGGGAGGCCACCCGTTCGACCAGCGGGCGGTACTGCTCCAGCACGCCGTCCCAGTCGATGCCGCACATGTCCGGCTCCCAGAAGTAGGCGCGGATCAGCCGCCCCGCCTCCGCGTACGCCTGGCGCCACTCGGCCGCCGGGTCCGCCTCGTGCTTGATGCGGCGCAGGTCGATCCACACCGTCGAGTCGCCGTCGCCCGGCTCGGTGGCGGGGACCGCGCGCAGGTCGTCCTCGTCGACCACGACCAGCCGGGTGCCGTCGCCGCTGACCGCGAAGAAGTCGAGGTGCCTGACCAGTTCGGACTTCTTGGCCTTGGGCACGTCGAAGTGCTCCAGGGTGGGCCGGCCGGTGGTGTCGTCGGGGTGGGCGAACGTCTCGCCGAGCGCGCCCGAGATCGGCCAGCGCAGCCACACCAGCCCGCAGCCCGCGACCGGGTACAGCCCCGAGTACTTGGACGCGGCCACCGGGAAGGGCGTCACCCTGCTCTCCAGGCCCTCCGCCTCCACGGTGACCGTGCCGCCCTCCTCGCCCTCCTCCTCCAGCGGGTCGAGCCCCCCGGCGGCGGGCCGGCCCTCCGGGTTCAGCGCGAACGGCGAGGGCGTCGCCGACGACAGCGGCACCAGGTACGGGCGGCAGCCCAGCGGGAACGACAGGTCGCCGGTGTGCACGTCGTACACCGGGTCGAAGCCGCGCCAGGACAGGAACGCCAGATAGCGGCCGTCGCGGGTGAAGACCGGGTTCTCGTCCTCGAAGCGGCCGTTGGTGACGTCCAGGACCAGCCGGTCCTTGATGCGGGCGAGCTTGATCTGCCGCAGCGACCGCCCGATCACCGGGTGGGACCAGGCCAGCCAGGCGCCGTCGGGGGAGAACGCGAGGTCGCGCACCGGGCCGTTGCCGGAGTGGATCAGCTCGGTGACCTCCTCGGCCGTCCCGTCCGTCGCCTCGTCGGTGTCCACTAGGAGCAGCCGCCCGTCGTGCGCGGCGACCGCGAGCCGCTGCCCCTCCGGGTCGGCGACCATCTCCAGCACCCGGCCCAGCTTCCCGGCGGCCAGCCGGCGGTGCGGGCGGTGGCCGGTCGCCCGGGGCAGCGAGGCGATCTCCACCGCGTCCTCGCCCTCGGCGTCGGTGACGTAGGCGACCTGGCCGCCCGCGCCGAGCATCTCCGGCAGCCGCACCCGGACGCCCGGGGTGTCGGTCAGGGTGCGGGCGGGGCCGTCGCGGTGGGTGAGCCAGTACAGGCTGCCGCGCACCACGACCGCGCTGGCCCGCCCGGTCTCGTCGACGGACAGGCCGTCCAGATGCTGCGCGGCGGGCACCTGGTAGGGGCGCCGGCCGGAGCGCGGACCGCTCAGCCGCACGTCCAGCCGGCGCGGCGCGGAGTCGGGTGACAGGTCGTCGACGATCCACAGGTCGCCCGCGCACTGGTAGACGACGCGGGTGCCGTCGGTGGAGGCGTGCCGGGCGTAGAAGGCGTCGTGGTCGGTGTGGCGGCGCAGGTCGGTGCCGTCGTACGCGCACGAGTACAGGTTGCCGATGCCCTCGTGGTCGGAGAGGAAGGCGATCCGCCCGCCGGCGAACATCGGCGAGTGCAGATGGCCGTCGATGCCCTCCAGCAGACGGTGCCCGTGCAGCCAGAGCCGGCCGGTGGCGCCGCCCCGGTAGCGCTTCCAGGACGCCGGTTCGTGCGGCGGGGTGCCGGTGAGCAGCAGCGACTTGCGCTCCCCCGCCACCTCGGCGACCTGGATGTCGGAGACCGGGCCCCAGGGCAGCTTGCGCCCTGGGCTGCCGTCCCGGCCGAGCTTGTAGGCCCAGGTGAAGTGGGAGAAGGGCTCGCCGTGCGAGGTGACGGCGAGGATCGACGCGTGCCCGTGCTCGTCGGGCGGGGCCCAGCCGCAGACCCGGGTGTCGGAGCTGCCCCAGTAGGACAGCCGCCGTCCGGGGCCGCCGTCCACCGGCGCCAGATGCACCTCGGGGTCCAGGCTGCGCCAGCTGGTGTACGCGATGTGGCGGCCGTCGGGGGAGAAGCGGGGGTGGCCGAGCTTGGTCCGGTCGACGGTGAGCCGCCAGGCGCGGCCCCCTCCGTCCAGCGGGGCGAGCCAGAGGTCGTCCTCCGCCACGAAGCACAGCAGGTCGTCCTTGAGGTGCGGCAGACGCAGATAGGTCACCCTCCCCATGCTTTTCCGGGGGACGGACCGCAGCAACTCGTGCGTATCGCTTATGCCGAGCGAACAACCGTGACGCAGAACACGAACGAAACCGTTTCGTTTCGTTAGTCGCCCGGGGTACCGTCTCCTTGTACGAAACCGTGTCGTTTCTTTGACGCGGTGGGACCCGGAGCGGAAAGGTGGTCGGCATGAGTGACATCGCGACGTCACGTCGCAGCCGGATCACCCCCGAGCGCGAGGCCGAGCTGTACCGGGCCGTGCTCGACCTGCTCCGTGAGGTCGGCTACGACGCCCTCACCATGGACGCCGTGGCCGCGCGCACCCGGTCCAGCAAGGCCACGCTCTACCGTCAGTGGGGCGGCAAGGCCGAGCTGGTGGTCCGGGCGATGCACAGCCAGAAGCCGGGCGGCATCGCCGACGTGGACACCGGGTCCCTGCGGGGTGACCTGCACACGATCATCGGCCGCGAGGACGACTGCGTCCTGGCGCAGAACGTCGCCCTCATGCGGGCCCTCGCCATGGCCGTGCACCAGAACGACGACCTCCGCGAGGCACTCCGCGAGCTGCTGGTGGAGCCGGAGGTCGAGGAGTTCCGCCGGGTCGTCGACCGCGCGATCCGACGGGGCGAGGTCCGCGCGGACTGCCCGGCGCTGGACTACATCGTGCACATGCTGGTCGGGGCGTTCGCCACCCGGACGCTGATCGACGAGCAGCCTCCCACGCAGGCGTTCCTGACGTCGTACATCGACGCCGTGGTGCTCCCCGCCCTGGGAGTCGCCCCACCCGACTGACCTCCCCCAGTCACCTCAAGTCAGCCGCCTCCTGACGTCACCTCCCCCACTGCCTCGAAGGCGTGGGCGGTGCCCCGGCGTCGTCGGGCTGATCCCCCCTGCCCTGATACATCCACGACCTGACCGGGAGTACGCCCTCGTGGCCACATTCCTCTACCGACTCGGCCGGTTCTCCTTCCGGAAACGGCACGTCGTCGCCCTGTTCTGGGTGGCGCTGCTGGCGCTCGCGGGCGCCGGCGCGGCCGGTGCGCCCGCCGCCGGCAGCTCCTCCTTCTCCATCCCCGGCACCGAGGCACAGAAGGCCTTCGACCTGCTGGACGAACGGTTCCCCGGCGCCAGCGCCGACGGAGCCACCGCCCGCGTCGTCTTCAAGGCGCCCGACGGCCAGAAGATGACCGACCCGGGCAACAAGGCGGCCGTCCAGGACACCGTCGACGAGCTGTCCGGCGGGGCCGAGGTCGCCCAGGTCACCGACCCGTACCAGGGCGGCGGCGTCAGCCAGGACGGCACGGTCGCCTACGCCTCCGTGACCTACAAGGTCCCCGGCATGGAGCTGGAGGAGTCCTCCCGCGAGGACCTGAAGGCCGCCGCCGAGGACGCCCGCGACTCCGGGCTGACCGTCGAGATCGGCGGTGACGCCCTCCAGGCCGTCCCGGAGACCGGCTCCGCGGAGATCATCGGCATCGGCGTCGCCGCGGTCGTCCTGGTCATCACCCTCGGCTCGCTGCTCGCCGCCGGGCTCCCGCTGCTCACCGCGATCGTCGGCGTCGGCATCGGCGTCGCCACCATCACCGCGCTCGCGAGCGCGCTCGACCTGGGCTCCACCACCTCCATCCTGGCCTCGATGATCGGTCTCGCGGTCGGCATCGACTACGCCCTGTTCGTGGTCTCCCGCTACCGCGCCGAACTCGCCGAGGGACGTGAGCGCGAGGAGGCGGCCGGACGGGCCGTGGGCACCGCGGGATCCGCCGTGGTCTTCGCCGGTCTGACCGTCGTCATCGCCCTGGTCGGCCTGTCCGTCGTCAACATCCCGATGCTGACGAAGATGGGCATCGCCGCCGCCGGCACGGTCGCCGTCGCCGTCCTCATCGCCCTCACCCTGATCCCCGCCGTGCTCGGCTACGCCGGCCGCCGGATCCGCCCCGCGGGCGAGAAGAGCAAGCTGCTCGGCGGCGGACGCGCCAAGAACAAGGAGAAGGACGAGGCGGACAGGCCCAACATGGGCACCCGCTGGGCGAGCTTCGTCGTCCGCCGGCCGCTGGCCGTGCTGCTGCTCGGCATCGTCGGCCTCGGCGCCGCCGCGGTCCCGGCCGGCTCCCTGGAGCTGGGCCTGCCCGACGACGGCTCCCAGCCGACGTCCACCACGCAGCGCCGCGCCTACGACCTGCTCTCCGAGGGCTTCGGCCCCGGCTTCAACGGCCCGCTCGTGGTCGTGGTCGACGCCCAGGGCAGCGACGACCCGCAGGCCGTCTTCCAGCAGGCCGGCGACGAGATCAAGGCGCTCGACAACGTCGTGAACGTCGCCCCGGCGGCCCCCAACAAGGCCGGCGACACCGCGACGATCGCCGTCATCCCGGACGCCAAGCCGTCCTCGGCGGCCACCGAGGACCTGGTGCACGACATCCGGGCCGCGGGCGCCGACATCACGGACGACACCGGCGCCGAGGTCCTGGTCACCGGCGCCACCGCGATGAACATCGACGTCTCGCAGAAGCTGAACGACGCGCTGGTGCCGTACCTGGTGCTGGTGGTCGGACTCGCGTTCCTGCTGCTGATCGTGGTGTTCCGCTCGATCCTGGTCCCGCTGAAGGCGGCCCTCGGCTTCCTGCTCTCCGTGCTGGCGGCGCTCGGCGCGGTCGTCGCGGTCTACCAGTGGGGCTGGCTGTCCGGCCTGATGGGCGTGGAGGAGACCGGCCCGATCATGTCGATGATGCCGATCTTCATGGTCGGCGTGGTCTTCGGCCTCGCCATGGACTACGAGGTGTTCCTCGTGACCCGCATCCGCGAGGCCCACGTCCACGGCGAGAAGCCGGCGCAGGCCGTCGTCACCGGGTTCCGGTACAGCGCACGGGTGGTGACCGCCGCGGCGATCATCATGATCGCGGTGTTCTCCGGGTTCATCGGGTCCAGCGACTCCATGGTCAAGATGATCGGCTTCGGCCTGGCGATCGCCGTCCTCTTCGACGCGTTCGTGGTCCGCATGGCCATCGTCCCGGCCGTCCTGGCGCTGCTCGGCGCGAAGGCCTGGTGGCTGCCGAGGTGGCTGGACCGGGCGCTGCCCAACGTCGACGTCGAGGGCGAGAGCCTCGCCGTGCACGACCGCGCGGCGGACAAGGACGACGAGGACAAGGAACTCGTCCGGGCCTGACCGCCCGGACGGTCACGACCAGCCGGTGAGGGCTCCGTGGGGACGGGGCGCCCTCACCGGCTTCCTCGTTCCCGTCCCGGAAACGCGTGTGTCCGTGGCACGGAACGAGGTCGCGTGCGCCGGGCCCCGGCGGTTACGGTGCCCCGCATGACGACCTCAGCCACCGACACCGAGGGCTCCGCGGCCCACCCCCGTTTCGCCGAGGCCCTGCGGGAGCTGGGCCTGGAGGACGTGGCCGGCCAGGTCCGCCGCTTCCCCGACGCCACCCGCACCGCGGCCGAGGCGGCCGCCGCGATCGGCTGCGAGCTCAGCCAGATCTGCAAGTCGCTGATCTTCGCCGCCGACGGCGTCCCGGTCCTCGTCCTCATGGACGGCGCCTCCCGCGTGGACCTCGAGCGGGTCCGCGAGGAACTGGGCGCAGGGAAGGTCACCCGCGCGAAGGCCGACGTGGTCCGCGAGACCACGGGCTACGCCATCGGCGGCGTACCCCCCTTCGGCCACCGCACCCGCACCCGCGTCCTCGCCGACCGCTCCCTCCTCGACCACCAGGTGGTCTGGGCCGCGGCCGGCACCCCCTACACGGTCTTCCCGATGTCCCCGAAGGACCTGATCACCCACGCGGGGGCGACGCCGGTGGACGTCCGCGAACGCGAGGCGTGAGATCTCGGGCGCCGGCGCCGGGGGGTGCGCCGGTCGCCTCATGCCTCGTGCACGGTGGAGCGGTGTCCGGCGGGGACGGCCCGGACCGTCGTCCCGGTCGGCCCGCCCGACCACAACCTGCCGCCCGTCTCGGCGGCGTGCAGGACGGTCAGGGCGGCCGGGTGCAGGGTGGCGGGGCGAGGCGCACCCTGGAACGAGAGGTAATCCGGAGGTGATCCGTCATGATGCACACCGCAGTGGGATGGCACATCGAGATGGAGTTCTCGGAAGACGACCAGCACACCCGCGCGGTCGCGATGGTCAGGCTGCCCGACGGGTCCGAGGTGCGCGCCCACGGGCACGCGTCCCGGCACTACACCGACTCCAATCAGCCGCGGGTCGGTGAGGAGATCGCCGGCGCGCGGGCCCTGAACGAACTCGCCATGCAGATGCTCGACAAGGCGCACCGCGAGATCGACGAGGCGTCCGGCCGCGTCTCCCACCCGATCCACGTCTAGGAACATCCACGTCGAGGAACATCCACGTCTAGGAACGGGGAACGCTCTCCACGCTTCCCCGCACCGCGCGGATCAGCGCCTGCGCCCTGGGGTCCGCCGTGACCGTCCGGCGGAAGCCGTTGGTGACGTAGCCGAAGGCGACGCCGGACTCCGGGTCGGCGAAACCGAGGGAGCCGCCGCGGCCGGGGTGGCCGAAGGAGCCCGGGGCCAGGAGCGGGGACGCGCTGCCGTGCAGCATGTAGCCGAGCCCGAAGCGGGTGCCGACCACCAGGACCCGGTCGGGGCCCGCCGACTCCTCGGCGCGGGCGCGCTCCACCATGTCCGGGGAGAGCAGCCGCACCCCGTCGACCGGGCCGACCAGTGACGCGTAGAAGCGGGCCAGCCCGTCCGCCGTCGCGATGCCGTTGGCGGCGGGCAGGGCGGCCGCGTGGAACGCCGGGTCGTTGTGGTCCGGGGACGGGTCGATCGCGGCGAAGGCGCGGCGGGTGAGGGAGTCGGGGTCGGCGTAGGCGGCGGTGACCGAGCGCTTGGGCCGCGCGCGCAGCGCGCCCGACGGCTCGGGCGCCTCGACCTTGCCGACCCGCCCGACGCGATGCGCCTCGGAGGACGGGAGCCCCACCCACAGGTCCAGCCCGCCCAGGGGAGCCGCGATCTCGGACGCCACCCACTCCCCGGTGCCCTTCCCGGTCACCCGGCGCACCAGCTCGTCCACCAGCCAGCCGTACGTCAGCGCGTGGTAGCCGTGGTCCGTGCCCGGCTTCCACACGGGGGCCTGCGCGGCCACCGCCTCCGCGGCCCGTACCGGGTCGGCCGCGTCGGCGAAGCTCAGCGGGCGGTCCAGCACCGGCAGCCCGGCGCGGTGCCCGAGGACGTGCCGGACCAGCACGCCCTCCTTGCCGTGCGCCTTGAACTCCGGCCAGTACCGGCCGACCGGCGCGTCCAGGTCCAGCAGGCCCCGCTCGTGCAGCATCAGCACCGCGGCGGCCGCGACCCCCTTGGTCGCCGACCGCACGACCTGCGCGGTGTCCCGCTGCCAGGGCGCCTCGCCGTCGACGTCCTTCGTGCCGGCCCACAGGTCCACGACCCGGCGCCCGTCCCGGTACACGGCGAGCGCGGCGCCCCGCTCCCCGAGCCGCTCGAAGTTCCGGGCGAACGTCTCCCGGACCGGTTCCCAGCCGTCGGCCACCGTGCCGTGCACCTCGACGTCCACGTCCTGTCGTTCCTTCCACTCGCCTGCGACAGTGGGTGCAACCACGCCGCCGCGCCTGCGATTCCAGGCTGCGGTGCGCCCGTCACCCACGGGCGGGTGGCGCAGGCACGGACCGCGGGTCGAAGCCGTACGGCAGCTCCAGGCGGTGCGCCCGCATCAGCGCGTCGTCGGCGAGCAGATCCCCGGTCGGGCCGTCCGCCGCGATCACCCCGTCGCTGAGGACCAGAGAACGCGGGCACAGCTCCAGCGCGTACGGCAGGTCGTGCGTGACCATCAGGACGGTGACGTCCAACGACCGCAGGATGTCGGCCAGTTCACGGCGGGACGCCGGGTCGAGGTTGGAGGACGGCTCGTCCAGGACGAGGATCTCCGGCTCCATCGCCAGCACGGTCGCCACGGCCACCCGGCGCCGCTGCCCGAAGGAGAGGTGGTGCGGCGGGCGGTCCTTGAACTCCGCCATGCCGACCCGCTCCAGCGCCCGGTCCACGCGCGCCTCCAGCTCGGCGCCCTTCAGCCCGGCCGCCGCCGGACCGAACGCCACGTCCTCCCGCACCGTCGGCATGAACAGCTGGTCGTCCGGGTCCTGGAACACGATGCCGACCCGGCGCCGGATCTCCGCCATGTTCCGCTTGCCGACCTCGAGCCCGGCCACGCGGACGGTGCCCGCGCCGCCGGTGAGGATGCCGTTGAGGTGCAGCACGAGCGTCGTCTTGCCGGCGCCGTTCGGCCCGAGCAGCGCGACCCGCTCGCCGCGCCCGATGGTGAAGTCCACGCCGAACAGGGCCTGATGGCCGTCGGGGTAGGCGAAGGCGAGGCCGGAGACCTCCAGGGAAGCAGTACTCACAGGGTCCATCCCAGCAGACACACGACGAGGGCGGCGCAGGGGAGGGTCAGGGCGTACGACCACTGCGCCCGGGACGCCGCCACGTCGTCGATCACCGGCATGACCCCGGTGTAGCCGCGGCTCACCATCGCCAGATGGACACGCTCGCCGCGTTCGTAGGAGCGGATGAACAGCGCGCCCGCCGACTTGGCGAGCACACCCCAGTGCCGTATCCCGCGCGCCTCGAAGCCCCGGGACTCGCGGGCGATCCGCATCCGGCGCATCTCGTCGGTGATGACGTCGCCGTAGCGGACCATGAAGGACGCGATCTGCACCAGCAGCGGCGGCAGCTTCAGCCGCTGGAGGCCGTGCAGCAGCTCCCGCAGCTCGGTGGTGGCGGCGAGCAGCACGGACGCGGCGACGCCGAGGGTGCCCTTGGCCAGCACGTTCCAGGCGCCCCACAGGCCGTTCACGCTCAGCGACAGCCCGAGGACGTCGACCCGCTCGCCCTCGGCGACGAACGGCAGCAGCACGGCGAACGCGACGAACGGCACCTCGATGAGCAGCCGCTTCAGCAGGAAGCCGGCGGGCACGCGCGCCGCGTACGCGACCACGCCGAGCAGCACCGCGTACGCCGCGAACGCCCACATCGCCTCGCGCGGCGTCGACACGACCACGATCACGAACGCGAGCACCGCGGCGAGCTTGGTGTGCGGCGGCAGCGCGTGCACGGGGGAGTGGCCGTGCCGGTAGAGCCGGTGGGAGTGACCCGCGCCCACGTCAGACGCTCGTGCCGGCGGGGGAGGTGTCCTCCGCCTGCTCGTCGGCGCTGCGCCGGCGGCGGACCGCCCAGAAGACGCCCGTGCCCGCCACGACCGTCACGCCGACGCCGATCACGCCCGCGAGACCGCCGGACAGCCGGGCGTCGTCGACGTCCTTCACGCCGTAGTCGGCGAGAGGCGAGTCGGAGATCGCGTGCTCCTCGGCCCGCTTGTCGATGCCGTGGTCGGCGGCGACCTTCTCCAGGCCGTCCGGGTCGGCCGAGGCGTAGAAGCTGACGAACCCGGCGAGCAGCAGCGAGGTGACCAGGCCGGCGATCCACACCTTGCGCGGGGAGCGCGCGGCGGCCGGGACGGGCTCGGCGGTCTCCGGGGCGTCGACCAGCTCGCCGTTCACCCGCAGCTTGAGCCTCTGCCGCAGCCCGCGCGCCCCGTGCACCAGGTCGGGGCGTACGGCGACGACGGCGCCGACGGTCAGCGCGGTGATGGCGGCCTCGCCGAGACCGATGAGGACGTGCACGCCGACCATCGCGGTGGCGACCTTGCCGATCGACACGTCGGTGGTGCCGCCCACCGCGTACAGCAGCGTGAAGACGACCGCGGATGCGGGCACGGAGACCAGGGCGGCCACGAAGGACGCGGCGGTCACCGAGCGGCGGGAGTTCGGCAGCACCTTCACCAGCACCCGGAACAGGGCGTAGGCGACCACGGTGGTGGTGATCGCCATCGTGGTGATGTTCACACCGAGCGCGGTGAGGCCGCCGTCGGCGAACAGCACCGCCTGGAGCAGCAGCACCACGGACACGCACAGCACACCCGTGTACGGGCCGACGAGGATCGCCGCGAGCGCGCCGCCGAGAAGGTGCCCGCTGGTGCCGGCGGCCACCGGGAAGTTCAGCATCTGCACGGCGAAGATGAAGGCCGCGACCAGTCCGGCCAGCGGGGCCGTGCGCTCGGCGCCCGCGCCCGCGCCGGGGCTCGCGGTGGCGTCGAGCTCGCGGCGCGCGCCGCGCAGGCTCACGGCGATCGCGCCGGCGGCGAGGACGCCGGCGGCGGCGGATACGGGGACGTCGATGAATCCGTCAGGTGCGTGCACGGACTCGATGATGTCCCCTCTTGCGAATGATTCGCAAGAGCGAGTGGCTTGTCCTACGTCTCGCCCGGCCCCTCGGTTACCTCATCTGTGATATAGGCCGCTCGGAAGCGCGGATTCCGATTTGGGTGCACGATGGACAGGGGTGGGTAAAGGGCTTGTAAGCCATGAATGCCTTGCCGGGCGTACGACGCAGCGTGAGGGGCCCACCGATGTCCGTGATCGAGCAGTACGCGCGAGTCCACATCGTGACGGACGAGGATCCCCTGCTGGAGAGTCACGGGGCCGTCCCCGTGGTCCTGCGGTACGACCCCGAGCACGACCCCCGCCATGTGCGGGTGGACCTGCCCGGGGCGCGGCCCCTCGAATGGGTCGTCGACCGGGACCTGCTGGAACACGGGCTCAAGGCGCCCGTGGACAGCGGCGGCATACGCGTCTGGCCGTGCGGCCGGGTGCAGGCGGTGGTGGAGTTCCACAGCGGCCAGGGCCACTCGGTGGTCGAGTTCGACACGAAGACCCTGTCCCGCTTCCTCCGCCTCACCCACGTGGCGAAGGCGGAGCCGGTCCCGCACTGACGGCCGGAAGGCCTCAGCCCGCCTTCAGCAGCGTCGCCACGATCGGGCCCGCCGTGGAGCCGCCGTGGCCGGCCGCCTGGACGACGGCGGCCGCCGCCAGGTCGCCGCGGTACGCCGTGAACCAGCCGTTCGGCTTCTTCTGCCCGTCCACCTCGGCCGAGCCCGTCTTCGCGCCCCGCTCGCCGTCGATCCCGGCCATCGCCTCCGTGGCCGTGCCGGCGGTCGCGGTGTACGACATCAGCTCCCGCAGCTGCGCGAGCGTGTCCGCGGACAGGGTGCGCGGCGCGGTCGCCAGCTGGCGCCCGTCCACCTCCGGCGACACCAGGTACGGCTGGTGGAACACGCCCGCCTTCACCGTCGCCGACACCGACGCCATGTTCAGCGGGTTCATCCGCACCCCGCCCTGGCCTATCAGCGACGCGGCCATCGGCGCGTCCGACTGCACCGGCACCGCGCCGTCGAACGTGGACACCCCGACCTTCCAGTCGTTGCGGCCGAGACCGAAGTAGTCCTGGGCGAACTTCGTGAGGTCGTCGTCCTTCAGCTTCGGGGCCTGGCTGATGAAGGCCGTGTTGCAGGAGGCGGCGAAGCTCGCGCGGAAGGTGCCGTCCTTGATCTGGAACTTGTCCAGGTTCTGGAACTTCCAGCCGCCGTAGCTGAAGTACTTGGGGCACGGGTGCTTCTTGTCGATGGAGGCGAGGCCCTTCTCGATCAGCATCGACGAGGTGACCACCTTCATCGTGGAGCCCGGCGCCAGCGACCCCTGGAAGGCGACGTTGAAGCCGTGCGAGGAGTTCGCCGCCGCGAGTATCTCGCCGGTCGACGGCCGCACCACCACCACCGAGGCCCGCTTCCGCTTGGCCACCTCGGTCTCGGCGAGCGCCTGCAGCGACGGGCTCAGCGTGGTCTTCACCGTGCCCGGCGTGCCCTCGCTCAGCTCCAGCAGGGTCGTGTCGGACAGCTCCGCCTTCTTCGACGCCTCGCCGCGCACCACACGCAGCTCCACGCCGGCCTCGCCGCCCGCCTTCTCGCCGTACTTGTCGCGCAGACTGTCCAGCACGGACTTCAGCGACGGGTACTTCTCCGTCGTCAGCTCGCCGCCGTCGCGGTCGAGCGCCTTCACCGGCGGGGTGCCCGCCTCGCCGGTGACCAGCTTGTCGCCCTCGCGGAGCTCCGGGTGCAGCACGGACGGCCGCCAGTCGACGCGCGGCTCCCCGTCCCCGGCCCGCCGCACCACGGTCAGCGTGCTGTCGTACGTCAGCGGCTTCGTCGTCTGCTCGTACGACACCGTGCCCTTGACGGCGAAGGTCACCGAGTCCCGGGCGGGGGCGCCGGGGGTGAGGGCGAGGTTCCGGACGCGGGCGTCCTTCACGTACGAGGTGAGCGCCGCCTTCGCGGCCACCGGGTCGTCGGTCGCCGCGGCGGCCTCGGCGACCTGGCCGGACTGCCAGGCGGTGAGGAACTGCTCGGCGGCGGCGGTGACCTCCTCGGGCGACAGCGGACCCGACTTCACGGTGTCCGCCTGGGAGGAGGAGCCCCCGCCGTCCCGGCCCCCGCCCTCGACGAGTGCGTACGCGCCGTAGCCGGCGCCGCCCATCAACACGGCCATCGCCGCGCCGATCACGACCGGTCGCATGTTCCGCCGGTCCCCGGCGCGCCCTCTGTTCCCCACTGCTGTCCGTCCTCCGTCGCCCCGCCCCGGCCCCCCGCGGCCCGCGTGGCTCTCGATCGAGTCAAGGCCCCGTCGGCGCGGCCGCGCCGACGACGGCCCCCACCCTAAAGTCCCGCCGGACGGGCCGTGCGCTCAGCCGCCCGCTCGTAGCACGGCTGCGACAATCGGCCCGGCCGCGTCGCCGCCGTGGCCGCCCTGCTGGGCCATGGCCGCCGCCGCGACGTCACCGCGGAAACCGGTGAACCAGCTGTCCGACGTGGCGTTCCCGTCGACCTCCGCGGAACCCGTCTTCGCGCCGATGTCACCGTCCAGGCCGGACATCGCCTTCTGCGCCGTGCCCTGGGTGGCGGTGAGCCGCATCATCTCCTTGAGCTGCGCCGACGTCTCGGCGGGCAGCCCCTTCGCCTGCGCCAGCGGACGGCCGTCCAGCTCGGGGGATACCAGGTACGGCTGACGGAACGCGCCCGTGATCGCGGTGGCCGTCACCGACGCCATGTTCAGCGGGTTCATCTGCACCTGGCCCTGGCCGATGGCGTTCGCCGCGCGGTCCGGGCCGCCGGAGGCCGGCACGCTGCCGTCGAAGGAGGCGATGCCGGTCTTCCAGTCGTCCCGGCCCAGCCCGAACCGCTCCTGCGCCTCCCGGGTGAGGGAGGAGTCGTCGATCGGCTTCTCGTCGATCAGCTTGATGAAGGCGGTGTTGCAGGAGCGCAGGAAGCTGTTGGCGAGGGTGGCGCCCTCGTTCGGCTCCATGCCGGTGAGGTTCTTGAAGGTCTGGCTCTGCCAGGTGGCGGTGTCCGTGCAGGGCGCGGGGCCGTTCATGGAGGTCACGCCGTTGTCGATGAGCATCGCGGCGGTGATGATCTTCATGGTGGAGCCGGGGGCGACCTGGCCCTGGAAGGCCGCGTTGAAGCCGTCGCCGCGGTTGTTGGCCACCGCGAGGACCTCGCCGGTGCTGGGCTTCAGCGCCACCACCGAGGACTCCGGGTAGTCCTTCACCGCCTTCTCGGCGGCCGCCTGCACGCCGGCGCTGAGCGTGGTGCGCAGCTTGCCCGGCTCGCCCTCGGCGAGGGTGAGCAGCGGGGTGTCGGCCTCGTCGGTCGCGTGCCGGATCGACAGCTCGACGGCCGGACTGCCGCCCGCCTTCGCGCCGTACTTCTCCCGCAGGGTGTCCAGGACCGGGCCGAGGGACGGGTACTTCTCCCTGGTCAGCACGGTGCCGTCGCGGTCCACCGCCTCGATGGGCGGCTGCGCGGACTCCCCGGTGACGAGGGTGTCCCCCTCCTTCAGATCCGGGTGCACGACGGACGGCTTCCAGTCGACCAGCGCGCGGCCGGTGGTCTGCCCGCGCACGACGGTCAGCGTGCTGGTGTAGCGCAGGGGCTTGGAGACGCCGTCGGCGGAGACGGCCGCCTTCACCGTGAACGGCACGGTGGTGCCGCGCGGGGCGCCCGGGGTGATGTCCACCCGCCCTATTCGGGCCTCCCCGCCGTACGCGGTCAGCAGCGCGCCCGCGTCCTGCGCGTTGTTCGTGTACGAGGCGGCCGTCGTGGCCTGCCCCTGCTCCCAGGCGCCGAAGAACGCGTCGGCCGTCTCGCGCACCTCGTCCTTGTCTGGCGGCCCCGACCTACGCGTCTCCGCGGCGCTCGATCCGCCCCCGCTCCCGTTCAGCGCGGAGACGATGTTGTACGCCCCGTACCCCGCACCGCCGACCATCACGGCGAACACACCGCCGACGACGGCGACCTTGACCCCCTTGCCCATCGGGCTGTCCTCCCCCGGCCGGGCCCCGCGCCCCCTGAACACGTTCAAAAGCCCGGCACGAAGTCGAACCCTATGCGCTGGGAGCACCCAAGGGGGCGTGAGTGAAGGATCGTTGTCCCAAAGAGACCCCTGGCGAGCGGCTGCGGCCGCACCTCTCGGTGAGCGGGTCAACGGGCCCCGGAACGCGCCGAACGACGGCTACGGTGTGCCGCATGGACGGGGAGCAACGGCCCGTACGCGGCCCTGCCAGTGGTGTGGTGCGCCGGTGCCGCAGCCGCGCGGCCGGTGGCGCAGGCGGCGGTACTGCAGCAAGCAGCACCGCCGCTGGAACCGTTTCTGGAACGCCGTCCTGCAACTGCTCGACGCGTAGCGGCCGCTCCCTCAACGCGCCCGGAGGGCTACACCCACGTGTCCAGCCACATCCGCGACCGCCAGTCGTCGATCGGGATCGGCGTGCCCGTGTAGATCGGCCAGAAGTAGATGAAGTTCCAGGCGATCAGCAAGGTGAGGACGCCCGCCGCCGTCGCGCCTGCCACTCGGCGCGTGTCCGAAGAGCGCGGTGGGCCCACGATCGCGCCCAGGAGCATCGCCACCGCCAGGCACAGGAACGGCAGGAAGACGATCGCGTAGAAGTAGAAGATCGTGCGTTCCTGGTAGAGGAACCAGGGGGCGTACCCCGCGGCGATGCCGCAGGCGATCGCGCCCGCGCGCCAGTCGCGGCGGAAAGCCCAGCGCCACAGGACGTAGAGCAGGGCGAGACAGCCCACCCACCACAGCATCGGCGTGCCGATGGCGAGGACCTCCTGCGCGCACTTCTCGCCCGCGTCCGCCGGGCAGCCGTCCACGCCCGGCGCGGGCGACTCGTAGAAGTACGACACCGGGCGGCCGGCGACGATCCAGCTCCACGGGTTGGACTCGTACGTGTGCGGCGAGGACAGGCCGACGTGGAACTCGTACACCTGGTTCTCGTAGTGCCACAGGCTGCGCCACCAGTCGGGGAACAGCCACGCCCAGTCGCTGGTCCGCCCGTCGCGGGTGGCCCAGTCGCGGTAGTAGCCGCCGCTGCCGTCCGTCGCGGAGAGGATCCAGCCGGTCCAGGACGCGAAGTACGTGACCACCGCGACCGGCACGGTCGAGAGGAACGCCCAGCCCAGGTCCCGCTTCAGCACCGCCACCCGCGGCCGCACCGCGCCCGCGACCCGGCGCGCGCCGACGTCCCACAGCACGGACATCACACAGAACGCGGCCATGATGTACAGGCCGTTCCACTTCGTGCCGATCGCCAGGCCCAGCATCAGGCCCGCCGCGAGACGCCACGGACGGAAGCCGATCCGGGTGTTCTCGGCCACGTCCACGTCCGGACGGGCCCGCCCGTCCGCGTCCACCGGCAGAGCGGCGGCCAGCTTCTCACGCGCCTTGTCCCGGTCGATCAGCAGACACCCGAAGGCGGCCAGCACGAAGAACATCAGCACGCCGTCGAGCAGCGCGGTGCGGCTCATCACGAAGTGCAGCCCGTCCACCGCCATCAGCGCGCCCGCGAGGCACCCGAGGAACGTCGAGCGGAACAGACGCCGCCCGATCCGGCACAGCATCAGTACCGACAGCGTGCCGAGCAGCGCCGTCATGAACCGCCAGCCGAACGGATCGAAGCCGAAGAGCAGCTCGCCCAGACCGATCACGTACTTGCCGACCGGCGGATGGACGACGTACGCCGCGTCCGTCGGGATCGGGACGTCGCCGCCCGAGTCCAGGACGATCCGGTTGACGTCCTTGTCCCAGTTCACCTCGAACCCGCGGTGGACGAGCGCCCACGCGTCCTTCGCGTAGTACGTCTCGTCGAATATCACCGCCTTGGGGTGGCCCAGGTTCCAGAACCGCAGCACCCCCGCCACCAGCGTCACCAGCAGCGGACCGCCCCACCCCGACCAGCGGACGAGCCGGTCGGCCAGCAACGGCGGCACACCGAGCGTCTTCCACAGCCGGCCCGACGGCTCCGTGTACGGCGGGACCAGGCGGTCGCGGACGTCGCCCCTGACGGCGGGCGTACGGTGGCCGAAACGCCGCAGCCGGTGCTGCCACGTCTGCCGCTGCTCGAGCGGCGACTGCTCCTGGCGGGTGTCCGTGGAGGACGCGGTACTGGTCACCGCGCCATCGTAGGGAACGGCGCTGTGTGAGTCCCGCGCATGGGCGGTATGCCCCGCCTCCGTCCGCTCCTGGGAGGATGGACGCGTGACCGGAACCCTCGTACTCGCAGGCACCCCCATCGGCGACATCTCCGACGCGCCGCCCCGGCTCGCCGAGGAACTCGCCGGCGCCGACGTCGTCGCCGCCGAGGACACCCGGCGGCTGCGCCGGCTGACCCAGGCGCTCGGCGTCACCCCCAAGGGGCGGGTGGTGTCGTACTTCGAGGGCAACGAGACCGCCCGCACGCCCGAACTGGTCGAGGAGCTGGCGGGCGGCGCGCGCGTGCTGCTCGTCACCGACGCCGGCATGCCGTCCGTGTCCGACCCCGGTTACCGGCTGGTCGCCGCGGCCGTCGAGCAGGACATCCGGGTCACCGCGGTGCCGGGCCCGTCCGCCGTGCTCACCGCGCTCGCGCTGTCCGGGCTGCCCGTCGACCGGTTCTGCTTCGAGGGGTTCCTGCCCCGCAAGGCGGGCGAGCGCCTCGGCCGGCTGCGGGAGGTCGCCGGCGAGCGCCGCACCCTCGTCTACTTCGAGGCCCCGCACCGCCTCGACGACACCCTCGCCGCGATGGCCGAGGTCTTCGGCGCCGACCGCCGCGCCGCCGTCTGCCGCGAGCTGACCAAGACGTACGAGGAGGTCAGGCGCGGCCCGCTGGGCGAGCTGGCCGCGTGGGCGGCCGAGGGCGTACGCGGGGAGATCACCGTGGTCGTCGAGGGCGCCCCCGAGAAGGGCCCCGAGGAGACCGACGACGCCGAACTGGTGCGCCGGGTGCGGGTGCGCGAGGAGGCGGGCGAGCGGCGCAAGGAGGCCATCGCGGCGGTCGCGGCGGAGGCGGGGCTGCCGAAGCGGCAGGTCTTCGACGCGGTGGTGGCGGCGAAGAACGCCGGGAGCGTCTGAGGCGCGCGACAGGGCGCGCCATCGTCATGGAACGCCCCCGCGTCGGTAAAGCGTCCGGGGCGTTCCGGTAAGACACGGCCAAATCGGCTCCAATACTCCGCCGGCGCCCGTGTGCTCAGGGCCGCCGGGGAGTCCACTGGTCGACGGGACGGGCACGGGCCCGTCCCGTCAGCGGACCAGACAGGAGCCGGCATGACCGAGATCTCCGGACCGGGCGCACTGCGCGCGGGCGCCACCGCCGTCGTCACCGAGGCGTACGCCTTCGCCTGCATGCGCTGCGGCTACGGCTGGGAGCAGGCGTACGAGATAGAGCACCACGTCGACGCCGACGGCCACACCTTCGTCCTGTACGTGGCGGACGGCCGCATCGTGCCCTCCCCGCTCAGCCGGCCCACCTGCCACAGCTGCGACGGCCACGTCGTGCGGATCCTCCGCCCGGGCCGGGTCGCCTCGGCGCGCGACGCCGCCCACCGGGAGCGCCGGGTGCCCGCCGCCGGACCGGTGGAGGCGCCCTGGGCGCCGAAGGGGGCCGCGCCGCTTCCGTAGGATCGGGAGCATGCCTGCCGACACCACCGACAAGAACGCCGCGCCGCCGCTCCCGGAGCCCCTGCGGGTGCCGGTCGCGGACTCGCACACCCACCTCGACATGCAGTCCGGCACCGTCGAGGAGGCCCTCGCCAAGGCCGCGTCGGTGGGGGTGACGACCGTGGTGCAGGTCGGCTGCGACCTCAAGGGGTCCCGGTGGGCGGCGGAGACGGCCGCCGCGTACGACGCCGTGCACGCGACGGTCGCCCTGCACCCGAACGAGGCGCCCCGGATCGTGCTCGGCGATGCCGACGGCTGGTCGAGGCAGGGCGCCCGCGAGCCCGGCGGGGACGCGGCGCTGGACGAGGCGCTCGCCGAGATCGACCGGCTGGCCGCTCTGCCCCACGTCAAGGGCGTCGGTGAGACGGGTCTCGACTACTTCCGCACCGGCGAGGACGGCAAGGAGGCGCAGGAGCGGTCCTTCCGTGCCCACATCGAGATCGCCAAGCGGCACGGCAAGACGCTCGTGATCCACGACCGTGACGCCCACGCGGACGTGCTGCGCGTGCTGAAGGAGGAGGGCGCCCCCGAGCGCACCGTCTTCCACTGCTACTCCGGCGACGCCGACATGGCGGAGATCTGCGCCCGCGCCGGCTACTACATGTCGTTCGCCGGCAACGTCACCTTCAAGAACGCGCAGAACCTGCGGGACGCCCTCGCCGTCGCCCCGCTGGAGCTGGTCCTGGTCGAGACCGACGCGCCCTTCCTCACCCCCGTGCCCTACCGCGGCCGCCCCAACGCCCCCTACCTGGTGCCGGTCACCGTGCGTGCCATGGCCGCCGTGCGCGGCATCGACGAGGACGCGCTGGCCACCGCGCTGGGCGCCAACACCGCGCGCGCCTTCGGCTACTGACGGACCCGCGCCACATCCACGCTCCGTAGTCGTGTCGCTTGGGAGAGCGATCGGCGCTCGGCTAGGTTCTGGGAGCCCCCTCGGGGGTCCCCGTGGCCAGCCCTGGAGCGTGTCGGCGTGAGCACCACCCTGCGGTTCGAGACGTATCACAAGACGTGCCCGACGCACGCCGTGTGCGGCGGGATCCACGAGGCGGAGACCGTGCCCGCCCTGCCCCGCCGCGCGCCCGCCTCTCCGTCGAGGCGGTCCGCGCACCGGCGCCCCGGCCGGTACGCCGAGCGGGCCGAGGCCGCGCGCCGGCTGCTGCCGAAGGCGCTGGTCGTCGCGTTCCTCGCCGGCGGCACCAGCGCCTTCGTCGCCGAGGACAAGGGCGTCGAGCTGACCGTCGACGGCAGCCCCCGCACCCTGCACACCTTCGCCGACGACGTCACCGGGCTGCTCGCCGAGGAGGGCGTGCGCACCGGACCGCACGACGAGATCAGCCCCGCCCCCGGCACCGCCCTGGAGGACGGCGGCACCGTCGAGGTGCGGCACGCGCGCCCGCTGCTGCTCACCCTCGACGGCACCCGGCAGGAGGTGTGGACGACCGCGCCCACCGTCCAGGAGGCGCTGCGGCGGCTGGGCGTACGGATCGCCGGCGCCCATCTGTCCGTCCCGCCCGGCACCCGCGTCGGACCCGCCGGGCTCGCCCTGGAGGTCCGCACCGAACGGGCGGTGACCGTCCTCGCCGACGGGCGGGCCCGCAGCGTCCGCACCAACGCCGCGACCGTGCGGGAGGCCGTGCACCAGGCCGGGGTCACCCTGCGCGGACGCGACACCACCTCCGTCGCCCCCGGCAGCTTCCCGCGCGACGGCCAGGTCGTCACCGTGCTGCGCATCACCGACGGCACGGAGGTCCGCGACGAGGAGATCCCGTTCACCGAGGAACGCGTCGAGGACCCCGCGCTGGCCCACGGCACGGTGGTCGTCGACCGCGCCGGACGGCCCGGGCTGCGGCGCCTCACCTACGCGCAGCGCACCGTCAACGGCGTCCGGCAGCGGCCCCGGCTGCTGCACACCGAGGTGGTGCGCGAACCCGTCGCGCGCCGGGTACGGGTCGGCACCCGGCCCGTACCGATGTCCGTGCGGGGCACGGACGCGCTGGACTGGGACGCGCTCGCGCGGTGCGAGTCCGGCGGCCGGCCCGACGCCACCGACCCGTCCGGCACGTACGGCGGGCTGTACCAGTTCGACACCCGCACCTGGCGCGACCTCGGCGGCGCCGGCCGCCCCCAGGACGCGCCCCCGGCCGAGCAGACGTACCGCGCGAAGCAGCTCTACGTCCGCAGCGGCGCCGCCGCCTGGCCGCACTGCGGAGTCCACCTGCGCGGGTGACGGCACCGGCGGTGACCGGGGCGTACCCGCGCGCCCCGTACCCTTGTCCCGTGACCAGCCCCACCCCCGACGCCCTCCTGGGCCCCGCCGACGTCCGCGAACTGGCGGCCGCCCTCGGCGTACGGCCCACCAAGCAGCGCGGCCAGAACTTCGTCATCGACGCCAACACGGTCCGCCGTATCGTGCGCACCGCCGAGGTACGCCCCGATGACGTCGTCGTCGAGGTCGGCCCCGGACTCGGCTCGCTCACGCTGGCGCTGCTGGAGGCCGCCGACCGGGTCACCGCGGTGGAGATCGACGACGTGCTGGCCGGGGCGCTGCCCGCCACCGTCGCCGCCCGCATGCCGGAGCGCGCCGGCCGGTTCGCGCTGGTCCACTCCGACGCGATGCACGTCACCGAGCTGCCGGGCCCGGCCCCGACCGCGCTGGTCGCCAACCTCCCCTACAACGTCGCCGTCCCGGTCCTGCTGCACATGCTCGAGACCTTCCCGAGCATCGAGCGCACGCTGGTGATGGTCCAGTCCGAGGTCGCCGACCGGCTCGCCGCCGCCCCCGGCTCCAAGGTGTACGGCGTGCCCTCGGTCAAGGCCAACTGGTACGCCGAGGTGAAGCGCGCCGGGGCCATCGGCCGCAACGTGTTCTGGCCCGCGCCGAACGTCGACAGCGGCCTGGTGTCGCTGGTGCGGCGCGCGGAGCCGCTGAAGACCACCGCGAGCAGGCGTGAGGTGTTCGCCGTGGTCGACGCGGCCTTCGCCCAGCGCCGCAAGACGCTGCGCGCCGCCCTCGCCGGCTGGGCGGGCTCGCCGGCCGCGGCCGAGGCGGCGCTGGTCGCCGCGGGGGTCTCCCCGCAGGCGCGGGGCGAGTCGCTGACCGTCGAGGAGTTCGCGCGCATCGCCGAGCACAAGGACGCCGAGCCCAAGGCCGTCGGACACGAGGGGCAGGCCCCGCAGTGAGCGTCACCGTCCGCGTCCCCGCCAAGGTCAACGTCCAGCTCGCGGTCGGCGCGGCCCGCCCCGACGGCTTCCACGAGCTGGCCAACGTCTTCCTCGCGGTCGGCCTGTACGACGAGGTGACCGCGACCCCGTCGCCGGACGGGCTGAGCATCACCTGTGAGGGCCCCGACGCCGCGCAGGTCCCCCTGGACCGCACCAACCTCGCCGCCCGCGCCGCCGTCGCTCTCGCCGAGCGGTACGGCCGCACGCCCGACGTCCATCTGCACATCGCCAAGGACATCCCCGTCGCGGGCGGCATGGCCGGCGGCAGCGCGGACGGCGCGGGCGCCCTGCTCGCCTGCGACGCGCTGTGGGGCACGGGCGCCTCGCGGGACGAACTCCTCGACATCTGCGCCGAGCTGGGCAGCGACGTGCCGTTCAGCCTGGTCGGCGGGGCCGCACTCGGCACCGGGCGCGGCGAGAAGCTGACGGAGCTGGAGGTCGGGGGCGCCTTCCACTGGGTGTTCGCGATGGCCACCCGGGGGCTGTCCACACCGGCGGTGTTCCGGGAGTTCGACCGGCTGGCGGAAGCGCGGGAGGTCCCGGAGCCGGTGGCTTCGCGGGAACTGCTCGGCGCACTCGCCAAGGGTGACGCGGAAGCGCTCGCGGCCACCGTGTCCAACGATCTTCAGTCGGCGGCGCTGTCGCTGTTCCCGGAGCTGGCGGACACGCTGGCCGCGGGGCGCGCGGCGGGGGCGCTGGTCTCGCTGGTGTCGGGGTCGGGGCCGACGACGGCGTTCCTGGCGCGGGACGCGGAGGCGGCGGAGGCCCTCGCGGCGGCGCTGCGGACCTCCGGCACCTGCCGAGACGTACGCACTGCGTCAGGGCCGGTGCCGGGGGCCACGGTCGTCTGACGGTCATCCCTCAGAGTTCGTCGATGGCGGTCAGGTCGATGTCGATGGAGTAGGGCTTGTCGACCTTGATGCGGTCGTGGTGCATGCCGGTGTGGATGTACGCCCTGGTGAGCGGGTCGAGTTCGTAGACGTGGATCACGGGCCTGCCGTCTGTCCCGCTCGCTTCGACGCGCCAGAAATTCGGGATGCCGGCGGCGGCGTACTTGTGCGGTTTGGTTGTGCGGTCGCGGGACTCGGACTCGGGTGAGACCACCTCGATGGCCAGAAGTACGTCGTTGGCCCGGTAACTCGTCTGTTCCGGACCGGTGATCGCGTCGGTCCGGATCACGCTCACATCGGGTTCAGGACCATTGCGCCTGTCGAGGACCACGGTCATTTCCCGGCTGACCCTGAATTCGGCGGGCAGACCACTGCTGCGCAGGCCGAAGACGAGCAGGTCAACCATGTTCCCATGGAAGCGGCGCCGCGGACTCACGAAAACCAGGCTCCCGTCGATCAGCTCGGTGTGCGGCGGGAGATCCGGCAGCGTGAACAGGTCGTCCACGGTGTATCCGTCCAGGGGCGGCACCGGCCATTGCACGTGGTGCTCTACGGACTCGGCTGTCATGGGTCCTCCCATGGACAAGATCCTGGTGCCTGTCCTCCACAGTAGCGGCCGTATCCCGATCACATCATCACAAAGAGTGACTGACTCCTCGCGTCCCGGCCCCGCCCCGGCAGGGCCTACGCTGGAAAGCTGATCGATCCACCGGGCAGGAGAGAAATGGCCGTCAATCTGGTCAATGTCGAGAACGTCAGCAAGGTGTACGGCACCCGTGCGCTGCTGGACGGGATTTCGCTCGGCGTCTCCGAGGGGGACCGGATCGGGGTCGTGGGGCGCAACGGCGACGGCAAGACCACGCTGATCCGCATGCTGGCCCGGCTGGAGGACGCCGACACCGGGCGCGTGACGCACTCCGGCGGGCTGCGGCTCGGCGTGCTCACCCAGCACGACTCCCTGGACCCGGAGGCCACCGTCCGGCACGAGGTCATCGGCGACATGGCCGACCACGAGTGGGCCGGCGACGCCAAGGTCCGCGACGTCCTCACCGGGCTGTTCGGCGGGCTGGACCTGCCCGGCTTCCCCAAGGGGCTCGACACCGTCATCGGACCGCTGTCCGGCGGCGAGCGGCGCCGTATCGCGCTGGCCAAGCTGCTCATCGAGGAGCAGGACCTGATCGTCCTCGACGAGCCGACCAACCACCTCGACGTCGAGGGCATCGCCTGGCTCGCCGAGCATCTGCGCAACCGCCGCTCCGCGCTCGTCTGCGTCACCCACGACCGGTGGTTCCTCGACCAGGTCTGCACCCGCATGTGGGACGTGCAGCGCGGCGTCGTCCACGAGTACGAGGGCGGCTACTCCGACTACGTCTTCGCCCGCGCCGAGCGCGAGCGCATCGCCGCCACCGAGGAGGCCAAGCGGCAGAACCTGGTCCGCAAGGAGCTGGCCTGGCTGCGCCGCGGCGCCCCCGCCCGCACCTCCAAGCCGCGCTTCCGCGTGGAGGCCGCCAACGAGCTGATCGCGGACGTGCCGCCGCCGCGCGACAGCAGCGAGCTGATGAAGTTCGCCTCCTCCCGGCTCGGCAAGACCGTGTTCGACCTGGAGGACGTGACCGTCCAGGCCGGGCCCAAGGTGCTGCTGAAGCACGTCACCTGGCAGCTCGGCCCCGGCGACCGCATCGGCCTGGTCGGCGTCAACGGCGCCGGCAAGACGTCCCTGCTGCGCGCGCTCGCCGAGGCCGCCCGCAGCGAGGGCGAGACGCAGCCCGCGGCCGGCCGCATCCGCGTCGGCAAGACGGTGAAGCTCGCCTACCTGTCGCAGGAGGTCGCCGAACTCGACCCCACCTGGCGGGTGCTGCAGGCCGTGCAGCAGGTGCGTGAGCGCGTCGACCTCGGCAAGGGACGCGAGATGACCGCCGGTCAGCTCTGCGAGACCTTCGGCTTCAACAAGGAGAAGCAGTGGACGCCCGTCGGGGACCTCTCCGGCGGTGAGCGCCGCCGCCTCCAGCTGCTGCGGCTGCTGATGGACGAGCCCAACGTCCTCTTCCTCGACGAGCCCACCAACGACCTCGACATCGAGACCCTGACCCAGCTCGAGGACCTCCTCGACGGCTGGCCCGGCTCGATGATCGTGATCTCCCACGACCGGTTCTTCGTCGAGCGCACCACCGACCGCGTCTTCGCCCTCCTCGGCGACGGCACCCTGCGGATGCTGCCGCGCGGCATCGACGAGTACCTGGAGCGCCGCAAGCGCATGGAGGAGGCCGCCGCCGCCTCCGCCCAGGCCGCCGCCCCGGCCCGCTCCGCGACGCCCGAGAAGAGCGCCGCCGACCAGCGCGCCGCGAAGAAGGAACTCCAGCGCATCGAGCGCCAGCTGGACAAGATCTCGGCCAGGGAGGCCACCCTCCACACCGCCATCGCCGAGAACGCCACGGACTTCGCGAAGGTGGCCGAACTGGACGCCGAACTGCGGGACCTGGCCGGTCAGCGCGACGAACTGGAGCTGCGCTGGCTGGAACTCGCCGAGGACGCCTGACCGGCGCGAGAGCAGCGTCACGCGCCCGCGTGCGGGGAGCGCGCGCTGCGTGAAGAGGGCGTGAAGGCGCGTAACGGACGTATCACAGGCCGGTCCTCCCTTGGGAACAGGGGAGGACGCGGCCCGGTGGCGTGTCGGTGCCGGGTGATAGAAAGAGCCGTCCGGTAAGTGACCGACGACGACTCTGGGTCATCACGAACCTCAGGGCGTGGCTAAAAATCAGTGAGCAAGGGGGAACGCGCTGATGACTCAGCCGCCCAACCAGCCGCCTCAGGGCGGCTTCGGACCTCCACAGGATCCGCCGCCGGGCGGGGGTTTCGGCCCGCCGCAGACGCCGCCGCAGACCCCTCCGCCCCCGCCGGGCGCCCCGGCGGCGCCGCCGCCCCCGCAAGGGCAGCCGCAGCCCGGGTACGGCTACCCCCAGCAGCCCCCGACGCAGCCCGGCCCCTACGCCTCCGGGCCCTACCAGCAGCCCGGACCCTACGGACAGCCGCAGCAGCCCGGCCCGTACGGGCAGCCCGGGTACGGCTATCCGCAGCAGCCCGGTTTCCCCGGCGCGCCCGGCACCCCGCCCGGCGGCGGCTCCCGCAACCCCTTCAAGGGCAAGCCGCTCCTGATCGCCGCCGCCGCGGTGGCGGTCGCGCTGATCGTCGGCGGCACGGTGTGGGCCGTCTCCGGCGACGACGACAAGAAGGAGCCGGTCGCCGAGAAGACGGACGACCCCAAGCCGGGCAAGTCCAGCGGCGCCCCGGTCAACCCGGGCGACGGCAGCGGTGACGGCGGCGAGGAGACCGAGGACCTCAACGAGGGCCGCCAGGCGGGCGAGTCCAAGGTGCTCTGGTACAAGGAGGCGCCCGACGCCCCCGGTTCCGGCGCCGACGCCCCCGGCCAGTGGATCACCGGCAAGACCGCGGTGAAGGCGGCCTACAAGGACCTCTACGGGTACGACGTCACCGACGGCAAGCCCGCCTGGGACACCATCGCCTTCCCTCACAAGATCTGCGCGGTCACCCCGGAGAGGACGGCCGACGACAAGATCGTCGTCGCGTCCATGAGCGGCAGCAGCGACAGCGCCAAGTGCAACCAGCTCCAGCTCGTCGACCTGAACACGGGCGAGAAGGGCTGGACGCAGGAGGTCGCCGACGGCGACCTGTTCGACAGCGTGCTCTCCATCGAGATGACCCTCGCCGGCAACACCCTGGTGGTGGGACGCTCGCAGTCCGGCACGGGCTACGACGTGCGCACGGGCAAGAAGCTGTGGGACTCCAAGAAGTACGGCGACGCCCCCTGCTTCCCGGCCGCGTTCGCGGGCGGCGAGCGGCTGATCCAGGTCGCCTCCTGCGGCGCCGGCGGCGACAACGCCCACGACGAGGTCCGCGAGCTCGACCCCGCCACCGGCAAGGCCAAGTGGACCTACCAGTACGCCAAGGGCTGGCGCGTCGAGCGCACCTACTCCGTCTCCCCACTGGTCGTCTACGCGACCAAGGAGGAGGAGGGCAGCGACCAGAAGTCGTGGAACATCGCGGCCTTCACCGCCGCCGGCAAGCTGCGCTCCCAGGTCGCCGTCGACGAGAAGTTCGACCCCGGCTGCGGCTGGGCCATCCTCGCGCGCGACCTCCAGGGCTGCACGGGCGTCGTCGTCGCGGGCGACACCCTCTACCTGCCGACGGCCGCGACCACCGGGGCCAACGAGCTCGTCGCCATCAGCCTGGCCAACGGCAAGGAGCTGTGGCGTCAGTCCTCGCCCGCGGAGGAGTCGATGATCCCGATGAAGGTCGAGGGCGGCAAGCTCGTCGCCTACGTCGAGCCGTCCTACGACTCCGGCGGCCAGGTCGTCGCCCTGCCCGTCAGCGGCGCGAACCACAAACCGGCCACGCTGATGCAGAACCCGCAGGCGGTCGCCGACATCGAGAACGGCTTCTTCAGCAAGGCGATCGACTGGGTCGACGGCCGCTTCTACCTGTCGACCACCCGGCTGAACGGCAACGACGACGCGAAGGAGAAGCTGATGCTCGCCTACGGCAAGTGAGGCCCGTGAGCGCAGCCCGCGTCACTCTCCGACCGCCCGTCGTCCCCTTCCCCTGAGGTATCCACGCCATGACCCAGCCGCCTCCGCCGCCCAACCAGCCCCCGCAGCAGCCGGGGTTCGGGCCGCCGCAGGACCCGTCGGAGCCGCAGACTCCGGCGCCCTCGGCGCCCCCCACCCCGCCCGCGCAGCCGCCCGCCGGACCTGATCTGAACAAGGCCCCGCAGCCGGGCTACGGCTACCCGCAGGCGCCGGGGACCCCGCCGCCCGCCGCGCCGCCGACGCCCCCGCAGGGGCCCGGCTACGGCTACCCGCAGCAGCCGCAGCCGCCCGCCGGTTACGGCTACCCGGCCCAGCAGCCCGGTCCGTACGGCCAGCCCGGTCCCTACGGCCAGCCGCAGCAGCCGGGACCGTACGGGCAGCAGCCGCCGTACGGCTACGCGCAGCCGACCGTGCCGATGCAGGCGCAGGCCGGACAGGGCGGCGGCGGCCGGAAGGTCAACGCCCAGGTCGCCATCATCGTGTCGGCGGTCGTCGCGATCGCGCTGATCGTCGGCGGCGGCGTCTGGTACGCGAACTCGTCCGGCAAGGACGACGACAAGCAGACCACCGCCGAGGGCGGCGACACCAAGGGCGGCGAGGGCGACGGCAAGGAGGGCGGCTCCGGCGACGGAGGCACCACCACCGGGAAGGCCGAGGAGAAGGCGCCCGCCGCCACCGGGTCCAAGGTGCTCTTCCAGGTGCCCTCGCCCAAGGTGCCCAAGGGCGTCTCGACCATTCCCATCGCCGGCTCCTGGCTGACCGACTCCGTCTACGCCAAGAGCGGCCTGTCGGAGATCACCGGCTACGACCGCAAGACCGGCACCAAGAAGTGGACCCTTGACCTCCCCGGTCCGGTGTGCGCGGCGACCTCGCACGTCACCGAGGACAACAGGACCGCGATCGTCCACAAGCCGGCCATGCCGAGCAAGACGGACCCCCAGTCCTGCACCGAGGTCGCGGTGGTCGACCTGGCGGCCGGCACCAAGCTGTGGACCAAGACCGCCAAGTCGGGCACCATGCCGGTCAGCTTCAACAACGTGACGATCGGCGGCGGCACCGTCGCGGCCGGTTCCACCAGCGGCGGCGCCGCCTGGGACCTCGCCTCCGGTGACGAGCGCTGGGCGCCCAAGACGTCCGACTCCTGCTACGACGCCGGGTACGGCGGCGGCGCCAAGCTCGTCGCGGTCCGCAAGTGCGGCTCGTACGACCAGCGTCAGCTGCACATCCAGAACGTCGACCCCAAGTCGGGCGACATCCTCGCCGAGTACAAGATGGACGAGGGCATCGAGTACGCGGCCGTCGTCTCCACCGACCCGCTCGTGGTGGCCGCCGACGTCGGCGACAGCGCCGGTGACGGCAGCGGCATCTCGGACTTCTTCTCCATCGACAACAAGACCGGCAAGCTGCGCGCCCGCCTGTCCGCGCCGGGTGACGAGTTCGCCGCCCGCTGCGACGCCATCTACAAGGTGGAGAGCTGCACGGGCGTGACGGTCGGCAACGACCGGCTGTACATCGCCACCGAGGAGCACGACAGCGGCGGCGACGGCTACAGCCAGACCAACGAGGTCGTCGCGTTCGACCTGGCCACCGGCAAGCAGACCGGCCAGCGCGCCGACGCCGGCGAGAACTACGAGATCTTCCCGCTGCGCATGGACGGCCCCAACGTCATCGCCTACAAGCGGCCCCCGTACGACAAGGGCGGGCAGGTCGTCAGCATCGACGGCGAGTCCTTCAAGGAGACGCTCCTGATGGAGAACCCGTCGACGGAGGCGGTGCGCGACGTGGAGTCGCGGATGTCGCCGGACTACTCGGAGATCCAGTTCGGTCAGGGCGGGCTGTACATGTCCTCCGTGTACGCGAGTGACTTCACGAGCCGGGAGAAGGAGTACTCGGTGATCGCCTTCGGCACGGAGTGATCGTTCGCTGTCACGCTTGTGCCTTCGTTGACGGCCCCGTCCCTGCTCAGGGACGGGACCGTTCGCGTACCGCTCATCACGTGCTCTTCGCCATCGAACACGAGAATTTCGGCGTTCCGGGGCGATTCTCGCCGGTAGGGGGAGCGCGACGTCGAACAAGCGTGTAGCTTCCGGGGGCATCCGGGGGTGTGTTGTCTGGGGGGATGGTTGTCCGATGGGAGTGCGGCTGATGGTGGTCGACGACCACCGACTGCTCGCCGAGGCGCTCGCCTCGGCGCTGAAGCTGCGAGGGCACAGGGTGCTGGCCGCGGCGGCGCCCGCGGCGGGGGCCGCGGACCTGGTGATCAGCAGGGCGCCGGAGGTCTGTCTGCTGGGGACGGCGGCGCCGGCGGAGGCCGGGACGTTCGACCCGGTCGTGAAGATCAAGCGGGAGCGGCCGCAGGTGGCGGTCGTGGTGCTGGGGCCGGTGCCGTCACCGCGGGGGATCGCGGCGGCGTTCGCGGCGGGGGCGTCGGGGTACGTGCGGCACGACGAGCGGATCGAGGGGGTCGAGCGGGCGATGCTGAAGGCGCGGGCGGGGGAGGCGGCGGTGGCGCCCGCGTTGCTGCAGGGGGCGTTCGGGGAGCTGCTGAATCCTGCGGCTCAGCCTGATGACGAGGGCGCGCGGCTGCTGTCGATGCTGACGCCTCGGGAGGTTGAGGTGCTGGTGAGGGTCGCGGAGGGGGAGGACACGAGGCTGATCGCGGCGGGGATGGGGATCGCGCCGTCCACTGCCCGGACGCATGTGCAGAGGGTGCTGATGAAGCTGGGGGTGGGGTCGAGGCTGGAGGCGGCGGCGTTGGCGGCGCGGACGGGGTTGCTGGACCGGGCGTCGACGCGGTCGTGACGCCTGCGTGGCCCGCGGCGCGGGGGTCTGTTCGGTGGGGTTGAGGTCCGGTGGCCTCCCGGCGCCTGGTGGGGGCTGAGGTGTGACGCCTGCGGCGCATCCACCTGTCCGGTGGGGGTTGCTGTAGCGCCCACGGTGGGGTGGTGGTGCGGGGCCGCGGTGGGGGTGGTCGTCCTCGGTCTGGCGCGCGAGAGTGTGTCTCGAGAGGCCCAGGGCGTGGACGCGCCAGCCGCTGCGGGCGCCCACCCCCACCCCGTCCCCTCCCCGCCGCGGGCGGCTACACGGACATCGGTGGCGGGGCACACCCCCCGCCAACTGCGGGCAATCGTGCCGCCTAGGGCGGCACGGGTGGGCGCGGCGGCGCCTCGTTGGCGCCGAGGTGCGCCGGCACCCCCCGGCCCGCACCCACGCCGGTGGCTGTTGTCCTCGCCGACTGCGGGCAGTCGTACGGCTGGGGCGACGGGGCCACCCCCGGGGGCTGGCGAGGCCGTCCTGCACCCACGCGGGCGCCCCCCCATGCACACGGGGTGTGCAACCCCCGTACAGGAGACCGCACACCCCGTGTGGAAAAGCAGCGTGCGTCAAGAAGAGGACGCGTCCTCGTCAGGCGCCGCCGGCGGCGGGACCGTCGGGCGGAGCCAGAGCCAGAGGAGGAACAGCAGCCCCAGGATCAGCATCCCCAACCCCGTCCACAGGTTGATGTTGACCCCCTCCGCCTTCTCGATGTCGGCATCGGACGCCGTGAACCCGGCGATCATCACGATCACCCCGTACACGACGAACAGCCCACCGATGATCCGCCGGATGTCGAACAACCGCGCGGCCGTCGCGGACTTGGTCTCCAGCTCGGTGATCTCCTTCTGGAGATCGGCCTCGGAGTAGTGATCGGACATGCTCTCTCAATCCTCCCGCGGTCAGAACGAGAACGGGATGTAGCAGGCGGCAGCCAGAACCACAGCGCCCCAGCCCAGCAGCGCCGGCTTGCGGTACCACGCGTCGTCGCCCTCCGCGGGCGGCTCCGCCATGCCGGGCGAGCGGGTGCCGTAGACCAGACCCTGCAGCTCGGCGGCGGGTTTGGGCGCCGTGAACAGCGACACCGCGACCATGACGACCGCGCCCGCGACGAAGCCCGCGATCGCGGAGACGAAGTTGGCGCCCTGGTCGGAGGGGATGTCGATGATGCCCTGCTTGTAGATCCAGAAGTAGTTCACCATCGCCGCGGTGGTGCCCGCGATGAGGCCCCAGAAGCCGGACTTCATGGACGCCCGCTTCCAGAACATGCCGATGATGAAGACGACGAACATCGGCACGTTGAAGAAGGAGAACAGCGTCTGCAGGTAGGCCATGATGTTCGAGAACGAGCTGGCCAGGAACGCCGTGCCGATGGACGCGAGCACGCCGATCGCGGTGATCAGGCGGCCGAAGCGCACGTAGTAGGAGTCCTCGCGGCCCTTCACCACGTACTTCGCCCAGATGTCGGCGGTGAAGACGGTGTTGAAGGAGGAGACGTTCGCCGCCATGCCCGCCATGAACGCGGCGAGCAGACCGGTCACGGCGATGCCGAGCACACCGTTGGGCAGGAGCTGCTGCATCAGGTACGGGATGGCGTCGTTGTACTGCAGGTCCGAGCCGCTGGTGCCGATCTTGGGGACCAGCACGGCGGCGACCAGGCCGGGGATCATCACCAGGAAGACGATGAAGATCTTCGGGAACGCGGCGATCAGCGGGGTGCGCTGGGCCGCCGAGAGGTTCTTCGCGGACAGCGCGCGCTGCACCTCGGCGAAGTTGGTCGTCCAGTAGCCGAAGGAGAGGACGAAGCCGAGGCCGAGGACGATGGTCAGCCAGTTGGCGCCGAGCGGGTTGTCGCTGCCGATGCCGGTGCCGCCCCAGGCGGTGACGAAGTTGTCGCCGTGGGAGGCGGTGAGCTTGTCGGTCAGGCCGTCCCAGCCGCCGACGCTCCTGAGGCCGAGCACGGTGATGGGGATGAGCGCGGCGAGGATGACGAAGAACTGCAGGACCTCGTTGTAGATCGCCGAGGACAGTCCGCCCAGGGTGATGTAGGCGAGGACGAAGAAGCCGGCGACGACGATGGCCACCCACTGCGGCCAGCCGAGGAGCGCCTCGACGACGATCGCGAGGGCGTAGAGGTTGACGCCCGCGATGAGGATGGCGGCCGCGGCGAACAGGATCGAGCTCAGCAGGTGCGCCGCCTTGTCGAAGCGCAGCAGCAGGAACTCGGGGACCGAGCGGACCTTGGAGCCGTAGTAGAACGGCATCATCACGAGGCCCAGGAACACCATCGCGGGGATGGCGCCGATCCAGTACCAGTGTGTGGTGTAGACGCCGTACTGCGCGCTGTTCGCGGCCATGCCGAGGATCTCGGTGGCGCCGAGGTTGGCCGCGATGAACGCCAGTCCGGTCACCCAGGCGGGCAGGGAGCGCCCGGACAGGAAGAAGTCCAGGCTCGTCTTGACCGACCGGCGGGCGGCGAAGCCGATGCCCAGCACGACGAGGAAGTAGATCCCGAGGATCGTGTAGTCCAGCCAGTTGGTGGGGAGCCGAAGCCCTGAGGCCAGGTATGTGGGGGTATGCATACACACTCGCTTCGTTCGCGAACTGATCCGACGCGGAATCTACGCCTCCGTGTTCAGTTATTGAACACGTTCGTACACGTTCTTTGTTTGATCGTGATGAGCACCGCTGGTTGGTGAGTTGTGATGTGTTATGTTTGATTGTGTTGAGTGACTGGCGGGTGCGGAGGAGTGCCACAGTGAAGAAGACCTCGACCCGGCTGGCCGACGGACGGGAGCTCATCTACTACGACCTCGCCGACGACACCGTGCGCGACGCGGTCGACCGCCGTCCGCTGGACGCCACCGTGACCACGTCCGAGATCCGCCGCGACGAGCTCCTGGGCGACTTCGTCGCCGTCGCCTCGCACCGGCAGGGCCGTACGTATCACCCGCCGGCCGACGAGTGCCCGCTGTGCCCCTCGGAGGGCGACCGGCTGAGCGAGATCCCCGACTCGTCGTACGACGTGGTGGTCTTCGAGAACCGCTTCCCCTCGCTCGCCGGGGACTCCGGCCGCTGCGAGGTCGTCTGCTTCACCTCCGACCACGACGCCTCCTTCGCCGCACTGAGCGAACGGCAGGCACGGCTGGTGCTGGACGCCTGGACGGACCGGACGTCCGAGCTGTCGCATCTGCCCTCCGTTGAACAGGTGTTCTGCTTCGAGAACCGCGGCGCCGAGATCGGCGTCACGCTCCAGCACCCCCACGGGCAGATCTACGCCTACCCCTTCACCACTCCCCGCACCGCCCTGATGCTGCGCCAGGTGGCGGCGCACAAGGAGGCGACGGGCGGGGAGAACCTGTTCGACGCCGTGGTCGAGCGGGAACGCGCCGGCGAGCGGGTCGTCCTTGAGGGTGAACACTGGGTGGCGTTCGTGCCGTACGCGGCGCACTGGCCGTACGAGGTCCACCTGTACCCCAAGCGCAGGGTGCCCGACCTGCTCGGACTCGACGAGGCGGCGCGCGCGGAGTTCCCCCGGGTGTACCTGGAACTGTTGCGGCGCTTCGACCGGATCTTCGGGGAGAACGAGCCGCCCACCCCGTACATCGCCGCCTGGCACCAGGCCCCGTTCGGCCCCCTGGACGACGTCGAGGGCGTCACCCGCGACGACTTCGCGCTGCACCTGGAGCTTTTCACCATTCGCCGTACGTCCGGCAAGCTTAAGTTCCTCGCGGGCTCCGAATCCGGCATGAACGTGTTCATCAACGACGTGCCGCCGGAGCGCGCGGCCGAGCGACTGCGAGAGGTAGCGAGTTCATGAGCGGGAAGTACCTGGTCACCGGGGGCGCGGGGTACGTGGGCAGCGTCGTCGCCCAGCATCTGGTCGAGGCCGGGCACGAGGTCGTCGTGCTCGACAACCTCTCCACCGGCTTCCGCGAGGGCGTCCCCGCGGGCGCCGCGTTCGTCGAGGGCGACATCCGCGACGCCGCCAAGTGGCTGGACTCCTCGTACGACGGCGTGCTGCACTTCGCCGCCTTCTCCCAGGTCGGCGAGTCCGTGCAGAAGCCGGAGAAGTACTGGGACAACAACGTCGGCGGAACCATGGCGCTCCTCGGCGCCATGCGCGAGGCCGGGGTACGCCGCCTGGTGTTCTCCTCCACGGCCGCCACGTACGGCGAGCCGGAGCAGGTCCCGATCCCGGAGACCGCGCCCACCCGCCCCACCAGCCCCTACGGGGCCTCGAAGCTCGCCGTCGACCACATGATCACCGGCGAGGCGCAGGCCCACGGACTCGGCGCGGTCTCCCTGCGCTACTTCAACGTCGCCGGCGCGTACGGCGCGTACGGCGAGCGTCACGACCCCGAGTCGCACCTCATCCCCCTGGTCCTCCAGGTCGCCCAGGGCCGGCGCGAGGCGATCTCCGTCTACGGCGACGACTACCCGACGCCCGACGGCACCTGCGTCCGCGACTACATCCACGTCGCCGACCTGGCCGAGGCGCACCTGCTCGCGCTGAAGGCGGCCACGCCCGGCGAGCACCTGATCTGCAACCTCGGCAACGGCAACGGCTTCTCGGTCCGCGAGGTGATCGAGACCGTCCGCAAGGTCACCGGGCACCCGGTCCCCGAGGTCGTCGCACCGCGCCGGGGCGGCGACCCCGCGGTCCTGGTGGCGTCCGCCGCCACGGCCCGCGAGAAGCTCGGCTGGAACCCGTCACGCGCCGACCTCGAGGGGATCGTCGCGGACGCGTGGACGTTCGCGCAGCAGCGCGGCAACTAGAAGGCAACGAAGGGTCAGGGGTCAGGGCATGAGCGAGTCCAGCGCGGCCGCGGCGGAAGCCGTCGCCGCACGGTTCGAGGAGCTGTACGGGAGTGCGCCCGACGGGGTGTGGGCGGCACCCGGCCGGGTCAACCTCATCGGCGAGCACACCGACTACAACGACGGCTTCGTCATGCCGTTCGCCCTGCCGCACACCGCCGTCGCCGCGGTGTCCCGGCGGGACGACGGCGTGCTGCGCCTGCACTCCGCCGACGTGGAGGGCCCGGTCGTCGAACTGACGGTGGACGGCCTCACCCCCGAGTCCGACAAGCGCTGGACCGCCTACCCGGCGGGCGTCGTGTGGGCGCTGCGCGAGGCCGGACACGCCGTCACCGGCGCGGACGTCCACCTCGCGTCCACCGTCCCGTCCGGCGCCGGCCTGTCCTCCTCGGCCGCCCTGGAGGTCGTCGTCGCCCTCGCGCTGAACGACCTCTTCGGCCTCGGCCTGCGCGGCTGGCAGCTCGCCCGGCTGTCCCAGCGCGCGGAGAACGTCTACGTCGGCGCGCCCGTCGGCATCATGGACCAGACCGCGTCCGCCTGCTGCGAGGCCGGCCACGCCCTGTTCCTCGACACCCGCGACCTGTCCCAGCGTCAGATCCCCTTCGACCTGGCGGCGGAGGGCATGCGCCTGCTCGTCGTCGACACGCAGGTCAAGCACAGCCACAGCGAGGGCGAGTACGGCAAGCGCCGCGAGGGCTGCGAGAAGGGCGCGGCCCTGCTCGGCGTCGACGCCCTGCGGGACGTGCCGTACGAGGAGCTGGACGCGGCACTGGTCCGCCTCGGCGACGACGAGGAGGTCCGCCGTCTGGTCCGCCACGTGGTGACCGAGGACCACCGCGTCGAGCAGGTCGTCTCCCTCCTGGAGTCGGGCGACACCCGCGCCATCGGCCCCCTCCTGATCGAGGGCCACGCCTCGCTGCGCGACGACTTCCGCGTGTCGTGCCCCGAGCTCGACCTGGTCGTCGACACGGCGGTCACCGCCGGCGCCCTGGGCGCCCGTATGACGGGCGGCGGCTTCGGCGGCTCGGCGATCGTGCTGGCGGAGGAGGCGGACGTCCCGGTGATCACGAAGGCGGTGGAGGAGGCGTTCGCGTCGGCGGGCTTCAAGACGCCGCGCGTCTTCGAGGCGGTGCCTTCGGCGGGGGCGCGGCGGGTGCGGTAGTCGCCCGGTTGCGGCACACGGCGGCTGGATTGCCACTTTCCGTATATGACTGAATACGGACAGTGGCAATCCGTTGTGCTCCTCGTGGGCCGCGACGAAAGGGCACAGGCATGTATTCGGCCATCGCACTGGGCGTCTGCGCGGCGCTCGCCGCCCCGGCAGTGGGCGCCGGCGCGGCACCCGCCGACCCTGTACCGACCGTCTTCTTCGGCGACTCCTACACCGCCAACTACGGTGTCCCGCCCCTCAGCGACGAGAGCCTCGACGCGGCCTTCTGCTTCCGGTCGGCGGAGAACCACCCCGCCGTCGCCACCCGGCGCCTCGCGGACAAGGGCGTCACGCTCGACGTCCAGGCGGACGTCTCCTGCTCGGGAGCGCGCGTCCACCACTTCTGGGAGAAGCAGGAGCTGCCCTTCAGCCGCGGGGAGGTCCCGCCGCAGCAGGCCGCGCTCACGAGCGACACCCGCCTGGCCGTGGGCACGGTGGGCGGCAACACGCTGGGCTTCAACAGCGTCCTGAAACAGTGCTCGGCGGCACTGCGGAACCAGTCCCTGCTGCCGGGAGAGCCGGTGGCCCCGGCCGAACCGGCGTCCGAGTGCGGCGAGTTCTTCGAGTCGGGCGACGGAAAGCTGTGGCTGGACGGGCGATTCGCACAGGTCGAAGCGGACCTGAACCGGATGCTGGGAAACATCCGGAACCTCTCCCCGAAGGCGACCCCCGTCCTGGTCGGCTACCCCCGACTGGTCCCCGAGGACACCACCAAGTGCCTGACCCCGGCCCCGGGCCAGACCCAACTGCCCCTCGCCGACGCCCCCCAGGCCGCCATGCCGGTCATGGACCGCATCCAGCAGCGACTGGACGAGGTGACGAAGAAGGCCGCCGCGGCCCACGACGCCGACTTCGTCGACCTCTACGCCCGCACGGCCACGAACACGGCATGCGACGGCGCCGACAGGGCCATCGGCGGCCTCCTGGAACACTCCCCGAACCACCTGCCGTGGTACGCCCACCCCAACGAGAAAGGGCGGGACATCCAGGCGGAGAAGGTGGCCGAAAGGATCGAGGAGATCCTCAACCGGTAGGGGTCCGGCCCGCGAGCACCCGGTCCTGGCAGGCGCGGTCGGCCATGGAGAGGAAGAGCCCCGTGAAGTCCTGAGCGGGTTCCCCCTCGGGGAGTGCGAGTTGGTCCTCCGGGACGGTCCCGCCGCCGACGTCCAGCGTCCACGGCGTCTTCGTCAGCGACAGCATCTGCATGCCGTCCTCCGCCCAGAACTCGGTCTGTGTCCAGCCCCGGCGCTTCATCTCGGCGGCCAGCCGCGCGGTGTCCTCCCGGTCGGGATCCGCCGCCGTGGACACCACGGCGGTCAGCACACACGCCGTGAACGGGCCGTTGGCCTCGTTCCGGGTGAAGCGCGGCGCGTCGAAACCGCCCGCCGCGAGACCCGCCCGGACGTCCGCCTGGACCGCGGCGGACGTGGCAGCGGCCGGCTTCGCAGCCGCGCTCGCCGTCGGTGTCTCCGACGGTTTCCGGGCGTCCGGTCCCCCGTCGCCGCACCCGGACAGCAGTACGGCGGCCGCCATCACGGCGACAGCCCTCTTCGTCAGCACCCGCACCGTCCCCCGCCCTCACGCCGATCATCGAACTCGCATGTTAACGGCGTGCGTCGGCGGCGGTGTCACCTCAGCCTCTTCGTCAACGTGTACTCCGTGACCCCCGGCGGATAGTCGGGGATCACGCACACCACCTCGTACCCCTGCTTCTTGTAGAAGTCCGGGGCCTGGAAGTCCCACGTCTCCACGCGGGCGTGCGTGCAGGCGCGGTCCGCGACGGCCAGGCGTTCCGCCTCGGACAGGAGGGCCGTGCCGAGGCCCGTGCCCCGGTGGGCTGTGTCGACCCAGAGGTAGGTGACGTGGAGCCATGTCGTCCAGGTGTGGCCGACCAGGCCGCCCGCGAGGGCTCCGTTCGCGTCCAAAGCCCACACGTGCAAAGGGGATTCACGCTCGGCGGGGGTTCCGCGGAGGGCGCGCAGGACCGGGGAGGACGCCGTGTTGGTGTCCCGGAGCCGCCTGTGGAGCAGATCGCGTCGGGCCTTGTCGACTTCTGTCTCGAGACGAAACATGCGGCACACCATAAACGCGGAAGGCCGCAAGTTCTGCAAATCAGCTTCCGCTCCGGGCCCCCGCCCGTACTCTGATGAACAGCGCCGGTGGGGGCCGGCGTGCGTTCAGGGGGCGAGACAGCCGGGCACGGCGTCCGGGGCGGGGGAAGCGGTCGTCGCGCGGCGGCGGCCGTGCGGACGACGCCGGCCCGTCCCGCTTCCGGCGAGGAAAAGCCACGGGGGCCTCGGTGCCGTGTCCGCGCCGGTGTCGTCCACCGGCGACGGGGTAGTCCCCTGCTCTGGGAAGAGCATGGGGAAGGGGGTTACGTGGTTCGCATTCGAGTCCTGGTCGTCGACGACCACCGCATCTTCGCCGAGTCGCTGGCCGCGGCGCTGGCCGCGGAGCCCGACGTCGACGTGTCCGCGGCGGGCAGCGGCCCGGCCGCGCTGCGCTGTCTGGAGCGGGCGGCGGCCGAGGGGCGGCGGTTCGACGTCATGCTCGTCGACGCCGACCTGGGCGTCCCGGTGCCGGACGGGCGTCCCGCCGTGCCCGTGCAGGCCGTCGACGAGGACGGCGCCGTGGACGGCATCTCCCTGGTGGGCGGCGTGCGTTCCGCGCACCCGCAGGTGCGGGTCGTCGTGCTCGCCGAGAAGGACGACCCGGCCCGTGCCGCCCTCGCCCTGCAGGCGGGCGCCTCCGGCTGGGTCGCCAAGGACTGCTCACTGAGCCGGCTGCTCACCGTCATCCGCGGCGTGCTGCGCGACGAGACCCATCTGCCGCCCGCGCTGCTCACCGGCGTGCTGCGGGAGTTGACCGCCGCCCGGCGCCACCGCACGGAGAGCGAACGGCTCGTGGAGTCGCTCACCCCGCGCGAGCGGGAGGTGCTGCGCTGCATGGTCGCCGGACTGGGACGCAAGGCCGTCGCCGAGCGGCTGTACCTGTCCCCGCACACCGTGCGGACCCACATGCAGAACGTCCTCGGCAAGCTGGGTGTGCACTCCACGCTGGCCGCCGTCGCCCTCGCGCGGCGGGCCGGGGTCGGACCCGTGGACCTATCCGGGGATGTTGTCGAACGGGGCGGTCAACTGGCGTAGCAGCCCCGCCAGTTCCACCCGCTGGGCGCGCGTCAGCTCGCCGAGGATCGCCCGCTCCTGGGCGAGCAGACCGGCCAGTGCCTGGTCCGCGCGGTCCTTGCCCTCGTCGGTCAGCCGCACCAGCACACCCCGCCGGTCACTGGGGTCCGGCAGCCGCTCCACCAGGCCCTTCTTGGTGAGCCGGTCGATGCGGTTGGTCATCGTGCCCGAGGTGACGAGCGTCTGCGTGAGGAGCTGCCCGGGGGAGAGCTGGTACGGGGTGCCCGCGCGGCGCAGCGCGGTGAGCACGTCGAACTCCCAGGACTCCAGGCCGTGCTCGGTGAAGGCGAGGCGGCGTGCGCGGTCCAGGTGCCGGGCCAGTCTGCTGACCCGGCTGAGCACCTCGAGCGGTTCCACGTCGAGGTCCGGGCGCTCCCGGCGCCACGCTGCGACCAGCCGATCGACCTCGTCCTCCATAAGGATCAGTGTAGTGGTTGTGTCGATGTGAAGTCTCTTGATGTCAACCTTCTTGACGTCGAGATGATTCGGGCGGCACGCTGGGGGTACGCCGATCCGCGATCCGGGAGGTCCCGTGTCCGCCGCAGCCGCCCGTCTCGTCTGGGACCCCGCCCAGTACCTGCGTCACGCCGGGCACCGCACCCGGCCCTTCACCGACCTGCTCGCCCGCGTCCCCGGCCTGCCCGGCGACCCGCCCCGCGTCGCCGACCTCGGCTGCGGCGCCGGCAACGTCACCGCCCTCCTCGCCGGCCGCTGGCCCGCCGCCCGCATCACCGGCTACGACAACTCCCCGGAGATGCTCGACAAGGCCCGCGCCGACCACGAGGGCCCCACCGCCGGAGGCGGCCGCCTCGACTTCGCCCACGCCGACGTCCGCACCTGGACGCCCGAGAAGCCGTACGACCTCATCGTCAGCAACGCCACCCTGCAGTGGGTGCCCGGGCACGTGGAACGGTTCGGCGCGTGGATCGACGGGCTCGTGCCCGGCGGGGTCCTCGCCTTCCAGGTGCCCGGCAACTTCGGCGCCCCCAGCCACACCCTGATGCGCGACCTCGCCGCCTCCCCACGGTGGCGGGACCGCCTGTCCGGGGTGCTGCGCCACGAGGACGCCGTGCTGCCGCCCGAGGAATACCTGGACCGCCTGGCCGCCCTCGGCTGCTCCGTGGACGCCTGGGAGACGACGTACGTCCATCTGCTGACGGGGGAGGACCCCGTCCTCGACTGGGTGAAGGGCACCGGGCTGCGTCCCGTCCTCACCGCCCTCGACGACGACCCGCCGGCCCGGGAGGAGTTCCTCGCCGCGTACCGCGCCGCCCTGCGCCGGGCCTACCCGGCCACCGCGCACGGCACCCCGTTCCGGTTCCGCCGCGTCTTCGCCGTCGCCGTCAAGGAGGGCTGAAAACCGATGCTGACCGCCGTCGACCATGTGCAGCTCGCCGCACCGCCCGGATCCGAGGACCGGCTGCGCGCCTACTACTCCGGCGTCCTCGGCATGACCGAGACGCCCAAGCCGCCCGCCCTCGCCGCACGCGGCGGCTGCTGGTTCGAGGCCGGTGACGTACGGCTCCACCTCGGGATCGAGCGGGACTTCCGGCCCGCCCGCAAGGCCCACCCCGGTCTGCGGGTCACCGGCATCGAGACGTACGCCGCCCGGCTGGCCGCCCACGGAGCACCTGTCACCTGGGACGGCCTGCTCCCCGGCCACCGCCGCTTCTACAGCGAGGACCCCGTCGGCAACCGCCTGGAGTTCCTGGAGCCCGTACGGAGCTAGGACTTGCGGTGGCCTATCAGCCGCGGCTTCGGCTCCAGGCCGTCCAGGCCGTGCCAGGCCAGGTTCACCAGATGGGCGGCCACCTCCGCCTTCTTCGGCTTGCGCACGTCCAGCCACCACTGGCCGGTCAGCGCCACCATCCCCACCAGCGCCTGCGCGTACAGCGGGGCCAGCTTCGGGTCGAAGCCGCGCGACTTGAACTCGCGGCCCAGGATGTCCTCCACCTGGGTGGCGATGTCCGAGATCAGCGAGGCGAAGGACCCCGTCGACTGGGGGATGGGGGAGTCACGGACCAGGATGCGGAACCCGTCCGTGTACTCCTCGATGTAGTCCAGCAGCGCGAACGCCGCCTGCTCACACAGCTCCCGGGGATGACCGGCCGTCAGCGAGCCGGTCACCATGTCCAGCAGCCGCCGCATCTCACGGTCCACCACGACCGCGTACAGCCCCTCCTTGCCGCCGAAGTGTTCGTACACCACGGGTTTGGAGACCCCGGCCTTCGCCGCGATCTCCTCCACCGACGTGCCCTCGAACCCCTTCGCCGCGAAGAGGGTGCGGCCGATCTCCAGCAGCTGCTGGCGGCGCTCGGCACCGGTCATCCGGGTGCGGCGCGCACGCCGCGGCTTGTCATTGCTTGGGGTGCTGGAGTCGGTCGCCACGGCGACCATCATGCCGCCTCGGCGGGTTCCTTCCCGCGCCGGGCGGCGCCATCCGTGGTCACACGGCGCGAATCGATACGCGAGCGTGACGGCCACCGCACGTCGTACGCCCAGCCCAGCTGCTCGAACCAGCGGATCAGCCGCGCCGAGGAGTCCACCTGCCAGCGCTCCACACCGTGGCGCGCGGACGTCGGGTCGGCGTGGTGCAGGTTGTGCCAGGACTCACCGCACGACAGCACCGCCAGCCACCACACGTTGCCCGAACGGTCCCGCGACTTGAACGGACGCTTGCCGACGGCATGGCAGATCGAGTTGATCGACCAGGTCACATGGTGCAGCAGAGCCACCCGGACGAGTGAACCCCAGAAGAAGCCGGTGAAGGCGCCCCACCACGACATGGTCGCCAGACCGCCGATCAGCGCGGGCAGCGCCAGCGACAGCACCGTCCACAGCACGAACAGCCGGGAGATCCGCCGCAGCGTCGGGTCCTTGATCAGATCCGGCGCGTACTTGTCCTGCGGCGTCTGCTCCTCGTCGAACATCCACCCGATGTGCGCCCACCACAGGCCCTTGACGAGCGCGGGGATGGTCTCCCCGTACCGCCACGGCGAGTGCGGGTCGCCCTCCGCGTCGGAGAACTTGTGATGCTTGCGGTGGTCGGCCACCCAGCGCACCAGCGGTCCCTCGACCGCCATCGAACCGGCGACGGCCAGCGCGATCTTCAGCGGCCGCTTCGCCTTGAACGAGCCGTGCGTGAAGTGACGGTGGAAGCCGATGGTGATGCCGTGGCATCCCAGGAAGTAGAAGAAGACCAGCAGGCCGAGGTCCAGCCAGCTCACCCCCCAGCCCCACGCCAGCGGCACGGCCGCCAGCAGCGCGAGGAAGGGGACGACGATGAAGAGGAGCAGCGTGATCTGCTCGATGGACCGTTTCCGCTCCCCGCCCAGCGTGGCGGAGGGTGCGGTGTCGTCGGACCGGGACTGCTGCGTGGCTTCGTCGAGCACGTCGGAGCTTGAGGTCATGCGTTCCCCTGTGGGGTATGTGGACTGAGGGAAGGTGCCGGGCCGCCGGAACCGCATCGCTTTCCTACGGTCCCGTAACCTACGGCATCGTAAGTATGGCAGTGCGTCGCCCCGCGGCAAGAGCCCGTGGGCCAGCGCGTCCGGCTCGACACCTATCCTTGGAAGTCGGTCGGACAGCGCGGTCCGCTCTGATTTCTTCCCGGACGTCCGGCCCGCAAGCGGCGCACGCCGCGCGAGACGCTCGTCCGGGTTCCCTCCCAGACGAGCTTCCAACACTGCAAGGAGCCGCACCTGTGAGCAGTGCCGACGACCAGACCACCACGACGAGCGCCGAACTGCGTGCCGACATCCGCCGACTGGGCGACCTCCTCGGAGAGACGCTCGTCCGGCAGGAGGGCCCGGAGCTCCTCGACCTCGTCGAGAAGGTCCGCCGCCTCACCCGCGAGGACGGCGAGGCCGCCGCCGAGCTGCTGCGCGGCACCGAGCTGGAGACGGCCGCCAAGCTGGTGCGCGCCTTCTCCACCTACTTCCACCTGGCCAACGTCACCGAACAGGTGCACCGCGGACGCGAACTCGCCGCCCGCCGCGCCGCCGAGGGCGGCCTCCTCTCCCGCACCGCCGACCGGCTCAAGGACGCCGACCCCGAGCACCTGCGGCAGACCGTGCGGCACCTCAACGTGCGGCCCGTGTTCACCGCCCACCCCACCGAGGCCGCCCGCCGCTCCGTCCTCAACAAGCTCCGCCGCATCGCCGCCCTCCTCGAGACCCCCGTCCTGGCCACCGACCGGCGCCGCCTCGACACCCGGCTGGCGGAGAACATCGACCTCGTCTGGCAGACGGACGAACTGCGCGTGGTGCGCCCCGAGCCCGCCGACGAGGCCCGCAACGCCATCTACTACCTCGACGAGCTGCACGCCGGCGCCGTCGGCGACGTCCTGGAGGACCTCACCGCCGAGCTGGAGCGCGTCGGCGTCCACCTCCCGGACGACACCCGCCCGCTCACCTTCGGCACCTGGATCGGCGGCGACCGCGACGGCAACCCCAACGTCACCCCCCAGGTCACCTGGGACGTCCTGATCCTCCAGCACGAACACGGCATCAACGACGCCCTGGAGATGATCGACGAGCTGCGCGGCTTCCTCTCCAACTCCATCCGCTACACCGGGGCCACCGAGGAACTGCTCACCTCCCTCCAGGCCGACCTCGAGGCGCTCCCCGAGATCAGTCCCCGCTACAAGCGGCTCAACGCCGAGGAGCCCTACCGGCTCAAGGCCACCTGCATCCGGCAGAAGCTGGAGAACACCAAGCTCCGCCTCGCCAAGGGCACCCCGCACGAGCCCGGCCGCGACTACCTGGGCACCAGCGAGCTCATCGCCGACCTGCGGATCATCCAGGCATCCCTGCGCGAGCACCGCGGCGGCCTCTTCGCCGACGGACGCCTCGCCCGCACCATCCGCACCCTCGCCGCGTTCGGCCTCCAGCTCGCCACCATGGACGTCCGCGAACACGCCGACGCCCACCACCACGCCCTCGGCCAGCTGTTCGACCGGCTCGGCGAGGAGTCCTGGCGCTACGCCGACATGCCCCGCGAGTACCGCTCCAAGCTCCTCGCCAAGGAACTGCGCTCCCGCCGTCCCCTCGCGCCCACCCCGGCGCCCGTCGACGAGGCCGGCGAGAAGACCCTCGGCGTCTTCCAGACCGTCAAGCGCGCCCTGGAAGTCTTCGGACCCGAGGTCATCGAGTCGTACATCATCTCCATGTGCCAGGGCGCCGACGACGTGTTCGCCGCCGCCGTCCTCGCCCGCGAGGCCGGCCTGATCGACCTGCACGCCGGCTGGGCCAAGATCGGCATCGTGCCGCTCCTCGAGACCACCGACGAGCTCAAGGCCGCCGACACCATCCTGGAGGACATGCTCTCCGACCCGTCCTACCGGCGCCTCGTCGCGCTCAGGGGCGACGTCCAGGAGGTCATGCTCGGCTACTCCGACTCCTCCAAGTTCGGCGGCATCACCACCAGCCAGTGGGAGATCCACCGCGCCCAGCGCCGCCTGCGCGACGTCGCCCACCGCTACGGCGTCCGCCTGCGCCTCTTCCACGGCCGCGGCGGCACCGTCGGCCGCGGCGGCGGCCCCACCCACGACGCGATCCTCGCCCAGCCCTGGGGCACCCTCGAGGGCGAGATCAAGGTCACCGAGCAGGGCGAGGTCATCTCCGACAAGTACCTCATCCCGTCCCTCGCCCGCGAGAACCTCGAACTGACCGTCGCCGCCACCCTGCAGGCCTCCGCCCTGCACACCGCGCCCCGCCAGTCCGTCGAGGCCCTCGCCCGCTGGGACGCCGCCATGGACGTCGTCTCCGACGCCGCCCACGCCGCCTACCGGTCCTTCGTCGAGGACCCCGACCTGCCGACGTACTTCCTCGCCTCCACCCCCGTCGACCAGCTCGCCGAACTGCACCTGGGCTCGCGGCCCTCCCGCCGCCCCGGCTCCGGCGTCTCCCTCGACGGCCTGCGCGCCATCCCGTGGGTGTTCGGCTGGACCCAGTCCCGGCAGATCGTCCCCGGCTGGTTCGGCGTCGGCTCCGGCCTCAAGGCACTGCGCGAGGCCGGCCTCGACACCGTGCTCGACGAGATGTACGAGCAGTGGCACTTCTTCCGCAACTTCATCTCCAACGTGGAGATGACCCTCGCCAAGACGGACCTGCGGATCGCCCAGCACTACGTCGACACCCTCGTCCCGGACGAGCTCAAGCACGTCTTCGACACCATCAAGGCCGAGCACGACCTCACCGTCACCGAGGTGCTGCGCGTCACCGGCGAGCGGGAACTGCTGGACGCCGACCCCGTCCTCAAGCAGACCTTCGCCATCCGCGACGCCTACCTGGACCCGATCTCCTACCTCCAGGTCGCCCTGCTCAAGCGCCAGCGCGACGCGGCCGCCGCCGGCGACCAGCCCGACCCGCTGCTCTCCCGCGCCCTGCTGCTCACCGTGAACGGTGTCGCGGCGGGCCTGCGCAACACCGGCTGACGACCGGTACACGACGAAGGGGCGGTGCCCTCCGGATCCTCACGACCCGGAGGGCACCGCCCCATTCACGTCCAGAGCTACAGCGCCACGAACGCCGCCGTCAGCAGCCCCGCGCCCGCCAGCGCCATCACCCACCCGAGCCGCGTCCGCAGCAGACCGCCCGCCACCACCACCGACGCCAGCAGCAGCGCGCCCCCGAGCGGCACCCACGCGTACAGCACCCCGGCCGGACCCGAGCGCACCGCCTCAGAGGCGCCCGGCTTCAGCACCACCGTGTAGGTGCGGCCCTTCTCCACGGCCACCGTGTCGTCCAGCACCACCTTCTCGCGCGGCTGCGCGCCCGGCGACAGCGGCCGGAACGGGCCCTCGCAGGCGTCCTCGGCGCACCGCGTCACCTCGACGGTGCCGCGCTCACGGCCCTTGGTCAGCATCACGTGCTGCGCCGTCCCCCACGACGCCCACACACCGGCGATCAGGATCAGCACGGCGACAGCGCCCATCGCCGTGAACCGGCCGAAGCGCAGCGCGGAGGAACCGCGCGAGGAACGGACAGCGGAAGGCATGGCCGCGATCTTTGGCCATGACCTCGCGCCCGGTCAACTCCCGCGGGCGGCTCCAGGTGACATGTCGGCCGAAGTCGCCTTCGGCCGCGTATCAGGAGTTGTAGGCGCTCTGCGCCCGCTCCAGACCCTCCGTCACCAGGCACTCCACCGCGTCCGCCGCCCGGTCCACGAAGTAGTCCAGCTCCTTGCGCTCCGCCGGTGAGAAGTCCTTCAGCACGTAGTCCGCCACCGGCATCCGCCCCGGCGGCCGCCCGATCCCGAACCGCACCCGGTAGTAGTCACGGCCGAACGCGCCCGTCAGCGACTTCAGGCCGTTGTGCCCGTTGTCCCCGCCGCCCAGCTTCAGCCGCAGCGTCCCGTAGTCGATGTCCAGCTCGTCGTGGACCGCCACCACCCGCTGCGGCGGCACCTTGTAGAACTCCCGCAGCGCGTTCACCGGCCCGCCCGACAGGTTCATGTACGACATCGGCTTCACCAGCACCACCCGGCGGCTCCCCGGCCCCGGAGACCCGATCCGGCCCTCCACGACCTGCGCCTGCGCCTTCGCCGCCCGCTTGAACCGGCCGCCCATCCGCTCCGCCAGCAGGTCCACGACCATGAACCCCACGTTGTGCCGGTTCATCGCGTACCCCCGCCCCGGATTGCCCAGCCCGGCGATCAGCCAGGGGCCCGCCGCGTCCTCCGTCACGCCCACGCTTCCTCCCACATACGCGTCGGCCGCCGCCCCCGCACGGGAGCAGCGGCCGACGTGACGACTGGATCCGACAGGCTCAGGCCTCGGCGGCCTCTTCGCCCTCCTCGGCGCCCTCGGGCGCCTCCTCCGCCTGCGCGGCCAGGATCTGCAGCACCACGGTGTCCCCGTCCACCGCGAGGGTGACACCGCTGGGGAGCTCGATGTCCTTGGCCAGGACGGAGGCGCCGGCCTCCAGGCCCTCGACGGAGACGGTCACGTTCTCCGGGATGTGCGTGGCCTCGGCCTCGACCGGCAGCGCGTCCAGGACGTGCTCCAGCAGGTTGCCGCCCGGGGCCAGCTCGCCCTCGGCCTGCACCGGGATCTCGACCTGGACCTTCTCACCGCGCTGCACCAGCTGCAGGTCGACGTGGACCAGGAAGCCCTTCAGCGGGTCACGCTGAACGGCCTTCGGAATGGCCAGCTCGTTGGACTTGCCGTCGATGTCCAGCGCGATCAGGACGTTCGGCGTACGCAGGGCGAGCAGCAGCTCGTGACCCGGGAAGGTCAGGTGCAGCGGGTCGGAACCGTGGCCGTACAGAACACCGGGAACCTTGTCGGCACGACGGATACGGCGGGCGGCACCCTTGCCGAACTCGCTGCGCGTCTCGGCGGCGATCTTCACCTCGGACATGATCACTCCTCATAGTCAGAAACGGACGTGGTCACCCGGCCACGAACGGCCTGCTACGAAGAGCGCGTCGATAACGGACCGCCGTACGAAAGCTTCCGAAGAAGCGGTACGGCCTCCCTCGCCGAGCAACTCGTGCAGTTTACCCGGGCCAGGAGGCCGTACCCAAAACGATCACCGGCAGCCAAACGGATGCCGGACCGCAGAACCCTTACTGCTCGTCGAACAGGCTCGTCACCGAGCCGTCCTCGAACACCTCACGCGCCGCACGCGCGATCGTCGGCGCGATCGACAGCACCGTGATCTTGTCCAGGCTCTCGCTCAGCTCACCCGGCGTCGGCAGCGTGTTCGTGAGCACGAACTCGCTCACCTTCGAATTCTTCAGACGATCCGCCGCCGGACCCGACAGCACACCGTGCGTCGCCGTCACGATCACGTCCTCCGCACCGTGCGCGAACAGCGCGTCCGCCGCGGCGCAGATCGTGCCACCGGTGTCGATCATGTCGTCCACCAGCACACACACGCGGCCCTTCACCTCACCGACCACCTCGTGCACCGTGACCTGGTTCGCCACGTCCTTGTCCCGGCGCTTGTGCACGATCGCCAGCGGCGCGCCCAGCCGGTCGCACCAGCGGTCCGCCACCCGCACACGGCCGGCGTCCGGGGACACCACCGTCAGCTTCGAGCGGTCCACCTTCGCGCCCACGTAGTCCGCCAGCAGCGGCAGCGCGAACAGATGGTCCACCGGGCCGTCGAAGAAGCCCTGGATCTGGTCCGTGTGCAGGTCCACCGTCAGCAGACGGTCCGCACCCGCCGTCTTCATCAGATCCGCGATCAGACGCGCCGAGATGGGCTCACGGCCGCGGTGCTTCTTGTCCTGCCGGGCGTACCCGTAGAACGGCACGATCACCGTGATCGAACGGGCCGACGCACGCTTCAACGCGTCGATCATGATCAACTGCTCCATGATCCACTTGTTGATCGGCGCCGTGTGGCTCTGGATCAGGAAGCAGTCGGCGCCACGGGCCGACTCCTGATACCGGACGTAGATCTCGCCGTTCGCGAAGTCGAAGGCCTTCGTCGGGACGACCCCGACACCCAACTGCTGGGCGACCTCCTCGGCAAGCTCGGGGTGGGCGCGGCCGGAGAAGAACATCATCTTCTTCTCGCCGGTCGTCTTGATCCCGGTCACAGCACTGTCTCCTCAGAGGTGTCTCAGCTGGTGGGGTGCGCGTTTCCGCACCTCTCACGGTACGCCGTCCCGAACGGGACGCTCTCCGGTCAGTCCTCGCCGGCCGACTCCCGCGACGCCGCCTCCGCGGCCTTCGCGGCAGCACTCCCCGGACGCTTACGAGCCACCCAGCCCTCGATGTTGCGCTGCTGACCACGGGCCACCGCCAGCGAACCGGGCGGCACATCCTTCGTGATCACCGAGCCCGCGGCCGTGTAAGCACCGTCTCCGACCGTGACAGGAGCAACAAACATGTTGTCCGACCCCGTCCGGCAGTGCGACCCGACCGTCGTGTGATGTTTGTCCTGTCCGTCGTAATTGACGAACACACTCGCCGCACCGATGTTCGAGTACTCGCCGATCGTCGCATCACCCACATACGACAGATGCGGAACTTTCGACCCCTCACCGATCGACGCGTTCTTCGTCTCCACGTACGTACCGATCTTGCCCTTCCGCGCCAGCCGCGTCCCCGGACGCAGATACGCGAACGGACCCACCGACGCCTCCGGACCCACATCGGCGCCCACGGCCACCGTGTTGTCCACACGCGCCCCCGCACCCACCCGGGTGTCCGTCAGCCGCGTGTTCGGACCCACCTCGCAGCCCTCACCCAGATGCGTGGCGCCATGCAGATGCGTCCCCGGGTGCACCAGCGCGTCCCGCTCGAACGTCACCGTCACATCCACCCACGTCGACGCCGGATCCACCACCGTCACGCCCGACAACATCGCCGCCGTCAGCAGCCGGTCGTTCAGGATCCGCCGCGCCTGAGACAACTGCACACGATTGTTGATCCCCGCGATCTCCCGGTGATCCCCCGCCACCGACGCACCCACCCGGTGCCCCGCCTCACGCAAGATCCCCAGCACGTCCGTCAGGTACTCCTCGCCCTGACTGTTGTCCGTACGCACCTTCTTCAGCGCGTCCGTCAGCAGCGCACCGTCGAACGCGAACACACCCGAGTTGATCTCCCGGATCGCCCGCACCTCGTCCGACGCGTCCTTGTGCTCCACGATCGCCGTCACCGCACCGGAAGCGTCCCGGACGATCCGGCCGTACCCGGTCGCGTCCGGCACCTCCGCCGTCAGCACCGTCACCGCATTGCCGTCCGCCACATGCGTCTCGGACAGCCGGCGCAGCGTCTCACCGGTCAGCAGCGGGGTGTCGCCGCACACCACGACCACGGTCCCGTCCACGGCACCGCCCAGCTCCTCCAGACCCATCCGCACGGCGTGCCCCGTGCCGTTCTGCTCCGCCTGCACGGCGGTCCGCACGTCGGGGGCGACCTCGGCGAGATGCGCGGTCACCTGCTCACGGGCGTGACCCACGACGACGACGAGATTCGCCGGGTCCAGCTCACCGGCGGCGGCGAGCACATGACCCACCAGGGAACGACCACAGATCTCGTGCAGGACCTTGGGTGTGGCCGACTTCATACGGGTGCCCTCACCCGCTGCGAGAACGACGACGGCTGCCGGGCGATTGGCGCTCACGGGATGCCCTTCGGCTGTGTTGGAGGTGGGGGGATGGACATCCGCAGGATACCGGGGCGTTTCCGGGGGGACATGAGAGCGGGTCCTGACCGTGACCGGCCAGGACCCGAACCTTGCAGCTCCGCCAGCTGGATTCGAACCAGCACTACAGGGCTTCAAAGGCCCGCGGGCTACCAGTTACCCCATGGCGGATGGCTGCGTCAGACCTTACCCGAGGAGGGTGGCGTGGTGATCCCGGAGACCATTCCTGTCCACCAGCCTTCGATGCGCCGGTACAGGTCGGCGCCTTGTGACACCCGGATGACCAGGCAGCCGCGATAGGTGGCTCCGACGTTCTTCCGGACGGTCGCCGGGTTGTGCTTCTTGATGGTCGTCTTCTGGAACACGGAGACGTCCACGCCGACCAGATCCGCCCAGTATCGTTTCGCGCCCTCCACGTCGGCCGTCATGTGGATCATGACGCGATAACGGAGGCGCTCGGGCTCCACACCGAGCAGGTCCAGCCACGCGAGGTAGAGCTTGATCACCCCTGGGTCGCTGTTGACGAAGAGGACGTTCTCCCTCCGGTCGTAGGGCTTGTCCTTCGCGCCCTCGGCCCAGTAGAGGGCCACACCCGCGAGGAAGAGATCGCGGTCGGACAGGGGGCCGATCTCCCGGGCCGCGGCCTCCTTGGTCCGCCGACGCTGCTCGTCCCGCACCGCCAGCTCGTGCTCCCAGCGCATGCGGCCCGCCAGTCGCGCCTGCTCCGAGGGAGTGCGCCGTTCCGGTTTCGGCAGATCCCGCACCCACAACGAGATCGCGCTCTTGGAGCAGCCCAGCTCGACCTGGATCTGGTCGTAGGTCCAGCCCTGGAGGCGGAGCTCGCGGGCCCGCGCCCGCAGGTCGTCCTTGGCGTTGGGGCGCCGGGTCCAGTCCGGGGCGGGTTCGCCCTGGAGGAGGCGGTTGAGGATGTCGTTGTTGTCGACGTGGAGCCGGTCGCGGATCTGGCGTCGGCTGAGTCCCTCGCGCCGGAGGGCGACGGCCTGTTCGCGCAAGCCTTCGAAGTCGGCGTATGTGCCGGTCGGATGTGCCATGGGCATACCGTCCGGCCGGAATGGAGGGTTCCCGGGTCGAACGGTGCGCGATTCAGCAGTTCGAGGGATTGTGGGGCGTATCGCGGCTGATCGGTCGGTCGGTGTGGTCCGGGGTTGAGGTGAAAACTCCCCGGAAAACGGACGGGGAGCGCCTTTAGGCTGGGGGGCATGACCGCGACGGGGGAAGAGCATGTGACGGCCCGGGGAGGGCCCTGGTGGTGGGAGCGGCGGCGGAGTGCCGTGCTCGATGTGGGGCTTGCGGCGGCGTCCGCGCTGGAGTGCGGGGTCGAGGGGGTTCCGTTCGCGTGGGAGGCGGGGATCCCGGTCGCCGTGGGGGTGGTGTTCGGGCTGGCCGCGGGGTCGGTGCTGCTGGTGCGGCGGCGGTGGCCGATCGCGGTGGTGCTGGTGGCGATCGCGGTGACGCCGGCCGCGATGGGGTTCCTGCTGGGGATCGTGGGGCTGTATTCGCTGGCCGCGTCGGATCTGCCGCGCCGGATCATCGGTTCGCTGGCGGGTATGCAGATGGTCGGTGTGCTGATCGTGATGTTCGTGCGGATGCGGCAGGACATCGCGCGCGGGGACGTGGACGTCGGTGACTGGCTGGTGCCGTTCGCCTCGGTGACGACGGCGCTGGGTGTGACGGCTCCGCCGGTGCTGCTGGGTTTGTACGTGGGGGCGCGGCGTCGGCTGATGGAGAGTCTGCGGGAGCGGGCGGACAGTCTGGAGCGGGAGCTTCAGTTGCTGGCGGAGCGTGCGGAGGAGCGCGCGGAGTGGGCGCGTAACGAGGAGCGGACGCGGATCGCGCGTGAGATGCACGACGTGGTGGCGCACCGGGTGTCGTTGATGGTGGTGCACGCGGCGGCGTTGCAGGCGGTGGCGCGGAAGGATCCGGAGAAGGCGGTGAGGAACGCGGCGCTGGTGGGGGACATGGGCCGGCAGGCGTTGACGGAGTTGCGGGAGATGCTCGGGGTGCTGCGTGCGGGCGGGGACGCGGTGCGGCCCCGGGGGGAGGGTGCGTCGGTGCCGTTGGCGGCGGTGGGTGCGGCGGCTGCTGCGGCGGCGTCGCGGGTGGCGGTGGAGGAGCCGGCGGAGGGTCCTTCGCTGGCGGAGATCGACGAGTTGGTGGGGCAGTCGGCGGCGGCGGGGATGGTGGTGGATCTGTCGGTGGAGGGGGAGTGCCGCTCGTATGCGCCGGAGGTGGAGGCGACGGCGTACCGGGTGGTGCAGGAGGCGTTGACGAACGTGCACAAGCACGCGGCGGGTGCGAAGACGTATGTGCGGCTGGCGCACCGGGTGTCGGAGATCGCGATGCAGGTGGAGAACGAGCCGCCGTCGGGTGTGGGTTCGTCGGCGGGGCTGCCGTCGGGGGGGAACGGTCTGGTGGGGATGCGGGAGCGGGTGTCGGCGTTGGGCGGGGTGTTCGTGTCGGGGCCGACGGACGCGGGGGGTTTCCGGGTGTCGGCGGTGATTCCGGCGTCGTAGGTCCCGGCCTGGTAGATCGCGGCGTCGTGGGGCCGGGGGCCGCCCCTGGTCAGCCGGTGGTGAGGCGCTGGGGCTGGACGCCGGAGATGAGGGTGGCGAGGGCGTGGTCGATGTCGGGGCCGAGGTACCAGTCGCCGGTGTGGTCGAGGGCGTAGACGCGGCCCTGTGCGTCGATGGCGAGGAGTGCCTTCGTGTCGGTCTCGGTGCCGAGGGGGCAGACCTCGGTGTCGAGGGCGCGGCCGAGGTCGCCGAGGGTGCGGGCGAGGTGGAGGCCGTGCAGGGGGTCGATGTGGACGGGGGTGGGGGCGATCTGTCGGCCGGGTCCGGTGGGCCGGATGTGGAGTCCGCCGAATTCGGCCCAGGCCTCGACGGCGGCGGGGAAGACGGTGTGGCGGTGTCCGGCGGGCGAGGTGTGGTCGCGGAGGGTGTCGGCCCAGATCTCGGCCTGTTTGATGTCCCAGCGGCCGGGTTGCCAGCCGGCGGCGCGCAGTGCGGCGTCGACGGGGACGGCGAAGCGGGATGGGGGTCCCCCCGGTCGAGCGGAGCCGAGACTGGGGGAGGAGGTGCGGTCGGTGTGCATCGGCCCTTCGTTCGTCGAGGTCGTGTGGTGGTGCGGGGGTGGTTCAGCCGTCGGTGGCGGCGGGGTCGACCGTGCGGACGCCGAAGTGGGCGGTGAGGGCGGTGCAGGCGCGGCAGGGGGCGGCGTAGCTGCCGTGGAGGGGGTCGCCGTCCTCGCGGATGCGGCGGGTGGTGAGTTTGGCGTGTTTGAGGGCTTTGCGGGCCTCGCCGTTGGTCATGGGTTTGCGGGCGGCTCTTTTGCTGCGGGCGGCGTCGGCGGTGGCGATGTGCCGGGAGATGAGGATGGTTTCGGCGCAGCGTCCGGTGAAGCGGTCGCGCTGGTCGCTGGTGAGGGTGTCGAGGAAGTCCTGGACGAGCGGGTGCAGTGCGGGGGGTGTGTCGCCGCGGGCGGCGGTGCCGGTGAGGGTGGCGCCGCGGACGGAGAGGGCGGCGGCGATGGTGGGGAGGATGCCGTCGCGGCGGTGCCGGAGGGCGGGCGCCGGGGTGCTGTCGGTGGCGCTCCAGCCGATGCGGGGGTCGCCGGAGCGGGGGTCGCCGGATGGTCCGGTGTGCGTCCCCGTCTGCGTCGCGTTCATGATCGTCATCCCCTCCCGAGCATCCCCCCGGTGGTCACAGAGTGCCAAATCGCGTGGCGGCTGGGGAAGCTGGGGCGGGGCGACACGCCCGTGCGGGGGCGGGCTGTCACGGTGGGGTGACGTCGGGTCACGGAAGCGGAGGGCCTGGTGACCGGTGCCCGGTGACCGGTGGGGGCGTACCGCATAGGCTGTCGGCACCGCGATCCGGCGGTGTTCCGTGCGCGGGCGCCGAGGGGTCGTGGCACCAGAAGCAGTCGAGACAGACGTGACAGTCGAATACGGTCCGTGACGGCTCCGATGGCGGGGCGGGGCGGGTCGTACAGAGTGCCGCAGGGGGCAACCGCCATGACGACAGGTCGGCTCGGGCTGGGGGCGCCTCCCGGCCGCCAGGCTGGGGGAACTTCCGCGCCGCCGAACGCGGCCTACGCCGGGCAGGTCGTGCACTTCCCGGATCCGGTGCGGGCGGCCCGTCACCCGAGAGGGGTGCGGGTGGACGAGCGTGGCTACCCCGACTTCTCGCCCTATGCGCGCGCTGCCGCGGAGATCGCGGATCCGCCGGAGGGTTTCGGTGTCGACGAGCTGCGGTTGACGGACTACGTGTCGGCGAACGCGGCGCTGGCGGCGACGGGTCACGAGCTGTGGGACACGGTGCCGGCGGTGGCGACGCCGCACGGCTGGACGTGGCACCACGTGGCGGGCACGCGCCGTCTGGAGTTGGTGCCGGTCGAGGTGAAGGCGCTGCTGCGGCATCACGGTGGTGTGGCGACGGCGGCGGTGGACCACGCGAAGCGGGGCACGCGGCCGTTGCAGGAGACGCGTCCGGCGCACTTCGGGCTGCCGAAGTCGGGTGTGGCGGTGACGGAGTCGCAGGTGCTGGGTGTCGAGGAGGACCTCGGGTACCGGCTGCCGGGCGCGTACCGGTCGTTCCTGAAGGCGGCGGGCGGTTGCGCGCCGGTGGGGACGGCGCTGGACGCGGAGCTGGGTCTGCTGGTGGACCAGCCGTTCTTCACGGTGCGGGACGAGGCCGCGGTCAACGACCTGGTGTATGTGAACAAGTGTCTGCGGGACCATCTGACCAAGGACTATCTGTGCGTCTCCTTCGTGCAGGGCGGTCTGCTGGCCGTGAAGGTGAGGGGCGAGCGGCAGGGTTCGGTGTGGTTCAGCGCGTACGACGACGTGCGGGACGTGGATCCGTCGTGGTCGCCCGCGGAGCGCGTGGAGCGGCTGCTGCTGCCGTGCGGTGAGGACTTCGACGTGTTCCTGTCGCGGCTCGCGGGGTCTCCTCCGGAGTTGGAGACGGTGGCGAATCTGATGGTGGACGGCGGGTTCGCGCGTGCCGTTCCGGTCTCTTCCGCGGGGAGTGAGTCGTAGCGATGGTGACGTTCGCGCAGGCGCAGGAGCGCGCGGAGGAGTGGGTCAACGGGGACGTGCCCGCGTACCAGCACCGTGAGGTGCGGGTGCGGGAGTTCGGCCTCGGGTTCGTGGTGTGGGCGGAGGACCGTGCGGACGGTCCGCGTGTCGACGGCGGCGGGCAGCGGCTGGTGATCGCCCGGGACAGCGGCGAGGCCACGCTGTGGCCGGCGCTGCCGGTGGGCGAGGTGATCCGCCGGTACGAGGAGGAGTACGGCCGGGACGAGGCGGCGGCGGAGGAGCCGGCGCCGGCTCCTGCGGCGCGGGTGGATCTCAACCAGACGTCGTTCCTGCTGAGTCCGCCGGAGTGGCTGCAGGAGGCGGCGGACCGGCTGGGGATTCCGGACCGGCGGGGGGAGACGTCAGGGGGTGCGGGGGTGCCTGTGGCGGCGTCGGCGGGGTCCGGTGCCGGTGCGGTGCCTGGGCAGGCGGGTGCGCCGGACGCGGGGCGGGGTGATTCCGAGGGTTCCTCGGCCGGCTCCGGCGGCAGCGGGTCCGCGTGGCCGGCGGCCGGCGGCGGCGCCCCGGACGAGGGCACGCCGTGGGCCGGTACGGACACCACGGCGGACGCCGGTGAGGACCGCTCGGTGCCGCTGCCGCAGACCGTGTACGCGCCGCAGGTGAGGGAGCCGGGTGGGGACACCCCGGCGACGCCCGACGCCAAGACGGCGCTGATCTCGGGCGGCAGCCAGCTGCCGCCGACGGCGGTCGCGCCGGCGGTACCGACGGGCGGGACGGGGCAGGCGACTCCGCCGCCCACCCAGGCGGGGCCCGCGACGCCTCCGCCTCCCACCCAGGCCGGTGTTCCCGGCACCCCGGCGCCGGGTACGCCCGTGCCGCCGCCGGCTGCGCCCGCTCCGGACGCCGGTGACATCGCCGACGCCGCGACCAGCAAGGCGACTCCGCCGCCGAGGCGGGGGCAGGGTCCGACGACCCCGCCGCCTCCGGGCGCCCCGGGCACGCCGGGCGCGCGCCCCGGCAGCACGCCCGCGCAGGGTGGCGGGAGCGGGTATGTGCCGACGCAGCTGGTGTCGTCGCTCGGCCCGGAGGGGCCGGGCGGGCAGACGCCTCCGCCGGGGACGCCCGCGCCGCCTCCGCCGGGTGGGCCCGGCACGCCTCCGGGCGGGGTGCACCACGCGGCGACGATGCTCGCCGACCCGAACAGCTCGGGCGGGGTGCCCACGCCTCCGGGACCGCCTGGTGCTCCGGGTCAGCCGGGCGCGCACGGTGCGCCGGGTGCGCCGGGCGTACCTCAGCCTCCCGGTCCGCCTGGTGCTCCGGGGCAGGCCGGTGCGCCTGGTCAGCCCGGTGCGCCCGGTCAGCACGGTGCCCCGGGTGGTCCCGGTGTGCCTCAGCCGCCCGGTCCTCCCGGCGCTCCCGGTCAGCCTGGCCAGCCCGGGGCTCCGGGCCAGCCCGGTGCGCACGGTGCGCCGGGGGCGCCTCAGCCTCCCGGTCCGCCTGGTGCTCCGGGGCAGCCCGGTGTGCCCGGTCAGCACGGTGCCCCGGGTGGTCCCGGCGCTCCCGGTCAGCCCGGCACCGGGGGTGCCCACGGCGCACCCCAGCCTCCGGGCCCGCCCGGCGCCCCCGGTGCTCCGGGAGCCCCTGGTCGGCCCGGCGCTCCCGGCGCCGCCCCCGTGCATCACGCGGAGACCGTCCTGGCCGCACCTCCCGTCGGCGGCCCGGGCGCGCCCCCGCCGCCCGGTGCCCCCGGCACCCCGCCGATGGCGCCCGGCGCGATGCCTCCCGGTGCCATGCCCCCCGGTACGCCCCCGCCAGGGGTCCCCGTGCCGGGGCAGCCGGCGGCGTACGGGTATCCGCAGCAGCCGCCCGGTCAGCCGACCGTCGGTCCCGGCTATCAGGCCGTGCTGCGCTACCGCGCGCAGGACGGCTCCGAGCAGCAGCTGATCCGGCGTTCCGCGCCGGGCACCCCGCACCCGGAGTGGCAGATCTTCCACGAGCTGCGCGCGATGAACGTGCCGCCGAACCAGGTGCTGGAGCTGCACACGGAGCTGGAGTCGTGCGAGCTGCCGGGCGCGTACTGCGCGCGGATGATCCGCGAGCAGTGGCCGCAGGCGCGCATCACGTCGATCGCGCCGTACGGCACGGACCACGCGAGCCGGCAGCAGGGCATGCGGCAGCTCCTCGCCCATCAGGGCGAGCTGCACCAGGTGGCGGACGGTCCCGCGCGGCCCGCGCCGGTGCGGGCGCCGATCCCGCCGGTGCAGCCGGCCCCGCCCCTCCCGCCGGAGGCGATCGGGCAGGAGCTGGCGGCCGCGTTCGGGCCGGGCGTGTTCCGGTTCGAGCAGGCGGCGGTGTCCCGTCAGGGCGTGCCGCCGGTGGTGGCGCACACGCTGGTGACGGCGGGTCTGCCGACGGACATGGGACCGTTCTTCTGGGCGCAGGCCCAGCCGGGCCGCCCGGTGCCGACGCTGGCGGAGCTGGCCGCGGAGCGGGGTGTACAGCCGGCGCCGGACGCGGGTTCGTACCTGGTGATGGGCAGCGACTTCGGCAAGGCGATCTGTGTGCAGTACGGCACGGCGAACATCGTCGCGGTGCCGGTGGAGGCCGGTCCCGGCGGTACGGCGGTGCCGCCGCAGTTCGTGAACACCGGACTGCCGGAGTTCGCGCGCTGCCTGGCGCTGCTGGGCCGGATGTGGCGGCTGCGGTTCGGGCTGAACCAGGAGCAGGCGGGCCGCTGGACGGTCGACTTCCAGGCGCAGCTTGCCGCACTGGACCCGGCGGCGCTGGGGTCGCCGGAGACCTGGTGGTCGGTGCTGCTGGAGCAGATGTGGGACGGGCTGCTGTGAGCCGCCGCCGCTGAAGGTGTGACCCGTGAGCCGGGCCCGGTCGTGACGACGACCGGGCCCGGCTCACGTCTGTCCGCCCCCGCCCGGCGGAGTGTCGCGTTATGAACACTTCCTTGTCATCGATCAAGATGTGCGCGATTCATCCCTTTTTGTGCTCGGTCGTCGTGCTGGGCTTCATGTCCGTCGGTGGAAGGGGTTCCAGGGTGAGCAGCACATCGGTGTCGTCACGGGGGTTCGAGATCGTCCGCCGGGGGCGCGGCTACCGCCCGCTGCAGGTGATCGCGTACGTCGAGGCGCTGTCGGACGACCGGGACGCCGCGTGGGAGCGCGCGGCTCGGCTCACCGTCCTGGCGCGGGAGATGGAGGAGGAGCTCGAACGGCTGCGGGAGCGGGCGGCGGGGCTGCCGGAGCAGACGTACGAGTCGCTCGGTGACGGGCCCCGGCGGCTGTTCCTGCTGGCGCTGGAGGAGGCCACGGCCGTACGGGAGTCGGCGAAGCAGCACGCGCAGGACCTGGTCGACCTGGCGCGGGACGACGCCGCCGAGGTGGAGGAGGCCGCGCGGGCGTACGCGGCGACGCTGCGCGCCGTCGCCGACGAGTACGCCAAGGAGCGGCTGGCGGTGGCGCGGGAGAAGGCCGACGAGATCCGTATCGAGGCGCGGCTGGACGTGAAGGAGCGGCGTACCGAGGCGCTGGCGGAGGTGCGGCGGATGCGGGAGCGCACCTCGGAGCTGCTCGCCGAGGAGGCGCGGGCGCAGGCGCAGCGGCTCGACGAGGTGGCGCAGGAGGAGGCGGCGCGGGCGGCGGAGCTGGACGCCCGTCAGGCGGAGGCGGAGGAGCGGGCGGAGAAGGTGCTGGCGGAGGCGCGGCAGGCGTTCGCCGACGCGGAGGAGGCGGCCCGGCGGTGCGCGGACGAGGCGCGGGAGCGGGCGGCCGAGGTGCTGGCGGAGGCGTACGCGCGCGTGGAGGGCGTCGAGCGGGAGACCGAGCGGGTGCTGCGGGAGCACGCGGACCGGCGGGAGGACGTGCAGACGCAGATGGACCATGTGTGCGCGAGCCTGAGCGCGCTGACCGGCCGCGCGGTGGAGTGACGCTTGCGCGCGGCCGGTCGGGGTCTTCCGGCGGTCAGGGTCTCCTGCGGATCGCGCCGGCGAGGATCCGGCCCTCCACCTCCTCGTACTGGCGGCGCTGTTCCTCCGCCCGGGTGTGGCCGGAGGCGAGGGTGCCGAGCCAGCCGCAGAGGAAGCCCGCGGGGATGGACAGCAGTCCGGTGGTGGTGAAGGGGAACCAGGTGAAGTCGGCGTCGGGGAAGGCGGCGACGGGGGACCCGGAGACCAGGTTGGTGCCCGGCATCAGCACCAGCACGGAGAGCGTCCCGCCGATGAGGGTGGCGAGCAGGCCGGTGCGGGTGTAGCGGCGCCAGAAGAGGCCGTAGACGAGGGCGGGGGCGATGGCCGAGGCGCCCAGGCAGAAGGACAGCGTGATCAGCGGATGCAGGCTGTGGTGCTGCACCAGGGTGGCCAGCAGGATCGCGGGGACGCCGACGGCGGCGGCGGACAGGCGGGCGAGCAGCATCTCCCGGCGCGGTGTCATCTCCCGGACGCGGGCGGCGAACACGTCGTGCGCGAGGGAGTTGGCGCAGGCGAGGATCATCCCGGCGACCGAGGCGAGGACCGTCAGGAAGATCGCCGTGGTGACGGTGGTGAACAGGACGGTCTCCGCGGTGGACACCTCCGCGCCGAACACCGCGCGCGTGCCGAGCAGATAGGCGGTGTTGCCCCGCGGGTCGGCCCCGGCGACGACGGCCCGTCCGAGCAGCGCGGTCGCGCCGAACCCGACGACCGTGATGACCAGCACGAACAGCGCCACGCCCGATACCGCCCAGGACATCGAGCGGCGCACCTGGCGGGCGCTGTCCGCGGTGTACATGCGCATGGTGATGTGGGGGAGGCAGGCGCCGCCGAGGACCACGGTGAGGTGTGAGCTGATCATGTCGATGCCGGGGCTCGCGCTGCCGGCGAACTGCAGTCCGGAGGCGAGGAAGGCGTCGCCGGTTCCGCTGTGGGCGGCGGCCGCGTCGAAGAGGGCGCCCGGGTTCCAGTCGAAGCGGTGCAGCATCAGCGCGGCGACCAACAGGCCCGAGCCGAGCAGCAGCACGATCTTCAGGATCTGGATGAGGGCGGTGCCCTTCATCCCGCCGATCGCCGCGTAGCTGATCATCAGCGCGCCCACGCCGACGATGCACCCGGTCTGCATCGATTCGCCCGAGAAGCCCAGGATGAACCCCATCAGCTGTCCGGTGCCCGCGAGTTGCACCAGCATCAGCGGGAGCAGCGAGGCGAGGGTGACGACGCTGGCGGTGATCCGCACCGAGCGGCCGCCCGGCATCCGGCGGGTCAGCGCGTCGCCCATGGTGAACCGGCCCGCGTTGCGCAGGGGTTCGGCCAGCAGGAACATCAGCAGCATCAGCGACAGGGCGGTGCTCAGCGCGAGCACGACGCCGTCGTAGCCGAACAGGGCGATGACGCCGCTCGTGCCGAGGACGGTCGCCGCGGAGATGTAGTCACCGGCGATGGCGAGCCCGTTGCGCATGGGGGAGAGCGAGCTGTAGCCGGTGTAGAACTCGTCGAGGTCGTCCCGGTCGGGGCCGGTCAGCACGCACAGCAGCAGGGTGATGGTGGCGACCGTGGAGAAGCCGACCAGGGACATGGTCTCGGCGGTGTCGTCGAACAGCGGGTTCACCGGACCGCCTCCCGCCGTGCGTCGACGACCGCCTGACGGCGGATCAGTGCGGCCAGCGGGTCCACGCGGTGGCGCGCGGTCGCCTCGTACAGGGCGACGGCGAGCCAGGTGACGGGCACCTGGCCCACGGCGAGCAGCAGACCGGTGGGGACGCCGTCGGCGACGGTGCCGGTCATGAAGGACGGCGCGAACGCGGACAGCACCAGGAAGAGGACGAAGTAGCCGAGCGCGGTGAGGGTGGCGGTGCGGCGCTGCCAGCGGTAGGCGCGGCGCAGCCGGCGCAGGTCGCTGTGGTGGCCCAGCGGGGCGTGCCGGGGCGCCCGGTGCGGCCGGGGCGGCGGCGGGGCGGGCGGCATCCAGGGATAGGTGCGGTGGGTCGGGGAGGCGGCGTACGGGACGCCCGCGCGGGGATCGGTGTACGGGGCATCGGCGTACGGGGGCGGGGGACGGTGCGGGTCGCGGGGAGGGGGAAAGGGGTCGGCGGGCATCCCGTGCTCCTTGCGTGGTTCGGGTCCGTGCGGGGACCGCAGGGAGGGGGGTGGCGGAGCGGAGCCCGCACGTTACTCGCGCGTAGCGCGGAGCGCGACGGTTTGGCGCAACTCGCGCGCCGGTGAGTGCTCTCGCGGGTGGCACATACCCTGAGCTGGGGTGTTACCCGGATTAACTCCGACTTTTGAGGTGTACGCGGGACATCACGCTGTCCACCGGAGGGCCCTCCGCTTGCCCCTGACGCGGCGTCAGGGTGGACGCTGGTCCGGCCCGGCGGGGCGGGCCCGGGGGTGCGGGCGGGAGGAGAAAGGGGGCGACCGAAGGATGACCGACCCCGAGACGGTGTCCGCCCCAGGGGTGAGAGCCCCTAGGGGCATCTCCGTACCCCGGCTCGGGGAGGGTTCGTCCCGCCGGAGGACGAGAAGGGACCGCCCCCGTCCTTAACCTGGCTTTACGCCGCTGGGGGGCGGCGGAGCACAGCAGCGGGGGTGGGGTTTTCCACAGCAGAAGACTGCGCTGAGCATCAGCGCGCCGGACCCCCTCCCCCCGCCAGACTGAAGCACGACCCGCACACCACGCACCGGGCGGCCGCCGCACAGACGGGCGGCCGCCGGGAGCACCGCTTTCTTCTGACGACTGACATAGGAGACTTACCGTGACATCGGCTGTGACCATTCCCAGGCACGGGGGTACTGGAGGGACTACGGCCGTTGCCGCGCGGGCGCGGCAGGTCGTGAAGGCGTACGGGTCGGGGGAGACCCGCGTCGTCGCCCTCGACCACGTCGACGTGGACATCGCCCGCGGCCGGTTCACCGCGATCATGGGCCCCTCGGGATCCGGCAAGTCCACGCTGATGCACTGCCTCGCCGGGCTCGACACCGTGACGAGCGGTCAGATCTACCTGGACGAGACCGAGATCACCGGACTGAAGGACAAGAAGCTCACCCGGCTGCGCCGCGACCGGATCGGCTTCATCTTCCAGGCGTTCAACCTGCTCCCGACGCTCAACGCGATCGAGAACATCACGCTGCCCATGGACATCGCCGGCCGTAAGCCCGACAAGGCGTGGCTGGACCGGGTGGTGGAGACCGTCGGGCTCGCGGACCGGCTGAAGCACCGGCCCACCCAGCTCTCCGGCGGCCAGCAGCAGCGGGTCGCGGTAGCGCGGGCGCTGGCCGCCCGGCCGGAGATCATCTTCGGCGACGAGCCGACCGGCAACCTCGACTCCCGCGCCGGCGCCGAGGTGCTCGGCTTCCTGCGCCGCTCGGTCGACGAGCTGGGCCAGACCATCGTCATGGTCACCCACGACCCGGTCGCCGCCTCCTACGCGGACCGCGTGCTGTACCTGGCCGACGGCCGCATCGTCGACGAGATGCACCAGCCCACCGCCGAGCAGGTCCTCGACCGCATGCTGTGCTTCTCTGGGGGGGACCCCCGGACCCCCGACTCCGACGCCCGGGGGCGCACGTCATGACCGTGCTGAAGACCTCGCTGCGCAACTTCCTCGCGCACAAGGGACGCATGGCCCTGTCGGCGGTGGCGGTGCTGCTGTCGGTGGCGTTCGTGTGCGGGACGCTGGTGTTCACGGACACCATGGGCACCACCTTCGACAAGCTGTTCGCGGCGACCGCCTCCGACGTCACCGTCAGCTCCGAGGACGCCGGCGCGGACGGCGAGACCTCCGCCGCCAACGGCAGGCCGCGGGTGATACCGGCCTCCGTGGTCGACGAGGTGAAGCGCGCCGACGGCGTGAAGGAGGCCGAGGGCGCGGTGTCCTCCACCGCCGTCACGGTCATCGACGGCGACCGGGACAACCTGTCGCCCACCAGCGGCGCCCCGACCGTCGTCGGCAGCTGGAACAGCAACGACGCCCGCATCATGGACATCACCTCCGGTGCGGCGCCGAAGGGCTCCGGCCAGATCATGCTCGACGCCGACACCGCCGAGAAGCACGACCTGGGCATCGGCGACGAGCTGAGCGTCATCACCGCGCTCGGCACGCACACGGCGAAGATCTCCGGCATCGCCGACTTCACCGTCACCAACCCGGGCGCCGCGGTCTTCTACTTCGACACCCCGACCGCCCAGAAGGTCCTGACCGGCTCGACCGGCGTCTACACCGGCGTCAACGTCACGGCCGCCGAGGGCGTCAGCGACGACCGGCTCAAGCAGAACGTCCTGGCCGAGCTCGGCGGCGGCTACAAGGTGCTCACCGCGAAGGAGACCGCCGAGGCCAACCAGAAGGACGTCGAGGGCTTCATGAACGTCATGAAGTACGCGATGCTCGGCTTCGCCGGGATCGCCTTCCTCGTCGGCATCTTCCTGATCATCAACACGTTCTCCATGCTGGTCGCCCAGCGCACCCGGGAGATCGGCCTGATGCGGGCCATCGGCTCCTCCCGCCGCCAGGTCAACCGGTCCGTGCTGGTCGAGGCGCTGCTGCTCGGCGTCGTCGGCTCCGTCCTCGGCGTCGGCGCGGGCGTCGGCCTCGCGGTCGGGCTGATGAAGCTCATGGGCGCCATCGGCATGGAGCTCTCCACCGACGACCTCACCGTCGCCTGGACCACCCCCGCGGTCGGCCTGCTCCTCGGCGTGGTCGTCACCGTCCTCGCCGCCTACCTGCCGGCCCGCCGCGCCGGCAAGATCTCCCCGATGGCCGCGCTGCGCGACGCCGGCACCCCGGCGGACGGGCGCACCGGCCGGCTCCGCGCCGTCACCGGCCTGGTCCTCACCGGAGGAGGGGCGGCCGCCCTCTACCTGGCGGGCGCCGCCGAGAAGGCCACCGAAGGCTCGATGTGGCTGGGCCTCGGCATCGTGCTGACCCTGATCGGCTTCGTCGTCATCGGCCCAGTGCTCGCGAGCGGCGTGGTCCGCGTCCTCGGCGCGGTCCTGCTGAGGGTGTTCGGCCCGGTCGGCCGCATGGCCGAGCGCAACGCCCTGCGCAACCCGCGCCGCACCGGCGCGACGGGCGCCGCGCTGATGATCGGCCTCGCGCTGGTGGCGTGCCTGTCCGTGGTCGGCTCCTCCATGGTCGCCTCGGCCACGGAGGAGCTCGACAAGGTGGTGGGCACGGACTTCATCGTCCAGGACGACAACGGGCAGGGCGTCAGCCCCGAGGCCGTCGCGGCGATCAAGGCCACCGAGGGCCTGGACCGGGTCACCGAGTACAAGTGGACGAAGGCCGACTTCACCACGCCCGACGGGAAGACCGGCGACGACACCGCGATCACCGCCACCGACCCGACGTACGCCGTCGACATGCGCATCGAGACCGTCGAGGGGAAGCTCGCGGACGCCTACCGGCCGGACTCCATGTCCGTCCACGAGGACTACGCGAAGGACCACGGCATCACCCTCGGCTCGACGGTCGACGTCGCCTTCGAGGACGGCAGGACCGGCACCCTCACCGTGCGGGCCATCACCAGCAGCGAGGGCGCCATCGACGCCGGCGCGATGTACACGTCGATCGACACCCTCGCCCGGTACGTGCCCAAGAAGGAGATACCGCTCACCGCGATGGTGCTCGCCTCGGCCGAGGACGGCCGGAAGGACGCCGCGTACGCCGCGCTGAAGCAGTCCATGGACCGCTTCCCGCAGTACGAGGTGCGCGACCAGACCGACTACAAGGAGGCCCTGAAGGACCAGATCGGGCAGCTGCTCAACATGATCTACGGCCTGCTGGCGCTGGCGATCGTCGTGGCGATCCTGGGCGTGGTGAACACCCTGGCCCTGTCGGTCGTGGAGCGCACCCGGGAGATCGGCCTGATGCGGGCCATCGGCCTCTCGCGCCGGCAGCTGCGCCGCATGATCCGCATGGAGTCGGTCGTGATCGCCCTCTTCGGCGCCCTGCTGGGCCTCGGCCTCGGCCTCGGCTGGGGCGCCACCGCCCAGCAGCTCCTCGCCCTGGAGGGCCTGAAGGTCCTCGACATCCCGTGGCCCACCATCGCCGGGGTGTTCGCCGGATCGGCGTTCGTCGGCCTGTTCGCCGCGCTGGTCCCGGCGTTCCGGGCGGGCCGGATGAACGTCCTGAACGCCATCGCGACCGAGTAGCGGCCGGCAGGAGCAGCAGAGCAGAGGTTCACCGCACACGGGGGTTGCGGGGAGACCGGAGCCGGAAGGTCCCACGGGGGCCTTCCGGCTCCGGCGCGTGCGACGGGCGGGGCGCGTGGCCCGTCGTCGTCCACAGCCCCGGCGGCTGTCGGCGGGGCGACGTACCCTGGACACCCCCGGCCCGCGGCGCGTGTCGGGCCCGTTGTGTTGCACATCCCCGGAAGGGATTCCGCCCCGCATGAGCCTGCACGGTCTGCTCGACGCCGTCGTCAAGGACACCGCCCTCGCGGAAGCGGTCTCGGCCGCCGCCGACGGCAACCGCATGCACGTCGACCTGGTCGGCCCGCCCGCGGCCCGTCCCTTCGCGGTCGCCGCCCTGGCCCGTGACGCGGGCCGCCCGGTGCTCGCCGTGACGGCCACCGGACGCGAGGCGGAGGACCTGGCAGCCGCACTGCGCTCGCTGCTGCCGCCCCAGGGCGTCGTGGAGTACCCGTCCTGGGAGACGCTGCCGCACGAGCGGCTCAGCCCCCGCAGCGACACCGTCGGCCGCCGCCTCGCCGTGCTGCGGCGCCTGGCCCACCCCCGCCCCGACGACCCCGAGACCGGCCCGGTCTCCGTCGTCGTCGCCCCCGTGCGGTCCGTGCTCCAGCCGCAGGTCAAGGGCCTCGGCGACCTGGAGCCGGTCTCCCTGCGCACGGGCCAGACCGCCGACCTGAACGAGGTCGTCGACGCCCTCGCCGCCGCCGCGTACGCGCGCGTGGAGCTCGTCGAGAAGCGCGGCGAGTTCGCGGTGCGCGGCGGCATCCTCGACGTGTTCCCGCCCACCGAGGAGCACCCCCTGCGGGTGGAGTTCTGGGGCGACGACGTCGAGGAGATCCGCTACTTCAAGGTCGCCGACCAGCGCTCCCTGGAGGTCGCCGAGCACGGACTGTGGGCGCCGCCCTGCCGTGAGCTGCTGCTCACCGACGAGGTGCGCGAGCGGGCGCGGGCGCTCGCCGAGGAGCACCCGGAGCTGGGCGAGCTGCTCGGGAAGATCGCCGAGGGCATCGCGGTGGAGGGCATGGAGTCCCTCGCCCCGGTCCTCGTGGACGACATGGAGCTGCTGCTGGACGTGCTGCCCAAGGGCGCCATGACCGTGGTCTGCGACCCGGAGCGGGTGCGCACGCGCGCCTCCGACCTGGTCGCCACCTCGCAGGAGTTCCTCCAGGCGTCCTGGGCGGCCACCGCCGGCGGCGGCGAGGCGCCCATCGACGTCGGCGCTGCCTCCCTGTGGTCCCTCGCCGACGTCCGGGACCGGGCCCGTGAGCTGGACATGATGTGGTGGACGGTGTCCCCGTTCGCCGCCGACGAGGAACTGGACGCGGACACCCTCAAGCTGGGCCTGCACGCCCCCGAGTCCTACCGCGGCGACACCGCGCGGGCCCTGGCCGACACCAAGGGCTGGCTCGCCGACGGCTGGCGCACGGTCTACGTCACCGAGGGCCACGGCCCGGCCGCCCGCACCGTGGAGGTGCTCGGCGGCGAGGGCATCGCCGCCCGCCTCGACAACGACCTGGACGAGCTGACCCCGTCCGTGGTGCACGTCTCCTGCGGCTGCATCGACCACGGCTTCGTCGCCCCGGCGCTCAAGCTGGCCGTGCTCACCGAGACCGACCTCACCGGCCAGAAGGCGTCCGGCCGCGAGGGCGCCCGGATGCCCGCCCGGCGCCGCAAGACCATCGACCCGCTCACGCTGGAGGCGGGCGACTACATCGTCCACGAGCAGCACGGCGTCGGCCGGTACATCGAGATGGTGCAGCGCACCGTGCAGGGCGCCACCCGCGAGTACCTGGTCGTGGAGTACGCCCCCGCCAAGCGCGGCCAGCCCGGCGACCGGCTCTACATCCCCACCGACCAGCTCGAGCAGATCACCAAGTACGTCGGCGGCGAGGCGCCCACCCTGCACCGGCTCGGCGGCGCCGACTGGACCAAGACCAAGGCGCGCGCCAAGAAGGCCGTCAAGGAGATCGCCGCCGACCTGATCAAGCTGTACAGCGCGCGGATGGCGGCGCCCGGGCACGCCTTCGGCCAGGACACCCCGTGGCAGCGCGAGCTGGAGGACGCCTTCCCGTACGCGGAGACGCCCGACCAGCTCACCACCATCGCCGAGGTCAAGGAGGACATGGAGAAATCCGTCCCCATGGACCGGCTGATCTGCGGCGACGTCGGCTACGGCAAGACGGAGATCGCGGTGCGGGCCGCGTTCAAGGCCGTCCAGGACGGCAAGCAGGTCGCGGTGCTGGTGCCGACGACGCTGCTGGTGCAGCAGCACTTCGGCACGTTCAGCGAGCGGTACGCGCAGTTCCCGGTGAACGTGCGGGCGCTGTCCCGCTTCCAGACCGACACCGAGGCCAAGGCGGTCCTGGAGGGGCTGAAGGACGGCTCGGTGGACGTGGTCATCGGCACGCACCGGCTGTTCTCGTCCGAGACCAAGTTCAAGGACCTGGGCCTGGTCATCGTCGACGAGGAGCAGCGGTTCGGCGTCGAGCACAAGGAGCAGCTGAAGAAGCTCCGCGCCAACGTCGACGTGCTCACCATGTCCGCCACGCCCATCCCTCGCACCCTGGAGATGGCGGTCACCGGCATTCGCGAGATGTCGACGATCACCACCCCGCCGGAGGAGCGCCACCCGGTGCTCACCTTCGTCGGCCCCTACGACCAGCGGCAGATCGGCGCCGCGATCCGCCGTGAACTGCTGCGTGAGGGCCAGGTCTTCTACATCCACAACCGCGTCGAGTCCATCGACCGCGCGGCGGCCCGGCTCCGCGAGATCGTGCCCGAGGCGCGCATCGCGACCGCCCACGGCCAGATGTCGGAGCAGGCGCTGGAGCAGGTCGTCGTCGACTTCTGGGAGAAGAAGTTCGACGTGCTGGTGTCGACGACGATCGTCGAGTCCGGCATCGACATCTCCAACGCCAACACCCTGATCGTGGAGCGCGGCGACAACTTCGGCCTGTCCCAGCTCCACCAGCTGCGCGGCCGCGTCGGCCGAGGCCGGGAGCGCGGGTACGCGTACTTCCTGTACCCGCCGGAGAAGCCGCTGACGGAGACCGCGCACGAGCGGCTCGCGACCATCGCCCAGCACACCGAGATGGGCGCGGGCATGTACGTGGCGATGAAGGACCTGGAGATCCGCGGCGCGGGCAACCTGCTCGGCGGCGAGCAGTCCGGGCACATCGCGGGCGTCGGCTTCGACCTGTACGTGCGGATGGTCGGCGAGGCCGTCGCGGACTACCGCCGCCAGCTGGAGACCGGCGAGGCCGTGGAGGAGGCGCCGCTCGAGGTGAAGATCGAGCTGCCGGTCGACGCGCACGTCCCGCACGACTACGCGCCCGGCGAGCGGCTGCGCCTCCAGGCGTACCGGGCGATCGCCTCCGCGAACAGCGAGGAGGACATCAAGGCGGTCCGCGACGAGCTGGTCGACCGCTACGGCAAGCTGCCGGAGCCGGTGGAGAACCTGCTGCTGGTGGCGGGCCTGCGGATGCTCGCGCGGGCGTGCGGCGTCGGCGAGATCGTGCTGCAGGGCAACAACATCCGGTTCGCGCCGGTGGAGCTGCGCGAGTCGCAGGAGCTGCGGCTCAAGCGCCTCTACCCCGGCTCGGTGATCAAGCCGACGTCCCGCCAGGTGCTGGTGCCGCGCCCGAAGACCGCGAAGGTCGGCGGCAAGCCGCTGGTCGGGCGGGACCTGCTCGGCTGGGTGGGGGAGTTCCTCACCTCGGTGCTCGGGTCGTAAGCCGGCTGACCGTACGGCAGGGCCGTCCGCGGTGCGCGCGAGGCGCATCGCGGACGGCCCTGATGTCTGTGTGAGGCCCTACGGCTGGTCGGGACGGTCGCGCTCCATGCCGGCCCGGCGCTCCGCCTGCTGCTGGCCGGTGTCGATCTGCTGCTCGTACTTGCCGCCGGTCCTCTCGTTCATCTTCTTCTCGGCGGCGTCGGAGGCCTTGTGCGCGGCCTTCTGCGCCGACTTGTTGCTCTTGAACTTGTCGAGGATGCCCATCCAGAGCTCCTTCCGAAGTAGCCCAAATCCGACCATACGCGTGGATCGCGGAGCATGCCCAAGCGGGCGGCGACAGGTCTGGACCACTCGCTCGTTACGGTGAGCTTCCGGATGGACCGCTCCTGCCGGGGCAGGGTGGAGAAAAGGGCAAGGGAGGGGCGCGGTGACGCGAGACCTGGGGTGGGGCAGCAGGATGCGGCGCGGGGGAGGAGCGGCGGCCGTCGCGGTCGTTCTCCTCGCGGGGTGCGAGTCGATACCCGACGTGGACGTCCCCGCGTCCGGAGGCAGCGGGGCGCCGGCCCCCGACGGGCGCGCGGCGAGCCCGCTGGACAACCCCGACGGCACCCGCCCCGGCCTCGCCCCCGTGCGTGACGCGCAGGAGCGCGCGGAGGCCGCCGCCCTCATCGACAAGGTCGCCACCAAGGGCCGCGGCCCCAAGACCGGCTACGACCGCGACGAGTACGGCTACGCGTGGATGGACACCGCCGACGGCGTCCCCCTCGCCCGCAACGGCTGCGACACCCGCAACGACATCCTCCAGCGCGACGGCCAGGAGCTGCGCTTCCGCTCCGGCTCCGACTGCGTCGTCGTCTCCCTCACCCTGGCCGACCCCTACACCGGCAAGACCATCGAGTGGCGCAAGCAGCAGGCCTCCGAGGTGCAGATCGACCACGTCGTGCCGCTCTCCTACAGCTGGCAGATGGGCGCCTCCCGCTGGTCCGAGGCCAAGCGCCGGCAGCTGGCCAACGACCCGCTCAACCTGCTCCCCGTCGACGGGAGCGCCAACTCCGCCAAGAGCGACTCCGGCCCGGCCTCGTGGCTCCCGCCCAGCAAGGGCATCCGCTGCGCCTACGCCGTCCGCTTCGCCCAGGTCGCCGTGAAGTACGAGATGCCGGTGACGAAGGCGGACAAGGAGACCATGCGGGAGCAGTGCGGGGTCTGAACCCCCTGCCGTGCGCCGGCTCTCCGTGGAAGCGGGGCGGCGTCAGAACTGGCCGTTGCCGAGGAGCTCGCCGTCGGCGTCGTAGACGGTGACGAGGCCGTTCTCGCTCTGCTTCCAGTCGGCGAAGGCGGAGGCGATCAGCTTGGCCGGGCCCGAGCCCTCGCCCATGAGTCCGCCGGTGAAGTCCGTGTAGATGTCGGCGGTGTCGAGGATGTCGTTCTGCTCGTCGGCGCCCTGCACCTTGGTGACGTGCGCGACGGCCTCCTTCTCCTGGGGCGTCCCGTTCTCCTCCACGAACGCCTTGAACTGCTCGGCCTGCGACAGCTTCTTCTCGGCCTTCTCGGTGTTCTCGGCCTGCCCCTCGCCCTGGCCGGCGTCGGCCCCCGCGTCCTTCGCGCCCCCTCCGGGCTGCCGGTCCGCGGAGGCGGAGGCGCCCTTGTCGGCGGAGCCGGTGTCGGTGTTGTCGGCGTTGGCCGAGACGGCGCCGATGACGACGATCCCCACGACGGCGCCCAGCGCGATCTTGCTCTTCATACCCATGACGGTGTCCCCTCCCCAGGCGTCGGCCGCCCCCGTTTCATCGGCGGCCGCTCGTTTGCGGGGTCAATCAGAGCAGAGACTGTGAACCGAGTCAACATGATGACTGTGAATCCAAGTGTGCACGGGCGTGAACCGCTCGTTCGTGCGGTCCTCGGTATGCTCGTCGTCACAAAGGGAGCAGCGGGAGAGCGGGGGCGGGTTCCGGGATGCAGGACAACGCGACTGAAGTGACCGCCGCGGGGATCGCCCGGCTGGCGGGCGTGGGCAGGGCCGCGGTGAGCAACTGGCGCCGTCGGCACGCCGACTTCCCCCGGCCGGTCGGCGGCACCGAGACCAGCCCCGCGTTCGCCCTGGCCGAGGTCGAGGAGTGGCTGCGGCGGCACCGCAAGCTCGCCGAGGTCCCGCTCAAGGAGCGCGTCTGGCAGCAGCTCGCCGGCCATCCCGACGGGCCGGTCACCGCCCTCGTGCACGCCGGCTGCGCGCTGCTGCTGATCCACGACCGGCCGCCCGTCTGGCTCGACATCAGCTCCGGCACCGACGAGCGGCTCGCCGCGATGCTGCCCGCGGCGCTGGAGGAGGTGCTCACACCGCGCATGCCCGAGACGGCCAGGACGGGCCGCGCCGGCCGCTCACGCGTGAACGGTCAGCACCCTGTGAACACCCCGCCCGCTCCCGCCGCGCCCGCCGCACCGGCGACACCAGCACCCCCGGCGACCCCGGCGGCCCCCGCCCTCGACATCCCCGCCGCCCCCCGCCTCCTCCCCTCCGTCCCCCTCCTGCGCGGCGTCGCCGAACTCGCCGCCGAGCGGGGCGCCCGCCCCGCCTTCGAGTTCCTGCTCGGCCGGCACCTCGACGCCAACCCGCGCCAGTACACGCTCACCCCGCCCGACCTCGCCGCCCTCATGGCCGACCTCGCCGGCGCCCCCGCCACCGTCCTGGACCCCGCCTGCGGCACCGGCGCCCTGCTCCGCGCCCTCGCCGACCGCCCCGACCGGCGCCTCCACGCCCAGGACAGCTCGCCCGAGCTCGCCGCCCTCACCGCCCTGCGCCTCGCCCTGCACACCCGCGCCCCCGTGCACGCCGCCGCCGGCGACACCCTGCGGGCCGACGCCTACCCGGAGCTGCGGGCCGACGCCGTGCTGTGCCACCCGCCGTTCAACGAGCGCAACTGGGGCCACGACGACCTCGCCTACGACCCGCGCTGGGAGTACGGCTTCCCCGCCCGCACCGAGTCCGAGCTGGCCTGGGTGCAGCACGCGCTCGCACGGCTCAGGGACGGCGGCACCGCCGTGATGCTGATGCCGCCCGCCGTGGCGTCCCGCCGCTCCGGACGGAGGATCAGGGCCGACCTGCTGCGCCGGGGCGCGCTGCGCGCCGTCGTCGCCCTGCCCGCCGGGGCCGCGCCCCCGTACAGCGTGCCGCTGCACCTGTGGGTGCTGCGCCGGCCCGACCGGACGCCCGCCCAGCCGGAGGTGCTGCTCGTCGACGCCGGGCGGTTCACCGCCGAGGGACGCGGCGGGCCCGACTGGCCCGGGGTGCGGAAGACCGTGCTGGACGCCTGGCGAGCCTTCGACCGGGAAGGCACCGTCGAGGAACGGCCCGGCCCGGCCCGTTCGGTGCCGGTCATCGAACTCCTCGACGACGACGTCGACCTGACCCCCGCCCGCCGGCTGCCGCCCCCGGCGGACACCGACGGCGCCGGCCGGCTCACCGACGTTCGGGCGCGGCTCGACGAGACGCTGCGGCTGACCGCCGAACTGGCCCCGCCGCCCGCGGAGCCCGTGCCGTCCTCCGCCGCGTCCGGGCGGCACCCGCTCACCACCGTCGGCGAACTGGCGCGCGCGGGCGCGCTGGTGATGCGCACCGGCGGACACGGCGGCCACGCGCGCGTGCCCGTGCTCACCGACCACGACGTGCTGGCCGGGACCGCGCCCTCCGGGACGCTCCCGGAGAGCGAGGAGGAGCCGGTGCTCACCGAGCCGGGCGACGTCGTGCTGCCCGTGCTCGGCGGCGGGGCCGTCGCCCGCGTCGTCGACGAGACGACCGCGGGGGCCGTCCTCGGCCGCAACCTCGTGCTGCTGCGCCCCGACCCGGCGGCGCTCGACGCGTGGTTCCTCGCCGGGTTCCTGCGCGGCACAGCCAACCACCGCCAGGCCAGCAGCTACGCGTCCACCGCCACCCGGCTCGACGTCCGCCGCCTCCAGCTCCCGCGCCTGGCGCCGGACGAACAGCGGCGCTACGGCGAGCGCTTCCGGGCCCTGGACTCGTTCGAGAGGGCGCTCAGGGAGGCCGGACGCCTCGGCGAGCAGCTCGTGCGCGGGATGTACGACGGCCTGACGGACGGCACGATCGCCCCAGGCTGACGGCCGCGCGGCTCCCGGAACGGCTCCCGTACGGCATCCCGCGGCTTCCGAACGCACCCCGTACGACAACGGTTCGGTACATCACGGACCGGTTGTCGCCCCGGGCCGATACGCTCGGACTCTCCACCGGAGTCCACACATCGGCCACACAGCCCAGGAGCAGCATGTACGGCCACGGCGCGCCGCCGCCCCCACCCAGCTCGGGATCGGTCATCACGCAGCGCGTGCTGTACGCGGCCTCAGGGGTGTTGTGCTGCGGCATGCTGACCGCCGTGCCGCTGTTCCGGGTCGCGGTGCTGCGCGGACGGGTCTTCGACTGGATAGCGGCCTGGGTGAGCATCCCGCTGGTCGTGGCGTGCATCGCCGTGATCGGGTCCGTCCCCGAGGAGGACTGGCGGGGCGACGTGGGCCTTGCCGTCATGCTCGCCCTGGGCGCGTGCGCAAGCGCGTACTACCTGACCGTCGACATCCGCCTGCCCCGGCGTCAGAACCCGTACGGCGGCCCGGTACCGCCGTCCCCGCACGCCACCACGGTCCACGCCCCCGGCGGCCCGACGCCCTACGGCTATCCGCAGCCGGCCTCGCCGTACACGCCCACGTCCCTCTCGCAGCCCCAGCCTCCGCACACCCCGTACCCCGGCCCCGTGCCGCCCTCCACCGCCCCGCACACCCCCGTGCCCCCGCCGCAGGCGCAGCCGCCGCAGGGGCCCCCGCCCGCCCGGATCGACCAGGTGCGCGCCGAGCTCGACGAGCTCAGCGACTACCTGCGCCGGCAGGACGGACAGCAGCGGCCGCAGGGTGACCACGAGGGCGGACGGTGAGCGTGACGACGGGACGGGTCGTCGCCGGACGGTACGAACTGTCCACGCTCATCGGCCAGGGCGGCATGGGACAGGTCTGGACGGCCTACGACAAGCGGCTGGACCGGCGCGTGGCGGTGAAGCTGCTGCGCCCCGACAAGGTGGCGGGACACGAGGCCGAGGAACTGCGCCGCCGCTTCGTGCGCGAGTGCCGGGTGACCGCGCAGGTCGACCACCCCGGCCTGGTCACCGTGCACGACGCGGGCAGCGAGGGCGAGGAGCTGTTCCTCGTCATGCAGTACGTCGACGGCGCCGACCTCGGCGACCACCTCGCCGAGCACGACCCGTACCCGTGGCAGTGGTCGGTCGCGGTCGCCGCGCAGCTGTGCGCCGTGCTGAGCGCCGTGCACGCGGTGCCGATCGTCCACCGTGACCTCAAGCCGCGGAACGTGATGGTGAAGCAGGACGGCACGGTCACCGTGCTCGACCTCGGCGTGGCCTCCGTGATGGACGCGGACACCACGCGCCTGACCCACACCGGCACCCCCATCGGCTCGCCCGCCTACATGGCGCCCGAGCAGGCGATGGGCGGCGCGGTCGGCCCGTACACCGACCTGTACGCGCTCGGCGTGCTGATGCACGAACTGCTCAGCGGGGACGTGCCGTTCTCCGGTTCCACGGCGCTCGGGGTGCTGCACCGGCACCTGTACGAGCCGCCCGTGCCGGTGCGCCGGCTGCGCCCCGAGGTGCCGGAGGCGCTGGAGGCCCTGGTGCTGCGGCTGCTCGCGAAGGACCCGCAGCACCGCCCGGACTCCGCGCAGGAGGTGTACGAGCACCTGGCGCTGCTGCTGCCCTCCCGGGGCACGCCCACCGGCGCCCCGCTGGACCCGACCCGCCCCTTCCTGCGCCCGCACGCCCCCTGGCCGGACCGCGCCAGGACGCCGGCGCCGCAGCCCGCGCCCGCCGCGCCGCCCGCGCCGACGGCGGAGAAGGCCGACGTGGCCGCCGCCGTCGACGAGGTGAAGCGGCTGCTCGGCGAGGGCCGCATCACCCAGGCCGTCGACATCCTCGGCTCGATCCTCCCGGTCGCCGCCGACCAGCACGGCGAGCACTCCCCGGTGGTGCGCACCCTGCGCAAGCAGTACGCGGCCACGCTCCTCGACGACGGCCAGTACCGGCGCGCCCTGCCCGAGCTGCGCCGCCTCGCCGACGAGCGCGCCGCCGAGGCCGGCCAGGCCGACCCGCAGTCCCTGCGTCACCGCTACGAGGCCGCCCAGTGCCTGGAGCAGCTCGGCGACCCGGCGGCCGCCCTCGCCGAGTACCGGGCGCTGCTGCCGTACTACGAGAACCAGTACGTGGCCGCGGGCGACCCGCAGCAGGCCCACGACGTACGGCGCCGCATCGGGCATCTGCTGCTCGCCCTCGGCGACCGGGCCGCCGCGCACGACACGCTGGTGCGGCTGCTCCACGACGTGGAGCGCGTCCAGGGTCCCGGGCACCCGCTCGCGGCGGACATCCGGCGCACCCTCCAGTGGCTGGGGCAGGTGCGCGGGTAGGCCGCGGCCGTGCCCGCGCGGGGGAGACGGCGGGCGCGGCGGTGCCGGAAGTCGCCGTGAATCGTTGGTCGAATGGGTTGGCCAGAGCTTGGCCGATGCCTACCATCGATCACCGCAAGACTTTGTGCACCGCCGCACAAGCTCTCCTCAGGAGGTTTCCTTGCACCGCCGTCGTCGCACCGCGTTCCTCCTCACCGCCGCGATCGCGGCGGCCCCTCTGCTCACCGCCTGCGGGAACGACGCGCACCCCGGTGCGGCGGCCGTGGTCGGCGGGGAGCGGATCACCGTGTCGCAGCTGGAGAACCGCGTCGACGAGGTGCGCGCCGCCCAGCGGGAGGCCGTCCCGGACGACGCGCAGTACCAGCAGGCCATCGCCCGCACCGGCGGCCTCACCCGCGACACCCTGCACAGCATGGTGCTGGACCGGGTGCTGGAGCGCGCCGCGCGCGACGCCGGGGTGACCGTCTCCGACCGCGAGGTGCAGCGGACGCGGGCCGAGTTCGAGGAGCAGGCCGGCGGCGCGGAGGCGCTGGAGGCCGCCTGGCTCCAGCAGTACGGGGTGCCGCCGCAGCGCCTCGACGACAACCTCCGGCTCCAGGTCACGGCGCAGAAGCTCGCCCAGGAGCTCGGCACCGACACCAGCAGCCCCGAGTTCTGGAGGGCGCTGTCCGACGCGAGCAAGGAGCTCGACGTCGACCTCAACCCGCGCTACGGCGAGTGGGACGCGCAGAAGAGCAGCCGCGTCGACGCCAAGACCCCGTGGGTGAAGGACGTCACCGCCGTGGACGGGCCGCCGCTGGGGCTGTGACGTGGGCTAGTTTCGAAGGGTGAACGCAACCAGCCCCGCCCCCGGCCGTGTCGTCCTGCTCACCACCAGCCACCGGGTCGCGCCAGGACTGCTGTCCTGGCCCGCCTGGCAGGCGCTGCACGCCGCCGACCGGGTGCTGTGCGCGGACGGCGCCCACCCGCAGCTGCCCTACCTGCGCGAGGCCGGGATAACCGTCGAGGAGGCCGCGCCCACCGCCGAGGAGGTCGTCGACGCCTGCGCCGGCGGCCGCACGGTGGTCGTCGTCGCCACCGGCGAGGGCGAGCCCGCGCTCACCGACGGACTGGCGCGGATGGCCGGCAGCGGCCGGGTCACCATGCCCGAGCTGGAACTCCTCCCCGCCTCCTACGACCTCCCCGGCGCCCGCCTGCTCGACCTGGTCCAGGTCATGGACCGCATCCGCGCCGAGTGCCCCTGGTCCTCGCAGCAGACCCACAAGGGCCTCGCCAAGTACGGCATCGAGGAGGCGTACGAGCTCGTCGAGGCCATCGAGGACGGCGACCGCGACGAGCTGCGCGAGGAACTGGGGGACGTGCTGCTCCAGGTCGTCTTCCACGCCCGCATCGCCGAGGAGCACGAGGAGGAGCCGTTCTCCGTCGACGACGTCGCGGGCGGCATCGTCGCCAAGCTCGTCCACCGGCACCCGCACGTCTTCGGGGAGGAGACGGCGCGGACGCCGGAGGAGGTCAAGGCGCACTGGATGCGGACGAAGGCGGAGGAGAAGCGGAGGGAGTCCGTCACGGACGGGGTTCCTGTGGGGCAGCCGGCGTTGGCGCTGGCCACGAAACTGGCGTCGCGTGCCCGCTCGGCGGGCCTCGCTGTTCCTCTCCCCTCCGGGGAGGGGGTCGGTTACGAGCTGCTTTCGCTGGCCGCGAGGGCGGAGAGGGAGGGTGTGGACGCGGAAGCGGCCCTCCGGGCGGCAGCCCGGGCGTACCGCGACGCGATCCGCGCGACCGAAAAGGCGGGGGACGCCTAACCCTCCGCCACGGGGGCTCCGCCCCCGAACCCCCGTCCGCGCAGTTCCCCGCGCCCCTGAAGGCGTACCACACCCCCGCCCCTCAAGAAGCGCAGGAACCACCCCCTCAGGGGCGCGGGGAACTGCGCGAGCAACCCCCACGGCCCCGCAGGGACCCACGGCCCCGTAGCGAGGCCCGTCAGGGCCCGAAGGGGCGCGGGGAACTGCGCGAGCAACCCCCACGCACCCGCACATCCCCACGACGCGAACCACCCACCCCCCAGGGACGCGGGGAACTGCGCACCCTGCCCCCACGGCCCCGCAGGGACCCACGGCCCCGAAGCGAGGCCCGTCAGGGCCCGAAGGGGCGCGGGGAACTGCGCACCCTGCCCCCCACCCACCCGCACAGGCCCTCAGGCCCGTAACCCCCGCCCCGTTAGGGTCACCCCATGCCCGACCAGTCACCCCCCGCCCCTGACCTGTTCACCTGGGAGTTCGCCACCAACCCCTACCCCGCCTACGCCTGGCTCCGCGAACACGCCCCCGTGCACAAGACGCAACTCCCCAGCGGCGTCCACGCCTGGCTGGTCACCCGCTACGCCGACGCACGTCAAACCCTCGCCGACAACCGCCTGTCCAAGAACCCCGCCCACCACGACGAGCCCGCCCACGCGAAGGGCAAAACCGGGATCCCCGGTGAACGGCAGGCCGACCTCATGACGCACCTGCTGAACATCGACCCCCCGGACCACACCCGCCTCCGCCGACTGGTCAGCAAGGCCTTCACCCCCCGCCGGGTGGCGGAGTTCGCACCCCGCGTGCAAGAACTCACCGACGACCTCATCGACCGTTTCGCCGCAAACGGCAGCGGCACCGCCGACCTGATCCACGACTTCGCCTTCCCTCTCCCCATCTACGCCATCTGCGACCTCCTCGGCGTCCCCCGCGAGGACCAGGACGACTTCCGGGACTGGGCGGGCATGATGATCCGTCACGGCGGCGGCCCGCGCGGCGGGGTCGCGCGGTCGGTGAAGAAGATGCGCGGATACCTCGCCGAGCTGATCCACCGCAAGCGCGAGGCGCTGCCCGCCGAGCCCGAACCCGGCGAGGACCTCATCTCGGGTCTGATCCGCGCCTCGGACCACGGCGAGCACCTCACGGAGAACGAGGCCGCCGCGATGGCGTTCATCCTCCTCTTCGCCGGCTTCGAGACCACCGTCAACCTCATCGGCAACGGCACCTACGCCCTGCTCACGCACCCGGAGCAGCGGGAGCGTCTGCAGCGGGCGCTGGCCGAGGGGGACCGCGGGCTGCTGGAGACCGGCGTGGAGGAACTGCTGCGCTACGACGGCCCGGTGGAGCTGGCGACCTGGCGGTTCGCCACGGAGCCGGTCGTCATCGGCGGGCAGCGGATCGAGACCGGCGACCCGGTGCTCGTCGTGCTCGCCGCGGCCGACCGGGACCCGGAGCGGTTCGCCGACCCGGACACCCTGGACCTGGGCCGCCGCGACAACCAGCATCTGGGGTACGGGCACGGCATCCACTACTGCCTGGGCGCCCCGCTCGCGCGCCTGGAGGGACAGACGGCGCTCGCCACGCTCCTGACGCGTCTTCCGGACCTCCGCCTCGCCGCCGATCCGTCCGAACTGCGCTGGCGGGGCGGCCTCATCATGCGGGGACTCCGCACGCTTCCGGTGGAATTCTCCCCTCCGTATCCAAGGGGGAGTTCGGGACAGACCTGACCTTCCTGTCCCTCCCCGGGGGTCGGCGTGCGGGAACCTGAGGCATGCTCAACTCTGTGATCTTCATGTGATCTGCACGGCATGAACTTGTGACAAGTGATCGACTGCCTATACGTTCACCCATCAAGTACGGCGCGCTGCACGCTTTTGCTCGCCCGTGCCGGTTCTTGTTGCCGAGTGAAAGGCTTCCGCATGCTCTCCGGGAACGGCCGACACCGTCGCCCCCGCCAGGCTCCGGCTCTGCTCGTCGCCGCCGGGGTGACCGGCTCCGCGATCGCGATCCCGCTCCTCGGTGCGGGCGCCGCCAGCGCGGCGGACGGTGAGACGTGGGACCGGGTCGCGGAGTGCGAGAGCGGCGGCTCCTGGAGCCAGAACACCGGCAACGGCTACTACGGCGGCCTGCAGTTGACCCAGGACGACTGGGAGAACTACGGCGGCCTGGAGTTCGCGCCCAGCGCCGACGCGGCCAGCCGCAACCAGCAGATCACCGTGGCCGAGAGAATCCTCGCCGACCAGGGTGTCGGCAAGTGGCGCGCCTGCGGCCTGCTCACGGGTCTGAACCAGGACACCGCGTCCCCGAACGTCGACCCGGGCGTGCCGACCGGCGAGGACCGGGACGACTCCCTGCTCGGGCTCGGCGGCTCGAGCACTCCGTCCGCTTCGCCGGAATCCGGTGATTCGTCCGCTTCTCCCTCTCCGTCGGCGACGTCCGGTTCGTCCGGTGAGGCGAAGAGCGGCACGGGCGCCGGCGCCTCCGCGTCCACCTCCGCCACTCCCGGAGGTGACGAGTCGGACAAGTCGGGGCAGAGCACCGGTTCTTCGGCCGTCGGTGAGTCCGAGGACGGCGGCTCGGGCCGCCATCGCGGTGTCAGCGCGGAGGAGGGTGCGACCGCGGGTACCGGGACCCCGTCGTCCGGCCGGCACGCCTCACCCTCCGCGGACACGCCTGCGGGCATCTCCGATGACCGTTACACCGTCCAGACCGGCGACAGCCTGGCCTCCATCGCCGACTCCCTTGCCCTGACCGGCGGATGGACGGCCCTCTACGTCGAGAACCAGCAGGTCATCGGCGACGACCCGGACCTCATCCTGCCCGGCCAGCGCCTCCTGGTGGACGCAGAAACCGGCGAATAGCGGTCGGAAAAGGGTGGCAGAAGGCACCCCCGTGCGGCGGCAGTTGACGGAGCGATTAGAGCTGAATGTCCGTAATAAGGGCCGTGAGAGATAGGTCTCAGAGGCCCTGATCATCTTTGAAATTCCGCCGATCGCGTGCTTACGGTCGTGACCGCTCGCCATCGCGGGCCCCGGCTGCCGCCACGCCGAATCCTGCCAGTGGCAGCACGGGAACAGTCGTCGCGTCATGCGCCGTAGGCAGGAGCGGGGGACCCAGGTAAGTGCCGCGACCGGACGGTTGACGTCCGGTACGGCTCGGGGTGAAGCCGCGTCCCGTGAGGGACGTGGCCGGGCAACTCAACCGGCCCGAACCCGACAGCTCACCTCGTAGGCGTCGGTGAGGGGATCCAACCATGCTGTTTTCCGGCAAGGGCAAGCACCGTCGTCCGTCCAAGGCCACCCGCGCCATCGCCATCGCCGGTGTCACCGGCGCCGCCGTCGCCGGCCCGCTGATGGCGTCCGGCACCGCCTCCGCGGCCACCGCGTCCGAGTGGGACGCCGTCGCCCAGTGCGAGTCCGGCGGCAACTGGTCCATCAACACCGGCAACGGCTACTACGGCGGTCTGCAGTTCTCCGCCTCCACCTGGGCCGCGTACGGCGGCACCCAGTACGCCGCCACCGCCGACCAGGCCTCCAAGGCGCAGCAGATCGAGATCGCCGAGAAGGTCCTCGCGGGCCAGGGCAAGGGCGCCTGGCCGGTCTGCGGCACGGGCCTGTCCAACACCCCGTACAGCGGTGCCGCCGCCGAGGCCCCCAAGACCGAGGCCCCCGCCGAGCGCACCGAGGAGAAGGCCTCCCGCTCCGCCGAGCGCCCGGCCGCCCCGGCCGAGGAGAAGGCGGCGAAGAAGACCGTCACCACCCCGACCGGCAAGAAGGTCGAGAAGGGCGACGGCGAGTACAAGGTCGTCAAGGGCGACACCCTCAGCTCGATCGCCGCGGAGCACGACGTCGAGGGCGGCTGGGCGAAGCTGTTCGAGCTGAACGACGACATCGTCGACGACGCCGACCTCATCTACCCGGGCCAGCAGCTGCACCTCAAGTAAGGGCAGACCGCGAGGTCCCTCCCGTCCCCCCACGGGCTCCCCGCCCCGGTGCGTTTCTTCCCCCGTGCGCACCGGGGCGGGGTCATGTCCGGACGCATTCCGGTCACGGTTTGCCGAGACGGCTTTGTTCCGTACGGAAACAATTTACGCTCTGTTCTGTCCATGAGGCGGGCGGCGAGATGGCCGAACGCCCGGAGCCGGTTAGGCTCGGACTCGCAGGGCCCCGCGGCCCCGCTCACCCGCGTCACATCCCAAGAAGGAGATGCTCGTGCCGTCCATCGACGTCGTCGTAGCCCGGGAAATCCTGGACTCCCGAGGCAACCCCACGGTCGAGGTCGAGGTCGGCCTCGACGACGGCAGCACGGGTCGTGCCGCCGTCCCGTCCGGCGCCTCCACCGGCGCCTTCGAGGCCATCGAACTCCGTGACGGCGACGCCGGCCGTTACCTGGGCAAGGGCGTCGAGAAGGCCGTACTGGCCGTCATCGAGCAGATCGGCCCGGAGCTCGTCGGCTACGACGCCACCGAGCAGCGCCTGATCGACCAGGCGATGTTCGACCTGGACGCCACCGACAACAAGGGCTCGCTCGGCGCCAACGCCATCCTCGGCGTCTCGCTCGCCGTCGCGCACGCCGCCTCCGAGGCCAGCGACCTGCCGCTGTTCCGCTACCTGGGCGGCCCGAACGCGCACCTGCTGCCGGTGCCGATGATGAACATCCTGAACGGCGGCTCGCACGCCGACTCCAACGTGGACATCCAGGAGTTCATGATCGCCCCGATCGGCGCGGAGTCCTTCTCCGAGGCGCTGCGCTGGGGCGCCGAAGTCTACCACACCCTCAAGAAGGTGCTGAAGGGCAAGGGCCTGGCCACCGGTCTGGGCGACGAGGGCGGCTTCGCCCCGAACCTCGGCTCCAACCGCGAGGCCCTCGACCTGATCCTCGAGGCGATCAAGGAAGCCGGCTACACCCCCGGCGAGCAGATCGCCCTGGCCCTGGACGTGGCCGCCTCCGAGTTCTACAAGGACGGCGTCTACACCTTCGAGGGCAAGGAGCGCTCGGCGGCCGAGATGACCGAGTACTACGCGGAGCTCGTCGACGCGTACCCGCTCGTGTCCATCGAGGACCCGCTGTTCGAGGACGACTGGGACGGCTGGAAGACCATCACCGACAAGCTCGGCGACAAGGTCCAGCTCGTCGGCGACGACCTGTTCGTCACCAACCCGGAGCGCCTGGCCCGCGGCATCGAGGAGGGTGCCGCCAACGCCCTGCTGGTCAAGGTCAACCAGATCGGCTCGCTCACCGAGACCCTGGACGCCGTCGAGCTGGCCCAGCGCAACGGCTTCAAGTGCATGATGTCCCACCGCTCCGGCGAGACCGAGGACGTCACCATCGCCGACCTCGCCGTCGCCACCAACTGCGGCCAGATCAAGACCGGCGCCCCGGCCCGCTCCGAGCGCGTCGCCAAGTACAACCAGCTGCTGCGCATCGAGGAGATCCTCGACGACGCCGCGGTGTACGCCGGCCGCAGCGCCTTCCCCCGGTTTCGCTCTGCGAACCAGTAGGCACAGCAAGGGCTGACCTCACCCCCGCAGGAAGCGTCGTACGTACGTCCCCGTACCCGGTCCCGTACCGTGTGCGGGGACGTACGCGCGTAGGACAGCGAACGAGAGGCGGGAACATGGCGGTGAAGGACCGAGAGCGTTTCTCCACCGCGACCAGGATCCGGCTGATCGGTGAGCAGACCGCGGCCCGGGTCTACCGCTCGCAGACCAAGCGGCAGGCCCGCCGCTCCCGGCTGACCGGCCGCGCGGCCCTGCTCGCCCTGGTCCTCTGCTCCCTGGTCGTGGCCCTCGCCTACCCGATGCGGCAGTACGTCTCCCAGCGCGCGGAGATCGCCGACCTGCAGAAGGAGCAGGACGAGACCCGCCGCCGGGTCGAACGGCTGCGCGACCTCAAGGCCCGCTGGCAGGACGACGCGTACGCCGAGCAGGAGATCCGCAGGCGCCTGCACTACGTCATGCCGGGGGAGACCGGCTACATCGTCGTCGACCCGGCCGGTGCCGGGACCACGCGCGGCGACCTCCGGGCCGCCGACCGCCCCTGGTACGCCAACGTCTGGGACGGCGTCGACAAGGCCGACGCCGCCGCCCAGTGATTCCGACGGAACACCGCAGAAAGACACGTATGGACACCCCTCCGCCCACGACGCCGCGCACCGAGCCCACCGACGCGGACGTCGAGGCCTTCAAGCAGCAGCTCGGCCGGCCCCCGCGCGGGCTGCGCGCCATCGCGCACCGCTGTCCCTGCGGGCAGCCGGACGTCGTGGAGACCGCCCCGCGGCTGCCCGACGGCACGCCCTTCCCGACGCTGTACTACCTGACGTGCCCGCGGGCGAACTCCGCGATCGGCACGCTGGAGGCGAACGGCGTGATGAAGGAGATGACCGAGCGGCTGGCCGCCGACCCGGAGCTGGCCGCCGCCTACCGCGCGGCGCACGAGGACTACATCCGGCGCCGCGACGAGATCGAGGAGCTGAAGAACTTCCCCAGCGCCGGCGGCATGCCGGACCGGGTGAAGTGCCTGCACGTCCTCGTGGCGCACTCGCTGGCCGCCGGACCGGGCGTCAACCCGCTCGGCGACGAGGCGCTGGCGATGCTGCCGGAGTGGTGGGCCAAGGGCCCGTGCGTGACGCCCGCGGCCGAGGGGGACGCCAAGTGACCCGGGTCGCCGCCATCGACTGCGGCACGAACTCCATCCGTCTGCTGGTGGCCGACGCCGACCCGGCGACCGGCGAACTCACCGATCTGGACCGGCGGATGACGATCGTGCGGCTCGGCCAGGGCGTCGACCGCACCGGCCGGCTGGCCCCGGAGGCGCTGGAGCGCACCTTCGCCGCCTGCCGCGAGTACGCGGAGATCATCGAGAAGCACGGAGCCTCGCAGCACCTGCGCTTCGTCGCCACCTCGGCCTCCCGTGACGCGGAGAACCGCGACGACTTCGTGCGCGGGGTGGTGGACATCCTGGGCGTGGAGCCCGAGGTGATCACCGGCGACCAGGAGGCGGAGTTCTCCTTCACCGGCGCCACCAGGGAGCTGACCGGCCGCGACGACCTGCGCCGGCCGTTCCTGGTGGTGGACATCGGCGGCGGCTCCACCGAGTTCGTCGTCGGCGACGACCGTGTGCGCGCCGCGCGCTCCGTGGACGTCGGCTGCGTCCGCATGACCGAGCGCCACCTGGTGGTGGACGGGGCCGTGACGGACCCGCCCACCGAGGAGCAGATCGCGGCGATGCGCGCCGACATCGAGGCCGCCCTGGACCGGGCGGAGGAGGCGGTGCCGCTGCGCGAGGCGCGGACGCTGGTGGGCCTCGCGGGGTCCGTCACCACCGTGTCGGCGATCGCCCAGGACCTGCCCGAGTACGACTCGGCGGCCATCCACCACTCCGGCGTCTCCCGCGAGCGGGTCCGCGAGATCACCGAGTGGCTGCTGCGCTCCACCCACGCCGAGCGGGCCGCGGTGCCGTCCATGCACCCGGGCCGGGTCGACGTGATCGGCGCGGGGGCCCTGGTGCTGCTGGCGATCATGGAGCGGACGGGCGCCGAGGAGGTCGTGGTGTCGGAGCACGACATCCTGGACGGGATCGCCTGGTCCGTGGCCTAGCTCTCTTTTGTTACCAGTCGGTAGCACTCCGCTGAGCAGTCGGGATAGCGTTTGAGCGGCACTCCGGGGGGCCTTCCGGCCCCTCGGGACGGGCCTCTCCGGGAAAGTTCGTGAAGTTCTTCACAAGGAATTGGCCCCGAGAGGGCGAAGAAGAGGGTTCGATTGACCCGTTCGGGCACTCAACACCCCTTTGAACACGTTCAGAAGAGGGTGGCGAACGGCCCCTGTGCACCCCTCGCGCCGACCGCCCGGTCGGCCTCACGGGCTGCCCCGGACCGCAGAGAGGCTGCTCACGCGGCATTGACAACGTGTCAAGCGGGAGCCCGGTTCCCGATCCGGACTGTGATCTGGATCAAGAAGCGCGGGATGGTAGCACAGGCCCTGCCGGAGCTTGTGAAGGGGCGCACGAGGTACCCCCCTCAGGCGGGTGGATACTCGATGGCATGAGCACCACGGAGCGTCCCAGGATCCTCGTAGTAGGCGGTGGGTACGTAGGCCTGTACGCAGCTCGGCGCATCCAGAAGAAGATGCGTTACGGCGAGGCGACCGTCACCGTCGTCGACCCGCGGTCGTACATGACCTACCAGCCCTTCCTCCCCGAAGCCGCCGCCGGCAGCATCTCCCCGCGGCACGTCGTCGTCCCGTTGCGGCGCGTGCTTCCCAAGGCGGAGGTCCTCACCGGCCGGGTCACCACCATCGACCAGGACCGCAAGGTCGCCACGATCGCCCCCCTGGTGGGTGAGGCGTACGAGCTGCCCTTCGACTACCTGGTGATCGCGCTCGGCGCGGTTTCCCGTACCTTCCCGATCCCCGGCCTCGCCGAGCAGGGCATCGGCATGAAGGGTGTCGAGGAGGCCATCGGCCTGCGCAACCACGTCCTCGAGCAGCTCGACAAGGCCGACTCCACCACGGACGAGGAGATCCGCCGCAAGGCGCTCACCTTCGTCTTCGTGGGCGGCGGCTTCGCCGGTGCCGAGACCATCGGCGAGGTCGAGGACATGGCCCGGGACGCGGCCAAGTACTACAAGACGGTGTCCCGCGAGGACATGCGCTTCATCCTCGTCGACGCCGCCGACAAGATCCTCCCCGAGGTGGGTCCGAAGCTCGGCACGTACGGCAAGGAGCACCTCGAGAGCCGCGGCGTCGAGGTCTACCTGTCCACCTCCATGGACTCCTGCGTCGACGGCCACGTGGTGCTGAAGAACGGCCTCGAGGTCGACGCCGGCACCATCGTGTGGACCGCGGGCGTCAAGCCCAACCCGGCGCTGGCCCGCTTCGGCCTGCCGCTCGGCCCGCGCGGCCACGTCGACACCGAGCCGACGCTCCAGGTCAAGGGCACCGACTACATCTGGGCCGCGGGCGACAACGCCCAGGTTCCGGACCTCGTGGGCCGCAAGGCCGGCAACGAGAACGCCTGGTGCCCGCCGAACGCCCAGCACGCGCTGCGCCAGGCCAAGGTCCTCGGCGACAACGTGATCTCCGGCATGCGGGGCTTCCCGCAGAAGGAGTACAGCCACGCCAACAAGGGCGCGGTCGCGGGCCTCGGCCTGCACAAGGGCGTCGCGATGATCGTGATGGGCAAGTTCAAGATCAAGCTCAAGGGCCGGCTCGCCTGGTACATGCACCGTGGCTACCACGGTCTGGCCATGCCGACCTGGAACCGCAAGATCCGGATCTTCGCCGACTGGACCCTCGGCATGTTCCTCAAGCGCGAGGTCGTGTCCCTGGGCGCGATCGAGTCCCCGCGCGAGGAGTTCTACGAGGCCGCCAAGCCGGCCCCGGCGCCCGCCGCCAAGGCCGAGCCGAAGAAGACCGAGGCCAAGGCCTCCTGACCCGGGGTCACCCCCAGGTCACCCGTAGGACCCCCCGAAGGGGCCGCCCGCCATCCGTGGTGCGGGCGGCCCCTTCGGCGTGTTCCGGGGGACTCCCCGCGGGTTGCGTTTCCGTGTTTTGCCCGAAGATGACGCGCGCCGGGGACTGTCACGGCCGCGCCGCGGTGTTCACATGGTTGACGACATTCCGGGATCCGGTCACGGAGGTGTACACCATGGCAGACGCCGCCTCGCGGCTGAAAGGCATTCTCGAGCAGTTGCTCGGCGCACCCCTTCCGGTGCGTGTCCGCACCTGGGACGGCTCGGAAGCCGGCCCCCCGGAGGCCCCCGTCCTGGTCGTGCGCAACCGGCGCGCCCTGCGCCGCCTGCTGTTCAAGCCGGGCGAGCTGGGTCTGGCCCGCGCCTGGGTGGCCGGAGACCTGACGATCGAGGGCGACCTCTACACCGCGCTGGACCTGCTCGCCGGGAGCATCTGGGAACGCGACGAGGACGCCCCCGGCCTCGCCCAGTCCCTGCGCGACCCGGAGTTCCGCTCGGCGGTGCGCCGGCTGCTGGCGATGGCGGGCCCGCCGCTGCCGCCCGCCCCGCCCCGCGAGGAGGTCCGCAGGCCCCGCCGCGGTCTGCACACCAAGCGCAGCGACAAGCGCGCCATCAGCCACCATTACGACGTCGGCAACGACTTCTACGAGATCGTCCTCGGCCCGTCCATGGTGTACTCCTGCGCCTACTGGCCCGCCCCGTCCCCGGAAGCCACGCTCGAACAGGCCCAGCACGACAAGCTGGAACTGGTCGCCCGCAAGCTCGCCCTGCGGCCCGGGCAGCGGCTGCTGGACGTCGGCTGCGGCTGGGGTTCCATGGCGATCCACGCGGCCCGCGAGCACGGGGTGAGCGTCGTCGGCATCACCCTGTCCCAGGAGCAGGCCGCCTACGCCCGCAAGCGGATCGCGGAGGAAGGGCTCACCGACCGCGTGGAGATCCGCGTCCAGGACTACCGGGACGTCGGGGACGGCCCCTACGACGCGATCTCCTCCATCGGCATGGCCGAACACGTCGGCTCCGAGCGGTACCTGGAGTACGCGACCGTCCTGCACCGGCTGCTGAAGCCGGGCGGCCGACTGCTCAACCACCAGATCGCCCGCCGTCCCCGGCGCGACGAGTCCGCGTACCAGGTCGACGAGTTCATCGACGCCTACGTCTTCCCCGACGGCGAGCTGGCCCCGCTCGGCACCACCGTCACCCTGCTGGAGCGCGCCGGGTTCGAGGTCCGCGACGTGGAGTCCCTGCGCGAGCACTACGCCCTCACCTTGCGCCGCTGGGTGGCCAACCTGGAGGCGGACCGGGCGCGCGCGGTCGCCCTCGCCGGGCCCGGGCGGACCCGGGTCTGGCAGCTCTACATGGCCGCCTCCGCGCTCGCCTTCGAACGCAACCGCATCGGCGTGAACCAGGTCGTCGCCGTGCGCACGCCCGAGTCCGGCGCCTCCGGACTGCCGCTGCGCAGCCGCGTCTGGACCTGACCCGGGCGCACGAGAACGGGCCCCGCTCCAGGGGGAGCAGGGCCCGTCGTGCTCGGAGGCGCCGGTTACTCGGCCTTGATCGCCTGCAGCATGTTCAGCCGGGCCGCGCGCCGCGCCGGCCACAGCGCGGCCAGCACCCCGACCACCGCCGCGAGCAGCAGGAACAGGCCCATGCGGTCCCACGGCACGACCAGTTCGTACGTCGCCATCCGCGGGGCGATCAGCTCGCCGGCCGCCCAGCCGAAGAACACGCCCAGACCGAGACCGAGGACGGCGCCGAACAGGGAGATCACCATCGACTCCAGCCGGACCATGCGCTTCACGCCCCGCCGGTCCAGGCCGACCGCCCGCAGCATGCCGATCTCCTGCGACCGCTCGAACACCGACATCGCCAGCGTGTTGACGACGCCGAGCACCGCCACGATCACCGCCATCGCCAGCAGGCCGTAGACCATGTTCAGGACGATGGTGAACATCTGGCCGATCTCGTCGGAGATGTCCTTCCGGTCCTGGACCGCGATGCCCGGGTTGCTGCCGAGCGCCTTCTCCAGCGAGTCCTTGACCGCGTCGGACGTGCCGTCGGCCGTCTTCACCAGCACCTGCATGTCGGCCGCGTCCTTGTCGTGGGGGCCGAGGACGGCGGTGTCGAGCAGGATGCCGCGGACCATCTCGTTGGACTCGTAGACGCCGGCGAGCGTCAGCCGCTCCTTGGCGCCGTCCTCGAAGGCCAGGGTGAAGGTGTCGCCGGCCTTCCAGCCGTAGTACGCCGCGGTCGTCTCGTCCGCGACCACCCGGGTGCCGGCCACCTCGAACGCCCCGTGCCGGACCGGCAGGTCCAGCAGGCCGGAGACGGTGGAGCCGTCGACGCCGGTGACGTACTCGGTCTCGCCGTCGACACGGGTGACCGCGTTGCGCATCGGGCTGGTGGCGACCACGCCCTCGGTGTCCTTCAGCGTCTTCTCGACGTCCGGGGACAGCGCGTTGTAGTTCACCATCGAGACCGTGTAGTCCGCCTTGATCGAGGACGCCGCGAGCTTCTCGATGGCCTGCTGGAGGCTGCCCGCCGTCACCGTCAGACCGGTGATCAGGGTGAGTCCGATCATCAGCGCGGACGCGGTGGCGGCGGTGCGGCGCGGGTTGCGCACCGAGTTCTGCCGGGCCAGCTTGCCGGAGACCCCGAACAGGCGCAGCACCGGCGAGGCGGCGGCGATCAGCGGACGGGACAGCAGCGGGGTCAGCACGAACACGCCGATGATCAGCAGCACCGCGCCGAGACCCATCGGCGCCTGGCCGTCGGTGCCGTCCATCGTGGTGGCCGTGAGGACCACCGCGACACCGGCCGCCGAGAGCAGCGCGCCCAGGGTGTTGCGCAGCACGAGCGACTTGGTGGTGGCCTTGGCGTGCACCGCGCTCATCGCCGCGACCGGCGGGATCCTGGCGGCGCGGCGGCCCGGCAGCCACGCGGCGAGCACGGTGACCAGGATGCCGACGGCGAACGCGGCGGCGACCGTGCCCGGGCTGACGATCAGAGGGCCGTCGGGCACGGGGGCGTCGAGGACGCCCATCAGGGAGCGCAGTCCGACGCCGATGCCGATGCCGGCGAGCAGACCGGTGACGGCGGCGACCGTGCCGACGACCAGCGCCTCGATCAGCACCGAGCGGGTGACCTGACGGCGCGAGGCGCCGACGGCGCGCAGCAGCGCGAGTTCCTTGGTGCGCTGGGCGACCAGCATGGTGAAGGTGTTGGCGATGATGAACGTGCCGACGAACAGGGAGATCCCGGCGAAGACCAGCAGCCCTTGCTTCAGACCGCTCATCGAGGAGGCGATCATCTCCGCCTGGTCGTCGGCGAGCTGCTTGCCGGTGACGGTGTCGACGGCGCCCTTCGGCAGCGCCTTCTCCAGCTGGTCCCGCAGTTCCGTCTCGGTGACCCCGGCCTTGGCCTGGACGTCGATCTCGTCGAAGGCGCCCGGCTTGCCGAACAGCTTCTGCGCGGTCGCCGTGTCGAACAGGGTGAGGCTGCCGCCGGCCGCGACGTTGCCGTCGTCGGTGGTGAACACACCGGTGATCACCGGCTCCAGCACGGGGCCGTCGACCGACATGCGCACGGTGTCGCCGACCTCGTAGCCGGCCCGCCGGGCGGTCTCGGAGTCGATGATGATCTCGCCCTCGCCCTTCGGGGCGCGTCCCTCGGCCAGCGGATAACGGGGGTCGTCGTCGCCCCAGTAGTTGCCGCCGTGCGACTGGAAGCCGTCGCCGATCAGCTTGCCGTCCTTGCCGGCGATCGCGGTGAAGCCGGAGACGACGCCGATCGCCCGCTCGGCGCCGGGCACGGCGGCGGCGTCGTCGACCAGCTCCCTGGTGAGGCGGTGCGTCTCTCCCACCTGGTCGCCCTCGGCCTCCTTCCAGGCGGGGGAGACGGCGACGTCGACATGGTCGTAGCCCTTGGCGGACTGCTTCTGCAGGGCGGCGGAGAGGGTGTTGGTGAAGACCAGGGTCCCCGAGACGAAGGCCACGCCGAGCATCACGGCGAGGACGGTCATCAGGAGCCGGGCCTTGTGCGCGAGGACGTTGCGCAAGGCGGTACGGAACATGGGTGTCTTCTCGGTCCAGACGTACGAGGAGAGGGGGACGGGCGGCGGCGGGCGGCCCGGGTTCAGCTGGTGCGGCCCTTGGCGTCGAACCGCTTCATCCGGTCCAGCACGGAGTCGGCCGTCGGCCCGAACAGCTCGTCGACGATGCGGCCGTCGGCGAGGAAGACCACCCGGTCCGCGTAGGCGGCGGCGACCGGGTCGTGGGTCACCATGACCACCGTCTGGCCCAGCTCGCGCACGGAGTTGCGCAGGAAGCCGAGCACCTCGGCGCCGGAGCGGGAGTCGAGGTTGCCGGTGGGCTCGTCGCCGAAGACGATGTCGGGCCGGGACGCCAGCGCCCGCGCCACCGCGACCCGCTGCTGCTGGCCGCCGGAGAGCTGGGCGGGCCGGTGGCCGAGCCGGTCGGCCAGTCCGACCATCCGGATCACGGTGTCCAGCCACTCCTTGTCGGGCTTGCGGCCCGCGATGTCCATGGGGAGCGTGATGTTCTCCAGGGCGTTCAGCGTCGGCAGCAGGTTGAACGCCTGGAAGATGAAGCCGATCTTGTCCCGGCGCAGCCGCGTGAGCTGCTTGTCCTTCAGCGCTCCCAGCTCGGTGTCGCCGATGCGCACGGAGCCGGAGGAGAAGGTGTCGAGCCCGGCGACGCAGTGCATCAGTGTGGACTTGCCGGAACCCGAGGGACCCATGATCGCGGTGAACTCGGCCTGCCGGAAGTCGACGGAGACGCGGTCCAGGGCGACCACCCGGGTCTCGCCCTGGCCGTAGATCTTCGACAGCTCCGTGGCGCGTGCGGCCACGGCGGTGGTCCGGTCGGCGAGGGGGGCGGTGGTCACGGATGAGCTCCTGTGGGACGGCGTGTTTCTGGGACACGACCATCGTTCCGTGGCTTCGCCGCCGCGTAGTCACCCGCTGCGCCGGTTCCCGGGGGCGACTCGGGAGGGAGCGCCGGGCGCCGGGTCATACCTGGGGATGACGGACGACCCCTACCCGGGTCGGTCCCCGGAACGGGTGGTGCGCCCTGTTCAGGCGGTGAAATTCCGTCATTCCGCGTGCGGAGGGCCTCGTGGCACGCAAGGCTGGTGGAGCGTGCTGACGGTGCGTTCCGGTGTCTGATGGTCCCTCAGGCGCCAATAAAATAAGACAAGATCGGCCCATCCCGCCGCAGTCGGAGGGAGGGTCACCGATAGGCTCGGAACCGCGAAGCGGAGCCCACGGCCTGCCCGGATGGTGGAATGCAGACACGGCGAGCTTAAACCTCGCTGCCCCTGAGCGGGCGTGCCGGTTCAAGTCCGGCTCCGGGCACCACCACGGCCGCACGGCCTGACCTTCGTCCCCCTTCGAGGGACGTGACGGCGACGGACGCGTCCGGCGCCCCGTCTGCGGCACCACGTCATTTCGATGCGGTTCCACATGCCTGCGCCCTCCGGTGCATTGAACAGTTGAGCCGGCGGTCAGGTAGGGCGATTCGGGGCACCGCGGGCCCCGTTGACACCCAGGCGCCCGCGCGCGGAAACTCGCGTTCGGTTTCGCGGGTGAAGGGGGACGGTCGATGCGTACCGCCGTGGGGATCGTCGGGGCCGGGCCTGCCGGGCTGATGCTGGCGCGGCTGCTGCGGCTCGCGGGGATCGACTGCGTCGTCCTGGAGAGCCGCGACCGCGCCTACGTGGAGCGGCGGCAGCGCGCCGGGGTGCTGGAGCAGGGCACCGCCGACGTGCTCCGGGCGGCCGGGGCGGGACAGCGGCTGGACCGCGAGGGCCTGCCCCACGACGGCATCGAGCTGCGGTTCGCCCGGCGCCGCCACCGCGTCGACTTCCCCGACCTCACCGGCGGCCGCCGCGTCACCGTCTATGCCCAGACCGAGGTCTGCAAGGACCTCATCGCCCTCGCCGAGACCGACGGTCCCCCGGTCCTTTTCGAGTCGGAGGTGCTCGCCGTGGAGGGCGTCGACACCGACGCCCCGCGGATCCGCTACCGCCGCGACGGCCGCGAGGAGGTGCTGGAGTGCGACTACGTGGCCGGCTGCGACGGCTTCCACGGCGTGTGCCGTACCGCGGTGCCCGCCGCCGTCTCCCGCGTCTTCGAGCGCGTCTATCCGTACGCCTGGCTGGGCGTCCTCGCCGACGTGCCGCCCTCCCACGACGAGCTGGTCTACGCCCGCCACGACCGCGGCTTCGCCCTGCTGTCCATGCGCTCCCCGTCCGTCTCCCGCCTCTACCTCCAGGTGCCGGAGGGCACCAAGGCCGAGGAGTGGACCGACGAGGAGATCTGGGACGAGCTCACCCGCCGCCTGGAGACCGCCGACGGCTGGACCCTGGAGCGCGGCCCCGTCACCCAGAAGTCGGTCACCCCGATGCGCTCCTACGTCCACGAGCCCATGCGGTACGGCCGCCTCTTCCTCGCCGGGGACGCCGCCCACATCGTGCCGCCCGCCGGCGCCAAGGGCCTGAACCTCGCCGTCGGGGACGTGGTCGTCCTCGCCCGTGCCCTGCAACACGAACGGCGCACCGGCTCCGCCGAGCTGCTCGACGCGTACTCCGAGACCTGCCTGCGCCGCGTCTGGCAGGCCGAGCGCTACTCCCACGACATGACCGCCCTGCTGCACCGCGCCCCCGGCGCCACCGCCTTCGAGGACCGGCTGCAGCTCGCCCGGCTGGACCGCGTCGCCACCACCCGGTCCGCCGCGGCCGACCTCGCCGAGGGCTACACCGGCTTCCCCCTCGACTGACCCCTCGGCCGGTCCTTCGGCCGACCACCGGCCGGTCACTGTCTCCGGCCGGTTCCGGGCAGGTACCGGCTCGGTACCGGTGCGTCACCCGCCGTGAAGGGAATCACCAGGACGCGTAGCGTGTTGCGCAGCACAACGAGGGAAAGATCCTCCCCAAGCATTAGGGTCATTCCTTTGCCTACCTATTACTCTTGAGCCAAGGCCGCACCGAGTGGCCATGGAGGAGTGAAATGAGGAGCAGTAACCCGGTCTTCTCGCGACGGGGGTTCGGCCGCGACAACGGCTACGCGGGCTTCAACACCGCGCCGCAGGCCGGGGGCCCCGCAGTCGCCACGCAGGCCAACCCGTACGCACAGCCGACGGGCAACCCGTACGCCCAGAACCCGTACGCGCAGCAGCAGCAGTACGGCGCGCCGCCGCAGGCCCCCGCCGCGGCCGGCCGGATGACGATCGACGACGTCGTGATGCGCACGGCCACCACGCTGGGCGTGCTCGTCGTCGCCGCGGCGCTCTCCTGGGCGCTGCTGCCGGTCGACGACGCCAACATCAGCCGGTCCTACGGCATCGGCATCGGCGCCGCCCTGATCGGCATGGTCCTGGCGCTCGTCCAGTCCTTCAAGCGCAAGGCCTCGCCCGCGCTGATCCTGACGTACGCCGCGTTCGAGGGTGTGTTCCTCGGCGTCATCTCCAGCATCGTCGACAACCGCATCGCCGACGGCGCGGCCATGCAGGCCGTGATCGGCACCATGGCGGTGTTCGCCGGTGTGCTGGTGGCCTACAAGGCCGGGTGGATCCGCGTCAACCGCCGCTTCTACGGCTTCGTCATGGCGGCCGCCCTCGGCTTCATCCTGCTGATGGCCGTGAACCTGCTGTTCGCGGTGATCGGCGGCGGCGACGGCCTCGGCTTCCGCAGCGGCGCCCTCGGCGTCCTGTTCGGCGTCATCGGCATCATCCTCGGCGCCTGCTTCCTCGCCCTGGACTTCAAGCAGGTCGAGGACGGCATCGCCTACGGGGCCCCGCGTGAGGAGGCCTGGCTCGCCGCCTTCGGCCTCACGCTGACCCTGGTGTGGATCTACCTCGAGTTCCTGCGGCTCATCTCGATCCTCAACAGCGACTGACGCCCCGGCGTCAACCGCACGGCATGACGAAGGGCCCCGGTTCCGACCGGGGCCCTTCGCCGTGTCTCGGGGCCGTTCCGGGGGGACGGGCCGGGCGCCGGCTAGAGCAGCCGGCGCGCCGCCCTCCGCAGGTCGTACTCGTGCACGATCGCCTTGGCGTGGCCGTACGCCAGGTCGTACTCGTGCCTCAGCCAGCTGACCTTCTCCTCGAAGCGGACGAGCGCCGGGCCTTCCTCGACGGTGCGCAGCCAGTCGGAGATCTCACGACCGGTGCAGTGCGGGATGCGGGCGAGCATGTTGCGGTGGGTCTCTGCGGAGAAGACTTGGGACATCGGCGCCTCCGGACGCTGGGATACAAGCCGGTCCTTCAGGTCACCGTGCCCGAGCACCCGTCCGTTGGCAACAGTCCTGCCGCGCCGCGTACGCTCGCCGCGTGGTTGATACGACGCCCTTCATCCGTGCCGTGGATCATTTCGCCGACCGCCTGCGGGCCGCGCCGCAGAGCCGGCTGCAGCGGGGGGCGGCGGCCGAGGCGCTCGCCCTGGCCAGGGAGTTGGCGCGGCGCACCCAGCTCGTCGAGGAGCCGGGGACCGAGCCGCGCGAGATGCCGGACGCGGGCATGTTCGCCGCCGCGGACCAGATCACGGTCGCCGGACACGACTTCGCCCTCGTGCTGAAAAGCGACGAGGAAGTGGCCGAAGCCGCCCGGCTCGTGGAGGAGGCACGCGAGCGCGCGGGTGTGTGACCCCGCGAGGGGCGTGCGCCGGGCGGTACAGGGGCGCCCCCGGAACGCCGGGGGCGTCAAGAACCATGGGACCTACAGCGACGCGATGACGCGGTCCGCGAGGATGTAGACGCTGTCCTCGCCGCACGAGAACGTCAGCGTGTACGCCCCGGAGATGCCGGAGCCGCCCAGCAGGAACGGCGTCTCGCCCGCGCGCAGCGCCTCCGCCAGCCGGTCCGCGGTCTCGCGGTGGCCCGGCGTCATGCACAGCGTGGTGCCGTCGGCGAACACGTACACGTCCAGGGTGCCCAGCGGGCCCGGGCGGACGTCGGTCAGCTCGGTGCGCGCGGCCGCCAGCTCCTCCAGCACCTCCACCGTGCGCTCGTGGTCGCCCACGACCGGCGAGGAGTGCGGCACGAAGTCCGGGTGCGAGGGGTGACGGCGGCGGGCCGCGGCCAGCTCGGGGGAGTCCCCGGCGTGCTCCTCGGTGTCGCCGCCGGGCTCGACGGCCGGCTCCAGCCCCGCGAAATCGGCCTGCCGGGGCAGGAACAGCTCACTGTCGGGCAGACCCAGCAGGGACGGGCCGTCCGAGGCGTCACGGGCCTCCTGGGCGGCCCAGAACGCCCGCGCCTCGGCCAGCTCGCGCTCGCGCTCCTCGGCGAGCGCCTCGGCGACCGCGGCGCGTATCTCGTCCGGTCCCGCCGAGCGGGCGGGCGGGACCTGGGCCCGGGCCGTGGCCCGGCTCCTGGCCAGCTCGGTGTGCAGTGCCGTGACCTGTCGGCGCAGCACGAGCACGCTGCGCAGGACGGCGACGCCCACGGCGCCGGTGGCGGCCGTGGTGATCAGCAGGGCGATCGGCATGGCGCTCACTGACGTACTCCCGGTTCACAGTCGACCCCCGACTTCCTACATCAGCTTGAAGGGCGGACTAACCATCTGTCAGTGCGTAACGTCACGAATCGGACAGTCCGACGGGGTGTGGAGGCCCGGTCGGGCTTCCGTGACCTGCGCGAATACCCCGTCCGCGAGGCGTAGGTCACATCCTGGGGGAATTTGGATCACAGAACGGCCCGGCGCCCCGGGGAACGGGGGTGCCGGGCCGTTTTCTCACGCGGTGTGCCGCCTCGGTGACTCAGCGGCGCGCGGGGGTCAGCTCAGGCGCTCGATGACCATCGCCATGCCCTGGCCGCCGCCGACGCACATGGTCTCCAGACCGAACTGCTTGTCGTGGAACTGCAGGGAGTTGATGAGCGTGCCGGTGATGCGGGCGCCGGTCATGCCGAAGGGGTGGCCGACGGCGATGGCGCCGCCGTTGACGTTCAGCTTCTCCAGCGGGATGCCCAGGTCCTTGTAGGAGGGGATCACCTGGGCGGCGAACGCCTCGTTGATCTCGAACAGGTCGATGTCGTCGACGGTCAGGCCGGCCCGCTTCAGGGCCTGCTTGCTCGCCTCGACCGGGCCGAGGCCCATGATCTCCGGGGAGAGGCCGGAGACGCCGGTGGACACGATCCGGGCCAGCGGGGTCAGGCCCAGCTCGCGGGCCTTGGTGTCGCTCATGACGACGAGCGCGGCGGCGCCGTCGTTGAGCGGGCAGCAGTTGCCGGCGGTGACCAGGCCGTCGGGGCGGAAGACGGGCTTCAGGCCGGAGACGCCCTCCATGGTGACGCCGGCGCGGGGGCCGTCGTCCTTGCTGACGACCGTGCCGTCGGGCAGCGTCACCGGGGTGATCTCGCGCTCCCAGAAGCCGTTCTTGATGGCTTCCTCGGCGAGGTTCTGCGAGCGGACGCCGAACTCGTCCATCTCCTGGCGCGTGACGCCCTTCCAGCGGGCGAGGTTCTCCGCGGTCTGGCCCATCGCGATGTACGGGTCGGGGACCAGGCCGTCCTCACGCGGGTCGTGCCAGGTGGTGCCCTCCTGCTGGGCGACCTCGGCGGTACGGGCCTCGGCCTCGGCGAACAGCGGGTTGTGCGTGTCCGGGAGGCTGTCGGAGTTGCCCTTCACGAAACGCGAGACCGTCTCGACGCCGGCCGAGATGAAGACGTCGCCCTCGCCGGCCTTGATGGCGTGCAGCGCCATGCGGGAGGTCTGCAGGGAGGAGGAGCAGTAGCGGGTGATCGTGCAGCCGGGGAGGTGGTCCATGCCCATCTGCACGGCGACGACCCGGCCGAGGTTGTTGCCCTGCTCGCCGCCGGGCAGACCGCAGCCGAGCATCAGGTCGTCGATGTCCCTCGGGTCCAGCTCGGGGACCTTGGCGAGGGCCGCCTGGATGATCGTGGCGGTCAGGTCGTCCGGCCGCAGGTCCTTGAGCGAGCCCTTGAAGGCGCGGCCGATGGGGGAGCGGGCGGCGGAAACGATCACGGCTTCGGGCATCACGGCTCCAGAGTGAAGAGGGTGCGGCGTGGCGCTGGGCGGCGTCCGTTGGGAAGTTACCGGTACGTATGCGTGCGGTCACGCGTGTCGGGGTGTGAGATGGGCCGCAACTTTCTAAGCGCTTGCTTTTTGGTGGCCTGGGGGTGGGTCGGTCAACGGCAGCGGCGCCCCTCCAGCGGCCGTGGCCGAAGCGTCCCTCAGGGGCGCGGGGAACTGCGACCAGCCACGGACTGCCCGCGCGCCCGGCGTCGAATGGGTGCCGCTGCGCCCACCCGTGCCGCCTGGGGCACGTCTGCCCGCAGCTGCGGAAGCATCCTCAGGGGCGCGGGGAACTGCGCGACCAGCCATGGACTACCCGCACCCGGCGTCGCGGAGGAGCGAGGTGGGTCACGGGGACGGCTGCGTGGACGGTTCCGGCTCCGACTCCGTCACCCTCCGGCGCCGGCGGCGCTTGAGGAGGGCCCAGGCGCCCCGAGGCCCCGTCGGCATCGCCGCCGTGACCTCCGTACCCGCCTCCGACGCGGCCTCCGCCGCCGCCCGCGCCACCGGCAGGAACCCCTCGCGGCGCGCCGCGTCCGGACGCTCCTCATCCGCCGGCCACAGCCCCAGCGCCGCGCACACCGTCGGCAGGACCGCCATCGCCGCCGTCGCGTACCCCTCCGCCGAGGGGTGGTAGTTGTCCGGGCCGAACAGCTCCCGCGGGTTCGCCGCGAACTCCGGGCCCAGCAGGTCGCCCAGCGACACCGTGCGCCCGCCCTGCTCGACCACGCCGATCGTCTGCGCCGCCGCGAGCTGCCGTGAGGCGCGGCGGGCCAGCCAGCGCAGCGGCTGCCGTACCGGCTCGATCGTGCCGAGATCCGGGCACGTGCCGACCACCACCTCCGCGCCGGCCGTCCGCAGCCGCCGCACCGCCGCCGCGAGGTGCCGCACGGAGCGGGTGGGCGGCATGCGATGGGTGACGTCGTTGGCGCCGACCATGATCACGCAGATGTCCGGCACCCGCGACGGGTCCGCCAGCGCCCGGCTCACCTGCCGGTCCAGGTCGTCCGAGCAGGCACCCGGCACCGCGACCGTGGACAGCCCCACCGGACGTTCCGCGATCGCCGCCACCCCGGAGGCGAGCAGCGCGCCCGGCGTCTGCCCGGCCCGGTGCACGCCCTGCCCGGCCGCCGTGGAGTCGCCCAGCATCGTCAGCCGCAGCGCCGGATCGCCCGGCACCGTGTAGGAGGCGCCGTACAGCCCGTCCGCGTGGGGCACGTGAGGAGTCGCGCCGTTGCCCACCCGGCGCCGGGCCAGCTGCATCTCCGCGAGCAGCACCCCCACCGCCGCCGCGCCGGCCAGCCCGATCCCCCCGCCGCCGTACGCGGCGCCGGCCGCGATGCGCCGGGCCACCCGCGCCCTCGACATGCCCGTCATGCTCGCCGCCACCTCCTCGTAGCCGTACACCCAGGTCTTGCCCCGTACGGACGGTGGTCCAATCCCGACGGGGAGTGAACGACCCGGCCGGGTAGTGCGGCGGGAAGGGCCTAGGCTGGCATCACCACCACGACCACCTCTTTTGCAGCATCCGGAGACAACGGTGCAATTCCACGACTCGATGATCAGCCTCGTCGGCAACACCCCGCTGGTGCGGCTCAACAGCGTGACCAAGGGCATCAGGGCCACCGTCCTGGCCAAGGTGGAGTACTTCAACCCGGGCGGCTCCGTGAAGGACCGCATCGCCCTGCGCATGATCGAGGCGGCCGAGAAGAGCGGCGAGCTGAAGCCCGGCGGCACCATCGTCGAGCCGACCAGCGGCAACACCGGCGTCGGACTCGCCATCGTGGCCCAGCAGAAGGGCTACAAGTGCATCTTCGTCTGCCCGGACAAGGTCTCCACGGACAAGATCAACGTCCTGCGCGCGTACGGCGCCGAGGTCGTCGTCTGCCCGACGGCCGTGGCCCCCGAGCACCCCGACTCGTACTACAACGTCTCCGACCGGCTGGTCCGTGAGACGCCGGGCGCCTGGAAGCCGGACCAGTACTCCAACCCGAACAACCCCCTGTCGCACTACCACTCCACCGGCCCCGAGCTGTGGGAGCAGACCGAGGGGAAGATCACCCACTTCGTGGCCGGCGTCGGCACCGGCGGCACCATCTCCGGCACCGGCCGCTACCTCAAGGAGGCCAGCGACGGCCGCGTCAAGGTCATCGGCGCGGACCCCGAGGGCTCGGTGTACTCCGGCGGCTCCGGCCGCCCGTACCTGGTGGAGGGCGTCGGCGAGGACTTCTGGCCGACCGCCTACGACCGTGACGTCGCGGACGAGATCGTCGCCGTCTCCGACAAGGACTCCTTCCAGATGACCCGCCGCCTCGCGAAGGAGGAGGGACTGCTGGTGGGCGGCTCCTGCGGCATGGCGGTCGTGGCGGCGCTGGAGGTGGCCTCCCGGCTCGGCGAGGACGACGTCGTCGTCGTGCTGCTGCCGGACAGCGGCCGCGGTTACCTCAGCAAGATCTTCAACGACGAGTGGATGGCCGACTACGGCTTCCTCGAGGACAGCGGCCCGAGCGCCCGCGTCGCCGACGTCCTGGACGACAAGGAGGGCGGCCACATCCCGTCCCTCGTCCACATGCACCCGGACGAGACCGTCGGCCAGGCCATCGAGGTGCTGCGCGAGTACGGCGTCTCGCAGATGCCGGTCGTGAAGCCGGGCGCCGGCCACCCGGACGTGATGGCCGCGGAGGTCGTCGGCTCGGTCGTGGAGCGTGAGCTGCTGGACGCGCTGTTCAGCAAGAGCGCGTCGCTGGACGACCCGCTGGAGAAGCACATGTCCGCGCCGCTGCCGCAGGTCGGCTCCGGTGAGCCGGTCGCGGACCTGATGGCCGTGCTGGGCAAGGCGGACGCGGCGATCGTGCTGGTGGAGGGCAAGCCGACGGGCGTGGTGAGCCGTCAGGACCTGCTGTCCTTCCTGGCCAAGAACGGCGCCTGAGAGGTCGTCCGCGGCGGGGCGGGGGCTGATCGCGCAGTTCCCGCGTCCCCTGAGGGGTGCTGCGGTCCCCGCGTCCCGAAGGGGCGCGGGGGACTGCGCGCGCAACCCACGACGGCCCGCACCCAGGTCCCGGACCCCAGAGGCGGGACTTCCGAGAAGTGGTACGAGCACGTCACGCCCGCGCAGCACTCGGTTAACACAGCTCCGGCACAGTGGTGGATGTCGGCGGGACGGGAGCGGCTCCCCGTTCCGGCCGGCGGCTCACACGGCGTCGCAGGACCTCCGGAGCGGCTCCCGGACCTCCATGGACGCCTGTGAAACGCACTACGCCCGTGGCGCAGCGCGTGTTCGCGGGGACCGCCGTCGTCCCGCCCCCCGGCAACGGGGGTGCGGCGGTCCCCGCGCACATCTTTCCCCCGGCGCGTACGCCGAGCCCCCCGCTCAGTCCTCCCAGGCGTCGTCGTCCCGCGTGGAGCGACGGCCGCGGAACAGCCCCGGGTTGGTGCGCACGGCCTGGACGACGTTCACGCCGACGATCCCCGCCCAGGCGACCAGCAGGCCGGGCAGGTCGGCCACGCCCCCGCCGATCGCGGACAGCGGCACCGCCAGCACCAGCGACACGATCCCGAAGCCGAACCGCTCGCCCCAGGAGTCCGTGGCCTTCGGCGCCCGCGCGTCCCGGGCGGACGTCAGCCGCTGCTCGGCGAGCTGCCGGCGGACCCGGCGCTCCACGGCGCCGTCGATGCGCTGGTCGACCTTCTCCAGGAACGAGTCGACCAGGGCGGTCTCGTAGTCCTCGCCCAGTTCCCTGCGGGCCTGCAGGGAGGCGTGGAGTTCCTTCTTGAGCTCGGCGTCCCGCGCGTCCATTCCGGTCATGCCTCACAAGGTAGGCACGCGGGAGGCGGCCCGCACTGGGGGTAACCCCCGTTCCCGCCCTCGGGCCGCCGTTCCCCGGTTCGCGCACGCCGACCGGGCCTCAGCCCTTGCACATCTTCTCGTCGGCGCGGGACTGCGGGACGTCGACCTTCTTCGGCGTCGCGATCGGCACCCCGGCCTTCTTGAAGTCGGGGCCGAGGGTCAGCGTCATCGGTCCGTCGCCGCCGGCGTCCGCCGTGGGCTTCATCGCGGCGGCCGGCAGGCCCATCAGGTCGGCGAGCTTGCGCGCCTGGTCCGCCTGGTCCGGGGCGTACACGAGCTGGGTGCGGGCGACCTTCGCGGGGGCGTTGCCCTGGTTCGCCGAGAGGGGCACCCCCTGGCTGTTCTGCAGCCAGGCGACCGTCTCCCCGGCCGCGCCCTGCGGGCCGCCGCCGTTGAGGACGTCGACGCGCACGGCGGACGCCTCGGCCCGCGCGCCCTTCAGCAGCGCTTCCTGTTTGTCCTTGGCCTTCTTCTGCTGCTTCTTCACCTCGGTGAACGACACGTCGTCCTGGAGCATGGAGAACACCTGCGGCGCCTTCACCGGGTCCGGCACGACGGTGACGGGCGTCGGCTCGTCCGGGTTGTCGACGACCGGGAGCGTCATCAGGGTGATGTTCTTCAGGTCGATCTTGCCGAGCTCCTTGGCGAGGGTGAGCAGCTTGGTGGGGCTGCCGATGCCCTTGTCCACGGTGAGGGACTTGGTGGCCGCGTCGGCGACGTCCAGCATCTTCGACGGGCTGCTGAGCGTGTCCTCCTTGAGGCGGCGCAGCATCGACGCGACGAACTTCTGCTGCATCCCGATCCGGTCCAGGTCGCTCTCGTTCTTCAGCCCGTGCCGGTTGCGCAGGAAGGACAGCGCCTCCTCGCCCTGGATGACGCTCTTGCCCTCCGGCAGGTCGAGCTTGGTGCCGCCCGAGGTGTCCTTCAGGGGCTCCTCCAGGCACACCTCGACGCCGCCGACCGCCGTGGACAGCGTCTTGACGGCGTTGAAGTCGAACATCATGAAGTGGTCCACGTCCAGGCCGGTCAGCTGCTCGACCGTGCGCATGGTGCAGCCGGGGTCGCGGCCCTCGACGCCGTACGACTCGTTGAACCGGGTGGTGCCGTCCGAGCCGGGGATCGTCTTCGTCGAGCCGTCGGACTGCCGGGTCTCGCAGTCCGGTATCTCGGTCATCAGGTCGCGGGGGATGCTCACCACCGTCGCGTTGGACCGGTCCCCGGCGACGTGGAACAGCAGCGTGGTGTCGGCGTGCCCGGTCACGTTGTCCCGGTTGCCGTACGCCTCGTTGCCCTTGCCGGTGCGGACGTCGTTGCCGATGACCAGGATGTTGGCCGGGCCGTCCCCGAGGACGGTGTCGCTGCCGACGTCCCCGATGTCGACGGTGTCGATGTTCCCGTACAGGCGGTCCCACCAGTAGTACGCGAACGCCGAGCCGCCCACGAGCACCAGGCCCATCACGCCCCCGGTCCACATGAGCGCCTTGCGCCTGCCGGACCTCTTCGGCTGCTTGCGCTTGCGGCGGTGGGAGTCGCGGGGGCCGTCGGGGGCGGTGTCCTCGTCCCGCTCGGGCGGGCCCGGGGCGCGCTCGCGCGTGCCGCCGGGGCGCGGGCCGGGCGCCCGGGGGGTGCGCTGGCGCGGCACCGAGGGCGCCGGAGGTGCCGGCGGCGGCCCGCCGTCCAGCCTCAGTTCGTAGTCACCGGTCTGCGGATTGAGCACCCACTGGTCGGCGGGATCGGCCCCTTCCGCCCGCCCACGACTCTGCGCGTCCACGCCCCCACCCACTCCTGCGCCCTGTGCCCCGTGGGGCACCTGAGTCTTAAATTGCTTACATGTTCGACGACTTACGCTATCCGGCCGTTCCCGGCCGGGCGGACCTCGTGGCGAAATCGTCGAGATCCGGACGTGTCGGAGAAGAGGGTTCCGGATCCCGGACATGGCGTGATCCGTGCCGGGTCCGGCGCCCGCCCGGCGCGGTGGGGCGTTCGCCTGTATAACGGCATGCAGAAGTCAGGACGGATGAATGGGCCGGGGACGGCCGAGGGGGAGTCAGGTCATGAGCGGCACCGAGAGCCCCGCGGCGCGTCTCCAGGCGCTCTTCGAGGGGCACCGGCTGACGCCCACGCAGCGGCGCATCGCGCACAGCATGGTGCGGCGCGCCGCCGACGTGCCGTTCCTGTCCAGCGTGGAGCTGGCCGAGCTGGCCGGGGTGAGCCAGCCGTCCGTGACCCGCTTCGCGGTCGCCCTCGGCTTCGACGGCTACCCCGCGCTGCGCCGCTACCTGCGCGAGGTCGCGCCGGCCGAACCCGCTCCCGACGCCGGCTCGTCCAACGAGTACCAGCAGGCCGTCGAGGCAGAGATCGAGAACCTGCGGCATCTCGCGGAGGTGCTGGCCGACCCCGAGCCCGTGCGGCGCGCGGGGCGGGTGCTCGCGGAGAGCCGGCCGCTGCCCGTGCTCGGCCTGCGGGCGGCCGCCGCCCAGGCGCACGGCTTCGCCTACTTCGCCGCCAAGGTCCACCCGGACGTACGACTGCTCAACGAGGGCGGCACCATGCTGCTCGACCGGATCGACGCGGCCGTGCGCGCGGGGGCGTCGGCGCTGCTGTGTTTCGCGCTGCCGCGGCATCCGCGCGAGGTGCTCGACGCGCTCGTCCACGCCAAGGAGTCCGGACTGACCGTCGTCACCGTCGCCGACTCGCCGTTCGCGCCCGTCGCCAAGACGTCCGACCTGCTGCTGCCGGCCGCCGTCGGCACGGCGCTGGTGTTCGACACCGCGTGCGCGCCGATGCTGCTGGGGCGGGTGCTGCTGGAGGCCATGTGCGACGACCTGCCCGACGCGCAGGCGCGGCTCGAGGAGTTCGACGCCCGGGCGGCGGCGCGGGGGCTGTTCGTGGAATGACGCGCGAGCCGACCCCGCGTCTTCTCAGAATCGTCTCAGCTTGCCCCGCTAGCGTCCGTTCGCAGGGGACTTCCCTCACAGGCGTTCCCCAGGTAAGGGACTTGCCACAGATGGACTTCCTCAGGAATCGGAAGACGGGAGGCTGGACGTGACGCGCGGAGGACAGGGGCTGGCCCGGGTGGCCGTCGTCGTACGGGCCGGAGCCGCGCCACTGTGGTGGCTGGGAGTCGTCGCCGCGGGCGCCGGGGCGTTCGTGCCGGGCCTGACGGGGCTGCGGATCGGCGCGCTCGGTGGAGCCGCGCTGTTCCTCGTGGCCGCGGCGCTGGTGGCGCTGACGCGGCGGGGCCGGTACCGCGCCCTGGCCCGCGCGGCGGCCCGGGCCGGCCGGCACGACGTGCTGCAGGACCGCGCGGTCACCGCGCGCAACTGGCGCCGGGCGCACCGCTGGTGGCTGCTGATCGCCTTCGTCGCCGCGCTCGGCTCTTCCCTCGCGGCGCCCGCCGCGGCCGGCCTGCTGCTCGCCGGGTGCGGCGTGGGCCTGTGGCTGAAGGCGGCATGGATCGGCCGCCTGGAACGCGCCGACGACGTACTGCTGTGGGTCCGGGTCGACTGGCTCCGCAGGGGCGCGGGCCGCCCGGCCGGCCGCGCCGTGAAGGCCTACCGCACGACGGGCATCGCGGCGGGCGACGCGGCCCCGGGCGGAGCGCGGCGGAAGCTGGCGACGGCCGCCTGACCGACCACCCCGGGCGCGTGGCGGTCACGCGCCCGGGACGGCCGGGCGATGTCACACCCCGGGCGGGTCAGCTCAGACCCGTCAGGGCATCCGCGTGGGCCGCTCCCGACTCCGTCACGATCTCCTCGATCCGCTGGGCCGGGCGGACCGTCGCGAAGGTGACGGCGCCCGTGGGGGACTGGGTGAAGCCCAGGATCGCCGGGCGGGGGAGCGAGTTGTACGCGTAGTGGTGCGCGAAGTAGTACGCGCCGGTGTCCAGCGCCGCCGCGTAGTCGCCCTGCTCCAGCAGCGGCAGCTCCTGCCCCCGCGCCAGCAGGTCGCCGGCGAAGCAGGCCGGGCCGGCCACGTCCTGGACGACCGCCGGGCCCTCCTTGGGCAGCCCCTTCGCGTCGTACGCGGCGATCCGCAGCGGCCACGACTCCGGCGCGTACACCGTCCGCGTCGCGACCTGCACGCCCGCGTGGGTCACCGCGACCGGACGGCCGCCCGCGCTCTTGGCGTACTCCACGCGCGTGACCACCGTGCCGTGCTTGGCCAGCAGCGACCGGCCGAACTCGGTGACCAGCCCGTACCGCCCGTCGAACAGCCCGGGCACCGTCTCCTTCAGCAGCCGCGCGTACTCCGCGTACGTCGGGCCGCTCTCCTCGGAGGCGAAGTTCACCGGCAGTCCGCCGCCGATGTCGAGGGTGTCGACCTGCTGCCGTCCGGCCCGCCGGTTGATCTCCTCCGCCAGTTCGTACGTCTCCGCGACCCCGCGCGCCATCATCGTCAGGGCGATGCCCTGGGAGCCGGTGTGGGCGTGCAGCCGGGTCAGCCACGGACGGTCCAGGTACGCCTGGACCACCCACTCCCGCGCCCCCTCGTCCCGCAGCGCCACACCGAACTTCGAGGTGGCCGTCGCCGTCGACAGCGCCTCGATGGAACCGCCCCCGACCTGCGGGTTCACCCGGATGCCCAGCGGCGAGCGGACCTCCGTGCCGGCCACCAGCGCGTCGATCCGCTCCAGCTCCTGCGGGTTGTCCGCGTTGACGGCGATGCCCAGCTCCAGCGCCTCCCGCAGCTCGGCGAGCGTCTTCGCGGGGGAGTCCAGCACCGTCCGCCCCGGCTCCACGCCCGCGGCGCGCGCCAGCGCCAGCTCGCCCGGGCTGGCCACCTCCGCGCCGACGCCCTCCTCGTGCAGCAGCCGCAGCACCGGCACCAGCGGGCTCGCCTTCACCGCGAAGGCGTGCAGCACCGGCGTGCCGGGCGCGGTCACCGCCTCGAACGCGTCCCGCAGGTCCGCCGCCGATTCACGGATGCCCGTCACGTCGAGCAGCGCCACGAGGGGCGCGCCGGTGTCGAGAAACCCCTGCTCCACGGCCGCCCGCACCGCGGCGTCCCGGCGGGCCGCCCGCCCGGCGGCCCGCGGGTCGGCCCCGGCCGTCACGTCGCCCGCCCTGTCACTCATCTGCTCGTTCGCGCGCATGCATCCAGCCAAACATCCCCCGGACGGAGGCGCCGACGCACCCCCTGTATTGACTAGGTCTATTCAGCTCGCGAGGATGTGAATATCTGCAGTCCCATCCCTGGTCACCTGGAGGCCCCCCATGTCAGGACCCCGCCCCGTCCGGGCACCGCGCGGCACGGAACCGAGCGCCCTGGGATGGCAGCAGGAGGCCGCCCTGCGGATGCTGCACAACAACCTCGACCCCGAGGTCGCCGAGCACCCCGACAAGCTCGTCGTCTACGGCGGCACCGGCAAGGCCGCCCGCGACTGGCGCTCCTTCGACGCCATGGTCCGCACCCTGAGGACCCTCAGGCAGGACGAGACCCTGCTCGTCCAGTCCGGCCGCCCCGTCGGCGTCATGCAGACCCACGAGTGGGCGCCGCGCGTCCTCATCGCCAACTCCAACCTGGTCGGCGACTGGGCGAACTGGGAGGAGTTCCGCCGCCTGGAGCAGCTCGGCCTGACCATGTACGGGCAGATGACCGCCGGCTCCTGGATCTACATCGGCACCCAGGGCATCCTCCAGGGCACCTACGAGACCTTCGCCGCCGTCGCCGCCAAGCGCTTCGGCGGCTCCCTCGCCGGCACCATCACCCTCACCGCCGGACTCGGCGGCATGGGCGGCGCCCAGCCGCTCGCGGTCACCATGAACGACGGCGTCGCGATCTGCGTCGACTGCGACCCGCGTGCCATCGACCGCCGCATCGAACACCGCTACCTGGACGTGAGGGCCGACTCCCTCGACCACGCCCTCCAGCTCGCCACCGAGGCCCGCGACGCCCGCCGCCCCCTGTCGATCGGCGTCCTCGGCAACGCGGCCGAGGCCGTCCCCCAGCTCCTCGCCATGGGCGCCCCGATCGACATCGTCACCGACCAGACCTCCGCCCACGACCCCCTCGCCTACCTGCCCCTCGGCACGGCCTTCGAGGACATGGCCGACGCGGCCGCCAAGGACCCGGCCGGCTTCACCGCCCGCGCCCGCGAGTCCATGGCCCGGCACGTCGAGGCGATGGTCGGCTTCCAGGACGCCGGCGCCGAGGTCTTCGACTACGGCAACTCCATCCGCGGCGAAGCCCAGCTCGCGGGGTACGAGCGGGCGTTCGCCTTCCCCGGCTTCGTCCCCGCCTACATCCGCCCCCTGTTCTGCGAGGGCAAGGGCCCCTTCCGCTGGGCCGCACTCTCCGGCGACCCCGCCGACATCGCGAGGACCGACCGCGCGATCCTCGACCTCTTCCCGGAGAACGAGTCCCTCGCCCGCTGGATCAAGATGGCCGGGGAGCGGGTCCACTTCCAGGGCCTGCCCGCCCGCATCTGCTGGCTCGGCTACGGCGAGCGCGACAAGGCCGGCGAGCGCTTCAACGACATGGTCGCGAGCGGCGAGCTGTCCGCGCCGGTCGTCATCGGCCGCGACCACCTCGACTGCGGCTCCGTCGCCTCCCCCTACCGGGAGACCGAGGCGATGCTCGACGGCTCCGACGCGATCGCCGACTGGCCGCTGCTGAACGCCATGGTCAATGTCGCCTCCGGCGCCTCCTGGGTGTCCATCCACCACGGCGGCGGCGTCGGCATGGGGCGGTCCATCCACGCGGGGCAGGTCACCGTCGCCGACGGCACCGCCCTGGCCGGCGAGAAGATCCGCCGCGTGCTCACCAACGACCCCGGCATGGGTGTCATCCGGCACGTGGACGCCGGGTACGACATCGCGGAGTCGGTGGCGGACGCGAAGGGTGTCCGGGTGCCTATGCGTGAGGGTGACGACGCGTGACGGGTAACGGCAACTCCTCGGTGGAGGCGAGCGGTTCGTCGCCGTCCGCGGATCTGGCTGTGCCCACCCGCCCCCACTCTCGGCTTCGTTCGAGCGGGGGGACCCCCATCGCCCTGCGGAACGACTGCCCACAGCCTGATTCGTTCCACGAGATGTGGCGGCAACTGCTGCCCGTGGGACGGAACTCCGCCAGCGGTGGCTACCGCCGGTTCGCCTGGACCGGCGCCGACGCCGACTGCCGGGACTGGTTCCGCGAGCAGGCCCGCCGCCGCGGCCTCGCCTACGAGGTGGACCGCAACGGCAACCAGTGGGCCTGGCTCGGCGACCCCGCCGAGGGGGACGCCGTGGTCACCGGGTCGCACCTGGACTCCGTGCCCGACGGCGGCGCCTTCGACGGCCCCCTCGGCGTCGTCTCCGCCTTCGCCGCCCTCGACGAACTGCGCCGCCGGGGCGTGCGGCCCGTAAAGCCCCTCGGCATCGTCAACTTCGGCGACGAGGAGGGCGCCCGCTTCGGGCTCGCCTGCGTCGGCTCCCGGCTCACCGCGGGCGCGCTCACCGTCGACCAGGCCCACCGCCTCACCGACGCCGACGGCATCACCCTCCCGCAGGCCCTGGAGACCGCCGGCTACGACCCGGACGCCATCGGCCCCGACCCCGTACGCCTCGCCCGCATCGGCGCGTTCGTCGAGCTGCACGTCGAACAGGGCCGCGCCCTGGACCTCACCGGCGACCCGGTCGGCGTCGCGTCCGCGATCTGGCCGCACGGCCGCTGGAGGTTCGACTTCCGCGGCGAGGCCAACCACGCCGGGACCACCCGGCTCGCCGACCGGCACGACCCGATGCTGCCGTACGCGGAGACCGTCCTCGCCGCCCGCCGGGAGGCCGAACAGGCGGGCGGGGTCGCCACGTTCGGCAAGATGGCCGTCGAGCCGAACGGCGTCAACGCCGTGCCCTCCCTGGTGCGTGGCTGGCTCGACTCCCGCGCCGCCGACCAGGAGCGCCTGGACGCGGTGGTCGGCGGGGTGGAGCGGGCCGCTCGCGCGTCCGCCGCCGCCCACGGCGTCCAGCTGGACGTGGAGCGCGAGTCCTTCACCCCCGTCGTCGAGTTCGACCACGCCCTGCGCGACCGGCTCGCCCGCATCCTCGGCAAGGACGCCGGCCTGAAGGTGCCCGTCCTCGGCACCGGCGCCGGACACGACGCGGGAATCCTCGCCGGACGCGTCCCGACCGCCATGCTGTTCGTACGGAACCCCACCGGCGTCTCGCACTCCCCGGCCGAGTCCGCCGCCGAGGACGACTGCGTGGCCGGGGTCCTCGCCCTCGCCGACGTACTGGAAGGACTGGCCGCCCCGTGACCGCCACCCCGCGGACGTACTGGCTGGAGCACGCCTGGCTCGGCACCCATGTCGAGCCGGGCGTCGCCCTCGACGTGACGGACGGGCGCATCGCCGCCGTCCGCACCGGCGTCCCCACGCCCCCGCACGGCGCCGAGATCCTGCGCGGACTGACCCTCCCCGGACTGGCGAACGCCCACAGCCACGCCTTCCACCGTGCCCTGCGCTCCACCGTCCAGGTCGGCTCCGGCACCTTCTGGACCTGGCGCGAGGTCATGTACGCCACCGCCGACCGGCTCACCCCGGACAGCTACCACGCCCTCGCCCGCGCCGTGTACGCCGAGATGGCGCTGGCCGGGATCACCGCCGTCGGAGAGTTCCACTACGTGCACCACGCGCCCGGCGGCACCCCCTACGCCGACCCCAACGCCATGGGGGAGGCGCTGCTCGCGGCCGCCGCCGAGGCCGGCATCCGCATCACCCTCCTCGACACCGCCTACCTCTCCTCCGGCTTCGGACGGCCGCCCGACCGGCACCAGCTGCGCTTCTCCGACGGCACCGCGGACGCCTGGGCGGAACGCTGTTCAGTTCTCAAGGAACGGGATCACGCGCGGATCGGGGCGGCTATCCACTCCGTGCGGGCCGTACCCGCCGACCAGTTGGCGACCGTCGCCGGATGGGCGGAGGAGCGGCGCGCCCCCCTCCATGTGCATCTGTCGGAGCAGACCGCCGAGAACGAGGCGTGCCACGAGATCCACGGCTGCACGCCCGCCCAGCTCCTCGCCCTGCACGGCGTCCTCGGCCCGCGCACCACCGGTGTGCACAACACCCACCTCACCGCCGAGGACGTATCGCTGATCGGCGGCAGCTCCACCGGCACCTGCATGTGCCCCACCACCGAACGCGACCTCGCCGACGGCATCGGACCCGCCGTGGCCCTGCAGAACGAGGGCTCCCCGCTCAGCCTCGGCTCCGACAGCCACGCCGTCGTCGACCTCTTCGAGGAGGCGCGCGCGATGGAGCTCGACGAGCGGCTGCGCACCCGCACCCGCGGTCACTGGACGGCCGCCGCCCTGCTGCGTGCGGCCACCGTCGACGGGCACGCGGCGCTCGGCTGGGACGACACCGGCGTCATCGAGGCCGGGGCGCGCGCCGACCTCACCACCGTCGCGCTGGACTCGGTCAGGACAGCGGGGCCGCTGCCGCGGCTGGGAGCCGAGACGGCCGTATTCGCCGCGACGGCCGCCGATGTGCGGCACACGGTCGTCGCAGGCCGGCACGTGGTGCGCGACGGGGCGCACACGCTGGTCCCCGACGTGCCCGGAGCCCTCGCGCGGGCGATCCAGGACCTGCGCGCCTGACGACCCATGAGCACGCGACCCATGAGGACACCATGAGCGCCACCGTCATCACGAACATCGCCACGCTGGTCACCAACGACCCCTCCCTCCGCGACTCGGACCCCCTCGGCCTGGTCCGGGACGCGGCCGTCGTCGTCGAGGGCGACCGCGTCGTGTGGACCGGTGAATCCAGCAAAGCACCCCCCACTGACAACCGGGTCGACGCCGGCGGCCGCGCGGTCCTTCCGGGCTTCGTCGACTCCCACTCCCACCTGGTGTTCGCGGGCGACCGCACCGAGGAGTTCAACGCCCGGATGTCGGGCCGCCCGTACGGCGCGGGCGGCATCCGCACCACCGTCGCCGCGACCCGCGCCGCGAGCGACGCGGAACTGGAGGCCAACCTCACCCGCTATCTCGCGGAGGCGCTGCGGCAGGGCACCACGACCTTCGAGACCAAGTCCGGCTACGGGCTGACCGTCGAGGACGAGGCCCGCGCCCTGCGCCTCGCCGCCGCCCACACCGACGAGGTCACCTACCTCGGCGCGCACATCGTCGCCCCCGAGTTCGCCGACGACCCGGCCGGCTATGTCGCCCTGGTCACGGGAGAGATGCTGAACGCCTGTGCGCCGCACGCCCGTTGGATCGACGTGTTCTGCGAGAAGGGCGCCTTCGACGGCGACCAGGCCCGCGCGATCCTCACCGCCGGCAAGGCGAAGGGGCTGCAGCCGCGCGTCCACGCCAACCAGCTCTCGTACGGCCCCGGGGTGCGGCTTGCCGTCGAGCTGGACGCGGCCAGCGCCGACCACTGCACCCACCTCACCGACGCCGACGTGGACGCGCTGGCGAGCGGAAACACCGTCGCCACCCTGCTGCCGGGCGCCGAGTTCTCCACCCGCGCCCGGTGGCCCGACGCCCGGCGGCTGCTGGACGCGGGGGCGACCGTGGCGCTGTCCACCGACTGCAACCCCGGTTCGTCCTTCACCTCGTCGATGCCGTTCTGCATCGCGCTCGCCGTACGGGACATGGGGATGACGCCCGACGAGGCCGTCCGGGCGGCCACCGCGGGCGGGGCGGCGGCGCTGCGGCGCACCGACGTCGGACGGCTCGTCCCGGGCGCGTACGCGGACCTGGTGATGCTGGACGCCCCCAGCCATGTGCACCTGGCCTACCGGCCGGGCGTCCCGCTGGTCACGGGCGTGTGGCGCAGGGGCGTACGGGAGGTCTGAAAGGCCGCAGGAAGGCCCTGGAACTCCTCGAGGGCGGCCCGGAGGAACCGGGCCGCCCTCTGGAGGACGGACGTCACGCGGCCGGGATCACTCCTCGACCGTGAGGCCCTTGCGCAGCTTCACCAGCGTGCGGGACAGCAGACGGGAGACGTGCATCTGGGAGATGCCGAGCTCCTCGCCGATCTCCGACTGGGTCATGCCGGCGACGAACCGCAGCGACAGGATCTTCCGGTCCCGCGACGGCAGTTCGGCGATCAGCGGCTTCAACGACTCGATGTACTCGATGCCTTCGAGCCCGTGGTCCTCGTAACCGATGCGGTCGGCCAGGGCGCCCTCGGCGTCGTCCTCCTCCGGCTGGGCGTCCAGCGAGGAGGCGGTGTACGCGTTCGACGCGGCCATGCCCTCGACGACCTCGTCGGTGGTGATGCCCAGCCGGTCCGCCAGTTCGGCCACCGTCGGCGCGCGGTCGAGCTGCTGGGCCAGTTCGTCACCGGCCTTGGCCAGGTCCAGCCGCAGCTCCTGCAGACGGCGCGGTACGCGCACGGACCACGAGGTGTCGCGGAAGAAGCGCTTGATCTCGCCGATGATGGTCGGCATCGCGAAAGTGGGGAACTCCACACCCCGCGTGTGTTCGAAGCGGTCGATCGCCTTGATCAGGCCGATGGTGCCGACCTGGATGATGTCCTCCATGGGCTCGCTGCGGGAGCGGAACCGGGAGGCGGCGAACTTGACCAGCGCGAGGTTCAGTTCGACGAGCGTGTTGCGTACGTACGAGTAGTCGTGGCTGCCTTCGTCGAGCGACTCGAGGCGCTCGAACAGGGTCTTGGACAGAGCCCGTGCGTCGACCGGGCCCACCTCGTCGTACGGGGGGATCTCCGGGAGTCCGGCGAGTAGACCGTCCGGGACGACTCCCAGGTCGTCCTGCTCGATGGGATCCAGATGTTCCGGAGGGGGTGTCGACGTCGCTTCATGGGTAGGCGATGCGTCGAGCCGGGGTGACATGATGTCCTCCATCGTTCTCGGCATATGGCTGCCGAAGCCAATACGTGCACTGCGGTGTGCGGCGCCTCCAAAGCCGGCCGTGTCGGGTACGTGTCTTTACTAGCCCTACCGGCTGCTCGGAGCCCGCCGCAAGTGCGTTCTGTTCGGTTATGTCCGTTTGTGCGTGATTGTTAGAGTGTCGATGCGTGGCCGGAAGGCGTAATGTTCGAGAGCGTCAGGAACAGCCACGACCTCGGGAGAGAGAGACGGCATGGACCGCGGGACGGTCGGCAGCGCACAGTCGGGCCGGCTTCTGGTCGAGGTGCGAGAAGAGGGCCCCAGTGCCGTCGTGACCCCGGCGGGTGAGTTGGACCACCACACCGCCGATCTGTTGCGGGAGCCACTGGAGGACTGCCTCGCCAAGGGTTTCAAGCGGCTTGTCATCGACTGCTCCCGGCTGGAGTTCTGTGACTCCACGGGGCTGAACGTGCTGCTCGGCGCCCGGCTGAAGGCCGAGGCGGGCGGCGGCGGGGTGGCCCTGGTGGGCATGCAGCCCGTCGTTGCGCGCGTGTTCGAGATCACGGGGGCGGACGCGGTGTTCGCCGTCCATGACACGCTCGAGGCGGCCCTGGCCGACGATTCGGCGTGACGCGGTCGGGAAGGCCGGGCGGGATGCCCGTGACGCATCCGCCGGCGACGGGGGGCTCCCGGAGCGTCTTTTCGTGCGAATACGGGGGTGTTCCGTCGGACGGGTCGGGCAGGAGTCACCCTGTACGTCCCGGACGCGGTGGTCGGGAGGGTGCCGAGAACCATTCGGGCCGTCCGCGCGTGACCGGCCGAGTACGGAAGATTTTGCAATGTGAACTGGTGACACGGTGAGGTGAAGCGCTGATGAGCACCACCCGGCCCTACTCGCCGGGCGACCGCGGTCCGGAGCCCAGCGGCGCTTCCGGGACGCCCGGGGGCGCTGCACCGGCCGCAGGCGCCCCGGACGGCGGTGTGGCCACGCCGATCGCCGACCCGGCGTCCCCACCGCGGCCGCCCGGCGGCGCACAGGTGCGCCGGCTGAGCTTCGAGGACCAGAGCGGGGTCGTGCCGCTCGCGCGGGACTTCACGCGGCAGGCGCTGTACGACTGGGGGTGGCTGCCGGCCGCGACCGCGGACCGGCGGGCAGCCGCCGAGGACGTTCTGCTCGTCGTGTCCGAGCTGGTCACCAACGCGTGCCTGCACGCGGAGGGGCCGGATCTGCTGACCATCACCTGCGACCGCAAGGTGATCCGTCTCGAGGTCACCGACCGGGGGACGGGGCAGCCGTCGCCCCGGACGCCGCACCGCGCGGGGCGGCCGGGCGGGCACGGCATGTTCATCGTGCAGCGGCTGTGTCTGGACTGGGGCGTCCAGCGACTGCCTGATGTGGCGGGCAAGACGGTCTGGGCCGAGCTGGGCACGCCGTCGTAAACGTCGGGTCGCCTTCCGGCACCCGGTACGCACCGGCCTCCAGGACCCGCAGAGGGGTCCTTGGAGGCCGCTTCGGCTTTCCGGGCGCCCCGGAACCCATCTCAGGGGCTCCCAGGCCGCCACGGCGCCGTCTGAGCGCCCTGAAGGCAACAGGCACCGGTGCTGGTCCGGACGGGGGGAGTCTGCGCACCTCGGCACCAACGAGGCGCCGCCGCGCCCACCCGCGCCGCCCTGGGGGTACCTCCCGGGCTTTTAAGGCACTGGGGGAGGCACGAATGCCCGCAGCCAGGCGGTACGACTGCTCCACACCGGCGGTGGGGCGTCACAAGGGGCCGCGGCGACAGCACGCCTCAGGGGCGCGGGGAACTGCGCGCTCAGCCACGGACGGCCCGCACCCGGCGTTGCAGGGGTGCCGCCGCGCCCACCCGCGCCGCCCTGGGGGTACCTCTCGGGCTTTTAAAGCAGTGGGGGAGGCACGAATGCCCGCGGCGACAGCCCGCCTCAGGGGCGCGGGGAACTGCGTGACCAGCCCCCGGCGAGCCGACCCGGCGTGCGGCCCCCACGCCCGAAGGGCCCCTGGAAACCGCCTCTCGGCCGGGGCCCTTCGTACAGCTCAGCGTGCGTTACGCCCGCCTCAGCGGACATCCCCCATCAACGACTTCACCTTGTTCCGGTACATCCAGATCGCGAAGCCCGCCACGACCGCGAGGGTCGCCTCCAGGGCGACGATGCCCGTCTTGTTGAGGTCCACGCCCGCGATGGACAGCAGACCCGTCGTGGCGTCGCCCGCGGTGACCGCGAGGAACCAGACGCCCATCATCTGCGAGGCGTACTTCGCGGGCGCCATCTTCGTGGTGACCGACAGGCCCACCGGGGAGAGCAGCAGCTCGCCGACGGTCTGGGTGAAGTAGATCGCCACCAGCCACAGCGCCGCCGCCTTGTGACCGCCCTCGGCGATCGACAGCGGGGCCAGGAACAGGAAGAACGAGACGCCGACCAGCATCAGACCGGAAGAGAACTTCACGATCGTGCTCGGCTCCTTGCCGCGCCGGTTCAGCGCGAGCCAGATCCAGGCGAAGACCGGGGCCAGCGCCATGATCAGGACCGGGTTGACCGACTGGTACCAGGAGACCGGGAAGTCCCAGCCCAGCACGCTGTTCTCGGCGGAGGAGTCGGCGAAGATCGACAGGGTCGAGCCGCCCTGGTCGTAGATCATCCAGAAGATCGCCGCGGCGACGAAGAACCAGATGTACGCGGACATCTTCGACTGCTCGGCGCGGTCGAGGTCCTTGTCGCGCTTGATCCGCGCCAGCACCATCACCGGGATGATCACGCCGAGCAGGGTCAGCGGGACCAGGATCCAGTTCAGGGTGTAGTGGCCGGAGAAGCCGACGATCGCGTACGCCACGACGGCGACGCCCGCCCACAGCGCGGCCTTGCGCAGCGTGGAGGCCTTCTCCTCGGCCGACAGCGGCTTCGGGACGACGCTGGACTGCGCGGCCAGGTGGCGGCTGCCCAGCAGGAACTGCGTGACGCCCAGACCCATGCCGAGCGCGGCGAGCGCGAAGCCCAGGTGCCAGTTGACGCTCTCACCGACGGTGCCGATGATCAGCGGCGCCGCGAAGGCACCGAGGTTGATGCCCATGTAGAAGACGGTGAAGCCGCCGTCCCGGCGCGGGTCGTCCGGGCCCTGGTAGAGCTGGCCGACCATCGTGGAGATGTTGGCCTTCAGCAGACCGGAGCCGATCGCGACGAGGCCGAGACCGCCGTAGAAGGTGCCCGAGTAGGGCAGGGCCAGCGTCAGGTGGCCCAGCATGATGACGCCGCCGGCGACGGCGACGGTCTTGCGGGGGCCCCAGACCCGGTCGCCGAACCAGCCGCCGGGCATGGCGAGCAGGTACACCAGCGACAGGTACACCGAGTAGATGGCGGTGGCGGTGCCCGCGCTCAGACCGAGACCGCCCGGCGCGACGAGGTACAGCGGGAGCAGAGCCCTCATGCCGTAGTAGGAGAAACGCTCCCACATCTCGGTCATGAAGAGAGTGGCCAGTCCGCGGGGGTGGCCGAAGAAGGTCTTCTCGGAACCGGGGGTGCCCGGAGTCACCGAGTCCTTCGTCAGGCTGGACGCCATGGTCGTTCCTTGCTGTCGGGACGCGTCGCGCGAGACGGGTACGCGCCCGGTGGGGGGCTGGCCGGCACCGGCGGGCCGTACCGTCCGCCCCACGCCTGGGGGGTGCCGCCCCGGATCACGGAGCGACGGACGGCGACCACCGGGATCCACGCCCCCGCCGTGCGTCCACGCGCGGCAAAGGCCCGGCCACAGGTCATTCCTTCAGGGACCGGCAGCATGTGCCGGCCCGCACACAAAAGAGACCCTCAGCGTCAACTGCCGCCAAAGGTCCCCGTGGTGCAACAGGCGTTGACTCACCATACGGCAGGACACTGCCGGATATGGAAGGACTTGAGACGCGAATCACAGGTTTCGATGGAACCGTGATCGCCTATTCGAAGGTCCGCACAGCATCGCACCTCGCACCCGCAGGTACGAATCGGAGGGCCGGGAGGTGGGAATCGGGTGAGACGCCGGTAAGAACCGAGCCCGGCGATCACACCCCTGCGGCTCGGGCCACGGGTCTACCATCATCCGCATGACCCGTGTACTGCTCGCCGAGGACGACGCGTCCATCTCGGAGCCGCTGGCCCGCGCCCTGCGCCGGGAGGGCTACGAAGTCGAGGTGCGTGAGGACGGACCCGGCGCCCTGGACGCCGGAATGCAGGGCGGCGTCGACCTGGTCGTGCTGGACCTCGGGCTGCCGGGGATGGACGGCCTGGAGGTCGCCCGCCGGCTCCGCGCCGAGGGGCACTCGGTCCCCCTGCTGATCCTCACCGCGCGCGCCGACGAGGTGGACACGGTCGTCGGCCTGGACGCGGGCGCCGACGACTACGTCACCAAGCCGTTCCGCCTGGCCGAGCTGCTGGCCAGGGTCCGGGCCCTGCTGCGGCGCGGCGCCGCCGAGCCGCAGCAGCCGCCCGCCACCCACGGCGTGCGCATCGACGTCGAGTCGCACCGCGCGTGGATGGGCGACGAGGAGCTCCAGCTCACCGCGAAGGAGTTCGACCTGCTGCGGGTGCTGGTGCGCGACGCGGGCCGGGTGGTCACCCGCGACCAGCTGATGCGCGAGGTCTGGGACACCACCTGGTGGTCCTCCACCAAGACCCTCGACATGCACATCTCCTGGCTGCGCAAGAAGCTCGGCGACGACGCGGCCAACCCCCGTTACATCGCCACCGTGCGCGGCGTGGGCTTCCGTTTCGAGAAGAGCTGAGCCCCCGCCGGGGTTCCGCCACCGGGTAAGAGAACATGCGCCGCCGTCTGATCCAGTCCACGCTCGCCGTGGTCCTCGTCGTGATCGCCGTCTTCGGGGTCTCCCTGGTGATCGTCGAGACCCGCACCATCACCGAGACCGCGAAGGAGCGCGTGGAGTCCGAGGCGGTGCGGCTCGCCAGCATCGTCGACAGCCGCCTGCTCGTCGAGGACAAAGTGACCGCCGAGATCATCGGCGACCAGATGCCCGACGACCGGTACGCCGTCGTACGGATCCCCGGCAAGCCGCCCATCGAGGTCGGCTCCAAGCCGGACGGCGACGTCATCAGCGCCACCGCGCCCGGCGAGGAGGGCGAGACGGTCACCGTCCAGGAGCCGCGCTCCTCGGTGACCGAGGAGGTCGGCCGCACCCTGCTGATCATCGGTTTCGTGGCGCTGCTCGCGGTGATCGCGGCCGTGCTGCTCGCGATCCGGCAGGCCAACCGGCTCGCCTCCCCGCTGACCGACCTCGCCGAGACCGCCGAGCGCCTCGGCTCCGGCGACCCGCGCCCCCGCCACCGTCGCTACGGCGTCCCCGAGCTGGACCGGGTCGCCGACGTGCTGGACGCCTCCGCCGAGCGCATCGCGCGCATGCTGACCGCCGAGCGGCGGCTCGCCGCCGACGCCTCCCACCAGCTGCGCACCCCGCTCACCGCGCTGTCGATGCGGCTGGAGGAGATCACCGTGACCGACGACCCGGACACGGTGAAGGAGGAGGCGACGATCGCGCTCGCGCAGGTGGAGCGGCTGACGGACGTGGTGGAGCGGCTGCTGACCAACTCCCGCGACCCGCGCACGGGCTCCGCCGTCACCTTCGACCTCGACGAGGTGATCAAGCAGCAGCTCGCCGAGTGGCGCCCCGCCTACCGCAGCGCCGGCCGGGCCATCGTGACCTCCGGCAAGCGGAACCTGCGCGCCGTGGGCACCCCGGGCGCGGTCGCCCAGGTGCTGGCCGCGCTGATCGAGAACTCGCTGATGCACGGCGGCGGCACGGTCGCGCTGCGCACCCGCGTCACCGGCAACCAGGTCGTCGTGGAGGTCACCGACGAGGGTCCGGGCGTGCCCGCCGAACTGGGGTCGCGGATCTTCGAGCGGGCGATCAGCGGCCGCAACTCCACCGGGATCGGCCTGGCCGTCGCCCGCGACCTCGCGGAGGCGGACGGCGGCCGTCTGGAGATGCTCCAGGCCAAGCCGCCCGTGTTCGGCCTGTTCCTGTCCCGCACGCCCCCGCGGAAGGACCCCGGCGAGGAGTCCGGCAGGACGGTGCGCTGAGAGGCGCGGCGGCCGGACGACGAGAAGGGGCCGTTACGGCACGCGCTGCCGGGGACGCTCCCCGGCGACCGTGGAGCCGCCGCCCGCCACGGGCTCCTCCCGCACCGGCAGGGCGCGGAACACCCACGAGCGGTAGGACCAGAAGCGGAACAGGGTCGCGATGCCGATGCCGAGGAACTTGAAGATGTTGCTCTGCAGGGAGCTGTCCCAGCCGAAACCGTACGTCGCCGTGTAGAGCACGCCGTTCTCGATCACCAGGCCGATGACGCTGAACAGCAGGAACAGCGACATCTCGCGGGTGCGGCGGGACTTGTCGCGGTCACGGTAGGTGAAGTACCGGAAGCCGACGTAGTTGAAGACGATCGCGACCACGGTGGCGATGACGCTCGCGCGCACCACCTGGAGGTCGGTCGCCTGACGGACCAGGTTGAACACACCGAGGTTGACCAGAACCCCGGCTCCCCCCACCGCGCCGAACTTGGCCACTTCGCGGAAGAGCCGTCGAAGCCCCGAGGAACCTTGTTCCATCGCCCACAGGCTCCCGTCGGTCGAGTGCGTCAACTCCGCCATGCTAACCACCCGCACGCGCGATCTTCCTGCGGACGACGCGTCGCACCGGCACCATGTGCCCCGTCCGTCCCGGGGGACGGGCGGGAATCGGCCACCCTGGCGTGGGCGGATACCCTGGGGTCGTGACGTTCCCGGTAGTCGGCATGGTCGGCGGCGGTCAGCTCGCTCGTATGACACACGAGGCGGGCATCCCGCTCGGCATCAGGTTCAAGCTCCTCAGTGACACCCCGCAGGATTCCGCGGCCCAGGTGGTGGGCGACGTCGTCGTCGGCGACTACCGCGACCTGGACACACTGCGCGACTTCGCGCGCGGCTGCGACGTGATCACCTTCGACCACGAGCACGTGCCCACCGAGCACCTGCGGGCCCTGGAGGCCGACGGCGTGCCCGTCCGCCCCGGGCCCGAGGCGCTGGTGCACGCCCAGGACAAGGGTGTGATGCGCGCGAAGCTCGACGCGATCGGCATCCCCTGCCCGCGCCACCGCATCGTGTCGGATCCGGCCGATGTGGCCGCGTTCGCGGCGGAGGGCGACGGATTCCCCGTCGTCCTGAAGACCGTGCGCGGCGGCTACGACGGCAAGGGCGTGTGGGTCGTGGACTCCGAGGCGGAGGCCGCCGAGCCGTTCAAGGCCGGGGTGCCCGTGCTCGCCGAGGAGAAGGTCGACTTCGTGCGCGAGCTGGCCGCCAACGTGGTCCGCTCCCCGCACGGCCAGGCCGTCGCCTACCCGGTCGTGGAGTCGCGGCAGGTCAACGGCGTGTGCGACACCGTGATCGCGCCCGCGCCCGACCTCGACGAGGAGCTGGCGCTGAAGGCCGAGGAGATGGCCCTGACCATCGCCAAGGAGCTGGGCGTGGTCGGCCACCTCGCGGTGGAGCTGTTCCAGACCCGCGACGGCCGCGTCCTCGTCAACGAGCTCGCGATGCGCCCGCACAACTCCGGCCACTGGAGCCAGGACGGCGCGATCACCTCGCAGTTCGCCAACCACGTCCGCGCCGTCCTCGACCTCCCGCTCGGCGACCCGCGCCCGCGCGTCAAGTGGACGGTCATGGTCAACGTCCTCGGCGGCGACTACCCGGACATGTACTCGGCGTACCTGCACTGCATGGCGCGCGACCCCCAGCTGAAGATCCACATGTACGGCAAGGACGTGAAGCCCGGCCGCAAGGTCGGTCACGTGAACACCTACGGCGACGACCTGGACGACGTGCTGGAGCGCGCCCGTCACGCAGCCGGCTACCTGAGAGGCACGATCACCGAATGAGCCCTGTCGTTGGCATCGTCATGGGGTCCGACTCCGACTGGCCCGTCATGGAGGCGGCGGCCAAGGCCCTCGACGAGTTCGAGATCGCCTACGAGGTCGACGTCGTCTCCGCGCACCGCATGCCCCGCGAGATGATCACGTACGGCGAGCAGGCCGCGGACCGCGGGCTCAAGGTGATCATCGCGGGCGCGGGCGGCGCCGCCCATCTGCCCGGCATGCTCGCCTCGGTGACCCCGCTGCCCGTCATCGGCGTGCCCGTGCCGCTCAAGTACCTCGACGGCATGGACTCGCTGCTGTCCATCGTGCAGATGCCGGCCGGCGTCCCGGTCGCCACCGTCTCCGTCGCCGGCGCGCGCAACGCGGGCCTGCTCGCGGCCCGTGTCCTCGCCGCCCACGACGAGGAACTGCGCGGCCGCATGCGGGACTTCCAGCAGGAGCTGAACGACCAGGCGGCCGAGAAGGGCAAGCGGCTGCGCGCCAAGGCCGAGGGTTCCGGCGCCGGTTTCGGCTTCGGCAAGTGAGCGGGGTGGACGGCATGACCTCCCTGGACGACGCCCGCGCGCTGCTCGCCGAGTTCCCCGTCGTCGACGGGCACAACGACCTGCCCTGGGCGCTGCGCGAACAGGTCTCCTACGACCTCGGCGCCCGCGACATCGCCGGCGACCAGTCCGCCCATCTGCACACCGACATCCCCCGGTTGCGCGCCGGCGGCGTCGGCGCGCAGTTCTGGTCGGTGTACGTGCGCGCCGACGCCCCCGACCCGGTGCCGGCCACGCTGGAACAGATCGACTGCGTACGGCAGTTGATCGACCGTCACCCGCGGGACCTGGCACCCGCGCTGACCGCCGCCGACATGGAGGCCGCGCGCCGGGAGGGCCGTATCGCCTCCCTCATGGGCGCGGAGGGCGGCCACTCCATCGCCGACTCCCTCGGCACGCTGCGGGGGTTGTACGAGCTCGGGGTGCGCTATCTGACCCTCACCCACAACTTCAACGTGGCGTGGGCCGACTCGGCGACCGACGAGCCCGGCGTGGGCGGACTGTCCGCGTTCGGCCGCGAGGTGGTGCGGGAGATGAACCGGCTCGGCATGCTGGTCGACCTCTCCCACGTCGCCGCCACGACCATGCGGGACGCGCTGGACACCAGCACCGCGCCGGTGATCTTCTCCCACTCCTCGGCCCGCGCGGTCTGCGACCACCCGCGCAACATCCCCGACGACGTGCTGGAGCGGCTGCCCGCCAACGGCGGCGTCGCGATGGTGACGTTCGTGCCGAAGTTCGTCCTCCAGGCCGCCGTGGACTGGACGACTGCCGCCGACGAGAACCTGCGCGCGCACGGCTTCCACCACCTCGACACCAGCCCCGAGGCGATGAAGCTGCACCGCGCCTTCGAGGAGAGCCGCCCGCGGCCCGTCGCCACGGTGGCCACGGTCGCCGACCACCTCGACCACATGCGCGAGGTCGCCGGCGTCGACCACATCGGCATCGGCGGCGACTACGACGGCACGGCCTTCACCCCCGACGGGCTGAACGACGTCTCCGGCTACCCCCGGCTGATCGCCGAGCTGCTGGACCGCGGCTGGTCCCGCGCCGACCTCGCCAAGCTGACCTGGCAGAACGCGGTGCGGGTGCTGGGCGCGGCCGAGGACGTGGCCCGTGACCTGCGCGCCACGCGCGCGCCGTCCAACGCCACCATCGAGGCGCTGGACGGCTGACCGGCGGACGCGGCGCGGGGGCCGGGCGTCCGCTTACCCCGAACGCCGCGTTCACCAGGAAGCTTGAGGGTGCTCCGTGCGACCGTGACCGTACCGCCCGAGGTCACGACGTACGGAGCCCCGTTATGGCCGATCTCCAGGACGACCTGCACACCGCCGCCGAGGTGGGCCGCGCCGACGAGCCGTACCCCCAGGAGGCGGTGGTCGTCGGGCCGGAGGAGTACCGGCCCGTCTCCGACCCGGACGACGCCCCCCTCGACCGCGCGCGGGCCGTCCTCGCCGCCCACCCCGTCTGCGACGGCTACAGCGGCCTGCCGTGGACGCTGCGCGGACTGCCCTGGTACGACCTCGACCTCGGGGAGTCCGCCGTCGACGCGGACCTGCCGCGGCTGCGTCAGGGGCAGGTCGGCGCGGTGTTCTGGTCGCTGCACCTGCCCGACGGCCACGACGGCGAACGGGCGCTCGCCACGACCCTGGAGCTGCTGGACCTGGCGCGGGGGGTCGTCGCCGCCCACGAGGCGGGGCTGCGGCCCGCCCGCACCGCCGGGGAGGTCGTCGACGCCCGCAACTGCGGCCGGGTCGCCGTGCTGTTCGGACCCGCCGGCGCACCCGCCCTCGGCGACTCACTGAGCGTCCTGCGCTCCCTGCACGCCCTCGGCGTCCGGGTGCTCACCCTCGCCGGCACCTCCTGGGCGGGCCCGGCCGGGCTGACCCGCTTCGGCGAGGAGGTCGTGCGGGAGATGAACCGGCTCGGCATGGTCGCCGACCTCTCCTACGCCTCCGCCGCCACGATCCGCCGGGCCCTCGTGGTCTCCAAGGCGCCGGTCCTCTTCACCCGCTCCGGCGCCCGCGATCTGCGTCCGCATCCGGCGAACCTGTCCGACGACCTGCTGGCCGCGGTGGGGGAGGCGAAGGGGCTGTGCCTGGTGCCGCTCACGGCCGAGCAGGCCGGCCCGACCGTCCGCGACGTCGCCGACCACCTCGACCGCGTCCGTGCCCTCGCCGGCCCGGACTGCGTGGGCCTGTCCGGCACGTACGACACGGGCAGCGCGCATCCGCAGGAGCTTCGCGACCCGTCCTGCTATCCCCGCCTGATCGCGGAACTCCTCCGCCGCGGCTGGGAGGAGTCCGACGTGGCCCTCCTGACCTGGGGCAACGTCCAACGCGTCCTCCGGGCGGCCACCTTCACGGCCCACACGGCCCAGCAACGCCGCAAGCCGTCGACGGCGACGATCACAGCCCTCGACGGCTGACGCGCCCTCCGGAAGCGCGTACCGCTGCCCCTGAGGGCGCGTCAGCGGAGGCGCCCTCAGGGGCGCGGGGAACCGCGCGACCAGCCACGGACGTCCCGCACCCGGCGTCGCAAGGGTGCCGCTGCGCCCACCCGTGCCGCCCTGGGGGTACTTCCCAGAGCCTTGAAGGCACTGGGGGAGGCACGACTGCCCGCAGTTGTGGCGGGCAGTAGGCCTGCCGGGCGGTGGGGCGCTTGCAGGGGCGCCGCAGCGGCACGCCTCAGGGGCGCGGGGAACTGCGCGATCGGCCACGGATTGCCCGCGCCCGGCGTTGGCGGGTGCCGCTGCCCCTGCGGGGGAGGCGCCGGCGGGGGAAACACCCTTCAGGGGCGCGGGGAACTGCGCGGTCGGCCACGGATTGCCCGCGCCCGGCGTTGGCGGGTGCCGCTGCCCCTGCGGGGGAGGCGCCGGCGGCGGCAGCACGCCTCAGGGGCGCGGGGAACTGCGCGATCGGCCACGGACCGCCCGCGCCCGGCGTCGGAAGCGCACCGCCGCTCCCGCACCCCGGGCGCCGCTCACGGCTGTTCGATGCGGCACAGGCAGAACGGATGCCCCGCCGGGTCGGCGTAGACGCGGAAGTCCTTCTTCTCGTAGTCCTCCCGGTCCAACACCCGCGCCCCCAGCGCCAGCACCTTCTCCTCCGCCGCGTCCACCTCCTCCCACGTACCGCCCGCGTCGAAGTCGAGATGGAACTGCTGCGAGTCGTGGTCGGCGGCCGGCCAGGCCGGCGGGGTGAAGCCCGGGGCGCGCTGGAAGGCGAGGCGGGGGCCCGAGGGGACCTGGAGGACCACCCAGTCCTCGTCCTCCGCCACGGGCGTGCCCCCGGCGACGGCCGCGTAGAAGACCGCCAGCTCACTCGGGTCGGGGCAGTCCAGGACGACACTGCGCAGTCGTGCCACGGGGGCCATCGGTTCCTCCATGTCTCGCATGTCTCGGCAGGCTCTCAGCAGGTGTCGGCAGGTGTCGGCAGGTGTCAGCAGGCGCACAGGCAGAACGGGTGCCCGGCCGGGTCCGCGTAAACCCGGAAGGAGCGCGAGCGGTCCTCCGCGTCCAGCGCCTTCGCGCCCAGCGCCAGAACCTCCTTCTCGGCCGCGTCCAGGTCCTCGACGGTCAGGTCGAGGTGGAACTGCTGGGAGCGGTCGGCCGCGGGCCACTCCGGCGGGACGAACCCCGGGGCCGCCTGGAAGGCCAGCGTCGGACCGCCGGGGACCGCGAGGTCCACCCAGTCGCCCTCGCCCTCCGGCGTGCCGCCCACGACACCGGCGTAGAAACCGGCCAGTGCCTGCGGGTCCCGACAGTCCAGGACGACGGCGCCCACCTTGGCCACGGACATGACTGCCTCCTCGTGTTACCGCTTGAAGCGGTCTTCAGGTAACCGTTACCGCATGCTCCCGCATAGCGGGTAACGTCGCAAGGAGATGGGGGAAAGGTACCGTCGCGTCATGAGTGAGAGAGCGGCCCCGCCGGGGCGGCTGGCCCTGGTCCACGACCTGGTCAACACCGTGGACCTCGCCACCGGCGCCGACGCGCTGGACACCCCCGAGGGCCGCGCGCCCTTCGGACTCACCGAGGACACCGTCGACGACGCCCGCGCGCTGCGCGAGTCGCTCCGCGCCACCCTGCTCGCGCACGCGGGCCACCCCGCCCACCGCCCGGTCGTGCCGCTCGGCGAGCTGCTCGCCCGCGCGCCCCTGGTGGTCACGGTCGACCCCGCCGACGGCTCCGCCGCCCTCGCACCGGTCGACGACGGCCCGCTGCTCTCCCGCGTCGCCGCCGCAGTCGCCGAGGCCGTCACCGCCGGCACCTGGCAGCGCCTCAAGGCGTGCGAGTCCCCGGCCTGCCACTGGGCGTACTACGACCGCAGCCCGGCCGGACGCGGCCGCTGGTGCTCGATGCGGGTGTGCGGGGCCCGCGAGAAGATGCGCCGGTACCGGGCGAAGCAGGGGTAGTCCCGGCACGTTCGCGCCCGTTGGGGCAGAATGCAACACGACGCCGGTTCGGCCGACTGAGCCTCGGCCGAACCGGCGTCACCCTTTCCCCGCGCGGGAGCCGCGTCTCAGGCCCCGGGGCGTCCCATCGCCCGGAAGCGCCAGCCGGCCCGCCGCCAGGCCTCCGCGTCGAGCGCGTTGCGCCCGTCCAGGACGACCCGCTCGGCCGCCACCTCGCCCAGCTCCGCCGGGTCCAGCTCGCGGAACTCCCGCCACTCCGTCAGGTGCAGCACGACATGCGCGCCGCGCACCGCCTCCAGCGCCGAGCCGGCGTACCCGAGCGTCGGGAAGATGCGGCGGGCGTTGTCCATGCCCTTCGGGTCGTAGACCGTGACCTGGCCGCCCTGGAGGTGGATCTGCCCGGCCACGTTCAGCGCGGGCGAGTCACGGACGTCGTCCGAGTCGGGCTTGAAGGTCGCGCCCAGCACCGCCACCCGCTTGCCGAGGAACGGCCCGCCGCCCAGCTCCTGCCGGGTCAGCTCCACCATCCGCCCGCGCTGGCGCATGTTGATCGAGTCGATCTCGCGCAGGAACGTCAGCGCCTGGTCCGCGCCCAGCTCACCGGCGCGCGCCATGAACGCCCGGATGTCCTTCGGCAGACAGCCGCCGCCGAAGCCGATCCCGGCGCGCAGGAACTTCCGGCCGATCCGGTCGTCGTACCCGATCGCCTCCGCCAGCTTCGCGACGTCGCCGCCGGTGGCCTCGCACAGCTCCGCCATCGCGTTGATGAAAGAGATCTTCGTGGCGAGGAAGGAGTTCGCGGACGTCTTCACCAGCTCCGCCGTCGGGAAGTCCGTCACCACGAACGGCGACCCCTCCTCGATCGGCGTGGCGTACACCTCGCGCAGCAGCTTCTCCGACCGTTCGCTGCGCACGCCCACCACGATCCGGTCCGGGTGCAGGGTGTCCTGCACCGCGAAGCCCTCACGCAGGAACTCCGGGTTCCAGGCCAGCTCCGCGTCCGCCCCGGCCGGCGCGTGCTCGGCGAGGTAGGCGGCCAGCCGGTCCGCCGACCCGACGGGCACCGTCGACTTGCCCACGACCAGCGCGGGGCCCTTGAGATGCGGGGCGAGCGAGGCGATCGCCGAGTCGACGTACGACATGTCGCAGGCGTACTCGCCGTGCCGCTGCGGGGTGTTCACACAGACGAAGTGGACGTCGCCGAACTCGCCCAGCTCCGCCCAGTCCATGGTGAACCGCAGCCGGCCGGTTGAACCCTCGATCCCGGCCACGTGCCGGCGCAGCAGCTCCTCGAGTCCCGGCTCGTACATCGGGACCTCGCCGCGGCGCAGCTTGTCGATCTTCTCGGGCACCACGTCCAGGCCCATCACCTCGAAGCCCAGCTCGGCCATGGCCGCGGCGTGGGTCGCGCCGAGATAACCGGTGCCGATCACGGTGATCCTGAGGGCCATGGGGGGTGCTCCAGACGTCTGCGGCAGGCACGTGCGCGCCCGAGCATATCCGGGGCGGCCCTGCGCCCCTCGTCCGGTTGTTCCCCCGCTGTCGCCCAGCTCACCTATCCACGAGCATGGGAGAAGGCCTAACATTTGAGTTACTTAACGGTAGTTAGCGTGACCAGCATCGCAGCGTTTTGGAGCGTGAGAGACCTTGGCCGGATCGGCTGACTTCGACCTGTACCGCCCGTCCGAGGAGCACGACATGCTCCGGGACGCCGTCCGCTCGCTGGCCGAGGCGAAGATCGCGCCGCACGCCGCCGCGGTGGACGAGGAGGCCCGCTTCCCGCAGGAGGCCCTCGACGCGCTCGTCGCCAACGACCTGCACGCCGTCCACGTCCCCGAGGAGTACGGCGGTGCCGGCGCGGACGCGCTCGCCACGGTCATCGTGATCGAGGAGGTGGCCCGCGTCTGCGCGTCCTCCTCCCTCATCCCCGCCGTGAACAAGCTGGGCTCGCTGCCGGTCATCCTCTCCGGCTCCGAGGCGCTGAAGAAGAAGTACATGGCCCCGCTGGCCAAGGGCGAGGCGATGTTCTCGTACTGCCTGTCCGAGCCGGACGCCGGTTCCGACGCCGCCGGCATGAAGACCCGCGCCGTCCGCGACGGCGACTTCTGGGTGCTCAACGGCGTGAAGCGCTGGATCACCAACGCCGGCGAGTCCGAGTTCTACACGGTGATGGCCGTCACCGACCCGGAGAAGCGCTCCAAGGGCATCTCCGCCTTCGTCGTGGAGAAGTCCGACCCGGGCGTCTCCTTCGGCGCACCGGAGAAGAAGCTCGGCATCAAGGGCTCGCCCACCCGCGAGGTCTACCTGGACAACGTCCGGATCCCCGCCGACCGCATGATCGGCGAGGAGGGCACCGGCTTCGCCACGGCGATGAAGACCCTGGACCACACCCGCATCACCATCGCCGCGCAGGCCCTCGGCATCGCCCAGGGCGCCCTCGACTACGCCAAGGGCTATGTCAAGGAGCGCAAGCAGTTCGGCAAGCCGATCGCCGACTTCCAGGGCGTGCAGTTCATGCTCGCCGACATGGCCATGAAGATCGAGGCCGCCCGCCAGCTGACGTACGCGGCGGCGGCGAAGTCCGAGCGGGGCGACAGCGACCTGACCTTCCAGGGCGCCGCCGCCAAGTGCTTCGCCTCCGACGTGGCCATGGAGGTCACCACGGACGCCGTCCAGCTCCTCGGCGGCTACGGCTACACCCGCGACTACCCGGTCGAGCGCATGATGCGCGACGCCAAGATCACGCAGATCTACGAGGGCACCAACCAGGTCCAGCGCATCGTGATGGCGCGCAACCTGCCGTGAGCACGGCCAGACCTGACGGAAGGGCGCCCGGGATCCCCCGGGCGCCCTTCCGCGTCGTCCGGCCCCGCCACCGGCCCCCGCGTCGCGCTCACCGGCGCCAGAACAGGTGGTGCGTCACGCCGCTCGGGCTGGGCACGGCCTCCAGGTGGTACCGGTCGAGCAGGTCCTCCGGGGAGTCCCACAGACGCAGCCCGGAGCCCAGCTTCACCGGCGACACCGCCACGTGCAGGGTGTCCACCAGACCCGCGTCGAGGAACTGCCGCACGGTGGTGACCCCGCCGCCGAGCCGGACGTCCTTGCCGTCCGCCGCCTCCCGCGCCAGCTCCAGCACCCGCTCCGGGGTGCCGTCGACGAAGTGGAACGTGGTGTCGGACAGCGTGAACGACGGACGCGGGTGGTGGGTCATCACGAACACCGGCGTGCGGAACGGCGGCTCGTCCCCCCACCAGCCCCGCCACTCGTGGTCCTGCCACGGCCCCCGCTGGGGCCCGAACTTGTTGCGGCCCATGATCTCGGCGCCGATGTTGTTCGCGAAGTCGCGGGTGAAGTAGTCGTCGATGCCCCGGGTCCCGCCGGGGTCGGTGCGGTTGGGCCAGCTCGCGGTCGCGCCTGCCCAGGCGAAGAGCGTGCCGGGGTCCACGTGGCCGAAGGGCCGTTCCAGGGTCTGGTCCTCGCCCGCGCCGACCCCGTCGCTCGAGACGTTGAAGTTCTGCACTCTCAGCAGCTGTGACACTGTCCCTCCTCGTTGGGTGACAGTGTGAGGACTCCCCGGAAGGGGAGAACTCATCGCCGCAGGCTCACAGGAAACGCCGGATCGGGGTGACCGCCGCCTCCGCCAGACGCGCGCGCAGCGGACGGCGCCGCCAGCGGGCCGGGTCGACGGCCTCGCTCTGCTTGCGGTCGGCGTCGAAGTCCTCGTCGAGCCGCGCGGTGAAGCCCTCGTCGAGGACGGCCAGCATGACCTCCTCGTCGTGCTCCAGCGAGCGGCGGTTGAAGTTGGTCGAGCCGATCAGGGAGCAGACCCCGTCCACCGTGATGATCTTCGTGTGGAGCATCGTCGGCTGGTACTCCCGCACCTCCACGCCCGCGTCCACCAGCGTCTGGTAGTGCTGACGCCCGGCCAGCAGACAGGCCCGCTGGTCGGTGTGCGGCCCGGGCAGCAGGATCTCCACCTTCACGCCCCGGCGGGCCGCGGCCGCCAGCAGGTCGATGAAGTACTCGTCCGGCGCGAAGTACGCCGTGGACAGCCGGAACCGCTCCTGCGCCGAGGTGATCACCACGCGCAGCAGGGTCTGCATGTCCTGCCAGCCGAAGCTGGCCGAGCCGCGCACCACCTGCACCGTGGCGGTGCCGGGCTGCTCCTGCGGGGTGAAGCGGTCGTACGCGTCGTACAGCTCGTCGTGGCACTCGGCCCAGTTCTGGGCGAAGGCCGCCGCGATGCCGTCCACGGCCGGGCCCCTGACCCGTACGTGGGTGTCGCGCCACTCCTGGGGGTTGCGGGCGTCGCCGCACCACTCCTGCGCGATGCCCACCCCGCCGGTGAAGGCGGTGTGCTCGTCGGTGAGGAGCACCTTGCGGTGGCAGCGGTGGTTCTGCCGCATCGGCGACAGCCGGGTCGGCTTGCGGAACCACGCCACATGGACGCCGGCCTCCTCCATCGCCTCCAGCAGCTCCGGCTCTATCTCCTTCGCGCCGAAGCCGTCCAGCAGCAGCCGCACCCGGACCCCCGCGCGGGCCCGCTCGGCGAACGCCTCGGCGAACTCGCGCGCGATGCCGCCCCGCCAGTAGACGAACGTCATCATGTCGACGGTGTGCTCCGCGGCACGGACCGCCTCCAGCATCGCCGGGAAGATCTCGTCGCCGTTGCGCAGCGGCACGAGTTCGTTGCCCTCGGTCGCCGCGATGCCGATGAGCCGTTCCAGGCGTCTGCGCAGCCGCTGCCGCTCCGTCTGTGCTGTCATGGCCCTCTCCCTGTCCGTCCCGCGATACGCCCCCTCGGCGCCGCGGTCACCGGCGCCACCCACCCTGGTTGCCGCTCCCGGCCCGGCCAAGCAGCGTCCTGTGGTGGTCATGGACACAGGGGCGTAGGACGGGAGGTGCGAGGACCGAACGCCGGTTCTCGCACGACCCTGGGAGGAACCATGACCCAGCAGCAGCCGGCCACGGAACCGCTGAGCAAGGAGATGCAGGACTGCATCCAGGCGTGCATGGCCTGTCACGGCGTGTGCGAGGAGGCCATGAGCGCGTGTCTGCAGCGGGGTGGCGAGGCCCAGACACGCATCATGCGCGCGCTCCTCGACTGTTCGGAGATGACCCGCATGTGCGCGGACATGATGATGCGGCGGTCCCCACTGCACAACGAGATGTGCATGATGTGCGCGCAGGCCTGCGACCTGTGCGCGGAGGCGTGCATGTCGATGCCCGAGGACGAGCTGATGACGCGGTGCGCCGAGTCGTGCCGCCGCTGCTCGGAGATGTGCCGCGCGATGGCGGGCGCCCCGATGTGACGGACGCGCCGGACATGCGCGAGGGCACCCCGGCGGGGGTGCCCTCGTCGTGGTGCCCGGCGGTGTCAGTCGCCCGTGACGGTCACCTTCTCGTCGTTGTTCAGCTGGTTGACCAGCTGCTTCACCTTGTCCTTGTCCCACAGCAGGTTGCCGCCGGTGGAGCCGGCGAGCGGCATGTTCATCGAGGTGCCCTCGCCGCCGCTGACGCCCTTCATCGACCAGAACATGTCGGCCAGGTCGAACAGCCCCATGTCCTTGTCGACGATCAGGGAGTCCAGGCCCGCGCCCATGGTCGGGTAGAGGCGGAACGGGTTGAGCACCGTGCTCGGGGTGGCCACCTGGTTGGCCAGGGCGGACAGGAACTTCTGCTGGTTCTTGGTGCGGTCCAGGTCGGAGCCGGCCAGCGCGTAACGGGTGCGGACGAAGGCGAGCGCCTCCTCGCCGTTCAGGGTCTGCTTGCCCTTCCTGAAGTCGGCGCCGGACTTGGTGTCCTTGATGTCCTGCGGGATGTCGATCTCGACGCCGCCGGCCGCGTCCACGATGTTCGCGAAACCGGCGAAGCCGATCTCCACGTAGTGGTCGATGTGCAGGCCGGTGTTGAACTCCACCGTGCGCACCAGCAGCTCGGGGCCGTCCTCGGCGTACGCGGCGTTCAGCTTCACCTGGCGGCCGGTGCCCTGGTAGGTCTTCCCGGACTCGGAGCCCTTGAACGTGGGGATCTCCACGTTGGAGTCACGGGGCAGCGATATCAGGGTCGGGCCGTTGCCGCCGGTGTGCAGGATCATCATCGAGTCGGTGCGCTTGCCGTCGGAGGAGCCGGTGCGCAGCCGCTTCTTGTCCTCGTCGGACAGGCCCTCGCGGCTGTCGGAGCCGACGATGAGGTAATTGGTGCCCTCGCCCTTCTCGGGCCGCTCGATCACCTTCGACAGGTCGACCTCGCGGTTGAGCTTGGAGTCGGCCCAGAAGTACGTGGCGACGGTGGTGACGAAGAGCACGGTCACCAGGGTGATCACCGTCACCTTGATACGGCGCCGCCAGTCCGGCGCGGGGCGCTGCGGGGCGTAGCCGTCACCGCCGCCGTGTCCGCCACCCCCGCCGTACACCTGGCCGGTGTTGTAGCCGCTGTCGTAGCCGCCGCTGCCGCGGCCGTCCACGTACTGGGGCTGCTGCGGGACACCGCCGTAGGCGCCCGGCCCGGGAGGGGCCGGCTGACCCCGCCGGACCTGCCGCATGACACGGGGGCTCTCGGGCTGTGCGCTCGCGCTCCCGCGTCCGTAGCGGCCGCCGCGGTTGTCGTCGGACCATGCCTCGGGCCAATCATTCATGCCAGACAGTGTGCAGGTCCGCCGGGGCGGCGATACAAGGGTCGTCGGAAAATCAGGGCGGCGCTGTTGCGAAGCTGACACAAAACACCCGCTTGTCACCTCGGCATAAGGTGGAGGCCATGACAGACCAGGCCCCTGCCGCGCAGACGGACAGTCCGGAGATCCCGGGCAAGCCCGTCTCGGCGTCCCGCACCACCCTCAGCCACATCATGACCCACAACGACACCAATCTTCTGGGCACCGTGCACGGTGGGGTGATCATGAAACTGGTCGACGACGCGGCGGGCGCCGTCGCCGGCCGGCACTCCGGAGGGCCGGCCGTGACGGCCTCCATGGACGAGATGGCGTTCTTCGAGCCGGTTCGCGTGGGTGACCTTGTTCACGTCAAGGCCCAGGTCAACTGGACGGGCCGGACCTCGATGGAGGTCGGGGTGCGGGTGCTGGCCGAACGCTGGAACGAGTCCGCGCCGGCGACGCACGTCGGCTCGGCCTACCTCGTCTTCGCCGCGGTCGACGCCGACGGCAGGCCGCGCCGCGTCCCGCCGGTCCTCCCCGAGTCGGACCGCGACCGCCGCCGCTACCAGGAGGCCCAGATCCGCCGCACCCACCGCCTCTCCCGCCGCCGCGCGATCCTGGAGCTGCGGGAGAAGCGAGCGGCGGAGGGCTTCGACGACTGACGCCGTCCCGCCCTCGGGACGCCCGGGGGCGGGATGCCCCCGAGCCCGGGTCAGGGGGTCCGGCCCCCCTGACCCGGGCGCCCGCGACACGGCTCGCCCGCCGAGCGCGCAGGGACCATGACGGCGTCCCGACCCATGAGGGTCCGGCCGACGGCCGGTGGCCGCGACTGCTGTCGCGCAGCGGCGTGCCTGGACACTGCTTGCGCCCCGAGGGCTCCCGGAAAGGCATGACACGGGCCCGCGTCGTCCTGGTGCGGCCCGTGTGATCCGCTCCCGGCCGCCCGGCGCGGCTGTACGACAGCACCGGCGAGAGCCCGGGGTCTGCGGGGGCGGGACTGTGGCGGGCGCTCCGCGCCGGACTCGCGCCCGTCGCCCGACCGGCTCCGGCACGGCTGCTCGCGGAAGGCACTCGCCCCCCGCCAGGGCCACGGACTGCCCGTCGGCACCGCCCAGTGGCGCGGTGGCGCCGAGGCCGTCGGGCCGCCCTGCGGGGCGAGCGGCCCGACGGGGATGCCGGCGCCCAGGGCGCGCAGGGACCCGGAGGGTTTCCGCCGCAGGCGGGGTCAGCCGCAGTTGACCTCGTCGCCGCGTACCACCCCGAACTCTCCCTGGCTCGGGTCCTTCGGGCGGACCTTGCGGACCTTTTCGAAGTCCGTGCCCGCGACGACCTTCAGGGTGGGGCCCTGCCCCTTCACCGGACGGAGTTCGCTGCCGGGGAGGGCCGTCGCGAGGGACTTCGCGGAGCGGTCCCAGCGGGGGTCGTAGAGGACGACCGTGCGCCGGTGGTCCTGGCGGGCGGCGTTGACGGGGGCCTTGGTGGTGGCGAAGCCGGTCGCCGCCAGGGCCGCGTCCACGCGCCGGCCCAGACCCGGTGTGCGGGTGCCGTTCTCCACCTGCACCCGGATCTGCTTCGGGTCGACCGGCACCCGCAGCGCGGCGCCGGCCGAGGACCGCGTGGACAGCGGCTCGTCGCGGCGCAGCGCGTCGAAGATCAGCTCGGACTTCTGCGGGTCCCACTTCAGCGTGGAGCCGATGCCCTTCACGACGTGCCCCGGCGTCACCACGGGCACGGTGGTGAACTCCGACGACGACGGCGAGAAGTTCCGCATCGCCCGCCCCAGGTCGAGCAGCTCGCCCGTGCCGAACCCCTCGTCCGCGCGGACCGAGCCGAGCACCGCGCGTGTGACGTCCCGGAACCGCATCGGGTTCAGCAGGATCCCCGACGACGTGGCCCGCTCCACCAGCGCCGCCATGAAGTGCTGCTGCCGCCGCATCCGGCTCAGGTCGGACCCCCCGTCGACGTACCGGGCACGGACGTACTGGAGGGCCTCGCCGCCCTTCAGGGTGTGGCGGCCCGGGGGCAGGTCGAGCCCGGTGTGGCTGTCCTTCAGCCGCTGGTCGGTGCAGATCTCCACACCCCCGACCACGTCGACGGTCTTCATGAAACTGGCGAAGTCGACCTCCAGGTAGTGGTCGATCTTCACCCGGGTCATCCGCTCCACCGTCCGCACGGTGAGCTGCGGCCCGCCCTCCGCGTACGCCGCGTTCAGCTTCACCGGGTGTCCCTTGTGCCGCTGCCCGCTGACCCGGTCGGTGTGCGGGGGCGTCAGGGCGTACGAGTCGCGGGGCAGGCTGACGACGCTCGCGCGGTCCCGGTCCTCGGAGATGTGCACGATCATGATCGTGTCGGTGCAGTGGCAGGGCGCCCCGCCGAGCCGGTACCGCTCCCGCTCCTCCTTGCCGACGGTGTCCCGCCCGTCCGTGCCGACCAGCAGGATGTTCATGCCGTGCCCGGCCCGGGGCCGGTTCTTCATGTCGCGGAACGGGTCGACCCGTGCGATGTCGTCGTCGAGCCCGCTGAGCACCGCGTGCCCGATCCCCGCGGAGGCCAGCACCACGACCGACAGCGCGGTGACCGTGCGCATGACCCACCGCGGCCGGCGGCGCGGGGGCGCGGGCGGGCGCGCGGCCGGGCGGGGCGGCCGCGCCGGGCGCCGGTCGGGGTTTCGGGGCCGGGGGGAGCGCGGCGGCGTGGGCAAGGGGGGCACCTCCGGACGACGGCCGAGCGTGGAATCGTGAGCACCGTAGGCCGATACGATCTGCGGCCCTCCGCACAGCACCCCGGCACGCGCGGACGTGTCCCCCGTTCGCGGTAACGTGAGGCTCCTATGAACGCCAATCCCGACGTGCGGCCCCCGGCCGTTTCCGTGATCATGCCCGTCCTCAACGAGGAGCGGCATCTGCGCGGCGCGGTCCGCGCGATCCTCGCCCAGGAGTACGCCGGCGAGATGGAGGTCGTGATCGCCCTCGGTCCGTCCACGGACCGCACGGACGAGATCGCCGCCGAGCTCGTCGCCGAGGACCCGCGGGTGCACACCGTGCCCAACCCGACGGGCCGCACCCCGGCCGCCCTCAACGCGGCGATCAAGGCCTCGCGCCATCCGATCGTGGTCCGCGTCGACGGCCACGGGATGCTCTCCCCGAACTACATCGCCACCGCCGTACGCCTCCTGGAGGAGACCGGCGCGCAGAACGTCGGCGGCATCATGCACGCCGAGGGCGAGAACGACTGGGAGCGGGCCGTCGCCGCCGCGATGACCTCGAAGATCGGCGTGGGCAACGCCGCCTTCCACACCGGCGGCGAGGCCGGCCCCGCCGACACCGTGTACCTGGGCGTGTTCCGGCGCGAGGCGCTGGAGCGGCAGGGCGGCTACAACGTGGAGTTCATCCGCGCCCAGGACTGGGAGCTGAACTTCCGCATCCGCGAGGCGGGCGGGCTGATCTGGTTCTCGCCCGAACTGCGGGTGTCGTACCGCCCCCGCCCGTCCGTGCGGGCGCTCGCCAAGCAGTACAAGGACTACGGCCGCTGGCGCCACGTGGTGGCCCGCTACCACTCCGGCTCCATCAACCTGCGCTACCTCGCCCCGCCGACCGCCGTGTGCGCGATCGCGGCCGGCATCGTGGTGGGCGCGGCGCTCACCCCGTGGGGCTTCGTGGTCCCCGGCGGCTACCTCGCGGCGATCGTCGCGGGCTCGATACCCGCCGGCAAGGGCCTGTCGCTGAAGGCGCGGCTGCAGATCCCGGTGGCGCTGGCCACCATGCACATGTCGTGGGGGTGGGGCTTCCTGACCAGCCCGCGCTCCCTGGCGAAGAAGGTCATCGCCTCCCGCCGGCCCGCCGTCACGGCGGAGGACGCCAAGGCCGTCTGACGCCCCGTCACCCCCGATGTCCAATGGCCCCCTCCCCGCACCGGGAGGGGGCCTTCGCTCGTCACCAGGTGAAGGCGGGGTCCACGTGCATGCAGGCCTTGTCGTCCGCGCCGTTGAGCGCCTGCGCCGACTCGGGCGTGGTGTCGTCCTCCTCGGGCGCCTCGTACCGCGTGCCCTCGCGCCAGTCCGCGCCCACGACGAGCGTCACTCCGGACACGTCCGTGGACCGCTCCACCGCGTCCGCCGGGATGCCGAGGACCGCGGCGACACGGCGCGCGTCGCCCTCCAGGTCGGCGCTCGGGTAGCGCACCACGGTCCGCTCCTCGGTGTACGCGCCCTCGGTGTCGGCGGCGGCGCTCGTGAAGCCCTTCTCCTGGAGCTCCCCGGCGATCGCGGTGGCCCGGCCGGAGGCGGGCGCGAGGGTGTCGGTGCGGGTGCCGTTGCGGACCTGCACGGCGATCGCGGCGTCGTCCGCGGCCGGGTCGGCGGGCGGCTTCTCCACGGCCGGCTTCGGCTTGGCGTCCCTGCCGTCCAGGGCGATGTCCTCGCGCACCAGCCGGAACAGCTTCTCGGCGTCCTCGGTGGGCTCCACGCGGGCGCCGACGTACCGGTTGGGCATCGTCGTCATGGTGATGCGCTCCGGCTTCACCTTGCGCAGCTCGGTGCTCAGGTCGTACAGCTTCTTCACCGTGTCGAGGCCGGGGTCGACGGTGAGCGCCCGGGTGGCCTCCTCGGCCAGCCTGCGCAGGTTGTTGGGGCTGCTCAGCGTGGCGTTCTCGCGCAGCTGCCGGGCCAGCGCATTCATGTACATGTGCTGGGCCTTGGCGCGCGCGAGGTCGCTGCCGTCCTCGAAGCCGTACCGGGTGCGCAGCCACTGCAGGGCCTGCTCGCCCTTGACCGGGTGGGTGCCCTTCGGCAGCTTCAGCCCCGAGCCGTGGCCCTGGCTGTCGCGCGAGTGGATGTTGGCGTCGACGCAGACGGGGACGCCGCCGACCGCGTCCGCCATGGCGACCACGCCAGCGAAGTCCACCATCACGAAGTGGTCGATGTGGATGCCGGTCAGCTCCTGCCAGGTGGCCACCGTGCAGCCCGGACCGCCGTGCCCGAGGCTCTCGTTGGTCATGCGGCGGCCCTCGCTCGCCGGGTACACCGTGCCGTCGTCCGGGTCGGTGCACTTGGGGATGTGCAGCAGGGTGTCGCGCGGCATGCTGATCACGGACATGTTGCTGCGGTCCGCGGACAGGTGCACCAGCATCTGCACGTCCGCCAGCGGCGTCGAGCCGAACGTCTCGCGGGCGCCGCCGAGTTTCTGGTTCTCCTCGCTGTCCCGCGCGTCGCTGCCGATCAGCAGGATGTTCAGCGGGGTCTGGCCCGCCGCGTTGGGCGTCGGCTCGGCGACCTTGCTGTCGCCCAGGTTCAGCGGGTCCTTGCGGATGTTGTCGTTGAGCTTCCGGTAGTACAGGTAACCCGCCGCGCCGGCCGCGAGTATGAGCAGCGCGAGCACCGCGGCGGACCACTTGAGTATCCGGCGGAAGCGCCGCGGACGCGGCACCGAGCCGTCGGCGGGCGGGGCGTCGTCGGCGGGCGGCGCGTCGTCGGGAGCCGGCGCGGGCTCCTCGTGGTGGGCCGTCTCCCGCGTGGCGTTCTGTGTCACTGCCCCGTCCTTCCCCACCCCTGGAAACACCTCGCTCCGGCACGCAGGCCCCGCCCTGCGTCCTGTTAGACGCTTGACAGGCCCGTCAGTTGCCCCGGGTTTTCCCTCGATTTCCCCACGGGGCGGCGGGGACCCCGCCCGCCGCGGGCGCTACCAGCGATAGGGCGCGTACACGTCCATGCAGGCGCCCTTCTCGGCCGCGGTGAGCGCGTCGGCGTCCTCCGGCAGGTCGCCCGCCTGCGGCGGCTCCGGCTCCTTGTACGTGTCTCCCTCGCGCCAGTCCGCGCCGACCACCACGGTGACACCGGAGACGTCGGCCGACCGGCGCACCGAACTCACCGGGATGCCCAGGGACTTGGCGACCCGCTGGGCGTCCCCCTTCAGATCGTCGGTGGGGTAGCGCACGACGGTCCGCTCCTCGGCGCCGGCGGCGGAGGTGTCCGGCGCGGCACGGGTGAAGCCCTGCCCGGCCAGCTCTCCGGCGATCGTGCTCGCCCGGCCGGAGACCGGCCCCTCGGTCGCGGACCGGGTGGCGTTGCGCACCAGCACGCCGATCTCGTCGTCGGGCGCGGACGGGTCGGCGGTGCGCTCCTCGCGGGACGCCTTCCCGGCCGTCTTGTTCTTCGCGCCCTTGCCGCCCTTGTCGTCGAACGGCACGTCGTCGCGGAGCAGCGCCCAGACCTTCTCCGCGTCGTCCCCGGCGGGGAGGAGGTGGTTGGCGTTCTGCGGGTCCGGGACCGTCGGGAGGGTCGTCATCGTGATGCGGTCCGGCGGCACCGTCTTCAGCTGCATCCCCAGGTCGTACAGCTTCTTCACCGACCCGATCTCCTCGGAGACCTGGAGCGACTTGGTGGCCGCCTCCGCGAGGTCGGTGAGCCGCCCGGTGTCGGTGAACACGTTCTGCCCGCGCAGGGTGCGGATCATCGAGTTCATGTACATCCGCTGCGCGCGGGTGCGCAGGATGTCGCTGCCCCACGCGTGCCGGGTGCGCAGCCACTGCAGCGCCTGCACCCCCTGCACCTTGGTCTTCCCCGCCCGCAGCTTCAGGCCCGAGCCGCCCGGCACGCCGGGCAGCGGCCGGTCCCACACGTTCTGCCGGACGCAGACCTCGACCCCGCCGACCGCGTCCGCCATCCGCACCACGCCCGCGAAGTCGATGGTCATCCAGTGGTCGACGTAGACGCCGGTGAGGTTCTCCCAGGTGGCGAGCGTGCAGCCCGGACCGCCGCGCCCCAGCGAGGTGTTGATGATGTCGTTCGTCGCCGGGTACGTCGTCCCGGTCTCCGGGTCCGTGCAGCGGGGGATGTCGACGCGGGTGTCGCGCGGAATGCTCACCACGGCCGCGCTCTTCCGGTCGGCGGCCAGGTGGATCAGCATCTGCACGTCGCCGAGCGGAGGATTGCCGCGGTTGGCCTTGCCGCCGCCGAGGGCGACGTTGGCGTCGGAGGCGCGGCTGTCGGACCCGATCAGCAGGATGTTGAGGGGCGTCTGCCCGGCCGCGTTCGGCGCGGACCGCTCGGCCTTGGAGTCGCCGCTGCTGCGCTCACCCTTCACCAGGTTGTCGTTGAGGTGGTCGTAGTACAGGTAACCGGCGCCCGCCGTGCCGAGTATCAGCACGGCCAGGGCCGTCGCCGACCAGCGCAGGGCGCGCCGCGCCCGTCCGGCGCGCGGTCTCCCGCCGGCGTCGCCGCCGCTGTCGCCGCCCTCGGAGGCGCGCGGGGCGCCGTCCTGCCGCGCCGCCGCCTCCTCGTACACGTCACTTCGCGTCATCGTGCGGTGTTTCTCCCCACCCCTGGACATGGAACGGGCCCGTCTGCGTCCCCGAAGACGCGAGACGGGCCCGTCCGGTGCCTTATTCGGCGCAGACGACCTTGTCCGCCGTGGACTTGTTGGCGCTGTCGGGCACCTTGGCCGAGGGCGCGTTGATCTTGACGCCCGCGCCCTTGAAGTCCTTGCCGAGCGTCAGCGTCATCGTCGGCAGACCCTGGGAGTTGGTGACGCTCTCGCCCGGCTTCAGCGCCGCTCCGGACAGGCCCAAGATGTCGGCCAGCCGGCGCGCCTCGTCCGCCTGGTCGGGGGCGTACTCGAGGGTCGTCTTCGCGACCTCGGCGGGCGCGTTGCCCGCGTTCTCCGACTTGGTGACGCCCTCTTCGACCTGGAGCCAGCTCAGCGTCGACTGGGCGCTCCCGGAGGGCGCTCCGCCGTTGAGGATGCGCACCCGCACCTCGGACGCCGGGGCCTTCTCACCCTTGAGACGGGCGGCGACGGCGGCCTTCTCCTTCTTCTGCTGCTGCTTGACCTCGGTGAACGACACGTCGTTGCGGATCATCTCGAAGACCTGCGGCGCCTCGGCGTCGTTGAGGACGACGGTCGCCTTCACCTTCTCCGCCGGGTTGTCCACCACCGGAACCGTCGCGAACGTCAGGTTCTTGACGTTGAGCTTGCCCAGCTCCAGGCCCAGGTCCTTGAGCTTGTTGATGCTGTTGAGCTGGGAGTCGACAGTGAGCGCCTTCGTCCCCGCCTCGGCCAGTTTGATCATCTTGGACGGGCTGGTGAGCGTGTCGTTCGACTTCAGCTCACGCATCAGCGAGCTGAGGAACTGCTGCTGCAGCTGGATACGGCTCAGGTCGCCGCCCAGGCCCACCGAGTGACGGGTGCGCACGAACGCCAGGGCTTCCTCGCCCTCGATCCGGTGCGTGCCCTTGGGCAGGTTCAGGTGCGAGTCCGGGTCGTTGATGTCCTTGCCCAGGCACACGGGGACGCCGCCGACCGCGGAGGTCAGCGTCTTCACCGCGTTGAAGTCCGCCACCATGAAGTTGTCCGGCTGGATGCCGGTCAGCTCGGTCACGGTCCGCATGGTGCAGCTGGGCGTACGGCCGCCCTGGCCGAGGCTGGTGTTGAAACGGACGCCGGTCTCGCCCGGGATGACCTTCTGGCTGCCGTCCTCCTGCTCGGTCGGGCAGTCCGGGATGTCGACTATCAGGTCACGCGGGATGCTCAGCGCGGTGGCGTTGGAGCGGTCCTTGGAGACGTGCAGCAGGATCGTGGTGTCGGCGTGACCCTCGCTGCCCTTGTCGCCGTAGCCCTCGTTGCCCGAGCCGGTGCGCTTGTCCGTGCCGATCAGCAGGATGTTGATGGCCTGGTCCTTCTTGAAGCCACCGGTGCTCGCGCCGTCGTCCGACACGGACGTGATGTTGTCGTTGAGGTGCTCCAGGTACAGATAGCCGCCGACACCCGTGGCGAGCACCAGGAAGGCCACCGTGCCGCTGGTCCACAGCAGCACCTTCTTGGCCTTCGCGTTCTTCTTCGCCGGCCGGCGCCCACGGCGGCCGGCCGGGGGTTCCTCCTCCCGCACACCGCGGCGGCGGCGCTGCGGCGGCACGTCCCGCCCGGGCGTCTCAGGCTCGGGCGAGGCGCGGCCCGGGCGCTCGGGCGCCTGGTCGGGCGACGCCGACCGGGCGCGCGGATTTCCCGCACCCGTGTTCCGCGGCCCGCGCGGGGCCGGAATGGGCGACTGCGGTGCGGAAGGGCTCAGTCGCAGTTCGTATTCGCCGGTGGTCGGATTGAGTACCCACTGGTCTGCGGGATCGATGTTCTCTCCCCGCCCACGGCCTTGCGCGTCCACGGTCGCTCGAATCCTCCGTCGGGGCCACGCGGCGCCTTTCCCCTCCCAAGGCGCTCGGGTCTCGGTCACACAGTGCGGGATCTCAGGACGGACCTGAAGGAACGGACGCACCGGAGGGCTCACACTAACGGGCCGGATCGGCCTCCGGCGACGTCGGTGACCAATTCCACGCCTTCACAAGGGGCAATCCGCCCATTTCCATGGACAGGAGTTCGCAGCCTGGGAGTTGCCTTTGAGTTTCCTTTACGCGCAGGTGTCCTCGGCGGCTGTGTTCCCGGAGAACGTGGGCGCCGGGGAGGCGCTGTCCGCCGGTGCCGTCGTTTCCTTTTCCGTGGCCTTTCGCTCACCGTCCGTATCCACACGTACGGGTTCGTCCTTGCGCAGCCGCTCGAACAGTTTCCCGGCGGCGGGCTGGGCGAGCTGATCCCGATTCACGTCCCCGGCGTAGGACTCCCTTGGCACGGTGAGGAATTGCACGCCTTCTGTAGGGATGTCGCGAAGCCCCCGTACGAGTTCGTACAAACCGCGCAAGCTGGCGAGTTCGGGGTCGGTGGTGAGGGACGAGGTGGCCGCGTCCAGAACGGGATACAGCTTCACCGGATTCAGCAGGATCTCGTTGCTGCGGACCTTGTTGACCAGCGCGCCGAGGAACAGCTGCTGGCGTTCGATACGACCGGTGTCGCTGCCGTCCCCGAGGGTCTTCCGGGCGCGGACGTACCCGAGGGCCTGCTCCCCGTCGAGCGTCACGCGCCCCGCCGGCAGATGCAGGTGGGCGTCCTCGTCGTCGATCGGCTCGCGCAGGCACACCTCGACGCCGTCCACCGCGTCGACCATGTCCTTGAACCCCTTGAAGTCGACGACGACGTGGTGGTCCACGCGGATGTCCGTCAGCTTCTCGACGGTACGGATGGTGCAGGCCGAGCCGCCCACCTCGAAGGCCGCGTTGAACTGGGTGAACATCGGCGCGGAACGCGAGCCGTCCCTGCGCCGGCAGTCGGGCACGTCCACCATCAGGTCGCGCGGCACCGACACCGCTGTGGCGCTGCGCCGGCCCGCCGACAGATGCAGCAGGATCACCGTGTCCGAGCGCTCGGTGCCCGGGTCGTGCCCGTAACGGCCGTTCTCCGCGCCCGCGCGCGAGTCCGACCCGATGAGCAGGATGTTGAGGGCGTCCTTCACCAGCGCGGTGGGCCGGTCCTTCTCGAACCGGGCGAGCTCGGCCGCCGCAGCCTCGTCCGGGGTGATGTTCCCCTCCAGCTTCATGTACACCGCCCACCCGGCGGCCGCGGCGCCCACCAGCGCGAGGGACACCCCGAGACCCACGCCCCACACCCAGCGCCGGCGACGGCGGCGGACCGAGCCGCGCCCACTCGGCGAGGAGCCGGCGCCCGGACCGGGGCGGCGCCCCGCCGCGCCCTGTCCCTCGGGGGGTATGCCTGCGGTGTCGCTCATGCCGGTTCCACCCCTCCCTGCGTACGGGCCGGGACGGCGTACGGGTGCGGGCTGCTGCGCGTGCCGGGCGGGTGCGCTTCGTGGAGCGCGTGCCGCTCGGTGTGCCGCTTTCTACGACTGTGGCCCCGGGGAGGGAGGGGTGGGGGGTGGTGCTGCGCCGAACGGGTGAGCGGCGTGACCGGCGGTGTCCGCCGGGGGCGGGTCAGCGGGCGATGACCGTGACCCGCTCGCTCTCCACCCGCTTGTCCAGGGCCTCGGCGTCCAGCCGGTCGAGGTGACGGCACAGCACCACGGAGCCGCCGGTCGCCAGCGGCGCGTACAGCCCGGCGTTCAGCCCCTCCCACGTGTCGTACGGAAGCCCGGAGAGGATCCGGGAGCCCGGGCCGGTCAGCCCGAGGTCCGGCGCCTCCGCGGCGGCCCGCTCGACGACCTCCTCGCCCGAGAACTCCCGGCCCGCCACGATCAGCGCCGGCTCCTCCGGGTCGACGGGCGCGTACGGCACGAACCGGTCGCCCTGCCCCGGCACCTCCACGGCGTAGTCGGCGAAGCCCTCCGGAGGCTGCGGGAAGCGCCCGCCGAGCGGCCGCAGCGCCAGCGCGACCCGCGGGCCCGAGCAGGCGCGGGCGGCCTCCAGCCGCTCCGGCTCCGGGCCGCTCACCACCACGTCCGCCGCGGACGGGTCGCCGCCGACGTCCGCCACGACGCCGACCGACGAGCACGCCAGCAGCCACACCGCGGTCTGCCAGTGCGCGGGCAGCAGCAGGGTCACCCGGTCGCCCGGTTCGACGGACAGTTCGTCCTGGAGGAGGTTGGCGGTCTTGGCCACCCAATTGGCGAAGGTGGCGACGGACAATTCGACCCGCTCGCCCGTGGCGTCGTCGTAGAAGGTCACCAGGGGGCGTCCCGGGTCCGCGGCGAGCGCGGAACTCAGCAGGTCGGCAGGGGTGCGGTCGGTGGCGTTCACCCGCGCAAGCGTACGCGGCCCCCGCCGGGCGCACCCTCCGTGCGGGCCATGCGCGGGCCACCGGTTCGGGGGAACGGCAGCCGACAGACCGTCATATGAGCGATGGACAGATTTGTCTGACTATGTCCAAGCTCAGGGGCATGCGTGGAATTCTTGCTTCCTCAGTCGGCGTCACCTGCGCCGCGGCCCTCGCCCTCCCGCTCGCCCCGCCCGCTGCGGCGTCCGGCCCGCCCGGCGCGGTCGTCCCGTCCGGCGCGGTCGCCTCGTCCGCCGGCGCCGACGTTCCCGGCAGCACCCAGTCGCTGCCCCTGCGGCCCCTCACCCACGACCGTGCCTCCGGCGCCGTCCTCGGCCTGACGCCCCGCACGGTACGGACCTTCTCCCTCCTCGGCGTCGTCTGGGACGACCCGTCCGCCGACGTGCACGGCCGCGTACAGGTCCGCACGCGTGCGGCCGGCACCGGGGAGTGGACCGACTGGCAGGACGTCGAGACCCACTACACCGAGCACGGGGCGGACCCGGACTCCTCGGAGGCCGCCTCCGGGCAGGTGCGGGGCGCCACCGCGCCGCTGTGGGTGGGGGAATCGGACGGGGTCGAGGTGCGGGTGCTGCCGGAGGCCGGCGAGCCGGAGGACGTCGATCCTGTCGACGCGGGGTCAGGTGAAGGGGCGTCAGGCGGGGAGGGCGCCGGTGACGCGGGGGAGGTGACCACCCTGCCGGCCGGGATGCGGCTCGACCTGGTCGACCCGGGGGAGGCGGAACCCGGCGAGTCCGCGGAGGGCGCCGAACCCGCCGAACCCGCCGAACCCGCCGGGTCCGCCGGGGCCGCCGAGTCCGCGGAGGGCGGTGAGCCTGCCGAGGGTGGCGAGTCCGCGGAGCGCGGGGAGTCCGCGGAGGGTGCCGAACCCGCCGGGTCCACCGGGTCCGCCGGGTCCGCCGAGGGCGGCGAGCCCGCCGAAGGCGCGGAGGAACCTCGTACGGGCGTCATGACCGCCGCGGCCAAGGCCGCCTCCGCCGCCAACTCCGCCCTCGTGCCGCTCGGCGCCACCCGCATCCCCTCGCTCACCGCCGAGGAGACACGGGAGGAACTCGTCACGCTGCGCGGTTCCGAGCTGACCGAGCAGCAGCGGGCCAAGCCGTACATCGGGCCGCGCCCGGCCATCGTCACCCGGCGCGGCTGGGGAGCGGACGAGAGCCTGCGCGAGAAGAGCTTCGTGTACACGAGCACGGTCAAGGCGGCCTTCGTGCACCACACCGCCTCCGGCAACAACTACACCTGCGCGCAGGCGCCCTCCCTGATCCGCGGCTTCTACCGCTACCACACCAGGAGCCTCGGCTGGCGGGACATCGGCTACAACTTCCTCGTCGACAAGTGCGGCCGCATCTACGAGGGCCGGGCCGGCGGCGTGGCCAAGCCGGTGAAGGGCGCGCACACCATGGGGTTCAACTCCCGGACCACCGGCATCGCCGTCATCGGCTCCTACGGCTCCAAGAAGCCGTCCTCCAAGGCGGTGAAGGCCGTCGCCCGGCTCACCGCCTGGAAGCTCGGACTCCACGGCATGAACCCGAAGAAGAAGACATCCCTGACGTCCGGCGGTGGCAACCTGTACGCGAAAGGCAAGAAGGTGAAGATGAAGGTGATCTCCGGTCACCGGGACGGGTTCAACACCTCCTGCCCCGGGGGGAAGCTGTACAAGAAGCTGAGCAGCGTGCGGTCCAAGGCGGCCGACTACCAGGGCCGCTGAGGGACGCGTCACGTACGGCCCACGGGGCCGGCTGCTCCGCCCCTGCCGGGCACCGTCTGCATACACTGGCCGGCCGAAAGACAGTTCGGCCGGTCCCGGCAGGAAGCAGAGACGACAGGTGACAGAAGCGATCCTCCTGGTCGGCGGCAAGGGCACGCGACTGCGCCCCCTCACGGTGCACACGCCCAAGCCCATGGTCCCGGCGGCCGGGGTGCCGTTCCTCACGCACCAGCTCGCGCGGGCCCGCGCGGCGGGCGTGGAGCACATCGTCCTCGCCACGTCGTACCTCGCCGAGGTGTTCGAGCCGTACTTCGGTGACGGGGCGGCGCTGGGACTGCACATCGAGTACGTCACGGAGGAGGAGCCGCTCGGCACGGGCGGCGCGATCCGCAACGTCGCCTCGCGGCTGCACTCCGGGCCGGACGAGCCGGTGCTGGTCTTCAACGGGGACATCCTGACGGGGCTGGACATCCGGGCGCTGGTGCGGACGCACGAGACGTCGGGGGCGGACGTCTCCCTGCACCTGACGCAGGTGACCGATCCGCGGGCGTACGGGCTGGTGCCGACGGACGAGACCGGGCGGGTGCTGGCGTTCCTGGAGAAGCCGCAGACGCCTGAGGAGATCGTCACCGATCAGATCAACGCGGGGGCGTACGTGTTCCGGCGGTCGGTCATCGACACGATTCCCGCGGGGCGGGTGGTGTCGGTCGAGCGCGAGACGTTCCCGGGGCTGCTGGCGGCGGGCGCGCACCTGCAGGGCATGGTCGACTCGACGTACTGGCTGGACCTCGGGACACCGGCGGCGTTCGTACGGGGCTCGGCGGATCTGGTGCTGGGGAAGGCGCCGTCGCCTGCGGTGCCGGGGCGGTGCGGGGACCGGCTGGTGCTGCCGACGGCACGGGTGGCGCCGGACGCGAAGCTGGCGGGCGGGACGGTGGTGGGCGAGGGGGCGTTCGTCGCGGAGGGCGCGCGGGTGTTCGGCTCCACGATCCTGCCGGGCGCGGTGATCGAGCCGGGGGCGGTGGTCACGGACTCGCTGATCGGGACGCGGGCGCGGGTGGGGGAGCGGGCTGTGCTGACGGGGGCGGTCATAGGAGACGGGGCGGTGATCGGGGCGCGGAACGAGCTGCGGGAGGGGGTGCGGGTGTGGTGCGACGCGGAGATCCCGGCGGGGGCGGTGCGGTTCTCGTCCGACCAGTAGGGGGTTGAGGCTGCGTGCCTGTGACGCCCTGGTGGGGGGTGCGGTTCGACTGGGGGGTGCGGTTCGACGCCTGCGGCGCAGTGTCGAGGTTCGGTGGGGGCGGGCGTAGCGCCTGCGGGCGGTGGGTGGTGCGGGGCCGCGGTGGGGGCGGTCGTCCTCGGTCTGGCGCGAGAGTGCGAGCTGGAAAAGTGCGGGGCGCGGACGCGCCAGCCGCTGCGGGCGCCCACCCCCACCCCGTCCCCTCCCCGCCGTACGCGGCTACGGCTCCGCGCGGGCGGCGGCCGCCAGTGTCGCCGCCAACTGCGGGCATTCATGCCTCCCCCAGTGCCTTAAGGGCCTGGGAGGTGCCCCCAGGGCGATGGGGGTACCTCCCGCTCGAGCGAAGCCGAGAGTGGGGGAGGGTGGGTGCGGCGGCGCCTCGTCGGCGCCGGAGGTGCGCCGATTCCCCCCGGCTCGCGCCAACCCGGGGTGAGAAGAAGGAAACGGGTGTGCACCACCCGTACGGGGTGCTAAAGCCGCCCGATGTCCCCGTGCGGCATACGGGGCGCCCGCCGCGCAGGCGTCCTCCCGCTCAGCAGGATCAACCGCACCGCACGGTGCCGCTGCCCCGCGTAGGGCTCCAGCAACGACAGCATGACGGAGTCATCGGCGTCACGATCCCCCGCCAACGCCCACCCCACGATCCCCGGCAGATGCACATCCCCCACCGTCACAGAGTCCACCGCCCCATGACTCCGCTGCACCGTCTCCGCAGACGTCCAAGGCCCGATCCCCGGCACCACCTCCAGCCGCGCCCGTGCCTCCTCCGGAGGCATCCCCGCCGCCTCCTCCAGCCGCGCAGCGACCCGCACCGCGCGCAGCACCGTCGACGCCCGCTTGTCGTCGACGCCGGCGCGATGCCACTCCCAGGAGGGGATCAGCGCCCAGGTGCGCGGCGCCGGCATCACCGCCATCCGCTCGGGCGCGGGCCCGGGAGCCGGTACGCCGAACTTGCGGACCAGCAGCCGCCACGCCCGGTACGCCTCCCCGGTCGTGACCTTCTGCTCCAGGATCGACGGGATCAGCGACTCCAGCACCAGTCCGGTGCGCAGCAGCCGCAGGCCCGGCAGGCGGTGGTGGGTGAGCGCCAGCAGCTTGTGCCGGGGCACGAAGGCGGACGGGTCGTCGGCGGCGCCGAGCAGTTCGGGCATGCGGTCCAGGAGCCAGTCGGCGCCGGGGCCCCACGCCTGGCCGCGGATCGTGTCGCCGTGCCGGGTCACCCGCAGGGTGCCGGGCCCCACGGGCGTGAGGCTGGTGCGCCACGCGGCACCGTCCGGGGTCGTACGGAACGTGGGGTCGCCGGTGCCCCGGCGCAGCGGGCCGAGGACCAGGCCCAGGTCCAGGGGGTGGTCCGGTACGTAGGTACGGGTCCGGGGTGAGGCCGGCGCGTCGCGGGGGCCTCGTGGGGACGGCATCGCGACATGGCCGCCGCGCACGGTGGTCCGTGTCGGGCGGGGAGCGAAGCGTCCGGCCACGAGAGTCCTTGAGGTGAGAGTGAAGAGCTCCTACGAGGGTAGGGCCTCGCTCACCGCACCTCGATGAACCGGGCGGCATCCCGCTCGGGGCGGGGGCGCGGTTCCTCGGCCGGGTGGCCCACCGCGACCGCGCCCATCGGGTCCCAGCCGGGGGGCAGGTCCAGGACCTCGCGGACCACTTCGCGGCAGAACATCGTCGAGGACACCCACGCCGAGCCGAGCCGCTCGCCCGCGAGGGCCACCAGGAAGTTCTGCACGCCCGCGCCTGTGGCGACGACGAACATCTCCCGCTCCGCGCCGTCCCTGCGGGCGTCGCCGTAGTGGTGGGAGCCGTCCATCACCAGGCAGGGCACGACCAGGTACGGGGCGTTGCGCAGGACGTCGCCGCGGCGGATCCGCCTGGCGATGGACTCCTCCGGCTTGCCGTCCCCGCGGAGGTCAGTGATCCACGCGTCGCGCATCGCGTCGAGCAGGCGCGTGCGCGTCTCGGCGGATTCGAGGAGGACGAAGCGCCAGGGCGTGGTGTGGTGAGGCGCGGGGGCGGTGACGGCCGCGGCGACCGCGCGGCGTACCGCACCGGGGTCCACCGGCTCGTCCGTGAAGGACCGCACCGTACGGCGCTGGGTGACCGCCTGGCGCACCGCCTCGGACGTGCCCAGACGGAACATGTCGTCGCGCGCGACGCGGACCAGGGCGCGGGCGCCCTCGGTGTCGTCGGGGGACGTGGTGTGCGGCAGGCCGCGGACCACCGCCACGGGGAGGCCCGCCGCCTTGCCCTTGACCAGGTCGCCGGCGGCGGCCAGCTCGTCGGCGGTGGCGACGACCGTGGCGGAGAGCGGGTTGCCGTGCGCGTCGGTGCCGCCGCGCAGGTCGTCCAGCACGCGCACGCCCGCCGCGCCGATCGCCACGTCGGTCAGGCCCGCGCGCCAGGGGCGGCCGAAGGTGTCGGTGACGATCACGCCGACCTCGACGCCGAGCGCGTCACGGATTCCCTGGCGGATCGCGCGCGCGGAGGCGTCCGGGTCCTCGGGGAGGAGCAGGACCGTGCCCGGTGTCGTGTTGGAGGCGTCGACGCCGGCCGCGGCCATCACCAGGCCCTGCCGGTTCTCGACGATGCGCAGGGGGCCGCGCCGGGCCACCACCCGTACGGTCTCCGCGTCGATCGCGGCCTCCCGGTCGGCGGCCTCGACGATCCGGCCCTCGGCCTTGGAGACGATCTTCGAGGTGACCAGCAGGACGTCGCCGTCGAGGAGGTCGGGCGCGGCGGCCGCGATCAGCTTGGCCAGGTCGTCGCCGGGACGGACCTCGGGCAGGCCGGGGAGGGCCCAGACCCGGTAGGCGGGGTGCGCCTCGCTCATGCCGTACGGACCTCCTCGGCCAGGGCCAGCGCCTCGCCGGCCATCCGGGCGGTCGCGTCCACGTCGCTCATCATCAGCGGCACGGCCCGGCAGCGGATGCCCGCCGCCTCGACCCGCTCCACGCTCGCCGCGTCCACGGTGTCCACCAGCCAGCCGTCCAGCAGCCCGGAGCCGTAGTGCTCGGCGACCGCGGCCGCCGTGGACTCCACGCCGACGGCGGCGAGCACCTTGTCGGCCATGCCGCGCACCGGCGCGTCCCCCACGATCGGGGAGAGGCCGACGACCGGCACGCCCGCGTCGGCGATGGCCTCGCGGATGCCGGGCACCGCGAGGATCGTGCCGACGGACACCACCGGGTTGGACGGCGGGAAGAGGATCACGTCGGCCTCGCCGATCGCCTCCAGGACGCCCGGGGCGGGTTTGGCCTGCTCCGCGCCGACCGGCACGACCGCCTGCGCGGGCACCGAGGCACGCAGCCGCACCCAGTACTCCTGGAAGTGGATCGCCTTGCGCTCGCCGTCCAGCTCGACCGCCACATGGGTCTCCACGCGGTCGTCGGTCATGGGGATCAGGCGTACGCCGGGCTGCCAGCGGTCGCACAGCGCCTCGGTGACCGCGCTCAGCGGGAAGCCCGCGCCGAGCATCTGGGTGCGCACGATGTGCGTGGCGAAGTCACGGTCGCCGAGCCCGAACCAGTCCGGGCCGACGCCGTAGGCCGCGAGCTCCTCCTTGAGGTGGAAGGTCTCGTCGCTCCGCCCCCAGCCCTGCTCCTCGTCGATACCGCCGCCGAGCGTGTACATCACCGTGTCGAGGTCCGGGCAGACCTTCAGCCCGAAGAGGTGGATGTCGTCCCCGGTGTTGCCGATGACCGTGATGTCCGCGTCCGGCACGGCCCGCTTCAGACCGCGCAGGAAACGGGCACCGCCGATGCCGCCTGCCAGAACCACAATGCGCATGGGGTCATCCTCGCAGGCCGCTACGACATCGCGTCAGCCAGTCACCGGACCGTTGCCGGGCGCGCCTCGCAGTGCGGGGCGGCGGGGGAGGCGGCGGCCGTGCGGAGCCGGGACTCGGGGTGCATCGGCATCTCGGTGAGGCCGGGGTGGTAGATGTGCAGGCTGACCGCGGGTTCCAGGGTGTCGTTGACGACGTCGTGCGCGTAGCCGGGGGCGAAGACCCGCTGGTCCCCGGCGGCCAGCACGCGCGTGCCGCGCTCGGTGCGCTCGGTCAGGGCGCCGTCCAGGACGGTGAGCACGCCGGAGGAACGGCCGTGGTCGTGCGGCCCGCTGCCCTGGCCGGGCACCCAGGAGAGCAGCCACACCTCGTAGCCGGGGCCGGTGCGCAGCCGGTGGTACCAGCGGGTGGTGGCGTCGAACCGCACGAGGGGTTCCCACTGGGCGCGGTCGGCGGCGACGGCGCGGGCCAGGCCGGCGAACTCGGCCACGGTGGAGGGGTGTTCACGTTCGGGCTGGAGCAGGTGCGGGACTTCGAGGATGTCGCCGGCGATCTGGAGGTCGCTGTCGCTGTTCATGGAGTACGGAGGTCCTCGGCGCGAAGAAGCGGGGCGGTGGGGGTGTCGCCGCGTGGGGCCCGGGTCGCGGGCGGGCGGCAGGGGATGCCCCGGGTGGGAGCGGGTTCAGCAGGAGGAGGAGGCCGGGTCCTGCGGGGACGCGGCGTCGGCGGGAGCGCGGTGGCTCAACAGCCGGTACAGCGACAGCTACAGCGAGCGCGGGCAGCACCGAGGAACCCGGCGGAGCGGGTCGAGGTGAGTGCCGGATTCGCGAGCATGCCCACAAGGAGAGCGGTTCACACCCCCGAAGTCAACTCGAAGCCCGGTATGTGGGACCTGGTTCACCTCATCCGGTTCATCTGACAGGTGAAAGGTTTGTTCAGCCGGTTGCCGGGACACAAGGTGCGCACGGCCGGGCGCCCCGCGCGCCGTTGCGATCCCGTGATCCGACTGTGATCCGGATCGCCGCGGCAGGGGTGTCGGAACGAGATCGATCCTCTGGGCGTCCTCCCTTGTGAGGCCGTGTGCGGGGCCGGACGTCCATGCGGGTCCCGTCTGTGTGTCAAGGTTTAGGGTGATTTGAACACTTTCCGCTCGGCCTTGGTTCCGCAGAGTGAATAAGGGGCCCAATAGCAGATCTCGGCTTGACTCGCCCGGAGCAGCACACTTGTAATTTCACTCGTGTCGTTCAGCCGGAATCGGTAACGGCCACATCACGGGGACGCGAAAGACGGACGAGGGGCGCACATGACCGAGCTGGTGCAGCAACTGCTGGTCGACGACGCGGACGAGGAACTCGGCTGGCAGGAGCGCGCGCTGTGCGCCCAGACCGATCCCGAGTCGTTCTTCCCCGAGAAGGGCGGCTCCACCCGGGAGGCCAAGAAGGTCTGCCTCGCGTGCGAGGTCCGCTCCGAGTGCCTCGAGTACGCCCTCGCCCATGACGAACGCTTCGGCATCTGGGGCGGTCTGTCCGAGCGGGAGCGCCGCCGTCTGAAGAAGGCCGCCGTCTGACGCGCGGCGCCCCGGGCGACGCCCGGAGCACACCCGATATCCACACGCTTCTTCGTACAAACGTCACTTAAGGCCCGTCGCCGGTGGGTTGTCCACAGGCGGCGGGCCCCCTTGTTGTGCAGCCGATAGTGTGGTCGCTCGTCCGAGACGCCCCGCCGCCCCCATCGGGCACGGGCGTCCCCACAGTCCACCGAACCGGGGCCCGTACCTCGATGTCCGTGCACAGCCACACGGCAGCCCGTCAGGATTCCGCTGCCGCACCTGAGTTCCCGCGTCACGTGGTGACCGCGGTCCTCGTCTCCCACGACGGCGCCCGCTGGCTGCCGGACGCCCTGGCCGGCCTGCTCGGCCAGGAGCGCCCCGTCCAGTTCGCCATGGCCGCCGACACCGGCAGCGCCGACGACTCCGCCCGGCTGGTCACCGAGGCCCTCGGCGACGAGCGCGTGCTGCACCTCGCCCGGCGCACCGGCTTCGGCCAGGCCGTCGAGGAGTGCCACCGCGGCGCCCCGCACCTCACCCCCGACGACCTGCCGTACCTGAGGCGGCCGAGCGGCTGGGACCCGGTCACCCGCAGCTGGCGCGACGACGCCTACGACCTGCCCGAACTGCCGTTCGGCGAACCGGTCGAGTGGCTGTGGCTGCTGCACGACGACTGCGCGCCCGAGCCCGACGCGCTCGCCGAGCTGCTGCGCGTCGTGGAGAACGAGTACGAGCTCGGCCGCGAGGACGTCGCCGTCGTCGGCCCCAAGCTCCGCGGCTGGTACGACCGCAGGCAGCTGCTCGAGGTCGGCGTCTCCATCGCCAACTCCGGCCGCCGCTGGACCGGCCTGGACCGCCGCGAGCAGGACCAGGGCCAGCACGACCACGTACGGCCCGTGCTGAGCGTGTCCACCGCCGGCATGCTCGTCCGCCGCGACCTCTTCGAGCAGCTCGGCGGCTTCGACCGGCACCTGCCCCTCATGCGCGACGACGTCGACCTGTGCTGGCGGCTCAACGCCGCGGGCTACCGGGTCCTCGTCGCGCCCGAGGCGGTCGTCCGGCACGCCGAGGCGGCCTCCCGCGAGCGCCGCACCGTCGACTGCGTGGGCCGCACGGCCGCCTCCCCGCACAAGGTGGACAAGGCCGGCGCCGTCCACACCCTCCTCGTCAACACCCGCACGGCCGCCCTTCCCTGGGTGCTGCTCCGGGTCGTCCTCGGCACGCTGCTGCGCACCCTCGCCTACCTGGTCGGCAAGGTGCCGGGGCAGGCCGTCGACGAAATCCGCGGCCTCATGGGCGTCCTGCTCCGCCCCGAGCGCATCCTCGCCGGACGCCGCGACCGCGGCAGCCCCCAGGTCGACAAGGGCGAGCTGCGCCCGCTGTTCCCGCCGCCCGGCGCCACCGTCCGCGTCACCGTGGAGCAGGTCGCGAGCAACCTCGTCGGCCGCTCCGACCCCGAGGCCGTCTCCGGCGCCGGACGGCACGGCAGCGCGATGGAGTCCGGACCCGGCGGCGACGACGCCGACTTCCTCGAGATCGAGCAGTTCGCGCGCCTCAAGCGCATCGCCCGCCGCCCCGGTCCCGTCCTCTTCCTGACGCTGCTGCTGGTCTCCCTGGTGGCGTGCCGTCAGCTCCTCGGCGGCGGCGCCCTGGCCGGCGGCGCCCTGCTGCCCGCGCCCGCCGCCGCGGGTGACCTGTGGGCCCGCTACACCGACGCCTGGCACGCGGTCGGCGCCGGCGGCACCGGCACCGCACCGCCCTACCTGGCCGTCGTCGCCGCGCTGGCGACCCTGCTGCTCGGCTCCACCGGCCTAGCCGTCACCGTGATGCTGGTCTGCTCGGTGCCGCTGGCCGGCGTCACCGCGTACTTCGCCTCCCGCCCGCTGGTCGAGTCCCGGCTGCTGCGCGCGTGGGCGGCCGTCGCCTACGCCTTCCTGCCCGCCGCGACCGGCGCCCTGGCCTCGGGACACATCGGCACGGCCGTGCTCGCCGTGCTGCTCCCCCTCCTCGCCCGCGCCGGCATCGCCGCGAGCGGACTCACCGCCCCCGACGGCCGCGGCAGCTGGCGCGCCACCTGGGCGTACGCGCTGCTGCTCACCCTCACCACGGCCTTCACCCCGATCATGTGGCCGATGGCGCTGGTCCTCGGCATCGGCGTGCTGGCCCTGCGCAGGGCGGACCTCAAGGCCTACGGCCCCCGCTTCCTGGCGCAGTTCGGCAGCCCCCTGCTGGTGCTCGCCCCCTGGTCGCTGTCCCTGCTGCCGTTCGGCTTCTTCACCGAGGCCGGCCTGCCGTTCGGGCAGTCCGCCGCCTCCGCGCTCGACCTGCTCGGCGCCAGCCCCGGCGGGCCCGGCACCAGCGGCGGACTGCTGCTGATCGGCCTGGTCCTCGCCGCGCTGGCCGCCCTGCTGCGCGCCGAGCGCCGCACGGCGATCCTCACCGCGTGGACGGCCGCCGTGGCCGGCCTCCTCTTCGCGGCCCTGTCCAACGGCTCCACCTGGGCCGGCCCCGCCACCCTCGTCTACGGCATCGCCCTGCTGGCCGCCGGCGCGCTCGGCGCCGACGGCGCCCGCGCGCGCGTCGCCGAGATGAGCTTCGGCTGGCGCCAGCCGGTCGCCGCGCTGATCGCCCTGGCCTGTGCCGTCGGACCGCTGGTCCTCGCCGTCGGCTGGATGGTCCGCGGCGCCGACGGCCCCGTCGAACGGCGCGACCCGGTGCAGGTGCCGGCGTTCGTCGCCGAGGAGAGCGCCACCCGCGACCAGGCCCGCACCCTGGTCCTCGACACGGACTCCGCCGACCGCGTCGACTACGTCCTGGTGCGCGGCTCCGGGGCCCGCATGGGCGACGCGGAGATCGCCGCCCAGGACGGTGAGAACGAACTGCTCGACAAGGTCGTCGCCAACCTCGTCGCCGGTTCCGGCGCCGACCAGGCCGACCAGCTCGGCGGCTTCGCCGTCCGCTACGTCCTGGTCCACCAGGGCGCTCCGCGCGAGGTCACCCGCGTGCTGGACGCCACGCCCGGCCTGAGCCGCCTCAGCCAGCAGGAGGGCGGCGCGCTGTGGCGGGTGGACCGCCAGGTCGCCCGCGCGGCCGTCGTGCCCGCCGAGGGCAAGGGCGAGCCCGAGCCCGTGGCCGCGGGCCCGGTCGAGATCCACACCGAGATCGAGGACGGCGCGGAGGGCCGCGTCCTGCGCCTGGCCGACTCCGCCGCGGAGGGCTGGACCGCCACCCTCGACGGCAAGGAGCTCACCCCGACCACGGTCGACGGCTGGGCCCAGGGCTTCGAACTGCCCGCGTCCGGCGGCGCCCTGGACGTCACCTACGACGAGCCGCTCACCCACACCCTGTGGATGTGGGCGCAGGGCCTGCTCGCGATCGTCCTTGTCGTCATGGCGCTGCCCGGCCGCAGCCGTGACATCGACGACGACCTGCCCGAGGAGGCGCCCGTCCCGGCCGAGGCCATGGCCGGCGAGGGCCGCCGCGCCCGCCGCCTGCGCGCGCAGGCCGAGGCGGAGGCCGCGGCCAACGGCGAGGGCGGCGACCCGGAGGGCGTGAGCGCCACGGACGCCGACGCCATGGACGCGCCCGGCCCCGACCCGTACGGCGAAGGCGACATGCCCGCCCCTCCAGAGCAGCCCCCCGCCACCGTCCCGCACCAGGCCGGCTACGGCGACTGGGACCAGGGGCAGTACCAGAACGCGGAGTACGACGAGACCGCCTACGCGGCCGCGCCCTACCAGCAGCAGTACCCGGCGGGCGGCTACGGCGGACAGCAGCAGTACCCGGCGGAGGGCTACCCGCAGCAGGACGGCGGGTACGACCCGTACGGCTACGGCGCCCCGCAGCAGGGCTACGACCAGACGTACCCGCAGGGATACGACGGGACGGCGTACCCACAGGGCTACGACCCCGCGTACGACCCCCACGCCACGGGCAACGAGCGTCCTGACGGGAGCCAGCAGTGAACCGCACCACCCTGTCCCTGATCGCGGGCGCCACAGCGCTCGCCGCCGTCACGGGCGTCGCCGCGCTCACGGCGCCCGGCCCCGAGGCCGCCGAGCAGCCGACGGGGTCGGCGGCCACCCTGCCCGTGGAGCGCACCGGCCTGCTGTGCCCGCAGCCCAGCACCTCCGACCTCGCCGAGACGACGTACACCTCGTTCACCCCGGTCACGGAGGGCGCGGACGACAAGGGCACGGCCGTGCTCCGGTCGGCCGCGCAGCAGTCCGTCCCGGACGAGGACGCTTCAGCCGACGAAGTGGGCGGGACGGACGGCGAGGACGCCTCCGCCGACGAGGAGAGCGAGAAGGACGGCAAGGGCTCCGCGAAGGACGACCAGGGCGGCAAGCCCGTCCTGCAGCTGAAGGAGCCCGGCACGCCGGTGACCGCCGAGGCCGAAGGCGCCGACGCTCCCGCCCTCGTCGGCACCGCCGACGGCCGCTTCGCGTCCGGCTGGACCGCGCAGCAGACCACCGAGGTCGCCGCCGGCACCGGCCGCGGCCTCCAGGGCGTCGCCTGCTCCGCCGCCGACACCCAGTTCTGGTTCCCCGGCGCGAGCACCGACGACAGCCGCACCGACTACATCCACCTGACCAACCCGGACGACTCCGCGGCCGTGGTCGACATCGAGCTCTACGGCAAGGACGGCGAGCTGGAGACGACGGTGGGGGAGGGCATCACGGTCAAGCCGCGCTCCTCCGAGCCGGTGCTGCTGTCCACGCTCACCGCCGAGAAGCAGACCGACGTCACCGTGCACGTGGTGGTCCGCAGCGGCCGGGTCGGCGCCGCCGTGCAGGCCCTGGACGACGAGACGGGCGGCGACTGGCTGCCCGCGTCGGCCGACCCGTCGGGCAGCCTGGTCCTGCCGGGCATCCCGAAGGACGCCACGGCCGTGCGCCTGGTCGCCTTCACGCCCGGGGACGCCGACGTCGACCTGAAGGTGCGCCTCGCCGCCCCGTCCGGTCTGATCACCCCGGCAGGCAACGAGACGCTGCACCTCAAGGGCGGGATGACCGCGGGCTTCGACCTGGGCGACCTCACCCGTGGAGAGGCCGGCTCCCTGGTGCTGACCGCGCCGGACAGCTCCGTGCCGGTGGTGGCGGCGGTGCGGGTGCTGCGCGGCGAGGAGGGCGGGCAGGAGTCGGCGTTCATCCCGGCGGCCCGCCCGGTCGAGACGCGTGCGACGGCCCTGGACAACACCGCCAAGGGCACCACCCTGTCGGTCACCGCGCCCGAGGGCGACGCCGAGATCAAGGTGACGGCCTCCGCCGGCACCAAGGGCGGCACGCCGCAGACGAAGACGTACAGCATCAAGTCGGGGACGACGCAGGACATCGAGGCGCCCGTGCCCGCGGGTCTGAAGGGCAGCTACGCGCTCACGGTGGAGACGCGGACCGGCGGCCCCGTCTACGCCTCGCGCACCCTGGCCTCGACGGAGGGAGGCGTCCCGTTCTTCACGGTGCAGCCGCTCCCTGACGACCGGGGCATGGTGGCGGTGCCGGACGCGTCCGAGGACCTGTCCGTCCTCCAGCGGTAGCCGCAGGGAGACTCCAGCACCCCCGGTACCTCAGTCCTCCCCGTACCGGGGGTCGACCGTCTCGGGGGTGAGACCCAGCAGGTCGGCGACCTGTTCGACCACGACCTCGTGGACCAGTGCCGCCCGCTCGTCGCGTCCCTTGGAGCGGATCTCGACCGGCCGCCGGTAGATCACCACGCGCGCGGGGCGGCCGTCGCGGGCCGTCACCGTCCCGCCCAGCGGGACCGTCTCGTCCCAGCCGGGTCCGGCCGCGCCGTCCAGCCGGGGGACGTCCAGCACCAGGAAATCGATGTCGGCGAGCTGCGGCCAGCGCCGCTCGAGACGCTCCACCGAGTCCTGCACCAGGTCCGCGAACGTCTCCGCGCGGCTGGCGGCCAGCGGCACCTGGGGTGGTGCGATCGGGCCGCGCATGCCCCTGCCGTGTCGGTCACGGCGTCGGGGCCCGGGGCCTGCGGAGCGAGGAGTCACGGGGCTGTCCATCACTGCGAAGGGTAGTCGTCGTGCCGCCGGGCCGCCCCACGCCCACGCGCGTTCCGGCCGACCCGCGCGCCATGTCACAACCTGACCATTCCAGCCAAGCTTGGGCTCGATTCCGTATCTCTCCTCGACCGATCACCTCAAGGCATTTGACGGTGTTTATGCCGACTGGTGACCGGAATCAGAACCGTCCGAAAGCCGCCGTTCCGGCGTACCGCCTGGTCACAGAGGTGTGTTTCCTGGGGTATGTGGGGCGTTTCACACCCCGACACGGGGGAGTGACCTGGTGGAGAGTCGTCGCGGCCCGCTCAAGAGTGCGGTACCGTCCAACGTCGTGAGCCCTGTACGTCGCTGTTCGCGCACCGCCTGCGGCCGTCCCGCCGTCGCGACGTTGACGTACGTCTACGCCGACTCGACCGCGGTCCTCGGCCCGCTCGCCACCTACGCCGAGCCCCACTGCTACGACCTGTGCGCCGAGCACTCCGAGCGCCTCACCGCGCCGCGTGGCTGGGAGGTCGTCCGCCTGCTCGACGGGTCCGCCCCGGCGCAGCCCAGCGGGGACGACCTGGAAGCGCTCGCCAACGCCGTGCGCGAGGCGGCCCGCCCCCAGGAGCGGGCGGCCGGAGCAGGCGGCGGCGCGCGAGGCGCCGACCCGATGGAGGTCGCCCGCCGCGGCCATCTGCGGGTTCTGCGCTCCCCCGACAACTGAGGGCGCGCGGCCGTCACCCCGTCACATCCCTTCACTGCACACCCATTGACGCCCGCTTGGCGCGGACACGACCATTCCGGTGACCCAGCGAGAAATCGCTTTCGCATGGCGGAATCCGGGAGGCGCTCGTGTACGTCCAGGAACTGGAACCCGTCGCCGGATCACTCGGCCTCTCCGCCCTCGTGGCGGCCCTGCCGCTGCTGATCGTGCTGGTGCTGCTCGGCGGCGTCCGGATGAAGGCCCACCTCGCGGGCCTCATCGGCCTCGCGGCGGCCGTCGCGGTGGCCTGGCTGGCGTACGGGATGCCACTGGACCAGACGCTCTCCAGCGGTGTGCAGGGCGCCGTCTTCGGGCTCTTCCCGATCATGTGGATCGTCGTGAACGCCCTGTGGATCTACCGGATGACGGTCCGCACCCGCCACTTCGACATCCTGCGCCGCTCCTTCGGCCGGCTCTCCGACGACCCCCGCATCCAGGCGCTCGTCGTCGCGTTCTGCTTCGGCGCCCTGCTGGAGGCGCTGGCCGGGTTCGGCGCCCCCGTCGCGATCTCCGCCGTGATGCTGGTCGCCCTCGGCTTCGACCCCGTACGCGCCGCCGTGGTCGCGCTGGTCGCCAACACCGCGCCGGTGGCGTTCGGCGCGATGGGCACGCCCGTCGTCACGCTAGCCCAGGTCACTGGGCTGCCGCTGGACTCCGTGGCGTCCGTGGTCGGCCGCCAGACGCCGCTGCTGGCCCTCGTGGTGCCGCTCGTGCTGGTGTGGCTGGTCGACGGCCGGCGCGGACTGCGCGAGACCTGGATCCCCGCCCTGGTGTGCGGCGTCGCCTTCGCCGTGGCGCAGTTCGCCGCCTCCAACTACGTCTCCGCGCAGCTCGCCGACATCGGCGCCGCCCTCGCCGGCGCGGGCGCCCTGATGGCCGTGCCCCACTCCCGCGTCCCCGCCGCCGAGTCCGTACGCACCTCCGTCCTCACCGGCACCCGCAGCGAGGAACTGGACGCCGAGGACCCGCGCGGCGAGGTCGTCCGGGCCTACGCCCCCTACGCGCTGATCGTCGCGATCTTCGCCGTCGCGCAGATCCCGGCCGTCAAGGACTGGCTCGCCGGCGCCACCCAGACCTGGAACTGGCCCTTCCTGGACGTCGCGAACCCCGACGGCGAGCCCGTCGGCGGCAACATGTTCAGCCTGCCGCTCGTCTCCACCGGCGGGACGCTCGTGCTGTTCGCCGGCCTCGCCACCGCGGCCGTCCTCGGCGTCCACGCGCGCGTGGCGGCCAAGGAGTGGCTGGAGACCGTGCGCGAACTGCGGTTCGCGCTGCTCACGGTGACCAGCGTGCTCGCCCTCGCCTACGTCATGAACCTCTCCGGACAGGCCGCCACCATCGGCCACTTCGTGGCGGCCGCGGGCGCGGGCCTCGCCTTCCTGTCCCCGGTGCTCGGCTGGTTCGGTGTCGCCGTGTCCGGCTCCGACACCTCCGCCAACGCCCTCTTCGGCGCCCTCCAGGTCACCGCCGCCCAGCAGTCAGGCCTCTCGCCCGAACTGCTCGCCGCCGCCAACAGCTCCGGCGGCGTGCTCGGCAAGATGATCTCGCCGCAGAACCTCACCATCGCCTGTGCGGCCGTCGGGCTCGCGGGCCGCGAGGGCGACCTGCTGCGCAAGGTGCTGCCCTGGAGCCTCGGCCTGCTGCTCGTGATGTGCCTGATCGTGGTCGGCCAGAGCACGGTGGTGCTCGGCTGGATGCTGCCCTGAGCCTCCGCGACGGCCCCGTCGGACACTGCGGGTAGTTTGTGGTGACCGACAGGACTTCCGGAAGGGCTGGCCGTGGCTGCTGATCTCTCGCAGATCGTGAAGGCGTACGACGTGCGCGGGGTCGTCCCCGACCAGTGGGACGAGGCGCTCGCCGAGCTCTTCGGGGCCGCCTTCGTGCGGGTGACCGACGCGACCGCCGTCGTCACCGGCCACGACATGCGCCCCTCGTCGCCCGGCCTGTCCGCCGCCTTCGCCCGCGGCGCGGCGGGCCAGGGCGCCGACGTCACCGAGATCGGCCTGTGCTCCACCGACCAGCTGTACTACGCCTCGGGCGCGCTGAACCTGCCCGGCGCGATGTTCACCGCCTCGCACAACCCGGCGCGCTACAACGGCATCAAGCTGTGCCGCGCCGGCGCCGCCCCCGTCGGCCAGGACACCGGCCTCGCCGACATCCGCGCCCTCGTCGAGGAGTGGAGCGACACGGGCGCCCCGCAGAAGGCCGGCACGACCGGGACGGTCACCCGCCGCGACACCCTCGAGGACTACGCGGCCCACCTGCGCTCCCTCGTCGACCTCACCGGCATCCGCCCGCTCAAGGTCGTCGTCGACGCAGGCAACGGCATGGGCGGCCACACGGTCCCCACCGTCCTCGCAGGACTGCCGCTCACGCTCGTCCCGATGTACTTCGAGCTCGACGGCACCTTCCCCAACCACGAGGCCAACCCGCTCGACCCGGCCAACCTCGTCGACCTGCAGAAGCGGGTCCGCGAGGAGGGCGCCGACCTCGGCCTCGCCTTCGACGGCGACGCCGACCGCTGCTTCGTCGTCGACGAGCGCGGCGAACCCGTCTCGCCCTCCGCCGTCACCGCCCTGGTCGCCTCCCGTGAACTCGCGCGCAACGGCGGCACGGGCACCGTCATCCACAACCTGATCACCTCCCGGTCCGTGCCCGAGGTCGTCCGGGAGAACGGCGGCACCCCCGAACGCACCCGCGTCGGCCACTCCTTCATCAAGGCGGAGATGGCCAGGACCGGCGCGATCTTCGGCGGCGAGCACTCCGCGCACTACTACTTCCGCGACTTCTGGAACGCCGACACCGGCATGCTCGCCGCCCTGCACGTCCTCGCCGCCCTCGGCGAACAGCAGGGCACGCTGTCCGCGCTCGTCGACCAGTACGACCGCTACGCCGGCTCCGGCGAGATCAACTCCACCGTCGACGACCAGGCCGCCCGCCTCGCCGCGATCCGCGCCGCCTACGACGGCCGCGAGGGCGTCACCCTCGACGACCTGGACGGCCTCACCGTCTCCGCCGCCGACTGGTGGTTCAACGTCCGCCCCAGCAACACCGAACCGCTGCTGCGCCTCAACGCCGAGGCCCGCGACGAGGCCACCATGATCCGCATCCGCGACGAGGCCCTCGCCCTGATCAGGCAGTAGTCCCCGAGCCCCCGGCAGGCCGGGACGGCGGGTGCCCGGGGGGACCTCCCCGGACCCGCCGCGCGGCCCCCACCGGCGGTACCCTGACCAGCACATCCACCAGCGAAGGGACCCTCATGCCTCTCGAAGCCGGCCTCCTGGAGATCCTGGCCTGCCCGGCCTGCCACTCCTCCCTCGAGGAGCGCGACACCGAGCTGGTCTGCACCGGCCAGGACTGCGGACTCGCGTACCCGGTCCGCGACGGCATCCCCGTCCTCCTCGTCGACGAGGCCCGACGCCCGCAGTAGCCGCCGCGCGCCCGGAGCCCCCGCGTACCGCCCCGCCGATCGGAGCCAGTCGCCCATGCTCGACGAATCGCTGCTCGACTCACCGGAGGGCCTCGCCGAGGCCGACCACCGCGCCCTGCTCCGCGGCGCCGCCGAGGCCGGCGCCCGCGTCCGCACCGCGGCACGGCACGCCGCCGAGGCGGGCGTGGGCGACCTGAAGCCCGACGGCCGCCCCCGCGCCGTGCTCATCGCCGGGCCCGGCGCCGCCGCCACCCAGGCCGCCGACCTGCTCGGCACCCTGGCCGGCGCCGGCAGCCCCGTCACCCGCCTCGCCCCCACCGGCGTCGCGCCCGCCGCGGGCGCCCTGCGCTGGGAACTGCCGGGCTGGGCCGGGTCCGTGGACCTGCTGCTGATCGCCACCCCGGACGGCACCGAACCGGGCCTGTCCCTCCTCTCCGAGCAGGCCTACCGGCGCGGCCTCACCGTCGTCGCCGTCGCCCCCGCCGGCACCCCGCTCGCCGAGGCCGTCTCCGGCAGCCACGGCCTGTTCGTCCCCATGGCCGTCGCGCCCTACGACCACGACGAACCCCTCGCCGCCTCCGCGCCCGGCGTGCTGTGGGCGCTGCTCACCCCGCTGCTCGCCCTGCTGGACCGCACCGGCCTGCTCACCGCGCCGCCGGACGTCCTGCAGAAGGTCGCCGACCGCCTCGACGCCGTCGCCGAACGCTGCGGGCCCGCCGTCGCCACGTACAGCAACGCGGCCAAGACCCTCGCCGCCGAACTCGCCGACGCGCTGCCCCTCGTGTGGACCGAGGGCGTCTCGGCCGGACCGGCCGGACGGCGCTTCGCCGCCGCGCTCGCCGAGCTGTCCGGCACCCCCGCCGTCGTCGCCGAACTGCCCGAGGCCCTCGCCGCGCACAGCGCCCTCCTGGCAGGACCGCTCGCCGCCGGCGCCGACCCGGACGACTTCTTCCGCGACCGCGTGGAGGAGCAGCCCGCCCTGCACGCGCGCGTGGTACTGCTCCGCGACCGGCCCCTCGGCGGACTCACCGCCGCCCCCGCAGCCCGCGAGCTGGCCCTCACCCACGACACGCCCATCAGCGAGCTGGAACCGGAGGAGGGCGGCGAACTGGAGACCCTCGCGGAACTGATCGCCGTCACCGATTTCGCCGCCGTTTACCTGGCGCTCGCCTCCACACCCCGATGATGCCGAAGACCCCCTGACCCCCCGCGCGGACGCCCGGCCCGGCGCGCCCGCACGAGAACCGGCAGAAGGAACGCGAAGAGCCCCATGGACCGCCTCGACAACACCGTCCGCCCCTACGCCTGGGGCTCCACCACCGCCATCCCGCGGCTGCTCGGCGCCGAACCGACCGGCGAACCGCAGGCGGAGATGTGGATGGGCGCCCACCCCGGCGCCCCCTCGCGCACCGGCCGGGGCACCCTCGCCGAGGTCATCGACGCCGACCCGGAGCGCGAACTCGGCGCGGCCGCGGTCGCCAAATTCGGGCCCCGCCTGCCGTTCCTGCTCAAACTCCTCGCCGCCGGCTCCCCGCTGTCCCTCCAGGTCCACCCCGACCGCGCCCAGGCGCAGGCGGGTTACGAGGACGAGGAGCGCCGCGGCGTCCCCGTCACCGCCCCGCACCGCAACTACAAGGACGCCAACCACAAGCCCGAACTCATCTGCGCCCTCACCGAGTTCGACGGCCTGTGCGGCTTCCGCGACCCCCTGCACGCCGCCCAACTCCTCGACGGCCTCGGCGTCGACTCCCTCAAGCCGTACGTCGACCTGCTGCACGCCCGTCCCGAGGAGGCGGCACTGCGCGAGGTGCTCACCGCCGTCCTCACCGCCGACCCCGACGAGACGGCCCACACCGTCACGGAGACGGCCGCGGCCTGCGACCGCCTCGGCGGCGACTACGCCCCCTACGCCGGCATCGCCCACCACTACCCGGGCGACCCCGGCGTCATCGCCGCGCTGCTCCTCAACCACGTCCGGCTCCAGCCCGGCGAGGCCCTGTACCTCGGCGCCGGCGTCCCGCACGCCTACCTCGACGGCCTCGGCGTCGAAATCATGGCCAACTCCGACAACGTCCTGCGCTGCGGCCTCACCCCCAAGCACGTCGACGTCCCCGAACTCCTGCGCATCGTCCGCTTCGAGGCCGCCGACCCCGGTGTGCTCCGCCCGGAGGCGGGCCCGGACGACGAGGAGGTCTACGAGACCCCCACCGACGAGTTCCGGCTCTCCCGCTACGTCCTCCCCGAAGGCGCCCCCGCCCACGACCTCACCCTCGACGCCCCGCAGATCCTGCTGTGCACCGCGGGCACGGTCCGCGCGGGCGAGCACGACCTGACGCCCGGACAGTCCGTGTTCGTCCCCGCGGGTGAGAAGGCCGAGGTCTGGGGTACCGGAACCGTCTTCCGGGCCACCGTCGTCATCTGAAGGTCCATGACGACGACCTGACGCGCCGTCGCCGGGCGGGGCTGCAACAATGGCCCACCGTCGCAGCACGGGCGACGGCCCGGCGGCAGGCGCACACGCCTGCCCGGACTCAACGGCGTACGAAGGGACAACGCGAACACATGAGCGCGTCAGGCGGCACCAAGGCGATCGTGGCGGCACTCGCCGCCAACCTCGCGATCGCGGTAGCGAAGTTCGTGGCGTTCGTCTTCAGCGGGTCCTCGTCGATGCTCGCCGAGTCCGTGCACTCGGTCGCCGACTCCGGCAACCAGGCACTGCTGCTCGTCGGCGGCAAGAAGGCCCAGCGCAAGGCGACCCCGGAGCACCCCTTCGGCTACGGCCGCGAACGGTACATCTACGCCTTCCTCGTCTCCATCGTGCTGTTCTCGGTCGGTGGCATGTTCGCCCTCTACGAGGGCTACGAGAAGATCAAGCACCCGCACGAGCTGGAGCACTGGTACTGGCCGGTCGGCGTGCTGGTCTTCGCGATCATCGCCGAGGGCTTCTCCTTCCGCACCGCCATCAAGGAGTCCAACGGCCTCAGGGGCGGCCGCTCCTGGAAGGAGTTCGTCCGTCACGCCAAGGCGCCCGAGCTGCCGGTCGTCCTCCTCGAGGACCTCGGAGCGCTCGTCGGTCTGGTGCTCGCCCTCGGCGGCGTCGGCCTGGCGCTCGCCACCGGAGACAGCGTCTGGGACGGCATCGGCACCCTCTGCATCGGCGTCCTGCTCATCGTGATCGCCCTGGTGCTCGCCGCCGAGACCAAGTCGCTGCTGCTCGGCGAGGCCGCGGGCGTGGAGGAGACCCGCAAGATCGAGGCCGCCGTCGTCGACGGCGAAACCGTCACCCGCGTCATCCACATGCGCACCCTCCACCTCGGCCCGGAGGAGCTGCTCGTCGCCGCCAAGATCGCGGTGCAGCACGACGACACCGCCGGCGAGGTGGCCGCCGCCATCAACGCCGCGGAGACCCGCATCCGCGACGCCGTGCCGATCGCCCGGGTGATCTACCTCGAGCCCGACATCTACAGCGAGACCGAGGCCGCCAAGGGCCCTGACCCCGAGGCCACGCCCGGCGGACCCACCCAGCCGGACGCAGCGCACTGATCCGCCCCGACACCGCCTTCAGGCCGTTCCGGGACCGCACCGCGGCCCCAGAACGGCCTGATGTGTTCCCGGCCGGACTGGGGACCGCCGGGCGGGTCGGTGTAGCTTGGGACGGAGCCAGACGTCGCTGCTGATGGCGGTCGGGCGGTCCCCCGCGGACCGGCCGAGGGAGAGAGGGCCTCCGACGGACTGCGCTGCGCGTACGCGGGCATGCCTGTGCCCTCCTCGGGCACCCCTGTGTCCGCCGCCGCGCAGACCAGCCGTACCCACCTCGACCCAACCCGAGGAGCAGCCCGTAATGACGACTGTCGACAACCGACAGGACTTCAAGGTCGCCGATCTCTCCCTGGCCGAGTTCGGCCGCAAGGAGATCACCCTCGCCGAGCACGAGATGCCCGGCCTCATGGCGATCCGCAAGGAGTACGCCGACGCCCAGCCCCTGGCCGGCGCCCGGATCACCGGCTCCCTGCACATGACCGTGCAGACCGCCGTCCTCATCGAGACCCTGGTCGCGCTCGGCGCGCGGGTCCGCTGGGCGTCCTGCAACATCTTCTCCACCCAGGACCACGCCGCGGCCGCCATCGCCGTCGGTCCGAACGGCACGCCCGACAACCCGCAGGGCGTCCCCGTCTTCGCCTGGAAGGGCGAGACGCTCGAGGAATACTGGTGGTGCACCGAGCAGGCGCTGACCTGGCCGGACAGCCCCACCGGCGGCCCGAACATGATCCTCGACGACGGCGGCGACGCCACGCTCCTCGTCCACAAGGGCGTGGAGTACGAGAAGGACGGCAAGGCCCCCTCCCCGGACACCGCCGAGTCCGACGAGCACCGGGTCATCCTGGAGCTCCTCAACCGCACCCTCTCCGAGAACCCGCAGAAGTGGACCCAGCTGTCCTCCGAGATCCGCGGTGTCACCGAGGAGACCACGACGGGCGTCCACCGCCTGTACGAGATGCAGCGTGACGGCACCCTGCTGTTCCCGGCGATCAACGTGAACGACGCCGTGACGAAGTCGAAGTTCGACAACAAGTACGGCTGCCGCCACTCCCTGGTCGACGGCATCAACCGCGCCACCGACACCCTGATCGGCGGCAAGACCGCCGTCGTGTGCGGTTACGGCGACGTCGGCAAGGGCTGCGCGGAGTCGCTGCGCGGCCAGGGCGCCCGCGTGATCGTCACCGAGATCGACCCGATCTGCGCGCTGCAGGCGGCGATGGACGGCTACCAGGTCACCACGCTCGACGAGGTCGTCGACAAGGCCGACATCTTCGTCACCACGACCGGCAACAAGGACATCATCATGGCCTCGGACATGGCCAAGATGAAGCACCAGGCGATCGTGGGCAACATCGGCCACTTCGACAACGAGATCGACATGGCCGGCCTCGCGAAGGTCCCCGGCATCGTCAAGGACGAGATCAAGCCGCAGGTCCACACCTGGACGTTCCCCGACGGCAAGAAGATCATCGTGCTGTCCGAGGGCCGCCTGCTGAACCTGGGCAACGCCACCGGTCACCCGTCGTTCGTGATGTCCAACTCCTTCGCGGACCAGACCCTGGCCCAGATCGAGCTGTTCACCAAGCCCGACGAGTACCCGACCGGCGTCTACGTGCTGCCCAAGCACCTCGACGAGAAGGTCGCCCGCCTCCACCTGGACGCGCTCGGCGTCAAGCTCACCACGCTGCGCCAGGACCAGGCCGACTACATCGGCGTGAAGGTCGAGGGCCCGTACAAGCCCGACCACTACCGCTACTGAGCCGGCCGCGCTCCTCACCGAGCCCGAGCCGCCCCGAGGCAGGCCCCCGCACCCCCGTGCCGGGGGCCTGCCCCGTTGTCGGACCGGCGACCGGTCCCGCCCTCACGACCCAGGACCCCCATGCCCCGCGGCCGCTATTCGCTCCACGATCCGCACGATCACACCCCCCTCGCGGACGAACACTTCCAGTGCGCCCCCGGCCCCTCCGGCTGGCGCTACGTCTCCCGGCTCACCGCCCCCGACGGCGACCACGCCGGCTCGGTCGACCTCACCCTCGACGAACTCGGCCGTCCCCTCCGCCTCGAACTGCACGCCGCGAGCTGGCAGGTCCGCGGCGCCGCCCTCGACGGCGTCACCTGGGTCCGCACCGACCCCACCGGGGCCCACGCCACCGAAGGCAATGTGCGCGCCCACGCCTTCACCGGCTCGTCCCCGGCCTTCCTCATCGCCACCGCCCGTCTCCTGCGCCTCACCCCCTCCGCCGCGGCCACCCGCGTACGCCTCGTCGCCTTCACCGACCCGGTCCTCGCCCCCCGCACCGTGGACCAGTCCTGGGCGCTGGTCGACAGAGAAACACACCCCACTGACAACGGACCCCTGACCGTGGACGCGTACCAGGTCACGGCCCTGGACACGGGCGAACAGCACACCGTGCACCTGGCGGGGGACGTCGTCCTGTCGGCGCCCGGCGTGGAGCTGGAGGACCTGGACTCACCGCCGTCGGACCTCGGCTGAGGAAGCGCCGCCTCCGGCGGTGGTCAGGCGGGCGGCACGAAGCCGGTGGCGGGCCGCTCGGCGGGCACGCCGGGGGCCTCGCTGCTCGAGGGAGGCACGGCCGGGGACACGGGGGTCGGCGGAACGGCGGGCGGCGGAACGGCGGGCGGCGGCAGCACAGGCCCGCCCTGGCCGACGGCGGGAACAGGAGAGGCTGGGGTGGCCGGGGCGGCCACTCCGCCCCCGAACGCCCGCTGCGCCTCCCGCGTCTGCCGCTCCTGCAGCACCGCCGCCAGATACATCGCGGGCGGCACCCCCGGAGGCACCGGCGCCCCGGTGCGCCCGGCCACGTCGGACGCCAGCCGCTCCGCCATCGACCAGCCGACCTGCGGATCGAGCTGCCGCATCCGCGTCAGGTACTGACGGACGGCGAGCCACAGACCGTCGGGCACCGCCGACAGATCGAGCCCGGAGAAACGTCCCGCCAGCCACGGCGGAGGCGGCGGCACGAAACCGCCCTGCCCGGCGGCCGGCACCCGCTCGCGCACCACCAGCGTCCCGGCGAACACATCCCCCAGCCGCCGGCCGCGCGCCGACACCAGCGAGGCGACGCAGGCCACGACGCCGAACGTCATCAGGATCTCGATCACCCCGAGCAGCCCCCGCACGAGCGCGTGCCGGAACCGGATCGGCCCGCCGTCGTCCCGCACCACCCGCAGCCCGCACGCCAGCTTCCCCAGCGACCGCCCATGCGTGAGCGTCTCGACCAGGATCGGACCGCCCACCAGCACCAGGACGAACGTCGCGATCGACACCGCCGTCCGCGCCGCCTCGTCCAGCGAGGCCGTCGCCGCCACCAGACCGAGGGTCACCAGGACATAGACGGTCACGGCCACCGCCAGATCCAGCAGCACGGCCAGCCCCCTGCTGGGCAGCTTCGCGGGGCGCAGTTCCAACGCCACCGCCTCGCCCGTCACCAGCTCACTCACGCCTGCCGCCCTTCCCTGGGTCTGCCCCGAACACCGCCAGTCTGCCAAGCTGATGGCACATCGCACCGCAGTACGAACAGCCGAGGAGCAGGGACACCGATGGACCTCGACGTCTTCGTCTCCGCCCATCGCGCGGAGTGGGACCGCCTCGACGCCCTGCTCGGACGACGCCGCCGGCTCACCGGAGCCGAGGCCGACGAACTCGTCACCCTGTACCAGCGGGCCGCCACCCACCTCTCGGTGATCCAGTCGGCCGCCCCCGACCCCCAGCTCACCGGCCGGCTCAGCCAGCTGGTCGCCCGCGCGCGCAGCGTGGTGACGGGCACCCGCCGGGCGTCCTGGCGCGACGTCACGCACTTCCTGACCCACGGGTTCCCCGCGGCCGTTTACCGCGCGCGTCACTGGTGGGTGCCGACGGCGCTGATCTCCACGGCGGTGGCCGCGCTGCTCGGCTGGTGGATAGGCACCCACCCCGAGGTCCAGGCCGCCATAGCGGCGCCCGCGGAACTCCGGGAGATGACCCGCCCCGGCGGCCAGTACGAGACGTACTACTCCAGCAACCCGGCGACCTCGTTCGCCGCGCAGGTGTGGACGAACAACGCGTGGGCAGCCGCCCTGTGCCTCATCCTCGGGGTGTTCCTCGGTCTGCCGGTCCTGTGGATCCTCTTCCAGAACATGCTCAACCTGGGTGTCGGCTTCGGTCTGATGTCCTCCGCCGGACGCCTCGACACCTTCCTGGGCCTGGTCCTCCCGCACGGCCTGCTGGAACTCACCGCGGTCTTCGTCGCCGCCGGCACGGGACTGCGGCTCGGCTGGACCGTCATCGACCCGGGCCCGCGCACCCGCCGCACCGCCCTCGCCGAGGAGGGCCGCGCCGCCCTCGCCATGGCGATCGGCCTCGCCCTGGTCCTCTTCGTCTCCGGCGCCATCGAAGGCTTCGTCACCCCGTCCGGCCTGCCCACCTGGGCTCGCATCACCATCGGCGTCGTCGCCGAACTGGCCTTCCTGGCGTACGTCTATGTCCTGGGCGGACGTGCCGCCCGAGCGGGTGCGACCGGCGACGTCGAGGCATCCGAGCGAAGCGCCGCTGTGCCTACGGCCGCCTGATGTGCAACGGGCCGCGGTGAGCTGCTAGTCTCCTCTTCGCCCCACGGGAGCCGTTGACGCGGCGCCGGTGGGGAGGTAGATTTGAACAGTTGCCTGGAGATGGGTTCCGACCCTGAAGGCGACGGTGAACATCTACTGGCTTCCCGCCGGGACGCAGATTCCGCGGAAGCACCCCCCGATAAGTCGGAATTCGAGGCCGGTCAATCCGCCCCGGAAGTTCTGATAAAGTCGGATCCGCCGGAAAGGAAAGTGCGAAAGCGTCGACCTGGAAAGCGCCGAGGAAATCGGATCAGAAAGATCTGATAGAGTCGGAAACGCAAGACCGAAGGGAAGCGCCCGGAGGAAAGCCCGAGAGGGTGAGTACAAAGGAAGCGTCCGTTCCTTGAGAACTCAACAGCGTGCCAAAAGTCAACGCCAGATATGTTGATACCCCGTCTCTCTGAGACGAGGTTCCTTTGAAGAAATACACAGCGAGGACGCTGTGAACGTCGGGATTATTCCTCCCGATGTTCCGCTCTCGTGATGTGTGCACCCGATCACGGGTAAACATTCACGGAGAGTTTGATCCTGGCTCAGGACGAACGCTGGCGGCGTGCTTAACACATGCAAGTCGAACGATGAACCACTTCGGTGGGGATTAGTGGCGAACGGGTGAGTAACACGTGGGCAATCTGCCCTGCACTCTGGGACAAGCCCTGGAAACGGGGTCTAATACCGGATACTGATCGCCTTGGGCATCCTTGGTGATCGAAAGCTCCGGCGGTGCAGGATGAGCCCGCGGCCTATCAGCTTGTTGGTGAGGTAATGGCTCACCAAGGCGACGACGGGTAGCCGGCCTGAGAGGGCGACCGGCCACACTGGGACTGAGACACGGCCCAGACTCCTACGGGAGGCAGCAGTGGGGAATATTGCACAATGGGCGAAAGCCTGATGCAGCGACGCCGCGTGAGGGATGACGGCCTTCGGGTTGTAAACCTCTTTCAGCAGGGAAGAAGCGAAAGTGACGGTACCTGCAGAAGAAGCGCCGGCTAACTACGTGCCAGCAGCCGCGGTAATACGTAGGGCGCGAGCGTTGTCCGGAATTATTGGGCGTAAAGAGCTCGTAGGCGGCTTGTCGCGTCGGTTGTGAAAGCCCGGGGCTTAACCCCGGGTCTGCAGTCGATACGGGCAGGCTAGAGTTCGGTAGGGGAGATCGGAATTCCTGGTGTAGCGGTGAAATGCGCAGATATCAGGAGGAACACCGGTGGCGAAGGCGGATCTCTGGGCCGATACTGACGCTGAGGAGCGAAAGCGTGGGGAGCGAACAGGATTAGATACCCTGGTAGTCCACGCCGTAAACGGTGGGCACTAGGTGTGGGCGACATTCCACGTCGTCCGTGCCGCAGCTAACGCATTAAGTGCCCCGCCTGGGGAGTACGGCCGCAAGGCTAAAACTCAAAGGAATTGACGGGGGCCCGCACAAGCGGCGGAGCATGTGGCTTAATTCGACGCAACGCGAAGAACCTTACCAAGGCTTGACATACACCGGAAAACCCTGGAGACAGGGTCCCCCTTGTGGTCGGTGTACAGGTGGTGCATGGCTGTCGTCAGCTCGTGTCGTGAGATGTTGGGTTAAGTCCCGCAACGAGCGCAACCCTTGTCCCGTGTTGCCAGCAGGCCCTTGTGGTGCTGGGGACTCACGGGAGACCGCCGGGGTCAACTCGGAGGAAGGTGGGGACGACGTCAAGTCATCATGCCCCTTATGTCTTGGGCTGCACACGTGCTACAATGGCCGGTACAATGAGCTGCGATACCGCGAGGTGGAGCGAATCTCAAAAAGCCGGTCTCAGTTCGGATTGGGGTCTGCAACTCGACCCCATGAAGTCGGAGTCGCTAGTAATCGCAGATCAGCATTGCTGCGGTGAATACGTTCCCGGGCCTTGTACACACCGCCCGTCACGTCACGAAAGTCGGTAACACCCGAAGCCGGTGGCCCAACCCCCTTGTGGGGAGGGAGCTGTCGAAGGTGGGACTGGCGATTGGGACGAAGTCGTAACAAGGTAGCCGTACCGGAAGGTGCGGCTGGATCACCTCCTTTCTAAGGAGCACTTCTCACCAACTTCGGTTGGTCAGAGGCCAGTTCATCAGCGAACGTCTGATGCTGGTTGCTCATGGGTGGAACGTTGACTACTCGGCACACTTGATCGTCTTCTCCTTCTAGTACTGCTCTTCGGAGCGTGGAACGTTGAGGGAAGCGGGGAGTGTGTCGGGCACGCTGTTGGGTGTCTGAGGGTACGGCCGTATGGCTGCCTTCAGTGCCGGCCCCAGTGCACTCGAGCCGTATGGCTTGGGGTGATGGGTGGTTGGTCGTTGTTTGAGAACTGCACAGTGGACGCGAGCATCTGTGGCCAAGTTTTTAAGGGCGCACGGTGGATGCCTTGGCACCAGGAACCGATGAAGGACGTGGGAGGCCACGATAGGCCCCGGGGAGTCGTCAACCAGGCTTTGATCCGGGGGTGTCCGAATGGGGAAACCCGGCAGTCGTCATGGGCTGTCACCCGCTGCTGAACACATAGGCAGTGTGGAGGGAACGCGGGGAAGTGAAACATCTCAGTACCCGCAGGAAGAGAAAACAACCGTGATTCCGGGAGTAGTGGCGAGCGAAACCGGATGAGGCCAAACCTACGACGTGTGAGACCCGGCAGGGGTTGCGTCGTGGGGGTTGTGGGATCTCTCTTTCATGGTCTGCCGGCCATGAGACGAGTCAGAAACCGTTGATGTAGGCGAAGGACATGCGAAAGGTCCGGCGTAGAGGGTAAGACCCCCGTAGTCGAAACGTCAGCGGCTCGTTTGAGAGACACCCAAGTAGCACGGGGCCCGAGAAATCCCGTGTGAATCTGGCGGGACCACCCGCTAAGCCTAAATATTCCCTGGTGACCGATAGCGGATAGTACCGTGAGGGAATGGTGAAAAGTACCGCGGGAGCGGAGTGAAATAGTACCTGAAACCGTGTGCCTACAAGCCGTGGGAGCGTCGCGCAAGGACTTGTCCTTGCGTCGTGACTGCGTGCCTTTTGAAGAATGAGCCTGCGAGTTTGCGGTGTGTTGCGAGGTTAACCCGGGTGGGGAAGCCGTAGCGAAAGCGAGTCCGAACAGGGCGTTTCAGTAGCACGCTCAAGACCCGAAGCGGAGTGATCTAGCCATGGGCAGGTTGAAGCGGAGGTAAGACTTCGTGGAGGACCGAACCCACCAGGGTTGAAAACCTGGGGGATGACCTGTGGTTAGGGGTGAAAGGCCAATCAAACTCCGTGATAGCTGGTTCTCCCCGAAATGCATTTAGGTGCAGCGTCGTGTGTTTCTTGCCGGAGGTAGAGCACTGGATAGGCGATGGGCCCTACCGGGTTACTGACCTTAGCCAAACTCCGAATGCCGGTAAGTGAGAGCGCGGCAGTGAGACTGTGGGGGATAAGCTCCATGGTCGAGAGGGAAACAGCCCAGAGCATCGACTAAGGCCCCTAAGCGTACGCTAAGTGGGAAAGGATGTGGAGTCGCACAGACAACCAGGAGGTTGGCTTAGAAGCAGCCACCCTTGAAAGAGTGCGTAATAGCTCACTGGTCTAGTGATTCCGCGCCGACAATGTAGCGGGGCTCAAGCGTACCGCCGAAGTCGTGTCATTCACACAATAGGGCCAACGCCTGTGTGGATGGGTAGGGGAGCGTCGTGTGCCGGGTGAAGCAGCACCGGAAGGTAGTTGTGGACGGTTCACGAGTGAGAATGCAGGCATGAGTAGCGATACAAACGTGAGAAACGTTTGCGCCGATTGACTAAGGGTTCCTGGGTCAAGCTGATCTGCCCAGGGTAAGTCGGGACCTAAGGCGAGGCCGACAGGCGTAGTCGATGGATAACCGGTTGATATTCCGGTACCCGCTGTGAAGCGTCAAACATCGAATCCAGTGATGCTAAGCCCGTGAAGCCGCCGGCTGAGTCTTCGGACGAGGTCGGAGTGGTGGAGCCGGTGACCCGAGCTGGTAGTAGGTGAGTGATGGGGTGACGCAGGAAGGTAGTCCATCCCGGGCGGTGGTTGTCCCGGGGTAAGGGTGTAGCCCGAGTGGTAGGCAAATCCGCCACTCGTATAAGGGTGAGACCTGATGCCGAGCCGATTGTGGTGAAGTGGATGATCCTATGCTGTCGAGAAAAGCCTCTAGCGAGTTTCATGGCGGCCCGTACCCTAAACCGACTCAGGTGGTCAGGTAGAGAATACCGAGGCGTTCGGGTGAACTATGGTTAAGGAACTCGGCAAAATGCCCCCGTAACTTCGGGAGAAGGGGGGCCATTCCTGGTGAGAGCACGTGCTGCTCGAGCTGGGGGTGGCCGCAGAGACCAGCGAGAAGCGACTGTTTACTAAAAACACAGGTCCGTGCGAAGCCGTAAGGCGATGTATACGGACTGACGCCTGCCCGGTGCTGGAACGTTAAGGGGACCGGTTAGCTCACCTTCGGGTGGGCGAAGCTGAGAACTTAAGCGCCAGTAAACGGCGGTGGTAACTATAACCATCCTAAGGTAGCGAAATTCCTTGTCGGGTAAGTTCCGACCTGCACGAATGGCGTAACGACTTCTCGACTGTCTCAACCATAGGCCCGGTGAAATTGCACTACGAGTAAAGATGCTCGTTTCGCGCAGCAGGACGGAAAGACCCCGGGACCTTTACTACAGTTTGATATTGGTGTTCGGTTCGGCTTGTGTAGGATAGCTGGGAGACTGTGAAGCTCGGACGCCAGTTCGGGTGGAGTCGTCGTTGAAATACCAGTCTGGTCGTGCTGGATGTCTAACCTGGGTCCGTGATCCGGATCAGGGACAGTGTCTGATGGGTAGTTTAACTGGGGCGGTTGCCTCCTAAAGAGTAACGGAGGCGCCCAAAGGTTCCCTCAGCCTGGTTGGCAATCAGGTGTTGAGTGTAAGTGCACAAGGGAGCTTGACTGTGAGACCGACGGGTCGAGCAGGGACGAAAGTCGGGACTAGTGATCCGGCGGTGGCTTGTGGAAGCGCCGTCGCTCAACGGATAAAAGGTACCCCGGGGATAACAGGCTGATCTTCCCCAAGAGTCCATATCGACGGGATGGTTTGGCACCTCGATGTCGGCTCGTCGCATCCTGGGGCTGGAGTCGGTCCCAAGGGTTGGGCTGTTCGCCCATTAAAGCGGTACGCGAGCTGGGTTTAGAACGTCGTGAGACAGTTCGGTCCCTATCCGCTGTGCGCGTAGGAGTCTTGAGAAGGGCTGTCCCTAGTACGAGAGGACCGGGACGGACGAACCTCTGGTGTGCCAGTTGTTCTGCCAAGGGCATGGCTGGTTGGCTACGTTCGGGAGGGATAACCGCTGAAAGCATCTAAGCGGGAAGCCTGCTTCGAGATGAGGACTCCCACCTCCATGAGAGGGTAAGGCTCCCAGTAGACGACTGGGTTGATAGGCCGGATATGGAAGCACGGTAACGTGTGGAGTTGACCGGTACTAATAGGCCGAGGGCTTGTCCTCAGTTGCTCGCGTCCACTGTGTTGGTTCTGAAACCATGAACAACCCCATGCCAGGTCATGGTGTGGTGCCGGTTGTCAGTTTCATAGTGTTTCGGTGGTCATAGCGTAGGGGAAACGCCCGGTTACATTCCGAACCCGGAAGCTAAGCCTTACAGCGCCGATGGTACTGCAGGGGGGACCCTGTGGGAGAGTAGGACGCCGCCGAACAATTCTTGAGAAAGCCCCCGTGCCATTCGGCACGGGGGCTTTCTGCGTTTTACAGCCCCCCCGAGCCCCTCCCGCAGGAAGGCGCTCTACAGCCGCCCCGCCGACTTCAAAGCCAGATACGCGTCTGCCAGCGTCGGCGCCAATTCCTCCGGTGTCGCGTCCACGACCGTCACCCCGTGGCGGCGGAGCTGTTCGGCTGTGCGGTCGCGTTCCGTGTGGGCCTGTGCGGCCGCCGCGGCCCCGTACACCGCGTCGACGTCTCCACGGCCCCGCGCCATGGAGGCGACGTGCGGGTCGGCCACCGAGGCCAGCAGGACCGTGTGGCGCTGCGTCAGACGGCTCAGGACGGGCAGCAGGCCCTCCTCGACCGGTGTCGCGTCCAGCGTCGTCAGAAGCACGATCAGGGAGCGGCGCGGGGCCGTTCGGAGTGCCGCCGCCGTCAGGCCGCGGGCGTCCGTCTCCACCAGCGCGGGTTCCAGCGTGGCCATCGCGTTCACCAGCGACGGCAGGAGGTCGCCGGCCGCGCGGCCCTGGACCAGGGCGCGTACTCGGCGGTCGTAGGCAAGCAGGTCGACGCGGTCGCCGGCGCGGGAAGCCAGGGCGGACAGCAGCAGGGCCGCGTCCATGGAGGCGTCCAGGCGCGGTGCGTCGCCCACGCGGCCGGCGGAGGTGCGGCCGGTGTCGAGGACGAGCAGGATGTGGCGGTCGCGCTCCGGACGCCAGGTGCGTACCGCGACCTCCGACTGGCGGGCCGTGGCGCGCCAGTCGATGGAGCGGGTGTCGTCGCCGGGGACGTAGGCGCGGAGGCTGTCGAACTCGGTGCCCTCGCCGCGGGTCAGGACGCTGGTGCGGCCGTCCAGCTCGCGCAGGCGGGCCAGCTTGGACGGCAGGTGTTTGCGGCTCGTGAACGGCGGCAGGACGCGGACCGTCCACGGGACCTTGTGGGCGCCCTGGCGGGTGAACAGGCCGAGGGGACCGTAGGAGCGGACGGTGACGCGGTCTGCCTGGCGGTCCCCCCGGCGGGTCGGGCGCAGGCGGGTCGTGACACGGCGGCGTTCGCCCGCTGGGATCGTCAGCCGGTGCCTGGACGCCTCGGTCTCCGTGCCCGGCGTCCAGCTGCTCGGCGGCCAGGCGTCGCGGAGACGGGCGCGCAGCGGACGGCGGGACGGGTTGGTGACCGTCAGGGTGACGTCGGCGGTGTCGCCGAGGCGTACGGAGGTGTCGCCGGAGCGGGTCAGGCCGAGCGTGCGGACCGGGGCCGCGAGGGCGTAGTCGCAGGCGCAGGCCACCGCGAGGGGCGCGTTGACGGCGAGGAGGCCCGTCCAGCCGGGTTCCCAGATGCCGACAGGGAGGGAGCCGAGAGCCGCGAGGAGCGCGGCGCGTCCGGTCGGAGCCATCAGCGGGGGACGGGGACGTGGGAGAGGACCGCGTTGATGACCGAGTCGGCCCTCACACCCTCCATCTCGGCCTCCGGGCGCAGCTGTATGCGGTGGCGGAGCGTGGGCAGGGCGAGGGCCTTCACGTCGTCCGGGATGACGTAGTCGCGGCCGGTCAGCCAGGCCCAGGCGCGCGCGGTGGCGAGGAGCGCGGTCGCGCCCCGCGGGGAGACGCCGAGGGTCAGGGACGGCGACTCGCGGGTGGCGCGGCAGATGTCGACGACGTACGCGGTGATCTCGGGGGAGACCGTGGTGGCGGCGACGGCGCGGCGGGCGGCCTCCAGGTCGGCGGCGGTCGCGACGGGGCGTACGCCGGCGGCGCGCAGGTCGCGCGGGTCGAAGCCCTGGGCGTGCCGGGTGAGGACGTCGATCTCGTCCTCGCGGGACGGCAGGGGGATCGTCAGCTTGAGGAGGAAGCGGTCGAGCTGCGCCTCGGGCAGGGGGTAGGTGCCCTCGTACTCGACCGGGTTCTGGGTCGCGGCGACCAGGAACGGGTCGGGGAGGGCGCGGGGGGTGCCGTCGACGGTGACCTGGCGTTCCTCCATGGCCTCCAGCAGGGACGACTGGGTCTTCGGGGGCGTGCGGTTGATCTCGTCCGCGAGGAGGAGGTTGGTGAAGACCGGGCCGGGCTGGAAGGAGAACTCGGCGGTGCGGGCGTCGTAGACCAGGGAGCCGGTGACGTCGCTCGGCATCAGGTCGGGGGTGAACTGGACGCGCTTGGTGTCGAGTTCGAGGGCGGCCGCGAGGGAGCGGATCAGCAGGGTCTTCGCGACGCCCGGGACGCCTTCGAGGAGGACGTGGCCGCGGCAGAGCAGGGCGACGACGAGGCCGGTCACGGCGGGGTCCTGGCCGACCACGGCCTTGGCGATCTCCGCGCGCAGGGCCTCCAGGGCGGCCCGGGCGGCGGCCGGGTCGCCGGTGGGCGCGGCGTTGTCGGTGGTCGGGTCCATCATGGACGGCGTACCTGCCTTTCGAGGGCGTCGAGTTGGTCGGCGAGCCGGATCAGAGCCGCGTCGTCGCCGGGGGGCGGGCCGAACAGAAGCGTGTGGGGGGACGGTCCGTCGCCGTCGAGGCGGGCGGACAGTGCGGGGAGCAGGGCCTCGGGCGAGTGCGCCTGGGAGGTGGGGACGCCGACGAGGGGGGCGAGGCGGACGCGGGTGGCGGAGCGCAGGGCGAGGGCGGCGCGGTCGCGGGCGTCGGCCTTGCGGTAGAGGGTGGCGCGGCCTTCGACGGTCTCGGAGGCGCGGATCGCCACGGGGAGTTTCTCGGGGACGAGGGGGCCGAGCCGGCGTGCCCGCCACAGGGCGGCCAGGGCGGCGGCGAGGAACAGCTGGAGGGTGCCCCAGAGCCAGCCGGAGGGGAGGAGGTCGAAGAAGCTCTTCTCGTCCTCGGTCCCGGCGGTGGCGTCGGCGGGGGTGGGGAGGTACCAGACGAGATGGGGGCGGGAGCCGAGGAGCTGGAGCGCCAGGGAGGCGTTGCCGTGCTCGTCCAGGCGGTCGTTGAGGAGGATGTCGGGGGCGCCGAGGAGGACGGTGTCGCCGTCACCGGAGGGGGCGGGGATCCGCAGCAGGGTGGGCAGGCGGTGGCTGCGGTAGCACTCGTCGGCCTCGGGGTGGGCGGAGGAGTAGCGGATGCCGCCCGTGTCGGCGCTGCCCGCACGGACGGCGGCGGGGAGGTCGCAGCCCGGTTCGAGGGTGGATTCGAGACTGTTGGCCGGGTCGGCCATGACGCCGGGGGCGAGGCGTTCCACGGAGGCGACGCCGGAGGCGACCAGGACGGTGCGGCCGCCGGAGTTCTTGGTGGCGGTGCGCAGCCGCGTCTGCTGGCGGGGCGTCAGCAGGTCGGGGACGGCGACGAGGAGGGTGGTGTCGGGGCCTGCCGCGTCGGCGGCCTCGTCGAGGGTGGTGACCACGCGGGTGTCGACGCCCCGGCCGGCGAGGAGTTCGGCGACGGCGCGGCTGCCGGAGGGGTCGGCGGAGCGCGGGTCGAGCCGGCCGTGCCGGGCGTCGGAGCGGACGACGGCGATGGCGACGGCCGCGACGAGGAGCAGCACCAGCGCGAGGGCGACGCCCCGGGTGCGGGTCCACACCTGGCGTGCGGTGGGGGAGGCCGAGGTGGGCGGCGAGGTGACCTCGGTCGTCATCCGGCGGCTCCCTGGCGGGCGTCGGCGTGCGTGCCGGCGAGGGCCGGCTTGGCGCGCTCCAGGTCGCCGTCGAGGGCGGCGAGCCCGCGGTACGTGTCCTCGGTGGCGGTCCGGCCGCCGTACCTGACGTCGTCGAAGTCGCGGGCGGCGGTGCGCAGCCGGTCGCTGTGGGCGGGCAGGGCGCGGCCGGCCTCGGCGGCGGCCTCGTCGGCGGTGCGGCCGGGGCGGGGGTCGAGGAGGGCGCGTTCCTCCAGGGCGCGGACGACGGCCCGCATGCGTTCCTGGACGGCCTGGTTCCAGTGGCCCTGGGCGGCGTGCGCCTCGGCGGCGGCGCGGTGTTCGGCGGCGCTGCGGGGCCGGTCGTCGAACAGGACGGGGGAAGTGACCGGGCTGCGGCGCGGGGTGCCGAGGCGCCACCACAGGGCGGCCAGGACGGCGAGCACGGCGACGACGATGACGACCAGGCCGAGCGCGCCGCCGGGTGTCGCCGTGGACGCGGCACCGAGGAGGTCGTCGACCCAGTCCCAGAAGGCTTCCAGGGCCCGCTGGAGCCAGCTGGGGTCGTTCTCGTGGTACATCTGCTTCGACAGCTCGCGCCGGGCCGCCTCCCGCGCGGGGTCGCGCGGGAGGGTGACGGGCGGTTCGTCGTCGCCGCGCGCCAGCAGGCGTACGACGGTGTCGGCGGTCGCCGGCAGCGCCGGTACGGCCTGGAGAACTCCCCCCGAGACGGTCACCGCATCAGCTCCCGCCGGTGGCGCCGGGGCCCTGGACGCCCGCCGCGCGCGCCAGTTCGAGGTCGAGGGCCTCGCGGCGGATGCGCTGGTCGATGTAGAGGAGCACGGTGACGCCGGCGGTGATCGGGAACGTGATCATGGAGCCGATCACCGAGCCGATGCCGCTGATGATCAGGAACGTCCAGCCGATGTCCCCGCCGGTGGTCACGAAGCCGGTGACGCCGTCGCCGCTGAACGCGGCGGCGAGGAACGTGAACGGGATGACGATGATCGCCGCGACGACGTAGGCGATGATCGCGGCGAGCAGCTGGATGCCGAAGACCCGCCACCAGGAGCCGCGCACCAGCCGGGCGGAGCGGCGCATCGCCGTGACGATGCCCTGCTTCTCCAGCATCAGCGCGGGGGAGGCCAGGGAGAAGCGGATCATGAGCCACGCGGCGAACACGGCCGCGGCGACGAGGCCCAGCAGGGTGAGCCCGAAGCCGACCTCGGCGCCGGCCGAGACGCTGACGAGGATGCCGGGCAGCGCGCCGACGGCGACGACGCCCACCGCGATGAGCGCCAGCAGCAGGATCAGGCCGAGCAGCTTGAGGACCTGCGGGCGGGCGTCGCGCCAGGCCTCGCCGGTGGTCACCGGGCGGCCGAGCACGGCGCGGCTGGTGACGGTGGTGAGCAGGGCGGTGGCCGCGACCGTGCCGATCAGGGTGATGCCGTAGAGGGCGGCGGAGCTGAGCAGCAGGTCGCCCATGACGTCGGTGAGTTCGCCGACGGTGGCGCTGGGGTCCTCGAGCACCTCGGTGTCGGTGTCGTCCAGGACGAAGCCCTGGAGCAGCACGGCTGCGATCTCGGTGAGGACGGCGAGGGTCAGCGAGATGCCGAGGACCGTGCGCCAGTAGGTGCGCATGGTCGACACGGCGCCGTCGAGGAGTTCGCCGACGCCGAGGGGGCGCAGCGGGATGACGCCGGGCTTCGCCGCGGGCGGGGGGCCTCCCCAGCGGCTGCCCCAGCCTCCCCAGGGGGCCTGGCCGCCGGGTCCGCCGGGCGGCGGGGCGCCCCAGCCGGGGCCGGGGGGCGGCGGAGGGGCCTGGCCGGGGCCGCCGACGCCGGGGGTGCCGGTGGGGGCGGACCACTGGGCGGCCGGGGGCTGGTCCTTGGACCACTTCACGCCCGGCTCCTGCGGGGCGTCACCCGACTGCCGCGGACGGTCGGCGGACTGCTCGGGTTCCGGACGGCCGTCGGACCCGCTGGGCCCGGACGTGCCCGGCTCCCGCCCGTCGGACGGGGCGGATCCGGGCGAGGCCCAGCCCGGAGTGTCGTTCATCGTCGCTCCTTCACGCTGCCCGGCCGCGGTCGCGGTGACGGCTCGGGCAGCCATCGTGCCATGCGGTGCTTCCCGGTGGACCTGCCGAGGTCAAGGCTGTTCGCCTTCTATTGTCCGCGTGACAGGGGGCAGACTGGCGGCATGGCTGATCAGTACGCGCACAGCGGCGACGACAAGCGGCCCACCGGGATGCCGGCACTGCGCTGGGAGGAGCCTCCCGAAGGCCCGGTGCTGGTCCTGCTCGACCAGACGCGGCTCCCGGCCGAGGAGGTCGAGCTGGTCTGCACGGACGCGCCCGCACTGGTGGAGGCGATCCGTTCGCTCGCCGTGCGCGGCGCCCCCCTGCTGGGCATCGCGGGCGCGTACGGCGTCGCGCTCGCGGCCGTGCGGGGCTACGACGTGGACGACGCGGCGGCGGCCCTGGAGAGCGCCCGCCCCACGGCGGTGAACCTGGCGCTCGGGGTGCGGCGGGCGCACTCCGCGTACCGGGCCGTGGTGGACGGCGGCGGCGACCCGCGGCGGGCGGCCGGGGCGGCACTGGCCGCCGCGCGGCGGCTGCACCAGGAGGACGCCGAGGCCAGTGCGAGGATGGCGGAGCACGGGCTGGCGCTGCTCGACGAGCTGATGCCCGGCGGCGGGCACCGGATCCTCACCCACTGCAACACCGGTTCGCTGGTGTCGGGCGGCGAGGGGACTGCGTTCGCGGTGGCGCTCGCGGCGCACCGGGCGGGACGGCTGCGGCGCCTGTGGGTGGACGAAACGCGCCCGTTGCTGCAAGGTGCTCGCCTGACGGCGTACGAGGCGGCCCGCAGCGGCATGGCGTACACCCTGCTCACCGACAACGCGGCGGGATCGCTGTTCGCGGCGGGCAAGGTGGACGCCGTGCTGATCGGCGCGGACCGCATCGCGGCCGACGGTTCGGTGGCGAACAAGGTGGGGAGCTATCCGCTCGCGGTGCTCGCGCGGTACCACCATGTGCCGTTCATCGTGGTCGCTCCGGTGACGACGGTGGACCCCCGGACGCCGGACGGGGCGTCCATCGAGGTGGAACAGCGTCCCGGCCATGAGGTGACAGAGATCACGGCGCCGCAGGTGCCGGTGGCCGGAGCGGAGGCGGGAGGCGGAATTCCGGTGGCCCCGTTGGGGACGACCGCGTACAACCCGGCGTTCGACGTGACACCGCCGGAGCTGGTGACGGCCGTCGTCACCGAAGAGGGCGTCGTTTCGCCCGTGACCACCGAGGCTCTGGCCGCCCTGTGTGCCAGGTCACGCCAGGTAACGATTAGCTAATGGGATGATGTCGTTTATGAAGGGACGAGTCCTTGTCGTCGACGACGACAGCGCACTGGCCGAGATGCTCGGCATCGTGCTGCGCGGTGAAGGTTTTGAGCCGTCTTTCGTAGCCGACGGCGACAAGGCGCTGGCCGCCTTCCGTGAGACCAAGCCGGATCTGGTCCTGCTGGACCTGATGCTCCCCGGCCGTGACGGCATCGAGGTGTGCCGCCTGATCAGGGCGGAGTCCGGGGTGCCGATCGTGATGCTCACGGCGAAGAGCGACACCGTCGACGTGGTCGTGGGCCTGGAGTCCGGGGCCGACGACTACATCGTCAAGCCGTTCAAGCCGAAGGAGCTGGTCGCCCGGATCCGTGCGCGGCTGCGCAGGTCCGAGGAGCCGGCGCCGGAGCAGCTCGCCATCGGCGACCTGGTGATCGACGTGGCCGGTCACTCCGTGAAGCGGGACGGGCAGTCCATCGCCCTGACGCCGCTGGAGTTCGACCTGCTGGTCGCCCTCGCGCGCAAGCCGTGGCAGGTGTTCACGCGTGAGGTGCTGCTGGAGCAGGTGTGGGGCTACCGCCACGCGGCGGACACCCGCCTGGTCAACGTCCATGTGCAGCGGCTGCGCTCCAAGGTCGAGAAGGACCCGGAGAAGCCCGAGATCGTGGTGACCGTCCGTGGTGTCGGATACAAGGCAGGACCGAGCTGACATGTCCGGGGACAGTGCCGCTTCGGCGCCCGGCCGGTCCGGGGGCCGTCCGGGGCGGCCTGTCGGCCGGGGGACGGCCGCTTCCCGCTGGCGCCACCTCTTCGACGGCGACCTGCTCCAGGGCGGGGTCCAGGGCAGCCCGGTCGTCCGCCTCGTCATGCGCTGGGTGCGGCGCCCGCTGCTGCCCGTCATGCGGCTGTGGCGGCGCAACATCCAGCTCAAGGTCGTCGTCACGACGCTGCTGATGTCCCTGGGCGTCGTCCTGCTGCTCGGCTTCGTCGTCATCGGCCAGGTGCGCAACGGCCTGCTCGAGGCCAAGGTGAAGGCGTCGCAGAGCCAGGCCACCGGCGGTTTCGCCGTGGCCAAGCAGCAGGCCGAGCAGGCCGTGAGTGTCACCGGCGAGGAGGGCACCGCGCCCGACGGCCGCCCCTCGCAGAGCGTCATCCAGTGGATGAGCGACCTCGTCGCCTCGCTGTCCAGCGGCGGCCAGGGCGCCTTCGACGTGGTGACCCTGCCCGCCGGCGGTGACAGCGGCAGCGGGCGCGGACCGCGCGCATCCGGCGGGGTCAACCCGGCCGCCAGCGTCCCCGCGGCGCTGCGCGAGCGCATCGACACCGGCACCGGGGCCGCGCAGAGCTACACGCGCATCGTCTACGCCGAGAAGGACAAGGAGTCCCAGCCGGCCCTCGTCATCGGCAAGCAGGTCAACGACCCCAACGGCGACCCGTACCAGCTGTACTACCTCTTCCCGCTCACCCAGGAGGAGAAGTCGCTGAGCCTGGTCAAGGGCACCCTGGCGACCGCCGGGCTGTTCGTGGTCGTGCTGCTCGGGGCGATCGCCTGGCTCGTGGTGCGGCAGGTGGTCACGCCGGTCCGGATGGCCGCCGGGATCGCCGAACGGCTGTCCGCGGGGCGCCTCCAGGAACGGATGAAGGTCACCGGCGAGGACGACATCGCCCGGCTCGGCGAGGCCTTCAACAAGATGGCGCAGAACCTCCAGCTCAAGATCAGCCAGCTCGAGGACCTGTCCCGGATGCAGCGGCGGTTCGTGTCGGACGTGTCGCACGAGCTGCGCACCCCGCTGACCACCGTGCGCATGGCCGCGGACGTCATCCACGAGGCGCGCGAGGACTTCGACCCGGTGACCGCGCGCTCCGCGGAACTGCTCGCCGACCAGCTCGACCGGTTCGAGTCGCTGCTCGCCGACCTGCTGGAGATCAGCCGCTTCGACGCGGGCGCGGCCGCCCTGGAGGCGGAGCCGATCGACCTGCGCGAGGTGGTGCGGCGCGTGGTCAGCGGCGCGGAGCCGCTCGCCGAGCGCAAGGGCACCACCATCAAGGTCGTCGGCGACCAGCAGCCCGTCGTCGCCGAGGCCGACGCGCGGCGCGTGGAGCGCGTGCTGCGCAACCTCGTCGTCAACGCCGTCGAGCACGGCGAGGGCAGGGACGTCGTCGTCAAACTGGCCGCCGCGGGCGGCGCCGTGGCGGTCGCCGTGCGCGACTACGGCGTCGGGCTCAAGCCCGGCGAGGCCACGCGCGTGTTCAGCCGCTTCTGGCGGGCCGACCCGGCACGCGCGCGTACCACCGGCGGTACGGGTCTGGGGCTGTCCATCGCCCTGGAGGACGCCCGGCTGCACGGCGGCTGGCTCCAGGCGTGGGGCGAGCCGGGCGGCGGCTCCCAGTTCCGGCTGACGCTGCCCAGGACGGCGGACGAGCCGCTGCGCGGATCCCCGATACCCCTGGAACCCAAGGACTCGCGGCGCAACCGCGGCCTCGACGACGCGGGACTGCCGCGCGGCGGCGACAGCGAGAAGCGCGCCACGGTGCCCGTGAACCGGCCCGGCGCCGACGACACGGCGCAGTCCGCCCGCGACCCGCTGGGCCCCCGACCAGGCGCCTCGGCGCCCACGGCCGACCCCACCGCCCTGCCCGGCAACGGCGCGCGCGTGGTGGCCCGTTCCGGCAGTACGCGGATGACGCCGGGCGCGGCGCCCGGCACGAACGGGGAAACCGACGAGGGCGTCCCGGCCGAAGCGGACCGGCCGGCGGCCGGCGAGGGCGGGGACGGCGCACCGCGTGGTGCGCAGAAGGACGGGGAGGCGACGCGTGGGCGGTGAGCGTGTGAGGCGCGGGCGGGGGACACCGGCCAGGACCGCGGTGTACGCCGCGTGCGGGGCGGTCCTGCTGGCCGGGTGCGCCTCGATGCCGGACAGCGGCGATCTGCGCGGGGTGGAGTCCACACCGCGCCAGGACACGCAGGTGCGGGTGTACGCGATGCCGCCGAGCGACGACGCCACCCCCACCCAGATCGTCCAGGGCTTCCTGGAGGCGCTGACCAGCGACGACGCCGACTACAAGACCGCCCGCCAGTACCTGACCCCCGAGGCGTCCAAGTACTGGCGGCCGGAGCAGTCCACCACCGTGCTCTCCGACGGGCCCGGCGCCCGCGCCGACCGGGAGATCCGTGAGGACAGCACCGCCCTGACGTACACGCTGACCGGCACCAAGTTCGCGACCGTGGACGCGCAGCAGGCGTACGCGCCCTCCTCCGGCCACTACAGCGAGCTGGTGCGGCTGGTGAAGGACGACAAGAGCGGCCAGTGGCGCATCGACGCGGTGCCGCAGGGCGTCGTCATGGGCAAGTCGGACTTCCAGCGCAACTACACGTCCTTCAACAAGTACTACTTCGCCTCGAACGTGGACGTGAACGGGTCGTCGCTGCCGATGGCGGTCGCCGACCCCGTGTACGTACGCCGGCACGTCGACCCGACGACGCGGATGGTGCGCTCGCTGCTCTCCGGCCCGACGAGCTGGCTGGACCCCGTCGTCCGGTCGAGCTTCCCGACCGGCACGCAGCTGCGGAAGGGCGCGGGACCGCTCACCCCGGACGACCGGGGCAAGCTCACCGTGCCGCTCAACGACCGGGCGTCCGAGGTCGGCACCGGCCGCTGCGAGGAGATGGCCGCCCAGCTGCTGTTCACGCTGCGCGACCTCAGCCCCGCGGTGGACGAGGTCGAACTGCGGGCCGACGGCGGGCAGTTGTGCTCGCTCACCCAGGACGGCGCCGAGACCGTCGCCACCCGGGGCGCGCTCAACCAGCCCGGCTACCTGTACTACCTCGACCAGGATCACAAGCTGGTCCGGATCGCCGCCGGCAGCCGCACTCCCGACCCCGAACCGGCGCCCGGCGCGCTCGGGCAGGGCGAGCAGGGTCTGCGGTCGGTGGCGGTCGCGCGGGACGAGCGCACGGCGGCCGGTGTCGCACTGAACGGGCAGGACCTGTTCGTCTCCGCGCTGGCGCAGGGCGCCACCCTCGGCGAGCCGGTGCTGCGCAGCCAGGGCAAGACCGAGCAGGACCGGCTGACCCCGCCGAGCTGGGACGCCCAGGGCGACCTGTGGGTCGCCGACCGCAACCCCGCCCGCCCCGGCCTCTACCTGCTGGGGGAGGGCGCAGAGCAGCCGCTCCAGGTGCGCACGCCGGGCCTGGAGGGCCGCATCCAGGCGGTCCGGGTGGCCGCGGACGGGGTGCGGATCGCCCTCGTCGTGGAGAACGGCGACCAGCGGTCGCTGCTCATCGGACGCATCGAGCGCAGCGGCCCGGACGAGGCCGGGTCGGGCGAGCACCCCACGGTCACCGTGGTGGAGCTGCGCTCGGCCACGCCCGAGCTGGAGCAGGTCACGGCCATGTCGTGGGCCGGGGACAGCCGGCTCGTGGTCGTCGGCCGCGAGCACGGCGGCGTGGAGCAGATGAAGTACGTCGAGGTCGACGGCTCCACCCCGGACGTGCCGCCGCCCGCCGCGCTGACCGGCGTCAAGGCGCTCACCGCCGCCGGGGACGAGAACGCGCCGCTGGTGGCGTACTCGGTCGACGGCATCGTGCGGCTGCCGTCGGGGGCGCAGTGGCAGAAGGTCACCGAGGTGACGAAGGGGACGGCACCGGTCTATCCGGGCTGAGAAGGTCCTGCGGAGGGGTTGCCCTCGCTCCGGTGTTCGAGCGGTTTCGGTCCTGGTCACGTGGTTGTCCACAGGGGTGGCCGGGTGGCCGGGGGCGTTGGCACAGTGAGCCCATGCGGAGCTGGTGGCGGGACCTCACCGACCTGGTGCTTCCGGCCGAGTGCGGCGGATGCGGCAGGCCCCGCGCCGTGCTCTGCGACCGGTGCCGTACGGCGCTGGACGGCGGGGCGCCTCGCCGCGTGCGCCCCGCGCCCGAGCCCCGCGGACTGCCGCCCGTGCACGCGGCCGCCCCGTACGCCGACGAGGTGCGCGCCGTCCTGCTCGCCCACAAGGAGCGCGGCGCCCTGTCCCTCGCCCGGCCGCTGGGCGAGGCCCTGGCGGGCGCGGTGCGGGCGGGACTGGGAGCGCCGGCAGCGCGCGGACAGCCCGGCAACCGGGGCGACACCGCCGCGGCCGCACACGCCCCCGTACTGCTCGTCCCCGTGCCGTCCGCCCGGCGGGCCGTGCGGGCGAGGGGGCACGACCCGGCGCGGCGGATCGCGTACGCGGCGGCGGGTGAGCTGCGGCGGACGGGGGTACCCGCAGCCGTACTCGCCGCGCTGCGGCAACGGCGGCCGGTGGCCGACCAGTCGGGGCTCGGCTCGAGGCAGCGGCTGGCCAACGTCGCGGGCGCCCTAGGAGTGGGGCCGGGCTGCGCCCGGCTGCTGGGCCGGGGCCGGGTCGTGCTGGTGGACGATCTCATGACGACCGGGGCGACCCTCGCCGAGGCGGCGCGCGCGGTCAGGGCCGCACAAGGGCCGCCCGGCCCGGAAACGGAACCGGCGGAAAGGGGCCGGAAGGCATCGAGCAATTCGCGGCCCGCGTTCGTGTACCTGGGTGAGACATGGGAAGGGTCAGGACAACGGCGAACACCGCCGCCGGCGTGGAGCGGAGCGGACCGGCAGCCCGGCCGGAGGGTGAAGGAGGCGGGCCAGAAATACGCCGGCGGAACGCCCGGTGTGGTGTGCGCGGCCGTCGTGGCGGCGTCACCAGATGCGTTCGGAATACACCGAAACTGACTGAGAACTTACGTCGTTGCAGGTAATCAGAGGGTTAATTCCCCTGAATGGAGGTACGTCGCGGTAGAGGGTGACGCCATCCGTCCGCGCGAGATATGTTCGGTTGTGAGGGAAAGCCGCAGGCCACACCCCTCTGATCGGAATGCGGTGGTGCGGGCCTTTTCGCCATCACCCGCACCGGTGGACTGGAGATCTCTCGCACGGGGGAGGAGGTGGGCGTCACCGAGTCCGAGGCTCCGGACGACACCGGAGCCTGGTGCAAAAGGGAGACACATCCGCAGCGAAGCGGAGTGATCCGGGAACGGAGTTCTGCGTGGACATCGTCGTCAAGGGCCGCAAGACCGAGGTGCCCGAGCGGTTCCGGAAGCACGTGGCCGAGAAGCTGAACCTGGAGAAGATCCAGAAGCTCGATGGCAAGGTGATGAGCCTCGACGTCGAGGTGTCCAAGGAGCCCAACCCCCGACAGGCCGACCGCTGTGACCGGGTGGAGATCACGCTCCGCTCCCGCGGTCCGGTGATCCGGGCGGAGGCGGCGGCGAGCGACCCGTACGCGGCGCTCGACCTGGCAGCGGAGAAGCTGGACGCCCGGCTGCGCAAGCAGCACGACAAGCGTTTCTCACGGCGCGGCGCGCGCAGGATCCCCGCCGCCGAGGTCCCCGACCACGTGCCCGGCGTGGCCACCCTCAACGGCACCGGCGCGAGCACCGCGCGGGAAGAGGAGCAGGCGGTCCCCACCAAGAAGATCGGTTCCCTGGAGGTCCAGGGCGACGGGCCGCTGGTCGTCCGCGAGAAGACCCATGTGGCCGCCCCCATGACCCTCGACCAGGCGCTCTACGAGATGGAGCTGGTCGGGCACGACTTCTACCTCTTCGTCGACTCCGAGACCAAGGAGCCCAGCGTCGTCTACCGGCGCCACGCCTACGACTACGGCGTGATCCACCTCAGGACCGACACGATGGTCACCGAGAACCACTCCCCCGAGGCGGGCGGAACCCTCGGCGGCTGACCCGCCCGGCGACAGCACAGCAGGTGCCCCTGGTGCGCGTGTGCGCCCCCAGGGGCACCGGCGTGCCACCGCCCGGCGTCCCCACCGGCACCCCGGTGACGGTGCGGCATGGAATCATGGCGGCAGCGGCCCAACCGGTGGGCCGTTGCCTTGGGTTGGCGATGGTCAGGACCACAGGCCACAGCCTTCAGGGGGAGGAACGCGATGGCGGACAGCTTCGGACCGATGCGGGACGAGGGTGCCCACGACGGCGTCGTCGGCATGGGCCCGGACGCGGACACTCCACGCAAGGAGCCGATCAGAGTCCTTGTGGTGGACGACCACGCGCTGTTCCGCCGCGGTCTGGAGATCGTGCTCGCCGCCGAGGAGGACATCCAGGTCGTCGGCGAGGCCGGTGACGGCGCCGAGGCCGTGGAGAAGGCCGCCGATCTGCTGCCCGACATCGTCCTGATGGACGTGCGGATGCCCAAGCGGGGCGGCATCGAGGCCTGCACCTCCATCAAGGAGGTCGTCCCCAGCGCCAAGATCATCATGCTGACGATCAGCGACGAGGAGGCCGACCTCTACGACGCCATCAAGGCGGGCGCGACCGGCTATCTGCTCAAGGAGATCTCCACCGACGAGGTCTCCACCGCCATCCGCGCCGTCGCCGACGGGCAGTCGCAGATCAGCCCCTCCATGGCGTCGAAGCTGCTCACCGAGTTCAAGTCGATGATCCAGCGCACCGACGAGCGCCGGCTCGTCCCCGCGCCCCGGCTGACGGACCGCGAGCTGGAGGTCCTCAAACTCGTCGCCACGGGCATGAACAACCGGGACATCGCCAAGGAGTTGTTCATCTCCGAGAACACCGTGAAGAACCACGTGCGCAACATCCTGGAGAAGCTGCAGCTGCACTCCCGGATGGAGGCCGTGGTCTACGCGATGCGGGAGAAGATCCTCGAGATCCGCTGACCTCCGCCGAGTCGCGGGGACGCGGGACGGTGCTCAGGCGAGCAGCCGGGCCAGCTCGGCCATGAGCGGCTCGCGCAGCTCCGGCGCGTCCACCCGCTCCACCCGGACGTCCGTACAGTCCACCCAGCCCGCCGCCTCCACCAGCGCCCCCGCCACCTGCGGCACCGCACTGCGCCCGTCGAGCGTGACCTGCTTGGCGACCAGCGTGCGGCCCTCGCGTGCCGGGTCCACGCGGCCCACCAGCCGCCCGCCCGCCAGCACCGGCATCGCGAAGTAGCCGTGAATCCGCTTGGGCTTGGGGACGTACGCCTCCAGGCGGTGGGTGAAGCCGAAGATGCGCTCCGTGCGCGCCCGCTCCCAGACCAGGGAGTCGAACGGGGACAGCAGCGTCGTGCGGTGCCGGCCGCGCGGCGGCGTGGCCAGGGCCTCCGGGTCCGCCCAGGCCGGCTTGGACCAGCCCGCGACCGTGACGGGCACCAGACCCGAGTCGGCGATCACCGCGTCGACCTGCTCGCCCTTCAGCCGGTGGTAGTCCGCGATGTCCGCGCGGGTGCCCACCCCGAGCGCCCGCCCGGCGAGCCCCACCAGGCGGCGCAGGCACTCCTCGTCCGACGGCTCCTCTGCCAGCAGACCCGCCGGAACGGCCCGCTCGGCCAGGTCGTAGACCCGCTTCCAGCCGCGCCGCTCCACGCACACCACCTCGCCGTACATCAGGGCGCGTTCCACGGCGACCTTCGTGCCCGACCAGTCCCACCACTCGCTGGTGCGCTTCGCGCCGCCCAGCTCGGTGGCGGTCAGCGGCCCTTCCGTGCGGAGCTGCTTGATCACCTGGTCGTACACACCGTCGGGCAGCTCGTGGTTCCAGTGCGGGCGGGCGCGGTAGGCGCGGCGGCGGAAGGCGAAGTGCGGCCACTCCTCGACGGGGAGGACGCACGCGGCGTGCGACCAGTACTCGAACGTGTGCGCGGGCTGGTCGCCCTGCTTCCAGTACGCCTCCTCCACCGTGCGGCGGCCCACCGCGCCGAGACGGGCGTAGGGGATCAGCTCGTGCGAGCGGGCGAGGACGGAGATCGTGTCGAGCTGCACGGCGCCGAGACGGCGCAGGACGCCGCGCACACCGGCGCGGCGGTCGGGGGCGCCGAGGAGTCCCTGGGCCCGCAGGGCGATGCGGCGGGCCTCGTCGGCCGAGAGTTCCGTGGTCGGACGCGGCAGGGTCGTCATACGTCCGCACCCTAGAGGGCCCCACTGACAACGGCGGGCGCCGTGACGTCAGCCCCGGGCGGGCACGTACGGGGTGGTCGACGGAAGACCGAGGTCGGAGGGGAGGAGAGAGCCCACCCAGCCGTCCCGCAGCACCCCCTTGTTGACGAGCGAGGAGCGCAGCACGCCCTCGATCGTGAAGCCGGCCCGCTCGGCCACCGCGCGGGAGGCCGTGTTGCCGACCTCGGCGCGCCACTCCACGCGGTCGACGGACATCTCGGTGAAGGCCCAGCGGCACGCGGCGACGGTGGCCTCGGTGATGTAGCCGTTGCCGCGGTGCTCCTTGGCGCTCCAGAAGCCGACCTCGGCCGTCGCGAACGAGCGCATGGTGATGCCGAGCATCCCGGCCAGCTCCCCGGAGGGCAGGAAGACGCCGAACGTGAACATCGTGCCGTTCGCCCAGCCGTCGGGGACGCTCTGCTCGGTGAAACCGCGCGCGTGCTCGGGGAGGTACGGCGAAGGGATCGTGGTCCAGCGCTGGATGTCCGGGTCCTGGCAGATCCGGTACACCGTGTCGGTGTCCTGCGGGCCGACGGTGCGCAGGAGCAGACGGTCGGTGGTGAGCGTGACGGGTTCCATCGGGCGATTCTGCGCACGTCGCGGCGGCGGGCGCCATACCTTTCCCCAGCGGTGGTCCGATGATCACCCTGCGTGTGATTCGCCGTACGCCTGCGGCACCATCCGGGCGCCTGGGACGTTGTCCGTGTAGCAGCCGTGCCACGGTTCGGCTGCGGCGGACGGTCACCGCCCCGGCAGGCCTCCCGGCGTGACGGGGTCCTCGCATACGATGGCCGTTGCTCAGTCAGTGAAACGGAAACCGACCGTCCCAGGCCCGACCGGCAAGGAGACCAACCCCCGTGTCCGTCCTCTCGAAGATCATGCGTGCAGGCGAAGGCAAAATCCTGCGCAAGCTGCACCGCATCGCGGACCAGGTCAACTCCATCGAAGAGGACTTCGAAGGCCTCTCCGACGCCGAGCTGCGGGCCCTCACCGATGAGTACAAGCAGCGCTACGCCGACGGTGAGAGCCTGGACGACCTGCTGCCCGAGGCCTTCGCCACGGTCCGCGAGGCGGCCCGGCGCGTGCTGGGCCAGCGCCACTACGACGTGCAGATCATGGGCGGCGCGGCCCTGCACATGGGTTACGTGGCGGAAATGAAGACCGGTGAGGGCAAGACCCTCGTCGGCACGCTCCCCGCGTACCTGAACGCCCTGTCCGGCGAGGGCGTCCACATCATCACGGTCAACGACTACCTGGCCGAGCGCGACTCGGAGATGATGGGCCGCGTCCACCGCTTCCTGGGCCTGAGCGTCGGCTGCATCCTCGCCAACATGACGCCGGCCCAGCGCCGCGAGCAGTACGCGTGCGACATCACCTACGGCACGAACAACGAGTTCGGCTTCGACTACCTGCGCGACAACATGGCGTGGTCGAAGGACGAGCTGGTGCAGCGCGGCCACAACTTCGCCATCGTCGACGAGGTCGACTCGATCCTCATCGACGAGGCCCGTACGCCGCTGATCATCTCCGGCCCCGCGGACCAGGCCACCAAGTGGTACGGCGACTTCGCCAAGCTGGTGAAGCGCCTCAAGCGCGGTGAGCCGGGCAACCCGCTCAAGGGCATCGAGGAGACCGGCGACTACGACGTCGACGAGAAGAAGCGCACGGTCGCCATCCACGAGTCCGGCGTCGCCAAGGTCGAGGACTGGCTCGGCATCGACAACCTCTACGAGTCGGTGAACACGCCGCTGGTGGGCTACCTGAACAACGCCATCAAGGCGAAGGAGCTCTTCAAGAAGGACAAGGACTACGTCATCATCGACGACGAGGTCATGATCGTCGACGAGCACACCGGACGTATCCTCGCCGGCCGCCGGTACAACGAGGGCATGCACCAGGCCATCGAGGCCAAGGAGGGCGTGCCGATCAAGGACGAGAACCAGACGCTCGCCACGATCACGCTGCAGAACTTCTTCCGCCTCTACAAGCGCCACGACCACAACGGCAAGGAACTGCCGGGTCTGTCCGGCATGACCGGTACGGCGATGACCGAGGCCGCCGAGTTCCACCAGATCTACAAGCTCGGTGTGGTGCCCATCCCGACCAACCGGCCGATGATCCGCAAGGACCAGTCGGACCTGATCTACCGGACCGAGGTCGCCAAGTTCGAGGCGGTCGTCGACGACATCGAGGAGAAGCACCGCAAGGGCCAGCCGATCCTCGTCGGCACCACCTCGGTCGAGAAGTCCGAGTACCTGTCGCAGCAGCTCTCCAAGCGGGGCATCCAGCACGAGGTGCTGAACGCCAAGCACCACGAGCGTGAGGCGCAGATCGTCGCCCAGGCCGGCCGCCGCGGCGCGGTCACGGTCGCGACGAACATGGCCGGCCGTGGTACGGACATCAAGCTCGGCGGCAACCCCGAGGACCTCGCGGAGGCGGAGCTGCGGCAGCGCGGCCTCGACCCCGAGGAGCACATCGAGGAGTGGGCCGCGGCCCTGCCGGAGGCGCTGGCGCGCGCCGAGGAGGCCGTGAAGGCCGAGAAGGACGAGGTCGAGAAGCTCGGCGGCCTCTACGTGCTGGGCACGGAGCGGCACGAGTCGCGGCGTATCGACAACCAGCTGCGCGGTCGTTCCGGCCGTCAGGGCGACCCGGGCGAGTCCCGCTTCTACCTGTCGCTGGGCGACGACCTGATGCGGCTGTTCAAGGCGCAGATGGTCGAGCGTGTGATGTCCATGGCGAACGTGCCGGACGACGTGCCGATCGAGAACAAGATGGTCACCCGCGCGATCGCGTCCGCGCAGTCGCAGGTGGAGACGCAGAACTTCGAGACGCGTAAGAACGTCCTGAAGTACGACGAGGTGCTCAACCGGCAGCGCGAGGTCATCTACGGCGAGCGCCGCCGCGTCCTGGAGGGCGAGGACCTGCAGGAGCAGATCCACCACTTCATGGACGACACCATCGACGCGTACGTCCAGGCGGAGACCGCCGAGGGCTTCCCCGAGGACTGGGACCTGGACCGGCTGTGGGGCGCGTTCAAGCAGCTCTACCCGGTGAGCGTCACCGTCGAGGAGCTGGAGGAGGCGGCCGGCGACCGTGCCGGTCTGACCGCCGAGTTCATCTCCGAGTCCATCAAGGACGACATCCGCGCCCAGTACGAGGCGCGTGAGGCGCAGCTCGGCTCCGAGATCATGCGTGAGCTCGAGCGGCGGGTCGTGCTGTCGGTCCTGGACCGCAAGTGGCGCGAGCACCTCTACGAGATGGACTACCTCCAGGAGGGCATCGGCCTGCGCGCGATGGCCCAGAAGGACCCGCTGGTCGAGTACCAGCGCGAGGGCTTCGACATGTTCAGCGCGATGATGGACGGCATCAAGGAGGAGTCCGTCGGCTACCTGTTCAACCTGGAGGTCCAGGTCGAGCAGCAGGTCGAGGAGGTGCCGGTCGAGGACGTCAAGCCGACCGCCGACCTGGAGAAGCAGGACGCGGTGCCGGCGCAGGCGCGGCCGGAGATCCGGGCGAAGGGGCTGGACGCCCCGCAGCGGCGGAACCTCCACTTCTCCGCTCCCACGGTGGACGGCGAGGGCGGCACCATCGAGGGCGAGCTGGCCACCGACGACGAGCCGGTGCGCTCGCCGGCGGACGGGCTGACCCGCGCGGAGCGCCGGAAGCAGGCGCGGGGCGGGCGTCGCCGCAAGAAGTGACACGGCCGTCGCCGAACTGGCGGCGCGGTCGGCCGGGGCCGGGCACCTGAGGGTGTCCGGCCCCGGCCGTTGTGCGGCGTCCTCAGCGGGGGCCGCCGAGCTCGACGGCGGTGCAGCGCCAGCGGAGGTCCCGGCCGCGCTCCAGCCGGAACGCCATGGCGCGGAGCCTGTCCCCGGCGCCGATCCGCGCGAACGCCTCGATGGCGCCCTCCCGCGGCACGAACCACCCGATGTCCCGCACGACGGGCCGAGCCCCACGCGTCCGCAGAGGCCCACGCTCCGCGAGCCGGATGAGCTCGTCGTAGGCCTGCCCGGCACTGTGCCGCAGCATGGCGTGCACGGGGCGCTGGCCGCTGAGCACGGCGACGAGCATCTCGGCGAACCGGTCGGTGGGCCGGGGCTGCGGGACGCCCCGCAGCGCCCCGCCCGGCCGCACGGGCGCGGTGCCGTCCGGCGCCCTGTGCGCGGCCTGGGAAGGCGCTGCGACGGGCGCTGAGCCCCAGCCTTCGGGCGCGGTCCCTGCGGTCCCTGCCGACCGCGCTGAGCCCCAGCCTTCAGGCGCGGTCCCTGCGGTCCCTGCGGACCCTGCGGGCGTGCGGTGCCGGCTGCTTGGTCCCGCGCCCGCCGGCACCCGGCTCAGCGGCCCGGACACCGTGCCGTCGGGCCTCCGGCCCGGAGCGCCGGCGGGCGTGCCCGCATGCGCTCCGTCCTGGGGCTCGAGCGGCCCGCCCAGTGCTCAGGCGGCGCGGCGGACGGCGCTCCTGGCGATGAGCCCGCGCGGGCGCCGCGCGTCGATGCTCGGCCCGCTGGGCGGTTGTCCGCTGGGCGGGTGCGGCGGGGAGACGTTCCTCGGGGGCGGCCTGCGCCCGGGGAGGGGGCCAGGGACGGGCCCGCTGTGGGGACGCGTGGGGGGACTGCTGCGGGGGAGCGGCGTGGTGTTCTGCTCATGACCTTGTGCACGAGGGCCCCGTTCTGAAGGCCGGGCCGGCGGGGGAGCCGGGTACCGGGCAGTAACTTCGTGACGTGGATCTTGTACGGGGCCGTGCGGGGGCCGGGCAAGGAAGGGCGGGGCGTGCGGCGTCGGGTGGGAAGTTCACTTATCCGGGTGGTCCCGCGGCTGTCGAGCCCCTGTTCACGGGGGCGCGGTGGGTGAATCCCCGGACTCGGGGTGACGCTCCCGCGGGGGGTTACGAGGACTCGAAGGGGGACGGGCGGGACGTATTCTGAGACCTTGCCGAAGAAGTGATCCGAGCTGACGAAAGCGGCCGACCATGCGCGTCTACGTCCCCCTCACCCTCCCCGGGCTCGCCGAGGCGCACAGGACGGGGCAGCTGGGCGACGGGCCGTTCACCGCGTACGCCGTGACGCCCGCGCTGCGCGAGTGGTACGTCTCCGACGACCTCGAGGAACTGGAGTACGCCGCGCTCGGCCGCGCCGCGCTCGCCTCCCTGCGTCTCCTCGCCGCCGACCCCGCCGCGCCCCGCCGCAGGGTCGTGGTCGCCGTGGACGTGGCCGACGGCGCCGCCTCCGCCGACCCCGGCCGGGGACCGGACCCGGCCACGCTGGGCGAGGTGCGCCTCGCCGGACCCGTACGCCTCGCGAAGGCTGCCGCCGTGCACGTGGACGCGGAGGACGCCGAGGAGGACGTGGCGGCCGCCGCGCGGGCGCTGGACGCGGCGGACAAGGGGGACGACGACGCGCGGTTCGTCGTGGACGGCGCGGAGGACCACGAGCTGCTGTGGTACGCGACGCAGGAGATCCCGCAGCTCGTCTCCTGACGGCCCGGGTAGGTTTTCCGCATGGGGACGCACACGGACGCGCACATCGTCTGGGACTGGAACGGCACGCTGTTCCACGACGTCGACGCGGTCATCGGGGCGACGAACGCGGCCTTCGCCGAGCTGGGCCTCGCGCCCATCACGCCGGAGCGGTACCGGGAGCTGTACTGCGTGCCGGTGCCCCGCTTCTACGAGCGGCTGATGGGCCGGCTGCCCAGCCAGGCCGAGTGGGAGGTCATGGACGCCGTCTTCCACCGCCACTACACCGAGCACCGGGTGCGCTGCGGTCTCGCCGACGGCGTGGAGGACCTGCTCGAGGGCTGGGCGGCGGCGGGCCGCAGCCAGTCGATCCTCAGCATGTACGGGCACGAGGACCTGCTTCCGCTGGTGGAGGACTTCGGGATCTCCGCCCACTTCATACGCGTCGACGGCCGCACCGGCCCCTCCGGCGGCAGCAAGGCGGAGCACATGGTGCGCCACCTGGACGCCCTGCGCGACACCGTGGACCCGCGCCGCACGGTGGTCATCGGGGACGCGGCCGACGACGCCCTGGCCGCGCTCCACGTGGGCGCGCACGCCGTGCTCTGGACCGGCGGCTCGCACGGCCGGGCGAGCCTGGAGGCGGTCGGGGTTCCGGTGGTCGACAGCCTGAGCGAGGCCGTGGCGCAGGCGGAGCGCCTCGCGGTCCCCGCCTGACCCGGGGAGCCGGGCGCACTGTGCGAAACGTCAAAGTTCGCCCCCCGGTTTTGTACACATACGGCTCATGACGGGGCCCCTCCGGAGAGCGATAGCCTAGGCAGCGTGATCAGCGCGATAGCTCGCGGGGACCGTGCCGTCCCCGCTGTGCGCCCGGCGACCACGGAGGACATCCGTGACCGGGTGGCGACCGCTGATCCTCGCGGGCGGCACGGGACGCGGCGCACCCCAAGGGGGCAGGCGTCACGGAGAGCCACGTCACATCCGTCGGGCGCATCGAATTCCGCCGAGAAGCCCCCGCTCCTCTCACCTTGCGGCATACCGTCGGCACAGACCGGACACCCCGTGTCGTACCGCCGCACCTCAGGGTCGGAGACCGTACTTCCTTCTACGTCACGCAACGGCGCGCGACAGGAGCCAGAGGACCATGCAGACCAAGCTGGACGAAGCCAAGGCCGAGCTGCTCGATCGGGCCGCCCGGGTAGCTGAGAACAGCCCGGCCGGGGGGAAACTACCGACTGGGACAGCGGAGGGGGACACGCCCGACCGGGATGCCGTCCTCACGTTCCTCCAGCGCTACTACCTGCACACCGCCCCGGAAGACCTCACCGACCGCGACCCGGTCGACATCTTCGGGGCCGCCGCCTCGCACCGCCGGCTCGCCGAGAACCGCCCGCAGGGCACGGCGAACGTCCGGGTGCACACCCCGACCGTCGAGGAGAACGGCTGGACCTGCAGCCACTCCGTCGTCGAGGTCGTCACCGACGACATGCCCTTCCTCGTCGACTCCGTCACCAACGAGCTGACCCGCCAGGGCCGCGGCATCCACGTCGTGATCCACCCGCAGTTCGTGGTCCGCAGGGACGTCACCGGCAAGCTGATCGAGGTCCTCTCCGACCCGGTCGGCGGAGACCTCCCGCAGGACGCCCGCGACCTGCCGCACGACGCGCACGTCGAGTCCTGGATCCACGTGGAGATCGACCGCGAGACCGACCGCGGCGACCTCAAGCAGATCACCGCCGATCTGCTGCGCGTCCTCTCCGACGTCCGCGAGGCCGTCGAGGACTGGGGCAAGATGCGCCAGGCCGCCACCTCGCTGGCCGACGCCCTGCCCGACGAGCCCATGCCCGCCGACCTGCCCCCGCTGCAGGTCGAGGAGGCCCGCGAGCTGCTGCACTGGCTCGCCGACGACCACTTCACCTTCCTCGGCTACCGCGAGTACGAGCTGCGCGCCGACGACTCGCTGGCCGCCGTGCCCGGCACGGGACTCGGCATCCTGCGCTCCGACCCGCACCACGCGACCGACGAGGACCACCCGGTCAGCCCGTCCTTCGAGCGGCTGCCCGCCGACGCCCGCGCCAAGGCCCGCGAGCACAAGCTGCTCATCCTCACCAAGGCCAACAGCCGCGCCACCGTGCACCGGCCGTCGTACCTGGACTACATCGGCGTGAAGAAGTTCGACGCCGACGGCAACGTCATCGGCGAGCGCCGCTTCCTCGGACTGTTCTCCTCCGCGGCGTACACCGAGTCCGTGCGCCGTGTGCCCGTGATCCGCCGCAAGGTCGAGGACGTCCTGGAGCGGGCCGGCTTCTCCCCGCACAGCCACGACGGGCGCGACCTGCTCCAGATCCTGGAGACCTACCCGCGTGACGAGCTGTTCCAGACCCCGGTCGAGGAACTGCAGTCCATCGCCACCTCGGTGCTCTACCTCCAGGAGCGCCGCCGGCTGCGGCTGTACCTGCGCCAGGACGAGTACGGGCGCTACTACTCCGCCCTCGTCTACCTGCCGCGCGACCGCTACACCACCGCGGTGCGGCTGCGGATCATCGACATCCTCAAGGAGGAGCTCGGCGGCGTCAGCGTCGACTTCACCGCGTGGAACACCGAGTCGGTCCTCTCCCGGCTGCACTTCGTCGTCCGCGTCCCGCAGGGCACCGAACTGCGCCACCTGTCCGACAGCGACAAGGAACGCCTCGAGTCCCGGCTCGCCGAGGCCGCCCGCTCCTGGTCCGACGGCTTCTCGGAGGCGCTGACCACCGAGTTCGGCGAGGAGCGCGCCGCCGAGCTGCTGCGCCGCTACGCGGGCGCCTTCCCCGAGGGCTACAAGGCCGACCACTCCCCGCGCAGCGCCGTGGCCGACCTGGTGCGCCTGGAGGAGCTGGGCGAGCAGCACGACTTCGCGCTCAGCCTGTACGAGCCGGTGGGCGCGGCGCCGGACGAGCGCCGCTTCAAGATCTACCGCACCGGCGAGGCCGTCTCCCTGTCCGCGGTGCTGCCCGTGCTGCAGCGCCTCGGCGTCGAGGTCATCGACGAGCGGCCGTACGAGCTGCGGTGCGACGACCGCAGCGTGGCCTACATCTACGACTTCGGGCTGCGGATGCCGCAGGCGCCCGGCGGCGGGGTGGACTACCTCGGCGACGACGCCCGCGAGCGCTTCCAGGACGCCTTCGCGGCGACCTGGACCGGCAAGGCGGAGAACGACGGCTTCAACGCCCTCGTGCTGAGCGCCGGGCTGACCTGGCGCCAGGCGGTGGTGCTGCGCGCGTACGCCAAGTACCTGCGCCAGGCCGGATCCACCTTCAGCCAGGACTACATGGAGGACACCCTCCGCCACAACGTCCACACCACCCGGCTGCTGGTCTCCCTGTTCGAGGCGCGGATGTCGCCGGACCGGCAGCGCGCCGGGTACGAGCTGGTGGACGCCCTGCTGGAGGAGCTCGACGCCGCCCTCGACCAGGTCGCGAGCCTCGACGAGGACCGCATCCTGCGTTCCTTCCTCACCGTCATCAAGGCGACGCTGCGCACCAACTTCTTCCAGGAGGCGAGCGGCGGCGAGCCGCACGACTACGTCTCCATGAAGTTCGACCCGCAGGCCATCCCGGACCTGCCCGCGCCGCGCCCGGCGTACGAGATCTGGGTGTACTCGCCGCGGGTGGAGGGCGTGCACCTGCGCTTCGGCAAGGTCGCCCGTGGTGGTCTGCGCTGGTCCGACCGGCGTGAGGACTTCCGCACCGAGATCCTCGGCCTGGTCAAGGCGCAGATGGTGAAGAACACCGTCATCGTGCCGGTGGGCGCCAAGGGCGGCTTCGTCGCCAAGCAGCTGCCCGACCCGGCCGTCGACCGCGACGCGTGGATGGCCGAGGGCATCGCCTCCTACCGGACGTTCATCTCCGCGCTGCTCGACATCACCGACAACATGGTGGGCGGCGAGGTCGTGCCGCCGGCGGACGTCGTCCGGCACGACGGGGACGACACCTACCTGGTCGTCGCCGCCGACAAGGGCACCGCGACCTTCTCCGACATCGCCAACGAGGTCGCCGAGAGCTACAACTTCTGGCTCGGGGACGCCTTCGCCTCCGGCGGCTCGGCCGGCTACGACCACAAGAAGATGGGCATCACCGCCCGCGGCGCCTGGGAGTCCGTCAAGCGGCACTTCCGCGAGCTGGGCGTGGACACCCAGAGCGAGGACTTCACGGTCGTCGGCATCGGCGACATGTCCGGCGACGTGTTCGGCAACGGCATGCTGCTCAGCGAGCACATCCGTCTGGTCGCCGCCTTCGACCACCGGCACATCTTCATCGACCCGAACCCGGACGCGGCCACCGGGTACGCCGAGCGCCGCCGGCTGTTCGAGCTGCCGCGCTCGAGCTGGGCCGACTACGACACGGAGCTGATCTCCGCCGGCGGCGGCGTCTTCCCGCGCACGGCGAAGTCGATCCAGATCAACAGCCACATCCGTGAGGCGCTGGGCATCGAGGAGAAGATCTCCAAGATGACCCCGGCCGACCTGATGAAGGCCGTCCTCAGGGCGCCGGTCGACCTGCTGTGGAACGGCGGCATCGGCACCTACGTCAAGGCGTCCACCGAGTCGAACGCGGACGTCGGCGACAAGAGCAACGACGCGATCCGCGTCGACGGCAAGGACCTTCGGGTCTCCGTCGTCGGCGAGGGCGGCAACCTGGGCCTGACCCAGCTCGGCCGGATCGAGTTCGCGCTGCACGGCGGCCGGATCAACACCGACGCCATCGACAACAGCGCGGGCGTGGACACCTCCGACCACGAGGTGAACATCAAGATCCTGCTGAACGGCCTGGTCAAGGAAGGCGACATGACGGTGAAGCAGCGCAACAAGCTGCTCGCCGAGATGACCGACGAGGTCGGCCGCCTGGTGCTGCGCAACAACTACGCGCAGAACACCGCCATCGCCAACGCGCTCGCCCAGTCGAAGGACATGATCCACGCGCAGCAGCGCTTCCTGAAGCACCTGGTGCGCGAGGGCCATCTGGACCGGGCGCTGGAGTTCCTGCCCACCGACCGTCAGATCCGCGAGCGGCTCGCCTCCGGGCAGGGCCTGACCGGGCCGGAGACGGCGGTGCTGCTGGCGTACACAAAGATCACCGTCGCCGACGAGCTGCTGCACACCTCGCTGCCCGACGACCCGTACCTGAAGGGCCTGCTGCACGCGTACTTCCCGACCGCGCTGCGCGAGCAGTTCGCGGAGCACATCGACACGCATCCGCTGCGCCGTGAGATCACCACGACCGTGCTGGTCAACGACACGGTCAACACCGGCGGCACCACGTATCTGCACCGGATGCGCGAGGAGACCGGGGCATCGCTGGAGGAGATCGTCCGGGCGCAGACCGCGGCCCGCGCGATCTTCCGCTCCAACGAGGTGTGGGACGCCGTGGAGGCGCTCGACACCAAGGTCGACGCGGCCGTCCAGACCCGGATCCGGCTGCACTCCCGCCGTCTGGTGGAGCGCGGCACGCGCTGGCTGCTGAACAACCGGCCGCAGCCGCTGCAGCTCCAGGAGACGGTGTCGTTCTTCGCCGAGCGGGTGGAGCTGGTCTGGTCGCAGCTGCCGAAGCTGCTGCGCGGCGAGGACCAGGAGTGGTACCAGAAGATCTACGACGAGCTCAGCGAGGCCGGGGTCCCGGACGAGCTGGCCACGCGGGTCGCCGGGTTCTCCTCCGCCTTCCCGACGCTCGACATCGTGTCGGTGGCCGACCGGATGGGCAAGGAGCCGCTGGACGTCGCCGAGGTGTACTACGACCTCGCCGACCGGCTGCGGATCACCCAGCTGATGGACCGCATCATCGAACTGCCGCGCGCGGACCGGTGGCAGTCCATGGCCCGCGCGGCGATCCGCGAGGACCTGTACGCGGCGCACGCGGCGGTCACCGCGGACGTGCTCGCGGAGGGCGACGGCACGTCGACGCCGGAGCAGCGGTTCGCGCTGTGGGAGCAGAAGAACGCGGCGCTGCTGGGCCGGGCCCGCACCACCCTGGAGGAGATCCACAACTCCGACTCGTTCGACCTGGCCAACCTGTCGGTGGCCATGCGGACCATGCGCACGCTGCTCAGGAACTCGTAGCCCGCCGAACCCGTCGAGGGGCGCTTCGGACCTTTGCCGGTCCGGGGCGCCCCTCGCGCGTGTGTGGTGCGTTGGGCGGGAATCGGCGGCGAACCCGTGGGGACGGCGCTGTGGCGGGATAGGGCTCCCCTGTGACTGTCCGCTTCTCGTCGTCCGGCGTGTCCGGGGAGACCGGCGCCCGCCGCTCCGGGATCCGCCCGGCCGCCGTCGGCCGGGCCCTGGCCACGGGCGTCACCGGACTCGTCCTGCTCCTGCTGGTCCTGGTCGTCGTACGGCTGCCGTGGATGGGCGACCTGGGCATCCACGCGGCGACCGTGCAGCGGCTGCGGCACTCCCCGCTCGCCCCCGGCAACCCGCTCGTCGACGCGAACACCCCGAGCCCGTACTACTCGCCGTGGACGCTGGTCCTCGGCGGTGTCGCCCGGGCGACCGGCCTCGACGTGTTCGTGGTGCTGCGGCTGGCCGCCGCTGCGGGGCTGGCGCTGCTGGTCACGGGCGTGTGGCGGTACGTGCGGACGCTGAGCGCGCGCCCGGCCGCGCCGGTGCTCGCGCTGCTGTCCCTGTGGTTCCTGTGGGGCACCGAGCCGCTGCTGTGGAGCGGCTTCACCGGGCTGCACTCGCTGGCCCTGACGGCGGCCTACCCGAGCACCTTCACCCTGGGGCTCGCCTTCCACTTCTGGACCTGGCTGAGCGGGGCGGTGCGCCGGCCGGCCGGGTGGGGGGTGTGGCTGGGGCTGGGTGTGCTGTGGGCGGTGATCCTGCTCTGCCACCAGTTCTCCGGTGTGGTGGCCACGGCCGGCGCGGCAGCCACGGTGGCCGCCGCGCGTCCCGGGCACGCGGTGTGGCCCCGGCTCGGCGGGGCACTGCTGCTGGGCGTGTCGGTGCTGGGGGCATGGCCGTACTACGACTTCTACGCGCTGGCGGACGCGGGGGAGCGGCTGGAGACGGTGCACCGGGTGCTGTACGCGCACCCGGTCGCGCGGTTCGGTCTCGCGCTGCTCGGGGTGGCCGCGCTGGTCGCGCGGTGGCGGCGCGACCACCGGGACCCGCTGGTGGTGTTCTGCGCCCTTGGGGTGCTGGCCGTGGCGGCGGGCCGCGTGACCGGGCACTACTCCTGGGCGCGGGCGTTCCCGGCGGCGGTGATCCCGGCGCAGCTCGCGGCGGCGCTCGCGGTCGTGGAGGCGGGGTCGCGGCGGGTACGTGCGGTGTGGGCGGCGCTGCTCGCCGCGGCGCTGCTGGCCGGCGCCTGGGCCCAGGCGGGCGCTCTCGGGTACGTCGTCCCGGCCGACGCGCTGCCGGGGCCGGTCGCGGACACGTACCGGCGCCCGTGGCCGGGCTACGGGTGGATCACCCGCTGGGTGCGGTACGGAGACGTCGTCATGGCGGAAGGCCGGGTCGCCCGCCAGGTCCCGGCCTACGGCCCCTACACGGTCGCCCCCGGCTACCCGGACTTCTTCCTCGCCGACGAGGACCGCCGGGTCGCCGCCACGCGGGCCTACTTCGCGCCGGCCACGTCCCCGGCCGAGCGGCGGCGCATCGAGCGGGAGTACGAGGTGCGGTGGGTGCTGGACCGCCGTGGGGCGCTGGACGACCCCGGGCTGAGGGCGGTGGCGCGGGGGCCGCGGGGGGAGGTGCTGTACGCGGTGCGGTGAGGTGGGCGGGGCCCGACGGCAGCCGCATGGCCCGGTGGGCCGGGGTGGACGGTGCGGGCGGCTGTGGCGTCCCGGGGGACGTGAGGCCGGCGCAGGGCACCCGTCGCCAGCCGTACGGCCCGGTGCCCGCCGGGGCGCACGGTGCGGGCGGTTGGCGGGAGGAGGGCCCGGGGGAGTCGGCTGTGGCCTTCCGGGGCGTTGGCTTCCCGGCTGGACGGTGGCCCGGAGGGGTGCGGCTCCGGGGCACTGGGTCCGTACCGGTCGGCGCAGGGTGCCGGTCACCGGGTTGAACGGTCCGGTACGGCCGGCCGGGGTGTCCGGGGGCGTGGATCTCCGGTTGGACGGTGACCTGGTGCGGTGGCGGAGCGATGGGGGCGCGGGGGCGGTCAGCGCGGGGCGTCCGTGCCACCCGTGGCGGCCCCGTGCGGCCGGGGTGCACGGTGTGGGCGGCCGGCGGGCGGAAGGGGGGCTGCCCACGCCTCGGTCGCCCACGAGTGACTCACCGTGCCGCGGTAGGGACGCCGGCCGTCAGCGCAGCGCGCCTGCCACCAGCTGCACCGCCCGTCGCAGGCGCGGGTGGGTCAGGCGGGTCGCGAGGGGGCGGAGGGCTGCTGGGGCGCCGGTCGGTTGCCAGTGGATTTGCAGGCGGCCCGGGTTGTGGCCTTCCGGTTCGATCGTGACCTGGTGCGGGGCCGTGCCGGAGCGGTACGGGACGCGGGCCGTCAGGGGCGGGAAGTCCAGGGGGGCCAGCAGCAGCGCCTGGTTGCTCTGGCCGCCTGTGGTGAGGCGGAGCAGGGGGTGCCGGATTCCTGCGAAGCCGGCCAGCGGCAGGCGCGCCCCCGCCAGATCCAGCCGTACCGTGCCCTCGAACACGCCGGGCCGCACCGGGTCCAGGCGGAACGGCACGGTGAGGCGGCGCCGGCCCGGGGAGATCACCAGGCTCGCGCGCTGCGGGCCGACGGGAAGCCGAAGCGCCGGGTCGTAGGTCCGCACGGTGAGGTCCAGGCGGGCGCCGCCGCCGGGGACGCGGGCGATGTCCGTGATCTCGTGCCGGAACAGCGCGCCGGGGAACGGGCGGGTGTCCGGCTCCAGCTCCGTCAGGTCCAGCTCGCGGCGGGCGGCCACGCTGTCCGGTACCCGGTCGCCCCAGTAGACCCGGCCGTCCGCGTCGGCGGTCAGCCGCCTCGGGGCGACCCCGTACCCGAGCCCCCGCGCCGCGAGCGCGGCCTCCGGCAGGCGGCGGTCCCGGACCAGTTGCAGCACCACCCGCTCCGCGCGCGGCAGCCGCGCGTACGCGCCCGGGGACAGCGTCTCCAGGTACGGGTTCACCTCGTCGGCGAAGGCGGACATCCACTCCTCGTCGCGGTACGGCAGGTCGCCCGCGTACATCCGGAAGTCGTGCTTCAGGAACTTGTGGTCCTTGTCCTCGCGCAGCCCCTCGTGCCCGCTCTCCGCCAGGAACGCGTCGATCAGCCGCTGCACATGGATCCGGTCGCGGACGTTGCCGATCAGGTGCCGCTGGTTCGATATGGACGCGGCGTCGGAGCGGACGTAGGGGGCTATGTACCAGAGGTAGACCGGCTCGGGGACGATCGTGAACCGCTCCGCCAGGCAGTAGGCCTGCGCCGAGAACAACTGGTCCTCGTAGTGGATGCCCTCCGGGAAGCGCAGCGCGTGCCGGTCGAGGAAGGCGCGGGCGTACATCTTGCTGGTCGCCAGGTGCTCGAAGAACAGCCGCGGGTCGTCCTCGATGCCGTCCAGGGTGCGGCGCTCGCCCACCAGGTGCGGCATCCAGGTGGAGCGGCGCCCGGTGTCCACGCGGATCCGCCGCACCGCGCCCATCGCGAAGTCGATCTCCCGCTCCCGGTGCGCGGCCAGCAGCGCGGCGACCGCCCCCTCGGGCAGTTCGTCGTCGCTGTCGAGGAACATCAGGTACGGCGCCCGGGCGATCTCGACGGCGCGGTTGCGGGGCGCGCTGCACCCGCCGCTGTTCTCCGGCAGCCGCAGGTACCGCACGCGCGCGTCGGCGGCCGCCAGCTCCCGCGCCACCCTCGGGGTGTCGTCCGTGGAGTGGTCGTCGCTGATGACGATCTCCAGGTCGCGGTGGGTCTGGCGGCACACGGACCGCACGGCGCGGGGCAGCCGTCCGGCGTCGTTGTGCACGATCACCGTGACGGTGACGTCGGGGAGCCGGGACGTGGACATCACGCGGTCACCTCCTGGGGAGCCGGCGCCGGGGTGCGCTCCTCCGGCGGCAGCACCGGCGGCAGGGACGCCTCGTCCTCGCCGAGGAACACCCGCCGCACGACCCGCTCGGCGGCGCGGCCGTCGTCGAACTCGCAGAACCGGCGGCGGAACGCGGCCCGCGCCTTCGCCGCGCCCTCGTCGTGCCAGGCGTCGCCGGCGAGGATCTCGGTGAGGTCGTCCTGGGTGCGCGCGACCGGCCCCGGCGCCTCGGCCATCAGGTCGAAGTACACCCCGCGCGTGGTGCGGTACGTCTCCCAGTCGTCGGCGTGGATCACGATCGGGCGGTCCAGGTTGGCGTAGTCGAACATGATCGACGAGTAGTCCGTGACCAGCGCGTCGGCGGCCAGGCACAGCTCCTCGACCGGGTCGTACGACGACACGTCGATCACGCGGCCCGAGCGGCGCAGGCCGGCCAGCGGGGTGAGGCCGGAGTCGTAGAAGTAGTGGGCGCGCACCAGCAGGACGGTGTCCTCGCCGAGCCGGTCGGCGAGCGCGGCCAGGTCCAGGCGCGGGGTGAAGCCGGCCTCGTAGTCGCGGTGGGTGGGCGCGTAGAGGACGGCCCGGCGGCCGGGGGCGATGCCGAGCCGCTCGCGGACCGCGCGCACCTCGTCGGCGCCCGCCGTGCAGTACACGTCGTTGCGCGGATAGCCGTGGTCGAGGGAGACGTACCGGGACGGGTAGGCACGCTCCCACATGCGGGTGGTGTGGCTGTTGGCGGAGACGCTGTAGTCCCACTTGTCGACGCGCTCCAGCAGGGCGTCGAAGTCCAGGCCCTGCGCGGCGGCCGGGTACGCCATCTGGTCGAGGCCCATGCGCTTCAGCGGGGTGCCGTGGTGGGTCTGCACATGCACCGCGTCGGGGCGTTTGACCACCGCGTTCGGGAAGTTGACGTTGTTGACGAGGTACTTCGCCGTGGCGAGCGTCTCCCAGTAGCGGCGGGTGCCGGGGACCACGTGGTCGGTGCCGGGCGGCAGCAGGGCCGCGTTGCGCGCGGTCACCACCCACACCGGGTGGATGTGCGGGGCCAGCTCGGCGAGCTTCGCGGCGATCGCGGCCGGGTTGCAGGCGACACCGCGGTTCCAGTAGGCGGAGAACACCGCGAGGTGCGGGTCGACCGGACGGCGCAGCGCCGCGCGGTACTGGTGGTCGCGGATCAGGGCGCCCGCCTGCCGCCGTCCCGCGCGCACCGTGGAGCGCACGGCGCGGCGGGCGTGGTTGGCGGCCTGGAAGGCGCGGTAGCGGGTGTAGGCGCCCTCCTCCAGCAGCGCGCGCCGCACACCCTCCGGGCCGCCGGGCCGGCGGTACCCCTCGGGGCGGCGGCGTACGGCGGCGGATCCGGCCCGCAGGAAGAACTCCCGCGCGGCCGGCTCGGGCACGGCGCCGCGGGCGAAGGTGCGCAGACAGTCGCGGACCATGATCTCGTAGAGCACGGTGTAGACCGCGGGCCGGTCCTGGGCGAGGTCGAGCAGGGCCTCGTAGCGGTCGACCGCGGCGAGGTACTGCTCGGGGGTGACGGGCGGGAGGCTCGCGGGGCGCAGCCGCCGGTCCTCGTAGGCGATGTGCGGCAGACAGGAGACGCGGCCGGCGAGCAGCAGGGCGGCGAGGGCGGCGCGGGGCTCGTCGTCGGTGGTGAGGTGCTCCTCGTGCGCCCGCCAGAAGTCGGCGCGCAGCACGCGGGTGCCGAGCAGCGGGGTGAGACGCAGCAGGTAGGCGCTGTCGGCGAGGGCCGGCTCGGTGCGTCCGGCGCGGGCGAGGAGGGGGCCGTCGGCCGAGGGGAGGGCGGCGCTGCGCCAGGTGCTGCGCAGATGGTCCAGGAGGAGGACGTCGACGGTGTCGGGCAGCTCGGCGGTGCGTTCGGCGACGGTGCGGGGGCTGCCGGGCGGGAGGGCGTCCTTGGCGCGGACGAAGTGCAGCCAGCGTCCGGTGGCGCGCGCGGCCCCCGCCGCTCTCGCCGCCGCGTCGGAGGTGCCGTCGGGCAGCGGGACCACCTGGAGCCGCTGGGCGTGCCGCCCGGCCGTCTCACGGGCCCAGTCGCCGACGGCGGCGACGACGACCTCCACGTCCGGCAGCGGGTGGGCGACGAGCGAGTCGAGCAGGCCGGTCAGGTGGTCCTGCGTGTTCGGCCCGTGGACGATGACGCTGAGCTGGGGCATCACGGGGCTCCTTCGGCTGCTCGGCGGCGCGGACGGTCCCGTCGGTCGTTACCCGTCGGTCGCTATCCAGACATAGTGACACCGATGGGGCGAATCGGTCGGCGCGAAATTCGCCCGAACAGCGGTGTCCGCGTCCGCGCCAAAGCTGCTAGCGGGCTCCCGTGAACTTCTCGTACTCGCGGAGCACCTCGTCCGTCGGCCCGTCCATGCGCAGCTCGCCGCGCTCCAGCCACAGCACCCGGTCGCAGGTGTCGCGGATGGACTTGTTGTTGTGGCTGACGAGGAACACCGTTCCCGCGTGCTTGCGCAGCTCCCGGATGCGGGCCTCCGAGCGCTTCTGGAAGGAGCGGTCGCCGGTCGCGAGGGCCTCGTCGACGAGGAGCACGTCGTGGTCCTTGGCGGCGGCGATGGAGAAGCGCAGGCGGGCGGCCATGCCGGAGGAGTAGGTGCGCATCGGCAGGGTGATGAAGTCGCCCTTCTCGTTGATCCCGGAGAAGTCGACGATGTCCTGGTAGCGCGCCCTCACCTCCTCGCGGGACATGCCCATCGCGAGCCCGCCGAGCATCACGTTGCGCTCGCCGGTGAGGTCGGCCATCAGGGCCGCGTTGACGCCGAGCAGGGACGGCTGGCCGTCGGTGTAGATGCTGCCGTTCTCCACCGGGAGCAGTCCCGCGACGGCCTTCAGCAGCGTGGACTTGCCGGAGCCGTTGGTGCCGATCAGGCCGATCGCCTCGCCGCGGTACGCCACGAAGGACACGTTTCGCACGGCGTGCACCCGGCGCACGCCGGACGCCCTCTCGGTCTCCTTGCGGCGGAGCATGCGGTTCAGCGCGGCGGTCGCGGTGCCGCGTCCTGCGCCGGTGCCGTTGACCCGGTAGACCACGTCGACGCCGTCGGCGACGACCGTCGGCCTCCTGTCCTGGGGGGTGTCAGCCACGGCCGTACCTCTCCTCTGCCTTCCAGAAGTAGACGAAGCCGACCACGCCGGCCAGCACCGCCCAGCCGAGCGCGAACGCCCAGATGTGCGGGGGGAGGTACGACGAGTCGTACTGGTCGATCAGCGCGAACCGCACGAGGTCCATGTAGATGGCGGCCGGGTTCCACTGCAGGACGTCCGCCAGCCAGGCGGGGACGTTCTTGTCCTCGAGCATCGCGGGGATGGAGAACATCACGCCGGACGCGTACATCCAGGTCCGCAGCACGAACGGCATGAGCTGCGCCAGGTCGGGGGTCTTGCTGCCCATCCGCGCGAAGATCAGCGCGAGGCCGGTGTTGAACACGAACTGCAGCGCCAGCGCGGGGACGATCAGCAGCCAGGACGCGTCCGGGTAGCTCTTGAATCCGATCATGACGACGACCAGGACGATCATCGAGAACAGCAGCTGCTGGAGCTGCTGGAGCGCGAAGGAGATCGGCAGGGAGGCGCGCGGGAAGTGCAGCGCCCTGACCAGTCCCAGGTTGCCCGAGATCGCCCGCACGCCGGCGAGCACCGAGCTCTGCGTGAACGTGAAGACGAACACGCCCGTCACGAGGAACGGCACGTAGACGTCGCTGGGTATGCCCTTACGGGCGCCCAGCAGCAGGCCGAAGATGAAGAAGTACACGGCCGCGTTCAGCAGCGGGGTCGCCACCTGCCACAGCTGGCCCAGCTTCGCCTTGCTGTACTGCGCCGTCAGCTTGGCCTGCGAGAACGCGAGGATGAAGTGGCGCCGCCCCCACAGCTGGCGGACGTACGCGCCGAGGGACGGGCGGGCGCCGCTGACCGTGAGGCCGTGCCGGGCGGCGAGGGCCGCGAGGTCGGTCCCGGGCGGTTCCGGACGCGCCGACGCGGCGGGCGGTGTGTCGACTGCCTGACTCACATCCGCTGCTTTCGCTAGGAGGGGGTGGGGCGACGGCTGCCACGGTTCTGACGGTTCTTACGTCGGAACGGGACCGTATCGTCGTGTCGACGAGCGTAGGTCGAATGCACGTCGGAACGCAACCGTATCGTCGCTACGGGAGCGGCCTATGCTGGAGCGCATGACGAACGCCGACGCGCCCGAGCCACGTCCGCGCCGCCGGGCCCCCGCCGGGGCCGCCGTCCTGCGCGAGGACGTCACCGAGGCCATCCGGACGGCCGTCTTCGAGGAGCTCGCCGCCGTCGGCTACGCCCGGATGTCGATCGAGGGCATCGCGCGCCGGGCCGGCGTCGGCAAGACCGCGGTGTACCGGCGCTGGCGCTCCAAGCTGCACGTCGTCCTCGACGTGGTCTCCGCCCTCGCCGTCCAGGGCCTGCCCGCCCCCGACACCGGCTCCCTGGAGACCGACCTGCGCCTGCTCTACGAGGTCAGCTCCCGCGCCCTGCGCCATCCCGTCGCCTCGCAGATCCTCCCCGACCTCCAGGCCGAGGCCGCCCGCAACCCGGAGATCGCCGAGGCCGTGCAGAAGGCCCTGCGGGAGGGCCAGGACGGGGTCGCCAAGGGCATCGTCACGGCGGCCCAGCAGCGGGGCGAGATCGCCGCGGGCGTGGACCACGGGCTGGCCCTGGACCTGATCTCCGGCCCGCTCTACTGGCGCTCGGTGGTGATCCGCAGCCCAAAGCTGCCGAAGGGGTACCTGGAGGGCTTGTCCCGCGCGACGGCGGCGGCGCTGAAGGCGCTGTGAGTCCGGCTCGCGCCGGGGCGGTTGTCGGCGCGGGCGTCCGGCCGGTGCCTGGGTCGCGCCCTGAGCCCCGGCCGGGACTCGCCGGGCGGCGCGCCTCCCTCGGTGGCGTAGGGGCGGATGAGGGCCGGGCCGTGCCTGGCGGCCGAGGACGGCCAGGGGCACGGCAGGGGGGGCGGTGCGGGCCCGCGTCAGGGCAGCCGTAGGTGAGTCCGTGCGGCAGCCGGCCTGCGCCCCGCGTGTCAGCCGCATCCGCTGGGCGGCTGCTTGGGGTGGGGAGGCCGGCGGGGGTGCGGTTCTGGCGGCCGCCGTGGTCGGCGTCCGGTAGGCAGTGGGCTTGCGCCCGGGGGCCTGTCGCGGGCCGCGGGGCGCCTGTCGATGGGAGAGGGGAGGCGGTGCGGGCCCGCGTCAGGGCAGCCGTAGGTGAGTCCGTGCGGCAGCCGGCCTGCGCCCCGCGTGTCAGCCGCATCCGCTGGGCGGCTGCTTGGGGTGGGGAAGTCGGCGGGGGTGCGGTCCTGGCGGCCGCCGTGGTCGGCGTCCGGTAGGCAGTGGGCTTGCGCCCGGGCGCCTGTGGCGGGCCGCGGGGCGCCTGCCGATGGGAGAGTGGAGGCGGTGCGGGCCCGCGTCAGGCAGCCGTCGGCCCGGCGGGCTTCCTGTGCGCCGTCGGCATCCGCAGGTCGGTGCGCCTCCGGGGACGGGCGGAGGCTCCGTCTCGCGTCACGGCCACCACCTCCGCAGCCGCCCCGCCAGCACCCTCCCCGCCCCCTGCGCCCCCGCCGCCACCCGCAGCGCCAGCGCGCCTCCATGCGTGGCGTAGGGGCGGACCAGGATCACGCCGTGGCGAGTGCTCGCGACCGCCCGGGGGCGGAGAAGGCCCGGGTCCGTCAGGGCGTGGGCCGAGACCGTGCGGACCGCTCCGTCTTGGAAGCGCAGCCTCACCCGTAGGTCCCAGGCGCCCCCGGCGAGCGTCGCCAGGCGGTCCAGGGGGACGGTCGTGACCGCGGTCCAGGTGTCGTCGGCGGACGGGCGGAGCGGGACCGTGCGGCGCAGGGTCAGGCCCGCGCGGTCGCGGTGGCGCCATTCGACCTCCGCGTCCACCGGGCCGGCCCGGCCGACCGTGCCGTACAGCTCGTGGAGGCGCAGTCGGAGCAGGCGGGTGCGGGCGCGCAGCTCGGCGTCCACGGCGAGCGGCAGCAGGCGGACCGGGCGTTCGGGGAGGGTCTCCAGGGTGACCTCGGGCAGCTCCGGCGACCAGCAGGGCGTGCCGTCGGGCGTCCGGGCGTACGGCGGGCACAGCCTCGCCGGGCGGGCGGCCAGTTCGCGCAGGCGGGGCAGGTCGCGCGGCTCGGGGGAGGCGAGCAGCACCCGCGCGAGCAGCATCCCGGGGGCGGCCGGGTCGCCGGAGCGGTCGGCGGCGTCGTACTCGGCGAGGTGCTCGCGGGTGTGCGCCCACCAGGCGCGGCGGTAGGTCTCGTCGCGCAGCGGCAGCTCACGGGCGTACATGCGCAGGTCGTGGTCGAGGAACTTGGCGCGGGCGGCACGCGCGAGCCCCTTCTCGCCCGCGTCCAGCAGGATCGTGTGGGCGGTGCGGCAGGCGTGGGTGCGGGCGCGCCAGTTGCCGATGTCCGCGCGGTCCAGCGAGATGGACAGCCGGCGCGCGGCGCGGCGTACGTGCCAGACGTAGACCCGGTCCGGGATCAGGGCGACGCGCGGGGCGGCGGCCCACAGCCGCGCGGTGAACACCATGTCCTCGTAGGGGAAGCGGCCGTCCGGGAAGCGGATGCCGTGCGCGCGGAGGAAGTCCGTCGCGTACAGCTTGTTCACGCTGAGGGTGTCGCGGACCAGCCGCGGGTGGTCGGCCGGGCGGGCGAGGACGGCGGGGGAGGCGTACAGGGCGGGCTCCCACGGCACCTCACGGCCCGACGGCAGTTCGCGGCGTACGCACAGACCGCCCGTGACCTGCGCGTCCGTCTCCCGCGCGGCGGCGAGGAGCGCGTCGACGGCGCCCGGCGGCAGTACGTCGTCGCTGTCCAGGAACATCACGTACGGGGCGGCCGCCGCGTCGAGCCCGGTGTTGCGCGGGGTTCCGCAGCCGCCGCTGTTGACCGGCAGCCGGACCACCCGCAATCGTGCCTCGGCGGCGGCCAGCCGCTCCAGCAGTTCGGCGCTGCCGTCCGTGGAGCAGTCGTCCACGGCGACGACCTCCCGCACGGCGGGCCCCTGGCCGAGCGCGGAACGCACCGCGTCCGCCACGAGGGCGGCGTCGTCGTGGCCTATGACGACGACCGAGACGGCGCCGGCGTCGGCGTCCGTGTCGGCGGGGGACGGGTCGGGGTGCATGACATCCTCGAGGCGCGCGGCGGAGGTTCACCCCACGCTCGCCCGGCGCGTGCCGTCCCGCACCCCGGGGTGGTCCCGGCGGGCGTCACGCGCCTTCCGCGGCCGTCTTGTCCAGGGCGGCGGTGAGGTCGGCGAGGGTGGCGCTCAGTGCCCGCATCTCCTCGGCCCGCATCCCGGTCGCGGCGGCGATCCGGCGCGGCACCCGCACGGCCTGCTCGCGCAGCGCGGCCCCCTCCTCGGTGAGCCGCACCTCGACGGACCGCTCGTCACGCGCGCTGCGCTCCCGGTGCACCAGACCGGCCGCCTCCAGCCGCTTGAGCAGCGGGGACAGCGTGCCGGAGTCCAGGCGCAGGCGCTCACCCAGCCGCTTCACCGGCACCGTGCCGTCCTCCCACAGCACCAGCATGACCAGGTACTGCGGATAGGTGAGGCCGAGATCCTTCAGCACCACCCGGTAGACGCCGTTGAAGGCGCGGACGGCGGAGTTGAGGCTGAAGCAGATCTGCTGGTCGAGACGGAGCCAGTCGTCCGTGACGGCCGGCGCGTCCGTCGCCGGGGAGGGGCTGGGTGTCGCTGTCATGCGTCCAGGGTAGCGCTGCGCGAGCCATTTGGTTGTGTCCAATTAAATTGTGTGCTCTACTTGAGCTCACGGAGGCCGGGTCCCCAGGAACCGGCCGGTCACCCGCCGAAGACGAAAGGTGTCCCCATGGACGCGCTCTACACCGCAGTCGCCACCGCCACCCACGGTCGTGAGGGCCGCGCCGTCACCTCCGACGGCAAGCTGGACGTCGGCCTGAGCGCCCCGAAGGAGCTGGGCGGCGACGGCAAGGGCACCAACCCCGAGCAGCTCTTCGCCGCCGGTTACGCGGCCTGCTTCGGCAGCGCCCTCGGCGTCGTCGGCCGCGCCGCGAAGGTGGACGTCAGCGAGGCAGCCGTGACCGCCGAGGTCGGCATCGGCAAGCAGGGCGAGGGCTTCGGCCTCGCCGTGACGCTCCGCGTCGAGCTGCCCGACGGCCTCGACGAGGAGACCGGCCGCAAGCTGGTCGAGCAGGCCCACCAGGTCTGCCCCTACTCCAACGCCACCCGCGGCAACATCGACGTCGAGATCGTCGTCGAGTAGTCCCGCGGGGCCGCCCCGACCCGCGCCAGCACCTCTCCGGTGCGCCGGCTCCAGGCCACCACCACGGCCTCCTCGGGCACCCGCTGGTACTTGGTGAGGAGCAGCCAGCGCACCTGGTAGCGGCGGACCACCGTGTCCCGCAGGGCGCGGGTCGAGGAGGGGTCCAGGTACGCGCGCACATCGGCCAGCCGCCGCAGCCGCTCCCGTTCGTCCAGCGAGGCGTCCGGCCAGGCGGGTGCGGCCAGGTCGGGCCCGTACCCGGCGATCGCGTGGACGGCGTAGTAGCCGTCGGTGATCACCACCTCCCCGGGCGCGATGTGCCGTGCGGCCCAGTCGTACGACGGCCAGTCCGGGGGCTGCCGGAAGCCGACCGGGTCCGCCGCGGGCGGCACCAGCGCCCCCGCGTGCACGGTCAGCAGCCCGGCGACGGCCCCCGCCGCCGCGGCCCCGCCCAGCAGCCGGCGCCAGACCGGCCACGGGCGGGGCGCCGCCAGTTCCACCGCCAGGGCGAGCTGCAGCGGCACCAGCGTCAGCCCGAGCGCGCGCCCGTAGGTGTAGTGGCCGCTCACCCAGCCGTACGCCACGACCGCGCAGTCCAGGGCGAACATCAGCACCAGAGGGTCCCGCCATGAGCGCCGGGCCCGCAGCCACAGGGCCGGAAGCCCCAGCAGCGCCAGCCCGAACTGCCCGGCCAAATCCAGGTACAGCCGCCGGTGCATCGCGTCCACGCTGGAGTCCCCGGCCAGCGCGAACACGTCGAAGTACGGCCAGCAGGCCGCCGTCAGCAGCGCCGCCGCGCCGGTCAGCGCCCAGCGCCCGGCCAGCGCCGCCGACCACCGCCGCTGCCACCCGGCGACCAGCGCCAGCGCCCCGATCACCGCCGCGACCGCGGTGATCGGGTGCACCAGCAGGATCAGCCCGTACAGCAGGCCGAGGCCCGCGTACCCGGACAGCGGACGCAGACCGCCCGGACCCAGATAACGCACACCCCCCGTGTCCCTGGCCCGGGCACCGGTCAGCGCCCACGCCCAGAAGGCCAGCCCGATCGCGAACGCCGACGGGTAGGGCAGATTGCCCGTCATCGACATCAGGTTGAGGTAGCCGCTCCACCAGGCGCGCTCCACACCCCACAGCAGCGCCACCGCGGCCAGCGCCAGCACCGGCGCCCAGGGGCGCGGGGTCAGCACCCGCACGAAGCGGCCCAGCCCGGTGAGCAGCACCAGCAGGTTCAGCGGCCCGGTCAGCCGCAGCACCTCCCAGCCGCCCAGCCCGGTCAGCCGGGCGAACACGCCCTGCGCCACGGCGTACGGCGAGTAGTACGGACTGCCCGCCCCGGGCAGGTCCGCCATCGGGTGCCGGGGGTTCAGCAGATCGGCCTTCAGGCGCTCCACCACCGCCGCGTGCTGGCCCGCGTCGCAGCACAGCGGCACCCGCCAGAACGCCAGGGACATCACCAGGAAGAACAGGAAGCCGGCGCACAGGTACGGCGACGGCCGCCAGGACCCGCCGCCGCGCAGCGCCGTGGCGCCGTCCACGGTGCGGCGCCGGACGAGGACGCCGGCGCTCATCGGACGCGAAGAGAAAGGAGCATTCGAGGCATTTGCCCACTGTTCCCGTGTATGGCTCACCTTTGACCGGGCGTCACCGCTTCGGGTGACGCCCGGTCAGCCCACCGGTTCCACCGGCGCGCCCTGCGCGGGCACCGCCGCCCGCCGCAGCACCGGCTCCAGCAGCAGCGGCACCCCCAGCACCGGCAGCAGCCAGGCCAGCGTGATCAGCCGGTCGCCCCAGATGTTGATGTCCGGGTGGCCCGCCTGGTTCAGGAACCCCGTGCAGGCCGCCGCGGCCAGGAACACCCCGAACGCCGGCCGCCGCCGCGCCCCCAGCGCGCCCGCCGCGAGCGCCGCCACGAAGAACGGCTCCCACAGCTGCCGCCGCGCCCACTCCATCCAGAAGTTCCCCTGGAGCTGGAAGAACTCCGCCCACGGCCGCTCCCGGTCCGGCCGGGCGAAGTGGTCCGTGAGCAGGTCCTGCACGCTCTCCGACACCGACGGGTAGTCCAGCAGCCGGGACACCAGCACCGTGCCCAGCACCCCCGCGCACCCCACCGCGGCGAGCGCGACGGGACCGCGCCCCGCCGGCATCCCCCGCCACCGCCGCCGTACCGCGACCGCCACGCCCGCCGCCGCCAGACACGCCCCGAGGAACAGCGCCTGCGAGTGCTTCACCGTGAACAGCGCGAACAGCGCGCCGCCCACCAGCGCCAGCCCCGCCCGGGGTCTCGTCCCGCCCAGCACCAGGGCGCAGCCCCACAGCGCGGCCAGGGTGAGCGCCAGCATCAGACCCTCGGTCATCGGGCGCATCGCCGTCGTCCCGCACGGCAGGACCAGGTACAGCGCCATCCCGGTGAGCGCCAGCGGCACCGGGGCCGCCAGCGTGCGCAGCACCAGATACGCGAGCACCCCGCCCGCGCAGGTGATCAGCACGCCCGCCGTCCACACGCCCCACGTCACCCCGAGCAGCGCCACGAACGGCGCCAGGACCAGCGGATAGCCGGGCCGCACCTCGAAGATCCGCATGAACCGCTCCGGCATGAACGGCACCGTGTGCCCGGCGGTGTCCCCGGCCGCGAGACGCGCCTCCACCTGCCGCCACTCCTGCTCCCGGCACTCCTCGAACACCCGGGGCGCGGGGTCGGGGGCGTGGAAGCGCACCACGTCCACGAGCTGCGCGCGGTGCGCCGTCGACGCCTTGCCGGAGCAGTAGTGGTCGATGGTGGCGGCCGCCGCCTCCCGCTTGTCCGCGCCCGTCAGACTCAGCGCGTACGACACGTAGTTCTTGCTGTCGGGGGTGTCGCGGCCCTCCACGGTGGCCAGCTGCATCAGCGCGAACAGCGCGGCCAGCAGCAGCACCCAGGTGCGCGGCCTCACGACGGGGTCAGCAGGTCGCGGCCGGCGGTCTGCGCGGGCACCAGGCCCGGATCGCCCGAGGGCTCCGGCAGCGGCTCGCCCAGCATCACGGTCCGCACCACCCGCTCGGCGGCCCGGCCGTCGTCGTACTCGCAGAACCGCTCCCGGAACGCCGCCCGCAGCCGCGCCGACTCCTCGTCCTCCCAGGTGCCCGACGCGAACAGCCACGCCAGCTCCCGGTAGGAGCGCGTCACATGGCCCGGCGCCTCGGCCGTGACGTCCAGGTACGCGCCCCGGCTCGCGCGGAAGGCGTCCCAGTCGTCGGCGTGCACCACGACCGGCCGGTCCAGCAGGGCGTAGTCGAACATCACGGACGAGTAGTCGGTGACCAGGACGTCCGCCGTGAGCAGCACGTCCTGCACCTCCGGCTCGTCGGTGGCGTCCACCAGCACGCCCCGCCGGTGCAGCTCCGACAGGCCGAGTCCGCGGGCCGGTCCGTCGGCGAGCGTGGGGTGCAGTCGGACCACCAGGGTGCGGCCCTCGCCCAGGTCGGCGGCGAACCGGGCCAGGTCGATCCGCTCCACCAGACCGTCCCTGCGGTAGTCGCGGCGGGTCGGCGCGTACAGCACGACCGTGTCGCCCTCCGGGATGCCGAGCCGCTCCCGGGTCGCGCGGGCCCGCTCCTCGTCGCCGCGCACCAGCACGTCGTTGCGCGGGGAGCCCGACCGCAGCGAGGTGAAGTGACAGGGGAAGGCCCGCTCCCACACCAGCTCGGAGTGGCGGTTGGCGACCAGGCCGTAATCCCAGCGGTCGGCCCGGCGCAGCATCTGCGGCACGTCGAAGTGCAGCCGCGCGCCGGGCTTCCCCAGCAGATCGGCGCCCGCGTACTTCAGCGGGGTGCCGTGGTGGGTGTGGACGTGCACGCTGCCCGGCCGTTTCACCAGCGTGCCCGCCCAGTTGACGTTGTTGACGAAGTACGTGGCCCGCCCGGTCACCCGGCGGTACTCCGGCGTGTCCGGCAGCACGTACGGGGTGCCCGGCGGCAGGGTCGCCGCCCGCTCCTCGTCGGCGACCACCCACACGCCCCGGATGTGCGGGGCGAGTTCGCGCGCCGCGCGGTAAATGGCCGCCGGGTCGCCGAGCATCCCGCGGTGCGAGAACGCCGAGTACACGGCGAGGTGCGGGTCCAGCGGGCGGCGCGGCAGCGACCGGGCGCGCACCGCCTTCGCGGCCGTCACCGCGCGGACCTGCTGGGCCCGCCGCTGGAGTTCGCGGCCGGTGCGCGTGGCCCTGCGGCGCAGCACGTACCCGGCGTAGGAGCCCAACAGGACCCGCAGTTCGGCGGGGACCCGGGCGCCCGGCGGGCGGTGGGCGTGGAACATCTCGGCGGTACGGCGGAAGAACTCGGCCCGGTCCGACGGCGGCAGCCGGTCCGGCTTGGACAGGATGTCGAGACAGTGCTCGCCCATCTTGGCGTGCAGGAACGGCCGCCAGTGCGCGAGCGCCGGACGGGCGTCCACGAACCGGAACACCCGCGCGTACTGCTCGTGCACGTCGAAGTGCTTGCGGCTGGTCGTGGACAGGATGTTCCCCTGGCGGCGCTGCCGGTAGTACAGGCAGATCCGGTCCAGGGTGGCGATGCGCTCGGCGCTGAGCAGCACCGGGAAGGTCCAGGGCGTGTCCTCGTAGTAGCCGGGCGGGAAGGTGAAGCCCTCCCGCTCGACGAAGTCGCGGCGGTAGACCTTGTTCCACACCACCATCAGCAGGTCGAGGACCTCCGGCCGTTCGGCGGCCGTGAAGGTGCTTCCGGCGGCCTCGGACAGGACGTGGGCGAGGACGTTGCGGCGGGTGCCGCCCCACCAGTAGGTGCGGGCGTAGTCGAAGACCAGCACGTCCGGGTCGCCGGTCTCGTCGAGCCGGTCCGCGAGCGCCCGCAGCGCGCCCGGGGTGAGGGTGTCGTCGCTGTCCAGGAAGAGCAGGTAGTCGCCGGTCGCGTGCGGCATGCCGGCGTTGCGGGCCCGGCCGAGGCCCACGTTCTCCTCCAGGTGCAGCACCCGCACCCGCTCGTCGCGGTCCGCGTAGTCGTCGAGGATCGCGCCGCAGCCGTCGGGGGAGCGGTCGTCGACGGCGATCAGTTCGAGGTCGCGGTACGACTGCCCGAGCACCGAGTCGAGGCAGGCGTGCAGATAGCCCTGCACGGCGTGGACGGGGACGATGACGCTGAAGCGGGGCACGTCAGCTCCTCACCAGGGTGGCGGCCGCGGGGGCGGGGACACGCTCCGCGAGCGGGATCACGGGCGGCAGGGCCTCGGGCGGCTCGCCGAGCAGCACCCGGCGCACCACCCGCTCGGCGGCCCGGCCGTCGTCGAACGGGCAGAACCGCTCCCGGAACGCCGCCCGCAGCGCCGTCGCCTCCTCGTCCGCGTACGAGCCGTCGCGGAACACCCGCGCCAGCTCCTCGGGCGTCCGCGCGACCCGGCCCGGCGGGGCGGCCATCAGGTCGAAGCAGACGCCCCGCGTCTCCCGGTACACCTCCCAGTCGTCCGCGTACACCACGATCGGGCGGTCCAGGTTGGCGTAGTCGAACATGATCGACGAGTAGTCCGTGACCAGGGCGTCCGCCGCCAGGCACACGTCCTCCGAGGACCGGTGCGCGGATACATCGATGACTCGGCCGACCCGGCCGCTGCGTTCGCGCCCGCCCCGGTCGTAGAAGTAGTGCGCGCGCAGCAGCACCACCACGTCCTCGCCGGCCGCCTCGCAGAACGCCTCCAGGTCGAGCCCCGGCTCGAACCCGGTGTGGTGGTCGCGGTGCGTCGGCGCGTACAGCACGGCCCGCGCGCCCTCCGGGACGCCCAGTTCGGCGCGGACCCGGGCCACGTCGTCGGCGCCGGCCGTCACGTACACGTCGTTGCGCGGGTAGCCGTACTCCAGCTGCTCGTACGAGCCGGGGAAGGCGCGCTCCCAGACGCGGGTGGAGTGCGGGTTGGAGGACAGGTTGTAGTCCCAGCGGTCCACGCGTCCCAGCAGCTTGGTGAAGCTGCCGGTCGCGGCCGCCACGACGGGATAGACCGACTGGTCCACGCCCATGGTCTTCAGCGGGGTGCCGTGCTGGGTCTGGAGGTGCACGCTGCCGGGGCGTTTGACCACGCCCTCCGCGAAGTTGGCGTTGTTCACCAGATACGTGGCGCGGGCCAGCAGCTCCCAGGCGCGGTGGCTGCCGAGCACCGCGTACTCCACGCCGTCGGGCACGGTGTGCGCCTGGTCGGCCTCCACCAGGAACACGCCCCGGATGTGCGGGGCGAGTTCACGGGCCTTGGCGTGGATCGCGGCCGGGTTGCAGGCGTAGCCCCGGCCCCAGTACGCGCAGTACACCGCGAGGTTCGGATCGAGCGGGCGGCGCAGCTGGAGGCCGTAGTGCAGCCGGGTGCGCAGTCCGCGCGGGCGGGGCAGCGCGGCCGCCGCCCGCCCGGCCGCGCGCCGGGTGCCGCGCAGCGCGGCGAACGCCTCGTACGACCCGGACGCCAGCAGCCGGTGCTGCACGCCCAGGCTGCCGCCCGGCGGCCGGAACCCGGCGGGCCGGTGCCCGCGGTACAGGGCGCTCGCCCGGCGGAAGAACTCCCGCCGCCCGGACGGCAGCCGGCGGGGGTGCGCGGCGGTCTTCAGCACGGCCGCGAAGAGCTGCTCGAACAGCGGCCCCGACCGCTCCGACGGCAGACCGAGACCCGCGGCCTCGTCCAGCACCCGCTCCGTCTGGTCCAGCAGGTCGTGGTGGTGCGCCCCCGGCAGCCGCAGCCGGTCGCCCTGGCGGCGCGCCCGGTGCCGCACCAGCACCCGGCGCGACACCGCCACCCGCTCCGCGCGCAGCAGTGCCCGTCCGCACCAGCCGACGTCGGTGAACCAGCCGGGCGGGAAAGCCAGTTCGTGCTCGACGACGAAGGCGCGCCGCCAGGCCGCGCTCCACGCGGGCAGCCGCACACCCGTGAGGTGCGGGGCGCGGGCGGGGGCGAAGGCGCCTCCCGGGGCGTGCTCCAGCAACGGCGTGACGGGGCGCGTGACCTCGCCCTCCCACCAGGGGACCCGCTCGTGCTCGCAGGGCAGCACGTCCACCGGGCCGGTCTCCGCCAGCCGCGCGTCCAGCGCCGCCAGCGCGCCCGGCACCAGCACGTCGTCCCCGTCGAGGAACAGCAGATAGGTCCCGGTCGCCGCCCGCACGCCCGCGTTGCGCGCACCCGCCAGCCCCTCGGACGGCGGCGCGTGGACGGGCGTCACCCGGGAGTCCCGCTCGGCGTGCCCGGCGGCGACACCGGCCGCCGGTGACCCGGCCGCGTCGCAGACCGGGATCAGCTCGAAGTCTCCGAACGACTGGGCGAGGACCGAGTCCAGCGCCTGGCCCAGCCGGCCTGCGACCCCATGGGACGGGACGATGATGCTGAAGCGGGGCATTCTGCTCTTTCCGTTGACGAGGGCGTGACGGCGGCCGCTCAGCGGGCGGGCCGCCGCCCGGGCCGCCCCGTCGGACGCCGCGCGGGCGGCCGGGCCGGGGCGGGCCGTGACGAGCCGGGGGACATGCGTTCTCCCAGTGGGGGCAACGACGGGCGGACGGATTGAGTGACGGTCAGAAGACCGCCGGCTGCGGCGGCAGCGACACCACGGGCGTCTCCGGGGCGCTCGCGGCGGCCGGCACCGGGCGGCGCCGCCCCGGCGGGACGGACAGCGGCTCGGCGAACTCCCCGAGCAGCACCGTGCGCACCACCCGCTCGGCGGCGCGCCCGTCGTCGTGCGGGCAGAAGCGGTCCCGGAACGCCGCCCGAAGCCGGGCCGCGCGCGGCCCGCACCAGCGGCCCCCGGCGAAGATCTCGATCAGCTCGTCCTCGCTGTCCGCGACCGCGCCCGGCGGGAAGGTCCACGGGTCGACGTAGAGGCCGCGCGCCGCCGCGTACGCCTCCCGGTCCTCGGCGTGCAGCACGATCGGGCGGTCCAGGCCCGCGTAGTCGCACATCAGCGGGGAGAAGTCGGTGACCAGGGCGTCCGAGGCCAGACACAGCGTCATCAGGTCCGGGTGGGCGCTCACGTCCACCACCCGGTCGGAGGCCGCCTCCCGGGGCTCGCCGTCGGGGCGCGGGGCGCGGGACAGGATCACGAAGCGGGGCCCGAGCCGGCGCACCACGCGTTCCAGGCCGAGCGTGCGCACCGGGGTGCGGCGGTAGTCGCGGGGCGCGGGCGCGTACAGGATCGCCACCGCGCCCGCCGGGACGCCCAGACAGTCCCGCAGCACGGCCACGTCCGCCGGGGTCGCCGTGTGGAACCGGTCGGTGCGCGGCCTGCCGTACTCCAGCGTCCGGTAGCGGCCGGGCAGCACCCGCTCGTACGTCAGCGTCGAGTGGCGGTCGCCGGTGACGACGTGGTCCCACTGGTCGACGCCCTCGAGCAGCCGCGCGAAGTCCGTGTCCCGGGCCGCCGCCGGCCGGTCCTGGAGGTCGAGGCCCGCGTACGCCAGCGGAGTGCCGGGCGGCGTGTGCACCAGGATCTGCCCCTTGCGCTTGACCAGGCCGGGCACGAGCGTGCGGTCGGTCACCAGGTACGCGCTGCGGGCCAGCGCGGTCAGATGGGCGGCGGTGCCGGGCACCAGGCGGCGGGTGGCGGTGGGCAGGGTGTGGTGCAGCTCGGGGCGGGTCGCCCAGGCGGTGCGGACGTGCGGCGCGTGGTCGCGGACCGCGGACTCCAGGGCGGCCGGGTCGCCGCCGTAGCCGCCGTCGTCCTCGACGGTGAACAGCGCGCGGCGGGTGTCCAGCGGGAGCAGCCGCTGGACGCGGTAGTGGGCGCCCAGCAGGACGCGGCGCAGCCCCCGCAGCGCACGGCGGCGCAGCCGGCCCGCGCGGCGGCCCAGGGCGGCGGCCAGGCGCAGGGTGCGGTAGGTGCGGTGCAGCCCGAACCGGACCAGCGCGTGCCGCACCCGGGCGCGGGCGGGGACGGGCGCGCCGGGCGTGCGGTGGCGCCGGTACTGGTCGCGGGCCCGGCGCAGGAACGCGGCCCGCGAGCCGCGCGGCAGCCGGTCGGGGCGGGTGTAGACGGTGAGCAGGTGGTCGACCATGCGGCGGAACAGCACCGGCCGCCAGCGCTCCAGGCCGGGGTGCGCGTCGAGGTGCGCGAAGACCCGGTCGTACTGGCCGAACACCTCGAAGTGCCGCTCGCTGGTGGTGTGCAGGATGCCGCCGGCCCGCCGCTGCCGGTAGTGCACGCACACCCGGTCCAGGGTGGCGATCGTCCCCGCCGTCATCAGCACCGGGTACGTCCACGGGGTGTCCTCGTAGTAGCCGGGCGGGAAGGTGAAGCCCTCCCGCTCGACGAACTCCCGCCGGTACGCCTTGTTCCAGGCCACCGCGAGCAGGCCGAGCAGCCCGGGTCGGTCGGCGAGGGTGAAGGGCGCCGGGCCGTGCTCGGCGAGCCGGTCGGCGACCTGGTTGCGCACGGCCTCGCCGGTCCAGTAGGCGCGGGCGTAGTCGTAGACCAGGACGTCCGGGTCGCCGGTCTCCTTCAGCCGGTCGGCGACGGCGAGCAGCGCGTCCGGGGTGAGGGTGTCGTCGCCGTCCAGGAACACCAGGTAGTCGCCGGTCGCGCGGGCCATGCCCGCGTTGCGGGCCGGGCCCAGGCCGACGTTGGCCGGCAGGTGAACCGGCCGCACCCGCGGGTCGCGGGCCGCGAACTCGTCGATCACCGCTCCGCAGGCGTCGGGCGAGCAGTCGTCCACGGCGATCAGTTCGAGATCCGGGTACGACTGGGTCAGCACCGACTCCAGGCACTCGCGCAGATACGCCTGAACCTGGTACGCGGGGACAATGACACTGAACCTGGGCAAGGGGCATCCAACGGTCGGTGCGGGCGTTCTGCCCGGCAACGCCCGTTGGCCCGCCTTGGTTACGCAAGCGTGCGGCATCCGGGGGAATCGTGTCGCACGAAGGGGCGGACCTCGGCCGGTCCGCCCCTCAACCGCTCGTGCGATGTGCCTACTTGACGGCGCCCGCCATCACACCGGACACGAACTGCCGCTGGAACGCGAAGAACACCACCAGCGGCACCACCATCGAGATGAACGCGCCCGGCGCCAGCACGTCGATGTTGTTGCCGAACTGCCGTACCTGCGTCTGCAGGGCGACCGTGATCGGCTGGCTCCCCGAGTCGGTGAAGATCAGCGCGACCAGCATGTCGTTCCACACCCACAGGAACTGGAAGATGCCGAGCGCGGCGATCGCCGGACCGGCCAGCGGCATCACGACCCGCACGAACAGGCGCAGTTCGCCCGCGCCGTCGAGCCGGGCCGCCTCCAGCAGTTCCTTCGGGATCTCCGCGAAGAAGTTCCGCAGCAGGAACACCGCGAACGGCAGACCGAAGCCGACGTGGAACACCACCACGCCGGTCAGGGAGCCGAAGATGCCCAGCTTGCCGAAGAGTTCGGCGATCGGGATCAGCGCCACCTGCACCGGCACCACCAGCAGCCCCACCACGGCGAGGAACCACCAGTCGCGGCCCGGGAACTCCATCCACGCGAAGGCGTACCCGGCGAGCGCCCCGATCACCACCACCAGCACCGTCGCCGGCACGGTGATGTACACCGTGTTCAGCAGCGAGGCGGTGATGTCGTCGTTCTCCAGCAGGGTGCGGTACGCGCCGAAGGTCAGCTCGGACGGCTCGGTGAACACCGTCCACCAGCCGTCCACCGCCATGTCCTGCGGCGAGCGCAGACTGGCCAGCAGCAGCCCGACCGTCGGCACCAGCCAGAACAGGCCGACGACGATCAGGAACACGCGGACCGCGCCGCCGCTCACCCACCCGGCGAGCCGGGACACCGGCGACCGTTCCGCCCGGACCGGTTCGGCGGGCCGCGCGCCCGCCTTCGTGACGCTCCCGGCGTCCGCGCTCATCGCCGCACCTCCCGCCTCAGCCGCCGTACGTTGAACCACATCACCGGGATCACCAGCAGCAGCAGGAACACCGCGATGGCGCTCGCGACGCCCGGCTGGTCCTCGGAGAAGCCCTTGCGGTACAGCTCCAGCGCGAGGACGTTGGCGTCGTCCTGGGACGAGCCCGGCGCGATGATGAACACCAGGTCGAACACCTTCAGGACGTTGATCATCAGGGTGACGGTGACCACCGCGAGCACAGGCGCGAGCAGCGGCACCGTGACCCGCCGGAACACCTGCCACTCGTTGGCGCCGTCCACCCGGGCGGCCTCCAGCAGTTCACGGGGCATGCCCGCGAGCCCGGCCGCGATCAGCACCATCGCGAACCCCGCCCACATCCAGATGTACGAGCCGATCACGGCCGGGGTGACCAGCGACGGGCCGAGCCAGTCGAGGCCGTTGTACGGCTCCTCGAAGTTGCTCGCGGGCAGCCGCAGCTGCGCCCCGTCGGCCTTCGACGAGAAGGAGAACGTGCCGTCGGCGGCGGCCGTGGCCGTCTCCACCACCTTCCCGTCCTTCACCGCCTCGATCCGCATTCCGGCGTAGCCCAGCTCGGAGGGGTCCACCTGGTTGAGCGTGCCGACGCCCTTGCCGCGGGTGAAGTCCTGCCAGGCGGTGCCGGTGATCCGGTCGTCCTCCGGCTTCGGCGCCGCGGCGGGCTTCGCGTCGTCCGGCATCACGTCCGGGGCGACGCCCACCAGCGGCAGCGTCACCGTGTCACCGGCGCTCACCGTGTCCTTGGTGACGAACGCGCCCCCGCCGGCCGGCTCCAGCGGCGACTCCCGGCCCGGGTGCGCCTTCGGGAACGCCGAGGACTGGGCGAACGTGTCATGGACGCCCACCCACACGGCGTTCGCCACGCCCTTGTCCGGGTCCTGGTCGTAGACGAGGCGGAAGATGATGCCCGCCGCCAGCATGGAGATGGCCATCGGCATGAAGACGACCAGCTTGAACGCCGTTCCCCAGCGCACCCGTTCGGTCAGCACCGCGAAGATCAGACCGAGCGCGGTCGCCACCGTCGGGGCGAACACCACCCAGATGACGTTGTTCTTCAGCGCCGTGCGGATGCCCTCGTCGGTGAACAGCGCCTGATAGTTGTCGAACCCGGCGAAGGAGTCGCCGGACTGGTCGTAGAAGCTGCGGATGACCGAGTACCCGATCGGGTAGACCACGAGCGCCCCGAGCAGCACCAGGGCGGGCAGCAGGAACAGCGCCGCCACGGTCCCGCGGGTGCCGGTGACGCTCTTGCGCGACCTGGGAGCGGCAGGGGCCGTCTTCGCGGCCCCCGCCGCCGTGTCCGCCGCCATCGCCGGTCAGTTCCCGTACGCCGCGGCCGCGTCGGCCTCCAGCTTCGCCTGCGTGCCGGCCACGTCCGACGGGTTCTTCAGGAAGTCCTGCAGCGCCTTCCACTCGCCCTTGCCGGGCGTGCCGCCGAAGGCCTGCGGGGCCTGGTCGGACATGTCGAAGCGGAAGTCGTCGCCGGCGTCGACCAGCGCCTTGGCGATCGTCTGCTGGACCTCGTTCGGGTACGCCGACTGCGGCACGTTCTTGTTCGGCGAGAGGTAGCCGCCGAGCTTCGCGTGGATGGCCGCCGCGTCCGGGGAGGCGAGGAACGTCACCAGCGCCTGCGCCGCCTCGGAGTCCTCCAGGATCACCGCCGCGTCGCCGCCGGACACCACGGGCGGGGTGTCGCCGACCGCCGGGAACGGGAACACCTTCGCGTCGGTGCCCACCTCCGCCTTGGTCTCGCCGATGTTCACCTGCACGAAGTCGCCCTCGTAGACCATGCCGGCCTTGGGCTGGTCGCCGCCGGTGAAGGTCTGCGTCACGGACGCCGGGAACTCCGTCTGCAGGGCGCCGTTCGGGCCGCCCGCGACGTAGTCCTTCTTGCCCCAGACCTCCGCGAGGGTGGCCAGGGCCTCCTTGACGGACGGGTCCGTCCACTTGATCTCGTGCTTGGCGAGCTGGTCGTACTTCTCCGGGCCCGCCTGCGAGAGGTAGATGTTCTCGAACCAGTCGGTGAGGGTCCAGCCGTCGGCCCCGCCGACGGAGAACGGGGTGACGCCGGAGTCGTAGACCATCTGCGCGGTGTTCAGCAGCTCGTCCCACGTCTTCGGCTCGGACGCGCCGGCGTTCTCGAAGACCTGGGCGTTGTACCAGATCAGCGACTTGTTCGCGGCCTTGTAGTAGACGCCGTACTGCTTGCCGTCGACCTTGCCGATGTCCTGCCAGCCCTGCGAGTAGTTCTTCGCCAGCTCCTTGGTGGCCCCCGGGCCGAGCGGCTTGGCCCAGTTCTTCTCCACGGCCTGCTTGATCGCGCCGGGCTGCGGCAGCATCGCCACGTCCGGCGGGGCGCCGCCCGCGATCTTCGAACCGAGGAAGTTGATGATCGGGTCCTGGGCGGGGACGAAGGTCACCTTGGCGCCGGTGCGCTTCTCGAACTCCGCGAGGACCTGCTTGAAGTTCTTCTGCTCGGTACCCGTCCACACGGCCGCGACCTCCAGGGTCTGGCCGTCCAGCTTCGGCAGGGTGACGGTGGTTCCGGTGTCGCCGGACGCCTTGCCCTTGTCGTCGCCGTCACCGCCGTCGCCGTCGCCTCCGCAGGCGGTGAGGGAGACCGCGAGCACGCCGGCGGCCAGTGCCGCGGCGGCCCTGACGGCCCGTCGGGGTGGGAGAGCCGGCCCGTGCCGCCCGGCCGCCCCGCGTATCCGGAAGTTCCTGCTCGTCCTGCGCATGACTGCCCCGTTCTCGTACTCCGTCGTACTTGTCCGAACGTCGAGCGCTGTCCCGTGCGGTCTGGTCTACGCCGGGTGGGAGGGGGTGGCAAGAGCGCGTCCCGTGTCAACTCGGGGATCGTGATGCCGTCGTGACCGGGGGTCACCTGACGGCGCGGGTCCGCCTGCGGGCGGTCGGTGGCTGGGCGCGCCGTTCCCCGCGCCCCTGGGGGTGTTCCGCGGCGGCCCGCTTGCAGCGCCTCCGCTGCCGCCTTAGCTGCGGGCAGTCGTGCCTCCCCCAGTGCCTTGGGGGCCTGGGAGGTGCCCCCAGGGCGGCACGGGTGGGCGCAGGCGGCGCCTGGCAAGCGCCGTGAGCGAGGTTCGGTGCCTTACGCCCCGTGCCCCGGCACCGTTGCAGCGCCGGGTGCGGGTAGCCGGTGGTTGAGCGCGCAGTTCCCCGCGCCCCTGGGGGGTGCTTCCGCTGGGGCCAGCGGTAAGGGCCCTGCGTCGGGGCAGGCACGCCGCCGGGTGCGGGCGGTCGGTGGCTGGGCGCGCAGTTCCCCGCGCCCCTGGGGGCGTTTCGCAGCGGCCCGCTGACAGCACTCCGCCCCTGCCGGCGGGCGCGCAGTTCCCCGCGCCCCTGGAGGGTGCTTCCGCTGGGGCCAGCGGTAAGGGCCCCGCGTCGGGGCAGGCACGCCGCCGGGTGCGGGCGGTCGGTGGCTGGGCGCGCAGTTCTCCGCGCCCCTGGGGGCGTTTCGCAGCGGCCTGCTGACAGCACTCCGCCCCTGCCGGCGGGCGCGCAGTTCCCCGCGCCCCTGGGGGGTGTTTTCGGCGCGGCCGCTTACAGAAGCGACGGCACCCTGGGTGAGGCCACCTGGCGGGCCGCCCTGTCCAGGGCGCTGGCCAGGAGCGCGAGGTCCGTGGGGCCGTTGCCCAGCTCGCGTACCTGGCGTCGCGCCGGCGGGTCTCCCATCCGGTGCCATTCCAGCGGCACCACCGTCGGCCGCAGCGTCGCCGTCCGTGGGATTCGCCCCGTCACCCGGCCCCCCTGAAACTCCGTCCCCCGCCCGTCCGGCAGGACCAACCACCCACGCCCCGGCGCCGGATCCTCGGGCCCCCGCCCCACGACCACCGCGTCCAGCACCACCCGCAGCGACGCCTGCTTCACCGGCTCCGTCTGCGCCGTCCGGGGACACGGCGCCGTCGCGGCGACCAGGTGGACCCCCAGCCGCTCACCGTCCCGCGCGACCGCCTCCAGCGCCCGCATCACCGACCCCGCGGCCGGCCTCCCGGGCGCGCCGAGCGCGGGGGAGACCAGCTGGTCCAGGTCGTCCACGACCACCACAAGGCGGGGCAGCGCGGGCGCCGCCTGCGTCTTGCGCCGGTCCGCGCCCGGCCGCAGCCGCACCGTCGCACTGGGCGGCGAGTCCAGATCCCCGTTCCCGCCACTCGAGGCCGTCCGCTGCGCCACCATCCGGTCCGCCAGCTCCCGCCCCGTGTGCCACTCGGCGAAGTCCGACCGCCCCAGCAGCTCCGCCCGCCGCTTCAGCTCGGCGCTCAGCGACTGCGCGAACTCCCGCATCCGCACCGGGTCGTCGGCGCTCAGATGGGTGGAGACATGCGGCACGTCCGTGCACACCCGCAGCCCCTCACCGGACCCGGAGCGCCCGTCGACCAGCACGATCCCCAGCCGGTCCGGCCGCTCGGCCGCCGCCAGCGAGGCGACGACCGCCCGCAGCAGCTCCGTACGGCCGCTGCCCGCCGGACCCTCCACCAGCAGGTGCGGCCCGTCGGCGGCGAGGTCCGCGGTGACCGGCCCGCGCGGGCCCGCGCCCAGGACGGCGGTCGCGCGACCGCCCAGCGCGCCGGCGTCGTCGGCCGCGTCCGCCCACCGGGCCATCAGCGACGCCGGCGTGGCCCGGGCGAGGCCCAGTTCGTCGAGCAGCCGCGCCGACGGGGGCAGCGGCGCCGACACCCGCGGGTGCGGCCCGGCGGCGGGCCCGTCGGGCCGCAGCGGCGCGAGCGCCCGCGCGAACCGCTCCGCCCAGGCCGCGGACACCGCGTCCACGGTGGCGAGGGTGCCGTGCCCGACCGGGCCCGGCGGTGAGCCGTCGCCGGTCCGCGCCACCCGCAGCAGCCGCAGCGCGGTCGCCACGTCCCCGCTGAGCAGCGCGACCGCCCCGCAGTCACGGAACGCGGGCGCCACCGCGCAGGCCGCCTCGTACGTCTCCGTCACCGGGGACGCGGGCGAGGCGGCGGGCGTCTCGGCGAGGCACAGCAGATGGACGCCGGCGCGCGGCCCCTCCACCGCCAGCCGCGCCACGGCGTCCCGCACGTCGGCGCCGCCCGGGTCGCCGTCCACCACGACCACCGTGAACGGCCCGGTATCCGCCGGGGCCCCCGCGTGGTCGTGGTCGGCGAGGCGGCGCAGCAGCTCGTCGGCGCGGGCCGCGGCCTGCTCCCGGTCGTGGGCGAGGAGCAGCCGGCAGTCCTGGCCGTGCCCGGGCCGCAGATGGGGCAGCCAGCCCAGCCAGGACCACTCGGCGGTGCGCTCGTCCGAAGGACGGGACGGGTCCGCCGCGATCAGGACGATCTCCAGCGTGTCGGGGGAGTGCAGCGCGGCGAGCTGGGCGAGCGCCGCACGGGCCAGCCCGGCCAGCCGCTCGCGCGGTCCGGCCAGCCCCAGCGCGCCGACCTCGCGCAGCCCCACCGTCACGGGGACGACGGGCAGCAGCCCGGAGCCGTCCGGCGCGGGCCGGTCGGCGGTGCCGAGCCGCACCGCGAGCGCCTCGGGGTGGTCAAGGCCCCGCTCCCACAGCCGAGGGCCGGGACCGAGCGCGGTCAGCAGCAGGGTGGCCGGGTCCGGCCAGGTCTCGGGCTGCGCGGGGCCGGCGGGCGCCGGGGCGTACGCGGCTCCGCGCGCCGGGTCGTCGCGGAGGGCCGCGTCGGCGTCCCGCTCGGCCCGCCCGCCGGTGAGCCGCCGCGCCCAGGCGCCGATCCCGCCCCGCCTGCGCGCCCGCGCCGGCTCGGGGACGTCGGTGCCCCGTACGGGGGTGCCCTTGCGGGTGCCGTCGGGGGCGTCGGAGGTCTGCGCGGCGGTGGCGTCGGCGTACCGCCCGTCACGGGCGTCGCCGGTGGTGCGTCCCGTGGGGCCGACGGGCGGCGTCCCGGGGTGGGCGGTGGGCGCCTCGTCCCGCGTCTGGCCGTGCACGGGGTCCGCGTACAGACCGTGCGCCGGCCCCTGGCCCGCGTGCGTCTCGTCGGCCGGGGCGGGCCGGGACACCCGCCGCCCCTGCGGCATCCGCGGCACGTTCCCCTGGGCGGCGATCCGCACGGCGCGCTGCCCGGAGGCCCCGTCGTAGCGCCGCTCGGCCGCCGGGGGGCCGCTCTGCTCCGGCACATGGGAGATGGGGCCCGACGGAGGAGCCTCGGCGCGGGCGGGCGTGGCCCAGTCCGCGGAGCCGTGGGCGTGGCGGGTCGGGGCGCGCGGCCCCTCGGGGGCGCCCACGGGACCTCCCGGCGCTCCCACCGCGTCGCGCGCCGCCTCCCCCGTACGCGGCCCCGGCACCCGTACGTGTCCCTCCCCGTCCGGGGTGGTCGCCGTACGGGCGGACGGGCCTTCCGCCGGGGTCAGCCGCAGGGCGGACTCGCCGATGCGCAGCAGCGCGCCCGGGGTGAGCCGCACCGGGCGGGTGCCGACGGGGCGGCCGTCCAGCGTGGTGCCGTTGGTGGAGCCGAGGTCGGCGACGGAGACGCGGCCGTCCGCGCCGACCGTTACCGCGCAGTGCAGCCGGGAGACGTCCGGGTCGTCGAGCGGCACGTCGGCGTCGGCCGAGCGGCCTATGCGGATCTCCCCGCCGTGCAGCAGATGCACCCCGCCCGCGTCGGGACCCGCGACCACGTGCAGCCGGGTGGGGGCGGTGTCCAGCTCGGGGTGCGGCTCGGGCTCGCCGGGGGCGCCCACCGCCAGCACGGCGCCGTCGATCAGCGGCGGCTCGCCCAGCGTGCAGCGCTGGGCGTCGAGGCGCTGGTCACCCGCGTACAGGACGGGCGCGCCCGTGGAGCCCGAGGAGCCGTCACCGCCGGAGACCGCCGAGGCGAGCGCGGAGGCGACCGCGGCGAGGGCCGTGCCCGCGGGCGCCGTGACCAGCACGTCGCAGCTCACGGCCCGCTCCCGGACGGGGGAGGAGGGGCCCAGCGGGTCTACGACGGTCAGCCGGATCTGCATCGCCGTCAGTGGTCCCTTCTGCGCGGGCGCCCGCGGCACCGGGGGACGAAGCCGCCCCGCGGTCCCCCTCCGCGGACGTCCCCCACCGCCACACGCGCACGGTACGGCCAGTACTGCCCGCATCCTCGCACCTGTCACCGACAGCGCGCCCGCCTCCGGGCATCAAATGATCTTGATTGGTCGGCTCTGCCCGTAAAAATGCCTGACCAGTGATGCCCGGATGATCGTTCCGCGACGACTTGAGATCGGTCACGTCCGGCCCGCGGCAACCAACGGACAGAGTCGGGCGTCTTTCCGGCAGACTCCGCACACGCGGAATCCGCGGAGAATCCAGCGGAACCGTCGAAACCGTCGAACAGGAACGGGCACCGGTGCGTAAGACCCAGCACAGGGCGACGCAGAAGTCGGCCGGCCGGTATCCCGTGCGGCGGCACTACAGTGGGTCGGAACATTCCGCAGCAGGGTGGACCACGGTGTACGCCAGCCAGCAAGCAGCAGGGAGCGCATGACGTGCGGCCGGTAGGGAGCAAGTACCTGCTCGAGGAGCCGCTCGGACGCGGCGCCACGGGCACCGTCTGGCGCGCGCGCCAGCGGGAGACCGCGGGCGCCGAGGCGGCCGTGCCGGGCCAGCCCGGCGAGACCGTCGCGATCAAGGTCCTCAAGGAGGAGCTCGCGAACGACGCCGATGTGGTGATGCGCTTCCTGCGGGAGCGCTCGGTGCTGCTCCGGCTGACCCATCCCAACATCGTCCGGGTCCGCGACCTGGTGGTCGAGGGCGACCTGCTGGCGCTGGTCATGGACCTCGTCGACGGCCCCGACCTGCACCGCCACCTGCGGGAGAACGGCCCCTTCACCCCCGTGGCCGCGGCCCTGCTGACCGCGCAGATCGCCGACGCGCTCGGCGCCAGCCACGCCGACGGCGTGGTCCACCGCGACCTCAAGCCCGCCAACGTCCTGCTCAAGCAGCAGGGCGGCGAGCTGCATCCGATGCTCACCGACTTCGGCATCGCGCGCCTCGCCGACTCCCCGGGCCTGACCCGCACCCAGGAGTTCGTCGGCACGCCCGCGTACATCGCGCCGGAGTCCGCCGAGGGCCGCCCGCAGACCTCCGCCGTCGACATCTACGGCGCCGGCATCCTGCTGTACGAGCTGGTCACCGGCCGTCCGCCGTTCTCCGGCGCGTCCGCCCTGGAGGTGCTGCACCAGCACCTGAGCGCCGAGCCGCGCCGCCCGTCCACCGTGCCCGACCCGCTGTGGACGGTCATCGAGCGCTGCCTGCGCAAGAACCCCGAGGAGCGGCCCAGCGCCGAGAACCTGGCGCGGGGCCTGCGGGTCGTCGCCGAGGGCATCGGCGTGCACGCGAACTCCGCGCAGATCGCCGCCGCGGAGAACGTCGGAGCGCTCCTCGCCCCCGACCTCGCGCCCGCGCGGGTCCCCGGCGAGCCGTCCGCCCCGGGCGCCTCCGACCCCACGCAGGTGCTGCCGCAGAATCCGAACGGCGCCTACGACCCCAACGCCGCGACCAGCGTCCTGCCGCAGACCGGCCCGGCCGGCGCGGCCGACCCCACGGCCGTGATGCCCCCGGTGCCGCCCGGGCAGCCCGGCGGCGGCCCCGAGGACCCGCACCCCTGGCAGAACCAGCTCCGCGCGGCCCGCGACCGCAACGAGCAGACCCAGGTCCAGTACCTGGACCCCAGCCAGGACCCGCTGCGCCGCCGCCCCCAGCGGCAGGTGTCCCGGCAGCCCCAGCAGCCGCCGCAGCACCACCCCCAGCAGCCCGGCCCCGGGTACGGCTACCCGCAGCAGCCCCAGCCGCAGCAGTACGCCCCGCCGCCGGAGCGCCAGCGCCGCCAGGCGCCCCAGCCGCCGCAGCGGTACGCGCCCCCGCCGGAGCCGCAGCGCCCCACGCGGGAGCCGCGTCGGCGCAGCGCCAACCCGATGCGCATCCCCGGCCTGGGCTGCCTCAAGGGATGCCTGTTCACGCTGCTCATCCTGTTCGTGGCGAGCTGGCTCATCTGGGAGCTGAGCCCGCTCCAGGACTGGATCGGCACCGGCAAGGGCTACTGGGACCAGCTCAGCGACTGGTTCGGCTCGGTCACGGGCTGGATCGAGAAGCTGGGCGGTCCTTCGGAGCCGACGAACTAGGCTTGTCTGCCGCTTTGTCGACATCTGGGGGCCGATTTCCGGGTCTCCCGTGAAGGCCACCTGTCCGGACGCGTAGCTTTGGCGACAACACGCGTCGGTAGGAGCAGTCTTGGCACGGAGAATCGGCAGCCGGTACACCGCCCATCAGATCCTCGGGCGGGGCAGCGCCGGCACGGTGTGGCTGGGAGAGGGCCCCGAGGGGCCCGTCGCCATCAAGCTGCTGCGTGAGGATCTCTCCTCGGACCAGGAGCTCGTCGGCCGCTTCGTGCAGGAGCGGACGGCGCTGCTCGGTCTGGAGCATCCGCACGTGGTGTCCGTGCGGGACCTGGTCGTCGACGGCAACGACCTCGCGCTGGTCATGGACCTCGTCCGGGGCACCGACCTGCGCACCCGGCTCGACCGGGAGCGCAGGCTCGCCCCGGAGGCCGCGGTGGCGATCGCCGCGGACGTCGCGGACGGCCTGGCGGCGGCGCACGCGGCCGGGGTCGTCCACCGCGACGTCAAGCCGGAGAACGTCCTGCTGGACATGCAGGGCCCGCTCGGCCCCGGCGGCTCGCACCGCGCCCTGCTGACCGACTTCGGCGTGGCGAAACTCATCGACACCCCGCGCCGCACCCGCGCCTCGAAGATCATCGGCACGCCGGACTACCTGGCCCCGGAGATCGTCGAGGGCCTCCCGCCGCGCGCCGCCGTCGACATCTACGCCCTCGCCACAGTCCTCTACGAGCTGCTCGCGGGCTTCACCCCGTTCGGCGGCGGCCACCCGGGCGCGGTGCTGCGCCGGCACGTCACCGAGTCGGTGGTGCCCCTGCCCGGCATCCCGGACGAGCTGTGGCAGCTGCTGGTGCAGTGCCTGGCCAAGGCCCCCGCCTCCCGTCTGCGCGCCTCCGAGCTGGCCGCCCGGCTGCGGGAGCTGCTGCCGCTGCTGGCAGGGATGCCGCCGCTGGACGTGGACGAGCCGGACACCGAGCAGGCCGAGGAGGCCGCCGAGGAGCTGTCCGGCGCCGCCCCCGCCGCAGGACAGCCGGTACGCCGCCGGGGCGCGGTCCCGCTGGTGCCGGGCGCCCGGCCCTCCGACTCCAACCGCGACACGCACACGTCGATGCGGGTCCCCGCGCCCGACGAACTGGCCGGCGGAGCCCACGGCACGGCCCGCGCCCCCCGGGCCGCGGGCGCCCCCCGCCCCGGCTCGGCCCGCAACAGAGCGGTGACACGCCGCCGCCGCCTCACCCTGGCCGTGGCGGCCGCCCTCCTCGCGGCAGGAGGCGTAGCCACCTGGCTGGCCACCTCCGACGACACCCCGTCCCCACCCCCGGACATGGAGAACTCGGCCCCGGCGACCCCGTGAGCCGCGCCCCACGGGGGCGCGGGGAACTGCGCAAAGGGGGTTCGGGGGCGAAGCCCCCAGGACGCGAGGGAGACCTGGGGCACCCGGCAGGCCACGGTAGGAGAGCCCCTTCAGGGGCGCGGGGAACTACGCGAACGGGGGTCCGGGGGCGGAGCCCCCGAGACCGCCCACGGGGGCGCGGGGGACTGGCGAAGGGGGCTGGGGGCGAACCCTCCGGGGACGCGAGGGAGACCTGGGGCACCCGGCAGGCCACGGTAGGAGAGCCTCTTCAGGGGCGCGGGGAACTGCGCGAACGGGTGTCCGGGGGCGGAGCCCCCGAGACCGCCCACGGGGGCGCGGGGGACTGGCGAAGGGGGCTGGGGGCGAACCCTCCGGGGACGCGAGGGAGACCTGGGGCACCCGGCAGGCCACGGTAGGAGAGCCTCTTCAGGGGCGCGGGGAACTGCGCGAACGGGTGTCCGGGGGCGGAGCCCCCGAGACCGCCCACGGGGGCGCGGGGGACTGGCGAAGGGGGGCTGGGGGCGAACCCTCCAGGAACGCGAGGGAGACCTGCGGCACCCGGCAGGCCACGGTGGGACAGCCCCTTCAGGGGCGCGGGGAACTGCGCGAACGGGGGTCCGGGGGCGGAGCCCCCGAAGCCGCCCACAGGGGCGCGGGGAACTGCGCAAAACGGGGTTCAGGGGCGCAGCCCTTGGACGAGGGGGAGGGAGCCGGGCGCCCCCGCCCGGCATGGCCCGCGGCGGGAAGCCGTTACGCTGGAGGGCGTGGCAGTCGTCGACGTATCCGAAGAGCTCAAGTCCCTCTCCTCCACCATGGAGTCCATCGAGGCCGTCCTGGACCTCGACAAGATGAGGGCAGACATCGCCGTGCTCGAGGAGCAGGCGGCCGCGCCGTCCCTCTGGGACAACCCGGACGAGGCGCAGAAGATCACCAGCAAGCTGTCCCACCTCCAGGCGGAGGTCAGGAAGGCCGAGGCCCTGCGCTCGCGGATCGACGATCTCGCCGTGCTCTTCGAGATGGCCGAGGAGGAGGACGACCCGGACACCCGCGCGGAGGCGGAGTCGGAGCTCGTCTCGGTCAGGAAGGCACTGGACGAGATGGAGGTCCGCACCCTCCTCAGCGGCGAGTACGACTCCCGTGAGGCGCTGATCAACATCCGCGCCGAGGCCGGCGGCGTGGACGCCGCCGACTTCGCCGAGAAGCTCCAGCGCATGTACCTGCGCTGGGCCGAGCAGCGCGGCTACAAGACGGAGCTGATCGAGACCTCGTACGCGGAGGAGGCCGGCATCAAGTCGACCACCTTCGCCGTGCACGCGCCGTACGCCTACGGCACCCTCTCCGTCGAGCAGGGCACGCACCGCCTGGTGCGCATCTCGCCCTTCGACAACCAGGGCCGCCGCCAGACGTCCTTCGCGGGCGTCGAGGTGCTGCCCGTCGTCGAGCAGTCCGACCACGTCGACATCGACGAGTCCGAGCTGCGCATCGACGTCTACCGTTCCTCGGGCCCCGGCGGCCAGGGCGTGAACACCACGGACTCCGCGGTCCGCATCACGCACCTCCCCACCGGCATCGTGGTCTCCTGCCAGAACGAGCGCTCGCAGATCCAGAACAAGGCCACGGCGATGAACGTCCTCCAGGCCAAGCTGCTGGAGCGGCGGCGCCAGGAGGAACAGGCCAAGATGGACGCCCTCAAGGGCGACGGCGGCAACTCCTGGGGCAACCAGATGCGTTCGTACGTGCTGCACCCGTACCAGATGGTCAAGGACCTGCGCACGGAGTTCGAGGTGGGCAACCCGGAGGCCGTGTTCAACGGCGAGATCGACGGGTTCCTCGAGGCCGGAATTCGCTGGCGCAAGCAGCAGGAGAAGTAAGACCTCTCCCGCACACCGATTTGTCGACAAGCCAACTGCCGCTGATGCAGCGGCAGTTGGCTTGTCGTGTCGGGGATGTCCGGGATTTACATCACACTCACAGCTTCCGTGTCCGGCAAAGCGTGCGGAGCCGGACATCGCGTACGCAACGCCCTTGACGTTCTTTTGGAAAGTGGGAAGGGTGGCGCGTGGCATGCGCATTTCTGGGGCGCATGTGAACCGGGGGGCGTTTCACCACAGTTACCTCCGTTGATCACGGCCCCGGGCGCTGCCTCACTGACGATGAGCTACTGGGGGTAGCAACCACATGACCAAGAAGACGCGGATCCGTGTCGCTCGTATCGCGGCCGGTGCCGTGATAGCGGCCGGCGCCTCGCTCACGGCGGCCGGCGCCGCCTCCGCCCTCGAGATCGGCGTGAGCGCCGAGGCGAACGACGCGGGCCTCGGCCTGGGCGTCAGCCTGAGCGCCGGCGACGAGGACCCGGGCGACGGTGGCGACGAGACGGAGGACCCGGGCGACCCGGAGGAGCCCACCGGCCCGCCTAGTGAGCTCCCCACCGAGCCGACGGAGGACCCGGAGGAGCCCACCGAGGACCCCTCCATCCCGGAGGAGCCCACCGAGGAGCCCACCACCCCGGAGGAGCCCACCGAGGACCCGACCGAGGAGCCCACCGAGGCGCCCTCCGAGTCCGCCCCCGGCGGCGGCCTCGACCCCGACGGCGGCGCCTCGCCGCAGGAGGAGGGCTCCTCCTCCCTGACCGACACCGGCGAGGAGGCCCCGGCGGCCTCGGCGCAGGGCAACGGCAAGGAGCTGGCCGAGACCGGCGCCGCCGAGACCACCTTCCTGGTGATCGGCGCCGCCACGATGATCGCCGGCGGTATCGGCTTCCGGGTGCTCCCGCGCCTGATGACCGGCCGCGGCGGCGCCGCCGCCTGACGGTGGCCGCGCGCGTACGCACCGTACGCACGACATGACGCAAGGGCCCGGAGCGCCGCCGCGCTCCGGGCCCTCGCCGTGTCTGTGGGACTTGTGGGGCTTCTGGCCGTCGTGGTCAGACGGTCTGGTGGGCGAGCAGCGCCACCGCCGCCACCAGCACCGCCAACAGGACGATCAGGGTCATCGGGGTCAGCCCCGCGAAGAAGTTCTCCTGCTGCATCCGCTCGCGGTTCGCACGGCACACGGGGCACCGGCCCTCGCTCACGGGCGCGGCGCAGTTCGCGCACACCAGCCGGTCGTACGTCATGCGCTCGCCCTCCTCGCGCCGATCTCTGGGGTTCAACGCCCACCACCGCGTGAACGTTCCCCTTCCACTGTGCCAGGTTCCTCCGGAAGCTGCGCCGGGTCGCTCACGGAGAGGGTGGTTCATGAGGATGCGCGGCTGCGGCGCCGTTGGGTTGCTCGCGCCCACGCGGCGGAGCCGCACATGTCACAGCCCCGCGCCCCTGGGGACGCTGCCCTTGTCCGGCACCGGAACAAAGGGCGCATCTCTTCCACAACCCCCTCCGGTGACTGCGCTCGGCTCCCCGGGTCGCGTAAGGTCACGCTCATCTACCCCCGGCTACCCGTGGTGCATCCGTGATCCGATTCGACAACGTGTCCAAGGTCTACCCCAAGCAGACCCGCCCAGCCCTCCGGGACGTCTCCCTGGAGGTCGAGAAGGGCGAGTTCGTGTTCCTCGTCGGGTCCTCCGGCTCCGGTAAGTCCACCTTCCTGCGGCTCGTCCTGCGCGAGGAGCGGGCCAGCCACGGGCAGGTGCACGTCCTCGGCAAGGATCTCGCCCGCGTCTCCAACTGGAAGGTGCCGCAGATCCGGCGGCAGCTGGGGACCGTGTTCCAGGACTTCCGCCTGCTGCCGAACAAGACGGTCGGCGAGAACGTGGCCTTCGCGCAGGAGGTCATCGGCAAGTCGCGCGGCGAGATCCGCAAGTCCGTGCCGCAGGTGCTCGACCTGGTCGGGCTCGGCGGCAAGGAGGACCGCATGCCGGGCGAGCTGTCCGGCGGTGAGCAGCAGCGCGTCGCCATCGCGCGGGCCTTCGTCAACCGGCCCAAGCTGCTCATCTGCGACGAGCCCACCGGCAACCTCGACCCGCAGACCTCCGTCGGCATCATGAAGCTGCTCGACCGGATCAACCGGACGGGCACCACCGTGGTGATGGCGACGCACGACCAGAACATCGTGGACCAGATGCGCAAGCGCGTCATCGAGCTGGAGAAGGGCCGCCTCGTGCGCGACCAGGCACGCGGCGTCTACGGCTACCAGCACTGACGCTCCACGGAAAGGCTTGATCAGACGCCATGCGCGCCCAGTTCGTCCTGTCGGAGATCGGCGTCGGTCTCCGCCGCAACCTGACGATGACCTTCGCGGTCGTCGTCTCCGTCGCCCTGTCGCTCGCCCTGTTCGGCGGGTCGCTCCTGATGAGCGACCAGGTGAGCACGATGAAGGGCTACTGGTACGACAAGGTCAACGTCTCCATCTTCCTGTGCAACAAGTCCGACGCCGAGTCCGACCCCAACTGCGCCAAGGGCGCGGTGACCGACGACCAGAAGGGCCAGATCAAGGCCGACCTGGAGAAGATGTCGGTCGTCGACACGGTGACGTACGAGTCGCAGGACGAGGCGTACAAGCACTACAAGGAGCAGTTCGGCGACTCGCCGCTGGCCAGCTCCCTCACGCCGGACCAGATGCAGGAGTCGTACCGCATCAAGCTGAAGGACCCGGAGAAGTACCAGGTCATCGCGACCGCCTTCGACGGGCGGGACGGGGTGCAGTCCGTGCAGGACCAGAAGGGCCTGCTGGACAACCTCTTCGGCCTGCTGGAGGGCATGAACATCGCCGCCCTCGCCATGATGGCGCTGATGCTGGTCGTCGCCCTGATGCTGATCGTGAACACCGTCCGGGTGTCCGCCTTCAGCCGCCGGCGCGAGACCGGGATCATGCGCCTGGTGGGCGCCTCCGGCTTCTACATCCAGGCGCCGTTCATCATGGAGGCCGCGGTCGCCGGACTGATCGGCGGCACCCTCGCGTGCGCCTTCCTGCTCCTGGCGCGGTACTTCATCATCGACCACGGGCTCGCCCTGTCGGAGAAGCTGAGCCTGATCAACTTCATCGGCTGGGACGCCGTCCTGACGAAGCTTCCGCTCATCCTGGCGACCAGCCTGCTGATGCCGGCGTTGGCCGCGTTCTTCGCGCTGCGCAAGTATCTGAAGGTGTGACTCTTGCCAACCGGGGCGCGCGGCCAACAGGCCGTGCGCCCCTTCGCGTTGTCCTAGACTCACCGGCATGTCAGGTCGTGACCCGTTCTGTCGGCCCCGCAGCGTCCGCCGCGGCGCCGCCCTGACCTTGGTCTTCGCGAGCGTGCTCGTCGCCGGCGCGGCCACGGGCAGCCTTCCCGGCACCGACCGCGGGGACGCCGCGGACGGCGCCGCGCAGGCCGCTCCCGTCGGCCACCACGCCGAGGTCGCCCGGGCCGCCGAGGAGGCCGCCGCCCACGGCGGGTCCCCGCTGGAGGCCGCGGAGCGCGCGGTCAGCCGCAGCGGCGACCGCTGGGGCGCCGTGTACTCGCGCGGCGAGTACGAGGAGTTCGAGGCCACCCTCGACGGCGCCTACACCGGCGTCGGACTGTGGGCCCGCGAGCGGGACGGGCGGATCGAGGTGAGCAGGGTCGGCAGCGGCACGCCCGCCGCCGAGGCCGGCATCCGCGCGGGCGACCGGCTGCGCAGCGTCGACGGCAAGAAGGTCGACGGGCGGCCCGTCACCGAGGTCGTCTCGCTGCTGCGCGGCGACAGGGAGGGCAAGACCGCCGGCAGCACCGTACGGCTCGGCCTGGAGCGCGGCTCGCGGTCCTGGAGCGAGACCGTGCGGCGCGCCCGGCTCTCCCGGGAGACGGTCACCGTCCGCTCCCTGGCCTCCGGCGTCACGGTCATCCAGGTGTCCGCCTTCACCAAGGGCTCCGGCGAGCGGGTCGGGGACGCCGTGCGCGGGGCGCCGAAGGAGTCCGGCATCGTCCTCGACCTGCGGGGCAACCCCGGCGGCCTGGTCGCCGAGGCGGTCACCGCGGCCTCCGCCTTCCTCGACGGCGGCCTGGTCGCCACCTACGACGTCTCCGGGGAGCAGCGCGTCCTGCACGCCGAGCCCGGCGGCGACACGAAGAGACCCCTGGTCGCGCTGGTCGACGCGGGGACGATGAGCGCCGCGGAGCTCCTCACCGGCGCCCTCCAGGACCGCGGACGGGCGGTCGTCGTGGGCTCCCGCACCTTCGGCAAGGGCTCGGTGCAGATGCCGACCGAGCTGCCCGACGGCTCCGTCGCGGAACTGACCGTCGGCCACTACCGCACCCCCTCCGGCCGCGGCGTCGACGGCCGCGGCATCACCCCCGACCTCGAGGCGGGCGGGCAGGCGCTGGAGCGCGCCGAGACGGTCATCAGCGGACTCGGCAGGTGAGGCGCCCCCGGTAATCGGCTTCCCCGGGACCCCCTCCGTAGTGCGAAAATGGGCGGCACTATGGCTAAGGAAAAAGGGCGCAAGCTGATCGCGCAGAACAAGAAGGCGCGCCACGACTACCTCATCATCGACACCTACGAGGCGGGCCTGGTGCTCACCGGTACCGAGGTGAAGTCGCTGCGCCAGGGCCGGGCGTCGCTGGTGGACGGCTTCGTCCAGCTCACCGACCACGAGGCGTGGCTGCACAACGTGCACGTCCCGGAGTACAGCCAGGGCACCTGGACCAACCACAGCGCCCGGCGCAAGCGGAAGCTGCTCCTGCACCGCGAGGAGATCGACAAGCTGGAGGCCAAGTCCCAGGAGACCGGCCACACCATCGTGCCGCTCTCCCTGTACTTCAAGGACGGCCGGGCGAAGGTCGAGATCGCGCTCGCCAAGGGCAAGAAGGAGTACGACAAGCGACAGACGCTGCGCGAGAAGCAGGACCGGCGGGAGGCCGAGCGGGCGATCTCCGCGGTCCGCCGCAAGCAGCGGGCCTGAGGCTTCCGGACCTCGCGGGAATAGGCTGGCATCGACCCGCGTTGGTCACGTACGATGGCTTCGCGCCTCACTGAGGGTGCGGGTCACCTCCTCCGGGAGGGTTTGACAACACAACATGGGGATGATCGGTTTCGACAACGGCTGTCGAAGCAGGGGAAGCGTGTCGAGGAAGCGGCCATGATCTCGTAAACCACAGGCCGAAAAAAATAATCGCCAATTCCAAGCGATCCATCTCCCAGGGCGAGCTCGCCCTCGCTGCCTGATCTTCAGGTAGCGAGCAGCGGCTCCCCTACTCAAGGGAGTGTCAGCCCGGGAGTGTTCCCGACCCGGTTCCTGGCATCATCTAGGGAACTAAACCTTGATCCCGGTCACGGGGTGAAAAGGGAAATCCAACAGTGACTGGGCCCGTCGGAGACTTGTCGGCGTGATCTCCGGGGCCGAGAAAAGCACAGCCGACTGCACACGGAGAAGCCCTGCTTCTGCACCGTTGGACGCGGGTTCGATTCCCGCCATCTCCACTTACCCCATGTGGGCACAGGCCCCGTCGCGCGAGCGGCGGGGCCTGTGTCATGCGCGGACACATGCCCGTCCACATGCCCGGCCACATGGGCGCACCCCCGGGATGTGGGGGCCGCACCCATATCGGTGGGTGGTTCACGCTTCTACCTTCGCTCTCCATGACACAGACCAGAGCCGCACTGCGCCCCACCGTGCTGACGGCCCTCCTGGCCGCGCTCCTCTCCGTCCTGCTGTCCCCCGCGCCCGCCTCCGCCGCCTCCCTCCAGGAGGTCACCGGCTTCGGCGGCAACCCCGGCGCCCTGAAGATGTACCGCTACGTCCCCGACGGGCTGCCCGCGGGCCGCCCCGTGGTCGTCGCCCTGCACGGCTGCACCCAGAACGCCGCCGGGTACGCCTCCGGCACCGGCTGGACCACCCTCGCCGACCGCTGGGGCTTCTCCGTGGTGCTGCCGCAGCAGCAGAGCGGCAACAACCTCAGCCAGTGCTTCAACTGGTTCGAGTCCGCCGACATCAAGCGCGGCCAGGGCGAGGCCGCCTCGGTCGCGCAGATGGTCGACCGGCAGCTCGCCGACGTCTCCGGCGACCCGTCCCGCGTCTACGTCACCGGGCTGTCCGCCGGCGGCGGGATGACCGCCGTGATGATGGCCGCCTACCCGGAGAAGTTCGCCGCGGGCGGGATCGTCGCCGGACTGCCCTACGGCTGCGCGCAGGCCGCCGGGACGGCGTACGTGTGCATGTACGTCGGGGCCACCCAGACCCCCGCCCAGTGGGGCGACCGGGTGCGGGCCGCGCGGCCCGGGTACACCGGGCCCTGGCCTGCGCTCACCGTGTTCCAGGGCACGGCCGACTACACGGTGAAGCCGGCCAACATGACCGCCCTGGTCGACCAGTGGACCGACGTGCACGGCGCCGACCGCACCGCCGACGTCAGCGACACCGTCGCCGGGTACCCGCACCGCGTCTACCGGGGTCCCTCCGGGAACGCCGCCGTGGAGACGTACAGCATCACCGGGATGGGGCACGGCCAGCCCGTCGACCCCGGGAGCGGGGACGCGCAGTGCGGGGCGGCCGGGTCGTACTTCCTGGACGTGAACCTGTGCGCCGCCTACCGGCTGGGGAAGGCCTGGCAGCTCGGCTGAGTCTCAGTGCCCGCGCGGCGCCGTGCTCGCCCGCTCCGTCAGCCGGGGCGGCAGCAGGGTGGTGCCCGGTACGGGGGCCCCGGACAGCTTCCGTACCAGCAGATGCACCGCGCGGGCGCCCAGCTCGGCGGCCGGCACGGCCACCGACGTGACCGGGACGCGGGCCGCCGCGGCCACCGGGGACGGGCAGACGGCGGTGAGGGACAGATCGCCGGGGACCCGCATGCCCAGCTCCTCGAACGCCTCGATCAGAGGGTCGACGAGCGGCTCGTTGTGCACCACCACCGCGGTCAGCGCGGGCACGTCGCGCAGCAGCCGCTCCACGACCGCGCGGGCCGCGTCCCGGCCGGTGCCGCACGGCAGCACCGTCGAGGCGAGCCCGTGCCGGTCGGCGGCCGCGGTGAACCCTTCCACCAGCCGCCGGGCGAACGCCGTGCGCCGCACGTACACCTCCGGCGGCGAGCCGACCAGCGCCACCGCGCGGTGCCCGAGCCCCGCCAGATGATCCACGCACAGCTCCCCGGCCGCCCGGAAGTCCAGGTCGACGCAGGTCAGGCCGTCCGCCTCGGCGGGCACCCCGATCAGCACGGACGGCAGGGAGCAGGAGCGCAGCAGCGGCAGCCGCGCGTCCTGCAACTGCACGTCCGTCACGATCACCCCGTCCGCGAGCCCCGTCTCCGTGACCCGCCCGATGCCCTCGTCGCCCTCGCCCTGGGTGAGCAGCAGCACGTCGTGGTCGCGGGCGCGGGCGGCGGTGACCACCGACACCGCGAACTGGGTCACCACCGGCACATGGATGCCGGGCCGCATCGGCACCGCCAGCGCGAGCACCTTCGCCCGGGCCCCGCTCCGGAACCGCCCGCCGCCGTCCGCGCGGTAGCCCAGCTCGCGTACCGCCGCCTGCACCCGGCGCCGGGTCGCGTCGGAGATCGGCCGCTTGCCGCTCAGCGCGTACGAGACCGTACTGGGGGAGACGCCGGCGCGCCGGGCCACATCCGTGATCTTCACCATCGGGAGTCCTCGTGGGCACGGTCCGTGGGGGGAAGAAGCGGCCGACGCCCTGTCGAAGCGCTTCGACGGGTGAAGGTATGTGCACGATCTGTGGCCGTCAATGGTGCGGACGGTGATCCGTGGAGCGGTTCGACGAGCCGAACGCGAGGAGGGTCCCGGCGACCGCGAAGGCGGTCAGCGCCGCCGCCACCGGCACTCCGTACCCGGCGGTGGCCGAAACGTGCTCCACGATCCAGCCGCCGGCCGCGCTGCCGCCGGCGATCCCGCCCAGCAGCCCGGTGACCGCCAGCGTCATGCCCTCGTTCAGCCGTCCCTCGGGGGTGTGCCGCTGCACCAGGGTCATCGTGGTCACCATCGTCGGGGCGGTCGCCATGCCCGCCACCAGCAGCGCCCCCGCCAGGACGAGCAGCGAGCCGGTGAGGGCGGCGGCCAGCAGCGGCAGCGTCATCAGCACGGCCATCGCGGCCAGGCACCACAGCAGCCGGGACCACGCGGACCCGGCCGGGCGCACCGCCCCGTACAGCAGGCCCGCCACGCAGGAACCGGCCGCCTGGAGCGCCAGCACCGCCCCGGCCGCCGTACGGTGCCCCTGCCCGTCCGCGAACGCGATCGTCACGACCTCCATCGAGCCGAACACCCCGCCCGTCGCCAGGCACACCAGCAGCAGCGGCCGTACGCCCGGCGCGCCCAGGGGCGCCCTTCCGGTGGCTCGGCGGACGGCCGGGGGCTCCGTGGAGCGCTGCGCGGTGAACAGCGTGACGCCCGTCAGCAGCAGCACCGCGCCCGTCAGCGTCCCCGCCTCCGGGAAGAACGTCCCGCACAGCACGGCCGCGAGCACCGGACCGAGCATGAAGCACAGCTCGTCGGCGGCCTGCTCGAAGGAGTTCGCGGTGTGCAGCGCATCGGGTCTGCCCTGCAGCAGATGCGCCCAGCGGGCCCGGGACATGCCCCCGGTGTTCGGGGTGGTGGCGGTCGCCGCGTACGCGGCGAACAGCGTCCAGTCCGGGGCGTCGTACCGCACGCACAGCACCAGCGCCAGCGAGCCGAGCACCGCGATCAGCGTGGCCGGCAGCGCGACCCGGGCCTGCCCGTGACGGTCCACCAGGCGCGCGGTCCACGGGGCGACCACCGCCGTGGCGGCGAGCCCGGTCGCGGTGACGGCGCCGGCCAGGGCGTAGGACCCGCGGCTCCCGGCGATCATCACGATCGCGCTCAGCGCGAACATCCCCATCGGCAGCCGGGCGAGCAGGTTCCCCGCGGTGAAGGCGCGGGCCCCGGGCACCGCGAACAGACGGCGGTACGGGCCCGGCTCGCGCGGGGGTCGGGGCTCGCGGGGTGTGAAGTCGACGGCCACGAGGGTGTCGGCGGTGACGGTGAACAGGCGGGTGTCCCGCGAGGTCGGCTGCGGCATGACCTCACCGTCCCGCCTGGCGGGGTGGCCGGTCCAACACCTGTTCGGCGCTCATTGACGCACCTGTGTTGTAGGTTCGCGGCCATGTCCGCACACGCCCACATCGACCCCCGCCTGCTGCGCGCCTTCGTCGCCGTCGCCGAGGAACTGCACTTCACCCGCGCCGCCGCCCGCCTCTACGTCGCCCAGCAGGCGCTCAGCCGGGACGTGCGGCGCCTGGAGCGGGAGCTGGGCTGTGAGCTGTTCGTCCGCAGCACCCGCCGGGTCACGCTCACCGCCGACGGCGAGCGCCTGCTGCCGTATGCCCGCGCCGCGCTCCAGGCGCAGGACGACCTGCTCGCCGCCGCCGGACAGAGCCGCCCGCTGCTGGTGGACCTCAACTCGCCCGGCCTCGGAACCCACCGCGAGGTGCTGCACCGGGCGCGGGAGCGCGCCCCCGGGCACGAGCTGATGGCCCGTTACGAGAGCGGGCTGACCTGGGCGGCGGGGGAGCTGCTCGCGGGGCGGCTCGACGCGTCGTTCGGCCGGTTCGCGGGGCTCGCCCCCTCCGTGCGGGCCGGGCTCGACCAGCAGCCGGTGCGGTACGAGCCGATGGCCGTGCTGCTCCCCGAGGGCCACGCCCTGGCCGGGCTGCCCGAGGTGCCGCTCGCCGCGCTGGCGGGCGAGACCGTCTACGCCGGGGCGGGCAACACGCGCACCGAGGAGTGGACCGACCTGGCGCGGCGGCTCTTCGACGGGCGGGGCATCGACCTCGCGCCGCCCGCGCCGCTGGCGGTGGGGGAGGAGGAGTTCCAGCGGGTGATGGCGCGGTCCCGGAACCCCGTCCTCGCCGTGGTGAGTTTTCCGCCATTGCCGGGGACGGTTTCGCGACCCCTGGTGGAGCCGGTACCCCTCTCACCCGTGTCCCTTGTGTGGCGAAAGGGAATGATCCACCCCGCTTTGGAGGAACTGTGCAGGTCCGCGGCCGAATTGGCCGCCGAGCGGAGTTGGTTGCAGCGTCCCGTGGACTCCTGGCTCCCGGCATCGGACGCCGCTGTGATGGGAGCGCACCCAATGTCTCGCTGCTGACACAAAAGGTCGCGCCGCAAACACACAACCCCCGCGTGCGCTACATTCGATGCTCGAGCACGGTGTGATAAACGGGGCGCTCGGAGCGGGTGGGGGCCCGGTCCGTCGACGGGTGCTCGGGTCGTACGCGCGCCGATGGTTCCGTTGGGGGGAAGTGCGAGCGCGTGGATAAGTGGCGAGAAGACGCCCAACCGGGGCGGCCGCGGTCGGCCGACGGATCCCGGAGGTTCGCGGAAGCGGACGAGGACGCCCGTGAGACACGGGTGCTCCCCCTGGCGGAGAGACCCGCCGAACCCGGAGTGAGAGACGGCGCGGAAACCTTCCGCGCCGGTTCCGGTTCCGGGTCCCTGGACGAACGCTGGGCGCGGCTCGGCGTGTTCCCGTCCGGGAACGGCAGGGACGAGGACCGTACGCAGGTGCTGCCCCCGACCGGGGGTGACGACCGGACCGAGGTGCTGCCCGGGACGGCCGGCCGCCCCGGCGCGTCCGGCGCGCCCCGGTACGGCGGTGAGGACCGCACCCAGGTGCTGCCCGAGGTGGGCGGCGGTCCGGGGGCGACCTCCCACGCGGGTGACGGACTCGGCGCGTCCGGAGGCGCCCGGCACGCCGCCGGCCCCGCGGCGTCCGCCGGACGGGACCGCTTCGACGCCTTCCGCAAGCCGTCCGCGCCCGCCGCACCCCGGCCCGCCGAGGACGCCTACGACTCCGAGCGCACCACCGCCCTGCGCGTGCCGCGCCCCGCCGCCGCGTCGGCCCCGGCCGCTTCGGCGGCTCCCGCCCCGGCCGCCGACGCCGCCGTCCGCGACCCGTGGCAGGACGACCCCACGACCGAGGCCACCCACGACCCGCACGAGGTGACGGTCCAGCTCGACGCCGTGCAGATCGGCGCCGGCGGTGTGCTGAGCCGTACGCCCCGAGCGGGCGCGCCGGCCGAGGCCGCCCCCGTGTTCGTCGACGAGTCGGGCCGCCGCAACCGGCTCTACCGCCGTATCGGCCTGGCCGTCGGCCTCGCCTGCGCGGGCTACGCCGTCGTCATGGTCGCCACCCTGCTGTCCGGCAACTCCGACGCCCCCTGGATGCCCGTACCGGGCCAGGAGGAGAAGCCCGCCGAGCAGGTCGAGACCACGCCCCGGCCCTCCGCGACCGACCCCGCGCCCAGCTCCGGCACCAGCCTCGACCCCGGCCTCGGCACGCCCACCCCGGGCGCCTCCGACCTGCCGGGGCCCGGCGTCTCCGCCCCCGTGGCGGGCGGCACCGGCGGCAGCGTGCAGCAGCCGGACGGCGGCTCCCCGGCGACCACGCCGGCGGGCCGCGCCAGCTCCCAGCCGGCCACCGGCGGCGTCGGAGGCGGCGCGACCACCGGGACCACGCCCCCGGCCGGCGGCGGCACCGCCACGCAGCCCACCACGCCGACGGCCCCGGACGACACCACGCCGCCCGACACCACCGACCCCACCGGAGGCGGCGGCGGTGAGGTGAGCGGCACCGACACCCTGTCCGCCCCCTCCGCCGACCAGCCGGTCGCCGCCGAACCCGCCGCGGGCGCCGACTCCGACCCCGCCGCCGCACCGTCCCCGGAGAACGTCATCTGATGGCATCACCGTCCCACCGCCGCCGGGCGCCCCGCCCGGACCGGCGCGGCGCACTGCGCCGTCGCGTACCGCTGCGCCTGCTGCTGCCGCTGCTCGTCCTGGTCGCCCTCGCCGCCATGCTGATGCTCCGCGGCTATGTGCACAGCGAGATCCTCGCCGACCACCGGGTGCAGGACCCCGCGCCCACCACCGAGGTGCCCAAGGACGTGCTCGAGGGCGGACCGGTGATAGACGCCCGCACGGGCAAGGCCGCCACGCTGAGCGTGCCGGACCGCCACCTGGTGCTCACCTTCGACGACGGCCCGGACCCCATCTGGACGCCGAAGGTGCTCGACGTGCTGAAGAAGCACGACGCGCACGCCGTCTTCTTCGTCACCGGCACCATGGCCTCCCGGTACCCGGACCTCGTCCAGCGCATGGTCGACGAGGGGCACGAGATCGGCCTGCACACCTTCAACCACCCCGACCTGTCGCTCCAGTCCAAGAAGCGCATCGACTGGGAGCTGTCGCAGAACCAGCTCGCCATCACCGGCGCGGCCGGCATCCGCACCTCGCTGTTCCGCCCGCCCTACTCGTCGTTCTCCGACGCCATGGACAACGCGTCCTGGCCGGTCACCCAGTACATCGGCAGCCGCGGCTACCTCACCGTCGTCAACAACACCGACAGCGAGGACTGGAAGCGGCCCGGCGTCGACGAGATCATCCGCCGCGCCACCCCGGAGAAGGGCGAGGGCGCCATCGTCCTCATGCACGACTCCGGCGGCGACCGCAGCCAGACCGTGGCCGCCCTCGACCGGTTCCTGCCCGATCTGAAGGCCAAGGGCTACGAGTTCGACAACCTGACCGAGGCCCTGGACGCGCCCAGCGCGCACAGCCCGGTCACCGGACCCGAGCTGTGGAAGGGCAAGGCCTGGATCTTCCTGGTGCAGGCCTCCGAGAAGATCACCGACGTGCTGGTCGTCGGCCTCGCCGTCATCGGCACCCTGGTCATCGCCCGCTTCGTGCTGATGCTGCTGCTGTCCGGCGCCCACGCCCGCCGGGTGCGCCGCAGGGGCTTCCGCTGGGGTCCGCCGGTCACCGAGCCGGTCACGGTGCTGGTCCCGGCGTACAACGAGGCCAAGTGCATCGAGAACACCGTCAACTCCCTGATGGCCAGCGACCATCCCATCGAGGTGCTGGTCATCGACGACGGGTCCACCGACGGCACCGCCCGCATCGTCGAGGCCATGGGCCTGCCCAACGTCCGGGTCATCCGCCAGCTCAACGCGGGCAAACCCGCAGCCCTCAACCGGGGCCTGGCCAACGCCCGTTACGACATCGTCGTGATGATGGACGGCGACACGGTCTTCGAGCCGTCCACCGTCCGTGAGCTGGTCCAGCCGTTCGCAGACCCGAGGGTCGGCGCCGTCGCCGGCAACGCGAAGGTCGGCAACAAGGACAGCCTCATCGGCGCCTGGCAGCACATCGAGTACGTGATGGGCTTCAACCTGGACCGCCGGATGTACGACATCCTGCGCTGCATGCCGACCATCCCGGGCGCCGTCGGCGCCTTCCGGAAGTCGGCGCTGGAGCCCATCGGCGGCATGAGCGACGACACGCTCGCCGAGGACACCGACGTCACCATGGCGCTGCACCGCGCCGGCTGGCGCGTGGTCTACGCGGAGAACGCCCGCGCCTGGACCGAGGCCCCGGAGTCCGTCCAGCAGCTGTGGTCGCAGCGCTACCGCTGGTCGTACGGCACCATGCAGGCCATCTGGAAGCACCGCCGCGCGGTGATCGACAAGGGTCCCTCCGGCCGCTTCGGCCGCATCGGGCTGCCCTTCGTCTCCCTGTTCATGATCGTGGCCCCGCTGCTGGCCCCGCTGATCGACGTCTTCCTGCTCTACGGCATCGTCTTCGGCCCGACCGAGAAGACGATCACGGCGTGGCTGGGCGTCCTCGCCATCCAGGCGGTCTGCGCGGCCTTCGCCTTCCGCCTCGACCGCGAACGCATGACCCACCTGATCTCGCTGCCGTTGCAGCAGATCCTCTACCGCCAGCTCATGTACGTCGTGCTGCTCCAGTCCTGGATCACCGCACTCACCGGCGGCCGCCTGCGCTGGCAGAAGCTGCGCCGCACCGGCGTCGTCGAGGCGCCCGTCGCCGGAGCGGTGCCGGGCCAGAGCCGGCGCGGCGATGATCGGAGGCCCGTGGCATGACCCACGGATACACGACCGGTACGGGCGTGAGCCCGGAACCGGCGGGCCCGTGCGGAACACCGCACGCCGACGTCCCGCAGCAGCGCACGACCGAGCCCGTGCCCGCCCCGGAGCCCGGGAAGCCGGGCCGCGACCGGTACCTGGACCTGCTGCGCTCCATCGCTCTGGTCCGCGTCGTGGTGTACCACCTCTTCGGGTGGGCCTGGCTGTCGGTGCTGTTCCCGTCGATGGGCGTGATGTTCGCGCTGGCGGGCTCGCTGATGGCGCGGTCGCTGAAGCGTCCGGCGTGGAGCGTGATCCGCGGGCGGGTCCGTCGGCTGCTGCCGCCGTTGTGGGCGTTCGCGGCGGTCGTGCTGACGCTGTTGTTCGTGGTCGACTGGAGCCCCTCGAAGGACCCGGACCAGGACGGGGTCTGGGGTCTGATCAACCTGGTCAACTACGTCGTCCCGATCGGCGCCCCGCCCTACCCGGTGGAGGCCGGAGTCGTGGGTCCGCTGGAGAGCACCTGGGCGGACGACACCGTGGGGCCGCTGTGGTACCTGCGCGCCTACCTGTGGTTCGTCATCGCGTCGCCGCTGCTGCTGTGGCTGTTCCGCAAGGCTCCCTGGCCGACACTGCTCGCGCCGCTCGGCCTGACGGCGATCGTCGGCACCGGCCTGGTGACCATCCCCGGCGAGCTGGGCAACGCGGTCACCGACTTCGCGGTCTACGGCGGCTGCTGGGTCCTCGGCTTCGCCCATCACGACGGCATGCTGAAGCAGATCCCGCGGTACGTCTCCGTCTCCTGCGCGTCCCTGGTGATGGCCTTCGGCCTGTGGTGGGCTTCGGGCCACCTCGGTTCCTCGGGCTGGGACCTCAACGACATTCCGCTGGCCGATGCCGCCTGGTCGTTCGGTTTCGTGGTGATCCTGCTCCAGTACTCCCCGTCGTGGCGGGAGCTCCCCGGACGCCTGGCGAACTGGGACAAGCTGGTGACCCTGTCCAACAACCGGGCGGTCACCATCTACCTGTGGCACAACATGATGATCATGGCGACGTTCCCGATCATCGACCTGCTGTACGAGCTTCCGTTCATGCAGAGCGAGCGGGCGACAGCCGCTCTCGACAGCACGTACACGCTCTGGACGTTCGCCCTGGTCTGGCCGCTCATCGGCCTGATGATCCTCGCAGTCGGCTGGATCGAGGACCTCGGGGCGAAGCGTAAGCCACGCCTGTGGCCGAACGGCAGCAGGAGCAAGCGCCCCCAGCCGGGCGCCGGGGCGCACCGGGGCTGACGGTCACGGCGCTGACGCGCGAAACGGGCGAGGGCCGTCGGACAACACCTCCGACGGCCCTCGCCCGTTTCGCCTGCGGCCGTGCGGCTCAGCCGATGGCGATGCGGGTCTTCCAGTAGCTCGCCGTTCCGATGATCTCGGTGCCGGATCCGGACAGGACGGTCCTGCCGCCGGCGTAGAAGCGTACGGTTCCGTCGGTGCGCGCGGTCCAGATGTCGGGGATGGCGTCGCCGTTGGCGTCGGGGGTGCCGATGAGCAGGTAGATGCTGGAGCTGCCCCAGCCGGAGGAACCGTAGACGGCGTCGACCCCGTCGGCGGAGTTGGCGGCGGAGGCCAGGGAGGTCAGGTCGGTTCCGCCGGCGGCGGCCTTGATGCCCTTGCGGAAGAGGAGCCGGCCCGAGACGTCGGTGCGGTAGACCAGGTCCGTCACCCCGTCGCCGCTGATGTCCGCCACGGTGACGATGTCGCGGTCGGCCCAGGGGGTGGAGGACAGCCGGATCGCCTTGTCGATGCTGGCGCCGTGGTAGCCGGTGAAGGCCCAGATCTCCTCGCCCACGGTGGCGAAGAAGTCCGTGCGGCCGTCCACGGTGGCGTCGCCGGCCGAGACGATCTGGGTGAGGGAGGCGGGGCTGGGCGCGTTGTCGGGGAGGAGGATCTCCACCCGTCGGTCGATGTCGACCGCGCCGTAGCCGTCGCCGGGGTAGACCCAGAGCTTGCCGCCGACGCGGACGATGAGGTCCTGGAGGCCGTCACCGCCGTAGATGTCGCCGTTGTGGGTGATCAGGCCGCCCTTGAAGTGGCCGGAGGGCGCGGCGACGTACGGGGGCAGGTCGTCGCCGCCCGGGTCCGGGAGTGTCTGCGGAACGGTGTAACTCCGTTGGTTGATTTCAGTTGTTGGCGGTGCCGAGGGTGAGTCGGCCGTCGAACGCGATGTCGAAGGCATTCAGGGCCGGCTTCCAGCGGCGGGTCCACGCCTTCGTGCCGGTGCCTTTCGGGTCCAGGCTCATGATCGCCAGGTAGACGCACTTGAGGGCGGCCTGGTCGGTCGGGAAGTGGCCGCGGGCCCGGACGGCCTTGCGGATCCTGGCGTTGACCGATTCGATCGCGTTGGTCGTGCAGATGATCTTTCGGATCTCCGCATCGAAGGAGAGGAAGGGCACGAACTCCGCCCAGGCGTTCTCCCAGAGCCGGACGACGGCCCGGTACTTCGTCCCCCACTTCTCCTGGAACTCGCCGAACCGCTCGGCTGCCGCGGCCTCGGTCGGAGCCGTGTAGACAGGCCGCAGGTCCTTCGCGAGCTTCTCCCAGTCCTGCCGGCCCGCGTAACGGAAGCTGTTCCGCAGCAGATGAACCACGCAGGTCTGGACCACGGTCAGGGGCCAGACGCGGGTCACGGACTCGGGAAGTTCCTTCAGTCCGTCGCAGACGACCATGAGGACATCCGCGACGCCTCGGTTCTTGATCTCGGTGAGGACGTGCTGCCAGTACTTGGCTCCCTCACTGCCGTCTCCGACCCACAGGCCGAGGATGTCGCGGGTTCCTTCCGCGGTCACGGCGAGCGCCATGTAGACGGGTCGGTTGGCGACTTGGCCGTCGCGGATCTTGACGTTCACGCAGTCGATGAATACGACCGGGTAGACGCGGTCGAGCGGACGGTTCTGCCACTCGGTCATCCGCTCGAGCACGCTGTCCGTGATCGTGGAGATCGTCTGCTTGGACACCTCGGCGCCGTAGACCTCGGCGAGGTGCGCGGAGATTTCTCCGTGGGTGAGGCCCTTCGCCGACAGCGACAGCACCATCTCGTCGACGCCGGTCAGTCGCCGTTGCCGCTTCTTCACCAACTCCGGCTCGAACGATCCGTTCCGGTCGCGCGGGACGTCGATCTCCACCGGCCCGACCTCCGTCGTCACCGTCTTCGACCGGTGCCCGTTGCGGTAGTTCCCGCTGCGGCCGTCCTCGGTCCGCTGGCCGTTCTCCCGGCCGAGATGGTCGGTGAGCTCGCCCTCCAGGGCTCCTTCCAGCACCAGTTTCGTCAGCTGGGCGAGGAGTCCTCCCTCTCCGGTCAGGCTCACACCGTCAGCCTTTGCCTGAGCCATCAGCTGGGCCACCAGAGACCTGTCCAGAGACGGCGCAGCCGTCTCTTCGTCCACTTCAGTGGTCGAACGCGTATTCTGCTTCACGGTCCTGCTCCCATCGGTCACAGCAGCCTTAACTGCTGCCACCTAGCGGGGAGTTACACCGTTCACGCTACAGACCCGGCACGGCAACAATCATGATCGGTTCAGCCCTGCAAAGGGTGACAAGATGAGCGTGTTTCCGGGTACCAGGACATACGGTCAAGCGCGTCTCCTCGAACAGCGGATGATGGAGTACTTCGGTACCTACGTCGGGAGGGGGCCAACGTATCGAGGGAATCGCGACAACCCGATGGAGTCAGGAAAAAAGCCCGCATATCTTGCCTACGAGAGCTATAAGAATGGAGGGTGCCCGTGAGTGGCGAACGTGTGAACGCAAAGCTGAGGGCGATTCTGCTGGAGTTCTCCGAGACTGCAGGTGGCCGGCCATCCTTGAAGGAGTTCTTGGAGCTCTTCAAGTGGTCATCGGAAGCCATTTACTCTGCCCCTCTCGAATTTGAGGCCACTCTGGCGGACGGAACCGCCTACTCTGGCCCGGCAGAGTCCAGGGTGTCCGAAATGGGTGACTCGGTGTTCACGGACGTGGCTGACTTCCTAGCGGGCCTGTCCGATGAGGACGGTGGGGGCCCTGTACCCCCGAATGACCTGGCGAACATCCTGCTGGAATTCGTCAACAGCGAAGCGGCGAACCTCGTGGATGTGTCCGCTGGGGATATCTCCCGCCTCGTAATTGCAGGAGCAGGGAGTTCTGCCCGGCCCGAGGTGGGGGACATTCTTGCTGTTCCCGTCGATGACGCCTGGTATGCGGTGATCGTGGTCGCGCGCAACAGGTTCGGCGTGGCGTTCGGAATCTTCGGAGAGAAGTTCCGTTCCCTCGACGCTGTGCACCCCGAACATTCCTCCGCATGCAAGTTCCCCGTTTACAGTGATGATACGGAGGTCGTGAACGGATCATGGCAAGTGGTCGGGCGGGATGAGGGTCTGCTTTCCGCATTTCCGGCCGAGCCGGAAATTTACCACTCGCCGAATTTGGCATTTCCGGGGTTCGACTTCGGCGAGTTCGGTTCCGCTGAGAGTCCCTCCGGTGCTGTCAGGCTGATCGACGGTGCTGAGGCGAGTGCCGTCGGTATTTCGACCGGAAGCTACCGGCAGGCGTTCACCGGGAAATTTCTGCAGCAGTCCCTGGATGATTTGGTGAAGCGCTGGCGTCAATCTGAGCTGTAGCAGAAGAAGAGAAGGCCGCCGGAGTCGGCGGTCACTTCTTGATGTGCGTGAGGAAGGCGGCCCACGCGGTGGGGGAGAGGCCGAGCCGCGGGCCGGACGTCGTCTTCGAGTCGCGTATGAGGACGGCGGCGGCCGTGGGGGCTATCTCTACGCAGTTCGAACTGTCGCCGCTGTGGGACGACTTGCGCCAACGGATGGTCTGCACGGTGTTCCTTCTCAGGCTTTCCGGATGAGGTTGTGGATGAAGTTGCGGGACTCGGTGGGATCGAGTGCGCAGGACGTCATGTGGTCCAGTACGGCTCGGTACTTGGCCAACTGTGCCTCCGCGTCCAGGAAACCGCAGCCCCCGTGGTGCGTGTCCAGTTGGACCGTGTCGAGCTGCGGTACGGCGCCCATGAGGTAGTCGAATGACTGGCCGGTGCTCGGGAAGTGGTCCGTGCCGAACGGGATCACCCTGATGGTGACATGGGGCAACTCGCCCATGTCGAGCAGGTGTGTGAGCTGGCCGTGAGCCACCGAAGAGCCGCCGAAGCCCATGCGGAGGGCCGCCTCGTGAATGATCGCCGAGTAGGACGGCGGATCCTCTCGGTGCAGGATGCCCTGCCGTTTGATGCGGTACGTGAGACGGTGCTCGATCTCGTACTGGCGCATGGGCGGCACGACGGTCCGGAAGAGGGCGCGGGCGTGATCGGTGGTCTGCAACAGCGCCGGAATGTGGATCACCAGCGCGACGCGTAGCGCGGTCGTGTGGTGTTCCAGCTCCGCCAGGTCGACCAGTGCGGCGGGCAGATGCTCGCGGTACTCGTCCCACCAGCCCCGGCGTCGGCGCCCGGTCATGGCGGCCAGCGCGTCGACCAGAGCCTTGTCGGAGCACTCGTAGGCGGACGCCATCCCGCGCACGAGGTCGGCGCTCACCGGGCTGCGACCGGTCTCGATCATGCTCACGCGCCCTTGGTTGACGCCCAGGTGCTCGGCGGCCCGGGTCACCGTGAACCCCGCCTTCTCGCGGAGTTTGCGCAGCTCGGCGCCCAGTCTCCGTTGCCGCAGCGTCGGATTGTTCGTGGGCGGCACAGCGTGTCCTTCCTGGCCGCGAAGCGGCTCTCACGTCCCTCACACGAGCTAAATAGAGATGAACCTCCCGCACCTGGGAGATCTATCTTCCAGATCGGCTCTACCGTAGCGGTATCGCTCACACGTCGCGCTCGTAAGCCGGAAGCGCACCGACCAAGGCACTGCCACCGCCCGGCGTGGCCGTGAGTGCGAAACCCAAGTCCCCTTCTGATCCCCGGAGACACCCATGGTCACCGTAGCCCCGCCCCGCTCCTGGGCGTACGCCCTTCGCCTCCCCCGTGACCCCCGCGCGGTACGCGTCGCACGCATGACGGTGCGGGCGGCGCTCGACGGGCACGGCAGGCAGGACGCCCTCGACGTCGTGGAGTTGCTGACGTCGGAGTTGGTCACCAATGCCTACCTGCACACCAAGGGGCCCGCGTCCCTGCGGCTCACCGGGCTGAGCGACGGCCGGCTGCGGGTCGGCGTGTGGGACAGTCACCCGTACGTCCCGGCCCCGTTCAGCGGGGCTGGTGGCGACGACTCCGTTCCGCCCGCTCGGCCCGGCGCCGAATCCGGGCGGGGACTGCGTCTCGTGCAGGAGTACGCCGACTCCTGGGGTGGGTGGTCCCTCGGCGACGGCGGGCCGAGGCGAGGAGCCGGGAAGCTGCTCTGGTTCGAGGTGGGCGGGCGTGCCACACTGCCCCTGTTGCTGAAGTGAACGGTGGGCCAGGGGGCGCGGGGCGAATGAGCAAGCGGCAGACGCAGAAGATGATGCAGTTGATGGCGAGCGGGGAGCCGGTGGAGCTCACCAGTCCCATGGCATCCGTGAAGAAACTCGCCCGACTCGCCTTCGTCGCCCAGCAGTTCGGCTACGAGTACGCCGACGTCCGGCAGGGCGGCGGGAACAACAGCCAGCTGAAGATGCTGATCGTGCCCGACCCCAGCCCGCAGGCGCGGGCCCGCGCCGCGCAGAACTGGGCGCAGTATCCCAACGCCCACGACGGCGTCTCCGTGCCGCCGCTCGTGCCGGACGCGTTCGAACTGCTCAAGGCGCGCATCAACTTCGACCTCACCGGCAAGAGCGCCGAGAAGCGCATGGGCTACGGCGCGATCGGCGTCTCCATCGGCTCCGTGATCATCGCCTACCGGCTGGGCGGCACCTCGGACGACTTCGTGATCGCGGGGATCATCTGGCTGGCCCTCATGGCGGTCTTCGGCATCGGGTTCGTCGTCACCCGCAAGCGCAACGCCAAGTTCGCGGCGCGGCTCCAGGCGGCCGGTTTCGCACCGGTGGCGGACGAGACGGGCCGCGTGCGCTACCTGCCTCCGGGCTCCGGCACGCCGTACGGGGGCGGCCCGTACGGGCCGTACGGCGCGCAGGCCCAGGGCGCGCCGCCGTTCCCGCAGCAGCAGCCCGCCCCGGGGTACGCGCAGCCCGGCCCGTACGCCCAGCAGCCGCCCGCCTACGGCCAGCCGGGCCCGTACGGCGTACCGCCGCAGCAGGCGCCCGGCCCCTACGGGCAGCCCCCGCAGCACTGACCCTCACCGCGCCGTCGGTGACCGGTGACGGACTTCTCTCACCCCGCCCCCGGCGGGGGTGAGAGCAACGTTCCCTGCCGGTCACCGCGTGCCACAGGCCGGAAACGCTCCCTCCCTACCTTCGGGACAAGCCCTCGCGGCACCGCCGCGCCCCGGAGAGCAGTGGAGGCCCCATGACAGCCCGCAGCGGCCGTTGGATCCAGCAGTGGGACCCGGAGGACGAGACCTTCTGGAACCGCACCGGAGAGCGGATCGCCCGCCGCAATCTCCTCTTCTCCGTCCTGTCCGAGCACATCGGCTTCTCGATCTGGACCATGTGGTCCGTGCTGGTGCTCTTCATGGGCCCCGAATACGGACTGACCCCCGCCGACAAGTTCCTGCTGACGTCGATGGTCACGCTCGTCGGCGCCGTCGTGCGCGTCCCGTACACCTTCGCCGTCGCGGTGTTCGGCGGGCGGAACTGGACGATCGTCTCCGCGGGCCTGCTGCTCGTGCCGACCGTCGCCGCGTTCGCGGTGATGGAGCCCGGGACCTCCTTCACTACGTTCCTGCTGGTCGGCCTGCTGGCCGGCATCGGCGGCGGCAACTTCGCGTCCTCCATGACCAACATCAACGCCTTCTTCCCGCTGCGGAAGAAGGGCTGGGCGCTCGGCCTGAACGCGGGCGGCGGCAACATCGGTGTCCCCGTCATCCAGCTCGTCGCCCTCGCGATCATCGGCGCGAGCGGGGGACCGCGGGTCCTGCTGGGCCTGTACATCCCGCTGATCCTCGTCGCCGCCGTGCTCGCCGCGCTCTACATGGACAACCTGGCCTCGGTGAACAACGACACCGGCGCCGCCAAGGACGCCGCGCGCGACCCGCACACCTGGATCATGTCGTTCCTCTACATCGGCACCTTCGGCTCGTTCATCGGCTACAGCTTCGCCTTCGGGCAGGTGCTGCAGAACCAGTTCGACCGCACCCCGCTGGAGGCCGCGTACGTCACCTTCGTCGGGCCGCTGCTGGGCTCGCTGATCCGGCCGCTGGGCGGCCGGCTCGCCGACCGCTACGGCGGCGCGCGCATCACCCTGTGGAACTTCGTCGCCATGGGCGCCGCGACCGCCGTACTGATCGCCGCCTCGATGGCGCAGTCGCTGGCGCTGTTCACCGTCGCCTTCGTGGGGCTGTTCGTACTGACCGGCCTCGGCAACGGCTCGACGTACAAGATGATCCCCGGCATCTTCCAGGCCAAGGCGCAGGCGCTGGGCCTCGAAGGCGAGGCGGCGGCCGCGTACGGGCGGCGGCTGTCCGGGGCGTCGATGGGCCTGATCGGCGCGGTGGGCGCGCTCGGCGGCGTCGGCATCAACCTGGCCTTCCGCCAGTCCTTCCTCTCCTACGGCTCAGGCACGGGCGCGTTCGCGGCGTTCCTCGCCTGCTACGCGGTCTGTTTCGCGGTCACGTGGGCGGTATACCTTCGCCGGCCCGCCGTCCGCCCGGCCGGCGACACCCCCGCCACGGAGAAGAAGCCGCAGCTCAGCTACGCCGAGGTGTGACGGCGGGTGACGTAACACTGGTGACATGAAGCCGAACCGAGCCTGTCATGGATGGTTGACAGGCTCGCTCGGCACGGACGTGGAGCCGCACCTCCGTGCAGGACGCCGACTCGAGCCGGGACGAGAGTGATGTACGACGAACGAGAGCAGTCTCCGGAACAGGGGCCCCTCGCGGGGTTCACCGTGGGCGTGACCGCGGCGCGCCGGGCCGACGAACTGGGCGCGCTGCTGGAGCGCCGTGGGGCGGCGGTGCTGCACGCCCCGGCGCTGCGGATCGTGCCGCTCTCCGACGACAGCGAGCTGCTGGCCGCCACCAAGGAGATCATCGGGCGGGCCCCGGACATCGCGGTCGCCACCACCGCCATCGGGTTCCGCGGCTGGGTGGAGGCCGCGGACGGCTGGGGGCTCGGCGAGGACCTGCTGGAGCGGCTGCGCGAGGTGCGGATCCTGGCCCGCGGGCCCAAGGTGAAGGGCGCGATCCGGGCGGCGGGACTGAACGAGGAGTGGTCGCCGGCGTCGGAGTCGATGGCAGAGGTGCTGGACCGGCTTCTGGAGGAGGGCGTCGACGGGCTGCGCATCGCCGTCCAGCTGCACGGCGAGCCGCTGCCCGGGTTCGTGGAGTCACTGCGGGCCGCGGGAGCGGAGGTGGTGGGCGTACCGGTCTACCGGTGGCTGCCGCCGGAGGACATCGGGCCGGTGGACCGGCTGGTCGACGCGGCCGTCGCCCGCACCCTGGACGCGGTCACCTTCACCAGCGCGCCCGCCGCCGCGTCGCTGCTGTCCCGTGCCGAGGAGCGGGGCCTGCTGGACGAGCTGCTGGCCGCGCTCGGCCACGACGTGCTGCCCGCCTGCGTCGGCCCGGTCACCGCCCTGCCGCTCCAGGCGCGGGGCATCGACACCGTGCAGCCCGAACGCTTCCGCCTGGGCCCGCTGGTCCAGCTCCTGTGCCGCGAACTCCCCGCCCGCGCCCGCACCTTGCCCGTCGCCGGACACCGGGTGGAGATCCGGGGCCACGCGGTGCTGGTCGACGGCGAACTGCGGCCGGTGCCGCCCGCCGGGATGTCCCTGCTGCGGGCCCTGGCTCGCAAGCCCGGCTGGGTCGTCTCCCGCGCGGAACTGCTGCGCGCCCTCCCCGGCGCGGGCCGCGACGAACACGCGGTGGAAACGGCGATGGCCCGCCTCCGCACGGCTCTGGGCGCCCCCAAGCTGATCCAGACGGTCGTCAAGCGCGGCTACCGCCTCGCCCTCGACCCGGCGGCGGACACCAAGTACGACGCGGCGGTCTGATCCGGGCGCCACGGTGCGTGCCGGCGAGGCCGTGCCGAAAGCACCCGGCGGGAGGGGTTCCGGGGTTCGGGGCGGGCGGGCACTGTGGAGGGAGCACGGTTTCCCGGTTCGCGCACGGCCCCCACGCGCGCGGGGGCCCACCTAGGCGGTGGCAGGACATGGCACTGGGCACGGTCACGGCGTCCTACGAGCTGAGGTTCGACACCGGGCGGGTCTGCCTGGATCTGCTCGCGACCACTCATCCAGGGGAACGGCTGGGCTCCGTCGACGCGCTGCGGGCCTGGATCACCGGCGCCGGACTCGTCCCCGAGGACACCCCGCTCGCCCACGCCGACCCGTCCTGGCTGGACGCCTTCCGCGAACTGCGCGCGTATCTCGTCCCGTTGGTGCGCGCGCCCCGCTCGCCGTCGTACGGCCACGCGCTCGCCCGGGTCAACGACCTCGCCCGCTCCGCGCCCCCGGCGCCCCGCGCGGTCCCGGGCGCGGACGGGACGCTGGTGCGCCGGCTCGACGGACCGCCCGGGGGTGACGCGCTGCTCGGGGCGGTGGCGCGGGACGCGGTGGACCTGCTGACCGACCCGGCCGCCCGCGCGAGCCTGCGCCAGTGCGAGGGCGACAACTGCCCCATCGTGTACGTCGACACCTCACGGGGACGCCGCAGGCGCTGGTGCTCCAGCGAGGTCTGCGGGAACCGGGAACGCGTGGCACGGCACCGCCGCCGTACGGCGGCCCTCACCCGCGCCTGAACAGCACCCGGCCGCCCGCGCCCGAATGAACTCCCTTATCCCGTTCGCGGTTTTCGCGCCCCGGAGATCCTGATAATTGCTCAAGTGATCTGCGTCACGCACCCGTTGAGCCCTCGTGTGGGTTCATGCGCGCCCTCCCGCCCGCCGTGTGTCGGAAATGTGAAGGGAGAGCGGGGGGAATGTGCGTTCATGTCCCGGTCGGTGCGACGCCCCTGAGAAAACTGCCGTCTCTCTTTGAACACCCAACGCCCCGCGTGCGTACCGGTTGTCGAGCGACCGACTGGGGGATCCCCCGGACACCGGAGGTGGGCGTGCGCAAGGATGCGGCCGTGGCCAATGAACGTGGAACGAGGGCCCGACATCGCATGTCTTCCCAGCCCTCGGAACCTGACGAGGAGCTGATGCGTGCGCTGTACCGCGAGCACGCAGGACCCCTGCTGGCGTACGTCCTCAGGCTGGTCGCCGGAGACCGGCAGCGCGCCGAGGACGTCGTCCAGGAAACGCTCATCCGTGCCTGGAAGAACGCCGGTCAGCTCAATCGGGCGACCGGTTCGGTACGCCCCTGGCTGGTGACGGTCGCCCGGCGCATCGTCATCGACGGCCACCGCAGCCGGCAGGCCCGGCCGCAGGAGGTCGATCCGTCGCCGCTGGAGGTCATCCCCGCGGAGGACGAGATCGACAAGGCGCTGTGGCTGATGACGCTGTCGGACGCACTCGACGACCTGACCCCGGCACACCGGGAGGTCCTCGTCGAGACCTATTTCAAGGGGCGTACCGTCAATGAGGCGGCCCAGACACTCGGCATACCGAGCGGCACCGTACGCTCCCGGGTGTTCTACGCCCTGCGGTCGATGAAGCTGGCTCTGGAGGAGCGGGGGGTGACGGCGTGATGAGTGTGTACGGGGGAAACCAGGGATTCGGCACGGGCGGGACGGGTATGTCTGGTGCCATGGAGGGATCACCGGTGCCGAACGAGCACGAGACAGTCGGTGCCTACGCCCTCGGCATCCTCGACGACGCCGAAGCCGGCGCTTTCGAGGCGCATCTGGCGACCTGCGAGTGGTGCGCCCAGCAGCTCGACGAACTCGCCGGGATGGAGCCGATGCTGGCCGCGCTCGCGGACCTGCCCGACGCCGCCGGATCGCCCGCCATCGGCGAGTCGCTGTCCGCGAAGCCGTCGCCGCGCGTGGTGGAGAAGCTCGTCGACGAGGTGGCCGAGCGCAGGGCGCGCAAGCGCCGCCGCAATTTCTACATGGTCGCCGCGGCCGGCGCGCTGATCGTCAGCGGCCCGTTCGTGGCCGTCGCGGCGAGCGGCGGGGACGGCGGCGGCAGCGGCGGCGGCAACACCGGCCGCACGCTCGCGGCCAACCCGGTCAAGGACGCCTTCGACAAGAGCTCCGAGAAGATCACGGCGACGGACCCCACCACCGGGGTGACCGCCACCGTGGCCCTGGAGGACAAGCTCTGGGGAACCGAGATCGTCACCGAGCTGAAGAACGTCAAGGGCGAACAGAAGTGCTCGCTCATCGCCGTCGGCAAGAACGGCGAGCGCGAGACGGTGAACTCCTGGGCGGTCACCGGCGAGGGCTACGGACTGCCCGACGCCGCGACCGACAAGGGCAAGCAGCCGCTGTACGTCCAGGGCGGCGCGGCCTTCGAGCGCAACCAGATCGACCACTTCGTGATCTCGACCTTCGACGGCAAGACGCTCGTGGAGGTCGACGCGTAGCCTCACGGGGCCCCCTTCGCGTACGGTTGACGGCTGCCCAGCACGTCAGAAGGGGGCCCGGTGGCCGCTCAGGCTCAACAGGAATCCGCGGTCGTCCCGGTTCACGACACCGTTCGCGACCGGGAGATCCGTGTGGAACAGGAACACCTGGACCGGGTGTACCGGCGCCTCGAGGAGAAGATCTCCGAGGCCGAGTTCCTCATGCGCGACGCCGCCCAGCGCGGCCACGTCGGCACGCCCGGCGCCCTCGCCGAGCGGGACGCCCAAGTCTTCCGGGCCGGCGTCCACCTCAACCGGCTGCACCACGAGTACGAGGACTTCCTCTTCGGCCGCATCGACCTGCTGCTCGGCAAGGACGGCAAGAAGGGCCCGGACGGCGCGTACACCGCCGTCGAGCCCGCCGAGGGCGCCGTCCGCCCCGACAACACCGCCGACATCGCCGAGACCCTGCACATCGGCCGCATCGGCGTCCTCGACGAGGACTACGCCCCGCTGGTCATCGACTGGCGGGCGCCCGCCGCGGCGCCCTTCTACCGCTCCACCCCGGTCGACCCCGGCCGGGTCGTGCGCCGCCGCGTGATCCGCTCCAAGGGGCGCCGGGTGCAGAGCGTCGAGGACGACCTGATGCGCCCCGAGCTGAAGGCCACCCTCGACGGCCGCGAACTCGCCGTGATCGGCGACGGCGCCCTGATGGCCGCGCTCGGCCAGGCCCGTACGCACACCATGCGGGACATCGTCGCGTCCATCCAGGCCGAGCAGGACCTGGTGATCCGCGCCCCCGCCGCCTCCGTCACCTACGTCGAGGGCGGCCCCGGCACCGGCAAGACCGCCGTCGCCCTGCACCGCGCCGCCTACCTGCTCTACCAGGACCGGCGCCGGTACGCGGGCGGCATCCTCATCGTCTCCCCGACCCCGCTGCTGGTCGCCTACACCGAGGGCGTGCTGCCGTCCCTCGGCGAGGAGGGCCAGGTCGCCATCCGCGCCATCGGCTCCCTCGTCGACGGCGCCGAGGCCACCGTGTACGACTCCCCGGCCGTGGCCCGCATCAAGGGCTCGTACCGCATGCTCAAGGTGCTGCGGAAGGCCGCGCGCGGAGCGCTGGAGCTGAACGATTCGCCGCAGCGGCTGCGGGTCGTCGCCTTCGGCCGCCGTCTGGAGCTGGAGGCCGAGGAACTGGCGGCCGTCCGCCGCACGGCCCTCGGCGGCACCGCCCCCGTCAACCTGCTGCGCCCCCGCGCCCGCAAGCTCCTCCTGGACGCCCTGTGGGAGCGCTCCGGCGCCGGGAACCGGCACACCGACCCCGAGCTCGCCGCCGAGCTCCGCTCCTCCTTCGACGAGGACATCACCTCCGAGGACGACTTCACGGCCTTCCTCGACGCCTGGTGGCCGGAACTCACCCCCGCCGCCGTCCTGGACGCCATGGCCGACGAGCGCCGACTCGGCCGCTGGGCCCGGCGCATCCTCAACCCGGGGGAGGTGCGCAAGCTGGCGCGCGCCCTCCAGCGGGACGGGCGCTCCGTGCACGACATCGCGATGCTGGACGAACTCCAGGCGATCCTGGGCGCCCCCGCCCGGCCCCGCAAGAAGCGCGAGATCGACCCGCTGGACCAGCTCACCGGCCTGGAGGAGCTGATGCCGGTGCGCGAGGAGACCCAGCGCGAGCGGGCCGAGCGGCTCGCCCAGGAGCGCGTCGAGTACGCCCACGTGATCGTCGACGAGGCGCAGGACCTGACCCCGATGCAGTGGCGCATGGTCGGCCGCCGCGGCCGCCACGCCACGTGGACGATCGTCGGCGACCCGGCCCAGTCCTCCTGGTCCGACCCCGACGAGGCCGCCCAGGCCCGCGACGAGGCCCTCGGCACCCGTCCGCGCCGCCGCTTCGAGCTGACCGTGAACTACCGCAACCCGGCCGAGATCGCCGAGCTGGCGGCGAAGGTCCTCGCCCTCGCCATGCCCGGCTCCGAGTCGCCGCGCGCGGTGCGCTCCACCGGCGTCGAGCCGCGCTTCGCCGTGGCCGGACGGTCGCTGGGCGACACGGTGCGCGCCGAGGCCGCCCGGCTGCTGGAGCGGGTGGACGGCACGGTCGGCGTGGTCGTCGCGTTGCGGCGGCGCGAGGAGGCCCGGCGCTGGCTCGACGGGCTCGGCGACCGGGTGGTGGCGCTCGGCAGCCTGGAGGCCAAGGGCCTGGAGTACGACGCGACGGTGGTCGTCTCCCCCGCGGAGATCGCCGACGAGTCCCCGGCCGGCCTGCGGGTGCTCTACGTCGCCCTGACGCGCGCGACGCAGCAGCTCACGGTGGTGTCGGCGGAGCGCGACGAACCGGACGCGGACGGGGTGCCCGACCTGCTGCGGGACTGAGCGGAGGGTGCCGCGGCGGCCCTGAGGGCGGACCGGTGAGGGGCGCGGGAAATATCCCGCGGTCATGGGAATGGCCTTGAGCGATCCGTTTGTTAGCCTGGACGTGGCACCGGCTCGATCCAAGCCCCCGGGCCCAACCTTAGTCGCTTCGAGCGACCACTTGCCGCGAGGCGAGCATGGCGGGTCGGTGTCATGAACGTCGGAGAGGCCCTCGTCACGAGAGTGACGGGGGCCTCTTCTGTTGCCCCGACGCCTCTCGTATGGTGGAACTCACTTTTCGTCTGACGACAGACGGCGATGAACAAAACGTCCGCAATCCGGGGCGGCTACCACGTACTCAGCGGTAGGTGCGACGATCGGACGGCACGATTCGCGACACGGTTGAAAAGCAGAGGAAGTCGGCCATGGCAACGGCGCCCAGCGTCTCCTACTCGATGACCATCCGGCTGGAGGTGCCCGCGGGAGGAACCGCGGTGTCCCAGCTCACCGGGGCAGTCGAGTCCCACGGAGGCCTGGTGACCGGCCTCGACGTGACCGCGTCGGGCCACGAGCGGCTCCGGATCGACGTGACCATCGCGGCCACCTCCACCGCCCACGCCGACGAGATCGTCGAACAGCTGCGCCAGATCGAGGGCGTCACGCTGGGCAAGGTCTCCGACCGTACGTTCCTGATGCACCTCGGCGGCAAGATCGAGATGGCATCGAAGCACCCCATCCGCACCCGTGACGACCTGTCGATGATCTACACGCCGGGTGTCGCCCGCGTCTGCATGGCGATCGCCGAGAACCCCGAGGACGCCCGCCGCCTCACCATCAAGCGCAACTCCGTTGCGGTCGTGACGGACGGCTCCGCCGTGCTGGGCCTCGGCAACATCGGCCCGAAGGCCGCGCTGCCGGTGATGGAGGGCAAGGCCGCCCTGTTCAAGCGGTTCGCCGGCATCGACGCCTGGCCGCTGTGCCTGGACACCCAGGACACCGACGCGATCGTGGAGATCGTCAAGGCCATCGCCCCCGGCTTCGCCGGCATCAACCTGGAGGACATCTCCGCGCCGCGCTGCTTCGAGATCGAGGCCCGGCTGCGCGAGGCCCTCGACATCCCCGTCTTCCACGACGACCAGCACGGCACCGCGATCGTCGTCCTCGCCGCCCTGACCAACGCCCTGCGCGTCACCGGCAAGTCCATCGAGAGCATCCGGGTCGTCATGTCCGGCGCCGGCGCGGCCGGCACCGCCATCCTCAAGCTGCTGCTGGCCGCCGGTGTGAAGAACGCCGTGGTGGCCGACATCCACGGCGTCGTGCACGCCGGCCGTGAGGACCTGGTCGACGCCGCCCCCGGCTCCGCCCTGCGCTGGATCGCCGACAACACCAACCCGGAGAACCTCACCGGCACGCTGAAGGAGGCCGTGCGCGGCGCGGACGTCTTCATCGGCGTCTCCGCGCCGAACGTGCTGGGCGCCGAGGACGTGTCCGCGATGTCCGAGGGCGCGATCGTGTTCGCGCTCGCGAACCCCGACCCCGAGGTGGACCCGGCAATCGCCCGTCAGACGGCGGCGGTTGTGGCCACGGGCCGCTCCGACTTCCCGAACCAGATCAACAACGTGCTGGTCTTCCCGGGCGTCTTCCGCGGCCTGCTGGACGCGCAGTCCCGGACCGTCAACACCGAGATGATGCTGGCCGCCGCGCAGGCGCTGGCCGACGTGGTCACCGAGGACGAGCTGAACCCGAACTACATCATCCCGTCCGTCTTCAACGACAAGGTCGCCGGCGCGGTCGCCGACGCGGTGCGCGAGGCCGCGAAGGCCGCGGGCGCGTGACGTCCGGGGCGGCCGGCGCGTGACCTCCGCGCAGGCCGCCGGCGCCTGACGTCCGGGACGGCCGCCGAGGCCGTCGTCCGGGGTGGTCCGCACGCTGTGAGGATCGCCACGGGGTTTGAAACGGCGCGTCGCGGAACCCGTAGTCCCGGCCGCCCTCTAGGGTGGGCGGCCGGACCCGGGCTCCGGCCCCCTGCTGTCCGCTGCCGGAAGCGGACGGAGCGTCACCGTGCGGAGGCCGTGGCGCTCTTCGTGTGACTCCCTCGGGTGTTCTCACGACTCCTGCGGGTGCCGGATTGGCATTACCGCCGCAGGTAGAGGCAGGATGCGTCCCTGGGCGCGAGGGTCCGACGAAGGACCCGGGTCCGGGGACTCACCGAGGAACCTGGCAGCATCGGCTTTCGCCGTGCCCGACATGCGGCTCCGCCGCGTGGCACGCCTCAACGGCAAGAAGAACACGGGAGTAACAACATGAACCGCAGTGAGCTGGTGGCCGCGCTGGCCGACCGCGCCGAGGTGACCCGCAAGGACGCCGACGCCGTGCTGGCCGCGTTCGCCGACGTCGTCGGCGACATCGTCTCCAAGGGCGACGAGAAGGTCACCATCCCCGGCTTCCTGACCTTCGAGCGCACCCACCGCGCTGCGCGCACCGCGCGCAACCCGCAGACCGGTGAGCCGATCCAGATCCCCGCCGGGTACAGCGTGAAGGTCTCGGCGGGGTCGAAGCTCAAGGAAGCGGCCAAGGGTAAGTAAGGCGCCCTGCGGGCGCTTCCACGCCTGAGCGGTCCCGCGCCGTTCGGCTGGGCGCCCCTCGCCCGTCTGCCGGCCCGATGTGGCTGGTCGCGCAGTTCCCCGCGCCCCTTCGGGCGCTGCAGTGAACGCCGATGGGGCGGTCACCCACGAAGGGTGACCGCCCCATCGGCGTCTTCGTGCCGGGGTCAGCCGAGGGCCTTGCCCGGGAGCTCCACCTTCGCGCCGAGGGCGGAGAGCTTCTCCATGAAGTTCTCGTAACCGCGGTTGATCAGGCCGATGCCGTGGACGCGGGAGGTGCCCTGGGCGGCGAGGGCCGCGATCAGGTACGAGAAGCCGCCGCGCAGGTCGGGGATCTCTAGGTCCGCGCCCTGGAGCTTCGTCGGGCCCGAGACGACCGCCGAGTGCAGGAAGTTGCGCTGGCCGAAGCGGCAGTCGGAGCCGCCCAGGCACTCGCGGTAGAGCTGGATGTGGGCGCCCATCTGGTTGAGCGCGGAGGTGAAGCCCAGCCGGGACTCGTAGACCGTCTCGTGGATGATGGACAGGCCCGTGGCCTGCGTCAGGGCGACCACCAGGGGCTGCTGCCAGTCGGTCTGGAATCCGGGGTGCACGTCCGTCTCCAGGGCGATGGACTTCAACTGCCCGCCCGGGTGCCAGAAACGGATGCCCTCGTCGTCGATCTCGAAGGCGCCGCCGACCTTCCGGTAGGTGTTGAGGAACGTCATCATCGAGCGCTGCTGGGCGCCGTGGACGTAGATGTTGCCCTCGGTGGCGAGCGCGGCGGACGCCCAGGAGGCGGCCTCCAGGCGGTCCGGCAGGGCGCGGTGGGTGTAGCCGCCGAGCTTGTCCACACCGGTGATGCGGATCGTCCGGTCGGTGTCCATCGCGATGATGGCGCCCATCTTCTGCAGGACGCAGATCAGGTCCTCGATCTCCGGCTCCACCGCCGCGTTGGAGAGCTCGGTGACGCCCTCCGCGAGGACCGCCGTGAGCAGCACCTGCTCGGTGGCGCCGACCGACGGGTACGGCAGCCGGATCTTCGTGCCGCGCAGCCGCTGCGGGGCCTCCAGGTACTGGCCGTCCGCGCGCTTCTCGATCGTCGCGCCGAACTGCCGCAGCACGTCGAAGTGGAAGTCGATGGGGCGTCCGCCGATGTCGCAGCCGCCGAGGCCCGGGATGAACGCGTGCCCGAGACGGTGCAGCAGCGGGCCGCAGAACAGGATCGGGATCCGCGAGGAACCGGCGTGGGCATCGATGTCAGCGACGTTGGCGCTCTCCACGTACGTGGGGTCGAGCACCAGTTCGCCGGGCTCGTCGCCCGGACGGACCGTCACGCCGTGCAGTTGCAGCAGCCCCCGGACGACGCGGACGTCACGGATGTCCGGAACGTTGCGCAGCCGGCTCGGTGAGCTGCCCAGCAGCGCGGCGACCATGGCCTTCGGTACGAGGTTCTTCGCACCGCGGACCCGGATCTCGCCCTCCAGCGGGGTTCCGCCGTGGACAAGCAGTACGTCATCGACGTCGTTGACGGTCATGAATCTCGCGTTCCGTGGAGTGGGGCAGAGGGTCAGAAGGGAAAGGGTAATCGCCCTTCACCCCCCTTCTGTAAGCCCGAGGAGGCCCTGGGAACGTCATGGCTCTGTCACAACACGAACCGTTCACCGGCGGCCACGCGGGGTCACCGGCGGCCGACGCGCGCCGGGCGCGCTCCCGGACGCCCGTCCGCACCCCTTCACCCCGGCCCGGACGACGCCCGACCAGGAAGCTCTCGCGCGCGGCGGCCGTCTTCACTCCGTCACCCGCATTGCCTCCCCGCGCGGCGGGAAGATGCGGGATCATGTCTGGCATGACCGAGGTGTCCTCGCTCACAGGGCGGCTGCTCGTGGCCACTCCCGCTCTGGCGGACCCGAACTTCGACCGTGCGGTGGTGCTCCTTCTCGACCACGACGAGGAGGGCTCCCTCGGTGTCGTCCTCAACCGGCCGACCCCGGTGGACGTGGGCGACATCCTGGAGGGCTGGGCGGACCTGGCCGGCGAGCCCGGCGTGGTGTTCCAGGGCGGCCCGGTGTCGCTGGACTCGGCCCTCGGCGTCGCCGTCGTCCCGGGCGGCGCGGCGGGGGAGGACCCGCCGCTGGGCTGGCGCCGGGTGCACGGCGCGATCGGCCTGGTCGACCTGGAGGCCCCGCCGGAGCTGCTCGCCTCCGTCCTCGGCTCGCTGCGGATCTTCGCCGGCTACGCGGGCTGGGGCCCGGGGCAGCTGGAGGACGAGCTGGTCGACGGCGCCTGGTACGTGGTGGAGTCGGAGCCCGGTGACGTGTCCTGTCCGGCGCCGGAGCGGCTGTGGCGCGAGGTGCTCCGCCGGCAGCGCAGCGAGCTGGCGATGGTCGCCACGTATCCGGACGACCCTTCGCTCAACTGACCCGCGCGGGCTTCAGTACCCTTGGCTGTTATGAGCACTCTTGAGCCCGAGCGCGGGACTGGTACGGGGACCCTCGTCGAGCCGACGCCGCAGACCTCCCACGGCGACGGTGACCACGAGCGCTTCGCCCACTACGTCCAGAAGGACAAGATCATGGCGAGCGCCCTCGACGGCACGCCCGTCGTGGCGCTGTGCGGCAAGGTGTGGGTGCCCGGCCGCGACCCGAAGAAGTACCCGGTGTGCCCCATGTGCAAGGAGATCTACGAGTCCATGGGTGAAGGCGGCGACGACAAGGGCAAGGGCGACAAGTAGTCCCGCTCTCCCCTTCCTGACGCCGGTCCGAGTCCTCCGAGGCCCCCGTGGGCGCGCTTTGCGTGCCTGTGGGGGCTTTGTGCTGCTTGCCCGTTGCGCAGGGTGCGTCGGCCGGTCACAGAGTGGTTGAGACCTCTTGTGGCGTGGTTCACCCACTCCATAGCCTCCGGTGTGTTGTGCACAGCGAAACCGCCATTGCATATGATGCAACGCGCTCGGAGGAGCACTCCATGAAGCTGTCCGTCCGCATGGTCGCCGTCGCGGCCGTCCTCGCCACCGCCGCCTGCGCCCCTCAGACCTCCGGCAACTCCGCCTCCGACAAGGACGAGAAGACCGGCACCCTGCGCGTCTGGCTCTTCCAGGAGGTCAACAACCGGCCCAAGGAACAGGTCGTCGACTCCGTCCTCGCCGACTTCGAGAAGGAGCACGAGGGCACCGAGGTCACCGTCGAGTACATCCCCGTCGAGACCCGCGCCCAACGCATCAAGGCCGCCTTCAACGACCCCAAGTCGGCCCCTGACCTCATCGAGTACGGCAACACCGACACCGCCGGCTATGTGAAGGACGGCGGACTCGCCGACGTCACCGCGGACTTCGGCGCCTGGGGCGAGGCCAAGGACACCGATCCCACCGCCCGCCAGTCCGTCACCGTCGGCGGCAAGATCTACGGCGTCCCCTACTTCGTCGGCGTCCGCGCGCTGTACTACCGCACCGACGTCTTCGAGGGGCTCGGCCTCGACGTCCCGAAGACGCAGGAGGAGCTCATCTCCACGGCGAAGGAGATCCGCGCCGCCAGGCCCGAGCTGTACGGGCTCGCCGTCGGCGGCGCCTACACCTACGGCGCGATGCCCTTCATCTGGGCCCACGGCGGCGAACTCGCCACCGGCAAGGGCGGTTCGTACGCCGCCGCCATCGACAGCGTTGCCGCGCGCAAGGGCATCGAGGCGTACACCTCGCTGTTCGGCGACGACAACTGCCCGGCCGCCAAGTGCGCCGCGATGACCGGCAATGACACGATCACCGCGTTCGCCGCGGGCAAGGCGGCCATGGCGATCGGCGGCGACTTCAGCCACGCCGCCGTCGAGGCCGGCAAGGTCAAGGGCAGGTACGCGGTCGTGCCGCTGCCGGGCCTGAAGGCCGGGTCGATCGCCCCCGCGTTCGCGGGCGGCAACAACCTGGGCGTGCTGAAGTCCACCACGCACCGCACCCTCGCCGTCGACCTGATGAAGCGGCTCGCCTCCAAGGAGGCGCAGGGGAAGCTGTTCGAGGCGATGGGGTTCCTGCCGACGTTCTCCGACGTGCGGGAGCAGGTGGCCGCGAAGGAGGCCTTCGTGAAGCCGTTCGTCGCGACGCTCGCCGCTGACACGAAGTTCGTGCCCGCGTCGCCGGCGTGGGCACAGATCGACGCGGGGCAGGTGCTGCCGACGATGTTCCAGGAGGTCGTGTCCGGCAAGAAGGACGTGGACACCGCCGCGGCGGACGCTGCCAAGAAGATGAACGACGCGTTCGGGTCGGTCGGGTGAGCGGGCCTACCGGGGCGGGGGTTCTTGAGCGGTCGCGGGCGCGGGCCGGTGGGGGCTTGGCGCGCCCACGCGGCGGCAGCCGCAGATCCGGCACGGCCCCGCGCCCCCGGAGGGGGCGTTCGGGTGCACCCTGGTTGTATCTCGCGCCGGCGTTGGTGGTTCTTGGGGGGCTGCTCGCCTATCCCATTTACCAGCTCGGGCTGATTTCGGTCTTTCACTACACCCAGGCGCAGGTCAGCGGTGGGGAGCCGACCACCTTCGAAGGGTTCGGGAACTACTCCGCGTTGTTCTCGGACGGGCAGTTCTGGGAGGTGCTGCTGGCCACCGTGGTGTTCGCGGCGGCCTGTGTCGTCTCCACGCTGGCCGTGGGGTGTGCGCTCGCCGTGCTGCTCACCCGGGTGCGGGCCGTGCCGCGGCTGGCGTTGATGCTGGCCGCGCTCGGCGCCTGGGCCACCCCCGCGATCACCGGGTCCACGGTGTGGCTGTTCCTGTTCGACGCCGACTTCGGCCCCGTCAACCGGGTGCTGGGGCTCGGCGACCACTCCTGGACGTACGGGAGGTTCAGCGCGTTCCTCCTGGTGCTGCTCGAAGTGGTGTGGTGCTCCTTCCCGTTCGTCATGGTGACGGTCTACGCCGGCATCCGGGCCGTCCCGGCCGAGGTGCTGGAGGCCGCCGCCCTGGACGGGGCCTCGCAGTGGCGGATCTGGCGGTCGGTGCTCGCGCCGATGCTCCGCCCGATCCTGGTCGTCGTCACCATCCAGTCGGTCATCTGGGACTTCAAGGTCTTCACACAGATCTACGTCATGACGGGCGGCGGGGGCATCGCGGGACAGAACCTGGTGCTCAACGTGTACGCGTATCAGAAGGCGTTCGCGTCCTCGCAGTACAGCCTGGGCGCCGCGATCGGCGTGGTGATGCTGCTGATCCTGCTCGCCGTGACGCTGGTGTACCTGCGGCTGCTGCGCCGCCAGGGGGAGGAACTGTGAGTCTCGTGAGGCAGGACGTGGAATCCCGGGTGAATCTTCTGCGCCGGTTCACCCGGCGTCCGGGCCGGACGGCGGCCGAGGTGACCGCCCTGGTGGTCGCCGCCGTGGTGGCCTTCCCCCTGTACTGGATGGTGCTGAGCGCGTTCAAGCCGGCCGGGGAGATCCGGGGCGAGCCGCGGCCGTGGACGCTCGCGCCCACGCTGGACTCGTTCCGGCGGGTGTTCGGGCAGCAGGATTTCGGCCGTTACTTCCTCAACAGCGTGGTCGTCGCGGTCGCCGTGGTGATCGCCTCCGCGTTCATCGCATTTCTCGCCGCGACCGCCGTGACACGATTCCGGTTCCGTTTGCGGACCACCCTGCTGATCATGTTTCTGGTGGCCCAGATGGTGCCCGTGGAGGCGCTGACGATCCCCCTGTTCTTCGTGATGCGGGATCTCGGTCAGCTGAACACGCTGTGGTCGCTGATCCTGCCGCACATCGCCTTCTCGCTGCCGTTCGCGATCTGGATGCTCAGGGGGTTCGTGAAGGGCGTTCCGGAGGCACTGGAGGAGGCCGCGTACATGGACGGCGCCAGCCGTGCGCGGTTCCTTTGGCAGATCCTTTTCCCGCTCGTCCTGCCGGGCCTCGTGGCCACCAGTGTGTTCTCGTTCATCTCGGCCTGGAACGACTTCCTGTTCGCCAAGTCGTTCATCATCAGCGACATCTCCCAGTCGACCCTGCCGATGGCGCTGCTGGTGTTCTACAAACCCGACGACCCCGACTGGGGCGGGGTGATGGCGGCGTCCACCGTGATGACGATTCCGGTGCTGGTCTTCTTCGTACTCGTGCAGCGGCGTCTGGTCTCCGGACTGGGCGGCGCGGTAAAGGACTGACGTGATGCCGACTTCACTGATTCCGGCGCCCCGGAGCGTCGTCGCCGGCGCCGGGGAGACCCGTCTGACGGAGGACTCCGGACTGTATGCCGGCGCCGGTACGGAGGGCGTCGGGCGGTGGCTCGCGGGGGTGCTGCGGGCCGCCACCGGGCTGCCCTGGAGGGAGGCGCGGGAGCCCTCGGAGGCGCACGAGGGTGTGCGGCTCGCGCTCGCGCCGGAGCTCGGGCAGGAGGCGTACCGGCTCGTCAGCGGCCCCGCGGGCGTCCTCGTCGAGGGCGGTGACGCGGCCGGAGTGCTGCACGGCGCGCAGACCCTGCGGCAGCTCCTCGGCGCCGACGCGTTCCGCAGGGCGCCCGTCCGCCGCGACCGGGTGTGGACCGTGCCGCACCTGACGGTCGAGGACGCGCCCCGCTTCCGCTGGCGCGGGCTGATGCTGGACGTGGCACGCCACTTCATGCCGAAGGAAGGCGTGCTGCGTTATCTCGATCTGATGTCCGCGCACAAACTCAACGTGCTGCATCTGCACCTGACGGACGACCAGGGCTGGCGTGTCGAGATCCGGCGGTATCCGCGCCTCACCGACGTCGGATCCTGGCGCTCCCGCACCAAAATCGGCCACCGTGCGTCCGACCTCTGGGACGAGCGTCCGCACGGTGGCCACTACACGCAGGACGACCTCCGCGAGATCGTCGCCTACGCCGCCGAACGGCATATCGGCGTCGTCCCCGAAATCGACGTCCCGGGACACTCGCAGGCGGCCATCGCCGCGTATCCGGAACTCGGCAACTCCGATGTCGTCGACACCGCCGCGCTGACCGTCTGGGACACCTGGGGCATCAATCCGAACGTCCTCGCCCCCACCGAGGACACCCTGCGCTTCTACGAAGGGGTGCTGGAGGAACTCCTGGAACTGTTCCCCGCCGACGCCGGGCCGTTCTCGCGGTTCGTGCACATGGGCGGCGACGAATGCGTCAAGGACCAGTGGCGGGTGTCGAGGACGGCGCGGGAACAGATCGCGAAGCTGGGGCTCGCGGACGAGGACGCCCTGCAGTCCTGGTTCATCGGCCACTTCGACCGCTGGCTGGCCGAACGCGGGCGGCGGCTCATCGGCTGGGACGAGATCCTCCAGGGCGGACTCGCGCCGGGCGCCGCCGTGTCGTCCTGGCGCGGCTACGCGGGCGGGATCGCCGCGGCCCGCGCCGGCCACGACGTGGTGATGTGCCCCGAGCAGCAGGTCTACCTCGACCACCGCCAGGACGCGGGCCCCGACGAGCCCGTCCCCATCGGGTACGTGCGCACCCTGGAGGACGTCTACCGGTTCGAGCCCCTCCCGGCCGAGCTGACGCCCGAGGAGAGGGGGCGGGTGCTGGGCACGCAGGCCAACGTGTGGACCGAGGTGATGGAGGACCAGGGGCGCGTCGACTACCAGACGTTCCCCCGGCTCGCCGCGCTCGCCGAGGTCGCCTGGAGCGAGCTGCCCCACCCCGACGGCCGGGACTTCCCCGGCTTCGAGCGGCGCATGACCGAGCACTACCGGCGCCTGGACGCCCTCGGCGTCGCCTACCGCCCGCCCACCGGTCCCCGCCCGTGGCAGCGCCGCCCGCGCGTCCTCGGCCGCCCGATCGACGGACCGCCGCCCGCCCTGTAGACGCGTACCTGGGCCGTCGCAGGCGCGGGCCCCGGCCGTCCCCCGGTGCTCTCCTGCCCCGGGGGACGACGCATGCCTCCCGCGTTCGCTGCGGGCCGAACAGGTCGGGCCATAACGGAACAAGGGCTTCCGAAGGCTGTGATTCCGCGGCGCCGGGGCGATTCAGGGACGGATTCGGCCAGGTCCGGGCCCAGGCGGGCGAATGCCTCCTAGCGGACCCCCGTCTTCGGCACCTGCCAAGATGTGCCAGAGTTGCCACGTCCGCCCTGTCAGCACGTACCGTACGGCGCACGGGTGGGACCAGGTGGGGCAGCGGGAAGGGGCAGCCGGTTTTGAGCACGCACGCACCGCAGGCGGCGCAGGCCGTGACGCTGCCCACGACGCTGGACGAGGCCGTGGCGGCGCTCACCGCCATGCCCGCCGCCGTGCCCGTCGCGGGCGGCACCGACCTGATGGCCGCCGTCAACTCCGGGCAGCTCAGGCCCGCCGCGCTGGTCGGCCTCGGCAAGATCAGCGAGATCCGCGGCTGGCAGTACCTGGACGGACACGCGCTGCTCGGCGCCGGACTCACGCACGCGCGCATGGGGCGCCCCGACTTCGCCGCGCTCATCCCGGCGCTCGCCGCCGCCGCGCGCGCCGCCGGACCCCCGCACATCCGCAACGCCGGCACCCTCGGCGGCAACATCGCCTCCGCCGCCCCCACCGGGGACGCCCTGCCCGTGCTGGCCGCCCTGGAGGCGACGCTGATCGTCGCGGGCCCGGGCGGCGCCCGCCGCGAGGTCCCGGTGTCGCACCTGCTGGCCGGCATGGACGTGCTGCGCCCCGGTGAGCTCATCGGCTACGTGCGCGTGCCGCTGCTGCACGCCCCCCAGGTCTTCCTGAAGGCGACCGGCCGCACCGGACCCGGCCGCGCCGTCGCCTCCGTCGCCCTGGTGCTCGACCCCGCCCGGCGCGGGGTGCGCTGCGCCGTGGGCGCCATCGCGCCGATGCCGCTGCGGCCCCTGGAGGCCGAGCAGTGGGTCGCGCAGCTCATCGACTGGGACAACAACCGCGCGATCGTCCCTGAGGCGCTCAGCGCCTTCGGGGAGTACGTCGCCGCGGCCTGCATCCCCGACGCCGCGCGCGGCGAGGACGGCACCGTCCCGCCGCTGCCGCCCGCGGTACTGCACCTGCGGCGCACCGTCGCCGCGCTGGCCCGACGAGCACTGGGGAGGGCGTTGTCGTGACCGACGACCAGCACGGACAGGGCGGCACGCCTCCGGGCGGCAGCCGCTGGGACCCGCTGCCGCAGGGCGACTACGACGACGGCGCCACGGCCTTCGTGAACCTCCCGGAGGGCGGCATAGACGCCCTGCTGGACGCCATGGAGAGCCCGCTGGCCGCCCCCGGCCACGGCTACGTCCCGCCGCAGATCACCGTCACGCCTGCCACCACCGCGGGCACGGACCCGGCGGCCACCGGCAGCTGGGCCACGCCGGGCGCCCCCGTCGACGGCGCCCAGTGGCACGACCCGGGCGCCGCGGAGGGCGACGCGGCGGCCGGCGACCCGTACGGCTACGACCCGGGCGCGAGCGGGCAGTGGGCCTACGACCCGAACGCGCAGGCGCAGCAGCAGCACCCGCAGGGCCGGCAGCACCCGCAGGGCCGGCAGCACCCGCAGGGCCAGCATCAGGGGCAGCACCAGGGGCACGGACAGGCGCCGGGGCAGGACGTCACCGGGCAGTGGTCGATCCCCGTGGCCGGCGGCGACCTGCCGGACGAGTCCGGCGAGTTCACCACGTCCTCCCTGGTCGAGCAGTGGGGCGGCACCCCGCCGGCGACCCTCCCGGGCGGCGCCGCGGCGCCCTGGGCCGAGTCGCAGTCCATCGGCACGCCCTGGGGCCCCGGCGTACCCGGCGTGCCGCAGGAGCACCAGCAGCAGGGCGATCCGTACGGGCCGCAGCCCGGCGCCTACGACGGCCAGGGCACTCAGGGCGGCGACCACGGCCCCGCCCAGGACGCCCAGGACTCCTCCGCCCGGCAGCACGGCGGCCCGCCCGCGTACCCGGGCGCGCCCGGCGCCTCCCCGGAGCAGGCGCGCCCCGCCGAGGACGCCTCCGCGTCGCACGACGCCCCGCAGGCCTCCCAGCCGCTGCCCGCCGAGGAACACCCCGAGCAGCAGTGGCAGTCGGAGGAGCCCGCCGAGGAACGCCCCGAGCAGCAGTGGCAGTCGGAGGAGCCCGCCGAGGAACGCCCCGAGCAGCAGTGGCAGTCGGAGGAGCCCGCCGAGGAACACCCCGAGCAGCAGTGGCAGTCGGAGGAGCCCGCCGAGGAACACCCCGAGCAGCAGTGGCAGTCGGAGGAGCCCGCCGAGGAACGCCCTGAGCAGCAGTGGCAGTCGGAGGAGCCCGCCGAGGGTGACGCGGGGGCCGACGGTGCCCATGACCACCCTCAGGCCCCGCAGTCCCCCCAGTCCCCCCCGGAGGCCGAGGAACCCGCGTCCGAGGCCGACGGCGACCCTGGGCACCCCGAGGACGCCCAGGAGGCCGCCGAGGCCCCCGAAGGGCCCTCGGAGGCCCTGGAGGGCGCTGCGGAGCCCTCCGCCGACGGCGAGACCCCCGACGCCGAGGGTCCGGACGCCCCGGAGGCCTCCGACGAAGAGGACACCCCCGCCCCCGACGTCCTCGTGGCCCACCACGACGACCACCCCCTCGCCTCCTACGTGCTCCGCGTCAACGGCACCGACCGGCCCGTCAGCGACGCGTGGATCGGCGAGTCCCTGCTCTACGTGCTGCGCGAGCGCCTCGGTCTCGCCGGCGCCAAGGACGGCTGCTCGCAGGGCGAGTGCGGCGCGTGCAACGTCCAGGTGGACGGCCGGCTCGTCGCGTCCTGCCTGGTCCCCGCCGTCACCGCGGCCGGCAGCGAGGTCCGCACCGTCGAGGGACTGGCCCAGGACGGCCGCCCCTCCGACGTGCAGCGCGCCCTCGCCCGCTGCGGCGCCGTGCAGTGCGGCTTCTGCGTGCCCGGCATGGCGATGACCGTGCACGACCTGCTGGAGGGCAACCCGGCCCCGACCGATCTGGAGACCCGCCAGGCCCTCTGCGGCAACCTGTGCCGCTGCTCCGGCTACCGGGGCGTGGTGAACGCCGTGCAGGAGGTCGTCGCCGAACGCGAGGCGCACGCCGAGGCCGAGGCCGCCGCGGACGACGACGGCACCCCCCGCATCCCGCACCAGGCGGGCCCCGGCGCCGGCGGGGTCAACCCCTCGGCGTTCGGCGTCGCCCCGCAGGACCAGCCCTACGGCCAGGACGGAGGCCAGGCGTGAGCAACGAAGCAGCCACCGTGCAGACCGCCGACGCGGCCACCGAGGAGGAGACCGGCCCGCGCCGCGGACTCGGCGCCTCCCTCCCGGCCGCCGACGCGCGCGCCAAGACCGAGGGCACCTTCCCGTACGCCGCCGACCTCTGGGCCGAGGGCCTGCTGTGGGCCGCCGTGCTGCGCTCCCCGCACCCGCACGCGCGCATCAAGTCGATCGACACCACGCACGCGCGCGAGATGCCCGGCGTCCGCGCGGTCGTCACCCACGAGGACGTCCCCGGCACCCCGGTGCTCGGCCGCGGCACGGCCGACCGCCCCGTCTTCGCCTCCGAGGTCGTACGCCACCACGGCGAGCCGCTGGCCGCCGTCGCCGCCGACCACCCGGACACCGCGCGCATGGCCGCCGCCGCGGTCATCGTCGAGTACGAGGTGCTCGACCCGGTGACCGACCCCGAGCAGGCCTTCGAGGCCGAACCGCTGCACCCCGACGGCAACCTGGTCCGGCACATCCCGCTGCGCCACGGCGACGCGGACGCGGTCGGCGAGGTCGTCGTCGAGGGCCTGTACCGCATCGGCCGCCAGGACCCCGCCCCCATAGGGGCCGAGGCCGGGCTCGCCGTGCCCCGCCCGGACGGCGGCGTCGAACTGTACCTGGCGTCCACCGACCCGCACGGCGACCGGGACACCGCCGCCGCCGCGTTCGGCCTCCAGCAGGACCAGGTCAAGATCGTCGTCACCGGTGTGCCCGGCGCCACCGCCGACCGCGAGGACCAGAGCTTTCAGCTCCCCCTCGGGCTGCTCGCGCTGAAGACCGGCTGCCCGGTGAAGCTCGCCGCCACGCGCGAGGAGTCCTTCCTCGGCCACACCCACCGCCACCCCACCCTGCTGCGCTACCGCCACCACGCCGACGCCGAGGGCAAACTGGTCAAGGTCGAGGCGCAGATCCTGCTCGACGCGGGCGCCTACGCCGGCACCTCCTCCGACGCCCTGGCCGCCGCCGTCGCCTTCGCCTGCGGCCCGTACGTCGTGCCCAACGCCTTCATCGAGGGCTGGGCCGTGCGCACCAACAACCCGCCCTCCGGCCATGTGCGCGGCGAGGGCGCGATGCAGGTGTGCGCCGCGTACGAGGCGCAGATGGACAAGCTCGCCAAGAAGCTCGGCCTCGACCCGGCCGAGGTGCGGCTGCGGAACGTGATGGCCACCGGCGACGTGCTGCCCACCGGCCAGACCGTCACCTGCCCCGCCCCCGTCGCCGAACTGCTCGAAGCCGTACGGGACTTCCCGCTGCCGCCGCTGCCCAAGGACACCCCCGAGGACGAGTGGCTGCTGCCCGGCGGCCCCGAGGGCGCGGGCGAACCGGCCGCGGTGCGCCGGGGCGTGGGCTACGGCCTGGGCATGGTGCACATGCTGGGCGCCGAGGGCGCCGACGAGGTGTCCACGGCCACCGTGCGCGTCCAGAACGGCGTGGCGACCGTGCTGTGCGCGGCCGTCGAGACCGGACAGGGCTTCTCCACGCTGGCCCGGCAGATCGTGCAGGAGACCCTCGGCATCGACGAGGTGCACGTGGTGCCCGTCGACACCGACCAGCCCCCGGCCGGGGCGGGCTGCCGCGGACGCCACACCTGGGTGTCGGGCGGGGCCGTGGAGCGCGCGGCCAAGATGGTCCGCACCCAGCTCCTCCAGCCGCTGGCGCACAAGTTCGGCATGTCCACCGAGCTGCTCCAGATCACCGACGGCAAGATCACCTCGTACGACGGAGTGCTGTCCACGACCGTCACCGAGGCCATGGACGGCAAGGAGCTGTGGGCGACCGCGCAGTGCCGGCCGCACCCCACCGAGCCGCTGGACGACACCGGGCAGGGCGACGCCTTCGTCGGCATGGCCTTCTGCGCGATCCGCGCCGTCGTGGACGTCGACATCGAACTGGGCTCGGTCCGGGTCGTGGAGCTCGCCGTCGCGCAGGACGTGGGCCGGGTGCTCAACCCGGCGCAGCTCGCCGCGCGCATCGAGGCGGGCGTCACCCAGGGCCTGGGCGCCGCGCTCACCGAGAACCTGCGCACCCCGCGCGGCCTGATCCGCCACCCCGACCTCACCGGGTACGCCCTGCCGACCGCGCTGGACGCGCCCGACATCCGGATCGTGAAGCTCGTCGAGGAGCGTGACGTGGTCGCGCCGTTCGGCGCGAAGGCCGTCAGCGCGGCGCCGGTGGTGGCCTCGCCGGCCGCGATCGCCTCCGCCGTGCGCGCCGCCACCGGCCGCCCGGTCAACCGGCTGCCGATCCGCCCGCAGGCCGCCGTGGTGACCTCCAACTGAGCGATTCCGCCGGGCCGGTCGGGCCGTCGGCGCAACGCTCGGGGCCTTCCGCGCGTCTTGATGTACAGGGCGCCGGCCGCGCTCCCCGTTTCCGGTGCGTTGTCAGTGGCGCCGCGTACTCTTCGGAGCAGTGGGGGACGGCCGTGGGCCCGGCAGGGCGCGGGCCGTCCTGCCCGGGGCGGGACGTTCGCGGGCCCGGGACCGAGCACACGTATCGCGGGGGAATCATGAGCACGACCGACACCGTTGTCGCGAGGGCGATCACACTCACCGAGCACGACCTCGGTCCCCAGGTCACGCATGCGTCGACGCGGAGCTGGCTGACCGGACCCGGACTGCCGTGCGGCAACGGCCTGTTCAGCTTCGCGGAGGCGGCCCGCCCCGGCGGCCCGAACACGGTCGCCGAGGTGACCGGCGCCGCCGACCGGCTGTCGCCGCCCCTGCGCGACCGGCTCGTCATCGGCGCGTTCGCCGTCCCGGCGGGCCTGGAGCCGGAGTCCGTGCTGCTCGACGGCGCGACCGGCGAGGTCTCCAGCGCGTACGTCCAGGACCGGCCCGACCTCATGGACTGCCGCCCGCTCGCCCCGTCCCTGCCGACGTTCGTCCGCTTCGCCGCGGCCACGGACGAACTGGCGGGACTGCGCGGCCAGTTCGCCGCCTACGCCGGGCGGTACGGCACGAAGGCGGTCGCCGAGGCCTCGCGGCAACTGCTCGCGGTGTTCGAGGAGGGCGCGGACGGCGAGCCCGCGCCGTTCTGGCGGATGGCGGCGCTGATCCGCCCCCTCGCCCTGGTCGCCGGCCCCGGCACGGCGTCGGGCCTCGCCCTGGACCTCCCGCTGCGCCTGCTGGACGAGGAGTTCGGCCGGGGCGGCGTGGTCCGCTTCGAGGAGGTCGACTTCCCCGCGACGCTCACGCACGAGCCGACCCGCCGCTTCCTGCGCGAGACGGGCCTGCCCGAGGACGGCTTCCTGTTCTCCCTGGACACGGACCAGCCGCTGCGCACGCTCACGGAGTACGCGGCGGACGACTGCGGCAGCGGCTTCCCGCCGGGTCTCCTCCCGGCCCACGCCGACCGGCTGATACGCGTCGGGCACCTGATCGACGACCACAGCCTGGTCGTCGACGGGGCGACGGGGGCGGTGCTGAGCTGGAGCGAGTCGGACGGCGCGCTGCGCCCGCTGAACACGGACATCTCCACGCTGGCGTTCACCCTCTGGCTCCTGCACCGCGAGCGCACCCTCGACGAGGCCTCCGGCCACGCCCTCACGAGCGACGCCTACGACCAGCTCGCCCTGACGATGATCCAGGTCCTCGCCTCGGTCGACCCCACGGGCACGACGGAGGACACGGACTGGCACTACTGGACGCGGCTCTTCCAGGACGAGGCGGGCGGGGTTCTCTGAGGCGGGTCGCCCCGACGGGGGCGGGCCGCTTCTGACGCGGGGCGTCCCTGGAGCGCGGCGGATCGGTGCTCCGACGCGCACGCCGAAAGGGGCGGGCACCCCCGGAGAGTGTGGGGTGTCCGCCCTTTCTCGGTGGCCGTGGCGGGGATGGAACCCGCGTAACTCTCCGCGAGCGGAGCTCGCTGATGGGTGCAGTGCAGGCGAGTCCCTGAACCACTCGGGCACGCGGGCGCGGGCGCATGTCGAAAGGGGCGGGCACCCCCGGAGAGTGTGGGGTGTCCGCCCTTTCTCGGTGGCCGTGGCGGGGATCGAACCCGCGTAACTCTCCGCGAGCGGAGCTCGCTGATGGGTGCAGTGCAGGCGAGTCCCTGAACCACTCGGGCACGCGGGCGCGGGCGCATGTCGAAAGGGGCGGGCACTCCCGGAGAGTGTGGGGTGTCTCCCCTTTCTCGGTGGCCGTGGCGGGGATGGAACCCGCGTAACTCTCCGCGAGCGGAGCTCGCTGATGGGTGCAGTGCAGGCGAGTCCCTGAACCACTCGGGCACGCGGGCGCGGGCGCATGTCGAAAGGGGCGGGCACTCCCGGAGAGTGTGGGGTGTCCGCCCTTTCTCGGAGGCCGTGGCGGGAATCGAACCCGCGTAACTCTCCGCGAGCGGAGCTCGCTGATGGGTGCAGTGCAGGCGAGTCCCTGAACCACTCGGGCACGCGGGCGCGGGCGCATGTCGAAAGGGGCGGGCACCCCCGGAGAGTGTGGGGTGTCCGCCCTTTCTCGGAGGCCGTGGCGGGAATCGAACCCGCGTAACTCGCTTTGCAGGCGAGTCCCTGAACCACTCGGGCACACGGCCGTGTCGGTGGGGCGAGGTGCCGAACGGCGCCTCTCCCTGACCGGTACTTCGACCGTACGGTGGTCCGCTCGCGGGGCTCAAGGGGGCACCGGGGCGTGCAACGCGACTGCCATGCGCCGTTCACAAAGGGAAAGGCCCCCGGGTGCCCCGGGTCCTACGACCAAGGTCCCGGTGCCGGCCCCGACCCCCGACAGGGGTCAAACAGGGCCGTGGCCCTTACCCTGGCGGTCATGACCGCCCCGAACCCCCGCGACACGGGTGTCGCCGAGCCCGCCGGCGCGCCCGCCCCGGCCGTCGTCCCCGACGACACCGTCCTCAGCCGCCGGTACCGGGCGCTGAGCATCGGGGTCGTCTCCGTCGTGCTGCTGATCGCCTTCGAGGCGACCGCGGTGGGCACGGCGATGCCCGTCGCGGCGCGCGAGCTGAACGGCGTCTCCCTGTACGCGTTCGCGTTCTCCGGGTACTTCACCACCAGCCTCTTCGGCATGGTGCTGTCCGGCCAGTGGTCCGACCGGCGCGGCCCGCTCGCCCCGCTCACCTGGGGCATCGCCTCCTTCGCGGCCGGTCTGCTGATCGGCGGCACCGCGGGCACGATGTGGCTGTTCATCCTGGGCCGCGCCGTCCAGGGCCTCGGCGGCGGCCTGGTGATCGTCGCCCTGTACGTCGTCGTCGGCCGCGCCTATCCCGAGCGGCTGCGCCCGGCCATCATGGCGGCGTTCGCGGCCGCGTGGGTCGTCCCGTCGATCGTCGGCCCGCTCGCCTCCGGCGCGGTGACCGAGCACATCGGCTGGCGCTGGGTCTTCCTCGGCATCCCGGTGATCGTGGTGCTCCCGGTGGCGCTGGCCCTGCCCCAGATCCGGCGGCTCGCCTCCGGCCCGGTCGGTGACGCCTCAGAGGCCCCGGCCTCCTTCGACCGCCGCCGTATCCGGCTGGCGCTGGCGATCTCCTTCGGCGCGGGCCTCCTCCAGTACGCCGCGCAGGACCTGCGCTGGCTGTCCCTGCTGCCGGGCGCCCTGGGCGTGGCGCTGCTGGTCCCGGCCGTGCTCGGCCTGCTCCCGCGCGGCACGTACCGGGCGGCCCGCGGCCTGCCCTCCGTGGTGCTGCTGCGCGGTGTCGCCGCCGGGTCGTTCATCGCGGCGGAGTCCTTCGTGCCGCTGATGCTGGTGACCCAGCGGGGGCTCAGCCCGACGCTCGCCGGCTTCTCCCTCGCGGCGGGCGGCGGCACCTGGGCGCTGGGTTCCTGGGTGCAGTCCCGGCCCCGCCTGGAGCCGCACCGGGAGCGGCTGATGACCGTCGGGATGCTGCTGGTCGCGTTCGCGATCGCCGCCGCGCCGAGCGTGCTGATCGACTCCGTGCCGGCCTGGACGCTGGCGGTCGCCTGGGCGTTCGGCTGTTTCGGCATGGGCCTGGTGATCTCCTCCACCAGCGTCCTGCTGCTCCACCTCTCCGCCCCGGAGGAGGCCGGCACCAACTCCGCCGCCCTCCAGATCTCCGACGGCCTCTCCAACGTCCTCCTCCTGGCGATCGGCGGCGCCGCCTTCGCCGCCCTCGGCGGCGGCACCGTCAGCCACGCGGCGACGGAGGCCACCGGGTCCCACCCGGCCGCCTTCGCCGCGGTGTTCCTGCCGATGGCGGCGGTCGCCCTGGTGGGCGTCTGGATAGCCACCCGCCTCCGCCCGGTGCCGGACGGCATGGACGGCACGAGGTGACACCGGGTGGTACCGCGTAGTACCGTCGAAGTATGGCCGGACTCAACGTGCGTTTCACCGAAGAAGAGCTCGACGCCCTGCGCGAGCGCGCCGCTGCCGAGGGGCGCAGCATGCAGGCCTTCGCGCACGACGCGGTGGTGGCGGCCGTAAACGAACATTCCCGGCTGTTCAACGAGGCGGCCGACCACGTGCTGAAGGCGAGTGCGGAGCTGAACCGGAGGCTCGCCTGATGCACTACCTCACCTTGCCCGAGTTGCTGATTCTCGCGAAGCGGCTCGGGGAGGACGCGGTGCGCGACTACGGCCTGCTCGACTCTGCGCTGGCGCGCCCGCAGTCGAGCGTGTTCGGCCAGGATGCCTATCCCGACGTGTGGCAGAAGGCCGCGGCCCTGATGGAGTCCCTCGCGCGTAACCATGCGCTCGTCGACGGGAACAAGCGTCTCGCCTGGTATGCGACCTGGGTCTTTCTGCACATGAACGGGCATCCGCTCGACCCGCAGTTCGACGTGGACGAGGCCGAGCGCTTTGTGCTGGACGTGTGCCAGGGCGAGCTGGACGTGCCCAAGATCGCAGCCCAGTTGCCGCGCTTCGCGCGTTGACTGTGACGTGGGTCCCACCCCCGGGCGACGCGGCCCCGTACCGGCGTTGCCGCCACCAGGCCATCGGTAGGGTGGCCCGGTCGTCCCACGCACCAGAGCCGCCCGAACCACCCTCCCGGAGATCGTGACTACCACCGCCGGCACCGCCTCGCACCACCTGTCCCCGGCCTTCCCCGGACGTGCCCCCTGGGGCACCGCCGGCAAGCTGCGCGCCTGGCAGCAAGGGGCGATGGACAAGTACCTCCAGGCTCAGCCCCGTGACTTCCTCGCGGTCGCCACCCCCGGCGCCGGCAAGACCACGTTCGCGCTGACGCTCGCGTCCTGGCTGCTGCACCACCACGTCGTGCAGCAGGTGACCGTCGTCGCGCCCACCGAGCATCTGAAGAAGCAATGGGCGGAGGCCGCCGCCCGGATAGGCATCAAGCTCGACCCGGAGTACAGCGCGGGTCCGCTCGGCAAGGAGTACGACGGCGTCGCCGTCACGTACGCCGGTGTCGGCGTGCGCCCCATGCTGCACCGCAACCGTGTCGAGCAGCGCAAGACGCTCGTGATCCTCGACGAGATCCACCACGCCGGCGACTCCAAGTCGTGGGGCGAGGCCTGCCTGGAGGCGTTCGAGCCGGCCACCCGCCGCCTCGCGCTGACCGGTACGCCGTTCCGCTCGGACACCAACCCCATCCCGTTCGTGACGTACGAGGAGGGCGACGACGGGATCCGCCGGTCGTCCGCCGACTACACCTACGGGTACGGTTCCGCCCTCGCCGACGGCGTCGTCCGGCCGGTGATCTTCATGTCGTACAGCGGCAACATGCGCTGGCGCACCAAGGCCGGCGACGAGATCGCCGCCCGGCTCGGCGAGCCCATGACGAAGGACGCGATCAGCCAGGCCTGGCGCACCGCCCTCGACCCGCGCGGCGAGTGGATGCCGTCCGTGCTCCGCGCCGCCGACCAGCGGCTCACCGAGGTCAGGAAGGCCATCCCGGACGCCGGCGCCCTGGTCATCGCCTCCGACCAGGAGTCCGCCCGCGCCTACGCCAAGCTGATCCGTGACATCACCGGACACAAGGCCACCCTCGTCCTCTCCGACGATGCCGGCGCGTCCAAACGGATCGACGAGTTCAGCGCGAGCGACGACCGCTGGATGGTGGCCGTCCGCATGGTGTCCGAGGGTGTCGACGTCCCGCGCCTCGCGGTCGGCGTCTACGCCACCACGATCTCCACGCCCCTGTTCTTCGCCCAGGCCGTCGGCCGTTTCGTGCGGTCCCGGCGGCGCGGCGAGACCGCGTCCGTGTTCCTGCCGACCGTCCCCGACCTGCTCGGCTTCGCCAACGAGATGGAGCGCGAGCGCGACCACGTCCTCGACAAGCCCAAGAAGGAGGGCGAGGAGGACCCGTACGCCGAGTCCGAGAAGGAGATGGACGAGGCGAACAAGCAGCAGGACGAGGACACCGGCGAGCAGGACATGCTGCCCTTCGAGGCGCTGGAGTCCGACGCCGTCTTCGACCGGGTGATGTACAACGGCGCCGAGTTCGGCATGCAGGCGCACCCGGGCAGCGAGGAGGAGCAGGACTACCTGGGTATCCCGGGACTCCTCGAACCCGACCAGGTGCAGCTGCTGCTGCAGAAGCGGCAGGCCCGGCAGATCGCGCACAGCAAGAAGAAGCCGGCCGAGGAGGCCGACCTGCTCGAACTGCCCGCCGAGCGGCGGCCCGTGGTCTCCCACAAGGAGATGATGGAGCTGCGCAAGAAGCTCAACTCGCTCGTCGGCGCCTACGTCCACCAGAGCGGCAAGCCGCACGGCGTGATCCACACCGAGCTGCGCCGCGTGTGCGGCGGCCCGCCCTCCGCCGAGGCGACGGCGGGACAGCTGCGGCAGCGGATCGCCAAGGTGCAGGAGTGGGCCACCCGCATGCGGTGAGACGCCTGTGCGTCTCCTGTGGACGGTGAGGTGGGCAGGAGCGGTCCCCCTGTGTGCATACCGGGAGAAAAGTGACCGGTTTGTTCAACTGGTGACCGGATTCTGGACGGAGCCTTCCGCTCAGCGGACCGGCTCGCTACTGTCCCGCTACGCACACGCCCCGTGGCAGCGCCGCCGCGGAGCGCAGCCGTGAAGCGACTGTGCCCGGGACTGGTCCGGGCCGCCGGCCGATCGGCGGCCCTCTGAAGCGCGTGACCGCCGGGACCGGTGACGCACATGCGGGGAGGGGGCCGTCGACCTCACCACTGAAGGAGTGGGCGTCGTGACCGCGGAGACCTCTCAGACGCTCGACAGGGGCCTACGGGTCCTGAAACTGCTCGCCGACACGGACCACGGGCTGACCGTCACCGAGCTTTCCCACAAACTGGGCGTCAACCGGACCGTCGTGTACCGGTTGCTCGCCACGCTCGAGCAGCACGCGCTGGTCCGCCGCGACCTGGGCGGCCGGGCGCGGGTCGGCCTCGGCGTGCTGCGTCTGGGACGGCAGGTCCACCCGCTGGTACGGGAGGCGGCGATGCCGGCGCTGCGGTCCCTCGCGGAGGACATCGGCGCGACCGCCCACCTGACCCTGGTCGACGGCGCGGAGGCGCTCGCGGTGGCGGTGGTGGAGCCGTCGTGGACCGACTACCACGTGGCGTACCGGGCGGGCTTCCGGCACCCCCTGGACCGCGGGGCGGCCGGCAAGGCGATACTCGCCGCCCGGCGGAAGGCCCCCGGCGACCCCGGCTACACCCTGACCCACGGCGAACTGGAGACCGGCGCCTGCGGGGCGGCCGCGCCGCTCGTGGGTGTCACGGGCGTCGAGGGCAGCGTGGGCGTCGTCATGCTGGCGGACGTCGTACCGGAACGGGTCGGCAAGCGCGTGGTGGAGGCGGCCCGGGAGGTCGCGGAAGCATTGCGCTGAGCCGCGCGCGCGGATCGGGCGGGGGGTGACGCGCCCCGTACGGCGCGGGAGGCCGCCGAGCCCCGCGCCGACCGCACGCACCAGGCGGGGATGACCGGCCTTCCGGCCGGGAAGCCGCGGTCGTCCCGCGTCGGCTTCACGCATCGGTGGGCGGTGACCGCCCCGCGGGCCCGGGAAGCCGCGGAGGCCCCGCGTCGGCCTCACGCATCGGTGGGCGGTGACCCGCCCCGCACGGTCCGGGAAGCCGCGGTCGTCCCGCGTCGGCTTCACGCATCGGTGGGCGGTGGCCCGCCCCGCACGGTCCGGGAAGCCGCGGTCGTCCCGCGTCGGCCTCACGCATCGGTGGGCGGTGACCCGCCCCGTATGGGCCGGGGAGCCGCGGTCGTCCCGCGCCGGCTTCACGCATCGGTGGGCGGTGACCGCCCCGCGGGCCCGGGGAGCCGCGGTCGTCCCGCGCCGGCTTCACGCATCGGTGGGCGGTGACCCGCCCCGTATGGGCCGGGGAGCCGCGGTCGTCCCGCGCCGGCCTCACGCATCGGTGGGCGGTGACCGCCCCGCGGGCCCGGGGAGCCGCGGTCGTCCCGCGTCGGCTTCACGCATCGGTGGGCGGTGGCCCGCCCCGTACGGGCCGGGAAGCCGCGGTCGTCCCGCGTCGGCTTCACGCATCGGTGGGCGGTGACCGCCCCGCGGGCCCGGGGAGCCGCGGTCGTCCCGCGTCGGCTTCACGCATCGGTGGGCGGTGGCCCGCCCCGTACGGGCCGGGAAGCCGCGGTCGTCCCGCGTCGGCTTCACGCATCGGTGGGCGGTGGCCCGCCCCGTACGGGCCGGGAAGCCGCGGTCGTCCCGCGTCGGCCTGACGCATCGGGCGGTGTCCCGCCCCGCACAGGCCGGGAAGCCGCGGAGGCCCCGCGCCGGCCGCACGCGTCGGTCGGCGGCGACCACCCCGCACGGCCCGGGAAGCCGCAGCCGTCCCGCGTCGGCCTCACGCACCGGCCGGCGGCGACCACCCCGCGTGCCCGCCCGACGGGCACCCGGCCAGGCCCCCCGTCCGTCACGTTAGATTGGCCCCGTGCTCACTCGCCTCACACGTCCCCAGGCCCTGGCCGTCTGCGCCGCCCCGGTCGCCGCGCTGCTGGCCACCGCCGTGCTCGCGCCGCTGCCCTTCTCCGTGGCGCAGCCCGGGATGACGGCCGACGTGCTCGGCGAGAACAAGGGGCAGCAGGTCATCACCATCTCCGGCGCCGACGTACGGAAGACCACGGGCCAGCTGCGGATGACCACGATCGAGGCGACCTCGCCCGACACCCGCGTCAATCTGACGCAGGTGATCGACAGCTGGTTCCGCACCGACGAGGCGGTCATGCCCCGCGACGCCGTCTACCCCAGCGGGGACGACGTCCAGGAGATCGAGCAGTACAACCGGAAGCAGATGAAGGAGTCCCAGGACGAGGCCACCCGGGCCGCGCTGAAGTACCTGGGCCGGGAGAACGAGGGCATCGACGTCGGCCTGAAGCTCGCCGACGTCGGCGGACCGAGCGCCGGCCTGCTGTTCTCCCTGGGCATCGTCGACAAGCTGGACGGCGACGGCAGCGGCGGCGACCTCACCGGCGGCAGGGTCGTGGCCGGCACCGGCACCATCGACGCCGGGGGCCGGGTCGGCGCGGTCGGCGGCGTGCCGCTGAAGACGCAGGCCGCCAAGCGGGACGGCGCCACCGTCTTCCTCGTCCCGCGCGACGAGTGCGGCGAGGCCAAGGCCGAACTGCCGAAGGGCCTGCGCCTGGTCCCCGTGACCACGCTCCAGGGCGCCGTGGACGCGCTCGTCGCCCTGGAGAAGGGCACCGGCAAGGTCCCCGCCTGCTGACCCGGCGCGCCGCTACCTCTCCGTCACGAACCCCTCCGCCACCATCCAGTCCAGCGCGACCTGGTGGGGGTCCTCCCCGTCGACGTCGACCCGGGCGTTCAGGGTCTGCGCCACGTTGTTGTCCAGCTTCTCCGTGACCGGGGCGAGGACCTCGGCGATCTCGGGCCACTTCTCCAGCGTCTCGCTGTTCACGGTCGGGGCCGCGTTGTAGTTGGGGAAGAACTTCCTGTCGTCCTCCATCACCACCAGGTTCATGGACTTGATCCGCCCGTCGGTGGTGTACACCTCGCCGTAGGTGCAGGCGCCCTTGGCCGTCTGCGTGTAGATGATCCCGGAGTCCATCTGCGTGATGTTCCCCGCCGGAATGCTCATCCCGTACGCCTTCTCCATGCCGGGCAGCCCGTCCGCGCGGTTGGCGAACTCGCCCTCCACGCACAGCGTCACCGCGCCCGGGTCGGTCTTCGACAGCTCCGCCACCTCCGACAGGGTGCGGGTGCCGTACCGCTCGTAGTTGGCCTGGTTCATGGCCAGGGCGTACGTGTTGTTCAGCTCCGACGGCTCCAGCCAGGTCACCCCGTTCTTCCTGTCCGCGTCCCGCACCGCCAGCCACTGCTCGCGCGGGTCGGGGATCGGCCTGCTGTTGCCCTGGTACGTGATCCACGCCGTGCCCGTGTACTCGAACCCGGCGTCCGCCTCGCCCTTGACGACCGCCTCCCGCGAACCGACCGAGCCCTGGATGCCGGTCCGGTCCACGACCTCCGCGCCCGCCGCCTGGAAGGCGATGCCCATGATCGCGCCGAGGATCAGCTGCTCGGTGAACTCCTTGGACGTGACGGTGAGTTCGGCGCCCTCCAGCGGCTTCCCCTGTCCGATCGTGCCCGGCTCCACGTCGTCGACCATCGGCGACCCGCTGGTCAGCCCGCACCCCGACACCACCGCCAGCAGCACCGCCGCAAAGGCCGGCCGTGCCCCCGTACGCCCGCTCACGGCCCGGCCTCCAGCCCGCGCGGCCGCAGCAGCAGCTCCGCCAGCGAGGCCAGCCAGTCCACCAGCAGGGCCAGCGCGACGGTGAGCACCGACCCCACCACCAGCACCGGCATGCGCTGGCTGGTGATCCCGGTGGTGATCAGCACGCCGAGCCCGCCGCCCCCGCCGAACGTGGCGAGCGTCGCCGTGCCGACGTTCAGCACCAGCGCGGTGCGCACGCCCGCGAGGATCAGCGGCACGGCGAGCGGCAGCTCCACCCGCGTGAGCACGCCCAGCAGGGACATGCCGATGCCGCGCGCCGCCTCCAGCAGCGCCGGGTCGTTGGCCCGCAGCCCGGCGATGGTGTTGGACAGCACCGGCAGCACGGCGTACGCGATGATGCCGATCAGGGCCGCGCGGCGGCCGATGCCCAGCCAGATCACCAGCAGCGCCAGCAGACCGATCGCCGGGGTGGCCTGGCCGATGTTGGCGAGCGTCATGACGACCGGGGTGGCCCTCGCGGCCTGCCCCCGGGTCAGCAGGATGCCCAGCGGGATGGCGATGATCAGCACGAAGAACGTCGAGATCAGGGTCAGTTCGATGTGCTGCCACAGGGCCTTCGACACCCGCCCGTCCGACAGCGCGTTGCGGGTGAGGGCGTCCAGGTCGGCCTGCTCGAACCACAGCCAGGTCGCCAGCAGCACGGCGATCAGCAGCAGCGGCAGCAGCGTCAGCTTCTGCCAGGTGACCCGCGTGGGCGCCACGGCGGGCCGGACCGGGGGAGGGGCCTCCTCCCCGTCGGGGCCCGTCTCCTCACGCACTCCGGGCCCGTCCTCGGGCCGCCGACCCTCGGAGGTCCTCACGCCTGCGCCTCCCCGCGGTCGCCCGAGGGGTCCGCCCCCTCCTGCTCGGCGTGCGTCTGCGCGGACCGCTGCTCCTCCAGTCCCGCCTGCGACTCCCGCGCCTCGAGGCGGTCCGCCTCCAGCAGCTCGTGCACGGAGTTCATCAGCGTCTCCACGTCCACGACACCCTCGTACGCGCCGCGCCGCCCGGTCACCGCGACGCGGCCCGTGTTGTCCGTGAGGACCGCCTCCAGCGCGTCCCGCAGGGTCGCGTCCCGGGTCACCGTGTCGTGCACCAGGACGCCCGCGCGGGCCAGCGAACCCTGGGCGCGCACGATGTCGCCGCGCCGCAGCCACTTGTAGGGGCGGCCCCGCTTGTCCAGCACCAGCACCTCGTCCGTGCCGGCGGAGCGCAGCCGGGTGGAGATCTCGTCGAGCGGGTCGTCGACGCCCACCGTCGGGTAGTCGGTGATCGTCACGTCCCCGACCCGGGTGAGGTTGAGCCGCTTCAGCGCCGCGCCCGCGCCGACGAAGCCGGACACGAAGTCGTCGGCGGGGTTGGTGAGGATCGCCTCCGGGGTGTCGAACTGCGCGATGTGGGACTGCTCGCGCAGCACCGCGATCCGGTCGCCGATCTTGATGGCCTCGTCGAAGTCGTGGGTGACGAACACGATCGTCTTGTGCAGTTCCCGCTGGAGCCGGATCAGCTCGTCCTGGAGATGGTCCCGGGTGATCGGGTCGACCGCGCCGAACGGCTCGTCCATCAGCAGCACCGGCGGGTCCGCCGCCAGCGCCCGCGCCACGCCCACCCGCTGCTGCTGGCCGCCGGAGAGCTGGCGCGGATAGCGGTCACGGAACTCGCCGGGGTCCAGGCCGACCAGGTCCAGCATCTCCTCCACCCGGTCCCGCACCCGCCCGGACGGCCAGCGCAGCATCTTCGGCACCAGGGCGATGTTCTGCGCGACGGTCATGTGCGGGAACAGCCCGCTCGCCTGGATCGCGTAGCCGATGGTGCGGCGCAGCTTCACCGGGTCCATGTCGGTGACGTCCTCGCCGCCGATGCGGATCCGGCCGCCGGTCGGCTCGATCAGCCGGTTGATCATCTTCAGGGTGGTGGACTTCCCGCACCCGGAGGGGCCGACGAGGACCACCGTCTCGCCCGCCCCGATCTCCATGGTGACGTTGTCGACGGCGGGCCGGTCGCTGCCCGGGTAGCGCTTGGTGAGGCCCTCCAGCTCGATGGCCGCCCCGGACGACGGGGGAGCGGCCTCGGTCGTCTCCGGCTCAGGCACGGATCCCCCTGGAGATGGTCAGCCGTCCGATCAGGACGTACGCGGCGTCGAACAGCAGGGCGAGGACGACGATCCCGAGGGTGCCCGCGAGCACCTGGTTCAGGGCGTTCTTGCTGCCCAGGGAGGCGATCCCGCGGAAGATCAGGTTGCCCAGGCCGGGTCCGGAGGCGAAGGCGGCGATGGCCGCGATGCCCATCAGCATCTGCGTGGAGACGCGGATGCCGGTGAGGATCGGCGGCCACGCCAGCGGCAGTTCCACCCGCACCAGCCGGGACAGCCGGGACATGCCGATGCCCGTGGCCGCGTCGACCAGCGACGGATCGACCCCGCGCAGACCGACGATCGCGTTCCGGACGATGGGCAGCAGCCCGTACAGGGTCAGCGCGATCACGGTCGGCGGCACGCCCAGCCCCACGATCGGGATGAGCAGGCCGATCATGGCGAGCGCCGGGACGGTCAGCAGGGTCGCCGTGACGGTGGTGGCGAGGCTGCCCGCCCACTCGCTGCGGTAGGTGACGATCCCGATGAGCACACCGAGGGCGGTGGCCACCACCATGCACTGGAAGACGACGCTGGCGTGCTGGTAGGCGTCGACGAGCAGTTGCTGGTGCCGGCTCTCCAGGTACTCCCAGAAGTTCACATCCGCTCACCCCCAGCTCGGCCAGGTCCGGTCACTCGCCGAGCGCGGCCTGCTCCACCAGCGGGATGATCCGCAGCGGAACGGGGTTCTCCATGACGATCGCCGTGGACGCCCGGACGATGCCATCAAAACCGACGACGCGGTCGATCACCCGCTGAAGATCGGCGTTCGAGCGAGCCACGAGCCGGCACAGCATGTCCCCCGTCCCGGTGGTGGTGTGCAGCTCCAGGACCTCCGGCACGGTCGCCAAGTGGGCCCGTACGTCCGCGCCTTGACCCTGTCTGATCTGCAGGGTGGCGAACGCGGTGACCGGGTAGCCGAGGGCCGCGGGATCCACCTGGGGGCCGAATCCGCGGATGACTCCGTTCGACTGAAGGCGGTCCAGGCGGGCCTGCACGGTCCCGCGCGCCACCCCCAGCCGGCGGGACATCTCCAGCACCCCGATCCGCGGCTCACGCGCCAGCAGCAGGATGATCCGCCCGTCCAGATGATCGATCGCCATACCGCTCTCCCCAGTGGTCATCCTGTACAGAAAGCCCGCAGCTACGGGCGTTCCGCTGGGCAGGTTGCCCAGTGAACGGCCGAACTATTGCGCACCTTGCAGGGCTGTTCCACCCTGCCCCTATGACGCAGACCACACACACCGCTCCCGACACCGCACGGCAGGCAGACCCCTTCCCGGTCAAGGGAATGGACGCGGTCGTCTTCGCCGTGGGCAACGCCAAGCAGGCGGCGCACTACTACTCCACCGCCTTCGGCATGCAGCTCGTCGCCTACTCCGGACCGGAGAACGGCAGCCGCGAGACCGCCTCCTACGTGCTGGAGAGCGGCTCGGCCCGCTTCGTGTTCACCTCGGTGATCAAGCGGTCCACCGAGTGGGGCGCCTTCCTCGAGGACCACGTGGCCGCGCACGGCGACGGCGTGATCGACCTCGCCATCGAGGTGCCGGACGCCCGCGCCGCGTACGCGTACGCCATCGAGCACGGCGCCACCTCCGTCGCCGAGCCGTACGAGCTGAAGGACGAGCACGGCACCGTCGTGCTGGCCGCCGTCGCCACCTACGGCCAGACCCGTCACACCCTGGTGGAGCGCGGCGGCTACGACGGCCCCTACCTGCCCGGCTACGTCTCCGCCGACCCGATCGTCGAGCCGCCGGCCAAGCGGTCCTTCCAGGCCGTCGACCACTGCGTCGGCAACGTCGAGCTCGGCCGGATGAACGAGTGGGTCGAGTTCTACAACAAGGTCATGGGCTTCACGAACATGAAGGAGTTCGTGGGCGACGACATCGCGACCGAGTACAGCGCCCTGATGTCGAAGGTCGTGGCCGACGGCACGCTCAAGGTCAAGTTCCCGATCAACGAGCCCGCCGTCGCCAAGAAGAAGTCCCAGATCGACGAGTACCTGGAGTTCTACGGCGGCGCCGGCGTCCAGCACATCGCGCTGAACACCAACGACATCGTGCACACCGTCCGCCAGATGCGCGCCGCCGGCGTGCAGTTCCTGGACACCCCCGACTCGTACTACGACACCCTCGGCGAGTGGGCGGGCGAGACCCGCGTGCCGGTGGAGACGCTGCGCGAGCTGAAGATCCTCGTCGACCGCGACGAGGACGGCTACCTGCTGCAGATCTTCACCAAGCCGGTCCAGGACCGTCCGACCGTCTTCTTCGAGATGATCGAGCGCCACGGCTCCATGGGCTTCGGCAAGGGCAACTTCAAGGCCCTGTTCGAGGCGATCGAGCGCGAGCAGGCCAAGCGCGGCAACCTGTAGGCGCCGCGCGCCCTCAGGAGGACTCGGGGCCCGCCTGGACGGACGGCTCACCCAGGCGGGCCAGCGCCTCCTTCGCGCGGGGCGCGTGCAGCGGCGAGAACCACGGGTTGATCCGCAGCGCCTCCGTCAGATGGCGGCGCGCGGCCCCGTACCGCTCCAGCGAGTGCTCGATCATCCCCCGGTGGTAGGCGAACAGCGCGCTGCGCACGCCCCCGCCGTCGGTGCCCTCCGTGGCCCGCACCGCGAACGGCAGCGCCTCCTCGTTCTCCCCGGCCCGGTGCAGCGCCCAGCCCAGCGCGTCCGCGACCTCCGTCGACGGCTGCCGCCTCCACTCCGCCCGCAGCCGCCGCACCGCCGCCTCCGGATCCCCGTGGTCGGCCTCGAAGCGGCCCAGCACCAGCTCCTCGTCCGCGCCGTGCGCGGCGGCCAGCCGGACCCGCTCCCGCAGCAGCGCGTACTGAGCCCCGGCGGCCGGCCGCATCCCCAGCGACTCGTACAGCTCGCCCAGCTCCAGCGCGTACTCCGGCCGCGGATGCCTCGCCAGCGCCGTGCGGTACACGCTCAGCGCCTCCTTGGTGCGGCCCAGCGCGGCCAGCGCCCTGCCCTGCCCGGCGTACGCCGCCCGCTGGTCGGGGTCGGTGCGCACCGCCTCCTGGAAGTGGCGCAGCGCGTCCTCCCGGTCGCCGCGCTCCCAGGCGAGCTGCCCGGCCCGCTCCCGATAGGCCGCGCGCTCGGCGGGCTCCCCGGCGGCCGACGCGGCGTCCGCGAGCTTCGCCGCCGCGTCCTCCCGCCAGCCCCGGTCCCGGTACACGGCCGCCGCCCGCGCCATCACCGCGGGACCCGAGCGCAGCTTCCCGAGCTTCTCCAGCAGCCGGCCGGCCTCCTCGTCGTCGCCGAGCCCGGCGGACGCCTCGATCAGCGGCGGGTACGTCGTCCACCGGCCGGGGTCCAGCTTCCGCGCCGCCTCGCCCCAGGCGCGGGCGCTCGCGTAGTCGCGGCGGGCGTTGGCGAGGACGGCCATCGCGCGCAGCGCCCGCACGTCGTCCCTCCGTACCTCCAGCGCGGTGCGCAGGGCCTTCTCGGCGCGCGGCCAGTAGCGCGGGTCGGCCAGCCGCAGCCCCTGCTCCACCCGGGCGGCGCCCAGTTCGGCCCAGGCACGCGCGTCACGGGGGTGGGTGCGCAGATGCCGTTCGCGTTCGGCGGCCAGCGCCTCCAGGTCGCCCAGGGAGGCCGGGACGCCGCTGGTCACGGCGACCAGGGCGCGCTCCTGCGGGGTGGGCGCCGGGGGCGGCTCGGGTCCGTCCCACGGCAGCGTCACCAGCACCCCGCCCAGCACGGCGGCCCCGGCGGCCGAGGCGATCAGCGCGCGGCGGAGCCCCCGTCGGCGCGCACGAGGCTTGTCGTCCATGGCGCACACTGTGCGTCACACACCGCCTCCATATGATCATCACACTCCGCTGGAACCCGGCCGCTTCCACGGGGTTCACACCGATGGCCCCGGGTGCGACGCTGTGATCATGAGCCGTATCGAAGCGCGACGCGATGAAGACACGGTGGCGGCCGGCCCCCTCGTCGACCGGCTGCTCGGCGGCCTGCCCGCGGAGGCCGTCCTCACCGACCCGGACGTCACTGCCTCCTACGCCAACGACATGGCGAGCTTCTGCCCGGCCGGCAGCCCCGCCGTGGTGGTGCTGCCCCGCACGGTCGAGCAGGTGCAGCACGTGATGCGCACCGCCACCGAGCTGCGCGTGCCGGTCGTCCCGCAGGGCGCCCGCACCGGCCTGTCCGGAGCCGCCAACGCCACCGACGGCTGCATCGTGCTCTCGCTGACCAAGATGGACCGCATCCTGGAGATCGACCCGGTCAACCGGATCGCGGTCGTCGAACCGGGCGTCATCAACGCCGCCCTCTCCCGCGCCGTCGCCGAGCACGGCCTCGCCTACCCGCCGGACCCGTCCAGCTGGGAGATGTGCACCATCGGCGGCAACATCGGCACCGCCTCGGGCGGCCTGTGCTGCGTGAAGTACGGCGTCACCGCCGAGTACGTCCTCGGCCTGGACGTCGTCCTCGCCGACGGGCGGCTGCTCACCACCGGCCGCCGCACCGTGAAGGGCGTCGCCGGCTACGACCTGACCCGGCTGTTCGTCGGCTCCGAGGGGTCCCTCGGCATCGTCGTCCGCGCCGTCCTCGCGCTGCGGCCCAAGCCGCCGGAGCAGCTGGTGCTGGCCGCCGAGTTCGCCTCCGGCGCCGCCGCGAGCGACGCGGTGTGCCGCATCATGGCCGGCGGCCATGTCCCCTCCCTCCTCGAACTGATGGACCGCACCACCGTCAAGGCGGTCAACGACATGGCCCGCATGGGCCTGCCGGAGTCCACCGAGGCGCTGCTGCTGGCCGCGTTCGACACCACCGACCCCGCCGCCGACCTCGCCGCCGTCGGCGCGCTGTGCGAGGAGGCCGGCGCCACCCAGGTCGTCCCCGCCGAGGACGCCGCCGAGTCGGAGATGCTGCTCCAGGCCCGCCGGATGTCCCTGGTCGCGCTGGAGGCCGTCAAGGGCACCACGATGATCGACGACGTGTGCGTGCCCCGCTCCCGGCTCGGCGAGCTGATCGAGGGCGTCGAGCGGATCTCCGAGAAGCACGGCCTGACCATCGGCGTCGTCGCCCACGCCGGCGACGGCAACACCCACCCGACCGTCTGCTTCGACGCCTCCGACCCGGACGAGTCCCGGCGGGCCCGCGAGTCCTTCGACGAGATCATGGCGCTCGGCCTGGAACTCGGCGGCACCATCACCGGCGAGCACGGCGTCGGCGTGCTGAAGAAGGAGTGGCTGGCGCGGGAGGCGGGCCCCGTCTCCATGGAGATGCAGCGGGCCGTGAAGCTCGCCTTCGATCCGCTGAGCATTCTGAACCCCGGCAAGCTCTTCTGACCGAAGAGATGCCCGAAAGGGGTGGGGTCCGGCCGGACGGGACGTCCGGGCCCCGCCCGTCTGATAGATGTGGTGGCCCCCGAACCCATCCCTCGAGCAGATACGGGACGACGGACATGAGCGCCCCAACCCCGGCACCCGGAGACGACAGGCCCCGCGAGGGGTACTACCCGGACCCCTCCATTCCCGGCTACGTCCGGTACTGGAACGGCGCCTCCTGGGTGCCGGGCACCAGCCGTCCGGCACCCGCCGACGGAGAGCCGCTCGCCCCGCCGCCCGGCGCCGCCCCGGCCGCGTCCTCCGGCGCCGCCCCGGCCGTGCCGTCCGTGGAGGAGACCGGCCCGCACTTCTTCGACGAGGACCCGGACGACGCGCCCGCCCCGGCGGACGGCTCCCCGGCGTCCCCGGCCGACGCCCAGCACGGCAGCCGGCCCGAGCCCGCCTCCGCCTGGGGCGCCGACCGCTCCCGCCAGACCGGCTTCGGCGGCGACCAGGACCGCAAGGTCTCCTGGGGGGCCGCGGGCGCCGACCCCCGCGTCCCGCACACCCCGGACGCCTCGGCGCCGGCGGCCGCCTCCTCGGAGGCCCCACGGGCGGACGGGACGTTCGTGTTCCGCAGGCCCACGGCCGGCTCCGCGCAGCCGCCGGCCGCGTCAGGCGCCGCGTCCCCCGACGAGGGCACCATGACCTTCCGCGCGGTCTCCCCGTGCACCGGGGAGACCAACGCGCCCGGACGGCCCGGTTTCGCCGCCGGGAAGGCCGCGGCCGAGCGCGCCGCCGCCGCGCCGGCGTCCGCGCCCGCCGCCCCGCCGTCGGGCCCGCAGCAGGCCACCGCGCCGGGCGTGCCCCCGCAGACCACAGGACCCGCCTCGGCCCCGGCCGCCCCCGTTCGGGCGACTCCGGCCGCGGCCCCCGCCGCCTCCGCCCCGCTGACTTCTGGCCCCGGGGGCGGGCAGCCCTCCTGGCCGCAGCAGGTGCACCGGCTCGCGGGCGCCTCCCCGGAGCCGCAGGTCGCGCCCTGGAAGCCGCCGGTCGACGACGTGTTCCAGGCCGCCGCCCGCCGCCAGGCCTCCGCCCGCCCCGCCACACTGGGCCGGCGGCTGGCCGCCCGGCTGATCGACACGGCCGTCATCGGCGCCGTCACCGCCGCGGCCGCCGTGCCGCTCGGCATGAAGGCCCTGGACCACATCGACGCGAAGATCGAGGCGGCCAGACTGTCCGGACGGACCGTCACGGTGTGGCTGCTCGACGGCACCACCTCCGTCCACCTCGGCGTCGTCCTCGCCGTCCTGCTGCTCGGCGGGGTGCTCCTCGAGGTGCTGCCCACCGTCAAGTGGGGCCGCACGCTGGGCAAGAGGCTCATGGGCATCGAGGTGCGGGACATCGAGGCGCACGAGGCCCCCGAGTTCGGCGCGGCGCTGCGGCGCTGGCTGGTCTACAGCGTGCCCGGGCTGCTCGTGATCGGGGTGGTCGGCGTGCTGTGGTGCCTGTTCGACAAGCCCTGGCGCCAGTGCTGGCACGACAAGGCCGCGCACACCTTCGTCGCCGCCGCCTGACACGGGCGCCCGTGCGAGCCGCCTGACGGCGTGTAGGCCCGGCGGGCGGCGCCGGTACTCCGGACGGCGGCCCGCCGGATGCGGGGCCGCGGGGTTCGGGATCGGATCGGGGGCATGACCACCGAACCGCCCCCCGGCCCCGGTCAGCAGCCGCCGGACGAGGACCCGTTCCGGAAGCAGCCGCCGCCGGACGACGACCCGTTCAGGAAACAGCCCCCGCCGGGCGGCCCCGGCCCCGGCTCCCCGTACGACACCCCGGGCTCCACGCCCCCGCCCGGCCAGGGCGGCGGCCACCCCTACGAGGGCGGCGGCGCCTCGGGCCCCTACGGCGGCGGAGGAGCGGGCGGCCCCTACGGCGGGAGCGGCGGCCCGTACGGAGGCGGACCCGGCGGCCCGTACGGCGGCGGTCCCTACGGGGGCGGCGGGCCCGGCGACCCGCTGGCCGGGATGCCCCCGCTCGCCGACAGCGGCCGGCGCACCCTCGCCCGCATCATCGACATGATCCTCGTCGGCATCGTCGTCTGGCTGCTCACCTGGCCCGTCGGGGTCAGCGAGTACAACTTCGACGGCGACGACGTGAACGTCGGCAGCGGCTTCGCCCAGTCGGTCATCGCCGCCGCCCTGTACATCGCGTACGACACCTTCATGGCCGTCCGCTACGGTCGCACCCTCGGCAAGAAGTGGCTGGGCATGCGGGTGGCGAACCTCGCCGACGGCTCCAACCCCTCCGTGCAGACCGCGCTGATCCGCGCGGCCGTGCTGTGGCTGCCGTTCGCCTTCTGCTGCGCCTGCGTGTGGACCGCGATCTCGGGCGGCTGGAGCTACTTCGACCGGCCGTACAAGCAGGGTCTGCACGACAAGGCGGCCAGAACCGTCGTGGTCACGGCCCAGTGACCCCGGGCCGTCGCACCACCGGCGGCGCGCCAGAGGGCCGTCGTCCCGCTCCCGGCCACGCGGCCGGAAATCGCCTTACGCGGGGCGGGCGGTGCGTCAGGACGCCGCCCGCTCGTGGACCGGTTCGCGGACCCGCTCGCGGGACGGGGACGGCACCGTGGCCCGCACCGGGAGCGGCGTCGCGGGCGGGACCGCGGCGGGACGGCGGGACGTGGGGCCCGGTACGCGCACGGCCACCACGAGTCCCAGGGCGAGCGCCACGACGGCGACCACCGCGACGCCCGCGCCGGAACTCGTTCCGGACAGCAGCAGCAAGGCGAGGGTCGACAGGATCACGGCGCACGAGCCGTAGGCGAACTGAGCGACAGTCGGACGGGGCATGGCCATCGTGTCCTCGGAAGTCGGGGGCTGTCGGCCTGGCTTTCCACCGGCTCAAGGGCGTTCCGCCAAGCGACTCTAACCGCGAGCGTGCCCGAGGGGAACGAACAGTAAGCGTGACGTGACCTACAGGGCCGGTGCACAGGGGGCGCACGGATTCATGGCGCCCCACACGGGGCCCGGCGGACGCGCCCGCCGGGGTTTCGCGCGGAACTGTCCGCAATGCGAACCACCGATCCGCATAACGCGTTTGATCTGTTCAAGTCAAGGTCTGTTTTTTCTGACGAACCTCTAGTCAAATGACGTCACTTGACTACACGCGTTGATCACGTGCGCGCGGGACCTTCCATAGACGGAACCTCCTTCGGCCGCGCGCAGGCACGCGGGAGGGGATCTCAAGTGACCAGTAGACCCTGGACGTTCAGAGCGGCCGCGATAGGCGTGGCCCTTGCGGCGGCCACCGCCACCTGCTCTGCGTTCACCGTGGCGCAGGCGGACTCGGCCGACCCGGCCGACCGTCCCGGCGCCGTGGACCGGCACGACCCGGCGTCGAACAACCACGTCGACCACGACCTCGAGGGCCCGCTCTCCAAGACGCAGGCGGCCCAGCGCGAGGAGGCGCTCAACCAGGTGCTCTCCGGCAGGACGTCGGTCAAGAACCGTGACGGTTCGAAGGTCGTCCAGCTGAAGGGCAAGAAGGGCGACAGCAAGTACGTCGAGCTCGGCCGGGAGAAGACCGACAAGATCTTCACCATCCTGGTGGAGTTCGGCGACAAGATCGACAGCCGCTACGGCGGCACCCCGGGCCCCCTGCACAACCAGATCGCCGAGCCGGACCGCAAGGTCGACAACTCCACGGCCTGGCAGGAGGACTACGACCAGCAGCACTTCGAGGAGCTGTACTTCGGTTCCGGCAAGGGCGTCGACTCGGTCAAGACCTACTACGAGAAGCAGTCCTCGGGCCGCTACTCGGTCGACGGCGAGGTCTCCGACTGGGTCAAGGTGCCGTACAACGAGGCCCGTTACGGCTCCAACAAGTGCGTGCCCGACAACTGCGCCTGGTACGCGGTGCAGGACGGCGTCACCGCCTGGACCGAGCAGCAGAAGGCCGCCGGCCGGACCGACGCCCAGATCAAGGCGCAGCTCTCCCAGTACGACCTGTGGGACCGCTACGACTTCGACGGCGACGGCGACTTCAACGAGCCCGACGGTTACATCGACCACTTCCAGATCGTGCACGCCGGTGAGGACGAGTCCGCCGGCGGCGGCGCCCAGGGCGAGGACGCCATCTGGGCCCACCGCTGGTACGCCTTCGGCACCGACGCCGGCGCCACCGGCCCCGAGAACAACAAGCTCGGCGGCACGCAGATCGGCAACACCGGTATCTGGGTCGGCGACTACACCATCCAGCCGGAGAACGGCGGACTCGGCGTCTTCGCCCACGAGTACGGCCACGACCTCGGCCTGCCGGACCTCTACGACACCCAGGGCGGCGAGAACGCCACCGGCTTCTGGACGCTGATGTCGTCCGGTTCCTGGCTGGGCACGGGCAAGAACGAGATCGGCGACCTCCCCGGCGACATGACCGCCTGGGACAAGCTGCAGCTCGGCTGGCTGAACTACGACGTCGCCAAGGCCGGGGTCAACTCCTGGCACAAGCTGGGCGTCGCCGAGTACAACACCAAGCACAAGCAGGCGCTGGTCGTCGAGCTCCCGAAGAAGGCCGTCACCACGGAGATCGTGGAGCCGGCCGAGGGCCAGACCCAGTGGTGGAGCGGCAGCGGTGACGACCTGCGGAACACGCTCACCCGCAGCGTCGACCTCACCGGCAGGTCGTCGGCCGCGCTGTCCCTGGACGGCTGGTACGAGATCGAGTCCGACTACGACTTCCTCTACACCGAGGTGTCCACCGACGGCGGCGCCAACTGGACCGCCCTGGACGGCACGGTGGACGGTCAGCCGATCCCGCGGGACGGCAGCGACAAGCCGGCCCTGCACGGCACGGTCGACGGCTTCAAGAAGCTCGTGTACCCGCTGGACGCCTACGCGGGCCAGAAGATCGACCTGCGCTTCCGCTACCAGACCGACGGCGGCGTCGCCCTGAAGGGCTTCACGGCCGACTCGATCACGGTGACGGCGGACGGCACCGCGCTCTTCACGGACAACGCCGAGACGGCCGACGCGGCCTGGACGGCGAAGGGCTTCTCCCGCATCGGCGCGTCGTTCACCAACGACTACGAGCAGTACTACATCGCCGAGAACCGGCAGTACGTCTCGTACGACAAGACCCTGAAGGTCGGCCCGTACAACTTCGGCTTCGCGAACAGCCGTCCGGACTGGGTCGAGCACTACGCGTACCAGAACGGCCTGCTGATCTGGAAGTGGGACACCTCCCAGCTGGACAACAACACCAGCGTGCACCCGGGCAAGGGTCTGATCCTCCCGATCGACTCCCACCCGACCGCGCTGAAGTGGTCCGACGGCACCCTGATGCGCAACCGCATCCAGACCTACGACGCCACGTTCAGCAAGTTCCGCACCGACGCGATCACGCTGCACAAGGCGGACGTCGCGAAGTACATCCCGGGCTCCAAGGGTGTCGCGGTCTTCAACGACCGCACCAGCACCTACTGGGACCCGGCGAACCCGACCGGCAGCGTCCAGGTCACTGACACCAACACCAAGATCAAGATCACCAAGGAGGCCAAGGACGGCTCCACGATCGAGCTCGAGGTGGGCCCTGCGGGCCGGTAAATAGCGTTCTCGCAGGTCAGAGCGTGATCGGCGGTGACCCCCTGGCGGGTCACCGCCGATCCGTGTTTAGGTGCCTCCTGTGGCTCTCTTATTGACACCTGTTGACACGGGGGTATGACCGCATGGCCGCAGGAGGCTTCTGCAAGCTGCCGAACGGCACGGTGGTGGTGGCGATGAACCTGCCCAGCCCCGCCGCCGACGCCCCGGCCGGGGTACGGGTGCTGGTCCACGCCCAGAACCGGGCGCGCGCCCTGACCAGGCTGCGCAACCTGGGTCTGCGCTCGGTCTACCTGCGCGGGAACACCGCGCCGCCCACGCCCGACGAGATCACGGCGGTGCTGCACCATCCCGACGGCCTGATATGGCGCACGGCGCCCGCCGGGGGAGTGCTCGCGGTGGAGCTGTGGCACCCGATCCGGGCGCTGATCAGACGCCCGGCCGCCTCCGCCTGACCCGGCTCACCGCACGACCGGCTTGCCGGTCAGCTCCACGCCCGCCTCGCGCATCTCCTCCAGCGCCCGCTCGGTGGTCTCCCGGGAGACGCCCGCGGTGAGGTCGAGCAGCACCTGGGTGCGGAAGCCCTCCCGCACCGCGTCCAGCGCGGTGGCCCGTACGCAGTGGTCGCTGGCGATGCCCACGACGTCGACCTCGTCGATCCCCCGCTCCCGCAGCCACTCGGCGAGCGGTGTGCCGTTCTCGTCGGCGCCCTCGAAGCCGCTGTAGGCCGCCGCGTACTTCCCCTTGTCGAAGACGGCGTCGACCGCCCCGGAGGTCACGGCGGGCGCGAAGTTCGGGTGGAAGCCGACGCCCTCGGTGCCGGCGACGCAGTGGGCGGGCCAGGACCGCTTGAAGTCGGGGTGGTCGGAGAAGTGGTCGCCGGGGTCCACGTGGTGGTCCCGGGTGGCGACCACGTGCCGGTACCCGGCCGGGGCCTGGCCGATCAGCTCGGTCACGGCGGCGGCCACGTCGGCGCCGCCGGCGACGGCGAGGCTGCCCCCCTCGCAGAAGTCGTTCTGCACGTCTACGACGATCAGTGCGCGGCGCATGGTCGGTGTCCTTCGGCTCTGGGCGGACGGATGGATTCGGCGGGACCGGGCGGGCGCACCTCGGGCCCCGGTACGGAGCGGACGCGGACGGGGGGCTCGCGCCTTCGGCTTGCTCTTAGCTACCCGACGGCACGTGCACGTACTCCGTCGGAAGGACGGGTTCCCCGCGGGAGAGCTGTGTCGCGGACAGCGGGAGACCGGCCCGGGCGGCCGCGTGCCGGTCGCGGACCACGTCCAGCGGCTCCCGGGCGACCACCTCGCCGCCCCGCACCAGCGGCACCAGCAGCTCCCGGCCGGCCAGCTCGGCCGGGACCTCGCCGGTGCCGATCACCTCGGCCTCGGCGACGCCGTCCGCGTCCAGCCGCCGCGCGGCCCACTTGCGGCCGCCGATCGACGTCTTCCCGCCGGTGGACCTCTTCGCCACGGGCACCAACGGCGCCCCCGGGTCCGCGGACTCGGCGCGCGCGACCAGCTTGTAGACCATCGAGCAGGTCGGGTGCCCCGAGCCGGTCACCAGCTGCGTGCCCACCCCGTACGCGTCCACCGGCGCCGCGGCCAGCGAGGCGATGGCGTACTCGTCCAGGTCCGAGGTCACCACGATCTTCGTGTCCCTCGCGCCCAGCTCGTCGAGCTGCTGCCGCACCCGGTGCGCCACCAGCAGCAGGTCGCCGGAGTCGATGCGCACCGCGCCCAGCTCCGGCCCGGCCACCTCGACGGCCGCGCGGACCGCCTCGGCCACGTCGTAGGTGTCCACCAGCAGCGTGGTGCCCGCGCCGAGGGAGTCCACCTGGGCGCGGAAGGCGTCCCGCTCGGTGTCGTGCAGCAGGGTGAAGGCGTGGGCGGAGGTGCCGACCGTGGGGATGTTGTAGCGGAAGCCGGCCGCCAGGTCGGAGGTGGAGGAGAAGCCGCCGATGTAGGCGGCGCGGGAGGCGGCGACGGCGGCCAGCTCGTGGGTGCGCCGGGCGCCCATCTCGATCAGCGCCCGCCCCTGCGCGGCGGACGACATCCGGGAGGCCGCGGCGGCGATGGCCGAGTCGTGGTTGAGGATCGACAGGATCACCGTCTCCAGCAGCACGCACTCGGCGAAGCTGCCCTCCACCCGCATGACGGGCGAGCCGGGGAAGTAGACCTCGCCCTCCGGGTAGCCCCAGATGTCCCCGGAGAAGCGGTAGCCGGCCAGCCAGTCGAGGGTCTCCTCGTCGACGAGGGCCTTCTCCCGCAGGAAGCGCAGCACGCCCTCGTCGAAGCGGAAGTTCTCCACCGCGTCGAGCACCCGCCCGGTGCCCGCGACGACGCCGTAACGGCGGCCGTGCGGCAGCCGCCGGGTGAAGACCTCGAACACGCTGTGCCGCCCGGCCGTGCCGGCCTTCAGCGCCGCCTGCAGCATCGTCAGTTCGTACTGGTCGGTGAAGAGCGCCGTGGACGGAACATTCACCGGCAACCCAAGGTCCGCTGTGTCCATGGCGAGAATGGTACCCCCATTTCGTCACTCTGACGATTTGGGTGCGCGGGTGGTCGCGGGGCGGGCCGGTTTGTGCGACCACCCCCCTCCGGTGGCAGCATGGGCAGTGTGACGTCACCCGCACCCCTGGAGATCGAACGCACCGAGTCGGCGGAGGAGGTCTTCGCCGTACCCGAGCCTGACGTCCCGTGGGTCACGATCGTCCACAACGACCCGGTCAACCTCATGAGCTACGTGACGTACGTCTTCCAGACGTACTTCGGCTACTCCAAGGACAAGGCCACCAAGCTCATGCTCGACGTCCACCACAAGGGCCGGGCCGTCGTCTCCAGCGGCACCCGCGAGGAGATGGAGCGCGACGTCCAGGCCATGCACGGCTACGGCCTGTGGGCGACCCTCCAGCACGACCGGAAATGAAGCCGGACATGACCGCACCGGACGTGGCCCGCCCCCGCCCGCAGGACCGGAAGCAGCGAATCGCCCTTATGCCAGGACACTTCGAACCGCTCCCCGGCGGCGGCGCGGCCGTCGCCCTCGACGACGTCGAGATCTCCATCATCCGCTCGCTCGCCGTGCAGCTGATGGAGATCATCGGCCCCGGCCCGGCCGAGGAGTCCGGCGGCGACCCGCTCGCGGAGCTCTTCGCCGACGGCCCCAGCGAGCCGCCCTCCGACCCGGTGCTGCGCCGCCTCTTCCCCGACGCCTACGTCGACCCCGAGGGCGCCGAGCGGCCCGAGGAGGCCGAGGAGCAGCGGGCGCACTCCGCCGAGTTCCGCCGCTACACCGAGAACGACCTGCGGGCCGGCAAGCGGGAGAACGCGCTGGCGGTGATCCGCTCCCTGGACGGGCTGCGGGCGGCGGCGGCCGGCGAGGGCGAGGCGGTCCTCAAGCTGACGCCCGAGGAGTCCCTGCGCTGGCTCGGCGCGCTGAACGACCTGCGCCTGGCGATCGGCGCCCGGCTGGAGATCACCGACGAGGACGACAGCGACGTGCTGTTCCACCTCCCGGACGAGGACCCGCGCAAGCCGATGGTGATGGCCTACCTCTGGCTGGGCGGCCTCCAGGAGACGCTCGTCTCGACGCTGATGCCGTGAGCCTGCCGCTCATGCCGTGAGCCCGCCGCCGCATGCCGCCCGCGCCGGGCGGCATGCCGGACATGCGGTCTGAATGTCCGGAAAAGTCCACGGAAGTGTTCGCTCAGAGGACACTCAAATCCGGATAACGATCGCGTCAAATGACCGCCATCTATGGGCTCTTCAGGTGCCTTTTGCCCGCTTCTTCCTGTGATGCGCGCCACAGCGACCCCGTGTGATCAGTATGGCGGCCGTGATAGACCTTCACGACCGCCCGGCGAACGCCACCCGAACGTTCGGCCGGGTGCGCCACCGAGCCGGTCACCGCCGGCCAGGCACGAGCGGGCCCCCGCGCCCGCTCAGCTCCATCAGTCCGGGGGGATCGAGACCCGATCCGAGGCCGACGGACGGCCCGGGTCGGCATGGAGAAAGGCGCACGACACATGACCTCTGAGAAGGTCACCGAAGCCCCCGAAGAGGGGTACGAGCGCGGACTCGGCAGCCGCCAGGTCCAGATGATCGCCATCGGCGGCGCCATCGGCGTCGGCCTCTTCATGGGCGCCGGGGCGAACATCGCCAAGGCCGGTCCCAGCATCATCCTCATGTACGCCCTCGCGGGCGTGGTCATCTTCTTCATCATGCGGGCCCTGGGAGAGCTCCTCCTCTACCGGCCCGTCTCCGGCTCCTTCGCCGAGTACGCCCGCGAGTTCCTCGGCCCGTTCTTCGGCTTCGTCACCGGCTGGACGTACTGGCTGATGTGGGTGGTCACCGGCATGGCCGAGCTGACCGCCGCCGCCATCTACATCCACTTCTGGTTCCCCGAGATCCCGCAGTGGGTCAGCGCCCTGGTCTTCCTCGTCGTGCTGTTCGGCGTGAACCTGATCTCCGTCAAGATCTTCGGCGAGGTCGAGTTCTGGTTCTCGATGATCAAGGTCACCGCCATCATCGGCATGATCGTCATCGGCCTGGGCGTGCTCACCCTCGGCTTCTCCGACGCCGGTGACACCGCCACCGTCTCCAACCTCTGGTCGCACGACGGGTTCTTCCCCAACGGCATCGGCTCCAGCCTGATGACCCTCCAGGGCGTCATGTTCGCCTACCTCGCCGTCGAGCTCGTCGGCGTCACCGCGGGCGAGTCCGAGAACCCCGAGAAGACCCTGCCCAAGGCCATCAACACCCTGCCCTGGCGCATCATCGTCTTCTACGTCGGCGCCCTGCTGGTGATCCTCTCCGTCGTGAAGTGGACCGAGTTCTCCGCCGGCGAGAGCCCCTTCGTGCACGCCTTCGGCAAGATCGGCATCCCGCTCGCCGCGGGCATCGTCAACTTCGTCGTGCTCACCGCGGCCCTGTCCTCCTGCAACTCCGGCATGTACTCCACCGGCCGGATGCTGCGCGGCCTCGCCGCCAACAACGAGGCCCCGCAGGCCTTCGCCCGGCTCAACGCCCGCAAGACGCCCGCGGTCGGCATCACCGTCTCCGTGGCGCTCATGGGCATCGGTGTGATCCTCAACTACGTCGTCCCGGAGAAGGCGTTCGCCTACGTCACCTCCGTCGCCACCGCGGCCGGCATCTGGACCTGGATGATGATCCTCGTCAGCCATATCCGGTACCGCCGCGCCGTCGAGGCCGGACGGCTGCGCGCCTCGTCCTTCCCCGCCCCCGGCGGCGCCCTGTTCAGCTGGGTCGCCCTGGCCTTCCTGATCGGCGTCACCGGCATGATCGCGGCGGACGCGGACGCCCGTGTCTGTCTCTACGTCGCCGCCGGCTGGGCCGTCGCCCTGGGCGTCGGCTGGACCGTGCTCAAGAAGGGCAACCCGGCGATCGCGGACCGCGACGAGGACCGGTTCGAGAAGGTCGGCTGACCACCCCGAAGGACGCCGGCGCACGGGGAGCACTCGTGGGGTTCCCCGCCGCCGTCCGCTCAAGGCGTCCGGCATACGGGCCGTTCCGTACCACCCCTCGGTACGGTACGGCCCGTCTGCTTATCCTGAGCCCATGCTGACCATCACCCAGGCCCTCTACGACCAGATCGTCGCCCACGCCCGCGAGGACCACCCGGACGAGGCGTGCGGCGTGGTGGCGGGCCCGGTGGGCTCCGGCCGCCCCGAGCGTTTCATCCCCATGCTGAACGCGGCCCGCTCGCCCACGTTCTACGAGTTCGACTCCCAGGACCTGCTGAAGCTGTACCGGGAGATGGACGACCGCGACGAGGAGCCGGTGGTCATCTACCACTCGCACACCGCGACCGAGGCCTACCCCTCGCGCACCGACATCACCTACGCCAACGAGCCCGGCGCCCACTACGTGCTCGTCTCCACCGCCGACACCGACGGCGCCGGAGACTTCCAGTTCCGCTCCTTCCGCATCGTGGAGGGCGAGGTCACCGAGGAGGAGGTGCGCGTCGTCGACGCGTACTGATCCGCACGGCGGCCCGATCCCGCATGGCGGATGGTCCAGGTCCGGAGTGTGGGATCACACTCCGGGATCCGGACCGGGAATCGATACGATGAGTTCATGGTTCTCTTCGACGTGGGCGACAACGCGCCGGGCATGCTGCTCGTGGCGCGGCTCCACGTCGACCTGTGCAGGCTGAACAGCGCCATCTGTTGACGTTCCGCCGCCGCCTGCGGCCTCGAGCCGCGGCGCCGCCGTGCGCCCTTCGAAGAACCCACGACACCTTCCGACAGGAGCCCTCAGCCATGGCCATCGAGGTCCGCATCCCCACCATCCTCCGCCAGTACACCGACGGTCAGAAGGCGGTGGAGGGCAACGGGGACACCCTCGCCGAGCTCTTCGCCGACCTCGAGACCCGGCATTCGGGCATCCAGGCCCGCATCGTGGACGGCGACCAGCTGCGCCGCTTCGTCAACGTCTACCTGAACGACGAGGACGTCCGCTTCCTCGACGGCATCAACACGAAGCTGAGCGACGGCGACAACGTGACGATCCTGCCGGCCGTTGCCGGCGGTATGGCCTGATCCGTATGCGTTACGACTCCCCGCTGGCCGCGGTGGGCAACACCCCCCTGGTGCGCCTGCCGCGGCTGTCGCCGTCCGCCGACGTCCGTATCTGGGCCAAGCTGGAGGACCGCAACCCGACGGGTTCGATCAAGGACCGTCCCGCCCTGTTCATGATCGAGCAGGCGGAGAAGGACGGCCGGCTCACCCCGGGCTGCACGATCCTCGAGCCCACGTCCGGCAACACCGGCATCTCCCTCGCCATGGCCGCGAAGCTCAAGGGCTACCGCATGGTGTGCGTGATGCCCGAGAACACCTCGCAGGAGCGGCGCGACCTGCTCGGCATGTGGGGCGCGGAGATCATCTCCTCCCCGGCCGCGGGCGGCTCCAACACCGCCGTGCGCGTCGCCAAGGAGCTGTCCGCCGAGCACCCGGACTGGGTGATGCTCTACCAGTACGGCAACCCGGACAACGCGGGCGCCCACTACGCGACCACCGGCCCGGAGATCCTCGCCGACCTCCCGTCGGTCACGCACTTCGTCGCGGGCCTCGGCACCACCGGCACCCTCATGGGCGTCGGCCGCTACCTGCGGGAGCACAAGCCGGACGTGAAGATCGTCGCCGCCGAGCCGCGCTACGACGACCTGGTCTACGGCCTGCGCAACCTCGACGAGGGCTTCGTGCCGGAGCTGTACGACGCGTCGGTCCTGACCACCCGCTTCTCCGTCGGCTCCGCCGACGCGGTCACCCGCACCCGTGAACTCCTCCAGCAGGAGGGCATCTTCGCGGGCGTCTCCACCGGCGCCGCCCTCCACGCGGCGATCGGCGTCGCCAACAAGGCGCTCAAGGCGGGCGAGTCCGCCGACGTGGTCTTCGTCGTCGCCGACGGCGGCTGGAAGTACCTGTCGACGGGCGTCTACACGGCCGCGACGACGGAAGAAGCGATCGAGACGCTGCAGGGGCAGCTCTGGGCGTGACCGCCCACCCGGCTGCCGCCCGCACCGAAGCCACCCGCGCCGCCCGGAAGGGCGTGCGTACGGGTGGCTTCGTCGTTCAGCGACCGCCGGTCTCGCGGAGGTGCGGGGGCAGCGGCGGAGGCGGCAGCGGCGGAGGCGGCCGCCAGGCGCCCGGGGGCAGCAGGACGGGACCGCCCGCCGCGACGCGGGCGTGCGTCTCTTCGGCACGTCTGCGGGCCAGGGGGTTGTCGTCGCGGACGAAGTGCAGGCACACGACGTTCCTGCCGCGCACCTCCCTGGAGTGCAGGGCGTAACCCAGCTCGTGCGCGATCGCCTCGACGTGCTTGGCGCGCGCGACCCGCAGGCCGCGGAGGGTGATCTCGACCCGCCCCCCGCCCGTCGAAGTGCGCGATGACCTCCCCGTCCTTCGTCACTCCGCCTCCGCGTCCCCCTCCCCCTCCCCCTCCCGCTCCCTCTCCCGCTCCCGGCGGCGGTCTCCGCGGGGGCGGCCGCCTCTGCCCCAGCCGTCGACGAGGGCGGTGACCAGGGCCAGCAGGACCACCGCGGCGAGTGCGAGCCACCAGGCCGTGTTCATGACCAGACCGTACCGGCGCGGAGCGAGGGCGCGCGCCCCCGCCCACCCCGGTACGCGCCCCTTCCAGCCGAACCGGTGACAGCACAGGTGAGTTCGCCCACAACAGCGCCTGGTGGAGGAGCGACCGCAGGTTTTGCGCCTTACGCTCGACAAACCGCACGACCCCCGTCTTCTCCCACCCGCCAGCGGAGGTTTCTGCTTCATGAAGCTCACCGTCGTCGGCTGCTCGGGGTCGTTCCCGTCCGCGGAATCGGCCTGCTCGAGCTACCTCGTCGAGGCCGACGGCTTCCGGCTGCTCCTCGACATGGGCAACGGCGCCCTGGGCGAGCTGCAGCGCCACTGCGGTCTCTACGACCTCGACGCGATCTTCCTCAGCCATCTGCACGCCGACCACTGCATCGACATGTGCGCCTACTTCGTGGCGCGTTACTACCGGCACGACGGCGGCCGCTGCGCCCCGCTGCCGGTCTACGGCCCCGAGGGCACCGAGCACCGGCTGACGACCGCCTACGCCGACACCCCCTCGGCCTCCTCCATGAGCGAGGTCTTCGACTTCCACACGGTCAAGCCGTCCACCTTCGAGATCGGCCCGTTCGTCGTGCACACCGAGCGCGTCGCGCACCCGGTCGAGGCGTACGGCATCCGCATCGAGCACGGCGGGAAGACGCTGACCTACTCCGGCGACACGGGGACGACCCCGCTCCTCGACGACCTCGCCCGGGACTCCGACCTCTTCCTGTGCGAGGCCGCCTTCACGCACGGCAAGGAGAACATCCCGGACCTGCACCTCAACGGCCGCGAGGCGGGCGAGTCCGCGGCCCGCGCGGGGGCCCGCCGGCTGATCCTCACGCACATCCCGCCGTGGACCGACCCGCAGGTCAACCTCACCGACGCGCGCGCGGCGTACGACGGCCCGGTGGGGCTGGCGGCGCCGGGGGCGACGTACGAGATCTGAGGACCCACGCGAAACGTTGCGGCACCACGCGAAACGTTGCGGCACCACGCGGAAGGCCCCGGAACCGCCATGCGGTTCCGGGGCCTTCCGTGTCGTACGGGGAGGGGTTACGCCTTGGTGGCGTCCTCCAGCTCCTCCTCGGGCTCACGTCCCGGGGTGGGCAGGTCGAACTTGGTGATGGCGAAGCGGAAGAGCACGTAGTAGATCACCGCGAACACCAGGCCGATCGGGATGATCAGCCAGGGCTTGGTCGCCAGGTTCCAGTTCAGGGCGTAGTCGATGAAGCCCGCCGAGAAGGTGAAGCCGGCGTGCACGCCGAGCGCCCAGGTGATCGCCATGGACAGCGCCGTCAGCACCGCGTGGATCACGTACAGCGCCGGGGCGATGAACATGAACGCGAACTCGATCGGCTCGGTCACACCGGTCACGAACGACGTCAGCGCGAGCGAGAGCATCATGCCGAGCACGGCCTTGCGGCGCTCGGGACGGGCGGCGTGCGCGATGGCGAGCGCGGCGGCCGGCAGACCGAACATCATGATCGGGAAGAAGCCCGACATGAACTGGCCGGCGTCCGGGTCACCCGCGAAGAAGCGGTTCAGGTCGCCGTGGACGACCTCGCCCGCCGCGTTGGTGAAGTCACCGATCTGGAACCAGGAGACGGTGTTCACGAACTGGTGCATGCCGATGGGGATCAGCGCGCGGTTGATCAGACCGAACAGACCCGCGCCCGCGGCGCCCAGACCGGTGATCCACTCGCCCGCGTCGGAGATGAGGTTGCCGATCGGCTCCCAGACCAGGCCGAAGAAGACGCCCACGAGGGTGCCGACGAAGGCCATGATGATCGGGACCAGGCGGCGGCCGTTGAAGAAGCCGAGCCAGTCCACCAGCTTCTTGCGGTGGTACCGCTGCCACAGCACCGCGGCCAGCAGACCCATCAGGATGCCGCCGAGGACACCCGGGTTGTTGTACGTCGCGGCTATGTCCGCGCCGTCCTGCACCTTGGCCTCGGTGACCGGGAAGGCCTTCAGCACGTTGCTGTAGACCAGGAAGCCGACGAGCGCGGCGAGAGCGGTCGAGCCGTCGGACTTCTTGGCGAAGCCGATGGCCACACCGATGCAGAACAGCATCGGCAGGTTGTCGAAGATGGCGCCACCGGCGGTGGCGAAGACGGCCGCGACCTTGTCCCAGCCCAGGCCGTCCGCGCCGAACACGTCCGGCTGGCCGAGGCGCAGCAGGATGCCCGCCGCCGGCAGCACGGCGATCGGGAGCTGAAGGCTGCGGCCGACCTTCTGCAGGCCCTGGAAGAGGCCGGATCCCCGCTTCTTTGCGGGGGCCGCCGAGTCGGTGGCGGTGCTCATACTTCCTCCATCGGTGGTGGTCTACACCACTAGTGGTGTAGACCTGTTGTAGCACGATGAAGGCCACGTAAGGAACCCGCGAATCCGCGACCGCAGGACTACGCACCGTGCCCTCACGAAAGCGCCCACGAGGCACCTCCGCGAGCACACCGAAAAGCCCCCGGAACTCAAGATCCCGAGGGCTCGGACAGCCGCCACCAGCCTAAGAGATCAGCGACGCGTCGCGTCCTCCACCTCCTCCTCCGGCTCCCGCCCCGGAGTCTTCAGATCGAACTTCGTGATCGCGAACCGGAACACCACGTAGTACACCGCCGCGAACACCAGCCCGATCGGGATGATCAGCCACGGCTTCGTCGCCAGGTTCCAGTTGATGACGTAGTCGATCAGACCCGCCGAGAAGCTGAACCCGTCGTGCACCCCGAGCCCCCACGTCACCGCCATCGACACACCCGTCAGCACCGCGTGCAGCGCGTACAGCAGCGGCGCGACGAACAGGAACGAGTACTCGATCGGCTCCGTGATGCCCGTGACGAACGACGTCAGCGCCACCGACAGCATCAGACCGCCGATCTCCTTGCGCCGGTCAGGACGCGCACAGTGCGTGATCGCCAGCGCCGCCGCCGGCAGGGCGAACATCATGATCGGGAAGAACCCCGACAGGAACTGCCCCGCGTCCGGGTCGCCCGCCAGGAACATGTTGATGTCACCGTGCACCACCGTCCCGTCCGGCTTCGTGTACGTGCCGAACTGGAACCAGATGGGCACGTTCAGGAACTGGTGCAGCCCGATCACCAGCAACGCCCGGTTCGCGACCCCGAACACACCCGCGCCCCACGCGCCGAGCCCTGTCATCCAGTCGCTGAAACTCTCCAGCGCGTCACCGATCGGAGGCCACACCCACAGGCACAGCGCCGCGAACACGATCGCCGCGAACGCCATGATGATCGGGACCAGGCGCCGCCCGTTGAAGAAGCCCAGCCAGTCCACCAGCTTCGTCCGGTGGAACCGCTGCCACAGATACGCCGCCGTCAGACCGATGACGATGCCCCCGAACACCCCCGGATTCTGGTAGTCGAACGCCGTCACCGTCCCGTCCGCCAGCTGACAGCCGACGTTCGGCACCGCCTGAGACCCCTCAGGACAGTCCTTCGGGAACTGCCGCAGCACATTGAAGTAGACGAGGAACCCCGCCACCGCCGCGAGCGCCGTCGACCCGTCCGCCTTCTTCGCCATCCCGATGGCCACACCCACGCAGAACAGCAGCGGCAGCCCCAGCGAACCGTCCAGCAGCGCCCCGCCCGCCCCCGCCATCACCTTCGAGACGTTCGTCCATCCCAGACCGTCGTCCCCGAACACGTCCGGCTGCCCCAGCCGGTTGAGGATGCCCGCCGCCGGCAGCACCGCGATCGGCAACTGCAGGCTCCGCCCCATCTTCTGCAGACCCTGGAACAGCCGGTGCCAGCGCTCCCGCAGCGGGCTCGCCCCGGCATCGGCACCGGCGGGGCTCTCGGTACTCATCAAGTCCCCTTCGCTGGACGGGCCAGAGGGTTTGGCGGCAGTCCACCCGGTGGTGTAGACCAGTGAGGCAGGACGGTTCCGCTGTCGTGACGCCCATCATCGAGCGCCCACGACATGACCGCTCGCAAAGATGGGCCAACTGTGGGTTACTGCGACAAAGCGGTTCGGATCAGGGAGAACGAACATGGCCACCAAGGCTGAGAAGATCGTTGCCGGGCTCGGCGGCATCGACAACATCGAAGAGGTCGAGGGCTGCATCACCCGCCTCCGCACCGAGGTCGTGGACCCCTCCAAGGTCGACGACGCCGCCCTCAAGGCCGCCGGCGCCCACGGCGTCGTCAAGATGGGCAGCGCCATCCAGGTCGTCATCGGCACCGACGCCGACCCCATCGCCGCCGAGATCGAAGACATGATGTGACCCACCCCCACATCTGACGCGCGCGCCGCGGCCCCGCGGGCCGCCACCGCACACGGGCCCTTCCCCCAGCACGGGGAAGGGCCCCGCCGCGTCTACGGCTAGGCTCAGCGCCATGTCTCGCATCGACGGCCGCACCCCCGAACAGCTCCGCCCCGTCACCATCGAACGCGGCTGGAGCAAACACGCCGAAGGCTCCGTCCTCGTCTCCTTCGGCGACACCAAGGTCCTCTGCACCGCCTCCGTCACCGAAGGCGTCCCCCGGTGGCGCAAGGGCAGCGGCGAGGGCTGGGTCACCGCCGAATACGCCATGCTTCCCCGCGCCACCAACACCCGCGGCGACCGCGAGTCCGTCCGCGGCCGCATCGGCGGCCGCACCCACGAGATCAGCCGACTCATCGGCCGCTCCCTGCGCGCCGTCATCGACTACAAGGCCCTCGGCGAGAACACCGTCGTCCTCGACTGCGACGTCCTCCAGGCCGACGGCGGCACCCGCACCGCCGCCATCACCGGCGCCTACGTCGCCCTCGCCGACGCCATCGGCTGGGCCCAGGACAAGAAACTCGTCAAGCCCGGCCGCAAGCCCTTGACCGGCACCGTCGCCGCCGTCTCCGTCGGCATCGTCGCCGGCGTCCCCCTCCTCGACCTCTGCTACGAGGAGGACGTCCGCGCCGACACCGACATGAACGTCGTCTGCACCGGCGACGGCCGCTTCGTCGAGGTCCAGGGCACCGCCGAGGCCGAACCCTTCGCCCGCGCCGAACTCGACGCCCTCCTCGACCTCGCCGTCACCGGATGCACCCAACTCGCCGCCGCCCAGCGCACCGCACTCGATATCCTCCTCCAAAGGTAAAGGGCACCCCAAGAAGCAGGGCCGGCGCGAGCAACCGCGCCGGCCACCGCCGCGTCTGAAGGGATACGGGCGCACGGGCACCCCCCGCGCGCCCCGCCGACACACCGGGCCCCACCGGCCCGACGAGGGAGGGAACCACCCATGGCAGCGAGCCGCCGACGCCGCACCTCAGCCGTCGCCGCCACCCTGGCAGCCGTCGCGCTGACCGCCGGACTCACCACCGGCTGCTCCGCCGTCGACAAGGCACTCGACTGCGTCCGCACCGCCGACGCCGTCGCCGAGAGCGTCGCCGACATGCAGCAGGCCGTCGAGAACGCCTCCAACGACGTCACCCAGCTCGAGGAAGCACTCGACTCCGTCGACAAGAACCTCGGCGAACTCCGCGACCAGACCGACAACGCCGACGTCAGCAAGGCCGTCGACGACCTCGAGAAGGCCGTCGACAACGTCCGCACCTCCGTCGACAACGGCGACACCACCCCCGACCTCAAGCCCGTCACCGACGCGGCCGGCGAACTCACCAAGGTCTGCACCCCGTAACGACGGCGCCCGTCATGGGCCCGGGGATACTGGGCCCATGACCCGCCTGATCCTCGCCACCCGCAACGCCGGAAAGATCACCGAGCTCCGCTCGATCCTCGCCGACGCGGGCCTGCCCCACGAACTCGTCGGCGCCGACGCCTACCCCGACGTCCCCGACGTCAAGGAAACCGGCGTCACCTTCGCCGAGAACGCCCTCCTCAAGGCCCACGCCCTGGCCCAGGCCACCGGCCTGCCCGCCGTCGCCGACGACTCCGGCCTCTGCGTCGACGTCCTCGGCGGCGCCCCCGGCATCTTCTCCGCCCGCTGGGCCGGCACCCACGGAGACGACAAGGCCAACCTCGACCTCCTCCTCGCCCAGCTCGCCGACATCGCCGACGAACACCGCGGCGCGTACTTCGCCTGCGCCGCGGCCCTCGCGCTGCCGGACGGCACGGAACGGGTCGTCGAGGGCCGCCTCAACGGCACCCTCCGCCACGCCCCCGCCGGCACGAACGGCTTCGGCTACGACCCGATCCTCCAGCCGGAGGGCGAGACGCGGACGTGCGCGGAGCTGACCCCGGAGGAGAAGAACGCGATCAGCCACCGGGGGAAGGCGTTCCGGGGGCTGGTGCCGGTGGTCAGGGAGCTGTTGGGCTAGTGCAGTAAGGGGGCCTGCCTCTTTCGAGACAGGCCCCCTCCTCGTGTACGCCCGGTCGGATTCGAACCGACAAACACGACCACCTAAAGGTCGCCGCTCGCCGTTGGCGTACGGGCGCAAGCACGGATCCACTTTACTGGGCGGACGTCCGCTGTCGCTGGCCTCCGCGGCACCATGTGTCTGTCGTCGAGTGACAATTGGGGCAGAGCAGGCGCAAATTGTCCCTGCGGTCGTCGCTCCAGTCCCCGTTGATGTGATCGATCTCCAGGATCATCGGCTTGCCGAGCCACTCGGGCCCCGTACCGCATTCGGCGCACTCGTTCGGTACGCCGACTTCGAGTAGCGCCCGGCGTAGCAGCACGGTGCGGGTCCGGCGACTGCCGTCGTGCTTGACCAGGATGTCCTCGGGCGGCCTGAGCGGGGTCGTACCCGGCTTGCCCCGCTGGTGGGCCTGCCCCAGGAAGTGGGCCGTCGAGAGGTTCTCCTCGGCGACCCGACGACGAAGGAGGGCGCGCTGAGTGCCGCAGTACGGTCTCGGGTGTCCTCCGCTGCCGGGGAATGCCACGCCGGGTCGGCGTCCGGAAGTGCGACGTGTCGATGCCGTACGCCTTGATCCTGCGGCTGATGTGCGTGTGGTGCCCGCCGACCACCTCAAGTCCCAGGCGGCGCAGCACCTCGCACATGTTCGTCGACGCCGCGACCGCCTCCCGGAGGATCTCCGGCGTCCATTTCACACCTTCCCGCTGGAAGTGAGAGGTGTCGACGCCGAGCCGCTTCATGCGGGTCAGCACGTACCGCCGTGTCGAACTCCTCGGATCCACCCCAGCCGCACCAGTGCCTCCGACAGCGTCCGTGCTTCCCGGGCGGCTTCCTCCAGCCGTTCCTTCGTGTACACGCTCGCCCCCACCGATCCCCTCCGTCGTCCGGCCACGTGTTCGTGGTCTCGTACGGAGCAACGAACCGGATATCGGACGGTCACGCACGGAAAGCGGAACGGCCTGTACCGGCACCCCGGTACAGGCCGTTCCGAAAGAGGAGCCGGGTCAGATGCCCAGGTCCTTGATGATCTTGGCCACGTGGCCCGTCGCGCGGACGTTGTAGAGGGCGTGTTCGACCTTGCCCTGCTCGTCGACGACGATCGTGGAGCGGATGACGCCCATGTAGGTCTTGCCGTAGTTCTTCTTCTCGCCGTACGCGCCGTACGCGTCCAGGACCTTCTTGTCCGGGTCGGCGAGCAGGGTGACCTTCAGGTTCTCCTTCTCGCGGAACTTCGCGAGCTTCTCCGGGGCGTCCGGGGAGATGCCGATCACGTCGTACCCCGCCCCGGCCAGCACGTCGAGGTTGTCGGTGAAGTCGCACGCCTGCTTGGTGCAGCCGGGCGTCAGCGCCGCCGGGTAGAAGTAGACGATGACCTTGCGGCCCTTGTGGTCGGCCAGCGACACCTCGTTGCCGTCGGCGTCGGGCAGGGTGAAGGCGGGGGCCTCGTCCCCGGGCGTGAGGCGTGCGCTCATGGGTCTCGTCTCCTCTTACGTGCACTGCGTGGATCGGGTGCCGGGATCGAGGGTAACCGGGGGTCCTGACAGTGCGGCGCGGCCTGAAGCTGACAGACTGTCCGGCACAGGCAACACAGCGGATCGTGGAGGCGACACGGTGGCGGACACGGCGGACACCAGGACCCCGGCGCAGATCGAGGCGGACATCGCGCGTCGCCGTGCGGTGCTGGCCGAGACCCTGGACGAGATCGGGGTGCGGGTGCACCCGAAGACGATCGTGGGGGACGCGAAGGCCAGGGTCGTGTCGAACGTGGACCACACGCTGGGGCGCGCCTATGTGGGCGTCAACCGTGTGGTGAGCGATGTGAAGGCGCAGTTCGTGGACGAGACGGGGTCGCCGCGGCTGGAGCGGGTGATCCCGGTGGGGCTGCTGGTGGTGGGGGTCGTGGGTCTGCTGGCCCTGGGTACCCGTAAGCGGCGGCGCTGAGGTGCCCTCGGACGGGTCCCCCTCCCGCGTGCGTCCGTCGTCGAGGCAGGTAGGTTTCAGGCTGTGAGCGCCAACAGAAACGACAGTTCCCAGCACGACAAGCTGCCGATCCGGATGCTGCACGACCGTGTGCTCGTGCGGCAGGAGACCGGTGAGGGCGAGCGGCGTTCGGGGGGCGGCATTCTGATTCCCGCGACGGCGGCGGTGGGCCGCCGGCTGGCCTGGGCCGAGGTGGTCGCGGTGGGGCAGAACGTGCGGACGGTGGAGCCCGGTGACCGGGTGCTGTTCGACCCGGAGGACCGGGCGGAGGTCGAGGTGCGCGGGACGGCGTACGTGCTGATGCGTGAGCGCGATCTGCACGCGGTGGCCGCGGACCGGTTCGAGGGGGCGGAGGACTCGACCGGGCTGTATCTGTAGTCCGCGTTTCCTCGTGGACAGGAGGGCCGGTGACAGCCGTCACCGGCCCTTCGCGCGTGGTCGGCTACCGTGGGAGGTCCTGTGCGGTTCCGCCGTGCGGGCCCCGACGAGACGCGCCGTACCGGGGTGAAGGCAAAGACGACGCACCCCCGTTTCGCTGTCGTGTCCCGGAGGTGTCGTCATGGCCTGGGTTCTGCTGGTGGTCGCCGGTCTGCTGGAGGTCGGCTGGTCGGTCGGCATGAAGTACACGGACGGTTTCACCCGTCTGTGGCCGAGTGTGCTGACGGGCGCCGGCATCGTCACGAGCATGCTGCTGCTGTCGTACGCGGCGCGGACGCTGCCGATCGGGACGGCGTACGGCGTGTGGGTGGGGATCGGCGCGGCCGGGGCGGCGGTGCTGGGCATGGTGGTGCTGGGTGAGCCGGTGACCGCCGCCCGGATCTTCTTCATCTCGCTGCTGCTGGTCGCCGTGGTGGGTCTGAAGGCCACCTCGGGTCACTAGAAGGCCACCCCCGGACACCAGGCGGCGTCTAGTTCCAGCGGCGTCCGTCGAGGGCGCCGCTGAGTCCGCCGGGGCCGGGGAGTTCGTCGCGGTTGGAGCCGCCGTCGTCGGTGTTCCCGCCGCCGCCTGTGTCCGTGCCGTCCGTGCCGGTGCCTGCGCCGTCGCCGGTGTCGCCGGTCTGGCCGCCGGTGGGGGAGCCGGTGGCGGTGCCTCCGGTGGAGTCCTGGCCCTCGCTCTCCGTGCCGTCCTCCTCGCCGGTGCTGCTGCCGCCGTCCTCGGGGGTGCCGCCGTCGGTGTCCCCGTCGTCGGTGCCGTCGGCGTCGTCGCCGGCGGAGGAGGACGGGCCGTCGGAGGAGGACGGCCCGCCGCTGGAGTCGGGGGCCGGGGGCTGGCTCTCGTTGGCGCCGGGCTGGAGCCGCAGGCTGAAGGAGCTGACGGGCACGCCCTTGAGGGCGTCGCTGGTGTACTGGCCCCAGATCTCGGCGGGGGCGCCGCCGCCGTTCACGCGGGGCAGGCCCATCGCGCCGTAGAGGGACTTGTGTCCCGCGGTGACGGGGTCCTGGCCCATGACGGCGACGACGGTGGCGAGGTCGGGGGTGTAGCCGGCGAACCAGGCCGCGGTGTCCTCCTCGGCGGTGCCGGTCTTGCCGGCGGCGGGGCGTCCGGAGGTCTGGGCGGCGGTGGCGGTGCCCTTCTCGACGACGCCCTTGAGGACGGACGTGGTGGTGTCGGCGGCCTCGCGGCTGACGGCCTGCCGGGTGCGCCGCTCGGGGAGGGCGATGTCGCGGCCGTTCTGGGTGATCTTCTCGACGAGGGTGTACGGGGTGTGCTTGCCGTGGTTGGCGAGGGTCGCGTACGCCTGCGCCATGTCGAGGACGCTGGCGTTGGCGACGCCGAGGGCGATGGAGGGTCCGCCGCCGTCGAGGTCGGGCGTGTCGGGGGAGAGGCCGAGGGCGACGGCGGTCTCGCGGACCTTGTCGGGGCCGACGTCGACGGCCATCTGGGCGTAGACGGCGTTGACGGACTTGTCGGTGGCCTCGCTGACGGTGATGTCGCCGTAGTCCTCGTGGTCCTCGTTCTCGGGCGCGTAGCGGGGTCCCGCCCAGCCCTGGACGGGGCGTTCGCTGGTGCCGTCGTAGCGGGTCTGGGGGGTGATGCGGCGGCCGTCCTGGGTGCGGGAGCCGTTCTCGACGGCGGCGGTGAGGACGAACGGCTTGAAGCTGGAGCCGACCTGGAAGTCCCGGCGGGTGGCGTTGGGGGTGTACTGCTTGACGTAGTCGATGCCGTTGTACATCGCCACGACCTTGCCGGTCTTGGGTTCGACGGAGGCGCCGCCGGCGCGGACGTAGGTGTCGACCTTGCGGTTCTTCTTGTCGAGCCGGTCCATGAGGTTGTCGTTGACGGACTCGACGAAGGCGTCCTGCTTGCTCTTCTGCAGGGTGGTGGTGATGCGGTAGCCGCCGGCGTCGAGGGCGGCCTCGTCGACGATCTTGTTGTCGGTGAGGTGCTGCTTGACGATGTTGACGATGTAGCCGCGCTGCCCGGACATGCCGGTGGAGTGGGTGGTCCGCTTGGGCACGGGGAAGGTGAGGCGGGCGCGTTCGGCCGGGTCGAGCCACCCTTCGTCGACCATGCCGTCGAGGACGTAGTTCCAGCGCTTCTCGACGAAGCCGCGGTTCTCGGGGTGGGCGATCACGTCGTACTGGCTGGGGGCGTTGACGAGGGCGGCGAGGTAGGCGGCGCGGCCGGCGTCGAGTTCGGAGGCGTCCATGTCGTAGTAGGCATGGGCGGCGGCCTGGATGCCGTAGGCGCCGCGGCCGAAGAAGCTGGTGTTGAGGTAGCCCTCGAGGATCTCGTCCTTGGACTGGTTGCGGTCCAGCTTGATGGCGATGAAGAACTCCTTCACCTTGCGGGTGACGGTCTGCTCCTGGCGCAGGTAGTAGTTCTTCACGTACTGCTGGGTGATGGTGGACCCGGACTGCTTGCCCTTGCCGGTGACGGTGTTCCAGGCCCCGCGGACCATGGCCTGGGGGTCGACGGCGGACTCGGTGTAGAAGTCGCGGTCCTCGGCGGCGAGGACGGCGTGCTGGGCGTCCTCGGAGATCTGGGAGAGCGTGACGTTCTCCCGGTTGACCTCGCCGTCGCGGGCGATGACGGTGCCGTCGGCGTAGAGGTAGACGTTGGCCTGCTGGGTGGCGAGGGCGTTGGCGGCGGGGATCTGGACGAGGGCGTAGCCGAGGAGGAAGCCGCCGACGAGGAGCACGGCGGTGACGAGGAACGCGCCGGCGACCATGCGCCAGGTGGGGACGAGGCGGCGCCAGCCGGTGCGGCGGGCCTTCAGGGCGGCCCGGCGTTCCTCGCGGGCGGCCTTCTTCGCGGAGACGCCGACCTTCGCTGAACCGCCGGATTGCGCGGGGGCTGAGCCGGTCCCGTCCTTCCCGCCGGGTTCCCCGTCGAATTCATCCGATCGTGGGAGGGCGGCTTCGTCCGTCCGGGTGTCGTCCCGGGCGTCGTCGGGCGTGTCGGCCGCCTGAGGCTCGTGCGATGCCCAGCCCGGGCGGGGCTTCTTCGGCTGCGGCTCGTCGCTCATGTCGTGCACGGACTCCTGATTCGCCTCGTTCGTTCCCGTACGCCTCATGCATGGGCGTACGCGTCTTCTGTGCGCGTACGCCCCGTGCGTGCCTCTTATTGAAGACTGTCGCATCCGTCGCCGCGTTCGCCGGGCGGCGACGCGCGTCGTGCACCCTGCGGCTCCCGCCGCACGGCCGCGCCGGGTGTTCACCTGACCGGAGGACGGGCCGGAAAACCCGTGGCGGCGCATCCGCCGCGCGCAATAGGCTCCTGCGCTTCGGTGTCGCGGCGGTGAGGGGAGGGAAACGGTGGGTTCGGCACGGTTGTACCTGGCCGTGGCGGCCCGGGGGTTCCGGCGGTACGCGTCGTACCGGGCGGCGACCGCGGCCGGGGTGTTCACCAACACGGTGTTCGGGCTGATCCTCGTGTACACGTATCTGGCGCTGTGGGACGAGCGTCCGGGCCTCGGCGGGTACGACCAGGCGCAGGCGGTGACGTACGTGTGGCTGGGCCAGTGCCTGTTCGCGGCGCTGGCGATCCAGGGCGGGGGCGTCGAGGCGGAGCTGATGGAGCGGATCCGCTCCGGCGAGATCGCGGTGGACCTGTACCGGCCGGCGGATCTGCAGCTCTGGTGGCTGGCAGGTGACCTCGGCCGGGCGGCGTTCCAGCTGCTGGGGCGCGGGGTGGTGCCGTTCCTGGTGGGCGGGCTGTTCTTCCCGACGGCGCTGCCCACACGCTTCGACACGTGGGTGTGGTTCGCGGTGGCGCTGACGCTGGCGGCGCTGGTGAGCTTCGGCATCCGCTATCTGATGGCGCTGAGCGTGTTCTGGCTGCTGGACGGCACGGGCGTGAGCCAGCTGATGATGATCCTCGGGGTGTTCTTCTCGGGCATGGTGCTGCCGCTGAACGTCTTCCCCGGCGGGTTCGGGGAGGTGGCGCGGGCGCTGCCGTGGGCGGCGCAGCTGCAGGTCCCGGCGGACGTGCTGATGGGGGAGACGGCCGTGGCGGGGGCGCTCGCGTTCCAGGCGATGTGGGCGGTGCTGCTGCTCGCGGCGGGCCGGCTGGTGCAGGCGGCGGCGACGCGCCGGGTGGTGGTGCAGGGTGGCTGAACGCGGAGCGGTGCCCGAGGGGCTGCGGGCGTACCGGATGATCGCCGGGATGTGGGTGCGGTCCGGGATGACCTACCGGACGTCGTTCGTCTTCACCCTGTTCGGCAACCTGGTGCTGACGGGGATGGACTTCGTCGGGATTCTGCTGATGTTCTCGCAGGTCGACTCGCTGGCAGGCTGGTCGCTGCCCGAGGTGGCGTTCCTGTACGCGGCGTCGGTGACGTCGTTCGGGCTGGCGCATCTCGCGGCGGGGTCGATGCCGCACCTCGGCACGCGGATCCGGGACGGATCCTTCGACGTGCTGCTGGTGCGTCCGGTGCCGGTGCTCGCTCAGGTCGGCGGGGACCGTTTCTCGCTGCGCCGCCTGGGGCGGATCGCGCAGGGCGGGGCGGTGCTGGGCTGGGCGCTGGTGGCGGCTGACGTCGACTGGACGGTGGCGAAGGTGCTGCTGGTGCCGCTGATGGTGGTGTCGGGCGCCGCGATCTTCGTGGCGGTGTTCGTGGCGGGCGCGGCGTTCCAGATCTACGCACAGGACGCGGCGGAGGTGCAGAACGCGTTCACGTACGGCGGGACGACGATGCTGCAGTACCCGCCGGCGGTGTTCGGGAAGGACCTGGTGCGCGGGGTGACGTTCGTGCTGCCGCTGGCCTTCGTGAACTGGGTGCCCGCCGCGCACGTCCTGGGGCGCCCGTATCCGCTGGAGCTGCCGGGGTGGGTGGCGTTCGCGTCGCCGCTGGTGGCGGCCGTGTGCTGCGGGCTGGCGGGGCTGGCGTGGCGGACGGGACTCAGGGCGTACAGGAGCGTGGGGAGTTGAGCGGGCGGATGGAAACGGCAGCGGGGTCCGGAGACGCGTTCATCGAGGTGGACGGGGTCGAGAAGGTCTTCGACGTGCGCCGGCGCAAGGGGCTGCTGCGGCGGGAGCGGCACCAGGTGCGGGCGGTGGACTCGATCTCCTTCACGGTGGCGCGCGGCGAGATGGTCGGCTACATCGGGCCGAACGGCGCCGGGAAGTCGACGACGATCAAGATGCTGACGGGCATCCTTACGCCGAGCGGGGGCCGGCTGCGGGTGGCGGGGATCGACCCGTCGCGGGAGCGGACGCGGCTGGCGCACCGGATAGGGGTGGTGTTCGGGCAGCGCACGACCCTGTGGTGGGACCTTCCGCTGATCGACTCGTACAAGCTGATGCACCGCATGTACCGCATCCCGGACGCCCGCTACCGGGAGAACCTGGCCCGGCTGGTCGAACTGCTCGATCTGGGCGACCTGTTGGAGGTGCCGGTGCGGCAGCTGTCGCTGGGGCAGCGGATGCGCGGGGACATCGTGGCGGCGCTGCTGCACGACCCGGAGGTGCTGTACCTGGACGAGCCGACGATCGGCCTGGACGTCGTCTCCAAGACCCGCGTGCGGGAGTTCCTGCGCCAGGTGAACGCCGAACGCGACACGACGGTCCTGCTGACCACGCACGACCTCCAGGACATCGAGCAGGTCTGCTCCCGCGTGATGGTCATCGACCAGGGCCGGCTGGTGTACGACGGGGCGCTCGCCGGGCTGCACGAGGTGGGGGAGAGCGAGCGGACGCTGGTGGTGGACCTGGAGCGGGACTGCCCGCCGGTGGAGGTGCCCGCGCCCGCCCGGGTGGTACGGGTGGACGGGCCCCGCCAGTGGGTGGCGTTCCCCGCGTCGGAGCCCGCGGCCGCGCTGGTGACCCGGATCGCCGGGCGCTACCCGCTGGTCGACCTGTCGGTGCGGGAGCCCGACATCGAGGCGGTGATCGCGAAGATGTACGCGGAGCGCGCCGGGCGGGCGCCCTCGCGGTCCCCGCAGTCCTCGTAGCCGTGTGACGGGGACAACTCGTAGGCTGCTGGGTATGACCGACGACGCACCCGCACCGGACCTCCGCGCCTCCGACGCCGACCGTGAACGGGTCGCCGAAGTCCTCCGGGACGCCCTCGCCGAGGGCCGCCTGGACATGGAGGAGTTCCAGGAGCGGCTGGACGCCACCTACCAGGCGCGCACCTACGGGGAACTGGCCCCCATCACCCGCGACCTGCCCGCGTCCGGCACGGTCGTCGCGCCCTCCGTCTCCCTGACGAAGGACCCGGGGGCGAGCGGCAGTTGGGCGGACCGGATCGTCGGCGGGGACGACTCGGGGACGTCGACCTGGGCGGTCGCCGTGATGAGCGGCTTCCAGCGCAAGGGCCGGTGGACGGCGCCCCGGCGGTTCAACTGCTTCGCCTTCTGGGGCGGCGGCGAGATCGACCTGCGCGAGGCGAACTTCGCCGACCGGGAGATCGTCATCAACGCCGTCGCCATCATGGGCGGCGTCGACGTGATCGTGCCGCCGGGCGTGGAGGTGGTGGTGCGCGGCGTCGGCATCATGGGCGGCTTCGACCACCGCGAGGAGGGCGTGCCGCCGGAGCCGGGCGCCCCGCGCGTGATCGTCTCCGGGCTCGCCTTCTGGGGCGGCGTCGGCGTGCAGCGCAAACTGCCCCGCGCGGAGCGGCAGCGGCTGCGTGAGGAGCGGCGCCGGGAGAAGCAGGCGCTCAAGGAGGAGCTGCGGCGGGAGCACCTGGAGCGTGCCGAGCGGCAGCGGCAGGAGCATCTGGACAGCGCCGAGCGGCACCGCCGTGAGCTGGAGGAGTCGCGGCGACCGCACGACCCGCTGAACCTGCACAGCCCGCACAAGCAGCACGAGCGGCGGCCCGAGGACCGCTGACCGCGCCCACCGGCCCGGCGGCGGTCACAGCCGCGCCGGCGCCCCGCCCTTCAGCGCCTTCAGCTCGAACGACTCCGCCATGCGCGCGTAGCCCGCGTCGCTGGGGTGCAGCCCGTCCCCGGAGTCGTAGCCGGCCCGGAAGCGGCGCGGGTCGTACGCGTCGCGCACCGCCTCGTCGAAGTCCACGACCTCGTCGAACACGCCGCCGTCGCGGATCTCCGCGTTCACCCGCTGCCGTACGTCCTCGCCGTACGGGGTGTACCCGTGGTGCCCGCGGTACGGCATCAGGGTCGCCCCGACGACCTTGAGCCCCCGCGCGTGCGCCCGCTCCGTCAGGGCCGTCAGCCCGTCCAGGATCCGCTCCGGGTCGGCGGTGTCCGGGGCGCGGAGGATGTCGTTGATGCCGAGCACGACGACCACGACCCGCACGTTGGCGTGGCCCAGCACGTCCCGGTCGAAGCGGCGCGGCGCGCTCGGGTTGCGCGGGGGCCGGCCGGGCCCGTCGGCGAGGACCCGGTTCCCGCTGATCCCGGCGTTGACGACGCTGTAGCGGGGGAGGTCCCGGCCGGACGCGAGGGCCGTGCGCAGCCGGTCGGAGAGCACGTCGGGCCAGCGGGCGTCGGCGCCCATGGTCGCGGAGATGCCGTCGGTGAGGGAGTCGCCGAGGACGACGACCGTGCCCTCGGAGTCGTCGCTGAGCACGTCCAGCGCGGTGACGTACCGCCAGACGGTGCTCTGCCCGCCGTAGGCGGCACCGGTGGTGTCGCGGGTGTGCTCGCCCTCGGCGACCCAGGAGATCTGCCGGGCGTGCTTGTGGTACGTCACCGGGCCGGAGGGGGCGGGGGAGTACACGCTGATCAGCACGTGCGCGTCGCGGGGGATCAGGACGCTCACGGCGTCGCTGACGACCTGTCCGCCCGCCGGGACGACGACGGACGGGTTCCCGGCGAAGGTGAGGGGCCGCATGGTGCCGGCGAGCGCGGCGGCGGTGTCCGGGTCGGCGGAGACGGCGATCGACGCGTGCGTGAGGGTGAGCGGGGCGCGGCCGTAGAGGTTGGACAGGGTGACGCGGGCGCGGCTGCCGCCGGCGGTGGTGCGGACGACGTTGCGTACGGACCGGCCCGCCAGCCCCGCCGTCTCCGTGCCGGGTTCGCCGCCGCCCGGTGAGGCGGCCCAGGCGGTGACCCAGGTTCCGGCGGAGGCGGGCGAGACCGGGTTTCCGGCCCCGCCGCCGTCCCGGGCGGGGGTGGTCCGCCCGCGCAGGCCGTCGGCGGACACCCCGACGAAGATCACGGCGGACACGGCGAGGACCGCCGCGAGCATCGCGGCGAGCAGGGCCGCGTGCCGTCCGGGCCGCCCCTGCGGGGCGGGGTGCCGCGGTGCGCGGGGCGGTGCCGCCGTGTCCCCGTCACGGGTCATGCTGTTCTGTTCTCCTCGGGAAGCGGGAGCCGCTCGCGGCTCCGTCGCACCATGGTCGGTCAGGGCGGGGGAGGCCGGGTGCGGGACGCGGCCGAAGATCATCCGGGCGGACCCGGACAAGCCGCGGTGCGACCCCGGGCGGGGCCTTCGGGTGGTCGGTCCGGACAGCCCGGGGTGTCCGGGGCCGGCTCGGGGTACCCCTAGGTGACGTCCCTGGACATTCCCCCCACGGACAGACGCCGGGAACTCCTGTTCCGTTCCAGGAGTCGGTCAGGAAGGGACAATGTGTGAGAGATCACCGAACGGGTGGAGCGGATGGAACGGACTGAGACGGCAGGTACCGAGGGCGACGCCGAGGACCGGGACGCCGCCGAGCAGCATGCCCGCACCGGTGCCGCGACGAACCGCGCGATGACCACGTTCAGCCTCGCGGACGAGGAGAAGCGGCGCGGGGTGCGGCAGATGAAGCTCATGGCGACGGGCCTGCTGCTGTTCGTCGCCCTCGTGTACGTCCTCGCCGAGTGGGCCTCCCACCAGGGCGCCGGCGCCTGGGCGGGATACGTGGCCGCGGCGGCGGAGGCGGGCATGGTGGGCGCGCTGGCCGACTGGTTCGCCGTCACGGCGCTGTTCCGGCACCCGCTGGGCCTGCCCATCCCGCACACGGCGATCATCCCCACCAAGAAGGACCAGCTCGGCACGGCCCTCGGTGACTTCGTCGGGGAGAACTTCCTCTCCGAGGACGTCGTCCGCAGACGGCTCCGGGCCGTCGGCATCGGCAGCCGGCTCGGCGCCTGGCTGGCCGTCCCCGAGCACGCGGACCGGGTCACCGCCGAGGTGTCGGCGGCCCTGCGCGGCGCGCTGACCGTGCTGCGCGACTCCGACGTCCAGGCGGTCGTCGGGGAGGCCATCACCCGCCGGGCCAACACCCAGGAGATCGCGCCCGGCATGGGCAAGATGCTGGAGCGGATCGTCGCCGACGGCGGCCACAAACGCGCGGTGGACGTGGTGGTCTCCCGCGCCCACGACTGGCTGATCCTGCACAGCGACACCGTGATGGACGCGGTGCACGGCGGCGCCCCCGGCTGGACGCCCAAGTTCGTGGACCGCAAGGTCGGCGAGCGCGTCTACAAGGAGCTGCTGCGCTTCGTCACGGAGATGCGGGACATGCCGAGCCACCCCGCGCGCGGCGCCCTGGACCGCTTCCTCACGGACTTCGCGACCGACCTCCAGTCCGACACGGACACCCGCGCCCGCGTGGAGCGCCTCAAGGGCGACATCCTCGGCCGCAGCGAGGTGCAGGACCTGATCGCGTCCGCCTGGACGGCCGTACGGGGCATGATCGTCTCGGCGGCGGAGGACGAGCGCAGCGAGCTGCGGCTGCGCCTGCGCGCGTCGCTGCTGTCGCTGGGCGCCCGCATGTCCCTCGACCCGAAGCTCCAGGGCAAGGTCGACGCCTGGCTGGAGAGCGCCGCGGTGTACGTGGTGACGACCTACCGCAAGGAGATCACGTCCCTGATCACGGACACGGTGGCGAGCTGGGACGCGGAGCACACGACGAAGAAGATCGAGGCCAACATCGGCCGCGACCTGCAGTTCATCCGCATCAACGGCACGGTGGTCGGCTCGCTGGCGGGCCTGCTGATCTACACGGTGTCGCGGGCGCTGGGGGCGTAGGGGCACGTACGGGCGTACCGGCCGCGAACCGGCCGGGCGTGAAACCGGCGGGCGCGGGGCACACGAGGTTCACTTCGTCGAGGAGGGAGCCCATGGCCACCGCGCAGTCCGGGACCGGACGCACCGTCACCACCAGAATCCCCGCCCGCCTGGACCGCCTGCCGTGGTCGCGGTGGCACTGGTCCGTCGTCATCGGCCTCGGCACCGTATGGATCCTCGACGGGATGGAAGTCACCGTCGTCGGCAACATCGCGGCCCGCCTGTCCGAGCCCGGCAGCGGACTGCCCATCACCTCCGGCGAGGTCACCGGCATCTCCGCCGCCCTCTACGTCACGGGCGCCTGCCTGGGCGCCCTCTTCTGGGGGCGGCTCACCGACATCTACGGCCGCAAGAAGCTGTTCCTGATCACCCTGGCCGTCTACCTGGGCGCGACGGCGATGACCGCGCTGTCCTTCGACACCTGGTGGTTCTTCCTCTTCCGCTTCCTCACCGGCTTCGGCATCGGCGGCGAGTACGCGGCCATCAACTCCGCGATCGACGAGCTGATCCCGGCGCAGTACCGGGGCCGCGTGGACCTGCTGATCAACGGCAGCTACTGGCTCGGCGCGGTCGCCGGGGCGCTGCTGTCGATCGTCGCCCTGGACACCTCGATCTTCCCGGCCGACGTCGGCTGGCGCCTCACCTTCGCCCTGGGCGCGGTCCTCTCCCTGGCCATCCTGCTCGTACGGCGGCACGTCCCGGAGAGCCCGCGGTGGCTGCTGATCCACGGCCGGCACGAGGAGGCCGAGCGGATCGTCGCCGGTATCGAGAAGCGTGTCACGGCCGACGGGGGCAGGGAACTGCCGCCCGCCGAGGACGAGATGACGATCCACCAGCGCAGCCGTACCACGTTCACCGAGATCGCCCGCACCGTCTTCGCCCGCTACCGCAGGCGCTCCACGCTCGGCTTCGCCCTGTTCATCGGGCAGGCGTTCCTCTACAACGCGATCACCTTCGGCTTCGGCGCGATCCTCACCCAGTTCTTCGACGTGCCGTCCGGGCACACCGGCTACTACTTCGCCGTCATCGCGGCCGGCAACTTCCTCGGGCCGCTGCTGCTGGGCAAGCTGTTCGACACGGTCGGCCGCCGGATCATGATCTCCGGTACGTACGTCCTGTCGGGCGCGCTGCTGTTCGGCACGGCCTGGCTGTTCGACCGGGGCTCGCTCACCGCGGCGACGATGACGGCGTGCTGGTGCGTGGTGCTGTTCTTCGCCTCGGCCGGCGCGTCCAGCGCCTACCTGACGGTCTCCGAGATCTTCCCGATGGAGACCCGGGCCATGTCCATCGCCTTCTTCTACGCGATCGGCACCGCCGCGGGCGGCATCAGCGGCCCGCTGCTGTTCGCCGAGCTGACCAACACGGGCAAGGTCGGTGACACGGTGCTCGCGTTCCAGATCGGCGCGGGGCTGATGGTCGCGGCGGGCGTCGTCGCGGCGCTTCTCGCGGTGAACGCGGAGCGGCGGTCGCTGGAGGACATCGCGACGCCGCTGTCGGCGGCCGAACCGAAGCCGGCGGCGGCCCGCCCCTGAGTCCCCGAGGGACGGGCGCCTGCGACGGGGGCGGTGGGGCCGCGGGGATGGTGTCAGCCCCGCCGGTCGGCCACCGCCCACGACGCGAGGGCGACCGCGCCGGCCACCGAGAACACGGCCGGCCAGGCGCCGACCTTCTTCGCCAGCGGGTGCGACCCGGCGAAGGCGGCCACGTACGCCGCCGACAGCACACCGGCCGCCGTGCCGCCGGCCCGCTCGCGCCACTGCTGGGCGGCGGCGACCCCGGCGGCGGCGAGCACGACCCCGCCGAGCTGCCGCTTACGGGTCCAGCGGGCCACGCCGTACCCGCCGACGAGCCCGCTCGCGGCCACGACCGAACTGGGAACCTTCGCCATGCCTGCTGCCTCCTGCCACTGCGCCCCACGCGGGGGCGCGGGAAACCACGGATCTCCGAGGCTAACGCGCCCGGTGCCGCCCCCTTCCACCAGCCCCGGAAGGACCGCGGAAAAAAGCTGAGCCTCGGGTTGTCAACTTTCCAGCCGATGGGCTATATAAGGAAGTGATCCGTAGGGCATCGCACAGACGACTTTCATGGAGAGGAGTGGACTGTGATGCTCATGCGTACCGACCCGTTCCGTGAGTTCGACCGTCTCGCGCAGCAGGTCTTCGGCCCGGGCACCAGCACCTCGGCGATGCCGATGGACGCGTACCGGGCGGGGGACGACTACATCGTCCACTTCGACATCCCCGGCATCGACCCGGAGTCCATCGAGATCGACGTCGACCGCAACGTCCTGAACGTCCGCGCCGAGCGCCGTTCGCCGGTCCCCGAGGACGCGGACGTGGTGGTCGCCGAGCGTCCGACCGGCAACTTCAGCCGCCAGCTGTTCCTCGGCGACACCCTGGACACCGAGCGCATCGACGCCCAGTACGACGCGGGTGTCCTGACCCTGCGCATCCCGGTGGCCGAGTCGGCGAAGCCGCGCCGTATCCAGATCACGGGCGGCGACCGCAAGCAGATCGCCGGCTGATCACACCAGCCCCTTCCGTGCGTCCCGCGGGCGTTTCCGGTCCGCGGGGCGCAGCTACGCGCCGGACGCCCGGGGGCGGGCGCCGGCGCGAACGGGCCGGGGTCGGTGGGGTCGCCGGGTCGCCCGACCCCGGGGACGGGGCCGCCGGCCCGCCCGGCCCGACGGCCCGACCCGCCACCGGACCCGCTCGGTCCGACCGGCCACCGGCCCGCGCCGGCCCGACCCGCCGCCGGACCGCGCCCGGTCCGACCGGCCCGCCTGGTCCGACCGGCCCGCCTGGTCCGACCGGCCCGACCGGCCCGCCCGGCCCGACCGTCCAGGCCGGCCGGCCACGAAGAACCGAATACCGGAGAAGGAGAGGAGCTTCGGATGACCACGCTGACGCCGCAGAAGCCCGCGATCCCGCAGACGGGAGGCATCTCGCAGCCGGAAGCCGTCCCGCAGCCGGAAGTCGTCCCGCAGTCGGTAGGCGCCACCGCCCCGGCGGCCGGGCCGCGCCCGGCGCAGGATCCCGCCTGGCGTGAACTCGTCGACGCCGTGCGGGAGGCCGGGCAGTACCGGACGTGGTCGGAGGCGGAGAGCGTCACCCGGATCGTCCTGTCCGCCCTGGGCGGCCACGTCGTCGGGGACGAGCGCGTCGATCTGGCCCGCGCCCTGCCCGAGGAGGCCGCGCGGGTGGTCGCCTCGCAGATCCCGGCGACGCGCCAGCTGACGGCGTCCGAGTTCGTCGACTCGGTGGCGGCCCGTATCGAGGGCGCGACCCCGGCGACGGCCCGCTGGGACGTCAGCTCCGTGCTCAGCGTCCTGCCGCCGCTGGTCGGTGACGAACTGGTGACGCGCATCCTCGACCAGCTCCCACCCGGCTACGCGCTCCTCTTCGGCCGGGCGGAGCTGACACCGGCGGCGTGACGACCACGCCGTAGCTCCCCTTCCTCACCGGCGAGCGCCCCCGTGCCCGACACGGCGCGGGGGCGCTCGCCGCGTTGCCCCGGGCAGGGGGGCGTACGGCCGTACGCTCGGGACGGCATGAAGCGTACGATCGTACGCATGACGACGGACTACTTCGCGGGCGATCCGCGCACGAACCTGGAGCGGATGCTCGCCGGCGACCTGTACATCGCGGACGACCCGGAGATCGGCCGCAGACAGCAGCGCGCGATGCGGCTCGCGGCCCGCTACCAGGCCACCTTCGTGGAGGAGCGGGACCAGGCGAAGGCGGTTCTGGCGGAACTCCTCGGCTCGGTCGGCGAGGACGTCGAGATCCGCCCGCCGCTCTACGTCGACTACGGCAGCAACATCACCGTCGGGGCCCGCACGTTCGTCAACTACCACCTCACCGCGCTGGACGTCGCCGCGATCACCATCGGCGAGGACTGCCAGATCGGCCCGAACGTCCAACTCCTCACGCCCACCCACCCAGTGGAGCCGCAGCCGCGCCGCGACAAGCTGGAGGCGGCGCGGCCGATCACCATCGGGGACAACGTGTGGATCGGCGGCGGCGCGATCGTCTGCCCAGGGGTCACCATCGGCGACAACGCGGTCATCGGCGCGGGCGCGGTGGTCACGAAGGACGTCCCGGCGAACGTGGTGGCGGTCGGCAACCCGGCCCGCCCGGTCCGCACCATCTGAGCGCGCCGTATGGCCACCGGACAGACCGACCCCCGCCGCCGTGAACGGATCCTCGCGGCGGCTCTCGACCTGATCGCCGAGGAGGGCGTCGCCGGCGTCTCCCACCGCAAGATCGCCGCGCGGGCCGGGGTGCCGCTCGGCTCGATGACGTACCACTTCACCGGCATCGACGAGCTGCTGCTGGAGGCGTTCACGGAGTACGCCGACCACGTGGTCGCCGTCTTCGAACAGCACCTCGCGGGCGCCGCGACCCCGGCGGAGGCGTGCGAGGCTGTCACCGACCTCGTCCACACCCTCTCGGAGGGCCCGCGCCGCGACCTGATCCTGGTCCAGGAGCTGTACACCCTCGCCGCGCGCCGGGAGCCGTACCGCGCGCTGTGCGTCCGCTGGATGCGCCGCAGCCGCGCCCTGCTGGAAACCCACTTCTCCCCGGACACGGCCCGCCGGCTGGACGCCCTGATCGAGGGCCTCACCCTCCACCGAGCCCTGGACGACGATCCGCCGGACCGGTCGCTGACACGGGAGGCGGTGGGGAGGATCTCGGGGGAGGACTGAGGCGGGTGCCCGCTGCTCTCTCTCAGCACTCTTTCGTGCGAGTCCTTTCCGGATTCCGGCATGTCGGAAGCCGATCACGCCGCCGTACCGTGCGGGCATGTCCAGTTCCGGCACTGGCCGGGGCGGACCCATGGCGGAAGGGGGAGCGATGTTCGATGTGGCTTGGGGGGTTGGTGCGACAGCCTTCGGCTGGATCGTCGCGACGGACTTCCGTCAAGCCGCCCAGCGCTTCCACGCGTTGTCCCACACCGTCGTCCCGTTCGGCGGTGGCGGAGCGCCGGTGGCGGGCGTCGGCTTCCTCCGCTTCGTGGCAGGGGTGTTCGCCCTGGTCGGTCCGGTTATTCTGGTCACCGGGGTCATGGACGTCTGGCGCGGCGAGGCGGAGGCGTACGGGCTGCCTCCCATCCCCGCCTGGTTCGCCGTGGCGGAAGCCGTGGTCGTCGCAGCCTTCCTCTGGTGGATGTGGCGGCGTTCCGGTGTGCTGCGTCGTGAGTGGATTGCCGGCGGCGTCCTGCGACGTGCCGCCATTGCGGGTCTCAGCGCGTCGCTTGTCGCCTTCACCGTCTGCTTCGGCTTCGGTCGGGGTGGGTGGGTACTCCTCAGTTGGCTGGCCGGTGGCTTGTGCGGCCTGACGCTGTTGATCGGCGATCGCACCGGCGAGGAGGCGGACACCGAAGCGGTCTCCTGAGCAGTTTCGCCGAGGTCGGTGACTTGTTGATCCAAGTGTGCCGTTGCCCGACGCTCAACTGGCCGTTGCCCTGTCGGCCTCCGCGCGGGCCACCTCGGCGTCGTACTGGTCGGCGTCGAAATGCAGATCCAGCAACCGGGTCGGCGCTGTCGCGGGAAGCTCCCAGTCCGACCACTGCACGATGCCCCCGCAGCGCTGCACGACCACGGTCAGGAACCCGCAGCAGCCGCCGGTGCACTCCGGTTCGCCCAGCTCCAGCCGGCGCGCCTCCCCAGTCGCCCGCAGCGGGCTGGGTCGGCCGGCCGTCTTGGTCGTGGCCGTCGCGCTGGGCGTGGGGAGCCTCGTCGAGCGGTCGGCGGTGCTCTTCCACACGATCAAACTGCTCGGCGCCGCGTACCTGATCGTCCTCGGTGTGAGGGCGGTCAGGCGAGTTGGCGGGGCCGGGACGTGGCCGGGCGGCCGGCGGACGGCAAGGGCGATGACGGGACGGCCGGTTCGGTACGGGCGGGCTTCTGGGGCGGGGTGACGAACCCGAAGAGCGTCGTCTTCCTCACCGCCGTACTGCCCCAGTTCGTCGACCGCGAGGCCGGCCACGCGACGGCGCAGATGCTCGTACTCGGTCTGGCCGGCGCCCTCTTGCAGCTGCTGTCGGACGGGATCTGGGGTCTGGGCGCCGCCACCGCGCGGGACTGGCTGGGCCGGTCGCCACGCAGGACGGCGGCGATCGGCGGCACCGGCGGCCTGGCCATGATCGGCCTCGGCGCGTCGGTGGCGTTCACCGGCCGCGCCGAGTGAGGGAGGCACCATTCGGGGCGGGCCCGGAGGCCGTGCCCGCCCCGGACCCCTCAGAGCTGCCGGTAGTAGACAGCCGTAGGAAGCGCCGTGCACCCGAGGCGCTCGTAGAGTCCGCGGGCGGGTGCGTGGAAGGGGTCGCCGCCGGTGCCGATCTCGACCACCACCGCGCCGAGGCTCCGCATGTGCGCGAAGGCGTTCTCGCAGAGGGCGGTGCCGAGGTGGCCGCGGCGGTGGCGTGCCGAGACGGCGAGGTGGCTGACCCTGCCGTTCCGGCGGCCGGGGTCGACGCTCCAGGCCACGTAACCGGCGAGGCCGTCGTCGGCCTCGGCGACCGCGACGTACAGGTGCCGCTCGGGGGCGTGGAGTTGAGGTATCTCGCGACGGTAGTCGTCACGCCAGTCGCCGTGCTGGTTGGCGAAGACGGCCTCGCCGACGAGGGTACGGAAGGAGTCCTCGTAGAACGGCCGGAACGTCTCGATGGTCAGGTCGGTCACGGCCGTGAGGTCCTGCGGGGTGAACGCGCGGATGCGCATGGGAGTGTGCCTTTCGGGCTGAGGGCTGGACGCCCGGGTGGGAAGGGGGCATCGGTCGGCCCGCTCCCGGCCGTGACGCGGCGATGGTGAGCGGGGCCCTCAGTGACGCGTACGAAAGGCGGCGAAGCACTCCATGGCGCCCAGGGTAGTCCTGGGGACCGCCCGGGGCACCCGGCTTTCGACGTGCGGGAACCGGTGCGCGTACGGCCCCCTTAATCGTTTGCGGCTAATCGTTTGCGGCCGGCCGGCGCGCGGGGATAGGAAGGCCGCATGCTGAAGGGAACCAGGGTCGGCCTGCGGGCGCGGCACGAGGACGACATACCGGTGCTGCGGGCCGAGCTCTACAACGACGTGATCAACGCCGCGCGTGCCGAGGGCGGCCCGTGGCGCCCCGTCACGGCGAACAGCCCGCAGCTCGCCTTCGACGACCCACCGGAGAACCTGGCGTCCTTCTCCGTGATGGAGCTGGAGGGTGGCACCCTCATCGGCACGGCGAACCTGTGGGGCATCGACACCCACAACCGCAACGCCCACATCGGCATCGGCCTGCTCCCCGCCGCCCGCGGCAAGGGCTACGGCACGGACGTCGTCGCGACCCTCTGCTACTACGGCTTCGCCGTGCGCGGCCTGCAACGCCTCCAGATCGAGACCCTCTCCGACAACGAGGGCATGATCCGCGCGGCGGAACGCAACGGCTTCGTACGGGAGGGGGTGCTGCGGTCGTCGGCTTGGGTGTTGGGGGAGTTCATGGACGAGGTGGTGTTGGGGCTGTTGGCGGGGGAGTGGAAGGGGCGTGGGGTGGCCTAGTCGGTCGCCTCGTCTGTACTGCTTCTTACGCGCTCGGGCCGCCCCGCCTCAAGGAGCGCACGAAAGCGCTCCACGGCTCAGCGCCCACACGAACTATCGGCCCGTCAGCCCACTTTGAGTCGCGTATCAGCGTGCCAGCCTCATTGCGGGCGCATTGGACGCACTCCGTGCCACTGCCGCCGCTGTAGGACGAGGTGATCCAGGTGAGCTGGGACGGGGCAGTCATCAGGTCTCCTTGCTGATCCGGTCGATGAGATCGGTGGAGGACTCGAAGTCGAGCGCCTGGGCGCTGAGGTACTCGAACGCCAACTTATAACGCTCGAGTTCCTCGGGCTTCTCCATAAAGAGCCCACCGCCCAGGAGATCCACGTACACCACGTCGAGTTCGGGTGCCTGACCGCGCAGTACCGCGAAGCTTCCGACCGCCGCGGCGTGCGCGCCTCGGTCGAACGGCAGCACCTGCACGGTGATGCGCGACCGCTCAGTCATGGTGAGTAGGTGCTTCAACTGCTCGCGCATCACGTCTCGGCCGCCCACTCGTCGCCGTAGCGCGGCTTCATCGATCACCGCCCAAAGGTGCGGAGGGTCTTGGCGCTCCAGCAACTCCTGGCGCTTCATGCGAATGTCGACCATGTGCTGCACTTCACGTTCCTCGCACCGCACTTCGGAAGCCCGGTGCACGGCCTCGGCGTACGCGCGTGTCTGGAGCAGACCCGGAACGTACATGCAGGCGTAGTGGTCCTCGCGTACCACCTCATCCTCGAGGGTCAGCATGAGGTTCATGGACTCGGGGATCGGGTCGGCGAGGGAACGCCACCAGCCCTGAATGCGTGCGCCCTTGGCCAGTTCAACCAGGGCCAGACGCTCCTCGTCGGTAGCTCCGTACTCCCGACACAGCGCGTCCACGGCCGGCCACTTGACCACGCCTTCCTTGGTCTCGTAGCGGCTCAGGGTCGCCTTCGAGATGCCCACGCGTGCTCCCGCTTCCTCCAGCGTTAGGCCCGCGAGTTCGCGGAGTCGGCGGAGGTCGGCGCCCAACTGGCGTCGTCGGGTAGTGGGTCCAACTGCCATGGCACAAGCCCTTCGTGCGAGTCGATCGATAGTTGCCTCCCTGCGCTCATCACGGCAAGGCGGTGTGCGCTGGGGGCGCGTACGGCACCTCGCGCTCCACCAAGCACCTGGTGAGAGTTTCATTTTGAGAGTTTCAGTGCAACTCTCAGTATGTGACCGCGTTCAAGGCGTCACTATCGTGGCCTACTTAGGAGGAGAAGCGTGGAGGAAGCAGCTCACATCCCCCTCTGGCGGGTTCAGTTCCTCGCCGAGCCCGAGGAGGTCTCGGCGCTGCGAGCGGACGTACGGGCTCGACTCCAAGACTGGGGCGTGCAAGACGTCGTTGACGCGGCTCAGCTATGCGTGAGTGAGCTTGTGTCCAACGTGATTACTCACGTGGGTCAGGGCACCCCAGCCAGCCTCGCCCTCTCGCTCCGCAGCGCTCGCCTGCGCATCGAGGTGCGGGACCCAGACGCCCGCGTGCTGCCCACGCTCGTGGAGACCACCGAGGACGCCGAGAACGGACGAGGCATGGCCCTGGTCGACGCCTTGTCGGACCGCTGGGGCGTCGACCTGCACCGAGACGGCAAGGTCACGTGGTGCGAGATCGTCGCTGCCCCGGTCACTCCGCAGGGCGGCGGCGTAGGAAGCAGCCGTGTGGCGAGAGCCGAGAAGATGCTCAGCTCCTACAGCGATGGGCGGCTGGCCAGCGGACCGCGTCACAGCCGGATTGGCGCTCTGGCGACGGAGGCGGCGGCCATCGACCTCATCTCCGACCTCTTGCACTGGCTGAGGGCGCACGGCCATGACGCCGATGACGTATTGGACCGCGCCCAGACGCACTTCGAAGCCGAGCTGGGCGCAGCCCCTGGTTCGAGCTAATGCTCAGCCTGCCGCCACGGCTTGGGCGTACGACAGCACGTCCGCCGGGAGAGCGTGCTCCAGCTTCCAGGTGATGGCCATGGGCCTGCTGCCCTCGTGCCGCTCGTACTCAGCCCGGCCCAGCAGCATCCACGGCTGCGGGCCTCCTATGTCGGTGCTCTTGTAGCGGCGGACGAAGAGCAGCACCTGACTGCCCTGGCTGGCGTGACGCTGGTACCGCAGGCCGGTCGGGGACGACTCCGAGGTCCGGTTTTGGGACTCCCAGTGGAAGCGCCTGTCGCTCAACGCGAAGTCGCGGTAGCGGGTCTGCGGGGAGAAGTCCTTCTCGTCCTTCTCCAGCGTGACGAAGAGCGCATCCGTGGCGATGGGTTCGCACCACAGCACCCCTTCGCGGAAGTCCCCAGGCATCTGGCCTCCAATCTCGGCTTGGCCAAGAGCAGGGAGGATCTCTTCGCGGCTGTAGGAGGCGTGTACCGTCAGAGGGATGGGGTGGTCGCGAGCGACTCCAAGCAGCGGGATCGGGACGTGCTCGGTGTGGGCGAGATTGTGGGCCAGCACTTGGCGCAGCTCACTGCGGAACGCTCGCTGCTTGCGCAGGACCGCGAAGCCGGCGTCATAGCTCGCGAACCCCTTGCGGGTCACCCCACCCAGCGGCCAGAGCTGGAAAAAGAGCATGCGGGCGTAGGCCTGGGTCTGCTCATCGAGGTCGCGGTACGCGGGCGCATCGTCTTCCAGGAGACGCGTGTACGCCTGCACGCGGAGCGGATCGTCGACGTGAAGGAAGGCGGGCACCCGCCTGAGCAGCGCAGCCTCCCCCTCGGGTGCCTCCTCAGCCAACAAGCCCGACCGGCGGAGAAGCCCAGTCCAGGAGTTCCCCGTGCCTCGATACACCTCCTTGATGTCCCGGCCGCTCTCCTCCAGGTACCGGCCGAGAAGCGGCTCGCGGTAGTCCGCCACTTCACGTGCCAGCGTTTTCACATTGACGTTGAGCTGTTCCTTGATGTTGGCGATGATGGTGCGCTTCGCCTTTTCCTCGAGCATGATTTCGCAGCCAGAGGGGAGCTTCGGGAAGTCACGCTCGATGTGATGCAGGAGTCGCTTCCGCGTGAAGTTGGTCAGAGCGCGGAACTGGTTCTCGAAGCGGAATTCTCGACGGTGCTGACCGATGAAGTCCAAGACTGTCAGTACGGCCTTGTTGTGGGAACGGCGCAATCCTCGGCCCAACTGTTGCAGGAAGACGGTCGAGCTTGACGTGGGCCGGAGGAGTAGCAGTGTGTCGACGTCCGGGATGTCGACACCTTCGTTGAACAAGTCGACGGAGAAGACCACCTGCAGTGCCCCGGACCTCAGGTCGGCCAGTGCTTGCCGTCGCTGCTCGGGCGGAGTTTCTCCAGAGACCGCAACGGCCTGGAAGCCTGCCGTGCGGAAGGACTCGGCCATGAAGTGCGCATGGGCGACGGAGACGCAGAACCCCAAGGCGCGCATGCGGCTCGGATCGGAGACCTTGTCTTCGACCGCCTTCACGACGAGGGCTGCGCGTGTCTTGTTCCCTGTCAGGACGTTGCTGAGCGAGCTCAAGTCGTACGACCCGCGCTTCCACTCCACTGAGCTGAGGTCGGTGGTGTCGCTGATCCCGAAGTAGTGGAAGGGACTCAAAAGCTTGTTGTCGAGAGCTTCCCAGAGGCGCATTTCTGCGGCGATACGCCCCTCAAAGAATTCGTCCTGGACGTTCTTCCCGTCCATGCGCTCCGGCGTGGCGGTGAGACCCAATAGCTCCTTGGGTCTGAAGTGATCGATGATCTTCCGGTAGGTCGGTGAAGTTCCGTGGTGGAACTCATCGATCACGATGACATCGAAATGGGTCGGGTCGAGACGGTCCAGGGTCTTTGGATTGAGCGACTGGACGCTCGCGAAGACGTGCGTCCAGCGCTCCGGGATCTCGCTGCTGTACAGCAGTTCCCCGAAATCTGCGTGCAGCAGGATCTCCTGGTAGGTGCGGAGGGACTGCTGCAAGATCTCCTTGCGGTGCGCCACGAAGAGGAGGCGCAGGTCGCGCTCATGCCTCTGGCGTAGTTGCTTGTAGTCCAACGCGGCCATGACCGTCTTGCCGGTGCCCGTCGCTGCGACCAAGAGGTTGCGGTGCACGTCGTGCACTTCGCGCTCCACATTGAGGCGTTCCAGCATGTCCCGCTGATAGGGGTACGGCCGTACTTCCAGTCCGGCTAGCGTGATGGCCTTCCCTGTCACCGGGGCACCGCCAGCCATAGCGAGTGCGTCACGCAGCCGAGAACCGTCGGCGTCAGGGTCGTAGGTCTCGAAAGACGGGTCGTTCCAGTACGACTCGAAGGTTGCCTCGAACTTCCTCATCACCTCGGGAGTGGCGACGGAGGACAAGCGCACGTTCCACTCCAGGCCGTCGAGCAGAGCGGCCTTCGAGAGGTTGGAGCTACCGACGTACGCGGTGTCGTAGCCGCTGTCTCGGCGGAAGAGCCATGCCTTGGCATGTAGGCGCGTGGAGCGCGTCTCGTAGTTGACCTTCACCTCGGCTTGGAAGTCGCGAACCAGTCGGTCCAAGGCTCGCCGTTCTGTGGCGCCGATGTACGTCGTGGTGAGGACGCGAATGGGTACGCCTCGCTCAGCGGCAGCCTGGAGTGATCGCTCGATCACACGAAGCCCATGCCACTTGACGAAAGCACAGAGCAGGTCGACGCGATCCGCTGTGGCGAGTTCAGCGCGCAGTTCAAAGCCGAGGCTTGGGTCCTCAGGTGCGTTGGTCAGAAGCGCGGCGTCGGAGAGCGGAATGCCGGGGCGCAGGGCGAACACCCCGGGCGCCTCTTGACGCGTGATCGCTAGCAGCTGCTGAGGGCCGTCAGCGATGAGGTCCACCCACTCCTGCGCGCCCTTCAGGGTGCTGATGGAGTCCAGGATGTGGTTGGCGGCGTGCACCCGCTCCTCCGCGGGGAGGTTCTGCAAGACACGGTGCACGGTGCGTGCGACATGCCGGGCGAGCACGTGCGGAACCGACTCGGCGCCCACGTCCTCCCGCAGTGGATACCAGCCAAGCTGGGAAAGCTCGCGTAGCTGTTGCTCAAAACGGAGCGTGATCAGTTGCTCGTAGAGGCCTGCGGCGGGGTGGGACAGATCCTCCAGCTCAGACACACACGCTCCTTTGATCACAGGTGGAGTAATTGTCAAGACTTGTGGGTGAGTTGAGTTTCAGGCGGCTTCGAGGTCCTCGACGAGGTGGCCGTTTTCGAAGCGGGCGCCGGAGCGGACGAGGGCGACGAGGTGGGGTGCGGTGACCGCCCGCCAGCGGGCCTGGGCGGCCTCGGCGAGCTTGAACACCATCGCCAGGGCGGCGGCCGGGCTGCCCGCTCCTCGGGTGACCTTCGTCCGCAGCCTGATCGTGGAGAACGTGGACTCGATGGGGTTCGTGGTCCGCAGATGGATCCAGTGCTCGGCGGGGAAGTCGTAGAACGCCAGGAGCTCGTCCAGGTCGTCGGTGATCTTCTTCACGGCCTTGGGCCACTTCGCCCCGTAGGTCTTCTCGAACGCGCGGGCCGCCTTCTCGGCGTGGGTGCGGTCCTCGGCGTTGTAGATCTCCTGCAGGGCCTTCTTCGCTCCGGGCTGCGTGGACTTCGGTAGCGTGTTCATGACATTACGGGTCTTGTGGACCCAGCACCTTTGGTGCCTGGCCTGCGGGAACACCTCCGCCAGGGCCCGCCACAGGCCCATGGCACCGTCGCCCACGACGAGGGCCGGATCGCGCATGCCACGCCGTCGGCAGTCCCGCAGCAGGTCGGCCCACGACTCCGTCGACTCCCGCAGCCCCTCGGCCAGCGCGATCAGCTCCTTGGTGCCGTCCAGACGCACGCCCATCAGGACCAGGACGCAGGAGTGGGCCTGGCCGAGGCGGACCTTGGGGTGGACGCCGTCGGCCCACACGTAGACGTAGTCGGTGCCGGACAGGTCCCGGTTCTGGAAGGCCGTGTGGTCGTCCTGCCACTGCTTCGTGAGCCGGTTCACGGTGGCCGCCGACAGGCCGGCCGCGGAGCCGAGGAACTGCTCAAGGGCGGGCACGAAGTCACCGCTGGACAGCCCGTGCAGGTAGAGCAGCGGCAGGACCTCGCTGATCTTCGGGGACTTGCGGCACCAGGGCGGAAGGATTTTCGAGGAGAACCGCTGCCGTTCACCGGTCGCCTCGTCGACGCGGCGGTCGTTCACTCGCGGGGCGCGGACCTCGACCGGGCCGGCCGCTGTCGTCACGGTGCGGGGACGGTGGTGACCGTTACGCACCACCAGACGGTGGCAGCGTTCGTCCCGCTCGGCAGCCAACTCGGCTATGTACTGGTCGACTTCCGCTTCCAGAGCGGCGGCGAGCATCCGGCGGGCGCCTTCCCGCACGATCTCGTCGATCAGCGAACCGGTAGCGGTGGAGCCGTCTTCGTTGACTACGCTGAGCACGGGCGTGCCTTCCCGACCCGCGCTGCGAACGCGGGCCTGACTTGGTGACCGATACAGGATCATTCGGGAAGGTACGCCCTTCGCGTGCCGTCCCGAAGACCGATCCACAAGTCATGAGCATTGCTCTCACAGGTGGACAACTGGGCCTATGTGTAACAGAGGGCTCTGACAGTCGGATGCCGTGATGGCCGAGATGGTGCACTGACTGATCTCAACTTGACCTCATCAAGCGAGAGTTCGACATAAATGATCACCTGTGTTCCAGCATGGGTGGATGACTGTCGAACGCGTCATCGGACACATTGAGGGCGTGCCCGTGGGCACGGTCTTCCGCCGGCGGAAGGATGTGCAGGAGGCTCTGCTGCACCAGACGAACCAGCGGGGCATCTCCTGGCTACAGGACCAGGACGGCCACAGGGTCAGCGATGCGATCGTCCTGAACGGCGGATACGTGGACGACGAAGACGAGTGGGACCGCATCCAGTACACCGGAGCCTCGCCGGGGAGGGAAAAGGACCCAAGCGGCCGGCTGCTGAGCAGCCAGTCCTGGTCCTACACAGACAACGCTGCGTTGCGTCTCAGCTTCGAGCGGGGCTATCCCATCCGCGTGATCCGAGGCTATGAGGGCGACCCTCGCTACTCCCCGTCTGACGCCTACCGCTACGACGGCCTGTACGAGATCACGGACGTGCGCACCGCGATCTCCAAGTACCCGGCTCCGGACGGTTCGCCGGTCAACATCTGCCAATTCGACCTGCGGCGCCTGCCTAATCAGGAGCAAGTGCAGACGAAGCTCGAGCGACGCGTGATGGACGTGCTGGATGAGCTGGGCGACGAACCGCAGTACGAGGAGAAGTTCCCCCAGGCGCGCAGCGTGCGAGTGCGTCGACTGATTCGCGATACGGCAGCCACGCAACGGATCAAGCAGCTCTACGGCGGAGAGTGCCAGCTGTGCGGTCTCCGCTTGCTGGGACCCGACGGCAGGCCCTACTGCGAAGGCGCGCACATACGCCCCCTGGGGAAGCCGCATCACGGACCTGACGTCGAGCCCAACATCCTCTGCCTCTGTCCCAACTGCCATGTGCGGCTCGATATGGGAGCTGTGGCTTTGGATGACGACGGAAACGTGATTCCGCGAGCGCCTCTGTCGGGAGTCAGTCTGCTGCCGCAGCTCACGGTGCGAGAGGGGCACCACGTCCACCCCGCCTACCTGCGCTATCACCGCGAGTACTGGGAGGGGCAGGGCAGGAAGGCTCGGTAGCTCGTACTTAAAGGGGGCGCCGCCCGCGGCCCGGCATAAGCTCACCGCATGGTGCAAAGCAGTGCGACCGACGTCGACGCCTACCTCGCCGAGCTTCCCGGCGACCGCAAGGTCGTCCTGACGCGGCTGCGGGAGCTGTGCCGGGCCGAGCTCGAGGGGTTCGCGGAGGTCATGGCCTACGGGATGCCCACGTACCAGCGGGACGGCGTCGCCGAGGTCGCGTTCGCCAGTCAGAAGCAGTACATCTCCCTCTATCTGCTGCGCGGTGACGTCAGGGACGCCTTCGCCGAGCGGCTCGCCGGCCAGGACATGGGCAAGAGCTGCCTCCGCTTCCGTAAGTCCGGCGGCGTCGACCTCGACCTCGTCCGCGACCTGGTGCGGGCCACCGCGGCCGCCTCCGGCCCGGTCGCCCAGTAGCCCCACCGCGCCCCCGCACCCCCGGCGCCCTCCCCTCTCAGGCGCACTCCACCCACATTAATTGTGTGCGATCTAGTTGCGCACAACTAAATGGCGCGCTATCTTCTTCATCAGTGCTCAGCGCACCGAGACCTCAAGAGAGGGGCACACACCATGCCGTTCATCACCGTCGGCCAGGAGAACTCGACCAACATCGACCTGTACTACGAGGACCACGGCACCGGGCAGCCCGTCGTGCTCATCCACGGGTACCCGCTCGACGGTCACTCCTGGGAGAAGCAGACCGCCGCTCTGCTCGCCGCCGGCTACCGGGTCATCACCTACGACCGGCGCGGGTTCGGGCAGTCCAGCCAGCCCACCACCGGCTACGACTACGACACCTTCGCCGCCGACCTGAACGCCGTCATGGAGACCCTGGACCTGCGCGACGCGGTCCTCGTCGGGTTCTCCATGGGCACCGGCGAGGTCGGCCGCTACCTCGGCACCTACGGGTCGGAGCGCGTCGCCAAGGCCGCCTTCCTCGCCTCGCTCGAGCCGTACCTGCTCAAGACGGACGACAACCCGACCGGCGTCGACGGCTCCGTCTTCGAGGGCATCGAGAAGGCCGTCACCGCGGACCGGTACGCCTACTTCACCGCGTTCTACCAGGACTTCTACAACCTGGACGAGAACCTCGGCACCCGCATCAGCGAAGAGGCCCTGCGCAACAGCTGGAACGTGGCCGCCGGATCCTCCCCGTACGCGTCCATCGCCGCCGTCGCCACCTGGACCACGGACTTCCGTGCCGACCTGGCCAAGATCGACGTCCCGGCGCTGATCCTGCACGGCACCGCCGACCGGATCCTCCCCATCGAGGCCACCGGCGAGCCCTTCCACCAGGCCCTGCCCCAGGCCGACTACGTCGTCGTCGAGGGCGCCCCGCACGGCCTGCTCTGGACCCACGCCCAGGAGGTCACCGACGCCCTTCTGGCCTTCCTCGCCAAGTGAGCCGGTAGCGACACCGGCGGAACGACAAGCGCGCCCGGCCGCCGGACGAACCGGCAGCCGGGCGCGCACCCCTGTACGCGTCCGTACGCGTCAGCGCGAAGCGCAAAACGCCTACACCCCGTGGCACTCCCCGTACGCCGTCCCCGACCCGCACCAGCACGCCTCCGACCGCTCCGGCGGCCACGCCACCGCACGGCCCCGCGCCGCCAGCGTCGTCGCGTACTGGGGGAGGAGCGACGCGTCCGAGGGGGACGTCAACTCCGAGGCGGCGAACGCCTCGTACGACGGGACCGTGCCCCGCACGATGCCCAGGTTCGGCGTGCCGGACGCGGCCAGTTCGCGCAGGGCCGCTTCTATCGTCCCGAGGTGCGCCTCGTAGGACGGGTACTCCTCGGCGAGGTCCGGGTACGCCTCCGTCAGCTCCGCCAGCTCGTCGGCCGGCCAGTGCAGCACCGCCACGGGGAACGGGCGGGACAGCGCCTCCCGGTACGCGCCCAGTTCCGCGCGCAGCCGCAGGATCTCCGCCTCCAGCTCCTCCGGGTTCTCCGAGCCGAGCGACCACACGCGCTTCGGGTCGTGCAGCTCGTCCAGGCCGATGGGGTGCCTGTGCACGGAGTCGGCGAGCGCGTCCCACTCGTCGTGCGCCGCGCCCAGCATCCTGCGCACCCGGTGGCGGCCGAACAGCAGCGGATGCGTGGCGCGCGGCGGCTCACTCACGCCGGCCAGCAGCAGGCGTACCGCCTCGGTGAACGTCTCGTGCGCCTGCTCCAGTTCGTCGTGCGCCTCCAGCGCCTCCGCGACGATCACCCAGGGGGCGGGGTCGCGCGGGGACGCCGTGCGGATGCCGTCGATGATCGCGCGGGCCTCCGCCTCGTGGCCGTACTCCCACAGGTTGGAGGCCTTCAGGGCGCGGACCAGGTACGGGTTGTCCAGGTCCGCGCCCGAGGTCAGCAGGCGGTCGTAGAGCGCCGTCGCGGCCGGGCGGTCGCCGGCCAGCTCCCGGTGCGCGGCGGCCCGCAGCAGCAGGGCCTCGGCGTCCTCGGGGTAGCGGTCGGCGGTCCGCTCCAGACGGGCGGCCTCGTTGATGTGGTCGACGTTTTCGGCAGGCGTGTCGGGGCGCATGGGGGACACCGTACTGCCGACGGGTGACAGAAGTGAGGGCCCCACGGCCCTCCGCCGCCCGTCCACGGCCGACCCGTTGCCCACTCCCCACGGTCCTACGACCGCTCCCGCAGCCGCCCTACGACCGTTCCCGCCGCCGCCCTACGCCCGCTCCCGCAACCCCAGCACCGCCACCGCCGCGACCAGCGCCAGCACAGCGGACACCACCATCGCGATGTCCGTGCCGTGCGCCGGGCCGCCGCTCGACGACGTCGCCACGGCGATCGTGAGCGAGACGCCGGCGCACGAGCCGATGTACCGCAGGGTCTGCTGCGCGCCGGAGCCCATCGCGGCCCGCGCGGCCGGGACCGACTCGACGGCGAGCAGCGGCAGCGCCGCGTTGAGCAGGCCGCTGCCGACACCGGCGATCAGCATGCCGGGCACGAACCGCGCCGTGGAGCCCGCGTCGACCGCGCCCAGCATCGTGACCACGCCGACGGCGTGCAGCGCGAAGCCGATGGCGAGCTGGACGCGCGTCGGGACGCGCCCGGCCAGGCGGCGGGCCTGCAGCGCGACGGCGAAGGCGAGCCCCGCCCACAGCAGGGTCAGCAGCGCCGTCTGCATCGCGGACATACCCAGCACCCGCTGCAGCACCGCCGGCAGGAAGCTGAACAGGCCGATCACCGCGAGGCCTGTGAACAGGCCGCCCACGGACGAGGCGAGGAAGCCGCGGTGGCGGAGCAGGGAGAGGTCGATCATCGGGGTCGCCGAGCGCCGTTCCACCAGCGCGAAACCGGCGAGGAGGACGACCGCCGCGCCCAGCAGCAGCCACACCGGCGCCCGCAGCCAGCCGTCCCGGCCCAGCGTGAGGGCCGCCACCAGGGAGACGAGGGCCGGCCCGAAGGTCGCGGCCCCCGCGAAGTCGGGGCGGCCGCCGCGCGGGGACTTCGACTCGGTGAGCCCTCGGGTTCCGAGGAGGGCGATGACCAGGGCGGCGGCGCCCAGGACGCCGTAGACCGCGCGCCAATGCGGTATCCCGGCGGCGAGCAGCGGGCCCACCGCGATGCCTCCGGTGACGAACGCGCCCCACACCCCCGTCGCCTTCAGCCGTCCGGCGGCCGTCGGGAAGGCGTGCACGATCAGGCCGAGACTGCTCGCGAGCAGGGCCGCGCTGGCCGCGCCCTGCGCGATCCGGGTCAGGGTGAACAGCCAGGTGTCCGTCGCGAGGGCGCTGAGCGCCGTGGTGATGCCGAGCGCCAGGGTGCCCCAGACGAAGATCCGGCGGCGGCCGTAGTCGTCGGCGAGGCTGCCGGCCACCAGGAGCAGCGCGGCGAGCCCCAGCGGGGTGCCGTTGAGCAGCCACGCCTGCGCGGACAGCGGGGTGTGCAGGGCCGCCGCGGTCGCGGGCAGCGTGACGATCGGGGCGGTGTACGTCATCAGCGCCACGGCCGTGGCGGCGCTGGTCAGGGCCAGGGTCGCGCCGGGGCGCGGAGGTGATCCGGGGCCGGCGGCGCGCGCGGTGGCGGCCTGCGCCTGTGCGGCGGTGGCGGGGGTGGCGGTCATCTTCGGGGTCCTCTGCGGGCTCGGGGAGGGAGGCGTGGTGAGGCCGATGAGGAGGGTCAGGTTCGCTCATTGAACTCACCAGCCCGGCCACCGTAGCACCACTAGGTTCGGTCAATGAACCAACAAGCGGAAAAGTGGTTACAGTGGACGGCATGGCACTGGGCAAGGACTACGCGACACAGGAGTGCTCCATCGCGAGCGCCCTGGAGGTCATCGGCGAACGCTGGACGCTGCTCGTCATCCGGGACGCGTTCTACGGCGTGCGCCGCTACAACGACTTCCTCGTCCACCTCGGCATCCCGCGCGCGGTCCTCGCCTCCCGCCTCCAGGCGCTCACCGCCCAGGGCATCCTCGAGAAGCGCCGCTACCAGGAGTCCCCGCCCCGCGACGAGTACGTCCTCACCGACCGCGGTATCGCCCTGTGGCCCACCCTCCGTGCCCTCGGACTCTGGGGCCGCGAGCACCTCACCAAGCGGCAGCTGCGGATCTTCCGGCACGCCGCCTGCGGCACCGAGCTCGGCCCGTACAGCGACTGCCCCGCCTGCGGAACCGTCGTGGCCGTCCCGGACGTCGAAGTGGTGCCGGGGCCGGACATCAGCAGGGACCCGGCCGACCCGGTCAGCCGGGCCCTGCTGAAGCCGAAGCGGCTGCTGCAGCCCGTCGAGGTCGACCCCGCCTGAACCCTGCCTGGCAGCTCAGCTCACGCCGCGCTGACAGAGGGGCCTGGCACAATGCGGTGCACGCGAGCCACGCAGCGCGAGACGGAGAGAGGGGGACACGGCCCATGACAGGGTTCACCACGCGGCACACGCCCGACGGGCGTCCGGCCACGCGCTCCGCGCGCACCCTCCTCGCCGTGCTCTTCCCGCTGCTCCAGATCGCCCTGCTGCTCAGCCCGGCCCCCGACGGCGGCCTCTCCCTGGTCCACGTCACGCTCGCCGCGACCGCCGCGGCCGGGGCGGCTCTCACGGTCTGCGCCGTGATCGCCGCCCGCAGCGCGCCCGCCGTGCCGCCCACCCGGGTCCGCACCGCCCTGCGCGACCGCGACCGGCGTACGGCCTTCCTGCCTCAGCGAGATCCCGACGCCAAGGGGCGCACCCGCCCCCGAGCACCCGGTCACGCCCTCCCGGCGACCGCCGCGTAGGGCTGCTTCCGCAGGACGTTCTCTCAGTTCTCGCTCCACGTTCCTTCCGCACGCCCCGCGCGTGGGTCGTCATGCCGACCTTCCCCGTCCCGTCCCGGCCGTCCGCCGCGCCGGGACCCCCGGCACGACGAGACCCCCGGAGGGCTCACCCTTGTCTGTCTTCGCCACCCTGGTCGAGCAGCTCGCCGACCTGCTCCGTCCCCTGTTCGGCCTGTCCGCCGCGGCCGCCGCGATCATCGCGTTCACCGCCCTCGTACGGTTCCTCGTCCACCCCCTGTCGCGGGCCGCCGCGCGCGGGCAGAAGGCGCGGGCCGCGCTCCAGCCGCGCATCGCCGAACTGCGCCGCAAGCACGGCAAGAACCCGGAGAAGCTCCAGAAGGCCGTGATGGAGCTGCACGCCGAGGAGAAGGTGTCCCCGCTCTCCGGCTGTCTGCCCAGCCTGCTCCAGCTCCCCGCGTTCTTCCTGCTCTACCACCTCTTCTCCAGCGGCTCGATCGGCGGCGAGCCCAACGCCCTGCTCACCCACCAGCTCCTCGACGCCCCTCTCGGCGGCCGGTGGGCGGACGCCCTCGACGACGGCGGCGTGTTCGGCGGGGCAGGACTGGTGTACCTCGGCCTCTTCGCGGTCGTCACCGTCGTCGCGTACTTCAGCTACCGGCTGTCCCGCCGGATGACGGCGGCCTCGGCGGCTCTCGCGGGCACGGGAACGGGGACGGGCGCGGACCCGCAGGTGCCGGGCGCCGCCGCCATGGGCGGAGTGATGAAGGTGATGCCGTTCATGTCCTTCTTCACCCTGGTCACGGTCGCCGTCGTGCCCCTCGCCGCCGCGCTCTACGTGGTCACCTCCACCACCTGGAGCGTCATCGAACGGTCCGTGCTGTACCGGTGAGGGGTGCGGCGGGCGCGGTCCAGTACGTGAACCGGGTCTTGCGGAGTGGAGGGCCCGGCCTGGAAGATCGGCCGGTCCTCCGACGGCCGCGCCCGCCGCACCGGTCGTCCCCGTCGGGCGGGCGCCCGCGAGCGAGGGAGACACGACCATGAAGCTGCTGCGCGTCGGTACGGCGGGACGGGAACGCCCCGCGCTGCTCGACCCGGACGGAACCCTGCGCGACCTGTCCGGACTCGTCACGGACATCGACGGGACGCTCCTCGCCGACGAGGACGCCCTCGGCCGGATCAGGAGCGCCGCCGAAGCCGGCGACCTGCCCGCGCTGGACGCGACGGGACTGCGCACCGGGCCGCCGCTCGCACGGATCGGCAAGATCGTGTGCGTCGGGCTGAACTACCACGACCACGCCCGCGAGACCGGCACCGAGCCTCCTTCCGAGCCGGTGATCTTCTTCAAGGCGCCGGACACCGTCGTCGGCCCCGACGACACCGTGCTCGTCCCGCGCGGCTCGGTGAAGACCGACTGGGAGGTCGAACTGGCCGTCGTGATCGGGCGGACCGCCCGGTACCTGGAGTCGGCGGAGGACGGACTCGCGCACGTCGCCGGATACGCCGTCGCCCACGACGTCTCCGAGCGCGCGTTCCAGATCGAACGCGGCGGCACCTGGGACAAGGGCAAGAACTGCGAGACGTTCAACCCCCTCGGCCCCTGGCTCGTCACCGCCGACGAGGTGCCCGACCCGCAGAACCTCTCCCTGCGGCTGTGGGTCAACGGCGAGCTGAAGCAGGACGGCACGACGGCGGAACAGATCTTCCCGGTCGGCGAAGTCGTCCGCTATGTCAGCCGGTTCATGACCCTGTACCTGGGCGACGTCATCAACACCGGCACCCCGGCCGGCGTCGCCATGGGCCACCCCGAACCCAAGCCGTACCTGAGGGCCGGGGACGTGGTGGAGCTGGAGGTCACGGGGCTGGGGCGGCAGCGGCAGGTGCTGGCGCAGGCGTAGGAGCCTTGCGACAGCAGGAGGGGGAGCAGGACAGCACGGTCGTCCTGCTCCCCGTCCGCCGACCCGGCTACGCCCGTGACAGGAAGTGCTCCAGGGCCTCCACCACCAGCCGGTGGTCCTGGAGCTGCGGCAGGCCCGAGACCGTCACCGCGCCGACGACGCCCACGCCCTCGACGGTGACCGGGAAGGAGCCGCCGTGCGCCGCGTACGTGTCCGGGTCGAGGCGGGACGACTCCTCGAACGTCGTGCCCTTCGCCCGGAACCGCGCGCCCACCAGGTAGGACGCGGAACCGTAGCGCTCCACCACCCGGCGCTTGCGGGCGATCCACGCGTCGTTGTCCGGCGTGGAGCCCGGCAGCGCGGCGTGGAACAACTGCTGGCCCGCGCGGTGGATGTCGACCGCGACCGGCGCCTGCCGCTCACGCGCCAGCTCCACCAGCAGCGAGCCGAGCGCCCACGCGTCGTCGTGCGTGAACTGCCGGAACACCAGGCGGCGTTCCTGCGCCTCCAGCTCCTCCACCGTCGGGGTCAGCTCGGGGGACTGCTTCGGGGTGGTCACAGCGTCACCGTCACCTTCTCGGCGGCCGAACGGCGCGCCGCCTCCAGGATGTCCAGCGCGGCGGCGGCCTCCGGTGCGGTCACCGGGTTGGGGCCGTCGGAGAGCAGCGCCCGCGCCACGGCCGCGTAGTAGGCGGGGTAGTCGCCCGGCAGGGTGCGGACGGGGGTGCCGCCGCCGGTCACCGGGGACTCGCCGGCGCCGAGACGGCCCCACAGCTCCTCCGGCTCCGTGCCCCACTCGACGTCGGGCGAGCCGGGGCGCGCGCCCTCGCGCAGGGCGGCCTCCTGCGGGTCCAGGCCGTGCTTGACGTACCCGGCCTTCGAGCCGAGGACGCGGAAGCGCGGGCCGAGCTGGGCGGTGGTCGCGGAGACGTACAGGTGGGAGCGGACGCCGTTCTCATGGGTGAGCGCGAGGAACGTGTCGTCGTCGGCCTGGGCGCCCTCGCGGCGGACGTCCGTCTCCGCGTACACCGACGTCACCGGGCCGAACAGGACCAGTGCCTGGTCGACGACATGGCTGCCGAGGTCGTACAGCAGGCCGCCGATCTCCGCCGGGTCGCCCGACTCCCGCCAGCCGCCCTTGAGCTGCGGGCGCCAGCGCTCGAAGCGCGACTCGAACCGGTACACCTCGCCCAGCTCGCCGTCGGCGATCAGCTTGCGCAGGGTGAGGAAGTCGTTGTCCCAGCGGCGGTTCTGGAAGACCGACAGCAGCAGGCCGCGCTTCTCGGCCAGCTCGGCCAGCGCGCGGGCCTCCGCCGCCGTGCCCGCGACGGGCTTGTCCACGACGACCGGCAGACCGGCCTCCAGGGCGGCGGTGGCGAGCGGGACGTGCGTCCTGTTCGGGGACGCGATCACGATCAGGTCCAGTTCGTCCGCGCGCGCCCACAGCTCGTCCGCCGAGGCGGCGACCCGTACGTCCGGGTACTCGGCGCGGGCCTGGGCCTGCCGCTCGGGGTTCGAGGTGACGACCGTGTCGAGCGCGAGGCCCTGGGTCGCGGCGATCAGCGGGGCGTGGAACACGGAACCCGCGAGGCCGTAGCCGACGAGGCCGACGCGGAGGGGAGTGCCAGTCATGCGTCTACTTTCGCAACGCTGTTGCCAAAGTGCAAGAGCGGGACACAATGGGCGGGTGAACAGGACGTACGGCGGTGGCATGCGCGGCGCGGGCGGCGGGGCCAATCTGCTCGCCCTGCGCAGCCACAACACCACGCTGGTGCTGGATCTGCTGCGCACGGCCGGGGCGGAGGGCATCAGCCGGCTGGAACTCGCCGAGCGCACGGGGCTCACCCCGCAGGCGGTCAGCAAGATAACCGCGCGGCTGCGCGAGGAGGGCCTCGCGGCGGAGGCCGGGCGGCGGGCGTCGACGGGCGGCAAGCCGCGGACGGTGCTGCGGCTGGTGCCGGAGGCGGGGCACGCGGTGGGGGTGCAGCTGGACCGGGACGAGTTGCGGGCGGTGCTGGCGGATCTGGACGGCACGGTGGTAGCGCGTCGGCACGCGCCGCTCGATCTGGGGGCGGGCTCGGAGGCGGTGCTGGGGCGGGTCGCCGGTGTGGTGGGGGAGTTGGTGGCTGAGGTCGCGGGGGCGTCGCCTTGGGGAGTAGGGGTTGCGCTGCCCGGGCCGCTCGATCACCGGCGGGGGGTGCTGCATCGGGTGACGGGGTTTCCCGAGTGGGACGGGTTCCCGTTGCGGGATGCCTTGTCGGCGCGGCTGGGGGGTGTGCCGGTGGTGGTGGACAAGGACACCAACGCGGTGGCGCTGGGGCTGGCTGTGGGGGGTGAGGGCGGGTCCTTCGCCTATCTGCACCTCGGTACGGGGCTGGGGGCCGGCCTGGTGATCGGCGGGAGTGTGCATCGGGGGCCGCGGACCGGGGCGGGGGAGTTCGGGCATCAGGTGGTGCAGCTCGACGGGCCGGTGTGCGGGTGCGGGGACCGGGGGTGCGTGGAGGCGTTGTGCCTGGCGGCGGTGGCCCGGGGGGACGTGGGGGAGGCGGCTCGGGTGCTGGGGACCGGGGCGGCGAATCTGGTGGGGTTGCTGGACATCGACCGCGTGCTGGTGGGCGGGCGGACGGTGGAGGGGGCGCCGGGGGTGTTCGTGGAGGGCGTGCGGGGGGTTCTTGAGGCGCGGGCGCGGCGGACGGGGGAGGAGTGTGTGGGGGTCGGGCTGGTGTCGGGGGAGGAGCGGGTTGCGGAAGGCGCGGCGCAGTTGGTGCTGGCGCCGGTGTTCGGGCAGGACGGTTAGCTGCGCGGGCGTGGGTTGAGACACGGCGGTGTCGGTGCGGGCCGGGGGGACTGCGCAACCCGGCGCTGGCGGGGTGCCGCCGCGCCCACCCGTGCCGCCCCAAGAGGCACGACCGCCCGCAGCTGGGCGCCCCTCAGGGGCGCGGGGAACTGCGCGACCGGCCACGGACGACCCGCACCCGGCGTTGCGCCGGCACGACTGTCATCAGTGAGCGGGGGTGCGCTGTCAGCGGTCGCGCAGCTGCAGCACCCTTCAGGGGCGCGGGGAACTGCGCGACCGGCCATGGACGGCCCGCACCCAGGACGATTTAGGCTGGGCCCCACGGGACCGCTGACGGCAGGAGAGCGTGCACATGGCAGATCGCAAGCCCATTGAGTCCTGGCTCACCGACATGGACGGGGTGCTCATCCACGAAGGCGTGCCGATCCCCGGCGCGGACGCTTTCATCAAGAAGCTGCGTGAGTCCGGCCGCCCCTTCCTCGTGCTGACCAACAACTCGATCTACACCCCGCGCGACCTGCACGCCCGGCTGCGCCGGATGGGGCTCGAGGTGCCGATCGAGAACATCTGGACGTCCGCCCTGGCCACCGCCAAGTTCCTCGACGACCAGCGCCCCGGCGGCTCCGCGTACGTCATCGGCGAGGCCGGCCTCACCACCGCGCTGCACGACATCGGCTACATCCTCACCGACCACGAACCCGACTACGTGGTCCTGGGCGAGACCCGCACGTACTCGTTCGAAGCGATGACCAAGGCCGTGCGGCTGATCAACGCCGGGGCCCGGTTCATCTGCACCAACCCCGACGAGACCGGCCCCTCCACCGAGGGCCCGCTCCCGGCGACCGGCGCGGTGGCCGCGCTCATCACCAAGGCGAGCGGCCGGCAGCCCTACTTCGCGGGCAAGCCGAACCCGCTGATGATGCGCACCGGGCTCAACACCATCGGCGCGCACTCCGAGAGCAGCGCGATGATCGGCGACCGGATGGACACCGACGTGCTGGCGGGCATCGAGGCCGGCATGAAGACGTACCTGGTGCTGACCGGGCTGACCCGGCCGGAGCAGGTGGAGAACTTCCCGTACCGGCCGAGCATGGTCGTCGACTCCATCGCGGACATCGTCGACCACATCTGATCGCCGGACCCCGTCCGACCGTCGTACACGTCGTACACGTCACATTCGTCGTACTCGTCGTACGGCCATTTCGCCGTACTTCGTTCACCCGACCGGTCCAGTGCCGCGCGTAAGGGGGTGCGGGGCCGGACCGGGCGGGGGAACCTCCAGAGTGTCTGGAGGTTCACGATGGGTAAGCGGCGACTCGCTCTCTGCGCGGGTGTCCTGGCCGTCACCGGGTTCGGTCCGGCGGCGTGTGCGGCGTACGCGGCGGACGGCGGGGGCGTCTCGGTGGTCCCCGCGGCTCCCGTGCCCGGCGCCGACGTCGCCCTCAGGCTGACCGGGTGCGACGCGCGCGAGGCGGTCGCGCAGTCCCCGGCGCTGGTGTCCGACGCCCGCCTCACCCCCGACGGCGACGGCCTCACGGGTGACGGGCGGGTCCGGTCCACGCTCACCGCCGGGACGTACACGGTGACCGTCGCCTGCGACGGCACCGAGCACAAGGGCACCGTCGAGGTCGTCCGGAAGCGCACGCCCGCCGCCGGCGCCGAAGCCACCGCGCACCCCTCGCCCGTCGCTCCCGTGAACGCCGGCGCTGGCGGCGCCGCGCGGGAGCTCGCCGGAGGCCCCGAGCGGCACGGACCCGGCACCGCGCAGACGGTCGTCGCGCTCGCCCTGGCCGGGACCGCCGCCCTCACGGCGCACCGGGCGGCCCGCCGTCAGGCGCGGCACGGCCGGGGGACGGTTTGACCGGCATCATGCGTGACCTGACGAAGCGGCTGCCCGCCGGCGCGGTCTGGGTGGCGCTGCTGCTCGGACTGTGGCTGTGGGGGCAGAGCCTCACCGAGGTGCCCGCCGGGACGGCCGGGCCCGCCACCGGCGACATGGCGGCGGCCGGACGCCCGCCCCTGACCGATCTGCCCACCGTGCACCGGCCGTTGAAGGCCGCGGACCCGCTCGCCCTCGACATCCCAGGCCTGGACCTGCGCGCCCCGGTCGTCGCCCGCGGCCTGGACGGGCGCGGCGCCCCCGACCCGCCGCCGCTGGACCGCGCGGGCGAGGTCGGCTGGTACGCGGCCGGCATCGCCCCCGGCGCGGAGGGCGCCGCGCTGCTGGTGGGGCACGTCGACACCGAGACGCGGCCCGCCGTCTTCCACCGGCTGGACACCCTGGAGCCCGGGCAGGAGATCCGGGTCGCCCGCAGCGACGGCACGGTCGCCGAGTTCACCGTCGAGGACGTCCGCGTGCTCGACCGGGACGGCTTCGACGCCCAGGAGGCGTACGGCCCGCGCCACGACGGGCGCGCCGAACTCCGCCTGATCACCTGCGGCGGCGCCTTCGACCCGGAGGCCGGCGCCTACGAGGCCAACGTCGTCGTCTCCGCGTACCTCACCGACGCCTCGGCGCCCCGCACCGACGCGTGACACGGGCGGGAGGCATCCGGCCCGGCCTGCGGCCTGCTCCCCGGAGGCCGTCGGCCGGGCCGGTCCTCGACCGCGCTGAGCACGGGCCGCGGGAGGTGACCCGGCGGACGCGCGGGAGGTCTTCGGAAGGCGCGCGGAAGCGCCGGCCCGACGGTCGGCCGGCCGCGCACACGACTCTAGAGGCAAAGCCGGGCCCGGCCCAGGGTCTGTTCCACGTCAAGTCCCGGACCGGTCGCATTCCGTGATCGGCGCAGGTGGGTGCGATCCGGCCATGTGGCGCGCGGAGGGCGCCGAGATGTGGCCCTGTCCGCTGTAACAGGCCGTGGACAAGCGGCACTCGGCCGTCCTGGCGGGCCGTGAGATATGCCAGGATTGGGGCTCGGATCACGTGGAACAAGTGCACCCAAGGGGGTTGGATGTACGGCAGCAGGGGGGTCGGGGCGTTCGCCGGGGGGCGGGCGTCCGCAGCGGTGCTGGGGGCGGCGCTGCTGCTCGCGGGATGTTCCTCCGGGGGTGACGACGGCAAGGAGGGCTCGGCGGCGGCCGTCGTCACGCAGCAGCCGAAGGAGGCGGACCCCTTCTGGGCCAACCCGCAGGGCGTCGCGGCGCGCGAGGTCGGCAAGCTGCTGGGGGACGGCAGGAAGTCCGAGGCTCAGCAGCTGCGGAAGATCGCCGAGCAGCCGGTCGCGGAGTGGATCAACCCGGAGCAGGCCGAGGAGCAGGCCCGGGAGTTCACCGAGAGCGCCGACGAGGTGGGCCGCCGCGCGGTGCTGGTCCTCTACAATATCCCCCACCGCGACTGCGGCCAGTACTCGCAGGGCGGGGCGGCCGACGGGGACGCCTACCGGGACTTCGTGGACGCGGTGGCCGAGGGCATCGGGGACCGCCCGGCGACGGTGGTGCTGGAGCCGGACGCGGTGCTGCACCTGGTCGACGGCTGCACCCCGAAGGAGTTCCACGAGGAGCGCTACGACCTGCTGGACGGCGCCGTCTCCAAGCTGAAGGGCCTGAAGGACACCAAGGTGTACCTGGACGCGGGCAACGCGGGCTGGGGCAACCCCGACCAGATCCACGAGCCGCTGAAGCGGGCCGGGATCGACCAGGCCGACGGCTTCGCGGTGAACGTCTCGAACTTCTACACCACCGAGGACTCCATCGCCTACGGCAAGGAGCTGTCCGCCAAGGTCGGCGGAAAGCACTTCGTCGTCGACACCAGCCGCAACGGCAACGGACCCTACACGGAGGGCGATCCGGACGAGCGCTGGTGCAACCCGCCGGGCCGGGCGCTCGGCGAGACCCCGACGACCCGCACGGCCGACCCGCTCGTCGACGCCTACCTGTGGATCAAGCGCCCCGGGGAGTCGGACGGCGAGTGCAAGGGCGGCCCCAAGGCCGGCGAGTGGTGGGAGGACTACGCCCTCGGCCTGGCGCGCGCGTCGGCCGACTGACGGCGGGACAGCCCACGGAGAACGAGAGGGGGCGCCGTGCGGATCGCACGGCGCCCCCTTCGTCGTACCGGCAGGAGCGCTACGGCACCTGCACCCACTGGGCCTTGCTGGGCGTGCCGTCGCCGTCGGTGACGAACAGCATGTACCAGCCGGACTGCACCAGGTTCTTGTTCTTCGGCACGGTCACCGTGACCTGGTCGCCGTCGGTCGTGAAGTCCAGGGCGATCGACCGCTGGTCCACGTCGGTGACATGGGTGGTGGCGCTCGGCCGGATCAGCCGGACCTTCTTGACCGACGCCGCGTCCCGCGAGGTGAACGTGCCGGACCCGCCGCGCTCGATGGTCTGCGGCCCGCCCGACAGGTCGGGCTGCTCCTCGTCCCCGTACAGGTACGGCGGGGTGTAGATCTCGATGCGCTGCTCGAACTTGCCCGGCTTGGTGTTGGCCTTGTCGGCGAACAGCGAGTCCGAGCCGAAGAACATCACGCGGCCGTCGGGCAGCAGGATCGAGCCCGAGTGGTAGTTGCGGCCCACCAGCGGGTCGGCGACCCTCCGCAGCTCGTTCTTCTCCGTGTCGTAGATCCGCGCCTCGAGGATGTTGGAGTCACCGCGGCCCCGGTAGTCCTCCGAGCCGCCGGAGATCAGCACCTCGTCGTTCGGCAGGATCGACGCCTGCGGGTAGCGGGTGCCCTTGTCCAGCGACGGCCCGTCGACGAACTTCGGGTCGTCGGCCTTCAGATCGGCGATCCGGGTCCTGTTGCTGGACAGCTCGGACTCGCCCACCCCGCCGCCGCCGATGACCATGTACTTCTCGTTCTGGGCGGGCGGCAGCAGCACCGTGCCGGACGTCTCCATCAGGTTCGGGTCGCTCAGGCCGGGGACCTTCTTGAACTTGTTGGTCTCCACGTCCCAGATGCCCGGCTCACGGCCGACGTCGTCCGGCCCGTAGCCCGCGTTGGACCCCGAGTAGAAGATCTTGCCGTTCTGCATCAGGAACAGCGCCGGGTAGGTGGGGAACTGCCGCTCCTTGTCGGTGTACTCCCACTCCTTGGTCTCCGGGTCGTAGATCTCGTTCTTGCCCGGGACGAGCTGGCCGATGTCGTCGAGGCCGGAGACGCTGAGGATCTTCCCGTCGCTCAGGGTGGTGAGCGTCGGGTACCAGCGGGCCTCCTTCATCGGGTCGACCTTGACGTACTTCTCGGCGACCGGGTCGAACTCGTAGGCGTCGCGGATCCCCTGGAAGTCCTTCTTGTCCAGGGCGAGCTTCTCCGCGATGCCGTACGTGTTGCGCGCGTCGGCGCCGGTGAGCCCCTGCACCCGGTAGTTGTCCTGCGTGCCGGTCTCGTACTTGGCGCCCTCCTTCTGCGCCTCGACGTAGATACGGCCCACGCCCGGGGTGTTGCCGAGGAACTCGCCCGTGTCCGGGTCGAAGTTCTTCTCGGCGCGCGGCACGAGCACCGGGTCCTTCGAGACGAAGGTCTTGCCGTTCTCCTTGCCGGTGAACTTGGTGCCCGCCGGCAGGGTGATCGGCTTGTCCGGGTTCTCGTTGTGGACGAGCATCAGGCCGCCGGCCTTCTTCACGTCACCCTGGAGCTTCTCGTACCGCTTGGTGCCGCCCGCGATCAGCAGATTGCCGTTCGCGAGCTGCGTGTGCCCGGTGCAGAACAGGTCGTTCGGCGTGGGCACCTTCTTGATGGTGCCCTTCACCGGGTCCCAGATCCGGGTGTCGTACTTCTTGGCGTCGAAGTTGTCCTGGTTGTTGCCCGACCCCGCGACGAGCAGCACCTTGCCGGTGCGCAGCAGCGCCGCGTGGATGGTGTTCTGCCGGTACTCCTCGGGAAACTCGACGATCTCCCACTTGCCGTTCGCGGCCTTGTACTCCGGCTGATTGATCTTGTACTGGTGGTATTTCTCCGACCCGAAGCGGTAGAGCCACGGGCCGTTCATCCCGGCCAGCGCGAGCACCACCGCCGTGCCTATCGCGATCCGACGGGCGCGACGGCGGCCTGCACGGTCAGTCATTCCTTACGTCCCCCAAGTCCACCAAGGGCGATCTGCATGGTCTGGTCGTCACCGGGGTTGCCGCCCCCGGGGCCTCCCGGCCCTTCGGGGCCCCCTGATCCACCCGGTGCGCCGTGGGAGCCGGCCCAGTGGGGCCGGGGCTGCGGCTGGTGCGGGGCGTGCTGCTGCTGCGGCATCCGCACGCCGTCGGCCGGGGTCGCGTCGTCGCGCCGCTGCCCCGCCGCGTGCGCGCCGGGCTTCTTCCGGTCCTGCCGCATGCCGTGACGCCAGGCGAACATCGGCGCCGCGGTGATGAGCAGGGCGAAGGTGGCCCAGATGACCATCGCCGGGTGGGAGTGTCCGAAGACGAAGCCCGCGGCGATGGAGCCGGCGAAGATCAGGATGAAGTACCAGTGGTAGCGGAAGGTGCCGAACCAGGTGTCCGGGCTGGCCGAGTCGCCCTTCGGGGTGACCACGAACTTGCTCTTGCGGCGCAGCACCGAGTCGATCAGCGCCTTCGCGTAGAGCGGGGCCGACAGCGCCGACATCACCATGCCGGCCACACCGCCGGAGCCCTCCGGCTCGTGCGGCGAGACGTTGTGCCGGCGGTTCCAGACGTACAGGCCGATCTGCAGCGCGGAGGCGTTGCCGTAGAGCATCAGCCAGACGGCCGGGTCGATGTTCACACCCGAGGCGCCCAGGCCCAGGAACAGCGCGCAGCTGAGCGCCGCGAGGATCCAGTTCAGGGCGGACATCGGATAGAAGATGATCATCATCGTGTAGTTGAAGAGCTTGCTCGGCGGGAGCGAGAACCAGCCCTTCCAGTACTGCTTCAGGATCGTCTCGTACGTGCCGCGCGACCAGCGCATCTGCTGGGTGAAGAAGTCGGTCCAGGCGTTGGGGCCCTCGCCGACCGCCAGCACGTCCGGGGTGTAGACCGAGCGCCACTTCCGTCCGGTCTCCGGGTTCTTCGCCCGGTGCATCTCGAACCCGGTCGCCATGTCCTCGGTGATCGAGTCGTACAGGCCGCCGATCTGCTTCAGCGCCTTGATGCGCACCGCGTTGGACGTGCCCACGAACATCGGCGAGCCGTAGCGGTTGCCGGCGCGCTGGATCAGCGCGTGGAAGAGGAACTGCTGGGACTCGGCGGCCTTGGTGACGAAGTTGTCGTAGTTGCCGTAGACCTGCGGGCCGATGACGAAGCCTACGTCCGGGTCGCGGAAGAAGCCGAGCATCCGCTCCAGGTAGTTCGGCAGCGGCACGTGGTCGGTGTCCACCGAGGCGAAGTAGTCGTAGTTGTCGCCGTGCGCGTCCAGCCAGGCGTTGTAGTTGCCGTGCTTGGTCTTGGCACGGTGCGGGCCCTTCTTCCGGTTCCACTTCGCCACGCCCTTGCGGGAGAAGTGGTGCACGCCGAGGCGCTCGCAGACCGCCTTCACCTCGGGATCGTCGCCCTCGTCGAGCAGCCAGACGTGCATCAGGCCCCGGTGGCGGATCTTCACGGCCGCCTCCAGGGTCTTCGTCACCATCTCCAGCGGCTCCTTGCCGGGCACGAAGGAGGTGAGGAAGGCCACCCGGGTGCCGGTCTCGGGCACCACCGGGATCGGGTCGCGGGCGACGAGCGTGGCGTGCGCGTTCGACAGCACGTTCATGCAGCGGAAGAACTCGATCAGACCGATCGACACGAGCATCACGATGTCGAGGGCGGGCAGCCACTCGAACGCCGGATGGTCGCGCTCCGTCCAGTGCGACGGCTGGAGCAGCCACACCAGCAGCACCAGCGACAGCACGGGGGCCGCCAGCAGCATCAGCGCGATGCGGATGCGGTGCGGCTCCTGCGAGATCAGCGAGCGGTACTGGACCTTGTACGGCTTGTTCGGATCGGGCTGGGTGAGGGGACCCGCGAGGCGGCTGTAGTGCTCGTAGTCGTATCTGGGCAGCGCTTTCTTGATCCTGCGGAACGTACCCGTGTTCCAGTTCCGATGGCCGGGCACCCGCAGCTGGGTGGTCTGGGACGGGTCGTCGTCCCGGTGGGCGCCCGTCGGCGTCGACGTCATGAGTCATCCCCCCACACGCGGCAAGAGCGCGTGTTTCGTCGCTTCCTTACGTCCGCGCCGGTCCCCCTCGACCTCCGGACGTGTCAGTGGCGGACCGCGGTCACCACGTCACGCACACCTTATAGACACGATCCCGTGCCTTCCGGTTGCATGATCCCCCTTCGGTGCCGACGCGAGGGAACGGGGTCCCTCACCCCGTCCCGGCCGGTGGCCGGTACTCCCCGTTTCCCCCCCAACGGCCGCGATGGCACGGTTCGTTGAAGGGACCAGGTTCCCGGTTCGCTCCTCATGATCGCAAGGTGCGAAAGAGGGCGCGGACCGGGCAAAGGGGGCCTTTGGGACGCCCGAGGGTGTCCTGTGGTGTCACAGTTCCGTACGGGGCGCGAGAGCGTGGCGCTCAACGGGGGCGAGAGAGTTTCCGGCCAAAAACCGACGGGCCCCTCGTGAGTAACGAGGGGCCCGTCGTGTCGGTGCGCCGCCAGGGACTCGAACCCCGGACCCGCTGATTAAGAGTCAGCTGCTCTAACCAACTGAGCTAGCGGCGCCTGCTGACGGCAGAACTCTACAGGACTCCGGAAGGTGCCCGTGACCACCCCGGTCCGGCCCCCGCCACCCGGGGCGTCCGGTGGAGGGGCGCTTTACATCATTCGGACCGTCAAAGTGCGCGCCCGGATGACCGTTGCCACACTGACGCTCGTGCGCAGATGCGGAGAAACGTTCCGGGAATGTGAGGGAAATCGCATGGGGTCTCCGGTGTGCGAGGAATTCGGTCCGGCCGCAGACCGCGCGCGGCCCGGCCGCACGGGTGAACGGCGGGAGCGGCCGCTTCCCCGCGCGGGACGGCTGCGGCGCTCCCTGGCGCACCGCACGGCCCTCGTGGTGGCCGCGGTCACGTCCGCCGCGCTCGGCACCCACCCGGTCCCCGCGGTCGCCGGCCAGGACACCCGGGTCTCCGCCGGCCAGGGCGTCCCCGCAGACCAGGGCAGCGGCGGAGGGCAGGGCGCGCCGGGCCCGCTGTTCGGGCAGGAGGGGCGCACGGGTCCCGCGCTGCCGCCCGGGACGCTCCCCGCGATCAGCAGGACGGACATCGTCAGGCGGGCCGCCTCCTGGGTCACCCAGAAGGTCCCCTACGGCGTGTCCTCCTACTGGTCGGACGGATACCGGCAGGACTGCTCGGGCTATGTGTCGATGGCCTGGAAACTGCCCGGCAACGAATGGACGGGGAGCCTCGCGCAATACGCCGAGAAAATCACCAAGGCGGAACTCCAGCCGGGCGACATCCTCCTGTTCCACAATGCGTCCGACCCGTACAACGGTTCGCACGTCGTCATTTTCGGCGGATGGGCGAACTCCGCCCGCACCCAGTACGTCGCCTACGAGCAGACCCCGCCGCGCGCCCGCAAGATGACGACCCCGTACGCCTACTGGAACAACTCGGCGCGCTATGTGCCCTATCGCTACAAGGGCGTGACCGACGGTGCCGCGGGGGCCGCTCCGGAGACCGCCGCGCCCGCCCAGTCCGCGCTTCCGGACGGGTCGGCGGTGGCGGAATCCCCACCTGTCACCGAGGACGCGGACACCGTCGCGCCGGGCGCAGGGGCGCTCGTGCCCGCCCTGCCGGAGGGTCCTCGCGGAACGGACGCCGGCGAGGGGCCGGCCGGTGCGGCGCCGTCGCGGCGGAGTGCCGCCGTGGACGGTGCTCCCGGTTCGTCGGGCGCGCGGTCCGCAGGGACCTCGGGTGGCTCAAACGGAGGTTCCGCTTCTGTCCCGGCGGGCGTTCTCGCCGCGCCCGCCCCGCACGGGGTGCCGGGCTGTCCGGGCCGGGCGCTGTTCCGTCCCGGTGCGGAGAACGAGCACGTCACCCGGCTGGGCCGGCAACTGGTGTCGAAGGGGTTCGGCCGGCACTACACCCAGGGGCCCGGCCCGCGCTGGGGCGAGGAGGACCGGCGCGCCGTGGCCGACTTCCAGCGGGCGCAGGGCTGGCGGGGCAGGGCGGCGGACGGCGTCCCGGGCCCGGAGACCTGGCGGCGGCTCTTCGCCTGACCCCCTACCGGGGCGCCGGGCGGTCCGCCCCCGCCCGAGTCCCTCGATGTGACGCATCTGGCGCGGAGGCTGGAGGCACGCATGACCACCACCACATCCCACATCCCCGAGCACGTCCCCGAGTCGGTGGGGCCCGACGACGGCGTCGCGGCCGTACGCCCGGCCCGGCTGATCCACACCGAGTCCACCACCGAGATCCCCGTCCACCTGCTGTTCCGCGAGGAACCCGCACCGTCCTCCTCGGCGTCTCCCGCGGAGGTGAAGCTGCGGCCCGCGGTCGTCGCACACCGTCCCCTGCCGGAGAAGCGGGAGAAGGCGGAGGGGGACGACCGGGACACGCGCGACATCGGTCTGCGGGCCCGCCCGTCCGCGCCCGGCGTCGACCCGGAGATCGTGGAGCGGCCCGCGCGGGTGCTGCCGGGGATCGCCGGGGTGCTCGCGGGGACGTTCGGCGCGGCGGGCTGCGCGGTCACCGCGTGGTGGGCGGGCGTACTGCCGCCGCTCGTGGTCGAGGCGCTCGGAGGGACCGCCGGGGCCGGCGGCCTCCGACCCGCGCAGTGGGCGGCGTTCGCCGGGGCCGGGGCGCTCGGGCTGTTCGGCTTCGGCGGTCTGGCCCGCGGACGGACCGGGCGCGCCTGGGTGCTGGAGCTGTTCGGCCGCTACCGGGGGACCGTGCGCGGGACCGGACTGCTGTGGGTGAACCCGTTGTTGCTGCGCCGCCGCGTCGACGTGCGGCTGCGGCACTGGCGCGGCGACCCGCTCCCGGCCGCCGACCGGGGCGGGGTCGCGCTGCGGGTGGCGGTGCTGGTGGTGTGGCGGGTGCGGGACACCGCGCGGGCGACCCTGGGCGTCGAGGACCACGAGGGGTATCTGCGGGCGTGCGTGGAGGCGGCGCTGCTGCGGGTGCCGGTGGCCGCGCCGGGCGCCGGACGGGGCGCGGTGCAGGCGACCCAGGACGCGCTGACCCGGCTGGTGGCGGCGGACGCCGGGCCGGTCGGGGTGGAGGTGTGCGCGGTGCGTCCGCTGCGGGTGGAGTACGCGCCGGAGGTGGCCGCCGCGATGCACCGGCGCAGGGTCGCGGCGCTGGACGCCCGGCACCGGGCGAGCGTGATCGGCTCGGTCGTGGACTCGGTGGAGGACACGGTGACCCGGCTGACCATGCGCGGTCTGCTGGACCTGGACGACTACGAGCGCCGGACGCTGGTGAAGGACCTGACGGTGGCGTTCTGCGCGGGACGGGGGGACACCGGGGCCTGAAGGGCGGGACAGCGCAGGAGTGGGCGGGGCTCGACAGCGGGAAAACAGGCTCCGCGATTGGTATGGACATGTTCAACTAACGTCCCTACGCTGAGACTTGGTCTAGACCTGCACCCCCTGACAACCCCCACACTCCAGGAGCGGCAGCATGCGTAAACGGACCAAGCTGTACGCGGCCGCGGTGGGACTGGCCACGACCGGAGCGCTCATGCTCTCCTCCGGCGGCGCCAGCGGCCACGGCTACACCGACCTGCCGGTCAGCAGGCAGAAGCTCTGCCAGAACGGCGGCGTCTCCAACTGCGGCGCCATCCAGTGGGAGCCGCAGAGCGTCGAGGGCCCGAAGGGCTTCCCCGGCGCGGGCCCCGCCGACGGCAAGCTCTGTTCGGCCGGCAACGCGTCGTTCGCCCCCCTCGACGCACCGCGCACCCCGTCCGGCGGCGCCTGGCCCACCACCCGGGTGACCGGCGGCCAGGAGTACACCTTCCGGTGGCAGTTCACGGCCATGCACGCCACCACGGACTTCAAGTACTACGTCACCAAGCCGGGCTGGAACCAGAACCACAACCTGTCCCGGTCCGACCTCAACCTCACGCCGTTCCTGACCGTCCCCTACAACGGCCAGCGTCCGCCGCAGACCCTGTCGCACAGCGGCCGGCTGCCCACCGGGCTCAGCGGCCACCACGTGATCCTCGCGGTGTGGACGGTCCACGACACGGGCAACGCGTTCTACGCCTGCTCGGACGTGACCTTCTAGCGTCCGCCGCGACCCCGGACACGCCAAAGGGCCTCTCGCTCCCACGAGAGGCCCTTCTCGGTGCGCCGCCAGGGACTCGAACCCCGGACCCGCTGATTAAGAGTCAGCTGCTCTAACCAACTGAGCTAGCGGCGCATGACTCCCGCCGTCCGCTTCCGCGGTCGGCGACGAAGAAAATAGTACCTGGTTCTCGAGGGTGCTCCGGACCACCGCCGGGCGGAACGCGGTGGCGCTCCGCCGCCGTCGCGCGCCGCCCGCCGGCCTGGCGAGTGCCGACGTGGCAGGCGGCCCAGGACCCGGACCACGCGGCCGCTCGTCCCGGGGCCCAGCGCGTCGTCGACGTCACCGTCGGGCATTCCCGCTCCCTTGTGCGCCCGTGGAGCGACCGTGCGCCTGTTGCCCGGCCGGGCGGGAGATCGTTTGGCGGGGTGAGAGGCGCATGGGCGAGGGCGCGTGCGCAATGAGACGAGCACCAAGGCGAGACCCATGACGACTGGCAGTTCCGACAACGGTTCCACGACCCCTTCCGAGCCCTCGGCGCGGCCGCCCCAGGGGCGGCGCTGGTGGAACGGCCCGACCTCCGTGACCCTCGCCGTGGCGGTCGTCGGCGCCGTGGCGGCCGCCCTTCTCACTCCGCTCGGCGAGCACGTCATGAACGCGGTCCTCGACGAGCCCACCTGCCCGGGTGAGGCCTGCGAGGGGAAGAACCCCGGCCGCCAGGGCTGCGACGGCGGCGCCGCCACCTTCAAGCCGCCCGCCGGCAACCCCGCCGAACTCTCGATCCGCTACAGCAAGGAGTGCCAGGCGGTCTGGGGGAAGATCGAGCACGGAGCCAAGGGGGACCTGGTCACGGTCGAGGCCGTCGGAGGCGCCGAGCGCGCCACCGAGATCAAGTACGGCGACGACACGTACACCCCCATGGTGCGCGTGGGCGACGGCGAGTTCGAGGTCATCGTGTGCGCGGTCCCCAAGGCCGGCGGCGAGAGCACGTACGAGCACTACTGCATCCACGGGTCCGAGGTGACCGCGTGGCGGTGACGGACGGGCCGCCGCTCAGATCGCCAGCGACAGCAGCACCGGCGCGGCGTTGCGGTTGAGGGTGTCGGCGGCCCGGCGCAGCCGGTGGGCGTGCTCCAGCGGCAGGGACAGCGCCAGGCACCCGGCGGTGGACCCGGCGGTGAGGGGGACGGCCGCGCAGACCGTGCCGACCGCGTACTCCTGGAGGTCGAGGACCGGCGCCGTCGGCGGCTGCGCGGCGAGCTTCGACAGCAGCAGGCGGTCGCTGGTGATGGTGCGGGAGGTGAGCCGGGCCGGGCGGTGCCGGGCCAGGTGGTCGCGCCGGCCGTCGTGGTCCAGCTGGGTGAGCAGACTCTTGCCGACCGCCGTGGCGTGCGCGGAGTAGCGGAAGTCCACCCACTCGTTCACCTTCGGGGTGGCCGGGGAGTCGGCGTACTGGGTGACGCTGACCTCGCCGTCGACGTACCGGCTGAGGTAGACGGCGGCGCCCACGGAGTCGCGCAGCCGGTCGAGGGTGCGCTGGAGGGTCTCCCGCAGGGCCTGGTGGTGTCCGGCGGCGGAGCCGAGCCGGACGAAGGCCGCCCCGGTGACGTAGCCGCCGTCGGCGATCTGCTCGACGTAGGCCTCGCGGCGCAGCATGCGCAGGAGGGTGGTCAGCCGCTCCGTGGCGACGCCTGTCTCGCGGGCCAGTTCGGTCTCGTTGATTCCTGTGCTGCGCCGCGCCACCGTCTCCAGGACGCGCAGTGCGTCCTGGACCGAGTGGTACGACGCGGTCGGCTCGTGCCTCAGCGCCACGGTTTCCCCCTGCGCTCGCTCGTAGGGCCGCAATCCGGTCAACGAATCCCCTCCACGATAGCCGTCAAGGGCCTTGTGGACGGCGGGGGTTGACAAGATTGCGGCCCTCTGAACTGCGACACAGGACCCCTGGCATATGCCGGGGGTATGACCCATGCCGTGGACCTCGGATGATGTCCCGGGCGCGCTCCGTGACTACAGGACCGCGCTCAGGAATTCCCGCGTCCGGTCGTGCTCGGGCTCGTTGAAGATCTTCTCCGGCGAGCCCGCCTCGATGACCCGGCCCGAGTCGAACATCAGCACCTGGTCGGAGATGTCCCGGGCGAAGTTCATCTCGTGGGTCACGCACAGCATCGTGATGTCCGTGGAGCGGGCGATGTCCCGCAGCACGTCCAGCACGCCGGCCACCAGCTCCGGGTCCAGGGCCGAGGTGACCTCGTCCAGCAGCAGCACCTGCGGGCGCATCGCCAGCGCCCGGGCGATCGCCACCCGCTGCTGCTGGCCGCCGGAGAGCTGGGCCGGGTGCTTGTCGAGGTGGTCGGTCAGCCCGACCATCTCCAGCAGCTCCCGAGCCCGCTCCTCGGCCGCGTCCTTGGACATGCCGAGCACGGTGACCGGGGCCTCGGTGATGTTCCGCAGCACGGTCATGTTCGGGAACAGGTTGAACTGCTGGAAGACCATGCCGATCTTCTTGCGGACCTCGCGGACCTGCTTCTCCGACGCCGGGAACAGCTGCTGCCCGTCGACGGTGATCACGCCCTCGTCGGGCTTCAGCAGCGTCATCAGCAGCCGCAGGATCGTGGTCTTGCCGGACCCGGACGGGCCGATCAGCGTCACGTGCTTGCCGGCGTCGACGGAGAAGTCCAGGTTGTCCAGGACCGTGTGGTCGCCGAACCGCTTGGTGACCCGCTCCAGCCGGATCAGCTCACCGGTCGCGCGCGGGGTCCCGGGCTTGTCTTCGAACGGGGCGTGGGTGTCAGTGGACAAGGCGTCGCTCCAGGGCTCGCAGGGCAAGGGAGGCCAGGTAGGAGATGACGATGAAGGCCACGCCGATCACCGTCAGGGGCTCGGTGAACTGGAAGTTCTGCTGGGCGAACAGCCGCGCCTGGCCGAGCATCTCCAGCACGGTGATGGCCATCAGCAGCGGGGTGTCCTTCAGCATCGAGATGACGTAGTTGCCGAGCGCGGGCACCACCCGGCGCACGGCCTGCGGCAGGATCACCACGGTCCACGTCCGGCGCAGCGGCAGGTTCAGCGCCGTCGCCGCCTCCCACTGGCCCACCGGCACGGCCTCGATACCGGCGCGGTAGACCTGCATCGTGTACGTCGAGTAGTGCAGCCCGATGGCGAAGACGCCGGTGGTCAGCGCCGAGAAGGTGATCCCCCACTCGGGCAGCACGTAGAAGAGGAAGAACAGCTGCACCAGCAGCGGGGTGTTGCGGATGAACTCCGTGACGCCGCCGACCGGCCAGGTCACCCAGCGCGTCGGCGCCCGCATCAGCAGCGCCCACACCAGGCCCAGCGCGAAGGAGATCAGCGAGCCGAACACCAGGATCTGCAGGGTGACCCACAGACCGTCCCAGAAGTACGGCATGAAGTCGGCGACAGCGCCCCAGTCCCACGTCACAGGACACCACTTCCCTCAGGCACGCGCCCGGCGGCGGTGACCGTCTTCTTCGGCGCCTTGCCGACGCCCGCCTTCAGCTTCTTCTCCAGCCCGCGCATCGACCGGGTGAGCAGGAAGGCGATGACGAAGTAGATGAGCAGGATGTACGTGTAGATCTCCGCGCTCTCCTGCAGCGCCAGGCGCACCAGGTTGGCGCTGAACGCCAGGTCGCCCATGCCCATGACCGACACCAGGGCGGTGCCCTTGAGCAGCTCGATCAGCAGGTTGGAGAACGGCGGGATCATCTCCGGCACCGCCTGCGGCAGCAGGATGAGCTTCATCCGCTGCCAGGGCGTGAAGCTGAGGGCGATGCCGCCCTCGCGCTGGGCCGGGTCGACCGCGGCGAGCGCGCCGCGCACGATCTCCGAACCGTACGCCCCGTAGGTCAGGCCGAGCGCCAGGGTGCCCGCCCACAGCGGCACGAGCTGCCAGCCGAAGGCCGGAGGCAGCACGAAGAACACCCAGAAGATCATCACCAGCGCGGAGGTGCCGCGGAACACCTCGGTGTAGAAGCCCGCGAGGAAGCGGACGATCCACAGCCGGTGGGTGCGGGCGACGCCGACGACGAACGACACCGCGGTGGCGAGCAGTCCGCTGAGCACGAGCAGCTGGATCGTGACCCAGACGCCCTCGAGTACGCGTTCCCAGAGTCCGGAAGTCATCCGCCGCAGAGCTCCTTCGCGGTCAGATCGGTCATCTCGTCCTCGGTGAACCCGAACGGCTTGAGGATCCGCAGCAGCTCGCCGCTCTTCTTGAGCTTCGCCAGCTCCACGTTGAAGGCGTCCCGCAGCCTGGTCTCGGTCGGCCGGAACGCGAACGCCCCGCCGTCCACGTGCGGTTTGCCGCCGACGAGGGGCTTGAACGGCTCGGTCGCCTCGGCCTTGTTCGACTTCTTGACCACCTCGCGGGTGGTGAGCGCGGTACCGGCGAAGACGTCGACACGCCCGGCCTCGACGGCGTTCAGGCCGGCCACCTGATCGGGGACGATCAGGATGTCGCTCTCCTTGTAGCCGGCCTCCACGGCGTACGCGATCTCCGCGTAGCCGGTGCCGGTGGCGAACTTCGCCTTCTTCTTCACCACGTCCTGGTAGTCGCGCAGCCCCAGCGGGTTGCCCTTGCGGACGATGAACGAGTCGAGCATCTGGTAGTCGGGGTCGGAGAAGATGACCTGCTCACAGCGCTCGGGGTTCACGTACATGCCCGCGGCCACGACGTCGAACTGCTGGGAGTTCAGCCCGGGTATGAGCGAGCCGAACTCGGTGGGCACGGGCTGCACCCGGTCCACCCCCAGCCGTTCGAAGATGACCTTGGCCAGCTCGGGCGCCTCGCCGGTCAGCTCACCGTCCTTGTCGATGTAGCCGAACGGGATCTCGCCGGCGATGCCCAGCCGGACCACGCCCGCCGCCCTGAGCCGCTCGAGCAGGTCGCCGCCGTCCGTCGTGGACGCCGTCGGAACCCGCGAGCACCCCGCCGCGCCCAGCGCGCCGAGCGCCGCGGCCCCCGCGAGCAGCGACCGACGCGAGGGCCCGGAGGTCCCTGTGATTCGTCTCAGTGGTTGAAGTGGTGGAGCCATGGCGGCGCGGCTACCCGAACCGATGCGAGTTATTCCGGCCAGTTTCGGCCCCGTCCGGCGGTGGGGCGGTCTTGACCGGCACGGGACCATGGAGTGCATGGCCGACCGATTCCTCGAGATCTCCCTGGTCAAGCGTGAGGTGACCGGCATCGCGCGGCTGCTCGACGACCGCGCCCCGATCACCTGCGAAGCCGTCTGGAAATCTCTTCCGCTGTCCGGCGACGTCTACCACGCCAAGTACGCACGCAACGAGGTCTACGCCCTGTTCCCGCCCTTCGCGGACCGGGAGCCACCCCTGGAAAACCCCACGGTCACTCCCATACCGGGCGATCTGTGCTATTTCACCTTCCCCGGGGCCGAGTTGGGCACCACGTCCTACGGCTACGACCGCGAGGTCCGCCCCGGCTCCACCGTGGTGGACCTCGCGCTCTTCTACGAACGGAACAACCTGCTGCTCAACGGCGACGTCGGCTGGGTCCCCGGCATCGTCTGGGGGCAGGTGGTGGAGGGCCTCGACGCCCTGGCCGACGCCTGCAACGACCTGTGGCGCACCGGCGCCGCCGGGGAGACGCTCAGCTTCCGCAGAGCGTGACCCCCGCCTCGTCCAGCGCGTGCGCCGCCCGCAGCACCAGGTCGTCCCGGTGCCGCGCGGCCACCAGCTGCAGCCCGACCGGCAGCCCGTCCGCCAGGCCCACCGGCACGCTGGCGGCAGGCTGCTGCGTCATGTTGAACGGGTACGTGAACGGCGTCCACCCCGTCCAGCGCCGGTGCCCCGACCCGCGCGGCACCTCCGCGCCCGCCTCGAACGCCGTGACCGGCAGCGTCGGCGTGACCAGCAGGTCGTAGGCGTCGTGGAAGCGGCCCATCCGCCGGCCCAGGTCCATCCGCGCGTCCACCGCGGCCAGATAGTCCAGAGCCGACAGCCGGCTCCCCTCCCGGACGATCTCCCGCAGCCCCGGGTCGAGCCGCTCCCGCTGCTCCCGGCCCAGCGCCTGCGTCACCCGCGCCGCGCCCGCGAACCACAGGGTGTGGAAGGCCTCCACAGGGTCGGCCAGGTCCGGGTCGGTCTCCTCGACGTACGCGCCGAGCCCCGCCAGCCGCTCCACCGCCCGCCGCACCACGGCCGCGACACCCGGGTCCACCCGCACCTGTCCGCCCAGCGACGGCGAGAACGCCACCCGCAGCCCGCGCACCCCGTCGCCCAGCGCCTCCGAGAACGATCCCGGCGCCGGCGGAAGCGCCGACCAGTCACGGGAGTCCGGCGCGGCGATCGCGTCGAGCAGCAGCGCCGCGTCCGCCGCGGTCCGGGTCATCGGACCGACGTGCGCCAGCGTCCCGAACGCGCTCGCCGGATACAGCGGCACCCTCCCGTACGTCGGCTTCAGCGCGAAGATCCCGCAGAACGCCGCCGGGATGCGCACGCTGCCCCCGCCGTCCGTGCCCAGCGCCAGCGGCCCCGCGCCCAGCGCCACGGCCGCCGCCGCGCCCCCGCTGGACCCGCCCGCCGTACGGGACGGGTCGTGCGGGTTGCGGGTGGTCCCGCTGAGCGGGGAGTCCGTCACGCCCTTCCAGCCGAACTCGGGCGTCGTCGTCTTGCCGAGGAACACCGCGCCCCGCTCCCGCAGCCGGGCGACCGACGGCGCGTCCTCGTCCCACCGCCCCGCCGGGTCGATCGTCCGCGAGCCCTTCAGGGTCGGGGCGCCGCGCAGCAGCAGGATGTCCTTCACCGTGACCGGCACCCCGTCCAGCGGCCCCAGTTGCCCGCCCCTCCGCCACCGCTCCTCGGAGGCGGCCGCCCGCCGAAGCGCGTCGTCGGCGAGCAGCCGCACGAACGCGTTCACCTCGGGCTGGATCTCCTCGGCCCGGCGCAGCGCGGCGCGGGTCACCTCCACGGGGCCGAACTCGCCCTTGCGGTAGCCGTCGAGAAGCCGGGTCGCGGTCAGTTCGGTGAGCTCGGACATCCGCACTCCCTGGGAAGACGTCAGTGACCCGGTACATACCCGCGTCGCTTGTCCACCACGTTCACCAGCGGCCGGCCCGCCTCCCACAGCTCGTACAACTCCACGAACTGCGCGGCCAGTTCGTCCCGCCAGCCGACCGTGTCCCCGCTCATGTGCGGCGAGACGACCACGCCCTCCAGCTCCCACAGCGGGCTGCCGGCGGCCAGTGGCTCGGCCGTGAACACGTCCAGCGCCGCCCCCGCGATCCACCGCTCCCGCACCGCCCGCACCAGCGCCTTCTCCACCACCAGCTCGCCCCGGCCCACGTTCACGAAGTGCGCCGACGGCTGCATCAGACCGAACCGGCGGGCGTCGAACATCCCCCGCGTCTGTTCGGTCAGCGGCGCCGCGGCCACTACCCAGTCCGCGCGCGCCAGCAGCCGGTCCAGGTCCTCAGGGCCGTGCACCCCGTCCCGCGCGGCACGTCCCACCAGCGCGGTCCGCACGCCGAGCGCCTCCAGCGTGCCGGCCACCGCCCGGCCGATCGGCCCGGACCCCACCACGCACGCCCGCGTCCCCGCCACCCGGCGCGTCGCCCGGTGCAGCCAGGTCCGCTCCCGCTGAAGCGCCAGCGTCCGCGGCAGGTCCTTGGCGAACGCGAGGACGAGACCGGCGACGTACTCGGCGATCGGACCGTCGAAGACACCGCGCGCGTTGGTCACCACCGTGTCGGACGCGGCGAGTTCCGGACAGAGCAGATGGTCCACACCGGCGCTCGCCGTGTGCACCCAGCGCGGCCGGGGACCCTCGCCCGGCCACGCCCGGCGCACCGCGTGCGAGGTGAAGTCCCACACCAGCAGCACGTCCGCGTGCGGCAGCCGCTCGGCGAGCGTCGACTCGTCCGCGTGCTCGATCCGCGCCCGGCCGGTGAGCCTGCCGAGGCGGGGGAGCGGTTCGGCGTCCAGGACGAGCAGCGTGGGCGTGGTCATGGGCCTCGTCTCCAGGTGGCTCGGATGCGGTGCGGCGGCCCCGGCGAAGGCCGGTGACGACGAGTTAACCGGGTGTTGACCGTGGGGTGACCCGGGCGGATTGACCGCGCCCCTACCCGAACCTACCGTCGTCGACACGGGTCTTTCCGCGCTCCCTCGTGTGCTCGTCTCCCAGCGTGAGGCCGGTGCCTGTCATGGACGTCTCCCTTCTCGGCGGCCCGAGCCCGCAGCGCGGGGTCGGGGTGGTGGCCCCCTTCGACTTCGCGCTGGACCGGGAGCTGTGGCGCTGGACCCCGGACGGCGTCTCCCTGCACGTCACGCGTACCCCGTACGTGCCCGTCGAGGTCAGTCTCGATCTGGCCAGGCTGATCAGCGAGCACGAGACGCTCGGCGACGCGGTCCGCACCCTCACCGCCGTCGCCCCCGAGGTCGTCGCCTACGCCTGCACCTCCGGCAGCTTCGTCGGCGGGATCGTCGGCGAACGCGCCATGTGCGAGGCGATGAGCCGGGCCGGCGCGGTCCCCGCGATCACCACCTCGGGCGCGCTCCTCGAAGCCCTGGTGGAGCTGGACGTACGCCGGGTCGCCCTGGTCACCCCGTACACGGTGTCGGTCACCCGGGCCCTGGAGACCTACGTGGCACGGGCCGGCGTCACCGTCACCGGCTGCGCGTACATGGGACTGACCCGGCACATCTGGAAGGTCACCTACCGCGAGGTGGTGGACATGGCCCGGCAGGCGGTCCGCGACCGGCCCGGCACGGCCGACGTGCTGTTCCTCTCCTGCACCAACCTGCCGACGTACGACGTGATCCCCCAACTGGAGGCGGAACTGCGCATACCGGTCATCTCGGCCAACCAGGTGACCATGTGGGCGGCGCTGCGCCGATTGGGTACCCGGGCGGTGGGACCGTATCAGGCGCTGATCGACGCGTCCGCACGCCCCGGGACCGTCATGCCGGGCCAGGCGCCGACCGTACTGCCCGGCCAGACGGCGCCCGGACCGGTGCTGCCGGACGCACCCGGAGAGAAGCAGCAGGAAGGCTGGACATGACCGCACTGGGATTCCTCTACCCCGGCCACTCCGCGGAGGACGAGTATCCGCGCATCGAGCTCTTGCTGGGCGGCGACATCCGCGTGGACCTGGTGCACACCGACATCGGCGAGGACGCGCACCGGGTGGACGCCCTGCGCGAGATGGGCTCGCCCGAGCGGCTTGCGGCCGGCCTGGAGGAACTGCGTCTGGCCGGCGCCGAGGCCGTGGTGTGGGCGTGCACCAGCGGCAGCTTCGTGCTCGGCTGGGACGGGGCCCGCGACCAGGTGCGCCGGCTCGCCCTCGCCGCCGGCATGCCCGCCTCCTCCACCTCGTTCGCCTTCGTCAACGCGATCCGGGAGATCGAGGTGCGCCGGGTCGCCGTCGGCGCGACCTACCCCGAGGACGTCGCCCAGCTGTTCGCCGACTTCCTGCGGGCCGGCGGAGCGGAGGTCACCGGGGTGCACAGCTCGGGCATCGTCACGGCCGCCGAGGTCGGCGCCTGGGGCGAACGGGAGCTGTTCGCGCTGGCCCGCGCCGCCGACACCCCCGACGCGGAGGCGCTGCTCCTGCCGGACACCGCCCTGCACACCGTCGCCCACATCCCCGCCCTGGAGAAGGAGCTGGGCAAGCCGGTCCTCACCGCCAACCAGGTCTCCGTCTGGGAGTGCCTGCGCCTCACCGACCGCCGCGTCAACGCGCCCCGACTGGGCGCCCTCTTCACCCGGGAGCCGGTCGTCCAGGTGTGACGCGTCCGTATGCCCCTGCAGGGATCTGCAGGGACGTGAGGAACGCCACTGACACCGGCGTACGCCCTTCCACGCGCCCGGAGCGCGTTCCCGTCGCCGTCTTTGTGCGCCCCGCGAGCTGGGTAGTCACCGGTCGGCGCGCCCGCACGGCCGGGGCCGGCCGGTCCCCGCGGGCCGGACGTCCTCTTGCGGGGGCGCGGGACAATGGACGGTGGCCCTCCGGCACCCGGGGGCCACCGCGACGTACGAAGGAGAAGTCATGGCGGAGCACACGCCGCGCCCGGACCAGCCGCGGCTACGCCCCGCGCCCCTGCTGTTCGAGCCCGCGCAGGCGGCCTCGGACCCCGAGCACTTCTTCGACCTGGAGTCGATCGAGGATCCGCGCGCGCTGCTCGAGCGGGCCACGGAGCTGACGCTCGCGTTCCGGGCCGCCGCGGACCGGGCGACGGAGTTCCAGGCGATGGCGGCGGCCCAGCTCGCCGACCCCCGGCGCTTCGACCGGCTGTCGACGGCCGACATCGCCGAGCGCGCCGAGTGGACCGAGGACTACGCGAAGAAGATGGTCGAGTTCGGCCGCGACCTGATGCGCGGCGGCGAGGGCCCGGGGCACGTCGACCCCGTGTGAGCCGCGCCGGCCCTTCCTGGCCTTCTGGTCGGCCTCCGGGCTGTCGAACGCGTGTGGCATATGCCGGACGACAGGGTACGCGTCCGTCGGGGCCCTCGTCCCGGATTTCGGCAACTCTGCGGAAGCGTTCCCTCACGGCACGTAGAAATATCTGTATGAGCAGCGCACCGAATGTCTCCGACGTCAGCGGTGTCACCCCGGACGGAGCCGCCTGGCTCGCCTCGGCCTCCGACGCCGTCCGCTCCTTCGGCTGCGAGCGGCCGGACGCCCCGGTGGTCCTGCCCTGCGGCGTCGTCTTCGACGTGGTGAGCGTGCCCGCGATCTTCGGGCGCCGGATGCTGGACCGTCTGTGGGAGGAGGGGCCGGGCTCGGGTCCCGTCGCGGAGTACCGGGGCCGGATGCTGCTGTTCGGCGCCGTGGGCACGGCCCAGCGGCTGCCCGCCCTGCTGAAGTGGGAGGAGTGGGGCGCCCACGGCGGCCGCACGGACGGCGTCCCGCCCCTGCTGTGCCACGGCGCCGGCGACGCGGTGACCGTCCCCGCCCCGTCGGGCCCCGCCCGCTCCGACACGGGCTCCCCGGCCCGCTGGCTGGTCGCCCCCGACAGCCGGAGCCCCTGGCTGCCGGGCCCGGAGGTGCTGCTCTGGGCGGCGGTGAGGGCGGCCCGGGCGGCGGTGCGGATATCGATTTTTCCTCCCGCCGATCGTGATGCTAATGTCTACGACGTCAGCAGGCGCCGCTAGCTCAGTTGGTTAGAGCAGCTGACTCTTAATCAGCGGGTCCGGGGTTCGAGTCCCTGGCGGCGCACAGACACGGAAGGCCCCTCGCGGAAGCGAGGGGCTTTTTCGCGTCTGCGAGATCTGCGGCCCCGCTACGCGCTCCCGGGCGCGCGGAGCCTCGCGGCGCGTGATCCCGGGGCGGGCGCCCGCATCGCCGTGATCGCCGGGCCATGCCCTCCGTGCCGGCTGCCGGCTGGAACAGGCGCCGCCGCCCAGGCGGAGTGTGCCTCAGGACGCCCCGGCCGCCCGCTCACCCGTGGTGATCTTGACCGTCCACGCCCCGGACGGCGTACGGCCCTCCACGTCGACGCGGACCGACTCGCCCGGGACCGTGAAGCTCTCGCCCAGGGCGACCGGCGCGTCCGCCAGCGGGGGATAGACCGAGTCCTCCCAGCACGCCTCGGTGTGCGGGTGGGCGTCGATCACCTCGACCGGGCCGCGGCCCGAGCGGGTGCCGCTGGACACCCGGTAGACCAGCACCCCCGGCCGGCAGGCCGCGCGGTCGTTGCCGAACGGGCCGCGCACCTCGAAGGCCAGAGCGGTGTCCGCGCCCGTGCGCACCACCGCCAGTTTGGTGCCGCGCCCCAGACCGAACGACGGCGCCCCCGCCGCGCCCGTCACCGGCGTCCCCGGCCCCGCACCGAGCGGCTCCAGCGTCAGCCGCACCGGACCGCCCTCCTGCACGCACCGCACCTGCCGCGGCTCCAGCCAGCCCAGCTTCCACTTGTGCCAGCCGAACAGATCCGGGGCCAGCGCGAACTGGCTGCCCATCAGATCCCAGTCCCCGACATGCGTGTCCCAGTCGCCCTTGCCGTCCACCGGCCGGTGGTACAGATCCGGCAGGTCGAAGACGTGCCCCGTCTCGTGCGCCAGCACCAGCCGGTCCGGAGGATGGTTCTCGAACACGGTGACCACCCGCCGGATGTCCGCCCCGTCCGCCCGCATCGGCCGGTCCAGGTTGACCACCTTCGTGGCGTCGGAGTCCACCCCCGGCGCGTCCGGATCGGCGACGAAGTACACGATGTCGTACGCCGAGTAGTCGACGTGCGGATCGGACGCGGCGAGCGCGTCCCGCAGGTAGGCCGCCCGGTGCGCCACCGTCCAGTCACGCTGTATGGCGTACGCCGTCGAAGGGCGCGGCATCCGGATCCACCGCTTCACCGGATGCGCCCGCAGGCTGAACTTCCCGTAGGAGGCCCGCTCGAAGAAGAGGCTGGTCATGGGGAAGTGGTCGGCCTCGAGCTCGTCCGGCGAGGTCAGCGGGTGCGAGTCGGGGAACGACAGGAACACCATCACCGCGTCCAGCCGGCTCGTCGGACGCGGATAGGCCGCGTTCCAGGTGTCCAGGCCTTCCGAGTGATGGGCGTCGGTCCGGGTCAGCACGCACGGCTCCGCCGAGAACGGCTCGGGAGCCGACGGCACGCTCACCAGGGACGTCGCCGCGAGCGCCGACATCGTCGTGCACATCGCCGCCGTGGTCCGCAGCCGGGGCCGGACACCCGAACGGCCGAGCCTCCTCCGCAGTGCCTCACGACCGAGTCCTCTCGGGGTGAGCTGAGGCGGCACAAGGACCTCCGGGAGACGGTTCGCGGGACACCGCACCCAGAGTGGGATGATTTGTCGTACTACGCCCTGTTCAACTGCACCGGTCGGGTGAGAACGGCGGCGAAACGGGCGGGACCGCGCGCACTGTGCACCGCCCGCACTCACGGAACGTCACAACTGGTCGGAGCCCCGGCAGCAGCCGTTCGCACCCGCGCAGAAACGATCTGGCAGAGATGCGGAACCGGCTCCGAGGCCGGACAGTGGCTGGAAGGGCCCGACGCGGGCCTCTATGATCGGCACACTTTCCGGATGCGGAAGGTGTTTCCTGCCCGACAGCGAGCGAGTGCACTGCGGGAGCGAGTGGTGAGCGGAACGTCCGAAGGGCCGACGCCCGCGACTGAGCTCAACCGGCCGGTCGTCACGGAGAGTGAGATCCCGTCGGCTTCCGGTGCGGAGTTCTCCGAGCCTGTTGAGGCCGTCGAGCCGGTGGATCCGGCCGGCCCCGAGCCTGTCGAGCCGGCTGGGCCGGTGGACCAGGCCGATCCGGTGCGGCTGGTCGACTCCGCCGAGCCCGCCTCCTCCCACTCGCCCGCGCCCCCGTCCTACCGCTCCGTCTTCACCGCCGCCCCGCTCGCCATGGCCGTCGTCGACCGTGAGGGCATGGTCACCGGCGCCAACGCCGCCCTCGCCGACCTGCTCGGCCGCGACCAGGACAGCCTCACCGGCGCCGTCGCCGCCGACCTGGTCGCCCTCGCTTCCGACGCCCGCACCTGGCACGCCTACCGCGAACTGCTGCGCGGCCGCCGGGCCCGGCTGCGCTGCACCCGCCGGCTGAAGCACCCCGAGGGGCACGCCCTGTGGGTGCGGGTCACGGTCGCCCCGCTGCCCCCCGACGGCGGCGGGGTCCTCGTGTCCGTCGCCGACATCAGCGACCACCGCGCCCTCCAGGCCCGGCTGCGCCACCTCCGTATGCACGACCCGGTGACCCGGCTGCCCAACCGCACCCTGTTCTTCGAACGGCTGACCACCGCCCTGGAGGCGGAGTCGTACGCGGAGAGCGGCACCGGCCGGATCGGGGTCTGCTACCTCGACCTGGACGGCTTCAAGGCCGTCAACGACACCCTCGGCCACCGCGTCGGCGACCAGTTGCTCGCCGCCGTCGCCGACCGGCTCACCCGGTGCGCGCAGGACGCCGGCCGGGCCCGCGCCGGGATTCCGCTGGTGGCACGGCTCGGCGGCGACGAGTTCGCGCTGCTCGTGGAGGACTCCACCGGCACCGAACAGCTCGCCGACCTCGCCGAGTCGCTGCTCGACGCGATCCAGGAGCCGTTCGACCTGTCCGGCCGCCGTCTCAAGGTGTCCGCCTCCATCGGCGTGGTCGAACGGCACGCCGCCGGGACCACGCCCACCGCGCTGATGCAGGCCGCCGACACCACGCTGTACTGGGCGAAAGCCGACGGCAAGGCCCGCTGGACGCTGTTCGACCCCGAGCGCAACGCCTCCCGCGTCACCCGGCAGGCACTCGCCTCCTCCCTCCGCCCGGCCATCGACCGCGGCGAGTTCGCCCTGGAGTACCAGCCGCTGGTCGGCATGGACGACGACCGCGTGCACGGGGTGGAGGCCCTGATCCGCTGGCACCATCCCCGCTTCGGCACGCTCACGCCGAATCGGTTCATCTCCCTGGCGGAGGAGGACGGTTCGATCGTTCCGCTCGGTCGCTGGGTGCTGCGCACCGCCTGCCGGCAGGCGCGCGACTGGCAGACGCGGTACCCGGACGAACCGCCGATCTTCGTCAGCGTGAACGTGGCGGTCCGTCAGGTCTGGGACTCCGACCTGGTCGCGGACGTCGCCGACACCCTGGAGGAGACCGGGCTGCCCCCGCACCTGCTCCAGCTGGAGCTGACCGAGTCCGCGGTGATGGGCTCCTCGGGCAGGCCGTTGCAGGCGCTCAAGGCCCTCAGCGACATGGGCGTCCGCATCGCCATCGACGACTTCGGCACCGGCTACTCCAACCTCGCCTACCTCAGCAGGCTGCCGGTGTCCGTGCTGAAGCTCGACGGCTCCTTCGTCCGCGGCTTCCAGATCGAGGACCGCGCCGGCCAGGGCAGCCCGGCGGACGAGGTCATCGTCGAGGCGATGGTGCAACTCGCCCACCGGCTGGGGCTGACCGTCACCGCGGAGTGCGTGGAGACCTCCGCGCAGGCCACCCGGCTGCGCCGGATCGGCTGCGACACCGGGCAGGGCTGGCTGTACTCACGGCCCGTCCCGCCCGACCGCATCTCCGAGCTCCTCGGCACCCCCGGCGTTCAGGCGGGCGTCGGCAACCCGTAGGCGTCCGCGATCAGTTCGTACGACCGCACCCGGACGTCACCGCCGTGCGCGTTGGCGGTGAGCATCAGCTCGTCGGCGCCGGTGCGCTTCTGCAGGTCGTCCAGCCCGGCCCGGACCTCGTCCGCGGTGCCGTGGACGACGTTGGCGTTCCAGGACTCCACGAACTCCCGCTCCATCGGGCTGAAGTCGTACGCCTCCGCCTCCTCCGGCGTGGGTACGAGCCCCGGGCGTCCGGTGCGCAGCCGCACCATGTTCAGCGCGGCGGCCAGCACCTGGCGGCGCGCCTCCTTCTCGTCGTCGGCGGCGAGCGCGGCGACCCCGATCAGCGCGTAGGGCGCGTCGAGCACCTCGCTCGGCCGGAAGCTCTCCCGGTACAGGTCGAGCGCGGGGATCGTGTTCTGCGCGGAGAAGTGGTGGGCGAAGGCGAACGGCAGGCCGAGCATGCCGGCCAGCCGGGCGCTGAATCCGGAGGAGCCGAGCAGCCAGACGGGCGGCCGGTGCGGGGACTGCACCCCGCCGGGTGAGGTGGCCTGCACCGGCCCGGGCACGGCGTGGATCCGCCGGTACGGGTGCCCGTCGGGGAAGTCGTCGTCCAGGAACCGGGTCAGCTCGGCGAGCTGCTGCGGGAAGTCGTCGGCGCCCTCGTTCAGCCGGTCGGTGCGGCGCAGGGCGGCGGCGGTGGCGCCGTCGGTGCCGGGCGCCCGCCCCAGCCCCAGGTCGATCCGTCCCGGCGCCATGGCCTCCAGCGTGCCGAACTGCTCGGCGATCACGAGGGGCGCGTGGTTGGGCAGCATGACCCCGCCCGACCCGAGCCGGATCCGCTCCGTGTGGGCGGCCAGGTGCGCGAGGATCACCGCCGGCGAGGAGGAGGCCACGCCCGGCATGGAGTGGTGCTCGGCCACCCAGTACCGGTGGAACCCGCGCGCCTCGGTGAGCTTCGCCAGCTCCACACTGGTCCGCAACGCGTCGGACGCGGTCCGCCCGGCACCCACCGTGACCAGGTCGAGAACGGAGAGGGGAACGGGGGCGGTGCCGTGCGTCGTGCCCCTGATCTCGTCGCCTGCGGTCACGTGGGTGCCTCCTGTCGAACGTCCTCGCACTCGGTGCATGTGCGGTGGGAGGAACAGGCGGTGGTTCCCGGTTATTCCCCCGGCCGGGGGTGTGCCCTATGCATGCTCGACCACTCTGGGGCACGTACATCCAGTGCGAACCGGGGCAGGGCGTGACATCGGGGAGCCGTATGGAGCGGTCGGGTGAAGTTGTGGGGTACGCGTCCGGTATCCGCACTCAACGGCCCATTGAGACGGTGCGTCGCCGACTCGGTGTGGTGCATCCCACACCGGTCCATAGCGTGATCAAGCCTCACAGGCCCCTTCTCAAACGTAACGATCATCACGCGCGCTACATGAATCTCCGACGTCAATGCCCGTTTGCTGCCCATTGACCTGACGTTCGGTAACGGGGTGGGGTACGGAAGGCAACTATGTGGGCTCTGTGGGTGGGGTGTGGCGGGGATGTGGGGCCGAAGTCGAGGCAGGGCGAAGATCGTTGGCGTCCTGATGGGCGCAGCGTTGGCCGTCGGGTCGACTCCGGCGCTGACCGGTGAGGCCGTGGCGGGCATGCCGGATTCACCGGATTCGCCGACAAGCACGGCGAAGACTGCCGACCACGGCGGCGGTGGCCTCACGGAGGCCGAAGCGCTGGCCAAGGCCAAGAAGACCGGCGAGCCCGTGGAAGTTGTGTCGCTGCGCGGGGAGGCGAGTGAGGTCTTCGCGACTCCGGACGGTCGGTTGCAAGCGCGTGAATATCTGCGCCCGGTGTGGACCCGCATCCACGGCGGCTGGAAGCGGGTCGACACCGACCTGACGTCTACGAGCGAGGGCACCATCGCCCCCGAGGCGTCGGCCATAAATCTGGAGTTTTCCGGCGGAGGAGAGAGCCCGCTGGTGCGTATGGAGCGCGCCGGGCGTGAACTGAGCCTGACCTGGCCCACGCCGCTGCCGAAGCCCGAGGTCGAGGGTCCGGTCGCCACGTACCCGTCGGTGCTGCCGGATGTCGATTTGCGGATGACGGCGCAGCAGGACGGGTTCACCCAGTTGCTGGTGGTCAAGACGGCGGAAGCCGCCGCGAGCCCGGAGCTCGCCCAGCTGCGGCTGGAGCTGGAGACACGTGGTCTGTCGGTGGAGGAGACCGAAGAGGGGGGACTGCAGGCACTCGACCGGGGAGCCGAGTCGCCGGTCTTCGAGGCTCCACGGCCGATGATGTGGGATTCGAGCCCAGGAGAGAGCCCGGCAGGCGCGGAACCGAGCAAGGCAGCGCCAGGTGAGAAAGCCGACGGCAGGAGCGCGTCGGCCGGCGCGGCAGCGGGGTCGGGCGATCAGCCGGGCGCGGGGGAGTCGGGCAAGCTCGCCCCTGTCGGGGTTGACGTGGCGGAGGGGCAGGACGAACTGGTTCTGACGCCGGACGCGGATGTGCTGAAGGGAGAGGACACCGAGTACCCGGTGTTCATCGACCCTCAGTGGTACACCCCCAAGGCCTCCGCATGGACGATGGTGTCCAAGTACTGGGCGGATTCACCACAGTGGAAGTTCAACGGTGACTCTGATTCGGGCCTGGGCTACTGCAACTGGAACTACTGCAAGCCCCATGACACCAAGCGTCTCTTCTACCGCATCCCCGTGTCCAAGTTCGCGGGACGCAGCATCCTGTCGGCGGAATTCGTCGTACGCAACACCTGGTCGGCGTCGTGCTCCGACCGTGGCGTGCAACTGTGGCGTACCAAGGACATCAGCTCGTCCACCACGTGGAACTCCCAGAACGCCTCGGGCTTCTGGATTGACCACCTCAAGACCGAGGAGTTCGCGTACGGGTACGAGGGGTGCGCTGCCAAGGACGCCGAGTTCGAGGTGAAGTCGGCTGTCCAGCAGGCCGCGAACGGCAAGTGGTCGACGATGACCTTCGGTCTGCGGGCGTCGAGCGAAAGTGACGGCTACGGCTGGAAGCGGTTCTCGGACAACGCCTATCTCCGGGTCGAGTACAACCGTCCGCCGGCCCAGCTGAAGATGTCGCAGCTCACGATGACTTACGGTGGTACCTGCAAGACCCCGTACCCCCCTGCCCGCGTCCGCACTCTTGGCACGATCCGCGCGAACAACGTCACCGATCCTGACGGGGACAACGTCGGTGTGCAGTTCCAGGCGAAGTGGGACGGAGGCTCGTGGAGTCCGACTCGTGCGGCGGGCAAGGCATCGGGCTCGTCGTTCGCGATCTCTCTGCCGTCGTCGATCCCGAAGAACAAGACCGTCCGCTGGTACGCCAGGGTCTTCGACGGGGCGCAGTACTCACCGTGGTCACATGCGGGGGCCGCGTCGGCGTGCTACTTCGTCTATGACACCAGCGTGCCTCAGGCGCCGACCGTGAGCTCGGGCGAGTATCCGGAATCGGATCCGGCCAACCCCGAGGACCCCTGGTACGACGGGGTGGGCCAGTACGGGTCGTTCACCGTCGACGGAGTCGACTCGGACGTGACGACGTACTGGTACGGCATCAACGGGGATCCGACCTCAAGAAACAAGATCACCACCTCGGGCGGTGCCGCGCGGATCGCGAAGGTGCTGCCGGCCAGACCCGGCGTGAACTTCTTCACGGCACAGGCCTTCGATTCGGCCGGTAACGGCAGTGAGATCCGCACCTACCAGTACCGGGTGAAGGCCGGGCAGCCCGACCGGGCGACATGGCAGATGGACGAGGGCGCGGGGGCGAACCAGGCGAAGGGATCGACACCCCCGCGCACCCTGAAGCTGCTCGGTGGCACGACCGCCGAAGCCGAAGGCGCGGTCGGCACGGCGGTGCGGTTCAACGGCACGGACGGATATGCCGACACCGACCTCTCACCGGTCAACACCACACAGGGCTTCACCGTCTCCGCGTGGGTCAACTTCGATCAGCAGCCCACCCGATCGATGGTGGTGGCGACCCAGCCGGGCAACATCACGGCCGGTTTCGAGCTCTACTACTCCCCGGTCCACGGATGGGTGTTCAACCAGCACGCATCGGACACCGCCGGTGCCGCATCGGTCATGGCGAAGGCTGCCACGCCCGCCCCGGTCACGGTGGGCAAGTGGACGCACGTCGCCGGATCCTACGACGCGACCCTGGACCGGCTGCGCCTGTACGTCGACGGTCAACTGGTCGGCGAGAAGTCCTGGTCGACCCCCTGGAACGCCCGCCGCGGTCTCAGAATCGGGGCCGGGTCCTACAGCGGAACGCCTGGCAACTTCTTCTCGGGCGCCATCGACGACGTGCAGATCTTCAATCGGCAGCTGGAGGACAGCGAGGTCACTCAGCTGCACGCGAAGCAGAACGTCGGTGACCCAGGCTCGCCCGCGATCGCGGTGTTCCCCATGGACGAGGCAGTCGGCGCGACGGAGATCGTCGGACACGGCGGAGTGATTCCCGCGACCTACCACGGAACGGTCACCACGGGCGTGCCGGGAGTCGCGGGCAAGGCCGCCCGCTTCGACGGCACCACCGGCTACGCGAAGGTCGGCGAAACGAGTGCCCCACACGTGAACACCTTCCGCAGCTTCACCGTCTCGGCCTGGGCGAAACTGGACTCCCTGGCGTCTGAGAGTGGCGTGGTGGTGCTGCAGGCCGGCAAGGAACGGCCCGGGATGGAGCTGTACTACTCCGCCGCCGCCCAGCAGTGGGCCTTCGCCCAGTACACGGCGGACTCGGCGGACGCAGGCATCACCCGGGTCACGCAGCCCGCCGGCGCGAAGGCTTACGCCGGGGAATGGGCGCATTTGGTCGGCGTGCACGACACGGACGACAACACGCTCACGCTGTATGTGAACGGCACGAAGGCCGGCTCTGTCACCCAGAACAGCCCCTTCTACGCCGACAGATCGATGTACATCGGCGTCGGTGACTTCAGCGGAGCGAGGCAGTACCACTTCCCCGGCACCGTCGACGACGTACGGGTACAGGACCGACCGGTCTCCGCCGAGGAGGTGCAGCAGATGTTCAAGCAGCGGCCACTGGTCAAGGGCCGTTGGATGCTGGACCAAGCCACCACGACCACCCCGGCCACCAGTCCTGACGCCTCGGCCGAGAACCGGGCACTGGTCCTGGGCGGCGGTGCAAGGACCGGCTTCGGCTGGGTTGACGACGGAGCGCTGGAACTGGACGGCATCGACGACCATGCCGCGACCGCCACGGCCGTCGTTGACACGAACGCCAGCTTCACAGTGATGGGCTGGGCCCAGGCCGCAGGCACGCCTGCCGACAGTGCGGCCGTCCTGAGTATGCCCGGCACGACCAACAGCGCTTTCGCGGTACGACATGTACCTGCGCCCGAGGATGAGGACGACGCTGGACGCTGGGAAATCTCGATGCCGGATTCCGACTCGGCGGGTGCCACAGTCGTGCGAGTGGAGAACCACCGGTTCTACGACGCACGGGACTGGAACCACTTGACGCTCGTGTCCGACGGCTCCACCAAGGAAGTCCGGCTCTACGTGAACGGCGAGTTGGAAGAGGTCGCCTGCGCGGACGGGGACGGCGACGGCGAGTCCGACGACACCACCTGCGCCGACCGAATGTCGTGGGCCGAGAACGTGCTGTCGTACAAGGCCACGGGCGGACTGCAGATCGGCCGGGCCAGGACCTCCGGGGAGTGGGGCGAGTACTGGCCCGGGTCTGTCGATGACGTGTGGGTTTTCCAGGGTGCGCTGAGTGAGCTGCAGATCGCCCGCCTGTCGCTGGGCTGGCCGGGGATCCCCACCGAGGTACCCGGCGATGGCTGACCTGCCGTCGGTCTCCCGCATCTCCCACCCCGCCGCACCGACCGCGTATGACGAAGGACGAGGATGAACGGTAGATCCCGGACGCGAGTCCCTGCCCTGCGCCGCCGCATCGCTCTGGCCTCGGCCACGGTGATGATCGGTACCTTGCTCCAGGCGGCGGCCCAGCCCGCGTCGGTCGCAGCCGACCGCGACTCCGGCCGCCCCGACCTGCCCGCGTCGGAGAAGCCGGTGGAGGTCTCGGCCGTCCCGGTGATCCCGCGTACTCCGACGAAGGGCCCGCGCACTCCCGCGAAGGCCCCGCGGGCGGCCTGGCCGCTGGCAGGCGTGGCGACCATCGACCCGCCAGAGGACTCATCGTCCGTCGTACGGGCGAAAGGGCTGCCGCTGGCGGTCGGCGGCAAGCAAGCGCCCGAGAAGGTGCGGGCCCGGATATTCGATCGGGAGAGCGCCAGACAGGTTGGCGCGGACGGTCTGCTGTTCAGTCTGGAAACCGAGGAGCCCGACACGACCACGAAGAGGAAGGGGGGCGTCGTACGGGCTCGGCTCGACTATTCCTCCATCGCCGAGGCGTTCGGTGGCGGTTATGCCGACCGGCTGCGCCTGGTCGAGTTGCCGACCTGCGCGCTCACCACCCCGGCCAAGGCCGCCTGCCGTAAGGCCACTCCCATCGAGGCCGTCAACGACACCGAGTCGGCGACCCTCACCGCATCGAGCGTCCCGCTGAAGGCTTCCGGCGCCACCGTCCTTGCGGCCGTCGCCGACGACGCGAGCATGGGCGGCGACTACAAGGCCACTCCGTTGTCGTCGTCGGCGCAGTGGAGTACCAGCCTCAACACCGGCGACTTCTCGTGGTCGTACGCGATGAACGTGCCTGATGTACCGGGCGGGTTGCTGCCGAGCGTGGGGATCTCGTACTCCTCAGGGTCTGTCGACGGCCGGTCCGGCAACTCCAACAACCAGGGATCCTGGGTCGGCGACGGTTTCGACATGTGGCCCGGCTCCATCGAGCGGCGCTACAAGTCCTGCATGGACGACGGAATCGAGCACGCCGACGGTGGGAAGCCGGCCGACCTGTGCTGGGCGTACGACAACGCGTTCATCTCCTTCAACGGCAAGGGGGGTGAGCTGGTGCCGGACGGCACCGACCTCTTCCGGCTGCGCGACGACGACGGCACCAAGATCCAGCGGATGCGCGGCTCCTCCTCCGACGTGCGAGCCAACGATGCGCGGAACGACGAGTACTGGAAAGTCACCACTCCGGACGGAGTGCAGTACTACTTCGGCTACAACCGGCTGCCCGGCTGGACCGACGGCAAGGAGACCACCAACTCCACGTGGACCGCTCCGGTCTTCGGCGATGACGTCAATGAACCGTGCCATGCCTCGTCGTTCGCCGAATCCTGGTGCCAGCAGGGCTGGCGGTGGAATCTCGACTACGTCGTCGACCCGCACGGCAACGCGATCGCGTACTACTACGACAAGGAGTGGAACTCTTACGGCCGCAACCTGGATGAGAAGGCCAACACGCGATACGTGCGAGGCGGCAGCCTCGACCGGATCGAGTACGGTCTGCGCTCCTCCGCCATGTACGCACAGCCGCTGGCAAAGGTCGACTTCACCAGCGGTAAACGCTGCCTGCCTGAAGGGAACTCCACCTGCGACGACATCGACGAGGACGCCTCTCACTGGTACGACACACCGTGGGACCTGAACTGCGACGAAGGCGCCACCTGTGATCAGGGCCGACTCGCCCCGGTGTTCTTCACCCAAAAACGACTGACCTCTGTCGCCACCCAGGTACTGAAGTCCGGCGACTATACGAACGTCGATTCCTGGGAACTCGTCCACCGCTGGGGTATGGCCGACACCGATTACCAACTGCTGCTTGACTCCGTACAGCGCACCGGCCACAGCGCCACTCCGGCGATCACTCTCCCGAAGACCACGTTCGGGTACGTCCAGCGGGCCAACCGGCTTGACAAGACCGGTGACGGATATGCGCCGTTCATCAAGGCACGACTGAGCAGCGTCGCCGACGAGGCGGGCGGGCAGATCGACGTCGGCTATTCGGCGGCGGCCTGCGACGCGGGGGCCCTGCCCACTCCGCAGACCAACACCACCCGTTGCTTCCCTCAGTACATCGGCGGCAGCTCCTCCGACGATCCGGACTTGCACTGGTTCAACAAGTACGTCGTTTCCACCGTCACTCTCACCGACCGCACCGGCGGCGCACCGACCAGGTCACTTCGTACGAGTACCTGGATGGCGCGGCCTGGCATTACGACGACGATGACGGGCTGACCAAGGAGAAGGAGAAGACCTGGTCACAGTGGCGTGGTTACGGCCACGTCCGGGTGAAGACAGGTGGACTGGGTGGCGCGGCGGCGATGAAATCGCAGGCCGACACCTACTTCCTGCGCGGCATGGACGGCGACCGCCTCGCGCCCAGCGGCGGCACCAAGTCGGTCGACGTTACTCTCGGCAGCGGTGAAGGTGACCCGATCACCGACCACGAGTCGGCCGCAGGCTTCGCCTACAAGACCGTGCAGTACTCCGGCCCCGGCGGCCGGGTATTGAGCAAGGTCGTGAACCGGCCCTGGCACCATGAGACCGCGAAGCGAACCCGCTCCTGGGGCACGGTGACCGCCAACCTCGCCGGCACCGCCCAGGTTCGCTCGTGGACCTCGCTGGACGACGGCGCGGGCGCCAAGTGGCGTACGACCACGGTGAACAATTCCTTCGACACCGTCGCAGGCCGCATCACCCGTATCGACGACCGCGGCGACGATGCCACCACTGCCGACGACCGGTGCACCCGTACAACCTTTCCGGCGGCCGGCGCGATCCTCACTCTGCCCTCTCGGGCTGAGACCGTCGCCATGAACTGCGCCGGGACGCCTGACCGCGCCGAGGACGTCATCTCCGACCTGCGCACCGCTTATGACGGCCGGGCCTACGATGCCGCGCCGACCAAGGGCGACGCAACGGCGACCGCGGTCCTCAAGTCCCACGACGGCACAACGGCCACCTACGCGGAGAGCGGTGCGACCTACGACGCTTACGGCCGCAAGCTCACCAGCACCGACCTTACCGGCACCCTCACCGTCGCCTCCGGCACCCTGACCCGCACCGTGCGCACAGACGGCCTTACGACGACCACTGCCTACACCCCGTCGACCGGATTCCCCACCTCCGCAAAGGTCACCACGCCTCCTGCGAAGTCTGGTGACAGCAGCACCGCGCTGTCCACGACCACGACGAACGACCCGGCACGCGGAGTGCCGCTGACCCAGACCGACAGCAACGACAGAGTCACCAACTTCGCTTACGATGCGCTCGGCCGCACCACCAAGGTCTGGCTCGCCGACCGGCGTACGAGTGACATCCCCACGTACGAGTACACCTACAAGGTCACCGGGGACGCACCTATCGCGGTCGGTACCAAAGTCATCGGTAACGACAATTCCCAGGTCGCCTCGTACGTCCTCTATGACGGTTTCCTGCGACCTCGCCAGTCCCAATCCCCGGGTCCCGACGGCGGACGGCTGCTCACCGATACCTTCTATGACGAACGCGGCCTGACAGTAACGGAGTTTCTGCCCTATTACGCTACCTCCGCGCCCTCCACATCCCTGGTTGCACCGGAGGACGCGCTCAGTGTGGAGACCCAGAACCGATATGCCCACGACGGTCTCGGTCGGCAGACCGAGCACCGGCAGATCTCCGGCAACGGAGACGGCGGCAAGCTCCTTGGCACTACCCGTACTCTTCACGGCGGCGACCGCACCACCGTGATCCCACCCGAGGGCGGCACCGCCACCACCACCCTCAACGATGCCCGCGGGCAGACCACAGAACTGCGCCAGCACCATCAGCGCATCCCGGAGGCCTCGTACGACACCACCAAGTACGCCTTCACCCCGAGTAATTGTCAAGACTTGTGGGTGAGTTGAGTTTCAGGCGGCTTCGAGGTCCTCGACGAGGTGGCCGTTTTCGAAGCGGGCGCCGGAGCGGACGAGGGCGACGAGGTGGGGTGCGGTGACCGCCCGCCAGCGGGCCTGGGCGGCCTCGGCGAGCTTGAACACCATCGCCAGGGCGGCGGCCGGGCTGCCCGCTCCTCGGGTGACCTTCGTCCGCAGCCTGATCGTGGAGAACGTGGACTCGATGGGGTTCGTGGTCCGCAGATGGATCCAGTGCTCGGCGGGGAAGTCGTAGAACGCCAGGAGCTCGTCCAGGTCGTCGGTGATCTTCTTCACGGCCTTGGGCCACTTCGCCCCGTAGGTCTTCTCGAACGCGCGGGCCGCCTTCTCGGCGTGGGTGCGGTCCTCGGCGTTGTAGATCTCCTGCAGGGCCTTCTTCGCTCCGGGCTGCGTGGACTTCGGTAGCGTGTTCATGACATTACGGGTCTTGTGGACCCAGCACCTTTGGTGCCTGGCCTGCGGGAACACCTCCGCCAGGGCCCGCCACAGGCCCATGGCACCGTCGCCCACGACGAGGGCCGGATCGCGCATGCCACGCCGTCGGCAGTCCCGCAGCAGGTCGGCCCACGACTCCGTCGACTCCCGCAGCCCCTCGGCCAGCGCGATCAGCTCCTTGGTGCCGTCCAGACGCACGCCCATCAGGACCAGGACGCAGGAGTGGGCCTGGCCGAGGCGGACCTTGGGGTGGACGCCGTCGGCCCACACGTAGACGTAGTCGGTGCCGGACAGGTCCCGGTTCTGGAAGGCCGTGTGGTCGTCCTGCCACTGCTTCGTGAGCCGGTTCACGGTGGCCGCCGACAGGCCGGCCGCGGAGCCGAGGAACTGCTCAAGGGCGGGCACGAAGTCACCGCTGGACAGCCCGTGCAGGTAGAGCAGCGGCAGGACCTCGCTGATCTTCGGGGACTTGCGGCACCAGGGCGGAAGGATTTTCGAGGAGAACCGCTGCCGTTCACCGGTCGCCTCGTCGACGCGGCGGTCGTTCACTCGCGGGGCGCGGACCTCGACCGGGCCGGCCGCTGTCGTCACGGTGCGGGGACGGTGGTGACCGTTACGCACCACCAGACGGTGGCAGCGTTCGTCCCGCTCGGCAGCCAACTCGGCTATGTACTGGTCGACTTCCGCTTCCAGAGCGGCGGCGAGCATCCGGCGGGCGCCTTCCCGCACGATCTCGTCGATCAGCGAACCGGTAGCGGTGGAGCCGTCTTCGTTGACTACGCTGAGCACGGGCGTGCCTTCCCGACCCGCGCTGCGAACGCGGGCCTGACTTGGTGACCGATACAGGATCATTCGGGAAGGTACGCCCTTCGCGTGCCGTCCCGAAGACCGATCCACAAGTCATGAGCATTGCTCCTTCACCCCTGCGGGTTACCTGTCCAAGGTGACTGATCCGGCAGGCAACGAGTGGGATTTCGCGTACGACCTGCTCGGCGGGATGACACGGTCCGACGACCCGGACAAGGGCACCACTCGCTACCACTACGACGACCGGGGCCGGCTTACCTCCACGGTCGACGCCCGTGACACCACGCTCGTCAATGTCTACGACGGCCTCGGCCGCAAGACCGAATTGCGCTCCGGTTCCGTAACTGGCCCACTGCGCGCCAAATGGACCTACGACACGCTCAGTAGAACCAAGGGGTACCTCGCAAAGACCACCCGTTATGCCGACGACGGACTGCCCTACACATCCCAGGTGCTGGCCCGTGACGGGCTTTACCGGCCGCTGCGCACCTCGGTGACGATCCCGGAGTCCGAGGCCAACATCGGCCTGGCCGGCACGTACCTCTCGGGTGCCTCATACAAGTCGTCCGGTCTGCTCTTCACTGTGGGCCTGCCCAAGGCAGGCTCCCTGGCCGCGTCGACGATGGCCTACGCCTACGAGGACGACACACTGCGGCCCATCGCGGTGGAAGGCCCCGTGAACCTCAAGGCCACCACGTCGTACAGCCTCACCGGGAAGCCGCTGCAGTACGAACTGTCCGACTCTGGCAGCAAGAATTCCTGGGTAACCAACGAGTACGAGCCAGGCACTCAGCGGCTGGCGTCCACCCGCGTTGACCGCCAGGACGTCCCCGGCGTCGACCAAGCCTCCACCTTCCACTACGACGAGGCCGGCAACGTCCTCTCCGTCTCGGACACCTCCCGCTCCGGCACGGACACCCAGTGCTTCACTTACGACCACCTGCGCCGTCTGACAGAGGCCTGGACTCAGTCCACCACCGCCTGCGCGAGCACGCCCAGCGCCCCGGTGCTTGGCGGCCCAGCCCCGTACTGGACCTCTTACGGTTACGACAAGACCGGCAACCGCAGCACCGAAGTCCAGCACGACACCACCGGTGACACCACGAAGGACGTCACCAGCACGTACGCCTACCCGGAGCCGGGTGCGGCCTCGGTCCGCCCGCACGGCCTGAAGGCGGTCACCCGCGTGGGGGCCGGTGTGACGTCCGGCGACTCGTACACCTACGACGCCATCGGCAACACCGACGCCCGCACCCTGGGTGACGGCACCACACAGGATCTGGAGTGGGACGCCGAAGGCAAGCTCGCCAAGGTCACCGAACCCGTCGAAGGAAGCTCGCCCAAGGTCACCGAGTACGTCTACGACGCCGACGGCAACCGTCTGATCTCCCGGGCTCCCACCGAGACCACGCTCTACCTCGGAAGCACCGAGATCACGGTCGCCAAGGGCAGCAGCACACCCCGTGGCACCCGCTACATCGACCTCGGCGGAGGACACACAGCCGTCCAAGAGGACGACGGCACGGTCTCCTTCACCACAGCGGACCACCACGGCACAGCCCTGCTCGCCATCGAGGCGTCCACCCAGAAGCTGACCCAGCGCCGTACTTCCCCCTTCGGTGGAATCCGGGGCGAGGAACCGGTGGACTGGCCAGGTACCAAGGGCTTCGTCGGTGGCACACGGGACACATCCACAGGCCTGACGCATCTGGGCGCCCGTGAGTACGACCCGTCCACGGGCCGTTTCCTCTCGGTCGACCCGATCATGGACTTGACCGACCCGCAGCAGATCAACGGCTACACGTACAGCAACAACAACCCGCTCACCTTCTCCGACCCGTCGGGTCTGTACTGCGACGGATGCAGCGCCAACAACCCGGACTCGGTTTGGCACCCCAGTAAGGGCAACGGGCCGGGCTGCACGCATTACACCTGTTATGACCAGGACGGCAACGACCTAGCGAGCGGGTCCGGGGGAGGTGGGGGGGCGACGAGCTCGCCGGCGGTGACGATCAACGTCACCGAGAAGAATGGCGCGGTCTTCATCGAGAACATTCAAATACCGGCAGCGCGGGAGCTGGCGGCAATGTTCCCGCAGTACCAGGAAAGGGAGCAGCAACTCGAAGCGTGGGCAGAGCGCAAGTGCTCGCAAATGGATGACAGCCTCGATGCGTTCTGCGGCGCGGCCGAAGCTCTCGGCATCGTCCACCACGAACAGACCCTGTTCCAGCAGATCGTCATATCCCTGGTTGCCCCCGACGTCGACGCGTGGAAGAGCTGCTTGAGCGGAGAAAGCCTCGGGGCTTGCGGCTGGGCGATGACTGATTTGCCCTGGGGGCGAGTGTTCAAGGGGTTGAAGGTTCTCAAGGTGGATCCGCCCTGCAACAGCTTCGCCTCTGGTACCGAAGTCCTGATGGCGGACGGCAGTAGGAAACCCATCGAGGACGTCAAAGTCGGCGATGAGGTCGTGGCCACGGATCCGGAGACGGGGAAGACCGAGATAGAGACGGTCACCGCTGAAATCACCGGCGAGGGCCCGAAGAACCTGGTGACGCTCTCCATCTCCGTGGGCGGGGAGGAGGTGAGGGTCACCGCGACGGACGGCCATCCCTTCTGGGTGCCTGGTCTCGAAGAGTGGGTTGACGCCGGCCGGCTGACTGCTGGCCAAGAACTGCACACTGTCAGCGGAAAGACCCTACGCATCAGCAGCATCTCCCTAACGCAGCGTCCGGCTACCGTCCACAACCTGACTGTCACCGACCTGCACACGTACTATGTGCTGGCGGGACAGACTCCGGTACTCGTTCACAATGCAACGCCGGGCCAGAAGTGCGATCTGACGCTGGGTGCTGGTCCGAATGCCCGCGAGGGAGTAGGGCTGGAGAACGGCGACATTGAGGCAGATGGCGTTCGAGATCTGGTCAACGAATCCGGAAATAAGTACGGCTGCCACACTTGCGATGCCACGACCCCGGGCACCAAGGACGGGGACTGGATTCCAGATCACCAGCCGCCGTCTAGTCTCGTCGCTCCAGGGTCTCCTCAGACGGCGTATCCTCACTGTGTGCCCTGCGCTAGACGGCAAGGTGGAGTTTGTCTCACAACTTTCACAAGAAAAGAGTAAGAAGGAATGGTAGCTAATAGCCCTGTGGTTGCATTCCTGGCGAAAATCGAGCACGGCTGCCTGATCCTGCAGGACGCGGGAAGTGACGACGACGTCAGCGACTGGGACCCGGCGTCGAGCAACTGGCATCGAGAGGGCAGTTCACTCATCTTCGGTGTTCAGGCTAGTGTCGACGGTCCTGTCGAATGCGAGGTATGGAAGTCGGCTCCGCCTGTGGTGCTTCCTGCGAACCTCTTTGAGGTGTCGCTCCCGTGTCCGTCCGGGTGGCTCGTACTGCACGATCCGAACGAGTACGCCCGAATGCAATTCACGGGATTCCGCGGCTCTGTGATCTGTTCGGTAATGGTGGACGATTTGCAATTTCCGTCAAAGGTTCAGATCTTGCTGAGAGGTGAAGGCAAGTAGCTTCTTGACGTTCGCAGGAACGGGCGAGGCTCTATTCGAGGGTCTCGCCCGTTCGTCGAATGCGGCGTGAGGGCGTCGTTCCGCTGGGGATGTCGACCTTCCCGTGTCATTTCGAACTGTAGAGTTGAGGCCCCGTCAGGTGTGTCCTGGCGGGGCTTCTGCATGGGGTGACGGCAGTAGTTGACGGCAACGTCAGCGGACGGTGGCTCCGCACAGTGGACCGACGCGGATCGGCTCGTGGTCAGCGGGACCGTCGAGCGCGGTGCCGAGGGTGTCGATGGCGTCGCGCTGCCCCTGCTCCTGGAACAGGGCGTCGAACTCGTCGTGATCAAGGAACTCCTCGGCCATGCCCACATTGGGGTCGCCGCCACCGTCTACGCCCACGTGAGGCTCCGCCTCGTGGCGGTGGAGTGCCTGAGGTCGTGGAAGCGAATGCGGCGGAGGCCGGCCTTTCGGAGGAGCGTGAGGAAGGCGCGGGTGAGGTTGGTCGGGTCGATCGGTCGGCCCCGCGCGGTGGTGAACACGTGCCCGTCGTGCTGCCACGTGGTGCCCGCGGCCTCTTGATCGCGTTGCTGCTGTTCGTGGTGGAGCTTCAGCGACTGGACGCAGCGGGTGGGAAGGGCGATGCAGCGCTCGGAGGCCCGCGTCTTGGTGGGCAGCGTGGTGAGCCCGCCTGCGGCGGTTCGCTGAAGGGTGCGGCGGATGGCGGCGGTGCCCGCGTTGAGGTCGAGGTCTTCCCAGCTCAGGCCGAGGAGTTCCCCCTTGCGGAGTCCGGTGTGGAGGGCGAGTTCGAACAGCGTGTGCAGCCGGTGGCCCTGGGCGGTGGTGATGAGTCAGCGGGCTTCGTCGGCGGTGAGGAGTTCGAAGCGTCGGGGGCGTGGGGTGCCGGTGTGGACGTTGCGGGCGAAGTTGTGCGTGGTCTCTTCCTCGCAGACGGCGTGCTCCAGGGCGGACTGAGGACGGAGTGGATGTAGGTGAGGGGCAGCGGGGAGAGCAGCTTGGAGCAGCACCGGCCAGCGGCGCAGCAGCGGGGCTGGTCGCGCCGGGTGTCGGTGCCGCGCGTGCAGCACTGGCAGGTGGTGCGGAGCTGGTTGAACCAGGGGCGGACGTCCTTGGCGGTGAGCTTGGCGAGCTTCTTCTTGCCCAGGCCCGGGATGAGGTACCGGTGGACGCAAGCGGTGTAGCAGGCGTGGGTGGTTGCGCGGAGGTGGTGGACGGCGACGTTCTCCAGCCAGTACGTCAGGTACGCGGCAACGCTGCCTGCCGAGCACGGGACGGGGACGCCGCGGTTGCTGGCGGCGATCTTCTCGGTGAGCTTGGCCAGGGCGTCCTTGCGGGTGGTGCCGTAGACGCGGACGCGGCGGCGGGTGTTGCCCTGTGCGAGGACGTATCCGGCGGCTTCCCAGCGGCCACACTTGCGCTGGTAGACGGTCCCGTCGCCGTTGGCGCGCACACGGCGGGAGGCGGGAGTGTCTCGGGGGTGTGGTCATCAGGCGGCGGCTCCCTGGTCGAGGCGGGTGCGGGTGCGGGTGAGGGCGTGGGCGGGGATGCGGCGGGCGCGGCCGAGGGTGATCGAGGCGAGCTGGCGGGTTCGGAGCAGGTCGTAGACGGCGGAACGGCCGAGCTGGAGCCGTGCCATGACCTGGGGCACGGTCAGCAGCTCTTCCGGCGCACTGAGTCCCCGCCGGGTCGGGGCGGGGTCCTGCGCGTTCATCCGCAGCCTCCTTCGGCGATGAACCGGCGTTCCAATTCCCGGCGGTGCCAGACGGCGGTGCCGAGGAGCGCGCCGCGCCGCCGGGGCTGTAGCCCGAGCCCTGGTAAGCCCAGTGGCCGAGGACGAGGGTGGTCTCCGGGTCGGGCTCGGGCAGGCCGGCGTGGGCGCGGGCTTGTTCGGTGTGCCAGGCGCGGCGGGCGTCGCGCAGCGCGCCGAGGGTGGGGGAGTAGCGGCGGGACTTGGTGGAGAAGTGGCCCCGGAAGCCGAGCATGTGCGCCCACTTCCAGAGCTTGAGGGCGGCGAATTCCGGCAGCCTGCCAAGCTCCCAGCAGGTGCGGATCATCTGCCGCACGTGCCGGGCGACCGCGAGCCGGGGCAGCGGGCGGGACGGTCCAGTTCCGTCGCAGGCGGTGCATGGGAGCGGGGTTTAGAGCTGCGCAACTGACGCTGGCCAGGACGGTGCGTTCAGATTCTCTATGCGAGGTTCAAGGCGTGCACCGCCCGCGCCCGCCAAGGCTGGCCGCCGTCGCCGGCGAACCCCGCCGTCCGCTCCCGCGATCAGGCGCTACCGGAGGCACCGAGCCGACGCGGTAGCCGGGCTGCGGGAGGGGCAACCGGCGAGATCGCCGGGATGACCGGAGCCGGGCTCCTGGCACAGCAAGCTATCGCCTACGACCGTCCTACGGCCGGATCGCAGGCAAGGGCCGACCAGGGGGCCGACCCTTCGCATGCGTCGCGCAGGCTCACCGAGGGCGGTGGCTGGCACCACGCCAGCGGGGGTGAACCTCTGCCGATCTAGCTACCCGAGGCAGGGGGGCCGTCCTACACTGCTGGCGTGACCGCTGCATACGACTACGAGGACATGCACCACCTAGTGGACCGGCTCACCCCGACCCAGGTGCGACGCCTGCGCCTGCTCGTCACCCAGGACGAGGAACTGTCCCAGGTCGCCCAGTCGCTGCCGGCAGTCGAGGCGAACGAGGACGAGGAGTCGGTCCCGGCCGGGCTGCTCGCCCTGATCGGCAGCGTGAACGGCCCAGAGGATCTGGCTGAACGGCACGACGACTACATCCGCGAGCGGATGCGCGAGCGCTTCGGCGACTCGGCGTGATCGCCACGGTCCTGGACACCGGACCGCTGGCTGCGGCGTTCAACGCGGCCGACCGGCGCCATCCGGAGTGCGCCTCCCTGCTGACGTCGCTGACCGGCCGCCGTCTGCTGCCCAGCCCGGTCATGACCGAGGTCTGCTGGCTGCTGGAGCGCTGGCCCCAGGTCGAAGCGGCGTTCCTTGCCGAGGTCGCACGGGGAACATTCGAGCTGGTCCACCTCACTCCCACCGACCTGACGCGCATGGGTGAGCTGGTCCTCCAGTACGCCGACTTCCCGCTCGGCGGGGTCGACGCCTCGGTCATCGCGGTGGCCGAGCGCTTCGGCGTGGACCGGGTGGCCACCCTCGACCGGCGGCACTTCAGCGTCGTCAAGCCCGCCCACGTCCCCGCGCTGACGCTCCTGCCGTAGCCCGACCAGTGGTCTATACCCCTGACGGCGGTACTGACGGCAACAAGGCGGACGCCAGGGCACAGTCACGGACGCCAGCGGAGCACAAAACCCCCGATGACCTGCGAAAACGCAGGTGAGGGTGGGCTGCGTAGCATACGTACTATGTGCTGGCTGGGCAGACGCCGGTCCTGGTTCATAACTCTGGCGGATGCATTCCAATGTCGTCTGCTATCGGCCAGGATTCGCTACTGACGAAAGCGGCGCAGCAGGCAGGGAAGAATCAGGATATGCAAAGAGACTTGGACCACCTGTTTGAGCAGCTTCCCCGCGAAAACATGAACCCGGGTAGAGGGAGTAAAGCGTTGACTGGCACGGATGTGACCTACGCGCGAGGGCGAAACGGTGGGCGACTCTTCTTCCGGAATGTTGACGGCGGCATACAAGTTGTCGGCAAGGCGGACAAGGGGAACGACAAGGTGATCGCGAGGCTGAAGCAGATTTATGGACAGTGATTACGTAGAACCTGTGGAAGACGACATCTACCACGTCGTCAGGGAACCTGAGTTCACTGCGCTTTTCATGCTCGGTACTGATGACGCGCCGGAAACAGTAGAGGATGTTGATGCCGAGTTGAGACTCCCTGACGGCACCCGGTGGAGTGCGAGTTTCATGACTCTCGGTGCGATCGAAACGGTGATGAATCGATGGAGGGAATCCGCCGAGTATGGCGGTGGAGTCTTCTTCCAGTGTTCTGATCTCGTGATCGTGCCCAAGGGTGGAGTGGCAGCCATGGTCGAGGCTTTCCGCGCGATCGTGGCGGAGGGTCCGCAGGGGACTCTTGGTAATCTGGAGTAGCGCGATTTAGGCCCTCTTGCCGGGCCGTTCCGTCAATTCTGGAAGCTCCACCGACGCATTGTTCGGTGGAGCTTCCGGTCGTCTGACGGCAACGCTGACGGCAACGTCAACGGACGATGGCTGCGGTGGGCGGATCGTCGGGGTCGTCGTCCTGGCCGCTGAGGGCGTTGCTGAGAGCGTCGATGGCTTGGCGTTGGAGGCGGAGTCGGACGTGGGCGTAGACGCCGGCGGTGACGCCGATGTGGGCGTGTCCGAGGAGTTCCTTGATCACGACGAGGTCGACGCCCTGTTCCAGGAGCAGGGTGGCGGTCGAGTGCCGGAGGTCGTGGAAGCGGATGCGTCGGAGTCCGGCCCGGTCGAGGAAGCTGCGGAAGCGGCGGGTGAGGTTGGCCGGGTCGAGAGGCCGGCCGGTAGGGGTGGTGAAGACGGGGCTGCTGTCCTGCCAGGCTGACCCTGCTGTCCCGCGCTCCTTGTCCTGCTGCTGTTTGTGCTCCTTGAGGGAGTGGAGGCATTCGGTCGGGAGCGCGATACGGCGCTCAGACGCCCGGGTCTTGGTGGGCAGATGCGTGAGGCCGCCGGTGCGGGTGCGCTGGAGCGAGCGGCGGATGCTGGCCGTTCCGGTTGTGAGGTCGAGGTCTTCCCAGAGGAGGCCCAGGAATTCGCCCTTGCGAAGTCCGGTGCGCAGCGCGAGTTCGTACAGCGCGTGGAGCCGGTCAGTGCGGGCGGCGTCGAGGAACTGACGAGCCTCCGTCGCAGTCAGGGGCCGGAAGCGCCTGGGCCGGGACGTGGCGGCTTTGACGTTCCGGGCGACGTTGCGCGGCAGCTCGTCCTCGCGGACGGCGTGTTCCAGAGCCGACTTGAGCACCGAGTGCACGTAGGTCACGGTCAAGGCGACCCGCTGACGCGGGTCGCGCGCGGCACGGCCGCCCACCCGGCCCGTCTCGGCTCCGCCACCGCGGGCCGGCCAGCGACCAGGGAGGGTTGGGTGCGTCGTCGCTCGACGGCTCAGGCGCTGGTCCAGAGGTCGCGGATCGTGCTGGAGTGTGCCGAAGGGCGCTCGATCATGGAGGTGTCGCGCCGGCTGGGCGCCTCTCCGGATACGGTCCGCACCTGGCGGCGGCGTTTTATCGAAAGGGGCCTGGACGGCCTGGCCGACGAGCCGTGGCCCGGTGTCCCCCGGAAGATCACCGACGCAGACGTCGAGCGGGTCATCGACAAGACGCTGGAGGAGAAGCCGAAAAGCGCCACCCACTGGTCGACGAGGTCGATGGCCGCGGCCACCGGCATGTCCCAGTCCGCGATCTCGCGGATCTGGCGGGCGTTCGCCCTGGCCCCGCACCGCTCGCAGACGTTCAAGCTGTCCACGGACCCGTTGTTCATCGATAACGTCCGTGACGTAGTGGGTCTCTACCTGGATCCGCCGGAGAAGGCCCTCGTCCTAACAAGCCATCTCAATTGGTGAGTCTGCGGTAGCAGATGAGGGTGCAGGCGATGCTGGTGAAGGCCAGGAAGTGATCGGCTTTGCGCTCGTAGCGACGGTGCAGGCGTCGGCACCCCGCGAGCCAGGCCATGGTGCGTTCGATTGTCCAGCGGTGTCGGCCAAGGCGTTGGCTGGAGTCCGTGCCTTTGCGCGCGATACGCGGTGTGATGCCACGGCCGCGTAACCATCGGCGCAGGTGGTCGTAGTCGTAGCCTTTGTCCCCGTGGAGCTTGTCCGGCCGGCGCCGCCGTCGGCCGCGCCGGGACCGGACGGGCGGTATACCTTGCACCAGTGGGATCAAGGCCTGGCTGTCGTGGACGTTGGCACCCGAGATGCCGACGGACAGGGGCAGACCGTTCCGCTCGGTGACGGGTCCAAGACCCCTGACAGGTCGCAGACCTGCGCATCGAGACTGACGTACTCCATCGACCTTCGCCCCCCTCATGACTTTCCACTGGCCGACGAATCGTCGCACAGACTCGCCAAATGAGATGACGTCTAAGAGTGTGGTGCGGAATACCTCACTTCGTCGTTGGCCGACGGTCTACGGGAACTACGACTGCGGTCGCCGGAAGCCGCTCCCTACGGCCGCCACCGCACCCTGTGCTCCGTCAGATGCGACAGCACCGCGTGGTTGGCCTCCCAGCCGTCCGGGAACTTCACCAGCGTTCCCAGCTGGACCGGTTCCGTGGACGGGTAGTCGTCCAGGAGGTCCGTCACGCCCTCGCGGCAGACCACGATGCACGCGTGGCGGTGGCGGGAGGCGAGGACGCAGAGGCGGCCCGTCTCCAGGTGGAACGCCGTCGCGTCGGGGCGGCCGGACAGCGGGTGGAGGACGACCGTCACGTCGTACTCGCGGCCCTGGAGGCGGTTCGCCGTGTCGACGGTCACGTCGGGCACGCCCAGGTCCGCCAGCGCCGCACGGATCGCCGCCGCCTGGTCGCGGTGGGCCGTGCCGACCGCGACGCGGTCCGCGGTGAGCGGGGTCGGGTCGGGGGAGCGTTCGGAGACCGCCGCGCCGCCCCGGTCCAGCAGCCGGCGGACCACTCGGGCGACCGCCCCCACCGCCTCCGGGTCGGTATGCGGGGTGTGGCGGGCGGGCAGCTCCAGCAGGCCCCAGCCGGACTCGGCGGCCTCGTCGATCACCCGGTCCGGGCCCGATCCGTCCGACGGGACGGCCAGGGTCAGGGCGCGGTCGCCGTGGTCCGTGCCGCTGCGGAACGGCGTGAACGGGTAGAACGCGTCCGACACCAGCGGCGCCGCCGAGGCGGGCAGCCGCCAGGACACCGGAAGGCGGTGCTGCGGCAGGTCGGGGTTGTGCGCGAGCAGCGTCGTGACGGCCGAGCCCGACGGGTCGTACGACAGGCCCGCCCACTGCTCGGCGCCCACGATGGAGAACGGGTCCAGCTGACCCGGGTCGCCCACGAACAGCGCCCGCTCGAACAGCCCGGCCACCGCGAGCAGCGCGTCCGAGCGCATCTGGTACGCCTCGTCGACGATCGCGTGCCGCCACGGCTCCACGTTCTTCACGTGAGCCCACTTCGCCGCCGTCGACAGCACCACCGGCAGCCCGGCGAGGTCCGCCGCCTTCGCCGACGTGCGCACCTGGTCCAGGCCGTCCAGCGCCTTGTCGTACGGGTCGGAGTCGCTGCTGTGCAGGCGACCCACCGGCAGGTCGGGGTTCTTCTCGGCGAGACGCAGCACCAGGTCGTCCACCTGCGCGTTCGTCTGCGCGACCACCATCAGCGGGCGGCCCGCCTCCGCCAGCTCCAGCGCCGCGCGCACCACCAGCGTGGACTTGCCGGCGCCGGGCGGGGAGTCGACGACGACACCGCGCGCGGCGCCGTGGAGTGTGTCGTGGAGGATCGCGTCCGTGGCGCGGGCGGCCGCGGAGCCGGGGTCGAACACCGTCTCCTCGACGGGGGCGGTCACAGCACGTCCTCCTCGGTCACCGGGTCGGCGGGCTCGGGGGCGGGCTCCTCACCGGGCGGGCCGCCGTGGGTCCACGGGGTCTCCTCCGGGTCGGGCAGCTTCGCGCCGCCGCGCGGTTCGTGCTCGAAGAGCGTGAAGCACAGCCGGTCGCCCTTCTCCGGCACCGAACCGGGCTCCGGCTCCTTGCCCCGCCCCATCTTGTCCATGATCCGCAGTACCAGCAGACCGTCCTCGGGCCCCGCCGCGTACTCCACGAACTCCGCCGTCTGCGGCTTCCCGCCCAGCGAGCGGTACGCCTTCACGCGCTCGCCCAGGTGCGGCCGGTCGTCCGTGCGGACCGTGACCAGCGGGCGGGGGCTCGGCCGCTTGCTCTCGCTGTACGCCATCACCACATCGACGACCTCCCCGGCGAACGCCTCACCGGACAGCCGCCGGGCCGCCATCACCAGCGGGTCGTCGAGCGCCTCCTGTGCCTCCAGCCGCGCCTGCTCCCGCTCACGGGCCGCCAGCTTGTTCGCCGCCGTCACCGCGTCGTCGCGGCGCGGCTGCGGCGGCTCCCCGGCCGCCACCCGGTCCCGGTGGCTCGTGAACGACCAGCGGTCGCGCGTCCAGCGCTCCTCCACGCGGGCGCCCTCCGGCAGCTCCCGCAGCAGGTCGAGGCCCCGCCACACCGCGTCCCACGTGGGCCGGGTCCGGCTCTCGACCAGGGCGTGGATCTCCCGCTCGGCGGCGGTCAGCGCGCCCAGCCGGTCGTCGGCCTCCACGCCGTCCTCGGCGGCGGCCAGCGCCGTACGCGCGCGGTCGTAGCGCTCGATGGCGGGGGCGAGCAGCTTGTTGTCGAACGCCGGGTCGGTGGCCGGGCCCGCAGGCGGGCACACCAACTGCCCGTCGGCGTCCCGCGCCAGCTCCGCCTCCTGGGCGGCCTCCGCGCCGGAGCGCCCCTCGGGCGGGTCGATCCAGGCGAGCAAGGCCCCCAGGTGCTGGTCCTCCAGCGTGGACTGCCCGGTCGCCCAGTGCCGGCCCAGCACGTCCGTCATGGCGAGCAGCAGACAGGACCCGGGCACCCGGGCCCGCTCCCCGAAGTGCGTGAGCCACCGGCCGAGCAGCGGCACCCGGGGCGGCGCCGGGAACGGCGTCTCCGGGTCCTGCTCCGCCGTGCGCCGGAACCGCATGGACCGGCCGAGGAGGCGCACGAGGTCGACGCCGGCCCGGCTGGGCACGATCAGCTGCGGCGCGTCCGCGCACAGCTCGACCTCGACCTTGACCCGCTTGCCGGTCTCCGGGTCGGTCTCCGAGCGCTCGGCCGCCTCCACGGCGTCCGCGAACCCGTCCACGTACGGCAGGACGACGTCCGCCAGTTCGGCGAGGAACGCGAACCGCAGCTCGCGGTCGCGCGGCTGCGGCACCACCAGCAGCCGCGGCGCGTCCCGGTCGGTGCCCACCAGCGCGCCCAGCGGAGCGCCCGCCTCGCCGGCGGTGATGAGCGGCACGAACACCAGCGGCCGCTCGGACAGATGCCGGTGCCGGACGGTCGCGGCGGGCTGCGCGCGGCCGGTGTCGACCGCCTCGAGCCGGGCGAGGGTGGAGATCAGCGACACCCGGCCACCTCCCGCTCGGCGGCGGACGCCAGCGCCTCCGCGCGCAGGGCGGCGGCCCGGCGCAGTGCGGCCACCGCCGGGTCGTCGGGGTCGCCCGCCTCGCCGCGGGCCGCCGCCAGCACGTCCCCGACGGTCGTCAGACCGCCCAGCTCGGCCCGCACCGGGCGGCCCAGGGAGGTCACGGCACCGGCCGCGCGGGAGCGGTCACGGCAGTGGAAGGCCAGCTCGCACGCGGACAGGCACTCCGGCGCGTACGTCGCGGGGACCGCCTCCACGGCCTGTTCGAGCTGCTCGGCGGGGAGTTCGGGGGACAAGCAGATGCCCTCGGGGAGGGTGTCGGCGATCTCCTCGATACGGGTGAGCCGGGCCAGCTGGCGCGCGGTCACCGCGCGCTGCTTGCGCACGTCCACGGCGGAGGCGGTGGGCAGGTTGGAGAAGTCCTTCGGGCACACCAGCAGCACCCGGTGACGCACCCGGGGCGGCGGGTCGAGCCGCTCGGCGACCCGCTCCAGCGCCAGCACGTACACCGCGGCCTGGCGGGCGGCCGCGCCGACCTTCGCCGGGTCGGCGGCCCCGTCCAGCATGGGGAACGACTTGATCTCGACGACCGTCCAGCTGCCGTCGGGGTGCACGACCACCGCGTCCGGCTCCAGGAACGCAGGGGAGCCCGCCACGTCGAGGGCGAGCATCGGATGGTCCAGCAGCGTCCAGACGCCGGGCTCGGCGGCGGCCTCGCGCAGCGCCAGCTCCGTACGCCCGGTGCGGCCCTCGGGGCCCTGCGCGGTGAGGTCGGGCACACGCGCCTCGGCGGGCGGCTCGGCGCCGCGGTCCAGCTTCTCGTGGGCGAGGCGCAGCAGCTCCGTGCCGCCGTCGGCCTTGACCTTCGCCTCGAAGGCGTTGCCCCGGACGAACGCGAACTGCGACTGACCGAAGACCGAGGGCGAGCCCAGCGCGCTCGCCAGCGCCGCCTTGTTCACCCCGGCGCCGTCGAGGATCGCGCGCCGTCTGCAGCCCGGGTTGGCGGCGAGGGCGGCCAGGGCACGCGCGTCCAGCGCCTTGGCCTGCGTCTCGGGACCGCGCAGCTCAGCGAGCCGGTGCCGGAGCCCCTTCCCCCGCGTCCGAGGGGGAGGCACCCGGTTCGGCTCCTGGTCCGTACCGCGACTCGGGATGCCGCTGCCGTGGAATTCGCTCACCCGCGGAAGTCTGGCATCCGGCACTGACAATCGTGGCATCCGTGGCGGACGCGACCGCCGGGACGGCCTCATCCGTGGCGGACGCGACCGCCGGGACCGCCGTCGCGCCGATCCGGTAGCGGGCCTTCAGGACGTCCGCGTACCGCATCACGTACGGGGCGAGCAGATAGCCGGCGCCCATCACGGCGGCGCCCGCGACCGCGTCGAGGAAGTAGTGGTTGGCGGTGCCCATCACCACGATCGTGGTGACCAGCGGGTAGACCACCGCGGCCGTCCTGGCCCAGCGCCCGCGCCCGTACTTCCACAGGATCACGCCGCACCACAGCGCCCATCCCACATGCAGGCTGGGCATCGCCGCGTACTGGTTGGTCATGCCGCCGAGGCCGCGCGGGGCGCTGGCCTCGCCGCCCCACCAGCCCCACGAGCTGTAGTGGGCCATCGTGTCGACGAAGCCGTGGCTCGGGTCGAGCAGCCGGGGCGGGCAGGTGGGCAGCAGGGTGAAGCCGATGAGGCCGATGAACGTCGACGTCATCAGCCAGGTCCTGGCCGCCCGGTAGCGCACCGCCCGGGAGCGGAACAGCCACACGAGGAGCGCCGGGGTGACCAGGTAGTGCAGGGAGGCGTACCAGAAGTCGGCGGGTATGCCGATCCACGGTTCGCGGGTGAACAGGCGGTTCAGCGGGTGTTCGGCGTTGAGGGACAACGCCTTTTCTATGCGCAGCAGCGCCAGGCCGTGGTCGACGGCGTCGGAGACGTCGCCGCGCACGACGAGCCGTCCCGCGGAGTAGCAGGCGTACACGAGGAGGATGAGCGGCAGCTCCGTCCACCAGCGCATCCGGGTCGCCGGGACCGCCTCGGTGCCCGGTGTCTCGGTGTGCGGCATCCGATCGCTCCCCCTTGTCCTCGTGCTGTCCTGGTCGGCGGCCAGCCACTCTACGGTGTGTGCGCGTCTTCCCGCGTACACCTCTTCGGAACCGGATAGACGCGGAGATCGCCCCCCGGGTTGCCCCCGACCAGGGTGAGCGATGATGGACGGGTCCCGCCTGTGACATTCCCGGAAGGTTCCCCATGGCTCCGCGCATCCTGCTGGCCCGGCACGGACAGACCGCGTGGTCGTTGTCCGGCAAACACACCGGCAGGACGGACGTGCCGTTGCTGGAGGAGGGCCGCCAGGGGGCGAAGCTGCTGGGCGAGCGCCTGCACCGGCCGCCGTACGACGGGCTGCCGGACGTCGAGGTGCGCACCAGCCCGCTCTCCCGCGCGCGGGAGACCTGCGAACTGGCCGGTTTCGGCGACCGCGCCCAGCACTGGGACGCGCTCCTGGAGTGGGACTACGGCGCGTACGAGGGGATGACCCCGGCGGAGATCCAGGCGGTGCGCCCTGGCTGGCTCATCTGGCGGGACGGGGTTCCGGAGGGGGAGACGCTCGCGGAGGTGACGGCCCGCGCGGACGAGGTGGTCGCCTGGGCGCGCTCCGCCGACCGTGACGTGCTGGTCTTCGCGCACGGCCACATCCTGCGCTCCATAGGCGCCCGCTGGCTGGGCCTGCCGCTTGACTTCGCGGCTCGCATCCGCCTCAACCCGACGTCCCTGTCGGTCCTGGGCTGGGCCTACGGCGAACCGGCCGTGGAGAGCTGGAACGACGTGGGGCACCTCGTCCCCTGACCCGCGTGTGCGCCTACGCGCGCGTGACGCGAATCTCCTCGCGACGAATCTCCTCGCGGCGCATCTCCTCGGGACGAGCCGGCACGCGCGCGTCAGGCGCGTGACGTGACGGCGCCCGCTGTGAGCAACGACTCGACGCCGTTCAGGAAGGTCTCGCAGACCAGCTCGGGGTCGAAGAGGCAGCCGGCGGCCATCGCGCCGTCCCTCAGCATCACGAAGTGCCGCCCCGCCGCGTCGGCGGGCTCGACGCCCGCGCGGCCGAGCAGCTCCGTGACGGTCTCCAGGAACCACTCCCGGTGCGCCAGCACGGCCCGGTGCACCCGGTGGTCCGGGTCGGGATACTCCGCCACCGCGTTGAGGAACGCGCAGCCGCGGAAGCCGGGGGAGCGGATGCCGTCGGCGATGGCCCGCGCGACCGCCCGTACGTCGTCCTCCGGCGAGACGTCCGGCGACAGGGCGCCGGTGATCTGCGCCCGCATGCCCTGGTCGGCTTCGCCGAGATAGGCGAGGACCAGCTCCTCCTTGCCCGAGAAGTGCCGGTACAGCGTGGCCCGGGTGACCTGGGCCTCCTCGATGATCCGGTCGACGCCCACCGAGTGGATCCCCTCGGCGTAGAAGATCCTCGTCGCCGTTCCGAGCAGCCTGGTCCGCGCCTCGGACGGCCTGCCGCTTCGTGTGCCCCGACTCATGGGGCGAGCGTACCAAAAGTGTGAAGGAGAACGTTCGGTCTTGACGGACGGGTGGGTGCGGGTCTTGAATCGAAGAAGACCGAACGTTCTCCCTCCTCCTTCGCGCCCATCGAGAGGCACACCCGTGGACACCGTCGTCACCACCGCCCCGGCCCCCGCACCCACCGCGGCCCCCGCCGCCCTGCGCCGGCTGTACTTCGTGCGCTTCGCCTTCGCCGCCGTCTGGGCCGCCCTGCTGTTCGCCACCGCCGACACCCTCGGCCCGCTCAGCGCGACGCTCCTGGTGATCTACCCGCTGTTCGACGTCGCCTGCGCCGTCGTCGACGTACGCTCCGCCGCCGCGGACGGCGGTCCCGTGCGGCACCTGTACCTGAACATCGCGCTCAGCGCCGCCACCACCGTCGGCCTCGCCCTCGCCGCGACCTCCGGCATCCCGGCGGTGCTGCGGGTCTGGGGCGCCTGGGCCGTCACCGCCGGCCTGGTCCAGCTCGTGGTGGGCGTCGCCCGGCGCCGGATGGGCGGGCAGTGGGCGATGATCGCGAGCGGCGGCATCTCCACCCTCGCCGGTGCGTCCTTCGCCGCGCAGGCGGGAGCCACCGACGCGAACCTCACGTCGCTGGCAGGCTACGCCTTCCTCGGCGGCGTGTTCTTCCTCGTCTCCGCCCTCCGCCTGGGCCGCGCCGCCAAGGGCGCGTGACCCGGCCCGGACACCGCGGGGCCCCGCCGGCGTTCCCCCTGCGCCGGCGGGGTCCCGCGGCCCGTGTCCCGTGCGGTCACACCATGCGCGGCAGCGAGGCGTGGCGGTCCAGGAACTCCGAGACGCCGGACGTACGGCGGTGCGGCAGCAGCACGCGCGAGGTGCCGGACAGCATCGAGCGGACGCGGGACGACTGGACCTCGCCCAGCAGGTCCAGGGCGCGCATCCCGGCCTGCGCGGCCTCCTCGGGATGTCCGCCGCGGGCCAGGTCGTCGGCCAGCTCCGCGGTGTACAGGGCGATGTTGCGGGTGAAGTGCGGATCTTGGAGCTCCGCCGCCCGCCGGGCGTGCCGCGCCGCGCGTGTCCAGTCGCCGAGCGTGGACCAGCACTGCGCCTCCAGGCCCTCCAGCTCGGCCTCCCCGTAGAACGTCATCCACTCGGGGTCGGCCTCCGCGGGACCGCGACCGAAGTACGCGTGGGCCCGGGCCAGCGCCTGCTCGCACCCCGTGCGGTCGGCGAGCCCGGCCCAGCCGCCGGCCTCGCGCAGCGCCAGCAGCGACATCAGCCGGGACGATCCGAGCGGCCGCGCCGCCCGCTGCGCCGCCTGCGCCGCCCGCACCGCCTCCCGGGGGCGGCCCGCGTCCCGGGCCAGGAACGCCGTGTTGCAGAACGCGTGCGCCTCCAGCGCCGCGTCGCCCGTCACCCGGGCGGTCGCGAGCGCCTCCGCGTAGTGCGAGCGGGCGTCGTCGAAGCGGCCCGAGTCGTGCGCCAGCCAGCCCACCGAGATGGCCAGCTCCCCGGCGCCCGCGTACAGCCGGTCCGCGGTGCGCTGCCGGGTCGTCCCGGCCTCCAGCAGTTCGTACGCGGCCCGCAGCGGGGCGGCCGCACGGCGGTACAGCCCGTCCGCCCCGTGGCGGTCGTCGAGCACCCGGATCCGGCGTACGGCCTCCTCCAGGGCGCACGCGTCCGACGTCCCCGCACGGCGCACCGGGCGCTGTGCCGCCGAAGCCTCCGGGGTGAGCCCGTACGGGCCCAGGGCGGCGGCCACCGTGGCCCCGCCGCCGGTCATGAATGCGCGACGCAGCACGTCGCTCTCCTCGTGGTCGTGCGGGTCGTACTCGTCGTACGGGTCGTACCTGTCGTGCGTCTCATACGGCTCGCACGCCCCGCTGGTCTCACTCGTGGCGTTCGCCGGGTTCTCGGGACGGGCCGTGGGCTGGTCCCCGGCGGCCCGGGTCCGGCGCCCGCGGACCGACGAGCGGGGCGCGAAGCCCAGGTCGGTCAGCGTGCGGCCGGGGAACATGTGCAGGAAGACCCGTTCGTAGGCGTAGTTGGGGCAGCGGATCTCGCCTGCCTCCACCCGGTGCACGTACCGCGCGTCACAGCTGACCCGCTCGCCGATCTCGCGGGCGGCCCGCCGTACCGCCGCGGCGAACTCGGCCGGCGAGCGCGAACCGCGCAGTTGCCGGAAGACGAGATTCGGCCGCGGTGGCCGAGCTGGCTGGGACGAGGGCACCGTTGACGACGCCATGGCCGGGTCCTCTCTGCGAACCGTCGAACCATGCCGGGAACGGGGCGGCTTGTCCGAGTGCCACCCTGTTTCCGGCGGGCATGAACGTACCTGCTGTGACGAGCTGGGTACGCTGAGTTTGGCTACATACCGGATATGTCGTCCGCGATCTGCCATGAAGTGCCATCCTTTGCGGCGGACTTCCGGCGTAGCCCTTGACGGCGCGGCTCGTTGGACTCTGTGGAACGGGAGCCCCCCGACTCCCGACCCCTCGTCCGAGCGTGATCCGTGTGGTGGAGGCCGGGATGATGACCAGCCGGAACAACGACCCCCTTGAACCCGTCGGCCCGGACTGTGACGTGGTCACCGTCCCGGCCCGGCAGGGACTCGAGGCGGTGGACATCCTGCGGCGCGGAGCCGGGGACGCGGTGGGTCCGGTGCTGCACGACGGCGGCTGCGACACCCTCGGCTTCCTGGTGCCGCCCGGCACCGCCGCCGCGTGGGACGTCCCCGGCAGCGTGTGCACGGAGACCGACGGCCGCGGCATCTGTCTGACGCCCGACCGCCCGGCGGAGGACTCCGGCTGGCTGGTGCCGCCCGGCGAGGCCGACCTGGCGACGGACCCCGCGGTGCTGCGCGAGGCCCTCGGTCAGGCCCAGCGGATGATCGAGGCGGCCGACAGCTGCAGTTGAGCGCCCCGGCGGCCGGGGAGCGGTCGGCCGCCGGGCCCCGGCGGGGTGCGGACGCCCCGCCTGGGACAATGGCCGCATGGCACGGGGCAGGAGCAGCGGACGGGGACAGGCGGCCGTCGAGGCCGTCACCGAGCAGGTCGACGGAGGGACCGCCCGGCTGGTCCCGGACCGCGACCGGCCCCGCGCCTGGACGCTGTTGATCGACGACGCGCCCCAGTCGCACGTCGACCTCGACGACCCCGCCCACCTCTCCTTCGAGTACCAGCGCCGCTTCGGGCACGTCGTCGACCTCGCGGCCCCGCCCGGAAAGCCTCTGCGGGCCGTGCACCTCGGCGGCGGCGCCCTCACCCTCGCCCGGTACGTCGCCGCCACCCGCCCACGCTCCACCCAGCAGGTCGTCGAGCGGGACGGGGCGCTGGTCCAGTTGGTGCGGCGGGAGCTGCCGCTCGACCCCCGGGCGCGGATCCGGGTGCGCACGGCGGACGCCCGCGAGGGGCTCGCCAAGGTGCCCGACGGCTGGGCCGACCTCGTCGTCGCCGACGTCTTCAGCGGGGCCCGCACCCCGGCCCATCTGACCTCCACCGAGTTCCTCGACGAGGTCCGCAGGGCGCTCGCCCCCGGCGGGATCTACACCGCCAACCTCGCCGACGGGCCGCCGCTCACGCATCTGCGCGGCCAGATCGCCACCGCCGCCGCCCGGTTCGCGGAACTCGCGCTGATCACCGACCCGGCCGTGCTGCGCGGCAAGCGGTTCGGCAACGCGGTCCTGGTCGCCTCCGACGCGCCGCTGCCGGTCGCCGAGCTGACCCGCAGGGCCGCCTCCGACCCGCACTCCGGCCGGGTCCTGCACGGCCGGGAGCTCACCGACTTCGCCGGCGGCGCGGTCCCCGTGACCGACCTCAGGGCGGTCGCCTCACCTCCGCCGCCCGCCGACGCGTTCCGCTGAACGCCCGCTCCGGAGGCCGAACACCCTCTCCGGGGGCGTCAGTACGTGGCGATCTCCACCCGCGGCGGGCCGTCGTGCCAGGTGCAGAACACCGTCACCCGGTCCGCGCCCGAGGCGAACTCCACGCGGATCCACGTCTCCGTCTTCCACACCTGCATCGACCAGCCGGCCCCCGGCGTCGCGGACACCAGCGACGCGGAGGTCTCCCCGAGGTCGAACACCGCCCGGCCGCCCCGGGTGTCGTAGCTCTTGACCTCGCCGGCGGCGGTCGTCTCCGGCGCGGACGGGGTCTTCGAGGGGGAGGCGGCGCGCGAGGGCGTCGGGTCGGGCGGCGCGGACCCGGTGGACGGAGTCTCCGACGGCTCACGGGACTTGTCCGGCCCCTTGTCGTCCTCGTCCTTCGACGGCTCGGGGGCCGGGCGGTGCGTGGACGACGACACCGCCCGCGCCTTCTCCTCGCCCGCCGGGATCGGCAGGGCGCGCGGCGGGTCGTAGGCCGTGCCCTCCATCACCGTGCTGACGCCCCACCACGACAGCGTGACCGCCGCGCCCGTGGCGAGCAGCCAGGCCAGTACGTGTAGGAGTCCTCTGCGCATCGTCGGCCCATAGTGCCCCACACGCCCCACCCGTGTCGCGCCCTGTGGACGGTCCGGACCGCCCGTCCACAGGCTTCGGGAAGGTCGTCCGGAGTTGTCCACAGGCCCCGGCCGCCCCCGCCCGGCATGGCGTACGGTGCCGCCCATGGCAAGTGTTCTCGTGGTCGAGGACGACCAGTTCGTACGTTCGGCGCTCATACGGCAGCTGACCGACGCCTCGCACTCCGTGCGCAGCGTCGGGACCGCGCTGGAGGCGCTGCGCGAGGTCGCCCATTTCCGCTTCGACGTGGTCGTCCTGGACCTCGGACTGCCGGATCTCGACGGCTCCGAGGCCCTGAAGATGCTCCGCGGCATCACCGACGTCCCGGTCATCGTCGCCACCGCCCGCGACGACGAGACGGAGATCGTGCGGCTGCTCAACGCCGGCGCGGACGACTATCTGACCAAGCCGTTCTCGGTGGAGCACCTCTCGGCCCGGATGGCCGCCGTGCTGCGCCGCGCCCGCGCCGGCGGCGGCGAGGCCGCGCCCTCCCCGGTGATCCGGGTCGGCGGCCTCACCGTCGACCCGCTGCGCCGCCAGGCCGAACTGGACGGCATCCAACTGGACCTCACCAGACGCGAGTTCGACCTGCTCGCCTTCCTCGCCGGACGTCCCGGCGTGGTCGTGCCCCGGCGGGAGCTGCTCGCCGAGGTGTGGCAGCAGTCCTACGGCGACGACCAGACCATCGACGTCCATCTGTCGTGGCTGCGCCGGAAGCTGGGCGAGACCGCCGCCCGCCCCCGCTATCTGCACACGCTCCGGGGCGTCGGCGTGAAGCTGGAGCCCCCGGCCGACGCGGCCGGACCCGTGCACGCGCCCGGAGCGGAGCCGCCGCGATGAGATGGGCCCTGGTGAAGGTGTCGCTGGCGGTGACCGCGATGGTCGTGGTGGCCTTCGCCGTCCCGCTCGGCCTGGTCATCCGGGAGATGGCCCGTGACCGCGCCTTCGCCGGCGCCGAGCGGGAGGCGGCGGCCGTCGCCCCCGCGCTGTCCATCACCACCGACCGCGCCCAGCTGGAGCGGGTCGTCGCCTCCGCCGGCTCCGGCACGGCCATGGCCGTGCACCTCCCGGCCACGGGCGGTGAGCAGGCCCTGGACATAGGGGAGCGGCGGGCCTCCGACGAGGACATCGCCGCCGTGCGGCAGCTCGGCCGCGCCTCCACCTCCACCGTGCCCGGCGGTTCGGCGCTGCTCCAGCCGGTCGCGCTCAGCTCCGGCGAGATCGCCGTCGTCGAGGTGTTCGTCCCGGAGTCCGCCGTCACCAACGGCGTCGGCACCGCCTGGGCGGTCCTCGCGGCCGTGGGCGCCGCCCTGGTCGTCGGCTCCGTCGCGGTCGCCGACCGGCTGGGCGTGCGCATGGTGCGGCCCGCCCAGCGGCTGGTCGAGGGGGCGCACGAACTGGGCGAGGGCAAGCTCGGCGCCCGCGTGCCCGAGGAGGGGCCGACCGAACTGCGCCTGGCCGCCGTGGCGTTCAACTCCATGGCCGACCAGGTCGTCCAGCTCCTCGCCAACGAGCGGGAGCTGGCCGCCGACCTGTCCCACCGGCTGCGCACCCCGCTCACCGTGCTGCGGCTCAACGCCGCCTCCCTGGGCGACGGTCCGGCCGCCGAGCAGACCCGCGCAGCCGTCGAGCAGCTGGAGCGCGAGGTCGACACCATCATCCGCACCGCCCGGGACGCCAAGCCCCAGACGGCCGCCGCCGGGCCCGGCGCGGGCTGCGACGCGGCCGAGGTGGTGCGCGAGCGGATGGCGTTCTGGTCGGCGCTCGCCGAGGACGAGGGCCGCAAGTGGCGCGTGGCCGGCGCGGACCGGCCCGTGCGCATACCCGTCGCCCGCGCCGACCTGGCCGCCGCCCTCGACGCCCTGCTCGGCAACGTCTTCCGGCACACCCCCGAGGGCACCGCCTTCGCGGTCGACGTGCACAACGGCGAGGACGCGGTGATCGTGCTCGTCTCCGACGCGGGCCCCGGCATAGCCGACCCCGAGACGGCGATCGCCCGCGGCCGGGGCTCCGGCACGGACGGCTCCACGGGGCTCGGCCTGGACATCGTGCGCCGTCTCGCCGAGTCCACCGGCGGCGACGTGCGCATCGGCCGCTCGGTGCTCGGCGGGACCGAGGTGCGCATCTGGGTCCAGCTCGACGGCCGCGACCGCCCGCCGCGCAGACGCGGGCACCGGGGGAGCGTCCGCCGCCGCAGGACGGGCCGCGGCGCCCTGTCCTTTAACCGCTCCCGATCCCTTCCTTAAGCGGACCCTAAGGTTCCCTGCCGCCGTCCGGATCAGGTGAGTTGTCCCTTTCCGGATCACTAGCGTGCTGCCGCGACCTCCCCCCACGAACGGCAACGAAGGCAGGCATGCGATGAGCACGCACCGGCGCAGGATCAGCGGCAGGAACAAGGCGATCGGCGCGGTGGCGGCCGCGGCCGTCGCCGCCGGCGGAGCGTTCCTGTTCACGAACACCGCACTGGCCACCGACGAGACGGCCCCCGCATCCCCCGAGGCGGCCGGCGCGGGCTTCGCCCCGTACGTCGACACCTCGCTCAGCCCGGCGTTCGACCTGCTGGCGAGCGCCGAGGCGACCGGCGTGAAGGAGTACACCCTCGCGTTCGTCACCGACGGCGGCGGCTGCACCCCCACGTGGGGCGGCACCGGCGGCCTCGGCGACAACCCGGTGGCCGCGCGGATCGGCGCGCTGCGTGAGGCGGGCGGCGACGTCCGCGTCTCCTTCGGCGGCGCGGCCGGCTCCGAACTCGGCACCACCTGCGGCTCGGTGGAGGCGCTCACCGCCGCCTACACCGAGGTCGTCGACACCTACCAGCTCACCAAGGTGGACTTCGACGTCGAGGGCGGCGCGCTGCCCAACGCCGAGGCCAACACCCGCCGCGCCCAGGCGATCGCGGCCCTGCAGAGGTCCCACCCGGGCCTGGACGTCTCCTTCACCCTCCCGGTGATGCCGGAAGGGCTCACCCAGGACGGCGTGAACCTCCTCGCCGACGCCAAGGCCAACGGCGTGCGGATCGACGCCGTCAACATCATGGCGATGGACTACGGCCCGGCGTACAGCGACGACATGGGCACCTACGCCGAGCAGGCCGCCACCGCCACCCAGGCGCAGCTCAAGGAGGTCCTCGGGCTCGGCGAGGAAGAGGCGTGGAAGGCGGTCGCGGTCACCCCGATGATCGGCGTGAACGACGTCGTCACCGAGATCTTCACGGTCGAGGACGCCACCCAGCTGGTGGAGTTCGCCAAGGCCAAGGGCCTTGGCCGGCTGTCGATGTGGTCCGGCACCCGCGACCAGCAGTGCCCCGAGGGCGAGAAGCCGGCCGCCGACGCCACCTGCAGCTCGGTCCTTCAAGACAAGTTCGCCTTCTCGAAGGCGTTCGCGGCCTACAACTGAGCACTCCAGGGACAGCTTTGCGAGCCACCTGAAGAGAACGGGGAGCGCGTGCCCCGGCCGGACCCTTCCCCCCACCCGGCCGGGGCACCCGTGCGTCCGGCGACAGACCTCCGGCGGCCCGCGTGGCAGGACCCGGACGCGCACGAGCGGGGCGCGGCACTCCTAAGGGACCGCCGCGCCCCGCCCCCCGAACCTCGCGCCCCGTTCCCTCCGGGCCGCCGAGGGAGGTCAGATGCCCTCGGGGTCCGGAAGCTCACCGGCCTTGGCCGCCTTCGCGTACCAGAGCGCGCTCGACTTCGGCGTCCGCATCTGGCTGACGTAGTCGACGTACACCGCGCCGAAGCGCTTCTCGTAGCCGTACGCCCACTCGAAGTTGTCCAGCAGCGACCACAGGAAGTACCCGCGCACGTCGGCGCCGTCGGCGATGGCGCGGCGCACCGCGGAGAGGTGGCCGTGCAGGTAGGACACGCGCTCCGGGTCGTGGACCCTGCCGTCGGCGTCCGGCTTGTCGTCGTAGGCGGCGCCGTTCTCCGTGATGTAGAGGGGCAGACCGGGAGCCTCGCGGTGGTAGCGCATGATCAGCTCGTGCAGCCCGGTCGGGTCGACCGACCAGCCCATCTCCGTCTGGTCGCCCGGCGACTGGTGGAACGCCACGTCGTCGGCGGCCGGCCACGGCGAGTGCTCGCTCGCCCCGTGGCCGTCGGCGCGCGGGCCCTTGTCGTCGGGGTCGGCGGCCGACACCAGGGTCGGCGTGTAGTAGTTGAGGCCCAGCGCGTCGATCGGCTGGTGGATCGTGTCCAGGTCGCCGTCCTGGATGCACGACCAGTCGGTCACCGAGGAGGTCGCCTCCAGCAGCGTCTCCGGGTAGGCGCCGTGCAGGATCGGGCCGTGGAAGATGCCGCCCGACAGGTCGTCGATCTTGCGGGCCGCCACCAGGTCCGCCGGGGACCCCGGGTTCAGCGGGCGCACCACGGAGGTGTTGAGGCTGAGGGAGATCTCGTTGCGGGCCGGCAGCACCGAGCGCAGCGCCTTGGTGCCCAGGCCGTGCGCCAGGTTCAGGTGGTGGGCGGCCTTCAGGGCGGCGGCAGGCTCGGTGCGGCCGGGGGCGTGCACACCGGAGGCGTAACCGAGGAAGGCGGCGCACCAGGGCTCGTTGAGCGTCATCCACGACTCGACGCGGTCGCCGAGCGCCTCGCCGACGATCTGCGCGTACTCGGCGAAGCGGTAGGCGGTGTCGCGCTCGGGCCAGCCGCCCGCGTCCTCCAGTTCCTGCGGCAGGTCCCAGTGGTAGAGGGTGACGGCCGGCTTGATGCCCTTGTCCAGCAGCTCGTCGACCAGCCGGCGGTAGAAGTCCAGGCCGCGCTGCACGGCAGGGCCGCGTCCGGTGGGCTGCACCCGGGACCAGGACACGGAGAAGCGGTAGGCCTGGAGGTTGAGGTCGGCCATCAGCGCCACGTCGTCGCGGTAGCGGTGGTAGTGGTCGACGGCGACGTCACCGGTGTCGCCGCCCGCCGTCTTTCCCGGCGTGTGACTGAAGGTGTCCCAGATGGAAGGGGTACGTCCGTCCTCCCGCACCGCCCCCTCGATCTGGTACGCGGAGGTCGCGGCGCCCCAGAGGAAGGCCGGAGGAAAGGTCACCGGGGTCGCCGGCGTGGCGGAGTCAGACATGGAAGCGCTCCCATAGAGGTCGCATAGGGGTCGTGGAAGACCGACGGATACGTGAGAGGAAGGAAAGGGGGCCGAGGCGGCGGCGACCCGGCCCCACCGGAATCGGGTGCGGGCGTCAGCCCTTGACCGCGCCCTGCATGATGCCGCCCACGATCTGCTTGCCGAAGATCGCGAAGACCAGCAGCAGGGGCAGCGTGCCGAGCAGCGCACCCGCCATGATCAGGGACTGGTCGGGGGTGTACCCGCGGCCGAGACCCGCGACGGCGACCTGCACGGTCGGGTTGCCGGTCTGCGTCAGCACCAGGAACGGCCACAGGAAGTCGTTCCACGCCTGCACGAACATCAGCATGCCCAGCACGGCCATGGCCGGCCGCGCGGCGGGGAACACCACGTGCCACACCACGCGCCAGCTGCTCGCGCCGTCCACCCGCGCGGCCTCGATGACCTCGTCGGGCAGCGCCTGGAGCAGGTACTGGCGCATGAAGAACACGCCGAACGCGCTCACCAGCGACGGGAAGATGACCGCCTGGAGCTGGTCGGTCCAGTCGAGCTTGGCGACCATCATGTACAGCGGGATGATGCTGAGCTGCGGCGGGACCATCATCGTGCCGATCACCAGCAGCATCAGGGCGTTGCGGCCCTTGAAGCGCAGCTTGGCGAAGGCGAACCCGGCGACCGTCGACAGCACCACGATGGTGACGGCGGAGATGCCCGCCACGATGGTGGTGTTGAGGAAGGCCTCGCCGAGGTTGGCGTCCTTCCAGGCGATCTCCAGGTTCTTCATCAGGTTGGAGCCGAACCAGAGCGGCGGCGGGTTCTCCGCCAGGCGCTGGTTGTCACGGGACGCGGCGATCGCGGTCCACACCAGCGGGAACAGCGACACGAGCGTGAACACGGCGAGGATCACGTACGCGAGCGGTCCGCCGTGCAGGGTGCCGCCGGCCCGCGCCGACTTCGGCAGGCGCGAGCGCTTCTGTTCCTTGACGATCGGTGCCTCGGGGGGCGTCACGGTTGTCGTCACGGCCACACTCCTTAACTGCTGGCGCGCAGCCGGCGCGAGATGAGCTGGTTGATGATGCCGATGACGATCAGGATCGCGAACATCGCCCAGGCGATCGCCGAGGCACGGCCCAGATGCTGGTTGACCCAGCCCTGCTCGTACAGGTACAGGCCGAGCGTCTGGAACTGGTGCTCCGCGCCGCCCGACGCGCCCTTGTTGGGGTCGAACAGCAGCGGCTCGCCGAAGACCTGGCTGGCGCCGATCGTCGAGACGACCACGGTGAACAGGATCGTCGGACGCAGCGAGGGCAGCGTCACGTGCAGGAACTGCCGCCAGCGGCTGGCGCCGTCCAGCGCCGCCGACTCGTACAGGTCTTGCGGGATCGCCTGCATCGCGGCCAGGTAGATCAGCGCGTTGTAGCCGGTCCAGCGCCAGATGATGATCGTCGAGACCGCTATCTGGCCGGGCCACTTGTCGTCCTGCCAGCCGATCGGGTCGATCCCCACCGCGCCGAGCGCCCAGTTGATCATGCCGTAGTCACGGCCGAAGAGCAGCACGAACACCAGGGTCGCGGCGGCGATCGAGGTGGCGTACGGCGCGAGCATCGCGACCCGCCAGAACGTGGACGCCCTCAGCTTGTAGTTGAGGATGTGGGCGATGCCCATGGCGATCATCAGCTGCGGAACGGTGGAGATGATGCCGATGGTCAGGGTGTTCCGCGCCGCGTTCCAGAAGAAGTCGTCGTCGAAGATCCGCGTGTAGTTCTTCAGCCCGACCCAGTTCATGTCGGTCGGCGCGGTCAGCTCGACCTGGTGCAGCGAGGCCCAGCCGGTGTAGATCAGCGGGAACAGCCCGAAGGCCGCGAACAGCAGGAAGAACGGCGCGACGAACGCGTACGGGCTCCAGCGGGCGTCGCGCTGCCAGCGGCGGGACAGCTTGGTCCGGCGCCGGTCTTCCTTGTCCACGGAGCGGCTCCCGGGCGTACGGCCCGGGGCCGCGCCCCCCTTGACGGGGGACGCGGCGATGTCGGAGCGGGTGGCCATGCGGGTCACTGGTCCAGGTTGTTGTCGATGGTCTTGGTGGCCGTCTCCCAGGCCTCCTTGGCCGACTTGCCCTTGGTGACGAGGATGACGCCGTTGTCGGTCAGACCCTGCTGGATGATCTGGTCCTTCGGGCCGATCACCTGGACGGGGATCTGCTTGGCGGCCTCGGAGAAGATCTCACCGATCGGGGCGTCACCGGTCATCTCGTTGGTGGCGCCGGTCACCTCCGGGCTGGTGTACGCGGCCGGGGCGCTCGGGAAGGAGCCCTGGACCTTGAACAGCTTGGCCTGCTGCTCGGGCGCGGTCAGCCACGCGACCAGCTTCTGCGCCTCCTCGACGTTCTTGCCGCTCTTCGGCACGCCCAGGAAGGAGCCGCCCCAGTTGCCGGACTTCGGGGCCACGGCGACGTCCCACTTGCCGGCCGACTCGGGCTTCGACTTGCCCTTGATGTAGCCGAGCATCCACGGCGGGCAGGCCACGGTGGCGAACTTGCTGTTGGCGATCGTGGTGTCCCAGGCCGGCTGGAACTGCGTCTGCGACTGGACCAGGCCCTTCTCGGCGGCCTCGGCGGTCAGGTCGAAGGCGGCCTTCACGGCGGGGTTGGTCTTGTAGACGACCTCGCCGGAGGCGTCGTAGAACTTCTCCTTCTCACTGGAGAGCACCGCGTTCAGCAGGCCGCCCGGGGAGTCCATGAAGAAGGTGTCCTCGCCGGCCGCCTTCTTGTACTTCTCGCCGGTCGCGATGAACTTGTTCCAGTCGCCCGCCCACAGCTTGCCGACCTGCTCGCGGTCGCTGGGCAGACCGGCCTTCTCGAAGAGGTCCTTGCGGTAGCAGATGGCCATCGGGCCGACGTCCGTGCCGAGACCGATGGTCTGGCCGTCCTTGGTGGTGGCCTGCTCCCACTTCCAGGGCAGCCAGCCGTCCTTCTTCACACCCTCGACCTTGGACATGTCCGTGAACTTGTCCGCCTGGGTGCCCACGACCTCGGCGATGTTGGCGACCTCGACGGCCTGCACGTCCATCAGCCCGCTGTTGGTGGTCAGGTGGTTGACGAGAGCGGGGTAGTAGTTCTCGTTCCGCTCGACCACGTTCTCTTCGATCTTGATGTCCGGGTTGAGCTTCTCGTACTCGGCGTAGAGGCCGGCCTCCTTGAAGCCCATGGTGCCGAACAGGCCCAGGGTGATCGTGGTCTTGCCCTCGCCGGACGAGGAACCACCGGAACTGTCGTCTCCGCCGTCGTCGGCGCAGCCGGCCAGCAGCCCGGTGCCCAGCGACACGACGGCCGCGACGGCCAGCGCCTTGCGGGCGAAGGGCTTCCCCCCGCCCGACCGCTGCCTGGTGAGGGGCAGGGTACGTGCTCGCATTGCGTCCTCCTGTTGCCCTGACGTGCCGACCCCCCGGCCAACGGCGTTGTTGACCCGTATTCTGCGCGTTGCGGCTCGGGCGGGGAACGTGCGGGTTGTGTATGTGTCAGGTACTGTGGGAGCGCTCCCACAAGTGATGTGTTGAAGAGTCGCGGGTCCGGGCGGGGGTGTCAAGGGAACAGACGCGGCAAAGTGCGTTCAGTTATCTGCCCGTTAACTTGACCCGGGGCGCCACACCTTCGGAACGCCGGGGTCCGCACGGACGCCCTCGCGGGTGGTCACCGTCACTGCCGGGGCTGTTACATTCCAGGCCAGGGTGACACACAAAGGAAGGCGGGGGCGGATGGCAAGCCACGGAGTGCGGGGCCGGAGCGGTGGCCGCCCCACCCTCGAAGAGGTGGCAGCGCGCGCCGGGGTGGGCCGCGGCACCGTGTCGCGCGTGATCAACGGCTCGCCGCGGGTGAGCGAGGCGACCCGCGCCGCCGTCGAGGCGGCCGTCGCCGAGCTGGGCTACGTCCCCAACACCGCGGCCCGCGCCCTCGCGGCCAACCGCACCGACGCGATAGCGCTCGTGGTGCCCGAGCCGGAGACCCGGTTCTTCACCGAGCCGTACTTCTCCGACATGCTCCGCGGCGTCGGCGCCGCGCTGTCCGACACCGAGATGCAGCTCCTGCTGATCTTCGCGGGCAGCGACCGGGAGCGGCAGCGGCTCGCCCAGTACCTGGCGGCGCACCGCGTGGACGGCGTGCTGCTGGTCTCGGTGCACGCCGACGACCCGCTGCCCGACATGCTGTCCCAGCTGGAGATCCCCGCCGTGATCAGCGGCCCGCGCTCCGCGGACGAGACGCTCACCTCGGTGGACTCCGACAACTACGGCGGCGCCCGGCAGGCCGTCGAGCACCTCATCGGCCGCGGCCGGCGGACCATCGCGCACATCACCGGCCGCCTCGACGTCTACGGCGCCCAGCGCCGCGTCGACGGCTACCGGGACGCCCTGCGCGAGGCGGGGCACGAGGTGGACGAACTGCTGATCGAGCCGGGCGACTTCTCCGAGGGCGGCGGCCGCCGCGCCATGGAGGCCCTCCTCGAGCGCCGCCCCGGCCTGGACGCGGTCTTCGCCGCCTCCGACGTCACCGCGGCCGGCGCCCGCCAGGTGCTGCGCGAGGCGGGCCGCCGCATCCCGGACGACGTGGCGCTGGTCGGGTACGACGACTCCGCGATCGCCCGCCACATGGAGCCGCCGCTGACCAGCGTGCGCCAGCCGATCGAGGAGATGGGCCGGGCGATGACCGACCTGCTGCTCAGGGAGGTCGCCGACCGCCGCCCGTCCGCGACGCGGGAGCTGGAGCGGCGTCAGATGGTGCTGGCCACGGAGCTGGTGGAGCGGGCGTCGTCCTGAGGGCGCGACGGGTGCGGGCGGGGGCGTCCGCACCCTGCCCTTGTCCCCGGGAACGCCGGAAGCCGGTGACCTCGACGAGGTCACCGGCTTCTGCGGTGAGGGTGAGTGACGGGACTTGAACCCGCGACATCCTGGACCACAACCAGGTGCTCTACCAGCTGAGCTACACCCACCACGGCCTGTTTCCGGGAGATCAGTGACTTCCCGACCGGCCGAGAAAAAGTGTACAGGGTCCGAAGGGGTGCTCGCGCACGCCTTTCCGCGCGGCCCCCCTGAGCCCCTTCGACAACCTACTGAGCAGGCAGGACGTGCTTCGCCGCGATCTTCTTCGCGGTGTCGGAGTCGGGTCCCGGCTGCGGCACGAAAACGGCCTCGCGGTAGTAGCGCAGCTCCGCGATGGACTCCCGGATGTCGGCGAGCGCCCGGTGGTTGCCGTTCTTCTCGGGGCTGTTGAAGTACGCCCTCGGGTACCAGCGGCGGGCCAGCTCCTTGATGCTGGACACGTCGACGATCCGGTAGTGCAGGTAGCTCTCCAGGGCCGGCATGTCGCGCAGCAGGAAGCCGCGGTCGGTGCCGACGGAGTTCCCGCACAGGGGCGCCTTGCCGGGCTCCTTGACGTGCTCCTTGATGTACGCGAGGACCCGCTCCTCGGCGTCCTCCAGCGTCGTGCCGTTCGGCAGTTCGTTCAGCAGCCCCGACGCGGTGTGCATCGCGCGCACCACCTCCGGCATCGTCTCCAGGGCCCGCTCCGGCGGGCGGATGACGATGTCGACCCCCTCGCCGAGCACGTTCAGCTCGGAGTCGGTGACGAGGGCGGCCACCTCGATGAGCGCGTCGTCCGACAGCGAGAGGCCGGTCATCTCGCAGTCGATCCACACCATACGATCGTTCATGTGTCTAACCCTACGGTGCGTGACGCCGGGCGTGACCGGGTGGTGAAGCGCCGGTTTCCCGCGATCTCGCCGCGCGGCGGTGACGTCGTCCCGGACAGCGGTGAGGGCCGGAGGCACACGGCCTCCGGCCCTCACCGGCGGTCACCTCAGGGCGCGCTGCGCTGCCCCGGGACGCCCGGCGCCGACGCGGTCAGCGGCGACCCCAGCGCGCCGGCCGCCGCCGTCCTGCGCGACTGGTGCGGCACCGCGCCGTCCGGGTGCAGCTGCGTCACGTGGTGCCCCGCGGGCTCCGGCCGGCCCGTCGGGGCGCCCTGAGGGCTCCCGCCGTCCTGGCCCCGCTCGGCCTGCGGACGCCGTGCCCGGTACGCGGCCCGGTAGGCGGCCGGGGACGAGCCGAGCTGGCGCCGGAAGTGGCCGCGCAGCGCGACCGGCGAGCGGAAGCCGCAGCGTCCGGCCACCTCGTCGACCGAGTAGTCCGACGTCTCCAGCAGGCGCTGCGCCTGGAGCACCCGCTGCGTGATCAGCCACTGCAGCGGCGCGCTGCCGGTCAGCGAGCGGAACCGGCGGTCGAAGGTGCGGCGGCTCATGTACGCGCGGGCGGCGAGCGTCTCCACGTCGAACTGCTCGTGGAGGTGCTCCAGCGCCCAGGCGACGACCTCGGCGAGCGGGTCGGCGCCGATCTCCTCCGGTAAAGACCTGTCGAGGTAGCGCTCCTGACCGCCGCTGCGGCGCGGTGGGACCACCAGCCGGCGGGCGAGCGCGCCGGCCGCCTCGTTGCCGTGGTCCGTGCGCACGATGTGCAGACACAGGTCGATGCCGGCCGCGGTGCCCGCGGACGTCAGCACGTCGCCGTCGTCCACGAACAGCTCGCGTGGATCGACGTGCACCGACGGATAGCGCTTGGCCAGCGTCGGCGCGTACATCCAGTGGGTGGTCGCCGGCCGGCCGTCCAGCAGGCCCGCCGCCGCGAGGACGAAGGCGCCGGTGCACAGCCCGACGATGCGGGCGCCCTCCTCGTGGGCCCGGCGCAGCGCGTCCAGGGCGTCGTCCGGTGGCGGGGAGGTGATCGATCGCCAGGCCGGCACCACGACGGTGCCCGCCCGGGATATCGCCTCCAGGCCGTGTGGCGCGGTGAGTTCCAGGCCCCCCGTGGTCCGCAGCGGGCCTTCCTCGCCGCCGCACACCAGCAGGCGGTAACGCGGCACGCCGGCGTCCTGGCGGTCAACCCCGAACACCGACAGCGGTATGGAACTCTCGAAAATGGGGCCGCCGCTGAACAGCAGCACCGCGACGATCTCCTTGCGGCGGCGCCCGGAGAGTTTCCGGGCCGCGTTTTCCGGCGCGGCAGTGGAGTCGTGGCTCATCCTGCTAAGCCCCCCTCGGTGGTCGCGGCTCCTCGGTTGTGTCGCTCCTGCACGTTTCCCCTCGGTCCTGCACGAGTCCCCCGCCGTAAGACAGTCAAGATCGAATCTACTGTGTCCCGTCGCGCACCGTTGGCCAGTTCGGCACTCGGTGCATTGTCGACTTGGCAACTTGGCGTGAAGCATTCGATCACGAAGCGTTGCACTCGCGCGCCGTACAGGGAAGTACGCCTCGTCGCGGTGGCCAAAGCACGTAGGGTGCGCGGGGCCCGCGAGGTGCTTTCCGTGCAGGTGGAACGGCGGTTGCGGGGTGGTCGCGGCACCGGGTGCGCCAGAACCGGAAGTTGGCTGAAAAGAGACGGGCGGGGGTGTGGAAACCGGTCAACCGGCCGGTGTGCTTCCGGCGTCACGCGGGGCGTGTGCCCGCGCGTGGGGAAGTGCGCCGGCGCGCCGGGTGCGGGGGGCGGGGCGGAGGGAATGGGCGGTGACGCCCGGACGGCGGGAGGGGGCAGGAGCGCCCGGGCGGCGGGAGGGGGCAGGGGCGCCCGGACGGCGGGAGCGGCGGATCAGGAGGCGGGAGGCGGTCGTGACGGCCGCCAGGCCACATGCCACGCCGACCGCCGTGAGGAACGGCGCGCCGCGCCACAGCAGGGCCGCGGGGGCCAGCAGGCAGGCGAGCGCGGCCCAGGGGAGGAGGTCGTCCTCCGGGTGGCGGGCGGCCCTGCGCGTGGCCGTGCGGCCGGCGGGGCGGGCGGGGCGGGGCATCGGGGTGCGGGGTGCTTCCTGTGTCGGCGGGGGTCCACCATCCCAACGGGCGGGTCGGCTGTTGGTCACCGTGGCCCGCCGGGCGGGGCGCCTGCGGCGGATGGTTCAGGTGTCAAGCGAATACCCCGCAAACCGCCTGTACAGGCCAGCAACCGTTGCGTCCTGGCCGGACCCTCGTGCATGCTCCGGGGAACCCGCCTCCCGGTTCGCGCGGGATCTGGGCCAAGGAGGCGTGCCGCCGTACCCTTGGGGGTATGGGGTTGGGAAGATACTTCCCGGACACAGCTCCGCCGCACACTGTCGTCCCCCATAAAAGGATCACAACCCCGAGACAGCCATGGCCGGTCACGAATTCTTCGAACCTGCGGACCGCAAGCGGCCGGTCGCCGATCCGACGGCGTCCGAACCCCTGGCGGCGGAGGAATCGCGCCATGCGTGCGACCCCGCCTTCCGGCACGGGGTGGTCGTCGGCTTCGACGGGTCCACCTCCAGCGAACGGGCCCTCGCGTACGCCATCGGCATGGCACGGCGCTCCGGTTCCGGGCTGATCATCGTCCATGTCGCCAACCGGCTGCCCACCACGGTGTGGGCGGGCTGCGAGCCGCCGGTCTTCGTCGACGTCCCGGACCACCGGACGGAGGTGCTGGGGCTGGAGCTGGCCTGCGCCGACTATCTGGCCGAGGTGCCGTGGATCCTCGTCGAGCGGGGTGGGGACATCTGCCACGAACTCGAAGAGGTGGGGCGGGAGTACGCCGCCGATGCGATTGTCGTGGGTTCTACCCACGGGCTCGTTGGGCGGCTTTTCGGGTCGGTTGCGGGGAGGTTGGCCAAGCGGGCGCAGCGGCCCGTTGTCGTCATTCCATGACGTGATGTGAGGCGGGCCCCCAGGTGGCGTCACCTGGGGGGCCCGTTTCTGTTTGTTGGCCTCTGACGGCCGGTGGGGGTTGCTCGCGCCCGCGCGGCGGAGCCGCATATCGGCACAGCCCCGCGCCCCTTACAGGCGTCCTACTCGACCGTGACCGACTTCGCCAGGTTGCGGGGCTTGTCGATGTCTCGGCCGAGGGCCAGGGCCGTGTGGTAGGCGAGGAGCTGGAGGGGGATGCCCATGAGGATGGGGTCCAGTTCGTCCTCGTTCTTGGGGACCACGATCGTGTGGTCCGCCTTCTCCTGGTCCTGGTGCGCGACGGCGACGATCCGGCCGCTGCGGGCCTTGATCTCCTCCATGGCCGCGCGGTTCTTCTCCAGCAGGTCGTCGTCCGGGACGATCGCGACCGTCGGCAGGGCCGGCTCGATCAGGGCCAGCGGGCCGTGCTTCAGCTCGGAGGCCGGGTAGGCCTCGGCGTGGATGTACGAGACCTCCTTGAGCTTCAGGGAGGCCTCGCGGGCCACCGGGTAGCCCCGGACGCGGCCGATGAAGAGCATCGAGCGGGCCTCGGCGTACTCCAGGGCCAGCTTCTTGATCTCCTCCTCCTGCTCCAGCATCTCGGCGATCTGGGCGGGGAGGCGGCGCAGGCCCTCGATGATCCGCTTGCCGTCGCGGACGGAGAGGTCACGGGTGCGGCCCAGGTGCAGGGCGAGCAGCGCGAAGGCGACCGTGGTGTTGGTGAAGCACTTGGTGGAGACGACGCAGACCTCAGGGCCGGCGTGCACGTAGACGCCGCCGTCGGCCTCGCGGGCGATCGCGGAGCCCACCACGTTGACCACGCCGAGGACGCGGGCGCCCTTGCGCTTCAGCTCCTGCACGGCGGCCAGCACGTCGTACGTCTCGCCGGACTGGGAGACCGCGACGTACAGGGTGTCGGGGTCCACGACCGCGTTGCGGTAGCGGAACTCGGAGGCCGGCTCGGCGTCGGCGGGGATGCGCGCGAGCTCCTCGATCATCTGCGCGCCGATCATGCCGGCGTGGTACGAGGTGCCGCAGCCGAGGATCTTCACGCGGCGGATGCGGCGGGCCTCGCGGGCGTCCAGGTTGAGGCCGCCCAGGTGGACGGTGGAGAAGCGGTCGTCGATCCGGCCGCGCAGCACGCGGTCCACGGCCTCGGCCTGCTCGTGGATCTCCTTGTGCATGTACGTGTCGTGGCCGCCCATGTCGTAGGAGGCGGCCTCCCACTCCACGGTGGTGGGCTCGGCGGTGGTGCGCGTGCCCTCCGTGGTGTAGGTGCGGAAGTCGTCGGCCTTGAGGGTGGCCATCTCGCCGTCGTCGAGCGTGACTATCTGGCGGGTGTGGGCGACCAGCGCGGCGATGTCCGAGGCGACGAACATCTCCTTCTCGCCGATGCCGAGGACGACAGGGGAGCCGTTGCGGGCGACGACGATGCGGTCCGGGAAGTCGGCGTGCAGCACGGCGATGCCGTAGGTGCCCTCGATGAGGCGGACGGTCTCGCGGACCTTGTCCTCGAGCTTCTCCGCCGTCGAGCGGGCGATGAGGTGGACGAGGACCTCGGTGTCGGTCTCGGAGAGGAACTCGACGCCGTCCGCCTCCAGCTTGCGGCGCAGGTCGCCGGCGTTGTCGATGATGCCGTTGTGGACGACGGCGACCTTGCCCTCGGCGTCCAGGTGCGGGTGGGCGTTCACGTCGGACGGGGCGCCGTGGGTGGCCCAGCGGGTGTGGGCGATGCCGGTGGTGCCCTTGAAGCGCGCCGGGACCTTGGCCTCCAGGTCGCGCACCCGGCCCTTGGCCTTGACCGTCTTCAGGGTCCCCGTCTTCGGGGAGGTCACGGCGATGCCCGCCGAGTCGTAGCCGCGGTACTCCAGGCGCTGGAGCCCCTCGAGCAGCAGGGGGGCGACCTCACGCCTGCCGATGTAACCGACGATTCCGCACATACAGGTATGTTCCTAGCCGTAGACGATGCGGCGCAGCTGCCGGAGCGAGAGCTCGGGCGGCGCCACCGCGCGGTATCTCAGGTCCGCCTCGATCCGCTGGAAGATCTCCGCGTTCACCAGGCCCTGGGCCTGGAGCTCGCGGTGGCGGCGCCGGACGTACTCCTCGGTCGTCTCGTCGAAGTACGCGAGCACGTCCTGGATCACCCGCAGCGCCTCGCCCCGGCTGAGGGGCGTGGACCGCGTCAGATGATCGACAAGTTCGTCGTGCACCCGATGATCCTGAAGTACCGGCGGCCGTTTCGCAAGAAACGTGCCCGATTTCGGGCAGGCCATGCCGGGTGGCCTCTACATGCGCTTCAGGATGGCCTGCTTGGCGAGGGTGAACTCCTCGTCCGTGAGCACCCCGGACCGGTGCAGCTCGCCCAGCTCCCGCAGCCGGCGCAGCAGCGCGTCGTGGTCGTCCTCGGCGCGGTCGGGCGGTGCGGTCCTGTCCGTCTCGGGGGCGCGCGGGCCCTCCAGGGCCGGGGCGGCGGGGGCGGACGGGTGCGGCAGGCGGGCCTGCACCGCGGCGGCCACCAGCGCCATCAGCGGGTCCTTCTTGAACCCCCACAGCTCCACCGCGTTCGGGTCGTACTTGGCGGGGGCCTTCGTGGGGGCGTGCCGCACGAGGAAGCGGAGGTGGCCGTTCTCCAGACCGGCGGCCGGCTGCCACTCCACGCCCTCCAGGTCCGCCACCGCCAGGGTGCGGGGGCCCGCGGCGGCCTTGGCGTCCTCCGTCTTCCAGTTCCACTCCAGCCGGACCCGCTCCCCGTCGAAGCTCACCGTGCCGTCCCCGGCGGACACGGACAGCGGGAGCGGCGGGCCGGGCAGCAGATAGGCGGTCACCGGCCCTGACGGGGTCTGCTCCAGGAGCAGCGCGGTGCGGACCTCCTCCGTGAAGTACTCGGCGACGCCGTAGCGGTCGGACTCCACGACCAGCTGGTACGGGTCGTGCGGCTCGGTGAGGCGGCCGCCGGTCGCGTGCAGCAGCGGGTCGGCGCCGTCGCGCAGCCGCAGCCTGAGCCGCCCCGCCTTCTTGCCCTGCTCCAGCGAGATGCCCGCCAACGCCTCCAGGGGCACGGCCAGTTCACCCAGCGTGCGGCGCAGCAGGCCGACGTTCTTGTCCCGGCCGGGGGTGAGGCGCAGGGTCTTTCCGTCGAACGTCCACGTCCCGTCCTTCTGGATGATTTCCGCCATGGGGTGATTGTTTCACCGGATCTGCGGGAGAGTGGTCTATACCCATTCCGGGTTCCCTTACAGGGAACAGGAGTTGAGAAGGGAGCACGTGTGAGACGGCAACGACGGCACCACGGTACGACTCCCCGCACCACCCGCCTGCTCGGGTCCCTGCTGCTCGTCGTGGCGGTGGGCGCCGCCACGGTCGCGGCGGCCCCGGCCCGGGGCCCGGCCCCGGACAGCGCGCAGGGACGGTCGCCCGTCCCGCTGGACCGGGTGATCCCCGCCCCCGCGTCCGTGGACCCCGGCGGACGCCCGTACCGCATCACGGAGAAGACCCGCATCCGCGTCGACGGCCCCCGCGAGGCCCGCACGGTCGGCGAGTACCTCGCCGGCGTGCTGCGGCCCTCCACGGGCTATCCACTGCCCGTCACCGACCGCGGCACGGGAGGCATACGGCTGCGCATCGCCGACGGCCCCTACGGCAGCGAGGGCTACCGGCTGCGCAGCGGCCCCTCCGGGATCACCCTGACCGCCGCGAAGCCCGCCGGGCTCTTCCACGGCGTGCAGACGCTGCGGCAGCTGCTCCCGGCGGACGTGGAGCAGCGGACCCGCCGGCCGGGACCGTGGCTCGTCGCGGGCGGCACCGTCACCGACAGCCCACGCTTCGGCTGGCGCGGCGCCATGCTCGACGTCTCCCGGCACTTCTTCTCCGTCGACGAGGTCAAGCGCTACATCGACCGGATCTCCCTCTACAAGATCAACAAGCTCCATCTGCACCTCAGCGACGACCAGGGCTGGCGCATCGCGATCGACTCCTGGCCGCGGCTCGCCACGTACGGCGGCTCCACCGAGGTCGGCGGCGGACCCGGCGGGTTCTACACGAAGGACGACTACCGCGAGATCGTGCGGTACGCGGCCTCCCGGTACCTGGAGGTCGTCCCCGAGATCGACATGCCGGGCCACACCAACGCGGCCCTCGCCTCCTACGCCGAGCTGAACTGCGACGGCGTCGCCCCGCCGCTCTACACCGGCACCCAGGTCGGCTTCAGCTCGCTGTGCGTCGGCAAGGAGATCACGTACGACTTCGTCGAGGACGTGGTGCGGGAGATCGCCGCGCTCACGCCCGGCCGCCATCTCCACATCGGCGGCGACGAGGCGCACTCCACGCCGCACGAGGAGTACGTGGCGTTCATGGAGCGGGTCCAGCCGGTCGTCGCCCGGTACGGCAAGACGGTGGTGGGCTGGCACCAGCTGACCGGGGCGACTCCGGCGAAGGGGGCGATCGCCCAGTACTGGGGGCTCGACGGCACCGGTGCGGGCGAGAAGGCGCAGGTCGCGGAGGCCGCGCGGAACGGCACCGGGCTGATCCTCTCGCCGGCCGACCGGGCGTACATGGACATGAAGTACGACGCGAACACCCCGCTGGGGCTGTCCTGGGCCGGGTACGTCGAGGTCCGGCGGTCCTACGACTGGGACCCGGGGGCCTATCTGGAGGGCGTGCCCGAGTCCGCCGTGCGGGGCGTCGAGGCGCCGCTGTGGACGGAGACGCTGGACGAGGTGGGAGAGCTGGAGTTCATGGCGTTCCCCCGGCTGCCCGGGATCGCCGAGTTGGGGTGGTCCCCGCGGGCCACGCACGACTGGGAGTCGTATCGGTCGCGGCTCGCCGCGCAGGGGCCCCGGTGGGAGGCGTTGGGGGTGAACTTCTACCGGTCGCCCCAGGTTTCGTGGCAATGACCGTCGGGCGGCTGACCCGTGGTGGGGGCTGGGCGCGCGGTTCCCCGCGTCCCTGACGGGCGCTGAACGACGAGGCCCCCGGAGGACCGTACTCCGGGGGCCTCGTCCGTTCCGTGGGTCAGAAGGCGGCCAGCGGGTTCTTCAGGGTGCCTATCAGCTGGAGCGCGCCCGACGGGTCCGCCAGGTCGACCATCTGCCTGTTGTTGCGCAGCTGGAGGCGGTTCAGGCAGGACAGGGCGAACTCCGGGGCGAACATGTCGTAACGGGCGAACTTGTCGGCCAGCTCCGGCACCGACGCCTGGTACTCGCGGGTGACCTCCGCGACCGTCCGCCAGAAGCCGTCCTCGTCGAGGACGCCCTCCTCGGCGAGGTTCGCCGCGAGGAAACGGAAGAAGCAGTCGAAGACATCCGTGAAGATCGACAGCAGCTTGGTGTCGTCCGGGACCTCGACGCGGATCCGGGACACCTCCGGCGGCAGCACCGCGTCCGGGTCCATCACCGCGATCTCCTCGGCGATGTCCTTGTAGACCGCGCGCTTCACGGCGCCGTCCTCCAGGACCAGGACGACGTTCTCGCCGTGCGGCATGTACACCAGGTCGTAGGCGTAGAAACTGTGCAGCAGCGGGACGTAGTAGGCCCGCAGATAGCGCCGCAGCCACTCCTCCGGGGCGAGCCCGGAGCGCTCGATCAGGGCGGCCGCGAAGGACCGGCCCTCGTGGTCGACGTGGACCAGGGACGCCATGGTGGCGAGCGACTCGCCGTCCTGGAGAGACGCCACCGGGCTCTCCCGCCACAGCGCCGCCAGCATCTTGCGGTACGGCGAGTAGCGGTCGGTGGCCTGCTCGTACTCCAGATGCCGGTAGCCGACGGCGGCGCGCTCGCGGATGACCGACAGGCCCGTGGACCGCAGCACCGGGTCGTTGTCGATCAGGCGGGCCAGCCAGTCGTTGATGGCCGGGGTGGCCTCCATGTAGGCGGCGGACAGGCCCCGCATGAAACCCATGTTGAGGACGGACAGGGCCGTCTTCACGTAGTGCTTCTCCGGGTGCGTGCGGTTGAAGAAGGTGCGGATGGACTGCTGCGCCAGGTACTCGTCGTCGCCCTCGCCCAGGCACACCAGGTTCCGGCGGGCCACCTCGGCGGCGAAGGTGACGGACAGCTTGTTCCACCACTGCCAGGGGTGGACCGGTATGAGGAGGTAGTCGGCGGGGTCCAGGTCCTGCGCGCGCAGGACGTCGTGGAAGCGCTCGACGGTCTCCTCGCCCAGCTCCTCGCGGACGAACGACTCGTACTCGATGCCCACGCCCGCCGTGAACGCGGCCCGGGAGCGGTGGGCGGCCAGCCACACCAGCCTCACCGGGTTCGCGGCCTCCGGGGCGTACTGCCGGTACTCGTGCACGCCGAAGCCGAGCCGGCCGTTGTTGGCGACGAAGCAGGGGTGGCCCTCGGTCATGCCGGACTCGATCGCCTGGAAGCCGGCGTCGACCAGCTCGGCGGAGGTGACCGGCGGCTTGGTCAGCTTGTAGCAGGTGCCGGAGAGGGTGGAGGAGATCTCCTCCAGGTACACCGGCAGGATCTCCTCGCTCAGCCCCAGGGACTTCTGCAGCTCGATGAAGAAGTCCAGCGCGGCGAGCTCGAGTTCCGTGTCGCCGCGGTGGCGGGTGATCGAGTCGGCGTCGACCTGCCAGTGGTCGAGGCCGCGCAGCCGCGCGGTGAACGTGTAGCGGGTCCCGCCGTCGTCGCTGCGGACGACGTACCGGCCGTCACCGGCCGGCTCGGGCGTGACGAGCCGCTCGTGCGCGAACTCGGCGAGCGCCTTGCGGATCAGCAGACGGTTGGCCCGCGCCCAGCGGTGGGGGGACAGATGCGCCACGGCGTCGGACAGGTTCATGCAGCGGCTCCTCGGGCGGCCTCGAACTGTTCACGCGTGCAGAAACTCAGCAGCGCGCGCTTCTCCGGCTTGTCGATCTCGCGCTCGGGCACAAAGCCCACGGCCTCGTTGAGGGCGTGCACGGCCTTGTTGCCGACGTCCGGCTCCACCACGACACGGCGGACGGCCGGGTCGGCGAACAGCTCCTCCATCACGGCGGTGATGACGGCGCGGGTGAAGCCGTGGACGGGGCGGTCGGTGGGGGCGACCAGGAAGTGCATGCCGACGTCACCGGGCTCGGGCTCGTAGAGCCCGACGAGTTCGACGTACCGGGGGTCGTACTTCTCCATCAGGAAGGCGGGTTCGCCGTCGTGCAGGCCCAGATACGCGTGGTGGTGCTCGTGGGCGGCGATCCGCGCGTACTCCTGCTCGACGTCCTGGAGGGTCGCGTCCTGCATCATCCAGAACGACGCCTTGGGGTGCGTCACCCAGCGGTGCAGCAGCTCCGCGTCCTTCTCCGGGTCGAGCGGGCGGACGGTGAACGTACCGATGGTGCTCATACGGCGAACTCCTGGAAGGCGATGCTCTTCTCGACCGGGTAGTACTCGGTGCCCAGCAGCTCGCGGATGATCGAGGCGTTGCGGTAGGCGCCCATGCCCAGGTCGGGGCTGGTGATGCTGTGCGTGTGCACGCCCGCGTTCTGCAGGAACACACCGCGCCCGGTCACGTCGATCGCGTAGTTGCGGGCGACGTCGAACCGTCCGTGGCCGTCGAAGCGCAGCCGGTCGCGCACCGGGTCCAGGAACGCGGGCTGCTCGTAGTGGTAGCCGGTGGCCAGCACCAGGCCCTCGGTGGCGATCTCGAAGTCCTTGCCCTGCTCGTCCTGGCGGAAGCCCAGCGTGTACGTGCCGTCCTGGTACCGCGCGGTGGTGAGCGAGGAGTTGGTGAGCAGCCGGGTGGGCACGCCGCGGCCGCCGCTCTCCACGTTCTTCTGGTACAGCAGGTCGAAGATCGCGTCGATCAGGTCCGAGTTGATGCCCTTGAACAGGCCCTTCTGCTGCTTCTCCAGCCGGTAGCGGGTGTCCTCGGGCAGCGCGCGGAAGTAGTCGATGTAGTCCGGGGACGTCATCTCCAGGGTCAGCTTGGTGTACTCCAGCGGGAAGAACCGCGGGGAACGGGTGACCCAGTTGAGCTGGTAGCCGTGGGCGTCGATCTCGGACAGCAGCTCGTAGTAGATCTCGGCGGCGGACTGCCCGCTGCCCACGATCGTGACCGATTTCTTCTCCAGCAGTTCCGCCTTGCGGTGCATGTACTGCGCGTTGTGGAAGAGGTCACCGTCCAGGCCGCGGCACGCCTCGGGCACGAACGGCACGGTGCCGGTGCCGAGCACCAGGTGCCGGCCGCGGTACGTCGTACCGGAGTCGGTGGCCACGACGTACACCTCGGCGGTGTCGTCCCAGGTGACCTCGGTGACCGTGGTGCCGAACCGGATGCTGCTGAGCTGCGCGGCGGCCCAGCGGCAGTAGTCGTCGTACTCGACGCGCAGCGGGTAGAAGTTCTCCCGGATGTAGAACGAGTACAGCCGGCCCTTCTCCTTCAGGTAGTTGAGGAAGGAGTACGGGGAGGTCGGGTCGGCCAGGGTGACCAGGTCCGACATGAACGGCGTCTGCAGGTGCGCGCCGTCGAGGAACATCCCCGCGTGCCACTCGAAGTCCGGCTTGGACTCCAGGAAGACGCCCGCGAGCTCGTCGACGGGCTCGGTCAGGCAGGCCAGCCCCAGGTTGAACGGGCCGAGCCCGATGCCCACGAAGTCGTAGGTGGGTTCCGTGGTGTCAGCAAGCGCGGTCAAGGGACTCTCCCAGGTACTGCTCGGCGTGGCCGGCGATCAGGTCGAGGACGGCCGTGATGTCGGCCGTCGTGGTCTCGGGGTTGAGCAGGGTGAACTTCAGGTAGTGGCGCCCGGACACCTTGGTGCCCGCGACCACCGCGTCGCCGGAGGCGAACAGGGCCTTGCGGGCGTACAGGTTGGCGCGGTCGGTCTCGGCGGGGTCGGTGACGGCGGCCGGGACGTAGCGGAAGACCAGGGTGGACAGGCTCGGCTCGACCACCACGTCGAAGCGGGGGTCGGCGGCCAGCAGCTTCCAGCCCTCGGCGGCGAGGTCGCACACCTCGTCGAAGAGCGCGCCGATGCCGTCGGCGCCCATCACGCGCAGCGTCATCCACAGCTTCAGCGCGTCGAAGCGGCGGGTGGTCTGGAGGGACTTGTCGACCTGGTTGGGGATGCGCTCGGTCACCATGCGGCGCGGGTTGAGGTACTCCGCGTGGTAGGTGGCGTGCCGCAGCGTGGCCGCGTCGCGCACCAGCACGGCCGAGGAACTGACCGGCTGGAAGAAGGACTTGTGGTAGTCGACGGTGACCGAGTCGGCGCGCTCGATGCCGTCGATGCGGTGCCGGTACTTCAGGGAGGCGAGCAGTCCGCAGCCGTAGGCGGCGTCCACGTGCATCCAGGCGCCGTACTGCTCGCACAGGCCCGCGATCTCCGGCAGCGGGTCGATGGAGCCGAAGTCGGTGGTGCCTGCGGTGGCGACGACCGCCATCGGGACAAGCCCCGCCTCGGCACAGCGCTCCAGCTCGCGGGCGAGGGCGACGGTCCGCATCCGCTTGTCGTGGTCGAGGGGGACGGCCACCACGGCGTCCGACCCGAGGCCGAGGAGCTTCGCCGACTTCTGCACACTGAAGTGGCTGACCTCGGAGGCGAAGACGCGCAGCTTCGCCAGGTCCGGGGACTTGGCCTCCTCGCGGGCCAGCAGCAGCGCCTGGAGGTTGGACTGGGTGCCGCCGGAGGTGAACACGCCGTCGGCGGCGGGGCCGAGGCCGATGCGGGCGGCCGTCCAGTCGATGAGTTTCCGCTCGATCAGGGTGCCGCCGGCCGACTGGTCCCAGGTGTCCAGGGAGGAGTTGACGGCGGAGAGCACCGCCTCGCCGAGCACGGCCGGGATGACGACCGGGCAGTTGAGGTGGGCGAGGTAGCGGGGGTGGTGGAAGTAGACCGCGTCCCTGAGGTAGACGTCCTCCAGTTCGTCCAGCACCGCGGTGGTGTCGCGCAGCGGCTGGTCGAGGTCGATCGCGTCGATGCGCGGGGCGAGGTCGTCGACCGTGACGCCGGTGAACGGTCGGTCGGTGGCGGCGAGTTTGGCGGCCACCCGCTCGACTCCTTCGGTCACGGAGCGGCGGTAGTGCTCCGTGGTGGTGTCGTTGAGCAGGTGAGAGCGCATGTGGGGGTCCTCCGGTGGGGACGGTCCGTGCGGGGAGAGGGCCGGTGCGGCAGAACTTAGGTTAGCCTAACCAAACTTTTCCGGAGGTAATCCCGTTTCCGCCGTGACCGTCGTCACGTCCTCAACGGGACGCCACGAAGCCTCAACTCGCTTACGGCTCAAGCCTGTTCGCGGATCTGCTCCTCCGTCAGACCGCGCCGCCAGTAGCCCACGAACGTCACCCGGCGGCGGTCGACACCGCGCTCCCGGACGAAGTGCCGGCGCAGCTGCTTCACATGGCCGGACTCCCCGGCGATCCACACGTAGGCGTGCTCGGGGAAGGGGAGGGCGGTCTGCCGGACGGCGTCCAGGGCCAGCGGGGTCTCCGGGGAGGCAGTGCCCTCCCGCACGAACCAGGCGATCTCCGCGTCCGCCGCGGTCGGCAGCTCCTGGACGTCCCCGGCGTGCGGCACCTCCAGCCACACCCGGGCGCGGACGCCGGGCGGGAGGGTCTCCAGGACGGCGGCCGCGGCGGGCAGGGCGGTCTCGTCCGCCCACAGCAGCACCGTCGAGGCGTCCTCGGGCGGGCGGAAGCGGATCGCGCGGTTGTCGGCGATCGCGGGGCCGAGCAGCAGCACCCGGTCGCCCGCCGTGGCACGGGCGGCCCAGCGGGACGCCGGACCGGCCTCGGCGGACGGGCCCGCCTCCGCGCCGACGCCGTGCAGCACGAAGTCGACGTCGATCTCGGTGGTCCGTCCGAGGGCGTCCGCGCGCAGCGCCCGCAGCGTGTACGAGCGCATCACCGCCCGTACGTCGTCGGGCAGTTCGCGCCAGCCCTGCCACCACCCGTCGCCCAGCTCCAGCGGCACCACCGGCGCGTCCTGCCCCGGGTGAGGCAGGAACAGCGACAGGGACTGGTCGCGTCCGTCGGAGCGGAAGTCGCGCAGCTCCGGCCCGGTGAAGGTGACCCGGACCAGCGACGGGCCGAGCCGCCGCGTCCCGGCGACCTGAAGGGCGAAGAAACGGAACGGGGCGGCCACGGCAGTCGTCACGGCGTACTCCTGCGAGTCGGGGGCGGCCGGCCCTCACGGGGGGCCGGCGCGGGGACCTTGCGAGGGTCAGCTGACCTTCTTGGCCTTCTCGATGGCCTCGGCGAGCGCCTCCACGGGCGCCACGCACTTGTCGTAGGACAGGATCGGCTCGGTGGAACGGGCGATGACCTGGCCGGCCTTGACGGCCGGCAGCTGCTTCCAGGTCGCCTCGGTGATGTCGGCGGGCTGGATGGCCGAGGAGCGGTCGTCCATCAGGATCACGTCGGCCTTGTGCTTGTCGACGTTCTCCCAGCTCAGGCTCTCGAACCAGCCGCCGGTGGCCTTCTTGGCCTCCTCCGTCGGCTCCACGAAGTTCACGCCGAGGGCCTTGAAGTACTCCAGGTCGATGGAGAGGTTGCTGCCGGAGACGTAGAACAGCTCGGGGCTCGCGGAGCCGACCAGCACCTTGATCTCGGGCTTGGCCTTGGCGGCCTTGCGCAGCCGCTCCGAGGCCGCCTCGAACCGCTTCTTGGCGTCGGTGACCTTCGCGGCCGTCATGTCGGCGCCGAGCGACTCGGCCAGCTCCCACATCCGCTGGAGCGGGCCGGTGAGCTGACGGTCGAACACGGAGATGCCGACGCTGGGCGCGAGCTTGGCGATCTTGTCCTTGGACGCCTCGGGGACGTACCAGAGGGTGCCGGCGTCGTCGAACATCGTGGAGATCAGGACGTCGGGCGCGAGGGCCGCGTACTTCTCGACGTTGAACTGGTCCCAGACGTTGCCCAGGACCGTCACCTTGGTGACGTCCATGTCGCCCGCCTGGACGTCCGCCTTGCCGTCCTTGGTGGTGGTCGGGCCGAACACGCCCTTGACCTCGATGCCGTAGTCGTACAGCGCGGCGGCCACACCCGTGAACGCGACGATGTTCCTGGGCGCCTCGTCGAGCTTCACCGTGGTGCCGCGGTCGTCCTTGAAGGTCCAGGGACCGGACTTCGCGGAGCCCTTCGTGTCCGCGCCGCCGTCCTTCGCGTCGTCGTCCCCGCAGGCGGTGAGCACGGCGCCGAGCCCCAGCGCGCCGCCGGCGGCGAGCAGTCCACGACGGGAGAAACGGGCGGTTCTGGCGTTCGACATGGAAGGGTCTGCTTTCGTGCGTACGGGACCGATGTGCAAACAGCGTTAGGTTAGCCTAACCAAACGATCTGTCCAGAGGGCCTACGGGGCTCCATGTCCGGCATGCGCCGGTTCGCCACCGTGATTCGGATCACCCGGCCGCACGACGACGGCCCGCGCCGGGGTGGCGCGGGCCGTTCACTCATGGGGAGCGGTGGCTCAGCCCGCCAGCCCCAACTCCCGGGCGATGAGCATCCGCTGGACCTCGCTCGTGCCCTCGCCGATCTCCAGGATCTTGGAGTCGCGCCACATGCGGGCCACCGGGTACTCGTTCATGAAGCCGTAGCCGCCGTGGATCTGCGTCGCGTCGCGCGCGTTGTCCACGGCCACCGTGGAGGAGTACAGCTTGGCCAGCGCCGCCTCCTTCTTGAACGGCTCGCCCGCCACCAGCCGGCTCGCCGCGTCCCGCCACGCCAGACGCGCCGTGTGCGCCTTCATCTCCATGTCGGCGATCTTGAACTGGATCGCCTGGTTGGCGCCGATCGGACGCCCGAACGCGTGCCGTTCCCTGGCGTACTTCACCGACTCGTCCACACAGCCCTGCGCGAGACCCGTGGCGAGCGCGGCGATGGCGATGCGGCCCTCGTCGAGGATGCGCAGGAACTGGGCGTAGCCGCGGCCCTCCTGGCCCAGCAGGTTGGCCGCCGGGACGCGCACGTCCTGGAAGGACAGCTCGCGGGTGTCCGAGGCGTTCCAGCCGACCTTCGAGTACGGAGCCGCCACCGTGAAGCCCGGGGTGCCGGACGGAACGATGATCGACGAGATCTGCGGCTTCCCGTCGGGCTTGCGGCCGGTGACGGCGGTGACGGTGACCAGACCCGTGATGTCCGTGCCGGAGTTGGTGATGAAGCACTTGGTGCCGTTGATGACCCACTCGCCGGTCGCCTCGTCCAGGCGGGCCGTCGTGCGGGTCGCGCCCGCGTCGCTGCCGCCGTCCGGCTCGGTCAGGCCGAACGCGCCGAGTATCTCGCCCGAGCACAGCCGGGGCAGCCACTCGCGCTTCTGCTCCTCGGTGCCGAACAGGTGCAGCGGCATGGCGCCCAGCGAGACGCCCGCCTCCAGGGTGATGGCCACCGAGGAGTCCACGCGGGCCAGTTCCTCCAGGGCCACGCCCAGCGCGAAGTAGTCGCCGCCCATGCCGCCGTACTCCTCCGGGAACGGCAGCCCGAACAGCCCCATGCGGCCCATCTCGCGCACGATCTCGTACGGGAACTCGTGCCGCTCGTAGAAGTCGCCGATCTTCGGCGCCACCACGTCGTGCGCGAACTCCTCGACCGTGCGGCGGAGTTCGTCGAGTTCGGGGGAAAGCTTGTGGTCCATGTCGTCACTGCTCCTGGTGGGAGAGGGCTCGTACGGTGCGGGACGGGCTGGGCCGCCCCAGGTGGGCGGCCATCCAGACGCTTGTGGCGACGAGACGGCCGAGGTCGACCCCGGTGTCGATGCCGAGGCCGCGCAGCATCCACACGAGGTCTTCGGTGGCGAGATTGCCGGTGGCGGACTTCGCGTACGGGCAGCCGCCCAGTCCGCCCGCCGAGGCGTCGACCGTGGCGACGCCCTGCTGGAGCGCGGCCAGGGTGTTGGACAGCGCCTGGCCGTAGGTGTCGTGGAAGTGCACGCCCAGCGCCGGGACGGGCACGCCCGCCTCCGCGAGCGCGCGGATCAGGGCCGTCACATGGCCCGGGGTCGCCACCCCGATGGTGTCCCCGAGGCTCAGCTCGTCGCAGCCCAGGTCGAGCAGCGCCCGGCACACCTTCACCACCTGGGAGACCGGGACCGCGCCCTCCCAGGGGTCGCCGAAGCACATCGAGAGATACCCGCGCACGTGGACGCCCTGCTCCTTGGCGCGGGCCACCACCGGCTCGAACATGGCCAGCGACTCGTCCACCGTGCGGTTGAGGTTGGCCTTGGCGAAGGACTCCGTGGCGCTGGCGAACACCGCCACCCGGCGGGCGCCCAGCGCCAGCGCGCGGTCCAGGCCGCGCTCGTTGGGCACCAGCACCGGCAGCTCGACCGGCAGGCCGGACACCGCCGGGTACAGGTCCTCGGCGTCCGCGAGCTGCGGCACCCACTTGGGGTGCACGAAGCTCGTCGCCTCGATGGTGGTCAGGCCCGTGCCGGCCAGCCGGCGGACGAACTCCGCCTTCACCGCCGTCGGCACGATCTGCTTCTCGTTCTGCAGGCCGTCGCGGGCGCCCACCTCGTGGATCCGCACCCGCGCGGGCAGCCCCTCGGCCGGTACGGCCATGGGCAGGCCCAGCTCGCTCACGTTCATGCCGTCTCCCCTTCCGCCGGTTCCGCGGTCTCCACGGGCGCGATGACCGCGAGCACCTGGTCCATGGCGACCGTCGTGCCCGGGGACACGTCCAGCTCCGTGACCGTGCCGGCGTGCGGGGCCGAGATGACGTGCTCCATCTTCATCGCCTCCACCACCAGCAGGCTCTGGCCCGCGTCCACCTCGTCGCCGACGGCGACCTTCACCACCGTCACCGTGCCCGGCATCGGCGCGGTCAGCGAGTCGGCGCCCGCCTGACCCGCCCGGCTGAGGGACGCGGCGACCGGGTCGTGGTCCCGCACCTGCCAGGCGTCGCCGTCCCGGCCCAGCCAGGAGCCGTCGGGCAGGGCGGCGAAGGTGTGCGCGACGCCGTCCAGCGCGCAGGTGAACCGGTGTCCCTCCAACGGCCCCGCGGACGCCCGCAGCGGGGTGTCCGCGCCGGGCAGCAGCAGCTCCGTGCCGCCGTCGGCCGTGGCCCGCACCCGCACGGTCACCGGGTCGTGGCCCGCCACCCGCAGAGGGTGCGCCGTCCAGGCCCGGCCACCGCCCATCCGCCAGCCGTCGGCGGCGTCGAACGGGTCACGCCAGCCGGGGCCCGTGTCGGGTTCGAGGGCGGCCTGGCGCAGCAGCGCCGCCGCCGCGTACACCTCGGCCGGGACCTCGCCGCCGACCAGGGAGTCCGCCTCCCGTTCCACCAGACCGGTGTCCAGCTCGCCCGACACGACCGCCGGGTGCGCCAGCAGCCGCCGCAGGAAGCCCGCGTTGGTCTGCACGCCCAGCGTCACCGTCTCCGCGAGCGCCGCCCGCAGCCTGCGCAGCGCGGTCGCCCGGTCGGGGCCGTACGCGATCACCTTGGACAGCATCGGGTCGTACAGGCTGCCGACCTCCGTGCCCTCGCTCAGCCCGGAGTCCGTGCGCACGCCGTCGCCCTGCGGCTCGCGCAGCCGCAGCACCGTGCCGCCGGAGGGCAGGAAGCCGCGCGCCGGGTCCTCGGCGCACAGCCGCGCCTCGACCGCGTGCCCGGTGAGCCGTACGTCGTCCTGCCCGAACGCCAGCCGCTCGCCCGCCGCGACCCGCAGCTGCCACTCCACCAGGTCGAGCCCGGTGACGAGCTCCGTGACCGGGTGCTCCACCTGGAGCCGGGTGTTCATCTCCATGAAGTAGTACGCCGACGGGTCGTCGCCCGGGACGATGAACTCCACCGTGCCCGCGCCCCGGTAGCCGCAGGAGCGGGCCGCCTGCACGGCCGCCTCGCCCATCGCCGCCCGGACCTTCTCGTCGAGGAGCACACTGGGCGCCTCCTCGACGATCTTCTGGTGCCGGCGCTGGAGCGAGCACTCGCGCTCGCCGAGGTGCACCACGGTGCCGTGGCCGTCGGCCAGCACCTGGATCTCGATGTGCCGGGGCCGGTCGATCCACCGCTCCACCAGCAGCGTGTCGTCGCCGAAGGAGGCGCGGGCCTCGCGCCGGGCCGCCGCGATCTCGTCCGCGAGGCGTGTCTCGTCCCGCACCAGGCGCATGCCCTTGCCGCCGCCGCCCGCCGAGGGCTTCAGCAGCACCGGCATGCCGATCTCCCGGGCCGCGTCGACGAGCTGCGCGTCCGTCAGCCCGCTGCCGCTGGAGCCGGGCACCACCGGCACACCGGCCGCCTGCACCGTCTCCTTGGCGCGGATCTTGTCGCCCATCAGGGCGATGGCGTCCGCCGGCGGCCCGATGAAGGCGAGCCCCGCCGCCTCGCAGGCCCGCGCGAACTCCGCGTTCTCCGCGAGGAAGCCGTACCCCGGGTGCACCGCCCGCGCGCCGGTGCGGGCGGCCGCTTCCAGCAGCCGCTCCGCCGACAGATAGCTCTCGGCGGCCGGCGCCGGGCCGATCCGCACCGCCGTGTCGGCCTCCCGGACGTGCCGGGCGTCCGCGTCCGCGTCCGAGTACACCGCCACCGAGCGCACGCCCAGCGACCGCAGCGTGCGCACGACACGCACGGCGATCTCGCCCCGGTTCGCCACCAGCACCGTGTCGAACATCTGATCAGTCATCGTCAGGGGTCCCCTCACATCCGGAAGACGCCGAACTGGGGGTCACCCAGGGGCGCGTTGGCGCACGCGGTCAGGGCCAGCCCCAGCACCTGGCGGGTGTCCATCGGGTCGATCACGCCGTCGTCCCAGAGGCGGGCGGTCGCGTAGTAGGCGTTCCCCTGGCGCTCGTACTGGGCGCGGATCGGGGACTTGAACGCCTCCTCCTCGTCCGCCGGCCACTCCTCGCCCCGCGCCTCCAGCTGGTCCCGCTTGACGGTCGCGAGCACCGAGGCGGCCTGCTCGCCGCCCATCACCGAGATCTTGGCGTTCGGCCACATCCACAGGAAGCGGGGGGAGTAGGCCCGGCCGCACATCGAGTAGTTGCCCGCGCCGTAGGAGCCGCCGACCACGACGGTCAGCTTCGGCACGCGCGTGCAGGCCACCGCCGTGACCATCTTGGCGCCGTGCTTGGCGATGCCGCCCGCCTCGTAGTCCCGGCCGACCATGAAGCCCGAGATGTTCTGCAGGAACACCAGCGGGATGCCGCGCTGGTCGCACAGCTCGATGAAGTGCGCGCCCTTCTGGGCCGACTCGGAAAACAGGATGCCGTTGTTGGCGACGATCCCCACCGGGTGGCCGTGGATGTGCGCGAAGCCGGTGACCAGGGTCTGCCCGTACTCCGACTTGAACTCCGCGAACCGCGAGCCGTCCACGACGCGCGCGATGATCTCGCGGACGTCGTAGGGCGTGCGGGAGTCCACCGGCACCGCGCCGTACAGCCCCGCCGGGTCCACCTTCGGCTCGGCGACCGGCTCCACCCGCCACGGCAGCCGACCGCGTCCGGGCAGCGTGGAGACGATCTGGCGGACGATCCTCAGCGCGTGCGCGTCGTCCTCGGCGAGGTGGTCGGTCACCCCGGACACCCGCGAGTGGACCTCGCCGCCGCCCAGCTCCTCCGCCGTGACCACCTCACCGGTGGCCGCCTTCACCAGCGGCGGGCCGCCGAGGAAGATCGTGCCCTGGTTGCGGACGATCACCGCCTCGTCGCTCATCGCGGGCACGTACGCCCCGCCGGCCGTGCAGGAGCCGAGCACCGCCGCGATCTGCGGGATGCCGGCGCCGGACATGCGGGCCTGGTTGTAGAAGATGCGGCCGAAGTGGTCCCGGTCCGGGAAGACCTCGTCCTGCATCGGCAGGAAGGCGCCGCCGGAGTCCACCAGGTAGACGCAGGGCAGCCGGTTGTCCAGGGCCACCTCCTGCGCGCGCAGGTGCTTCTTCACGGTCATCGGGTAGTACGTGCCGCCCTTGACGGTGGCGTCGTTGGCGACGACCACGCACTCGCGGCCCGCGACCCGGCCGATCCCGGCGATCACCCCGGCCGCCGGCGCCTGCCCGTCGTACATCCCGTCGGCGGCCAGCGGGGCCAGCTCCAGGAAGGGCGAGCCGGGGTCCAGGAGGGTGTCCACCCGGTCGCGCGGGAGCAGCTTCCCGCGCGCGGTGTGACGGGCGCGCGCCCGCTCGCCGCCGCCGAGCGCCGCCGCGGCCAGCTTGCCGCGCAGCTCCTCGACGAGGGCTCGGTGCGCCTCCTCGTTGGCCCGAAAGGCCTCCGACGCGGGATCTGCCGCGCTGTGAAGCTCCGGTGCCTCATGCATCCTGCGGGTCCCCTCACGTGTTAATGAGCGTTAACGCGTTTCCTTCAGGTTAACGACCGCTAACCTCCCTGTCTAGAATCGTCTTCATGGCCACCAGAACCGATGCCCCCACCCGCCGCGAGCAGATCCTCAAGGAGGCCGCGCGGCTCTTCGCCGAGCGGGGCTTCCACGGGGTCGGCGTCGACGAGATAGGCGCCGCCGTCGGCATCAGCGGGCCGGGGCTCTACCGGCACTTCGCGGGCAAGGACGCGATGCTGGCGGAGCTGCTGGTCGGCATCAGCGAGTCGCTCCTGACCGGGGCGAAGCGGCGGCTCTCCGAGGCGGAAGCGGCCGGAGTGGCTCCCGAGGCGGTCCTCGACTCGCTGATCGAGGGGCACATCGACTTCGCGCTCGACGACCGCCCGCTCATCACCCTGCACGACCGTGAGCTGGACCGCCTCCGGGACGCCGACCGCAAGCTGGTGCGCCAGCTCCAGCGGCAGTACGTCGAGCTGTGGGTGGGAGCCGTACGCCGCCTCTACCCGGGCCTCACCGAGCCTGCCGCCCGCTCGGCGGTCCACTCGGTCTTCGGCCTCCTCAACTCCACCCCCCACCTCACCCGCCCGGGCTCCCTCCCGGACCGCGCGGGCACGGCGGAGCTGCTGCACCGGATGGCGCGGGGGGCGTTCGCGGCGGCGGCGGAGTCCTGAGGGGCGCGCCCGCCCGCGCGGAGTGACGAGCGTTACGGGGCGTCCGGTCTGGACGACTGTGGATACTCGCCGGTACCTTTCTCTGAGCAAGCGCTTAGACATGCCCAGGCTGCGGAGGTGGCGGCAGTGCGCCGTACGATTTTCAACGAGGATCACGAGGCGTTCCGGGAGACCATCCGCGCCTTCATCGAGGCCGAGGTCGTCCCCGTCTACGACGAGTGGTTCGCGGCCGGACAGGCGCCCCGCGACTTCTACTACAAGCTCGGTGAGCTGGGCATCTTCGGCATCAGCGTGCCGGAGGAGTTCGGTGGCGCGGGCATGGACACCCACAAGTTCGAGGCCGTCCTCTACGAGGAGACCGCCCGCGCGGGCGTCCAGTTCGGCGGCTCCGGCGTGCACGTGCTGCTCGCCCTTCCTTACATCAAGATGCTCGGCACCGACGAGCAGAAGAAGCGGTACCTCCCGAAGTTCGTCACCGGCGAGGAGATGTGGGCCATCGCGATGACGGAGCCGGGCACCGGCTCCGACCTCGCGGGCATGAAGACCACCGCCAAGCTGAGCGAGGACGGCACCCACTACGTCCTCAACGGCGCCAAGACCTTCATCACCGGCGGCGTGCACGCCGACAAGGTGATCGTCTGCGCCCGCACCGCGGCCCCCACCGCCGAGGACCGCCGTCACGGCATCTCCCTCTTCGTCGTGGACACCAAGTCCGAGGGCTACTCCGTCGGCCGCAAGCTCGACAAGCTCGGCCTGCGCACCTCCGACACCGCCGAGCTGGCGTTCGTCGACGTGAAGGTCGCCGCGGAGGACCTGCTCGGCGAGGAGAACAAGGGCTTCTACTACCTCGGCCACAACCTGGCCTCCGAGCGCTGGGGCATCGCCTACGGCGCCTACGCCCAGGCCAAGGCCGCGGTCCGGTTCGCCAAGCAGTACGTGCAGGAGCGCACCGTCTTCGGCAAGCCCGTCGCGCACTTCCAGAACACCAAGTTCGAGCTGGCCGCCTGCCAGGCCGAGGTGGACGCCGCCGAGGCCGTCGCCGACCGCGCCACCGAGGCCCTGGACGCCGGCGAGCTCACGCCCGCCGAGGCCGCCAGCGCCAAGCTGTTCTGCACCGAGGTCGCCCACCGCGTCATCGACCGCTGCCTCCAGCTGCACGGCGGCTACGGCTACATGAACGAGTACCCGATCGCCCGCCTGTACGCGGACAACCGGGTCAACCGCATCTACGGCGGCACCAGCGAGATCATGAAGACGATCATCGCCAAGGACATGGGCCTGTAAGGTCCCGGAAATCCCTGCCGTATACAACTGATTCCATGAGTCAGGCTCTTCAGGAACTCCTCGATCTGCTCGACCTCGAGCAGATCGAGGAGGACATCTTCCGCGGCCGGTCCCGCGCCTCCGCCGTCCCCCGCGTCTTCGGCGGGCAGGTGGCGGCGCAGGCCCTGGTCGCCGCGGGGCGCACCGTCCCCGCCGACCGGCCCCCGCACTCGCTGCACGCGTACTTCCTGCGCATCGGCGACCCGGGCGCGCCGATCGTCTACACCGTCGACCGGATCCGCGACGGCCGGTCCTTCACCACCCGGCGGGTGGTGGCGGTCCAGCACGGCAAGCCGATCTTCCACCTCTCCGCGTCCTTCCAGACGCACGAGGAGGGCCTGGACCACCAGGCGCCGATGCCGGACTCCCCGGACCCGGAGACGCTCCCCACCTCGGAGGAGCGGCTGCGGGGCTATCCGCACCTGTCGTCGGAGGTGGTGCACCGCTACCTCGGCGCCCGCGCCGCCGTCGACCTGCGCTACGTCGACGACCCGCCGTACGGCCGTTTCGGCGAGCCGCGCGACCCGCACAGCCAGGTGTGGTTCCGCACCAACGGCAAGGTCGAGGGCGACGACCCGCTGCTGCACGTCGTGCTCGCCACGTACGTCTCCGACATGACGCTGCTGGACTCGATCCTGCTCGCCCACGGGCGCGGCGGCTGGGCCGTCGGCGACGTGGTCGGGGCGTCCCTGGACCACGCGATGTGGTTCCACCGCCCGTTCCGCGCGGACGAGTGGCTGCTGTACGACCAGCAGTCGCCGTCGGCGCACGGCGGCCGGGGTCTCGGCCAGGGCCGCATCTACACCCAGGACGGGCGCCTCGCGGTGTCGGTCATCCAGGAGGGCGTGGTCCGCGTCCCGCGCGACGAGGACTGACGCCCGGGGGTGAGGCCGCGGCGCCTCTTCGGGCCGGCCGCGGCCCGGAGGCGCGCCCGAGGGGCGTCCGCCTCAGCTCAGGCCGGCCTGATCCAGCAGGTACGCCGTCATCGGGTCGTAGTGGCGGGGGCTCGTCACATGGTCGTCCAGGGGGACCGTCACCTGGACGGTGCCCTCGGCCTCGGCGAGGAACAGCGCGGGGTCGTTGCAGTCGGCGTACCCGACGGAGTCCACGCCGTACTGTCCCGCCGCGCCCGCCCAGCCGTGGTCGGCGACCACCAGGTCGGGCAGCGGTCTCCCCTCGCGCTCCAGCGCCGTGAGGATCGTCTTCATCGGCGAGCCCGAGTGGGTGTGCCACAGCGTCGCCCCGTGCTCCAGCACCGCCACGTCCGCGAACTGCATGACGTAGCCCTCCTCCGTGGTCAGCCCGTCCGGGATCACCAGGATGTCGCAGCCCGCCGCCCGCAGTGCGGCGGCCGTCGCCCGGTGCACGTCCAGCAGGCCGCCCGGGTGGCCGGTCGCCAGCAGCACCCGCTGCCGTCCCTCCGCGGCCTTGCGCAGCCGCCCCGCCATCCGCTCCAGGCCGTCGACCGTCAGCTCGGGGTCGATGGTGTCCTGCCCGTACCGGTGCTCGGGGTCGTCGTTCACACCGACGCGCTCCGCCATCACCGCGAGCACGTCCTGCTCGTCGGTCCAGCGCTCGCCGAGCTCCAGGCCGAGCCAGTAGTGCCGGTCGCCGTTCGCCAGCTTCCGGTAGTGGGAGAGGTTGTTCTCGCGGGGCGTGGCGACCTCGCCCGCGATGCGGGTGGCGACCAGGTGTTCGACGAGTTCGGCGCGGCTGGGGGTCCCGGGTATCGGCATGCGTCCATTGTGAGGCAGGGAACAGGGGCCGTCCCTGGTGTATCGCGCGCTGGGACGTGCGTCACGTACTCAGGTGGATGCGTACGGCTACTTATGGGGTGGGGCGGCCGGCGGGCGGCTGCGGGCCCGGTGGGGGCTGGTCGCGCAGTTCCCCGCGCCCCTTTGGGGGTGTTGGTGTCACGTGGCCTTCACGGTGGCCGTGGTGCCCGGTGTGTGGATCCGGCTGCGGGCCCGGTCGGGGGCTGGGCGCGCGGTTCCCCGCGCCCCTTTGGGGCGTTGTGCTACCGCGTTCGGAGCGCGAACCACAGGTCCATGCGGACGTCCGGGTCGTCCAGGTCCGCGTTCAGGAGGGACGCGCAGCGGGCGATGCGCTGGCGGACCGTGTTGCGGTGGACGTTCAGGGCTACCGCCGTGCGGTCCCAGCTGCCGTGGAGGGAGAGCCAGGTGCGGAGTGTGTCGACCAGGGCCGGGGATTGCTCTATGGGGGCGAGGAGCGCGCGGGCGTGGGCGGCCGCCTCCGTTGGGGGGACCAGGTCCGTGAGGGGCGTCGGGCGGTCGCCGTGGCGGAGGAGCGGGGTGCGGGTGGCGCGGGCGCGGGCTAGGGCGCGGGCCGCCTGGGTGTCGGCGGCCGACCAGTCCCGCGAGGCCGCCGCCGCGCTGACGCCGAGCGTCCAGCCCTGCACCCGCTCCACCGTCCGCCCGTCGGGCACCAGCACCCGCACGACCTCGCCCGCCACGTCCACCAGCGACGAACCGAGGGCCGCGCCCAGCGCGGACGCGGCCACCGGGTCCGGCGCCACCCTCCCGTCCGGCCTGCCGTGCACCACCCGCCACCGGTCCCCGCCGAGCAGCGGCGCCACCTCCGCGGGCGCCGCGCCCAGCAGCAGCCGTACCAGCGCGGAGGAGCGGCCCGCGCCCGAGCCGCTGTGGCGTTCGCCGGTGAGCAAGGACAGCAGCACGGCCGCGACCGACGCGATGGTGTGGTCGCCCGCGTCCCGCTGCGGGGCGGCCGTCCCGAGCACGAACCCCTCGCCGCTGCCCAGCGCGTGGGCGACCAGCCGCAGCCCTGCCACCGTGTCCGACGCGGAGGAGGGACGGGCGTCCGAGGGCTCCTGCCCCGACGGGCGTACGACCTCCGCGAGTTTCGCCAGCGCCGTCCGCACAGCCTCGCCCGGGTCCGGCCCCGCGGCCGCGATCCGCGTGCCCTCGGGGCCGTACAGCACCGCGCGGCCGCCCAGGCGGCGGGCGAGCTGCTGGAGGACGGAGGGGACCGGGTTGGGGCGGGCCGCGGCGGCGGCCAGGCTCTGCTGGGCCTCCGTGACCCTCCGCAGCTCGGCCGTGCGGGCCTGCGCCATCAGCTGCCACAGCGCCCGCGCCACCGCCGAGAACGTGGTCCGCGGCGGCACCTCCAGCAGTGGCAGCCCGTGCATCTCGCACGCCTCCACCAGCGCCCCGGGCACGGTGTCGTGCACCGGCGCGACGCCGAAGCCGAGCGCCGCCCCGCCCGCCGCGACGATCCGCGACACGTAGGCGTCGAAATAGCCCGCGCCGGCGCCGTCCGGGATGTGCACGCCCGCCGACAGCAGCAGTTCGCCGCCCAGCAGGTACGGGTACGGGTCGGCCATCTCCGAGGTGTGCGCCCAGTGCACGACGACGGCCGGGTCCGCGGGGCCCGCGATCCGGCGCAGGCCCAGGTCCGCGCGGGCCAGCAGCGCGTCCAGGGGCACGGGGGGTGTGGGCGGAACAGTGGGGTCCGGCACGGTGGACGTTTCCTCCATCCCAGGCTGCCGATCTGGATGAAACGTACACTTCGCAGTCGCTTTTCGGCCACCTAAGGTCGGGTCACCGGCAACCCGCGGGTACGGGCGGATGTCCCCGCGCGGCGCCGGTGAGCGCGATCCGTCTGCACGACACGCCACCGACAGTGCGCGAAGGAGGCCCCCGCATGGCCGTGGACTACCTGGTCATCGTCGTTTATCTGGCCGGCATGCTGGCCATGGGCTGGTGGGGCATGCGCCGCGCCAAGTCCAAGAGCGAGTTCCTGGTGGCGGGCCGCCGCCTGGGCCCCGCCATGTACTCCGGCACCATGGCCGCCATCGTCCTCGGCGGCGCGTCCACCATCGGCGGCGTGGGCCTCGGCTACCAGTACGGACTGTCCGGCGCGTGGATGGTGTTCACCATCGGCCTCGGCCTGCTCGCCCTGTCCGTCTTCTTCTCCGCCCGCATCGCCCGGCTGAAGGTCTACACCGTCTCCGAGATGCTCGACCTGCGCTACGGCGGCCGGGCCGGCGTCATCTCCGGCCTCGTCATGTGGGCGTACACCCTCATGCTCGCGGTGACCTCGACGATCGCCTACGCCACGATCTTCGACGTCCTCTTCGACATGAACCGCACCCTCGCCATCGTCCTCGGCGGCTCCATCGTCGTCGCGTACTCCACGCTCGGCGGCATGTGGTCGATCACGCTCACCGACATGGTGCAGTTCGTGGTGAAGACGATCGGCGTGCTGCTCCTGCTGCTGCCCATCGCCGTGGTCAAGGCGGGCGGGTTCGCCGAGATGAAGGCGCAGCTGCCCACCGAGTACTTCGACCCGCTGGGCATCGGCGGCGAGACGATCTTCACCTACGTGCTGATCTACACCTTCGGCATGCTCATCGGGCAGGACATCTGGCAGCGCGTGTTCACCGCGCGCAGCGACCGCACGGCCCGCTGGGGCGGCACCGTCGCCGGCACCTACTGCCTCGCCTACGCCGTCGCCGGCGCGGTCATCGGCACCGCCGCCAAGGTGCTCTACCCGAACCTGGCCAGCGCCGACGACGCGTTCGCCACCATCGTCAAGGACGAGCTGCCGATGGGCGTGCGCGGCCTCGTGCTGGCCGCCGCCCTCGCCGCCGTGATGTCCACGTCCTCCGGCGCGCTGATCGCCTGCGCCACCGTCGCCAACAACGACATCTGGTCCCGGCTGCGCGGCATCGTCCGCCCGGAGGGCGAGCAGCACGACGAGGTCAAGGGCAACCGCGCCTTCATCCTGCTGATGGGCCTCGCCGTGATCGCCACCGCCATCGCCCTCAACGACGTCGTCCAGGCGCTGACCGTCGCGTACAACCTGCTGGTCGGCGGGCTGCTCGTGCCGATTCTGGGCGGGCTGCTGTGGAAGCGGGGCACCGCGCAGGGCGCCCTCGCGTCCGTCGCCGTCGGCGGCCTCGCCGTGATCGGCCTGATGGCCACCTACGGCATCCTCGCCAACGAGCCCGTCTACTACGGCCTCCTCGCCTCCCTCGCCGCCTACGTGGTCGTCTCCCTCGCCACCCGCCCGACCGACGCGGCCGTCCTCGCCGCCTGGCGCGAGCGCCTCGCCGGACGCGGCGCCGAGCCGGAGAACGCGTCCGAAACCGTGTCCGAACAGGTCCCGGCCGCCCAGTAGCATCGTGGGCAGTCAGCACATACGCGACGAAGCGTAGGAAAGAGAGCAGTCCTCCATGAGTAGCAACGAGACGCCCCGCGGCCCCGTCGACTCCTCCCGCGTCCCGCGGTACGCCGGCCCCGCGACCTTCGCCCGGCTGCCCCGGCTCGACGAGGTCGGCCGCGCCGACGTCGCCGTCGTGGGCGTGCCGTTCGACTCGGGCGTCTCGTACCGGCCGGGCGCCCGCTTCGGCGGCAACGCCATCCGTGAGGCGTCCCGGCTGCTGCGCCCCTACAACCCCGCGCAGGACGCCTCCCCGTTCGCCCTCGCGCAGGTCGCGGACGGCGGCGACATCGCCGTCAACCCGTTCCACATCAACGAGGCAGTCGAGACCATAGAGGCCGCCGCCGACGACCTCCTCGGCACCGGCGCCCGACTGATGACCCTGGGCGGCGACCACACCATCGCCCTGCCGCTGCTGCGGTCGGTAGCCAAGAAGCACGGCCCGGTCGCGCTGCTGCACTTCGACGCGCACCTCGACACCTGGGACACGTACTTCGGCGCCGAGTACACCCACGGCACGCCGTTCCGCCGGGCCGTCGAGGAGGGCATCCTCGACACCGAGGCGCTCTCCCACGTCGGCACCCGCGGCCCGCTCTACGGCAAGCAGGACCTCACCGACGACGAGAAGATGGGCTTCGGCATCGTCACCTCCGCGGACGTCTACCGCCGCGGCGCCGACGAGGTCGCCGACCAGCTCCGGCAGCGCATCGGCGACCGCCCGCTGTACATCTCCATCGACATCGACTGCCTCGACCCGGCGCACGCCCCCGGCACCGGCACGCCCGAGGCGGGCGGCATGACCTCCCGCGAGCTGCTGGAGATCCTGCGCGGCCTCGCCTCCTGCAACCTGGTCTCGGCCGACGTCGTCGAGGTGGCGCCCGCGTACGACCACGCCGAGATCACCTCGGTCGCCGCGTCGCACACGGCGTACGAACTGACCACGATCATGTCCCGTCAGATTGCGGAGGCCCGCGCCAAGTGACGCACGACCACGACCTGGAGCTCCGCCCGACCGCCGCGCAGACGGAGGCGGCCCTGAACCCCCCGCCCGGCCGCAACGGCGGAGACCTGGTCGTGGAGACCCTGGCCGGGCTCGGCGCGACCACCGTCTTCGGCCTGCCCGGCCAGCACGCGCTCGGCATGTTCGACGCGCTGCGCCGCTCCGACCTGCGCTACATCGGCCTGCGCGTGGAGAACAACGCGGGCTTCGCGGCCGACGCGTACGGCCGCATCACCGGCGAGGCCGCCCCGCTGCTGCTGTCCACCGGCCCCGGCGCGCTCACCTCGCTGGCCGCGCTCCAGGAGGCGGCGGCCGCGTCCGCGCCGGTGCTCGCCATCAGCAGCCAGGTGCCGACCCCGGGCCTCGGCGGCGGACGCCACGGCTATCTGCACGAACTCCCGGACCAGTCCGCCTCGTTCCGGGGCGTCGTCAAGTCCGTGCACACGGTCCGTACGGCCTCCCAGATCCCGTCCGCGATCGCGGCGGCCTGGAAGTCGGCGCTCACCGTCCCGCACGGGCCCGTGTGGGTGGAGATCCCGCAGGACGTGCTGCTCGCCGAGACGGTCCTGCCGGTGGTGACGGCGATGGACGCCACCCCGGACGAGCTGCCCCCGCGCCCCGAACTCACCGCGCTGGCCGCGCACCTGCTGTCCGGCGCGGAACGCCCCGCGATCATCGCGGGCGGCGGAGTGGTCCGCTCGGACGCCTCCGGGAAGCTGCGGCAGCTCGCCGAGCGCATCCAGGCGCCCGTGGTGACCACCCCGGGCGGCAAGGGCGCCTTCCCGTGGACGCACCCGCTGTCCCTCCAGTCCTGGATCGAGGACCGCCACACCACCGACTTCCTGGAGGACGCGGACGTCCTCCTCGTCGTCGGCTCCGGACTCGGCGAACTCTCCTCGAACTACCACACGTTCAAGCCGCGCGGCCGGGTGATCCAGGTCGAGGCCGACCTCGGCAAGCTGGAGTCCAACCACCCCGGCATCGGCATCCACGCCGACGCCCGCCTCGCCCTCCAGGCGCTCCTGGAGACGGTCGAGGAGCGTGAGGACGACACCGCCCCGGCGCGGGTGCGGGACCTGCTGGAACGGGTGCGGGCCCGCATCGACGGGCAGGACCTGGCGCTGGAGCAGCAGGTGCTGACGGCCGTGCGGCGCGCCCTGCCGACCGGGTCGCCGTCCTTCTGGGACATGACGATCCTCGCCTACTGGGCGTGGTCCGCGTTCGACGCGATGGGCCCCAACCATCTGCACTCGGCACAGGGCGCCGGCGGACTCGGTTACGGCTTCCCCGCCGCCCTCGGCGCGGCGGTCGCCGACCCCACCCGCCCGGTCCTCGCGGTCTCCGGCGACGGCGGAGCGCTGTACTCGATCGCCGAGCTGGCCACGGCCCGCCAGTACGACCTGGACGTCACCTGGCTGATCGTCGACGACGGCGGCTACGGCATCCTGCGCGAGTACATGACGGACGCCTTCGGCGAGCCCACGGCGACCGAGCTGACCCGCCCGGACTACGTGTCCCTGGCCGAGTCCTTCGGCGTCCCGGGCGTCCGCACCACCCCGGAAACCCTGGAGGAGGACCTCACGAAGTCCCTCTCCACCCCTGGCCCCTCGGTGGTCGTGCTCCCGGCGGTCCTGAGGATGTTCGCGCCGACGCACCTGGGCTGAGGGCCGCCGTGCCGGGCGGGCCGTAGGCTGCCCGGATGCTGAGGATCGGAATCCCTGTCGTCGGTGTCACGGACATCCCCCGCGCGGTGGCGTTCTGGACGCAGGCTTTGCCCCTCGTGGTCGCAGAGGAATGGTCGAGCGAGACGTGGCGGACGCTCGAGTACGCCGACGGCTCCGGCCAGGCTCTCGGTCTGCTGCGCAGCGCGTCGCCCGCCGAGCCGTACCCACGTCTGCACCTGGACCTCTTCACCGATTCGGCGGAGGAACAGCGGGCCGAGGTCCAACGGCTGGTCGGTCTCGGCGCGCGGTCCGTCGACTGGGACCTCTACCCGCCCGACCCCGACTTCGTCGTGCTCGCCGACCCGGACGACAACATCTTCTGCGTCGTCGACCTGAGCCGCGGACCCGGGGGCGGCGACCGGCTCGGCCCCTGAGCGCCCCTGTGAGATCGCCCGCAGGCGCCCGCGCCTCCTCCGCTCGCCGAGGCGGGTCGACGCCTCCGACGTCGCCTCGTCGTCGGGGAGGAGGACCAGCAACACCTGGGATTCCGGTGCGGTTCGTGCACGACGTCGACCACACGATCGGCCGCGGAAGCGACAGGTTCCCTGAGGTCGCGGGCGTCCCGGCCAGGACGATGTCAGACGCGGCCGTCGACCTGAGCCCGGAGAGGAGGACAGCGTGCTGCTGAGGTTCCGCGTCGCGTAGTACGGTCCTTGCGAGACGAGCAGGAGCTGTCCTTCGTCACGCCCGGCGACGAACAGGGCTCCCGTTCCAGCCGAGCTCCCAGGACGCCAGGCCCCCCGAGGTCGTCCTGCCGCACCAGATCCTGGGCCGCTGCAAGACGGCCCGGAAGAAGGCCGAGCGGATGAACAGTCTGCACCCGCCCCCCGTGGGCAAGTGGGACAAGGACCCTCACACGGACGTGCACGAGTTCGTGGAGAAGACGCTGCACATCGACAGCTACCGACCTCGGCGCGGGCCGGCCTTCTGGGGGGCGATCAAGCCGGGAAGCTTCCGTCCTTGACCGCGGTCACGAACGGCGTCCAGCCGGCCGACCGGAAGACCAGCGCGGGCCCGTCAGGAACCTTGGAGTCGCGGACAGGGACACCTACGGGGTGGTCGTCCAGGACCTCCAGGCAGCTGCCACCCTGGTCGTTGCTGTAGGAGGACTTCCGCCAGCCCTTCAGTGCCCCAGCGTTCGGTATCGCTCGGTCAGCCATGATGTTCGTAGTCCCTTGCTGTTGCGCTGAGCAGAGCCAGTGATTCCTTGAGCGGCAGCGCGTTGCCCAGTGCGAAATCGTAGCGATGCTGCAGCTCCTGAACGACTGATGGGCTGTCGTGGATCTTCCCCATGTACAGGCCCTCCCCGTAGGCCACGGGCGGCTGATCCTCAAACCACATCAGCGTGAGCATGTTGCTCAGGAGGGGATGCATGCCCAATGTGAAGGGCAGAAGGTGAAGCTGGATCCGCTCGGCCTCGGCGAGTCCGATGAGGTGGTTGATCTGCTCCGCCATGACGTCCGGGCCGCCGATCCGGCGTCGTAGCACCGCTTCATCCAGGAGCGCCCACACTACGGGTGTCACTGGGTCGGCAAGGATTTTCGCGCGTTCCAGGCGGGTGACAAGGCGCCTGTCACGTTCCTGTTCACTCGCCGGAGGGAATGGCATGCTCAGAACCGCACGTGCGTACCTTTCCGTCTGGAGGATGCCGGGAACGAACGACAGGGCGAACTCCCTGATCATCGTCGCCTGCTGTTCGAGCTGAAGGGCCGCCTCGAAGTACCCCGCGACAGCGGTGTCGTCGTCCGGAAGGAAGCTGCTGAGCACATCTCCCGTGTTCAGCGCCCTGTCGAGGCGTCGCGCGTCCTCCTTGGACGGGGTGCGCCGGCCCGCCTCGATGTGCGCGATGTGCGAACGCGTCATGACGGCGGCCGTCGCCAGCTCCTGCTGTGTCAGCCCCGCCGCCTCGCGCTGCGTCTTCAGCCACTCCCCATAGATGTTGCTCAACGTCAACTCCCGTGTGACAGATGCGTTGTCACATCCGACCCTCTGGCGAGCCTAGCCCGGCCCGTCTCACTCTGTGAGTGGATCGCTACGCAGCGATGTCCATGCACCTCGACCTGCCCTCGGGCACGGAAGACCCCCGCGACCGCTACCGACGGCCCGGGGGCATGGCCCTCAACCGCAACGGAGTTGAAGACGTGTTGCACCGTATCGCCTGTCTCCTGGAGCCGCTGCTGCGGCTCCTGTGGCCCGCCTCCGGGCGCCACCGGCACGAGAACCGCCACCGCGCCCAGGGAGCGGCGTCCACCCCTGCGCCGGACGCCCCCCTCGCACCCGGCCGCCGCCCCTCCCCGTACGAGGCACTCCTCCGCGGCGAGGACTCCCGGCTCGTCCGCCCCTACCTCCTCGCCCACGAACGACGCGCGCAGGCCAGGCGGCAGCGCGCCCGGCGCCGGACCCTCTGGCTCGCCGTGCACGGCATCGACGTAGGGCCACGGCGTATCCACGGTGTCGACGTCGGCTCCCGCCGGATGCGGGGCAACGAGGTGACCGCCGCGTGATCTACGAGAGCCGAGACGTCGCCGCCACCACAGCCGCCCGGCCCCGCCTCCTCCCCTGGTCCAACCTCGACGGCAACCCCTGCTACCTCGTCACCGACGACACCGGAACCGGCCGTCTCTCGCGCCTCGCCGACGAGATCGAAGCCGTCCAGCTCGGCATGGCGGACGACCTTCTCGGCCACGCCGTCGATCTCCTGGGCGACACCAGGGCCACCGCGCCCCAGCTCCGTCACCTCGCCGCCTGCCTGGCCGAGGCGCTTCACGACGTCCACCGCATCGCCCGTAGCAGGGGAGCGCGTCTCCACGTGTCCGACGGTGACGAGGAGGACGCCGACGCCGTCCCGGAAGGGGGCCCGGGCACCTGACCCACCGCTGGGGCGGGCCGGCCGCCCTCTTCGTCAGAGGGAGGCCGGCCGAGGTGAGGCCTACCAGATCGACTCGACCCACTCCGGGTGGTCGATGAACGGGTTCCGGTTGTGCTGGTACGACTCGTAGATCACGTCGTTGCGGTGCTGCTCGAAGGCGTCCGGCGGGTCCTGTTCGTTCCACTCCTTGAGTACCGAGAGCTTGCCGATGTACGGCGCGGAGCCGTTGCTCACGCTGTTGTTCGGCTCCAGGTCGGGCCAGCCGTCGGTGCCCTCGTAGCGGACCGCCATGTAGAAGATCATGCGGGCCACGTCGCCCTTGACCGCGTCGCGCGGCTCGAAGGAGTCGGAGTCGGTGAGGCTGCCCCCGCCGTTCGCGACGGCGCTGCCGCCGTTGTCGAAGTCCTTGTTGCCGCGGACGCTGTTGACCTGGACGTCCGACGGACGCAGGTGGTGGATGTCGGTGCCGGGGCCGGTGGAGGTGCCGAAGTCGCCGTGGGACTTGGCCCAGACGTGCTCGCGGTTCCAGTCGCCCACGTCACCGCCGTTGAGTGACTTGCTGCGGGAGACGCCGGAGTACAGCAGGATCACGTTGCCGCTGTTCGACGGGTCCTCGTCGGTCTCCTTGAGGGCGTCCCAGACGGCCGAGTACGACAGCTTCGTCTGGTCGCTGATGATCGAGTTGAGGGCGGACTTGAGGGCCTCGCCGGTCTTGCCCTCGGCGCCCTCGTAGTAGTCGGCCACCGCGGCGGCCCGGGTCTCGGGGGCGGGCGCGGAGGCGCCGGCCGTGGCGGGGGTGAGGGCGGGGACGGCGAGTCCGGCGAGGACGGCGGCGCTCGCCAGCGCCACCGCCTTCCGGCGGCGTATGCGCACAACAGGCATGTGGGGTGTCCGATCTACGCGGGTTGCACAAGGGAGATACCCGAGAGACTGGCATGGACATGCAGTCAAGCGCGTGGAGGCAGCGTGTCGATTGCGTGACGAGAATCCGACGTCGCGTAGGCGGTGTGCGCCCACGGAATTGTTGCGGAGGGATGAAATCCGCTTCCGGCGGCGTTGCAGCCTTCCGGTAGATCAGGACGATCGGAGGACACCGCGTGACAGCGCAACGGGGATGGGCACGACGACTGGCCGCCTACGCGTGGCGGCACCCCAGGAACGTCGTCCTGGCCCTGGGTTCCTCGCTCGCCGGCATGGCCGTCATGGCCCTGGTCCCGCTGGTCACCAAGGTGATCATCGACGACGTGATCGGCGACAAGACCCGGGACATGGGCACCTGGGCCGGCCTGCTCGTCGCCGCCGCGCTCGCCGTCTACGTCCTCACGTACGTCCGCCGCTACTACGGCGGACGCCTCGCCCTGGACGTCCAGCACGACCTGCGCACCGAGATGTTCGGGTCGATCGCCCGGCTCGACGGCAGACGCCAGGACGAGCTGTCCACCGGGCAGGTCGTCGGCCGCGCCACCAGCGACCTCCAGCTCATCCAGGGCCTGCTCTTCATGCTGCCGATGACCATCGGCAACCTGCTGCTGTTCGTGATCTCCCTGGTGATCATGGCGTCGCTGTCCCTGCCGCTCACCGCCATCGCGCTCGCCGTCGCCCCCGCCCTGTGGTGGATCGCCAAGCGCAGCCGCACCCGGCTGCACCCCTCCACCTGGTACGCCCAGGCGCAGGCGGGCGCCGTCGCCGGGGTGGTGGACGGGGCGGTCAGCGGCGTCCGCGTGGTCAAGGGATTCGGCCAGGAGGACCAGGAGACCGGCAAGCTGCGTGAGGTCGGCCGTCGGCTGTTCGCGGGACGCCTGCGCACCATCAAGCTGAACTCCCGCTACACCCCCGCCCTCCAGTCCGTGCCCGCCCTCGGCCAGGTCGCGATGCTCGCCCTCGGCGGCTTCCTCGCGGTGCGCGGCCACATCACGCTCGGCACGTTCGTCGCGTTCTCCACCTACCTCGCCCAGCTCGTCGGCCCGGTCCGGATGCTCGCCGTCGTCCTCACCGTCGCCCAGCAGGCCCGCGCCGGCACCGAACGCGTCCTCGACCTGATCGACACCGAGCCGTCCCTCACCGACGGCACCAAGGAACTGCCCGCCGACGCCCCCGCGACCGTCGAGTTCGACGACGTCGCCTTCGGCTACGACCCCGAGCGGCCCGTCCTCGACGGCCTGTCCTTCGAGATCCGCCCCGGCGAGACCCTCGCCGTGGTCGGCGCCTCCGGCTCCGGCAAGTCCACCGTCTCCCTGCTGCTGCCGCGCTTCTACGACGTCACCCGGGGCGCCGTCCTGGTCGGCGGCCACGACGTCCGCGAGCTGACCACCGCCTCGCTGCGCGCCGCCATCGGCCTGGTCCCGGAGGACTCCTTCCTGTTCTCCGACACCGTCCGCGACAACATCGCCTACGGCCGCCCCGACGCCACCGACGAGCAGATAAGGGCCGCCGCCCACGCCGCCCAGGCCGACCGCTTCATCGACGAGCTGCCCGACGGCTACGACACCACCGTCGGCGAGCACGGCCTCACGCTTTCCGGCGGCCAGCGGCAGCGCATCGCCCTGGCCCGCGCGATCCTCACCGACCCGCGCCTGCTGGTCCTGGACGACGCCACGTCCGCCGTGGACGCCCGCGTCGAGCACGAGATCCACGAGGCGCTCAAGAGCGTCATGCGGGGCCGCACGACCCTGCTGATCGCCCACCGCCGCTCCACCCTCAACCTCGCCGACCGCATCGCCGTCCTCGAGAACGGCCGCCTCGCCGCCCTCGGCACCCACGACGAGCTCCAGCGGACCTCCCCGCTGTACCGGAGGCTGCTCACCGACCCCGACGAGCTGGGCGCCGTCTCCCCGGGCCACACCCCGCCCGCCGGGCCACGCGAGGAGGACACCTCCGTCCGCGCCGAGCTGGACGCCGAGTTCGACGCCGAGCGGGGCGTCACCCCCCGCCTGTGGACCGGCGACCGCGAGCCCAGGGACACCGCCCTGGACGGCGCCCCGGCCACCCCGGAGCTCCTCGAACAGGTCGCCGCCCTGCCCCCGGCCGACGACGTGCCCGACGTCGACGAGGCCCGCGCCGTCCGCGCCGAGGACTCCTACGGCCTGCGCCGCCTGCTGCAGGGCTTCCGCACGCCCCTGCTGATCAGCCTCGTCCTGGTCGCTGTCGACGCCGGGATGGGCCTGCTGCTGCCGATCCTGATCCGGCACGGCATCGACGAGGGCGTCACCGAGGCCGCCCAGGGCGCCGTCTGGGCGGCCGCCCTGCTCGGCCTGCTCACCGTGCTCACCCAGTGGGCGGCGCAGACCGGCGAGATCCGTATGACCGGACGCACCGGCGAACGCGTGCTGTACACCCTGCGGCTGAAGATCTTCGCCCAGCTCCAGCGGCTCGGCCTCGACTTCTACGAGCGTGAGCTGACCGGCCGGATCATGACCCGGATGACCACGGACGTCGACGCGCTGTCCACGTTCCTGCAGACCGGACTGGTCACCGCGTTCGTCTCGGTCGTCACCTTCTTCGGCATCATGGTCGCCCTGCTGGCGCTCGACGTCGGCCTCGCCCTCGTCGTCTTCGCCACCCTGCCGCTGCTGATCGTCGCCACGTACTTCTTCCGCCGGGCCAGCGTGAAGGCGTACGAGCTGGCGCGGGAGCGGGTGTCGGTGGTCAACGCCGACCTCCAGGAATCCGTGGCCGGGCTGCGGATCGTGCAGGCCTTCCGCCGCGAGGGCGACGGGGCCCGCCGGTTCGCCGAGCGCAGCGCCGCCTACCGCAGCGCCCGTATCCGCGGCCAGTGGCTGATCTCGGTGTACTTCCCGTTCGTGCAGCTGCTGTCCTCGATCGCCGCGGCGGCCGTGCTGGTGGTCGGCGGCGGCCGGGTGGACGACGGCACGCTCGCCATCGGCTCGCTGGTCGCGTACCTGCTCTACATCGACCTGTTCTTCGCGCCCGTGCAGCAGCTCTCCCAGGTCTTCGACGGCTACCAGCAGGCGTCCGTCTCCCTCGGCCGCATCCAGGACCTGCTGCGCGAGCCGACGTCCACGCAGCCCCCGGCGAAGCCGCTGCCGGTGACGTCCCTGCGCGGCGACATCGCCTTCGAGGACGTGCACTTCTCCTACGGGGACGGCGAGGAGGCCCTCACCGCCGTCGACCTGACCATCCCGGCCGGGCAGACCGTCGCATTCGTCGGCGAGACCGGCGCCGGCAAGTCCACCCTGGTCAAGCTGGTCGCCCGGTTCTACGACCCCACCTCCGGGCGGGTCACCGTCGACGGCACCGACCTGCGCGACCTGGACCTCACGGCGTACCGGCACCGGCTGGGCGTCGTACCGCAGGAGGCGTACCTCTTCCCCGGCACCGTCCGCGACGCCATCGCCTACGGCCGTCCCGACGCCACCGACGCCGAGGTGGAGGCCGCGGCTCGCGCGGTCGGCGCGCACGAGATGATCGCCACCCTGGAGGGCGGCTACCTGCACGAGGTCGCCGAGCGCGGCCGCAACCTGTCGGCGGGCCAGCGCCAGCTGATCGCGCTCGCCCGCGCCGAACTGGTGAACCCCGACGTGCTGCTGCTCGACGAGGCCACCGCCGCCCTCGACCTCGCCACCGAGGCGCAGGTCAACGCGGCCACCGACCGCCTGGCCGGCCGCCGCACCACACTCGTCGTCGCCCACCGGCTGACCACCGCCGCCCGCGCCGACCGGGTCGTCGTCATGGACCACGGCCGCGTCGCCGAGGACGGCACCCACGAGGAACTGCTGCGCAAGGGCGGCCGGTACGCCGCGCTGTGGCGGACGTTCGTCGGCGAGGACGTACCCGCACCGGCCTGATCCGGCCGCCCGCGACCGGCGCACGCCGGCTCGCGCAACCGTGCGGCCTACGCCGTGCGTCCGTACACGCGTACGCCGTCGGTTCCGGCGGGCGCGGTACGGGAGGACGACTGTGCGCAGTGGAGCGATACACCGCCGAATCGCGGCGGGCCTTGCGGTGCTGACCACGTCGGGGCTGCTCGCCCTGGCCGCACCCGCCCAGGAGGCGGAGGCGGCCGCGCTGTGCCCCGGGCGCAAGGTGCGGACTCTGCCGTTCTCCACCGGGTCCGTGCTCGTCTACAAGCGCGGCGGGTACGTCTGCGCCGTCACCGTCGCCAGGAAGCAGGGCGTGAAACGGAAGATGGCGGTGAGCGTACGGGCGCGCGGGGGCCGGCCCGTGGTCGACGAGGGCCAGTTCGCGTACCACGCGGGCCCGGTGACCGTGCACGCCGGACGCCGCTGCGTGTGGGTCACCGGCCAGGTCGCGGGGGACTCCGTCAGCTCCGGCTGGATCCTCTGCTGACCCGCCTCCTTGCGGGAGACGCACAGGGTTTTCCCTATGTCCCCTGGTGCGGTGAGGAGTTGGTCGAGTAGCTTCCGGCGCACATCTGTCTCACAGGGGAGTGCGCATGCGCAAGGCGCTCAGATGGCTGCTGGCGCTCACGGTGCTCATAGGCACACTGAGCACGGCCGGGGCGGCCACCGCCGCCGAGCCGGACGCCACCGGCACCACTGACATCAAGGAGAGGCTGCTCGCGATCCCGGGCATGAGCCTCATCGAGGAGAAGCCGTACACCGGGTACCGCTTCTTCGTCCTGAACTACACCCAGCCGGTCGACCACCGCAGGCCCTCCAAGGGCACGTTCCAGCAGCGGATCACCGTGCTGCACAAGGACACCGCGCGGCCCACCGTCTTCTACACCGGCGGCTACAGCGTCTCCACGACGCCCCGCCGCGCCGAGCCGACCCAGATCGTGGACGGCAACCAGGTCTCCATGGAGTACCGCTTCTTCACCCCGTCCCGGCCCGAGCCGGCCGACTGGAGCAAGCTGGACATCTGGCAGGCCGCCAGCGACCAGCACCGCATCTTCACCGCGCTGAAGAAGATCTACAGCGAGAACTGGCTCTCCACGGGCGGTTCCAAGGGCGGCATGACCGCCACCTACTACGAGCGCTTCTACCCCGAGGACATGGACGGCGTCGTCGCCTACGTCGCCCCCAACGACGTGGTGAACAAGGAGGACTCGGCCTACGACCGGTTCTTCCGCACCGTCGGCACCAAGGAGTGCCGCGACCGGCTGAACGGCGTGCAGCGCGAGGCGCTGGTGCGCCGGGCCCCGCTGGAGAAGAGGTACGCCGCCTACGCCGCCGAGAACGGCTACACGTTCGACACCATCGGCAGCCTGGACCGGGCCTTCGAGGCCGTCGTCCTGGACTACGTGTGGGGCTTCTGGCAGTACAGCACCGTCGCCGACTGCGAGGAGATCCCGGCGGACGCCAGGAACGCCACCGACGACGAGATCTGGACCTCGGTCGACACGATCTCCGGCTTCTCGTTCTACACGGACCAGGGCCTGAGCCCGTACACGCCGTACTACTACCAGGCCGGCACCCAGCTGGGCGCGCCGACCATCCACTTCCCGCACATCGAGAAGAAGTACGTCCGCTACGGCTACCAGCCGCCGCGCAACTTCGTGCCGCGCTCCATCGACATGAAGTTCCAGCCGCACGTCATGCGGGACGTCGACACCTGGGTCCGCCACAACGCCCGGCAGATGCTGTTCGTGTACGGCGAGAACGACCCGTGGGGCGCCGAGCCGTTCCGCCTCGGCAAGGGCGCGCGTGACTCGTACGTCTTCACCGCGCCCGGCATGAACCACGGCGCGAACGTGGCCGGCCTGGTCGAGAAGGAGAAGGCGCTGGCCACCGCGAAGATCCTGGAGTGGGCGGACGTCGCCCCGAACGCCGTGCAGGCGAACCCGGCGGCCGCGAAGCCGCTGGCGAAGTTCGACGCCAAGCTCGACAAGCGGGACGCCGAACCGCGGTTCGCGCTGCGTCCGTGAGGCCGGGGCGGGGTCACAGCGGGACGGCGCAGCCGACCGGCGCGGCCCCGCCCAGCCCGACGTAGAGGGCCGTGGACGCCGGGCACTTCGACCGGGCGTCCACAGCCTTCGTCACCTTGAACTCCGGTTCCCCGGGCCCGTTTCCGTCGCAGGCGGTCTCCCGCACCCGGCCGCCGTCGAGGGCGTACACGCAGTCGCCGACGACGGTGCGCGGACCGCCCCCGCCGCCCGGATCGCCCGGGTGCGGCGGCTGGAGATGCCGCATGCAGGCGTAGCCGCGCGGCACCATGCCGTCGCCGTCCTCGTCGGCGGCGGGCCACTGCTCGCTGATGTGCAGCACGAAGTCGGTGGTGGGCGGGCACAGAGGGCCGTCGCGCGCGGTGCCGTCGTGCCGGGCCGTGACGCGGGCCGCCGCGCGCTCGCTCGCGCAGGACACCTCGGTGAAGCTGGTGCGCCCGAAGGAACTGCACTCGCCGACGTCGAGGAACACCGCCCCGTACCCCGTGGGCCGCACCGGCGACGCCACGGCCGCCGTCCCGTCCGCCGCGTCCGGCGGCGCCTGACGGCACCCGGCGAGCAGCACCACCCCCGCCAGGGCCCCCACGGCCCGTACCCCCCAGTCGCGCACACGCATCGGCATCCCCCCGGATTCCCCCGCCCCAGCCTGACCGCCCGATGCCGGGACACGCCAGACAAGTGGGGTCGTTTGCGCATATGGGGGGTGGTGGGCCGGGCGGCTGACGTAGAGGGGATTACGCCCGGCCGGGGAGACGCCGTGATCACGGCTGACCAGGACGCCTCGTCCGGACCGGCTCGGCGGCACGCTCCGGACGGGCGTCCCCGGCCGTCAGTACGTCAGCCCGTGCCCCACCGGGTACAGCACGGTCGTCGGGTCGTCGGCGCGCTGGACCGGGACCGGGAGGGTGCCGCGCGGGCCGACCCTGCCGGCGATCGCGCGGGCCGCCGCGCGCAGTTCGACGTCGGTCCAGGAGTACGACGCCAGATAGGCGCGCACGCCCGGCAGATGGGCCACGTCGTACGGATTGCGGATCGCCACCGCGACGACCGGCTTCCCGGTCGCCAGCAACTCCTCGACGAGCCTCTTCTGGCTGCTGGACGCGGTGACGTTGTACGTCCCCACGACCACCGCGTCCGCGTCCTGCGCGGCCGCCACGGCCTTGGCGATGGTCGCCGCCGAGGGCGCCGTGCCCGTGGACAGGGCGGTCGCCGTGAAGCCCTGCTCGGTCAGCGCGTCCGCCAGCACCCCCGTGGGCGGACCCGTGGTGCCGGACGGGGACGCCGGGTCGGCGCCGACCACCAGCAGCTTGGGCGTACGGCGGCGGGACAGCGGCAGCAGTCCGCCCTCGTTGACCAGCAGGGTCGTGCCGTGCTCGGCGATCCGGTCGGCGGCGGCCAGGTGCGACCGGGCGCCGACCAGACGGTCCACGCCCGCGTGGGTGACGTACGGGTCGTCGAACAGGCCCAGACGGGCCTTCAGGCGCAGCACACGCAGGATCGATTCGTCGAGGCGCGCCTCCGTCAGCTCGCCGTCCCGCACCGCCTGGAGCACCGCGTTCCACGCGAGGTCCAGGGACGGCGGGTTGAGCAGCTGGTCCACGCCCGCCTTCAGCGCCAGCACCGGCACCCGGTCGTCGCCGTACTTGGTGCGCACGCCCTCCATGCCGAGGGAGTCGGTCACCACGACGCCGTCGTAGCCGAGTTCCTCGCGCAGGATGCCGGTGAGGATCGGGTGGGACAGCGTGGCCGGGTCCTCGGCGGCGTCCAGCGCCGGGACGACGATGTGCGCCGTCATGATCGAGTCGATGCCCGCGGCGACCGCCGCCCGGAACGGCGGCGCGTCCAGCTCCTCCCACTGCTCGCGCGTGTGATGGATCGTCGGCAGGTCCTCGTGGCTGTCCGTGGTCGTGTCGCCGTGCCCCGGGAAGTGCTTGGCGGTGGCCGCCACACCCGACGACTCGTAGCCCCGCACCTCCGCCGCGACCAGCTCGGCGACCGCGTCCGGGTCGGCGCCGAAGGAGCGCACGCCGATGACCGGGTTGGCCGGGTTGACGTTCACGTCGGCGACGGGGGAGTAGTTCTGACGGATGCCCAGGGCGCGCAGCTCACGGCCCGCGATCCGGCCCAGGTTGCGCGCGTCCGAACGCGAGCCGCCCGCGCCGACATTCATCGCGCCCGGCATCAGCGTCGCGGGCTCGCCCACGCGGGCCACGATGCCGTGCTCCTGGTCGGTCGAGATCAGCACGGGCAGACCGCGCGGCAGACCGAGGGACGCCTTCTGGATGCCGTTGGACAGGTCGGCGATCTGGTGCGGGTCGCGGGTGTTGTGCGCCCACGCGAAGTAGATGATGCCGCCGACCCGGTACTTGGCGACCAGCTCGGCGGCCGTGCGCACCCCGATCTCGGACAGGTTGGCGTCGATGTCCGCCTGGTCGGGATCGGTGGCGGAGTGGCCGTAGACCCGCATCACGAACAGCTGGCCGACCTTCTCCTCCAGCGTCATACGGGAGATGAGGGCGCGCAGCTTGCGGTCGTCGGGACGGTGCGCGCCGGTGGCCGCGTGGACCGTGCCGCCGGCCGCCAGGACGGAGGTGACGCCCGCCGTCGCGGCGAGGACGGTACGTCTGGACGGACGGGCGGTGCTTGCCGTGGATCCGGGGCTGCTGTCGGGCACGTGCGCTCCTTTGGGAGGTGATCCGCGGGGGACCGGGGATCCGCTGAAGGAAACTGCCAGGAGGTCACCAATATCCGGGAAGTTTCTGCCAGTCAAGGGCATGTGCAGCATCCGGAGAGGGCTGAGAGGGACCGAGGGGGCCGTCGTCGGCGCGGCGGGAGGGGGCGGCGCCGACGACGGCGGGCTGCCGGCCGGGGCGCGGCGCCGAGGGGGACGGCGGCCGCGGCCGGGCGGCGGGGTTCCGGCACGGCGTGGTGCACCGGGCCGGACCGGCAGCCCGGCGTTGGGACGTACGGGGGCGGCGGCGGGTTCCGCCCTTCTCCGAGGGCGTTGTTCGTGCCTGTCGTGTGCCCGGTGTCAGCGGGGCCCGTGCGCCGACACGGCCGGCCAGTGCGCGACGAGGGTGCGGACGGTCTCCGCGATCGCCGGACGACGCGCCGCCCCCGTGCGCCACAGCGCGTACAGCCGCCGTACGGGCATCGGGTCGAGCGGCACCTCGACGACCCCGGCCGGCAGCGGACCGCGCCCGAGCCGGGGGATCAGCGCGATGCCCAGACCGGCCGCGACCAGGGCGACCAGGGTCGGGTTCTCGTCGGCCATGTGCACGATCTCCGGCTCGTGCCCGGACGCCCGCAGGGTCCGCACCAGCCACTCGTGACAGACCCGCCCCGGCGGCTGGCAGATCCACCGCTCCCCGGCCAGCTCCTCCCGCCGCACGCCCGTCCGCCCCGCGAACCGGTGCCCCTCGGGCACCAGCAGGTCGCACAGGTCGTCCCCGATCACCGTCTGCTCCACGTTCACCGGGGCGGGCAGCGGCGCGATGTCCCAGTCGTGCGCCACCACCAGGTCGACGGCCCCCTTGGCGACGAGATCCACCGACAGATGCGGGTCCACCTCGGTGAGCCGGGTGTCCAGCGCGGGATGCCGGCGGGCCAGGTCGGCCAGCACCGGCGGCATCAGCCCGCGCGCGGCCGACGCGAACGCGGCGACGGTCAGCCGCCCCGACGGCACCCCGCGCCGCTCCTCCAGCTCGGTCTCCGCGCGCTCCACGATGGCGATCAGCTCCCGCGCGGCGCGCACCAGTTGATGCGCCTCGTCGGTCAGCCGCACGCCCCGGCCCTCGCGCTCCAGCAGCACGGTCCGCGTCTCCCGCTCCAGCTTGGCGATCTGCTGGGAGACGGCGGACGAGGTGTAGCCGAGCGCGGAGGCGGCGGCGCCGACGGTGCCGTGCACGGAGACGGCGTGCAGGGCGCGCAGACGCTGGAGGTCGAGCATGACCGCTCCCGTGATCGGATCGCTCCTGATCGATCAGCGATGCTTGATCGATCAGCGATGCTTGATCGATCAGCGATGCTTGATTGATTAGCGATGCTTCATCCAACCATGCAGGGATCGTCGCTGGTGCTGAAGTGTCGGCTCCGGTGATGCTCGACGCATGCGACCTGCACACGTCTTCCTCGCCGTCCTCGTCGCCGCCGTGTGGGGAGTGAACTTCACGGTCATCGAGGTCGGCCTCGACCACTTCCCGCCGCTGCTCTTCTCCGCGCTGCGCTTCCTGGTCGCGGCCCTGCCCGCGGTGTTCCTCGTGGGCCCGCCGAAGGTCGCCTGGAAGTGGATCGTGGGGGTCGGACTGGCCCTGGGAGTCGCCAAGTTCGGCCTGCTCTTCATCGGCATGGACGTCGGCATGCCGGGTGGCCTGTCGTCCCTGGTCCTCCAGGTCCAGGCGGTGTTCACGGCGCTGTTCGCGGTCGTGCTCCTCGGTGAGCGTCCGACCCGCGTCCGGGTGGCGGGCATGGCGGTGGCGCTGGCCGGCATCGGCGTGGCGGCGGTCGACGAGGGCGCCTCGGGCCCGCTGACCGGCTTCGCCCTGGTCGTCGCGGCGGCGGCCTGCTGGGGCGTCTCCAACATCCTCACCCGCAAGGCGTCCCCGCCCGACTCCCTCAACTTCATGATCTGGGTCAGCACGGTCCCGGTGCTCCCGCTGCTCGCCCTCTCCCTGCTGCTGGAGGGCTGGTCGGCGGACCTGGCGGCCCTGCGCTCCCTCGACTGGTCGGGCGCGGGCACGGTCCTCTACGTCGCCTGGGGCGCGACGGTCTTCGGCTTCGGCGCCTGGGGCTGGCTCCTCCACCGCCACCCCGCGTCCACGGTGGCCCCGTTCTCCCTCCTGGTCCCGGTCTTCGGCATGACATCGGCGGCCCTGTTCCTGGGCGAGTCGATCACCCCATTGAGGTGGTGCGCGGCGGCGCTGCTGGTGGGCGGGGTGGCACTGACGTCCCTGACCCCCGGTTCCCCCAGGGGCGCGGGGATCAGCGCGAGCAACCACGACGAACCCGCACGAACGAAGGGCGGGTGACCGCCCCCTCCCAGGGGCGCGGGGAACTGCGCGTTCAGCCCCCCACGCACCGGCACGTGGGGACGGCGCGCGACCACCCCTTCAGGGGCGCGGGGAACTGCGCGAGAAACCACAACGCACCGGCACCCGCGCACGTCGCACAAGCCCCACCCCCAGCCGCCCGCGTCCCCAAAACTCACGCCGACTCGTTCAGCAGCCGAGCCAAATGCTCCCTCCCCGCCCCCAACAAAGACGGCAGCGGCGCAGCCGCCTCGTACCACCGCGCCTCGTACTCCCAGCACAACCACCCGTCCCACCCGTTCCGCGACAACACCTCGACCACGTCGGTCAACGGCAACACCCCCGCCCCCAGCGCGACAGGCGTCGTGTCCTCCGCCGAGGCGATGTCCTTCACCTGCACGTACCCCAGGTGCGGCGACAACGCCGCGAAACTGTCCACCGGCTGCTCGCCACCGAGCCACGTGTGCATCACGTCCCACAGCGCCCCCACCTGCCGGTGCCCGACCAGCCCCAGCACCCGCATGGCATCCGCACCGGTGCGATGGGAGTCGTGCGTCTCCAGCAGGATCCGCACGCCCCGGTCCGCCGCGTACTCCGCCGCCGTCCCCAGCCGTCGCGCGGCCGTCGCGTCGGCCTCCTCCGCGCTCTGCTCGTCACCGCCGCCGGGGAACACCCGTACGTAGGGCGCGCCGATGTCCCGCGCGAGGTCGACCAGCGCGCGGACCTCCGTGAGGACGGGCTCGTCGTCGCCGGGCGCGGCGACGCGGGCGTACCCGGCGACCCCCAGGATGTCGAGCCCGGCCGCCTTGAACGCGGCGGCGACATCGGCGCGCTGCTCGGCGGTGAGCCCCGTGTGGACGGGCTCCTCGGGGTGGGCGCGGAGTTCCACGCCGTGGTAGCCGTGCGAGGTCGCGAGGGCGGTCACCTCGGGGAGGGGGAGGCCGGGGACACCAAGGGTGGAGAACGCCAGTTTCATGGATACGGGACTACCCCCGAGGCGCGAGGGCGACTCCTCCCCGTCACTCCGGTGCCGTAGGTTCTTGGGCGGTTCGCCGGGTGCGGGTCTGTTGAGGCTGGTCGCGCAGTTTCCCGCGCCCCTTCAGGGGGTGGTTGCGCGTCGTCCGTGCGTGCGGGTGGGTGGGGGCTTCTCGCGCAGTTCCCCGCGCCCCTTCAGGGGGTGGTGCCGCGTTGTCCGTGCGCGCGGGCCCGTGAGGGGCTGGTCGCGCAGTTCCCCGCGCCCCTGAGGCGCGTCACCCCCGCGGCCCCGCCGTAGACCCCCGTACCATCAACTCCCCCCGCACCGAAGCGATCCCGCCCGGCGGCGCCTCCTCCCGACCCATCGCGATCCGACCCGCCCGCGCCCCCGCCTCCGCGAGAGGGAGCCTGACCGTGGTCAGCGAAGGCACCGCGTCGATGCTGAACGGCAGGTCGTCGAAGCCGGCGACCGACACGTCGTCGGGAATCCTCAGTCCCGAGTCCCGCAGCGCCGCGCACGCGCCCAGTGCGACGGAGTCGTTCGCCGCGACCACGGCGGTCAACGACGGGTCGCGGCGGAGGAGTTCCAGCGTGGCCTCGTAGCCCGAGCGACGGTCGTAGCGGCCGTGGACCGTCCACCGCGGGTCCTCCTCGATGCCGTGCGCGGCCAGCGCGTCCCGGTGGCCCTCCAGGCGGTCGCGGGTCGTGGTGCGCTCCTCGGGGCCCGCGATGTAGCCGAGGCGGCGGTGGCCGAGGCGGATCAGGTGCTCGGTGAGTTCCTTTCCGCCGCCCCGGTTGTCGAAGGTCAGGGCGATTGCCCCGGTGTCCGGCGCCTGCGGGCGCCCGCACAGCACCACCCGCGTCCCGGCGTCCGCCAGCTTCTTCAGCTTGGCGTCCATCGCCGCCTTGTGCTGCGCGTCCTCGATCGCCCCGCCGGTCAGCACCACCGCCGCGGCGCGCTGCCGCTGGAGCAGCGTGAGGTAGGTCAGTTCGCGTTCGGGGGAGCCCCCTGTGTTGCAGACGACGGCGAGTCTCTCCCCGCCCGCGCGCCCGCCCGGACCACCGATCTCCGACTGGATCGCGCTCGCCATGATCCCGAAGAACGGGTCGGCGATGTCGTTCACCAGGATGCCGACCAGGTCGGAGGTGGCGGCGGCGAGGGCGCTGGCGGGGCCGTTGAGGACGTAGTCGAGCTCGTCCACGGCCTTGAGCACCCGCTCGCGGGTGGACGCGGCCACGGGATAGTTCCCGTTCAGCACACGCGACACCGTCGCGGGTGACACCTGTGCCCGCGCCGCCACGTCCGCCAGGGTCACCGTCATGTCTCGTCCTCCGCCTCGCCCGCCGCGCCGGTCCGCCCGTGCCCGTCCACCCGCGTCCGTCCGCCCGCGTCCGTCCGCCCGTTCCGTACGCCGCCGTACACACCCGCGCCCGCACCGGTGGTTCCGGCCGGAGCTTCCCGACCAAAGCCGTCGACCAGACCTTAAGGCCATCCGCCCCGTTGTTCGCCCCCTCGAACAAGCCGGGACCGGCAGTGGTCTTGTCCACACGCGGTCCAGAGGCTAGCTTCTGACTACATAGAAAGCGCTTGCTGTGACGTCCACCAGTCCCCCCGCCTCCTCCTGGGGCGCGTGGGGCGGCTGCGGCGTACGCGGCGCGCGGACCGCGTACGAAGGGAACGACGTGACACGCAAGACGGTGCGTATCGCCATGAACGGTGTGACCGGACGCATGGGCTACCGCCAGCACCTCGTCCGCTCCATCCTGGCCCTGCGCGAGCAGGGCGGCCTCGACCTGGGCGACGGCACCGTGCTGTGGCCCGAGCCGGTGCTGGTCGGCCGCCGCGAGCACGCGCTGAGGGCGCTGGCCGAGCGCCACGGCCTCGAACACCTCTCCACCGACCTGGACGCGGTCCTCGCCGACGACAGCGTCGACATCTACTTCGACGCCCAGGTGACCTCCGCCCGCGAGGAGGCGATCAGGAAGGCGATCGCCGCCGGCAAGCACGTCTACACCGAGAAGCCCACCGCCACCGGCCTTGACGGCGCCCTCGAACTCGCCCGCCTCGCCGCCGAGAAGGGCGTCCGGCACGGCGTCGTCCAGGACAAGCTCTTCCTCCCCGGCCTGCTCAAGCTGAAGCGCCTCATCGACGGCGGCTTCTTCGGGCGCATCCTGTCCGTGCGGGGCGAGTTCGGCTACTGGGTGTTCGAGGGCGACTGGCAGGAGGCGCAGCGCCCGTCCTGGAACTACCGCGCGGAGGACGGCGGCGGCATCGTCGTCGACATGTTCCCGCACTGGGAGTACGTCCTCCACGAGCTGTTCGGCCGCGTGAGGTCCGTGCAGGCGCTCACCGCCACCCACATCCCACAGCGCTGGGACGAGAACGGCAAGCCCTACGACGCCACCGCCGACGACGCCGCGTACGGCGTCTTCGAGCTGGAGGGCGGCGCGATCGCCCAGATCAACTCCTCCTGGGCGGTCCGCGTCAACCGCGACGAACTGGTGGAGTTCCAGGTCGACGGCACCGAGGGCTCCGCCGTCGCCGGCCTGCGCACCTGCCGCGTCCAGCACCGCTCCGCCACCCCCAAGCCCGTCTGGAACCCGGACATCCCCGCCACCGAGGTGTTCCGCGACCAGTGGCAGGAGGTGCCGGACAACGGCGAGTTCGACAACGGCTTCAAAGCCCAGTGGGAGCTGTTCCTCAAGCACGTCTACGCCGACGCCCCCTACCACTGGGACCTGCTGGCCGGCGCCCGCGGCGTCCAGCTCGCCGAACTGGGCCTCAGGTCCTCCGCCGAGGGCCGCCGTCTCGACGTACCGGAGATCGCCCTGTGACCCTCCACCTCCCCGACGCGCACGGCGCCCTGCGCGCCTACGAACCCCGCACCGAGCCCCTCGCCCTCACCCCCGGCGCCCCCTTCACCTCCCGCACGGTCTTCTCCGCCGCGCACGTCGTCGCCGACCCGTACGCCGACACCACCCCCGACGCGCCGGCGGCCGTCGACTGGGACGCCACCCTCGCCTTCCGCCGGCACCTGTGGGCGCACGGGCTCGGCGTCGCCGAGGCCATGGACACCGCGCAGCGCGGCATGGGCCTGGACTGGGCGGGCGCGGCCGAGCTGATCCGCCGCTCCGCCGCCGAGGCGAAGGCGGCCGGCGGCCGGATCGCCTGCGGAGTCGGCACCGACCAGCTCACCGCCGGCCCGGCCACCCTGGCCGAGGTCCGCGCGGCCTACGAGGAACAGCTCGCGGTCGTCGAGGAGTCGGGCGCGCAGGCCATCCTCATGGCGTCCCGCGTCCTCGCCGCCACGGCCAAGAGTCCCGAGGACTACCTGGAGGTCTACGGCCACCTCCTCCGCCAGGCCGCGGAGCCGGTGATCCTCCACTGGCTCGGCCCCATGTTCGACCCGGCCTTGGAGGGCTACTGGGGCTCGTCCGACCTCGACGCGGCCACGGACACCTTCCTCGACGTCATCGCCGCCCACCCCGACAAGGTCGACGGCATCAAGGTCTCCCTGCTGGACGCCCGGCGCGAGATCGACCTGCGCCGCCGCCTCCCGAAGGGCGTCCGCTGCTACACCGGCGACGACTTCAACTACCCCGAGCTCATCGCGGGCGACGAGCAGGGCTTCAGCCACGCCCTGCTCGGCATCTTCGACCCGCTCGGCCCGCTCGCGGCGGAGGCGGTCCGCGTCCTCGACACCGGCGACACCGACGGCTTCCGCGCCCTGCTCGACCCGACCGTGGAGCTGTCCCGCCACCTCTTCCAGGCGCCCACCCGCTTCTACAAGACCGGCGTGGTCTTCCTAGCCTGGCTCGCGGGCCACCAGAGCCACTTCACGATGGTCGGCGGCCTCCAGTCCGCCCGCTCCCTGCCCCACCTCGCCCGGGCCTACGAACTCGCCGACCGTCTCGCCCTGTTCCCCGACCCCAAGCTGGCCGAGGACCGGATGAGGACCCTGCTGCACCTGTACGGAGTGACCCCGTGAGCGACCTGACCCGCTTCAGTATCAACCAGATGACCGTCAAACAGCTCACGCTCCCCGACCTGGTCACCGCCTGCCGGGACTTCGGCATCCCGGCGGTCGGCCTGTGGCGCGAGCCCGTCCAGGAGTACGGCGTGGAGGCGGCCGCCAAGCTGGTGCGCGACGCGGGCCTGGCGGTGACGACGCTGTGCCGGGGAGGCTTCCTCACCGCGGTCGACGCGGACGAGCGGGCCGCCGCCCTCGCCGACAACCGCCGCGCCGTCGACGAGGCGGCCTCCCTCGGCACGGACACCCTGGTCCTCGTCTCCGGAGGCCTCCCGCCCGGCACCAAGGACTTGCGGGCGGCCCGCGAACGCATCGCGGACGCGCTGACCGAACTCGCCCCCTACGCCGAGGACCACGGGGTGAAACTGGCGATCGAGCCGCTGCACCCCATGTTCGCCTCCGACCGCTGCGTGGTCTCCACGCTCACCCAGGCCCTGGACCTCGCCGAACGCTTCCCGGCGCACCAGGTCGGCGTCACCGTGGACACGTACCACATCTGGTGGGACGACACGGCCCCCGAGGCGATCGCCCGCGCCGGCGCGCAGAACCGCATCCACACCTTCCAGCTCGCCGACTGGATCACCCCGCTGCCCGAGGGCGTCCTCAACGGCCGCGGCCAGATCGGCGACGGCGCGATCGACATGCGCGAGTGGCAGGGGTACGTGGAGGCGACCGGCTACACCGGTTCCATCGAGGTGGAGCTCTTCAACGAGGAGCTGTGGGCGAGGGACGGCCGCGAACTCCTCGCGGAGACGGCCCGCCGGTGGGCGGAGAACGTCGACGTCTGAGGCCCGGGTCCCTGCCCTCCGGAAAAATATTCCATGGGGCCGTACAACCCTCTCCCCACCTTGCCTGTCGTACGTAGCGTCAGGACTTCCGGGTGGGGACCCGGGGGGGACTTCAGGGAAGTTCTGGCGGGGGAGGGAAGCGAGGGGCCCGGTCGACGGACCGGGCCCCTCGAAGTTCGTCCAGGTGTCCTCAGAAGAAGACCCCGCACCGCAGCAGCACGTTCGCGTAGGGGCTGGCCTCGCCCGTGCGCACCACGAGCCGGGCGCCGGAGGTCAGCTCCTTCAGCCGTTCGTGCGGGACGTACGCCAGGTCCGGGAAGTGACCGGACATCAGCGCCGCCGCCGCCGGATTCGCGTCCCGTACCTCCTCCGCAGCCGTGGCGCCCTCGACGGCCAGCTCGCCGAGCAGCCCCTCGAGCACCTGCGCGAACGACGGCACCCCGGCCAGGAAGGCCAGGTCCACCACGCGCGGCCCGTCCGGGATCGGCATGCCCGCGTCGCACACCAGCACCCCGTCGGTGTGGCCGAGTTCGGCAAGAGCGCCGGACAGGTGGCGGTTGAGGATCCCGTGCTTCTTCACAGCTCCGCGACCTCCGCCGCCGTCGGGAACGACACCTGCGCGCCCTCCTTGGTGACCGTCGCCGCGCCCACCCGGGCCGCGTACGCGGCGGCCTCGTCGAGCGGTTCGCCCGTCCCGAGCCGCCACGCCAGCGCCGCGGTGAACGCGTCACCGGCGCCCGTGGTGTCCACGGCCTCCACCTTCACCGACGGCACCCGCGTCACCCCGGCCGAGGACGCCACGAGCGCGCCCTCCCCGCCGAGGGTGACGACCACCGAACGGGGGCCCTTCGCCAGCAGCAGCCGCGCCCAGTCCTCGGGTTCGTCGCTCACTCCGGCGCTGTCGCCGAGGATCACCTTCGCCTCGTGCTCGTTGACGATCAGCGGGTCGCAGGCCGCCAGCACCTCCGACGGCAGCGGCCGCGGAGGCGACGGGTTGAGGACGAAGCGGCTGTCCGGCGCCAGGCTCCGCACCACCTCCACCACCGTCTCCAGCGGGATCTCCAGCTGGGTCGACACCACCCGCGAGGCGTGGAAGAGGCTCGCGGCGGCCCGTACGTCCGCCGGGGCCAGCCGGCCGTTGGCGCCCGGCGAGACGACGATGCTGTTGTCGCCCGACGGGTCCACCGTGATCAGCGCGACCCCGGTCGGCGCCCCGCCCACCAGCACGCCCACCGTGTCCGCCCCGGCCGCGCGCAGCGAGTCCAGCAGCAGCCGCCCGTGCTCGTCGTCCCCGACCCGCGCGAGGAGGGCGGTGCGCGCGCCGAGCCGGGCGGCGGCGACCGCCTGGTTCGCGCCCTTGCCGCCCGGATGCACGGCCAGGTCGGAGCCGAGCACCGTCTCCCCGGCGCCCGGCCGGCGCTCCACCCCGATCACCAGGTCGGCGTTGGCCGATCCGACGACCAGGAGGTCGTAGTCGTACATGAATTCGCTCCCCGATCCGCTGAGGAGGGCGGGCGGTCCGGTGACCGCCCGCCCGTGTGCCCCTGAAGGCGTCCGTGCCGGTGTCAGCCTTCGAAGCCGGCCACGTTGTCCTTCGTGACCACCTTCACCGGCACCTTCACCATCTTCTCCACCTTTTCGTCCTCGGCGGCCCGCAACGCGTTGCGCACGGCGATCCGGCCGAGTTCGCTGGGCTGCTGGGCGACGGAGGCGTACAGCGTGCCCGCCTGCACCGCCTTCAGCCCGTCCGGCGTCCCGTCGAACCCGACGACCTGCACGGTCGTGCCGGCCTTGGAGCCGAGCGCCTTGATCGCGCCGAGCGCCATCTCGTCGTTCTCGGCGAAGACGCCGTCGATGTCGGGATGCGCCTGGAGCAGGTTCGTCATCACGTCCAGGCCCTTGGTGCGGTCGAAGTCCGCGGGCTGCTTGGCGACGACCTTGATGCCCGGGTAGTCCTTCAGCCCCTCGGCGAAGCCCGCCCCGCGCTCCCGGCTCGCGGAGGTGCCGGCCTGGCCCTGGAGGATCACGATGGTGCCCTTGCCGCCGAGCTTCTCCGCGAGCGCCTTGGCGCCGAGCGCGCCGCCCTCGACGTTGTCGGAGGCGACCAGCGCGGACGTGTCCGCCTTGTTGACGCCGCGGTCCACCGCGATCACCGGGATGCCCGCCTTGTTCGCGCCGCGCACGGACGGGCCGGCCGCGTCGGAGTCCACCGGGTTGACGACGACCGCGGACAGCGAGCCGCTGGTGAAGTTCTGCAACTGGTTGGCCTGCTGGGAGGCGTCGTTCTGCGCGTCGGTGACGGTGAGGTCGACGCCCAGCTTCTCCGCCTCCTCCTCGGCGCCGTCCCGGATCTGCACGAAGAACGGGTTGTTGAGCGTCGACAGCGACAGCCCGATCTTCGGCTTGGCCGCCCCGGACGAGCCGTTGTGCAGCAGGGAGGTGGCGCCGACGACCGCGACGGCCACGACGGCCGCGATCACGTACGTCAGCGCCTGCTTGCCCTTGTTGCCGCCCCCGGACGCGCCGGCCGCCGGGGCGGTCACGCCCGCCTTGCGGCGCACCGTGTCGAACAGCACCGCCAGCGCGATGACCACGCCGATGACGACCTGTTGCCAGAACGCCGACACCGACAGCAGATTGAGGCCGTTGCGCAGCACCGCGAGGATCAGCGCGCCGATCAGGGTGCCGGACGCCTTGCCGGTGCCGCCCGCGAGGGAGGCGCCGCCGATGACGACCGCGGCGATCGCGTCCAGCTCGTAGCCCTGCGCGGCCTGCGGCTGCGCCGACGCGAGACGGGAGGCGAGCACGATGCCCGCGACGGCCGCGAACAGGCCGGAGAAGGCGTAGATGGCGAGCTTCTGCTTCTTCACCCGCAGCCCGGAAAGCCGCGCGGCCTCCTCGTTGCCGCCGATCGCGTACATGGACCGGCCGATGTACGTCCGGCCGAGGACGAACGCGGTCAGCAGCCCCATGACGACCATCACGAGTACCGGCACCGGCAGCCAGCCGCCGAGCGTGTCACCGAGGTGGGAGACGGAGTCGGGGAAGGCGATGGGGGAGCCCTGCGAGATCACCAGCGACAGACCGCGCGCCACGGACAGCATCGCCAAGGTCGCGATGAACGGCGGGAGTTTGCCGTACGAGACGAGGAAGCCGTTGACCAGGCCGCAGGCGATGCCGGTCGCGACGGCGAGGACGACCGCGAGCACCACCGGGATCCCGGCCTCTGTCGCACTCCACGCCAGCACGGTCGCGGAGAGCGCGGCGACCGAGCCGACCGACAGGTCGATGCCCGCCGAGACGATGACGAAGGTGACGCCGAACGCGAGGATCGCGGTCACGGCGGCCTGGACGCCGACGTTGAGCAGGTTGTCGGCGGTGAGGAAGTCCCCGGACAGCGCCGACATGGCGATGACGAGGACGATCAGCGCGGTCAGCGCGCCGTTGTCGAGGAGCAGCCGGCGCAGGCCGCCGCCGGCGCCGCCCTGCGCGCCCGGCTTGCTCTTGAGCGTGTCAGTGGCCACCGGGGGCCTCCGTTCCGTTGCTGGGGGAGTCGGGGGAAGAGGTGGAGACGGCGAGGGCCATCACGGCGTCCTGGGTGGCGTCGGCGGCGTCGAGCTCGCCCGCGAGCCGGCCCTGCGCCATGACCAGGACCCGGTCGCTCATGCCGAGCACCTCGGGCAGGTCGCTGGAGATCATGAGCACCGCGGCTCCGGCCGCCGTCAGCTCGTTGATCAGCTGGTAGATCTCGACCTTCGCGCCGACGTCGATGCCGCGCGTCGGCTCGTCGAGGATGAGCACCTTGGTGTTGGCCAGCAGCCACTTGCCGATGACGACCTTCTGCTGGTTGCCGCCGGAGAGGGTGCGCACATGCTGGCCGAGCCCGGCCATCCGCACGCCGAGCTGCCCGGCGATCCGGGCGGCGGCCTCGTGCTGCCCCTTGAGGTCGACGAGTCCGGCGCGGGAGGACGACCGCAGGGTGACGAGACCGAGGTTCTCCTCGACGGAGGCGTCGAGGACGAGCCCCTGCCCCTTGCGGTCCTCGGGCACGAGCCCGACCCCGGCCTCCATGGCGGCGTTCACGTCGTGGCGGCGCAGCGGCGTCCCCGCGACGTGCACGGTCCCGGCGTCGTACGGGTCGGCCCCGAACACCGCGCGGGCCACCTCGGTCCGCCCGGCGCCGACCAGCCCCGCGATGCCGACGACCTCACCGGCCCGCACCTCGAAACTGACGTCGTGGAACACACCGTCCCGCGTCAGCCCCTCCACCTTGAGGAGAGCCTCCCCGGCGTCGGCGCGCTCACGCGGGTACTGCTGGTCGATGGACCGCCCCACCATGAGCCGTACGAGCTCGTCCTCGGGCGTGGAGGCGGGCACCTGCCCGACGCTGCGCCCGTCCCGGATGACCGTGACCCGGTCACCGAGCGCGGCGATCTCCTCCAGATGATGGGTGATGAAGACGATCCCGACGCCGTCCTCGCGCAGCCGCCGCACGATCGCGAACAGCTTCTCGACCTCCTCGGAGGTCAGCACGGCGGTCGGCTCGTCCATGATCAGCACGCGCGCGTCCAGGCTGAGCGCCTTGGCGATCTCGACCATCTGGAGCCGGGCGATACCGAGTTCACGCACCCGCGCCCGGGGGGACACGTCCACCCCGACGCGCCGCAGCAGCACCTCGGCGTCCGCGTCCATCCGCTTCCGGTCGATCATCCCGAACCGGCGCGGCTGCCGCCCCAGGAAGATGTTCTCCGCGACCGTCAGATCGGGGACCAGGTTGAACTCCTGGTAGATGGTGGCGATCCCGAGCTTCTCGGAGTCCTGCGCACCGCCGATGCGCACCTCCTCGCCGCCGACGGTGATCCGTCCGGCGTCGGGCGTGTAGGCGCCGGAGAGCATCTTGATCAGCGTGCTCTTGCCGGCGCCGTTCTCGCCCAGCAGCACGTGCACCTCGCCACGGCGCAGATCGAAGTCCACGCCGTCCAGCGCGACCACGCCGGGGAAGGTCTTGCGGATGCCCTCGATGCGCAGCAACTCGTCAGGACTGCGGCTGCTCACGGCGTACTCCTTCGTACGGGGGAGGGGGAACTCTCGTTTCCGGACCCGCCCTCGCCGCAGGAGCGGCGCACGACGAGCCGGGCGGGAAGGGTGACGGACTCGCCGGACCTGCCCTCGATCCGGTCGACCAGGGCGCGCACGGCGGCCCGCCCCAGGTCGCGGACCGGCTGGGCGACCGCGGTGACCGGGGGGTCGGTGTGCACGAACCAGGGGATGTCGTCGAAGGCGGCGAGCCCGATGTCGTCCGGTACCCGCAGCCCGCGGGCGCGGACGGCGTCCAGGGCGCCGAGGGCCATCAGGTTGTCGGCGGCGAAGACGACCTCGGGGGGCTGGGGGAGATCGAGGAACCCCTCGGTCACCCGCCGCCCGCTGCCGGCCTGGAAGTCGCCCTGCCCGATGTAGACGTCGGGCAGTTCGAGCCCGTACGCGGCGAGGGCCTCGCGGAAGGCGTCCACGCGCTCCCGGCCGGTCGTGGTGGCGGCGGGCCCGGCGATGATCGCGAGCCGCCGGTGCCCGAGCCCGTACAGATGCGCGACCAGATCCCGTACGGAGGCCCGCCCGTCCGACCGGACCACGGGCACGTCCACGCCCGGGATCCACCGGTCGACGAACACCATCGGCGTCCCGGCCCGCGCGGCCCCGAGCATGCCGGGCGAGCCGCCGTCGGTGGGGGACACGAGCAGGCCGTCGATACGGCGGTCCAGCAGGGTGGTGACGTGATGGTCCTGGAGGTCGGGCCGCTCGTCGGCGTTGCCGATGATCACGCTGTACCCGAGCGCGCGGGCCTCCTCCTCGACGGAGCGGGCCAGCTCCGTGAAGTACGGGTTCATCACGTCGCTGATGACCAGCCCGAGGGTGTGGGTCTGATCGGTGCGCAGGGACCGGGCGACGGCGTTCGGCCGGTACCCCAGCCGCTCGACGGCGGCGGTCACCCGACGCCGCGCGTCCTCACTGACCGACGGATGCCCGTTGAGCACCCGCGACACCGTGGCGACGGACAGCCCCGCCTCGGCGGCGACGTCCTTGATACCCGCCATGCCCGATCCACCTCCTCGTGGAATCGATTACACGGAGGATTGGAAACGATTACATCGGCGGGGGCAAGGGGGTGGGGGGTGGCCGCAATCGAATCGTGACCGGGTGAACCGTGCGCCACCGCGCCGGGTTCACCCGCTGCCGGGGTGCTCCTTGGCGTACTGCCGGTCCCACATCCTGCTCCAGCGGCGCTCGTCGGGGTCGCCGATGCGGCGCTCCGTGATCACCCGGTACGCGACGGCGGTGCGCGGGTCGTCACGCAGGGCGAGGGCGACGTACCGGACGTCCTCGGGGCGGTGCCGAGGGGCCGGAGCTGGGCGTCGATCGCGTGCTCACGGATGAAGTGCCGGGCGCCGCACGCCTTCCGCAGCCCCGGGCCCCAGTAGGCCTCGGCGGCCTCCGGGTCGGCGACGTCGTGGTTGACGCCGGTGCAGAAGAGGATCGGGCCGTGCGTGGCGTCCTCGACGACCGCCACGGTGGACGGCACGGTGACGGTCCCCTTGTGCGCGGTGGAGAAGGTCCGCCTTCGGCAGGGTGAAGGGACCGGCGTCCGCGGTGGTCACACGCAGTCGTGCGGACGTGGACGTGCACTGTGCCGTACGGGGCGCGGGGAGGGGGCGTGGCGTGCCATGCCACGCCGGACGCCTAGGCGGCACCCACCTCGCACCACACGAACTTCCCCCGACTGCCGTCGCGCACGAGGGGCTGCCACCCCCACACGTCGGCGCACGCCCGCACCAGCCCTAGCCCGCGACCGTCCTCCGCCTCCAGAACGGCGGCGAGCGGCTGCGGCGGCTGGGGCGGGGACGGGTCGGCGTCCCACGCCCCGATGCGGAGCGTCCCCGGGGGCGACCATCGCACGCGGAGGGCGGCGGGGCCCTTGGTGTGCCGTACAGCGTTGGCGACGAGCTCGGCGGCGAGCAGTTCGGCGATGTCGACGAGGCTGATGAGGCCGTGCACGGTGAGGATGAGCCGCAGGGTGCGGCGACTCACAGTGACGGCGCGGACGTCGTTGGGGATGTGGAGGGAGTACTCCCAGGGCTCACTTTCGGGCATGCGGAAGTCCGTTCAGAGGTGGGTGAGTTGATGGCCGGGACCGGTGTCGTTGCCGCAGCCGCCATGGCAGGGCGGAGCGGTGCGCTTCCGAGTTCCGGTATCGCACGGTGTGCGTCGCGTCACTGACGGTAGGGATAAAGCTTTAAGTTCCGCAAGTGGATCGCGTACCCTGACGCCCGAAAGAGTCGCTCCGAGCGTCGTGTTGGGAGAGCGGGCGATGGTGCTGAGGAGCGAGCCGACGATGCGTCAGGTGCGTCTGGCTACCGAGTTACGTCGCCTCCGTGAGTCGTCAGGCCTTTCTGCCCGTGAGGCGGCTGCCCTCCTGGGGGTGAGCGCCCCGCAGATCAGCCAGATCGAGTCCGGCCTGGCAGGTTTGAGCGAAGAGCGTCTGAGGCGCCTCGCCTCCCACTATGTCTGCACTGACGAGTCCTTCGTCGATGCGCTCGTGGCGATGGCCACCGGACGTGTGCGGGGGTGGTGGGAGGACTACCGGGGCAGGCTCCCGACACCCTTCCTCGACTTGGCGGAGCTGGAGTATCACGCCACGTTCCTGCGGGAAGCGCAGTTCCTCTACGTCCCCGGGCCGTTGCAGACGGAGGACTACGCACGGGCTGTCTTCGCCTACAGGGTTCCCGAGCTTCCGGCCGACGAATTGGAGCTGCGCGTTCGGCACCGTATGCAGCGCAAGAGCGTCCTCGACGGCCCGGAGCCGACGCCCTATGAAGCGATCATCCATGAAGCCGCACTGCGGATCATGGTCGGCGACCGGGCCACGTCTCGGGCGCAACTCGATCACCTTCTGGAGCGATCCGCGTCGGATCACGTCAGCATTCGCGTCATCCCCTTCGACCTGGAGGGCTTCGCAGGCGCCGCGAGCGCGATGACCTACGCGGGCGGCGCCGTGCCGAAACTGGACACCGTCGTACGCGACGGCCCGCACGGCGCCTCCTTCATCGATGCCGAGGGTCAACTCACTGCGTATCGCGAGCTTTTCCGTAAAGTGAAGGCTGTGTCGCTGGCCCCGCGCCGGTCACGCGACTTCATCCACAGATTGACGAAGGAGCTGTGAGTCGTGGGCACCCCTGAGATCTGGCGGAAGTCGTCCTATTCCGGCCCCGGCGACGGCGATTCCTGCGTAGAGATAGCGCTGAGGCCGGCCCGCGTCGCGATACGGGACTCCAAGGTGCCTGACGGGGACACTCTCTCGTTCCCCGACTCCACGTTCGCCGCTTTCGTCGCAGGCCTGAAGCAGGGAACGGCTGGAGCATGAGGCGCGTATCCCTTACATCGGATGGTTGGCGCAAGTCGTCCTCCTCCGGCGGAGGCTATGGCAACTACTGCGTCGAGATCGCCGGCTCGCCCACTCGCGCAGCCGTTCGCGACTCGAAGGCCCCGAATCGGGGAATCCTTACCTTTCACGCGGCGGCGTTCACCACCTTCGTCGCAAGCCTCAAGGAGGCGACGATCAGGAATGAGCCACACTGACACGCCCGATGGCCGCTGGCGCAAGTCGTCCTACTCAGGCCCGGGCGACGGCAACGAGTGTGTAGAGGTCGCGGCCTCCCCCGCTCGCGTATCCGTCCGTGACTCGAAGGCGCCTGGCCAGGCCGTACTCACCGTCTCCGGCTCGGCCTTCGACGAGTTCATCAAAGCGCTGAAGGAACGCAAGGGCCCGCCCGCCTGAGCGTTTGGAAATTGGGCCGCGCCCCGTAAAAAGCCTCAGTCGGGGGCCGTGCCCCAAAGCACCCGCTCGGGTCCCCCGTCCCCCTTGTCGAAGAGACAGCCCACCGCACCCGACGCCTCTGCGAGGTCGGTGAACACCTTTCCGATCGCGGCCGAGTCCTCGAACAGCCTGCTCATCCGCGACGTCGCCGCCCAGAAGTCCAGGCACACGTAGCGCGGATCCCCCAAGGCCGGGAAGGACATGTCCAGGTACACGTACCCGATCTGAACACGCCCGTCCTCGACGGGAAGACCACCCTCCTCCGCGTACGCCCGCACCGCCTCGTCCGCCGAGAACACGAGCGACGTCTCCAGCGAAACCCTGTCCCTCCCGGCGCAGTCGACCGGCTCGCTCCGGAACCCGCACGTGAACGGCAGCACCACCTGCTCGCCGCCCGGCAACGTGACCGTCAGCGGAGGGACCCTCCGCTCGGGCGGCGCCGGCTTCGTCGCTTCCTTCAGCGCACGCGCGACGTTCTCGGGGCGCAGGTAGATGTCATAGCTGTAGGTCAACCCCATGCTCCCCCTCCGGCCAGGCAGAACGGCACCTTCTCACGAGAGGTGTCCGGGTGCCCGCGAGTTGTGTGGAGGTGAGTGGCTGTCAGACCCCTCTGGCAGCCTCCCCTCATGGAGATGACACTGCAGCTCACGATCGACTGCTCCGATCCGCAGCGGATGGTTGCCTTCTGGGCCCCCGCCCTCGGATACGTCCCCGAGCCGGCCCCGGACGGCCATCCCACCTGGCGTGCCTACTGGGAGGCGATGGGCGTGCCCGCGGAGGAGCTGCCGCCCGGGGCCGGCGATCTCGCGGAGTCCATCGTGGACCCCACGGGGCGCGGACCGCGCGTGTGGTTCCAGCAGGTGCCCGAGCCGAAGACCCTCAAGAACCGCTGGCACTTCGACCTGAAGGTCGGCGGTGGCCGTGACGTCCCGCCGGCCCTCCGCAGGGAGCGGGTCGACGCCGCCGTCGAGCGGCTGGTCGCCGCCGGCGCCACCGTGCTGAAGATCAAGGACGAGCCGGACGCGGGGTTCTACGCCGCGGCCCTGCAGGATCCGGAGGGCAACGAGTTCGACGTCGTCTGAGGGCGCCGGAAAGCCGCATGATGCTATTGTTATTAGCACCATGCTGTTGAGACTCGACGTAGCCGACACCCGCCCCCTGCACGAGCAGGTGGCCGGGGCCATCCGGCGGGCCATCGCCGAGGGGGAGTGCGCTCCGGGTGACCGGCTGCCGCCCGCCCGGGACCTCTCCCAGGCGCTCGGTGTGAACGTCAACACCGTGCTGCGCGGCCTGCGCGCCCTGCGGGACGAAGGTGTGCTGGAGTTCCGGCGCGGGCGTGGGGTGACCGTGGCTCAAGGGGCGGACGGGCGTTCGGCGTTGCTGGACCGGGTCCGGAAGGTCCTGGCCGACGCGGCGCGCCTCGGGTACGGCAAGGACGACGTCATCGACATGATCAGGGAGGTCACGTGACCGAGCGGACAGCGCGCGGGAACGCCACGACATGGGGCGCCACCGCCTGGGTCGTGGGAGTGCTCGTGCTCCTGGTGGTCTTCCCGCTCACCGCCCGGGACCGGCTGCCCGACCGGCTGGCGACCCACTGGGGTGCGAGCGGCGAGCCGGACGACTCGATGCCGTTGTGGGCCGCGACGCTCGTCCCGGCGCTGATCTGGCTGCTGATCGCGGCGGCTGCCGTACTGGCCCTGTGGCGCGCTCGCCGCAGCACCGGTACGGCCTTGGCCGCCGCACCCGCCTGGGCCGGCATCACGCTCGGCTTCACCGGCGTGACCCTCCTCGGCGCGCAGGCGTCGATCGTCCGGGCCAACCTCGACCGGACGGACTGGCGTGACGCCGGCTCCGTGACCGGCTGGGTGATCGCCACCCTCCTCGGCGCCACCGTGGTGGCCGTCGCCGCCCAATGGGCCGGTCGCCGGGCCCGCCTCACGGTGCCGCCCCCGTCCGGCCCCGCGATGGAGATACCGAAGGGACAGCGCTTCGTCTGGCTGTCCCGCACCTCCAACCGCTGGCTCCACCTCCTGGCGGCCGTGACCGGCATCCTCACGCTCGCGGCGGCGGCGGGCGCGGTGGCCGGCCTGGGCGGCGGGCTCGAAGGCACCGTGGGCGCCGCGTCCTTCGCCCTCGCCACCGTCGCGCTGCTCGCCTGCGCCTCCGTCCAGGCCCGGGTGACCGAGAAGGGGCTCGAGGTCGCCTTCGGCCCGCTGGGATGGCCTGCCCGGCGCTGGCCCGCCGACACCATCGCCTCTGCCTGGTCCGAGCACCGCACCGCCATGCAGGCCGGCGGCTGGGGCTACCGCCTGAGCGGCCTCGGCACCACCGTCATGCTCCGCGGCGGCGAATGCCTGGTCATCCGCACCGCCAAGGGCAAGGACTTCGCGATCAGCGTCGACGACGCCGAACGCGGCGCGGCTCTGCTCAACTCCCTCATCGGGCAGCGCGCGAAGTGACGGACGCGCCCGCCCCGGCGACCGGTCCCAGGAAGAACGTCCGTACGTCCTCCGCGAACGGCCCTGGCACCTCCATCGCCGCGAAGTGACCGCCCGGTCGAACTCCGACCAGTGCCGGATGTCGTACAGCCGCTCCGCCAGCGGCCGTACCGACTGGGTGATGTCGTGGGGGAGCACCGCCACCCCCACCGGCACCGGGCATTCCTCGGCGCGCCGGGCCGACTCGCGGTGCAGCCGTGCCGACGAGGCCGCCGTGGCGGTCAGCCGGTACAGCGAGACGTCGGTCAGGATCCGCTCGTCGCTCACCGGCGTCCGGAGATCGGTCCACTGCGCGAACCTTCCGCGATCCACGCCAGATGGCCCACCGGCGAGTCGGTCAGCGCGTAGCCGAGCGTCTGCGGGGTCGTGGCCTGCAGGGCCTGGTACGGCGGGCGGTTCGCCATCAGCTGCCGCACCTTGTCCAGCCGGGCCTCGTCCGAGGGGCTCAGGGTGACGTCGGCGGCCGGGTCCGGCCGGGTGGGCAGGTGGTTCACGTGCACGCCGGCCACCTGCTCCGGCGCCACCGCGCCCAGCGCCAGCGAGATGCCCGAGCCGAAGTCGCCGCCCTGCGCCCCGTACCGCTCGTAGCCGAGACGGCGCATCAGCTCGGCCCATGCGCGGGCGACGCGGACGACGTCCCAGCCGCGCTCGTGGGCCGGCCCGGAGAAGCCGTAGCCGGGGATGGACGGGATCACCAGATGGAAGTCCCGGAACAGCGGTTCCACCACGTCGAGGAACTCCAGGAACGAGCCCGGCCGGCCGTGGGTGAGGATCAGCGCGAGCGCGTCCGGCCGAGCGGGGCGCCCATGCGGGCCGTCGCCGCCTCGAACGCCTGGACGCCCTCATCCGCGAGGCGCAGGACGAACTCCTCGCCCCCTCGGCCCGGCCGAGCGCGACACACTCACCCGCCTGCTCACCGCCCTCGCCGACCACCACGGGCCCGCCCATCCCGGACCGGGCGAGCAGTCCTGAGCGAGACTCCCGGGAGCCCGGACCTTCTGTCAGATCCCACCGGTACCGTCGACCCATGCCCACCCAGCCACCACCCGCACCTCCCGGCGAGCGCCGGCTCGCCGTGCTCGAAGGCGTGTTGGAGCGCATCACCTACGCCAACGAGGAGAACGGCTACACCGTCGCCCGCGTCGACACCGGACGCGGCGCCAACGACCTGCTCACCGTCGTCGGCGCGCTGCTCGGCGCGCAGGTGGGGGAGTCGCTGCGGATGGAGGGGCGCTGGGGGTCGCATCCGCAGTACGGCAAGCAGTTCCACGTCGAGAACTACACGACCGTCCTCCCCGCCACCGTCCAGGGCATCCGCCGCTACCTCGGCTCGGGGCTGGTGAAGGGCATCGGGCCCGTCTTCGCCGACCGGATCACCCAGCACTTCGGCACGGACACCCTCCGGATCATCGAGGAGGAGCCGAAGCGGCTCGTCGAGGTCCCCGGGCTCGGCCCCAAGCGGACCAAGAAGATCGCCGACGCCTGGGAGGAGCAGAAGGCGATCAAGGAGGTCATGCTCTTCCTCCAGACCGTCGAGGTCTCCACCTCCATCGCCGTGCGCATCTACAAGAAGTACGGCGACGCCTCCATCTCCGTGGTGAAGAACCAGCCCTACCGGCTCGCCGCCGACGTCTGGGGCATCGGCTTCCTCACCGCCGACCGGATCGCCCAGTCCGTCGGCATCCCCCACGACAGCCCGGACCGCGTGAAGGCCGGCCTCCAGTACGCGCTGTCGCAGGCCACCGACCAGGGCCACTGCTACCTCCCCGAGGAGAAGCTCATCGCCGACGCGGTGAAGCTCCTCCAGGTCGACACCGGCCTGGTCATCGAATGCCTCGCCGAGCTCGCCGCCGAGCCGGAGGACCCGGGCGAGGACCCCGGCGTCGTCCGGGAGAAGGTGCCCGACCCGGAGGGCGGCGACCCCGTCACCGCCGTCTACCTGGTGCCGTTCCACCGCGCCGAAGTCGCCCTCGCCTCCCAGCTGCTGCGGCTGCTGCGCACCGACCAGGACCGGATGCCCGCGTTCCAGGACGTGGCGTGGGACAAGGCGCTCGGCTGGCTGCGCGGACGTACGGGGACGGACCTGGCGCCCGAACAGGAGGCCGCGGTCAAGCTGGCGTTGACGCGGAAGGTGGCCGTGCTGACCGGCGGACCCGGCTGCGGCAAGTCCTTCACCGTGCGGTCGATCGTCGAGCTGGCCCGCGCCAAGAAGGCGAAGGTGGTGCTCGCCGCGCCGACCGGGCGTGCCGCCAAGCGGCTCGCCGAGCTGACCGGCGCCGAGGCGTCCACCGTGCACCGGCTGCTGGAGCTCAAGCCCGGCGGGGACGCCGCGTACGACCGGGACCGCCCGCTGGACGCCGACCTGGTGGTGGTCGACGAGGCGTCCATGCTGGACCTGCTGCTGGCGAACAAACTGGTCAAGGCCGTTCCGCCGGGCGCACACCTGCTGTTCGTCGGCGACGTGGACCAGTTGCCCAGCGTCGGCGCGGGCGAGGTGCTGCGGGACCTCCTCGCCGACGGCAGCCCCGTCCCCGCCGTCCGCCTCACCCGCGTCTTCCGCCAGGCCCAGCAGTCCGGCGTGGTCACCAACGCCCACCGCGTCAACGCCGGACAGCATCCCGTCACCGAGGGCATGAAGGACTTCTTCCTCTTCGTCGAGGACGACACCGAGGAGGCCGGGCGGCTCACGGTCGACGTCGCCGCCCGGCGCATCCCCGCCAGGTTCGGCCTCGATCCGCGCCGGGACGTGCAGGTCCTCGCCCCCATGCACCGCGGCCCGGCCGGTGCGGGCACGCTCAACGGACTGCTCCAGCAGGCGGTCACCCCGGCCCGCCCCGATCTGCCCGAGAAGCGGTTCGGCGGCCGGGTGTTCCGCGTCGGCGACAAGGTCACCCAGATCCGCAACAACTACGAGAAGGGCGCCAACGGCGTCTTCAACGGCACCGTCGGCGTCGTCACCTCCCTCGACCCCGTCGACCAGCGCCTGACCGTGCTGACCGACGAGGACGAGGAGGTGCCGTACGACTTCGACGAACTGGACGAACTGGCGCACGCCTACGCCGTGACCATCCACCGCTCCCAGGGCAGCGAGTACCCGGCGGTCGTCATCCCCGTCACCACCGGCGCGTGGATGATGCTCCAGCGCAACCTGCTCTACACGGCGGTCACCCGGGCCCGGAAACTCGTCGTCCTGGTCGGCTCCCGCAAGGCCATCGGACAGGCCGTGCGCACGGTGTCGGCGGGCCGCCGCTGCACGGCCCTCGACATGCGGCTCGCCGATTCCGCGTCGGCACGCGGGGGACCCGGAGTCCACCGCCTCTCGGCGGGGGCGGACGCCACTGTGAGGGCTCCGTCACCAAAAAATGATCGATCAAATGAGTCGTGAAGGTCACACAGGGCTTCCGGATGGGGAACACAGGGGGCAGGATGGGCAAGTTGGCGGCACTCAGTGCCGCCGATAGGCCCGATGGTCGACCCCGAGTGCACTCTCCTGAGCCGAGTGGGGGATGGTAGAGACAGTCAGGGCACCTCGAAGATGAGGCACAACGTCGGTGAGGGAAGACGTGAGCGACAACTCTGTAGTACTGCGGTACGACGGCAGCGAGTACACCTACCCGGTGATCGACAGCACCGTCGGTGACAAGGGCTTCGACATCGGGAAGCTCCGCGCCCAGACCGGTCTGGTGACGCTGGACAGCGGCTACGGCAACACCGCCGCCTACAAATCCGCGATCACCTATCTCGACGGCGAGGCCGGCATCCTCCGGTACCGCGGCTACCCGATCGAGCAGCTGGCCGAGCGCTCCACCTTCCTTGAGGTGGCCTACCTGCTGATCAACGGCGAGCTGCCGACCGTCGACGAGCTGGCCGCCTTCAAGGACGACATCACGCAGCACACGCTGCTGCACGAGGACGTCAAGAACTTCTACCGGGGCTTCCCGCGCGACGCCCACCCGATGGCGATGCTGTCGTCGGTGGTCTCCGCGCTGTCCACGTTCTACCAGGACAGCCACAACCCGTTCGACGAGCAGCAGCGCAACCTCTCCACGATCCGCCTGCTCGCCAAGCTTCCGACGATCGCGGCCTACGCCTACAAGAAGTCGGTCGGTCACCCGTTCGTCTACCCGCGCAACGACCTCGGCTACGTCGAGAACTTCCTGCGCATGACCTTCTCCGTCCCGGCGCAGGAGTACGACCTCGACCCGGTCGTCGTCTCCGCCCTGGACAAGCTGCTGATCCTGCACGCGGACCACGAGCAGAACTGCTCGACGTCGACCGTGCGTCTGGTGGGCTCCTCGCAGGCGAACATGTTCGCCTCGATCTCCGCCGGCATCAACGCCCTGTGGGGCCCGCTGCACGGCGGCGCCAACCAGTCGGTGCTGGAGATGCTCGAGGGCATCCGCGACAACGGCGGCGACGTCGACGCCTTCATCCGCAAGGTGAAGAACAAGGAGGACGGCGTCCGCCTGATGGGCTTCGGCCACCGGGTCTACAAGAACTTCGACCCGCGCGCCAAGATCATCAAGGCCGCCGCGCACGACGTGCTGTCCGCCCTCGGCAAGTCCGACGAGCTGCTGGACATCGCGCTCAAGCTGGAGGAGCACGCGCTCTCCGACGACTACTTCGTCTCGCGCAGCCTCTACCCGAACGTGGACTTCTACACCGGTCTGATCTACCGGGCCATGGGCTTCCCGACCGAGATGTTCACCGTGCTGTTCGCTCTGGGGCGGCTGCCGGGGTGGATCGCGCAGTGGCACGAGATGATCAAGGAGCCGGGGTCCCGGATCGGGCGTCCGCGGCAGATCTACACGGGTGTTGTCGAGCGGGACTTCGTGCCGGTCGAGGAGCGGTGACACCTGCCGGTGCGGGTGTTGTGCGCGTGAGCGCCTGAGAGTTCGTCGCCGAAGGGGTGTGGGCGGCTGCGGGCCGGCTGTGGCTGGTCGCGCAGTTCCCCGCGCCCCTTCGGGCGTGTTGCGTGGCCCGCGCCCCTTCAGAGGGCGTCCCGCAGAACCGCGCCCCTTCGGGCGTTCTCCGCACGCATATGGAAAAGGCGCCCCGGTCGCCGGTCCCCCCACGGGCCGACGTACCAGGGCGCCTTCCCATGTCCCGGTGCGGATTCCCCCCACGGGATCCGGCCGGGCGCTTGTGAGGACAGCGCCTGAATCGCTGTTGAGCACGGACGGACCTGAACCCGCCCGCACTCGTCGGTGTGCGGTCTGCCGGGACAACGCACGTCGGGAGGGCCGCTCAAAGCTTCCCTGGGCGCGTGCCCCGGCAACGCAATCTCTGGAGAAGTCCCCCAAGACATCTCCAGATGCCAGGTAGCGCCCCCCAAGACGCTGCCCGACATCGCCAACTTAGACCTTCGAACCCCTTCGATGGTTACGTTCAGATCACTGTGATCTGCGTCTCTTGCATATGTCCCCACACTGCGCAGGAGCCCGCAAACCTCTCACGGGACCCAAGCGTAAGGATGATGCGCGAGGCTTGTGAAGAGCTTATGTGAGGGTCTTACCGGACTCCAGGGGTACCGCCCAACTTGAGACCTCAATGAAATGACCGCAGCCGCAGACTGTTGGTCACGACGAAGACCGACGAGAAGGCCATGGCGGCCCCGGCGATCATCGGGTTCAGCAGCCCCGCCGCGGCCAGCGGCAGCGCGGCCACGTTGTAGCCGAAGGCCCACACCAGGTTGCCCTTGATCGTGGCGAGGGTGCGCCGTGACAGCCGTATCGCGTCCGCCGCCACCCTCAGGTCGCCGCGGACCAGCGTCAGGTCGCCCGCCTCGATCGCCGCGTCCGTGCCGGTGCCCAGGGACAGACCCAGATCGGCGACGGCCAGCGCGGCCGCGTCGTTGACGCCGTCGCCGACCATGGCGACGCTGCGCCCCTCCTCCTGGAGCCGCCGCACCACGTCGGCCTTGTCCTCGGGCAGCACCTCGGCGATCACCCGGTCCTCGTCGATGCCGACGGCGCGCGCGACGGCCTCGGCCACCGCCCGGTTGTCGCCGGTCAGTAGCACCGGCGTGAGACCGAGCGCCCGCAGTTCGCGGACCGCCTCGGCGCTGGTCTCCTTCACCGTGTCGGCGACGGCGAGGACACCGCGTGCCACCCCGTCCCAGCCGGCCACCACCGCGGTGTGCCCGGCGCGCTCGGCGTCCGCCTTGGCCCGCTCCAGCTCCGGCGGCAGCTCCCCGAACACCTCGGACAGCCGCCCCACGGCCACCTCACGGCCCTCCACGCGCCCGCGCACGCCCCGGCCGGGAACGTTCTCGAAGTGCTCGGCGGCGGGCAGCGCGCCCGCGCGCTCCTCGGCGCCCGCGGCGACCGCTCGGGCCACCGGGTGCTCGGAGGCGTGCTCCAGGGCGCCCGCGAGCCGCAGCAGCTCCCGCTCGTCGGTGCCCTCGGCGGTGTGCACCGCGCGCAGGGACATCCGGCCGGTGGTGACGGTCCCCGTCTTGTCCAGGACGACCGTGTCCACGCGCCGGGTGGACTCCAGCACCTCGGGCCCCTTGATGAGGATGCCGAGCTGGGCGCCCCGCCCCGTGCCGACCATCAGCGCGGTCGGCGTGGCGAGGCCGAGCGCGCAGGGGCAGGCGATGATCAGTACGGCGACGGCCGCGGTGAACGCGGCGACCGCGTCCCCGGTGTTGCCCAGCCACAGTCCGAAGGTGGCGGCCGCGATCAGCAGCACCACCGGCACGAACACCCCGGCGATCCGGTCGGCGAGCCGCTGCACCTGCGCCTTGCCGGTCTGCGCGTCCTCCACCAGCTTCGCCATCCGCGCGAGCTGGGTGTCCGCGCCGATCCGGGTCGCCTCGACGACCAGCCGGCCGCCGGCGTTGACGGTCGCGCCGGTGACGGTGTCGCCGACGGTCACGTCCACCGGCACCGACTCGCCGGTCAGCATGGACGCGTCCACGGCGGAGGCGCCCTCCACGACCGTGCCGTCGGTGGCGATCTTCTCCCCGGGCCGCACCACGAACCGGTCGCCCACCGCCAGCCGCTCGGCCGGCACCCGCACCTCGCGCCCTTCCCGCAGCACGGTGACGTCCTTGGCGCCCAGCTCCATCAGCGCCCGCAGCGCCGCGCCCGCCTGCCGCTTGGAGCGGGCCTCCAGATAGCGGCCGAGCAGGATGAACGCGGTGACGCCCGCGGCGACCTCCAGATAGATCATGGAGGCCCCGTCGGTGCGGGACACGGTCAGCTCGAAAGGGTGCCGCATGCCCGGCTCGCCCGCGTCGCCCAGGAACAGCGCCCACAGCGACCAGCCGAACGCGGCCAGCGTGCCCACCGACACCAGGGTGTCCATGGTGGCCGCGCCGTGCCGCAGATTCGTCCAGGCGGCCTTGTGGAAGGGCGCCGCACCCCACACCACGACCGGCGCGGCGAGGGTGAGGGAGAGCCACTGCCAGGTGTCGAACTGGAGCGGCGGAATCATCGCCAGCAGGACGACCGGCAGGGCCAGCAGCGCGGAGACGATCAGTCGGGTGCGCAGGGCCGCCGTCTCCGGGTCGGCCGCGGAGGCGGTCTCCTCGTCGTCCTGCCGCGGAGGCGCCGGTTCCTCGGCGGTGTAGCCGGTCTTCACCACCGTGGTGATCAGATCGGCGACCTCGACGCCCGGCGGATACGTGATCCGGGCCTTCTCGGTCGCGTAGTTCACCGTGGCGGTGACGCCCTCCATGCGGTTGAGCTTCTTCTCGACGCGGGCCGCGCAGGAGGCGCAGGTCATCCCGCCGATGAGCAGCTCGACCTCCGAGAGGGGCGGCCGCTCGGCGGTGGCCGGCGCCTCGGGGGCGGTGGTGCTGGTCATGTCCGTGCTCCTGGGACGTCCGGGATGCGGGCGCGGCGGCGGACCGGGCCGAAAGGACCGTAAGGGCCGGGACGGCCGGGTGTCCGGGGAGGCCGGGTACCGGGTGGCCGGTACGGCCCGGTTCACGCCGCGCGGGGTGCCTTCGTGAGGGTGCGGCTCAGACCGTGCCGGCGAGCTCGAAGCCGGCCTCGTCGACGGCCGCGCGCACGGCGGCCTCGTCGAGCGGCGCGGCGGAGACCACGGTCACCTCGCCGGAGGAGGCGACGGCCGCCACCGAGCTGACGCCGGGGAGCTGGGAGATCTCGCCGGAGACGGCGCCCTCGCAGTGCCCGCAGCTCATCCCGGTCACCTTGTAGACGGTGGTGACGGAACCCTGGGTGTCGGTCTGGGACGTCATGTCGTTCTCCTCGTCGGGGCGTGTGGGGTGTGCAGGGGGTCGCAGGGGCCCATGAGAACCCCGTACCACTCACACTATACCCCTAGGGGGTATGAATCCAGGATGGGGAGCGCGCGGACGGGACGGCCCGGGAGCCGGCGCGCGACGGGCCGGGGATAGCGTTCGGCCGACGACGGCGATCACCGGAAGGCGGGACCGGACATGCGAGCGGTGGTGTTCGAGCGGTACGGGGAACCGGCCGAGGTGCGCGAGGTCGCGGACCCGGAGCCGGCGGAGCACGGGGTCGTGGTCCGCGTGGAGGCCACCGGCCTGTGCCGCAGCGACTGGCACGCCTGGCAGGGCCACGACCCGGACGTCACCCTCCCGCACGTCCCCGGGCATGAACTCGCCGGAGTCGTCGAGGCGGTTGGCTCCCGGGTCACCCGCTGGCGCGCCGGGGACCGGGTCACCGTGCCGTTCGTCTGCGCCTGCGGCTCCTGCCCCGCCTGCGTGGCCGGCGACCAGCAGGTGTGCGAGCGCCAGACCCAGCCCGGCTTCACCCACTGGGGCTCCTTCGCCCAGTACGTCGCCCTCGACCACGCCGACGTGAACCTGGTCGCCGTCCCCGACGGCATGGCGCATGCCACCGCCGCCTCCCTCGGCTGCCGGTTCGCCACCGCCTACCGGGCCGTGGTGCGGCAGGGCCGGGTCGCGGCGGGGGAGTGGGTGGCGGTGCACGGCTGCGGGGGCGTCGGCCTGTCCGCGGTGATGATCGCGGCGGCGTCCGGGGCGCGCGTGGTCGCGGTCGACGTGTCGCCGGGCGCGCTCGACCTGGCCCGGCGGTTCGGCGCGGCGGAGACCGTGGACGCCTCCGCGGTGGACGACCCCGCCGCAGCCGTCCGCGAGCTGACCGGCGGCGGCGCCCACCTCTCTCTGGACGCCCTGGGCGCGCCCGTCACCTGCGCCGCCTCGGTCAACGGCCTGCGCAGGCGGGGCCGGCACGTGCAGGTGGGCCTGCTCCCCTCGGAGACGGGCACCACGCCCGTGCCCATGGCCCGCGCCGTCGCCCTGGAGCTGGAGATCCTCGGCAGCCACGGCATGGCCGCCCACGCCTACCCGCCGATGCTGGACCTGGTGCGCGCCGGGGTGCTCCGCCCCGACCTGCTGGTGACCTCCGTGATCGGCCTGGACGCGGTGCCGGAGGCGCTGGCGGCGATGGACACCGCCCCCGCCGCCGGGGTGACGGTGATCGAACCCTGGCGCTGAGCGCACGCACGGACGCCGTGCCCCCGCGTGGTCGGCGCGGGGGCACGGCGTCCTCGTGCCGCGGCGGTCAGTCCCGGCGGTTGCGGTTGCCGGGACGGGCGGCGACCCAGCGGCGGACCGTGTCCGGGAACCAGTACGGCCTCCCGCTCTCCACCCGGTCCGGCGGCGGCAGCAGGCCGTGCTTGCGGTAGGAACGCACGGTGTCCGGCTGCACCTTGATGTGGGCCGCGATGTCCTTGTACGACCACAGCTCGCTCATGTGTGCACCTCCCCGCGCACACCACGGCGGCGGCCGGGGGCGGCCGTCAGGGGGAGCCGGGCATGCGCTGGCGATCGACAAGCGTCGTGCGGGAGAACGAGCCGGTCCGCTTTCGGAGAGGGCTCGTGCGCGGGTGTGACGGAAGGGCCGCGCGCGTGTGACAGCCGTGACGCGACGGGAGTGTTTGTGACAGGAGTGCCACACGGGCGCACCCCGGCACACCGGCGGGGCGCATTGACTCCCCGGCCCTCGGACGCGTACCGGCGCCCTTCCGGGCCCGTACCGAAACCCCTCTTCCCACCCTCACGTCCGGCATCTCGTCCGAATGTCCGGACAAAACATTGACAGGGCTTCGTGAGCGGGGCTAGAACCGGGGGAAGCCCTCGGGTCCCGCAGGGCGGACGAGACGTTCGAAGGGAGCGTCATGGCGAGCCTCCACCGTCGCCGGGCGCTCCCCGGCCGTCGTCGGGGCGCCCACGGCGGCGCCCCCGCACAGATCGCCTCCGGCGCGGGAGGCCGCCTCGCTTTGGCAGGAGCGAGGTGCGAGCGACGACTCCCCGCCCGCCGCGGCCCCGCGCCGGAGGTTCAGTCCCGTACGTCCGCCCCCGGGACCCATGTGTCCACTCGTGGACCCGAACGGCCGACACAGTGTCGGGCCCGCCCGGCACCCCGCCCCTGGTGGGATGGACCCGTGGCCACCGCCGCGGCGCGCCCGCCCGCGGCACCACCGCACGAGCTGTACGAACGGCACGTCTCCACCCGACGCCGCCATCTGCGAAGGAGTTCTCGGTCATGACGAAGATCGTCAACCACTGGATCGGCGGCAAGACCGCCGAAGGCGCCTCGGGAACCTACGGCCCGGTGACGAACCCGGCGACCGGCGAGGTCACCACCAAGGTCGCCTTCGCCTCCGTCGAGGAGGTCGACGCGGCGGTCGCCGCCGCCAAGGAGGCGTTCCGCACCTGGGGCCAGTCCTCCCTCGCCCAGCGCACCTCGATCCTGTTCAAGTTCCGCGCGCTGCTCGACGCCCACCGCGACGAGATCGCCGAGCTGATCACCGCCGAGCACGGCAAGGTGCACTCCGACGCCCTCGGCGAGGTCGCGCGCGGCCTGGAGATCGTCGACCTGGCCTGCGGCATCAACGTCCAGCTCAAGGGCGAGCTGTCCACCCAGGTCACCAGCCGCGTGGACGTGGCGTCCATCCGCCAGCCGCTCGGCGTGGTCGCCGGCATCACCCCGTTCAACTTCCCGGCGATGGTGCCGATGTGGATGTTCCCCCTCGCCATCGCCTGCGGCAACACCTTCGTGCTGAAGCCCAGCGAGAAGGACCCGTCCGCCTCCGTCCGCCTCGCCGAGCTGCTCGCCGAGGCCGGGCTGCCGGAGGGCGTGTTCAACGTCGTGCACGGCGACAAGGTGGCCGTCGACCGTCTCCTGGAGCACCCGGACGTCAAGGCCGTCTCCTTCGTCGGCTCCACGCCCATCGCCCGCTACATCCACACCACCGCCTCCGCCAACGGCAAGCGCGTCCAGGCCCTCGGCGGCGCCAAGAACCACATGCTGGTGCTGCCCGACGCCGACCTCGACGCCGCCGCCGACGCCGCCGTGTCCGCCGCCTACGGCTCGGCCGGCGAGCGCTGCATGGCCATCTCCGCGGTCGTCGCCGTCGGCGCGATCGGCGACGAGCTGGTGGAGAAGATCCGCGAGCGCGCCGAGAAGATCAAGATCGGCCCCGGCGACGACCCCACCTCCGAGATGGGCCCGCTCATCACCGCGACCCACCGCGACAAGGTCGCCTCCTACGTCGCCGGCGCGGCCGACGAGGGCGCCGAGGTCGTCCTGGACGGCACCGGCCACACCGTCGACGGCTACGAGAACGGCCACTGGATCGGCATCTCCCTGCTCGACAAGGTGCCGACCACCGCCAAGGCCTACCAGGACGAGATCTTCGGCCCGGTCCTGTGCGTGCTGCGCGCCGAGACGTACGAGGAGGCCCTGGACCTCGTCAACGCCTCGCCGTTCGGCAACGGCACCGCCATCTTCACCCGCGACGGCGGCGCCGCCCGCCGCTTCCAGCTCGAGGTCGAGGCCGGCATGGTCGGCGTCAACGTCCCGATCCCGGTCCCGGTCGGCTACCACTCCTTCGGCGGCTGGAAGGACTCCCTCTTCGGCGACCACCACATCTACGGCAACGACGGCACGCACTTCTACACCCGCGGAAAGGTCGTCACCACCCGCTGGCCCGACCCGGCGGACGCCCCCTCCGGCGTCGACCTGGGCTTCCCCCGCAACCACTGAGCCCGCTCAGGGGACGTGTGGCCGTGTACCGCGCACGCGGTACGCGGCCACACGCGCGTACACCCCCGGGAGGTCCCCCGGTTCGGTCTCCGGTCGACATCGGACCGACAGGCGGACCCCGTACGGTTGACGCATGGATCTTCGACTGTCCGGCCTCAGGCGGCCGCGGCCCCGGCGTGTCCTCGCCGCCGCGGCCGCCGTCGTCGTGCTCGCCGGGGCCGGCACCTGGACCGCCGTCGCCTCCGACGACGCGCCCCAGGTGCGCCGCGCCGACCGCGTCATGGCCACGGACGACGGGGTGCGCATCGACACCTCCTTCTTCACCGCGGGCTCCGACGGCCGCCGTCCCGCCGTGCTGCTCGGGCACGGATTCGGCGGCAGCAAGGAGGACGTCCGCGCCCAGGCCGAGGACCTCGCCCGCGACGGGTACGCCGTCCTCACCTGGTCCGCGCGCGGCTTCGGCCGGTCCACCGGGAAGATCGGGCTGAACGACCCTCAGGGCGAGGTCGCCGACGTCTCCCGGCTCGTCGACTGGCTGGCCACCCGCCCCGAGGTCCGCCTCGACAAGGCCGGCGACCCCCGCGTGGGCATGGCCGGCAACTCGTACGGCGGGGCCATCGCCCTCCTCGGCGCCGCCTACGACGACCGCGTCGACGCCGTCGCCCCGGCCATCACCTACTTCGACCTGGCCGAAGCGCTGTTCCCCAACGGCGTGTTCAAGAAGCTGTGGGCCGGCGCCTTCGTCACCTCCGGCGGCGGCTGCGCCCGCTTCGAGCCCGAGCTGTGCGCCATGTACGAGCGCGTCGCCGAGTCCGGCGTGCCCGACGCCCGGGCACGGGCGCTCCTCGAAGCCCGTTCCCCGGTCGCCGTCGCCGACCGCATCGACGTGCCCACCCTGCTGATGCAGGGCCAGACCGACTCCCTGTTCCCGCTCGGCCAGGCCGACGCCGCCGCCCGGGCGATCCGCGCCAACGGCGCCCCCGTCACGGTCGACTGGCTGGCCGGCGGCCACGACGGAGGCGACCCCGAGACCGACCGCCTGCAGCAGCGCGTCCGCGCCTGGTTCGACCGCTACCTCAAGGACGACGAGGGCGCCGACACCGGCCCCGCCTTCCGCGTCACCCGCACCGGAGGCGTCGACTCCACCGACGGCCAGGCCCAGCTGCGGGGCGCGAGCGCCGACGCCTACCCCGGTCTGCACGGCGGCACGCGCACGGTGGAGCTGACCGGCCGTGAGCAGCGCTTCGCCAACCCGGCCGGCGCCAACCCGCCCGCCGTGTCCGCCCTGCCCGGCATCGGCGGCTCCGGCGGCCTCTCCCAGCTCTCCTCCCTCGGCATCGGCGTCTCCCTCGACTTCCCGGGCCAGCACGCCCGCTTCGAGTCCGCCCCCGTCACCCGCGACCTGCGCGTCACCGGCTCCCCGACCGTCACCGTCCGCGTGACGTCCACCAGCGACGACGCCGTCCTCTTCGCCAAGCTCTACGACGTCGGCCCCGACGGCCGCCAGCAGGTGCTGCCCTCCCAGCTCGTCACCCCCTTCCGCGTCGAGGGCGCCCGCGCCGGCAAGGACGTCGAGCTCACCCTCCCGGCCGTCGACCACGAGGTCCGCAAGGGCCACCGGCTCCGCCTGGTCCTCGCCTCCACCGACCTCGCCTACGCCTCCCCGGCCGCCCCGGCGACGTACACCGTGTCCCTCGAGGGCGACCTGACGGTGCCCACCGCGCCCGGCGTCACCACCGCCGCGGCCCCGCTGCCCTCCTGGGTGGTGTGGCTCCCGGTCGTGGGCGCGCTCGTGGCCCTCGCGCTGCTCCTCACCGCCCGTCGCCGCACCACCGCCCCGGCCCCCGACCCGGACCTGGCCGACGTGCCCCTCCAGATCACCGGCCTGAGCAAGCGGTACGCCCGCTCCGCCGACCGGTACGCCGTACGGGACCTGTCGTTCCGCGTGGAGAAGGGCCAGGTGCTCGGCCTGCTCGGACCCAACGGCGCCGGCAAGACCACCACCCTGCGCATGCTGATGGGCCTCATCAAGCCCGACGACGGCGAGATCCGCGTCTTCGGCCACGCCGTGCGGCCCGGCGCGCCCGTGCTGTCCCGGGTCGGCGCCTTCGTCGAGGGCGCGGGCTTCCTGCCGCACCTGTCCGGCCGGGAGAACCTGGAGCTGTACTGGGCCGCCACCGGCCGCCCGCCCGAGGACGCCCGTCTCGACGAGGCCCTGGAGATCGCCGGCCTCGGCGACGCGCTCGCCCGTGCCGTGCGCACCTACTCGCAGGGCATGCGCCAGCGCCTCGCCATCGCGCAGGCCATGCTCGGCCTGCCCGACCTGCTGATCCTCGACGAACCGACCAACGGCCTCGACCCGCCGCAGATCCGCGAGATGCGCGAGGTGATGATCCGTTACGCGGCCGCCGGACGCACGGTGATCGTCTCCAGCCATCTGCTGGCGGAGGTCGAGCAGTCCTGCACCCACCTCGTCGTCATGGACCGCGGCCGGCTCGTCCAGGCCGGACCGGTGCACGACATCGTCGGCTCCGGCGACACCCTCCTCGTCGGCACCGTCACGCCCGTCGAGGAACCCCTCGCCGGGAAGGTCGCCGCGCTGCCCGGCGTCGAGTCCGCCGTCCGCACCGACGAGGGGCTGCTGGTCCGGCTCGGCGCCGACGGCACCGCCCCCCGGCTGATCGCGGAACTGGTCCGGCTGGAGGTGCCCGTGACGTCCGTGGGCCCCCACCGCCGCCTCGAGGACGCCTTCCTCACCCTGATCGGAGGATCCGCATGAGCGCGCTCACCGAGCGGGCCGAGGAGTCCACGGCCCACGGGCAGCCGCCCGCCCCCGCCGCGACCGCGGCCGGCTACCGCGCCGGCCGCACCCTGCCGCTGCGCGTCGAGCTGGTCCGCCAGCTCAAGCGGCGGCGCACCCTCGTCATGGGCGCGGTCCTCGCCCTGCTGCCGTTCGTGCTGGTGACCGCCTTCGCGATCGGCGGCGAGCCCGAGGGCCGCAACTCCCGCGTGAACCTGATGGACACGGCCACGGCGTCCGGCGCGAACTTCGCCGCCGTCAGCCTCTTCGTGTCGGCGGGCTTCCTGCTGGTCATCCCGGTCGCCCTGTTCTGCGGGGACACCGTCGCCTCCGAGGCCGGCTGGTCCTCCCTGCGCTACCTGCTCGCCGCGCCCGTCCCCCGGATGCGGCTGCTGTGGTCCAAGCTGGTCGTCGGACTCGGGCTGAGCCTCGCCGCGATGGTGCTGCTGCCGGTGGTCGCGCTCGCCGTCGGCACCGTCGCCTACGGCTGGGGCCCGCTGCACATCCCCACCGGCGGCACGCTCGACGCGGGCACCGCCGCCGGGCGGCTCGTGGTGATCGTCGCGTACCTGTTCGTGTCGCAACTGGTCACCGCCGCGCTCGCGTTCTGGCTGTCCACCCGCACCGACGCCCCGCTGGGCGCGGTCGGCGGCGCCGTCGGCCTGACCATCGTCGGCAACGTCCTGGACGCCGTCACCGCCCTCGGCGACTGGCGGCACTTCCTGCCCGCCCACTGGCAGTTCGCCTGGGCGGACGCCGTCCAGCCCGTCCCGGAGTGGTCCGGCATGATCCAGGGCGCGTCGGTGTCCGTGACGTACGCGCTCGTGCTGTTCGCACTGGCGTTCCGCGGGTTCGCCCGCAAGGACGTGGTGTCCTGACCGCCCAGGGCCGCGTGACGCCCACGCGGCCGACCGGGTGAACCTGCGCAACCGATTCCGCGCGGCAGGGTTGGAGAGGGAGACAGGCCACAGGGCAGCCGGGGCCGTGACGCGCGGCCTCGGCCGCCTCTCTCCATGCCGGGGCCGGCCTCCCGATCTTCAAGCAGGAAGACAACCACATTGCGACAGACCCTGAGCAGGGGAGTGTTCACGGCGGCCGCTGCCGCCACGGGCATTCTGTCCCTGTACGGAACCCCCGCCCTCGCCGACTCGTTCGCGGGGGGCGGTGCCGAGGATTCTCCCGGTGTGCTGTCCGGGAACAACGTGCAGGCGCCGGTCCACGTGCCGGTGAACGCGTGCGGCAACACCGTCACCGGCGTGGGCGCATTCAACAGCGCGTCCGACAACACGTGCGTCAACGAGTCCGGCGGCCACCACGGTGAGAAGGCCGGCGGCGCGCACGCGTCCGGCGAGGCCAAGGGCTCGCCCGGTGTGCTGTCCGGGAACAACGTGCAGGCGCCCGTCCACGCCCCCGTGAACGCGTGCGGCAACGACGTCACCATCGGCGGCGGCTTCAACAGCGCCTCCGACAACACCTGCGCCAACGTCTCCGAGGGCTCGCACGGCTCGCACGGCGACAAGAAGTCCTCCGACCGCTCGGCGGACCCCCACCACGAGGCCTCCTCGGGCGGCTCGCACTCCGGGAGCGGCGGGGCCCACGCGGTCGGTGCCGCCAAGGGCTCGCCCGGCGTGCTGTCCGGCAACCTCATCCAGGCGCCCATCCACGTTCCGGTGAACGCCTGCGGCAACAGCCTGAACCTCGTGGGCCTGTTCAACGAGGCGAGCGACAACACCTGCGTCAACGTCTCCGGCCACCACGAGGAGAAGGAGCCGGAGAAGACGCCCGAGAAGGACAAGCCCGAGCCGCCCGTCAAGGTGAAGACGCCTCCGGCCCCCGAGGAGCCGCCGGCCCACACCCCCGACGGCCCGCCGCACCTCGCCGAGACCGGCACCGACGGTCTGATGGCCGCCTCCGCCGCCGGCGCCGTGCTGCTCACCGGCGGCGCCATGCTGTACCGCCGCGGCCGCGTCGGCGCCCGCCGCTGACGGCCCCGCGGACGCCGGGCCCACCCCACCCGGCGTCCGCGCCCCGGCACGAAACGTCCCCCGGACCACCCGGTCCGGGGGACGCCTCGTCGTACGGCCCGTCAGCCGCGCACCGGAGCCGGCGTGCCGCCACGGCCCGGACCCGCGGGCACCGGCACCGAGCCGCGCACCGGGGCCGCCCGCAGCCGCCTGCGCACCCCCTGCACCAGCGTCGACGCCGTGAACGTCGCGCCGTGCACGAACCGCATCGCAGGACCGAACCCGGACGCCGTCACCAGACCCGCCAGGAACAGCCCCGGGTACGACGACTCGAAGCCCCGGTCCAGCACCGGCGACCCGCCTGGCAGCGCCGTCATCGCGCCCCGCAGCTCCGCCGACAGCAGCCCCAGCCGGTCACGGTGCGCCTTGAACCCGGTGGCGGCGATAACGTGCTCCGTCTCCATCGTGCGCCGCGCGCCCGACAGGTCCACCAGCTCGAGCCGCAGCCCGCCCGGCACCGCGGCCGCCGCCGTCACCTCGTGCCCCGGCATCAGATCCACCGCGCGCTCCACCCTCTCCCGCACCCACCAGGCGCCCGCGGGACCCAGCGCCGTCGCCGCGATCCTCGCCCGCGTCGCCTCCGGCAGCCGCCGGTACAGCCCAGGCCGCTCCGCGTAGAACCAGTTCCGCCAGCCCGGACCCAGACCGCTGTGCGGCGAGCGCAGCGACTGCCACCACGGCCGCTCCCACGGCGGCGGCACGTCGTTCCAGCACAGCCGCTCCGCCCGCGCCAGCACCCGCACCCGCGTGCCCTGCTCGGCGAGAAGCGCCGCCGTCTCCAGCGCCGCCTGCCCGCCGCCGATCACCGTGACGTCCTTGCCCTGGAACGGGCCCAGGTCGCTGTGGTGGCTGCTGTGCGTCACCAGCGTCGGGTGCAGACCGCGCAGCGCCGACGGCACCTCGATGAACGGCATCACGCCCACCGCCAGCGCCACCGTCCGCGCGTGCAGCACCTCCCCGTCCTCGGCGACCGCGCAGAAGCCCTCGGGTCCCGACGACACCCGCGCGATCATCCGCTCGTCCACGTCCGGCACGGCGTTGCGCGCGAACCACAGCCCGTACGAGGCGAAGTCCTCCACCGGGATGGGGTGCGCGTGACGGGCGGTCAGGCCCCGCTCCGCGCAGTACGCGTCGAGCCGCCAGCGTCCCGCGGGGTCGGACAGGTTGGACGCCCACGGCTCCGACTTCAGGAACATCCCGGCCGGCATGTGGTCCCGCCAGGACGCCATGGGCCGGCCGAAGACACGCAGGTTCAGTCCGGCGGCCGCCGCGTGCGACGCGATCGACAGACCGTACGGACCCGCGCCCACCACCAGAAGGTCGTACATCATCAGCTGCTCGCTTTCTCGTTGTCGGTCGTCAGGGAGGGCGTGTTCGCCCGGGGAGCCGGGCGCTGCGCCGGGACCTCGGCCGCGGCGCCCAGCCGCCGGCGCAGCCGGCCGGACACATGACGGGCCCACAGGGCCCACATCGCGAGGCCCGGGGCGCGGTCGTCGCCCGCCCACCAGGCCAGTTCGCGGCCGCCGGGCGCGGGACGCAGCGCGGCGAGGGGCGCGTAGTTCTCCACCACGAACGCCCTGCCGGTCACCGGATCGCCGTCCGGCAGGTCACGCCCCGTCAGGTCCGCGTGCAGCGCCCGTACGACGTCCAGTCCGGCGCTGTCGGTGAACAGCCGGAACTGGGCGCCGGGGCGCGGGTTGAAGTCGAGGAGGTGGTAGCGGCCGGTGGCGCCGCAGCGGCGGAAATCCAGGTCGAAGATGCCGCGGTAGCCCAGCTCGCCGGTGATCCGCTCGGCGAGCGCGATCACCTCCGAGTTGGGCGTCCAGCGGCCCACCGCGGTCAGTCCCGCGCCGCGCGGCCAGGACAGGTGCTTGCTGCCCGGCCCGCCCGCGCGCACGGTACCCGTGCGGTCGGCGTAGCCGTGGAAGAACCAGTCCCGGTCGGTGCCGGGCGGAAGGTACGTCTGGAGCAGCAGCGGACTGCCCGCCTCCGCGGTGCGCGCGTGAAGCTCCCGCGCCTCGCGGGCGGTGTGCAGCACCTGGGTGCTGCGCAGCCCGGAGCCCGCGGGGAGCAGCCAGGGGCGGCTCCACTTGGCGACCACCGGCAGCCCGAGCCGCAGCGCGTCCTCCGCGGCCTGCGCCGGGGTGTCCGGGACCTCCGTGCGCGGGTGCGGCACGCCCACCGCGGCGCACACGACGGCCAGTCCGGCCTTGTCCGCGACGCGTTCGGGCAGCGCGGACGGCATCACCGGCAGCAGGTAGGAGCCGGTGAGCTCCTCGCGCAGCCGGGCCGTGGCGATCGCGGTGGCGTCGTCCATCGGCACCAGCACGGCCGGACGGCCCACCTGGGCGGCGACCCGGCGCAGCACGGCGAGCATCTCGTCGGCGGACGCGTCCGGGGGCGGCGGGGCATGGAGCCGGCGCACAAAGCGCGAACGCGCCACGGGACTTCCCGTGCAGTCGGCGACGACATGCACGTCCACCCCTGCCCGGCCGAGCGACCGGACGGCGCCCAAGGTGCCGTGATGAAAGGGATTCCGGTCGATCCGCAGAACAACCGCGGGGACCCGGGTGTCAAGCAAGGACACGCATTCTCACTTTCTCCTGGCGCCGTCTCACCCACACGGGCGAGAACGGCACTCGAAAGCCGCATCGACAGTGGCACTGTCGTATTTCGTATGGCTGACTTCATATGACTGTTCGTCAACAGCGAGGCATCAGGCAGCAGGCGGACGCGAGCGAGAAGAGGAGCAGCCAATGGCCCCACAGCACAGGCGGGTCCGGGCCCGCGCCCTGGCCGTGGGCGCGGCGGCGGTCGCCGTGTCGGCGGCCCTGGCGGCGGGCCCGGCGGCCGGCGCGGCGCCCATGCACGACGCCGGGGCCGCGCTGCCGGGCCCCACCGGGCGCCCCACGCCGGCCGCCGGAGCCCCGCCCACGCCGGCCGCCGGAGCCCCGCCCGCGCCGGGCGCCGAGCCCGCCGCGTCGGCGTTCCCCACACCCGACGTCGACATCCCCGCCGTGTCCGTGCCCGAGCTGCCCTCCGTCGCGGAGCTGCGGCCGCCGTCCGTGCCCGCCGCGAAGGGCGTGCCCCCGTTCGGCGCGTTCCTCGCCTCCGACGCGCGCGGCGTGGAGCGGATGGAACAGCTCAGCCGCTGGCTCGGCGGCGCCGAACTGCGCGTGGGCCACACCTATCTGCCCGGCAACCACTGGCGGGACATCGAGGGCGACGTCGGCTTCCTCGAGGACTGGGCGCGCTGGCGCAACGCCGACGACAAGCGGATGCTCGTCCTCAACGTCCCGCTCCAGGAGCGCAACGAGGCGGGCGTGCCCGACGGGGAGGTCCGCGAGCTGCTGCGGCGGGGCGCGGCCGGCGAGTTCGACCACCACTTCCGCGTCCTCGCCGAACGCCTCGTCGAGCTGGAGATCCCCGACACCATCCTGGTGCTCGGCTGGGAGATGAACGGCGTCACCTACACCCACCGCTGCGGACCCGACCCGGAGAACTGGAAGAAGTACTGGAACCGCATCGTCACCACGATGCGTTCCGTCCCCGGCCAGGAATTCCGGTTCGAGTTCACGCCCAACCGCGGCCGCGACGCCGTGCCGTGGACGCAGTGCTATCCCGGCGACGACACCGTCGACATCATCGGAATGGACTCCTACGACCAGCCGCGCGGAATGTCCTTCGACGAACAGGTGAAGGAACCGTACGGACTCCAGGCGCACGTCGATTTCGCCAAGGCGCACAAGAAGCCCATCGCCTATCCGGAGTGGGGGCTTTTCCGCAACGGCGACAATCCCGAGTACATGCGCCGCATGCTCAACTGGATGCAGCAGCACCGGCCGCTCTACCACACGGTCACCGACTACTGCCCGCACGGCGTCTGGCAGTGCGACGACAACCCGGACGCCTCCCGCGTCTTCCGCAACGCCCTCTACGGCCGCACGCCCGAGGACCCGCAGACCCCGGCGCCCACCGAGCCGCCCACGGGACCGCAGCTGCCGGACCACTGCATGCCGCTGGACCTCGGACGCTGGGTGGAGCACTGGCTCGGCGGGAAGCTGTGCCTGCGGCTCGACTGGTGGTCGCGCACCGGGTGACGCCGGGACCGTCCGGCCCACCGCCGTCACCGCGGCACGTCGGCGGCGGAGGCCGGGCCGGGCACGGAGGCGCTGGGCGCGGGCTGCCCGTCGCGGCCGCGGCGGGGCCGGGCCAGCAGCGCCAGACCGCCGAGCAGCCCGCCCGCGCTCGCCCCGACCAGGGCGGTCACCGCGGGCGACGCGGAGGCGGGCGCGGACGGCTTCACCGCGCGGGAGAACTGCACCAGGCGCACCCGGGTGCTGTCCTTGGTGTCCTCCGCGTGCCGGGTCAGCGCCCGCGCCACCGCGTTCGCCATGTCGACCGCCGTCCCGGGCTTCTCCGACGTGGCGGTGACGGACACCATCGGCGCGTCCGGCGAGGTCGCCGTGCGCACGCCGTCCCGCAGGGTGCGCACCGGGACCCCGGCCCACACCTGCGCGTCGCCGAGCACCGCGAGCTGGGTGGCCACCCGCCCGTAGGCCTGCGCGAAGCCGCGCGCGGACTCCGGGGTGGCCTGGTCGGTGGGGACGGCCACGACGTAACTGGTGGCCGTGTACTCGGCCGGGCTGACAAGGCCGTACACGCCGCCGGACAGACCGCCGAGCAGCGTGCCCGCCACCAGCGCGGACCAGGCAGGCAGCCTTCTGACGCGGTCCAGGGACGGCAGACGCAGACGGGTCGGAGTGTCGGTCATGAGGACGGTGCTTCCTTGACGTGGAGGGAGGGGGAGGGGCCGGCCACGGCGGCCGCGTACACGTCCATGAGGCGGGCCGAGCTGCGGGTGATGCTGTAGTGCCGGGCGGCCTCGGCGGCCGTGCGCGGGGCCGGGCCCGCCGCGCGGACCTCGGCGATCGCCCGGGCGTACTCCTCCGGGCCGCCGCGCACCCGCCGCGCGCCGGCCGAGGCGTCCGGCGGCAGGTCCTCGATCGCCGGGCACGACCCGTGCAGCACGGGCAGCCCGGCGGCCAGGGCCTCCACGGCCGCCAGGCCGAACGCCTCCTCCGTGGACGGGGAGGCGAACAGGTCCATCGCCGAGGTGAGCGAGGGCAGGTCGGGGCCGGGGGAGCCGTCGGGCACGGCGGGCCGCTCCCCGGTGAACAGCACTCGCCCCGACACCCCGGCCTCGTGGGCGGTGCGGCGCAGCACGTGCTCCTCGGGGCCGCCGCCCACCAGCAGCAGCCAGCAGTCCTCCGGCAGCAGGGCCAGCGCCCGCACCAGCACGTCGAACCGCTTGCCGGGGGCGAGCCGGCCCACCCCGCCGACGACGAACGCGCCGTCCGGCAGCCCGAGCCGCCTGCGGGTGCGCTCCCGCCGCTCGAGGTCGAAGCGGAAGCGGTCCAGCTCGATGCCGTTCGGCACCACCTCGATCCGCGGAGCGGGCACCCCCCACCGCTTCAGCCGGTCCGCCACCGTCGGGGAGACGGCGACCGTCGCCGAGCCGAGCCGTTCGCTCGCCAGGTACAGCGCCCGTACGCCCTGCGTGAGCGCGCGGCCCTCCATCTGGGAGTCGCCCAGCGAGTGCTCGGTCGCCACGACCGCCCGCACCCCCGCCATCCGGGCGGCCGGCCTGCCGTACACGCAGGCCCGGTAGAGGTGGGTGTGGACCAGGTCGTAGCCGCCGGAGCGGATCACGCGGACCAGGCGCGGCAGCACGCCCACGTCGCGGTTGCCCGCCATGCCCAGGTGCAGCACCCGCACCCCGTCGGCGCGCAGGCCCTCGGCGACCGGGCCCGGGTTGGTGAGCGTCACCACGTCGCAGTCGACGGGCAGATGCCGCAGGAGCAGCCGCAGCTGCTGTTCGGCGCCGCCCACGCCGAGGCCGGTGATGATGTGCAGCGCCCTCATCTCAGACGCCCTCCACCGGACGGCGGCGCCAGCGGTGCAGCCGCAGCTTCAGGTGCAGCCGCCACGCCGTGTCGTTCTGCCCGACGTGCGCCCGCGGCAGGGCGTGCGGGCCGGTCAGCGGGCCCGGGTCGATGGCGCAGGCGTACCGGTAACCGGCCTTCCGCACGGCCTCGACGGCGCGCGCGTCGACCGTGCCGTACGGGTAGCAGAAGCCGTCCACGGGGGCGCCGGTCAGCTCGGCGAGTTGGGCGCGGCTCCTCGTCACCTCGGCGGCCAGGAGCGTGTCGTCGGCGCGGGTCAGGTCGACGTGGGTCAGCCCGTGCGAGCCGATCTCCACGCCCTCCCCGATGGCGCGCCGGATGCCGTCCGCGTCCAGCAGCGGCTTGCGCGGGCCCAGCGGGTCCCAGGCGTTGTCGCCGCCGAGCCGCCCCGGCAGCACGAACAGGGTCGCGCCGAACCGGAACCGACGCAGCAGCGGCAGCGCGCCGGTCAGGAAGTCGGTGTAACCGTCGTCGAAGGTCAGGCCGACCAGGTCACGGCCCTCGCCGCGGGCGCGCGCGTCCAGCAGCTCCGCCACGGACACGCCCCGCAGCCCGCGCCGGCGCAGCCAGGTCAGCTGGTGCTCGAGCCGGTCCGGGGTGACGGTGATGCGGTACGGGTCGTCGGAGCAGTCGCCCACCGAGTGGTACATCGCCACCCAGGGCACGGGCGCCGGACGGCGCGCCGCGGGGGTCCGGTCGGCGAGCGGGGATTCAACGGGTGCGGCCATGTGTGAGCCTTCGTGTGACGGTACGGACGGAGCGCCGCACGGTGGCGGCGCCCACGCCCAGGGCGGACAGGGCGATCGGGACGAAGACGGCGGTGACGGCGAGGCAGCCGGCCGCGAGCGCCGCCACGGGCGAGGCGAACCGGCCGGCGGCGAACACCCCGGCGGCGACGGCCAGGACGGAGGCGAGGACCGGCCGGCCCAGGTCGCCGAGGACCCGGCGGACGCCGACGGTGACACTCGGCGCGTCCCCGGAGCGGGTCGCGCGCAGGCCGGTGAGCAGCAGCACGGCGGTGACGGTGATCCCGGCGGCGTTGGCCGCGGCGATCCCCGCCACGCCCCAACGGCCCACGGCCAGCGCGCCGATCAGGGACGTGGCGACGATGCCCACGCCCATCACGCCCAGCGGGTACCAGCGGGCGTGGCCCGCCGAGAAGTAGCAGCGGACCAGAGCGCCCACCAGGGTCTGGCCCAGCAGGCCGAGCGCGTACACCCGCATCACATCGGCCGTCGCGGCGGTGTCGGACGCGGTGAACGCCCCCCGCTGGAAGAGCAGTTCGATCATCTGCGGGGCGCAGGCGACCACCGCGCACAGGCCCAGCAGCACCACGCAGGACGCCAGCACCAGGTCCCGCTGCACCCGCGCCCGGGCCCGCGCGGAGTCCCCGTCGGCCAGCGCCCGCGCCACCACCGGGAACGTCACCGTGCACACCATCAGCGACAGCGTCATCGGGATCTGCGCGACCTTCTGCGCGTAGTTGAGGTGCGAGATCGCGCCCGCGGGCAGCGACGACGCCAGGAACCGCTCGACCAGCACCTGCGACTGACGGCACAGCGCGAACAGCAGCACGGCCGCGATCAGCGCCAGCCGCACCGGCCGCTCCTCGTCCGCCGGACCGTCGACGGAGGCGGCCCGCGCGGGTGTACGGGAGGTGAGCTGCCGCCACAGCGACGGCAGTTGCACGGCCACCATCAGACAGCCGCCCACCGCGACCCCGGCCGCCGCCGCGCGCACCCCCCACGCGCCGCCGAAGGCGAACATCGTCGCGATGATCCCCGTGTTGTACGCGACGTAGATCGCCGCCGGGGCGAGGAAGCGGCGGTGCGCCCGCAGCGCGGCGCTGCAGTACCCGGCGAGCCCGAACGCCAGCAGGCTGAGCGCGGTCAGCCGGGTGCAGTCCACTGCGAGCCGCGGGTCCGGCAGCCCGGGCGCCAGCACGGCCACCAGGTACGGCGCCCCGACGGCGGCCAGCGCGGCCACCGCGGCGAACGCCAGGCACAGCCGGGGCAGCGTGGCCCGCACCAGTTCCCGCACCGGGTCGCCCGGGACGCCCCGCGCGCGCCGGGCCAGCGCCATGCTGAACGCCGGGATCAGCGCGATCGCCAGCCCGTCCTCGATCAGCAGCGTCGCCGCCATCTCCGGCACGGTCCACGCCACGAGGAACGCGTCGGTGTCGCTCCCCGCCCCGAACAGCCGCGCAAGCGACTGGTCCCGGACCAGCCCGAGCAGCGACCCGGCGATGGACAGCGCGGCGGTGAGCAGGGCGGCACGGGCGAGGAAGCGGCGGGAGAGGTTGGGGTCGCCCTGGCCTTCGGACCCGGTTCCGGACGTCTCGACCGGGGGAGGGGGCGCGTCGGCGGTCCGGGGCGGGGCGCAGTCGGTGCGGGGTGTCGTCATCGGGCCACCGCCTCCTCGACGCGGCCGGGCAGGGTGTCCCGGTGAGCCGTGTCCGCGGAGGCCCGTTCCGCCAGCCCCCACCACGCCGTCAGGCCCAGCGCGACGCCGGTCAGGAGGGTCGACGGGCCGCCGATGTCGCCGTACACGTAGTCGACGAGCTGCCACAGCAGCAGCCCGCAGGCGATCAGCGCACAGTCGAGACCGGCCCCGTCCCGCCGCGCCCGCGCGAGCCCCCGCACCGCGCACACCAGCAGCGCCAGCCAGCTCCCCACGAGCGCGCAGAAGCCGAGCAGCCCCTGCTCGCTGAGCACCAGCAGATACATGCTGTGCGGGGAGAGCAGCGCCTGCTTGTGGAACGCCTCCCCGGCGCCCTCGATGTCGCTGCCGGAGGACAGCGCGAGCGTGGCGTGCCCGTCGCGGTACTCCGGGAAGTTCTTCAACCCCACCCCGGTCAGCGGCTGTTCGCGCCACATGCCGACGGCGGACGCCCACAGCGTGTACCGGTCGACCACGGACTGGTCGGGCGCGTCCGCGACCTGCGTGATGCTGTCGATCCGCTCCTGCAGCATCGCCGAGCCCACCCCGAAGCCGCCCACGAGGATCACCCCCGCCGCGACCACGGCCGCCCCCGCCTTCAGCGCCCGCCGCAGCCCCGCCAGCGCGAGCTGCACCACGCAGGTCAGGGCGGTCGCGATCCAGGCGCCCCGGCTGAAGGACACCGCCAGCGGCACCAGCAGCACCGCCGCGCACCCGGCCGCCACGGCCCGCTGCCAGGACGGGGTGCGGCCCAGCGCGAGCCCGGTCGCGCAGACCACGCCGAGCGCCACCGCCGTGGCCATGCCCATCACGTCCTGCGCCCCGAAGGTGCCCACCGCGCGGACGGTCTCGCCCTGGTAGGAGGCGCCGGTCCCGGTGACGTACTGGTGCACGCCGACGGCCCCCTGCCACAGCGCGAGCCCCACGAACGACCAGGCCAGCAGCCGGAAGTCGGCCCGCCCGCGCAGCAGCACCAGCACGGCCGCCGGGACCAGCACGAACACCTGCAGATAGCGGGCCATCCCGCCGATCCCCGCCGCCGGCGAGGCCGCGCCCATGGCGGCGACCGCGAGCCCCGCCACGGGCAGTCCCAGCACCACCGCCGCGCGCGGCGACAGCGGACGCCGCCGCTCCCGCAGCAGCAGGATCACGCAGTACCCGACCACCAGCGCGGACACCGCGTCGGAGGGCTGCGCGCCGTCGCCCGCGACCGGGAGGCCCAGCAGCGCCACGACCGCCACCAGGGGCAGCACCGGCGCCGACCGGGCGGCCCGGCGCGGCAGAGGCAGTACGGGGACGTGACTCACCTGGCGTCAGCTCCCCGTCGGACGGACCAGCGTGACCGCCGTGCGCAGCAGGATGCAGACGTCCTGCCACAGCGACCAGTCGTCGATGTACGCGTTGTCGAAGCGGGCGCGGTCCTCGATCGAGGTGTCGCCGCGCAGTCCGTGGATCTGCGCGAGCCCGGTGATGCCGGTGCGCATCCGGTGCCGGGCCGCGTAACCCGGGTACGTCTCGCTGAACTGGGCGACGAAGAAGGGACGTTCGGGGCGCGGCCCGACCAGGCTCATGTCGCCGCGCAGCACGTTCCACAGCTGGAGCAGCTCGTCCAGCGAGGTGCGGCGCAGCATCCGGCAGAAACGGCGCATCTCGTTCTCGTTGGCCACGCTCCACCGGGTCGCCGACTCGTGCTCGTCGACCGGCCGGTGGGTGCGGAACTTCAGCAGCGTGAACGGCCGGCCGTCCCGCCCGATGCGCTCCTGACGGAACACCACCCCGGGCCCGTCGGTGAGCCGCAGCGTCACCGCGCACACCAGCAGCAGCGGGCTGACCAGCAGCAGCAGCGTCCCCGACACCAGGATGTCCAGCAGCCGCTTGCCCGCCCCGCCGCCCCGCACCGGCGCCAGGTCCAGCCGCCGGCACGCGAACCCGGCCACCCGCTCCCGCGCCGAGTACGGAGCCGCGTCCGCGTCGACCTCCCACACCACGCACCCCGAGGCGGCCAACGACCGCAGCAGGGCGGCCTGTTCGGTCCGCACCGACGGGCCGACGGCGAGCACCGCACGCACCCCGTTCTGGATGACCGCCCGGTCGACCTCCTGGTCGGTCCGCAGCACGGGAACGCCTCCCTCGGAGCCGTCCCCCTGCGTGGCGACGACCCCCACCGGCCGCACCCCGCTGCGGGGGTGGCGCAGCACGGCGGCGGCCACACGCTGAGCGGCCGCAGCGGGCCCGATCACCAGGGCCGCGCGCGGGCGGCGCAGCAGCGCGGCGCGCCGCCGCCCGTGCACCAGCGCGCGCAGAGCGCCGGCCGCCGTCACCTGCACGGCGAACCCGGTCAGCACGGTGGCCACGGACAGCACGTCCCGCGGATGCAGCGCCGCCCACAGCGCGGCGGCGGCCAGCCAGACCACCGCCACCCGCCCGCACACGGCGGGCAGTTCCTCCAGCAGCGCCGGCACCGGAGTCCGCCCGCCGCGCGGGCGCGGCAGCAGCGACGCCCCGGCCAGCAGGGCGAGAAGCAGCGAGGAGTGCCCGGCGGCCGCCCACCAGGCGAGCAGGGCCGCCGCGCCGTCCGCGAGGAGCAGGGGGACGGGGGAGGCGGGCCGTTCGGGGGGCCGGGCGGCAGGCGGCCGGGAAACGACGCCGGAACCGCGTGGGGGCATGACGGATACGGGGGAGGATCCGTGCTCCCGCGGTGCGACACCGGGGGAGGTCACGGTACGTTCGGCGGTCACGAGTGGATGGACTCCCTGTCCTCTGAGTGCTCGACGCGCTGTGTCGTCCGGTCGTCCTCGGCGCCGCCCGCCGTCAGGGGCGGGTGCGCCCCGGAGTCGGCCGGCCGGGCGCCGAGCAGATCGCGGTAGACGCCGGCGACCGCCCTCGCGGTGTGCCGCACGTCGTGAAGGGACAGCACATGGCGGCGGGCCCGGTCGCCGAGGGAGGCGCGCAGCGGCGGGTCGAGCAGCAGCGCGGCCACGGTCCGGGCGAGCGCCCGCGGGTCCTCCGGCGGCACCAGGCAGCGGCCGGCCAGCGACGGCGGCAGGCTCTCGTGGGCCCCGTCGACGTCCGTGACCACCACGGGCCGCGCGCAGGCCATCGCCTCCAGCGGCGCCAGTGCCATCCCCTCCCAGCGGGACGGCAGGACGACCAGGTCGGCGGCCTGGTACCAGGGCGCCGCGTCCGCCACGGCCCCGGCGAACACCACGGAGCGCGGCGCGGCGGCCCGCAGCCGCTCCCCGTCGGGACCGTCGCCGACCAGCACGAGCCGCGCCGCGGGCACCCGCCGCCGAACGGCGTCCCAGGCGCGCAGCAGGACGTCCTGCCCCTTCTGCCGGCACAGCCGCCCCACGCACACGACGAGCGGAGCTTCCGCGTCCATGCCGTGGCGGGCGGCCAGTTGGGCCCTGACCGGGCCCGTGTCGTCCACGGGCCGGAAACGCTCGGGGTCGATGCCGTTGGGCACGACGGTCCACCGCCCGCGGATCCCGGCGTCCACCCCGGTGTCCCGCTCCGCCTCGCTCACGCAGATCACGCGGGAGGCCCAGCGCGCCGCCCACCGCTCCCAGCGCAGGGCGAGCGCGGCCGTGCTCCCGCCGACCGCCTCGAACGACCAGGCGTGCGGCTGGAACACCGTCGGGATGCGCCCGCGCACGGCGAGCCGCCCGGCCAGCCCCGCCTTCGCGCTGTGCGCGTGCACGAGATCCGGCCGCAAGTAGCCGATGGTGTCGGCGAGTTGCCGCACCTCCCGCACCAGCGACGGCCCGGGTGAGCGGGTCGCCTCCCAAGTGCGGACATGGGCGCCGAGGGAGCGCAGCCGGGCGGCGAGGGGGCTGTCCGGGCAGACGGCGGCGACGTCCATGCCGTCCGCCAGCTGCGCCCGCACCAGGTCGGTCACGACCCGGGCGACGCCTCCGTCCACGGGCTGCGTGAGGTGCAGGACCCGCGGCCGGCGGCCGGGCGGTGTCAGGTCCATGGGCACGGCTTCCTCGCTCAGGCAGGTGTCGGACGGGTGGGGCGGCGGAGTCACGGCCGGGCGTCGACGGCGGCGAAGAGCACGCCGGCCCACGCGGCGTCGCGCTCGGAGGTGAGGCGGAAGGACGCCCGGTCGCCGGCGCGCGTGAGAAGCCCGTCGAGGTCGAACACGTCGGAGTCGTAGCCGAGGGTGTTGGCGTACGCGGGCACGCGCGAGGAGGGCGCGGACGCCGGGTTGGAGATGGTGCTGTTGAGCACGTCGTCGGCGGGGTTGGCGCCGTTGCCGAGCGCGGTGGCCGTGTCGCCCGCGGTCAGGACGAGGGAGTCGCCGGCGGTGCCGCGGTCGCCGTTGTAGGCCACCATGCCCACCCGGCCCCCGGCGGCCTCCGGGAACGGCAGGTTCCGCAGCGCGAAGGCCGCGCCGGAGTCACCGCTCAGCCGGGCGAAGCCGTCCCACACCGACAGGTGCCGCAGCGGCTCGGCGGCGTTCTCGTACGCCACCACCAGCGTCCAGCCGCCCCACGCGCCGGCCGTCGACCGTCCGCCGGCCACGTTGATCTGCGCGACCGTGTAGAGCCCGGACCCGCTGTCCCGCACCAGCCGCGTCACGTCGGCGGAGGCCTGGAAGGCGTCCATGCCGCCCGATACGCGGTGCCCGACGAGGGTGTCGGCGAGCAACTCCTTGTAGTTGCCGCCCGGCTCGGCGATGAGCACGCGCCCGTTGTCCTCGGCAGGCTTCTGCTCGCCGACGAGCAGGTTGCCGCCCCAGTACAGCCGCGCGTACGTCACCCGCGACCCCTTGGGCAACCGCACCTCCCCCTGGGAGGAGTTGTACGTGTTCTCGTCGTCGTCGACGTCGACGTAGTGCATGTCGAAGTCGCCGTTCACCCCCTGCCGCGTGCCGTTCTGCACCGAACGGCAGGAGGACGCCGAGGCCCGGCAGGTCGCGGAGGAGTTGGCCGCGCGCACGATGTTGCCGTGCTGGAGGGCCCGGTAGCGCTCGCCGAAGGGGAGTGCCTCCGCCTCCGGAGCCGGCGCGGAGGTCGCGGCGGTCGCGGCGACGGCGGCGCCGCAGGGCGCCCAGAGCGCGGTCAGGGCGAGAACGCCCACCGTCGCACGGCGAAGCAGCTGACCCAGGGTTTGGCGCATGACCGTTCGGAGCCTTTCGGAAAGGGTGGCGGCGGCACGGCAGCGGGGACGAGTGCGGTGCGTCCGCCCGGTGAAGGTGCGTCGGAGCACCGCAACTCTAGTCACCAAACGGACAAACAAGGCGAAATTCGCCTAAGTGAGACAAGTGTGTTGGAATCGTGAAGCCCGGTTTGGTGCGGGACCATCCCCGCACCCCGGCTCATCTGCCGGAACGCGCATCAGGGTGACGCCGGCCCGGCCCGAAAGGCGTACGTCCGGTTGCGGGGGTTCGTGGACGCTTCGACGGTGGGTCCAAGATCCGAAAGCCCCGCGAAAGGACTCTCCATGCGCGCTCTGCCGGCCCGGCGCATCGCACTCGGCGCCCTGTGCGCCGCCCTCCTGGTCACCATCACCGGCCCGTCCGCCCTCGCGGCCGACTCCCACCCCGCCCCCGTCGTACAGCTGCCGCAGCCCGACACGGCCCAGGCGGACCTGACCCCGGTCGCCGACCTGGCCCGCGCCATCCTGTCCGCCCCGGGCGGCCAACTCCCCCTGACGGAGGCGCGACGGCTGGCGACGGCGGCACGGTCGGCGGTGGAACGGGCGGGGGCGGACGACCCGGCGACCACGTCGGTCACGGTGGTCGGCAACGGCTCGGCCCTCGCCGCACCGGCCCTTCCCGGCGTCCGCGTCCCGAACCGGGCACCGAGCCTGCTGCTGCCCACGGCCGAGGAGGACACCACCCCGACTGCCGCCACGGACAACGCACTCGGCGCCGTACGGGAGGCGTTGGAGAAACTGTTGGACGTCCTGCTCCCGAAGTCCGACCCGGCCGCCGCGTCGACCGCGGCCACCGAGCCCAGCGGCACGTCGACGACGGAGACGGACGGCACGGGTACCGACACCTCGGCGTCCACGGACACCACGGAGCCGACGGTCGGGATGGACATCGTCGACGAGGCCACGGCGGCCGCGAACGCGAGCGAGACGGCGGCCGACGCGGCCGCCGACGCGGCGCTGACGTCGACCGAGGCGCTGGTGGCCCGGGTGGACGAGCTCCTCGCCGCGCTGGCCGGCACGGACACGCAGACCGCCACGACGCTGCCGGCTCCCGCGGACCCGGCGGCCTCCTCGGGTTCGGCGACCCCCGCCGAACCCGCCGCGGCGCCGGGCCTGCTGCCCGCGCTCACCTCACTCCTGACACCGAATTCCTGAGATACGACCGGAGCTTCGGACGCCCCATCAGTTCATAGAATTCGTATGAGGACTCGGCAATCTTCGATGTCCCGGTTTCCGCTCCGCCCGGGGATCGTTGTGCACGGCGACAGAACCACTCCGGCGACTTGCGTTGCCGAAGAAAGGAACACGATGAAGTCCCTGAAGGCTGCCGCCGTCCTTGCCGGGTCCCTGATCGTCGCCGGTGTCGCCGCGCCCGCGTACGCCGACACCACCGACCTGGCGTCCACCGGCCTCGACACGGGCCTGCGCACCGCGGTTCCCTTCGAACTGATGCCGCTGCAGGACTCGAAGACGCTCGAGACCGACCAGGAATCGGTGATGGGCACCGCGAAGGAGGCGGTGGGCGTCGTGAACGAGGTCAAGCCGGTGCGCGGCGACGTGGGACTGCATGCCTGACCTTTCCCACCCCCAAGCGTGTGGCCCCCGGTGCAGAACCGGGGGCCACACGCTTTACCGCCTGCCGAGAGCCGGCACACGAAAGAAGCCCCGGTGGCGTGAGACCACCGGGGCTTCTCGGGTTCTACGACGGATGTCCGTGGTCGTAGATGCCGGGCTGCTACTTGTTCACGCAGTGGTTGCCGAAAGCGGGGTTCAGGGCCCCGATGATGTTCACGGTGTTGCCGCACAGGTTGACGGGGATGTTGACCGGAACCTGGATCACATTGCCCGACACGACGCCGGGCGAGTGGACGGCCGCACCCTCTGCGCCGGAGTCGGCCGAGGCCATACCGGCGCCGCTGAACACCATGGCGCCCGTGCCGAGAGCCAGGGTGGCCGCCTTCGCGATGCGAGACATCACGTTCTCCTTACTTACTGGTTAAGCGCGGCAGCACGTGGAGCGCCGCACGCACCGCTCAACGCGGGACCGCGGCCCGGGTCACGGGGAATGTCCAGAGATCACTCTTTGATGAGTGTTTGTTCCTGATCGCGAGTCCGCCTCGCCGTGTCGTTCGCCCGTCCGGTGTCGGAATGCACGTCTGTGACCTGCGACTTTGTAGTAAATGTGCGCATCTGGGCGTTTCGACTGTCAAAAGTCGCAAACGTCGCTTACGTTAACAGCGTTCGGTGACCGGTCCGCCACGGACCGTGTCCACACGAGAAACGGAGAGGTAATGCGTAAGTTCCAGAAGGCCGCGGTCGTCGTGGCCATGCTCGGCACCGTCGGTCTCGCCGGTTCCGGCGTCAGCTACGCCGGCGAGGGCCCGGAGTTCGAGCTCAACAACAAGCAGACGACGGCCTGCCCGCAGGACAACTCGGCCCTGGGTCTGATTGCGGTCGACGACGTCAACGCCGGCGTCGGCGCCCTCCTCGGCCTCGGTATCGCGAAGAACGAGGAGACCAACTCGATCGCGTGCGCCTCCAGCGTGGCTCTGGGCGGTCACTGACCACCGTCGGGTGGCTGAGGGCAGGTCCGGAGTCTCGCCTCTCGTGGTTCGAGACCCGGGCCTGCCCGGCCGGCCGGGTGTTGATCCGGGACCGTCGAAGAAAAGGTGCATGGTGAGGTCGAAGAACATGGTGACGACGTCTGCGAGCGTTCTGGGAAGCCTTGCCCTGCTCGCATTCGGGGCGGTGCAGGCCGTGAGCGCCGAAAACCCGGGGACGTGCACGAAGGACGACAAGGGAAACGTTCGTTGCGTCCAGGTGAACGAACACCGTGTGACTGATACGGACAAGGGCGTCCGTATCGACAACAAGACGTCGCAGAGCTGCTCAGGCGAGGGCGAGCTCACCTGCGCCAGCAACCTTGTCGTCGGCTGATTTTCTGGCGTAGAAGGCCGTGCGGTGGCGTCGTACTCGGTTCGATAATTCCGCGGTCGGATTTTCTGAGCGGGTGGCAGCGACGCAGAGGGAATTTTTCGCAAACTTAACGCTGTTCGGCGTTTCGCTATCAATTGCCGCAAGGGCCGTCCTACATTTGGCGGCCGTCAGTGACCGGTGCGGTCCGTCCGGGCCGTGTCAATCGAAGAATGGAGAGGCAATGCGCAAGTTCCAGAAGGCTGCGGTCGTTGTGGCCATGCTCGGCAGCGTCGGCTTCCTCGGTGCGGGCGTCAGCCACGCCGGCGACGACCCGGCTGTGGAGCTGAACAGCGAGCAGGCGACCGCCTGCCCCCAGGACAACTCGGCCAAGGGGCTCATCGTGATCGATGACATCAACCTGGCCGTCGGCATCCTCGGCCTGGGTGTCGCCGAGAACAGCGAGACGAACTCCATCGAGTGCGCCAGCAGCTTCGCCGTCGGCGGCGAGTGATCACTGCAGGCTGATCCGGGCAGGCTCCGGAGTCCTGTCGCCCGTCGGGCGGCGCGGGCTCCGGAGCCTGCCCGGTTCGTTGAGTGAGCCAGGCGCTCAAGACGTCGGCAAGCGGCGTCGCCGTCGGTCAAGGCGGCGCCGAGCGTGAGGAATAGGCAGATGTTCAAGTCCAAGAAGTTGTCAGCGGTGGTCACGGTGCTCGGAGGTGTCGTCCTCCTCGGTTTCGGAGGCGGGCAGGCCGTCGCGGCCGAGAGCCCGGGCAAGTGTTCCGATGACGGCCGGGGCAACATCCGGTGCACGGACAAGAGTGAGCACGAGCTCACCAGCGGGACGTACGGGAAGGTGCGCATCGTCAACGACGTGCAGCAGACCTGTTCCGGTGAGAGGGCTGACGTTTCCTGCGAGACCGGCCTCACCGTCGACGGGCGGAAGGTCTGACGTTCGTCGCCAGGCACCAGGAAGGGCCGGGACCCCTTGTAGGTCCCGGCCCTTCCTGGTGCCCGTGAGTGCTTGGAGCCTTCGGGGGTCACACCTGGGTGAGAGGGCGACGGGGGGAAGGCGCCTCGACCTCGGCGCAGTAGGGGAGTCCTTCAACGGAACGGTCCGTGCAGAAGCGGGCGATCAGATCCGCCGACTCCTCCCTGCGCTCCACCGTGACGAGATGGTCCGCCTCCCTCACGGTGGTGAACAGCGCCCCCGGCATGGTGGCAGCCAACTCCCGCCCCATGTCCGGAGTGCACAGGGTGTCGTGCTCCCCCGTGAACACCAGCGTCGGCACCCTCGGCGCCGGCAGCGGCTCGTAGCACCCGTGCGTCACCAACCGGATGTTGTGCTCGACGGCCTTCCTGATCTCGTCCTGCGTCTGGTTCAGGAACTGCCGCTGGAGCAGTCGCGCCACGGCCGCGTGCCGGCGCACTTTACCCGCCTCCGGGTTCGACATGAACAGCCGCACCAGCCCGTCCGCGGCCCCCGCGATGTCACCCCGCTCCAGCGTCTCAGTCAGCCGCGGCACGGCCTCGCTGTAGAGCGCGGGCAGTCGGTTCGCCGCGGCCGCGAAGACCATGCGCCTGACCGACTCCGGATGGCACTGCGCGAAACGCAGCCCCACGACCTCACCGAAGCAGCCGCCGAACAGATTCACCTCGGACACGCCGATCTCCGTCAGCATGTGCCGCACCGCGTCCCCGAGGAAGCTGATGTCGTACGAAGCCGGAAGGAAGTCCGAGCTGCCGTACCCGGGAAGATCCACCGTGATCAGCGTGCACAGCGGCGCCAGCCACCTCTCGTGGCTCTGCCACGAGTACCGGTTCTGCGACGACCCGCCCAGCAGCAGCAACGGCTCCGTCTGCGGCGCGCCCTGGTGGACGATCCGGCAGGTGTACCGGAACCCCTCGAACACCAGCTCGCGCTCCTCCGCTCGCTCGGGCTCTGAGGGAACGGGCCGGGACCCCTCCGCACGGGGTGAGGCCTGGGCGGCGATGGCGGCAGTGCGCATGAGCGGCTCCGGGAAAGGCGGAACGAAAAAGAGGGCGAACCTCTCCATCCTTACCAATGAACCCACTATTCAGGCGTAACCACCCAATTGTGGGCGATCCTGCCTGAAGTGCCAGCTCGCTAGGGGTATTCGCCCGCCGGGACCGGCCGGTAAGTGCCCGCGTGGGGGAGCGCATCCGCGCGCGAGCGCCCCCCTGGCGGCACCTAGCGGACGATCACGTAGTCCCCGGCCGACGCCCTCGCGCCAGAGGTGGTGTTGCCGTAGTACACCCAGCGCCAGGTGCCGGAGCGCGTTGCCTTCACGGTCGCCCGAAGTGAGCCCGTGCTGCTCGACTTCACCTTCCGCACCGTGGTGTACGAGGTGGCGCCCGCCGCCTTGAACTGCAGGCTCACGGTGCGGCCCGCGTACCCCTGGTACTTGTGCGTGTCCCAGTTGGCCCGGGCGACCTTCCCGGTCACGGTGAGCGTCCTGCCCTTACGGAGCGGCTCCGGCGAGGCGTTGACGGTGACGCGGGTGGCCCGCTTGACCTGGAGCGGGACCTTCACGTCGTCGATGTCGTGCTTGTCACCGGCGAGCCAGACCCGGCCGGCGGTCTTCCACGCGCCCGCGTCCTCGTTGCCGAAGTCGTAGTGGCGCGGGTCGATGTACAGCCGCTCCTCGTAGTCGCAGATGCCCTTCGCCCGGTTCACCACCTTGCAGTCGGAGGTCTCGATCGTGTTCCACAGCTGGTCGCCGGACTCGAGGCTGCCTCGGTAGGGAAACACGGCCACCCCCGGGTCGTGCCTGAGTTTGGTCGTCATCCGGAAGGTCGCGCGCACCACGACCTCCTCCTTGACCCCGATCACGATCGGCTTCCCGCCGTTCACCTTGACGTTGCTGAAGGAGACCCCTCCCTCGGCAGCCCCCGCCGGCACCGCGGAGACCGCCGTGAACGCGAGCGTGGCCCCGCCGGCCACCAACGCGCTCCACATGGCCCTTCTCGTCCTCAAGTGCCTCTCCCTTTCCCCTGTGTGCCGCACGTCTTCGGCGGCTGATTAGGGGACAGGGGAACCCGGCAGGGGGTTGCAGGCGGCGCGGCAACGATTCGATCACCGCGCACGACTCCAACTGCAGGCACGGACGGGCTACTCGCTCAACTCCACGACGCACCTACCCACGCCGGGCCGCCTCCCTCTCGGCGTCTCCCCGCTGCGTCAGCAGGCCCGCGAACGCGTCGAAGTCCGGGACCCAGCCGTCGGGGACACCGGCATGCTCCGCGAAGGGCGCTCGCATCCGCGCGAGGTGAACCGCGCCCCATCCCAGGACGCCGCACGCTCTCCGGCGACCGTGCGAGCAGCACGCCGTTCCCGTCCTCGCCGAAGAACGCCGTATCGATGTGCTCGGTCTCCCTGTGGCCACGCCGACCCCTCGTCGCCCGCCGGCGCGTCGGCGTACCAGGTGGACCAGGTGGACCAGGCGTTCCGCAGCCGCGGCAGTCGCTCCCGCGGCGGGACCCGCGTCAGCCATGAGCGGTCGGCGATCACCACGGTGACATCGAGCCCCGTGACGGGAGCGTGGCGACCCTGCCGGCGTCCCATGCACCGCGCCGAGCAGCGCGAAGCCCTCCCGACGGGAGGGCGGACACTGGCGCCCCCGGCAGAAGCCGAACCTGTGCCCAATGCTGGGCAGGCGCTTGCTCTCCAAGCCCTGCACGAAGTGGCCACGAAGAAGCCTCCCCGCGTTTCCGCTGGTGAGGCTTGGGTTGCGCCCCCGGCAGGACTCGAACCTGCGGCCAAGCGCTTAGAAGGCGCCTGCTCTATCCACTGAGCTACGGGGGCCGGGTGTGGTGGCCGGTCGTCGTGGTGCCCTGGTGGGGGCCTGTCCTCGACGTTGCCGCAGACAAGGATAGGGCTCCCGCATCCTTGTCCCTGTCGCCTCGCCTCCGTGGCTCGATGTGGAGGTTCGGTGAAGCGGTCCTGATAATCGCAGGCAGGTACGAATCGTGCACTCGTTTTGGCCTCTGGCGCATCGGGTGTTGTGCACTCGTTATGCCTCGGCTGTGCCCGCGCCGCAGACGCCCCTTCCATCCGCTTGTGTCCTGTCGGCGCGCGAACGTGCTCATATGCTTCAGAATTACCCTGAAATTGGGCATTCTTCGCATGTGGTGACCTTGGACGTACGGCCTCAGCTGCTCGACGCACTCTCCGCCCTGCGCGACCGTGTCGCCGCCGCACGCTTCCCGCTGCCCCTCGCCGGGGCCGCCCGCGCGCGTGCCAACCGCGACGAACTGCTCGCCCAGCTGGACGACTACCTGGTGCCGCGGCTGAGAGACCCCGGCGCGCCGTTGCTGGCCGTCGTCGGGGGATCCACCGGAGCCGGCAAGTCCACGCTGGTGAACTCGCTCGTCGGCCGGCGCGTCAGCGAGGCGGGGGTGCTGCGGCCGACGACCCGGACGCCGGTGCTCGTCTGCCATCCGGAGGACCACCACTGGTTCAGCGGGATGCGCGTACTGCCCGACCTCACCCGCGTCTGGGTGCCCCACCACCAGGACCCCGCCGACGACCTGCTGTTGCCCGGCGAGGACCCCGCGCGCGTCCTGCGCGTCGAGACCGCCGACACCCTGCCGCCCGGCCTCGCCCTCCTCGACGCGCCCGACATCGACTCCCTGGTCTCCGACAACCGGATCCTCGCCGCCGAGCTCATCAACGCCGCCGACATCTGGATCATGGTCACCACCGCCGCCCGCTACGCCGACGCCGTCCCCTGGCACATGCTGCGCACCGCCAAGGAGTACGACGTGAGCCTGGTCACGGTGCTCGACCGGGTGCCGCACCAGGTCGTCTCCGAGGTGTCACGGCAGTACGGCGCCCTCCTCACCAAGGCCGGGCTCGGCGACGTGCCCCGGTTCACCGTGCCCGAGCTGCCCGAGTCCGCCTGGGGCGGCGGGCTGCTGCCCGGCACCGCCGTCGCCGCGCTGCGCACCTGGCTCGTCCACCAGACGCTCGACCCGGCCGCCCGCCAGCACGTCATGGCCCGCACCGCGTACGGCATCCTCGACTCGCTCAACTCCCGGCTGCCCGAGCTGGCCGGCGCCGCCGCCGCCCAGTACGCCGCCGCGCTGCGCCTCACCTCCGCCGTGGAGACCGCGTACGACAGCGAGCACTCGCGGGTAAGGGGGCGGCTGCAGGCCGGGGCCGTGCTCGCCGGGGACGCCCTCAAGCGGTGGCGCGCCTTCCCCCTCGACTGCACCCCCGGCGAGCTGCTCGACACGCTCGTGGAGAGCCTCAGCGCGCTCCTGCTGTGCGCCGTCGCCGCCGCCGACGAACGCGTCGACGAGGCCTGGCGGCGCGAGCCCGCCGCCGACGCGCCCGAGCTGGCCGCCCGCGACAGCGGCCCGGAGAGCGTCGAGCACCGCATCGGCCTCGCCGTACGGCGCTGGCGGCGCGAGCTGGAGGAACTCGCCGAGGAGGAGGTGCGCGAGCTGGAACGCGGTGTCGCGCCCGAGCCCGAGACGGTCACCGCCCTCGTCGCCACGGTCCTCCTCGGCGGCCGCCGCGCCCGGACCGCCGGGGAGACCCTCGCCGAGCGGATCGGCGCCCACGGCGCGCTGCGGCTGCGCGACCGCGGCGGACGGCTCCTCGTCGCCCACGTGGACAAGATCATGCGCGCCGAACGCGAACGCCGGCTCGCCCCGGTCGACACGCTCGAGGTGCACGCGGAGCCCCAGCCGGAACTCATCGCCGCGTTGTCCGTACTGCAGAAGGAGAGGTGACCGGTGACCGCCGTCACTGACCAGGACCACACCGAGCACCCCGAGCACACCGAGCGACCCGAGTCCTCCGACAGCACCGGGAGGCCCGAGCGCCCCGCCTCCGCGGACGGCGCCGGCGCCTGGGACGACGGGCTGATCGCACGCCGGGTGAGCGGCACCACCGGCACCCCCGGCACCACCCCCGGCACCGCGTCCGGGGCCGTCTCCAGGGCCGTCTCCGGGACTCCCTCGGACGAGCGGCCCGTCGTGGCGGAGCCCCGCGCCTCCACACCGCAGAAGGTGGTCCCCCTGTCGTACGACCCGCAGCTCGCCGCCCGTCTGGACGCGCTGCGCGAACTGGTGGGGCTGAGCCGCGCGCGCCTCGACAGCCGCACCCTCTCCCAGGCGGGACGCGTCCTCGACGAGGCCTCCGCGCGGCGCCGGCTCTCCGGGCAGCACACCGTCGTCGCCATCGCGGGCGCCACCGGCAGCGGCAAGTCGCAGCTGTTCAACACACTGGCCGGGGTGCCCATCTCCGAGACCGGCGTACGGCGTCCCACCACCGCCGCCCCCATCGCCTGCAGCTGGAGCGACGGCGCGGCGAGCCTCATCGAACGCCTCGGCATCCCGCCCCGGCTGCGCCGCCGCCCCCTCCAGGCCATGACGGACGCCGACGAACGGCTGCGCGGACTCGTCCTCGTCGACCTGCCCGACCACGACTCGGCGGCCGTCGAGCACCGCGAGCAGGTGGACCGCGTGCTGGGGCTCGTCGACGCGGTGATCTGGGTCGTCGACCCGGAGAAGTACGCCGACGCCATGCTGCACGAGCGCTACCTGCGGCCCATGGCGGCCCACGCCGAGGTCATGTTCGTCGTCCTCAACCAGATCGACCGGCTGCCCGGCGAGGCCGCCGAACAGGTCCTCGACGACCTGCGACGGCTCCTCGACGAGGACGGCATCGTGCTCGGCGAGTACGGCGAACCCGGCACGACCGTGCTCGCCCTGTCGGCGCTCACCGGGGACGGCGTGGGCGACCTGCGCGAGGCGCTCGCCCGGTTCGTGGCCGAGCGCGGCGCGCCCGCCCGCCGGATCTCCGCCGACGTCGACATCACCGCCGCCCGCCTGTGGCCCGCGTACACGACGCGTCGGCGCACCGGGCTGAGCGAGGAGGCGCGGGAGGAGTTCTCCGACCGGCTCGCGGACGCCGTGGGCGCCACCGCGGCGGGCGAGGCGGCCGAACGCGCCTGGCTGCGCAACGCCAACCGCGCCTGCGGCACCCCCTGGCTGCGGTTGTGGCGCTGGTGCCAGGCGCGGCGCGAGCCCACCACCGGCAGGGTCCCGCTGGGCGGCCGGCCCGACGAGGAGGTCACCGCGCGGCAGCGCGTGGAACAGGCGGTCCGCACGGTCGCCGACCGCGCCTCCGCCGGACTGCCCGCGCCCTGGGCGCAGGCGGTGCGCGAGGCCGCGGTGCGCGGGTCGCAGGGGCTGCCGGAGGCGCTCGACGAACTGGCCGTACGGGCCGGACTGCCGCCGGGACGCCCTCCGCGGCCGGGATGGTGGCCCGTGGCCGTGCTCGCCCAGGCGTCCATGACGATCCTGCAGTTCGTGGGCGGGCTGTGGCTGCTCGGGCAGATCATCGGCGTCATGGCGCCGAACCTGGGCGTGCCGGTGCTGCTGATGGTCATCGGGATCGTGGGCGGGCCGCTCGTCGAGTGGAGCTGCCGGATGGCGGCGCGGGGGCCGGCACGGCGGTACGGGCTGGAGGCGGAGAGACGGCTGCGGGAGGCGGCGGCGGGGTGCGGGCGCGCCCGTGTGCTGGATCCGGTGGCGGCGGAGCTGCTGCGGTACCGGGAGGTGCGGGAGCAGTACGGGCGTGTGGCGGGGGTGGGGACGGGGAGCGTGGGGCGCTGAGACGCGCTTCGGTTCGGGGGAGGGGAGCGTGGGGCGCTGAGACGCGCATCGGTTCGGGGGAGGGGAGCGTGGGGCGCTGAGACGCGCTTGGCCTTTTGGGCGTGTGGGTGGGGGTCACTCGTCCGGGTGGCGGAGTTTTCCACAGGGCGGGGGCGGTCCACAGGGCTCGGCGGGGTCCGGCCCGGCGGAGGCAGTCTGACTGCGCGGTGACCACGGAGCGCGAGGCGTTCCGGGGCCGCCGCGCCAGACGGCAGCCGTACGGGACGGACCCGTACGCGTATCCGCCCGGCCGCCGGTGAGGGAGCCGGCGGGTCCGGGCCAGGGAGGGAAACGCGATGAACGAGACGATGGTGTGCGTGGTGGGCAACGTGGCGACACGGCCCGTGTACCGGGAGACGGTCTCCGGGCCTTCGGCGAGGTTCCGGATCGCGGTCACCGCGCGCTACTGGGACCGGGAGAAGAACAGCTGGGCCGACGGGCACACCAACTTCTTCACGGTATGGGCCAACCGGCAGCTGGCCACCAACGCGGCGGCGTCCCTGTCCGTGGGTGAACCGGTGATCGTGCAGGGCCGGCTGAAGGTGCGGACGGAGACACGGGAGGGCCAGCCCGACTGGATGTCGGCGGACATCGACGCGGTGTCCGTCGGGCACGACCTCGCCCGCGGCACGACCGCCTTCCGCCGCACGCCGCGCCCGGAGTCGAACCCGGCCGCGGACCGCTCGGAACCCGCCTGGGAGACGGATCCTGCACCGTCGCCGCCGGTCGACGGGACGGCCGCGGAGGGGGCGACGGCCGCCGACGACGGCGACGCGACCCAACTGCGGCCGGAAGCAGCCATGGTGACGTGAAATCAGGGGTCACGGTGTCACGCCGCGACTGCTGTCCGAACCAAGGCTTATCGGCGGGTCCGTGTGGAACCGTCCAGCATGGATTTGTCGATAAGCCCTGTTCAGCGATGTCCTCGCGATAACGATTCCGATTCGGATCATCGCTCCGACGCGATCACCGGCAAGCGCTGTCCGACGGCTCCTTAGGATGCCGGGCATGGCTCCGGGGGTCCTCGGGGCCGGAGATTCTGCTGGTGGGACCGCCCCCCACGTAACGGGTCCTGCTCGGAAGGGAATTCGGTGTCTGTTTCGTTCTCCGCGCGGCGCCTGCGCGGACGTGGGTCGGCCCGTCTCGCGGCGGGGACGCTGGTGACGGGGATCGTCGCCACCACCGTGCTCGCCGGTGCCGGAACGGCTTCCGCGGGCGACCCCGGGACGATGCCGCAGCACAACGGAGCGGCCGCGACGATCGACGGGCTCAAGACGTACGGCGCGGCCGTCATCCACGGGGCCTCCGGCGACACCCAGGTGTCGGCGGGGCTGTTCGAGATGTCCGTCGAGGGCGGCGGCATGCTGCACACCTACTGCGTCGACATCCACACCCCCACCCAGCAGGACGCCAAGTACCACGAGACCGCCTGGAGCGGCACCTCGCTCGGCACCAACAAGGACGCCGGCCGGATCCTCTGGATACTCGAGCACTCCTACCCGCAGGTGAACGACCTCGCTGCGCTCGCGAAGAAGGCGGGCGTGCGGGGCCAGCTCACCGAGCAGGACGCGGCGGCCGGCACCCAGGTGGCGATCTGGCGCCACTCCGACGGCGTGGACGTCGACGCGCTCGACCCGCAGGCCGAGCAGCTCGCCGACTACCTGGAGAAGAAGGCGAAGAAGGCGGCGGAGCCGCAGGCGTCGCTGACCCTGGACCCGCCGGTCGTCGCCGGCCGCCCGGGCGAGCGGCTCGGCCCGGTCACCGTCCGCACCGACGCGCGGAGCGTCACGGTCTCCCCGCCGGCGGACGCGGCCACCTCCGGCATACGGATCGTGGACGCCAAGGGCGAGCCCGTCACCACGGCCCGCAACGGCAGCACGCTGTACGTCGAGGTCCCCGAGGACGCGGAGGCGGGCACCGCCCAGCTGACCGTGCAGGCGGCCACGAGCGTGCCGGTCGGCCGTGCCTTCGTCTCCGAGAGCCGCAGCCAGACGCAGATCCTGGCCGGGTCCAGCGAGTCGACGGTCTCCGCGACGGCGAGCGCCGGCTGGGCGGCGGCGGGTGCGATACCGGCGGTCTCGGCCCGCGAGAACTGCGCCGCGGGCGCGGTGGACGTCACGGTCGCCAACGAGGGTGACGCCGCCTTCGCCTTCAAGCTGGCGGGCGCCGAGTACACGGTGGAGGCGGGCAGCTCCCACACGGTGACGGTCCCGCTGAACGAGGACCAGCCGTACGACTTCACCGTCGAGGGGCCGGACGGCTTCCAGCAGCGCTTCACCGGGATGCTCGACTGCCGTACGCGGGCCGCCGAGGTGGGGACGACGACGCAGACCCTCACGGGGCCGACGCCGACCCCGGTGGCCACCCCGGACACGGACACCAACCTGGCCGAGACCGGCGCGTCCAGTGCCACTCCGTGGATCACCGGGACCGCCATCGCCCTGGTCGTCCTCGGCGGCGCGGGCCTGGTCATCACCCGCCAGCGGCAGGGCGCCTCCGGCGACAACGGCTGACGGAGGACGGACGCGGGGCTTGTGCCCCGCGGCGCCTCACGACGGGCGGCCGAGGGCGGCGAGCCAGTCGGTGAGGGTGCGGAAGTCGGAGTCCTGGAGGCCTGTGGCGGGGTCGACGCGGTGGAGGAGCGCCGGCCCGGGGTGGGCGGCGAAGACCCACTGACGGTCGACGGGGCCGATCTCGTCGTCGACCCAGACGAACGGCCGCCCGTCGGCCCACTCGACGAGGGGCCGGGTCTTCCAGTGCAGCCCGCGAAGTCCCGGCTCGTCGGCCTCCGGCCAGTCCAGCACGGGAAGCCTCGGCAGCCCGAGGCGCGGGGCGACGGCCTCGTTCGCCTCCTCCACCCATGTGGTGGCCCACACGAGCGAGCAGCCCAGGGCGAGCAGGCGGGCGCCGAGGGTGGGGTCGAGCCGGGTGAGAAGGGGGTTGCCGCTGTCGGCGGTGGCCAACGGGGGAGGAGGGTCCGGCGACCCGAAGGGGATCAACGGCCCGTCGATGTCGAGGAAGAGGAGGGGACGCTCCGCCGCGGCACTCATGGGCGGGGGTCCCGGCTACGCGGACACCGGGGGCAGCGCGGCCCGTTCGGCTTCGGCGAGGAGGACGCAGAACTCGTTGCCCTCGGGGTCGCCGAGCACGACCCATCCCCAGCCGTCGGGCCGCCGGTGACCGGCGACCAGGGAGGCGCCCAGTGCGAGCAGCCGTTCGACCTCCGCGTCGCGTGAGGTGTCGGGGCGCAGACACAGGCGGAGCCGGTTCTTGGCGGTCTTCGGTTCCGGCACCTGGTTGAAGTACAGGGCCGTGCCGTTCGGCAGGGTGATCGCGGTCTCGGTGTCACCCGGTCCGTCCTCGGGGTCGGCCGGCTGCCCGGTCACCTCGCTCCGGAAGAGGGCGAGTTCGCAGGGGCTCGCGCAGTCGATCGCCATGTTCGCCACCGTCGGGGCCATGCCGGTGATCCTCTCCGAGCGAGCGGACGGGCGCCACCGGAAATGCCGAGGAGACGGACTCACGGTCTCGGCGAGCCGGTTCAGAGCGCCCACCAGCAGAACAGGCGGTGCTTCGCAGAGCGGGCGCGGCCGGCGAGTTCGGTGAGGAGGGCCAGCGCCTCGAGGGCGGTCTCGGGGGTGACGTCGAGCTGGCGCAGTTCGTCGGTTCCGGCCCAGCGGGCCACGACGTCGGTGAGGGAGGTGAGAGGGGGGGTCGTCAGGGCCTCCTGCAGGGTGTCGGAGACGCTGACGACGCACGCGGTACCGGCGTCCGGGGACGCCAGCACCTTGCCGGAGCGAGGGCGCGCGGCGGCCTCGTCGTAGGAGCAGTCGGTGAGCAGGGCCTCCAGGTCGACCATGACGATCACCGGATCGAACCCCCTGAGCGGGAGGGTGTCGAACGCGGAGCCGTGGGGGCCGCCGGGCTGGTCCAGTACCCCGAGGGCGGCGGCGTCGTCCGGGGCCGAGAAGTACGCGCACATGACCATGGGGGTGATCGTGGCACGCACCCGCCCTCGGAGGGATCAGTTCGGGAGGTGGGCGGGTGCGGGTGCCGCCCGCCGGCCGGCCGGGGCGTGGTGGTGGAGGGTGGCGTGGGGGTCGTCCTCGAGCGGTGGGTGGTCGGTGTGGACCGTGGCGGCCGTGAGGCGGGGGACCGCGTGGATGAGGGCGTGTTCGGCGGCGACGGCGATGCGGTGGGCCTCGGCCACGGTGAGCCGCGCGTCCACGACGATGTCCGCCTCCGCGCGCAGGGCGTGGCCGATCCACCGCATCCGCACCTGCCCCGTGTCGAGTACGCCGTCGACACCGCGCAGGGTGGCGTGGGCCGTGGCGACGAGTTCCGGGTCGACGGAGTCCATCAGGCGCCGGTAGACCTCGCGGGCCGCGTCCTTGAGGACCAGCAGGATGGCCAGGGTGATGAGGAGGCCGACGACCGGATCGGCGGCGCGCCAGCCGAGGGCGGTGCCGCCGGCGCCCAGCAGGACGGCCAGGGAGGTGAAGCCGTCGGTGCGGGCGTGCAGGCCGTCGGCCACCAGGGCGGCGGAACCGATGCGGCGTCCGGTGCGGATGCGGTAGCGGGCCACCCATTCGTTCCCGGCGAAGCCGGCGAGCGCGGCGCCGGAGACGGCCCACAGGTGGGTGATGTCGCGGGGGTCGAGGAGGCGGTCGACGGCCGTCCAGGCGGCCAGGACGGCGGAGGCGGCGATGGTGGCGACGATGAGGACGCCGGCCAGGTCCTCGGCGCGGCCGTAGCCGTAGGTGTAGCGGCGGTTGGCCGCGCGCCGGCCGAGGAGGAAGGCGATGCCCAGCGGGACGGCGGTCAGGGCGTCCGCGGCGTTGTGGACGGTGTCGCCGAGCAGGGCCACGGACCCGGACAGGGCGACGATCACGGCCTGGACGACGGTGGTGACGCCCAGGACGGCCAGCGAGATCCACAGCGTGCGCATGCCCTCGCGGGAGGTCTCCAGGGCGGCGTCCACCTTGTCGCCGGCCTCGTGGGTGTGAGGGGTGAGGAGGTGGGCGAGGCGGTGTCTCAACCGCCCTGTCCCTGTTGGCCGGTCATGGTCGTGGTGTGCGTGCTGCTTCCCGTCCATGCGCCACACCGTGGCAGAAGGAACGCATTGCGGCTACAGCCGTCGTACATGGCCTGACCAGGTGCGATGCGCTCGCAACAGCCGTGAGCGCGCACCTGCCCCGACCTGTCACGCGGTCGCCCGACGCGTCAGCCCTTCAGCACGCGCTCGAGCGCCGCCCTGCCCGCCGGGCCCCACGCCGGCTTGCCGCCGGGAAGGCCCAGGTCCCCGTTCCGGCCTATCAGCATGAGGAACAGGCTCTTCAGCGCGGCCAGCCCGCGGGCGCGCCGTATCGTCCCCGCGTCCGTGTTTCCGTAGGCGGCGAAGAAGCGGGAGGCGGCGCCCGCGGGGAGGATGACCCAGGCGGCCGCCAGGTCCCACGCGGGGTCGCCGGCGAACATGTCGCCGAAGTCGATCACGCCCGTAAGCGTTCCGTCCGAGACGACCACATTGGCCGGGTGCAGGTCGCCGTGCACCCAGAGCGGCGGCCCCTCCCACTCGGGCGCGGCGACGGCGTCGTCCCAGACGGCGCGGACGTCGCCCGCGAGGTCGTCGGGGACGACGGCGTGGAAGAACCGGTCGAAGCCGTCCGTGCACTCCTTGGGATGTCCGCCGCGGTCCCTGCTGACCGGCGCGTCGGCGGGCGCCTCCACATGGAGCGCCCGGAGGAAGCCGGCCAGGGTGTCGGCCGCGTGGTCGCCGCGGCTGATCGAGGAGCGGTCCAGCGGATCGCCGGGCACCCACGTCATCACGGTCCAGTGCTTGGGGAAGCGGGCGGACGGTTCGCCGGACCGCACCGGGGTCGGCACCGGAAGCGGCAGACGCGGGGCCAGCACGGGCAGCCATCGCCGCTCGTTGAACTGGAGCTCGGGGGTGGGGTCCATGCGCTGCATACGCACCGCCAGCTCGTCCCCGAGACGCCACATCCGGTTGCCCCAGCCGCCGTCCACCTCGCGGACGGGGAGCCCCGCCAGGTCCGGGTGCTGCTCCCGCAGCAACTCGCGGACCAGGTCGGCGGTGATCTCGATCTCGGTGTCGGTCATGCGGCCGCACAGTACTGGGAGGGAACGCGGGGCCGTGACCGAACGTGACACTCCCGCCGCGCCCCGCACCCGCGTACCCCCAGGTCAGGGCCCTGCCGCGATACGGGTTTCCCCCCAGGGGTGGCGGTCGGGCAAGATGGGGTGTATCTGCCCACTGCCAGATTTCAAGTTGCCGGACGGTTTCTCTTGGCTGAGTTCATTTACACCATGCGCAAGGCGCGCAAAGCGCACGGCGACAAGGTGATCCTCGACGACGTCACCCTGAACTTCCTCCCCGGGGCGAAGATCGGCGTCGTCGGCCCGAACGGCGCCGGTAAGTCGACCGTTCTGAAGATCATGGCGGGGCTTGAGCAGCCCTCGAACGGTGACGCGTTCCTCACGCCCGGCTACACCGTCGGCATCCTGCTGCAGGAGCCGCCGCTGGACGAGTCGAAGACGGTCCTGGAGAACGTGCAGGACGGCGTCGCCGAGATCAAGGGCAAGCTCGACCGGTTCAACGAGATCGCCGAGCAGATGGCGACCGACTACTCCGACGCGCTGCTCGAAGAGATGGGCAAGCTGCAGGAGGAGCTGGACCACGCCAATGCCTGGGACCTCGACGCCCAGCTCGAGCAGGCCATGGACGCCCTGGGCTGCCCGCCCGGCGACTGGCCCGTCACCAACCTCTCCGGCGGTGAGAAGCGCCGCGTCGCGCTCTGCAAGCTCCTCCTCGAGCAGCCCGACCTGCTGCTCCTCGACGAGCCCACCAACCACCTCGACGCCGAGTCGGTGAACTGGCTGGAGCAGCACCTCGCCAAGTACGAGGGCACCGTCGTGGCCGTGACCCACGACCGGTACTTCCTCGACAACGTCGCCGGGTGGATCTGCGAGGTCGACCGCGGCCGCCTGCACGGCTACGAGGGCAACTACTCCAAGTACCTCGAGACCAAGGCCGCCCGCCTCAAGGTCGAGGGCCAGAAGGACGCCAAGCGGCAGAAGCGCCTCAAGGAAGAGCTCGAGTGGGTGCGCTCCAACGCCAAGGGCCGCCAGGCCAAGTCCAAGGCGCGTCTGGCCCGCTACGAGGAGATGGCCGCCGAGGCCGACAAGATGCGGAAGCTGGACTTCGAGGAGATCCAGATCCCGCCGGGCCCGCGTCTGGGCAACGTCGTGGTCGAGGTCAACAACCTCACCAAGGGCTTCGGCGACAAGCTCCTCATCGACGACCTCAGCTTCACCCTGCCGCGTAACGGCATCGTCGGTGTGATCGGCCCGAACGGCGCCGGCAAGACCACGCTGTTCAAGATGATCCAGGGCTTCGAGCAGCCCGACTCCGGCACGATCAAGGTCGGCGACACGGTCAAGATCTCGTACGTCGACCAGAGCCGCGAGAACATCGATGCCAAGAAGACGCTGTGGGAGGTCGTCTCCGACGGCCTCGACTACATCAACGTCGGACAGGTCGAGATGCCGAGCCGGGCGTACGTGTCCGCGTTCGGGTTCAAGGGTCCGGACCAGCAGAAGCCGGCCGGTGTGCTCTCCGGCGGTGAGCGCAACCGCCTCAACCTCGCGCTCACCCTCAAGCAGGGCGGCAACCTGCTGCTCCTCGACGAGCCGACCAACGACCTCGACGTCGAGACGCTCTCCTCCCTGGAGAACGCGCTGCTGGAGTTCCCCGGCTGCGCCGTGGTCGTCTCCCACGACCGGTGGTTCCTCGACCGCGTGGCGACGCACATCCTGGCCTACGAGGGCGACTCCAAGTGGTTCTGGTTCGAGGGCAACTTCGAGTCGTACGAGAAGAACAAGATCGAGCGGCTCGGCCCGGACGCCGCCCGCCCGCACCGCGCCACCTACAAGAAGCTGACCCGGGGCTGATCTCTTGCGGCACATCTACCGCTGCCCGCTGCGCTGGGCGGACATGGACGCGTACGGCCACGTCAACAACGTGGTGTTCCTCCGCTATCTGGAGGAGGCCCGTATCGACTTCCTGTTCCGCCCGGAGAAGGACTTCCAGCAGGGGTCCGTGGTGGCGCGCCACGAGATCGACTACAAGCGGCAGCTCGTGCACCGGCACCACCCGGTCGACGTCGAGCTGTGGGTCACGGAGATCAGGGCGGCGTCCTTCACCCTCACCTACGAGGTGAAGGACGACGACCTGGTCTACGTCCGCGCGTCGACGGTGATCGTGCCGTTCGACTTCGAGGCGCAGCGGCCCCGCCGTATCACCGAGGAGGAGCGCGCCTTCCTCAAGGAGTACATGGACGACTCCGGGAGCCAGGGGGCCGTCGCCGCATGACGGTGCTCCACCTCGCCGACGAGGGGGAGGCGGCGGACCTCGCCGCCTTCCTCTCCCGGCTGCTCCACTACGACCGTGGAGCAGCGGTACGCCTGCAGGCCGCCGGCACGGCGCTCGCCGTGTTCGGCCGGCCGCCCTCCTTCGAGGTGCTGGCGATCCGCGCGGTGCGGCTGGCCAAGCCGTACGAGAACGGGCTCGACGTCACCCTGGACGTGACCGTGTCCGCCGGCGAGCTGCTGGAGTCGGTGGACGAGTCCGCCGCCACCGCGGCCGTCCCGGCGGCGGTCACCGGGCCGCCGTGGGCCGGGGTGCTCCCGCCTCGCGGTGGCTGGCAGCCCGTGCCGGGGTTGCCCGGGCCGGAGCGGCTGCGGGGGCTCGTCGCCGCGTCTGTCGCGGAATTCCGGTCCCGGAGTGAGCAGTTGCCGCCCGAGCAGCGGACGCGGACCGAACTCGACCGGATCGGGCGGGAGATATGGTCCCGCACGGTCGCGGACACCGGTCTGCCCGTGCGTGCCGTGCACGCCGCCCAGTCGCTCGGATTCCTCCGTGGTGAGGACCAGGCCCTGTTCTCGTCCGGCTCGTGGCTGCGGCTGCGGACGCCCTTCGGGTCCGTCGCCGTCCGCCGGGCGGGCGTGGGGGCACTTGGGCTCAGCGTCCGCTGAGGGGTTCGGGCTCGGGGCGCGGGCGCGCTCTCGGGTGCGGCGTTCGCTGACTCGCGGCACCTTTCTCGCGTCCCCGCGTCCGCTGGCCCGGCGCCCGCCGAGTTCACCCCTCCTCCCGCCCGCTGTCGTCCGGCCACACCCCGATGTGGTCGGACTCCAGTTCCAGGGCCACCCTGTCCCGCATGCCCAGTGCGCCGGTGTACTCGGACGGGAGTTGGAGGCGGCCCGCGCGGTCCAGCATCGCGTATTCGCGGGCGACCACCTTCTCGTGGCCCGTGGCCTCGTCGACCTCGCTGCGGCGCAGGACCTCCGTCGAGGTGCGGCCGTCGCGGATGGCGACCGTGCGGCTGACCTCGTTGGCCACCGCCTGGTCGTGGGTGACGATCACGACGGTCGTGCCGAGCCGTTCGTTGGCCGTGCGGAACGCGGCGAAGATCCGCTCGCCGGTGTGCGAGTCCAGCTCGCCGGTCGGTTCGTCCGCGAGCAGCACCGCCGGGTCGCCCGCGAGGGCCACGGCGATGGCGACCCGCTGCTGCTGACCGCCGGACATCTCGTGCGGGCGCCGGTCCCGGCAGTCCGCCACCTCGAGCATCTCCAGGAGTTCCAGGGCGCGTTCGGCGCGGGCCCGGCGCGCTGAGCGGGAGCGTCCGCCGGGGCGGCCGGAGAGCTGCATCGGCAGCGCCACGTTCTGCGCCGACGTCAGATACGGCAGCAGATTGCGGGAGGTCTGCTGCCACACGAAGCCGACGACCTCACGGCGGTAGGCGAGCCGGTCCCGCGCCGACATCGTCAGCAGGTCACGGCCCGCCACCCGGGCCGCGCCGGCCGTGGGGGTGTCCAGGCCGGCCAGAATGTTCATCAGGGTCGACTTGCCGGAGCCGGACGCCCCCACCAGCGCCATCAGTTCGCCCTCCCGCACCAGCAGGTCGAGCCCCTGGAGCGCCTGCACCTCCACGCCGTCCGCGGTGAACACACGCACCAGGCGGTCGCAGGTGATGAGCGCGTCATGGCCGTACGCGGGCCGGTCGCGGCGGGCCGTGACGCGCTCGGTGAGGTCGGCGAGGGTCGGGTCCGAGGTCATCGGGAGCCTCCTGCGGGGAGAGACACGGAGTCGGGCGGGGTCATCGGACGTCACCCGCCCGAAGTTCGCGGACCGCGCCCCTGCGCCCCGACCACCAGGCCTGGGCCGCCGCGACGCCGACGGTCAGGGCGACCACCGCCAGCGCCGGCACCAGCAGGGACAGCTGGTCGGCGCGCAGCAGGGCGCGTCCCGCGGCGGGCGCGCCCGAGGCGACGGCGACCGTCGTCAGGTCGATGCCGGGCGCGAGCAGCCGTATCGCCGCCCACGCGGTGAGGGCGCCGCCGACCGCGGCGAGCAGTGCCTGCGGCAGCGACTCCAGGATCAGCAGCCGTCTGCCCTGGGCGCGGGTGAGGCCCATGGTGCGCAGCCGGGCCAGCAGCGCGGCGCGTTCGGGCGCGGCGCGCAGCAGGGTCAGCAGCAGGGCGAGCGCGGCGTACCCGGCGCCCGCCGCCACGGCGGCCGCGTAGACGCGCTCGGCGCCGGTCTGCAGGGGCGACTCGACGGTGGCGGCGACCACGTCCGACCGGAGCCGGACCTGCGCGTCCCCGCCGGCCGCCTTCTTCAGCGCCGCCGCGTCCGGGTCGTCGCCGGTGACGAGCAGCCCGGTGGGCGGTTCGAGGCAGGTGCGCAGGGCGGAGCCGTCCACCACCAGGAAGTCGTCCGCGCCGAGCGCCGGCGTCCAGGTGCGCACCGCCACGATCCGCGCGGTGAACGAGTCGCCGTCGTCCAGGATCACCGGGAACGGGTCGTCGCCGAACCGCTCCTCCATCGCGGGGGAGCCCAGCGCGGGCACCGCGTCGTCGTCCTCACCGTCCGCCTTCAGCGTGTCCGCGTCGAAGGCGCCGGAATCCAGACGGCCGCTCAGCGCCGCGTACGCGTCCGGTTCGACCCCGGCCAGGGACACGCGCTGGCTTCCGGCGAGCGCGGTGTACGACACCTTCACCGGGGTGACGTCCTCGACGCCGGGGGCGCGCCGTACGCGTTCCTCCACGTTCGCCGCTCCCTCGCCGAGGTTGTCGACGCGGGCGTCCGCGCCGACGGCGAACACCGCGGCGCGCTCCCGGGCGTCGGTCACCCCGGTGAGGACCGAGCCGCCGAACGCGGCGGTGGTCAGCGCGGTCAGCAGCGCGAGCAGCGGCAGCACCGTGGAACCGCCCGCGCGTCCCGCCCGGGCCAGCGACAGCGGGCCGACCACACCCCGCATCCGCCGCGCCGGGCGGGCCAGGCCGCGCAGCGGCAGCGGGTACAGGCGCACCAGCACCAGGGCGGCGATCACCGCCACGAGCACGGGGGCCAGCGACACCAGCTCGTCGCCGGTGGGGTCGCCCTCGGCGGACGTGCCGCGCGTCCGCAGGGTCAGAACCGCGCCCGCCGCCACGGCGAGCAGCGTCACCTCGGCGACCAGGCGCCGCTGGGACGGGCGGGCCCGGACCACGTCCTCGCGGCCGGTGTGCACCCCCACGGCACGGTGGACGGCCACGGCGCGCAGCGGCAGGGCGAGGGCGGCGATCACGGCGACGGCGCCCGCCGCGGCCACGGACTGCGCGGTCCGGCCGGTGCCGACGGTAAGCCGCGCGGCCAGCAGACCGAGGGCGGCGGCGGGCACGGCGACCACCGCCGTCTCCGCGAGCAGCCGGCCCGCAAGACCGCGGAGCGAGGCGCCCCGGGCGCGCAGCAGGGTGAGTTCGGCGCGGCGGCGCTCGGCGGCGAGGCCGCCCGCCATGCACAGGACCACGGCCGCGACCGTGCCGGTGCCGAAGGCGGCGACGGCGACGAGGGGACCGATGGCCGACCACAGGCCCTCGTAGCCGCCGAGCACGTCGTCGAGGTCGGTGGACACGTCCAGGTGCGGTGAGACGGTCGCGGTGACCCGCTCCAGCAGCGGCCCGCCCTCCAAGGAGGCGATGACCGACGTCAGTTCTTCCAGGTCACGGCCTTGCAGGGCCGTGAGGTCGGGGGCCAGGTTCCAGTACCGCGCGGGTGCCCCCGGCGTGTCCAGGAGCGCCGGGCCCGCGTCCGGCGCCAGCAGCAGGGCGCCGGCCCAGTACTGGCTGGGCACGGGGCCCTGGGTGGCCATGCGGTGCGGCCGGCCCAGTTCGGGGATCGTGGACCAGTAGGCCCCGTCCGGTTCGCGGGGGGCGACCAGGCCGGTGACGCGCACGGCGAACGGGTCGCCCTCCGCCCGGGTGAAGTGGACGACCGAGCCCACCCGGATGTTCAGCTTCGCGGCCGTCTCCGTGGTGACGGCGGCCTCCAGTCCGGCGGCACCGGTGCCGTCAGGGGCCTTCGGCAGCCGGCCTTCCGTGAGCCGGGAGTGTTCGGCAATGCCACCCTGCGCCACCAGGTGGAACACCGGGGCGACACCGTCCGGCTGGGACAGGTACGGGTCCGGGGCCTTCATGGGCCGGGTGGTGCGCACCCCGGCCGACGACTGGTCCTCGTCCAGGGGCAGCGCGCGGCCCGGCAGCGCGAGCAGCTGCGCGAACGGGCCCTCCACCCGCTCCCGGGAGAGCAGGTCCTCCCACGGCCCGTCGCTCAGGAACATGTCGGCGTCCGACGTCTGGATCTGGACGCTGGTGCGGACCGGCCCCGCGTCCTCCAGCGCCCGGCGCATGCCCCGCTCGTCGTACCGGTCGAAGGCCGGCGGCAGCGCGGCGGCGAGGAACGCGGTCACCGCGACCAGCAGCGCGAGCGCCGCCGCCGTGCCCGGCGCGGTCCGCAGCCGGGTGCGCACCCAGGGCACCGTCACCCGTGAGGCAGCCGTGCGCGGCCGTCCGGAGGGCCGTCCGGTCACCTCACTCACCTCCCCGGTCGCGCAGCGAGGACACCGCGTCGACCCTGCGCAGGGCCAGGACGGCCGTGATCACGAACGGGACCGCCGCCACGGCGGCGAGCAGTGCCGCCACGCGCAGCGGCGGCAGCACCACCAGCACCCCGGGCAGCGGGCGGGTGGCCTCGGCGGTCAGCATCACCAGCGGGATCACCGCCCGGGCCAGCACCACGCCCACCGCCAGCGCCGTCCCCACCAGCACCGTGTGCTCGACGAGCACCACCCGGGCCAGCCGCCGCCGGGAGGCGCCGAGGGCGCGGAGCACCCCGAACTCGGCGGACCGCTCCCGCAGCGAACCGGCCGCGCTCACCGCGAAGCCGACCGCCGTCAGCGCGGCCGCCGCGAAGGCCGCCGCCGCGAAGGCGTTGCCGGGGCCCGCGCCGAACGGGTCGTCGCGCAGCCGCTCCGCGATCTCGTCGCGCACCACCACCCGCGACGGGTCGACGTCGGGCCGCTGCCGCAGCGCCGCCGCGACCCGCGCGGAGTCGCCCGACCCGGTGGCCAGCCACCACTCGTTCGGCAGGACGGCCTCGCCCTTGGCTGCCTGGAGCGTGCGGTTGACGGAGGCCAGGTCGAGCAGCAGGGCGCCGCCGTCGTCGTCCGCCCCGTCCGACGGGGTGGTCGGCAGCGCCCGCACCGCGCGGGCGATCCGCACCGGTACGCTGCCGCCGCCGAGCTGCACGCTCAGCCGCTGCCCGATCCGGGCGCCGGTGGACTCCAGGTACCGGTCCGTCGCCACGCCCTCGACCACGGGCACCCGCCGCTGCGGGACGCGCAGGTCGAGCGTGAGCGTCGTGGGCAGCCAGGCCATGTCGGGCGGGAAGGGCGCGGCGGTGAAGTCGACGGTGGCGGGGGCGCCCGCGGCCATCCGCGGCGGTACGGCGTCGTCGTCGGCGGTCTCCGGGCCGTCGCCTTCGAGCGACGGCTGCCAGCGGGCCGACAGCGGCAGGGCGCGGTCCCGGCCCGCGGTGTCCGTGGCGGTCAGCGCGGTGAGGGCGAACCGGCTCGCCCGGGGCGGCCACACCGGCTGCGGCAGGTCCAGGTGGAACCCGGTCAGGGTCAGCGGGCCCGCCGGGCCTCCGGCGACGGCCGCGAGGTCGATGACCAGGTCGTGCGGCCGCCCGTCCTGGGGCAGCTCGCCGAACGCCAGCGGGTACGGGGTGCCGTGTGCGTCCTCCACGGTGGCGGTCACGTCGCCGGAGGCGGTGGCGTCCGGGCCGCGCAGGGACGCGGTCAGCGCCAGCCGCGTGGCGCCGGCCGGTATGCGGACCCCCGCCGCGGCGCCCTTCGGGGCGAGCCCGGACAGCGCCGTGCGCACCGGCACGTCCGCCAGATCGGGGCGCATCAGCAGGGTGCCCGCGGTCCCCTCGGTGTCCAGCGCCAGCAAGGTCGCCTGCCGACCGCCGGACAGCGACACGGTCGTACGGAAGGCGGGGGAGGCCGCACGGACGCCGGGGACGGCCGCGTAGGCGACGCCGCGTCCCGGGCCCTCGGTGCCGTTGGACAGGACGCGCACCTGCGTGCCCGCCCGGAAGTCCGCCTGGTCGTCCTGCGAGCGTTCCCACGAGGAGCCCTGCCCGACGGCCAGCATGCCCAGCGCCACCGCGAGCACCAGCAGCAGCACCGGACCCGCCCCGCGCATCGGACGCCGGCTGAGCTGCCACCCGGCCAGCGCCCCCGACAGGCCCCGGGTGCGGGCCGCCCGCCGTTCGGCGAGCCGCGCCGGCAGGGGCAGCAGCCGCAGCGTCAGCACCGTGCCGGCCAGCAGCGCCAGCGCCGGTGCGGCCACCAGCAGCGGATCGACGCCCAGGCCCTCGCCGACGGCGCCGGACGAGCGGCGGCTCAGCTGCCAGTACGCCACCCCGGCCACCACCAGCAGCCCCAGGTCCCCGCCCGCCCGCACCGGACCGGGCAGCGGCCTGGCGCGGCCGGGGGCGTACGGGGTGGCGAGCGCGGGGAGTGTGACGGCCAGCGCGCAGCCCAGCGCCACGCCCGCCGACACCAGCCACACCGTTCCCCGCGAGGCGACCTCGGTGACGGACGCGTCCAGACGCAGATCGATCCGGGCCAGCGCGCCGCGCCCGGCGAGCAGCCGGGTGAGCGGGCCCGCGAGCAGCGGCGCGCACAGCGCCGCGGGGACGGCCAGCAGCAGCGCCTCCAGGGCGGCGAGCCGGGCCACCTGGGCGCGGGAGCCGCCGCGGGCCCGCAGCAGCCGGGTCTCCGCCGCGCGGTCGGCGGTCAGCAGCCGGGCCACCAGCAGCAGGGCGCACGCGGCGAGCAGGGCGAGCTGGAGGACCACGACGAGGAGCGTGGAGCGGGAGACGAACAGGGCGCGCTCGACGCGGTCCAGGGTGGCGGACAGGTCGCCGGCGGCGGTCGCCGAGCCGTGCAGGGCGGGCGCGGAGGGCAGCGCGGCCACGCCTTCCTTCATGGCGGTGCGCAGCGCGTCGACCCGGCCGGTGGTCATCCCGGAGAAGTCGGCGGACGCCAGCCAGCCCACGGGCCCCGGGCTCACCCGGCCCCCGGTCAGCACGGCGGGGTCGGCGAGCAGCGGGCCGTAGGTGGTGAAGTGCTTCGTGACGATGCCGCGGCCGGCGAGCTCGTCGAGCTGCCAGTAGGGCGCGGAGGTGTCGGCCGGGCGGTAGAGGCCGGTGACGCGTACCCGCGCCGCGGGGCCCTCCAGCCGGTTGTCCAGGGTGACCCGGTCGCCCGGACGCAGGCCCAGCTCACGGGCGGCGGACACGGGGAGGGCGACCTCGATCTCCGGTCCTGCGGGGCGCGCGGCGGGCATCCGGCCCTCGGTGATGCGCACCTGGGTGCGGTCGAGCGCCGCGAAGTGCGTGAGGTCCGGCTCCTCGCCCGACGCCCGGCCGCCAGGGCGCAGAGTGGGCGGCAGGCCGTACGGGCCGGACCGGGCCAGGGTGCGCAGCGTCACCGGCAGGCCGTCGTAGGCCCGCTCGGCCGCCCGGCGCACGGCGGCGTCGGCGGCGGCCCGGCCGCCCTCGGGCAGTGACTCGGTCTTGACGAGCAGCGTGGTGCCGGCGGCGTCGCGGGGGTTCGCCAGCGCGTGCCGCAGGGCCGCGTCGCCGATCGTCGTGGAGTAGGCGGTGAGGGTGGCCAGGACGGCCGTGGTCAGCAGGACGGTGAGCAGCGCGGCGGCCGGCAGCGGACGGTGCGCCCGCGCGCGGGCGAGCACGAATCTCGCCGGTCCCCCTGCGGTATCCACCCGCGACCCCCCGCGTGTTGTCCAGACCTCTCGGGGATGCTGTCAGAGGGACAGGGCGGGAGACAGCGGTCCGAGTCCGCTTTTGACCTGATCGTGATCGCAATGCGGAGTCGCGTGCTCGGAATGTGACGACCACGTGACCCCCGTCGGCCGGGGTTCCGTCAGTCCGGCGAATTGATCATGGAGGCGGCCGCATACGTCAGGTACTTCCACAGGGTCTGCTCGTGCTCCTCGGAGAGCCCCAGCTCGTCCACGGCGTCCCGCATGTGCTTCAGCCACGCGTCGTGCGCCGCACGGTCGACCTTGAACGGGGCGTGCCGCATCCGCAGCCGCGGGTGACCCCGGTTCTGGCTGTAGGTGTTCGGACCGCCCCAGTACTGCATGAGGAACAGGGCGAAGCGCTCCTCGGCCGGGCCCAGGTCCTCCTCCGGGTACATGGGCCGCAGCAGCGGGTCCTCGGCCACACCCTGGTAGAAACGGTGGACGAGTCGGCGGAAGGTCTCCTCCCCGCCGACCTGCTCGTAGAAGGTCTGCTCCTGAAGCGTGCCGCGCCGAATCTCTGTCACGCCGTCCATGGTCTCAGACACCACGGCATAGGACTCAAGGCCTAGGACCCGCCCCCCTTGGGACGGTCACGGCCGGGCCGCGGCGCGAACGCCGCGGCCGGACCGGCGGCGCCGGGGCTCAGCCCCGGCGGATGGTGATCGTCGTCCAGGCGCCCACGTGCACCCGGTCGCCGTCCTGCAGCGGGACCGGGACGAACGGCTGGATGGGCTCCTCGGAGCCGTTGACCGTCGTGCCGTTCGTCGAGTTCTGGTCGACGACCGCCCAGCTGCCGTCCGGCTGCTGCACCAGCACCGCGTGCTGGTGCGAGACACCCGGGTCCTCCGGCGGGGTCGACAGATCGATGTCGGGGGTGTCGCCGGTGGAGTGCCGGCGGCGGCCGATGGTGATCTGGTTGCCGGTGAGCGTGCGCTGCTGCTCCGGCGAGTACGCGGGCAGGTTCAGGCCCGCGGCCTCGGGGCCGGAGCGCTGCATCATCGCCATGAAGTACTCGCGGTCGGGGCCGATGGTCGCCGTCCAGGTGACCGGGCCCTGCTGCTGCCGCGGCTGCTGCGGGAAACCGCCGGGGCCGGGAGGCGCCTGGGCGCCGCCCTGCTGCGGGTAGCCGTAACCGCCGTGGCCGCCGGGGCCGTTCGGACCGCCGGGACCACCGGGACCGCCCTGGCCACCGGGACCGCCGGTCGGCGGGGAGATCACCCAGTCGTCGTCACCGCCGCCGAACGACGGGCCGCCGCCCTGCGGGGGACGGCCGGTCTCCTGCGGGAAGCCGGGAGGGGCCGGGGGACCGGAGTGGAACGCCTGCGGGGCGCCGGGGCCGTTCGGACCGCCGGGACCGCCCGGGCTGCCGCGGCCGGGGACGGGCGGGGGCGGAGGCGGGACCGGGCGCGAGGGGTCGCCGCCGAAGCCGGGCGGGCCCGGCGGGATCGGCTCGGCCGGCCGGTTCACCTGCGAGGGACGCGAGCTCTGGTAGTCGAACCCGTCACCGCCGCCGTACGACGGAGGGGGCGGCTGCTGCCCGTAGGGGCCGCCGGGGCCGCCGGGACCACCGGGGCCGCCGCCGGGACCGCCCGGGCCGGGGGCCGGCGGGCGCGGGGCGGCCGGGGTGTACGAGGTCGCCGTGTTGGTGAGGAAGTTCCACCGGCACTCCTCGCAGAACGGCGCACCGCCCTCACGCGGCGTGCGGCACTGCGGGCACAGCTCCGGCTGCGCGCCGGGGCCGCCGTAACCGCCGCCGGGACCGCCCGGAGCACCGCCGGGGCCGCCGGACGGAGGGAAGCCGTAGCCGCCGCCACCGGGCGCCGGGGGCGGGGGAGGAGGTGGAGGCACGGCACCAGCCATGCGGTGACCGCACACCTCGCACCAGTCGTCGGAACCCGACTGGTGTCCGTTCGGGCAGGTCGGCATGTCGGCGCTTCCCCCTCTCCTTTTCCGGTCGTTTCCGACCGGGTTTCTCCAACCCCGAGGGGTCAGGCTCGATTACTTGCAGATCATTTCTTTACACGAACAGTCTTGGTCGACCGTGTCTCGAGTGTCATCTCGTCGGCCTCCTCGACCTTCGCCTTCAGTCGCACAGTACCGGTCGCGGCGTCGACGACGTCCACCACCTTCGCAAGCAGTTTCGCAGTATCGGCGTTGCCGGAGGCGCTCGCGAGCTGGACGGCACGGCCCAGTTTGGCCGTTGCTCCGTCCATGTCTCCCACTTTGCGGAGATCGAGCCCTTCTTGGATGACTTCGGCCAGTTCGGCCTGGCCCGTGTAGTGGGCGACCTGAGGGTTGATCGACGTCGACGCGGCCAGGTCGTCCGTCCATACGGCCCGCACCAGCCCCTGCGCGCCCAGGTTCTGCACGCTGCCGTCGGGGTGCGGGATGACCAGCGAGACGCGCGCCGCGAGCATCTCCTGGCCCACGGCGGCGGGCGGCACCTCCACGCAGAGGTGGTAGTCACGGGACTCGTCGCCCCAGGAACCGAGCGGGTAGTCGCCCGCGCGGGGGCCCGCCTCGGTACGCCGGCCGGTCAGTTCCTCGACCGTCGGCGCGACCTGCTTGACGAACGTGACGGTGGCGCCGGCCGGGGTCCACAGACGCAGCGAGACGTCCGCGACCTCCTTGCCCATCGCCGTCTCCATCATCCGCGTGAAGTCCGCGGCGAGTCCGGCCGGGTCGGCGACGATGTCGGCGGTGCCGAGCAGTGCCGAGGCGATGCCTGTGACTTCTTTCACTTCCCAGTCGGTGCCCACGCCGCGGGCGTCACAGGTGAACCGGCCGGCGCAGGCGTCCAGCGCCGCCTTCAGGTCCTCCGGCGACTCGTGCTCGTTGCGGCCGTCGGTGAGCAGGATGCCGTGCCGGATCGCCACGTCCGCCGACGCCAGCAGCCGGTCGGCGCGGCGCAGCCACGTCCCGATCGCCGTGCCGCCGCCCGCGCTCAGCTTCCGCAGCGCCTGCTTGGCCTGCTCGCGGGTGTCCGGCCCGGCCACCGCGAGCCGGCCGTCGCCCGGGTACACCTCCCGCGCCAGGTGGGTGCCGGCGACCACCGCGAAGTGCACGCCGTCGCGGAGGGTGTCGATCGCGGCGGCCGTCGCGTCCCGCGCGTTGCGCATCTTCGTCGGCGGGTGGTCCATCGAGCCCGAGCAGTCGACCATGAGGACCACCGCCGCCGACGGGCCCTCGCCGGGCGAGTACAGGTGAGGCGCCGTCACCGCGCTGCCGATGGTGCCGCCGCCGGTCGCCGTGACCGTCACCACCGCGTTGACCTCGCGGCCGCCCTCCGGCAGGTACTCGTTCTGGTACACGTCCACCGAGAACTGCGGCACGTTCGATTTCGAGAAATTGGCCATGCCTGGTTCGCTCCCCCTCCGGTGCCCCGACGGCGCGGGGCGACGACGTCCTCACGGACCGGTCCCCTCCGGTCCGTTGAAGCTTCCCCGTGCGAGGCCGGGCGTACGCGGCACGCGGGTGCGGCACACGCGTGCGTGCGTGTGCCGCGGTCCTGGGCGCGGCGCGCGGTGTTCGCGGCCTCAGGCCGATCCTGCCCCCTGCGGGACGGCCGGGAACGGCACCAGCGCCACTGTTACGTTGTCGTGGCCGCCGCCGTCGAGGGCGTGACCGACCAGTACGCGGGCGGCGTGCAGGGGGCGCGCGGCGGCGTCGGCGGGCACCGCCTCGGCCATCTCGTCCGCGGACTCGGCGTAGTTCCACAGGCCGTCCGTGCAGACCACGACCACACCGGGGCGGTCCGGCTTGAACGCCGCGGTGTGCGGCTCCAGTTCGTACGCGTCCGCGCCGAGCCAGCCGGTGATGGCGTGCGCGCGGGGGTCGGCGTACGCCTCCGCCTCGTCCATCAGGCCCGCGGCGACCATCTGCGCGGCCCACGAGTCGTCCTCGGTCAGCCGCGCCACCGGGGCGGATCGGTCCACCGGGATCCAGTACGCCCGGCTGTCGCCGACCCAGCCCACGACCAGCAGGCCCGCGGTCACCACCGCGCCGACGATCGTGCACGCGGGCGCGTTCTGCTGCGGGGCGTGCTCGCGGGGCTCCGCGGGCTGCTCGCCCGCCAGCGCGTCGACCGCCTCGGAGGCGGCGAGGATCGCCTCGTGCATCGCCTGCTGGGGGTGCGTGCCGCGGGGCAGGGCGTCGAGGAGGGACGCGTTCGCCGCTCGGGAGGCGGCGAGTGACGCCTCGTCGGGGCGCGTTGCCGAGGACACGCCGTCGCAGACGACCGCCACGGACACGGGGGAGCCGTCGGGCAGCGTGGTCGTGCCGACGGCGAAGGCGTCCTCGTTGCGGTGGTGCCGCAGCCCGCGGTCGCTGACCGCGGCGAGGGGGCCGCATTCCTGTTCCATGTGGTCCCGTTCGCGCGGCTGTGCGTGGCCGCAGTTCTCGCAGTAACCGTCGTCGTCCACCCGCCCGGCCCGGCACGCCACACACACGGCGCCGTGCGGCTCGGCGGCGACACGGGGGTCGGGCGCCTGCAGGGTGTAGTCGTCGCCGGCGACACCCTCGTCCGTCGCCCGCCGGTCGAGCCGGACTCCTCCGGAGGGGGCGGGTTGTCCGTGAACGGGGGTTCCCGGAACGGCCGCCGCGGCGGCGGGGGGCTGCGCGTGCGCGGCCGGCTCGGCCGCCGCCGGGCGCGCGGGCACGCCGGGCGCGGCCGCGTCTCCCGCGGGGCTTCCGCCCGTCGCGTGACCGGCGGACGTGGGGTGGCCGACAGGATGCGCCGTCGAGGCGCCGGGCGTCGCGGCCGGCGGGGCCGCTGCGTGCGGGCCGGGAGTGGTGGGGCTCGCGCCGGCCGGTGTGCTGTTGCTCGCGGGCGCGGCGTGCGCACCGTGAGCCGCCTGGTGCGCGGCTCCGTCTCCCGCGGGGCTTCCGCCCGTCGCGTGACCGGTGGGCGCCGGGTATCCGGCAGGGGCCGCCGCCGGGTCCGCTGCGTGCGGGCCGGGGGTGGTGGGGCTCGCGCCGGCCGGTGCGGTGTTGCTCGCCGGAGCCGGAGGGGCGGCCGGTGCCTGGGCCGGGGGTGCCGGAGGGACCGCCCCCGGGGGCGGTGGGGGCACCGGCGACTGGGCGGGCCAAGGCGCCGGCTGGGGTGGGACCGTGGCGGTCATCGCGATCGTCGGGTCGTCCGCCGGTCGCGCCGGGACCGCCGACAAGTCGTATCCGCACGCACCGCAGAAACGATCACCCGACTCGAGGGGTTCCTCGCAGCTCGGGCATTTCGACAGCGCGGCCTGCTGGGGCATCTGCGACATCAACTACACCCACGTCCGGGGGCGGTAACGATTGGCACGTTCCACCAGGTCGATCCTCTCCTTGCCGCCGCGCGCCAGCCGGGCCAGCGTGCGGTACGAGCGCTCCAGGCCGAAGCGCAGCCCACGCTCGTCCAGGCCGCTGCCGAGCAGCGTCCGCCCCCCGGCGGCGGGAGGAGCGGAACCCTGGCCCCCGGAGAGTACCCAGTCCAGTCCGCAACCGAGGACCTCCGCCGCCAACAGCTCGCGGCGCGCCGGATCCAGACCGTACGACTCCAGGGCCTCGACCTGTCCCGCGGCGGCGGTCAGGTCGTCCAGGAACGGCGCGTCCGCCGCGATCGCCGTGCGCCCCCGCAGCCGCGCCCGGACCGCCGCCACCCGGGCGGCGGTGTAGTGGATGGAGGACTCCGGCACCGACTCCAGCGTCCGCACGGCGCCGTGCCGGTCGCCGGCCGCCAGCTGCACCCGGGCCAGCCCGAACGCGGCGCTGACGTAGCTCGGGTCGGTGGACCACACCAGGCGGTAGTACTCGGCCGCGTTGTCCAGCTGCCCCAGCACCTCCGCGCACAGCCCCAGCGCCAGCTTCGGCGCGATCTCGCCCGGGAAGGCGTCGTAGATCGCGTCGAAGGCGAGCGCCGCGCCCTCGTGGTCGCCGGTGACGAGCGCGGCCACGCCCCGGTACCAGACCACCCGCCAGTCGTCCGCGTCCTCGGCCTCCAGCGCGGCCAGCGCCTCCAGCGCGGTCGCCCACTCGCCCGTCTCCAGCCGGGCCCGCACCGCGCGCAGCCGCGTCTCGGTCGACGGGTCGGGCGCGGCGGCCAGCGCGTGGATCAGCTCGCCGGGCGCGGACGCCAGCAGACCGGCGAGGAAACCGGCGTTGGGATCGGTGGGCTGGACGTGCGGCACGGGCAGCGCGAGAGCGGCCGCGGGGCAGTCCACGGGCCGCACCAGGGACGCGGGGGACGGAGGCAGCGCGGGCGCCGGGACGGCCGGCGCGCCCTTGCGGGTCCGGGTGCGCCGGGCGCCCAGCCGGGACACGTCCCCGTCCAGCGCCGGGAACAACTCCGCGTCCGTCACCCGCAGTTCCGGACCGAACAGCGTCGACAGCGCCGGACGCGCCTGCCCCGACTGGAGCGAGACGACCTCCCGCAGCACGCCCGTGAGCTGCTCCGCCATCTCCTGCGCGGAGGCGAACCGCCGCGCCGGGTCCGGGTCGGTGGCCCGGACGAGCAGCCGGTAGAAGGACTCGTACTGCCGGAACACCTCGATGGTGTCGGGGTCCGGCAGGGAGTCCGCGTAGACGTTGGTGTACCCCTGGAAGTCGAAGGTGAGGACCGCGAGGGTGCGGGCGACCGTGTACAGGTCGGAGGCGACGGACGGGCCGGCCTCGGCGACCTCCGGCGCCTGGTAGCCGACCGTGCCGTAGATGGCCGACTCCTCGTCGTCCATCCGCCGCACCGCGCCCATGTCGATCAGCTTCAGCTGGTCCTCGGTCTGGATCGCGTTGTCGACCTTGAAGTCGCAGTACAGCAGGTTGCGGCTGTGCAGATGCCCGAGCGCCTCCAGCGCCTCGATGCCGTACGCGCACGCCTGCTCCATCGGCAGCGGGTCACGCCGGCCCTCCGGGGTGCGGCGGGCGTTGGCGATCTCCTTCAGCGACTTGCCGCCCACGTACTCCATGACGATGTAGCCGTCGAGGGAGCCGGTGCGCTGGTCGAGGTGCTCGACGAAGTTGTAGATCCGCACGATGTTGGCGTGCTCGATCTCCGCGAGGAACCGCCGCTCGGAGATCGCCGCCGCCATCGCGTCCTGGTCGCCCGTGTCGAGCAGGCCCTTCAGCACCACCCAGCGGTCGGCCACCGCCCGGTCCACGGCCAGGTAGATCCAGCCGAGCCCGCCGTGCGCCAGACAGCCGACCACCTCGTACTGGCCGTGCACCACGTCACCGGGGCCCAGTTTCGGCACGAACGAGTACGGGTGGCCGCACTTGGTGCAGAAGCCCTCCGTGCGGCCCGGCCGGGCGTGGCGGGCCCGGCCCACCGGCGCCCCGCAGTCCGACCGCGAGCAGAACCGCTTGCGTTCCGGCACCTCCGGGTCGTCCAGCACCATCCGCCGCGGATCGGGCCGCGGGATCGGCGGCACCTGCACCAGCCCCGCACCCAGCCGGCCCCGCCCCGAACTTCCCGCACCCGAACCGGAGCTGCGCACCGACACCGAACGGCCCGCCGACGTCCGGCCGGACAGCGAGCGGGAGAGCCGTCCGGAGACGGAGCGGCGCGACTTCGACGACTGGGAGGACGTGCGGGAGCTGCGGGAGCTACGACCGCTGCGGCCGCTCCGGTCGCTGCCCGCGCCCCCGCTGCCCGCTCCGCCCCCGCTGCCCGCGCCTCCGCCTCCCGAGCGCGCCCCGTGCGAGTCGTGGCCGCCCGCCGTGATGCCCGTCGGGGGTGACGCCACCAGGCCCGTCGGCGACACCACGGGCGCCATGCCGCACGTGTCGCAGTACAGCTCGCCCCCGCCGACGTCGTCGTACGTGCCCTCGCAGCCGGGGCGCTGGCAGGCGGACCGCTCCTGCGCGGGTGCCGCGGGGGCCGCCGGGGTCGAGGGTGCCGCGGGCGGTCCCTGTGTTCCCTGTTCGCTCATGTGCCCGGCCCCCTCCGCTCGTCCGGTCCTGCCCCCTGCCCCGGTACGCCGGGCGCCGCGCCCAGCAGCTCCGCCACCGCCTGCTGGTAGCGCAGCACGGCCTGCTCCGCCGCGCGCAGGTCGCACGGCGCGCTCCACAGCATGCGGCGCGCCTTCTCGTACCGCTCCACCAGCAGCGGGTCCTCGGCCAGACCGTGCCGGGACACCTTCGCCTTGTACGCGTCCAGCCGCCCGCGCAGTTCCGCGCGCACCGCGAGCGGCGCGGTGACGGCGGTCAACGACTCACGGGCGCGCAGCAGTTCGTCCTCCGCCTTCTGCTCCAGCGATTCAAGGAGCGGGGACAGCCGGTGCCACTGCGCGTGGCGCCGGTACTCCGCCGCCGTGGACAGCTGCTCCTGGAGCGCCGTCGGCGGGCCGCTGACCACCGGCACCTCCGTCGCCGCGATCTTCGCCAGCACCTCGCCGCGCGCCGTGCGCGCCTCCGCGAGGGTGCGATCGGCGCGGGAGAGGACGTCACGGAGGCGGACGATGCGCTTCTCGGCGTCCTGGCGGACCGTCAGTACCGCGTCGATCTCGCGGCGGACGTCCTCCAGGGCGCGGGCCTCACGGTCGTAGACGGTCGTGTCGGGTTTACCGCCGCCGGGCGCCGAGCTGCCCTCCGCCGGGTTCCAGAACGCGAGGGGATCGGACACCACCTGTTCACGCAGCTTCTTGAGCGTGCGGGTGATCCGTTCCAGGTCGTCGCCGGCCGGGTGCTCGCCGGGGCGCACGCCGACGGAGTGCGCCAGTCTGCTCGTGCGCTGGAGCTCGGCGGACAGTAGGTCGATCCGGGCGGGGAGGGCGGACCAGACGGCGTCCGCGGCGACCACCATGTCCAGCGAGGTCGCGTACAGCTCGTTCATGCGGTCGACGAGCGTGGAGAGCGAGTAGCGCTCGCTGAGGACGCCAGGGCCGGCCCGACCGCCGTGCGGTGCCGGCACGTTGGCGGTGGCCGCGGCGCTCCCGGCGACCGTCACCGGCTCGCCGCGCAGCAACTCCGTCAGCTCCACCAGGTCCTCGCGGCTGGACCAACGGCGCCTGGCGCGGATCTCCCGCGCCTTGCGCAGCACGTCCGTGTACGCGTCGAAGTACGTCCACAGCAGCGTGATCGCCGCCTCCGTGGACGTCCACCGCTCGGCGGTGACGCCCGTCAGCCGGGCGCCCTCCAGCAGTCGTCGGCCCGCGTGGTCCTGCAGGGCGAGGAGCGAGGTCTCGATCGCCTCGTGCTCCTGGCCGAGCCGCGCCAGCGCACGGTCCACCTCGTCCCGGTCCATCACCGGCCCGGCGGGATCCGTGTCGGCCATCGATCACCTCTCGCTGCGGGGGAATTCGGTTTGGTGCGGTGCGGTGCGGTTGTGGGTGACACAGAACGCGGTCAGCTGCGGCGCAGATACTCCGGGGCGGCCGGGGGCCTCGAAGCCGACGGGTCGTCGTCCATCGTGGCGGACAGCCACTTCGTGTACGACGCCTGCCAGCCGGTCGCGGTGTCCTGCCGGAAGTCCACCAGGATCTGGTTGACCCGGCGCACCAGGTCGTCCGCGTCCTTCTTCATCGCCACGCCGTAGTACTCGGTCGTGAACGCCTCACCCTTGAGCTCCACCGTCGGATCCTGCGCGGCCTGACTCGCCGCGAGGGCGCCGTCGTTGACGACCGCGTCCACCTCGCCGAGCTGGAGCCGCACCAGGCAGTCGAGCTGGTTCGGCACGGTCGTGGAGATGTCCGTCGACGCCGGCAGGTCGCCGCTCCCGCGGTCCTCCTCCAGCTTCGCGTACGCCGTCGAGCCCTTCGCCGTGCAGACCTTGCGGTTGGCGAGCGTCTCGTCGTAGCCGGTGATGGGGCTGGACTTCGGCGCCAGCACCTGCTGGCCCGTCTTGAAGTACGGCGCGGAGAACGCCACGTCCTTGAGGCGTGAGCAGTTGATCGTCATCGTGCGGACCACGAGGTCCACGCGGCCGTCCTGGATCGCCGGGATGCGCTGGTCCGTCGGGATCGCCTTGAACTGGACCGCGTCCGGGTCGCCGAGGATGTCCTCCGCGATGCGGTGCACCAGGTCGATGTCGAAGCCCTCCAGGCGGCCGCTCTCGCCGCTGTTCGGGTCGCGGTAGCCCCAGCGGTAGCTGTTCTGGTCCACGCCGACGATCAGCTTGCGCTTCTCGCCCGGGCGGTTCTTGATCGCCGTGATCGTCGGGCCGTCGGCGCGGGACGGGGACAGGGTCTGCTTCTCGGGGGCCTCGCAGTCGTCCGCCGCGCGGGGGGCGTCCGCCGTGTGGGCCTGGGTCGTGCGGTCGCCCGCGCGGTGGGGGTCGGCCGCCTGTGACGCGACCGAGCCCGTGCAGGTCACGGCGAGGGCGAACACGATGGCGAGGGCGCAGGCCGCCGCCATCGCGCCCACCCCGCCCCAGCCCTTCAGGCGGGCCCGCAGGTGTCGTGCGTGCAACGTGATCGCCCCCTTCGGCTTCGTCGTCCCTCGTCGGCTACGGGGATTCATCGGTACTCCGAGAGCCTGCGGCCGATGCCCAGCACCGCGCCCGTCGCGCCCAGCACGGCGAGGACCGCCGCGCCCGTCGGCAGGCCCGTCAGCGCGTCCCGGCCGTCGCCTGCCGCCGTCGCGAACTCCGCCTCCTCGTGCTTCAGCGCCGTCGCCAGGTTCTTGTCGACCGCGTCGAAGCACTCGCCCGTCGCGCCCTTCGCGCCGATCACCATGTCCAGTGCCTGCTGGTAGTTGCCGTTCTCGTCCTGCTCGCGGGCGGCCGCGTGACGCTTCTTCCACTCCGTCATGTTGCCCACGGCCGCGGTGACCGGCTTCTCGCCGGTGTCGTCGTCCGCGAGGCGCTGGGCGTGGGCCAGGCCCTTGGCGAGGGTGTCGATGTCACGGGTGAAATCGTGGTCGTAGGCGTCGAGGGTCTTGTCGCCGGCCTTGACCGTTTCCGCGCCGCGGGCGACCAAGGTGAGGTTCTCGTTGCCTCGGGCCTTGAGGGAGGCGATGCGGGCGTCGTGGAGGACGGCGAGGGACCGGACGCCGTGGTCGTAGGAGTCGTCGAGGTGGCTGCGGGCCAGGGTGTGGCCGGCCGTCAGCCAGAGGAGCACGATGGTGGTGGCTGTTGTCGCCGTCACCAGGCCGTGGTTCAGGACGCGGTTCGTGCGGAGGTACGTGCGGCGCTGCATCCAGGCCAGGGCCGCGAGGGTGGCCAGGCCCAGGGCGATCGCGATCCAGGGGTACGGGGTCGCGTCCGCGTAGTCCGCGCGGAGGCGTTCGTTCTCCTTGGTGTACAGGTCCTGGGCGGCCGGCAGCATCTCCTGCTGCATCTTCTCGTTGGCGTAACGCAGGTAGGCGCCGCCTACGGGGTAGCCCTGGCGGTTGTACGTGCGGGCGCGCTCGACCAGGCCCTTGTACTCGGGGAGGAGGCGGTTGAGCTCGGTGATCGTCTCTGTGGAGGGGGAGTCGGGCGCTGCGTTCGCAGCCGCGTTCACCAGTTTGGCCGCGGCCGTCGCGATGTCGCGCTCGTAGCGGTCCCGGGTGGCCGCCGACTCCTGGCCGCCTGCCAGGAAGCCGCTGCTCGCGGCGGTGTTCGCGTCCGCGAGGGAGCGGTAGATGTCGGCGGCGTCCGAGGTGAGGGGCTGGCTGCTCGTGAGGACCGCGTCTGCTGCTGCCGCTCGGTCGGTCATCTGCCAGGCCGTGACCGCGCCGAAGGCGACGACGAGTGCGGCCAGGACCGCGCCGATGATCCGGAGGCGGCCTGGTTCCGTGGTGGCGGCGTGGCGGAGTTGGTCGACGCCCTCGGCGAAGGCTGTACGGCGGGGGATGGGGGGTGCGGGGGGCGCGGGGGGTGAGGCCGGTGCGGGGGTGGTGCTGCCGAGGGCCGTGGGGGACGGCTGCTGGGGTGGGATCGCGGGCAGCGTCGGTGGTGCGCCCGTGTTCGGTGTGTGTGTCATCTGACCTCCCCCGTGGTCATCCTCCGCGGCAAGTATCGCCGTCGGGCGCGACATCCGCACCGGCCTTGGCACGATCTTGATCCCATTGCAGGGTGATGGCCGGAAGTTCCGGCCGCCGCACCCCACCCTGCCCAGGAACACGCCCGGGAAATCCGTTCGGTTCCGGGACGTTGTGCCCGTGCGTGGGGGCTGGGGTCGCATGCCTGCGGCGCATCGTTCTGTCCGGTGGGGGTTGCTGTAGCGCCCACGGTGGGGTGGGGGTCGGGGCCGCGGTGGGGGTGCCCGTCCTCGGTCTGGCGCGATGGTGCTGATCGGGCAGTGCGGGGCGCGGACGCGCCAGCCGCTGCGGGCGGGCACCCCCCACCCCCACCCCGTCCCCTTCCCGCCGTACGCGGCATCCCCGTTACGTGAAGTGCGCGCGCAGGCGGTCGTGTGCCTCCGGTGGGGCTTCTACGTCGTCCAGGCCGAGGAGGGCCGCCCCCAGGACCGGGCGCGCCGTCACCACGTGCGGTACGGCCTTGGGGGCTGCGGCGGAGAGGCGGGTGCGGATGCCTTCCGTGAGGAGGGGGTGGTTCGCTGCCAGGACGCTCCCTCCCAGGAGGACCGGGGTCTCTTCGGTGAGGAGGTCCAGGCGGGTGAGGGCGACCGTGGCCATCGTGGCTATCTCGGCGGCCTGGTGGTCGATGACGCTGCGGGCCGTGGGGTCGCCCTGCGATGCGGTGGCGAAGAGGACCGGTGTCGCCTCGTGGCGGCGGCGGTGCGGGATGCGGTTGAGGTGCAGGGCCTCGATCAGGGCGGGCATGTCGGGGACGCCGTAGTGGGCGGGGAGGGTGGTGGCCAGGGCGGTCGGCTCGCCTCGGCCGTCCGCCGCGCGGGCCGCGTGGTACAGGGCCTCCTCGGCCAGGGCCCAGCCGCCGCCCCAGTCGCCCGAGAAGCGGCCCAGGGCCGGGAAGCGTGCGGTACGGCCGTCGGGGCGCATGCCCACACAGTTGATGCCCGCGCCGCAGACGACCGCCACCCCGCGGGGTTCCGAGACGCCCGCGCGGAGGATGGCGAACGTGTCGTTGCGGACCGTCACGGACTCCGACCAGGCGCGGGACGCGATGGCCTCCGTGAGTTCCTCCTCCTCGACCGGGAGGTCCGCGTTCGCCAGGCAGGCCGAGACGTGGGTGACCTTCGGGGCGCCTGCTGTGCGCAGGGCCTCGGTGACGGGGCCGGCCAGGGCTGCCATTGCCTTGTCCATGCCGTCCGCGGGCGGGCGGAAGCCTCCTCCTCCGGCCGTCGACAGCACCCTGCCGTCCGGGGAGATCACCGCCACGTCCGTCTTGCTGTTGCCCGCGTCGACGGCGAGGACGGCTGCGGTCAGGCCCATGTGAGGTGCTCCCGGTTGTGCGCGATCAGGTCGTCGGTCAGGCGGTCCGCGTACGCGTACTGGCCGATCAGCGGGTGGGCCAGCAGGGCGCGGAAGACCCGGTCCCGGCCGCCGTGCAGGGCTGCTTCCAGGGCCAGGTCCTCGTACGCCGTCACGTTCGCCATCAGGCCCGTGAGGAGCGGATCGAGGTCGTTCACGGGCAGGGGGGTCGCGCCCTTGGCGGTGACCGCGGCGGGGACTTCGATCACCGCGTCGTCCGGGAGGAAGGGAAGCGTGCCGTTGTTGAGGGTGTTGACCACCTGGTGCTGCGAGCCCGCGTTGCGGAGGAGGGCCGCTGCCAGGTCCACGGCCGCTTCCGAGTAGTACGCGCCGCCCCGCTCGGCGAGGAGCGCCGGCTTCTCGTCGAGGGTCGGGTCCGCGTAGAGGGTGAGGAGTTCCTTCTCCATGCGGGCCACTTCGGCTGCCCGGGAGGGCTTGGTGCGCATCTCCCGCACTACTTCGTCGTGCGCGTAGAAGTAGCGGAGGTAGTAGGAGGGGATCACACCCAGCGTGGTGAGGACGGGGAGGGGGAGGCGGAGGTCCGCGGCGATCTTCTCGCCGTGGTCCGACAGGAGGCGGGGCAGGACGTTCTCGTTGTTCACGTGGACCGCCGTCTCCCACGTGAGGTGGTTGAGGCCTACGTGGTCCAGGTGGACCTCGGCGGGGTCCACGTTCAGGAGCGCCGCGAACTTGCGTTGGAGGCCGATCGCCACGTTGCACAGGCCCAGGGCCTTGTGGCCCTCCTTGAGCAGGGCGCGGGTCACGATGCCCACCGGGTTGGTGAAGTCGATGATCCACGCGTCCGGGTTGGTACGGCGGACCCGGTCGGCGATGTCCAGGACGACCGGGACCGTGCGCAGCGCCTTGGCCAGGCCGCCCGCGCCGGTGGTTTCCTGGCCCACGCAGCCGCATTCCAGGGGCCACGTCTCGTCCTGGAGGCGCGCCGCCTGGCCGCCCACGCGGAGTTGGAGGAGGACCGCGTCCGCGCCCTCGACCGCCGCGTCCAGGTCGGTGGTCGTGGTGATGCGGCCCGGGTGGCCCAAGCGGGCGAAGATGCGGCGGGAGAGGGGGCCGATCAGGTCCAGGCGGTCGGTGGCCGGGTCGGTGAGGACCAGCTCCGTGATGGGGAGGACGTCCCTCAGCCGTGCGAAGCCGTCGATGAGTTCGGGGGTGTAGGTCGAGCCTCCGCCGACCACGGTGAGTTTCATGCGCGTTGTCCCTTGACTCCGGTGAGGGTGACGCCCTCGACGAACGCCTTCTGGGCGAAGAAGAACACGAGGATGACGGGGGCCATGACCAGAACGGTCGCGGCCATGGTGAGGTTCCAGTCGGTGTGGTGGACGCTCTTGAAGGACTCCGGGCCGTAACCGTGGTGGTTCGGCACGGTTCGAACCGCCCGCGCGCAGCGCCTGGTTGAGCTTGTCGTCGGTGATGTTGCCGACGGCCTTCACCTCGATGTCGGGGTGCGCCTTCTCGAAGCGGTCGATCACTGCTGGACCGCCTTCACCTCGGAGGGCGCGCTCCAGCCGTGCCGGAAGGTGAGGGTCGTCCCCGCGTCCGGGGCGTCGGTCGCGCCGGAACCGGACTGGCCGGTGCGGCGGTGGTGAGCAGGGCGGCGAGGCGGCGGTGACCAGAGCGAACATCGCTTTTCTGGATATTCCGGGCACAGCGAAGCTCCCTGGAGGGCCGGGGTGGTGTGGTCGGGTGGGGAAGCCGGGGTCAGCGCGAGGTGTCGAAGACCGCGTCGCGGGTCGTCGCGAGCGCGCTCTCCAGTGCGCCGCGCAGCACGGGGTGTTCACGGACGCCCGCGAGGACGAGGCGCGGGCGGGAGGCGGCCAGTTCCGCCAGCTCGGACCGGACCAGGTCGCGCAGTGGCTCGCCCCCCGCGGTGAGGGCGGTGCCGCTCAGCACGACGAGCGCGGGGTCGAGGACGGAGACCAGGGAGGCCAGGCCGGTCGCCAGACGGGTGGCGTAGGTGTGCAGGAGCGTGCGGTGCGGCTCCTCGGCCGGGCGGGCCGCGGAGCGTTCCAGTAGTGCCGCCGCGACCTCGGCGTACGGGCCTTCGGGAATGTCCTCGACGCCCAGCTCGCGGGCGAGGCGGGGTATCGCCTGGGCGCCGGCCAGCTCCTGGAAGCCGCCGCTGTTGGCCTTGGTGACCTGGCGGACCAGCGGGGTGCCCGGCACGGGCAGGAAGCCGACCTCGCCGGCGCCGCCGGTGAAGCCGCGGTGCAGCCGGCCGCCCAGGACCAGGGCCGCGCCCAGGCCCTCCTGATTCCACAGCAGCACGAAGTCGCCGTGGTCGCGGGCCGCGCCCAGCCGCTGTTCGGCGAGGGCGACCAGGTTGACGTCGTTCTCGTACTCGCACGGCATCGGCAGGGCCGCCGCCAGCTCGTCCAGCAGCGTGGGGGAGTGCCAGCCGGGCAGGTGGGAGGCGTAGCGCAGGCGGCCGGTGTTCGGGTCGAACGCGCCGGGGGTGCCGATCACCGTGCGGTGGATGTCCGCGCGGGTCAGGCCCGCCGCCTTCACCGCGCCGTCCAGGGCCTCGGTGACCTGCTGGACGACCGGCACGGCGGGGCGGCGGCCGGGGGTGGGCAGTTCGTGGTGGCCGACGGTGCGGCCGGTGACATCGGCGACGGCCGCGCGGATCCGGTACGGGTTCACGTCCAGTGCTGCGGCGTACGCGGCGGCCGGGTTCACGGCGTAGAGCTGGGCGCCCGGGCCCGGGCGGCCCTCGGTGGTGCCGGTGGCGAGGACCAGTCCGGCCGCCTCCAGGCGGGCCAGGAGCTGGGACGCGGTCGGCTTGGACAGGCCGGTGAGCTTGCCTATCCGGGTGCGGGACAGCGGGCCGTGCTCCAGCAGGAGGTCCAGGGCGGCGCGGTCGTTCATGGCACGCAGGACGCGCGGGGTGCCCGGCGTTCCGGCTGTTCCTGCCATGGGGTGCGCCACCTGCCCTTCGTCGACTGCACAGCTTCTCAGCGGGCCGCGGGGGACGTCCATCCCGGGGCGGTCCCCTGAGGAAACTATTAGGAAAGTTTCCTGTCGGATGGGAGGAAGGTAGGCCCGGTGCGGAGGGGGCGTCAAGGGGTGCCCTCGGGCATGCGGAAGGGGCGGCGTCCGGGAGGTCCCGGGCGCCGCCCCTCGGCGGTCCCTGCGGCTACTTCGTGGTGCTCGGGCCCGGCAGCGGGGACGCGGCCATCGACTGCGGGGACACCGAGCTGGCGTACGCGGACGGCGCGGCCACACCGGCTGTCGGATCCGCGGCCGGGGCGTCCTCCGTGGCCGTGGCGCCGCCGACGATGCGGATGCCGTTCGCGTCGAAGGCGCGCTTGATGCGCCAGCGCAGCTCCCGCTCCACGGTGAGCGACTTGCCGGGCATCGTCTTCGCGGAGACCCGGACCACCATCGAGTCCAGCAGCACCGAGTCCAGGCCGAGCACCTCGACCGGGCTCCACAGGAGCTCGTTCCAGGGCTCCTCCTTGCTGGTCCGCTCGGCCACCTCGCTGAGCACGGCCTTGACCCGGTCCAGGTCCTCGTCGGCGCGGACCGTGACGTCCACGTTGGCGGTCGCCCAGCCCTGCGAGAGGTTCCCTATGCGCTTGACCTCGCCGTTGCGGACGTACCAGATCTCGCCGTCGGCGCCGCGCAGCTTCGTCACCCGCAGGCCGACCTCGATCACCTCACCGGTGGCCACGCCCGCGTCGACGGTGTCGCCGACGCCGTACTGGTCCTCCAGGATCATGAAGACGCCGGAGAGGAAGTCCGTGACCAGGTTGCGGGCACCGAAACCGATCGCCACACCGGCCACACCGGCCGACGCCAGCAGCGGCGCGAGGTTGATCTGGAAGGTGCCCAGCACCATCAGCGCGGCCGTGCCCATGATCAGGAACGACGCGACCGAGCGCAGCACCGAGCCGATCGCCATGGACCGCTGCCGGCGCCGCTCGGCGTTGACCAGCAGGCCGCCGAGACCGCCGCCCTCCAGGGCCTGGCCGGTGCGGGACATGCGGTCGACCAGCTTGGTGATGGCCCGTCGCACGAGCACGCGCAGCACCGCGGCGATCACCAGGATGAGCAGCACCCGCAGCCCGATGGCGAGCCACGTCGACCAGTTCTCCTCGACCCAGCCGGCGGCGCTCGTGGCGCTCTCCTGGGCGTCCTGGAGCGAGGGGACCCGTGGGGTCCCCGACTCCGCGGGGGTGGGTGAGGGGTCGGCGGCCGACAGGGCGGCGGACAAGGACACGGCGGGTACCTCCAGGTGCACGACCGTCCCCGGTGCGGGCGTCAAGACCGGCGGGATCACGAACAGGTCACCGGTGGGGACGGAACCACCACACTAACGGGGCATTGTGGGGGGATGGGCGGGGCGTGTGAAGAAGAGACCGCGCTCACCTGCGCTTGAACAGGCCATGTTCCTGGGGATGTATCGGGGTGTGGTCGAAAACACTCCCAGCCCGTTACCGGGACATGGTGGCGCGTTCACCAGGCATGAGGGGAAACTGACTACGGATCGTCCCGGCGCGAGCCACGCGCCGCCGGCGTACAAGGAGGCCGTCCGTGCCGCATGTCCTGGTCCTCAACGCGTCGTACGAGCCCCTCGGCGTCGTACCGCTCCGCCGCGCGCTCGTGCTCGTCCTCGAGAACAAGGCAGTCTGCCTCGAGGAGACCGGCGCCTATCTGCACAGCGCGACCGTCACCGTCCCCGCACCCAGCGTGGTCCGGCTCAAGCGTTTCGTGCGGGTTCCCTACCGGGGGCCCGTGCCACTCACCCGCAGGGCGCTGTTCGCCCGTGACGGGGGCCGGTGCATGTACTGCGGTGGCGTCGCCACCAGCGTCGACCATGTCATCCCGCGCAGCCGCGGGGGCAAGCACGTCTGGGACAACGTGGTGGCGTCCTGCCGCCGCTGCAACCACGTGAAGGCCGACCGTCACCTCTTCGAACTGGGCTGGCGCCTGCGCCACAAGCCCGCCCCGCCGACGGGCCTGGCCTGGCGCATCATCGGCACGGGCCACCGCGATCCGCGCTGGCTGCCGTACCTCCAGCCGTACGGGGCGGACGACGCGCTGGCGCGGATCGACGGGATCTCGGCCTGAGGGGAGGCCAGGCGGTAGGGGGTCACGCCGGGGCGCCGGATCCCCGCCCGGCGGTCGGCCGGCGGCGGCGCGGGCAGCCGGTCGCGCCGGGCTCCCCGTGCGGGCGGCCAGCAGCCGGCCGGTCAGCCGGGCCGCCGCGCCCACCAGCCACACGGCACCCGCCCCGGTCAGGGCGAGGGCCCACACGATCAGCGCGGGCGCCGTGGAGAAGCCGCCGCGCCCCGAGTCCAGGCTCACGTACGACAGGAACAGCACGACCAGGAACAGCACGACCAGGAACAGCACGACCAGGAACAGCGCGACCAGCCCGAACGCCATCACCTTCGGCCGCGTGCCCGCCCGCACCCGGCGGACCGTGCCGAGCGGTGAGGCCTCCACCCGGCGCAGGACGAGCACGGCGGCCGGCGCGCCCGGCACGGGCATCCCCAGCGTGACGGCCGCGACCCCCGCCCAGGTCCACGCCGAGGTGTGCCCGTCCATCCGGGCCACCACCAGCGCGGCGAGCAGGCCGGCCGCCGCTGCCCGGCCAGGCAGGCCGGGGGAGAAACGAGCCGGGGCGCACGTGCCCCGGCTCCCGCGCGCTCAGTCCGCGACCGCGTACGCCTCCACCGACCACAGCGAGTACCCGTACCGCGTGGCCCGCTGTTCGCCCTGGACGCGGATGTGGCGGACGTCCGGCTCGTCCATGCGGACCGTCTCGTGGCCGCCGCGGCTGTCACGGACCTCCGCAGCCGTGCGCCAGGCGCGGCCGTCCTCGGAGACCTCCACGCGGTACGCCGAGGCGTGCGCGTCCTGCCAGTGCAGGTCGACCTTGCCCAGCCGTACCGGGCGGTCCAGCTCCACCTGCCACCACGCGTCGTCCTCGGCCGGCGACGACCAACGCGTCTGCGCGTCCCCGTCGTTGGCCGCCGACGCCGGGAAGTCGGGCGTCTCGTCCGCCGAGGACTCCGCGCGGCCGGTACGGGCCACGTCGGTGCCGGCGACGGGCGGCACCGCGTCCACGGTCAGCGTGCGGGCCGCGCCGCCGAAGCCGAGGCGGACGTCGTAGGAGCGGGTCGGCGTGCCCGGCCTCACGGTCACCTCGACCGGCACCCGCACCGGCGTCCCGCGCGGCACGGACAGCGGCTCCTTCGGCACCCGCACCTCGACGCCCTCCGGCGCGTCCACGGTCAGCCGGTCCCGTACGTCCTCGGGGCGGGCCGAGCCCAGGGTGACCGTCACCGTGCGGGTGCGGCCGATGTCGGCGGCGGCGCGGTCGCCGGGCAGCTCCACCACGGCGTCCGGCACATCGGCGAACCACGGCACCACGTGCCGCACCGCCCCCGGGTCCGCGTCCACGACCCGGACCGCGTCCACCGGCCGCTCGCCGGCGCGCAGTTCGGTGGCGCCCGCCGCGTCCAGCGCACCGATCCTCCGCCACGCCCCGGTCTCCGTCCGCACCTCCACGGACCCCGTGGTGCCCGGCTCGGTCAGCACCGTCACGGTGTCCAGCACCCGGGCCCGCTCCAGCCGCAGCGAGCCGCCCTCGCTCCCGTCGGGGGCCTGCGCGATGCCCGCCCAGCTCTCGTACGCCGTGCGTGCCCGGTTCAGGAACGGGTCGAGCACGCCCTCGGCGACCGTCACCCCCGCCGACGTCAGCTCCGTGCGCAGCGCCTCCAGCCGACGGTGGGCGGCCCAGGCGTCCCCCGCGTCCCCGGTCTGCTGGGCGCGCAGCATGTCCAGCGCCGCCGTGCCCGCCTCGCCGTAGCGGGCGAGGTGCCCGGTCCAGGGGGTGACCTCGTCGGAGAGGGAGGTGCCGGACAGCCGGCCGGGCAGCTCGCGCAGGTCGGTGAAGGCGGCGCGCAGCCTCCCGGCCGCCGCCGAGTCGCCCTCGCCGCGCGCGCCGGGCCGGGTGCGCCAGAACTCCTCGATCAGCGGCCGCAGATAGGCCGCGTCCGTGCCACCGAGCACCGAGGAGGCGGTGTTGCGGGCGAGTGCGGTCAGCGCCTTCTCGCGCCGCCTGTCACCGTCGGCCAGGTCGGCGATCGCGGCCCGCCAGGACTCCTGGGGGCGGTACTCGCGCGGGTTCCAGGCGAAGTCGGCGGCCGTGAAGAGGGGGATGCGGGACGCCTCGGGCTGTTCCATCGCGTTGGCGAGCAGCGCGGCGGAACCGGCGGCCACGGCGGGCTCCCGGCCCTGGTAGGGGCCGAGGAACAGCCGCCCGGGCGCGTAGTCGTTGACCGGGTAGTTGTCCATCGTCACCAGCGGGTGGGCGAACACCTCGCGCGCCTCCGCCAGCTGACGGCCCGTGATGGTGCGGGGCACCACGCCGACGCCGGTCCACGCCACCTCGACGCCGTCGTCCAGCTCCCGCGCGAGCGCCCGCCGGTACGCGGTCGAGCCGTCCTCGTAGTACTCGGTGGGCATCAGGGACAGCGCCGGGGCGCCCGCGTGCCGCTGCCTCAGATGCCGGGCGACCGCGTTGGCCACGCGGGCCTGGGCGCGGGCGGCCGCCTCAGGGCCGGAGCCGAACCGCTCGGCATCCGCCCCGCAGTGCCACTCGCTGTAGCTGACGTCCTGGAACTGCACCTGGAAGGCGCGGAAGCCCAGCGCCCACATCGCGTCCAGCTTGCGGGTCAGCGCCCGCAGGTCGTCGTCGGAGGAGAGGCACATCGCCTGGCCGGGCGCGACGGCCCAGCCGAGGGTGACGTGGTTGCGTGCGGCCCGCTCGGCCAGCTCGCGGAACTCCGCGCGCAGCTCGGCCGGGTAGGGCTCGCGCCAGCGGGCCTGCCGGTACAGGTCGTCGCCGGGCGCGTAGAGGTAGCGGTTCAGCTTGGCGCGGCCCATGAAGTCGAGCTGGCCGAGCCGCTGCCGGTGCGTCCAGGGGGTGCCGTAGAAGCCCTCGGTGATGCCGCGTACGGCGGTGGCGGGCCAGTCCCGTACGACGGCGGCGGCGATCGTGCCGTCCGCGCGGACCAGGCGGCGCAGGGTCTGCACGGCGTGGAAGAGGCCCTCGCCGTCCGCGCCGGTCAGGGTCACCGAGCCGTCGCCGGAGGTGAGGGCGTAGCCGCCCGCCGGGAGGGCGTGACGGGGGTCGGCGGGGGCGCGTTCGCTGCCCGCGCGCACCACGAGCGCCCCCTCGGGCACCGGTGCGCCGGGGTCGGTGAACCGGAGCGCGCCGGCCTCCCGCAGGACGTCCTTCAGCGCCTCCACGGCGTACGGGTCCGCACCCCGCTCCGCGACCAGGGCGACCTCCTCGGTCACCCGGACCGGGGCGCCGTTCGCGCGCAGGGAGTGCGGGCGCGGCCAGATGCTGGGGACGTCCGCGGTGGCCTTCCCGGCCGGGTCGGCGCCGGGCGACCGGGCCGGATCGGGCGCGGGCGCGGCCGTCGCGGCGGGGGCGAGGCCCAGGGATCCGGCGAGCACGGCGAGTGCGAGTGCGGTCCCCCGCGCGGACGCCGTTCTGCCACGCCACAGCTGCACGAGGCCCCTCCTGATCCCCCGGGACCGGCCGGCCTACGACCGGCGGCCGTGTCCATTCCGTTACCGAGACGCCCCCGAGCCCACCACTCCTGGAGTGAACGTGTCAATCAGAGGGGGTGTTGTGGCGCATTTGTCCCCCTGGGGGGTGAGAGTGAAGGAAGAGAATGTGACCAGGTTCACGTTGGACGACTTTGTGCGTCTGCGCTCGCGTCCACTGGGTAGGGCTGCGAGATGACCCGCACGCCCGGCACGACGAGGAGGCCCTTGGTGACCGCAGCGGCATACGTCTTTCCCCCGGTCCTGTCCAAACCCGTGGCGGAGCACTCCGCGCCCGAGGTGGAGCACTCCGCCTGCGACCCGCACGACTGCTTCCTCAGCGCCGAGGGCACCGGCGCCGAGGCGCCCCTGACCAGTGAACCCCCGCTGCCCGACGCCGAACCCCTCACCAGCGAACCGCCGCTCGCCGACGCCACCCCGCTGACCAGCGAGTCCGACGCCTTCTCCGACCCCTCGGGCTCCGCGGGCCTCGACTCCTTCCCGGCCCAGTACTCCCCGGAGCCCTAGCGTGACCGCGCCACGGCCGGACGGGACCCCCTCCGAGGCGCTGTCCCGGCTCGCCGCCCTGCACGGTGTCGCCACCTCCTACCGCCCCTCCCCGGACACGACGGTCCCGGCCTCGGCCGCCGCCGTCACGCGCGCCCTGGCCGCCCTGGGCGTCGACGCGACCACCGACGAGGCCGTCCGCGCCGCCCTGGCCGTGCGCGAACAGGAGATCGCCGAGCGGCTGCTGCCGCCCACCGTCGTCGCATGGGGCGCCCGCCCGCCCGAGGCGCTCACCGCGCTGCCCGAGGACGCCCGGCTGGAGATCCGCACCGAGGACGGCGGCACGCGCGCCTCCGCGGAGGACCTCCCGCCCGGCGTGCACCTGCTCACCGCCACCGCCCCCGACGGGCGCACCGCCCGCGCCCGTCTGATCGTCTCGCCGCCCCGGCTGCCCGCGGTCGAGGGCCGCTCGTACGGGCTGCTGGTGCAGCTGTACTCCCTGCTCTCCCGCCGCTCCTGGGGCATGGGCGACCTCGCCGACCTCGGCGAGCTGGCCGCATGGGCCGGCCACGCGCTGGGCGCCGGGTTCGTGCAGGTGAACCCGCTGCACGCGGCCGTCCCCGGGCCCCCGACGGACCCGTCCCCGTACCGCCCCTCCTCGCGTCGCTTCCCCGACCCCGTGCACCTGCGGGTCGAGGCCGTGCCCGAGTTCGCGTACGTCGAGGACCGCGAGCGGCTGCACGCCCTCCTAGAGCGGGCGGCGCGGCTGCGCGAGGCGGTGCTCGGCAAGGGCGAGCTGATCGACCGGGACGCCGTGTGGGAGGCCAAGCGCGAGGCCCTCGAACTGGTGCGGACGGTCCCGCTCGGCCCCGGCCGCGCCGCCGCCCTGGACGCCTTCCGCGCCGGGCAGGGGCAGGCCCTGGAGGACCACGCCACCTGGTACGCGCTCGCCGAGGCGCACGGCCCCGACTGGCGCCGCTGGCCCGCCCCGCTGCGCGACCCGCGCTCGGCGGAGACCGCCCGCGCCCGCGAGGAGCTGCGGGACCGCGTCGACTTCCACTCCTGGCTCGTCTGGCTCACCGACGCCCAGCTCACCGCCGCCCAGCGGGCCGCGCGGGAGGCCGGGATGGGCGTGGGGATCGTGCACGACCTGGCCGTCGGCGTGCATCCCACCGGCGCGGACGCCTGGGCGCAGCAGGACCACTTCGCGCCGGGCATGTCCGTCGGCGCGCCCCCGGACGCCTTCAACGCGCGCGGCCAGGACTGGGGGCTGCCGCCCTGGCGCCCCGACCGTCTCGCCGAAAGCGGGTACGCGCCCTTCCGCGACCTGCTGCGGGGCCTCTTCCGGTACGCGGGCGCCCTGCGCATCGACCATGTGATGGGCCTGTTCCGCCTCTGGTGGGTGCCCGAGGGCCTCCCGCCGACGGAGGGCACGTACGTCCGCTACGACGCCGAGGCCATGCTCGCGGTGCTCGTCCTGGAGGCGTCGCGCGCCGGGTCCCTGGTGATCGGCGAGGACCTCGGCACGGTCGAGCCCGGGGTGCGCGAGGCGCTGCGCGAACGGGGGGTGTACGGGACGTCGGTGCTGTGGTTCGAGCGGGACTGGGAGGGCGACCGCCGCCCGCTGCCGCCGGAGCGCTGGCGCGCCGACTGCCTGGCCACGGCCACCACCCACGACCTGCCGTCCACCGCGGCCCGCCTCACCGGCGAGCACGTGGAGCTGCGCGACCGGCTGGGCCTGCTCACCCGCCCGCTCGCCGAGGAGCGGGCGGAGGCCGCGGCGGACGTGGGGGAGTGGCTGGAGCGGCTGGAAGGGCTGGGGCTGCTGCCGGCGACGGAGGAGGGTGGCTCCAGCGCCTCCCGTGAGGAGGCCGGGATCCAGGCGGTGTACCGCTATCTGCTGCGCACCCCCGCCCGCATGGTCGGCGTGTGGCTGCCCGACGGGGTCGGGGACCGGCGCCCGCAGAACCTGCCCGGCACCTGGGACGAGTACCCGAACTGGCGGCTGCCCGTCGCGGACGCCGAGGGGCACCCCGTGACCCTGGAGGACCTGGCCGCGTCCCCCCGGCTGCGGAGGCTGACCGACGTGCTGCGCGCCGACACCCCGCCGGGTTCCGGTCGGCCCGCCCCGTGACCCTGGAGGACCTGGCCGCGTCCCCCCGGCTGCGGAGGCTGACCGACGTGCTGCGCGCCGACACCCCGGCGCGTTCCGGTCGGCCCGCCCCGCCCGGTTCCTGACCGGCCCGCGCGCCCGTTGGACACCCCGGGCGCGCGGCCCCCGACCGCGTTCGATACTTTGGGGACCGTGGACAAGAAGAACGCCCTGCGCGCCGGCGCCCTGGCAGCCGGTACGACGCTGATGATGCTGCTCATGTCGTCCCCCGCGCTCGCGCTCAACCGCGACGACGGCGACGACCCCGGCACGGGCCTGAGCGTCATCGAGACGCTGGGCCTCTACGTCCTGCTCCCGATCGGGCTCTTCGTGGTCATCGCCGGTCTGGTGATGGTGGCCGACAAGTCCCACCAGAAGAAGGACCCGACGAGCTCCAACGTCCGGACCAAGGCGGACGCCAAGGCCTGACACCCGGCCCGCTCGCCCGAGCGGTCCGCACACGCGCTTTTCCGAAGGGCGCCGGCACCACGCCGGCGCCTTTCGGCGTGTGTGGACGTCTATCGCTCGGTGGCGAGCAGCAGGTCCCGCAGCAGGTCCGCGAGCTGTGCCGACCGCTCGGGGCCCAGGGCGGCCAGCGCCCGCGACTGCTCGGCGGCGCCCGCGACCACCGCCTCGTCGATCAGCCGCAGCCCCTTCTCGGTCAGCGTGACCTGGAGCCCGCGCCGGTCGTGCGGGTCGGGGGAGCGGCGCAGCAGTCCCGCGCGCTCCAGCTTGTCGAGCCGGCCCGTCATCCCGCCGGTGGTGAGCATCAGGGTGGCCGAGAGCTGCCGGGGGGAGAGGGTGTACGGCTCCCCGGCGCGGCGCAGGGTGGCGAGGACGTCGAACTCGCCCCGGGAGATCCCGAACGGCGCGTACACCTGCTCGTGCCGGTCGCCCATGGCGCGCGCCAGCCGGTAGATGCGCCCGAAGACCTCCATCCCGGCGGTGTCCAGGTCGGGCCGCACCCGGGCCCACTGCTCAAGGATTGCGTCGACGGGGTCCGCGCGGCGCGGCTCGGGGCGTGCACTCATAGCGGGGAGTATCCGCGCGGAAGGGGTTGCCCGCAAGAAAGTAGCTTGCGCATAACTAGCTTAGAGCTAAGCTAGTTGCTGCTCGCTCACTGGAAGGGGTGCTCATGTCCGCGCACCGTCGCGCCGCCGTCGTCGCGCTCACCGCCCTCGCCCCCGTCTCCTGGGGCACCACGTACGTCGTCACCACCGAGCTTCTGCCGCCGGAACGCCCCCTGTTCACGGCCCTGGTCCGCGCCCTGCCCGCCGGGCTGCTGCTCCTCGCGGCCGCCCGGGTGCTGCCGCGCGGCGCCTGGTGGTGGAAGGCGGGGGTGCTGGGCGCGCTGAACATCGGCGCCTTCTTCCCCCTCCTGTTCCTCGCCGCGTACCGGTTGCCGGGCGGGCTGGCGGCGGTCGTCGGCTCCGTGGGCCCGCTGCTGGTGCTGGGTCTGTCGGCGCTGCTGCTGGGGCGGCGGCCCGCGCTCCGGGACGTCCTGGCCGGGACCGTCGCCGCGCTCGGCGTGAGCATGGTGGTGCTGAGGGCGGCGGGGGCGCTGGACGCGCTGGGCGTCGCGGCGGCGTTCGCGTCCACGGCGTCGATGGCCGCTGGCACGGTGCTGACGCAGAAGTGGGGCCGGCCCGAGGGGGTCGGCCCGCTCGCGCTCACGGGGTGGCAACTGACGGCGGGGGGTCTGCTGATCGCCCCGCTCGCCTTCCTGATCGAGGGCGCCCCGCCCGCCCTGGACGCCGGCGCGGCCGGCGGCTACGCGTACCTGGCCCTGGTCAACACGGCGCTCGCGTACGTCCTGTGGTTCCGCGGCATCGGCCGCCTCACCGCGACCCAGGCCACACTCCTCGGCCCGCTGTCCCCGCTGACCGCGGCGGTACTGGGCTGGGCGCTCCTGGACGAAAGCCTGACGGCGCTGCAACTGGCGGGGATGGCCCTGGCCTTCGGCGCGACGGTGGCGGGCCAGCTGAAGACACCGTCAGCCCGGCCGGTCCGCCCCCAGCTCCCACCAGACGACCTTGCCCCGGTCACCGTCCCGGGTCAGCGGCTGCCGGCCCCAGACGTCGGCACAGGCCCGCACCAGCGCGAGTCCCCGTCCGGCCGGACGTGACATGAGAGGAGGGGCGCCCGGCCGAAACCGGGCGCCCCTCACAACCGCGTGTTACGCCGACGTCGCCGCCGCGTCCGCCGCCTGCGCGCGCAGTGCGCGTTCCACGCCCGCGCGGGATTCCGTGACCAGGCGGCGCAGGGCCGCGTTGGGCTCGGCCGAGGACAGCCAGGCGTCCGTCTTGTCGAGGGTCTCGCGGGAGACCTGGATGCCCGGGTAGAGGCCGACCGCGATCTGCTGGGCCATCTCGTGCGAGCGGGACGCCCAGACGTCCGCCAGCGCCTCGAAGTACTTGTCCGTGTACGGCGCCAGCAGCTCCCGCTGGTCGGTCTGGACGAAGCCGGCGATGACGGCCTCCTGGACCGCGTTCGGCAGCTTGTCGGACTCGACGACGGAGGCCCACGCCTCCGCCTTGGCCTCCTCCGTCGGGCGGGCCGCCCGCGCGGTGGCCGCGTGGCGTTCGCCCGCCGCCGTCTTGTCCCGCTCGTACTCGGCGGCGATCTCCGCCTCGTCGAACCGGCCCACCGCCGCCAGCCGCTGCACGAACGTCCAGCGCAGCTCGGTGTCGACGGCCAGGCCCTCCACGGTCTGCGTGCCGGCCAGCAGCGCCTCCAGCAGGTCCAGCTGCTCCGGGGTGCGGGCCGTCGCCGCGAACGCGCGCGCCCACGCCAGCTGGTGGTCGCTGCCCGGCTCGGCCGACCGCAGGTGCGCCAGCGTGGCGTCGGTCCAGCGGGCCAGCAGCGCCTCGCGGGCGGCCGGGTCGGCGTACAGGTCGAGGGCCAGCTTCACCTGCCGGTGCAGCGACTGCACGACACCGATGTCGGACTCCTTGCCGATGCCCGACAGCACCAGCGACAGGTAGTCGCGGGCGGGCAGTTCCCCGTCGCGGGTCATGTCCCAGGCGGACGCCCAGCACAGCGCGCGCGGCAGCGACGACTCGAAGTCGCCCAGGTGCTCGGTGACGACGGCGAGGGACTGCTCGTCCAGGCGGACCTTGGCATACGACAGGTCGTCGTCGTTGAGCAGGATCACCGCCGGGCGGCGCTTGCCCACGAGCTGTGGCACGGCGGTCAGCTCGCCGTCGACGTCCAGCTCCACCCTGTCGCCGCGGACCAGCTTGCCGGTCGCCTCGTCCAGGTCGTACAGGCCGATCGCGATGCGGTGCGGGCGCAGCGTCGGCTCGCCCTTCGCGCCGGCCGGGAGCGCCGGGGCCTCCTGGCGGACGGCGAAGGACGTGATGACGCCGGCGTCGTCCGTCTCGATCTCGGGACGCAGGACGTTGATGCCGGCCGTCTCCAGCCACTTCTTCGACCAGGTCTTGAGATCACGCCCGGAGGTCTCCTCCAGGGCGCCCAGCAGGTCGGACAGGCGCGTGTTGCCGTACGCGTGGCGCTTGAAGTACGCCTGCACGCCCCGGAAGAACTCGTCCTCACCCACGTAGGCGACGAGCTGCTTCAGCACGGAGGCGCCCTTGGCGTACGTGATGCCGTCGAAGTTGACGAGCACGTCGTCCAGGTCGCGGATGTCCGCCATGATCGGGTGCGTGGACGGCAGCTGGTCCTGGCGGTAGGCCCAGGTCTTCATCTGGTTCGCGAACGTCGTCCACGAGTGCGGCCACTTGGAGCCCGGCGCGTCGGCCTGGCAGGCGGCCTCCGCGAAGGTGGCGAACGACTCGTTCAGCCACAGGTCGTTCCACCACTCCATGGTGACCAGGTCGCCGAACCACATGTGCGCCAGCTCGTGCAGGATCGTGGCCGCGCGCACCTCGTACGCCGCGTCCGTCACCTTCGAACGGAACACGTACTGGTCGCGGATGGTGACCGCGCCCGCGTTCTCCATCGCGCCCGCGTTGAACTCGGGCACGAACAGCTGGTCGTACTTCTCGAACGGGTAGGCGTAGTCGAACTTCTCCTGGAACCAGTCGAAGCCCTGCCGGGTCACGTCGAAGATGGCGTCCGCGTCGAGGTACTCGGCGAGCGACGGCCGGCAGTAGATGCCGAGCGGCACCGAGCGGCCGTTTTTCTCGTACACGCTGTGCACCGAGTGGTACGGGCCGGCGATCAGCGCCGTGACGTACGTCGACAGGCGCGGGGTGGGCGCGAACTCCCACACGTTGTCCTTCGGCTCCGGCGTGGGGGAGTTGGAGATGACCGTCCAGCCCTCCGGCGCCTTCACCGTGAACTGGAACGTCGCCTTGAGGTCCGGCTGCTCGAAGCTCGCGAACACCCGGCGGGCGTCCGGCACCTCGAACTGCGTGTACAGGTACGCCTGGTCGTCCACCGGGTCGACGAAGCGGTGCAGGCCCTCACCCGTGTTGGTGTACGCGCAGTCGGCGCTCACCCGCAGCACGTTGCGGCCCTTCAGCAGGCCGGGCAGGGCGATGCGCGAGTCCGCGAAGACCTCGGCGGGGTCCAGCGCGTCACCGTTCAGGGTGACCTCGTGGACGGTCGGGGCCACCAGGTCGATGAAGGACTCCGCGCCGTCCTCGGCGACGTCGAAGCGCACCGTGGTCACGGAGCGGTAGGTGCCCCCCTCCTGCGCGCCGGAGAGATCCAGTTCGATCTCGTACGAGTCAACGGTCAGCAGCTTCGCCCGCTGCTGCGCCTCTTCGCGAGTCAGGTTTGTGCCAGGCACGCGGTCATCTCCTCGATATGTGTGGGTTGCGCCATCCTTCCACGCGCGGTCGGCATCACGCGATGACGAGACCGCAGGCATGGGGATACCCCTGTGTCGAAAGGGGGACGCGTCGGGCTCGACGTCCGATTGCCGCCAGCGGGCGAGGAGAGGGGCGGGCGAAGGTGGGGGCATGAGCACCCACACATCGCTGGTACGGGCCGTTCCGCCGCAGGTCGTGAAGGAGCTGCTCGCCCGTGACGACGCCGGACGTCCGGCCGTCCCCGTCACCGACGACGAGGGCGGCGCCCCGCTCCGCTGCTGTCTGCGCCGCAGCCGCCCGGGGGAGCGGATCGCCCTCGTGAGCTACGCGCCCCTGCGCCGCTGGGCGGCCGAGACGGGCGTCGACCCCGGCGCGTACGACGAACAGGGCCCCGTCTTCGTCCACGCGGAGGAGTGCGCGGGTCCGGAGGGCGACGGGCTGCCCTTCACCTCGGCGCACCGCGTCCTGCGCCGCTACTCGGCCGACGGGCGCATCCTCGGCGGACGGCTGGTCGAGTCGCCGGAGGACTTCGCGCCCGCCCTGCGCGAGGCGTTCGCCGACCCGGCCGTGGCGCTGCTGCACGTACGGGCCGTGGAGTACGGCTGCTTCCTCTACGAGGTCCGGCGGGGCTGACCGCCCGCCGCCCACGCGGCGGAACGGGAAGAGGCGGGCGCCCCCTCGGGGACGTCCGCCTCTCCTCCGTACCGGTGTGCGGTCAGGCGCTCAGTTCCCGCGCCACCAGCTCCGCGATCTGCACCGCGTTCAGGGCCGCGCCCTTGCGGAGGTTGTCGTTGGAGACGAACAGCGCCAGGCCGTTCTCCACCGTCTCGTCGCGCCGGACGCGGCCGACGTACGACGGGTCCTGGCCGGCGGCCTGCAGCGGCGTCGGGATGTCCGTGAGGACCACGCCGGGCGCCTCGGCCAGCAGCTCGGTCGCGCGCTCCGGGCTGATCGGGCGGGCGAACCGGGCGTTGATCTGCAGGGAGTGGCCGGAGAAGACCGGGACACGCACACAGGTGCCCGAGACCTTCAGCTCCGGGATGTCCAGGATCTTGCGCGACTCGTTGCGCAGCTTCTGCTCCTCGTCGGTCTCGTTCAGACCGTCGTCGACGAGGTTGCCCGCGAAGGGCAGCACGTTGAAGGCGATGGGGCGCTTGTAGACGCCGGGCTCGGGGAAGTCGACCGCCGCGCCGTCGTGCGTCAGCTTGTCGGCCTCGTCGACGACCTTCTGCGTCTGGCCGTGCAGCTCCGCCACGCCCGCGAGACCGGAACCGGACACCGCCTGGTACGTGGCGACGACCAGCGCCTCCAGGCCCGCCTCGGCGTGCAGCGGACGCAGCACCGGCATCGCGGCCATGGTCGTGCAGTTCGGGTTGGCGATGATGCCCTTGGGGCGGTTCGCGATCGCGTGCGGGTTGACCTCGGAGACGACGAGGGGGACCTCGGGGTCCTTGCGCCAGGCGGACGAGTTGTCGATCACCACGGCGCCCTGCGAGGCGACCTTCTCGGCCAGCGCCTTGGAGGTCGCGCCGCCCGCGGAGAACAGCACGATGTCCAGGCCGCTGTAGTCGGCGGTGGAGGCGTCCTCGACCGTCACGCCGTCCAGCTCCGTGCCCGCGCTGCGGGCCGAGGCGAACAGGCGCAGCTCCGTGACCGGGAAGTTTCGCTCCGTGAGGATCCTGCGCATGACCGTGCCCACCTGACCGGTGGCTCCGACGATTCCGACCCTCACGGCGACTCCCTACTGCGTCTCTCGCGTACCTGATGTGCCTGGACGGGGCGCTTCCATCATGCGGCCGACCACGCCCCGGCTGTCCAATTCTTTGCCCGTCTGCCCGCACAGTGGGACGAACCGGAGCCGGGCGCCGGTTGCGGACCTTCGGCGTCAACCCCCCTGAGCTGCAGAAATTCCCTGCGCGGGGGCCCTCGGCCGCAAGGACCCCTGCCCAGGCCCACCCCGTCCACACGAAGGTGTGACGTACGCCGCAGCGGGCCCCGCGGATCCGTCCGAACGTTCCGGGCGCCCGTCGCGTCGTAGAGGAAACAGCGTGAGGGGGGTGAGCGGTGCTGCGCGGAAGAACCCGGCGCGGCCGCGGGCCGTACGTCGCCGACGACGACCCGCTGGACGCGGCGCAGGAGCGCCGGGTGCGGGCGGTGCTCGCACTCGGGGGAGTGCCGCAGGCGGACCTGCCGGACGGGGTGCAGCAGGTCCGTCTGCGGCTGCTGGAACGCGCCGCGAGCGGGCGGGAGGCGCCCCGGGACGTCTCGGCGTGGGCGGCGGTCGTGGCCTCCAACCTCGCCATGGACTGGCACCGGGCCAAACGGCGGCAGGAACGGCTGGGGGAGCGGCTGGCCGCGCTGCGGCCGTCTCAGGCGCCGTCCGGCGAGGAGAACAGCGTGCTGTCGCTGGCCGTCGCGCGCGGCCTGGACGCGCTGCCCGACGCGCAGCGCCAGGTCGTCGTGCTGCGCTTCTACGCCGACCTGCCGGTGCGCTCCATAGCCGAGCAGCTCGGCGTCCCGGAGGGCACGGTCAAGAGCAGGCTGCACACGGCGGTACGGGCCCTGCGCGCCCGCCTGCACGAGGACGAGGTGGTGTGACGTGACCGCCCACGACAAGGACCCGTTCCGGAAGGACACCAGGCATGAGGGCCACGGGCACGACGCGCTCGCCGCGGCCCTGTTCGACGAGGCGCCGCCCGAGGGGGAGGACGCCGGGTTCCTCGCGGCGCGGGACGCCGCGCTCGCCGACCTCGCGCTGCTCCAGGAGCAGCTGACGCTGATCGGGGACACCCTGGCGGGGCGAGAAGAGGCCGCTCCGGCCGGGGAGCGGCCGGCCGAGGACACCGGGGCGGCCGGGCCGCGCCCCGCACGGACCGCGCCCGCCACGCCGCTCCGGCGACGGCCCCGGTACCGGCCGCTGAGGCTGGCGTTCGGCGGGCTCGCCGCCGCTGCCGCCGCGTCCCTCGTCCTCGGTCTGAGCTGGCTCGTGTCACAGAACGGCATGACGGCCGGCTCGGCGGACCGGGGCGTCGCCTCGGACGCCAAGGAGGCCCCGGGCGCCAAGGAGGACGCGGGCGCCCACGCCTTCGGCAGCCCCGGCTACCTGGCGTGCGCGCGTCTGGTCGCCGAGGGGGTGGTGACGGCGGTGCAGGTGGTGCCGGAGACCGACGGCACGTACCGGGTCACGGTGCGGCCGACCCGGTACTTCAAGGGCGGCGGCCCGGTGACGTTCCTCCGGGACGCCGGGGACTCCCCGCTGCGGCCGGGCGACCCCGTGCTGGTCGGCATGACCGACGAGGGCCCGTACCCGGACACCGTGGTGGCCGGTGCGGAGCCGGTCGCCCACCAGAGGGCCGGGCTCACCGTCGCCGTGGCGGAGTCGCGGGGCATGACCTGCGAATAGCACCGGTCCAGGCACGGCGAGGGGCGGGCGCCCGTACGGACGCCCGCCCCTCTTCTGCCCTGCGTGAACCGTCGGCTACGGGACGACCTTCTCGATCGCCACGTTGCCGATGCCCGCGACCGTGCCGCGCGCGTTCACCAGCTGCACACGGCCGAAGAAGGCGCGTCCCTCGGGAGCCGCGGCGGCGACGGTGACGGTGCCGGAGACGGCGGCCTTGGCGCCCGTGCCCAGCTTCACCGGCGCGGACTCGTCGACGGTGACGGTGCCGAGCGTGGCGGAGAAGAACACGTCCAGGTAGTCGTACTCCGTGGTGCCGGCCGGGACCGAGTAGCCGTCCACCTCGATGGTGTACGTGCCGGCCTTCGGGGAGGCGATGGACACGGACTCCTCCGAGTCGCCGTCCGCGGACTGGGCGACCCGCGCGCCGGACGCGTCGTACACGGCCAGGTCCAGGTCGGCGGCGGTGTCGGAGACGTTGCCGATCGCCACGTCAAGGGACGCGGCGCCCTCGGGCACCTCGACGGTGGTGGTGTGGACGTCACCCGTGGCGATGGACGGGCGGGCCGTCTTCGAGGAGCCGAGCGGACCGCCGACCAGCTTGCCGTCGATCGCGGCGGCCTCGTTGGTCACCGTCCATGCGACAGCGGCCGGGGTGCCGACCTTCGCCTCGGGCACCGTGACGGTCTCCGGGCCGAAGGCCGCGCCGAGCACGGCGACGTCCAGCTTGTACGGGTTGTCGAGCAGCGGCGAGGTGCGGCGCGACTCGACCTCGATCTCCCAGACGCCCGGCTGCGGGGCCGCGTACGACCGCACGTCGGGGCGGCAGGTGTTCGCCGGGTTGCTGTAGTTCGGGTAGCAGTTGACGGTCGACGTCGGGTCGGCCGGCACACCGTACGGATGGATGGAGATGAACCGGGTCTGGCTCCCCGTCTTCAGCCCGCTCATCGCGACCTCCAGCGTCTTCGCGCCCTCGGGCACGGTGACGAAGTAGGAGGTGGTGTCGTTGCGCTGGGCGGTGCCCTTCACCGAGTGGGTGTACGTCAGCGGGGTGGAGACCACCACGGTGGTGAGGATCTGCCGGTCCACGCCCTCGGTGCGCGGGTCGTCGACCTCGAGGATCGCGCTCTTGACGCCGGCCGAGCCGGGCCGCGCCTGGACCTTGACGGTCACCGGCTTGTTCAGCGGCAGCGAGACGTCGTCGTCGCCGACGATGCGGAAGGTGCCGTCCGCGTTGTTCGCCAGGTCCAGCTCGTGGCGGACGGCGCGGTCCGGGCCGGACGTACGGGTGACGGTGATGTCGTACGTCTTCTTCTGGCCGGCCTTCAGGCCGCCCTCACGGTCGTACAGACCCGTGCCGTAGCCGGGGGTCTTCAGGAACTGGTCGATCGCGGTGTCGACCGGCGCCTTCACCGTGTACTCGTGCGCGGTGGCGCCGTCGCGGATCGCCGCCCAGGCGTCCACGACGTCGATCAGGCCCGCGCCCTCCTCGTAGGCCTGCACGCCCTTGATGTGCTTGGCGGTCGAGGTGAGGGCGGTGCGCAGCGTCGCCGGGGCGAGCTCGACGCGCTTCTGCTTCGCGGCGGACAGCAGCAGCGCGGAGGCGCCTGCGGCCTGCGGGGACGCCATCGACGTGCCCTGCAGCATGCCGTAGCCGGCCGGCAGGGAGTAGCCCGCCTCGGCGACCGGGGCGCCCGGCAGCCAGGTCTGGATGGTGTTGACGGCGGCGCCCGGGGCGACCAGGGTCGGCGTGAAACCGCCGTCCTCACGCGGGCCGCGCGAGGAGAACGGCATCATCGCGTACGAGGTCTTCACCTCGGAGCCGTAGTTGGCGGCCCAGGTCTCCTTGGAGATGGACGCGCCGACCGAGATGACCTTGTCCGCCAGGGCGGGGTCGCCGATGGTGTTGGCGCCGGGGCCGGAGTTGCCCGCGGAGATCACCAGCTGGACGCCGTAGGTGTCGATCAGCCGGTTGTAGAGCTCGGCGCGGGCGTTGTTGCCGTCGTTCAGCGCCGGCAGACCGCCGATCGACATGTTGACGATGTCGACGCCGCGCTTGGTGACGAGGTCGATCATGCCCTCGGTCAGGGCGACGCTGGTGCAGCCGCCGGACCAGGTGCAGGCGCGGGAGGAGACCAGCTTGGCGCCGGGCGCGGCGCCGTCCATCTGCCCGCCGAACAGGCCGTTGGCGGCGGTGATGCCGGCGACGTGCGTGCCGTGCTCGGACTCGATGACGCCGATGTTGACGAAGTCGGCCTTCTTGCCGATCCAGTCGCCGCCGTACGGGTCCATCGGGACGTCCTTGCGGATCTCCACGACGAACGGCTGGCGCTCGGCGACGTCGGTCTTCGGGTCGTCGGTGCCGAACCACCCGATCTGGAAGCCGTCCTTGTAGGGCTTCATCGGGGTGTCGTCCGAGAAGTCCTGGTTGTTGTTCAGGTCGACGCGGACCGTGCCGGCGGCGGAGTCGTAGAGCACGCCCCAGACGTCGGTGGTGTCGCCGTCGCGGTTGGCGTCGCCGGCCGCGTCGCCGCCCGTGGTGTACGACTCACGGAAGAGGCTGACCTGGTAGGAGCCCTCGGGGGCCTTCCAGGTGGCGCCGCCGTAGGTGAAGGTCGGGCCGGAGACCGCGTTGACCATGGGGCGCCAGGTCTGGTCGCCGTCCACGATCGGGTCGGTCGCCGTGACCCAGTCGACGATCTTGCGCTCGCCGGTGGTCGTCCTCTGCAGCGCGGGGTGGCTGAGGTCGACGCCGGAGTCGAGGATGCCGATGGTGACGCCGCGGCCGTCCGCCTTGGGGTTTTTCTTCACGAACTCCACGGCGCCCGTCTCGAAGGACGGGTTGTACGGGTTCTCGGCGGGCGTCTTCTTGCCGGGCGCGGGATAGGTCTTGGCGCTCGTGCCCTTGCCCTTGGCGGCCTTCGTGGTGTCGGCGGCCGGGGTCGGGTCGTCGAGCAGGATCTCCTCGCGCAGGTCGACGCCGTGCACGGAGGCGAGCTTGGTGGCGGCGGCGATGGCCGCGTCCGCCTTGCCGGTGGGGACGGTGGCGCGGACGTAGCCGAGCTTGTCGTCCGAGCGGCCGACCGAGGCGCCCTTGACGGACTCGATCTCCTCGGTGACCTGGTCGGTCTTCCCGGGGGCCGTCGCGATCATCATCGTGACGTTCTTGGCGCCTTCGGCCTTGGCCTCGGCGAGCAGTTCCGCGTCGTGCGAGCCGAGCTTGTCGTGGGCGGACTTGACGTCCGCGTCGGCCGGGGCGGCCGCCGGGTTGTCGGCGGCGAGCGCCATCGGGACCGGCCCGGCCGCGGAGAGCGCGGCGACGAGACCGGCGGCGACGGCTATGCGGGCCGCGCGTCTGGTGCCCGATATGGGGGCGCGCTGCGGGGAGTTGGTCATCGGCATCCCTTGCAAGGAGCGAACGATCGGGAGCGGCCAGGGGTGATCGGTCCTGGTCGCGGGGGTCCGGAAATGCACTACCGGACGATCGATGAGCTTCGCGTAAAGCGTGGATGTTTGGCGAGGGTTGGCCGGAAGGCCGGTCGAGGTGTGGGGAAAACCCCCGGTGCCCGTATGGGGAGATCACGCCTGAAGCGGGCAAGTCCGTCATGGTCATGCAGGGTGGGTGTCCACAGTGCGGACCCGCCCGAACACCCCCTGCGCATTTCCGGCGTTCCGGGTTACCGTCCCGCGATGCGACGGACGTTGAGGGTGGCGGCCTACGCCGTGGTGGTGCGCGACGGACAGCTCCTGCTCGCCCGGGCACGGGACGACGACGGAAACCCCGAGTGGGTGCTGCCGGGCGGCGGCATGGAACACGGCGAGGACCCCTACGGCACCGTGCGGCGCGAACTGGAGGAGGAGACCGGCTACCTCGTCGAGGTCACCGGCTTCCTCGGGATCGACTCCAGCCGCCGCACCCTGCCCCGCCGCTTCCGCCGCCGGGTCGACCACCAGGGCCTGCGGCTGCTCTACGAGGCCCGGATCGCCGGCGGGGAGCTGCGCGACGAGGTGAACGGCTCCACCGAACTCGCCGCCTGGCAGCCCCTCGACGCCGTCCCCGCCCTGCCCCGCGTCGGCCTGATCGACACCGCACTGCGCCTGTGGCGCGAACGGCCCGCGGGGGGACGCCTGGAGGCCGACCGGGAATGACGTCCGCCCGCCCGCGCAGAACGGCCGAATCCCGGTCAACCGTCACGAGCCGTGGCAACCCCTCCGCCCTCGACCGCGGTCCCTCCCCGCGACCACGCACGACGGACAGGGGAGGCACGAGCATGCGTGAGCGGATGCGGACGACGGCGGTGGCAGCGGTGGCGGTGGCCCTTTCGGCGGCCCTGGCGGCCCCCGCGGTCGCGGCGGGACCCGGCGGCGGCCGCACGGGAGACAACGACGGCCACAAGGCCACCGTCCGGGCCGTGAAGGCCGCGGTCGAGGGCGGGGTGCCGGGCGTGACGCTGCGGGCGGAGGACCGGCGCGGCGTGTGGACGACCACCGCCGGGGTGGGCAACCTGCGCACGGAGCGTCCGCGCTCCCCGCGGGACCGCTACCGGGTCGGCAGCATCACCAAGACCTTCGTGGCGACGGTGCTGCTCCAGATGGAGGCCGAGGGCAGGCTGTCGCTCGACGACACCGTGGACTCCTGGCTGCCCGGCCTGGTCACGGGCAACGGCCACGACGGCACCCGGATCACCCTGCGGCAGCTGCTCAACCACACCAGCGGCATCTTCAACTACACGGCAGACGAGGACTTCGGCCGCACGTACTTCCTCAAGGACGGTTTCTTCGAGCACCGTTACGACACTCTCGACCCCGAGGAACTGGTGCGCGTCGCGATGTCCCACAAGCCGGACTTCGCACCCGGCGCCGGGTGGAACTACTCCAACACCAACTACGTGCTGGCCGGCATGGTCATCGAGAAGGCCACCGGCCGTACCTACGGCGAGGAGATCCGCCGGCGCGTCATCAAGCCGCTGCATCTGAACGGCACCTCGGTCCCCGGGAACCGCACCGGCGTGCCCGCACCCGGCAGCCGCGCCTACGGCAAGCTCACCGAGGACGGCAGCGGCCCCGTCCACGACGTCACCCGGCTCAACCCGTCCATGGCCTCCTCGGCGGGCGAGATGATCTCGGACTCCAAGGATCTGAACCGCTTCTACCGCGCCCTGCTCACCGGACGGCTGCTGCCGAAGAAGCAGCTGGACACGATGACCGACACGGTGGCCGTGGACGACAGGAACGGCTACGGGCTGGGCCTGATGAGCACCGAGCTGAGCTGCGGGGTGACCGTCTGGGGCCACGGCGGCGGCATCCACGGCTCCATCTCCGACGCCGTCACCACCCGCGACGGGCGTCACTCCTTGGCGTTCAACTTCAACGGCGACTGGACCGGAAACCCCGGGGCGGTGATCGAGGCGGAGTACTGCGGCGACTGACACGAGGGCGGACCGCCGGGCACGTCCCGGCGGTCCGCCTCACCTCTCTCCCGCGCGCCGTGCCGCCGCACCAGCGGGGCTCGCACTAGCGGGGCAGTACGACGACGTACGCGGCCGGGTCGCGGTCGGCCGAGGCCATCAGGGCCGTGCGGACCACCGCCGCCTGCTGCTCGGCCGCGTCCCGCAGCTTGCGCGGGGTGATGTGCACGACCGTGATGCCGAGACGCTCCAGGTGCTCGCGCTTGCGGGCGTGCTCCTCCCACTCGGCGTCGTCCTCGGGACGCCTGCCCGGCCGGGGCGCGCGGGTGTCCAGCTCCACGGCCACCGCCTGGTCCGGCCAGTACGCGTCCAGGCCGCCCAGGTGCGGGCCGCCGGGCAGGCGCAGGTCCACGTTCCAGCAGGGGTCCGGCAGGTCGTACTCCCGGACCATCCGGTACAGCCGCGACTCCGCGAGCGCCCGCCCCTCGGCCAGCAGCGAGTCCACCGCGTCCACCACGTGCGGACGGTTCAGCAGCTTCGCCGCCGTCAGCTCCCGTACGACGGCCGCCGGTTCGCAGTGGCCGCCGCGCACCGCCTCCGTCAGCAGCCGGCGCACCACGACCGCGTCCTTCAGACCCGCCACCGCGTCCGCCAGCGCACGCGGGACCGGGGCCACCGGCAGGCCCGTCACCTGCTCCGGGACCGGCAGCGCGGCCGCCCGCACGATCCGGGCGCAGCCCGTCGACCGCAGCCGGCGCAGCCGCGGCACCAGCACGTCGAACGTCTCCTGGTTCGGCAGCGGGGGAGCCGACGTGAAGCCGTGCAGGGTCAGCGCGGCAAGACCGGTGATCATCGCCTCGCCGTAGGGGGAGGCGGGCGGCTCGTCCCGGCCCGGCTGCACCGGCACGCTCACGGTCCGCTCGCGGGCCGCGTACAGCAGCACCGCGTGCAGCCGCTCCTCGCTGGTCGGCGGTCCCGGGTGCAGCAGGACGACACCGGGCAGCAGCTGCTGCCAGGGCCCGCCGGGACGGCACTGCTCCCCGGCCTCCGCGGCGGAGACGCCGTGCGCCCGCAGTTGCGTGTGGGTCAGCACACGGCGTCCGGTGCCGTTGGCGAGGTGGTGCAGGGGGCGCGGGGAGAGGTGGGTGTTCTGGTTCATGACCCGCAATTTCCCGTCTCCGGCCGCCCTCCGAACCCCTGTTACAGGTCCGTCGACGAACCCGGACAAGCCCGCACTAAAGGACACGTGTTCGGATGCCGAAAGCCGCTGGTCCGTTCGGGTGAGGGGGCGGGGTTACGGGGGCGAATGCCCGCGTTCGGTAACGGTGGTCGCGCGGAGGGGCCGACCTGTCAGCCCCTCCGGCGTTCGAAGCGGCGTCCGGGGCGGAGCCCCGGGACGGGAGGTCAGCCCGCTGCGGCGTCACACTCCTGGCCCCGCAGGGCACGGGCCAGGTCGTCGCGCGCCTCGAGGACGAGGCGCCGCAACGCAGGCGCCGCGTCCTCGTGGGAGGCGAGCCACGCGTCCGTCGCGTCCAGGGTCGCCCGGGAGTCCTCGTAGGACGGGAACAACCCCCGCACCACGTCCATCCCGATCTGGATCGACCGCTCCGTCCACACCCGCTCGATCACCGAGAAGTACTTCCGCGCGTACGGCGCGAGCAACTCCCGCTGGGACGGCTGGACGAAGCCCGCGATCGTCGCCTCCACCAGCGCGTTGGACAGCGCGTCCGACTCCACGACCTGCGCCCAGCACTGCGCCTTGACCGCCTCCGACGGGCGGGCCGCCAGACAGCGGACGTGGTGACGGCGGCCGGACGCGGTGTCGTCCCGCGCCAGCTCCTCGTCCAGCCGCTTCTCGTCGGCCAGACCGTGCGCGGCCAGCGGCTCCAGGAACGCCCAGCGCAGCTCCTGGTCCACCTCCAGACCCGGCAGGGTCACCGTGCCGTCCAGCAGCGAGCCCAGCAGCTCGAAGTCGGCGTCGGTGCACGCCACGCGGGCGAAGAACCGCGCCCACGCCAGCTGCTGCTCGCTGCCCTCGCCGGCCGCCCGCAGCTGCTCCGCCGCGCCCTCGGCGAGCCGCCGCCCGGCCTCCTCGCGCCGCTCGGGCGCGGTGTAGTGCACGGCCGCCGACTCCGCCCAGGCGTGCAGCATCTGCAGCACGCCGATGTCGGTCTCCCGGCCCGCGAACCGCAGCACCAGGGCGATGAAGTCCCGGGCCGGCAGCAGCGCGTCGCGCGTCATGTTCCACAGGGCGGACCAGCACAGCGCGCGGGCCAGCGGGTCGGTGAGGTCGCCGAGGGCCTCCCGGAGCGTGGCCAGCGAGGTGTCGTCGAAACGCGTCTTGCAGTACGTCAGGTCGTCGTCGTTGACCAGCACCAGCTCCGGCGCGTCCGCGCCCGCCAGCTCCGACACGACCGTGCGCGGCCCCTCGACGTCCGTCTCGGCCCGCGCGTACCGCTCGAGCGTGCCCTCGCCGGTGCGCCGGTACAGGCCCACCGCGACGCGGTGCGGGCGCAGTTCGGGGTGGGACTCGGCGGCCTCCTGCAGCACGGCCAGCTCGTCCACGGTGCCGTCAGCGCGCAGCAGCACCTGCGGGGTGAGGGAGTTGACCCCGGCCGTCTCCAGCCAGGCCCGGGACCAGGTCGCCATGTCCCGCCCGCTGGTCTCCTCCAGCACGGACAGCAGGTCGCCGAGGCGCGTGTTGCCGTAGGCGTGCCGCTTGAAGTAGCGGCGGGCGCCCTCCAGGAACGCGTCCTGCCCGACGTACGCCACCAGCTGCTTGAGCACGGAGGCGCCCTTGGCGTAGGTGATGCCGTCGAAGTTGAGCTTGGCGTCCTGGAGGTCGCGGATGTCGGCGGTGATCGGGTGCGTGGAGGGCAGCTGGTCCGCGCGGTACGCCCACGCCTTGCGGCGGTTGGCGAAGGTGATCCAGCCGTCGGTGAAGCGGGTCGCGCCGACCAGGGAGAACGCGCCCATGAAGTCGGCGAAGGACTCCTTCAGCCACAGGTCGTCCCACCACTCCATGGTGACCAGGTCGCCGAACCACATGTGGGCCATCTCGTGCAGGATCACGTTGGCCCGGCCCTCGTAGGAGGCCCGCGTCACCTTGCCGCGGAAGATGAACTCCTCGCGGAAGGTCACCATCCCCGGGTTCTCCATCGCACCCAGGTTGTACTCCGGCACGAACGCCTGGTCGTACTTCCCGAACGGGTACGGGTAGTCGAAGTGGTCGTGGAAGAAGTCCAGGCCCTGCTTGGTGACGAGGAAGACGTCGTCGGCGTCGAAGTGCGGGGCGAGGCCCTTGCGGCACATCGCGCCCAGCGGGATCTCCAGCCGGGTGCCGTCGTCGAGGACGCGCTCGTAGCGGTCGGTCACGTAGTGGTACGGGCCCGCGACCACGCACGTGATGTACGTCGAGATCGGCTTGGTCTCCGCGAACCGCCAGACACCGTCGGCCAGTTCGCCCGCGCCGTTGCTCCACACGGTCCACCCCTCGGGCGCCCGCACCTCGAAGCGGTACGGGGCCTTGAGGTCGGGCTGCTCGAAGTTGGCGAAGACCCGTCGGGCGTCGGCCGGCTCGTACTGGGTGTACAGGTACACCTCGCCGTCCTCGGGGTCGACGAAGCGGTGCATGCCCTCGCCGGTGCGGGAGTAGGCGCACTGCGCGTCCACCACGAGCTCGTTTTCGGCGGCCAGGTCATCCAGGAGAATGCGGCTGCCGTCGAAGACCTGGCCCGGGTCGAGGTCCCGGCCGTTCAGGGACACCGCCGTCACGCCCGGCGCGATCAGGTCGGCGAAGCTGCTCGCGCCCGGCTCGGCGCAGCGGAACCGCACGGTGGTGACCGACCGGAAGGTGCGCGGTCCTTCGCCCTCGTGCCCGCCCACCGCGGACCGCAGGTCCAGGGACACCTCGTACCCGTCGACGGACAGCAGCGCTGCCCGCTCCCGGGCCTCGTCACGGGTCAGGTTCTCACCGGGCACGGGCGGACTCCTCAGCGTCGTCGACAGGGATGGACAGCACCGATCCTGCCATGCGCCCCTGACGCGGGTCAGCCGGGAATGGCCGGGGCGAGCCACGGCGTTGCCCCGGTGGAACACTGCCTTCACGAGGAGCGACATGTCGGACAAGTCTCCCGCCACGCCCGTCGACTTCTGGTTCGACCCGCTGTGCCCCTGGGCCTGGATGACCTCCCGGTGGGTGCTGGAGGTGCAGAAACAGCGGGACCTGGACGTGCGCTGGCACCTGATGAGCCTCGCCGTCCTCAACGAGGACAAGCTGGACGAGCTGCCCGCCGAGTACCGCGAGATGCTCGAGGTGAAGGCATGGGGCCCGGTCCGCGTGGTCATCGCCGCGCAGGAGGAGCACGGGCCGCAGGTGCTCGGCGACCTCTACACCGCGCTCGGCACCCGCATCCACAACATGGGCGAGGGCCCGGGCAAGGAGACGGTCGCGGCGGCGCTGAAGGACGTCGGCCTGCCCGACTCCCTCATGGAGCACTGGGACTCCACCCCGTACGAGCCGCAGCTGCGCGCCTCCCACAAGGAAGGCATCGACAAGGTCGGCCAGGAGGTCGGCACCCCGGTGATCGCGGTCCCCGGTCCCGACGGCGAGGAGATCGCCTTCTTCGGCCCGGTCGTCACTCCCGCCCCCCAGGGCGAGGAGGCCGTCCGCCTCTGGGACGGCACCCTCGCGGTCGCCTCGGTCCCCGGCTTCTACGAGATCAAGCGCACCCGCACGAAGGGGCCGGACTTCAGCAATCTGTGACGGAGGTCAGTCCAGCACGGGAGCCTTGATCGGCTCGGCGAACGGCTTCTTGTTGAATCCCGTGCGCAGGTTGCGGCACTGCTTCCCGGTGTCGGGGTCCAGGACGTTCACGCAGAGCCAGAACTCGCCGACCCCGTTGCGGCCGAGCCGCTTCTTGAGCCAGTCCTCCTCCTTCCTGGTCAGCTGGCGGTGCTGCTGGTCGCTGCCGCAGGTCCAGCAGTAGTCGTTCATCGTCCGCTGTGTCGCCATCGCGCAACGATGACCCGGAATGCCGCATACCGGAAGCCCCCGCGAGCCTGAGCCTCGCGGGGGCTTCTCTGTTTCCGCCTGCCGGGTGAACGGTGAGAAGACGATCCCGGGCCGGACTCTTGTTGCAAGTGACTTGCAACAACACGCTAGCAACAGAAAGGGCTGTCCGGTGAGCCCCGTGCACGCACGACGGCCCCCGCGTGTCCTCGCGGGGGCCGTCGGCAACGGTATGGCTCAGCGGCGGGCGCGGGCGCGCTGCCAGGCGTAGCCGACCGCGGCCAGCGCCAGCGTCATCGCGCCGGTGGAGTACAGCTGCACCCGTGTGTCCGGCTCGCGGGCCATGAGGACGAAGACCGTCGCCATGCCGGCCAGGGCCACCCAGGTCAGCCACGGGAACGCCCACATCCGTACGGCCAGCCGCTCCGGCGTCTCACGCTCCAGGCGGCGCCGCAGCCGCAGCTGGGAGACGGCGATGAAGATCCAGACGACCAGGATCACCGCGCCGATCATGTTCAGCAGCCAGGCGAACACGTCGTCCGGACGCCAGTAGCTCAGCAGCACGCACAGGAAGCCGAAGACCGAGGACGCCAGCACGGCCACGCGCGGCACCCCGCCCGACACCCGGCCCAGCCACTTCGGACCCTGGCCGCGCTCCACCAGCGAGTAGCCGATGCGGGAGGCGCCGTAGATGTTGGCGTTCATCGCGGACAGCAGCGCCACCAGCACGACCACGTTCATCAGCTGCCCGGCGCCGGGGATGCCGAGCCGGTCGAGGGCGGCGACGTAGGGGCCGTCCTCCACCACCCGCGGGTCGTCCCAGGGGACGAGGGCGACGATGACCGCCATCGAGCCGACGTAGAAGACGGCGATGCGCCACATCGCGGTGCGCACCGCGCGCGCCACGCCGCGCACCGGGTCCTGCGACTCGGCGGCCGCGATGGTCACCGTCTCCAGGCCGCCGTAGGCGAAGACGGACGCGAGCAGGCCGATGACCAGCCCCTCGCCGCCGTTGGGCAGCAGCTCGGTGAGGTTGGAGCCGCCCGGCGAGTCGGTGCCCGGCAGCACACCGGCCAGCGCCAGCACGCCCAGCACCAGGAACAGGGTGATCGCGCCGACCTTCAGCGCGGCGAACCAGAACTCGAACTCGCCGAAGTTCTTCACCGCCGCGAGGTTGGTCCCGCAGAACACCACCATGAACAGCGCGACCCACGCCCACTCGGGCGTGCCCGGCAGCCAGCCGTGGACGATCTGCGCGGCGCCGATGCCCTCCAGGCCGACCGCGGTGCACAGCAGCACCCAGAACGCCCAGCCGGCGGTGAACCCGGCCCAGGGGCCGATGGCCCGCTCGGCGTGCGAGGAGAAGGACCCGGAGGAGGGATACGCGGCCGACATCTCGCCCAGCATCCGCATCACCAGCATGACCAGCAGGCCGGAGAGGGCGTAGGCGATCACGATGGAGGGGCCCGCGGCGGCGATGCCCGCGCCGGAGCCGACGAACAGTCCGGCGCCGATCACCCCGCCGAGGGCGATCATCGACAGATGGCGCTGTTTGAGGCCGTGCGAAAGGGAGACGCCGTCGGTGTCGGCGGGCGTCTCGACCGTGGTGAGGGGCATGGGCGCGGCTCGTCCAATGTGGGGGGGAGACGACAAAAACGCCCCCCAGTCTGGGCGGCCGCCCGGAGGTTCCGGCGCGGCCGCCCAGTATGTGGACGGCGCTGAAACGGAGGGTTACCTTCCGTTCACTGCGGGGTGCCCGTCACGCGGCGGTCGGCACCTTCGCCACGCTCGTGTAGTGCGAGGCGTCCCCCTCGATCGCGTACGACTCCTTGCCGTCGACGCCGACCGGCACGTCACCGGCGACCGTGACGCGGTGCAGGCGGCGGGGCAGACCGTCGTAGTTGTCGATCGCGTAGTGCTGGGTGATGCGGTTGTCGAACAGCACCAGCTGGTTCGGCTCCCAGCGCCAGCGCACCACGTTCTCCGGCCGGGTGACGTACGCCTGGAGCAGGTCCAGCACCTTGCGCGACTCGCTCTTGGACAGCCCCACGATCCGCTGCGCGAACCCGCCGATGAACAGCCCGCGCTCTCCGGTGAGCGGGTGGACCCGCACCACCGGGTGGACGGTGCGGTACTTCACGGAGGTGAACTGGGCGCGGCGGGCCGCCTCGTCCTCGTCGATCGCCTCCTCCGGGACGGCGTAGTCGTAGTCGTTGGTGTGCTCGGCCCACAGGGTGTCGGCCAGCCGGCGCAGCGGTTCCGGCAGGTCGCGGTAGGCGGCGGCCGAGTTGGTGATCAGCGTCTCGCCCCCGTACGGCGGGATCGTGATGCTGCGCAGGGAGGTCGCCTGCGGCGGATTGAGGACGAAGGTGACGTCCGTGTGCCAGTTGTTCGCGGCCCGCCCGCGCCCGCTGTCGACCGGCAGCACGCCGGGCGCGCCCTCGACGGCCGGCACGGTCGGATGGGCGCCCGTGATCGCGCCGAAGTGCCGCACGAAGGCCTGCTGCCCCGCGTCGTCGAGGTGCACGTCGTCGAAGAGCAGCGTCTTGTGCTCGTTCAGGGCGTCCCGCAGCGCGGTGACGGTGGCGTCGTCCAGCGGCCGGGAGAGGTCGGCGCCGGAGACCCGGGCGCCGATGTTCGCGGTGACCTTGGTGATCTTCAGGTCGGACATGAGGGCGTTCCCTTCTTGGAACGGCTGGTCGGTCAGACGAGCGCGGCCGTGGGGGCCGGCTCCGGGGTGCGCGCGGTGACGTGCTGGTTGGCGGGGCGCGGCAGGCCGTAGCGCTCGCGCAGGGTGCGCCGGGGGCCGTACTCGGTGCGGAACAGGCCCCGGGCGCGCAGGATCGGGACGACCTCGTCGACGAAGGTCTCCAGGCCGGACGGCAGCACGGGCGGCATGATGTTGAAGCCGTCGGCGGCGCCCTCGGCGAACCACCGGCCGATGGCGTCGGCGACCTGCTCGGGCGTGCCGGTGAAGGTCAGATGACCGCGCCCGCCGCCCAGCCGCGCGATCAGCTGCCGCACGGTGAGCCGCTCGCGCCGGGCCAGCTCCACGATCAGCGTGTAGCGGCTCTTCGCGCCCTCGATCTCGTCCTCCGAGGGCAGCTCGTCGGGCAGCGGGCCGTCCAGGTCGAGCGTGCCCGGGGCGATCCGCAGCAGTTCCCCGAGACGGCGTACCCCGTGCTCGTGCACGATGTGCTCCTCCAGCGTCTCCTCCAGACGCCTGGCCTCGGCCTCGGTGGAGCCGATGACGGGCACGATGCCGGGCAGCACCTTGATGTGGTCCGGGTCGCGCCCGGCCGCCGCCGTACGGGCCTTGAGGCCGGCGTAGAAGGCCTGCGCGCCGGCGAGGGTCTGCTGGGCGGTGAACACGGCCTCCGCGTACCGCGCCGCGAACGCCGTGCCGTCCTCCGACGACCCGGCCTGCACCAGCAGCGGATAACCCTGCGGGGTGTGCGGCACGTTGAGCGCGCCCTCGACGCGGAAGTACGTGCCCCGGTGACGCGGCGGATGGATCCTGGCGTCGTCGCCCCACACCCCGGCCGCCTTGTCGGCGACGATCGTGTCGTCCTCCCAGCTGTCCCACAGCAGCCGGGCCACGCCCAGGAACTCGGCGGCGCGCGCGTACCGTTCGGCGTGCGCGGGCTCCGCGTCCAGACCGAAGTTGCGGGCCGCCTCCGCGCCGGCGGTGGTGACGATGTTCCACCCGGCCCGCCCCTTGCTGACGATGTCCAGCGAGGCGAACTTCCGGGCCAGGTTGTAGGGCGAGTTGTACGACGTGGACGCCGTCGCGATCAGCCCGATGTGCTCGGTCGCGGTCGCCAGGGCGGTGAGCAGGGTGAGCGGCTCCAGCGCCCCGGCGGGACGCTGCGCCACGGAACTCCACAGCTGGGGACCGTCGGCGAGGAACAGCGAGTCGAACGTGCCCCGTTCGGCGGTCCGGGCCAGCCGTACATGGTGGTCCAGGTCGACATGGGCGTACGGATCGCTCTCGGGCAGCCGCCACGACGCCTCGTGGTGCCCGGTGTTCATGAGGAAGGCGTTCAGATGGAGCTGTCTGGGCATGCGGGATCCCTTCTCGGTGCGAGGACGGTGGAGCGGGGACGGAGGGCGGGGGACGGTGGAGCGGGGTGTGTCAGGCGCGGTGCGGGCGGGACACACTCACGGGGCGTCCTCGGAGACGCCGAGCGCCTTCAGCAGCCGGGTGCGGTACTCGCCGTGGGCGTGCGGGCCGTCGCGGTCGATCGTCAGGTCGAGCGCGATCCGGCCGTCCTCCAGCACCAGCACCCGGTCGGCGAGGACGATCGCCTCGTCCACGTCGTGCGTGACCAGCAGCACCGACGGCCGGTGCCGCTCCCACAACTGCCGCAGCAGCGCGTGCATCTTGATCCGGGTCAGCGCGTCCAGCGCCCCGAACGGCTCGTCCGCGAGCAGCAGTTCCGGCTCCCGCACCAGGGACCTGGCGAGGGCTGCCCGCTGCTGCTCGCCGCCCGACAGCTCGCTCGGCCAGGCGCGTTCCCGCCCGCCGAGACCGACCTCGGCGAGCGCGGCCCGGCCGCGTTCCTCGGCGTCCTTGCCGTCCAGACCCAGCAGCACGTTGGGCAGCACCCGCCGCCATGGCAGCAGCCGGGAGTCCTGGAACACCACCGACACCCGCTCGGGCGCGGTCAGGGTGCCGCTGCCGGCCACCCCGTGGTCAATGCCCGCGATCGCCCGCAGCAGGGTGCTCTTGCCGGAGCCGCTGTGCCCGAGCAGCGCGGTGAACTGCCCCTCCGGCAGGTCCAGGTCGATGCCGTCGAGGACCGTGCGCCCCTCGAAGGACCGGGTCAGACCGCGCAGCCGTACGGCCGGCCGGGTCAGCTGCTCAGTGTGCGGCGCCATGACAGCACCCTCCGTTCGATCGCGCGGACGGCGGTGTCGGAGACCAGGCCGAAGAGGCCGTAGACGACGAGACCGACGAGGATGACGTCCGTCTGGCCGTAGTTCTGCGCCTGGAACATCATGTAGCCGAGTCCGCTGGTGGCGTTGATCTGCTCGAGGACGACCAGGCCCAGCCAGGACCCGGTGACGCCGAGCCGCAGCCCGACGAAGAAGCCGGGCAGCGCGCCCGGCACGACGACCTGCCGGACGAAGGCGGACCGGGACAGGCCCTGCACCTCCGCGAGCTCCACGAACCGGTGGTCGATGCCCGACAGCGCGGCGTGGGTGTTCAGGTAGATCGGGATGTAGACGACGATGGCGATGATCGCGATCTTGAAGGTCTCGCCGATGCCCAGCCAGAGGATGAACAGGGGGATCAGGCCGAGCGTGGGCACCGCCCGGTTGAGCTGCACGCTGCCGTCGATCAGCGCCTCGCCGACCCGGCTGAGCCCGGCGGCCAGGGCGAGCACGATGCCCGCCGTCAGGCCGATCGCGAACCCGGCCCCCGCGCGCTGCAGCGAGGTGAGGACGTCGTCGGTCAGCGTGCCCTCGGTCCACAGCCGGATCCCGGTCTCCACCACGGTCCAGGGCGCGGGGATCGCGCCCGGGTCCAGCTGTCCGGCGGCGGAGGCGGCGGCCCACAGCGCCAGCACGAGCAGCGGGCCGGTGATCCGGGTGGCGGGGAGCCGTTCGCCGGGCGACAGCCGCCGTCGTCGCCTGACCTGGTGCGCCCCTTCGACGGCGGGCGGGGCGGGTGCGGTCGGGGTCGTTTCCGTCGTGGTGGTCGTGGTGGTGGTCACGGCGGTCACCTCCGGTACTCCGCGGGCACGGCCCGCGCGGCGAGCGACTCGAAGCGCCGGTCGAAGAGCACGCCGACGTCGAACTTCTTCACGTAGCCGCCCGCCGCGAGCAGATCGGCGGTCTCCTGCTCCCACGCGATGGCCTCGTCCCAACGGGGCGGGAAATACGGCTTGTTGGCGAGAGCCGTGATGGACTCGGCCTGCGCGAGGGTGAGGTTCTGCGTCTTGACGAAGTACTCCCGGTTCCACACGTCCGGGTGCTCGTACTGCCACACCGCGCCCTTGGCCCAGTACGGGATGTACGCGGCGACCGCGGCGGCCTTGTCCCGGTCGGCGAGCACCTCGGCCGGCGCCCACAGCAGGTTGAGCAGGTCCACCACGTCGGTGGGGATGGTGCGGGCGCCCTTTCCCCCGTACTGCTTGAGGTAGGACGGGGCCTGGCTGATGCCGAGCGGCGCGATGTCCACCTGCCCGGACTGCAGGGCGGTGAGGAACTGGTTGCTGGTCAGCGGGACCAGTTCGGCGTCGTCGTAGTCCAGGCCGGCCTCCTTGAGGGCGCGCAGCAGCACCACGCCCTGCGCCTGGCCCTGCGAGAACGCCAGACGCCTGCCCTTGAAGTCGGCGACCGTGCGGATGTCGCTGCCGGGCTTCGTGGCGAACAGGTAGTTGGGCTTGCGGGTGACGTTGATGGCGACGATCCGCGCGTCGTAGCCCTGGTAGAAGGCCTGGATGGGCGGGATCCCCGCGTTGTTGGCGAGGTCCAGGGACTTGGCGCGGAAGGCGTTGATGACGTCCGGTCCTGCCCCGATGTTCAGCCACTCGGCCACCTCGAACGGCAGGTCGTCGAGGCCGGCGAGCTTCAGCTGGATCTGCTGGAAGTTCTCGTACGACGAGATCTTCAGCCGGGTGCCCGGCGGCACCTTCGTGGCCAGCGGGGCCTTCAGCGCGGCCTCGTCGGCCGCGGCCCCCGCCTCGGCGCAGCCGCTCAGTCCGGCAGCGGCGGCGGTGACGCCGAGCAGGGAGGTGAGGAAGAGACGCCGGTCGAGGCCGGCCACCGGTGGTGCGGGCATGAGGGAACTCCCGGGGGATGGGGAAAAGCGCACAGGGGTGTGCGCGGGGACGGAAAGGCAGGCTGGATTACCGGGCGGGAAAGACAAGAAACACCCGGAAGGGAAAGCGCGCGAGAAAGGGAGGACGCTGCGGACGATCGCGCGTCAACGTGTCAGCAACAGAGGGTGCGACAGCTCATGACCAGCATGTTCCTTGTCCCAGAAGGGGGCTGTCAATATTCCGAGTTTCTGAATTAAATACGCTCTGGTGACACGCTCAGCGGGTCCCGGTAGAGCACGTCCAGAGCGACCGCTCCACCCGCCACGGCCAGCACGGATTCCGGGAAACTCGTCGGTGTCACCGTCTCCGCGCGCGCCGGGTCCAGTTCTCCGCGCAGCACCGCGAGACAGTCGGGGCGGTGGATGACGCCGATCTCGGTGACGATGACGCTCTCCGGGTTGAGGACGTCCGTCAGCAGCCCCACCGCGCGCCCCACCATCCGGGCCCGCTCCCGCAGCAGCCGCGCCGCCGCCGGATGCCCGGCCGCCGCCGCGTCGACCACGTGCAGCGGGTTGCGGCCGTCGCACACGCCCGCCTCACGGGCCCGCCGGCACAGGGTGCGCTCGCTCAACTCGGCCTGGAGGCAGCCGGTCCGGCCGCACGGGCAGGACTCGGTGCCGCCCGTCAGCGGGAGATGGGCGATCGCGCCCGCCTGGGAGCGCGGCCCGTGGTGCACCTGGTCATGGGTGGCGAAGGCCGCGTCGACGATGTTCCCGGCGAACAGGTGCAGCGCGCTCCCGCCGCCCCGCGCGGCCCGGCCGAACAGCCGCTCCGCGTCCGCCAACGCCCGCGCGTGCCCGTCCACATGGACCGGCAGCCCGGTACGGGCGCGCAGCACCTCACGCGCCGGGACCTCCCGCCAGCCCAGCAGCGGATGGTCGACGACCGTGCCGGCCGCGCGGTCCACCCAGCCGCCGGCCGCGAAACCGACGCCGAGCGGCCGCCGCTCCGGCACCCGCTCCAGCAGTTCGGCGAGACCGCCGGCGGCCCGCTCCAGCACCCGCACCGGTTCGGGGTCCGGGTGCGGCAGCCGCCGTTCGGCGACCACCCGGCCGCGCAGGTCCAGCAGCGCCACCGTGGTGTACGGCACCGCCACATGGACCCCGCCGACCACCAGCCGTGACCCGTCCACGTCGAGGGGCAGGTGCGGGCGTCCCACCCCGCCGGAGCGGCGCGGCGCCGTCGCCTCATGGAGCAGGCCGAGTTCCGTCAGCCGGGCGCAGTGGTCGGTCACGGAGGCAGGCGACAGACCGGTGAGCCGCGCGACGGTGCTGCGCGCCACCGGACCGTGCTCCAGCACGCACCGCAGCACGGTGCGGGCGCTGGTGCGCCGCCGGTCGGGGTCGGCGGCACGCGCCGGGCGGGCAGGGGAGTGGGGCGGGGGTGCCACGGTACGAAGCATGGGGAACTTCCTCGGGAACGGGTCCGACACTGCGCCGTCGTACGGGAGTCGAGGCGCGCCGGATCCGCTCCGCCCGCCTCGTCAGAGGAGGCGACAGGCAGTGGCGCCCACGCGTCGCAGATCGACGTGGCGACGCGAGGTGAAGTTCCGGGACTGGGCGACCATGGCCCGAAGCTAGCAAACGGTCACTCCCGCTGCCCAGACCGTGACCGACGGGCGAGACGGCACGCCCGCGCGCGACGGCCCGTGTTGGTGGATCCCTACAGCCGCTCCTCGGCCCCTCCGTGTCGGCGACACCACGTCACCTCAGTGACCCGTGTCACCCCGGGCGAGGTGTGACCCCCGCTGTTTGTCCGGAGCCCACCAACTCCCTGATCGAGCCTTTGTCGAGCGCTGCTGGTGATCGGCACCGGGGCGCCGGTATAGCGTCGCCGTGTTCCCATCTGCCCTCATCCCCGGGGAGTCCCCATGAGCACCGCCACCGTCACCTCCGCCCGGCCCGGACAGGTCCTCGCCGACCTCGTCCCCGCCTCCCGTGTCCGGGACGCGGCCCTCGTGCTCGGCGGCGCCGCGCTCACCGGTCTCGCCGCCCAGATCGCGGTGCCCGTCCCCGGCTCCCCGGTGCCGGTGACCGGCCAGACCTTCGCGGCGCTCCTCGTCGGCACCACCCTCGGCGCCCGCCGCGGCTTCGCCTCGCTCGCGGTGTACGCGCTGGTGGGCATGGCGGGCGTGCCGTGGTTCGCGGAGGGCAAGTCCGGGATGGGCATGCCGTCGTTCGGCTACATCCTCGGCATGCTGCTGGCGTCCGTCGTCGTGGGCGCGCTCGCCCGCCGCGGCGCCGACCGCTCCGCCTGGCGCACGGCCGGCACGATGCTGCTCGGCTCGGCGATCATCTACGCCGTCGGCGTGCCGTACCTGGCCCTGGCCACCGGGATGTCCGCCTCCGCCGCGATCGCGGCCGGCCTGACCCCGTTCCTCATCGGTGACGCGCTCAAGGCCGCGCTCGCGATGGGCCTGCTGCCCACCGCCTGGAAGCTCGTCGACAAGCGCTGACGGCTTCACCGCATACGCCGAAGGGCTCGGCGGGCGCTGATCACAGCGCCCGCCGAGCCCTTCTGTCATGTCCGGGGAGGGGCGGTTCAGCCCACGCCCACCTCGTCCCGCTCCGAGGCACTGGCGCCGGCGGCCTCCCGCCGGCCGGCCAGCCGGTGCCGGACCAGGGCGATCGCCAGCACCACCGCCGCGACCAGCAGCGTCAGCAGCACCGTGGACCGGCCGTCGTGCTCGGTGTCGGTGAGCATGTAGACCAGCACGAAGGCGATGAACCCGATGCTCAGCCAGGTCAGGTACGGGTACAGCCACATCCGCACGACCAGCTTCTCCGGCGCCTCCGCCTGGATGATCTTCCGCATCCGCAGCTGCGAGAAGCAGATCACCAGCCACACCAGCAGCGCGACCGCGCCGGAGGAGTTGACCAGGAAGAGGAAGACGGAGTCGGGGAACTTGTAGTTGAAGAAGACCGCGACGAAGCCGAACACGACCGACACGAGGATCGCGGCACGCGGCACGCCCCGGTGGGTGGTCCGGGCGAACGCCCTCGGCGCGTCCCCGCGCTCACCGAGCGAGAAGGCCATCCGGGAGGCCGTGTAGAGCCCGGAGTTGAGACAGGACAGCACGGACGTCAGCACGATGAAGTTCATGATCTGGCCCGCGTGCGCGATGCCGAGCGAGTCCAGCGCGGCGACGTACGAGCCGTCCTCGGCGATGGCCTCGCTGTCCCAGGGGAGCAGACAGACCACGACGAGGATCGAGCCGAGGTAGAAGACGCCGATCCGCCAGATGATGCTGTTGGTGGCCTTGGTGACGGCCCGCTGCGGGTCCTCCGACTCGCCGGCCGCCAGGGTGGCGATCTCGCTGCCCATGAAGGAGAACACCACGAGCAGGATGCCGGTGAGGACGGCGCCCGCGCCGTTCGGCAGGAAGCCGCCGTGGCCGGTCAGGTTGGACAGGCCCGCCTGCTCGCTGTCGACGCCGGGCAGCAGGCCGAACACGGCCAGCCCGCCGACGACGATGAACGCGGCGATGGCGACGACCTTGATCCCGGCGAACCAGAACTCGAACTCGCCGTAGGAGCCGACCGACGCCAGGTTGGTCGCGGTCAGCACCAGCATCACGATGAGCGCCCAGCCCCACTGGGGGACGGCGGGTATCCACCCTTCGAGGATGGCGGCGCCCGCGGTCGCCTCGACGGCGAGCACGACGACCCAGAAGAACCAGTAGAGCCAGCCGATGGTGAATCCGGCCCAGGGTCCGAGGGCGCGGTCGGCGTGCGCGGAGAAGGATCCGGAGGTCGGGTTGGCCGCGGACATCTCGCCGAGCATCCGCATCACCAGCACCACGAGCGTGCCGACGAGCGCGTACGACAGGAGGATGCCGGGACCGGTGGTGGCGATGCCGGTGCTGGAACCGACGAAGAGTCCGGCGCCGATGACACCGCCGATGGCGATCATCGACAGGTGCCGGTTCTTGAGACCGGCCTGGAGCCCGGAGCCCGTGGGCGGGCCTCCGGGGCCCTCGGGGCCGTTACCCGCCTTGGTGAGGGTCGGCTGCGAAGTCATGTGGGGTCTTCCTTTGCGCCGGTTGAGCGGTACCCGTACGAGCGGTGCACGAGCTGAACCAGTGAAACGGAGGCCTACTTTCACAGGAACCTTTGATTTCCAATCTTTACCCGAGCTTTTCCTGAGGTCCTGTGGATTGGCTCACACCTTTCACACCGCCCACCCCGCGCCGCTTCCCCGGAAGGGCCGTGTCACACTCGACGCATGCGCGTGTATCTCGGCTCCGACCATGCGGGCTACGAACTGAAGAACCATCTCGTCGAGTGGCTCAAGGAGGCGGGGCACGAACCCGTCGACTGCGGCCCGCACATCTACGACGCCCAGGACGACTACCCGCCGTTCTGCCTCCGCGCCGCGGAGCGGACCGCCGCGGACCCCGGCTCCCTCGGCATCGTGATCGGCGGCTCCGGCAACGGCGAGCAGATCGCCGCCAACAAGGTCGAGGGCGTACGGGCCGCCCTGGCGTGGAGCGAGCAGACCGCCGCGCTGGGCCGCGAGCACAACGACGCCAACGTGGTCGCCGTCGGCGCGCGCATGCACAGCCAGGAGGAGGCGACGAAGTTCGTCGAGATCTTCCTCAACACCCCGTTCTCGGGTGACGAGCGCCACATCCGCCGGATCGACATGCTCTCCTCCTACGAGACCTCCGGCGACCTCCCGCCGATCCCGGCGCACCACCCGCAGCAGTAACCTCCGGACCCGGACACAGACAGCGGAGCGAGCGAGGGGGACCGTGCCCGAGGGACACACCATCCACCGGCTGGCCGAGGACTACGCCGAGGCCTTCCGGGCGGACTCCTCCCTGCGCGTCACCAGCCCCCAGGGCAAGTTCAGCGACGCCGCGGCCCTCCTCGACCGCACCCCGCTGCGCACCACCGACGCCCACGGGAAGCACCTCTTCCTGGGCTTCGGCGACCCCGGCCATCCGGAGTGGGTGCACATCCACCTCGGCCTGTTCGGCAAGGTCACCTTCGGACCGGCCCCGGCGCCGCCGCCCACGGACACCGTGCGGCTGCGTCTGACCGGCTCCACCGCGTACGTCGACCTGCGCGGCCCCACCACCTGCGCCCTGATCACGGAGCCCGAGAAGCGGGCGATACACGACCGGCTCGGCCCGGACCCCCTCCGGCCCGACGCCGACCCCGAGCGCGCCTGGCGCAGGATCAGCCGCAGCCGTACGACGGTCGCGGCGCTCCTCATGGACCAGAAGGTCGTCGCGGGCGTCGGCAACGTCTACCGGGCCGAGGTGCTGTTCCGGCACGGCATCGACCCCTACCGGGCCGGCAAGGACCTCACCCCCGCCGAATGGGACGCGATCTGGGACGACCTGGTCGCCCTGATGCGCGAGGGCGTCCGGAACAACCGCATCGACACCGTCCGCCCCGAGCACACCCCCGAGGCCATGGGCCGCCCGCCGCGCGTCGACGACCACGGCGGCGAGGTGTACGTCTACCGCCGGGCGAACCTGCCCTGCCACATCTGCGGCGGCGAGATCCGCACCGCCGACCTCGCCGCCCGCAACCTCTTCTGGTGCCCGGGCTGCCAGCGGGCCTGACCTCGCACGCCCCGGCGCCCCTGAAGCGCGCCGCTGGTCAGAAGCCGTGCGGCAGCCACGGCGCCGGGTCGCTGCCGAACGCCGCCGACGCCTCGGCCAGCGCGCCGCCCCGCAGCTCCCGCACCCGCCCGGCCGCCGCCAGCGCGGTCAGGCTCACCCCTCCCAGATAGGCGGCGCCCAGCTCCCGCACCGACAGGGCGAGGTCGGCCGCGTCCCGGGTGGGCTCGCAGACGGCCCCCTTGGCGTCCCCGCTCAGCCGCCAGCGCCCGCCGTTCCACGGGCAGAAGGCGTCCTCCACCTCCAGCACCACGTCCACCGGCGTCCGGTACGTCCGCGCCGCGAGCGCCGCGCCCACCTCCACCGGACGCAGGTACAGCGCGTCCCGCAGCGCCGGACGGCAGCGCCGCACGTCCCGCACCAGGTACTGCCAGGCGTCGTCCACCGGACGTCCCCGCACCCGCAGCGACGACGTCAGGTCCAGGTCGAACAGGAACCGCCACAGCGCAGCGGCCACCGCCGGGTCCAGCGCGTCCAGGGCGTTCAGCGCCACCTCGCCGTCATGCCCGCCCGGACCCCAGTGCGGCTTCACCCGGAACCGCGCGTACCCGACCGTCGCGCCGTCGCGCTCGGCGACCACGCACTGCAGCGGCGACGCCCCGCCCCGCCGGCTCTCCGGGTCCAGCACGCCCGGCTTCTCCCAGCCGGGCCGCCGCGCCAGCATGCCGGGACGCCCCGGCACCAGCTGTGCGTAGACCGCCTCGCACACGTCCAGCACCTCCGCCGGGTCCGCGTACCGCAGCCGTACGTCGTCCGTACCGTCCGGCACCGTCAGACCGGCGCGCACGGTGTCGATCTCCGCGTCCAGCTGGAAGGTGGCCGCTCCGTAGCCGAACCGGCCGTAGATCGCCGGCTCCGACGCCGTCAGCACCGCCAGCGGCTCGCCCCAGCTACGGATGTCGTCCAGCTGCCGGCGCATCATGGCGGTCAGCAGCCCGCGCCGCCGGTGGGTGGCGGCCACGCTCACCATCGTCACGCCCGCGGCCGGCACCGACGCCCCGCCGGGCACCGTCAGCCGGAAGGAGAAGGCGCCCCCGGACGCCACGCACCGGTCACCGTCCCAGGCGGCCAGGAAGCGGCCGAACTCCGTCAGGGAGCGCCACAGTTGACGTTCCTCGTCGGCCTCCGTCAGCCCGCCGAAGGCGCGCAGCAGGTTCCCGTACGCGCCGTCCCACTCGTCGGGCCGCAGGCTGCGCAGTTCGGGCTCCGGGCCCATGTGATCGTCGACCATGGGGCCATGCCTACCAGGCCCCCGGAATCGGGGCGAGGCAATTTCCGCCGCCCCGGCCCGGGACGGCTCCGGGTGAAGTTCACTGTGAGTCCGGTCCCCGTCAGGGGGGACAAGCTGGACCTCCCGTGCCAAGCGGCCGGTTGGATGGATAGGGTCCCGAACTGATGGCAGCAGGACGAGAGCGGCGCGCGGCGGCCGAAACGTTCACGGCCCGGTTGAAGAAGCAGTGGCACCGGGCCCGCGTCGGCGTGCGCCGGGCCGCCGTCGACTACTTCCGCGGCGACGGCTCGGACTGGATCGCGCTCGCCGGACTGCTCCTCACCGTCCCGCTGATCGCCGCCGGCACCCTCGCCAACTCCGTGTGGTGCTCGCCGTCCGCCCTGTGCATCCCGATCGTCGCGGGCGGCCTGCTGCTGCGCCCGGCCAGCCTGCTCGGGCTCTACGCGGCCGCGGCCACCGCGCTGATCGTGGAGGCCGTGCAACTCGGCCCGTACACCGAGGGCGTGGCACGGGTCACCCCCGGCGTGGTCCTGGTCGTCGCGGCCTGCGGCTTCTTCGGACTGCTCGTCGCCCAGTTCCGCAGCCGGGTCGGCGTGCCCTGGCGGCGCGGCGGCACCATGCTGTTCGACCTGCGCGAGCGCATCCGCGTGCAGAGCAAGCTGCCCAAGCTGCCGACGGGCTGGCACCGGGAGATGGCACTCCGTCCCGCGGGCGGCCAGTCCTTCTCCGGCGACTTCGTGGTCGCCGCCCGCACCAACGGCGGGCGCACCCTGGAGGTCGTCCTCACCGACGTCTCCGGCAAGGGCATGGACGCCGGCTCGCGCGCCCTGCTGCTGTCCGGCGCCTTCGGCGGCCTGCTCGGCAGCCTGCCCCCGCACGACTTCCTGCCCGCCGCCAACGGCTATCTGCTGCGCCAGGACTGGGACGAGGGCTTCGCCACCTCCATCCACCTGGTCCTCGACCTGGACTCCGGCGACTACGAGCTCTACTCGGCCGGACACCCGCCGGGCCTCCAGCTCAGCGCGGGCAGCGGCCGCTGGGAGGAGAAGGCCGCCGACGGGCCCCTCCTGGGCGTGTACGACGGCGCCCAGTTCGACCCGGTGAAGGGCTCGCTGCGCCCCGGCGACGTGCTGATGCTGTTCACCGACGGCCTGGTGGAGACCTCCGACCGGGACATGGTCGAGGGCATCGACCGGCTCACCGGCGAGGCCGACCGCTATGTCGTCGGCGGCTTCCACGGCGCCGCCTGGCACCTCATCGAGGCCGTCGCCAAGGACGTCAACGACGACCGGGCGCTGCTGCTGATCTGCCGCGAGGGCCCCACCGCGGCCGCGGTCCGCTGAGCCGCGCCGGGCACACTGGTCGCGTGAACCGGACACCGCTCATGGACCTGGCCGAGGTCGAGGCCACCGCCCGCGCCGCACACGCCGGCCAGACCGACAAGGCGGGCCGCCCCTACGCCGAGCACCTGCGCGCGGTCGCCGAGGGCGTACGGCTGCGGGGCGGCGACGACGAGCAGATCGCGGCGGCCTGGCTGCACGACTCCGTGGAGGACGACAAGCTGAGCCGAGCGTGGCTGGAGGAGGCGGCGCTCACCCGGCGCACCAAGGACATCGTCCTCGCCGTGACCAAGAGGTCCGGCGAGCCGCCCGAGGAGTACGCGGCCCGCATCCTGGCCACCCCGGGCGCCCTGCTGGTGAAGGAGGCGGACCTGGCGCACAACGCCGACCCGGCCCGCCTCGCCGTCCTCGACGACGCCACCCGTGCCCGGCTGACCGCCAAGTACGCGCGGATGCGCGCCCTGCTGGGCCTGGACGCGGGCGGCACGGGCCGTTAGACGGAGACCTTCTCGCCCTGCGCCCGCACCTCGGCCGTCCGGGGCTGCTGACGGATGGGGGCCGCCTCGCCCGCGTCCTTCCGGAACGCCCACTCCATGCGCGGCTCCACCACGCAGCGCAGCGCCCGCTGCACCGGCCGGGTGCACAGCAGCGTCACGGCGGCGGCCGCGAAGACGGTGAGTCCCAGCACGCCGAGCGGCTCGTGCAGCGCGGGCTGGTCGTAGAAGTCCGTGTAGTTGCCCGCGCGCACCAGGAAGGCGTGCAGCAGATAGCCGTAGATGGTGCCCGCGCCGAGGGAGGTGAACCACATGCGGCGGCGCGGCACCCAGGCGAAGAAGCAGACGGTCATCACCAGCGAGCAGCCGAGCGTGGCCCACACCGTGACGGGGCCGGTCCACCAGGGCGTGCCCAACTCCTGGGCCGCGTCGCTGTGGTAGAGCCAGCCGAGCCGCATGTACGGCATCGTCGCCCAGGCCGTGACGGCCGCCGCGACGAACACCGGCACGGACGCCAGGCGCACCGAGCGGCGCTTGACCATCCGGAAGTGCTCGGGGCGCAGGGTCAGGCCCAGCACGAAGAAGGGGAGGAACTGCAGCACCCGCTGGAGCTCCAGGTCGTCGCCGATCTGCGGGGACACCGAGCCGAGCGCGGCGAGCACCAGCGAGACGGGCAGCGGGTGCTTGATCGCCTTCCACACCGGCGTGGTCAGCCGCCACACGAACAGGGCGCAGAGGAACCACAGGTGGTACGTGGGGTCCAGCAGTGTGATGCCGTGCTCCGGCTCGTCGTTGCCGTAGCGCTGGAAGAGGGAGTACGCGGTCTCGAAGACGACGTAGGGGACGACGACCCCGGTGACCAGGCGCCGCACATGCTTGGGGCGCAGGTCGAAGCTGCGGGAGAAGTAGCCGGAGATGAGGATGAACGCCGGCATGTGGAACGTGTAGACGACCCGGTAGGCGGTCTCGACCGCCCCGTCGTCCAGGAGCTGCCCCCAGGCGTGGCCGACGGCCACCAGCACGATCGCCAGGTACTTGGCGTTGTCGAAGAACGCGTCGCGCTGTCTGCCGCCCGGGGCGGGCCGGGAGCCGTCCGGGATCCTGGTGCGCGGGGTCGGCACTCCGTCCGCCGGCGTCTGCACCGGTGGGAGCGGCGTCCTGCTGTTGCCGTACGGTCGCTGCGAGTTCGTCACTGGCCCTCCCGGCGGTGGAACGGGGAGGCGATCGGGGAGCTCGCTGCGCTTGCGGGGGACGAGGCAGCGTGGAACATCTCAGGCACCCTAGCGTCGTCTTCGGGAATACGTAAAACGCCCGACGTCATTCCTGGTTATCGCGTTCGGGTACCCCGGAATCGGCAATGCGCGCATGCCGTGGGCGTGGTGGGCAACACAAGTGAAGAGGTGCCGTGTTGTTGCCGTGTCCCCCCTCACGCCAGCCGTTCTTGTCAGGATTGTTCCGGATCAATCCGGTCATGGGGGAGGGGGGTGACTGGCGGCGACATGTCCTCTTGTCAGGTGGAACAGGGGTTATTCGAATCGCCTGCGAACACCATGTGAGGGCCTGGAGAAGGGATGTCCGTAAGTCCCGCGTAATCCCCCGGGAGGTCGCTGAATTCCCCGTGCGGGTGTTCTCTCGAATTGCCGTACGACAAACAGGTGTTGCCTCTCCGTGTCCGGTACGGCGGCGACGGCGGCGGGATCTTGAGGCGGACGATGTGTCAGCGGCCGGTTAGGGCGGGCTCGTTGGTGGCACGATGGTTCTGGCGGGGTGCGCGGGGATGCGTCGCCCGGGCCGGCGAAGCCGAACCGACCAAGGGTGTGATCAGTTGTGGCCATTTCACTGTCAGTGGTGCTGCTGTTGGCGATCATCCTGGTGGTGCTGCTGAGAGGTGGCTCCATCAAGGCCGGGCCGGCGATCGTCGCCGTCCTCTTCGGCTTCTTCCTCGCCTCGACGGGCATGGCCGACGACATCCAGCGCTTCCTGGACTCGATAGCCGAGATGATCAACTCCATCAGCTTCTGATCCCGCCCACGGACACCCCCAGGGCCGGCCCGGACATCTCCGGACCGGCGCATGCTGCGCGCGAGGCGGCTCGGCGCGGTCGGGACGGCGGGCCCGGGGTGCCGACCGAGCCGCCGGGCGCACAGGTACGACGAAGGCCCAGGGAGCGGGTGCATACCCTCTCACCTGGGCCTTCGGCCGTGCAGAGCGGGCGACGGGAATCGAACCCGCGTAGCCAGTTTGGAAGACTGGGGCTCTACCATTGAGCTACGCCCGCACGGTGTGCGCCGCGCGTCCGTGACCGCGGCACCGACAGGCATCGTAGCGGGTCGTGCGCCCTCGCCGCACACCCCGTGTCCGGCCGGTCGCCGGACGCCGCCCCGGGGCCGTGAAGGCGGCGGACCTTTCGCCCGCGTGCATGTACCCTACGGATCGCACCAGACGGGGTGTGGCGCAGCTTGGTAGCGCGTCCGCTTTGGGAGCGGAAGGCCGTGGGTTCAAATCCCGCCACCCCGACCAGCCACCTGCTCACCATCGGTGATCGCCTTTTGGGTGCCGCAGCCGCTGCCGTTACTATGCAAGCTGCACGCCCGTGTGTCTCTGAAAGTCCTCCGGGCGGCGAATCGGCCGGACCGCTCTGGTCCCGGCAGAACCCGAGAAGTCAGCCACAAGGAGACCGAACCGTGAAGAGCGCCGTGGAGACCCTGAACCCGACCCGGGTTCGGCTCACTGTCGAGGTGCCCTTCGAGGAGCTCAAGGACAGCCTCGACGCGGCGTACAAGAAGATCAACCAGCAGGTCACGGTGAAGGGCTTCCGCAAGGGCAAGGTCCCGGCCCGGGTCATCGACCAGCGCTTCGGCCGTGGTGCGGTGCTGGAGGAGGCCGTCAACGACGCCCTCCCGAAGTTCTACACCGACGCCGTGAACGAGGCGGAGCTGAGCCCCCTCGGCCAGCCCGAGGTCGACATCACGGAGCTGAAGGACGGCGAGACGCTGAACTTCACCGCCGAGGTCGACATCCGCCCGGCCATCGAGATCCCGGACTACTCCGGCATCGAGGTCGAGGTCGACGCCGTCGAGGTCACCGACGAGGACGTGGAGAAGTCGGTGGAGCAGCTCCGTGAGCGCTTCGCCTCCACGACCCCGGTCGAGCGGGCCGCCGAGGACGGCGACGTGGTGACCATCGACCTGGAGGCCAAGGTCGACGGAGAGGTCCTCGAGGACGGCGTCGCCAGCGGCGTCTCCTACACGATCGGCTCCGGTGAGCTGCTGGACGGTATCGACGACGCCGTGAAGGGCCTGGAGGCCGGTGGCGAGGCCACCTTCACCTCCGAGCTGAAGGGCGGCTCGGCGGCCGGCAAGGAGGCCGAGGTCACCGTCAAGGTCACCCAGGTCGCCAAGCGTGAGCTGCCCGAGCTGGACGACGAGTTCGCCCAGCTCGCCTCCGAGTTCGACACCCTCGAGGAGCTGAAGGCGGACAGCCGCAAGCGCCTCGAGAACATGAAGCAGTACGACCAGGCCACGCAGGCCCAGGAGCGCGTCCTGGACAAGCTGCTCGAGCTGGTCGAGGTGCCCGTCCCCGAGAAGCTCCTCGAGGACGAGATCAACACCCGCAAGCACAACCTCGAGCACCACCAGCTGGGCCAGATGGGCCTGGACCTCGCGAAGTACCTGGAGATCCAGGGCAAGACCGAGGAGGAGTTCGAGAACGAGACCCGCGAGGCCGCGATCAAGGGCATCAAGACCCAGTTCGTGCTCGACGAGCTCGTGAAGCAGGAGAAGCTCAACGTCAACCAGGAGGAGCTCACCGAGCACCTCATGCGGCGTGCGGCCTCCTCCGGCATGTCCCCCGACCAGTTCGCCCAGGCGGTCGTCGAGCAGGGCCAGGTCCCGCTGCTCGTCGGCGAGGTCGCCCGCGGCAAGGCGCTGGCCGTCGTGGTCGAGAAGGCCACGGTCAAGGACACCAACGGCGAGATCGTCGACCTGGAGGACGAGGAGGACGAGGTCGCCGAGGCCGAGACCTCCGAGGCCTCCGCCGACGAGAAGGCCGACGAGAAGGCCGAGGAGAAGACCGAGGGCTGAGCCCCGGCAAGGTGAACATCGAGAAGGCCCCGGGGCGACAACCCCGGGGCCTTCTCGCCACCGGGGGACGGAACGCCCTCAGGGGCGCGGGGAACTGCGCGGGCGACCACGACGCGCCCGCACCCGGCCACGCCCGGCGCCCGCACCCGACTACGCCCCCGGCGAACACTCCCATCTCCGGGATTCCCCGAAGGGACCCGCGCGTTAGGGTCCATGAATACCAGGGCAGTGGAGTCTCCGATACGGCTCCCGCCCCGCAGGGAACACGTGAGACGGCCCGGCGCCGTCGTAAGACGAGCAGGTGGATACGTGACGAATCTGATGCCTTCAGCCGCCGGCGAGCCTTCCATCGGTGGTGGCCTCGGCGACCAGGTCTACAACCGGCTGCTCGGCGAGCGGATCATCTTCCTCGGCCAGCCGGTCGACGACGACATCGCGAACAAGATCACCGCACAGCTGCTGCTCCTTGCCTCGGACCCCGACAAGGACATCTACCTCTACATCAACAGCCCCGGCGGTTCGATCACGGCCGGCATGGCGATCTACGACACCATGCAGTACATCAAGAACGACGTGGTGACGATCGCCATGGGTCTCGCGGCGTCCATGGGACAGTTCCTGCTCAGCGCGGGCACGCCCGGCAAGCGCTTCGCGCTGCCGAACGCCGAGATCCTGATCCACCAGCCCTCCGCAGGTCTCGCCGGCTCCGCCTCGGACATCAAGATCCACGCCGAGCGGCTGCTGCACACCAAGCGGCGCATGGCCGAGCTCACCGCCCAGCACACGGGCCAGACGATCGAGCAGATCACCCGTGACTCGGACCGCGACCGCTGGTTCGACGCCTTCGAGGCCAAGGAGTACGGCCTCATCGACGACGTGATCGCCACGGCCGCCGGCATGCCGGGCGGCGGCGGCACCGGGGCCTGAGCGGCCTTGCGAGGCTCCACGAGCCCCGTAGGACCCCGCCCGGGCCCGTGAGAGCCCGGGGCCCCAGCAGCCCCAGCCGACCGCCTCAGCCCCTTTCAGGAGACACCGTGAACGCATTCCCCGGCAGCGGGATCTACGACCGTATGCAGGCCGTGCAGGACATGACCGGCTCGCAGGGCCGCTACACCGGTCCGCAGGCCGAGTCCCGTTACGTCATTCCGCGCTTCGTCGAGCGCACCTCCCAGGGCATCCGCGAGTACGACCCGTACGCGAAGCTCTTCGAGGAGCGTGTGATCTTCCTCGGCGTGCAGATCGACGACGCCTCCGCCAACGACGTCATGGCGCAGCTGCTGTGCCTGGAGTCGATGGACCCCGACCGTGACATCTCGGTCTACATCAACAGCCCCGGCGGCTCCTTCACCGCGCTCACCGCGATCTACGACACGATGCAGTACGTGAAGCCGGACATCCAGACGGTGTGCATGGGCCAGGCCGCCTCCGCCGCCGCCGTCCTGCTCGCCGCCGGCACGCCCGGCAAGCGCATGGCGCTGCCCAACGCCCGGGTGCTGATCCACCAGCCGTACAGCGAGACCGGCCGCGGCCAGGTCTCCGACCTGGAGATCGCCGCCAACGAGATCCTCCGCATGCGCACGCAGCTGGAGGAGATGCTGGCCAAGCACTCGACCCGTCCGATCGAGAAGATCCGCGAGGACATCGAGCGCGACAAGATCCTCACGGCCGAGGACGCGCTGGAGTACGGCCTGATCGACCAGATCATCACCACCCGGAAGATGGACAACTCCAGCCTGCGCTGAGGCACGGCTGGGGTGTAACGTCTGCCGCCCCTTGGCACGGTTTGGCACGGTCCACGTCAAAGTGAACCGTGCCAAGGGGGGCCCGAACGGGGGGCCAGGCAAGGTACCGTCGGACATAAGGCAGCACCAGGAGCCGCCGGACATGGACGTCCGGTCGTCTCCCAGGCGAAGGGGAAGCACACCGTGGCACGCATCGGTGACGGCGGCGATCTGCTCAAGTGCTCGTTCTGCGGCAAGAGCCAGAAGCAGGTCAAGAAGCTCATCGCAGGGCCCGGTGTGTACATCTGCGACGAGTGCATCGACCTCTGCAACGAGATCATCGAGGAGGAGCTCGCCGAGACCAGCGAGGTCCGCTGGGAGGAGCTCCCCAAGCCCCGCGAGATCTACGAGTTCCTCGAGGGGTACGTGGTGGGCCAGGAGGCGGCCAAGAAGGCGCTCTCCGTGGCGGTCTACAACCACTACAAGCGCGTCCAGGCCGGGGAGAACGGCGGCGCCCAGGGCCGTGACGACGCCATCGAGCTGGCGAAGTCCAACATCCTGCTGCTGGGCCCCACGGGCTCCGGCAAGACCCTGCTGGCGCAGACCCTCGCCCGCATGCTGAACGTCCCCTTCGCGATCGCCGACGCCACGGCGCTCACCGAGGCCGGCTACGTCGGCGAGGACGTCGAGAACATCCTGCTCAAGCTGATCCAGGCGGCCGACTACGACGTCAAGAAGGCCGAGACCGGGATCATCTACATCGACGAGATCGACAAGGTCGCCCGAAAGAGCGAAAACCCGTCGATCACCCGGGACGTGAGCGGTGAGGGCGTGCAGCAGGCGCTGCTGAAGATCCTCGAGGGCACCACCGCCTCCGTCCCGCCGCAGGGCGGGCGCAAGCACCCGCACCAGGAGTTCATCCAGATCGACACGACGAACGTGCTGTTCATCGTGGGCGGCGCCTTCGCCGGTCTGGAGAAGATCATCGAGGGCCGGGCGGGTGCCAAGGGCATCGGCTTCGGCGCGACGATCCGCTCCAAGCGGGAGATGGAGTCCAAGGACCAGTTCGAGGAGGTCATGCCGGAGGACCTGGTCAAGTTCGGCATGATCCCCGAGTTCATCGGCCGTCTCCCCGTCATCACCAGCGTGCACAACCTCGACCGCGAGGCGCTGCTGCAGATCCTCGTCGAGCCGCGCAACGCGCTGGTGAAGCAGTACCAGCGCCTGTTCGAACTCGACGGTGTGGAGCTGGACTTCGAGCGTGAGGCGCTGGAGGCCATCGCCGACCAGGCGATCCTGCGCCAGACCGGCGCCCGCGGCCTGCGCGCCATCATGGAGGAGGTCCTCCAGGGCGTGATGTACGAGGTGCTGTCCCGCAAGGACGTGGCCCGCGTGGTCATCACCGCGGACGTGGTCCTCTCCAACGTCAACCCGACGCTCATCCCGCGCGACTCGCGCGGCCGCGGCTCGGGCGAGCAGAAGACGGCGTAAGCCCCTGGCAGACGGAAAGGGCGTCCGGCGCACCGCGCCGGACGCCCTTTCCTTGTTCAGGTGCTACCGGGACTATTCGCGGTGCACCGGGCTTCAGGCCGGTGGTGAAACGAATCTGAGAGTTGCTCCGACCTCAACTGGGTGCACCGATCTGCACTGTTCACCTCGGCGCAGCCCGGAGCGGCCGGTTCTGCTGCTCGATGTACTGCTTCACGTTCAACGGCCCGGTAGGCGGGAATCTCCCCCCTTCAGCGGGGAGAGGGTGTCAATTGGCGACCCGCACGTCCTTGCGGACGTCGGCGGCCATCCCCGCGGACTCGTCGAGCGAGTACTGCTTGCCGGTGGCGGTCGGCTCGACCACGGCGAGCGTGCTGTAGTCCGCCCACACGCACATGAAGGTCGTCTGGTCCTTCTTGGTCACCGGGTGCTGGGTCTTGGCCTCCTGGCACTTCATCACCGCGCCGTCCAGCCCGTCCGGCGACACCGACTTGGGCTCGCCGACCAGCGTGACCTTCTCGTCGTCGGTGTTCTTGTGCATCTGCGTGAACATCACGTCGAGGGCCTTCTCCGGGTCCTCGACCTTGCCGTAGACGCCGAAGTAGGTGATGTTCTCCGCGGTCTGCAGCTTCGCCAGGTCCTCCGGGTCCTCGGGGTTCAGCTCCGTCAGGTCGGTGGTGGAGTAGACGGCGCCGACCGAAGTGGCGTCGGTCACCCCCGCCTTCGCCAGGTCCTTCTCGTCGCTGGAGCTGGCCGACTCCTCCTGCGCGGGGCCCTGGCGGTCGTACTTGTCCGCGAGGACCGACGCCGGCGCGGTCAGCTTGTGCGGGCCGTCGTCCTCCAGGCCGCCGCTGCCTCCCGTGCCGCCGAACAGGAAGTACGCGCCCACACCGATGGCCGCGACGACCGCGACGGAGCCGATGACGATCCCCGCCTTCTTGCCGCCGCCACCGCCGGAGGCCGGGGGCTGGGGCGGCATGCCGTACTGCGGCTGCTGGCCGTAGGGCGGCTGCTGCGGCGGGACACCGGGGTGCCCGGGCTGCTGCGGGTAGCCGTAGCCGGGCTGGCCGGGCGGGGGCGCCTGCTGGGGGTAGCCGTAGCCGGGCTGCGGCTGGGGCGGGGTCTGCGGCGGCTGGCCGTACGGTCCCGGCTGCTGGCCGTACGGCCCGGGCTGCTGCGGCTGCCCGCCGTACGGGCCCGGCTGGTTGAAGCTCATGACTGGGTTCCCCCTTGTGTTCGCTGCTGCGGTGCCGTCAGACCTTGACGCGGATCTGCTCGCGGAGCTGGGTGGTGAGGTCGACCGCCGTCTTCTTGTCGACCCCCGTGCCGGCGTTGTCGCCGGGCGAGGCCATGCCGACCGTGCTGTGGTCGGCCCAGGCGCAGAACCAGTCCGTCGACTCCTTCTTGGTGAGCGCGTTGGTGCTCTTCGTCGACTGGCACTTGGCCACCGTACCGGCGATCTCGACCTCCTCGGGCTCGCCGACGAGCTCCGCGTTCTCCATGCCCCCGGTGTTCTGCTCGGCGCTCTTCTCCACCTGTTCCTGGATGTTGGTGAAGAACTTGTCCAGCGTCTTCTGCGGGTCGGCGATCTCGCCGTAACCGCCCACCATGGTGATGCCCTTGGCGGTCAGCAGTTCCGACTGGTCCGGGAAGTCGCCCGCGGTGCCGGGGTCGGCCGGGTCGTAGTTCCCGAAGTCGGCGGTGGACCACTGGCCGAGGATGGCGGTGCCGTTCTTGACCCCGCTGTTCTCCATGTCCTTCGCGGTCTTCGAGCCGCTCTCCTCGGAGCCTTCACCGAACCGCTGGTACTCGCCCAGCACGGTCTTCGGCACGGTCAGCTTGTGCGGGCCGTCGTCCGTCAGGCCCGCCGCGGTGCTGCCGCCGTCGCCGCCGATGAGGAGGTACGCGCCGACGCCGATGGCCGTGACGACCGCGACGGCGCCCACGACGATCGCGGCCACCTTGCCGCCGCCGCCGGAGACGGGGGGCTGGGGAGGCACGCCGTACGGGGGCTGTCCGTACGGAGGCTGCTGACCGTACTGCGGCTGGCCGTACGCGGGCTGCTGCGGCGGCACTCCGGGGTGCTGCTGCTGCGGATAGCCGTAGCCGGGCTGCGCGGGCGGGGGCGCCTGCTGGGGGTGGCCGTAGCCGGGCTGCGGGGTCTGCGGCTGGCCGCCGTACGGTCCCTGCTGTCCGTAAGGTCCGGGCTGCTGCGGCTGCCCGCCGTACGGCCCCGGCTGGTGGTGACTCATGACTCGGTTCCCCTCGAGACGCTCAACTTCTGTTCACATCCTGGCTCAGAGTCAACGACTCCAGGCCGCCGGGGGTCGCACCGTTACAAACGAAACGCGTTTCGGGACACCGCCGTGACGGCTCTAAACTGGGCGCGTGACCGACAACGCTCAGCAGCAGCCACCAGCGCCCACGACCGAACTGCCGACCCAGTACGCGCCGGCCGACGTAGAGGGGCCGCTGTACGAGCGCTGGGTGGAGCGGGGTTACTTCGAGGCGGACGAGAAGAGCGACAAGCCTCCGTACACGATCGTCATCCCCCCGCCGAACGTCACCGGCAGCCTCCACCTGGGCCACGCCTTCGAGCACACGCTGATCGACGCCCTCACCCGTCGCAAGCGCATGCAGGGCTACGAGACGCTCTGGCAGCCCGGCATGGACCACGCCGGCATCGCCACGCAGAACGTGGTCGAGCGGGAGCTCGCCAAGGAGGGCAAGTCCCGCCACGACCTGGGCCGCGAGGCGTTCGTCGAGCGCGTCTGGAAGTGGAAGGCCGAGTCCGGCGGCCAGATCAGCGGCCAGATGCGCCGCCTCGGCGACGGCGTCGCCTGGTCGCGTGAGCGCTTCACCATGGACGAGGGCCTGTCCAAGGCCGTCCAGACGATCTTCAAGCGGCTCTACGACGACGAGCTGATCTACCGCGCCGAGCGCATCATCAACTGGTGCCCGCGCTGCCTGACCGCGATCTCCGACATCGAGGTCGAGTACCAGGACGACGACGGCGAACTCGTCTCCATGAAGTACGGCGAGGGGGACGACACCATCGTCGTCGCCACGACCCGCGCGGAGACGATGCTCGGCGACACCGCCGTCGCGGTCCACCCCGACGACGAGCGCTACAAGCACCTCGTCGGCAAGCTCATCACGCTGCCGCTGACCGACCGCTCCATCCCGGTCGTCGCGGACGAGCACGTCGACCCCGAGTTCGGCACCGGCGCCGTCAAGGTGACGCCCGCCCACGACCCGAACGACTTCGAGATCGGCCAGCGCCACGACCTGCCGGCCATCGCCGTGATGGACGAGCACGCCGTCATCACCGCGCACGGCCCCTTCCAGGGACTGGACCGCCTCGAGGCCCGCTCCGCCATCGTCGCCGCGCTGCGCGCCGAGGGCCGGATCGTCGCCGAGAAGCGCCCCTACGTCCACTCCGTCGGCCACTGCTCGCGCTGCAAGACCACCATCGAGCCGCGCCTGTCCATGCAGTGGTGGGTCAAGGTCGGCCCGCTCGCCAAGGCCGCCGGCGACGCGGTCCGCGACGGCAAGGTCAAGATCCACCCGCAGGAGATGGAGAAGCGGTACTTCGACTGGGTCGACAACCTCCACGACTGGTGCATCTCGCGGCAGTTGTGGTGGGGCCACCGCATCCCCGTCTGGTACGGGCCGAACGGCGAGGTCGTCTGCGTCGGCCCCGACGAGGAGCCGCCGAGCGGCGAGGGCTGGCGCCAGGACTCCGACGTCCTCGACACCTGGTTCTCCTCCGGCCTGTGGCCCTTCTCCACCCTCGGCTGGCCCGAGCAGACCGAGTCGCTCGCGAAGTTCTACCCGAACTCCGTCCTGGTCACCGGCTACGACATCCTCTTCTTCTGGGTCGCCCGGATGATGATGTTCGGCCTCTACGCCATGGACGGCACCCCGCCGTTCCACACCATCGCCCTGCACGGCATGGTCCGTGACCAGAACGGCAAGAAGATGTCCAAGTCCTTCGGGAACGTGGTCAACCCGCTGGACTGGATGGACAAGTACGGCTCCGACGCTCTCCGCTTCACCCTGGCGCGCGGCGCCAACCCGGGCGTCGACGTCCCGATCGGCGAGGACTGGGTCCAGGGCTCCCGGAACTTCGCCAACAAGATCTGGAACGCCACGCGCTTCGCGCTGATGAACGGCGCCACGGTCGAGGGCCCGCTGCCGGACGCCTCGACGATGTCGCCGACCGACCGCTGGATCCTGTCCCGGCTGAACTCGGTGGTCGCCGAGGTCGACGCGTACTACGAGGACTACCAGTTCGCGAAGCTCTCGGACACGCTGTTCCACTTCGCCTGGGACGAGGTCTTCGACTGGTACGTCGAGCTGTCCAAGACGACGTTCCAGGCGGGCGGCGAGCCGGCCGAGGTCAGCAAGCGCGTCCTCGGCGAGGTCCTCGACGTCACGCTGCGGCTGCTGCACCCGGTCGTCCCGTTCGTCACCGAGACGCTCTGGACGACGCTGACCGGCGGCGAGTCCGTCGTCGTCGCCGACTGGCCGGCCGACAGCGGCTTCCGCGACGAGGCCGCCGAGCGGGAGATCGGGACGCTCCAGTCGGTGATCACCGAGGTCCGCCGGTTCCGCGCCGACCAGGGTCTCCAGCCGGGCCAGCGGGTCCCGGCCCGGCTCACGCTGGAGGGCACCGCCCTCGCCGCGCACGAGGCGGCCATCCGCCAGCTGCTGCGCCTCCAGCCGGAGGGCGGCTCCTTCACGGCGACCGCGACCCTGCCCGTCGCCGGTGTCGAGGTCGCGCTGGACCTGTCCGGCGTGATCGACGTCGCCGCCGAGCGCAAGCGGCTCGCCAAGGACCTCGCCGCAGCCGAGAAGGAGCAGGCCCAGGCCACGGCGAAGCTCGGCAACGAGGCGTTCCTGGCGAAGGCCCCGGACCACGTGGTCGACAAGATCCGCACGCGGCTCGCCAAGGCGGAGGAGGACATCGTCCGCATCCGCACCCAGCTCGAGCGGCTGCCCCAGGCCTGACCTCAAGCCCACGGCCCGCACGGCCCCCGACCGGTACGTTCCGGCCGGGGGCCGTTCACGTGGTGGTGGGGACCGCGTAACCCGGGAGAGGGAACCTGCGGAATCGCCCGCCGCAGAATCCCGCCGCCAGGAGCGCCCCGCCGATGTCCTCTCCCGTGTCCCCCGCCGCCGCGCCGGAAGCCCCGGACCGCACCCCGGGCAGGGAGCGGCGGTACGACATCGACCTGCTGCGCGTGCTGTGCACCGCCGCCGTCGTGCTGGTGCACGCCTCCGCCGAGTTCATCGACGCCGGCCACCGCACCTCCGGCGTCCTGGGCGACACGGCCGGGCGGTTCGCGGTGCCGGTGTTCTTCGCCATGGCCGGCTGGGCCGCGCTGTCCGGCGCTCCCGTGGGCGACGAGACCCGGCTGCTGTCCCGGCTCGGCCGGATCCTGCGCCCGATGGCCGTGTGGACCGCCCTGTACCTGCTCTGCGCGTACCTCACCGGCCGCTCCGGCATCGGCGCGGAGGCGGCGAGCGCCCTGTTCGGCTCCGTCGAGGCGGCCTTCCACCTCTGGTACCTGTACGCCTACGTCCCCCTGCTCCTGCTGCTCGGCGTCCTGGTGCTGGTGGTGCGTCGGCGCGCCCTGCCCCTGCGGGCCCTGACCCTGCTCGTCGCCTTCGCCGTCGCGCCCGCGCTCGCCGGGGACGTGCGCGAGATCACCGGCTGGGCCCCGCCCGGCTGGGGATGGTCGGTGCCGCTGTCCACCGTCGTCTACGCGGTGGCCGGCGCCGCCCTCCTCGCCGCCCCGCGCCTCGGACCGAGGGCGCTGTGGGCCGCGGGCGCGGCCGTCGCGTTCGCCGCCCTCGCCGTGTACCAGCTCACGGTGCGCCACCCCGCCGCGTACGGGGGCGTGGCCGTCGCCGCCGTGACGTTCGCGGTGCTCGGCACGGCGGCCGGGGTGCGGGTGCCGGAGCGGGTGCGGCCGCTGGTGGCGCGGTTGTCGGACGCGTCGTTCGGGACGTACCTGGTCCATCTGCTGTGGGTGCGGCTGCTGGTGGGGCCGGTCGCCGCGCGGCTGCCCGACGGACCCTGGGCGCCCGCCGCGCTGGCCGTGACCGCGGTGGCGGCGGCGGGGGCGTCCTTCGCCGTGAGCGTGCTGTGGGGGCGTCCCGCCTGGCGGAAGTGGCTCGGCTGACCCCGCGCCGGGGTGTGCGGGGGACCACTCGCGCCGCTCCGTAGACTGGGGACCGTGAGCGAGCGCCCAGATTCAGCAGGTCCCGACCCGGACGACACCTTCGACGAGTTCGCGGAGCTCGTGGAGGAGGAGACCCGCCGCGACCCCGACCTCGCGGTGATCGAGGCCGGCAGCCGTACGCTGCGCACCCAGGGCGGCCCGCCGCAGGCGGACGTCCCGGCGCGCCCCGCCGACCCCGAGGTCGACAAGGCCCTGCGCGAGGTGGAGGCGGAGCTCGCCACCCGCTGGGGCGAGACCAAGCTCGAGCCCTCGGTGGACCGGATCTCCGCCCTGATGGACGTCCTGGGCGAGCCGCAGCGCTCGTACCCGTCGATCCACATCACCGGCACCAACGGCAAGACCTCCACCGCCCGCATGATCGAGGCGCTGCTCGGCGCCTTCGACCTGCGCACCGGCCGCTACACCTCCCCGCACGTCCAGTCCGTCACCGAGCGGATCAGCCTCGACGGCGCGCCCGTCTCCGCCGAGCGGTTCATCGAGACGTACCAGGACGTCAAGCCGTACGTGGAGATGGTCGACGCCTCGCAGGAGTACCGGCTGTCCTTCTTCGAGGTGCTGACCGGCATGGCGTACGCCGCCTTCGCCGACGCGCCCGTGGACGTGGCCGTCGTCGAGGTCGGCATGGGCGGCGCCTGGGACGCGACGAACGTCATCGACGCCGGCGTCGCCGTGGTGACCCCGATCGACCTGGACCACACCGACCGGCTCGGCGGCTCGCCCGGGGAGATCGCCGGTGAGAAGTCCGGCATCATCAAGCCGCAGGCCACCGTCGTCATGGCGCAGCAGCCGGTGGACGCGGCTCAGGTGCTGCTGAAGAAGGCCGTCGAGCTGGACGCCACCGTGGCCCGCGAGGGCCTGGAGTTCGGCGTCCTTGACCGGCAGGTCGCCGTCGGCGGCCAGCTGATGACGCTGCGCGGGCTGGGCGGCGAGTACACCGAGGTGTTCCTGCCGCTGCACGGCGCCCACCAGGCGCACAACGCGGCCGTCGCCCTCGCCGCCGTCGAGGCGTTCTTCGGCGTCGGCGCCCAGCGGGTGCAGCCGCTCGACATCGACACCGTGCGGCGGGCGTTCGCCTCCGTCGCCTCGCCGGGCCGTATGGAGGTCGTGCGCCGTTCGCCGACCGTGGTGCTGGACGCCGCGCACAACCCGGCGGGCGCGCGGGCCGCGGCCGCCGCGATCGGCGAGGCCTTCCAGTTCAGCCGTCTCATCGGCGTGGTCGGCGCGAGCGGCGACAAGAACGTGCGCGAACTGCTGGAGGCGTTCGAGCCGGTCTTCGCCGAGGTCGTCGTCACCCGGAACTCCAGCCACCGCGCGATGGACGCGGACGCGCTCGCCGCGATCGCCGTGGAGGTGTTCGGAGAGGAGCGCGTGCAGGTCGAGCCGCGGCTGCCGGACGCCCTGGAGGCCGCGATCACGCTGGCCGAGGAGGAGGGCGAGTTCGCCGGCGGCGGTGTGCTCGTCACCGGTTCCGTCATCACGGTCGGCGAGGCCCGGCTGCTCCTGGGGAAGGGCTGACATCCCGTGCGTACGCTCTGTTCTTCGACGCTGGTCGGCGAGTTCTTCGTCATCGGGTTCGCCGGGCTCGTCGCGATGAAGCAGCCCGACCTGTCGACCGGCACGGTGTGGACGGTCTGCGGCGTCGCGATGTTCCTGTCCGTGGCGCTGTGCGGGATGGTCGGCCGGCCGGGCGGGGTCGCCCTCGGGTGGGCGCTGCAGATCGCGCTCATCGCCTCCGGCGTGTTCGTCCCGATGATGTTCTTCATGGGCGCGGTGTTCGCGTTGCTGTGGTGGGCGTCGGTGCACTTCGGGCGAAAGGTGGACGAGGCGAAGGCCCGTTTCGCCGCACAGGCGGAACAGCCCGACACTGCGTGACGAGCCCTCCGACACGCCCGGTAATCTCGGTGCCCCGCACCATTTGACCCACAAGGAGCCCGCAGTGAGCCAGCGCACCCTCGTCCTCCTCAAGCCCGACGCCGTCCGTCGTGGCCTGACCGGCGAGATCATCAGCCGCATCGAGCGCAAGGCCGGCTGGAGGATCACCGCGCTGGAGCTGCGCACCCTGGACCAGGACACGCTGGAGCAGCACTACGGCGAGCACAAGGGCAAGCCCTTCTACGAGCCGCTGGTGGAGTTCATGGCGTCCGGCCCGGTCGTCGCGATGATCGTCGAGGGCGAGCGGGTCATCGAGGGCCTGCGCCGGCTGGCCGGCCCGACGGACCCGATCGCGGCCGCCCCGGGCTCGATCCGCGGCGACTACGGTGTGATCGTGCGGGAGAACCTGATCCACGCGTCCGACTCGGAGGAGTCCTCCGCGCGCGAGATCAAGATCTTCTTCCCGGGCCGCGCCTGAGCGCTTCCCGGCGCGCGCCGGTCGTGGCCTGACCGGCGCGCCTTCCTCTTTCACGGTGACCCGGCGCGGCCGCGCGGACACGCGGCGGCGTCGCCGCGCGCGGGCGTGTCGTCGCGACGAAATCCGCGCATAACGATCACGTCGCGGACGCACCCCGGCTATTTGTCGTACCACGCATGGTCTGAGAGCTTTGCCCTCGGGCCTTTTTTGGCATATGCACGGCGTTCGGGGGAACGGATGCCCCCGTTGGCCCGTCTCCGAAGGCAGGGCGACGCGCCATCTGATGACAATGGCGAAGACCCTCGCACAGTGTGCGCGAAGGCACGTCTACCATGGACGCCATCGCGTCACCGCACCCACCTCGCCGACCTGAAAAGCCCTCAAAAGCTCGTGGGAAGGCCAGACGAATCCTGATGGGGAACTCAATGTCGTTCATCGGCCGTGACATGGCTGTCGACCTCGGGACCGCCAACACGCTGGTGTACGTCAGGGGTCGCGGAATCGTACTCAACGAGCCGTCCGTCGTCGCGATCAACACCAACACCGGTGGCATCCTCGCGGTCGGCGCCGAAGCGAAGAAGATGATCGGACGCACGCCGGGCAACATCGTGGCCGTGCGCCCCCTGAAGGACGGCGTCATCGCCGACTTCGAGATCACCGAGCGGATGCTCCGCTACTTCATCCTGAAGATCCACAAGCGGCGGTATCTGGCTCGCCCGCGGGTCGTCGTCTGCGTGCCCTCCGGCATCACGGGCGTCGAGCGCCGCGCCGTCATCGAGGCGTCGTCCCAGGCCGGCGCCCGCCAGGTGCACATCATCGAGGAGCCCATGGCGGCCGCCATCGGCTCCGGACTGCCGGTCCACGAGGCCACCGGCAACATGGTGGTGGACATCGGCGGCGGCACCACGGAGGTCGCGGTCATCTCCCTCGGCGGCATCGTCACCGCGCAGTCCATCCGCGTCGCGGGCGACGAGCTGGACAACGCCATCATCCAGCACATCAAGAAGGAGTACTCGCTCCTGCTGGGTGAGCGGACGGCGGAACAGATCAAGATCACGATCGGTTCGGCGTACGACCTCGACTCCGACGAGCACACCGAAATCCGCGGCCGGGACCTCGTCTCCGGGCTGCCGAAGACCGTGGTGATCTCCGCCGCCGAAGTGCGCAAGGCGATCGAGGAACCGGTCAACGCCATCGTGGACGCGGTCAAGACGACCCTCGACAAGTGCCCGCCCGAGCTGTCCGGCGACATCATGGACCGCGGCATCGTGCTGACCGGCGGCGGCGCCCTGCTGCGCGGCCTCGACGAGCGGCTGCGCCGGGAGACCGGCATGCCGATCCACATCGCCGAGGACCCGCTGGACAGCGTGGCGCTCGGCTCCGGCAAGTGCGTCGAGGAGTTCGAGGCGCTGCAGCAGGTCCTGGACGCCGCGCCCCGCCGATGACACACCGCCGCGACTCCGCCGTACGGGACGTTCCCTCCCGTACGGCGGAGCGCTGGTGTCGAGGGGCACACCGGGCCCTGACGCCCCGAAGACCCCTCACGCGATCTGAAACCTGAACAGAAACCCCACCGCATACCCGTTCTCGACGAGGAAGGCACGGCCGCCGCACGTGAGGGACACGAAAGAGAGCCGGCTGCTCCTGGTGCTGCTGATCGCCATCGCGTTCGCGCTGATCACGGTGGACATCCGCGGCGGAGAGGATTCACCGGTCGACGGTGCCCGCCAGGCGGCGGCGTCGGTCTTCGGCCCGATCGAGAACGGCGTGTCCAGCGCGGTCGACCCGATCGGCAACGCCGTCACCGCCGTCCGCGAGTCCGGCGAGCGCCACGACCGGCTCGCCCAGCTCGAGCGGGAGAACGCGGCGCTCAAGGCCGAACTCGGCAGCGACGACCGCAGCCGCAGCCGCCTCAAGCAACTCGACAAGCTGCTCGGCGTCGCCGGCAAGGGCCAGTACGGCATCAAGGGCGCCCAGGTCATCGCCATAGGAGCGGCCCAGGGCTTCTCCTGGACCATCACCATCGACGCCGGCGCCGAGGACGGCATCGAGCGCGACATGACCGTCCTCAACGGCGACGGCCTGGTCGGCCGCGTCACCACGGTCGGGCCCGGCACCGCCACCGTGCTGCTCGCCAGCGACCCCGACTTCACCGTCGGCACCCGCATGGAGGCCGGCGACGAACTCGGCTTCGCCTCCGGCCAGGGCGACCGCCCGCTGCGCGTCGAACTGCTCAACGGCAAGGCCGAGATCAAGAAGGGCGACCGGCTGGTCACCTTCGGCTCGCAGGCCGACAAGCCGTTCGTGCCCGGCGTCCCCGTCGGCGTCGTCTCCCGCGTCGATCCCTCCGGCGGCGACCTGACCCGCACCCTGTACGTCACGCCGTACGTCAACTTCAGCAAGCTGGACGTGGTCGGCGTCGTCGTCCAGGCGCCGAAGAAGGACCCGCGCGACACGGTGCTGCCCGCGAAGCCCAAGCCGACCCCGACGCCGACCGTGACCGTGACCGTCACGCCCTCGGCGCCCGCCGACGGTACCGACCAGCCTGAGCAGTAGGAGCTGTCACCCCATGCGCGTCAACCGGATCCTGCTCTCCAGCTCGCTGATCGTCGTCGCCCTCGTGATCCAGGTGAGCGTCCTCGCCCGCCTCCACCTCCCCGGCGCCGTCCCCGACCTGCTGCTGCTCGTCGTCCTCGGACTCGCCCTGGTCTACGGCCACGTCGGCGGCGCCCTCGTCGGCTTCGCCGCCGGCCTCCTCGCGGACCTCGCCCCGCCCGCCGACCACGCCGCCGGGCGCTACGCCCTCGTGCTGTGCGTCATCGGCTATCTCGCCGGACTCGTCAAACCCGAGAGCGGGCAGGTGAGGACGGCGGCCGGACCGATGCTCGTGGTGGTCGCCGCCGCCGTCGGCTCCACCCTGCTCTACGCCGGCGTCGGCGCCCTCGTCGGGGACACCGCGGCCCGTCATGTCGGCCTCAGCGGCCTGCTGTTCACCGCCGCCCTGTACGACCTGCTGCTCGCGCCCTTCGTGGTGCCGGGCGTGATGGCGCTGGCCCGGCGCGCCGAGAACGACCCGCTCGCCGAGACGAACTCCGCCAAGGCCGGCGACATCTCCACGGGCTGGCTCTCCGGCGGCACCGGGCTGCGCATCGGCGGCCAGCGCAACGGCCTGCGGGTCAAGGCAGCCCGCGCCCGCTCGGCCCGCGCCGGACGCATCAAGGGGGTCAAGCGCCTGTGACCTCCCGAAACTTCACCGGTACGAGTGAACGCGGCTGGAACGCGCGTCCACCGGCCGGTCGTTCACCACTCGTCAGCTCACACCCGCACGCGCTCTGAGAGGGGAGGAAGCCGCGTGACCAACATCCCCGAGACCGGCCGCAGCCCGCGGGTCCAGATCCGGCTCGTCGTCATCCAGGTCCTCGTCATCTCCCTGCTCGGCACCCTCGGCGGGCGGCTGTGGTACCTCCAGATCCGCGAGGGCGACCAGTACGCCAAGGAGGCCTCCGGCAACCACGTGCAGCAGGTCGTCCAGCCCGCCGTGCGCGGCTCCATCCTGGACGCCCGCGGCGTGCCCCTCGCGGACAACGAGACGCGGCTCGTCGTCTCCGCCTCCCGCACGGACCTGATGAAGATGGAGGACGACGGCAAGGCCGTCCTCACCAAGCTGGCCGGCGTCCTCGGCATGAAGCCCGAGGACGTCATGATGAAGGTCCGGCTGTGCAACGCCGAGACCCCCCAGCCCTGCTGGAACGGCTCGCCGTACCAGCCGATCCCCATCACCGACGAGGCCACACCCCGGCAGGCCCTGCAGATCCGCGAGCGCGCCGAGGACTTCCCCGGCATCACCGCCGAGCCCCAGGCGCTGCGCCGCTACCCCAGCCCCGGCAAGGCCAACACCGCCCAGGTCCTCGGCTACCTCTCGCCGGTCACCGACGAGGAGATCCAGCAGGCCCAGGACACCGACTCGCCCTACCTGCGCTCCGACATGGTCGGCCGCTCCGGCCTGGAGCGGCAGTACGACCAGCAGCTGCGCGGCAAGGCCGGCGTCACCCGCTACGAGGTCGACAAGCTCGGCCGCGTCCTCGGCGAGGCCCAGGCCGACCCGGCCGAGCCCGGCGCCAACCTCGTCACCAGCATCGACTCCCGCGTGCAGCGCATCGCCGAGTACGAACTGAACGAGGCGATGAAGGAGGCCCGCAAGCAGCACGACCGCAACACCGGGCGGAACTACGAGGCCGACTCCGGCGCCGTCGTCGTCATGGAGGCCAAGACCGGCCGCGTCGTCGCCATGGCCTCCAACCCGACCTACGACCCCAACGCCTGGGTCGGCGGCATCTCCGCCAAGGACTACGCGCAGCTCACCGGCAAGAAGTCCAACTACCCGCTGCTGAACCGCGCCATCCAGGGCCTGTCGGCGCCCGGCTCCATCTTCAAGGTGATCCCGACGGCCGCCGCCATCAAGGCCGGCTACTCCTTCGAGGGCCCCTACAACTGCTCCAGCTCGTACTCCATCGGCGGCCAGGTCTTCAAGAACTTCGAGTCCCAGAACCACGGCCCGATCAGCCTCGGCCGGGCGCTCGAGGTCTCCTGCGACACCGTCTTCTACGCCCTCTCCCACGAGGAGTGGAAGCGCGACGGCGGCAACAAGCCGAAGAAGAACCCGGAGGACTGGTTCTACAAGGTCGCCCACCAGTTCGGCCTCGGCGAGGAGACCGGCATCGACCTGCCCAACGAGGTCACCGGCCGCATTCCCGACCGCCAGTGGAAGGCCGACTACTGGAAGGCCAACAAGGACGCCTGGTGCAAGTACGGCAAGAAGGGCGGCAGCTACGCCGAGCAGATCGCCTACGAGAACTGCCTCGAAGGCAACCGGCTGCGCGCCGGTGACTCGGTGAACTACTCCATCGGCCAGGGCGACACGCTCGTCACCCCGATCCAGATGGCCACCATCTACGCGGCCATCTCCAACGGCGGCACGCTGTACGACCCGACCGTCGGCAAGGCCGTCATCAGCCCCGACGGCAAGACCGTCACGGAGATCGAGCCCAAGGCGCACGGCAAGCTGCCCACGTCGAAGAAGACGCTCAAGCAGATTGACGAAGCCCTCGAGGGAGTCGCCACCCGCGGTACGGCCGCGTGGCGGTTCGGCGGCTGGCCGCAGGACAAGATCCCGATGCACGCCAAGACCGGTACGGCCGAGGTGTACGGCAAGCAGACCACCTCGTGGTTCGCCACCTACACCGAGGACTACGCGATCGTGATGACGATCTCCCAGGGTGGCACCGGCTCCGGCGCCTCGGGCCCCGCCGTGCGCAACATCTACAACGCGCTCTACGGCGTGTCCGAGGACGGCGAGATCGACAACAAGAAGGCGCTGCTGCCCAAGCCGCAGAAGACCCTCCCCAAGGTCCGCACGGACGGCACCATCACCTCGCCGAAGATCGTCAAGGACTTCGCCAAGGAGCTGCGCCCCTCGCCCTCCCCGGACGGCGAGGCCACCGCCCCACAGGGCGACGACCCGGCCGACCCGCAGCAGGCGGGCACGACCCCGTCGCCGGAGAACACCAACCGCGACACCCGCCGCAGGCGCCGCCGGGGCGGCGGCCCACGCCCCGGCCGGGGAGGCCCGGCGGGCCGCAACCCCCGCCCGCGCACGGCACGCCCGGAGAGGACGGCGTCATGACCGGCGGCGTCAACAGCTTCCAGGTCTCCGGGTACGGACCCGAGCGGGCCGGCTGGACACGGGTGTTCGCCCGCGACGGCCTGGCCCGCCGGCTGGACTGGCCGATACTGCTCGCGGCGCTCGCCCTGTCCCTGCTGGGCTCGCTGCTGGTCTGGTCGGCCACGCGCAACCGCACCGAGCTGAACCAGGGCGACCCCTACTACTTCCTGGTCCGGCACTGGCTGAACACCGGCATCGGCGTCGCCCTGATGATCGGCGCCATCTGGCTCGGCCACCGCGGGCTGCGCACGGCGGTCCCCCTGCTGTACGGCGCCTCGGTGTTCCTGATCCTGCTGGTGCTCACCCCGCTGGGCTCCACGATCAACGGCGCCCACTCCTGGATCAAGCTGCCCGGCGGCTTCTCCCTCCAGCCCTCGGAGTTCGTGAAGATCACGATCATCCTGGGCATGGCGATGCTGCTGGCGGCGCGGGTCGACGCGGGCGACAAGCCCTACCCGGACCACCGCACGGTGCTCCAGGCCCTCGGTCTCGCCGTCGTGCCCATGCTGATCGTGATGCTCATGCCCGACCTCGGGTCGGTCATGGTGATGGTCGTCATCGTGCTCGGCGTGCTGCTCGCCTCCGGGGCCTCCAACCGCTGGATCTTCGGCCTGATCGGCGCGGGCGCGACCGGCGCGATCGCCGTCTGGCAGCTCGGGATCCTCGACGAGTACCAGATCAACCGCTTCGCCGCGTTCGCCAACCCGGAGCTCGACCCGGCCGGTGTCGGCTACAACACCAACCAGGCCCGCATCGCCATCGGCTCCGGCGGACTGACCGGCTCCGGCCTCTTCCAGGGCTCGCAGACGACCGGCCAGTTCGTCCCCGAGCAGCAGACCGACTTCGTCTTCACGGTCGCCGGCGAGGAACTGGGCTTCGTGGGCGGCGCGCTGATCATCGGCCTGCTCGGCATCATCCTCTGGCGCGCCTGCCGCATCGCCCGCGACACCACCGACCTCTACGGCACGATCGTCGCGGCGGGCATCGTCGCCTGGTTCGCCTTCCAGACCTTCGAGAACATCGGCATGACCCTCGGCATCATGCCGGTCACCGGCCTGCCCCTGCCGTTCGTGTCCTACGGCGGTTCCTCGATGTTCGCGACCTGGCTGGCGGTCGGGTTGCTGCAGTCGATCAGAATGCAGCGCCCCATGTCCGCCTGACTCCAGGACGACGGCTCCACGTCACCGGTGCGGAGCGGCCCACTGCCGCTCCGCACCGAGGACGACTAGATTCGGTGCATGGCGGACACCAAGCGCGAGATCGAGCGGAAGTACGACTCCGACGACGCCGCTCTGCCCGACCTCACCCGCGTCCCCGGCGTCGCGTCCGTGCGGGACCGCGGCGTCACCCACCTCGACGCCACCTACTACGACACCGCCGACCAGCGCCTCGCCTCCTCCTCCGTCACCCTGCGCCGCCGCACCGGAGGCGCCGACGCCGGCTGGCACCTGAAGTTCCCCGTCGCCCCGGGCGTGCGCGACGAGATCCGCGCCCCGCTCTCCGACACCCTCCCGGACGAACTGGCCGCCCTGGTCCGCTCCCGCGCCCGCGACCGGGAACTGCTCCCCGTGGTCCGCCTGCGCTCCGACCGCGACGTCCGCCACCTCCTCGACGACCAGGACCGGCTGCTCGCCGAGGTGAGCGTCGACACCGTGCACGCCGAACGCCTCACCGGCGGGGGCGGCGAGGCGCGCTGGACCGAGATCGAGGTGGAACTCGCCGACGACGGCGACCCGGCCTTCCTCGACAAGGTGGAGAAACGGCTGAGGAAGGCGGGCGTACGGCCCTCGTCGTCGTCCTCGAAGCTGGCCCGCGCCCTCGCCGAGACCGCGCCGGCCGCCGGACCCGCCGCGCGCCGGGAAGCCACCGGCCCACCCCCCGCCACCGCCCCCGAGGCCGCCCCCCGGCACAAGCACCGCCCCCGCCCGGACGGCGCCCCCGTCACCGCCGGCGACCACGTCCTCGCCTACGTCCGCGCCCAGCGCGACGCCCTCGTCGAGCTGGACCCCGCCGTGCGGCAGGACGTGCCCGACGCCGTGCACCGCATGCGCGTCGCCACCCGCCGCCTGCGCAGCGCCTTCCGCAGCTTCCGCTCCGTCCTCGACCGCGCGGCCACCGACCCCGTCGCCGCCGACCTGAAGTGGCTGGCCGCCGAACTGGGCAAGGACCGCGACCAGGAGGTCCTCGCCGAACGGCTCACCCAGGCCCTCGGCAAGCTCACCCCCGACCAGGTCACCGGCCCGGTCGCCGAGCGCCTCGCCGCCTGGTCCCAGGCCCGCCACCAGGGCGCCCACCACGAGGTCGTCGCCATCCTCGACTCGCGCCGGTACCTCTCCCTCCTCGACACCCTGGACGCGCTGCTCGCGGACCCGCCCCTGCGCAAGAAGGCCGCCGCCCGCCCGGACAAGGTCCTCGCCAAGGCCGTACGCAAGGACTTCCGCAAGCTGGCCGGGCTCGTCGAGCACGCCCTGGAGCTGCCGCCCGGCCAGGAGCGGGACACCGCGCTGCACGAGGCGCGCAAGAAGACCAAGCGCACCCGGTACGCCGCCGAGGCCGCCGTCCCCGCGCTGGGCGGGCGGGCCGAGGAGGCGGTCCGGGACATGAAGTCGCTGCAGGGCCTGCTCGGCGACCACCAGGACAGCGTCATGGCCCGCCGCACCCTGCGCGAGCTGGCCGCCGTGGCGCACGCGGCGGGGGAGAGCGACTTCACGTACGGGGTGCTGTACGCGGGGGAGGCGCACCGCGCGCGGGTCGCCGAGGAGGCGCTTCCCGAGGCGTGGAGCTCGATCAGCCGGGAGTTCCCGTTCTGAGCGCCGTACGGGAGACCCCTCCGGGCGGGTTAGGCTGGATGGTCACCCGCCCCTGAGGCATCGGCCCGGGGGGACCGCAGTCACCACACGAAGGTTCGCGAGATGCCTGCCGAAGCCGCCGAGTCTGTGTTCCCGCAGCTCGAAGCTCTGCTCCCGCATGTGCAGAAGCCGATCCAGTACGTCGGCGGAGAGCTCAACTCCACGGTCAAGGACTGGGACTCCTGCGACGTCCGCTGGGCACTCATGTACCCGGACGCGTACGAGGTCGGACTCCCCAACCAGGGCGTCATGATCCTCTACGAGGTCCTCAACGAACAGGACGGCGTCCTGGCCGAGCGCACCTACAGCGTCTGGCCGGACCTCGAGGCGCTGATGCGCGAGCACCGTGTGCCCCAGTTCACCGTCGACAGCCACCGTCCGGTGCGCGCCTTCGACGTGTTCGGCCTGAGCTTCTCCACGGAGCTGGGCTACACCAACATGCTCGCCGCGCTGGACCTGGCCGGCATTCCGCTGGAGGCCAGGGACCGCACGGACGACGACCCGATCGTCATGGCCGGCGGCCACGCGGCGTTCAACCCGGAGCCGATCGCCGACTTCATCGACTGCGCGATCATCGGCGACGGCGAGCAGGCCGTCCTCGAGGTCACACGGCTGATCCGCGAATGGAAGGAGCAGGGCCGCCCCGGCGGCCGCGAGGAGCTCCTCCTGCGCCTGGCCAAGACCGGCGGGGTGTACGTCCCCGGCTTCTACGACGTCGAGTACCTCCCCGACGGCCGGATCGCCCGTGTCGTGCCGAACCGCTCGGGAGTGCCGTGGCGTGTGTCCAAGCACACCGTCATGGACCTCGACGAGTGGCCCTACCCCAAGCAGCCCCTCGTGCCGCTCGCGGAGACGGTCCACGAGCGCATGTCGGTCGAGATCTTCCGCGGCTGCACCCGAGGCTGCCGCTTCTGCCAGGCCGGCATGATCACCCGCCCGGTGCGCGAGCGCTCGATCACCGGCATCGGAGAGATGGTCGACAAGGGCCTGAAGGCGACGGGCTTCGAGGAGGTCGGCCTCCTCTCCCTCTCGTCCGCGGACCACAGCGAGATCGGCGACATCGCCAAGGGTCTCGCGGACCGCTACGAGGAGGACAAGATCGGCCTGTCCCTCCCCTCCACCCGCGTCGACGCGTTCAACATCGACCTGGCGAACGAGCTGACCCGCAACGGCCGCCGTTCCGGTCTCACCTTCGCGCCCGAGGGCGGCTCGGAGCGCATCCGCAAGGTCATCAACAAGATGGTCTCGGAGGAGGACCTGATCCGCACCGTCGCCACGGCCTACGGCAACGGCTGGCGCCAGGTGAAGCTGTACTTCATGTGCGGCCTGCCCACCGAGACCGACGACGACGTGCTGCAGATCGCCGACATGGCCACGCGCGTCATCCAGAAGGGCCGCGAGGTCTCCGGCTCCAACGACATCCGCTGCACGGTGTCCATCGGCGGCTTCGTGCCCAAGCCGCACACGCCGTTCCAGTGGGCGCCGCAGCTGTCGGCCGAGGAGACGGACGAGCGCCTGGCCAAGCTCCGCGACAAGATCCGCGGCGACAAGAAGTACGGCCGCTCGATCGGCTTCCGCTACCACGACGGCAAGCCCGGCATCGTCGAGGGCCTGCTCTCCCGCGGTGACCGCCGCATCGGCGCCGTGATCCGCGCGGTCTACGACGACGGCGGCCGCTTCGACGGCTGGCGCGAGCACTTCTCCTACGACCGCTGGATGCGGTGCGCGGAGAAGGCGCTGGCCCCGTTCGGCGTGGACGTCGACTGGTACACCACCCGCGAGCGCGCCTACGAGGAGGTCCTCCCCTGGGACCACCTCGACTCGGGCCTGGACAAGGACTGGCTCTGGGAGGACTGGCAGGACGCCCTCGACGAGACCGAGGTCGAGGACTGCCGCTGGACCCCGTGCTTCGACTGCGGCGTCTGCCCGCAGATGGACACGAGCATCCAGATCGGCCCGACGGGCAAGAAGCTGCTGCCCCTGACGGTCAAGAACGCGGGCCCGGTGCCGAGCGGGCACTCGCACTGACCCCGGCCCGGACAACCGGGCGTAAGCAGAAGACGGAGCAGCGGTCCCTGATGAAGGGGGCCGCTGCTCCGCTTTCGTACGGGCACGCGGAAATCAGGTGTGTACGCGGAATTCGGGTCACGGAACCTGTCGGCCGCCGTAGTGGCGGACGCGGTGGCGGGGGCTGACCGTGCGGCGGGGTGGGCGGGTGAGGGTGATCTGGCGGACCAGTTGCTGGAAGCAGGCCAGGGCGGCGACGCCCGGGAGGGCCGCGGCCGCCGTGTCGGTGACGGTGCGGGGCGCCTGGGCCACGCACAGCAGGACCGCGACGGAGGAGAAGAGCAGGACGACGAACCAGGAGTGCAGGGCGCGTCGTTGGTGAAGGGCCGCGCGGAGGATGGAGAGGGAGCCGGCCAGCCAGGGGCCGTACACCAGGATCGGCCACCAGGACGAGGAGTCGCCGGTGCTGTGCGCCGTGGTGACGAGGAGCAGCGGCTCGTAGGTGACGACTCCGCTGAAGACGCTGACCATCGACACGGTGACCGCGGCCATCGCGGCGATGGCGTAGCTGGCGACGCGCACGGCGTCGGGGCGGGGCCGCGGGGGTTTGCGGTGGGCGCGCGGCGCGGAGCGCAGGGGCGGCAGTTCGGCCGTGATCTCCTGCAGGTTGCCCATGGGGCTGCCGGCCGGGGGAGCGGTGACCGAGGTCTCCTCGCGCGGTGGCGGCACCGTGGGGGCGGCGTACTCGTCGGCGCGGGCCTCCTGGAGGAGGTAGGCCAGTTCCTCGGCCGGGTCCCAGGGCGGCATGGCGGGCTCGACGGGCTCCGCGTAGACGGCTCCGGCCCGGTGCCGGCCGGTTCCCATTTCGGTGAACGGGTCCGCTGCGTCGGTGTTGTACCAGAGCGGGTCGTAGCGTTCATCATTCATGTCAGGATTGATTCATCGGGCCGGCGGGAGCACTCAACAGCGTTCGCGCGAAGTGCAGTTGGAGCGGACCTGACCTGCTTGCCTTCATACAGCGACTAACGGCGGCACTTTCACTTGGATGCGCGGCGAATGAGTGAACGCCCATAGCGACAATTGGTTAGTCGAAGGCTCCGAATTTCCTTTTTTCGATGGGCCTTTCAGCATATGAAGAAAACGGAACCCAGCGTTCGCATCCGCGCGGGCGTCCCGTGCGTCCTAGCCGGTATGGATCTGGAGAAGTCGCGGGAGCAGCGGTCCGGCGAGGGGTGCCTCGTCGTGGCGGTCCGCATGCCGGTGCGGATCGTGGCGCTCGTGCTGGTGGTGCCGGTGCGGATGGTGTGGGACGCCCTGGTGGTCGTGGGGCGGTTCCTCGGCGACACGGTGTTCCGTCCGCTGGGGCGCGCGCTGGCGTGGGTGGGGCGCGCGGTGTTCGTCTGGCCGTTCGTCGCGCTCTGGCGCTGGGTGCTCGTACCGCTCGGGGCGGCGCTGCGGTGGCTGGGCGCGGTGCTGCTCGTCGTCCCGGCCGGATGGCTCTACCGGGCGGTGCTGACACCCCTCGGCCACGCCTTGTCCTGGCTGGGGCGCATGCTGCTGGTCGTGCCGTCGGTGTGGCTGTACCGGTGGCTGCTCACCCCGGTCGGGCACGCGCTGGCGTGGTGCGGCAGGGGGCTCTGCGCGCTGGCCTCGCTGCTGGTCGCCGGGATCGCCACGGCCCTGTACTGGACGGTCCGCGTCCTGGTGGTGTGGCCGGCGTCCGTGGTGTGGCGGTGGGTCCTCGCGCCCGTCGGCCGGGTGCTGGCCGTCGTGGCGCGGGAGGTCGGGGCCGCGCTCGGGCACGCCTGGCGGGTCGCCGGGTACGTCTCGCTCGCCGTGGGCGGTGCCCTTGCCGCCTTCTTCCGGTGGACGGTCGTGGAGCCGGCGCGCCGGGTGTACCGGAGCGTGCTCACGCCGGTCGGTCACGTCGTCCGCGACCGGGTGCTGAGGCCCGTCATGGAGGCGGCTCGGAGTGTGGGACGCGTCACACGAGACGCTCTCCACTCGGTCCGTGTGACGGTGCGTCAGGTCCGTCAGGACGTCCGGCGGGCGCTTCTCGGTGATCCAAAAACGCCAGGTGAACAAGGCGATCAGAGCGTAAAGCCAACTGTCGTGCCGTCAGATGGGCAGGGTGACCGGATTCTCCTGACCAAGCGCTGACCAGGCGTTTCGTTTCGTCTCGGCTGGGCTTGTTTTTGTGTGGCTCCTACATGCAGATCTCGCCTTCACAAAAGCTGCACATGAGAGGCGCACCGCACATGCAAGGCACCGTGGACGGATTCAGCTACGGTCTGGTCACCCCTGTCGCCGCCTATCTCGTCGCCTGCCTCGGCGGCGCCCTCGGGCTGCGCTGCACCACCAGGTCGCTGCGCGAGGGCGGCCAGTCGTGGAAGCCCGGCTGGCTCGCGCTCGGCGCCGCCTCCATCGGCTGCGGCATCTGGACCATGCACTTCATCGCGATGCTCGGCTTCTCCGTGAACGAGACGTCCATCCGCTACGACATGACGCTCACCCTGGTCAGCCTCGCCGTCGCGATCGTCGTCGTCGCCGTCGGCGTCTTCACCGTCGGCTACCGCGGTACCGGCCGGGCGACGCTCCTCACCGCCGGCGTCGTCACCGGACTCGGCGTCGCGGGCATGCACTACATCGGCATGGCGAGCATGCGGATGCGCGGCGCCTTCCCGTACGACACCGTCCTGGTCGCCCTCTCGGTGGTCATCGCGATCGTCACCGCCACCGCCGCGCTCTGGGCCGCCGTGTCCGTCCGCGGCTTCAAGGCCAGCATGGGCGCCAGCCTGATCATGGGCCTCGCGGTGACCGGCATGCACTACACCGGCATGGCGTCCATGAGCGTCCACCTCCACGGCGAGGGCGGCGGCTCCGGCACCCACATGCTCTCCGTCATGCTGCCGATGCTGCTCGGTCCCCTCGTCTTCCTCCTCTTCGCCACCGCCGTCGTCATGTTCGACCCGCTGCTGATCGCGGGCGACGAACCCGCCGTCGTACGCCCCGCCCGCCGCGACGACACCCCCGCACCCGCCCTCCCCGACCGGCGCGACACCGCGTACGAGCCCGCCCCGGCCTTCCCGTACGAACCCGCCCCCGGCCCGCACGGGGACGGCATGCCCGGCGCCGCCTGGGGTACCGGAGCAGGCAACGGCGGCCAGGGAGAGCGTCCCGCCGGCTGGTGACGCCGGGAAACCGCCGTCCCCACGGGCACGTACCCTTGAAGGACACGGTCCCGGTGCCCGACCGGGCCCGCCGGGGCCGTCACGCACGGCCGTACCCTGGAAGGGAAGGCGCTCCCCGCGCCCCCTTGCGACAAGGAGAAGATCCACTGGGCAAGCGACAGCCCGAAGGCCCGCCGCCCGCACCCGCGGTGCAGCGCATCCGACTGCGCTACACCAAGCGCGGCCGCCTCCGGTTCACCAGCCACCGTGACTTCCAGCGTGCCTTCGAGCGCGCGCTGCGCCGCGCCGAGGTACCCATGGCGTACTCGGCCGGTTTCACGCCGCACCCGAAGGTGTCGTACGCCAATGCCGCACCCACCGGCACCGGCAGCGAGGCCGAGTACCTGGAGATCGCGCTCACCGAGCCGCGGGACCCCGAGCGTCTGAGGGTCCTGCTCGACGAGTCGATGCCCGCCGGGCTGGACATCGTCGAGGCCGTCGAGGCCCGTACGTCCGGGCTCGCCGACCGGCTCACGGCCTCGGTGTGGGAGCTGCGGCTGGACGGTGTCGCCCCCGAGGACGCCCGCCGCGCGGTGGACGCCTTCGAGGCGGCCGAGACCGTCGAGGTCCAGCGCCGCATGAAGAACGGCATCCGTACCTTCGACGCCCGGTCCGCGGTCGCCTCCCTCGAAACCGTCGAGGAAGGCGCCGGGACGGACCCCGCGCCTGCTGATAGGCCGACCGACCGGCCCTGTGCGATACTGCGGCTGGTTGTTCGGCACGTGACGCCTGCCGTACGACCCGACGACGTCCTGTCCGGTCTCCGCGCCGTGGCCGACCTGGCGCCGCCGGTCCCCGTAGCGGTGACCAGGCTGGCGCAGGGGCTGTTCGATGAAGAGACCGGCACGGTGACCGACCCGCTCGCGCCCGACCGCGAGGCAGCAGCGACCGAGCCGCACACGGCCGCCGCCACTGCCGCCGCGACGGCGCCGGCGTAAGGAAGGTCCCGCGTAGGGACGGACGTCGTAAGCGCCGCCCTCGAACTCGGGAGCCACCTGGGTCGGGCAGCGCACCGACCAGAAGACTTTCGCCAGGCCGTACGCATTCGGCGTACGGAACCGGCGAGACAGGACACAGAGAGCTTCCGAGCGGCGCCCGCGCCCCGGACGGCGGCCACCGCGCACCGCGCGGGCCGCGGACGTCACCGGCATCGCCGGACCAGGCGCGGCGCCCGGGAGCCTGACGGGAGAAACGCCCGCATGCTCGAACCGACCGAGCCCACCGAGGGCTCCGAACCGAACACCCCCAGCGACACCCTGCCGCCCCGCCGGCGACGCAGGGCCGCGTCCCGCCCGGCGGGCCCGCCCGCCGCCGCCGAGAACACCACGGCGGAAACGGTCACGCCGGCCATACCGGCCGCCGACCCGGTGGAGACGCCTCAGGCCGCCGAGAGCGAGACCGACACCCAGCAGGAGACCGTGGCCCCCGCGCCCCGGCGTCGCCGTGTGGTCCGCCGCGCGGCCGCGCCCGCCGGAGCGCCGGCGTCCGCGGAGGCCGCCGAGACCGTCGTCCCCACGGCGCAGCCCGCGTCCGAGGCCGCCGCCCCGGCCGAGCCGGCCGCCGACACCACGGAGGACGCCGCTCCGCGCCGCACCCGGCGCCGCGCCACGCGCACCGTGACGGCTCCGGCGCCCGCCGCCGAGATCCCGGCCGCCGACGAGACCGCCGCGGCCCCCGAGATCCCCGAGGCCCCGGCCGAACCGGCCGCCGACACCACGGAGGACGCCGCTCCGCGCCGCACCCGGCGCCGCGCCACGCGCACCGTGACCGCTCCGGCGCCCGCCGCCGAGATCCCGGCCGCCGACGAGACCGCCGCGGCCCCCGAGATCCCCGAGACCCCGGCCGAGCCGGCCGCCGACACCACGGAGGACGCCGCTCCGCGCCGCACCCGGCGCCGCGCCACGCGCACCGTGACGGCCCCGGCGGCCGAGACGCCCGCCGAGCCGAAGGCGGAGGAGCCCGCGGCGGAAGAGACCGCCGAGACGGCCCCCGAGCCCGCCGCCGACGTCACCGAGGACGACGCCGCCCCGCGCCGCACCCGCCGCCGTGCCTCTCGGCGCGCGTCCGCGCCCGCCGGTGCTCCCGCCGCCGTACAGGCCGACGACGAGACCGAGCAGGCCGCCCCGACCGCCGAGGAGGCCCCGGTGACGGAGAACGACAAGCAGGACGAGAAGCAGGCCGACACCCCCGCAGAGGCGCCCGCCGCGCAGGCCCCCGCCGAGGAGGGCGGCCCGCGCCGCCGCCGGCGCGTCGTCCGCAAGGCCGCCGCCGGATTCGCCGAGCCCGCGCGCGGCGCCCGCGGCGCCGAGAACGCCGAGAACGCCGAGAACAAGGAGGGCGCCCCGCGCCGTCCCGCGCGTCCCGCCGTCGCCGTGTTCCAGCCGCCGGTGTTCACCGAGCCCCGCTTCCAGACCCCGGAGCGCGCCGCCGCCGAGGCCGCCGCCGGACTCACCGAGGCCGAGGAGCCGGAGGAGAAGACCGAGGAGCTCCCGGAGGAGCAGCCGACCGCCTCCCGCCGCCGTCGTCGCCGCAGGGGCGCGTCCGACGAGCCCGAGGCTGCCGCCCCGGCCGCCGCCGAGGAGACCCCCGAGGCCGAGGCCGAGGACGCCGCCGACCAGGCCGAGGACCAGACCGACACCGACGAGGGCGACGACCACGACGACCACGAGTCGTCCGGTTCGCGCCGTCGCCGTCGCCGTGGCGGCCGTCGCCGCCGCCGTGGCGAGTCCGCCGACGCCGACAGCGGCGACCAGCAGGACGCCGACACCGACACCGCCGAGCGCGCCGGGTCCGAGCAGTCCGCGCAGGACGCCGAGGACGCCGACGGGCAGAGCGACGAGGACGCCGAGGAGCGCGAGGACAACGGCGGCTCCAGCAGCAGCCGTCGCCGCCGTCGCCGCCGTCGCCGCGCCGGGGACAGCGGCGGGGAGCCCGAGACGTCCGCCGACGACCCCGAGCGCACCGTCGTCAAGGTCCGCGAGCCCCGCCCGAAGGCCGAGCCGTCCGACGAGGTGCAGTCCATCAAGGGCTCCACCCGCCTGGAGGCCAAGAAGCAGCGCCGCCGCGAGGGCCGCGAGCAGGGCCGCCGGCGCGTGCCGATCATCACCGAGGCCGAGTTCCTGGCCCGCCGCGAGGCCGTCGAGCGCGTCATGGTGGTCCGCCAGCACGGCGACCGCACGCAGATCGGCGTCCTCGAGGACGGCGTGCTCGTCGAGCACTACGTCAACAAGGAGCAGGCCACCTCGTACGTCGGCAACGTGTACCTGGGCAAGGTGCAGAACGTGCTGCCGTCGATGGAGGCCGCGTTCATCGACATCGGCAAGGGCCGCAACGCCGTCCTGTACGCCGGCGAGGTCAACTTCGACGCGCTCGGCATGTCCGGCGGTCCGCGCCGCATCGAGTCCGCGCTGAAGTCCGGGCAGCCGGTGCTGGTCCAGGTCACCAAGGACCCGATCGGCCACAAGGGCGCCCGCCTCACCAGCCAGGTCTCCCTCCCCGGCCGCTACCTCGTGTACGTGCCCGAGGGCTCGATGACCGGCATCAGCCGCAAGCTGCCCGACACCGAGCGGGCCCGGCTGAAGACCATCCTCAAGAAGATCGTCCCCGAGGACGCGGGCGTCATCGTGCGCACCGCCGCCGAGGGCGCGAGCGAGGACGAGCTGCGCCGCGACGTCGAGCGGCTCCAGGCGCAGTGGGAGGAGATCAAGAAGAAGTCCAAGAACGGCGGCACCGCCCCGACGCTGCTGTACGGCGAGCCGGACATGACCGTCCGTGTCGTCCGGGACATCTTCAACGAGGACTTCTCCAAGGTCATCGTCAGCGGTGACGAGGCCTGGGAGACGATCCACGGCTACGTCTCCCACGTCGCGCCCGACCTGGCCGACCGCCTGCAGCGGTGGACCAGCGAGGTCGACGTCTTCGCCACGTACCGGATCGACGAGCAGCTCGCCAAGGCGCTGGACCGCAAGGTCTGGCTGCCCAGCGGCGGTTCGCTGGTGATCGACCGGACCGAGGCGATGATCGTCATCGACGTCAACACCGGCAAGTTCACCGGTCAGGGCGGCAACCTCGAGGAGACGGTCACCAGGAACAACCTGGAGGCGGCCGAGGAGATCGTGCGCCAGCTCAGGCTGCGCGACCTCGGCGGCATCATCGTCATCGACTTCATCGACATGGTGCTGGAGTCCAACCGGGACCTGGTGCTGCGCCGGCTGCTGGAGTGCCTGGGCCGGGACCGCACCAAGCACCAGGTCGCCGAGGTGACCTCGCTGGGCCTGGTCCAGATGACCCGCAAGCGGGTCGGCCAGGGCCTGCTGGAGTCGTTCTCCGAGACCTGCGTCCACTGCAACGGCCGCGGTGTCATCGTCCACCTCGACCAGCCGTCCTCCTCCGGCGGCGGCAAGCGCCGCAAGCGCGCCCGGGCCGGTGCGGGAGACCAGCCGCACGAGCACGAGGCCGTCGTGGAGACCGCCGAGCAGGAGGCCGAGGCCGAGGCGGAGACGCCGGCCGAGGTCGCCGCCGAGGTCGCCGAGCCGGCCGCGCTGCCCTCCCCGGAGTTCACGCCGGACGAGGAGCTGTACAGCAGCGCCGCCGAGGCCGAGGCCGCCGCGTCCCGCGGCCGTACGCGCCGCCGGGCGAGCCGTCGGGCGTCCGCGCCCGCGGGCTCCCCGCAGCGTGAGACCGCCAAGGGCGGCCGCAAGCAGGCCGAGGAGCGTGCCGAGGAGGCGCCCGCCGCCGAGGAGACGCGGGCCGTCCCCACGGCGCAGGACGTGACCGCCGCCGAGGAGGCGCGGCGTCCCGTGCAGCCCGAGCCGGCCGCCGAGGCGCTGGCCGAGCCGGCCGCCGCCGAGGACGCCGTGGTGCCGCAGGCCGAGGAGGCCGCCCCCAAGGGCCGTACGCGCCGCCGGGCCACCCGCAAGGTGACCGCGCCGGCAGGTTCCCCTGCGGGCGCCGAGGCCGCGGTGGTGACCGTCGCCGAGCCGGCGAAGGCCGAGCCCGCGAAGGCCGAGCCCGCGAAGACGGAGGAGGCGCCGGAGGCCGAGCAGACCCCGGCCGAGGCCGCCGCACCGGAGGCCGCGCCCGAGGCGTCCGCCCCGGCCCGTCCGCGGCGTCGCGCGGTGCGCAAGCCGAGCACCTCGACCGCGTCCGAGGACACGGCCGTCGTGGTCCTGCCGTCCGCCCCGGCGGACGAGCAGAAGCCCGCCGAGGAGCCCGCCGCCACGCCGGAGGCCGTCACGGCCGCCGAGCCCGCCGAGGGTGCCGAGTCCGCCGAGGGCGCCGAGGAGGCCGCTCCGGCCAAGAAGGCCGCCCGCAAGACGGCCAAGAAGGCCACGGCGAAGAAGGCCGCCACGAAGAAGACCGCCACGGCCAAGAAGACGGCGGCCAAGAAGACGACGACGGCGGCGAAGAAGACCACCGCCAAGAAGTCGACGGCGAAGAAGGCCACGACGAAGAAGACCGCCGCTGCCGAGCAGCAGGCGCCCTCCTCCGTCACGGCCGCGGCCGACGAGAGCTGACCAGCGTCTACGCTGTGTGGTCCTGTCCCCTGCGGGGGCAGGGCCACACGCTTTTCACGTCCCCGAAGGAGAACGACCCGCGATGATAGGCCTCGTGCTCGCGGCCGGCGCCGGCCGGCGTCTGCGCCCCTACACCGACACGCTGCCCAAGGCCCTGGTGCCGGTGGGCGCGGAGGGCGACCCGGACGCCGCGACCGTCCTGGACCTGACGCTCGGCAACTTCGCGGAGATAGGGCTGACCGAGGTCGGTGTCGTGGTCGGGTACCGCAAGGAGGCCGTGTACGAGCGGCAGGCGGCGCTGGAGGCGAAGTACGGGCTGAAGCTGACGCTCATCGACAACGACAAGGCGGAGGAGTGGAACAACGCCTACTCGCTGTGGTGTGCGCGGGACGCCCTGAAGGACGGTGTGATCCTCGCCAACGGCGACACGGTGCACCCGGTGTCGGTGGAGCGGACGCTGCTGGACGCGCGGGGTGACGGCAGGCAGATCATCCTGGCGCTGGACACGGTGAAGCAGCTCGCCGACGAGGAGATGAAGGTCGTCGTCGACCCGGAGAAGGGGATGCGGCGGATCACCAAGCTGATGGACCCGGCGGAGGCGACCGGCGAGTACATCGGCGTCACGCTCATCGAGGGCGGGGCGGCGGAGCAGCTGGCGGACGCGCTGAAGGCGACGTTCGAGCGGGACCCGCAGCTGTACTACGAGGACGGTTACCAGGAGCTGGTGAACCGGGGTTTCCGGATCGACGTGGCGCCGATCGGCGACGTCCGGTGGGTCGAGATCGACAACCACGACGACCTCGCCCGCGCGCGGGAGATCGTCGCCGGTCACTGAGCGGCGCGGGCGCGCGGGGGTCCGGTTTGACCCCCGTGGCTCCGGCCCCGTAACCTTGACCGTCGGCGTGTCCATCGGGACCGCCACATCCCCGTAAACCTCTTCCTCCCGGACGCGGGCCGCGACCGGGAGAGGTCGCCCGCGTATGCGCGTGGGCGACTGGCCTGCGGGGGTGCCGTTCTTCGAGTGAGAGTGAGATCCGCGTGTACGCCATCGTGCGCAGCGGTGGTCGCCAGCACAAGGTTGCTGTCGGCGACATCGTCGAGGTTGACAAGATTTCCACCGCCAAGGTCGGCGACACGGTCGAGCTCTCGACCCTGCTCGTCGTCGACGGCGACTCCGTGACCAGCGACCCGTGGGTGCTGGCCGGGATCAAGGTCCAGGCCGAGGTCGTGGACCACCACAAGGGCCAGAAGATCGACATTCTGCGCTACAAGAACAAGACCGGCTACCGCCGTCGTCAGGGCCACCGCCAGCAGTACACGGCGATCAAGGTCACTGAGATCCCCGCGGCTGCGAAGTAAGGGACTGAGGAGAGATGGCACACAAGAAGGGCGCATCGTCCACCCGCAACGGTCGTGACTCCAACGCTCAGCGCCTCGGCGTGAAGCGCTTCGGCGGTCAGGTCGTGAACGCGGGCGAGATCCTGGTCCGCCAGCGCGGCACCCACTTCCACCCGGGCGCCGGCGTCGGCCGTGGCGGCGACGACACGCTGTTCGCGCTGCAGGCCGGTGCGGTGCAGTTCGGCACCGCTCGTGGCCGCAAGGTCGTGAACATCGTTCCGGTCGCCTGATCGGACACTTTCGCGAGGCGGACCTCACTTCCCCCACGGGAAGCGGGTCCGCCTTTCGCGTGTTACCCAAGAGACAACCCCGTAGTAACTGGAGGCACATTCCATGACCACCTTCGTGGACCGCGTCGAGCTGCATGTCGCCGCGGGTAACGGAGGTCACGGCTGTGCCTCCGTCCATCGCGAGAAGTTCAAGCCGCTCGGCGGCCCCGACGGGGGCAACGGCGGACGCGGCGGCGATGTCGTCCTCACCGTCGACCAGTCCGTGACCACCCTGCTCGACTACCACCACTCGCCGCACCGCAAGGCCACCAACGGCAAGCCCGGTGAGGGCGGCAACCGCTCCGGCAAGGACGGCCAGGACCTGATCCTGCCCGTACCGGACGGCACCGTCGTGCTCGACAAGGCGGGCAACGTCCTCGCCGACCTCGTCGGCCACGGCACCTCCTACGTCGCCGCCCAGGGCGGCCGCGGCGGCCTCGGCAACGCGGCCCTCGCCTCGGCGCGCCGCAAGGCCCCCGGCTTCGCGCTGCTCGGCGAGCCGGGCGACCTGCGCGACATCGTCCTGGAGCTGAAGACCGTCGCCGACGTGGCCCTCGTGGGCTACCCCAGCGCCGGCAAGTCGTCCCTGATCTCCGTGCTCAGCGCCGCCAAGCCGAAGATCGCCGACTACCCGTTCACCACCCTGGTGCCCAACCTCGGTGTGGTGACCGCCGGTTCGACCGTCTACACCATCGCCGACGTCCCCGGCCTGATCCCCGGCGCCAGCCAGGGCAAGGGCCTGGGCCTGGAGTTCCTGCGCCACGTCGAGCGCTGCAGCGTCCTGGTGCACGTGCTGGACACCGCCACCCTGGAGTCCGACCGCGACCCCGTCTCCGACCTCGACGTCATCGAGGAGGAGCTGCGCCAGTACGGCGGCCTGGACAACCGGCCGCGGCTCGTCGTCCTCAACAAGATCGACGTGCCCGACGGCAAGGACCTCGCCGACATGGTCCGCCCGGACCTGGAGGAGCGGGGCTACCGCGTCTTCGAGGTGTCCGCCGTGGCCCACACCGGTCTGCGCGAGCTGTCCTTCGCGCTCGCCGACCTGGTGGCCAAGGCGCGCGAGGCCCGGCCGAAGGAGGAGGCGACCCGCATCGTCATCCGTCCCAAGGCGGTCGACGACTCCGGCTTCACCGTCACCCGCGAGGAGGCCGACGGTGAGCTGGTGTTCCGGGTACGCGGCGAGAAGCCCGAACGCTGGGTGCGCCAGACCGACTTCAACAACGACGAGGCCGTCGGCTACCTCGCCGACCGGCTCAACCGCCTCGGCGTCGAGGAGCAGCTGATGAAGGCGGGCGCCCGCGGCGGCGACGCCGTCGCCATCGGCCCCGAGGACAACGCCGTGGTCTTCGACTGGGAGCCGTCCGTCAGTGCCGGCGCGGAGATGCTCGGCCGCCGTGGCGAGGACCACCGCTTCGAGGCGCCCCGCCCGGCCGCCCAGCGCCGCCGCGACCGCGACGCGCAGCGCGACGAGGCGGAGCGGGAGTTCGACGGCTTCGAGCCGTTCTAGCCCCCACCGCGCACCACGCACGAGAAGGGCCCGTTCCGACCGGAACGGGCCCTTCTCGTGCGTACGGCGGCTCAGTTGCCGGGGGTCCGGCTCAGGTCCGCGCCGTAGAGGCCCAGCAGCCGCTCCTCCACCAGCGGGGTGAGGGCCTCGACGTAGGCGTCCGCCAGGTGGCCGTAGTCCCGGTACACCAGCGTGTTGCCCACCACGACCGGGCAGGTGCCGGAGGGGGCGCAGACCCAGGGGGCGGGGTCGATGAGAGCGACGTCCTCGGCGGCCGCCGCCTTGCGGATCGCCTTGGTCACCGAGGGCTGCTTGTCGGCCTCGGACAGCTTGTTGGCGCACTCGGACAGGTCGTCCGGGTTGGCGACCGCGCAGTCCACCGAGTTGTTCTTCGGCCAGGGGTTGTCCAGCAGCGTGAGCACGCGGGTGCGGCCCCGCTGGAGGATCCGGTACGTCTCGGCCTGGCCCTTGCCCCACTCGGTGGCGGTGTCGCCCTCGCCCCACAGCTTCGCGGAGTTGGAGCTGGAGGTGACGACCAGGTCGGGCTCCATCGCGAGGATCTTGTCGATGGTCACCTCACGCCAGTCGTCGCAGGACGAGTACGGGCCGTTGTTGTAGGCGATGGTGATCTGGGAGACCTTGCAGGCGTTCTTGGTGAACGAGTACAGCTTCCAGCCGTGCTCGCGGGCGATCGCGTCGAACGCCGGGAACCACTGGGCGACGTGCGAGTCGCCGAACAGCACCACGCTGCGGTCGCCGTTCTTGTCGCCGTACAGACACGGCTGTGTCTGCTTCTCGTCCGACATGGTCAGCGCGCAGTCGTCGTTGTAGACGGCCGTCCGCTTGTACGCCACGTCGTGCACGCTCGGCGACAGGTTCGACGGCATCTTCTCCGCCGGGTCCTGCAGCAGCCGGGTCAGGGCCGCCTGCGGGTCGGGCGCCTGGGCGATCGCCTCCTTGGTGTTCTGCTGCGCGCCGCCCGAGGACAGGCTCGGCGGGAACTGCGCGGCGACCAGCGCGGCCACCGCCGCGACCGCCGACAGACCCAGACCCAGCGACAGACCGCGTGCCGCGTGCGCCTTGAACGCCCGGTGGAACCGCATCGGGTCCTCGACCAGCTTCAGCGTCAGCCAGGCCAGCACCAGACCGCCCAGGGCGGCGATCAGCCGCAGCGGGCCCTCGTGCTCGCCGAACCCTGCGGCCGCGGGCACGATGACGATGAGCGGCCAGTGCCACAGGTACCAGGCGTAGGAGACGCCGCCGACCCACACGGCGGGACGCAGCGACAGCACCAGGCCCGCGCCGTACCGGCCGCCCGCCGCGCCGCCCGCCAGCACGGCGGCCGCGCCGAGCACGGGGATCACGGCGTTGTGGCCGGGGAAGACGGTGTGGTCGTCGAAGGCCACCGCCGCGTAGGCGATGGCGGCCAGGCCGGCCCAGCTGAGGACCGCGGCGACCGGGCGCGGGATGTCGTCCAGCCGGTGCGCCACCAGCGCCAGCAGAGCGCCGACCGCCAGCTCCCAGACACGGCCCTGCGAGCCGAAGTAGGCCCAGGACGGGGACGTCTCGGTGAGGTGCAGGTTCACGGCGAAGGACGCGGCGGCCAGGGCCAGCAGCGGGATCGCCAGCAGGGCGCGGCGCCGGAAGATCTTCAGCGCGACGATCAGCAGGACGGGCCAGATCAGGTAGAACTGCTCCTCCACCGCCAGCGACCAGAAGTGCTGGAACGGCGACGGCGGCACGTCCGTGTTGAAGTAGTCGGTGCCCGTGTCGGCCAGCCGGAAGTTGACGACGTACCAGGCGGAGGCGATGGCGTCCTTGGCGTAGTCCGCGAACCGCAGCGGGCCCAGGAACAGCCACGACCCGGCCAGCGTCGCCATGACGACCAGTGTGGAGGCGGGCAGCAGGCGCATGGCCCGGCGGGCGTAGAAGCGGCCCAGCGAGATCCGGCCCTCACGCTTCCACTCGCGGAGCATCAGCGAGGTGATGAGGAAGCCGGAGATGACGAAGAAGACGTCGACGCCGACGAAGCCGCCGGCCAGGGACGACACACCCGCGTGGGCGACCACCACGAGCGTGACCGCGACGGCGCGCAGTCCCTGGATGTCCAGCCTCAGTCCGGCGCCGCCCGCGGTGGAGGCGGGTTTGGCGCCGGACGGCGGTGCGGGGGAGTCGGCCCGCGTGTGGGGGACGGACGGGGCGCCATCTGCTGCAGGCCGCGGTGGGGACGCGAGATCGCGGGCGGACAATTCGGGGATTCTCCTTGTTCGGGGAGCGTCTGCGAGACGTGAGAAGTCTGCGACACGGTCCGGGGCCAGGCGCCGCCGGGACCTGCTGACGCCGGTGATCGACGCGGAGTCAGACGCTCGAGCGTATCTCCGCCCGGTCCGGGATCCGTCGCATCTTCTGTCGCATTGTCGTAACAAGTGACTCACGAACGCCCGTGGAGGGTGGTGTGAGCCGGGTCCTCCGCCGGGTCAGCGCACTCTGCCGAGGGTGACGCGCCCGGCCTTCTTGGTGAACAGCGCGCCGCCCGTGCTCATCGTCACGTACATCCGGTACCGGCCGGCCGGGAGCGCGGACACGTCGACGCCCTCGTCCCCGGGCGTGGTGAAGTACCCGAAGGGATAGGCGCCGATGTCCCCGCGGCCCCGGTGCGCGCGCACCACCGCCGCGTTCTTCCTCGCCTCGAGAGGGAAGGAGAAGCAGCCGCGTCGGCCCTGGAGGACCAGGTAGTAGTGGGCGTGGCCCTTCTTGTCGGCGTTCCTGCCGGGGAGGAAGAAGACGCCCTCGGCGTGCACCGTGCGGTCCCGCCTCCAGGACTTCTCCAGCGAGAAGCGCACCCCGCCGGTGTCCTCCCCGAGGATGCGCCGCTTGGTCATCCTGACGCCGTTCCCGCCGCCCCGGACCAGGAGTTCGCTGTCGCCGAGGGCCTGGCGCGCGTCGAGCGGCCGCGAGGCTATGAGACGGGTGCGCCGCTCGATCCCCTCCTCGGGGCTCGACACGACGACGGAGGCCTCGTACGTGCCCCGGGGCAGCGCGGTGAGGTCCAGGCCGTCCGGGGTGGCGAACCCGCCCTGTCCGTACGCGCAGACGTACTCGTCGAAGTACTCCCGGTACAGCCGCGGCTCCTTGGCGGACGTCAGCGGGAACGTCCAGCTCCTGCCGCGCCGCTCCAGGACGAGCCGCTTCTGCTCCTCCTTGACGCCCTCACGGGAGACGCCGGGGAGGAAGGCGTGCCCGCTCAGCCGGAGCCCGCCGCCGTCGGCGGCGGCGCGGGTGAGAACGGCGAGCGCGGTGTCGGACTTACGGAGCCGGTCGAGGTGTTCGGCCGCCTTGTCCTCGTCCTCGGGTCCTGGACCGATCCGGACGTCGCCCCAGCGCGGGGCCACGCCCTCGGTGAGCGCGTACACGATGCTCAGGACGGAGGGCATGGCCTGGCGGACGACCTCGTCGTGGCGCCGCACGGTGGGGGAGTCCACGAAAAGGAAGTTGACGTTCTCGTAGGACCGCAGCGCGGGCAGGTAGTGCTTCACTTCCTGCTCGTACTGGTAATCGCCCGGAGAAGAGATCACGTAGATGTTCCGGTCGAATTCCGTGTCCTTCTCGAGGAGATCCCTCATCACGGAATCCATGAGCGCGACGTTCTCGGCCGGCTGGCCCTCACCGAGAACCGCGTCGCCGAGCTGACCGTGACCGTGCGCGTAGCTGCCCAGGAAGTACTGGGGAGTCGACGCGACGATGTTCCGGTAGTCGTACTTGATGCCGTAGTACAGGGCGGCACTTCCGCCCTTCGACGCTCCCAGCAGGGTCACCCCGTCCCGGGACACGCCCAGCCGCTCCATGAAACTCCTGATGAGCGACTGGACGGACTCCGACACCGAGAAGTCCATGTCCCGGGCGACGTAGTACGAGGCCCCGCCGTCGAAGTGGTCGCGGATCCGCAGAATGTGGCACTGGACACTGTCGAGGGCGTTGCCGAATCCGTACCGGCTCCCCACGGACGAGAAGACCACGAGGAGATTGCGGTGGTCCCCGCGGGCGGGGCGGAACTGGAATTCGACGGGCCACTTCCCGTGCGCCTCGGTGGCCTCGGTGAAGACGTGCCGCCGTTGTGCCGCGTAGTTCGGGGACAGTGCCGGGAGGGTCTCATTCATCGCGATCTGCGCACTCTCTGCCGGGAACGTCTGTGCTCGTCCTCTGTGCTCGTCCTCTCCGCCGGGCGGCCCTCTCCCTCTCAGACCAGCGTGGCCTGCTCCGACGGGCTGGACGTCTCGGACGTCATCTCGGCCTCCAGGCGGTCGTACCGGGCCATCGTGCGCTGGAAGGCGCGGGTGGCCAGGAGGAGGCGGTAGACGACGAGCACCTCGAACGCGAGGAGCAGGGCGCCCGCGGCGACCGTCGGCCAGAAGATCTGGTTGAGCAGCGGCGCGACGATGAAGATCGTCATCTGGAACTCGATGCCGCTGAACAGGTGGATGCGGATCCGGTGACTGACGAGGAAGTCGCGCAGGCGCACGTACCCCGGCAGGCGCGTGATGAACGTCTTGGCCGGGGGCACCACGTGCGCCGGGGTGGCGGTCGCCGCGGCGTCGGCCGCGGAGGCGTCGCCGGCCGTCGGCTGGGCGGGGACCTTGGCGGTCTTCACCGGGGTGTCGTCGGCGTCGTCGTCCGAGCCGTTGTCCTGGGAGGTGTCGATCAGGCCCAGTTCCTCGGCGCGCTCACGCTGGCGCCGCCGCATGTTCAGGCGGACCTTCCATATCTCCAGCGCGTCCATGTAGCGGAGCATGTCGAGGAACACCACGGCCACGGCGAGCCATATGTAGGTGACGTCCTCCGTCCGCTGGTACTGCCCGCCCATCAGGGCGATGGCGCACACCAGCACGCGGACGCGGTCGAAGATGTAGTCCAGCCAGGCGCCGAACGCCGAGCCCTTCCCCGTCAGACGGGCGAGCTTCCCGTCCATGCAGTCCAGGATGAAGCTGACGTGATAGACGACGGCTCCGGCCACCAGCCACTGCCAGTCACCCTGTGCGAAGCAGGCCGCTGCCCCGATTCCGAGCACCAGGGCGGCCCAGGTGATCTGGTTCGGGGTCACCCGTGTCCACATGGCGGTCCAGCGGACAAGAGGGGTGGCGACGGGATCGACCAGGAGAACGGTCCACCAGGCGTCTCGCTCTTTCTCCGTGAGGCGGCGGACTTCGGGGAGTGAAGGTACACGCATGACCGTAAGTCTGCATGCTCGCCCGAACACTCTGCGCTCAAACGCGAGTGTGTGCTACGTCACGAATATGATCGCCGGCGGCCGGGAACGGTCGGAATCTTCAGAGGGACGGATAAGTCCGAAGAATACCCTTACGGGAGATGTAAGTGCCGGAATTGACGGTCGCAAACGCAAGCGACGAAGGTGTGAACTCCGCCCGTCGTGGCGGCCCATGTCATCGAACAGGAATGTGACACCGTTGCTGTAAACTTCCCCCCTGCGGCTTGACCCTGGAGGAGCCTCGAGCGCTCCGCGTGTGGCGCCGTATGGGGGTACAGCGCTCGTTGCCGCTGGTCGCCTTGATACCCCCATCATGTAGGCCACGTCGGGACTCGCCGAAAGGTTTGGGATTGAAGTGAGTGTGCGTACCCGCATCGGAAGCAGTCTGAAGTCGCGCACCAAGAGCGCGATGCAGGCGCAGAAGCGCCGGGCGTGGTTGTTGCGGGTCACGCGGCAGCGGCAGGGCCTGCTCCGCTCCGACGCGGGTGTGCGTCAGGTCTCCTTCGACGGCGAGCCCCTGTGGGGCCGGGTGGTCGACGGGTTCACGGCGGCCGGCGCCGCCGCGGACAACCTGGCCCTGGTCGCCGACGCGCTGGAGCGTGCGGAGATCCCCTACTTCGTGGTGCCGGGCGTGTCGCGCACGGCCTGGGCGCTCGGTGTGCGCGAGGCCGACCGCGAGGCGTTCCTGAAGTCGATGCGCGATCTGTACGCGGGCACCGTCGTGTTCGCGGCGCGCCCCCGTCCCGGCGGTGTGTCCGACTTCTCGCTGTACGCCGACGAGGTGTGGCCCAAGTCGCTCTCCTCGGCCCCGGTGATGCGCTTCGGCGTGGTGCGCCTGGGCCCGGCCGGTCAGGTGCTGGGCGGTCCGCTGCTCGGCTGCGACGTGGAGTTCTGGCAGGACGGCGCCGAGGTGCTCGCGGGTCCCGAGGCGGAGGCGGAACTGGCGCGCGTGTCGCCGCAGGCGTCCGCGGACGTGCTGGCCGACTCCCTGGTCGCCCCCCGGCGCAACCGGATATCGGACGTCATGCCGACGAGCGAGCAGAAGTCCGCGAAGATCACGGTGCAGGGCCGCGACTACCCGACGTTCGCGCCGTTCACCGTGACCACGGTGGAGGACGTGACGTTCCCCATCGACGTGGTCTACACCTGGGTCGACGGCGAGGACCCCGAGCTGCGCGCCAAGCGGCAGAAGTACAAGAGCGAGGGCGTCCCGGCGATCCTCGACAAGGAGACCAACGAGTCCCGCTACACCAGCCACGACGAGCTGAAGTACTCGCTGCGGTCGCTGGAGATGTACGCCGACTTCGTGCGGCACATCTACATCGTCACCGACGGCCAGAAGCCGGAGTGGCTGGACGCGGACGCGCCCGGCATCACGGTCGTGGACCACAAGGACATCTTCCCCGAGGGCGTCCTGCCGGTCTTCAACTCGCACGCCATCGAGACGCGTCTGCACCACATCCCGGGCCTGTCGGACCACTACCTGTACTTCAACGACGACGTGTTCGTCGGCCGCAGCGTCACCCCGCAGCACTTCTTCTACGCGAACGGCATCGCCCGCATCCCGTTCTCGCCGCTCAAGGTGGGCGTCGGCCAGCCGCACGGCGGCGAGACCGCGACCAACTCGGCCGGCAAGAACGTGCGCCAGCTGCTGATGAAGGCCCACGACCGCTTCATCACGCACAACTTCATGCACACCCCGCTGCCGCAGGTGCGGTCGGTGCTGCAGGAGCTCGAGGAGATGTTCCCCGAGGAGGTCGGCCAGACCATGCGCTCGCGCTTCCGGTCGCCCGACGACATCGCGATGACCGCGTCGATGCACTACAACCACGCGTACATCACCGGCAAGGGCGTCCCCGGCAAGTTCCGCTTCCGGTACGTCAACATCAGCCGGGACGACGCGGACCGGCGTCTCGAGGGCATCCGGGCCAAGCGCAACTACGACTTCTTCTGCCTCAACGACGTCGACGTGCCGCCGGAGCAGCGCGAAGAGGTCACCGCCCGCATGTTCTCCTTCCTGGAGGAGTACTTCCCCTTCCCGAGCTCCTTCGAGAAGGCACCTGAAAGCACCTCCTCCGGGAAGCGTTGATGTCCCGGGCCTCGCGGCGGATCCGCCGGCTGGCACGCCGAGGACTCGGCGTCGGCCGCACGGTGCGCGACCGGGCCTCCGCGGCACGCCTCGCCCGCCGGCGGCAGGGTCTGCTGAGGTCCGAGGCCGGAGTGCGCCAGGCCACGTTCGACGGCCAGTCGCTGTGGGGCCGGGTGGCCGACGGCTTCACGACGGCCGGGGCCGCCGCGGACAACCTGGCGCTGGTCGCCGACGCGCTGGAGCGCGCGGGCGTCCCGTACTTCGTGGTGCCGGGCGTGTCCCGGACCGCGTGGGTGCTGGGTGTGCGCGAGGCCGACCGTGAGGCGTTCCTGCGGTCCATGCGCGAGCTGTACGCGGGGACGGTCGTGTTCGCGGCGCGTCCCCGCTCCGGCGGTGTGTCGGACTTCTCGCTCTTCGCGGACGAGTCCTGGCCCAAGTCGCTGTCCAAGGCCCCGGTGATGCGCTTCGGCGTGGTGCGTCTGGGCCCGGCGGGACAGGTCCTCGGCGGTCCGCAGCTGGGCTGCGACGTGGAGTTCTGGCAGGACGGCGCCGAGGTGCTCGCGGGCCCGCAGGCGAAGGCGGAGCTGGCGCGGGTCTCGCCGCAGGCGTCCGCCGACGTGCTGGCCGACTCCCTCGTGGCGCCGCGCCGCAACCGCATCGCCGACGTGGTGCCGACCGCGGAGCAGACGCCCGCCAAGGTCACGGTCGCCGGGCGGGACCACCCCACCTTCGCGCCGTTCACCGTGACCACGGTGGAGGACGTGACGTTCCCCATCGACGTGGTCTACACCTGGGTCGACGGCCAGGACCCCGAACTGCGCGCCAAGCGCCTGAAGTACCGGGGCGACGGCGACGCCGGCATCGCCGCCCGCGAGGTCGGCGAGTCCCGCTACACCAGCCACGACGAGCTGAAGTACTCGCTGCGGTCCCTCCAGACGTACGCCGGCTTCGTCCGCCACGTGTACATCGTCACCGACGGCCAGACGCCCCAGTGGCTCGACCCTGACGCGCCGGGCGTGACCGTGGTCGACCACAAGGACATCTTCCCCGAGGGCGTCCTGCCGGTCTTCAACTCGCACGCCATCGAGACGCGTCTGCACCACATCCCGGGCCTGTCGGACCACTACCTGTACTTCAACGACGACGTGTTCGTCGGCCGCAGCGTCACCCCGCAGCACTTCTTCCACGCGAACGGCGTGGCCCGGCTGCCCTTCTCGACGTACCAGATCGGCGTCGGTGCCCCCCACCCCCAGGCCTCCGCCCCCAACTCGGCCGGGCGGAACGTGCGCCGGCTGCTGGAGAAGACCTACGGGGTGTCCATCACCCACAAGTTCCTGCACACCCCGCACCCGCAGCGCCGGGACGTGCTGAACGACCTGGAACGGGACTTCCCGGAGGCGATCGAGCGGACCATGCGGTCCCGGTTCCGGTCGATCGAGGACGTGGCGCCGGCCACCTCCTTCCACCACCACCTGGCGCTGCTCACCGGCCGCGCCGTCCCGGCGAAGTTCAGGTACCGCTACGTCGACGTCGGCAAGCCCCACCTGGAGGAGCGCGTCGAGTCCCTCAAGGCGCGCCGCGGCTACGACTTCTTCTGCCTCAACGACGTGGACACCGCCCCCGAGCGCCGCGACTACGTGCGCTCCTACGTCCACGACTTCCTGGAGTGGTACTTCCCGTACCCGAGCTCCTTCGAGCGCACCTGACGGCACCGCCCGTAGAACCCCCGGCGGGCCGCCGCGCGTCCACACGCGGGGCGGCCCGCCGTTGCGTTCGTCAGGCGAGCTGCCCCGGCCGTTCCGGCGCGGGGAGCGTGATCCGTGCGGGCGTCGGCAGGGCCTGGCGGGGGCCCGGGACTCCCGGAGCCGTCCGGCCGGTCATCCGGGCCCTGTGTGCCGCGGCCTTCGCGCTGAGGACGCGTACGGCCTCGGCGAAGCGTTCCTGGGACGAGGGCTCGGACGGGCCCAGCAGGCGCAGGCGCAGTTCCGCGCGCGCCTCGGCCAGGCCGTCCTTCTCCGGGTGCCGGACCGTCTCCAGCAGGGCAGGGACGCCCGTCGCGTCCGGGGTGAGGACGGTCGCCGCCGCCACCGTCGGGAAGCGGGCGCGGAACGTCTCCTCGGTGAGACCGCCGGTGTTCGTCACCGCGTACGGCTTGCCGCTCGCCAGGAAGTCGCTGATCACGCTGGACACGTCGCTGACCAGCAGGTCGGACACGTCGAAGCAGGAGTACAGCGAGGGGCGGGCGTCCACCACGACCTGGTGCTCCCACTCCGGCAGCGACGCCCAGTACGCCTTCTCCCAGGCCAGCGTCGCCCGCGCGACCGCTTCCGCGCGGCCCGGCGGGGGAGCGGACTGGACGAGCATCCGCTCCGCCTGGTCGGCGCCCTCACGGAACTCCGCGGCGGTCAGCCGGTCCAGCTCGGCCGTGCGGGCGGCCAGCTCCTTCGACGGTGCGGGGCGCGGACCGGAGCGGGCCCGGCTGGCCGCGCGGACCAGCTCCCGGATGCGGCGGTCGGCGGCGCCCGCGCGCGGGTCCACCGAACCGGTCAGCGGATGCGGCTTGTACAGCAGCCGTACCCCCGGGTCCGCGAGCAGCGCCCGCACCAGGTTCTCGCCGGCCTCGATCACCGAGGTGTTGCCCGGGTTGCCGTCCCAGCCCTCCCAGGTCGGCGCGTACAGCACGGTGAGGTACGCGCCCGTCGGCGACCCCGCGTACGGCAGGACCGCGTCCAGCTGCGGGCGGCCGGTCTCCACCACGTCCTTGTCCTCGACCCCGACCTCGGCCAGCGCGTACCGCTCGCGCGCCGCCGGGCCCGCGACCCACACCTCGTCGTACGCCTTCGCGTACGGGTTGCAGGAGGACAGCTTGTCGCTCTCCCCGTGGTTGACGAAGGCGTGCTTGATCGTGGGGATGCGCAGCACCTGCGAGGTCTTGCCGGAGTTGGACGGGTGGATGAGCACCTGGAGCGTGGAGTGCTCCAGCCGCATCAGCGTCGGCACCTTCGGCAGGCACACGATCGGGATGTCGGTCGCCGGGATGCGCGACACCATGTGCCGCTCGCGCAGCACGATCAGCGGCCGGCCCTCCAGCCGGGCCAGCGGCTCCAGCCACATCCCCGCCTGGTAGACGGAGGACGGCCCGCCGGAGAAGTACAGTCCCACCGTGGGCCGGTAGTCCGCCAGCCAGGCGTCGAACCAGGCGAGCACCTCCTGCTCCCCGGCCGGACGCCGCCCCGGCAGCAGCCGCAGCGACAGCACGGCGAGACCGCCCAGTGCGAGCACCAGCGACAGCCCGATCCCGGCCGCGGCGCACCGCGCGTCGTCCGTCACCGCCGTCGCCGTGAGACCGGCCGTCGCGGGCAGCCCGAACACCAGCAGCCGGTGCCCGGGGCGGCGCAGCAGCGCGGGCGGGGCGGGGGACAGGCGCAGTACGGAGGCGTCGATGTTGCGGGTCACCACCGGCAGGGTGCGGGTGCGGCGCACCAGCACGGACACCGCCTGGATCGCGCAGTGCAGGGCGTAGCACAGCAGCAGACCGGCGAGCAGCGGCGCGTACTGCGTCTCGCGGTGCTGCTCGCCGAGCCGCAGCAGGCCCACCACCAGCAGCAGGTCGCGCAGCACATGGCGCACGGTGACGTCCGCGTGCGCCTTGGCGAACAGCGCCGGCACGCCCCGCTGCCAGCGGTACAGCACGCCCTCCACGGCCAGCGAGAGGGCGGTGGCGGCCAGCAGCAGCGGCACGTGCGGGGCGAGCGCCGCCACGGCCTGCGCCACGTAGGCGCCGGCCAGGACGGACGCCGTGAGGAGCGTGGCGAGCGCGGGGCAGCCGGGCGCGCGGAGCAGCGGGAGGCGGGGCCGGCGGATACCCGCCCTGAACCGCCGACGGGACGTGGGTAGGGGCACTGCGGTCACTCCAGGGTCGTGAGGGACGTGCGCTGGGGTTAACGGCCGCCGGCCGGAAGACGACACGCGCGTGTCGCGCCGCCGCAGGCCAGACGGTCTCGCACAGGTGTCCACACCCCGGGTCGCACGGACGGAGTACGGCGTCCCGTGCGCACGGCGGGAGGTGTCCGGCGCGGTGTCCGGAGGCTGGACCGCCGAGCGTCCTTCCGTGCGCTTCGCGTAGATTGCCTGCCGGGCGGACGATCGACGTGAGGGAGCGACGGCAAGGTGGCAGGGGCACGGCAGACCGTGGGCGAGGCGCGCAGGATCGTCGTCAAGGTCGGCTCCTCGTCGCTGACCACCGCCGCGGGCGGACTCGACGCCGACCGCGTGGACGCGCTCGTCGACGTCCTGGTCAAGACCAGGAGCGGCGGGGAAAGGGAGATCGTCCTCGTCTCCTCCGGCGCCATCGCCGCCGGACTCGCCCCGCTCGGGCTGCGCCGCCGCCCCCGCGACCTGGCCCGCCAGCAGGCCGCGGCCAGCGTCGGCCAGGGCCTGCTCGTCGCCCGCTACACCGCCTCCTTCGCCCGCTACGGCGTCCGCGTCGGCCAGGTGCTGCTGACCAGCGACGACATGAGCCGCCGCGCCCACCACCGCAACGCCTCCCGCACCCTGGACAAGCTGCTCGCGATGGGCGCCCTCCCGGTCGTCAACGAGAACGACACGGTCGCCACGGACGAGATCCGCTTCGGCGACAACGACCGCCTCGCCGCGCTCGTCGCCCACCTGGTCCGCGCCGACCTGCTGGTGCTGCTGTCCGACGTGGACGGCGTCTACGACGGCGACCCGTCCCGCCCCGGCACCTCACGGATAGCCGAGGTCAAAGGCCCCGAGGACCTCGCGCACGTGGAGATCGGCAGCGCCGGCAAGGCGGGCGTCGGCACCGGCGGCATGGTCACCAAGGTCGAGGCCGCCCGCATCGCCGCCGCCGCGGGCATCCAGGTGGTGCTGACCAGCGCGGTCCACGCGGCCGACGCGCTCGGCGGCGGCGACACCGGCACCTACTTCCACCCCACGGGGCGCCGTTCCGCCGACCGGCTGCTGTGGCTCCAGCACGCCTCCACCCCGCAGGGCTCGCTCACCCTGGACGACGGCGCGGTCCGCGCGGTCGTGGAGGGCCGCAAGTCGCTCCTCCCGGCCGGCATCGCGGGCGTCGAGGGCGACTTCAGCGCGGGCGACCCGGTCGAGCTGCGGAACCGTGAGGGACGCGCGGTGGCCCGCGGGCTCGTCAACTTCGACGCCAAGGAGATCCCCCTCCTGGTGGGCCGCTCCACCCGCGAACTCGCGCGGGAGCTCGGCCCCGGGTACGAACGCGAGGTCGTACACAGGGACGATCTCGTGGTCCTGCATCCGTAATGCCCTGAAACGTCGGCCCTCGGTGGTGGACGTTCCGCGAAATCGCCCCGAGATCCGCGACGGCCTGCTCAACTTTGTCGCAGGGACAAATTCCGCCCGGGGCCCGGGCGGTCCGTGTGTGAAGGAGGCCGTCGTGAGACGAGTGCGCCCCGGGACGACGGTGTCCCACGGTGGCCGCGGCTCCCGTGCGGCGGGCGAGGAGCGCGCCCTGACCAGCGTCGCGGCCGGGGACCGGCACCGTGGCGGCGAGGCGCGCGACCTGCCCCGCCTGTGGCACGTCACCCTCAGCGTGTCCGGCGAGCCCGCGCCGGTCGCGGAGGTCCGCCGTGCGCTGGAACAGCTCGCCCACGACCATCCGTTCCTGCTGACCAGCCGCTACGCCGACGACCACGCGGAGATCCGCTACTGGGAGGAGGCCCGCGACCTGCACGACGCCGCCGCGGTGGCGCTGCGCCTGTGGGGCGAGCACCGCAGGTCCGCGGGACTGCCGCCGTGGGAGATCGTGGGCCTCGAGGTCATCGACCGCGCCACCTACCGCAGCCGCGTCGCCGCCGGACACGGACCGGTGCCGGCCACACCGGTCGGGGTGCACCCTTTCCGGTGACCCCCGGAGCTCCGTCCGGCACACCCCTTTTGACCGTGAATATCACTGTCTCGGGGTGTGGGACGAACGCCTCCGCCGCGCGGCGGGCGCACTACGCTTCCCCCCATGACCACGCTCTCGCCGTTCGACTCGATGTCCCCGGTCAGCCAGGCCGCCTACCGCGCCAAGGGCGCCGCCGCCACCCTCGCGCCGCTTCCGCGCGCCGCCAAGGACGACGCGCTGCTCGCCATCGCGGACGCGCTGGAGGTCCGCACGAGCGAGATCGTCGAGGCCAACGCCCAGGACGTGGCCAAGGCGCGCGAGGCCGGCACCAGCGAGGGCATGATCGACCGGCTCACGCTCACCCCGGAGCGGGTCCGCGCCATCGCCGCCGACGTGCGCGACGTGGCCGCGCTGCCCGATCCGGTCGGCGAGGTCGTCCGCGGCCAGACCCTGCCCAACGGCATCGACCTGCGCCAGGTCCGCGTCCCTCTCGGCGTCGTCGGGATCATCTACGAGGGCCGGCCCAACGTGACCGTCGACGCCGCCGCCCTCTGCCTGAAGTCCGGCAACGCGGTCCTGCTCCGCGGCTCCTCCTCCGCCTACCGCTCCAACACCGCGCTGGTCCGCGTGCTGCGCGACGCCGTGCACGGCGCGGGCCTGCCCGCCGACGCCGTCCAGATGGTGCCCGGTGAGAGCCGCGACAGCGTGCGCGAGCTGATGCGCGCCCGCGGCCTGGTCGACGTGCTGATCCCGCGCGGCGGCGCCTCGCTGATCAACACGGTCGTGCAGGAGTCCACCGTGCCCGTCATCGAGACCGGCACCGGCAACTGCCACGTCTACGTCGACGCCCAGGCCGACCTCGACATGGCCGTCGACATCCTGGTCAACTCCAAGGCGCAGCGCGTCGGCGTGTGCAACGCCGCCGAGACGCTGCTGGTGCACCAGGACATCGCCGCCGAGTTCCTGCCCCGCGCGCTGGACGCCCTCGCCGACGCCGGGGTCACCGTGCACGCCGACGAGCGCGTGATGGCGTACGCCAAGGACTCCCGGGCCACCGTCGTGGAGGCCACCACGGAGGACTGGGAGACCGAGTACCTGTCCTACGACATCGCCGCCGCCGTGGTCGACTCCCTGGACCGGGCGGTCGAGCACATCCGGCTGTGGACCTCCGGCCACACCGAGGCCATCGTCACCACCTCGCAGCAGGCCGCCCGCCGCTTCACCCAACTGGTGGACTCCACCACGGTCGCGGTGAACGCCTCCACCCGGTTCACCGACGGCGGCCAGTTCGGCTTCGGCGCCGAGATCGGCATCTCCACGCAGAAGCTGCACGCCCGCGGCCCGATGGGCCTGCCCGAGCTGACCAGCACGAAGTACATCGTCACCGGCGACGGCCACACCCGGCGCTGAGCGGCGGCGTCCGGTGGGCGGACGAATTTCCGTACCGTCTGCCCAAATTGACCCCCCAGGTCTACCCTGGACGCGTGCCGGAGGACGTGGGGGGCACGCCGTTCCCTGACGGCGGGAAGCCCGACGACGACCACGACCGCGGGGTGTCGGACGAAGAGTTCGCCTCCGTGGTCTTCGACGAGGCCTTCGTGCAGGCGGCCGCGGTGCACGAGCCGACCGCCGTCGAGCGGCTCCTGGCCGCCGCGCAGGCCAGAGCCGAGGCCTCCGAGGCCGAGGCCCACCGCGCCCGCTCCCGGCGGCCCGACGAAGGTTACGGCTACCGCGCCGGGGGTGACGACCCCGACGACGAGGACGCCGACGACCTCGACGCCCAGTACGGCTCCCCGTACGGCAGACAGGTGCGCTGGCACCGGCCGGTCGCCTGGATGCTCGCCCTGGTGATGGGCATCGGCATGGTCGCGCTCGCCTTCTCGGCGGTCTACCGGGGCGGTTCCGCGCAGCGCCAGGAGCCCGCCCCGCCGCCCGCCACCACCGGCGTCGGCCAGGGCGCCACCGCCTCGCCCTCCGCCTCGGCCGACTACTCCCGGCCGGCCGTCCCCGTGATCCCCACCGGCGGCCCCTGAGGCCGCCGCCCGGCTTGGTGAGAACCTGTCACAACTTGGGTCCCCGGTGCGCGTTTACCGGCACCCCGCCGGACCCACCCTGAAGGTATGGGAGAGCCTTCGGACCCGCCCGAGGGGACACCCGAGGGAACCCCCCGAGGCGGCGACGACGAGTACCGGTCCGTCGTCTTCGACGAGACCTTCGTCCGCGCTGCCCGGCTCCAGGAGTTCTCCGCGCAGGAGCGCATCGCCGACCACACGCCCGCCGTGCGCCGCCTCCCGCCGGCCCGCCGCAGCGGCCTCCCCCGGCAGGCCCTCGTCCTGGTCCTGCTGATCGCCGTCGCCTTCGGCACCGCCGTCTACATGGGCGTGCGCCACCCCTACCGCACCCCCGCCGCCGAGCGGCCCGCGGAGCCCTTACGGATGACCGTGGTGCCCCTCGCCCCCCAGGGCACGGTGCCCGGCGCCCACGACGTGGAGCGGCTGTACGCGCACAGCCCCGCCGCGCAGTTCCGCACCGGCGCCGAGGGCGTCCCCCTCCCGCCCACTCGTCGCACCGCGAACTTCTCCGACGACCAGGTGGTGTCCGCCCTGCTCACCGCCCGGGACTACGTCGTACGGTCCGCCCTGGACCCGGCCGTGGTCACCGGCGGCGAGACCCGCGCCGTGCGGGTGCTGCTCGACTCCGGCCAGCAGGAACAGTTCGACGAGAGCATCGACCGGCCCGCCGCCGACGGACGGCACGCGGTCACCGGCTGGCTCGTCCGCTTCGACCCCGCCCATGTACGGCTCGCCGACCCGCACATCCGGGTCCGGGGCACCCTCCAGACCGCCGAGGCCGACTCCGGCACGCTGGAGGTCACCACCGACCACACCGTCGTCTACGCGCTCCGCCCGGCCGGCGCGGGCCGGGACGCGGAGGCGTCGCTGTTCACCGTCCGCCGCGAGCTGCGGTTCCGCTTCGACCGCGAGGACCTGCGGCTGCACCAGGCGGAGCTGGTCGTCTCCCACGTCCAGGCGGGCCCCCAGTCCTGCGCCCTGGACCCGGCCCCGCGCCTGCACCCCCTGCTCGCCGGCCAGCGCGCCCCGCACAGGCCCCCGCCCGGCACCGACCCCTACGCCCCCGACACCACCACCCCGGCCCTGTGCGGCACCCTGGCGGAGGCGGCCCAGCCCCGGCTGTGAGGCTCGGCAGGCCGCCGGTTCATGCGACCCCCGCCAGGCAGCGGCCGGGACGCGTCTTTGTGCCAACGGTGGCGGGCCGGAGCGCCCGGCGCGGCGCCGCGTGGCCGGCGGGCGATCCGGCCGGAGCGACCGGTCGGGCGCCGCGTCCGCTTCGCGGTGCGCCGGCAGGAGACGGCACACCGGCTGTGCTCGCAGTGCCGGGCGCCCGGCACTGCGAGGCCGGCGGGCCTGCGCGCCCGGACGGCGCGTCGCCCCGTCCCACGCCCGGCCGAGGCGTCCCACGCCCGGCCGAGGCGTCTCACGCCTGGTCGCGCGGCGGGGTCCCGTCCGTGCCGGTGTCCGTGTCGTCGCCGGCGTCCGGGCGGGACGGGCCCGGCCTGGAGGCCGTGAAGCCGCCGAAGCCGCGGCGGACCCGGTCGCCCAGGTCGCCGGCGCCGCCCGCGATGTCGCTGACCAGCTTCATCAGCGGGTCCTTGGAGGTCCGCACCTCCTCCGCGTAGGTGCTCGCCGACTCCCGCCAGGAGTCCCGGACCGACGCGTCCTTGTCGTCCTCACGGCGCGGGTAGTGGCCGTCCATGATCCGCTGGTGGTCGCGGGAGGCCGCCCACTTCTTCAGCTCGGCCGCCCGCACCGTGGTGAACGGGTGCGAGCGCGGCAGCACGTTGAGGATCTTCAGCACGGAGTCGCGCAGGTCCCCGCCCGACTCGTACTCCTCGGCCTGCTCCAGGAACGCGTCCACGTTCATCTCGTGCAGATGGTTGCCGCCCGCGATCTTCATCAGGCCGCGCATCGACGCCTGGACGTCCTGCCCCACCAGCAGCCCCGCCCGGTCCGCGGACAGCTCCGACTTGCGGAACCACTCCCGCAGCGCGGTCACGATCGCCATGATCGCCACGTTCCCCAGCGGGATCCAGGCGACCCGGACCGCCAGCGACGTCAGGAACAGCAGGACCGTCCGGTACACCGAGTGACCGGACAGCGCGTGCCCGACCTCGTGCCCGACGACCGCCCGCATCTCCTCCTCGTCGAGCAGCTCCACCAGACCCGTGGTCACCACGATGATCGGCTCGTCGAGACCGATGCACATCGCGTTGGGGACCGGGTCCTGGTTGACGTACATCGGCGGGACCTTCTCCAGGTCCAGGATGTAGCAGGCGTCCCGCAGCATGTCGTTGAGGTGCGCGAACTGCCGGTCCGAGACCCGCACCGAGTCGGACAGGAACAGCAGCCGCAGACTCCGCTCGGGCAGCAGCCCGCTCAGCGCCTTGAAGACCGTGTCGAACCCGCTCAGCTTCCGCAGCGCCACCAGCGCGGACCGGTCGGCGGGGTGTTCGTACGCACGCGAGGAGATTCCGGGGAAACGCCTGCGCTGCCTGCCGGGCACCCTCTCGTGCCCGTTGTGCCGGTGGCCGTCGGACATGTATCCCCCATGTGCGTCTGATGGACCTGCGCGGCCGCCGGTGCGGCCCGTACGCTCCCCCCGCGGCGGGACCCAGCCTAGGCGGGATTCCCGTACGCGGGCAGAGGGGAAGGCCGCTCCGTGCGGCCCCACGCGGAAGGACGACCGGGAACCGGCAACGGTTGCCTTCCGCCGCCGCACCGGCGCCGGCACGGCCCCCGCCGGGACGCCGCGCGCCCGCAACGGCGGAGTCGGCGTGATCGCCGCGAAGCCGCCCGCATACGATGAGCGCACGTCTTTATCCCGCCCACACGCGATAGGTCCTGCCGAAGATGAGCTTCCCCAGCACCGCTGCCCAGATGGTCACCCTCGCCGCCGAGGGCGGAGAGCACGGCGGCAACCACGAGAGCCTCAGCCCCTACCTCACCGGCGGCGGCGCCCTGTTCGTGCTGCTGCTCCTGCTGTGGATCACCACCCGCTTCAACCGCGACCGCTGAGCCGCCGGCCCCCCGCCCCGAGGGCACTGGCGGGCGGGGTCCACAGGCGGGGCCGGTAGGGTCTGCACGCATGGGAGAGCAGGACATGCCTACCGGCCCCGGCACCGGCCCGGTCGCGCGGGGCAAGCGCCGTCTGGGCGTCATGGGCGGCACTTTCGACCCGATCCACCACGGGCACCTGGTGGCGGCCAGCGAGGTGGCCGCGCAGTTCCACCTCGACGAGGTGGTCTTCGTCCCCACCGGGCAGCCGTGGCAGAAGAGCCACCGCGCGGTCTCGCCGGCCGAGGACCGCTACCTGATGACGGTCATCGCCACCGCCGAGAACCCGCAGTTCTCGGTCAGCCGCATCGACATCGACCGCGGAGGACCCACCTACACCGTGGACACCCTGCGCGACCTCGACGCGCTCAACCCGGACACGGACCTGTTCTTCATCACCGGCGCCGACGCCCTCGCCCAGATCCTGACCTGGCGCGACAGCGAGGAACTGTTCTCCCTGGCACACTTCATCGGCGTGACCCGGCCCGGCCACCATCTGACCGACGCCGGCCTGCCCGAGGGCGGAGTCTCGCTCGTGGAGGTCCCGGCCCTCGCCATCTCCTCCACGGACTGCCGTGCGAGAGTCGCCAAGGGCGACCCCGTCTGGTACCTGGTGCCGGACGGCGTCGTGCGCTACATCGCCAAGCGCCAGCTGTATCGCGGCGAGTGAGCCGAGAGGGGCACCGGTGAACGACGGATACGACGCGGGGTACGGGGACGGGGGCCCGTACGAGCTCGTCGGCTACGACGAGTACGGCCGGCCGGTCTACCGGCAGGCGGCCGACCAGCAGACGCAGCAGCAGTACGACCCCTACGGCCAGCAGCAGGGCGGCCAGAACCAGCAGAACCAGCAGGGTTACGGCTACGACCCGTACGCGACGGGCGCCCACCAGCAGCCCGCCTACGACCCGTACGGGAACGGCGGCGGCTACGGCTACGACCCCTACGCGACGGGCGGCCATCAGCAGCCCGCCTACGACCCCTACGGGCAGGGCGCGCACCCCGACGCCACCGGACAGCAGCCCCGGGTCACCGAGCAGACCGCGTACATACCGGAGCAGCCCCCCGCCCCCGAGCGGACCGCGCACATCCCGCAGCAGGCCCGCCCGGCCGACGACGACGGGAGGGACGAGGACGGCTCCGCCCCCGAGTACCGCACCGAGCAGTTCGCCTTCGTCGAGGAGCCCGACGGCGACTCCGAGGACGTCATCGACTGGCTCAAGTTCACCGAGAACCGCACCGAGCGCCGCGAGGAGGCCCGCCGCCGCGCCCGCAGCCGGATCATCGCGCTGACCGTGGTGTTCGCGCTGGTCGTCGCCGGCGGCGTCGGCTACCTCTGGTACGCCGGGAAGCTCCCCGGCCTCTCCTCCTCCGACAAGGGCACCGGCACCACCACGGCCGCGGGCGCGCAGAAGCGGGACGTGCTCGTCGTCCATCTGCACGACACCGAGAACGGCGGCACCTCCACCGCCCTGCTCGTCGACAACGCCACCACCAAGCAGGGCACCACCGTGCTGCTGCCCAACTCCCTCGCCCTCACCGCCGAGGACGGCACCACCACCACGCTCGCCAAGTCCGTCGAGGACGACGGCTCCGAGGGCACCAGGTCCGCCCTCGACACCGTCCTCGGCACCGACATCGAGGGCACCTGGCGTCTGGACACCCCCTTCCTGCTCACCCTCGTCGACCTGGTCGGCAACATCGAGGTCGACACCGACACCGACGTGCCCGACCCGGACGCCAAGAAGAAGGGCCAGGCGCCGCTGGTCAGGAAGGGCAAGGGCCAGACCCTCAGCGGCAAGATGGCCGTCGCCTACGCCACCCACCGCGGCCCCGGCGAGGCCCAGGACGCCCAGCTGGAGCGGTTCGGGCAGGTGCTGCACGGGGTGCTGCGCAAGATGACCTCCGACCCGGACGCCGCCACGACCACCGTGCAGACCCTGGGCCAGATCATCGAGCCGCCGCTGACCGACGCGGACCTCGGCGCCTTCCTCGCCGGGCTCTCCGACCTCGCCAAGGGCGGCGACCACCGCACCGCGCTGCTGCCCGTCGAGGAGGACGGCACGCTCACCGACGAGGCGAGCGAGAGCGTCGTCAAGGACGTCCTCGGCGGCACCGCCAAGAGCCCCGACCGGGACGCCGCGGTCACCGTCTCCGTGCGCAACGCCACCGGCGACAAGGACAACGCCGAGCAGGCGCGCGTGGTGCTCCTCAACGGCGGCTTCACCTTCCTGGAGGGCGGCACCGCCGGCTCCGCCGAGGCCACCTCCGAGGTCGTCTACGCCGACCCGGCGGAGAAGGAGAACGCCACCGAGGTCGCCAAGACCCTGGGCCTGCCCGCCGACGCCGTCACCAAGGGCAAGATCTCCGGCAACGCGCGCGTGGCGGTCGTCCTCGGCCAGGACTACGACCCTGGCACGGAGTAGCAGGCGGCGACCGGAGGCGACGGGAGGCGCACCCCGCGTAATGACGTGGGGTGCGCCCGGCGGTCCGTGAGACCCTGGAGGTCAACCGACCGTCGACCGAAAGCCACGCAGTGACCGCAACCGACCGTTCCATCGAGCTCGTCACCACCGCCGCCCAGGCGGCCGCCGACAAGCTCGCGCACGACATCGTCGCCTACGACGTCAGTGACGTGCTGTCCATCACCGACGCATTCCTGCTGGCCTCCGCGCCGAACGACCGCCAGGTCAAGTCGATCGTCGACGAGATCGAGGAGCGGCTCAGCAAGGAGCTCGGCGCCAAGCCGGTCCGCCGCGAGGGCGACCGCGAGGCCCGCTGGGTGCTGCTCGACTACGTCGACATCGTCGTCCACGTCCAGCACAGCGAGGAGCGGGTCTTCTACGCCCTGGAGCGGCTCTGGAAGGACTGCCCCGAGCTGGACCTCCCCGAGGACGCCAAGGCCACCCGCGGCAAGGCCGCCGAGCACGCCAAGCTCCAGGAGGCCGAGGAGGCGACCGGCCCGGGAGGTGAGTGGCGGTGAGCGCCACCGGTGAGGTGGGCGGCTCCGCGCGCCGGGGCCGCCGCGTCATCCTGTGGCGGCACGGCCAGACCTCCTGGAACGTGGAGCGCCGCTTCCAGGGCTCCACGGACGTCGAGCTGACCGAGACCGGCGTGGCCCAGGCCCGCCGGTCCGCCCGTCTGCTGGCGGGCCTGAAGCCCGACGCGATCGTCGCCTCCGACCTCAAGCGGGCCGCCGCGACCGCCGCCGAGCTGGCCGCGCTCACCGGCCTGCACGTCGTCCACGACGAGGCGCTGCGGGAGACCTACGCGGGCGTCTGGCAGGGCCTGACGCACGACGAGATCATCGCCCGCTACGGCGAGGAGTACGCCGCGTGGAAGCGCGGTGAGCCGGTCCGCCGCGGCGGCGGCGAGCTGGAGACCGAGGTCGCCGACCGCGCCGCCCCCGTGGTGCTGCGGCACGCCGAGAAGCTCCCGGAGGACGGCACGCTCGTGGTGGTCAGCCACGGCGGGACCATCCGCACCACCATCGGCCGGCTGCTCGGCCTCGACCCGCGCAGCTGGGAGAGCCTGGGCGGCCTCAGCAACTGCTGCTGGTCCGTCCTCGGCGAGGGCGCCAAGGGCTGGCGGCTGATGGAGCACAACGCCGGCACCCTGCCCGAGCCGGTGCTCGGCGACGACGACTGACGACGGCCGTGCCCGCCGCCGGGGCCTCCGGCGGCGGCCGTACGACCCGCCCCGCGCCGTCCCGGACCCGGATTTCACTTTCTGGCAGGTCGCAGGCTAAAGTTCTTCTTGTTCGCCCCGCCGAGCGGGGCGAAACCAGGAAGTCACTTCATGTGGCGGCCAGGGGCTATAGCTCAGTTGGTAGAGCGCCTGCATGGCATGCAGGAGGTCAGGAGTTCAATTCTCCTTAGCTCCACATGGTGAAGATCCCGTCTCCCTCAGCGGAGGCGGGATCTTTTGTCGTCCGCGGGTGAGCGTGGCGGCGTCCTCCGACGTATACCTCTACGAGGCGTACAGCCGTGTCCCTACCGGTACCACGGCGTCGCTGACCGTATTGGCCCGGTCGTGGCAGAATCAAACGACCGGAAGGGGGCGCGGCCCGACGGGAGGGAGTTGTGATGCCTGCGAGCATCCTCGAGGGGGTCGACCACCTCCTCGGAGCGGTGTCGACCCGACGGACCTCTACGCGTCTCAGCTGCCCTTCCTGCGGTTCCGCACACGTCGCCCAGGTGCTGGGCGACAACGGCGGGATCTCCTACGTGTGTACGGCCTGCGGCCACAGCTGGAGCTGACCGATGGGTGCACACAGGCGGAAGTGCGACTGGTGCGGCAGCGGCACGCCCATCGTCCGCGACATGGAGCCGATCAACCCCGACTACCAGTACTGGTGCGAGGAGTGCGCGCGGGCGCTGATCATAAAAGGCGACCCCATCGAGACGTACCGGGAACTCGAGGGGGAGCCGATCTACGGCCGGCTCCTCGAGGAGCACTGCACCCTCAAACGCTTCTACTCGTTCGTGACGGCGTGAGCGCCTGAGCGTGGGGGAGCGCCCCTCCGGGGGCGGTCCTTCCGGGCGGAAGCGGGCGAAGCGAAACCGATTTGGTGTTGGGCCAGGGTGACCGTGTAAAGTTGGCGTCGCCGCCGGGGAAACCCGGGGGAACACCGCAAGGGGCTATAGCTCAGTTGGTAGAGCGCCTGCATGGCATGCAGGAGGTCAGGAGTTCAATTCTCCTTAGCTCCACAGAAGTCGAGGGCGGATCATCCGAACGGATGGTCCGCCCTCGGTCGTTGTGTGCCGAGGGGTGTGTGTCGCGGGTCACCCCGTACGCGAACGGCCCTCTCCGGCGGCCTCGGACCGCCGGAGAGGGCCGGCTGCGTGTTGCCCCCCTGTCCGGCGCGTCAGCGCCCCAGAGCGCGCCTCCCGCGGCCCTGGGAGAGCACCGGGAGGTTCCGGGACGGCGCCTTCGCCTGCGGGGCCGAGTCCTCGATGCGCAGGGCCAGCGCCGGGCAGCGGCGCACCGCGCGCAGCGCCTTCGCCTCCGCGTACCGCGGCACCTGCGCCTGAGCCACCGTCGGGAAGCCGTCCGCGCCGAGCTGGAACACCTCGGGGAGGATGTCCGCGCAGAGCCCGTGGCCCCGGCACAGCGTCCAGTCGACGAAGATCTTCTGCCGGCTCGGGCCGTTCTTCTCCTCGTCCTCGCCGCCCGGGATGCCCGTCGGCGTCGCGCCGCCCTCGAACAGCGGCAGCACGCCGGCCACGGGCCGCCCGCAGCCGTTGCCGAGGGCGTGCAGCGCGATGTCCTCGGTGAACGCCTTCAGAGTCGACTCCAGGAACATCGCCGAGCCGTCCGGGTGCGAACAGGCCCCCCGCCGCTTCACGTTCGTCGCGACCTGCCGGACCGCCTCCAGCGCGGCCGCCCCGCCGCCGTTCAGGATGTCCTCCAGGCCGCGCGCGGCGGCCGGGAGCCCCAGGTAGCAGGGGCCGCACTGGTTGGCGCTCTCCTGCGCCAGCCACTTGGCCACCATCAGCGACTCGCCCAGCGGACAGGTGTCCTGACTGATCGGCAGGATCGCGCCCGCGCCCAGCGAACCGCCGACCGCGTCCAGCGAGTTGCGGGAGACGATCGCCTCGTTCACGGTCGCCGCGTCGATCCACTTGCCGTGATAGCCGCCCGTCAGCACGCCCTGCGGGACCGGCGGGGCGCCGGCCAGCTGGAGCACGTAGCGCAGCGGCACGCCGGTGGGCACCTCGACCACCATCGGGCGGGCCACCGCACCGGACACCGTGAGCATCACGGTGCCCGGCTCGTCGTACAGGCCGGTGTTGCCGTAGCGCTCCGGGCCGATACGGGCGGCGATGGCGAGCTGGGCGAACGTCTCGGCGTTGGACAGCAGCGTGGGCGCGCCGCCCACACCGCTCTTGGAGGCGCTGGTCTTGCGTCCCGGCGGGATGGCCGGGCCGCCGTCGATGGAGCGGATCAGGGAGGCGGCGGCCCCCGTCACCATGCGCACCGGGTTGCGCTGCACCCGGGCGCGCAGCGCCGAGCGGCGGCCGTTGCTCAGGCCGCGCTCGGCGAGCGCCTGTTCCATCGAGCGCTGGGTGGACTCACGGGTGACCCCCACCACGAGCGTGCGGGCACCCATGGCCTCGGCGCACAGCAGCGCGCCGTCCAGGATGAGGTGCGGCGCCCGGTTGATGAGCACCGTGTCCTTGCGGCAGGCCGGTTCGTCCTCGCTGCCGTTGACGACGACGACCGGCCGGACGCCGCGCTTGATCGCCGATTCGGCGACCGAGCGCAGCTTCTTGTGGAAGGGGAAGCCCGCGCCGCCGCGGCCCCTGAGGTTGATGCGTTCGGCGAGCTGCGCGAGCTGCTCACCGCCCAGGGGCTCGAGCGGGCCGTGCACCTTGAGGTGCATCTGCAGATCGAGCCGGTCGACAAGGTCGAAGCCCGACGTGAGCTGGGGAAGTCCGACGACGCGGACTTCGGGAACGTCGGGCAGGGCCTCGTTCAATTGAAGCCTCCGGAAGGCGTGTTCCAAGGTTCGCCCGACCCCGGTGCGTCGAAGTCGTAGGTCGACGAGGGCACACCGGGGGTTGGTGCATTGGCGGGACCGCTGTTGTACGTGTCACCCGGGTTGTACGTGCCGTAGAGGCCGTTTGTCTCAGCGGTGTCGTACACATCACTCGACCCGTAGCCGGAGGCGACCGAATTGTTGTAGGTCGGGATGTTGTATCCGGTGTCGTTGAGCGGGTCGTAGGCCGACGGAGGGGCCTCGCCGACCGGCGGCGGGGACGGGATCGGCCAGCTGCCCGAGGTGCTGGAGGGCGAGTCCACCCGGGGTATCGCCTCCGTGGCCTGGAGGTCCGGCATCTCCATGCGGGCGGTGGCGTCCGTGAGCGGGTTCTGCGCGGCGGACTGCCGGGGGGACACCGCGCGGTAGGCGGCCGCGAAGCCGTTCGCCGGTTCCGGGGCCGGCGCGGACTCGGGCGCCTCGTACGACGGGCGCTCGGCGCGCGGCCGCCGCTCGTCGCGGGCGCCGCCGTAACCGGGCAGGGCGGACTCGGCGTTGCGCGCTCTGGCCTCGTCCAGCCGGGCGCCGGGCTGCTGGTCCAGGCCCAGCATCGAGGTGATCTTGTCGGCGACCTTGCGCTTGACCGGGCGCGGGGAGGCCCGCAGCACCAGGGCCGCGAACACGCCGAACAGCGACAGGCCGTACAGGATCATGAAGATCGGCTTGGCCGCTCGACCCGCGTAGAGCCCGTGCACCAGCGCCGCGCACCAGGCCGGATAGGCCAGCATGTGCACCGCGCGCCAGCGGGCGGCGACCTCCGCCGGGGAGGCGAAGCGGTTGCGCAGGATGCCGGTGATCGCCACGAAGATCATCAGCATGCCGGCCAGGGTGCCGAGGCCGATCAGGAAGCTCCGGCCCATGACGGCCTCGTCGTCGGTGAGGACGAGCCCGAAGGGGATCACGGCCGCGATCCACGAGGTGTGGTCCAGCGCCAGCTTGACCACGATGTGGATCAGCAGGAAGACGACGGACGCGACCGCCGTGGTGCGGTGCACCGCCTGCGCGAGGATCCGCTGCCGCGGGCCGAGCAGGATCCGGTCCTGCGCCACGAGTCCCCAGATCACGGAGCAGCTGAGACAGACGAGCGACAGGACGCCGACGCCGAAGTTGAGGAAGTCGACGAACCAGTCGTCCGCCGTGCTGTCGTCCGGCCTCACGACGCACCTCCGGACGTCCGGACGCACAGCGGGTACGACGGAGTCGCAGCCGACCTGCCCCGGGAGGGGGGTGGGCTGCCGAGTGGACGAGGGTTCATGGGGGCAACTCCGAACGGTTCGGTAAAGCGGTCCCGCTGCCGAACTCTAAGCCTCGTCGTACCCGTCAGTACCAGGTTTGAGTTATTGCGCTGTTATCAAAAGACAATGAGGCCGTTGTGTTGTCCCTTAGGGGTTGTTACGCGAAGTAACTTTTGACCTTTGTTCAGTGCGTTGTGGAAGGGCGTCGCGGCGAGATCCGTCCCTGCGGTACCCTGACCCCATGCGTGCCGTACGCCTTCTGCTTAGCGAGCCGCGCTGATCAGTCCCGACCGCCGATGTTCCGGCAGGTCGGAATCGGCGCGGCGTCCCCTCCTGTGCGAGGGGTTTTTTCATTTCCAGGAAGTCGCAGCAGCAGGCAGAGACGATCGATGGAGCTTTGAGGATCATGAGCGAGACGAACCCCGCAGCCGCGGAGGCCGCGCCGCACCGCTACACGGCCGCCCTGGCCGCCGAGATCGAGGCACGCTGGCAGGACTTCTGGGACGCCGAGGGCACGTACGCGGCGCCCAACCCCAAGGGCGACCTGGCGGGCGACCCCGAGGTGGTCGCGCGGCCGAAGAAGTTCATCATGGACATGTTCCCGTACCCCTCGGGCGCGGGCCTGCACGTCGGACACCCCCTGGGCTACATCGCCACCGACGTCTACGCCCGCTTCCAGCGCATGACCGGGCACAACGTCCTGCACACCCTGGGCTTCGACGCCTTCGGCCTGCCCGCCGAGCAGTACGCGGTGCAGACCGGCACGCACCCCCGCGTGTCCACCGAGGCCAACATCAAGAACATGCAGGTCCAGCTGCGCCGGCTGGGCCTGGGCCACGACAAGCGCCGGTCGTTCGCCACGATCGACCCGGACTACTACAAGTGGACCCAGTGGATCTTCCTGCAGATCTTCAACTCCTGGTACGACCAGGACGCGCAGAAGGCCCGCCCGATCTCCGAGCTGGTCGCGCAGTTCGAGTCCGGTGAGCGCCCCGTCCCCGGCGGCCGCTCCTGGAGCGAGCTGAGCTCCGTCGAGCGCGCCGACCTGCTGAGCGAGTACCGCCTGGCCTACGCCTCCGACGCGCCCGTCAACTGGTGCCCCGGTCTGGGCACCGTGCTGGCCAACGAGGAGGTCACCGCCGACGGCCGCTCCGAGCGCGGCAACTTCCCCGTCTTCAAGGCCAAGCTGCGCCAGTGGAACATGCGCATCACGGCCTACGCCGACCGGCTGCTGGACGACCTGGACGCCCTGGACTGGCCCGAGGCGATCAAGCTGCAGCAGCGCAACTGGATCGGCCGCTCCGAGGGCGCCCGCGTCGACTTCCCCATCGACGGCGAGAAGATCACCGTCTTCACGACCCGCCCCGACACCCTGTTCGGCGCCACCTACATGGTGCTGGCGCCCGAGCACCCGCTGGTCGAGAAGTTCACCCCGGACGCCTGGCCCGAGGGCACCCACGAGGTGTGGACCGGCGGCCACGCCACGCCCGCCGAGGCCGTCGCCGCCTACCGCGCCCAGGCAGCCTCGAAGTCCGACGTCGAGCGGCAGGCCGAGGCCAAGGACAAGACCGGCGTCTTCACCGGCGCCTACGCGACCAACCCGGTCAACGGGCAGAAGGTGCCCGTCTTCATCGCCGACTACGTCCTGATGGGCTACGGCACCGGCGCGATCATGGCCGTCCCCGGCCACGACACCCGCGACTTCGCGTTCGCCCGCGCCTTCGAACTGCCGATCGTGTGCGTGGTCGAGCCGACCGACGGCCGCGGCACCGACCCCGCCACGTGGGACGACGCCTTCGTCTCCCACGACGCGAAGATCGTCAACTCCTCCGGCGAGCACGTCTCCCTGGACGGCCTGAACGTCACCGAGGCCAAGGCCCGCATCACCGAGTGGCTGGAGCGCGAGGGCCACGGCGAGGGCACCGTCAACTTCCGCCTGCGCGACTGGCTGTTCAGCCGCCAGCGCTACTGGGGCGAGCCCTTCCCGATCGTCTACGACGAGGACGGCGTCGCCCACGCGCTGCCCGAGTCGATGCTGCCGCTGGAGCTGCCCGAGGTCGACGACTACAGCCCGCGCACCTTCGACCCGGACGACGCCGACACCCAGCCCGAGACGCCCCTGTCCCGCAACGAGGACTGGGTCAACGTCACCCTGGACCTGGGAGACGGCCCGAAGAAGTACCGCCGCGAGACCAACACCATGCCCAACTGGGCCGGTTCCTGCTGGTACGAGCTGCGCTACCTGGACCCGCACAACTCCGAGAAGCTGGTCGACCCGGAGATCGAGCGGTACTGGATGGGCCCGCGCGAGGGCATGCCGCACGGCGGCGTCGACCTGTACGTCGGCGGCGCCGAGCACGCCGTGCTGCACCTGCTGTACGCCCGCTTCTGGTCCAAGGTCCTGTACGACCTGGGGCACATCTCCTCCGCGGAGCCGTTCCACAAGCTGTTCAACCAGGGCATGATCCAGGCCTACGTCTACCGCGACAGCCGCGGCATCGCCGTGCCGGCCGCCGAGGTGGAGGAGCGCGACGGCGGCTACTGGTACCAGGGCGAGCGCGTCACCCGCCTGCTGGGCAAGATGGGCAAGTCCCTGAAGAACGCGGTCACCCCGGACGAGATCTGCGCCGAGTACGGCGCCGACACGCTGCGCCTGTACGAGATGGCCATGGGCCCGCTGGACGTCTCCCGCCCGTGGGACACCCGCGCGGTCGTCGGCCAGTTCCGCCTGCTGCAGCGGCTGTGGCGCAACATCGTCGACGAGGCGACCGGCGAGGTGACCGTCGTCGACACCGACGACGTCGACGAGGACACCCTGCGCGCCCTGCACAAGGCGATCGACGGCGTGCGCGGCGACCTGGAGGGCATGCGCTTCAACACCGCCATCGCCAAGGTCACCGAGCTGAACAACCACCTGACCAAGCGGGGCGGCCCGCTGCCCCGGTCGGTCGCGGAGCCGCTGGTGCTGCTGGTCGCGCCGCTGGCCCCGCACATCGCCGAGGAGCTGTGGCGCAAGCTGGGCCACACCGACTCCGTGGTGCACCAGGACTTCCCGGTCGCCGACCCGGCGTACGTGGTGGACGAGACCGTCACCTGCGTGGTCCAGATCAAGGGCAAGGTGAAGGCGCGGCTGGAGGTGTCCCCGGGCATCTCCGAGGACGAGCTGGAGAAGACCGCGCTGGCCGACGAGCGGGTGGTCGCGGCGCTGGACGGCGCCGGCATCCGGAAGGTGATCGTGCGGGCGCCGAAGCTGGTGAACATCGTTCCGGCCTGACGCTTGCCGGTCCGGCCGTCACCGGTCCGGTCATGGCCCGGCCTGACCCTTACGGGTAGCGGCCGGGTCGTCTGCGGGCAGGTTCGGGGTTCCGCCGGAACTCCGGGCCTGCCCGTTGCGTTTACCGTGGAAGAGCGGCACGACATGTGCCGGGACAGGCCGGACGTGCCCTGAGGAGGAGCCTCGTGGAAGCGGTGTTCGCAGTGATCGCGCTGCTTTTCGTGCTCTTCGTGGCCCTGGGCGTGTACGCCACGGTGAAGGTCGTCGGCGCCGCCAAGCGCAGCGCGGACCGCCACATCCACCAGGCCCGCCGCACGGTCGAGGACCACACCCTGCGCGCCAAGGCGTTCGCGCAGACCGGCCCGGCCGGTGAGATCGCCCAGCTCCGGCTGAAGCTGCGCACCTCGATGCGCGCCACGCAGGACGCCCTGGAGGCGGTCGCCGCCGAGGACGGCTCGGTGAAGGAGTCACTGTCCCTCTTCCAGCGTCTCAGTGCGCACGGCCATGAGCTGGACGCCGAACTGCGCCGTCTGGAGGGCGAGCCGGACCGCGCCACGCTGTCCGCGCGCCTGCCCGACCTGCGCGAGCGCACCGAGCGCATCACCAGCTCCGCCGACTCCCTGCGCTGGGCCACCCGCGACCGCGCCCGCCGCTTCGCGGACGACGACCTCGACTCGCTGAGCGCGCAGATCGACATGGAGGCCGGCGCCCTGCGGCACTGGACCACCACGGACCAGCCGTCCACGCCCGCACCCCCGCGCTGGCCGGAGGCCCCGGCCGCCGACGCCGCCGGATCCGGCCAGACCTGGCCGGACACCGCCCGGCAGGAGGCGGAGCCGCGGCAGGGCGACGACCAGGAGCGGCCCGCCATCGCCCCGGCCGCCCCGCGCCCCACCTACCCCTGGCAGAAGAAGCCGCGCCCCGAATCCACCACGTGACCACCGCCTGAGCGGTACTGATCGTCCCGCGGCGGACGACGCCCCCACGGGCCCGGGCTGCCGCACGGCCGCCATGGCAGGTAACCTCCAGCTCATGTCCCGCCATGTCGCGATCGTCACCGATTCAACGGCCTACCTTCCGGCCCGGACGATGGAGCGGCACGGCATCACGGCGGTACCCCTGACCGTGGTGCTGGGGGACCGCGCCCTCGAGGAGGGCACCGAGATCTCCACCCGCTCCCTCGCCCAGGCTTTGCAGAAGCGGCGACCGGTCACGACGTCCCGCCCCAGCCCGGAGCTGTTCGCGGAGACCTACCGCAGGGTCGCCGAGTCCGGCGCGACCGGCATCGTCTCCCTCCATCTCTCCGCGGAGCTGTCCGGCACCTACGACGCGGCGGTCCTCGCGGCCCGCGAGGCGCCGGTGCCGGTCCGCGTGGTCGACACCGGCATGATCGCGATGGCGCTCGGCTTCTGCGCGCTGGCGGCCGCGGAGACGGCGGAGGCGGGCGGCACGGTGGACGAGGCGGTCACCGCGGCGGAGAAGCGGGCGGCGGGCACCTCGGCCTACTTCTACGTGGACACGCTCGACTATCTGCGCCGGGGCGGCCGGATCGGCGCGGCGCAGGCCCTGCTGGGTTCCGCCCTCGCCGTGAAGCCGCTGCTGCAACTGGCCGGCGGGCGTATCGAACCGCTGGAGAAGGTGCGGACGGCGTCCAAGGCGATCGCCCGCCTGGAGGAGATCGCGGCGGACCGCGCGGGAGGCGCGGAGGTGGACGTCGCCGTCCACCATCTCGCCGCCCCGGAACGCGCCTCGGCGCTGGCCGACCGGCTTCGCACCCGGCTGCCGGGACTGTCCGAGCTGCATGTCAGCGAGGTGGGCGCGGTGATCGGGGCGCATACGGGGCCGGGGTTGTTGGGGGTCGTGGTTTCGGCCCGGTGAGGGGCGGGCCGGGGCTCGGGTGGGGCAGGGCCCCTCGATCGGGTGACGGAGTTTTCCACAACTGGGTGCTCGTCCACGGGTTTTGACCATGATCATCGCGAGGGTGCGGTTGTGCCCGACCCTCGTCGCATGGCACTTCGATCACAGACACGTACCGCTGTTCCGACGAGTGGTCCGGGGCGTGGGCCCCTGTCCGACGGCCGCATGTCCCACGCCCGTCACCGTCACCGCAGGGGGCGCCCGAGCAGGGCGCGTGCGTGGGGGCGGGACGGGGACCGTCAGGATCCGGGGGAGGAGATTCGGCGGCGGGCCGAGACGCTGTTCGGCGGGGAGTCCGGGGAGTCCGGGGAGTCCGGGGAGTCCGGGGAGTCCGGGGAGCCCGTGGTGCGCGGGGAGCGGGCGGTGCGGAGGGCACCCAGCTGGGCGCGGCCGGAGTTGGGAGCGGGTCGCGCGTTAGCGGGTGTGAAGGGTGGGGTGCCGTCTTCACGGCGGCGTTGCCGGGTCGTGGTGGTGGACCGTCAGGGGGTCGCGGGGCACGCCCTGCTGACGAGGCCCCGGGTGGCTGCTGGGCGGCGACGGGACTCGGCGGCGGACCGGACGCTGGAGTTGAGGCGGCTGCCGGACCGCGCGGATGCGGCTGCCCGTCCGGGGCGGTTCCTCGGGTTCGGGCCGGAGGGTGAGGAGCCGGCGACCTACCCTGTGCGGCTGCCCGCCGGGCGCCCTGGCCGCAGTGAGCGCGGCTTGCCGGACCCGGAGGACCGAGAGACGCCCGAAGCAGTGCCCGAACCGCCCCCGGCGTCTCCGTCCGGGCGGCTTCTCGGCCCCGCGCTGCGGGAGCGGCTGCCGCTGTGGGTGCAGGCCCGGTGCGGGCTGGAGCGGCGCAGTGTCGTGGCGCTGTCCGCGCTCCTTGCGCTCGCCCTGGTGTTCGCCGTGCAGCACTTCTGGACCGGGCGCACCCAGCCGGTGCGGGCGCCGGAGGTGGTGCGGGCGGCACCCGCGGCGCAAGGGAAGGGCGTGGACCCCGGAGGAGATCCCCCGGGCGCTCCGGGAACCTTCGGGCAGGCAGGCGGCTCGGCGGCTCCCGAGATCGTGGTCGACGTCAGCGGCAAGGTGCGGGACCCGGGCGTCCACCGGCTGCCCGCGGGCTCACGGGTCGAGGACGCGCTGAAGGCGGCGGGCGGGGTGCGGCCCGGCACGAAGACGGGCGGCCTCAACCGCGCCCGGTTCCTCGTGGACGGCGAGCAGTTGGTGGTGGGCGGCCCGGCTTCGGCCGCAGCGGCGGCTCCGGCAGCCCCGGCAGGCACGGGAACGGCGTCCGGTCCCACGGCCCCCGTCTCCCTGAACACCGCCACCATCGACCAGCTCGACACCCTCCCCGGTGTCGGCCCGGTCCTGGCCCAGCACATCGTCGACTACCGCACCCGCAACGGCGGTTTCCGTTCGGTGGACGAGCTGCGGGAGGTCAACGGCATCGGCGACCGCCGCTTCGCCGACCTACGGGACCTCGTCCGGCCATGAGCACCCTCACCCGCATCGACCCCGAAGCCTCGGCTGACCAGCCGGGCGCCTCCCGTCCCCGGCATGAGGGACCGACCGACCTCCGGCTGGTCCCGCCCGCCCTCGCCGCATGGGCCACGGCGGCGGTGATGCTCCACGCCCCTCCGGGCTGGGCCGTGACCACCGTGGCCGTCTCGGTCCTGGTCGCCGTCGCGCTGTTCCTGGCGCGCCGACGCCTCACGGTGCGGGTGCCCGTGACCGCGCACGCCGTCGCGGCCACCCTGCTGTGTGTCGCGGCGGCCGCCGGTTCGGCAGGCCTGCACGGCGCGGACGTCCGACGCGGTCCCGTGCCCGAGCTGGCCCAGGAGTACGCGCGAGTGGTCGCGGAGGTGGAGGTCACCGCCGACCCACGGCTCACCCGGCCCCGGGTCAGCGGCAACCGGATGGCTCCGGTTTCGGTGCTGGTCGAGGCCGAGGTGCGGCGCGTGGAGAGGGCCGGAACGACGACCCGTGCCACGCGGGCCCCGGTCCTGCTGATCGTCGACCCGGGCGACGAGGAACGGACCACCACAGCCACCGCGGCTGACCACCAGGGCTCGCCCTGGCTGACCCTGCTCCCCTCCACCCGGCTCAGGGTCGAGGCGGGGCTCGCGCCGGCGCGGGAGGGCGGCGACCGGTTCGCGGCGGTGCTGCGGGTGGACGGCCGCGACGGTCCAGAGACCGTAGCCGGACCCTCAGCCCCGCAGCGGCTCGCGGGACGGCTGCGCGACGGACTGCGCGAGGCGACCGAGGATCTGCCGGAGGACGCGCGTGCGCTGCTCCCGGGGCTGGTGGTCGGGGACACCTCGCGGGTGACGCCGGAGCTGGACCAGGCGTTCCGGGAGACCGACCTCACCCACACCCTCGCCGTCTCCGGGGCGAACTTCACCATCCTGCTCGCCCTGCTCCTCGGTCCGCCGGGGATGGCGCAACGGGCCGAGCGGCGCGGGCTCGCGCCCCGCCTCGGCATCTCGCTGCGGACCACGGCGGTGCTGGGCGGGGTGCTCTCCCTGGCGTTCGTCGTCGTGTGCCGGCCCGACCCGAGCGTGCTGCGTGCCGCCGCCTGCGGTTCCGTGGCGCTGCTCGCGCTCGCCACCGGCCGCCGCAGATCCCTCGTCCCGGCCCTGGCCACGGCAGTCCTGCTCCTGGTGCTTTACGACCCATGGCTGGCCCGCAGTTACGGCTTTCTCCTCTCCGTGCTGGCGACCGGCGCGCTGCTCACCCTCGCCCCGCGCTGGAGCGAGGCGCTGCGCCGGCACGGGATGCCGCCCCGGATCGCGGAGGCGCTCGCCGCCGCCGGTGCCGCGCAGGCGCTGTGCGCCCCGGTGGTCGCCGTGCTGTCGGCCCGGGTGAGCCTGGTGGCGATCCCCTGCAACCTGCTCGCCGAGGCCGCGCTCGCCCCCGCGACCGTGCTCGGCTTCCTCGCCCTGGCCACCGCGCCGATCGCGATGCCGTTGGCCGAGGCGGTGGCGTGGTGCGCGGGTTGGCCCGCCGGGTGGATCGCGCGGGTCGCCCGGACCGGTGCGGCGATGCCGGGCGCCGGGGTGGACTGGCCGGGGAGCTGGACGGGCGCGGCGGCCCTCGGCGCGGTCACGCTCGCCGTGCTGCTCGTGGGGCGCCGGCTGCTGCGGCACCCCTGGTGGTGCGCCGCCTGCGCGTTGCTGCTGGCGCTGGTGGTGGTGCAGCCCCGGCCGCTGGTGCGCACGATCACGGGCTGGCCGCCTCCCGACTGGCGGATGGTGATGTGCGACGTGGGGCAGGGAGACGCGCTGGTGCTGGCGGCGGGGGAGGGCGCCGGGGTGGTCGTGGACGCCGGACCCGACCCGGAGCCGGTCGACCGCTGCCTGCGCTCCCTCGGCGTCACCCGGATCCCGCTCGTCGTCCTCACCCACTTCCACGCCGACCATGTGGCCGGGCTGAGCGGGGTGCTGCGCGGGCGCGAGGTGGGCGGCATCGGGACCACGGGCCTGGAGGAGCCGGCCGACCAGGCGGCGGCCGTCCGAAGAGCGGCGGCCGCGGCGGGCGTCCCGGTCACACGTGTCGTCGCGGGGGAGCGGCGCCGGGCGGGTGACCTGTCCTGGGAGGTCGTGTGGCCGCCGCCCGGAGGCCACCCGGCGGTGGAGGGGGCGAACGACGCCAGCGTGGCCATGCTGGTCCGCACCGGCGGTCTGCGCCTGCTCCTCCTCGGCGACCTGGAGCCCCCGGCCCAGCGCGCCCTGGCCCGCTCACCCGAGGCGCGGCAGCTGGCCGGCGTCGACGTCCTCAAGGTCGCCCACCACGGCTCGGCGTACCAGGACCCGGGTCTGGTGCGCCTCGCCGCGCCGCGCCTGGCGCTGATCAGCACCGGCGAGGACAACTCCTACGGCCACCCGGCCCCGGGGACGGTGGACGCGCTGCGGGCCGGCGGAGCGGCGGTGCTGCGGACCGACCGGGACGGGGCGCTGGCGGTCGTTTCCGGGACGGGCGGGGACGGGGAGCTGGAGGTGGCGCGACACTGAGACCATGACCGACGGGACCGACGCCGCGACGACCGACGCCGCGACGACCGACGCCGCGACGACCGACGCCGCGACGACCGACGCCGCGACGACCGACGCCGCGACGACCGACGCCTATCTGCGCCGCCTGGGGGTGGAGCGGCCCGCCCGGCCCACGCCGGACGCGCTGCGGGAGCTGCATCTGCGCCATCTGCGGACCGTGCCGTTCGAGAACCTGTCCGTGCATCTCGGCGAGGAGATCGTGCTGGACGAGAAGCGGCTGCTGGACAAGGTGGTGGAGGCCGGGCGCGGCGGGTTCTGCTACGAACTCAACGGCGCCTTCGGTGCGTTGCTGACCGCCCTCGGCTACGACGTCACCTTGCTCGCCGCACGGGTGTACGGGGAGGGCGGACGCCTGGGCATCCCGTACGACCATCTCGCGCTGCGGGTGCGGACGGAGCACGGCGGCGACTGGCTGGCGGACGTCGGCTTCGGCTCGCACTTCCATCTGCCGCTCGCCTTCGGGGAGCGAGGGGAGCAGCGTGACTCGGCGGGCGTCTTCCGGATCGCGGAGGCCGAGCCGGACGCGGCCGGGGTGCGCGGCGGTCACGGGGCGGCGGACGCGGCGGACCTGGACGTGCTGCGCGACGGGCGGCCGGTGTACCGGCTGGAGACACGGCCCAGGGCGCTCGCCGACTTCACGGCGGGAGCCTGGTGGCACCGCACCTCGCCGCACTCCCACTTCACCCGGTCGCTGGTGTGCTCGCGGGTCACCGAGGACGGCGGGCGGATCACGCTCAGCGGCCGGCGGCTGACCCTCACGGCTCCCGACGGCACACGGCAGGAGCGGGAGGCAGGGTCGGACGCGGAGGTGCTGGGGATCTACCGGGACGAGTTCGGGATCACGCTCGACGCGGCGCCGGCGGTGCGGGGCGGCGGGACGGACGGCTGACCCCGTACCGGACAATGAGCCGTGTGAGTGATGTGCGACATGTGCTGGTGCTGCCCGACCGGGACGCGGCCGAGGAGGTGGCCGAGGCGCTGGAGGAGCGCTTCGGCGTGGACGAGGAGCCGCGGCTCGTGCGGGACGCCCTCGCGGGGGAGGACGACGCGGAGGACGCGCAGTGGCTCGTGCTGCTGCGGGACGAGGCGGGCCGGCTGGACCCCGGCGAGCTGAACGAGTTCCTCGCCGGGTGGGACGGCTGGCGCGAGGAGCCGTAACGGCCTCCGCACGAGCGGCCGGGCCGGGTTGTCGGTGGCCCGTGGGATGCTTGTCGGCGATGGCCAGGAAGAACGCATCCGACGACCCTCTCGCCCCCGTGACGCTCGCCGTGGGCCAGGAGGAGCTGCTGCTCGACCGCGCCGTGCGGGAGGTGGTGGCGGCCGCGAAGGCCTCCGACGCCGACACGGACGTACGCGACCTGACCCCGGACCAGCTCCAGCCGGGCACCCTCGCCGAGCTGGTCAGCCCCTCGCTGTTCGCCGAGCGCAAGGTCGTCGTCGTGCGCAACGCGCAGGACCTGTCGGCCGACACCGTCAAGGACGTCAAGACGTACCTGTCCTCGCCCGCCGAGGAGATCACCCTCGTGCTGCTGCACGCGGGCGGCGCCAAGGGCAAGGGGCTGCTGGACGCGGCGCGCAAGGCGGGCGCGCGCGAGGTGGCCTGCCCGAAGATGACCAAGCCGGCGGACCGGCTGGCGTTCGTGCGCAACGAGTTCCGGACGGCGGGGCGTTCGGCGACGCCCGAGGCGTGCCAGGCGCTCGTCGACGCCATCGGCAGCGACCTGCGCGAGCTGGCCTCCGCGGTCACGCAGCTCGTCGCGGACGTCGAGGGCACCATCGACGAGGCCGTCGTCGGCCGCTACTACACCGGGCGGGCCGAGGCGTCGAGCTTCACGGTCGCCGACCGGGCCGTCGAGGGACGCACGGCGGAGGCCCTGGAGGCGCTGCGCTGGTCGCTGTCGACGGGCGTGGCCCCCGTGCTGATCACCAGCGCGCTCGCGCAGGGCGTCCGCGCCATCGGCAAGCTGTCCTCGGCGCGCGGCGGCCGCCCCGCCGACCTGGCGCGTGAGCTGGGCATGCCCCCCTGGAAGATCGACCGCGTGCGCCAGCAGATGCGCGGCTGGACCCCGGACGGCGTCGCCGTGGCGCTGCGCGCGGTCGCCGAGGCCGACGCGGGCGTGAAGGGCGGCGGGGACGACCCGGAGTACGCCCTGGAGAAGGCGGTCGTCACCATCGCCCGCGCGGCCCGCTCCCGCGGCCGGGCGTAGCCCTCGTAGACGTACATGCCGAAGGCCCCGCCTCCCGCCCTGGGGAAGGGCGGGGGACGGGGCCTCCGGATGAAGCTGTCGAGCCCGTACCCGCGTGGCGAACGCAGGCCGCGTACGGGCTCGGGGGTGTCGGCCGGGGGCGGATGAGAGAGGGCCCGCCCGGGTCCCGCCGACGGTCAGATCAGGGTGGTTCAGCCCTTGACGGACGCGACCTTGCGAGCCAGCGCCGACTTCTTGTTGGCGGCCTGGTTCTTGTGGATGACGCCCTTCGAGACGGCCTTGTCGAGCTGGCGCGCAGCGGCGCGCTGGTACTCGGTGGCCTTCTCGGCGTCACCCGCGGCGGCGGCCTCGCGGGCCTTGCGGATCGCGGTCTTCAGAGAGGACTTGACGGCCTTGTTGCGCAGCCGGGCCTTCTCGTTGGTCTTGTTCCGCTTGATCTGGGACTTGATGTTCGCCACGAATGAGCCTCTACAGGTTCTGGCACGGGCCGTACGCTGACGCACGGCTTCGCACCGGGTGATTTCTTGGGGTGTGCCTCGCGCTGAGAGGGCATGAGACACAGCCCCCCACACTACCAGCGGGCCATTCCGTGGCCCAAACCCGTCCCAGGTCGCCACCCGTGGGACCATGGAAGCTACGTATCGATCCGACCCGAGACCGCAGACGGACAAGCACACGTATGCGGACGCCTCAAGAATCAGGACCCTGCGTGCCCGCGATCCCTAGCCATGTGCCCGAGCCGAGCCGTACCGACCCGGCGCTGATCCGCAATTTCTGCATCATCGCGCACATCGACCACGGCAAGTCCACGCTCGCCGACCGGATGCTCCAGCTGACCGGTGTGGTCGAGCAGCGGCAGATGCGCGCTCAGTACCTCGACCGCATGGACATCGAGCGCGAGCGCGGCATCACGATCAAGTCCCAGGCGGTGCGTCTGCCGTGGGCCCCGACCCACGACAAGAGCAAGACGCACATCCTCAACATGATCGACACCCCGGGGCACGTCGACTTCACGTACGAGGTCTCCCGGTCGCTCGCCGCGTGCGAGGGGACCATCCTCCTGGTCGACGCCGCCCAGGGCATCGAGGCGCAGACCCTCGCCAACCTGTACCTGGCGATGGAGAACGACCTCACGATCATCCCGGTGCTGAACAAGATCGACCTGCCGGCCGCGCAGCCGGAGAAGTTCGCCGAGGAGCTGGCGAACCTGGTCGGCTGCGACCCGGACGACGTGCTGAAGGTGTCCGCGAAGACCGGCCTCGGCGTCGAGGCGCTGCTGGACCGCGTGGTCGCCGACATCCCGGCCCCGGTCGGCGTCGCGGACGCCCCCGCCCGCGCGATGATCTTCGACTCGGTCTACGACTCCTACCGCGGTGTCGTCACCTACGTCCGTGTCATCGACGGCCAGCTCAACAAGCGCGAGCGCATCAAGATGATGTCCACCGGCGCCACCCACGAGCTGCTGGAGATCGGCACCAACTCGCCGGAGATGCTGGCCGCGGACGGCCTCGGCGTCGGCGAGGTGGGCTACCTGATCACGGGTGTGAAGGACGTCCGCCAGTCGAAGGTCGGTGACACCGTCACCAGCCAGTCCAAGGGCGCCACGGAGGCCCTCGGCGGCTACAAGGACCCCAAGCCGATGGTGTTCTCCGGGCTGTACCCGCTGGACGGCTCGGACTACCCGGAGCTGCGCGAGGCCCTCGACAAGCTCCAGCTCAACGACGCCGCCCTGGTGTACGAGCCGGAGACCTCCGCCGCGCTCGGCTTCGGCTTCCGCGTCGGCTTCCTCGGCCTGCTGCACCTGGACGTGATCCGCGAGCGGCTGGAGCGCGAGTTCGGCCTCGACCTGATCGCCACCGCCCCCAACGTGGTCTACCGCGTGGTCATGGAGGACGGGACCGAGCACACCGTCACCAACCCGAGCGAGTTCCCCGAGGGCAAGATCAGCGAGGTCTACGAGCCCGTCGTGCGGGCCACGATCCTCGCGCCCAGCGAGTTCATCGGCTCGATCATGGAGCTGTGCCAGAGCCGGCGCGGCGTCCTGCTCGGCATGGACTACCTCTCCGAGGACCGGGTGGAGATCCGCTACACCCTGCCGCTCGCGGAGATCGTCTTCGACTTCTTCGACCAGCTGAAGTCCAAGACCCGCGGCTACGCCTCCCTCGACTACGAGCCCACGGGCGAGCAGACGTCCAGCCTGGTCAAGGTGGACATCCTGCTGCACGGCGACAAGGTGGACGCGTTCTCCGCGATCACCCACAAGGACCAGGCGTACGCGTACGGCGTGCGGCTCGTCGCCAAGCTGAAGGAGCTGATCCCGCGGCAGGCGTTCGAGGTGCCCGTGCAGGCGGCCATCGGCTCCCGGGTGATCGCCCGCGAGACCATCCGCGCCATCCGCAAGGACGTCCTCGCCAAGTGCTACGGCGGTGACATCTCCCGTAAGCGGAAGCTGCTGGAGAAGCAGAAGGAAGGCAAGAAGCGGATGAAGATGGTGGGTTCCGTGGAGGTTCCCCAGGAGGCCTTCATCGCCGTCCTCTCCAGCGACGAGAACGCGGGATCCGGCAAGGCCAAGAAGTAGCCGCGGGTTACCGGGGGTCACTCCGCAAACCGGGCGAATCGGGGCCCGTCGCACGTCCGTGCGGCGGGCCCCGTACGTTCCTCGCGTGACTGTCTGTGTGAAGTTACAGGCCGTGGCCCCTTACGCAGTGGCCGGTCGACCTTTACTCTGTCCGTGCTCGATAGTTACTCGCGAGTTAAACAACGCTGCGAGGAAACCCCAGCCGCACTGAGCCAGCCGCACCGTCGCGGGCCCCGGAGGATGTCGTGAGCGACACACAGACACTGATCGAGAACCGTCCGCCGAGCGTGGCGACCCTCTTCCTGGAGCGTGTGGCGGCCACACCGGACGCCGAGGCCTACCGCTACCCGGTCCCACCGGCCTCAGGGGAGGGCCCGGACGACTGGAAGTCGCTGACCTGGGCCGAGGCCGCCGAACGCGTCCACGCGATCGCGGCCGGCCTGATCGAACTCGGCGTGCAGCCGGAGCAGCGGGTCGCCCTCGCGTCCGCCACCCGCGTCGAGTGGATCCTCACCGACCTCGGCATCCTCTGCGCCGGCGCCGCCACCACCACGATCTACCCGCAGACCAACGCCGAGGAGTCCGCGTACATCCTCTCCGACTCGCAGAGCCGGGTGCTGATCGCGGAGAACGCCGAGCAGGTCGCCAAGGCCGTCGAGAAGCGCGGCGAGCTGCCCGAGCTGACCCACGTGGTGGCGATCGACCCCGAGGGCGTCGACACCGACGACTTCGTCATCACCCTGGCCGAACTGGAGAAGCGCGGCGCCGCCCGCCTCCAGAAGGAGCCGGAGCTGATCAAGGAGCGGGTCGCGGCCCTCACCAAGGACCAGCTCGCCACCCTCATCTACACCTCCGGCACCACCGGCCGCCCCAAGGGCGTGCGCCTGCCGCACGACAACTGGGCGTACATGGCCAAGGCGATCGCCGCGACCGGCCTGGTCACCAGTGACGACGTGCAGTACCTGTGGCTGCCGCTGGCGCACGTCTTCGGCAAGGTGCTCACCTCCGGCCAGATCGAGGTCGGTCATGTCACCGCGGTCGACGGCCGCGTCGACAAGATCATCGAGAATCTGCCGGTGGTCCAGCCGACCTACATGGCCGCCGTTCCCCGCATCTTCGAGAAGGTCTACAACGGCGTCGCCGCCAAGGCGAAGGCCGGCGGGGGCGCCAAGTACAAGATCTTCCAGTGGGCCGCGGGCGTCGCCCGTGAGTACGCCAAGGTCACGCAGGACAACTTCCGCCGCACCGGCGCCGCGACCGCCCCGGCCGGACTGCGCGCCAAGCACGCCCTCGCCGACAAGCTCGTCTACGCCAAGATCCGCGAGGCGTTCGGCGGCCGGCTGCGCGCCTGCGTCTCCGGCTCGGCCGCCCTCGCCCCGGAGATCGGCTACTTCTTCTCCGGCGCCGGCATTCACATCCTGGAGGGCTACGGCCTCACCGAGTCCTCCGCGGCCTCCTTCGTGAACCCCGGCGAGGCCTACCGCACCGGCACCGTCGGCAAGCCGCTGCCCGGCACCGAGGTCCGCATCGCCGACGACGGCGAGATCCTGCTGCGCGGCCCCGGCATCATGCAGGGCTACCACAACCTCCCCGACAAGACCGCAGAGGTTCTGGAGGAGGACGGCTGGTTCCACACCGGCGACATCGGCGAGCTGTCCGCCGACGGCTATCTGCGCATCACCGACCGCAAGAAGGACCTGATCAAGACCTCCGGCGGCAAGTACATCGCGCCGGCCGAGGTCGAGGGCCAGTTCAAGGCGGTCTGCCCGTACGTCTCCAACATCCTGGTGCACGGCGCCGACCGGAACTACTGCACCGCCCTCATCGCGCTCGACGAGGCCGCCCTCACTGCCTGGGCGGCCGAGAACGGTCTGGGGGGCAAGCCGTACGCGGAGATCGTCGCGGCGCCCGCCACCGTCGAGATGGTCGACGGCTACGTCAAGCAGCTCAACGAGGGCCTGCAGCGCTGGCAGACCATCAAGAAGTTCCGCCTGCTGCCGCGCGACCTCGACGTGGAGCACGGCGAGATCACCCCGAGCCTGAAGCTCAAGCGCCCGGTGGTGGAGCGCGAGTACAAGCACCTCATCGAGGAGATGTACGAGGGCACGATCGAGAAGTGACGGACCGTTGGCCGGGAGGGCGCACGCCCTCCCGGCCGAAGCCGACCTTCCGCTTTTTGTGCCGCCGGTTCCGGGAATCGATCGCGGGCCGGCGCGGTTGCCTCTCGCCATGAAGGCAATCGCATTAACCACGTACGGCGGTCCCGAGGTCCTGCGGGAGATGGAGCTCCCCACCCCCGAGGCGGGACCCGGTGAGGTCCGCATCCGGGTGCACGCGGCCGCCGTGAACCCCACCGACGTCATGCTGCGCACCGGCGGCCACGCCCCCCGGATGACGGATGTGCCGCCCCCGTTCGTGCCCGGTATGGACGCGGCCGGCGTGATCGACCAGATCGGCCCCGGCGTCGACGGCCGGCTCTCCGTGGGGCAACGGGTCGTCGCCATCGTGATGTTCACCCGCCCGCGGGGCGGCGCCTACGCCGAACACGTCGTCGTGCCCGCGGAGTCGGTGGTCCCCGCACCCGCCGGAACGGACCACGCCGAGGCGTCCACCCTCCTGATGAACGCCGCCACCGCCCGGCTGGCCCTCGACACCCTCGCGCTGCCCGAGGGCGCCACCGTCGCCGTGACCGGCGCGACGGGCGCCGTCGGCGGCTACGCGGTCGAACTCGCCAAGGCCGACGGTCTGACCGTCGTCGCCGACGCCGCCCCGCACGACCGCGACCTGGTGCGGGGCTTCGGCGCCGACCATGTCGTCGACCGCGGCACGGACGTCGCCGCCCGCATCCGGAAACTGGCGCCCGACGGTGTGCCCGGCCTGGTGGACGGCTCCGACCAGCGCGAGGAGGCCGTCCCCGCGGTCGCGGACGGCGGTGCCCTCGTCGCGCTGCGCGGCTGGCAGGGCCCCGCGGAACGCGGCGTCACGGTGATCCCGGTGATCGTGGCGAGCGTCCGCACCGACACCGCCCTGCTGGACACCCTGCGGCTCCAGGCCGAGCAGGGCGTGCTGTCCCTGCGCGTCGCCAAGGTGCTGCCCGCGTCCGACGCGGCCGAGGCGCACCGCCTGCTGGAGGCGGGCGGGCTGCGCGGGCGCCTGGTCCTCGACTTCTCCTGAGGCTCCTTCGGGGCTCCCGTCGGGGCTCCTGTTGTGCGGGCCCGCGCCGGCCGGCGCGGGCCCGACAGCCCTCGTTCCGCGATGACCGGAAACGAGCGGTCGCGGTGCCGTTGCTGACCGAACGGGTAGCACTGTTCCCCCGGCAAGCGGTCCACTTTCGTGACTCCACGCTTATGGGCGGGTCCGTTCTGTCACCCTGTCGGCAAGCGATCGAGTTCTCTTCGTACGAACTGCCCGGGGAGCTGCCCATGCGGGCCATTCCGACCCAACGGGAGACCACCTCGTGCGCCTCCGACGTGCGGGGGAGCACACGGGTGGAGGCGACGCTGTCCGGAAGTCCCCTCGCGCCGGGCTCCGCACGCGCGCTGCTGCGCAAGGCGCTCACGGAATGGGCGCAGGCCTCGGCGGACGGCGCCGACCTCCTCACCGGCCGCGTCGGCGACGACGCCGCCCTGGTCGCCAGCGAGCTGGTCACCAACGCGGTCGTGCACGCCGGCACCGACGTCCACCTGACCTGCAGGCTGGAGGAGGACACCGGCGCGCTCGTCGTCGAGGTCGCCGACCGGCACCCCTCCCGCACGCCCCGCGACGACGCCGTGGAGGCGCCGGCGCACGACATCCCCGAGTACGGGCGCGGCCTGCGCCTGGTCGCCGCGCTCGCCGAGTCCTGGGGCGTCACCTACCGCGCCGGCAGCAAGACCGTGTGGGCGCGGCTGCCCACGCGCGAGGAGGCGCCCGCCGGCCCGCCCGCCGCGTACGCCGGGGAGCGCGCCCCGGCGCGGGACCTGCGCGCCGCCGCCGCCCTCTCCGGCGACCCGCCCGACCCCCTCGCCCCGCGCGGGCACACCGGACCCCGAGACGGCCCGCGCGAAGGCCCCCGGGACGCCTGGCGGGCCGCATCCTACGGCGACGACTGGCTGGCCCGCCGCCCCGGCCGCGACGGTGCCTGGCTCGGCCGGGGCGCGCTGTCCTTCCTCGCCGAGGCGTCCGACCTGCTCGCCGGACAGCTGGACGAGGACCTGGTCGCCTCCCTCACCGGCCAGCTGATCGTGCCCCGGCTCGCCGACTGGTGCGCGGTCTGGCTGGAGGACGAGGCCACCGCGCACGGCGGCCGCCCCGGAGCGGGAGGCCGCCTCGCCCGCGTCTGGCACGCCGGCGAGCACCTGGTGGAGGAGCTGAGCCGGGCCCTCGAACGCACACCGCCGCCCCAGTCGGACGACCCGCTGGGCACGGGGCCGGTGCGGTATCCGTGGCCGGGGGCCACCGTTGTGGAGGGCGCGGAACCGGGCACGCCGGACCGGTCCGGACGCGCGGGCGGCCCGGCGGCGGAGCGAGCCGACGGGCGGGAGCGCGTCGCCTCCCGGGCCGCCGGAGGGCCGGCGTCCGCCGCGTCCGGGGGCGCGGACGGGCCCACGTCCGCCGTGGCTGGGGAGGTCGGCGGTTCGGAGTGCGTCGGCTCTGAGGGACCGGCGTCCGCCGTGGCTCGGAAGGCCGGCAGTCCGGTGTCCGCCGTGTCCGGGGGCGTCGACGGAGTGGCGTCCCGTGAGGCCGGCGGGCCTCCGCCCGGTGACGCCGAGGGGCCCGCCCTCGATCCGCCCGGAGCCGCGCTCGCGTACCGGCTCGTCGCCGGGGGGCGCCCGCTCGGCACGCTGGTGATCGGGCGGGGCGGCATCGACCGTTTCCCCGACGAGATCACCGGGCTCGTGGAGGACCTGGGACGCCGGGTCGCGCTCGCCATCGGGGCGGCCCGGCAGTACGCCCGCCAGGCCACCATCAGCGCCGTGCTCCAGCGCGGCCTGCTGCCCGGCGCCGTCGCCGAGATCCCCGGCGTGCGCAGCGCCCTCGTCCACGAACCGTGCGACAAGGGCGGCCCCAGCGGCGACTTCTACGACCTCTTCCCGGCCGGTCACGGACGCTGGTGCTTCGCCGTCGGCGACGTCCAGGGCAAGGGCCCCGAGGCGGCCGTCGTCATCGGCCTGGTCCGCCCCTGGCTGCGGCTGCTCGCCCGCGAGGGCTACCGCGTCGCCGACGTCCTCGACCGGCTCAACCAGCTCCTCCTCGACGACGCCACCGAGGCCGCCGACGCGGCGGCTCGCGCGCTGGTGGCGGCCGGGGCACGCCCCACCGCCCCCGGCGACGGCCCCCAGACCCGATTCCTGTCCCTCCTCTACGGCGAACTGGTGCCCTTCGAGGGCGGCGTCCGCTGCACCATCGCCTCCGCCGGCCACCCCCTGCCCCTCCTCCTCGACCCGGAGGGCGCCGTACGAGCCGTCGCCCAGCCGCAGACGCTGCTCGGGGTCGTCGAGGACGCCGGGTACACCAGCGAGACCTTCGAGATGTACTCCGGCGACACCCTGCTCTGCGTCACCGACGGAGTCACCGAGCGGCGCTCCGGGTCACGGCAGTTCGACGACGGCGACGGACTGGCCCGCGCGCTGGCGGGCTGCGCCGGGATGGAGGCCGGGGCGATAGCGGACCGGATCACCCGGCTCGTGCACCAGTTCGGGGCGCGGCCCCCGGCGGACGACATGGCCCTGCTGGTGCTCCAGGCCGAGTGAGGGCCGGGAAAGGGAAGGTCCAGGGTGCGGGACAATGGAGCACATGCCTTCCGCACTCCCCGACGGCGAGCCCGTCCCCGCCGACGGCGCGCTGCCCGCGTCCGCGCTCGCCGGGGCGGCCGACCGCCCCCTCGGGTTCTACCTGCACGTCCCCTACTGCGCGACCCGCTGCGGCTACTGCGACTTCAACACCTACACCGCCACCGAGCTGCGCGGCACCGGCGGCGTGCTCGCCTCCCGCGACAACTACGCCGAGACCCTCGTCGACGAGATCCGGCTCGCCCGCAAGGTGCTCGGCGACGACCCGCGGCCGGTGCGCACGGTGTTCGTCGGCGGCGGCACGCCCACGCTGCTCGCCGCGGGCGACCTGGTGCGGATGCTGGGCGCGATCCGAGAGGAGTTCGGTCTCGCGCCGGACGCCGAGGTCACGACGGAGGCCAACCCCGAGTCCGTCGACCCCGCCTACCTCGCCGAACTGCGGGCCGGCGGCTTCAACCGGATCTCCTTCGGCATGCAGAGTGCCCGGCAGCACGTGCTGAAGATCCTCGACCGCACCCACACCCCCGGCCGGCCGGAGGCCTGCGTCGCCGAGGCGCGGGCGGCCGGGTTCGACCACGTCAACCTGGATCTGATCTACGGCACGCCGGGGGAGTCGGACGACGACTGGCGTGCCTCGCTGGACGCGGCGATCGGGGCGGGCCCCGACCATGTCAGCGCGTACGCGCTGATCGTCGAGGAGGGCACGCAGCTGGCGCGGCGGATCCGGCGGGGAGAGGTGCCGATGACGGACGACGACGTCCACGCGGACCGGTACCTGATCGCGGAGGAGATGCTGGCGGGGGCGGGGTTCTCCTGGTACGAGGTGTCGAACTGGGCGACGTCGGAGGCGGGGCGTTGCTTGCACAACGAGCTGTACTGGCGGGGCGCGGACTGGTGGGGGGCCGGGCCCGGAGCCCACTCGCACGTCGGTGGCGTGCGGTGGTGGAACGTCAAGCACCCGGGGGCGTATGCGTCGGCGCTGGGGGAGGGGCGGTCGCCGGGGGCGGGGCGTGAGGTGTTGTCCTCCGAGGACCGGCGGGTGGAGCGGATTCTGCTGGAGCTTCGGCTTCGGGAGGGGGTGCCGTTGGATCTGCTCCGGGAGGAGGGGCTGGCTGCGGCCCGGCGCGCGCTGTCGGACGGCCTGCTCCGCCCCGAGCCGTTCGCCGAGGGCCACGCGGCCCTCACCCTGCGGGGGCGGCTGCTGGCGGACGCGGTGGTGCGGGACCTGGTCGACTGACCAGAGGGTTGTTCGCCCCCCTGCCCCTTCCCATACCCGACCCCGGGGCTCCGCCCCGGACCCCGCCCCTCAAACGCCGGAGGGGCTGATTTCAGCCCGTCCGGCGTTTGAGGACGAGGCCCGCCAGGGCCGACAAGGGGTCTGGGGGCGCAGCCCCCAGGGACGGGACGGGACGGGAAGGGGCGGCGGGGGCGAAAAACCCGGGTGTCACGCCGGCGCCGTGACGAAGTCGATCAGTTCCTCCACCCGGCCGAGGAGCTGCGGCTCCAGGTCCTTGTAGGAGTGGACGGAGTCCAGGATGCGGCGCCATGCTTCCCCCGTGTGCGCGACCCGCCACCCCAGCGCCCCGCACACCCCCGTCTTCCAGTCCACCCCCCGCGGCACACGAGGCCACGCCTCGATCCCCACCGACGCCGGCTTCACGGCCTCCCAGATGTCGATGTACGGATGCCCCACCACCAGCGCGTGCTCGCTCGTCACCGCCTGGGCGATCCGCCACTCCTTCGAGCCCGGCACCAGGTGGTCCACCAGCACCCCCAGCCGCGCGTCGGGCCCGGGGGCGAAGGACTCCACGATCGACGGGAGGTCGTCCACGCCCTCCAGGTACTCGACGACCACCCCCTCGATCCGCAGGTCGTCGCCCCACACCTTCTCGACCAGCTCGGCGTCGTGCCGGCCCTCGACGTAGATGCGCCCGGCGCGGGCGACCCGCGCCCGTGCGCCGGGGACGGCGACCGAGCCTGACGCCGTGCGGGTGGGGCGGGCGGGGCCGGAGGAGGGGCGGACCAGCGTCACCACGCGGCCCTCCAGCAGGAACCCCCGCGGCTCCAGCGGGAACACCCGGTGCTTGCCGAAGCGGTCCTCCAGGGTCACCGTGCCCGCCTCGCAGCGGATCACGGCGCCGCAGAACCCGGTGCCGGGCTCCTCCACCACGAGGCCCGGCTCGGCCGGCACCTCGGGGACGGACTGCGGCTTCTTCCACGGAGGGGTCAGATCGGCGGAGTACTGGCGCATTCTGCCGACGATACGAGCGACACCGGCCCGATGATCACTCCGACACGCCGAACCGGGCCGCCAGCGCGTCCCGTTGGGCCCGTACGAACGCCGCGTCGACCACCGCGCCATGGCCGGGGACGTACACCGCGTCCTCGCCGCCCAGCCGCAGCAGCCGGTCCAGGGCGTCCGGCCAGCGGGACGGGACGGCGTCCGGGCCCGCCTGCGGCTCGTCCGACTCCTCGACCAGGTCGCCGCAGAACACCACCTCCGGGTCCCCGGCCACCAGCACCACCAGGTCGTACGCCGTGTGCCCGGGACCCACGTTCGCCAGCAGCGCCTGGCGGCCGCCGCCCAGGTCCAGCGTCCACTCGCCGGACACCGCGTGCCGGGGCGGGACCAGCGCCGCCACCGCCGCGTCGGCCTCCGCCGGGTCGAGACCCCAGCGCACCGCGTCCGCCCGCAGCTCGTCCCGCCCCCGCTCGGCGAGCGCCACGTCCAGGCCGACCGCCCCGTACACCTCCGCGTCCGCGAACGCGGGCGCTCCGAGGACATGGTCGAAGTGGGGATGGGTGAGCGCGAGATGCGTCACACGGCGGCCGGTCAGCTCCCGCGCCTCGCTCCGCAACCGCGCGCCCTCGGCGAGGGAGGAGCCCGCGTCGACGGCCAGGACGGCGTCCGCGCCCGCCACGAGCCCCGCGGTGCAGTCCCACCCCGGCAGCCGGCGCCGACCGACCCCCGGCGCCAGTTGCTCCCATCCCGACTCTTCCCAAGTCACGGTCATGACCGGGACGCTAGCGGGGACGACGTCCCCCGGCACCACGGCGCGGACCGGCCTTGCCGACGTCGTACCCCCCGGCCGTACACTGGGCCGGGGAAGTCTGGCACTCGCGTGCGAAGAGTGCCAGGGTCGTTACCGGGCGGAAGCCAGCTGGAGGTGTGCGCGATGCTCAGTGAACGCAGGCTCCAGGTGTTGCGCGCGATCGTCCAGGACTACGTGGGCACCGAGGAGCCCGTCGGGTCGAAGGCCCTCACCGAGCGGCACAAGCTCGGCGTCTCCCCGGCCACCGTGCGCAACGACATGGCGGCCCTGGAGGAGGAGGGCTTCATCGCCCAGCCCCACACCAGCGCCGGGCGCATCCCCACCGACAAGGGCTACCGGCTGTTCGTCGACAAGCTGGCCGGCGTCAAGCCGATGAGCCCGCCCGAGCGGCGGGCCATCCAGAACTTCCTCGAGGGCGCCGTCGACCTCGACGACGTGGTGGCCCGCACGGTGCGGCTGCTCGCGCAGCTCACCCGGCAGGTCGCCGTGGTGCAGTACCCCTCGCTGACCCGTTCGACGGTGCGGCACGTGGAGTTGCTGTCCCTCGCCCCGGCGCGGCTGATGCTGGTGCTGATCACCGACACCGGCCGGGTCGAGCAGCGCATGGTCGACTGCCCCGCGCCGTTCGGCGAGGCGTCCCTGGCCGACCTGCGGGCGCGGCTCAACAGCCGGGTCGCGGGCCGCCGGTTCGCCGATGTGCCGAGTCTGGTGGAGGACCTCCCGGAGGCGTTCGAGGCCGACGACCGCGGTACGGTCTCCACGGTGCTCTCCACTCTCCTGGAGACGCTCGTCGAGGAGAACGAGGAGCGGCTGATGATCGGCGGTACCGCCAACCTCACCCGCTTCGGGCACGACTTCCCCCTCACGATCCGGCCCGTCCTGGAGGCGCTCGAGGAGCAGGTCGTGCTCCTCAAGCTGCTCGGCGAGGCGAAGGATCCGGGTGTGACCGTACGGATCGGTCACGAGAACGCCCACGAAGGACTCAACTCCACGTCCGTCGTGTCGGTCGGCTACGGTTCGGGCGGCGAGGCTGTCGCCAAGCTCGGCGTGGTCGGACCGACCCGCATGGACTACCCCGGAACGATGGGAGCGGTACGCGCAGTGGCACGGTACGTCGGACAGATCCTGGCGGAGTCATAGGTGGCCACGGACTACTACGCCGTACTCGGCGTACGCCGCGACGCGTCGCAGGAAGAGATCAAGAAGGCCTTCCGGCGGCTCGCCCGCGAGCTGCATCCGGACGTCAATCCGGATCCGAAGACCCAGGAGCGGTTCAAGGAGATCAACGCCGCCTACGAGGTGCTGTCGGACCCGCAGAAGAAGCAGGTCTACGACCTCGGCGGCGACCCGCTCTCGCAGTCCGGCGGCGCCGGCGGCGCGGGCGGCTTCGGGGCCGGGGGCTTCGGCAACTTCTCCGACATCATGGACGCGTTCTTCGGCACGGCGTCGCAGCGCGGACCGCGCTCGCGCACACGCCGCGGCCAGGACGCCATGATCCGGATCGAGGTGGAGCTGGACGAGGCCGCCTTCGGCACGACCAAGGACATCCAGGTCGACACGGCCGTCGTCTGCAACACCTGCAACGGCGAGGGCGCGGCCCCTGGCACGTCCGCCCAGACGTGTGACATGTGCCGCGGCCGCGGTGAGGTCTCGCAGGTCACCCGGTCCTTCCTGGGACAGGTCATGACCTCGCGGCCCTGCCCCCAGTGCCAGGGCTTCGGCACGGTGGTGCCCACGCCCTGCCCGGAGTGCGCGGGCGACGGCCGGGTCCGCTCCCGCCGCACGCTCACGGTCAAGATCCCGGCCGGCGTCGACAACGGCACGCGGATCCAGCTGGCCGGCGAGGGCGAGGTCGGCCCCGGCGGCGGCCCCGCCGGCGACCTGTACGTGGAGATCCACGAGCTGCCCCACCCGACGTTCCAGCGGCGCGGGGACGACCTGCACTGCACGGTCACCATCCCGATGACCGCGGCGGCGCTCGGCACCAAGGTGCCGCTGGAGACGCTGGACGGCATGGAGGAGGTCGACATCCGGCCCGGCACCCAGTCCGGCCAGTCGATCCCGCTGCACGGCCGGGGCGTCACGCATCTGCGCGGCGGCGGCCGGGGCGACCTCATCGTCCACGTCGAGGTGCAGACCCCGACCAAGCTGGACCCGGAGCAGGAGCGGCTGCTCCGCGAGCTGGCGAAGCTGCGCGGCGAGGAACGGCCGACGGGGCAGTTCCAGCCCGGTCAGCAGGGCCTGTTCTCGCGGCTCAAGGACGCGTTCAACGGGCGCTGAGCGGCCGTTCGAGGGGCGCTGACCCCGCCCCTCGCCGAGGGCCGCCGGCGTGGTCGGCGGCCCGGCGAAAAGTGGCTTATGCCAAGGGGAAGGGTCGATTCGGAGTTGGTCGGGGGACGTGACAACATGCGGTCATGTCCTCCGTACTGACCGATCTCTTCCCGCACCCGATCGTGCAGGCGCCCATGGCGGGCGGCGTGTCGGTGCCGCAGCTCGCCGCCGCCGTGTCCGACGCGGGCGGGCTCGGTTTCCTGGCCGCCGGGTACAAGACGGCGGACGGGATGTACCAGGAGATCAAGCAGCTGCGGGGACTCACCTCCCGCCCCTTCGGCGTCAACCTCTTCCTGCCCCAGCCGGAGACGGCCGACCCCGCCGCCGTCGACGTCTACGCCCACCAGCTGGCCGGCGAGGCCTCCTGGTACGAGACCGAGCTGGGCGACCCCGAGAGCGGCCGCGACGACGGCTACGACGCCAAGCTCGCCGTGCTGCTCGACAACCCCGTGCCGGTCGTGTCGTTCCACTTCGGCGTCCCGGCCCGCGAGGTGATCGACTCGCTGCACCGCGTCGGCAGCCTCACCTTCGTCACCGCGACGACCGCCGAGGAGGCCCGCGCCGTGGAACGGGCCGGCGCCGACGTGGTGATCGCCCAGGGCGTCGAGGCCGGCGGCCACCAGGGCACCCACCGGGACCTCCTCGAGACCGACGGCAGCGGCATCGGACTGCTGTCCCTCGTCGCCCAGGTCCGCGAGTCCGTGGGCATCCCGATCGTCGCCGCCGGCGGCATCATGCGCGGCGGCCAGATCGCCGCCGTGTGCGCGGCCGGCGCGAGGGCGGCCCAGCTGGGCACGGCCTTCGTCGCCGCCCATGAGTCCGGCGCGCACGCCCTGCACAAGCAGGCCCTCACCAATCCCCTCTTCGCCCGCACCGAGCTCACCCGCGCCTTCAGCGGCCGCCCGGCGCGCGCCCTGGTCAACCGCTTCGTCCGCGAGCACGGCCCGTACGCGCCCGCCGCCTACCCGCAGGTCCACCACCTCACCGCGCCGCTGCGGAAGGCCGCCGCGAAGGCGGGGGACGCGCAGGGGCTCGCGCTGTGGGCGGGGCAGGGCCATCGGATGGCCCGTGAGCTGCCCGCGGGGCAGCTGGTGGAGGTTCTGGTCGCCGAACTGGCCTCCGCCCGGACAGCGTTGTCGGCGGGAGGTGCCCGATGACCGCGCCCGTGTTCGTCGTCGACGACTTCGACACCGGCGGTACCGGCCGTTACGTCCTTGGCGGTCCCGAGGGCCGGCACGCCGTCGCCGTGAAGCGGCTGCGGGCCGGCGAGGAGGTCGTCCTCACCGACGGAGCGGGCCGCTGGGCCCCCGGCGAGGTGGAGGGCGCCGAGGGCAAGGACCGGCTGATCGTCCGGCTCGGGGAGGTCGTCGAGGAGCCGGCGGAGACGCCCCGGCTGACCGTCGTGCAGGCGCTGCCCAAGGGCGACCGGGGCGAGCTGGCCGTGGAGACCATGACCGAGGTCGGCGTCGACGCGATCGTGCCGTGGGCGGCGTCGCGGTGCATCACGCAGTGGAAGGGCGAGCGGGGCGTGAAGTCCCTCGCCAAGTGGCGGGCCACCGCCCGGGAGGCGGGCAAGCAGTCGCGCCGGGTGCGGTTCCCGGAGGTGGCGGACGCGGCGACGAGCAAGGGGGTTGCTTCGGTTCTCGCCGAAGCGGAGTTCGCGGCGGTGCTGCACGAGAGTGGGACGGAGCCGTTGGCTTCGGCTCCGTTGCCGGAGTCCGGGGACATCGTGCTGGTCGTCGGGCCCGAAGGCGGGGTGTCCCCCGAGGAGTTGGAGCTCTTCGAGAGCGTGGGGGCCCGGGCGTACCGCCTCGGGAGGAGCGTGCTGCGGACGTCCACGGCGGGTACGGCCGCTGCCGCGCTGCTGCTGGGGCGGACCGGGCGCTGGTCCTGACGCCCCGGGGCTCCGCCCCGGACCTCGCTCCTCGAACGCCGGAGGGGCTGAATTTCCTGGTCTCCCGCCGAGGGTCCGGGGGCGCGGCCCCCAGGGCGGTCGCCACACGTGGCCCAATGCGCCCTACCGCCGCGCCGGCGGCGATGGCACGCTGCCGTGCATGGGGGCGACGAAGTGGGTCCCGAAAGGGCGGCGTTGGCGGCGGCACACCGCCGTCGTCGTGTTCGCCGTGGCCGCGGCCGCCGGCGCGACCGCCTGCGAGGGCGGCAGCCTCAGTTCCGCCGCCGTGGCGATCACCACCGACGGGACCGTGACCAAGGAACTCAACCGGCAGAAGGACAAGGTCCGCTGGCTCACCTGCACCGCGTCCTTCGGGGACCGGGACCGGTCGGCGTCGCCGGCGTCGGAGGCGACCGCCGCCTCCGTCGACTGCGAGGGCGAGACCGAGGGCGGCAAGGAGATCACCGTCACCGGACGGGTCACCCACGCCGTCAACAACGCCTGCATCCGCGGGGACATCACCGCGAAGGTGGACGGCCGGCAGGTGTTCCGCGTCGAGGGACTGGGCGACTGCGACTCCAAGAGCCCGCCCCGCGTGGGCGAACCGACGCAGCAGGGACCGCGGCCCACCGTCACGGTGACCGTCACCACGACCGTGTGGTGCGACCAGTACCCGAACTGTCGCCCCGTCGAGGGCAAGTGATCGGAACCCCTGGCCGGACCGCACGCGCGCCCATAGGGTGATCGGGTGACACAGCCTGCATCGGTCGCATCCAGCGCATACCTCCGTTTCCCGCACCTGCACGGCGAGTTGGTCGCCTTCACCGCCGAGGACGACGTGTGGCTCGCCCCGCTCGACGGCGGCCGCGCCTGGCGGGTCAGCGCGGACAACGTGCCGGTGAACCACCCACGGATCTCCCCGGACGGCGCCACCGTCGCCTGGACCTCCACCCGCGACGGCGTCCCCGAGGTGCACGTCGCCCCCGTCGACGGCGGACCCGCCCGCCGGCTCACCCACTGGGGCAGCATGAGGACCCAGGTCCGCGGCTGGACCGCGGACGGCAGGGTCCTCGCGCTGACCACGCACGGCCAGGCCAGTCTGCGCCGCACCTGGGCGCGCGCCGTGCCGCTCGACGGCGGACCCGCCGAGACCCTGCCGTACGGGCCGGTCGGCGACGTCGCCGCGGGGCCGCACACGGTGCTGCTGTCCGCGACGATGGGCCGCGAGGCCGCCGCCTGGAAGCGGTACCGGGGCGGCACCGCGGGCAAGCTGTGGATCGACCGGGAGGGCGACGGCGAGTTCGTCCGGCTGCACGAGGACCTCGACGGGAACATCGAGTACCCGCTGTGGGTGGGGATGGGGGTCCCCCCGCTCGAGCGCAGCCGAGAGTGGGGGAGGATCGCGTTCCTCTCCGACCACGAGGGCACGGGCGCGCTGTACTCGTCCCTCGCCGACGGCTCCGACCTGCGGCGGCACACACCGCTCGGGGGCGCCTCCCGCTCGAGCGAAGCCGAAAGTGGGGGAGGCTTCTACGCCCGCCACGCGGCCACCGACGGCACCCGCGTCGTCTGGTCCAGCGCGGGCGAGCTGTGGATCCTCGACGACCTCGACACGGCCGAGCCGCGCCGGCTCGACGTACGGCTCGGCGGCCAGCGCGTCGACCTGCAGCCGTTCCCGGTGAACGCGGCCCGATGGTTCGGCTCCGCGTCCCCCGACCACACCGCGCGCGGCAGCGCCGTGTGCGTGCGCGGCACCGTCCACTGGGTCACCCACCGCTCCGGCCCCGCCCGCGCCCTCGCCGCCACCCCGGGCGTCCGCGCCCGGCGCCCGCGCACCTTCCGCGCGGACGGCGAGGAATGGGTGGTGTGGGTGACGGACGCCGAGGGCGACGACGCCCTGGAGTTCGCCCCCGCCACCGGACCGGCCCCCGGCGCCACCCCGCGCCGCCTGGCCGCCGGACAGCTCGGCAGGGTCGTGGAGCTGGCGATGGCCCCCGACGGCAGCCGCGCCGCGATCGCCTCGCACGACGGCCGCCTCCTGCTCGTCGAGCGGGAGACCGGCGAGGTCCGCGAGGTCGACCGCAGCGAGGACGGCGACGTCTCCGGGCTGGTCTTCTCGCCCGACTCCGGCTGGCTCGCCTGGTCCCACCCCGGCCCGCGCCCGCTCAGCCAGATCAAGCTCGCCCACACCACCGACCTGTCGGTCACCGAGGCGACCCCGCTGCGCTTCCAGGACTACGCGCCCGCCTTCACCCTCGACGGCAAGCACCTCGCGTTCCTGTCCACCCGCTCCTTCGACCCGGTCTACGACGAGCACGTCTTCGACCTGGCCTTCGTCGAGGGCGTACGGCCCTACCTGATCACGCTGGCGGCGGCCACGCCGTCGCCGTTCGGGCCGCAGCGGCACGGGCGGCCCTTCGAGACCCCCGACCGGGACGAGACCCCCGACAGCGAGGGCACCCCCACCACCCGTATCGACCTCGACGGGCTCGCCGACCGCATCGTGCCGTTCCCGGTCGAGGCCGCCCGCTACAGCAACCTGCGCGCCGCCAAGGACGGCGTGCTGTGGCTGCGCCACCCGGTGCGCGGCGTGCTCGGCGCGTCCCGGGCCACGCCCGACGACCCGGATCCCAAGACCGACCTGGAGCGCTACGACCTCGCCCAGCAGCGCATCGAGCACCTCGCCGTGGACGCCGACCACTTCGAGGTCAGCGGCGACGGCAAGCGGGTCCTGCTGTGGACCGACGGGCGGCTCAAGGTCGTGCCCAGCGACCGGCGCGCCTCCTCCGACGACGACAGCGACAGCAACATCACCGTCGACCTGGCGCGGGTGCGGCAGTTCGTCGACCCGTCCGCCGAGTGGCGGCAGATGTTCGACGAGAACGGCCGCATCATGCGGGACAACTTCTGGCGTCCCGACATGAGCGGCGTCGACTGGGACGGGGTGCTGGACCGCTACCGGCCCGTCCTGGACCGGCTCGCCACCCACGACGACCTGGTGGACCTGCTGTGGGAGGTGCACGGCGAACTCGGCACCTCGCACGCCTACGTCACCCCCCGCGGCGGCTACGGCGGCGGCCCCCGACAGGGACTCCTCGGCGCGGACATCTCCCGGCACGAGGACGGCAGCTGGCGCGTGGACCGCATCCTGCCCGCCGAGACCTCCGACCCGGAGGCACGCTCCCCGCTCGCCGCGCCCGGCGTCGCGATCCGCCCCGGTGACGCGATCGTCGCCGTCGCCGGACAGCCCGTCGACCCGGTCACCGGCCCGGCGCCGCTGCTGGTGGGGACGGCGGGCAAGCCCGTCGAGCTGACCGTGTCACCGGCCGGCGGGGGCGAGCCGCGGCACGCCGTCGTCGTACCGCTCGCCGACGAGGAACCCCTGCGCTACCACGCGTGGGTCGCCGACCGGCGGGCGTACGTGCTGGAGAAGTCCGGCGGCCGGCTCGGTTACATCCACGTCCCCGACATGCAGGCGCCCGGCTGGGCGCAGATCCACCGCGACCTGCGCGTGGAGGTGCTGCGCGAAGGTCTGGTCGTGGACGTGCGGGAGAACCGCGGCGGCCACACCTCGCAGCTCGTGGTGGAGAAGCTGGCCCGGCGGATCGTCGGCTGGGACCTGCCGCGCGGCATGCGCGCCGAGAGCTACCCGCGCGACGCGCCCCGGGGACCCGTCGTCGCCGTCGCCAACGAGTTCTCCGGCTCCGACGGCGACATCGTCAACGCGGCGATCAAGGCGCTCGGCATCGGCCCCGTCGTCGGCACCCGCACCTGGGGCGGCGTCATCGGCATCGACAGCCGCTACCGGCTGGTCGACGGCACGCTCGTCACCCAGCCCAAGTACGCCTTCTGGCTGGAGGGGTACGGCTGGGACGTCGAGAACCACGGCGTCGACCCGGACGTCGAGGTCGTCCAGCGCCCGCAGGACCACGCCGCCGGGCGGGACGTCCAGCTCGACGAGGCGGTACGGCTGGCGCTGGAGGCGCTGGAGTCGACCCCGGCGAAGACGCCGCCGCGGCTGTCGTGACCGCGCGCGGGCGGGACGACGGCCCGCGGCGGGATCGGTAGCATGCCTGGGTAGTGAAGATCACCGGGTCGAGGAGGGCGTATGGCAGGGGAACCCCAGGACGACTGTCTGTTCTGCAAGATCGTCGCGGGCACCATCCCGGCGACGATCGTGCGGGAGACGGACACGACCGTCGCGTTCCGTGACATCAACCCCCAGGCGCCCACCCATGTCCTGGTGATCCCGAAGGCGCATCACAGGGACGCCGCGGCGCTCGCCGCCGCGGCGCCCGAGCTCGCCGCGGACGTGCTGCGCGAGACGCAGGGCGTCGCGGACCAGGAGAAGCTGGAGAGCTACCGCATCGTGTTCAACACGGGCAGCGGCGCCGGCCAGACCGTGTGGCACGCGCACGCCCACGTCCTGGGCGGACGCGGTCTCGAGTGGCCCCCCGGCTAGGCCGCGTTGTCCGTCCGTGAACTGGTGGTGCTCGGCACCGCCAGCCAGGTCCCCACCCGGCACCGCAACCACAACGGCTACCTGCTGCGCTGGGACGGCGAAGGCTTCCTCTTCGACCCCGGCGAGGGCACCCAGCGGCAGATGCTGCGCGCCGGGGTCGCCGCGCACGACATCGACCGGATCTGCGTCACCCACTTCCACGGCGACCACTCGCTGGGGCTCGCCGGGGTGATCCAGCGGATCAACCTCGACAAGGTGCCGCACCCGGTCAGCGCGCACTACCCGCGCTCCGGGCAGCGGTTCTTCGACCGGCTCCGGTACGCGACCGCCTACCGCGAGACCGTCGCCCTCCTCGAGGCCCCCGTCCACACCGACGGCCCGCTCGTCCGCACCCCCGGCTACACGCTGGAGGCGCGCCGGCTCTCCCACCCGGTGGAGGCGTACGGCTACCGGCTGGTCGAACCCGACGGCCGCCGCATGCTGCCCGACCGTCTCGCCGCGCACGGCATCTCCGGGCCGGACGTCGGCCGCCTCCAGCGCGAGGGTTCGTTCAACGGGGTCGCCCTGGAGGACGTCAGCGAGGTCCGGCGCGGACAGCGGTTCGCGTTCGTGATGGACACGCGGCTGTGTGCGGGCGTGTATGAACTGGCCGAGGGTGCCGACATGCTGGTGATCGAGTCGACGTTCCTCGAGGAGGACGAGGCTCTGGCGGTGGAGTTCGGCCACCTGACGGCGGGCCAGGCGGCGGGGGTCGCCCGCGAGGCGGGGGTCCGTCACTTGGTGCTGACCCACTTCAGTCAGCGGTATTCGGACCCGTCGGCGTTCGAACGCGAGGCGCGGGCGGCGGGGTACGAGGGGGATCTGACGGTGGCGAGGGACCTGGACCGGGTCCCGCTCCCGAAGCGGCGCGCATAGCCGCCGGCAGGCGGTGGCCGGTCCCGCAGTTCCCCGCGCCTCCGAGGGGCGCCTTTGCCGCCGGTCGTATTTTTCGAGGGGGGCTGCGACACCTTCGATGCCGGGTGCGGGTGGTCGGTGGCTGGTCGCGCAGTTCCCCGCGCCCCTGCGGGGCGCCTCCGCCGCCGGCTGTGTCCCTCGCGGGGGCTGCGACACCTTGTGATGCCGGGTGCCTGTGGTCGGTGGCCGGTCGCGCAGTTCCCCGCGCCCCCGAGGGGCGTCGCGGCTGCGGGCATTCGTGCCGCTGGGGCGGTACGGGTGGGCGCAGCGGCACCCTCCAGCCGACCGCGGCTGACCTCACGTACCTCAGATGCCCCCCGGCGCCCTCGTAGCCGCCGCCGTGTCGTACGCCCCCCTCGCCGGCACAGCGGCCGCGTCCAGCGTGATCTCCACGACCGGCTGCTCCGGCGCCCCCACCTCCGGCACCACCCCGGACGGAGTTCCCGTCGTCGCCGCGACGACAGCCGCCGGATGTCCGCCCCGCCTCCGCACGGCCCCCGGCAGCAACGCCCGCCCGCCCGCGTGCAGCGCCACCCCGGTCATCGGCACCGCGACCAGCAGCAACCCCGCCGCCAGCACCGCCCCCATCACCGGAAACCCCGCCTGCGCCGACAGCACGCTCCCGGTCAGCGGCCCCGCCGCAGTCCCCAGCGACGACGCCGACCCCACCAGCACGGCCCACCGCCCCCGCGCATCCAGCGAGGCGGCCAGCCCGATCAGGTACGACAGGACAACGGGATAGAACGTGTTCCAGGCGATCTCCCCGAAGGCGAAACTCCCCAGCCCGGTCGCGGAAGCGCTCAGCGCGATGCAGCACGCGATGAGCACCGTCCCGCCGCCGATGGGCAGCGCCCGCCCCAGCCGCGACCCCAGCGCCCCCGCGCCCAGCACGCCCAGCAGCCCCGCGCCCAGCGCGACCGCGAAGACGACACCGACGGTCGGTTCGGACAGATGCGCCTGCCCGACGCCGATGCGCCCGCTGACTCCCCACAGCGCGTTCTGCGCCAGCGACCACAGCAGCATCGCCCCGGCCAGCACCATGCCCGAACGCCGGTACGGCAGCCGCCCGGCGCCGGGACCCTCGGCATCCGCGGCCCCGGCCGTGTCCGGACGTCCCGCCGTACCTCCCGGCAGCCCCGCAGTCAGCGGCCACACCGCCAGCGCGGTGAGGGCGATGGCGGCGAGAGTGAGCCCGTGCCCGGGCAGGCGCGGCACCGTCAGATAGACCGCGCCGGCCAGCGCGGACACGCTCAGCAGACCGAGCGTGGACGCCCGGTGGGGGTCCTTCTCCGCGGCGATCCGGGTCGCCGCGACCGTGGTGGCCGTGCCCGACCCGAACCCGCCGACGACGGCGCCCGCGACGACGGCCGGGACGGAGGTGGTGAGGGCGGCCCCGCCGTAGCCGACGGCGGCCAGGAGCAGGCCCAGCCGGGCCAGGGTCCGCGCGCCGGTCCGCTCCACGCGGGAGGCCAGCAGGAACCCGGCCGTGGCCGAGCTGAGCAGCAGCAGACTGCCGACGCCCCCCGCCTGGGTGGGCGTCAGATCCAGGCCGCGTTCCAGCCGCCCGACGGTGGTCGGGAGCAGATACGGGGCGAGGTACCCGGCCGTGAAAAGGGCGACGAGGGGCCAGGGGGTGGTGCGAGGGGCGTACACGGGCGTTCCCAGGGCGTGCGAAAGGGACGGTGCGAAAAAGAGGTGGTGGGGGCGACGACCGTCGACGGACGAGAACGCGCGGGCAATTTGTATCAAGCGGGGGCAGGGCAACGGGAGCGAGGATGCTGTGATCTAGATCACTGTTGCGTTTGGGGGTTTTGGAGGGTGGGTAGCAGCGCGCTTTTGCCTGCCCGGACCTCGGCGCGCGGCCGCCCGTCGAACCCATTGACGCCCCTCGCTCACCCCTTTAGCCTTCGTTCTCATACGTGGATGCCGTCTACATAGGGAGATGGGCGAGGGTGAGTCCCGGCACCGAAGGAGACGGCAGCGCCGCCGTGGCGAGACGCCTCAAGGACGGCATGGCGCACGGCGTCCTCTCCTTCCCGCTCACGTCGTTCCACGACGACGGCGCTCTCGACCCCGACGGCCACCGCGCCTACGTGGCGGAACGGATCGCCGCCGGACCCGGCGCCGTCTTCCCCGCCTGCGGCACCGGCGAGTTCTTCTCCTTGGACGAGGACGAGTACCGCCAGGTCGTCGCGATCACCGTCGAGGAGAGCGCCGGACGGGTCCCCGTCGTCGCCGGCGTCGGCTACGGCTGGGCCCAGGCCGCCCGGTTCGCGCGCATCGCGCAGGACGCCGGCGCCGACGCCCTCCTCGTCCTGCCGCACTACCTGGTCACCGCCCCGCAGGACGGCCTCGTCGCCCAGCTCGAGGCGCTCGCCGTCCGCACCCCGCTGCCGCTCGTCACGTACCAGCGTGGCCAGGTCGCCTACACCGCCGACTCGCTGCGCCGCATCGCCGCCCTGCCGAACGTCATCGGACTCAAGGACGGCCACAGCGACCTCGACCGCCTGCAGCGCCTCACCCTCGCCGCCCCCGACGACTTCCTGTTCTTCAACGGCGCCGCCACCGCCGAGATCCAGGCCCGCGCCTACGCCACCGTCGGCGTCCCCGCCTACTCCTCCGCCGTGCACGCCTTCGCGCCCGAGATCGCCGGCGCCTTCTTCACCGCCCTCCGCGACGGCGACGCGGACACCCTCGACCGGCTGCTGCGCGGTTTCTACGTGCCGTTCGTCGAACTGCGCGACCGCGCCCCGGGATACGCGGTGTCGCTGGTGAAGGCGGCAGCCCGGCTGCGCGGCCGTCCCGTCGGGCCCGTGCGCGCCCCGCTCACCGACCCGTCCGCCCGTGATCTCGCCGACCTCAGGACCCTGCTCGACGCCGGACTCGACCTCGTAGGAGCCGCCCTGTGACCGCATCCGCCTCCCGCGACCTGACCGTCACCGAGGTCCGCCTCACCCCGGTCCTGGTCGCCGACCCGCCCCTGCTCAACACCCAGGGCGTGCACCAGCCGTACACTCCCCGGCTGATCGTGGAGGTGGTGACCGCTGACGGGATCACCGGGCTCGGCGAGACGTACGGCGACACCAAGTACCTGGAGCTGGCCCGCCCGCTCGCCGACCGGCTCGTCGGACACCGCGTGGACGACCTGAACCGGCTGTTCGCCGAGGCCGACGAGGTCGCCGTCGACGCCGCCCGCGTCTCCGGACAGGTCGACGTCGGCGGACTGCGGGGCGTGCAGACCGCCGACAAGCTGCGGCTGTCCGTGCTCTCCGCCCTGGAGGTCGCCTGCCTCGACGCGCTCGGCCACAGCCTCGGCCTGCCCGTGCACGCCCTGCTCGGAGGCAAGGTGCGCGACGCCGTCGAGTACAGCGCGTACCTGTTCTACAAGTGGGCCGAGCACCCCGAGGGCGTCACTGCGGAGAAGGACGACTGGGGCGCGGCCGTCGACCCGGCGGGGGTGGTGGAGCAGGCCCGCCGTTTCACGGAGCGGTACGGCTTCACGTCGTTCAAGCTCAAGGGCGGCGTCTTCCCGCCCGAGGAGGAGATCGCCGCCGTCCGCGCCCTCGCCGCCGCCTTCCCCGGCCACCCGCTGCGCCTCGACCCCAACGGCGCCTGGTCCGTGGAGACCTCGCTGAAGGTCGCGCAGGAGCTCGGGGACGTCCTGGAGTACCTGGAGGACCCGGCCCTCGGTACGTCGGCCATGGCGGAGGTGGCGGCCGGCACCCACGTGCCGCTCGCGACGAACATGTGCGTGACGACGTTCGCCGAGATCAAGGAGGCGTTCACCCGGGACGCCGTGCAGGTGGTGCTCTCCGACCACCACTACTGGGGCGGGCTGCGCAACACCCAGCACCTCGCGGCGATCTGCCGCACCTTCGGCGTCGGCGTCTCCATGCACTCCAACACCCACCTCGGCATCAGCCTCGCCGCGATGACGCACGTCGCGTCCACCGTGCCCAACCTGCACCACGCCTGCGACTCCCACTACCCCTGGCAGTCGGAGGACGTGCTCACCGAACGGCCGGCGTTCGTCGACGGCACGGTCCGTGTGTCCGACGCGCCGGGACTGGGCGTGGAACTCGACCGCGACCGGCTGGCGTTCCTGCACCGGAGGTGGCTGGACGACGACGGCGCGCTGCGCGAGCGCGACGACGCGGCCGCCATGCGGGTCGCCGACCCGGACTGGGCGCAGCCCACGGTGCCCCGCTGGTGACCGCTCCGGGCAGTGGCCCGGCGTGACGGCCGCCTCCCTGTCGGTGGTGTGGTGCACACTGGCTGGAACCGCACCATGTCAGGGAGCGCAGTGATGGCGTCCACCGGGAAGAGGACCGGCAGAAGAGCCGGGAGGGAACCCGTCGCGGGACCGCCCTGCCCGGCCCAGATCGACCCGCTGGCCGCCCTGCGCGGCCCGGACGACCCGGCCTGGGACGTCTACCTGACCGGCACCGTCTTCCTCGACATCGTCTTCACCGGGCTCGACTGCGCCCCCGTGCGCGGCACCGAGACCTGGGCGCGCGGCATGGGGTCGAGCCCGGGCGGCGTGGCCAACATGGCCACCGCCCTGGCCCGCCTCGGCCTGCGCACGTCCCTCGCGGCGGCCTTCGGCGACGACCACTACGGCGAGTACTGCTGGGACGCGCTGGAGCAGGGCGAGGGCATCGACCTCTCCCCGTCCCGCACGGTCCCCGGCTGGCACTCCCCGGTCACCGTCTCCATGGCGTACGAGGGCGAGCGCACGATGGTCTCCCACGGCCACGAGCCGCCCCCCGAGGAGCCCGCCCCCGACTGCCCGCCCCGCGCCCGGGCCGCCGTCGCCTCCCTCACCCCCGGCCGCAGCGCCCCCTGGATCGCCCAGGCCGCCCGCAAGGGCACCCGGATCTTCGGCGACGTCGGCTGGGACGACACCGGGGCGTGGGACCTCGCCGGCCTGCACGACCTGCGGTACTGCGAGGCGTTCCTGCCGAACGCGGCGGAGGCGATGCGCTACACCGGCACGGACACCCCGCGCGCCGCCGCCCACGCCCTCGCCGAGCACGTCCCGGTCGTCGTCGTCACGCTGGGCGCGGACGGCGCGTACGCGGTGGACCGGCGGACGGGGGAGACCGCGTCCGTCCCGGCGATCGAGGTGGAGGCGCTCGACCCGACCGGCGCGGGGGACGTGTTCGTCGCCGGCTTCGTCACCGGCTCCCTCGCCGGCTGGCCGCTGGCCGACCGGCTCGCCTTCGCCGGGCTCACGGCCGCGCTGTCCGTCCAGGAGTTCGGCGGCTCGCTGTCCGCGCCGGGCTGGGCGGAGATCGCCGGATGGTGGCGCCGGGTGCAGTCCGTCGAGGGCCAGGAGCCCTCCGCGCTGCGCCGGTACGGCTTCCTCGCCGGGCTCGTCCCGGAGGAGGCGGTGCGCCCCTGGCCGCTGCGGCGGGCCGTCCCGACGATCGGGTTCCGCAGGTCGGCGTGAGCCGGCACGGAAGAGGAGCGTGAGGAACGTGCCGCTCGACACGGGGGTCGCGCCGATCGGATAAAAGGCCTACGGGCTTGTCACCCCGCCGTCGTACCCTGGGAGTCGCGAGGCCGCCCTCAGCTGCGCGGCCGTGACGAGGAGGAACCGCAGGCCTCAGAGCCGGCCCATGACTCAGACACCCACAGCTCACACCCCCGCGCAGGGGCAGGCGAGAGTGCAGTTCACCGTCCCCGCCCAGCACCCCATGGTGACCGTGCTGGGTTCCGGCGACGCCCTCCTGCGTGTGATCGAGAAGGCCTTCCCGGGGGCCGACATCCACGTCCGGGGCAACGAGATCAGCGCGGTCGGCGACGCCACGGACGTGGCCCTGATCTCGCGCGTGTTCGACGAGATGATGCTGGTGCTCCGCACCGGGCAGCCGATGACGGAGGACGCAGTGGAACGCTCGATCGCCATGCTCAAGGCGAGCGAAAGCGGGGAGAGCGACGGCCAGGAGACCCCGGCCCAGGTGCTCACGCAGAACATCCTGTCCTCGCGCGGCCGCACGATCCGCCCCAAGACGCTCAACCAGAAGCGCTACGTGGACGCGATCGACAAGCACACCATCGTCTTCGGCATCGGCCCCGCCGGCACCGGCAAGACGTACCTGGCCATGGCGAAGGCGGTGCAGGCCCTGCAGTCCAAGCAGGTCAACCGCATCATCCTGACCCGGCCGGCGGTCGAGGCGGGTGAGCGGCTCGGCTTCCTGCCGGGCACGCTCTACGAGAAGATCGACCCGTACCTGCGCCCGCTGTACGACGCGCTGCACGACATGCTCGACCCCGACTCGATCCCCCGGCTCATGGCCGCGGGCACCATCGAGGTCGCGCCGCTGGCTTACATGCGCGGCCGCACGCTCAACGACGCCTTCATCATCCTGGACGAGGCCCAGAACACGAGCCCCGAACAGATGAAGATGTTCCTCACCCGCCTCGGCTTCGACTCGAAGATCGTGATCACGGGTGACGTGACGCAGGTGGACCTGCCCGACGGCACCAAGTCCGGCCTGCGCCAGGTCCAGGACATCCTGGAGGGCGTGGACGACGTCCACTTCTCCCGGCTGTCGTCCCACGACGTCGTCCGGCACAAGCTGGTGGGCCGTATCGTCGACGCGTACGAGAAGTACGACAGCCGGCACGGCACCGAGAACGGCACCCACAAGGGTGGCCGGAACCGGTCCGGCCACAAGGGGAAGTAGACCGAGCACCAGATGTCGATCGACGTCAACAACGAGTCCGGCACCGAGGTCGACGAGCAGGCGATCCTCGACATCGCCCGCTACGCACTGGCCCGGATGCGCATCCACCCGCTCTCCGAGCTCTCGGTGATCGTGGTGGACGCGGGCGCCATGGAGCAGCTGCACATCCAGTGGATGGACCTGCCCGGGCCCACGGACGTCATGTCCTTCCCCATGGACGAGCTGCGGCCCCCGTCCAAGGACGACGACGAGCCCCCGCAGGGGCTCCTCGGCGACATCGTGCTCTGCCCCGAGGTCGCCGCCAGGCAGGGCGCCGAGGCGCCCACGAAGCACACCATGGACGAGGAGCTGCAGCTGCTCACCGTCCACGGTGTGCTGCACCTGCTCGGCTACGACCACGAGGAGCCGGACGAGAAGGCCGAGATGTTCGGTCTCCAGGCCGCCATCGTGGACGGCTGGCGCGCGGAGAGGGGCCTCACCGGCCCGTCCCCGGCCCCGACCGTGTCATGAGCGCCGCCCTCGTCCTGGGGGCGCTCGCGCTCGTCGTCGTGGCCTGGCTCGCCGCCTGCGCCGAGGCCGGCATCGCGCGCGTCTCCAGCTTCCGCGCCGAGGAGGCCGTACGGTCGGGCCGCCGGGGCAGCGCCAAGCTCGCCCGGATCGCCGCCGACCCCACCCGCTACCTCAACGTGGCGCTGCTGGTCCGCATCATCTGCGAGATGTCCGCCGCCTCGCTGATCACCTACGGCAGCCTGCGCGAGTTCGACGGCACGGCCGAGGCGCTGCTGATCGCCATCGCCATCATGGTCCTCGTGTCGTACGTCGCCGTCGGCGTCTCCCCGCGCACCATCGGCCGCCAGCACCCGCTGAACACGGCCACGATCGCCGCGTACGTGCTGGTGCCGCTGGCGCGGGTCATGGGCCCCATCCCCTCGCTGCTGATCCTCATCGGCAATGCCCTCACCCCCGGCAAGGGCTTCCGGCACGGCCCGTTCGCCTCCGAGGCGGAACTGCGTGCGCTGGTGGACCTGGCGGAGGCGGAGTCGCTGATCGAGGACGAGGAGCGCCGCATGGTGCACTCCGTCTTCGAGCTGGGCGACACCCTGGTGCGGGAGGTCATGGTGCCGCGCACCGACCTGGTGGTCATCGAGCGGTACAAGACCATCCGGCAGGCCCTGACCCTCGCCCTGCGCTCCGGGTTCTCCCGCATCCCGGTGACCGGCGAGAGCGAGGACGACATCGTCGGGATCGTCTACCTCAAGGACCTGGCCCGCAAGACGCACATCAGCCGCGACGCGGAGAACGACCTGGTGTCCACGGCGATGCGGCCCGTGTTCTTCGTGCCCGACACCAAGAACGCCGGCGACCTGCTGCGCGAGATGCAGAAGGAGCGCAACCACGTCGCCGTCGCCGTCGACGAGTACGGCGGCACCGCGGGCATCGTCACCATCGAGGACATCCTCGAGGAGATCGTCGGCGAGATCACCGACGAGTACGACCGCGAACTGCCCCCGGTCGAGGACCTCGGCGAGGGCCGCCACCGGGTCACCGCGCGCCTCGACATCACGGACCTCGGCGAGCTGTACGGGATCGAGGAGTTCGACGACGAGGACGTGGAGACCGTCGGCGGACTGCTCGCCAAGCGGCTGGGCCGGGTGCCGATCGCGGGCGCGTCCTCGGTCGTCGAACTGCCGGACGGCCGCGAGCTGCGCCTGACGGCGGAGGCGGCGGCCGGACGCCGGAACAAGATCGTGACGGTGCTGGTGGAACCGGTGGGCCCGGCGAAGCCGCCGGCCGGCGAGGAGGAGTCGCAGGAGTGACCCCGCAGCGGCTGCGCGCCCTCTGCCTGTCCTTCAACGCGGCGGTGGAGGAGTTCCCCTTCAACCCGGACACGTCGCAATAGCACTCGACGTGCCATCGGCCCGGATCGCTGTACGCCGCTCTGCGGGTCGTTCCCGCGCTCGCCGGATGCGAGGGGGGCCGGCCAGGGACGCCGACGCCGCAACAGGGGCACTCAGGGCCCTTCTGAGGCCTCTGGGGTGGCATCGGTCGGCGGACATGCGAAAGGCCCGCCCCGACGTGATGTAAGGACGGACCCTGTTGTGTCTGCGCGCTGCTCAGGGGCGCTTACATGTCGTACTCCAGCCGCCGGCCCTTGTGTTGTCCGGCGCGTGCGCCCATCTCGGCTACCTCCGCACGGTCCGGCAGCTTGCGAGTCAGCGTCACGGCCAACCGGCCGGGGTCGAAGGTCCGCTGACCACGCTTGCCTGGTTCCAAGGTCAGCTGTTCGAAGTGTCCGGCCAGCGTGTCCCGCCGGTCGTCAAGGTGTGCGCCCTCCCACCACTCAGCGATTGTCTGGCCGGTGTCCACGATCTCTACGCGCTGTGTCGGCGGCTTGCTTTCCAATGCTGCCCGTCGGGCCTGTAGTGCAGTCAGCCGCTCGAACAGTGAAGCCGTCGCCTGCGTGGCTACCTGAGCCATGATGTCGGCAATGTCAGCGTCCACGGCCGTCAACTCGTCGACGCCTTCCACGATCACCCGCTCATGCAGCAGCGGCATGTCTCCAACTTCCCCCAAGTACAGGGCCGTTACGTGCTCCTCGATCGTCTCGGCACCGACAGTGGCGCTCCCGGCGCACGGCAGCCCTTGAGACCGTGAAGCGCAGCGATAGGCGGCGGCCTTGCCGGTGCGACGCCAAACGGTGAGCTTCGTTCCGCATGACCAGCACGTGAGCAGGCCAGACAGTAGGCGCGACGGCTGGCGACCCATAGGCGTCTTGCGCTCCCCGCCTGGGTTGCATGCCGCTCGCAGTGCCGTTGATTCCGCCTCTGTGACGATGGCAGGGAACGGCGCGAGGATCTCCCCTTCACTGTCGCGTACGGGCTTCCCGCCGCGCGAGACGCGTCCGAGGATGGCATCACCCACCAGCACGCTGACGAGAGCCGCACGGGACCATTGGGCCGCACGGCGAGGCTTGTAGCCCTGATCGTTCAGCCAACGGGCAACACGGTTCAGGGTGTTGCCGTTCAGTACCCGGTCAACGCACTCACGGATGGCTTCCGCCTCGCGCTGGTCGATCTCCAGTGTCTTCCCCTTGCCGTCCGGCGCATCCACGGCGCGATAGCCGTAAGGCGCAGCCCCGCCCCGGTACCGGCCAGCCTGTGACAGTCGGCGGTGTGCTGTCTTAGCGCGCTCCCGCATGCGCTCCCGCTCCGCGCGGGCAATCTCAGCTTGCAGCACGAAGCGAAGCCGGAACGTCTCCCCGTGCTCGGAGTCCAGGCCCTTGATGTCCAGCAAGCGGACCGGGCGGGAGATCTGTCGGCCGGTTTCGGGGTCCTTGCCCTCGACTACGTCCAGCAGTTGCGCAGCTACGTTCAGCCCTTCACGGGTGAGCCGGTCCACAGCCCATGTCAGCAGCACATCGGCCCGTCCGCTGCGGGCATCGGCCAGCCACTCGGCGAAGGCGGGGCGGTCCCGGTACCCACCGGACAAACCATCGTCTACGTGTAGGGCAACCTCTGTCAGTGCCTCCCGCTGGCAGAGGTCCCGGAGGTCATCGCGCATGCCGTCAAGGGACAGGTTGCTGTCAGTCGCCTGACGAGACAGGCGTACGTACAGGCTCGCTCGGCTTCTCGCCACATATGTGAGTCTAGGTGCAAGTTGAAGACCTCGGTCTTCAAGGCGCTGGGGCGATGTTCGCCCTGACGGACCTGGGCGCGCGCCCGCTCAAGGCCAACCTCAAGTGCGACCCGGACGACGCGATCCGCCTGCGCGCCGCACACCCGGACCTCGTCGTCCCGGGCTGGCACATGAACAAACGCCACTGGAACACGGTGACGGTGTCCGGCGGACCCGCCGGCGCTCTCCCGGACCGCCTGGTCAGGGAGCTGGTGGAGGACTCCTACGACCTGGTCGTGGCAGGCCTCCCGCGAGCTGCCCGCCTGCGCCTCGACCGCCCGTAGCGCCCCCTTATGCTCGGATCATGACCGAGACTCCCGACCTCGATCCCGAGGACCGCAAGATCGTCACCCTGGCCCGCTCCGTCCGGGCCCGCAACGGCGTGCCCGAGGGCGCGGCCGTACGCGACGAGACCGGCCGGACGTACGCCGCCGGCACCGTCGCCCTGGACTCGCTGAAGCTCAGCGCGCTGCGCACGGCGGTGGCGATGGCGGTGGCGTCCGGCGCGACGTCGCTGGAGGCGGCGGCGGTCGTGACGGAGGCGGAGTCGGCCTCCGACGAGGACCGCGCGGCCGTGCGGGACCTGGGCGGGGCGGAGACGCCGGTGCTGGTGGCCGGGCCGGACGGCACGGTGCGGGAGACGGTCACGGCGGGCTGAGGAGCCCGCTCGCACCCCACCGCTGTTACCTCCGGTAATTAGGCCAGATCTCCACCTTGTCGTGCGGCGCCTCCCGCGCATCAATGGACACGCAGCGGGTCCGGACCCCCAATTGCCCCCCACACGAAAGGGAGCCGGAATCCCATGAGAGGCAAGCGATTCGGAACAGGTCTGTCCCTGGCCGCGGGCGCACTGGCCGTCTGCGGCCTGGCGTTCGCCCCCACCGCCGCCGCCGTCGACCCCGGAACGGCGACCGTCAACGCCGACTGCGGCAGCTACGGCGGCGGTGACGCCACCCTCACCGCCACCCAGAGCGGCACGTCCGCGACGATCACGCTGCACACCTCGTCGGTCACCGCGCCGGTCTCCCTCGGCCAGGACTCCCTGGTCTCGGAGCTGACGATGGTGAAGGAGGACGGCGGCACGGTCACCTTCAAGGGCACCAAGAACCCGGCGATGTCCACGGGCGACGCCCTCGAGGTGGGCCCCCTCTCCGGCACGGTCGCCTCCGGCGACAGCCTGGAGGCCTACGGCGGCACCCTCAAGGTGACGGCCTTCGGCTTCATCACGATCACCTGCACGGCAACGGGGCCGCAGGCACCGGGGCCGTTCGTGTTCGACTGATTTCCAGTTGGCCGACCAGGGCCGGGCGCCGTACAGGCGCCTGGCCTGCATCATCGAAGGAAGTCGCCAATTGTCGAGGACGGAGCGGTGGCGGGGTGAAGTGTAGGAGCAACCGAGGATGGGCCAGAGGCCGCTTTCTGATGCCGGGTGTCTTGCTGGTTGGGCCACTACTGACTGGGAACTACGGCCGGGCTTGCCTGGCCACCGACGTTCCGCTCCCGCTCCTGGGGTTGGCCCACGTCACCCCGCCCTCCTGACCCACCGTCGCATCACCGCACACCTTGACGGGGCACCAACACAGCTTCCCGACTTCGGAGGCGGTCCCCGCCCCGGCACTGCGCTGCGTCCGGCCGAACTGCCTACCGTGGTCGAGGCACCAGGCTCCACCGCGTCTCCTTCCATGGCCTAAGACATTCGGCCACCACTCTCCTTCTCGAACGAGACCTCCAACTTGTTGTCATCAAAGAGCGCTGCGGAGATCTCCACATCGGCGTTACCAACCGCCGTGTCGTGTACGGCGTCGCCCTTACCACGACGCCAGCGATCCTCTCAGCACCGATCGACGCAACCCGGTCTAGGCCGTCGCCCGGCCCGACGACGGTGACGGATTGCCGCCCTGAGCATCACCTGTCCGATGACGTTGCCGTCAGTTACTGCCGTCCAGACATCACAAAGGCCCCACCGGAAAGCGATCCGGTGGGGCCTCTGAGTTCTGGACAGAAGAGCGAACCTGCGTTCTCACAACGACGCAAGGGGGGATATCAGGAATCAGCGGCGATGGCGATCACGTCATCAACGCTCATGCCCGCCTCAATGCTCCCGTCGAAACTGTATCCGTCATCACAGAACACCAGGTCAATTTCGGCGGGCACCAAGCCTCGGTACCAGAGTGCAAATCTAGCGGCCAAAGCAAGGGGGGAATCGAGGTAAATGCAAGTTCCGTCCACATGGGAGTAGCCTTCAAGCTCCTGGCTATCGTTCGTGTAGGACCAAACCACGTCCCTAGACTTCTGTGATCCTTGGCGCTCAAGGATCACAGCGGTCGGCCAGTCGCGTTCCAATGCCGCGATCAGATCTGCGCGACGAACCCCACGGCTCTTATCCTCGAAGACGGCTAGGTACGTCACTGACCTGCTCCTTCCTATGGACTCAAGACGACAGAGCCTGGTATTCCATGCTGTTGCATCAGGCCTCTGAAGTATGGCACAGCCCCCGGCTCGTTGGTGATGACGCGCAATCCCTTCAATGGATTACGAGGATCATTGATCACCGCCGCATACCGTGCGAATTCATCGCTCATCTTTTCGTCGACCTGCGCTTGGATAAATTCTGGGACCTTCCCGCCCGGCACATAAGGGCTCCGCCCCGGTTTGCCGACGTACTTGGCATCCAAAAGTTCGGAAGTGTTTATATCGAGACCGTCAGCCCAAACTTGCGTTCCGCCACCCGTGGCATGGTATTCAGTCGAGCCAACCTGCCTAATCTGGTAGGCCTGGTTCGCGCCGCTACCCTTCGGACCCCCAGTCTTCAGTGACAATGCATAAGACGTCGGGCAGCCCGTATTGTGCACCAGGACCGGCGTGGGTCCCGCCTGCACGTAGTACGTGTGGGTGTCGCCGACGGTGAGGTTGTGGACGGTGGTGCCTGTTGTCGTCCAGCGTTCGATCGCGGTGATCTGGACGTGCGTGCCGGCGCTGGTTTGGAGCCACTGGCCGGGCTGGAGGTCGGTGGCGTCGAGCCATTGGCCGAGTTCGGGGACCCAGAAGGGGTGGCCGTCGGTCGCGGTGACCTCGGCCGTCTTCTCGCCCTTGTCGCCGTCGGTGTCGATGACGACCTTGACCAGGTGCTTGAGGCCCTTGCCCTTGATCTCGGCGGTGACCGTCTCGATGCGGGTCTCTCCGGTCTCGGGGTCGGTGGCGACGACCTTGTCGCCGACTTCGACCTCCTCGATCGGTTTGGACGACCCGTCGGCCATCAGGACCTTGGTGCCGGGGACGAAGCTGTTGGCGACGTCGCAGGATTCTCCGCCACCTCCGTCGGCCTTGCCGGAGTCGCCGCTTTCGCTGCTGCCGCCCTTGCTGCGGGAGGAGCCGCCCGAGTCGCCGCCCGGCTTGGAACCGCCGCTCTTCGAGCCGCCTCCGGAGCCCTTGCTCACCGAGGACGCCTTCGGGGCCGCCTTGGCCTGGGCCTGTTTCTGGACGGGGTTACCGGTCTTCTTGGTCTGCGCGACCGCCTTGTCGGAGGTTCGTTTCGCCTGCTCCGCCGCCTTCTTCTTGGCGCGTTGCGCAGCCTCCTTCTTCGCCTTCTCGATCGCGGCCTTCTTGGCCTTCAGCGCCGCCGCCTCGGCCGCCTTCGCGGCCCTGAGTACCGCCTCGGCCGCCTTCTTCGCCTTACGGAAGGCCTGGATCGCGTCGATCGTGCGGTCGATGGCCTTCAAAACGCCGGGGATCTTGCCCGCCTTGAACCACGGGATCGCACCCAGAACCATGCCGGCGCACGACCACATGTCACCGCCGAAGCAGGCCATCGCGTCGTTGATGCCGATGAAGTCCTTCAGCGTGCTCCACGCCGCGCCCAGGATGACCGAGGACAGCGATCTGCCCATGGTGGCCTGCGCCTGCGCGACCTGCGCCGCGGACAGGCCCGCACCCGCCAGGGCAGCGGCCCGCTCCGAGGCGGTCAGGCTGATGGCCAGACCCGTCGGGTCGGACATCGTCACCGGGTTGTTGTGTGCGTAGGCGTAGCCGTTGGACTGCAGCAGGTCGTTCAGGTCGAGCACCGGGTCGGCCGACAGGAAACGCCCGACCACCGGGTCGTACAGACGCGCCCCCAGCGGCTGGTAGCCGGAGGAATCGTCCCGCGTGGCACCCAGGAACCCGGTGTGAGCCTGCATGTTGGCGCCGACCGTGTCGGTACCGCGCTGGTTCCCGAACGGGTCCTGCTTGCGGATACGCACCGACATGCTGCCGCCGAGCACGACCTCCGCATACGTGCTGCCCTGATGATCACCGGCCAGAGCGACCAGCTGGTCGGAGCCGTTGCCGTAGGCGTACCGCATGACCGCGCCGCCCGGTGCGGAGTAGGTCCGCTGGGTGTTGACCAGGACGCCGCCGCGCTGGACGGTGACCTCGGCCTCGCCCAGGTGCAGCGTGGCCTGCTTGCCCTTGATGGTCAGCAGCTGCGCGCCGTCAGGACCGTAGATGTAGCGGGTGTCGTTCTGCGGCGACCACTGCTGCTCGGGCTTGCTCGCGTCACAGGTGGTGAGGACCACCGGGGTGGCGCTTGCGGAGTTGCCGCCCTGAACCGCCAGGCACAGGCCGGAGGCGGCGTGAATGAGCTGGGCGGAGGCGTTCCGCTTCAGCTCCTGCGCCGACGAGCCGTCGCACTTCTGCAGCTGGACCGCCGCGCCGGCGCTGTTCGACGCGGGCTGCACGCACCAGTCGTCGTAGACGGTCAGCGTGCCCCGGTCGGGGTCGGTCTGCGCCGCTCCCGGAGCGACGGCGAACCGCCAGCTCTGCGCCACGGAGGTGTTGCAGCTGTACAGCTGGATCGGCTGGCCCGCGACGGCGTGGCCGCTCTTCAGGTCCAGGCACTTGTCGGCCAGTCCGACGTACGGGGTCTTGCCGCCCGCGCCCTGGCCCTTGATGCGGTCGATCTTGCCGTCGTAGGTCCAGGTCAGCTCCTGCTTGTCGCCGTTCTCGACGGAGGTGACGGACTTCGTCTCGCCGGTCAGCTCGTAGAGCCGCTCGGCCTCGGCCTTGACCTGGGCCCCCTGAGGGGTGGTGTAGGTCTTCGACACCTTGGTCAGCGTGTGCGGCTGGGTGTCGTCGGCCCTGCCGTAGGAGTACGTGGTCGTGGCGTCCTTGGCGGTGGTGCCGGCCAGGTCCTTCTCGGTCAGCTTGGTGCGGTTGCCGAGCAGGTCGTACTCGTACTCCTGCCAGTAGCCGGAGTTGTCCTTGCCGGCCGCCACGTTCAGCGTGCCGTCACCGTTCTCCGGGCCCGCGCAGGAGGTCTGCTCCTTGGCGGTCCAGGCCGTCTTGAGCTGGCCCAGCGGATCGTAGGTGAAGCACTGCCGCTCGGCGATGCCGTCCGAGTGCTCGCGGATGGAGGTGACGTTGCCGGCCGGGTCGTAGGTGTACGACCGCTCGGACACGAGGTGGCCGCCGACGAGCGTCTTGTCACCGGCCTGCTCGCGGTAGACGGCGTGGCTCTTCAGCTCGCCGCTGCCCTCGTCGAACGAGGCCGTCGTCCAGACCCGGTACGGGTGGGCGCCCAGCGCGGAGCGCAGCACCTGGCCGTAGGCGTCGTAGACCGTATCGGCGCCGTACCAGTCCTTTCCGGAGACCGACAGGGGCTTGCCGTCCTGGTTGTAGCGGACGACGAGCTTCTCGGCGTCGAACCGGCCGACCGCCGGGAGCGATGCCTCCTTGAGGGCGCCGGTGTCGTCGTACGTGTAGGCGTACTTGTAGGAGGCCTTGAAACCCCACGTGTCGGCCAGCGACTGCGGGAGGGCCAGCGTGGTGGACGTCGGCTGGTAATCCCTCGTATAGCCGTCGACGGTCTGCGTGTAGGCGGCGCCGTCCGTGTAGCGGGTGGCGGTGGCGGGCATGCCCGTGCCGCCCGGAGACGTGTCGTAGCCGAAGGTGGCCAGCAGTTTGCCCTCAGGACCGTCGAGGCGCTGCTCGACCGGCCGGGACAGCACGTCGTAGCCGTTCCACAGGGTGATACCGCGGGCGTTCCTGGTGGTAAGGACCCGGTCGTGGTGGTCGTACGTGGTCCGCGTGGTGCCCGCGTCCGGGTCGGTGGCGGTCACCTGCCGGCCGCGGTGGTCGTACGTCCACGTCCACGGGTGGGCGGTGTCGGCGGAGTTGACCGCCTTCACCAGCTGGCCGTGTCCGTCGTAGGTGTAGCGCATCGACGTGAAGCCGCCGGGCGCCTCGGAGTTGAAGGTGTCGACGCGGGAGGTGCGGCCGAGCGCGTCGGTGTAGACGCGGTACGAGGAGGCACCGGAGGGCTGGATCACCTTCGACCAGTCGGTGCCGTACTCGTAGCGGACGGCGCGTGCGGGGACCGGCTCGGAGCTGGACTCGCGGGTCTCCGGGTCCTCGACCTTCAGATACGGCATCTCCTGCACCACGCGGCCGAGGCCGTCGTAGCTGTACCGGGTGATGTTCGGGACCGTCGTGTCGGCGAGCGGGGTGAACAGTTCGCCGGTCTTGGCCTCGTGGGTGAGATAGGCGTTGTTGGTCTGCCAGACCTCGCCCGAGCTGTTGTAAAGCGTGTCGGTGATCAGGTGTCCGCCGCCGTCGGCCTCCTCCTGCGTCTGCCGCTCACGGCCGAGCCCGTCGTAGAGGACCACGGACGTCTCGACGCGGTCGTCCTTGGAGCGGGTGTAGGTGGTGACGTACGGGGGTTTGCGGTCGGTGTCATCGGGGTCGTACTTCGGGATCGTGTAAACGGCCCGGAAGTCCGGGACGGCGGAGGGGGACGGCGTGCGACCGGGGCCCCACGCCTTGACGAGCCGGCCCAACGGGTCGTACTCCGCCTGGCTGACATGGCCGTTGGCGTCCGTCGTCTTCAGAGCCGTCGCGCGGCCGGGCTCCAGTTCCTGTGTCTGCTTGTGACCCTTGGCGTTGGTCTCCGTGACCCGGAACACCTGGCCGGTGACCGGGAAGTACTCGATGGTGCCCGAGTTGCCGTCGGCGTCGCTCTGCTCCACCACGCGGCCGATCGCGTCGAACTTCGAACCGCCGTCGACCTGGAAGCCGGTGCCGTCGCCGTTGAGCGACCAGGTCTTGGTGGCCAGACCGCGGGTCGAGTCGCCGAGCGCGGCCCCGTAGGACGTGTGGTCGTACGCGGTGCGGGTGCCGCCGCTCAGCGTGGACAGGTCGCCGAAGTCGGCGTCCGCGCAGGTGGTGGGCGAGACCAAGGCCTGCTTGGTCAGGCCGATGAGGTTCTTGCCGGGATGGTGCAGGTAATCCAGCTTGGTGCAGGACTCGTCGCCCGACCGGCCGGTGTCGCCCAGCGACTCCACGAGGGTGGGCAGACCGTGGGTCGCCTCGAACGTGGTCCTCGTCCGGACGACGCGCTGTGTGCGGGTGTCGTCGCCGGTGCCGGAGGACTTGGTGTACGCGATCTCCTCGGGCTCGGTGACCCGCCAGGCGATCAGGGGGCTCAGCCCGTCGCCGCGGTCGCGGCGGCCGAGCTCGGTGGCGGCGGGCACGGTGACGCTGCGGGACAGCCAGTCGGTGTCGGCGTCCGCGGCGCTCGTGTACGTCAGTTCCTCGGCGATGCGGCCGGCGAAGGGCTCACGGTCCTTGGCGATCTCCGTGCCGGTGATGTCCTTCACCGGCACGTCGTCGCCCATGCCCCGGAAGTAGCGGGTGACGGCCTTGGAGTGCGTACTGCCGACGGCCGGCTCGTCCGTGCCGGTGATGACCGTGGTCTGCTCGAAGCCCGCGAATTGTGACCAGGTGCGGGTGGACTTCTTGGTGAACTCCGCCTCGGCGAGCTTCCATCCGGCGTTCCTGTACGTGTAGGCGGTACGGGTGGAGAAGGCGCCGTCGACGTTGGGCAGTTCCTCGATGGACTCCACGACGTACTTGTGGAACCAGTCGATGTCCTCGACCTCGGGGTCGGGGTGCCAGAACTGCGGATAGCACAGCCGCGTGTTGGCCTTCAGCGCGGCGGTGTCCTTCTTGCCGGGTAGTCCGGTGCCGGTGGCGCAGTCTCCGGTGGGGGCCTTGTAGGTGACGACGGTCTCGCCGCCGTACTCGTTGATGACGCGCGCGACGCGCAGGCGGGAGAAGCCGGGACGCGGGTCGTCGGGACGCATGACCCGGTTGGGCATGTCGTCCATGTTCGGCTCGAACCGCACCGCGTTCAGGGTGACGCTCTCATCGGTGGAGCCGTTGCGGGCGTACCCGGTGCGCTGGATCGACTCCAGCCACAGGGCGGTGTTGGGGCCGGTGCGCAGGACAGGGAAGCTCTGCTTCAGCGTGTACCGGTCCACGACCTGGCGGGCGTCGGTGTCGGTGCGCCGCTGGGCGGAGGTCTGGATCTCGGTGAGGAGCTTGCGGGACCAGAACGTGGGTCCGGCGTTCCAGCACTTCTTTCCGGCCTCGCACCGCAGGTCGGCCGGGGTGTCGTACCAGATGCGGTACTTGCTGGGGTCCTTGTCGGTGAAGTTCTCCTCGGAGCAGGTCAGCGAGCCCTCGGCGAAGCAGCGGTCCTCGACCTTGAAGGTGACGCGCGCCGGGGCGGGCGCGGAGAAGATGTTGTCCTTGCGCTGGCCGTAGTCGATGCGGGTCAAGTACCCGTCGCGGTCGTAGACGACGGGGGCCTTGAAGTTGAAGTTGCGGGCGTAGTAGTTCTGGTCGCTCTTCCACCACAGGGACATGGCGTTGCCGTGGACGTCCTCGACGTAGTCGAGGTTCCAGCGCCACGCCTGCGTGCACCCGGAACCGGCCCAGTCACCAGCTTTGTAGCAGTCCTCACCCGGGTGGTTGCCGTACACCGGGACGGTCAGCACCGAGTCGGTGACCGGCTTGTCCTGCGTGTGACCCGGCAGCTTGTTCAGCCCGAAGTGGTAGCGGGTGCCGTCGCGGGTGGTGACGACCCAGTACTCGCCGTTCCTGGCACGGTTCTGGGTGGCGGGGTCCTCGATGCGCTCGATCTTGGAGCCGTCACCGTTGGCGGTGAACCATGTGCCCTGGTCCTTGTCCCATACCAACTCGGTGGTCATGCCGCCGAGCGAGAGAGTGGCGTTCTCGGAACCCCAGCACAAGTCCGCCGTGCGATGGGTGGCGTTGTTCGACCCGGCCTTCTTGGAGTCCTGGCGGCAGTTGGCGTAGGTGCGGGTGATGGAGCCCGGGTTGTAGTCCCAGCCGTCGCCGATCCAGGACGCCTGGTTGTTGGTGGCGGAGGTGCGTCCGTCGACGGTCTGCGAGGAGTAACTGAGGGCGATCCGCGGCATAGGGCCGCCCGCGGTCTCCGGGACGGGTACCTGGTACGCGTAGGTGAAGGCGCCCGAGGAGGCGCCCGCCGACCAGGAACCCGCGGACAGCAGCGGGGTCGCCGTGAAGTCACCGGCGGCCGATGCGCCGGTGTCCATGGCGCCGATGACCCGGGAGCCGACGGAGTCGGCCGCCTGCACGACGTCGGTGCGGGCGGAGGCGGTACGGGCCGAGGCGCCGGACGCGGTCGTGGGACTGCCGGCCGTGCCGTCGAGCAGTTCGGCGACCGGGACGGAGCCGGTCACGATCGTGTGGGTGGTGGCGTTCTTGGGCGCCTCGGCGTCGGTGGGCGCCTCCTTCGCCGGAACCTTCTCCACCGTGCTGCGCAGCTGCTCGGGGCCCGCCGCGTCGGCCTGCGCCGACATGGTCTGCGTCCCGCTGTCGTCCGCGCACTCGCCCTCGTCCGGGGTGAGGACGCAGTCGGGCAGGAGCACGAGGCCGAAGCGGTCGGCCGCCTGGGGGCCGTAGAGGTCCGCGAAGGAGGTGGTGTCGACCGCGATCGCGACCTGCGCCTCCGGGTCGGCCGTGGCCGGCGGGGTGACCTCCATGATGAGGCCCGCGACGCCGGCTTCCTGGGACACGGACGGTCCCGCCAGGTCGACCGTCCACTCACCGGCGATCGCGGCGGGGTCGGTGCCCTCGGGCACTCCGAGCGCCACGGGCAGGCCGTTGGTGACAGGGACGGTGCTGCCCGGCTCGGCGTCACCGGTCAGGGTCGCCGTGCCGGTGTCCTCCTGCCAAGGGGTGACCGCGGTCGGCTCGTACGGGTCGACGGGGACCTCGGGAGCGGTGGTGAGGTTCTTCTCGGCCTCTTCGTCACCGTCTACCGGCGTGATCTCCGGCAGCTCCGGGAGGTCGACCGATCCGCGGTCCATGCCCGGGCCGGGGACGGCCCATGCCTCCGCGCTGAGGCTGGTGACCATCAGCGCCGAGGACAACAAGAGGACGGTCGCCGCACGGCCTTGCCGGCGACGCCGTCGCTGTGACTCCGTCGAGGCCGGGCGTCTGTGCCACGGCCAGGACAGGGGACCTTGAGCACGCATGCGCGTCGACTCCCACCCAGGCGATACGAATGTGTCCGCACCCTCCGTCATGGGCCCCTCACGCATCAACAGCGACCTCGTCGTGCTGCGTCAATTGTTGTGAGCTGCATCACGGTTGAACAGGTGTCAGACCCTGCCTAACTGCGAGCTCCGGGCGAATCTCCAGGGACCCACACGCATCGACGCACAAGCGGTGATCAAATGCCGCACTTCTGACCTGGCGTCAGCCGATCCCGTGCAGACACAGAAAGGTCATCACAAAGTCATAACTTCTTCACGGGTGGACGTACTGTGCGCATCGTGTGATCGTTTGCGCGCCCGTGCCCCGTGACCAGCGTCCCGGGGCTGTCCGTGCTGCCCTGTCCGCCTGGTCCACACGGGAGTGACCGCCGCCGTGTCCGCGCCGCCTCGCCTCCTCAGCCCGTTCGTGCGCACGCGCACCCGGCTGAGCCTCACCCTCGGCCTCGTCCTGGCCGCCCTGACCGCCGCCCTCCTGCCGTGGTGGCTCCCCGACGACACGTCGGCGCCCCGCGCGGAGGGCACGACGGACGCGAAGCCGGCCGCCACCGGCCCCCGCGACGAGACCGCCGCTTCCGCCGAGGCGCGCAGCAGCCGCAAACCCGTCCTCGTCGACACGGCGACCACCGCCACCTCGCAGACCTGGGCGCTGCCGGACGGCAAGCTGCGCACCGACATGACCGCGTTCCCCAAGCGGGCGAAGAACGCCGAGGGACAGTGGGCGCCGGTCAACAACCGGCTCCGGCGCACCGGCGGCGGCCTGGGCGTCCGCCCGGTCAACCCCCCGGTGCCGGTGCGCTTCTTCAGCGGCATACCGGGCGGGAAGGACCGCGCTGACCGCTCCTACACCCGCCTGCCGATGGCCGACGGGACCGGAGCCGGGGAAACGGTCCTGGCCGAGACGGTCCTCGACGGGCACACCGTCTCCTACACCTGGCCGGGCGTTCTGCCCGAGCCGGTGCTCGACGGGCCCCGGGCGCTGTACCCGGAGGTGCTCCCGGGCGTCGACCTGCTGCTGGTCGCGCGCGAGGAGGGCGGCTTCGCCCAACTGCTGATCGTCAAGACGCGCGAGGCCGCACAGAACGAGGCGCTGGCCAAGGTGTCGTACGGACTGCGGTCGGAGACTGCCACGTTCCACTACAGCGACGGCTCCAGCCACGTCTCGATCCTCGACGGGGCGGGCCGCGAGGTGGGCGCCGTACCCACGCCGTTCGGCTGGGACTCATCCGGCCGCGACCCCGAGGCCGAGCCCGGCGAGGCGCCGCGCACCTCTGTCGCCACGTCGGCCGACGTGTTGAAACTGTCCGGCCTCAGCGGCATCGAGCCGGGCGCGCGCCAGGACCGGATGCCGATGCGGCTCCTGGGCGACGGCACCGGCGAGGCCCGCATCGACCTGGGGCTGGGGAGGACCGGGCTGCTGTCCGGCGCGGACACCCGCTTCCCGGTGTTCGTCGACCCCACCATCAACCCGCGGTGGAAGGCCTGGACGGTGGCGTACAAGCCGTACCCGAACAGCAGCTTCTGGAACGGCACCAACTTCAGCTCCGGCACCTCCGACGCCCGTGTCGGCCACGAGGACGACACGAACGGCACCGCCCGCTCCTTCTGGCGCATGGAGTTCGACAGCAGTCTGAAGGGCACGACGGTCTCCGACGCGAAGTTCAAGGTGCTCAACAACCACTCCTGGTCCTGCACCAAACGGCAGTTCCAGTTCTGGCTGACCGGGGCGATCTCCTCGGGCACGACGTGGAACAAGCAGCCGGCCTGGAGCAGCAAGGTCGATGAACTGTCCTTCGCACACGGCTACTCCAGTTCCTGCCCCGACGATTACGAGCGCTTCGACGTGACGGCGGCCGCCCAGAAGGGAGCGAACGCCGGCTGGTCCACCATCACCTTCGGCATGCGCGCCACCACCGAGACCGACACCCACACCTGGCGTAAGTTCAGGGCGAACTCCGCCACGCTGAGCGTGACCCACAACCGCAAGCCGAACGAGCCGACCGGCGGCAAGTCCACACCCGGCGGCGCCTGCAAGCCCGGCCCCGGCGCGGGCGTGACCATCGGCAAGACGAACATCACCCTGTCGGCGAACGCGAAGGACGCCGACGGCAACCTGCGTGAGCTGCAGTTCCGCTTCTGGAAGGTGGGCGGGACGGTCCCGGCCGCCAAGATCGCCAAGCCGAACTCCAGCGGCACCGCCACGGTGCAGATGCCCGTCACCTTCCCCCTGGAGGACAAGGCGACCTACTCATGGGACGTACGCGCCGTGGACACCGAGAACGCGGCGTCCTCCTATTACCCGCCGGGCAGTGAACCCTGCCGGATCACCATCGACGCCACCGCCCCGCCGCAGCCCGAGATCGAGAGCGAGGACTTCCCCCAGGCCACGTCCGACGGCCTGACCTGGGCGAAGGCCCCCTTCGGCACCAGCGGGAAAGTGACCCTCGCCTCGTCGGGCGCGACGAGGTTCCGCTACACCATCGAGGGCCTGCAGTGGTTCGAGGCGCCGGCGTCCAGCGGCCGGGCGACCATCACCCTGGCACCCGCCCACGCGGGACCCAACTGGCTGCTGGTCCACGCCTACGACGCCACGGGCAACCAGAGCGTACGCACCGACTACGCCTTCTACGTCCCGCCCAGGGACGAGGCCGACAAGCCCTGGGACACCACGGGTGACGGCATCCCCGACCTGCTCATCGTGGACGCGGCCGGCAAGCTGATGAACTGCGTCGGCAGCGAGGGCGGCGAGCTGTACGGCTGCCTCGGCGCCGCGTACACCAAGGACAGCCGGACCGGGCAGACGAAGCTGCACCCCGCGAACCACTGGTTCGACCCGTCCACCGGCAAGGCGGCACTGATCACCCACTTCGCCGACGCCTTCCCGGGCGACGGCACCACCGACCTCTTCGCGGTCACCCCGGACGGCAGGGCGTGGCTGTACCCCGGTGACGGCTACGGCAGCTTCCACGTCGGCGAGCGGATCGCGATCCGGCTGCCCTCGAACGCCCCCGCCCCCTCGACCTGGACGCAGATCAAGGCGGTCGGCGACATCACCGGCGACGGCCACCCCGATCTGGTGCTGCGGGCCGGCGCGGAGTTCTGGACGCTGTCCGGATACACCGGAGGCACCTTCCGGGAGGCCACGCTGATGAATTCCGACGCCTGGGCCCGGCGCGAGATCGTCAACGTCGCCGACATCAACGGCGACAAGACGCCCGACCTGCTGTGGCGCAATCTGGACAACGGCAACATGTACGTCCGGCACGGGCGACCCGGCCCCATCAGCGGCAGCGTCGACCTCGACTCGCTGAAACTGGCCGCCAACGCGCTCAACGGCGACGTGGCCTACGGCACCAGCTGGACCGACACCAATGTCCCGACCGCCCTCGGCATCCCCGACGTCAGCGGTGATGGCATCCCGGACATCTGGGCGCGCCTGCGGACCGACGGCGCGACCCGTATCTACAACCCGACCCGGACCAACACCGGCTCCCCGGTGAAGGTGGTCCTGAACGTGGACTGGAACCAGATCAAGGCCTTCGGCTGACGGCTGCGGCGACGTTCCCGGCGGGCCCGGGTCTCCCCTCGTGGGCGACCCGGGCCCGCCTTGGTCCGAGCCGCGCCGGCGATCAGGGAGAATGGGCGGCATGAGTGTTCGTACCCAGTCATCCGAGCAGCCGGCCGACGCCGTTCACCGGGCCGGTTTCGCCTGCTTCGTGGGCCGGCCCAACGCGGGCAAGTCCACCCTCACGAACGCTCTGGTCGGGCAGAAGGTGGCGATCACCTCGAACCGGCCGCAGACCACTCGGCACACCGTGCGCGGCATCGTGCACCGGCCGGACGCGCAGCTCGTGCTGGTCGACACCCCTGGGCTGCACAAGCCGCGGACCCTGCTGGGGGAACGGCTGAACGACGTCGTGCGGACCACCTGGGCCGAGGTCGACGTGATCGGGTTCTGTCTGCCCGCCGACCAGAAGATCGGCCCCGGCGACCGCTTCATCGCCAAGGAGCTCGCCGGGATCAAGAAGACCCCCAAGATCGCCGTCGTCACCAAGACCGACCTCGTCGACAGCAAGGCCCTCGCCGAGCAGCTCATCGCCGTCGACCAGCTCGGCAAGGAGCTGGGCATCTCCTGGCAGGAGATCGTCCCCGTGTCGGCGACGGCCGGGCAGCAGGTCGACCTGCTCGCCGACCTGCTGATCCCGCTCATGCCGGAGGGCCCCGCGCTCTACCCCGAGGGCGATCTCACCGACGAACCCGAGCAGGTCATGGTCGCCGAGCTGATCCGCGAGGCCGCCCTGGAGGGCGTGCGCGACGAGCTGCCGCACTCCATCGCCGTGGTCGTCGAGGAGATGCTGCCTCGCGAGAACCGCCCCGCCGACAAGCCGCTGCTCGACATCCACGCCAACCTCTACATCGAGCGCTCCAGCCAGAAGGGCATCGTCATCGGCCCCAAGGGCAAGCGTCTGAAGGACGTCGGCATCAAGTCGCGTAAGCAGATCGAGGCGCTCCTCGGGACCCCCGTCTTCCTCGACCTCCATGTGAAGGTCGCCAAGGACTGGCAGCGGGATCCCAAGCAGCTGCGCCGCCTCGGCTTCTAGGCGCCCCGCCGGCACCCGTGCTGCTGCCGCAGCAGCGCGCGGTACCAGTCGTACGACGCCTTCGGCGTCCGCCGCTGCGTGTCGAAGTCCACGTGGACCAGACCGAAGCGGCGGCCGTACCCCTCCGCCCACTCGAAGTTGTCCAGCAGCGACCACACGAAGTAGCCGCGGACGTCCACCCCCGCCTCCACCGCCCGGTACAGCGCGCGGACGTGACCGTCCAGGTAGGTGATGCGGTCGGAGTCGTCCAGGCCCTCGTACGCGCAGCCGTTCTCCGTGACGACGACCGGGGGGAGGCGGTCGCCGTACCGACCATGGAACAGCGTGAGCAGCTCGGTCAGCGCCTCCGGGACCACCGGCCAGCCGAAGTCCGTCACCGGGTATCCCTCGATCTCCCGTACGGAGAAGGGCAGTTCGGCAGGTATCCGGACCCCGCCGAACTCGATCTCCGCGCCCTGCAGCGCACCCACCCGCGTCGGCGCGTAGTAGTTGATCCCGTACCAGTCGAGCGGCTCCGCGATGATCTTCAGGTCCGCCTCGACGTCTCCCGGCATCAGCTCCCCGATGCCCTCCGGGTAGCGGCCGAGCAGCAGCGGGTCGGCGAACAGCCGGTTGAGCAGCGTGTCGTAGAAGTCCGCCGCCGCCACGTCCGCCTCGTCGTCCGAGGCCGGCCACGTCGGGCCGTGGGAGTTCGCGATGCCGATGTCGGACGCCCCGGACGCGCGCAGCGCCCGCACCGCCAGACCGTGCGCCAGCAACTGGTGGTGAGCCACCGGCAGCGCGTCGAACAGCAGCCTCCGGCCCGGCGCGTGCACGCCCAGCGCATGACCCAGCAGCGTGTGTTCGGCGGGCTCGTTCAGCGTGATCCACTTCGTCACCCGGTCCCCGAGGCGCGCGGCGACCCGCGCCACATGCTCCGCGAACCGCTCCGCCGTGTCCCGCTCCAGCCAGTCCAGGTCCGCCGGCAGGTCCCAGTGGAACAGCGTCGGCACCGGCCGCACCCCCGCCGCCAGCAGGTCGTCGACCAGCCGGTCGTAGAAGTCGAGGCCGCCCTCGGCCCGCACCCGCGGCCAGGACACCGAGAAGCGGTACGCGTCCACGCCGAGGCCCGCGAGCAGCGCCACGTCCTCGCGGTGGCGGTGGACGTGGTCGCAGGCCACCGCCGCCGTCGAACCGTCCCGCACCTTCCCCGGCTGGGCCGTGAACACATCCCACACCGACGGTTCGCGCGCGTCGACGGCCCCCTCGATCTGGTGCGCCGAGGTCGACACACCCCACAGGAAACCGGCCGGGAAACGGGGGATCGGGTTCGTCGTCGCCATGGCCCGGATCATCCGCACCGACTCCCCTAGGCGTCAACGCCCTTGCCGCCGACCCGACATCACCGGGCGTCGGCAACCAGCGGGGTGCGGGTGAGACCGGTGCCAACCTGCAGGCCCATACCGGGTTCCTGGGTGCCACGCGTGACGACTCCTCCGGTTATCAGCCGCTGGGGGCGCGTCTGTACGACCCGGTGGTGGGGCGTTTCCTGTCGGCCGACCCGGTGCTGGATCTGAACGACCTGCTGCAGTCCAACGGGTACGCCTATGCGCACAACAACCCGGTGACGATGTCCGACCCGACGGGTCTGGCCATCAGTCTGACCGCCTCGGAGCGGGCGGCGGCCCTGGCGGGCGCGGGTCTGTCCGCGGCGCAGGTCGCGCAGGCGCAGGCCACCATGGGCAAGTCGCTGTCCTCGGTGATTCTCGGCGCGGCGTGGTCCACGCTGAAGGACTTCATCGGCATCAACGACGCGATGGCCTGCTTCGGCGGTGACATGTGGTCGTGCGCCGGGATGGTCCTGGGTGCGATCCCGTGGTTCAAGGCGGGCAAGATCCCCGGCGTTTTGAAGGCCATCGACCGCACGATCGACGCGATCCAGGCCTTCCGTAAGGCGAAGAAGGCGGCCGAGGCGGTACTCAGGGCCGCGAAGGCGGCCGAGACGGCGGCGCTGAAGGCCAAGAAGGCCGCGATCGAGAAGGCCAAGAAGGAGGCCGCGCAACGCGCCAAGAAGAAGGCGGCGGAGCAGGCGAAACGAACCTCCGACAAGGCGGTCGCGCAGACCAAGAAGACCGGTAACCCCGTCCAGAAACAGGCCCAGGCCAAGGCGGCCCCGAAGGCGTCCTCGGTGAGCAAGGGCTCCGGAGGCGGCTCGAAGAGCGGCGGTTCCAAGCCGGGCGGCGACTCGGGCGGCTCCTCCCGCAGCAAGGGCGGCAGCAGCGAAAGCGGCGACTCGGGCAAGGCCGACGGAGGTGGCGGAGAATCCTGCGACGTCGCCAACAGCTTCGTCCCCGGCACCAAGGTCCTCATGGCGGACGGGTCGTCCAAACCGATCGAGGAGGTCGAAGTCGGCGACAAGGTCGTCGCCACCGACCCCGAGACCGGTGAAACCCGCATCGAGACGGTCACCGCCGAGATCAAGGGCAAGGGCCTCAAGCACCTGGTCAAGGTCGTCATCGACACCGACGGCGACAAGGGCGAGAAGACGGCCGAGGTCACCGCGACCGACGGCCACCCCTTCTGGGTCCCCGAACTCGGCCAATGGCTCGACGCCACCGACCTCCAGCCCGGCCAGTGGCTCCAAACGAGCGCCGGCACGCACGTCCAGATCACCGCGATCGAACGCTGGACGACACCGGGCACCACCGTCCACAACCTCACCGTCGGCGACACCCACACGTACTACGTGCAGGCGGGACCCACGCCGGTCCTCGTCCACAACTGCAATGTCGGCGGTGTTGCTGACGGGCTTCCGGCGCGCGCGAGTGGTGACCCCACGGTCGGGCAGGTCGTGAATATCGGCGACTCGGGCGCGTCCAGGGTGGGGGCTCCGTTCAAGAGCGGGCACTCTTCCTCTTCGGACGACATCAACCAGTTCCTCATGGATTCACCGGACATAGCGAATCCGGCGAGTGGGCCTCATGCGTCAATCACTCACGTGGAGACCAAGCTTGCTTGGCGTATGCGACAGGCTGGCGTAACGTCACTAAGACCGTGTCCTACGTGGTGAGGCGTCGTTGTTTCGTTCATGGGGCGGGGTACGTGGAGTTGGATTGTTCCGGACGGGTTGTGGGAGATCGCGAAGCCGCTGATCCCGCCGTCGAAGGTGCGGCCGCAGGGCGGCGGAACACAGGACACGCCTGATGAGACGCTGTTCGCCGCGATCATCTACGTCCTGGTGTCCGGCTGCGCCTGGCGTGCGTTGCCGCCCTGCTTCGGCGTCTCGAAGTCGACCGCCCATCGGCGGTTCCTGATCTGGTCGAGAGCCGGTGTCTGGGGGCGGTTGCACGAGGCCGTGCTGCATCGGCTCGACGACGCCGGCCTCCTCGACGTCACCCGCGTCGTGCTCGACACCGCCCACGTGAGGGCGAAAAAGGGGGCGAACACACAGGTCCGAGCCCCGTGGATCGGGGCAAGCCGGGTTCCAAGATGCACATCCTGTCGGACACGAACGGACTGCCCCTCCTCGTCGGCGTCTCGGCCGGCAACATCCACGACAGCGAAGGTCTGAAGCCGATGGTGGAGGGTCACCAAACGAGACACGACCCCTACCGCGGCCGGTACTTCAAGCCCCAGCGCCTGCATGCGGACAAAGCCTACGACCGGGCCGACCTGCGCAGATGGCTCCGGGGCAAGCGGATCGGCGTGCGCATCGCCCGCAAGGGCATCGAGTCCAGCGAACGATTAGGGCGTCGCCGCTGGGTCATCGAGCGGACGATGTCCTGGCTGTCCGGCTACCGCCGCCTGAGTCCTCGCTACGAGCGAGATCCCCGCAACTACCTGGCCTTTCTCGGACTCGCCGCCACCCTGTGCTGCTACAAGCGGCTCGTCCGCCTCACCACGTAGGACACGGTCTAAATGTCGTAATCAACCACTCTGGCGGACCGTGCACGGGAAGGTTCTCGTGCTCGTCAGCGGTTCCGGCGATCCTGCCCCAAGGTTCGAGCATGACGGTCTGGTTCAGAGGCGCAGCGGGCAGCATGCAGAGCGTCACGCTCCATGGCCGGGCGCGGGGATGATCAGGAAAGTGAGGGGCCGTGTTTCTGAGCGTATTTTTCAAGGGTGAGTGGCGCTACGCCGAGAGTCCGGTCGAGACGTCACGGCTTGTCGCCGAAGTCATGGGGGGCTTGCAGGCGGAAAAGGAAGCCGAGGGCTCCTACTATCCCGGCGAAGATGCCTGGTTCTGCATTGCTGATCGACGGCATAGCGAAACCGACCCGGTGGCGGCGAGCAATCTGCGCGTGGCGATCAATCGAGACCATGGATATGGGGCTCTAGTCTGGTTCGTTGACGAGAAATTCCCTAAAGAGGGAGGGGTTTATGATTCTGTTTGGATTTCCGACAATCCCGAACCTCTTGATTTCGATCCACGCGTTGTGTCGGATCCTGGGTATCCGCTCTTCCATGACCCGGCCAGTACTCTGCCGGCCTCCCGAATTCGGGCTGCGGTGGAGGAATTCTGTCGACTGCGTTCGGGGAATCGACCTGAGTGCATCAGCTGGGTTGCCGGTCACATGAACGGGCAGCGCCTCGACCGGCCGTCCGTGGTCGAGGTCGTCGAGGATCCGGAAATCGACTGGGACAGCCTCCGATAGCTGTGTCCCACCGTGCCCGGTAGTGCGGCTGCGAGCTTGGTGCAGTCCTGGCCTTGCTCAGATGCCGCGAGCTGACGTCATCAGGGCATGTTTCTCCAGCAAACAGAAGCCCCTGGCAGGTGAAACCTGGCAGGGGCTTCTGTTTGCTGTGACGGCAGTAGTTGACGGCAACGTCAGCGGACGACAGCGGCACAGGGTGGAGCTTCGTCGCCGTTACCGTTGGTCGTATCGACGATCGTTGGGCCGTCGAGTGCCGTGCTGAGGGTGTCGATAGCGTCGCGCTGGGAGCGGAGCCTGACGTGGGCGTAGACGGTGGCGGTGACGCCGATGTGGGTGTGGCCGAGGAGTTCCTTGATCACGACGAGTTCGACGCCCTGTTCCAGGAGCAGGGTTGCGGTCGAGGGCCTGAGGTCGTGGAAGCGGATGCGGCGGAGGCCGGCCGTGCGGAGGAGCGCGGCGAAGCTGCGGGTCAGGTTGGTCGGGTCGATTGATCTGCCCTGCACCGTAGTGAACACGTGCCCGTGGTGCTGCCAGGTGGTGCCTGTGGCCTCGTGTTCGCGCTGCTGCTGCTCGTGGTGGTGCTTCAGCGAGTGGAGGCAACGGGTGGGGAGAGCGATACGGCGCTCGGAGGCCCGTGACTTGGTGGGCAGCGTGGTGAGCCCACCGGCGCTGGTGCGCTGCAAGGTTCGGCGGGTTGCGGCGGTGCTCGCGTCGAGGTCGAGGTCTTCCCAGCGCAGGCCGAGGAGTTCGCCCTTGCGGAGTCCGGTGTGGAGGGCGAGTTCGAACAGCGCGTGCAGCCGGTGGTCCTGGGCGGCGGCGAGGAACTGCCGGGCTTCGTCGGCGGTGAGAGGTTCGAAGCGTCGGGGGCGTGGGGTGCCGGTGCGGACGTTGCGCGGGATCTCTTCCTCTCGGACGGCGTGCTCCAGGGCGGACTTGAGGACGGAGTGGATGTAGGTGAGCGTCATAGCGGACACATATGGGCAGTTCGAGGACTGCCGTACGAGTGTCCGGGAGTTCGGGGGGGGCGCTTCGGTAGTTGGTCGACTTCCTGCGGCGATGCCCGGATCAGCCCGCCGTGAGCCGTATCGCGCACCGGTTTCGTCCAGTGCCGGAACAGAGGGGAGCAAGCTGATTCCACAGGTCGGCGATGAAGTGGTCGTCTCCTGTGAGCCCGCGTGCGCCGAGGCCGTCCGTGTCGTTGCGCGGTACATCACCGTGAAGTGACCTTCACGCTCCCTCCTTCAACACCCTCCTGATCAGCGCCCGCTGCTCCTCCGTAAGCCCCGGGTCCGCGCAGTGCACCGTCCTGCCGTCCACCGTGATCGTGTAGCTGAAGCCGTCCGGGACCCCGGCCGGGGGAGTGGTCCGCCCGGCCGCCAGGGCCCGCTCGGCCAGGGCGTGCCACTCGGACGCGTCGGCCCGGCCCGAGGTGTCCACCTCGGCCTGCCGCTCGATCCCCGCGAAGCCGCCCGTGCGCCGCACCTGAATACGCATGGTCCGTGTCTAGTACGGAACTACGGCGTGCGCACCCCCACCCGCTCCCACGCCTTGGTGACCGCGTTCAGCTCCGCGCCCTCCCCGTACCGGGCGCGCGCCGCCTTCACCGTGAGCGTCGCGAAGTCCGTGAACTGCGCGTCCTGGTCCAGCTCCCCGCCCGTCAGCACGTCGTACCAGATCTGCCCGGCGCGCTCCCAGGCGTGTCCGCCGAGGGTGGTCGCCGCCAGGTAGAACGCGTGGTTGGGGATGCCGGAGTTGATGTGCACGCCGCCGTTGTCCCGGCCGGTGCGCACGTAGTCGTCCATCGTCGCCGGCTGCGGGTCCTTGCCGAGCACGTCGTCGTCGTACGCCGTGCCCGGCTCCTTCATCGAGCGCAGGGCCACGCCCGTGACGCGCGGGGCGAGCAGGCCCGCGCCGATCAGCCAGTCGGCCTCCTCGGCGGTCTGGCCCAGCGTGTACTGCTTGATGAGCGCGCCGAAGACGTCCGACACCGACTCGTTGAGCGCACCCGACTGGCCGAAGTAGTCGAGGTTCGCGGTGTACTGCGTGACGCCGTGGGCGAGTTCGTGGCCGATGACGTCGACGGCGATGGTGAAGTCGAGGAAGATCTCGCCGTCCCCGTCGCCGAACACCATCTGCTCGCCGTTCCAGAACGCGTTGTTGTAGTCCCGGTCGTAGTGGACGGTGGCGTCCAGCGGCAGTCCGCTGCCGTCGATCGAGTCCCGGCCGAACTCCTTCAGGAACAGTTCGAAGGTGGCGCCGAGTCCCGCGTACGCGCGGTTGACGGTGGCGTCCTGGCCGGGCTCCTCGCCCTCGCCGCGTGCCTTCTCGCCGGGCAGGTCCGTGCCGTGCCCCGCGTCGTACACGGTGCGCTGCGGCGTGCCGGGCTCGGCCGGGGCGGCGCGTGTGGTCACGGCGGGCGCGCCGACCACCGTGGTCAGCCGGCGCTGGGTGCGCTCGTAGGCGTCGCGGCGCAGGGTGCGGCGCGCGGGCCCGTGGACCAGGGGGTCCTCGGCCTGGGAGAGCCGGTCGAGGACGTGCGGCGGGACGATGGTGCAGAAGACGGGCCGGTGGCCCCCGTTCGTCGTCATGCCGGAACCATCGCACTCAGTCACCGAGCTGTCACTACCCGCGACCATGACGGATGAATTCCCCCGCGATAACCGCCCGCCGCCCGCTATGGAAGTGGTATACGGCACTCTTTGTCCCGTTCGTCCCACCGATCCCGCATACTGATACGCAACCCCGCACGGTGGGCGACTCGGATAAGCTGCGGAGCATCATGCACTTCGGGCTGCTTCTCCTTAGCTGCCGCGGTGAGGGTCTGCGCTAGAGGCCGACCCCCTCCCCGCGGAGTTTGGCGCTGCGCCGTCGGCCGTCCCCCAGGACACCCCGCGGACCACCGAGGAGCCCCCGCATCATGGCGAACCGCCAGCAGCCCAGCAGCATGCCGATCCACAAGTACGGCCGGTACGAGCAGGTCGACATCCCCGACCGCACCTGGCCCGACAAGCGGATCACCACCGCGCCCCGCTGGCTCTCCACCGATCTGCGCGACGGCAACCAGGCCCTGATCGACCCCATGTCGCCCGTGCGCAAGCGCGCCATGTTCGACCTGCTGGTACGGATGGGCTACAAGGAGATCGAGGTCGGCTTCCCCGCCTCCGGGCAGACCGACTACGACTTCGTCCGCTCCATCATCGAGGACCCGGACGCCATCCCCGACGACGTCACCATCTCCGTGCTGACCCAGGCCCGCGAGGACCTGATCGAGCGCACCGTGGAGTCCCTGAAGGGCGCCAAGCGGGCCACCGTCCACCTGTACAACGCCACCGCGCCCGTCTTCCGCCGCGTGGTCTTCCGCGGTTCCAAGGACGACATCAAGCAGATCGCCGTCGACGGCACCCGCCTGGTGATGGAGTACGCGGAGAAGCTGCTGGGCCCGGAGACCGAGTTCGGCTACCAGTACAGCCCGGAGATCTTCACCGACACCGAGCTGGACTTCGCGCTGGAGGTCTGCGAGGCGGTGATGGACGTCTACCAGCCCGGTCCCGGCCGCGAGATCATCCTCAACCTGCCCGCCACCGTGGAGCGTTCCACGCCGTCCACGCACGCCGACCGCTTCGAGTGGATGCACCGCAACCTCTCCCGGCGCGAGTACGTCTGCCTGTCCGTCCACCCGCACAACGACCGCGGCACGGCCGTCGCGGCGGCGGAGCTGGCGGTCATGGCCGGCGCCGACCGCGTCGAGGGCTGCCTGTTCGGCCAGGGCGAGCGCACCGGCAACGTCGACCTGGTCACCCTGGGGATGAACCTGTTCTCGCAGGGCGTCGACCCGCAGATCGACTTCTCCGACATCGACGAGATCCGCCGTACGTGGGAGTACTGCAACCAGATGGAGGTCCACCCGCGCCACCCGTACGTGGGCGACCTGGTCTACACGTCCTTCTCCGGCTCCCACCAGGACGCCATCAAGAAGGGCTTCGACGCCATGGAGGCCGAGGCCGAGGCCAAGGGCGTCACCGTCGACGACCTCGAGTGGGCCGTGCCGTACCTGCCGATCGACCCCAAGGACGTCGGCCGCTCCTACGAGGCGGTCATCCGGGTCAACTCGCAGTCCGGCAAGGGCGGTGTGGCGTACGTCCTGAAGAACGACCACAAGCTGGAACTGCCGCGCCGGATGCAGATCGAGTTCTCGAAGATCATCCAGGCCAAGACGGACGCCGAGGGCGGCGAGATCACCCCGGCCGACATCTGGGCCGTCTTCCAGGACGAGTACCTGCCCAACCCGGACAACCCCTGGGGCCGCATCCAGGTCGCCGGCGGCCAGAGCACCACCGACCACGACGGCGTGGACACCCTCACCGTCCAGGCCACGGTCGACGGCCGGGAGACCACCCTGGTCGGCACCGGCAACGGTCCGATCTCGGCCTTCTTCGACGCCCTCCAGGGCATCGGCATCGACGTACGCCTGCTGGACTACCAGGAGCACACCATGAGCGAGGGCGCCTCCGCGCAGGCCGCCTCGTACATCGAGTGCGCCATCGGCGACAAGGTGCTGTGGGGCATCGGGATCGACGCGAACACCACCCGCGCCTCGCTGAAGGCGGTCGTCTCCGCCGTCAACCGCGCAACCCGCTGAGCAGCCTGCACGAGCGAATCCGGGGCCCCGTCCGCCGTCACGGCGGGCGGGGCCCCGGCGTCGGTTACCGGCCAACACCTGTGATGGTCACGGAAAGGTCTCGTCCCGGGTACTGACTCCGCCTCCCGGATGTGGCTAACATCACGCAAGCGCGGCGACGGAGCTGTGTGGCGTTGATGGAGGTGCGACGTGCTGCCAGAACGGGGACCCGACGGCCGTACCGCTGCCGCCGGGCGCGCGCGCCGCCTGGTCGGCACCCGCACCGCGTGGACCGCCGTCGGCGACGGGGAGTTCTTCTGCCCCAGCTGCGGCGGCGACCGCAACTACCAGCGGCTCACCGGACGCCGCCGTTTCACCGTGCTGGGCGTGCCCGTGCTGCCGCGCGGGGTGTGCGCGCCGACCGTGGAGTGCGCCGCCTGCCGCGGCCACTTCGGCACCGACGTGCTGGACCACCCCACCACCACCCGCTTCTCCGCGATGCTGCGGGACGCCGTCCACACCGTCGCCCTCGCCGTCCTCGCCGCGGGCGGCACCTGCTCCCGCGCCGCCCTGGAGACCGCCGCGGCCGGGGTGCGCGCGGCCGGCTTCGAGGACTGCACGGAGGAGCAGCTGGCCGCGCTGGTCGAGGCGCTGGAGGAGGACACCGGCCGGTTCACCGGCGAGCCCTGCGTGGCGGGGCTGTCCATCGAACTGCACGAGGCGCTGGACCCGCTGGCCCCGCACCTGGCCGGACCCGGCCGCGAGTCGATCCTGCTCCAGGGCGCCCGGATCGCCCTGGCCGACGGCCCGTACACCCCCGCGGAACGGGACGCCCTCGCCACGGTGGGCGCGGCCCTCACCATCTGCTCCGACGACGTCGGCCGCCTCCTGGCGGCGGCGCGGACGCCGTCCTGAACCAGGCCGGTCTCCGGCGGACGCCGTCCGGGCCCGGTCCGTGTCGCGCGGTCGCCGTCCTGACGCGTCCGCCCGTCTAACACAGCTCCAGTCGCAGGACCTGCCGGTGCTCGCCAGGGCCGAAGTAGTCCCGGCGCAGGCCGCCGTCCGGCTCCTCCGGAGTGAAGCCCAGGGAGCGGTAGAGCAGGATCGCGGCCCGGTTGGCGGGCTCGACCGTCAGCCGCACCGTCTCGATGCCGTCCTGCCGGAGCCGCGCGAGGATCTCCGTCATCAGCTCCCGGCCCAGCCCGTGCCGGCGGTCCCCTTCGGTCACGCACAGGCCGAGGATCCAGCTGTCCCGGCTGAACGCGGTGGTCGCGGCCAGGACGTAGCCGCGCAGCCCGCCCGCGCCGTCGTCCAGCACCAGGAAGTGCTGGGCGTAGACGTCGTACAGCTGGCGGAGCAGGAAGGCGGGGTAGGCGACCTCCTGGAACACCTCCTCGTCGAGCCGGCGCAGCTCGGGCAGATCGGACTCGAGCGCTCCCCTCAGTATCAGGCGTCCCGGCTCCGGGAACCCCTCGGGTCCCGCGAGCCGACCGTGCCGGTCCAGGGTGCGCTCCAGCGGTTCGGCGGTCATGCCACCCCCAGTCGGGACATGCGGATGGGTCAACGCCAAGACACCGGCGTTCACCCGGAAGGGATTGCTGCTTCCGGTGGCGGCCGGTGGCGTCTCTGGATAGAGTGAGCCGTCAACTCACCGCGTGCAAGGGCGAGTTCAGGGGTGCATGGACAACCGGCGTGCGCCTTCCGTGCGCCCGTCGACGAGGAACGGCGTGTTCCTGGCTGTCTCCGCGTGCCACTTCGGCCTACCGTGCGAGAACCGGAGATGCTGCTTCACCTGCCGACGTTCAGCGGAACGGCGCAGACAGGGCACACGGTCTTGTCCGACACTGAATGGAACGCGGCAGGGTGATGATGGACCGTAACGCCGACGCCCCGTGGTCGAAGTTCGATCCTGAGGCGTACGTCGACGCGAACTACCGCAGCCCCCTCGAGGTCGATCTGCTGATCGTGCGGCTGATGCGCGACTACTTCGGCAAGTGCTTCACGGACGGCGTCCCGCGCACGGGCCGCGGTGTCGACGTCGGCGCCGGGGCCAATCTCTACCCGGCCCTGTCCATGCTGCCCTGGTGCGAGAAGGTCCTGCTCCTTGAGTACGCGCAGCCCAACGTGGAGTACCTGGAGAAGCAGGCGTCCCCCGCCGGGTTCGACACCGTCTGGGACCCCTTCTGGGACCAGCTGCGCGAGCACCCCGGCTACGCCGCCGTCGAGCCGCGCGGCCGGTTCGGCGAGATCGTCCGCGTCGAGCGCGCCAACCTCCTCGACCTCGACGGCCAGCGCCGCTGGGACATCGGCACCATGTTCTTCGTCGCCGACTCCATGTCCGAGTGCCCCGACGAGTTCCGCCGCGGCGTCATCTGCTTCATGGGTGCGCTGAACGAGGGCGCGCCGTTCGCCACCGCCTTCATGAAGGAATCCGTCGGCTACCAGGTGGGCGACCATCACTATCCGGCCTACCGGGTCAACGAGGAGCGCGTCCGCGACAGCCTCGCCGACTGGGCCGACGACCTGGAGATCCACGATCTGCACCACATGGTGCGCGAGGGGCACGAGGGCATCATTCTCGCCCTCGGACGGCGAAATTCGGCGATTGCGGACACGTAGGAACGGGGACCATGTCTGCACACGGTCTGTACGAGGGGTAGGGGGATGCAGATCAAGCCACGCCAGCATCTGCTGGACATCTGGCGGGCCGCGGCCCGCCACTCGTTCGACGACGGCAAGCTCGTGTGGGGGGACACCGACGGGCTCAGCAGTGTCGCGGACGCCGAGCGGCTGCTCTGCCTGCTGTACCCCGCCACCGAGATCCCCGCGTTCCGCCTGGACCAGCCCGACACCACCGAACGGGACGTGCTCCAGGCGCTGGAGCGGGCCGGCAGCAGGCTGGAGATCCCGCCCAACCTGATCACCGCGCTGACCCAGTTCATGCGCACCCACACCGGCCCCGACGACGCTCCCACCTTCGCCGGCGGACCGTACTTCAAGACCGTCGACCCCGACCTCGAACTGAGCTATGAACAGGGCAAGTTAGGCGTCGTCGACTCCTACTCGATGTCCGTCACGCTCTGCCTGGCGACCCTCGGCTTCCTCAAGGTCTACGAGAACAGCACCACCCGCCCCGACGTGCGCCGGGCGCTCGGCGAACTCCGCGAGGCCACCAACCTCCGCCTCACCGCCGCCATGGTCAGCCTGCTGCGCTCCTTCGCGGTCAACGTCTTCGACGCCGAGTCCGAGCAGGGCCGGCGGCTCATCCAGGTCATCGGCCAGAACCGGCATTCCGACCGGGCCGTCCTCCAGCAGTTCGCCCGCCGCTTCCGGCCGCTGCGCGCCACCATCATCGAGAGCCTCAGCCGCGGCATCGAGGTCGACGAGTCCATCCGCGACGAGAGCCAGCTCTTCGAGTGCGGCTGGGCCTGGGGCGTCGTCAAGGACGCCCCCAAGGTCACCGACCTCGACACCCCGGTGCCCGGCCAGCCCGACGGCATCGCCGACCGGCTGCCCTACGTGTACTTCACCGTCGTCGCCCTCGACGGCATCCAGGACCTCTTCTCCGAGCGCACCCTCACCCTCGGACTGTTGGATGCCGACCAGCAGAAACTCGCCGAGGCGCTGCGGCTGCGCTGGGAGCTGAGCCAGCAGTACTGGTCGGCCGTCGCCCGCTTCGGCACCGAGCGCTGGCCCCTGGAGGACCTGCCCTGGCAGACCACCGGACTGCGCCTGGAGTCCGAGTACTTCTCCCTCACCGTCGCGGCCATCCTCGTCCACGACCTGGTGCGCCGCAGGGCCACCGACGACGACCTCACCCGCACCGTCTCCATCATGGAGCGGCTCGCCGACCGAGGCCGCGTCACCAGCCGTATGACCAGGAACGACCCGGTCGTCCGGCTGCACGACCCGGGTGTGCTGATGCCGCTCGCCGGGTCCGAACGCTCCGGGTCACGGCTCCAGTGGCGGATGACCGACTTCTCCGCCCAGCTGCTCAAGCGGACCGTGCAGCTCGCCGAGCTGTCCCGGAACATCGAGGCGCAGGACCGGCTGCTGCGCCTCGCCGAGCAGACCTTCGAGCACCTGTGGAGCCGCAGGATCGAGGACGGGCACGGCGCCGGCCTCTGGGACGACGTGCGCGCCGTCTTCCCGGACGCCAAGGGCGTCAACCGCCGCCTCTCCTGGAGCGTCACCGAGCGCGTCACCGAGTGTCTGGTCGCCGCCCGCAACCTCTACGAGCAGGAGCCCATCCGCAGTCCGGACCTGGCCGACCTGGCCCGGGACCTGCTGAGCGAGGCCACGCACCTGTTCGGCAGGGAGCAGTTGGAGGCGTCCACCGGCGACGACGGCAGCCGCGCCCGGGCGATGCGGAGCATAGAGAACCGTCTGGACCACGCCCGCGGTCTGGTCGACGACCGGCCGGCCACCGCCTTCGCGCTCGCCCTGCCCGTCCTGCGGGAACTCGACACCCTGGCCCAGGCCCGGGACGCCGCCGCGCAGGAGGGCTGAGCCGTGCTCGTCTTCGCGGCCTCCGACAAGGGAGGCACGGGCCGCTCGGTCACCAGCGCCAACCTGGCCTACCAGCGCGCCCTCACCGGCGACCACGTCGCCTACGTCGACTTCGACTTCGGCTCGCCCACCGCGGCCGCTGTCTTCGACGTGCCCAGCGCCCTGCGCGGCACCGAGGAGCGCGGCCTGCACTCCTACCTGGAGGGCGAGGTCACCGAACCGGCCAGCATCGACATCTGGCGGCACACCGAGCACCCGGTGCTGCGTGCCCGGCAGAACCAGTCCGGGCGGCTCGTCCTCTACCCCGGCGACGCGGGCGGCGGCGAGTTCGCCACCGGCGAGGAGGCGCTGGAACGCTGCATCGACCTGCTGCTGCGCCTCAACAGCGAGTTCGACCTCGTCATGGTCGACCTCAGCGCCGGCCGCAGTTACGCCGTCGACCTCGTCCTCGCGGCCACCGCGCACCCGCAGATGCGCCATGTCTCCTACCGCTGGCTGGTGTTCCACCGCTGGACCCGGCAGCACGTCATCGCCGCCGCCGGCCTGGTCCACAAGGAGAACGGCATCCTCCGCAGCGGCGTCGACCGCGGGCACGACGAGAACACCCTCCAGGACAACATCCGCTTCGTGCGGGCCGCCGTGCCCGACCCGGAGTCGGCCATGTGGGCGCAGGGCTCGCCCGCCCAGGCCGCCTGGATGCAGTCCTGCAACCGGGCGCTGCGCCGGCTCGCCTCCGACCAGCACATCGGCGACAGCGTGGTACTCGGCACCGTGCCGCTGGAGCCGATCCTGCAGTGGCGGGAGCAGCTGATCACCGAGGAGGACGTCCTGGCCACCCAGATCGCCAACAAGGAGACGCTGGAGGCGCTCGAGGAGATCGCCCGGCGGCTCACCGACGACGCGTACTGGGGGCTGTTATGACCGAAGCGGTGTTCCGTGAGACCACCGCCGAACCCCGCACCCAGGCGGTCCCCCTCTCCCACCTCTCCCTGGAGCTGGGGCACCTCTACATGGAGGACTTCGAGGCGGGGCCCGAGCATCTGCGCCGGCACTTCGCGCGGGTCCGTCCCTGGGCCGAGGCCGCCCGCGCCGTCGCCGCCGACCGGGCCGGCGGGCGGCGCGCCCGGATCAGCACCTGCTTCCTGATCGACGACTACTTCACCCGGTTCGCCAGCCCCGCCGAGGTCGTCCCCATGCTGCTGGAGGAGGCCGAGCGCGCCGGGCTCGCCGTCGACTACCTGGCCCGCGAGTCCGCGTGCGCCGTCAGCGGGAAGGTGCCCGTCGCGGAGGCCGTGGCCGCGCGGATCGTCGAAGAGCCGCCGCCCGGCAGCTACGGCAACCGCCCGCCCGCCGCCCAGACCGGCTGGCTCGCCAACGGTGTGCGAAGCCCCACCGCCCGTGCCCCGCAGGCCATGCGGAAGGCCGCCGCCTGGGAGCCGCCCCGCGAGACCGCCGCCCGCCGTCACTCCGTGTTCCTCGACGTCGAACTGTGGAACGAGACGCCCGACGGGGAGCGTCTGTGGTCCTGCCCGTTCCTGGCCGCCGTGTGGCAGCTCGCCCGCCTCGGACTGCTGCGCCACCAGGGCGAGGCCGTCTTCGAACCGCGGCCGCACACCGGCGCGTTCCCCGACGAGTGGGACGACCTGCCGCCGCTGGTACGGCTCGGCGAGTGGGCGGACCCGTTCGCCGCCTACCGCACCTGCTCGGTGCTGCCCAGTCGCTTCCTGCCCGTCGAGCACGCCGTGCGGGTGATCCTCGACCAGACCGACGTGGACCGCGACGCCCTGCGCCAGGTCGCCGAGCGGTCCGCGGGCGAGGGCGTGCCCGTCCCCGGCCCGGTCGCCGACCGCGTCTCCTACGTCTTCTGCGAGGAGACCTGAGATGCCGGCCCCCGGTGCACCGCCCGCCACCGCCGCGCCGCGCACCGTGCTGGCCTGCGGCGAGGTCCGCACCTGCCTGCTGCCCGCGGGGCAGGCCCTCGACAGCCGGGCCGCCGCCCAGCTGCTGCGGCTGCGCGCCGACGAGCGGGTCCTGGTGTCCGAGCGCCCCAACCTCTACGGGCGCTCCCCGGACACCCTCACCGGCGTCGACTGCCCGCTGCCCAGCGCCAACGGCGCCCGGATCCGCGCCGTCGGCACGGTCGCCGCGCGCGCCGCGCTCACCGAGGGACGCGTCCTGCAGACCTCCGCGTACTTCACCCTCCCCGCCTCCGGGCCCGACCACCGCCGCCCCTGGGGCGACTACCTGGTGCGGCCCGCGGTGGTCGAGCCGCTGGGCAAGCTGCCCTACGACGCCGTCGCCGCCGGTCTGCTCGACGGCGGGCGCCACGGCGACCTCGACGTGGGGCTCATCGCCGGGGGACTGCTCACCCGGCTGCTGCGGCATCCGCTGCTCGACCAGCGGCCGCCGCTCAGGTCCCGGCAGACCCGGCTGCGCTGGGTCGCGCTGACCGCGCCGCCGGGCGAGGCGCCGGCCCTGGAGCGGTTCACCGTCGCCGAGGACGAGCTGCGTACCGTACGGCTGCGCGTCCCGGAGGACATTCCCGCGGCCGACCTGGCCGGGCTCTGCGACGACCTGGCCCTGCACGACTGGCTGCTGACCACCCTGGTCCGCGTCCTCGACGGCATCCGCCTCGGCCCCGCCGCGCCCGGATCCTGGCCCCGTACCAGCGGGGACGGCGAACTCCCGCCGGTGGTAGGGGCGTTGCGTCCTGCCGTCGACCATCTTCTGCACCTGTGGATGCCGCGGGCCCGTGTGTCCGGGCGGCTGGCCCCGCTGTGGGAGGCGCTGGAGGAGCGGCCCGGGTTCACCCGGCAGTGGCTCGCCCTGGTCCAGCGCGTCCGCGACCAGCTCACCCTGCACGCGATCCCGCCCGTGCACCGGGAGGTGGAGCCCGCGCCCTGAACGCGCCCCGGCCCCGAGCCCCTGCCCGCGAGACGCCCACCAGCCGTGAGCGGCCTCGTCCGGACCCCCACGCACATTCCGCATCCGAACCGACGTGTTTCCCAACGGGGGGAGAAGCGAGATGAGCACGGCACAGACACCCCAGCCCGACGACACGGCCGGCCCGCCGGGCGCGGTGGGCACACCAGAGCACCCCGAGGACCGGACGCCCCAGGCACCCGGCCCCCCGGTCACCGCCCGGTCCGACGGGCCGGCCGGGCGTCCCGGCCCCGTCCCGTGGCGGCGCAGGCTGCTGGTGGGCCTGGTCGCCGGACTGCTCACCTGGGGCCTCGCCGCGCTGCTCAGCCCGGAGGACGGCGCGGCGCGGCAGCTCGGCGCCGCCGCACTGGTCGCCGTCGCCGCCGTCGCCGTCCAGCACCTGGTGCTGGTCCCGGACCGGGCGGCCGAGGAGCGGGCCCGGCGCGCGGAGAGCCTGCTGGCCGAGACCGCCGCCACCGTGCGCGGCGGCCTGCGGCGCTACGACGAGCTCCGGCACGGGCTGACCCGGCACACCGAGGACATGAAGCAGCTCGTCGAGACGCGCCTGGTGCCGCCGCCCCGCCCGGCCGAGCCCGAACCGCCGGCGCCGCCCCTGGTGCGCATCGGGTCCGTGTCCGACCTGGCCGCCAACTTCGCCGAGGTCCTCTCGCCCGGCCTGCCGATCCTCTCCACCTTCGTCCGGCTGGAGATGCAGCGGGTGATCGGGCACCTCAGCGACCTCACCACCCTCACCGCGGAGTGCCCGGGCGAGAACCACGACTGGATGCTCACCCTCACCCGGGCCGCGGAGAAGTCCATCTGCGCCACCAGCACTTCCGTCGACCGGACGTTCTGGAACAGCGAGCCCGCCAGCCGCTATCTGCACGCCCAGGCGGAGGCGATCGAGCAGGGCGTCCCGGTGCGCCGGCTGTTCCTGCTGGAGAGCGCGCGGGAGCTGGACGACCGGCTGCTGCGGCTGTGCGAGGAGCAGGAGGTGCTGCACATCGAGGTGCGCGTGGCCGTCCTGCCGGAGCTGCCGCCGCATCTGCTGCGCGGCACCACCAACGACTTCATCGTCTACGACGAGGCCGTGTCCTTCGAGATCGACCAGGACCTGCGCGACGTCAACATCCGGACCCGGCTGATCGCCCGTCAGGACCATGTGCACGACCGGATGAAGCGGTTCCGTGAGCTGTGGGAGGCCGGGATGAGCCTGCGTGAGCTGGAGGTCCGGGTCGACGACGAGGAGGACGGCACCTGGATGGTCGACCGGGGCTGACCTCCCGTCGGTCCCCGCCGTTACTCCCGGGGGAGTAACGGCCGCGCCCCGGCCGCCCGCCGCAGTACCCGCCGTTTCGGTCCCAGGCCGGACGTCCCGGCTCCCCGCCGCCGGAAGGCTGGACAGCAGATCCAGTGGACCGGACCGGAGGGGAGCCGAGGCTCATGGGAGCAGTCAGGACAGGCACACGGGGGCGGCGGGCCGTGCCCTGGGCGGTGCTGGGGCTGTGGGTGGCGGCGCTGGTGCTGCTCGGGCCGCTCGCCGGGAAGTTCGGAGGCGCGCAGCAGAACCGGGCGGTCGACTACCTGCCCGCCGGCGCCGACTCGACACAGGTGGCGCGCGTCCAGGACGAGCTGCCCGGCGGCGAGTCCACCGACCTGGTGGTCGTGTACCACCGCGACGGCGGGCTGACCGCCGCCGACCGGGAGGCGGCCGCCGCGCAGATCGCCGGGGTGCAGCGGGCGTACGAGCTGTCGGAGGCGCCGCGGGGCGTTCCCTCGGCGGACGGCAGCACGCTGATGTACCCGGTGTCCAGCACGGAGCCGGGGCAGGACGAGGAGGCGCAGCTCGCGTTCGTCGACGGGGTGCGGGAGACCGTCGAGGGGACGGGCGGGCTGAGCGCCGAGGTCGGCGGGCCGGGGGCGGTCGGCGCCGACATGGACGCGGTGTTCGACACCATCGACGGCACGCTGCTGACCGCCACGCTCGGTGTGGTGACCGTGCTGCTGGTGCTGATCTACCGCAGCCCGTTCCTGTGGCTGGTGCCGCTCGCCGTGGCGGGAGCGGCGACCGTCCTGGCGATGGCCGCCGGGTACGGGGCGCACGAGCTGTTCGGCATCACGATCACCGGGCAGAGCGGCGGCATCATGACCGTCCTCGTCCTCGGCGCCGGGACCGACTACGCGCTGCTGCTGGTCTCCCGCTATCGCGAGGAACTGCGCCGCCACGAGCGGCCGTACGACGCCATGCGGGCCGCCCTGCGCGGCTGCGGGCCCGCCGTGCTCGCCTCGTCCGGCACGGTCGCCGCCGGACTGCTCTGCCTGCTGGCCGCCGATCTGAACAGCAGCAGCGGCATGGGTCCCGTCGGCATGGTCGGGGTGCTGGCCGCGCTGGTCGCGATGACGACGCTGCTGCCCGCCGTCCTGGTGCTGCTCGGGCGGCGCGTCTTCTGGCCGCTGATCCCCGCTTTCGGCAGCGAGCCGAAGGCACGGCGGTCGCTGTTCGCCGCCATGGGGACGTCCGCCACCCGCGGGCCCGCCGCCGTTCTGACCGGCGGCGCGGTGCTCCTCGGCGCGCTCGCCCTGGGCACGCTCAACCTGGGCGGGGACCTCCGCCAGGAGGACGCCTTCACCGAACGGCCCGAGTCCGTCACGGCGATGCGCACGCTGGCGGAGGAGTACCCGGAGCGCGGCGCCCAGCCGATTACCGTGATCGCGCCCGCCGGGGAGGCCGGCGAGGTCGTCGAGCGGGTTCGGGAGACGGAGGGCGTCGCCGAGGCGACTCCGGGACGGGCCGACGACACCTGGGCCGAGATCACCGTGTTCGCCACCGCGCCGCCCGAGTCGGCGGGGGAGACCCGCACCATCGAGGCCCTGCGCGACACGCTCGACGGCACCGGCGCCCATGTCGGCGGCCCCAGCGCGGAACAGCTCGACCTCGCCCGCAGCGAGGCACGGGACCGCGCGGTGATCGTGCCGCTGGTGCTGGCCGCCGTGTTCCTGATCCTGGTCGTGCTGCTGCGCAGTCTCGTGGCTCCGCTGCTGCTGCTCGGCGCGGTGGTCGCCGTCTGGGGCGCGGCCCTCGGCATCGGCGGGCTGGTCTTCGGGCCTCTGCTCGGCTTCGCCGGCACCGGCCCCGGCATCGGGCTGCTGTCCTTCGTGTTCCTGGTGGCCCTCGGCGTCGACTACGGCATCTTCCTGATGCACCGCATGCGGGAGGAGTCCCTGAACGGAGCCGAACCCGAGGCGGCCGCCCTCACCGCGCTGCGCACCACGGGCGGCGTCATCGCCTCCGCGGGCGTCGTGCTCGCCGCGACGTTCGCCGTGCTCACCACGCTGCCCCTGGTCGCGATGGTCGAGCTCGGCCTCGTCATCGCCGTCGGCGTCCTCCTCGACACCTTCCTGGTCCGCACCTACCTGGTCACCACGGCCAGTGTGCTGCTGGGCCGCCGCATGTGGTGGCCGGGCGCACTGTCCCGCACGCCCGAACCGGAACACCGGGAACGGCAGCCGGAGCCGGTGTGATCCGCCCGTACGACCGTGACAGGGCGCCCCTCCCTCCCGGAGGGGCGTCCTCCTCCCCGAGGATGGACCCCGTGCACCCGACGACAGCACAGGCAGCCGAGCCCGCCCGGGCCGCGAACTCCCGTGACCGAGGCTCCGGACCCCCGGACTCCGGGCGTACGGAGCCGAGATCCACGGACCCCAGGACGTCACGCCCGGCGGACTCCCGGACCAGGGACGGCATCATCACCGCGCTCAGCCGTGACCCCCTGACCCGCCCGCACGCATTCCGCAACGACGCCATCCTCGCCGTGTGCACCGCCGTCCTGGGTGTCGCGCTGGCGCTGCTGACCGACGACGGCCGTCGGCCCGACGCGCTCGGCTGGGCCCTGCTGTTCGGCGCCCATGTGCCGCTGGCGTGGCGGCGGAGGCGGCCGCTGGCGGTGCTGTCGGCGGTGCTGGCCCCGATCGTGCCGTACCACGCCCTGGACAACCACCACCTGGCGCCCGTGGGCGCGACCGTGGTGGTCCTCTACACGGTCGCCGCGACCGGCACCCCGCGCCGGACGCTGCTCGTCGGCACGGTCGTCATCGGCACCACCCTCACCGTGAACGCCCTCACCAACCCCGACGGGTTCACGGAACTCGTGCGCATCACCGGCTGGGTCGTCGCCGTCCTCTTCCTGGGCCTCGACGTCCGCTACTACCGGCAGTACGTCGCCGCGATCGTGGAACGCGCGGAACGGGCGGAGCGCACCCGTGAGGAGGAGGCGCGCCGCCGGGTCGCCGAGGAGCGGCTGCGCATGGCGCGTGATCTGCACGACCTGCTCGCCCACAGCATCACCCTCATCGGGGTGCAGACGTCCGTCGCCGCGCACGTCCTGGCCGCCGACCCCGACCGTCTGGACCGGGCGGCCGTGGCCAAGGCCCTCGACGACATCGCCGGCACCTGCCGCACAGCACGCGGCGAACTGCGCGCCACGCTCGAGGTGTTGCGGGACAACGGCGAACCCGAGGACGCGCGGGGTCCGCTCGCCGGGCTGGACGGCCTGCCCGACCTGGTGGAGGCCGCGCGGCTGGCGGGCGCCCGCGTGGAGCACCGTGTGCGGGTCGCGGAGCCGGTGCCGCCCGCGGTCGGGGCCGCCGCGTACCGGGTGGTGCAGGAGGCGCTGACCAACGCGGTCCGGCACGCGGGACCTGAGCCCGGCGTACGGGTCGACGTGAGCGAGCGGGACGGGGTGCTGCACATCGGCGTCACGGACGACGGCACCGGACCCGACCCCGGCGGCACCCCCGGGTTGGGGCTGGTCGGCATGCGGGAGCGGGTTCGCAGCGTGGGCGGCACGCTGGAGGCCGGTCCCCGCGCGGGCGGGGGCTTCCAGGTGACCGCCGCCCTGCCGCTGACCGGCGCGACCCGGGAGGGACGGGAGCGATGACCGTCCGTGTGCTGCTCGCCGACGACCAGACGCTGGTGCGGGAGGCGTTCGCGATGCTCGTGGAGTCGGCGCCCGACATGGAGGTCGTCGGGCAGGCCGCGACCGGCCGTCAGGCCGTCGAACTCGCCCGTGCGCGGCGGGCCGACCTCGTCGTCATGGACATCCGCATGCCGGACCTCGACGGCATCGAGGCGACCCGTCTGATCGCCGCCGACGACGACCTGGCCGGGGTGAAGGTGCTCGTCCTCACCACCTACGACACGGACGAGAACATCGTGGACGCGCTGCGCGCCGGGGCGTCCGGGTTCCTGGTGAAGGACACCCGGCCCGCCGAACTCCTCGACGCCATCCGGACGGTGGCCGCCGGCGACGCGCTGCTGTCGCCCGGACCCACGGCCCGGCTGATCGCGCGCTTCCTGCGCAGTCCCGCGGCCACGCCCGTCACCGCCGGCCCCGACTGTCTCTCCGACCGGGAGCGGGAGGTGCTGACGCTGGTCGCGCGCGGCCTCAGCAACACGGAGATCGCCGGGACGCTGGGGCTCAGCCCGCTCACCGCGAAGACGCATGTGAGCCGCACGATGGGCAAGCTCGGCGCCCGCGACCGGGCCCAACTGGTCGTCGTGGCCTACGAGTCGGGCCTGGTCGCGCCGGGCGCCGGCTGACCTCCTACAGGGTGTGCTGGAGCCAGCGCTGGATGGTGCTGTTGATCCCGGCGGACAGCGCGCTGAGATGCTCGATGGCCTCGCGGTCCTCGGGCCGCGGCGGGATGCCCGCGGCGGTCAGGGCGGCGTGCAGGTCGAGCCGGCGCCGGTCGCGCGGGTCGATGAGGGCGCCGACGCGGGTGGCCGGGTCCGGCGGGGCCAGCAGGTAGTCGGCGCCCGACTGCCCGGCGGCGTAAGGATTCGGTCCGTACTCGAAGGCGGTCGCGGTCATGTCGCTCTCCTCACCGAAGGAGTGTCGGTTCCGCAGGGGAGGAGAGCGGGGCGGCACCCTCCGGTTGCACGGCTGCGGAAACGTCACGCCATCGGCGTCATCGGCATATCGTCCACATGCAAAGAAAACACTGCAAAGAACCCGCTGCAAAGATCTGCTTGCAAAGAAATCCTTGCAACAGGTTCTTTGCAGGCCTATCCTGGGCGCATGGACGAGCCCGAGACGCCGCAGGAACCGAACGAGTCCGAGCAGCCCCGGCTGCACCATCTCGACGCGCGCTCCCTGCGCGGTCTGGCGCACCCCCTGCGGATGCGGCTGCTGACCGCCCTGCGGCGCGGCGGACCCGCCACCGCGTCCCAACTGGCCGAGAAGCTCGGCGAGTCCAGCGGCGCCACCAGCTACCACCTGCGGCAGCTCGCCGCCCACGGGTTCGTCGAGGACGCCCCGGAGCACGGCAAGGGGCGCGAGCGGTGGTGGAAGGCGGTCCACGCGGGCGTGCGCTTCGACGACACCCTCCTCCGGGACAGCGACCCGGAGGTCCGCGGGGCCGCCGACCTGTTCCTGCACGAAGTCGCGAACGCCCACACCCGGGAGATCGCCACCTGGCTCGGCACGGCCGGCGAGTGGCCCGAGGAGTGGCGCCGGGCCTCCGACATGAGCGACCTGACGCTGCGCCTCACGCCCGACCAGGCGGCGGAACTCGTCGAGAGGATGCACGCCCTCGTCGACAGCTACCGGGACCGCGCCCCCGACGATGGGACCCCGGACGCCGAGCAGGTCCGCGTGCACACCCATCTCTTCCCCACCCGTACGGAATGAGAGGCAGACCCATGCATCCGACGAGCTTCCTGGACCTGCACCGCGTCCGTGCCGCGGAGCTCCGCGCCGAGGCCGACGCGTACCGTCTCGCCGTCGCGGCGGCACCTCCGCGCGGGCTGCGCACCCGTCTCGGCTGGACGCTCGTGGGCGTCGGGCTGCGGCTTGTCGCCGCGCCCCGGACACCCGCGTCCGTCTCGTTCTGACGTCGTCCCGACGCGAATTCGGAAATGCGGGAAACGGGGTCGGCACTTCCCGTGTTTTCTTCGGCGAAAAACGCCCCGCCCGCACGTTCCTCCGCCTGCCTCCCGCATTCCCGTGCGGTCGAAACCGGTCCACCACCCCGCCCCGCACCTGCGGAAACTCCGTAAGCCCAGAGACCTGACGTCGTGCGTGTGACACGAAGCGTGACATTTGTCAGAGGCGGGAATCACGGTCTCGGCACAACAGCCGGCGTGGTGCGCCGGAGAAGCGGAGGACGTGGTGAAAGAAATGCGGGAGGCGTTCCGGGCGGCGGTGGTGCGGTGAAACCGCCCGTCGGTGCGTACGTCGTGGACACCCGCGCCGAGCGGCTCGGCATCGTCATGGGGCACGAGGGCCCCTACGTACAGCTGCGGCCGTACGGCGGAGGACGGGAGTGGGACGCCGACCCCCGGGCCGTGCGGCACGCGACACCCGAGGAACGGCTGCGCGCCGCCACCGCGTACGCCAACGCCAGGCGTCGCGGCGAGGTGCCGTGAACGTGCGGGACAATGGCTGCCATGAGTCTGTTCCGCGACGACGGCATCGTGCTGCGCACCCAGAAGCTGGGTGAGGCGGACCGGATCATCACCCTGCTCACCCGCGGTCACGGGCGGGTGCGCGCCGTGGCGAGGGGCGTGCGCCGGACCAAGTCGAAGTTCGGCGCGCGCCTGGAGCCCTTCTCGCACGTGGACGTGCAGTTCTTCGCCAAGGGCAGCGAGCTCGTCGGACGCGGTCTGCCGCTGTGCACGCAGAGCGAGACGATCGCGCCGTACGGCGGCGGCATCGTCACCGACTACGCGCGCTACACCGCCGGCACGGCCATGCTGGAGACCGCCGAGCGGTTCACCGACCACGAGGGCGAGCCGGCCGTCCAGCAGTACCTGCTGCTCGTCGGCGGACTGCGCACCCTCGCCCGGGGCGAGCACGCCCCGCACCTGGTGCTCGACGCGTTCCTGCTGCGCTCCCTCGCCGTCAACGGCTACGCGCCCAGCTTCACGGACTGCGCGAAATGCGGCATGCCCGGACCGAACCGGTTCTTCTCGGTCGCGTCGGGCGGAACCGTGTGCGCCGACTGCCGCGTCCCCGGGAGCGTCGTACCCTCGCCGCAGGCCCTCGAACTCCTGGGCGCACTGCTCACGGGAGACTGGGCCACCGCGGACGCGTGCGAGGCACGGTACGTCCGGGAGGGGAGCGGGCTCGTGTCCGCCTACCTCCACTGGCATCTGGAGCGCGGGCTGCGCTCGCTCCGGTACGTCGAGAAGCAGTAAGCCCCCCTCAGCACGAGGACCAGCACGAGGAGACGAGAGACACATGGCCGTACGCGGATTCCTGGGGCGGCAGCGCCGGGAGTACAGGACCCCGGAACCGCACCCCTCCGGCGCGCGGCCCCCGAAGCTTCCCGGGGAGCTGATCCCCAGCCATGTGGCGATCGTCATGGACGGCAACGGGCGCTGGGCGAAGGAGCGGGGCCTGCCCCGCACCGAGGGGCACAAGGTCGGCGCCGAGCGGGTGCTCGACGTGCTGCAGGGCGGCATCGAGATGGGCGTGGGCGCCATCTCGCTCTACGCCTTCTCCACCGAGAACTGGAAGCGGTCGCCCGACGAGGTGCGCTTCCTGATGAACTTCAACCGGGACTTCATCCGCAAGACCCGCGACCAGCTCGACGAGCTGGGCATCCGGGTCCGCTGGGTGGGCCGTATGCCCAAGCTGTGGAAGTCCGTCGCCAAGGAGCTCCAGGTCGCCCAGGAGCAGACCAAGGACAACGACCGGCTCACCCTGTACTTCTGCATGAACTACGGCGGCCGCGCGGAGATCGCCGACGCCGCGAAGGCGCTCGCCGAGGACGTGAAGGCGGGCCGCCTCGACCCGTCGAAGGTCGACGAGAAGACGCTGCGGAAGTACCTGTACTACCCGGACATGCCGGACGTGGACCTGTTCCTGCGCCCCAGCGGCGAGCAGCGCACCTCGAACTATCTGCTGTGGCAGAGCGCCTACGCCGAGATGGTCTTCCAGGACGTGCTGTGGCCGGACTTCGACCGGCGCGACCTGTGGCGGGCGTGCCTGGAGTTCGCCTCCCGCGACCGCCGCTTCGGCGGGGCCGTCCCCAACGAGGAGCTGCTGGCCATGGAGGGCCGCCAGTCCTGACCCGGCCTGCGCCGGGCATGGTGTCCGGCCGCGTGTCGCACGGCCGCTGCCGGGCGCGCGCGGCCGCCCTGGCCATGCCGGCCCCACGTCCGACGACGTGCCCCGTCCGAGGTGCGGCGCACCGCCGCCATGACCGTCCTGACGGTGATCGCGGGCGCCGTGGATGCGGTGAGCTTCCTGACCCTGGGCAAGGTGTTCTGCGCGCTGGTGACGAGCGACGTGCTGTTCCTGCGCGAACCGGCCGCTCTCGGCGGTGACCTGATGTGCCCCCGCCGCGAGGGCTCCAGCCGTGCTCCGGCGCCCGGTGCGCCTGTACCCACTGCGGCGCGCACACCCCGTGTGCCCCGTCCGTAGCCGGGTGGCCGGCCGTAACCGGCCGGAGGCGCGGGCACCTGGGCCGGGGCCCGGCCGCGACCCGGCGGTGGAGCCTCAGGAAGTCCCGGACGCCCCGTCCGCGCACCCCGCGCAGTCCGCGCACGTGCCGAAGATCTCCACCGTGTGGGCCACGTTCACGTAGCCGTGTTCGGCCGCGATGGCCTCCGCCCACTTCTCCACGGCAGGGCCCTCGACCTCGACGGCCTTGCCGCAGCTTCGGCACACCAGGTGGTGGTGATGGTCGCCGGTGGAGCAGCGGCGGTAGACGGACTCGCCGTCGGCGGTGCGCAGGACGTCGACCTCGCCGGCGTCGGCGAGGGACTGCAGCGTGCGGTAGACCGTGGTGAGCCCGACCGAGTCGCCCTTGTGCTTGAGCATGTCGTGCAGTTCCTGCGCGCTGCGGAACTCGTCGACCTCCTGAAGGCAAGCCGCCACCGCGGCACGCTGCCGGGTGGCGCGGCCCTTCACGGGCGGTCCTGCGGTCGTCACCGGAATGCCTCCTCACATCTGCTGCTGCCCGGGCCATTGTGCCAGTCCGGGTACCGGCCGGTCAGGCGCCGACCTTGCCGTCCGCCGCGCGACTGGCCGGAATCGAGCACTCCGCGGGGTCGGCCCCTGGCCGTGCGGCGGCCAGCGCCCGGGCGCGGCGCCGGGCCAGCGGGGCGGCCAGCGCGGTCAGCAGGATGAAGGCGCCGATGGTCAGCAGCACGATCGTCGCGCCGGGCGGCACGTCCTGGTAGTACGAGGTGACGGTGCCGCCGACGGCCACGCTGACGCCGATCGCGACGGCGACGGCGAACGTGGCGGCGAAGCTCCGGGTGAGCTGCTGGGCCGCCGCGACCGGCACCACCATCAGCGCGCTCACCAGCAGCAGTCCGACCACCCGCATCGCCACGGACACCGTGACCGCGGCCGTGACCGCCGTGAGCAGGTTCAGGAACCGCACCGGCAGACCCGTGACGCGCGCGAACTCCTCGTCCTGGCTGACCGCGAAAAGCTGCCGCCGCAGACCCACGGTGACCAGCACCACGAACGCGGCCAGCACGCAGATCGCGGTCACGTCGGACGACGACACCGTGGACAGCGAGCCGAACAGGAACGACGACAGGTTCGACGTGGAGCCGCCGGGCGCGAGGTTGATGAACATGACGCCGCCGGCCATGCCGCCGTAGAAGAGCATCGCGAGGGCGATGTCGCCGCGCGCCTTGGCGTGCCAGCGGACCAGTTCCATGAGGACGGCGCCGAGGACGGATACCACGGCCGCCATCCACACCGGGGACCAGGACAGCAGGAAGCCGAGGCCCACGCCGGTCATCGCCACGTGGCCGATGCCGTCGCCCATGAGCGCCTGGCGGCGCTGGACCAGGTAGACGCCGACCGCGGGGGCGGTGACGCCGACCAGGACGGCGGCGAGCAGCGCCCGCTGCATGAAGGCGTAGTCGAGGATCTCCATCAGCTCAGCAGTCCCGTGCGGATCGGTCCGGCGTCCGCCGGTGCGTGCGGGTGTACGTGGTCGTGGCCGGGCAGGGCGTGCTGGCCGACCGCCTTGGGCGGCGGGCCGTCGTGCAGCACGCAGCCGTCGCGGAGGACGACCGCCCGGTCGATCAGGGGCTCCAGCGGCCCGAGCTCGTGCAGGACGAGGAGGACCGTGGCGCCCTGGCCGACCTGCGTGCGCAGGGTCTCGGCGAGGACCTCCTGGCTGGCCAGGTCCACGCCCGCCATCGGCTCGTCCATGATCAGCAGGTCCGGTTCGGAGGCGAGCGCGCGGGCGATCAGGACCCGCTGGTGCTGGCCGCCGGACAGGGCGTCGACGGAGTCCTTGGCGCGGTCCGCCATGCCGACCAGCTCCAGGGACCGGCGTACGGCCTCCCGGTCGGCCTTGCGGAACAGGCCGAAGCGGGTGCGGGCGAGCCGTCCGGAGGAGACGACCTCGGTGACCGTGGCGGGCACCCCGCCGGCGGCCGTGGTGCGCTGCGGGACGTAGCCCACCCGCGCCCAGTCGCGGAACCGGCGCCGCTCGGCGCCGAACAGCTCGATCTCCCCGGCGGTGACCGGCACCTGGCCGATCACGGTGCGCACGGCCGTGGACTTGCCGGAGCCGTTGGCGCCGAGCAGGGCGACGACCTCGCCCCGGCGCACGGTCAGGTCGATGCCGCGCAGCACGGGGCGCGAGCCCAGCTCGGCGCGCACCCCCCGCAGGGTGATGACGGGCTCGGTGGTCATGCCGTCCTCCGGTGTCGCGTCGTCGGGGGTCACCGGGCGCCCAGCGCGGTGCGCAGGGCCGTGAGGTTGGCCTCCATGACCTGGAAGTAGTCCTCGCCGCGGGACTTTTCGGTGATGCCCTCGACCGGGTCGAGCACGTCGGTCTTCAGCCCGGTGTCGCCGGCGAGGGTCTTCGCGGTCTTGTCGCTGACGAGGGTCTCGTAGAAGACGGTGGTGACGCCGTCCTCCTTGGCGATCTTCTGGAGTTCCTTCACGCGCGCACCGCTGGGCTCGGTGTCGGGGTCGAGGCCGCTGATGGCCTCCTCGGTCAGCCCGTAGCGCTCGGCGAGGTGGCCGAAGGCGGCGTGGGTGGTGACGAAGACGTCGGTCTCGCGGTCAGCGAGGCCGGTACGGAACTTCGCGTCGAGCGCCTTGAGGTCCTTGACCAGGGCCGCGGTGTTGGCGCGGTAGTCGGCGGCGTGGTCCGGGTCGGCCTTCTGGAATGCCTTGCCGACGCCCTCGGCGACCTCGGCGTACTTCACCGGGTCGAGCCAGATGTGGGGGTCGCCGCCCTCGTGCTCGTGGGCGTGCTCGTCGCCGTGCTCGTCCTCGTGGGCGTGCTCGTCCTCGTGCTCCTCGTCGTGGCCGGCCTCGGTGCCGTGCTCCTCCAGCGAGGTCAGCCCGGCCGCGTCGATCTTCGTGGCGATGGGGGACTGGCCGATCGCCTCGTCGACGGAGGGCTGGAGACCCTTGAGGTAGAGGGCCGCGTCGGACTCCTCGAGCTGCGCTGTCTGCCGGGCGCTGATCTCCAGGTCGTGCGGTTCCTGGCCGGGCTGGGTGAGACTGGTGACGTGGACGTGCTCGCCGCCGATCCGCTCGGCGAGGAAGGCCATCGGATAGAACGACGCGACGACGTCGAACGTGCCGGTGTCGCCCGCGGCGGCGCTGTCGGACGAGCAGGCGGTGAGGGTGCCGAACCCGAGGGCGGCGACCGCGGCGAGCGCGACCGTGGATATGTGACGTCGTCGTACGTTCATGACAGTCATTTTCAACGAAGATGGAAACCGTTGTCAACAAAGCCCCTGGTGACCCAGGTCGCGGCCCCCGTCGGAGCTCCGGAGGTCCGCTTGGGGGGACCGATTTGGTCGAGGGGCCGTCCCCGCCGGTAACCTGAGGCATTCGCTGGAAGCATCTCCGCTTCGTCGCCCGTCGTCGTAATGAAGAGAGCACCGTGGCCGCCGACAAGATCGACACCATCGTCAGCCTGAGCAAGCGCCGTGGCTTCGTATTCCCCTGCAGTGAGATCTACGGCGGCCAGCGTGCCGCCTGGGACTACGGGCCGCTGGGTGTCGAGCTCAAGGAGAACTTGAAGCGCCAGTGGTGGCGCTACATGGTGACGTCGCGCGAGGACGTGGTCGGCATCGACTCGTCCGTCATCCTGGCCCCCGAGGTGTGGGTCGCCTCCGGTCACGTCGCGACCTTCACCGACCCGCTCACCGAGTGCACCTCCTGTCACAAGCGGTTCCGTGCGGACCACCTGGAGGAGGCGTACGAGGAGAAGAAGGGGCACGCCCCGGAGAACGGCCTCGCCGACCTCAACTGCCCCAACTGCGGCAACAAGGGCACCTTCACCGAGCCCAAGCAGTTCTCGGGTCTGCTCTCCACCCACCTCGGCCCGACGCAGGACTCCGGCTCCATCGCCTACCTGCGTCCCGAGACCGCCCAGGGCATCTTCACCAACTTCGCCCAGGTGCAGACCACTTCGCGCCGGAAGCCGCCGTTCGGCATCGCCCAGATGGGCAAGTCCTTCCGCAACGAGATCACGCCCGGCAACTTCATCTTCCGGACCCGCGAGTTCGAGCAGATGGAGATGGAGTTCTTCGTCAAGCCGGGCGAGGACGAGAAGTGGCAGGAGTACTGGATGGAGCAGCGCTGGAACTGGTACACCGGTCTCGGCCTGCGCGAGGAGAACATGCGGTGGTACGAGCACCCGAAGGAGAAGCTCTCCCACTACTCCAAGCGCACCGCTGACATCGAGTACCGCTTCCAGTTCGGCGGCAGCGAGTGGGGCGAGCTCGAGGGCGTCGCCAACCGCACCGACTACGACCTCACCGCGCACTCCAAGGCCTCCGGCCAGGACCTCTCCTACTTCGACCAGGAGGCCGGCGAGCGCTGGACGCCGTACGTCATCGAGCCGGCGGCCGGTGTCGGCCGGGCGATGCTCGCCTTCCTGCTCGACGCGTACGTCGAGGACGAGGCGCCCAACGCCAAGGGCAAGATGGAGAAGCGGACCGTGCTGCGGCTCGACCCGCGCCTGGCGCCGGTGAAGGTCGCGGTGCTGCCGCTGTCCCGCAACCCGGAGCTGTCTCCGAAGGCCAAGGGCCTCGCCCAGGCGCTGCGGCAGAACTGGAACATCGAGTTCGACGACGCCGGCGCCATCGGCCGCCGCTACCGCCGCCAGGACGAGATCGGAACGCCGTTCTGCGTGACCGTCGACTTCGACACCCTGGACGACAACGCGGTGACGGTGCGCGAGCGCGACACCATGAAGCAGGAGCGGGTCTCCCTCGACCAGATCGAGGGCTACCTGGCGGCGCGCCTGGTGGGCTGCTGACGTCTCCCGTCCGACCGGCATGAACGCCGGGTCCCGGTACTTCCGGGGCCCGGCGTTCGGCGTTTCCGGGGCGGCGTCCCGCGTGGATGACGAATGACAGATATTGAAATCTGTCATTCGTCATGTCATGGTGGACGCATGACGATGCACACACGACCTCTCGGAAAGACCGGTCCCCAGGTGTCCGCCCTGGGGCTCGGCTGCATGGGCATGTCCGCGCTGTACGGCTCGGCGGACCGGACCGAGGCGATCGCCACGATCCACGCCGCCCTGGACGCCGGCGTCACGCTCCTCGACACCGGCGACTTCTACGGCATGGGCCACAACGAGCTGCTGATCGGCGAGGCGCTGCGCACCGCCCCCGCCGGGCTGCGCGAACAGGCCCTCACCAGCGTCAAGTTCGGCTCCCTGCGCGACCCGGACGGCGGCTGGGGTCCGATCGACGGCCGCCCGGCCGCCGTACGGAACTTCGCCGCGTACTCCCTCCAGCGGCTGGGCGTCGACCACATCGACGTCTACCGGATCTCCCGCGCCGACCCCGCCGTGCCGATCGAGGAGACCGTCGGCGCCATCGCGGAGCTCGTCGAGAAGGGCCACGTACGGCACATCGGCCTCAGCGAGGTCGGCGCCGACACGATCCGGCGGGCCGCCGCCGTCGCGCCGATCTCCGACCTCCAGATCGAGTACTCGCTGATCTCCCGCGCCGTCGAGGACCAGATCCTGCCCACCACCCGTGAACTGGGCATCTCCGTGACGGCGTACGGGGTGCTCGCGCGCGGTCTGATCTCCGGGCACTTCACCGCCGACCGGCAGCTGTCGCCGCACGACTTCCGCGCCCACTCGCCCCGCTTCCAGGGCGACAACCTCCGGCACAACCTCGGCCTCGTCGACGCGCTGCGCGAGATCGCCGCCCGCAAGGGCGTCACGGTCGCGCAGATCGCCGTCGCCTGGGTGCTCTCGCGCGGCGAGGACGTCGTGCCGCTGGTCGGCGCCCGTACGCGGGAGCGGCTGACGGAGTCGCTGGGCGCGCTGGACGTCACGCTCGACGCGGCCGACCTCGCGGCGATCGAGCGGGCGGTGCCGCCCGGGGCCGCGGCCGGGGCCCGCTACCCGGAGCCGATGATGGCCCACCTCGGCACCCGGGAGTGATCCCGGCGCCGGGTACGGTCTAGACATGGCAGCGACCGAGACCCTGACCGCCGAGCGCATCCTGGAGGCGACCGAGGAGGTGCTGCGCCGGCACGGCCCGGCGAAGGCCACCGTGGTGGACGTGGCCCGCGCCCTCGGCGTCAGCCACGGCAGCGTCTACCGGCACTTCCGCACCAAGGCGGCGCTGCGTGAGGCCGTCACCAAGCGGTGGCTGGACCGGACGTCCGAGGCGCTGGACGGGATAGCCGGCGACGCCTCCCTCGACCCCGGGACGCGGCTGCGGGACTGGCTGGCCGCGCTGTTCACCGCGAAGCGGCGGAAGGCGGGCGACGATCCTGAGCTGTTCGCCACGTACAGCGTGCTGGCGGGGGAGCAGGTGGGGGCGGTCGCGGAGCACATCGACGAGCTGACGGGGCAGTTGACGCGGATCGTGTCCGACGGGGTGGCGGCCGGGGTCTTCCGCGGCGACGACCCCGCGGTCAGCGCGCGGGCGGTGTTCCAGGCGACGGGGCGGTTCCATGATCCCGCGTATGCGGGGGAGTGGGACGAGCCTGGCGCGGACGCGGATTTCGAGGCGGTCGTGGAGCTCCTGCTGCGGGGGCTGCGGGCCTGAACCCGGGTTCGTCCGTCAGGCCGCGGTGGGGTCCACCGTCGCCTGATGGGCCTGCTCCAGGTGCTCCTGCGCCTTCAGCCAGGGCAGGAACTGGGCGGACCGGCGCCAGCCGCAGGTCTCACATCTGATCGTCCGCTGCACTCCGGTGCGGTGGACGTGCACGGTGTGCTCACGTCCGTGCAGGTCCCAGCGGCTTACCTTGCTCGAGTCGATCTGGGGCATGGTGCCTCCGGCGGTGGGCGGGTGGGTGTCGCCGTAGGGAGTGTGCAGCAAAAGCAACATCAACAGGTGGGGGTACGCAGAACCCGCGCACGGGGTGTCGCCTACGGCGCCGCTCCAACGGGCGTGGGGGCAACACCCTCAGGGGCGCGGGAACCGCGCGCTCAGCCACCGACGACCCGCACCCGGCGCTGCAGAGGTGCCGCTGCGCGCACCCGTGCCGCCCTGGGGGTACCTCCCGGGCCCATAAGGCACTGAGGGAGGGACGACTGCCCGCGGCGGCGGGGCCCTTTCAGGGGCGGTGCCGGGAACGCCCTTCAGGGGCGCGGGGAACCGCGCGACCAGCCACGGACGACCCGCACCCGGCGCTGCAGAGGTGCCCCTATGCCCCCACCTCCGTGCGGCGAGGACGCTGGTCCTCACCCTGAAGGCGCCTCGCAGCCCCCTCCGCCGTGGCCCGCGCCCACCGGCCCGTCGTGACGACGCCCAGCGTCAGCACCACCGCCCCGCACGCAGCCAGAATCCACCACCCCGGCCGCGACGCGGTCACGAACCTTTCGGCGTACGACGACGACCCCACCCCCGCCGCCAGCACCGCGCCCAGTACCGCCACCCCCAGCGTCTGCCCCAGCTGGCGGCTGGTGGAGGCGACCGCCGAGGCGACCCCGGCCTGGTCCTGGGGCATGCCCGAGACCGCCGTGTTGGTGATCGGCGCGTTGACGAAGCCGATGCCGAGGCCGAAGAGGACGTAGCCCGCGAACAGGCTCGCGTTCGACGTCTCCGCCTCGAAAAGTGCGAACAGCAGCCCGCTCACCGTCATCGCACCGCCCGCGATCACCAGCGGCAGCCGCGGCCCCCGGCTCCCGACCAGCCGCCCGGACAGCGGCGCGCACAGGAACGTAGGCACCGCCATCGGCAGCATCCACAGCCCCGCCTCCATCGCGCTCAGCCCCCGCACGTTCTGCAGGTACAGCGTCGACAGGAACAGGAACCCGCCCAGCGCCGCGAAGGCGCTCACCGCGATCACCGTCGCCCCGCTGAACGGCGCCGACCGGAAGAAGCGCAGGTCGATCAGCGGTTCCGCGAGGCGCGGTTCGTAGTGGAGGAGCGCCAGGAAGGCGGTCAGGGCCAGTGCCGCGAACGGGGCCGTCGAGCCCCAACTGCCATGCGGGGCCTCGATGATCGCGTACGTCAGCGAGCCGAACAGCGCGATGACCAGGACCTGCCCCACCGGGTCCGGGCGGCGCGCCCGCGGCGCGCGCGACTCCGGCACGAACCGCCACGTCAGCAGCAGCGCTGCGGCCCCCACCGGCAGGTTGATCCAGAAGATCGAGCGCCAGCCGACCGAGTCCACCAGCAGTCCGCCGACCAGCGGCCCCGCCGCCATCGACAGGCCGACCACCGCGCCCCACACCCCGATCGCGCGGGCCCGCTCGCGGGGGTCGGTGAAGGTGTTGGTGATGATCGACATGGCGACCGGATTGAGCATGGAGCCGCCCACCGCCTGCACCATGCGGAAGACGACGAGCCAGTTCAGGTCGGGCGCGAGCGAGCACAGCAGCGAGCCCAGGGTGAAGATCACCAGGCCGGACATGAAGACCCGCCGGCGGCCGATCCGGTCGGCGGTCGAGCCGGCCAGCATCAGCAGCGAGGCCAGCACGAGGGTGTAGGCGTCGATGGTCCACTGCAGTCCCGAGGTGCTCGCGTCCAGCTCCCGCTGGAGGGACGGCAGGGCGACGTTCAGGACCGTGTTGTCCAGGCTCACGATCAGCAGACTCATGCAGCAGATCGCGAGCACCAGCATGCGGCGGCCATGGCTGAGCTCGGGCATGAGCGACATCGTACGCCGATGTCGATAGTGCGTCTAACTAATGACCGCTACACGGTCACTGTGCCGGCGCCCCGCCGGATGCTGGACAATGGGGGAATGCCCACTGCTTCGCCGACCGTGAACACGACCCTGTCCATCGGCCCGCACGCCGTGCAACCGCCCGTCGTGCTCGCCCCCATGGCCGGGATCACCAACGCGCCCTTCCGCACCCTGTGCCGGGAGTTCAGCGGCGGCAAGGGCCTGTTCGTCAGCGAGATGATCACCACCCGGGCGCTGGTCGAGCGCAACGAGAAGACCATGCAGCTCATCCGGTTCGACGCCTCCGAGCAGCCGCGCTCCATCCAGCTCTACGGCGTCGACCCGGCGACCGTCGGCAAGGCCGTCCGCATGATCGCGGAGGAGGACCTCGCCGACCACATCGACCTCAACTTCGGCTGCCCGGTGCCCAAGGTGACCCGCAAGGGCGGCGGCTCCGCGCTCCCCTTCAAGCGGAACCTGCTGCGCGCCATCCTCCGTGAGGCCGTCGCCGGCGCCGGAGACCTGCCGGTCACGATGAAGATGCGCAAGGGCATCGACGACGACCACATCACCTACCTCGACGCCGGCCGCATCGCCGTCGAGGAGGGCGTCACCGCGATCGCGCTGCACGGCCGCACCGCCGCCCAGCACTACGGAGGCACCGCCGACTGGGAGGCGATCGCCCGCCTCAAGGAACATGTCCCCGAGATCCCGGTGCTCGGCAACGGCGACATCTGGTCCGCCGGCGACGCCCTGCGCATGGTCCGCGAGACCGGCTGCGACGGCGTGGTCGTGGGCCGCGGCTGCCTCGGCCGGCCGTGGCTCTTCGCCGACCTGGTCGCCGCCTTCGAGGGCCGCCCCGACGACTACGTCCGGCCCACCTTGCGCGAGGTGGCCGACGCGATGGTGCGGCACGCCACGCTGCTCGGTGAGTGGATCGGCGACGAGTCGCGCGGTGTCATCGACTTCCGCAAGCACGTCGCCTGGTACCTGAAGGGCTTCGCGGTCGGCTCCGAGATGCGCCGGCGGCTCGCCGTCACCTCCACGCTCGAGGAACTGCGGACCGGGCTGGACGAGCTGGACCTGGACCAGCCCTGGCCGTCCGGCGCCGACGGCCCCCGCGGCCGTACGTCCGGCAACAACCGTGTGGTGCTGCCGGACGGCTGGCTGAAGGATCCCTACGACTGCGCGGGCGTCGGCGAGGACGCCGAGCTGGACACCTCCGGCGGCTGATCAGCGCTCGGTGGGCCGGGGCACGGACCCGTAGGCGGTCAGGAAGCGGTCGCGGAAGGTGTCCATCTTCCACACGGGCGCGTCGTCGGCGGGCCTCAGGCCGGGCGTCCACCGCCAGTTGTCGATCTTCTTCAGCACGTCAGGGTCCTTGGCGACGACCGTCACCGGCACGTCCCGGTTCTTGGTGTGCCCGGTGACCCGGGCGATCGGCTGGTGGTCGCCGAGGAACACCAGCACGGTGTCGTCGGTGCCGTAGCGCTCCAGCCACTCGGTGAGGGCCGTCACCGAGTACGAGACGGACTTGCCGTACTCCTCACGGGAGGCCTTGGAGTCGGCCATCACCTCGGACGCGTCCCGGCCCTCCTCCTCGATCGCGTCGAAGACCGAGCCGTCGCCCAGGTCCTCCCAGTCGATCATCTCCGGGACCGGCGCCCACGGCTGGTGGCTGGAGGTCAGGATGACCTCCGACATCAGCGGCCGGTTCCGCCTCTTCCCGTGCTCCAGACGCTCGAACGCCTCCAGGGCGTACTGGTCCGGCATCGTGGACCAGCTGAACTTCGGCCCCTTGTAGCCCAGTTCGGTGGCGTCGTACACCGTGTCCAGGCCGTACCACTCCGCCTCCGGCCAGGTCTTCTGCACGCCCGGCATGATGCCGACGGTGTCCCACGCGCCGGACTTCCGGAAGGCTGCGGTCAGGGTGAGCCGGTCGCTGCTCGTGGCGGTGCGGTACCGCTGCTGGTTGTCGATCCACAGCCCCGACAGGGTCGTGGAGTGCCCGAGCCAGCTGCTCCCGCCGTACGTCGACGAGGTCAGCCAGCCGCTGCGCGCCTGGTAGCCGGCGGCGGTGAGCGCGGCACCCCGGGTGTCGAGGGTGCGGGTGACGCCGGGCGCGATCAGCGGGTCCTCCATCGCCACCCGGCCGTAGCTCTCGATGAACGCGATGACGACGTCCTTGCCGCGCAGGTCCGGCAGGAGCAGGTGCGGCGGGGTGGCGCCGAAGGTGTCGGTCCTGGCCTCCTTGGCGAAGGCCGCCTCGTCGCGCAGGGTGTCCACCACCCGTTGGGTCTGCCCGCGCAGGGTGTCCGCCGCGCGGTCGGAGGCGACCGGCAGTCCCGAGATCTGCAGGCCGAGCGAGGAGCAGGTGATCCACACGACGGCGGCGACCATGGCGCCCTGGCCGGCGCGGGCGCGGTGCCGGGCGATCAGGTTGCCGAGCCGGACCGTGGCCAGCGCCATGAGGACCACCACGAGCAGGGCGAGCAGCACCGCGCCGACGGCGGCGGCGTTGGCGGCGAAGCCGCCCATGGAGTCCCGCACGTAGGACAGGGCGTCGTCCAGCAGGCCCCAGTCGAGGACCAGGTTGAAGCCGCGGCCCAGGTACTCGCTGAAGCCGATGTCCAGCAGGTTGAGCACGGTGAGCACGCCGAGGCCCGTCCCGTAGAGCGCGGCGAAGAGGACGCGGGGGCGGCGGGGCAGGGCGATCACCAGGACCGCGCCCACGATCGCCTCGGCGGGGATGCGGGTGAAGCGGTCGGGGCGCAGGCCCGGCGCGGTGTTCGGCATCAGCAGGGCGCTGAGCACCAGCACGGCGGCGAGGACATGGCCCGTGAGCCGCAGGGCGCGGTCGGCGGAGGGGTGTGCGTCGCGTGCGTGGCGCAGGCGCGCGAGGACACGTGTGTCCCGTGGGCGCATGGGAACACGGAGGGCGCGCAGGCGCGTGATGACGCGAGTGAAGACGGGCAACCCGGAGGTTCCTTCCGTACCGAAACCGGTGAGGCGGGAGGCGGATCCGGCGTGGGGGTCCGGATCCGCCTCCAGTCCGTACGGGCGGCCGGGCCGGAGCGTTCAGCCCTGGGTCCGCATGGTGGAACCGGGCGTCGTGTGGCAGCGTGATTCTCGCCACCCCTGATAGGGGTTGCGCTCAGATGAGCGGATTGTGGGAGGCTGCACTTCTCAAAGGTTGGCACTCAGTGCCACTCGATGATCGTTCATCGGGCGAAATCAAACGTGGCTCAAGACGCTCACATGAGCGGCTCGACCGGTTCTGGGAGGCGGCTTGCGTTCAAGAAGTGAAAACATCGAGCCTTCATGGCTTGCCAAGCTTTGACTTTCGATCCGCTGGCGTCCAGCCGGTGACAGGCGTACGACGCGCAAGCAGACGTACCCAGACGCCTTCGATCTGGGTACATTCCTCGCCGTCAGGGCAGCCACCGCGTCCTCGAGGAGTCGAGACCCGTGTCGGAAAACAAAGATCCCCACGTAGCTCAGTCGGGCACGAGCGTTGAGAGCGTGAAGTTCGTCTACGACTTCACCGAGGGCAACAAGGACCTCAAGGACCTGCTCGGCGGCAAGGGGGCCAACCTCGCCGAGATGACCAACCTCGGTCTCCCCGTGCCACCCGGCTTCACCATCACCACGGAGGCCTGCAAGGTCTACCTGGACAGCGGCGAGGAACCCGCGGCACTGCGTGACGAGGTGAGTGCGCACCTCGAGGCGCTCGAGCAGCGGATGGGCAAGAAGCTCGGCCAGGCCGACGACCCGCTTCTCGTCTCGGTCCGCTCCGGCGCCAAGTTCTCCATGCCGGGCATGATGGACACCGTCCTCAACATCGGTCTGTCCGACAAGTCCGTGCAGGGCCTGGCCAAGCAGGCCGGCGACGACCGGTTCGCGTGGGACTCCTACCGGCGCCTCATCCAGATGTTCGGCAAGACCGTCCTCGGCGTGGACGGCGAGCTGTTCGAGGACGCGCTGGAGGCGGCCAAGGCGGCCAAGAAGGTCACGGTGGACACCGAGCTGGAGGCCGCCGACCTCAAGAAGCTCGTCACCAAGTTCAAGAAGATCGTCAAGACCGAGTGCGGCCGGGACTTCCCCCAGGACCCGCGCGAGCAGATGGACCTCGCCATCAAGGCGGTCTTCGACTCCTGGAACGGCGAGCGCGCCAAGCTCTACCGCCGTCAGGAGCGCATCCCGCACGACCTGGGCACGGCCGTCAACGTCTGTTCCATGGTCTTCGGCAACCTCGGCCCCGACTCCGGCACCGGCGTCGCCTTCACCCGCGACCCCGCCTCGGGGCACCAGGGCGTCTACGGCGACTACCTGCAGAACGCGCAGGGCGAGGACGTCGTCGCGGGCATCCGCAACACGGTCCCGCTCGCGGAGCTGGAGCAGATCGACAAGAAGTCGTACGACCAGCTCATGCAGATCATGGAGACCCTGGAGAACCACTACAAGGATCTCTGCGACATCGAGTTCACCATCGAGCGCGGCCGGCTGTGGATGCTCCAGACCCGCGTCGGCAAGCGCACCGCGGGCGCGGCCTTCCGCATCGCCACGCAGCTGGTGGACCAGGGCCTGATCGACGAGGCCGAGGCGCTCACCCGCGTCAACGGCGCCCAGCTCGCCCAGCTGATGTTCCCGCGCTTCGACGAGAGCGCCAAGGTCGAACAGGTCGGACGCGGTATCGCCGCCTCCCCGGGCGCCGCGGTCGGCAAGGCCGTCTTCGACTCCTACACCGCCGTGAAGTGGTCCCGCTCGGGCGAGAAGGTCATCCTGATCCGCCGCGAGACCAACCCCGACGACCTGGACGGCATGATCGCCGCCGAGGGCATCCTCACCTCCCGCGGCGGCAAGACCTCCCACGCGGCCGTCGTCGCCCGTGGCATGGGCAAGACCTGTGTCTGCGGCGCCGAGGAGCTGGAGGTCGACACCAAGCGCCGCCGGATGACCGTGCCCGGCGGGCACGTCGTCGAGGAGGGCGACGTCATCTCCATCGACGGCTCCAGCGGCAAGGTGTACCTGGGCGAGGTCCCGGTCGTGCCGTCGCCGGTCGTGGAGTACTTCGAGGGCCGGATGCACCCGGGCGCCGACGACGCCGACGAGCTGGTCGAGGCCGTGCACCGGATGATGGCCTTCGCCGACCGCAAGCGCCGGCTGCGGGTGCGCGCCAACGCCGACAACGCCGAGGACGCGCTGCGCGCCCGCCGGTTCGGCGCCCAGGGCATCGGCCTGTGCCGCACCGAGCACATGTTCCTCGGCGACCGGCGCGAGCTGGTGGAGCGGCTGATCCTGGCCGACACGGAGGAGGAGCGCGAGGAGTCGCTGAAGGCGCTGCTGCCGCTGCAGAAGAAGGACTTCGTCGAGCTGTTCGAGGCGATGGACGGCCTGCCCGTCACCATCCGCCTGCTCGACCCGCCGCTGCACGAGTTCCTGCCCGACATCACCGAGCTGTCGGTCCGCGTCGCCCTCGCCGAGTCCCGGCAGGAGCCGCACGAGAACGAGCTGCGGCTGCTCCAGGCCGTGCACCGGCTGCACGAGCAGAACCCGATGCTGGGCCTGCGCGGCGTCCGCCTCGGCCTCGTCATCCCGGGCCTGTTCACCATGCAGGTGCGGGCCATCGCGGAGGCCGCGGCCGAGCGGAAGAACGCCAAGGGCGACCCGCGCGCGGAGATCATGATCCCGCTGGTCGGCACGGTCCAGGAGCTGGAGATCGTCCGCGACGAGGCCGACAAGGTCGTCGCGGAGGTCGAGGAGGCCACCGGCACCCGGCTCAAGCTGGCCATCGGCACGATGATCGAGCTGCCGCGCGCCGCGCTGACCGCCGGTCAGATCGCGGAGGCCGCCGAGTTCTTCTCCTTCGGCACCAACGACCTCACCCAGACGGTGTGGGGCTTCTCCCGGGACGACGTGGAGGCCAGCTTCTTCACCGCCTACCTGGAGAAGGGCATCTTCGGGGTGTCGCCGTTCGAGACGATCGACAAGGACGGCGTGGGCTCCCTGGTGAAGTCCGCGGCGAAGGCCGGCCGGGAGACCCGCCCGGACCTGAAGCTCGGCGTCTGCGGCGAGCACGGAGGCGACCCGGAGTCGGTCCACTTCTTCCACGAGGTCGGACTGGACTACGTCTCCTGCTCCCCGTTCCGCATCCCGGTGGCCCGTCTGGAGGCCGGCCGCGCGGCCGTCACCTCGGCCGGGAGCGACCACCGATAGCCCCTCGGGGCGCGCAGGACCCCGGGGCCGTCGTCTGTCACCCGACCACCCTCACCGATCGGCGACGGCTCCGGATCACGAAGGAGGGGCGGCATCCGTGCGGGGGTGCCGCCCCTTCCGTCGTCCGCGCGCGACGCGCCCTGTGGGGCGGGTCAGGTGTCGCGGCGCAGGCGGGAGGCGAGGAGCACGGCGCCTCCGGCGAGGACCACGGCGGCCACGCCTATGGTCACGTAGGTGGTGAGGCCGTCGTCCGGCCCCGAGTCGTCGCCCGTGGCGGCCTGGGTGGTGCCGGCCACGGGAGTCGCGTTCCCGTCGTCGATCGCGGTGTCGTCGCGCGGGATGAAACCGGCGGGCGGTTCGTCGCAGGCGACGCCGTCGCCGTCCGGGTCCAGCGCGGGACCGTAGTGGTCGTCCCCGCTGGAGATCCTCGCCCAGCCGTTGTCGTACGCCTCCGCGCAGGTCTTGAACGGGTGGTCCCCGTCGTGGGCCGACGCGGTGGCGGGGAGAACGGCCAGGGTGAGGGCGGCGAGGGCCGTGAGGGTGTGTCGTGTCAGGTGCATGGCAAATGCCCCCTGTCCGAGTGCGGGTGCCGTTGACCGGGCTGTGGCGTGACGAAGTTACTGCCGGTGCGGCTGTGCTGCGGAGGGTCACGAGCGACCTGTGATGTGAACGTGATGTGATGAAACGGTGGCTCAACGCCACGAACGGAGGGGGTTCTTCCTGTCGCTTGCCAGGTCAGAAGGGGTGCGCGAACTGGGCGTGGTCCGGAGGGGGCGGATCGTCGCGGCGGCGGGAGTGAAAAAGAGGGGGGCCGGAAGTCCGGCCCCCCTCTCGGGAGTTGGTCAGCGGTTCTCGCGGCGCTTGCGGGCGGCGATCATCAGGCCGCCGCCGAGCAGCACGACGGCCCCGCCGGCCGCCGCGATGTACGGCGTGGTGTCGCTGCCGCCGGTCTCGGCGAGGTCGGTGCCGCCGTCGCCCTCCTCCTTCGCACCGCCGTCACCGGCACCCGCGCCCGCGTCGTCGTCGCTCTCGTCGCGCGGCACGAAGTCCGACGGCGGCTGGTTGCAGCCGATGCCGTCCTTGTCCCGGTCGAGGTGCTCGCCGTAGTGCTCGTCGCCCTCGGGGATGTTGCTGTACCCGTTGTCGTACGCCTCGGTGCAGTTCTCGAACGGGTGGCTGCCGTTGTGCGCCACGGCCGTGGCCGGTACGGCGGCGAGGGCGACGGCGGCGAACAGTGCGGCGGCTGAGGTACGGAACGGGATCATGGTGAGGAGCCCCCCAGGTCGGTCGAAAGTGTGTGCTTGGAACGAGGCTGACGAAGCTACTGGGGCGTGCGAGATGTGTCGGGGATATGAACGTCCTGTGATACGAACGTGACGTGACCGGAGGGTAGCTCTCCGCTACACGGCATCCGCCTCGACCTGACCGGCGTCACACACCTGGACCACGCCTGCCGCAACCAGGTCGAGGAGTTCACCGCCCGGCAGCGCGGTCCGGGCCTGCGGGTGGAACTGCTGATGCCGAACACGGCGAAGGACCGCCGGTCGGAAACGGCGGCGGGCGTCACGCCCCGGGGGGGCAGGGCGCATCCGCCAAGGCCGGCGGCCGGCTGGAGAACCTGGCCGCACGCACGCGCACCGCCGACGGCCACCTCGGACAGCGTCCGCAGCCGACGGAGGGCACAGGCCCCGTCGCCGCATGGAACGCCCCCGAACCCCGGACCGCACCCCTCGCCGGCCCCGGGTGGCCCGAGACCGTACCCGCCGGCTCCGTCACCCCCGACGCCGAGTGGTTCGACCTCGACGTCGGGCCGCAATCCGGCGAGTACGCCGACGCCCACCGCTGGTAGGGCCTCCCGCAGCACAGGACCGTGCGACACCCGGACGAGGGTGTCGCACGGTCCTGTACTGCTCGGCAGCGGCCCCGCTCAGACCGCCTTGACCTCGTACGTCGCCACGCGGACTGTGTCGTCGTCGAGACAGCGGCCCGTCTCCAGGTCGAAGCGCTGCTTCAGGAGCGGGGAGGCGACGAACGGGCGGCCCTTGTGGCTGCCGGTGAGGCCGCGGGAGAGGACCGCCGCGCCCGTGAACGGGTCACGGTTGTCGATCGCGTACAGACGGCCCGCACGGTCGGTGAAGACGGCGGCCTGCCGGCCGTCGGGCAGCAGGGCGGCCACGCCCCGTCCCGGGACCAGCCGGTCGAGGCCGCAGACCTCGAACCAGTCGTCCGCCTGACGGAGTTGAACGGTCAGGCCGGTGGTCGTCTCGAGTGCCAGGGTCATCGCTGTGCGCTTCCTTCCAGGACGTCGTCGGCGGGACGCAGGCCGATGCTCAGCAGGGGCAGGTCGGGCTTGATCTGGTCGCGTTCGGGGACGAAGGCGACCACCGGGTCGGGGGTGTCCGGGGCGTTGACGAAGGACACGAACCGGGCGAGCTTCTCCGGGTCGTTGACGGTCTCGGCCCACTCGTCGCGGTAGTGCGCGACATGGGCGGCCATCAGGGCCTCCAGCTCGTCGCAGATGCCGAGCGAGTCGTGCACCACCACGTCCCGCACGTGGTCGAGGCCGCCGGGGATCCGGTCCAGCCAGACGCTGGTGCGCTCCAGCCGGTCGGCGGTGCGGATGTAGAACATCAGGAACCGGTCGATCAGACGGATCAGTTCGGCGTCGGAGAGGTCCTGCGCCAGCAGGTCGGCGTGGCGCGGGGTGGCGCCGCCGTTGCCGCCGACGTACAGGTTCCAGCCGGCCGCGGTGGCGATGACGCCGAAGTCCTTCGACTGGGCCTCCGCGCATTCGCGCTGGCAGCCGGAGACCGCCGACTTCAGCTTGTGCGGCGACCTGAGCCCCCGGTAGCGCAGCTCCAGGTCGATCGCCATCCGCACCGAGTCCTGCACGCCGTACCGGCACCAGGTCTGCCCCACGCAGGACTTCACCGTGCGCAGCGACTTGCCGTACGCGTGCCCGGACTCGAAGCCCGCGTCGACCAGCCGGGCCCAGATCAGCGGCAGCTGCTCCACGCGGGCGCCGAACATGTCGATCCGCTGGCCGCCGGTGATCTTCGTGTAGAGGCCGAAGTCGCGGGCGATCTCACCGATCACGATCAGCTTCTCGGGTGCGATCTCCCCGCCGGGGATGCGCGGCACCACCGAGTACGAGCCGTTCCTCTGCAGGTTGGCGAGGAAGTGGTCGTTGGTGTCCTGCAGGGCCGCCTGCTCGCCGTCCAGGACGTAGGTGCTCGCGCCGATCACGGGCGCCAGGGACGCGATGATCGAGCCGACCGCCGGCTTGCACACCTCGCAGCCGTCGCCGCCGCGCGCCTCCTCCCGGCCGTGGCGGTCGAGCAGCTCGCGGTGGGAGGCGATGCGCAGGGCGAGGACGATCTCGTACAGCTCCTCGCGGGTCTGGGAGAAGCAGCCGCACAGGCCCTTGTCGACCTCGACGCCGTTCGCCTCCAGCTCGGCGTCCAGGAGCTGGCCCAGCACCTTGACGCAACTGCCGCAGCCGGTACCGGCCTTGGTGCACTTCTTCACCTCGGGCACGGTGGTGCAGCTGTGGTCGGTGACCGCGCCGCGGATGGTGCCCTTGGTGACGTTGTGGCAGGAGCAGACGACCGCGTCGTCGGGCAGCGCGGACGGGCCGAGCGCGGCCGGGGCGCCGGCGCCGGCGGGCAGCACCAGCGACTCCGGCGCGACCGGCGGCACCGAGCCGGTGAACGCCCGCAGCGTGCCGTACGCCTCCGCGTCGCCGACCAGGATGCCGCCGAGCAGCGTGCCGTCCTTGCCGATCACCAGCTTCTTGTAGAGGCCCGCGCGGGAGTCGGAGTAGACGACGTCCAGGCAGTCCTCGGCGGTGCCGTGCGCGTCGCCGAAGGACGCCACGTCCACGCCGAGCAGCTTCAGCTTGGTCGACAGGTCCGCGCCGGTGAAGGAGGCCTCGTCCTCGGCGATGGTCGCCGCGGCCGTCTCCGCCTGCTCGTAACCGGGCGCGACCAGGCCGTACACGCGGCCGTCGGAGGCCAGCGCGCACTCGCCGATCGCGAACACCCGCGGGTCCGCGACCGTGCGGCACTGCTCGTCGACGGTGATGCCGCCGCGCTCGCCGACCGTCAGACCGCAGTCGCGGGCCAGTTGGTCGCGGGGGCGGACACCGGCGGAGAACACCACCAGGTCGGTGGCGAGTTCGGAGCCGTCGGACAGTGTCATGCCGGTGACGGCGCCGGAGTCGTCGACCACGATCTCCTGGGTGCCGACGCCCGTGTGGACGCTCAGCCCCATGTCCTCGATGGTGCGCAGCAGCGCCGCGCCGCCGCCCTCGTCGACCTGCACCGGCATCAGCCGCGGCGCGAACTCCACGATGTGCGACGTGAGTCCGAGGCCCTTGAGCGCGCCGGCTGCCTCCAGGCCGAGCAGGCCGCCGCCGACCACCGCGCCGGTCTTCGCCCTGCTCCGCGCGTACTCCTCGATGGCGAGCAGGTCCTCGATGGTGCGGTAGACGAAGCAGCCCTCGGCGTCCTTGTTCGGCACCGGCGGCACGAACGGGTAGGAGCCGGTCGCCAGCACGAGGACGTCGTACCCGACGACCAGGCCCGAGCGGGCGGTCACCGTGCGCGCCTCGCGGTCCACGTGCTCGGCCGGGTCGCCGACGTGCAGCTCGATGCCGTGGTCCTCGATGAACGTCAGGTCCGTCAGCGACAGGTCCTCGGGCGTCCGCCCCGAGAAGTACGAGGTGAGCTGCACGCGGTCGTAGGCCGGACGCGGCTCCTCGCACAGCACGACCACGCGGTGCGTGGCGGTGAGGCCGCGCTCGGCGAGCGCCTCCAGGAAGCGCTGGCCGACCATGCCGTGGCCGACGAGCACGATGGTCGAGGTGTCCGTGGGCATCAGGAGCCTCCGTCGTTGGTGAGCAGGTGGAGCAGGGGCCCGCCGTCGGACGGGAGCGGCTCTGCTCCCTCCCAGGCGCGCGCGAGGGCGCCGACGGTGCCGAGTTCGCCGACCAGCACCCCGCCGACCAGGCGGTCGTCGCGGACCACGACCTTGCGGTACGTGCCGCGGGTGGCGTCGGCGAGCTGCACCACGTCGTCGCCCGGAAGCACCTCGGTCTCGCCGAACGCGGCCAGGTCGAAGGGGCTGTCCGGGCCGGTCAGGGTGAGCCGGGTGAGCGAGCGGGTGCCCGTGTAGCGGGCGGTGGTGTCCCCGGCGAGCAGGGCGGCGAGCGCGTCGGCCTGTTCCAGCGCCGGCGCGGCCAGCCCGTACACGGTGCCGGCGTGCCGCACGCAGTCGCCGACCGCGTGGACGTACGGGTCCGAGGTGCGCAGCTCGTCGTCGACGACGACGCCCTTGGCCACGTCGAGGCCCGCGGCCTGCGCGAGGGACACCCTCGGATGCACCCCGCAGGCCAGCACCACCAGGTCGGCGTCCAGGGCGTAGCCGTCGGCCATCTCCACCGAGCGGACCGCGCCGCCGACGCAGCGCACGTCGCGCACCCGGCACTCGGTGTGCACCTCCACGCCGAGCCCGGTCAGATGGCGTCGGACCAGTGCGGAGGCGGCCGGGTCGAGCTGGCGCTCCATGAGCCGCTCGGACTGCTGGGCGAGCACCACCTGCGCGCCGCGCACGGCCAGCGCGCGGGCCGCGGACACGCCGAGCAGACCGCCGCCGATCACCACCGCCCGCACGCCCGGCCGCACCTCGGCGGACAGGCCCAGGCAGTCGTCCAGGGTGCGGAACGCGTGCACGCCCCGGGGCAGCTCGTGGTCCTCGGTGAACAGGCCGCGCAGCGGCGGCAGGACGGGGTTGGAGCCGGTGGCCAGCACCAGCCGCCCGTAGGCGATCTCCGTGCCGTCCGCGCAGGCGACGGTCCGCCGGTCCCGGTCGATGCCGGTGACCCGGGCGCGGACCAGCTCCGCGGGGGCGGGCAGGGCGATCACCTCGGGCCGGTAGCGCCCGGCGAGCACCTCGGCGAGCAGCACCCGGTTGTACGGCGGGTGCTCCTCCTCGCCGATCAGCGTCACGGGCGTGCCCAGCTCGCCGAGCCGCCGGGCGAGACGTACGCCCGCGAGGCCGGAGCCGATCACCACCACACGCTCGTTCGAGGTCATGTCATGAGCGTGCGGGGCGGGTGTTACCCGGTGGCATCCCCTCTGTTTCCCGCGCGGAACGCTGCCCTCAGCGGCCGGGGGCGCGGAATGTGAGGCTTCCGGAGGCCGTTGCGGAGCGGGTGTGAGGAGGTCAACCTCAACAAACGCTCATCTCGATGGACGCAGCATCTATCCGCTTCATAGGGTCGCGGCCATGCCCGACATATCGCTGACCACGGTCGTCCTGCTCTGCGTGGCCGCGCTCGCCGCCGGCTGGATCGACGCCGTGGTGGGCGGCGGAGGGCTGCTGCTCCTGCCCGCCCTGCTGCTCGGCCTGCCCGCCGGCACCCCCGCCGCGCACGCGCTGGGCACCAACAAGGCGGTCGCGATCGTAGGCACCACGGGCGCGGCGGTGACGTACGTCCGCAAGGCGCCGGTGGACGTGCGGACCGCGGTGCGGATCGGGCTGGCCGCCCTCGCCGGGTCGTCGGGCGGGGCGTTCCTCGCGGCCGGGATGAGCACGGAGGTGCTCAAGCCGGTGATCATGGTGGTGCTGCTCGCGGTGGCCGCCTTCGTCATCCTGAGGCCGGCCTTCGGCACCGCGCCCGCGCCGGGTCCGGCGACCCGCCGGCAGATCCTCGCCGCGATCGGCCTGGCCGGCCTGGGCATCGGCTTCTACGACGGCCTGATCGGTCCCGGCACCGGCACGTTCCTCGTCCTGGCGCTCACCGCCCTGCTCCACCTCGACCTGGTCACCGCCTCCGCCACCGCGAAGATCGTCAACTGCTGCACCAACGCGGGCGCGCTCGCCACCTTCGCCTGGCAGGGCGCGGTGCTGTGGCAACTGGCGGCCCTGATGGCGGTCTTCAACCTCGCCGGCGGCACGCTGGGCGCCCGCACCGCCCTGAAGCGCGGCAGCGGCTTCGTCCGCGTGGTCCTGCTGACGGTGGTGTTCGCACTGGTGGCGAACATGGCGTACGAGCAGTGGCTGGCGTAGGCCTGTGCGAGCCGGCGTCCGGTGGGGATACTGGGCGGGACCCATGATCACCTCAGGAGAGGCACGGCCATCGCCAGACCCACGGTCACCGCACCGTTGAGAGCCGCTCTCGCCGCCGCAGCCGTCTGCGCGGCCGCCACCGCCTGCGGCACAACGCCCGAGCCCGACGCGAAGGCGGCGATCTCCCCGCCCGCGACGGACACCGTCGCCCCTCCCGTCACCGCCGTGATGCCCGATGTCACCGGCGGCAACGCGCTCCGCGCCCAGGAGCAGATGGACGGCACCCAGGTCCGCTTCGAGGACGCCACGGGCAAGGACCGCGAGGTGGTGGACCCGCAGGCCTGGCGCATCTGCGACAGCAGGCCGGGGGCGAACCAGCAGATCACGTCGTACCCGGTGGTGCTCCTGGTGGTCCCGGCGGCGGAGACCTGTCCGGAGGGGGCGGCCGGCTGAGGCGCGGGCGGCGCGCGGCCGGGCGGGGCCGTGCGGGCGAAGCCGGCTGGTGACAGGCCTCCGGCCTCGCGGCGGGGGAGGGCGTCCGGGTGCGAGGGCGGAGGACCTGCGCGGACGCCGCGCCGATGGAGTGCCCGAGCGGCCGGAGTCCCGGACCGCCGGGGCTCCGAACCCGAGGAGAGCTTCGGCTGTCGGAGCACAGGGCTTCCGGACCACGGAGCCCCCGCCGGGTCCGGGCAGGTGGGTCGTCAGGCGCGCCGGGCGGTCCCGCCGTCAGGGCGTCGGGATCCCGGGGGCGCCCGGCAGCCGGGGCGCCCGGTCGGGAAGGCCTCCCGGAGGGGTCAGCGGGTGCCCGTCAGGTGGGCGTAGACCACCACGTTGCCCCGGTAGCCCGTCGTGGGGGAGTAGCCCGCGCCGCAGGTGATGACGCGGAGTTCCGGGCGGGCGGACGCGCCGTAGACCTTGTCGTCGGGGAAGTCGCGGGCGTCGTACGCCTCGACCGCGTCCACCGTGAACACCGCGACCGTGCCGTCACGCCGGCCGATCTCGATCGTGCTGCCCTTGCGCAGGGCGCCGAGGGAGTAGAAGACCGCCGGGCCGTCCTCGTTGTCGACGTGGCCCGCGACGATCGCCGTGCCCCGCTCGCCGGGCGTCGCGCCGGCCTCGTACCAGCCGGCCAGGTCCGGGCGGTCCGCCGGCGGCACGTCCAGGGAGCCCGCCGGGGTCAGCCCCAGGCCCGTCAGCGGGGCGTCCACGCCGATCGCCGGGATCCGCACCCGGTCGGGCGGCGACGGCGGCAGCGCGGGCGCCCCGGACCGCGCCGGGCCGTGCGCGTCGAGTTCCGAGTGGGCCTGCGCGGCGGACGGCTGCGGCGGGGCGTCGCCCCTGCCGTCCCGCAGCAGCACGGCCCCCGCGCACAGGGCGCACACCGTGACGGCGGCTATCGCTGCGTTGCCCGGACTCCCGGTCCGGCGGAACCTGCGGCGCATGGGGTGACCTCACCTCGAGTCGGCCCCGTGCCCCCTCCGGGCCGCGAGGGGCGTCGGACCCGGAGGGGGAGGGGATTGCGGTACCAGCGGGACGGGCAGCGGAGGATGCCCGTCAGATCCCGTCGCCTCTCGCCCGGCGATGCAGGAGCCAGGTACCGCCCGCGGCGGCGACGGCGAGGGCCGTCACGCCTGCCGCGGTCTGCACGGGGTCGGTGCCCAGCGCGCCACCGACCCCCGTCTTCACGCTTCCTCGCGGGACCACCAGTTCCGCATCGGGCGTCAGCGTCACCACGAGGTCCCCGGTCACCCGGCGCCCGCTCCCGGCGCACGCGACGACGATCTCGTACGTCCCCGGCTGTGCGCTCGGCGGCACCTGGAACTGCCCGATCGCCTCCCCCTCGTGCGTGCTCGGCGCCAGCGTGAACCGGCCCGCGCCCACGGCGGAGGCGTCGCCCGCCGCCGTGCCCTCCTCGCCGCACGCGGCGGTGTTCGCCGAGACCTGCGCGCCCGGGGCGACGGACGACGGGTACATCCGCAGACCGGAGGTCGACGGGCCGGGGGCCTCCCCGGCGTACGCGGGGGAGGCGAGAAGCCCCGCGGTGGCCACGGCGAGTGCGGCGCCGGTCGTGCCGGTCAGCAGCCGGGCGGTACGTCGCATCGATGCTCCCTCGAGCTCACGGAGGTGACCCGGCCCGCGGCACCCCCATGTGCCGCCGTCGACCGCGTCCCTGCTCCTCCGAGGTAAGTGCCCCCGCGCCCGCACCGCTCCCTGAGGGGGCGTCAGGGCGGCGGCTGAACGGGTGTCAGGGGAGCCGGGGCCCTCCCGGGCGGGAGCGCCTTTCCGCAGGTCAGGAGTGCGACGGGCGGAGGAGGGGTGGCGTGCGGGCGGATTGGGCCGGGCGGGGCGGCGAAGGGCTGACCGGGCGAGGGCCCACGGGGGTGCCCGCTCGGGGAGCAGGCGCGCTCACCCCCGCCAGTCCCCGCCCTCCACCCGCGTCCCCCGCGCCCGCAGCCGGGCCGCGACCGCCGGTGCGGCGACGTACAGCCACGCCTGGACCTCCGTGCCGTCCGCCTCCCGCACGACCGGCCGCTCCACCCGGTCGTACAGGTTCCGCGGGTCGCCCGGCACGTACTCCTCCAGGCGGTCCAGCAGCGTCAGCAGTTCCGCGTACGCCTCCGGCCGCGCGGTGACCAGTTCCCCCCGCACCTCGCCCTCCGGGCCCTCGACGGCGTACGGATAGCCGGGCCCCTCGTACAGCACCGCCCCCCGCAGCAGGGCCGGTTCCTCACGCGCCGTGCGGCCGCGCAGGAAGCGGTCGTGGTTGATCTCGCCGGGGCGGAGGGTGCCGTAGACGAAGAAGGGGAGGTTCACTCGCTTCACCTGCGCGGACAGTCGGCGGAGCCCCTCTGCACGGAAGTGCCACCGGAGCCTTGCGGGAACGATTCTCTCCCCTCACACACCCCCACATTCGCGCTATGGACATGACAGTCGGGGCGCCACTTGAATCGCGGGCACCACCCGCGCCGCCCCGCTCCCCACCCACGTCGGGGCGCCCGTTCCAGGAGACCGCTTGAGCCCGATACGGCATGCCCGACGTTCCCGTCTCGCCGCCGCGGGGGCCGCCGTCACCGGCGCCGCCCTGCTGGCCGCCGCCCTCACCCCCACCACCGCCGGCGCGGCCGACCGCCCCACCCGCGCCGCCGCGATCGACGCCGCCGCCTCCGTCCTGGCCGAGCAGGCCGGCGCCCTCGGCATCACCGCCGCCCAGAGGACGAAGGTCCGCGACGTCGTCGTCGACGCGGACGGCAGCCGCCACGTCCGCTACGACCGCACCTACCGCGGACTCCCCGTGCTGGGCGGCGACTTCGTGCTGCACCTCGCCCCCGACGGGTCCTACCGCGACGTCACCCGCGCCACCCGCGCCGTGATCGACCTGCCCACCGTCTCCCCGCGCCTCGCCGCGCCCCGCGCCGCCGACCTCGCCGCGAACCTGCTGCGCGCCGCACACCTCGGCGAGACCCTGAACCGGCTCACCGCCCGCCCGCAGCTGGTGGTCGACGCCCTGCACGGCGCCCCCCGCCTCGCCTGGCGCACCGACGCCGCCGCCCAGGACTCCGCCGGCAACCCGGTCGCCCGCACCGTCCTCACCGACGCGCACACCGGCGCCCGCATCGACGCCTGGGACCGCCTGGAGAGCGTCTCCGGCGACGGCAGGTCCCTGTACGGCGGCACGGTTCCGCTCGAGACCACGCGGACCGCGTCCGGGTACGAGCTGAAGGACCCCACCCGCGGCGGCACCTACACCGGCGACGCGGGCAACGGCACCGACCTGTGCGTCCTCGTCGTCTGCGTGATCCGCGCCCCCGCCCCCGTCGTCACCGACGCCGACAACCACTGGGGCACCGGCACCACCGCCGACCGCGCCACGGTCGCCGTGGACGCCCAGTACGGCACCAACGTCACCTGGGACTACTACGAGGACACGCACGGCCGCCGGGGCATAGCCGGCGACGGCAAGGGCTCGTACAACCGCGTCCACTACGGCAACGCCTACAACAACGCCTTCTGGGACGACCGCTGCTTCTGCATGACCTACGGCGACGGCGACGGCACCCAGATGGGCCCGCTGGTCTCCCTGGACGTCGCCGGGCACGAGATGACCCACGGCGTCACCTCGAAGACGGCCGGGCTGACCTACTCCGGCGAGTCCGGCGGCCTGAACGAGGCCACCTCCGACATCTTCGGCACGCTGGTGGAGTTCCACGCGGCCAACGCGCAGGACCCGGGCGACTGGCTGATCGGCGAGGAGATCGTCCGCGACGGCTTCGGGAAGGACGCCCTGCGCTACATGGACCGTCCCTCCAAGGACGGCAAGTCGGCGGACTGCTGGGACGCGTCGGTCAAGGACCTCGACGTCCACTACTCGTCCGGCGTCGCCAACCACTTCGCCTACCTGCTCGCCGAGGGCAGCGGCGCGAAGACCCTGGGCGGCGTCGCCCACAACTCCCCGACCTGCGACGGCTCCACGGTCACCGGCATCGGCCGCGCCAAGCTCGGCACGATCTGGTACCGCGCGCTGACGGTCCACATGACCTCGTCGACCGACTACGCCGGCGCCCGCACCGCCACCCTGAAGGCGGCGGCGGACCTCTACGGCGAGGGCGGCGCCGAGCACAAGGCGGTCGCGGCCGCCTGGAGCGCGGTGGGCGTGGGCTGACCCGGGGTTCGTTCCGGAGGCGGTGCGCTCATGGGCGTACCGCCTCCAGACGTACCGCGCACGCCTTGAACTCCGGCATCCGGGACGTCGGGTCGAGGGCGGGGTTGGTCAGGGTGTTGGCGCGGCCCTCACCGGCCCAGTGGAACGGCATGAACACCGTGTCCGCCCGGATCGACGTGGTGATCCGGGCCGGCGCCACCGCCCGGCCGCGTCGCGACACCACGGCCACCGGCTCGCCCTCGGCCGCGCCGATCCGCTGCGCGAGCCGCGGGTGCAGCTCCACGAACGGGCCGGGCGCGGCGGAGTTCAGCTCGTCCACCCGCCGCGTCTGCGCGCCGGACTGGTACTGCGCCACGACCCGCCCGGTGGTGAGCAGCACCGGGTACTCCTCGTCGGGCTCCTCCGCGACCGCCCGGTGCGACACCGGCACGAACCGCGCCCGGCCGTCCTCGGTGGCGAACCGGTCGAGGAAGAGGCGGGGGGTGCCGGGGTGGACGGTCTCCTCGGCAGTCTCCCGCTGGTCGGGGCACGGCCAGAAGACCCCGTTCTCCTCGACGAGCCGCCGGTAGGTGATCCCCGAGTAGTCCGCGGGCCCGCCCTCGCTCGCCCGGCGCAGCTCCTCGAAGACCTCCGCCGGGTCGGTCGGGAAGCGCTTCTCGGGGCTGCCCTCGCCGCCCAGCCGCGCCGCCAGCCCGTGCAGCACCTCCAGGTCGCTGCGCACGCCCGGCGGCGGGGTGATCGCCCGGCGGCGCAGCAGCACCCGGCCCTCCAGGCTGGTGGTGGTGCCCGTCTCCTCCGCCCACTGCGTCACCGGCAGGACGACGTGGGCGAGTTCGGCCGTCTCCGACAGCACCACGTCGCACACCGCGAGGAAGTCCAGCGAGCGGATGCGCGCCTCGACGTGCGCGGCGCGCGGCGCCGACACCACCGGGTTGGAGCCCATCAGCAGCAGCGCGCGGATGTCCGTGCCCAGCGCGTCCAGCAGTTCGTAGGCGCTGCGGCCCGGTCCCGGAAGACTGTCGGGGTCGACGCCCCACACCTGCGCGACGTGCGCCCGCGCCGCGGGGTCGGTCAGCTTGCGGTAGCCGGGCAACTGGTCGGCCTTCTGGCCGTGTTCACGCCCGCCCTGTCCGTTGCCCTGCCCGGTCAGACAGCCGTACCCGGACAGCGGGCGGCCGGGCCGGCCGGTCGCCAGGGCCAGGTTGATCCAGGCGCTCACCGTGTCGGTGCCCTTGGCCTGCTGCTCCGGGCCGCGCGCGGTGAGCACCATCGCGTTCTCCGGCTCGCAGAACAGCCGTACGGCCTCGCGGAGTTGCGGGACGGAGACGCCGGTGATGCGCTCCACGTACTCCGGCCAGTGCGCCATCGCCGCGGCCCGGGTGTCCTCCCAGCCGGTCGTGCGCTCCCGGATGTACTCCTCGTCGGTGCGGCCCTCGGCGACGACCAGGTGCAGCAGGCCCAGGGCCAGCGCGAGGTCCGTGCCGGGGCGCGGCGCCAGATGCAGGTCGGCCTGCTCGGCGGTGCGCGTGCGGCGCGGGTCGACGACGATCAGGGTGCCGCCGTTCTCCTTCAGCTCGGTGAAGTAGCGCAGCGCCGGCGGCATGGTCTCGGCAGGGTTGGAGCCGACGAGGATGACACATCCGGTCCTCGGGATGTCCTCCAGCGGGAACGGCAGCCCGCGGTCGAGGCCGAACGCCCTGCCTCCCGCCGCGGCGGCCGACGACATGCAGAAGCGGCCGTTGTAGTCGATCTGCGAGGTGCCCAGCACCACCCGGGCGAACTTCCCCAGCGAGTACGCCTTCTCGTTCGTCAGCCCGCCCCCGCCGAACACGCCGACCGCGTCCGAGCCGTGGGCCGCGCGGGCGCCGCCGATCCCCTCGGCGATCCGGTCCAGCGCCTCCTCCCAGGAGGCCGGCTCCAGCGTGCCCGCCGCCGACCTGACCAGCGGCGAGGTCAGCCGCACGGCCGACGACAGCACGGCCGGCGAGGTCCGCCCCTTCCCGCACAGCGCCCCCCGGTTCACCGGGAAGTCCGCGCGCTCGCTCACCTCGACGCTCCGCCCGTCGGCGGCCGGCGTCAGGTTCATGCCGCACTGCAGCGCGCAGTAGGGGCAGTGCGTGGACGTCAGGGTGTTTCGCATACGGCCAGGCTGCGGCGCCGGTGTTACGCACCACGCCGACCGCTGTTACACCCCGGACACGACGACCTCTCTGCCGCCGGACGACCCCGGTGAGGCACCGCCGCGCCTGCCTCAGATGCCGACGAGCCGGACACGGTCCCTGCACAGCCGCGCCATGTCGTCGATGTCGGAGGTCAGTATGACCACGGGGCCCGGCTGGCGCAGCGCCATCTCGGCCACCGTCGCGTCGATCGCGTACTTGTGCCCGTGCAGGCCGGCCGCTTTGAGCAGCTCCGCAGCCGCTCTCGCTGCCTGCTCGGTCACCGGCTCGACCCTGACGCGGGACAGCGCCCACCGCATCCGGGCGGTGTTCACCCGTGCGTGACTCACCTCGACGATGGTGTTGGCTCCGACGACGAAGTCGGCTCCCGCCGAGTGGAACACCTGGAACATCGCGGCGATCTTGCGGTCCTGCGCGATCCAGGCGGAGAGCCCTTCGGCGTCCAGGACGACCGTCTCGACGTGCCCGCTCACGCCGCGCTCGCCGAGCCGCCGGCCTCGGTGTCGTCGAAGATCCGGGAGCGGGCCTCTGCCAGTTCCTCCTCGGTGAAGGCGCCGTACTCCTCCTGATGACGCAGGAGATCCGCCCCGAGCAACTGGTACCGCAGCTGACGAGCCACGGCTTCGGCGACATAGCCGGAGACGTTGTCGGTGAGCTTCTTCAGCTCGGCGACCTGCTCCGTCGGGAGGGTCACCGTGATGCGCGTCGTATCCGCCATGGGTAAAAGCATACTCCGGTATGCGCGCGGGAGCTGTCAGCCCGGCGTGCCGGACCCCTCCGCGTCCGCCAGCGCCCTCCGCACCCCCGGCTCCCGAGGCCCCAGGAAGTGCGGATCCGGCCGGAACGCCGCGTCCAGCGCCGCCTTGCCCGCCGCCAGGACCTCGCGGGCGCCGCCGTAGTACCAGGTGACGTCGTGGCGATCGTCCACCCCGACGCCGTACGACGTGACGCCGGCCGCCTCGCACAGGGCCACCGCGCGGCGGATGTGGAAGCCCTGGCTGATCAGGACCGCGCGGTCCACCCCGAAGATCTTCCGGGCGCGGACGCAGGAGTCCCAGGTGTCGAAGCCCGCGTAGTCGCTGACGATCCGCGTGTCCGGCACCCCGTGCCGGGTCAGGTAGGCGCGCATCGCGTCCGGCTCGTCGTAGTCCTTCCGGCTGTTGTCGCCGGTGACCAGCACCACCCGGATCCGCCCCGCGCGGTACAGCTCCGCCGCCGCGTCCAGCCGGTGCGCCAGATACGGCGACGGCTCCCCGTCCCACAGGCCCGCGCCGAACACCACGGCCACCTCGGTGCGCGGCACGTCGGCGACGGTGCGCAGCCGGTCGCCGGTGCTCAGCCGCAGCCAGGTCGCCGGCAGCAGTGCCAGTACGCACACCGCCGCCAGGGCCTGCACCAGCCGCCGCTGTCCCGCACGGGTGCGCGGCAGCCGTGGACGGCGGACGGTGATACGGCGCATGGGACGGCCTCCCCCGGGTCGGTCCATGACTCGGTAGACGTGCGGCAGGCACCTCCGGTTCGCCTTCTGTGACCGGCCTCACCGGCGGCCGTCGCCTCACACCGCCCCTCGCCCCCGCGTGAACACCCCGCAAACACCCGTGACCCCGGCGCAACGGCAGGGCAACCTCGCCCGGTCACGCTCGCTGCATGACGGCGTACCCGATGCACCCCGGCGCCCGGCCCCGCCCGGCCGCCCCGCCCCCCACCCTCGTCGTGGTGGCCCACGGCAGCCGCGACCCGCGCGCCCTGGCCACCGCGCTGCGGCTGCTGGAGCGGGTCCGCGCGCTGCGCCCCGGTCTGCCCGTGCACCTCGGGCACATCGAGCTGAACGCCCCGCTGCTCCCCGACACCCTGGACGAGCTGGCCGCGTCCGGCGCCGGCTCGGCCGTACTGGTGCCGCTGCTGTTCGGCCGCGGCCACCACGTCACCCGGGACATCCCCGACGCCGCCGCCGAGGCGCCCCTGCCCACCCGCGTCGCCGACCCGCTCGGCGCGCACCCCTTGCTCGTCGACGCCCTGCACGCCCGGCTCACCGAGGCGGGCTGGCAGCCGCCCCGGGACGCCGAGGAGCGCCGCCGCGGCGCCGTGGTGCTGGCCGCCGCCGGGTCCCGCGCGCCCGCCTCCCGCGCCGACACCGAGCGCATCGCCGCCCTGCTCGCCGCCCGCATCGGCGTGCCCGTCGTCCCCGCCTACGCCTCCGCAGCCGCGCCCACCGTCCTCGAGGCGGTCCGCGCCCTCGCCGCCCGCGGCCGTACCCGGGTCGCCGTCGCCTCCTGCTTCACCGCGCCCGGCCGGTTCGCCGCCGAGTGCGCGGACGCGGCCCCCGGCACCGTCTCCGACCCGCTGGGCACCCACCCCGCGATGGCCCGCCTCCTCCTCCACCGCTACGACCAGGCACTGCGGACCGCCGCCCCGGTCACCGGACCGGCCGCCCTCGCGACCGCCTGACACGGCCACCGGTGTCCGGGATGTCACCGGCCGGGGCTACTGTCGGGTCATGGAAGGCATCACGACCGGCACGACCGACCCGTCCGCGCACCACCTCCCGCCCGCCGGGTACGACCCGTCGGCCGTCGAGCGCTGGGCCGCCGAGCCCGACAAGCGGCCCGGCCGCACCGCCTTCCAGCGCGACCGGGCCCGCGTGCTGCACTCCGCCGCGCTGCGCCGCCTCGCCGGCAAGACGCAGGTCGTCACCCCCGGCGAGCAGAGCCAGGTGTGGGACGCCAGCCCCCGCACCCGCCTCACCCACTCCCTGGAGTGCGCCCAGGTCGGCCGGGAGCTGGGCGCCGCCCTCGGCTGCGACCCCGACCTGGTGGAGGCCGCCTGCCTCTCCCACGACCTCGGCCACCCGCCCTTCGGGCACAACGGCGAACAGGCGCTGAACGAGTTCGCCGGCGACTGCGGCGGCTTCGAGGGCAACGCCCAGTCGCTGCGGCTGCTCACCCGCATCGAGCCCAAGCGGTTCACCCCCGACGGCTCCGTCGGGCTCAACCTCACCCGGGCCACCCTCGACGCGGCCACCAAGTACCCCTGGCCGCGCGGCGCCCACCCCACCGACCCGGCCTCCGTGAAGTTCGGCGTCTACGACGACGACCGCCCCGTCTTCGAGTGGCTCCGCAAGGACGCCCCCGGCACCCGCACCTGCTTCGAGGCGCAGGTCATGGACTGGGCCGACGACGTGGCGTACTCGGTCCACGACGTGGAGGACGGCCTCCACGCGGGCCACATCGACCCCAACTGCCTGCACGCCGACCCCGAGCGCGACGCCGTCTTCGCGGTCGCCGTCGGCCGGTACGTCCCGGCGGACACCGACCCCGCCGAACTGGCGGAGGCCCTCGACCGGCTGCTCGCCCAGGAGTGGTGGCCGCACGGCTACGACGGCACCGCCGTCGCCCAGGCCCGCCTCAAGGACGCCACCAGCCAGCTCATCGGCCGCTTCTGCCTCGCCGCCGAGGGCGCCACCCGGCAGGCCTGGGGCGGCGGCCGCCTCACCCGGTACGCGGCCGAGCTGGTCGTCCCCCGCTCCACCCGCATGGAGTGCGCGGTCCTCAAGGCCGTCGCCGACCGGTACGTCATGCAGCGCGCCGAGCAGGAGCGGCTCCGCGCCGACCAGCGCGTCGTCGTGCTGGAGCTGGCTCAGGCGCTGACCGCCCGCGCGCCCGAGGGACTGGACCCGCAGTTCCGCACGCTGTTCGACCGGGCGCCGGACGACCGCGCCCGCAAGCGGGTCGTCGTGGACCAGATCGCCTCCCTGACGGACGCCTCCGCCCGCTCGCTGCACGCCCGGCTCACGGCCCGTACGTGAGGCAGACGTGAGAGAGGTGGCCTGATCGGGTCACTCCCCCTTCCCGCAGCCCTCCGCTTGCGGGAGGCTCGCTGGTGGCAACGCTCGAAGGAGGCATTCACGTGGTCGACGCGGATCAGACTTTCGTCATCGTGGGAGGCGGCCTGGCCGGCGCCAAGGCGGCCGAGACGCTGAGAGCGGAGGGCTTCACCGGCCGCGTGATACTGATCTGCGACGAACGCGACCACCCCTACGAGCGCCCGCCGCTCTCCAAGGGCTACCTCCTCGGCTCGTCGGAGCGCGGCAGCGTCTTCGTGCACGAGCCCGCCTGGTACGCGCAGCACGACGTCGAACTGCACCTCGGCGCGACCGCCGCCTCGCTCGACCGCGCCGCGAAGACCGTCCGCTTCGGCGAGGACGGCACCACCGTCCGCTACGACAAGCTGCTGCTCGCGACCGGCGCGGAGCCCCGCCGGCTCGACATCCCCGGCACCGACCTCGTCGGCGTCCACCACCTGCGCCGCCTCGCCCACTCCGAGCGCCTCAAGGGCGTCCTCACCTCCCTCGGCCGGGACAACGGCCACCTGGTGATCGCCGGCGCGGGCTGGATCGGCCTGGAGATCGCGGCGGCCGCCCGGCACTACGGCGCCGAGGTCACCGTCGTCCACCGGGGGCCGACCCCGCTGCACTCGGTGCTCGGCCCCGAACTCGGGGCGCTCTTCGCCGAGCTGCACAGCGAGCACGGCGTGCGGTTCCACTTCGGCGCCTCGCTCACCGAGATCACCGGCCAGGACGGCATGGTCCTCGCCGCCCGCACCGACGACGGCGAGGAGCACCCGGCGCACGCCGTGCTCGCCGCGATCGGCGCGGCCCCGCGGACCGCCCTCGCGGAGGCGGCGGGCCTGGAGCTGGCCGACCCCGCGTCCGGCGGGGGCGTCCTCGTCGACGAGCGTCTGCGGACGTCCGACCCGGACATCTACGCGGCGGGGGACGTCGCGTCCTTCCCGCACGGGCTGTTCGGGACGCGGCTGCGGGTGGAGCACTGGGCGAACGCGCTGAACGGCGGGCCTGCGGCGGCACGGTCCATGCTGGGGCGGGACGAGATCTACGACCGCGTCCCGTACTTCTTCACCGACCAGTACGACCTGGGCATGGAGTACTCGGGGTGGGCGCCGCCCGGGTCCTACGACCAGGTGGTCATCCGGGGCGACGCGGGGAAGCGGGAGTTCATCGCGTTCTGGGTGCGGGAGGGGCGTGTTCTGGCGGGGATGAATGTGAATGTGTGGGACGTCACGGGTCCGATCCAGGCGTTGATCCGGTCGCGGGAGGTTGTGGACACGGAGGCATTGGCTGATCCGCACGTGCCGCTTGAGGGGCTTGTCGCCTAAGGGGGTGCCGGGAGCTGTCGCGGCGCGGGTGCGGCTGCGTTGTGGCTGGTCGCGCCCACGCGGCGGAGCCGCACATGTCACACCCCCGCCCCCCTTTGAGGGGGTTGCGGCGACCGGAGATGTCCGACGCGACCCGTAGAATTCACGCGTGGCCGGGAGGATCAACGACGAGGACGTGAAGGCGGTTCGGGACGCGGTCCCGATCGACGCCGTGGTGTCCGAGTACCTCCAGCTGCGGAACGCGGGCGGCGGCAACCTCAAGGGCCTCTGTCCGTTCCATGACGAGAAGTCGCCGTCCTTCCAGGTCAGCCCGAGCAAGGGACTCTTCCACTGCTTCGGCTGCCAGGAGGGCGGCGACACCATCACGTTCGTGATGAAGATCGACCACCTCACCTTCTCGGAGGCGGTCGAGCGGCTGGCCGGGCAGGCCGGCATCACCCTGCGCTACGAGGAGGGCGGGTACAACCCGTCCCACCAGCGCGGTGAGCGGATCCGCCTGGTCGAGGCGCACAAGCTGGCCGCCGAGTGGTACGCGGAGCAGCTCGCGACCAGCCCCGAGGCGGAGACCGGCCGGGTGTTCCTCGCCGAGCGCGGATTCGACCAGGCCGCCGCCCTGCACTTCGGCGTCGGCTACAGCCCCCAGGGCTGGGACCACCTCACGCGCTTCCTGCGCGGCAAGGGCTTCAGCGACAAGGAGCTGGTGCTCTCCGGGCTCGCCCAGGAGGGCCGCCGCGGCCCGATCGACCGGTTCCGGGGCCGGCTGATGTGGCCCATCCGCGACATCGGCGGGGACGTCGTCGGCTTCGGCGCCCGCAAGCTGTACGAGGCGGACAACGGCCCGAAGTACCTCAACACGCCCGACACGGCGATCTACAGGAAGTCGCAGGTCCTCTACGGCATCGACCTGGCGAAGAAGGACATCGCGAAGTCCTCCCGCGCGGTCGTCGTCGAGGGCTACACCGACGTCATGGCCTGCCACCTCGCGGGCGTGACCACGGCCATCGCCACCTGCGGCACCGCGTTCGGCACCGACCACATCAAGATCCTGCGGCGTCTGCTGATGGACAACGGCTCGGCGCGGGTGATCTTCACCTTCGACGGCGACGCGGCCGGGCAGAAGGCGGCCCTGCGCGCCTTCGAGGACGACCAGAAGTTCGCCGCCGAGACGTACATCGCCATCGCGCCCGACGGCATGGACCCCTGCGACCTGCGGCTCGCGAAGGGCGACGAGGCGGTCGCCGACCTGGTCGAGCCGCGCACCCCGCTGTTCGAGTTCGCGCTGCGCCAGATCGTCAGCCGCTACGACCTGGACACCCCGGCGGGGCGCGCCGCCGCCCTGGACGAGGCCGCGCCGGTCGTCGCCCGGATCAAGAACAGCGGCGCGCAGCACGAGGTCGCCGTCCAGCTCGCCGGGATGCTCGGCATCCTGGACACGCAGTTCGTGGTCAAGCGGGTCGCCCAGCTCGCCCGCTGGGCCCGTGACCGCGGCGGCAAGGGCCCGGCCCCGGAGCGCGGCCGTCCAGGAGGCGGCGGCCCCCAGCAGTACGCGGCGGCCCCGGCCGCCCCGCGCGGCCCCGCCCTGAACCTCCGCAACCCGGTCTTCGCGACCGAGCGCGAGCTGCTCAAGCTGGCCCTCCAGCGCCCGGAGCTGGTCTCGCCGGCCTTCGACGCGTACGGCGTCGACGAGTTCACCGCCCCGCCCTACGCGGCCGTGCGCCAGGCGATCCTGGACGCGGGCGGCGCCGAGTACGGCGTCCAGGACCCGCAGGAATACCTGATCCGCGTCCGCGACGCGGCCCCCGACGACACGGTCCGCGCCATGGTCACGGAGCTGGCGGTCGAGGCGATCATGCTGCACCGGGGCGTCAAGGACGCCGACGAGACCTACGCGGGCGCCCAGCTCGTCACGGTCCGCCGCCGCGCCGTCGAACGCCGCATCCGCGACATCACCAGCCGCCTCACCCGCCTCGGCAACCACGGCGACCCGAGCGAACTGGCCGCCGTCCAGAACGAACTCTGGGTCCTCCAGCAGTACGACCAGGCCCTCCGCGAACACGGCGCGGCAGCGCTCTAGGCACCCTTCTCCTGCGAACACGCCCCGCTCCGAGGGGGTTGACCCCTCCGGATGACCGCGCGGTGACCGGGCGGATGCAAAAAGTCATCGCACGCCCCTCGTGGGGACGATGTGTCGTACCCCACACTGGGGGGCGGTGCCTGAGTCCTCGGAGCGCGGCCGGCCCGTCGGTGACGGGTCGCACACCCCCGCGGTTCCGCTCATCGCGTACGGGACGGACAGCGGCGAGGCCGTCGACTCCGCCCCTGAAGTACCGCTGCCCCACCCCCAGGCAGCGATCATCCTGGAGGTCGCCCCCGTGCAGACCCAGACCCTCACCCAGAGCGACAGCGAGGTCGTCGGCGCAGCGCCGGACGCGGATCTGCTGCTGGGAATGCCCGCGCAGACCCGCGTCGGACAGCGTCCCGGGACCGGTCCCGAGCCGCCCGCGCAGGCGGAGGACCCCGTCGAGGCCGGGCCGCCGGACGTCGTGGAGCCGGCCGAGCCGCCCGTCGATCCGCGGGTGCGGCCCGAGACCGGCGGTCCTTCCTCCGACCTGTTCCGCCAGTACCTGCGGGAGATCGGACGCATTCCGCTGCTCACCGCCGCCGAGGAGGTGGAGCTCGCCCGCCGGGTGGAGGCCGGGCTGTTCGCCGAGGAGAAGCTGCGGCTCACCCCCGACCTGGACAGCCGGCTCGCGCACGACCTGGACCGGCTCGTCGTCATGGGCCGTATGGCCAAGCGCCGGCTGATCGAGGCGAACCTGCGGCTCGTGGTGTCCGTGGCCAAGCGGTACGTGGGGCGCGGGCTGACCATGCTCGACCTGGTGCAGGAGGGCAACCTCGGCCTGATCCGCGCCGTCGAGAAGTTCGACTACGCGCGCGGCTTCAAGTTCTCGACGTACGCCACCTGGTGGATCCGGCAGGCCATGTCCCGCGCCCTCGCCGACCAGGCCCGCACCATCCGCGTGCCGGTGCACGTCGTGGAGCTGATCAACCGCGTGGTGCGCGTGCAGCGGCGGATGCTCCAGGAGCGCGGCTACGAGCCGACGCCGCAGGAGGTCGCCGCCCATCTGGACCTGCCGCCCGAGCGGGTGGGCGAGGTGCTGAGGCTGGCCCAGGAACCGGTGTCGCTGCACGCGCCCGTGGGCGAGGAGGACGACGTCGCCCTCGGCGACCTCATCGAGGACGGGGACGCCGCCAGCCCCGTGGAGTCGGCGGCGTTCCTGCTGCTGCGTCAGCACCTGGACGCGGTGCTGTCCACCCTGGGGGAGCGCGAACGCAAGGTCGTACAGCTGCGCTACGGACTGGTCGACGGCCGCCCCCGCACCCTCGAGGAGATCGGCCGCCTCTTCGGCGTGACCCGCGAGCGGATACGGCAGATCGAGTCCAAGACCCTCAACAAGCTCCGCGACCACGCCTACGCCGATCAACTGCGCGGCTATCTGGACTAGTCGGCGGGGTGCCGGAGACCCGGAGACACGTCTCCGGCACCCCTCACCCTCAGTCCACCTCCGCCACCGCCTGCGCGAACTGCGCCTTGTACAGCCGGGCGTACGCCCCGTCCGCCGCCAGCAGCTTGTCGTGCGCGCCCTGTTCGACGATCGCGCCGTTCTCCATCACGAGGATGGTGTCCGCGTCGCGGATCGTGGACAGCCGGTGCGCGATGACGAACGACGTGCGGCCGTGCGCCAGCCGGGCCATCGCCTTCTGGATCAGCACCTCCGTCCGCGTGTCCACGGAGCTCGTCGCCTCGTCCAGCACCAGGATCACCGGGTCCGACAGGAATGCCCGCGCGATGGTGATGAGCTGCTTCTCGCCCGCGCTGACCCCGCTGCCCTCGTCGTCGATGACGGTGTCGTACCCGTCGGGCAGGGTGCGGATGAACCGGTCGGCGTGCGCGGCCCTGGCCGCCTCCTCGATCTCCTCCCGGGTGACCTCGCGCGACGCGCCGTACGCGATGTTCTCCGCGATGGTGCCGCCGAACAGCCAGGTGTCCTGCAGCACCATGCCGATCCCGGCGCGCAGTTCGTCCCGCGTCATCCGCGCGATGTCCACCCCGTCCAGGGTGATCCGCCCGCCGGACACCTCGTAGAACCGCATCAGCAGGTTGACCAGCGTGGTCTTGCCGGCGCCGGTCGGGCCGACGATGGCGACCGTGCGGCCCGGCTCGACCGTCAGCGACAGGTCCTCGATCAGCGGCTTCTCCGGGTCGTAGCGGAACGACACGTGCTCCAGCTCCACCCGCCCGCGCAGCTCCTCCGGGCGCTCGGCGGGCGACGGGTCGGCCTCCTGCTCCTCCGCGTCGAGGATCTCGAAGACCCGCTCCGCGGAGGCGACGCCCGACTGCACCAGGTTCGCCATCGACGCGACCTGCGTCAGCGGCATCGAGAACTGCCGCGAGTACTGGATGAACGCCTGCACGTCCCCGATGGACAGCGACCCGGACGCCACCCGCAGCCCGCCGACGACCGCGACCAGCACGTAGTTGAGGTTCGACACGAACATCATCAGCGGCTGCATCACCCCGCTGTTGAACTGCGCCCGGAACCCGGCCTCGTACAGCGCCTCGTTCTCCTCGGCGAACTTCCGCGCCGACTCCTCCTGCCGCCCGAACACCTTCACCAGGGCGTGCCCGGTGTACATCTCCTCGACGTGCGCGTTGAGCGTGCCCGTGGAGCGCCACTGCTGCACGAAGTGCGGCTGCGACCGCTTGCCGACCCGGGTGGCGACGACGAACGACAGCGGCACCGTCACCAGCGCGACGAGCGCCAGGATCCACGAGACGTAGAACATCATCGCCAGCACGCCGATGATGGTCAGCAGCGAGTTGATCAACTGCCCCATCGACTGCTGGAGCGTCTGCCCGATGTTGTCGATGTCGTTGGTGGCCCGGCTGAGCACCTCACCGCGCTGTCGCTTGTCGAAGTACGACAGCGGCAGCCGCGACAGCTTCGTCTGCACGTCCTCGCGCATCCGGAACATCGTGCGGTTCACGGCCCGGTTCACCAGCCGCGTCGCCACCGCCATCAACAGCCCCGCCGCGCCGAACACCGCCAGCGCCAGCAGCAGCACGTGCCCCACGGCGGTGAAGTCGATGCCCTGACCCGGTGTGAAGTCCGTGGAGCGGAGCATGTCGGCGACCTGGTCGTCGCCGCGCTCCCGCATCGACTCCAGCACCTGCTCCTTGGTGGCGCCCTCCGGCATGTCCCGGCCGACGATGCCCGCGAACACCAGGTCGGTGGCCCGGCCGAGTATCTTCGGCCCGACCACGCTGAGCCCCACGCTCACGACGACACAGGCCAGCAGCCCGTACATGGTGAGGCGTTCCGGCCCGAAGCGGCCGAGCAGCCGCTTGCCGGAACCCTTGAAGTCGATCGACCGCTGGCCGGGAGCGACCCCCGCCGTCATCCGGCCCCCTGGCCCCGCCATCAGGCCGCCTCCGCTTCCGTCAGCTGGGAGAGCACGATCTCCCGGTAGGTCTCGTTGTCCGCCATCAGCTCGTGGTGCCGCCCGGTGCCGACGACGCGCCCCTCGTCCAGCACCACGATCCGGTCGGCGTCGCGGATGGTCGCCACCCGCTGGGCGACGATCACCACCGTCGCCTCGGCCGTCTCCCGCGCGAGCGCCGCGCGCAGGGCCGCGTCGGTGGCGTAGTCGAGCGCGGAGAAGGAGTCGTCGAAGAGGTAGATCTCCGGCCGCTGCACCAGTGTGCGGGCGATCGCCAGGCGCTGGCGCTGGCCGCCGGAGACGTTGGTCCCGCCCTGCGCGACCGGCGCGTCGAGCCCGCCCTCGAGACGCTCCACGAACTCCTTGCCCTGCGCGACCTCCAGCGCGTGCCACAGTTCCTCGTCCGTGGCGTCCGGATTGCCGTAGCGCAGATTGGTCGCCACCGTGCCCGCGAACAGGTACGGCTTCTGCGGCACCAGCCCGACGGTCCGCGCGAGCAGCGCCGGGTCGACGTCCGCCACCGGCACCCCGTCGACCAGCACCTCGCCCTCGGTCGCGTCGAACAGCCGCGGCACCAGCCCCAGCAGCGTGGACTTGCCGCTTCCGGTGGAGCCGATGACGGCGGTGACCTCGCCGGGCCGCGCCACCAGGTCGACCGCCCGCAGCACCGGCTCCTCGGCGCCCGGGTAGCGGAAGCCCGCGCCCCGGAGCTCCAGATGCCCGTGCCGGCGCAGCTCGGTGACGGGAGCGCCGGGCGGCACCACGCTCGAGGAGGTGTCCAGCACCTCCTGGACGCGCTCGGCGCACACCTCGGCGCGCGGCACCATCATGAACATGAACGTGGCCATCATCACGGACATGACGATCTGCATCAGATAGGCGAGGAACGCCGTCAGATCGCCGATCTGCATCCCGCCGCTGTCGATGCGGTGCGCGCCGAACCACACCACCGCGATCGACGACAGGTTCACCACCGTCATGACCACCGGGAACATCAGCGCGAGCAGATTGCCGGTGCGCAGCGACACATCGGTCAGCTCGGTGTTGGACCCCTGGAACCGCCGCTGCTCGTACGCGTCGCGCACGAACGCGCGGATGACCCGGTTGCCGGTGATCTGCTCGCGCAGCACCCGGTTCACCGTGTCCAGCCGTTCCTGCATGGTGCGGAACAGCGGCCGCAGCCGGCGCACGATCAGCGTCACGCAGACGCCCAGCACCGGCACCACCGCGACCAGCACCCCGGACAGCGGCACGTCCAGACCGAGCGCCAGCACCACACCGCCCACGCACATGATCGGCGCCGACACCATCAGGGTGAACGTCATCAGGGTGAGCATCTGGATCTGCTGGACGTCGTTCGTCGTCCGCGTGATCAGCGACGGCGCCCCGAAGTGACCCACCTCCCGGGCGGAGAAGGACTGCACCCGGTCGAACACCGCGGCGCGCAGGTCCCGCCCCAGGGCCGCCGCGGTCCGGGCCCCGTAGTACACGGCGCCGACGTTGCAGACGACCTGCGCCAGCGAGATGCCGATCATCAGTCCGCCGTAGCCCAAAATGTAACCCGTGTCACCTTGGACGACACCGTTGTCGATGATGTCGGCGTTCAGCGTGGGCAGGTAGAGCGTGGCGCAGGTCTGCAGGAACTGCAGGGCCACCAGAAGAACGAGTGATTGTCTGTAGGGCCGTAGGCGGTCACGTAGAAGTCGTATGAGCACGCTGCATCTCTCGGAGTGGACGAAGGGGCCGATCGGTTGCCCGTGGCCCCTATCGTCGAACACTCCACCCGCGTTACCTCAACCCATTTACGGACCTCGGCGCGCCACCCCTTGGCTACTGCTGGAACGCCCCCGGGTGCGTCTGCTCCCGCACCGCCACGTACTGCTGGCGCACCGCCTGACCCACCGCCAGCTCCTCGCCCGGGTCCAGCACCTGCGCCACCGGACCCGGCCACACCGGCGGGGTCCGCGGATCGAGCGTGCCCTGCGAGACGCCGAGCGCCCAGGCCGCCTGCCGGGCCGCGCCCGTCGCCGCGTAGTCCGCGGGCTGCGGCACGACCACCTGCGCACCGAACAGCGCGGGCGCCGCCGCCTGCACGGCGGGCAGTTCGGCCGCGGGCCCCAGCAGGAACACCCGCCGCACCTCCACGCCCCGGCCGCGCAGCACGTCCAGCGCGTCCGCGAGCCCGCACAGCATCCCCTCGAACGCCGCCCGCGCCAGGTGCTCCGGCTTCATCGACTCCCGCCGCAGCCCCGCGAGGGTCCCGGCGGTGTGCGGCAGGTTCGGGGTGCGCTCGCCCTCCAGGTACGGCAGCAGCACAAGACCGTGCGCTCCCGGCGTCGACTTCATCGCCAGGTCGGACAGGCTCTCCAGGTCCGGCAACCCCAGCAGTTCCGCCGTGCCGCGCAGCGCGCGCACCGCGTTCAGCGTGGTGACGACGGGCAGATGCATGCCGGTGGCGTCGGCCAGCGACGTGATCATGCCGCGCCCGTCGACCAGCGGCTCGGGGTGCACGGCCATCACCGAGCCGGACGCGCCCAGCGACACCACCGCGTCGCCGAGCCCGATGCCGAGTCCGAACGCCGCCGCCATGGTGTCCGCCGTGCCGGCGGAGATCATCAGCCCCTCGGGGGTGGTGCCGGCCGCGTCGGCCGGGCCGATCACCTCGGGCAGCATCGCCTGGTGCCCGAGCGCCAGCTCCACCAGGTCGGGACGGTAACCGCCGGTCGCCGCCGCCCAGTAGCCGGTGCCGGAGGCGCCGCCCCGGTCCGTGGTCCGGCGCACCGGCCGGCCCAGCAGCTGCCACACCAGCCAGTCGTGCGCCTGCAGCAGCACCGCGGTGCGGGCGGCGTTCTCCGGTTCCGTACGGGCCATCCAGCGCAGCTTCGTCACCGGCTGCGCGGCGCCCGGCACACAGCCCACGGCCTGCGCCCACGCCTCGCGCCCGCCGAGCGCGTCGACCAGATCGGCCGCCGCGACCTGCGCGCGCTTGTCGCCCCCCGTCATCGCCGGGCGGACCGTGTTGCCCTGCGCGTCCAGCGGGACCAGGGCGCCCGCCTGCGCGGACACCCCGATCGCCTGCACGCCCTCCAGCAGGCCGCCGCTCGCGGCCTCGCCCAGGGACAGCAGCCAGGCCTGCGGGTCGACGTCCGAGGAGCGGCCGGCGTCGGGACCCTGCACCGGGTGCGGGGCGTACCCCTGCCTGAGCACGGCCCCGGTGTCCGTGTCACAGACGACGATGCGAGTGAAATCGGGCGCACTGTCCAGCCCGGCGACTATCCCCATACGGCGATTTTGCCGCATGGGGAGAGGTGCGGCGTCCGTCAGGTGTTGCTCGTGCCCCAGTCGTCCTCGGCCGGCCCGTGGGCGGCGCGCTCCCGCAGGGCGTGGACCCGCTGCGCGACCGAGTCGGGCATACGGTCGCCGACCTTGTCGCTCACCACGTTGTAGGCCTTGTCGGCGAACTCACGGCTCTGCTGGGCCGCGGTCTCCGCGGTGTTGCGCACCGCGGGGTTCTGCGCCAGCTGCAGCGCCGTCCTCTTCATCTGCTCGTAGCGCTCCCGCCCGGCTTTCGTGCCCAGCACGTAACCCAGGACGGCTCCGGCGACGAACGTGAGCCGGTATCGCATGGCGGCCACCCTTCCCGTTGTTCCAGTCTGCGTGGGTCTCCGGCGCGGCGACGGGCCGGGGAGTACCGATTGGCGGAGCACCCCCCTGCTTGCGCTAATGTATGTGTCGCAGCGAGCGCGCGCCCCCTGGCGAATACCCAGGCGGATGCGTTCGATGCAGAACGAGGCATTCCTCCGTAGCTCAATTGGCAGAGCAGCCGGCTGTTAACCGGCAGGTTACTGGTTCGAGTCCAGTCGGGGGAGCTCGGTCCTCCGTAGCTCAATTGGCAGAGCAGCCGGCTGTTAACCGGCAGGTTACTGGTTCGAGTCCAGTCGGGGGAGCATGCTGAACGAGGACCCCTACGGGGTCCTTTTTCATGTCCGGTGGAACCGCGCGCGGCGCGGCGCTGTCTTCAAGGTCAACAGGGCCGTACGCAGCCGACCATCCGAAGCAGGAGATCGTATGAGCGGCTATGCTGCGGCAGACGGCGCGCACACATGTACGCGACACGCCGTCATGGGGCGGTAGCTCAGCCGGTTAGAGCAGCGGACTCATAATCCGTCGGCCGTGGGTTCGAGTCCCACCCGCCCCACCACCCACTCACGGTTCTCCGGAACCGCCTCCCGCACCGGGGTCATCCGCCCCCGTGCGTCCCCCGTTCGGCGTTCTCGTCGGACGGCGTCGGCGCGTCCGACGGGTCACGTTCCCCTTCCGCCTGCGACGGCGTGGTGTGCATCACGTCGGGGGTGGTCCATTCGCTGTCGTCCCGGTCGCCCTCGGCCTGGGACGGAGTGTGCTCGCTCATCGTGCCGCCTCCCTGTCGCGGGGCCCGCCGCTTACGGCGACTACGAGTACCCCGCCGGCGGCGATGTCACCGCGCGGCGCGCCGGGCGAGGGCGCGGGCCAGCGCCGTGCGCACCTCCGGCGGCGGGGGAGCGCCCTCCGCCTCCGCGCACGCCGTCAGCGACTCCGCCACGGTCCGCAGCTTCGTGTTGGACAGCTGCGACGCCTCCCGCAGGATGTGCCACGCCTCGTCCGAGGAGCAGCCGTACGTCGCCATCAGGATGCCCCGCGCCTGGTCGATGACCGGGCGGGACGCGATCGCCTGCCGCAGCTGCTCGACCTCCTCCTGGAGCAGGTGCAGCCGCTCCTCGCGCTCCAGCGCCACCGCCGACCCGGCGGGCGAGGGGCGCGGCGCGGGGGAGCGCAGCGGGTCCGTGGTGTCCAGCCCGGCCAGCTCCAGGATGCGGCGCGGCTGGCCGCTCCAGCGGCCCGTGGTGACCGGCATGGACCGCCGGCGCGCGTGCTCGCGCAGCACGTCCAGGAACTCCAGACCCGCGGTGTCCATGAAGTGCACACCGCTCATGTCCAGGTCGACCCGCGCCGTCCCGGCGGGCAGCTCCGCCAGCTTCTCGGCCAGCATCTGGGCGCAGCCGCGGACCAGCTCCCCGCGCGGGGTGAGCAGCGCCCGGTCCGCGTCCATGCGACCGCCGATGACCAAGGTGTCCTGCCGTCCCGGGGGGAACGAAGCCGCGGAAGTCATGTCACCGCCCTGTCGGTGCTCGTGGGTGGCCGGCCGGGCCGTCCCGGCGGCCCCGGCCGCCGCCGGCACCCGCACGAGAGGCTGCGCACGGTACTGCTGCGCTGCGGATGCGCCTGCCCACCCTGGGCCGCGGTACACACCGCTCCGCGGGAACGGCCGGTAACGTGCGCGGGCCTGTCCGCGCGGCTGCGGACAGGCCCGAGTGGGGGAGGGCGAGGCGGCGAGGTGCGCCTCAGGCGCCCAGGGGGTCCAGCACCAGGGGGGCGATACGGCCCTCCAGCATGGCGCCGAGCCCCTCCACGGCGCAGAGCTCCGGCTGCTCCGCGATGTGCACCGGCATGCCGGTCGCCTGACGCAGCATCTGGTCCAGACCCGGCAGCAGGGCGCTGCCGCCGACCATCATGATGCCCCGGTCGGCCAGGTCGGCGACCAGATCGGGCGGGCAGTCCCGCAGCACCTTGCCGATGCCGTCGAGCACCGCGGTGAGCGGCGTCTGGATGGCCCGCCGCACCGCCGCCGTGTCCACCTTCACCGAGCGCGCGAGGCCGGTGGCGACGTCCCGGCCGTGGATCTCCGTGACCTTCGGCCCCTCCGGCGTCAGCCCGTTCCCCTCCAGCGCCAGCTGAAGAGGACGTACGGACTGGCTCGGCAGCATCAGCTCGTGCTGGTGCCGCAGGTGCTGCACGATCGCCGCGTCCACCGCCTCACCGCCCACCGGGATGCGCTCGGCCCGCACGATCGACCCGAGCGACAGCACGGCCACCTGGGTGGCCGCCGCCCCGCACACCATGATCATGGTCGCCTCGGGCCGCTCCACCGGCAGCCCGCAGCCGACGGCCGCCGCGATCAGCGTGTCCACCAGCTCCACCCGGCGGGCCCCGAGCCCGACCAGCGTCTCGATCGCGGCACGCTGCGCCAGCGGGTCGGCGTCGTGCGGGGTGCAGGCGGCCGCGCGCAGCCGGGGCCTGCGGCGCAGGGCACGGCGGGTGCGGTCGCCGATGAGCTGACGCAGCATCCGCTGCGCCATCTCGATGTCGACGACGGTCCCGCCGGTCACCGGCCGGACGACGCGGATGTAGTCGGGGGTACGCCCGGTCATCTTCTCCGCGAACTCCCCGACCGCGATCAGCGCTCCGGTACGGGTGTTCACGGCGGCGACGGACGGCTGGTCGACGACGAGGCCGGCGCCCTTGACGTACACCCGGGTGCGGGCCGCGCCCAGGTCGACGGCGAAGTGGCAGCGGCGCAGCTGCTCCAGACTGGCGGTCACGGCAGTTCCTCCCGAGTGCGCGGCCTGCGCCCGCCGGGCGGCGGGCCTCTTCGCATCGTGCGCGCAGGGCGGGGAAGGCGCCTTTTCTGGGGGGCCGGGCGAGGGGCCGCTGAATGGGGGGTGGGGGGGTGCGTGGCTCACATCGCGTCAGGTCGGCGGGAGTGGACTGACAGCGCTTCAGGACACCGTCCGCGGTGGGCGAGAGGCGCGGGCTGACGGCCCTGCAGGTCCCTTGCCGACGTCTCAGCAGGAACCCTCCGCCTCACCGCCCTCGGGCCCCACGATCCCCTGCACCACCCCCAGTTCCACCAGGTCCTGCGGCCTGATCCGCAGGGCGTCCGCCGTGGGTTCCACCTCCGTCGGAGGGCGTTTCAGGATCGCCGTCGCCAGTTCCGGGGCGATCACCGAGAAGTAGCTGTCCGGGGTGGCCCAGGTGTTGCCCGGGGCGGCCAGGGCCAGGGCGCCGCCCGAGCCGCCCTCGCCGATGACCAGGGTGGTCAGCGGGGTGCGGGCGGCGGCGACGGCGGCGAAGAGGCCGGCGATGGCCGCGCCCGCGCCCTGGCGTTCCGCGTCCGCGTCGTTGGCCGCGCCCGGGGTGTCGACCAGGGTCAGGACCGGGATGCCCAGGCGGTCGGCGAGGCGGACCAGGCGGGCGGCCGTGCGGTAGCCGGCGGGGCGGGTGGCCGTGCCGGTCTGGGCCGCGTAGGCGACCGTACGGCCCTGGTGGTCGCCGAAGCCGCAGAGCATGCCGTCCGGGTCGGCGCCGCCGCAGCGGTCGCCGGAGAGCTGGACGCGGGACGTGAAGTACGCGTCCAGGTACGCCGTGGCGCGCGGGCGGTGCGGTGCGCGGGCGCGGCGGACCGCGTCCCAGCCGGTGGAAGGGAGGTCCGGGACGCCCAGCGCGTGCGGTGGCGGGGCCGGGTCGGAGGAGGGGCGGGTCAGCAGGCGCAGCCAGCGGCCGAGGGTGGTGCGCAGCTCCTCCGGCGGGACCAGCGCGTCCACCGCGCCCGCCGCGACCTGCGCCTCCGCCGTGTACGCCGTCGGGTCCGCGTCCGGCGGGCGGACCCGGGAGCCGGCGAAGCCGACCTGCGCTCCGGGCAGGGCGAGCACCACGTCCGCGCCCGCGCCCAGGGTGGCCCAGCCGCCGCCGGTGGTCGGGTCCCTCAGGACGGCTATCTGGGGCAGGCGTGCCTCGCGGGCCCGCGCCGACGCCCGCGCGACCCGCTGAAGCTGCGTCAGGGCGAGCATGCCCTCCTGCATCCGGCTGCCGCCGGTGGCGACCAGGGACACCATCGGCAGCCGGTGGGCCATGGCGTGCGCGAACGCCGCCTCCAGGCGGTCGCCGGTGCCCTCGCCGAGGGAGCCGCCGAGGTAGCCGAACTCGAACGCGATCAGCACGGCCCGGGTGCCCTCGACGTCCGCGACCCCGCAGACCACCGACTCGTCCTCGCCGGTGCGTGCGGCGGCGCGGGCGCGGGACCCGTCGTAGCCGGGCCAGCCGAGCGGGCCGTCCGGCGCGGACTTCCGTGCGGAGTACGGCAGTTCCTCGAACGAGTCGGTGGCCAGGGCGAGGGCCTCGCGGGCCGACGGGCGGTCAGCCATGGGCCAGCGCCCGCTTCATGATCTTGCCCATGTCGTTGCGGGGCAGCACGTCGAGGTGGCGGACGACCCGGGGCCGCTTGTGCGGGGCGAGGCGCGCCGCCACATGGTCCGCCAGCTCCGCCAGGCCGGGCGGGGACTGCGGGTCGGCCGGCACCACCCATGCCACGATCCGCTCGCCCAGGTCCGCGTCCGGTTCCCCGGTGACCGCCGCCTCCTTCACGCCCGGGTGCTCCAGCAGCGCGTTCTCGATCTCGCCCGCGCCGATCTTGTACCCGCCGCTCTTGATCAGGTCGGTGGCCTTGCGGCCGACGATGCGGACGTCGCCGCCCGGGTCGCGGACCGCCATGTCGCCGGTGCGGAACCAGCCGTCCGCGGTGAACGCCTCCGCCGTGGCGTCGGGGCGGTTGAGGTACTCGGTGAACAGGTTCGGCCCGCGCACCTGGATCTCGCCCACGGTCTCGCCGTCGAACGACGCCACCGGGGCGCCGTCCTCCTCGACGAGGCGCAGTTCGACGCCGGGCAGCGGCACGCCGACCGAGCCGGGGCGGGTCTCGCCGTCGACGCGGACGCTGGTGTTCATCAGCGTCTCCGTCATGCCGTACCGCTCGACGACCCGGGCGCCGGTCGCCGCCGTGATCCGCTCGTGGTCGTGCACCGGCAGCGCGGCCGAGCCCGACACCAGCAGCCGGGCGCCGGACAGGGCCCGTACGAGGTCCGGTTCGGAGGGCAGCGCCTCCGCGATGCGGTGGTACATCGTCGGCACGCCGAACAGCATGGTCGCGCCGGAGTTCAGCTCGCGGGCCACGCCCTCGGTGGTGAACCGGCCCAGATGGCGCACCGACCCGCCGCGCCGCAGCGGGCCCAGGGTGCCGAGGACCAGGCCGTGCACGTGGAACAGCGGCAGCCCGTGCACCAGCACGTCCGCGTCGGTCCACCGCCAGGCGTCGGCGAGCGCGTCCAGCGTCGAGGCGATCGAACGGCGGGGGATCACCGCGCCCTTCGGCGGGCCCGTGGTGCCGGACGTGTAGACGATCAGGGCCGGGTCCTCCGGGTCGCGCTCCCGGTCGTCGGGCGCCGAGCCCGGGTCGGCGCCGCGGGCCGGGTCCACGTCGACGCGGGGCAGGGCGGCCGGAGCGTCGGGCAGCGGGACGCCGGGCGCGGTGAGGAGCACGTCCGGCGCGCTGTCGCCGAGGATGTGGTCCAGCTCCCGCTCGCCCGACTTCGGGTTGAGCGGCACCACGACCACCCCGGCGAGCAGCGCGGCGGTGACGGCGACGGCGGTCTCCAGGGCCGGCGTGGCCCACACGGCGGCCGTGCGCACCCCCTTGAGGTCCCCGGCCACCGCGCCGGCCGCGGCGGCGAGTTCCCCGTACGTCAGTGAGCGCTCGCCGAAGCGCAGCGCGGGACGGTCGGCGGAGCCGCCGGCCGGGCCGTCGGTGAGGGCCGGGAAGAGAGAGGACACGCGTCGTACTCCTTGGGTCGCTGTCGTCGCTGTCGTCGCTGTCGTCGCTGTCGTCGCTGTCGTCGCTGACCGCCGCATGGGCGGCCGGGGTGCGTCGAGGTCCGCCGGGTCCAGGGTGTCCTACCCCCAGCCGGGTACCACCATCACCAGCCACACCACCGCCGGGACCGCCGCCACGACGATCCCGCCGTAGGACATGAGCTGCCGGAAGAAGCGTTCGCGGTCGACGTCCGGGGCGGCGGCGAGGACCAGGGCGCCGTTGGTGGAGAAGGGGCTGACGTCCACCACCGTCGCCGACACCGCGAGCGCGGCCACCATGCCCACGGCGCCGATCTCGCCCTGCGCCAGGAACGGCACGGCGAGCGGGATCAGCGCGCCCATGATGCCGACGGAGGAGGCGAACGCGGACACGATCGCGCCGATGTAGCAGAGCAGCACCGCCGCGAGCAGCGGGACGCCGATGCCGCCGACGCCCTCGCCGGCCCAGGTGATGGTGCCCATCTCGTCCAGGACGCCCACGTAGGTGAGGACACCGGTGATCAGCAGCACCGTCGGCCAGGCGATCTCGGTGACCGCGCGGCGGCTGTCGTCCGGCCAGACGGTGCTCAGCACGACCGCGAGGGTGATGGCGGTGAGGCCCGCGTCCAGGTCGAAGCCGAGGACGGCGACGACGAGCGCGACCAGGCAGACGACGGTGGCGATCACCGGGGCGGTGAGCGGGACGGCGGCGGCCGGGGCGTCGGTACGGGTGAGCGTGGACGCGGGCGCGGTACGGGTGCCTCCGCCGCCACCCCCACTGACCGCGGTACGGCCCGGCTCGTCCTCCCTCTTCACCGGCGAGACGCCCGTCTCCGCGACCGCCCCCTGCCGCCACAGCTTCGGCCCGCCGCACACGGCGAACACCACCGCCGCGATGACCAGGTTCGCCAGCAGGGAGGCGAGGAACAGCGTGATCTCGCTGCCGGGGAGCTTCTCACGCTCCACGATGCCGTTGACGATCGAGCCGTAGATGCTGATCGGCGAGAAGCCGCCGGCCTGCGCCCCGTGCACCACCATCGCGCCCATCAGCAGCGGACTGATGCCGTACCGGGCGGCGAAGCTCAGGGCGATCGGCGCGACGATCGCGACCGCGGCCGGGCTGACCGCGCCGATCGCGGTGAGCGCGCCGGTCAGGGCGAACATCACCCACGGGATCAGCGCCACCCGCCCCCGCACCATTCGCACGGCCGCGTGCACCAGCCAGTCGGTGGTGCCGTTGGCGCGGGCCAGGGCGAACAGATAGGTGACGCCGACGAGGACGACGAACAGGTCGCCGGGGAAGCCGGCGAAGACGCCGTCCGCGTCGAGGTCGGCGACGAGCGTGCCGACCCCGAAGGCGGCGGCGAAGGCGAGCGCCCCCATGTTCACGGAGCGGGTGGTGGCGATGACGAACACCACCGCGAGGACGAGGATGGACAGGAGTTCGGGGGACATGCGGGCTCCCGAGTGGATGAGTGGCTGAACCACTTTCGGCGCTGGAATGGCGTGGTCCGTTCGGTGGCACAGCGTGCGGCCCGCGCGGAGGCGCGTCAAGGGGTCGCGCAGGAATTGGCTCAGCCACTCGTCCACTCGTGAAGACCCGGTGCTAATCTCCCGGCGAGAGGGGGACCGCCGTGACCGACGCCCTGCGCCCGATGGCGAAACAGCGCCTGTACGAACAGGTGCTGGACCGGCTGCGCCAGTACGTCGCCGAAGGCGGCCTGCGCGCAGGGGACCGCCTGCCGCCCGAGCGTGACCTGGCCCAGCGGCTCGGCGTGAGCCGCGCCTCCGTGAAGCAGGCGATCGTCGTGCTGGAGGTGCAGGGGCTGGTCGAGGCCCGGCACGGCGGCGGCACCTATCTCGTACGGGACAGCCTGGACGTCGAGCCGGTCGAGCGGATGGTGGAGCGGCGCCGGCGGCTGCCCGACGTCCTGGAGGCGCGGGAGGCCCTGGAGACCAAGCTCGCCGAACTGGCCGCCGAGCGGCGCACGGACGACGACCTGGCGGCGATGCGGTCCGCGCTCGCGCACATGGCCGAGGAGATCGAGGCGGGCGGCGCGGGCGTGGAGGGCGACCGCCGGTTCCACGCGGCGGTGACGGCGGCCGCGCACAGCGCCCTGCTCGCGGAGTTCATGCGCTCCATCGCGGAGCAGATCGCGGAGAGCCGCACCGAGTCGCTGCGCCAGCCCGGCCGCCCGAACCGTTCCCTCGCCCAGCACCGGGCGATCCTCGACGCGATCGCCGACGGCCGCCCCCGCCAGGCCGCCGCAGCGATGCGCCGCCACGTCCGCACGGTCGCCAAGGTGCGGCTGCTGGACTGGGACCCGGAGGACGACCGCTAGCGGCCCCGCTCGTGGTTGTTAGCCTCCTCGCGGAGCCGAAGTGGTGGTCGTGGGAGGGGTGAGGCGGCGTGGTGCGTGTCGCGCTGGTGACCTGTGCGGACGGGCCCGACGTGGCCGAGGACCGGGATCTGCCGGTGCTGGTGCGGGCGTTGAACGAGGCCGGGGCGGAGGCGTCCGCCGAGGTGTGGGACGACGACCGCGTCGACTGGGCCCGCTTCGACCTCGCCGTGATCCGCTCCACCTGGGACTACAGCTGGCGGGCGGCCGAGTTCACCGCGTGGGCCGAGCGGTGCGGGGCGCTGACCCGGCTGGCCAACCCGGCGGACGTGGTGCGTTGGAACACGGACAAGCGCTACCTCGCGGACCTCGCCGCGGCCGGGGTGCCCGTGGTGGAGACGCGGTACCTGGCGCCCGGGGACGCCGTGGACCTCCCTGACGGCATCGAGTTCGTGGTCAAGCCCGCCTCCGGCGCGGGCGCCCGGTTCGCGGCCCGCTACACCCCGGACGAGCACGACACGGCCGTACGGCATGTGCGGCGCCTGCACGACGACGGGTTCACGGCGATGGTGCAGCCGTACGTGCGGGCCATCGACAGCGGCGGGGAGCGGGCGCTGCAGTTCTTCGGCGGGAAGCTGCTGCACGCCAGCAGGAAGGGGCCGGTGCTCGCGCCCGGCACCCCCTACGACCAGCGGAAGACCGCCCACCCGGGGCTGACCGACTGGCACCCCACGGCGGACGAACTCACGGTCGCGGAAACTGCGTTGGCCGCCGTGCCCGGCGCGCCCGAGCTGCTGTACGCGCGGGTGGACCTGGTGACCGGGGACGACGGGCGGCCCCGGGTGATGGAGCTGGAGCTGGTCGAGCCGAACCTGTTCCTGTGGCTGCACCCCGAGTCGCTGCCCGTGGTCGTGGAGCGGATCATCGAGGCGGCGCGTCGCTGACGGCCGTGCGCTGGAGCAGGCCCCAGGTGAACTCCGCGACCACCTCGTGAGGCCGGCCCTCCGCGTCCGGGGCGGTGAAGGCGAGCCCCCACCGGGTGGGCGCCGAGCCCTCCAGCGGGCGGGCCGGGGCGAACGCGCGGGCCACCTCGTCCACCGTGCACGACCAGGGCGTGAGGTCCTCCAGCGTGCGCAGGGCGGGCGCGGGCGCGCCGGGCGCGCGGACCAGCCACTCGTTCCACACCGGGCCCCCGCCCGCCGGGGTCAGCACCTCGAAGCGCAGGTCCGGCCAGAGCGGCAGCGGCCACTGCCACGCCTCGCAGTCCAGGTCGCCGACCCGGCGCCGGGTACGGGACTCCGGCTCGCCCAGCACCGAGCGGTACCGGGACAGCGCCGGGCGGGAGCGCGGTGAGCGGACCATCGCCTGCCAGCGGCGGTTGGCCTCCCGCATGTCGGCGAGGGAGGCGCCCAGCGCGCGCCGGGCGTCCTCCACCAGGCCGGGGTTGTGGTCGGCCATGCGGCGCAGCAGCACCAGCTGGAAGTGGAACGGGGTGAACGGTTCAGGTGGGCGTCGTCCGGTGGGCACGGGACCCATCGTCGCCTACCGGAGGCTCTCCCGGGCGGCGGCCGTCCGGGAGGAACAGCACCGAGTTGACGTAACGGGGGCCGCGCAGCCGCTCGTGGGGGAGGATGCGGCGCAGCAGGCCGTGCGTGGCGACGTACGCGGTGCGCTGTTGGTGGGCCTCCAGCGGGAAGCGGGACAGCGGGATCCAGGTGCCGGCGGGCAGCACCCAGCCGTCGTAGCCCAGCAGGGACAGATACGTCACCACCGGGGCGATCGGCTGGATGCGTGACTCCAGTTCGATGAAGAGGGCCGGGCGGTCGCGGGCGAGGATGCCGGTCGCCCCGCGCAGCACCGCAGGCTCGTTGCCGTCCACGTCGATCTTCAGGAAGCCGACGTCGCGCAGGCCCAGGTCGTCCAGGGCGACGCAGGTGACGTCCAGGGCGTGCCCGTGGATGTCCCGGCGGACCAGCGAGGAGACGCCCTGCGCGCCGGCGTCGTCGTCCGGCAGCCACAGCCGGGCGATGCCGGGCCGGTCGGAGGCGGCCGCGCGGATCACCCGTACGTTCGGCGGGGCGGTCGCGCCGAGGAGCCGGGCCAGGCGCGGCACCGGCTCCAGGGTGACCACGCGGCGGGCGTGCCGGGCCAGCCGGTGCGTCCACGGGCCGTACCAGGCGCCGACGTCCACGGCCGTGTCGCAGCCCGGCGGACACAGGTCGGCCAGGCGGGCCAGTTCCGGCTCGAAGCGGGGGTAGACCGCGCGGGCCGTCGCCGCCACCACGCGCGCGGGCAGCACGGACGCCGCCCGCGCCGCGAGCGTGCGCCGCCCCGTCACGGCGCCGTCCCCGGGGCCTCGGCCGCCCGCGCCAGCAGCCGTTCGTGCTCCTCCTCCGGCACCTGCTCCCCGGACGACGGCAGCAGCTGCGGGATGCCGTCGACGACCGGGTAACGGCGGCGCAGCCGCGGGTTGTACAGCGCCTCCCCGTCCTCGTCGTCCGCGGCGAGCAGACGCAGCGGCCCCTTGTCGAGCGGGCAGGCGAGAATCCTCAGCAGCGGGTCGTCGGGCTTCACGGTGACGTCAACTCCTCGGTGTGGCGGGGGATCGGGGCGCGGTGTCGTGCTTGGGCATGGCCAGCAGCACGGTCACCGCGAGGACGGTGCCGAGCACGCGCAGCGCGAGGCGCAGCGGCTCGTCGGGGAGTTCCTCGCCGAACGACAGCGTGCCGAGCACCGCTGTGAACAGGCAGGTCACGGTCGTGCACACCGGCACGATCAGCGAGGCCCGGCAGCGCTGCAGCGCCGCCTGCGACATCACCAGCCCGAACGCCCCGGTGAACAGCAGCAGATACGGGTACGGGGAGCGGAGCAGGGCGACGACGGACGCGCCGATGCCTCCGGCCGTCAGGTGACCGGACACGCCCTTCACGGCGAGCGAGCTGACCCCGTAGAGCAGGCCCACGGCCACGCCGTACTCCACGCCGGTGGTGGGCAGACGGTGCCGGTGGCGGGCGTTGCGCTCGGCGGACGAGTACAGCCACACCCCGGCCGCCAGCGCCGGCACGCACACCAGCAGGATCAGCGGGTACGGCGCGTCCCGGCCCACCATGTCGGCGTCCGCGCCGCTCTCCCGCAGTGACAGCACCACCATCAGCAGCGCCAGCAGGATCGCGCCGAGCGCGTACCGCTCCCGGCCGCTGGTCTCCTCGCCCAGCAGCCGCGCCGACAGCAGCACCAGCAGCACCAGACCGGACACGAACAGGCCCTGCGCGGCGGCGATCGGCAGCGTGCGGTACACGGCGAGCTGGGCGGCGAACCCGGCCGCGAGGGCGAGGGAGCCGCCGATCCACAGCGGGCTGCCCAGCACCAGCCGCAGCAGCCGGGCCGGCCGCCGCACCGTCACCTCGGGCAGCGCGCCCAGCGCCCGCTTCTCCAGCACGAACCCCGCGCTGTACAGGACGTTCGCCAGCAGCGCCGCGGCCACTCCCCACCACATGTCCCCCCGCCCCCTCACGTCCGCCGCGCGTGCAGCAGCAGGATCGACGCGAGCGACGGCGCCGCGCAGGCCAGCCGGTCCACCGGCCGCAGCAGCCGCGGCACCCCGTGGAACGGCGCCCCCTCCAGCCCTACGACGGTGAAGCCGGACGCGGCGACGAACTCCCGCAGCGCGCGGGCGGTGTAGAGCCGCAGATGCCCGACGACCTCCGTGCCCGGCCGGCCGTGGATGCCGCGCAAACTCACCTCGGAGAAGACGGGCTGCACCCCGGCGAGCAGCAGGGCGCGGTTGTACCAGGCCGCCAAGTTCGGTGTGGACAGCATGAGATGACCGCCGGGCCGCAGCACGCGGCGGATCTCGTCGAGCGCCGCGTCCGGGTCGACGAGATGCTCCAGCACCTCGCTGAACAGCACGGCGTCCGCCGACTCCGACGCGAACGGCAGGCCGTGGTCGCCGAGTTCACCGCGCACCGCGTACGGCAGCCGGGTGCGCGCCCGGGTGAGGGCGTCCTGCGACCAGTCGACGCCGACCAGCCGATGGCCGCGCAGCAGTGGTGCGGAGGTGGCGGCCGCGGTGCCGTCTCCGCAGCCGATGTCCAGGACCGTGCGCGGACCCGAGACGCCCGCCGGGCCCAGGGCGCGGGCCAGCACGCGGGCCTGGCGCAGACTCCGGGAGGGCCCCGAGGCGACGGGCACGGCGGGGTTCTCGTAGAAGTCGCGCAGCTCGGGCGGCGGGGATGCGGTGGTGGTCACTCAGGTCGCCTCCGTGGTCCGCAGGTGGTGCGCGAAGAGGTCGCGCAGATGGGCCCCGTCCGCGTCCCCGAGCAGGGCGCTCGACCAGCGCAGGGCCAGATGCAGCCGGCCCGCCGTGGACGCGGTGGTGAAGGTCAGCCCGCGCGGCATCCGGGCGGGCGCCGAGAACCACACGGCTTGCGCCCGGCCCGCGTCCTCCCCGAAGTCCAGCGGGTACGGGACGCGGCCGATGTTGCTGAGCAGCGTGGTCGACGTCCACGGTGCCGCCGCCCTCCGCACCGCCCGGGTCAGCGCGGCACGGCAGACGACCGGCGCCCAGGGCGCCGTCAGCAGCGCCGCGCCGTGCCCCAACTGGGGGCGGGGGAGGGCCTTCAGGGCGCGGGTGCGCAGAGCGGTACGGCGCAGCAGCTCCGGCACCGCGTCCGGGCTTGGTTCCTCCGGTGCGAAGGCCACGTCCACCAGGCGGGTGCCGTTGCCGATCGGCATGCCGGTGTCCCGGGGGCGGTCGTCCACCGGCATGGTGATCCGCAGCGGGCGGCCGTGGCCGGCGCCCCGCTCCCGGTTCCACTGCGCCACGGTCAGGGCGGTGGCAGCCATCAGCTGGTCGTTCACCGTGTACGGGGCGCCTTGCGGACGGCGTGGCAACGGCAGCTCCGTGACGATCAGCCCGTTCCCGGGCGCCGGACCGGGCGTGCCGCGTGCCACCCGGGCGGGCCGCGCCCACGGGGACGGGGTGTCCGACGGGACGGGCGGCGCGTCCGGGGGCCGGCCGGGCGGGGCGGCCGGCTCGTTGTCCCGCCCGCCGTACAGCTCGGCGGCGGTGGCGAGGACGCGCAGGCAGGCGGGGCCGTCCATGGCGGTGTGGTGGACGGTGAGGAGGAGGGCGGTGCCCTCGGCGGTGGCTACGGCCTCCAGCCGGACCGGCGGTGACACGGTGAGCGGGGGTGCCACGCGCAGTGCGCGAATGCGGGCGTCCCGAAGGGCGTGCTCGCCCGGCACCGGGAAGGTCACGGGCTCCCCGTCCGGCCCGTCGGTCACCTCCCACTCGTACCGCCGCCGGTACCAGCGGGTGGGCGCCTCGCGGACGAGGCTCCTCGGGTGCCGGCGCAGGGCTTCCGCGAACGCCTTGCGCAGGCGCCCTGGGTCCAGGCCGCCGGGGAGGTGCACCTCGATGTGCACGGTTTCCGGTTCCTGGTGCTGGAGACAGTGGCGGGAGATCTCGTCGACGACGGGGAAGGGGAGGCGGGGGTTCACGCCCTGACGGGCGGGAGCGGTCATGCGGGGCCTCCCGCGCGGGGGGCTGTGGGGCCTTCGGCCCCGGGGGTGGCGGGGCCGCCGGCCCAGGGAGCCGCGGGGCCTGCGAGGCCCGGACCTGCGAGGTCCAGGCCCCTCGGGCCGTCGGCCCCCGGGCAGGTGTGCGCACTCACGCGGGACCTCCCGTGCCGGAGGGTGTGGGGCCTCCGCCCCCTGGGCGCGCGGGCCCTGTCGGCCCCCGCCCTCTCCGGCCGTCCCGCGACGGCAGCGGCGGCAGGAACGGGCGTACCCGGGCCGCCGGGGGCGGTGAGGATGCGGGGCGGGTCGTGGTGGCGGAGTTCGCCAGGGTGGGCAGCGGTGCCGTGGCTGCCGGGGCGCCGGGCTGGTGACCGGCGCCGCGCGGCCCGGTGCCACGCTCACCGCCTGCCGGCGCCTCCGCGTCTCCCTCTCCGGGCCCCGGATCCCCGCCGCCCGCCGCATCGTCCCGCTCCCGGCCCGCTCCCCACGTCACCAGCCCCGCGAACAACCCCGTCAACGCCAGCACCTGGGCCACATGCCCGAACGCCCCCTCGCCCTCATGCACCGCACCGCCCGCGCCCACCGCCGCCGCGATGCCGGCCCCCGCCAGGGCCGCGAAGGCCACCGGGGCCAGCAGGGACCGCCGGCGCCACGCGACCAGCGCCAGCGCAGGCACCAGCAGGGCCCACCAGCCCGCGATCACCACGCCCGTCAGCGTCACCGCCACCGCGCCCAGCCACATCCCAGGCGCCGGGGCCGTCGGTTGCGGCGCGTCCGGGTTCTCCGCACGGCGACGCCACAGCAGCAGGCCCGCCAGGGCCACGATCCCCGCGCCGCTCGCGATCAGTGCGGCGTCGTACGTCGTGGCGGGCTCGTAGACGAGCTTCAGCGTGCCGCCCCCGCCCGCCGGGACCAGCCACCCCTGCTGCCACCCGTCCAGCCGGAGCGGGGTCAGTTCCTTGCCGTCGAGGGTGGCCTTCCAGCCGTCGTTGTGGTTCTCGTGCGTCGTCAGGTACGAGGCGGCGCCCGGGCCGACCAGGACCTCGCGGTGGTCGCCCGTCCAGTCCCGTACGCGCAGGTCGCGTTCGGCGGACGCGCGGTCCGGCACGGTCCCGAGGGTGAGCGTCACCTCGGTCGTGGTGAGCGGGGGCGTGTCGTCCGCCTCGATCTCGTGCGGGCCCGCCGTGAGGTCGAGCCCGGGGACGGTGCGTCCGCCGCGGCACGGCGTCACCTCGACGGGCCGCCGTTCCACCAGGTCCCGGACGCTGCCGCGCACGGCCGTGTCGTACCGCTCGCCGTCCACCGTCAGCGCCGGGCCCTTGCCGCACGCCAGCGAGAAGGCGGGGTCGCCCTTCGGCTGGGGGGTGCGGTACTCGTCGAGTGCCGGGACGTACGCCTCCGTCAGGCCCACCGGGAGCTGCAGGTCCTCGCCCACCGCCGGGTTGTGCACGGTGAGCGGGGCGGTGCGGGTGACCGTGATGTCCAGGCGGTCCGTCGTCATCGGCGGGAACCGCACCCAGCCGTTGTCGTCGACGCCCGCGACCACCGCGCCCGCCGGGGAGGTGATCCGCACCTCGGCCGCCCGCGCCGACAGCCCGCCCGCGGGCGCCAGCACCAGTTCGCCGATCCGCCGCTTCCCCGGCCAGCTCAGCCGTACGGTCGGGTCGCCGCCCGCGATCCACGCGGTGGTGAGGTCCCCGTCGGTGAGGTTCCGCGCGGACAGACCCGCGCCGAGCCGTGCCGTGGAGTCCGCCGTCGCGACGATCCGCCGCCGCTGCCCGGGCGCCACCTCGTACAGCAGCCGGTCCAGCGCCTCGCCCGGCACCGCCACCGCGCGCGCCCGCACCGCGTACGTCCCGGCCTGGCCGGCGTCGACGACCCGGCGCAGCCCCGACTCGCCGCTCGCGAGGGACAGTCCGGTGGGGTCGGCGGCCCGGTGCAGCGACACGACCCGCGCCGGGGCCGCCGTGTCCTCGCCGTCCTCGGGCAGCCGCAGCAGCCGTGTCACCCGCACGCCCGGCAGCTCCACCTCGGAGAACCCGGCGCCGGTGACACCCGGACGCGGGGCGGTCGAGTCGGTGATCGTGAGCTTCGTCCAACGGGTCGGCCCTGCCGGCACGTCGATCCGCTCCCGTTCGCCGTCGACGCGCAGGAACGAGGTCGCGGAGCCGTTCTCCGTCTCCACGCGCACCTCGGTCGGCGCCGCCCGCACCCCGTTCTGGGGGAGCGGGGTGACGCGGATCGAGTCCGGCATGTCGTAGCGGCCGTCGAAGGCGATCCGCAGCCACTGCCCGTCCGGGGTGCCCTCGGAGCCCTCCGCCCAGCCGGTCGCCGGGTCGCCGTCGAAGGCGTGCACCGGGTCGTACTGCGGCAGATGGAACAGCCAGTTGCCGTAGGAGGACGCCGACACCTCGCGTGCGCCGCGCAGTTCGGCCACCGTCTGGTGCTCCTCGCCCGTCGACGGGAGGATCTGCCTCGGTGGTTCGCCCGGATCCTGGGCGGCGTCGGGAGCGTTCCGCTCCTCGGGCGTGTACGTGTACGAGGTGTTGGAGTTGACCAGCCCGAACCGGGTGTCCGCGCGGCGCAGCCCGTCACCGGTCACCTGCACGGCGGGGACGCCCAGGCCCGGATGCGCGTCACCGGTCAGCACGGCGGGACGGCCGCGTAATTCCCGAGCCGGTGGCAGCAGCGACTCGGGCCCGCCCGACACCACGGCCGTGTCGGCCACCGGCAGCAGCTCCGCCTGACCCGGCCGGGGCACGCCCGCGCCCGCCGGACGGTAGATCTCCACCGCGCGCTGCCGTGGATACAGGCCCTCCACCTGGAGCGGGGTGTCCGGGGCGATGACCCCGCCGGTCGTCACCGGACCCAGGCCCTCGACCCGCTCGTACCCGGACTGCTCCAGGGCGCGCTCCACCGTCGCCGTGGGCACCTGGCCGAGCTGGTCCGGGTCGAGGTCGTTGCGGACGACGACGTAGTGCACGCCCGCCCGGCTCAAGTAGTCGGCGAGTCCCGGCACTTCACCGCCGGTGAGCAGCGCCTGCTCCACCGCGTCCAGGGCCCGCCGGTTGCCGGGCGTGCCGAACGGCACGTAGTCGCGCTGCGCCCACGGGGATGCGGCGACCACGTCCAGCGGCTGGTCGACGGTCGATCCCCAGGTGTGGATGCCGTGCGCGGTCGCCGGCACGACCAGGGCGCGCGCGTCCGGCGAGTTCCTCTCCAGCCAGTCGGCCGTCGCCCGCCAGTACGCGGGAATCTCCTGGAACGAGCCGGGACCCAGCACCTTGCCGCTGACGTACGGCCAGGCCAGCCCCGGCAGCACCAGCACCGCCGCGAGCAGCGCCGACGTCCGCGTCCCCGGCCGCCGTCGCGTGCCCCGGCCGGGCACGCCCCGCCCGGCGAGGTGCGCCAGACCGAGGACGAGCGCGAGCGCCGGACCCGTCTGGAACTTGTAGACGTTCCGGAACGGCGACAGCCGGCCGTCCAGCCAGTCCCGCACCGTGGAGTCGAAAGGCCCGCCGGACGCGCCGCCGTACCCGGCGAGCAGCACCAGCACCGCCGCCACCACGGTCAGCACCAGCCAGCGCCGCTCCGGCATGTCCCGCCGGGCCAGACCCGCGAGGCCGAGGCCCGCCGCGCACGCCGAGCAGACGATGACCACGGCCGAGGACGCGACCGCCCAGCCGGCCGGGAGCCACGGCTCGCCGAAGTGCAGGTACGCCACCCAGTTGCCGGCGCCGCGCAGCGCCTCCGTCGCGGCCATGGTGTCGGTGGTGGTGCGCGCGGTCTCGATGTACGGGAGGAAGTTCTCGCCGTGGATGCCGAGGAGCAGCAGGGGGATCCACCACCAGGCGGTCGCCACCGCCACCGCGGGCGCCCACCACGCGATCAGCTTCCACTTCCGCGCACCCGGCGGGCGGGACAGCAGATACAGCCCGACCGGCAGCAACGACGCCAGCGTGGAGGCCGCGTTGACGCCGCCCATGAACGGCACCAGCAGCGCCGACCGCAGCGCCGCGACCCGGGCCGCGTACCGCTGGTCGGCCAGCGGCAGCAGCACCCACAGCATCACGGCGCCGGGCAGCGCGGCGGCCGAGGTGGAGCCGACGACCGCGGTGAACACCGGCCACAGCGCGTACGCCGTCGCCGCGAGAAGGCGGGACGCGCCGCTGCCGACGCGCAGCCGCTCCGCCAGCCGCAGCGCGCCCCAGAACGCGGCCGTCACGATCAGCGACATCCACAGCCGCTCCGCCAGCCACACCGGCAGCCGCACCAGGTCGGCCAGCCAGTAGTACGGCAGCATCGGCCACAGGTAGCCCGTGTACTGGTCGGCGATCCCGCCGAACGAGCCCCGGCTCTGCCACAGCTGCCCCAGGTCGGCGAGGAACCGTCCCGGGTCGACGGTGACGCCGAGCTTCGTGTCGAAGGTCTGCCGCCCCGGCTGGACGGCCAGGAGCATGACGAACACCGCCGCCCAGAAGCCGAGCAGCCAGCGGCGGGGGCGGGGGCCGCGCGGCGGTCCCGACGCGGCGGGTCCGGCCGGGACGGCGGTGGGAGGGGGAGCCTGGACCGTGGTCGTCATGCGGGACACCGCCGGAGGATGAGGAGGAGGTTCCAGGTGGCGAACTCGCGGAGGCCGGGCGCCTTCACCACGGTCTCCGTCAGGAACGGCCAGTAGCGGGAGCGCGCGGAGACGATCCGCACGTCGTCGCGGGCGCGCACCTGGCGCAGGGTGGGGCCGACGTGCACGGCGAACAGGTTCTCGCCGAGGGTGTGCTTCGCGGGCCGGCCGGTGCGGCGCTCGTACCGGGCGCGGGCCCGTCCGGCGCCCAGGTAGTGCCAGGGCGCCCACTCGTGACCGCCCCACGGGGACAGCCAGTTGGTGAACGACACGTAGATCAGCCCGCCCGGACGGGTCACCCGCACCAGCTCGCTGAGGAAGGTCTGCGGATCGGCCACGTGCTCCAGCACGTTGGAGGAGAACGTGACGTCCGCGGCCCCGTCGGCGAGCGGCAGCAGATAGCCGTCCGCGAGCACCGCGCCCTCGGGCGGCTTCTCGCCCAGCTCCCGCGCGTCGGGCTCGCACAGGCAGGCGAGCGCGCCCCGGGCGCGGAACTCGCGGGTGACGTGCCCGCTGCCGCCGCCGATGTCCACGACGACCCGCCCGGCCACCGGCCCGTCGTACGCCTCGACCTGGTCGACGGCGTCGCGGGCGAGCAGGGAGTAACAGGCGTCCGGGTCGTCCTGCTCGCGCAGGAAGGCGCGGAACAGCGCGAGGGAGCGCCGCAGCGACGGATCCTTGCCGGTTCCCGGCAACGCGCCGGTGCCTCCCGGTCGGAGGGAACGTCTCACCGTGCGGCCTCCCGGGCGACCGCCCGGAACTGGCGCACGGTGTGCTCCCACCGGTAGCGGGCGGCGACGTCGCGTGCCGCCTTGCCCATGTGGGCGCGCCGTTCAGGAGCCAGGGTGAGGGAGATCCAGGCGGCGGCGAAGGAGGACTCGCCCCGGGCGAGCACGCCCGTCTCGCCGTCCCGTACGGAGTCGCGCAGTCCGGGCACGTCGAAGGCGACCGCCGGGGTCTCCCGGGCCGCCGCCTCGGTGACGACGAGGCCCCAGCCCTCCACGGCGGAGGGGTGCAGCAGCAGCCAGGCCGCGCACAGCAGCCGGTGCTTCTCGGCCTCGGAGACATGCCCGGTGAACCGGACGCCGGGCCCGGCGAGCCGCTCCAGACGCTCCCGTTCGGGACCGTCGCCGACGATCACCAGGGTGCCGCCGGTGACCGGCCGGACCCGTTCCCACAGCCGCAGCAGCAGGTCGATCCGCTTGTACTCGACGAGCCGGCCCACCGCCACGAACAGCGGATCCGGGGAGCGTTCGGTGCGCGGGCCCGGCTCGGCGACCCCGTTGTGCACCACACGGATGCGGTCCCGGGGTACGCCGATGCGCCGCAGGGCGTGCGCCGTGGACGGGGACACCGCGACGACCAGGCCGTGCCGGTGCGCCCCGGCGAGGGCCCAGTGCTCCAGCTTCCGGCCGAGCCGCGCGGCGGGCGCCAGCGGGCCGCCGAACCGCATCGGCCACAGATCGGTGTGCACATGGTTGACCAGGCACAGGGTGGGTCCGCGGTGCCACAGCGGCGCGAAGTACGGCATGCCGTTGCAGACCTCGACCAGCAGGTCGCAGTCGCCGACCTGCCGGGCGAACGCGGAACGGGCGCGCAGGTAGTGGTCGTACGGTCCGCCCGCCGACACCACCCGGTAGTCGCGGAAGGCCGCGGGCCCTCCGCACAGCAGGGTGACCTGGTGGCCGCGTCTGGTCAGGCCGTCGGCGAGACGGTCGACCAGCAGCTCGGAGCCGCCGGCGGACGGGCTGCCCAGGTCCCGGTGGGCGAGGAAGACGATCCGGCGCGGATGTGGGGGGAGCGCCGGGGTTCGCTGCCGTGCGCCGGGGAGTTCTGCGCGCAGCGAGGACGGCACGTGCTGGGGCATCGGTGCTCCAACTCGTCTCGGTGTGACTCGGCGTGGGGCGGAACGCGGGGTGGTGCGCAGGGGGTGGGGCGGGGCCGGCGGCCCCGGAGCCGGGGCCCTGAGGAGGACCCCGGGACGTCCTGGGTGGGGGGTGTGGACGGTCTGTGTGCGGGTGGGGATGGCACAGTTTTCGCCCAGGCGTTCCCCACGGCTACTCACCGGCGTGACAATTTCCGGCTTTTCTTACTCGGGAGTCACTTCTTTCGGTGAGGGTCACGCGGACGGGGCGAACGGATCCGGACGCTCCGTCACCTTCCGGCCCCGCGCCAGGAGAACGGCACCGGCCGCGGCGAACAGGCCGCCCGCGGCCGCCGCGCCGAGCGGCGCGGTCTCGCCCAGCAGCCGCAGCCGGGCACCGTCGTCCTTCGCCTGCTCCACGGCGGCCCGCTGGGTCTCCTCGGTGAACGCGATCCTCTCGGCGTCCAGCAGCACCGCCGCGTCCTTCGTCCCGCCCGGGGCGCGCAGCGTCTGCCGCGGTCCGGTCCGTGCGTACAGCACCCGGCCGGTGCGCGGGTCGACGACCAGCTCCACGCCGTGGTTGGCGTACCACTCCTCGGCCGCGACCTGTCCGGCCTCGGGCAGGCCGACGAGGGTGCCGGGCACCAGCCGGGTGCCGGTGCGGGTGGGCGGCACCGACCCGGTGAAGCGGTAGCCGGTGTGGCCCAGGACCTTCTCGGTGCCCCGGTAACGCAGCACGACCGTGTCGCCGAGCGTGTTGTCCCACCACCGGTAGGAGCGTTTCCGCACGTCGAAGGGGAACTTGAGATACGCCTCGCCCTGGATGCGCGGCTTCGCGCCGCAGCACTGCACCGGCTCGGTGGTACGCCGGTCCAGCACCCAGCGGTGCGGGGTGAACGACAGCGCGTCGTGCGGATCGGCGGCCGGCAGCGTCCTGTCGGTGTCGACGGACGTGGTGACGTCCCACACCGCCTTGCCGCTGCGCTCGCTCTCCCGCACGTTCCCCCGCACCCGCTGGGTGACGGTGATGCGCCGGTCCGGCACCGTCTCGGCCTTCTCCAGGTCGAAGACGCTGCCCCGGCCGGTGTAGACGGCGGTGGTGTCGATGTCGGTGGGGTTCACGGCGGCCCGTGGCTGCACGTACCAGGCGAGGAGGGGCGCCAGCACCAGGAGGAAGGTGCCGAGACCCAGCAGGACCAGGGAGAACGGGGAGACTGAACGGCGCATCCGGGCACTCCAGAGGCTCGGTCGGCGGGCCGCTGACGGGCCCCGCCGTACGGGACAGTGCGCGTGCGGGAGTCCCCACCCCCTGGAGCTGGGAACCGTAAGCGCCCCTTGACGGAGTGTCAATGTCGTGCCGAGACTGGGGCACGACGGACAGGGGTGGTCGGTCACGTGGGGTGGGGAACCCTCCCCGACAGAGAGGCTGACCCTGCGATGTCCAGACTGCTCGCCGCCTGCCTGACGGTCGCGCTCGCCGCCGTCCTCGCCGTGGGAACGGCGTACGGCGTCGTGGCCCTGCTCGAGGCCGCCCCCGACCAGCCGAACACGCCACTGATCACCTACGAGCAGGCCGACCAGGGGAGCTGACCCGTGACGGCCTCCCGCACCCTGCCCGCCCGCTCCGCCTGGCACGCCGTACCCCGCCACCAGGTACGCCGGTTCGCCGAGATCGCCCTCGCCGAGGCGCCCGCGCTGGCCGAGGAGATCATGGGCGAGATCCGGCGCGAGTACCCGCATCTACCGGTCGTCCTCGACGACTCCGGCGAGCCCATGGCCCTCATCGGCATCCGCCGCGCCATCGAGGTGTTCGTCCGGCACCTCGCCCACGGCGACCATTCGGTGGGCCGGCCCACCGTGCCGCCCGGCGTCTTCCAGGATTTCGGACGCGGCGAAGGGCTCAACGGGCGCTCCCTGGACGCCCTCCAGGCGACCTACCGGATGGGCGTCCGCATGGCCTGGCGCCGGTTCGCCGAGATCGGCCAGCGCCTCGACATCCCGCCGCCCGCCATGTACGAACTCGTCGACGCCGGCTACGAGTACCTGGACGGGCTGGTCGACCAGTCGGTACGCGGGTACGCCGAGGCGGCCGCGCGTCAGGCGGGGGAGCGGCTGCGGCTGCAGCGGCGGCTGATGGACCTGATGCTCGCCGAGCACCACCGGGGCGACCCGGCCGACGCGCTCGCCGAACGCGCCGCACGCATCGGCTGGCCCGTGCCCGACCGGGTCGTGGCGGGCGTGCTGCTGCGGCCCGCGCGCGAGGCCGTCGCGCCCGCGGTGGGGCAGGGGGTACTGCTCGACATGGAGCACGAGCGGCCCCGCATGGTCGTGCCCGAGCCGGACGCGGCCGGCCGCCCCGAGCTGCTGCACCGGGCGCTCGCCGGCTGGTCCGGGGCGATCGGGCCGCCCGTGCCGGTCACCGAGGCGGCGAAGTCGCTGCGCTGGGCGGAGGCGGCGGTGCGGCTGATGGAGCGGGGGCTGCTGCCGTGCGGGGAGGTGCTGTACTGCACCGAGCACACCGAGGCGCTGGTGCTGCTGCAGCCGGAGGAGCTGATCGACGATCTCGCGCTGCGGTGTCTGGCGCCGCTCGCGCACTGCGCCCCCGCGCATGGGCGGCGGCTGGCGGAGACGCTGCTGGCATGGCTGGAGACGCGCGGCGGGGCGCCGGAGGTGGCGGCGCGGTTGGGGGTGCATCCGCAGACGGTGCGGTACCGGTTGCGGCAGATACGGGAGTTGTTCGGGGGGTCGGTGGACGATCCGGATCGGCGGTTCGAGTTGGAGTTGGTGTTACGGGCGCAGCGGTTGAGGGGGGTGTTGGGGGGCGGGGGTGAGTAGGGGGTTCGCCGCCGGGTGCGGGTGGGCGGGGGCTGGTCGCGCGGTTCCCCGCGCCCATGAGGGGGTGGGTGGTGCGGGGCGTTGGGCCCGTGCGGGTTCGTCGTGGCTGGTCGCGCCGTTCCCCGCGCCCCTTTTGGGGCGTTGCCCCTGGGGTGGGGGATGGCTAGCCTATGTTCGTCATGCCGATCGTTTGTTGGTATATCGAACGCTAGGAGGGGCCGGTCGTGGGACGACTTGTGCCAGCCGTGACCCGGGCTCTCGACATTCTCGAGCTCTTCCTGGACGGGGACGGCACGCTGTCCGCCCCCGACATCGTGCGCAAGCTCCAGTTGCCGCGCACCACCGTCCACGAGCTGGTCACCACGCTCGCCGCCCGCAAGTACGTCGTCCCGGTCGCCGGCCAGCCCGGCCGCTACCGGCTGGGCGTACGGCCGTACCAGCTCGGCGCCCGGTACGCCGAGCACCTGGACCTGGCCGCCGAGGGGCAGCAGGTCGCCCGTTCCGTCGCCGAGACCTGCGACGAGACCGTGCACGTGGCGATCCTGGAGGACACCGACGTCATCTACATCGCCAAGGTGGACTCCACCCACGCGGTGCGGATGGTGTCGGCGGCCGGCCGCCGGCTCCCCGCGCACTGCACCTCCGTCGGCAAGATGCTGCTGGCCTCCCTTCCCGAGCAGGAACTGGCCGCGCGTTTCCCCGACGGCGCGGAGCTGACCGCGATGACCCCGAACAGCATCACCGACCCGGCCGTCCTGCGCGAGACCCTCGCCGAGATCCGTACGCGGGGTGTGGCCGTGGAGAGCCGCGAGTCCAACCCGGACGTGTCCTGCGTCGCCGCCCCGGTGCGCGACCGCACCGGGCAGGTCGTCGCCGCGCTGTCCATTTCCGTACCGATGATCCGCTGGAGCGACGAGCGCCTGGACGAGCTGGAGCAGCTCGCCGTCAAGGGCGCCGCGGACCTCTCCGAGCGGCTGGGCCACAGGAGCATGGCATGACACTCGCGTTCGACGTCGCGGTCCGCGCGGAGGCGGAACTGGGCGAGGGGGCCACCTGGGACCCGGCCACCGGGCGGCTGCTGTGGATCGACATCCTCAACTCCCGGGTGCACACCTACGACCCGGCCACCGGCCGCCGCACCGTGCGCCGTACCGAGCAGCACGTGGGCGCGGCCAAGCCGCGCGTGGGCGGTGGCCTGGTGCTGAACCTGCGGGACGGCGTCGGTCTGCTCGACCCCGACGACACCTTCCGCTGGCTGCACCGCGAGCCGGTCCCGGGCCGCCGCGGCAACGACGCCGCCGTGGCCCCCGACGGCAGCCTCCTCGCGGGCACCATGCGTTACGACGAGGCGCCCGGCGGCGGCACGCTGTCCCGGGTGACCGGGGACGGCCAGGTCACCGTCCTCCTGGACGACGTGACGATCAGCAACGGCACCGGCTGGAGCCCTGACGGCCGGCTGATGTACTACATCGACACGCCCACCCGCCGCGTCGACGTGTTCGACTACGGCGAGGACGGCACGCTTTCGAACCGCCGCCCGCTCGCGGAGATCGAGGAGGGCGCCGGCTTCCCCGACGGCCTCACCGTCGACGCCGACGGCTGTGTGTGGGTGGCCCTGTGGGACGGCGGAGCGGTACGCCGCTACACGCCGTCCGGCGACCTGGACCGGGTGATCGACCTGCCCGTCCCCCGCGTCACCTGCTGCGCCTTCGGCGGCCCCGGCCTCACCGACCTCTACATCACCACGGCCCGGGTGGGCCTCACGGCCCCGCACCCGCTGGCCGGTTCCTTGCTGGTGGTCCCGGGAGCGGGCAAGGGCGTCGCCCAGCCCGCGTTCGCGGGTTAGGGCGGGCCGCAAGAGGCCGGGACGGCGCGGGAGTCCGAATCCCGCGTCCTCACACCCCCGTCCGGTCCAGCCTCCGTACCAGCTCCCGCTCCTGCGTCGTCAGCGGCGCCTCCGTCAGCGGGGGCAGTGGCGGGCCCGCAAGGGCGGCCACAGCTGCCGTCGGGCGGAACATGCGGGTCGGCGGAGTCAGCAGGCTCGTCACGTCCCAGATCACCGACGCCGCCGTGAACGAGCCGGTCGCCGCGCGCATCATGCGGCGGGTGTACGCCGTCACCAGGCGGTCCGCCGGGGAGGGGCGGCCGCCGCCGCGCACGTCCGGGTAGAGCACGTCCTGGCTGACGGCCATGGTCCAGGCCGGTTCCGCCGCCCGCGCGGCGCCCCGCACCACCCGCCGTGCCAGACCGGGCGTCGTCATGCCGCCCCGGGTCAGCTCCCGGCTCAGCACCCGCGCCCCGAACGCGGCCACCGACATGCCGTGCCCGTACGCCGGGTTGAACGTGGCCAGGGCGTCGCCGAGCACCACGAACCGCTCCGGCCACCGCGGCAGCTTCTCCAGATAGCGCCGTACGTTGCTGGTCGAGCGGCTCAGATGCACGTCGCCCAGCGGTTCCGCGCCCGAGATCAGCCGCCCGACGATCGGGTCGGGCAGCGCCAGCGTGTACCGGAGGAACCCCTCCGGGTCGGACGGCGGCTCCCCGCCGCGCGACCCGCCGCAGCTCACCAGCCAGCGGCCGCCCTCCACCGGCATGACCATCGCGCTGCGCGCCGGCCGGGACAGATACGGGTTGGGCTGCACGATCGTCAGCGGGAAGTCCTCCGCACCCTCCGGCACCCGGTAGAGCCGGGTGGCGTTCACCAGCCCCGAGTCCACGGCCCGCTCCCGCACCCCCGTCACGCCGAGCCCGTCGAGCCAGCTCACCACCCGGGTGCCGCGGCCGCTCGCGTCGACGACCAGGTCCGCGTCCAGGCCGACGTCCCCGCCCGGTTCCGCCAGCCGCACCCCGCGCACCTGATCCGCCGTGCCGGTCAGCCCCACCACGGCACCCTTGCGGACCCTCACCGGGGCCCGCTCCAGCACCGCCTCCCGCACCACCCAGTCCAGCAGCGCCCGCGTGCAGGTCAGCATGGACGGTCCTGTGCGCCGCCAGCGCCGCAGCCAGCCCTCGGGGGTGAGCGCCACCATGCCCGAGTTCAGGGGTATCTCGTGGGCCCCGGCCGCCAGCAGGCGTTTGCGCAGTTCCGCGCCCTCCAGCAGCTCCTCCATCGCCCGGAGGCCGCCCGCCATCAGCAGATGCGCGTGCCGCCCCTGGGGCAGCCCCCGGCGGTGCGCCGGACCGTCGGGCAGCTCGTCCCGGTCCACCACGACCACCTCGTCCGCCCCCGCGGCGGACAGGACGGCCGCGGCCAGCATGCCGGACAGTCCGGCACCGATGACGACAGCTCTACGCGACATGGGGCTCCTCGGGTTCGCTCACGGATCCGGAAAGGGAGGACGGTGCCGCGCCGTCGTGCGCGGACGTGCGGGAGGGCGGCCGGTGCAGCGCCTGGGCCAGCTCGACGAGCCCGCCGGTGCCGGACACCTCGGTGGCGTGCAGCCGGTAGCTGCCCGCGCTCTCGGGCGGCTCCTCGCGGGCGGCGGCCCGGCGCGCCGCGTCGGTGAGCATCGCCGCCTCCGCCGCGAGCCGCGCCTGGTGCGGGGGGTGTCCCGCGCGCAGGGCGGAGTCGCGGACCCGTTCCCGGACGCGGTGGTCGAAGTAGGGGGCGAGCACCAGCAGCGCGTCGTGGATGGACACCTCGCGCCACTGCAGCCGCGCCTGCGGCAGCTGCCACCAGCCGGTCGGCGGCTTGGGCGCGGTGGACACCGACCGCACCAGGTCCCACAGCGGCGCCAGCCGCCGGTGGTCGGCCCACGCCCGCCACTGCGCGACCGCGGACGGCAGCAGATACCCGGCGGAGCACAGCAGCGCGGCCAGCGACGCCAGCGGCGGGGCCACCGTGGTGGACAGGAAGTCCAGGTCGCGACCGGCCCAACGGGCGGCCACGGCCACGCACTTGGCCGCCACGAAGCCCACCACGTCGATCAGCGCGCCCGCCATGATCAGCCGCAGCCCGGTGCGCAGCGGCCCCGACACCTCCCGCGCCCACTTCACGCAGACCGCGCACATCACCAGCATCGACGCGGCGTGCCCCAGCAGGTAGAGCAGGATCATCTCCCGCATGAACGGGGTGTCCGCGTAGTAGGTGTCCAGGTCGGTGAGGCGCTCGGTGCGCGCGTCCGCCAGCGCGAACAGCACCACCACGGCGGCCACCAGCATCCCGTAGACGGCCACGCAGCGCAGTACGAGCCGCCGAACCAGCGGGCGCGGGCCGCCCCGCCAGTTGATCAGCAGCACCAGCACCGCGCAGCTGTACGCGCAGATCATGCCGTAGGTCAGCGGGGCCCCGAAGTTGGGGACGCCGGTGAGGGCGTTGACCCGGGCCAGGGTGGCCGGGGCCGCGCACACGAAGACCAGCGCGCCGAGCAGGATCGACACACAGGTGGAGACGGCCAGCGGGTTGCGCAGCGCGCGGCGCGGGCGGCGCACCAGCAGCACCGACGTCATCCCGAACACGAAGGCCGCCAGATACACGACGAGACTCATGCCGGCCGCCTCCTCACCCCTGCGCCCCGGCTCACGCGGTGCCCGCCGTCGGGGTGCCGGTGGGCACGACGGGCACCGGGAGCGGGGGCGCGGGAACGGCGAGCGCGTCGGCGATGCCGACCAGCAGCTCCGGCTCCGGCACCGGCGCGAGCGGACGCGCGCCCGTGCGGGACGGCGGCACGCGCAGTCCCGGGTCGGCCTCCCGCCGTACCGCCGCGGTGATCACGGCGGCCCAGGCGGCGGCCTCGGCGCGCGCCGGGTCGCCCGTGGCCGCCAGCACGCCGGTCCGGGTGCGGTCGAACAGCTCCCGGTCGAGGTAGGCGTCGAGATGGCCGAGGGCGTTGAGAATACTGGTCTGACGCCACATCAGCCGGGCCGCGGGGGAGGCGAACCGGGGCCGGGGCAGCCGCAGCGTCCTGCGGGTCAGCAGGTCGTCCAGCGCCCGCTCCAGCGGCTCGAGGCGGGCGTACGTCCGCCGGGCCCGCCGCGCCTCGGCCACCCGGGGCAGGGTCAGCGGCACCAGCACCCCGACGACCGTGAGCAGCGCCCCGAGTCCTGCGGCGGCCGGGGAGACGGTGGTGCCGAGCGCCGTCCAGTCCCGCCCGGTCCAGCGGGCGGCCACCGCGACCAGCTTGGTCACGCTGTACCCGGCGCCGCAGGCCGCGCCCGCGCCGAGCAGCAGCAGCCCCGCCCGCAGCCCGCCGCGCACCCGGCGCGCCCAGCGCAGCGAGGACACCGCGGTGACGGTGGCCGCGGTGAGGTGCGCCAGCAGGTACAGCACGATCATCTCCGCGATGTACGGCGTCGTCGCGTAGTAGGTGTCCAGATCCGTGCGGCGCTCCACGGGCGCCTCGCCGAGCGCGAACGTGACGGCGATGCCGACCACGACGACGGCGTAGGCGACGATCCAGCGGCGGGCGGTGCAGCGCACCCGGGGCCCGCCCCGCCAGTGCACGATGAGCACCTGCGAGGCGGCGCAGTACCCGGTGATCGCCACATAGGTGAGGGGCGCCGCGAGGTTGGGCACCCCGCCGATCCGGTTGACGGCGCCGACGGTCGGCGGCGCGCCCAGGAAGAAGCACAGCCCGGCCAGGCCGAGCACCGCGCAGATGGCCCGCAGATACGGGTCGCGCCGGTGCCGCAGCAGATCGGGCGCCTTGATCAGCAGCCCGAGCCACAGCACCCCGCAGCTCACGTAGTTGAGCAGGCCGCCCGTCATCTCTTGGTCCCGCGGTAGTTGAGCGCGGCGCCGATCCGGCCGGCGAGGTCCTGCGGGTCGCCCGGCTCGGCGGCGGGCGCGGTGCCGGCCGAGGTGTCCAGCCAGGACCGCAGCCGGCGGCCCATCAGCATGCCGAACTTGTCGGCCTCCTGCTCCTCGGCGAGGCTGAAGTCGGTGCGCGCGGCGACCGGACGCGGCCGGCCCACCGGCGCGGGCTCGTCGGCGGGGCGGCGGTTCATGTGCCACACCTCGTGGCAGAGGATGACGATCTGGTGCCACACGGCGGCGCGTTCGTCCACCACGACGTCGTCGTGGGTGTCGCGCTCCAGCCACAGGCCGCTCGCGGTGTGCGGCGGGAAGGCCGCCCGGTGCACGTGCACCTCGCGCCCCCGCCAGGCGCTCACGGACGCGACCAGCGCCTCGAACAGGACCTCGGGGTCCGCGGGGACCCGCACCCGGATGGGGTCGATGAGGGCGTCAGCGAGGCGACGCATCTCCTTCCTGGTACGCACCGCTGTCTCCCTGTTCCCCTGGGCGTCGATCGGTCACCTGTGCAATATGCCAAGTCGCGTGCCGTTTCGGCCAGATCCGTGGTCCGCGGGATCACTCGGTGACCGCCACGGTGCCGCCGGGCGCCGCGGCGCGGGCGCGGACCTCCCGGATCAGTTCGGGGTGGCACAGGGTGCGGGAGACGGCCCCGATCTCGCGGAGCAGCTCCGTGGTGTCGGCTCCGTGGTCGCTCTCCGCGCCGGGCGGCGCCTCGACGGCGTCGAGGATCACCACGGCCGCCGCCACGGCCCGCGCCCGCTCCGGCGGGCAGCCCAGGTCCAGGGCGGCGGCGTACGAGCGCTCCCGCAGCCGTTCGTCGGTGCGGCGGGCGAGCGGCAGCAGCACGTCCCGGATGAACGTCTCCCGCCGGGTGAGCCGCAGTTCGGGGCTGGCACGCCAGGCGACGGGCAGCCCGGAGCCGTGCACCTGCCGCATCAGCAGGTACAGCGGGCGCAGCCGCTGGTGGGCGAGCCGGATCCGCCAGCGGTCGTGCAGGTACTGGCCCGCGTGCGGGAGGATGAAGCCGACGGCGATGGACACGGCGGACAGACAGGCGAGCGCCGGGGCCACGTGCAGGTTGAGCCAGTCCAGGTCGTTGCCGGTCCAGCGGGCGCCCACGGCGGTGAGCTTGGCCGCGTCGAAGCCCAGGTTGAGGGCGTAGCCGAGGCCGAGGAACTTCAGTCCCCAACGCAGCAGCGCGTCGAGTCCGTCGGTGCGGATCCAGTTCCAGATCAGCTTCGAGGTGATGAGCGCGGCGGTGGTGTGCGCGAGGAGGTAGAGCAGGATCTCCTCGCGCATGAACGGCGTGGTGGCGTAGTAGGTGTCCAGGTCCCGCGTGCGCTCCACGGGCACGTCCGCGAGGGCGAACAGCACCCACAGGGCGACGATCACGCCCCCGTACGCGGTGACCACCAGCCGGGTGGCGCGGCGGGTCGCGGCGGTCCGCTCGGACAGACCGTCACGCCAGGCGATGATCAGCACCAGGCAGGACCCGCAGAACGCGGTGAGCAGGGAGTACACCCAGGGCGCGGAGATGTTGGGCACGCCGGTGACGCGGTTGACCCAGCCGATGGTGGAGGGCGCGACGAACACGAACACCGCGCAGGCGAGCAGCAGCAGCCCGCCGACGGCGCGCAGCAGGGGGTCGCTCCACAGCCGGATGATCGTGGGCACCTTGATGGCCAGGGCGGCGGCCAGCACGCCGGCCGGGACCCACCAGAAGGACGGGTAGAACTCACCGAGGAACGTGGCCGGGCCCATGGCCGCGTCCGCGAACCCCATCGCGCCCCCTCGCTTCCCTCTGCGGCCGGTTGAAGCCTGTTCGAGCCTACGCGGATAGATGTGTCCGCGTCATGCCGTCCCGGTGACGGATGCGCCCTGTTCCGGCCGTCCCCGCCCGCCGTCCGCGCGTGAAGGCCGTGCGCGTTCGTGTCCGGGGCATTGACGCACGAGGGCGTCCCCCATACGGTCCGTTCGAAGTTACGGGCGTCATCCGAGATATCGAACGCACAGGGTTCGTGCACATGATGGGCAGAGGCAGCGCCAGATCGTGGCGGGCGTCGCCCCCACCCGACTCGCCGGCCGGTGACGCTCCCGCAGCAGGACCCGACCCGTCGAAAGGACACGATGCGCACCGCCCGCTTCACCCTGGACCCCGCCTTCACCGTCGGCACGGTCGACCCCCGGCTGTTCGGCTCCTTCGTCGAGCACCTCGGCCGGTGCGTCTACACCGGCGTCTTCGAACCGGGCCACCCCACCGCCGACGCCGACGGCATCCGCGGCGACGTCCTGGACCTGGTCCGCGAACTCGGGGTCACCGCCGTCCGCTACCCCGGCGGCAACTTCGTCTCCGGCTACCGCTGGGAGGACTCCGTCGGCCCCGTCGAGGAGCGCCCGCGCCGCCTGGACCTGGCCTGGCGGTCCACCGAGACCAACCGCTTCGGCCTGTCCGAGTACATCTCCTTCCTGCGGAAGATCGGGCCGCAGGCCGAGCCGATGATGGCCCTCAACCTCGGCACCCGGGGCGTCGCCGAGGCGCTCCAGCTCCAGGAGTACGCCAACCACCCGGGCGGCACCGCCCTGTCCGACCTGCGCGCCGAGCACGGCGACAAGGACCCGTTCGGCATCCGGCTGTGGTGCCTGGGCAACGAGATGGACGGCCCCTGGCAGACCGGCCACAAGACCGCCGCCGAGTACGGCAGGACCGCCGCCGAGACCGCCCGCGCCATGCGCCAGATCGACCCCGGCGTGCAGCTCGTCGCCTGCGGCTCCTCGGGCCGCTCCATGCCGACCTTCGCCGAGTGGGAGGCGACCGTCCTGCAGGAGACGTACGACCTGGTCGACCACATCTCCCTGCACGCCTACTACGAGCCGCTCGACGGCGACGTGGACTCCTTCCTCGCCTCCGCCGTCGACATGGAGAGCTTCATCGAGGACGTGGTCGCCACCTGCGACCACGTCGGGGCCCGGCTGAAGTCCCGGAAGAAGATCAACCTCTCGTTCGACGAGTGGAACGTCTGGTACATGTCCCGCACCGAAGAGCAGGTGAGCGCCCTCGACTGGCCCGAGGCGCCGCGCCTGCTGGAGGACAACTACAGCGTCCTGGACGCGGTCGTCCTCGGCTCCCTGCTGATCGCGCTGCTCCGGCACGCGGACCGGGTCACCGTCGCCTGCCTCGCGCAGCTGGTCAACGTGATCGCCCCGATCATGACCGAGCCGGGCGGCCCGGCCTGGCGGCAGACGACGTTCTTCCCCTTCGCCCAGGCCTCGAAGTACGGCCGCGGCGAGGTCCTCGACGTGCGCGTGGACTCCCCGACGTACGGGACGAAGAAGTACGGGGAGGCGGATCTGCTGCACGCGACCGCGGTGCGGGGCGAGGACGGCACGGTCACCGTGTTCGCCGTCAACCGCTCCCGCACCGAGCCGCTGCCGCTGGACGTCACGCTGAACGGGCTCGGCCTGACGTCGGTCACCGGGCACAGCGTGCTCGCGGACGCCGACCCCGACGCCCGCAACACCCTCGCCGAGCCGGACCGGGTGGTCCCGCACGCGGCCGAGGGCACCACGCTGGACGGCGGCCGCCTCACGGCGGTGCTGGAGCCGCTGTCCTGGAACGTGATCCGGCTGGCGTGACGCGCGCGCGGCGTGACCCGGCGCCCGGTCTCCCGCGCGCCGGTGGGCTCACCTCCCCGGTGGGTCCACCGGCTCGACCGGGACACCGCCGCGCGCCGCGCCCAGCAGCGTCAGCGTGACCTTCCCGGGCCCGGCCGGGGTGGTCCCGTCGGACAGCACCGCCAGCGCCAGGGTGTTGGCGCCGCGGGTGCGCAGGATGCCGTTCGGCAGGGCGAAGGTGTGCTGCGGGCCCACGTCGTTGACGTACTGGCCCAGGTTCCAGCCGTTGAGGAAGACCTGCACCCGGTAGGCGCGCTCCGGGGCGTCCTCCAGGGTGAGCCCGACCGACGCGTCCAGCTCGGGTTCGAAGCCCAGCCGGAACCGGGTGCGGTACCAGGTGACCCCCTGCCGCCGCCGCGCGCGCGGGAACTCCACCACCCGCCAGCCGCGGTCGTCGTGGTCCGGCAGATGCCAGCCGCGCCGCTCCCCGTACAGGCCGCCGTTGTTGAACGGGCCGGTCACCCGCTCCGGGTCGGTGGCGCCCCGCACCCGCCACTCCACGCTGCGGTCGCCGCCCGCGAACTCCACGGCGACCAGCCCGCGCGCGGCCTTGTGCGCGTCCTCCCCGGGCTCCGTGCCGGCGTGCTGCATGGGCCGCACCAGCACCGACAGCACATGCTCGCCGGGGCTCTGCACCGCCCCGGGGACGTCGAAGCGGGCCGTGGCCGTCCAGGTGCCGCGCGCGGCGGTGTCCTCGTCGGGCGCCGGCATACGGTGGGTGCCGAGCGGCCGGCCGTCCATCCAGGCCATCAGCAGCCCCTGGGTGCCGGTGCTGTAGGACAGCGCCACCGACCGGATGCCGCTCAGGTCCTCCAGCCGCCCCCGGTACCAGACGTCGCCGTGGTGGTAGCCGTAGTCGTCCGCGAACAGCACGGGCCCGCCCTCGGGCACCGGCGTGGTGCTGTGCGAGGTGGTGCGGTCGGCGACCGTCCAGGCCGAGTCGTCGAAGTCCGGGTCGGACTCCGGGTTCTCCGTGCGGCACCGCCAGCCGTCCAGCGCGGGCAGCGCCACCGCGCGCACGGCGGGCATCAGCCCCTCCATCACACGGCTGCGGGCGCGCCCCACGTAGGTGGGCACGTGCGCGCCGTTCCAGGTGACCTCGGCGACGCCGCGCGGCCCCCACACCTCCACACCGGTCTCGACGGTGACATCACCCGTCAGATGGAGCGTGGAGCCGCGCAGTTCGGCCGAGCGGAGCAGCGCGGGGCCGTACACCACGAGCGGTCCGGCCGGGGTCTCGTACGTCCACAGGCGCAGCGCGGTCTCGTCGTCGGCGAACAGCAGCACCAGGGGTGTCTCGGAGTCGCCGTCCTTGACCAGCACCCGGCTCAGGCCGCCCACGCCGAGCGGGGAGACGACGTTCAGCCGCTTCCGGTCGTGGTCGTAGGCCCAGGCGGGCTCGGTGTCGGCGCGGTCGGCGCCCGGCTGCTTCTCGCAGTCCAGCGCCACATGGGCGGTCTCCCCGTCGCGGCCGACGAACACGGCCACGTCCTGCCGCCCGGTGGAGACGCAGAGCATCGGCTGGGCGGTGGTGAACGCCAGGGTGCGGTGGCCCAGGCGGAGACGGGAGGCGACCAGTTTGGTGTCGCCCGCGGCCACGGTGACCGGCACCTCGATGCCGGTGTCCGGCAGCAGGGCGCGCACCTCCTCGTCGGTGTCGTTGCGCACCACGAAGAACCGCGCGCCGGTGTCGGGGTTGGCCAGCCGGCGCACCGTCAGCCGGCCGTCCGCGGCGCGCTCCTCCCCGTCCCCGTCCGGTTCCAGCCGGGCCAGGTCGGGCACGGTGCGCACCAGATGGCCGAGCTGCTGGGCGGCGGCCATGTTCGGCGCGGGCTGCCGTCCCTCGTCGAGGACCGCCCCGTGGTCGTACGAGGTGTAGACGCCCGGTCCCGGCAGCCAGCCCCACGACGTCCCGCCGAACCCCATGCCGGTGTGGTGCACGGTGACCCGGTCGGCGAGGGCGGCGAGACGGCGCCGCCGCTCGTGCGTCGCGTCGTGGGTCTTCCGCACCCGCGCGTAGCCCTCGCCGCCGGACAGCGGACCGCCCCAGGCGTCGGCCGCCCCGCCCGCCACGGCGGTGAGGCCGGCCGTGGGCGGCCCGTCGCCGCCGGTCCACCGTTCCCCGTCGAGCACGGGCACGTCGATGCGGTCGGCGCGCGCCTTCGCGAGCAGCCGGGCCCGGTGGGCGCGCGCCGCCGGGTCCCCGGCCGGCACCGGACGCCCGTCCTCGAGGCGGTACAGCAGCACCGTCCCGCCGCCCGCGGTGTACAGGTGCCGTACGGCGATGGCGTCGACGGCGGCGAGCCACGCCTCGGCGTGCCGCAGGTACTCGGGGTCGTCGGTGCGGGCGGAGCCCGGGGCGGCCGTCAGCCAGCCGGGCAGGCCTCCGGCGTCCAGGTCCGCGCCCAGGTAGGGGCCGGGCCGCAGCACCACGTACAGCCGCTCCTCGGCGGCGACCGACAGGAAGCGGTTGAGGTCCCGCACGCCGGTGAAGTCGTGCACGCCGGGCGCGGGGGAGTGGACGTTCCACGGCACGGGCACGTCCACCGCGGTGAAGCCGTGCGCGCGCAGCTTCTGCAGCACGTCCCGCCACAGCGACGGGCTGGGCAGCCGGAACGGGTGGACCTCCGCGGACCACAGCACCAGCCGCCTGCCGTCGACCAGCAGGGAGTGCCGGTCGTACGTGACGTGATGGCGCCGGCCGTCGGCCTCCGGCAGCGGGGGCGGCGGGCCGGTCGGCACGACGCGCGGCCCCCGCGGGCCGGTCGCCGCCCCGCCGCTGCCGGCCAGCGCGAGGCCGAGCGCGGCCGTGCCGGTCAGGGCGGTGAAGGTGCGCCTGCTGAGCTCCAAGGGAGCGCCTCCTGGTCCGTTCCACTAGCGGTGCTGGTGGGTCATTGTCCCCGAACCGGAACGGCCCTCTTCCACGCGGGAGTCCCGGCGCGCCCGTGGCGTCCGCCGGCGGCGTCCGGCCGCGTTCACCGGCGGTATACGGACCGGGAGTGAATGGCCGGAGTTCGCCCTGTCCGGCCGTCGCGGCGCTCCATACGATGCGAGCGCTCCCGGTCTTCACCGCTCCTTCATGCCTCCTCCACGAAGCCGGGGCCGCATGCGTCCGCATGTTTGGCATGTGCATGACGCTTCAACGATCGCACCGCACCAACCCCCCACCCCAAGGACGGAGAACCATGGCTGGAGGCCTGCTCCTCGGCGTCGCGGCGGCCACGCTGCTCGGCGCCGCGCTGCCCGCGCACAACCCGGGGTCCTCTTTCGAGGACCCGCCGCCGGACAAGATCGTCATCAAGGTCGCCACGGTGAACGGCTCGGGATGTCCCGCCGGAACCGCGGCCGTCGCCGTCTCGGCCGACAACACCGCGTTCACCGTGACCTACAGCGACTACCTCGCCCAGGCCGGCGGGAACTCCGACCCCACGGCCGCCCGCAAGAACTGCCAGCTCAGCCTGCTCGTCCATGTCCCGCAGGGCTTCACCTACGCCATCGCCAGCGCCGACTACCGCGGCTTCGCCGCGCTCCAGCCCGGCGCGCGGGGCACCCAGCGGGCCTCGTACTACTTCCAGGGGTCGCCCAACACCGAGTACCGCACCCACCCCTTCGCGGGCCCGTACGACGACAACTGGCAGGCCACCGACGAGACCGACTGGGCGCAGCTCGTCTACGCGCCCTGCGGCGTGCAGCGCAACTTCAACATCAACACCGAGCTGAGAGTCACCGCCGGAAGCGACCCGTCCAAGGTCAGCTTCATGACGATGGACTCCACCGACGGGGACATCAGCACGGTGTACCACCTCGCGTGGAAGGAGTGCCCGGACAGCTGACCGGCCGGCGGGGGCGGACGTCCGCCCGCCCCCGCCCGCCGTCTCCGCCGTACCGTCCGACCACCGGTACCGACCGCGAGCCGGCCGGCCGCAGGCGTCTCAGCCGGCCGCCTGTCCCATCCCCGCCGCGTCCGGCCAGCTCTGCGCCCCCGGCCAGCCCGTCGCCGGGGCCATGGACAGCCCGTCCGTGCCCCGCACCTGGGCGGCCGTCAGCCCGCCGCGCGCCGGGACGCCGGGCGGGGTCGGCCCGGTGGGCGGCGGGACCTGCATCGGCGCGGGTGCGGGCGCGGGTGCCGCGAACGCGGCCGCGGGGGCGAGAGGCTGCGGGGCCGGGGCGGGTTGCGGGGCCGGCTCCGGGTAGGCCGCCGGCTGCGGGAACTGCTGCGGCTGCGGCTGGGGCAGGGGAACCGGCTGGGGCTGGGGCACGGGAACCGGCTGCGGCGCCGGCTGAGGGGCGGGCTGTGGCCGGGGCGCCTCCTGCGGCACGGGCAGGGGCTCCGGCTGCGGCAGCCCCGCCGCGGCCGGCACCGGCATCCCGCCGCCCGGGCCCACCGCGGCGGGGGCGGGCGCGGCGGCGGGGAGCGGCATGCCGGCGCCGGCGGCCTGTGCGAGGCCGCGCGTCCCGGCCCCGTTGGTCTGGCTCACCAGACGGTCCACCGCCGCCGTGCCCGAGCTGTAGGCGGTCCCTGTGGCCTGCTCGGGCACGGCGGCTCCCCTCCTGGACGTCCCGTAGAGCACCTGTTCCAGGCCGGTCACCAGGCGACGGACGTCGACCTGGGGGCGCACCACGAGACGCAGGAAGCGGCTGGACGAACCGATCTTGTTGCCGCACTCACGCACCAGGATCCGGTGCTCGGTGAGCAGCCGGTCCCGCACCACGGTCCCCTCGGCGCCGACGGGCAGGCGCACGAAGAGGAAGTTGCCCTGCGACGGGTAGACCGTGAGGCCGGGCAGCGAGGAGAGCTGGCCGGACATGTCCATCCGGTCGCGGCGCACCTGGTGCAGGCTCTGCGCGTACTCGGCGCCGTGTTCCTTCAGCATGAACACCACGTGCTCGGCGAAGGAGTTGAGGTTCCACTTGGGCAGCATCGAGCGCACCCGCCCCGCGAGCGCCGGGTTGGCGACGAGGTAGCCGAAGCGGATGCCGTGCAGGCCGAAGTTCTTGCCGAGACTGCGCAGCACGATGACGTTGGGGCGCAGCATCGCCTCCTGCACCACGCTCGGCTCGTTCTCGGCGTCGGCGAACTCCAGGAACGACTCGTCGATCACCACGAGGTCCAGATCGGCCATGGCGTCCATGAACTGCACGACCGCGTGCCTGTGCAGGAAGCCGCCGTCGGGGTTGTTCGGGTTGCAGATGACGGCGACCCTGGTGCCGCGGGCGCGGATGAACTCGGCGTACTGCGCGAGGTCCAGGGCGAAGCCGCTGGACTCCTGGAGCGGGAACATGTCGACCCGCTTGCCGGTCTCCATCGGCTGGTCGGTCCAGCGGCCGAACGTCGGCACGGGCACGGCGAGCGACTCGCGCACCAGCAGATGGTCGATCCAGGTGATGAGCTCCGTCGAGCCGTTGCCCATCGCCACGCACTGCGGCGGGAGCTGGAGGAGGCTGCACAGCTCGGCGGTGATGGTGTCCGCGCTGCTCGGGTAGTACGTGATGATGTCGCGCAGCCGGGACGCCATCTCGTCGAACATGGCGGGGGTGGGGAAGTACGGGTTGCACGGAATGCAGAAGTCCACCGGGCCGGCCCCGTCGCTCTCCCTCGCCAGCGCCGCCATCGACGGGCTGTGCGCCGCGGTGCTGCGGAACAACGAGGTGACGTTGTCGGCCAAGGGAACCTCCGAGTGCGGCGGACCCGCCGGGGGCGTGCGGGCCCGTCATGCCTGGGTGGCCCGCGCGGGGGAGCACGGGCCACCCAGGAGTACGGAGCGGAGCGGGGCGCCGTTCAGCACGTGTGAGGAAAATGTGAGGACGCTTCATGATCGTGCTCACACTGAAACCGCTCACACGGGCGGGTGGTTCACGTCCCGAACGTGTGCACCGTCGTCGTCCGGTAGGTCTCGCCGGGGCGCAGCACGGTCGACGGGAACGACGGCTGGTTCGGCGAGTCCGGGAAGTGCTGGGTCTCCAGGCACAGCCCGTCGCCCTGCCGGTAGATCCGGCCGCCGGTGCCGGTGAGGGTGCCGTCGAGGAAGTTGCCGGAGTAGAACTGCAGGCCCGGCTCGTTCGTCGCGATGCGCAGGGTGCGGCCCGAGGCAGGGTCGCGCAGGGTCGCCGCGTGCCCGGGCCGGGCGGTGACGCCCTTGTCCAGCACCCAGTTGTGGTCGAAGCCCTGCCCGTACAGGAGTTGCCGGTGGGCGGTGCGGATGTCCCGGCCGACCGGCTTGGCCCGCCGGAAGTCGAACGGGGTGCCGGCGACCTTCGCCAGTTCGCCGGTGGGGATCAGGCCCGCGTCGACCGGGGTGTAGCGGGAGGCGGGGATCGACAGCTCGTGGTCGAGGACGCTGCCGCTGCCCTCGCCGGCCAGGTTCCAGTAGACGTGACTGGTGAGGTTGACGACCGTGGGCCGGTCGGTGACGGCCTCGTAGTCGATGCGCCAGTCGCCGTCCCGGGTGAGGGTGTACGTCACCTTGGTGCGCAGGGTGCCCGGGTAGCCCATCTCCCCGTCGACGGCCGTGTAGTAGAGGTACAGGCCGACGTCGGAGCCGCGGGTGAAGGGCTCGACGTCCCAGACGCGCTTGTCGAAGCCCTGCGCGCCGCCGTGCAGGCTGTTCTCGCCGTCGTTGACGGAGAGCTGGTACCGGGTGCCGCCGAGGGTGAAGGTCCCCTTGTCGATGCGGTTGCCGTACCGGCCGATCAGCGCCCCGAAGTACGGGCTGGAGGCGACGTACTCCTCCAGGGTGCGCAGACCGAGGGAGACGTTGGCGTACCGGCCGCGCCGGTCCGGGACCTCCAGGGAATGGACGATGCCGCCGTAGGAGAGGACCTCCATCCGGGTGCCGCCGTTCTCCAGCGTCCAGCGGTCCACCCGGGTGCCGTCGGCGAGCCGGCCGAACAGCTCCCTCACCGGCCCGCCCCGGCCCTTGGAGGAGGCGTGCGCCGTGCTGCCGAAGGCGGTGGCGGCCACTCCCGCCGCCGCGGCTCCCGCGATGACCGTGCGTCTGTTCAGTTCCATCAGTGCGGCTCCCTGAGGGGAAGGGGCCCCGCCGCGCGGCGGGGCCCGGGCTGACTTACGAACCGACCTTGCGCTTGTTCCACACGTCGAAGCCGACCGCGGCCAGCAGGGCGAGGCCCTTGATGACCTGCTGCCAGTCGGTGCCGACGCTGAGCAGGTTCATGCCGTTGTTCAGCACGCCGAGGACCAGACCGCCGATGATGGCGCCGAGGACGGTGCCGACACCGCCGCTCATGGACGCCCCGCCGATGAACGCCGAGGCGATCGCTTCGAGTTCGAAGTTGAGGCCCGCCTTCGGCGAGGCCGCGTTCAGCCGGGCGGCGACCACCAGACCGGCCAGGGCCGCGAGCATGCCCATGTTGAGGAAGACGGAGAAGGTGACCTTCTTGTCCTTCACACCGGACAGCTTGGCCGCCGGCAGGTTGCCGCCGATGGCGTAGATGTGGCGGCCGAAGACGGTGTTGCGCATCACGTAGCTGTAGCCGACCACCAGCACGCCCAGGATCAGCAGCACGACCGGGGTGCCCTTGTAGCTGGCCAGCAGCAGGGTGACCGTGAGGATGGCCGCGGTCACCGCGACCAGCTTCAGCAGGAACAGGTTGCGCGGCAGCACGTCCAGCGAGAACGACTTCTGCCGCGTGCGGTCCCGCACCTCCTGGAGCAGCACGGCGGCGATCAGCACCAACCCGAGCAGCAGCGTGAGGTTGTGGTAGTTGGTCTCCGGGCCGACCTCCGGCAGGAAGCCGTTGCCGATCTTCTGCTCCCCCTTGGGGAACGGGCCGAGGGTCTGCCCCTCCAGGAAGATCTCCGTCAGTCCGCGGAAGATCAGCATGCCCGCCAGGGTCACGATGAACGACGGTATGCCGCCGTACGCGATGAAGAACCCCTGGACGGCGCCGGCGACCGCGCCGATCGCCAGACACAGCACCACCGCCAGCGGCCAGGGCATGTCGTTCTTGACCATGAGCACGGCGGCCAGCGAGCCGACGAACGCGGTCAGCGACCCCACCGACAGATCGATGTGGCCGGCGATGATGACCAGCATCATGCCGATCGCGAGGATCAGGATGTGGCTGTTCTGCAGCACCAGGTTGGAGACGTTGCGCGGGAGCAGCAGGTCGCCGTCGGTCCACACCGCGAACAGCGCCACGATCAGGCCCAGGGCGATCAGCATGCCGTACTGCCGCATGTTGCGGCGCATGCCCTGCACGACCAGCCCCCACAGCCCGCCGTCCGTGGCCCCGCCTCCCTTCCCGGACGGCGCCGGGGCCGGCGTCTTGGCGGTCACATCCGTGCTCATCGGGTTACCTCTTTGTCCTTCGTCATCTGACGCATCAGCGATTCCTGCGAGGCCTCGGACCGCGAGAACTCCCCGGTCAGCCGTCCGGCGGCCATGGTGTAGATGCGGTCGCACATGCCGAGCAGCTCCGGCAGCTCGGAGGAGATGAAGACCACCGCCTTGCCCTCGGCGGCCAGCCGGTCGATGACCGTGTAGATCTCGTACTTGGCGCCCACGTCGATGCCGCGGGTGGGCTCGTCCAGGATCAGCACGTCCGGGCCCGTGAAGATCCACTTGCTGAGGACGACCTTCTGCTGGTTGCCGCCCGACAGCTTGCCCACCGGCTCGAACACGGTCGGCGCCTTGATGTTCATCGAGGTGCGGAACGACTCGGCGACCCTCCGCTCCTCGTGCTCGTCGACCACACCGGCCCGCGCCACCTTGCCGAGCGCGCTCAGCGAGATGTTCCGGTTGATGGTGTCGATGAGGTTGAGCCCGTAGTGCTTGCGGTCCTCGGTGACGTACGCGATGCCGTGCCGCACCGCCTCGGCGACCGACTTCGTACGGATCTCCGCGCCGTCCTTGAGGACCGTGCCGCCCGCGTACCGGCCGTAGGAGCGGCCGAAGACGCTCATCGCCAGCTCCGTGCGGCCGGCTCCCATCAGCCCGGCGATGCCGACGATCTCCCCGCGCCGCACGTGCAGCGACACGTCGTCGACCACCTTGCGGTACTGGTCGATGGGGTGGTGCACGGTCCAGCCGCGGATCTCCAGGGCGGGCGCGGTGCCCTCCTCCGGCTCGTGCGGGGTGCGCTCCGGGAAGCGGTGCTCCAGGTCCCGGCCGACCATGCCGCTGATGATCCGGTCCTCGGTGGTCTCCGGCGCCTTCACGTCGAGCGTCTCGATGGTCCGCCCGTCGCGCAGGATGGTCACCTTGTCGGCGACCCGGCGGATCTCGTTGAGCTTGTGCGAGATGACGATCGAGGTGATGCCCTGCTTCTTCAGCTCCAGGATCAGGTCCAGGAGCTTGCCGCTGTCCTCGTCGTTCAGCGCCGCGGTCGGCTCGTCGAGGATCAGCAGCTTCACCTTCTTCGACAGCGCCTTGGCGATCTCCACCAGCTGCTGCTTGCCGACGCCGATGTCGGCGACCCGGGTCTCCGGGTGGTCGTCGAGCCCCACCCGGCGCAGCACCTCGGTGGCGTGCCGCAGGGTCTCGTTCCAGTCGATGAAGCCGCGCCGCGCGTGCTCGTTGCCGAGGAAGATGTTCTCCGCGAGGGACAGGAACGGCACCAGCGCCAGCTCCTGGTGGATGATGACGATGCCGCGCTGCTCGCTCGCCCGGATGTCCTTGAAGCGGCAGACCTCCCCCTCGAAGAGGATCTCGCCCTCGTAGGTGCCGTGCGGATGGACGCCGGACAGCACCTTCATCAGGGTCGACTTGCCGGCGCCGTTCTCCCCGCAGACGGCGTGGACCTCGCCCTGACGGACGGTCAGGTTGACGTCCGACAGCGCCTTGACGCCGGGAAAGGTCTTGACGATCGAGCGCATTTCCAGGACGGGTCCCGCCATGGTCGTGCCTTCCAATCCGTATGGTCCGGCGGTTACTTGAGGTCGCTTTCCTTGTAGTAGCCGGAGTCGACGAGAGCCTTCTTGTAGTTGTCCTTGTTCACGGCGACCGGCTCCAGCAGGTACGCCGGCACCACCTTCGAGCCGTTGTCGTACGTCTTGGTGTCGTTGACCTCGGGCTTCTTGTCGTTGAGCAGGGCGTCCACCATGTCGGAGGCCACCTTCGCGAGCTGGCGGAGGTCCTTGTAGACGGTCATCGACTGGTCACCGGCGATGATCGACTTCACCGAGGCGACCTCGGCGTCCTGGCCGGTGATGACGGGCAGCGGCTTGCTCTTGGTGCCGTAGCCGTCCGACTTCAGCGCGGACAGGATGCCGATGGAGATGCCGTCGTAGGGCGACAGCACCGCGTCGACGGTCTCGCTCTTGTACGACTTGGTGAGGATGTCGTCCATGCGGCGCTGCGCGGTGGCGCCGTCCCAGCGCAGCGTGGTGACCTGGGTCAGCTCCGTCTGACCGGACCGGACGACGAGCTGCTTCTTGTCGATGTAGGGCTGGAGGACGTTCATCGCGCCCTGGAAGAAGTAGCGGGTGTTGTTGTCGTCGTTGGAGCCCGCGAACAGCTCGATGTCGAACGGCCCCTTCTCGCTGCCGTCCGCGAGGCCGAGCTGCTCGGCGATGTAGGTGCCCTGGAGCTCGCCGACCTTCTCGTTGTCGAAGGAGGCGTAGTAGTCGACGTTCTCGGTGCCGAGGATCAGGCGGTCGTAGGAGATCACCGGGATGTCGGCGTCGGCGGCCTGCTGGAGCACGTTGTTCAGCGACTTGTTGTCGATGGCCGCCACGATCAGGGCGTCCACGCCCTGCGTGATCATGTTCTCGATCTGGGAGACCTGCTGGTCCGGCTCGTCCTCGCCGAACACCAGCTTGGTCTTGTAGCCCTTGGCCTCCAGGTTCTTGACCACGTTGTCGCCGTCGGCGATCCAGCGCTCGGAGGACTTGGTCGGCATCGCGATGCCGATGGTGGCCCCCTCGGGGCCTCCCTTCTTCTCCTCGCTGCCGCCCTCGCTGTTCTGGCCGCAGGCGGTCAGGGAGAGGGCGAGGGCGACGGCGGTGGCCGTGGCGGCGAATGCGGCTCTGCGGTTACGCATGATGATCTTCCTTCATCGTCGGGCGAGTTGAGCGGGCGGACGACTCGGGCGAGTCGGTGGTGCCGTGTGCGAAGCGGTGACGTGAGGTGCGGCCGGGGGAGCCGTCTCTCCCAGGACCCGGCAGCGGGTGTGTGGGATTGTGCGCGGCTGTGTCCACTTGTGTGAAGCTGAGTTTCCGGAACGTTATGACGGGATGTCGAACCTGCGCAGTTCGCCCGGCAGACGCGAACCGAGCGGCGCCATACCGCCGTCGGCGCCGTGCCGCGCCAGCAGGTCCAGCGCCAGCCGGCCCCGCCGCACCCGCTCCTTCGCCGTGGACAGCGCGACCTCCCGCAGATGGTGGCCGTACGGGTAGATGCCGGGCGCCTTGGCCAGACCGAACTTCAGGTACACCGGGGCGCCGCGCCGGATCAGCTCGGCCACCTCGTACATCCGCACATAACCGCCCAGGTCGTCGGGCGCCTCGATGTACATGTCCATCGGCGCCGCCGACACCCGCCGGATCTCCGTGAGATGGGCGAGGGTCAGATCGCTGGGCACGTTGATGGAGTCCGCGCCGAGCTGCTCGTGCACCGCGAACGAGGCCGGGTTGACCGGCCCCACGAGCGCCGACACCTTCAGCGTGGTGTCCGCCGGGAGGATGCCCGCCGCCCGCGCCCGGTGCAGCGTCCACAGCACGCCCTCGTCAGCCACCAGCAGGCATTTCACGCCCAGTTCGGTGGCGCGCACCGCGTCCTCGACGCAGCCGGCCACCGCGTCGTGACCCCGGGCGCGCAGGCCCGCGCCGTGCGAGTCGGTGCGGGTGGAACCGCCGATGTCCCAGGTGCCGCGCGGGCCGGTGAACAGACACAGCTCGATGTCCCGTTCGGCGGTCGACTCGACCATCTCGGTGATCTCGGCGTCGGTCAGCATCCAGACGCCGCTGCCCTGGCTGATCCGGTGCACCGGCACGTCGAGGCGGGAGGCCTCCTTCAGCACCACCGCCAGCGCCTCGGGCCCCTCGCACGAGGGGACCTCGGTGCGCCAGCGGCCGCCGCCGGGGAAGGAGTGCGGCGAGGCGTCGGCGGGGTCGAGGGCGGGCGCGCCCAGGCCGAGCGCGGTGAGCGCCTGCTCACCGGGCCTGCGGGGCGCCGTGGCGGAAGCGTCGGTCACAGGGTGTCCTTCGGTGTTCGATATATCGGACGTGGTTCGCGGTCCGCGGCACGGGCCGGCCGGGTCCGGGGCGGTACGGGTGTGCCGGGCAGGGGCGGTACGGGAGTGCCGGGCGGGGGTGGTACGGGAGTGCCGGGCGGGGGCGCTGTTCAGCGGGGCGCTGTTCGAGCGGGTGGCGCGCCGGTACGGGCTTCGGGTCGGTGGCGCGCCGGTACGAAGGCCGTCGGCTCGTCCTCGTACCGGCGCGGGTTCAGGGACGCGGAGGACTCAGGGACGCAGCAGGACCTTGCCCACCTTCGGGTCGCCGGACCCCACCAGCTCGATGGCGTCCGGGAACGCGGCGAGCGGCAGTTCATGGGTGACCAGCGGCAGCGGGTCGAGCAGCCCGGCGCCGAACATCCGCACCGTGTGCGCCCAGGCGTCCGGCGGCGCGCCGAACACGGTGTGCACCTCCAGCTGCCGCACCACCAGGTCGGTCGGGTCCAGCCCGTCCGCGCCCGGCGCGGGGATGCCGGTGAGCACCAGGCGTCCCCCGCGCCGGAGCAGTCCGGCCGCGGTGCGGGCCGCGTCGGCGGACCCGGCCGTCTCGATCACGACGTCCACGTCGTCCGGGAGCGGCCGGTCCTTGGTACGGAAGTCCGTGGCCCCGAACCTCCGCGACAGCGCCTCCCGGTCGTCCCGGGTGCCCACCACCAGCAGCTCGGCGGGCGAGGCGGCCTTCAGGAACTGCACCGCGAACATCCCCAGCGTGCCGGTGCCGACCACCGCGACCCGCTCGCCGGGCACCGCGCGGGCCTTCAGCGCGGCGGCGGCGATGCACGCGGCGGGCTCCAGCAGCGCGGCGGCGGTGAGGTCGGCGCCGTCCGGCAGGGGGTGCAGCAGCCGGGCGGGCAGGGTGAGCGTGGGGGCCATCGCGCCGGGCCGGGTGAACCCGGTCTCCTCGTAGCCCGCCGTGCACAGCGTGGTCTCGCCCGCGTGACAGCGGTCGCACACCTGGCAGTTGCGGAAGCCCTCGCCGACCACCTTGCGCCCGGCCAGGCCCGCGGGCACCCCGTCCCCCACGGCGGCGACGGTGCCGGACCACTCGTGACCCGGGGTGAGCGGGTAACGGACGTACCCCTCGGGCCTGTTGCCCTGATAGACCTCACGGTCGCTGCCGCAGATGCCGGCCGCGTGGACGCGCACCAGCGCCTCCCCGGGGCCGGGCTCGCGCGGCTCGTGCGGCACCAGACGGTGCCGGCCGGGCGCCTCGACGACGACGGCGCTGCTCACTGTCCCGTCCCCTTCGGCCTGCGCTGCTCCCAGCCCTCGGCCCACAGATCGAACCGGGCCTGCTGCTGCGGGAATTCGGCGGCCGCGTCCACGTCCAGCTCGACGCCGAGACCGGGCGCGTCGGAGAGGTGGAAGCAGCCGTCCTCCGGGTCCACCACGGGCGCGCCCTTGACCACCTTCTTGATCTCCGCGTCCGCGAAGTCGTTGAAGTGCTCCAGGATCTTGAAGTTCGGGGTGGTGAAGCCGACCTGGAGGGACGCGGCGGTGAGCACCGGGCCGCCCACGTTGTGCGGGGCGACCAGCGTGTAGTGGGTCTCGGCGGTCGCCGCGAGCTTGCGGGTCTCCCAGATGCCGCCGATATGGCCGACGTCGGGCTGGATGACGTCGGCCGCCTGGCTCTCGAACAGCTCGCGGAATTCGATGCGGTCGTGGATGCGCTCACCGGTCGCCACCGGGATGTCCACCTTCGCGGCGACCTTCTCCAGCGCCTTCAGGTTCTCCGGCGGCACCGGCTCCTCCAGCCAGGCCGGGCGGAACGGCGCCAGCTCGTGCGCGAGACGGACGGCGGTCGCGGGGGAGAAGCGGCCGTGCATCTCCAGCATCAGCTCCGCCTCGGGACCGATCGCGTCCCGCACCGCCTCGATCAGGGAGACGGCGTACAGGGTCTCCTTGTGGTCGAGTTCGAAGTGACCCGTGCCGAACGGGTCGATCTTCAGCGCCCGGTACCCGCGCTCCATCACGGCCTGCGCCGCCTTGTGGTACGCCTCCGGGGTGCGCTCGGTGGTGTACCAGCCGTTGGCGTACGCCTTCACCTTGTCGGTGACCTTGCCGCCGAGCAGCTGCCACACCGGAACCCCGAGCGCCTTGCCCTTGATGTCCCAGCAGGCCGTCTCCACGACCGCGATGCCGGACATCACGATCTCGCCCGCGCGGCCGTAGTCGCCGTACTTCATCCTGCGGACCAGGTCCTCGACGGCGAACGGGTCGGAGCCGAGAATGTGGTTGGCCTCGGCCTCCTTCAGGTAGCCCAGGAGGGCGTCGGTGCGGCCGAGCATCCTGGTCTCCCCGACCCCGGTGATCCCCTCGTCGGTGTGCACCTGGACGTACGTCAGGTTGCGCCACGGCGTCCCGACCACGTGTGTGCTGATTCCGGTGATGCGCACGGCAGTTGGCCCCTCGCTGCGGTGGTGGACTGGCATCGGATGCGGCGGTTCGATGCGTTCGATATTTCGTCACACGTTCGAAATGCTGGCGAGACAGTAAGGAGGGTGCGGCGGGGGTGTCAATGGGTCGCGCACATAAGGGTTTCTCCGGTTTCGAAACCATTGCGTAAGGGTCCGCACCAAACTTTCACAGGAAGGCCTAGGAACCGCACCGGACCGGAACCTAACCTTCCCGCGTCATGGACTTTTGCCACCCGTGCCGACGGCACCTCAACGGCGCCCTGGCCTGCCCTGGTTGCGGCACGCCCGTCGAGACGCTGCGCGCCCAGCAGGCCGCCGCGCCCGAGGGGGGCGCGCCCCTGGGGGCGGAGACGGGCGACGGGTACGACACCGGTGCATACCGTCGGGAGGACGAGGACCCCGACCCGGACGAGGAACCGGCGGACACCCCGCCCCGCGGCCGGCGCGCGGACCGGCGCCGGGGGAAGCGGCCCGCGGTGAGCGAGGACGACGCCGGCGCCGGACAGAGCCGCCGGGACCGCAAGGCGGCCGCCCACCGCCGCCGGCGCAACCGCACCCTGCTGATCGTCGCCGGTTTCGTCCTCGCGGCCGGCGGACTGAGCCTGGCGGAACTGGGCCTGGACGCGCCCGGCTCCGACCCGCGTCCCGCCGTCGCGGGCGACGAGTCGGTCGACGGCGGCGCGGACGAGGTCGAGCCCGGCGAGTCGGAGAGCGGAAGCGCTCCGCGCCCGGGGGAGCCGGGGGCGTCCCCGAGCCCCGGAGCGTCGGGCTCCGTCTCGGCGTCCGCGTCCTCCCCGGAGGACGAGGAGTCGAAGGAGGCGGACAAGGAGTCGGCGGAGGCGACGACGTCGTCGGCCGCGGCCGACACCCCCACGCAGGACGCCCCGACGTCGGAGCAGCCCCCGGAGGACCCCTCGGAGACGGACGCGCCGGACCCGGACCCCACGACGGAGGAACCGGAGCCGGAACCGGAGCCGACGAAGACGTGCAAGAAGTTCTTGTGGTGGTGCACGTAGGTTCTGGGCTACGCCCGCTTGTCGGAAGCGGCGCGCCCGGTACGGGGCGGCCGGGCGGATATCGGCGCCTGCGGGCCGCCATGGGCCGTTCGCGCAGTTCCCCGCGCCCCTAGGGTGCTGCGGTGAACGCGCCCCGAAGGGGCGCGCGGTACGGCGCGAGCAACCCCCACGCACCCGCACCGGACCTGATGTCCGGCCGGCCGTCCCCGCGACGGCCGTGACCGGGAACGCTAGTACGCGGCGCCGACAGCGCCGCAGGGGAGCGCGAAACGGGACCTAGCCGCCCTCGACCCCCAGCATCCTCCGCAACGCGTCCCGCAGCGCCACCCGCTCCGGGTCGGACAGTCCCGCCAGCGGCTCCCGGGCGAACCGCAGGGACTCCTGGAGGCCGCGCGCCACCCGCCGCCCCTCGTGCGTCGCCGCCGCCAGCTTCACGCGCCGGTCCGCCGGGTCCGGGCGCCGCTCCACCAGGCCGCGGGCCTCCAGCCGGTCCACGATGCCCGTGACGTTCGACGGCTCGCACTTCAGCCGCTGCGCCAGCCTCCGCATCGGCAGCGGCTCCAGGCTGAGCAGGCTCAGCAGCCGCGCCTGCGCGCCGGTCAGCGCGTGCTCCGCGGCGGCCTCCTCGTACTCCTCGTGGTAGCGCGCCACGACCGCGCCGATCAGCTCGACGACCTCCAGGGTGAGGTCGTCGGGGCGGCTGGGCGCGGAACGGGGTGTGGCCATGCCCACCAGGGTACCCGTGTGCTTGACTTCCTGAAATATTCAGTCGCATGGTTGTTTCAGGTGCTGAAGTATTCGAGGAAAGGTGCTCCACATGACCGACACCCCCACGCCCCCCGCCACCGCCCGCGAGTGGCACCTGGTGAGCCGCCCGGTCGGCTGGCCCGAGCCGGAGAACTTCGCGCTGGTCGAGGCGGAGGTCCGCACCCCGGGCGAGGGCCAGGTGCTGGTGCGCAACGAGTACCTCTCCGTCGACCCCTACATGCGCGGCCGCATGAGCGCCGCCAAGTCCTACGTCGACCCGTACGAGCTGGGCAAGGCCATGCAGGGCGGCGCCGTCGGCGAGGTCGTCGCGTCGAACGCCGAGGGCATCTCCGTCGGCGACCACCTGCTGCACTTCCACGGCTGGCGTGAGTACGCCGTCGTCGACGCGAAGACCGCCGTCAAGGTGGACCCGCAGGCCGCGCCCCTCCCGGCGTACCTGGGCGTGCTCGGCATGCCCGGCCTCACCGCCTACGCGGGCCTGCTGCGCACCGCCTCCTTCAAGGAGGGCGACTCCGTCTTTGTGTCCGGCGCGGCCGGCGCCGTCGGCAGCCAGGTCGGCCAGATCGCCAAGCTCAAGGGCGCCTCCCGGGTGATCGGCTCCGCCGGCTCCGACGAGAAGGTCAAGCTCCTCACCGAGGAGTACGGCTTCGACGCCGCGTTCAACTACAAGAACGGCCCCGTGAGCGAGCAGCTCCGCGCCGCCGCTCCCGACGGCGTCGACGTGTACTTCGACAACGTGGGCGGCGACCACCTGGAGGCGGCCATCGGCTCCCTCAACCGGGGCGGCCGTATCGCCGTCTGCGGCGCGATCTCCGTCTACAACGCCACCGAGCCCGCGCCCGGCCCGAGGAACCTCGCCCGTCTCATCCAGACCCGCGGCCGCATCGAGGGCTTCCTCGTCAGCGACCACAACGATCTGCAGCCGCAGTTCGTGCAGGAGGTCGGCGCCTGGATCCGCTCCGGCGAGCTGAAGTACCGCGAGACGGTCGTCGAGGGCATCGAGAACAACCTGGACGCCTTCCTCGGCGTCCTGCGCGGCGACAACACCGGAAAGATGATCGTCAAGCTCTGACGGACGACCGCCGCGACCGGCGCCACCGGCGCGGCGGATGTCACGGACCCGGCGGACACGGGGCCGCGCGGGCCGTGACGCCCGCCCGTCCGGTGTCGTTGCGTTGGCGAGGGCCGCACCCCTGGACGTGGGGTGCGGCCCTGTCCCATCCCCGCGCCGGGCCTCCCGCTACAGTCCTCCCATGCGCGATCTCGGGGTGGGTTTCCGGTACTTGCTGAAGGGCCAGCGGTGGGTCGGCCGGCACGGCAGACAGTACGGCTTCGGGCTGCTGCCCGGCCTGATCACCCTGGTGCTGTACGCGGCCGCCCTGGTCGCCCTCGCCCTGTGGGGCTCCGACCTGATCGGCTGGGCGACGCCGTTCGCCGACGACTGGGCCGACCCCTGGACAGGCCTCTTCCGCGGCTTCCTCACCGCCGTGCTGTTCGCGCTCGCCCTGCTGCTGTGCGTGCTCACCTTCACGGCCATGACCCTGCTCATCGGGCAGCCGTTCTACGAGAGCCTCTCCGAGCGGGTCGACCGGGACGTCTCGCCCGACGGCACCGCCCCCGAGTCGGACCTGCCGCTGCTGCGGGAGCTGTGGATCTCCGCCCGCGACAGCCTGCGCATCGTCCTCCGGGCGGCCGTGTGGGCGGTGCTGCTGTTCGCGCTCGGGTTCATCCCGGTCGCCGGGCAGACCGTCGTCCCGGTGATCGGCTTCTTCGTCACCGGCTTCTTCCTCACCGAGGAGCTGACCGCCGTCGCCCTTCAGAGGCGCGGCGTCGAGGTGCGGGAGCGCCTCGCCCTGCTCCGCTCCCGCAAGACCCTCGTCTGGGGCTTCGGCACACCCCTCGCGGTGGCGTTCCTCGTGCCGTTCGTCGCGGTCTTCCTGATGCCCGGCGCGGTGGCGGGCGCCACCCTCATGGCCCGCGACCTGATGGGCGAGGAGACACAGGACGGCGCCGCCAAGCAGCCGGAGGACGCCAACACCCCTTAGGGGCGCGGGGAACCGCGCGAACGGGGGTCCGGGGGCGGAGCCCCCGAAACCCCGCCCCCGGGCGTCAGCCCTTCGCCCCCACCGCCACGGTCACGATCGACCGCACCTGCGCGACGATGTCCAGCCGGTTCCGCACGAACTCCGGGTCGGTCACCTCCGTCGTGTTGCCGGCCCCGAACTCCAGTACCGGCGTGTGCACATGCCCGCCCGGCAGCGTGTCGTGCAGCCCCAGCCGGTCCCGCAGCAGCGTCGCCCGGTAGGCGATCTCGTTGGACAGGTAGTCGCCGCCGCCCCCGGCACGCGCCGTCGAGCCCGGCGTCGGCCCCTCCGGCCGTACGACGGGCCCCGTGCCGCCCGCCGGGATCTCCGTCACGCTCGTGTTGTCGTACACCGGGAACCGCCCCGTGTCCGCCGCCGTGACCGCCGTGTACGGCAGCGTCGTCGACGTCCACTGCGGTTGCGAGGCCGGGTCGGACACCGGGACGATCTCGGGCCGCCCGGTGTTCTCGTTGTCCCCGAAGCCGCCCCGCCAGGCGCCGTTGGTGCGCTCGACGTCGACCCGGCCCACCCGGCCCTGGCTCACCGTGGTGAACAGGTCGACCTCGGGCAGGTGCGGCCGCAGCGCCCGCTCCACCGCGCCGTCGGAGAAGTCCCGCCAGCGCACCGGGAACACGGCCGTCTCGACCCGCGCCGGGCCGCTCGCCGTCTCGATCACCGTGCCGTCCAGGGCCAGCGCGACCGCGCCCGACGGGTTGGAGATGCGGATGTCCCGGTCCAGGGTGAACGGGTCGAAGCCGGTCACCAGCACCCGCTTCAGGCCCTCGCCACGCGGATAGCGGATCGCGGTCTGCCCGCGCGAGGTCTGCTCCAGCGTGTCGATCAGCCGCGCCCGCCGCTCCGCGTCCAGCCCGAACCGGGGCTCCCAGCCGCGCAGTTCACGCGTCATGCCGAGCCGCGCCCAGTACAGCGGCCGGTCGTCGTCCCGGCTCAGGTCGCCGCCCGCCGGGCCTCGGCCCTGCACGCGGTCCACGGCTCTGCGCCACAGTGCGGAGCCTTCCCGCTCCACGACCCGCTTCGCCTCCGCGTAGGAGCGGGCCCGGTCCAGGGCGCGGGTGAAGGCCGGCGCGACCGTGTCGAAGCCGGAGCGCCGGAGTATCTCCTGCGGCGCGGCCCTGTCGAGGCGCAGCTCCTCGACGGTGGGCGGCGCTGCGGAGCGGGGGGCCGCGGGTCCGGCGGCGGTGGCGGTGGCGGGGGAGGACAGGGCGGTCAGCAGGGCCAGACCGAGCACACCGATGCGCACACGGGGTGAGATCACAGGAGGTGGGCCTTCCGTCGTCGTGGGGTACGGGTGGATGCCGGAAGCCCGCAGTATCGCGTGACCGGGGTGGATCACACCACGGTGCGAAGAGCACCGTCCGACCGGCGCGGGAACACCCGTGGCCGAATGTGAAGGGTTCGTACGGGATTCCTCCCATGGCCCCGATCCCCGGCCGCCCGGGCAGGTGAGCGGTTAACGTCGGGGTCCGGCGGGGTACCCCATGTACAGCCCCGGCCCGGGACCCTGACCCCGGACCGGGGCTCATGTGCGTCCGGACCCCCGGAGTCCGGGGCGGTGGGGCTCCGGACCCCCGCAGTCCGGGGCCCCACCGAGGAACCGCTACCGCACCGAGAAGCCGTACACCGTCTCCGAGCGGAACACCTCGCCCGGCCGCAGCACCGTGCTGGGGAACTCCGGACGGTTCGGCGAGTCCGGGAAGTGCTGCGTCTCCAGCGCGATGCCCGCGCCCGGCTCGAACGGCTCCCCGATGTGGTCCGCCGTGTACACCTGGATGCCCGGCTCCGTGGTGGCCACCGTCAGCACCCGGCCCGACGCGGGGTCGTACAGCTCGGCCACCTCCTCGGGGGCCGCCGTCACCCCCTTGTCCAGCACGAAGTTGTCGTCGTAGCCGCCGCCCGCCTTGCGCGCCTCACGGAAGTCGTAGCGGGTGCCGGAGACGTCCACGGGCCCGCCGGCCGGGATCAGATCGGGACCTGACGGCGTGTACCGGGACGCGGCCACCCGCAGCTCGTGCCCGCCCGCGGCGCCGGAACCGGCCAGGTTCCAGTACGTGTGGTTGGTCAGGTTCACATGCGTCGGGGCGTCCGTCACCGCCTCGTACGCGATGCGCAGCGCGCCCCGCTCGTCCAGCGTGTAGGTCACCGTGACCTCCAGCCGGCCCGGGAAGCCCTCCTCGCCGTCCTCGGCGACCAGCGACAGCCGCAGCCCGTGCGCGACCTCGGTGACGTCCCAGACGCGCTTGTCGAAGCCCCGCTCACCGCCGTGCAGCGAGTTCGGCCCGTCGTTCGGCGCGAGGACGTGCTCGGTGCCGTCCAGGGTGAAGCGCGCGCCGCCGATCCGGTTCGCGTACCGGCCGATCAGGGCGCCCAGGAAGGGCTCCGGGTGCGTGAGATAGCCGTCCAGGCCGTCGAACCCCAGCACCACGTTCCCGGTCCGCCCGTCCCGGTCCGGCACCTCGACGTCCTGCACGATCCCGCCGTACGACAGGATCCGTACCCGTACGCCCGCCCGCTCCAGGGTCCAGCGGTGCACCGGCGTGCCGTCGGAAAGTGTGCCGATGAGTTCGTTCATGTGCGAAACAATAGGTCACGGCCCCGGCGCCGTGACCGCCCGGTACGCGATCTCCGCGAGCTCCGCCTGTCCCTCCACGCTCGGGTGGAACCAGTCCCAGCGGCTCAGCTCCGCGGTGCCGAACCGGTACGCGTACACCTCGCCGCCGTCGGTGCGGCAGCGGCGGTCCTCCGCGCACACCTCGCGCAGCACCTCGTTGTAGTCCTCCACCCGCTGCCGCACCGTCGCCCGCCGCTCGGTCGCCGCCGTGTCCGTCGCGTCCGCGTCGCCCAGCATCGACGGGCAGATCCCCAGCTTCCAGATCTGCTGGCCCAGCGCGCTGGTCCGCCCCTGCGACCACAGCCGCTTCAGGTCCGGCACGCTCGCCACGTACACCTGCGTCCTCGGCAGCGCCTCGCGCAGGGTGCGCATCGCCGCCTCGAAGTCCGCGCGGAACTCCTCCACCGGCGTCATCGCGGCCACGCTCTCCCGGCAGGCGTCGTTCGCCCCCACCATCACCGCCACCAGCTCCGGCTTCCGCTTCACCGCACGCGCCATCTGCCCCGGCAGGTCCTCCATCCGGGCGCCGGTCACCGCGTAGTTCCAGCTCCGCCCGGCCGCCCCGGCCCGCCCCAGCAGCCGTACGGCCAGACTGTCGACCTGTGCGCTGTCACCCGTCGCCCACGACACCTCCGGGCAGTCCGTCAGCACCGCGCACGCGTCGAACCCCCGGGTGATGGAGTCGCCCACCGCGGCCACCGAGTCCGGGCGGGTGTCCCACAACGGCGTCGGCCTGGGGGAGGGCGACTTCGGGACGGCCGCACCGGGCTTCTCCCCGCCGCCCGCGTCGCAGCCCGCCACGCCGAACGCGAGGGCCGCCACCGCGGCGAGCACGGCCCGCGCACGGCGTCCCCGCCTCCGCGTCGCCTGTGCCATCCGCCGCCTCCCCGAGCGTCCCGTCCCGTCCGTGCCGTCCCCCAACCCATAACAACGCGCGGGAGTTCCCGCTTCTCCGAGGGGCCCGTCCGGAATGAACCCCGGGCGCCCGCACAGACGTCCTGCCGGGTGAAAGGCACGACTTTCCCGCCACCGGGACGGACGGTACGTCACACTCCTTGCCCCGTCGCACGGTAGCCTCGCCCTCAACGCGGCCCGCCGGGCCGTGACCGCACCGCCCGATCGAAGACGACCCGCTCAGCCCGGAGGTTCCGGTGACGACTCGTGGAGTTCTGTACGTGCACTCCGCGCCGCGCGCGCTGTGCCCGCACGTCGAGTGGGCCGTCGCCGGGGTGCTCGGCACGCGCGTCAGCCTGGACTGGATCCGCCAGCCGGCCGCCCCCGGCACCTGGCGCTCCGAGTTCTCCTGGCAGGGTCAGGCCGGCACCGCCTCCAAGCTCGCCTCCGCGCTGCGCGGCTGGCAGATGCTGCGCTTCGAGGTCACCTCCGAGCCGTGCCCCACCGCCGAGGGCGAGCGCTACAGCTGCACCCCCGACCTCGGCATCTTCCACGCCGTCACCGGCATCCACGGCGACATCCTCATCCCGGAGGACCGTCTGCGCGCCGCGCTGGTCCGCTCCCGCACGGAGGACACCGACCTGGAGTCGGAGATCGCCAAGCTCCTCGGCAAGCCCTGGGACGACGAACTGGAACCCTTCCGCTACGCGGGAGAGGGCGCCCCGGTCCGCTGGCTCCACCAGGTCGTCTGAGGACGCCTCGCAGGGACGCGCCCAAAGGGGCGCGGGGAACCGCGCGACAAGCCCCCACCGGCCCGCAGGCAGGCGAAACCACAGAAGGGGCCCACCCTTCGAAGGTGAACCCCTTCCGACAACCGCCCGTGGGCGATCAGATCGTCCGGAACGCCAGCACCACGTTGTGCCCACCGAACCCGAACGAGTCGTTCAACGCGGCGATCCGCCCGTCCACGGGCAGCTTCCGCGCCTCACCACGGACGACGTCCGCGTTCGCCTCGGCCTCGGGGTCCAGGTTCTCCACGTTGATCGTCGGCGGAGCCACCCGGTGGTACAGGGCCAGCACGGTGGCGACCGACTCCACGCCGCCCGCGCCGCCCAGCAGATGACCGGTCATCGACTTCGTCGCGGACACCGCCATGTGGTCCGCGTCGTCCCCGAACACCTTCCGCAGCGCCTTCAGTTCGGCGATGTCACCGGCGGGCGTCGACGTCGCGTGCGCGTTGACGTGCACGATCTCCGCCGGGCCCAGGTCCGTGCGGTCCAGCAGGTTCTGCAGGGCGTGCGAGATGCCCCGCCCCTCCGGCTCCGGCTGCACGATGTCGTGCGAGTCGGCCGAGATGCCCTGGCCGACCGCCTCCGCGTACACGCGGGCGCCGCGCGCGGCGGCGTGCTCGGCGGACTCCAGGACGATCACGCCCGCGCCCTCGCCCATGACGAAGCCGTCCCGGGCGACGTCGTAGGGGCGCGAGGCGCCCTGCGGGTCGTCGTTGTTCTTGGACATCGCCATCATGTTGCCGAACGCGGCGATCGGCAGCGGGTGGATGGCCGCCTCCGTGCCGCCCGCGACGACCACGTCGGCGCGGCCGGTGCGGATCATCTCGATGGCGTAGCCGATGGCCTCCGCGCCCGAGGCGCACGCGGACACCGGGGTGTGCACGCCCGCGCGGGCGCCCACGGCCAGACCGACGTTCGCCGACGGGCCGTTCGGCATCAGCATGGGGACGGTGTGCGGGGAGACGCGGCGGACGCCCTTCTCCTTCAGCACGTCGTACTGGTCCAGCAGGGTCGTCACGCCGCCGATGCCGGAGGCGATCACGGCGCCCAGCCGGTCGGGGTCGACGTTCGGGTCCTCGCCGGCCTTGGCCTCGAACCCGGCGTCCGCCCACGCCTCCTTGGCCGCGATCAGCGCGAACTGCGCCGAGCGGTCCAGGCGGCGGGCCTGCGGCCGGGGGATGACCTCGGTGGGCTCCACGGCCACCGGGGCCGCGATACGGACCGCCTGCTCGGCGGCCCACTCCTGCTCCAGGGGCTTCACGCCGGAACGCCCGGCGACGAGGCCTTCCCAGGTAGAGGCCGCGTCGCCACCCAGCGGTGTGGTTGCGCCGATACCGGTGACGACCACGGTGCGATTGGTCGAGCTCATCGGAATTCTTTCTCCAACGATTGACGAGGATGCGTACGGCGCCACCGCCGGGTGGCGGGGCCGGGTAGCTCCCGGCCCTGGCGGGGCTCACGCCCCGCGCGTGCTCAGGCCTGGTGCTTGAGGATGTAGTCGGTCGCGTCGCCGACGGTCTTGAGGTTCTTGACGTCGTCGTCCGGGATCTTGACGTCGAAGCGCTCTTCGGCGGCGACGACGACCTCGACCATGGACAGCGAGTCGACGTCCAGGTCGTCGGTGAAGGACTTGTCCAGCTGGACGTCCTCAACCGGGATGCCGGCGATCTCGTTCACGATCTCCGCGAGACCGGCGACGATCTCTTCCTGAGTGGCGGCCATGGTGGCGCTCCTTCGTTGTGATTCCAGAGGGTGTGGCGGTGTTTCCTCCTGTACCGGATGCATGATCCGGCACGGAGTGCCTAGGGGAGGGTAACGACAGTCGCGGCGTACACGAGACCCGCCCCGAAGCCGATGACGAGCGCGGTGTCGCCGCTCTTCGCCTCGCCGGTCGCCAGGAGCCGCTCCATCGCGAGCGGGATCGAGGCGGCCGAGGTGTTGCCGGTGGTGCGGATGTCACGGGCGACCGTGACGTGCTCCGGCAGTTTGAGGGTCTTCACCATCGAGTCGATGATCCGCACGTTGGCCTGGTGCGGGATGAAGACGTCCAGGTCGTCCGCGCTGATCCCGGCCGCGTCCAGCGCCTGCTGGGCGACCTTCGCCATCTCGAACACGGCCCAGCGGAACACCGCCTGGCCTTCCTGGGTGATCGCGGGGAGCTTCAGGTCGCCCTTGCTGTCGCGGGGAAGCTCCGCGAGGTCGCCGCCGAAGCGGTCCCACGCGTAGGTCTGCTTGATCGTCTCCGCCTTGTCGCCCTCGGAGCCCCACACGGTCGGGCCGATGGCCGGCTCCTGCGAGGGGCCGACGACGACGGCGCCCGCGCCGTCGCCGAACAGGAAGGCCGTCGCGCGGTCCTCCAGGTCGGTCAGGTCGCTCAGCCGCTCCACGCCGATGACCAGGACGTACTCGGCGGACCCCTCGACGATCATGCCCTTGGCGAGGGTCAGGCCGTAGCCGAAGCCCGCGCAGCCGGCGGAGATGTCGAAGGCGGCGGCCTTGTCCGTGCCGAGCTTGTCGGCGATCTCGGTCGCGATGGCCGGGGTCTGCGCGAAGTGCGACACGGTCGACACGACGACGGCGCCGATCCGCGAGGCGTCGATGCCGGCGTCCGCGATGGCCTTGCCGGACGCCTCGACCGACATCGCGGCGACGGTCTCCTCCGGGGAGGCCCAGTGCCGGGTCTCGATCCCGGAGCGCGAGCGGATCCACTCGTCGGACGAGTCGATCGTCTCGAGGATCACCTCGTTCGGCACGACCCGGGTGGGGCGGTAGCCGCCCACGCCGAGGATGCGCGCGTACGGGGCGCCCTTGCTGGGCTTGATCTTCGCCATGCGGGTCGGCTCCTTAAGGGCGTCAGGCGGCGTGCTCGGCGACGAGCTCGCGGGCCGCGTCGAGGTCGGCGGGGGTCTTCAGGGCCAGCGTCTTGACGCCGGGGAGGGCACGCTTGGCCAGGCCGGTCAGGGTGCCACCGGGGCACAGCTCCAGGAGGGCCGTGACGCCGAGCTCCTTGAAGGTCTCCATGCACAGGTCCCAGCGGACGGGGTTGGCGACCTGGCCGACCAGGCGCTCCAGCACCTCGGCGCCGGACGCGACCGCCCTGCCGTCCTTGTTGGACACGTAGGCGACCTTGGGGTCGGCCGGGGAAAGGGCCTTGGCGGCCTCCGCCAGCGTGTCGACCGCGGGGCCCATGTGGTGGGTGTGGAAGGCGCCGGCGACCTTGAGCGGGACGACGCGTCGGACGCCCTCGGGCTTGTCGGCCTCCAGCGCGGCGATCTGCTCCATGGTGCCGGCGGCGACGATCTGGCCGCCGCCGTTGATGTTCGCCGGGGTGAGGCCCAGCTTCTCCAGGTGCGGCACGGTCACCTCGGGGTCGCCGCCGAGCAGCGCCGCCATGCCGGTCTCGGTGATCGCTGCGGCGTCGGCCATGGCCAGACCCCGCTTGCGGACCAGGGAGAGGGCGGCGGCGTCGTCGAGGACGCCGGAGAGGGCGGCGGCGGTGATCTCGCCGACGCTGTGGCCGGCGACCGCGCCAGGGTTGATGTCACCCAGTGCCGAGGCGGACAGCAGCCCGGCCGCGACCAGCAGCGGCTGCGCGACGGCGGTGTCGCGGATCTCCTCCGCGTCGGCCTTCGTGCCGTAGCGGGCGAGGTCGAGTCCGATGGCGTCCGACCACGCGGCGACGCGGTCGGCGGCACCGGGGAGTTCGAGCCATTCGGTCAGGAAGCCGGGCGTCTGGGAGCCCTGGCCGGGAGCGACGAGTACGAGCACTCTCACACTCTCTCTTGCGTACGGGCACGGCCGCCCGTGGGGACAAGGACGAAGAACCGGAGGGGGTTTTGTCGACCCCCGACAAAAGACTAGGTCTGGAGATCACCATCGGCCAGACGCCCCAGGATCAGCGCGATCCGCAGGGTGAACGCCGAGCGTACATCGGAGGGTGACCAGCCGGTGACGTCTGTCACACGTCGGAGCCGGTAACGAACGGTGTTGGGGTGAACGAACAACATCCGCGCCGCGCCTTCGAGGCTGCTCGCCTGCTCGAGATACACGCTGAGCGTCTCGAGCAGCGCCGCGCCCGCCTCCTCGAGCGGTCTGTAGATCTCCTCCACCAACTGCTCGCGCGCCCCGGGGTCGCCGGCGATCGCGCGCTCCGGCAGCAGATCGTCCGCCAGCACCGGGCGTGGGGCGTCCTGCCAGGCGGAACACGCCTTGAGGCCCGCGGCGGCGGCCTGCGCGGACCGGGTCGCGGCCAGCAGGTCGGGCACCACGGGTCCGGCCACGACGGGACCGGCCGCGTACGGGCCGATCAGCGACTTCGCGACGGCCAGCGGGTTGTCGCTGCCGCCCGCGATGACGACCAGACGGTCGCCGAGGACCCCGGTGAGGACCTGGAGCTTGGCGTGCCGGGCGGCCCGGCGGATCGCCTCCACGGTCAGCTCGGAGTCGCCGTCGGGGGCGGTGCCGAGCACCACGCACACGTGCTCCGGGGAGTTCCAGCCGAGCGCGGCGGCCCGCGAGACGGCGCCTTCGTCGGCCTCGCCGCTGAGCACGGCGTTGACCACCAGGGACTCCAGGCGGGCGTCCCAGGCACCGCGTGCCTCGGCGGCCTGGGCGTACACCTGGGCGGTGGCGAAGGCGATCTCCCGCGCGTAGACGAGGAGCGCCTCGCGCAGCACGCTCTCGTCGCCGGGGGCCGCCACCTCGTCGATGGCGGACTCCATCACCTCGATCGTGGTCCGCACCATCTCCACGGTCTGCCGCAGCGTGATGGCCCGGGTCAGCTCGCGCGGCGCGGTGCCGAAGACGTCGGTGGAGATCGCCTGCGGGGCGTCGGGGTGCCGGAACCACTCGGTGAAGGCGGCGATGCCCGCCTGGGCGACCAGGCCGATCCAGGAACGGTTCTCCGGTGGCATGGCCCGGTACCAGGGCAGCGTCTCGTCCATCCGCGCGATGGCCTGGGCGGCGAGCGAGCCGGACGACTGCTCCAGCCGCTTCAGCGTCGCGGAGTGCGGATGGGCGGGGCGTGCGGCGGGTCCGGGGGTACTGGTTTCGGGTTCGGGCACGGGACAAGACTGCCTTATCCGGGCGGCGGGCCGTGCCCCGGGTCGCGCCCGCCCCCGGACCCGTGCCCCGTGCCCGGGCTCCGGTGCCCCCGCCGTGCGCCGTCCCGGCCCCCCTTGAGGAGGGCCTACCGTGGAGGGCGTGATGGACGTCAGGCGAGCGAGCGAGCGCTACAGGGGCGGAGACCCGGCGGCGGGCATCGAGTCGTGGCACGCCCTGTCCTTCGGCCCCCACTACGACCCGGACAACCTGCGCTTCGGCGCGGTGATCGCCTGCAACGAGGAGCACCTGGGCCCGGGCGCCGGCTTCGACGAGCACCCGCACAGTCACACCGAGATCGTCACGTGGGTGATCTCCGGCGAGCTGACCCACCGCGACTCCGAGGGCAACGAGACGGTGATCCGCCCCGGCGACGTGCAGCGCCTCAGCGCGGCGTCGGGCGTCCGCCACGTGGAGCGCAACGCGGCCCGCGTCCCGCTGACCTTCCTCCAGATGTGGCTGGCCCCCCTCAAGCCGGGCGGCGAACCCCGCTACGAGGTCGTCCGCGGCATAGCCGACTCCACTCCCTACGCCCTCCCGGAGGCCGGCGCGATGCTCCACGTCCGCCGCCTCTCCCCGGGCGAACGCATGGCGGTCCCCGCGGCACCGTATGTCTACCTCCATGTCACCCGCGGCACGATCCGCCTCGACGGCGAATCCCTGACCCCGGGCGACGCGGCCCGCCTCACGGACGAGAAGGACGCGGAGGCGGTGGCGGAGGGGGAGGCGGAGGTCCTGATGTGGGAGATGTCGGGCTTCTGAGGCCCGCACCGTGGGCGCCGGGCCAGCTCCTCCGGCATCGTCGGGCCGTTCAGCCGCTCCAGCACCATGTCGGTGCCGGTGACGTCGTACACCCGCGGGACCGGGTAGCCGCACTCCGCGAGGTGGGTCATCACCCGGGCCTCCGGCTCGGTGGGCGGTCCGCCGTCGCGGTGGCGCCGCAGGACCCTGTCCGCGTCCAGCTCGAACACGTCGGCGTCCCGGCCCTGTGCGATCAACTCCATGGCGAGCAGTGTGCGTCGATGTGACGCGAGAGCACCGGCCCCGGCACGGTGGACCCGTGCCGGGGCCGGTGGAGTACAGCGGAGCTCAAGGGCGCCTCAGAAGGTCAGGCCCCAGCTGCTGATGTAGCCCGTGTCGCCGCCGTAGTTGTCGGTGACACGGAGCTTCCACGTGCCGTTGGCCGTCTCCGAGGAGGCGTTCACGGTGTACGTGGTGTTGATGTTGTCCGTGGAGCCGCCGGTGCCGGAGGACTTCAGGGTGTAGACCGAGCCGTCGGGGGCCACCAGGGAGACCGTCAGGTCACCGATGTAGGTGTGGACGATGTTCACCGGGACCTGGAGGACCGACGGGGCGTTGCCCGAGACGCCGGTGACGGTGATGGGGGACTCGACCGTCGTGTAGTCGCTGATCGTGTACCGCGTCGAGCTGGTGAACGTCTTGCCGGCCGGCGGGGTGGTGCCGCCGTTGCCGCCGACGTGGAGCAGACGGTTCGGGGAGCCGGTGCCGGGGCTGGTGACGACGCCGGAGACCGAGTTGGCTATCAGCGCGGAGGCGACCTGCGACGGGGTGGCCGACGGGTTGTCCGCGAGGTACAGCGCCGCGGCGCCCGCGACGTGCGGGGTGGCCATCGAGGTGCCGGAGATGGTGTTGGTGGCGCTGTCGCTGGTGTTCCAGGTCGACGTGATGGACGAGCCCGGCGCGAAGATGTCCAGGTTCGAGCCGTAGTTCGAGTAGCTGGCGCGGGCGTCGGTCGACGTGGTCGCGCCGACGGTGATCGCCTCGGCCACCCGGGCCGGCGAACCGGTCGCGGTCGTCGACTCGTTGCCCGCGGCCACGGCGAAGGTGACGCCGGCCGCGATGGCGTTGCGGACCGCGTTGTCCAGCGTGGTGCTGGCGCCGCCGCCGAGCGACATGTTGGCGACGGCCGGGAGGACGGCGTTGGCGGCGACCCAGTCGACGCCCTCGATCACGCCTGCGGTGGTGCCGGAGCCGTTGTTGTCCAGCACGCGCACGCCGACGATGCTCGCCTTCTTGGCGACGCCGTACGCGCTGCCCGCGACGGTGCCGGCGACGTGGGTGCCGTGGCCGTTGCCGTCCTGGGCGACGTTGTCGCCGTCGACCGCGTCGTAGCCGTTGCGGGCGCGGCCGCCGAAGTCGCTGTGGGAGATGCGCACACCGGTGTCGATGATGTACGCGGTGACGCCCTGGCCGGCGGTGTCGTCGTAGGTGTACGACCCGCTCAGCGGCAGCGCGGTCTGGTCGATGCGGTCCAGGCCCCAGGACGGCGGGTTGGTCTGCGTGGCCTGGATGGTGAAGGTGCGGTTCTGCTCGACGAGCGCGACCGAGGGGTCGGCGGCCAGCTCGGCGGCCTCCGCCTCGGTGGCCTCCACGGTGTAGCCGTTGACGGCCTCGCGGAAGGTGTGCTCGACGTCCGCGCCGTACTTCTTGGCCACGCCCTTGCCCTGGGCGGTGGTGGCCTTGGTGCCGGACTTCAGGGTGACGATGTAGCTGCCCTCGACCGCGTTCGGCGCGTCCGCGTAGGCGATCGTCCCCTTGGGGGATTCGGCGGAGTGCGCGGCGGGAGCGGTGAACAGACCGCCCGTGAGAGCCGCCGCGGCGACCGCGCCGACGCCGACGATCGATCTGCGCCTGGCGTTTCGCATCACTGCCATCTGAGGGTTCCTCCTCGACAGGTGGGGAGTGTGGGGGTGACGCCTCTTGGGGGAGAGGCGCCGCACGGCGCACGTCCGTACCGGATCGCCGGGACGCACGAATGTCAGGAACATGCCAAACACGGACGCCGTGGCCGTGATCCGCATGTCCTGTCGCCAGGCGAAAGATTGATCTGTCTACGCGGATTGCACAAGGGGTTCGGCCGCTCGTTAACGTCGGTGCCACAAAGCCGTGGTGACACAAGGTCATCAACTAGCACAGATACGCTGCGTAAACATGATCACCGTCACAGTGACGGCGTGAGACGGGTGGCGGTGAAGCGTTCCGCATACCGAGACGGGAGGGGCGGGACCCGGATACCGAGACGGGAGGGGCGGGACCCGGCTCTCCGACGGCCGTGGCCCCGCCCCTTCCGCCCCGCTCACTCCTCGTCCCGCAGCCTCTCCACCAGCTCCGACAGCGCCTCCGCCGCCTCACCGTGGCCGAGGGCCGTCAGCCGTTCCGCCGCCGTCCCGAGCCGGCCGAGCGCCGCCGCACGCCGCTCCAGGTAGACGCCCTCCACGACACCTGCCAGCCGCACGCACTCCGCCCACTCGCCTGCCTCCGTGGCGTCCTCGCCCGGTTCCCCGATCAGCCCGAGGGCCTTCTCCAGTGCGGCCAGCGCCTCCTCGTAGGCGCCGCCGTACGCGTTCACCCGCCCGTGCTCGTAGGCGAGGGCGGAGTCCAGTGAGCGGCCGTGCGCCACGAACCCGGCGGCGCGGGCCGCGTCGGCGACCCGGCCGGCGTCCTCCAGGAAGGCGCGGGCGCCCGCCAGCCCCTCCGGGCCCTGCTGGTGCGCCTGGAGCCGGGCCAGCTCCCGCAGCGCGTTGCTGAGCATCTCGAACCGCGGGTCGCGCGCGTGCGCCGCGAGCGCCCGGTCCACGGCCTCCCGCGCCTGCCCGAACTCCCCGGCCTCACCGAGCAGTACGGCCGTCTCCGCCGCGATCATGGCGTGGCTGCCCGGGTCGTCGTCCCAGCCCGCCGACTCGGCGGCGAGCGCCACGAACTCCGCCGTGGCGGCCTTCAGGTCCTCCCCGGCGTGCAGCGCGCGGGCCCGCGTCAGCCGCAGCTGGGCCACGAGCCGGTCGTTCAGCCCGCCGTCCACGACGTCCGGCTCCAGCAGCAGCGAGTCGAGCAGGGCGATGCAGTCCTCGACCCGGCCCAGGTCGAGGCTGAGCTGGGCGGCATTGCTGTACGTGCAGAACGCGTCGAACCGGTTGCCCGCCCGCAGGTCCAGCTCCGCCGAGCGGGTCAGATGGCGCAGCGCCTCGTCCGGGCGACCCAAGTGCATGCATGCCTGGGCCAGTTCGCCGTGGAGGGTCGAGGCGTCGACGGTGTCGCCGGGCCACTCGGCGGCCAGCCGCAGCCCCTCGGCGAGGCTCGCGTGGGCGGCCTCCGCGTCGCCGAGACCCAGCTGGATCTTGCCGCGCAGGGCGAGCACACGCGGCAGGTGCCAGGCGGGACCGTCCGTCCGCAACAGCCCCGCCAGCGCGTCCGTCTCGGCGAGCGCGGCGGGCAGGTCACCGGCGATGGCGTGCGCGGTGGCCCGCAACAGCCGCGCCCCCGCGATCTGCCCGGGCAGGGCGTACCGAGTGGCGAAGTCGTGCAGCAACTCCGCCTCCGCGAGGACGGAGGCGACGAGGTCACGGTCCCCGGACGCCTGAAGCCGCAGCCCGAGCGTGCTGACGCGCAGCCGCAGCAGCCGCGCCTCCAGGAACGGAGCGAGCCCGTCCGCCTCCTCGTGCAGCCGCACGAGCGCCTGGTGGGCCTCGGTCAGGGCATCGGTGTGAACGCCGGCTTCGTGTCCGGCGTCCTCCGGCCCCACCCGCACCGCCGCCAGCACCGCCTGCCCGTGGGCCAGCGCCGCGTGCCCCGGGAGCCCCGCGTCCTCGTAGAGGCCCGCCGCCTCCTCGTACAGCGCCGCCGCTTCCGCGTACGCGTCCCTGCGGTCCACCAGTGTGGCCTCGTCGTCCAGGAGGTCCGCGCGGAGCTGTATCAGCGGGCCCACGGAGGGGTCGTCCGGGTGGGTGTAGTCGCGAGCGGCGGTCAGCTCGCGGAGGCGGGCCCAGCAGGCGTGGGCGTCCGGGTGGCCCTGCTCGTCCAGCTCCCGGGCCCGGCGGATGAGCTCCGCCGGCGACTCGGGGAGCGGCTCGGCGGGAGCCGGGGCCGGAGCCGCCGGGGCCACGTCCTCCAGGGTGCGCGGGCGCAGCGTCAGCTCCAGCGACTCCAGCAGCGGCGCCTGCGCCAGACGGGCCCGACGCCGGTCGCCGTGCGTCGTCGTGCCGTTGCGGGCGTCGAAGCGGGCGGCCAGGTCGTCGGCGCGCCCCCGCACCTCGGCCCGCAGCTCCGTCACCGTCCAGCTCCGCCCGGGGAACCCGGCGGCCGGCAGCGCCCCGTGGCCCAGCGTCTCCACGCGGGCGAGCAGCACCTCCACGCCGTTGAGCAGGTCGAGCAGGGCCAGCGGCGAGTCGACCTCGTCGAACAGGTTCCGGTTCTCCGCGAGCAGCTCAAGAGCGCGCGCCTCGTTGCCCGTCAGCGCGCAGAACTCCAGGTGGCGGCCGATCTCCCCGGCCATCGACGGGTTGCGGCGGCAGCCGCGGTAGCCCGCCAGGTGCAGCCCCCGCGCCTCGTCCGTACGGCCCGTCCGCAGCAGCGGCAGCAGCGCGTACGAGACGGAGCGGGCCGGCTCCTCCTGGCAGGACTCCTTGCCCGCCAGCACCGGCGCCCAGACGCGCAGCGCCCGCTCGTCGTCGCCCGCCGCCAGGTGGTACAGGGCGCGCTCACAGGTCTCGCACGCCTCGCAGTCGCTGAGCAGGCTGCGGGCGCGGCCCGCCCACAACTCGTAGGCGAGGGCGGTGTCCTCACCGACGTGCGCCGCGAGCTGGTACGCCTGCCCGTAGTACGGCTGGAGGTCCAGCCCCGCCTTCTCGTAGCGGTCCCGCATCTCCGTCTGCCACTGGCGCAGACTGGCCAGCGGTATCTCGGGCAGGCAGCGCAGGGCGTTGGCGACCCACTTGAAACGCCAGAACAGCTGGTGGCGCAGCCGGTCGTCGAACACGTCCGGCCGCTCGTCGAAGAGGTTCAGCAGCCGGGCGAAGACGACCGGCGACTTCCGCGGCTCCGAGCCGTAGGTGTACGCCTCCTGGAGGTCGAGGAGGGCGTGGATCAGCACGGCGGGCTCGCCGAACAGCTCGGCCGCCTCGGCGAGTTCCTCGGCGGCGACGGTCCGGGTGCGGCCGTAGGGGCGGGCGTCGTTCTCCCGCAGCGCCGCGTACAGCTCGTCGGTGGTCTGGGGCGGGGTCTGCATCGTCAGCGGTCCTTGCGCAGGGCGTGGGCGAGAAGGTCGAGGAAGGAGCGGTTGATGAGGCTGGACTCGGCGGGCCTGAGCGGACGCCGGGACAGCAGCGCCGCCTGCCCGTACAGGGCCTCGGCGCTGGTGCGGGCCAGTTCCGGCTCGTCGATCGCGACGGCCGTGCGCACCAGCGGGTTCAGCTGGTTGAGGATCAGCTGGGCGCGCGGCGCCTCCTGCCGCAGGGCGCCGAGGATGTCGCCCCACAGGCCGCCCTCCTGCTCGCGGGCGAGCCGGGAGCGGGTGCGCTCGTGCCGGGCCTCCCGGCTGTCGACCAGCAGCGCGGGCGCGGACGCCGGCTGGAAGGAGCGCAGCGCCACGTCGCAGTCGAACACCGCGAGGGCCTCACGGGCCAGCGCCAGATAGGCCGCGGCGGCCAGCTCCGTCTCCCGGTCGACCGGGTCGAGGTGCGCGGTCAGCGTCGCCGGGTCGAGGTCGGCGACGCCCACCTCGGGCCGGATCTCGGGCAGCCGGTGCACCAGTTCGCGGTCGTAGGTGTAGCCGCCGTTGACCACGCCCAGCCCGGCGGCCGACGCGATCGCCGCGACCTGCCGGAACTCCTCCACGCTGGACGTCACCAGCACGGTGCGGTGGGTGCGGGAGAACTCGTCGAGCGTGCAGTGCCCGTCGGTGGTCTCGAACGGCAGCCACGGCAGCAGCATCCGCAGGATCTCGTCGTCGTGCACGGCGAGCGACTTCACCGACAGGTGGTGCGCCTGGAGGAAGCGGTGCAGCAGCTCCGGGTCGCTGGCGGCGACGCGGGCGATCCAGGCGCGCAGCTGCTCGGCCAGCGCGTCACGGACCGCGGCGAGGGTGTCGTCCTCGTACAGGGACTCGCGGGACGCCGTGGGGCGCAGGCTCTCCGCGTCGATCACGCAGCGCACGAAGAACGCCCAGTCGGGCAGGATCTCCTCCGCCTGCTCCGACAGCAGCATGCCCTTGACGTGCACCCGGTGCCCGTGACGGCGCCCGGCCGGCACCGCCTCCGGCAGCACGCACGCGACGCCCCTCAGACCCACGGCCGGCAGGTCCAGCTCGAGGGTGTCCAGCGGCGTGAAGCCGAACACCTCCTCGCCGTACTTCGCGAGCGCGCGGGAGCGGGCGCCCGGCGTCGGGTACGTCCGCGCCCAGGGCGCCTGCTCCGGGTTGACCGGTACGGCGGGCCCGCCGGTGCCGTCGTCGAAGGTCACCGGGTGCCGCAGCAGCGAGCCGAAGTGCCGGGCCAGCGCGTGCACGTGCGCGGGCGCGGTCCACTCGCCCGCGTCGGCGCGCGGCGTCAGCGTGACCGTGGTGCCGGGGGAGGGGCGTGCGGAGGCGGGCAGGGCGCGCACGGTGTAGCTGCCGTCGCCGCGCCCCCGCCACTCCACGGCCGGCGCGCCGGGCGTACGGGCGGACCGGCTGACCACGTGGATCTCGTCCGCGACCAGGAAGCAGGACAGCAGGCCGATGCCGAACTGGCCGATGAAGTCGCCCCGTTGCTCGGCGATCCCGTCGGCGCGCTTGCTGCTGCGGCCGATCGTGGCGAGGAAGGTGTGCACGTCCGTCTCGGTGAGGCCGACGCCGTCGTCCTCGACGCGGACCACGGAGCGGTCGGCGTACAGCCGGATGCCGAACGACCCGGCGGGCGCGCCCGGTTCGAGGGTGTGCCGGGCGGTGAGCGCGTCCACCGCGTTCTGCATCAGTTCACGCAGATAGACGCGGGGGCTGGAGTAGAGGTGGTGGGAGAGCAGGTCGACGAGGCCGCGCAGATCCACCTGGAAGGTGCGGTCGGCGGTGTGGTCGGGCAGGGTCATGGGCGGTCCGGGGGGTGAAGGCGTGCGGTGACGGCGGAAGTTGGGCGGGCCGGGGCTCAGAAGGCCTTGCGGAAGCGCGCGTACGCCTTCTGCGGCTCGGACATGTACGTCCACGGCCACTCGGTGTACGCGCCCTCCAGCTCGCGGAAGACGTTGGAGGCGGTGCTGCTTCCGGCCAGGGACAGGGCCATGGCGAAGATGTTGTAGTCGCCCTGCCAGCCCAGGCGGCGCTCGTAGGCGTGATGCAGGACGCTGCGCTCCGCCGCCTGCCTCAGCTCGGCCCGGATCCGCGGCTGCTGGAGGCAGGCGCCGTCGTCGGACTCCACCCACTCCTCGATGTACGCCATGGCGACGGCGCAGCCGAGCCGGTGGCCGTCGGGCGCCGCGGCGAACGCCGCGCGGGCGAACTCCAGCGCCTCCCCGGGCTCACCGCCCCAGCGGGGCTGGAGCTGGGACACCCATTCGAGATGGACCTCCAGGTCGAGCGGGTCGCGGCGCAGCGCCGCGTCGCGCCGGGTCTCGGCGACCGTGGGGCCGAGCGACATACCGCGCGCGGAGGTGAGCAGCTGGCGCCACGGCGTGATCCAGTCCGGACGCAGCTCGGCGGCTTCGAACAGCTGCCGCTCGGCGATGTCGAGCCGCTCGTGGAACACGCGCCACTGCTCCTGGGTGACGTGCACGGCGCGGGCGGCGGTGCGCGCCTCCCAGCCCCACTTGATGTGGCGCGCACCGGATATCAGCAGGGCCAGGGCGCGGTGCTCCTTGTCCTCCTCGACGGCGTGGCCGATCCAGTCCTGCAGCCCGTCGATGTCCGTGAACTGACCGAGGACCTGGTGGTCACGGCCCAGGTCGAACGGGGCCAGCGCCTCCTTGACGCCCTCCCAGTCGCCCGCGTCGGCCGCCTCCACGGCCGCCAGCACCCGCCGGTCGCCGAGGGCGCGCAGCGGGTGCACGCCGTTCTTCCGCCGGGGAACCGGAAGGGCGTGCGGATCCGCACCCGGTCCCTCCTCGCCCCTGCCGAACAGCTTGCCGAACATGCCGCGCCCTCCCCTGGTCCCGCGTGATCGTCCGGCGCATCATAGGGCGCGCCACCGACACCGCTTCCACAGGGTTTTCACACCGGTCCCATGCCAACCTCGCAGGTGGGAGCGGTGATTACGGCAAATCCGAGCGAACGGCGGCGATCAGCCGCGCAGTTCCGCCAGCACCGCGTCGGTGAACGGCGGCCACGCCTCGACGGCCCAGGGTCCGAACGCCCGGTCGGCGAGCGCCACGCAGGCCGCGCCCGCGTCCGGGTCGATCCACAGGAACGTGCCCGACTGGCCGAAGTGCCCGAAGGTGCGCGGCGAGGACGAGGCGCCCGTCCAGTGCGGCGCCTTGGCGTCCCGGATCTCGAGGCCGAGCCCCCAGTCGTTGGGGTTCTGGTGGCCGTAGCCCGGCAGCACGCCCTTGGTGCCCGGGTACTGCACGGTCGTCGCGGCGGCCACGGTCCGCGGGTCCAGCAGCCGCGGCGCCTGCACCTCGGCGGCGAACCGCAGCAGGTCGTCCACCGTGGACACGCCGTCCTTGGCGGGGGAGCCCTCCAGCGAGGTGGACGTCATCCCCAGCGGCTCGAGCACCGCCTGCCGCAGATACTCGGCGAACGGGATCTCCGTCGCCTTCTCCACATGGTCGCCGAGCTGCTCGAACCCGGCGTTGGAGTACAGCCGCCGCTCGCCGGGCGCGGAGGTCACCCGGTGCTCGTCGAACGCCAGACCCGAGGTGTGCGCCAGCAGATGCCGCACCGTCGAGCCCTCGGGCCCGGCCGGCTCGTCCAGCTCGACCGCGCCCTCCTCGTACGCCACGAGCACCGCGTACGCGGCCAGCGGCTTGGTGACCGAGGCCAGCGGGAAGCGGCGCCCGGACGGGCCGTGCGTGCCCAGGACGGTGCCGTCCGCCCGTACCACCCCCGCCGCAGCGGTGGGAACCGGCCAGTTCTCGATCGACGCGAGGCTCTTCAGCGACATGCCGTCGAGCCTAAGCGCTCACAGCATGAGCTCCAGCAAAGGGTCCGGCTTGGGCGTGAACCCCAGAGACCGGTACAGCGGCTCCGCCTCCGTGCTCGCGGTCAGCCGCACCCGCCCGGCGCCCCGCTCGCGGAACCACTCGAGCAGCGCTTCCACGCAGGCCCGCGCGTAGCCTCGGCGCCGGGCGTCGGGGTCGGTGGCGACGCTGAAGACGTGACCGTCGATCCCATGCGGGTTCCGCGCCCCGCCGATCCGGTAGTCCAGCGTCCCGGCCACCAGCGCCGCGAGGGCGCCGGGCCGCTCCGGGTGGTCCACGACGAACGCGGCGAAGGAGCTGTCCTCCGCGAGCCGTTCGCGCAGCACCGGCAGGGACACCGTGTGCCACGCGGTGGACGGGTCGGAGCGGGCCATCGAGTCGATCATCACCTGGCGCAGACGCAGCACTTCCTCCGCGTCCTCGGGCGTCGCCCGGCGTACAAGGCTCATGCCCGCACGGTAGTCGGAGCGTCCCGACACGTCCGCCCATTTCTCACCGGCACCGCTTGCCTGGAGCGCACTCCAAGGATCTAGCGTGGACGCATGACGGTGACGGAGACCACGGACACCAGGACCGACACCTGCGCCGGACCCCCGCAAGGCGACCGGCGGCCGGACGGCAAGGACAAGTACACGATCAGCGAGGTGGCCGCCCTCACCGGGCTGACCGCGCACACCCTGCGCTGGTACGAGCGGATCGGCCTCATGCCGCACATCGACCGCTCCCACACCGGGCAGCGCCGCTACACCAACCGTGACCTCGACTGGCTCGCCCTGGTCGGCAAGCTCCGCCTGACCGGCATGCCGGTCGCCGACATGGTGCGCTACGCCGAACTGGTCCGGGCCGGCGACCACACGTACGCCGAGCGCTTCGAGCTGCTCAAGGCGACCCGCGAGGACGTGCTGTCCCGGATCGCCGAACTCCAGGGCACCCTCGCCGTCCTGGACCGCAAGATCAGCTTCTACGCGGACGCCGGGCGCGCCCTGGCCTCGGAAAGGGCATGATGACCGCGCACACGGTCCGACGACGACGCTGGGCGCCGGCGGCCCCGAGGCGGGCGTGCAGGGCCTCGGCCGCATGGGCATGAACTTCGCCTACGGCCCCGCCGACGCGGACGCCTCCCGGGCCGCCCTGGAACGTGCCCTGCGCCCGAAGGGGCGCCGGGAACTGCGCGCCCAGCCCCCAGGCACCCGCACCCGGCGGACGACTCAAAGCTCCGCGAGCAACTCCGCCTTCTTCGAGGAAAACTCCTCATCCGTCACCAGCCCCGCCTGATGCAACTCCCCGAGATGCCGGATCCGCTCGGCGATATCCGCAGGATCGCGCCGAGCGGACGACGGCACACCCCCCGCGCCCGCGGCAGGCGAAGACATGGCCGGCACCGCCGAGCAACTCCGCACCGCGGCCAGCACAGCCGCAGCGAACGGCAGTGACTCGTGCACGGGCCCGTACCCCAGCCCGAACACCACCGCGGCGGGGTCCTGGTCGGCCTGCGCCGGGGCCGGCACCGCCGTGTCCCGGCGCAGCAGCCGCAGATGACCCTCGAACACCTCGGGCGACCGCCATTCCACCCCGCTCAGCTCGGAGACGGGGAATCGCTGGTCGCCGGCCTTCCACTTCGCCGAGGACGCCCCGGTCCAGAACCAGCGGAACGCCACCGACGTACCGTCGAACGTCGCCTTGCCGTCGTACGCCTTGAACTGCAGCGGCGCCTCGGGCGCGGCCACCAGGTGGCGCTCGGCGGGGCCCGACTCGGTGAGCTGGGCACGCAGTTCGTCGGCGTAGTACTCGGCCAGCGTCTCCCGCTCGGCGGGCAGCACCAGCCGGTAGGGGTCGCTGCTCTCCTTCAACTGCCCGGCGGCCGCCTCCATCAGCGGGTCGGCTCCCGGCCGGGGCTCCAGACGCAGGACCACGGTGCCGCGCTTGCCGGGCGAGAGGGTCACGCCCTCGATCGCCTCCAGAGGCACGCGCCGCTCCCCGAGCGCCTGGAACAGCTTGGGTGTTCGAATCCCTCGTACGTAACGGATGAGCACGGAGTCGGACTCGAACTCCCAGGCGGCATGAAATCCGGCCAGTACGTCACCCATGCGGCTCATCGTATGCGGCACGAGCTTCTCCGTCCCCTCCCCACGCATACCGCAGTATCTCCGCTTCTACGCGCGTCCGGTAGGGGTCGTACCGGACAAACCCGCCAGGCAGGTGTCGTTCCGGTGCGCACACGACACCGCCGTGTATGCGCCAACCCCGATCCCCGCGAAGTTCCGCAGGCTGTCCGTGCCGGGCACGAAGTACCCGGCGTGCCCCTTGGCGTCACGGGCCGACAACACGCGCGCGCCGAACCCGTCGGCCACCGGGTCGGCCCCATGGCCCAGTCCGCCGAGCTCCAGGTGGGGCACGTCCTGGATCCAGTCGTCGGCGTCCCGCATCGCCCACACCCGCGCGGTGGTGCGCAGTTGGGAGGCGTGCTCCACCCGCATCCCCGGGCTGCCGGCCACGGCGATGTCGGACACCCGCTCCGGCAGGTCCCGCGCGGCGAGTCCGCAGACCACCGAGCCGTAGCTGTGGCAGAACAGGGAGACCGGGGTGAGCCCGGGCAGTCCCCGCACCATCGCGTCCAGCCGGTCCGCGCCGTCCTCCGCGCGCATCGCCGTGGCCGCGTCCATGCCGAGCCCGCTGGGCGCGGTGTAGTCGGCCCAGGCGATGACGGCCGTGCGCGTCGCGGGGTCGGCCCGCCGCTGCGCCTTGTACAGCGACTTGGCCATGCCCACGGGGGCGGAGTGCCGGCGCTCGGAGCGCTGGAAGGTCAGCAGATCGGTGTCGACGCCGGGGACGACCACCGACACCCGCTCGGCGTGGCGCAGGTCACCGAAGACCTCGGCGACGCGTCCGGCGCCCGCCGGGTTGAAGGCGAGGATGTGCCGCTCCGGACGCATCAGCGCCTCGATGCGGTCCATCCTGCGGGCGGCCTGCTGCTGGCCCTCGGGTGTGAGCCGGGTGTCGTGCACCCGGCTCAGCTCGGTCTCGTGGGCCTCGGCCAGCGCGATGCGGTTGGCGCGGTAGCGCAGTTCGACCGGCGCGCCGTTCATGTTGCCGACGGCCAGCGGATAGCGCTCGGCGAGCCGGAGCCGCTGCGCGGCGGTGAGCGAGGCGAAGAACCGGGCGAGGCGCGTCGGCGCCGACTGCGGGTCGGGCAGCCGCTTCCCGGCCACCCGCCCGTCCTCCCACGCGGCGAGCGACGCCTGCAGGGGAGCGGGGTGGCGCTGGTGACGCAGTGCCGTCCAGCCGGTGGTCGCCAGCATCACGAAGACCACGGCGAGCGCCAGCAGCGCCCGCCACACGTTCAGCTGGGGGGAGGTGTCGAAGGAAGTCACTGGGAGGACACACTAGGAGAACGAGAGTGTCTCGCGGGAATCCAGTGACCGGGATCACGTTTCGGTGGGCCGATCCAGGGATGCGGTCGTACGCCAGTTCGTGGCGAGGGCCGGTCCGACATGGTCCAGGCACGTCCGCATCAGCTCCCGCAGCGCCTCGGTGCTCAGGTCGTCCCTCTCGGACCACCGGCGCTCCGCCACCCGGATCACCCCGCCGAACGCGGCCACCAGGATGCGGGGCCGCGGGTCGGTGTCGACGTCCACCTCCTCGCGCTCGGCGATGATCCCCGCCAGCTCCTCCTCCAGCTCCGCGGCCCGGCGCAGATGCGCGGCGAGCAGGGCCGGCGTGGACTCGATGACCCGGTAGACCCGCATGTGCAGCTCCACCGGGACGAGCTCCCCCACGGCCTCGTCGATGGCGTCCCAGCTGTCCAGCACGGCCCGGCGCAGCGCCTCCAGCGGCGCCTCGTCGCGCGGGCGGGCCCGTACGGCGTTGACGATCCGCTGCTCCGCGAGGCGCGGCACGAACAGCGCCACCTCCTCCTTGCTGGCGAAGTAGCGGAAGAAGGTGCGCTGCGAGACGTCCACGGCCGCGGCGATGTCGTCGACCGTCGTGCCGTCGTAGCCACGGGTGGCGATGAGCTCCAGGGCGGCCCGGACCAAGGCGTCCCGCGTGCGCTGCTTCTTGCGCTCGCGCAGGCCCGGCCGCGGCAGGGCGCCCACGACGGTCCCGACCGTGTCCATGGCTCCTCCTTGAACCGTGCGCCCGGACCGGGCGAGGGACGCATGTCCTGTCAGTTACTGACTGGTGAAATGAATTGTCAAGTGTCAGCGGCTGACACTAGCCTCGAATGTATGACTAGTCAGACCACCCTCGACAAGGCGGGGCAGGGGGACGGCCCTTCGGCCGGCCCGTCGGAGGCGACGCCCGGCAAGGGGCTGCGCGGGCACCCCTGGTTCACGCTGTTCACCGTCGCCGTGGGCGTCATGATGGTGGCCCTGGACGGCACCATCGTGGCCATCGCCAACCCGGCCATCGCCAGCGACCTGGGCGCCACCCTCGCCGACGTCCAGTGGATCACCAACGCGTACTTCCTCGCCCTCGCGGTGTCCCTGATCACCGCGGGCAAGCTCGGTGACCGCTTCGGCCACCGGCAGACCTTCCTCATCGGCGTGGTCGGCTTCGCCGCCGCGTCCGGGGCCATCGGCCTCTCCGACAGCATCACGCTCGTCATCGTCTTCCGTGTGCTCCAGGGCCTGTTCGGCGCGCTGCTGATGCCGGCCGCGCTCGGCCTGCTGCGGGCCACGTTCCCCGCCGAGAAGCTCAACATGGCCATCGGCATCTGGGGCATGGTCATCGGCGCCTCCACCGCCGGCGGCCCGATCCTCGGCGGCGTCCTCGTCGAGCACGTCAACTGGCAGTCGGTGTTCTTCATCAACGTGCCGGTCGGCGTCCTCGCCGTCGCGCTCGGCGTGTGGATCCTGCTCGACCACCGCGCGGAGAACGCCCCGCGCTCCTTCGACATCCCCGGCATCGCCCTGTTGTCCGGCGCGATGTTCTGCCTGGTGTGGGCGCTCATCAAGGCGCCCGAGTGGGGCTGGGGCGACGGCAGGACCTGGGCGTTCATCGCCGCCTCCGTGGTCGGCTTCGCCGTCTTCGCCTTCTGGGAGACGAAGGTGAGGGAGCCTCTGATCCCGCTGGCCCTCTTCCGCTCCGTTCCGCTGTCCGCGGGTGTGGTGCTGATGGTGCTCATGGCCATCGCCTTCATGGGCGGCCTGTTCTTCGTCACCTTCTACCTGCAGAACGTGCACGGCCTCAGCCCGGTCGACGCCGGTCTGCACCTGCTGCCGCTCACCGGCATGATGATCGTCGGCTCCCCGCTCGCGGGCGTGATGATCACCAAGGTCGGCCCGCGCATCCCGCTCGCCGGCGGCATGGCCTGCACCGCGCTCGCGATGTACGGCATCTCCACGCTGGAGAAGAGCACCGGCAGCCTCGCCATGTCGGTCTGGTTCGCGCTGCTCGGCCTCGGCCTCGCCCCCGTCATGGTCGGCGCCACCGAGGTCATCGTGGGCAACGCGCCGCTGGAGCTGTCCGGTGTGGCCGGCGGTCTCCAGCAGTCCGCGATGCAGGTCGGCGGCAGCCTCGGCACCGCCGTGCTCGGCGCCGTGATGGCCTCCAAGGTGGACGGCGACCTGCCGGGCAACTGGGAGAAGGCGGGCCTCCCGCCGCTGACCCCGGAACAGGCCGGCCAGGCCTCCGAGGCGGTCCAGGTCGGTGTGCCGCCGGTGCCGAAGGGCACCCCCGAGGCGATCGCCGCGAAGATCACCGACGTCGCCCACGACACCTTCATCTCCGGCATGAGCCTGGCGTCGCTGGTCGCCGCCGGGGTCGCCGCCGTCGCCGTCCTGGTCGCGCTGCTCACCAAGCGCGGCGAGAACGCGGAGGCGGGAGCGGGCGTCGGCCACATCTGACGCCCCGTGAGGGCCGCGCCGGCGCGCCGCCGGAGGGGTGCGGCGCGCCGTGACGGTCATCCCCCGTACGCACACGGGGAATTCAGGACGGAAGAGGGGGTACCCGCCATGTCAACCAACCCATCAGGGAGTTGATGATGGCGAGCTTCGGACACGGAACCACGCGCAGGAACCCCCGCACACGTGGCCGGACGTGGTCACGGTCCGGGCCGGATCGCGCGACGCTCGGGATCATCGGAGCCATCTGCGCCGTCGCCGGTTTCTTCGTCCTGGGCATCGTGCTCGGCCCGGTGGCGATGGTGTGCGGCTGGCTGGCCATGGGCCGCAGCTGGGCGGGCTCCCGCTCGGTGCCGGCCCTGATCGCCCTGGTCCTCGGCGCCATCGACACGCTCCTGGCCGTCATCTGGCTGGCCGGGGCGGGCGCCATGGGGACCGGCATGCTCTGACCCGGTCGACAGCATCGGCGAGGGGGCCTCCGGCGAACCAGCCGGAGGCCCCCTCGCCGATGCGGCCCCGCTCCACGTGGCACGCGTCTCCGTTCCCCGCGCATCCGGGCGGCGGTGGGACAGCCCTCAGGGGTCCGGGGCAACTGCGCGACCGGCCCGAAACCACCCGCGGCCGCCCCGCCGCCCCGACTGGCATCCCCCGCCCGCCGGAGGCGCTACGCGTCGCCGCCCGCCGCGCCCGGGTCCGCCGCCGACACGTCCAGCAACTGGTACCGGTCGACGGCCTGCTTCAGCACCGAGCGGTCCAGGTGCCCCTCACGCGCCAGCTCCGTCAGCACCGCCAGCACGACCGACTGCGCGTCGATGTGGAAGAAGCGCCGCGCCGCCCCGCGCGTGTCCGCGAAGCCGAACCCGTCCGCGCCCAGCGACTGGTACGTGCCCGGCACCCACCGCGCGATCTGGTCCGGCACCGACCGCATCCAGTCCGACACCGCCACCACCGGCCCCTGCGCCGACGCCAGCTTGCGCGTCACGTACGGGGTGCGCTGCTCCTCCTCCGGGTGCAGCAGGTTGTGCTCCTCGCACGCCACCGCCTCGCGCCGCAGCTCGTTCCAGGAGGTCGCCGACCAGACGTCCGCCTTGACGTTCCACTCCTCCGCGAGGATCTTCTGCGCCTCGATCGCCCACGGCAGCGCCACCCCGGACGCCAGGATCTGCGCCGGGAGCGAGCCGGAGGTGCCCTCGCTGAAGCGGTACAGGCCCTTGAGGATGCCCTCGACGTCCACGTTCTCCGGCTCCGCCGGGTGCAGGATGGGCTCGTTGTAGACCGTCAGGTAGTAGAAGACGTCCTCGCCGTGCGGGTGTTCCTCCGACGAGCCGTACATCCGGCGCAGCCCGTCCTTCACGATGTGCGCGATCTCGAAGCCGAACGCCGGGTCGTACGCGACGCACGCCGGGTTGGTCGAGGCGAGCAGCTGCGAATGCCCGTCGGCGTGCTGGAGACCCTCACCGGTCAGCGTGGTGCGGCCGGCGGTCGCGCCGAGCACGAAACCGCGCGCCAGCTGGTCGGCCATCTGCCAGAACTGGTCGCCGGTGCGCTGGAAACCGAACATCGAGTAGAAGACGTACACCGGGATGAGCGGCTCGCCGTGCGTGGCGTACGCCGAGCCCGCCGCGATCAGCGAGGCCGTGCAGCCCGCCTCGGAGATGCCGTCGTGCAGCATCTGCCCCTGCGGCGACTCCTTGTAGGCGAGCAGCAGATCCCGGTCCACCGCCTCGTACTGCTGGCCGAGCGGGTTGTAGATCTTCGCGCTCGGGAAGAACGAGTCCATGCCGAACGTGCGGTACTCGTCCGGCGCGATCAGCACGAACCGGCGGCCGATCTCCTTGTCCCGCATGAGGTCCTTGAGGAGCCGCACGAAGGCCATGGTCGTCGCGATGGACTGCTGGCCCGAGCCTTTCTTCACACTCGCGTACGTCTTGTCCTCGGGCAGCGCCAGCGGCTTGCCGCGCACCACCCGGGTCGGCACGTACCCGCCGAGGGACCGGCGGCGGTCGTGCATGTACTGCATCTCCTCCGAGTCCGGCCCCGGGTGGTAGTAGGGCGGAAGACCCGACTCCAGGTCCTTGTCCGGGATCGGCAGGTGCAGCCGGTCCCGGAAGTGCTTCAGGTCGTCGACCGTCAGCTTCTTCATCTGGTGCGTGGCGTTGCGGCCCTCGAAGTTGGGGCCCAGCGTCCAGCCCTTGACCGTCTTCGCCAGGATGACCGTCGGCTGGCCCTTGTGCTCCACCGCCGCCTTGTACGCCGCGTAGATCTTCCGGTGGTCGTGACCGCCGCGTCCCAGGTGCAGGATCTGGTCGTCGGTCATGTTCTCGACCATCGCGCGCAGCCGGTGGTCGTCGCCGAAGAAGTGCTTGCGGATGTACGCCCCGGACTCCGTGGCGTACGTCTGGAACTGGCCGTCCGGCGTGGTGTTCATCTTGTTCACCAGCACGCCGTCGCGGTCCTGCGCCAGCAGCGGGTCCCAGCTGCGGTCCCAGATCAGCTTGATCACGTTCCAGCCGGCGCCCCGGAAGATCGACTCCAGCTCCTGGATGATCTTGCCGTTGCCGCGCACCGGGCCGTCCAGCCGCTGCAGGTTGCAGTTGACGACGAAGGTCAGGTTGTCCAGGCCCTCGCGCGCCGCGATGCTCAGCTGGCCCAGCGACTCCGGCTCGTCCATCTCGCCGTCGCCGAGGAACGCCCACACGTGCGACTTCGAGGTGTCCGCGATGCCCCGCGCGTGCATGTAGCGGTTCATCCGCGCCTGGTAGATCGCGCCGATCGGGCCGAGGCCCATCGACACCGTCGGGAACTCCCAGAAGTCCGGCATGGACCGCGGGTGCGGGTACGACGACAGCGCGTACGGCGCCTTCGACTTCTCCTGGCGGAAACCGTCCAGGTGCTGCTCGCTCAGCCGGTCCAGCAGATACGCGCGGGCGTAGATGCCCGGGGAGGCGTGCCCCTGGAAGAAGACCTGGTCGCCGCCGTCGCCCTCGTCCTTGCCGCGGAAGAAGTGGTTGAAGCCCACGTCGTAGAGCGACGCGGAGGACGCGAACGTCGCGATGTGGCCGCCCACCCCGATACCCGGGCGCTGGGCGCGCGAGACCATCACGGCGGCGTTCCAGCGGGTCGCGTTCAGGATCTTGCGCTCGATCTCCTCGTTGCCCGGGAAGAACGGCTCCGCCCGGGTGGGGATCGTGTTGACGTAGTCCGTGCTGCGCATCTCGGGCACGGCCACGCGCCGGGCGCGGGCCCGCTCGATCAGCCGCAGCATCAGATAACGGGCCCGCTCCCGGCCGCGCTCGTCGACCGCGGCGTCGAGGGAGTCGAGCCACTCCTGGGTTTCCTCGGGGTCGAAGTCAGGAACCTGACTCGGAAGGCCGCCAATGATGATCGGGCTGCGATCGGATGCGGAAGCCACGCTGTTCCTTACCTGTCGGAGGGCCGTGGATGGGCCGTCGTCTCGCTCGCCACGGCCCGGTGTGCGCCGCTCCCATGCTCCACCCCGCGACCGCGGACGTCATCTCTACCGAGAGGTAATCCCTCGGCGCGGCCGGTACGGTGACGCAAGGGGCGAGTACATGCGAGTCTCGTACCCACAAGCGGTTCCCAAACGCCCAAACGGGGCACAAAGGTGTGGTGTCCATCACTGCTGACGGAGACGGGGTGCCTGGAGTTGCGGTGACCCGGCCAGGATCGTCACCGTTTCGGCGGTCCGCACGGCCGGGTACTTGCGCGATCCGTCCCGCCCGTGTGGACTACGGCCAATGCTTCGCGCACGCGCGTGGCTGAGATATTTCCCAAGACATGATCAGGAGGCAACCCGTGAGCGCGACCGCGGACCACGCGGAGGAGCGGACGAACCCTGCCGCCAGGCTGGGGTTCCAGCCCGGGCAGGTGGTCCAGGAGATCGGCTACGACGACGACGTCGACCAGGAGCTCCGCGAGGCCATCGAGGGCGTCATCGAGAGCGAACTTGTCGACGAGGACTACGACGACGTGGCCGACGCCGTTGTGCTGTGGTTCCGTGACGACGACGGCGACCTGACGGATGCGCTGGTGGATGCCACCACGTACATCGAAGAGGGCGGCGCGATCCTGCTGCTCACGCCGAAGACCGGCCGGGACGGATACGTCGAGCCGAGCGAGATCTCGGAGGCCGCCACCACGGCCGGCCTGACGGCGTCCAAGAGCGTCAGCGTGGGCAAGGACTGGAGCGGCAGCCGGCTGGCGACCCCGAAGGCCGCCAAGTCGAAGCGGTGACACACCCCCGGACGGGCCGGCGGCGACCCGTGTCGCACGCGTCGGCCCGTTCGCGGGACCCTCGTCCTGCCTGCGTAGGGTGGCCGTACGGCACCACCCCGGAGCGACGAGGACGAGCATGACGATCCCGGTCGGAGCGCAGGCCCCCGACTTCGAACTCAAGGACAACCACGGCGCGCCCGTGCGTCTGTCCGACTTCCGCGGGCAGAAGAACGTCGTGCTGCTCTTCTACCCGTTCGCCTTCACCGGTGTCTGCACCGGCGAGCTGAGCGAGATCCGCGACCGGCTGGAGCAGTTCGCCGAGCGCGACGCCGAGGTGCTCGCCGTCTCCAACGACTCCATCCACACCCTGCGCGTCTTCGGCGAGCAGGAGGATCTTCCCTTCCCGCTGCTCAGCGACTTCTGGCCGCACGGCAACGTCTCGCGCGCCTACGGCGTCTTCGACGAGGACAAGGGCTGCGCCGTGCGGGGCACCTTCGTCATCGACCGGCAGGGCGTCGTGCGCGCCACCGTGAGCAGCGGGATGGCGGACGCCCGTGACCCCGGCGAGTACCTCGCGGCGCTCGACACCCTGTGAACGTCCGTCCCCAGGGCCTGCGGGTCCGGGGAACCCGTCACTAGGATCGACTCGTTGATCCGACATCCATGCACAACGGGGCATCCCGCCCCCGGGACACCAAGGGAGGACTCGTGGGAGTCAGCCTCAGCAAGGGCGGCAACGTATCGCTGAGCAAGGAGGCGCCGGGCCTGACCGCGGTCATCGTCGGACTGGGGTGGGACGTCCGCACCACGACCGGCACCGACTTCGACCTGGATGCCAGCGCCCTCCTGCTGAACAGCTCGGGCAAGGTCGCCAGCGACCAGCACTTCGTCTTCTTCAACAACCTCAAGAGCCCCGACGGCTCCGTCGAGCACACCGGTGACAACCTCACCGGTGAGGGCGAGGGCGACGACGAGCAGATCAAGGTCAACCTGGCCGCCGTCCCGGCCGACGTGGAGAAGATCGTCTTCCCGGTCTCCATCTACGACGCCGAGAACCGCCAGCAGTCCTTCGGCCAGGTGCGCAACGCGTTCATCCGCGTCGTCAACCAGGCCGGCGGCGCCGAGATCGCCCGTTACGACCTGTCGGAGGACGCCTCGACCGAGACCGCCATGGTCTTCGGCGAGCTCTACCGTCACGGCGCGGAGTGGAAGTTCCGCGCCATCGGCCAGGGCTACGCCTCCGGCCTGCGCGGCATCGCGCAGGACTTCGGCGTGAACGTCTGAGCCGGGCACGTCCCGGGTACAGACCCGAGCGGCCGTCCCGTACGGCCACCGCCCGGGCGCCGCGCGCCCGCCGCGTGCGGCGCCCGGGGACGCCCCCTCGCGGGGGAGTGCAGGACCACCTGGAAACACCACCCGGAGGGGGACCAGCATCATGGGCGTCACGCTCGCCAAAGGGGGGAACGTCTCCCTGTCCAAGGCCGCACCCAACCTCACGCAGGTGATGGTCGGGCTCGGCTGGGACGCGCGCTCCACCACGGGCGCCGACTTCGACCTCGACGCCAGTGCGCTGATGTGCAGCGGCGGCCGGGTCATGGGGGACGAGTGGTTCGTCTTCTACAACCAGCTCAAGAGCCCCGACGGCTCCGTGGAGCACACCGGTGACAACCTCACCGGTGAGGGCGAGGGTGACGACGAGTCCCTGCTGGTGGACCTGTCCAAGGTTCCGCAGCAGTGCGACAAGATCGTGTTCCCGGTGTCCATCCACATGGCCGACGAGCGCGGCCAGACCTTCGGGCAGGTCAGCAACGCCTTCATCCGCGTGGTGAACCAGGCGGACGGCCAGGAACTCGCCCGCTACGACCTCAGCGAGGACGCCTCCACGGAGACGGCGATGATCTTCGGCGAGCTCTACCGCTACCAGGGTGAGTGGAAGTTCCGTGCAGTAGGGCAGGGGTACGCGTCGGGCCTGCGGGGCATCGCTCTAGACTTCGGGGTCAACGTTTCGTAAAGCCGCCACGGCGGCGGGGGAGACCCGTACACACACATGGGGTAGCCAGTGGTTCTGAAAACCTTCGGCTGGTCGTTCGCGGTGACCGCGCTCGGCCTGGTCGCAGCATTCCTCTTCGGGGGGTGGACCGCCTTCGGAATCGTGGCGATCCTCTCGATCCTCGAGATTTCGCTGTCCTTCGACAACGCGGTGGTCAACGCCGGAATCCTGAAGAAGATGAATGCCTTCTGGCAGAAGATCTTCCTCACCATCGGCATCCTGATCGCCGTCTTCGGCATGCGGCTGGTCTTCCCCGTCGTCATCGTCGCGATCAGCGCACAGCTCGGTCCGATCGAGGCGGTCGACCTCGCGCTCAGCGACAAGGACCGTTACCAGGAGCTCGTCACCGACGCCCACCCGGCCATCGCGGCCTTCGGCGGCATGTTCCTGCTCATGATCTTCCTCGACTTCATCTTCGAGGACCGGGAGATCAAGTGGCTGGCCTGGCTCGAGCGGCCGCTGGCCAAGCTCGGCAAGGTCGACATGCTGTCGGTCTGCATCGCGCTGATCGTCCTGCTGATCTCCGCCATGACCTTCGCCACCCACGCCCACCAGCACGGCGGGACGCACGTGGACAAGGCGGAGACCGTCCTGCTGGCCGGCATCGCCGGTCTGATCACCTACATGATCGTGGGCGGACTCTCCGGCTACTTCGAGGACAAGCTCGAAGAGGAGGAGGAGCACGAACACGAGGAGGAGGAGAAGGCCGCACGCGAGGGCAAGCCCAAGTCGGCGATCGCCCTGGCCGGCAAGGCCGCGTTCTTCATGTTCCTCTACCTCGAGGTCCTGGACGCGTCCTTCTCCTTCGACGGCGTCATCGGCGCCTTCGCCATCACCAACGACATCGTCCTCATGGCGCTCGGCCTCGGCATCGGCGCCATGTACGTCCGGTCGCTCACGGTCTACCTGGTCCGCCAGGGCACCCTGGACGACTACGTGTACCTGGAGCACGGCGCGCACTACGCGATCGGCGCCCTGGCGATGATCCTGCTCGTCACCATCCAGTACGAGATCAACGAGATCATCACCGGTCTCATCGGCGTCGTCCTGATCGGCGCCTCCTTCTGGTCCTCCGTGCGCCGCAACAAGCGCATCGCGGAGGCCGAGGCACAGGCGGGCGAGAAGACCGAGGTCTCGTCCGGGGTGTGACAGCCCTCCGGGTGAGGAACGCTCTCGACGGGGCGGCCACGAGGAGCAGTCCTCGCAGGCCGCCCCGTCGGCCGTGCGGCGCACCGGCGCCCCGCGGCCACCGGCGGGGGTTCGACGAGTGGACTTGGGGCGGGAATGGGTTTACTGGACGGACTGTGGCGCGGCCGGAACAACGACTTCGACTCCGGCAACGCGGCCACCAATGCCATCGAGCTGACCAAGCGGCACGGCCAGGTGTCGCTGACCAAGCAGGGCGCGGCCACCGGCCATCTGCGGATCAACCTGAGCTGGCGGATGCGCACCTCCGACCTGGGCGGCCCGCAGCGGGAGTCGCTGCTGCGCCACCCGTTCAAGGCGCTCAAGCCGCCGGAGGTCGTCGGGCACAGCCAGTCCATGGTCAACGTCGACCTCGACCTGGGCTGCCTGTACGAGCTGCAGGACGGCACCAAGGGCGTGGTGCAGCCCCTCGGCGGCTACCTCGGCGACGTCAACGGCCCGCCGTACGTGAAGCTCAGCGGCGACGACCGGTTCGGCTCCGCCTCCGGCGAGACGATCTACGTCAACCTCGACCAGCGGGAGAACATCAAACGCCTGCTGGTCTTCGCCTACATCTACGACCAGACCCCCGCCTTCGACCGCACCAAGGCCGTCGTCACGCTCTACCCGAGCAACGGCCCGCGCATCGAGATCTCCCTCGACGAACGCCAGCCGCAGGCCCGGTCCTGCGCGGTGGTGCTGATCGAGAACGTGAAGAACGAGATCGTCGTGCGGCGCGAGGTGCGGTTCGTCTACGGCTTCCAGGCCGAGCTGGACCGGCTGTACGGCTGGGGGCTGCAGTGGGGCCGGGGCTTCAAGACCAAGGCCGACCGCTGAGCAGCGGCCGGCCCGGGTGCTGTCGTGTGCTGCGTCGTCCTGTCGGGGGCGTCCTGTCCAGGGCCGTCCTGTCCAGGGCCGTCCTGTTCAGCGTCCGATGAACTGCGGCCCCTGCGGCGGCAGCCGGAAGTCCGGGTCGGGCGCGCCCGTGGCCGGCGGCGGGAAGCCGTACCGGTCCTGCGCCGCCTGGGCCGCCGCCGTGGCGGGCGCGGGCGCCGGATAGCCGTACGCCGGCGCGCTCGTCGGGTGCGGGTAGCCGTAGGCGGGCTGCGCGGCCGCGGGCGGGGCGGCGGTGGGCTGCTGCGGCGGGTAGCCGTACGCGGGCTGCGTGGGCACCCCGGAGGGCGGCTGCTCGGGCGGCAGCGGGCGGGACACCTCCGGGGCCGCGGGCGGCGCCGGGGCGTGCGCCTGGGTCACCGCCTCGGGCGAGACCGGCTCGGGCGTCTGCGCGGGCGGCTCGGGCGTGCCCGGGGCGGCGGAGGCGTCCGGCTCCTCGGCGGCCTCCGACTCGTCCACCGAGATGCCGAAGTCGGTCGCCAGGCCCTTCAGGCCGTTCGAGTAGCCCTCGCCGAGCGCGCGGAACTTCCAGCCCTCCCCGCGCCGGTACAGCTCGCCGCAGATCAGCGCGGTCTCCTGGCCCGTCTCCGGCTTCACGTCGAAGTACGCCAGCGCCTCGCCGTCCGGGTTCTGCGCGTCGTAGAGCAGGATGCGCAGCGCCTGTACGCGGTCGAAGGTCACCCCGTCGGCCGACGCGACGAGCAGAATCCGGCCGACACCGGACTCGACACCGGTGAGATCTGTCTGGATCGTGTCGGTCAGGGCCTCGGCGACGCGCTTCTTGCCGAGCCGCCACACCTTCCCGGACGGGTGCCGGGGCTGGTTGTAGAAGACGAAGTCCTCGTCGGAGCGCACACGGCCGTCGAGACCGAGGAGCAGCGCGGAGGCGTCCACGTCCGGCACCCCCTGCCCGGGCGACCAGCGCAGCACGGCGCGTACCGTGGTGGCCTCGAGAGGAACGTTCGACCCCTTCAGCATCGCGTGCGTCATGCCCGTCATCCTGCCTTCTCGGTCCTGGTCACGACAATGCGGGGGGTTGGCTCCGCCATCACGGGGTTACCTGAAGTTCATGCCCGGTGGGAACCGCCGACACGGACTTCTACGTACTATTACCGGCCACCTTTCGGCACTCCACAGAGTCCACTACAGCCACGGGGGAGTTCAATGCGTCATTTCGGGCACGTCGCCCCTGAGGTGCGGGAACGTCTTTTCTACCGGGAGCCGTGCGAGTTCACCGCCGGCTCCCCGGCCCGGGTGCTGTCGGCGGCGCTGGGCGCCACGCTCTACAGCCCCGCCACCCGGCCCCGGCTCGCCGACGACGTCCTCAAGCAGGGCGCCCGCGGCGTCGTCTCCATGGTGCTGTGCCTGGAGGACTCCATCAGCGACGCCGAGGTCGTCGCCGGCGAGGAGAACCTGGTCCGCCAGCTCACCGACCTCGCCGGACGACCCGGCGCGGACCTGCCGCTGCTGTTCGTCCGGGTCCGCGAACCGGAGCAGATCGGCGACCTGGTCCGCCGCCTGGGCCCCGCCGTCGCGGTGCTGTCCGGATTCGTGCTGCCCAAGTTCACCGCCGAGCGCGGCCTGCCGTTCCTGGAGGCCCTCACCGCCGCCGAGTCCGCCTCCGGCCGCCGGCTCTTCGCCATGCCGGTGCTGGAGTCGCCCGAGCTGCTCTACCGCGAGAGCCGCGTCGAGACCCTCGAGGGCATCTTCCGCGCCGTCGACAAGTACCGCGACCGCGTGCTCGCCCTGCGCCTGGGCGTCACCGACTTCTGCTCCTCCTACGGGCTGCGCCGCGGCCCCGACATGACCGCGTACGACATCCAGGTCGTCGCCTCCGTGATCTCCGACGTGGTGAACATGCTCGGCCGCGCCGACGGCACCGGCTTCACCGTGACCGGGCCCGTCTGGGAGTACTTCCGCGTCCAGGAGCGCATGTTCAAGCCGCAGCTGCGGCAGAGCCCCTTCCTGGAGGTGGAGGCCACGGCGCTGCGCCAGAAGCTCATCGAGCACGCCATGGACGGCCTGCTCCGCGAGATCTCCCTGGACCGCGCCAACGGCCTCCTCGGCAAGACCTGCATCCACCCCTCCCACGTCCTGCCCGTCCACGCGCTGTCCGTCGTCAGCCACGAGGAGTTCAGCGACGCCCAGGACATCCTCCGGCCGGAACGCGACGGCGGGGGTGTACTGCGGTCCGCGTACACGAACAAGATGAACGAGGTGAAGCCGCACCGCGCCTGGGCGGAGCGGACCCTGCTGCGCGCGGAGGTCTTCGGCGTCGCCAACGAGGACATCGGCTTCGTCGAACTGCTCGCGGCCGGCCTGGCCGAGTGAGCGGGGCCTTCGGCGAAGCGAGTGAGGCATCCGGAGGAGCGGGTGAGGCGTTCGAGGCGTTCGGTGGAGTCACCGAGAGGGAGAGAACAAGAGTGAACACCTGGTCCGGCACCTGGGTCGCCGAGCGGCTCGGCGTCGAGCTGGCCGGCGACGAACGGCTGCGCGGGATGCTGGGGCTGGCGCTGCGGCGCAACCCCAAGCGGGCCCACCTGCTCGTGTCGAACGTCCTCGGCAAGCACGTGCCCCAGGCGCCCTCCGTGGTGTACGGGCACGGCGTCGAGCTCGGCCGCCGCGTCCGGGAGCTGCTGGGCGACGCGGCGGCCGCCCGCGCCGTCGTGCTCGGGTACGCCGAGACCGCCACCGGTCTCGGCCACTCCGTCGCCGACGGCCTGGGCGCCGCGCCCTATCTGCACTCCACGCGCCGGCCGGTCGCCGGCGTCGCCACCGCCGGCGGCTTCGAGGAGTCCCACTCGCACGCCACCTCCCACCTGCTGCTGCCGGAGGACCCGTCCCTGCTCGCCGGGGACGGGCCGCTGGTGCTGGTCGACGACGAGTTCTCCACGGGGAACACGGTGCTGAACACCGTGCGCGATCTTCACGCGCGGTACCCGCGGGAGCGGTACGTCGTCGTCGCCCTGGTCGACATGCGGTCGGCGGCCGACGCCGGGCGGCTCGAGGGGTTCGCCCGGGAGATCGGGGCCCGGATCGACCTGGTGACGGCCGCGTCGGGCACGGTGCGGCTGCCTGACGGCGTCCTGGAGAAGGGGCAGGCGCTGGTGGCGGAACATGAGTCGGCCAAGGCGCAGCCGGGGCCGGGCGCGCGGTTCCCCGCGCCCCTTGAGGGCGCCTCGGGTACCGCGCCCTCAAGGGCACGGGGAACCGCGCGACAAGCCCCCACCGACCCGCAGCCGCCGTCGAACCGCATCACCCGGGTGGACCTGCGCTGGCCCGGCGGCCTCCCCGACGGCGGCCGCCACGGCTTCACACCGACCCACCGCACCCGGCTGGAAGCCGTCCTCCCCGCCATGGCGGCCCGAATAGCCACCGCCCTCCCCGACAACGCACACCGCGTCCTGATCCTCGGCTTCGAGGAACTGATGTACGCCCCCCTGCGCCTCGCGACGGAGCTGGAGCGCACCACCTCCGCCGACGTGCGCTACAGCACCACCACCCGCTCACCCGTCCTCGCGGTCGACGACCCCGGCTACGCCATCCGCACCCGCCTCGTCTTCCCCGCCCACGACGACCCCGCCGACGGCCCCGGCGAGCGCTACGCCTACAACGTCGCCGGCGCCGGCTTCGACGCCGTGGTCGCCGTCGTCGACTCCGTCGCCGACACCCCCGCGCTGCACGCCCCCGACGGCCTGCTCGCCCGGCTCGCCGAACACACCCCGCACGTCCTCCTGGCCGTCGTACCGTCGTACGTGCCGGCCGTACCCGCCGGCGCCGCCCAGGACGCCCCCGAAAGGCCCGCCACCATGCTGCCCGAGCCCCTCCGCGGCCCCGCCTTCTCCTCGTACGCGCCCGAGGAGGTCGGCTGGCTGCTCCAGGACCTCTCGGACGTGACGCTGGAGGCGCCGACCGAGGAGCGCGAGGAGGCCATCCAGAGCGGCGGCGCCCACTACGCCGAGTCGCTGCCCGTGGAGTACCAGCCCAGCGAGCAGTACCAGCAGCTCTTCCACAACGCCCTGGACGCCTCGTCCGCCCGCCTGGCGCACGCCGTCGGCGTGGTCACCGAGACCGTCCTCGCCGAGCGGTCGCCCCGCCCGGTTCTGGTGTCGCTGGCCCGCGCCGGCACCCCGGTCGGCATCCTGATGCGCCGCTGGGCCCAGCACCGCCACGGCCTCGACCTGCCGCACTACGCCGTCTCCATCGTCCGCGGCCGCGGCATCGACGCCAACGCCCTGCGCCGGCTGGCCGCCCACCACGACCCGCGCGACGTGGTGTTCGTCGACGGCTGGACCGGCAAGGGCGCCATCACCCGCGAACTCGCCCAGGCCGTCGAGAAGTTCGAGAAGACCTACGGCGTCTCCGGCTTCGACCCGGAGATCGCCGTCCTCGCCGACCCCGGCTCCTGCGTCCGCACCTACGGCACCCGCGAGGACTACCTGATCCCCTCCGCCTGCCTCAACTCCACGGTCTCCGGCCTGATCTCACGCACCGTCCTCCGCGCCGACCTGGTCGGCCCCGACGACTACCACGGCGCGAAGTACTACCGCGAACTCGCCGACGCCGACCTGTCCGTGGCCTTCCTGGACGCCGTCTCCGCCCGCTTCGAGGAGGTCACCGAGGCCGCCTGCGCCGAGGCCAAGGAGCTCCTCGCCGCCGACCGCACGCCCACCTGGGAGGGCTGGGCCGCCGTGGAACGCATCAGCGAGGAGTACGGCATCCACGACGTGAACCTCGTCAAGCCCGGCGTCGGCGAGACCACCCGCGTGCTGCTGCGCCGCGTGCCCTGGAAGGTGCTCGCCCGCGCCGGGGCCGGAAGCGACCTCGACCACGTCCGGCTCCTCGCCGAGCAGCGGGGCGTCCCCGTGGAGGAGGTCGCCGACCTGCCCTACACCTGCGTCGGCCTGATCCACCCCCGCTACACCCGGGGCGCCACCGGAGCCGACGGCACGGCGGTGACCCGCTGATGCCCGTCATCGTCGCCAGCGACCTCGACCGCACCCTCATCTACTCGGCCGCCGCGCTCGCCCTGACCATGCCCGACGCGCGGGCGCCCAGGCTGCTGTGCGTGGAGGTCCACGAGAGCCGACCCCTGTCCTACCTGACGGAGAACGCGGCCCAGCTCCTCACCGAGCTGGGCGACGAGGCTCTCTTCGTGCCCACCACCACCCGCACCCGCAAGCAGTACCAGCGCATCAACCTCCCCGGTCCTCCTCCCACCTACGCGATCTGCGCCAACGGCGGCCATCTCCTCGTCGACGGCGTCTCCGACCGGGACTGGCACGCGCAGGTCCAGGCCCGTCTTGCCGACGAGTGCGCCCCTCTGGCCGAGATCCAGGACCACCTGCTGCGCACCGCCGACCCCGTGTGGGTCCGCAAGCACCGCACCGCCGAGGACCTCTTCGCGTACCTCGTCGTGGAGCGCGAACTGCTGCGCGAGGAGTGGGTGAAGGAACTCGGGGAGTGGGCGGAGAACCGCGGCTGGACGGTGTCCCTCCAGGGACGCAAGATCTACGCCGTCCCCAAGCCGCTCACCAAGAGCGCGGCCATGCGGGAGGTCGCCCGGCGCTCCGGCGCCGACCTGACCCTCGCCGCCGGCGACTCCCTCCTCGACGCGGACCTGCTCCTCGCCGCAGACCTCGGCTGGCGCCCCGGCCACGGCGAACTCGCCGAGGACGCCTGGACGGCCCCCGGGGTGCGGACCCTGCCCGAACGGGGCGTCCTGGCGGGCGAACGCATCCTCCGCGAGTTCCTCCGCACCGTCCGCTCCCGCTGACCGCCGATCCGCTGAGGCCGGTCCCCGCAGGGGACCGGCGGCGGGATCAGTCGCGGCGGCGCAGGCCCATGGTCTCGGTGGCCGAGTACCGAGCCGGGCCGGCCTGCCCGGCCGGGGCGCCGGTCGTCCCGGTCTCACCGGCACCGGCACGGGCGTAGGCCTCGGCACGGGCGTCCGACTCCGCGTCACGCGAGCCGCTGTCCGCCGACCCCCTTCCGGCCCGACGGCTCCCACCGCCCGACCGGAACAGGCGTATGACGACGAAGGCCAGGAGAGCCAGGGCGGCCGCCGCCAGCACCACCTTCGAGTAGGCCGACACGATGGACGTCACCTGCGTCCAGTTGTCCCCGAGCGCGTAGCCGGCGAGCACGAACGCCGTGTTCCATATCGCGCTGCCCAGCGTGGTCAGCCCCAGGAACTGCGGCAGCGGCATCCGCTCCACCCCGGCCGGTACGGACACGAAGCTGCGGAACAGCGGAATCATCCGGCCGAAGAACACCGCCTTCGTCCCGTGCCGCAAAAACCACGCCTCCGTCTTCTCCACGTCCGCCACCTTCACCAGCGGCAGGCGTCCCGCCAGGGCCAGCGTCCGCTCCCGGCCCAGCAGCGCCCCCACCCCGTACAGGGCGAGCGCGCCGATCACCGAGCCGGCGGTGGTCCACAGCAGCACGGCGATCAGACCCATCCGCCCGTTGCTCGCGGCGAAGCCCGCCAGCGGCAGGATCACCTCGCTCGGTATGGGCGGAAAGAGGTTCTCCAGCGCGATGGCGACACCGGCCCCGGGCGCGCCGAGGCCGTCCATGAGGTCGTTGACCCACTGGGGTCCGGCGTCCGCACCCGACGCCGCCGTGATCGTCTGCGCTGCGATGGCTGTCATGTCGTCCACGCTAGGAAATGGGAGCTGAAGGGCCGCTGAGGAAAGCCGCGTGATCGGTGCGGTTGTCCGCGGGAGCCGTTGTGTCTCTCCGCAGGGGGAATCGCGGTTTTCCGCAGGGTGTGCCCCCGACCGGCCCGGCTGGTCTCGCGATCATGCGAGTCATGGCGCGGCGTGTGGTGCGGTGCGCGGTCGGTCTCATCCGGGGGGCCGCCGCGGCCGTCGTCGAGCTGGCCGGGACGGTCCTGGCCGGCCTGCTGCCCCTGCTCGTCGTGGCCTGGCCCCGCCCCCGCAGGGCCGTGCTCCGCCCGGTCCTCGCGTGCGCGCGGAAGATGGCGAGCCGCATGGCGCAGGGGCACACCCACGCGGCCGTCCCTCCGCCGGCTGCGCCTCTCGCAGAGCGCGGTGGAGAAACACACCGACGCGATCTTCGACAAGCTCGAGCCGGCGGGCGGAGGGGAGGGCTACTCGGGCAGGGTGCCGGCGGTGCTCCGCTACCTCGGCGGCTGACCCGCCGGGCCGGGCGGCGCGGGGTCAGCCGCAGCAGCCCCCGCCGCAGCAACCGCCGCCTCCGCCGCCGCCCGCGCGGGGCGCCGGGGCAGCCGCGGAGGCGGTGCCGCCGACCGCGACCGTGGAGAGGAGCTTGACCGTGTCGTCGTGACCCGCCGGGCAGGCCGCGGGGGCGGAGGACTCCGCCATCGGACGGCTCAGTTCGAACGTGTCGCCGCAGGTGCGGCAGCGGTATTCGTAGCGAGGCATGGGCACAGGTTAACCGGACCGGCGGGAGGGGGCGGGTCAGTTGGCGCCGGCGCCGCGCTCCTCGCGGATCTGGGCGACCACGCGGCTCACGGTGTCCCGGACCGCCTCGGTCTCGGTGAGGAAGTGCCAGTAGTCGGGGTGGCGGCCCTCCAGTCCGGCGATCGCGCGTTCCAGCCGGGCCACGGCGTCGTCGAGGGGGCGGGCGTGGCGCGGGTCGGGGGTGTTGCGGCCGGCCATGGCGAGCCGCTGGGCGTCCCGGATGGCGAACCGGGTGCGTTCGATCTCCTGCTCGGGGTCCTTCTGCACGGCGTTCAGCCGGCGCAGCCGGTCGCCGGCGGCGGAGACGGCCTCGTCGGTGGTGTTCAGCAGGGCCCGCGCGGTGGAGAGCAGGGCGGTGGCGTCGGCCCAGCGCTGGTCGTCGCGGGCCGCCCGGGCCTCGGCGAGGCGGTCCTCCGCCTGCCGGACGTTGCGCTCGGCCAGCTCGGGCACGCCCTGGAGGTCCTGCCAGCAGGCGACGGTGAAGCGCCGGCGCAGTTCGCTCAGGATGGGTTCGACCTGCCCGGAGCGGGTGGTGAGGGCCTGGGCGCGGGTGCGCAGGGAGACCAGCCGGTGGTCGATCTCGGCGGCCCGTTCCGGCAGCCGCTCGGCCTCCACGCGGATCGCCTCGGCCTCGCGGGTGACGCGGGAGGCCCGGTCCAGCGTGGCGGGCACGCCGTGCTGTCCGGCGCCCTGGTTGAGCTTGGTCAGCTCGGGGGAGAGGGCGGCCAGCCGGGCGGCGAGGTCGTCGGCCTTCAGCCCGGAACCGCGGGCGGAGTCGAGGGCCTCGGAAGCGGCGAGCAGCGCCTGCCGGGCGCGTTCGACGGCGGGCGCGAGCCGGGCCAGCTGGGTCTCGGCCTTGCCGAGCAGCGGGCCGAGGCCGTCGGCGAACCGGTCCAGGTCCTGTTTGACCCGGCCCAGTTCGTCCTTGGCGGCGGTCAGGTCGGCGCGGGCCCGGGAGGCCGTCGAGGCGTCCAGGTCGTCACGGTCGAGATCGTGGGCGTCGACGGCGCTGATGTAGCGGTGGCTGGCCTCGTCGATGCGCCGGCCCAGCTCCGCGAAGTCCTCCACGGCGCGGCGGGCCGCGGGGGAGTCGTCGACTGCGGTGATCGTCTCGATGGAGATCCGCAGGTCACGCTGGGCGGTGTCGAGTTCGTAGAAGGCGGCGGCCGCGGCGTCCTTGGCGGCCTGCGCCTCGGCCCGCTGGTTCTCGGCACGCCCGCCGAACCACCGGCGGGTGCCGCCCCCGGCGAACGCGGCGGGCAGCACCAGCGCCGCGACCAGCGGCAGGGCAGCCAGGGCGAGCGCGTCACGCAGGGGTCCGGAAGCACGGCGGGCGCGGCGGCCCGCCGGTGCGGGGAACAGGGTGCGGCGCAGGCGAGGCACGCGCGGCTCCGACGGCGAGTACGGCTGTGCTGGTGTCGCCGTCACATCCCTCTCCCGTACTGTCGTTCGCCCTGCCCGTTGTCATTCTCCCACCGGTACAGGACGAACACACGGGCCCGTCAGTTCGCCGTGCGGACGGTGAGTTTGCCGTCGCCGGTGCGGGCGGTCACCACATGGGAGCTGGAGTCGTCGCGCGGGACGGTCACGTCCTCGGCGCCGTCGCCCGTCGAGGTGTCCACCTTGTAGGCGCCGCGGGGCAGGTCGATGGTCGTCGAACCGTCGCCGCTGCGGGACTCCACCCGGTCCGGCACGGCGGTGAGGACGAGGTGCACGGAGCCGTCGCCGCTGTGGGCGCGCACGGTGCGGGAGGACACCTCGGCGCGCACCGATCCGTCGCCGCTGCGCAGTTCCAGCGGGCCGCTGGTGTCGGTGACACGGACCGAACCGTCCTTGGTGCGGACGGTCAGCGCGTCGCGGAAGCCCTCGGCCCGGACGCTGCCGTCGTCGTTCTCGACGGTGACGGCGACGCCGCGCGGCACCACGACGCGGTGCTTGGTGGAGCAGTCGGCGACGACGCCCGAGCAGTGTTCGCGCAGCACCAGCCGGTCGCCGTCCATGGACCAGGTGACCTTCGGGTCCGAGCCGATGGCGACGCTGCCCCGGAACCAGCGGGTGACCGCGATCGCGCCCTCCGGCTGTTCGTCCGAGGCGACGATCTCCAGGGCGGAGTCGTCGGAGTCGATCGTCAGGCTCGCGCCGGGCAGGTCGAAGGCGCGGCGCTCGGGCTCGTCGTCGTCCGCCGCCGACGCCCCGCACGCGCTCAACGCCCCGCCGAGCACCACGGCGGCCGCAGCGGTCGCGAGGGTGCGCGTCCGCAGGCGACGGGAGGTACGGGCGGGTGAGGTGGTGCGGGCGGTGGCGGTCATGACGGGCTCCCCCTGGGCGTACGGCTGACGGGTGGGACGGCCGCGCGGTGCGGCGGCGTCGGACGTCTTCGACCGTACGGAGACGGGGGCCTGAAGAGGATCCGGCCGACCGGCGGATCCGGGGTGGGGATATCCCCCGTGCCGGGGCGTACGGGGTTTGCGGGACCGTGACCCCGGCCATGTAGTCTGTCCACTCGACCCGGGCGTGAGCACGGGTCACGGGTGCGTAGCTCAGGGGTAGAGCGCCTGCCTTACAAGCAGGATGTCGGCGGTTCGAAACCGTCCGCGCCCACACACGACAGGGCCCCCGGAGCATGCTCCGGGGGCCCTGTGCCGTCGGGGGGTGTGCTGCTACGGCGACGCCTCCTCGTCCGTGGTCTCGTGGGCGTGCTTCAGCGCGGAGCGCGCGTGCACGCGGTCGGAGCCGGTGAGTTCGGACCAGTAGCGGTGGGTGCTGACGAACACGGCGAGCTCGTGCTCGCGGCGCCGGAGCTTCTCGACCTCGGCCTGCTCGTCCTCGCTCCAGCCGGGCGAGGCGGGGCGCTCGACCTTGCGCCAGCCGTTGTCGTCGCTGAACCCGTCGAGGGGTTCGACCGACCAGGGGAGCCGCTTCAGCAGGGCCGACAGCTCGGCCCGGACCTGATGCAGTTCCTCCTGACCGGCAAGGAGGTCACTCGGAAAGTCATAGGTCGCAGCCACGGCCCAATGATACGCCTGTTCGAATTTGGGTGGCGAGGTGTTCCGGGGTCTCCGGGGCGGTATTCACTCCTTCGTGGCCCCGGGTGGCGGGAGGCGCGAGACTGGGGTCATGTGCCGGAGTATCAAGACCCTGCGTCCGCCCGCGCTCCCCGAGGAGGCCACGGAGGAGGACATCCGGGCCGCCGCCCTGCAGTACGTACGGAAGGTGTCCGGCTTCCGGGCGCCGGCCGCCCACAACCGCGAGGTGTTCGACCACGCGGTCGACGCGATCGCCGCGGCCACGGCGGAGCTGCTGGAAAACCTGGAGGTCCGAGGCGCCCCGGCGCGCCAACCGGCCGGCTGACCGACGCCCTCGGCTGCGGGACGGTTCCCGCCGGCCCGTCCGTGCTCTGCCCGCCGGCCCTCACCGCCTCCGGGCCGTCGGCCCTCGGCCCCCCGGCCCCCCGGCCCCCCCGGCCCCCCCGGCCCCCCGGCCCGCCGGGTCGACGGGCCGAGCGGCGCGCCCGCCTGCCGAGCCGCCCCCGCTGGGGCACCGAGCGGGTGACGCGGGCTGCCGGCTCTGGGTCGCAAGCTGGACTAGTCCCACGCGGCGCAAGCTGAACGACGCCCCCCGGGGCACAAGCTGAGAGACGCCCTCCGGTCGCAAGCTGAACCACGCCCCTCGCGGCGCAAGCCGAGCCCTCCGGCCGCCGAAAGACACCCTCGGCCGCCGAGCGGCCGGGACCGGGTCCGCCCCGGAGGGCGTGGGCTACCGTGCCTCCGAAGGCTGCGGCTTCCGCATCAGATACCCCGCCCCCGCTCCCGCCGCGAACAGCGCGATCACCGAGACCGCCGCCGCCAGCCATGTCGCGCCGAGCCACTGGCCGCCGAAGTAGCCGAGGGCGACGCTGTACCCGGCCCAGGTGAGGCCGGCGAGGGCCGACCAGGGGAGGAAGTCGCGGGCGCGGTGGCGGGCGGCGCCCGCGCCGAGGGAGACCACCGAGCGGCCGGCCGGTGCGAACCGGGCGAGGACGACGAGGCCGCCGCCGCCCCGGGCCAGCGCCGCGCCGAGACGTTCCTGCGCGCTCCGCAGCCGGCGGGAGCGGGCGAGGGCCCGGTCCAGACGGGCGCCGCCGCGCCAGGCGAGGCGATAGGCGACCAGGTCGCCGAGGACGGAGGCGGTCGCGGCGCAGAGCGTCAGCACCAGGATGTCGGGCACGTAGGCGGCGGTGCTCGCGGCGGCCGCGGTGGCCGCGGTGATCACCAGCACCCCGCTGGGCAGCACCGGGAGGAACACGTCGAGCAGGACCGACAGGGCCACCACCGCGTAGATCCACGGGCTGCCGACCAGCGACCCGACACTGTCCACTCGCACTCCCCGTACGCCCCCGTGGGCCCGTGCTGCCGCGCTGTCGCGGTGGAGGCGGCAGAAGTGGCAGGAGAGGCCTATGACAGCCATAGAGCGTACGCCCGGTAAGTGACAGAAGGGTCACGGGGGGTTCATGTGCCTCCGAACGCGAAGGCGCCCCCCGCGGGTATGCGGGGGGCGCCGTGTGCGACTCGGTGCCGTCGGGGAGGCGGGTGCCGTGGGGAGGCGTCGGCGGTCGTGCGGGTGCGTGCGGTGAAGCGGTAGGACGGTCAGGCGGTGACGGGCGTGCGCTCCGCGTGCCGTCCGTCCCGCGCGGAGGCGCGACGGGCGAGCAGGCGGTCCAGCCCGAAGGCCCCGGAGCCGGTGAAGATCAGCAGGAACATGGCCCAGCAGTACATGGCCGCGCTCTCGCCGTGGTTCTCGATGGGCCACAGGGCCTCGGGCTGGTGCACCTTGAAGTACGCGTACGCCATCGCGCCGGACGATATGAACGCGGCAGCCCGGGTGCCGAGCCCGAGCAGGACGAGCGTGCCGCCGACGAGCTCGATGACCGCGGCGTACCAGCCCGGCCAGGCGCCGGTCTCGACGGTGGAGCCGTTGCCGTCCGTGCCGCCGAACAGGCCGAGCAGGGACACGGCGCCGTGACAGGCGAAGAGCAGGCCGACGACCATGCGGAACAGGCCCAGCGCATAGGGCTGGGCGCTGGTGAGGCGTCCGTTCATGGGGGGTGTCTCCTTCGGTCGGGCCGGCCCCCGGATGAGGCCGGTCCAGGGGGGGGCGGAACCGAGTCGGAGACCCACGTTAGGTGTGCCTAAATCTTGCTTGCAAGTTCAACATTTGGCCACGGCTCGGGTCCCTTTTGACCTCCTCCCGCGTGCCTCCGAGGGCTCGCGCCGCACGTCACCGCGCACCCCGGAGCACCCCCTTGATCACCCGGATGACCGGAACCACCCCCCGCCGCACAGCGGGCTCACAGGCACCCGGGGGCCTAAGCGGCTCAGCGGCTCAACTGCCGCTCCATCACCCGCCGCAGCCGCACGCCGCCCCGCTCCTCCTGCGCGTGCTCCAGCCGCAGCACCGCCGAACGCCCGCGCGTGGCCAGCGTCATGAGCTGGTTGCCGAACCACGGCCCGCCCGTCCTGCGCCAGCCGACCGGCGGCTGCCCGAGACCGCCATGCCGTCGGAACACCCGGCCAAGGGACCGCGCGGCCGCGCTCCAGCCGAACCGGAAGCCCACCCGCATCGAGGCCGGGATGGAGTTGTGCACCGGGGAGCAGGTCAACTGCACCACCCGCGCATCGGGTTGCGCCCGCCCGGGCCAGCTCGGCTCGGCGACATAGGCGTGATGGACGTCCCCGGACAGCACACACACCGTGGCGGGCGCGTCCGGGCCGCTGCCCACGTCGGCGAGCAGCTCCGCCAGCTCGGCGAACGAGTCCGGGAACGCCGACCAGTGCTCCAGGTCCGCCGCGCGCCGCAGCTTCTCCCCGAGCCGCGCCCAGCGCGGCCCCTTGTCGCCCCGGCACAGCACGGAGTCCCACTCCTCGACGTCGTGCACGAGATGGGGGAGCAGCCAGGGCAGGGAGGTGCCGACGAGCAGATGGTCGTAGGAGCCGCGGTCGTCGGAGACCTGGGCGCGCAGCCAGTCGGCCTCGTCCCGGTCGAGCATCGAGCGCCGCCCCTCCTCCAGCACCCGGGCCGCGCGGCTGTCCACCATGACCAGCCGGACCCGGCCGAAGTCACGGCGGTAGCTCCAGCGCACGGCGGTCGCGTCGGCCTCCGCCCGGGTGGCGAAGTCCCGCAGCGCGCCGGTGCCGTCGGGGGTCTCCCGTACGGCGGCGTAGAGGGGGTCGGTCTCGACGTCGGAGGGGGAGAGGTTGCCCAGGTGCTGGTACACCCAGTACGACATCAGCCCGCTGAGCACCCGCTCGTGCCACCAGGACGTGGCGCGCATGTCCTCGACCCAGCAGGCGGAGGTGTTCCAGTCGTCGATGACGTCGTGGTCGTCGAAGATCATGCAGGTGGGGACGGTGGAGAGCAGCCAGCGCACCTGCGGGTCGAGCCAGGACTCGTAATAGAGGTGGGTGTACTCCTCGTAGTCCGTCACCTGGCTGCCCGGCGGCTCGCTCAGGTCGCGGCGTGCGGCCAGCCACTCCTTCGTGGCGTCGGAGGTCTCGTCGGCGTACACCTGGTCGCCGAGGAGCAGCAGCACGTCGGGGCGTTCGCCCTCGGGGTCGGCGGCGATGCGCTTGGCGAGGGCGTCCAGGGCGTCGGGACCCACCGGGTCGGGCTCGCCGGTGGGCGGGGAGGCCCAGCGGCAGGAGCCGAAGGAGATGCGTGCCCGGTCGTCGCCGGCCGGGGTGCGGATCACCGACGGCGGGAACGACGGGAACGGCTCCCGGGCGAGCGGCCACACGCGATCGCCGTCCACGTGGACCTCGTACGGGGTGGACGTGCCCGGGGTGAGGCCGGTGACCCGGACCAGGGCGTAGTGGTGTCCGCACACCTGGAAGGTGCCGGAGGTCCCTCCGGCGCCGTCCGGGCAGCGCACCTCCACGGTGCCCGGGCCGTCCGTCTCCGCCCAGACGGTCGCGGACGACCCGTCGACGTACCTCAGCAGCGGTCCGAGCCGCAGTCCGGCCATGGTGACCCCTTCCTCCGTCGCCCCGTACGGTACGCAGCGACGGAGGCCGCCGGGGAGATCGGCGCACCCGGCGGTCGGGACCGTGCCGCGTCAGCAGTTGTTGAGGTACCCCTGCAGCGCGGACTTCTCGGCCGAGTCGACCGCCAGGTTGTAGTAGTACTTCACCTGGACCCACGCGCGGACGTAGGTGCAGCGGTAGGCCGTGCGGGACGGCATCCAGGTGGCGGGGTCCTGGTCGCCCTTGGACTGGTTGACGTTGTCGGTGACGGCGAGGAGCTGCGGCCGGGTCAGGTCGTTGGCGAAGGCCTGCCGCTGGGCGGTGGTCCAGGAGCTCGCGCCGGAGTCCCAGGCCTCGGCGAGCGGCACCATGTGGTCGATGTCCACGTCGGAGGCGGCGGACCAGGTGGCGCCGTCGTACGGGGAGTACCAGCTGCCGCTGGTGGCGGCGCAGGCGGAGTCGGTGACGACGTTGGTGCCGTCGCGCTTGAGGATCGTCTCGCGGGTGTTGCAGCTGCCGCTGATGGTGATCCAGTGGGGGAACAGGTCGCGGTCGTAGCCGGTCCGGCTCTCGGTGCGCACGGGGAGGGTGGCGAGGTAGCTGCGGGCTGTGGCGGCGCTCACGGGGGTGGGGAGGGCGGCTGAGGCGGCCGGGGCGTTGAAGAGACCGGCGGAGGCTATGAGTCCGGTGAGCGCCGCGGCTATGCTGAGCCGTCGACGCGCGTAGAACTTCGACATGCGAACTCCCTTGTGGGGTGCGGGCGTTGGCGTGCGTGCAGGGGAATGCTCGCGGCGCCGTGTTGCCGGGAGGCGAGGGTCCGGTAAGAAGTTAATGACGCGCTCATGACACGTCTATGGTTCAGGTGTGAAGTTTCCGCGTACGGCGGTGCGGGCGGTCCGGTCCGGCGGCCGTTTCCGGGGTCCGGCGGTACCTCCCGTACGATGGACGGCGCAGAAGGGGAGTAGCCCTGTGCCGGACCGTCGACATACTGCTCAGCCCGCCTGAGCCGGCGCCCGGAGGCAGACCCGTCACGGGTCCTGCCGGCGAGACCTTCGGCAAGCAGTGCACGCCCGCGCCGTACGGTGCGGGCGCCGAGTGTGCTGCCGTGCCGAGGTGTCTTGCGCGCAAGCCCATCACTCTCGGCGGGGCGGCCCCGACCGATTGAGGAACCGTTGATCAGCCTGACCGTGACGGCCGTCGTCTTCGGCGTCGTCTTCCTGGCCGAACTGCCCGACAAGACCGCGCTCGCCGGTCTCGTCCTCGGCACCCGCTACCGCGCCTCGTACGTCTTCGCCGGCGTCGCCGCCGCCTTCGCGGTGCACGTCGCGCTGGCCGTGGCGGCGGGCAGTGTGCTGACCCTGCTGCCGCAGCAGCTCGTCCACGCGCTCACGGGCGTGCTCTTCCTCGCGGGCGCGGCGATGCTGCTGCTCAAGAAGGACGAGGACGAGGAGGAGATCCGCAAGCCCGAGGACCAGTCCTTCTGGAAGGTCGCGGGGGCCGGGTTCATGCTCATCCTGGTCGCCGAGTTCGGCGACCTGACGCAGATCATGACGGCCAACCTCGCCGCCCGCTACGACGACCCGCTCTCCGTGGGCCTGGGCGCCGTGCTGGCGCTGTGGGCGGTGGCCGGTCTCGGCATCGTCGGCGGCAAGGCGCTGATGAAGCGGGTGCCGCTGAAGCTGATCACGCGGATCGCCGCGCTGCTCATGCTGGGCCTGGGCGTGTGGAGCCTGTGGGAGGCGGTCGCCGGGTGACGCGCGCCGGTCCCGCTGGTGAACACCCCGTGGAGGCGGTGGCGGGAAACCGGGTTCGTTTTGTACCGTGGTTGAACAAAGTGGCTCCCGCCCGTTTCCCCTGACCGGCGGGCGGGGCCGCTCTGTCCCGCCCGGGAACCGCCTCCACGGTCCCGTACCCCCGCCTTGGAGCAGCCGATGACGGCCACCACCACCGCCGTACTCCCCGCCCGCGCCCTCCTGCTCGACATGGACGGCACCCTCGTCAACTCCGACGCCTCCGTCGAGCGCATCTGGCGCCGCTGGGCCGAACGCCACGGGCTGGACGGCGACGAGGTCATGAAGGTGGTGCACGGCAGGCAGGGCTACGCCTCCATGGCCCTGCTGCTGCCGGACCGGCCCATGGAGCAGAACTACGCCGAGAACGCCCGGCTGCTCGCGGAGGAGACCGCCGACACCGAGGGCGTCGTCGCGATACCGGGCGCCCGTGAGTTCCTCGCCTCCCTCGACGGGCTGCCGCACGCGCTCGTCACCTCGGCGGACGTCGCCCTGTCCACGGCCCGGATGGCCGCCGCCGGGCTCGAACAGCCCGCGGTGCGGATCACGGCGGAGTCGGTCGGCGCGAGCAAGCCCGACCCGGAGGGCTTCCTGAAGGGCGCGGCGGAACTGGGCGTCGACCCGGCCGACTGCGTCGTCTTCGAGGACTCCGGCGCGGGGATCACCGCGGGGCGCGCCGCCGGGATGCGGGTGGTCGGCATCGGCCCGCGCGCGGGCTTCCACCAGCCGGACGTCGTCGTCCGCGACCTCACCCAGGTACGGGTGGAGCGGACGGCGGAGGGGACGATCCTGCTGCATGTCTCCGCCTGACGGCGGTTTGGGCGCCCGAGACCGTCAAGGCGGCGCCCGGGCCCGTCAAGGCGGCGCCCGAGCCCGTCAAGGCGGTGCCCTGGCCCGTCAGGGTGTTCGGGGCCGGCGGATCAAGCCGGTTCAAGCCGGAGCGGAGCGTCGAGGGCCCGCCGCCGGTGGGGGTGCTCCCGCGTCGGTCCAGGCGGGGAGGGGCGTGCCGGACCCCGGGTCTTCGGCTTGATCCGCGGGACAGGCCCTGGCAAGCGGCTTCGGGCGCCCTGGCCGCCCGTCAGGGCGTCCGGGTCTCCGACTCCAGGCGGGCGCGGGTCTGCGGGCCGTAGACGCCCAGTTCCTCGTTGATGCCCCGCTGCCACTGGTAGTGGCGCACGGCTTCCTCCACCCGGCGGCTGTACCGGCCGTCCGCGTCGCCCTGGTACAGCCACACCTGGCGCAGCCGCTGCTGGAGTTCGACGACCTCCGGTCCCCGGTCGCCGCGCCGCAGCACGGGCGCGGTGTCGACCGGTTCCTCCGGCTCCGGGGCCACGGCGGGCGCGGACGACGCCGCGCCGGGCGACGGGGTCGCCGAGGGCTCGGCGCTCGCGGTCGCGGACGCGCTCGGTGCGGAGGCCGACGCCGAGGGCGAGGCCGACCCGGACGCGCTCGCGGACGGAGACTCCGACGCGGACGCGCTGGGGGAGGCGGACGGGGCCTCGGAGGACAGCTCCGCCGCGGGCTCCTCCGACGACGCGTCCGGCACGCTCGCCCTGACGTCGTCCGGCGCGGCGGTGTCCCGCGACGGCGTCTCGTACGAGAACAGCCCACTCGCCCAGCCGGCCGCGCCCAGTACGGCCACGACGGCGCCGGACGCGGCGATGAGGGCTCCGCGCCGGCGGCGGGAGCCGCGGCTGTGGGGTGCGGTGGCCTCGGGGCGCGGGGCCGGCGCCCCTGCGGACACCGCGCTGAGGGGGCGCGTGGCGTCGTCGAAGAGACCGAGATCGTCGACATTCGGCTGCGCGGTGCCGGGGGCGAGGGGGGTGGGGAGGACGGACGTGCGGTCGTCGTCGGACGCGGTTCCGCCGGGAGCCGCGCCGTCGGGGCGGACGGCGCGCAGGGCCATGGTGGCGTCGGGCGCGGCGGCTCCGGCCTCGGCCTGCGGCCGGGCGGTGGGGGGCGCGTCGGCGCTGGTGGCAGCTTCCGCCGAGCCGCCGGCGTCCGCCGGGGCCTGCTGTCCGCCGTGCGCGGAGGCGCGGTTTCCGGTGCCGTCAGGGTTGCCGGTGTGCGTGGCCTGCGCGTGGGCTGCCGCTCCGGTGCCTGCGGCACCTGCGACCGCCGCCGAGGCTTGCTGTCCGCCGGGTGAGGAGGCGCGGTTCCCGGTGCCGTCAGGGTTGCCGGTGTGCGTGGCCTGCGCGTGGGCTGCCGCTCCGGTGCCTGCGGCTGCCGCCGAGTCGCGTGCCGCCCTACCCTGCGTCGCGGCGTCCGGGCCGAGCGCCTTCAAGGTCATCGTGGCGTCGGGCGACCCCGGCCGCTCGCTCCCGGCCCGAGCCGCCGTCGTTCGCTGATCCTCGTGCGCGGGGGTCCCTGCGCGGGCCGCCGGGCCTTGCGCCGACGGCGTCCCGTTGGCGGGGGTCGCGCCGGAGGGGGTGGGGCCGTCGTGTGCGGAGGGGCTCGCGGCTTCGGGGTGCGGCCCAGGGGTCGCGGCCGCGTCTGCCGGCGCACCGCCGTGCGCCGTCGCCCGAGGCGTCCCGGGCGTCGCGGGCGGCCACTCGTGGGCCGCCGGGCCTCCCGCAGGGCGCGTCCCGTGCGCGGGGGTCGCGCCGGAGGGGGTGGGGCCGTCGTGTGCGGAGGGGCTCGCGGCTTCGGGGTGCGGCCCAGGGGTCGCGGCCGCGTCCGTCGGCGCACCGCCGTGCGCCGTCGCCCGAGGCGTCCCCGACGGTGAGGGCGTCCCCTTCGTTGCCTCCGGCAACCCGTCCGGGCTAGTGCCGTTCAGGTCGACGTACGGCCGTATCCGCAGGGGATCGAAGTCCTCCGCGGCCGCCGCCTCCGCCGTGCGGGTGTCGCGGAGGGCGTCGGCGGCGCGGCGGGTGCAGGCGCACGTCGGTGTGTGGTCGGCGTGCCTGGGCGCACCGCATTCCGGGCACGGGTGCCCGTTCGGCTGGTCCACGTGTCGTCCCTCCCCTCGCGAACTCCAGAGATTATGCAGATCTTCTTCACACTCCGGTCCGCGCGCCCCCGGAATGCAGAGTTCCGCCCGGACTCGACAGGCCATAACGGGACACACCGATCACGATGGGGGGGATACGAGAACCTCTGGAGGTCCGCATGGCCGGGGACGCGCACCGTTCGGCGCCGGAAACGGGACGTACGCGGCCCGCGCCCCCGGACGCTACGGCGGCCGCCGGCGGGCAGGGCGCGGACCAGGTGTCGGGCGGCGTGTGGCTGTCGATCGGCGCGCTGCTGCTCGGCCTGCTGCTGGCCGCCCTCGACCAGACCATCGTCTCCACCGCCCTGCCGACCATCGTCAGCGAACTGGGCGGCCTGGAGCACCTGTCCTGGGTGGTCACCGCGTATCTGCTGGCGTCCACGGCCGCGACCCCGCTGTGGGGCAAGCTCGGCGACCAGTACGGCCGTAAACGCCTCTTCCAGACCGCCATCGTCATCTTCCTCGTCGGCTCCGCCCTGTGCGGGGCCGCTCAGGACATGCCCCAGCTGATCGGCTTCCGTGCCCTTCAGGGACTCGGCGGCGGCGGGCTGATCGTGCTGTCGATGGCGATCGTCGGCGACCTGGTGCCGCCCCGCGAACGCGGCCGCTACCAGGGGCTGTTCGGGGCGGTGTTCGGCGCGACGAGCGTGCTCGGGCCGCTGCTCGGCGGCCTCTTCACCCAACACCTCAGCTGGCGCTGGGTGTTCTACGTCAACCTGCCCGTCGGGATCGTCGCCCTCCTCGTCATCGCCGCCGTGCTGCACATCCCCCGCCGGTCGACCAAGCACGTCATCGACTACCTGGGCACCCTGCTCATCGCCTCCGTCGCCACCTGCCTGGTGCTGGTCGCCTCCCTCGGCGGCAACACCTGGCCCTGGGCCTCGTGGCAGATCATCGGCCTCGCGGTGCTGGGCGCCGTGCTGATCGTCGCGTTCGTCGCGGTGGAGCGCCGGGCCGCTGAACCGGTGCTGCCGCTGAAGCTGTTCCGCGTGCGGACCTTCACCCTGTCCGCCGTGATCAGCTTCATCGTCGGCTTCGCGATGTTCGGCGCGCTGACCTATCTGCCGACCTTCCTGCAGGTGGTGCACGGGATCAGCCCGACCCTGTCCGGTGTGCACATGCTGCCGATGGTGGCCGGCATGCTGCTGGCGTCCACCGGCTCCGGGCAGATCGTCAGCCGCACCGGCCGCTGGAAGGTGTTCCCGATCGCGGGCACCGCCGTCACCGCCGTCGGACTGCTGCTGCTGCACCAGCTCGACAGGCAGAGCTCCGACGCGGTGATGAGCGCCTTCTTCTTCGTCTTCGGGCTCGGGCTCGGCCTGGTCATGCAGGTCCTGGTGCTGATCGTGCAGAACGCCGTCCCCTACGAGGACCTCGGCGTCGCCACCTCCGGGGCGACCTTCTTCCGCTCCATCGGCGCCTCGTTCGGCGTCGCCGTGTTCGGCGCGATCTTCGCCGGCCGGCTCGGCGACCAGCTCAGCGCCGCCTTCCGCGGCGTGGACCTGCCGCCCGGTGTCTCGCCCGGGACGCTGGAGGCCGACCCGCGCGGCATCGGCGTCCTGCCGCCACCCCTGCGCCCCGCCGCGCTCGACGCCTACTCGACCGCCATCACCGACGTCTTCCTGTACGCCGTGCCGGTGGCGCTGCTGGGCTTCGTGCTGGCCTGGTTCCTCAAGGAGGAACCGCTGCGCGCCTCCGTCACCGCGCCCGACGCCTCCGAGACGCTCGCCCCCAACCCGGTGGAGCGCTCCTCGCACGACGAGGTGTGCCGCGCCCTGTCGGTGCTCGGCACCCGCGAGGGGCGCCGGGAGATCTACCGGAAGATCACCGACCGCGCGGGCTACGACCTGCTGCCCGCGTCCAGCTGGCTGCTGCTGCGGATCCGCCGCCACGGCTCGGTGGAACCCGCCCGGCTCGCCGAGCGCAACCCCGTCCCGCTGGACGTCGTCCTGGAGGCCACCCGGCAGGTCGAGAGCCGGCACCTCGCCGTGCGCCGGGGCGTCGACATGGTGCTCACCGACGAGGGCCGCGAGGTCGCCGAACGGCTGGCACGCGCGCGTGAGGAATCCCTGGCCGAGCTGCTGGGCGACTGGTGGGGGCCGGACCGCCCGACCGACCTGGTGCAGCTCGTGCACGAACTCAACGACGAGCTGTGCGGCTCCCGCGACGAACGCCCCCAGGGCGCCCACGCGGCCGCCCCGGCGCGCTGAGACGCGGGGGCCCGCCTCGGACGGGCCCTGTCTCAGACCAGCCGCCTGGCGAACCAGTGCTCCGCGTACGGGTCGTCGTTGTGCGGCTCCGTCTCGGCGTACCCGAGGCGGGCGTACAGGGCGCGCGCCTCGACCAGGTCGGTGCGGGTGTCCAGGATCATCCGCCGCGCGCCGCGCTCCCGCGCCGCCTCCTCCGCGGCCCGCACCAGCAGCGCCGCCCCGCCCCGGCCGCGCATCGCCTCGTACAGGAACACCCGCGTCAGCTCGGCGGCCGTGCCGTCCGGTGACAGGCGGATCCCGGCGCTGCCCGCCGGCGCGCCCCCGTACCGCGCGACCAGCAGCAGCCCGCGCGGCGGTGCGAGGTCGGCGCCCGACTGCGCGGCGATCTCCCGCTCCAGCTCGTCCGGGTCGGTCCCGCGCCCCTCGTGCAGCAGGTACCAGCGGTCGCTGACCTCCGTGTAGTACGCCCGCCAGAGCGCGAGGGCGACGGGCGAGTCGGGGGGTTCCGGGGCGACGGTCCAGGTCATGGCCGCATTTTGCGCCCCCGACCGGCCCTGGGCGCAAGCGAATTGGGCGCAGGACGGCGCGCGCGTCCGGCCGGGCGTCTGTGCCGTGCAGTTTGTGCGCGGTGCAACGGGCAACCCGTTGGTGCGAACCGGCTCGCGAGGAGTGCCGGTTGGGACGAGAACCCCCGGAAGGCATTCATGTCCACTGGCCTGATCATTGCGTTGATCGTGATTGTCGCGGTCGTTGTCGCCGTCGCGGCCGTCCTGACCCTGCGCGCACGCGGCCCGCGACACGGCGCGAGCCTCAAGCGGCGCTTCGGTCCCGAGTACGAGCGTGCCGTCACCCGGCACGACGGGGACACCAAGGCCGCCGAGCGGGAGCTGTCCGAGCGCGTGGAGCGTCACGGCTCCCTGCGGGTACGGCCGCTGGAGCCGGCCGAGCGTGAGCGCTACGAGGCGCGCTGGACGGCCGCCCAGGAGCGGTTCGTCGACGCGCCGCGTGAGGCGGTCGCCGAGGCCGACCGGCTGATCGCCGAACTCGCCGGCACGCGGGGCTTCCCCGCCGGAGGGCAGTACGAGGAGCAGGTCGCGGCGCTGTCCGTGCACCACGCCCACCATGTCGAGGGCTACCGCCGCGTCCACCGCGTCGCGCAGGCCCACCCGGACGGCGCGCACGACGGCGCCGCGGGCACGGAGGACATGCGCGAGGCGATGGTCGAGGCGCGGGCGCTGTTCGAGGAACTGGTCCGGCCGTCGCGCCACGACGGCGGACGCCGCGCCGGCGCCGGCGAGCGTACGGCCGCCCCCGCCACCCGCCGCGACGGTCACCGCACCCCGTCGCTGCTGCACCGCCGCCAGGCGAAGGAGAGCTGATCGTCATGCCCGAGGCACCCCGTCGCACCACCCAGGACACCTGGATCCCCAACGGTCCCGACGCCCCGGCGCCCGGCCCCGCCTCCGCGGACCCCGGCCACGAGGCGGCCACGCTCGACCACAAGACGGAGGCGGGCCGCAGGACGGAGCCCTCCACGAGCCGCGGGGGCGCGGACTCCACGGTCGGCTTCGGCGAGACGGACGCTCCGCGCGGCTCCGGTACGGGTTCCGCCGGCACCGAGAGCCCCCTGGTCGCGGCCCACCCGCAGCCCGGCGAGCGCACGTCCGCCGGTACGTCGGGTACGCCGTCCGGTACGTCCGGCACGTCCGACCGGACCTCCGTCCCCGGCCCGGACGGCACCGGGACCCGCGCGCCCCGCCCGGAGGGCGCCGGCACCGGCGCCCACACCCCGGGCCCGCACGGCACCCCCACCGAGGGCGACGGGCACCACGGCCCCGACTCCCGGCTCCTCGCCGACGACACCTGCGACCGTCTCTCCGCTCAGCTGCGGCAGGCCGTCGCCGGGTTCGTGGACCGGCCGCGGGACGCCGTCGAGGAGGCCGACCTCGTCCTGCACGAGATCACCGAGCGGCTCTCCGACGCCCTCACCGAGCGCCGCCGCACCCTCACGCGGAATTGGAAGACGCCCGCGTCCGGCGACCCGAAGAAGGGCGACGCCGCCACGGCCGCCGACACCGAGCAACTGCGGCTCGCGCTGCGGGACTACCGCGAACTCGCGGAGCGCCTGCTACACGTCTGAGCCGCCCCGCCCGCCAGGTCCGCCCCGTCCTTCCGACGCCGCCCGGCGCTCCCGCCATTGGCGTACGACGTCCTCGACGTCGTACGGCTTCTTGCCCAGCGGGGGGCCGGGCGGCGGCTTGAACATCATGTCGCTGATCTTCGCGTTGATGTCCGCGAGGATCTTCCGCACGATCCGTTCCGAGGGGGCCGCGAGGGCCGCCTCAAGGGCGTCCTCGGCCTCCTTGCGCAGGGCCAGCGTCGGCGGCAGCACCGACATGCCCTCTCGGACCATCTTCCGCTTGACCCACCACAGTTCGTCGTAGGTGCTCTCGATCTCGGGCGGCAGCGGACGGCCGGCGCCTTCGAGCCGTTCGAACTCCCCGCGCGCCCCGGCGTCGCGGATCTGCTTGTCGACCCAGCTCTCGAAGGAGACACCCGGTGGCTTCCGCTCGGTCATGACCCCATTGTGCCGGACGCGGTACGGCCGGGCGTTTTATCATCTGGCGGCGGGCGGCCGATCCGGCCGTCCCGGCCCCAGGACCTCTCAGGAGGAGCGCACGTGCTCGAACTCACCATGGCCGCGGTGTCAGCGGCGGAATCGGGCGCCACGGCCGGGATGCTGATGGCCGACGCGCCCAGCGAGCCGGGCACCGTGCTGCGGGTGGGGCGGGACACGTCCCTGTGCCGGCTGGCGACGCCGGACGACTGGCTGTTCGTGTCACGGGTGCACCTGGAGTTCCAGTGCGCGCAGGACGGCAGCTGGCAGCTGACCTGGCTGCGCGGTTCGCTGCCCGAGCCGTCGTCGGAGGTGCGGCTGACCGTCGGGGAGTACGCCCAGCCGGTCGCGTACGGCGGGACCGTGCCGCTGCCCCGGGGCGGCAGCGGCGAGGCCGTGATCCTGGACCGCACCGCCCCGCGCAGCGTCAACGTGGGCTTCTACCACGAGATCTGAGCCCGCCCAGGCTCCTGCGTCCGCTCAGGACACCACGCGTGCCAGCGCGAACCCGTCGTGGTCCTTGACCCCGACCGTCTGGACCGCGGTGGCGTCGAGCCGCGGGTGGGTGCCGAACATCTCCAGGGCGGCGCGGGTGCCCAGCACGTCCGGGTCGGTGTTGTCCGGGTCGGCGACCCGGCCGCCGCGCACCACGTTGTCGAGGACGATCAGGCTGCCCGCCGCCGTGAGGCGCAGCGCCCACTCGACGTAGTGCGGGTTGTTCGCCTTGTCGGCGTCGATGAACACCAGGTCGAACGGAGGCGGCTGCTCGTCCGCGAGCTTCGGCAGCGACTCCAGCGCCGGGCCGACCCGCACCTCCACCTGCTCGGCGAGACCGGCGCGGGCGATGTTGCGGACGGCGACCTCGGCGTGCCGGGGGTCGTACTCGAGGGTGACCAGGTGTCCGTCGGCGGGCAGCGCGCGGCCCAGCCAGATGGTGCTGTAGCCGCCGAGCGTGCCGATCTCCAGGACGCGCCGAGCGCCCTGGATCCGGGCGAGGAGCTGGAGCAGCTTGCCCTGGAGGGGGGAGACGGCGATGGGCGGGAGGCCGGCGGCGTCGCTCTCGCGCAGCGCCGCCGTCAGGGCGTCGTCCGGGTCGTCGCCGAGCAGCCGCTCGGTGAAGTAGTCGTCCACCGCGTTCCAGAGCCGCGCCTCGCTCATGCAGGGTGCCTTCCGCCGGGCCGGCCGGACGGCCCGGCCGGATCGGCTGTCGAAGATACGGGGCGCGGCCCCGGGATGTCAGACCTTTTCCGGGTGTGTCCCGGGCTCCAGCGACGGGGGCGAGCCGGGCAGCGGGCGGCCGGCCGACTCGGCCATGCGCCACACCGCGAACCCGCCGATCACGGCGGCCGCCATCATGTAGTAGGCGGGCATCATCACGTCGCCGGTCGCGCCGATCAGCGCGGTCACCACCAGCGGGGTCGTGCCGCCGAACAGGGACACGGAGACGTTGAAGCCGATCGACAGCGAGCCGTAGCGGACCCGGGTGGGGAACAGCGCGGGCAGCGCGGACGGCATCGCCGCGGTGAAGCAGACGAGCAGCAGGCCGAGCGCGCCCATGCCGGTGGCGACCGCGACCAGCCCGCCGTCGCGGATCAGCAGCAGCGCGGGCACGGACAGCGCGAGGAAGCCCGCGCAGCCGGCCGCCATCACCGGGCGGCGGCCCACCCGGTCGGTCAGCGCGCCCACGAACGGCTGCACGATCATCATCAGCACCATCACGCCGAGGACGACGACCAGGCCGTGCGTGGCGTCGTAGCCCAGCTCGCTGGTGAGGTAGCTCGGCATGTACGACAGCAGCATGTAGTCGGTGACGTTGAAGACCAGCACCAGGCCGACGCACAGCAGCAGCGCGCGCCACTGGCCCGTGACCGTCTCGCGCAGCGGCACCTTGGGCCGCTCGGTCTCGGCCTTGGCGACCTCGGCGGCGAAGGCGGGGGTCTCCTCCAGGCGCATGCGCAGGTAGAGGCCGATGACGCCCATCGGGCCCGCGATCAGGAACGGGATGCGCCAGCCCCAGGAGAGCAGGTCGTCCGTGGACAGCAGCGCCGTCATCAGGGTCACCAGACCCGCGCCGCCGATGTATCCGGCGAGCGTGCCGAACTCCAGCCAGCTGCCGAGGAAGCCGCGCCGTTTGTCGGGGGCGTACTCGGCGATGAAGGTGGAGGCGCCGGCGTACTCGCCGCCGGTGGAGAAGCCCTGCACCAGGCGGGCCGCCAGCAGCAGGATCGGGGCGCCCACGCCGATCGCGGCGTAGGAGGGGATCAGGCCGATGGCGAAGGTGCCCGCCGCCATCATGATCATCGTGAGGGCGAGGACCTTCTGCCGGCCCACGCGGTCGCCGAGCGGGCCGAAGACCATGCCGCCGAGCGGGCGGACCAGGAAGGCCGCGGCGAAGGCGCCGAACGTGGAGAGCAGCTGCGCGGTGGCGTTGCCCGTGGGGAAGAAGACCTTGCCGAGGGTGACGGCGATGTAGCTGTAGACACCGAAGTCGAACCATTCCATGGCGTTGCCGAGCGCGGCCGCCTTCACGGCGCGCTTGACCAGCGCGGGGTCGGTGACCGTCGGGGGACCGAGGGAGGGGTCGGGTGCCTGTGCCGCACCGGCCTGGGGGGAACCGGCGGGACCGGGGGCGACGGAGTGATGGGCGACCTGAGCAGTCGACAAGACTTCGCTCGCCTGCCTTTCGTCGGGAACAGGGACGGGTCCGCGCGGCGGCACTGTCGGGCGGGCCGAAGCCAGCGACGATAGGCGGCGTTTCCCCCGTTACGTACGGTACGGGGATCGATGCATACTGCACGGAAATGCGGGATACGCAGGAACGTCGCGATCCAGGCGATCTCCGCCGGGGGTGGCCGGTTGTGATCCTTCTCGCGTCGCCCCGAGGCAACCGCATCCCGCGCGGACTATCGTCATCCGGACAAAAGAGAGAGGGCCGTCAGGTGAAGCGGCGGTGTCCGGCGTCTTCGTCGAGGGGTGCGCGCCCTGCGGGGCCGCGCACGCACGACCCCCGCACGGGACGCGCGGGGCGACAACGGGGCGGGAGGCCGACGAGGCGTGGCGAATGCGGAACACAGTGGGCGGACGGCCGAGGCGTTCGGCGCGACGGCCGTGGGCGGCGCCCGGGCACGGCTGCGGGCGGCGCGCCTGGGACTGTGGCTGCTCGCCGCCGTCCTCGCGGTGCGCCAGGTCACCCTCGTCCTCACCACCCCCAGCGGTGAACGCCTGACCGACCTGGAGACCTGGGTGGGCCCCGAGGGCGTGCTGCACGTCAGCGGCTCCCTCTACGACTCCACCGAGTTCACCGGCACGCCCTTCGGCGGGCTGGTCCTCAAACCGCTCACCAGATCGGCCGAGGAGACCCTCGGCTGGGGCTGGACCTTCGGCACCCTGCTGCTCGTGGTGGCGCTGGCGCTGATCGCCGCCCGCGCCCTGCCTCAACCGGTCGGCCGGCGCACCGCGCTGCTCGCCGCGCCCGTCGCGGTCAGCCTGCTCATGGTGTCCCTGCCGGTGCGCAACACCCTGTGGCTCGGCCAGACCAGCATCATCCCGGTGCTGCTCGTCCTGCTCGGCTGCTTCGTCGCCCACGGCCAGCGGGCCGGCGGCGTCCTCGTCGGCGTCGCGGCGGCCCTCCAGCCGACCCTGCTGCTGTTCGCGCCGCTGCTGTGGCTCACCGGCCGCCGCCAGGCCGCCACCGTCACGGCCGTCACCTTCGCCTCGGCGACCGCGCTCGCCTGGGCCGCCATGCCGCAGGACTCCGCCGCCTACTGGGTGCACCACCTGGCGGGCGTCGGGCTCGGCGGCCCCGCCGACGCCCTCGCCAACCAGTCCCTGCACGGTGCGCTGCTCCGCCTCGGCCTCGCAGGCCCGCTGGAGATCGCCGTGTTCCTGCTGCTCGGCGCCGTCGTCGTCACGCTCGGCCTGAGGCGCGCCGTGCACTACGCCCGCGACGGCCAACTGCTCCTCGCCGTCGGCATCACGGGGTGCGCCGCCATAGCGGTGTCCCCGACGGCGTGGCAGCACCAGCTGCTGTGGGTGCTGCTCACCGTCGTCGGCCGGGTCGGCACGCGCGCCCGCGACCGGCTGGTGTGGCCCGTCGCCGTCGTCCTGGTGATGACGCTGCCGGCCAAGATGATGCTGCCGAACATGGCGTTCCTGCACCCGCTGCGCGACAACGTGGTGCTGCTCGCCGCGCTGGCCGCCGCCACCGCCGTGCCGTTCCTCAGCCGCACCTCGCCGTACTTCCGCGACCCGGTGCCCACGCCGTACGCCCCGCCCGTGCCGGCCCGGTTCGGGTTCGTGCCGCTGCTGCCGTTCCTGCGGCGGGTGCTGATCCGGCCGAACCTGCTGCTGGAGCTGCTGCTCATCCGCGTCACCTACGCCGGGTACGCCAAGGTGCGGCTGGCCGCGATCGACGGCGACAACGAGGCGGGCCGCGCCCGCGCCGAGGAGCACGGACAGCAGATCCTCGATCTGGAGCGCGTGCTCCACATGGACATCGAGCACGCGGTCAACCACGCGGTGGTGGAGATCGGCTGGCTGCGGCAGTTCTTCGACTTCTACTACACGTCGTTCCACTTCGTGGTGCCGCTGACGGTGCTCGGCCTGCTCTACTGGCGCCGCCCCGTCCACTACCGCTGGGCGCGCTCCGCCCTCGGATTCGCCACCCTGCTCGCCCTGGTCGGCTTCTGGCTGTACCCGCTGGCCCCGCCGCGTCTGATGCCGGACCTCGGCATCATCGACACCGTCCACGGGGTCCAGGACTTCTCCAAGCCCGACTACGGCACGCTCACCGCGCTCACCAACCAGTACGCGGCGATGCCCTCGCTGCACTTCGGCTGGTCGCTGTGGTGCGGCGTGGTGATCGCGGTCATCGCGCCCAAGGCGTGGATGAAGGCCCTCGGGCTGCTGCACCCGCTGTTCACGGCCGCCGCGATCGTCGCGACCGGCAACCACTGGATCCTGGACGCGGCCGGCGGCGCGGTCGTCGTCGGCGCCGGCTTCGGGCTGACGTACCTGTTCCAGGGGCCCCGGGCCCGCACGGTCACGGCGGTGGCCGAGGCGACCGGGACGAAGGAGGTCAGCAGCGGGCCGCCGGTGCCGGAGAGGGACCGTACTCCGAGCTGATCCGGTACTCGCCGGGCGCGGACACGGTGAGCCGGGTGAACTCGCCCGCCCGGGACAGGCACCCGCCGCCGTCCACCCGCAGCCACGGCGAGTACGCGATCCGCACGGTCACCGCGCCCGGCCGCGCCACCCGCAGCACCAGCTCCGCGCCGGAGGTGCGCACCACCGACCCCGGCGCGGACACCAGCGGCACCGCGTCCCGCACCCGGAACACCTCCCAGTGCGCGTCCCGCCAGACCGGCACCAGCCAGTCGGGCCGCCGCTCCCGCACCAGCCGCGCCTCCTCCTCGGCGTACCCGTCGGGCCTGCCGTCGTGCAGCACCACGAACGCGACCGCCCACCGGTCCAGCCACGCGCGGTAGGTGGCCGCGGAGAACGAGCCGTCGTAGAACAGCCGGGCCCGCTCCATGTCGAGCTGCCGGTTCCAGCCCCGCGCGAGATGCACGTGCGGGGCGAGCGCCACCGCCTCCCGGTGGTTGCGGGCGGGCACCGCCTCCACCCGCGCCCGGTCGGCGCCCAGCGACTCCAACGCCCGTACGACGCCGTCCGTCTGCGCCGCCCAGGCGGGGACGTCCGTGGACACCTTCAGGTCGTCGACGGTCTTCTTGACGGTCCACCCGGAGGAGAACACCAGCGCCGCCACGAGCAGGGCGCGGCGCACCGGCCGGAGTCGGGGCTGCGCGAGCAGGGCCGCCATCAGCGCGACGGGCGCCGCGTACTCCGCGAACCGCTCGACGTTCGTGCCGACGGGGGAGGGGATCAGATACACGAGCACGGTCCCGGCCACGTAGACCGCGCCGCTCCACCGTGCCGCCCGCCAGGCCGGCGGTGACAGCACCGCGACCGCGAGGCCCAGGGACGCGGGTATCCATATGCGGCCCGCGGGCATCAACTGCTCGCCCTGGAAGGGGAAGAGCAGACTGGTCGCGCCCACCACCAGCGCGGGCGGGACGAGCAGGGCGACGGCGGGTCCTGGCCGCCGCACCAGGACGAGGCCCGCCCCGACGACGGCGAGGAACAGCCCCGCGACCGGGGACGCCATGGTGGCGAGCGCGGCGTAGGCGCCGGTGAGGACGAGACGTTTCTGCCGGCCCCCGTGCCCGGTGAGGTACAGACACGCGGCCAGTCCGAAGGCCACCCCGAGGGCGAACGTGGTGCGCCCCGAGGCCACGTTGCCCCACAGACCGAGCGCCGCGAGCAGCGCCGGCGCGAGCGTCCGGCGCGGCTCCACCCGCTCCACCAGCACCGCCGCGATCCAGGTGGCGGCGAGACCGGACGCCACGGTGAGCGCCCGCACGCCGACGGCCGCCATCAAGTACGGGGACATCAGGCTGTAGTTGGCGGTGTGCATGCCGCCGTACCAGAACAGGTTGTACGCCGACGAGCCGTGCCGCCCCGCGAACCCCGCCCACGCGTCCTGGGCGGCGAGGTCGCCGCCACCGGTCGCCAGCACGGCCCACCACAGCGCGTACAGCGGCAGCACGGCGAGGGTGGCCAGGAGCGGTGTACGACGACGCCGGCAGAAGGAACGGAAGGGGTGGCTCCGTTCCGTGGCCGGGTCCGGGCGCCGGAGCAGGGTGAGGTCGGCAGAGGGCACGATCATGAGGACGTCATACTCGGTGCCCGCGTTCACTCCTCAAGGGGGCTGCCGTCCACTGTCGTTGACGGATGGGATGCTCCTGCGATGACCGACCGACCGGAGACCTTCCTCGCCCATCTGCGCACCGCGGCCGCCGGCGTCCTGGAACGCTTCCCCGCCGACCTGCGTCCCGAGATCTATGCCCTGTCGTTCCGCATCTGGCGGGTGGACGACGACGACCGCCGCCCCTATGTGGCCATCGGCTACAACACCGAGACCCGGTACGAGCGGGAGCACACCCCGGGCGACGACGGCGAGGCGCGCTGGAACTACGCCTACTGGCTCCTCGAAGGCTTCGAGACCCTCGGCAACGTCCCCGAGGACCCGGTCGGCAGCGAGGTGTACGTCGAGGAGGTGCGCGCCCTCGGCGCCTGGTACGACGGCGCGTTCGACCCGGACCGGGTGCTGCGCGACGAGGACACGGCCGCCCGCGCCGGACTGCTGCGCGCCCACTTCCGCGACGCCGTGATCGACCTGGCCCGCCATCTGCACGCCGACGGGGTGATCGAGCGCGTCCTGGGCCGGCCGCTGCCGGTCGTCGTCTTCGACATGGCCCGGCCCGGCTGGGAGGCCCACGCCACCGAGGCCGCCAACCCGCCCGAACTGATCGAGGACTTCACGGCGTGGCTGCGGGCGGTGGGGGAAATCTGAAGCGCCCTACCGTCCGGGGCATGGCGCGCGACGACACGGTGACCGGTGACTTCTTCCGTACGGCGACCCCGCGCTGCTGAGGTTCCATCTGGACGACGTGGGCTCCGCGGCCGGGCGGGCCGCCGGACTGGCCGACCCCGCGGCCCTGGTGAGCACCACCGCCGACCCACGGCCGGCGAAACAGCCGTGCTGGGCGGTCCCGCCGTGCGGCTGCCGTTGGTCCTGGGCTGAGACGGGCGAAGGCGGCGGCCCCGGGGATCAGGGGGCCGCCGCCTTCGGTATCAGGGGTGACGCTCGCTCGTCAGTACCAGTTGTTGGCCTGCCAGAAGGACCAGGCGTCACAGGCGCTGCCGTAGCGGTCCTTCATGTAGTCCAGGCCCCACTTGATCTGGGTGGCCGGGTTGGTCTTCCAGTCCGAGCCGGCCGAGGCCATCTTCGAGGCCGGCAGCGCCTGGACCAGGCCGTAGGCGCCGCTGGAGGCGTTGGTGGCCTTCGGGTTCCAGCCGCTCTCGTGCGACACGATGTTCGAGAAGCACTGGAACTCGGCCGAGTTGCCGATCATCTTCTTCGCGGTCGCCTGGGCCGAGGCGGCGGAGGAGGGGGCTGCCGTGGTCGCGGCCTGCGCGGGGGCGGCGGCGATCAGCGTGCCGCACGTGGCGGCGGTCAGGGCGGCGCCGACAACGGCCTTCTTCGGGGTGGCGACGGAGCGGAGGAGGGAAACGGCGGACACAGGCGGCCTTTCGGTCGGAAGCAGGGGAGTCGCCGGCCCCGCCGTGCGGCGGGGGCATACGTCGGCGCCGCGACCCGTGGGGTGCGTCGGCGCCTGGCGACTGCTCCACAGAAGCAAATCCCCGGATCGCCCGCAAAGGTCCCTTTTACTACCGATGGTCGGAGGTGTTCGTACCCTCCCGTCCGCAACGTCCGTTTTGGTGCGCGATGGCCCTAAGTGGACGCGCGGCCCCTCTACGGCCCGTCTTCGTATGTGACGCCGGTCATGTGGGGTGCTTCACCGCCTCACCTACAGGGCGCGCACGCACCCCTACCGAGGGGCGTCGTCGAAGGTGACCGGCGCCTCGAAGGCGGCCCTGCGGGTGGCGCGGCGCAGCGCCCGCAGCACCGTCGCGCCGGCCGTCAGCGTCAGCACCACCGTGATCACGGCCCGCCCCAGGTCCCAGCCGAGGGAGGTGGCCAGGCAGTACGCGACGAAGCGGGCCAGGTTGGCGGACACCGGGTCGTCGCCGTCGAAGGCGATGTTCGACGCGAGCGAGCTCATGAAGGTCCAGCCCGCCAGGTTCATCACCGTGCCGTAGGCGAAGGCGGCCAGGAAGCCGTAGACGGCGAGCATCCACACCTCCAGGCGGCCCCGCAGCCGGTCCGGGCCCGGCAGGAAGCCGGCGCCCATGGTGAACCAGCCCATCGCCAGCATCTGGAACGGCAGCCAGGGCCCCACCCCGCCGGTGAGCAGCGCGGACGCGAACATCGTCACCGAGCCCAGGGCGAAGCCGAACCCGGGGCCGAGGACCCGGCCGCTGAGCACCATCAGGAAGAACATGGGCTCCAGGCCCGCCGTGCCCGCGCCGACGGGGCGCAGGGCCGCGCCCGCCGCCGCGAGGACGCCGAGCATCGCCACCGCCTTCGCGCCCAGGTCGGACTCCGACAGGGCCGCCGCCACCACGGCCACCAGCAGCACGAGCAGCCCCGCGAACAGCCACGGCGCGTCGCCCTCGTGCGCGTTGACCGCCGAGTCGGGCGGGGCGAGGAACGGCCAGCCGAAGCCGGCCACGCCCACCGCGCTCACCAGGGCCAGTGCCAGCCAGGTGCGGGGGCCGAGGCGCAGGGCGCGGGCCTGGCGGTCCACGGGCCGCGCGGGGGTGGCGGGGGCGCTCATCGCTCCAGCGCCTCCTTCACCTGGGCGACCGTGAGCCAGGGCTGCGGCGCCAGGATCTTCGCCACCTGCGGGGCGAACGCCGGGGACGCCACGACCACTTCCGCCGACGGGCCGTCCGCGATCACCTCGCCCTCGGCGAGCAGCACCACCCGGTGCGCCAGTTCCGCCGCCAGCTCCACGTCGTGGGTGGCCATGACGATGGCGTGGCCCTCGGCGGCCAGCCGGCGCAGGATCGCCGTCAGCCGGGCCTTCGCCGCGTAGTCCAGGCCGCGCGTCGGCTCGTCGAGCAGCAGCAGGGGCGGCCGCGCGGTGAGCACCACGGCGAGGGCGAGCGTGAGCCGCTGCCCCTCGGACAGGTCGCGGGGGTGGGCCTCGTCGGCGACCGACGGCAGCAGTTCGCCGAGCAGCGCGCGGCAGGTGCCGGGCTCCGCCTCGGCGTCCTTGTCGGCGGCCGCGCACTCCGCAGCGACCGTGTCCGCGTACAGCAGGTCGCGCGGCTCCTGCGGGACCAGGCCGACCTTGCGGACCAGATCGCGGGGGCGGGTGCGGTGCGGGACCGCGCCGCCGGTGCGGACCGACCCGGACGACGGGGCGACCAGCCCCACCAGCGCGCCGAGCAGCGTCGACTTGCCGGCGCCGTTGCGGCCCATGAGCGCGACCGTCTCGCCGGGCGACACCGTGAGGTCCACCCGGGTCAACGCCCGCACCCGGTCACGGCGCACGGCGAGGGACAGCACCTCGGCCACCGGCTCCGGAGTACCGTCGTCCTGCTTCCTCGCGCGCCCGAAGAGACGCCTCGCCGGGGGAGCCGTCCCAGGGGCGGCCGTGTCCCGCTCGGGCTGCCTCCCCTCCAGCCGTTCCCGCAGCGGGGCCGCCCTGCGGCGGGCGTCGCGGACCGTCAGGGGCAGCGGGGACCACCCGGCCAGGCGGCCCAGCTCCACCACCGGCGGGCACACCGGGGACACCGCCATGACCTCCGCCGGGGCGCCCATCCGGGGCCGCTCGCCGGGGCCCGGCAGCAGCACGACCTGGTCGGCGTACTGCACGACACGCTCCAGGCGGTGCTCGGCCATCAGGACCGTGGTGCCCAGGTCGTGCACCAGGCGCTGGAGGACCGCGAGGACCTCCTCGGCGGCCGCGGGGTCCAGGGCGGACGTCGGCTCGTCCAGGACCAGCACCTTCGGATGCGGGGTGAGGACCGAGCCGATGGCGACCCGCTGCTGCTGGCCGCCGGACAGCGTGGAGATGTGCCGGTCCCGCAGGTCGGCCAGGCCCAGCAGGTCCAGGGTCTCCTCGACGCGGCGGCGCATCACGTCCGGCGGCAGACCCAGCGACTCCATGCCGTAGGCGAGTTCGTCCTCGACCGTGTCCGTCACGAAGTGGGACAGCGGGTCCTGGCCCACCGTGCCCACCACGTCGGCGAGTTCGCGCGGCTTGTGGGTGCGGGTGTCGCGGCCCGCGACCGTCACCCGGCCGTGCAGGGTGCCGCCGGTGAAGTGCGGCACCAGGCCGCTGACCGCGCCCAGCACCGTCGACTTGCCGACCCCGGACGGGCCCACCACCAGCACCAGTTCGCCCTCGGGGACCTCCAGGTCGACGTCCCGCACGGCGGGCCGGGCCGCGCCGTCGTAGGTCACCGACACGTTCTCGAAGCGGATCACGTCGTCGGCTCCTTGCGGGGGTCGCGGGCCGCCTCGGGGGCGGGGGTGACGAAGGCGGGCAGCAGACCGAGCAGCACGGCCGCCGCCGGCCACAGGGGCAGGGTGGGCGGCTCCAGCGGGACCACACCGGGGTTCAGCGCCCCGGGGTCCAGCGAGCCGGCCAGGATCATGAGGGCCGCCACGGCCACGCCGGACGCGGTGACCAGCCAGGCGCGGGCGTCCCACGGATCGGGGCGGTAGCGGGTGCGCAGGGTGCGCCGCCCGCCGAGCCACAGACCCGCGAGCGCCGACGCGAGACCGGCCAGCAGCACGGGCAGCCCGTAACCGCCGCCCGCCGCGGTGAGCAGCCCGTACGTCCCCGCGCACACGCCCAGCAGACCGCCGAGCGTGAGGGCGGCGGTGGTGCGCCGCACGGCGTCGGGCACCTCGGCGGTACGGCCGTACCCGCGCGCGTCCATCGCGGCGGCCAGCGACACCGACCGCTCCAGCGCGCCCTCCAGGACCGGCAACCCCACCTGCACCAGACCGCGCACGCCCTTGTCGGGTCGGCCCCGCAGCCGGCGGGCGGCGCGCAGCCGCCGTACGTCGGCGATCAGGTTCGGCGCGAAGGTCAGCGCCACCACCACGGCCACGCCCAGCTCGTACAGGGCGCCGGGCAGCGACTTCAGCAGGCGGGACGGGCTGGCGAGGGCGTTCGCGGCGCCCACGCAGATCAGCAGCGCGGCCAGCCGCAGCGCGTCGTACAGGGCGAAGGTGAGGCCCTCCGCGGTGACCCGGCCGCCCAGGCGGATGCCCTGCGCCCAGTCGGGCAGCGGCACCTCCGGCAGCGTGAACAGCGTGTGGGTGCCGGGGATCGGCGAGCCCAGGACGACCGCGAAGGCCAGCCGCAGCAGCAGCACGGCGGCGGCGAGCTTCACGAAGGCGCCGTAGGAGCGGGCCCACGGCGTGTGCGGGCGGCGGACGGCCACGACGTACCCGGAGACGGTGATCAGCAGGGCGAGCAGCAGCGGGTTGGTGGTGCGGGTGGCCGCGGTGCCCAGGGCGAGCGCCCACAGCCACCACGCGCCGGGGTGGAGCTGGGCGCGGCGGGAGCGCGGGGCGGGGACGCCGACGGGCGGCGTCCCCCGCTCCGGGCGCGGCCGGGCGAGGCCCGGACCCCCGGAGCCGCGTGCCTCACGCACGGCGACGGACCTGCCACACGGCCGCCGCACCCAGCAGGAGCACCGCCGCCGCGCCCGCGATCAGCCCCGCGGAGGGCCCGGAGCCGCCCTCGTCCCGCGCGGACGACTCTTCGGCCTCGGTGGAGGAGACGGAGTCCTTCCCGTCCACGGCGATCTGCTCGCCGCAGCCCTTCGCCGGGTAGCCGGTGATCGCGCACAGCAGGGCGTTGCTGTCGTAGCGCAGCGGCTTCGCGACCGAGGCCAGCGCCTCCGCCGTGGTGGCGTCCTCGGCCACCCGCGCGCAGGCCGTGCGGCCGGCCGGCGGCTGCTCCCCGGACGGGGCGTCGGCGGGCGTGCCGAAGTCGATCACCAGCGCCACCCGCTTGGTGCCGTCCTTCGCGGGCGTCTTCGCGCAGACGGCGTCGAAGTCCGCGGTGCCGCGCGGCTTGGCGGCGTCGCCGGAGTCCTCGCTGACCGAGAAGCGGAAGCCCTGCACATCGCCGTCCGCGGGCCGCGCCAGCGACGGGCCCACGGTGGCGTACGTCCACGCCGAGCCGTCCCGCTCCCAGAAGGACCAGTAGCGGTACCCGGCGGCCTGGGCCTGGCCGACGCCCGCGAGGAGGGGCAGGAGCGCGGCCAGGAACAGCACGGTGACGCGGCGGATCACGGCTGCTGCCTCTTGGTGCGGTTGCTGATCAGGAAGCCGATGCCGATGCCGGCGACCAGGCAGACGCCGACGAACCACCAGACGCCGAACGGGGAGTCCGAGTCCTTCTCGTCCTCGGCCTTCTCCGTCGCCTTCGTGGTCTTCTCGGGGGCGGCCGGGCCTGCGGCCTGGAGCTGCTTCACCAGGTCCGTGCCGCCGAAGTCGCGCGGGTCCGCGCCGGTCGCGTGGGCGGCGAGGATCAGCTGCGCGTACGCGGCGGGCCCGCTCTGCGCGGCCCAGCCGGCGGCGTTCTTCTCCAGCCAGGCGTACGACTTCTCCGCCTGCGCCGTGTCGCCCGACGCGGCGAGCGCGACCACCGTGTCGGCGGTGTTGCCGACGTCGGGCTGGTCCTCGGCGCCCGGCGTCGCGGCGAGCAGGTGGCCCTTGGCGGCGAGTTCGCCGGCCAGGTGGGCGGCGCCGTTCGCGGCGGCCTGCTCCGGGGTGGCCGCCTTCACGCACTTGGCCGGGGCGCCGTCGCCCTTGCCGGGCTCGACCAGCAGGCCCTTGCCGAGCGCGCCGAGCACGCCCGCGGCCGTCGCGTCGGCGTTGGCGGTCAGCGAGCCGTCCTTCTCCGGCTGGTACGCGAAGGCGCCCGCGCCCTTGCCGGTGCAGGGCAGTTCGAGGCCGAGCAGCGCGTCGTAGGGGGACTTGCCGCCCTTCCGCACCTCGCCCGGCTTCTCGCCCGCGGCGGCGAGCGCGCCGACGACGACGGAGGTGGAGTTGGTGTCGCTGGGGGAGCCCGCGGTGTAGCCCCAGCCGCCGTCCTTGTTCTGCACCGACTTCAGCCAGCCGACGGCCTTGTCCGTGACGGCGTCGTGGCCGCCGAGCGCGGCGAGCGCCTGCACGGCGGCGGCGGTCTGGTTGGTGTCGACCATGGTCTTCGCGTCGCACGCGGCGGACGGGTCGGCGCGGAACGGCGCGAACGAGCCGTCGGCGCACTGCTGGCCGGTCAGCCAGCCGACGGCGGCCTTCGGCGGCTCGGCGCCCGCGGCGTGCTGGGCGAGCAGGGCGAGCGACTGGCGCCACACCCCGTCGTACTGCGGGTCGGCGTCCCCGTACAGCGCGGACGGCAGCGGCTGCGGGGAAGGCGACGGGGACGAGTCGGCTGCTGCCGGTGCGGCGGCGCCGAGGACGGCGACGGCGGCGAGCACCGCTGCGCTGCGGCGGACGTTCATGACGGGCGGGTGCCTCTCCCTGAAGAGGGCCGGGCAGCGCGGGACACCCCGGCGGCTCGGCTCCGTATACCTCGACGGTGCCCGTGCGCCGGCGGGCTGCCGGGCACGTGAGCCGGTCACGATCCGTGCGGGGCATTCCGGCTCACCGTCTCCACGACGGCTCACGGTTGCGGGTCAGCGCCGGATTCGCACCGGCTTCCCCCCGTACGGCTGTGATACGACGCGGCCACTCTACCCGCCCGTAGAACGGGCGTCCGGGGCGGCCGCGTGCGCGAGGAGAGGCACACAGGCCCGAGGTGACGGGGGTCACGGCACCCAGGGGTCGGCCCGCACCCGTGCGGGGCGGGTGCGGGCCGAGGGGAGGGGTGGGGGTCAGGAGGCGGTGCAGGCGCCGATCTGCGGCGGGGACGAGGAGGAGCCGTTGACGGTGAAGCCGAAGCTGGTCGAGGCGCCGGCCGCCAGCGAGCCGTTCCAGGTGGAGCGGACGGTCATCACGTTGCCGTTGTAGCTGGGTGACCCGTTCCACACGGAGACCACCTGCTGCGACGAGCCCAGGGTGAGCGTCACGGTCCACCCGGCGATCGGCGCGCTGCCCGCGGTGATGGTCACCCTGCCGTTGTAGCCGCCGTTCCACTGCTCGGACGTGGTGTAGGCGGCGGAGCAGGCCGCATTCGGGTCGCCCGGGTCACCGGGGTCGCCCGGGTCCCCCGGGTCGCTGGGGGTGCCGCCCAGCGCGCTCAGCACGGCGTCGTACGCGGGCTTCTTGTTGTAGTTGTCGTCGAACAGCAGCGGGGTGCCGCTCGACCGCCACGAGTACTTGTCCGGGATCCCCCACACCGTGATGCCGGTGCAGCGGCTCACCGCCAGGCAGGCGCGCACGACGTTGCCGTAGTCGGCGGCCTGGGCCTGGCCCGAGCCCTCGATGTCCAGCTCGGTGATCTGGACGTCCACGCCGAGGTCCGCGAACCGCTGGAGGTTGGCCTGGTAGTCGGACGGGACGGGGGAGTTGGGGTTGAAGTGCGACTGGAAGCCGACGCAGTCGATCGGCACGCCCCGGGCCTTGAAGTCCCTGACCATGGTGTAGACGGCATTGCTCTTCGCGTTGACGCCGTCCGTGTTGTAGTCGTTGTAGCAGAGCTTGGCGTTGGAGTCGGCCGCGCGGGCGGTGCGGAACGCCTCCTCGATGAAGCCGTCGCCCAGCTTGTCCTGGAAGGGCGAGGAGCGCCGGGCGCCGCTGCCGCCGTCCTGGAACGCCTCGTTGACCACGTCCCAGGAGTGGATCTCGCCCTTGTAGTGGGTCATCACCTGGGTGATGTGGTTGTTCATCGCCGTGCGCAGGTCGCTCGCGCCCAACTGGGAGACCCAGCCCGGAAGTTGCGAGTGCCAGACCAGCGTGTGCCCGCGGACGGACATGCCCTGGCCCTTGGCGTGACCGACGATCTGGTCCGCGCGGCTGAAGCTGAAGGAGCCCCGGCTCGGTTCGAGGGCGTCCCACTTCATCTCGTTCTCGGGTGTCACCGAGCTGAACTCGCGGTTCAGGGTGGCCGCGTACTGCGCCTCGCCGAGGTGGTTCGCGGCGACGGCGGCGCCGAAGTAGCGGCCCTTCTCGGCCGCGGCGTCGCCCAGGCTGTCGGCGGCGTGCGCGGCGCCCTGGGGAAGCGCGGCGAGGGCGCCGGCTGTCAACAGGGCGGTGGTGGCGGCGCTGAGCGCGGCGCGCAGCCCGCGCCGCGCGCGGGGGACGGCGCCCCCGGCTCTCCCGCGTGGCTCTGTCGTTCCCTTTCTGATCATGCGCATGTCATCCCTTCTCCGGCGGGTCCCATGGTGCGGATCGGGTGAGCGTGGTGCGGTGGGGGTGGCGCTGATGACACTGCTCGCGGTTGACGCTGCGGTGCGAAAATTTCGGACTCGGCTCCGAATTGCTGCGGTGACGATACGGAGGGCGGAACGGGTGGTCAACCGTTCACGCACACCGAATGCCAGGTCGACCGAAGAGTGGCCGGTGGGAGGGCTGAGTGACTCGGGACGGAAGCGCTTTCGAAAATTTCGTCAGGTGTTCCCGTGACGCGGCGGAGCCGTCAGGTCGATCAGCCGGCACACCGTTTCGATGTCCACGCCCACCTGCTCGATGGAGGCCCGCCCCGACAGCCAGGTGATCAGCGTCGAGTGCCAGGTGTGCCCGATCACCCGCACCGTCGACAGCTGCTCGGGCGTCGGGTCGGCCAGGTCCGTCGCGTCCAGGATGATCGCCGTCGTCCGCCGGAAGACCTGCTCCACCTCCGCGCTCACGCTGCGGTCCGCGAACGTCAGCGCCCTCACCATCGCGTCCGCCAGCAGCGGGTCGCGCTGCAGCGCGCGGAACGCCCGCATCAGCGTCCCGGCGACCCGTTCCGCCGCCGTCTCTCCGGCCGGCGGCTTCTTCCGCAGCGTCGCGTGCAGATGCTCCAGCTGGTCCCGCATCGTCGCCACCAGCAGATGGATCTTCGACGGGAAGTACCGGTACAGCGTGCCCAGCGCCACCTGCGAGGACTCCGCGACCTCCCGCATCTGCACCGCGTCGAAACCGCCCCGCGAGGCCAGCCGCGCGCACGCCTCGAGGATGCGCCGCCGCCGCGCCTCCTGCCGCTGAGTGAGCGGCGAGGCCGGCCCGGCGCGCCCGGCGTCCGGCGCCGCCTTGGTCCTGTGGGCATCCGCGGGCATGGGTCCCGTCCGTGACAGTCGGTGAGGATCGATGATCGGACAGCATGGCACGGCGCCGGCCGTGGCGTGAATCACCTGATCCACCGCTGCCGACGTTCTTACCTGCCGGTAGATTCAGTTCCTCCGAACGATCAACTCTGAAACTTGTTCTAGATCGGCGTCCCGTCGTACTGTCGCGGGACAGTGCAGGCAGAAGGGGGTCCCAGAGTGACCGCTGAGGCCAGTCAGGCCGGGCCCTCGGCAGGCCCCGCATCCGACGGCTCGCGACCGCTCCGCATCGCGCTCCTCACCTACAAGGGAAACCCGTTCTGCGGCGGCCAGGGCGTCTACGTGCGCCACCTCTCCCGCGAACTGGCCCGGCTGGGGCACCGCGTCGAGGTCATCGGCGCCCAGCCCTACCCGGTGCTCGACGAGGGGTACGACGGGCTGAGCCTGACCGAACTGCCCAGCCTCGACCTCTACCGGCAGCCGGACCCCTTCCGCACCCCGAAACGCGACGAGTACCGCGACTGGATCGACGCCCTCGAGGTCGGCACCATGTGGACCGGCGGCTTCCCCGAGCCGCTGACCTTCTCGCTGCGCGCCCGCCGCCATCTGCGCGCCCGCCGCGGCGACTTCGACGTCGTCCACGACAACCAGACCCTCGGCTACGGCCTGCTCGGCGACCTCGGCGCCCCCCTGGTGACGACCGTCCACCACCCCATCACGGTGGACCGCCGCCTCGAACTGGACGCCGCCGAGGACTGGAAGCGCCGCGCGTCGGTGCGCCGTTGGTACGCGTTCACCCGCATGCAGAAGCGCGTCGCGCGCCGGCTGCCGTCCGTGCTCACGGTCTCCGGCTCCTCCCGCGCGGAGATCGTCGAGGACCTCGCCGTACGGCCCGACCGCATCCACGTCGTCCACATCGGCGCCGACACCGACCTGTTCTCCCCGGACCCGTCCGTCGCGGTCGTCCCGGGCCGGATCGTCACCACCTCCAGCGCCGACGTACCGCTGAAGGGTCTCGTCTTCCTCGTCGAGGCGCTCGCCAAGGTGCGCGCCGAACAGCCCGACGCCCACCTCGTCGTGGTCGGCAAGCGCCCCGCCGAGGGCCCCGTCGCCCAGGCGATCGAGCGCTACGGCCTCGAAGGCGCCGTTGAGTTCGTCAAGGGCATCTCCGACGCCGAGCTCGTCGACCTGGTGCGCTCCGCGCAGGTCGCCTGCGTGCCGTCGCTCTACGAGGGCTTCTCCCTCCCGGCCGCCGAGGCCATGGCCACCGGCACCCCGCTCGTCGCCACCACCGGCGGCGCCATCCCCGAGGTCGCCGGACGCGACGGGGAGACCTGCCTGGCCGTGCCGCCCGGCGACGCGGGCGCCCTGGCCGCCGCGCTCACCCGGCTCCTCGGCGACGACGAGCTGCGCGCCCGCCTCGGCGCCGCCGGACGCGACCGCGTGCTGGCCAACTTCACCTGGGCGCGCGCCGCCGAGGGCACCGTCGCCCGCTACCGCGAGGCCATCGAGACCGCCCGCGCCCGCCGGGGCGCCCCCGTGCGCGCGACGGCCCCCGTCCCGCAGGCCTCCGCGCCCGTGGACCTCGACCTCGTCCCCGACGCTCTCGCGGACACGGGCGGCGTACCCGTGACCGCGGCCGACACCTCCGACCGTGAAAGCAGGGCCACGTGCTGACCGTCGACTTCTCCCGGTTCCCGCTCGCCCCGGGCGACCGCGTCCTGGACCTCGGCTGCGGCGCCGGACGGCACGCCTTCGAGTGCTACCGGCGCGGCGCCCAGGTCGTGGCGCTGGACCGGAACGGCGAGGAGATCCGCGAGGTCGCCAAGTGGTTCGCGGCGATGAAGGAGGCCGGTGAGGCGCCCGCCGGGGCCACCGCCACCGCCATGGAGGGCGACGCCCTCGCCCTCCCCTTCCCCGACGACTCCTTCGACGTCGTCATCATCTCCGAGGTGATGGAGCACATCCCCGACGACAAGGGTGTGCTCGCCGAGATGGTGCGCGTGCTCAAGCCGGGCGGCCGCATCGCTATCACCGTCCCGCGCTACGGCCCGGAGAAGGTCTGCTGGACCCTGTCCGACGCCTACCACGAGGTCGAGGGCGGCCACATCCGCATCTACAAGGCGGACGAACTCCTCGCCAAGATCCGCGAGGCCGGCCTGCGCCCCTACGGCACCCACCACGCCCACGCCCTGCACTCGCCGTACTGGTGGCTGAAGTGCGCGTTCGGCGTCGACAACGACAAGGCGCTGCCGGTGCGCGCGTACCACAAGCTGCTGGTCTGGGACATCATGAAGAAGCCGCTGGCCACCCGGGTCGCCGAGCGGGCGCTGAACCCGGTGATCGGCAAGAGCTTCGTCGCCTACGCGACCAAGCCGCACCTGCCGCGCGCCGAGGCGGACGCCACGTGACGACCTCCCGGTCGGCCGGCGACCCCCGCACGCCCAGCTCCGAACACCTCGTCCTCACGGGCGTGCTGACGCCCGAGGAGGCGGCGCAGACCGTCGCCGGCATCCTCGCGGTGCAGCGGGAGGACGGCGCGATCCCGTGGTTCCGCGGTCACCACCTCGACCCGTGGGACCACGTCGAGGCCGCGATGGCGCTGGACACGGCGGGCGAGCACGAGGCGGCCGAGCGGGCCTACCTGTGGCTGGCCCGGCACCAGCTGGACGACGGCTCCTGGTACGCGGCCTACGCCGACGGCGACCCGGACGACGTCACCGACCGGGGCCGGGAGACCAACTTCGTCGCCTACATCGCCGTCGGCGTGTGGCACCACTACCTCGCCACCGGCGACGACACCTTCCTGGACCGCATGTGGCCCACCGTGTGCGCGGCCGTGGAGTTCGTGCTGCGGCTCCAGCAGCCCGGCGGGCAGATCGGCTGGCGGCGCGACGACGACGGCACGCCCGCCTCGGACGCGCTGCTCACCGGCTCCTCCTCCGTGCACCACGCCCTGCGCTGCGCCCTGGCGATCGCCGAGCAGCGCGAGGAGCCCCAGCCCGACTGGGAGCTGGCCGTGGGCGCGCTGCGGCACGCCATCCGGCGCCACCCGGAGCGGTTCCTGGACAAGGACCGCTATTCGATGGACTGGTACTACCCGGTGCTGGGCGGCGCGCTGACCGGCGCCGAGGCGCGGGAGCGCATCGACGAGGGCTGGGAGCGGTTCGTCGTGCCCGGCCTCGGGGTGCGCTGCGTGGTGCCCAACCCGTGGGTGACGGGCGGGGAGTCGGCCGAACTCGCCCTGGCGCTCTGGGCGACGGGCGAGTCCGACCGCGCGCTGGAGGTGCTCCAGTCGATCCAGCACCTGCGCGATCCGGAGAGCGGCCTGTACTGGACGGGTTACGTCTTCGACGACGACGCCATATGGCCGCGCGAGCTGACCACCTGGACGGCGGGGTCGCTGCTGCTGGCCGTCGCCGCCCTCGGCGGTCACGAGCCGACCTGCGCGGTCTTCGGCGGGGAGCAGCTGCCGAAGGGCATGGACCCGGACTGCTGCCCGGACGCCTGAGCCGCAGGGCTCGTACGGGTCAGTGGCGGCGAAGCCGCCCGGCGATGGCGTGGCCGACGAACAGGTAGACCACGGCGGCGAGTCCGTAGCCGAAGACGACCCGCGCCCACTCCTCGTCGAAGGTGAACAGGTCACGCGACCAGGCGGCCAGCCAGTTCGCCGCGTCATGGACGAACCGCACCAGGTCGTTGGCCCGGTTGGCGTCCAGCAGGTACATCAAGATCCACAGTCCGAGGATGACGGCCATGACGTCCGCGATCACCGCGATGACCGTCCCCGCGGAGGTGGAACCAGAGCGATATCGAGGGGACATGAACTCCGTCTGGCCCCGAACGCCCGCTTGAAACCACGCCCGTTCGCGGGCGGCACGCGAACGGCCCCCCGCCCGGCAGGGCGAGGGGCCGTCGACGACGGGTCCGGGGCTCAGCCGCGCTGGATGCCCGACGTGTCCTGAAGGACGCCGCGGCGGCCGTCCTGCGTCTGCGCGACGAGCGCCTGACCGCGCTGCTCCACCGCCAGGTACCAGGTGCCCGGGGCGAGTTCGGCGATCGGGGTGGGCGAGCCGTCCTCGGGGAACAGCGGACGCGGCACCGGCACGGCGAACCAGAACGGCGAGAAGTCCGCGGCGGGCGGCGCGGCCGGCTGGCCCTGCTGCGGCTGACCGCCGTACGGCTGGCCCGGCTGGCCGCCGCCGAAGGACGCCGGCTGGGCGCCCGGGTAGCCGTAACCGCCGGGCGGCTGCGCGCCGTACGGCTGCTGCGGGGCGGCGGGACGGGCGGCCGGGAGCAGCGCGCCCTTGAGCGCCGGCACCAGCGGCGTGGCCACGGCGGCGGCCGCCATGATCAGCGTGGCGACGAGCGCGAGGATCAGGCCGAGGCCCGCGTCGGGGCCGTCGCCGCCGCCCTCGAAGTTGTCGGCGCCGCCGGCCGGGTCGAAGACGTTGCCCAGCGCGCTCCAGGCGGCGAACACCGCGAAGGCCACACCGAACGGCGCCAGGTCCAGACCCGCGACCTTCGGCGCCTGCGGCAGACCCCGGGCGACGACGATCAGGGCCGCGGCGATGAGGCCCGCCAGCACCACGCTCAGCAGCACCGGACCGCTCGCCCACAGGCTGGGGAAGTCCACGCTGTCCGGGGCGCCTTCGACCGAGTACAGATCGAGGAACGACGCGATGAACAGCAGTACGGCTGCTCCGATCACCACGCCGTCGCCTCGAGTGAGGGAGCGGATATTCACTTCAGGTCCTTCGTAGGTCGTCTCGTCGTCGGAAGAGGCGTCGCTGTCACCGGATCGCCCCGTAGGGTCCGGTGCGAAGCGCGGGGGCGGCCCCTGATCGTACGGACGACACTATCGTCCGCCGGATCGGGCTGTCCGCCCGGATCAGTGGGCTGATCCCTACCCGCGCAGGAAACTCACGATTCCCTCGGAAATCCCTTGCGCCGCTTTCTGCCGCCAGGCGCCGCTGGTCAGCAGCGCCGCGTCCTTGCTATCGCGCATGTTCCCGCACTCGATGAACACCTTCGGAACCGTTGACAGATTGAGACCGCCCAGGTCCTTCCGCGTGACGAGTCCGGTGCCGCCGCCGATGTAGTTGGACGGCGCGGTGCCGGTGACGCGCACGAAGTTGCCCGCGATGCGCTCCCCGAGTTCCCGCGAAGGCTCCACGACGGCGCGGGTGTCCGCCTCCCCGGCGTTCACCGGACCGGGCAGGATCACATGGAAGCCGCGGTTGCCGGCGCCGGAGCCGTCGGCGTGGATGGAGACGACCGCGTCGGCCTTCGCCGCGTTGCCGATCCGGGCCCGCTCGTCCACGCACGGCCCGTACGGCCGGTCGCGGTCCTGCGTCAGCTTCACCGTCGCGCCCTGCTTCTCCAGTAGGGCGCGCATCCGGTGGGCGACGTCCAGGGTGAACTCCGCCTCCGGGTAACCGTCGTTGGTGGAGGTGCCGGTGGTGTCGCACTCCTTGCGGTGCGTGCCGACGTCCACCTGACGGTTGATCTCCGCCGTGTGCTTGACGTTCGTCGGGTTGTGCCCGGGGTCGATGACGACGACCTTGCCCTTGAGCGGTCCTGCCGCGGCGGGCGCGGACGCGGAGGGCGTCCGCGGGGCCGGGGAGGACTCCTCGTCCTCCGCGGACGGGGAGACGCTGCCGACGGGGGAGGAGGCGGCGGGCGACGGCGTGCGGGGCGCGGCCGACGGGGAGCCCCCGGCCTCCGCGCCCGTGCCCTTGTCGTCCGTGGAGCCCGTGGCCGCGTACACGCCCCAGCCGAGCAGCCCGCCGCAGACGAGCGCGGCGAGCGCCACGGTCAGCGGACCACGGCGGGAGCGCCGCTGCGGGGGCGGATCGAAGTCGGGACCTGTGTACACCACGCAGCCACCCTAACGGTGCGCGGCGACCGCACCCGTACGGCGCAGGACGCGCAGCGACCCCGTGGCGGAGACCTCCGTGAACTCCCCGGACGCCAGCGCCCGCTGGTGCACGCGGTACGGGGCCTGCCCGGTGAACTCGTCCACCGGGTCGGGGAAGACGTCGTGGATGACGAGCAGCCCGCCCTCGGCGACGTGCGGGGCCCAGCCCTCGTAGTCGGCGCCCGCGTGCTCGTCGGTGTGGCCGCCGTCGACGAACACCAGGCCCAGCGGGCGCCCCCACAGGGCGGCGATCTGCGGGGAGCGCCCCACCAGCGCCACCACGTGCTCCTCCAGACCGGCCCGGCGCAGGGTCCGCCGGAAGGTCGGCAGGGTGTCCATCACGCCCAGCTCCGGGTCGACCGTCTCCGGGTCGTGGTACTCCCACCCCGGCTGCTGTTCCTCGCTGCCCCGGTGGTGGTCCACGGTGAGCGCGGTCACCCCGGCCGCGCGGGCCGCGTCCGCGAGCAGGATCGTGGAGCGGCCGCAGTACGTCCCGATCTCCAGCAACGGCAGCCCCAGCCGCCCGGCCTCGACGGCGGCGGCGTACAGGGCGAGCCCCTCGTCCAGCGGCATGAACCCCTTCGCCGCCTCGAACGCGTCCAGGATCGCGGGCTCCGGCGCCTTCACCATGGGGTCCGCCTCTCCGGAGGTCACAGATGTTTCCACGGGGCCATGCTGCCGTAGCCCCGGCGGGGGCGGTGAAGGGGGGTACCGGCAGGTAACCGGACGGGCGGCGCCTGTGCGGAGGCGGGCTCCGGCTCGACGGCGGCCCGTGCGCTGCGGCACGGGCCGTGCGCCGGAACGGGGGGTGCCGCCGCGGACCCCGGCTCGGCTTCGACGGTGCGCCCGGAGCGCCGGACGGTGGGGCGGCCCGCCTCCTGCGCCCGGGCGCTGCCGGTCGGGGCGGGCGGCGGGGGACGGCCGCCGTGCCGTCCGCCGGGGGCCCGGCGCGCGGTTTCCCGCGGCGCGGGGCGGTTGTGGTGCCGCCCGGCGTCAGGCCGGCCGTCTCCGGACGTAGACCAGGTCGGGAGCCCGGTGTCCCGGCGGCCGTGCGCGGGGAGGCGCCGACGGGCGGCCGAGGCGCCGGCCCTCCCGGGCAGCGGGGCCCCGGCGGTCCGGCCTCCGGACCCGCGTGTCGGGCGGCCGCCGCCGGGCCGGCGGCCGTCACGCCGTGACCGTCTCCGGCGGCAGTGACAGGTCGACGGCGACGCAGTCGCCCGCCCCCGTGTGGGTCGCCGGGGCGGCGAGGGGGCCGTGGCCCGGGGCGCGGGCGGCCAGGACGTACGGGCCCTGGGCCGGGACCGTGACGGCGTAGGTGCCGTCGGCCGCGGAGACCGTGGCGCCCGCGCGGCGGCCGTGCCGGTCGATGAGGGTGACCCGGGCGCGGGCCACCGGCGCGCCGGACGCGTCCAGCACCCGGCCCCGGAAGCCGCGCAGCGCCTCCCGCGCACGCTCCAGGTTCGCCTCCTCCTCGCTGCTCGCCCGCAGCTGCGGACGGACCGACGGACGCCGGCCGGGCAGGAACAGGGCCAGCACCAGGCCGACGGCGACCGCCGCCGCGGCGATCCCGAACGAGACGCGGAAGCCGTGCAGCGTCGGCACCGTGACCCCGCCCACCACGTCCGAGGTGTTCGCCAGCACCATGCCGATCACGGCGCTGGACACCGACGTGCCGATGGAGCGCATCAGCGTGTTGAGGCCGTTCGCCGCGCCGGTCTCGGAGGCCGGGACCGCGCCGACGATCAGCGCGGGCAGCGAGGAGTACGCGAGTCCGATGCCCGCGCCGAGCACCACCGAGGTGACCACGGTCTGCCAGGCGGCGCTCATCAGCCCGAGCCCGCCGCCGTACCCGGCCGCGATCACCAGCAGGCCGATGATCAGGGTGACCTTGGGGCCGTACCGGGAGGACAGCCGCGCGTACACCGGCGCCGTGAACATCATCGTCAGGCCCAGCGGCGCCACGCACAGGCCCGCGACCACCATCGACTGCCCGAGCCCGTCCGACGCGGTGGGCAGCTGGAGCAGCTGGGGCAGCACCAGGGAGACCACGAAGAAGGAGACGCCGACCATGATCGAGGCGAGGTTGGTGAGCAGCACCTCACGGCGGGCCGTGGTGCGCAGGTCCACCAGCGGCGCGGCGACACGCAGCTCCATCAGCCCCCACAGCAGCAGCACCACGGCCGCCGCGCCGAACAGGCCCAGCGTGGTGCCGGACGTCCAGCCCCAGTCGCTGCCCTTGGAGACGGGCAGCAGGAACAGCACCAGACCGGCGGTCAGACCCAGCGCGCCCGGCAGGTCGAACGAGCCCTTGGCGCGCAGCGGCGACTCGGGCACGACGGCCAGGGTGAGGGCGATGGCGATCACGCCCAGGCCGGCCGCGCCGAGGTAGAGGGCGTGCCAGTCGGTGTGCTGGGCGACCAGCGCGGCGGCGGGCAGCGCCAGACCGCCGCCGACGCCGATGGAGGAGCTCATCAGCGCCATCGCGGAGCTGAGGCGTTCGCGCGGCAGCATGTCCCGCATCAGGCCGATGCCGAGCGGTATCGCGCCCATCGCGAAGCCCTGGAGCGTACGGCCGGCGATCATCACCAGCAGATCGCTGGTGAACGCGCTGACCAGCGCGCCCACCACCATCACCGAGAGGCTGGCGACCAGCATCCGCCGCTTGCCGAAGAGGTCGCCGAGCCGTCCCATGATCGGGGTGGCCACGGCGCCCGACAGCAGGGTCGAGGTCAGGACCCAGGTGGCGTCGGCGGGCGCGGTGTCGAGCAGCCGCGGCAGGTCCTTGATCACCGGGACCAGCAGGGTCTGCATCACCGCGACGACGATGCCCGCGAAGGCGAGGACGGGGACCACCGCCGCGCCCGCTCTGCCGGAGGGACGGACGGGCGTCGTCTGTGTCATACGGGGTGCCTCCAGGCGGCCGAACGGCAGGTACGTGGACCGTGAACCCCGTGCGCCGAGGCAACTATTCCGTTGTTTCGACCCCCTAACGATTTCTTGACCGTTCCTTGGAGGTCCGCAGACCGGCCGCCCGGCCGCGCAGCCGGTGTCTCCACCGGTCCGGGGATCGGTCCGAGGGAGGAGACGAAGGTCGGGCGAGATGCCGATGCGGGCCGCGCGCGGCGGTTGAGAGCATGACCCTCATGCTCGAAGCCCCCGACACCACCCGCGTCCCCGCCCGCACCGCACCGCCCGTATGGCTGGTGGTGGCGCTCGCCTGCGCCGGCCAGTTCCTCGTCGTCCTCGACATCTCCGTGGTCAACGTGGCGCTGCCGTCCGTACGCGGCGGCCTCGGGCTGGACGAGCAGGGCCTGCAGTGGGTGGTCAACGCGTACTCCATCGCGTTCGCGGGCTTCATGCTGCTCGGCGGCCGGGCCGGCGACCTCTACGGGCGCAAGCGGATGTTCCTCGTCGGACTCGGGCTGTTCACCCTGGCCTCGCTGGCCGGCGGGCTCGCCCAGGAGGGCTGGCAGCTGCTGGTGGCGCGGGCCGTGCAGGGGCTCGGGGCGGCCGTCCTCGCGCCCTCCACGCTCACCCTCGTCACCTCGGCGGTCCCGGAGGGCGCGGCCCGTGCCCGCGCCATCGCCACCTGGACCGCCGTCGGCGCGGGCGGCGGCGCGGCGGGCGGCTTCGTCGGCGGGGTGCTCGTCGAGACGCTGTCCTGGCGCTGGGTGCTGCTGATCAACGTGCCGGTCGGCGCGGTCGTGCTGGCCGCCGCCGCCCGCTGGATCACCGAGAGCCGCGCCGGGGACGGCCGCCGCCTCGACCTGCCCGGCGCCGTCCTCGTCACGGCGGGCCTCGCCACCCTGGCGTACGGGGTCTCCCAGACCGAGCAGGCCGGCTGGACGGCGATGTCCACCGTGGTGCCGCTGTGCGCCGGGCTCGCCCTCGTCGCGCTGTTCCTGCTCGCCGAGGCCCGCGCCAGGTCCCCGCTGATGCCGCTCGGGCTGCTGAAGCTGCGGTCGGTGGCCTCCGCGAACGTCGCCATGTTCCTCAGCGGCTCCGCGATGTTCTGCATGTGGTTCTTCATGACCCTGTACGCGCAGAACGTCCTCGGCTACACCCCGCTGGAGGCCGGACTCGCCCTGGTGCCCAGCTCGGTCGCCGTGATCGTCGGCTCCAAGGTCGCCCCCTGGCTGATGCGGGCCACGGGACCGCGCGCGGTGGCCGTGCTCGGCACGCTCGTCGCGACGGCCGGCTTCGCCTGGCAGTCCACGATGACGGCGGACGGCGCGTACCTCACCGCGATCATGATCCCGGGCGTCCTGATGATGCTCGGCGCGGGCCTCGCCGGCACCCCGCTGGCGTCCCTCGCCACGTCGGGAGCGGCCCCCGAGGAGGCCGGTCTCGTCTCCGGCCTCGTCAACACCTCCCGCACGATGGGCGGCTCCCTCGGCCTCGCGGTCATGGCCACGATCGCGGCGGCCCGCACGAACGGGGCGGACACCCCGGAGGCGCTGACCGAGGGCTACGCCCTGGTCTTCACCACGGGGGCCGTCGTCCTGGCGGCCGGGTCGCTGCTGATGTTCGCGTGGCTGCCGCGGACGCGGACGGGGCGGACGGGGTGAACCCGCGGTTCGCGCGACTGTCGGCGCCCCAGCCCCGCGTCGGGCGGGCGTCGGGCGTCAGCCGGGTGTGCGCCGGGCCTGGCCCGGGGTGTGATCCGCGCCCGGGTCACAGCCACCCCGCTGCCGCGCCTCCGTGGGGTGTGCGTGGCGCCCCGCTCGGTCGCCGGCGCCTGCGCGGGCGTCGTGTGCCGGAGCCGGCCGGGGCGGGGCGCCGGGCATGTGGGCGGGGCGCCCGGTACGCCGCCGAGCGGGCGCCGCCGCCATCGCCCGGTGGGCGTCGCCGGGCCGACCGGGCCGTGCGCCGGGTGTCCGTCCCGCGTCGGGCGTCAGCCGGGTGTGCGCCGGGCCCGGCCGGGTGCGGTTCCCGTCGACGGCAGGCCGGGCCCGGCGCCCGCCGACAGAGCCGTCCGTACGGTCCGCACCAGTGTGGATGTCCCGGGTCCTGCGGCTGACCCGGAGCCGTACGCCGGGCTATACAGGGTCCGGACCACCCCCGCGATCAGGAGCGACATGCCCCTCGACACCGCCCGCGCCCTCGCCGCCGCGCCCCGCACCACCGAGATCTCCTGGACCCCCGAGGACGTCCAGCTCTACCACCTCGGCATCGGCGCCGGCGTCCCCGCCACCGACCCCCGCGAACTGCGCTACACCCTGGAGTCCCGCCTCCACGTCCTGCCGAGCTTCGCCACCGTCGCGGGCGGCGGACCGCCCGGGGTGATCGCCGCCCTGTCCATGCCCGGCGTCGACGTGGACCTCGCTCACGTGCTGCACGGCGGCCAGTCGCTCCGCGTGCACCGCCCCCTGCCCGTACGGGCCACCGCCACCCGCACCGACCGCATCACCGCCGTGCACGACAAGGGCAAGGCGGCCTTGCTGGTCCTGCGCAGCGACGCCGCCGACGCGGACGGCCCGCTGTGGACGGCCGAGGCGCAGGTGTACGTACGCGGCGAGGGCGGCTGGGGCGGCGACCGCGGGCCCTCGGCGGGCGCGCCGGAGGAGCGGGGCGCCCCCGACCTCACGGCCGAGCGCCCCGTACGGGAGGACCAGGCGCTGCTCTACCGCCTCACCGGCGACCTCAACCCCCTGCACGCCGACCCCGAGTTCGCGCGCCGCGCCGGTTTCGACCGCCCCGTGCTGCACGGCCTGTGCACCTACGGCATGACCCTCAAGGCGGTCGTCGACTCGCTCCTCGACGGCGACGTCACCCGCGTCCGCTCCTGGACCGCCCGGTTCGCCGGGGTGACGTACCCGGGCGAGACACTGCGGATCCGGATGTGGCGTGGGGACGGCACCGTACGGGTGGCCGTGGGCGCGGTGGAACGCGGGGAGGCGCCCGTACTGGCGGGCGCGACGGTGGAGCTCAGCGAGAAGGGAGCATGAAGACGACCCCGACCGTCGACGACGGTCGGGGTCCGTGCTTTCCGTTCCACCCGCGGAGGGCGGGACCGGCCGACCTGGGTCGGCGGCGGTCACTCCCCGCGGTCGTTCTCCTGGGTCGGCTTGCGGTGCCGGCCGCGCGGGGACGTCTCCGCCTCCTGCGTGGAGACCGGTCCCCGGTGCCTGCCGTGACCCGCGGCGACCTGCTCGTGCTCGACGGGCCGCGGCTCGTGCGTGATGACGTCGCTCATCGGAAGGATTTCACCCCGTAAACATGATCTTTCCTACAGCCGGGCGAGTCTAACCGGCCCACCGCACCCCGGATCCAGGCGGCCACGCCAACCGCCACTAGTTCGTTACAAGCCGTCCGAGGGGTGCTTGCTGAAGGGGCACGGGACGCGGCGCGTCGGCCAGGGAGTTGAGGTGATGAACGGTCATCTCCGTTTTACCCGTGGGTAGTTGACCGCTGTACTGATCACCGGTCGGGGGTGATGATTCCGCGCCCTCCGCGTCCGGCGCGGCGCCGTCCCGGGAGCCGTCCTCCGGCCGCCGTTCCTCACCCGGCATCGTCAGCGTCGCCACCCCGCACGGCACCGCGCCGGAGGAGTACGGCAGCCGCAGCGCCCCGTCCGCCGTCCACAGTCCCGTGCCGGTGAGCCAGCCCGCCGGGGCCGGGACATGGTGGACGCGCCGCTCGGCGGGACGCCACAGCCCGATCCAGCCGGCGCCGTCCGCCCCTTCGACGTGCAGCGCCACCGCGCACCCCTCCGGGGTCAGCATCTGACCCGGCTGCACCGCGAACGGCGTCACCGTGCGGACCGGCAGCCGCAGGCACTCGGGGAACCGCACGGGCAGCGTGCTGCCCAGCACGCCCCAGCCCAGCCGCGGCCGGCCCGGGGAGGGCGCGTCCGAGCGGATCAGCAGCAGACCGCTGTCCGGGTCGGCGAGCAGCACCCGGTCGTCGCTGCCGGGCGCGATCTGCAGCAGCGGCGACACCTCGCCGCCGCGTCCGAGGTCGACCACCACCGACTTGGTGCGTCCGCCCGACTCCCGGTCCAGGGCGAGCATCCGCCCCTCGCGGTCGAGCCACGCCCCGCCCGAGCAGCCGCCGGGGATCTCCGCGACCCGCTCGGGCCCGGACGCGCCGCCCGCCACCAGCCACACCGCCGCGCTGTGCCGTCCCGCGGCGAGGGCGTACGCACGGCGGCCGTCCGGGGCCGGGGGCAGCAGCCGCAGCCGGGTGCCGTCGCCGGCGTGGTCGACCGTGCCGAGCGGCAGCTCGCCGGTGCCGGGGCCGGTCGGGTACAGCAGGGAGAAGGCGTGCCGCCCGTCCACCAGCCGGTGGATGAGGACCCGGCCGTCGGCGAGGGGCTGCACCTCGGTGCCGGGCTCCTCGGGCTGGTTGCCGGGCAGCGGCACCGCGTACGGCTCGGGGCCGTCCAGGGTCCAGCGCTCCGGGAACAGGGAGTCGCCGGCGAGGGCCAGGCGGGCGGCGTAACAGCCGTCCGCGGTGATGGTGCAGCCCGCCCGTCCCGCTCCGTTCTCGTGTGCCGCCGCAGGTTCGATGGCGCAGACCGTCATCTTTCGGTCACCTCCGGTGACGAACGGTAGTTTTCGCGGACGGAGGCGGCGGAGCGGAGGAGCGCGCTTCACACGTAAGGGTGCTCCAGGAACGATTCTGCTGAGGATGCGCGGGGAGTGTGCTCCGTGGGTGCGGCGCTCCGCCCGGCGGGCGTCCCGGCGGTACCCGGATCCGGTACTGCCGTGCGAAAGGGGCAGGTAGCCTTGGCGGCGTGCCCCGTCTGTCAGAAGTCATCGCCGCGCTGGACAACCTGTGGCCCGCCGAGCGGGCCGAGTCCTGGGACGCGGTCGGCACCGTCGTGGGCGACCCGGACCAGGAGGTCACGCGCGTCCTGTTCGCCGTCGACCCGGTCCAGGAGATCGTCGACGAGGCTGTGAAGCTCGGCGCCGACCTGCTGGTCACGCACCATCCGCTCTATCTGCGCGGCACGACCACCGTCGCGGCCTCCACCTTCAAGGGCCGCGTGGTGCACACGCTCATCAAGAACGACATCGCGCTGCACGTCGCCCACACCAACGCCGACACCGCCGACCCGGGAGTCTCCGACGCCCTCGCCGGCGCGCTCGATCTCAGGGTCGTACGGCCGCTGGTGCCGGACCCCTCCGACCCCGAGGGGCGGCGGGGACTGGGCCGCGTGTGCGAGTTGGACACGCCGCTCACCGTGCGTGAGTTCGCGGCCCGCGCAGCCCAGCGGCTTCCGGCCACCGCGCAGGGCATCCGCGTCGCCGGCGACCCCGACGCACCGGTGCGGACGGTCGCCGTCAGCGGCGGCTCCGGCGACAGCCTCTTCGACCACGTCCGGGCCGCCGGCGTGGACGCCTTCCTCACCGCGGACCTGCGCCACCACCCGGCGTCGGAAGCCCGCGCCCACAGTCCTCTCGCGCTGCTCGACGCGGCGCACTGGGCCACCGAGTGGCCCTGGTGCGAGCTGGCCGCCGCCCAGCTCGACGAGATCTCCGACCGTCACGGCTGGGACCTCAGGGTCCACGTCTCGCGCACGGTCACCGACCCCTGGACCGCCCACGCGGCGTCGTCCGGTGCCACCACCGATTCATCTGGAGCCCCCAACTGAACGCCGAGCCCGCCGACCAGATCCGACTTCTCGACGTCCAGGACCTCGACGTCCGCCTCCAGCAGCTCGCGCACAAGCGGAAGTCGCTCCCGGAGCACGCCGAGATCGAGTCCCTGAACCGGGACCTCGCCCAGCTGCGCGACCTGCTCGTCGCCGCGCAGACCGAGGAGAGCGACTGCGCGCGCGAGCAGACCAAGGCCGAGCAGGACGTCGACCAGGTGCGCCAGCGCGCCGCCCGCGACCAGAAGCGCCTCGACTCCGGCGCCGTCTCCTCGCCCAAGGACCTGGAGAACCTCCAGCGCGAACTCGCCTCCCTCGCCAAGCGCCAGGGCGACCTGGAGGACGTCGTCCTCGAGGTCATGGAGCGCCGCGAGTCCGCCCAGGAGCGGGTCGCCGAACTGACCGAGCGCGTCGGCTCCGTCCAGGGCAAGATCGACGACGCTACCGCCCGCCGGGACGCGGCACTGGAGCAGATCGACGGCGAGACCGCGTCCGTGACGAAGGAGCGCGAGGTCGTCGCCGCCTCGGTGCCGGCCGCGCTGCTGAGCCTCTACGACAAGCTGCGCGAGCAGCAGGGCGGCATCGGCGCGGCCAAGCTGTACGCGCGCACCTGCCAGGGGTGCCGTCAGGAGCTGGCCATCACCGAGCTGAACGAGATCCGCGCCGCCGCCCCGGACACCGTGGTGCGCTGCGAGAACTGCCGCCGCATCCTGGTCCGCACGGCGGAGTCGGGACTGTAGGACCTACGGCAGGGGATCGAGTCCGATGCGGGAGTTCGTCGTCGAGGCGGACGGCGGGTCACGGGGCAACCCGGGGCCTGCCGGTTACGGGGCCGTGGTGAGCGACGCGGCGACGGGGGAGACCCTGGCGGAGGCCGCCGAGTACATCGGCGTCGCCACCAACAACGTCGCCGAGTACCGGGGCCTGCTGGCCGGCCTGCGCGCCGCCCGCGACCTCGACCCGGAGGCCCGGGTCCACGTCCGCATGGACTCCAAGCTCGTCATCGAGCAGATGACGGGACGCTGGAAGATCAAGCATCCGTCGATGAAGCCGCTCGCGGCGGAGGCCGCGACGGTCTTCCCGCCGGACCGGGTCACCTACGAGTGGATCCCTCGCGAACGCAACACCCACGCGGACCGGTTGGCCAACGAGGCGATGGACGCGGGCGCGCGGGGGGAGGCGTGGTCGCCTGCGGACAGCCGCGCCGACTTGGACACCCCGCCGGCGGCCCCCGCCGTACCGGTGCCTGAGGGTCCGCCCGGGGACGCTGCGGCGGGGGCCGCGCGGGTGCGGGAGGCGCCGGCGCCGGCGGGCAGCGCTGCCGTGTCCGGTGAGCCGGAGTCGGAACGGCGTCCCGCGGCCGAGGGCGCCGCCGCGACCGGCGGTGCGGGGACGGCCCGGGGCCGCGGCATCGAAGACGCCTCCGGTGAAGGGACGGTCGTCGAGCAGGGCGCCGGTGCGCAGGGCTCGGCCGTGTCCGGTGAGCCGGAGTCGGAACGGCGTCCCGCGGCCGAGGGCGCCGCCGCGACCGGCGGTGCGGGGACGGCCCGGGGCCGCGGCATCGAAGACGCCTCCGGTGAAGGGACGGTCGTCGAGCAGGGCGCCGGTGCGCAGGGCTCGGCCGTGGACCGTCCGGTGACGGACACCTCCGCGCGGGACGCCGCTGCCGGACTCGGCGGAGCAGCGCCTGCCGACGCCGACCGGCGGGCCGCGCAGGCCGTCGCCACTCCCTCCTCCGGGTGGGCGCCCGCCGACATGGGCGCGCCCGCCACCTTCGTGCTGCTGCGGCACGGCGAGACGCCGCTCACCCCCCAGAAGCGGTTCTCCGGCAGCGGGGGCAGCGACCCCTCCCTCTCCGACATCGGGCGCGAGCAGGCCGAAAAGGTCGCCGCCGCGCTCGCCCGGCGCGGCACCGTGCAGGCGGTCGTCGCGTCACCTCTCGCCCGTACCCGCGAGACCGCCCGCATCGTCGCCGCCCGGCTCGGGCTCGACGTGGCCGTCGAGGACGGGCTGCGGGAGACCGACTTCGGCGCCTGGGAGGGCCTCACCTTCGGCGAGGTGCGTGAGCGGTACCCCGATGACCTGGACGCCTGGCTGGCGTCCCCGGACGCCCAGCCCACCGGCGGCGGCGAGAGTTTCGCGGCGACGGCCGCCCGGGTCGCGGAGGCACGCGACAAACTGGTCGCGGAGTACCGGGGCCGCACGGTCCTGCTGGTCACGCACGTGACCCCGATCAAGACCCTGATCCGACTCGCCCTGGGCGCCCCGCCCGAGGCGCTGTTCCGCATGGAACTGTCCGCCGCCTCGCTGTCCGCCGTGGCGTACTACGCCGACGGCAACGCGAGCGTCCGGCTGTTCAACGACACGTCGCACCTGAGGTAGGGCCTGTCGTCCGCATCGGGCCGGCTGCTGGACGCGGTGCGTCTTTGGCCGAGCCGAGCGGGGTCCTCGCCCGGGCACAGCCGACAACGGCGGCGGCAAGCGACGGCGACGCCGCTGGGGCGCTGTCCACGCGGTGAAGGGCAGTGGGCGAGTGGGCGCCTGACCCGCGACACCTGGATGACTCGGGTGAAAGGCCCCGGACGGGCTACAGCGCCGCCGCCTCACGAGCCAGCCGCTCCACGCGGTCCCAGTCACGGGCGGCCACCGCGTCCTCCGGCAGCATCCAACTCCCGCCGACACAACCCACGTTGGGCAGTGCCAGGTACTCCGGGGCGGTCTCCGGGCCGATCCCCCCGGTGGGGCAGAAGCGGGCCTGCGGCAGCGGTCCCGCCAGGGACTTCAGATACGCCGTGCCGCCGGCCGCGCGCGCCGGGAAGAACTTCATGTCCCGCACCCCTCGCTCCAGCAGCGCCATCACCTCCGACGCCGTGGACACCCCCGGCAGGAACGGCACCCCGGCCGCCCGCATCGCCGTCAGCAGCGCGTCCGTGCACCCCGGGCTGACCAGGAACCGCGCCCCGGCCGCCACGGCGTCCGTTACCTGCCCCGGCGTGAGTACCGTCCCCGCGCCGACCACGGCGCCCGGCACCTCGGCGGCGATCGCCCGGATCGCGTCGGGCGCGGCCGGGGTCCGCAGGGTCACCTCGATCGCGGGCAGCCCGCCCGCCACCAGCGCCCGCGCCAGCGGCACGGCGTCGGCGGCGTCCTCGACCACGACCACGGGCACCACGGGGGCGAGCCCGAGCACCGAGAAGGGGACACCGGGCACGCCGGACGACGGCAGGGGAGCGTTCATGGCGCTCATCCTGCCGTCGGCGCGCATCCTGCGCAAAGGTCGTTGCGGATGTTGCAACGAGAGCGCGGTCAGTGGATCTCGTCCACCAGGACGTCCAGCGCCCACGCCGCCCCCGCCCGGGGCGGCGCTGCCGCCTCCACCACGTACCCGAGGTCCCGCAGCGCCTCGACCAGCTCCGCCGGCCCCTCCGGCACGGCCCCGGCCGTCAGCAGACTCCGCACGATCCGCCCCTTGGTCGCCTTGTTGAAGTGGCTGACCACCTTCCGGGTCGGCGCGTGCAGCACACGGACCGTGGCCGTCCGCCCGGCCACCTCGCCCTTCGGCTTCCACGCCGTCGCGTACGCGGCCGAGCGCAGGTCGAGGACCAGCCCTGACCCCGCCGCCTCCGGCAGCACGTCCGCCATCGGCGCCCGCCAGTACGCGCCCAGCGCGCCCAGACCGGGCAGTTTGACGCCCATCGAGCAGCGGTACGAGGGAATCCGGTCGGTCACCCGGACCGCGCCCCACAGCCCGGAGAACACCAGCAGCGACGCTGCCGCCCGCCGCTTCGCCGCCGCGTCGAGGGAGGCCAGGTCGAGGGCGTCGTACAGCACGCCGGTGTAGATCTCCCCGGCCGGACGGGCCCCGGCGGTGCGCAGCTCACGGTTCTTCGCGACCTCGCCCCGCAGACCCTCGCTCAGCCCGAGCACCTCGCGCGCCTTGTCCTCGTCGCCGGAGCAGAGGTCGACCAGCTCGGTGAGAACCTCCTCCCGCGCGGCGGTCAGTCCCGGCAGCGACAGGGACTCCGTCCGCAGCGGGGCACCGCGGCCGGAAGCGGCCTTGCCTTCGGACGGCGGCAGCAGGACAAGCACAGGTACTCCTTCGATCGAGCTCGCCTGTCAGGGTACGGCGTGGCCCGCGGGCCCCTGCGGGGCGGCGGTGAGCGCCCGTACCAGGCCGTCCGCGTCGTCGGCGTGGAGGCGGACCACGCGCACGTCCCGGACGCGCCCGAAGAACGACCGGTGCGGGACCGCTTCCACGAGCTCCACCGTCACGGTCGTCTGCGAGCCGACGGCGAGGTTCAGCTCGCCCTCCGCCGTGGCGTGCGTCATCCGCAGCTCACGCCGGACGGACGCGATCCGCCCCCGTGGTATCCGCAGATCCACGTGGACGGCCCGGCGCACGCGCAGCCCGTCGGGGGTGACGACGTGCGGGCGTACGGCGGAGGCGGCGTACAGGGCGACGACGAAGACGACCGTGTACACGTCCAGGAACAGCACCACCGCGTGCAGCGTCGGCCAGTCGCCCAGCAGCGCCGACATCGCGACGGTCTCCACGACGCACACGAACGCGAACCCGAACATCATGGCCGCCTCGCCGCGCGCGTACCCGAACGCCGTGCCTCCCGCACCCGTCCCGTGCGTACGCCGCGCCAGCCACAGCACGAGGCTCGCCATCAGCCGCGCCTCGTGCCGCACCAGCGCCCACCCCACGCGCACCGCCGCCCCCACCGCGCCCTCTCCCTCCGTCCGCCGGCTCATGCCCGCCCCTCCGCGACGATCCGCAGCGCCCGCCGGAAGGCCTCCCCCTGGGCGGGGGCGAAGTCCGCGTACAGGGCGGCCAGGAAACTGTTGCTCTCGTCGAGGACGGCGTCCTCGGGCAGCAACGCGGCCGGTACGCACTCCGCGAGCGCACGGGCGGCCTCGTCGACCCGTGGGTCGTCCGTGCCGACCCCTTCGAGCTCGTCGAGCAGCCGGTACACGGTCATGGCCCGTTCCGTCCCGCCCGGCGCGTCGACCACCCCGCTCATCAGGCCCATCAGCCGTTTCCGCTCCTCCGGCGGCGCGGACGTCTCGATCAGCGCGAGGATCTCGCGGTCCTTCGCGGCCATGGGGGAGTCGGTCAGGTGGGCGGTGCCACGGAACAGCGCGGCCAGCTCCGGCGACACCGGGCCCTCCGCCGGCGTCCCGCCCTCCGGCTCCAGCAGCGTCCGCAGCCGCGCCCGCCGCTCCCGGACCGCCTCCTCCTGCCGGGTCAGGTCCTCGTCCAGCTCCGCCAGCACCTCGGCGAGATCCTTGCCCGCGTCGTCCGCGAGCACGTCCCGCACCTCGGCGAGGCCGAGCCCCAGCTCGGTCAGCCGCCGGATCCGCGCCAGCACGACGGCGTGCCGCAGGGTGTAGTCCCGGTACCCGTTCCCGAGCCGCTCCGGCTCCGGCAACAGCCCGAGATGGTGATAGTGCCGCACGGCCCGCGTGGTCACCCCAACCACCGCGGCCAGCTCTCCGATCCGCATGCCCCCAGTAGAAACGTTGACGTCGCGGCAGGGTCAAGCGGCGACGCACGCGCCGCCCTGGACACCGCCGACTTCCTCTGATCCCCTGAGGGGCGGGGGTGTGGCGGCATGGGGGACGGGCGGGAACAGGCCAGGTGGACCAGGGCTCGGCTGGGGCGGTGCGGGCCCGCGCTGGATCTGCTCACCGCGCGGTTCGCCCGGCACGAGTACGCGCCGCACGCGCACGACGAGTACACGGTCGGGGTCACCGTCGGCGGCCTCGAGACGATCGCGTACCGCGGGGGACGCATCGTGTCCGGGCCCGGCTCGATCGTCGTCCTGGAACCCGGCGAGATGCACACCGGCGGCCCAGCCGCCCCCGAGGGCTACGCCTACCGCGCCCTCTACGCCGCCCCCGCCCTGCTCGGCGACGGCACCCTCGGCACCGCACTGCCGTACTTCCCCGACCCCGTCCTGCACGACCCGGAGCTGGCCGCCGCCCTGTGCCGTACGCACACCGACCTCAGCGCCCACCCCGACCCGCTGGAGGCCGAGTCGCGCCTGCCCTGGCTGCTCGCCGCGCTGGCCCGCCGCCACTCCACGTCCCGCGCCGACGACGGCGCCCTCCCCGGCGCCCGCTCCGTCGCCCTCACCGTCCGCGACCGCCTCGCCGACGAACTCCTCGCCCCGCCGTCCCTGGCCGACCTCGCCGCCGACCTCGGCCTCTCCCGCTACCAGCTGCTCCGCGCGTTCCGTACGACGATGGGCGTGCCGCCGTACGCGTGGCTCGCCCAGTACCGGGTGGCGCGGGCGCGCGCCCTGCTGGACGCCGGGGTGCGGCCGGCCGAGGCGGCCGTCCTCGTGGGCTTCGCCGACCAGGCGCACCTCACCCGGTGGTTCCGCCGCGTGCTCGGCGTGACCCCGGCGGCGTACCGCAACAGCGTTCAAGACGCGGGGTGCTGAGCGGGCGGACACTCCTCCCATGACTGCACGCGGCTGGTTCCTGTTCTCCCTGATGGGAGTGGTCTGGGGCATCCCCTATCTGATGATCAAAGTGGCGGTGGACGAGGTGTCCCCGTCGGGCGTCGTCTTCGCCCGCTGCGCCGTCGGCGCGCTCCTCCTGCTCCCCTTCGCCCTGCGCCAGGCGGGCCTCGCCCGGAACCTGCGGGCGCACTGGAAGCCGATGCTGGCGTTCGCGGTCATCGAGATCGTCGGCCCCTGGTACACGCTGACCGACGCCGAACGCCACCTCTCCAGCTCCACGGCCGGCCTGCTGATCGCGGGCGTCCCGATCGTCGGCGTGCTGCTGTCCCGCGCCTTCGGCCGGGCGGAGTCGCTCGGCCCCCGCAGGATCGCGGGCCTGGCGCTCGGGCTCGGGGGAGTGGCCGTCCTCACCCTTCCCCACCTGACCGGCGGCGACGCCCTCTCCCTGGCGGAGGTCCTGGTCACGGTCGTCGGCTACGCGACGGCCCCGCTGATCGCCGACCGCCACCTCAAGGACGTCCCCACGCTGCACCTGATCACGCCGTGCCTGGCCCTGGCCGCCCTGGTCTACGCCCCCGCCGCGATCGCCTCGCGTCCCGCGTCCCTCCCCACCCCGGAGACCCTGGCCGCGCTGGCCGCCCTCGGCGTCGTCTGCACGGCGGTGGCGTTCGTCGCCTTCCTGGAACTGATCAAGGAGGCGGGCCCGATCCGGGCCTCGGTGATCACGTACGTCAATCCGGCGATCGCGGTGGCGGCCGGCGCGTTCTTCCTGGACGAGGCCCTGACCGCGACGGTGGCGGCCGCCTTCCTCCTCATCCTCACCGGATCGGTGCTGGCCAACGCGCGGGAACGGAAACCGGCCGGCCGGCGGGTACCATGGTCGGTACGGCAGACGAGCCGGGCGGACGGCCGCGTGGAGTCCCCTTGAGGGGCTCCCCGAGGAACGTCCGGGCTCCACAGGGCAGGGTGGTGGCTAACGGCCACCCGGGGTGACCCGCGGGACAGTGCCACAGAAAACAGACCGCCCGGCGCTTCGGCGCCGGGTAAGGGTGAAACGGTGGTGTAAGAGACCACCAGCGCCTGGGGTGACTCAGGCGGCTAGGTAAACCCCACCCGGAGCAAGGTCAAAAGGAGCGCCGTGAAAAGCGCTCTGCGCGGACGTTCGAGGGCTGCCCGCCCGAGTCCGCGGGTAGACCGCACGAGGCCGGTGGCAACACCGGTCCTAGATGGATGGCCGTCGCCGGCGGGACCGCGAGGACCCGCCGGAACAGAACCCGGCGTACAGCCCGACTCGTCTGCCGCCCCTTATTTTCGCAGGTCGGATGCCACCTTCCCGGCGTGGTCAAGTCACCCGGGTCGATTCCGGGTCGAATTCGAACCGGGCACGGGGGAGACAAGCTGAAGATGTACGCCGTGTACTGCCCGTCTTGTCGCATCCATAAGGGATGGACGGGGTGTTTTGGGTACCGGGCAGTTCCATAGAGCAGTCGAGGATGGCTGTAAGACCCCATCGCTCGACCGGGAAATACTGTCCGACATGTCGCCTCGGCGCGCCCTCGCCTGTAGCAAGCCGACATCTGGGTCTTGGAGGGCGAAGGCAGGGCGGCGGTTGCACGCCTGGCGTACTCTCCTGGCCGGTGAGGTTTCACGGGGGAGGGGGAGAGCGCGTCCGAGTCGGCTCTTACTGCGTCACCCAGGGTGAAGCTGCGTTGCCGTCGCGGTGAGAGCGGCGTGCTGACTCCCCTTCCCTCACGACCGACCAGCGGCACTCAGTGGCGGGGCTTCACCTGCTTCGTGCTGCGGTGCGCCGGCGAAAGCCTTGGTGCAGCCATGACCGTATCGAGCGGAATCGGTTCGCCAATGTTGCGGACCCGGTACCGTTCTCAAACCTCAAGGGCTCCGTGCCGTTCGAGGTGGCCCGCTCCCTGTTATGGGATCTGATGTACGACGATGATCTGGGGCGCCGGTACTTTCCGGGCCTGGTCGTGCGCGAAGCCGGGGAGATCACTGCGGTCGGCTGCTGACACCCGGATATCAGCGAGCACGTTTCCCTCTTCGGGGTGTACGTGACTCTCGTATGCTTGCGCCACGAGCCGCCATGGGTGGGGCACTTGAGGCGGCTGTTGTCGCCTGTGCTGTGCAGGGGTGCGGGCTTGTCCGGGGGGAGCTTCGGTGTACCTGGCACATGTGCGGGCCGAAAATTTTCGGATCTTCGGCCCGGTGCCGCAGCGGCAGGGAGACGACGACAAGTCGCTGCGAATCGACTTCGGCCCGGGCATCAGCGTGCTGGTGGGGGAGAACGACAGCGGGAAGACAGCGATCGTCGACGCGATCCGGCTGTGCCTGCTCACGACGGCGGCTGACTTCTACCGCATCACCAAGGACGACTTCCACGCGGGACGCAACGGACGGGTGGACACGTTCACCATCACATGCGTGTTCCGGGGTCTCACCGTTCAGGAACAGGGAACGTTCCTGGAGCTGGTCACCACTGAGGAGAGCGGTGAGACGACTCTCTACGTCACCCTCAAGGCGCAGTTGATGGATCCGCTGCGGTCGAACCGAGTGTCGGTCACCACACGGACCGGGCCCGACGGCAAGGGGCCTGCGCTCGACGGCGCAGCCCGGGAACTGCTCAAGGCCACCTATCTCAGACCCCTGCGCGACGCCGAGGCCGAGCTGCGCTCCGGTCGCGGATCACGGCTGTCGCACATCCTCGCCAGCTACCCCGCCATCGCCAAGCAGACCGAAAACGACTTCGACGCAGACAACGACACAGCGACGACGCTGGTCGGCATCCTCAGCAGGGCCGAACACCACATCAGCGCCAACACCGCTGTGGCGGAGGCGCGCGACGCCATCAACACCGACTACCTGGAGAAGTTCTCGATCGGCTCCGACGTCCTGCGCGGAGAAATCGGAGTCGCCGGCGACGCCACCCTCCCCCGCGCACTGGAGCGGCTGGAACTGAAACTGTCCACGGGAGTGGGCGGAGCGGAGGAATGGACCAAGCGAGGACTCGGATACAACAACGCCCTTTTCATGGCAGCCGAGTTGCTGCTGCTCGGCAACAGCGAGACCGCGCCGCTCCTGCTGATCGAGGAACCCGAGGCTCATCTCCATCCCCAGCTCCAAAGCCGGGTGATGGAACTCCTGCAAGAACGCGCCGAGGAATCCAGCCCGCGGGTACAGGTCATCCTCAGCACACACAGCCCCCACCTCGCCTGCGCCGTACCGGTCCAGCACCTCACCCTCGTGGCGCGCGGCAAGGCCTTCAGCCTGGCCCCCGACTGCACACAGCTGGAGGCCGGCGACTACGCCTTCCTCTCCCGCTTCCTCGACGTGACCAAGGCGAACCTGTTCTTCGCACGCGCCGTCGCCATCGTCGAGGGGGACGCGGAAGCTCTGCTGCTGCCGGCTCTCGCCCACGCAACCGGCCGATCCTTCAGCCGAGCCGGCGTCAGCGTGGTCAATGTTGGACACACGGGCCTGTTCCGTTACAGCCGCATCTTCCAGCGCAGCGGTGAGCAGATCCCCGTCGCCGTCGCCCGCATCCGCGACCGGGATCTGGTCCCGAAAAACACCCCGAAAGACATGCGCGGCGAACTGCGCAGCTCGGACGAGATGACCCCAGCGGAGATCGCCGCCCACCTCGTGCTCTTGAAGGCCGGGGACAGCGGCAACGTCCAGACCTACGTATCCGACCACTGGACTCTGGAGTACGACCTGGCGGCCGCGTCTTGGCCACTGGCCACCGTCATGCACCAGGCGATCCAGTGCGCCCGCATCTCTGAGCGGTCATGGCCCGCAGCAGACAAGCTGGACGAGACCGAGCGGCGAGCAACAGGCGAGGTCAAGGCCTGGGAAGCGGAAGGCATTGGGCTGCCCGAGGTCGGCTTGCGCGTCTACCGGCCCCTGCGCATGAAGAACGCGAGCAAGGCCATCGCCGCCCAGCACGCGGCTCGCCTGCTGAAGAACGTCACGCTGACGGACGACGATCTGCCGCCCTATCTGCGCGATGCCTTCAGCCACCTTTGCAGCGGGGCGTGACATGACGATTCCGTACGATCCTGCCTCCTTCGCCAAGGACCGGATCGAGGCAGCCGCCGCGCTCCTCGAACTCGACCTCCCGCACCAGGAACAATGGGACTTCATCCAGCAGATGATCTCCCTGGACCTCCAGGCCGCACCCGGCTCGGGCAAGACCAGCCTCGTGGGCCTCAAACTGGCGCTCCTAGCCCAAGGATGGAGGTCAGCGACGCGCGGCGTGTGCGTCATCTCCCACACCAACACGGCCAAGGACGAGATCACGGCCCGCCTCGACGCGGTACCGGCCGGCCGCAACCTGCTGCACTACCCGCACTTCATCGGCACCATCCAGTCCTTCGTCAACACCTTCCTCGCGCTGCCCGCCCTGCGCTCCATGAACGTCGAGATCCAGACGGTGGACGACGACGCCTACGCAGCAGCGGCACTCCGGCAACTGGACCGCCCCCGCTACCGAGTCCTCAAGGGCACATTGGAGCGCCAGCGAGACGGCCACCAACTCATCTCCGAGGCCCGCTTCGTCTGCGAAGGAAGCCAACTGACCGTGGTCACCACACGGCCGCTTCCCTTCTCCGCCGACACCAACAGCGGAAAACAATTCGACCACCTCAAACGCCGACTCGCCCGAGCCGGCGTCTTCCGCTACGACGACATGTTCGCGATCGCGGAACGCCATCTGCTGCGAAATCCGACCCTGGCTGAAGCCACGGCCACGCGCTTCCCCTTCGTCCTGCTGGACGAGATGCAGGACACCAGCTCCATGCAGCAACGACTGCTGGACAAGGTCTTCACCGACGGACACACCGTCGTCCAGCGCGTCGGAGACATCAACCAGCGCATCTTCGACGACCGCGGAGACACCCAGACCAGCCCCTCCGCCTTCCCCCTGCCCATGTCCGCCGAACTCCCAGTCAGCCGGAGATTCGGAAACAAGATCGCCGCCCTGGCCAGCGACCTCACCGTCCACCGCCCACAGCGCATCGAAGGCACAGGACACGAGGGCAGCATCGCCCTGCTGCTCTTCGACCAGGACTCTATCGACCAGGTGGTGCCCGTCTTCGAGCGCCTGGCTGGCTCTCTGGTCCCCCGGCACGTGCTCCTGCACAATCCCCCCAGGGTGCTGGGCGCCCGACGACACCCGGGCAGCTCCGCCAAGTTTCCCCAATCCCTGGCGTGTTACATCCCCGGCTTCCAGCTCCCCGGCCGCGGCGAGACTCGTGGCCTCCTCATCACGTCGGTCCGTACCGCGCGGGAGCAGCGCCGGCATGGTGACAGCCATGCGGCTGTCCAGCAGCTCTGGAACACGGTGCGTGGCGCCGTCCGCCCTTGCGCCCCAGAAGGTCTCCCCTCACTTGCCCGTCTCGACCGCCACCCCAGCACAGCCGGCGGACGCATCCGCGCATTGCTGAACTCGCTACTGACCGACCCACTGGACGATGAGCAAAGTTGGGGACGGCTGACGCGGCAACTGCTTGAGACGCTGCCCGAACTCACTCAAGCACCATGGGACGACCTCTCCGCTCTGCAAGATCCGACTGCCTACCTTCCCGAAGCAGAACCGGACGCACATCGCCACATCGACGACTCCGGCCACGTATCCGCAGTGGCCGGCACCATTCAGAGCGCCAAGGGTGAAACCCACGCCGCAACCCTCGTCCTTGAATGCCTAGACAGGACCGGCAAGAAGCACGACGTCTCGGAGGTACTGGCAGTGCTGGCCGGAGCCGGCGACATCGCCGGTGCTTCCGCGACAGTCCGCCGAGCGGCACAACTCATCTTCGTCGGAGCCACTCGCCCCACTCACCTGCTTGCCCTGGCTGCCTTGCGGGAGCGGGCCGAACCGTATGCCGAGGCCCTGGCCGAACGGAACTGGACCGTCCACCACGTCACGGATCCCTGGCTGTAGTAGAGCCCGGTCGCGAGGAGCGGTGACCGTTCCGTTCACCCCAGCAGGCTGTCGTCGGTTGTTCCTTCGGCCATCAGTTGCACCGTGTCCCGATTGCACCGGGTGTTCCAGGACTCGCTGCTGGTACGGACAGGACTGACGCCCACATCTGGCTCCGAGGCGCTGCGCGACGAGGCAGCCGCGGGGATGCGCTGGCTGGAAGTGCTGCTCCCCCCAAGCGGCGGAACCGCCCCCGCGGCCCTGCGGCGTCCCTTCACCGTCCACACCGGGCCTGGTCGGCGCGGCACTGGCACCCGGCCTGCTCGCGCTGGCCCGACGACAGGCGCCCGGCGTCTTGCTGCGGAGCTGGCCGAGGAGTGGGAGGCGGGCTCCGCGCTAGGCGAAGGTCGTATCGACCTGGAGATGAGCATCGACCACATTGACCCAAAAACCCAGGTCGAAAAGCTGGTCACGCTGCGTATGTCTGCCAGTGTCAGAGCGGGCATCCGCTCGCCGAAAGAACCCTCATGTCACCAGACTGGCTGACCCCGCCAGCAGACGCCACCTCACCCCTCAGCGACGCGGCGTATGCGCACGGACTGGATCTGCTGGACATCCCGCGGCAGCTGCCACCACTGACGATCAGCCTGGCACCCACACCACCCCGCCGAAGGAGCCCGACGGTGGCACGTAGCGCCGCCGTACGCCGGGTACTCCGTCAGAGCCGTAGGTGCGGGCTCGCACCTACCCGGGCAAGACGGGTTATTGCACCCCCAGTGCTCGGCGTCCATCCTCGGCAAGCGATCAGTGGTGTCAGAGCAGCAATCGAGGTCGTTCACGCCTGCTGGACCGTGCAGACCTGTTCCTGACTCCTCCGGGCAAAGCGGAACTTCGGTCGCTACCCAGCGGAGGGTCTGGTCCCAGGCTCCGGGCACCGGCGGGTGAGATGTCGAGGGGGCTGTAGCTCGGGCGGTTCTTGCCGCAAGAGCATGCTGCTGCGTCGTGGCGCAGGGGAGAATGAGCACTGAATCGGAGCGTGACGAAGGGGGCCAGGCCTCGGCCGGTGTGGCCGCAGCTGCTCGGCTCGGTCGGCGTTCACACCGCACACGTCCGAACATGCTCGCTGCATGGCGGGCTCCTGGCTCCCATCTCTGCGAGCAGCTCAGGCGCAGACTGTCAGTGGCGAGTGATAGACATACCACTGGCCATCGTGAATCAGGTGGGTAGAATTGATTCAGAAGGAGGTGCTACGTGGATCTTAAGCTTGTGGGGGAGCGGATCCGCCGCGAGCGTGAACGTGCTGGGCTCAGCCAGCGCGACCTCGCTGCTCGCGCTCACCTCTCCCAGCCAACCTTGACGCGCATCGAAAACGGTGCTCGCACCAAGGTGACGCTCGCTGAGCTGGACCGCATCGCAGTGGCCCTAGACATCCCGGTGCGGCTGTTGACCAGCGGAAACCCTGTGCGCAACAGAGTGCGCATCGCGGCCAGAGTTAACGATGTTGTGACTCAAGAGCGGGAAGAGGCCCTGCGACACACCCTTGAGGTGCTGGAGCTGGATGCCCGCCTGGACAAACTAGGGCCCAGTGCAACCCAGAAGCGCAAGCCGAACGGGTTTTTGCCCGTCCCGGATGAGCGTTTGCCGCAGGAGCAGCAAGCGAAGGAACTGGCGCAGCGTGTTCGGACGGCTCTTAACCTCGGTAGTGCGCCCATCGCTGACGTGGATGAGCTGATCGAGCAACTCACCGGCGTAGACACAGCAGTGCTGCAGCTACCCAAGACGACGGACGGATTCACCGCCACAGACCCAGAGCGTGAGACCACACTCATCGCTGTGCGCGCCTGTGACGTCCCAGAGCGTCAACGGTTCAGCTTCGCTCACGAGCTTGGGCACCTGCTGTGGAACGACGGTGCCCAAGTGCATGAGCTGGATGACGGGCGAACGCCGGGGGAGCGGCGATGTGATGCTTTCGCCCGCCATCTCTTGGCGCCAGAGGAAGGAATTAACACATGGCTATCCGCCGCGAGGGTATCTGAAAATGGCGATATAAACGAGCGCACGGTAGCGCTCCTAGCGCGTCACTTCCGGGTCAGCTTCGTCGTGATTCTAATTCAGCTCGAATTGATGTCGCTGATCACGGAGAGTCAGAAAAAGAAGCTTCGTGGGCCGACCGGCGCCCAACTGGCACAGCGGTATGGCTGGGGGCCGGCATACAAACAAGAACAACAGGCCGCCGAAGCAGTAAGGGCCCCTCGGCGTATCTTGGAGCGCGCTGTCGAAGCGTACCGTCGGAATATGATTGGAGTCCGCGCTCTAGCTATGCTTGAAGGGCGCCGCCCGGAAGAGGTCGAAGCCGGGCTCAGGGAAGCTGGCATAGTTCCCAACCCTCCGAGCCCAAAGCGCGCTAATCTCTCGCGGTTGGTCGCCCGCGGCTTGGCGAAGGACTAGTAGAGTAGTCCTGACGGAGGCGTCGAAGGGGTGGGGCTTGCCCGAGGAGCAGATAGAGGCATCCGGTGAGGACGCTTCGCTGGAGCAACAGGAACCGGTCTGCATTCTGGACGCGGTCATCTGTGTGCACTTTGTTGGCGCAAATCTCCAGCGCCTCCTGGTGGACGTCCTGCAGCGGGCCGATCTAGTGCTCCTCGTACCGCAAGAAGTCTGCGACGAAGTCGCAGGTAAAGACCGGAAGTACAAGGGGATCAAGCCCAGGTGGGCCCGCTTCACGAACAGTAACTGCGTCAGGGTGCTTCCGGCGCTCCAAGCCCAGTCAGTACCCGACCGTGTGGTTGAGGTCTTCGTGGAGATGCGAGGCCGTCAACTCGAAGATGCCCTGCGGGAGTCGAAAGACCTTGGCGAAGCAGTCGTCGTAGCTCACGGAGTGCACTACCAGGACCAGGGTCACGAGGTCCTGGTCGCCATCGATGACCAGGGCGGCCAGGCCCTCGCGGCAGACCGTGATCTCCAGATCATCACCGTGGAGGATGTGCTGGAGATGGCCGTCGAATTTGGAAAATTCTCCACCGAGGGTGATCTCAAGAAGATCTACGAAAAGCTTCGCAAATTCGGTGACGGATTGCCGCCCTACGGGCACACATCACTTTCTGTTCGTTTCAAGGAGTGGCTTGCCCGTAAGTCAGAGCGGTAGTGGCATGCTTGGTTCCACTCTATTCATCCTCATTGCATCAGCGTGGAAGATGCTTCACCGAAATTCCCTCACGAAGTGACAGGTGATTGGGGTCCGACTGATGGCTAGGGCGAGCCGTTGATTTGCCGGATGCCTCCCTAACCCGGGGGACGCTCAGGACTCGTTGGCTGCGACCTTCCAGGATTGTGACCTGGTCTGTGGCAAGGCGGGTGGTCGTATGCTGTCGTAGTCCTCCTGGCCGTCGGGTTTCGGCAGAAGTATTCGGCTCCAGCCGTTCGACGGGGAGACAGCCCTCGCAGTTCACCGGCACGGGAAGCGTCGCTGACCGGACACCAACCCGCTGCTTGGCCTATTTCGGGCATCAGCGAAGAATTTCCTCGTCCGCGATTCCCTGACGCCTCTGGTTGAAGAGGGCAGAGCGGGCGTCTTTGTGGTGTCTGACGCAGACGGGCCGGTGGATGTCGTGAAAACGCTGTGGAACCACACATGGGGTCGACGACCGAGGCCCGATCTGCATCAATTACTCGGGGGCTCCGGCGCCTGATTAACGTGTGCCGTGGGGTCACAACCGCATATGCAGCGCCGCCGCAGCACCCCGTCTGTTTCGGATCAAAACCTCAGGAGCGATCACGTCCGCCGATGAGACTGTGTGGCAGACAATGCAGCGGGCAGGCAGACCAAGTCGCTGGCTGCGGCCAGCGCCATCGCCGCTAGTGTCCGGGCAGGACGGCGCTGACTCGTCTGCTGAGCCCGTGCTCCGCGAGGGCTGCGTCGAGCGGGTGGCCGGTGAAGCGTCCTCGGCGGCTGACCGCCACGTGCTCGACTTCAGCCAGTCTGGCCCTGCGGAACCGCCGCCGGGGCTGGAGCGCGAGGGCCGGCCCGAGATGGTCCACGATCCGGTCGGCCACCGACTTCGAGACGCCGAACAACGGGGCGAGCTGGCGCAGGGGGAGGTTGGTGCGCCAGTACGCGGCCACCAGCAGCACCCGGTCCTCCAGTGGGAGCGACCACGGCTGGCTCTTGCGGACCGGGCCGGCCCGCCCCCTCAAGACGCAGCGAGGTGATCAGCTTGTTGCACTGCCGCGGGCTCAGCCCGGTGAACGAGGCGATCCGCGAGGGCTCCGACGCCGTGATCACATCGGTCACAACAAGATCATCACACCTCTGACCAGCAGTTACGGGACAACCTCCAGAGCGGGATCTCCGTATCACTGCCCCACCCTTGAACGACTCCAGTGAGCAATCCGTATGATCGATCAAGAGTGGGAAACGTTTGGTTTGCATGGCAAGACGACCGTTGTGGACCGCTGAGGGCTCGCACTAGGGTCATCGCTGTCACTCCGTCGGCGGGGCAGGTATGACAGCACTAGCCTGACCTGAAGACAGAGGGTTGCGCCCGTGTCCTGGGCCGTAGTGCCTCCGTTGTGCCTGGCAGGCAGCGTGGTCGTCATGGGTATGGCAGCCGCGGTCGGCAATGCTGGCGCGTTCAGCCCATTCCGTGAAAGGTTTCCTACCGGTAGGTAAGTAGGCGGTCGTCTGTGAAAGGCGAGCCTCCTTGAGGCGAGGGCAGAGGTAGCAACATGGCTGTGGCGGCGCGAGGGCCGGCGGAAGCGATCTCCGGTGCGGCGGCGCCTGGCACTCTGTTCCCACGGGGTGCGGACATCGGCGTGTTGAACATGTTCGGTATCGATGCCGTAGTTGCGTACAGCGAAAACGGGGACGAGATCGAGCGACGCGCTCGCGTCGGCACGCGGGAGGTCTCCAATCCCCGGGTGCTGGACCTGTTGATGAACCTTCCCTTGGGCGAGCCTGTCCCGGTGACTTCGCTGAGCGACAAGGAGCAGCGTGTGCTGCGGCGGATGCCCCCGGGAACGGTTGCCCGTCATGACAACGTCGTGGTTCGCGAAGCAACCCACCCCATTCGAGTCGATCTGGTTGTGGTCCCGGGCAAAGGCTGGGCCTCCGCTAGGGAAAAAGCCGAATGGTTTACACCTTTCTGCGCACGGGCCGTCTTGATTGACCGGCCTCTGCGGCGCCGAGATGACGCCGTGATGGAGGCAGAGTTCTACGGCATTGGGTTGCTCGTCGCGACCGGCAATGACGTTGAGGTCGTTGTCCCGCCTCGTCCCTTCGTTCGGCGCCGGCATACCGTGGCCGGCTGGAGGTTCGTGGAAGAGGCGTATAAGCAGCTCGCGGCTCGGTGAGCCGCCTCAGGGCGTGATCGGCAGCGTTGCCCAGGCTTCCAGGGGGCCCGGGACCACGAAGCCCGCCTTCGAATTTGCCGACAGCCCCAGACGCTGGTTTTCCAGGGCGTAGTGCGTGACGGCTGTGGCACACTTGTCGCGCCACCACGCTTTGCGCTCCAGCCCGGGCTTCCTGCTGGCGATCTCGATGACCCAGGCGCTCCAGGTGCTGATGTTGTGGTCCTCCGACTCGCGCCGCGCTTCGCCGCCTGGGTCGTTGAATCGGTCCAGGCCGCGACCGTCGCAGACGTCGCAGCTGCACGTTGCTGGCGGGTGATTGGCGTACAGGCGGGCCAGAGACTGGGTGCCCTTGAAGCACATCAGGCTTGGCATCAGCACTGACGGATATTGTGGTCCACCGCCGTTGGGGTTGAACAACGCGCGTTCGCCAGGGGGAATGCTGTGCCGGCTGGCGCTGTCGGCGCCGATACCGACAAACAGCCCGCCGTGGGCGAGTACGTCCAGTGCGGCCAGATCGGTCCGCAGGAGGGCGACATCAGGCAGCTCGGCTACGACATGGCGCAGGTTGGCGGGAACACTCTTGGCCTGTTCCATCGGATCGAATTGCCGGAACAGCGTCAGGGCCTTCGGATGCGGGATGCGCTTGCAGACGGCGATTAGCTGGCTGAGGAACTCGTCGGTGAGCCAGGCAATGTCGATCGGGAGGTTGACGATCGTGTCTGCCCGTTCGATGCGTTCGGACTGGCGCATGACAGCCTTAAGCGCCTTGGAGGCTCCCGGAGGGATGTATCCGGTCGGTGTGAGAGCGGCGCTGGCGCCGCGGGCCTTCTGCAGCTGAAGCGAGGTGTCGACCGTCGCGAACAGCTCGTTGCCGTCCAGCAGAAAGGGTTCATCGGCTGTCGCCGTGTGCGTCTTGTAGGCCGCGGTGTCGATCAGCAGGGCGCCTGTGAAACCGGAGGTCCGGAGCTGGTAGGCGCGTTCACCCGCCTTCTCCCCAGTCATGACGACGCCACCGAGGTCATCGTCGAGCGGAGTCCGCATCTGCGGTACGAAGCGGGCGTTCTCATGCAGCAGTACACGGCCCTGCAGTAGGGGCGTGGCCGGTACCGACGCATCGAGGACCCGCAGGGCGGGGGTGCGGCCGGGGAACGGCGAGTTTGCCATTGTCACCTACTTGTTGGTGATTCCGGTGGCCGTGTGGTCACCGAGGTGGAGGAAGGACACGAGTAGATCTCGGTGAACTCCTCGAGTTCCAGGCCGGCTAGGTGGGCTGCCTGGGACAGGTCGAGGTTGTGCTGTTGCCTCAGCCGGGTCACGACCTCGGCAAGGTGACGCGGGGTCTCGAGTTCGAAGGTAGCGGGTTCGGTGGTTCGGTAGCCCAGGGCGGACATCTCCACCATGAGCGAGCGGTACTGCCACTCGGTGAGGACGCCCAGTGATTTGGCTCGGCGGGCGAGTGCTGCCATCGAGACCCTCCACCGACGCTTCAGTTCCATCAACCGCGCCAAGTCCACGCGCGGCCGAAGCTCGGCCACGATGTCCTCGTGCGGCATGAGGAACTCGGCTGCGAATTCATCGGCTTGCTGTTCCTGCAAGCGCCCGTCCCCAGGCTCAGTGTGCATCACGATGTGCCCGAGTTCATGCGCCAGGCTGAAACGATAACGGTCCGCAGGGGCAGTCGAGTTGAGCAGGACGAGCGGGCGTTCACCGTGCGGCCACTGGCTCACGGCATCCAGCTCAAGAGTTTGCAGATCGCGGACCACGAGCAGAGCACCGGCGGTTTCGAGCACCTCTACCACACTGGAGACGGGACCATGCGGGAGGCCCCACTCCATCCGCAGCGTCTCCGCTGCGTCAGCCGGCGTATCAAAGTCGTCAACTACGATGTGCCTGAACGTATGCTTTTCGTCGTCGTGGCTCGCGGCCGTCAGGGCTTCCACCTGGAGGCGTGTGACTGCCAGAGTGGCGTGGACGCGTCGCAGTGCCAGCGCGCCCATGGAGGCGCGCTTGCGGTGGTGAACGAGCCCGACGCCAACCCCGCCGTTGTCAGTGGTGCGGCATAGCATCTCGGGCGTGTACCTGAGAGCTGCAGCGAACAGGGCGAGTCGCTCGCCCCTTACTGCCAGGCGACCGGCTTCGGCTCGGCTGACATACCCCTGCGACACCGTTTCGTTGGCCGCGCGGCCCGTCATCTCCCGTGCCAGGTCAGCCTGCGTCCAGCCGCGCGACTCACGCGCCAGTGTCAACATGGCGGGCTGCGCCACCAAGTCGACGATGTCATCCACGACGACATACACCTCCCGCGGTCAGGCTCTCCAGCGTGCAGCACCATGCAACTCAACACAGTATACGCAGAAACATCCCTCAAAATATTCCGCGGGCGACGCGCACCCTTGCTTCCGGTGCAAAGATCGCCTGGCGATCGGGCCCGACCTCTGTGCACTTGAGGCCAGACATGTGGTCATGGCCCAGCGGCGAAGCTGAGCGGCGCCGGGCCTACCATGGCTCCTCACCTGCTCCGCCAGTCCCGTGACTTGGCATCGGCCCCGACGGGCATAGGGGTGATCGCATATGGGTCTACAAGCCGGAAGGGGACACGAAGGGTGGAGACGGATTGAGCTTCAGGACGCTACGTGCCTGGAACGGTGAGCAGAGTCGGGCATTCGAAGAGCTGTCGTATCAGCTGCTCAAAAACCGCGTGCCAACAGGTACTCAGGCCATCCGAACCGGTAACCCTGATGGTGGCGTCGAGTGGTACGCCACGCTGCAGGACGGCACGGAGTGGGGCTGGCAGGCCAAGCATGTGGAGGGCATCGATCCGCTGTTGACCGCCATGACGGATTCGGTGAAGCGCGTAGCCAAGGAGCGGCCGGAACTCCGCAAGCTGACGTTCGCGATCTCCTGGAACCTTGCTACCGGAACGCGCGGCGGGGAGCGCAAGTCTCAGCGACAGAAGTATGAGGCAAAGGTCGCAACCTGGAAGAAAACGATCTCCGGTGCCGACAGGATTCAGTTCGAGCTGGTGCAGGAGAGCGACCTGCTGGACGAGCTGGCCAAGCCGGAGCACCGCGGTCGGCGCTGGTTCTGGTGGCATCACGTCGTGCTCGGGCGCGACTGGCTGGAGCAGCGCTACAAGGAGCAGGCCGATGCTGCCGGCGAGAAGTACCGGCCCGACCTGCAGGTCGACATTCCCATCCAGGAAGACCTCATCGCGCTCGGCTTCGACCAGACGGTCCTCACTCATTTCAATCGTCTGCGCCGCGACGTCATCACCGCCGTAAACGATCTACACGTGCTGGTCAAGGATGAGGACGACCCCGGCGCATTCGCCTATCAAGCCATCCATGACGCGGCCGCAGCCCTGAAGTCGACCGCAAGCTCCATCGCAGCACAAGCCGGGGATCCTGCAACTACACTCCGGCACCTCACAGATCAGCTGTCGACCACTGCTGAAGCCATTGAAGCTGCCAGGGACTACGAGCGCCGGGCGAAGGCCGAGTGGCGGGAGCTGCGGAGCGATGACCCCAAGCGGAACCAGAACCCTCCCGAACGCGCCGAGGGTTATGACCTCGGTGTGCTGAGCAAAGCGATCAACGAACTGCACTCGTGGCTTGACTCTTCGGTCGGCCGAGCCTTCCAGCGGCGCACCTACTTTCTGACAGGCAAGGCAGGGTCGGGCAAGACGCACCTGCTCCTAGACGCTACCCACCGTGCTCTGCTCGCTGATCGGCCCGCAGTGTTCCTGGCCGGTGCGCAGTTTGGCAGAGGCGACCTCTGGGCGAGCGTCGCGGACCAACTTGGCCTGGAGCCGGTCGGCGGCGATGTGCTCCTGAGCGCCATGGATGCCGCCGGCGAAGCTGCCACGACGTCTGGTAGCCGCTTCTTGATCTTCATCGATGCGCTCAATGAGACGACACCAGCGGACTTCTGGCGAACGCACCTCCCGAGGCTGCGAGCTGCCGTCGTCCGGCATCCGCACGTCGCCCTCGTCGTCTCCTGCCGTGACACCTACCGCGATCTCGTGCTGGAGGGCGCTGAGGACAAACACTACGTCCACCGCGCACATCCGGGATTCGCCGAGCGGGAAGTCGAGGCGACACAGCGCTACTTCGATCATTATGGTCTTGAAGCCCCCAAAATCCCGCTCCTGACGCCCGAGTTCACGCTGCCGCTCTTCCTCCGCCTGTACTGCGAAAGTCTCTCGGAGGCCGAAACCCACTCGCTTCCAACCGGCCACCAGGGGCGCGTCGCCATCTTCGAGCGCTATCTCGACGCAAAGATCCGCACCGTAGCTCGCCGCCTACGCCCCGACGCAACCTCCAGCTACGAACTAGAGGCGGCACAGAACCATGTCCGCCATGCGCTGAACGCTCTCCTTGACGAGTTGTCCAGGCTTGGCCGTGAAAGCATGAGCGCAGCCAGCGCCCATGAAACAGTCAGCTCGTCGCTCGAAGACACCCGAATTGACGCCGTGCGGCTCATGGGCCTCCTGCAGGAGGAGGGAGTGCTCACACGCGAGCGTCTCCACCTGGGCAGCGGAAGGTTTGGGGAAGGTGTTCGGATCGTCTTCCAGGCCTTCGCTGACTTCCTGCTCCTGAGACGTCGCCTTGCGCTGTCCGACGACCCGCTGAACGACGAAGCGGTCAGGCAGTGGCTGACGGAGGAGAGTAGTTGGGGAATCCATGAGGCGGCGACCATCCTGTTCCCCGAGGTCTACGGTGTGGAGCTGCTGGACTTCCTGAGTATCAGAATGACCGAGGCGTCGGACGGACACGAAGACAGGGACGCCTGGAACCGGTACCGGCGCGCCCCTCGGCTATATGAGGTACTTGTGGAGACCCTGCCGTACCGTGCCTCGGAAGCCGTTACTCAGCGGACGATCGACCTGCTGAACGAGGCTCAGCGCTATCTGCGTCGACCGGCACTCTACGAGGTGCTCTTCGCCCTTGCACCGCAGCCCGACAACCGACTTAACGGCGACGGCTTGCACCGGTATCTCTCTCAGCGGAAGATGCCCAAGCGCGACAGCGACTTCGGTATCGCGATGTATCACGCTCTGTCCGACGCATCGGGCACGACAGCCCGACTCGCACGCTGGGCGGCAGCGGGACCCTACCCCGCCTACGACCCCAAGGTGGTCGAGCTTGCCTGCATCCCGCTGTGCTGGCTCCTTTCTTCGCCGAACCGATTCATGCGCGACTGGACCACCAAAGCCCTGGTCCACCTGCTACGTGGGCATCTCGACGTCATGCGCGCACTCGTCGAGCGTTTCTGGGCGGTCGATGATCCTTACGTGGTCCAACGTGTAGTCGCGATCGCCTACGGTGCACTCCTGCGCAGCTCTCCTCAACACCATGATCAGGCAAAATCTCTCGCAGAACTGGTCCGCAACCTGGTCTTCACCCCACCCGTCCGACCGGACGAGCTGCTCCTCGACGCTGCCCGCGGCATCGTCCGATGGGCCGTAGCGCAGCAGCTGCTATCCGCATCGGCGCTTGACACATCCCGACGTCCATACGGGCTGGCGGTGCCTGGTCCGCCGCCGACGGAGGCGACAATCAAGGCCAAGTACGGTGGGCGCGAGGGGCAGTCGGCTGACGAGAGCTATTTGTCGATCTACCTCTCGCTGATGGGCATGGGTGATTTCGCCCGCTACGTCGTCCAGCCTGGCGTTCATCGCTTCTCGCGCTACCGCCTCGGGCAGACGTATCCCGAACGGCAGGCCCGGGAGCCGCGGTTCATCAAGAGCCGCTGGGAGAAGTTCGTCGCGTCGCTGAGTGAAGAACAGAAGGTGACGCTGGCCGACAAGTTGCGCAACCCTGAAGAGCAAGCGCTGAGCCGGCTCAAGTCCCTTCTGTGCCGTGCAGAGGATCCGCTGAGTGAAGAGCAGCGCAAGCTCTGGGACGCCTCGTTCGTGTATCCCCAGCCGGTGGATCACGCCTACCCGGCAGACATCGCATGCCGCTGGATCTTCCGCCGCACACTCCGTCTCGGCTGGACACCCAAGCTGTTCGGAGATGAAGATCGACGAATCGGCCGTGGGCGCGGTGGAAGAGAAGGACACAAGGCCGAACGCTGGGGCAAGAAGTACCAGTGGATGGCCTACCACGAGCTGATGGCCCGAGTTGCGGACAACTACCAGGCACCGCGTCATTTCGGACATAGCGAGCCCTATGAGGGCTTGCACCAGATCATCGGCGACCGTGAGATCGATCCCAGCCTGCCCCCGATCGACTACCACGCCTTCAACGAAGAAGGCGGAAACGGCGTAACGGCATGGAGCCCGCCGCTGATCAGCCTCGAAGCGTGGCCACCAGCCCCAATCGACTTTAGCCGATACCGCGGAGACATCAGACGGTTCCTGGCCGATACCGCCTCCGAGCCGACCGTTGCCAACTCCTTGTTCCTGAGTGACCGAGAAGGCCGCGACTGGGTGACACTCGAGAGCTTCGTGAACAAGGTCGATCCGATGGCCGATAAGGGATGGCGTGGCCTGCAGGAGAAAAGCACCATCCACACACTGCTCGTCAAGGCGGATGACGCCGAAGACCTCCTGAAGGCCCTGCGAGACGAATCACGTCATGACACCCGTGATCTCCTCGACTCGCACGGCCACACCGACTGCTGCTATGTCGGCGAAGTAGGCCGTATCGGACCGAACTGCCCGCACCGGCACGACACCCTTCGCCGGGTATCGATCGGTGAAAAAGAGATCGAGGTCGTACCCACCATCGAGCAGTACACCTGGGAAGGCAGCATCCTCGACTGCTCCATCGGCGAAACCGCAAGCGTTGTCCTGCCCGCGACCTTCATCCAACAAGCCGCGGGATTGACCTTCGATATGCGGGGCCCCAGTTGGCTCGACTCTGCCGGCGCGCCCATGTTCACCCACTACGAACAACTTGGGAATGACAGCCGGGCGATCCTGGTGAGGAAGTCCTTCCTCCAGAACTTCCTGATGGAGCGCGACCTTGAGCTGATCGTGTGGCACTGGTACGAACGAATGCAGCTACGAGACGACTACCACCAAGGCCAACATCCCTATGTCGAATCGAGCGTCATAGCCCGGCTGGGGGCGGACATGAAGATTCGCCACGGCACTCCGCAGCGGACAGAACGAGATCTGGAATGATGGGCAGAGCCACCCTCGCCGTGAAGTACGGTGCCCCCAGTATTCCGCTGTGATACGGCTGGTTAAAGAACCTCTGTCCCCGGTGGATTGAGGTCCGGTGGATAGCCCTTTGCACGGAGCCAGGCATCAAGGGCGAGAGCGACGATGTCACCGTGAGGGATGTCGGTGTCGGCGTTGCAGCGGCGGATCCGGCGCTGGAACTGAAGGACTTCAGGGACGGCGTAGTTGAGCTGCCCTCGTTTGGTGTGCCGGTCTTTGATGACGGTCAGGGTGTCCGGGTGCGGCATAAGAGCGTCGTCGGCTGGCTGGAACTCGGCGTCGAGGGCGTCGGCGATTTCACGCAGTCGGCGGGCGTAGGGGGAGTGATCAGGCACGAGAGCTGCTCCGGTCTGTCCGGCTAGGCGGATAGCTATCCGCCTACTGGGCTATTGGAATAGTCGGCACGAGGGGCGGCCGCACCCCCGCGCGGGGTGGCCGCCCCTCGTGCACTGCAGTCGGGTTCAGAAACCGCGAGCGGTGAGCCACTCGTCCAGCGCGACGGAGACGATGTCGCCGATGGGCAGGTGATCGAGTTCGTTGTCCAGTGCGAAGCGCTTGATCCGCTTCTTGAGCTTCAGCGCGGCGGGGACCGACGAGTCGAGGCTCTCGCGAGCGATGATGCGCTGGTTGAGAACGACGGCGGTCTCGGGAATGTCCTTGGGACGGCCAGGCCCTCGAGCCCACGAGGTTCCCTGGCTGGGCGTCTCCTGCGATCGCATGTCCTGTTCCCGATGAGAGTAGGTGACGTCGGTCCTCACCGGGAATGCCGTGCCGCCTGCGGCCGGAGGAGCTGCCGGGCGAATGGCCACCTCGGTGGGCGGGGCTGCACCAGAAGGAGTGGACGTGACGTGGGTATGCCCGTGCCGAGCAACGGGTTCGCCCGGCTGCGTGGTCTGGACCGTAGGCTCCGCAGCCGATTCCAGCCGCTCTTGCGGAGTCACAGCCGGGCCAACTGGCTGACTGACGGCTTCCGCCTGCACCGGGCCGCTCGGTGCGACGTCACCGGTCGGCTGGGCGGAGGTCCGTGTCACTTCGGGTACCGCCTCGGTCCGGCCCTGGGCCGATGCCTCGGCGGGAATGGTGGAAGGAGCGGGCTGAGCCTGTGGCTCGCTGGTGGCGGGACGGCCTTCGCTCTGGGCGGTGGCCTGTTCGGCGGCGTACTGCTCGGGGGTGAGCTCGGCGGCGGGGGGAGGGGGCGGCGGGGCTGTCTTCTTGGCCCCGCCCAGGGTGCGGCCGGTGCGGCGGGTAGGGGGTTTCATGCGCTCGCTCATGCGGTGAGCTCCTTCATCAGCTGGGCGTACTCGCTCAGTTCGGTGGGGACTTCGCCGAAGGCCTCCATGTAGTGCACCCAGGAGTGGATGGTGGTCTCGGCGAGCGGGAACGGTTCGTCGCGGTCGGGGCCGATGCCTTCACCCTCGGCGGGGTGGAGCAGCCGGTCCTTGGCGGTGCGGGGCAGGTTGGTGCGGTCGTCGGCCTTGACCAGCACGACGTGGGCGGTGACGTCGCGCTCGTTGCGTGCGGCGGCGCGTTCGGCCTCGTCGAAGGTGGCGACGAGCTTGCGGCGCTCGATCTTGGTGGGGGCGACGGGGACGATCAGCCGGTTCGCCTCGGTGACCGCCTCATAAAAGATGCGGGCGCTGCCGCCGCCGGCGTCGACCACGATCGCGCCGAACTCGGCGCGCTTGGCCTGGATGTACTCGGCGATGTCGTCAAACGGGTACCGCTCGACCACAAGGTTCCCCGGGATCTCGAAGCCCTCGGCCTGGGCGACCTTGAACCAGTCGTAGGCGGACTGGCTGGTGGCGTCGGCGTCCAGCAGCAGCGTCGGCAGGTTCAGGACGACGGCGTGGTAGAGGGCGATGAACCAGGCGGAGGTGGTCTTGCCCGTGCCGCCCTTGAGCATGCCGACGACGATGACGAAGGCGTCCCAGGTGCGGGTTGTCGCCGCCGCCAGGGTCTTGGACCGGGTCTTCTCATTCATGTGTGCTTGATCTCCAGCAGGTAGATGGGTATGGCTGGGGTACGGCGCGGGTGGGCCGATGATCGGCGGCGCCCGTGGCGCGGAGGCGCTCACGACTGCCTCCGCACGCCGAGGGCCCGTGGGCGGTTCTGCTGGGGCCGCATCCGGGTGCCTGCTTGGCGCAGGAGCCGGTAGACGGTTGCTGCGGAGTAGCCGCAGTCGGTCGCCAGTTCCGGGACCGTGGCGCCGGCCTCGTACCGCTCCCGCAGTGACACCGCGAGCCGGTGCCGCTCGGCCGCCCGCTTTGCGGCGCGCATCCGGAGGGTTTCCTGCGTCGTCCGTGGGGTGCCGCCGGCCTCGATCAGCAGGCGCCGGGCGGCGCGTTGTGTCATGGATGCCGCCGCGGCCAGCTCGGCGAGCGTGGCGCCGTGCTGCTCGTAGAGCGCGCGGAGCTGTGTGGCGAGTCGTCGGCGTGCTTGCGGGTCCTGGCGCATTCGGCGGGTCTGCCACGAGGTGCGCATCACGGTTCCGGCACTGCGCAGCCGGTTGAGGACCGTGCCGTATGACAGGCCGCTGGCGGCGACCAGTTCCTGCACGGTGGCACCGGACTCGTACTGCGCGCGCAGGGCTTCGGGCGTCACCGCCTTGTTCGCGTCAGGGGTGGCGGGGGGTGGTGAGGTCATGCAGCGGTCTCCCATTCGCTGAGGGCTTCGGCATGGGCGGCTGCCAGCTCGTCATAACTGCGCTGGTCAGCAGGCGTGATGAGGATCAACCGGCCGTCGGTGGCCACGCGCCAGTCCGGGGCCAGGCGGCCCGTGACCGGGTCCAGGACGCGTCCGTTCGGGGCGCACCACGAGGGCGGTACTTCGTCCGGGCGGGGCGGGGGCACCAGGACCTGGCGGCCGTCGCGGACGATCACCATGGCCTTGCTGCGGTGCTCCGCGAGCTGGTCCAGCAGCTCTCGGTATGCCGCGCGTTCCGCGGCATGCCGTGCCCTGCGACGGGCCGCGACACCCGTGGTGCCGTACTGCTGGGCCACCGTGTCCCAGCCGCGTGCGAGCTGGGCGGACGGGGCGGGAGCAGCATGCGGTGGGGCGGTGCCGAAGCCCTCCACGGCGCGGGGTGCGAGGGACCAGGTCTCGCCGTGGTGGTGGACCAGGCCGTGGTCGGCCAGGCGACGCAGGGCCCGGTAGGCGGTGGCCCGGGACACCGACGCGGAGCGCACGAGCTCTCCGATGGTCTGGGATGGGCGGGTGTGCAGGGCGCCGATGATCACGAGGGCGGAGCTGCCGAGGCCGTGGTGGGTGAAGGCGTCGTGGCCCATCAGGTGGCCGATGACGGTGGAGTCGATGTCGGCCCGCGTGTCTGTCTCAGGGGTGTGCCACTCCTCAAGTGCCGGGTCGGGGGGGTACTGAGTGGTCCGGGAACGAGACAGGGCAGCAGGAATGTCGTGATGGCTGGTACTGCCGTCGCTGATGTACCAGGTGGAGCCCTCCCGGCCGTGGCCGACCTTCAGGCGCTGCAGCCAGCCGCCTGGCTTGAGGACGGTCTCGTAGACGGCCCGGAGCGTCGTGCGGGAGATGCCTGCTTCCTCCGCGGTCTGCCGCTCGCTGGCGTGGTGCAGGGGTCCGCCGGCGATCTCGGCGAAGGTCAGATGTGCCCGCAGTACTCGCAGCGCGGTACGCCCCCGCTCCCCGGGCCAGGGCGTCGTCTCGATTCGGTCGCGCAGCGAGGAGAGCACCTCGTGTGCGTGCTGGCGCGACGTCAGGGATGCCGTGCTGATGACTGCGGCTGAGGCGCTGGCCCACACGCGGTGGATGTAGTCCAGGGCACGGGCCTGTCCAGACCGCACCGAAATGTGCCGGGCATGCCGGCCACCCTCGTGATCCGGGTGCAGAAGCAGCCGGGTCAGGTCGTCGACGCTTCCGCCGGCACGGGCGACATGGCACGCGATGGCCGCCGTGACCCGGTGCCCGTGCTCGGCCACGCCCTGACGCTCCCCGCGCAGGGCCACGCTGTGGCCGTCTGGAGCGAGCTTGCTGTAACTGCCGGTCGCGTAGCGGCCGGTGAGGTCACCGAGGAGGACGAGATCAGCCGCGGCTGGCGGCAGCATGTGAAGGCCCAGCCCTCGGCTCGGGTCTACTGGTCGTCGGGATGAGTCTGGGTGACGGGTCTGCTGTGGCACGTGGGGTCGTCTCGCGAAAGACATGGACGCCACCGGGGCCCGCTAAAACCACGGGTGGTGTCCGGAACCGACCTCCAATCGGTGCCAGCGAAGAGCCTCCAGGATGGCCGTCCTGGAGGCTTTCGTGTGCCTGGCTCCGGTGGAGGCAGGCATCCCCATCGCGGCTCGACCGGGGAGACCGTGAAGAAGTCGGAGTCGTCGGCCTGTCCGACTCCGGACTCCCAGAGCCGCTCAGGCGGCAGAAGCAGAGGGGTTGCCTCTGGCTGCCTCTGAGCGACCCGGGTCGATCCGGGGTCGAATCAGAGCGTTTTCCTCTGACTGCCTCCGATCACCTCTGCAACCCGTCCTAGCAGGTCACAGCCGGTTCGGCCCACAAAGCCGCAGGTCAGAAGGGTGCTTCTGGAGAACCCGGCGTACAGCCCGACTCGTCTGCCGCTCCCCTCTCCCTCCGGGAGCTCCGGCAGCTCCGGGAGCACTCCCGACGCCCTCCGAAAGGGCCCTCCTCCTCTCCGCCGCCGCCCGCGCGCAAGCCCCCGTGCGCCCCCGCTCACGCAACCCGGCGCGACCCGTCGTCACCAGTTCTTCACGAGCGTCGGAAATCCTTCATCTTCATGTCCTCCTCGTTACCGCTCCCGGGTGTGAAGCGCCGCTGGCATAAACGCAGTTGGCCGAAAAGTGACCCCTCACGTGAGTGAGGGGAGCGCTGAGAGGAGCGCTGTGAAGCAGATGTGACGACCCGTCAGGTGATTCGGAGGGCGCGTTGTCGCACTCCGGCCCGGCTCGTCCGGCCTCGGCGCGGCTACCACAGCGGAACGTACGAGCGATGGGTTCACGACGAACTGATTTTGCTGACGAGCTGTTCAGCAAGCGGGGCTTCCGCGTGCATCGGGGTGATTAGCATGAGCCGTACGTGGTCGGAAGATCGCCTTCTGTCGGCAGATCCCGTCCCCGGCCCGCGGCCGTCGTTCGTACGGCCGCCCCCTTCCCCTGCTCTCACCGACCGAGGGACCGCTCCATGCCAGTGCCTGCTTCTCCCAGCCAGCACCCACCGGCGGGGGCGCCGCGCACCTCGTTCGCCGCACGGGCGGCCGTGCTGGTGGTGACCGCCGCCGCCGGTGGTGCGGCGCTCGCCCTGGCGCCGTCCGGCGCCACCTCGTGGACCCTGGCCGTGGTGCTGGCCGGTTGGGCGTGCGTGGCCGTCACCGTCCTCGTCGACCACCGCCTCGTCCGGAAGGCCCGCGCCACCGCCGCCGAGCGCGAGTCCGAGACAAGCCGCCTGCGCGCCGAAGCCGCCCGCCGCTCCGCCGAGATCTCCCACCTGGCCGGAGCCACCCTGCCCGCCGTGGCCGAACGGCTCCGCGACGGCACGAGCGCCGCCGACGTGCTGGCCGCCGTGCCCCCGCCCTCCGACCCGCAGCTCGCCCGCGTCACCCGCGCCTTCGCCGCCACCGTCGAGGAGGACGTACGGCGCGTGATGACGCTCGAGGACGAGTACCGCGCGATCCGGGACGAACTCGAGCAGACGGCGACCGAACACGACCGGTTCGCGCGGGAGACGATGCCGACCGCGATCACCCGGCTCCGCGAGGGCCGCTCCGCCGACACCGTGCTCGCCGAGATCGAACTGCCGCACCACCCCGCCCTGCGCGTCCCGGCGGAATCGTTCATCCGTGAACTCGCCCACAGCGAGCGCCGCGCCGCCGCCGCCCAGGCCGCCTCCGCCAAGGCGCTCAGCCGCGTCCAGGCCAAGGCCGTCCAGATGCTCGCCGACCTGCGCGAGATGCAGGAGCGGCACGGCGAGGAGGTCTTCGGCGACCTGCTCAAGCTGGACCACAGCACCTCCCAGCTCGGCCTGATGACCGACCGGCTGGCGCTGCTCATGGGCGGCCGTTCCAGCCGCGCCTGGAACAAGCCGATCAAGATGGAGAGCATCCTCCGCGGCGCCGCCGGCCGTATCGCCGCCTACCAGCGGGTGCGCCTGCACTGCTCCACCCGCACCGCGGTCGCCGGGTTCGCCGCCGAAGGCGTCATGCACCTCCTCGCCGAACTCATGGACAACGCGGCGAACTTCTCCCCGCCCATCGACGAGGTGCACGTCTACGTCGAGGACCGCAGCGCCGGCATCGTCGTCACCATCGAGGACAGCGGCCTGAAGATGGCCGACGCGGCCATGCGCCGCGCCGAGGAGGCCGTCACCGGCCGGGTCACCGACCTCGCCTCCCTCCAGGGCACCCGCCTCGGCCTGGCCGTCGTCGGCCGGCTCGCCTCGAAGTACGACATCAGCGTCAACTACCGTCCGTCCTCCCGCGGCGGCACCGGCGTCGTGATCCTGCTGCCCCTGCACCTGCTCGCCCAGCACCGTGAGCCCGCCCCGCACGAGACGTCCGGGCGCGGCGAGTCCCTGGCCGGGCGTGGCGCCGCGGCCCGGGGCCTGCCCGTGGAGTCCCCGTCGGCGCCCCGCGCGTCGCTGCCCTCCCCGGACACGGACGCCCTGCCCGCCGCGGGCTCCTCCACCGGCTCCCGCGGCGACGCGGACGCGCTGCCCAGCCGTACGTCCCTTGACGTCGACGCCCTGCCCGTCCGCGGCGCGAACGGCTCCCGCGGCGACCGTGACAACGCTGCCGAGGCCCGCCCCGCGACCCCGGAGCCGTCGGCCCCCCGGACCGAGCGCCCGGCCTCCGTCACCGAGCGGCTGTCCGCACTGCCCACGGTCCCCGGCCAGGGACGGCACCGCCAGCCGGCCAGCACCACCCCGAACGGCCTCCCGGTCCGCGCCCCCGGCCGCACCATGGCCGAGGCCGAACGCGAGCGCGAACAGCGCCAGTCGGCGGCCGCCCGCTCCGGTGACACCGCGTCCGGCCGGCGCGGGGCGCGCGACGCCGGCTCCCGCTTCGGCGCCTTCCACCGCGGCGCACGCCAGTCCGGCAACGGCACCTCCGACACCGGCACTTCAGAAAACGGCGCCACCACCACCGGCGCCACCGACACGCCGGGCGCCGGCACCTCCGGAGGCACCGCCGACTCCCTGCCCCCCGCGGCTCCCTAGTCCCACCCCTCCCGTACGGCGCCGCGGCCCGGCCCCGTACGGCGCCCGGGGCGACGGCGCCCCTTCCCGCTCGAGCACGTGAGATAGGAGGAACGGGCCGGTGACCGGCCAGGCCGGACACCACCGTCCCAACACCCACCATGCAGACCACGACCACCGACAACAGCCTCAACTGGCTCCTGCAGGGTCTTCTGGAGCGGACCCCCGGCGCACGGCACGCCCTGGTCCTGTCCCGGGACGGCCTCAAGCTCTGCTGGAGCGAGCACCTGACCCTCGACCTCGCCGACCAGCTCTCGGCCATCTGCTCCGGCATCCAGGCCCTCGCCCAGGGCGCCTCGATGGAGTTCGGCGACGGCACCGGCGGTGTACGGCAGTCGATGACCGAGTTCCACGGCGGTCTGCTGTTCATCGTGGAAGCCGGCCAGGGCGCCCACCTCGCCGTCGTCGCCGGTGAGGACGCCGACCCGGGCGTGGTCGGGCACCAGATGATGGAGCTGGTCGAGCAGATCGGCGACCACCTGCGGGCCGAACCCCGAACCGAGGCCGCGGGGAGCGGCACCTCGTGACCCCCCGCAAACCCGTAGACACGGGTGACCCGGACCGGCTCTACACCGTCACCGGCGGGCGCAGCCGCGCCGACGAGTCCTTCGACCTGGTCACCCTGATCGTCAGCGAGAGCGCGCCGACGCCGGGGATGCAGTCGGAGCACGCCCGGATCCTCGAGCTGTGCGAACACCCCGTCGCCGTCGTCGAGATCGCCGCGGAACTCGGGCTGCCGGTCACGGTCGTACGCATCCTGCTCGGTGACCTGCTGGACACCGGGCGCATCACCGCGCGCCACCCGCGCGCGGCGGCGTCCGTCGCCTCCCTGCCCGATTCCGCCCTACTCCAAGAGGTGCTCCATGGACTCCGCAACCTCTGAGCTGCCCACCCACCGCACACCCCTCCGCGACACCGCGGAGACGGGGCTGAAGATCGTCGTCGTGGGCGGGTTCGGCGTGGGCAAGACGACCCTGGTCCGCTCGGTGAGCGAGATCCGGCCGCTGAACACCGAGGAGGTGATGACGCAGGCCGGCGTGGGCGTCGACGAGACCGAGGGAGTGGCGGCGAAGACCACGACCACCGTCGCCTTCGACTTCGGACGGATCAGCCTCAACGACCGCATGGTGCTGTACCTGTTCGGCGCGCCCGGGCAGGAGCGGTTCTGGTTCCTGTGGGACCGGCTGTTCTCCGGCACCCTCGGCGCCGTCGTCCTCGTCGACACGCGCCGGATGGACGACTCGTGGTACGCCATCGACCGGCTGGAGCACCACCGAACGCCGTTCGTCGTCGCCGTCAACCGGTTCGACGACGACGGCGTCCGGCACTCCCTGGACGAGATACGCCAGGCGCTCGCCCTTCCCGAGCACGTGCCGATGGTCGACTGCGACGCCCGGGTCCGGGCCTCCGGCAAGGACGTGCTGATCACCCTCGTGAACCACCTCCATGACCTGGCCACCGCCAAGGAGGCGACACTGTGACCGATCAGGCCGATCCCTTCGCGCAGCAGGCCGGAATCACACCGCCCCCGGGGTGCCCCGCGCACGCCGGGGCGGTGGGCCTCACCGGGCTGGACTTCCAGCAGACGCCGTCCGAGCTGTACCGCACGATGCGCCGCGAGCACGGCCCCGTGGCGCCGGTGCTGCTCGACGGCGGCATCCCGGCCTGGCTGGTGCTGGGCTACACCGAGCTCACGTACGTCACCAACCACGACGAGCTGTTCGCACGGGACTCGCGGCGCTGGAACCAGTGGGAGAACATCCCGTCGGACTGGCCGCTGCTGCCGTACGTCGGCTATCAGCCGTCGGTGCTGTTCGCCGAGGGCGAGGAGCACCGGCGGCGGGCCGGTGTGATCACCGACGCGCTGGAGGGCGTCGACCAGTTCGAGCTGGCCAACGAGTGCGGCCTGATCGCCGACGACCTCATCCGCGGGTTCGCCGGCAGCGGCCAGGTCGAGCTGATGTCCGACTACGTGCACCCGCTGCTGATGCGCGCCGTCGTGCAGATGTGCGGGATGCCCGCGACCGGTGAGGACACCCGGCAGCTCGTCGACGACCTGCGCATCTCCCTGGACGCGGCGGAGGGCGAGGACCCGGTCGCCGGGTACAACCGGGTGGGCGAACGGCTGCGCCAGCTGGTCAAGGAGAAGCGGATGGCGCCCGGCCCGGACGTCACCTCGCGGATGGTGACGCACCCGGCGGGGCTCTCGGACGAGGAGATCGTCCAGGACCTCATCTCCGTGATCTCGGCGGGCGAGCAGCCGACGTCCAACTGGGTCTGCAACACGCTGCGTCTGCTGCTCACCGACGAACGCTTCGCCGTCAACGTCTCGGGCGGCCGGCTCAGCGTCGGCGAGGCGCTCAACGAGGTGCTGTGGCTGGACACGCCGACGCAGAACTTCATCGGGCGCTGGGCGGTACGGGACGTACAGCTCGGCGGCCGGCAGATAAGGGCGGGCGACTGCCTGGTCCTGGGCCTGGCCGCGGCCAACACCGACCCGCAGATCTGGCCCGAGGGGCACGTCGGCGCGGAGAACGCGGCGCACCTGTCCTTCAGCAACGGCGAGCACCGCTGCCCGTACCCGGCCCCGCTGCTGGCGGACGTGATGGCCCGTACGGCGGTCGAGACGCTGCTGGAGCGGCTGCCGGACCTGGTGCTGTCCGTGGAGCCGGAGGAGCTGGTCTGGCGTCCGTCGATCTGGATGCGGGGCCTGATGGAACTGCCGGTGCAGTTCACGCCGGTGGTGCAGTAGCCCTCACCGGGGGACAGGCGGCGGGGTCTGGACGTCCGGCGTCAGGCGTCGGGCGGCACGACGACGGGCGCTGCCCCCGCGGCGGACAGGCCGGAACGGAACCCGGCCCGGGGCGGGGGCGGCGCGTGTGACGGTGGGCGCGGACCGCCGACCGTGCTCAGCCCTGGACCGGCGTGAACCGCACCGGGAGGCTCTGCACGCCGCGGGTGAACACACCCTGCTCGGCAGGCTGGAACCCGTCGGCGAGGCGGACGTCCGGCATGGCGTCGAGGAGCTGGCTGATGCCGACCTCCACCTCGGCCTTGGCCAGCAGCGCGCCGACGCAGAAGTGCCGGCCGAGCGCGAAGGCCAGGTGGTCGGCGGCGGCGGAGAAGGCCTTGGTGGTGGCCAGGTCCTCGCGGAAGATGTCGAACCGGTCGGGGTTCGCGTAACGGCGCTCGTCGCGGTTGGCGGCGCCGATCAGGCAGGTGACGGTGGAGCCGGCGGGGATGGTGCCGCTGCTGAGGGTGACCTCCGTCGAGGACTGCCGCATGATCATGTGGACCGGCGGGGTGTAGCGCAGGGTCTCGGCGAAGGCGCGGGGTATCAGCGAGCGGTCGGCGCGGACGGCCTCGAGCTGGTCGGGGTGCGCGAGCAGGTTCGCGAAGATGCCGGCGATGGCCTTGTCGGTGGTCTCGCCGCCGGCGGCCAGCAGCAGGCTGCAGAACGCCTTGACGTCCTCGTCGCTCATCCGCACGCCGTCGACCTCGGCGCTGCACAGCGCGGACAGCAGGTCGTCGCCCGGGTTCTCGCGGCGCTCGCGGATGATCGGCAGCATGTACTCGGCGAACTCCAGCCGGGTCCGCTCGCCGGCCTCCGTCACCTCGGGGTCGCCGGCCAGGTTGCCGAGGAAGGCGATGACGGCGGTGTACCAGCGGTGGAAACGGGGGTGGTCGGCCTTGTCGAGGCCCAGCATGTCGGCGATGACGTTGACCGGGAAACGGGTCGCGTAGTCGTCGACCAGGTCGGCCGAGCCCTTGTGGCGGAAGGCGTCGATCAGTTCACGGGAGTTGCGCTCGATGACCGGCAGGAACTTCTGCTCCAGGTCGCTGCCGCGGAAGGCGGGCGCGACCAGGGCGCGGCGGACGGCGTGCTCACGGCCGCTCATCTGCAGGATCGTCTTGCCGTGCACCGGCTCGAGCTGCCAGGCGTAGTTGTCGGTGGTGAACTCGCCGGCCTTGTCCTTGAAGACGCGCTCGACGTCCTCGTAGCGCGAGACGATGTAGCTCTTGGTCGCCTCGTGCCAGATGAGGGGCGCGGTCTCGCGCATCACGCGGTAGGCCGGATAGGGGTCGGCGGCGAACTCGGGCGAGAGGATGTCGGGCACCTGCTGGGCGGTGGACATGGGGCTCCCTGCGATCGTGATTCATTTACTGCACAAGGTTATTGATCATCTGTCAGCGGCGACAGACCGCCTGATGGCCAGATTTGTTTGAACAATGAACAGGCCGAAAATCGCCCCCGGTTGGAGGGCGGGTGCCCGCGTCGATGTCGTCCGGCGGACACCGTGGAGGGTGATGTCGGCCGGCCCTCGACGCCGCGGAGTCCTGGTCCCTCGACCCGTCCACGGACTGGTGGAAGACGGACCCGGTGCGCACCATCCGCACGAAGAAGGTGCCGCGCAACCACGTCAAGGCGGAGGCCACGGAGAAGCACCCGGCGCAGGTCGAGGTGTACTACGAGGACGTGCCGATCGGTTACTGGACCACGGTGAAGTTCTCCGGCGCCCTTCCGGCGCGGCGGGTGAACGAGCTGCTGGAGCGGGTGGAGAAGCTTCAGCAGGCCGTGAAGTTCGCCCGTGAGGAGGCCAACGGCACCGAGGTCACCGACCAGCGGGTCGGCGACGCGGTGTTCGGTTACCTGTTCGGCTGACGCGCGGCGCGGCCACAGGTGGCATCCACGATCGCCCCCGCGTGCGAGCGCGGGGGTGCGCTACGGGGCGCGGGCCGGGTGAGGACCGGTTCGCGCCGGGAGCGCAAGCTGAAACTGAAGTTCAGCCTGAAGAGCGGTCGTCGCAGAGGCGGCCGCGGTCAATCTCAGACTCTCGCTCCAGTCTCAGCATCGCCGCCGATCGCCGGACCGAACGGGGGCGGACGGACGCCGTCGGATGCGAGTTCGACTCTCGCCTGCGCCTCTCTTCTTGGCGCGGTAGTTCAAAGGAAGAACACGACGGCATGATGACTGATCCGTCCTCATGCGCCGCCGGCGTGCGAATGGGGTGGCATCCCCAGGGGCCCGGGAGCTGGATACGACTCCCGGGCCCCGCCACGTCCGCGCTCCGCGCTCCGCGAGAGGGTGGACTCGTGACCTACCTCGCCGTGTTCGGAAGGAAGGCCGGCCAGGCCGTCGACCGGGACGACCTGACGCGATCCCTCCGCACGCGCTGGCCCGACGCGCGGATCTCCGTGACCAGCCCCGATACACCTGGACGCGAAGTGCGGGACGTGACGTGGCAGTACGAGGAGGCAGGCGACCGTCTCGAAGGCCGTTCCCACGCCGACGGCACCTGCCTCTACCTCGAAGGCCCACTGCACCTCGCGGTGCGCTTCGCGTGCTGGTACCGACGCCTGGTCCCTGCGACGGAGGAGCTGATCTTTTGCGACGACACGTACGCCTTCGCGGTACCCGTCACGGTGGGGGCGACCCCCGGGAGCGTCGAGCGGGCGGTGGCAACGGGCGAGTGACTCCCCGCGTCCCGTCGCCCGCCGGAGATCGACAACCCCCTTGCCCTGGCGCGCACTCCAACTCCTACCGTCCCTGGCATGGAGTTCACACGCACACTGGGACGCAGTGGTATCCAGGTCAGCGCGCTCGGGTTCGGGTGCTGGGCCATCGGTGGGGAGTGGCGGGACAGGGCCGGGCAGCCGCTCGGGTGGGGGAAGGTGGACGACGACGAGTCCGTACGGGCGATCCGGCGCGCCCTCGATCTCGGCGTCACCTTCTTCGACACCGCCGACGTCTACGGCACCGGGCACAGCGAGCTGATCCTCGGCAGGGCCCTCGGCCCGCGGCGCGACGATGTCGTCGTCGCCACCAAGTGGGGCAACCTCTTCGACCCCCGTACCCGCACCGCCTCCGGCACCGACGACTCCCCGGAGCACCTCCGCCGTGCCCTGACCGCCTCCCTGCGCCGGCTCGGCACCGACCACGTCGACCTGTACCAGCTACACATCGCCGACGCCGACCCCGAGCGGGCGGCCGTGCTGCGCGACGCGTGCGAGGAACTGGTCGCGGAGGGGCTGATCCGGGCGTACGCCTGGAGCACCGACGACCCCGCCCGCGCCGCCGTGTTCGCCGAAGGGCCGCACTGCGCCGCCGTGCAGCACGCGCTCAACATCCTCGACGACGCCCCCGAGATGCTGCTGCTCTGCGAGAAGGCCGGCCTCGCGTCCGTCAACCGCAGCCCCCTCGCCATGGGGCTGCTCACCGGCAAGCACCGCGGCGGCCGGCCGCTCGAGGCCGGGGACATCCGCAGCCGTCCGCCCGCCTGGCTGCGGGGCTTCGGCGACGGCAGCGGCGCCGACCCCCAGTGGCTGGCCCGCGTCGACGCGCTGCGGGACGTCCTCACCAGCGGCGGCCGCAGCCTCGCCCAGGGCGCCCTCGCCTGGCTCTGGGCACGCAGCCCGCGCACCGTTCCCATCCCCGGCTTCCGCTCCGTCGCCCAGGCGGAGGAGAACGCCGGTGCGCTGGCCAAGGGGCCTTTGAGCGAGCGGCAGATGACGGAGGTCGAGCACATCCTCCAGCGACGAGCGGCAGGGGCCGCGTAAGACGTGCGGCAGCCGTTCCACCCGCCGGCGTGTACCCGCGGTCCCGCGCGGGTCCACCCCCAGCCGGCGGTGTGGAACGGCTGCCGCCTCCCCCCTGGATGTGGCTCAACGGAAGACCGCTGCCTCAACTGTGAAGCTTTGGTGCAGAGAAGTTGAGCATAGATTCTCCACCGGCCGCAATGGGGCGGATGTGTTAATTCCGGTTGTGGGGATCACCCGGCCCCCGCGGCGCGGATCGCCTCAGCCCCGCCCCACGTACGGCATCCCCGTCGCCAGCACCGTCGCGAACTGCACGTTCGCCTCCAGCGGCAGCTCCGCCATGTGCCGCACCGTGCGCGCCACGTCCGCCACGTCCATCACCGGCTCCGGCGCGATCTCCCCGTTCGCCTGCGGTACCCCCCTCCGCATGCGCTCCGTCATCTCCGTCGCCGCGTTGCCGATGTCGATCTGGCCCACCGCGATGCGGTACGGACGCCCGTCCAGCGCCAGCGACTTGGTCAGGCCCGTCAGCGCGTGTTTCGTGGCCGTGTAGGCGACCGACCGCGGGCGCGGCACGTGCGCCGACACCGAGCCGTTGTTGATGATCCGGCCGCCCTGCGGGGTCTGCCCCTTCATCTGCCGGTACGCCGCCTGCGCGCACAGGAACGCCCCGTTGAGGTTGGTGTCCACCACGTGCCGCCACGCCTCGTAGGGCAGCTCCTCCACCGGCACCCCGCCCGGGCCCGACGTACCCGCGTTGTTGAACAGCAGTTCCACCCGGCCGAAGCGCCCGGCCGTCGCCGCGAACAGAGCCTCCACCTCCGCCGGTTGGGACACGTCCGTCGGAATCACCAGAGCCTGTCCGTCGTCCCCCGCCGTCTCCTCCAGCGCCTGGGCCCTGCGCCCCGCCAGCGCCACCGCCCAGCCGCCGCGCAGCAGTTCACGGGTCACCGCGCGTCCGATGCCGGAGCCCGCCCCGGTGACCACCGCGACCCCGGTCCGCCCGTCCCGTCCGTCCGTTTCCTTGGCGTTCATGGGCCCGCAGCGTACGGGAGGGTTCGCCATGCGGACCTCATACGACCGTCATCCGGATGCTGTGTACGCGTCAACGTGACGTCGTCCCCGGCCACTGCAATTCCTCCCGTACCCACCCGTCCCGCAGGGGAGGACCCATGACGCAGGACCTCAGGACACCCCACGGCCGCCCGTCCCACCACCCCGAACTCCGCGCCGCCGCCCGACACATCGGCCGCCGCCGTTTCCTGACCGCCACCGGCGCCGCCGCCGCGCTCGCCTTCGCCGTCGGTGTGCCCGGCGCGGGCACCGCGGCCGCCGCCGAGCTGGACGCGGGCCGGCTCCCCGCCGACCCCTTCACCCTCGGCGTCGCATCCGGCGACCCGCACCCCGACTCGGTGCTGCTGTGGACCCGCCTCGCCCCCTCCCCGTACCAGGCCGACGGCGGGCTGCCCGCCCGCCGCGTCACCGTCGAGTGGGAACTCGCCCTGGACGCCCGCTTCCGCAGCGTCGTCAGACGCGGGAAGACCACCGCCCACCCGGAGTTCCACCACACCGTGCACGTCGAGGCGGGCGGGCTCGCCCCCGGCCGCGTCTACCACTACCGCTTCCGCGCCGGCCGCCACGTCAGCCCGGTCGGCCGCACCCGCACCGCCCCCGCCGCCCACAGCCGCGCCGACGCCCTGACCTTCGGCGTCGTCTCCTGCCAGCGCTACGATCAGGGCTACTACACCGCCTACCGGCACCTCGCGGACGAGGACCTCGACGTCGTCTTCCACCTCGGCGACTACCTCTACGAGTACGCCGTCAACGACGCCGCCGGCGCCCGCGCCTACCCGGCCGGCACCCTGCCCTCCGGCCTCTTCGGCCACGAGACCGTCACGCTGGAGGACTACCGGCTGCGGTACGCCCTCTACAAGTCCGACCCCGACCTCAGGGCCGCGCACGCCGCGCACCCCTTCGTCGTCACCTGGGACGACCACGAGACCGAGAACAACTACGCCGACGACACCCCCGAGAACAGCGTCCCGCCGGAGGAGTTCCTGCTGCGCCGGGCCGCCGCCTACCGCGCCTACTGGGAGAACATGCCGCTGCGCCGGCCCCAGCTCCCCGAGGGCCCCGACCTGAGGCTGTACCGCCGGCTGCACTGGGGCCGGCTCGCCCAGTTCGACGTGCTCGACACCCGCCAGTACCGCTCCGACCAGGCCTACGGCGACGGCTGGCAGTATCCGGGACCGGACTCCGAGGACCCCTCGCGCACCCTCACCGGCGCCGCCCAGGAGCGCTGGCTGCTCGACGGCTGGCGCCGCTCCGACGCGGTGTGGAACGTCGTGCCGCAGCAGGTCACCTTCTCCCAGCGGCTCGACACCCCCACCCCGCCCGCCAAGGTCTCCATGGACTCCTGGGACGGCTACCCGGCCTCCCGCGAACGCGTCCTGGCCGGCGCGCAGGCCGCCGGCGTCGAGAACCTGATGGTCCTCACCGGCGACGTGCACGTCCACTACGGCTTCGACATCAAGCGTGACTTCGCCGACCCCGGCTCGAAAACCGTGGGCACCGAGATCGTCACCACGTCCGTCACCAGCGGCGGCAACGGGTCGGAGAAGCCCGCCAATCACGGCAACCTGACCGCCGCCAACCCGCATCTGAGGTTCTACAACGGCCTGCGCGGCTACACGACCGTCACCCTCGGCCAGCAGCAGGCGCGCGCCGACTTCAAGACGGTCTCCCACGTCACCACGCAGGGCGCGCCGCTCACCACCGCCGCCTCCTTCGTCACGGAGGCGGGTGACCCGGGGCTCAAGCCGGCGTGACCGCCAGGCCGTCGGCCTCCTCGCCCGGGTAGCGGACGCCGACGCGGTCCCGGATCGTGTCGAGCGTCCGCATCACGGCGAGGGTGCCGTCCAGCGGGACCACCGGCGACTCCGTCTCCCCGGCCCGCAACGCCCGCATCACCTCCGCCGCCTCGTGCTTGAGGCTCGCCCGCGGACCGTGGGCCGGGTCGGCGGTGAACTCCTCGGCGTCCCGCCCGTCCCGGCGCAGCACGAACCGCTCCGGGAAGAAGAAGCCGTCCGGGATGTCGATCCGGCCCTCCGACCCGGTGACCGACGCGGAGGTGGCCGTACCGCCCACGATGGAGCAGTGCACCGAGGCGAGGGCGCCGTTCTCCCAGGAGAGCAGCGCCCCTGTCTGCAGGTCGACGCCCTCCTCGGAGAGCATCGAGCGCGCCACGACGTCCGACGGCTCCCCGAGCAGCAGGTGCGCGAACGACACCGGGTACACCCCGAGGTCCAGCAGCGCGCCGCCGCCGAGCGCGGGGTCGCGCAGCCGGTGCGTGGCCGGGAACGGACCCGAAAGCCCGAAGTCCGCCTGCACATGGCGTACTTCGCCGATCGCGCCGTCGGCGACCAGCGCCTTGAGGCGGCGCACCATGGGGTGGCAGTACATCCACATGGCCTCCATCAGGAAGCGCCCGCCGTCCCGCGCCAGCGTGACCAGTTCGGCCGCCTCGCGCACGTTCAGCGTGAACGGCTTCTCGCACAGCACGTGCTGCCCGGCCTCCAGCATCATCCCGGCGGCCGCGCGGTGCGCCGAGTGCGGGGTCGCGACGTACACGACGTCGAGGCCGTCGTCCGCCGCGAGCGTCTCCCAGTCGCCGTAGGCGCGCGGTATGCCGAACCGGTCGGCGAAGGTCTTGGCCGACTCCACCGAGCGGGACGCCACCGCGACGACCTCGGCGTCGGGCATGTCCACCAGGTCCGCCGTGAACGTCGCGGCCATGCCGCCGGTCGCCAGGATCCCCCAGCGCACCTTCTGCTCTGTCATCCGTCCCACCCTGATCGTGTCGTTCGCCGTATCGTCGACGAAGGCCGATGGAAGCGCTCCCATGACATCGCCGTCGACGCCGAGCACTCCGTACGAGCTGAGAGCATAGGGAGCCGATGGCATGAAAAGGGAGGGGCACATGCCCGAGGGTGGGGCGTCCATATCGAAATCGACTCATAACGGGATGCCGGGCGCGGGGGCGGGGGCCGGGGCCGGGGCGGTGGCCCCTCCGGGCGCGGCGGCGGCTCCGCCGGGACGGCGCACCGGCGGCGGGGCGCCGCGGGCCGGCGCGCTGGTCACCTTCATCCTCGGCGGCCTGACCGCCGTGACGCCGCTCGCGATGGACATGTACCTCCCGGCCCTGCCGGAGGTCACCCGGTCGCTGAGCGCGCCCGCCGCGACCGTCCAGCTCACCCTCACCGCGTGTCTGGCAGGCATGGCGCTCGGGCAGCTCGTGGTCGGCCCGATGAGCGACCGCTGGGGCCGGCGCCGTCCGCTGCTCGTCGGTCTCGTCATCTACGTCGTGGCCACCGCGCTGTGCGCCTTCGCGCCGACCGTCGAACTCCTCGTCGCCTGCCGGCTGGCGCAGGGGCTCGCGGGCGCCGCCGGCATCGTCATCGCGCGAGCGATCGCCCGTGACCTGTACGACGGCGTCGCCCTGGCCCGCTTCTTCTCCACCCTCATGCTGATCTCCGGCATGGCGCCGATCCTGGCGCCGCTGATCGGCGGTCAGGTCCTGCGGTTCACCGACTGGCGGGGCGTCTTCGTCGTCCTCACGATCCTCGGCGTGCTGCTGACGGCGCTCGTGTGGACGAAGCTGCCCGAGACGCTGGCGCCCGCCGACCGGCACGGCGGGAACGTCCGCGAGGCCCTGGCGCCGATGCGCCGGCTGCTCGCCGACCGGGTCTTCACCGGCTACATGCTCGCCGGCGGCTTCGCCTTCGCCTCCCTCTTCTCGTACGTCGCGGCCTCCCCGTTCGTCATGCAGGAGATCTACGGCGCCTCCCCGCAGACCTTCAGCCTGCTGTTCGGGCTCAACTCGATCGGCCTGATGATCATGGGTCAGGTCAACGGGAAGATCCTGGTCGGCCGGGTCCGGCTGGACAAGGCGCTCGGCGCCGGACTCGCCGTCGTGGTCGCCGCCGCGACGGCGCTGCTGCTGATGTCGGTGGGTGTGTTCGGTGAGACGGGCCTGGTGCCGGTCGCCGTGGCGCTGTTCGTACTCATGTCGTCCATGGGCGTCGTCATGCCCAACACCCAGACGCTTCCGCTGATGCGGGCCCGGCACGCGGCCGGCTCCGCGTCCGCCCTGCTCGGCACGACGTCCTTCCTCATCGGCGCGATCGCCTCCCCGCTGGTCGGCATCGCCGGCGAGGACACCGCCGTCCCGATGGCCGTCGTCCAGCTGGCCTCCGCCCTGGTGGCGACGGCCTGCTTCCTGGGAATGTGCCGCCCGTGGAAGAGCGGGACGAACACGAAGGGCGGGGGCGTCTGAGCACCCCGCGACTGCGCCGGGGCACGCCGGAACGCGCCGGGCTGGACGCCGGCGAACTGCGGCGCCTGGCCGAGGAGGTCCGCGCCCGCACCGAGGGGCCACGGCCCTGGGCGGCGGGCGCGGTGGTGGTCGTCGGACGCGGTCCGGTGATCGCCGTCGAGGAGGCGGCGGGCTGGGCGGTGCGGTACGCCGGCTGGGACGAGCACGCCGACGCGCCCGTGGAGCTGCCGCCGGAGCAGCGGGTGCCGATGACCGTGGACACCCCGTTCGACCTGGCCTCCCTCACCAAGCTGTTCACGGCCGTGGCCGCCGTGCAGCAGATCGAGCGGGGCACGCTGGGCCTGGACTCGCGCGTCGGCACGTACCTGCCGGACTTCACGGCGGCCGTACGGCACGGCATCACGGTGCGCCACCTGCTCACCCACACTTCCGGGCTGCGCCCCGAACTGCCCCTGTACGACTGCGCCGACGACGCGGAACGCCTGGCACTGCTGCGTGCGGAACGCCCGGTCGCCGCGCCCGGCACGTACCGCTACTCCGACCTCAACATGCTGCTGCTCCAGCACGTCCTGGAACGGCTCACCGGCCGCCGCCTCGACGTGCTGGTGCGCGACGGCATCACCCGGCCGCTCGGCATGGACGCGACCGGGTTCGGGCCGTGCCCGACGGCGGCGGCGACCGAGGACCAGCGGCGGCCGTGGGCGAAGGCGGACCGGGGGATGCTGCGGGGCGAGGTTCACGACGAGAACGCCTGGGCGCTGGGCGGGATCGCCGGCCACGCCGGCCTCTTCTCCACGGCGGGCGACCTGGCGGTCTTCTGCCGCACCCTGCTGGCGGGCGGCTCCTACGGCCCGGCCCGCGTCCTGGGCCCGGACCACGTCGACCTGATGCTCCGCCCCCCGGGCCTGGGCTTCGCCGTCGACCAGCCGTACTTCATGGGCGCCCTCGCGGGCCACGGCGCGGCGGGCCACACCGGCTTCACCGGCACGTCCCTGGTCCTCGACAGAGCCACGGACACCTTCACCGTCCTCCTCGCCAACACGGTCCACCCCCGCCGCCCGACCCCACCGGACAGCACACCCCGCGCGGAGGCGGGGACGCGGGTGGCGCGGGCGGTACGAGGGCGGTGAGGGGGCTCGCCCCGGGGGAAACAGAGGCCCCCGGAGGGGGCAATAGAATCTCCGGGTGAACGCCCCCGCCCCCCTCCCCGCCGCCGACTCCCTGCGTGCCGCCCTCACCGGGCTGCTGGACGGGGTGCCCTCGCGGCAGGCCGCCGCGGCTGTCGAGCGGCTGATCGCGCACTACCGGGGCGCCACCCCCACCGACACCCCCATCCTGCGCGACCGCGCCGACGTGGCCGCGTACGCCGCGTACCGGATGCCCGCCACCTTCGAGGCGGTGCACTCCGCGCTGCGGGCCTTCGCCGACGCCTTGCCCGGGTGGGCGCCCGGGAGCCATGTCGACGTGGGCGGCGGGACCGGCGCGGCGGCGTGGGCGGTGAGCGCGACCTGGGACGGGGAGCGGCCGGTGACCGTGTTGGACTGGGCCGCGCCCGCGCTCGACCTCGGCCGTGAACTGGCCGCCGGCCACCCCGCCCTGCGCGGCGCCCGCTGGGAGCGCGCCCGGATCGGGTCCGCGCTCACCCTGGAGCCGGCCGACCTCGTCACCGTCTCCTACGTCCTCAACGAACTCACCGCCCCCGACCGCGCCGCCCTCGTCGACGCCGCCGCCGGCGCCGCCCAGGCCGTGGTGATCGTGGAGCCCGGCACCCCCGACGGCTACGCCCGCATGATCGAGGCCCGCGACCGGCTGATCGCCGCCGGTTTCCACGTGGCCGCGCCCTGCCCGCACAGCGCGGCCTGCCCCATCGTGCCCGGCACCGACTGGTGCCACTTCTCCGCGCGCGTCAGCCGCTCCTCGCTGCACCGCCAGATCAAGGGCGGCACCCTCCCCTACGAGGACGAGAAGTTCAGCTACGTCGCCGCGACCCGGCTGCCGGTCACCCCGGCCCCCGCCCGCGTCGTCCGCAAGCCCCAGATCCGCAAGGGCCAGGTCCTCCTCGACCTCTGCGAGAAGGACCCGGCCCTGAACCGCACCACGGTCACCAAGCGCCACGGCGCCCTCTACCGCGCCGCCCGCGACACCGGCTGGGGCGACCCCTGGCCGCCGCCGTCCGCGCAGGACTGACCGCCTGAGCATCAGCCCCGCGTCCGGCGAGACGCATCGTCTTGTCAACCTGATAAATTCGGGCCATGGCCCGGAACCAGTCGTCGTCCGCCCCCGACACCTCGCGCCGCAGCGAGCGGTCCCGTCGCGCCATCTACGACGCCGCCCTCGCCCTCGTCGCCGAGGTGGGGTACCCGAAGACCACCATCGAGGGGATCGCCTCCCGCGCCGGCGTCGGCAAGCAGACGATCTACCGCTGGTGGTCGTCGAAGGCCGACGTGCTGCTCGAGGCGTTCCTCGATCTCGGCGACCAGGCCGCCGAGGCCGCCGGACAGATGCCGTACACCATCCCCGACACCGGCGACCTCGCCGCCGACCTCAAGGGCGTCCTGCGCGCCACCGTCGACGAGCTGAGCGACCCCGCCTTCGAGGCGCCCTCCCGCGCCCTGGCCGCCGAGGGCGTCGTCAACGAGGAGCTCGGCCGCCGCTTCGTCGCCGAACTCCTCGGACCGCAGCTCGAGCTCTACGTCGAGCGGCTGCGCGCCGCGCAGGAGACCGGGGAGGTCCGCCCCGACATCGACCCGCGCATCGCCCTGGAGCTCTTCGTCTCCCCGCTCGCCCAGCGCTGGCTGCAGTACACCGGCCCCATCACCTACGAGTACACCGACACCCTCGTCGACTACGCCCTGTACGGCCTCGCCCCCCGCTGAACCCGCACCTCACCGTCCGTCACCGAGCTGACCGGCCTCGCCCCCCGCTGAACCCGCACCTCACCGTCCCGTCACCGAGCTGACCGGCCCCGGCACCCGCGCCCTGTACCGCGCCAGCCGCCCCGGCGCGTCCGTGAGGACGCCGTCGCAGCCGAGCGCCAGGGCACGGTCGCGCTGGGCCGGGGTGACGACGGTGTGCGCCCACACCCGCGGGATCCCCGACCGCACCGCCCGCTTCACATCCCCGTCCCGCGCGCGGATGTCGACGTCCAGCAGGTCGACGAAGGAACGCCACCGCTCGGGCCGGTCGGTGCGCATCTGCTCGGCCGAGCGCCACACCTGGGTCAGCAGCCCCAGCCGGTGCACCCGCTCCGCCACCCGGGGGTCGTTGGTGTTGACGAACACCGACCGGGTCAGCCCCCGCTCCCGGATCATCCCCGCCACCCGCCCGAGCCCGGCCGGGTCCTTCAGCTCCAGCATCAGCAGGATCCGCCCGCCCAGCCGGTCCAGCACCTCCTCGACCGTCGGCGGCGGCTCCGACCGCCAGCTCCCGGGCAGCCGGTCGCGCGGACGCAGCCGCACGCCCTTCCACTCCTCCGCGTCCAGCTTCCGCACCAGCCCGCCCAGGAAGGTCGTACGGTTCAGGGTCGCGTCGTGGAAGACCACCGGCGTGCCGTCCCGCAGCACCCGGGTGTCGAGGTCCAGCACCTGCGCCGTACCCCGCCGGTACGCCGCCATCAGCCCCGACATGCTGTTCTCCGGCACCTCGCGTGCCCCGCCGCGGTGCGCCACGTACGTCACCCGGGGCAGCGAGTCCACCGTCAGCGGGCCGTCGCCCCACTCCAGCGGGTGCGAGCCGCCGTGCCCGGTGAGCGTCAGCGTGGCCAGGGACACCACGGACACCAGGGCGGCCGGCGCCGACGACGCGATCCACGTGACCATGGCGCCACGGTAGGCGGGCCCGCCAGGGCGAACCGTGCACCGACACCCGGTCCGCGGCCGCCCGGCGGATGTCCTCTTCGCCCCACCGGTCAGCTTCCGCCCGGTGCCGTCACCCTCGTCCCACCTGCGGTGATTACGCGCTCCGGGCCCCCGATGCGCACGATCGTGGGACCATAGGGCATGCTGGAGCGCACGACGGCGAGGCGAGGGGATAGATGAGCGCGGACTTCGGCGGCCGGAGCGGCCGGCAGGGCAAACTCTCCCAGTGGCTGCGAGGACGCCGCCCGAAGCAGGCCGCCGGTGACGACGGCCGTGAGGCCCTGCTGCTCGCCGCCGCCGAAGCGGGACTGCCCCTCGCGCCCGCCGCGCACCCCGCCGGCTACCGCTGTTCCTGCGACCGCGTGGGCTGTCCCACCCCCGCCCGGCACCCCGTCTCCTTCGCCTGGCAGACCCAGTCGACCACCGACCGCGCCCAGATCGAGCGCTGGGCCCGCCACCAGCCGCAGGCCAACTTCATCACCGCGACCGGCATGATGCACGACGTCCTCGACGTCCCCCTCGACGCGGGCCGCGAGGCCCTGGAGCGCCTGCGGACCGACGGGGTCGAGGTCGGCCCGGTCGCCGAGAGCGACGACGGCCGCATGCTGTTCTTCACCCTCACCCGGGGCACCCCCGAGGACGAGGACGAGTGGTGGCCCTGCGAGCTGGACTGCCATCCCGAGACCATGGACGAGCATCCCGGACTGCGCTGGCACTGCCGGGGCTCCTACGTCCTGGTCCCCCCGGCCCGCCTCCCCGGCGACGACGACCCGTCGGTCCGCTGGGTACGCGGCCCCGAGCACGCGCTGCCCGACCCGCTGAGTCTGCTGGAGTACCTCACGGACGCCTGCGCCCGGTACGCGGACGGCCGCCCCGACCCCACCGGCGCCGCCTGGCCCCTCCGCCACTGACCGGCGCGGCCCGCTCCTACTCGCCCTTCGCGGACGTCAGCCCCTGGATCCGCCCCAGCACCTCCACCGGCCCTTCCGCCGGGTCCAGCGCCACCTCGTTCGACACGAACTGCATCGTCAGCGACTGACGTATCTCCCCGCTGGTCAGCGCCAGCACGTCCTCGTTCGGCGTCGGCACCGTCGCCCCGGCCGCCGCCGTCTGCTTCTCGAAGTGCCGCGTCGTGAAGAACACCAGCGCCCCGCCGTCCGCCGTGCGCAGCGCCAGCGGCGCGTAGTCGCCGTTCACCAGCGGCTCGTCGATGTACTGCGTCGCCAGACCCGGCCGCACCGACTTCTGCTTCCGATTGTCCCGCCACCCGCTGGTGTGCGGGCCCTCCGCGAAACCCTCCCCGCCGTCCTTGAGATACGTGGCGTACTTCTGGCTCAACTCGCCCGGCGCGACGGCGACTTCGGTGGAGTTCGCGGGCACGGCCTCGGCCCGGCCGTCCTTGTCCTTCTTGAACTCCGGCACGTCGTCCGGGGACACCAGCGTCAGGAACGCCACCTCCCACGGGTCGTCCAGCGCGTCGCGGGTGAACACCAGCAGCCAGCGGACGTCACCGCCCTTGTTGGCGGCGGTGTCGGCGAGGAACCAGCGCGGCCAGCCCGCCTTGGCGGGGATGGTGAACTTCGCGTCGGTCAGCTCCAGCGGCGCGTGGTTCGGGTTGCCGTCCGGATGGTTGACCTTGCCCGCCTTGAGCCGCGCCCCGTCGATGTCGGCGAGCGCGCCGGTGGTGCGGTCGGCGTCCAGGGAGGAGTCGTACGCCTTGTCGGCGGCGTTGTACGCGGCCGTGAACTCCTTGAGCGCCTCGGCGGCTTCGGCGCGGGTGGCCGCCGGCAGCACCTCACGCTCGCCGTGCACGACCACACAGCCGCTCGCCGTCAACGCCAGCGCGGTCGCGGAGGCCGCGACCAGCACGGTACGGCGGGTCCCGCGGGTCCCGCGGAGTCCGTGGAGCCTACGAAGACCGAGATCCCTGCTCATCCGGTTGCTTCACCTTCCCCTTCCCGGAGGCGAACCCTACCGGGACCGCCACACGCCCGGACGCGGGGACCGGTCACAGCAGCCACACCGTGATCTGACGCCGGCCCGGCGGGCACCCGCCCTCACCGCTCCCTCACGGGGAGCACCAGCGCCGCCCCCGTCCGCGGATGCGGCACCACCTGGACCGGCTGGTCGTAGACCTCCGACAGGAGGGACTCCGTGAAGATCTCCTCCGGGGGACCGGCCGCCGCGACCCGGCCCGCTCGCAGGACCGCCACCCGGTGGGCGTAGGCCGCGGCGAGGCCGAGGTCGTGGAGGACCACCACCACCGCGTCCCCGGCCCGCGCCCGCTCCCGGCACAGCCGCAGCACCAGCTCCTGATGGCGCAGGTCGAGCGCGGCCGTCGGCTCGTCCAGCAACAACAGCGGCGCGCGCTGGGCGAGGACCCGGGCGAGCGCCACCCGGGCGCGTTCGCCGCCGCTCAGCGCGGAGAAAGGGCGCGCCGCGAACGCGGTCACCTCGGTCGCGGCCATCGCCTCGGCGACGGCCGCCTCGTCGTCCTCCGGGTCGAGCGCGGCCCAGGGCGCCCGCCCCATCCGTACGACCTCCTCCACCGAGAAGGGAAAGCTCAGCGTGGACGACTGCGGCAACACCGCACGTCTCAGGGCGAGTTCGGGTGCGGACCAGTCCGAGGCGGGGCGCCCGTGAATCCGTACGGCACCGTCCGAGGGTGCGACGTCGGCGGCGAGGGCGCCCAGCAGGGTGGACTTCCCGGCCCCGTTGGGCCCGACGAGCGCGAGCAGTTCACCCGCCCGAACGGCCACGTCCACACCGTGAAGCACGTCCCGCGCCCCGAGCCGGACGCGAAGCCCTTCAGCTGCGGCAAGGACGTCGCCGGGGGAGACGGGAGCCGGGGGAGCGGGACGAGAACGAAGCAGACGCATGAAAGGTCCTTCCAGACAAACACCCTGAGGGGCGCGGGGAACTGCGCGCCCGGTCCCCACCGGACCCGCGAACGGCACTCGACAACGGGAAGGGGCCGGGGGCTGACGGACGAACGGCGGGGCGGACCCCCTCAGGGGGGCGGGGAACTGCGCGCCCCGCCCCCGCCCCTGCCGCAGACGGGACACAACCTCACGCCCACCCCCCATGCCGCCGCCGCGTCCTCCTCAACAGCCAGAAGAAGAACGGACTCCCGAGGAGCGCCGTCAGCACCCCCAACGGCAACTCCGCCGGCGAGGCAACCGTACGGGCCGCCAGATCCGCCGCCAGCAGCACCAGCGCGCCCAGCAACGCACTGCCCGGCAGCAGGAACCGGTGCCCCGGCCCGGCGGCCATCCGCAGCAGATGCGGGACGACCAGTCCGACGAACCCGATGATGCCGGACACACTCACCGCCGCCGCGGTCAGCAGCGCGATCACCAGCACCAGCACGATCCGCAGCCGCTCCACGTCCACCCCCAGGTGGCGGGCGGGCCGCTCGCCCAGCGCCAGCAGGTCCAGCCGGCGGGCGTACAGCGGCGCGACGCCCAGTCCGAGCACCGCGCACGGCAGCACCGCCAGCACCTTCGGCCAGGTGGCCTGCGACAGCGATCCGAGCTGCCAGAAGGTGATCTGGTTGACGGCGGCGGTGTCCGCGAAGAACAGGAACAGCCCGATCAGCGCGCCCGCGAACGCGTTCACCGCGATACCGGTGAGGATCAGCGTCACCACCTCGGTCCGCCCGCCCGAACGGGACATCACGTACACGAGCAGCACGGTGACGAGACCCGCGACGAACGCGAGCAGCGACACCGTCCAGTTGCCCGCGAAGTTCAGCCCCAGCGCGATGGCCCCCACCGCGCCGACCGCCGCGCCGGAGGAGACGCCGATGACGCCGGGTTCGGCGAGCGGGTTGCCGAACACGCCCTGCATCAGCGCGCCCGCGCACCCCAGCGACGCCCCGACCAGCAGGGCGAGCACGATCCGGGGGAACCGCACGTTCCACAGCACCGACTCGGCGACCCGGTCCAGTTCCGTGCCGCCGAGCCCCAACCGGTGCTGCACGGAGGCGATCACGTCTCCGACAGGCACGGGATAGGCGCCGGTGTGGGCCGCCACGGGCACCAGCACGACGAGCGCGGCGACCAGCCCGGCCGTCAGCAGCCACGGAACACCACGCCGCCGGGCGGGCGGAGCGGCCTCCCGGGGGGACGTACCGGAAGGCGTCTTGGCCGGCAGGCTCACCGCGCACCGCCCTCGCCGTACAGCTGCTCCACCACGGACGCGAGCACCTGGTCCGTACGCGGCCCGTAGTTGAGCAGCACGCCGTCCTCGACGGAGACGATCCGCCGGTCCATCCCGGCCGGGGTCTGCGCGATGCCGGGGATCTTCACCAGCCCGTCGACGCCGCCGACCGACTCCAGCCCCTTCGACATCACGAGCAGCGCGTCGGGCGCCGCCTCGGCCAGCGCCTCGCTGGTGATGGTGGTGAAGTCCTTCTCCAGGCCGGACTCGGCGCCCGCGTCCACCGCCCCGGCCGCCTCGATCAGCGAGGTGGCGCCGGAGCCCTTGCCGCCGATCAGGTACACGGAGGCGGAGCCGCGCAGGTACAGGAAGGCGACCCGTGGCTTCTCCTTCCCCGCCGGCACCGACTCCGCGACGGCGGCGACGCGTTCCTCCGTACGCCGGGTCAGCTCCTCGCCCGCCGACGGCACGCCGAGCGCCTCGGCGACGGCCGCGATGCGCGGGCCGACGTCGTCGAGCCCGGTGGCGGCCCCGACGACGAGGACGGGCACGCCGGCCGCGCGGATCTGGTCCATGGCCTCGTCGGGGCCGGTGCCGGACTCGGCGATCACCAGGTCGGGGCGCAGGGACAGCACGCTCTCGGCGGAGACGTCGTGGCCCCGGGTGACGACGGGCAGGTCGGCCGCCTGCTCGAAGGTGGCGGTGACGTCCCGGGCGACGACCCGCTCCCCGAGACCCAGCGTGAACACGATCTCGCTGAGGCTGCCGGAGAGCGGGACGACCCGCTCCGCCCGCTCCACCGTCACCTCCCGGCCGTCGGCGGAACGGACGGTCACCGGGAGCTTCGGCTCCGGAGTGCCGGCGAGGGGTTCGACGCGGTCGGCCGTCTCCGCGGAAGCGGCGGTGGCGGTGGGTGAGGCCGCGTCGGAGGAGCCTCCGCACGCGGTCATGGTGAGGGAGAGGGCGAGCACGGACAGCAGTGCTCCCGCCAGTTCTGTGCGCAAGCGTCGCACGGTTCCGTCCGTTCCTTCCGGCTGTGGGTGGATGTTGACCGAGGTGCAGCTTAGGTTAGCCTTACCTTCGTTCGCTACCGGCCCCCGCCTCCGGAGGACTTCCCATGCCCACGCGTCTTCGCGTCCTGGCCGCCGTGCTCTGCGCGGCCGTCCTGGGCGCGCTCGTCCCGGCCACGACGGCGCACGCCGAGGGCCGTACCGTCCAGGGCGGCAGGCTCGACTGGGGCATCAAGACGTCGTTCCAGCGCTACATCACCGGCCCCGTCGCGAAAGGGAGTTACGCCCTCACCGGCGGTGCGGCCACGGTCGGCGGCAGCGGCTTCCGCTTCCACTCGGCGACCGGGACGTACGACGGCGGCACGGGCGCCTTCCGCGCCGCCTTCTCCGGTGGGGTGCACTTCACGGGGCACCGCACCGACAGCGGCGCGTACCAGCTCGACCTGACCCTCGCCAACCCCACCGTGTCCGTATCGGGCGGCTCCGGCACCCTCTACGTGGACGTCACCGGCAAGGCGAAGGACACCGGGGCGGTCACGACGTCCCGTCAGGTGCCCTTCGCCTCCCTCTCCCTCGGCGGCATCGACATGCGCGGCGGCGGCGCCTCCGTCGTCCTGAACAACCTGCCCGCCACCCTCACCGCCCAGGGCGCCGCCTCCTTCGCCGGCTACTACACGGCCGGCACCGCCCTCGACCCGGTCAGCCTCTCCGCCGACGTCCAGCAGGCGAGGAGCACGGCGACCGAGAGCCCCGCCACGAAGAGCCCGCAGCCGAAGACGACGGAGAAGGCGGCCGTGAAGAGCACCGCGCTCGTCGACGGCGCCGTCGACTGGGGCGTGCGCCGCACCTTCCGCGAGTACGTCACCGGCGACATCGCCCGCGGCAGCTGGGCCCTGACCTCCGGCGCCCTCGACGGCGGCGCCCTCTTCCGCTTCCCCGGCGGCCAGGGCACGTTCGACGACGGCGACCTCACCGCCGCCTTCCGCGGAGCCGTCCGCTTCACCGGCGACCACGGTCTCGACCTGCGGCTCACCGGCGTCCGCGTCACCGTCGACGACGGCAAGGGCACCCTGTACGCCGACGTCACGTCACCGGACCACACCGGCCGCAAGGTCCCGCTGGTCACCTTCACCGCCAAGAACCTCGAGGCGAGGAACGGCCTCGTCACCGTCACCGAGGCGCCGGCGAAGCTCACCGTCCGAGGCGCCGAGGCCTTCGGCGGGATGTACCCGGCGGGCACCGCGATGGACCCGGTCACCCTGGCCGTCGCCCTCACCGACACCGCCGAACTCCCCGCCCTGCCCGACCTGGGCAGCGAACCCACCGCCACCCCGACGGCGTCCCCGTCCCCCTCCGACGCCTCGCTCGAGCCGGTCGCGCGGGCCACCGGGCCGGACGACGACGGCACGTCCCCCGTACTTCCCCTCTCCCTCGCGGCCGGATCCCTGCTGGTGCTCGCCGGCGCGGCCGCACTCCTCGTCCGCAGGCGCCGCGCAGGCCAGGACGCCGCGGACACCCCGCAGAACCACTGATCCCTTCCACCCTCCCGAGGAGACACCCCGCCATGTCCGCAAGACGCCGCCGCCCCCTCGCCCTCGCCGCCGCGGTCGCCACGGCCGCCGCCCTCGGCGCCACGGCCGCCCCCTCCGCCTCCGCCGCCGAGATCCCCCTCTCCGGCTACGAACTGACCTGGGGCATCAAGGAGTCGTACCGCACCTACGTCGCCACCTACGCCCAGGGCGTTTTCACGCCCGCCGCGGGCGCGAGCCAGGCGGGGAACAACGGCGCGTTCACCTTCACCGGAGGCACGGGCACCTACGACTCCACCACCCACGTGATGTCGCTCGGCTTCCAGGGCGAGCTGAACATCAAGTCGGCGGCGCACCGCTTCGAACTCACCCTGTCCGACGTGAAGTTCGACAGCGGCAAGGGCGAGATCACCGCCGACGTCGAGCGGAACGGCACCACCGAGGACGACGTCCCGCTCGCCACCGTCACGGTCACCCGGGCGATGACCGACATGGCCACCACGCTCACCGAGGAGGCGGGCGAGGTCTTCGGCAGCGACAAGTACGCCGGCGCGGCGGGCGACCCGCTGACCGTCGTGAAGAAGGCCGACCCGGAACCGGAGCCCGAGCCCTCGACCACCGAGCCCGTCACCACCCCTCCAGCGACCCCCACCACCGAGCCCGAGCCCACCGCTTCGGCCACCCCGACGGCCGGCCCCACCGCCTCGCCCACCACGCAGGCCCCGACGCCCACCCCGACCGCCACCGCCTCCCAGTCCACCGCGCCCGCCACCCGGGGTGAGATAGCCGACGGCGCCCTCGACTGGGGCGTGAAGCAGTCCTTCCGTACGTACGTCACGGGCCCGGTCGCCAAGGGCACGATCACCGCCTCGGACGGCGCCACCCAGGCCTCCGGCAACGGCGCGTTCACCTTCTCCGACGCCACCGGCACCTACGACACCGAGGCCGGCACCCTCACGGCCGCCTTCAAGGGGGCGGTCACCTTCAAGGGCCACGAGCACGACGGCGCCCACAGCCTCGACCTCACGTTCAGCGACCTGCGGGTGAACCTGAGCAAGGGCAAGGGCACGCTGTCCGCCGACGTCGACGACCTCGGCGAGACCACCCAGGACGTCGTCCTCGCCGACCTGACCGCCCCGTCGGCCGCGCTCACCGCGAAGGACGACGTCATCACGCTCGACGGCGTGACCGCCACCCTCACCGAGGCCGGCGCCGAGGCCTTCGGCGGGTTCTACGCCGCCGGCGCGGAACTCGACCCGGTGAGCCTGGCCGTGGCCCTCACCGAGGGCGCGGAGCTGCCCGCCGGCACGGGCGGCACGGACGGCGGCGACAACGGCACGGGCGGCAGCGGCACGGACACGGACGGCGGCTCGGACGCCTCCGGCTCCACCACCGGCGGTGTCGGCTCGACCGTCGGCGGCGACCAGGGCGGCAGCCTCGCCAGCACCGGCTCCGACGTCCCGGTCGGCGCTCTCGGCGCTGCGGCCGGCGTGGCCGTGGCCGCCGGAGCGGGCGTCGTCCTCGCCCTGCGCCGGAGGCGCCCGGCGGCCGAGTGAGCCACGGGGACGCAGGCCGTCCCCCCATGTGACGCGTCGCCACGCGGCGGAAGGGCGCCCTCACCCCGGGGGGCGCCCTCTCCGCGTACGTCTCAGCCGGCGAAGGCCGGCAGGGCGAACCGCTGCACCAGCGGGAAGGCGTCGTCGCGGGCGCTCTCGGCGTTCACCGAGTAGACCACCGTGCGGGACAGGTCCCGGGTGGCGCCCAGCACCGTGTGGTAGCCGGGCCGGGAGCCGGTCTTGCCCCAGATCTCCCGGCCGTCGACCACGAACCGCTGGAGCGCCATCCCGTAGGTGGCGCCGTCGACGTCCGGCACGGTGAGCATCTGGTCCAGCAGCGGGCGGGGCACGAGCTTCCCGCCGAACAGGCCGAACACCAGGCGCTCCAGGTCGGCGGTGGTGGAGATCATGTCCCCCGCGGCCCAGCGGTCGGACATGTTCCACTCGGTGACGTCGGTGGTACGGCCGCCGATGTCGGCGTAGGCGCGGTTGTGCGGGCCGTGGATGCGGGGGTCGGGGCCGCCGGGGAAGCCGGTGTGCCGCATACGGAGGGGGCGGAAGACCCGTACGGCGGTCTGGTGTTCGTAACTGTCGCCGGTCACCGCCTCGATCAGCATGCCGAGCACCGTGTAGTGGATGTTCCCGTACACCTGCCGCTCGCCCGGGGTGTGGGCGGGACCCTGGGCGACGGACGCGGCCACCACCTCCTCGGGGGTGAGCGTCTCGAAGCGGTGCGGGTACATCTCCTCGGTCGTGGAGCCGAGGTTCGCGCCGGGGCGCAGTCCGCTGGTGTAGGTGAGCAGCTGGCGCACGGTCGGGGGCTCGGTGAAGGACGGTGGGAGCAGGTCCGGCAGATAGCGGCTGACGGGAGCGTCGAGCGCGACGCGCTTCTCCCCGACGAGCTGGAGCACGACCGCCGCGGTCACCACCTTGGTCGTGGAGCCGGCCCGGAACCGGGCGTGCGGCAGCGCGGCCGCCCCCGTGCGCAGGTCCCGGACGCCCGCGCTGCCCGCCCAACTGCCCCTGCCGCCGACACGGATCAGCGCCGCGGAGACGTCCCCGTCGGGAACCTCGGCGAGCGCCCGCTCCAGCGCGGTCGCGTCGAATCCGTCAGCTCGCGAAGCGGGAACGGCGGGGGAGGACTGCGCGGGCTGGGCGGCGGCCGTCCCGGCGAGGGGGACGAGCAGCAGGGACGAGGCCAGCAGGGCGGACACGGCCGTGGCGCGGGCACGGGCGGTGGGACGTGCGGTCATGGAAGGGCTCCGATCGCGGCGGTGGGTGCTGCGGACGGGAACCATCCTGGTGATCAAGGCCGGCCGCCGGATCGTACGCGCTGACGAGGCCGCCCCTGACACGCCCCTCATCAACTCGTTCGCCGCGTAGGGGACTTCCTGGGGGCGCGACCCCGAGACGGCCCGTGGGGAGAAGGGACGTCCCTTCTCCCCACGGCACGTCGGTGCGGTGCGTCAGATCAGGTCCTCGCCCTTGCGGCGGGCCTCCGCCCACTCGCGGAAGAAGCCGCGGCCGATGACGAACAGCACGAGGGCCACGAGCACGGGCCATATCAGGACGTACGCGGTGAGCGCTGCGGTGGACACGGTGCCTCCTCGGGGGTCACGGGGTGGTGGTGCCGGCGGGCTCCGGGGCCTCCGGGGTGTCCGGGGCCGGGCTCTCCGCGGCCCGCGGACCCTGGTCGAAGTCGCCGGTGCGGCGGGCGACGAGGGAGAAGTCGAAGCCCTCACTGCGGCGCACGCTCAACGCCCAGCAGACGACGGTGGACACCGAGTAGGCCACCAGCGAGCCGCACAGGGTGGCGTACTCGTGCAGCGAACCCAGGGAGAACGGCGCCGACACCACGACCGCCGCCACGCCCACCGCCTTCGCCGCGCGGGCGCCGAAGAAGCCGAACACCATCAGGCCGAGCACGACGCCGATGCCGAGCACCGACAGCACGTCCACGACGATGCCGAAGACGCCGTCCACGGGGATCCAGGAGAAGCGCACCGGCAGGAACACCGCGAGCGCGGCGAGCACCGAGGTGGTGAACGCCCTCCCGCTGACCTTGTCCCAGTAGAAGCTGGAGAGCACCGGGAAGACCAGGGCGCCCCACAACGCGCCCACGAACACCAGCAGATCGAGGATGTTCAGCCGCAGACTGGCGAACGCCACGGCCGCAGCGGTCGCCACCACCATGGTGATGCGGCCGACCAGCAGCATCGTGCGCGGGTTCGCCTTCTCCTTGCCGGCCACGTTCTGGCCGTAGACGTCGGCCATCATGATCGAGGAGAGGGCGGCGAGGTCGGAGTCGGCGGTGGAGGAGAGCGCACCGACGATCATGATGAAGAACAACGCCAGCAGCACGGGCGGCAGATACTCGGCGGCCAGCCCCGGCACGATGTTGTTGACGTCGCCGCCGGTGGGCTCGTACCCGAGGTACAGGGCGAGCACGCCCAGCATGCCGACGCCGATGACCATCGCGCCGTAGCCGACGGTCGCGGTGACGAAGGTCGGCTTGATCAGGTCCTGCTTCACCGCGAACAGCCGCTGCGCGACGGTCTGGTTGCCGATCGCGTAGGCGAGCACGGCCGCGATGTACGGGGCGCCCTGCTCCATGAACGCGGTGCTGGAGAAGAAGTCGCCCTGCTCCGGGGTCAGCCGGCCGGCGCCGGTCTCGAAGGCGGCAGGGAAGTCCGCCGCGAAGAAGATGAACGGCACGATGACGGCGACCGCGCCGAGCATCGCGACGACCTGCACGAAGTCGGTGAGCACGGACGCGCGGAAGCCGGACCACAGGGTGTAGAGCAGCACGCCCGCCGCGACGGCGAAGACGCCCTGGGTGAAGGTGAACGGCGACAGCATGGAGATCAGCACACCGCCGGCGATGAAGTTCGACATCAGGCTGATGAGGCTGCCCACGATGTTCGAACCGGCGAGCATGAGCTGGCTGGAGCGGCCGTGCCGGGCGTACATGACCTCGGCGAGGGTGTGCGCCTTCGGGGCCACCTCACGGATCCGCTTGCCGAAGGGGTAGATGAAGAAAATCATCAGCGCACCCCACAGCCCGTAGTGGATCGGGCCGGAGATGCCGTAGGTGTACCCCGAGGTCGCGGAGGCGTACATCGAGGACGCCCAGATCCAGGTCGCCGTCATGCTGGCGGCGGAGATGCCGAAGCCGATGTTGTTGCCGGCGGTCATGTAACCGTCGGCGTTCTCTTCCTTCTTGCCGATACGGGCCGAGATCAGGAAGGTCCCTCCGTAGAACAGGACCAGCAGACCCACGACCACGAGTGCGCTGAAGCGGGCCGTCTCCAGTCCCTCCACACGCGCCACCTCCTCATGGCTGACCGGGTGCGTTCACACAAAGGCGGGCTGTTTGAGCCCGCAAACGTGCGGCACCGTAACAGCCGGTTTCCGTGAGGAGGGTGGAACGACGGCCTGGCGGGAGCGGTGCCCGTGACCTGGAAGTTCTCTCAATTCGTACAAGTCCTGGACATGTCCGAAGGGGTCTTTGCCGTGAACATGGGCCTTCACCCCGACTCTTCCGGCTCATTCGTTTGCGCGTCGCATCAGCGAAGTTGATCAGTTCGTTACGGCAACGAGATCCATGGCCACCGGTCCTGAGACCCCGTCCGCGGTGCTTGAATGCCCCCGTGACTGCTTACGACGTGCTGCGTGTCTTCTGCGGCCCACGCGGCGGATACGGCAACGAGCTGGGCGTCGTCCGGGACGGCTCGGTGCTGCCCGGGCCGGACGAGCGCCAGGAGTTCGCCGCCAAACTCGGCTTCAGTGAGACCGTGTTCGTCGACGACCCCGAGCGCGGGGTGATCGACATCTACACCCCCACCACCCGCCTGCCCTTCGCGGGCCACCCCTGCGTCGGCGCCGCCTGGCTGCTCGACGTGCCCGAACTCGTCACGCCCGCCGGCGTCGTGGGCGCCCGGCAGGACGGGGAGTTCTGCTGGATCGAGGCCCGCGCGGAGTGGGTGCCGCCGCGCACCCTGCGCCGGTACGCCACCGCCGCCGAGGTGGACGAGCTGCCCGTGCCCCCGAAGGGCGAGTGGATCTACGCCTGGGCCTGGCTGGACGAGCCCGCCGGGCGGATCCGGGCCCGCGCCTTTCCCGGCCGGGACGACGGCATCGACGAGGACGAGGCCACCGGCGCCGCGGCGCTGCTGCTCACCGACCGGCTGGGCCGCGCCCTGAACATCACCCAGGGCACCGGCTCACAGATCCTCACAGCGCCCCAGCCGGGAGGCTGGACGGAGGTCGGCGGCCGGGTCTACCTGGAGCGCTGACCGGCACGGCGAACGGGTGGCGCCGTCCAGGGCGCCGCCCGTACGCACGGCTAGCTCACCGTGCCGGAGGCCGGATCCGGCATCGGCGTCGGGCGCCGCCCGTACGCACGGCAAGCTCACGCCGACAGCGGGAACTCCTCGCCCAGCGCGCGGAACACGTCCGAGTTCAGCGAGAACGCCCGCTTGCACTCCGCCACGATCCGCTGCTTCTCCAGGTCGTCCACCGCCACCGCGTCCAGCAGCGCGCGGTACTCCCGCTTGAACGCGGCCGGGTTGGAGATCCCCTCGAAGACGTAGAAGCGGACCCCGTCGCCCTTCCTCGCGAATCCCCAGGTGCGCTCCGCCTTGTCGCGGATGATCTGGCCGCCCGAGAGGTCGCCCAGGTAGCGGGTGTAGTGGTGCGCGATGTACCCCGCCGGCCACTCCCGGGCCACCGTGGCCACGCGGTCCGCGTAGGCCCGCGTCGCGGGCAGGGCGGTGAGGGTCGCGCGCCAGTCCGGGCCGCGCAGATGCTCCAGGTCCCGCTCCAGGGCGGCGAGCCGGAACAGCTCCGGGCGGACGAACGGGCCCGCCACCCGGTCCGACGCCAGGGCCTGCGCGCCGGACTCCAGTGCCTCGTACACGAACCACAGCTGCTCGGTGTAGCGCGCGTAGGCGTCCACGCCCAGCCGTCCGCCCAGCAGATCGGTCATGAAGGTCGAGGTCTCCGCCTCCACGTGCTGCTCGTGGGAGGCGGTGCGGATCAGGGTCGAGAAGGAGTCCATGGGCCGATCTTCTATGGTTAGGCTTACCTAAGTCAATGCCTTGCCGACAATGTGTCGGGAACTTCCCCCGTCCGGGTGCCCGGCACACAGCCTGGGCGAACAGCGGGAGACACGGGAAAAGCGGAGGGCCCGCGCTCCCGGAGGAGGCGGGCCCTCGAAGGTGCCGGCGCGGACGCGCCGGGCGTCACGGCAGGGTCAGGATGTCCGCCCCGGTGTCCGTGACCACCAGCGTGTGCTCGAACTGCGCCGTGCGCTTGCGGTCCTTCGTCACGACCGTCCAGCCGTCGTCCCACATGTCGTACTCGTGGGTGCCCAGCGTCAGCATCGGCTCGATGGTGAAGGTCATCCCCGGCTGCATCACCGTCGTCGCGTGCGGACTGTCGTAGTGCGGGATGATCAGGCCCGAGTGGAACGACGAGTTGATGCCGTGACCGGTGAAGTCACGCACCACCCCGTAGCCGAACCGCTTGGCGTACGACTCGATCACCCGGCCGATGATGTTGATCTGGCGGCCCGGCTTCACCGCCTTGATCGCGCGGTTCAGCGCCTCACGGGTGCGCTCCACCAGCAGGCGGCTCTCCTCGTCGACGTCGCCGACCAGGTACGTCGCGTTGTTGTCGCCGTGCACCCCGCCGATGTACGCGGTCACGTCCAGGTTGACGATGTCGCCGTCGCGCAGCACCGTCGAGTCCGGGATGCCGTGGCAGATGACCTCGTTGATGCTGGTGCACAGCGACTTGGGGAAGCCGCGGTAGCCGAGCGTCGACGGGTAGGCGCCGTGGTCGCACATGTACTCGTGCGCCACCTTGTCCAGCTCGTCCGTCGTCACGCCGGGCGCGATGAGCTTCGCGGCCTCCTCCATCGCGCGCGCCGCGATCCGGCCCGCGCGCCGCATCGCCTCGATCGTCTCGGGCGTCTGCACCTCCGGCCCGGTGTACGGGGTCGGCGCGGGCTTGCCGACGTACTCGGGACGGCGGATGTTCCCGGGCACGGTGCGGATGGGGGAGAGCTTCCCCGGTACGAGGAGTGACTGGCCAGACATGCCGCGAGTCTAATTCAGCGTCGATGGGGGACCATCTTCCGTGGCGAGAGGAGCCGTCATGCCCCTGTTCAAGAAGCGCACGGCCGGCAAACCCGGCGAGTGGTACTACTGCCTGGAGCACAAGAAGGTCGAGGAAGGGCCCGAGTGCCCTGCCAAGGACCGCTTCGGCCCGTACGCGACCCGCACCGAGGCGGAGCACGCGATGGAGAAGGCCCGCGAGCGCAATCTCCAGTGGGAGAACGACCCCGCGTGGCACGACGCGCCGAAGGGCGGCGACGAGGACTGAGCCGCCGCGTCACCAGCGGGTCGGCGGCGGGGCGGTGAGCAGGTCGGCCAGCCGGGACAGCCGGTCCCGGAAACGGCGGCGGCCCCGGCGGGCGGGCAGCGCGTTCTCCCCGGCCGCCGCGCTCACCAGGTGCTGCACGGTGTCCAGGTCCAGCTCGGAGCCGTCCGGGACGGGCAGCACCTCGTGCGCCAGCGCCGGCAGCTCGCCCGCCTCCGGACCCAGCGACAGCAGCGTCGCCCCGGCGCGGCGGGCGTCCGACACCCGCTCCAGCAGCGCCGCGGGTGGCTCGCCGGGCGCCACCACCAGCAGCGTCTCGCCCCGCCGCGCCGCCTCCAGCCGGCCCAGGCCCACCGCCAGGTGCGCCGGGTCCGTGGGGCGCGCGTCGTGCCGCACCAGCGTCGGCGCCAGCTCCGGGGTGCCCGACCAGGCCGCCTCGTCCACCAGGTGCGCCGCCAGGTGCCATGGCTCGTACTCCGGCGTGCCCACCAGCAGCAGGCCGCCGCCGTGCGACACCACCGACCCGCGCAGCGTCCCCGCGAAGTGCCGGGTCGCCCCCAGCCACTCCGTCCCCGCGAGCACTTCCCTCAGCAGCGCCACCCGTACGGCATCCATGCCGCCGCATCCTGCCCCCAACGGCGCGCCCGTGTCCCGGTGTTCGGGGAGGGTTCGCCCGACCCGGGGACACGGGGCGAACACCGGCGGTGTGCCGCGTGACGGGCCTCACGCCCAGCCTCTGCGAGGACGTCCGCGGCCGTAGAGTCGGCCCATGACCTCTACCGACAGCGCACAGCAGCCCCCGAAGAAGGCTCCGGCCAAGGACCCCTGGGACCTGCCCGACGTCTCCGGTCTCGTCGTCGGCGTGCTCGGCGGCACCGGACCGCAGGGCAAGGGCCTCGCCTACCGGCTCGCCAAGGCCGGCCAGAAGGTGATCATCGGCTCCCGCGCGGCCGAGCGGGCCCAGGCCGCGGCCGAGGAGCTCGGGTACGGCATCGAGGGCGCCGACAACGCCGAGACCGCGCGGCGCAGCGACGTCGTCATCGTCGCCGTCCCCTGGGACGGGCACGGCAAGACCCTCGAGTCCCTCCGTGAGGAACTGGCCGGCAAGCTCGTCGTCGACTGCGTCAACCCGCTCGGCTTCGACAAGCAGGGCGCCTACGCGCTGAAGCCGGAGGAGGGCAGCGCCGCGCAGCAGGCGGCCGCCCTGCTGCCGGACTCGCGGGTCACCGCCGCCTTCCACCACCTGTCGGCGGTGCTGCTCCAGGACCCCGAGATCGACGAGATCGACACCGACGTGATGGTCCTCGGCGAGGTCCGCGCCGACGTGGAGATCGTCCAGGCGCTGGCCGGGCGCATCCCCGGCATGCGGGGCATCTTCGCGGGGCGGCTGCGCAACGCCCACCAGGTGGAGTCGCTGGTCGCCAACCTGATCTCCGTCAACCGCCGCTACAAGGCGCACGCCGGGCTCCGCGTCACGGACGTATGAGGCGATGGGGGACACTGGAGCGGAAGCAGTGTCCCCCGACAGGAGCCCCCCGCCATGCCCCGCCTCGCCGTCTACGCCCTCGCCGTATGCCTCCTCGCCGTCGTGGCGGCCGTCGTGTCCTTCGTGCAGGGCAGCGTGCTGATCGGTGTGGTGTGGATTCTCCTGGCGGGCCTGTCGTCGAACATGACGTGGTACTACGTCCGCCGTGGCCGGGCGTCCCGGGAGGACACCCCGGCGACGAACTGACCCCGCGGGGGTCAGCGCCCTCCACGTCCCGGCGGGACGCCTCTGCTGCTCAGTCACGCGAGCTGCGTGAGCTACGGGCAGCTCTCCGGCGTCGCTGCGGCTGCCCCGTCGAGCGGCCGGCGAGTCCGCCAAGCTGCGGGCAGTCGTGCCGCCGGGGCGGCACGGGTGGGCGCAGCGGCCTCATCCCGTCAGCGGCCCGAGCGTGCCCACCGCGGACAGGGGCCGGACTGCACCGCGTCGTCCTCGGGTGCGCTCGGAGGTTACATCGGTATGAAGCAGGAGGAGCGCGGCGACTTCAGTCTCGGTCTGGGTGAGAGCAAGGCCTCGAAGCTGCTTTTCCAGCATTTCATCAAGAGGGTTGAAATCATTGAATGAGTCAGGGCCCGCCCATTGATGTCCGCCGGGCACGGGACCGGTACGGGCCGCCGGCCGGAACCCGCCGGGCGATGACCGCCGTTGTCGGGACGCCTAGACCGCGCAGTACCCGTCCGCCCCCTGCCAGAAGCGGAACAGGTCGAAGCCGCAGTAGGTCTCCAGTTCCTCGATGCCCAAGAAGCCCAGCAAGCCGTCGACCATGGCGAAGAAGACGCCGTTGACGGACGGCACCCACAGCAGGGCGAACACGAACAGCAGGCCGAACGGGGCGAACGGTTCCACCTGGCGCCGCACCCCGTGCGAGAGCCACGGTTCGATCACGCCGTAGCCGTCCAGCCCCGGCACCGGCAGGAAGTTCAGGATCGCCGCCGTCACCTGCAGCAGCGCGAGGAACGCCAGCGCGTACCGGAACGCCGGCGGCACGCCGTCCAGGGCGTCCAGCCAGAACGGCGCCGTGCACACCACCGCGAACAGCACGTTCGTCAGCGGCCCCGCCGCCGAGATCAGGCTGTGCCGCCACCGCCCCCGGATCCGCCCGCGCTCGATGAACACCGCCCCGCCCGGCAGACCGATGCCCCCCATGATCACGAACAGCACGGGCAGCACAATGCTCAGCAGCGCGTGCGTGTACTTCATCGGGTTCAGCGTGAGATACCCCTTCGCGCCGACCGAGATGTCCCCGCCGTGCAGGGCGGTCCGCGCGTGCGCGTACTCGTGCAGGCACAGGGAGACGATCCACGCGGACGTCACGAACAGGAAGACCGCCGGCCCCGGCACGGCCGCGAACCCCGTCCAGGTGGCCCAGCCGGTGACGGCCGAGACGGCCAGGATGCCCAGGAAGACGGGACTGACCCTCCGGTCGCTGGGACGGGTGGCGGCGGTGGTCATGGGACTCCCTGTGGAGAGAAGGGCGCGCGGGCCCGCCCGACCGTACCCGGGACCCGCCACGCCCGGAAAACGCTTCGCGCGGCCACCTGGTTCCGTGCAAGGTGAGGTCGCCCCTGCCCCGCCCCCGCCCTGGACCCCGGCCGGCACCGGAGAGAATGGACCCCGTGCGCTACCGCATTCTCGGCACCACCCAGGCAGTCCGCCCCGACGGCACCGTCGTCCCCGTGGGCGGCGCACGGCTGCGCGCCCTGCTGACCGTGCTCGCCCTGCGGGCCGGCCGCACCGTGCCGGTCGGCCTGCTGGTGGACGAGGTCTGGGACGGCGACCCGCCCGCCGACGCCACCGGCGCGGTGCAGGCCCTGGTGGGACGGCTGCGCCGGACGCTGGGCGCGGACGCGGTCGCCTCCGCCGACGGGGGCTACCGCCTCACCGCCGCCCCCGACGACGTCGACCTGCACCGCTTCGAGCGGCTGGCCGGCGAGGGCCTGCGCGCCCTGGCCGACGGCGACCCCGCCAAGGCGGCCACCGTGCTCGACGACGCCCTGACCCTGTGGCGCGGCGGCCCCGCGCTGCCCGGGCTGCCCGACCGCACCGCCGAGGCGGCTCGCGTGGAGACCCGCCACCTGGACGCCGTGCGGGCCCGCCACACCGCCGCCCTGGCCCTCGGCGAGGCCGAGCAGTCCCTCCCCGAACTGACCGCCCTCTGCGACAGCCACCCCCTGGACGAACCGCTCCAGGCGCTGCGGCTGCGCGCCCTGCGCGACACCGGCCGCACCGCCGAGGCGCTCGCCGCCTACGAGGAGGTGCGCCGGCTCCTCGCCGACCGCCTCGGCTCCGACCCCGGCGCGGAACTGCGCGCCCTGCACGCGGAGTTGCTCAACCCCGAAGAGCGGCGGAGGCCTGAACCGCCCGCGCACGGCCCCGCCCCCGGCAACCTCCGCGCCCGCCTGACCTCCTTCGTCGGCCGCGAGGCGGACATCGAGACGATCCGCGCCGACCTGTCGGCCGCCCGCCTGGTGACGCTCCTCGGCCCGGGCGGGGCGGGCAAGACCCGGTTGTCGCAGGAGGCCGCCGAGACCGTACGGGCCGCCCACCCCGACGGCGTGTGGCTCGCCGAACTCGCCCCGGTCGACGACCCCGAGGCCGTGCCGGAGGCGGTCCTCACCGCCGTGGGCGCCCGCCAGACCGTGCTGTACGGGGCAGGCGCGGAGGGCATGCGGGCCGTGGCCGACCGGCACAGCGCCCCCGTGGACCGGCTCGCCGAGCACTGCGGACCCCGCCGCATGCTGCTGATCCTCGACAACTGCGAGCACGTCGTCGAGGCCGCCGCCCGTCTGGTGGAGACCCTCCTCGAACGCTGCCCCGGCCTCACCGTCCTCGCCACCAGCCGCGAACCCCTGGGCGTACGCGGCGAGTCGCTGCGCCCGGTCGAGCCGCTGCCCGAGCCGGTCGCGCTGCGCCTGCTCGCCGAGCGCGGGGCCGCCGCCCGCCCCGGCTTCCGCACCGGCGACGACCCGGAGGCGTGCGCCGAGATCTGCCGCCGCCTCGACGGTCTGCCCCTCGCCATCGAACTCGCCGCCGCCCGGCTGCGGATGCTCACCCCGCGCCAGATCGCCGACCGGCTCGACGACCGCTTCCGCCTCCTCACCTCCGGCAGCCGCACCGCCCTGCCCCGCCAGCAGACCCTGCGGGCCGTCGTCGACTGGTCCTGGGAGCTGCTCGACGCGGACGAACGTGACGTGCTGTGCCGCCTGTCGGTGTTCGCGGGCGGCTGCGACCTCACCGCCGCCGAGGCCGTGTGCGGCCCCGCCGCCCTGGACGCGCTCGGCTCCCTCGTCGACAAGTCCCTGGTGGCGGCCGCCCCGTCGGGCGACGGCGGCATGCGCTACCGGCTGCTCGAGACCGTCGCCGAGTACGCGGGCGAACGCCTCGACGAGACCGGCTCACGCGACGACGCCGAACGCGCCCATCTGACGTACTACCGCGAACTCGCCCGCACCACCGAGCCGTTGCTGCGCGGCCCGCGCCAGGTGGAGGGCGTCGCCCGGCTGGAGCGCGAGTACGAGAACGTGCGTACCGCGCTGCGGCACGCCGTCGCCCGGCGCGACGAGCAGGAGGCGCTCTGCATCGTCCTGTCCCTGGTCTGGTACTGGCAGATGCGCGACCTGCGTATCGAGGCCCGCAACTGGTGCCGGGAGGTCATGGCGCTCGCCCCCGACCCGTTCACCGAACCCGTCCGGCCGGCCGCACCGCTGTGGCAGCGCTGCACCGACGCGCCGCCCCCGATGACCGGCGAGGTCCTCGCCGAGGCCCGCCGCGGCGCGCACCTGGCCCATCTCGCCCAGATGGACACCGAGCTGGACGACTGGCAGACCCCGCGGGCCCAGCACCGGCTGCGCCTGGTGTCCGCGACGTACGAGCCGGGACTGCCGCAGGTCTGCCGCCCGCCGGGGCTGCTGTGGACGTTCGCCGTGATGCTCACCGGCGACATGGAGCGGCTGCGCGAGGTGGTGGACGCGGCGATCCGCACCTGCCGGGAGAACCCGGGCTTCGAGTGGGAGCTGGCCTGCAACCTCCAGCTGCGCGCCAACTTCCTCGCCAACCGCAGCGACTGGGCCGGCGACGCCCGCCGCGACGCCGACGAGGCCCTGGAGATCCACCGTCGGCTCGGCGACACCTGGGGCATCGCCGAGGCGCTCTCCGCGCGCGGCGAGGCCCAGGAACGCGCGGGCGCCTACCGGGAGGCCGCCGCCGACTACCGGGCGGCCATCGAGCACGCCGAACGCCTCGGCGCCCGCTCCCACACGGCCGTGCTCACCGCCCGGCTCGGCGGCGCGCTGATCGAGGCGGGCGACACCGAGGAGGGCGAGCGGCTGCTGCGTGAGGTCATCGACTCCACCCGCGGCCGGCACGTCGAGGCGCTGCCCGCCGCCCGCCTCTTCCTGATCGGCTGGCTGTGCGTGAGCGGACGCACGGGGGAGGCCCGTGAGCATCTTCGGGCGCTGCGCGAGGAGTTCCGCCTCGCCCACTACGTGGTCTTCGACGCGTTCATCCTCGGCGCCGAGGCCTGGATCGAGGTGGCCGAGGGCGACGACGAGCGGGCGCTCGTCATCGTCAGGGAGGCGATGCGGCAGGCGAACGACTCGCTGGTCGTCGCCATGGCCCCGCACCTGCGCGCCTCGTACGTCGTCCTGGCCGCCGCCGCCCTCGCGGGACTGGACGGCGGACGGCACGCCCGGGACGCGGCCCGCTGCCTGGGCGCCGCCGACTCCTGGCTGCCCGAGGAACACCGCGCGGGCCTCGTGGAGCGCACCTCCCGCGCCCGCGCCGAGGAGCGGATCCGCCGGCTGCTGGACGAGGCCGCCTTCGAGGCCGCGTACGCCGGGGGCGACGGCCTCTCCCCGGAGGAGGCCGCCGCCCTGTTCGACCCGGCGTGAGATCAGGTCTTCGTACGGAACTTGTGGATGGCGACCGGGGCCATCACCGCCGTCATCCCCACGGACCAGGCGAGCACCATCCACAGGTCGTGGGCGACGGGCCCGCCCACCATCAGCCCGCGGGCGGCGTCGGCCAGCGCGGACAGCGGGTTGTACGCGGTGAAGTTCTGCAGCCAGCCCGGCATCGACTGCGTCGGCGCGAAGATCGACGAACCGAACTGCAGCGGCATCAGCACCAGGAAGCCCATCGCCTGCACGGACTGGGCGTTCTTCATCACCACGCCCAGCGTGAGGAAGACCCACATCAGGGCCGAGCCGAACACCGTGGACAGACCCACGGCGGCGAACAGCCCCGGCCAGTTGGTGACGTCGAACCCGACCAGCACCCCGACGACCAGCAGGATCGCGGTGGCGATCAGCATCCGCACCAGCTCGACGGAGATCTTCGCGAACAGCACCGAGCCGCGTCCGATGGGCAGCGACCGGAAGCGGTCCATGACACCGGTGTTGAAGTCCTGGTTGAACCCGGTGCCCACCCCCTGGGACATGTTCATGCCCATCATGGCCATCAGGCCGGGCACGATGTACTGCACGTACGCCTCCTGCCCGCCGCCCAGGGACTGCCCGATCGAGCCGCCGAAGACGTACACGAACAGCAGGGTGAAGACGACCGGGAAGAGCACGGCGTCGAACATCGACTCGGGGTCCTGCCGGATCCACAGCAGGTTGCGGCGCACCAGCGCCCCGGTGTGACGCAGATGGGCCCGCGGCGAGATCCGCGCGTCCGGGCGGACGCCGGCGGCGGGAGCGGCGGTGGCGGCGCTCATACGGCGACGACCTCCTCGGACGTGTCGGCGGACAGGGCGTCCTGCGGGACACCGGCACGGTGGCCGGTGAGGGACAGGAACACCTCGTCCAGGCTGGGCAGTTCGGTGGTGAGGGAGTTGAGGGTGATCCCGCGCGCGGTGACCGCGCCGACCACGACGGTCAGCTGTTCGTCGCTGAGCACGGGCACCAGCACCGAGCCCCGCTCGGCGTCCACGGTGGTGCCGGCCAGGCCGGTGATCCCCAGCTCGTCGAGCGCGGCGGCGAGCGGACGCAACTGGAGCGGGTCGGCGGGACGGATCCGCAGCGTGCGGCCGCCCACCCGGGCCTTGAGCTCCTCGATGCCACCGCCGGCGATGACCTTGCCGCGGTCCACCACGGTCAGCTCGGAGGCCAGCTGCTCGGCCTCCTCCATGTACTGGGTGGTCAGCAGCACCGTCACCCCCTCCCCGACCAGCCGCTTCACCTCGTCCCACACCTCGTTGCGGGTGCGCGGGTCCAGGCCGGTGGTCGGCTCGTCGAGGAAGAGGACCTCGGGGCGTCCGATCATCGAGGCCGCCAGATCCAGTCGGCGGCGCATGCCGCCGGAGTAGGCGCCCGCCGGGCGCCGGGCGGCCTCGGTGAGGGAGAACCGCTCCAGCAGCTCGTCGGAGCGGCGCCGCGCCTCCTTGCGCGGCAGGTCCAGCAGCCGCCCGATCAGGTACAGGTTCTCCCAGCCGGACAGCTTCTCGTCCACCGAGGCGTACTGCCCGGTCAGCCCGATCACCCGGCGCAGCTGCCGCGGCTGGCGGACCACGTCGTACCCGGCGACGGTGGCGTGTCCCGCGGTCGGGGCGAGCAGCGTGGACAGGATGCGCACCAGCGTGGTCTTGCCGGCCCCGTTCGGGCCGAGCACCCCCCTCACGGTCCCCTCGGCCACGTCCAGGTCGATCCCGTCGAGAGCCCTCGTCTCCCCGTAGTGCTTGACCAGTCCGCGGACGGTCACGGCGCTCTTCGCGCCCCCCGTGCGTTCGTCGTGTCGCGTCATGTCCCCGACGGTCGCAGCGCTCGCCGACAAAGCCCCGACAGACCGCCGACACCCCGCCGACAGACGTCCGGGCAGCGTGTCGGCGGGGTGCTGAGGGGGGTTGTGGAAAGGGCGACGGCCCGCCGACGGGGGAAGATCGGCGGGCCGTCGTGGTGGTGCGACAGTGGCTCACAGGGGCGTACGCGGTGGCTCGCCCCACCCGGGCGCGGGTCAGTGCACGGAATGCTCCTCGGCCGGGAAGGACCCGGCGACCACGTCCTCGGCGAACGCCTTCGCCGCCCCGGCCATCACGTCCCGCAGGTTCGCGTACTGCTTGACGAACTTCGGCACCCGGCCGCCGGTCAGACCGAGCATGTCGGTCCACACCAGCACCTGGGCGTCCGTCTCGGGGCCCGCGCCGATCCCGACCGTCGGGATGTGCAGCGTGCGGGTCACCTCGGCGGCCAGCTCGGCCGGCACCAGCTCCAGGACCACCGCGAACGCGCCCGCGTCCTGCACGGCCTTCGCGTCCCGCAGCAGCTGCTGGGCGGCCTCCTCGCCTCGGCCCTGCACCCGGTAGCCCATGGCGTTCACCGACTGCGGGGTCAGCCCGATGTGGGCCATCACGGGGATGCCGGACTCCACCAGCAGCTCGATCTGCCGGTGCGAGCGCTCCCCGCCCTCCAGCTTCACGGCGCCGACCCCGGCCTCCTTCACCAGCCGGGTCGCCGAGCGCAGCGCCTGCACCGGACCCTCCTGGTAGGAGCCGAACGGCAGGTCGCCGACGATCAGGGCGCGCGAGGTGCCCCGGACGACGGCGGCGGCCAGCATGGTCATCTCGTCGAGGGTGACGGGCACGGTGGTGTCGTACCCGAGGTGGCAGTTGCCCGCGGAGTCGCCGACCAGCATCACCGGGATGCCGGCCTCGTCGAACACGGACGCGGTCATCGCGTCGTACGCGGTGAGCATGGGCCACTTCTCGCCGCGCTCCTTGGCGAGGGCGATGTCCCGGACAGTGATGCGGCGCGAGCCCTTGCCCCCGTACAGCGTCTTGCCGCCGGAGGAGGAACCGGGCGTCCCGGTCTGGGCAGCCGAAAGCTGCGTCATGGATCCGTCTCCCAACACGTCATCTCGAGGCGCCCTGACGGCGTCCCCGGACCACGTCCATGGTGGCACCTCCGCCGGACGAGGGCCAGAGGCACCCCTGTGAACTCCGCCCCGCCGTGCCGCGCTGCTCCGGACGGCCCAACGCGGTGCAATACCGGGGCATGTCTACGGCAAAGCCTTTCCAATACGAGACCGTTCCGTATCGGAAGTCCCTAGGCTGGTCCGCATGACTTCTCCCGCCGCCCCCGCCCGCCGGGTACCGGAGGCCGTCCACCGCCGCCGCTGGGCGATCCTCGGCGTGCTGATGCTGAGCCTGCTGATCGTCGTCCTGGACAACTCGATCCTGAACGTCGCCATCAAGACGATCTCCACGCCCGCCCCCACCGGCCTCGGCGCCACGCAGAGCGAGCTGGAGTGGGCGATCAACTCCTACACCCTCGTCTTCGCGGGCCTGCTGTTCACCGCCGGGCTCCTCGGCGACCGGCTGGGCCGCAAGAAGGTGCTGCTCGGCGGGATGGCGGTGTTCGGCATCGGCTCGGCGCTCGCCGCGTTCTCCGGCACCCCGGCCGAGCTGATCGGCTTCCGCGCGGTGATGGGCCTGGGCGCCGCGTTCGTCATGCCGGCCACGCTGGCGGTGCTGATGAACGTCTTCGAGCGGGACGAGCAGCCCAAGGCCATCGGCATCTGGGCGGGCGGCGTGGGCCTCGCCATCGCCATCGGCCCGATCACCGGCGGGCTGCTCCTGGAGCACTTCTGGTGGGGCTCGGTCTTCCTGGTCAACGTGCCCATCGTGGTCCTCGGCATCGGCCTGATGCTGTGGCTGGTCCCGGACTCCCGGGACCCCGACCCCGGGCGGATCGACCCGCTGGGCGTGGTGCTGTCCGTGGCCGGCCTGGTGCTGCTGGTCTACGGCATCATCAAGGGCGGCCAGCTCGCCGACTTCGGCGACCCCGTGGTGCTGGGCGCCATCGGCGGCGGTCTCGCCGTCCTCACCGTGTTCGTGATCGCCGAGAAGCGCAGCGACCACCCGTCCATCGACATGGACTGCTTCCGCGACAAGGTGTTCTCCGCCGCGATCGGCGCCATCGCCCTTGTTTTCTTCGCCCTGATGGGCGTGACCTTCTTCGCGGTCTTCTACACCCAGAGCGTGCGCGGCTACTCGCCGCTGGAGACCGGCCTGCTGATGCTGCCGCTGGCCGTCGCCCAGATGGTGTTCGCGCCCCGCGCCCGGCTGCTGGTGGACCGCTTCGGCAACAAGGCCACCACCACCGCCGGACTGCTGCTCCTCGCGGGGATGCTGGCGGCGTTCGCCGCGCTGGACGCCGGCACCCCCATCTGGATCCTCGAAGTGATCTTCTTCCTGATGGGCGCGGGCATGGCCCATGTGATGACCCCGGTCAGCGTGGTCATCATGCAGGCGCTGCCCCGCGAGAAGGCCGGCTCCGCGTCCGCGCTCAGCAACACCTTCCGGCAGGTCGGCGGCGCCCTCGGCATCGCGGTCCTCGGCTCGGTGCTGTCCACCGCCTACCGTGGCTCGGTCCGCGACGAACTGGGCGTGCTGCCGCCCGGCGCCCGGCACGCGGCCGGCGAGTCCATCGAGGCCACCCTGGCCGTCGCGGAGCGGCTCGGCCCGCGCGCCGACGCCCTGGTGGCCGCGGCCGACGACGCCTTCCTGCACGCCATGCACGTCACGGCGCTGTGGGGCGCCGGGGTGGCCGTGCTGGGCGCGGTCGTCGTCGCCGTGTTCCTGCCCGGGCGCACCCCGGGCCCCGGCGGCGCGGAGGCGGAGGGGAAGCTGGTGTCCGCCGCGGAGTCCGCCGACGGCTGAACCGGGGCGCCGCACCCGCGCCCACCGGGGAGAATCGTCGTCCCCGCCCACCGAAAGGACCGACGACGTGAGCCTGGCCGGCACCGGCCCCCGACGGGGCGGCCCCGCACGGGGACGCCCCCGCAGCGAGGCGGTCGAACGCGCCATCATCGAGGGGGTGATGAAGCTCCTGGAGGACGGCGTCCCGCTCGCGGAACTCTCCATCGAGCGCATCGCCCGCACCGCGGGCGTCGGCAAGGCCGCCATCTACCGGCGCTGGACCGGCAAGGAGCAGCTCTTCGTCGACGTCATGCGCGCCGCCGAGCCCCCCGACCCGGAACTGCCCGGCACCTCCATGCGCGACGACCTGGTGGTGCTGCTGGAGTCGCTGCGGCTGCGCGGCCTGGCCGGCCGCACCTCCGCGATCCTGCACAACGTCCGCGCACAGATGAAGTCCAGCCCCCGCCTGTGGGCCGCCTACCACGACACCGTCGTCCAGCCGCGCCGCCGCGTCGGCCTGGAGGTGCTGCGCCGGGGCCGCGACAACGGCGAACTGCGCGCCGACGTCGACCTGGAGCTCCTCAACGACATGGTGGTGGGCACGGTCCTGGTGCGCACCGTGCTGCGGCCCGACGCGGAGCTGCCCGCCGACCTCGCCGAACGCGTCGTCGACACCCTGCTGGAAGGACTGCGCCCGTCATGACGTGGCCGCGATGTGCGGGTTTCGTCACAGACGCCACCCCCGTCACGCACATCAGGAACTGCCCGCGCGGTCCCGCACGTCCTCGCTTCCGTACGGCCGCCCGGGCGGCGGCGGGAAAGGAACCGAACATCCCCTAGGGTCTTACGGACAACGGGGGGCGACGGTGTGCACGGCAGGTTGTGAGGCAACGGTATGGCGCAGCAGGCGTACATGACGGAGACGGACGACGGGCGCCAGGGCCCCCGGACCCCGGCCTCCCGGTTGCGGCGCCTGATCCGGCGGCTGGGCGCCCTGCGCGGGGACCGCGGCATCTGGCGCAGGGGCCGGCTGGTGGCCGTCTGCGCGCTCCTGCTGGCGCTGGTGATGCTGGCCCACGCGCACGTCCCGAACGCGGTCGGCAACCTGGGCAGCCTGCTGGAGACGTTCCTGCCGTGGCTCGGCCTGTTCGTGCCGGTGCTGCTGATCCTGGCGTTCGTCCGCCGCTCGGCGACGGCGCTGATCGCGACGGTGCTCCCGGTCGTCGTGTGGCTGAACCTGTTCGGCGGCCTGCTCAGCGACAAGAACGCCTCCGGCGGCGATCTGACGGTGGCCACGCACAACGTCAACGCCGAGAACCCGGACCCGTCCGGCACCGCCCGCGAGGTGGCCGCGGCGGGCGCGGACGTGCTGGCCCTCGAGGAGCTGAAGGCGTCCGAGGTGCCCGCCTACCGGGCCGCGCTGTCCGACACGTACGACTACCACGCGGTGGTCGGCACGGTCGGCCTCTGGTCCAAGTACCCGCTGAGCGACATCAGGTCGGTGGACATCCGGCTGGGCTGGCAGCGGGCGATGCGCGCCACGGTGGACGCGCCGGCCGGCCGGGTCGCGGTGTACGTCGCGCACCTGCCGTCGGTGCGGGTGAAGCTGGAGGCCGGGTTCACGGCCCGTCAGCGCGACAAGAGCGCCGACGCGCTGGGCGAGGCCATCGCGGACGAGCCGCTGGACAACGTGGTGCTGCTCGGCGACCTCAACGGCACGATGAACGACCGCTCCCTGAAGGCGGTCACCTCCCAGATGCGCTCCACGCAGGGCGCGGTGGGCAGCGGCTTCGGCTTCAGCTGGCCGGCGTCGTTCCCGATGGCGCGCATCGACCAGATCCTGGTCAGGGGCGCCGAGCCGGAGAGCTCCTGGACGCTCCCGCCGACGGCGAGCGACCACCTGCCGATAGCGGCACGGGTACGGGTCACCGACACCGCGGAATAGCTGAAACGGCCCGGACGCACGACGGCGGGCGGGGCGCGGAACACCGCACCCCGCCCGCCGTCGTCGTACCGGACCTCACACCTCGGGCGGCAGACCTTCGCGCCAGCCGTTGGTGATGGGCAGCCGGCGGTCCTTGCCGAAGCCCTTCGGGGAGATCTTGGTGCCCGGCGGGTACTGGCGACGCTTGTACTCCGCCCGGTCCACCATCCGCAGCGTCTTCTCGACCAGCTCGCGGTCGTAGCCGGCCTCGACGATGTCGTCCGCGCCCTTGTCCTGGTCCACGTACAGCGCCAGGATCGCGTCCAGCACCGGGTAGTCGGGCAGCGAGTCCGTGTCCACCTGGCCGGGGCGCAGCTCCGCGCTCGGCGGCTTGGAGATGGAGTTCTCCGGGATCGGCGGCGTCTCGCCCCGCTCCTCGGCCGCGCGGTTGCGCCACCGCGCCAGCCGGAACACCAGCGTCTTGTACACGTCCTTGATGGGCCCGTACGCGCCGACCGAGTCGCCGTACAGCGTCGAGTAGCCCACCGCCAGCTCGGACTTGTTGCCCGGGGCCAGGACGATGTGGCCCTCCTGGTTGGAGATGGCCATCAGCATCGTGCCGCGCAGCCGTGACTGGAGGTTCTCCTCCGCGAGGCCGGTCAGCTCCAGCGACCCCATGTACGCGTCGAACATCGGCTCGATCGCCACCGTGCGGAAGTTCAGCCCGGTGCGCCGCGCCAGCTCCGCCGCGTCGCCCTTGGAGTGCTCGGAGGAGTACTTCGACGGCATCGACACGCCGTACACGTTCTCCGGGCCGACCGCGTCGCAGGCGATCGCGGCGACCAGCGCCGAGTCGATGCCGCCGGACAGCCCGATCAGCACCGAACGGAACCCGTTCTTCTGCACGTACGCCCGCAGGCCCACGACCAGCGCCGAGTACACCTCCGCGTCGTCGTCGAGGCGCTCCGCGTAGCCGCCCGTGTGCTCCGGCTCGTACGCGGGGAGCGGGTCCTCGGACAGCACGACCCGCTCGATGCGCAGCCCGTCGTCCACCACGCCCTCCGGCGCGTCGGCCGCCGCGGCCGGCAGGTCCAGGTCGACCAGCAGACACGTCTCGGAGAACTGCGGGGCGCGCGCGATCACCTCGCCGTCCGCGCCGACGACGATCGAGTCGCCGTCGAAGACCAGGTCGTCCTGCCCGCCCATCATCGCCAGGTACGCGGTGGTGCAGCCGGCCTCCTGCGCCCGCTTGCGCACCAGCTCCAGACGCGTGTCGTCCTTGTCCCGCTCGTACGGCGAGGCGTTCACCGACAGCAGCAGCCCGGCCCGCGCGGAACGCGCCGCCGGCACCCGGCCGCCGTCCTGCCACAGGTCTTCGCAGATGGCGAGGGCGACGTCCACGCCGTGCACCCGCACCACCGGCAGGGTGTCGCCGGGCACGAAGTAGCGGAACTCGTCGAAGACGCCGTAGTTCGGCAGGTGGTGCTTGGCGAAGCTCAGCGCCACCTCGCCCCGGTAGAGCACGGCCGCCGCGTTGCGCGGGGCGCCCGCGGGCTGGCCGTACTTCGGCTGGGCGGCGGCGCTGCGGTCCAGGTAGCCGACGACCACCGGCACGTCGCCGAGGCCCTCGTCGGCGAGGCGCGCGGCGAGGGCGCGCAGGGACGCCCGGGAGGCCTCCACGAAGGACGACCGCAGGGCGAGGTCCTCGACGGGATACCCGGTCAGCGCCATCTCCGGGAACGCCACGAGATGCGCCCCCTGCCCGGCGGACTCACGGGCCCGGCGGACAATCGTTTCCGCGTTGCCGGCGAGATCGCCGACGGTCGAGTCGATCTGGTTCAGGGCGAGTCGTAGTTGAGGCACCCGGCCAGTGTAATCGTCAGAGCGACGCGATGTGGGGTTGCGGCACTGCGGGCCTTCCGCGCCGTCACGGCCGTGCGGCCGCTCCCCGCGCCTTCAGCATCCCCGCCATCAGCCGGATCTCCGACTCCTGGCCCTCGACCATCCCCTGCGCCAGCCGCTTGCCCGCCTCCACCTCGCAGGCGCGCACACAGCCCTCGGCCATGTGCACACCGCCCCGGTGATGGGCCGTCATCAGCTGGAGGTAGAACACCTCGGCCTGCCTGCCGTTCAGCCGGCCCAGCCGCTCCATCTCCGCGTCCGTCGCCATGCCCGGCATCAGCGCGCCGTCCTCGCCGGCGGCCATGGCGCGCATCCCCATCCAGGTCATGGGCGGGTCGGCGGACACCTTCGGCAGCTCCCACAGGTCGAGCCAGCCCAGCAGCATGCCCCGCTGGTTGGCCTGCGTCTGGGCGATGTCGTAGGCGAGCCGCCGCACCTCCTCGTCGTCGGTGCGGTCGCGCACGACGTACGACATCTCCACGGCCTGCTGGTGGTGCACCGCCATGTCCCGGGCGAACCCGGCGTCGGCGGAGTCCGCCGCCGGGACGGGCAGGGCGCGCTCCTCCTCGCCGGCCGCCGAGGCGACCGCCCACCCGGCCGCCGCGCCGACGACGAGCACCGCCGCCACCGCGCCGGCGGCCGGTGCGGGCCGCCTCACTTCGACAGCCCGCCCGTGCAGGCCGCACCCGGCTCGGGCGTCTGCTGCCCCTGCACGAACTTCTCCAGGAACGCGTCCACGGCAGGGTCGGTGGCGCCGTTCACCGTGCGCTGGTGGCCCCACGCGGTCAGCACGATCGGGTCCTTCTGCCCGTCGACCGGGCTCATCAGCGTGTACGGCGTCTTCTTCACCTTCGCCGCCAGCGCCTCCACGTCGGCCTTCGGCGCGTCGCCGTTGTACGTCACCCACACCGCGCCGTGCTCGAGGGAGTGGACCGCGTTGGTCGCGTTGATCTCGTCCTCGTAGACGTCCCCGTTGCAGTTCATCCACACGGGGTTGTGGTCACCGCCCACGGGAGGCGTCACCGGGTAGTCGACGGACTTGGTGACGTGCTCGCGGCCCAGCTCGCCCTTCCAGGCACGCACGCCGTCCGCGTCCGTGACGAACGTGCCCGCGCTCTTGGCGTCGTCCGCCGCGCTGCCGCCGCCGTCGTCCGACTGCGCCTGGACCAGCACCACCCCGCCGGCGACCAGGCCGGCGACGACCACCACGGAGGCGGCGACGACGAGGATCCGGTTGCGGCGCTCGCGGGCCTGCTCGGCGCGCCGCATCTCCTCTATGCGGGCCGTGCGTGACGCGCTGCTCTTCTTGGCGGAGCCCATGGAGGTGTCCTTCGGGTCGGAGGAGGTGGGGCCTTGAGTGGTGATCGGGTCAGCTGATCGTAAGGGGGGAGCCGGGAGAGTCGTAGGGGGCGGCGGCGACGGACGGCCCCGGGCGGATCCGGTGAAGGTCCGGCCGTAAATTTTGAGCCAGGATTCCGATTACCTACGCTGCCGGTATGCGGCTGCTGCGCTCCACCGACCTCGCCCTGCGGGTCCTCATGCGCCTCGCCGTGGCCGGCGACACCAGTCCGACGACGCGAGAGGTCGCGGCGGCCATGGACGTGCCGTACACCCACGCCGCGAAGGTCGTCGCCGAGCTCCAGCACATGGGACTGCTCACCGCCCGGCGCGGCCGGGGCGGCGGCCTGTCCCTCACCGAGAAGGGCCGCGGGGCCTCCGTCGGCGGCCTGGTCCGCGCCTTCGAGGGGGAGGGGGACGTCGTCGACTGCGACGGCGCCGCGAGCACCGCGCCCTGCCCCCTGCGCTCCGACTGCCGGCTGCGCGGCGCGCTGCGGCGGGCCCAGGAGGCGTTCTACGCCTCGCTGGACCCGCTGACGGTCACGGACCTCACCGCGGACCCGACAGGGCCCCTGCTGCTGGGCGTCCCGCGCGTCCGCTAGCGGTTCACACCCTCACCGCGCGAGCCACAGGTCGGGCCCGAACACCTCGTAGTGCACGTCCGCAGGCGCCACGCCCATGGTGATGAGCTGCTCGCGGACCATCCGCATGAACGGCAGGGGACCGCACAGGTACGCGCGCGTGCCGGCCGCGACCGGCACGTCCGTGAGGTCGACGTACCCGGTGCCGGCGCCCGCCGGGGCGTCCTGCTCGTACCAGAACCGCACGGTCGCGTCCGGCAGCTTCGCCGCGTAGGCCTCGTGGTCCGCGCGCAGGGCGTGGTCGGCGGGGGAGCGGTCGCCGTGCACGACGGTCACCGGGGCGCGGTGCCCCGAGCCGGCGAGGTGCGCGAGCATCGCGACGAGCGGGGTCACGCCGATCCCGGCGGAGGCCAGCAGCAGCGGGGTGTCGTCGTCGGCGTCGAGCACCAGGTCGCCGTACGCCTCGGACAGCTCCAGGACGTCGCCGACGCGGACGCGCGCGTGGAGGTGGGCGGACACCTCGCCGTCGGGCGCCGAGCCGTCGTGCACCCGCTTCACGCTGAACTGCCGCAGGCCGGCGCCGGGCACGCCGGAGAGGCTGTACTGCCGTATCTGACGGGCGCCGTCCGCGAGCGGCACCCGCACGGACACGTACTGGCCCGGGCGGAAGTCGCGCACCGGGCCGCCGTCGGCCGGACGCAGCCGGAAGGTCACCACGTCGGCGGTCTCGGCGACCCGCTCGACGACCTCCCAGGGCCGCCAGGACGCCCCGCCGCGCTCCTCGTACAGCCGCTTCTCGACGGCGGTCAGGGCGTTCGCCATCAGCCAGTAGACCTCGTCCCAGGCGGCGGCGACCTCGGGCGTGACCGCGTCGCCCAGCACCTCCGCGATCGCGGCGAACAGGTGCTCGTGGACGATCGCGTACTGGTCCGGGGTGACGCCGAGAGAGGCGTGCTTGTGGGCGATGCGCGACAGCATCGCGTCGGGCCGGTCGTCCGGGTGGTCCAGCAGGTGGGCGGCGAACGCCGCGATGGACCCCGCGAGGGCCTGGCGCTGGGTGCCGGCGGCCTGGTTGCCGCGGTTGAACAGGTCGCGCAGCAGCTCGGGACGGGCGGCGAACATCCCGGCGTAGAAGCGCTCGGTGATCTCGCCGAGGGAGGCGCCCACGGCGGGCAGGGTGGCGCGGACGGTGGCGGCGGAGTGCTCGGACAGCATCGGGTCTCCTCGTGGCTCGGATGCCTGCGCCCCCATTAAAACTTGCATCTGAAACTCAAATTTAGGCGGGGGTCCCGTACCGCTCCTCCCGCTGTCGTGGCGACCGCTGTGACCGGGCAAGATGAGCGAAGGAGCCGTGCCTTCGACGGCCCCGGCGGTTCAGGCCGCGGCCGGTCGCCCGACCGGGCCCGGCAACGCGTATGAAACGCTGGTGTGGTGGGATGCACGAGTGCCGGACCGTCTCCTGGGGACCGGGAGGTACGGGCGGCCTGACCGGCAGGAATGGGGAAGCGGAAGATGGACAAGCAGCAGGAGTTCGTGCTCCGGACGTTGGAGGAGCGCGACATCCGGTTCGTACGCCTGTGGTTCACCGACGTCCTGGGCTTCCTCAAGTCCGTGGCCGTCGCCCCGGCCGAGCTCGAGCAGGCCTTCGACGAGGGCATCGGCTTCGACGGCTCCGCCATCGAGGGCTTCGCCCGCGTGCACGAGTCCGACATGATCGCCAAGCCGGACCCGTCGACCTTCCAGATCCTGCCCTGGCGCGCCGAGGCGCCCGGCACGGCCCGGATGTTCTGCGACATCCTCATGCCGGACGGCTCCCCGTCCTTCGCGGACCCGCGCTACGTCCTCAAGCGCGCCCTCGCCCGCACCTCCGACCTGGGCTTCACCTTCTACACCCACCCGGAGATCGAGTTCTTCCTGCTGAAGGACAAGCCGGTCGACGGCACCCGCCCGACCCCGGCGGACAACTCCGGCTACTTCGACCACACCCCGCAGAACGTCGGCATGGACTTCCGCCGCCAGGCGATCACCATGCTGGAGTCGATGGGCATCTCGGTGGAGTTCTCCCACCACGAGGGCGCCCCCGGCCAGCAGGAGATCGACCTGCGCTACGCGGACGCGCTGTCGACCGCGGACAACATCATGACGTTCCGCCTGGTCATGAAGCAGGTGGCGCTGGAGCAGGGCGTGCAGGCGACGTTCATGCCCAAGCCGTTCTCCGAGCACCCCGGCTCCGGCATGCACACCCACCTCTCCCTCTTCGAGGGCGACCGCAACGCCTTCTACGAGTCCGGCGCGGAGTACCAGCTCTCCAAGGTGGGCCGCTCCTTCATCGCGGGCCTGCTGCGGCACGCGGCGGAGATCTCCGCGGTCACCAACCAGTGGGTCAACTCCTACAAGCGCATCTGGGGCGGTACCGAGCGCACCGCGGGCGCGGGCGGCGAGGCCCCCTCGTACATCTGCTGGGGCCACAACAACCGCTCGGCCCTGGTCCGCGTGCCCATGTACAAGCCAGGCAAGACCGGCTCGGCGCGCGTGGAGGTCCGCTCCCTCGACTCCGGCGCCAACCCGTACCTCGCCTACGCCCTGCTCCTCGCGGCCGGCCTCAAGGGCATCGAGGAGGGCTACGAGCTCCCGCCGGGCGCCGAGGACGACGTCTGGGCCCTCTCCGACGCGGAACGCCGCGCGCTGGGCATCGAGCCCCTCCCGCAGAACCTCGGGGAGGCGCTCGCCCTGATGGAACGCAGCGACCTGGCCGCCGAGACCCTCGGCGAGCACGTCTTCGACTTCTTCCTGCGGAACAAGAAGCAGGAGTGGGAGGAGTACCGCTCGGAGGTCACGGCGTTCGAGCTGAGGAAGAACCTGCCTGTTCTGTAGGCGCTGAGCCTGATTCCACTGACACGGCGGACACGGCGGGCACGGCGAACGGGGCCGACGGTCGACGACCGCCGGCCCCGTTCGTGCGTCCGACGACCCGGGGCGTCACCCCATGGTCTTCGCCCCGTCCAGCGCCTCACGGATGATGTCCGCGTGACCCGCGTGCTGCGCCGTCTCCGCGAGGATGTGCAGCAGCACTCGGCGCGCGCTCCACTCCGGCTGGCCCTCGAACCACGGCGCCTTCGGCAGCGGCCACGACGTGTCCAGGTCGGGGAGGCCCGCGACGACCTCCTCCGTGCGGCGGGCCACCTCCGCGTACGCGTCGAGGACGCCGGCCAGCGTCTCGCCGGGCAGCATCCTGAACTCGGCCTCCCGGCGCGCGAAGTCCTCCTCCGTCATCGACGCGAAGTCCGGCATCGCCGACGGGCCCTCCAGGATGAAGCCCACCCAGGCCCGCTCCATCGCGGTGACGTGCTTGATCAGGCCGCCCAGACACAGCTCGCTCTTCGTCGTCCGCAGGCCCGCCTGCTCGTCGGAGAGCCCACGCGTGGTGAACCGCAGGAAGTCCCGGTGCTTGGCGAGCGTCTCCAGCAGGTCGGCGTGCTCGCCCGTGACGGCGGGGGCCTCGGCGGACTGGTCGGTGGTCAGCTGGTTCGCGGTCATGGTCTCCGCCTTCGTGGTGGGTTCGGTGATCTTGCGTGTTCCGCGCCGTACGTGCCCGGCGCGACGAGAGACACGCTAGGAGCCATGTAGGTCGGATCATGACCTAGTGGGAGCCGCCTCCGCCTCGTGATTCGGAGGCTCCCGCTCCGTTCTCGCGCGGAACCTTGTCAGCCCGCAGCCGCGCCTCTACTGTCGCGACACACAGACAGAAAGCGCTTTCTCCATCGATGGGTCAGGCTTACCCCGCCTCACGCTCATCGGTGCCACTGACATGCCCCTGACAGCTTCCATGACAGTGAACGACGAAAGGCGAAAACGACCATGAGACGAGCAGTCGCCGTACGGCTCTCCGCGTTACTGGCCGCCGGGGCCCTGACGGCCGCCACCGGCGTGGCGCTGTCCACGACCTCCGCGTCCGCCGCCACCGGAGGGGTCACCGGCTACGCGACCCAGAACGGCGGGACCACCGGCGGGGCGGGCGGGCAGACGGTCCGCGCCACCACCGGCACCGCGATCCATCAGGCCCTTTGCAGTCGGGCCAGCAGCTCCACCCCGATCACCATCCAGGTCGAGGGCACCATCAACCACGGCAACACCACCAAGGTGTCCGGCTCCAGCTGCAACACCGCCGCCGACAAGATCGAGCTGAAGCAGGTCAGCAACATCACCATCGTGGGCGTCGGCAACGGCGCGGTCTTCGACCAGCTGGGCATCCACATCCGCGAGGCGAGCAACATCGTCATCCAGAACGTGACGGTCAAGAACGTCAAGAAGTCCGGCTCGCCCACGTCGAACGGCGGCGACGCCATCGGCATGGAAAGCGATGTCAGAAACGTCTGGGTGGACCATGTCACGCTGGAGGCGTCCGGCGGTGAGTCCGAGGGCTACGACGGCCTGTTCGACATGAAGGACAACACCCAGTACGTGACGCTCTCGTACAGCGTCCTGCGCAACTCCGGGCGCGGCGGCCTCATCGGCTCCAGCGAGAGCGACCGCTCCAACGGGTACGTGACCTTCCATCACAACCTGTACGAGAACATCGACTCCCGTGCGCCCCTGCTGCGCGGCGGCATCGCGCACATGTACAACAACCACTACAAGCGGCTGAACGAGTCCGGCATCAACTCCCGCGCCGGCGCCCGCGCGAAGGTGGACAACAACTACTTCGAGGACTCCAAGGACGTCCTCGGCACCTTCTACACCAGCGAGGCCGGCTACTGGCAGGTCGGCGGCAACGTCTTCGACAACGTCACCTGGTCCTCGCGAAGCGGCGACCACAACCCGGCGGGCCCGAACCCCACGTCGAACACATCGGTGAGCATCCCGTACGGCTTCACCCTGGACGGGGCGAACTGCGTGCCGAGCGTGGTCGCGCAGACGGCGGGCGCGAACAAGGGGCTGAAGGTGTCGGACGGCAGCTGCACCCCGCAGAGCCCGGACCCGACCGACCCCGGCCCGACGGACCCGGGTGAGCCGACCGACCCCGGTCCCACCGACCCGCCCGCCAGCACCAACCTGAGCCTCGGCGCGGGCGCGGACGGCTCCTCCAAGGCCTCCGGCACCAGCTACGGCAACGTGGTCGACGGCAACACCAGCACCTACTGGTCGCCGTCCGGCTCGACCGGCTCGGTCTCGGTGAAGTGGGGCTCCGCCACCACGGTGTCCAAGGTCAACATCCGCCTGGCCTCCGGCTCCGGCACCATCGGCGCCTACCGCCTGCTCAACCACGACACGGGCGCGGTCCTGGCCACCGGCAGCGGAGCGGGCACGGTCGCCTTCTCCCCGGCCTCCCTGAAGAAGATCACCCTGGAGATCACCAACGCCTCGGGCACCCCGCGCATCGCGGAGTTCGAGACGTACGCGAGCTGAACGATGCGGGGGCCGTCCTCGCGGCGGCCCCCGCATCAGCAGGCGCTGTGCGACACGAAGCGGCTCCACGCGGCGGACGTGACGGTGAAGCGGGGGCCGTCGGGGGCTTTGGAGTCCCGGACGTGGACGGTACCGGGGGATATCGCGACCTCCACGCAGTCGTTTCCGTCCCCGCTGCTGCTGTAGCTGCTCCGGAACCACGGCAGTGTCGGGGCGTCCTGCTCACCGCCAGCACTCGGCGGGACCGGACCAGACATGGACGAGCCATGCCGACGCCCCTGGGGTGGGCGCCTGAGCGGCACACTCGTTCGAGGTCTCGCTCACGGCGGCGAAACCTCGTGTCAGCAGGTGGGAGCGCCCGTATGCTGGCCGTGTACCGCGTGTCCAGGTCACACCGAGACTGCCGGTCGGACGAGGAGGCGAAAGGGAATGAGCGTTGCCATGGACCACACCGGGCCGTGGACCGTCGCCGACGTCCTGGCCCTGCCCGAAGACCGCACCACCCGCTACGAACTGCTGGGGGAGTCCCTCGTCATGTCCCCCGCCCCCGGCGTCCGCCACCAGCGGGCCTCGTTCCGCCTCCACGTCGCCCTGGACGCGGCTGCCCGAGCCGTCGGCGCGCCGGTGGAGATCCTGGAAGGCGTCAACGTCGTCCTGCCGTCCGGGCTCGTCGTGCCCGACCTGGTCGTGGCCGACGCCGGCGCGACCGCCGACGACCCTGTCACCGTCGACATCGACGCGGTCCAGCTTGTCGTCGAACTGGTCTCCCCCGGCAACAGCACCATGGACCGCAAGGTCAAGCCCATGCTGTACGCCGAGGCCGCCATCCCGCACTTCTGGCGCCTGGAGTTCGACCCCGCCCCCATGCTCGTCATCCATGAACTGCAGGGCGGTCGCTACGTAGAGCGGACCACGGCACTCGCGGGCGCGACCACCCACCTGGACGCCCCGTATCCGATCGCAATCGATCCGGCTGGACTCTCCCGGCAGTAGAGGCCTTCTGACGGCAACACTGACGGCAACCGGACCCGCCAGAGCCTGACGTCAGCGGATTCGCGCGGACCCATGGATCGGCGTTGACCTGCGAAGACGCAGGTGAACAGGGGACGCCCAGCACACGTACCATGTGCTGGCGGGCGAAACGCCGGTACTGGTCCTGCCCGACGACCTCTGGCCTTCCGACGCGCCGCGTCTAGGACTCGGCCTGCTCCGCCAGGACCTTGTGCAGCGGCTCCGTCGCTCGCCGCCGGTACTCCTGGACCGCCCAGCCGTTGCCGTCCGGGTCGGTGAAGTGCATGAACGTGGCGCCGTCGGAGTCGGCGTAGCGGACCGGCTCGGAGATCTCCAGGCCGCGGGTGACGAACTCCGCGTGAGCCTTGCCGATGTCGGCGACGCAGAGCTGGAGGCCCTGGTAGGCGCCCGGGGCCGGGGTGGGGCCCGGGGTCATCTCCCAGATGCTCTCGCCGAGTGCGATCGAGCAGCCGGAGCCCGGCGGGGTCAGCTGGACGATGCGCATGCCCGGCATGACCTCCTGGTCGATGTCGACGTGGAAGCCGACCTTGTCCCGGTAGAAGTCCCGGGCCCGGTCGATGTCGCTCACCGGCAGCGGGATCACTTCGAGGGTCATGTCCATGAGAGCCTCCGGCTCCTTCGTCGGGTACCGCGTCAGGCGAACCGCCACCGGGTCTGGCTGAACGGCTCTCCCTTACCGAAACCGAAGATGGTGCGCGGCGCCACCGAGAAGACCACGGCGCGGCCCGGACCGTGGTGGAAATGGCCCTCCCGTACCTCGAAGCGCCAGAAGTCGCCGTACTTCTCCTCCCACAGCGCGGCCAGCTCGCGCAGACGCGCGTCGTCCGCGACGCGTTCCGCGCGGCCCTCCACGACCACGTCGTAGCCCTCCGCCCAGGTGTTGACGCCGGTGGTCAGCACGACGTGCGGGTTCTCGGCGAGGTTGCGGGCCTTGCGCTCCTCCGGTCCGGTGCAGAAGTGCAGGGCGCCGGACGACCAGACCGCCGGGAGCGGGGTGACGTGCGGGCGGCCGTCGGGGCGGACCGTGGAGATCCAGAACAGCTCCGCCTCCGCGATCAGCCGCTCCACCTCCCGCCAGGGCGGCGCACCCGCCCGCGGGTCGCTGTAGCGGGGATCGACCCGGGCTTCGGGCGTGGCGGGGGTGTCGGGAACGTCGGTCATGGGAACTCCTCGACGGTCGGACGGACGCGGCCGCGGAACCGCGGTCTCCTCATCAGACCCCGCCCGGCCCGGGAATTCACCGCGGGCCGCCTCGGGGCCGTGATCGCGTCCTCCGGTTAGGCTCAGGGCCGTACGACCCTGAACCGAGGCACGAGGGAGGCCGGGGATGACGTCGGCGCCGGGGCGCAGGAGCAGTATCTTCACGCGGCTGCTGCGGCACGGCTTCACCGATCCGTCGGCCGCCGAACGCCTCCTCGACAGCCCCGAGCTGGCGACCGTCCGCAACGACCCGGTGCTGCTCGACGCCCTCGGCGGCACCGCCGATCCCGACCTCGCCCTGCACGGACTGGTGCGGCTGCTGGAGGCGCAGGACAGCGCCACCGACCGGCAGGAACTGCTGGACACGGTGATAGCGGCCAAGCCGCTGCGCGACCGCCTCCTCGGCGTGCTCGGCGCCTCCGAGGCGCTCGCCGAGCACCTGGCCCGCCACCCCCACGACTGGCAGGCCCTCGTCACCTACGAGCCGCGCGACCTGCACCCCGGCGTGGAGGAGTTCGAACGCGGCCTCGCCGACGCCGCCGACCCGGTCGCCCTGCGCGTCGCCTACCGCCGCTGCCTGCTGTCCATCGCCGCCCGCGACGTCTGCGGCACCGTCGACGTCTCCCAGACCGCCGCCGAGCTCGCCGACCTCGCCACCGCCACCCTGCGCAGGGCCCTCGCCCTGGCGGAGGCGGACGCGCCCGAGGACGCCGCGATGTGCCGGCTCGCGGTGATCGCGATGGGCAAGTGCGGCGGCCACGAGCTGAACTACGTCTCCGACGTCGACGTCATCTTCGTCGGCGAGGCGGCCGGCGACGCCGACGAGGGCAAGGCGCTGCGCGCCGCGACCCGGCTCGCCTCGCACATGATGCGGATCTGCTCGGAGACCACCGTCGAGGGCTCCATCTGGCCCGTCGACGCCAACCTCCGCCCCGAGGGCCGCAACGGCCCGCTCGTCCGCACCCTCGCCTCCCACCTCGCCTACTACCAGCGGTGGGCGAAGACCTGGGAGTTCCAGGCGCTGCTCAAGGCCCGCCCGGTCGCCGGCGACCTCGCGCTCGGCGAGGAGTACACGGCCGCGCTGCGGCCGCTGGTGTGGAAGGCCGCCGAGCGGGAGAACTTCGTCGCCGACGTGCAGGAGATGCGCCGCCGGGTCGTGGCGAACATCCCCGCCGCCGAGGTCGACCGCCAGCTCAAGCTCGGCCCCGGCGGCCTCAGGGACGTCGAGTTCGCCGTGCAGCTGCTCCAGCTGGTGCACGGCCGTGCCGACGCCTCCCTGCGCAGCGGCACCACCCTCGACGCGCTCAAGGCGCTCGCCGCCGGCGGGTACGTGGGCCGCGCGGACGCCGCCCAGCTCGACGAGGCGTACCGCTTCCTGCGCACCCTGGAGCACCGCATCCAGCTGCACCGGCTGCGCCGCACCCACCTCGTCCCCGAGGGCGAGGCCGACCTGCGGCGCCTCGGCCGCTCCCTGGGGCTGCGCACCGACCCGGTCGCCGAGCTGACCCGCGAGTGGCGGCGCCACGCCGGCGTGGTGCGGCGGCTGCACGAGAAGCTGTTCTACCGGCCGCTGCTCGACGCCGTCGCCGCGCTCGCCCCCGGCGAGGCCCGGCTCAGCGCGGAGGCCGCCCGTGAACGCCTGGTCGCCCTCGGCTACGCCGACCCCGCAGCCGCCCTGCGCCACCTGGAGGCGCTCGCCTCCGGTGTCACCCGCAAGGCCGCCATCCAGCGCACCCTGCTTCCGGTGCTGCTCGGCTGGTTCGCGGACTCCGCCGACCCCGACGCGGGCCTGCTGAACTTCCGCAAGGTGTCCGACGCGCTCGGCAAGACGCCCTGGTACCTGCGGCTGCTGCGCGACGAGGGCGCCGCCGCGGAGAACCTCGCCCGGGTGCTGTCCGCCGGGCGGCTCGCCCCCGACCTGCTGATGCGCGCCCCCGAGGCGGTCGCGCTGCTCGGCGACGGGGACGGCGGCGGCCTCACCCCGCGCTCCCGCGCGTCCCTGGAGCAGGAGATCCTCGCCGCCGTCCGCCGCGCCGACAACGCCGTCCAGGGTGTCACCGCCGCCCGAGGGGTGCGCCGCCGCGAGCTGTTCCGCACGGCCGCCGCCGACATCGTCGGCTCCTACGGCACCGAGTCGCAGCCCGCCGAGGCCGACCAGGGCGCCCTGGTGGACCTGGTCGGGGGCGCGGTGTCCGACCTGACCGCCGCCACCCTCGCCGGCACGCTCCGCGCGGTGGTCCGCGAGGGCTGGGGGGACACCCTCCCCACCCGGTTCGCCGTCATCGGCATGGGCCGCTTCGGCGGGCACGAGCTGGGCTACGGCTCCGACGCGGACGTCCTGTTCGTGCACGAGCCGCGCGAGGGCGTGAGCGAGCGGGAGGCGTCCGAGGCCGCGAACAAGGTGGTCGCCGAGATGCGCAGGCTGCTCCAGGTGCCCAGCGCCGACCCGCCGCTGCTGATCGACGCCGACCTGCGTCCGGAGGGCAAGTCGGGCCCGCTGGTGCGCACCCTCGGCTCGTACGAGGCGTACTACCGGCGCTGGGCGCTGGTGTGGGAGCGGCACGCCCTGCTGCGCGCCGAGCCCGTGGCCGGGGACGAGGAGCTGGGCCGCCGCTTCGTGGAGCTGATAGACCCGCTGCGGTACCCGTCCGGAGGGCTGGACGAGGACGCGGTCCGGGAGATCCGCCGGCTCAAGGCCCGTATGGAGTCCGAGCGGCTGCCGCGCGGCGCCGACCCGAAACTCCACGCCAAGCTGGGCCCGGGCGGGCTGTCCGACGTGGAGTGGACCGTGCAGCTGCTCCAGCTGCGGCACGCGGCCGAGCTGCCGGGGCTGCGGACGACCCGCACCCGTGAGGCGCTGGCCGCCGCGCGCGAGGCGGGGCTGGTGTCGGAGGAGGACGCGGAGATCCTCGACGAGGCGTGGGTGCTGGCCACCCGCGTCCGCAACGCGGTGATGCTGGTCCGAGGCCGGGCGGGGGACACCTTCCCCACCGTCCCGCGCGAGCTGGCCGCCGTCGGCCGCTACCTGGGCTACGGCCCCGGCCACGCCGGCGACATGCTCGACGCCTACCGCCGCACGGCCCGCAGGGCGCGCGGGGTGGTGGAGGAGCTGTTCTACGGCGGGCTGTAGCCGCTGTACGGACAGCCCGGTGTCAGACCTGCTTCTGCGGGGGCACGCCTTCCGGGGCGGCCCGCTTCTGTCGTCCCGGGGGAGCGTCCGGGAGGTGACGGGGGAGGGCGGAGGGACGGCGGCCGTACCAGGCGTGGGCGACTCCGTAGCCGACGGCGAGGCACAGGACGCCGCCGACCGCGTCCAGCCAGAAGTGGTTGGCGGTGGCGACGATGACCACCAGCGTGGCCACCGGGTACAGCAGCCCCAGCACCCGCGCCCACGGCACCGTGGCCAGCGCGAACAGGGTGAGGCCGCACCACAGCGACCAGCCGATGTGCATGGACGGCATCGCCGCGTACTGGTTGGAGACGTTCTTCAGGTCGCCGGACGCCATCGAGCCCCAGGTCTGGTGGACCACGACCGTGTCGACGAAGTCCTGGCCGTTCATCAGCCGCGGCGGGGCGAGCGGGAAGAGGTAGAAGCCGACCAGGGCGAAACCCGTGGTGACGAACAGGACGAGGCGGGTCGCCGCGTACCGGCCGGGGTGTCTGCGGTACAGCCACACCAGCACACCCAGCGTCACCACGAAGTGCAGGGTGGCGTAGTAGTAGTTCATCCCGACGACGAGCCAAGTCACCGAGTTCACCGCGTGGTTCACGGACTCCTCGAAGGCCGCGCCGAGTTGGCCCTCGAGCCGCCAGATCAGATCGGCGTTGCGCAGGGCCTCCGCCCGCTGCTCGGGCACCGCGTTGCGCACGAGCGAGTACGTCGCGTAACTCACCGCGATCAGCAGGATCTCGAACCACAGCCGAGGCCGGCGGGGAGCGCGAAATCGGCGCAGGCGACCCGTCGCCGCCGCCTCCTCGACGGGGCTCGCCGAGGCCGCCTCGCGGCCTTCCAGCGTGGTCACGGTCGAGTCACCCATGGGCACAGAGTCTGCCAGAAAAGACCTCTCGGTCAGATCATCCCCCGGGCGGGTCCCACCCGCATGTTCTGCCCCGGGAACAGGCCCTCCGTCTCCTCCCCGGGCAGGGCGCACCCGCGCCCGCTCTCCCCCTCAAGGACGATTGCGGTCCCCGGGCGCCGACGCCGTCGAACCGCGCACCACCAGCTCGGGCATGAACACGAACTCGCTGTGCGGGGCGGGCGTGCCGCCGATCTCCTCCAGCAGCGTGCGCACCGCCGCCTGCCCCATCGCCGGGACCGGCTTGCGGACGGTGGTCAGCGGCGGGTCGGTGAAGGCGATCAGCGGCGAGTCGTCGAAGCCGACCACCGAGATGTCGTCCGGCACCTCCAGCCCGCGCTGCCGGGCCGCGCGGATCGCGCCGAGCGCCATCATGTCGCTCGCGCACACCACGGCCGTGCAGTCCCGGTCCATCAGCGCGCTGGCCGCGGCCTGCCCGCCCTCCAGCGTGTACAGCGAGTGCTGGATCAGCTCCGTCTCGACCGTCTCCGCGCTCAGCCCCAACTGCTCCTGGACGGCCCGGACGAAGCCCTCTATCTTCCGCTGCACCGGCACGAACCGCTTCGGGCCGAGCGCGAGACCGATGCGGGTGTGCCCGAGGGACGCGAGGTGGGTGACGGCCAGCGCCATCGCGGCCCGGTCGTCGGGGGAGATGAACGGCGCCTGCACCTTCGGCGAGAAACCGTCCACGAGCACGAACGGCACGCCCTGCGCCCGCAGCCGCTCGTAGCGCTGCATGTCGGCGGTGGTGTCGGCGTGCAGTCCCGAGACGTAGATGATGCCGGCGACGCCGCGGTCCACGAGCATCTCGGTCAGCTCGTCCTCGGTGGAGCCGCCGGGGGTCTGGGTGGCGAGCACGGGGGTGTAGCCCTGCCTGGTCAGCGCCTGGCCGATCACCTGGGCCAGCGCCGGGAAGATCGGGTTCTCCAGCTCGGGCGTGATGAGCCCGACGAGCCCCTCGCTGCGCTGCCGCAGCCGCACCGGCCGCTCGTAGCCCAGCACGTCGAGGGCGGCGAGTACGGACTGGCGGGTGGTGGCGGCGACGCCCGGCTTCCCGTTCAGGACCCGGCTGACGGTCGCCTCGCTCACCCCCGCCTGAGCAGCGATATCAGCAAGCCGTGTGGTCACAGGACCGGACTGTATCTGCCGGTTGTCGCCTTGCACACCGATCGGACGCCTGGTGCGCGCCGTGGGACGGCCCGTGGTGGGCTGCTGGCTCATCGCGATCCCTCAAGTCGTGGTCGGCGTCCGCTCCGCAAGGGATGATTCCCCCGGCGGCAACGGATGGCAAGTGTTTGCAGAGTCTTGCACAACAGTCCGAACCCAAGGCGTACGGGCGGAAACCAGGGTTGCGCGACGGTCGAGAACGGGTCACGGCGGCATAACTCTCGCGGGCTCTTGCAAAACTTTTCTGCAAGGTCTTTCGGAAAAGTTCCGGCGCTGTTACGTTCACGTCGCCCGGCCGCCGCAACGGCGCAGTCGGCACCTCGCGGGACGGCAGACGGGGCCGTTCCCGCCTCACGGGCTTAACCCTCAAGGAGAACCTCATGCGGCGTGGCATAGCGGCCACCGCGCTGGTGGCGTCCCTCGCCCTCGCGGCGACGGCCTGCGGCGGCGACAGCGACAGCGAAGGCAAGGCCGGCGGCCCGGTCACCATCACCTGGTGGGACACCTCCAACGCGACCAACGAGGCGCCGACCTACCAGGCCCTGGTCAAGGAGTTCGAGGCCGCCAACAAGGACATCAAGGTCAACTTCGTCAACGTCCCGTTCGACCAGGCGCAGAACAAGTTCGACACCGCCGCCGGTTCCAAGGGCGCCCCCGACGTGCTGCGCTCCGAGGTCGGCTGGACCCCCGCGTTCGCCAAGAAGGGCTTCTTCCTGCCCCTCGACGGCACCGAAGCCCTCGCCGAGCAGGACAAGTTCAAGCCCAACCTGCTCGAGCAGGCGAAGTACGAGGGCAAGACCTACGGCGTCCCCTTCACCACGGACACCCTCGCGTTCGTCTACAACAAGCAGCTCTTCGCGAAGGCCGGCGTCGAGGCCCCCAAGACCTGGGACGACCTGAAGAAGGCCGCCGCCACGATCAAGGCGAAGACCGGCGTCGACGGCTACTGGGGCTCCACGGCCGGCTACTACGCCCAGCCGTTCCTCTACGGCGAGGGCACCGACATGGTCGACGCCGAGGCCAAGAAGATCACGATCAAGTCCGCCGAGGCCAAGAAGGCGTACGGCACCTGGCTGAGCCTCTTCGAGGGCAAGGGCCTGCACAAGGCCGACGTGACCGCCGACGCCTACGCCCACATCCAGGACGCGTTCGTCAACGGCAAGGTCGCCTCGATCATCCAGGGCCCGTGGGAGATCACCAACTTCTACAAGGGCTCCGCCTTCAAGGACAAGAACAACCTCGGCATCGCCACCGTCCCCGCCGGCTCCGCGGGCAAGGCGGGCGCCCCCACCGGCGGTCACAACCTCTCCGTCTACGCCGGCTCCAGCAAGGAGAAGCAGGAGGCCGCGCTGAAGTTCGTGAAGTTCATGACCTCGGCGAAGGCGCAGGAGACCATCGCGCTGAAGAACTCCACGCTTCCGACGCGTGACGACGCCTACACCGCGCAGGTCAAGGCCGACCCGGGAATCGCCGGCTACCAGACGGTCCTCTCGGCCGCCCAGCCGCGCCCGGCGCTGCCCGAGTACAGCTCCCTGTGGGGCCCGATGGACGACGAGCTGCCGCAGATCGCCGGCGGCAAGGAGTCCCTGGACAAGGGTCTGAGCGACGCGGAGGCCGCGTTCACCAAGCTGGTGCCGGACTTCTCCAAGTAATGCCCGCGTGGCCGCCGGACCCGCTTCCCGGAGGGGAGGGTCCGGCGGCCGCCGGCCTGTGTGCCGTAATCCTTGATCATCCAGAAGGTGCCGAACCATGACAGTCGCCATCGACCGCGCGACCGGCAAGCGCCGCGGTGACCGCGCGCCCCGCCCCGGACCGGGGCAGCGCCTGAAGCGCTCCTACCAGAAGCACTGGTACGCCTACGCCATGATCGCGCCGGTCGTCCTGGTGCTCGGCGTCATCGTGCTGTACCCCCTGGTCTACGGCTTCTACCTCACGCTCACCGACGCGGACAGCCTCAACTCGGCACGCACCATCGGCGTCAACGAGATCGAGGCCACCTACACGTTCATCGGCATCGACAACTACGCCGAGATCCTGTGGGGGGAGACCTCCTACGACCGGTTCTGGTCGCACTTCATCTGGACGATCGTGTGGACGGCCGCCTGCGTCGCCCTGCACTACGGCATCGGTCTGGGCCTCGCGCTGCTGCTCAACCAGAAGCTGCGCGGCCGCACCTTCTACCGGCTGATCCTCATCCTGCCGTGGGCCGTGCCGACCTTCGTCACCGTCTTCGGCTGGCGCTTCATGCTCGCCGACTCCGGCATCATCAACTCCGGCCTCGACTTCCTCCACCTGCCCACCCCGGCCTGGCTGGAGGACTCCTTCTGGCAGCGGTTCGCCGCCATCATGGTCAACACCTGGTGCGGTGTGCCGTTCATGATGGTCTCCCTGCTCGGCGGACTGCAGTCCATCGACAGCAGCCTCTACGAGGCCGCCGAGATGGACGGCGCGAGCGCCTGGCAGCGGTTCCGCCACGTCACCCTGCCCGGACTGCGCTCGGTCAGCTCCACCGTGGTCCTGCTCGGCATCATCTGGACGTTCAACCAGTTCGCGATCATCTTCCTGCTGTTCGGCAACACCGCGCCGGACGCGCAGATCCTCGTGACCTGGGCCTACCAGCTCGGCTTCGGGCAGCAGCCGCGCGAGTTCGCCGAGTCCGCGGCCTACGGCATGCTGCTGCTGGCCGTCCTGATCGTCTTCACGTCCTTCTACCGGCGCTGGCTGAACCGCAACGACCAGCAGCTCGCGATCTGAGGCGGGAGTCTTCATGAGCACCTCGACCCTCCCCACCGCCGCCGGGGCCGGCGAAACCGCCGGCGAGCGGACCGCAGCGCCCCGCAAGGGCCGCCGGCGCGGTGAGGTCAGCCCCCTGGGCCGCCTCACCTCCCACGGCATCCTGATCGTGGCCAGCCTGATCGCCCTGTTCCCGGTCGCCTGGCTGGTCTTCCTGTCCCTCGGCCCCGACAAGGACGACTATCTGCGTCCCGGCGGGATCTGGGGCAAGATGACACTGGACAACTACTCGTTCGTGCTGCAGAACACGAACTTCTTCGACTGGCTGAAGAGCTCGCTGATCGTGTCGCTCGGCACCACGGTCATCGGCGTCCTGGTGGCGGCCACCACCGGCTACGCGGTCTCCCGCATGCGCTTCCCGGGCTACAAGAAGTTCATGTGGGTGCTGCTGGTCACCCAGATGTTCCCGGTGGCCGTGCTGATGGTCCCGATGTACCAGATCCTGTCGGACCTCCAGCTCATCGACAGCTACCTCGGCCTGATCCTCGTGTACTGCACCACGGCCGTGCCGTACTGCGCCTGGCTGATGAAGGGCTATTTCGACACCATCCCGTTCGAGATCGACGAGGCGGGACGCGTCGACGGACTGACCCCGATCGGCACGTTCGCGCGGCTGATCCTGCCGCTCGCCAAGCCGGGGCTCGCGGTCGCGGCGTTCTACAGCTTCATCACCGCGTTCGGCGAGGTGGCGTTCGCCACGACGTTCATGCTGGACGACAAGAAGTACACGCTGGCCGTGGGGCTGCAGAGTTTCGTGAGTGAGCATGACGCTCAGCGGAATCTGATGGCCGCGACGGCTGTGCTGATCGCGATACCCGTGTCCGCGTTCTTCTATCTCGTGCAGAAGAACCTTGTCGCCGGCCTTACTGCCGGTGGCACCAAGGGGTAAGTCCCGGGGGACTTCTGCTGTCGGCCGGCTGCGGATTCGCCGTGGCTGGGCGCCCACGCGGCGGAGCCGCACATCAGCACAGTCCCGCGCCCCTGAAGGGCGTTGCCCTTCCCCTGGGTCCGAGGCGGCCGCGTTGGCCATCCGACCCCGCTGTCATCGCGGCCGCCTCCACTTAGCTTCCCTGCCCGAACCCCGTATCAAGGACGTCATGAGTCAGCAGCAGTCCGCCGCCCCGGCCCCGACCCCCACGACCGACTCGGCCGTCGCCACCGTCGCGCGGCGCCGTGACTGGTGGCGGGACGCGGTGATCTACCAGGTGTACCCGCGCAGCTTCGCCGACAGCAACGGCGACGGCATGGGCGACCTGGAAGGCATCCGCTCCCGGCTGCCGTACCTGCGTGACCTCGGGGTGGACGCCGTGTGGCTGAGCCCCTTCTACGCCTCCCCGCAGGCCGACGCCGGGTACGACGTCGCCGACTACCGCGCCGTCGACCCGATGTTCGGCACCCTGCTCGACGCGGACGCGCTGATCCGTGACGCGCACGCGCTGGGTCTGCGGATCATCGTCGACCTGGTGCCCAACCACTCGTCCGACCAGCACGAGTGGTTCAAGCGCGCCCTCGCGGAGGGCCCCGGATCGCCGCTGCGCGAGCGCTACCACTTCCGTCCCGGCAAGGGCGAGAACGGCGAACTGCCGCCCAACGACTGGGAGTCGATCTTCGGCGGCCCGGCGTGGACCCGGGTCACCGAGCCCGACGGCACCCCCGGCGAGTGGTACCTGCACCTCTTCGCGCCCGAGCAGCCCGACTTCAACTGGGAGCACCCGGCGGTCGGCGACGAGTTCCGCTCCATCCTGCGGTTCTGGCTGGACATGGGCGTGGACGGCTTCCGCATCGACGTGGCCCACGGCATGGTGAAGGCCCCGGGGCTGCCGGACCTGGGCTCGCACGACGAGATGCGGCTGCTGGGCAACGATGTCACCCCGTTCTTCGACCAGGACGGCGTGCACGACATCTACCGGCAGTGGCGTCTGATCCTCGACGAGTACTCCGGCGAGCGTATTTTCGTGGCGGAGGCGTGGACACCCACCGTCGAGCGCACCGCCAACTACGTCCGCCCGGACGAGCTGCACCAGGCGTTCAACTTCCAGTACCTGGCGTCCCACTGGGACGCGGCCGAGCTGCGCGAGGTCGTCGACCGCACCCTGGACTCGATGCGCCCGGTGGGCGCCCCGGCCACCTGGGTGCTGTCCAACCACGACGTCACCCGGCACGCCACCCGCTTCGCCAACCCGGCGGGCCTCGGCACCCAGATCCGCGAGGCCGGCGACCGTGAGCTGGGCCTGCGCCGGGCCCGCGCGGCGACCCTGCTGATGCTGGCGCTGCCCGGCTCGGCCTACGTCTACCAGGGCGAGGAGCTGGGCCTGCCGGACGTCGTCGACCTGCCGGACGAGGTGCGCCAGGACCCGGCGTACTTCCGCGGCGCGGGTCAGGACGGCTTCCGTGACGGCTGCCGCGTGCCGATCCCGTGGACCCGTGAGGGCTCCAGCTACGGCTTCGGCGACGGCGGCAGCTGGCTGCCGCAGCCCGAGGGCTGGGGCGAGCTGAGCGTCGAGGCGCAGACCGGCGTGCCCGGCTCCACGCTGGAGCTGTACCGCTCGGCGCTCGCCGTGCGGCGCGAGCAGGCGGACCTGGGTGCGGGCGACGCGGTCGAGTGGCTGGCCGCGCCCGAGGGCGTGCTGGCCTTCCGCCGCGGTGAGTTCGTGTGCGTCGCCAACACCACGGGCGCCCCGGTGACCGTGCCCGCGTACGGCCGGGTGCTGATCACCAGCGGCGAGGTGGAGGAGACGGGCGGCGAGGCCGTGGTCGCGGCCGACACGACCGTGTGGTGGACGACGGCCTGACGGTCGTACGCCCCGCAACTTTTTTCCTTCAAGTTGGTACGGCCCGCTGCCCTTTCGGGTTGCGGGCCTCTAACATCTGCGTTGCCGCAAGGTTGCTGAACCTTTCTGCAAGAAGATTCAACCAACCTGTGCGGTACTCCCCACACCCTTCGATGAAGAAGGACCCACATGGCACGCAGAACCCTCGCCGGGATAGCCGCCCTCGTGGCCGCCTCGGCTGTCATGACCCCGACAGTGGCAGAGGCCTCCCCGCCCGGCTCCAAGGACGTCACGGCCGTCCTCTTCGAGTGGAACTTCGCCTCGGTAGCCCGTGAGTGCACCACCACCCTCGGCCCCGCGGGCTACGGCTACGTGCAGGTCTCCCCGCCCGCCGAGCACATACAGGGCTCGCAGTGGTGGACCTCGTACCAGCCCGTCAGTTACAAGATCGCCGGACGGCTCGGCGACCGCTCCGCCTTCAAGAGCATGGTGGACACGTGTCACGCGGCCGGCGTGAAGGTCGTCGTCGACACCGTCATCAACCACATGTCCGCCGGCAGCGGCACGGGCACCGGCGGTTCGTCGTACACGAAGTACAACTACCCCGGCCTGTACTCCTCCTACGACTTCGACAACTGCACGTCGGAGATCAACAACTACGGCGACCGCTGGAACGTCCAGAACTGCGAACTGGTCGGCCTCGCCGACCTCGACACCGGCGAGGACTACGTCCGCGGGGCCATCGCCGGGTACATGAACGACCTGCTCTCCCTCGGCGTGGACGGCTTCCGCATCGACGCGGCCAAGCACATCGCCGCCGCCGACCTGGCGAACATCAAGTCCCGCCTGAACAACCCCTCCGCGTACTGGAAGCAGGAGGTCATCTACGGCGCAGGCGAGGCCGTCCAGCCCACCGAGTACACCGGCACCGGCGACGTCCAGGAGTTCCGCTACGCCTACGACCTCAAGCGGGTCTTCACCAACGAGAACCTCGCCTACCTGAAGAACTACGGCGAGGGCTGGGGCTATCTGAACAGCGGCTCCGCCGGCGTCTTCGTCGACAACCACGACACCGAGCGCAACGGCTCCACGCTCAGCTACAAGGACAACGCCAACTACACCCTGGCCAACGTCTTCATGCTGGCCTGGCCCTACGGCGCCCCGGACATCAACTCCGGCTACGAGTTCTCCAACAACGACGCCGGACCGCCCAACGGCGGCCGTGTGGACGCCTGCTGGCAGAGCGGCTGGAAGTGCCAGCACAACTGGCCGGAGATCAAGTCGATGGTCGGCTTCCGCAACGCCACCCGCGGCCAGGCCGTCACCAACTGGTGGGACAACGGCGGTGACGCCATCGCCTTCGGCCGGGGCAGCAAGGGCTTCGTGGCCATCAACCACGAGTCCGGCTCCCTGACCCGCACCTACCAGACCTCCCTCCCGGCCGGCACGTACTGCGACGTGCAGAGCAACAGGACGGTGACGGTGAACGGTTCGGGCCAGCTCACCGCGACCCTCGGCAGCAACACCGCCCTCGCCGTGCATGCGGGCAGGAGCAGTTGCTGAAGCACTGACCGAGACGTCCGGCGGCCCGCTCCTCGGCCGCCGGACGTCGACGCACCCTCCGCGTCCGTCTGACTCGTCCGCCCCTGCCGGAAAGCTCCCGCTGGAAGTTCTTGCCGACTCTTTCACGACTATTGCTGTAAGGCTTTCAACGAGGGTACGGTCACGCCGACGCTCCGGTGATGTGGCCGAAACAGTCCCCGCCGGGGCGTGGGGTCGGACCCAATGAGCCGTAAGCGCAAGGAGTTCACGCCTTGATACCCAGATGGCCCGCGCCCCCGGGGCGCCGCACCGCGCGGGGCCGCCGCGTCGCCGCCGTCACGGTGGCCGCGCTCGCCGCGGCACTCGTGCAGCCGGTCGCCGCCCGAGCCGCCACCCCGCCCGCGCCCCCCTCGGACGCGAAGCTCGCCTCCTCCCCGGCGCGCCACGACCTGACGCGGGAGCAGTTCTACTTCGTCCTGCCGGACCGTTTCGCCAACGGGGACCCCAGGAACGACCGCGGCGGACTGACCGGTTCGCGCCTCGCCCACGGGTACGACCCGACCGACAAGGGCTTCTACCAGGGCGGCGACCTCAAGGGGCTCACGCAGAGGCTCGACTACATCAAGGGGCTCGGCACCACCGCCATCTGGCTGGCGCCGATTTTCAAGAACCAGCCCGTGCAGGGCACCGGCAAGGACGCCTCGGCCGGCTACCACGGGTACTGGATCACCGACTTCACGCAGGTCGACCCGCACTTCGGCACCAACCAGGACCTCGAGACCCTCGTCGACAAGGCCCACGCCAAGGGCATGAAGGTCTTCTTCGACGTCATCACCAACCACACCGCCGACGTCGTCGACTACGAGGAGAAGTCCTACGACTACCTCTCCAAGGGCGCCTTCCCGTACCTGACGAAGGACGGCGTGCCCTTCGACGACTCCGACTACGCCGACGGCACGCGGAAGTTCCCGGGCGTGGACGCCGGCGCCTTCCCGCGCACCCCCGTGGTGCCCGCGGCGAAGAAGCGCCTCAAGGTGCCGTCCTGGCTCAACGACACGTCGATGTACCACAACCGCGGCGACTCCACCTTCGCCGGCGAGTCGGCCGAGTACGGCGACTTCTCCGGCCTCGACGACCTGTGGACCGAGCGTCCCGAGGTCGTCGACGGCATGGAGAAGATCTACCAGCGCTGGGTGCGGGACTTCGACATCGACGGCTTCCGGATCGACACCGTGAAGCACGTCAACATGGAGTTCTGGACCCAGTGGGCCACCGCGCTCGACGCGTACGCGGCGAAGCACGGCAGGGACGACTTCTTCATGTTCGGCGAGGTGTTCTCCTCCGACACGGACGTCACCGCCCCCTACGTCACGCAGGGCCGGCTCGACGCCACCCTCGACTTCCCCTTCCAGGAGGCGGCCCGCACGTACGCCTCCCTGAGCGGCAGCGCCAAGAAGCTCGCCTCGGTCTTCGGTGACGACTTCAAGTACACGACCGACAAGGCCAACGCGTACGAGCAGGTCACCTTTCTCGGAAACCACGACATGGGCCGCATCGGCACGTTCCTGAAGCAGGACAACCCGGAGGCGTCCGACGCGGAGCTGCTGCGGCGGGCCATGCTCGCCAACGAGCTGATGTTCCTCAGCCGCGGCAACCCGGTCGTCTACTACGGGGACGAGCAGGGCTTCACCGGCGCCGGCGGCGACAAGGACGCCCGCCAGACCCTCTTCGCGTCCCGCACCGCCGACTACCTCGACGACGACCTGATCGGCACCGACCGCACCCACGCCGAGGACACCTACGACACCCGCTCCCCGCTGTACCGGCAGATCAGCGCCCTCGCCGAGCTCCGCAAGGCGCACCCGGCGCTGACCGACGGCGTCCAGCAGGAGCGGTACGCCGACGACGGCCCCGGCGTCTACGCCTTCTCGCGCACCGCGGCCGGCAAGGACACCACCGAGTACGTCGTCGCCTTCAACAACGCCGCTCAGACCAGGCAGGCCACCTTCGCGACCGGTTCCGCAGGGATGACCTTCAAGGGCGTCCACGGCACCGACGCGACCGTGCGCAGCGACGCCGACAAGAAGATCACCGTCTCCGTCCCGGCCCGCTCCGCGATCGTCCTGAGGGCCGCCGCCCCGCTCGCCAAGCCCGAGGCGAAGCCCACGCTCACCCTGAAGGCCCCCGAGGCGGGCGCCACCGGCACCGTCGAGGTCACCGCCGACGTCCAGGGCGGCCGGCTCAACCGGGTCGTCTTCGCCGCCCAGACAGGCAACGGCACCTGGCAGACGCTCGGCTCCGCCGACCACGCCCCCTACAAGGTCACCCACACCATCGGCGAGGAGGTGCCCGCCGGCACCGCCCTGCGCTACAAGGCCGTCGTGATCGACTCGGCCGGCCGCACCGCGAGCGCCCTGGCCGCCTCCACGACCGGCACCCCGCCCGCCGAGGAGGAGCCCGCCGCCGCCTCCCGTGACTACGCGATCGTCCACTACCAGCGCCCCGACGGCGACTACGCGGACTGGAGCCTGTACGCCTGGGGCGACCTGGCGGACGGCGAGGCCACCGAGTGGCCGACGGGCCACGCCTTCACCGGCCGCGACGCCTACGGCGCCTTCGCCTGGGTCAAGCTGAAGCCGGGCGCCTCCGACGTGGGCTTCCTCGTCGTCGACAAGGACGGCAACAAGGACGTCGCGACCGACCGCACCATCGACGTGACCCGCACCGGCGAGATCTGGATCAAGCAGGGCGACGAGACCGTCACCACCGAGCGGCCCGAGTACCCGGCGCAGGACACCACCAAGGCCGTCCTGCACTACCACCGCGCCGACGGGAAGTACGACGGCTGGGGCCTGCACACCTGGACCGGCGCCGCGAACCCCACCGACTGGTCGAAGCCGCTGGAGCCGGTGAAGACCGACGCGTACGGCGCTGTGTTCGAGGTGCCGCTCGCCGAGGGTGCGACCAGCCTCAGCTACATCCTCCACAAGGGCGACGAGAAGGACCTCCCGACCGACCGGTCGCTGGACCTCAAGGCCAACGGCCACGAGGTGTGGCTGGTGAGCGGGCAGGAGAAGTACCTGCTGCCGCAGCCCGCCGGGTCCGCGGCCGCCCTCGACCTGACCACCTCCAAGGCGGTCTGGACCGACCGCTCCACCCTCGTCTGGGACGGCTCCGCCGCGGCCGCCTCCACCCAGCTCCTCGCCTCCCGCACCGGCTCGGTCGTGGTGAAGGACGGGAAGCTGGACACCGGCGACGCCCGCTGGATCCGCCTGACGAAGTCGGCCCTCACCGACGCGCAGAAGGCGGAGTTCCCCCACCTCGCCAAGGGCACCGCCTGGACGGTCGACCCGCGTGACCGCGACCGGGTGCGCGAGGCCCTGCGCGGCCAGGTCGTCGCCACCCAGCGCGCCGCCAACGGGGCCGTGCTCGCGGCCACCGGCGTGCAGACCGCCGGCGTCCTCGACGACCTGTACGCCTCCGGCGCCACCAGGGCACAGCTCGGCCCGGTCTTCCGCCACGGCCGGCCCACCCTCTCCGTGTGGGCGCCGACCGCGCGGAAGGTCGCCCTCGAGATCGGCGGCCGCACGGTCGCCATGCGCCGCGACGACGCCACCGGCGTCTGGTCCGTCACCGGCCCCGCCTCCTGGAAGGGGAAGGAGTACCGGTACGCGGTGACCGTGTGGGCGCCCGCCGCCGGCGATGTGGTCACCAACAAGGTCACCGACCCGTACGCGACCGCCCTGACCACCGACTCCGAGCGCAGCCTCGTCGTCGACCTGGCCGACCGGTCGCTCCAGCCGCGCGGCTGGGACGGCTACACCAAGCCCAAGGCCGTGCCGCTGAAGGACGCGCAGATCCAGGAACTGCACATCCGCGACTTCTCCGTCGAGGACCGCACGGCCGAGCACCCCGGCACCTACCTGGCGTTCACCGACAAGGACAGCGACGGCAGCAGGCACCTGCGGAAGCTGGCCCAGGCCGGCACCTCGTACGTGCACCTGCTGCCCGCGTTCGACATCGCCACCATCCCGGAGCGGAAGTCCGACCAGGTGACCGTCGACTGCGACCTCGCCTCCTACCCGGCCGGCTCCGACAAGCAGCAGGAGTGCGTCGCCAAGGCCGCCGCCAAGGACGCCTACAACTGGGGTTACGACCCGTACCACTACACGGTCCCCGAGGGCTCCTACGCCACCGACCCGGACGGCACGGCCCGCACGGTCGAGTTCCGCAGGATGGTCAAGGCGCTCAACGAGGACGGCCTGCGCGTGGTGATGGACGTGGTCTACAACCACACCGCCGCCCACGGCCAGGCGAAGACCTCCGTGCTCGACCGGATCGTCCCCGGCTACTACCAGCGGCTGCTCGCCGACGGCTCCGTCGCCAACAGCACCTGCTGCTCCAACACGGCGCCCGAGAACGCCATGATGGGCAAGCTGGTCGTGGACTCGGTCGTCACCTGGGCCAAGGAGTACAAGGTCGACGGTTTCCGCTTCGACCTCATGGGCCACCACCCGAAGGAGAACATCCTCGCCGTCCGCAAGGCCCTCGACGCCCTCACGCCGAAGAAGGACGGCGTCGACGGCAAGAAGATCATCCTGTACGGCGAGGGCTGGAACTTCGGCGAGATCGCCGACGACGCCCGCTTCGAGCAGGCCACGCAGAAGAACATGGCCGGCACCGGCATCGCCACCTTCTCCGACCGGGCCCGTGACGCCGTGCGCGGCGGCGGACCCTTCGACGAGGACCCCGGCGTGCAGGGCTTCGCCTCCGGTCTCTACACCGACCCCAACTCCTCGGCCGCCAACGGCACCCCGGCGGAGCAGAAGGCCCGGCTGCTGCACTACCAGGACCTCATCAAGGTGGGCCTGAGCGGCAACCTCGCCGGCTACACGTTCACCGACACCGACGGCAAGCAGGTCAAGGGCTCCCAGGTCGACTACAACGGCGCACCCGCCGGCTACGCGGCCGCCCCCGGCGACGCCCTCGCCTACGCGGACGCGCACGACAACGAGTCGCTGTTCGACGCGCTCGCCTTCAAGCTGCCGAAGGACACCCCGGCCGCGGACCGCGCGCGCATGCAGGTCCTCGCCATGGCGACCGCCGCCCTCTCGCAGGGCCCGGCGCTCTCCCAGGCGGGCACCGACCTGCTGCGCTCCAAGTCCCTGGACCGCAACTCCTTCGACAGCGGCGACTGGTTCAACGCGATCCACTGGAACTGCGCGGACGGCAACGGCATGGGCCGGGGTCTGCCGCCGGCCGCCGACAACAAGGACAAGTGGCCGTACGCCGAGCCGCTCCTCGGATCCGTCACGGTGGGCTGCCCGCAGATCGAGGGCGCCTCGGCCGCGTACCGGGACCTGCTGAAGATCCGTACGACGGAGAAGGTGTTCTCCCTCGACACGGCCGAGCAGGTGCAGTCCCGGCTCTCCTTCCCGCTGTCCGGGAAGGACGAGACGCCCGGCGTGATCACCATGAGGCTGGGCGACCTGGTCGTGGTTTTCAACGCCACGCCGGAGCGGCAGCAGCAGCGGGTCGCCGCGCTCGCCGGGACGGACCACCGTCTGCACCCGGTGCAGGCGGCGGGCGGGGACGCGGTCGTGAAGACCTCGTCCTACGCGACGGCGACCGGCACGTTCACGGTGCCGGCCCGCACGGTGGCGGTGTTCACCGCCGGCTGACCGGCTGACCGTGGCTGCGGCTAGTGTGGGCCCTCCTGACCTGGACCAGGAGGGCCCATGCCGCAGATCACCGTCGACTACTCGGACAACCTCGCGGACGGTTTCGACCGGCCCGCGTTCGCCCGGGACCTGCACTCCGCCGTGGTGGAGATCGCGGCGGCGAAACCGCCCGCCTGCAAGACGCGCTTCCGGCGCACCGAGGACCCGGTGGTCGGCCCCGACACCGAGGGCCACGCACTGGTCCACGTCCACATCGCCCTGCTGCCCGGCCGCACCGACGAAACCAAGTCCCGCCTCACGGAGACGGCCCTTGACCTGCTGCGGCAGTACGTGAAGCCGGCCGACGGCCAGATGCTGCACGCCTCGGCCGAGATTCGCGACCTGGACCCGTCCTACCGGAAGTTCGAGGGGGAGTAGCCCTCAGTGCAGGTCGGGCCGGCCCAGCCACGCCGGCACCACCGGCACGCCGTCCTCGTCCCGCTGGGAGCGCCACGCCCCGTCGACGACGAGCAGGAAGCCGTCGCCGTCCCTGAGCAGGCGGCGGCGGTCGTGGTGGAAGGGATGGGCGGGCACATACGCCCGCGCCCGCCGCTCCAGCTCCGCGAGCGCCTCCGCCCGGCTTCCCCCGACGTGCGCCACCACGGTGGCCTCCGTGTGCCTGCGCTCCCCGGTGCCCACGGTCGTCCCGACGACCAGGCCCCGCGTCGTCACCGCGCTCATTCCTGGGCCAGCGAGATCATCCGGGTGGCGAGGTCGGTGAAGGGGCCGTCGCCCGGTTCCTGTTTGAGCAGGCCCCGCAGCAGCGTGGCGAGTTCCTCGTCGCGGGCCGCCGCCACCGCGGCCAGGGCCGCGAAGTCCTGGACCAGCTTGGTCTCCAGCTCCTCGCGCGGCACCCGCCGCCCGTCCAGCCAGATCAGCGCCGTCGACTCCACCAGCGAGATCCACGAGCGCACCACCACTTCGAGGCGGGCGGGCGCGGGGCCCACCACGCCCATGTGCGCCAGCATCTGCTCGTAGGCGGCCTGACGCACGGAGTCCACCAGGGCGTTGGTGGTGGAGGAGCCCACGGCGGGGCCGCCGCGCATCAGGGCGGAGAAGCCGGGGCCGTGTTCCTCCACGAAGTCGAAGAAGCGCGCCATCACCCGCCGCAGCCGCGACCCCAGCGGGCCTTCGTGCGGCTCGGCGAACCGGGACGACAGGTCCTCCGCCGCCCGCCTCAACGCGGCCTCGTACAGGCTGAGTTTGCCGGGGAAGTAGTGGTAGACGAGCGGGCGCGAGATGCCCGCGCGGGACGCTATCTCGTCGATCGAGACCTCGTCCGGGGAACGCTTGCTGAACAGTTCGAGAGCCACGCCGATCAACTGCTGCCGGCGCTCCTCGACTCCCATCCTCCGACGCACCCCGGTACTCATACGAACACCTTACCGATCGATTCCGGCCTCCCACGGGCCGGAGCCGACACCGGTGTTCCCCCGGATCACCGCAGCCCGCCGACCGACCCCCCGTCCTCAAGTGTGCCCTCGAGGTCGGCCCTCGCACCCTTCTCGGCGCGTACCGACAGCAGCCGGTCCTTCGCCCTGCCCTCGATGCCGCCGGTCGCCTCCACGGACGTCACCCCCTCGCTGCCGGCCGCGAGCAGGTACCAGGTGCCGCCGGCGGACTTCCACAACACCCCCGCCAGTACGTCCGGTTGCCGCTTCCCGCAGGCCGGCGTGTTCTCCGCGCGCGCCGCCACCGCCCCGTACCGCGCGCCCGGCGAATGGAACTGCGCCAGCACCCGCGCCCCGGTGCCCCGCCAGGTCTCCCCGCGCGTGCACAGCCACTCGGCCTCTTCGTCGGTGCCGGGCAGCGGCTGTTCCGCGTACGCCCAGGCGTTGACGCTGCGCACGCCCGCCGACCGCATCACCGCCAGCGAGCAGGCGTACGGCTCCCACGTCCGCAGCGCCGTCTCGCCGGACACGTCCTTCACCTCGCCCGGGCGGCCGGTGGTGAGCCGCGCCGGGACCAGCTCGCCCAGGTCGGTGAGGAGCCGGGTGTCCGCGCCGTCGGTCAGCTCCAGCGCGTTCCACGCCGTGCACGGCTCCCGCCCCTGACCGGAGACGAACGGCCCGGTCACCCCGTCCTCCAGGGGCAGCTCCTTCGCGCCCTCGTCCGGCTCGCGCAGATCCCGCTCGCCCGCCCCGCTCACCCACGGGGCCAGCAGGAAGCGGACGTTGCCGTCCGAGCGGCTCAGCACCACCGCGCCCGCCCCGGTCCGCCCGGCCCCGTCGACCCGCGCCAGGTCCAGGACCGCGCCCTGTTCCCCCTGCTCCGGCTCGGCGTACCGGGCGAGACGCCAGCCGTCGTACAGGATCACCACGCGCGCGGCGTCCACCGTGCCCGCGTACAGCAGCTGCGGCGGTCCGGCGGGCCCGCCCGTGGGGGTGCCCGGGGTCGCCGACGCCGTGACGCCCTCACCAGGCCGCGCCCACACGGCGAGCGCACGGCGCAGCAGCGCCCGGTCGCCGGTGAGCGCGCCCCGCGCCGGCCACACCGAGAAGTCCGTACGCGCCGACGACTTCCACGCCGACGCCGGCACCCGGGTCAGCTTCGCGGGGTCGAGCGCGGCCTGCGCGGCCGGATTGCGCGCGTACGGGGGAGCGGCCGGGCCGTCGGCGCCCCAGCCGTCCCCGGGCAGCGACAGCAGCGCCCCGCACACCGCCAGCGCCGCCGCCCCGACCAGCGCGGCCTTCAGATGCCGGCGGCGGCGCAGCAGGTCCGTCGGCCGGGCCTGCAGCGAACAGGGGTCGAACTCGGGCGACTCGAGCAGCCGGTACGGGTCGGGGACGGAGTCGGCCTCCACGAGAACGGCGTCCGGGTCCGCGACGCCCGCGTCGTCCAGCACCCGGCGCACGTCGGCGTCCGGCAGCAGCTCCAGACCGCGCAGCGCGTGCGCGGCACGGGCGGGACCGGACAGCCCCGACAGCCGCTGGTCGAGGGCCAGTTCGTCGGCGCCGCCCGGCCTCGGGAACACCCGCAACCCCCACACCTGGGGCAGGAGCGGCGGCAGCTGGGCCCGCTTCGGCAGGCCCCGGCGGCGCAGCGGCAGACCCGCCTCCAGCGCCGACCGCACCACCTGCAGCCGCACCAGCGCGTACCCGGGGTCGCCGTCCCGGCCGGCGCTCTGCGCGGGGATCAGCGGCGCGTCGGCCGTGCCCCGGGGCAGCGCCCGCTGGACCAGCGCGTGCGCGGTGAGCACCCGCCGGGTGCGGCCCATACGGGACGGAAGCACCAGGTAGGCGAGCCGCACGAGCCGCGGATAGTGCTCGACGAGCGCGGCCTCGGCCTGTTCGACGTCCACGGCCGGACCGGCCGGGGAGGAGGGCGCGGGGGACTGGGCGGCGGCATCCTGTGACTGCACGTTCAGCAGAACGAGCGAATCCGCCGTTGGTCACCTGACACCCGCGTCCTTCCGGCCACCGGCCGCGCGGACCCGGCGCGGCGATTGAGCGCGCGGCGCGCCGCAGCCGTATCGAATGCCGAGAGCCCCGCGCCGGGGCTCCGAGCGGCATGTCGCCGCCCCACGATGTCGCCGTCAGGACCGGAGGAACACATGAGGGTGACCCGACCGAAGCTCGCGCTGACCTGCGCGGTGGCGGCCCTGGCGCTGGCGGGCTGCGGGTCCGGCGGCCACGGGGGGCACGAGGTGCCGCCCACCGCCACCGGCAGCCTGGAGAAGCTGGCCGCCGAGGCGAAGTGCGACCCGGACATGCAGACCGACGCCGACACCATCCGGCAGGCGCTGTGCGGGAAGGGCGGCGAGAAGTACGTCCTCGCCACCTTCTCCACCGACCGCGGCCAGGCCGAGTGGCTCAGCACGGCCAAGGACTACGGCGGTTACTACCTCGTCGGCCGCAAGTGGGTCGCCGTCGGCGAGGAGAGGACGGTCGAGGCGCTGCGGACGAAGCTCGGCGGCGAGCTGGAGGAGGGCTCCGAGCACATGAACCCCGGCGGCAGCCACAACAAGGGCGGTCACCACGGCTGACCCGCTCGAGTCACCGGTACGACAGAAGGCCGGCGGTGGGATCTCCCACCGCCGGCCTTCTCCCTTTTCCCTCAGTTCCCCTCAGTCCCCTCGGTTCCCCGGGGGTTCCTCAGCGGCCCTGCCGTCTACTGGCAGTCCTGGCCGCTGTTGATGCACTCGACCATCTCGTTCATCACGTTCTCGTCGAAGAAGTTGATGAAGTCGTTGTGGTCGGTGATCGGCTTGTGCAGCTGCTCCGGGAAGGTGTCCACCGCGTACGGGTTCACCAGCTGCCCGTTGTCCACCTGCGGTGCCGGGATGTTGTCGTACACCAGGCGGACCTGGAGCTGCGGGATGGCCTGGAAGCCGTTCGGGCAGCTGCCGTCCTCGCCGACGAACGCGACGTGCGTGCGGTGGTTGGCGCTGTCGGTGTTCTGGCCGTCCCAGCAGCTCTGGAAGGCGGTCGTACGGACCACGCCGCTGCCCTCGGGGCAGATCGGGTACTTGTCCGTCACCTGACGGTCCTCGAAGCCGGTGCAGCTCCACGCGGTGTTGGCGTTGCCCAGGCCGTTGGTGAAGGCCTTGGCGTCACCGGTGATGATGCGCAGCGCCCGCGGCATCGCCACGACCTCGCTGGTGCGGTTGCCGACGAACGTCAGGTTCACCTCGGTGGGCGCGACGATCTTGCCCACGTTGCCGTCCTGGCCGCCGCCCGGCTGGTCCTGGTCGATGTCCTGCGTACCGTCCTGGATCCGCAGCACCGGCCAGAAGTACGACGACCGGTCGCCCTGGTTCTGGCAGCTCGTGTCGCCGCCCGCCAGGTCCTCGTCGCTCGCGAAGGCGTTGTTGGCCTGGTTGCCGACGTAGTCGTGCTGGTGCTGGGCGCCGTTGCTGACGCCGGGGGCCACGATCACGTTGTCCGAGTTGCGCAGCGCGTTCTCGTTGGTGCCGCACACGGTGGTGAAGCTGCCGGTCGAGCCGGAGTCACCGTTCGCGGGGAGGCCGTTGGGCAGGTTGCGGGTGCCCGGCTGGACGTCCTCGATGCGGATGAAGTCGTCCGCCGCCGGACCGTTCCCGGCCTGGCCGCCGTTGTCCTGGCCGCCGTCCTGACCGCCGCCGTTCTGGCCGCCGTCCTGCTGGCCGCCGTCGTTCTGGCCGCCGTCGTTCTGGCCTCCGCCGTCCTGACCGTCGCCCTGGCCGCCGTCACCGTTGCCGGGCTGCTCGGCGGGCACGCCCTGGCAGCGGGCGAACCGGCCGAGGTCGCGCTCCTGGCCGCCGGCCCGCTTGATGTTGATGTTGATGCGGTCCAGGGTGGCCGCCCGCTTGTCCTTCAGCGGGGCGAGGATGGCGTTGTCGACGTAGCTCGCGTCGCCCGCCTGCGCCTGGCGCGTCTCGGCGAGACGCGTGTACGCGTCGGTGATCTGCCGGTCGAGCCGGGCCAGTTCACGCGCGACGCCCCAGCGCGCCTTGCGGGGCACCTTGGTCAGCTTCTGGCCGACGTCGGGACAGTTGATCGTGGCGACCCGTGCCTGCCCCGACCTGGTGGTGTTCTGCCCGCCGTTCTTCTCGTGCGCCGAGGCGTAGAAGTTGGCCCAGACCAGACCGCCCCCACCGATCGCCAGGGCCGCCGCCCCGGCTATCACCTTGGTGGCCAGCGGTGTACGGCGTTTTCTCGTGTTGCGTCCCATGGAACTCCTCTGACTTCCTTGCGGGGCATCCCTTGCGGGGCATCGAGGCGCCCGTGAGGGGAAGCGGCGCCCATGAGTACGCGCCCCGTCCCACGGGTGTTCACCCGTCACAGGAATCGGTGCGAAGTCAGTGCGGTCCCGTAGGTTTCAACAGGCTTGTGAATACCGGGAGTTGCGGGTACCCCACCCGGGGTGAATCACGGCGTCCGGTTTCACCGGCCGTGGTCGAGATACGCGAGAACCGCCAGCACGCGGCGGTTGTCGTCGTCCGACACCTCCAGGCCCAGTTTCGCGAAGATGTTCGCGGTGTGCTTGGCGACGGCCCGTTCCGTCACCACCAGCCGCGCCGCGACGGCCGCGTTGGTCCGCCCCTGCGCCATCAGCTCCAGCACCTCCCGCTCCCGGGGCGTCAGCCGCTCCAGCGGCCGGTCCTCGGCGGACCGCCGGGCCAGCAGCTGCTGGATCACCTGCGGGTCCATCGCCGTGCCGCCCGCCGCCACCCGCCGCACCGCGTCGGTGAACTGCTCCGCGTCGAACACCCGGTCCTTCAGCAGATAGCCCACCCCGCCGGCCCCGTCCGCCAGCAGCTCCCGCGCGTACAGCCGTTCCACGTGTTGGGACAGCACCAGCACCGGCATCCCGGGCCGCCTGCGCCGGGCCTCCAGCGCGCACTGCAGCCCCTCGTCGGTCTGCGTCGGCGGCAGCCGCACGTCGACCACCGCCACGTCCGGCTCCTCCTCGGCCAGCGCCCGGGTCAGCTCGGGCCCGGACGCCACCGCCGCCGCGATCTCGAAGCCGTGCGCCTCGAGCAGCCGGACGAGGCCGTCGCGCAGCAGGAAGAGGTCTTCGGCTAGGACAACGCGCACGGGATCTCCACGGTGACCAGGGTGGGGCCGCCCGCGGGACTGCTGACGGCCAGGACCCCGTCGAAGGTACCGAGCCTGCGCTCCACCCCGGCCAGCCCCGAACCGGACCCCACCACCGCGCCGCCCCGCCCGTTGTCCGTGACGGTGCCCCGCAGCCGGCCCTCCGCGTGGTGCACGTCCACCCAGATCCGGTCCGCGCCGGAGTGCTTCACCGCGTTGGCGAGCACCTCGCTCACGGCGAAGTACGCGGCCGACTCCACCGGCGCCTCGGCCCGCCCGGGCAGCGACACGTTCACCTCCGTGGCCACCGGCAGCCGCAGCGCCAGCGCCCGCACCGCGTCCCCGAGCCCCCGCTCGGCCAGCACCGGCGGATGGATGCCCCGCACCAGCTCCCGCAGCTCGGTCAGCGCCTCCGCGGAGGACTGCCGGGCCCGCGCCAGCAGTTCCCGCGCCCGCGCCGGGTCCCGCTCGACGAGCGCCTCGACCGTCCCCAGGTCCATGCCGACGGCGACCAGACGCGCCTGCGCCCCGTCGTGCAGGTCCCGCTCGATGCGCCGCAGTTCGGCGGCGGACGCGTCCACCGCGTCCCGCCGGGTCTCGGTCAGCACCCGCACCCGCTCGGCCAGCTCGCTCCCGCCCGGCGCCAGCACGGCCCGCGCGAGCAGGAAGTGCGCGCGCAGCACCCGTACGGCGGTGAAGTGCCCGGCCGCGAGCAGCGCCAGGGCGAGCGCTCCGGCGGCCGGCGCGGTCGCCTGCCCGGACACCGGCACGAAGCCGTACCACCACGGGTCCGGCAGCACCCGCCACAGCCCGGCCGCCACCGCGATCCCCTCCAGCGGGTAGAGGAGCAGGGCGGCCGTCAGCACCGCGGTGGCGAACCCGGCCGTCATGTCGACGAGCAGCCACAGCAGGTCACGCCAGGTCGCCGGATCGCCCAGCATCCCGAACGTCCGCCCCCACGGGTTCGCGTCCTTCGGCAGCGGCCTGTACACGCGCGGGATACGCACCCCGGCCCACTCGGCCGCCAGCACCCGCCGCAGGTCCGCGAACGCCCGCACGCCCTTCAGCACGTACGGGGTGGTGACGATGCCGACGCCGACGGGGATCAGGCCGATCGACACCACGGCCGTCACGAAGCACACCACCGCGCCCGGCAGCGACACCGGCGCCAGCGCCAGCCCTCGTACCGCCGCGAGCGGGAAGCCCCGTGCCGCGCCCGCCCTGCCGTGTCCGTCCGCCCCGGTCGTCATGGGCCCAGTCTCGCCGTCGCCGGCCGTCCGCACACTGGGCCCGGCCCCCGCTCCGGGGGTGGGGCCACCTACACCCCCGAGGCCGCGGCCAGCACCTTCGCCTCGGTCTCCGGGTCCAGCCCTTTGGACGTGCGGTCCGGGCGCTGCGGGGCCGTGCCGCCGATCTGCCGCAGCCAGGCCCAGGTGTCGGCGACGGTCTCCAGGACCGGGCGGCAGCGCAGCCCGGTGGCGACCGCCCGGGAGACGTCCGCCGCGTGCAGGGTGTCGTGCAGGCCGGTGTGCGGCGGCACCCATACCGGCAGCTCGGTCCACGGCTCCACCCCGGCGTCGAGGATCACCTCGGGCGCCGTCCACCGCAGCTCGGCCGGACCCCCGGTCACCTGGACGCAGGCCTCGAGGAGCTCGCCCATGGTGGCGTGCCCCGACGGCGAGGTGAGGTTGTACGGCCCGCCGAGACCCCGCCCGGCCGCGTCCAGGATCCACTCCGCCTGGTCGCGGACGTCGACGTACTGCAGGGGCAGGTCCCGCGGGCCGGGGGCGAGCACCGGACCGCCGCGCGCCATGCGGTTCAGCCACCAGGGCAGCCGGCCCACGTTCTCGTACGGCCCGAGCAGCAGCCCGGACCGCACCAGCAGCGACCGGTCCGCGCCGAACGCCTCCTCCACGGCCAGCTCCCCGCCCCGTTTGTCCCGCGCGTAGTCCGTCGGTCCGGCGTACGGGGAGGCGCCCTCCACCACGGGCGCGTCCTCGCCGTACCCGGCGGGCGGCGCCCACGCGTACACCGAGCGGGTCGACACGTACACGTACCGCCCGGCGCGGTCCCGCAGCAGCCGCGCCGTGTCCCGCACCGCGCGCGGGGCGGACGACCAGGTGTCGACGACGACGTCCCAGGTGCCCGGGTCCTCGTCGAGCGCCGCCAGGCCGTCCACCGCCGTCCGGTCGCCCAGCAGCGGGCGCACGCCGTCCGGCGCCGCGTGCCGTCCCCGGTGGAAGACGGTCACCTCCCAGCCCCGCGCGAGCGCCGCGTCGACGACCGCCCGGCCCGCGAACTCCGTACCACCCAGCACCAGAAGTCTCATACCGGCGACTCTGCCCCGGCGGACGGCACGGGGGAAGGGCGCTCTGCTGTCGGCAGACCGGACCGGGTTCAGCGCCGCACGGGCGGCACGTACTTGTAGCCCACGCGGCGCACGGTGCGGATGGCGTCACGGAACTCCGGGCCGAGCTTGCGGCGCAGCCGCGCGATGTGGACGTCGACGGTCCGCCCGTCGCCGACATGGCCGTACCCCCACACCGTGGACACCAGCCGGTCCCGGGTGTGGACCCGGTCCGGGTGCGCCACGAGATGCGCGAGCAGCTCGAACTCCAGGTATGTCAGATCGAGTTGACGCCCGCCGACCTCGGCGGTGCGGCGCACCGGGTCGACCCGGATCAGCGCGTCGGTGTCCCTGGCCGCGTCGGCGGGTGCGGGAGCGGGCGCGGCCTGCGGGAAGGGCGGCTGCCGGTCGGCGGGGACCAGCACCAGGTAGCCGACCATCGGCGGCCGGCCGGGCAGCACGGGCACGGCGTCCGGCGGTGCGGGCAGCAGGGTGGCGCCGGGCGGCAGGAGTTGGGCCACGGCCGCCACGTCGTCCCGGTCGACGGCACGCAGCCGGGCACGGGCGGGCGGGACGGGGGCGGCGGGAACGGGGGAGGAGAGGGAAGGGGTGGTCGCCATGGGACGTCAGCTCTTTCGCGCGAAGGGTTCGTCGAGGGACGTACACGGTGCGCGGCGGCCGAAGGCCGGGAAATGATCCGGGCGTTACAGGGCCGGCGCGTTCGTCGCGCGACAACACACCCGGTCGAAGTCGTGGTGCTGACGGGAAGGCCAGAACGGCTCCAGGTCACGTCGACCCGTCGCGTGGTGGGTGCGGAAGCCGGCCATGGGTCCATTGAAGCAGACGGCGCGAGGGGCGCCCACCGTCCGGCGGGCGCCCCTCGGGAGTCGTGCGGTGCGGATCAGACCTGGCCGGCCTTCTCCAGCGCGGTGCAGCAGGTGTCGACCAGCAGACGCGTCACCACGTACGGGTCGACGTTGGCGTTGGGGCGGCGGTCCTCGATGTAGCCCTTGCCGTCCTTCTCGACCTGCCACGGGATGCGGACCGAGGCGCCGCGGTCGGAGACGCCGTAGGAGTACTCGTTCCACGGGGCGGTCTCGTGCAGGCCGGTGAGGCGGTCGTCGATGCCGGCGCCGTAGTTCTTGACGTGGTCCAGCGGCTTGGAGCCCTCGCCCAGCGACTCGGCGGCGGTGATGATCGCGTCGTAGGACTCGCGCATCGCCTTGGTGGAGAAGTTGGTGTGCGCGCCGGCGCCGTTCCAGTCGCCCTTGACCGGCTTGGGGTCGAGGGTGGCGGCGACGCCGAAGTCCTCGGCGGTGCGGTAGAGCAGCCAGCGGGCCACCCACAGCTGGTCGGAGACCTCCAGCGGGGACAGCGGGCCGACCTGGAACTCCCACTGGCCGGGCATGACCTCGGCGTTGATGCCGGAGATGCCGAGGCCCGCCTTCAGGCAGTTGTCCAGGTGCGCCTCGACGACGTCACGGCCGAAGATCTCGTCGGAGCCGACACCGCAGTAGTAGCCGCCCTGGGGGGCCGGGAAGCCGCCCTTGGGGAAGCCCAGCGGGTAGGCGTCCTTGAAGAACGTGTACTCCTGCTCGATGCCGAAGATCGGCTCCTGCGCGGCGAACTTCTCGGCCACCTCGGCCAGCGCGGCGCGGGTGTTGGACTCGTGCGGGGTCATGTCCGTGTTCAGGACCTCGCACAGCACCAGGACGTCGTCACCGCCGCGGATCGGGTCAGGACAGACGAAGACCGGCTTGAGCACGCAGTCGGAGGCGTGCCCCTTGGCTTGGTTGGTGGAGGACCCGTCGAAGCCCCAGATCGGCAGCTCGGCGCCCTTCGCGTCGTCGCCCAGGATCTTCGTCTTGGAACGCAGCTTGGCGGTCGGCTCGGTGCCGTCGATCCAGATGTACTCGGCCTTGAAGCTCACGGTCCACATCCTTCGGGGTGGGTCTGGGCGCTTGGTGCGGATGCCTGCGGCGCTGCGGCACTGGGGCGCCGCCGTCGATGCCCCGCAGCTTGTCAACAGGCGGTTTCCCGTCCATTGCCCAGGTGTGAACCCCGTGTTACCGGCAGCCCGTGTGCCCGGCGCCACTCCGTGAGGGCGCGGGGGAGGGTGGCCGGGTGTATGCGATGGGGCGTGAATAGGCGTGACGGCGTGTGACGACGCGTGAAGGCCCGCCGCTCCCTTCCTGAGCGGCGGGCCCCCGGCACCTCACGCGCGTGTGGACCTCACCCCACCTTCTCGATCACGGCCCGGCGGATCAGGAACTTGCCCGGCTCGCGGACCTGCTCGAAGGCGGCGTTGTTCAGCAGCACACAGCTGCCGGACACCGAGGTGACCTCCACCGTCGTGGACTTGTTGTTGTCCAGGTTGGTGACCTTCAGCTTGGTGCCGGCCGGGAACTGGTTGCTGGACGCGGCCGGGGCGCCGGCCTCGCCGGACAGGGTGACGGTCGAGCCGTTGCACACCTGCTCACCGGCCGCGGCGCCGCCGCCGGCCTGACCGCCCTGGCCCGCCTGCTCCTCCTGCCCCGCCTGTCCTTCCTGACCGCCCGCGGCGGGCTGCGACGGGGCGGGCTGCTCCGGCTGCGCCGGCTGGGAGCCCTGAGCCGACTCCCCCACCGTGCACCCGGACGCCTCCTGCTGGACCTTGATCTGCGCGATGACGGCCTCGCGGTTGGCGATCCGCGCCTCGGACTGGGCGTCCGGGTTGGCCCGCTGGCCCGCGACGAACCGCTCGTTGTTGCCGAGCGCGGTGGCCAGCCCCTGGCACACCGTCGAGTCGGCCGCCGACTTGGTGGTGGCGGCGGGCGGGCTGGCGTTGGACGTGGTCGCCATGACGAAGGCGCCGCCGCCCGCCACCGTGGCCGCGCTCAGCAGCAGAGCGAGCTTCTTCTTCGGGCCGAGACTTCTCCTGCGCGACATGCGCGCCTCCAATGGATCGGGGGAGCGTACGCCGCTATGTACGAGATACCGAACGCCCTTGCTCAACGGCGGACCCAAGTCGCCCAAGTGGTCTGCGTCACAGGACTGTTGAGCTGGGGTGTCGGCGGGACGGCGTGCGTCAGCGGGACAGCGCGTCCCGTACCGCGTCCTCCGTGCGGGCCACCACCGCCGAGCCGTCGTCCGCCGTGATGACGGGCCGCTGGATCAGCTTCGGGTGCGCGGCCAGCGCCGCGATCCAGCGGTCCCGCGCCCCGGCGTCCCGCGGCCACTCCTTGAGCCCCAGCTCCTTGGCCGCCGCCTCCTGCGTCCGGGTGATGTCCCACGGCTCCAGACCGAGCCGCTCCAGCACCTCCCGGATCTCGTCCTCGCTCGGCACGTCCTCCAGGTAGCGGCGGACGGTGTAGTCCGCCCCTTCGGCGTCCAGCACGCTGATCGCGCTGCGGCACTTGGAACAGGCGGGGTTGATCCAGATCTCCATGGGGCACACCGTACGCCGCACCCCTGCTTGTTCGAATTGAGGGGCCGCCCGCGTGTCCCTCGCGCATCACCCGCCCCGATGTCCCAAAACCCAATCTCACCTGCGCATTTGATGGCCGAAGCAGGCCTGCCGACTGTCAGTGGGGGCCCGTAGAATGGAAGCAGTGTTCGAGGGAATCGCCGAGGTCGCCGTGGACCTTGGACGACGGCCCCGACCGCGACAGGAGGATGCCCGTGCCCGCTGCCGCACTCAAGCCGAAGCCCCTGCCCGTCCAGTCCACCGCGAAGCGACCCGTCCTGCTCGAACTGCCCTGCGCCCCGGTGGAGAAGAGCCCGCTGCCGCCGGGCCGCCCGCGGGAGTGGTACATCACCCACAACCGCCGTCTGAAGGCGATGCGCCTCGCCATCGCCCTGCTCGACTCCGGCGTGTACCACCCGAGCCAGGCGCCCGACGACACGATCCGCGGCGCCGCCGAGCTGATCGGCGTCCACCCGCCGTCGGACACCACGTGCCACATGGTGCGGGCGCTGATGCGCTACAGCCGCTGAGCTCACGTCCGGTGCCGGGCGTCTCCCGCGCGGGGGCGCCCGGCACCGTCGTCCCCGCTCCGGCGCGGGCTGAGGCAGTATGGGCGGCGGCGGAGTGGCGCCACTCCGAAGTCACGTCGCCCGCACGGTACTTGCCCGGCCGTGCCCGGTGGAGGAGAGAGGCGGGACGGTTGACCGAGGAGAGCACGGTCCCGGGTCCGTGGATCACGCCGTCCGGCCGGTACGCACGCGTCCTCGGCCGCGCGGTCGACATCGCGCTCGCCCTGGCGGTCCTGGTCGCGGCGTACGGCTACGCCGGCGACCACGACCTGCTGCTGGGCGCCCTGATGGCCCTGGCCCTGCTGGCCCGCCGGACGCGCCCCGGCGCGGTGATGGCGGTCGTCATGGCGCTGGCCTTCGTGCAGTTCCTGCTGCACGACCCGAACCTCAGCTCTCCGCCGACGTACGCGCCGGCCGCGTACGACATGGCCGTGCTGTTCGCCATGATGTCGGCCGTCCACCACTCCCGGACCCCCTGGATGCCGTACGCGGCGGGCGGCGCGGTGCTGCTGGCGACGGCGGTGGCCTCGTTCGGTGTGCCGTTCCTGGGCCTCGACGGATTCGGCGACGGCCAGACCCTGCTGATCTTCTGGGGCCTGACGCTCACGGTCTGGCTCACCGCCTTCGCCCTGCACACCCGCCGCCTCTACGGCGAGAGCCAGGCCGCCCGCGCCCGGCACGCCGAGCGGGAGCAGGAGCAGCGCGCCCGGCTCGCCGCCGCCCGGGAACGGGCCCAGATCGCCCGCGAGTTGCACGACGTGGTGGCGCACAGCCTGGCCGTGATGATCCTCCAGGCCGACGGCGCGGGGACCGTGCTGCGCACGTCGCCCGACCAGGCGGAGTCCGCGCTGAGGACCATCGCCGCGACCGGCCGGGACGCCATCGACGACATGCACCGCATCGTGCGGGTGCTGCGCGAGGGCCGGTCCGAGACCCAGGGCGCGGGGGAGGAGCGGCGGCTCGTCACCCTCGACGAGATCGACGTCGTCGCGGACCGCGCGCGGACCGCCGGGCTGACCGTGGACCTCTCCGTCGAGGTGGGCGAGGGACAGCTGTCGCCGACGGAGGAGATGACGGCGTTCCGCATCGTGCAGGAGTGCCTCACCAACACCCTCCGGCACGCCGGTGCGGGGGCGCGCGTCGACATCCGCGTCCGCGAGGAGGACGGCACCCTGCTGATCGACGTGACCGACGACGGCGCGGGCGCCCTCGCGGGCCGGGCCCCCGTCGGTGAGTCCGGGGGCAACGGTCTGGTGGGGATGCGCGAACGGGTGGAACTCGCCGGGGGAGCCTTCGAGGCGGGTCCTCGGCTCGGCAGCGGCTGGCACGTACGGGCGTCGATGCCCGTGCGGACGAAGAACACGGTGAGGGATTCGGTGGGGACGGAGCGATGACGGGGACCGACAGGCCGATCCGGGTGGCCGTGGTGGACGACCAGCCGCTCATCCGGGCCGGCTTCTCCATGGTGCTGGCGGGCCAGGACGACATCGAGGTCGTCGGCGAGGCGGAGAACGGGCAGCAGGCCCTCGACCTGCTCGACACGGTCGACGCGGACGTCGTCATCATGGACGTCCGCATGCCGGTCATGGACGGCATCCAGGCCACCGAGCAGTTGATGCGCCGCGAGGCCCCGCCCGGTGTCCTGGTCCTCACCACCTTCGACGACGACGAGGACGCCTTCGCCGCCCTGCGCGCCGGCGCCGACGGCTTCCTGCTGAAGAACGCCCCCGCCGACCAGGTCGTCCACGCCATCCGCGTCCTCGCCGCCGGCGAGTCCGTGATCGCCCCGCGCATCACCCGGCTGCTCCTCGACCGCGTCTCGGACCGGCTCGCCCCGGCCAACGGCCAGTCGGAGCGCCTCGGTCTGCTCACCGGCCGGGAACGGGACGTGCTCGGCCTGGTCGCCCGCGGCCTGTCCAACGCCGAGATCGCCGCCGAACTGTACGTCGCGGAGGCCACGGTGAAGACGCATCTGGGCAACCTCATGGCCAAGCTGCATCTGCGGGACCGCGCCCAGGCCGTCGTCTTCGCCTACGAGTCCGGCCTGGTGCGCCCCTCCTCCCCCTGAGGGGGCAGAAGCCCCCGGCCGTCTGCCCCCTCAGGGGCAGACGGCGCCCCGCCCGGCGTACCGGATGAACCCCCTCCGATCTCGGATCCGTGGCCGATCCGCCGAAGGCCCCCGAATCCCAGACTTCTCAGTGCCGCAGAACGCGGCCGGGACGACACGGGAGGGACCCCATGGCCACCATCACCAGCACGCCCACGACGAAGCGGAACCGCACGCGCAACCGCCTGATCCTCGGCGCCGTCGCCGGAGCGGTCGTCGCCGCCCTGGCCGCCGGGGGCGCGTACTGGTGGCAGGACCGGCAGGAGCTGAGCCAGGCGTCCGCCGAGGACTGCCGGCTGGCGCAGCGCATCGTCACCGAGGGCGCGAGGACCGCCGCCGGACCGGCGCCGGAGGCGGAGCAGTGGTGGAAGGAGACCGGCGACGAGCGCCGCGCCACGATGGAGGACGGCTACCTCGGGGCGAAGATCTCCCGCTACGAGGGCTGGGCCCTGGAGACCGCGAAGAACCCCGCCCAGGCGCCGTCCGCGAAGGACGTGAAGAACCTCCAGGAGGACGCGCGGGGCCACTGCGTGGACTCCGGCGTCACCCTCACCCTGCCCCCGCTCGGCTCCTGACCGGCCCGGGGGAACACGTAGCCATGACCGCTCACGCCGCCGCGCGCGGCCCCGCACCCGACGACGTCATCACCACCACCGCCCTGGTGAAGACCTACCGCCAGGGCGCCGACGAGGTCCGCGCCCTCGACGGGGTGTCCGTCGCCGTCCGCCGCGCCCGGTTCACCGCCGTCGTCGGCGCCTCCGGGTCCGGCAAGTCGACCCTGATGCACTGCGTCGCCGGACTCGACACCGTCACCTCCGGCAGCGTCGTCCTCGACGGCACGGAGCTCACCGGGCTGACCGACCGGCAGCTGACCCGGGTGCGCCGCAAGCGCGTCGGGTTCGTCTTCCAGTCGTTCAACCTGCTGCCGCAGCTGACCGCGTACGAGAACTTCGTGCTGCCCGTCACCATGGCCGGCCGCCGCCCCGACCGCGAACGGGTGGACCACCTGTGCGAGGTCCTCGGCATCGCCCACCGGCTGTCCCACCGCCCCGCCGAACTGTCCGGCGGGCAGCAGCAGCGGGTCGCCGTCGCCCGCGCGCTGGTCGCCCGCCCCGCCGTGGTGTTCGCCGACGAACCCACCGGCAACCTCGACTCCCAGGCCGGCGCCGAGGTGCTCACCATGCTGCGCCGGGCCGTCGACGAACTCGGCCAGACCGTCGTGATGGTCACCCACGACCCGGCCGCCACCCGCTACGCGGACCGCGTGCTGACCCTCGCCGACGGACGCGTGGTGGGGGACGAGCACACCACCCCCGACGACACCCCGCGGGGGCGGCGATGACAGGCCCCTGGCGCGCGACCGTCCTGGGCTCCCAGCTGGCCGAACTCCTGCGCAGGCCGGGCCGGTTCGCGGCCACCGGGGTGTCCCTGCTGATCGCCGCGTTCGTGGTCTTCGGGGCCGTCATGACCCAGCAGATCGTCACCGCCACCGTCGTCGACCGGTTCCGCGGCACCCCCGACGCGGTGTCGCTGGTCGTCACGGGGAAGGACGCGGCGGACATCGGCAGGGCCGGTCCGGACGCGATCCGGTCGGCGCCCGGGGTCGCCGAGGCCGTCGGCCGGGTCGACGGCGGAGCCCCGGTCGGCGGAAGCGCCGCCGAACGCTACCTCGCCCTCGCCGCGGACCCCGGCTCCGGCGCCCTGGCGCGGGTGCGGCCGGTCGAGGGCAGCTACCCGTCCGGCCCGCGCCAACTCGCCGTCGACACCCATGCCGCCGAGGCGTACGGACTCACCCCCGGCTCGACGCTCACCCTGCTGCTCCCCGCGTCCGACGGCGAGAGCACCCTGCACGTCCCGGTCGAGGTCACCGGCGTCGTCCGCTCCGCCGCCACCGGCACCGCCGAACCCACCGGGTACGCGCCCGGCCCCGACCTGCTGCGGCTGCTCGGCATACCGGGCTACTCCCGCGTCGACGTCCGCACGGACACCCCCGCCGCGGCCACGGAGGCGGCGGAGCGGATCCGGCAGGCCGTGCCCGGCGCGGTCGTACGGTCCGGGGACGAGGTGCGCGACGAGGAGGCCCGCGCGGCCGTCGCGGAGGCGGGCGACACCCTGGAACTGGCCGGCGTGTTCCTCGCCGTCGCGGTCGGCGCGGCCGTGCTCGTCGCCACCTCCACCTTCCGCATCGTCTTCGCCCGCCGCGTACGGCAGTTGGCGCTGCTGCGCGCCGTCGGCGCCACGTCCAGGCGGCTCGCGGCGGCCCTCGTCGCCGAAGGCGCGGTGGTCGGCCTGGTGGCCGGCGCGGCCGGCGTGCTCGCCGCCTGGGGCTGCGCCCGTCTCGTCCCGCCGGTGGCCCGCCACTTGGGACACGACCTGTCCGCCCCCGCCGCGCTCCCGCTGCCGCAGGCCGCCCTCACGGTGCTCGGCACCGGACTCCTCGCGGTCCTGGCGGTCCTCGCCCCGTCCCTCACCGCCTCCCGCGTCTCCCCGCTCCAGGCGCTGCGCACCGCCACGTCGGGGGAGAGCACGGTGAGCGGCACCGGGCGGACCGTGCTGGGCGTGCTGTGCGCGGCGGGCGCCGTACTCCTCGCGTGGCAGCAGTACGCGGGGCTGCCCGAGCCGGGCGACACGGCGTACGACCGGTTCGCGGCACTGACCCTCGTGGTGGTCTCCGGCGGACTCGCCTTCCTCGCCCTGATCGCCCTGGGCCCCCTGCTGGTGCGGCCGGTGCTGTCGGCCCTCGCGGTGCCGCTGCGCCGCACGGGCGCGGCCGGGCGGCTGGCCGTCGCGGGCGTCGGGGGAGCGCCGGGGCGGGCCGCCTCGGTCTCGGTCGTGGTGGCGCTCGGCGTCTGCCTGGTCGGCTCGACCCTGACCTGCCTCGCGAGCCTGGACACCTACGAGCGGTACAAGCGGACGCTGGAGGCGCCCGCGGACTTCCGCCTGTACGCGGGGGAGGGCGGCACGCTGGACCGGACGCTCGCCGCCGACCTCGCCGCCCGCCCCGAACTGGCCGACGTGAGGGCGTTCCGTACGGCGGAGGTGGCCGAGGACGGCCGCACCGCGACCGTGTCCGACCTGGACCTCACCACCGTCCGCTCCGGGACCGGCCTGACCGCCCGCACCGGCGCCCTCGGCGAACTCGGCCCCGCGCGGGTCGTCGTGGACGCCGAGCACGCGCACCGCCTGGGCGTGGAGGCGGGGGACCGTGTGACGCTGACGTCCGAGGGCCGTTCCGTACGGCTCACCGTGGCGGCGACCCTGCCCGGCGCCGGACCCTACGGCGGCAACTTCTTCGTGACCCCGGCCGACCTCACACGCCTGGGGGCGGGCCCCGCGCCCACCCTGATCACCGCCGACGCCGCGACGGACGGCGCCGAGGGCCGCGCCCGCGCCCACCGGGCCGTCACCGAGACCCTCACCGGACCGGAACGCGGGGACGGCCGGGTCGTCGCCGAGGACGCGGCCACCCGCCCCGGCTCCGACGACGACCTGCGCACGACGGCCACCACCGTGGTGCTGCTCCTCTGCCTGACCGTCCTGGTCGCGGTCGCGGGCGTCGCCACCACGGCGAGCCTCACCGTGGTCGAGCGCCGGCGGGAGTTCGGACTGCTGCGGGCCCTGGGCCTGGGCGGGGCGGCCGTGCACCGCATGGTCACCCTGGAGTGCGCCCTCCACGGCGTGCTGGGCGGAATCCTCGGCCTGGCACTGGGCCTGCCGTACTCATGGCTGGTGGTGCGGGCCGCCGAGGTGAGCGCACCGTTCACCGTGCCGGCGGGGCAGCTGGCGACGGTCCTCGCCGCCCTCGTCCTGGTGACCGCGGCGGCGGGCACGCTCCCCGCCCTGCGGGCCTCCCGCACCCCGCCGACGGTCGCCGTCGCCCAGGGCGACTGAACGGGTCAGTAGGGGCCGACGTCTGCGTACCCGAGCAGAAGGATCACCGCGAGGACACAGCCGAGCACCAGGACCGTCGACACCCACGAGCGGTGGCGCCCCGCCGCCCCCCGGTGCTCGGGCTCGGCACGGAACGGCACCGGTCCGGGAGGGTTCTCCTTCCAGCGGGCGGCCAGCATCCGCGCGCGGGCCGAGGGCTCCTTGTGCGTGGCCCCCTCCGCCCACCGCAGATCGAACTCGCGCTCCTCGTCGTCCCGCTCGGACATCCCCGTGACCTTCTCTCGAACAACCGTGTCACTCCAAGCATCCCTCCCCCTGTACTTGGAAGGAAGCATTCCGGCCAACGCGACCGCCCCCGCCCCTGGACGGACCAGGGACGGGGGCGGCGGGAGAACCGACGCGTCGGACGCGCGGGAGTCCGGTCACACGTCGAAGTACAGCTCGAACTCGTGCGGGTGCGGACGCAGCTGGAGCGGCGCGATCTCGTTCTGGCGCTTGTAGTCGATCCACGTCTCGATCAGGTCCGGCGTGAAGACGTCGCCCTGGAGGAGGAACTCGTGGTCGGCCTCGAGGCGGTCCAGGACCGCGCCGAGGGAGGTCGGGACCTGGGCCACGTTCGCGTGCTCCTCGGGAGCCAGCTCGTAGAGGTCCTTGTCGATCGGCTCGGCCGGCTCGATCTTGTTCTTGATGCCGTCCAGGCCGGCCAGCAGCAGCGCCGAGAAGGCCAGGTACGGGTTGCCGGAGGAGTCGGGCGCGCGGAACTCGACGCGCTTGGCCTTCGGGTTCGAGCCGGTGATCGGGATACGCATGGCCGCGGAGCGGTTGCGCTGCGAGTACACCAGGTTGATCGGCGCCTCGAAGCCCGGCACCAGACGGTGGTACGAGTTCACCGTCGGGTTGGTGAAGGCCAGCAGCGACGGCGCGTGCTTGAGGATGCCGCCGATGTAGTAGCGGGCGGTGTCCGACAGGCCGGCGTAGCCCTGCTCGTCGTAGAAGAGCGGCTCGCCGCCCGCCCACAGCGACTGGTGGACGTGCATGCCCGAGCCGTTGTCACCGAAGATCGGCTTCGGCATGAAGGTCGCCGTCTTGCCGTTGCGCCAGGCGACGTTCTTCACGATGTACTTGAAGAGCTGCAGGTCGTCGGCGGCCGCGAGCAGCGTGTTGAACTTGTAGTTGATCTCGGCCTGGCCGGCGGTGCCCACCTCGTGGTGCTGGCGCTCGACCTGCAGGCCGGCCCGCTCGAGCTCCAGGGAGATCTCGGCGCGCAGGTCGGCGAAGTGGTCGACCGGCGGGACCGGGAAGTAACCGCCCTTGTAGCGGACCTTGTAACCGCGGTTGTCCTCCAGCGCACCGGTGTTCCAGGCGCCCGCCTCGGAGTCGATGTGGTAGAAGGACTCGTTCTCCGAGGTCTTGAAGCGCACGCTGTCGAACACGTAGAACTCGGCCTCGGGGCCGAAGAACGCGGTGTCGGCGATGCCCGTGGAGGCCAGGTACGCCTCGGCCTTCTTCGCCACGTTGCGCGGGTCACGGGAGTACTGCTCGCCCGTGATCGGGTCGTGGATGAAGAAGTTGATGTTGACCGTCTTGTCACGGCGGAAGGGGTCGACCCGCGCGGTGGACAGGTCGGGCAGCAGCGCCATGTCGGACTCGTGGATGGCCTGGAAGCCGCGGATCGAGGAGCCGTCGAAGGCCAGCTCCTCGGCCGGGTCGAAGGCCGACGCCGGGATCGTGAAGTGCTGCATCACTCCCGGCAGGTCGCAGAAGCGGACGTCGATGAACTTGACGTCCTCGTCCGCGATGAACTTCTTGGCCTCGTCGGCGTTCTGGAACATCCAGCTCCTCCTACTCCCGACCGTCCCGCCGGGGTGGTAGATCGTTCGTGCGGCCAGTGCGGGGGGCACACGCTGCACTCGACCCTAGGGACGGGTCATTTCTCGGGCGTGACCCGTTTGTTTCGCACAAGTTAACCGGCGCCTCTTTCACGGTAGCTCCGGCATACCCCGCCGTCTCCCGGTCATATCCGGTCGCAGTACCGTGGACGGGTGGACAACAGGCAAGCAATCGGATCATGGCTGTCCGGCCCCCGCGCGGCCATGGAAGAGGCCGGTGCCGACTTCGGTTACCGGGGCGAGCAGCTGGGGCTGCCGGAACACGGACCGGGCTCGATCGCACGCCCCGGCCGCAGGATCGGCGCCCTCGCCGTGGACTGGGGCCTGTGCCTTCTGATCGCATACGGTCTGTTCACCGACGGCTACGACGCCCGCACCGGCAACTGGGCGCTGCTGGTGTTCCTGGTGCTGAGCGTGCTCACCGTCGGCACCCTCGGCTTCACGCCCGGCAAGCGGCTCTTCGGACTGCGCGTGGTCGCCCTCGACACCGGCACGGTGCGGCCGCTGCGCGGTCTGCTCCGCTCGGTGCTGCTGTGCCTGGCCGTCCCCGCGCTCGTCTGGGACCGCGACGGCCGCGGCCTGCACGACCGGCTGGCCCGCACGGTCGAGATCCGCGTCTGAGACCGAGGCGCGCGACGGCACGAGCAGAGGCGCGCACACGGCACGAGGAGAGGCGCGCGACGGCCCGAGGAAGGGCGCCGGGAATCCTGGGATTCCCGGCGCCCTTCCTCGTGCGTCGTGGCCTGCGGGGCTCAGCGGCCCCGCTGACCGCCGCCCTTCGGCAGCTTCATACCCTTCGGCATCGGCCCCTTCGGCAGCGGCATGTTGCTCATCAGGTCGCCCAGCGCGCGCAGCCGGTCGTTGGTCGCGGTGACCTGCGGGCCGGTGAGGACGCGCGGCAGCTTCAGCATGGTGGTGCGGAGCTTCTTCAGCTCCACCTGTCCCTCGCCGGTGCCCACGATCAGGTCGTGCACGGGCACGTCCGCGACGATGCGGTTCATCCGCTTCTTCTCGGCGGCCAGCAGGCTCTTCACCCGGTTCGGGTTGCCCTCGGCGACCAGCACGATGCCGGCCTTGCCGACCGCGCGGTGCACCACGTCCTGGTTGCGGTTCATCGCGACCGCCGGGGTCGTCGTCCAGCCTCGGCCGATGTTGTCGAGCACCGCCGCGGCGGCGCCCGGCTGTCCCTCCATCTGACCGAAGGCAGCCCGTTCGGCACGGCGGCCGAACACGATCGCCGTCGCGAGGAAGGCGAGCAGGAAGCCCAGAAGGCCGAGATAGATGGGGTGCCCGATCAAGAAACCGATCGCGAGGAAGACACCGAAGGTGACGATTCCGACAGCCGCGAGTACAAGACCGATCTTCTTGTCGGCCCTGCGGGTCATCTTGTAGGTCAGGGCGATCTGCTTCAGTCGCCCGGGGTTCGCAGCGTCCGCTGCGGTTTCCTTCCTCGCCATGGCATGAAGTCTACGTGTCCCCCGCAGCGCCTTCGACGGCAGTGCCGGGGTCGGTCCTGAGCGGGCGGGGCGGGCCGGGGCTCAGAGGCGGGTGACGAGGCTCTGGTCGAGGACGCGCTGCGCCTCGACCCGGTCCTTGGCGCGGCGGCGGTCCTCCAGCACGGACGTCCAGGCGTTGCGCCGTGCGGTGCGCTGGCCGCCGCTCATCAGCAGGGACTCGACGGCGCGCAGAGCGGTGGTGAGGGACGGGATGGCGGTGGCGCGGACGGGCGCGGCCTGCATGGTGACGGTCTCCCTCGATGCCGGCGGGCAATGGTGGCGTGCGGTGATACCAGGGTCACTGCCTGGTGTTACCAGGGCGTGACCGACCGGTCAAACAGGCATGAAGCCTTCGCGACGGGGCCCGGGACGCCGACGCGGCCCCGGCCTGTGCCCTCAACTGGGAGGACGGCCGGGACCGCGTTCTCTCGGCCACTACCCGCGGGTAGGGCCTTGTGCGTGAATTCACAGCATGACGACGGGGAAGCGGGGCAGGCCCCGCACCGGCGTGCTCAGACCGCCTGGGAGGCCACGAACGCGCCGCGCTTCTCGATCGCCATTTGGTACAGCCGCCCCGCGCGGTACGAGGAACGGACCAGCGGCCCGGACATCACACCGGAGAAGCCGATCTGCTCGGCCTCCTCCTTCAGCTCCACGAACTCCTGCGGCTTCACCCAGCGCTCCACGGGGTGGTGGCGCACGGAGGGGCGCAGGTACTGGGTGATGGTGACCAGCTCGCAGCCCGCGTCGTGCAGCTGCTTCAGCGCCTCGCTGACCTCCTCGCGGGTCTCGCCCATGCCGAGGATCAGGTTGGACTTGGTGACCAGGCCGTAGTCGCGGGCCTCGGTGATGACCTTCAGGGAGCGCTCGTAGCGGAAGCCGGGGCGGATGCGCTTGAAGATGCGGGGGACCGTCTCCACGTTGTGCGCGAACACCTCGGGGCGGGAGGAGAAGACCTCCGCGAGCTGCTCGGGGACGGCGTTGAAGTCGGGGGCCAGGAGCTCGACCTTGGTGCGGCCCTCGGCGCGGTCCGCCGTCTGCGCGTGGATCTGGCGCACGGTCTCCGCGTACAGCCAGGCGCCGCCGTCCTCCAGGTCGTCGCGGGCGACGCCGGTGATCGTGGCGTAGTTCAGGTCCATCGTGACGACCGACTCGCCGACGCGGCGCGGCTCGTCCCGGTCCAGGGCCTCGGGCTTGCCGGTGTCGATCTGGCAGAAGTCGCAGCGCCGGGTGCACTGGTCGCCGCCGATGAGGAAGGTCGCCTCGCGGTCCTCCCAGCACTCGTAGATGTTGGGACAGCCGGCTTCCTGGCAGACGGTGTGCAGACCCTCGCTCTTGACCAGGTTCTGCATCTTGGAGTACTCGGGGCCCATTTTCGCCCGGGTCTTGATCCACTCGGGCTTGCGCTCGATGGGGGTCTGGCTGTTGCGGACCTCCAGGCGCAGCATCTTGCGTCCGTCGGGTGCGACTGCGGACACGACCGGCTCCTAGCGATTGATTCTTCGGCGTCGTCAAGCGTACGCCCGTGGATGTGAAAGCCCGGAGGGCCCTCAGACGCCGGACGTGGTGACGGCCGCGGGGGCCTTCTCGACCACGCGGGGCTTCAGGTCGGCGTTCTCCAGGACGTCCTTCAGGTGGCGCTCCACGACGGGCAGCACCTCCTCGATCGTGACGTCGCGGCCCAGCTCGTTCGCCAGGGAGGCGACGCCCGCGTCCCGGATGCCGCACGGGATGATCTTGTCGAACCACTTGTTGTCGGGGTTCACGTTCAGTGCGAAACCGTGCATGGTGACGCCCTTGGCGACCCGGATGCCGATGGCGGCGATCTTGCGGTCCTCGCGGCGCTGGCCGGCGTTGGACGGGGCGTACTCCGGGCCGTTGAGCCGGGGGTCGAACTCCTCGTCGTGCAGCCGCGGGTCGAAGTCCAGGGAGAGCCCGCCGAGGGAGGGGCGCCGCTCGACCGGGTCGCCGAGGACCCAGACCCCGCTGCGGCCCTCGACCCGGGTGGTCTCCAGGCCGAACTCCGCGCAGGTGCGGATCAGGGCCTCCTCCAGGCGCCGCACATGGGCGACCACGTCCACCGGGCGGGGCAGCTTCTGGATCGGGTAGCCGACCAGCTGGCCGGGGCCGTGCCAGGTGATCTTGCCGCCGCGGTCCACGTCGATGACGGGGGTGCCGTCGAGGGGCCGTTCGCTCTCCTCGGTGCGCCGCCCGGCGGTGTAGACCGGCGGGTGCTCCAGCAGGAGCACGGTGTCGGGCACCTCGTCGGCGAACCGCGCGGCGTGCACCCGGCGCTGCTCGTCCCAGGCCACCTGGTAGTCGACCGCCTCGTCGCCGAAGCCCATCCGGACGAACCGCAACTCACCCACGGCAAACGCCTCCCTCGAAGGTCGTCAGGCGCGAAACACGCCCACGCCACTGTACGACCGTTCGACGGACCTCCCGCTGTCGGCAGTCACCAGGGCTGCCCGCCCTCAGTCGTCAGCTTCGGACCAATCCTCACACGATCGGATGAATGGCCGTTGATCTCTGCGATCGGGTGCTCACTCTCCGCTACATTCGCGCCGACCACGAGGCCATAAGGGCTGCTCACAGGCAATCCGGACAGAGCAACAGCCGGAAGGCAGGAGACCGCACCGCAGATGACGGAACGACCCGCGCAGCGCACCCCCAACCGACAGCTCGCCGCGCTCATCGCAGAAGCGGGGTTCTCCAACGCGGGACTCGCCCGTCGCGTGGACCAGCTCGGTCTCGAACACGGGCTCGACCTGAGATATGACAAGACCTCCGTCACCCGCTGGCTGCGCGGACAGCAGCCGCGCGGGACGACCCCGGCCCTGATCGCCGAGGTCTTCACCCGGCGCCTCGGCCGCCGGCTCACCGCCCAGGACCTCGGCCTCGACGCCTGCGCGCCGGTCTACGCGGGCCTGGAGTTCGCGGCCACCCCCGAGGAGGCCGTCGACATCGTCAGCGGGCTGTGGCGCAAGGACTCCGGCAGCCACGCCGAGCTGCGGAAGATCGCGTTCACCTCGGCGGGCCTGGTGGTGCCCAGCCGCGACTGGCTGATCGGACGGCCCGACGAGAAGGTCGCCCGCGCCGAGCCGGTACGGGTGCCCGCCCAGGGCCGCCCCGCGGTACGGCCCGTGACGCCGGCCGAGATCGCCGCCCGCCGGCGCGGGGCGGCCGACCGCGCGCCCGGCTACCGCGTCACCGGCGGCGACATCGCCGCGCTGCGCTCCGTCGGCGAGCTGTTCCGCACCCTCGACGACGCCTACGGCGGCGGGCACGCCCGCCAGGCCCTCGTGCGCTACCTGGAGCACGAACTGGAGCCGATGCTGCGCGGCACCTACGGCGAGCAGATGGGCCGCCGGCTCTTCGCCTCCGCGGCCGACCTGACCCGGCTGGCCGGCTGGACCTCGTACGACATCGCCGCGCACGGGCTCGCCCAGCGGTACTTCGTCCAGGCGCTGCGGCTGGCGCAGGCGGCGGGGGACCGGGCGTACGGGGCCTACGTGCTGGTCACCATGAGCCGCCAGGCCGTCTACCTCGGCCACGGACGGGAGGCCGTGCAGCTCGCCCGGGTCGCCCAGCAGGGTGTGGGCGGCTCGGCGCCGCCCGCCGTCCAGGCCCTGCTGCACGCGGCCGAGGCGCGCGGGCACGGGGTGCTGGGGGAGGTACGGGCCTGCACGGCCGCGCTGGTGCGGGCGGAGCGCGCGCTGGACGCGGCGCGGCCGGGGGACGAGGTGCCGCACTGGGCGCGGTTCTTCGACGAGGCGCAGCTGGCCGACGAGTTCGGGCACTGCCACCGGGATCTCCAGCAGTTCCGGGCGGCCGCTCAGCACGCGGAGCGGTCGCTGCAGTTGCGGGGGCCGGGGTATGCGCGGAGCCGGCTGTTCTGCCGGGTCGTTCTCGCCACCGCGCGGCTCGGGCTGGGGGAGCTGGACCAGGCCTGCCAGCTGGCGGCGGAGGCTGCCGCGCAGGCGGCGGAGATGCGGTCGGTGCGGGCGGTGGAGTACGTACGGGACTTCGAGCGGCGGTTGGAGCCTTACCGCGACGCGGGGCCTGTGCGGACGTACCGGGACAAGGTGGCGACCACGTTCGCCTGAACGTGAGGGGGCCGTTGCGCACCTCGGCGCCGACGACGTGCCGGTGTCGCCCGTCAGGGGCGCGGGGAACTGCGCGCTCCGCCACGGACCACCCGCGCCCGGCGGGCGTTCGCGCACCTGGCGCCGACAGGGTGCCGCCTGCGCCCACCCGTGCCGCCCCGGGGGCACGACTGCCCGCAGTTGCGGCGTCCCTCAGGGACGTTGGGAACTGCGCGATCGGCCACGGACGTCCCGCACCCGGCGCTGCAGAGGTACGGCTGCGCCCACCCTCCCCCACTCTCGGCTTCGCGCGAGCGGGAGGTGCCCCCATCGCCCTGGGGGTACCTCCCAGGCCCTTGAGGCACCGGGGGAGGCACGAATGCCCGCAGTCGGCGGGGGCGCAAGCGCCCGTCAGGGGCGCGGGGAACTGCGCGGCCGGCCACGGACAGCCCGCGGCCGGCGGCCGTGTTGGAAGGCACCCGCCGAGGGTGTTCTCACCGTCGGCGGGTGCCGGTCTGAAAGGTCAGGCGGCCTTCGCCGTGGGCAGCGGATCCGCCGTGTGCATCGGGCGGGCCACGCCCAGGTCGGTCAGGAGCGCCGTCGCCGCGCGGTCCGCGGAGCGGAGGGCGCCCGCCACCGCACCGCTGTCGCGGTGGTCGCCGCAGACGTACAGGCCGGCCAGGAGCCGCACCGGACGGTGCAGGTCGTGCGGCGGGCGCATCGCCGGCACCGCGTCCGCGGTGTGCCGTACCGCCAGCGTCTCCCAGCGGGCCGTCGGCACCCCGTACAGCCGTGCCAGGTGCGTCCGCACGGCCGTGTCGGTGTCCGCCGTGGCCGGCCCGAGGACCGTGGAGGTCACCAGCGTGCGGCCGGCCGGGGCGCGCGACGGGTCGACCGCGCTGACGACCGCCGTGTGCGCCACCGGCCCGCCCCGGTCCGCGTCCAGCAGCAGCGAGGCGTCCGTGCCCGGCGGCTCGTCGGTGGTGTGGTGCACCACCGTCACCGGGTGGAAGTCCGGCACCCGCAGCCCCGGCAGCAGCTCCGCCGCGTCCCGCGCGCCGGTCGCGACCAGCACGGCCGCGCACCGGAACTCCCCGTGCTCCGCGGTGGTCACCGAGGTCGTGGAGACCGAGGTGACCCGGACCCCGGTGTGCACCGTGCCCGCCGGCAGCGACCGCGCCAGCAGCTGCGGCAGCGCCTCCGCCCCGCCCTCCGGCAGGCACAGCCGCCCGCTCGCGAAGTCCCGCAGCGCGAGGTCCGCCGACCTGCTGGACGTGGTGAGCTCCGGGTCGCACAACAGCGCGGCCAGCAGCGGGCGCAGGAAGCCGTCGACGGTGCGGGCGGGCAGCCCCCTGCCGTGCAGCGCCTCGGCGGCGGTCGTCTCCGGGCGGGCCAGCAGCCGCTCCACCGACGTGCCCGCCAGCCGGTTCAGGGCGGCGCCCAGCCGCGCCTGGTCCAGTGCCGTGCCCAGCGGGGCGCCGCCCCGGTGACGGGGCACGGACACCTGCCGTCCGGGCACCGCGGCCGGCCTGCGCGGCCCCGGCAGAGGGGCGCTCGCCAGGGCGCGCACCGCGTGAAGTGCGCCCCTCGCGCTCCGTGCGCCACGTGCGCGCCGGGTGCCCGGCTGCACGCCGGCGCGATGATGCCGTCCGTCGCTGTGCAGCAGGACGCCGGGGGCGAAGGGCCGCAGCACCAGGTCCTCCAGCCCTGGGGTGACGTGCAGTTCGGCACTGGCCGTGGACAGCAGCCGGCCGACTCTGTCGAGGCGGAAGCCGTCGACCTTCTCGGTCGCCGTGCGGCCTCCCACCTCATGGGCGGCCTCCAGGACGACGGTGGAGACTCCTGCGCTGGTCAGTCGACGTGCCGCGGAGAGTCCGGCCACCCCGGCTCCCACGACGACGACGTCCGCCTGGTACGTGGGCTCTGGCACGTGCCCCTCCTCGAGGTTGCGTGGGCGCTGGAGACGTCATGCCCTCAACAGGCCCCAGGGATACCCGAGTTCGGCTCGAGGTTAGGTCCGCACTCCGCCGTCGGGTCAGGCGCGCACGCACAGTGCACGGGCGCACGACGGTCGCATACGCGCCCCCGGCGGGCACGGCGCGGTGCAAGGGGATCAGAAGAGGTCGCCCGACTCCTGGTCCGCCGCCCCCTGCAGCGCCGCCCTGACCGCCCCTTCGATCCGCGGGAAGGCGAAGCGGAACCCCGACTCCAGCAGCCGCGTCGGCAGCACCCGCGCACTGCCCAGCACGTCCCCCGCCATCTCGCCCAGCACCGCCCGCAGCACCGGCGCAGGCACCGCGAACACGGCGGGACGGCGCAGCACCCGCGCCATCGCGGCGGTGATCTCACGGTTCGTCAGCGGCTCGGGCGCGGTGAGGTTGAACGGCCCCGACAGCCCCTCGGTCCCCAGGAGATGCCGCAACGCCGCCACCTCGTCGTGCAGCGCGATGTACGACCAGTACTGCCGCCCGTCGCCCAGCCGCCCGCCCAGGCCGGCGCGGAACAGCGGGAACAGCCTCCCCCACGCCCCGCCCCCGGGCGCCACCACGAGCCCCGTCCGCGCGAACACCGTCCGCACGCCCGCCTCCCGGGCCGGCGCCGCCGCGGCCTCCCACTCCACGCAGACCTGCGGCAGGAACCCCTGGCCCGGAGGCGCGCTCTCGTCCACCGCGCGGTCGCCGGTCTCGCCGTAGTAACCGATCGCGCTGCCGTTGAGGAACACCCGCGGCCGGGCGTCCTCGGGGAGCGCGGCGACCGCCTCGGCGAGCGCGGTCGTGCCCCGCACCCGGCTGGAGCGGATCAGCTCCTTGTACGCGTCCGTCCAGCGCCGGTCGCCCACCCCGGCGCCCGCCAGGTTCACCACCGCGTCGCACCCGGCGAGCCCCGCCTCGTCCACCGTCCCGCGGTCGGGGTCCCAGCGGATCTCGTCCGCCGACCGGGGCTCCCGGCGCACCAGCCGCAGCACCGTGTGCCCGTCCGCCGTCAGCGACCGCACCAGGGCAGAGCCGATCAGTCCGGACGCCCCGGCCACCGCGATCCGCGCATGTTCCATGGCGTCCATCCTGCCCCGGCCACGTGGGAAATCACGGTGAGCACGGCAGGCGGTGCGTCCTAGAGTGACGCGCATGCCGCAGCCACTCGTACGTCCCGCCCGCCCCGACGACGAACCCGCCCTGGCCCGCCTGGACCGCGAGTCCTGGTCGCCGCTGCACGAGGTGCGGCCCGAGCCGCCCGCACCCGACGAGCCCTTCTTCCACCCGACCTGCGGCCCGGACGCCCACCTCGTCGCCGAGCACGACGGACGGGTCGTGGGCTACGTCCGCCTCGGCCACCCCACCCCGATGCCGACCAACGCGCACGTCCAGCAGATCCGCGGTCTCGCCGTCGCCGAGGAGGCCCGCGGCAAGGGGACCGGCCGCGCCCTGGTACGGGCCGCCGTCGAGGAGGCCCGCCGCCGGGGAGCCCGCCGGATCACCCTGCGGGTCCTCGGCCCCAACACCGTGGCCCGCACCCTGTACGAGTCCGAGGGCTTCGTGGCCGAGGGCGTGCTGCCCGGCGAGTTCCACGTCGGAGGGCGCTACGTCGACGACGTCATGATGGGCCGCAGCCTCGTCTGACGCGGGCCCGCCCTACGAGAGCGCCCTCGGCGCGCCCTACGACAGCACCGGCTGCCCCGTGTCCACCGGCGTGGTCGCCGTCGCCGCCCGCGCGGCCTCGTCGGCGACCTCGTCCGCCGTCAGCACGTACCCCGTCTCCGCGTCCGACGTGGAACGCGCGAACACCACCCCGAACACCCGCCCGTCGGTGGTCAGCAGCGGTCCGCCCGAGTTGCCCGGGCGGACCGTGGAGCGGATCGAGTAGATCTCCCGGGTGACCGGCGCGTCGTTGTAGATGTTCTGCCCGCGCGCCTGCACCCGTCCCGCGACCGTCGCCGCCTGCAGGTTCAGGTCGCCGTCCTGCGGATAGCCCGCCACCACCGCCGCCGCGCCCCGCTCCGCGTCGTCGTCGAACGCCAGCACCGGCGCCACCAGGTCCGGCACGTACAGCACGGCCACGTCGGTCTGCGCGTCGAACAGCACCACCCGCGCCTCGTACGTCCGCCCGACGCCGCCCACCCGCACGGTCGGCTCGTCGATGCCCGCCACCACGTGCGCGTTGGTCATCACGTGCTCCCGCGCGTACACGAACCCGCTGCCCTCACGCCCCTGCGTGCCGGCCACGCCCTCCACCTTCACCGTGCTGCGCTGCGCCGCGAGTGTGGCGGCCGGCGTCACGTTGTCCCCGGTCGGCGCGGCCACCTCCGCGGTCGACTCGCTCTCGAACGGGTTGAACACCTGCGGGAAACCCGCCTCCGTCAGCGCCGACGTCGCCCGGGAGAACCAGGCGGGCGTGGTGTCCGGCATGGCGTCCTGCACCGCGCCCAGCAGCCGCGAGTCCCGGATCGCCGACGTCACCAGCGGCGACGAGGACGCGCCCAGCACGCTCGCCGCCACCCACGCCACGATCAGCACCGCCACCGCGTTCGCCGCGGCGCCGCCGGCCCCGTCCGCCACCCGCAGCGGGCCCCGGTCCAGCTCCCGGCGCAGCCGCAGCCCCAGCCGCCCCGCCAGCTCGTGCCCCACCACGGCCGGCAGCAGCACCGTGAACACGGCGGTCACCGTCGCCCGCGTGGTCCCCGGCGTCACCAGGTCCATCACCCACGGCAGGATCCACACGCCGACGACCGCGCCGCCCACGAAACCGGCCAGGGACACACAGCCGGCGACCAGTCCGCGCCGGTAACCGGACGCCGCATAGGCCAGGACGACCAGCATCAGCAGGATGTCGAGCAGATCCACGCACGCCGCCTTTCTCTCGGGACCACGACCCTCAGTACGGGGCCCGGGGGCCACGTGATCAGCCACGCGCCCGCCGGACGCGGGACAGCCGCCCGTGAGGCGCGCGTGCACTGGGGAAAACGTCACGCACCGGGACGATGGTTCCACCGGCCGTCCACCGACTGGCGGAGCAGACGTCGCGCGCCGCCGTGGCCCGTCCCACAGTGGGACCATGCGTGTCCCCAGGAGACCGCGCGGCGCGCGGAAGCCCCGCCCGGCCCGGATACCCGGCCGGCCCGGCTCCACGCGGCTGCCGAGAACGGTCACCGTCCCCCTCGGCTTCGTGCCGGGCGCGGCCGCCGCCGTCGTGCTGGTGCTGAGCGCCTACGGCGTCGAACGGGCCGCCGAGTCCTCCGACGCCCAGGCCGCCGCACGCCCCGCGCCCGCCTTCCACGCCCCCCGGCCGGACATCGTGCCGCGCGCGGCATGGATCGGCGACGCGGCCCGCGACCAGCCCCCGCCGCGCTACGACGACCAGGTCGTCGCCGTGTTCATCCACCACACCGACTCGCCCAACGGGTACGACTGCGCCGACGCCTCCGGCATCATCCGGGCGCTGTACGAGGGGCAGACCCAGGGCCGCGACTGGGACGACCTCGGCTACAACTTCGTCGTCGACCGCTGCGGCACCGTGTACGAGGGCCGCGCCGGCGGCGCCGACCGGCCCGTCACCGGCGCCCACACCCAGGGCTTCAACCACCGCACCGCGGGCATCGCCGCCCTCGGCACCTTCACCGAGGGCGTCGAGGTGCCCGACGCGATGCTGCGCTCCATCGCCGCCGTGACCGCCTGGAAGCTCGGCCCCTCCGGCACCGACCCGCGCTCCGAGGTGCGGCTGGTCTCCAGCAACGGCGGCAGCCGCTACAAGGCCGGCACCGCCGCCACCCTGCCCGCCGTCGCCGGACACAGCGACGGCTACATGACCGACTGCCCGGGCGCCGCGCTGCACGCGCGGCTCCCGGAGATCAGGGACCTCGCGGCCCGCCTCCAGGGCCGCGACGCCGCAACCGGCCCCGGCCGGGACACCGGCACCGACACACAGCGCGTCACCGTGGAAGACGACGCGCACGGAACGAAGAGCTGAGCCCATGAGCGACACCCCTGACCGAAGTACCACCTGGGCGGACGCCCTGCGCCGCCCCTGGACCGCCCTGGTCGCCGCGGCGGCCGTCGTCCTCGGCCCCGCCGCCTCCACGGCCTCCGCCCTCATGCAGGCCAACGCGGCCCCCCTGCGCCACGCGCAGAGCCCCCACCGGCGTCTGTGACGGGCGCCCGGCGCCCGCGCCCCGCGGCTCAGTCCCCGCGGAACCTCTCCCACAGCCGCGGATAGCGCGCGGCGAGCAGGGCCTCGTTCTCGAAGTCGAGCGGCGTGCCCTCCGGCTCCGCGGGGGCCGGAGGGAGGCCGAGGTCGGGCATCACCAGACCGGTGAGCTGCTCGTACGCCTCGTCGGCCGCGTAGCCCAGGTCCTCACCGTCGCCGTCGATCTCCTCGTCGAAGTCGTCGAGCAGGTCGGCGAGCGCGTCCGGGTCGTGCAGCGCGCCCTCGAACACCTCACGGCCCTGGCCGATGAGCCAGCACCGGAAGAAGTCGAAGGCGTCGTCGCTGCACCCGTCCAGCAGCACCCACGCGGCGCCCCACAGGTCCCAGCGGTAAGCACGCTGGTAGCGCGCCTCGAAGTGACGGGCGAAGTCCAGCACGGCCTCGGGATCCAGCCGCACGAGCCGCTCCACGAGCAGATCGGCCTGCTCCTCGGGATCCCCCTCGGCATCCTCCCGAGCCCCGTCCACCAACGCCCAGAACTCCGTCTCATCCATCACGAGACAAGCATCAACCCGCGCCCCGCCGGGGGCGCGGGGAACTGCGCAAAAGGGGGTCCGGGGGCGAAGCCCCCCAGCGCCCTGAAGAGGCGCGGGGAACTGCGCGAAGATGGGGGCTCGGGGGGGCGAAGCCCCCGAGGGACGGGACGGGAAGGGGCGGAGGGGGCGAAAACCCTGCCCGCACCCCACCCCAGCTCACCCCCGGTACAACCGCACCACCCTCTCCGCCTCGGCGGCGAAGAACTCCCGCAGAGAAGCCGGCGCCACCACCTCCACCTCCGCCCCCAACGAAGCCAACTGCCCCCGAGCCACCTCCTCCGACTCCACCGGCAAGGTGACGGTCACCCACTCCCCGACCCCAGGCGCAGCCACCCCCGCCAGCACCTCCCGAGCCACCCCCGCGTCCACCGCGTACGGCAGCCTCCGCACCCCCTCCGCAGACAGCCGCACCACCACCTCCGCCCGCAGAAGAGACCGCGCGAACTGCTCCGCCCGCTCCTCCCAGAACGCCGGCAGATCGAAGTCCTCCGCCCGCTCGAACCGCTCCTCGCCCGGCTCCACCGCCGTGAACCGGTCGATCCGGTACACCCGGAAGGAGTCCCGCCCCGCGACCCGCGCGCACAGGTACCAGACACCCGCCTTCAGCACGAGTCCGTACGGCTCCAGCTCCCGCTCCACCTCCTGCCGCCGCTCCCCGGACCCGCGCCGGTAGCGGGCGGTGATCCGCCGGTCGTCCCACACCGCGTCCGCCACGGCCGGCAGCAGCGCCGGCGTCTCGGGCTCCCGGAACCAGTTCGGCGCGTCCAGATGGAACCGCTGCGCCGCCGTCCGCGAGGCGTCCCGCAGCGACGGCAGCAGCGCCGCCGACACCTTCAGCCGGGCCGCCGAGGCCGCGTCCTCGAGGCCCATCTCGCGCAGCGCGCCCGGCACCCCCGACAGGAACAGCGCCTCCGCCTCGCCGCGGGCCAGCCCCGTCAGCCGGGTCCGGTACCCGCCGACCAGCCGGTAGCCGCCGATCCGCCCCCGGTCCGCGTACACCGGCACGCCCGCCTCGGACAGCGCCTGCGCGTCACGCGTGACCGTGCGCTCCGACACCTCCAGCTCCCGGGCCAGCTCGGCGGCGGTCATGGAGGGCCGGGACTGCAGCAGCAGCACCATCTTGATCAACCGGGCAGCACGCATGAGCCCATCATGCCCATCACGCGAGAGGCCCCCGCCGCCACGCGCACACGCGTGACGACGGGGGCCTCCCCGCGAACTTCCGCCTTACAGGCCGTACTTCTCCCGGGCCTCCTTCACCGCGGTGGCCTTCACCTCGCCGCGGCGGGCGAGCTGGGCCAGGGCGGCGACGACGATGGACTCGGCGTCCACGCCGAAGTGGCGGCGGGCGGCCTCGCGGGTGTCCGACAGACCGAAGCCGTCGGCGCCCAGCGAGGTGTAGTCCTGCTCGACCCACTGCGCGATCTGGTCCGGGACCTGGCGCATGTAGTCCGAGACCGCGAGGACGGGGCCCTCGGCGCCCTGCAGCGCCTGCCGGACGTACGGCGTCCGGTCCTCGCCGCGCAGCAGGGCCTCGTCGGCCTCCATCGCGTCGCGCCGCAGCTCGGTCCACGAGGTCGCGGACCACACGTCGGCGGACACGCCCCACTCCTCGGCGAGCAGCCGCTGCGCCTTCAGCGCCCAGTGGATCGCCGTGCCGGAGCCCAGCAGCTGGATGCGCGGGGCGTTGGCGGCGGGGGACAGGCCCGCGGACTCCGCCGTGTTGAAGCGGTACAGGCCCTTGACGATGCCCTCGTCGACGCCCGCCACCTGCGGCTTCGCGGGCTGCGGCAGCGGCTCGTTGTAGACCGTCAGGTAGTAGAAGACGTTCTGGTCCTCGTCCGGCTTCGCCTCGCCGAACATCCGGCGCAGACCCTCCTTGACGATGACCGCGACCTCGTAGGCGAACGCCGGGTCGTACGTCAGGGCGGCCGGGTTGGTCGCCGCGATGACGGGGGAGTGGCCGTCGGCGTGCTGGAGGCCCTCACCGGTCAGCGTGGTGCGGCCCGCGGTGGCGCCGACCAGGAAGCCGCGGCCGAGCTGGTCGCCGAGCTGCCACATCTGGTCGCCGGTGCGCTGCCAGCCGAACATCGAGTAGTAGATGTAGAACGGGATCATCGTCTCGCCGTGCGTCGAGTACGACGTCGACGCGGCGATGAACTCGGCCATGGCGCCGGCCTCGGTGATCCCCTCGTTGAAGATCTGGCCGTTCTTGGCTTCCTTGTAGTACATCAGCTGGTCGCGGTCGACCGGCTCGTACGTCTGGCCCATCGGCGAGTAGATGCCGAGGGACGGGAAGAGGCTCTCCATGCCGAAGGTGCGCGCCTCGTCGGGGACGATCGGCACCCAGCGCTTCCCCGTCTCCTTGTCGCGGACCAGGTCCTTGACCAGGCGGACGAACGCCATCGTGGTGGCCACGTTCTGCGAGCCGGAGCCCTTGTCGAACGCGGTGAACGCCTTCTCGGCCGGCTGCGGCAGCGGCGCGACCGGGTGCACCCGGCGGGCCGGGGCGGGGCCGCCGAGGGCGGCGCGGCGCTCCTGGAGGTAGCGGACCTCGGGGGAGTCGGCGCCCGGGTGCGCGTAGGGCACCACGCCGTCGACGAACCGCGAGTCCGGGATCGGCAGCTCCAGGCGGTCGCGCATCGCCTTGAACTCGTCCACCGTGAGCTTCTTCATCTGGTGGTTGGCGTTCTTCGACGCGAAGCCCTCACCGAGGGTGTGGCCCTTGACGGTCTGCGCCAGGATCACGGTCGGCGCGCCCTTGTGGGAGAGCGCGGCCTTGTACGCGGCGTAGACCTTGCGGGACTCGTGGCCGCCGCGCGAGAAGTGGAAGCACTCGAGGATCTTGTCGTCGCTCAGCAGCTTCGCCATCTCGGCGAGCGCCGGGTCCTTGCCGAAGAAGTCCTCGCGGATGTAGGCGGCGTCACGCGTCTGGTACGTCTGCACCTGCGCGTCCGGCACCTCGCGCAGGCGGCGCACCAGGGCGCCCGTGGTGTCGAGCTGGAACAGCTCGTCCCAGGCGGTGCCCCACAGGGTCTTGATCACGTTCCAGCCGGCGCCGCGGAACTGGGCCTCCAGCTCCTGCACGATCTTGAAGTTGGCGCGGACCGGGCCGTCGAGGCGCTGCAGGTTGCAGTTGACGACGAAGGTCAGGTTGTCCAGCTGCTCGCGGGCGGCGAGGGTGAGCGCGGTCGTCGACTCGGGCTCGTCCATCTCGCCGTCGCCGAGGAACGCCCACACGTGGGAGTCGGAGACGTCCTTGATGCCGCGGCTGGTCAGATAGCGGTTGAAGCGCGCCTGGTAGATCGCGGAGATCGGGCCGAGGCCCATCGACACGGTGGGGAACTCCCACAGCCAGGGCAGGCGCCGGGGGTGCGGGTAGGACGGCAGGCCGTTGCCGCCCGCCTCACGGCGGAAGTTGTCCAGCTGCTCCTCGCTGATGCGGCCGTCGAGGAACGCGCGGGCGTAGATGCCGGGGGAGGCGTGGCCCTGGATGTAGAGCTGGTCGCCGGAGCCGTCCCCCTCCTTGCCGCGGAAGAAGTGGTTGAAGCCGGTCTCGTAGAGCCACGCGGCCGAGGCGAAGGTGGCGATGTGGCCGCCCACGCCGTACTTGCTGCCGCGGGTCACCATCGCCGCCGCGTTCCACCGGTTCCAGGCGGTGATGCGCTGCTCCAGCGCCTCGTCGCCGTCCACGGCGGGCTCGGCCGCGGTGGGGATGGTGTTGACGTAGTCGGTCTCGAGCAGCTTGGGCAGCGCGACGCCGGCGCCCTCGGCACGCTCCAGCGTGCGCCGCATCAGGTACGCGGCACGGTGCGGCCCGGCCGCCGCGGTCACGGCGTCCAGGGAGGCCTGCCACTCGGCGGTCTCCTCGGGGTCGCGGTCCGGGAGCTGGTCGAGCTCGCTCGGCTGGATGGCGTTGGGGTCGGTCATGTCGCCGCCTTCCTCAGTCGAAGGGGGTGCCCTCAGAAGGGTTCGGGGGTGCCCTTTGTCTTTGGCAGGACAGGGCTGCGGACTTCGGTGGAAGTCCGCAGGTGACAATAACTCCGTGATCGATGATCGATCAAAGGGTTGGGGGGCAAAATCGCTTGATCCGGAGAAAGTCGGCACGGGGTGCCTCCGGCGGTGGCACGCGGTGACGGGATTTGGGCGCGTTTGCGCAGGTGAGGGGGGTGTCGCGCGGACGTGCACCTGCGGCCGCGGGTTGTTTGTGGCTGGTCGCGCAGTTCCCCGCGCCCCTTCAGGGGCGGCTCCGCCGCGTGGGCGCAACGGGGGTCTGGATGCGGTTTGGTGGCGGCCGCGGGTTGTTTGTGGCTGGTCGCGCAGTTCCCCGCGCCCCTTCAGGGGCGGCTCCGCCGCCTGGGCGCGAACGGGGGTCTGGGGGCGGAGCCCTCAGGGACGGGACGGGTAGGGGCGGCGGGGGCGAGACTCCCTAGGCCCGCGGCGCACACCCCAGCACATGCGACTTCACCAGCTCCGCGATGCGCGGATCCCGGCGGCGGAAGGCCGCGACCAGTTCCTCGTGCTCCTCCGCGTAGGACTGCTGCACCGTTCCGAGCCACCGTATCGACAGCGCCGTGAACACCTCGATCCCCAGCCCCTCCCACGTGTGCAGCAGCACCGAGTTCCCCGCAGCCCGCACCAGCTCCCGATGGAACCCCACCGTGTGCCGCACCTGCGCCGTCCCGTCCGCGGCGCGGTCCGCCTCGTACAGCGCCGCGACATGCGGCTCCAGCGCCGAGCAGTCCTCCGCCAGCCGCGCCGCCGCCAGCTCCGCCGCGATCGCCTCCAGGCCGGCCCGGACCGGGTAGCTCTCCTCCAGGTCGGCCGCCGTCAGGTTCCGCACCCGCACGCCCTTGTTCGGCGCCGACTCGATCAGCCGCAGCGACTCCAGCTCGCGCAGCGCCTCCCGCACGGGCGTCTGGCTGACCTCCAGCTCGGTCGCGATGCGCCGCTCCACGATCCGCTCGCCCGGCTTCCAGCGCCCGCTGATGATCCCTTCCAGGATGTGCTCGCGGATCTGCTCGCGCAGCGAGTGGACGACGGGCGCGGTCATGACGGGCTCCTTAGCGGGGCCCGCGGGCCCCCGGGGGGCTTTGACGAATAGACAATACGGCCGGGAGACCGCCGGGGTAGGGCGCGCGGGGGCGCTTTCGCCCAGGTGAGACGAGACTTACACGCCCCATGTGACGGTGCCCCCGTCCGGAAGCCGTGAGGGCTTCCGGACGGGGGCACCGAGGGACCGGATCAGCGGCCCGGGGTCACCGCCCGGTTCACAGACCGAGCTCGACCTCGAACTCGCCCGCCTCCAGGATCGCCTTGACCGCCGTCAGGTAGCGGGCGGCGTCGGCGCCGTCCACCAGACGGTGGTCGTAGGAGAGGGTCAGGTACGTCATGTCGCGGATGCCGATGACGGGACCGTCCTCGGTCTCCACGACGGCCGGACGCTTGACCGTGGCGCCGATGCCGAGGATCGCGACCTGGCCCGGCGGCACGATGATCGTGTCGAAGAGCGCACCGCGCGAACCCGTGTTGGAGATGGTGAAGGTCGCGCCGGACAGCTCGTCCGGGGTGATCTTGTTGCCGCGTACCTTGCCCGCCAGCTCCGCCGTGGCCTTGGCGATACCGGCGAGGTTCAGACCGCCGGCGTTCTTGATGACCGGGGTCATCAGGCCCTTCTCGGAGTCCACCGCGATACCGATGTTCTCGGTGTCGAAGTAGGTGATGGTCCCCTCGGCCTCGTTGATCTTGGCGTTGATGACCGGGTGGGCCTTCAGCGCCTGGGCCGCGGCCTTGACGAAGAACGGCATCGGGGAGAGCTTGACGCCCTCACGGGCCGCGAACGCGTCCTTGGCGCGGGCGCGCAGCTTCATCAGACGGGTGACGTCGACCTCGACGACCGAGGACAGCTGGGCCTGCTCGTGCAGGGCCTTGACCATGTTGTCGCCGATGACCTTGCGGATCCGCGGCATCTTCACGGTCTGGCCGCGCAGCGGGGACGCCTCGAGGACCGGGGTCCTCTTGGCGGCCGCGGGAGCGGCGGCCGGTGCCGGGGCAGCGGCGGCGGCCTTGGCGGCCTCGGCGGCGGCGAGCACGTCCTGCTTGCGGATACGGCCGCCGACGCCGGTGCCCTTGACGGTGGACAGGTCGACGCCGTTCTCGGCGGCGAGCTTGCGCACCAGCGGGGTCACGTAGGCGCCGTCGTCCGTGGCCTGCGCGGCGGCCGGGGCCGCGGGAGCCTGCGGGGCGGGAGCGGCCGGAGCCGGGGCGGGAGCGGGAGCCGGGGCGGCCGGCTGGGGGGCCGGGGCCGGGGCGGCCTGCTGCGGGGCCGGGGCGGGCGGGGCCGGGGTGGGCTCCGGGGCCGGGGCGGGCTCGGGCTGCGCCGGGGCGGCCGGGGCCTCCTGCGCGGGGGCGGCGGCCGGAGCGGCGCCGGCCTCGCCGATGACGGCGAGCTTCGCGCCGACCTCGGCGGTCTCGTCCTCGCCGACCACGATCTCCAGCAGGGTGCCGGACGCGGGGGCGGGGATCTCGGTGTCGACCTTGTCGGTGGACACCTCGAGCAGCGGCTCGTCGGCCTCGACGGTGTCGCCCACGGACTTCAGCCAGCGGGTGACGGTGCCCTCGGTGACGGACTCGCCGAGCGCCGGCAGCACCACGTCGGTGCCCTGCGCGGAACCGCCGCCGGCCGAGGCCTCGGCGGTGGGGGCGGGGGCCGGGGCGGCCTGCTCGGTGGACGGCTGGGCCTGCGGCTCCGGCGCGGGGGCCGGCGGGGCGGCCTGCTCGGCGGCCGGGGCCTCGGTGGCCGCGGGGGCGCCGCTGCCGTCGTCGATCAGGGCCAGCTCGGCGCCGACCTCGACCGTCTCGTCCTCGGCGACCTTGATGGAGGACAGCACGCCGGAGGCAGGGGCCGGGATCTCGGTGTCGACCTTGTCGGTCGACACCTCGAGCAGCGGCTCGTCGGCCTCGACGCGCTCGCCCTCGGCCTTCAGCCAGCGGGTGACAGTGCCCTCGGTGACGCTCTCGCCGAGCGCCGGAAGGGTTACGGAAACCGCCATGGTTTCGGTTGCTCCTTTAAAAGTGCGGAAGTCTGTGTCGTCGCGCCCGGTGACCGATGGCTCAGTCGTGGGAGTGGAGGGGCTTGCCGGCCAGGGCCAGGTGGGCCTCGCCGAGCGCCTCGTTCTGCGTCGGGTGGGCGTGGACCAGCTGGGCCACCTCGGCCGGCAGGGCCTCCCAGTTGTAGATCAGCTGCGCCTCGCCGACCTGCTCGCCCATACGGTCGCCGACCATGTGGACGCCGACCACCGCACCGTCCTTGACCTGGACGAGCTTGATCTCGCCCGCGGTCTTCAGGATCTTGCTCTTGCCGTTGCCCGCGAGGTTGTACTTCAGAGCGACGACCTTGTCCGCGCCGTAGATCTCCTTGGCCTTGGCCTCGGTGATGCCGACGGAGGCGACCTCGGGGTGGCAGTACGTCACCCGCGGCACGCCGTCGTAGTCGACCGGGACGGTCTTGAGACCGGCCAGGCGCTCCGCCACCAGGATGCCCTCGGCGAAGCCGACGTGCGCGAGCTGGAGCGTCGGGACCAGGTCGCCGACGGCGGAGATGGTGGGCACGTTGGTACGCATGTACTCGTCGACCAGGACGTAGCCGCGGTCCATGGCGACCCCGGCCTCCTCGTAGCCCAGGCCCTGCGAGACCGGGCCGCGGCCGACGGCGACGAGCAGGACCTCGGCCTCGAACGTCTTGCCGTCCGCCAGGGTGACCTTGACGCCGTCCTGGGTGTACTCGGCCTTCTCGAAGAAGGTGCCCAGGTTGAACTTGATACCGCGCTTGCGGAACGCGCGCTCGAGCAGCTTGGAACTGTTCTCGTCCTCGACCGGGACGAGGTGCTTCATGCCCTCGATGATCGTGACGTCGGTGCCGAACGACTTCCACGCGGACGCGAACTCGACCCCGATGACGCCGCCGCCCAGGACGATCGCGGACTTGGGCACGCGGTCCAGGACCAGGGCGTGGTCGGAGGAGATGATCCGGTCGCCGTCGATCTCCAGGCCCGGCAGCGACTTCGGCACGGAGCCGGTCGCCAGCAGGACGTGGCGGCCCTGGACACGCTGGCCGTTCACGTCGACGGAGGTGGGGGAGGACAGCCGGCCCTCACCCTCGATGTAGGTGATCTTGCGGGAGGCGATCAGCCCCTGAAGACCCTTGTACAGGCCGGCGATCACGTCGTCCTTGTACTTGTGGACGGCAGCGATGTCGATGCCCTCGAAGGTGGCCTTCACACCGAACTGCTCGCTCTCGCGGGCCTGGTCGGCGATCTCACCCGCGTGCAGCAGGGCCTTGGTGGGGATGCATCCGTTGTGCAGGCAGGTACCGCCGACCTTGCCCTTCTCGATCAGGGCGACGTCCAGGCCCAGCTGCGCCCCGCGCAGGGCCGCGGCGTACCCACCGCTGCCACCGCCGAGGATCACTAGGTCGAAAACGGTGCTGGCGTCGTTCGCCACGTCACGTCCTCCATGCATGTGCGCCACGCCGGTCTCCAGTGACCGGTCGGCGGCTGGTGTCCGGCCGCTCTATGTTCTCGGCCCTTGAGTGGGGCCCTGTCCTGCCGAGCCCTATCCTCGCACTTGTCGAGGCCGTACGAGACGCCGGGCCGTGGTGTGAGACGTCCCACTCCCCGGTGACGGGGCCCCGTCGCACCCGCGTACGAGGCCCGTCACCCGAGGACGTGTCAGCCCAGCTCGCCCGCGGCGGCCCGCTCCGCGAGCCGGACCAGGGTGCGCACCGCGGAACCCGTGCCGCCCTTGGGGGTGTAGCCGAAGGGGCCGCCCTCGTTGAAGGCGGGGCCCGCGATGTCGAGGTGCGCCCAGGTGATGCCCTCGCCGACGAACTCGCGCAGGAACAGTCCCGCGACCAGGCCGCCGCCCATCCGCTCGCCCATGTTGGCGATGTCGGCGGTCGAGGACTCCATGCCCTTGCGCAGGTGGTCCGGCAGCGGCATCGGCCAGGCCGGCTCGCCCGCCTCCTCGGCGGCCTCGTGCACGGCGGCGCGGAAGTCGTCGTCGTTGGCCATGATGCCGAAGGTGCGGCTGCCCAGCGCCAGCATCATCGCGCCGGTGAGCGTCGCGACGTCGACGATGGCGTCCGGCCGCTCCTCCGAGGCCGCCCACAGCGCGTCCGCCAGGACGAGACGGCCCTCGGCGTCGGTGTTGAGCACCTCGACGGTCTTGCCGCTGTACATGCGCAGCACGTCGCCCGGGCGGGTCGCCGAGCCGGAGGGCATGTTCTCGGCCAGCGCCAGCCAGCCGGTGACGTTGACCTCGAGGCCGAGACGCGCGGCGGCGACGACCGCGGCGAACACGGCGGCGGCGCCGCTCATGTCGCACTTCATCGTCTCGTTGTGACCGGCCGGCTTCAGCGAGATGCCGCCCGAGTCGTACGTGATGCCCTTGCCGACCAGCGCGAGGTGCTTCTTCGCCCTGGACGAGGTGTACGACAGCTTCACCAGGCGCGGACCGGACGCGGAGCCGGCGCCGACGCCGAGGATGCCGCCGTAGCCGCCCTTGACGAGCGCCTTCTCGTCGAGCACCTGCACCTTGATGCCGTGCTCCTTCGCCGCCGCCTGCGCGACCGCCGCGAACGCCTCGGGGTTGAGGTCGTTCGGCGGGGTGTTGATCAGGTCACGGGCCCGGTTGAGTTCCTCGGACACGGCGACGGCGCGCTCGACGGCCGCCTTGTACGCCTTGTCGCGGGGCTTGCCGCCGAGCAGCGCGGCCTCGGCGAGCGGGGCCTTGCCGTTCTTGCCGTTCTTCGCGTCGCCCTGGTCCTTGTAGACGTCGAAGGAGTACGCGCCGAGCAGCACGCCCTCGGCGACCGCGCCGGCGTCGGCGGCGTCCGCCAGGGGCAGCGCGAACGCGGCCTTCTTCGTGCCGGCGAGGGCGCGGGCGGCCGCGCCGGCCGCCTTGCGCAGCGCCTCGGCGTCGTAGCCGGAGTCCCCCTCGGGCCGGGCGCCGAGGCCCACCGCCACGACGAGCGGGGCCTTGAAGCCGGCCGGCGCGGGGAGCTTGGTCACCTCGCCCTCGGCACCGGACGCGCCGAGGGTCTCCAGGACACCGGCCAGGTTGCCGTCGTACGCCTGGTCCACGGCCTCGGCGCCCGGTGCGACGACGGGTCCTCCGGGCTTGGACGCGGAACCCTTGGCGACACCGATCACGATCGCGTCGGCGCGCAGGCCGGCGACCGCGGCGGTGCTGAGAGTCAGAGCAGTCACGGTGGTGAATTCTCGCTTCCGATGTGAAGTTTCAGTGGCCGAAGGGTGTGGGTCGACCGGGCCCGGCAGCCGACCCTAATCGTGACGTCCGGGTGCGATCCCGTCGGGGCCTCCCCCGGTGCGGCGAACACTCCGGCCCCGAGCCTACGCGCGTGTGCGCCCGCACTCATGGCCGGTGCGCGCCCGCCCCGGCGCGGCGGGTGCCCCGCGACGTGCCGGGGATGCCCGCGCGATCATGGGGGTGTTGGCGTGCCGCGGAGTGCGGCGGCCGTGAGGCGGGGGAGCGTCCGGTGAGAAGAGCGCGCGTACTTGTGGTGCTGCTGGCCCTGGTGCTGACGGGGTGTTCCGGCAGTCCCGGCGGCACGGAGGCGGGGCCGTCGCCGGAGCCGTCGGGGGAGTGGTGGCGGCCGCGGCCGGGCCTTGACTGGCAGTGGCAGCTCACCGGCCGCCTGGACACCTCCGTCGACGTCCCCGTGTACGACATCGACGGCTTCCACCACTCGAAGGAGACCGTCGACGCGCTGCACCGTGACGGCCGCAAGGTCGTCTGCTACCTGTCCACCGGGGCCTGGGAGGACTTCCGCCCCGACGCGGACGACTTCCCGAGGTCCGTCATCGGCCGGGGCAACGGCTGGGAGGGCGAGCGCTGGCTCGACATCCGCCGCACCGACGTCCTGGAGCCGCTGATGGCCGAACGCCTCGACATGTGCCGGGACAAGGGCTTCGACGCGGTGGAGCCGGACAACATGGACGGCTACCGCAACCGCACCGGCTTCCCGCTGACCGCCGCCGACCAGCTCCGCTACAACCGGCTGATCGCCCGGCTCGCGCACGAGCGCGGCATGGCCGTCGGCCTGAAGAACGACCTGGACCAGATCCCGGAACTGGTCGGCGACTTCGACTTCGCGGTCAACGAGCAGTGCGCCCAGTACGGCGAATGCGAGGAGCTCACCCCGTTCGTCGAGGCGGGCAAGGCCGTCTTCCACGCCGAGTACGAGCTGCCCACCTCACGCTTCTGCGCCGACTCCCGCCGCCTGAAGCTGAGTTCGCTGCTCAAGAGGTACTCACTCGACGCGTGGCGGCGAACCTGCTGAGCTCCACGCACGCCACCGAGGTCCCGGCGACCCGGTCGGCGAGCGAGCGGCGCCGCCCGCCCAGCACCGGCAGCGCGTTCAGCAGGAACAGCGCCACCGCGACCAGCCACACCAGCACCGACAGCACGATCTCGCCCTCGACCAGCAGCACGCACGCCACCGCGTACACGGCGACGTCGGTGGCCGTGGTCACCGCCGCGCGCAGCGCCGCCCTGCGCGGTGTGCGCGGGGTGACCTTCAGTCCGGTGAGGGCCTTGCCGACGGTCCGCCCGGCGAGGGCGAGGCACGCCCACTGGTAGAGGAAGGCCGCGACGACCAGCAGCCCGAACGCCTGCTGCACGTACCCGACCGACTTGTCCCACAGCGAGGTGCCGAGGCCGGCGGACGCGTCCAGCACGTCCCCGCGCGAGGTGAGCAGGTCGAAGCCGCCGCGCGCGGCCAGTTCGGGCACGTCGGTCACCAGCGCGGACATCCGGTTGAAGGTGAGCACCGCCAGCAGCGAGGCCAGCGCCGCCACCAGCGCGAAGTCGATCAACCAGGCCGTGGCACGACGAAATGCCGACATGGAACGTCCCCCGTTTGTCCGCCGATTCGACCCCACAGGGTAGGGGCGGGGCAGGCGCGTCCACAGGGAGATACGACGATCGTTTCAGCCCAGTGACATGACGACGAGCGCGGTCGTCGCCGCCGTCTCCGCGACCCCGCCGAACACGTCGCCGGTCACCCCGCCGAACCGCCGTACGCAGCGCCGCAGCAGCAGTTCGGCCGCCCCGGCCGCCGCCACCACCGCGAGCACGGCGCGCACCGCGTCGTACGCCCCCAGCGCCGCGCCCGCGCCCGCGAGCAGCCCGGCCGCCAGGAGCACGACGGCCACCGCGCCCCGCACCGGCACCACGCCCGCGACCGCCGCGCCCAGCCCCTCCGGCCGGGCGGCCGGCACGCCGGTGCGCGCCGCCAGGGTGAGGGCGGCCCGTGCCGCGACCGCCGACACCACGGCGGCCAGCGCGCCCCGCGCCCAGGAACCGCCGTACGCCTGCGCCAGCGCGGCCACCTGCGCCAGCAGCACGAGCACCAGGGTGAGCACCCCGAACGGTCCGACGTCCGACTGCTTCATGATCCGCAGCGCGTCCTCGGCGGGCTTGCCGCTGCCCAGCCCGTCCGCCGTGTCGGCCAGTCCGTCCAGGTGCAGCCCCCGGGTCAGCGCGGCCGGCACGGCGACGGACGCCACGGCGGCGAGCAGCGGTCCCGCCCCGAGTGCCAGGAACACCAGCCCGGTCGCGGCGGCGAGCACCCCCGCGGTGAGACCGACGACGGGCGCGCAGAGCATGCCGGCCTTCGCGGCCGGACGGTCCCAGCGGGTCGGCCCGGCAGGGAGCACGGTGAGGGTGCCGAAGGCGAAACGGAGGCCGTCGGCGGCGGAGGCGGGGGACGCGGGGGAGGGCTCGGGCACCGGCGCAGATTACCCGGCGGTCACCAGGGCGCCGGGTGCGGCCGTGAATAAAGTACGCATATGGGACAGTGGCTGGAGCGGAACATCATCGAGCCGGGCAAGCTCCCGCTGCTCCTCGCCCTGGCCGCGTTCGTCCTCACCTTCGTGATCACGCGGATCATCACCCGCCTGATCCGGGCCGGCAAAGGGCCCTTCGGCAACGTCACCGCGGGCTCGGTGCACATCCATCATGTGGTGCCCGGCGTCATCCTCACCGTCGTCGGCGGCTTCGGCGCGGTGGCGAGCGGGGGGCACGGGCTGGGCCCGTACCTCAGCGCGGTGCTGTTCGGGACCGGGGCGGGGCTGGTGCTGGACGAGTTCGCGCTGATCCTGCATCTGGACGACGTGTACTGGTCCGAGGCCGGACGCAAGAGCGTGGAGATGGTGGTGCTGACGGCGGCGGTGGTCGTGCTGCTGCTGGCCGGGTTCGCGCCGTTCGGCGTCAACGACCTTTCCGAGGACGAAGTCCACAACCGTGCCGGGGTGCTGACGGGGATCGCGCTCAACTTCGGCTTCGCGCTGATCGCGCTGAGCAAGGGGAAGGTGCGGCTGGCGGTGTTCGGCGTGATCGTGCCGGCGGTGGCGCTCGTCGCGTCCCTCCGCCTGGCCCGCCCGGGCTCCCCGTGGGCCCGCCGCTTCTACCGCCGGCGCCACCGGGCCCGGGCGAAGGCGCTGCTGCGGGCGTATCACCACGACCGCCGCTGGTCGCGCCCGGCGCGGGCGATCCAGGACTGGCTCGGCGGCAAGCCGGACCGCCCCTGAAAGGGGCGCGGGGAACTGCGCGAACGGCAGCACAGGCCACCCGCCCCTGAGGACGCGCGGAGGGACCATCGCCCCAGGGGCGCGGGGAACTGCGCGAAGGGGGTTCGGGGGCGAAGCCCCCGAGGCGTGAGGGTCCCTCCCTGGGCTTCGAAGGCGCCCTGGGGCCAGTCCCGTTCGCGCAGTTCCCCGCGCCCCCCCAGGGCGTTACTCTCCCGCGTCCCGGAAGGGCGCACCACCTCCCCGCGCCCCAGGGGCGTTACTCTCCCGCGCCCCGAAGGGGCTCACGCGTCCTTCGCGGTCTCCGGCCGCACAGGCAACTCGGAGGCCAGCGCCGCAGCCGCCTGCACCAACGGCAACGCCAGCAACGCCCCCGCACCCTCCCCCACCGCAACCCCCTGCGGCAGCACCGGCTCCAACGCCATCCGGTCCAACGCCTTCGCCTGCCCCGGCTCCCCGCTCGCGTGCGACGCCAGCCACCAGTCCGGCGCCCGGAACGCCACCCGCTGGGCCACCAGCGCGCACGCGGCCGTCACCACCCCGTCCAGCAGCACCGGCACCTTCCGCACCGCGCTCTGCAGCAGGAAACCGGTCATGGCGGTGAGATCCGCCCCGCCCACCGTCTCCAGCAGCCGCAGCTGATCCCCCAGCACCGGCCGCGCCCGCCGCAACGCGTCCCGGATCGCCGCGCACTTGCGCATCCACGCCAGGTCGTCGATCGGCAGGCCTCCCCGCCCGGTCACCACCGACGCGTCCGTGCCGCACAGCGCCGCGACCAGCACACCCGCCGCGGTCGTACCACCGACGCTGATGTCGCCCAGCACCACCAGGTCCGTACCGGAGTCGGCCTCCTCGTCCGCCACGGCCATCCCCGCGCGGAACGCCGCCTCCGCCTCCTCCGGCGTCAGCGCGTCCTCGACGTCGATCGCCCCGCTGCCGCGCCGCACCCGGTGGCGTACGACGTCCTCGGGCAGCGACTCAGGGTCGCAGTCCAGCGCCATGTCGACCACCCGCACCGGCACGTCCAGCCGGCGCGCCAGCACCGACACCGGCCGGCCACCCTCCAGCACGTCCCGCACCAGCTCCACGGCGGTGCCCGCCGGACGCGCGGACACGTCCCGCTCCGCGATCCCGTGGTCGCCCGCGAACAGCACCACCCGCGGCCGCTCCACCGGCCGCACCGGCACCGAGGACTGCGCCGCGGCCAGCCACTCACCCAGGTCGTCCAGGCGGCCCAGCGACCCGGGAGGCACCACCAGACGGGCCCGGTGCTCCTCCGCGTCACGGCGCACCCCGCCGTCCGGACGCTCGATCAGATCGGTGAAGTCGTCGAGATTAAGCGAGCTCATTCGCCGAACAGTACCGGCCCCCGTCGAACACCCCGGAGCGCCGGTCGTCCCCGCGTTCGCGCCCTCACCCCCACCACGCCACCCCGGCCGTGATCCACCCCGTGAGGCCCTCCCGTACGTAACGTTTTGCTCGGGAATGCGCGGAGATCCCTCCGTCCGTCCCCGACCGTCCCCGCACGTCGCGCCACCCGCGTGCCGTACGACCTCACGCCGGGAGCCGCCCATGTCCGCCACCGCCCCCGACACCGCGTTCCCCGCCCCGCACGGCTCCGCCCGCGTGCACGAACCGCGCCGCCCCGACTGCCCCTGGTGCGGTTCCGCGCGGCTGCGCACCCGGCTGAGAACGGGGGACCTGCGCCGGCACCGGCCCGGTCTGTTCACCGTCGACGAGTGCCGCGACTGCGGCCACACCTTCCAGAACCCCCGGCTCACCCCCGAGGGCCTGGCCTTCTACCGGCGCGCGGTGCGCGGCGCCCCCCGCGACCCGGCCACCGAACGGGTCCTCGCCCTGCACTCCGTACGCCGGCGCCGCCGCGCCACGGCCCGCGCGATGCTGCCGTACGGCGAACCGGAGAGCTGGCTGGACGTCGGCACGGGACTCGCCCGGTTCCCGGACACCGCACGGGAGTTCTTCCCGTACACCGCCTTCGACGGCACCGACCTCACCACCCGCGTCGAACGCGCCCGTGAGTTCGGCCGGATCGAGGAGGCCCACGTGGGGCCGCTCACCGACCCCGGGGTGCTGGCCCGGGTGGCCGGCCGCTACGACGTGGTCAGCCTGCTGCACCACCTGGAGCGCACCACCGACCCGCGCGCCGAACTCCACGCCGCCCTCGACGCCCTCCGCCCCGGCGGGCACCTGCTGATCGAGACCCTCGACCCGCGCTGCGTGTACGCCGCCCTGTTCGGCCGCTGGTGGCTGCCCTACGACCAGCCCCGCCGGCTGCACCTGCTGCCCCGCCGCAACCTCCGCGAGGAACTTGAGGCGCGCGGCTGCGAGATCGTCACCGCCGGCCACCGCGCCGCCCACGTCCCCCACGACCTGGCCGGCCTCACCGCCCTCGCCCTCTCCCACGCCCTCCCCGCCCCGGACACCCCCTGGCGGGCGATCCCGCCCTCCCCGGCCGACCAGCGCCTGCGCACCGCCCTGCTGCGCGCCGGCACCCCCCTGGTGATCGCCGGGGCCCTGGCCGACCTGGCCCTCTCCCCCCTGGCCCGCCACACCCCACTCGCCAACAGCTACCGAGTGATCGCCCGCAAACCGAACCACTGAGCGGCGCCGCCCCACCCGGGACGAACGGCCCCGGACCCACCCGGTGGCTCGCACCCCGGGGGCCCGAGCACGAGCGGCGGCGCAGGCCCGCCCGTCGCCGTGCCACGCGGGCGACGTCGCCCACTGTCAGGCGCCGGCCCGTGGGCCCGGGGGTGCCGAAGGGGCGGCCGCGGGATCCGCCCGGCCGCCTCCAGGGGACCGATGCCGGGCAACTCCGGGCCGCACGGGCACAAGGGCCCCAGGCCGACTCGCACCGCGCCCGGGCAGCCCGCCCCGCCGCGCGCCTGACACCCGTCACCGGTGCGGGCCGGGTGCCGCCCCGCTCCCGGAGGCCGGCGGCGTCAGCCCCGCAGCACCAGCGCCTGCCCCGCCACCACCAGCAGCACCTGCTCGCACTCCGTCGCGAACGCCGTGTTCAGGCGGCCCAGTTCGTCGCGGTAGCGGCGGCCGGACGCGGTGGCGGGGACGATGCCGGAGCCGACCTCGTTGGAGACCGCGACCACCGTGCGGCGGGTCTCGCGGACCGCGTCCGTGAGGGCCCGCACGCGGTCACGGAGGGCGCGTTCGCCGCCGTCCGCCCACTCCGCGTCGTCCCAGGCGCCCACCGCGTCCATCGCGTCCGTCAGCCACAGCGACAGACAGTCCACGAGCAGCGGCGGGCCGTCGTCCTTGAGCAGGGGCACCAGGTCGCAGGTCTCCACGGTCCGCCAGGACCCCGGCCGCCGCTCCTGGTGCGCGGACACCCGCGCCGCCCACTCCGTGTCCCCGTTGCGCGAGCCGCCCGTCGCCACGTACAGCACCTCGGGGAAGGACTCCAGACGCCGTTCCGCCTCCACCGACTTGCCGGACCGCGCCCCGCCCAGCACCAGGGTGCGGCGCGGCACGTCGGGCACGTCCTCGTACGCGCCGACCTCCAGCGTCGTCCCGTCCGGCACGGCGCGCGCCCCCGCCGCCGCGAGCCTGCGCCGTACCTCGGGGCCCGGCGGCACGTCGTGGTCCAGGTGCACCGCGATCACGTCCGTCGTCGGCACCACCGCGCCCGTCGCCCGCAGCCGCGCCAGCGCGTCCGGGCGGCCCACCACGTCCAGCACGACCATCGCGTAGGGCTCGGCCGGCGCCTCCAGGCCGGCCGGTGCGCCGCCCGGCGGCAGGTACAGCAGCCGCTGCCCGTCGGGGCCGGTCACCGCGTACCCGGTGCCGGGCGCGTCCAGCGCCACCGCCCGCACCCGATGCCCCGTCAGCAGCGCCAGCTCACGCCCGTCCGGCACCCGCCCCGGCTGCGGCAGCCCGGCCGGCACCTCCACCGCGGGCCCGTCGTGCGGATGCGACAGCAGCACCTGGCGCACCCCGCCCAGCGAACGCCCCGCGCGGGCCGCGGCGAAGGCCGCGCCGGGGGTCAGGTCGAGCAGCAGCGCGCCGTCCACCAGCAGCGAGGTCGCCGCCCGCGCGTCCGGTCCCAGCGCGCACGCGCACGCCGCACAGGGACAGTCGGGGCGGGGCAGTCCCGCCGGGGCGCCGGTGCCGAGCAGAGTGAGTTCCACGCCCCGATTCTCGCCTTTCCCCACAGCCGATGCCCGTCCGACTACGCTCTTGGTCAGGAGCCGGACCAAGATCCGGCTTCTGCTGTGCAGTGAGCTCACACGCTTGGGAGGCGTACATGGCGGCATGGACGTGGCGGTTCGAGAAGGCCGACGGGACGCAGGTCGAGCCCGCGGTGGCGCCGGAGGAGTTCACCACGCAGGGGGACGCCGAGTCCTGGATCGGGGAGAACTGGAAGGCCCTTCTGGAGGGCGGCGCCGACCAGGTGCGCCTGCTGGAGGACGACACCGAGATCTACGGCCCGATGAGCCTGCACGCGGACGAGACCACCGCGGCGGAGGCCGAGAACGCCGGCGAAGGAGCCTGAGCGGAGACTGCCGGAACCCGGGTTCTCCGGGGCTGAGCCCTCAGCCCCGGACCCCGCACAGGTGCAGCAGCGCCGCGACCCCCCGGTACGGGTCCGTGCGCCCGGCCCGGTCCTCGACCGCCAGCACCGCGTCCAGGTCGTCCGGCGCCACCGCGCCGTCCGCCGCCGTGTCCGTGAAGACCCGCACGCCGTACCAGGTGTGCAGCGGCGCCCCGATCCCCGCGAGCGTCGACGTCAGCCGCTTCAGCCCGTACGACGCCGTCGGCGGGCAGAACGCCGCCAGCGCCCCCGCCCAGTCGCCGGACAGACCCGCCCGCATCGCCGCCGCGTCGCCGTTGCGCACGAGCAGCGACAGCATCCCGCCCGGCGCCAGCATCCGGGCCACGCCCGCGAGCAGCGCGTCGGGCTCCTCCACGTCGTCCATGAGCACGCCATGACAGAGCACGACGTCGAAACTGCCCGGCAGGAAATGCACACCGGTGTCCCCGGCCTGCCCCTCGATGATCCGCATCCGCTCCCGGATGCCCTCCGGCTCCCCGGCGAACGCCTCCCGGACCGCCGCTATCGACGCCGCGTCCTGCTCCACGCCCGTCACCTGATGGCCGGCCCGGGCCAGCCGCAGCGCCTGCGCGCCCCGGCCCATGCCCACGTCGAGCACCCGCAGCCGCTTCCCCACCGGGAAGCGCGCGACCATCTGCTCCTCCAGCTGGCGGGCCACCAGCTCCTCACGGACGACGTCACGCAGACGGCCGGGCCCGCCCAGCGGACCCGGCGCCGTCGTACCGTGCGCGAACGGGGTGGTGCTCAGGGCCGCTCCCCGCGCTTCACCTGGGGCTTGGGCAGCCGCAGCCGGCGCATCTGGAGCGTGCGCATCAGCGCGTAGGCCACCGCGCCGCGGCGGTTCTCGCCGGGGAAGCGCTCGGCGAGCGTCTTCTTCAGGCGGAAGCCCGTCACGACCGAGTCGAGCACGATCATCACGATGACGACCAGCCACAGCAGCAGCGCGATGTTCTGCAGCTGCGCCACCTGCACCATGCTCAGCACGAGGATGACCACGGCCATCGGCAGGAACCACTCGGCGATGTGGAAACGCGAGTCCACGAAGTCACGGGCGAAGCGGCGCACCGGCCCCTTGTCGCGCGCGGGCAGGTACCGCTCGTCGCCGCTGGCCAGCGCCTGGCGCTGACGCTCCAGTGCGGCACGGCGCTCCTCGCGCTGACGCTTGGCGGCCTCCTTGCGCGACATCGTCGTGTTGGCCACGCTGCGGCGCTGCGACTGGGCCACGCTGCGCTTGGGTGTGGGGCGGCCCTTGGGGGCCTCGGGGTGACGGGGCTGATTGGAGTCGGTCACCGTCGCCTTGTCGGCGCCCGGTGCCTTCTCTTCCTTGGCACGGCTACGGAACACAAAACCCAAGGGTACGGGGTGGCCGGGGTTGGACCACAGCCCCGCGGGGAACGATCCGGCAACACCGGACGTCTCTCCTAGGACAGATGGGGACGTAGCGGCGGCCTCGCGGGGCGACCGCCGGCCGCACCCCGGGAAGCACCTACTCCCTACGCCGGATCAGGAGGGTACTCAGTCGTCCTTGGGGATGAGCGCATCCTTCCCCGAACAGTGCGGTAATGGATGCAGGGCCCGTACTGTGGGTTCTGAGGCAGTCACTGGAGCTGGAGTCCGTCAGAAGGGGGCGCGCGAAGCCCATGAGCGGTGTCATGAAGCGTATGGGGATGATCTTCCGCGCGAAGGCGAACAAGGCCCTTGACCGGGCCGAGGACCCGCGCGAGACCCTCGATTACTCGTACCAGAAGCAGCTGGAGCTGCTCCAGAAGGTCCGCCGGGGTGTCGCCGACGTGGCGACCAGCCGCAAGCGCCTGGAGCTCCAGCTCAACCAGCTCCAGTCCCAGTCGTCGAAGCTGGAGGACCAGGGCCGCAAGGCGCTCGCGCTGGGCCGCGAGGACCTGGCCCGCGAGGCCCTCTCCCGCCGCGCCGCGCTCCAGCAGCAGGTGACCGACCTGGAGACCCAGCACGCCACGCTCCAGGGCGAGGAGGAGAAGCTGACGCTGGCCGCGCAGCGCCTCCAGGCCAAGGTGGACGCCTTCCGCACCAAGAAGGAGACCATCAAGGCCACCTACACCGCCGCCCAGGCGCAGACCCGGATCGGCGAGGCGTTCTCCGGCATCTCCGAGGAGATGGGCGACGTCGGCCTGGCCATCCAGCGCGCCGAGGACAAGACCGCCCAGCTCCAGGCGCGGGCCGGCGCGATCGACGAGCTGCTCGCCTCCGGCGCCCTCGACGACCAGTCCGGCATGCACAAGGACGACATCCAGGCCGAGCTGGACCGCCTCTCCGGCGGCACGGACGTGGAGCTCGAACTGCAGCGCATGAAGGCCGAGCTGGCCGGCGGCTCCTCCGGCGACCGGCAGGCCCTCGAGGGCGGCCAGGGCCAGGGCCAGGCGCAGCCGCAGTCCCAGCAGCAGCCGCAGGACACCCCGCGCTTCGACAAGCAGTAGCCCACGCCGAGGAGGGCGACATGATCGTACGGATCATGGGGGAGGGGCAGCTGACCCTGGAGGAGAGCCGGCTGCCCGAGCTGAACAAGCTCGACGAGGAACTGCTCGCCGAGATGGAGAACGGCGACGGTCCCGGCTTCCGCGCCACGCTCCAGGCCCTGCTGGACAAGGTGCACGAGCTGGGCGAGCCGCTGCCGGACGACTCCCTGGAGCCGTCCGACCTCATCCTCCCGTCCCCCGACGCCACCCTCGAGGAGGTCCGCGACCTCCTCACCGACGACGGCCTCATCCCGGGGACCTGACACGTCCCCGGAACAACCGGGTCCGGCCGTCCGTCACAAGGCAGTCCGCAGAGAGGGGGGAGCCGGGGCCGCGCCGCACGGGCGTCCGCCCCGGTCACCGCAACCAGCCGTGAGCACCCTGACACGCGCCCGCTGCCGGGCGCGGGCCCATCCGGCCGCCGTGGACACGGTGCTGGCCGCCGGCGTCCTGCTGTGCATGGTCGCCGGGTCCTTCGTCGAGCCGCACGACCCCGACGGGGTCAGCTGGGGCCTGCGCACCCCGGACCCGCTCAGCCTGGTCCTGATGGCGCTCGGCGCCGCCGCGCTCGTCTTCCGCCGCCGCGCCCCGCGCACGGTGCTCGGCGTCGCGGGCGGCCTCTCCGTCGTCGAGTCCGTCACCGGCGACCCGCGCGCCCCCGTCGCCATGTGCGCGGTGATCGCCCTCTACACCGTCGCCGCCTCCACCGACCGCCCCACCACCTGGCGGCTCGGCCTGCTCACCATGACCGTCCTCACCGGCACCGCCATGGCCGCCGGGCCCCTGCCCTGGTACGCGCAGGAGAACCTGGCGATCCTCGCCTGGACCGGCATCGGCGCCACCGCGGGCGACGCCGTCCGCAGCCGCCGCGCCTTCGTCCAGGCCATCCGGGAGCGCGCCGAACGCGCCGAGCGCACCCGCGAGGAAGAGGCCCGCCGCCGGGTCGCCGAGGAACGCCTGCGCATCGCCCGCGACCTGCACGACGTGGTCGCCCACCACATCGCCCTGGTCAACGTGCAGGCAGGCGTCGCCGCCCATGTCATGGACAAGCGTCCCGACCAGGCCAAGGAGGCCCTCGCCCACGTACGCGAGGCCAGCCGCCACGCCCTCGGCGAACTGCGCGCCACCGTCGGCCTGCTGCGCCAGTCCGGCGACCCCGAGGCGCCCACCGAACCCGCCCCGGGCCTCGACCGCCTCGACGAACTCGCCGCCACCTTCCGCAACGCCGGACTCCGCGTCGAGGTCGCCCGCGCCGACCAGGGCACCGAACTGCCCGCCGCCGTCGGCCTGGCCGCGTACCGGATCATCCAGGAGGCGCTGACCAACGTGCAGAAGCACGCCGGGACCGACGCGCGCGCCGAGGTCAGCGTCGTACGCGTCGGACCGCACATCGAGGTCACCGTGCTCGACGACGGCAGCGACGACGGACACGGCCCCGCCCCCGGCGGCGGGCACGGACTGCTCGGCATGCGGGAACGCGTCACCGCCCTGCGCGGCACCCTCACCACCGGCCCCCGCTACGGCGGCGGTTTCCGCGTGCATGCGATCCTGCCCGTCGAGCCCCGCACCTCCGCCGCCCCCGGCGGCCGCCCGTGACCCACGTCCCGCTGGAGCCCGCATGACGATCCGCGTCCTGCTCGCCGACGACCAGGCCCTGCTGCGCAGCGCCTTCCGCGTCCTCGTCGACTCCGAGCCGGACATGGAGGTCGTGGGCGAGGCGTCCGACGGCGCCGAGGCCGTCCGGCTGGCCCGCGAGCACCGGCCCGACGTGGTCCTCATGGACATCCGCATGCCCGGCACCGACGGTCTCGCCGCCACCCGCGAGATCAGCGCCGACCCCGCGCTCGACGGGGTGCGGGTGGTCATACTGACGACCTTCGAGGTCGACGACTACGTGGTGCAGTCGCTGCGGGCCGGCGCCTCCGGCTTCCTGGGCAAGGGCTCCGAGCCGGGCGAGATGCTCAACGCCGTGCGCATCGCCGCCGGGGGAGAGGCGCTGCTGTCCCCGCAAGCCACCAAAGGCCTGATCGCCCGCTTCCTCGCCCAGGAAGGCCCCGGCCCCGACCAGGACCCCGAGCGCGCCGAACGGCTCGACTCGCTCACCGTGCGGGAGCGGGAGGTGCTGGTCCAGGTCGCCGGCGGCCACTCCAACGACGAGATCGCCGAACGCCTCGAGGTCAGCCCGCTCACCGTGAAGACCCACGTCAACCGCGCCATGGCCAAGCTGGGCGCCCGCGACCGGGCCCAGCTCGTGGTCATCGCCTACGAGTCCGGGCTCGTCCGTCCGAGGACGGACCAGGCGTAGCCGCGAGTACTGCGGCGGGAGTAGGGGCCGCCTGAAGAATCGGACCTCGGGACCACGGATCGGCACGGGGTCATGGCTCAGGGTGTAGAGCGGGCCGCCCACTGCGCGCGCCCGTCTGCCGTAACTTCGCCGCGACGGAAAAGAGACCCTGACCCATGTCCTGGCTGTCCAGATTCAGCCTCGCGCAACGGGCGCTGATCGGACTGATGTCGATCATCGCGCTCGTCTTCGGGGCGATCGCGATACCCCAGCTCAAGCAGCAGCTCCTGCCCACCATCGAACTGCCCATGGTCTCCGTGATCGCGCCCTACCAGGGCGCCTCCCCGGACGTGGTGGAGAAGCAGGTCGTCGAACCCGTCGAGGACAGCCTGGAGGCCGTCGACGGCATCTCCGGCATCACCTCGAAGGCGAGCGAGGGCAACGCCGTGATCATGGCGTCCTTCGACTACGGCAACAACACCCAGCAGCTCGTCGCCGACGTGCAGCAGGCCGTCAACCGGGCCGGCGCCCGGCTGCCGTCCGGGGTGGACCCGCAGGTCGTCGCCGGATCCACGGACGACATCCCGACCGTGGTCCTCGCCGTCACCTCCGACAAGGACCAGCAGGCGCTCGCCGACCAGCTGGACCGCACGGTGGTGCCCGCGCTGAAGAGCATCGACGGCGTCGGCCAGGTCCTGGTGGACGGCGTACGCGACCTCCAGGTCACCGTCGTCCCCGACGAGGCGAAGCTCGCCAGGGCGGGCCTGACCAGCGCGTCGGTCGCGCAGGCCCTCCAGGCCGGCGGCGCGACCGTCCCGGCCGGCTCCTTCGACGAGAACGGCGCCAACCGCACCGTCCAGGTCGGCGGCGGCTTCACCTCCGTCCGGCAGATCCAGGACCTGATGGTCACCGCCGCCCCCGGCCAGGGCAAGCCCGTCCGCCTCGGCGACGTGGCCACGGTCCGCCAGGAGGAGGCGCGCTCCGACTCCCTGACCCGCACCAACGGCAGGCCCAGCCTCGCCGTGATGGCCACCATGGACCACGACGGCAGCGCCGTCGCCGTCTCCGAGGCCGTCGAGAAGAAACTGCCCGGTCTGCGCAAGGACCTCGGCGACGGCGCCACCCTCACCGTGGTCAGCGACCAGGGCCCCGCGGTCTCCAAGGCCATCGACGGCCTCACCACCGAGGGCGCGCTCGGCCTGCTCTTCGCCGTGCTGGTGATCCTCGTCTTCCTCGCGTCGGTCCGCTCCACCCTCGTCACCGCGGTGTCCATCCCGCTGTCGGTGGTGCTCGCGCTGATCGTGCTGTGGACCCGCGACCTGTCGCTCAACATGCTGACCCTGGGCGCCCTGACCATCGCCGTCGGCCGGGTCGTCGACGACTCCATCGTCGTCCTGGAGAACATCAAGCGGCACCTCGGCTACGGCGAGGAACGCCACTCCGCGATCATGAACGCGGTGCGTGAGGTGGCCGGCGCGGTCACCTCCTCCACCCTCACCACCGTCGCCGTGTTCCTGCCGATCGGCCTGGTCGGCGGCATGGTGGGCGAGCTGTTCGGCTCCTTCAGCCTCACCGTCACCGCCGCGCTGCTGGCGTCCCTGCTGGTGTCGCTGACGGTCGTCCCGGTGCTGTCGTACTGGTTCCTGCGGCCCCCGAAGGGCACCCCGGAGGACGCCGAGGAGGCCCGCAGGCAGGCCGAGGAGAAGGAGGCCAGGAGCCGCCTCCAGCGGGCCTACGTGCCCGTGCTGCGCTTCGCCACCCGGCGCCGGCTGACCAGCGTCGCCATCGCCGTGGTCGTGCTGATCGCCACCTTCGCCATGGCCCCGCTGCTGAAGACCAACTTCTTCGACGCGGGCGAGCAGCAGGTCCTCACCGTCACGCAGAAGCTCGAGCCCGGCACCAGCCTGGCCGCCACCGACGCGCAGGCGAAGAAGGTCGAGAAGCTGCTCTCGGACACCGAGGGCGTCAAGGACCACCAGGTGACCGTCGGCTCGTCCGGCTTCATGGCGGCCTTCGGCGGCGGCACCGACACCAACCAGGCGAGCTACCAGGTCATGCTGGAGGACTCCGCGTCCTCCGACGACGTCCGTGACGAGATCGAGAAGGGCCTCGCCGGGCTCGACGGCATCGGCACCACCACGGTGGCGGCCGGCGACGGCTTCGGCAGCCAGGACCTCAGCGTGGTCGTCAAGGCGGCCGACGCGCGGGTGCTCAACAAGGCGGCCGAGCAGGTCCGCGAGGCGGTGGCCACCCTGGACGACGTCACCGACGTCACCAGCGACCTGGCGCAGAGCGTGCCCCGCATCTCGGTCACGCCCAACGACAAGGCCGCCGCGGCCGGCTTCGACGCCCAGACCCTCGGCATGGCCGTCGCCCAGTCGGTGAAGGGCACCCCGGCCGCCAAGGCCGTCCTCGACGACACCGAGCGGGACGTCGTGATCCGCTCGGCGCGGCCCGCCACGACCGTCGAGGAGCTGCGCGACCTGCGTCTCGGCCCGGTCAAGCTGGGTGACATCGCCACCGTCCGGCAGGTGGACGGCCCGGTCTCCATGACCCGGATCGACGGCCAGCGCGCGGCCACCGTCACCGCCCGCCCGGTCGGCGACAACACGGGCGCGGTGGGCACGGCGCTCCAGTCGAAGATCAACGAGCTGACGCTGCCCGCGGGCGCGACGGCCGAGATCGGCGGCGTGACCGAGGACCAGGACGAGGCCTTCGTCAACCTGGGCCTGGCCATGCTGGCCGCCATCGCGATCGTGTTCATGCTGCTGGTCGGCACGTTCCGCTCGCTGGCCCAGCCGCTGATCCTGCTGGTGTCGGTGCCGTTCGCGGCGACCGGCGCGATCGGTCTGCTGCTGGTCACCGGCACCCCGATGGGCGTCCCGGCGATGATCGGCATGCTGATGCTGATCGGCATCGTGGTCACCAACGCGATCGTGCTGATCGACCTGATCAACCAGTACCGCGCACAGGGTCACGGCGTCATCGACGCCGTCCTGGAGGGCGGCCGGCACCGGCTGCGGCCCATCCTGATGACGGCCCTGGCGACGATCTTCGCCCTGCTCCCGATGGCGCTCGGCGTCACCGGCGAGGGCGGCTTCATCGCCCAGCCGCTCGCGGTGGTGGTGATCGGCGGCCTGATCACGTCGACCCTGCTCACGCTGCTCCTGGTCCCGACGCTCTACGCGATGCTGGAACTCCGCAAGGAACGCCGCGCCCTGAAGCGCGCGGCGAAGCGGGAGGCGGCCTCCCACCCGGAGCCGGCCTCCGGCAAGGAGGCGCCGGCGCAGGTCTGACGCGCCGTCCGTCCGCACGACAGGGGCGCCCCCGTGGAATCCACGGGGGCGCCCTCCGTTTCCGCTCGTCAGCACTTCCAGGTGTGGCTGCGGACGAAGGCGCCCGCTCCCTTCAGGTCGAGCTTCTGAACCTTGCGGACGCAGAGCATCTTGGTGCCCCTCATCCCGGTCTTGGTCCAAATAAACACCTTGGCACCGCTTTTGTCCCTCTTGTAGACCGACTGCACCCGCGCTTCTTCGACCAGCTGCAGACGGAGCTGCCGGACCGCCAGTCCGGGTCGTCGATCTGCCAGCCGCAGGGGCTGCCCTCGCCGTCGTCCCTTGAGGGTGAGCCGGGGTTCCCTCCCGTTCCTGCCACGTCGTCAGGAGCGCGCGCGACAGCAGCGGCAGCACACCGGGGCCGTGCTCGCCCCCGGCCGCGCCGTCCGCGGCGGCGGACCGCTCCGCGGACACGCGGGCCGGGGACGGTCACCCGTCCCCGGCCCGCGTGTGCGTACGGTCCTCGCGGCCGCTACGGCAGCGCCAGCATGCGTTCCAGGGCCAGCTTCGCGAAGGCCTCCGTCTCCTTGTCGACCTGGATGCGGTTGACCAGGGTGCCCTCGGCGAGGGACTCCAGGGCCCAGACCAGGTGGGGGAGGTCGATGCGGTTCATGGTCGAGCAGAAGCAGACCGTGCGGTCGAGGAACACGATCTCCTTGTCCTCGGACGCGAAACGGTTCGCCAGGCGGCGGACCAGGTTCAGCTCGGTGCCGATGGCCCACTTGGAGCCGGCCGGGGCCGCCTCCAGCGTCTTGATGATGTACTCGGTCGAGCCGACGTGGTCCGCGGCGGCGACGACCTCGTGACGGCACTCGGGGTGCACCAGGACGTTGACGCCCGGGATGCGCTCACGGACCTCGTTCACCGAGTCTAGGCTGAAGCGGCCGTGCACCGAGCAGTGGCCGCGCCACAGGATCATCTTCGCGGCGCGCAGCTCCTCGGCGGTCAGACCGCCGTTCGGCTTGTGCGGGTTGTAGACGACGCAGTCCTCCAGCGACATCCCCATGTCCCGCACCGCCGTGTTGCGGCCCAGGTGCTGGTCGGGGAGGAAGAGGACCTTCTCGCCCTGCTCGAACGCCCAGTCCAGGGCTCGCCTGGCGTTCGACGAGGTGCAGATCGTGCCGCCGTGCTTACCGGTGAAGGCCTTGATGTCGGCGGAGGAGTTCATGTACGAGACGGGGACGACCTGCTCGGCTATCCCGGCCTCGGTCAGCACGTCCCAGCACTCGGCGACCTGCTCGGCGGTGGCCATGTCCGCCATGGAGCAGCCGGCCGCGAGGTCGGGGAGGACGACCTTCTGGTCGTCGCCGGTGAGGATGTCGGCGGACTCGGCCATGAAGTGCACACCGCAGAACACGATGTACTCGGCCTGGGGGCGCGCGGCCGCGTCCCGCGCCAGCTTGAAGGAGTCGCCCGTGACGTCGGCGAACTGGATGACCTCGTCCCGCTGGTAGTGGTGGCCGAGCACGAAGACCTTGTCCCCGAGCTTCGCCTTGGCCGCGCGGGCGCGCTCCACCAGGTCCGGGTCGGACGGCGAGGGGAGGTCGCCGGGGCACTCCACTCCGCGCTCGCTCCTCGGGTCGGCCTCACGGCCGAGGAGCAGCAGGGCGAGGGGAGTCGGCTGGACGTCGAGCTCCTGGGTCTGGGCGGTGGTCACGACACGCACCCTTTCTGTTCTGGCGACTTCTCGTCGAATTGACGCTATCTATCATAACCGGTTCACGTCACTTTGACGATGGCCATAGCGTCCATGTGACGTGAATCCCGGCGGCCGCCCGTTCATTCCCGGCGAGCCCCGGCAAGCGACGGTTTCCGCTCCGCACGGCGTGTGCGAGCATGAGGAGGGAGCCGAGGAAAAGACGCACCCGGCCCGGAATGAATCCGCGGCCCCGTCGGTTGCAACCGTCGGCAAGCAGTCTCCGTACAACCCGGGAGAGATGTAGATGTCCGTATCGGACGAGACCACCACCGTGACCGACGGCATCGTCCTGACCGACGCCGCCGCGTCCAAGGTCAAGGCCCTGCTCGACCAGGAAGGCCGTGACGACCTCGCGCTGCGCGTGGCCGTCCAGCCCGGCGGCTGCTCCGGCCTGCGGTACCAGCTCTTCTTCGACGAGCGCTCGCTCGACGGCGACGTGGTGAAGGACTTCGGCGGTGTGAAGGTCGTCACCGACCGCATGAGCGCCCCGTACCTGGGCGGCGCCACCATCGACTTCGTCGACACCATCGAGAAGCAGGGCTTCACGATCGACAACCCGAACGCCACGGGTTCCTGCGCCTGCGGCGACTCCTTCAGCTGAGCCTCACCGGTCCGTCCGGCGGACCGCATGACGAAGGCGGCGGCCCCGTGACCACGGGACCGCCGCCTTCGTCGTACGCGATGCCGCCTAGCGGGCGTCGGAAGGTGCCGGCAGGCGGGCGCCGCCCTTGTGCAGCGGCACCGGCTCGCCGTCCGACGTCACCACCTGGCGGTCGCCGAGGGGGGCGTCCAGCTTCAGCGTCCGCTCGTACTGCTTGGCGATGAGGATGCACACCTTGTCCGGCCAGGGCGTCTCGGTCACCCGCACGGTGACCTTGCCCCCGCTCTCGCTCGCCGCCGCCTCGTAGTCGGCGCAGACGCCGCCCGTGAACGTCACGGTCAGTTCGTCGCCCTCGGCCCGGTAGCCCTCCACCTCGACCTCGCGGGTGGCCGGCGCGGACGTCGGCTCGTCACCGGGGCCCGACGGCTCCCCGGACCCGGCCGGCCCGGCGAGGAACTCCGGGTCCACCGCCGGGTGCGTCACCGTGAACGGGTTGTCGGAGCCCGCCGGGCGCACCTCGAACAGCCACGACGGCACCAGCGCGGGGCGCCCGTCCACCGAGTGCGCGGCCAGCCCGAACACCGCCTCGTCCACCGACACCGTGTCGCCTGCCGGCTGCCGCTTCGTCGCCGGGGCGCACGGCTCCTCCTGCTGCTGTCCCTCGTCCAGCGGTACGGGACTGGCACAGCCGCTGATCTCCACCCGGTCGCCGGCGCCGGGCGCGCCGTTCATCGCGTCCAGCGCCTCGCGGGCGCTCACCACCGGGTACTCGTCGCCCTTCACCGGCTCCGCGAGCCGTCCGCTGCCGCCCACGACCTCGCCGCTCGCCCCGACGACCACCCCGGTCGTCCAGCCGTACGTCGGCAGCCCGCCGATCTCCGGGTCGGCGTTCACCACGCGGCTGCCGTCCAGGACCTGGCTCGCGTCCAGCTTGGCGTCGTCCTGGCCCAACGCCTTCAGCACCGGCGCGGCCGCCTTCTTCGCGGCGGCCTCGCTCACCGCGGCCGTCTTGGCGCCGGTCGGGGCCTTGCAGGTGGCGCCCTTGCAGTTGTCGCTGCGGGGGATGTTCCGGCTGAACGTCCAGGCGCCGGGGGCCTGCTTGTCGACGCGCAGGGTCGGGCCGGAGCCGTCCTGGCCGCCGATGCGCCAGGAGCCGCCCTCGGCGACCGGCTTGCCCTCGACACCCAGCGCCTCGGCCAGGGCGACGACCTGGTCCTCGGTGACCTGGCCCCGCGCGTGGAACACGGGCGCGGCGTCCGGGCCGTCGGGGAGGGCGCCCTCGGCGCGGTAGGTCGCGCCGTACGGGTTGGGCTCGCCCGGCGCGATGCCGTTCGGGCCGCTCTCGGAGTAGCCGTCCAGGGCGAGCGGCGGGGGAGTGGCGTCCCCGTTCGCCCCCGGCGTCGCACCGCCCCCGGAGTCCCCGGCCGCCCCGGCGGCGAGATACGCCCCACCGCCGCCGACCAGCAGCACGGCGGCGGCGACGGAGGCCACCAGCGCCGGCGTCCGCCGCCGCACGGGCCTCTCGGCCCCGGGGTCCCCGTCGTGCCCGGCGCCGACGACGGGTTCGGGGCCGGCGTAGGCGTGGTCGTCGGAACCGTCACCCGCGGCGGCCGGGCCGGCGGCTTCGGCCGCGGACGCGTCCGCCCGCGCGGACTCGGCCTCCCCGGCGCGGGGCGCGTCCCCGTCCCGCGGACCGGTCGCTTCCGGCTTCGCGGGCGGCGGGGGCGCGGACTCGTTCGTGGCGGTGGCGGGGGCGCCGGCCCGCTGGGGTCCGTCCTTCTCGGTGCGAGGTGTGTCGCTGTCGGTGGCCTGTGGGCCGGTCGCTTCCGGCTTCGCGGGCGGCGGGGGCGCGGACTCGTTCGTGGCGGTGGCGGGGGCGCCGGCCCGCTCGGGTCCGTCCTTCTCGGTGCGAGGTGTGTCGCTGTCGGCGGCCTGCGGACCGGTCGCTTCCGGGGTCGCCCGCCGCGAAGCCGCGGACGCATCGGCCGGTGTGGCGTGCGCGTCGATCCGGCCGGGCTCGTCGGACCCGGCCGCGGATGCCGTGGTCCCGTCGGGCGCCGCCGCGGGCCCGTGCTCGGCGGTCCCGCCCGCCCCGGGCCGGGAGGCGCCGGTACCCGGCTCCGTCCCCTCCGGCCGACCGGCCGGTCCGGCGTCACCCGCGCGTGTGAGGCTTCCGGCCTCGGACGCCGAGGCGTCCGCGCCCTCGGCGCCCTCAGGCTGCGAAGCCTCTTCGTTCTCGTCCGCGCCCCGCGTCCCCGCGGCGCCGGAATCGGATGCGGCCGCCTCCGGGGAGGCGGTGCGCGGCCGGGCGCCCTCCGTGTCGGGCGCGTCGCCCGAGACGGGGCGCGGCTCGTCGTCGTGGTCGGGTCGCTCGGTGTTCACCGCATCGCTCCTTCGCCTGCACAGCTGTCCCATGCGGACCCTGCCCGGTCACGCCGGGGCTGCCGAGGGTTCGTATCCCGCATCCCCTCCACGGGGGACAGCGATGGGACGCAGTGGGGGAGCGCGCGGTTCCCCTCGTTCGCTCAGTCGCCGTAGTCGGACATCGCGTCGAGCATCCGCGCCGAGGCGGGCGGCACATCCACCCCGTGGATCAGGGAGGGCGACACCGGCCGGGCCGCCGTCCGTTCGGGCGCCGTCCAGTGCGGGACCATCCGGGCGCAGTCGCCGCGCAGCGAGGTCAGGTCGCCCTCGAGGTCGACCGGAGCGGGGCTGTGGACCTTGATGTTCGTCATGTCCGCACCGTATGCACGCGGACAGCCGTGAAGAAAGAGCTACTATCGGGTAGTTTCGGCTGCTTCTACGGGCCGTCCCCACCCGGTAGCGTGAAGTGTCAAACCCCCCTCCCCCAGGAGAATCCACGCCGTGCGCATCGCAGTCACCGGCTCCATCGCCACCGACCACCTCATGACCTTCCCCGGCCGCTTCGCCGACCAGCTCGTCGCGGACCAGCTGCACACGGTCTCGCTGTCCTTCCTGGTCGACAACCTCGACGTGCGTCGCGGCGGGGTGGCCGCGAACATCGCCTTCGGCATGGGCCAGCTCGGCACCCGCCCGATCCTGGTCGGCGCTGCCGGGTTCGACTTCGACGAGTACCGCGCCTGGCTGGAGCGGCACGGCGTCGACACCGACTCCGTCCGCATCTCGGACACGCTGCACACCGCCCGCTTCGTGTGCACCACGGACTCCGACCACAACCAGATCGGCTCCTTCTACACGGGCGCGATGAGCGAGGCCCGTCTGATCGAGCTGAAGACCGTCGCCGACCGTGTGGGCGGACTCGACCTGGTGTCCATCGGCGCCGACGACCCGGAGGCGATGCTCCGGCACACCGAGGAGTGCCGTTCGCGGGGCATCCCGTTCGCCGCCGACTTCTCCCAGCAGATCGCCCGCATGAACGGGGAGGAGATCCGGATACTGCTGGAGGGGGCCACGTACCTCTTCTCCAACGAGTACGAAAAGGGCCTCATCCAGACGAAGACCGGCTGGACCGACGAGGAGATCCTCTCCAAGGTCGGCCACCGCGTCACCACCCTCGGCGCCCGCGGCGTGCGCATCGAGCGGGCCGGCGAGCCGCCCGTCGAGGTCGCCTGCCCCGACGAGGAGCGCAAGGCCGACCCCACCGGCGTCGGCGACGCCTTCCGCGCGGGCTTCCTGTCCGGCCTCGCGTGGGGCGTCTCCCTCGAGCGCGCCGCGCAGGTCGGCTGCATGCTGGCGACCCTCGTCATCGAGACGGTCGGCACCCAGGAGTACCAGCTGCGCCGCGCCCACTTCATGGAGCGCTTCACCAAGGCCTACGGCGACGACGCCGCCACCGAGGTGCGCGAGCACCTGCGCTGACCCCGGTCACACCTCACGACAGCCGGCGGACCACATAGGCCGCGCCCCGGTCCGCCGGCTGCTCGCCCACGTACTCCTGGCCGCGCATCTCGCACCACGCGGGGATGTCCAGCCGGGCCGCCTCGTCGTCGGCGAGGACCCGCACCAGGCCGCCCACGGGCACGTCGCCGATCACCTTGGCCAGCTCGATCACCGGGATCGGGCAGCGCCGCCCCAGCGCGTCCACCACCAGCGCCTCCTCCCGCTCCTCGGTGACGGCCTCCGTACGGGACACCGGTGCGCCCAGCTTCTCCCGCACCCCGGCGACCACGCCCGGCAGCACGTCGAGGAAGCGCTCCACGTCCTCCGTCTTCGTGCCCGGCGGCAGCGACACCCGGACGTTGCCCTCGCTGAGCACCCCCATCGCCTTCAGCACATGGCTGGGCGTCAGCGTGCTGCTGGTGCAGGACGAGCCGGACGACACGGAGAAGCCCTCCCGGTCCAGCTCGTGCAGCACGGTCTCCCCGTCGACATAGAGACACGAGAAGGTGACCACGCCCGGCAGCCGCCGCTCCGGGTCCCCGACCACCTCCACGTCCGGCACCAGCTCCGGCACCCGCGCCCGGATCCTGTCCGTCAGTTCCCGCAGCCGGGCCGCCTCCTGGGCGGCCTCCGCCCGCACCGCCCGCAGCGACGCCGCCGCGGCCACGATCGCCGGGAGGTTCTCGAACCCGGGCACCCGCCCCGACTCCCGCTCGTCCCGCGGCCCCTGGGGCGCGAACCGCACCCCCTTGCGTACGGCCAGCAGACCCACCCCCGAGGGCCCGCCCCACTTGTGGGCGCTCGCCGCGAGCAGCGACCAGGCGCCCTCCACCGGGCCCCAGCCCAGCGACTGCGCCGCGTCCACCAGCAGCGGCACCCCGGCGGCCCGGCACGCCTCGGCCGCCTCGGCCACCGGCTGCAGGGTGCCCACCTCATGGTTGGCGGACTGCAGACAGGCCAGCGCGGTGTCCGGCCGCAGCGCCCCGGCGAACTCGGACGGGCGTACGGCGCCCGTGCGGTCCACCGGGACCTCGGTGACCGTGCCGCCGCCGTCCCGGTGAACTTCCGCCGCATGGAGTACAGACGAGTGTTCGACCGCTGACACGATCAGGTGACGCCCGGTGCGCCGCCTCCCGGCCAGCGCCCCCGCGATCCCGGAGTGCACCGCCGTCGTCCCCGACGGGGTGAACACCAGCTCGTCGGGCCGGCACCCCACCCCCTCCGCGGCCGCCTCCCGGGCGGCGTCGAGCAACAGCCGCGCCCGCCGCCCCTCCTTGTACAACCGCGCCGGATCCGCCCACCCTTCGTCCAGAGAGGCCATCAGCGCCTGACGGGCGACGGGATGAAGAGGAGCGGCGGAAGCGGCGTCGAAGTAGGACACACGCCAACGCTAACCCCCTCGGGGGCGTGGGGAACCGCGCGATCGACCACGACGACGCCGCAGCCGCCACGACGCCCGCACCCCGGGAAGATGGGGCGCTCGATGTAACCCGCGGCGCGTACGGCACCCCTCCCCGCGAACCCCGGAAGGGCGTCGGCTAGGGTTTGGTCCGCATAAACATCCAAACCCCTGCCCGACGCAGGGCGGCGACCGACCAGCGAGAAGGCCAGGCCGCAGCCGAACAGCGCGGGCGAGACTCTCGGGAAGGCGCTACGTGAGTCCCAACGGCTCCGACCTCCCCCACGGCCTGGAAGGCGTGGGCGGTACCCCCAAGCCGCGGCGCCCGATGCGGCGGAAGCTGCTGCAGGCACTGACCGCGGGCCTGGTCCTGGCGACCGCCACCGGTTGCACATGGGAGGACTTCCCCCGCCTTGGCATGCCCACCCCCACGACGGAAGAGGCTCCCCGGATCCTCTCCCTGTGGCAGGGGTCCTGGGCGGCCGCGCTCGCCGTCGGCGTGCTGGTGTGGGGCCTGATCCTGTGGAGTGCTTTCTTCCACCGGCGCAGCCGCACCAAGGTCGAGGTACCTCCGCAGACCCGGTACAACATGCCCATCGAGGCGTTGTACACGGTGGTCCCCCTCATCATCGTCTCGGTGTTCTTCTACTTCACCGCGCGCGACGAATCCGAGCTGCTGAAGCTCGAGAAGAAGCCCGACGTCACGGTGAACGTGGTCGGCTTCCAGTGGAGCTGGTGCTTCAACTACGTCGAGAACGTCGAGGGTTCCACGGGCGACGCCAAGACGTCCAAGGAACTCGACGCGATTCCGGACCGCTACAAGGAGGCCTTCCCGGCCGACGCCGGCGGTGTCTACGACTGCGGCATCCCCGGAACCCGGAACCCGCAGACCAACAACCCGGGCCCCACCCTGTGGCTGCCCGAGGGCAAGCGGGTCCGCTTCGTGCTGACCTCGCGTGACGTCATCCACTCCTTCTGGGTGGTGCCGTTCCTGATGAAGCAGGACGTCATCCCGGGCCACACCAACGCCTTCGAGGTGACCCCCAACCGTGAGGGCACCTTCCTCGGCAAGTGCGCCGAACTCTGCGGCGTCGACCACTCCCGGATGCTGTTCAACGTGAAGGTCGTCTCCCCCGAGCGGTACGAGCAGCACCTGAAGGACCTCGCGAAGAAGGGGCAGAAGGGCTACGTGCCCGCGGGCATCGAGCAGTCCGGCCCCGAGAAGAACCGGGAGTCGAACATCCTGTGAGCATCCTCAACGAACCCAAGGGTGCCGCGGCAGCTGGGTCCCACTACGAGGACGAACTGCCGGTCAGGCGCCAGAACCGTGGCAGCGTCGTGGTCAAGTGGCTGACGACCACGGACCACAAGACGATCGGCACGATGTACCTGGTGACGTCGTTCGTCTTCTTCGTCATCGGCGGCGTGATGGCCCTGGTGATGCGCGCCGAGCTGGCCCGCCCGGGCCTGCAGATCGTGTCGAACGAGCAGTTCAACCAGGCGTTCACGATGCACGGCACGATCATGCTGCTGATGTTCGCGACGCCGCTGTTCGCCGGCTTCGCGAACTGGATCATGCCGCTGCAGATCGGCGCGCCCGACGTGGCGTTCCCGCGGCTGAACATGTTCGCCTACTGGCTCTACTCGTTCGGCTCGCTCATCGCGGTCGGCGGCTTCCTGACGCCGGACGGCGCCGCCAGCTTCGGCTGGTTCGCCTACTCGCCGCTGTCGGACGCGGTCCGCTCGCCGGGCATCGGCTCCGACATGTGGATCATGGGCCTCGCCCTGTCCGGCTTCGGCACCATCCTCGGCGCGGTCAACTTCATCACCACCATCATCTGCATGCGCGCCCCCGGCATGACGATGTTCCGCATGCCGATCTTCACCTGGAACGTGCTGCTCACCGGTGTGCTGGTGCTGCTCGCCTTCCCGGTGCTGGCCGCCGCGCTGTTCGCCCTGGAGGCGGACCGCAAGTTCGGGGCGCACATCTTCGACTCGACGAACGGCGGAGCGCTGCTCTGGCAGCACCTCTTCTGGTTCTTCGGTCACCCCGAGGTGTACATCATCGCGCTGCCGTTCTTCGGCATCGTCTCCGAGATCATCCCGGTGTTCTCCCGCAAGCCGATGTTCGGCTACATGGGCCTCATCGGCGCGACCATCGCGATCGCGGGTCTGTCGGTGACGGTGTGGGCGCACCACATGTACGTCACGGGCGGTGTGCTGCTGCCGTTCTTCTCCTTCATGACCTTCCTGATCGCGGTCCCGACCGGTGTGAAGTTCTTCAACTGGATCGGCACCATGTGGAAGGGCAGCCTGTCCTTCGAGACGCCGATGCTGTGGACGCTGGGCTTCCTCATCACGTTCACCTTCGGCGGTCTGACCGGCGTCATCCTGGCCTCGCCGCCGCTGGACTTCCACGTCTCCGACTCGTACTTCGTGGTGGCGCACTTCCACTACGTGGTGTTCGGCACCGTGGTGTTCGCGATGTTCGCCGGCTTCCACTTCTGGTGGCCCAAGTTCACGGGCAAGATGCTCGACGAGCGGCTCGGCAAGATCACCTTCTGGACCCTGTTCATCGGCTTCCACGGCACCTTCCTGGTCCAGCACTGGCTGGGCGTCGAGGGCATGCCGCGCCGGTACGCGGACTACCTGGCCGCGGACGGCTTCACCGCCCTGAACACGGTCTCGACGATCGCCTCGTTCCTCCTCGGCATGTCGCTGCTGCCGTTCTTCTACAACGTGTGGAAGACCGCCAAGTACGGCAAGCCGGTCGAGGTCGACGACCCGTGGGGCTACGGCCGCTCCCTCGAGTGGGCGACCTCCTGCCCGCCGCCCCGGCACAACTTCCTCACCCTGCCGCGGATCCGCAGTGAATCCCCGGCGTTCGACCTGCACCACCCGGAGATCGCCGCGCTCGACGAGCTCGAGAACGCCGGTCACGGCGAGAAGGCCCTCTCCGGCGGCAAGGAGGCCGGCAAGTGAAGATCCAGGGCAAGATGTTCATGTGGCTGAGCCTCTTCTTCCTGGCCATGGCCGTGGTCTACGGCCTGTGGTCGAAGGAGCCGGTCGGCACCACTGCCCTCGTCCTGTCCTTCGGCCTGAGCATCATGATCGGCTTCTACCTGGGCTTCACCGCCCGGCGGGTCGACGTGGGCGCCCAGGACAACAAGGAGGCGGACGTCGCCGACGACGCCGGCGAGGTCGGGTTCTTCAGCCCGCACAGCTGGCAGCCCCTGGCCCTGGCCGCGGGCGGCGCCTTCGCCTTCATGGGCGTGGCGATCGGCTGGTGGCTGATGTACTTCTCCGCGCCGCTCCTGCTGATCGGCCTGTGGGGATGGGTCTTCGAGTACTACCGCGGTGAGAACCGCACCCAGTAGCACGCCGCCAGGCACCCGGGAGCCCGGACACTCCGTCAGGAGGGTCCGGGCTCCCGCTTCTGCCGCATCCGCCTCACCCGTTCGGGCCGCCCGGTGAGCCGGGGACCGCCCGGCTCCCTAGCGTGAGGCCATGAGAGACACAGAGTCCCCCCGCACCGGCCCGGGCGCCACGCGGGCCCGCCTCGCCGGCTGCGCGCTGCTGGTGGCGGCCCTCGGCGCGGGCGTCACCGGCTGCTCCTCAGACGGCAGCCCGCTGTCCGCCGAGCCGTACGACGCGGCGGACCAGATCTCCTTCGGCGGCTCCCTCGACGAGGGGAAGACCGCCGACCCCGACAAGCCCCTCGAGATCACCGCCGAGGACTCCGACGGGCGCATCACCGACGTCGTCGCCGTGGACGCCTCCGGACGCCACCTGGCGGGCGAACTCGCCGCCGACGGCAGCCGCTGGCACAGCACCACCCCGCTGGCCGCCTCCGCGCAGTACACGGTCCGCGTGAGCACCGAGGACGAGGACGGCAGGCCCGGCCGCAAGGTCCTCACCTTCACCACCGGCAAGCCCGGCGCCGCCAAGCGCCTGGGCATCACCTTCGGCCCCGAGGCGGGCACGTACGGCGTCGGACAGCCGCTCGTCGCGGAGCTCAGCGAACCCGTGAAGGACCCGGCGCAGCGGGCCGTCGTGGAACGCGGCCTGAAGGTCGACTCCACGCCCTCCGTCACCGGCGCCTGGTACTGGGTCGACGACAAGAAGCTGCACTTCCGGCCCAAGGAGTACTGGCCGGCCGACGCCACCGTCCGGGTGCGCTCCAACCTGGAGGGCATCAAGGTCGGCGACCGGCTGCGCGGCGACGCGGCCAAGCCGCTCACCATCCGCACCGGTGACCGCGTGATAGCCGTCACGGACGCGGCCGCCCACCAGCTCACGGTCTACAAGAACGGCGAGGAGATCAAGCAGATCCCCGTCACCACCGGCAAGCCCGGCTTCGAGACCCGCAACGGCGTCAAGGTGGTGCTCGCCAAGGAACGCTTCGTACGCATGCGCAGCACCACCGTCGGCATCGCCGAGGGCTCCTCCGAGTCGTACGACCTGGACGTGCACTTCGCCACCCGGGTCACCTGGAGCGGCGAGTACGTGCACGCCGCCCCCTGGTCGGTCGGCTCGCAGGGCTACGCCAACGTGAGCCACGGCTGCGTCGGGATGAGCACCGCCGACGCCGAGTGGTTCTTCGACACCTTCCGCCAGGGCGACCTGGTGGAGGTCGTGAACTCGGAGGGCGACACCATGGAGCCGTTCGGCAACGGCTTCGGCGACTGGAACGTGACCTGGGACAAGTGGCGCGAGGGCAGCGCCCTCACGGGCAGCGGGAAGACCCCGGACACCGCTCAGCAGGTGGCGCGGCTGCGGCCCGCGGCCGTGTGAAGCGCGCAGGGCCGCCGCGACCGCCCACGGGCGGCCCGGCGGCCCCGACGGCCACGAGGGGCGGCGCGGACGCCTCAGGCGCCCGCCAGCGCCTTCCGGCGCAGCAGCGAGGCCAGGGCGTTCGCGAACTCCACCGGCTCCACCGGGAGCGTCACCGCGGCCTCCGCGCGGCTCCAGGTCGCCAGCCAGGCGTCCTGCGGGCGGCCCATCAGCAGCAGCACCGGAGGGGCGTTGAAGACCTCGTCCTTGATCTGCCGGCACAGCCCCATGCCGCCCATCGGCACGGCCTCGCCGTCCAGCACGCACACGTCGATGCCGCCCCGGTCCAGCTCGGTGAGCACGGCCGCCGGCGTCGCGCACTCGACGAACTCCACGAGGGGCACGTCCGGTGCCGGCCGCCGCCCGGTGGCGAGCCGCACCTGCTCCCGGGTGTTGGCGTCGTCGCTGTAGACCAGCACCGTGGCGGTCGCCTGCATTGTTCCTCCACGCGTAAGAGAGAGGGCACGGCTCTGTCGGGAACTTCGGGTACCGATGGCGCGGATGCTACCCCCTCGGACCGCCCGTCAACACCGGTTCGGACACGGCTTCGAAGGGGGCTCCCATGGGCCATACGGGCAGTCCAGGAGGGGCGAACACACCGAACGGCACCCCCGGGAGTGAGGGCGGGATAAGCGACCGACATAATGTCGGCGTGGCGACAGCAACGACAGTAGACACCGGGCACGCGCACCCGTCGGTCAACCGACCGAACCTCACCAGCGTCGGAACCATCATCTGGCTGAGTTCCGAGCTGATGTTCTTCGCGGCCCTCTTCGCGATGTACTTCACCCTGCGATCGGTGACCGGACCCGACTTCTGGTCGGAGAAGGCCGACCTGCTGAACTTCCCGTTCTCGGCGACGAACACCACGATCCTGGTGCTCTCCTCGCTCACCTGCCAGCTCGGCGTCTTCGCCGCCGAGCGCGGTGACGTGAAGAAGCTCCGGATGTGGTTCATCGTCACCTTCATCATGGGCGCGGTGTTCATCGGCGGCCAGGTCTTCGAGTACACCGAGCTGGTCAAGCACGAGGGCCTGTCCCTCTCCTCCGACCCGTACGGCTCGGCCTTCTACCTGACCACCGGCTTCCACGGCCTGCACGTGACGGGCGGCCTGATCGCCTTCCTCCTGGTCCTGGGCCGCACCTACGCGGCCCGGAGGTTCACCCACGAACAGGCGACCGCGGCCATCGTCGTGTCCTACTACTGGCACTTCGTCGATGTCGTCTGGATCGGCCTCTTCGCCACGATCTACATGATCAAGTAGGCGGGCCCTCATCCGCGCGCGCTGACCACAGCGCACTCAACAGAAGCATCGACGCAGAAGATCCTGACACCGGGGTAATCCGTGAAAAAGCTCTCCGCACGACGACGCCATCCGCTGGCGGCGCTCGTCGTCCTACTCCTCGCGCTGGCATGCACCGGGGGGCTGTACGCCGTGTTCGCACCCGCGGACAAGGCGCAGGCCGACGAAACCGCCCAGTCCCTCACCATCGAGGAGGGCAAGAAGCTTTACACCGTCGGCTGCGCGAGCTGCCACGGCACCGGCGGTCAGGGCACGTCCGACGGCCCGAGCCTGGTGGGCGTGGGCGCCGCGGCGGTCGACTTCCAGGTGGGCACCGGCCGTATGCCGGCCGCCACCTCGCAGGGCGCGCAGATCCCGCGCAAGAAGAACATCTACTCGCAGGCCGAGATCGACCAGCTGGCGGCGTACATCGCCTCCCTGGGCGCCGGCCCGGCCGTCCCGACCGAGGAGCAGTACGGTCCCGAGGGCGCCGACGCTGCCAAGGGCGGCGAGCTGTTCCGCAACAACTGCGCGCAGTGCCACAACTTCACCGGCAAGGGCGGTGCGCTCACGCACGGCAAGTACGCTCCCAGCCTGGACGGCGTCGCGCCCAAGCACATCTACGAGGCCATGCTCACCGGCCCGCAGAACATGCCCTCCTTCCCCGACACCACGCTGTCGGAGCAGAACAAGAAGGACATCATCGCGTACCTCGACGCGGTCAACGGCGAGGACACCGAGAGCCCCGGCGGCCTGTCGCTGGGCGGCCTCGGCCCCGTCTCCGAAGGTCTGTTCGCCTGGATCTTCGGACTCGGTGCGCTGATCGCGGTCGCCGTCTGGGTCGCCGCTCGGACCGCAAAGGCCAAGAAGTCATGAGTAGCCAAGACATTCCCGAAGAGAACCTGCCCGCAGCGCAGGACACCAGCCACGGCGCGGTGAAGCTCGCGGACGAGCAGAACCCGTTCGCCGACCCGGGCCTCCCGCCCCACGAGCCGCGGGTGCAGGACATCGACGAGCGGGCCGCCAAGCGGTCCGAGCGTACGGTCGCCCTGCTGTTCACGGTGTCGATGCTGGCCACCGTCGGCTTCATCGCCTCGTACGTGACCATCCCGGTCGACAAGTCGGTCTACATCTGGCCGATCGGTCACATCAGCGCGCTGAACTTCGCGCTGGGCATGACGCTCGGCCTGGCCCTGTTCTGCATCGGCGCCGGCGCGGTCCACTGGGCCCGCACGCTGATGTCGGACCACGAGCTGGCCGACGAGCGTCACCCGATCGAGGCCCCTCCCGAGGTCCGCGCGAAGGTCATGGACGACTTCCGCCAGGGCGCCAAGGAGTCGGCGCTCGGCCGCCGGAAGCTGATCCGCAACACCATGTTCGGCGCGCTGGCCCTGTTCCCGCTCTCCGGCGTGGTCCTGCTGCGCGACCTCGGCCCGCTGCCCGGCACGAAGCTGCGCCACACCCTGTGGTCCAAGGGCAAGCTGCTCGTCAACATGAACACCAACGAGCCGCTGCGCCCGTCGGACCTGATCGTGGGTTCGCTGACCTTCGCCAAGCCCGAGGGCCTGGAGGAGCACGACCACGGCTTCCAGACCGAGATCGCCAAGGCCGCCCTGATGCTGGTCCGCATCCAGCCGGACGACATCAAGGACAAGCGCGCGCTGGAGTGGTCGCACGAGGGGATCCTCGCCTACTCGAAGATCTGCACCCACGTCGGTTGCCCGATCTCCCTGTACGAGCAGCAGACGCACCACGCGCTCTGCCCCTGCCACCAGTCCACCTTCGACCTTTCCGACGGGGCCAAGGTCATCTTCGGACCCGCCGGCCACGCCCTGCCGCAGCTGCGCATCGGCGTGAACGACGAGGGCTACCTCGAAGCGCTCGGTGACTTCGACGAGCCCGTCGGTCCTGCTTTCTGGGAGCGCGGATGAGTACTACGACGAGCACCGATTCCCGCGCACGCGGGAAGGCGCCGGCCGGCGAGCGGGTCGCCGACTGGGCCGACGGCCGGCTGGGGATCTACTCCCTGGCCAAGGCCAACATGCGCAAGATCTTCCCCGACCACTGGTCGTTCATGCTGGGTGAGATCTGCCTCTACAGCTTCATCATCATCATCCTCACGGGTGTGTACCTGACGCTGTTCTTCCACCCGTCGATGAACGAGGTGGAGTACCACGGCAGCTACGTGCCGCTGCAGGGCCAGCTGATGAGTGAGGCCTACAAGTCGACGCTGGACATCAGCTTCGACGTCCGTGGCGGTCTGCTGATCCGGCAGATCCACCACTGGGCCGCGCTGGTCTTCCTGGCCGGCATGTTCGTGCACATGATGCGCGTGTTCTTCACCGGCGCGTTCCGCAAGCCGCGTGAGATCAACTGGCTGTTCGGCTTCCTGCTGTTCGTCCTCGGCATGTTCACCGGCTTCACCGGCTACTCGCTCCCGGACGACCTGCTCTCCGGCACCGGTATCCGCTTCATGGAGGGCGCGATCCTGTCCGTGCCGATCGTCGGCACGTACATCTCGTTCTTCCTCTTCGGCGGCGAGTTCCCCGGCGACGACTTCGTGGCCAGGTTCTTCTCGATCCACGTCCTGCTGCTGCCGGGCATCATGCTCGGCCTCGTGGTGGCGCACCTGATCCTGGTCTTCTACCACAAGCACACGCAGTTCGCGGGCCCCGGCAAGACCAACAAGAACGTCGTCGGCATGCCGCTGCTCCCGGTGTACATGGCCAAGGCCGGAGGCTTCTTCTTCCTGGTCTTCGGTGTGCTCGCGGCCGTCTCGGCGATCGCCACGATCAACCCGATCTGGAACATCGGCCCCTACCGGCCGGACATGGTCTCCACCGGCGCCCAGCCCGACTGGTACATGGGCTTCTCCGAGGGCCTGATCCGTGTCATGCCGGGCTGGGAGATCAACTTCTGGGGCCACACGCTCGTCCTGGGCGTGTTCATCCCGCTGCTGATCTTCCCGCTGGTCCTGGTCGCCATCGCGGTGTACCCGTTCATCGAGTCCTGGGTCACCGGCGACAAGCGCGAGCACCACATCCTGGACCGCCCGCGCAACGCCCCGACGCGCACCGCGTTCGGCGTCGCCTGGATCACGCTGTACTTCGTGCTCCTCGTCGGCGGCGGCAACGACATCTGGGCCACGCACTTCCACCTGTCGATCAACGCCATCACCTGGTTCGTCCGGATCGCGTTCTTCGTCGCCCCGGTCGTGGCGTTCATCGTCACCAAGCGGATCTGCCTCGGCCTGCAGCGCCGGGACAAGGAGAAGGTGCTGCACGGCCGCGAGTCGGGCATCATCAAGCGCCTGCCGCACGGTGAGTTCATCGAGGTGCACGAGCCGCTCAGCCAGGAGCAGCTGTACACCCTCACCGCGCACGAGCAGCCCAAGCCGCTCGAGCTCGGCCCGGAGGTCGACGAGAACGGCGTCCGGCGCAAGGTGAAGGCCACCGAGAAGCTGCGCGCGAAGCTCAGCAAGGGCTTCTACGGCGAGGAGTCGCAGATCCCGAAGCCGACCGTCGAGGAGTACAAGGAGATCACGAGCGGCCACGGCCACCACTGATCTCTGCAGCTCCAACGTCGCCACACGACGGCGAAGGGCCCCCGTCCGTTCTGCGGACGGGGGCCCTTCGCGGTGTCCCGGGCTGGATAGGGTGGGTGCGGGACCTTTTCCGGTCCCCGACGACCCGCTACGACCGTCAGGAGCGACCATGAGCGCTGTGACCCCCGCTGGAGGCGACACCGCGGCGGGCCGCTCCTGGCCCGCTTTGCTGAACACCCTGCTCGACGGCCGGGACCTCACCGCCGACGAGGCCGCCTGGGCGATGGACCTGATCATGCGCGGCGAGGCGACCGACGCGCAGATCGCCGGATTCGCGGTGTCGCTGCGGGCCAAGGGCGAGACCGTCGACGAGATCACCGGCTGCGTGCGGGCCCTCTACGACCACGCCAACGTCATCGAGGTGCCCGGCGCCACCGTCGACATCGTCGGCACCGGCGGCGACGGCGCCAAGACGGTGAACATCTCCACGATGTCCTCGATCGTCGTCGCCGGCACCGGGGCGAAGGTCGTCAAGCACGGCAACCGCGCCGCGTCCTCCGCCTCCGGCGCCTCCGACGTGCTCGAGAAGCTGGGCGTCAACCTCGAACTCACCCCGCGCCGGGTCGCCGAGGTCGCCGAGGAGGCCGGCATCACCTTCTGCTTCGCGGTGAGGTTCCACCCGGCGCTGCGCCATGTGGCCGCCGCCCGAGGCCAGCTCGGCGTCCGCACCGTGTTCAACTTCCTCGGCCCGCTCGCCAACCCGGCGAAGGTCAAGGCGCAGGCGGTCGGTGTCGCCGACGCCCGGATGGCGCCCATCATGGCCGGGGTGTTCGCCGGACGCGGCCACTCCTCGCTGGTGTTCCGCGGCGACGACGGCCTGGACGAGCTGACCACCACCGGCACCTCCCGGGTGTGGGTGGTCCGCGACGGCAAGGTCACCGAGGAGACCTTCGACCCGCGCGACGTCGGCATCGAGCTGGTCCCCGTGGAGGCGCTGCGCGGCGCCGACGCCTCCTACAACGCCGAGGTCGCCCGCCGCCTCCTCGACGGCGAACGCGGCCCCGTACGGGACGCGGTGCTGCTGAACTCCGCGGCGGCGCTGGTCGCCCTGGAGCCCGGCAGCGGCACCCTCACCGAGCAGATCCGCGCCGGCATGGAGAAGGCCGCCGAGTCCATCGACTCCGGCGCCGCCAGGCGCGTCCTCGACCGCTGGGTCGCCGTCACCAACGCGTAGGCCCGGTACGGCCGTCCCGCCATCCGGATACGGGTTGCGGGACGGCCGCCACCTCACGTACGTTCCCTCTCAGGTCATGAGTGACAGCCATCAGGCCCCGGCCGGCTGTCCGGCAACCCTCCGTCCGTGGCGGGGTGCCCCGGGTGAAGACCAGGCCGTGAGCAGCAGGGCTCACGGCAAGCGCGGACCCCTCGCACACCAGGGGTCCTGGTCGTCGAGGAGTCTTCTGTGAGCAAGCGAATGCGATAGGGCGCCGAGCCCCGCCTCCGCACATCCCTTTCACTCTTCACCTCCGCGCTGGAGCGCGCGCCGTCGTCGTCGGCCGCCCGCTCGCGCGAGGATCCCCCCTGCCTACGGGAGTTCCGTCATGCCTGCTGCTGCCGCCCCCGCCGTCGCCGTCGAGCCGTCCGTCCGCGCCCCGCTGCCCGTCCTCGGCCGGGACGTCGCCGTCCCCCTCGTCACCGGCGGCGAGGTCACCTACGCCGCCCTCGACTACGCCGCCAGCGCCCCCGCCCTCCAACGCGTCTGGGACGACGTGGCCGCCTACGCCCCCTACTACGGCAGCGTCCACCGCGGCGCCGGCTACCTCTCCCAGCTCTCCACCGACCTCTTCGAGAACGCCCGCCGTACCGTCGCCGGGTTCCTCGACTGCCGCGCCGACGACCAACTGGTGTTCACGCGCTCCACCACCGACTCCCTCAACCTGCTCGCCGCCGCCCTCCCCGAGGGCTGCGAGGTCTTCGTCTTCGAGACCGAGCACCACGCGGCGCTGCTGCCGTGGTGGCGGGCGGGCCGGGTGACCTTCCTCGACGCCCCCGACAGCCCCGCGCAGGCCGTGGATGCCCTGGAGCGCGCCCTCGCCGACCGCGACCCCTACGGCCCGGCCCTGGTCTGCGTCACCGGCGCCTCCAACGTCACCGGCGAGCTGTGGCCGGTCCGCGAACTCGCCGCCGCCGCGCACGCGCACGGCGCCCGGATCGTGCTGGACGCCGCCCAGCTCGCCCCGCACCGCGCGGTGTCCGTCCGGGATCTGGACGTCGACTGGGTCGCCTTCTCCGGGCACAAGCTGTACGCGCCGTTCGGCTCCGGCGTCCTGGCCGGCCGCGCCGACTGGCTCCGCGCGGCCGAGCCGTACCTCGCCGGCGGCGGCGCCAGCCGTACGGTCGCCCGGCGCGAGGACGGGGGAGTGGACGTCCAGTGGCACGAGACCGCCGCCCGCCACGAGGCCGGCTCGCCCAACGTCATCGGCGCCTACGCCATCGCCTCCGCCTGCAAGGCGCTCACCGAGGCGGGGTTCGACGCGCTGGCCGAGCGGGAGGACGTGCTGGTGCGGGCGGTGCGGGAGGGGCTGGCGGATGTGCCTCAGGTGCGCTTCCTCTCCCTGTTCGGGGACGACGCTCCGCGGGTGGGGGTGCTGTCGTTCGTGGTCGACGGGTGGAACAGCTCGCACTTCGCGGCGGCGCTGTCCGCCGAGTACGGGATCGGGGTGCGGGACGGGTTGTTCTGCGCGCACCCGCTGGTGCGGAGGCTGCTGGGTGGCGACACGGGCGCCGCGGGGGAGTGCGGGGCGCCGGAGGCGGGGGCGTTGAACGCGATCCGCGTGAGCTTCGGGGCCGGGACGCCGGAGGAGCATGTCGCACGGTTCGTGCGGGCGGTGCGGGAGCTTGTGCGGGACGGGGCGCGGTGGAAGTACCGGACGGTGGAGGGCCGCTGCGTGCCGGACCCGTCCGGGCGGGCGTAAGAGGGGGTCCCGCCCCCGCCGCCCCTGCCCTCCCCACCCCGGGGCTCTGCCCCGGACCCCGCTCCTCAAGCGCCGGAGGGGCTGAATCCGGGGATCCACCCCAGGCCCCGCTCCTCAAGCGCCGGAGGGGCTGAGGTGTGTCCGGGAGGGCTGGTTCCAGCCCGTCCGGCGTTTGAGGACGAGGCCCGGAGGGCCGACAGGGGGTCTGGGGCGCAGCCCCAGGGACGGGACGGGAAGGGGCGGCGGGGGCGAACTCACGCCTGGCCGGCCGGGAGTCGGGCACCCAGGGCGATCAGCCTCAGCGCCCTCTCCGTCGCGTCCGTCAACAGCTCCGCGCCGCGGACCAGCGCCTCCGCCAACTCCATGGGCCCCGGCAGAATCCCCTGGCACGCATCCACCCCCGGCACCTCCGCCGCCCCTTCCCCCAACGTCCCCGCGATCGCCAGCACCGGCCGCCCCGCCAGCTTGGCCCGCCGGGCCACCTCCCCCGGCACCTTCCCCCGCGGCGTCTGCCGGTCCAGCGCCCCCTCCGCCGTGACCACCAGGTCGGCCCGGGCGAGCCGCTCGTCCAGACCGAGATGGTCCAGCAGCACAGGGAACCGCGGCACCAGCGCCGCGCCCAGCGAGGCCAGCCCCGCCCCCAGACCGCCGGAGGCGCCCGTGCCGCGCCCCAGCCGCAGGTCGACGCCGGTGACGGCGAGGTCCCGGGTCAGCACCCGCGCCCAGTTCTCCAGCCCGGCGGACAGCTCCTCCACCTGCCGCGGGGTCGCCCCCTTCTGCGGCCCGAACACCCGCGCCACGCCCCGTTCCCCGCACAGCACGTTGTACGGGTTGCAGGCGACGACCAGCTCCACACCCCCGAGCCGAGGATCGAGCCCGGACGCGTCGACCCGCGCGATCCGCCACAACTCACGCCCTCCGAGAGGCAGTTCCACCCCCTCCCCGTCCAGCAGCCGCACCCCCAGCGCCTGCAACGCCCCCGCACCCCCGTCCGACGTCCCCGAGTCCCCGCAGCCGACCACGATCCGCCGCACTCCCGCGTCCAGCGCGGCACGGATCAGCTCCCCGACCCCGTACGTCGTGGTGGCGCCCGGGTCGCGCCGGGTGCGGGGGACCAGGGAGAGCCCGGCGACCGCCGCCATCTCCACCACCGCCGTGTCCTGCCCGCCGCCGAGCAGCGCGAAGTGGGTGCCGACCGGCTCGCCCACAGGGCCGGTGGCGGCCAGGGCGACCAGTCGGCCGCCGGTCGCCCTGGCCAGCGCGGCGGCGGTTCCCTCCCCGCCGTCCACCAGCGGGATGCGGTCGATCTCGGCGTCCGGCAGCACCCGGCGGACGCCCGCGGCGATGGCGTCGGCCGCGGCGGGGGCGGACAGGGACTCCTTGAAGCCGCTCGGGGCGACGACGACTCGTTTCAGCATGGTTGCGGTACTCCTCAGGGGGTCACCGGCACGCCCAGGGCGGGCCACACGGTGACGGCGAACAGCAGGACGAGGGCGGCGGTGAGCGGGGCCAGCACGGCGGACAGCCGGAGCAGGTCACGCGGGGTGTAGGTGGGGATGCCGGGTATCTCCGCGAACAGCGCGACCGGCTTGGCGGAGGCGGGCAGGGTGTGGCAGAAGCCGGCCGCGGCGGTGGAGGCGAGCGCCGCCGCCACCGGATTCACCCCGGCCGTCACGGCCGCCGCGACCACCAGCGGCACCAGCACGGAGGAGCGCGCGGAACGGGACTGCAGGACCAGATGGGCGGCCGTGCTGACGGCGATCACGACCGCCAGGAAGGGCAACGGGCCGATCCGCGCCGGGAGTCCGCCGACCAGCCATGCGGCCGCCCCGGACTCGGCGAGTGCCACGCCCATCGCCATGGTCGCCGCCATGAACAGCAGCAGCGACCACGGCACCGTCTTCAGCGCGTCCTTCAGACCGACCGTGCCCAGCGCCGGGGAGGCGGCGACGACCGCGCCGATCAGCGCGACCACGGCCGGGGACACCTGGTGCAGGGGTTCGCCGCACCACAGGGTGACCACCGTGCCCAGCAGCAGGGCGCACCGCTTCTCCGCCTGCGTCCAGGGGCCGGTGACCGGGCGGTCGCTGTGCCGCTGGATCTCCTCGGCGGTGATCCGCACGGGGCCGGTGCGGTCGGCGCGCCGGGTGGCGGTCAACAGCACCGTCTCGGCGGCGAGATGGGACGACACCACCGCCAGCGGCAGCCCCAGCAGCAGCCATTCGGTGAAGCCGACCCGCTCCCCGGTGGCCTCCCACAGCACGGACACGGTGATCAGATGCGCGCCCGCCCCGATCAGCGTCGCCACCGCCGACAGCAGGATCACGGTGGGGAACAGCAGCGCCAGCATCACCACCAGCCGCCCCCGCCCGGCGAGCGCCTTGGCGAGGGCGAGGAACACCGGCAGCGCGAGCGCCGCCCGCCCCGAGGTGGCCGGCACCGCGAACGCGGTCACCACCAGCGCCGCCGTCGTCAGATGCGTCAGCTGCCGTACTGTGCGTGCCCCGCCGACCAGGAAGGCGGCCGCCCGCCCGGCGAGCCCGGTCCGGGTGACCGCGGCGGCCAGCACGAACGCGCAGATCAGCAGCCACACGGTCGAGTCGCCGAGGGTGCCGAACAGGGTGTCGCTGCTGATCACCCCGGTCACCGTGAGCGCGAGGCCCGCGCCCAGCGCGACGTAGGTGTCGTCGACGGGCGTGCCGATCCACGCGCAGGTCGCCAGCGCGAACACGGCGAGGGTGAGACGGGCGTCGCCGCCGAGGCCGGGGAAGACGCCGGGCACGGCGAGCGCCGCGCTCAGCGACAGGGCCGCGCACAGCGCCACGGTCGTACGGATCGTCAAGGTCACGCCATAGACGCTCCCGCCGGGCGGTGAGCCGCCGATGAGCCCCTCATGAAGGAACCTTCACGGGGGCCGCGGGGTCAGGCCGGCAGGCGGTAGCCCATCCCGCGGACCGTCTCCACCTGGTCCGCGCCCAGCTTCTTGCGCAGCGCCCGCACGTACACGTCCACGATGTTGGAGCCCGGGTCGAAGTCGTAGCCCCACACATGGGAGAGGATCTGCTCGCGGGACAGCACCTGACCCGGATGCCTCAGGAACAGCTCCAGCAGCACGAACTCACGGGCCGTCAGGTCGACCGTCCGCCCGTCCGCGCGGGCGCGCCGGGTGCGCAGGTCGAGGCTGAGCGAGCCGGACCGCAGCACGGTCACCTCCGGCGCCCTGGCCGCCGTACGCAGCCGCAGCCGGATCCGCGCCAGCAGCTCCTCGAAGCGGAACGGCTTGGTCATCCAGTCGTCGGCGCCGCCCTCCAGACCGGCCACGGTGTCCCGTACCGAGTCCCGGGCGGTCAGCACGATCACCGGCGTCGTCACCCGCGCCTCACGCAGCTCGCGCAGCACGGTGAAGCCGTCCCGGCCGGGCAGCCCGATGTCCAGCACCACCAGGTCGAAACCGCCGGTCAGGGCGTACTCGTAGCCGGCCTCGCCGTCCCCGACGACGGTGGTGGTGAAGCCGTTGGCGCGCAGCCCCTTCTCCACGAAGGAGGCGATGCGCTCCTCGTCCTCGACGATCAGGATCCGGTTCATCCGCGGGCCTCTTCCAGGGTGAGTACGAAGGTGGCGCCGCCGCCCTCGGTGTCGTGCAGCCGGACCTGCCCGCCGTGGCCCTCCGCGATGGCCTTGACGATGGACAGGCCGAGACCGGCGCCGGAGCCGCGCGCCCCGCGCCGTGAGGTGCCGCGCCGGAACCGTTCGAAGATCAGCTCCCGGTCCTGGGGGCGCACGCCGGGGCCCGAGTCGGCGACGTACAGCTCGACGCGGGAGCCGTCCGCGCGGGATCCGATGCGGATGGTCTGCCCGGGCGTGGTGTGCTGCACCGCGTTCTGCGCGAGCTGCACCATCGCCTGCGTGATGCGCTGCGGGTCCAGCTCGGTCTCCCGGTCGGCGGTGTCGGTGAGCCGCCAGTCGCGGTCGCCGAGGGTGCGCGCCTTGACGAAGACGTCGGCGGTGAGCTCGGCGAGCTGCACCGGCTCGGGGCGTACGAAGTCGGGCCGTTCGGCCTTGGCGAGCAGCAGCAGGTCCTCCACGATGCGGCTCATCCGGTCCAGTTCGTCGGTGACCAGGCGGACGGTCTCCTCGCGCTCGGCGGGGTCGTCGCCCATCAGCTCCAGATGGCCGCGCACGATGGTGATCGGGGTGCGCAGCTCGTGTCCGGCGTCGTCGACGAACTGGCGCTGGGCGGCGAAGGCCCGCTCCAGCCGGTCCAGCATGGCGTTGAACGTCTCGGCGAGGGCGGCGATGTCGTCGTGGCCGCGCACCGGGATACGGCGGGTGAGGTCCTGCTCGGTGAGCTGCGCGGCGGCGGTGCGCACCAGCCGTACGGGCTGCAGAATGCGCCCGGCGACCGCCCAGCCGATGCCGGTGGTCAGCAGCAGCGCCACCCCGGAGATGGCGAGCAGCACCCGGAACACCTCGTCGACGCGGGCCACTTCACGCTCGGGGTGGAAGGCGACGACGAACGCGGCCTCCGGGTCGCCGTCGCCGCCCTGCCGGGCCACGGGCACCTTCGCCCACCGGATCTCGCCCTCGGGCCGGTGCAGCACCCCGGACGGGTCGGGGGAGTCGAAGATACGGCGCCGGGCGTCGGCGTCCCGGTGCAGCGGCAGCGCGACGGGCAGGTCGCGGGGCTGTATGAACTGCGCGGGGTCGCCGCCGGGCCGGGCCACCAGCCCGATCAACTCCTCGTCGGGGTCGGCGTACTGCCGCTCCAGGAACACCTTCAGCAGCCGCTCCGGCTCGGTGAACGGCCGCCCCGTCTCCGGGTCGAGACCCCGCTCCTCGAACGCGGCGAACTCACCGGTCTCCTGCGCGAGCAGCCCGTTGCTGCGGTGGTCGACGTCCCGCAGCAGGAACGAGCGGGTGGTGGCCGCGACCGAGGCGAGCGCCACCGCCATCACGAACAGCAGCCACAGCAGGATGCGGACCCGGGCGGACAGCCGCCTGCGGCTGCGCTCAGCCGTCGTCCCGGTCGGGGCCGTCGTCCGCGGGGTCCTGGCCGTGGTCGTCGTCATCGTCGTCGTCCGTCGGTCCGTCGGTCACCGGAGGCCGGGGGACGACCTCGTCGCTGGGCGTGGGCTCGGGCGGGGCGTCCGACGGCGGCGGCGCGGGCGACCCGCTGTCCAGCTCGACCCGCGGGGGCACCTTCGGCGGCTCGGGGCTGTCGGCGAGCGCGAAGCTGGTCGCGGCGACGCCGAGGGGGATCAGTACGACGGCGGCGAGGGCCGCCATGCGACGGGTGAAGGCCATGCCCTCACCGTCGGCCGCGTACCTGTGGCCCAGGATGAGGCTCCGATGAAGAACCTTTCATCTTGCGGCGCCGGACGGGCTGGAATCAGCCCCTCCGGCGTTCGAGGAGCGGGGTTCGGGGCGCCCCGGAAAGACCTCAGTTGTCCAACCCGATGGCGAAGGCCGCCTCGAGGTCATGCTGCGAGTACGTCCGGAACGCCACATGCGTGTCCGTGCCCTCGACCCCGGGAATCTTGCTGATCTTGCCGGGAATCACCTCGGCGAGATCATCATGCTGCCGCACCCGCACCATCGCGATCAGGTCGTACGTGCCGGTGACGGAGAAGACCTCGCTGACGCTGTCCAGCGCGGCGATCTGTTCCGCGATCTCGGGGATCCGGTCCACGCTGGTCTTGATGAGGACGATCGCGGTGATCACGGCTGGTTCTCTCCCTCGGGGGCCGGAACAGGGGCGGACTTCACTGTAGTCGCCCCGTCGCGCCACACCCATGCGCAGCCGAAGCCCAGCGCGAAGCCGACCAGGTGCGCCAGGTACGCCACCCCCGGCCCGCCCTCCGCGGAGCGCCCGGCCGCCGCCCACTGGAGCGCCGCCCAGAACGGCAGCACCGCCCACGCGGGCAGCCGTACCGGCAGGAAGAAGGCGAACGGCAGGAGACTGGTGACCCGCCCGCGGGGGAACAGGAAGAGGAACGCTCCGAGCAGCGCCGAGATCGCCCCCGAGGCCCCGACCAGGGACCGCTCGGAGCCGGTGTTGGCGGCCGCGTACCCCAGCAGGGCGAGGTAGCCGCAGCCGGCGTAGCAGAGGGTGAACCGCACCCGGCCCAGCCGTGCCTCGGTCATCGGCCCGAACACGTGGAGGAACAGCATGTTGCCCAGCAGATGAACCCAGCTGCCGTGCACGAAGAGCGCCGTGGCGGGGGTGAGCGCGGCCGCGGGGGACCCGTCGAACAGGTCTGCGGGGATCACGCCCCAGCGGCGGAAGTAGTCCCGCTGCGCGGCCAGCAGCTCGTCCCCGGAGCCGTGCGCCGGGTGCAGCCCCGAGGCCGGCCCGATCAGGAAGACCAGGCAGCACAGCACGATCAGGGTGCGGGTGACCGGGGCGGGCGAGGTCCTCAGCGCCCCGGCCGCCGCCGCGGTCCAGTTGCGGATCATGGGTACAGAGCATGACGTAACCGGACGCAGGCGGGCGGATCGCCTCGCCGCCGTGGACGGGCGGGCGGCGCGACCCCGGCAGGCCGTAGGGTTACGAGCCACACGCACCGGCCGCCCGGTGCGTCAAGGACACTGGAGAAAGGCGAACAGCCACGATGACGGTTCCTCTGCCGACGGACTCGACGCGGTGGCGCTGCACCCTCTGCGGCAACCTCACCCGCTTCGACGTCACCCGCTCGTCGAAGGTCGTCGAGTACGTGCACCTCGATCTGGCCGGCGAGCCCAAGGTCGAGGAGCGCGAGGTGCTCGATGAGACGATCGAGTCGGTGCGGTGCCGCTGGTGCAACGCCGTGGACCAGGTGGAACTCGTGGACAGGCCGGGCGCCGGCTCCTGAGAGAAGGGGGTCCCTCCCGCTCGAGCGAAGTCGAGCACGGGCGAGGGCCCCGCTGACAGGCGACCCCGCGGACGGGGCCGCCACAGGCATGGGGGTGTGACGGATGGTGGAGACCACGGGCGGGGGGCCGCAGGACGGCGCCGCCGAGGTGCTCGACCGTCCGCTGCCCGACGGGGTGCGCCGCAGGGTCGTCCAGATCGTCGCGGACGGCTTCGGCGGGCTCACCGTCGCCGAGCTCCCCGCACAGCTGCGGCAGTACGCCCGGTTCACCCCGACCCGCCGCGCCAAGTTCGCCGGGAACGCGATGGCCGCGGCGCTGGAGACCGATCCGCTGTTCCGGCAGCGGATCGGGGAGAAGCTCAGAGAGGCCGAGCCGGAACTGACCGGCGCCCTCGACTCCGGCTCCCCGCCCCCGGCCGCGGACCCGCTCGACGTGGCGGCCGCGGCCTATGTGCTCCGCCCGCCGGGCTGGGTCAAGCTGGTCACCGCCGCAGGCGAGGAGGCGCAGCGCGCCGACGCCGAGCGCGCCGACGAGGAGACGCGCGCCGAGCTGGAGCGGCTGCGCGCCGAACTGGACCGCGCCCGCGAGCACACCCGCTCCGAGACCGAGCGGCTGCGCGCCGAGCTGGACGCGGCGAAGAAGGAGACCGACTCCCTGCACCGCAAGCTGCGGTCCGCCCTCGCCGACGTCAAGCGTGGCGAGGCCGCCCTGCGCAAGCTGCGCGGCGAGATGGACGCGGTGCGCGCCGAGGGCCAGGCCCAGGTGTCCGCCGCCGAGAGCGAGACCCGGCGCCTCAAGGCCCGGCTCGGGGAGACCGAGGCCGCCCTGGAGGCCGCCCGCCGCGCCGCCCGCGAGGGCCGCAGCGTCGAGGACATGCGCGTACGGCTGCTGCTCGACACCGTCCTCGACGCCGCCCAGGGGCTGCGGCGCGAACTGGCGCTGCCTCCCGTGTCCGTGCGGCCCGCGGAGACCGTGGACGCCGTGGAGCCGGGCCGGATGACTCCCAAGGACATCGCCGCCCGCGCACTGTCCGAGGACGACCCGGCCGTCCTCGACCAGCTCCTCGCCCTGCCGCAGGCCCATCTGGTCGTCGACGGCTACAACGTCACCAAGACCGGCTATCCGCAGATGCCCCTGGAGAAGCAGCGGCTGCGCCTCCTCGGCCAGCTCGCGCAGCTCGCCGCCCAGACCGGCGCCGAGGTCACCTGCGTCTTCGACGGCGCCGAACTGGCCGCGCCGGTGCTGCTGGCGCCGCCGCGCGGGGTGCGGGTGCTGTTCTCCAAGCCGGGCGTCACCGCCGACGAGCTGATCCGCCAGCTCGTGCGCGCCGAACCGCCGGGGCGGCCCGTCATCGTCGTCTCCACCGACCGCGAGGTCGCCGACGGGGTCGCACGCGCCGGCGCGCGCCCCGTCGCGTCCGCCGTGCTCCTCAAAAGGCTTTCTTAGTATCTGAGCACTTCCGTCCCTCGTGCAACGTACAGACTCAATGCCTGAATTGACGGAACCGTCACGCAACGTAGCGTCAAGATGGCGTCACTGCAGGTGAGTTGTCACGTAATAAACGCGCTGTAGCGGAGATTTTGTGCCCGGGGATTTGAACTGATCACAAGAGAATCACTAGGGTCTGCCTTCGAACCCTCGCTCGCGCGATCACTCTCCCGAGAAGGAGCTCGTCTCCGTGGCGTCCCACCGTCGTCCCAAGCAGCCGAGCCGCGCACGCGTGACCGTGCTCACCACCGCCGCCGCTGCTGCTGTCGTCATGAGCTCGCAGGCCGCCAACGCGGCCCCCAGCGAGAAGCCGAGCAAGGACGAGGTCAAGGCCAAGGTCGACAAGCTCTACGAGCAGGCGGAGCAGGCCACCGAGAAGTACAACGGGGCCAAGGAGAAGCAGGAGAAGCTCCAGAAGGAGATCTCCACCATCCAGGACAACGTCGCCAAGGGGCAGCAGGAGCTCAACGACCTGCGCGACGGCCTCGGCTCGATGGCCAGCGCCCAGTACCGCAGCGGCGGCATCGACCCCTCCGTCCAGCTCTTCCTCTCCGCCGACCCGGACGACTACCTCGACAAGGCGTCCACCCTGGACCAGTTGAGCGCCCAGCAGGTCGACTCGCTGAAGAAGATCCAGGAGAAGCAGCGCGAACTGGCCCAGCAGCGCGCCGAGGCCGCCGAGAAGCTCAAGGACCTCTCCTCCACCCGGGCCGAACTCGGCAAGAAGAAGAAGGAAGTCCAGGGCAAGCTCGCCTCCGCGCAGAAGCTGCTGAACACCCTCACCGCCGAGGAGAAGGCGCAGCTCGCCGAGGAGCAGAACCGCGCCACCCGCGACAGCATGCGCGACGCCCTCTCGGGCAACGTCCCGGCCGGTTCCGGCCGCGCCGCCGCCGCCTTCGCCGCCGCGCAGAGCAAGCTCGGCACCCCGTACGTCTACGGCGCCACCGGCCCGTCCTCCTTCGACTGCTCGGGCCTGACCTCCTGGGCGTACGCGCAGGCCGGCGTCGGCATCCCGCGTACCTCCGAGGCCCAGACCGGCGCCGGCACCAAGATCTACTCGGTGGACCAGCTCAAGGTCGGCGACCTGGTGTTCTTCTTCAACGACCTGCACCACGTGGGCCTCTACGCGGGCAACGGCCAGATCATCCACGCCCCCCGCACCGGCACCGTCGTGCGCTACGAGTCGATGAACACCATCGGCGGCCCCTTCATGTTCGGCGTCCGCGTCTGACCCCACCGGGTCCGCCTCACCGGACACCACGCCGGGTGCCCCCGTTCGGGGGATTCCCGGCGGACCCGCACCACCTCCACGCCCCGCCGCGACCCAGGTCAACGGCGGGGCGTCACCGTGTGTGCCGCCCTGGCCGTAGCTCCGCGGGCGGCCCCTGCGGCTACTGTCTGCCGCGTTTCCCTGTCCGCCAGCGGAAGGAGCGCGACTTCCCGTGGGGTCCCATCGCCGTACCGCACCGTCCTCAGGGTCCGAGCGGAGCACCGCCCTCGCCCTGGGCCTGCTCTCCGCGGCCGCCACCGCCCTCGGCGCGGTACCGGCCACGGCCGCGCCCCAGGAGGACGCCCGGGCCGAGGTCGACCGCCTCTACCGCGAGGCGGAGAAGGCCACCGAGGCCTACAACGCGGCCGACGAGCGCGCCGACGCCCTGCGCCGGGAGATCGCCGACGCGCAGGACGGCATCGCCCGCAAGCAGCAGCGGGTCAACACCATGCGGGAGGCGCTGGGTTCGCTCGCAGGATCCCAGTACCGCTCCGGGGGCCTCGATCCCGCCCTCGCCCTGCTGCTCTCCGAGGACCCGGAGGACTACCTCCGCAAGGCGTCCGTCCTCGACCGGCTCGGCGTCCACCGGACCGCCGAGCTGAGGAAGCTCCGCGGCACCCTGCGCTCGCTGTCCCAGGACCGCGCCGAGGCCGCCAAGAGGCTCGGCGCCCTCGAACGCAGCCGCAAGGCCGCCGCCGCCCACAAACGCACCGTGGAGCACAAGCTCGCCGAGGCCCGCCGGCTCCTCAACTCCCTCCCGGCCGGCGAACGCGCCGCCTGGGACCGCGCCTCCCGCTCCGGCCGCACCGACCTGCTCGGCCCCGGCGGGGCCCCCGCCTCCGGGCGCGCGGCCGCCGCCGTCGCCGCCGCCCGCTCCGCCCTCGGCAGGCCCTACGTGTGGGGCGCCAACGGCCCCTCCGGCTTCGACTGCTCCGGGCTCACCCAGTGGGCGTACGCGCAGGCCGGGGTCGCCCTGCCGCGCACCTCGCAGGCCCAGCGGTACGCCGGCCGGCAGGTCCCGCTGTCCGAGGCCCGTCCCGGCGACCTCGTCCTCTACCGTGCCGACGCCTCCCACGTCGCGATGTACATGGGCAACGGCCAGGTGATCCACGCCCCGTACCCCGGCGCACCCGTGCGCTACGACCCGGTCGGCATGATGCCGGTGTCCTCGGTCACCAGGGTCTGACTCCCACGGGCCCGCGCCCGTACCCTCGGACAGGTGGCCGGTCGAACGCGGGTTTCCCAGGTGGCGGTGGCGGCGTTGTGCCTGCTGCTCGCCGCCCTCGTGGGGTGCGGCGGCGGCCCTGCCGTGGACACGGCCCGCGCGGAGGTGCAGTCCCTGCTCGACCGGCGCGCCGAGGCCGTCCTGGACCGGGACGCCGCCGCCTACGCCCGCACCGGCACCCGCGACGGCTTCGACAACCTGCGCGCGGTGCCCCTCGCCGACTGGTCCTACCGCCTCACCGACCTGGACCGCACCGGCGACCGGGCCACCGCCGCGGCCGACCTCAGCTACCGCGTCGACGGCCACGACCGCTCCCCGGTCGTCACCGCCCGCACCCTGAGCCTCAGCCGGGACCGTGACGGGCACTGGTCGGTGGAGTCCGACCGCCCCGCCGAGAAGTCCGGCCAGCAGCTCTGGGACCAGGGCCGCGCGCAGGCCGTGCGGGGCGAACGCAGCCTGGTGCTCGGCGTCGGGCAGTCCGAGGAGACCCTGCGGGACTACGCCCGCCTCGCCGACCGCGCCGTGCCCGCCGTCTCCGACGCCTGGGGCTCCGCGTGGGCCCGCGGTGTCGTCGTCCTCGTCCCGGAGACCCTGGAGGGCATGGCGGGCCTCCTGGGCTCACCCCCGTCCTCCTACCGGGGCATCGCGGCGGTCACCACCGGGGCGACGGGGGGCGGGCCCCGGGCGCCCGCGGACCGGGTGATCGTGAATCCGGACGCCTTCGGGATGCTGGGCGACTCGGGGCGGCAGGTCGTCCTCACGCACGAGACCGCGCATGTCGCGACCCGCGCCCACACGTCGGCCTCGACGCCGCTGTGGCTCTCCGAGGGGTACGCCGACTGGGTCGGTTATCGCGGCTCCGGCCGCACCGCCGCCGAGGCCGCGCCGGAACTGGCCCACGCCGTGGGACGGGGGGAGGTGCCGGCCGCGCTGCCCGAGGACGAGGACTTCGGCTTCACCGGCGACCCGGAGGGGCTGGCGCGGGCGTACGAGGGGAGCTGGCTGGCGTGCCGGATGATCGCGGAGCGGTGGGGGGAGGAGAAGCTGGGGGAGTTCTACCGCGCCGTGGGGGCGCATGAGGGGCGGGAGGGGGCGGTCGAGGACGCGATGGAGCGTGTGCTGGGGGTGACGCCGGAGGAGTTCACACTCCGGTGGCGGGACTTCGTGCGGGGCGCGCTGCGGTGAGGCGGGGTGGGGTTTCGTCGGCGCGTGCGGGCCGGTTCGGGCTGGTCGCGCAGTTCCCCGCGCCCCTTCAGGGGCGCCGCAGCGGCACCCTTTCGACGCCGGGTGTGGGGTGTCTGTGGCTGGTCGCGTAGTTCCCCGCGCCCCTTCAGGGGGCGCCGCAGCGGCACCCTTTCGACGCCGGGTGTGGGGTGTCTGTGGCTGGTCGCGTAGTTCCCCGCGCCCCTTCAGGGGGCGCCGCAGCGGCACCCTTTCGACGCCGGGTGTGGGGTGTCTGTGGCTGGTCGCGTAGTTCCCCGCGCCCCTTCAGGGGGCGCCGCAGCGGCACCCTTTCGACGCCGGGTGCGGGGCGTCCGTGGCCGGTCGCGCAGTTCCCCGCGCCCCTTCAGGGGCGGTACGAAGGCACCCTCGTGCGTTCCGCCCAGGACGGGCCCGGTGCTGAGGGAATCTCCCTCCGGGCCGGCACCGTCGCCCGCCACAAGGCGCCCGCTGCCAGGAGGGACGCCGCCACCAGAAGGCCGTTACGGACGGCCAGCAACGTGATGCCCAGCGCGTCGCTCGCCACCACGTGCGCGAACCACAGCGGAAACTCCAGCATCGTCACCGGGCAGGCCGCCAGGACCAGGACCGCCGGACGGCCCATCCGGCTCTCGCGGAAGCACAGGCACACCGCCCCCGCACCGACCAGCCACACCATGTACTGCGGACTGATCACCCGGCTGGTGACCGTGAACAGCAGGACCGCCGTGAACGCCGCGTCCGCCACCGTGTGCGGCGTGAACCGGGTCGCCAGCAGCCGCCACAGCACCAGCCACGCCAGCGCGGCCCCGGTCAGGAACAGCGCCCCCGTCGACACCCAGCTCACGTACGGACCGAGGAACTCCACCGAGCCGTAGTTCAGCAGCACCTCACCGTCCCAGCCGTGGTGCCGGGCGACATGGAACACCAGCGACCCCAGCGACTCCACCTCCGTGCCCCGGTCCCGCTGGAAGCCCAGGAACGCGAACGCGCCCGGCATCGTCGCCGCGAACAGCCCGGCCACCACCACGCCCGTCACCGCCGCCGACACCCACGCGGCCCGCCTGCGCACCGCGAGCAGCAGCAGCGCCGGCCACACCTTCAGCAGCGCACCGAACGCCATCAACGCGCCCGCCAGCCGGGGGTGCCGGCCGGCCGCCAGCAGCCCGGCCACCGCGACCGCCGTCACCATCACGTCGTAGCGGGCGTACACCGTCGGACCGAGCAGCGGCACCCCCGCCACCCACAGCCACGCCCCGCGCCGGGAACGGCCCCCGCCGCGCGCCCCGCGCAGCAGCAGCGTCAGCGTCGCCGCGTCGGCCGCCAGGGCCAGCACGAAGAAGGCCGTCGCGTACTCCAGGAACGGCAGCACGGCGGGGGAGAGGATCGCCAGGGCCGCGGCGGGCGGGTACTGCCAGGTCACGTCGTCCTGCGGAAACGTTCCGGTGACCAGGACGTCGTACCAGCCCCGGTAGATCACCGACACGTCGCTGGTGACGTCCGGGCCCGGGAAGACCACCACCTTCAGCACGCACAGCAGCAGCGCCGCGCGCGTCACGCCCCAGATCCCCAGCAGCCCTGCCAGAGACCCCCGTGCGGCCGTCGGTTCCACGTGATTCCTGCCCGTCCGGTGTGCGGTCGATGAGGGGCCATGATGTCCCGGAAGCCGGTGCACATGCCACCGAGCAGCGCCGTGGCGGACGCGCGACAACCGTTCGGTAGGGTCGGCGACGATGCACAAGACCCTGATCGTCACCAACGACTTCCCGCCCCGTCCCGGCGGCATCCAGGCCTTCCTGCACAACATGGCGCTGCGCCTGGACCCGGAGCGCGTCGTCGTCTACGCCTCCACCTGGAAGCGCACCCGCGAGGGCGTCGAGGCGACCGCGGCCTTCGACGCGGAGCAGCCGTTCACCGTCGTCCGCGACCGTACGACGATGTTGCTGCCCACCCCGGCCGCCACCCGGCGGGCCGTGGGGCTGCTGCGCGAGCACGGCTGCACCTCGGTGTGGTTCGGGGCGGCGGCGCCGCTCGGCCTGATGGCCCCGGCGCTGCGCCGCGCGGGCGCCGAGCGGATCGTGGCCACCACCCACGGCCACGAGGCCGGCTGGGCCCAGCTGCCCGCCGCACGGCAGCTGCTGCGCCGTATCGGGGAGTCCACGGACACGATCACCTACCTGGGCGAGTACACCCGCTCCCGGATCGCCCGCGCCCTCACCCCGGAGGCCGCCGCCCGCATGGTGCAACTGCCGCCCGGGGTCGACGAGAAGACCTTCCACCCCGGCTCCGGCGGCGACGAGGTGCGCGCCCGGCTCGGACTGACCGACCGCCCGGTGGTCGTGTGCGTCTCGCGTCTCGTGCCGCGCAAGGGCCAGGACACGCTGATCCGGGCGATGCCCGCGATCCTCGCCGCCGAGCCGGACGCCGTCCTGCTGATCGTCGGCGGCGGCCCCTACGAGAAGGACCTGCGCCGCCTCGCCGCCGACACCGGCGTCGCCGCCTCCGTCCGCTTCACGGGTTCCGTCCCCTGGTCCGAGCTGCCCGCCCACTACGGCGCCGGCGACGTCTTCGCGATGCCCTGCCGGACCCGCCGCGGCGGCCTGGACGTGGAGGGCCTCGGCATCGTCTACCTGGAAGCCTCCGCGACGGGCCTCCCGGTTGTCGCCGGCGACTCGGGCGGCGCCCCCGACGCGGTCCTCGACGGAGAAACAGGCTGGGTGGTCCCCGGCACGTCCCCCACCGAAGCGGCGGACCGCATCACGACCCTCCTCGCCGACCCCGAACTCCGCGACCGCATGGGCCGCCGCGGCCGGGAATGGGTCGAGGAGAAGTGGCGCTGGGACCTCCTCGCCGACAAGCTGAAAACACTCCTGTAACGCGAGAGCCGCCCTCGAAGGGCGGCTCTCGCGTTACAGGGGCGCGGGGAACTGCGCGACAAGCCCCCGCGACGCGGCACTTGAGCGACGGGCGGAAACCGCCCCTCAGGGGCGCGGGGAACTGCGCGACCAACCCCCACGCACCCGCACCCGCCAACGGCGGGTCCAGGCACCCCGGTCGGCGCTACTTCGCGTAGATCGCCTCGATCTCGTGCGCGTAATCCTTCGCCACAACATTCCGCTTCAGCTTCAGCGAAGGCGTCAGATGCCCCGACTCCTCCGTGAACTGCGCCGGCAGCACCCGGAACTTCCGCACCGACTCCGCCTTCGACACCGCCGCGTTCCCGTCGTCCACGGCCTCCTGGATCGCCGCCAGCAGATCCGGGTCGTCGCACAGCGACGCCGCCGTCGACCCTTCCGGCTTGCCGTGCTCCGCGCACCAGCGGCCCAGGAACTCCTCGTCGACGGTGACGAGCGCGCCCACGAACGGCCGCCCGTCGCCGACCACCATGCACTCCGCGACCAGCGCGTGCGCCCGGATGCGGTCCTCGATGACCGCCGGGGCGACGTTCTTGCCGCCGGCCGTCACCAGGATCTCCTTCTTCCGGCCGGTGATCCGCAGATAGCCGTCCTCGTCCAGGGTGCCGATGTCCCCGGTGTGGAACCAGCCGTCGGCCAGCGCCTCGGCGGTCGCTCCCGGGTTGTTCCAGTACTCCTTGAACAGGTGCTCGCCGTGCAGCAGGACCTCGCCGTCGTCCGCTATGCGCACCACCGAGCCGGGCAGCGGCTGGCCGACCGTGCCGATCTTCTGGCGGTCCCACGGGTTGAAGGCGGTGGCCGCGCAGGACTCGGTCAGGCCGTAGCCCTCCAGCACGCTGAAGCCGATGCCGCGGAAGAAGTGGCCGAGGCGCTCGCCGAGCGGGGCGCCGCCGGAGATCGCGTACTCGCCGCGTCCGCCCAGCACCGCGCGGAGCTTGCTGTAGACCAGCTTGTCGAAGACCTTGTGCTTGACCTTCAGGCCGAACGACGGGCCCGAGGGGGAGTCCAGCGCCTGGCTCCAGGCGATCGCGGCGTCGGCGGCCTTGTCGAAGATCTTGCCCTTGCCGTCCGCCTGCGCCTTGGCGCGCGCCGAGTTGTAGACCTTCTCGAAGACGCGCGGCACGCCGAGGATCAGCGTCGGGCGGAACGCGGCCAGCTCGTCGGTGAGGTTCTTGATGTCCGGGACGCAGCCCAGCTTGATCGGCGCCATCATCGGCGCGATCTGCACCAGCCGGCCGAAGACGTGCGCGAGCGGCAGGAACAGCAGCACGGAGCACTCGCCGGTGCGGAACAGCGGACGCAGCCGCTCCACGATGTTGCCGCACTCCGCGAAGAAGCTGCGGTGGGTGAGTACGCAGCCCTTGGGGCGGCCGGTGGTGCCGGAGGTGTAGACGATGGTCGCCGGGTCGTCGGCCTTGGCGACCGAGGAGCGCTCCTCGACCGTGTCGTCGGCGACGTCCGTGCCGAGACGGCCCAGCTCCTCCAGGCCGCCGCCCTCGATCTGCCACACGTTCTTCAGCGCGGGCAGCCGGTCGCGCACGGACTCCACGGTGGCCGTGTGGGCGTCGAGCTCCACCAGGCAGGCGGTGGCGCCCGAGTCGCCGAGGATCCACGCCACCTGCTCCGCCGAACTGGTCTCGTACACCGGCACGGTGATCGCGCCGGCGCTCCAGATCGCGAAGTCGAGCAGCGTCCACTCGTAACGGGTACGGGACATCAGGCCGACGCGGTCGCCGGGCTGCACGCCCGCCGCGATCAGGCCCTTGGCGGCGGCCCGCACCTCCGTGAGGAAGGTGGCGGCCGTCACGTCCTGCCACGTCCCGCCGACCTTGCGGGCCATGACGGCGACGTCAGGGTGCTGCGCGGCGTTTCTGCGGACGATGTCGGTCAGATTGCCGTCCGCAGGGACCTCGTAAAGGGCCGGAAGGCTGAACTCGCGCAAGACTGCTGCTCCTCTTAGGGCGCCGGCGCCACGACGTTGTGCGATGCGACGGTGCGGTCCAAGGCTCGGGCGGGTGCTCGCGAATTCATTGGTTGAAATCCCGAGCACGACTGGACTGCCCGGACGTTACCCGCCGGTATGGCTGTCACGACAGGGGGCCCTGCCAGATGTTCGCTGCGTCACACAGGTTGGTGCTTCATTGCGCACAGTAGTCCACAGCTGAACCGGCGAGCCAGTAACCGCAGGTAGGGCCGCCGTTGTTCACGTTCGCCGCACACGATTACGCTTGATCGCCATGGCATCCTCACCCGGCGGCGGCCCGCGCACCCGCGTCCACGTGGTCAGCGACGTTCACGGCAACGCGGCCGGCCTCGCGCGCGCCAAGGACGGCGCCGACGCCCTGGTCTGCCTCGGTGACCTGGTGCTGTTCCTGGACTACGCCGACCACTCGCGCGGCATCTTCCCCGACCTGTTCGGCACGGAGAACGCCCACCGCATCGTGGAGCTGCGCACCGCCCGCCGCTTCGAGGAGGCGCGCGACTTCCAGCGCGGCCTGTGGGCCGGCATCGGCGTCGACCGCGCGACGGTGATCGAGACGGCGGTGCGGAAACAGTACGCGGAGCTGTTCTCCGCCCTCCCCACTCCGACGTACGCCACCTACGGCAACGTCGACGTGCCGCCCCTGTGGCGGGAGTACGCCGGGCCGGGCACCACCGTGCTCGACGGGCAGCGGGTGGAGATCGGCGGCTGGACCTTCGGCTTCGTCGGCGGCGGCCTGCGCACCCCGATGCGCACGCCGTACGAGATCGACGACGAGGAGTTCGCGGCGAAGATCGAGGCGGTCGGCGAGGTCGACGTGCTGTGCACGCACATCCCGCCGGAGGTCCCGGAGCTGGTCTACGACACCGTCGCCCGCCGCTTCGAGCGGGGCAGCACGGCGCTGCTGGAGGCGATCCGCCGCACCCGCCCCCGCTATTCGCTGTTCGGGCACGTCCACCAGCCGCTGGTGCGACGGATGCGGATCGGCGCCACCGAATGCGTCAACGTGGGGCACTTCGCGTCCACCGGCCGGCCCTGGGCGCTGGAGTTCTGAGACGTCCCGGACGCCTGCGCACAGGTCGGGTGATCTCGGTACGGGCGGTGCGCGGTAGCCTTCCGCTGCACGTGCGTGGGCCGTCCGGCCCGCGCACGGCGAGGACGACCTACCGGCCCGCATCTGGAGGAGCCACGGCGATGGCGGAACACACCAGCTCGAGCATCACCATCGAGGCGGCACCGGCCGACGTGATGGGAGTGATCTCCGACTTCGCCCGCTATCCCGAGTGGACGGGAGAGGTGAAGGAGGCGGAGGTCCTCAAGACCGACGCGGAGGGCCGCGCCGAGCAGGTCCGCCTGGTCATGGACGCCGGCGCGATCAAGGACGACCAGACCCTGGCGTACACCTGGAGCGGCCCGCACGAGGTCTCCTGGACCCTGGTGAAGTCCCAGATGCTCCGCTCCCTCGACGGTTCCTACGTCCTCACCCCCGCCGGCGCGGACACCACCGAGGTGACCTACCGCCTCACGGTCGACGTCAAGATCCCGATGCTCGGCATGATCAAGCGCAAGGCGGAGAAGGTCATCATCGACCGGGCGCTGGCGGGCCTGAAGAAGCGCGTGGAGTCCGGCGCGAAGTAGGACACCCGCGGCGTCCGGCTTCCCTTGGGCGTCTCGCGTCCCCGGCGCGCGGGACGATGCGCCGGATCGGCCCTGGCGGGCCTCGTCCTCGCACGCCGGACGGGCTGCATCCAGCTCCTCCGGCGTGTGGGGAGCGGGATCCGGGGCGGAGCCCCGGGACGGTAGGTCCCGGTAGCGTTCGGCCTCATGCGCACCCTCCTGATCACCGGCCCCGGCGGCAGCGGCCGCACCACGATCGCAGCCGCCACCGCGTCCGCCGCCGCCCGTGAGGGCGCCCGCACGCTGCTGCTGGGGACCGATCCGGGGGACACCCTGGGACCGGTGCTCGGCGACGCGGACGTGCCCGAGCTGCTGACCGTCCGGCGGGTCGACCCCCACGCGGGGTTCCGGGCCGACCTCGCCGCGCTGCAGGAGCGCGCGGGCGGTGCGCTCGACCTGCTCGGCGCCTCCCCCCTGGTGCCCGAGGAGACCGGCCCGCTCCCCGGCGCGGAGGAACTCGCCGTGCTGCGCGCCCTGCGGGACGCCGCCGCCTCCGAGGACGCCTACGACCTCCTCGTCGTCGACCTGCCCGCCGCTCCCCGCGCGCTCGCCCTCCTCGCCCTGCCCGAGGAGCTCCGCCGCGTCCTGCGCCGCCTGCTGCCGCCCGAACGGCAGGCCGCCCGCGCCCTGCGTCCGGTGCTCGGACGGCTCGCGGGCGTCCCGATGCCCGCGGAGTGGATCTACGGGACGGCAGCCCGCCTCGACCTCCAGCTCGCCGCCGTCGAGGCCCTCCTCGCCGACCGCGGCACCGTCGTACGCCTGGTCGCCGAACCGGGACCCGCGGGCGACGAAGCCCTGCGCAGCGCGGCCCTCGGCGTCGCCCTGCGCGGGCTGCGCCTGGACGCGGTCGTCGCCAACCGGGTCCTGCCGGAGGGCGAGGCGGCCGGCTGGCTCGCCGGGCCCGTCGCCCAGCAGCGCAAGACGCTCGACGAGTGGCGCGAGGAGCACACCGTGCACCCCGTCGCCCACCTCGGCCGCGACCCCCGCGGCGCCGACGACCTCGCCGCCCTCGCGGCGCCCGCCGCCCCCGAGGCCACCGGCCCGGTCCGCTGGCCGGTCGCCGACCGGATCGCCGAGGACGGCGTCCTGGTCTGGCACCTCCCCCTGCCCGGTGCCCGCCGCGACACCGTCGACCTCGTCCGCCGGGGCGACGAACTGACCGTCACCGCCGGGCCGTTCCGCCGTGTCGTCCCGCTGCCCTCCGCGCTGCGCCGCTGCACCGTCGACGGAGCCGCCCTGCGCGAGGGCGAGCTGCGTGTCCGCTTCCGGCCCGATCCGGAGCTCTGGCCGCGCACCCGCTGAAGCCGCGACGGCCGTTCGGGTACCGTCGAGAAGGCCACCCGCAGTCAAGGAGTCCGTCATGTGCGAACAGCTCCCCCCGCCCGACGACGCCGGGCACGAGGCCGGGGACGAGACCTTCGGCAAGCGGACCGACGACGCCCGGGCCGACGACGCTCGGGCAGGCGGCGCTCGCGCCGGCGACGCTCGGACCGACGAAGCTCGGGCAGGCGATGCTCGGGCAGGCGATGCTCGGGCCGACGAAGCTCGGGCAGGCGACGCCCGGGCAGGCGAGGCTCGGGCCGACGAAGCTCGGGCAGGCGAGGCTCGGGCAGGCGACGCCCGGACCGACGACGCCCGGGCAGGCGACGCTCGGGCCGACGAAGCTCGGGCAGGCGACGCTCGCGCCGGCGACGCTCGCGCCGGCGACGCCCGGACCGACGACGCCCGGACCGACGACGCCCGGGCAGGCGACGCCCGGACCGGAAACGCCCGGAACGACCGCGCCGAGGCGCCCGCCGAAGCACCCTCCGAGGTCCACGCCGACGCCTGGGCCACCGCGGCCGCCGAGGACCTCGAGGCCGAGCGGGCGCGCCGCCGCGCACGCCACGGCACACCCCCCGGCTCCGCCGCCGAGGAGTTCAAGCGGCTCGTCGACGCGGTCGCCGACAAGCTCTCCGACCTCCAGACCCCGCTGCTCGGCGCGGTCGCCGGGCCCGCCGCCCAGCAGGTCGTCCGCCAGGTCGTGCAGCAGGCGAAGGCCGCCGTCGAACCCGTCATCGAACGCAACCCGGACGTCTTCGACCACCTCGCCGCCGCCGGCAGCGAACTCCTCGCCGCCTACCGATCCGCCGTGCAGGACCAGGAGCGCCGCTGGACGGCGCGCGACACCCCGCCGCGCGACCCGTCGGAGCGCCGCGACCCCGGAGACGACCCCGGCACCGGCCCCGGCGAGCGCATCGACCTGGACTGAGCGCCCCCGGAACCCCTCGGAGCTCCCGGCCGCCCGGCCTGCGGACACAGGGACGGCGCGCCCGTCGCCTCGGGTACCGTTGGCGTAGCGGGGCTCGACCGAAACTGAGGGATTCATGGGACTCACCATCGGCGTCGACATCGGCGGCACGAAGATCGCGGCCGGCGTGGTCGACGAGGAAGGCACCATCCTCTCGACCCACAAGGTGCCGACCCCGGGCACGCCCGAGGAGATCGTGGACGCCATCGCCTCCGCGGTGGAAGGAGCGCGCGCCGGACACGACATCGTCGGCGTGGGCATCGGCGCGGCCGGTTACGTCAACCGCCAGCGTTCCGAGGTCTACTTCGCCCCCAACATCCACTGGCGCAACGAGCCGCTCAAGGAGAAGGTCGAGGCCCGCGTGGGCCTCCCGGTCGTCGTGGAGAACGACGCCAACGCGGCGGCCTGGGGCGAGTACAAGTTCGGCGCGGGCAAGGGCCACCGCAACGTCATCTGCATCACGCTCGGCACCGGCCTCGGCGGCGGCGTGATCATCGGCAACAAACTGCGCCGCGGCCACTTCGGCGTGGCCGCCGAGTTCGGCCACATCCGCATGGTGCCGGACGGCCTGCTGTGCGGCTGCGGCTCGCAGGGCTGCTGGGAGCAGTACGCCTCCGGCCGCGCCCTCGTCCGCTACGCCAAGCAGCGCGCCAACGCCACCCCCGAGCAGGCCCAGACGCTGCTCTCGCTCGGCGACGGCACCCCCGAGGGCATCGAGGGCAAGCACGTCTCCATGGCCGCCCGCCAGGGCGACCGGGTGGCCGTCGACTCCTACCGCGAGCTGGCCCGCTGGGTCGGCGCGGGCCTGGCCGACCTGGCCTCCCTGTTCGACCCGTCCGCGTTCATCGTCGGCGGCGGCCTCTCCGACGAGGGCGAACTGGTCCTCGGCCCGATCCGCAAGTCGTACCGCCGCTGGCTGGTGGGCGGCAACTGGCGCCCCGTGGCCGACGTCCTCGGCGCCCAGCTCGGCAACAAGGCCGGCCTGGTCGGCGCGGCGGACCTCGCCCGCGAGCCCGACCCGGTCATGTGACGGCCCATCGGCACCCGGCCGGCGCCCGCCCGACCCCTTGAGGGGAACGGCGGGCGTCGCCGTTCCCGGGCCGCCGTAGCGGCAGCGGCGTATCTTGATCCGCATGGCGACGACCGAGCTGCTGCCAGGGTCCCGTACCGACGCCGACGGGTCGGCCGTCGTCCGGGTGCTCAGCTACAACATCCGCTCCATGAAGGACGACACCGCCGCCCTCGCCCGGGTGATCGGCGCCTGCGCGCCCGACCTGGTGCTGCTCCAGGAGGCGCCGCGGTTCTTCCGCTGGCGCAAGAAACTCGCCAAGCTCGCCTCCGACTCCGGGCTGGTGATCCTCTCCGGCGGCGCCACCGCCGCCGGGCCCGCCCTGCTGTGCTCCCTGCGCGCCGGCGTCGAACGCACCGAGGACGTGCTGCTGCCGCTCACCCCCGGCCGGCACCGGCGCGGCTTCGCCACCGCCGTCGTACGGTTCGGCAGCGCCCGGCTCGGCGTGCTCAGCTGCCATCTCTCGCTGGACAAGGGCGAGCGGTACGAGCAGGGCGGGATGCTCCTCGACCGGGTGGCCGGGATGGGCGTGGAGCACGCCGTCGCGGGCGGCGACCTCAACGACGAGCCCGCCGGACGCACCTTCCGGCGGCTGGCCGGCACCCTGACCGACTGCCGCACCGCCGCGCCCTGGGGCGGCGAGCACACCTGGACGCACACCGAACCGCCCAAGCGCATCGACGCCCTGTTCGTCACCAAGGGCGTCGAAGTACTGGGCTGCGGCGTGCCGTACGACCAGCCCGGCGTCACCGAGGCGGATCTGCGGGCGGCCACCGACCACCTGCCCGTCCTCGCCGCCCTCAAGGTCCCGGCGGCCGTGTGAGCGGGGTCAGACCACCGCGCCCCGGCCGGGGTCCCCGTCGTCCTCGTCGTCCGTGCGCATCCGCATCACCAGCGTGACCGCGCCGCCCAGGAAACCGCCGATGCACGCGGTGGTCAGCCACCACGTCATCTCCCAGCCCAGCAGTATCGCCAGCAGAAGCAGCACCGGGGCGCCCAGCACCCCCAGCCAGGCGAACTTGGAGGTCACGTCCGCCTCCGGCAGCGGCGGCGGCTCCGGCGGCACGAAATGCCCCTCGTCGCTCTCGTCGAGGTCCTCCTCCGCCGGCTCCGCCACGCTGTAGTCACGCGGCCCGACCCCCGGCGCGAAGGCCACCGAGCCGCCCAGCGGCCTGGCCGGCGGCTCCTCCTCCGCCTTCCGCGGCGGCGCCTTGGTCCCCGCGCCGTCCACCCCGTCGGAGTCGTCCGCGTCGTTGGTCTCGGACTCCAGCAGCGCCAGGTCCTCCACCGACTTGAACGGCTTGGCGCCCGGCGGGTCCGGCGGCTCCTCGCCGTACCCGGCGACGATCGCCTCCCACGCGGCGGCCTCGTCGAAGGGGACGCCCCTCTCCTCCGGCTCGCGGCCCTCACGGTCCGAGTCGTGCTCAGCCACCTGCGGTCGTCCCTTCCTTGCCGAGACCGGGCTCCCTGACGGCGCCGGGTGCGAGCCGGCCGATGAACGCGGTGCTCTCCCGGAAGATCAGCTCCGCGTCGTGGTCCAACGTCGCCACGTGGTAGCTCTGTTCCAGCAGGACCTCCGTGACGTCGACCGACGACACCCGGGACAGGATCCGCGCCGAGTCCGCCGGCGGCACCACATGGTCCTGCGGACTCCGCATCAGCAGCAGCGGCTGCGTGACCTGCGGCAGCTCACGGTCGACCAGCCGGAAGAAGTTCCGCAGGGAGTGCGCCGCGTGCAGCGGCACCCGGTCGTACCCCAGCTCCCTTGTCACCGGCTTGGCGATGTCGCTCGCGATGCCCTTCGTCGCCGGCACGAGATGACGCAGCACCGGAAGGGCGTGCGCCGCCACCCCGTGCACCTTGTTCGCCGGGTTGACCACCATCACCCCGCTCACCGCGTCCCCGTGCCGCGCCGCCAGCCGCAGCGCCAGCGCGCCGCCCATCGACAGCCCGGCCACGAACACCCGCGCGGAGCGGTCCCGCAGCAGCCGCAGCTCGCGGTCCACCTCCGCGTACCAGTCCTGCCAGCCGGTCACCCCCAGGTCCTCCCAGCGGGTGCCGTGCCCGGGCAGCAGCGGCAGCGACACGGTCAGACCGCGATCGGCGAGATGCTGCGCCCAGGGGCGCATGGACTGCGGCGAACCGGTGAAGCCGTGGCAGAGGAGCACGGCGGTCTCCCCGCCCTCGTGGCGGAACGGCTCGGCTCCGGGCAGGAGCGGCACCTTCGGCCTCCTGTTCCTGGGACTTCCTGGGACTTTTCCGGACACGTCGACGGTCCGGCACGTCGTCTCGGCCGGCGCGGGACCGGCACAGGGATTGCAGGACCTTCACCGTACGCGACCGCACTGACACCGACCAGGGCCGTCGGGGCCTTCCGCACCGCTCCGGGATATGGTCTGAACAACACGCACAGGAGGCACTCGGTTGTTGTACGGCACGATGAAGGTCGCCATCGGAGGGCCGCTGAAGCTCGCCTTCAGGCCCTGGGTGGAAGGCCTGGAGAACGTCCCCGCCGAGGGCCCCGCCATTCTGGCCAGCAACCACCTGTCGTTCTCGGACTCCTTCTTCCTCCCCGCGGTGCTCGACCGCAAGGTCACCTTCATCGCGAAGGCGGAGTACTTCACCACCCCGGGCGTCAAGGGCAGGATGACGGCGGCCTTCTTCAAGGGCGTCGGCCAGCTCCCCGTGGACCGCTCCGGGGCACGCGGCGCCGGCGAGGCCGCCATCAAGAGCGGCATAGAGGTGCTGGAGCGCGGCGAGCTGTTCGGGATCTACCCCGAGGGCACCCGCTCACCCGACGGCCGCCTCTACCGCGGCAAGCCGGGCGGCCTGGCGCGCGTGGCGCTCGCCACCGGCGCGCCCGTCGTCCCGGTCGCCATGATCGACACGGAGAAGATCCAGCCCCCGGGCCAGGTCATGCCCAAGCTGATGCGCCCCGGCATCCGGATCGGCAAGCCCCTCGACTTCACCCGCTACCAGGGCATGGAGCACGACCGCTTCGTGCTCCGCGCGGTGACGGACGAGGTCATGTACGAGATCATGAAGCTGTCCGGCCAGGAGTACGTCGACATGTACGCCACCGCCATGAAGCGGCAGCTCGCCGAGGCGGCCAAGGCCGAGAAGGAAGCCGAGAAGGCCGAGCGGGAAGCGGAGAAGGCCGCCAGGGCCGCCGTCGCCCGGGCCGACAAGGAACAGGCGGAGAAGCTCAGGGCGTCCCTGGAGCAGACGGACCGGGGACAGGCCGGGGGACCGGCCGAGCGGTAGCGGGCCCGGCACGCACCGGGGGAGTGGGGGGGACATGGCCCAGCGCGACAGAGTCATGCGCATGTCGGTCGAGCAGCCGCTGTGGCGCGCGCTCACCGGCTACCGCGTCCTGACCATGATCTACGCCATCGGCCTGTTCGCCGCCGCCCACGACGGCTTCACCCGCCCCTGGCTCGCCGTCGCCTACTTCGCCGTGCTCGGCGTGTGGACCCTCGCCACCCTCCCCAAGGTCGCGAGCGCCGCCGCCTGCACCAAGCCGTTCCTCGCCGCCGACCTGACCATCGCCCTCACCGGCATCCTCATCACCCCGCTCGCCGACGCCGCCGAACGCGTCCACGACGGCGGACCCACCCTGCCGTCCATATGGACCGCGGGATCCGTCCTCGCCTTCGCCGTCAAGGGCGGCTGGCGCTGGGCGGCCCTCGCCTCCACCCTCGTCGCCGTCGCCAACCTCGTCGAGCGCGGCACCCCCGCCCGCGACACCGTGCACAACGTCGTCCTCGTCTGGGTCGCCTCCATCGCCATCGGCTACGTCGTCGAGGTCGCCCGCGCCTCCGAGCGCACCCTCGCCCGCGCGCTGGAGATCGAGGCCGCCACCCGCGAACGGGAGCGCCTCGCCCGCGACATCCACGACGGCGTGCTCCAGGTCCTGGCGATGGTGCAGCGGCGCGGCGCCGTCATCGGCGGCGAGGCGGCCGAGCTGGGCCGCATGGCCGGCGAGCAGGAGGTCGCGCTGCGCACCCTGGTCTCCGGCGGCCTCGTCCCCGTCTCCCGCGCCTGTGAGGACGCCGCCCAGGGCGCCGTCGTACGAAGCGTGGAGGAGGACGAGCCGGACCACGACGGGCCGGTGGACCTGCGGTCCCTGCTCGCCCCGCACGCCGGGGCCCGGGTCAGCCTCGCCGAACCCGGCGCGCCCGTGACGCTCGCCCGCGAGGCCGCGCGCGAGGTGGCCGCCGCCGTCGGCGCCGCCCTCGACAACGTCCGCCGGCACGCCGGGGAGCAGGCCCGCGCCTGGATCCTGGTCGAGGACGAACCGGACGAGGTGATCGTCACCGTCCGCGACGACGGCCCCGGCATCCCGGAGGGACGCCTCGCCCAGGCCGAGGGGGAGGGACGGCTCGGCGTCGCCCTGTCCATCCGGGGCCGGCTGCGCGATCTCGGCGGCAGCGCCGACGTGATCTCGGTGCCCGGCCAGGGCACGGAGGTCGAACTCCGGGTGCCGAGGCACCAGCAGCAGACGAACGACCCACGGGGGAAGGCGGAACAGCGATGACCGGGACGACACCGATCAGGGTGATGGTGGTCGACGACCACCCGATGTGGCGCGACGCCGTCGCCCGCGACCTCTCCGAGTCCGGCTTCGAGGTCGTCGCCACGGCAGGCGACGGCGACCAGGCGGTGCGCCGCGCCAAGGCCGCCGCACCCGACGTCCTCGTCCTCGACCTCAACCTCCCCGGCAAGCCCGGCGTGCAGGTGTGCAAGGAGGTCGTCGCCGCCGACCCCTCCGTCCGCGTGCTGGTGCTCTCCGCCAGCGGCGAGCACGCCGACGTCCTGGAGGCCGTGAAGTCCGGCGCCACCGGCTATCTGCTGAAGTCCGCCTCCACCGAGGAACTGCGCGACGCCGTGCGCCGCACCGCCGACGGCGACCCGGTCTTCACCCCGGGCCTCGCCGGACTGGTCCTCGGCGAGTACCGCCGCCTCGCCTCCGAACCGGCCGCGCCCGCCGCCGGCGGCGAGGAGCAGAAGGCGCCCCGGCTCACCGAGCGCGAGACCGAGGTGCTGCGCCTGGTCGCCAAGGGCCTGAGCTACAAGCAGATCGCCGAACGCCTCGTCATCTCCCACCGCACCGTGCAGAACCACGTCCAGAACACCCTGGGAAAACTCCAGCTCCACAACCGCGTGGAACTCGTCCGGTACGCCATCGAGCGCGGCCTGGACGACGAGTAGGAGCGCGTCCAACGCGCTTGTTCTTTCCGGTATTTACCGTCCCGGCCATGTCGATGTGACCCCGGTCACCCTTACCGTGCCAGGTGGGAACGAACGGCATTCCGTCGGCCATGGCGAAGGGACACTTCCATGCGGGTCGGAGTACTGACCGGAGGCGGCGACTGCCCCGGGCTCAACGCCGTCATCCGGGCCGTCGTCCGCAAGGGCGTACAGGAGTACGGCTACGAGTTCACCGGGTTCCGGGACGGGTGGCGCGGTCCCCTCGACGGCGTCACCGTCCCCCTCGACATCCCCGCCGTCCGCGGCATCCTGCCCCGCGGCGGCACCGTCCTCGGCTCCTCACGGACCAACCCCCTCAACGAGCAGGACGGCATCCGCAGGATCAAGGACAACCTCGCCGCGCTGGGCGTGGACGCCCTCGTCACCATCGGAGGCGAGGACACCCTCGGCGTCGCCACCCGCCTCGCCGACGCGTACGGCGTCCCCTGCGTGGGCGTGCCGAAGACCATCGACAACGACCTGTCCGGCACCGACTACACCTTCGGCTTCGACACCGCCGTCGGCATCGCCACCGAGGCCATCGACCGGCTGCACACCACCGCCGAGTCCCACATGCGCGTCCTGGTCGTCGAGGTGATGGGCCGCCACTCCGGCTGGATCGCCCTCCACTCGGGCCTCGCCGGCGGCGCCAACGTCATCCTCATCCCCGAGCACCCCTTCGACGTCGACCAGGTGTGCGCGTGGGTGACCTCCCGGTTCCGCGCCTCGTACGCCCCCATCGTGGTCGTCGCGGAGGGGGCGGTGCCGCGCGACGGCGACATGGTGCTCAAGGACCAGTCCCTGGACGCGTTCGGACACGTCCGGCTGTCCGGGGTGGGCGAGTGGCTCGCCAAGCAGATCGAGAAACGCACGGGGAAGGAGGCCAGGACCACGGTCCTCGGGCACGTCCAGCGCGGCGGCACGCCCAGTGCCCACGACCGGTGGCTCGCCACCCGCTTCGGTCTCCACGCGATCGACTGCGTCCGCGACGGGGACTTCGGCAAGATGGTCGCCCTCCAGGGCACGGACATCGTCCGCGTCCCGATGGCGGACGCGACGGCACACCTGAAGACGGTCCCGCCGTCCCTCTACGAGGAGGTGGGGGTCTTCTTCGGGTAGCACCCGGCCGCGGGCAGTCCGAGGCTGATCGCGCAGTTCCCCGCGCCCCTGAGGGGCGCCCCGCCACCCCAGCCGCGGGCGATCGTGCCGCAGGGGCGATGGGGGCCCCGCTCTTGAGCGAAGCCGAGCATGGGGGAGGGTGGGCGTGGCGGCACCCCGCAAGCCCCGGGCTGCGCAACACCCCCCGCACCGACACCGCGCACGGACCCAACCGGCCCAAGGCACCCCCACCCACGGCCCCGTATCCTCACGGAACAGGGAAGCAAACCACCCCAAACCCCCGGAGGGGCCCGTGGAGATCCTCGCCTTCGGCGTCCAGGCAGACGAAAAGCCCCTCATCACCCGCGCCTTCGCGAACCACCACCCCGTCCACCCCCTCGACGTCTTCCTCACCAACGACACCGCACCCATCGCCGCCGGCCACGAGATCATCTCCACCAGCGTCAACTGCGACCTCGGCCCGGACGTCCTCTCCAACCTCGCCACCGGCGGGACCCGGATGGTCGCCCAGCGCTCCACCGGCTTCAACAACGTCGACCTGGACGTCGCCGAACGCCTCGGCATCACCGTCGCCCGCGTCTCCTCCTACTCCCCGTACTCGGTCGCCGAGTTCGCCTGGACCCTCGCCATGGCGGTCAACCGCCGTATCGTCCGCGCCTCCACCCGCACCCGCGACTTCGACTTCCGCCTGAACGGACTCATGGGCCGCGACCTGCACGGCCGCACCGCCGGCGTCCTCGGCACCGGGAAGATCGGAGAGGCGTTCGCCCGCATCGCCCACGGCTTCGGCATGCGGCTGCTCGGCTGGGACGTCGCTGAGAACCCGGCCTGCCGCGAGCTGGGCATGACGTACGTCCCGAAGGAGCAGCTGCTCGCCGAGTCCGACCTGGTCAGCCTGCACGTGCCGCTGCTGCCGGAGACCCGGCACCTCATCGACGCGACCGCGCTGAAGACCATGCGGGACGACGCGATCCTGGTGAACTCCAGCCGGGGCGGCCTGGTCGACACCGCCGCCCTCGTCGACGAGCTGCGCGCCGGCCGCTTCACCGGCGTCGGCCTGGACGTGTACGAGGCGGAGGCGGGCCTGTTCTTCCTCGACAAGTCCCTGGAGGCCGTCGACGACGACACCCTGGCCCGCCTCGTCACCTTCCCCAACGTCGTGGTCACGTCCCACCAGGCGTACTACACCGTGGACGCGGTCGGCCAGATCGTCGCGACGACCGTGGAGAACGTCCTCGACTACACCGCCGGCCGCCGCTCCGAGAACGTGCTGGTGCCGCGCAGCTGACCCATCAGCTCCCGCACCACGGCCGCGCCGTTCAGGCTCAGCACCGACTCGGGGTGGAACTGCACGCCCGCGAAACCGGGACCCCGCACCGCGTGCACCTCGCCGTTCGCCGCGCGGCTCACCTCGACGCCGTGGGCGGCCAGCTCCCGCGCGGCCTCGTCGTCGCACGTCGCCACGAAGCTGTTGTAGAAGCCGACCGTCTCCGGCCGTCCGAACAGGTCGATCTCCGTCTGCGCCCCCTGGTACGGCACCTCCTTGCGGACGATGTCCAGGCCCAGCTCGGCCGCGATCAGCTCATGGCCGAGGCAGACGCCGAGCACGCCGTGCCGGTTGCCGGCGATCACCTCGGCGGTCAGCCCGCGCAGGAACCGCATCTTCGGGTCGGCCGTGTCCGAGGGGTCGCCGGGGCCGGGGCCCAGCACCAGCGGACCCTCGTGCGCGAGGACCGCCTCCCGCAGTCCCGGCTCGTCGTAGCGGCGCACGGTGACCTCCAGGCCGGCCGCCCGCAGCACATGGGCGAGCATCGCGGTGAACGTGTCCTCCGCGTCCACCACCAGCGCGTGCCCGGTGAGCGCGTCCGACCGCTCCTGCATCCGCAGCCAGAACGGCGCGAGCGAGGCCCGGCGCCCGTCGAGGGCGGCCCGCACGCGCGGATCCTCCGCCAGCTTCGGCCGTACGGCCTCCGCGCGCGGGCGTCCCGGGCGTACGCCCAGCGCGGCCAGCACCCCGGCCGCCTTGGCGTGCGTCTCCGCGACCTCCCCGGCCGGGTCCGAGCCGCGCACCAGCGTGGCGCCGACCGGCACCCGCAGGCGTCCGGCCGCGTCGATGTCGGCGGTGCGGATCAGGATGGGGGAGTCCAGCGTCTGGGCGCCGCCCTCGTCCCGGCCGATCAGGGCCAGCGCGCCCGCGTAGTAGCCGCGTCCGCCGGCCTCGTGCCGCTCGATCACCCGGCAGGCGTTCTGCACCGGCGAGCCGGTGACGGTCGCCGCGAACATCGTCTCCCGCAGCACCTCGCGCACGTCCAGCGAGGAGCGGCCGCGCAGCTCGTACTCGGTGTGCGCGAGGTGCGCCATCTCCTTCAGGCGGGGGCCGATCACCACGCCGCCCCGGTCGCCGACCGTGCACATCATCTTGAGCTCCTCGTCGACGACCATCGACAGCTCCTCGATCTCCTTGCCGTCGGCGAGGAAGCGGAGCAGGTGCTCGGGGGTGGGGCCCTCGGCGGGGTAGCGGTACGTGCCGCTGATCGGGTTCATCACGACGGTCCCGCCGGACGCGCGCACATGCACTTCGGGGCTCGCGCCCACCAGCGTGCGCTCTCCGGTGTGCACGACGAACGTCCAGTACGCGCCCCGCTCGCCCTCCAGCAGCCGCCGGAACAACGCGAGCGCGTCGGCCCGCCCGAACCCGGGGATCTCACCCTCGTACGTTCTGCGGATCACGAAGTTGGCGCCCTCGCCGCGGCCGATCTCCTCGTCGAGGACCCGGCCGACGATCCGCGCGTACTCCTCGTCGCCGACGTCGAAGCCGCCGCCCTCCACCCGCACGTCGTGCGCGGGAAGCGCCGCCAGGGCCTCGTCGAGGGGGATCTCGTGCCGCTCCTCGGGCGTCAGCACCAGCAGCGGGGTGCCGTCGTCGCGGACGTCGAAGCCGCGCTCGCGGATCTGCCGGAAGGGCACCAGCGCCAGACCCTCGTCGGGCAGGTCGGCCAGGCGGTCACGGGAGGCGACCGGCCCGATCAGCAGCTCCACCGTGTCGTGGTCGTGGCCGGGGGTGCGGCGGCGCAGCAGGGCGAAGGGGCGGTCCTCGTGCGGGAGCCGTGCCAGGTCCATGGGGCGTTCCTCGTTTCGTCGCTGTCGTGAGCGGTGAGGAACGGCCCCGGAAACCACCGAAGGCCGCCCCTCGGGCGGCCTTCGCGAAGTCGGTGCGTACGCGCAGTCAGTGGGCCGCCGGATGAGCGGTCCACCACCAGGTGCGGGTCGAGTGCGCGAACATGGACAGCACGCTACACGATGACAACCGGGACGCGTGAGCCTCGGCGTCGTTGCCCAGGGCGCTCCCCGCCGACGCCGGGATGGCCCGAAGCTCGAGACGCTGCTTCAGCTCGGCGCGGTGTGCTCCCCGCCCCCCGGGGATGGCGGATCCGGTCCGGTCCGCGAGGCCGGACGGGGCCGTCTCACTGGATGAGCGAGGCCAAAGGCACCCGAAGCGACCGCGTACTGTGGAGCTCGTGACCGTGAACGCTGATTCTCTGAGCGTCGCCGCACAGGCGACATGGCGAAACCTGCCCGCGGCGCAGCAGCCCGAGTACCCGGATGCCGAGGCTCTGCGCGATGTGATCGCGGACCTCGAGTCGTATCCCCCGCTGGTGTTCGCCGGCGAGTGCGACCAGCTGCGAGCCCGTATGGCGGCGGTCGCCCGAGGCGAGGCGTTCCTCCTTCAGGGCGGCGACTGCGCCGAGTCGTTCGACGCGGTGTCCGCCGAGCACATCCGGGCGAAGCTCAAGACGCTGCTCCAGATGGGCGCCGTCCTCACCTACGCCGCCTCCGTGCCGGTCGTGAAGGTCGGGCGGATCGCCGGGCAGTACTCCAAGCCGCGCTCCAAGCCGACCGAGACCCGTGACGGTGTGACGCTGCCGACGTACCGGGGCGACTCGGTGAACGGCTTCGAGTTCACCGAGGAGGCCCGGGTCCCGGACCCGGAGCGGCTGAAGCGGATGTACCACGCGTCGGCGTCCACGCTGAACCTGGTGCGGGCCTTCACCACCGGCGGTTACGCCGACCTGCGCCAGGTGCACGCCTGGAACCAGGACTTCGTGAAGTCGTCGCCGTCCGGCCAGCGCTACGAGCAGCTGGCGCGGGAGATCGACCAGGCGCTGAACTTCATGCGGGCCTGCGGCGCGGAGCCGGAGGAGTTCAAGACCGTCGAGTTCTTCTCGTCGCACGAGGCGCTGCTGCTCGACTACGAGTCGGCGCTCACCCGCGTGGACTCGCGCACGGGTCAGCTGTACGACGTCTCCGCGCACATGGTGTGGATCGGTGAGCGCACCCGGCAGCTGGACCACGCGCACATCGAGTTCGCCTCGCGGATCCGCAACCCGATCGGCATCAAGCTCGGCCCGACCACGACGGCCGAGGAGGCGCTGCAGTACATCGACCGCCTCGACCCGGAGCGGGAGCCCGGCCGGCTGACGTTCATCGTCCGGATGGGCGCGGACAAGATCCGCGACAAGCTCCCCGAGCTGGTGGAGAAGGTGACCGCGTCCGGCGCGACCGTGGCGTGGGTGACGGACCCGATGCACGGCAACACCTTCGAGGCCGCCTCCGGCCACAAGACCCGCCGCTTCGACGACGTGCTCGACGAGGTGAAGGGCTTCTTCGAGGTCCACAAGGAGCTGGGCACCCACCCGGGCGGCATCCATGTGGAGCTCACGGGTGACGACGTCACCGAGTGCGTGGGCGGCGGCGACGAGATCTTCGTCGACGACCTGCACCAGCGCTACGAGACGGCGTGCGACCCGCGGCTGAACCGCAGCCAGTCGCTCGACCTGGCGTTCCTGGTCGCGGAGATGTACCGGGACCAGTGACCGGCGGGGCCGGCTGATGGAAGTCGGGGGTGGGGCGTGTCTCACACGGGACGGCGCCCCACCCCCCTTTCGTGCCCGCGAAGGGCGTAGGTAAGGTTAGGTTTGCCTCACCGACGGAGGGTCGGTACGGCACGACCCAGATCTTCGTCGGGAGGTGACCCGCGTGTTCGTCTGCAGCTGTTTCGGCGTGACCGAGGAACAGGTGAAGAGCCACGCGGAAGCCGGTGCCTGCACGCCCCGGCAGATCGCCTCCGCCTGCAAGGCCGGCACGGACTGCGGCGGCTGCGTCCGGCGCATCCAGGCGCTGCTCGGCCGCGGCGCCTGCCCCCGGCGGCAGGTCATCGACCAGGGCGGGCAGCCGCTCGTGGCCGACGTCGCGCCGGAGGTCCCGGAAGCCGCCTAGCTCTTTCGTCTGGATCAGGCCGGCCGTGGGACGCGGTGCGTCTTGGCCGACGCCGGGGTGATCCGAACGAAAGGCCCTGGCGCGCCCCGCAGGTTCCCCGGCGCCGTCAGGGCGTCTTGAAGCCGTGCGTCCCGGGGCCCGAGGGGTCGGGCTGGGTCTGCTCGATCACCGTCGACAGGTAGAGCGCCTCGCCCAGTTTGTCGATCAGCTCCAGCTGGGTGTCCAGGTAGTCGATATGGTGCTCCTCGTCGGCCAGGATGGCCTCGAAGATGTTGGCCGAGGTGATGTCGTTCTTGTTGCGCATGACCTCGACGCCGCGGCGGAGCCGGTCGATCGCCTCGAGCTCGATCTCGCGGTCGGCCTGGAACATCTCGGTGACGGTCTGCCCGACGCGGACGTGGAACAGCCGCTGGTAGTTCGGCAGGCCGTCCAGCAGCAGGATCCGGTCGGTGAGCAGCTCGGCGTGACGCATCTCGTCGAAGGACTCGTCGCGGGTGTACTTGGCGAGCTTGTGCCAGCCCTTGTGGTCCTGGAGCTTGGAGTGCAGGAAGTACTGGTTGATCGCCGTGAGCTCGGCGGTCAGCTGCTCGTTGAGGAACTCGATGACCTCGGGATCGCCCTGCATGGCACGGGCTCCTTCCGCGTGGGGGAATGTGCGGGTCGGGGCGCATGATTGCATCGGCGCGGAAGATCTTCCAGTAAGTCTTGACTTAGTAAGTAATCCCACACTTGGTCCGTTATGGCCCTGAATAGCCGATTGTTCGGGGCCCGGTTCAGGAGCATGGCCACCGGTCTGTCAGGATGGAGACATGGGTCAGCCGGCGGAACGCGAATCGGGGGAGCGCGCGACACGAGGAGCGGCGGATCTCCAGCTCCCGCCGGGACAGCGGCTCCAGAAGGGCTGGCCGGTCACCCACTACGGGCCGGTCCCCAAGTTCCGCCCGGAGCGCTGGGAGTTCCGTGTCTTCGGCGCCACCGCCGACGGCGAGAAGCACCGCTGGACCCACGAGGAGTTCACGGCGCTGCCGTACACGACGGTCGAGGCCGATCTGCACTGCGTGACCAAGTTCAGCATGGTCGGCGCGGAGTGGGGCGGGATCCCGGCGCGCACGGTGGTGGAGATCGCCCCGCCCGCCCCGGACGTCACCCATGTGATGGTGTGGGCGGAGTACGGCTTCAGCTCCAACCTGCGGCTGGAGGACTTCACGTCCGAGCGCACGCTGTTCGCCACCCACAAGGACGGTGAGCTGCTCACCGCCGAGCACGGCTTCCCGCTGCGTCTGATCGTGCCGCACCTGTACGCGTGGAAGGGCCCCAAGTGGGTCCGCGGCGTGGAGTACATGACCGCCGACCGCCGGGGCTTCTGGGAGGAGCGCGGCTACCACAACGTCGGCGACCCCTGGAAGGAGCAGCGCTACTCCTACCAGGAGGAGCCCGGGGACGGCCCCGAGCTCTGAGACCCGGGGCTCTCAGCCCTCGCGGAGCTTCTTCAGCCGCTCCACGTCCGCCGCGTGCCCCTCCTTGCCGCCGGGCGTCTCGATCACCAGCGGCACACCCGCGGTCTCCGGGTGCGTCATCAGGTCCCGGAACGGGTCCTCACCGATGTGACCGGCGCCGATGTTGGCGTGCCGGTCCTTGTGGGCGCCGACGACGTCCTTGGAATCGTTGGCGTGGATCAGCTTCAGCCGTCCCGCGCCGACGGTCGCGGCCAGCTCGTCCAGGGTGCGGTGCGCGCCGCCGGGTCCCGCCAGGTCGTGCCCGGCCGCGAAGACGTGGCAGGTGTCCAGGCAGACGCCGAGCTTCGGATGGTCGTCCAGCTGCTCGACGTACGGGCCGAGGTCCTCGACCAGGGAGCACAGCGAGGCCCCCTGGCCGGCGGTCGGCTCCAGCAGCAGGTACGGGTCGTCGTCGCGGGTCAGCTCGTCCAGCAGAGGCAGCATGTGCTCCCGTACCTGCTTCAGCGCCACCGCGCGGTCACGGCCACCGGTCGCGCTGCCGGTGTGCACGACCACGCCGAGCGCGCCGATCTCCCGGCCTCGGCGCAGCGAGTGCCGCAGGGACTCCACCGACCGTTCCACGGTCGCCTCGGTGTGCGAACCGAAGTTGATCAGGTAGGGGGCGTGCACGTACGCCGGGATCGACGCCTCGGCGCAGGCCGCGCGGAACGCCTCGTCCTGGAGGGGGTTGCCGACGGGGGTGGCCCAGCCGCGCGGGTTGGCGACGAAGACCTGCACGGTCTCCGCGCCCAGGTCACGGGCGTAGGACAGGCCGACGGAGTGCAGACCGCCGGCCACGGGGACGTGACTGCCGATCGGGTTGCGGGCGGGGCCGGACGGGTGACTCTTCACCCGTCAAGGGTGTCACGGCCGCGCGTGTCACCCGGACGGCCCCCTCCGTCACCTGATCTTGAGGGTGATCGTCGAGCCCTTGGGCGCGGTCTCGCCGCCGTCCACCGACTGGTCCTTGACGGTGTCGCCGAACAGGCCCAGCAGGCCGCGGTCCTCCTTCACGCCGAACCCGGCGCCCTCCAGCTTCTCGCGGGCCTCGTCCACGCTGTCGCCGACGACGTCCGGCACCTCGACCATCTCCGGGCCCTTGGACAGGGTGAGGGTGACGGTGTCGCCCTCCGCGGCCTCTCCGCCGGCGCCCGGGGTCTGCCGGGCCACCTTGCCGGCGTCGTGCTCGGAGTGGACCCGCTCCTCGGCGATCTCCACCTCGAGCCCGGCCTCCTCCAGCTCGGCGCGCGCGTCCTCCGGGTCGTCGCCGGTGACGTCGGGCACGTCCACGGGGCTGCCCTTGCTGACGGTCAGCTTCACCGCCGTGCCCGCGCGGACCTTGGTGCCCTTGCCCGGCTCGGTGGAGATCACCGCATTCCTGGGCACGGAGTCGCTGAACTCGCGGGTCACCATGCCCGGCTTCAGGCCCTCGTCCTCCAGCAGCGACCGCGCCTTGTCCAGCGCGTAGCCGTCCAGGTCGGGCACGCGTACGGTCTGCGGACCCTTGGACACGGTCAGGGACACCGAGGCGCTGCCGCGGACGCGGACGCCCGCCGCCGGGTCGGTGCTGATGACCTTGCCCCGCTCGACGGTGTCGCTGTACTCCTCCTCGACCTCGCCCACGTCGAGCCCGGCCTCGGCGAGCCGGTCGCGGGCCTGCTGCTCGGTCTTCGACAGCACCGGCGGGACCTTGGTGAACTGGCCGGAGTTGATGTACCAGATGCCCGCGCCCAGGCCGAGCACCAGCAGCACGGCCACGACGATCGCGGCGGGGCCGCGCCGCACGGCCGTGCGGCGCCGGGGCGGCAGCGGGGGAGGGGACCGGAAGCGGCTGGTGCGGTGGACACGGTCCGCGCCGTCGTCGTCCTCGTTCACGGGGAGGGGGCGCGGCACGGTGAGCGAGCGTGGGATGACGCTGGTGCGGTCGTCGGCGTTGTCGTGCTCCGCGGACAGCGCCTGCGGGGGCAGCGCGTCCAGCTGCTCGTCGGTGAGCCGGGCGCGTGCCTCGCGGGTCACGGCGAAGAGCGCCACCGCGTCGGCCGGGCGGGCCCCCGCGTCGCGCGCGGTCGCCGCCGCGACCAGCGAGTCCAGCGCGGGCGCCAGACCCGGCACCACCTCGGAGGGCGGCGGCACGTCGTCGTGCAGGTGTTTGTAGAGGACGATCGCGGGCGAGTCGCCGTCGTGCGGCTTCTCGCCGGTCAGCATCTCGTAGAGCAGGATGCCGCAGGCGTACACGTCGACGCGGGGGTCGGCGGTTCCGTGCTCTATCTGCTCCGGGGCCAGGTACGACACGGTGCCCAGCACCGTGCCCGTGCTGTTGGTGACCGTGTCCACCGAGCGGACCAGGCCGAAGTCGGCGACCTTGACCCGGCCGTCGTCCCCGATCAGCACGTTCTCCGGCTTCATGTCGCGGTGCACGAACCCCGCGCGATGGGCGGCGCCCAGCGCGGCCAGCACCGGCTCCAGGATGTCCAGCGCGGCCCGCGCCTGCAGCGCCCCGCGCTCCCGCAGCACGTCCCGCAGGGTGCAGCCCGGGATGTACTCCATCGCCAGGTAGACGTACCCCCCGTCGGTGCCCTGGTCGAAGACCTGGACGACGTTGGGATGGGCCAGCCGGGCGACGGACTTCGCCTCGCGGATGAAGCGCTCCACGAAACTGGCGTCGGACGCCAGCGAGGGGTGCATCACCTTGAGCGCGAGGATGCGGTCGAGGCGGGTGTCCAGGGCCCGGTAGACCGTGGCCATCCCGCCGACGGCGATCCGCGCCTCGACGCGGTAGCGGCCGTCGAGCACCTGCCCGACCAGCGGGTCCTGAAGGGTCGTGTCCACGCAGCGAGTCTACGAGTCCGCGGTGACAGCCCCGGCCCGTTCAACCGCCGTTGGAGCGGACCTGTGACCTGTGTTACCCGACCGCGTCCGAAACACGGTCGGTGCGCGGGCCGGGAGGCGGGTCCGGCGGCGGGCCGGAACGCTGCCGTCCGGCGTCAGAACGCGGGCCGTTCCGGGTCCAGCTCCGCCCGGCCCTCGACCGGCGAGGACGCCTGCGCGAAGAGACGCCGGGGGATGCGCCCGGCCCGCCGCGCGAGCCGTCCCGCCTCCACCGCGCTCCGCATCGCGGACGCCATCAGCACCGGCTCCTGGGCGCGGGTCACGGCGGACGCCAGCATCACGCCCGCGCAGCCCAGCTCCATCGCCAGCGCCGCGTCCGACGCCGTGCCGGCGCCCGCGTCCAGGATCACCGGCACGCCCGCGCGCTCCACGATCAGCTCGAAGTTGTGCGGGTTGCGGATGCCGAGGCCCGAGCCGATCGGGGAACCCAGCGGCATCACGGCCGCACAGCCCACGTCCTCCAGCTTCCGCGCCAGCACCGGGTCGTCGTTGGTGTACGGCAGCACCGTGAACCCGTCGTCGACCAGCGTCTCCGCCGCGTCCAGCAGTTCCACCGGGTCCGGCAGCAGGGTGCGCTCGTCGGCCACGACCTCCAGCTTCACCAGGTCCGTGCCCAGGGCCTCCCGGGCCAGCCGCGCGGTGAGCACGGCCTCGCCTGCCGTGAAGCAGCCGGCGGTGTTCGGCAGCACCTCCACGCCGAGCTTGCGCAGCACCGACAGCACCGACCCCTGCACCGAGGGGTCCACCCGCCGCATCGCGACGGTCGTCAGCTCCGTGCCGGACGCCACCAGCGCCCGCTCCAGCACGTCGAGGCTCGGCGCCCCGCCGGTGCCCATGATCAGCCGGGACGTGAAGGTCCGGCCGCCGAGGACAAGGGGATCGTCGGCCATGGTCAGCCTCCTTGGACGGCGGTCAGGACCTCCACCCGGTCCCCTTCGGACAGGGGGGTGGCGGGCCACTGCGCGCGCGGGACGACGGTTTCGTTGAGGGCTGCGGCCACCCCGGAGGGCGCCGCGGTGAGCGACCTGACGACGAGGTCGAGGGCCGTGCCGGGCGGGAACTCCCGGGGCTCGCCGTTGACGGTGACGGTGACCGTGGTGACCGGGGCGTTCATACGGACTGCTCCGCGAGGACGGGGGCGCCGAAGCGCCGGGGGGTGAACGGGAGGGCCTCGTCGGGCAGCTCGCCGGTGGTCAGCACCCGCGCCATGGCGTCACCGGTGACGGGCGTCAGCAGCACGCCGTTGCGGTGGTGCCCGGTGGCGAGGAGCAGCCCGTCGAGGCCGGTCGGGCCGAGCAGCGGCGCGTTGTCGGGGGAGCCGGGGCGCAGTCCCGCGAGCGTCTCGGTCAGCGGCAGCTCGGTGAGGCCGGGCACCAGTTCGTGGGCGTCGCGCAGCAGCTCGTAGACGCCGCCCGCGGTGACCGTGGTGTCCCAGCCCATCTCCTCGCTGGTCGCGCCGATCACCAGCTCGCCGCTCTCACGCGGCACCAGGTAGACGTGGCTGCCGCGCACCACCGCCCGCACCGTGCGGCTCAGGAACGGCTCGGGGCGGTCCGGCATGGTCAGCCGCAGCACCTGCCCCTTCACCGGACGCACCGGGGGCAGCACCTCCGCGGGGATGCCCGCCAGCCGCCCGCTCCAGCTGCCGCCGGCCAGCACCACCTGGCCCGCGCCCAGCTCGTCGCCGTCCGCCGTGACCACGCCGGTGGCGCGGTCACGGCGGACGGTGAGCCGCTCGGCCCAGGCGCGGTGCAGCGTGACGCCGGCCCGCTCGCAGGCGGTCAGCAGCGCGGACGCCAGCCGGCGCGGGTCGATCTGGTGGTCGCCGTCCACCCGCAGCCCGCCGCGCACACCCGGCGCGAGCATCGGCTCCAGGCGCCGGCACTCCCGCCCGGTCAGCCACTGCGAGTCGAGGCCGGAGCGCCCGTGCAGGGCGTGCAGCTCGCGCAGATGGGCGCGGTCGTCGGCGTCCAGCGCCACGGCGAGGGTGCCGCAGCGGCGGTAGCCGAGGTCCTGGCCGGTGCGGTCGGACAGCTCGGCCGCGAAGTCGGGGTAGCGGCGGGCGGAGGCCAGGTTGAGGCCGAGCAGCGTCTGCTCGCCGTGGTGCAGTTCGGTGACGGCGGCCAGCATCCCGGCCGCCACCCGGGCGGCGCCGCCGCCCGGACCGGGGTCCACGACCGTCGTGGCGAGACCGGCCTGCGCGGCCCGCCAGGCCGTCACCAGACCGATGATCCCGCCCCCGACGACGAGGACGTCTGAGGTACGCGTGCGCGACATGGGCGTCCAGCCCCTCCCTTCGCCGGCATGACCCGGATCAGGTTCGTACGGTCGGAGGCCGCGAGCCTCCCTCTCAGCCCGGTGCGTCCGGGCTCCCGCGAGTGCGTGTACGCGAGCCACCCTAGCCCGCGCCGCGCCGCACCCGTAAGGGACCCCGCGCGGCAGCGGTCCGGCGCGGCGGGCACGGGTGTCTATGGTGAGCGGGTGAGCGAGCAGACGCAGGAACCGGGAGGGGCCGTGCCGCGCCGGGTCGTCGTGGCGGGCGCGGGCATGGCGGGCGTGCAGACCGCGGCGGCGCTGCGGGAGCGGGGCTTCACCGGCGAGGTGACGCTGATCGGCGCGGAGCCCCACCAGCCGTACGACCGGCCGCCGTTGTCCAAGGCGGTGCTGCTGGGCACCGCCGAGAGCTCCGCCTTCGACGTGGACTTCGACGAGCTCGGCATCGAACTGCGGCTGGGCTGCGAGGTGACCGGGCTGCGCCCCGGCGACCACGAACTGGACACCGAGGCAGGGCCCGTCCCGTACGACGTGCTGGTGATCGCCACCGGCGCGGAACCGCTGCGGCTGCCCGGCGCCGAGGGCGTGCCCGGCGTGCACCTGCTGCGCACCCTGGACGACGCCGTACGCCTGCGGCCGGTGCTCGCCGAGCGGCACGACATCGTGGTCGTCGGCGCGGGCTGGATCGGCGCGGAGTTCGCCACGGCCGCCCGGGAGGCGGGCTGCGCGGTCACCGTCGTCGAGGCCGAGGAGAGGCCGCTGGCGGGCGTGCTGCCCGCGGAGGTGACCGCGCCGATGACCGCCTGGTACGAGGAGGCCGGCGTCACACTGCGCACCCACGCGCGCGTGGCGCGCGTCGAGCCCGGCGCCGTGCTCCTCGACGACGGCACCCGGCTGCCCGCCGGCGCGGTCGTCGTCGGCATCGGCGCCCGCCCCGCCACCGCCTGGCTGGCCGGGTCCGGCATCGCCCTCGGCCCGCACGGCGAGGTCCTCGCCGACGAGCACCTGGCGACCTCCCTGCCCGACGTGTACGCGGTCGGAGACTGCGCCTCCTTCCCCTCCGCCCGCTACGGCGAGCGCCTCCTCGTCCACCACTGGGACAACGCCCTCCAGGGGCCGCGCACGGTCGCCGCGAACATCGTCGGCGGGCCCGGGGAGCGCGAGGTGTACGACCCGGTGCCGTACTTCTGGTCGGAGCAGTTCGGGCGGTTCGTGCAGTACGCCGGGCACCACGCGGCCGCCGACCGCACGGTGTGGCGCGGCGACCCGGCCGGCCCGGCGTGGAGCGTGTGCTGGCTGCGCGGGGACCGGCTGGTGGCGCTGCTCGCGGTGGGGCGGCCCCGGGACCTGGCGCAGGGGCGGCGGCTGATCGAGTCGGGCGCCGCGCTGGACCCGGAGCGGGTCGCGGACCCGGCGCGGCCGCTGAAGTCGGCGACCGTCTGACCGACTCGCCCGCGCGGTGGGACGGGGCTGGCTTCCGACTGTCGGTGGCAGGTGGCAGGCTTGTCCTGTGACCGAGATTGACGCAAAGATCGATGCTCTCGTCCCCGCCTGGCTCACCCTCCCCGACATCGCCGAGAAGCTCGGCGTCGAGGTGACGCGCGTCCGGCAGCTGGTCAAGGAGGGCCAGCTCATCGCCGTGCGCCGGGGTGAGAACCGCGCGCTGCACGTCCCCGCGACCTTCATCGACGGGGACAAGATCGTCAAGGGCCTGACCGGGACCCTGACGCTCCTGCGGGACGACGGCTTCACGGTCGAAGAGATGCTGGAGTGGCTTTTCACCCCCGACCCCAGCCTGCCGGGCACCCCCGCGCAGGCCCTCGCGGAGAACCGCGGCACGGAGGTGAAGCGCAGGGCCCAGGCCCTGGCCGTCTGACGCACGTTGCCCACGACGCCCCCAAGGGGCGGGGAACCGCGCGCTCAGCCCCCACGCACCCGCAGGGGCAGAACCGCGCGACGCCGGGCCCGCACGGTCCGACCGACGTTCCGGTGACCCCCTGAGGGGCGCCGGGAACCGCGTGCCAAGCCCCCACGCACCCGCAGGGAGCGAACGCCCCAAGGGGCGCGGGGAACCGCGTGCCAAGCCCCCACGCACCCGCAGGGACCCCCGACCGGGAGCGGCGTCGGCCGCCGCTCCCGGACCTCACCTGCCGCCAGGCACGACATAGGGTTCCGCCGACGGGCCCGCCCGGCCCGCCCACAGCGCGACCCACCCTGGGGGGAACCCATGCCCGACAACCCACGCACCCACCTCGCCGACGCCCGCGTCTACCTCTGCACGGACGCCCGCAAGCGCCAGGGCGACCTCCCCGACTTCCTGGACGCCGTCCTCGCCGCCGGCGTGGACATCGTCCAGCTCCGTGACAAGGGCATGGAGGCCGCCGAGGAGCTCGAGCACCTCGAGGTCTTCGCCGACGCCTGCGCTCGCCACGGCAAACTGCTCGCGGTCAACGACCGCGCCGACGTCGCCCACGCGGCCCGCGCCCACGTCCTCCACCTCGGCCAGGGCGACCTCCCCGTCCCCGCCGCCCGCGCGATCCTCGGCGACGGTGTACTCATCGGCCGCTCCACCCACGCCGAGGACGAGGCCGCCGCGGCCGCCGTCCAGCCCGGCGTGGACTACTTCTGCACCGGCCCCTGCTGGCCCACCCCCACCAAGCCCGGCCGCCTCGCGCCCGGCCTGGACCTCGTCCGGTACACGGCCGGGCTGGGCACCGACCGCCCCTGGTTCGCGATCGGCGGCATCGATCTCGCCAACCTCGACCAGGTGCTGGACGCCGGCGCCCGCAGAGTGGTCGTGGTCCGTGCCGTCACCGAGGCGGACGACCCGGGCGCCGCGGCCGCCGAGCTGGCCGGGCGGGTACGCGAGGCCGCGGACGCAGGCTGACCAGCACCGCCCCGAAAACCGCCGAGGCGTCTCAACTCTGTCCACACTGTGGACAGCAAGGCGGCAAATCAGACAAATATCCCGCTTCTGGTTGGGGCCCCGCCCACCCGTGGCTACGCTGCCCGTATGGCCCTCGGAACCGCATCCACCAGGACGGACCGCGCACGCACCGTGCGCGACATGCTCGCGACGGAGAAGCGGACGTACTCGTTCGAGTTCTGGGCCCCCAAGACGGAGAAGGGCGAGCGCAACCTCTGGAACGCGCTCCGCAGGATCGAGGCCGTCGCCCCCAGCTTCGTCTCCGTGACCTACGGCGCGGGCGGCTCCACCCGGGCCGGCACGGTGAAGGCGACCGAGCAGATCGCCGCCGACACCACCCTCACCCCGGTCGCGCACCTCACGGCGGTGGAGCACTCCGTCGCCGAACTGCGCAACATCATCGGCCAGTACGCCGACGCCGGGATCCGCAACATGCTGGCCGTCCGCGGCGACCCGCCCGGCGACCCGATGGGCGACTGGGTGCCGCACCCCCAGGGCCTCACCTACGCGGCCGAACTGGTGCGGCTCATCAAGGAGTCGGGCGACTTCTGCGTGGGCGTCGCCGCCTTCCCCGAGATGCACCCGCGGTCCGCGGACTGGGACACCGACGTGGCCCACTTCGTGGACAAGTGCCGGGCCGGCGCGGACTACGCGATCACCCAGATGTTCTTCCAGCCCGAGTCGTACCTGAGGCTGCGTGACCGAGTCGACGCGGCGGGCTGCGAGACGCCCGTCATTCCCGAGGTCATGCCTGTGACCAGCGTGAAGATGCTGGAACGGTTGCCAAAGCTCAGTAATGCGGTGTTCCCCGACGCCCTCAAAGAGCGGATCCTCACAGCGAAGGACGATCCGGCGGCGGTACGCTCCATCGGTATCGACTTCGCCACGGAGTTCTGCGCGCGGCTGCTGGCCGAAGGAGTGCCCGGTCTGCACTTCATCACGCTCAACAACTCCACGGCGACGCTGGAAATCTACGAGAACCTGGGTCTGCACCACCCGCCGCAGGCCTAGACCGGTCGCACGCGCATACGACACACTGCGTAGCGACCACTGGGAGAGGGGCGTACATGGGCTGGACGGTCCTCTACATCGCGTTCGGCATCGTCGCGCTGTGGTTGCTGGGTGAGGTGCTGCTGCAGTACAAGGCGCGCCTGCGCTGGCGGCTGCTCGCCTTCGTCGGGTTCCTCGGCGTCGTGTTCGGTGTGCTGATCCCGTCCGTGGTGGTGATCGGGCTGGGCGCCGCGGCCTTCGCCGTCGGGCAGACCTACGTCACGCTGTCGTTCCGGCGCGGCTTCCAGGCCGGCTGGGCGGTCAACGCGCCGATGCTGTCCGCCGTGAAGGGGCGCCGCGACGAACCGACGCTGGAGGTCACCGACCTCGAGGCGTCCGGCGACCGCGCCGACGCGTTCGACACCGGCCCGGTGACGGCCGGTTACGGCGCCGACGACGACTACGACCGCGACGACGTCTTCACCCCCGCCGCCGACCGCCAGACGGCCGCGGAGTCCACGGCCGTCTACGAGCCGCAGCCGCTGCCCGACGACACCGGCTCCTACGGCGTCTACGGCGACCAGGGCTACGCGGGCCAGGACCAGTACGCCGGCCAGGACCAGTACGCGGACCAGTACGCCGCGACCGCGCAGACCGCCGACCCCAACTACGCCTACGACTACTCCGCTTACGGGCAGCAGCAGGGCTACGACACGGGCCAGCAGTACGCCGCGTACTCCGACCCGTACATCGGGAACGCCACCTACGGCGGCGGCACGTACGACACGGGCTACACGGACCAGCAGTACGCCCAGCAGGGCTACGCGGCCCAGGACCCGTACGCGACGGGCGGCTACGGCGGCGAGACCCCGGCCGGCGGCCTGTGGGTGCCGCAGCAGCGCAGCGCCGACGACCCGTACGGCGGCGAGCTCCCGCCGGAGCAGCAGTACCCGTACCAGGACGGCGGCCAGCAGCAGGGCACGCAGGGCAACGGGTACGACGAGCAGTACCGCTACTGAGCGCGCGGACGGCGACGGGCGGCCGAGGGTCTCCTCAACCGCCCGTGCCCCGGCCCGCGTTCACTGCGAGCCGCGGAAGTCCGGCCCCTCCACGATCAGTCCGGCGACCAGCGCCCCCGACATCCCGGAGTGCGGCAGCCCGCCGCCGGGGTGCGACCAGCCGCCGACGGTGAACAGCCCCGGCAGACGCGTGGTGTTGGACGCGTGCAGGAAGCGGCCGTCCGCCGCCGCGAGCGCAGGCGCCGGCACCGCGCCGCCCTCCGCGCCCGTCTCCCGCTCGACGTCCTGAGGCGTGCGCACCTCGTGCCACAGCAGCCGGTCCCGCAGATCCGGCACCGTCCGCCCGGCGGCGGTCACCATCCGCTCCGCGAATTCCTGGACGCCCTCCGCCCCGGCGGGCGTCACGGCCGTCACGGTCACCGCCTCGTGCCCGGCGTCCGGGACCAGCTCCGGGTCGTCGGGCCGCAGCACCGTCACCGTCGGCTCGGCCGGCAGTCCGCCGCCGGCCAGCGCGTCCAGCTCCGCGTCACGGTCCCGGGTGTGCACCACCGTCCGGTGCGGGGTGCCCTCGGGGCGGGCGCCGCGCAGCGCCAGCAGCACGGTCGTCCGGCTCGCGCCCTCCCGCCGGGCGGGCACCTCGCCCTCCCCGCGCAGCCGCGTGGCGCACATCCGCTCCAGCACGCCGGGGCCGACCCCCGCGACCACCAGGTCCGCCTCCACGGCCGTGCCGTCGGCGAGTTCGACGCCCGCCGCCCGGCCGTCCTTCTCGCGCACCGCGGTGACCTCCGCGCCGAAGTGGAACTCCACCCGGCGGGCCAGACACCGCTCGTACATCGCCCGCGCCAGCTCCCGCAGCCCGCCCCGCACGTACCAGGTGCCGAAGGCGTGCTCCATGTACGGCAGCACCGCCGCGCTCGCCGGCGTGGTCCGCGGGTCCAGTCCGAACGCCAGGGCGTGGCTCTCCAGCACGGCCTGGAGCCGCGGGTCGCGCAGCTCCCACTCGCCGACCTCCGCCAGCGTGGCCGCCTTGCGCAGCCGCAGCAGCCGCCGGTGCGGGACCGCCGGATAGGGCTCGCGCCCGGCCAGCACCTCCCAGTTGGGCCACAGCGGCTCCTCGAGCAGCGGGCGGCGCGCCCGGTCCCAGGCCTCGCGGGCCCGCACCAGGAAGTCGCCCCAGCGCCGCGCCGCGTCCGCGCCCAGCGCCTCCTCCACCGCCGAGACCACGCCCGCGCGGGAGGCGTTCGGCAGGGACACCCGGGTGCCGTCCGCGAAGACGTGGTGCGACGACGGGTCGGCCTGCACCAGCCCGACGCACTCCTCCAGCGGCTCCCGGCCCGTCTTCACGAACAGGTCCCGGTAGACGGCCGGCAGCGGCAGCAGCCCGGGGCCCGCGTCGAAGGCGAACCCGTCCCGCTCCCGGCGGCGCAGCGCACCGCCGTACGTCTCCGTCCGCTCGTACACCGCCACCCGGTGGCCCGCGACGGCCAGCCGGGCGGCGGCCGCCAGCGCGCCCGCGCCGGCGCCGATCACCGCAATCCGTGCCATGTCAGGGACTTTATCCGCCGCCGGTCAGGGCCCGTCCCCGAGTATCCGCGCCCCCGCAGCGTGACCGTGCGGGCGCGCCCCGTGGTGGGCCCGGGTGCGCAGGAGTGAGTACCCGTACCTAACCGGCGAGATGAGTACGGCGGCGGATGGGCCCGGACCAGCGGGAACGGAAGAGTGGAGACCACGGAGAGGGGGCCCGGGCCCACGGCACCGGCGACACGGGGCGCCGGAACGGGGACCGGCCCGCGATCCGCTCCTTCCGCCGGCGCCGTCGGCGGGAGCGAGGCACGGGGGAACCCGGGGGAACGACCGCAACGGGGGTTCCACGGGGGGGACGTACGGGGGATCACGGGGGAACAACGGGGGAAACAGGAGGCGCCGGCCCGGCCGGTGGCCGCGGGGGACGCGGCCACCGACGGACCGGCGCCTTCGCGTGTCCGGTCGACGTGAGGGTCAGCCGCGGCCGCTGACCCGTCCTTGCAGCAGCCGCGACAGCGCCGCGTGCACGTCGTCCAGGGACCGCTCCGGCTGGAACGACTTCCAGTCCAGCGCCGCCACCAGCACCATGCCCACCAGCGCCGCCGCCGTCAGCGGCACGTCGATCTCCTCGCTGAACTCCCCGGCCGCCACGCCCTCGCGCAGCACCCCCTCGACGACCGCGACGGCCTGCTGCCGCACCACCATCAGCGTGGACTGCCAGGCCCGGTTGGTGCGCCACAGCTCCGCCACGTACAGCTGCGTGAAGGCGGGGTAGCGGTCGATGAAGACCAGCCCCGCCCGGATCATGGCGTCCAGGGCGTCGACCTTGCTCCCGCCCTCCCGTTCCGTCCGCTCGGCCGCCTCCCGCAGCGAGTCGGTCAGCAGACCGACCCCGTGCCGCAGCAGCTCCTCGAAGAGGACCGACTTGCTCGCGAAGTTGTAGTAGACGGTGCCCTTCGCGACGCCCGCCCGCTCGGCGATCTCGTCCACCGTGGTGGCGGAGAACCCCTGCTCGGCGATGAGCGTGACGGCCGCCTCGTAGAGCTTCTGCCGGGTGGCCTCGCGGCGGGCGCTGCCGCCCGGCGTGGTGCTGCTGCGTTCCATGGCCCTGATTCTCACAGGAGCTCCGGCCGGCCGGTTCACAGGCTCAGCTCCGGGTGCAGCCGGTCGAGCGTCCACACCTGCCGGCGGCGGGCCGACAGCGCGGTCAGCGCGAGCGCGCCGGCCGTGAAGGCCGCCAGCACCGCGCAGGCCGTCCACACGGGCCCGAGACCGCCGCCCGAGATCAGCCGCCGCAGCGCCTCCACGACATGGGTCATCGGCAGGAACGGGTGCAGCGCGTTGAAGAAGTCCGGACTGGTCTGCACGGGGTACGTGCCGCCCGCCGAGGTGAGCTGGAGCATCAGCAGTGCCAGCACCAGGATCCGGCCGGCCGCGCCGAAGCGGGCGTTCAGCCACTGCACGAGCGCCGCGAAGCACGCCGCCACCAGGAACAGGAAGCCCACCGTCCCGGCCGCCCGCGCCATCCGAAGCCCCAGCCCCCAGTGCAGCACCGACATCAGCGCCACCGTCTGCAGCACCCCGATCGCCACCACCGGCAGCCAGCCCGCCAGCGCGATCCGCCAGGCGGAGGCGCCCGCCGCGAGCGCCCGCCGGTTCATCGGCGCGATCAGCATGTACGCCACCATCGCGCCCACCCACAGCGACAGCGGGATGAAGTACGGGGCGAAACCGGTGCCGTAGTTGGGCGCCTTGTGGAGGTCCTGGGAGACCAGACGGACCGGGTCGGCCATCACCGCGGTGCGCTCGTCGCGCTCGGTCTTGTCGTAGTCGGGGATCTGCTCGGCGCCCTCGTGCAGACCGCCGGCCAGCTGGTCGGAGCCGTCGACCAGCTTGAAGAGGCCGCCGCTCAGGTCGTCCGCGCCCGTCTTCAGTCTGCCGACGCCCTTGTCCAGGTCCCGGGCGCCCGTCTCGGCGGTGGCGAGGCCCTTGTTGAGCTTCTTCGCGCCCGCCGCGACCTTGCCGGCCCCGGTGTTCAGTGCGTTGATCTTGCTGACGGCGTCCTCGAGGTCCTCGGAGAGGTGCGGGGCCCGGTCGGCGAGCGCACGCGCCTGCTTCTCCAGGGTGGCGAGGTGCCCGTCGAGCTTCTTCAGGTCCGCTCGGTGCCCCGTGACCAGGCCGCTGACGTCGTCCGCGACGGACGAGGCGGTCGCCGCCGCCTCCTTGGCCTTCTTCAGCTCCGGACAGGCCGGGTCGGGCAGAACGGCGTCCTCGCAGCGCTCGCGGAACAGCGGGTCCAGGGTGCCGGACGCCTCACGTGCGTCCTTCGCGGCGGCGGGCGCCTTCTCGGTCAGCGCGTCCAGGTCGTCCCGCAGCTGCCCGGCGGTGTCGGCGACGAAGCGCGCCGTCTCCCCGATGGCCTTCTCGTTCCTCTTCAGGAACGGGCCCGCCTCCGCGTTGAGCGCGTTCACCTTGTCGGCGAGCTTCCGGGTGCCGTCCGCGACCTTCCCGGAGCCGTCCTCCAGGGTGCCCGCGCCCTTGTGCAGGTCCTTGAGGCCCTTGGACAGCTTGCCGCTGCCCGCGCGGGCGTCCTTCAGCCCGGCGACGAGGTCCTTGGAACCCTTCTCCGCCTTGCCGATGCCCCCGTTCAGCTTGTCGGCGCCCTGCGCCGCCTTCACCGTCTCGCCGTGCAGGTCGGAGAAGGAGACGAAGATCTGGTCCAGGAAGGACCGGGAGGTCTTGGTCGACGCGGCCCGCCGCACCTCGCCGAAGACCGTCCGGGAGATCTGCCCGACGATGTAGTTGTTCGCGTCGTTGGTGCGTACCCGGAGGGCGCCCGCCTCGGGGGAGTCGCCCGAACTGGAGGCGACACGGCGGCTGAAGTCCGCCGGCACGGTGAGCGACAGGTAGTACGTGCCGTCCTCGACCCCGCGCCGCGCCTCCTCCTCGCTCACCTCCCGCCAGTCGAAGGCGGAACTGTCGTGCAGGCCCCCGGCGATGTCGTCACCGGCCGTGATCCGTTTGCCGTTCGCGGTCGCGCCCTCGTCCTCGTTCACGAGGGCCACGGGAATCCGGTCGAGCCGGTCGTACGGGTCCCAGAACGACCACAGGTACAGGGCGCCGTAGAGCAGGGGCAGCACCAGCAGGGCGACGAGCGCCGCGCGCGGGAGGGTGCCGCGGCCGAAACGCCGCAGCTCAAGAGCGGCCAGTCGCGGCGATCGCATCGGCGGGGGTCTCCTTCTCGGGGTGGGTGGGGGCGTCCGTGTCGCTGGGCCGGCCGGCCTGGTCGGCGGCTTCGCCGGTGGCCTCGGACTCGTCGGTGGGCTGGGCGTCTTCCGAAGGTTCGGCCTTGTCGGCGTCGTCCGCGGGCTCGGTTTCGGCGGCGGTGCCGGCGGCCTCCGCCTCCGGGGTCGCGCCGGTCTCCGCCTCCGGGGTCGCGCCGGTCTCGGCCTCCGGGGTCGCGCCGGTCTCCGCGTCGCCGGCCCGGTCCCCGTCCGTGCGGACGACCGCCGCGTCGGACGGCGGCTCGCTGCACACGGCCAGCACCGTGACCCCCGTGCCGGCGACGGAGCGCAGCAGCTCCCACACCTCCTCCCGCTCGGCAGCGGACAGCTTCAGGTCGGCGTCGTCGACGCCGAGCAGCCGGGGGCGCCCCAGCAACGCCAGGGCCAGCGACAGCCGGAGCGCCTCCACCCGCTCCAGGTCCCGCACCGCGGTCCGTTCGCCCTTGGGCAGGGCGGCCAGGTCGAGCCCGGCGGCGGCCAGCGCCTCGTCGATGTGCCGGCGCCGCTCCCGCCGCCGCTCGGCGCGGGGGCGCAGCAGCTGCCGGGGCCGGGGGAGCGCGTCCCCGAACCGCCGCCGCAGCAGCTCCTGTTCGCGCAGATGCTCGGCCACGGTGAGGGCCGGTTCGAGGTCGGTCACCCCGGCCACGTGCGCCAGGGCGCTGCGGCGGCGTACGGCGGCCATGCGCCGGGGGAGTTCGAGACCGCCGACGACGGCCCGCCCCTCCGTCGGCTTCATGCGTCCGGTGAGCGTGAGCAGCAGACAGGTGCGGCCGCTGCCGGACGGCCCGGTCACCGCGATCAGCGCACCGGGCGCCGCGTCGGCCGACACGTCGCGGAAGGCCCACCCCCGCGGGCCCTTCAGGCCGAGGCCGTCGGCCACGACGGCGAGTCCGCTCGGATCGTCCACGAATCCCCCTGGAGCGTGCGGGAACAGCTTTTGAACTGACTGGTCAGTGCAAAAGTTAGCTCGAACGGGAGAACGAAGCAACGTCGCAGGTCAGAACGGATTGTCAGTGCCATACCGCACGATGTGCACATACGGCACTCGCCTCATGGCGTGCCGTCACGAAGACGACAGGAGGTTCGTCATGGCCCACTCGTCCGCAGCCGCCGCCCGCCGGCGCCGCGCAGCCGGCCCTGCCCCCTCACTGAACAACGGCCCGGCGAGCGACATCCACCCGGTGCTGCGCCGCGCCGCAGCCCCGCCCGCCGCCCTCGACCTGCTCGCCCAGGCCCGCGCCGGACTCGACGAGGCCGCCGTCCTCGACACCCCCAACGAGCGCTACGCGACGGCCCATCTGGCCGCCCTGCGCACCGCCGCCGCCGTCCTCGCCGCCCGCGGCAGGCCCGAGACCTCGCCCAGGGCCCGGGCGAAGATACGAAGCGCGTGGGAGGTGCTCCCGGAGATCGCGCCCGAACTCACCGAGTGGAGCGCCCTGTTCGCCTCCGGGGCCCGGCGCCGTGCCCGGGCCGAGGCGGGCATCCAGGGCGCGGCGACCGTGCGGGACGCCGACGACCTGATCCGGGACGTGGCGATGTTCCTCCGCCTGGTCGAGCGGATGCTGGTGCTCCAGCCGGTGCTGCCCCATCCCCGCCCCGACCAGGACGGCGGCCCTGACACCGCCCCGCGCGGCGACCTGCCCGACGCGGGCTGAGACGCCGGGCCACCGGGTGACGGCGGGCCGCCGATCAGGCCATAGGGTGGACAGCGCCTGAAACCGATCGCCCCGCCCCACCCCAGGCGGTGCCCCGCCGAGGAGTCACCACCGTGTCGGACCCGATGCGCCCCCGCGCCGCTCTCCGTACCGCCGTTGTCTGGGACGTCCTCCAGGACGCCCTGGAACGCAGGGTCAAGGCCACCGGACGGCAGGCCCTGGACGTCCTCGACACCGGCGGCGGCAGCGGCAACTTCGCCGTGCCCCTGGCCCGGCTCGGACACCGGGTGACCGTCGTCGACCCCAGCCCCAACGCCCTGTTCGCCCTCGAACGCCGCGCCGCCGAGGAGGGCGTCGCCGACCGGGTGCGGGGCGTGCAGGGCGACGCCCGCGGCCTCTTCGACGTCGCCGAGCGCGGCGGCTACGACGTCGTGCTCTGCCACGGCGTCCTGGAGTACGTCGACGACCCGGCCGAGGGCGTGCGCAACACGGTGGCCGCCCTGCGCCCCGGCGGCGTCCTCAGCCTGCTCGCCGCCGGCCTGGGCGGCGCGGTCCTCGCCCGCGCCCTCGCCGGCCACTTCACGGAGGCCCGGCAGGCCCTCGGTGACCCGAACGGCCGATGGGGCGAGGGAGACCCCGTGCCGCGCCGCTTCACCGCCGAGCAGCTCACGGAACTGGTGCGCGGCGCGGGCCTGGAGGTCGGCGCGGTGCACGGCGTCCGCGTCTTCTCCGACCTCGTCCCCGGCGTCCTGGTCGACACCGAGCCCGGGGCGCTGGAGGCGCTGCTGAAGCTGGAGGCCGCCGCGGCCGAGCTCGCCGCGTTCCACTCCGTGGCCACGCAGCTTCATGTGCTCGGTGAGGCGGGAGAGACCGACGGGGCGTGAGCGGCCGTCCGTGACACGGCGCTGATCAGCGGCGCGTCCGGCGGCCCCGGGGCGCATGGACTGTGCCACAGGCCCCCCGAATGGCGGCTCGGAGCCGTATGATCGAGGGAGACCGCCCGGCATGACGGGTCGGCCGCCGGGGAATGACAGCCTCAGCGGACCGGTGCGTGATGGCGGACACCGGTCGGCAATTGGCGCAGAGGGGCGGGTTTCACGGGGGCGATTCCCTGCCTATCCTGAAGGGACCCCCCGGGTCGCCCCGGCGACTGCACGATGAGGAGGACTCCGTGCCGCTCTCGGAGCACGAGCAGCGCATGCTCGAGCAAATGGAGCGAGCGCTGTACGCCGAAGATCCCAAGTTCGCGACGGCGCTCGAGGGAAGCGGGCTGCGTACGTACACCCGGCGACGGGTCTACCAGGCGGTCGCGGGCTTCCTCGTAGGTATTGCGCTCCTCATGGCCGGTATGGTCGCCCAGCAGGTGTGGCTCAGCGTCGTGGGCTTCCTGGTGATGCTGGGGTGCGCCGTGCTGGCGGTGACCGGGTGGCGCAAGGCGCCCAAGCCGGGTGAGCAGGCCGCGGGGACGGCTGGTGCCGCTCCGCGGGCTGGGCGTCAGGGCAGAGCTCGGCGCTCGATGATGGACCGCATCGAGGAGCGGTGGCAGCGGAGGCGTGACGAGCAGGGCGGCGGCCACTGAGGCCTCCGTAGGTTTTCGGTTCAGGGGTGTCCACCGACGCGGGTGGGCACCCCTGAGTCGTCCCTGCGGGCCCCTGCGGGTGCGTGGCGGGTCGTTCGCGCAGTTCCCCGCGCCCCTGTGTGAGCCTGCGGGTCCGTCGTGGTCCTCGCGCAGTTCCCCCCGCCCCTAGGGGTGTTCCGCGCGCGCCTGATCGCACCTGCGGGTCCGTTGCGGTTTGTCGCGCAGTTCCCCGCGCCCCTGGGGTGGGTGCCTCGCGTTCCTGTTTGCACCTGCGGGTGCGTCGTGGTTTCTCGCGCAGTTCCCCGCGCCCCCTCAGGGGCGCGGGGAACTGCGCGAGACGCCCCGGGCGGCCCGCAGCCGTCGATGAGACCTCAGCCGCGCTGGCGCGTAGGCAGGTGCCAGTCGGGGCGGAGCGCGATCACACGGTCCCGGAGGGACGCCCAGCGGTCGGACGCGGTCCAGACCACCCGCACGGCCGACCGAGGCAACAGCAACGCCCGCAGCCGCCCCGCCCGGGACGCCGAGTCGCGCAACGCCCCCGCGGCCCGCCGCACATCCTCCGCCAGCCCAGCGACCGGCCGCGGCCGAGGCGCGTACAGCACCTGCTCCACCGCCCCCGCCAGCCTCCGTACCGACGCCGCAGCGTCCCCCTCCAGTCCGCCCGTCCGCACGATGCGGTCGGCCGCCCCGCGCGGGGTCAGCGACTCGTCGGGAGCGATCCCGTGGTCCCAGGCGGTGTCCGTCAGCTCCTCCCAGGCGGCCAGCACCCGCGGAGCGACGTCCTCCTCCCCGCGGCCATGACCGAGACCGCCCAGCCGGACCGCCCGCATCCGCGTCCGCCACAGCATCGGCGACAGCGGCAGTGCCAGCACCAGCAGCCCGGCCAGCGCCCACAGCAGCACCACGTGCCACTTCGGGCCGCCGCCGTCCGACGCCAGGGCCGCCTCGGGCGACTCGCTCTCGCAGGCCCCCGGGTCACTGCCGTCCGCCCGGCAGTCCGTGCTCTGCGACGGCGCCGCCGACGGGTCGGCGGGCGCGGCCTGCGACGGCCGGGCCGGATCCACGGGACCGTTGTCCTGGACGTCCTGCACGGTGTAGTCCGGCGTCGAGCCCCGGGTCGGGGTCGGCTCGAACCGCGTCCACCCCACGCCCTCGAAGTACAGCTCGGGCCAGGCGTGCGCGTCCCGCATCGCGACCGAGACCGTGCCGTCGGCCTGCGGGGTGCCGGGCGCGAAGCCCACCGCGATCCGCGCCGGGATGCCCAGCGACCGTGCCATGGACGCCATGGCGAACGAGTAGTGCACGCAGAAGCCCCGCTTGTCCTTCAGGAAGCGGGCGATCGCCTGCGAGCCGCTGCCCACGTCGACCTGGGTGTCGTACTGGAAGTTCCCGCTCAGCGCGAACCAGTCCTGCATCATCACCGCGCGGTCGTAGTCGCTCTTCGCGCCGTCCGTCACGTCACGGGCGGTCTCGGCCACCACGGCGGGCAGCGAGTCGGGCAGCTCGGTGTACTCGCGCAGCACGTCGGCCGGCGGCTCCGGGGCCTTGGCCAGCTGCTCCGCCGTGGGCCGCACGTCCAGGCTGCGCACCTCGTACGTCAGACCGCGCGTGTTCTGCCCGTGGTCGCCGACCAGCGTCATGCCGACCGGCTCGTACCGCCAGTCGCCCCGCACGCTCACCCGGCTCGGCGGGTACGGCATCGGCAACCACGTCTGGCCGTACCACTTCGCGACCGAGATCGACGTGCCGACCTCGGTGAACTCCACGTCGGGACCGAGTCCCGGCGGGGCCGGGAAGCCCTCGGGCACCTGGGTGATCGCCCGCTTCGACGGCTTCCACGTGGTGCCGTCGAAGTCGTCCAGGGACACGATGCGCAGATACAGGTCCGAGGTGTTCTCCATCTCGGTGCGCACCGAGAACACCGCGCGGTCGTCGTCGTTGTTCAGCGAGTCGCGCAGCGACACCAGCGGGTTCACCGCGGAGATCGTGCCGCCCCCGCCGACGCCCGCGCCCACGCCCCGGCCGTCCGGGTCGAGCAGGCCGCCGTCCATCGCGGGCAGCGCCAGCGGCACCACCAGGGCGATGCCCAGCGCCACCGCCCCGATCCGGTGCCCGAACCGCGCCGGCGCCGGCGCGCCGGGCGTCTCCCGGCTCCGGCCGCGGGGCGGCCCGGCGAACACCCGGCCCCACTGCGAGAGCCGGTCCCGGCCCTCGGCGAGCAGCAGCATCAGATAGCCGACCGCGGCCAGCAGGAACCACAGCCACTCGATGCCGTTGTCCGTCAGGCCCGCGGCCACCGAGTACAGGGCGAGCAGCGGCAGCCCGGCCGGGGCCGCGCTGCGGAAGGTCACCGCGAGCGTGTCCACCAGCAGGCCGATGACCAGCACCCCGCCGACCAGCATCAGCCGGATGCCGTCGCTCAGCGGCGCCGGTATCGCGTACCGGTTGACGTCCTGTCCGCCCTGCTCGAGGAGCTGCCCGAAGAAGCGCAGCGCGTCCGGGCCGGGGATCAGCCCCGCGACGGCCTGCTCCCGCGCGAACATCAGCGTGAGCAGCATCAGCGTGACGACGACCTGCGCCGCCACCGTCAGCGGCCGTGCCAGCGGCACCCGCCGCGCCGCCGCGCCCACGCCCGCCTGCACGCCCAGCAACAGCGCCGCCTGGAGGATCCAGATCGTCGACTCCACCAGCGGCAGCAGGGCGCAGGCCGCCAGCAGGGTGGCCGCCCACGCGCGCACGGTGAGCCTGGCCAGTGAGCTGATCACGGTCCCTCCCCACCGCTCGCCGCCACCAGGCCCGCGCGCTCACGGTCCGCCTGCCGCCACAGCTGCTCCAGCGAGGCGCCCCGCTCCACCGTCACGGCCGTCCAGCCCGACTCGCGCAGCATCCGCAGATGCTCCTCGCCCGGCCGCCCCTCGGGGCCGGGCACGTCGGTCGGCTCCCGCAGCCAGTCGTCGCTGTCCAGCAGGAACGCCACGGCGCCGCCGCTGCGCTGCCGCATCCGGGCCAGCACAGCGGCCTGCTCGTCGTCCAGGTCGCCGAGGAACGCCACCAGCAGCCCCTCGCTGCCGGACCGCATCACGTCGTAGGCGCGGGACAGGCCCTCCTCGTCGGAGTGGTCCACCACGGCCAGCGTGTCCATCATCAGCCCGGCCGCGTCCGCCGACTCCTGGTGCACCCCGGAGAAGCCGTCGGCGCCCTCCCGGGGCACCGAGTCGCCGGTGTCCGTCAGCAGCCGCACCGAGAAACCCCGCTCCAGCATGTGCACCAGCACCGAGGCCGCGCCCGACACCGCCCACTCGAACGCCGAGTCCGGCCCGGCGCCCTCGTAGGCGATGGCGCGGGTGTCGAGCAGCACCGTGCAGCGGGCGCGCTGCGGCTGCTCCTCGCGGCGCACCATCAGCTCGCCGTAGCGGGCGGTGGAGCGCCAGTGGACGCGGCGCAGGTCGTCGCCGTAGCGGTAGCCGCGGGGGATCACGTCGTCCTCGCCGGCCAGCGCCAGCGAGCGCTGCAGCCCGTCGCCGTACCCCTTGGACTCGCCGCTCAGCCGCACCGGCGGCAGCGGCTCGACCCGGGGCGTCACCGTCAGCGTGTCGTACGAGGAGAAGGAGCGGTTCAGCTCGCACATCCCGAACGGGTCGGACAGCCGCAGCTGGAGCGGGCCCAGCGGGTAGCGGCCGCGCAGGTCGGAGCGGACCCGGTAGGACACCTCACGGCGTCCGCCCGCCTCCATCCGGTCCAGCACGAACCGCGGCCGCGGGCCGAGCACGTAGGGCACCCGGTCCTGGAGCATCAGCAGGCCTGTGGGCATCCGGGAGACGTTGTCCATGCGCAGGTGCACGCGCGCCTCGGTGCCCGCCGGCACCCGGCCGGGGGAGAGGCGGCGGCTGCCCGCGACCCGGTAGCGGGTGCGGTAGAGCACGGCCGCGCACACCAGCGGCAGCACCGCCAGCAGCAGGCCGACCCGCAGCAGGTCGCTCTGTCCGAGCACGTACGCGCAGATCGCGGCCGCGATGCCGGCCGCCAGGAAGGAGCGTCCCCGGGTGGTCAGCCCCGCCAGGGCGGTCCTCAGCCCGCCCCGGTCGCCCCGGTCGTCGTCGGCGTGGACCGCGCCGGCGGTGCTCATCACAGCCTCCGGGGCGGCTGCTGGCCGTAGCCTCCGCGGCCCAGGCCGAACCCGGCGGGCTGGCCGGCCGCCGCGGGCACCGTGGTGCGCTGCAGGATCTCCTGCACCACCTGCTCGGCGGTGCGGCGGTTGAGCTGGGCCTGCGCGGTGGGCAGCAGACGGTGGGCGAGCACGGCCACGGCGAGCGCCTGCACGTCGTCCGGCAGGGCGTAGTCACGGCCCGCCAGGGCCGCCGCCGCCTTCGTCGCCCGCAGCAGATGCAGCGTCGCGCGCGGCGACGCGCCGAGTCTCAGGTCGGGGTGCGTACGGGTGGCGGCGACCAGGTCGACCGCGTACCGCCGGATCGGCTCGGCCACGTACACGCCGCGCACCGCCTCGACGAGCTTCACGATCTCGTGCGCGTGCGCCACCGGCTGGAGGTCCTCCAGCGGGGAGACGCCGCCGTGCACGTCGAGCATCTGCAGCTCGGCCTCCGCGCTCGGGTAGCCGACCGACACACGGGCCATGAAGCGGTCGCGCTGGGCCTCCGGCAGCGGGTAGGTGCCCTCCATCTCGACCGGGTTCTGCGTCGCCACCACCATGAAGGGGCTGGGCAGCTCGTAGGTCTTGCCGTCGATGGTGACCTGGCGCTCCTCCATCGACTCCAGCAGCGCGGACTGCGTCTTCGGCGAGGCGCGGTTGATCTCGTCGCCGATGACGATCTGCGCGAAGATCGCTCCCGGCTTGAACTCGAAGTCACGGCGCTGCTGGTCCCAGATGGACACACCGGTGATGTCCGAGGGCAGCAGGTCCGGTGTGAACTGGATGCGGCGCACCGAGCAGTCGATCGACCGCGCCAGTGCCTTCGCCAGCATCGTCTTGCCGACTCCAGGGACGTCCTCGATGAGCAGATGTCCCTCGGCGAGCAGCACGGTCAGCGAGAGCCGTACGACCTCGGGCTTCCCCTCGATCACGCCTTCCACCGAACCGCGCACGCGCTCCACGACGGCGGTCAGGTCCTCCCCGACCGCCCCGTATGCCCGGTCGGGGGCGCCCCCATGGCTTGCACGATCGTCATAGGTCGTCACCCGGCCCTCCTCGGCCTTTCCCACGCTCAGCGATGAGCGGGGGGTTCCCCAAATGTGCCGGCCGATCCCGTGCCCAGCGGACCGGCCCACCCCGAATCACGGGCACCACGCGGGAAGAGTTCCGCGTGACACCACCTCCGCATTCTTGCTGCCGTTACCGTTTCGTGTCACTCGCCTGTGGACAACTGACAGCGATATGTCAGCTCTTACGACGTTCGACGGCTCTCCGGGGTTCGGCCGGCCTCAGGCGGGCGGCCGGGTCAGGCGGGGTCGACCTCGCGCAGCAGACCCGACTTCACGTCGAAGACGAATCCGCGCACGTCGTCGGTGTGCAGGAGGAACGGCGAGGTCCGCACCCGCTGCATCGACTGGCGGACGTCCTGGTCCACGTCCCGGAAGGCCTCGACGGCCCACGCCGGACGCTGTCCCACCTCCATCTCGAGCTCGTGCCGGAATTCCTCGGTGAGGGACTCGAGACCGCAGTTGGTGTGGTGGATGAGGACGACGCTGCGGGTGCCCAGCGCCCGCTGGCTGATGGTCAGCGAGCGGATCACGTCGTCGGTGACCACGCCGCCCGCGTTGCGGATGGTGTGACAGTCGCCCAGCGACAGACCGAGCGCGTCGTGCAGGTCGAGGCGGGCGTCCATGCACGCCACCACGGCGACGTGGAGCACCGGGCGTGCATCCATGCCCGGGTCGGTGAAAGCGGCGGCATAGCGCTCGTTGGCCTCGATCAGACGGTCGGTCACGGTGCCGGAGGCGGGGACGGCGTTTCCGGAACCTGCGGGTACGGATGCAGAAGTCGTCATACTCCTGACGGTACTGGTCACGAGGGCGTCGAGCCCGTTGTGAGAGGCGACAAAGAACGTCAGCGGTGCTTGGTGTGAGGTAACCCACGGGAGTGGTGTGACCCCCTTCCTACGGGTGATGTGCGCGATCCGCCTCTTGACCCGCGCGGGCCACGACGCGCAGTCCGGTTGATTGACCGGGCCGGACCGTGGACTAAAGTGACGCGAAGCGGGACGTGAGACCGCCCGCTGCAGTGACTTCCCCGGATCCCCCGGTTCCGACCAGGGGATCTCCCGCGTGCGCGGCGCGTACGTACGGCTCGGCCTTCTCCCGCCGCCGCCCGGCCGACGCCTCCGGCGCCGGCCGCCCCCTCACCGGGGAGGGCGGGGAACCGGCGGTGCGTGAGCGTCACGCCGGAACTGAGAGGGCCCCTTGAGCCAGAGTCGACACGTCCCGGTGATGCTCCAGCGGTGCCTGGACCTGCTGGCGCCCGCCCTGGAGCGGCCCGGCGCCGTGGTCGTCGACTGCACGCTCGGCCTCGGCGGCCACAGCGAGGCGCTGCTCGCCCGCTTCCCCGAGGCCCGGCTCGTCGCCCTGGACCGCGACAAGGAGGCCCTGCGCCTCTCCGGCGAGCGGCTGGCCCCCTACGGCGACCGCGCCACCCTGGTGCACGCCGTCTACGACGAGCTCCCCGACGTCCTCGGCCGCCTCGGCGTCCCGCGCGTGCAGGGGATCCTGTTCGACCTCGGGGTGTCCTCGATGCAGCTCGACGAGGCCGACCGCGGCTTCGCCTACGCCCAGGACGCCCCCCTCGACATGCGCATGGACCAGACGGCCGGCATGAGCGCCGCCGAGGTCCTCAACACCTACCCGCCCGGCGAGCTGGTCCGCATCCTGCGCGCGTACGGCGAGGAGAAGCAGGCCAAGCGCATCGTGTCCGCCATCGTCCGGGAGCGGGAGAAGGAGCCCTTCACCACCAGCGCCCGCCTGGTCGAGCTGATCCGCGACGCCCTGCCCCAGGCCGCCAAGCGCACCGGCGGCAACCCGGCCAAGCGCACCTTCCAGGCCCTGCGCATCGAGGTCAACGGCGAGCTGTCGGTGCTGGAGCGCGCCGTCCCCTCGGCCGTGAAGTCCCTGGACGTCGGCGGCCGCATCGCCGTGCTGTCGTACCACTCGCTGGAGGACCGGCTGGTCAAGCAGGTGTTCGCGGCGGGCGCCGCCACCACCGCCCCGCCCGGCCTGCCGGTCGTCCCCGAGCAGTACCAGCCGCGGCTCAAGCTGCTCACGCGCGGTGCCGAACTTCCCACCGAGGAGGAGATCGCCGAGAACCGCCGCGCGGCCCCCGCGCGGCTGCGCGGCGCGGAGCGCATCCGGGAGGACGTCGGGTGAGGCGGCTCCGGTGAGGCACGGGCCGGCCCGGGACGGGTGCCGGCCGGGCGTACGGGCGGGACGAGCGGACCCAGGGGAGCGTGAGTGACCAGGAAACCCGAACTGAAGGGGCGGCCCGAGCTGCGGGGGAGGGCGGCCCGGCTCGCGCACCTGCTGCCCACCGGCCGCGCCCAGGCGGCCCGTACCCCCTTCGTGCTCCTCGTGGTCCTGCTCCTCGGCGGCGGTCTCATCGGCCTGCTGGTGCTGAACTCCGCGCTCAGCGAGGGCGCCTTCCGCCTCGACGACCTTCAGCGGGAGACCAAGGAGCTCACGGACGAGGAGCAGGCCCTGCAGCGCGACATCGACGGCTACTCCGCCCCCGACGCCCTCCAGCGCCGCGCCCGCGAGCTCGGCATGGTGCCCGGCGGCGACCCCGCCTTCCTCGGCCCCGACGGGGAGGTCAAGGGCGTCCCCAGCCCGGCCTCCGCCGCCCCCGCGCCCCTGGTCCTCGCGCCCGAGGCGCTGGCCACGGCGACGGCCCCGCCGCCGACGCCGCAGTCCGCCCCCCGTTCCCCGCACGCCTCGACCCCCGGCAGGTGACGGAAGTGTCCGACAGGCAACCGCCCCGCCGCCGGGTGCCCGGACCCGCCCGGCCCGTCCGTCCGGCCGCCCGCGGCCGCACCGGCCCCGGCGCCCGCCCGGTCCGCGGGCCCGGCGGACCGCGCCCCGGCGCCCCGAAGACCATCCGGCTGGGCAGCCCGCGCCCCCGGCTGCGCCTGGTCGGCGTGGGCCTGACCCTCGTCATGCTGGCCTTCGTCGTCCGCCTGGTGCAGGTCCAGGCCGTCGACGCGAGCACCTACGCCGGCAAGGCCGAGCGCAACCGCTACGTGGGCCAGGTGCTGGCCGCCGAGCGCGGCGAGATCACCGACCGCAACGGCGTGGCCCTCGCCACCAGCGAGGACGCCTACGACATCACCGCCGACCCCACGATGTTCGCCCCCGACGAGTTGAAGATCGACGACGGGCCCGAGCAGGCCGCCGCGCTGCTCGCCCCGATTCTCGGCGCCGACCAGGAGGACCTGGTCCGCAAGCTGCGTCCTGACAACCCGTCGCTGCGCTACGTGAAGCTGGCCGGACGGCAGACCCCGCAGGTCTGGAGGCAGATCAAGGACCTCAAGGCCGCCCTGGCCACCAAGTCCGAGACCGACAGGTCGACGGTCAACGTGCTGGCCGGCGTCTTCTCCGTGCCCACCACCAAGCGGGTGTACCCGAACAACGAGCTCGCCGCCGGGATACTGGGCTGGGTCAACGCCGAGGGCAAGGGCAGCGGCGGCGTCGAGCTCCAGCTGGAGGACCGGCTGGCCGGCGAGGAGGGCAAGATCCGCTACGCCCAGTCCGGCGGCCGTCTGGTGCCCACCGCGGGCTCCACGGAGACCCCGGCCGTGCCCGGCGACGACATCGAGCTCACCATCGACCGCGACATCCAGTGGGCGGCGCAGAACGCCATCAGCAAGCAGGTGGAGGAGTCCGCGGCCGACCGCGGCTACGTCATCGTGCAGGACACCCGCACCGGCGAGGTCCTGGCCATGGCCAACGCCCCCGGGTTCGACCCCAACGACCTGTCCGCCGCCGACCCCAGGACCCTCGGCAACGCGGCCCTCCAGGACGCCTTCGAGCCGGGCTCCACGGCCAAGGTGCTGTCCATGGCGGCCGTGCTGGAGGAGAACGCCGCCACCCCCGGCACCCATGTCGTGGTGCCCAACCGGCTGCACCGCGGCGACCGGCTGTTCAAGGACGACATCGACCACCCGACCTGGTACCTGACGCTCAACGGCGTCCTCGCCAAGTCCAGCAACATCGGCACCATCCTCGCCACCGGCCAGCTCGGCAAGACCCAGGCCCAGGCCAACAAGGTGCTCTACGACTACCTGCGGAAGTTCGGCCTCGGCAGCCACACCGGGCTGGGCTTCCCGGGCGAGACCAAGGGCATCCTGGCCCCGCCGGACCAGTGGTCCACCTCGCAGCAGTACACGATTCCTTTCGGCCAGGGCGTGTCCATCAACGCGATGCAGGCCGCCTCCGTCTACTCGACCATCGCCAACGGCGGCGTCCGCGTCGAGCCCACCCTCGTCCGCGGCTCCAAGGGACCCGACGGGAGCTTCACACCGGCCCCGAAGGCCGAGAAGACACGGGTCGTCAGCGAGAAGACGGCGAAGACCCTCGCGCAGATGCTGGAGTCGGTCGTCGACGACGAGGAAGGCACCGGCACCAAGGCGCGCATCCCGGGGTACCGGGTCGCGGGCAAGACCGGTACGGCGAACCGCGTGGATCCGGCCACCGGCAAGTACCACGGCTACACCTCGTCCTTCGCCGGGTTCGCGCCCGCCGACAAGCCCCGGATCACCGTCTACTGCGTCATCCAGAACGCCACCCGGGGCAGCTACTTCGGCGGCCAGATCTGCGGCCCCGTCTTCAAGCAGGTCATGGAGTTCTCCCTGAAGACCCTCCAGGTCCCGCCCACCGGAGCCGCCCCCGCCGCCCTGCCGGTCACCTTCAAGCCCTGACCCCGTACCGAGCACCGAGCCACCAGGAACCACCTCGTGACAACGATCACCCCCGACCCCGGGAACCAGAGCCCCCGCGGCCCCTCGCTTGGCCCGCCGAGCGGTACGCCCGGTACGCTCACCGCCGTGCCACACGCTGATCAGTCCCAAACCACCCAGAAGGGCCAACCCGTGACATATCCGGGACCGCCCCGTCCGGACCAGGTCTCCGCCGCATCCCTCGCGGAACTCGCCGGTCAGCTGGGTGTCCCCGCACCCGCGCAGGCCGCCGAGGTCACGGGCATCACCCACGACTCGCGCGCCGTCCGGCCCGGGGACCTGTACGCCGCGCTCCCCGGCGCCCGCGTCCACGGCGCGGACTTCGTCACCCAGGCCGCCGGTCTCGGCGCCGCCGCGGTGCTCACCGACCCGGCCGGCGCCGAACGCGTCGCCGTGACCGGGCTGCCCGTGCTGGTGGTGGACGACCCGCGGGCGCGGATGGGCGAACTGGCCGCCACCATCTACGGCCACCCCGGTCGCGATCTGCTCCAGATCGGCATCACCGGCACCTCCGGCAAGACCACCACCGCCTACCTCGTCGAGGGCGGTCTGCGGACCGTCCGCTCCACGGGACTGATCGGCACGGTCGAGATGCGCATCGGCGACGAGCGCATCAAGTCCGAGCGCACCACACCCGAGGCCACCGACCTCCAGGCGCTGTTCGCGGTCATGCGCGAGCGCGGCACCGAGGCCGTGGCCATGGAGGTCTCCAGCCACGCCCTGGTCCTCGGCCGGGTCGACGGCTGCGTCTTCGACATCGCCGTCTTCACCAACCTCAGCCCGGAGCACATGGAGTTCCACTCCGGGATGGAGGACTACTTCCAGGCCAAGGCGCAGCTGTTCACCCCCGCCCGCAGCCGGCTCGGCGTGGTCAACGTGGACGACGAGTACGGCCGCCGCCTGGTCAAGGAGGCAGGCGTCCCGGTCGTCACCTACTCCGCCGAGGGGCACCCGGACGCCGACTGGCGCGCCGAGGACGTCCACGTCGGCCCGCTGGACTCGACGTTCACCGTGGTGGGCCCGAAGGACGAGCGGATCACCGCCCGCGCCCCGCTGCCCGGCCCGTTCAACGTGGCCAACTCCCTGGCCGCGATCGTCGCGCTGGCCGCCGCCGGACTCGACCCGCAGGCCGCCGCCGACGGCGTCGCCGCCGTGCCGGGCGTGCCCGGCCGCCTGGAGCGCGTCGACGTGGGCCAGCCGTACCTGGCGGTCGTGGACTACGCCCACAAGACGGACGCCGTGGAGTCGGTGCTGCGCGCCCTGCGCAAGGTCACCGAGGGCCGGGTGCACGTCGTGCTCGGCTGCGGCGGCGACCGGGACGTCACCAAGCGGGAGCCGATGGGCGCGGCCGCCGCGCGGCTCGCCGACACCGCCGTACTGACCTCCGACAACCCCCGCTCCGAGGACCCGCTGGCGATCCTCGCCGCGATGCTCCAGGGCGCGGCCTCCGTGCCCGCCCACGAGCGCGGCGAGGTCCAGGTCTTCGAGGACCGGGCCGCCGCGATCGCCGCCGCCGTCGCCCGGGCCGAGCCCGGCGACACCGTGCTGGTCGCCGGCAAGGGCCACGAGCTGGGACAGGACATCGCCGGGGTGGTGCGTCCGTTCGACGACCGCCAGGTGCTTCGCGAAGCCATCAAGAAGACCCAGGGATGAACTTGTGATCGCCCTCTCCCTCGCCGAGATCGCAGAAGTCGTCGGCGGGCAGACGTACGACATACCGGACCCCTCCGTCCTGGTCACCGGCGAGGTGGTCCGGGACTCGCGGGAGGCGGGTCCGGGCAGCCTCTTCGTCGCCTTCGTCGGCGAGCGCGTGGACGGCCACGACTTCGCGGCCCAGGTCGTCGAGGCGGGCGCGGCGGCCGTGCTGGCCTCCCGGCCGGTCGGGGTGCCCGCGATCGTCGTGGAGGACGTCCAGGCCGCCCTCGGGGCTCTCGCCCGGCACGTCGTCGCCCGGCTCGGCGCCACCCTCGTCGCCCTCACCGGGTCGGCCGGCAAGACCAGCACCAAGGACCTCGTCGCCCAGGTGCTGGGAAGCAAGGCCCCCACCGTCTTCACGCCCGGCTCCCTCAACAACGAGATCGGGCTGCCGCTGACCGCGCTCACCGCCACCGAGGAGACGCGGTTCCTCGTGCTGGAGATGGGGGCGCGGGGCATCGGCCACATCCGCTACCTCACCGGACTGACCCCGCCGAGGATCGGCCTGGTGCTGAACGTCGGCTCCGCGCACATCGGCGAGTTCGGCGGCCGCGAGCAGATCGCCGAGGCCAAGGGCGAGCTCGTCGAGTCGCTGCCGCCGGCCGAGGAGGGGGGCGTCGCGATCCTCAACGCGGACGACCCCTACGTCCGCGCCATGGCCTCCCGTACGAAGGCGAAGGTGATCTTTTTCGGAGAGTCCGGCGAAGCGGACGTCTCCGCCGAGAACGTGCGACTCACGGACAGCGGACAGCCCTCCTTCAGGCTTCACACACCCTCCGGTGCAAGTGATGTGACCATGCGCCTGTACGGTGAGCATCACGTGTCGAACGCGCTCGCCGCGGCCGCCGTCGCCCACGAGTTGGGCATGTCCGCAGACGAGATCGCCCGCGCGCTCTCCGAGGCGGGCTCCCTCTCCCGCTGGCGCATGGAGGTCACCGAGCGACCGGACGGCGTGACGGTCGTCAACGACGCCTACAACGCGAACCCCGAGTCCATGAAGGCCGCGCTGCGTGCGCTGGTGGCGATGGGCAAGGGGCGCCGTACGTGGGCGGTGCTCGGCAAGATGGCCGAGCTCGGGGACGAGGCGCTCGCCGAGCACGACGCGGTCGGACGGCTCGCCGTCCGGCTCAACGTCAGCAAGCTCGTCGCGGTCGGGGGCAGGGAAGCCGCCTGGCTGCAACTGGGCGCATATAACGAGGGTTCGTGGGGTGAGGAGTCGGTGCACGTGTCCGACGCACAGGCGGCGGTCGACCTGTTGCGCAGCGAATTGCGCCCGGGGGATGTCGTACTCGTGAAGGCGTCCCGTTCGGTCGGGCTCGAGAGCGTGGCGCAGGCGCTGCTCGAGACCGGTGCCGAGGGTGAGGTCGCCGCCCGATGATGAATCAGGTCCTGTTCGCAGGAGTCATTGGCCTCTTCCTGACGCTGATCGGCACGCCGCTGCTGATCAAGCTGCTCGCCCGCAAGGGGTACGGGCAGTACATCCGCGACGACGGCCCGCGCGAGCACGCCAGCAAGCGCGGTACGCCGACGATGGGCGGCATCGCCTTCATCCTGTCGACGGTCGCCGCCTACTTCCTCTCCAAGGTGATCAGCGGCGAGTCGCCGCGGTACTCCGGCGTGCTGGTGCTGGGCCTGATGGTCGGCATGGGCCTCGTCGGCTTCCTCGACGACTACATCAAGATCGTCAAGCGGCGTTCGCTGGGTCTGCGGGCCAAGGCGAAGATGGCCGGCCAGCTGATCGTCGGCGTCGCCTTCGCGGTGCTGTCGCTGCAGTTCGCGGACTCCCGCGGGCAGACCCCCGCCTCCACGAAGCTGTCGTTCATCACGGACTTCGGCTGGACCATCGGCCCGGTGCTGTTCGTGATCTGGGCGCTGTTCATGATCCTCGCGATGTCGAACGGCGTGAACCTCACCGACGGTCTGGACGGTCTCGCGACCGGCGCCTCGGTGCTCGTCTTCGGCGCCTACACCTTCATCGGCGTCTGGCAGTTCCAGGAATCCTGCGCCAACGGCGAGACGCTGACCAACCCGGGCGCCTGCTACGAGGTGCGCGACCCGCTGGACCTCGCCGTCGTGGCGTCCGCGCTGATGGGCTCCTGCCTGGGCTTCCTGTGGTGGAACACCTCCCCGGCCAAGATCTTCATGGGCGACACCGGTTCGCTGGCGCTCGGCGGCGTGCTCGCGGGTCTCGCGATCTGCTCCCGCACCGAGCTGCTGCTCGCCATCCTCGGCGGCCTGTTCGTCCTCATCACGATGTCGGTGGTCATCCAGGTCGGCTCGTTCCGGCTCACCGGTAAGCGGGTCTTCCGGATGGCGCCGCTCCAGCACCACTTCGAACTCAAAGGCTGGTCCGAAGTCCTTGTGGTGGTCCGCTTCTGGATCATCCAGGGCATCTGTGTGATCGTCGGACTCGGCCTCTTCTACGCGGGATGGGCAGCGGACAAGTGACCGACTGGCAGGGCAAGCACGTCACCGTCGCGGGACTGGGCGTCTCCGGCGTCCCGGCGGCCAAGGCGCTCCACGGACTCGGCGCGAAGGTCACCGTCGTCAACGACGGCGACGACGCCCGGGCCCGCGAGCAGGCCGCGGAACTGGAGGCGCTCGGCGTCACCGTCCGCCTCGGGGACGGCACGGCACCTGACAGCGGCTCCGCCGCGGGCCTGCCCGAAGGCACCGAGCTGATCGTCACCGCCCCCGGCTGGAGGCCGGACCACCCGCTCTTCGCGGCGGCGGACGCGGCCGGGGTGCCGGTGTGGGGCGACGTCGAACTCGCCTGGCGGCTCAGGAAGCCCGGCGCGGCGGACTGGCTCGCGGTCACCGGCACCAACGGCAAGACCACCACCGTGCAGATGCTCGCCTCCATCCTGGAGGCGGCAGGCCTGCGCACCGCCGCCGTCGGCAACATCGGCGTCTCCCTCCTGGACGCGGTCCTCGGCGACGAGGAGTACGACGTGCTCGCCGTGGAGCTGTCCAGCTACCAGCTCCACTGGGCGCCCTCGCTGCGCGCCCACTCCGCCGCCGTCCTCAACCTGGCGCCCGACCACCTCGACTGGCACGGCTCCATGGAGGCGTACGCCAAGGACAAGGGCCGCATCTACGAGGGCAACCGGGTCGCCTGCGTCTACAACGTGGCCGACAAGGCCACCGAGGACCTCGTCCGCGAGGCCGACGTCGAGGAGGGCTGCCGCGCCGTCGGCTTCACCCTCGGCACCCCCGGGCCCTCCCAACTCGGCGTCGTCGAGGGCCTCCTGGTGGACCGCGCCTTCGTGGAGAACCGGCAGAAGAACGCCCAGGAGCTGGCCGAGGTCGCCGACGTGAAGCCGGCCGCCCCGCACAACATCGCCAACGCCCTTGCCGCGGCGGCCCTCGCGCGCGCCTACGGGGTGCCCGCGGCCGCCGTGCGGGAGGGCCTGCGGAACTTCACCCCGGACGCCCACCGCATCGCGCACGTGGCGGACGTGGACGGCGTGGCCTACGTGGACGACTCCAAGGCCACCAACACGCATGCCGCGCAGGCCTCGTTGGCCGCGTACGACTCCGTCGTGTGGATCGCCGGCGGACTCGCCAAGGGCGCCACCTTCGACGAACTCGTCGCCGAGGCCGCCGGGCGGCTGCGCGGCGCCGTGCTGATCGGCCGGGACCGCGCCCTGATCCGCGAAGCCCTCGCGCGACACGCCCCGGAAGTACCCGTCGTGGACCTCGGGCGGACCGACACTGGGGCGATGCTCCAGGCCGTCCAGGAGGCGCGGCGGCTGGCACGCCCCGGTGACACGGTGCTGCTCGCCCCGGCCTGCGCCTCCATGGACATGTTCGCCAACTACAACAAGCGCGGTGACGCGTTCGCCCAGGCGGTGCGCGAGCTCGGCGCCTGACCCCGGCCGCCCCGGCGCCGGGCGACCTTGGGAGGGACGCGTGGGACCGTCCGAGACCTGTTGGCCGGCGTACCGCGGAGGTCGTGATGTCCAGTAGCCGTACCGGCAGGCCGCCCGTCCAGCGGGCCGCCCGGCGCCCCGTGGTGCCCCGTCCTCCGCGCGAGAACCCCGTGAGCACCCTGGTGATGCGGGCGCGCAGGGCCTGGGACCGGCCGCTGACCGCGTACTACGTCATCCTCGGCGGCAGTCTGCTGATCACCGTGCTGGGCCTGGTGATGGTCTACTCGGCCTCCCAGATCACGGCGCTGCAGATGTCGCTGCCGGGTTCGTACTTCTTCCGCAAGCAGCTGCTGGCGGCCGTGATCGGGGCGGTGCTGCTGCTGGTGGCGTCCCGGATGCCGGTGAAGCTGCACCGGGCGCTCGCCTACCCCATCCTCGCGGGGGCCGTCTTCCTGATGGCCCTGGTGCAGGTGCCGGGGATAGGAGTCGCGGTCAACGGCAACCAGAACTGGATCGCGCTCGGCGGCAGTTTCCAGCTCCAGCCCAGCGAGTTCGGCAAGCTGGCGCTGGTGCTGTGGGGCGCGGACCTGCTCGCCCGGAAACAGGACAAGCGGCTGCTGGCCCAGTGGAAGCACATGCTGGTGCCGCTGGTGCCGGCCGCGTTCATGCTGCTCGGGCTGATCATGCTCGGCGGCGACATGGGCACCGCCATCATCCTCACCGCGATCCTCTTCGGCCTGCTGTGGCTGGCGGGCGCCCCCACCCGGCTGTTCGCCGGGGTGCTGGGCGTCGCCGCGCTGCTCGGCGCCATCCTCATCCGCACCAGCGAGAACCGCATGGCCCGGCTCGCCTGCCTCGGCGCCACCGAGCCGCAGACCGGACCGGTCGACTGCTGGCAGGCCGTGCACGGCATCTACGCCCTGGCCTCCGGCGGGATCTTCGGCTCCGGGCTCGGGGCGAGTCTGGAGAAATGGGGTGAACTACCCGAAGCGCACACGGACTTCATCTTCGCCGTCACCGGTGAGGAACTGGGCCTGGCGGGGACGCTGTCGGTGCTCGCCCTGTTCGCCGCTCTAGGCTATGCGGGTATCCGCGTGGCCGGACGCACGGAGGACTCCTTCGTCAGGTATGCCGCGGGAGGCGTGACCACCTGGATCACGGCGCAGGCCGTGATCAACATCGGTGCGGTGCTCGGTCTGCTGCCGATCGCCGGAGTCCCGCTCCCGCTGTTCTCCTACGGCGGGTCCGCCCTGCTGCCGACCATGTTCGCCATCGGGCTGCTCATCGCCTTCGCGCGTGAGGACCCCGCTGCGCGGATGGCGCTTGCGATGCGGCAACCCCGCTTTGGTAGAAAGCGGATCGGGGGTCCTCGGCGGCCCCGGAGATGGAACACGATGCGACGGCGTGCCCCGGGGGCGCGTTCGTCCGGAGAGCGGTGAATTTCGGTGCATGTCGTACTCGCCGGCGGAGGAACCGCGGGCCACATCGAGCCCGCGCTCGCCCTCGCGGACGCGCTGCGCAGGCAGGATCCGTCCGTGGGCATCACGGCCCTGGGCACGGAGCGCGGCCTGGAGACCCGTCTCGTACCCGAGCGCGGGTACGAACTGGCGCTGATCCCCGCCGTCCCGCTGCCACGCAAGCCGACCCCCGAGCTGATCACCGTCCCGGGCCGGCTGCGCGGCACCATCAAGGCGACCGAGCAGATCCTGGAGCGCACCCGCGCCGACGTCGTGGTCGGCTTCGGCGGCTACGTCGCCCTGCCCGGCTACCTCGCGGCCAAGCGGCTCGGCGTGCCGATCGTCATCCACGAGGCCAACGCCCGCCCCGGCCTGGCCAACAAGATCGGCTCGCGGTACGCGGCCCAGGTCGCCGTCGCCACCCCGGACAGCAAGCTGCGCAACTCGCGTTACATCGGCATCCCGCTGCGGCACACCATCGCCACCCTGGACCGGGCCGCCATGCGCCCGCAGGCGCGCGCCGCGTTCGGGCTCGACCCCAACCTGCCGACGCTGCTGGTGTCCGGCGGCTCGCAGGGCGCCCGCCGGCTCAACGAGGTCGTCCAGCAGGTCGCCCCGTGGCTGCAGCAGGCCGGCATCCAGATCCTGCACGCGGTCGGCCCGAAGAACGAACTGCCGCACGTGCAGCAGATGCCGGGCATGCCCCCGTACATCCCGGTAAGTTACCTGGACCGGATGGACCTCGCGTACGCGGCGGCGGACATGATGCTCTGCCGCGCGGGCGCGATGACCGTCGCCGAGCTCTCCGCCGTCGGACTCCCGGCCGCCTACGTCCCGCTGCCCATCGGCAACGGCGAACAGCGGCTCAACGCCCAGCCGGTGGTGAAGGCGGGCGGCGGACTGCTGGTCGACGACGCGGACCTCACCCCGGAGTGGGTGCAGCAGAACGTCCTGCCCGTGCTCGCCGACCCGCACCGGCTGTACGAGATGTCCCGCGCCGCAAGCGAGTTCGGCCGCCGGGACGCCGACGAACTGCTCGTCGGCATGGTGTACGAGGCGGTCGCCGCCCGTGCCCACAGGTAGAGGCATGTGACGGAAGGCAGGGAGCGTGGCCGGATCGACGACCGCCGAGCGCGGTGAACGCAAGCGGGAGTCGTCCGGCCCGCCGCCCGTACGAGCCGTACGGCGACGGCGTCTTCGTCTGATGATCGCATCGGCGGTCGTCCTCCTGTTCCTCGGCAGCGGCGCCTTCTGGCTGCTGTACGGCTCCGATCTGGTCCGCGTGGAGCGCGTCTCGGTGTCCGGCACCGGCGTCCTGACGCCGGACCAGGTCCGGAAGGCGGCCGAGGTGCCGCTCGGGGAACAGCTCGTCTCGGTCGACACCGATGCCATCGAGCGGCGGGCCGCCGAGAAGCTGCCCCGCATCGACACCGTCGACGTGGTCCGCTCCTGGCCCGACGAGATCAAGCTCCGGGTCACCGAACGCATCCCCGTCCTCCTGGTCCACAAGGGCGGCGAGTTCGTCGAAGTCGACGACGAGGGCGTGCGGTTCGCCACGGTGGAGAAAGCCCCCAAGGGGGTACCCGCGCTGGAAATGGATCTCTCCCGTTCCGGTTCCGCCGCGGCCAGTCTCCGGCGATTCGACGAGGACCGTCTGGTGCGCGAGGCGGTACGCGTGGCCGGCGCCGTCCCCGAGTCCCTCGCGCCGGAAACGCGCAGCGTCAAGGTCCGTTCCTACGACGCCATCTCGCTGGAACTCACGGACGGCCGTACGGTCGACTGGGGAAGCAGCGAGAAGGGGACGCGGAAGGCCCGCGCCCTGGTCGCGCTGATGAAAGCGGAGCCGGACGCACGGCACTTCGACGTCAGCGTTCCCAGCGCCCCGGCGTCATCAGGGAGTTGACGCACATCCGCGCAGGCCAGCACCCTGGTTGGGCAGCGACACGGCTGATCACATAGGGTGAAAAGAAAAACGGGAGGTTCGGCGTGTTCGTTGAACGTGCGCCACGTGTCGACTTAGTGTCCTGTTCAGAAGACTCCAGGGAACAGACACACTGGTAACCCTAAACTTCAACGTTAGGGTTCGGGTCGGCGATACGGACCGTCCCATTCGGCATCAGTCGTCGGATCGCGGGGGCAGCAGTTGCTCCGGCGCCCCGGCGACACGTAACTCGAGGCGAGAGGCCTTCGACGTGGCAGCACCGCAGAACTACCTCGCAGTCATCAAAGTCATCGGTGTCGGCGGCGGTGGTGTCAATGCCATCAACCGGATGATCGAGGTCGGTCTCAAGGGCGTCGAGTTCATCGCCATCAACACCGACGCGCAGGCGCTGTTGATGAGCGACGCCGACGTCAAGCTCGACGTCGGCCGTGAACTCACCCGCGGACTCGGCGCCGGAGCGAACCCGGCCGTCGGCCGCAAGGCCGCCGAGGACCACCGCGAGGAGATCGAGGAGGTCCTCAAGGGGGCCGACATGGTCTTCGTGACGGCCGGTGAAGGCGGCGGCACCGGCACCGGCGGCGCGCCCGTCGTGGCCAACATCGCCCGCTCCCTCGGTGCCCTCACCATCGGCGTGGTCACGCGCCCGTTCACCTTCGAGGGACGGCGCCGCGCGAACCAGGCCGAGGACGGCATCGCGGAGCTCCGCGAAGAGGTCGACACCCTCATCGTGATTCCCAACGACCGGCTGCTGTCCATCTCGGACCGCCAGGTGTCGGTTCTCGACGCCTTCAAGTCGGCCGACCAGGTCCTGCTCTCCGGTGTGCAGGGCATCACCGACCTCATCACCACCCCCGGCCTCATCAACCTCGACTTCGCCGACGTCAAGTCGGTCATGTCCGAGGCCGGGTCGGCCCTCATGGGCATCGGCTCGGCCCGCGGCGACGACCGCGCGGTGGCCGCGGCCGAGATGGCCATCTCCTCGCCGCTGCTCGAAGCGTCCATCGACGGCGCCCGCGGTGTGCTGCTCTCCATCTCCGGCGGCTCCGACCTCGGCCTGTTCGAGATCAACGAGGCCGCCCAGCTCGTCAGCGAGGCCGCCCACCCCGAGGCCAACATCATCTTCGGCGCGGTCATCGACGACGCCCTCGGCGACGAGGTGCGGGTCACCGTCATCGCCGCCGGCTTCGACGGCGGCCAGCCGCCCGCCAAGCGGGACAACGTCCTCGGCTCCTCCTCGGTCAAGCGCGAGGAGCCCGCCCCGGCGGGACGCCCGGAGAGCCGCCCGTCCTTCGGGTCGCTCGGCAGCGTCACGCCGAAGGAGGAGGCGGAGCCGGCCCCGGTCCCCGAGCCCGTGGCCGACATCCCCGTCGTCCAGCCCCCCGTCCCGCCGTCCCGGAGCTACGACAGCGCGGCCGAGGAACTGGACGTCCCGGACTTCCTGAAGTGATAGGACAGCGCGAGAGCGTGAGCGGCGCGCACTTCGGCTTCACCGACCGGTGGGGCGGGGTGAGCGCCGCTCCGTATGAGGAGCTCAACCTCGGGGGCGCCGTCGGCGACGACCCCGGGAACGTGCGCACCAACCGCGAACTCGCCGCCGAGGCGCTCGGCGTGGACCCGGCCCGCGTGGTCTGGATGAACCAGGTGCACGGGGCCGACGCGGTCGTCGTGGACGAGCCGTGGGGCGCCCGTCCGGTGCCCGAGGTGGACGCGGTCGTCACCGCGCGGCGCGGACTCGCCCTCGCCGTGCTCACCGCAGACTGCGTGCCCGTGCTGCTGGCCGACCCCGTCGCGGGTGTCGCCGCCGCGGCGCACGCGGGCCGGCCCGGACTGGTCGCCGGGGTCGTCCCGGCCGCCGTGCGGGCCATGACCGAACTCGGCGCCGACCCCGCCCGGATCGTCGCCCGCACCGGACCCGCGGTGTGCGGCCGGTGCTACGAGGTGCCGGAGCGGATGCGCTCCGACGTGGCCGCCGTCGAACCGGCCGCGTACGCGGAGACCGGCTGGGGAACCCCCGCGGTCGACGTCGTCGCGGGTGTGCACGCGCAACTCGAGCGGCTGGGCGTCCTGGGCGCCGGGCGCTCGCCCGTGTGCACACGGGAGTCGGACGATCACTTCTCGTACCGTCGCGACCGCACCACCGGGCGGCTCGCGAGTTATGTGTGGCTGGACCCGAGGACATGACGGACCGTAAGGACGAACTCGCCGCGAACCTGGCGAGAGTGGAGGAGCGGATCGCCGCCGCGTGCGCCGCGGCCGGTCGCGACCGCGACGAGGTGACGCTGATCGTCGTCACCAAGACCTGGCCCGCGAGCGACGTGCGCATCCTCTCCGGACTCGGCGTGCGGCACGTCGCCGAGAACCGTGACCAGGACGCCGCCCCGAAGGCGGCGGCCTGCGCGGATCTGCCCCTTGTGTGGCATTTCGTCGGTCAGCTTCAGACCAACAAGGTGCGTTCGGTGGTCGGTTATGCCGATGTCGTGCAGTCCGTCGACCGTGCCCGTCTTGTGTCGGCGCTCTCCAAGGAGGCCGTCCGCGCCGGGCGCGAGGTCGGCTGCCTCATCCAGGTGGCGTTCGACGCCGGCGTCGACGGCCGGGGCGAGCGCGGCGGCGTGGCGCCCTCCGGCGTCGCGGAACTGGCCGACCTGGTGGCCGGCGCCGAAGGGCTGCGGCTGGACGGCCTGATGACCGTCGCGCCGCTCACCGGGGAGTACGCCGGCCGCCAACAGGCGGCGTTCGAGCGGTTGATGGATTTGTCGACCGACCTGCGCCGGACCCATCCGGCTGCGAACATGGTGTCGGCAGGGATGAGTGCGGACCTCGAACAGGCCGTGGCCGCCGGAGCGACACATGTGCGCGTCGGCAGTGCGGTACTCGGAGTCCGCCCCAGGCTCGGGTAACGTCGCCAAGAAGTCGGACCACAGCAGAAAATATGGTCATTTCCGCCCAACAGCGGAGCAAGGACCCAGTGGATCGCGGGCACTTGGCGGTCGTCAGCGGATCCACCACAGAGCGGAGGACTCGGAGCATGGCCGGCGCGATGCGCAAGATGGCGGTCTACCTCGGCCTCGTGGAGGACGATGGGTACGACGGCCGCGGATTCGACCCAGACGACGATTTCGAACCGGAGCTCGACCCGGAGCCGGAGCGGGACCACCGGCGGCGCGAGCCGTCACACCAGTCCCACGGAACACATCAGCCACAAAGGGACGAAGAGGTACGAGTCGTCCACCCGCCCGCGCCCCGCGAACCGGTGTCCCGGTCCGCTTCGCTGCCCGCGGAATCGCCACGCCCGGCGCGGATCGCGCCCGTGGCATCCATCACACAAGAACGCGCCAGCCTGGAGAAGAACGCACCGGTGATCATGCCCAAGGTCGTGTCGGAACGAGAGCCTTACCGGATCACCACGCTTCATCCCCGGACCTACAACGAGGCCCGTACCATCGGGGAACACTTCCGTGAGGGCACTCCGGTGATCATGAATCTGACTGAGATGGATGACACAGACGCCAAGCGACTTGTCGACTTTGCGGCGGGTTTGGTGTTTGGTCTTCACGGCAGCATCGAGCGGGTGACGCAGAAGGTGTTCCTGTTGTCGCCTGCTAACGTCGATGTCACGGCGGAGGACAAGGCCCGCATCGCAGAGGGCGGGTTCTTCAACCAGAGCTGAGACGCAGGACCGGACAAGAGCGGTACAGGGGAGAGGGAAAAGCAGGCCATGAGCGTGTTCGCGCAGGTGATCTACATCGCGCTGATGGTGTTCCTCATCGTGCTGATCTTCCGTTTGGTCATGGATTACGTGTTCCAGTTCGCCCGCTCATGGCAACCCGGCAAGGCGATGGTGGTCGTTCTGGAGGCCACCTACACTGTCACCGATCCACCGCTGAAGCTTCTGCGGCGGTTCATCCCGCCGCTGCGTCTCGGGGGCGTGGCGCTCGACCTGTCCTTCTTCGTCCTGATGATCATCGTCTGGATCCTCATCTCCGTCGCACAGAGGTTTGTGTGATGAGGCTGGACGATACGGTCTTGCCGACTGCCGATGACTACGTTGAGGTGAAGAGATGCCGTTGACCCCCGAGGACGTGCGGAACAAGCAGTTCACGACCGTCCGCCTCCGAGAAGGCTATGACGAGGACGAGGTCGATGCCTTCCTCGACGAGGTCGAAGCCGAACTGACGCGCCTGCTGCGCGAGAACGAGGACCTGCGCGCCAAGCTGGCCGCCGCCACGCGTGCCGCGGCGCAGAACCAGCAGAACATGCGCAAGCCTCCGGAGCAGCAGGACCAGCAGCAACAGCAGGGTCCGCCTCCCGGCATGCCCCAGCAGGGCATGCGAGGTCCCGGCGCTCCGGTGCCCGCCGGCATATCGGGCCCGCCGCAGCAGCAGATGGGCGGCCCCATGGGTGGCCCGCCCCAGCTGCCGAGCGGTGCTCCCCAACTGCCCGCCGGCCCCGGCGGACAGGGCGGCCCGCAGGGTCCCGGCCCCATGGGCCAGGGTCCCGGGCCGATGGGCCAGGGCGGCCCGATGCAGGGGCAGATGGGCCCTGGCGGCCCGATGGGCGGTCCCATGGGCGGTCCCGGTCTCCCCGGTCAGGGGGGTCCCGGTGGCGACAGCGCCGCGCGCGTCCTGTCGCTGGCCCAGCAGACCGCCGACCAGGCGATCGCGGAGGCCCGTTCCGAGGCCAACAAGATCGTGGGCGAGGCGCGTTCGCGTGCCGAGGGCCTCGAGCGTGACGCCCGTGCCAAGGCCGACGCCCTGGAGCGGGACGCGCAGGAGAAGCACCGCGTCGCGATGGGCTCCCTGGAGTCCGCCCGCGCCACGCTGGAGCGCAAGGTCGAGGACCTGCGCGGCTTCGAGCGCGAGTACCGCACGCGGCTGAAGTCCTACCTGGAGTCGCAGCTGCGCCAGCTGGAGACGCAGGCGGACGACTCGCTCGCCCCGCCGCGTCAGCCCGCGAGCGCCGCTCCGTCCCTGCCGCCGTCCCCGGCGCCCTCGATGGCCCCGGCCGGCGCGGGTGCCCCGTCCTACGGCGGCAACCAGACGATGGGCGGCGGCCCCGGCCAGTCCGGCCCGTCGTACGGCGGTCAGCAGCAGATGCAGCCGGCGATGACCCAGCCCATGGCTCCGGTCCGTCCGCAGGGCCCGTCGCCGATGGGTCAGGCGCCCTCGCCGATGCGTGGCTTCCTGATCGACGAGGACGACAACTGACGGCCCTCGCGGTCATGAGTACGGCGTAGCAGTCGGCAGCGTTCAGGGCGGGGCCCCGGGTACACCAACCCGGGGCCCCGCCCTTGTGCTACGCGTGTTCCCGCCGGTTCCCGATGGTTCGCTCCATTTGTTCGGATGCGGCGGACATGTCCGACGCACGCAACGCCGAAGGCCCGGCCCCCGGGAATTTCCTCCGGGGGACCGGGCCGTCGGCGTGTGACGCCGGCTACGCCTTGCGCAGACGGAACGTCAGGGACAGGCCCTCGTCCGTGAACGGGGCGCCGTAGGTGTCGTCCGCCTCGCCCCGGGCGAAGTCCGTGGCGAGCACCTCGTCGGCGATCAGCTCCGCGTGCTCGGTCAGCGCGGCCGACGTGGCGGCGTCGTCCGACGTCCAGCGCAGGGCGATCCGGTCGGCCACGTCCAGGCCGCTGTTCTTGCGGGCCTCCTGGATCAGCCGGATCGCGTCACGGGCCAGACCGGCGCGGCGCAGCTCCTCGGTGATCTCCAGGTCCAGGGCGACCGTGGCGCCCGCGTCGGACGCCACCGACCAGCCCTCGCGCGGGGTTTCCGTGATGATCACCTCGTCCGGGGAGAGGGTGATCGTCTCGCCGTCGACCTCCACCGAGGCCGTGCCCTCACGCAGGGCCTGGGACAGCGCGGCGGCGTCCGCGTTCGCGACCGCCCTGGCCACGTCCTGGACCCGCTTGCCGAACCGCTTGCCCAGCGCGCGGAAGTTGGCCTTGGCCGTGGTGTCCACCAGCGAGCCGCCCACCTCGGACAGCAGCGCCAGCGACTCGACGTTCAGCTCCTCCGTGATCTGCGCGTGGAGCTCCGGGCCGAGGGCGTCGAAGCCGGCCGCCGCGATCAGCGCCCGCCGCAGCGGCTGGCGCGTCTTGACGCCCGACTCGGCGCGCGTGGCGCGGCCCAGCTCCACCAGGCGGCGCACCAGCGCCATCTGGCGGGACAGCTCCGGGTCGACGGCGGACAGGTCCGCCTCCGGCCACGACGCCAGGTGCACCGACTCCGGCGCGCCCGGCGTGACCGGGACGACCAGGTCCTGCCACACCCGCTCGGTGATGAACGGGGTGAGCGGGGCCATGAGCTTGGTCACCGTCTCCACGACCTCGTGCAGGGTGCGCAGCGCGGCCTTGTCGCCCTGCCAGAAGCGGCGGCGGGAGCGGCGGACGTACCAGTTGGAGAGGTCGTCGACGAACGCGGACAGCAGCTTGCCGGCCCGCTGGGTGTCGTAGTTCTCCAGCGCCTGGGTCACCTGGTCGGTGAGGGCGTGCAGCTCGGACAGCAGCCAGCGGTCCAGCACCGGGCGGTCGGCCGGGGCCGGGTCGGCCTCGCTCGGCGCCCAGCTCGACGTACGGGCGTACAGGGCCTGGAAGGCGACCGTGTTCCAGTACGTGAGGAGCGTCTTGCGGACGACCTCCTGGATGGTGCCGTGGCCCACGCGGCGGGCCGCCCAGGGCGAGCCGCCGGCCGCCATGAACCAGCGCACCGCGTCCGCGCCGTGCTGGTCCATCAGCGGGATCGGCTGCAGGATGTTGCCCAGGTGCTTGGACATCTTCCGGCCGTCCTCGGCGAGGATGTGGCCCAGGCAGACCACGTTCTCGTACGACGACTTGTCGAAGACGAGCGTGCCGACCGCCATCAGCGTGTAGAACCAGCCGCGGGTCTGGTCGATGGCCTCGCAGATGAACTGCGCCGGGTAGCGGGCCTCGAACAGCTCCTTGTTCTTGTACGGGTAGCCCCACTGCGCGAACGGCATCGAGCCCGAGTCGTACCAGGCGTCGATGACCTCGGGCACGCGCGTGGCCGTGGCGGCGCAGCCGTCCTGCGGGCACGCGAAGGTGACCTCGTCGATGAACGGGCGGTGCGGGTCGAGCCCCGACTGGTCCGTGCCCGTCAGCTCGGTCAGCTCGGCGAGGGAGCCGACGCAGGTGAGGTGGTTCTCCTCGCAGCGCCAGACCGGCAGCGGGGTGCCCCAGTAGCGGTTGCGGGACAGCGCCCAGTCGATGTTGTTGTTCAGCCAGTCGCCGTACCGGCCGTGCTTGACCGTGTCCGGGAACCAGTTGGTCTTCTCGTTCTCCTCGAGCAGCCGGTCCTTGACGGCCGTGGTGCGGATGTACCAGGACGGCTGCGCGTAGTAGAGCAGCGCGGTGTGGCAGCGCCAGCAGTGCGGGTAGCTGTGCTCGTACGGCAGGTGCCGGAAGAGCAGGCCGCGCTGCTGAAGGTCCTCGGTGAGCTGTTCGTCGGCCTTCTTGAAGAAGACCCCGCCGACCAGCGGCAGGTCCTCCTCGAAGGTGCCGTCGGGGCGGACCGGGTTGACCACGGGCAGGCCGTAGGAGCGGCAGACCTTGAGGTCGTCCTCACCGAAGGCGGGGGACTGGTGGACCAGACCCGTGCCGTCCTCGGTGGTGACGTACTCGGCGTTGACCACGTAGTGGGCGGGCTCGGGGAACTCCACCAGCTCGAACGGGCGCCGGTAGGTCCAGCGCTCCATCTCGGCGCCGGCGAAGGTCTGCCCGGTGGTCTCCCAGCCCTCGCCGAGCGCCTTCTCGACCAGCGGCTCGGCGACGACCAGCTTCTCCTCGCCGTTCGTCGCCACCACGTACGTGACCTCGGGGTGGGCGGCGACCGCGGTGTTGGACACCAGGGTCCACGGGGTGGTCGTCCACACCAGCAGGGCCGCCTCGCCGGCCAGCGGGCCGGAGGTCAGCGGGAAGCGGACGTAGACCGACGGGTCGACGACCGTCTCGTAGCCCTGGGCCAGCTCGTGGTCCGACAGGCCGGTGCCGCAGCGGGGGCACCAGGGGGCGACACGGTGGTCCTGGACCAGGAGGCCCTTGTTGAAGATCTCCTTCAGCGACCACCAGACCGACTCGACGTACTCCGGGTCCATGGTCCGGTACGCCTCGTCGAGGTCGACCCAGTAGCCCATGCGGGTCGTCAGCTCGGCGAAGGCGTCCGTGTGCCGGGTCACGGACTCACGGCACTTGGCGTTGAACTCGGCGATGCCGTACGCCTCGATGTCCTGCTTGCCGGAGAAGCCCAGCTCCTTCTCCACGGCCAGTTCCACCGGCAGGCCGTGGCAGTCCCAGCCGGCCTTGCGGGCCACGTGGTAGCCCCGCATGGTGCGGAAGCGGGGGAAGACGTCCTTGAAGACGCGGGCCTCGATGTGGTGGGCGCCGGGCATGCCGTTGGCGGTGGGCGGGCCCTCGTAGAACACCCATTCGGGGCGGCCCTCGGACTGCTCCAGGCTCTTGGCGAAGATCTTCCGCTCGTCCCAGAACTTGAGCACCGTGTGCTCGAGCGCGGGCAGGTCGACCTGGGCGGGTACCGGGCGGTACGTCGGCGTTGTCATCAGCGGGCTTCCTCCGGCGGACTTGCTGCCTTCCGACCGGAGGGACGAGAGCCACTTGCTGTGGACGCCGTGTGCGGCGCGCTCCCGCGGTACCACCCTCCTTGGCCCTCCGGTGCGCCGTACGCAACGGTGAGCCCCCTCATTCGGGTCGCGATGCCGGTTCTACTCGCCGCTGCGGCCCGCTGCGGCTTTCTTCCGGCGGCTCCGGGGTGATCTTCACGTCGCGCTCGCCCCCGGGCTCACACCGTCCCCGGGTCGCTCTGGGCTGCGTACGCCGCTACTCGTCCCCATCCACGCTTTTCGCTCCGCCCAGTGTACGGCGCGGCGGCACGGGCGGCCGACCGCTTTTCCCACGACGGTACGCCCGGGAATGCCCCGAATGGAGCGGTACGCCTGTTCGGAACGCCGGGACGTCCGTGCGGGCGGCATACCCGGCGGGTAGCTGGGCACAACGCATGCAGGTCGCCGCGCGGCGTGCGCGGGGCGAGGCGACCTGGCGGTGCGCCCCGTTGCCGCGGGGTCCGAGTCGATTTATCGTCCCAGCACGATGCGCGCGCAAGATCACAATGTGTGAAGGGGCCGCGGCCATGGTGGCGAAGAAGGGTGCGGCGGCCGAGGCCGCCGCCGGGACGGAGGCCGGTGCGGCCGAGGCCGCGTCCGGGGCGACGGCGTCGAAGGGTGCCACCGCGAAGGCGAAAGGCCGCAAGGCCACCGCGAAGAAGCTCGCAGGGAAGAAGCCGGCACGGGGGGCCGCCGGGAAGGCGGCCGCCGCGGGCCGGGGTGAGGGCGGCCGTCGGGGCGCCCCCGAGGAGAACGGTGCGGCCAGGACCAGCGGGTCCGCTCAGGACGGGGCCGGGCACAGCGCGGCCGACGACGCGGACGCGGCCGAGGCCGCGGCGCAGACGGGAGTGACGACGGTGGGTGCGAAGAAGACCCCTGGTCCGGCGGCGACGGCGGCGGCGACCGCCGTGCCCAAGGCCCGGCACGGCGCGGTGGAGCCGGGCGAGCTCGCGGTGCGTCCCGGCGAGGAGCCGTGGACCGACGAAGAGGTGGAGGAGGCGCGGGCCGAGCTGATGTCGGAGGTGCTGCGGCTGCGCGAGGAGATCAGCTCGTCCGAGCGGTCGCTGGCCGGCCTGATGCGGGACTCCGGCGACGGCGCGGGCGACGACGACGCCGACACCGGCACCAAGAACATCACCCGGGAGCACGAACTGGCCCTCGCGGCGAACGCGCGCGAGATGCTCGACCAGTTCGAGCGGGCCCTCCAGCGGCTCGACGCGGGCACCTACGGCCTGTGCGAGAACTGCGGCAATCCCATCGGCAAGGCCCGGATGCAGGCCTTCCCGAGGGCCACCCTGTGCGTCGAGTGCAAGCAGAAGCAGGAGCGCCGGTACTGAGGAGCGGCCCCGCAGGCCGTGCCGTACCCTCGTCCTCAGTCAAGGACCTAGGCTGAGGGACTCACGTGGCAGAGGCGGAGCGCATCATCGGTACGCCGGACACCCCGGACACGGACCGGGACGGGCAGGACCGGGACCAGGAGGACCGGGACCTGCGGGACCGGGACGGTTCGGAGCCGGCCGGCGCCGACGGGACGACGGAGGAGGCGGAGCGGCCCCGCGGCAGGCGGCGGATCGCCGTGCTGTTCGCCGTCGCCGCCTTCGCCTACCTCCTCGACCTGGTCAGCAAGATGATCGTGGTCGCCAAGCTGGAGCACCACGAGCCGATCGAGGTCGTCGGCGACTGGCTGCGCTTCGAGGCGATCCGCAACGCGGGCGCCGCCTTCGGCTTCGGCGAGGCCTTCACGGTGATCTTCACGGTCATCGCGGCCGCCGTCATCGTGGTGATCTTCCGCCTGGCCCGCAAGCTCTACAGCCTGCCCTGGGCCATCGCGCTCGGCCTGCTCCTCGGCGGCGCCCTCGGCAACCTCACCGACCGGATCTTCCGCTCGCCGGGCGTCTTCGAGGGCGCGGTCGTCGACTTCATCGCGCCCAAGCACTTCGCCGTGTTCAACCTGGCCGACTCGGCCATCGTGTGCGGCGGCATCCTGATCGTGCTGCTGTCCTTCCGGGGTCTCGACCCGGACGGCACGGTCCACAAGGACTGACCGCGCGGCCCGCGAGGACTGAGGGTCCCGTCACTCCGGTGCGGGACCGACTCACCCGTCCGGCATACTCGACGGGTGAGCACGATTCCCGAGATCCGTACCCTGCCCGTGCCCGACGGCCTGGAGGGCGAGCGCGTCGACGCCGCCATCTCCCGCATGTTCGGCTTCTCCCGTACCAAGGCGGCCGAGCTCGCCGCCGCGGGGAAGGTCACGGTCGACGGGTCGGTGGTCGGAAAGTCCGAGCGGGTCAGCGGGGGCGCCTGGCTCGAGGTGGAGATGCCGCAGGCGCCCGCCCCGGTGCAGGTCGTCGCCGAGCCGGTCGAGGGCATGGAGATCGTGCACGACGACGACGACGTGGTCGTGATCGTGAAGCCCGTCGGCGTCGCCGCCCACCCCTCCCCGGGCTGGACCGGGCCGACCGTGATCGGCGGTCTGGCCGCCGCCGGCTACCGCATCTCGACCTCCGGCGCCGCCGAGCGCCAGGGCATCGTGCACCGCCTCGACGTCGGCACCTCCGGCCTGATGGTGGTCGCCAAGTCGGAGTACGCGTACACGTCGCTGAAGCGCCAGTTCAAGGAGCGCACGGTCGACAAGCGCTACCACACGCTCGTCCAGGGCCACCCGGACCCGACCAGCGGCACCATCGACGCCCCCATCGGCCGCCACCCGCAGCACGACTACAAGTGGGCGGTCACCGCCGAGGGCAAGCCGTCCGTCACGCACTACGACCTGATCGAGGCGTTCCGCGCGGCCTCCCTGCTCGACGTGAAGCTGGAGACCGGCCGCACGCACCAGATCCGCGTGCACATGGCCGCCCACCGCCACCCCTGCGTCGGCGACCTCACCTACGGCGCCGACCCCACGCTCGCCAAGCGGCTGAAGCTGACCCGGCAGTGGCTGCACGCCGTGCGCCTCGGCTTCGAGCATCCCGGCGACGGGCAGTGGGTGGAGTTCTCCTGCGACTACCCGGACGACCTCCAGCAGGCGCTCGACCAGGTCCGCGAGGAGACCTGGGCATGAGCCCGGCGGTCACGGTGCGGGTCGCGGAGGACCCCGCCGACCGCGAGGCGTGCTTCGCGGTCCGCAAGGAGGTCTTCGTCGCCGAGCAGGGCGTCCCCGAGGACATCGAGTACGACGCCCATGACGCGGACGCCGTGCACCTGCTCGCGGCCGACGCCGACGGCACCCCGCTCGGCACGGCCCGGCTGCTGCACGGCGCCGCCGCCGCGGCGAAGAACGGCGGCGACCCGTCGGTCGGCTCCCTCGGCCGGCTCGCCGTGCTGAAGCGTGCGCGCGGCCTCCGCGTCGGCGCGGCGCTCGTACGGGCCGTCGAGGACGCCGCCCGGATGCGCGGGCTCACCGGCGTCGACCTGCACGCGCAGACCCACGCCCTCGGCTTCTACGAGCGGCTCGGCTACCAGGCCTACGGTCCGGAGTTCCCCGACGCGGGCATGCCGCACCGGGCCATGCGGCGCGCACTGTAGCCGGGGCACCCGTGCCCGCGCCGGGAGCGGCGCGCATGGCAGGCTGGACAGCGCCCGACCCGTCCGACCACCGGGAGCGGTGACCGTGGATCAGCTGGCCCTGCTGTTCGCCCTGTTGCTCGGGGCGGTCGTGAGCGTCCCCGTGGGGGAGCGGCTGAGGCTGCCGGCGCCGGTGCTGATGACGGTGTTCGGGATCGTCCTGGCGCTGCTGGAGTTCGTGCCCAACGTCGAGGTGCCGCCCGAGCTGATCCTGCCGCTGCTGCTGCCGCCCCTGCTCTACGCGGCCGTGCGCCGCACCTCCTGGCGGCAGTTCGCGGCCAACGTCCGGCCGATCCTGCTGCTGGCGGTGGCGCTGGTCTTCGTCACCACCTTCTGCGTCGCCGCCGTCGCCCACGCGATCGTGCCGGGGCTGCCGCTGGCCGCCGCCGTCGCCCTCGGCGCGCTGGTCGCCCCGCCCGACCCGGTCGCGGCGACCGCGGTCGCCGGCAAGCTGGGGCTGCCCCGCCGGCTGGTGTCGATCCTGGAGGGCGAGGGCCTCTTCAACGACGTCACGGCGATCGTGCTGTACCACGTGGCCGTGGCCGCCGCCGTGAGCGGCACCTTCTCGCCCTGGTCGGCCGGGCTCGACCTGGTGCTGTCGGCGGTGGTGGCGGTCGCCGTCGGGCTGGTGCTCGGCTGGGCCACCAACAAGGCGATGGACCTGCTCGGCGACCCCACCCTCCAGGTCGCGCTGACCCTGCTGGTGCCGTTCGCCGCGTACGTCCTCGCCGAGGAACTGCACGGCTCCGGCGTCCTCGGGGTGCTGGTCACCGCGCTGTTCCTGGTGGAGTACGCCACCGACGCCGACGACGTGATGGCGCGGCTGGCCGGGCACACCTTCTGGGACATCGTGGACACCCTGGTCACCGGGGTGGCGTTCGGCCTGGTCGGCCTGGAGCTGCACAACGCGGTCGACACGGCGGCCGGGCACTGGGGCGAGCTGCTGAGCTGGTCGGCGGCGGTCGTCGGGGTGGTCGTGTTCGTGCGGCTGGCGTGGCTGCTGCCGGCGACCTGGCTGACCAAGCGGCTGCACAGCGAGCGGGACGTCGGCGAGGAGATCCCGCTGAGCTGGCGCGAGACCGTGGTGATGTGGTGGTCCGGGATGCGCGGGGTGGCGTCCGTCGCGCTGGCCCTCGCCATCCCGCTGGAGACCGAGTCCGGGGCCGACTTCCCCGCCCGCGGCGAGATCGTCTTCATGGCGTTCGGCGTGGTCCTGGGCACGCTCCTCGTGCAGGGGCTCACCCTGCCGTGGCTGGTGGGGAAGCTCGGGGTGCGCGGCGACACCGGACGGGAGAAGGAGCTGGAGCGCCGGCTCGCCGTCCGGGCCGCGAAGGCCGCCAAGCGCAGGCTGCGGGAGATCGAGGACGTGGAGGAGCTGCCGGAGGACCTGTCCGAGCAGCTGATGCGCCGGGCCTTCGACATGGGCGTGCGGATCAGCCCGGACATCGCGGACGACGAACGGCGCGAGGCGGTCCGGCAGCGCAGCAAGCGGCTGAAGCGGATCCGGCGCATCGAGCAGGAGATGCTGAGCGCCGCCCGGCACGAGGTGCTCACCGCGCGCAGCGAGCCGGGCGCCGACCCCGAGGTGGTGGACCGGGTGCTGCGTCATCTGGACGTGCGCAGTCTGCGCTGAGCGCCGCCGCGTTGCCGCCGTCCGCCGTCGCCCGCTCCGTAGGGTCGGGGCATGACACGCAATGTTGTGATCAGCGGCGGCGGCACCGGGATCGGGCTGGCCACCGCGCAGACGTTCGCCGCCGACGGCGACCGCGTCCTGCTCATCGGGCGGCGCGGCGACGTCCTGGAGCGGGCCGAGGTGCCCGGCGCGCTGACCTACGCCGCCGACCTGGCCGACCCCGAGGCCGTGCGGGGCGTGTCCGGGTTCGTGGGGCGCGAGTTCGGCGCAGTGGACGTGCTCGTCCACTGCGCGGGCGGCAACGGGCTGCTGGAGCCGCCGGTGGGCGGCGACGACCCGCTCGACGCCGTCGCCCGCGACTGGACGGTCAACTTCCGGCTCAACGTGCTGACCGCCGTGCTGCTCACCGAGGCGCTGCGGGACCGGCTCGCCGTGCCCGGCGGCCGGGTGCTGTTCCTCAGCTCCATCGCCGCCAGGCGCGGCTCCGGCCGGGTGTCGTACGCGGCGGCCAAGGCGGGACTGCACCCGTACGCCCACGCCCTGGCCCGCGAGCTGGGGCCGCACGGGATCACCGTGAACGTGGTCGCGCCCGGTTACATCGAGGACACCGCGTTCTTCGGCGGCGACGGCCTGGACGAGGAGCGGCGGGCCCGGCTGATCGCCGAGACCTCGGACAAGCGCGCGGGCCGCCCCGGTGACGTCGCGGCGACCCTGCACTGGCTCGCCTCGCACGGCGCCGGCCACATCACCTCGCAGATCATCCAGGTGAACGGCGGCGCCGAGCGCGGCTGCTGAGGCCTTCTCAGCGCGGGTGCCGGGCCGGGTGGGTGTGGGCCCGGCGCGCCGCCGGCAGGGCGTCCGCGGGCGCGCCCTCCCGGCCGTCCCGCGGCGGCGGCACCGCGTCGGCGGTGTTGACCCGGGGCAGCGCGTAGGGGTGCTCGTCGGCCAGGAAGCGCATCATCCGCTCGCGGACCGTGACCCGGACCGTCCAGATGTCGTCCGCGTCCTTGGCCGTCACCAGCGCCCGCACCTCCAGCGTGCTCGGCGTGCTGTCCGTGACGGTCAGGTTGCAGGCGCGGCCGTCCCACTCCGGGCACTCCCGCAGGATGTCGCGCAGCTTCTCGCGCATGGCGTCCAGCGGGGCGCTGTGGTCCACGTGCCAGAAGACGGTGCCGGTCATCTGCGGGGTGCCGCGCGACCAGTTCTCGAACGGCTTGGAGGTGAAGTACGACACCGGCATGGTGATCCGCCGCTCGTCCCAGGTGCGCACGGTCAGGAAGGTGAGGGTGATCTCCTCGACCGTGCCCCACTCGCCGTCGACCACCACGGTGTCGCCGATGCGCACCATGTCGCCGAACGCGATCTGCAGCCCCGCGAACATGTTGCTCAGCGTCGACTGGGCGGCGACACCGGCGACGATGCCGAGGATGCCCGCCGAGGCCAGCAGTGAGGCGCCGGCCGCCCGCATCGCGGGGAACGTCAGCAGCATCGCGGCCACCGCGACCACCCCCACCACCGCCGACACCACGCGGCGGATCAGCGTCACCTGGGTGCGCACCCGGCGCACGCGGGCCGGGTCGCGCTCCCGGTGGTTGGAGGCGTACCGGGTGTAGGAGGTCTCCACGACGGCGGCGGCGATCCGGATGGTCAGCCAGGCGGCCGAACCGATCAGCACCAGGGTGAGCACCCGGCCGACCGCGACGTCGTGCGAGGTCAGCAGCCGGGTCTCGTCGTACGAGGCTCTGAGCAGGACCGCGCAGAGCAACAGCTGGTACGGGATCCGGGCCCGGCGCAGCAGGCCCCACAGCGGTGTCTCGTGGTGGCGTTCGTCGGCCTTCCGCAGCAGACGGTCGGTGGCCCAGCCCAGCAGCAGCGTCAGCACCACCGAGCCGCCGACCACGATCAGCGGGCGCAGCACGTCATCCATGCTCCCGAACCTAACCGGCCCGCTCCGGCATGAACATGTGACTTCCGTCCGGTTCCGGGTAGTGCCGCCCGCGAGGTCCGTCACACCCGGCTGGCACCATGGGTTTCATGAACATCATGCTCTTTCACTCGACCTACGGACTGCGCCCCGCGGTGCACCGGGCCGCGGACCGGCTGCGCGCGGCCGGACACGAGGTGTGGACGCCGGACCTCTTCGAGGGCCGCACGTTCGACACCGTCGAGGAGGGCATGGAGTACAAGGACGAGGCGGGCAAGGACGAGCTGCTGAAGCGGGCCGTCCTGGCGGCGGCGCCCTACTCGGAGCGCGGCCTGGTGTACGCGGGCTTCTCCTTCGGCGCCTCGGTGGCGCAGACGCTGGCCCTCGGCGACGAGAAGGCCAAGGGGCTGCTGCTGCTGCACGGCACCTCCGACATCGCGGAGAACGCCGCGGCCGACGGGCTGCCGGTGCAGCTGCACGTCGCCGAGCCGGACCCGTTCGAGACCGACGACTGGCTCACCGCCTGGTACCTGGGCATGGGCCGGGCCGGGGCCGACGTGGAGGTCTACCGGTACGCGGGCGCCGGACACCTCTACACCGACCCCGACCTGCCCGACCACGACGAGGAGGCCGCCGAGGCCACCTGGCGGACGGCGCTCGGCTTCCTCGACTCGCTGGAGGAGGACGCGGGCCGAGTACCCGCCGAGTGATCAGACGGGCGCGTCGGCCCGCTCGACCTTCTGCGTGCCGCTGCGCGTGCGGTAGGAGCGGGCCCAGGTCGCGCCGGCGTCCGGCTCGGTGCGGTCGGACAGCACGTAGTAGTCCATCTGCGCCCGCTCGGCCGTGAGGTCCAGCACCCCGAAGCCGTGCCGGTCGGTGTCCACCCAGTGCACGTGCCGGTTGGCGGCCCGGATCAGCGGGGCGGCGACCGCGGACACCGAGCCCTCGGAGACCTTGAGGATGTCGTCGAGGTTGTCGGAGGTGACCGACGTGACCACGAACTCCGTGGCGGCGGACGCCGACAGCGGGTAGGTGCCGGCGTTCACCGGCACGTCGTTCGCCCACGCCATGTGGATGTCGCCGGTGAGGAACACCGTGTTGCGGATGGCGTTGGCGCGCAGGTGGGCGAGCAGCTCGCGGCGGTCCGCGGTGTAGCCGTCCCACTGGTCGGTGTTGAGGGCGAGCCCCTCCTGCGGCAGGCCGAGCAGCTTCGCGAGCGGCTTCAGCAGGCTCGCGGGCAGGGAGCCCAGCGCGAACGGCGAGATCATCACCGAGGTGCCGACCAGCCGCCAGGTGGTGTCGGACGCCGACAGGCCCGCCTTCAGCCAGTCGAGCTGGGCGCGGCCGGTGAGGGTGCGGCCGGGGTCGTCCACGTCGCCGTCGCCGAGCGAGACCTGCTGCGAGCGGAAGGTCCGCAGGTCCAGCAGTGACAGGTCGGCCAGCTTGCCGAAGCGCAGCCGCCGGTAGGTGGTGCCCTCGACGGCCGGGCGGACCGGCATCCACTCGAAGTACGCCTGCTTGGCGGCGGCCTGCCGGGCGGCCCAGGCGCCCTCCGTGCCCTCGGTGTGGTTCTCCGCGCCCCCGGACCAGGTGTCGTTGGCGAACTCGTGGTCGTCCCACATGGCGACGACCGGGGCGGTGGCGTGCAGCGCCTGGAGGTCCGGGTCGGTCTTGTAGCGGGCGTGCCGGACGCGGTAGTCGGCGAGGGTGACGATCTCGTGGGCGGGGGAGTGCGGGCGGACGACCGTGCCGCGGGTGCCGTAGTCGCCGGAGCCGTACTCGTAGATGTAGTCGCCCAGGTGCAGCCAGGCGTCCAGGTCGCCGCGGGCCGCGAGATGGCGGTACGCGGCGAAGTGCCCGGCCTCCCAGTTGGCGCAGGAGACCACCCCGAGGCGCAGCCCCGCCACGGAGGCGTCGGGGGCGGGCGCGGTGCGGGTGCGGGCCGCGGGGGAGTCGGCACCGCCGGCGGAGAAGCGGAACCAGTAGTCGGTGGCGGGCCTGAGGCCGCGGACGTCCGCCTTCACGGTGTGGTCGGAGGCGGCGGTGGCGACGACCGTGCCCTGGGCGACGACGTCGCTGAACGCCCGGTCGCGGGCGACGGTCCAGCGCACCTCGGTGTCGGGGCCCGCGCCGGAGCCGGGGAGGGCGTCCGGGGTGGGTGTCACGCGGGTCCACAGCAGCACGCCGTCCGGCAGCGGGTCGCCGGAGGCGACGCCGTGCAGGAAGGCGGGGGCCGACTGGGCGGCGCGGGCGGGCAGTGCCGCGGCGAGCGGTCCGGCCAGCGCCGCGGTGGCGGCGGCCGCCTTGACGACGGTGCGGCGGCGCGGGGTGAGGGAGGCGGTGTCCGCGGTGGCGGAGACGGCGCTCTCGGTTCTTCCGTGTCGACTGGTCACAGCCGATCAGGTTACTGACGCGTACATGCCGCGTGTAGACGCCGGAGCGGGCGAACCCGGGAAAGTTCGCCCGCTCTTCAACCACCCGTCGGCGGGGCGTCGTCGGGTGCGTCAGCCCTTGAGCGCCTTGTCGACCGCCGTGGTGAACTCGGCCGCCGTCATGGGCGCGTTCTGCCCGTCGGAGCCGGTCAGCTTCTCGCCGTCCATCTTCACGGTCGGCGTGCCCTGGACGTCGCTGCTGTCGAACTTGTCCGACATCTCCAGCGCCCAGCGGTCGTAGGTGCCGTCCTTCACGGCCGCCTGGAACTCCTTGTTGTTCTTCAGGGCGTCCACCGTGTCGGCGATCTTGATCAGGTAGGCGTCGTCCTTGAACGTGTCGTCCGTCTCCTCGGGGTGGAACTCCGAGGAGTAGAGGGCCGACTTGTACTCCAGGAACGCCTCGGGGCTCACGTTCAGCGCGGCGCCCAGGGCGCTCAGCGCGTTCTTCGAGCCCTCGCCGGTGAGATTGCGGTCCAGGAACGAGGCGCCTATGAACTGCAGCTTGTACTTGCCGTCCGCGACGTCCTTCTCGATCGTCCCGCCGACCGCCTGCTCGAAGGAGGCGCAGATCGGGCAGCGCGGGTCCTCGTAGACCTCGAGGGTCTTCTTCGCGTCGGCCTTGCCGATGACGACGGTCGTGCCGTCCTTGCCGCTGGTGTTCGCCGGCTTGACCAGCTTCGCGCTCTTCGCGGCCTCCCAGTGGTCCGGCTTGTTCGCCTGGACCACCGCGTAGCCGATGCCGCCGGCCGCGGCCAGCACGCCGACCACGGACGCGGCGACGATCAGCTGCCGCCTGACCTTCGCCTTCTTCGCCTGACGCTCGCGCTCCTGACGCAGACGCTCGCGCGCCGCCGTCTTGGCCGTCTGGCTGTTCCGCTTGCTCATGGTGATGTCTCCACAGGGGACGCACACGGGTCGTGTGCGGAGGTGCGTACGGGGGGACTGCAGATGCTCGGACGGCCGCCCGGGGCGTGATCCGCCTCAGGCGGCGAGGGAGCACGGCGGCCCGCGCCGTCCCAGGGAGTGCGCGAGGAGCAGGGTGCGCGCCACGGTCGCGCGGTGCGGCGTGCGGACCGGCCGGCCCGCCTTCGGCGCCCGGCGCACGGTCACCACGGAGACGGCCAGCAGCAGCGGACGGACCGCCGTCGACGCCGTCGCCGCGACCGCGCCCAGCAGCTGGGCCAGCGCCCGCTCCCCGCGGCGCAGCCAGGCGGCGGCGAACAGGCCCACCCCGATGTGCGCGCCCAGCAGCAGCCAGGCGGTCGCCGGACCCGCCTCGGCCAGCACCGCCGCCACCCGGTCGCCGCCCTCGGCGGCGTGCCCGGTGACCCGGGCCAGCGGCGCGCCCACCCCGGTGCCGTCGCCGCACAGCACGTCGAACCCGACGGAGCGCAGCGGACCGGCGACCGGGCCGCCCATGCGGCCGTAGCAGACGTGCTGGCCGGTGGTGAAGACCGTGTCGGCGGCCAGCTCCAGCGGGATCAGCAGGGCGGCGATCCGCCCGAAGGAACGCTCCCGCCCCGCGAGCGCGTACGCCAGGCCGAACACGGCGGCGCCGATCGCGGCCACCGTGTTCAGCGGCAGCGGGGCCCCGGACAGCAGCACGTGCGACGCGGTGCTGAGCGTCACGACGACAGCCGTGAACAGCGCCGCGCGAACGGCTCTGAGCTGGGGTCCGGATATGTCCATGGCGGCTACGAGTGTGGCACGTGCTCCGTTAAGGGATCCCTAAAGGGACCCTGTGAATGTGCGGAAGGTTACAGCCCCGGAATCCGGCCGTTGCGGAACAGGTCGAGGAAGATCTGGTGGTCCCGGCGGGCCCGCGCCCCGTAGTCGTGGGCGAAGTCCACGAGCAGCGGCGTCAGCGCGTCCTCGTCGGCCGCGATGGCCGCGTCGATGGCCCGCTCCGTGGAGAACGGCACCAGCGACTCGCCGGAGGTGTCGTCCGCCGCCGCGTGCATCGCCGCCGTCGCCCGGCCCAGGTCGGCGACCACCAGCGCCATCTCCTCCGGGTCGTCCAGGTCGCTCCAGTCCAGGTCCACCGCGTACGGCGAGACCTCCGCGACCAGCTGTCCGGCGCCGTCCAGCTCGGTCCAGCCCAGCCACGGGTCGGCGTGCGCCTGGAGGGCGCGCTGGGAGATCACCGTGCGGTGCCCCTCGTGCAGGAAGTACTCCCGCACCGCCGGGTCCGCGATGTGCCGGGAGACGGCGGGGGTCTGCGCCTGCTTGACGTAGATCACGACGTCGTTCTCCAGGGCGTCGCTGTGCCCCTCGAGCAGGATGTTGTACGACGGCAGCCCGGCCGAGCCGATGCCGATCCCGCGGCGGCCCACCACGTCCTTCACGCGGTAGGAGTCCGGGCGGGCCAGCGAGGAGTCCGGCAGCGTCTCCAGATAGCCGTCGAACGCGGCGAGCACCTTGTAACGCGTGGCCGCGTCCAGCTCGACCGCGCCGCCGCCGGCCGTGAAGCGGCGCTCGAAGTCGCGGATCTCCGTCATCGAGTCCAGCAGCGAGAACCGGGTCAGCGACCGGGCGTCCCGCAGCACGTCCAGCAGCGGACCCTGCGCGGTGTCCAGCGTGAACGGCGGCACCTCGTCGTCCTTCGCGCCCGTCGCCAGGGCGTGGATCCGCTCCCGGTAGGCGGCCCCGTACACCGACACCAGGTCGGTGATCTGCTCGTCGCTGAGCGCCTTCGCGTAGCCGATCAGCGCCATCGACGCCGCGAACCGCTTCAGGTCCCACAGGAAGGGGCCGACGTACGCCTCGTCGAAGTCGTTGACGTTGAACACGAGGCGGCCGTTGGAGTCCATGTACGTGCCGAAGTTCTCCGCGTGCAGATCGCCGTGGATCCACACGCGCGACGTGCGCTCGTCCAGGTACGGCCCGCTGTACGCGGCGCCGCCGTGCCCGCCGTGCTCGGCGGACAGGTCGTGGTAGAAGAGGCTCGCCGTTCCGCGGTAGAACGCGAACGCCGACGCCGCCATCTTCCGGAACTTCACCCGGAACGCGGCCGGGTCGGCGGCCAGGAGCTCGCCGAAGGCGGTGTCGAGGACGGCGAGGATCTCCTCGCCGCGGTGCTCGTCGCTGAGCTGCGGGTCCGGCATCGCTGGGTGCCTCCTGGTGCGGGATCTCGGGGACGGCCGTGCCGTCGCCCTGCCTAACGTGCCACGGTGCGCGGGAGTGCCCGGCCCCCCGCCCGACGGTACGCGGGGAAGGGCCCCGGGTGTCAGTGCCGGGGCATAGACTTCGACGCTGTCCCCCGGGACCCGTCCACCCGCTGCCGATGAGATCTCCCTGGAGGCCGCACCGTGTCGAAGCCGCCGTTCACGCACCTGCACGTCCACACCCAGTACTCGCTGCTGGACGGTGCCGCGCGGCTGAAGGACATGTTCAACGCCTGCAACGAGATGGGCATGACGCACATCGCCATGTCCGACCACGGCAACCTGCACGGGGCGTACGACTTCTTCCACACCGCGCAGAAGGCCGGCGTCACCCCGATCATCGGCATCGAGGCGTACGTCGCCCCCGAGTCCCGGCGCAACAAGCGCAAGATCCAGTGGGGCCAGCCGCACCAGAAGCGGGACGACGTCTCCGGCTCCGGCGGTTACACCCACAAGACGATGTGGGCGGTGAACAGCACCGGACTGCACAACCTCTTCCGGCTCTCCTCCGACGCCTACGCCGAGGGCTGGCTGCAGAAGTGGCCCCGCATGGACAAGGAGACCATCGCCAAGTGGTCGGAGGGCATCGTCGCCTCCACCGGCTGCCCCTCCGGCGAGGTCCAGACCCGGCTCCGCCTCGGCCATTTCGACGAGGCACTCAAGGCCGCCGCCGACTACCAGGACATCTTCGGCAAGGACCGGTACTTCCTGGAGCTGATGGACCACGGCATCGACATCGAGCACCGGGTCCGCGACGGCCTGCTGGAGATCGGCAGGAAGCTCGGCATCCCGCCCCTGGTCACCAACGACTCGCACTACACGTACGCGCACGAGGCCGCGGCGCACGACGCGCTGCTGTGCATCCAGACCGGCAAGAACCTCTCCGACCCGGACCGCTTCAAGTTCGACGGCACCGGCTACTACCTGAAGTCCACGGACGAGATGTACGCCATCGACTCCTCGGACGCCTGGCAGCAGGGCTGCGCCAACACCCGGCTGATCGCCGAGATGGTCGACACCACGGGCATGTTCGTCAAGCGCGACCTGATGCCCAAGTTCGACATCCCCGAGGGGTACACCGAGGTCAGCTGGTTCCGTGAGGAAGTCATGCGCGGCATGAACCGCCGCTTCCCCGACGGCATCCCGGACGACCGCATGAAGCAGGTCGAGTACGAGATGGACACCATCATCTCGATGGGCTTCCCGGGCTACTTCCTCGTGGTCGCCGACTTCATCATGTGGGCCAAGAAGCAGGGCATCGCGGTCGGCCCCGGACGAGGCTCCGCGGCCGGTTCGATCGTCGCCTACGCCCTCGGCATCACCGACCTCGACCCGATCCCGCACGGCCTGATCTTCGAGCGGTTCCTCAACCCCGAGCGCATCTCCATGCCCGACGTCGACATCGACTTCGACGAGCGCAGGCGCGTCGAGGTCATCCGGTACGTCACGGAGAAGTACGGCGCCGACAAGGTCGCCATGATCGGCACCTACGGCACCATCAAGGCGAAGAACGCCATCAAGGACTCCGCGCGCGTCCTCGGCTACCCGTACGCGATGGGCGACCGCATCACCAAGGCCATGCCCGCCGACGTCCTCGGCAAGGGCATCCCGCTGTCCGGCATCACCGACCCCTCGCACCCCCGCTACTCGGAGGCCGGCGAGGTCCGCGGGATGTACGAGAACGAGCCCGACGTGAAGAAGGTCATCGACACCGCCAAGGGCGTCGAGGGCCTGGTGCGGCAGATGGGCGTGCACGCGGCCGGCGTGATCATGTCCAGCGAGACCATCACCGACCACGTCCCGGTCTGGGTCCGGCACACCGACGGCGTGACCATCACGCAGTGGGACTACCCGAGCTGCGAGTCGCTCGGCCTGCTGAAGATGGACTTCCTGGGCCTGCGCAACCTGACCATCATGGACGACGCCGTCAAGATGGTGAAGGCCAACAAGGGCATCGACATCGACCTGCTGTCGCTGCCCCTGGACGACCCCACGACCTTCGAACTGCTCCAGCGCGGCGACACCCTCGGCGTGTTCCAGTTCGACGGCGGCCCCATGCGCTCCCTGCTCCGGCTGATGAAGCCGGACAACTTCGAGGACATCTCCGCCGTCTCGGCCCTGTACCGGCCGGGCCCGATGGGCATGAACTCGCACACGAACTACGCCCTGCGCAAGAACGGCCAGCAGGAGATCACCCCGATCCACCCCGAGCTGGAGGAGCCGCTCAGGGAGGTCCTGGACGTCACCTACGGCCTGATCGTCTATCAGGAGCAGGTGCAGAAGGCCGCCCAGATCATCGCCGGCTACTCGCTCGGCGAGGCCGACATCCTCCGCCGCGTGATGGGCAAGAAGAAGCCGGAGGAGCTGGAGAAGAACTTCGTCATCTTCCAGGCCGGCGCCCGCAAGAACGGCTACAGCGACGAGGCCATCCAGGCGCTCTGGGACGTGCTGGTGCCGTTCGCCGGCTACGCCTTCAACAAGGCGCACTCCGCCGCGTACGGACTGGTCTCCTACTGGACCGCCTACCTCAAGGCGAACCACCCCGCCGAGTACATGGCGGCGCTGCTCACCTCGGTGAAGGACGACAAGGACAAGTCCGCGGTCTACCTCAACGAGTGCCGCCGCATGGGCATCCGGGTGCTCCCGCCGAACGTGAACGAGTCCGAGTCCAACTTCGCCGCCCAGGGCGACGATGTGATCCTCTTCGGCCTCTCCGCCGTGCGCAACGTCGGCACCAACGTGGTGGAGTCGATCATCAAGTGCCGCAAGGCCAAGGGGAAGTACACGTCCTTCCCGGACTACCTCGACAAGGTCGACGCGGTCGTCTGCAACAAGCGCACCACCGAGTCCCTGATCAAGGCCGGCGCCTTCGACACCCTGGGCCACACCCGTAAGGGCCTCACCGCGCAGTACGAGCCGATGATCGACAACGTGGTCGCGGTCAAGCGCAAGGAGGCCGAGGGACAGTTCGACCTCTTCGGCGGCATGGGCGAGGAGCAGAGCGACGAACCGGGCTTCGGCCTGGACGTGCAGTTCACCGACGAGGAGTGGGACAAGACGTACCTGCTCGCGCAGGAGCGCGAGATGCTCGGCCTCTACGTCTCCGACCACCCGCTGTTCGGTCTGGAGCACGTGCTGTCCGACAAGGCCGACGCGGGCATCTCCCAGCTCACCGGCGGCGACTTCGGCGACGGCGCGGTGGTCACCATCGGCGGCATCATCTCCGGCCTCCAGCGCAAGATGACCAAGCAGGGCAACGCCTGGGCGATCGCCACCGTGGAAGACCTCGCGGGCTCCATCGAGTGCATGTTCTTCCCCGCGACCTACCAGCTCGTCTCGACGCAACTGGTCGAGGACGCCGTGGTGTTCGTCAAGGGCCGGCTCGACAAGCGGGAGGACGTGCCCCGGCTGGTCGCCATGGAGCTGATGGTCCCCGACCTGTCCAACGCGGGCACCAACGCGCCCGTGGTGCTGACCATCCCGGCCACCCGTGTGACCCCGCCGATGGTCAGCCGGCTCGGCGAGATCCTCACCCACCACAAGGGCGACAGCGAGGTCCGCATCAAGCTCCAGGGTCCGACGAAGACGACGGTGCTGCGGCTCGACCGGCACCGGGTCAAGCCCGACCCGGCCCTGTTCGGCGACCTGAAGGTGCTGCTCGGCCCGTCCTGCCTGGCCGGTTAGGCATCGGCCCCCGACGCGCCGGAGGGGCGCACCCGTGACGGGTGCGCCCCTCTTCCTGTGCTACCGGGCCGCAACGGCCCTCACACGGGTGTCAGTTGTGGCCGAACCGCTTCTGCCGGCCCTTGCCGGGGCCGACCTCGCCGGGCACCACCTGCGTGGTGCGCTGCTCGTCCGGGGTCTCCAGGGTGGACGTCTGCGCGGCGCGCGGGGCGCGCTCGGCCTGGGGCTGCTTACGGTCACGGTTCTTGTTCTTGGCCATGGTGTTGCCTCCTGTGGGGACTAGGGGCCAGGGCCGAATTCAGATTCACACAAGCCGATAACCATCGCATGTCAGACAATTACCGTCTGTAATGGGCGGGTCGGGGGAGGAAGTGTGGAAACGCCACGCCGAAGATCGAGTTCGGGCCGTTAACACCGGCGGGGTCGGGCAGACTCGAAGGAAGCCCGAAGCCAAACCTCCCGGAAAGAGGGTGGATCGCGTGGACCGCTGCATCGTCCTGGTGGACGCCGGGTATCTGCTGGGGGCCGCCGCGAGTCTCCTCGCCGGGGAGCCCTCACGGTCCCGCATCACCGTGGACCACGCCGCCCTGATCCAGGGACTGCGTGACCGCGCCGAGAACGACACGCGCCAGCCGCTGCTGCGCATCTACTGGTTCGACGGCGCCCCCGACCGCGTGCCGCAGCCCGAGCACCGCCGGCTGCGCGTGATGCCCCGGGTCACCGTCCGGCTGGGCGCGCTGACCCGCAGCGACGGGCGCTGGGCGCAGAAGGGCGTGGACGCGGCGATGCACGCCGAGCTGACCGAGCTCGCCCGCAACCGAGCCTGCTCCGACATCGTCCTCGTCACCGGCGACGGCGACCTGCTGCCCGGCATGATGGCCGCGAAAGAGCACGGGGTCGCCGTGCACCTGTGGGCCGTGCAGGCCGCCGACGGCGACTACAACCAGTCCGAGGACCTCGTCGCCGAGGCCGACGAACGCCGGGTCCTGGACCGGGCGTGGATCACCCAGGCCGTGCGCGCCAAGGAGATCGGCGGGGTGTGCCCGCCGCCGCCCGTCACCCGGCCCGAGATCGCCGCGATCCTCTCCGCGCCGCTGCCCGACTCCGCCCTCGCCCCGGCCGCCGAACGCGCCCCCGCCGAGCCGCGCCATGCGGCCGCCGCGCACAACGGCACGGTGGAGCGGGCGCCCGCGGCCAAGGGCGTCCCCACCCCCAAGGACCTGGCCGCGCTGCGCCACCCCGGCCTGCACCAGCCGCAGCAGCCCGCCTCCGCGACCCTGCGGTGGTCCTCCGACAAGGGCTGGGTGGACCGGCCCGTCGCCGAGCCGCCGGAGGCCGCGTCCATGCCGACGCTGGCGCAGCTGACCACGGCGGAACAGCGGTGGGCGGACCGCGAGGAGGACATCACCACCGTGGGCGGCGACCCCTTCGAGGTGGGGCAGGTGTTCGCCCGGCGGTGGGTGGAGCGGCTGGGGGACCAGGGGCATGTGCGGAGGCTCTCCGCGATGTATCCGCGGATTCCGCACCGGATCGACGGGGAGCTGCTGCGGTACGCGGCGCGGTTCGGGCTGCTGGCGCACAAGGACGACCAGATCGACGAGAGGGATCGGTACGCCATTCGGGCGGGGTTCTGGCGGGAACTGGACACGCGGACGGGGACGGAACGCGCGTCCGCGGGGGAGTAGAGCCGCGGCGGCTTCGTGGGCGGGGGCGGTTCCGACACCCGTTCCGCGCCGTTCCCCGCGCCCCTCGGGTTGTGGGTACGGCGGAGGTCGTGGTGGGTCGCTCGCGCAGTGCGAGGCCCGGCCACTCGATCACGCGGGTGATCTCGACATCGCCGAGCACGGTGCGGGTGCGGGTGCGGGTGCGGGTGCGGGCATGGCTGGTCCTCCGGGGAAACGGGACTTGCGTCAGGCTGAGCCGACCTCGCCCGGGGCCGCGTACCGGGCCAGGAACGTGGCTACGGCCTCGTCGATCACCACGTCCGGGCCGGGCCCGGCGGCGATCTCCTCGGTGAAGCCCATGACGCGCGGCCAGACGAGGAACTCCTGGACCAGGCCCATGAACTGCCGCGCGGCGAGGCGTGTGTCCGGGCAGCGCAGCCGGCCGGCGCGGACCAGGGCGTCGAGGCGGCCGGTGAACGCCGCCACGACGGGCCCCTTGCCCAGCCGGTGGAACTCGTCCGCGATCCACGGCAGCCGGGCGGACTCCGCGACCACGAGCCGCGCGAAGAGGATCTGGTCCGTCTCCTCGGCGAAGCGCCGCAGCGACCGGGCGAAGGCCCGCAGCACCTCCTCCGCGCTCGCGTCCCCGTCGCCCCCGTCGTCCGCGGCCGACCGCCCGTCCTGCTCGGCGAACGCCGCGAACGCCGCCCAGTGGTGGCGGACCATCTCCCGGAACACCGCCTCCTTCGACCCGAAGCGGTTGTAGACGGTCTGCCGGGAGACCCCGGCGCGCTCGGCGACCCGCTCCAGGGAGACCCCGGCGTACCGGTCGGCGAGGAACAGCTCCTTCGCCGCACGCAGGATCTTCAGGTCCGAGGCCGACCTGCGGCGCTCAGTGTCCCGGGCCGGGGCGTCCTCCGTACGGGCGGTCATGCGGGCTCCCTCCTCGCTGCGGCTCTGGACTTTACAGTACAGTCCAATTTCGGAGTCCCGCACGCCGTCACGCGTGCCGATCCCTCCCCCGGTGTCCGGTGCGTCCCCCCGGACGAGGCCGGGCGCAAGGGTGACCCGGGAGCGGAGGGACGGGGGCGACCCCGTAGGCTCGTCCCTCGTGAGTACGCGCGCGGCACAGGCACATCGGCACGGTGGTGACGTCGTGTGCGCGGTGCGCGGGCTGACCAAGACCTATCCGGCGGTGCGCGGACGGCGCGGGGTGCCGGCGACGCCCGAGGTACGGGCCACCGACGACGTGGCCCTGGACATCGCGCGCGGTGAGATCTTCGGCCTGCTCGGGCCGAACGGCGCCGGCAAGTCCACCCTCGTACGGCAGATGACCGGTCTGATGCGGCCCGACAGCGGCAGCGTCGAGATCCTCGGCCACGACATCGTCCGCCACCCCGAGCGGGCCTCCCGCATCCTCGCCTACCTCGGGCAGGAGTCCAGCGCGCTGGACGACCTGACCGTGTCCCTGGCCGCCGAGACCACCGGCCGGCTGCGCGGGCTCGACGCCCGGCAGGCCCGCGCCGAACGGGACGACGTGCTCGACGAGCTGGGCCTCGCCGCCCTCGCCTCCCGCCCGCTGCGCAAGCTCTCCGGCGGCCAGCGCCGCCTCGCCTGCTTCGCCGCCGCGCTGGTGGGGGAGCGGCCGCTGCTGGTGCTCGACGAGCCCACCACCGGCATGGACCCCGTGGCGCGCCGCGCCGTGTGGTCCGCCGTCGACCGGCGGCGCGCCGAGCACGGCACCACGGTGCTGCTGGTCACCCACAACGTCATCGAGGCCGAGACCGTGCTCGACCGGGTCGCCGTGCTCGACCGCGGCCGGGTCATCGCCTGCGACACCCCGAACGGCCTGAAGGAACAGGTCGCCGGGGAGGTCCGGGTCGAGCTGGTGTGGCGCGAGGCCGCGCCGCTGCACGTGCCCGAGGTGGCCGCGCTGCGCGACCGGGCCGTCGAGTCCGGCCGCCGCTGGACCCTGCGGCTCGCGCCCGAGGAGGCCCGCACCGTCGTCGCCACCGTCACCGGCGGCGCCGCGTTCGCGGCCCTCGACGACTTCACGCTGGCCACGCCCAGCCTGGAGGACGTCTACCTGGCGCTGGGCGGCGCCGTGCGGCAGGGACTGGTGAAGGCGTGAGCACACGGGCCGCGGCATCCGTACGGAACGGGGCGACCTCCGGAGCGGCTCCGGACGGATCTCCGAGCGAAGGGGAGCAGCACGACGTGAGTGTCGTACCCGCCGGCGCCCTGCCGGCCGGCGTCCTGACCGCGGAGGAGGCCGCCCCGCCGCGGCCCGCCGCGCTCGGCCCCCGCGCACGGCTGTGGCCGTCCCTGGCGGCCGTGTACCGGGCGCAGCTGTCCCGGGCCCGGGTGGCGAGGATCCCGCTGCTGTTCGTGGCGACCTTCCAGTCCGTCGGGATCATGATCCTGATGCGCGGGGTCGTCGACGGCGGCGGCGAGGCGCGCGCCGTGGTCGCCGGATCGTCGGTGCTGGTCGTCGCCTTCGTCGCGCTGAACCTGCTCGCCCAGTACTTCGGCCAGCTCCGAGCCAGCGGCGGACTCGACCACTACGCCACCCTGCCTGTGCCGCCCGCGGCCGTGGTGCTCGGCGCGGCCGGCGCCTACGCGTCGTTCACCGCCCCCGGCACCGTCGTCACCGCCGTGGTCGGCTGCGCCCTGTTCGGGCTGCCGCTCGCCCACCTGTGGGTCCTCGCCGCGGTGATCCCCCTCGCGGGCGCCGCGCTCGCCGGGCTCGGCGCCGCCCTCGGACTCCTCGCGCCCCGGCCCGAACTGGCCACCCTGCTCGGCCAGCTCGGCATGTCGGCGGCGCTGCTGCTCGGCGTGCTGCCGCCCGAGCGGATGCCGGAGGCGGTCCGCCTCGCCCGTGACCTGCTGCCCTCGACCTACGGCGTCGAGGCCTTCGCGCGGACCTTCGCCGCGGATCCCGACTGGGCCCACGTCCTCGGCGACCTCGCCGTGTGCGGCGTGGTCGGGGTGATCTCGCTGGCCGTGGCGACCTGGGCGTACCGCAGGGCCGCCGTCCGGTGACGCGGCCCACAGGGACGCCTGGCACGATGGCAGGGTGAGCGCACCTCTGACACCCCCGCCACCGCACGACCCCTCCGCGCACGACCCGTGGCAGCCGCCCTCCGGCGCCCCCGGCGCGGGCGCGCACCGCTACGACGGGAAGCCCGGCCACGCCACCCGTCCGCGGCACGGCTGGTGGCACGACGAGGACGGCCCGGGGATGGCGAAGGAGCTCCGTGAGGCGGCCGTGGTGGTCGTCGCGGTGGCCCTCGGCGGGGTGCTGCTCGGGGTGCTGTGGTGGTGGCTCGCCCCGCGCGTGCCGCTGGTCGGTGACGCCTCGGGGGACGCCTGGGTGGTCTACCTCAAGGACTCCGAGGGCGAGCACAGCATCGGCGTGGACGGCACGTTCACCCTGATCGCCCTGGGCTGCGGCGCGCTGAGTGCCCTGGCGGTCTTCCTCTTCCGGCGGCGCGGCGGCGTCCCGCTGGTGGTGGGGCTGGCGGTCGGCGGGCTGCTCGGCTCGGTGCTGGCCTGGCGGCTCGGGGTGTGGCTCGGCCCCTCCCAGGACGTGATCGCGCAGGCCAAGAGCGTCGGGAAGGGCGTCACCTTCGACGCCCCGCTGAAGCTGAACGCGAAGGGCGCGCTGCTGGCGTGGCCGTTCTCCGCGCTGGTGTTCCACCTGGGCCTGACGGCGCTGTTCGGACCGCGCGACCCGGAGGAGTGGCCGCCGCCGGGCGAGCGGCAGCCACCCCGGTAAAGGCCCTCACCTGTTCAAGCACCCGGTCCGCGTGTCACCGACGTCCCGGGACAGCACACCTAGGCCGGCCGCCGCCCGTGGTTGGCCCGCCGCTTCCTGATCCGCCACCTGCGCTTGCGCGTCCGTTTCGACATACCTTCCGTACATAGCCGAGGGCGCGAGAACCGTCGAGGTACGGAACAGGCCGTCCCGGGCGCGGAGGCGTCCCCCCGGCCCTCGGCTGCGCTCGGCCCTGGGAAGGGATGCCGGTGCTGCCGTCAGGGCGGGCGGGCACCGTGCGCGGGCCGACGGGTGGCCTCCGGCCCGGACCGGGTGGACCGTGGACCGGGCCGTGGCGGATGCCGCGGGGCGGAGCGCGTCGTGCGGCCTGGCCCGCGGAAGGCGGCGCCGGGGCCGGCCGGGCGCGTGGTCCGCGGGTCCCGCGCCGGCGGGCCCGGGACTACACCCGGCCGATCGGGGCCAGGACCGCGGAGGTGAGGTTCGCGAGGTCCGTGGGGGCGAGTTCGACCTCCAGGCCGCGGCGGCCCGCCGAGACGCGGATCGTCCCGTGGCGGGTGGCCGATTCGTCCAGCACCGTCGGCAGCTTCTTGCGCTGGCCCAGCGGGGAGATGCCGCCCCGCACGTACCCCGTGGTGCGCTCCGCCAGCGCCGGGTCGGCCATCGACGCCCGCTTGCCGCCGGCCGCCGAGGCCAGCGCCTTCAGGTCGAGCTGGCCCGCGACCGGAACCACCGCCACGGTCAGCGCCCCGTCGACGTCCGCCACCAGCGTCTTGAAGACCCGGTCGGGGGAGACCCCCATCGCCTCGGCCGCCTCCTCGCCGTAGCTCGGGTGGGAGGGGTCGTGGTCGTAGGAGTGCACCGTGAACGGCACCCCGGCCGCGGTGAGCGCCACCGTGGCGGGCGTGCCGTTGGACTGCTGCTTCTTGGACTTCTTGGCCATGCCGGTCGCCGCTCCGCAAGCGTGAGTGCGTGTCAGTACGCGTCAGTTGAGACTCGTCGGCGCCCGCGTCAGCTCCGACGCGGGCAACGACGGAAGACTACGGATGATCGCCGTCTCCGTGCGCAGCAGTTTCAGCTCGTCCCGCAGCCGGGACGCGGTGTCCGGCGCCTGGAGCAGCCGTTGCCGTGTCGGCGTGTCCAGCATCATCGCGGCGGCGACCAGGTACGACACCACGCTGGGCTCGTCCGGCAGCTCCGCGTCCGAGGTCAGCGACCGCTCCCGCGCCCCCGCGAGACGCTTCTGGTACTGCCGGAACGCCCGCAGCACACCCTCCGCCAGAGGCCCCGCCTCCTCGCCCGGCTCCTCCTCCAGCGGCTCCAGCTCGGCCGTGAGGAAGGGGCCCGAGGCGTCCACCGACAGCAGCCGCACCCGGGTCGTCCCGGTCGCCAGCACCTCGAAGGTGCCGTCGGGCCGCTCCCGGATCGTCGCCGCGTCGGCGACGCACCCCACCTTGTGGAAGGCGCGCAGCGGGTCCGCGCCGAAGCCGGCCGCCGGGCCCCGCTCGGGCACGGCCGTGGGGTCGGGCAGCCCGGGGGCGCTCGGCGCCACCTCGAGGCCGTCCCGGATCGCGACCACGGCGAACTGCCGCGGCTCGTCCTCCGGGGTCTTGAGGAGCTCGCGCATCATGGCGCGATAACGCTCCTCGAAGACGTTGAGCGGGAGCACGAGCCCCGGGAACAGCACCGTGTTCAGGGGGAAGAGCGGAAGCCGGACGGTGGTCACGACGCAAGAGCCTAACGGCCGCCGGGGTCCGGCCGTCCGCGCCGTTCGCCTCCCGGACGCCCCGGCACGGCGTCGGAGGCGTCCGTTCCGGTCGTTCCGGCGCCCGACGCGACCTCTCTCAGCACCTCCTGACGGATCTCCAGGAACCGCCCGAGCGGGTCGTCGGCGTCCCGGTCCCAGGGGAACGAGGTGGCGTACAGGCCGGTCAGCCGGAACTGCTCCACCGCGTCGTGCCGCCGCCCGAGCCGCACCAGGACGTACACGAGGAGGTTGCGCGGCTCGGCCGGCCACGGCTGGGCCGACGGCAGCCGCGCGGACAGGGCGACCGCCCGGTCGGCGGCCGCGTCCAGCCGCGCCCGCTCGACCGCGGGGCCGCAGCCGTCGGTGAGATAGCCGAACGCCGCACGCAGCGGCAGCGCCTGGGTGAGCGAGCCCTCCGGCGCGTCCTGCGCCGCCGTCTCGGCGAAGTCGAAGCACTCACGGTGCGAGCCGTGCCACGAGGACGCCAGGTAGCGCAGGGCCGCCACATGGCAGCCGTGGTGGTGCGGGGCGCGGCGCACCGCCGCCTCCCACAGTTCCTCGAAGTACGTGTGGCCGGCCCGCGCGCCGCGCGCGTGGTCCAGGGCCAGCCGCCAGGGCACGGGGTCGCGGTGGTCCGCGCGGGCGGCGGCGGTGATCAGCGGGCTGACCTCGCGCAGCAGTTCGGCGCGGGCGGGGGAGTCCCAGACGCGGTCCACCGCGCGCTGGGCGTCCACCAGCAGTGCGTCCGGGTCGCGCGGGGCGCGGGTCCGCCAGGTGTCCAGCCACTGGGGGCGCGACCGCGCGAACGCGGCGAGGCGGCGTACGTAGCGGTCGCGGTGCTCCCAGGCGGCCTGGCGGCGGGTGGCCTCGAGCAGCTCGGCCGCGGGGGCGGGGTCGCCGGCGGCGGCTCCGAGCAGGGCCCGGCCCAGGGCGTCGTCCGGCACGTCGAGGAGGACCTGGTCGTCGGCGGGCAGCGCGGTGTGAGCGGGGGGCGGTGGGGTGCCCGTCCGCTTGTCCCTCGCGCGGGACGTGCGGGTGAACGCGTGCAGCAGAGCCATGGTGTCGACCATTGAAAGACCGCTGGTCACGGGGGCGCCAGGGTCCACGCGGAACTCGTGGAAAGTTGTACGGGGGTGGGTCAAGGGAGGGTAAAAACGGGGGGCTTCCGGGGGCGCGCGGGTTTTTGTGAGCCTCCTCTGTCACACGTGCACCGTGTGGGGGCGGGCGGCCGCGCAGTTCCCCGCGCCCCTTGAGGGTGACGCAGGCTCCGTGGGTTCCTTCGCACCGGTGTGCATCTCAGGTCGCGCAGTTCCCCGCGCCCCTTGAGGGTGACTGCGTCCCGCGCGTTCGCCGGGTCCGGCGGGCAGGTGACGTCGCGCAGTTCCCCGCGTCCCCAGAGCCCGGTGGTTCGCTCGCGTCGCGCAGTTCCCCGCGTCCCTTGGGCGGCACTGGAGGCACCCCGCGTCGCGCAGTCCCCCGTGGCCCTGGGGGGGACTCACGTGCGGCGCAGCGTGCGCGTCGCTCCCGCTGCCACCGTTGTCGCCAGGATCCAGCCCAGGAGGATGAAGGCCGTCGAGAGCCACTGCCAGCCGCCTCGCATCTGCCAGAAGCCCGCCTGGCCCAGGTCGATGACCGGGAGCAGCAGGTCCAGGGCGAACAGGGCCGGGTTCCAGTCGGGGTGTTCGCCCGCCTTCAGGGGCGGGTGGTCCGCCCGGGCGAAGGCCACCGAGCCGGCCGCCCACAGGACCGCCATCCACACCGCGGCCCGGCCGGGGCGGTACCCGTAGGCGACCGTCCAGTCCTGCGCGTACCCCCACAGCTTCGCGGCGAGCGGCAGGCTCTCGCGGCGACGGCGCTGCTTGGCGAGCAGCACCTCGCGGGCGTCCTCGTCCGCCCCGCTCTCCCGCAGCACCGCCGCCAGCCGCTCGTACGGCTCCGGGGTGTACTCGGCGCTCGCCGCGTCCACCCAGCGCAGCCGCAGGGCCAGCGGGAACGGGCCGCGCGGCACCAGGTTCTCGTAGGCGAAGCCGCCCATGTGCAGCCGTCCCGGGCCCGGCCAGCTGTCCGCGCGGTCCATCAGGTTCACCACCCGCGCCCCCGACAGCACCACCCGCCCGCGCGCCGGCCGCTGCCCGAGGAAGCGCAGCTCCGGCGTCTGCACCCGGCGCAGCGACAGCTCCTGCTCGTCGGTGAAGGTGAACTCGGCCCCCTCGAAGTCGACCGCGTCCCCGAACCGCCCGTCGTCCAGCCGGATCCCGCCCTCGCACTCGAACCGCTGGATGCGCGTGCCCCGCGCGGGCGTCATGCCGCTGCGGGCGTGCGCCCCCACCCCGGCCGGGGTCAGATACAGCGAGCGCTCCACGGTCAGCTGCGGCGCGTTCAGCGTGAGGCGGGCGCGCGGGTTGACCAGCCGGGCGCCGCGCAGGCTCAGCGAGACGCCGATGGTCGCGCCGCGCAGGCTCAGCTCGCCGTGCGACTCCAGCATCTCCGCCTGGACGTCCTGGCCGACGCTCATCCCGTCCCCGGCGATGGAGCGGCCGCTGCGGTCGCGGTGCACGACCGCCTGGTTGAGCAGCAGGTCCGTGCCGATGCGGGCGTCGGTGAGCCGTATGCCGCCGAGGAAGCGGCAGCGCGGCAGATGCAGATCACCCTCGGTGTGCAGCCGGGCCGCCTCCAGCCGGGGTATGGAGCAGTCCACCAGCCGCATCGTGGTGAACCGCGCCTCCGGCAGCAGCACGTCCCGTTCGAAACGGCAGCCGCGCATCTCCACGTACGGCACGACCGTGCCCCCGGCGAGGTCCAGGGTGCCGCTGATCCGCACCCCGACCAGCTTCAGCGAGGAGACGCGGCCGGCCAGGGCGGGCGGGCCGTCCAGCAGCAGCCAGCAGACCACCCGGGCCCGCACCGTGCGCTCGGGTCCCCAGGGGTGGCCTCCGTGCGGATCGTCGACCAGCGCGTCGCCGCTGCTCAGGTCGTACACGCTGCCGTTGCGGAAGGCCTGCCACATGCCCGCCTCCGCGGCGGTCAGGTCCTCCGGCGGCTCGCCGTCGCGCGGTCCCGCCCCCTCGGCCACGGAACTCCCCTCCTCCTCATCACTCTCACCGGTTCATCGCGTCGTACAGCCGTTCATGCCCGGTACGGTGACCCGCTGAACACGGAAAGTGAAGAAGATCTTGAAAACGGGTGCGGAACGTCACGACAGGCGTGATGTATCAGCCACTGGAACGGGCGGACGTCCATAGGGGCGGGTCTGAGAGAATTGAGCACGTGATCTCGCGAATCGACCTGCGCGGCGACGCCCTCCCCGAGGGCCCCGCCCTGCGTGACCTGCTGCCCCGTGCCGACTTCGACGTCGCGGCCGCCCTGGAGAAGGTGCGGCCCATCTGCGAGGACGTGCATCATCGCGGCGACGCGGCGCTGATCGACTTCGCCGAGCGCTTCGACGGCGTGAAGCTGGACCAGGTCCGGGTGCCCGCCGCCGCGCTGGAGCGCGCGCTGGAGGAGCTCGACCCGGCCGTGCGCGCCGCCCTGGAGGAGTCGATCCGCCGGGCCCGCCTCGTCCACCGCGCGCAGCGCCGCACCACCCGCACCACCCAGGTCGTGCCCGGCGGCACGGTCACCGAGAAGTGGGTGCCGGTCGACCGCGTCGGCCTGTACGCGCCGGGCGGCCGGTCCGTCTACCCGTCCTCCGTGATCATGAACGCGGTGCCCGCGCAGGAGGCCGGCGTCCCGTCGGTCGCGCTGGCCTCGCCTGCCCAGGCCGAGTTCGGCGGCCTGCCGCACCCGACGATCCTCGCCGCGTGCGCGCTGCTCGGCGTCGACGAGGTGTACGCGGCCGGCGGCGCCACCGCCGTCGCGATGTTCGCGTACGGCACCGAGTCGTGCCCGCCCGCGAACATGGTGACCGGCCCCGGCAACATCTGGGTCGCCGCCGCCAAGCGGTACTTCACCGGCAGGATCGGCATCGACGCCGAGGCAGGACCGACGGAGATCGCGATCCTCGCGGACTCCACGGCCGACCCGGTGCACGTCGCCTCCGACCTGATCAGCCAGGCCGAGCACGACCCGCTGGCCGCCGCCGTCCTGGTCACCGACTCCACCGACCTCGCGGAGGCCGTGGCCAAGGAACTGGAGCCCCAGGTCAGGGCCAGCAAGCACGTCGAGGACCGGATCGCGCCCGCCCTGGGCGGCAGGCAGTCCGCGATCGTGCTGGTCGACGGCGTCGAGGAGGGCCTGCGGGTCGTCGACGCCTACGGCGCCGAGCACCTGGAGATCCAGACCGCCGACGCCGCCGCGGTCGCCGACCGCGTGCGCAACGCAGGCGCGATCTTCATCGGCCCCTGGTCCCCGGTCTCCCTCGGCGACTACGCGGCCGGCTCCAACCACGTGCTGCCCACCGGCGGCTGCGCCTGCCACTCCTCGGGTCTGTCCGTGCAGTCCTTCCTGCGCGGCATCCACATCGTCGACTACACGGAGGAGGCCCTCGCCGAGGTCGCCCACCACGTGGTCACGCTGGCGGAGGCGGAGGACCTGCCCGCGCACGGCGCGGCGATCAAGGCCAGGTTCGGCTGGAAGGTGCCCGAGAACAAGTGAGCGACGTGAGCATCGACGATCTCCCCGTACGGGACGAGCTGCGCGGCAAGTCCCCCTACGGCGCGCCCCAGCTGGACGTCCCCGTACGGCTCAACACCAACGAGAACCCCTACCCGCTGCCCGAGCCGCTCGTCGAGCGGATCGCCGAGCGCGTCCGCGAGGCCGCCCGGAACCTCAACCGCTACCCCGACCGGGACGCGGTCGAGCTGCGCACCAGGCTGGCCGGATACCTGACGAGGACCACCGGCCACCCGGTCGCCCTGGAGAACGTCTGGGCGGCCAACGGCTCCAACGAGGTCATCCAGCAGCTGCTGCAGACCTTCGGCGGCCCCGGCCGCACCGCGCTCGGCTTCGAGCCGTCGTACTCCATGCACGCGCTCATCGCGCGCGGCACCGGAACCGGCTGGATCTCCGGCCCGCGGAACGAGGACTTCTCCCTCGATCTGGCCGCCGCCGAGAAGGCGATCGCCGAGCACCGGCCCGACGTGGTCTTCGTCACCACCCCCAACAACCCCACCGGCAACGCGGTCCCCGCCGACGCCGTGCGCGCCCTGTACGACGCCGCGCAGGCCGCGAAGCCGTCGATCGTGGTGGTCGACGAGGCGTACGTGGAGTTCAGCCACGGCGACTCGCTGCTGCCGCTGCTCGACGGGCGCCCCCACCTGGTGATCTCCCGCACCATGTCCAAGGCGTTCGGCGCCGCCGGACTGCGTCTCGGCTACCTCGCCGCGCACCCCGCGGTCGTCGACGCCGTCCAGCTGGTGCGGCTGCCGTACCACCTGTCGGCGGTCACCCAGGCCACCGCACTGGCCGCCCTGGAGCACACCGACACCCTGCTCGGCTACGTCGAGCAGCTCAAGGCGGAGCGGGACCGGCTCGTCGCCGAACTGCGCGCCCTGGGCTACGAGGTGACCGACTCCGACGCCAACTTCGTCCAGTTCGGCCGCTTCCAGGACTCCCACGCCGTATGGCGGCAGATCCTCGACCGGGGCGTCCTGGTCCGGGACAACGGCGTACCGGGATGGCTGCGGGTCACCGCGGGCACCCCGGCCGAGAACGACGCGTTCCTCGACGCGGTACGTGAGATCAAGAAGGAGCACAGCGCATGACCCGCGTAGGACGCGTGGAACGCACCACCAAGGAAACCTCCGTGCTCGTCGAGATCGACCTCGACGGCACCGGGAAGACCGAGATCTCCACCGGGGTCGGCTTCTACGACCACATGCTCGACCAGCTCGGCCGGCACGGTCTGTTCGACCTCACCGTGAAGACCGAGGGCGACCTGCACATCGACTCCCACCACACCATCGAGGACACCGCCCTCGCGCTCGGCGCCGCCTTCAAGCAGGCGCTCGGCGACAAGGTGGGCATCTACCGCTTCGGCAACTGCACGGTCCCGCTGGACGAGTCCCTCGCCCAGGTCACCGTCGACCTCTCCGGCCGCCCCTACCTCGTGCACACCGAGCCCGAGAACATGGCGCCGATGATCGGCGAGTACGACGTGACGATGACCCGGCACATCCTGGAGTCCTTCGTCGCCCAGGCGCAGATCGCCCTCCACGTGCACGTGCCCTACGGGCGCAACGCCCACCACATCGTGGAGTGCCAGTTCAAGGCCCTCGCCCGGGCCCTGCGCTACGCGTCCGAGCGCGACCCGCGCGCGGCCGGCATCCTGCCCTCCACGAAGGGCGCGCTGTGAGCGACGCACGCGCGGCCGCCGGGCCGCAGACGACGACGATGGCCGCGCCTGTGCGCCGCGCGGGCGGAGAAGCGAACGGAGGGACACCGTGAACGGACTGTCCACCGTCCTGATCGTCGTCGGCCTGTTCTTCGTCGGCGGGATCATCTCCTTCGTCAAGCAGAAGATGCCCACGAGCCTCATCACGCTGATGTCCGTCGGCGCCGCGCTGTGCATCGTCACGGGCCTGCTGCAAATGGAGGTGTGACACCTTGAGCACCGCCAGGAAGGTCGTGGTCTTCGACTACGGCTTCGGCAACGTCCGCTCCGCCGAGCGCGCCCTCGCGCGCGCCGGGGCCGACGTCGAGATCACCCGCGACTTCGACAAGGCGATGAACGCCGACGGGCTGCTGGTGCCCGGCGTCGGCGCCTTCGCCGCCTGCATGAAGGGCCTCAAGGAGGCCCGCGGCGACTGGATCGTCGACCGCCGCCTGGCCGGCGGCCGCCCCGTCATGGGCATCTGCGTCGGCATGCAGATCCTCTTCGCCCGCGGCATCGAGCACGGCGTCGAGGCCGAGGGCCTCGACGAGTGGCCCGGCTCCGTCGAGCCGCTCCAGGCCGACGTCGTCCCCCACATGGGCTGGAACACCGTGGACGCCCCCGAGGGCTCGAAGCTGTTCGCCGGCCTGGACCAGGACGCGCGCTTCTACTTCGTGCACTCCTACGCCGTCCACGACTGGTCGTTCGAGGTCACCAACGCGGCGATGGAACCCCCGCTCGTCACCTGGACCACCCACGGCAAGCCCTTCGTGGCCGCCGTGGAGAACGGCTCCTTGTGGGCCACCCAGTTCCACCCCGAGAAGTCCGGCGACGCCGGCGCCCAGCTCCTCACCAACTGGATCGGAACCCTGTAGAGACATGGCCACGCTCGAACTCCTCCCCGCCGTCGACGTCCGCGACGGCCAGGCCGTCCGCCTCGTGCACGGCGAGTCCGGCACCGAGACCTCCTACGGCTCGCCCCTGGAGGCCGCGCTCGCCTGGCAGCGCTCCGGCGCCGAGTGGCTGCACCTGGTCGACCTGGACGCCGCGTTCGGCACCGGCGACAACCGCGAGCTGATCGCGGAGGTCGCCAAGGCGATGGACATCAAGGTGGAGCTGTCCGGCGGCATCCGCGACGACGACACCCTCGCCGCCGCCCTCGCCACCGGCTGCACCCGCGTCAACCTGGGCACGGCCGCCCTGGAGACTCCCGAGTGGGTCGCCAAGGTCATCGCCGAGCACGGCGACAGGATCGCCGTCGGCCTCGACGTGCGCGGCACCACCCTGCGCGGCCGCGGCTGGACCCGCGACGGCGGCGACCTGTACGAGACGCTGGACCGTCTCGACAAGGAGGGCTGCGCCCGCTACGTCGTCACCGACATCGCCAAGGACGGCACCCTCCAGGGCCCCAACCTGGAGCTGCTGAAGAACGTCTGCGCCGCCACCGACCGCCCGGTCGTCGCCTCCGGCGGGGTGTCCTCCCTGGACGACCTGCGGGCGATCGCCGAACTGGTGCCGCTGGGCGTCGAGGGCGCCATCGTCGGCAAGGCCCTGTACGCCAAGGCCTTCACCCTGGAAGAGGCCCTGGAGGCCGTGTCCCGATGACGTCGGAAGCCGTGCGGCGCGTGCAGAGCGGGAATCCCTGGGAGGAGACCCTCGGCTCGGCGCGCGCCGTCGCGGCCGGCGACCTCGTCCTGGTCGCGGGCACCACCGCGTTCCGGGGCGACGTGCTGTACGGGGAGGGCGACCCGTACGAACAGGCCAAGGTGGCCTTCACCAACGCGCTGGAGGCGGTCGCGGAGTTCGGGCTCGACGCCGGGTCCGTGATCCGCACCCGCATCCATCTCGCCCACGCGCGGGACGTGGACGAGGTCAGCCGCGCGCACAAGGAGCTGTTCGACGCGGTCCGACCGGTCACCACGCTGCTGGTGGTCGAGGGCTTCGTCGACCCGCGCGTACTGGTCTCAGTGGAACTCGAAGCATTCAGAGGAGCCGTGGATTCATGACCCTGGCGGTCCGAGTCATCCCCTGCCTGGACGTGGACGGCGGCCGGGTCGTCAAGGGCGTCAACTTCCAGAACCTGCGCGACGCGGGCGACCCCGTCGAGATGGCGAAGGTGTACGACGCCGAGGGCGCCGACGAGCTGACGTTCCTGGACATCACCGCGTCCTCCGGCAACCGCGAGACCACCTACGACGTGGTCCGCCGCACCGCCGAGCAGGTGTTCATCCCGCTCACCGTGGGCGGCGGCGTGCGCACCGCCGAGGACGTCGACAAGCTGCTGCGGGCCGGCGCCGACAAGGTCGGCGTGAACACCGCCGCCATCGCCCGGCCCGACCTCATCCGGGAGATCGCCGAGCGGTTCGGCCGCCAGGTGCTCGTCCTCTCCGTCGACGCCCGGCGCACGGAGGGCGGGACCTTCGAGGTCACCACCCACGGCGGCCGCCGCGGCACCGGCATCGACGCCGTCGAGTGGGCGCACCGGGCCGCCGAGCTGGGCGCCGGCGAGATCCTGCTGAACTCCATGGACGCCGACGGCACCAAGGACGGCTACGACCTGGAGATGATCGCCGCCGTGCGCAAGCACGTCACGGTCCCGGTGATCGCCTCCGGCGGCGCCGGCAAGCTCGCCGACTTCCCGCCCGCGGTCGCCGCCGGCGCGGACGCGGTGCTGGCCGCCTCGGTGTTCCACTTCGGCGACCTGCGTATCGGCGAGGTCAAGCAGACCCTCAGGGACGCCGGCCACCCCGTGCGGTGAACCTCAGCCGAGCGGCTGTGTGAGCTGGATCAGATTGCCGACCGTGTCGTCCAGCAGCGCGGTCAGCACCGGTCCCTGCTTCTCCGGCTCCCGGACGAAGTGGACGCCCTCCCCGCGCAGCCGCTCGAACTCCGCCCGCAGGTCGTCCACGGAGAACACGATCGCCGGCAGCCCCGCCTCCCGCACCGCGCGCCGGTAGGGCTCCGCGATCGGCCCGTCGCCCGGCTCCAGCAGCAGCTCCAGGTCGGGCTGGGCGCCGTCGCGCGCCCCCACGGTGACGAACGGCGTGCCGCCGCCCGGGTCCACATGGGTGCGGGTCTCGAAGCCGAGCACCCCGGTGTAGAACGCGTGCGCCCTGGCCACGTCCTCCACGTACACACTCGTCATGGCGACCTTGATCACGAGCCGTGCCTTTCCGGAGCCTCAGATGCCGAGCTGCTTGGTGGCGCGCAGCTGGGCGATCGCGTTCTCGTCGCCGTCCAGCTCCACCTTCGCGGCGCCCTGCCGGCCGTACGCGAACAGCACCAGCTCGGACGGCTCCCCGGTCACCGTCACCACCGGCGCACCGCGGCGCGCCACCGTCGTCTGCCCGTCCGGACGGCGCAGCACCAGACCGGTCGGCACCCCGCGGCCCATCAGCCGCGCGGAACGCTCCAGGCGCGACCACAGGGCGTCCTGGAACACCGGGTCCAGCTCGCGCGGCGACCAGTCCGGCTGCGCCCGGCGGACGTCCTCGGCGTGGACGTAGAACTCGATCACGTTCGACATCTCGTCGACCTGCTTGAGCGAGAAGGGGGAGAACCGCGGCGGGCCCGTGCGGATCAGCCGGATCAGCTCGTCGTACGGCTTCGCCAGGAACTCCGCCGTGACCCGCTCCAGGCGCGGCGCCAGCTGCTTCACCAGGATGCCGCCCGCCGCGTCCGGACGGCGCTCGCGCACCACCACGTGCGCGGCCAGGTCCCGGGTCTTCCAGCCCTCGCAGAGGGTGGGCGCCTCCGGGCCCGCGGTCTCCAGCAGGTCGGCCAGGAGGAGTCGTTCACGCTTGGCATGGGTCGACATGCGAGCCAGCCTACGGCGGGCCGTCACGTCCGGACAGTGGACGACGGCACGGGGGGACGTGCCCCGCGCGGCACAATGGTCCCCATGACCAGCACGCCCGCCCGTCGCCCGGCCACCACCCCCCAGGAAGGCGCTTCGCGCCACAGCGCTCCGCCCAGCCGCCTCGACCCGGAGATCGCCGCGCGGCTCAAGCGCAGCCCCGACGGCCTCCTCCCCGCGATCGCCCAGCAGTACGACACCGGAGAGGTGCTGATGCTGGGCTGGATGGACGACGAGGCGCTGCACCGCACCCTCACCACCGGCCGCTGCACCTACTGGTCGCGCAGCCGCCAGGAGTACTGGGTCAAGGGCGACACATCGGGCCACTTCCAGTGGGTGAAGTCGGTCGCGCTGGACTGCGACGCCGACACCGTGCTGGTCAAGGTCGACCAGGTGGGCGCCGCCTGTCACACCGGCGACCGCACCTGCTTCGACGCCGACGTGCTGCTCAAGGACGCCGGTACCGGCGCGCCCGCCACGGATCAGTAGGGTCAGCCGCCATGGACCTCGAGACGTTCCGCAAGCTCGCCACCGACCGCCGGGTCATCCCGGTCACCCGCAAGCTCCTCGCCGACGGCGACACCCCGGTCGCGCTCTACCGCAAGCTCGCCGCCGAGCGCCCCGGCACCTTCCTGCTGGAGTCGGCGGAGAACGGGCGCTCGTGGTCCCGCTACTCCTTCGTCGGCGTCCGCTCCGCCGCCACCCTCACCGAGCGCGACGGACAGGCCCACTGGGAGGGCACCCCGCCGGTCGGCGTGCCCGTCGACGGCGACCCGCTCACCGCGCTGCGCGCCACCCTGCAGACCTTGCACACCCCGCGCGACCTCGCCCAGGACCTCGGCCTGCCGCCCTTCACCGGCGGCATGGTCGGCTACCTCGGCTACGACATCGTGCGCCGCCTGGAGAAGATCGGCCCCGGCGAGCGGGACGACCTGAAGCTCCCCGAGCTGACCATGCTGCTCACCAGCGACCTCGCCGTCATGGACCACTGGAAGGGCTCCGTCTGGCTGATCGCCAACGCGATCAACCACAACGACCTGGAGACCGGCGTCGACGAGGCCTACGCGGACGCCGTGGCCCGCCTCGACGCCATGGAGGCCGACCTCGCCCGCCCGGTCGCCCAGCCCCCGGCCGTGCTGCCCCCGTCCGAGCTGCCCGAGTACACCGCGCTGTGGGGCGGCCCCGACTTCCAGGCGGCCGTGGAGGACGTCAAGGAGCGCATCCGCGCCGGCGAGGCCTTCCAGGTCGTGCCCTCGCAGCGGTTCGAGACGCCCTGCACGGCGAGCGCCCTGGACGTCTACCGGGTGCTGCGCGCCACCAACCCGTCGCCGTACATGTACCTGTTCCGGTTCGACGGCTTCGACGTGGCCGGCTCGTCCCCCGAGGCGCTGGTGAAGGTCGAGGACGGGCGGGCGATGGTGCACCCCATCGCCGGCACCCGGCACCGCGGCGCCACCCCGCAGGAGGACCAGGCGCTCGCCGACGAGCTCCTCGCCGACCCCAAGGAGCGCGCCGAGCACCTGATGCTCGTCGACCTCGGCCGCAACGACCTCGGCCGGGTCTGCGAGCCGGGCTCCGTCGAGGTCGTCGACTTCATGTCGATCGAGCGCTACTCGCACGTCATGCACATCGTCTCCACCGTCACCGGACGGGTCGCCGCCGACCGCACCGCCTTCGACGTGCTCACCGCCTGCTTCCCGGCCGGCACCCTCTCCGGCGCGCCCAAGCCCCGCGCGATGCAGATCATCGACGAGCTCGAGCCGTCCCGGCGCGGCCTGTACGGCGGCTGCGTCGGCTACCTCGACTTCGCCGGGGACTCCGACACGGCCATCGCCATCCGCACCGCCCTGCTGCGCGACGGCACCGCGTACGTGCAGGCAGGAGCGGGGATCGTGGCCGACTCCGACCCGGTCGCCGAGGACACCGAGTGCCGCAACAAGGCGGCCGCGGTGCTGCGCGCCGTGCACACCGCGAACCGCCTGGGTGACGGCTGACACAGCCCCCCGGATGCCGCGCGGGCCGGGGTCCGGGCCATAGTGGAGGGCGTGACTGCCGTACCCAGCCCCCGTCCCGAGCCCGCCGGCCCCTCCCGGACCGGCCGTACGAGCCTCGCCGCCGCCCTGCTGAGCGGCGCCCTCGGCGCGGCCGTGACCCTGCTCGCCACCCGGCAGGAGTGGTCGGAGGGCACCGCGACGGTGGCCGGCGGCGCGTTCCCGCTGACCGCCAAGGGCAGTGACGTCACCGGCGTGCCCGCCGCCCTGGCCGTCGTCGGGCTCGCCGCCCTGGTCGCCGTCTTCGCCGTGCGCCGCGCCGGACGGCTCGCCGTCTCCGCCGTACTGGCCCTCTCCGGGGCCGGCACGGTCGCCGCCGCGCTGCTCGGCGCGTCCGACTCCACCGCCCTCGACGAGAAGGCCGCCCAGGCCTCCGGGGACGCCTCCGCGACCGTCGGCGCCCTCTCCCACACCGCCTGGCCGTACGTCGCAGCCGTCGGCGGACTGCTGCTGCTGGCCGCCGGACTGCTCGCGCTGCGCTACGGACGCCTGTGGCCCGCCATGTCCGGCCGATACGAGCGGGGCGGCGCCCCGCGTGCGCGCCGGCCGGCCGCTCCCGCCGACCCGGACCGCCCCGAGGAGCTGTGGAAGGCCCTCGACCGAGGTGAGGACCCCACCGGCGCCTGAACCGCGCAACCCGCCCACGGCCGACCCCCGGCGCACGGCGGCCCGGCGTGTGCGGGACAATGGGGACGAGCGTCCCGCTCACCCACGCACACGGCAACGAGGAGCAAGCAATGGCGGGCAGCAGCCACGGTCACACCCCGGCCGCCTGGACCGGTGTCATCATCGCCTTCATCGGTTTCTGCGCCGCGGGCGCGTTCATGGTGATGGACCGGCCCGTGGGCTTCTGGGCCGGCATGGGCGTCGTCCTCCTCGGCGGCGTGGTCGGCGCCGTCATGCGCTCGATGGGCCTCGGCCAGCCGAAGAGCGACCACCCGGTGCACGCGACCACCGGCGACCGCGAGCCGGCCCGCGCCCAGGGCTGAGCCCCGCGGACCACTCCGTACGGGGGCGGTGTCCGGCGTGAGCCGGGGCCGCCCCCGCGGTGTGTCCGGGGGACAATGCCTCCCGTGAACGCCCCGAGCCCCCACGCGGTCCCCGGCCGGGCGGCCCGGCTGGCCGCCCCCGCCGGCCTGCTCGCCGCCGTGGCCGCGGCCTTCGCCTACGTCGCCGCCGTCGACCCCAACGAACCCGGCCACTACCCGGTCTGCCCGCTGCTCGGCCTCACCGGCCTGTACTGCCCCGGCTGCGGCGGACTGCGCAGCGCCCACGCCGTCGCCCACGGCGACCTCGCCACCGCCCTCCAGGCCAACGCACCCGCCGTCCTCGGCTATGGCGTCTTCGCCGTGCTGTGGACCGTCTGGGTGATCCGCGCGGCGCGCGGCCGGCCGATGCGTCTCGACCCGCCGCCCGCGGTGCTGTGGACGGCGGGCGGGCTGCTGCTGGTCTTCACGGTGCTGCGGAACACGCCGTTCGGCGGCTGGCTGCACCCGTGAACACCGCTGATCGTCCAGGTGCTGGACGCCGCGACAGCCGGATGCGGGGCATTCGCCCTGCTCCGGATACCATCGCAGGGACCAGCCAAGCCCGACCGTCAGGAAGGGGGCCGCTCGCGTGAGTGTGCTCGACGAGATCATCGACGGAGTCCGTGCCGACCTCGCGGAGCGGCAGGCGCGCGTCAGCCTCGACGAGCTCAAGGAGCGCGCGGCCAAGGCCCCCGCCGCCAAGGACGGCGTCGCCGCCCTGCGCGGTGACGGCGTCAAGGTGATCTGCGAGGTCAAGCGCTCCAGCCCGTCCAAGGGCGCGCTCGCCGCGATCGCCGACCCGGCAGGCCTCGCCGCCGACTACGAGGCGGGCGGCGCCGCCGTCATCTCGGTCCTCACGGAGCAGCGCCGCTTCGGCGGTTCGCTGGCCGACCTGGAGGCCGTCCGCGCCCGGGTGGACATCCCCGTGCTGCGCAAGGACTTCATCGTCACGTCGTACCAGCTCTGGGAGGCCCGCGCGTACGGCGCCGACCTGGCGCTGCTGATCGTGGCCGCCCTGGAGCAGTCGGCCCTGGAGTCGCTCATCGAGCGCGCCGAGTCCATCGGTCTCACCCCGCTGGTCGAGGTGCACGACGAGGACGAGGTGGAGCGGGCGGTCGACGCCGGCGCCAAGGTCATCGGCGTCAACGCGCGCAACCTCAAGACCCTCGAGGTCGACCGCGGCACCTTCGAGCGGGTCGCTCCCGAGATCCCGGCGCACCTCGTCAAGGTCGCCGAGTCCGGCGTGCGCGGCCCGCACGACCTGATCGCCTACGCCAACGAGGGCGCGGACGCCGTCCTGGTCGGCGAGTCCCTGGTGACCGGCAAGGACCCGAAGACGGCGGTCGCCGACCTGGTGGCGGCCGGCGAGCACCCGGCCCTCCGGCACGGCCGCTGAGACCTCGCTAGGCTGACCCCCGATGACGCTCTCCCGACTCGCCCGAGGCTGCAGGCCCCGCGGCTGCCGAGCCCCGGCCCGCCGGGTCCACGGCCGCAGGGTCCGCTACGTCATCGGCGACGAACCGGGCCAGGTGAACGGCAGACGATGGCAGCGCCCCGACAGGGGCGCGGGGAACTGCGCGACCGGCCACAACGGACCCGAAGCGGCCTGACGACCTCCGCCCTTCCAGGGCGCGGGGCTCTGCCGATCTGCGGCTCCGCCGCGTGGGCGCGACAAGCCGCAAAGGGCCCGCACGCGCACAGAAACCCCGCCCCCACGGCGCTCGTGTCGTCCACACACTCACCGTGAGGTACACCTTCATGCCCAGCACCTTCTTCATCCCCGACCCGGAGGGCCGAACCCCCTCCACGGAGGGCTACTTCGGCGCCTTCGGCGGCAAGTTCATCCCGGAGGCCCTCGTCGCCGCCGTCGACGAGGTCGCCGTCGAGTACGACAAGGCCAAGCACGACCCCGAGTTCGCCCGCGAGCTCGACGACCTCCTGGCCCACTACACCGGCCGCCCCAGCGCCCTCACGGAGGTCCCCCGCTTCGCCGAGCACGCCGGCGGCGCCCGGATCTTCCTCAAGCGCGAGGACCTCAACCACACCGGCTCCCACAAGATCAACAACGTGCTCGGCCAGGCCCTGCTGACCAAGCGCATGGGCAAGACCCGCGTCATCGCCGAGACCGGCGCGGGACAGCACGGCGTGGCCACCGCCACCGCCTGCGCCCTGTTCGGCCTGGAATGCACGATCTACATGGGCGAGATCGACACCCGCCGCCAGGCCCTCAACGTGGCCCGCATGCGCATGCTCGGCGCCGAGGTCGTGGCCGTGAAGTCCGGCAGCCGCACCCTCAAGGACGCCATCAACGAGGCGTTCCGCGACTGGGTCGCCAACGTCGACCGCACCCACTACCTGTTCGGCACCGTCGCGGGACCGCACCCCTTCCCGGCGATGGTCCGCGACTTCCACCGCGTCATCGGCGTCGAGGCCCGCCGCCAGCTCCTGGAGCGCGCCGGACGCCTGCCCGACGCCGCGGTCGCCTGCGTCGGCGGCGGCTCCAACGCCATCGGCCTGTTCCACGCGTTCATCCCCGACGAGACCGTCCGCCTGATCGGCTGCGAGCCGGCCGGACACGGCATCGAGACCGGCGAGCACGCCGCCACCCTCACCGCCGGCGAGCCCGGCATCCTGCACGGCTCCCGCTCCTACGTCCTGCAGGACGACGAGGGCCAGATCACCGAGCCGTACTCGATCTCCGCGGGCCTGGACTACCCGGGCATCGGCCCCGAGCACGCGTACCTCAAGGACAGCGGCCGCGGCGAGTACCGCGCGGTCACCGACGACGCCGCCATGCAGGCCCTGCGCCTGCTGTCGCGCACCGAGGGCATCATCCCGGCCATCGAGTCCGCGCACGCCCTCGCAGGCGCCCTGGAGGTCGGCAAGGAGCTGGGCAAGGACGGGCTGATCGTCGTCAACCTGTCCGGGCGCGGCGACAAGGACATGGACACCGCGGCCCGCTACTTCGGGCTGTACGACACGGACGCCGAGGTCGAGGAGAACGCCTCCGGCACCGCCGAGATCGAGGGGGACGCCAAGTGAGCGGGAACGTGCGGCTGCTGAGCGACACCCTCGCCGCGGCGAAGGAGGAGGGCCGCTCCGCCCTCATCGCCTACCTCCCGGCCGGGTTCCCGACCGTGGACGGCGGCATCGAGGCGGTCAAGGCGGCGATCGAGGGCGGCGCCGACGTCGTCGAGGTGGGGCTGCCGCACAGCGACCCCGTCCTGGACGGCCCGGTCATCCAGACCGCCGACGACATCGCCCTGCGCGGCGGGGTGCGCATCGCCGACGTGATGCGCACGGTGCGCGAGGCCCACGCGGCCACGGGCGCGCCGATCCTCGTGATGACCTACTGGAACCCGATCGACCGCTACGGCGTGGAGCGGTTCACCGCCGAGCTGGCGGAGGCCGGGGGCGCCGGGTGCATCCTGCCCGACCTGCCGGTCCAGGAGTCCGCGCTGTGGCGCGAGCACGCCGAGAAGCACGGGCTCGCCACGGTCTTCGTGGTCGCGCCCAGCAGCAAGGACGAGCGGCTCGCCGAGATCACCGCGGCCGGCAGCGGCTTCGTCTACGCCGCCTCCCTCATGGGCGTCACCGGCACCCGTGAGTCGGTCAGCTCGCAGGCCGAGGACCTGGTGCGGCGCACCCGCGCCACCACCGACGTCCCCGTCTGCGTCGGCCTCGGCGTCTCCAACCCGGCGCAGGCCGCGGAGGTCGCCCGGTTCGCCGACGGGGTGATCGTCGGCTCCGCCTTCGTGAAGCGGATGCTGGACGCGCCCGACGACGCCGCGGGCGTCGAGGCGGTCCGCGACCTCGCCGGTGAGCTGGCCAAGGGCGTGCGCGGACAGGTGTGACGGCACCGGCCCGCCGCCCGCGGCGGGCCGTCGGGGTCCCTCGTACGGGTGGACCTGGGACCGGGGAGGCGCTGGGCGCCTCCCCGGTTCGTTCTGCGGGGTGTGAGCGACAAGAACCGTGAGGGAAAGCGCACCGCCCGCGAGCGGCTGGCGGCAGAGCGCGAGAAGCAGAAGACGGCGGAGAGGCGGCGCCGCACCCTGATCGTGGGCGCGAGCGTGGTCTGTGTCCTGGGACTCGCGGCGGTGATCGGCGTCGTCGCGGCCAACTCCGGCGGTGACGACGAGAGCAAGGCGTCCGGCCCGGTCGTGGCGCCCTCGGGGGCCCAGGGCAAGGACGGCCTGGCCATCCCGGTCGGCAAGGAGGACGCCAAGGCCACCCTCACGGTGTGGGAGGACTTCCGCTGCCCCGCCTGCAAGTCCTTCGAGGAGACCTACCGCTCGACGCTGAACGAGCTGACCGAGGCCGGCAAGCTCAAGGTCGAGTACCACCTGGTCACGCTGATCGACGGCGGCCTCGGCGGCAGCGGCTCGCTGAGCGCGGCCAACGCCGCCGCGTGCGCCCAGGACGCGGGGAAGTTCACCGCGTACCACGACGTGCTGTTCGAGAACCAGCCGATGGAGAGCGACGACGCCTTCTCGAGCGACGACAAGCTGTTCGACCTGGCCAGCAAGGTCGACGGCCTCGACACCCCCGAGTTCCGCACGTGTGTCGAGGACGGCACGCACGACAGCTGGGTGGTCAAGTCCAACGAGGCCTTCCAGAAGGGCGGCTTCAGCGGCACCCCGACGGTGCTGTTCGAGGGGCAGAACATCTACCAGGACCGCTCCATGACCCCCGAGAAGTTCAAGGAGATGGTCGAGAAGGCCGACAAGTCCTAGGGGGTCGCCTCCCCGGGGCCTGTTATGGAGCCGTAGCCGGGCTGCCTGCCGCGCGGGCGGTCCGGCACGGTAGCGTCGGTCCTGCCATGGAACTTGCCTACATTCCCAGCCCGTCGAGCGGGGTGCTGTACCTCGGCCCCGTTCCGCTGCGCGGCTACGCGTTCTGCATCATCATCGGCGTCTTCGTTGCCGTCTGGCTCGGCAACAAGCGCTGGATCGCCCGGGGCGGGCGGGCCGGCACGGTGGCGGACATCGCTGTCTGGGCCGTGCCGTTCGGCCTGGTCGGCGGCCGGCTCTACCACGTGATCACGGACTACCAGCTGTACTTCAGCGAGGGCCGTGACTGGGTGGACGCCTTCAAGATCTGGGAGGGCGGCCTCGGCATCTGGGGCGCCATCGCCCTGGGCGCGCTCGGTGCGTGGATCGGCTGCCGCCGCCGCGGTATCCCGCTGCCCGCGTACGCCGACGCCATCGCCCCCGGCATCGCGATCGCCCAGGCCATCGGCCGCTGGGGCAACTGGTTCAACCAGGAGCTCTACGGACGGGAGACCGACCTGCCGTGGGCCGTGGAGATCACCTCCTCCGCCGACGGCCGGATGCCGGGCACCTACCACCCGACCTTCCTGTACGAGTCGCTGTGGTGCATCGGCGTGGCGCTGCTGGTGATCTGGGCCGACCGGCGCTTCAACCTGGGCCACGGCCGCGCCTTCGCGCTGTACGTCGCCGGGTACTGCGCGGGCCGCTTCTGGATCGAGTACATGCGGGTCGACGAGGCCCACCACATCCTCGGCCTGCGGCTGAACAACTGGACGGCGGTCCTGGTCTTCCTGCTGGCGGTGCTCTACATCGTGCTGTCCGCGCGGAAGCGTCCGGGCAGGGAGGCCGTGGTCGAGCCGGGCGCCGGCGACGGCGAGGGCCCGGCGGCCGACGCGAAGACGGCCGACGGAAAGACGACCGACGGCGACGCGACCGAGAAGGACGCCTCTGCCGAGGAGGCCTCCGCCGAGGACGCGGCGACGGACGACGCCACGGACACCGACGACTCCGGGAACCCGGGGAAGCTCGACAAGCCCGGGAAGCTCGACAAGTCCGGGAAGCCCGAGGCGTCCGCCGAGCCGGAGGCCGCCGAGGAGCCGGAGGAGTCCAGGGACGGGGCCGGGTCGGCCAAGAAGGCCTGACCGCCCGCCGTACGCATGCCGAGGGCGCCCGGGGACACCCCGGGCGCCCTCCGCGCGTCCGGCCCGCTCACCGCTTGTGCGCCAGCGCCAGCGTCCGGTGCGCCGCCGTCACCACCGCCGCGTCCACGAACGTGCCGTCCGGCAGCGCCTGCGCGCCCTGTGTGGCGGCCGCCGCCTTGAGGACCGTCTCCGCCTGCTCGATCTCCCGCTCCGTGGGCAGATACGCCCGCTCGATGACCGGCAGCTGACGCGGATGGATCGCCGCCCTGCCCAGGAAACCCAGCGCGCGCCCGTGCACGCAGGACGCCTCCAGGCCCTCCAGGTCGCGGATGTCCGGGTGCACCGACTGGGTGGGCGGCGCCAGCCCCGCCGCGCGCGCCGCGACCACCACCCGTGCCCGGCACCAGTCGAGGCCGGCGTCCTCACGCACCCCCAGATCGGCCCGCAGGTCCGCCTCGCCGAGCGCGATCCCGCGCAGCGCCGGGTGCGCGGTGGCCACGGCGTGGGCGTGCTCGACGCCCAGCGCGGTCTCCAGCAGTGCGTACAGGGGCGGGGAACCGCCGCGCGCGGAGACGGCCCGGCGGGCGACCCGCACCACGTCGGACGGGGAGGACACCTTCGGCAGGCGCAGCCCCGACAGGCCCGGCGCGGGGGCCAGCGCCGCCACGTCGGCCGGTCCCCAGGGCCCGGTGAGGGCGTTGACGCGGACGTGCACCGGCACCGGCTGCGGGTCGCGCAGCAGCTCGGCGGTGGCCGCGCGGGCGTACGCCTTGCGGTCCGGCGCGACCGCGTCCTCCAGGTCGACCACCACCACGTCCGCCCCGGCCGTGAGGGCCTTCGCCACCACGTCCGGGCGGTCGCCGGGGGCGTACAGCCAGGTCAGCGGGACACTCTTCATACGGCGCCCTCCGCCCGCAGCTCCGCCAGGTCGGCCGGGGTGAGGCCCAGCTCGGTCAGCACCTCCTCGGTGTCCGCGCCGTGCGGTCGGCCCGCCCAGCGGACCGAGCCCGGGGTGGCGGAGAGCCGGAACAGCACGTTCTGCATGCGCAGCGGGCCCAGCTCCGGGTCGTCCACGGTGGTGATGGTGTCCAGGGCCTGGTACTGGGGGTCCGCCATGACGTCCCGGACGTCCTGCACCGGGGCGACGGCGGCCTCCGCCTTCTCGAACGCGGCCAGCACGTCGGCGCGGCTGTGCCGGGCGATCCAGCCGCCGACGGCCTCGTCCAGCACGTCCGCGTGCCGGGCCCGGCCCTCGCCGGTCGCGAACCAGGGCGCGTCGATCAGGTCCGGGCGGCCCACCAGGACCATCACCCGCTCGGCGATCGACTGGGCGGAGGTGGAGACGGCGACCCAGGTGCCGTCGGCGGTGAGGTAGGTGCCGCGCGGGGCGTTGTTCTGCGACCGGTTGCCGGTGCGCGGCTGGACGTGGCCGAGCTGGTCGTACCAGGTGGGGTGGGGTCCGAGGGCGGCGAGGATCGGCTCGATCAGCGCCGTGTCGACCACCTGCCCCTCGCCCGTGCGGTCGCGGGCCGCGAGCGCCGTCATGATCGCGTACGCGGTGGTGAGGCCCGCGACGGAGTCGGCGAGGCCGAAGGGCGGCAGGGTCGGCGCCGCGTCCGGTTCGCCGGTGAGCGCGGCGAAGCCGCTCATCGCCTCGGCGAGGGTGCCGAAGCCCGGCCGGTGCGCGTACGGGCCGAACTGGCCGAAACCGGTGACCCGCGCCAGCACCAGCCGGGGGTTGGCCGCGGACAGCTCGGGCCAGCCCAGGTCCCACTTCTCCAGGGTGCCGGGGCGGAAGTTCTCCACGACCACGTCGGCGGTGCGCACCAGGCGCAGCAGGATGTCCCGGCCGCCCGGCGTGGACAGGTCCAGGGTGACGGTGCGCTTGTTGCGGCCGAGCACCTTCCACCACAGGCCGACGCCGTCCTTGGACGGTCCGTGGCCGCGCGAGGGGTCGGGCCTCCTCGGGTGTTCGACCTTGACGACGTCGGCGCCGAAGTCGCCGAGCAGGGTGGCCGCGAGGGGGCCGGCGAAGAGGGTGGCGAGGTCCAGCACGCGCAGGCCGGCCAGCGGGGGAGCGGCCGGCGGCGCGGCAGGAGCCGCGGGGGCCGGTTCGGGGGGAGTCATGGGCGGGACGCCTCCAGATGGGTGAGACGGGCCAGGGAGTCGAAGCCGGTGCCGTCGAAGTCGCCGACGGAGGTGGCCAAACGGTTCTTCAGCGGGGCCGTCCAGCGTTCGGGGAGCGCGCGGGGCGAGCCGGCGAGCAGCCCGGCGACGCTGCCGGCGGTGGCGCCGGTCGAGTCGGTGTCCCAGCCGCCGGACACCGCGCGGCAGACCGAGGCGGTGAAGTCCCCGTCGGCGTGGGTGAGGGCGGCGGCGAGCAGGGCGGTGTTGGGGACGGCGTGCACCCAGTGGTGGGTCGCGCCGTGCCGCTCGTGCAGCAGGTCGACGACGGTGTCGAAGTCGCGGTGCTCGCGGGCCAGCCCCACGGCGTCCCGCACGGCCCGGGCGAGCCGGGAGCGGGGCGGGACGACGGTGAGCCCGGTGCGCAGACAGGTGTGCACGTCCCGCTCGCCGCCCGCCGCGACGGCGATGACGGCGGCGGTGAACATGGCCGCGTAGACGCCGTTCGCGGTGTGGGTGAGGGCGGCGTCCCGGTACGCCTGCTCGGCCGCGGCGCCCGGGTCGCCGGGGTTGGTCCAGCCGTGGACGTCGGCGCGGATCAGGGCGCCGATCCACTCGCGGAACGGGTTGCGGTGGCGGGCGGTCAGCGGCGGTTCGAGCCCGCAGAGGAGATTGCGGTAGGCGATGCGCTCGGCGGTGAAGGTGCGGCCCGCGGGCAGTTCGTCGAGCCAGACCCGGGCCACGTCGGCGGTGGTGAAGCGGCGGCCGTGGCGGCGCAGCACCAGCAGGGCGAGCAGCGGGTAGTTGAGGTCGTCGTCCTCGGGCATGCCGTCGATGTTCTCGGCGAGGGAGGTGGCGGCGGAGCGCCGGTTCCAGGGGTGCTCGGCCAGCAGTTCCGCGGGGACGCCCCGGGCCGTGAAGAAGCCGCTCAGCGGCCAGTTTCCGGCGGCGCGGGCCAGGGCGCGGATGGCGTGGAGGGGCAGCTTCTCGACCGGCTTGCCCAGCAGACAGCCGGCCGCCCGGCCCAGCCAGGCCGCCTCCAGCCGCGCCTCGAACACGGGCCCGTCCCAGGCGGCCGGGGCGCCGGGGGAGAGGGGCCACTCGGGGCACAGCGCCTGGATGGCGGCGAGGTCGGAGGGCTCGTCGTCGGCGAGCGTGCCGGGCAGTTCGGCCAGCTCGTCCAGCAGGTCGCAGGCCAGCAGCCGCAGGTAGCGGGAGACCGGGCGCGGGGAGGCGCCGGCGGTGAGCGGGGACGGGGGTCCGCCCGCCGCGTGCCAGCGGGCGGCGACCGCGGACGCCTCCCGGCCGTCCAGCGCGGCCTGGCGCAGCTCATGGCCGACGAGGTCCTCGGGCTGGACCCAGGTCAGTCGGAGCATCCGGCGCCTCCGAGCCGTGCGAACGCCCGCTCGTGGGCGCGGCGGCGCTCCACGTCCCGGGCGAAGACCTCACGGGCCACCGCGGTGAGCGCGGCGGCCGGCTCCCACAGGTCGAGACGGCTGGCCTCCGCCACCGTCTTGGCCCACTCCTCGGGCACGGGGGAGCCGAGCGCGCCGGTCACCGCCCCGGCCATCGTGGCGATGGAGTCGCAGTCGCGGCCGTAGTTCACCGCGCCCAGCACGGCATGCCGGAAGTCGCCGCGGGCCGCCACCACCATGCCCAGCGCGACCGGCAGTTCCTCGATCGCGTGCAGCCGGGACGGACGCCGGGCGCCCAGCGAGGGGGAGCGGTAGTCGGGGCCGACGGTGTCGTACGGGGCGACCGCCTCGCGCAGCGGACGCAGCGCCGACTCGACGTCGGTGTGGTTCGACGCCTCCTCGCAGACCTTCTCGACCGCCTCCCGCGTGCCGTCCTTGGCCAGCGACAGACACGCGGCGACGACCGAGTCCGGGGTCGCGTCCGGCGCGCAGGCCGCCGCCACGGCCGCCGCGAACACCCCGGCCGCCTCCCTGCCGTACGACGACTGGTGGGCGCCCGCCACGTCCAGGGCCTCGGCGTACGCGGCGGCCGGGTGGGCGGCGTTGACCAGGCCGACCGGGGCCATGTACATCGCGGCGCCGCAGTTGACGATGTTGCCCACGCCCGCCTCGCGCGGGTCGACGTGCCCGTAGTGCAGCCGCGCCACCAGCCACTTCTCGGCGAGGAAGATCCGGTGCAGCGGGATCGTCTCCGCCTCCAGCTCCGGGATCCAGCGCGGGCCGGTCATCAGGTCCGGGACCAGGTGGTCGGCGACCGCGTAGGCGTCCAGGTGGTCGCGGACCTTCGCGTACACCCGGACCAGCGCGTGGGTCATGAGGGTGTCGTCGGTGACGTGCCCGTCGCCCTTGTGGTACGGCGCGATCGGCCGGGCGGTGCGCCAGTCGTCGCCGTGCCACGGGCCGACGACGCCGTGGACGCGGCCGCCGTGGCGCTCGGCGATCTGCTCGGGGGAGTAGCCCTCCACCGGGCCGCCGAGGGCGTCGCCGACGGCCGCCCCGACGAGCGCGCCGGTGATCCGCTCGTCCAGGGAAGGGGTGTTCTGGGTGTCTTCGTACGTCATGCCGGGATCATCCTCCGGGTGCGGTCGGTTGGGCGGCTTCCAGCAGCCCGGCGAGTTCCACCAGGTCCGTCCCGGTGAGCCGGGGGAGCACGCAGCCGGACAGGGTGCGGCAGCTCTCCCGCCAGGACGCGGGGATCGCGGCGCTCCCGCCCAGCGCCCCGGTGAGGGCGCCGGCCAGCGCCGGGGCGGAGTCCGCGACCCGGGACAGACAGGCCGCCGCCGGGACCGCTTCCGCGATCCGGCCGCGGGCGGCGGTGGTCAGGGCGAGGGCGACGGGGACGGTCTCGGCGGCGGCCACGCCGTAGCTGTAGACGTGGTCGACGATCTGGTGCTCCAGCGGCGGCACCAGGGCGAAGGCGCTGTCGGCGTCCGCCGCGAGCGCCAGGGCGTGCCGGGCGTTGCGGCCGATCTCGGTGTCCTCGGGGAGTTCGGCGCAGGCGGCGGCCGCGCAGGCGTCCGGGCCGGCCCCGGAGAGCGCGAGGGACACGGCGGCGGCCATGGCGCGGGCCCCGTGCACGCCGTCGCCGTCCTGGGTGTAGCGGGCGTCGAACTCGGCGAGGTCGGCGGCGGCCCGCGGGTCGCCCGGGTGGGCCACGGCCAGCACGCAGGCCCGGACGCAGGCCGCGTCGTCGAAGTAGTGCGGGTTGTCGTGGCCGGAGGCGGGCGGGCGCAGCCCGGTGGCGAGGTTGCCGAGTCCGGCGCGCACGGAGATGCGGGCGCGCAGCGGCAGCACGGCGGACTCGGTCTCGGGGGCCCGTTCGGTGGCGGCGGCGACCTCGGCCGCGACCGCGTTCCAGGTGAGGTCGATGGCGGCGCGGGTGCGGCGCTCCCGGCTGAGGTCGCCGAGCACGGTGTCGTCGCCCGCGCGCAGTACCGCCTCGGCGGCGAACGCGGCCCACTCGGCGTCGTCGGAGGGGCCGAGACGGAGCGGCTCGGGCGGCTGGTTCAGGGCGATGGGGACGGGCAGCGTGGTGGTGGCGTTCTGCTCGGCGAAGGTGTCCAGCTCGCGGGTGAGGCGGCGGGTCCACTCGGGCATACGGGCGGCGCGGTGCCGGGCGGCGGGCCAGCCGGCGGCGTCCCCGGCGGCGAGTCCGAGGAGCAGCCCCTCGACGGCCGCGCGGGGCGGTCGGGGGGCGGGCGCGGGCGCGGCGGGCGGGCGCGGCGCGGGGGCCGTGTCGTCCTGCCCGGCCGTGGGGGCGAGGGTGTCGTCGGTGGTCGGGGCGGGGGTGGTGGAGGTCATGTGGGGGTCTCCGGGGTCAGCAGGTCCGCGATGTCGAGGACGTGGTGGCCGGCCATGGCGGGCAGACAGCTGCCGCGGGCCGGGGTGATGGCCGCGGCCCAGTGCCCGGGGACCGCGGCGACGCCCTGGGTCGCTCCGGCCAGCGCACCGGCCACGGCCGCCGTGGTGTCGGCGTCGCGGCCCATGTTCACGGCGGTCAGCACCGCCTGTTCGAAGTCGCCGTCGGCCGCCGCGTAGGCGCCGAAGGCAAGGGCCACCGCTTCCGGGGCGAGGTCGGTCCAGGGGTAGCCGCCGATCACCACCGCGGCGCGGACGGCCCGTTCGCCGCGGTGGGCGGCGGTCACCGCGCGGCGCAGCGAGCGGGCGGTCCAGGAGTCCTCCGGCACCACCGCCAGCGCCGAGGCCACGACCGTGACCACCGGCGCCCCGGCCATGGCCGCCGCGACGCCCGCCGCGACCGCCCGCCCGCCGTAGATGCCCTCCCCGTCGTGGCTGACCGAGCCGTCGACCGCCGCGAGCCGGGCCGCCTCGTCGGGCAGCCCGGCCGCGTACACGCCGTACGGCGCCGCCCGCATCGCGAGGCCGTCGCTCCAGGCGTGCCGGTGCTGGGCGGAGATGGGCGCGGCCAGGCCCCGGCGCAGGTTCTCCAGCGTGCCCCGCTCGCTGAAGCCGGCGCCGCGGAAGGGACCCTCGGCCCGGTCCGCGATCCACTCGTGCCAGGCCGCCTCGACGTGCGCGGGGGTGAGTCCGGAGCCGTGCCGGGCGGCCAGCAGGCCCGAGAAGATCGCGTACTCGGTGTCGTCCGTGCCGGCCGGGGGGTCGCTCACATAGCCGGTGATGCGGCCCCACTTCGCGCGGATCTCGGAAGGCTTCATGTTCTCGGCGGGGGCGCCCAGCGCGTCGCCGACGGCCAGGCCGAGCAGCGCGCCGCGGGCCCGTTCCCGGAGCCCGAGGGCGTCCCCGGGCGCGGGCGCCGAGGGGATGCGGGCGGTCGATGCCATACGCGGCTCTCCTCTCAGGCGCGCCCCGTGGGGCGCCGGCCCTTTGCGGAACTGTCCCCGGTGCCGTGTCCGCCGCAGCCTCCCGTGCCGGAGCGTCACCCGGACGAGATGCGCGGAGCGTCCGAGCGGACCGGGGCGGACGGCAAAAGCGCTGGTTAGCGCAGCCTTTCCTTGCTGGCGGGGGGTTCCGCCGAGGCGTAGACTGGGTTGCGTCGAAAATTGGAATGAGTCCAAAGTGCATACGTGTGGGCGTCCGGAAGAGAGGGCGCCCGGCAGAGTCCAGGGGGACCCGGCATGGCCATCATCGAGACCGAGGCGACGCTCCACGAGGCGCACCGCGACAACCACACCCACCGCGACGTCAACGGCGGCTGGCTGCGCCCCGCGGTGTTCGGCGCCATGGACGGACTGGTCTCCAACCTCGCCCTGATGACCGGCGTCGCCGGCGGGGCCGTCGGCCAGCAGACGATCGTCCTCAGCGGTCTCGCGGGACTGGCCGCCGGCGCCTTCTCCATGGCGGCCGGCGAGTACACGTCCGTGGCCTCCCAGCGCGAGCTGGTCGAGGCCGAACTGGACGTCGAGCGCCGGGAGCTGCGCAAGCACCCCAAGGACGAGGAGGCCGAGCTGGCCGCGCTCTACGAGTCGCGCGGCGTCGAGCCCGGCCTGGCCCGCGAGGTCGCCCGGCAGCTCTCCCGCGACCCCGAGCAGGCCCTGGAGATACACGCCCGCGAGGAACTGGGCATCGACCCCGGAGACCTGCCCTCGCCGACCGTCGCCGCGGTCTCCAGCTTCGGGTCCTTCGCGCTGGGCGCGCTGCTGCCGGTTCTGCCGTACCTGCTCGGCGCGAGCAGCCTGTGGCCGGCCGTGCTGGTCGCGCTGCTCGGGCTCTTCCTGTGCGGAGCCGTGGTCGCGAAGGTCACCGCGCGCTCCTGGTGGTTCAGCGGCCTGCGGCAGCTCGCCCTCGGCGGCGCGGCGGCCGGTGTGACGTACGCCCTGGGATCGCTCTTCGGTACCGCCGTAGGATGACCTCTTGCGTCTATGCGGTGCGTCGCATAAACAATCATTACTTGCTGGTTTCGAATGTGTGACCAGTGGGCATGAGCCGTACGCGCTGCAGGCAATGAGGCCGACGGCGTGCCCAGCGGAAGAGGCGAAGAGGCCTCTTCCCGCCATCGGGCCGACGGACACCGATCTGTCCGGACCGGCTCCCCACAGCTTCCGTCGACGGGCGCGGAACCCCGCCGCGACCCGGACGATGTCCGCATGCTGGAACGCATTATCCCGGTACCCGAGAGCCGTTCCATCATGTAACCTGCACGAAATTTAGCCACGCAGAGGGCCAACGTCGTCCCTCGGCACTTGCACCAATGCCAATTGACGACGACGGGAGAGCCGATGCGTACGCCGCGCCAGCCGTCCCAGCATTCCTCGAACGAGCGCCCGAGCTGGTCGTTCATGGATGCTCGCCCTGCTGCGCAGGGTATGTACGACCCCCGCAACGAGCACGACGCCTGCGGCGTCGGCTTCGTCGCCACCCTCACCGGCGAGGCGTCCCACACCCTGGTCGAGCAGGCCCTCACCGTCCTGCGGAACCTCGAGCACCGCGGCGCCACCGGCTCCGAGCCGGACTCCGGCGACGGCGCGGGCATCCTCTCCCAGATCCCGGACGCCTTCTTCCGCGAGGTGGCCGGATTCGAGCTGCCCGCGGCCGGCGGCTACGCCGTCGGTATCGCCTTCCTCCCGGAGGAGGGCGCCGACGAGGCCGTCGCCCGGATCGAGGAGATCGCCGCCGCCGAGGAGCTCACCGTCCTCGGCTGGCGCGAGGTGCCGGTCGCGCCCCAGCTGCTGGGCGCCACCGCCCGCTCGACCATGCCGGTCTTCCGTCAGCTCTTCGTCACCGACGGGGTCAGCACGGGCATCGAACTGGACCGCAAGGCCTTCGTGGTGCGCAAGCGCGCCGAGCGCGAGGTGGGCGTCTACTTCCCGTCGCTGTCCGCGCGGACCATCGTCTACAAGGGCATGCTGACCACCGGCCAGCTCGAGCCCTTCTTCCCGGACCTCTCCGACCGCCGCTTCGGCTCCGCGATCGCGCTGGTCCACTCCCGGTTCTCCACGAACACCTTCCCGTCGTGGCCGCTCGCGCACCCGTACCGCTTCGTCGCGCACAACGGTGAGATCAACACCGTCAAGGGCAACCGCAACTGGATGCGCGCCCGCGAGTCCCAGCTGATGTCCGACCTGTTCGGCACGGAGAAGGACCTCGAGCGGATCTTCCCGGTCTGCACGCCCGACGCCTCCGACTCCGCGTCCTTCGACGAGGTGCTGGAGCTGCTGCACCTCGGCGGCCGCAGCCTGCCGCACTCGGTGCTGATGATGATCCCGGAGGCGTGGGAGAACCACGAGTCCATGGACCCGGCCCGCCGCGCCTTCTACCAGTACCACTCCACGATGATGGAGCCCTGGGACGGCCCGGCCTGCGTCACCTTCACCGACGGCACCCAGGTCGGCGCCGTGCTGGACCGCAACGGCCTGCGCCCCGGCCGCTACTGGGTGACCGACGACGGCCTGGTCGTCCTCGGCTCCGAGGTCGGCGTCCTCGACATCGACCCGGCGAAGGTGGTCCGCAAGGGCCGTCTGCAGCCCGGCCGCATGTTCCTCGTGGACACCGCCGAGCACCGCATCATCGAGGACGACGAGATCAAGTCGCAGCTCGCCGCCGAGCACCCCTACGAGGAGTGGCTCGAGGCCGGCGTGATCGAGCTGTCCGACCTGCCCGAGCGCGAGCACATCGTGCACACGCACGCCTCGGTCACCCGCCGTCAGCAGACCTTCGGCTACACCGAGGAGGAGCTGCGCGTCCTCCTCGCGCCGATGGCCAAGACCGGTGCCGAGCCCATCGGCTCGATGGGCACCGACTCGCCGATCGCCGCGCTCAGCGAGCGCCCCCGGCTGCTCTTCGACTACTTCACCCAGCTCTTCGCGCAGGTCACCAACCCGCCGCTGGACGCGATCCGCGAGGAGCTGGTCACCTCCCTGCGCTCCTCGCTCGGCCCGCAGGGCAACCTGCTGGAGCCGACGGCCGCCGCGTGTCGCAGCGTCACCCTGCCCTTCCCGGTGATCGACAACGACGAGCTGGCCAAGCTCATCCACATCAACGCCGACGGCGACATGCCCGGCTTCAAGGCCGCGACCCTCTCCGGCCTGTACCGCGTGGCCGGCGGCGGCGAGGCCCTCGCCGCCCGCATCGAGGACATCTGCGCCGAGGCCGACGCCGCCATCGAGAACGGCGCCCGGCTCATCGTCCTGTCCGACCGGCACTCCGACGCCGAGCACGCGCCGATCCCGTCGCTGCTGCTCACCGCGGCCGTCCACCACCACCTCATCCGCACCAAGCAGCGCACCCAGGTGGGCCTGCTGGTCGAGGCCGGCGACGTCCGCGAGGTCCACCACGTCGCCCTGCTCATCGGCTACGGCGCCGCCGCGGTCAACCCTTACCTGGCCATGGAGTCCGTCGAGGACCTGGTCCGCGCCGGCACCTTCCTGCCGGGCGTCGAGCCCGAGAAGGCCATCCGCAACCTGATCTACGCCCTCGGCAAGGGCGTGCTGAAGGTGATGTCCAAGATGGGCATCTCCACCGTCGCCTCCTACCGCGGCGCCCAGGTCTTCGAGGCCGTCGGTCTCGAGGAGTCCTTCGTCGAGAAGTACTTCAACGGCACCACCAGCAAGATCGGCGGCGTCGGCATCGACGTGATCGCCAAGGAGGTCGCCGCCCGCCACGCCAAGGCGTACCCCGCCTCCGGCATCGCCCCGGCGCACCGTGCGCTGGACATCGGCGGCGAGTACCAGTGGCGCCGCGAGGGCGAGCCGCACCTGTTCGACCCGGAGACGGTCTTCCGCCTGCAGCACTCCACGCGCTCGGGCCGCTACGACATCTTCAAGAAGTACACGGAGCGGGTGAACGAGCAGTCCGAGCGGCTGATGACGCTGCGCGGCCTGTTCGGCTTCAAGTCGGACCGGAAGCCCATCCCGGTCGAGGAGGTCGAGCCGGTCTCCGAGATCGTCAAGCGGTTCTCCACCGGCGCCATGTCGTACGGCTCCATCTCGCAGGAGGCGCACGAGACCCTCGCCATCGCCATGAACCAGCTGGGCGGCAAGTCCAACACCGGTGAGGGCGGCGAGGACCCGGAGCGCCTGTACGACCCGGCCCGCCGGTCGTCCATCAAGCAGGTCGCCTCCGGCCGCTTCGGTGTGACCTCCGAGTACCTGGTCAACTCCGACGACATCCAGATCAAGATGGCCCAGGGCGCCAAGCCCGGCGAGGGCGGCCAGCTGCCTGGCCACAAGGTCTACCCGTGGGTCGCGAAGACCCGGCACTCGACGCCGGGCGTGGGGCTCATCTCCCCGCCGCCGCACCACGACATCTACTCCATCGAGGACCTCGCCCAGCTGATCCACGACCTGAAGAACGCCAACCCCCAGGCGCGCATTCACGTCAAGCTGGTCTCCGAGGTCGGCGTCGGCACCGTCGCCGCGGGCGTCTCCAAGGCCCACGCGGACGTCGTGCTGATCTCCGGCCACGACGGCGGCACCGGCGCCTCCCCGCTGACGTCGCTGAAGCACGCCGGCGGCCCCTGGGAGCTCGGCCTCGCCGAGACCCAGCAGACCCTGCTGCTCAACGGCCTGCGCGACCGCATCGTCGTGCAGACCGACGGCCAGCTGAAGACCGGCCGTGACGTGGTGATCGCCGCGCTGCTCGGCGCCGAGGAGTTCGGCTTCGCCACCGCGCCGCTCGTCGTCTCCGGCTGCGTCATGATGCGCGTCTGCCACCTGGACACCTGCCCGGTCGGCATCGCCACCCAGAACCCGGTGCTGCGCGACCGGTTCTCCGGCAAGGCCGAGTACGTCGTGAACTTCTTCCGGTTCATCGCCGAGGAGGTCCGCGAGCTCCTCGCCGAGCTGGGCTTCCGCTCCATCGACGAGGCCGTCGGCCACGCCGAGGTGCTGGACGTGACCCGCGCGGTCAACCACTGGAAGGCGCAGGGCCTGGAGCTCGAGCCGCTGTTCCACGTGCCCGAGCTGCCCGAGGGCGCCGCCCGCCACCAGGTGGTCGGCCAGGACCACGGCCTGGAGAAGGCGCTCGACAACGAGCTGATCAAGCTCGCCGCCGACGCGCTGTCCGCCTCCGGCGCCGAGGACGCCCAGCCGGTGCGCGCCCAGGTCGCCATCCGCAACATCAACCGCACGGTCGGCACCATGCTCGGCCACGAGGTGACGAAGAAGTTCGGCGGCGCGGGCCTGCCCGACGACACCATCGACATCACCTTCACCGGCTCCGCCGGCCAGTCGTTCGGCGCCTTCGTCCCGCGCGGCGTCACGCTGCGCCTGGAGGGCGACGCCAACGACTACGTCGGCAAGGGCCTGTCCGGCGGCCGCATCGTCGTCCGCCCGGACCGCGGCGCCGACCACCTCGCCGAGTACAGCGTCATCGCGGGCAACACCCTCGCCTACGGCGCCACCGGCGGCGAGATGTTCCTGCGCGGCAAGGTCGGCGAGCGGTTCTGCGTCCGCAACTCCGGCGCGCTGGTCGTCTCCGAGGGCGTGGGCGACCACGGCTGCGAGTACATGACCGGCGGTCACGCGGTCGTCCTCGGCGAGACCGGGCGCAACTTCGCGGCCGGCATGTCCGGCGGCATCGCGTACGTCATCGACCTGGACCGGGACAACGTCAACGCCGGCAACCTCTCCGCCGTCGAGACGCTGGACGACGCCGACAAGCAGTGGCTGCACGACGTGGTCCGCCGGCACCAGGAGGAGACGGGCTCCACCGTCGCCGAGAAGCTGCTCGCCGACTGGGACACCAGCGTGCAGCGCTTCAGCAAGATCATCCCCAGCACGTACAAGGCAGTGCTCGCCGCCAAGGACGCCGCCGAGCGAGCCGGTCTGTCCGAGACCGAGATCACCGAGAAGATGATGGAGGCGGCGATCAATGGCTGACCCGAAGGGCTTTCTGAACCACGGCCGCGAGGTCGCCACGTCCCGTCCGGTCGAGGAGCGCAAGAAGGACTGGAACGAGGTCTACGTCCCCGGCTCCCTGCTGCCGATCATCAGCAAGCAGGCCAGCCGCTGCATGGACTGCGGCATCCCGTTCTGTCACAACGGCTGTCCGCTCGGGAACCTCATCCCGGAGTGGAACGACTACGCCTACCGCGAGGACTGGGGCGCGGCGAGCGACCGGCTGCACGCCACGAACAACTTCCCCGAGTTCACCGGGCGGCTGTGCCCCGCCCCGTGCGAGTCGGCGTGCGTGCTCGGCATCAACCAGCCGCCGGTCACCATCAAGAACGTCGAGGTCTCGATCATCGACAAGGCGTGGGAGACCGGTGACGTCGCGCCGCAGATCCCCGAGCGCCTGTCCGGCAAGACCGTCGCGGTGGTCGGCTCCGGCCCCGCGGGTCTGGCCGCGGCCCAGCAGCTGACCCGGGCCGGCCACACCGTCGCCGTCTACGAGCGCGCGGACCGCATCGGAGGGCTCCTCCGGTACGGCATCCCCGAGTTCAAGATGGAGAAGCGGCACATCAACCGCCGGATCGAGCAGATGCGCGCGGAGGGCACCAAGTTCCGCACCGGCATCGAGATCGGCCGCGACATGCCCGCCACCGCGCTGCGCAAGCGGTACGACGCCGTGGTCCTCGCCGTCGGCGCCACCACCCCGCGCGACCTGCCGGTGCCCGGCCGCGAGCTCAAGGGCATCCACCAGGCCATGGAGTACCTGCCGCTGGCGAACAAGGTGCAGGAGGGCGACTTCGTCTCCCCGCCGATCACCGCCGAGGGCAAGCACGTCGTCGTGATCGGCGGCGGCGACACCGGCGCGGACTGCGTGGGCACCGCCCACCGCCAGGGCGCGGCCTCGGTGACGCAGCTGGAGATCATGCCCCGCCCGAACGAGGAGCGGGACCCGGTCGCCCAGCCGTGGCCGACGTTCCCCATGCTGTACAAGGTCACCAGCGCGCACGAGGAGGGCGGCGAGCGGATCTACTCCGTCTCCACCACCCACTTCGAGGGCGACGAGGACGGCAACGTCCAGTGGCTGCACATGACCGAGGTGGAGTTCGTCGACGGCAAGCTGACGCAGAAGCCGGGCACCGAGCGCAAGATCCCCGCGCAGCTGGTCACCCTCGCCATGGGCTTCACCGGCACCGACCGGGAGAACGGCCTGGTCGAGCAGTTCGGCCTGGAGCTGGACGCGCGCGGCAACATCGCCCGCGACGCCGACTTCCAGACCAACGTGCCCGGCGTGTTCGTCGCCGGTGACGCCGGCCGCGGCCAGTCGCTCATCGTGTGGGCGATCGCCGAGGGCCGCTCGGCCGCCCGCGGCTGCGACCGGTACCTGACCGGGGCGAGCGCCCTGCCCGCCCCGATCCGCCCGACGGACCGCGCCCTGGCGGTCTGACACCCCTGAGAACGTCCCGCACAAAGGCGTGCGGAACACCGCGGCGCCTGCCCGCCAGTCCCCGACCGGACCGACTGGGCAGGCGCCGCAACATGTTCAGGACAGGGTGTAGGAGTCCCCGTACATCTCCCAGGTGAGCGGGGTGTCCAGGTCCAGGTTCCCGGCCTGGAGGAACCGGCGCTGCGCGGTGTCGACGCGGGAGGTGTCGCGGTCCGGGTAGCGGGTGAGCATGGTCTCGCGGCGGGCGTCGAGGAAGGCGTCCAGGTACGCCGTCTCCGAGCCGCCCGCGGCGGGCGTCTTCGCCTTCTCCAGGGCGCGCTCGCGCAGGGCGTAGAAGCCGTTCTCGTCGGTGCCGGTGCCGTGGAAGACCATCGCGTCGTAGTACACGAACTGGCCCAGGGTGCCCAGGCCGTCCAGCTTGGCGAGGCGGACCGCGGGCTCGAAGTAGACGCGGTCGCGTTCCTTCTCCTGCGCGGCGCGGAACTCCGGCAGCTCCGACTCCGCCTTCCACGCCTCGGTGAAGCCCGGGTCGAGTCCCTCGTGCGAGCCGGTGCCGTCGACCTTCCGCAGGGCGGGCAGGTAGCGCGCGAGGCCGTTGCCGGGGCTGCTCCTCGTGTAGTGCTCGACGAGGGTGAGCAGATCGTGGGTGCCGGTGCAGAAGCCGATGATGCCCGCGGTGTAGCCGCAGTCGTCGTCGCGGTCCTCGATGCTCCCGTAGGTGGAGCGCCAGTCGGTGGTGGAGTGCTCGGCGCTCGCCACCAGCCGGTGCGCCAGCTCCCTCTTGGCGGGGGCGGCGAGACCGGGCGGCAGGGAGGCGACGGTCTTGTCGTCCTCGTCCCGCTGCTGTTCGTGGTCCTGCTCGGCCCGGTCCTTGGCGTCGTCGCGGGAGGACTGCGCGCCGACCGAGGTGGGGCCGGCGGGGGCGTCGGCGGCTGTCGACGGCAGGACGAAGTACACCGCCGTGGCGACCACGGGAAGGCCCGCGAGGAAGAGCACACCGGCACGTTTCACTGGGGGATCCCTCCACCTGTCAGGTCCGACACCTTGACCGCCGCCAGGACGGCGAGCAGCACCACCAGCACGGCGCACGCGCCGGCCTGCACCAGCACGCGGCGTCCGTCGCGCGGCGCCCAGGCGAACGCGAGCGCCACCAGCCCGCCGGTCAGCAGCCCGCCCAGGTGGCCCTGCCACGAGGTGAACACCGCGGAGACCACCAGCCACAGCAGCAGCCCGGTCATGAAGCGGTTCACCCCGCGCATGTCGGCGCCGACCCGCCGGGCCACGACGTAGTAGGCGGCCCCGACCCCGAACAGCGCGCCGGAGGCGCCGACCGTGGGGTCCGAGGGCGCGATCAGCAGCACCAGCACCGAACCGCCCAGCGCCGACAGGAGGTACAGGGCGAGGTAGTGGACCCGGCCGAGCATCGGCTCGACCGCCCGGCCCAGGTTCCACAGCACCGCCATGTTCATCACCACGTGGAGGAGGCCGAACGTCCCCTCCGTCGGCGGCAGATGCAGGAACGCGCCGGTCAGCAGCCGGTACCACTCGCCGCCCACGACCCCCTCGGGGGTGAAGTCCGCCGGGTACGGCTGCGTCCACACGTAGTGGCCGCCGTCCGGGCCGAGCAGCCCCGCGCCCACCATCGCGAACCGGTCCACGACCTCCGGCCGGACCACCTCCGCCAGGTACGCCAGCACGTTGAGCGCGATCAGCGCGTACGTGACCACGGGGACGACGGAGACCCGGCCGCCCACCAGGGTGCGCGCCTGCCGCACCGACCGGGCGCCCTCCCGCACACAGTCGGGGCACTGGTGGCCCACGGCGGCCTCGCGCATGCAGTCGGGGCAGATGTACCGCTCGCAGCGGACGCAGCGCACATGGCACTCCACCCGCGGATGGCGGTAGCAGGTGGTGACGGCGGACTCGGGTTCCACAGGCCGGCTCCTCGGCGAGTCGGGACGAAAACGGCCGGCGGGGGACGGCGGCGCACACTACGACAGCGGCGAACAAAATAGCGAACACCTGAGAAGTGAGCGAACGGCGGGGTGAAATGCCGCTCTTGTGGCGGTGGTTGAGCGTGGGGCACGGGTGCCGGGCACCCGAGGGCCGGCACCGGGTCGAACCGCCGGGGGCCCTACGTGTCGCACTCCAGCACGGACCGGCACAGACCGCACCGCGCCCGCACCCTCCCCGCCACCGGCACCCGGATGCGCTGATGGCAGGTGGGACAGGGGAACGACACCCGCAGCGGGCCGTGCCCGTCCGCCGAGAACCGGTACGCCGTCTCCCGCCCCGCCTCCGGCGCCTCAGCGTGCCCCTGCGCGTGCCTGCGGTCCCGCGCGTACCGGAGCCGCCCGGTCCAGCCCGCCGCGCGCAGCGGCGGCTGCTCCGCGTCCCGCCGCGCCAGCGCCAGCCCCTCCCGGTACGCCGTGTACGCCTGCGGACTGGTGAACCACACCGACGGGTCCTCGCCGAACAGCAGCGCCCGCTTCGCCAGCACGTACCCGAACTCCTCCGGCGTGAGGTACCCGAGCTTCTGCGACGACGCCCTGTCCTCCCGGAACGCGTCCAGCAGCAGCCACCCCGCCCCGAGATAGGCCGCCGCGGTGTCCGTGAGGATCTCGTTCTCCCGCGTCGACGGGAACGACAGCCCCAGCCGGTGCAGGTACACGTGCGCCACCTCGTGCGCCAGCGCCGCCCCGATGTCCCGGCGGTGGTCCCGGAACCGGTCGTTCAGCTCGACGAAGTACTCGGGCCCCGCGGTCAGTTCGACGTTCGCCGCATGGGTCATCTCCCGGAACCCGACGATCAGCCGCGCGTCCGGCAGCCGGTAGTGCGCCACCATCTCGCGGGCCACCCGCTGCGCCCCCAGATGCAGGTCGTCCGCGTCCGCGAACGCCACGTCGGCCGGCGCGACGCTCGCCGAGAAGGTGCGCACCGTGTCGTACGACAGGCGCCGGTACAGCGCCGTGAGCGACTCCCGCACCGTCCGCAGATGCGGGTAACCGTGCTCCACCGGTCCGCCGTTCGCCACGTCGCACCCCCGCCGCGCCTGGACACCGTCCACTGTACGAGCCGAGCCGCCGCCGCGGGCCCGCCCCGCCGTAGGCTGAGCCGCCATGACCACCAGCAACGCCGCCACCCCCGACGCCGACCCCGCGGTCCTCGAGGAACTGACCCGTCTGCGCGACAGCATCGACAACATCGACGCGGCCGTCGTCCACATGCTCGCCGAGCGCTTCAAGTGCACCCAGCAGGTCGGCCGGCTCAAGGCCGAGCACCGGCTGCCGCCCGCCGACCCGGGGCGCGAGGCCCGTCAGATCGCCCGGCTGCGCGCCCTCGCCGAGGACGCCAAGCTCGACCCGGCCTTCGCGGAGAAGTTCCTGACGTTCATCATCGCCGAGGTGATCCGCCACCACGAGAGCATCGCGGACGACGCGGCGAACGGCACGGCTTGAGCGGGCCGGTGAGGCGTCCGGGACGCGGCGGGGAGTGACAGGGCGGCCCGCACGGTGCATGCTCGCTGTGCACGCCTAGTCGGCTCACGCACACCGTCCGTCAGCACCCGGACCCGCGTCCGGCCCTGGCGGGGAAGGACGTGCCCCATGCCGCCCACCGCCCGCATCCTCCTCGTCGACGACCACGAGGACACGCTGTACGCCCTGGAGAGCGCCCTGGCCCCGCTCGGACAGCCGCTGGGCCGGGCCACCAGCGGCGACGAGGCGCTCAAGCAGCTGCTGCGCGGCAACGTCGGCGTGCTCCTGCTCGACGCCCACATGCCCGGCACCGGCGGCCTCGACGTCGTGCGCTGGATGCGCCGCCTGGAGCAGACCCGGCACATACCCGTCGTCCTGCTCACCGGCTTCGCCCGCGACCACCGGCTCGGCGCCGCCGCCTACCGCCTCGGCGTGGCCGACCTCGTCACCACCCCCGTCGACCCCTGGGCGCTGCGCACCAAGGTGCGCCACCTCTACGACACCCACCAGCGCCGGCTCGCCCTGGAGGCCGAGCTGCGTTCCCTGCGCGCCCGGCTCGACGCGGCCGGCGCCCCCGTCGCACGCCCCGCGCCGCCCCCGCCGCACGCGCACGTGCCCCCCGCGCAGCCCCCGGGGGCGCACACCGCGGAACTCGGCGGGGACCGGACATAGGCCGCGTACCCCATCCTCCTCTGTGCCGCGCCGACGCCATCAGGCAGCATGGCGTTCATGTCCGTACTGACGCGCGACGAAGCGCAGAACCGAGCACAGCTCATCGACGTCCACCGCTACACGATCGCCCTCGATCTGACCGCCGGGGACGAGACGTTCGACTCCCGCACCCTCATCAGGTTCGGCGCCCGCGCGGACGCGGACACCTTCGTCGAGATCGACCCCGCCGAACTGCGCTCCGTCACGCTCGACGGCCGGACCCTCGACCCAGCCCTCCTCGGCGGCGGCCGGTTCCCGCTGAAGAACCTCGCCGCCGGCGAGCACGAGCTGCTGGTCGACGCGCGCATGCGCTACTCCCGCACCGGCGAGGGCATGCACCGCTTCACCGACCCCAGCGACGGCGAGACCTACGTCTACACCCAGCTCTTCCTGGACGACGTGCGGCGCGTCTTCGCCGCCTTCGACCAGCCCGACCTCAAGGCCGTCTTCGAACTCACCGTCACCGCCCCCGAGGACTGGACGGTCCTCGCCAACGGTGTCACCGAGCACACCGGCGGCGGCGTGTGGAAGGCCGCGCCCACTCCGCCCGTCTCCACCTACCTCGTCGCCGTCGCCGCCGGGCCCTGGCACTCTGTGCGCACCGAGCACCGCGGCCTGCCGTTCGGCCTGCACTGCCGCCGCTCCCTCGCGCCCCACCTGGAGGCGGACGCCGAGGAGCTGCTCGAGATCACCCGCGCCTGCTTCGACCGCTACCACGAGAAGTTCGAGGAGCCGTACCCCTTCGACTCCTACGACCAGGCCTTCGTGCCCGAGTTCAACGCGGGCGCCATGGAGAACCCCGGCCTTGTCACCTTCCGCGACGAGTTCGTCTACCGCTCCGCCGTCACCGACACCGAGCGGCAGCGGCGCGCCATGGTGATCGCCCACGAGATGGCCCACATGTGGTTCGGCGACCTCGTCACCCTGCGCTGGTGGGACGACATCTGGCTGAACGAGTCCTTCGCCGAGTACATGGGCTACCAGACCCTCAACGAGGTCACCCCCGCCAGCCCCGGCGGGCAGCCGCCCCGCTGGCGCGGCGAGGGCACCTGGACCGACTTCGGCGTCTCCCGCAAGACCTGGGGCTACGACGCCGACCAGCGGCCCTCCACCCACCCCGTCGCCCCGGAGCACGTCGAGGACACCGCCTCCGCCCTGCTCAACTTCGACGGCATCTCCTACGCCAAGGGCGCCTCCGCCCTGCGCCAGCTCGTCGCCTGGCTAGGCGAGAAGGACTTCCTCGCCGGCATCAACACCCACTTCGAGCGGTACCGCTTCGGCAACGCGGGCCTCGCCCAGTTCATCGACTCCCTCGCCTCCGCCACCGAGCGGGACGTGCACGCCTGGGCCGACGCCTGGCTGCGCACCAGCGGCGTCGACACGCTCACCGCCTCCGTCGACGCGGTGCCCGGCCGGTGGACCCTCACCCTGGACCGCGAGGGCGGCCGCCCGCACCGGGTGACCGTCGGGGTCTACGACCGCGACCTCAGCGACGGACGCACCCTCACCCTGCGCGAACGCTACGAGACCGACGTGCCGCGGACCGCCGCCCCCGAGCCGCGCCCCGGCACCCGCCCCGCCCTGGTCGTCCCCAACGACCTGGACCTGACGTACGCCAAGATCCGTCTCGACGAGACCTCGCTGGAGACCGCACTGCGCGGCCTGTCGGGCATCCCCGACGCGCTCACCCGGGCCGTCGTCTGGAACAGCTTGCGAGACATGGTCCGCGACGGAGACCTGGCCCCCTCCGCCTACCTGGCCACCGCCGCCGCCCATCTGCCCGAGGAGACCGACGTCGCCCTCGTCCAGGGCGTCCTCGCGTTCGCCTCCGGGGAGGTCGCCGACCACTACCTCGCCCCGGACCGGCGGCCCGCCGCGCTCGCCACCCTCACCGACCTGTGCCGCGACCTCATCCGCCGCACCGAGGACGGCGACCACCCGGGCCTGCGCCTGGTCGCGGTGCGCCACTGCATCGACGCGGCCTCCCGCCCCGAGACCATCGCCGCCTGGCTCGCCGAGGGCACCGTCCCCGGCGGCCCCGAGCTGGACCCGGAGCTGCGCTGGCGGATCCTGGGCCGGCTCGCCGTGCTCGGCGCCGTCGACGAGACCGACGTCGCCGAGGAACTGCGCCGCGACCCCAGCGCCACCGGCCAGGAGGGCGCCGCCCGCTGCCGGGCCGCCCTGCCCGACCCGGACGCCAAGGCCCGCGCCTGGGACGCCATGTTCGGCTCCGACGACCTGTCCAACTACCTGTTCACCGCCACCGCCCGCGGCTTCTGGCAGCCCGAGCAGGCCGAGCTGGTCCGCCCGTACGTGGCGCGCTACTTCAAGGACGCCGTGGCCGTCGCCGCGCGCCGCGGCCCCGCCATCGCCACGGCCGCGGGACGCTGGGCGTTCCCCGCCCACGCCGTGGAGCCCGAGACGCTGAAGCTCGGCGAGAAGACGCTGCGCAAGGCCGACCCCGTGCCGGCGCTGCGCCGCCAGTTCACCGACCGGCTCGACGACCTGGCCCGCGCGCTGCGCGTCCAGGAGGCCTGAGACCGGGCGGGGCAGCCGGACAACGGGACACAACGGCGCGGGGGCGCCGCCGGACGGACCGGCGGCGCCCCCGCGGGCACCGCTGCGAGGGACGGTCAGAACACCGGCGTGCCGTCCCGGGTGAGGCGCCAGTCCTCCGACGCGAAGTCCTTCGGGTCCAGCACGCCCTTGGCGGTCGCCCACTCGGCGATCCGGGTACGGATCTCCGTCGACTCCGCCCACAGCTCCGGCGCCGACGCCACGTGCGGGAACGCCCCGCCGCCGTTGGCCCGGTAGTTGTTGACCGCGAACACGAACCGCTGTGCGTCGTCCACCGGGGCGCCGTCGAACGTCAGGTTCTTGATGCGCGACCCGGCCGGCCGGGCGATGTCGATGTCGTACCGCACGCCCGACACGTAGTCGTAGTTGTAGTCCGGGCGGCCGTTCGCGTTCGTCAGCTTGTCGACGTCCACCGGCGCGCCGGCCGCGGTCTGCACGAAGTACTCCGCCGAGTACTCCAGGTACGCCCGCACCTGAGCACCCGTCAGCAGCTTCGCCACCAGCGTGTTGTCGTACACGTAGAGGCTCGACAGGTCCCGGATGGTCACGTCGCCCGCCGGGATCTCGCTGGTCCGGGAGAACGGCGAGGCCTGCGACAGCACCGGCAGCGAGGCGTACTCCGTGCCCGCCAGCGCATCCCGGACCACGTCCTCCTGCACCTTGCTGATCAGGTCGATGATCGGCGCGTCCTTGTAGCGCGCCTCCACCGTCGTCAGCGTCTCGGTCGCCGTCCCCACCACCTGGTTGACGTACGCCACGACCTGCGCGTGCTCGTCGCCCAGCAGCCGGGTGATCCTCGGGTCGTCCTCCACCGTCGCCGCGTCCCGCAGCGACGCCTTCACGGACTCCACCTGCCAGCGGCCCCGCTCGAAGGTCAGCTCGACGTCGAAGAGAGTCAGCCGCTCGGCGTAGCACAGCGGCTCCGACAGCACGACCTCCTTGCCGGTCTTCTCGTTGGTGACCCGCAGCTCCGCGATCTCCGCGTGCGCGTGGCCGACCAGGATGGCGTCGATGCCCGGCACCTGCCGCGCCACGTTCGCCGCCGCGTTCTCCACGTGCGGGAGCTGATCGCCGTAGGAGGAGGTGCCGGAGGTGCCCGAGTGGGCGGAGACGATCACGACGTCGGCGCCCATGGAGCGCAGCTTCGGCACCCACTTGGCCGCCTGCTCCTCCAGGCCCGGGAAGGCCAGCTTGCCCTGCACGTAGGCCTTGTCCCAGATCGCGATGCCCGGGTTGGTCAGGCCCAGCACCGCCACCTTCACCGGCGGCGCGCCCTTCACGTGGAACTTCTTGACGAAGTAGGGCGGGAAGGCGGGCTTGAGGGTCTTGGCGTCGACCGCGTTGGCGCCGAGCAGCGGGAAGTCGCACTGCTCCTCGAACTTCCGCAGCGTCTCGATGCCGTAGTTGAACTCGTGGTTGCCGAGCGCCACCGCGTCGTACCCGATGGCGTTCATCGCCTGCGCCATCGGGTGCACCGGACCGCCCTTGGCGGTGATCGGGTCCACCTTGGCGTAGTAGTACGTCAGCGGGGTGCCCTGGATGGTGTCGCCCGCGTCCAGCAGCAGGGTGTTCTCCCGGCCGCGCTCCTCGCGGATCCGGTTCACCAGCGTGGACACGCGGGCCAGGCCCTGCGCGTTGCCGGCCGGGTCCTGGTACTCGGCGTCCTTGTAGTAGTCCCAGTTGAACACGTGACCGTGCAGGTCCGTGGTGCCCATCACGGTCAGTGCGTACCGCTTCACCGGCTTCTTCCCCCGTCCCGCCTCAGGAGCGGCCTCGGCCGCAGGGGTGGCCACCGTACCCGCCAGCGCCACCCCCGCCCCCGTGACGGCGGACTTCTTCAGGAACTTCCGGCGGTCCAACGGCATATCAGGCTCTCCTCGTACGACGACGGCGCACAACGCGCGTAGATTCGCCCGACGATTCTGACCTGAGCACGTCGATCCGGAACAGTCCTTCCAGGTTTCGATCCGGTGACCGCCGCCGCGCGCACGGGTGAGCGGCGCCGCGCAGGATTCAGCGCTTGTCAATACCCCTTCACCCGCGCGCCGTTGAGTCGTCACGCGCCGCCAAATCACTACCCGTCGGTAAGCCCTAGGGTCGAACCATGCGCCGAGCGAAAATCGTCTGCACCCTGGGTCCCGCGACGGACTCGTACGACCAGATCAAGGCCCTGGTCGACGCCGGAATGGACGTGGCCCGCTTCAACCTCAGCCACGGCGAGCACGCCGAGCACGAGGAGCGGTACCGAAGGGTGCGCAAGGCCGCCGACGAGACCGGCCGCAGCGTGGGAATCCTCGCCGACCTTCAGGGCCCGAAGATCCGCCTGGGCCGCTTCGCCGAAGGACCCGTACTCCTCGAACGCGGGGACCCCTTCACGATCAGCGTCGAGGACGGCGTCGAGGGCGACCGCCACATGTGCGGCACCACCCACGCCGGCCTCACCGAGGACGTCGCCCCGGGGGAGAGGATCCTCGTCGACGACGGCCGGGTCACCCTGGAGGTCACCGCCGTGGACGGCCCCCGCGTGCGCACCACCGTCGTCGAGGGCGGGGTGATCTCCGACCACAAGGGCCTCAACCTCCCCGGCGTCGCCGTCTCCGTGCCCGCCCTCTCCAAGAAGGACGAGGACGACCTGCGCTGGGCGCTGCGCACCGGCTTCGACGTCGTCGCCCTCTCCTTCGTCCGCAGCGGACGGGACATCAAGGACGTCCACCGGATCATGGACGAGGAGGGCCGCCGGCTCCCCGTCATCGCCAAGGTCGAGAAGCCGCAGGCCGTCGAGGCCCTCGACGAGATCGTCGCGGCCTTCGACGGGATCATGGTGGCCCGCGGCGACCTGGGCGTCGAGATGCCGCTGGAGCAGGTGCCCGTCGTCCAGAAGCGCGCCGTGAAGCTGGCCCGGCGCAACGCCAAGCCGGTCATCGTGGCCACCCAGATGCTCGACTCGATGATCGACAACGCCCGGCCCACCCGCGCGGAGGCGTCCGACGTCGCCAACGCCGTCATCGACGGCACCGACGCGGTGATGCTCTCCGGCGAGACCAGCGTCGGCAAGCACGCCGTGGAGACCGTGCGCACCATGGCCCGCATCGTGGAGGCCGCCGAGGAGGACATCCTCGCCCGCGGCCTGCCGCCGCTGACCGAGCACAACAAGCCCCGCACCCAGGGCGGCGCCGTGGCCCGCGCGGCCGCGGAGATGGGCGACTTCCTCGGCGCCCGCTTCCTGGTCGCCTTCACCCAGTCGGGCGACACCGCCCGGCGTCTGTCCCGCTACCGCTCGCCGATCCCGCTGCTCGCCTTCACACCGGACCCGGCCACCCGCTCCCAGCTCAGCCTGTCCTGGGGCGTGGAGACCTTCCTGGGCCCGCACGTCGGCTCCACCGACGCCATGGTCGACCAGGTGGACGAGCTGCTGCTGCGGTACGCGCGCTGCGCCGAGGGCGACACGGTCGTCGTCACCGCCGGTTCCCCACCCGGGGTCTCCGGTTCGACCAACATGGTCCGCGTCCATCACATCGGTGAGGACGACAGCCCGAAGTGACGGAACCGGGCCCCGGTCAGTACTTGGGGCCCACATGGAGATCCATCAGGGCGACGGACGCCTTGCGGGCGACGGAGATGTTGAAGGGATCGCTGCCACGAGCCAGCGTGGTCCACCCGACGCCGACTTTGTCCAGGGTGTCCGTGAAGAGCTTCCTGATGTCGTCCGACTTGTTGCTGAAGAAGTACCGGGGGTACTCGTAGCGCTTGCGCTCGCCGGCGACCGTGCGGGTCGTCCAGTTGGTGATCCGGCAGCCGTCCGAATGGATGAGCCCGCGGATGAACTCCCAGGGATGCTCGTCGACGATGGCCTGCTGCCACGGTTCGAGGACGATGAGGCGGTCGTGCTTCTTGCCGGGGCCGTGCTGGGGAAACATGCACGTCCAGTGCTTGGTGTACGACTTCACTTCGACGCAGCCGGGCTTTCGGTGCCGTCCGACGCTGGGGGAGGGCATCACCTTGCGCATCGCGTCTTCGGCGGCCGCGATCAAGCCCGTCTGCCTGGCGTCGCAGAAAATCGACAGGTGGCGCTGTTTCGGCTTCGAGACGATGTGGCCATCGCCGAGGTAGAGACCCAGCAGATACGAGTACGCCACTTCGTCGAAACCGCGGCCTGTGCACTTCGGGCAATCCGTTGGCTGCCGGTACACCTCGCCGCGTAGTTTGCGGTCCTCGCAACGCCACCAGCCGACGGTGCCTCGCGGGATGTTCAGTTGCTCCGCCACCACATGGTTGGGGACGCCCTGTCGCATGAGTGCGACAGCGTGTGCGCGGATCGAAGGGCTGTGCTGTTCCATGCGGCCACAGTGCGTGAGCAACCGTGACGACACGCAGCAAAAGGCGGAGGACCACGCGAACGTGATCCTCCGCTCTGGGAGTGCCGGGTGCGGGACTCGAACCCGCAAGCCCTCTCGGGCAGATGTGTTTGAGACATCCGTGTATGCCATTCCACCAACCCGGCAGGACCGGCTCACGGAATCATACCGGGTCCCCCTCGGTCACCGCCTCTAGGTAGGCTGCACAAGCAGCAGTACCGGCCTGCCCCGCACCAAGGAGCCCACGTTGAGCGCCCCCGAGTCGCCCCAGCCCGCAGACGTGCCCGACGACGACAAGTCGCACGTGCCGCCGATGACGACCCGCGTCGTCATCGCCGAGGACGAGGCACTGATCCGGCTCGATCTCAAAGAGATGCTCGAGGAGGAGGGGTACACGGTCGTCGGCGAGGCCGGCGACGGTGAGCAGGCCGTCGAGCTGGCGCGCGAGCACCGCCCCGACCTGGTGATCCTCGATGTGAAGATGCCCAAGCTGGACGGCATCTCCGCGGCCGAGAAGATCGCCGAGGAGTCCATCGCCCCCGTGCTGATGCTGACCGCCTTCTCGCAGCGCGACCTGGTCGAACGGGCGAGGGACGCGGGCGCGATGGCGTACCTGGTCAAGCCGTTCAGCAAGAGCGACGTGGTGCCGGCGATCGAGATGGCGGTCTCCCGGTTCACCGAGCTGAAGGAACTGGAGCGCGAGGTCGCCGACCTCAGCCAGCGCCTGGAGACGCGCAAGCTGGTGGACCGCGCCAAGTCGGTGCTGCAGACGCAGTACGGGCTGAGCGAGCCGGCCGCGTTCCGCTGGATCCAGAAGACCTCGATGGACCGGCGCATGTCGATGCAGCAGGTCGCACAGGCGGTCATCGACGACGCCGAGGAGAAGAAGGCCGCGAAGGGCGGCTGACGGCCCGGCGCCGTGGCCGCGCGCACGACGAAGGCCCGCACCCCGTCTCCCGGGGTGCGGGCCTTTCGCTTCCGTCCGCCTGTCAGCCTGTCAGCCTGTCAGCCTCAGTCCTCGCCGAGGTAGGCCTTGCGGACCGACTCGTCGTGGAGCAGGTCGCGGCCGGTGCCGGAGAGGACGATGTTGCCGACCTCCATCACATGGCCGTGGTCGGCCAGCGACAGGGCCGCCTGGGCGTTCTGCTCGACGAGCAGGATGGTGGTGCCCTGGGACTTCAGCTCGGCGATGGTCGCCATGATCTTCTGCATCATGATCGGCGACAGACCCATGGAGGGCTCGTCGAGCATGAGCAGCTGCGGACGGGACATCAGGGCCCTGCCCATGGCGAGCATCTGCTGCTCACCGCCGGACAGCGTTCCCGCGGCCTGCTTACGGCGTTCCCCGAGGATGGGGAAGAGGTCGTAGGCGCGCCGGATGTCCTGCTCGATGCCCTGCTTGTCGCTGCGCAGGAAGGCGCCGAGGCGCAGGTTGTCCTCGATCGTCATGCGCGGGAAGATGTGCCGTCCCTCGGGGGAGTGGGCGAGACCCAGCGAGACGATCTTGTGCGCGGGGACCCTCTTCAGCGACCTGCCGTTGAACTTGATCTGTCCGCCGACCGGCTTCAGCAGCCCGGACAGCGTGCGCAGGGTGGTGGTCTTGCCGGCGCCGTTGGTGCCGATCAGGGTGACCACTTCGCCGGCGTCGACGCTGAACGAGATGCCCTTCACGGCCTGGATCTTGCCGTAGGCGACTTTCAGGTCCTCGACCTCGAGGAGTGCGGTCATCGGTCGTTCTCCTTGCCGGGCGCGGCGTCCGTGGTGGCCTCGGCCTCCGCCTCCGCCTGTGCTTCTGTGTCGGCGTCCGTGGCCTCGGCGGGTGCGTCGGCCGCCGCCTCCGCCTCGGTGCCGGCCTCCGCCTCGGTCTCCGGCCGCTCGTCGGCGGTCTCTGAGGCCGCGGGCTCGGTCCCGGCCGCGGGCGCCGGGACGCCGGCCTTCTTGGCGGGCGACTGCGGGCGGCCCGCCGCCTCGGCCGCGGCCTCCGCGGCCTCGACCTCGGCGACCTCCGCGGCCCCGGGGTCGTCCGCCAGCGGCTCGCCGATGTACGCGGCGATGACCCGCTCGTCGCCCTGGACGGTGGCCGGGTCGCCCTCGATCAGCTTCTGGCCCTGGACGAGCACGGCGACCCGGTCGCAGAGGTTGAAGATGAACCGCATGTCGTGCTCGATGACGAGGACCGCGGTGCCCTTGTCGCGGATGGCGAAGATGAGTTCCTCCGCCGCCCGGGTCTCCTGCGGGTTCATGCCCGCGGTGGGCTCGTCGAGGAGCAGCAGCCCCGGCTCGCTGGCGAGCGCGCGGGCGATCTCCAGCTTGCGCTGCTCGCCGTAGGGGAGGTTGCGCGCGAGCTGCTCGGCCTTCTCGGCGAGGCCGACGAACTCCAGCAGCTCCATGGCGCGGGCCCGCGAGGCGGCCTCCGCCTTGTGGAAGCCGGGCCCGCGCAGGACGGCCGACCAGAAGCCCTCCTTGGTGCGGGTGTGGCGGCCCACGAGCACGTTCTCCAGGACCGTCATGTTGGCGAACAGACGGATGTTCTGGAACGTACGGGCGATGCCGGCCGCGGTCACCTTGAACGACTTGGGCGGCAGCACCTTGTCCTTGTAACGGACCTCGCCCTCGGTCGGGATGTACAGCCCGGTGAGGCAGTTGAAGAACGTGGTCTTGCCGGCGCCGTTGGGGCCGATCAGACCGACGATCTCGCCGCTGCGCACGGTGAGGTCGACGTCCCGGACGGCGGTGAGGCCGCCGAACCGCATGGTGACGCCGCGCGCGTCGAGGACGACGGAGCCGGGGGCGGGCGCGCCCGCGGCGGTGTCCTTGGTGGTGGTGTCGGTGGTCATGGTGGTCAGGCCCCCGTCTTGCTCAGGACTGTGGGCGCGTCGGCCTCTTCGTGGAACTCCAGCTGGCGGCGCCGGTTGGGGATGAGGCCCTCGGGACGGAAGCGCATCAGCAGCACGAGCGCGATGCCGAACGCGAGGAGCTGGTAGTCGCCCAGGAACTGGAGCTTGTTGGGGATCAGGAAGAGCAGCGCCGCACCGAGGAGGGGTCCGGCGATGGTGCCCATGCCGCCGAGCACGACCGCGGCCAGCAGGAAGGCGGAGTTGGGCGGGGTGGTGCCGGCGAACAGGTACTGCTCGGGGGTCACGGTGTAGGTGACGTGCGCCTGCACCGTGCCGGCCAGACCGGCCAGGGTGGCGCCCACGGCGAACGCGATGAGCTTCACCCGGAATCCGTTGATGCCCATGGCGAGCGCGGCGGTCTCGTCCTCGCGGATGGCGACCCAGGCACGGCCGATGCGGGAGTCGCCGCTGCGCCGGAAGACGAGGACGACGACGGCCGTGATGAGCAGCATCAGGAAGAAGTAGTTCGCGAACCGGCCGATGGTGAAGCCGCCGATGTCGTGCGCGACGCCCAGGTCGAAGCCCAGGATGTTCAGGTCCGGGATGGACGCGATGCCGTTGGAGCCGTTGGTGAGGTCCGGGCCCGAGGTGCCGTCGGTGTTGTTCACGGCGATACGGAAGATCTCACCGAAGCCGAGGGTCACGATGGCCAGGTAGTCGCCGCGCAGCCGCAGGGTCGGCGCGCCGATCAGCACACCGAAGACCAGCGAGGCGAGCGCGCCGACCAGGACGGCGGCCCAGAAGGGGAAGTGCACGCCGAACGGCGAGCTGGGAGAGCCGGAGACCAGCGCGGCCGCGTAGGCGCCGACGCCGAGGAAGGCGACGTAGCCGAGGTCGAGCAGGCCGGCGAGGCCGACGACGATGTTCAGGCCCAGCGCGACGGTGGCGAAGATCAGGATGTAGACGCCGAGGGTCGCGTACTGGTCGTCGGTCTGGGTGAAGGGGAACAGCGCCGCCGCGACGAACGCGCCGCACACGGTGATGTTCTGGTGCCGGGCGCTGATCTGGGAGGCGTGCGCGATCAGGCCGGAGCGGTTCAGCGCGCCGAAGCCGAAGCCGGCGGTGATCAGGAAGCCGACGAACAGCTCGTCGTACTCGGTGCCGATGCCGTAGGTGAAGACGATCAGGGCGACCGCCAGGACGGCCACGATGATCAGGATCTCGGCGTAGGACGGCAGGGTGCGCACGGGGCGCGGGGAGCCGGAGGCGAACGCCGCCCGCAGCACCGCCATGGAGTGCGCGGCGTCGTGCCGGAACTGCTCCCAGCCGCTCGCCTCGGGGTCGATCGGGTCGGGCTCGGGCCGCTCGAAGGGGAGGGCCAGGGCGCCTATGAGGGCGATCAGCGTGGCGGCGGCGACGAGGAAGCCGCCGGGCTCCAGATTGACGACCCCGCCGAGTTCGGCGCTGATCGAGACGACGGTGTACCAGGCGGTGGCGAAGGTGCCGAGCACCGCGTACTTCACGGCCGCGTCGGCGCCGGCCGGAGTGAGCCAGCCCAGTCCCCTGACGCCGTAGGAGGCGAGGCAGAACAGGGTGGCGAGGGCGCCGCCGACCAGGACGAGCACCTGGAGGCCGCCGGGGTAGCCGTAGAACGTCAGGTCGCCGGGGAAGGCGGCCGTCCAGGTCCAGGCGAGGAAGGTGGAGACGACGGCGAGGACGCTGCCGCCGGTGGCGAGGGCCCGCGCGAGGTTCGCGGGGATGCCGATGAACCCGGAGGGGGTGTTCGGGGCGGGTCGGGCCACGGTCTTGTCTGCTGCGGTCTGTGTGGTCATCGGTGTCACGCCCTGTCCGCGACGCGCTCGCCGAGCAGGCCCTGGGGCCGGAACAGGAGCACGAGGATGAGGAGGATGAAGGCCCAGACCTCGGCCCAGGACTGGCTGCCGAACTGGTCCAGGCCGGGGATGTCCGCGATGTAGGCGGTGGCCAGGGTCTCGACGACGCCGAGGACCACACCGCCGATCATGGCTCCGTAGATGTTGCCGATGCCACCGAGCACTGCCGCGGTGAAGGCCTTGAGGCCGAGGATGAAGCCCATCTTGAAGTCGATCTGGCCGTACTTCAGACCGCTGGCGACACCGCCGACGGCGGCGAACACGGCGCCGAGGGCGAACGCGATCACGATGATGCGGTCGGTGTTGACGCCCATCAGCTTCGCGGTGTCCGGGTCCTGCGCGGTGGCCTGCATGCCGCGGCCGGTGCGGGTCCGCATCACGAAGTAGGCGAGGAACGCCATGCTGATGGGGGCGGCGACGATCAGGAAGATGTCGCCGGTCTGGACGGTGGCGCCGCCGATGGTGAAGGGGCCGCCCTCGATCTGCGGGAAGGCCAGCTTGGACTTCGCCTCGGGGTAGAAGGCCCAGACGGCCTGCTGGAGCGCGAGGGAGAGTCCGATGGCGGTGATGAGCGGGGCCAGACGGGGCGCGCCGCGCAGCGGGCGGTAGGCGAACCGTTCCGCCCCGATGGCGACCAGCACCGAGGCGATCATGGCGCCGATCAGCATGAGCGGCAGCGCGATCCACATGGAGGTGCCGTCCGGCAAGACGTACAGATGCACGGTGATGGCGCCGAAGGCGCCGACCATGAAGATCTCGCCGTGGGCGAAGTTGATGAGCTGGACAATGCCGTAGACCATTGTGTAGCCGATGGCGACCAGGCCGTACATGGATCCCAGTAGCAGGCCGTTGACCAGCTGCTGCGGCAGTTCGTTCACCGCATGTCCTCCGAGACTTTCGGAATGTTCGACGGATGGGCCGGAACCGAGTCCGCGCGGGGCGCCAGTGGAACAGCGCCCCGCGCGGCTCGTGTGAGTGGTGCGGCGGAGATCAGCCGGTGAAGGTGCCCGACTTCACGGTGGCCCAGTCGCCGCCCTTGACGGTGTAGACGGTGAGCTGCTTGTTGGTGGCGTCACCGAACTCGTCGAAGGAGACCTTGCCGGTCACACCGTCGAAGGAGACGTTCTGCATGGCGTCGACGACCTTGGCGCGGGCGTCGTCCGGCAGCTTGCCGTCGTTGTCCTCGACGACCTTCTTGACGGCCTCGATGATCGCCCAGGCGGAGTCGTAGGAGTAGCCGCCGTAGGCCTCGTAGGCCTCCTTGTAGCCCTCGGCCTTGTAGTTCGCGACGAACTCCTTGGCCGACGGCAGCGACTCGACGGGCGCGCCGACGGAGGTGGCGAGGTCGCCGGTGCCGGCCGCGCCGGACAGCTTGATGAAGTCGGCGCTGTAGATGCCGTCACCGCCGACCAGCGGGATCTTCGCGCCCGCTTCCTTGATCTGCTTGCTCAGCGGACCGGCCTGCGGGTACTCACCGCCGTAGTAGACGACGTCGGCGCCGGAGTTCTTCACCTTGGTGGCGACCGCGCTGAAGTCCTTGCTCTCCGGGTTGATGTGCTCGGTGCCGACGACCTGGCCGCCGAGCTCCTTGAACTCCGCGGTGAAGGTGGCGGCCAGACCGGCGCCGTAGGTCTTCTTGTCGTCGATGACGAAGACCTTCTTCTTCTTGGCCTCGTTGAAGACGTACTGCGCGGCGAACGGGCCCTGGATGGCGTCCGTGGTCGCGGTGCGGAAGTACGACTTGTACGGCCGCTCCTTCTTGGTCTGCCAGTTCACGCCCTGGGTCAGGGCGGGGTTGGTGTTCGCCGGGGAGACCTCGACCAGCTTGGCCGAGTCGAAGACCTTCTGCATCGACTCGCCGACGGAGGAGTTCAGCGGGCCGACGACGCCGAGCACGTCCTTGTTGGCGACGAGCTTCGTGGCGTTCTGCTGGCCCACGGAGGCCTGGCCCTGGTCGTCGAGCGCCTCGATCTTGAAGGTGACGCCCTCGACGTACTTCTCCTTGTTGGCGATCTTCGTGGCGAGGTCCACGGAGTTCTTGATGCCCAGGCCGAGCGCGGAGAGGTCGCCGGTCAGCGGCGCGTCGACGCCGATGACGACGGTGGTGTCACCGTTGCCCGAGTCCGAGCCGCCGCCGTTGTCGTCGCGGGAGCCGCAGGCGGTGAGGGTGAGTGCACCCGCCGCCAGGGCGGCGGTGATGGCGATGAGCGAACGTTGACGCACGATCCAGTCCTTTCCCCTGACAGCCGCTTCCCCGTGGAAACGGCCGAGTCGAGCGCTGGGCCGAGTGAGAATCAGGCTCCGCGGTGACTGGCCGTGACTCTAAGCGTGTGTGGGGAATGCGGAGGAGACTCTGGCCAAGGCTGTGACGCTCTTGTTATGACACGACGTATTGCAGAGCGGTACTGAGTGGGGGGAAGAGCAGAATTCCCGCCGTTTTGCCCTGTCCGCATGGTGAGAAACCGCAGGAACCGGGAGGGGCGGTTCAGGTGTATCAGGCGTTTTGCTGATTACCGAATTTCGTTGCCGCAGGCCTCCTCCAGCGCCCTGGACAGGTCCCTTGCGTAGCGGGCGCCGAGGATGTAGCTGTGGGCTTCCTTTGCGCGCGTGTTACGCAGTGTTACGTCCAGGAAAGGGAGCCCGGCGTTCCGTGGCACTTTTCCGCAATCCGCCACCCGGACGGTCACGGCGATCTTGCGGGAACCGCCACCTTTCACCCGTAAAGGAGTTTCGGGTCGGGAGATCAGGGAGAGGCCGGCGTAGGGCTGGGAAATGCCCAGAACGGTCACCGGAGCGTCGGATTCCGTAAATGTTTGTATCGTGAACTCAAATTCGCGTGGCCTCGCGTCTGTGTCTCTGACCTGCATGTACAGGTAGCGGAAGGACGTCGTCTGGCTCGGGAAGCGGGGCTCGGGCGGGGGGCCGGGACGGGGGCGGGTGACGTACAGGAGCGTGCCGGCTGTCAGCGCTGCGACGGTGAGGAACGCGGCGGCCGCGGCCCCCCGGTGACGTCTCGTCATACGGGCCCGGGGGCCGCCTCGGGGGCGCGGGGCGACGGGAGGCGGGTCCAACGGGCGCGTGTCGCCGTCCGGTTCGACCGGACCGATCCCGCTCATCGCCACGGTCCCTCTCCGGGGCCGCCGGAGCGGTACCAGGCGGCGCAGCCTTCGCGCGCCTGACGCTTTATCAGTGTGTCGACGTCCCTGCCCCCTTGGGCGCGGGCGGCGCGCGCTGCGTCCACGACTTCGCGCAGGATGTCGTACTGCCCGCCGGACATCCCCATCGACTGGTAGTCGCCGTACCCGCGGCCGTCGAGCAGCTCGCGCGACCAGTGGCGGACGATGCCGACGCACAGGTCGACGTCGGACGTGGGCCTGGGGGAGAGGGAGGGGGTGCGGGCCGCGGGGGAGTCGTCCGCCGTGCACCCGGTCAGGGTCAATGCCGCCGCGAGTGCGGCCAGAAGGGGCGCGCCGAACGCCCCGGCGCTGTGAGAGGTGCCGCCCCGTCCCATGGCACCGAACGCTAGAGCGCCCGTCGGCCGCGGGCAATGGCGGCGACGGGCGCGGTGCGGTGGGGGCGACGGGCGCGGTGCGGTGGGGGCGGGGGGTGAGGGGCTCCTGGGAAGTCTTGGCCTGGGGATCTGGGATCCGGGCCCGGGCGTCCTGGGGGCCCTCACCCCCTCGCCGGCGTCAGCCGGCCGCCTTCTCCGCGTCGCCGGGGCGGACGTCCCGCAGCAGACAGGTCAGCCGGGCGGTGCACACCCGCTTGTCCGCCTCGTCCGTGATCACGATCTCGTACGTCGCCGTGGACCGGCCCCGGTGCACCGGAGTGGCCACACCGGTCACCAGGCCGGAGCGGACCCCGCGGTGGTGCGTGCAGTTGAGGTCCACCCCGACCGCGATCTTGTGCACGCCGCCGTGCAGCATCGAGCCGACCGAGCCCAGCGTCTCCGCCAGCACCGCGGACGCGCCGCCGTGCAGCAGGCCGTAGGGCTGGGTGTTGCCCTCCACCGGCATCGTCCCGACGACACGCTCCGCCGAGGCCTCCGTGATCTGCACGCCCATCCGCGTGCCGAGATGACCCGCCGAGAACAGCGCCCGGAGGTCCACACCGAGCGCCGCGTACTCGTCGATGACCTCCTGCGGGAACTTCACCTGCTGCGGCTCTCCCATGGGCCCGGCTCCAATCGTGCGTCGGTACGTCGGTACGTCTATGTCCTGAGCGAACGCTCAGTCGGTCGCCGATTGTTCCAGACGCACCACGACCGACTTGCTGGCCGGGGTGTTGGAGACGTCCGCGGTGGCGTCCAGGGGCACCAGCACGTTGGTCTCCGGGTAGTACGCGGCCGCACAGCCCCGTGCCGTCGGGTAGTGCACGACGCGGAAGCCCGGCGCCCTTCGCTCCACTCCGTCCTTCCACTCGCTGACCAGGTCGACGTACGAGCCGTCCGCGAGCTTCAGCTCTTGCGCGTCGTCCGGGTTCACGAGCACCACGCGGCGCCCGTTCTTGATGCCCCGGTAGCGGTCGTCCAGACCGTAGATCGTGGTGTTGTACTGGTCGTGCGAGCGCAGCGTCTGCAGCAGCAGCCGGCCCTCGGGCAGTTCCGGGTACTCGACGGGCGCCGCCGTGAAATTGGCCTTGCCGGTGGCGGTGGGGAAGCGCCGCTCGTCACGCGGGGCGTGGGGAAGTGCGAAGCCGCCGGGGTGCGCCACGCGCGCGTTGAACTCCTCGAAGCCGGGCACCACGCGCGCGATGCGGTCGCGGACCGTCGCGTAGTCCTTCTCGAACTCCTCCCACGGCACGTCGTCCTCCGCGCCGAGGACACGGCGGGCCAGCCGGCACACGATGGCCGGCTCGGAGAGCAGGTGCGGACTCGCCGGCTCCAGGCGCCCGCGCGAGGCGTGCACCATGCCCATGGAGTCCTCCACCGTCACGAACTGCTCGCCGCTCGCCTGGAGGTCGCGCTCGGTGCGGCCCAGCGTCGGCAGGATCAGGGCGCGCGCGCCCGTGACCGCGTGCGAGCGGTTCAGCTTCGTCGACACGTGCACGGTCAGCCGCGCCCGGCGCATCGCCGCCTCGGTGACCTCGGTGTCGGGGGAGGCGGAGACGAAGTTGCCGCCCATCGCGAAGAAGACCTTCGCCTCGCCGTCGCGCAGCGCGCGGATCGCCCGGACGACGTCGTATCCGTGCTCGCGGGGCGGCTCGAAGCCGAACTCCTTCTGCAGCGCGTCGAGGAACGCCGGCGCGGGCCGTTCGAAGATGCCCATCGTGCGGTCGCCCTGCACGTTGGAGTGACCGCGCACCGGGCACACGCCCGCGCCCGGGCGGCCGATGTTGCCGCGGAGCAGCAGGAAGTTGACGACCTCCCGGATCATCGGCACGGAGTGCTTGTGCTGGGTGAGGCCCATCGCCCAGCAGACGACGATCCGGTCGGACTCCAGCACCATGCGGAGGAAGCGTTCGACGTCCTCACGCGCCAGGCCGGTCGCGGCGAGGGTCTCCTCCCAGTCGGCGGCGCGGGCGGCCTCGGCGAACTCCTCGTAGCCGTGGGTGTGTTCCCGGACGAACTCCTCGTCGACCGCGCCCGGGGTGTCCAGAATCAGCTTGTTGAGGAGCCGGAACAGGGCCTGGTCGCCGCCGAGGCGGATCTGCAGGAACAGGTCGGTCAGGGCGGTGCCGGTGGTGAGACCCTTGGGCGTCTGCGGGTTCTTGAAGCGCTCCAGGCCCGCCTCCGGGAGCGGGTTGACGCTCACCACGCGCGCGCCGTTGCCCTTGGCCTTCTCCAGGGCCGACAGCATGCGGGGGTGGTTCGTGCCGGGGTTCTGGCCGGCGACCACGATGAGGTCCGCCTTGTAGAGGTCCTCCAGCAGCACGCTGCCCTTGCCCACGCCGATCGTCTCCGACAGGGCCGAGCCGGACGACTCGTGGCACATGTTGGAGCAGTCGGGCAGGTTGTTCGTGCCGAGCTTGCGGGCGAAGAGCTGGTAGAGGAACGCGGCCTCGTTGCTGGTGCGGCCCGAGGTGTAGAAGACGGCCTCGTCGGGGGACGACAGCGCGGTCAGTTCCTCGGCGACGATGTCGAAGGCGCGCTCCCAGCTCACCGGCTCGTAGTGGTCGGCGCCCTCCGGGAGGTACATGGGGTGGGTCAGCCGGCCCTGCTGGCCCAGCCAGTAGCCGCTGCGGCGGGCCAGGTCGGAGACGGGGTGCGCGGCGAAGAACTCCGGAGTGACGCGGCGGAGTGTGGCCTCCTCGGCCACCGCCTTCGCCCCGTTCTCGCAGAACTCCGCGGTGTGCCGGTGCTCCGGGTCCGGCCAGGCGCAGCCCGGGCAGTCGAAGCCGTCCTTCTGGTTGACGCTGAGCAGCGTGAGCGCCGTGCGCTTCACGCCCATCTGCTGGTGGGCCATGCGCAGGGTGTGACCGATCGCGGGCAGCCCGGCCGCGGCCCGCTTCCGCTCGGCCACCTTCGGCGCGTCCTGGACGGGATCACCTTGGGGCGGCTTCGTTGCCATCGCGCACTCCTGTTCACGCATACATGTGAGGTGGATCTCTCGATCCTCGCATGGGGGAGGGTGCGGGCCTACGGGGAGGTCGGATGCCTGGGGCGCGGGGTCCTGCCGGTGGGGGTGTGGCCGGGGGCCTGTGACGCTCGGTGGGGGTTGGGGTGCGATGCCTGGGGCGTGGGGTTCTGCCCGGTGGGGTTGAGGCCGGTGCCCCCCGATGCCTGGTGGGGGTTGCGGTGTGACGCCTGCGGCGCATCGTCCTGTCCGGTGGGGGCGGGTGTAGCGCCTGCGGGCGGTGGGTGGTGCGGGGCCGCGGTGGGGTGGTCGTCCTCGGTCTGGCGCGAGAGTGCGTGTTTGTACGTGAACGGGGCGGACGCGCCAGCCGCTGCGGGCGCCCACCCCCACCCCGTCCCCTCCCCGCCGCGGGCGACCAGACGGACACCCGGTTGCGCGGGCGGCCGCAGCCCACCGCCAACCGCGGGCGCGCGGCCAGCCGACGGCCGCAAGCTGCCGCCCACTGCGGGCATTCGTGCCTCCCTCAGTGCCTTAAGGGCCTGGGAGGTGCCCCCAGGGCGATGGGGGTACCTCCCGCTCGAGCGAAGCCGAGAGTGGGGGAGGGCGGGCGCGGCGGCGCCTCGTTGGCGCCGAGGTGCGCCTACACCCCCCGGCTCGCACCGACGCCGGTGCCTGGTGGCCGGCCCCACCGGGGGAGGGCGGGCGCGGCGGCCCCCTGCTGGCGCCAGGTGCCCGAACACCCCCCGGCCCGCACCGGCACCGGTGCCTCTCGCCCCGTGGGCGGAAACGCGGCCCGCACCGGGCGCGGAGCCCGGTGTCAGTGAGGCGTGGCAGGATCGGACACGTGGCAGACACAGCATCGAAGAAGACCGACCAGACCCCCGGCGAAACCCGCCCGCGCCTCATGCTCATGGACGGGCACTCACTGGCCTACCGCGCGTTCTTCGCGCTGCCCGCGGAGAACTTCACCACCGCGACGGGCCAGCCGACGAACGCGATCTACGGCTTCGCGTCGATGCTCGCCAACACCCTCCGTGACGAGGCGCCCACGCACTTCGCGGTCGCCTTCGACGTGTCCCGCAAGACATGGCGCTCGGAGGAGTTCACCGAGTACAAGGCGAACCGCTCCAAGACCCCCGACGAGTTCAAGGGCCAGGTCGAGCTGATCGGCGAGCTGCTCGACGCGATGAGCGTGCCCCGCTTCGCCGTCGAGGGGTACGAGGCGGACGACGTCATCGCCACGCTCGCCACCCAGGCCGAGGCCGCCGGCTTCGACGTGCTGATCGTCACCGGCGACCGCGACTCGTTCCAGCTGGTCTCCGACCGCACCACGGTGCTCTACCCGACCAAGGGCGTCTCCGAGCTGACCCGCTTCACCCCGGAGAAGGTCTTCGAGAAGTACGGCCTCACGCCCGCGCAGTACCCGGACTTCGCCGCCCTGCGCGGCGACCCGTCGGACAACCTGCCCGGCATCCCCGGCGTCGGCGAGAAGACCGCCGCGAAGTGGATCAACCAGTTCGGCTCCTTCGCCGAGCTGGTCGAGCGGGTCGACGAGGTCAAGGGCAAGGCCGGGCAGAACCTCCGCGACCACCTGGAGTCCGTCAAGCTCAACCGCCGGCTCACCGAGCTGGAGCGCGGGGTCGAGCTGCCGAAGGGCGTGCACGACCTGGAGCGCTCCGCCTACGACCGCAAGGCCGTGGCGGTGATCCTCGACACCCTGGAGATCAGGAACCCGTCGCTGCGGGAGCGGCTGTTCGCCGTCGACCCGGGCGCCGAGGAGGCCGAGACCACCCCGGTCGTCGCCGACGGCGTGGAGATCGACGGCACGGTGCTGGGCACCGGCGAGCTGGCCGGCTGGCTCGCCGAGCACGCCACGGGCCCGGTCGGCGTCGCCGCCGTCGACACCTGGGCGCTCGGCACCGGCTCCGTCGCCGAGATCGCGCTCGCCACGGCGGAGGGACCGGCCGCCTGGTTCGACCCGGCCGAGCTCGACGAGGCCGACGAGCAGGCCTTCCGCGCCTGGCTCGCCGACCCGGCCCGCCCCAAGGTGTTCCACAACGCCAAGCGCGCGATGCGGGTCTTCCCCGAGCACGGCTGGACGGTCGAGGGCGTCACCATGGACACGGCGCTCGCCGCGTACCTGGTCAAGCCCGGCCGCCGCTCCTTCGACCTGGACGCACTGTCCCTGGAGTACCTGCACCGGGAACTGGCGCCCGCCGCCGCACCCGACGGGCAGCTCGCTTTCGGCGCGGACGACAGCGCCCAGGCGGACGCGCTCATGGTGCAGGCGCGTGCCGTCCTCGACCTGGGCGAGGCCTTCGAAAGCCGCCTCGCGGACGTCGGCGCCTCGGACCTGCTGCGCGACATGGAGCTGCCCACCTCCGCCCTCCTCGCCCGCATGGAGCGGCACGGCATCGCCGCCGACCGGGCGCACCTGGAGACCATGGAACAGATGTTCGCCGGCGCGGTCCAGCAGGCGGTGAAGGAGGCGCACGCGGCGGCCGGGCACGAGTTCAACCTGGGCTCGCCCAAGCAGCTCCAGGAGGTCCTCTTCGGCGAGCTGGCCCTGCCCAGGACGAAGAAGACCAAGACCGGTTACACCACGGACGCGGACGCTCTGGCCTGGCTCGCCAACCAGACGGACAACGAACTGCCGGTCATCATGCTGCGCCACCGCGAGCAGGCGAAGCTCCGCGTCACCGTCGAGGGCCTGATCAAGACGATCGCCGCGGACGGCCGCATCCACACCACGTTCAACCAGACCGTCGCCGCGACCGGCCGGCTGTCCTCCACGGACCCCAACCTGCAGAACATCCCGGTCCGCACGGACGAGGGCCGCGCCATCCGCCGCGGCTTCGTGGTGGGTGAGGGTTTCGAGTCGCTGCTCACCGCCGACTACAGCCAGATCGAGCTGCGCGTGATGGCGCACCTCTCCGAGGACGCCGGCCTCATCGAGGCGTTCACCTCCGGCGAGGACCTGCACACCACGGCCGCGGCCCAGGTGTTCTCCGTCGAGCAGTCCGCGGTGGACGCGGAGATGCGCCGCAAGATCAAGGCCATGTCCTACGGCCTCGCCTACGGACTGTCCGCCTTCGGCCTCTCCCAGCAGTTGAACATCGAGGCGGCGGAGGCGCGCCAGCTGATGGACGCCTACTTCGAGCGCTTCGGCGGCGTACGGGACTATCTGCGCCGCGTCGTGGACGAGGCGCGGGCGACGGGGTACACGGCGACCCTCTTCGGCCGCCGCCGCTACCTGCCCGACCTCAACAGCGACAACCGCCAGCGGCGCGAGGCGGCGGAGCGGATGGCGCTGAACGCGCCGATCCAGGGCACGGCGGCCGACATCGTCAAGATCGCCATGCTGAACGTCGACCGCGCCCTGCGCGAGGCGGATCTGCGCTCCCGGATGCTGCTCCAGGTCCACGACGAAATCGTCCTGGAACTGGCTCCCGGGGAGCGGGAGCAGGTCGAGGACCTGGTGCGGCGGGAGATGGCCTCCGCGGTCGAGCTGCGGGTCCCCCTAGGCGTCTCGGTGGGCGTGGGCCCGGACTGGGAGTCGGCGGCACACTGAGCCGGTCCGGGACTGCCGGGTGCGGTCTTACGGCCGCGCCCGGCATCCGCGCCACGGGTGTGCCATCCACGAGCCTGTGGTGGCACCCCGCCTGCGCGGCCGCCGCCCGAGACCGCCCAGCCTCTGCCGTCGCCGTCCAGTGCCCCCTCGGCAGTGATCGCCGAGGAGCGGCGCCCTTGCCGCCGCGGAGTCCGGGCAGATGTCTGCCCCGCCCGACGCCGTCCCACCCAGACGCGTCCCGCGGTCGCCGCCGTCCCACTCAGACGCGTCCCGTGGTCGCCGCCGTTCCACTCAGACGCGTCCCGTGGTCGCCGTCGTACGCGCGGCACGCGTCCCGCGGTCGCCGGCAGGCGTGCGGCTCCGTTGCCGACTGTCGCTGTCCCGTCCACCGGCGTTTCGTGGTCGCCGCCGTGCGCGCGACACGCCTCCTGCTCGCCGGCACGCGTGCGGAGCCCTCGCCGAGCCGTCGCCGTCCCAGCCACCGGCGTCCTGTAGTCGCCGCAGCGACCGACACCCCTCCGGCAGCTGCCGGCAGGCGTGCCGCACCCTCGCCGAGGCGGCGGCCGTCGGCGCCCCCCGGGCCCCGTGCCCGCGCGGCGCACCGCTGTGGGCGTAACCCCAGGTCAAAGCACACCCGGGAAGGCGCCCCGGCGTTCGTCGGGCTTCTGTTCTTCACTCGCGTGGCCCCCGCAGGGGGGCCCGAGTCGGCGGGGGCGGCGAGCATGCCAGGCATGGGTATACGCATGCTTCACCGCAGAGCGGCACCCCCGCGGGCCGACGCCGACGGACCCACCAGCCAGGCGTTTCCGCCGGTCCCGGTCTTCGCGGCCGCCGCAAGCACCGCCCGCGTCCCCGGTGGCCTCACGGCCGCGTTCCGCGACTCCGCCGTCCGGCTCGGCCGGCGCGTCACCGACGGCCGGTGGAGAACCGGCCGCACCCCCGCCGCCCGGGGCGCCGGGACCGAGCAGCCCCCGTGGCGGCTGTGGGCCGAGCTGGCCCGCGCCTACCTCACCCTCGTGCTCACCGTGGTGCCCCGGCCCCGCCCGGTCCGCACCGTCACCGTGTTCGTCGCGGCGAGCGAGACGCTCAGTGTGCGGCCGTACGGTCCGGCTCCCGCGTACCGGCGTCCGCAGGGCCCTCCGTGGCCGGGGCCGGACGCCAGGCCCTGACGGCGACGGCGTACACCGGCAGCGCGGCCACCAGACCCGCGCCCGCGCCGAAACAGACGGTCGGGATCAGCTCGTAGGGCTTCGCGATGTGACTCCAGTAGTCCCACCAGCGGACGGCCCTCAGCGCCGCCGCCACCACCGCACACCCTCCGAGCAGCAGCACGGCGCCCCACCGGTCGCGCGCCGACAGCACCGGCACCCCCGGGGGCACCGCGCCCCCGGGGACCGCGCGCCGCAGCGCCCGCGCGACGAACATCACGAGCACGACCGCGGCCAGCAGCGAACTCCCGTACTGCGCGTACCAGAACACCGGCGAGCCGCCGATCTCCTCGCCCAGCACCGGGATCAGCCGCGTCCCCCACCGGTCGTGATGGGTGAACGCGTCCCACACCACATGCGTCAGACCGCCCAGCACGGCGGACACGTACCACCGCGCCAGCGACGCCCCCACCCGCGCGCGGGGCGCACCACAGCGCGTCAGCGCCGCCACCCGCCCCTGACGGGCCCGCGGCAGCAGCGCCACCAACGGCTCCCGCACCGACAGCCACAGCCCCACCAGCGCCCAGGCGATGAGCACGTCCACGGTGAACACGCCCCACCCCGCGTGCGTCACGTCGCCGAACTCCATCGCCCCGGACACGACACTGGCCGCGTAATAGGTCATGTCGGGCGCGAAGGTGCCCGCGACCAGCACCGCCGGGACCAGCGGGCCGCGCCCCGTCCCGTCGGTGCGGACGGCCGGCAGCACCGCCGCCGCGTGGCTGAGTGTGAACGGCAACGAGACTCCTCGCAGCGGGGATTGACCGGACAGGCGCCCGGCGTCGGGCGCACCCAGTATTCGACAGCCGAGGGGCGCGGCGGTCCGTCGCCCCACGAACCCGTCGGCCGAGAAGATGGCCAACCGGTGAATATCGGGCAGCAACGGGTGTCCGTGCAAGGGAAGTTGTCGTAGGGTCGCGAGGGTCGCCGACCCGGTCCCGTATCCCAGGGCAACCGGCGGGGCGCGCAGATCGTCACGACAGGGCGAACGCGGTACACGGTGAAGGGCGCCCACAGCGCCCGCGGGGAGGGGTTCACTCTATGGCGGCGCACATCGGCAGGAGGCTGCGCAAGGGAGCGGCAACCACCGCCGTGGCCGCGGCAGCGGTGGCGGCCCTGTCCGCGTCCCAGGCCCCCGGCGTCACGGTCGACGACCAGGGCAGACAGAGCACCGGCGACGCCACCTCCGCGCCCGACACGGCCGCCGACGACAGCGCGACCGGCAACTCGCCGTACTACACGGACCTGCCGCCCCTCAACAGCCCCAACCCCTCGCCCTCCGCGGGCTCCGGCGCCACCGGTGACCAGAGCGCCGCCGAGGCCGGCATACCCGCGACCGTCCTCGACGCCTACAAGCAGGCCGAGGCCACGCTGCGCACCAAGAAGCCCGGCTGCAACCTGCCCTGGCAACTCCTCGCAGCCATCGGCAAGGTGGAGTCGGGTCAGGCGCGCGGCGGCCGGGTGAAGGCCGACGGCACCACGGTCACGCCCATCCTCGGCCCCCAGCTCGACGGCAACGGCTTCGCCCTCATCCGCGACACCGACAACGGCGCGTACGACGGCAACCGGATGTACGACCAGGCCGTCGGGCCGATGCAGTTCATCCCCTCCACCTGGGAGTGGGCGGGCCGCGACGGCAACGGCGACGGCCGCAAGGACCCCAACAACATCTACGACGCCGCCCTCGCCGCCGGCCACTACCTGTGCCGCTTCGACTGGGACCTGTCCCAGCAGAGCGACCTGCGCAAGGCGATCCTCAGCTACAACAACTCGACGGACTACCTGAACACCGTCCTGTCGTGGCTGGAGTTCTACCGCAAGGGCACGCACGAGATCCCCGACGGCACCGGCGCCCTGCCCGAGGACCGCAGCGACGAGACGGTGCGCCCCGGCGTCACCCCGTCCGCGCCCGGCACCACCCCGCCCGCGCGGCCCGGCACCCGGCCGGGCAAGCCCGCTGGCTCCCGGCCGTCGCCCAGCCCGACCACGCCCGGCACCGGCAGCCCGAGCACGCCCCCCACCACACCCTCGCCGTCCACCCCGCCGACGCCCACCGACACGGTGCACCACCTGGAGGACGCCGGCACCGGCACCCTCACCGCCATGGCGGGCCACACCTTCGCCGAGCGCATCTCCACGCGCGCGGAGACGGAGGCGGGCAAGGCGGTCGCCAAGGTGCGGATCCGCTTCACGGTCGTCGGCGACACGGACACCGCCTTCGCCGGCGGCGAGAGCGTGGCGACCGTGACGACCGACGCGTCCGGCGTCGCGGTCGCGCCCGCGCTGCAGGCGGGGGAGCGGACCGGCGCGTTCGCCGTCCAGGCGGCCGTCGTCGGCCGCTCGGTCAAGGGCGTCCCCTACAAGGTGACGGTCACCCAGCGCGTCGCCGACGCGCTCGCCCGCGTCGGCGACAAGGAACTGGCCTGCGTCGCGGGCGGCGAGTTCGCCGAGCCGGTCGAGATCAAGGCCACCTACGGCGGTGAGGCCGCCGGGAAGGTCGCCGTCACCGCGAAGCTCGTGACGTCCGCCGACGACCCCGCCGAGAACGACAACGGCCCCTACTTCAAGGACGCCGACGGCAAGGCGGTCCGCACCCTGACCGGTCTGAAGACCGGCGCGGACGGACAGCTGACCCTGCCGAAGCTGTACGCGGACGACACCGCCGGCACGTTCCTGCTCCGCCTCACCACGGCCGGGGGCGCCACGCTCGACGTGAAGCTGACGGTGGAACCGGCCGCCACGCCGAGTCCCGACCCATCGCCGGACCCGGAGCCCTCGACGGACCCGTCCACGGACCCGTCCACCGAGCCGTCGGAGACCCCGGCCGCCTGAGTCGAGGCCCTGCCCGCTACCGGTGCAGTCGCGCGTTGGTGTGGCGGGTGGGCTGCGCGGCGGCCGGGTCCTCCGGCCAGGGGTGCTTCGGGTACCGGCCGCGCAGCTCCGCCCGCACCTGCTGGTAGCCCTCGCGCCAGAACGAGGCGAGGTCGGCGGTGACGGCGGCGGGCCGCCCGGCCGGGGACAGCAGGTGCACCAGCAGCGGCACCCCGGCCACCGTGGGCGACTCCTGCAGCCCGAACATCTCCTGCAGCTTCACGGCGAGCACCGGCCGCTCCGGGTCGGACCAGTCGACGCGTACGGCCGAACCGCTGGGCACGGTGATCCGCTCGGGCGCCAGCTCGTCGAGGCGCGCCGCCTCGCCGGACGCCCACGGCAGCAGCCGCGCGAGCGCCTGCCCGGCGTCGATCCGCGCGAGGTCGGCCCGGCGCCGTGCCCGGCTCAGCTCAGGCTCCAGCCACTCGCCCACGCGCGCGTGGAGGGCCTCGTCGGACACGTCCGGCCACGGCTCCCCCAGCCGCGCGTACAGGAACGCCAGCCGCTGCCGCAGAACCTCCGCCCCGGCCGTCCACCGCAGCAGCCCGAACCCCTCCCGGCGCAGACCGTCGAGCAGCGCGGCGCGCACCAGGGCGGGGTCGGCGTCCGTGAGCGGCCGCGTGGTCAGCTCGACCGCCCCGAGCCGTTCCACCCGGCGCGCCACGACGTCTCCGTCGCCCCAGCGCACCTCCTCACACCGCTCGAGCAGCGTCCCCGCCGCCAGGCTCGCCACGTCCTCGTCCACGGCGGCCCCGAGCAGCACGCGCGCGTGCCCCCGCCCCACGGGCCGGTCGGCGACAGCGACGGCGACCCACTCGGCCCCCCGCAATGCGGACCCGCCGCCCACCTCGGCCCGCGTCCCGCCCACCATCAGATACGAGCCCCCGTCCACCCGAGCCACCCGCTCGGGAAAAGCGAGCGCCACGACAAGCCCGACGGCCCGCTCGTCCACTCCGGCTGCGCGTGCGCCGGGTGCGGGTTCTCGCCCGCCCGGCCGGTTCCCGCTGCGGGGCGTCGGCGCCGTGCCGCCGTCCGACGGTGCCGAGGCTCGGCCCGAGCCGGGTGCGTGGCGCCCACCGGCTGTGTGCTCCTCGGCCCCGGCTGCGCGTGCGCCGGGTGCGGGTTCTCGCCCGCCCGGCCGGTTCCCGCTGCGGGGCGTCGGCGCCGTGCCGCCGTCCGACGGTGCCGAGGCGCCCGGGCCGCCCGCAGCCGAGGTCCCGCCCTCGGCGTTTCCGCCCGGCCCCTCGGCCCCCTCTGCCTGGGACAAGGCGCCCCGCAGCCGTCGTACCTCCGTGCGCCAGCGCGCCGCGTACCCGTCGCCGCCCTTGCGGGCCGTGCGGAGCGCCGTGGGCAGGTCGTCGCCGTAGTCGCGCGGTGGCTCCTCGGAGAGGAGGGCGACCACCTCGGCGGCAAGGTCGGCGCCCACCTGCGGGGACGCGTCCAGGAGGGCGCGGCCCAGGCGAGGGTGGAGGCCGAGGCGGGTCAGGCGGGTGCCCCGCCCGGTGGGGCGGCCGTCCGGGCGTACCGCGTCGATCGCCGTGAGCACCTCCCGGGCCGCCGCCATCGCGCCGCCCGGTGGCGGGTCGAGGAGCGCCAGGCCGGAGGCGTCCGGGTCGCCCCAGCAGGCCGCCTGGAGCGCGAACGCCGTCAGGTCGGCCACCTTGATCTCGGGGGAGGGGTACGACGGCAGCCGCGCGTCCTCCGCCTCCGCCCAGCAGCGGTACACCGCGCCCGGCGCCTCACGCCCGGCGCGCCCCGCCCGCTGCCGCCCCGCCGCACGTGAGGCCCGTACCGTCGCGAGCGCGCTCAGGCCCCGCGCGTGGTCGACGCGCGGCTCGCGGGCGAGGCCCGAGTCCACCACCACCCGTACACCCGGCACCGTCAGCGAGGACTCCGCGACCGAGGTCGCCAGCACCACGCGCCGCCGCTCCCCGGGCGACAGCACCGCGTCCTGCACGGCGGCCGGCGCACGCCCGTGCACCTGGAGAACGTCCACACCGGACAGGCCGCCCAGCATTCCGGCCACCCGGGAGATCTCCCCGACCCCCGGCAGGAACACCAGCACGTCGCCGTCCCGCTCGGCCAGGGCCCGCCGTACCACCGCCGCGACATGCGTGAGCAGCGCCGGGTCCACCCACATGCCGTGCGGCGGGCGCACCGCGCGCGGGGGCGGCGCCCACACCACGTCGACCGGGTGAGCGGCGCCCCGCGCCTCGACGATCGGCGCGCCGCCCAGCAGCCGAGCCCAGCCTTCCGCGTCCGTGGTCGCCGACGCGGCCACCAGCCGCAGGTCCGGCCGCAGCGTCTCGCGCACGTCCCACAGGAACGCCGCCGCCGTGTCCGCGTCCAGATGCCGCTCGTGGCACTCGTCGAGCACCACCGCGTCCACCCCGGCCAGCTCCTGGTCGCGCTGGAGCCGCTGCAGCAGCACACCCGTCGTGACGACCTCCACGCGCGTGTCCCGCCCCACGGCCCGCTCCCCGCGCACGGTGAAGCCGACCGAGGCGCCCACCCGCTCGCCCAGCAGCCACGCCATCCGGCGCGCCGCCGCGCGGGCCGCGATCCGCCGGGGCTCGGCGACCAGCACCCGCCGCGCGGGACCCGCCCCCCACAGCCCGGCGAGCGCCAACGGCACCAGCGTCGTCTTGCCGGTGCCGGGCGGCGCCACCAGCACCGACGTGCCGTGCTCCTCCAGCGCCCCGGCGAGCGAGGGCAGCGCCTCGCGCACCGGAAGCGACTCCAGCGCCTGGTGACGGATCACGCGCTCAGTCCCGTACGCACACGAAGATCGCCGTGCCGGGGATCAGACTGCCGCGCAGCGGCGACCAGCCGCCCCACTCGGCGGTGTTCCAGGCCGGCCACTCCGGCTCCACCAGGTCCACCAGCCGGAAACCGGAGGCGACCACGTCGCGCACCCGGTCCCCGAGCGTCCTGTGGTGCTCGACGTACACCGCGTGACCGGTCTCGTCCTGCTCCACGTACGGCGTGCGGTCGAAGTACGACCCGGACACGCTCAGCCCCTCCGGACCGGGTTCGTCCGGGAACGCCCAGCGGATCGGGTGCGTCACGGAGAACACCAGCCGCCCTCCCGGACGCAGCACCCGGCGCACCTCCCGCAGCACCAGCCGCGGATCGGCGACGAAGGGCAGCGCCCCGTACGCCGAGCAAGCCAGGTCGAAGGAGGCGTCGGCGAAAGGAAGCGCGCCCGCGTCCGCGCACACGAGGGGGAACGCCCCGCCGATGCGCAGCGCGTGCTGGAGCTGGCGGTGCGAGATGTCCAGCGCCACCGGACGCGCGCCCTGCGCGGCCAGCCAGCGCGAGCACTGCGCCGCGCCGGCGCCCAGCTCCAGGACGTCGCGCCCCTTCAGCTCCTCCGGCGGGCCGAGCAACTCCGCCTCCACCTCGTCCAGGCCCTCCGGGCCCCACACGAAGCGGTCGTCGCCGAGAAACGTCCCGTGCTCGTTCTGGTACTCGTCGGCGTTGCGGTCCCACCAGCCCCGGTTGGCCCGGGAGCTCTCCGTGACGCCGGCCTCCCGCCGGGTGGCCTCGGGTTCGGGGGCTTCGGGGACTTCGGACTCTTGGATGATCGGCTCCCTCGTCGTACTCTTCCGTCCAGCCGGGTCCCCGGTGTGTCGCCGAGGGGGCCTTCTTCACCCCTGCATGGCCTCGGGAGACGGCAGTTGTGCCGGTTATGCGGCGATCCGCCCCGGGTGGGCGGCTTCGCGCATTGACCCTGCCCGGCAGCCCCCGTATGCTACAAGTTGCGCTGCGGGCCTGCGCACCTCAGACGTAGCAGGCTGCGCTCGCATCTGTTGTATGTCCCCTCGGTTGTCGAGGCGCCACCGGATTTTTGTGGCGCTTCCTTGGCTGTCCGGCTTCTGCAGAGCGAAACGGGCTCCGGCGTAGCAGTACCTACGACTTCAATGTCCGTACCGGAGCCCTTTCCCACATGACGAGCAGCACCGAGACCACCGCCACCACCCCGCAGGTAGCGGTCAACGACATCGGTAACGAGGAAGCTTTCCTCGCCGCGATCGACGAGACGATCAAGTACTTCAACGACGGCGACATCGTCGACGGCGTCATCGTGAAGGTCGACCGGGACGAGGTCCTGCTCGACATCGGTTACAAGACCGAAGGTGTCATCCCGAGCCGAGAGCTCTCGATCAAGCACGACGTCGACCCGAACGAGGTCGTCGCCGTCGGCGACGAGATCGAGGCCCTGGTCCTCCAGAAGGAGGACAAGGAAGGCCGCCTGATCCTCTCGAAGAAGCGCGCCCAGTACGAGCGTGCCTGGGGCACCATCGAGAAGATCAAGGAAGAGGACGGCATCGTCACCGGTACCGTCATCGAGGTCGTCAAGGGTGGTCTCATCCTCGACATCGGCCTCCGCGGCTTCCTTCCGGCCTCCCTGGTCGAGATGCGCCGCGTCCGCGACCTCCAGCCCTACGTGGGCAAGGAGCTCGAGGCGAAGATCATCGAGCTGGACAAGAACCGCAACAACGTGGTCCTGTCCCGCCGTGCCTGGCTGGAGCAGACCCAGTCCGAGGTCCGCCAGACGTTCCTCACGACCCTCCAGAAGGGTCAGGTCCGTTCCGGCGTCGTCTCCTCGATCGTCAACTTCGGCGCCTTCGTGGACCTGGGCGGCGTGGACGGTCTCGTCCACGTCTCCGAGCTCTCCTGGAAGCACATCGACCACCCCTCCGAGGTCGTCGAGGTCGGCCAGGAGGTCACGGTCGAGGTCCTCGACGTCGACATGGACCGCGAGCGCGTCTCCCTGTCGCTGAAGGCGACCCAGGAAGACCCGTGGCAGCAGTTCGCCCGCACCCACCAGATCGGCCAGGTCGTGCCCGGCAAGGTCACGAAGCTGGTTCCGTTCGGTGCGTTCGTCCGCGTGGACGAGGGCATCGAGGGTCTGGTCCACATCTCCGAGCTGGCCGAGCGCCACGTGGAGATCCCGGAGCAGGTCGTCCAGGTCAACGACGAGATCTTCGTCAAGGTCATCGACATCGACCTCGAGCGCCGTCGCATCAGCCTCTCGCTGAAGCAGGCCAACGAGGCCTTCGGCGCCGACCCGACGGCGGTCGAGTTCGACCCGACCCTGTACGGCATGGCCGCGTCCTACGACGACCAGGGCAACTACATCTACCCCGAGGGCTTCGACCCCGAGACCAACGACTGGCTCGAGGGCTACGAGAAGCAGCGCGAGGAGTGGGAGCGCCAGTACGCCGAGGCGCAGGCCCGCTTCGAGCAGCACCAGGCGCAGGTCATCAAGTCCCGCGAGGCGGACGCCCAGGCCGCTGCCGAGGGTGGCGAGCCCGCCGCTCCGGCCGCGTCCGGCGGCGGTTCGTACTCCTCCGAGGGTGGCGACCAGTCCGGCGCCCTGGCTTCGGACGAGGCGCTGGCCGCGCTTCGCGAGAAGCTGGCGGGTGGCCAGAGCTGAACGCTCTCCACTGAGGGTTAGTGGTTGATCTGAGGGGTCGCACCTTGCGAGGTGCGGCCCCTCAGGCGTGCCCCTGGGCGCCTGGGCGGGTGCGTCGTCGGCCGCGGGCCCGGAGGGCTTGTCGCGCAGTTCCCCGCGCCCCGGAGGGGGTTGTCCCGAGGGTGTCGTCTGCGGTGGGAATGCCTGTGCTTCGTGCCACGTTGTGGTGGGTGAAACACGAGGAGGAGCGGTCACTGTGCTTGATCCGCAGGATTTGTACGCCTGGGAGCCGAAGGGTCTGAACGTCGTCGACACGGCGCTGGCCCAGGAGTCGGCCGGACTTGTCATGCTCTACCACTTCGACGGATACATCGACGCGGGCGAGACCGGCGACCAGATCGTCGACCGGCTGCTCGACTCGCTGCCCCACCAGGTCGTCGCCCGGTTCGACCACGACCGGCTCGTCGACTACCGCGCCCGCCGGCCCCTGCTCACCTTCACGCGCGACCGGTGGACCGACTACGAGGTCCCGGCCATCACCGTGCGGCTCGTCCAGGACGCCACCGGAGCGCCCTTCCTGCTGCTGTCGGGGCCGGAGCCGGACGTGGAGTGGGAGCGCTTCGCCGCCGCCGTGAAGCAGATCGTGGAGCGCCTTCAGGTGCGCCTGTCGGTGAACTTCCACGGCATCCCCATGGGCGTCCCGCACACCCGCCCGGTCGGCCTCACCCCGCACGGCAACCGCACCGACCTCGTCCCGGTCAGCACCAGCGTCTTCGACGAGGCGCAGGTCCCGGGCAGCGCCGAGGCCCTGGTCGAGCACCGGCTGATGCAGGCCGGGCACGACGTCCTGGGCGTCGCGGCGCACGTGCCGCACTACATCGCCCGCTCGCCGTACCCGGACGCGGCGCTGACCGCGCTGGAGGCCATCACGGCCGCCACCGGTCTCGTCCTGCCGAGCGTGGCGCACTCCCTGCGCACCGACGCCCAGCGCACCCAGACCGAGATCGACCGGCAGATCCGCGAGGGCGACGACGAGCTCACCGCCCTCGTCCAGGGCCTCGAGCACCAGTACGACGCCGCGGCGGGCGCCGCGACCCGGGGCAACATGCTGGCCGAGCCGGTGGACATCCCGTCGGCGGACGAGATCGGCCGCGAGTTCGAGAAGTTCCTGGCCGAGCGGGAGGGCGACAACTGACGCCCGCCGGACCGCCGGTCACCGTGGACGCCTAGGCTGCTGCCCATGCTGACAGTGGGCCTGACCGGCGGTATCGGAGCCGGCAAGAGCGAGGTGTCGCGGCTGCTCGTGGAGCGCGGAGCCGTGCTGATCGACGCCGACCGCATCGCACGCGAGGTCGTGGCACCGGGCACGCCCGGGCTCGCCGCCGTCGTGGAGGCCTTCGGCGAGGACATCCTCGCCGAGGACGGCAGCCTGGACCGGCCCCGCCTGGGCGCCCTCGTCTTCAACGACCCGGAGAAGCTCGCCACGCTCAACTCGATCGTGCACCCCCTGGTGGGCGCCCGGTCGCGCGAGCTGGAGGAGGCCGCGCCCGAGGACGCCGTCGTCGTCCACGACGTCCCGCTCCTCACCGAGAACGGCCTCGCCCCCCTCTACGACGTCGTGATCGTCGTCGACGCCAGCCCCGAGACCCAGCTCGACCGGCTGGTACGGCTGCGCGGCATGAGCGAGGAGGACGCCCGGGCCCGCATGGCCGCCCAGGCCACCCGCGAGCAGCGCCGCGCGATCGCCGACATCGTCATCGACAACGACGTGCCCCTCGACGAGCTGGAACGCCGCGTCAAGGAGGTGTGGGCCGACCTGGTCCGCCGCGCGCGGGAGCGCCGGCCGGAATAGGGGGCGCCGGGCGAGGCGTTGACGCCTCGGAGTGAGGGAAGGATTCCGCCGTGCCCCAGACCAGTGGTCCGTCCGGACGTACGCCGGAGACGCACGTCATCGACTTCCGCGCCGCCGAGCATCTGCTCGCCTCCCGCGACCCGCGGGGTGCGGTGAAGCTGCTCGACGGCGTGATCGACGTCCATCCCGAGAACACGGCCGCGCGGCTGCTCCGGGCGCGCGCCTTCTTCGCGGCGGCCCAGCTGCGCCCCGCCGAGCTGGAGTTCTCGCTCGTCCTGGAACGGGAGCCGGACAACGCCTTCGCCCACTACGCCCTCGCCCGCACCTACGAGCGGCAGGGCCGCACCCACCCGGCCAAGCGCCACTTCCGCCTCGCGGCGGCGCTGGACCCGAACCCGGAGTACCTGAAGGCCGCGCGCTTCGACGGCTGAGCCGCGGGCGCGGACGTCCTCAACGCCTGTCCGACGGCTCGTGCGGGGGCTCGTACGGCGGGATGTCGCGGCCCGGCTGGTAGTGCGGGCCCTGGCGGATGTGCCGGACCACGAACGCCAGGTCCGCCACGACGACCAGGAGCAGCATCCCGCAGGCCAGCGCCCAGCCCGGATACCCGGCGAGCGCGAACCCCACCGTTCCGGCGACCGTCCAGATCACACCCCAGATGCTCAGCCAGAACCGCACGCGCAGGGGACTCCGCGCGGTCGTCGGTTCACTGCCGGTACGCATCGCGATCACACCCCGGGGCGGCCGAGCTCTCTCGCGGTCCGGGTGCCCGCCTCGACCCCCTGTCACTCGTTCGGGTGGCATCGGCGGGGAGGGGAACGGACGTGCGGGAGCGGTCCGTTCGACGGGCATGGAGCAGACGATGCGGGCAGGGTACGAGGGGACGGGACCCGGGGCGATCACCCCGGACGGCTGCGCGGTGGAGTTGTACGCGCGGCTTCCCGTGGGGGACGAGCCGGACGTGATCGCGGCTGCGGTGCCGGCGGGGGCGCGGATCCTGGAGCTGGGCTGCGGGGTGGGGCGGATGACCCACGCGCTGCTGGAGCGCGGCTTCGAGGTGACGGCGGTGGACGAGTCCGCCGAGATGCTGGAGCGGGTGCGCGGGGCGCGGACGATACGCGGCCCGATCGAGCGGCTGGACCTCGGTGAGACGTTCGACGTGGTGCTGCTGGCCTCGTTCCTGGTGCACGCGGGGGACGAAGAGATACGCCGGGGCATGCTGCGCACCTGCGTGCGGCACCTCGCGGAGGGCGGGTGCGTGCTGATCCAGCGGGAGGGAGCCGACTACCACACGAACGTGCCGCGCGAGCGGACCGACCCGTCGGGCTTCACGGTGCGGATCGCCTCCGTGGAGCCGGTGGGCGACGGCGTGGACTCGGTGCACGTGGAGTACGTCTTCCCGGACGCGACCTGGACCCAGACGTTCCGCTCCCGCCCGCTGACCCCGGAGCAGTTCGAGGGAGTACTGGCGGAGACGGGGCTGAGGGTGGACCGGTATCTGACGGAGGACGGGATGTGGGCGAGGGCGGTGCGTATGGCGTGACCTTGGTCGCGGTCTCTAAGGCGTCGGTGTTCACGCCTCGTCTGCTTGCGGCTGGGGCGTGTATCCCGCTCGGGTGCTGACGGGTCGGGGTGGGCCCCGGGGGCTCGGGTGCTCATGGCTCAGGGGCACCTCCGGCCTCGGTGCTCGCGGCCGAGGGCAGCGTCCCGCCCCGGATGCTCGCGGCCGAGGGGTGCCTCCCGCCTCAGGTGTCAACGGTCGGGAGGTGCGTCCCGCCTCGGCTGCTCACGGCCGAGGCGCGCCCCCCGCCCCCTTGTTCCTGCCCCGGCGTCCGCCCCCACCGGTCCCGCGGCCGCCCGCGCCACCCGTGTCCCTGCGTCCGCCCGGCGTCGCACTCGGGTCGCCGGCGACGGGCGGGCCCGCGTAGCCGCCGAGCGGGCCCGGCCCGCCCAGGCCGCCCAGTCCGCGCAGCCGTTCCAGTTCGCGGCGGTCCCGCTTGGTCGGGCGGCCCGCCCCGCGGTCGCGGATGCCGGCGGGGGCGACGGCCTCGCGCGGCGGGGGCGGCGGCGAGTTGTCGATGTAGCACTGGACGGCTACGGGCGCCCCCACCCGCTTGCGGATCAGCCGCTTCACGACGACGACCCGCTCCCGCGTCTCCACACGCACCCGTACCTCGTCGCCTACCCGCACGGAGTGCGACGGCTTCACCCGCTCGCCGTTCACGCGGACGTGCCCGCCCCGGCAGGCGGCGGCGCCCATGGACCGCGTCTTGACCAGCCGTACCGACCAGATCCAGCTGTCGATCCGTACGGTCTCGCCGTTCTGCGGGCCCGCCGCCTCGGCGGCGGCCACCGCGGCGGCGACCTTCGGGTCCACGGCCTCGGGTGTGGCCCCCGCGGGAGCGGTCGCCGCGCCCTCGGCGCCTTCGTCCGCCCCGGCCGTCCTGTCGTTCTGCGCACCCTCGGCAACCATGCTCCCGACCTTAGCCCGCCCGGCCCGCCGACCGGACGCGGATACAGGCGGGCGCGATCCGCGCCCGGGTGCCGTACCGGACGCCTACCGTGGGAGTCATGGATCCCCAAGGCCTCGCCCGGCTCGACCGGCGTATCGCCGGCTGCCGTGCCTGCCCGCGCCTGGTCGCCTGGCGCGAGGAGGTCGCCCGTACCAAGCGGGCCGCGTTCGCGGACTGGACGTACTGGGGGAGGCCGGTGCCCGGGTTCGGGCCGCCCGACGCGCGGCTGCTGGTCATCGGTCTCGCGCCCGCCGCGCACGGCGGCAACCGCACCGGCCGGATGTTCACCGGCGACCGCTCCGGCGACGTGCTGTACCAGGCGCTGTACGACGTGGGCCTGGCCTCCCAGGCGACCTCCACGCACGCCGACGACGGCCTGGAGCTGTACGGGGTCCGTGTCACCGCGCCCGTGCACTGCGCCCCGCCCGCCAACAAGCCCACCCCGGCCGAACGGGACGCCTGCCGGCCCTGGCTGGTGCAGGAGCTGCGGCTGCTGCGGCCCACGGTCCGCGCGGCCGTCGTCCTCGGCGCGTTCGGCTGGCAGGCGGCGCTGCCCGCGTTCGCCGAGGCCGGCTGGACCGTGCCCCGCCCGCGGCCCGTCTTCGGGCACGGCGCCCATGTCGAGATGGACGCCGCCGACGGTCCGCCGCTCGGCCTCTACGGCTGCTTCCACGTCAGCCAGCGCAACACCTTCACCGGCAAGCTCACCCCCGAGATGCTCCGGGACGTCCTGCGCACGGCGGCCACGGCAGCCGGACTGCAGCCGCCGTAATAGGGATGAGCGGGCCCGCCCGGCGGGGATACGGTGCCCCGATGGGCAGGTATCCGGAGATCGAACCGTACGACCACGGCATGCTCGACGTCGGGGACGGCAATCACCTCTACTGGGAAACCTGCGGCAACCCGCACGGCAAGCCCGCGGTGGTGCTGCACGGCGGACCCGGCTCCGGCGCGGGCGCCGGACTGCGGCGCTACTTCGACCCGGACGCGTACCGGATCGTCCTGTTCGACCAGCGGGGCGCGGGACGGTCACGGCCGTCGGCCGCCGACCCCGCCACCGACATGAGCGTCAACACGGCGCCCCACCTCATGGCCGACCTGGAACGGCTCCGCGCGCACCTGGGCATCGAGCGCTGGCTCGTGTGGGGCGTGTCCTTCGGCTCGGCCCTGGGCCTGCGGTACGCCCAGACGCACCCCGGCGTGGTTGCCGAGCTGGTGCTGACGGGCGTGGCCACCGGCTCGCCCGGGGAGGTCGACCTGCTGACGCGGGGCCTCGGCCGGATCTTCCCGGATGCCCACGAGCGGTTCCTCGCCGAACTGGCCGAGGACGAGCGCGACGGCAACCTGGCCGCCGCGTACAACCGCCTGCTGGAATCACCCGACCCCGAGGTCAGGGCCCGCGCGGCGCAGGCGTGGACGGACTGGGAGACGGCGATCATCCCCGCCCCGCCCGGTTCCGTCGAACGGTTCCGCGACCCGGAGTTCCGCTACGGCTTCGCCCGTACCGTCACCCATTACTGGGGCAACGACCACTTCTTCGGCGACTTCCCCGGCGACGGGGGAGAGGAGGGCGTCGTCCTGCGCGACGCACACCTCCTGAAGGACGTGCCCGGCACCCTGGTCCAGGGCAGCCTCGACCTCGGCAACCTCCTCGGCATCGTCTGGCGGCTGCACCACGCCTGGCCGGGCAGCGAGCTGGTGGTCGTCGACGACGCCGGACACGACGCGGGCGCCGTCGGGGACGACGCCCTGGTGGCGGCGACGGACCGGTACGCCCGCCGCCGCCCCTGAGGACAGCGGTTCCTGCGGCGGTCCTACGGGTGCAGCACCACCTTGGTGTAACCCTCGATCCGCTTGTCGAACTTGTCGTACGCCGACGGCGCCTGGTCCAGCGGCAGTTCGTGCGAGACCACGAAGCTGGGCTTGGCCCGCCCCTCGATGATCATGTCGCGGAGCTGCCGGTTGTACCGCTTGACGTTGCACTGGCCGGTGCCGAGCTTCAGGCCCTTCTCGAAGAGCTTGCCGACGGCGACCATCAGCATGCCCTGCTTGGCGGCCTCGTCCGGGGCGCCCGGGTCGGACGGCACGTACAGCCCGGGGATGCCGAGCATGCCGGTGGCCCGGACCGTGCGGATCAGGGCGTTCAGCACGGTCGCCGGCTCCTCGCGGTCGGTGCCGCCGCCCGCCGAGGCCTGGTAGCCGACGGCGTCGATGCCCTTGTCGGTGCCCATGCCCTCGGTCTGGTCGTGGATCTGCTCGACCGGGTCGCCCTCCGCGAAGTTGACCGGAACTGCGCCGATCTCCTGGGCCTTCTGCAGCCGCTCGGCGACGCGGTCGACCACGAACACCTTCCGCGCGCCGCGCAGCAGCGCCGAGTAGGCGGCCATCAGGCCGACCGGTCCGGCGCCGTACACGGTGACGCTGTCGCCCGGGCGCACCTGGGCGAGTTCGCAGCCGTGATACCCGGTGGGGAAGATGTCCGCGAGGAGCACGAAGTCCTTCTCGTGCTCGGTGCCCGCCGGCAGCTTCAGGCAGTTGAAGTCGGCGTAGGGGACGCGCAGATACTCCGCCTGCCCGCCCTTCCAAGGGCCCATGGCCACATAGCCGTACGCGCCGCCCGGGAAGCCGGGGTTGACGGTGAGACAGTAGCCGGTGAAGCCCTCGACGCAGTTGGTGCAGAAGCCGCAGGCGACGTTGAAGGGCATGACCACGCGGTCGCCCTCCTTGATCGAGGTGACGCCCGGGCCCACCTCGGCGACGATGCCCATGTTCTCGTGGCCGAAGGTGATACCCGGCTCGGCGGCCGTGCGGCCCTCGTACATGTGCAGGTCGGAACCGCAGATCGCGGTCGAGGTGATGCGTACGATCACGTCGTTCGGATGCTGGATCGTCGGGTTCTCGACGTCCTCGACGGCGACCTCGAACGGTCCCTTGTACACGACGGCCTTCATGGTGCGATCTCCGTTCGGTTGGTGTTCTGCGTGGTGCGCAGTGACGCCCCTCCCGATGGCCCGCGTGACCGATATCTCATGATTCTCCGGTCTTGTGGACGGAGCAAGCCGGTAACATCCGACGAATATCGTGCGACGTCCGCCCCGCTCCCGGAGGCGCCGCACGCCGGCGGTCAGGACGCCACCCGACACGACACCCGACGAGAGGGGAAGGGCGGAAAATGGCAGCTCAAAGGCTGGGAACACTGCTGGTGGCCGTGCCCGGGCTGTCCGGCACCACATACCCCCCGGGCACGACCGTGACGGTCCGCGGCCGCGGCGCGACCGTGGACGCGTTCGTCAACGGCGACTGGCTCCCGCTGTCCTGGTGGGAGTTCTCCGACGGTCTGCGTGAGGACATCGCCGACCGCTGACGATCCACCTCGACGGGCTCAGTCGACCTTCACCCAGTCCAGGGTGCGCTCGACGGCCCGCTTCCAGTCCTCGTAGCCCTGGCGGCGCCGGTCCTCGTCCCACGACGGTTCCCAGCGCCTGGACTCCTGCCAGTGCGTGCGGAGCTCGGCCTCGTCGTTCCAGAAACCCGTGGCGAGACCCGCGGCGTACGCGGCGCCCAGCGCGGTGGTCTCCGCGACCACGGGCCGGCTGACCGGCACCCCGAGCACATCGGCCTGGATCTGCATGCACAGGTCGTTCGCGGTGACACCGCCGTCGACCTTGAGCACGTCCAGGTGAACCCCGGAGTCCTGCTCCATCGCCTCGACCACGTCACGGCTCTGGTAGCAGATCGCCTCCAGCGTGGCCCGCGCGATGTGGCCGCCCGTGTTGTACCGGGACAGGCCGACGATGGCACCGCGGGCGTCGGAACGCCAGTACGGGGCGAACAGTCCGGAGAAGGCCGGCACGAAGTAGATGCCGCCGTTGTCCTCCACCGACCGCGCCAGCGCCTCGCTGTCCGGGGCCGTGCCGATGATCTTCAGCTGGTCGCGCAGCCACTGCACGGCCGCGCCGGTCACGGCGATGGAACCCTCCAGCGCGTACACCGCCGGGCTCCCGGCGAACTGGTACGCCACCGTCGTCAGCAGGCCGTTCTGCGAACGCACCAGCTCGGTGCCGGTGTTCAGCACCAGGAAGTTGCCGGTGCCGTACGTGTTCTTGGCCTCGCCGGGGGAGAAGCAGACCTGCCCCACGGTGGCCGCGTGCTGGTCACCGAGAACGCCGGTGATCGGCACGGCGGCGCCCAGCGGACGGGACGTACGGGCCTGGCCGAACGCCTCCGGGTGGGAGGAGGGGTTGATCGCCGGGAGCATCGAGCGCGGGATGCCGAAGATGCCGAGCAGCTCGTCGTCCCAGTCGAGGGTCTCCAGGTTCATCAGCATGGTGCGGCTGGCGTTGGTCACGTCCGTGGCGTGGATGCCGCCGTTCGGACCTCCGGTGAGGTTCCACAGCACCCAGGCGTCCGTGTTGCCGAACAGGGCGTTGCCCGCCTCGGCCTCCTCACGCAGGCCGTCCACGTTGTCCAGCAGCCACTTGATCTTGCCGCCGGAGAAGTAGGTGGCCGGCGGCAGTCCCGCCTTGTGGCGGATCGTGTCGCCGTGGCCCTCGCGTTCGAGGGCCGCGGCGATGCTGTCGGTGCGCGTGTCCTGCCAGACGATCGCGTTGTAGTACGGGCGGCCGTTGCGCGGATCCCACACGACGGTCGTCTCGCGCTGGTTGGTGATGCCGATGGCCCGCAGGTCGGAGGCCGTGAGGCCGCCGTCGCGGAGGGCGTTCTGGATCACCGTGTTGGTACGCTCCCAGATCTCCACCGGGTCGTGCTCGACCCAGCCGGAACGGGGCAGGATCTGCTGGTGCTCCAGCTGGTGCTTCGCCACCTCGTTACCGGCATGATCGAAGATCATGAATCGGGTGCTGGTGGTCCCCTGGTCCACCGCGCCGACGAATTCGGGCATCGCTGAAACCTTTCCTGAGTGACGACGGGTCCCGGGGCGGCCTTACACCTCCTCGGTGGCCGGGCCTTCCTCCTGGGCCTCCATCGCCGCCGTCCTGGCGGTGACCACCGGCTTGATGATCAGGTCGTAGACCAGCACGCCGGCGACGCCGCCGATCAGGGGGCCGACGATGGGGATCCACCAGTAGCCGCTGAACCACCCGAACGTGCCCGGAAGGGCGATGTCGCCCCAGCCCTCGAAGTACGTGAACAGCCGCGGACCGAAATCTCGCGCGGGATTGATCGCGTATCCGGCGTTCGTTCCGAAGGTCAGGCCGATGGCGACGACCACCAGGCCGATGAGGAACGGGTGGAGATTCGACAGGGGCGCGACATTCTTCAGGTCGATGAGCGCGCAGACCAGAAGAAGCAGAATTCCGGTGCCCACGATCTGGTCGAGCAGCGGACCCCACCAGGAATCCCCGAAGTATTCTGCGGGGAAGGTCGCGAAGATGGAATAGGTGGCCAGTGACTCGTCACGGGCCAGCCCCGCCTTCGCGTCGGCGGCGTCGATCGCCCAGTGGTAACAGGCATAGACGAGCGCGGCGCCGACGAAGGCACCGAGCAGCTGGGCCAGCCAGTAGGCGGGCACCTTCTTCAGCGGGAAGTCCCTGCGCACCGCGAAGGCCAGGGTCACCGCCGGGTTGATGTGGGCGCCGCTGATGCCGCCGGCCACATAGACCGCGAAGACCACGGCGAGGCCCCATCCCCAGGCGATGATGAGCCAGTTGGCCGGCCCGAAATCGACGAACTGGCGCCCGGAACCGGGCAGGCCCACCACGGCGACGGCGACGGATCCGACGCCCAGCAGAATGAGGACGAACGTCCCCAGGAATTCGGCGAGCATTTCGCCGCCTATGCCTTCGCGATAGCCGCGTCGGCGCGGAGCTGTAACGCGATCAGCCATCAGCTCTCCTCGAACGGAAATGGCGCGGACTGTGCCTCCCCATGTCGGCAGCGTAGGTCCACCGCCCACCCCGGGCGCGCGGAGAGCGGTCTTTCCCACCAACGGCGCAATTCGATGAGCGGTGGGGGAGAAGGCGGTCAATACTGCGGGGTTTTCGGGGGATCGAGTGGCGGGGTGACCGTGTCGTCCGCGGAGGACGGACGAGCGCGTCCGCCCGGCTGTCACGCCGTCGAAACACGCCCGTTCCCTTCCGTCAGTGAAGTCCGCCTACCGTGGGGGTAAGAGTTCCGCCCCGGTCAGCGTCGCCCGAAGGAGCAGCCGCAGTGACCGGACGACAGGAGCCCTGTGACCCGCACCGCCCCCGCCGTACCCCCGTGGCTCGCCCATGCCCTGCGGTCCCAGCGGGGGCCGGTCCCCCGGAGCGCGATGCTGCGCGGTGCGCTGGGCGGCGGGCCGCTGCTGCTCGTGGCCGTGCTCGCCGGGCAGCCCACCCTCGGGGTGGTCGCCGCGATCGGCGCCATGTTCGCCGGGATCAACGACCGCCCCGGCAGCCGGCGCGCCTCCGTGGCCCGGATCGGGACGCCCGCCCTCGCCGGCGCGGCCGGACTGCTGACGGGCACCCTCGCAGGGGACCACGTCCCGGCCGTGCTGCTCACCCTGCTGCTGACCGTGCTCGGCCTGGCCGCCGGAGGGATCAGCGCGCTGGGCCCTGTGGGGTCCTCCGCCGGGACGCAGCTGCTCGTCGGCGCCGCCGTCGGGGCGGGCATGCCGCTGCCCGAGCCGGGCTGGCTGCGGGCGGTCGCCTTCGTCGCGGGCGCCGGATGGCTGCTCCTGCTGCGGCTCGCGCTGCCCACCTCCCACACCCTCGCCGGCGACCGCCGCTTCGAGCTGCGCTTCGACGGGGAGCGCGCCGCCGTCGCCGGGGTGTACGACGCCATCGCCGCCCTGCTCGACGCCGCCGGCTCGGACAGTGCCACCGCACGGCGGGCCGCTCTCACCGCCGCCCTCGACCAGGCGCAGGACGCGCTCGCCGGACCCCGGCTGCGCCGCCATCCCTCCTCCGCGGCCGAACGCCGGCTGCACGCCCAGTACGCCGCCGCCCTCCCGCTCGCCGAGGCCGCCACCGCGCTGGCCTGGGCGGGGGACCCGGTGCCCGACCGTACGTCCGAGGCGCCCCGCCGCCTCGCCGCCGCCGTGCGCAACGGCGCCCCCACCGGCCCGCTGCCCGCCCCCATCCGTTCCGCGCCCGGCCTGCGCGCCCTGGACGACGCCCTGCTCTACGCGGCCGAGGCGTTCGACCGGGCCGACAGCAGGCGGCTGCACGGCCGCAGGCGCTCCCGCGCCGCCGTCCTGCGGACCGTCCTCGGCGCCCGCGGCCGCGAGTACGGGATGCGCGTCGCCCTCTGCTTCGGCGCGAGCGCCGCCGTCGCCCAGGCGCTCTACCACGCCCACTGGTACGGGCAGCACGAGCACTGGTACTGGCTGCCCGCCACCGCCGTCTTCCTCGTCAAGCCCGACCTCGGGCCGCTCGCCTCCCGTGTGCTGTCCCGCGCCGCCGGAACCGTCCTGGGCGCCCTGCTGTTCGCCGGACTCGCCGCGGTGCTGCCCCGCCCCGAAGGACTCGTCGTCCTCGTCACCGTCTGCGGGGCGCTGATCCCGCTCGCCACCCGGCACTTCGCCGCGCAGACCGCCGTCGTCACCGTGCTCGTGCTGGCCCTGGTGATGGCCGGCGGCGAACCCCAGGCGTCCCTCGCCCGCATCGGCGAGACCCTCCTGGCCTGCGCGATCGTGCTGGTCGTCGGACACCTGCCCACCCTCGGCCGGCGCGGCGACGCCATCCGCGCCCGGCTCACCGAGGCGAGTGGCGCCGCCCGCGAGTACCTCGCCCATGTGCTGGGGGAGTCGGAGGACCGTGAGGCCCGCTGGGCACTGCGCCGCGAGGCCTACCGCACCCTCGCCGAGGCCCGCGCCGCCATCGCCCTCGCCTCCGCCGAACTCCCGCCCCTGGCCCGGCACGCGGACGGCGCCGACGAGATCGCCAAGACCCTCGAACGCCTCGTCGACACCACCACCGCCTGCGCGGTCCACCTGGACGACACAGGCACCCTCGCCCCCACCCACCTCCACCGCCTCACCACCCTGGCCACAGAGCTGCACATCCCGGTACCGCAACACCGCCGCCCCACAGCCAGCACCGTCACCTGACCGCCCAGAAAGGGGCGCGGGGAACTGCGCGCGCAACCCTCACGCACCGGTACTCGCCCGACGGACGTCAGCCGCCGCCCCCCAAGAGGCGCGGGGAACTGCGCGCCCAGCCCCCACGCACCGGCACGCGCTCGACGGACGTCAGCCGCCGACCCCCCCAAGGGGCGCGGGGAACTGCGCGCCCAGCCCCCACGCGCCCGCACCCGCCGCCCCGGCGCCAACCACCTCCCACGGGCCTCCCAAAGAAGAACGCCCCGCGTTCAAACCACCCGCACCCACACCGGCGCATGATCCGACCCCGCCACCCCCCTCCGCTCCCCAGGATCCGTTCCGACGGACGGCAACCGAGGCGGCCCCTCGTCCGGCAACCCCGTCCCCGCCGCCGAAACCCTCCGCACCAGCCGGTGACTCAGCAGCACATGGTCGATCAGTTCCCGCCGCCCCGAGTTCACCCGCGAATACCGTTCCGACGCCGGAATCAGCGGCGCCACGTCCCACAGCCGTACCGCGTCCCCCCGGTCCGGCCGCTCGTACCCCGGCGTGCCGATCTCCGACCCGGGCGGTCCCAGCAGCATCTGCGTGGTCGCCGCCTGCACCTCGTCGTTGAGATCACCCAGCACCGCCACGTCCCGCTCCCGTCCGTCGCCCTCCAGCAGCCGGTCGGCCAGCGCGCGCAGCGCCGCCGCCTCGGCCGCCCGCCGGTACAGCGCGTAGGCCCCGTACCGGGCCCGTTCGCCCTCGTCGCGCGGCTGGAAGCGGCCGTCCGGGTACGACAGCAGCTTCGACTTCAGATGGCACACCGCCACCCGCAGCGGCCCCCGCTCGCCCGCGACCTCCACCGCGAGGAAGCCGCGCCCGGCCTGAGAGACGGTCAGGCCGGTGTCGTCCGCCTGCACGGGCAGCATCCGCGGCGGGAACGCCGCCGTGTCGGCGACCACCGTCAGCTCCGTTCGGCTGAGGAAGCCCACCCGCGTGCCCCGGCTGTCGGTGTGGGAGGACAGCGCGACGTGCCAGTCGTCGTCCAGCATCCCCACCAGGTCGTCCAGCGCGCCGGGGTCGCCCACCTCCTGCACGCCGAGCAGCCCCGGATCCAGTTCGGTGATCACCGCGGCGAGCGCGGCCAGTTTCGACGCGTAGGCGGCCTCGTCGTGGGGCCCGTAGGGGCCGCCGGGCCGGTACAGGTTCTCCAGGTTCCAGGTGCCGAGGAGCAAGGCGGGCCCCTTTCAGCCGTGGGCGGGCTCGTGGTGAGGCCAGGGTGCGCGCCCGGCCCGCCGTGCGACAGAGCCGCGACGGGATGTCGCGGTTCGGCTCCCCCGGGGTCGGAGTCCCGTCGTACGTTGACGTGATGACGCCTTCTGCCGTGGAGAGTCCCGCCGGCCTCATCATCACCGGATGCACCGTCCTCACGCACGACGATCAAGAAGAGGCCGTCTTCCTGGAGAACGCGGCGGTCGTCGTCCGCGACGGGATCATCGAGGAGGTGACCGTCGCCGAGGCCGTCGCCGGGCGCGCGGCCGACGAGTGGATCGACGCCCGCGGGCAGGTCGCCCTGCCCGGCCTGATCAACTGTCACACCCACGCCCCCATGGTCGTCCTGCGCGGACTCGCCGAGGACCTGCCGACCGAGGAGTGGTTCAACGACGTCGTCTGGCCGGTGGAGTCCAGCCTCACCGAGCGGGACGTCACCCTTGGCGCGCTGCTCGCCTGCGCGGAGATGATCCGGGCCGGCGTCACCTGCTTCGCCGACCACTACTTCGCCATGGACGCGGTCGCCGAGGTGGTCGCCGCTTCCGGGATGCGCGCCCTGCTGGGGGAGGCGTACTTCTCCTCCCAGGGCCCTCAGGCGCGGGAGAAGTCCCTGGAGTTCGCGCTGCGCCACCGGGGCGCGGCCGGCGGGCGCATCACCACCGCGCTCGCCCCGCACGCCCCCTACACGGTGAACGACGCCGACCTCACCGCCACCGCCGAACTGGCCCACGCGCACGGCCTCCCCGTCCATCTGCACGCCGCCGAGAACCGCGACCAGACCGAGGCGTCCCTCGCCCGGCGCGGCGTCACCCCCGTGGAGGTGCTGCACCGCACCGGCATCCTGGACACCGATGTCCTCATCGCCCACGGCACCGGCATCGTCGAGAGCGACCTGCCGCTCCTGGAGCACGCGCGGGGGCGCACGGCGGTGGCGACCGCGCCCCGCGGCTACCTCAAGTTCGCCTGGCCCACCACGACTCCCGTACGGGCGCTGCGCGACATCGGCGTCCCGGTCGGGCTCGCCACGGACGGCGCCGCGTCGAACAACTCCCTCGACGTGTGGGAGTCGATGGCGCTCACCTCGCTGATCCAGAAGTCAACGGAGGGCGAACCCCGTTGGCTGACCTCACGTCAGGCCCTGCACCACGCCACGCTGCAGAGCGCCCGCGCGGTCGGCCTGGAGGGCAGCGTCGGCCGTGTCGTGCCCGGGCATCGCGCCGACCTCGTCCTGGTCGACCTCACCGGGCCGCACACCCGGCCCGTGCACGACCTCGCCGCGACCCTGGTGCACAGCGCCCGCGCCGCCGACGTCCGCACGACCGTCGTCGACGGCCGGATCCTCATGCGCGACCGGCGCCTGCTCACCATCGACGTCCCCGAGGTCGTACGCGAACTGGACGAGCGCCTGCCCGCCCTCGTCGACCGCTCCCACGGCCGGCGCATCCAGGAGTACGACACCTGAGCGGCCCGTGCCGCGGTGGCGGAAAAAACTTCGCACGCGGCCGATGAGTTCCGCGCGGCACCCCGGTCACCCCTCGCAACGGGACCGTCGTACAGGAGGAACCATGTCGCTTCCGGAGATCGTCACGCGCGCCGAGTGGCGCGCGGCGCGCGAGGAACTGCTCGAGAAGGAGAAGGCCGTCACCCGCGCGCTCGACGCCCTCCGTGCCGAACGGCGCCGGCTGCCCATGGTCCCCGTCGACCGCGAGTACCTCTTCGAGGGCGGCGACGGCAAGGCCACCCTGTCCGACCTCTTCCAGGGGCGGCAGCAGCTCGTCGTGCACCACTTCGTGTTCGACCCGGAGTGGGAGACCGGGTGCCGCTGCTGCTCCGCCTTCCTCGACCAGCTCGGACACCTGGCCCACCTGCACGCGCGGCGCACCACGTTCGCCGCCGTCTCCCGCGCGCCGTTCACCCGCATCCTGCCGTTCAAGGCCCGGATGGGCTGGACGGTGCCCTGGTACTCCTCGCACCCCGGCGACTTCGACGCGGACTTCGGGGTGCTCACGGCGGGGGGCGACGGCGGGACGGCGCAGCGCCCCGGCGTGAGCTGCTTCCTGCGCGAGGGCGACCGAGTCTTCCACACCTACTCGGCGTACGGCCGCGGTCTGGAGGGGCTGGGCTCCACCACCAGCCTGCTGGACCTGACCGCGCTCGGCAGGCAGGAGCCCTGGGAGGAGCCCCGGGGACGCGCGCACGCCGTCGGGGCGCCCGTGGCGCGGGAGCGTCTCCGGTACCACGACGAGTACGACGACTGACACGGACGGTGACGGATTACTCCGAAAAGCTGAGAGCGCGCTCACACTTGGCAGTGAACGGGTGTCAACTACGTCTCAGTACCGTCACCGGACGAGGCGTTCGCCCCATGGTTGGCGTTTAACTCTACGAGTACAGCGCTACATGGAGGTGGCAGGGTGAACGGGCGAACCGTGCTCGAACGCTTTCCCGCAGGTGGACCGCGTGGCTCCTGGCCCGCGGAGGAGTTCGCGCACGCGCGGCGCCTGGAGGGCCTGCCCGCCGAGGTCGTCATGGACCTCGCCACCGACATGTTCCTGGTGATCGTGCGCGGCGAGAGCGCCGGCGGCGAGGCGGTGGCGTGACCCCGGCCGCGCGGGGCGGTGCGCGGCCGTCAGGCGGTGACGGGGCGTGACCAGACCGGGGTCGTCCCGGTGAGCCGGCACAGGGCCAGGTAGAGCGGTATCGGCGGCGTGTAGGGGAGCGTGCCGTCGGGGCGGTGGATCAGCCCCGGGAGGCCGGCGGCACCCGTGTCGGCGGGGGAGTCGGGGAGGACCGCGCCGGCGGCGTAGTGCGCGGGGGCGGGCCACTCCAGGGCGTAGTCCGAGTCGGACGGGACCAGCCACCACCAGTGCGCGTCGTCGGCGTACACGCACCCCACGCGGGGCAGCCGGGGCAGGACCTGCGGGCCGAAGCGGGCCGGCACGGCCACCGCGTCGCAGCCCATCGGGGCGGTCATCCCCTCGGGCACGGGGAGCCGTCGGGGCGCGTCCGGCGTGAGCCGTCCGCGCTGGATCCGGACCAGGGAGTCCAGGCTCAGTACGCGTGTGGCGCCGGGGCCCGTCACGCCAGTCCTCCGTCCCGGTCGGCGGGGATGCCGAGGCGCTGCTCCGCGGGGTGGGCCGCGCCGCTGTCGCCGGTGTCGTCCTCGCCGTCCCCGGAGCCGCCGGCCGGACCGGGCTTGGGGCGGGCGCCCCAGCCGAGGTCGTTCCGGGCGTCGGCGGGGTCGCCGGGGGCGTCGGAGGTGCGGGGGAGTTCCGCCCAGACCAGCAGGCCGGGGCCGTGTTCGAGGGCGCCCCACGCGTGGCACAGGGAGTCGACGAGGAGCAGTCCCCGCCCGTGCTCCTCCTCCGGCTGCTGCCGGGTGTTCGCCCGCGGCCGGCCCGGCGCGCAGCCCTCGTCCCGCACGGCGATGCGCAGCAGGTCGTCGCCGTCGTGCAGTTCGCAGACGACATGGCTGCTCGCGGTGTGCACGATGGCGTTGGTGACCAGTTCGGAGACGACCAGGGCCGCCGTGTCACAGGTGTCCTCGCACACCGACCAGCCGGTCAGCCGGGCCCGTGTCAGCCGTCTCGCCTGCGCGGGGGAACCAGGGTGAGCGGCCAGTTCGAAACGGAACCGGCGCCCGGCCCCGGCCCTCGAAGGAGCGGTGGCCGGGGTGGCGCCGAGGCCGACGGAAGCCGCGGCGGCGTCTGTTCCTAAGGGCGCGGACGGAATCACGCTTGCCACTATCGCCCCGCCGTGAACACTTGGCAAGTGTCACTCTGAAAATTGCAGAGTGCTGTGTGACGGTCTGGACGGGCGTGGCACACTGCTCGCAACAGCACCTCGCGCGGCGCCAGTTGGGATCGCCGGACATTGATTCGAATGTGTGTTCGCGTCACTTCGGATCGCTGGTTCCCGTCCCGGGGGATCACCCGATCCCTGTGCCGGATCTCCGGACGGCGCCGCCGGGCTGTCAGGATTTGTTCGAGGGAGGTGAAGCGTGAGCGAACCCCGGTCCGCGCCGACGGTCGGGCAGGTCGTCCTCGGACGCCGCCTGCTGGACCTGCGCGAGCGCGCGGGTCTCAAACGGGAGGAGGCCGCCCGGATCCTGCGTGTCGCCCCTGCCACCGTGCGCCGCATGGAGATGGCCGAGGTGGGGCTCAAGATCCCCTACCTCCAGCTGCTGCTGAAGGCCTACGGCGTCTCCGACGAGGAGGCCGAGGCCTTCGTCCAGCTCGCGGAGGACGCCAACCGGCCCGGCTGGTGGCAGCGCTTCCACGACATCCTGCCCGGCTGGTTCTCCATGTACGTCAGCCTGGAGGGCGCGGCCTCCCTCATCCGCAGCTACGAACCCCACTTCGTCCCCGGACTGCTCCAGACGGAGGACTACGCGCGTGGCGTGCTGCGCTCCGGCGCCATCGGGCAGACCCGCCCCGAGGACATCGAGCGCCACGTCGACCTGCGCATGCGGCGGCAGAAGCTGCTCACCCGCGAGGACGCGCCCCGGCTGTGGGCCGTCATGGACGAGACGGTGCTGCGCCGCCAGGTCGGCGGTCCGGAGGTGATGCGCGCGCAGATCGACAAGCTGCTCGAGGCGGCGGCGCTGCCCAACGTGACGCTCCAGATCGCCATGTTCGACAGCGGGCCCCACCCCGGCACGTACGGGCCGTTCGTGCTGTTCCGATTTGCCATGCCCGAACTGCCGGACATGGTCTACAGCGAGTACCTGACCGGCGCCGTCTACCTGGACGCGCGCACCGAGGTGGCGACCCACCTCGAGGTCATGGACCGCATGGCGGCGCAGGCCGCCACGGCACATCGCACGAAGGAGATCCTCCGGGATCTCCGCAAGGAGCTGTGAATGGAACTCATCAAGCCCCCGAAGACCCAGCCGCGTGCACGGGCGCACGCCAGGAGGATCTACAACGGCATGCCCGCGCGGGAATTGGGCAGCGAGGGCTGGCACAAGCCCTGGAGCGGCGGCAACGGCGGCAACTGCCTGGAGGCGATGAAGCTGGACGACGGCCGGATCGCCGTGCGCCAGTCCACCGACCCGGACGGTCCGGCGCTCATCTACACCTCCGCCGAGATGACGGCCTTCATCGAGGGGGCCAAGGCCGGAGAGGCGGATTTCCTGCTGTCCTGATCTCCGATTGCCGCACTACCTTTGCTTTCCCTTGGCACCGCCTTGGCACCGAATTTGGCACTGAATTGATCACTAACACTTGCAGACAGTTACGGAGTCCGTCATGACCGGGCAGAACCCCGTGGAGATCGACACCACCAGACCGCATCCGGCGCGGATGTACGACTGGTACCTCGGAGGCAAGGACAACTACCCGGTCGACGAGGCCATGGGCCGGCAGATGCTCACCCTGGAGCCGAGGGTGCCGGTCATGGCGCGCGTCAACCGCGCGTTCATGCAGCGCGCCACGCGCTGGCTCGCCGGGCAGGGCGTGCGCCAGTTCCTCGACGTCGGCACGGGCATCCCCACCGAGCCCAACCTGCACCAGATCGCCCAGAAGATCACGCCGGACGCCCGCGTCGTCTACTGCGACAACGATCCCATCGTGCTGGCCCACGCGGCGGCCCTGCTGCGCGGCACGGACGAGGGCGTCACCGACTACCTCCAGGCCGACGTCCGGGACCCGGACACCATCCTGGAGGGAGCGCGCAAGGTCCTCGACTTCGACGAGCCGATCGGCCTGTCGCTCATCGCGCTGCTGCACTTCGTCCCCGACGAGGACGGCGCGCACGAGCTGGTGGCGCGGCTGGTGGACGCCCTGCCGTCGGGCAGCCACCTGGTGATCAGCCACGCCACGGCCGACTTCACCCCCGAGGAGTCGGAGGAGGCCACGGCGAAGCTCAAGGGCGCGGGCGTCACCCTGGCGCTGCGCAGCCGCGAGGAGTTCACCCGCTTCTTCGACGGCCTCGACCTCGTCGAACCGGGCGTCCAGGTGCCGCACCTCTGGCACCCCGAACTGGGCGACCCGGTCCCCGGCCAGGACGACGGGGTCATCCCCGGCTACGGCGCGGTGGCGCGCAAGCCGTAGGGCCGTCCGCTCCTGTCCGACGCCCTCGGGCGCCCGGCTCCGGCCGGGGGCCCGAGGGCGTCGGCGTGCTGGGGGCACATTCAGGCCATGAGGGCGGCCGGCAGGCGTGCGCGGGCCGGGTGCGTCTCAGACGGTCATGGGCCGGTCGTACGGGCCGATCGGCGCCGGCAGACGGCTCGTGCCGCCCGTCAGGTACTGGTCGACGGCCGCCGCCACCGCCCGCCCCTCCGCGATGGCCCACACGATCAGCGACTGCCCCCGGGCTGCGTCGCCCGCCGCGAAGACGTCCGGCATGTGCGTGGCGAAGTCCGGCCCCCGCGTGATCGTCCCGCGCGGCTCCAGCTCGAGACCGAGCTGCGCGATCATCCCGTCGCCCTGGTCAGGGCCCGAGAAGCCGAGCGCCAGCAGCACCATGTCGGCGGGCAGCGTCCGCTCCGTCCCCGGCACGGGCCTGCGCCCCGCGTCCACCTCGACCAGGTGCAGTCCGCGCACCCGCCCGTGCTCGTCCCCCTCGAAACGCAGCGTCGACGCGGCGAACAGCCTCGCGTCGGCGTCCGCCTGCGGCGCCGTCCGCAGCGCGCCCGCCTCCTCGTGCGCCGCCGACAGCCGGTACAGCTTCGGGTACGTCGGCCAGGGCTCGTTCTCCTCGTCGCGCTCGGCGCCCGGCTTCCGGTAGATGTCCAACTGGGTGACCGACGCGGCCCGCTCCCGCACCGCCGTCCCCAGACAGTCGGCGCCCGTGTCACCGCCCCCGACGATGACGACGTGCCGCCCCTCCGCCGACAGCGGCGACCTCCCCAGGTCGCCCTCGCACACCCGGTTGGCCAGCGGCAGGTACTCCATCGCCTGGTGGATGCCCGCGAGTTCACGCCCCGGCACCGGCAGCTCCCGCCACGCCGTCGCCCCCGTCGCGATCACCACCGCGTCGTAACGGCTCCGCAGCTCCGCCGCGTCCACGTCCTGCCCGACCGTGGTCGACGTGCGGAACCGCGTCCCCTCGGCCCGCATCTGCTCCACGCGCCGTTCCAGATGGTGCTTCTCCATCTTGAACTCCGGGATCCCGTACCGCATGAGCCCGCCGATCCGGTCGTCCCGCTCGTACACCGCGACCGTGTGCCCGGCCCGGGTGAGCTGCTGCGCGGCCGCCAGCCCGGTGGGACCCGAGCCGATGACCGCGACCGTCCGCCCGGACAGCCGGTCCGGCGGCGCCGGCTGGGCGAACCCCTCCTCCCACGCCTTGTCGGCGATGGCGCACTCGACGTTCTTGATGGTCACCGCCGGCTGGTTGATGGCCAGCACACAGCCCGCCTCGCACGGCGCCGGGCACAGCCTCCCCGTGAACTCGGGGAAGTTGTTCGTGGCGTGCAGCCGCTCCGCCGCCGCCCGCCAGTCCTCCCGGGACACCAGGTCGTTCCACTCCGGGATGAGGTTGCCCAGCGGACAGGCCTCGTGGCAGAACGGCACACCGCAGTCCATGCACCGGTCGGCCTGCTCACTGATGATCGGCAGCAGTCCCCCGGGGACGTACACCTCGTCCCAGTCGCGGGCCCGCTCCTCCACGGGCCGGCGCGGCCACTCCTCGCGGGGCGTGGTGAGGAAACCCTTGGGATCTGCCATGGCCGTCTTCCTTGCGTGCGCGGGTGACAGGCCGTGCGTCGTCGGGCGGCACTCCTGCGCACACGATACGTCCGCTCATCCCGGCCCGCAGCGTGCCGGACACCGTGCGTACGGGGCCTCGGCCGGGGCGCGCCCGGGCGCGGCGTCCGCCACCCTCAGGCGGTGAGGGCGAGGAGGTACGCCGGCGCCGCCCCGGCCGAGGCGACGGCGCGGACGTGGTTCCACCGCGTCCACCCGCGCACGTACTCCGGCCAGTACGCGGCAGCCTCCGCGCCGCCCGCGTCGAGCCGGGCCAGCCGCTCGTTGCGGGGTATGTTCGCCGCCACGGTCGGTCCGAACGACCCGCACAGGAACAGCGCGCCGCCCACCACCGACGCGACCGCCCCCTCGTCCGGCCACGTCACGAGCGTCACCACCGTGAGCACCGCGCTCAGCACCGTCGTGCCGAGGAACACCGTCATGAACGGTGGCCGCAGCGCCGCCACGTTGACCGCCTGCATCGCCGCCACGCCCCGCGCCGGCGGCAGCGCCGCCAGCCCTCGCATCACGAACGTCGAGAACGCGCAGAACACCCCGGCCACCAGCCCGGTCCCCAGCACACCCAGCGCCGTCAGCACGGCGTTCGCCCCCTCACCCATGTCCTCACCCCTGTCATCCTTCTCACCCTCGTCCTTCCGGCCGGGCCCTTCCCCGGCCGCCCGTACCACCAGTGAACGCGCCCCCGCCGCGCCGGACCATGGCCGAACGGCGCGCACCCATACGCGGGCGTCCACCGCCCGCTCCCGCCCACGGCGCCTGTCCTCCCCGGCGCTTCCCGTGCCGCCCGGGACGTGCCGCATCATGGCCGTGTGCGACTCGAAGCGATCACCTGGGACCGGCTCGTCGACCTGCTCGCCGAACGCCTGCTGGACCTCGACACGGCCGACGGCTCCCCCTGGCCCCGCGTCGCCCTCGACGGCGCCCCGGCCGCCCGCCCGGGAGACCTCGCCGAACGGGTCGCCGAGGCGCTGCGCGTCCGCGGCCGCCCCAGCCTGGTCGTCGGCACGGAGGGCTTCCTGCGCCCCGCCTCGGTCCGGCTCGAGTACGGCCACCAGGACCTGGAGTCCTACTACAGCGGCTGGTACGACACCGGCGCCCTGTGGCGCGAGGTGTTCGACCCGCTCGGCCCCGGCGGCAGCGGCCGGGTCCTGCCCGACCTCTGGGACCCGGTCACCGACCGTGCCACCCGCAGCCCGTACGCCGAATTGCCGCCCGGCGGCGTGCTGTTGCTGCACGGACCCCTCCTCCTGCACCACTGGTTCCCCTTCGACCTGACCGTCCACCTCCTCCTCTCACCCGGAGCGCTGCGCCGCCGCACCCCCGAATCCGAGCACTGGACCCTCCCCGCCTTCGAGCGCTACGAGCGGGAGACCGACCCGGCCGGCACCGCCGACGTCCTCGTACGGGCCGACGACCCCCGCCACCCGGCCTGGCGCGGCTGAGAACACGGCGAAGAGCGTGGTCAGGGCTCTGTCGAGGCCCCGTCGGGAGACTGGCGCGGCCGAGGGTGCGGCGCCGCCCCCTGCGGGTGCCGTCCGCGAGCGGCACGGCGACAATGAAGGGCGTCGGGACTCGCGGCGCGCCCCGCGCCGCGCCGGCCGTCCGGCACCGGGAGGTACCTCATGACCACCGCCGGAGACATCATGCACCGCGGCGCCCAGTGGATCCCCGCGCACGAAACCCTCGACCGGGCGGCGCAGTTGATGCGCGAACTGAACGTCGGCGCGCTGCCCATCAGCGACGAGAACGAACGGCTCTGCGGCATCCTCACCGACCGCGACATCGTCGTCGGCTGCGTCGCCATGGGCCACGACCCCGCCAAGGTCACCGCGGGCGACATGGCCCAGGGCACACCGCGCTGGATCGAGTCCGACGCCGACGTCGACGACGTCCTCACCGAGATGCGCACCCACCAGATCCGCCGGCTGCCCGTCATCGACGACAAGCGTCTCGTCGGCATGATCAGCGAGGCCGACCTGGCCCGGCATCTGACGGACGAACAGATCGCCGCCTTCGCCGAGAGCGTCTACGCCCGGTCCGCCTCCGGCTGAGCCCGCCGCCCGCGACCGGCGGGACGGGCGCGCGTCACAGCCAGCCGCTGCGCCGGAACGCCCGGTACAGCACCAGACACGCCACGGATATCACCCCGACGACCATGCCGTAGCCGTACCGCCAGTGCAGCTCCGGCATGTGGTCGAAGTTCATGCCGTACACCCCGCACACCATGGTCGGCACCGCGACGATCGCCGCCCATGCGGTGATCTTCCGCATGTCCTCGTTCTGGGCGACGGTGACCCGTGCCAGGTGGGCCTGGAGGATCGAGTTGATCAGCTCGTCGAACGCCGCTATCTGATCCGTCGCCCGCTGCAGATGGTCGGCGACGTCACGGAAGTACGCCTGGATGTCGGGGGCGACCACCCGGTTCGGCCGGGTGGCGAGCTCCTCCAGCGGCCGGCCCAGCGGCACCACCGCCCGCTTCAGCTCCAGCAGTTCACGCTTGAGCTGGTAGATACGGCCCGGGTCGACGCGGGCGCCGTGCTCCGCGAACACCTCCGTCTCGACCTGGTCCATGTCCCCCTGGACCGAGTCGACCACGCGCAGATAGTCGTCGACGACCTGGTCCGCGACGGCGTGCAGCACCGTGGACGGACCCTGCGCCAACCGAGCCGGATCGGCCTCAAGACCTTCGCGCAGCGGGCCGAGCGACCCGTGCCGGCCGTGCCGCACGGTCACCACGAAGTCCTCGCCGACGAACACCATGATCTCGCCGGTGTCCACCACCTCGCTGGTCGCGGTGAGTTCCTCGTGCTCGACGTAGCAGACGGTCTTGAACACCGCGAACAGCGTCTCCCCGTACCGCTCCAGCTTCGGCCGCTGATGCGCCTCGACGGTGTCCTCCACCGCCAGCGGATGCAGGTCGAACAGCTCGGCGATGCCGGCGAACTCCCGGCTCGTCGGCTCGTGCAGCCCCAGCCACACGAACCCCTCCCCGCTCGCGCGGACCCGCTTGACGGCCTCGGCCGCGTCCCCGGGCACGGAGAGGCGGTGACCGTCCCTGTACGTCACGCAGTTGACCACCGACGACCCCAGCGGGGACCGGGCGGGGTGGCTCAGATCCACCCGGGGACGCCTGCGCGCCAGACCGCGCAGCCTGCCCACCCGGCCGAGACCGGTGACCCTCCTCAGATTCACTGCCCTGGACATTCGGCTCCCCCTCGCGTGGATCCCCCGTGCCGCGCTTCCTCGTCGGCCTGCCGCGCCAGTCTGCCAGCACCCGGCCGACCGCGTGCGGGCCTGTGGAAAGGGGAAGTTCCGTTTGGTTCCCGCCTGTGGAAAAAGGGCGCGCCCACGCAAGAGAACGCCCTTCCGCGCAAGTTGGCCCGGTCAGCCCCGCGCCGGCGGCCGTGCCCCCACCCGCTCCACCGCCGCGGCACCCGCCCGGCACCCCTCCTCCGCCGCCCGCCCGGCATCCGCACCGGCCAGCAGCGCCGCGAGAAAGGCCCCGGTGAAGGCGTCGCCCGCCCCGGTCGTGTCCCGAGGCGTCACCGGCAGAGCGGGAACACGGGCGCACACCTCGCCGGACCGCGCCAGCAGCGCACCCTCCGCGCCGAGCTTGACCACCACCAGCGGCACCCGCCGGCTCAGCGTCTCCGCCGCCTCCGCCACATCCGGACACCCCGTCAGCAGACACGCCTCGTCGCGGCTCGGCAGCAGCACGTCCACGCCCTCGGCCAACGACAGGAAGCGGTCCGGACCCAGCTCGGCCAGGAACCCGGCCGACGCCGGATCCATGCTCACCGGCACCCCCCGCGCCTCCGACGCCTTCAACGCCACCGCCACCAGGGCCCGGCTGCTCCCGCCGAACAGCAGATAGCCCGACAGATGCAGCCGCCCCACCCCGTCCAGCAGGGCGTCCGACCAGTCCTCGGGGCCGAGCCGCAGCGACGCGCCGCTGTCGGTGAGGAAGGTCCGCTCGGCCGCCGCGCCCTCGTCGACCAGGCACACGACCGTCCCCGTCGGCACCTCGGCGTCCACGACCAGCCGCGGACGCACACCGCAGGCGTTCAGCTCCCGTTCGTGCCAGACCGCCGCGTCCGCGCCCACCCGCCCCAGCAGCCGCACCTCGCACCCGCCCCGGCGCGCCGCCCAGCAGGCGACGTTCGCGCCCGCCCCGCCCGGCACCGTGCGGATCACGGCCGCCGTGTCCGTGCCCGGGGCGAGCGGTCCCGCGTGGCGCGCGACCACGTCCGTGATCACGTCGCCGACGACCAGCAGCGCCCCGTCCGACCCGGTCACGCCCCGGCGGCCCAGGCCGCCGCCACCCGGGCCGCGAGCGCCACGTTGCCCCGCACCGCCGCCAGATTGGCCTCGAGGGAGGCGCCGTCGGTATGCCTCACCAGGTGGTCCAGCAGGAACGGCGTGACCCCCTGACCGGTGACCCCGGCCGCCTCGCACGCCCGCAGCGCCTCGTCGAGCACCCGCGCGTGCAGCCCGGGATCCAGCTGCTGCCCCTCAGATACCGGGTTGGCGACGACGAGCGCCGACTCCGGGCAGCCGAGCGCGTCCTGCGCCCGCATCACCGCGGCCACCTCCTCCGGGGTGTCCAGCCGCCAGTCCACGGGATGCCCCGAGTCGGACAGGTAGAAGCCGGGGAAGCGGTCGGTGCCGTACCCGGCGACCGCCACGCCCAGCGTCTCCAGCCGCTGCAGGGTCGCCGGCACGTCCAGGATCGACTTCACGCCCGCGCACACCACGGTGATCCGGGTGCGCGCCAGCAGCCCCAGGTCGGCCGACTCGTCCTGGGTGACCGTCCACTCGCGGTGCACCCCGCCGAGCCCGCCGGTGGCGAACACCCGGATGCCCGCGAGCGCCGCGAGCAGCGCGGTCGCGGAGACCGTCGTCGCGCCGCTCGCCCCCGTGGCCACCGCGAGCGGCAGGTCACGGTGGCCCAGCTTGCGGATGCCGTCCTCGTTCGCGACCCGCTCCAGCTGCTCCTTGTCCAGGCCGACCCGCGGCGTGCCGTCCAGCACGGCGATCGTCGCCGGGACCGCGCCCTCCCGCCGTACCGCGGCCTCCAGTTCGCGCGCCACCTGGAGATTGCGCGGCCGGGGCAGGCCGTGGGCGATGATCGTGGACTCCAGGGCCACCACCGGCCGGCCCGTCGCGATCGCGTCCCGTACCTCTTCCGACACCATCAGCACCACGCGTTGCCTCCCGTCTGCCGCCTCTCCCTCCATCTCTGGCGGGCGGCACGCCGGGCCAAACCCTTGCGGTGCGTCACACGGCTCACGGAGGCTGGGGCCATGACAGACCACGCGACCCGGCTCGACCACATCGTCCTCTGGGTGAGCGACCCGATCGCCGCCGCGCACTTCTACGAGAAGGCCGTCGGCCTGGAGCCGGTGAGGCTCGCCGACTTCTCGGTCGGCGAGGCGCCCTTCCCCTCGGTGCGCGTCAGTGACGAGACCATCCTCGACCTCATGCCGCGCTCCAAGGCGGACCGCATGACGATGCTGCCCGGGGCCGCCGACAGCTCGGGCCACCCCGTCAATCACGTCTGCCTGTCGCTGTCCGCGGACGCCTTCGACGCCCTCCTCGACCGCCTTCAGCAGCAGTCGGTCCCGGTGTCGGACATCGCCCACGACTCCTTCGGGGCACGCGGCCCGGCCAAGCGCAGCTTCTACTTCCGCGACCCCGACGGCAACATCTTCGAGGCGCGCCACTACGACTGAACGGCGGCTCCACAAGCCGCCAGGGCTGTCAGAACAGCGGCTCCGGCAGCACACCCTCCAGGGCGAGCAGCCGCCGCTTCGTCTCCAGCCCGCCCCCGAAGCCGCCGATGCCGCCGCCGCTCTCCACGACCCGGTGGCAGGGCACGACCACCGGCAGCGGGTTGGCGCCCATGGCCATGCCCACGGCCTGCGCGGCGCCCGGCTGACCGACCCGGCCCGCCAGATCGCCGTACCCCACCACCGTGCCGAACGGCACGGTGGTGGCCAGTTCGCGCAGCACCTCGCGGTTGAAGCCCGAGATCAGCGACCAGTCCAGCGGCAGCTCGAAGGAGTGCCTCTCGCCCGCGAAGTAGGCGTCGAACTGGCGTATCGCCTCGGCCAGCAGAGGCGAGCCGGGCTCCTCCACGGGCTCGCCGCCGAGCCGGGACGCCAGCCGCTCCAGCGCCTTGTCACGCACCTCGTCGGTGGCGTGGAACACCACGTTGACCAGGCCCTCCCGGGTCGCGGCCAGCAGCAGCGGGCCGATGGCGGTGTCCACGACCGCCCACACGACCCGCTGCCCGAACCGCCCGTCGCTGTCCATGCGCCCCACCGTACGACCCGCCACCGACAACGCCCGCCGGAACGGCGGCAAAGGGGGCCAAGGGCAGGCCAGCCGCGGCCGAGGGATCAGCCGCCCACCGCGTCACGCACCACGTCGGGGTTGTTGGAGATGATCCCGTCCACCCCGTAGCCGGCCACCCGGCGGGCGGCGGCCGCGTCGTTCACCGTCCAGGTGAACGTCTCCAGCCGCTTGCCGTGCGCCCCCTTGAAGGCGTGCACCGCGGTCACGTAGTCGGCGGTCAGCGACGCGTGCGAGGGATTGATCTGGTCGGTGAAGACCGCGTACGCCGGCAGGTCCGCGACCGGCGGCGTACCGAGGAACCCGGTCTTCACCGCGGGGGCCAGCTGGTGGACCGTGCGCACGCTGTCCGCGCTGAAACTCTGCACGACCAGCCGCTGCCGCACATGCGCCCGGTCGAGCCAGCCCTCGTTGGCGAGGACCTTGAGGATGTCCCGTTCTATGCCGGGATACAGCTGCGGGTTCTTGATCTCCAGCAGCAGCTTCTGCCGGTGCTGGTCGATCCGGTGCACGAACTGCTCCAGCGTCGGCACGCGCGCGCCCGCGTACGCGGGGTCGAACCAGCTGCCCGCGTCCAGGCGGGCTATCTCGGCGGCGGTGAAGTCCTTCACCTTCCACGGCGCACGGTCGGGGAAGACCTCCTCGACGTCGGTGGTGCGCTGCAGACTGTCGTCGTGGACGACGACGAGCTCGCCGTCCTTGGTGCGCTGGACGTCGTTCTCCACCCACTCGGTGCCCAGGGCGGCCGCCTTGTCGACGGCTGCCAGCGTGTTCTCCGGCGCGTACCCGGAGGCGCCCCGGTGCGCGACGACCACGGGTGCCGGCGCGGTGCCCTCGGCGGCCCGGGCCGGGGAGAGCGGCAGCAGGAGAACGGCGGCTCCCGCAAGCGCGGTGGTCGAGGCGGCAACAGCGCGTACGTGCATGTGTACTCCTCGCGTCGAACGGTCACGGTCAGGAACCACTGTGACAGCAGAGGGTCAACGCAAGACGGGTGCAGGATGGCCACGGATTGAACGCCGGACCCCGAACGCCGCACACCGGTGCCACACACCTGCGGCAAGGACGTGTTTCTTTGCCGGATAGTCGTTCGACCATTCCGGTGGGGGTCATACTCTCTGCGAAACCCTGGCCGCCGCAGCGGTCCTGGGAGGGGGCGTAGAACAGGGCAACGCGGGACGTTGAGGGCGGAAGGGCAGCCGCGCATGCACGGCACGGTCGACGGATTCAGTTACGGGCTGGTAACACCTCTGGTGGCCTATCTCATGGCCTGTCTCGGAGGTGCGCTCGGGCTGCGCTGCACCACCCGGGCAGGCCACGGTCCGCGCTCCTGGCGACCCGCCTGGCTCGCCCTCGGGGCGGCCTCCATAGGCGCCGGCGTCTGGACGATGCACTTCATCGCGATGATGGGTTTCACCGTCGAGGGGACGCCGATCCGCTACGACCGCGCCTTGACCCTCGCGAGCCTCGCCGTCGCCGTCGTCATGGTGGGCATAGGCATCTTCATCGTCGGCTACAGGGGCGCCACCGGGACGGCCCTCTTCACCGGCGGAACCGTCACCGGTCTCGGCATGGCGTCCATGCACTACCTCGGCATGGCCGGAATGAGTCTGGACGGGCTGATCGAGTACGACGTCCTCGCCGTCGCCGCCTCGGTCGTCGTCGCCATGGCCGCCGCCAGCGCGGCCCTGTGGGCGGCGGGACAGGGCAAAGGGTTCCTGTGGAGCGTCGGCGCGAGTCTGATCATGGGTCTCGCGGTCACCGGCATGCACTACATCGGCATGGCCGCCGTCGAGGTGCATGTGCACGGCACCGCCGAACCCGCCACGGGGGAGTCCGCCGCGGCCCTGCTCGGCCCGATGATGGTCGGACCGCTCGCCGTCCTCGTCCTCGCCGGCATCGTGGTGATCTTCGACCCGCTGGTCGTCATGGGCCGCTCCCCGGCGCCCTCCGCCGACCGTCTGCCGGGGATACCCGCCCATTCCCCGTCGCACCACCCCTCGGTCCGCTCCCGGCTGCGCGCCCGCGGCCCCGTCGAGCACCGCTCCCGCACCCCCCAGCGCCGCTGACCCGGACCCGTTGTCAGTGGGGAGTCGTACCGTGGATGACATGCGGCCCGTTTCCCAGATCGAACGCACGGTGGCGCCCTTCGAGGTCGTCAGCCCCTACCAGCCCAGCGGCGACCAGCCGGCGGCCATCGCCGAGCTCGCCCGGCGCATCGAGGCCGGTGAGCGGGACGTCGTGCTGCTCGGCGCCACCGGCACCGGCAAGTCCGCCACCACCGCGTGGATGATCGAAAAGCTCCAGCGCCCCACCCTGGTCATGGCGCCGAACAAGACCCTGGCCGCCCAGCTGGCCAACGAGTTCCGCGAGCTCCTGCCGAACAACGCGGTCGAGTACTTCGTCTCGTACTACGACTACTACCAGCCCGAGGCGTACGTCCCGCAGTCGGACACCTACATCGAGAAGGACTCCTCGATCAACGAGGAGGTCGAGCGGCTGCGCCACTCCGCGACCAACTCGCTGCTCACCCGCCGCGACGTCGTCGTGGTCGCCTCCGTCTCCTGCATCTACGGCCTGGGCACCCCGCAGGAGTACGTGGACCGCATGGTGCCCCTGCGCGTCGGCGACGAGATCGACCGTGACGAACTGCTGCGCCGCTTCGTCGACATCCAGTACACGCGCAACGACATGGCCTTCACCCGCGGCACCTTCCGCGTGCGCGGCGACACCATCGAGATCTTCCCGGTCTACGAGGAGCTCGCCGTCCGCATCGAGATGTTCGGCGACGAGATCGAGGCCCTGTCCACGCTGCACCCGCTGACCGGCGAGATCATCAGCGACGACCAGCAGCTCTACGTCTTCCCCGCCTCCCACTACGTCGCCGGCCCCGAGCGGCTGGAGCGCGCGGTCAACGACATCGAGAAGGAGCTCGGCGAGCGCCTCTCCGAGCTGGAGAAGCAGGGCAAGCTCCTGGAGGCCCAGCGGCTGCGCATGCGGACCACGTACGACATCGAGATGCTCCGCCAGATCGGCACCTGCTCCGGCGTGGAGAACTACTCGATGCACTTCGACGGCCGCACGCCGGGCTCGCCGCCCAACACGCTCCTGGACTACTTCCCGGACGACTTCCTCCTCGTCATCGACGAGTCGCACGTCACCGTGCCGCAGATCGGCGCCATGTACGAGGGCGACGCCTCCCGCAAGCGCACGCTCGTCGACCACGGCTTCCGGCTGCCCTCCGCCCTGGACAACCGGCCGCTGAAGTGGGAGGAGTTCCAGGAGCGCGTCGGCCAGACGGTGTACCTGTCGGCCACCCCGGGGCAGTACGAGCTCTCCCGCTCGGACGGCTTCGTCGAGCAGATCATCCGCCCGACCGGACTCGTCGACCCCGAGGTCGTCGTCAAGCCCACCGAGGGCCAGATCGACGACCTGGTGCACGAGATCCGCACACGTGTGGAGAAGGACGAGCGCGTCCTGGTCACCACGCTCACCAAGAAGATGGCCGAGGACCTCACGGACTACTTCCTCGAGCTCGGCATCCAGGTGCGCTATCTGCACAGCGACGTCGACACCCTGCGCCGGGTGGAGCTGCTGCGGGAGCTGCGCAGCGGCGAGTACGACGTCCTGGTCGGCATCAACCTGCTGCGTGAGGGTCTCGACCTGCCCGAGGTGTCCCTGGTGGCGATCCTCGACGCCGACAAGGAGGGCTTCCTGCGGTCGGGCACCTCCCTGATCCAGACCATCGGCCGCGCGGCGCGCAACGTCTCCGGTCAGGTCCACATGTACGCCGACAAGATCACGCCGGCGATGGAGAAGGCCATCGAGGAGACCAACCGCCGCCGCGAGAAGCAGATCGCGTACAACCAGGCCAACGGCATCGACCCGCAGCCGCTGCGCAAGAAGATCAACGACATCGTCGCGCAGATCGCCCGCGAGGACATCGACACCGAGCAGCTGCTCGGCTCGGGCTACCGCCAGGCCAAGAAGGACGGCGGAGGCACCAAGGCGCCCGTGCCCGCCCTCGGCGGCAAGGCGGCGAAGGCCGCGAAGAACGCCAAGGGGCCCAAGGGCAAGGCCGCCGAGACCGTGCCCACCGACCGCCCCGCGGCCGAACTCGCCGAGCAGATCGAGGAGCTGACCGCGCGCATGCGCGCCGCCGCCGCCGACCTGCAGTTCGAGATCGCGGCACGGCTGCGCGACGAGGTGTCCGAGATGAAGAAGGAACTGAGGCAGATGCAGGAGGCGGGCCTGTCCTGACCTCCGCACACGGAATGTGTTGCAAGACCGACACAAAGTGTGGACCGGGCTACGTCGCTGTCAGCGCACCTGCGTAGGGTTCTGGTCAACCGCGGTCTTCGCGGCAACAGGGGACGTCCGAGAGGGGAATCAGCGCGTGACCGTCAACATGACCAAGGGTCAGGCCATCAGTCTGCAGAAGAACGACGGCGGCAGCCTGACCGCGGTGCGCATGGGTCTCGGCTGGCAGGCGGCCCCCCGGCGTGGCCTGTTCGGCACCCGCACGCGGGAGATCGACCTGGACGCCTCCGCCGTCCTCTTCGCCGACAAGCAGCCGGTCGACGTCGTCTTCTTCCGTCACCTGGTGAGCGACGACGGCTCCGTGCGTCACACCGGTGACAACCTCGTCGGCGGCGTCGGCCAGGGCGGCGACGACGAGGCCATCCTCGTCGACCTCTCGCGCGTCCCGGTCCACATCGACCAGATCGTCTTCACCGTGAACTCCTTCACGGGCCAGACCTTCCAGGAGGTGCAGAACGCCTTCTGCCGCCTGGTCGACGAGACCAACGGCCAGGAGCTCGCCCGCTACACGCTGGCCGGCGGCGGCCCCTACACCGCCCAGATCATGGCCAAGGTGCACCGCACCGGCTCGGGCTGGACGCTGACGGCCCTGGGCAACCCGGCCAACGGCCGCACTTTCCAGGACCTGATGCCGGCCATCCTGCCGGTCCTCTAGGCAGCCGCGGACGAACCGGCCCCGAGCGGGGCCGGTTCGGCGCACCCGAAGACATCGACGCGACACAGGGGGACCACGCGATGACGGCCGAGCTGGTGCGGGGGCAGAACCACCCGCTGTCCCAGTCCCGTCTGGAGATCCGGATCTCGGCCGGCACGCCGGTCGCGGCCGCCGCCGCACTCAGCGACGAGAACGGACGCATCCACGGCACGGAGTGGGTGGCCCACCCGGGCGCCCCCGTGCAGCCCGGTCTGGAGGTGTCGCGCCAGGCGGCCGCCGACCACCGTCTCGCGGTGGACCTGGACGCCATGACCGACGCCGTCCACCGGGTCAGCGTGCTGCTCGCCCTGCCCGCCCCGGACGGCGGCGCGGGACCGTCCCGCTTCGGCTCCGTGGCGGCCCCCTTCGTCGCCGTCACCGGCCTCGACGGCACCGAGGTCGCCAGCTACACCATCACCGGCCTGGACCTGGAGTCGGCCGTCATCGCGCTGGAGCTGTACCGGCGGCAGGGCGCCTGGAAGGTGCGAGCCGTCGGCCAGGGCTACGCGGGCGGACTGGCCGAACTCTTCGCCGACCAGGGCCTGTCCGAGGCCGCGCAGCTCGCCTCAGGCATCGACGAGGCCGTCGCCCGCGGCCTCGCCCGCTCCGTCCAGGCGCCCCCGCCCCGCACGTCCGAGGGCGACCGCTCCCGCCAGGCCGCGGCCCCCGCGGTCGGCCCCGACCAGGGCGCCGCGCCGCAGGGCGTCCCCGGCCCCGTGCCGCCGGCGTACGGCGGACAGCCGGCGGGCGGTCAGGGGCAGGGCGGACCGCAGCCCGCCTACGGCGGCGCGACGGACCCGCACGCCTCCTCGGGCGGCCCGGTCAACTACAGCCACCCCCGGCGCCAGACCTCCGCCCCGCCGCCGCCCCCGCCCGCGGCGCCCCCGGCCCAGCCCGGACAGCCCGCGCAGCCCGTGGCCGGCGACGCGACCGGCTGGTCCATGGAGGAGCGGCTCTACAACCAGGTCTGGGGCATGTTCGAGGACCTGGCCCGCACCACCGCCGCGTACCGCAGCGCCGTGGACTTCGCCGAGTCGCGGATGGACAAGGAGTTGGAGCAGTCCCTGTCCGATCCGCGCAGCCGCATCGGCGGCCAGGGCGACGCCGCCCGCGAGGCCGCCCGCGCGCGGTACGCGCAGCTCGTCGACCAGGCGCGGGCGTCCCTCGACCGGGACGTCGCCCAGCTCGTCGCCGAGTCCGAGGTCGTCGAGCCCGCGCTGCCCCCGGCGTTCGCCCGCTGGGACAACCCCTGCTGGCACGCCTACCGGGTGCCGATGGAGATACCCATGGCGCTGCGCCTGGGCGACCTCCGGCTGCCCGAGGCCGAGGCGGTCCGCATCCCGATGCTGCTCAGGCTGCCGCTGGAGCGCGGACTGTGGATCGACAGCGGGCGCACCGACTCGCTGGACGGGTCGTTCACCGACTCCCACGACATGCGGCGCCTGGCCATGGACACCGCGGTGGCGCACGCCGCGCGGCTGCTCGCCGTCTACCCGGCCGGCGAGTTCACGGTGCACGTCGTCGACCCGGCCGGCTCCGGCGCGCAGGCCCTGGCCCCGCTCACCCAGACCGGCGTCCTCTCAGGACCGCCCGCGCAGGGCGCCGCGGGTGTGACGGAGGTGCTGGCCCGGCTCACCCAGCGGGTCGACCTGGTGCAGATGGCGCTGCGCGGCGGAGCCCCGGACGCGCTGCCGCCCGGCTTCGACACCTCGCAGCAGCTGCTGATCGTCAACGACTTCCCGCACGGCTTCGACGACCGGGCCGTGAACCAGCTGCGCTACCTCGTCGACGAGGGTCCCTCCGTCGGCGTCCACCTGATGATGGTCGCGGACCGCGAGGAGTCCGCGGGCTACGGCCCGCTGCTCGACCCGTTGTGGCGCGCGCTGCTGCGCCTGACCCCGGTGCCCGACGACCACCTCGCCGACCCGTGGGTGGGGCACGCCTGGACGTACGAGCCGCCGGCGGTGCCGCCCGGCAGCGAGGTGCTCCGCCAGGTCCTCACCAAGGTCGCCGAGGCCCGCCGCGGGTGGAACAGGTGACCGCCCGAGCCCTTTGACCAAGGACTCGTAAAGACCTTTCACCTGGGGCTTTGCACTTTTCTTTACTGATCTCTTTACCAATCCTTGGTGGTTGGGTAGTCTTGGCCGCACGGAGGGGAGTACTCCCTGTCTGTGCGGCGACCCCGTCAATACGGATCAGGCCAGATCCCGGGGCGTCGGCCCGAGGACCATCGGGGCGCACCGCGCGCCCCAGGTCCGGGTGGAAGAGACCTCCGGCAGCGACGACGCTGACATTTGCCGTGTGACGTATCTGCCGGAGGCGCAGTGGATGTTTCCCTGACCCTGTGGGTCCTGACGATCGTGGGCCTGTGTGCCCTGATCGCCGCCGATTTCTTCATCGGCCGCAAACCGCATGACGTGTCCGTCAAGGAGGCGGGCATCTGGACGGTCGTCTGGATCGTCCTGGCCGCGCTCTTCGGGCTCGGCCTGCTGATCTTCGGAGGCGGCCGCCCGGCCGGCGAGTTCTTCGCCGGCTACATCACCGAGAAGTCGCTGAGCGTCGACAACCTCTTCGTCTTCGTCCTGATCATGGCGAAGTTCGCGGTGCCCTCCAAGTACCAGCAGCGGGTGCTCCTCGTCGGAGTGCTCATCGCCCTGGTGCTGCGCGCGATATTCATCGCCGCGGGCGCGGCCATCATCGCCAGCTTCTCCTGGGTGTTCTACATCTTCGGAGCCTTCCTGATCTGGACCGCCTGGAAGCTCATCCAGGAGGCCCGGGCCGACCAGGAGGACGAGGAGTACGAGGAGAACAAGCTGCTCAAGGCGGCCGAGCGCCGCTTCGGCGTGGCCGACCGCTACCACGGCACCAAGCTGTGGATCCAGCAGAACGGCAAGCGGGTCATGACCCCGATGCTCGTCGTGATGCTCGCGATCGGCACCACCGACATCCTGTTCGCGCTGGACTCGATCCCCGCGATCTTCGGCCTGACCCAGGACCCGTACATCGTGTTCACGGCGAACGCGTTCGCGCTGATGGGTCTGCGGCAGCTGTACTTCCTCATCGGCGGACTGCTGAGGAAGCTGGTCCACCTGTCCTACGGCCTGTCGATCATCCTGGGCTTCATCGGCGTGAAGCTGGTGCTGCACGCCCTGCACGAGTCCGGGGTGCATGTCCCCGAGATCAGCATTCCGGTCTCCCTGGGCGTGATCTGCTCGGTGCTGATCGTCACCACGATCACCAGCCTCCGCGCGTCCCGTAAGCAGGCGCAGGCCGAGGAGGTCACCGGGCCGGCCGAGACCCCCGCGAAGAGCGACATCGACGTCTGACCCGCGTCGACACCAGGAACACGGGCACCGGGAGCGGGGGCGGCGCATCGCCGGCCCCGCTCCCATCCCGCGCGTTCCGTCGCGCCGACCCCCGGGCGGCGCCCACCGCAACCGACCAGTACGAGGAGGGCATGCGTGACCATGACGACCCCGAGACGATCAGGATCGCGGAGCGGAAGGGGTCGCCGCGCGGCGGTGACAGCAGTTACGGCGCCCTCGGCGGTCAGCCGGTGGCCGGCAGCCCCTGAGGTGCGGCACCCCCTCATGCCGGGGACGATCGCCGCATGACGGAGCGCATCCAGTCCATGGCGTCCCGATGGACCGTCGCCGTTCCCGTGCTCGCGGTCGTGCTGCTCGCCCTGACCTGGGGGAGGGAGTTGCCCGGCGGCATCGTCGTCGTGGTGACCCTGGTCCTGGCGGGAGCGGTGCTCGCGGCCGTGCACCATGCCGAGGTGGTCGCCCACCGGGTCGGTGAGCCGTTCGGCTCCCTGGTGCTGGCGGTCGCCGTCACGGTCATCGAGGTCGCGCTGATCGTGACCCTGATGCTCGACGGCGGGGACAAGAGCGCGACTCTCGCCCGCGACACCGTCTTCGCCGCCGTCATGATCACCTGCAACGGCATCGTCGGCATCAGCCTGCTCGTCGGCTCGCTGCGCCACAAGACGGCGGTCTTCAACTCGGAGGGCACCGGGGCCGCCCTCGCCACCGTGACCACGCTGGCGACCCTCAGCCTTGTGCTGCCGACGTTCACCACCAGCAAGCCGGGCCCGGAATTCTCCACCGTCCAGCTCACCTTCGCGGCGGTCGCCTCGCTGAGCCTCTACGGCCTGTTCGTCGCGACCCAGACCGTGCGGCACCGCGACTACTTCCTGCCCGTCGCCAAGCAGGGCGAGCAGTCGAAACCGGAGGAGGAGCACGCCGAGGCGCCGTCCACGCGCACCGCGCTGATCAGCGCCGGACTGCTGCTCCTCGCCCTGATCGGGGTCGTCGGCCTCGCCAAAGGCGTCTCGCCGACGATCGAGTCGGGAGTGGAGGCGGCCGGCCTCGGCCACGGCGTGGTCGGTGTGATCATCGCCCTGCTGGTGCTGCTCCCGGAGACCATCGCCGCCGTACGCGCCGCGCGCCGCAACCACGTGCAGACCAGCATGAACCTCGCCCTCGGCTCGGCGATGGCCAGCATCGGCCTGACCATCCCCGCCGTCGCGCTGGCGTCGCTCTGGCTGCCCGGCGCGCTCGTCCTCGGCCTCGGCAACACCCACATGGTGCTGCTCGCCCTGACCGTGGTGGTCAGCGCCCTGACGGTGGTCCCGGGCCGCGCCACACCGCTCCAGGGAGGCGTGCACCTGGTACTGCTCGCCGCCTACCTGGAACTGGCGATCAACCCCTGACCGCCGATCCTCCGACCGCCTGACTCCGGGGCCGCCCGCACCGCAAGGCGGCCCCGGGCGCTCGCCCCCGCGAGCGGGCGGCGCGGAAGTGCCGTACGAGCCCGTCGCCATGGCGTGATAGACCGGGTGCGACCAGCGGTTCCGGTGAGGGACCGCACTCCCGACGGACCGGAGGAAACGTGCCCCGCAACCTGGCCGACGCCCCGATCATGATCCTCAACGGCCCCAACCTGAACCTGCTCGGGCAGCGGCAGCCGGAGATATACGGACGCGACACGCTCGCCGACGTCGAGGCGATGTGCGCCCGCGCGGCCGCGGCGCACAACGGCAGGGTGGACCTCCGCCAGTCCAACCACGAGGGCGAACTGGTCGACTGGATCCACGAGGCGAGGCTGAACCACTGCGGGATCGTCATCAACCCGGGCGCCTATTCACACACCTCCGTCGCCATCCTGGACGCCCTCAACGCCTGCGACGGCCTGCCCGTGATGGAGGTCCACATCTCCAACATCCACCGGCGGGAGAGCTTCCGGCACCACTCCTACGTCTCCCTGCGCGCCGACGGCGTCATCGCCGGGTGCGGCGTCCAGGGGTACGTGTTCGCGGTGGAGCGGATCGCGGCGCTGGCGGGACCGGGCGCGGCCGAGGCATGACGCAGGCGCGCCGCCCGCTCACCAGCCGCGGGCGCGCCACTCCGGCAGGTGAGGGCGTTCGGCGCCGAGCGTGGTGTCGTCGCCGTGGCCCGGGTAGACCCAGGTCTCGTCCGGGAGGACGTCGAAGATCTTGGTCTCGACGTCGTGCAGCAGGCTGGCGAACGCCTTCGGGTCCTTGTGGGTGTTGCCCACACCGCCCGGGAAGAGACAGTCTCCGGTGAACACATGGGGATGGCCGTGCGGGTCGTCGTAGACGAGGGCGATCGAGCCGGGGGTGTGGCCGACGAGGTGGCGGGCGGTGAGCTCGACCTGGCCGACGCGGATCACGTCGCCGTCGTCCACGAGCACGTCGGTCGGCACCGGGATGCCCTCGGCGTCGTAGCGGCCCGCGTAGGTGCGGGCGCCGGTGGCGGCCACGACCTCCGGGAGCGCCTGCCAGTGGTCGGGGTGCCGGTGGGTGGTGACGACGGACGCGATGCCGTCGTCACCGATCATGCCCAGCAGCGTCTCCGCCTCGGCGGCCGCGTCGATCAGCAACTGCTCGTCGGTGGCCCGGCAGCGCAGCAGATACGCGTTGTTCTCCATGGGGCCGACCGCGACCTTGGTGATCATCAGGTCCTTGAGTTCGTGCACGTCGGCCGGTCCGCCGACCGTCACCCGCCCGCTGTACGTCATGGGCGTCAGCCTAGCGCCGGAACCGGCGCCGGACAGCGCTCACAGGGGCGGCAGCTTCGGGAGGTCCCCGCCCTTCACCGACAAAGCGCCGCCGTCCCGGCGTCCGGCGAGCCAGCCGAGCAGATCGGCGGGTGTCCCCACGACCGTGACCGGGACGCCGTCCGCCCCGCCGCCGGTCGTCCAGGTGCGGCCGCCGGTGTCCGACAGGGTGGTGGCGGGCACGTCCGGGTGGCCGCTGAACCGGGCCGCGAGGAACTCGGTCTCGCGCTCGGTGAAGTCGGCCGGCAGGTCCTCCAGCTCGTAGCCGGTCCCCAGGTCGACGTGGTGCAGCTCCACCTCGATCCAGCGCCGGAACGGCACCCGCTCGGCGCGGTCGGTGACGCCGTTGCGCAGGGCGACCGTGCGGGACGGGTCCGCCGGAGCCGCACACGCCGCACGGAAGCGCTCGGCGCTCTCCCGCACGTCGGCGAGCTGCTCCTCCAGGGGGCGCGCGGCACCCGCCTCGATGTCGGCGTCCCGCGCCTCGGCGGAGGCGTACATGGGGCGGCCCTCGAGGACGTTCACCAGGGCGTCCGCGTTGCGGGCCAGGTGGGTCAGCACATGACCGAGGGTCCAGCCGGGCAGGCGTGACGACTGGGTCACAGCCGCGTTGTCCAGGGTGCCGACCGCGTGGAGCAGCCGCTCGGTAGCGGCCTGTACAGACGCCAGGTCATCAGCGTGATCAATCATGCCGCCGACCCTAACCGCGTCACACCTTCGGGTGAAGGAGGTGAACCGGACAGCAAAATCGAATGCACGTGCTATAGGGTCGGGTGCGGCGTCGGGCATGCTGGAGAGCCGGGGTTTGTTGACTAACCGTGAATCCGAACCGGCGTTGTCAGTGGCTCCCCCTAGTCTGAGAAAGACGGGGGCCCCGCCCCTGTCACTACCCTCAAGAAAGGTGCGGACCGGCGTGGCCGACCGTCTCATCGTCCGTGGAGCGCGCGAGCACAACCTCAAGAACGTCTCGCTCGACCTCCCGCGCGACTCGCTCATCGTGTTCACGGGCCTGTCGGGGTCGGGCAAGTCCTCGCTGGCCTTCGACACCATCTTCGCCGAGGGGCAGCGACGCTACGTCGAGTCGCTCTCCTCCTACGCCCGGCAGTTCCTCGGCCAGATGGACAAGCCGGACGTCGACTTCATCGAAGGCCTCTCCCCGGCGGTCTCCATCGACCAGAAGTCCACCTCGCGCAACCCGCGCTCCACGGTCGGCACCATCACCGAGGTCTACGACTACCTGCGCCTGCTCTTCGCGCGCATCGGCAAGCCCCACTGTCCCGAGTGCGGCCGGCCCATCTCCCGCCAGTCGCCGCAGGCCATCGTCGACAAGGTCCTGGAGCTGCCCGAGGGCAGCCGCTTCCAGGTGCTCTCCCCGCTGGTGCGCGAGCGCAAGGGCGAGTTCGTCGACCTCTTCTCCGACCTCCAGACCAAGGGCTACTCCCGCGCGCGGGTGGACGGCGAGACCGTCCAGCTGTCGAACCCGCCGACGCTGAAGAAGCAGGAGAAGCACACCATCGAGGTGGTCGTCGACCGCCTCACCGTGAAGGACTCCGCCAAGCGCCGTCTCACCGACTCCGTGGAGACCGCCCTCGGACTGTCCGGCGGCATGGTCGTGCTCGACTTCGTCGACCTCCCCGAGGACGACCCCGAGCGCGAGCGCATGTACTCCGAGCACCTCTACTGCCCGTACGACGACCTGTCGTTCGAGGAGCTGGAGCCCCGCTCGTTCTCCTTCAACTCGCCCTTCGGCGCCTGCCCCGAGTGCACCGGCATCGGCACGCGCATGGAGGTCGACCCCGAGCTGATCGTCCCCGACCCGGACAAGAGCCTCGACGAGGGCGCCATCCACCCGTGGTCCCACGGCCACACCAAGGACTACTTCGACCGCCTCGTCGGCGCCCTCGCGGACGCGCTGGGTTTCCGCACGGACATCCCGTGGGCCGGCCTGCCGCAGCGCGCCAAGAAGGCCCTGCTGTACGGCCACAAGACCCAGGTCGAGGTCCGCTACCGCAACCGCTACGGGCGCGAGCGGCGCTACACCACGGCTTTCGAGGGCGCGGTGCCGTTCGTCAAGCGGCGGCACAGCGAGGCCGAGAGCGACGCCAGCCGCGAGCGCTTCGAGGGCTACATGCGCGAGGTGCCCTGCCCCTCCTGCGAGGGCACGCGCCTCAAGCCGGTCGTCCTCGCCGTCACGGTCATGGGCAAGTCCATCGCCGAGGTCTCCGCGATGTCCATCAGCGACTGCGCGGACTTCCTGGGCGAGCTGAAGCTGACCGCGCGCGACAAGAAGATCGCCGAGCGCGTCCTCAAGGAGGTCAACGAGCGGCTGCGCTTCCTGGTCGACGTCGGCCTGGACTACCTCTCGCTGAACCGCGCGGCGGGCACCCTTTCCGGCGGCGAGGCCCAGCGCATCCGCCTGGCCACCCAGATCGGCTCCGGCCTCGTCGGCGTGCTCTACGTGCTCGACGAGCCGTCCATCGGCCTGCACCAGCGCGACAACCACCGGCTGATCGAGACCCTGGTCCGGCTGCGCGACATGGGCAACACGCTCATCGTCGTGGAGCACGACGAGGACACCATCAAGGTCGCCGACTGGATCGTCGACATCGGCCCCGGCGCCGGAGAGCACGGCGGCAAGGTCGTGCACAGCGGCTCCCTCAAGGAACTGCTCGCCAACGCCGAGTCGCAGACCGGCCAGTACCTGTCGGGCAAGAAGGCCATCCCGCTGCCCGACATCCGGCGCCCGCACGACCCGTCGCGCCGCATCACGGTGCGCGGCGCCCGGGAGAACAACCTGCGGGACATCGACGTGTCCTTCCCGCTGGGCGTGTTCACCGCGGTCACCGGCGTGTCCGGCTCCGGCAAGTCCACGCTGGTCAACGACATCCTGTACACGCACCTCGCCCGCGAGCTGAACGGCGCGCGCAGCGTCCCCGGCCGACACACGCGCGTCGAGGGCGACGACCTCGTCGACAAGGTCGTGCACGTCGACCAGTCGCCCATCGGCCGCACCCCGCGGTCCAACCCGGCGACGTACACGGGCGTGTTCGACCACATTCGCAAGCTGTTCGCGGAGACGACGGAGGCGAAGGTCCGCGGCTACATGCCGGGCCGTTTCTCCTTCAACGTCAAGGGCGGCCGCTGCGAGAACTGCTCCGGCGACGGCACGATCAAGATCGAGATGAACTTCCTGCCGGACGTCTACGTCCCCTGCGAGGTCTGCCACGGCGCCCGCTACAACCGGGAGACGCTGGAGGTCCACTACAAGGGCAAGTCCATCGCCGACGTGCTGAACATGCCGATCGAAGAGGCCATGCACTTCTTCGAGGCCGTCCCGGCGATCTCCCGCCACCTGCGGACGCTCAACGACGTCGGCCTCGGCTACGTCCGGCTCGGCCAGTCCGCGACCACCCTGTCCGGCGGCGAGGCGCAGCGCGTCAAGCTCGCCAGCGAGCTGCAGAAGCGCTCCACCGGCCGCACGGTCTACGTCCTCGACGAGCCGACGACCGGTCTGCACTTCGAGGACATCAGCAAGCTGCTGACGGTGCTGTCCGGCCTGGTCGACAAGGGCAACACCGTGATCGTCATCGAGCACAACCTCGATGTCATCAAGACGGCCGACTGGGTCGTCGACATGGGCCCCGAGGGCGGCGCCGGCGGAGGCCTCGTCGTCGCGGAGGGCACGCCCGAGCAGGTCGCCGGAGTGCCGGCCAGCCACACCGGCAAGTTCCTGCGGGAGATCCTGGGCGCGGAGCGGATCAGCGACGCCCAGCAGGTCCGCGCCCCGCGCAAGGCGGCGAAGAAGACGGTCGCCGCCCGGTCGACGGCGAAGAAGACCACGACCAAGACGGTCGGGGCCACCGCCAAGAAGACGGCCGGGAAGACCGCCGCGAAGAAGACGACGCGCGGCACCAAGGCCTGACCGGCCCGCCCGTTCACACCTGTGCCGTGCCCCGGAGGACAGCTTCCGCGGCACGGCGCAGGTGCGTCAGACGGTCTCCGGCGCCTCCAGCTCATGGGCGTACGGAGGCTCCGCACCGGCGCGGGAACAGGTGACCGCCGCCGCGCGCGCCGCGAACCTCAGCAGGCTCTCCCAGCCCTCGGCGCCGAGCACGGCCACGCCCTCGTCGCTCAGCGCGTCCCGCTCGGACAGCCCGTGCAGCAGGGCCGCGTTCACCGTGTCGCCCGCGCCGATGGTGTCCACCACCTCGACCCGCTCACCCGTGACCGCGTACTCGCCGCCGTCGCGGGTGTACGCCGTCAGACCGTCGCCGCCCTGGGTCACCACGACCGCCGCGGGACCCGCCGCCAGCCACTCCCGCGGCGACCCGCCGAGCCACTCGGCGTCCTCCTCGGACAGCTTCAGCAGCGACACCGACGGCAGCCAGCTCCGGAACCGGGCCCGGTAGGCGTCGGTGTCCGCGATCAGCCCCGCCCGGATGTTCGGGTCGAGCGCCGTGAACACACCTCGCGCCGATGCCTCACGCATCAGCGCCTCGTACGCGCTCGCACCCGGCTCCAGCACCAGGGAGCAGGTTCCGAACGACACAGCCCGGGTACCGGCGGGCAGCGCCTCGGGCGTGCCGAACAGCCGGTCCGCCGTGCCCTCCACGTAGAACGAGTAGGCCGCCGAACCGTCGGCGCCGACCGTGGCGACGGCGAGCGTCGTCGGCTCGTCACCGCGCTGCACCGACGCCACGTCCACACCCGTGTCCCGCAGCCGGTCCAGCAGCGCCTCCCCGAACGCGTCCCGCGACACCCGCGAGCAGAACGCCGTGGGGGAGCCCAGGCGGCCCAGCGCCACCGCGGTGTTGAAGGGACCGCCGCCGAGCGCGGGCGTCAGCGCGGCGAGGGCACCCGCCCCCTGCGGTACCAGGTCGATCAGTGCCTCACCGGCTACGACGATCACGAGGGGTTCCTTTCTTCCGGGCAGCCGCAGGAGGTGCGGTGCACGAAGGTGCACGGGAGGCGTTCGGTGCGGGTCGGCCGGCCCGGGTCGGCGAGACGGTCCAGCAGCATCCGCACGGCCCGCGCGCCGATGTCCCGGCTCGGCTGGGACACGGCCGTGAGACGCGGGGAGAACAGGTCGGCCCAGGCGAAGTCGTCGAAGCAGCACAGGGCGATGTCCCCGGGCACGGAGAGACCGTGGGCCTGAAGGGCGCGCAGGGCGCCGATGGTCATGGCGTTGTTGGCGGTGATGAGCGCGGTGGGACGCGAACCGAGGTTCAGCAGCTCGGCCGTGGCACGCTCGGCCCCCGCGGCCTCCGAGTCGCCGTGCACCAGGATCCGCTCGTCGAACGGCAGCCCCGCGGCCGCCAGCCCGTGCCGGTACCCGGTGATCCGCTCCGTGGTCGTACTGAGCCCGGGCAGCCCCGCCACCAGGCCGATACGACGGTGGCCCAGACCGGCGAGATGGGTGACCAGGCCGGCGGTCGGCTCGGTGCTCTCGGCGCAGACCTGGTCGAAGAGGGGTGGTGCGTCGTCGGCGGGAGGGCCGACCAGCCGGTCCAGGAACACGGCCGGCACCTCGTGCCGCCTCAGGTAGGCGAGGAGCTCGCCGGGCTCGGCGGAGGGCGCCACGATCATGCCCTCCACCCGGCGCTCGTGCAGCAGCTGGACGACCTTGCGCTCGTGCGCCGGGTCGTCGTGCGGATCTGCGATGAGGAGGCTGTACCCCTGCTCCAGGGCCTCCGCCTCCACGCCCTGGAGGATCTCCGTGAAGTACGGGTTGCTGATCGCCGACACCGCCAGCCCGATCGACCGGGTCCGGGCCGTGACCAGGGAGCGGGCCAGGGTGTTGGGGGTGTAGCCGAGCTCTTCCACGGCGTCCAGGACGGCCTGGCGGGTGTGGGGGAGGACGGGGCGGGTGCCGTTCAGCACGTGCGAGACGGTCGCGATGGAGACTCCGGCGCTGCGCGCCACATCAGCCATGGTGGCCATCGTCGTCCGTTCTCCTTAGCCGAGTGGGTCCGGGTGGGGACCGTATGGACCGTATCGCATGGGAGCGGGGGGCGTAAACGCTTGCGTAAGCGTTTACGCGAACGCTTACGTCAGCGTTTACGCGAGCGTTTGCGCACCCCCACGCGCAATCGCTTACGTCAGCGTTTACGTCACCGCTTGCGCGAGCGCTTACGCGCACGCTTGCGTGTTCCGCCACCGCCACCGCCACCGCCACCGCCACCGCCACCGCCACCGCCACCGCCACCGCCAGCGCCACCGGGTCGTCCAGGACACCCCGGACCAAAGCGTTTGCGCCCGCCCCTCCACAGCCCCGGCCCCACCCCACCCACCCGCACCCCGTCCCCACCGCCCCCGATATCGTCCCGGTGAACACCCGTCCACCCGCACCACCCGCAGGAGCCCCCTATGTCCGCCCGACCCGCCGCGACCCGCCGTACCGTCCTGCGAGGCGCGGCCCTCACGCCCGTGGCGGGACTGGGCCTCACGGCTTGCCGAGCGGGTGGCGACGACAGGGGCGCGCCGCTGACCGAGCCCGTCGAGCTGGGCCCGGAGAGCGAGGTGGCCGAGGGCGGCGCGAAGCTGTACCGGGACCACAACGTGGTCGTCAGCCGGGGTGAGGACGGCTCCCTCACCGCGTACAACACGGTGTGCACGCATGCGGGGTGCCCCATCAACAAGCTGGACGGGAACAGGCTGGTCTGCCCGTGTCACGGCAGCGAGTTCGACGCCGGCACCGGCAAGGTGCTGCGGGAGCCGGCCGTGGCGCCCCTGAAGCCGCTGGCCGTCGAGGTGAAGAACGGCACTCTGGTCGCCAGGCCCCAGGACTGACCGCACACGTGACCGCCCGGCTCACTCCCAGTCCCAGGCGATCCCCACGTACCCCGCCCGCAGGCGCGGTTCCACCAGGTGCACCGAACGGTGCAGCGCGCTGAGGGGCAGTTCCTGGCGTCCCCCGCGCGGGGCGGCGGCCGAGTGCTGGGTGAAGCGGTGGCAGCGCACCGGGAGCGCGGAGGAGTCGAAGCAGACCTGGAGCGCGTACTGGCCGCCGGGGGAGTCGGCGCCCCGTACGTACTCGCGGCAGACGCCGGCCGTGCCGTCCTCCACGGTGTACCGGAAGAGGAAGGTGTCGCCGGCGCGCAGCCGGATGTCGAAGAGCAGCTCGGCGGCGAGGACGCCGGTGTCGTGGTGGCGGCGTAAGCGGCCGATGCGGCAGTTCTCCAGGGCGCGGACATGCATGCGCCCGGGGTCGGCGCCCGGGTCGCCGTGGTGGACGGCGACGTAGCGGTCGACGCCGTCGCGGTGGGCGCGCACGATGTGGTGGGACTCGCGTTCCGCCAGCTCGCGGCGGGCGCCGATGCGGACGCGCTCGTGGTGGCCGAGGGTGTGCAGCCCGCCGTCGCGCGGGGCGCCGAACTCGGCGAGGAGCTTGTCCAGGACGCCCGAGACCTCGACGAGGGAGCGGTAGGTGCGGCCGGCGGAGCGGCGGTCGCCGGCGCGGTCGTCCGTCTCGGCGAGCAGACGGATCAGTGACTCCTCCGGCAGCTGCAGTATCTCCTCCAGCGCCCGTACGGCGCGCAGCGACTCCGGGCGCTGCGGGCGGCGGGCGCCCTGCTGCCAGTAGCTCAGGCTGGTGACGCCCACCTTCACGCCGTGGCGCGACAGGTGGTGCTGCACCCGCTGCAACGGCAGTCCCCGCGCGGCGATCGCGGCGCGCAGGGCGACGTGGAACGGGCCGCCGCGCAGGGCCGAGTCCAGTTCTGCGGTCACGACGTCCGCGTGCTGTGTGGCGTGCGGCATGCAGGGGCCTTTCTGTGAATGTCACAACGGCTGGTCAGACCGTTCGCACGGAGCATCCCCGGGGGCCCCGCCCCCGTCGGCACGGCGCGGCCTTCACATGCGTACGCCGTCGTTCAGCGCCCCGAGTTCCCCCGCATTGAAGCGTGTTGACCAAGTCCCGACAACCGTCTGGCGGCAAGAGCGGCACGGCGAGGGGGCCGTACCGGCCGTGCGGCCGGTACGGCCCCCTTCAGGTGTGTACGTCTTCGTCCGGGATCAGGCCCTCTCGGTACGGCCCCCGCCGCGAAGCCGCGCGTCCGCGGCGGCGAGGCGCTTCGCGCGCACGATGTCGGGGTCGCGCGGGTCGAGGGACTCGGGGAAGGCGGCGGTCTCGTCCGTGTACCGGCGGTGCCGGGCCGGCCGCCGTGTTTTCTCGATCCGCGTCTGGCGCATACGACCTCCCGACTCGCGGCCACGTGGGTGACCGCTGTCACGACCGCCTCGGACCACCGGCAGGAGAGCCGGTGCGGACCGCCGGGCGGACCGCCGCTGCGGTCCGCCCGGCGGCCCCGGTGATCGCCCGAGGCACGGACCCCCCACATTCCCGCTTACCGGCCGCCGTAACCCATCCGGCCCGCATCGGCCCGACGGGACCGCGTCGTGGACCCCGCGCGACCGCATCCCGGACCCTGTGAGCGGCCCCTCCCACACTCCCCGCAGCCACCCTCTCCCACGGTCTCCACAGCCACCCCCGACCCCCGCCTTCGCCGTCCACACCCTCGCCGTGCTGTCGGTGTCCGCCAGTAGGGTGTGTTGCATGGCCGACCCCTCCAGCTACCGCCCCAGACCGGGTGAGATCCCCGACTCGCCGGGGGTCTACCGGTTCCGTGACGAGCACCGCCGGGTGATCTACGTCGGGAAGGCGAAGAGCCTGCGCCAGCGCCTGGCGAACTACTTCCAGGACCTGGCGAACCTGCACCCCCGTACCCGGTCCATGGTCACCACGGCCGCGTCCGTGGAGTGGACGGTGGTCTCGACCGAGGTCGAGGCGCTGCAGCTGGAGTACTCCTGGATCAAGGAGTTCGACCCCCGGTTCAACGTCAAGTACCGCGACGACAAGAGCTACCCGTACCTCGCGGTGACGATGAACGAGGAGTACCCGCGCGTGCAGGTGATGCGCGGTCACAAGAAGAAGGGCGTGCGCTACTTCGGCCCGTACGCGCACGCGTGGGCGATCCGCGACACCGTGGACCTGATGCTGCGCGTCTTCCCGGTGCGCACGTGCTCGGCGGGCGTGTTCAAGAACGCCGCCCGGACCGGCCGCCCCTGCCTGCTCGGGTACATCGGCAAGTGCTCGGCGCCCTGCGTGGAGCGGATCTCCGCCGAGGACCACCGGGAGCTAGCCGAGGAGTTCTGCGACTTCATGGCCGGCCGCACCGGCACCTATCTGCGCCGTCTGGAGAAGCAGATGGCGGAGGCGGCCGAGGCGATGGAGTACGAGCGGGCCGCGCGCCTGCGGGACGACATCGGCGCGCTGAAGAAGGCCATGGAGAAGAACGCGGTGGTGCTGGCGGACGCCACCGACGCCGACCTGATCGCGGTCGCCGAGGACGAGCTGGAGGCGGCCGTCCAGATCTTCCACGTGCGCGGCGGGCGCGTGCGCGGCCAGCGCGGCTGGGTCACGGACAAGGTCGAGGAGATCACCACCGGCGCCCTGGTCGAGCACGCCCTGCAGCAGCTCTACGGCGAGGAGACCGGCGACGCCGTCCCGCGCGAGGTGCTCGTCCCCGCCCTGCCGGACCCGGTGGAGCCGGTGCAGGAGTGGCTGACCGGCCGGCGCGGGTCGAACGTCTCGCTGCGCGTCCCGCAGCGTGGCGACAAGAAGGCGCTGATGGAGACGGTGCAGCGCAACGCGCAGCAGGCGCTCGTGCTGCACAAGACCAAGCGCGCCTCCGACCTCACCACGCGCTCGCGCGCGCTGGAGGAGATCAGCGACGCCCTGGGCCTGGACAGCGCCCCGCTGCGGATCGAGTGCTACGACATCTCGCACCTCCAGGGCGACGACGTGGTGGCGTCCATGGTCGTCTTCGAGGACGGGCTGGCCCGCAAGAGCGAGTACCGCCGCTTCCAGATCAAGGGTTTCGCCGGCCAGGACGACGTGCGGTCCATGCACGAGGTGATCACCCGCCGCTTCCGCCGCTACCTGGCGGAGAAGGAGCGCACGGGGGAGTGGACCGACGGCGACGAGCCGGGTGCCGCCGCCGACCCCGAAACGGCCGCCGCGGGTCTCGCCGAGCCGCCCGCGAACACCCTCACCGAGGACGACGGGCGTCCCAAGCGATTCGCGTATCCGCCGCAGCTCGTCGTGGTGGACGGCGGCGCGCCGCAGGTCGCGGCGGCCCAGCGGGCGCTGGACGAGCTGGGCATCGACGACATCGCGGTGTGCGGTCTCGCCAAGCGGCTGGAGGAGGTGTGGCTGCCCGGCGAGGACGACCCGGTGGTGCTGCCCCGTACGAGTGAGGGTCTGTACCTGCTGCAGCGCATCCGCGACGAGGCGCACCGTTTCGCGATCACCTATCAGCGCGCCAAGCGCGCCAAGCGCTTCCGCTCCAGCCCCCTGGACGACGTCCCCGGCCTCGGCGAGACCCGGAAGCAGGCGCTGATCAAGCACTTCGGTTCGTTGAAGCGGCTGCGGTCGGCGACAATCGATCAGATCTGTGAGGTTCCGGGCATAGGCCGTAAGACGGCCGAGACGATCGTCGCGGCTCTCGCCCAGGCGACACCCGGCGGTCCCGCCGTGAACACGGCGACGGGCGAGATCATGGATGACACGGAAGAACCCGGGCAGCAGACGGGTTCTCCGGGGGAGCCCGTGTCCACGGGCGCCCCGGACGAACGACGGGGGCAGGAGCGATGACCGAGCACGAGACAGGGCCCGGGGACCGGGCGGAACAGCAGGCGGGCGGGGCCACGGCCCGCGCCGGCGTCCGGCAGGACAACGGAGCACAGGTGAAGACGGGCAAGGACAACGGCGGGGTGCCCGAGGCGGGCATCCCCGAGCTGGTGATCATCTCCGGGATGTCCGGGGCGGGCAGGTCGACGGCCGCGAAGTGTCTGGAGGACCTCGGCTGGTTCGTCGTCGACAACCTGCCGCCCGCGCTGATCCCCACCATGGTGGAGCTGGGCGCGCGCTCCCAGGGGAACGTGGCGCGGATCGCGGTCGTCGTCGACGTCCGCGGCCGGCGCTTCTTCGACAACCTGCGCGAGTCCCTCGCCGACCTCGACGCGCGCGGGGTCACCCGTCGCACGGTCTTCCTGGAGTCCTCCGACGACGCCCTCGTGCGCCGCTTCGAGTCGGTGCGCCGTCCGCACCCGCTCCAGGGCGACGGCCGGATCGTCGACGGCATCGCCGCCGAGCGGGAGCTGCTGCGCGAGCTGCGCGGCGACGCCGACCTGGTGATCGACACCTCCGGGCTCAACGTGCACGAGCTGCGCGCGAAGATGCACGCGCAGTTCGCGGGCGAGGAGGAGCCCGAGCTGCGGGCCACCGTGATGTCCTTCGGCTTCAAGTACGGCCTCCCGGTCGACGCCGACCTGGTCGTGGACATGCGGTTCCTGCCCAACCCGCACTGGATCCCGGAGCTGCGCCCCTTCACCGGCCTCAACGAGGAGGTGGCGTCGTACGTCTTCAACCAGCCCGGCGCCAAGGAGTTCCTCGACCGGTACGCCGAGCTGCTGCGCCTGGTCGCCGCGGGCTACCGTCGTGAGGGCAAGCGCTACGTGACCATCGCGGTCGGCTGTACGGGCGGCAAGCACCGCTCGGTCGCCATGTCGGAGAAGCTCGCCGCCCGGCTCGCCGCGGAGGGCGTGGAGACGGTGGTCGTCCACCGGGACATGGGACGGGAATGACACGACGTACTCCGCGGCTGAGCCGGCTGCGCAGGGCGGTCCCCGAGGGCCGCGCCGGCCGGTCGGCCGAGACGCGTGGCGCGCGCCCGCGCCGCAGGGGCGCCCAGCCCAAGGTCGTCGCCCTCGGCGGTGGCATGGGCCTGTCCGCGTCGCTCGCCGCCCTGCGCCGGATCACCGGCGACCTCACGGCCGTGGTCACCGTCGCCGACGACGGCGGCTCCAGCGGCCGGCTGCGCGACGAACTGGGTGTGCTGCCCCCGGGTGACCTGCGCAAAGCACTGGCGGCGCTGTGCGGGGACGACGACTGGGGGCAGACCTGGGCGCGCGTCATCCAGCACCGCTTCCAGTCCAAGGGCGACCTGCACGAGCACGCGGTCGGCAATCTGCTCATCGTCGCCCTGTGGGAGCAGCTCGGCGACCACGTCAAGGCGCTGGACCTGGTGGGGCGGCTGCTCGGCGCGCACGGCCGGGTGCTGCCCATGTCCGCCGTGCCGCTGGAGCTCCAGGCGCTGGTCAAGGGCCACGACCCGGAGCGCCCCGACGACATCGACACCGTGCGCGGCCAGGCCACCGTGGCCCTCACCCCGGGCGAGGTGCAGTCGGTGCACCTGGTGCCGAACGACCCGCCGGCCGTGCCCGAGGCGGTCGCGGCGGTGCTGGACGCCGACTGGGTGGTGCTGGGACCCGGCTCCTGGTTCTCCTCGGTGATCCCGCACCTGCTGGTCCCGGAGCTGCTGGACGCCCTCGTCGAGACGAAGGCCCGGCGGGTGCTCTCGCTGAACCTCGCCCCGCAGCCCGGAGAAACCGAGGGCTTCTCCCCGCAGCGTCATTTGGAGGTTTTGGGGCGACACGCCCCTAAACTCGCCCTGGACGTGGTGCTGGCCGACGAGGCCGCCGTGCCCGACCGCGACTTGCTGACCGATGCCGCCAAGCGGCTCGGCGCCGCGGTCGAGCTGGCCCCCGTGGCCCGGCCCGACGGAAGCCCCCGGCACGACCCGGAGCTGTTGGCCGCCGCGTACGACCGTATTTTTCGGATGCATGGAAGGATCGGCCCATGGCGATGACGGCAGCGGTGAAGGACGAGATCAGCCGGCTCCCCGTCACCCGTACCTGCTGCAGGAAGGCGGAGGTCTCCGCCATTCTGCGGTTCGCCGGCGGCCTCCACCTGGTCAGCGGGCGCATCGTGATCGAGGCGGAGCTGGACACCGCCATGGCCGCCCGGCGGCTCAAGCGGGACATCCTGGAGATCTTCGGCCACAGCTCCGAGCTGATCGTGATGGCGCCGGGCGGACTGCGCCGCGGGTCGCGCTACGTGGTGCGCGTCGTCGCGGGCGGTGACCAGCTCGCCCGCCAGACGGGCCTGGTGGACGGCCGGGGCCGACCGATCCGCGGCCTGCCCCCGCAGGTGGTCTCGGGGGCCACCTGCGACGCCGAGGCCGCCTGGCGGGGCGCCTTCCTCGCACACGGCTCCCTCACCGAGCCCGGCCGCTCCTCCTCCCTCGAGGTGACCTGCCCCGGTCCCGAGGCCGCGCTCGCCCTGGTCGGCGCCGCCCGCCGGCTGCACATCGCCGCCAAGGCGCGCGAGGTGCGCGGCGTGGACCGCGTGGTCGTCAGGGACGGCGACGCGATCGGCGCGCTGCTCACCCGGCTCGGCGCGCACGAGTCGGTGCTGGCCTGGGAGGAGCGCCGGATGCGCCGCGAGGTGCGCGCCACGGCCAACCGGCTGGCCAACTTCGACGACGCCAACCTGCGCCGCTCCGCCCGCGCCGCCGTCGCGGCCGGCGCCCGGGTGCAGCGCGCGCTGGAGATCCTCGGCGACGACGTGCCCGAGCACCTCGCCGCGGCCGGCCGGCTGCGCATGGAGCACAAGCAGGCATCCCTGGAGGAGCTGGGCGCGCTCGCCGACCCGCCGCTCACCAAGGACGCGGTGGCCGGACGCATCCGCCGGCTGCTGGCCATGGCCGACAAGCGCGCCCAGGACCTCGGCATCCCGGGCACGGAGGCCAACCTCAGCGAGGAGCTGGACGACAAGATCGGCGTCTGACCCGACGCGTGACCGACTTCTGACGCCTGATCAGAGCACCGGCGCCGCCGCCCAGTTGGGTGACCGGCGCCGGTTCCGTGTGTCGGCGGCACCCTTGACTCGATCATGTTGTGTCATGAGCCTGGCATCTGTTCGCTGCCGTGGCGGACCTCTTTCAGGGGGGCTCATGAGACGAAGAGCGAGATCGATCCTCGCTGTCGGCACGCTCCTGCTGGGCGGAGCCGGCTTCGCACCTGTCGCCCAGGCACAACCCGCACCGCCCTCGCCCGGTGACCCCGGCGAGGTCAAGGTCTACCGCGCCGACGTCACCCGGCAGCAGGTACCCCTGCTGCTGGCGGCGGGGCAGGACGGTCACGAACTCGGCGAACGGGTGCCCGAACGGGGCACGGCCGCCGTCGAGGTGTACCTCACCGAGGGACAGGCCCGGAAGCTGGAGAAACAGGGCGTCGACCTCACCGAGCACACGCTTCCCGCCCGGGCGGAGAAGCGCGTGGCGGACGCCGCCGAGGGCGTGTTCCGGCCGTACAGCGGCAAGGGCGGCCTCAGGGAGGAGATCCTGCGCACCGCGCAGCAGAACCCCTCCCTCACCAAGGTCGTCTCCATCGGAAAGACGATCCAGGGCAAGGACATCCTCGCCCTGAAGCTCACCAAGCAGGCCCGCGCGAAGAAGGACGGCTCCAAGCCGGCCGTCCTCTACATGGCCAACCAGCACGCCCGTGAGTGGATCACGCCGGAGATGACGCGCCGGCTGATGCACCACTACCTGGACCGCTACCGCACCGACAAGCGGATCAAGAGGATCGTCGACACCACCGAGCTGTGGTTCGTCCTCTCCGCCAACCCCGACGGCTACGACCACACCTTCGCCGACGACGCCAACCGCCTGTGGCGCAAGAACCTGCGGGACGTCAACGGCGACGGGCAGATCGGCTCCGGCGACGGCGTCGACCTCAACCGGAACTTCCCCTACAAGTGGGGCTACGACGACGAGGGCTCCTCGCCCAGCCCCTCCAGCCAGACCTACCGGGGCGCCTCCCCGGGCTCCGAGCCCGAGACCCAGGCGATCGACGCCTTCCAGAAGCGCATCGGCTTCACCTACGGCATCAACTACCACTCCGCCGCCGAGTTACTCCTCTACGGGGTCGGCTGGCAGGTGGCCACGCCGACCCCCGACGACGTGCTCTACAAGGCGCTCGCGGGCACGCCGGACAACTCGGCGATCCCCGGCTACCACCCGCAGCTCTCCTCCGAGCTGTACACCACCAACGGCGAGGCCGACGGGCACGCGGCCAACGTCAACGGCATGGCGATGTTCACCCCGGAGATGTCGACCTGCCAGACGGCCTCCGCGTACGACCCGGACGACGCCTGGGAGCCCGGCGACTGCCGTTCGATCTTCACGTTCCCGGACGACGAGACGCTGATCCAGCAGGAGTTCGCCAAGAACGTCCCGTTCGCGCTGTCCGTCGCCGAGTCCGCCGCGCACCCCGACCGGCCGTCCTCCGCGGTCGGCCTGGAGGCCGCGGACTTCACCCCGGCGGTGTTCACGACGTCCTACGCGCGCGGTGCGGACCAGGAGGTCTCCGTCGTCGTCCGCAAGTCGGTGCGCGACAAGGAACTGCGGTACCGGGTCAACGGAGGCCGCACCCACGACGCGGACCTCAGGGCCTGGCGGGGCGGCGAGCGCTACGGAGGCGAGGACGACCTCTACTTCGACGAGTACCGCGCGAAGGTCCGGCACGCAGGGCCCGGTGACCGGGTCGAGGTGTGGTTCACCGGCAAGGCGCGCGGCGGCACGAAGGTGTCGAGCAAGCCCTTCACCTACACCGTGGCGGAGCGGCCCCGCGCGGACGTCCTCGTGGTGTCCGAGGAGGGCGCGAAGGCCACGGGCACCAAGACGTACCTCGACGCGCTGAGGGCGAACGGCCGGAGCGCCGCCGTCTGGGACGTCGCCGAGAAGGGCGCGCCCGACGCGCTCGGCGTGCTGAGCCACTTCCGCACCGTCGTCCACCACACCGGGGCGGCCGTCCCGGGCGTCGCCACCCAGCTCCAGCTGCGGGCCTACCTCAACGAGGGCGGCCGGCTGATCGAGGCGGGCGAACGGGCCGGCGGCAGCGTCGACCTCGGCGACGGCGTCCTGTCCGACGACTTCAGCCAGTACTACCTGGGCGCCTACTCCCGCACCGCCACCCCCGGCGCCACCGCGTTCACGGGCGCCGGACGCCTCACCGGCACGGGCGGGCCGCTCGGCGACGCGCCCGGGAATCCGCTCGACGGGCCCGGCAGCTTCGCCGTCACCTCCGACGAGCTGCCGCCCACGACGTACCCGCGGTTCACGAGCGCCGGCGCCGGGTCCTTCACCGGCACGGTCAACCCGTACGGGCCCTACGCGGGCTCCTCCATGGCGGCCGCCGTGCACACCGACGACGGCTACAAGCGCCTCACCCGCACCGTCGACCTCACCGGTGTCACCGCCGCCGAGCGGCCCACGCTGCGCACCCGCCTGCTGTGGGACACCGAGCCGGGGTACGACAACGTGATCGTCGAGGCGCGCACGGCCGGCGGCGACGACTGGACGACCCTGCCCGAGGCGGGCGGCGCCACCCGCGCCACCGTGCCCGCCGAGTGCGCGGCCGGGTTCTACATCGCCGGGCACCCCTGGCTGGAGCACTATCTGACGCTCGGCGAGGACGGCTGCGCCGCCACCGGCACCACCGGCGCGTGGAACGCCCTCACCGGGTCCTCCGGCGGCTGGCAGCAGGTGGAGTTCGACCTGAGCGCCTACGCGGGCCGGACGGCCGAGGTGTCGGTCGCCTATGTGACCGACCCGGGCAGCGGCGGCCGGGGCGTCCTCGCCGACGAGGCCTCCCTGGTCGTGGGCGGAACGGTCACCGAGACCGAGGGCTTCGAGGAGTCCCTGGGCGCCTGGCGGGCCTCCGGGCCGCCTCCGGGCAGCCCGGCCGTGCTGAAGGACTGGACCCGCACCGGGGAGCTGTTCCGGACGTTCGCGGCGGTCACCACCGAGGACACCGTGCTGCTGGGCTTCGGCCTGGAGCACCTCACCTCGGCGGACGGCCGGGCCGCCCTGATGAGGAAGGCGCTGGCCGCCGTCCGGGGGTGACACCGGCGTCGGCAAAAGCGGACACGCACGGCGAAAAAGGGTGACCGAACACCGTCGCCCTGGGGCGGTCCGTACCCTACTGGCGGGTACGGACCGCACTGCCGGGTATGGGACAACTCGATGTCACGGCCGGGGCCCCGGAGAGGTAGGGTCGACAGTGGTCGGGGACATCCCAAATACAGCTCGCCGGCGTCAGAGCCGGCGTACCAACGAGGAGATCGGTTCGTGACGATCCGCGTAGGCATCAACGGGTTTGGCCGCATCGGTCGGAACTACTTCCGCGCGCTCCTGGAGCAGGGCGCCGACATCGAGATCGTGGCCGTCAACGACCTGGGCGACACGGCGACCACCGCGCACCTGCTGAAGTACGACACCATCCTGGGCCGTCTGAAGCAGGAGGTCTCGCACACCGAGGACACCATCACCGTCGGTGACAAGACGATCAAGGTCCTCTCCGAGCGCAACCCCGCCGACATCCCGTGGGGCGAGCTGGGTGCCGACATCGTCATCGAGTCGACCGGCATCTTCACCAAGAAGGAAGACGCCGAGAAGCACATCGCCGGCGGCGCCAAGAAGGTCATCATCTCCGCCCCGGCGAAGGGCGAGGACATCACTCTCGTCATGGGCGTGAACCACGATCAGTACGACGCGGCGAACCACCACGTCATCTCCAACGCCTCCTGCACCACCAACTGTGTGGCGCCGATGGCGAAGGTCCTCGACGAGAACTTCGGCATCGTCAAGGGTCTGATGACGACGGTCCACGCGTACACGAACGACCAGCGCATCCTCGACTTCCCGCACAAGGATCTGCGCCGCGCCCGTGCCGCCGCCGAGAACATCATCCCGACCACCACGGGCGCCGCGAAGGCCACCGCCCTGGTGCTGCCGCAGCTCAAGGGCAAGCTGGACGGCATGGCCATGCGTGTCCCGGTCCCCACCGGCTCCGTCACGGACCTGGTGGTCGAGCTCTCCCGCGAGGTCACCAAGGAAGAGGTCAACGCCGCCTTCCAGAAGGCCGCCGAGGGCGAGCTGAAGGGCTACCTGGAGTACACGGAGGACGCGATCGTCTCCTCCGACATCGTCAACGCCCCGGCGTCCTGCACCTTCGACTCCTCCCTGACCATGGTCCAGGAGGGCAAGAACGTGAAGGTCATCGGCTGGTACGACAACGAGTGGGGCTACAGCAACCGCCTGGTCGACCTGACGGTCTTCATCGGCAACCAGCTCTGATCACGGAGCGGACGGCCTGATATGAGTGCAGGGCTCGGACGGTGCGGCGACGCGCCGTCCGAGCCCTGACGCACGTATCGGAACGGTCGCCCTCTTTCGATCACAAGCGATCACGAGCGAACAGGTCGCTGAACACGTTGCTCTGACAGGGAGCCCCCTATGAAGACGATCGACGAACTCCTCTCCGAAGGCGTCGCGGGCAAGCGGGTCTTCGTCCGCGCCGACCTCAACGTGCCGCTGGACGGCACCACCATCACCGACGACGGCCGCATCCGCGCCGTGCTGCCCACCGTCAAGGCGCTCGCCGACGCGGGCGCCCGCGTGGTCGTCGCCTCGCACCTGGGCCGCCCCAAGGGCGCCCCGGACCCCGCCTTCTCCCTCGCCCCCGCCGCCGCGCGCCTCGGTGAACTCCTCGGCGCCGACGTCGCGTTCGCCACCGACACGGTCGGCGAGTCCGCCGCCTCGACCGTCGCCGGACTCGCCGACGGCCAGGTCGCCGTCGTCGAGAACCTGCGCTTCAACGCGGGCGAGACCAGCAAGGACGACGCCGAGCGCGGCGCCTTCGCCGACCAGCTCGCCGCCCTCGCCGACGTCTACGTCGGCGACGGCTTCGGCGCGGTGCACCGCAAGCACGCCTCGGTCTTCGACCTCCCGGCCCGCCTGCCGCACTACGCCGGGTACCTCATCGCCACCGAGGTCGGCGTGCTGAGGAAGCTCACCGACGACGTCAAGCGGCCCTACGTGGTCGCCCTCGGCGGCGCCAAGGTCTCGGACAAGCTGGCCGTCATCGACCAGCTGCTCGGCAAGGCCGACCGCATCCTCATCGGCGGCGGCATGGCGTACACCTTCCTCAAGGCCAAGGGGTACGAGATCGGCTCGTCCCTGGTCCAGGAGGACCAGGTCCCGGTCGTCCAGGAGTACCTGGAGCGCGCCGAGAAGAGCGGCGTCGAGCTGGTGCTGCCGGTCGACACCCTGGTCGCCGACGAGTTCCCCGACATGAAGGCCAAGGCGCCGGGCAACCCCGAGAACGTCGCCGCGGACGCCATCCCGGCCGGGAAGATGGGCCTGGACATCGGCCCGGAGACCCGCAAGCTCTACGCCTCGAAGCTCGCCGACGCCGCCACCGTCTTCTGGAACGGCCCCATGGGCGTCTTCGAGCACCCCGACTACGCCGAGGGCACCAAGGCGGTCGCCCAGGCCCTCCTCGACTCCCCGGGCTTCACCGTGGTCGGCGGCGGGGACTCCGCCGCCGCGGTCCGTACCCTGGGCTTCGACGAGCAGGCATTCGGCCACATCTCGACCGGCGGCGGCGCCTCCCTCGAATACCTCGAGGGCAAGACGCTCCCCGGCCTCGCAGCACTGGAGGACTGACCCTCAATGACCACCCGTACGCCGCTGATGGCGGGCAACTGGAAGATGAACCTCAACCACCTCGAGGCCATCGCCCACGTCCAGAAGCTCGCCTTCGCCCTGGCCGACAAGGACTACGAGGCCGTCGAGGTCGCCGTCCTGCCGCCGTTCACCGACCTGCGATCCGTGCAGACCCTGGTCGACGGCGACAAGCTGAAGATCAAGTACGGCGCCCAGGACGTCTCGGCCCATGACGGCGGCGCCTACACCGGCGAGATCTCCGGCCCCATGCTGGCCAAGCTGAAGTGCACCTATGTCGCGGTCGGCCACTCCGAGCGCCGGCAGTACCACCACGAGACCGACGAGATCGTCAACGCCAAGACGAAGGCCGCCTTCAAGCACGGCCTCACCCCCATCCTGTGCGTCGGCGAGGAGTTGGAGGTCCGCGAGGCGGGCAACCACGTCTCCCACACCCTCGCCCAGGTCGAGGGCGGTCTGAAGGACGTCCCGGCCGAGCAGGCCGAGTCCGTCGTGATCGCCTACGAGCCCGTGTGGGCCATCGGCACCGGCAAGGTCTGCGGCGCCGAGGACGCGCAGGAGGTCTGCGCGGCGATCCGCGGCAAGCTCGCCGAGCTGTACTCCCAGGAGCTGGCCGACAAGGTCCGCATCCAGTACGGCGGCTCCGTGAAGTCCGGCAACGTCGCCGAGATCATGGCGCAGGCCGACATCGACGGCGCCCTGGTCGGCGGCGCCTCGCTGGACGCCGACGAGTTCGTGAAGATCATCCGCTTCCGCGACCAGTGAGCGGCCGGGGTGCGCCCGCCCGCGGGCGCACCCCGGGATCGGGAGTAGGCCGCAGGGCCGATCCGTCGTACTCTTGCGGGGTCCAGTCCGGTGCTGGACCCCGTGTCGTCCATCCGTTTCCGAGGAAGTTGGTCCAGCCGTGGTTCTGGGGTTCTCCATCGCCCTGATCGTCTTCAGCCTGCTGCTGATGCTGCTGGTGCTGATGCACAAGGGGAAGGGCGGCGGCCTCTCCGACATGTTCGGTGGTGGCATGCAGTCGTCCGTCGGCGGCTCCTCGGTCGCCGAGCGCAACCTCGACCGGATCACGGTCGTGATCGGTCTGCTCTGGTTCGCGTGCATCGTGGTGCTCGGCATCACGATGAAGATGAACAACTGACCCACGCGGCGCGATCCGCCCGCATTCCCCACGTAACGCCCCATGTTCGGTACGCGCAGCTGAGCGCGGCCTATCATGGGGCTTGCGTCTGGATGCGGAGACAGGTAACTCCTATCACTGGACGCGCGTTGGGCCTTACGTAGACTGAGGCGCTCGCAGCGAAGCGGTACGCCGACTCGCTTCGCGGCACCATTACGCAGGGAGTTACGACCGTGGCAAGTGGCAACGCGATCCGGGGAAGCCGGGTCGGGGCGGGGCCGATGGGCGAGGCCGAGCGCGGCGAGTCCGCGCCGCGGCTGCGCGTCTCCTTCTGGTGCTCCAACGGGCACGAGACACAGCCGAGCTTCGCGAGCGACGCGCAGGTGCCCGACACCTGGGACTGCCCACGCTGCGGCTTCCCGGCCGGGCAGGACCGCGACAACCCGCCGGACCCGCCGCGCACCGAGCCCTACAAGACGCACCTCGCCTATGTGCGCGAGCGGCGCAGCGACGCGGACGGCGAGGCGATCCTCGCCGAGGCGCTCGCCAAGCTGCGGGGCGAGATCTGAGCACCGGCACACCGGGCGCAGTCGTCTGCCGCACGGCCGGTTCGCTCTCCGGACTCTTCCGTTCTCCTCACGACTGATCAATTAGGTTGGGACCAGTCGGCACAGCGGGGACATCCAAGGAAGAAGGCTGAAGTCCGAGATGAACGCAGACGGCCGTAGCAGGCTCCATCAGACGCCCGAGTGGACCGCACTGGCCAAGCACCGTGAGGAGCTCGGAGAGGTGCGGCTGCGCGAGCTGTTCGAGGCCGCCCCGGACCGCGGCACCGGCTACACCCTCCGGGTCGGTGACCTGTACGTCGACTACTCCAAGCATCTGGTGACCGACGAGACGCTGCGGCTGCTGCGGGAACTGGCCGCGGCCACGGACGTGTTCGGGCTGCGGGACGCGATGTTCCGCGGGGAGCGGATCAACACCACCGAGGACCGCGCGGTGCTGCACACCGCGCTGCGCGCGCCGAGGGACGCGGTGGTCGAGGTCGACGGGGAGAACGTCGTCCCGGCCGTGCACGCGGTCCTGGACCGGATGGCCGATTTCGCCCACCGCGTCCGCTCCGGCGAGTGGACCGGTCACACGGGCCGGCGGATCCGCAACGTCGTCAACATCGGCATCGGCGGCTCCGACCTGGGCCCGGCGATGGCGTACGAGGCGCTGCGCGCCTACACCGCGCGGGACTTGACGTTCCGGTTCGTGTCCAACGTGGACGGCGCGGATCTGCACGAGGCGATCCGGGACCTGGATCCGGCGGAGACGCTGTTCATCGTGGCGTCGAAGACGTTCACCACGATCGAGACGGTCACCAACGCCACGTCCGCCCGCGCCTGGCTGCTGGAAGAGCTCGGGGACGAGAAGGCGGTGGCGCGGCACTTCGTGGCGCTGTCGACGAACGCGGAGAAGGTGTCGGCGTTCGGGATCGACACGGCGAACATGTTCGAGTTCTGGGACTGGGTCGGCGGGCGGTACTCCTACGACTCGGCGATCGGGCTGTCGCTGATGATCGCGATCGGTCCGGACCGGTTCCGGGAGATGCTGGACGGTTTCCGTATCGTCGACGACCATTTCCGCACGGCCCCGCCGGAGGCCAACGCGCCGCTGATCATGGGCCTGTTGGGGGTCTGGTACAACAACTTCCACGACGCGCAGTCGCACGCGGTGCTGCCGTACTCGCACTACCTGTCGAAGTTCACCGCCTACCTCCAGCAGCTCGACATGGAGTCCAACGGCAAGTACGTCGGCCGGGACGGGCGCGAGGTCGACTGGCAGACCGGTCCCGTGGTGTGGGGCACGCCCGGCACCAACGGCCAGCACGCCTACTACCAGTTGATCCACCAGGGCACCAAACTCATCCCCGCCGACTTCATCGGCTTCGCCCGGCCCGTGGAGGAGCTGAGCGACGGGCTCGCCGCCCAGCACGACCTGCTGATGGCCAACTTCTTCGCCCAGACGCAGGCGCTGGCCTTCGGCAAGACGCCGGACGAGGTGCGCGCCGAGGGCGTGCCCGAGGAGCTGGTCCCGCACAAGACCTTCCAGGGCAACCACCCCACCACGACGATCCTGGCCACCGAGCTGACCCCGTCGGTGCTGGGCCAGCTGGTCGCCCTCTACGAGCACAAGGTGTTCACGCAGGGCGCGATCTGGAACATCGACTCCTTCGACCAGTGGGGCGTCGAACTCGGCAAGGTCCTCGCCAAGCGTGTGGAGCCCGCCCTCACCGAGGGCGCCGACGTGCCCGGCCTCGACCCGTCGACGAAGGCCCTGGTCACCGCCTACCGCGAGCTGCGCGGACGCGGCTGATCCACCGTCACGGGGAGCGGACGGCTGCCCGCCGTCCGCTCCCGTACAATCCCCGGGTCGACGAGCACGGCGAGCACTCGGGGGAACACGACGTGGCACGGACGCCCGGCCGGTGGACCGGCGGCACACTCACGGCACGCGACGTCCTGAAACCGCACAAGGTGGCGGACGCGGTGTTCCACCCGGCGTGGATCCCGCCGTCGCTGGACCCGGCCATCGACCGGCTCAAGCGCATCCGCGTCATCGCCGGAGCCGTGGCCTCCATCGGCGTCTACACCGTGCTGGCGGGCGGTTTCGACGTCACGGAACTGCTGGAGAACGCCCTCACCGCCTCCGCGGTGCTGCTGCTCCTCACCCCGGTCACGGTCGGCGTGATGCTCCTCGTCTGGCGGCGCACCGGTCCGCTGCGGCAGTTGAGGACACCGCTCCTCAACTCCCTCGCGCTGCTCCTGCTGTTCGTCGGCTCCGTCGTCGCGCTGGCGCTTTTCGTGCAGACCGTCAACGCCACGCACAACCCCCTCGTCATCATCGGGGTGGGCATCACGATGATGTGGATGCTCGGCTTCGTCGCCCGGGGAGCCTTCCGGGTGACCGGCAACTTCTTCGGCACCGGCGCCGTGCACCGCTGTCTGCCCGCGCTGCTCGCCACGGTCACCAGCTGGCTGGTGGCGGTCCCCGACCTGGTCACCGGCGATCTGCACGGACTCGGTCTCACCTTCGGCGTCGTCTTCATCCTGGGCGCCCCGGTGACCGTCACGGGGATCGCCCTGCTGGAGACGGGCCGGCTCAGGCGGCGCTACGGCATCCGGCTCGGCGCGCACCCGGCCGCGCACACGCCGGCCCCGGGGCCCGTACCGCCGATGCCCCCGGTCCCGCCGTCCGGCCATCCGCACGTCCCGTCCCAGGGCCATCCGCACGTCCCGTCCCAGGGGCATCCGTACGGCCCGCCTCAGGGGCATCCGTACGGCCCTCCGCCCGGCGCGCCCTACGTCCCGCCGCAGCCGCACCCCGGGAGCGGATTCGTCCCCGGTCAGGGTGGCGGCAGCCCCTACGCGCCCGGCGCCGGCGGGAATCCGTACACCCCGCAGCCCCCTTACGGTCCGTAAGGACCTTCGTCGCTCAGGCCACCGCGCTCAGGGTGTCCGCGAGGCGGCGGCGGGCCGCGCGGGCGGCCGGGACGGCGGCCAGGGCGGCGGCGCCCAGCACGGCGGCCGTGCCGAGCAGCACCAGCAGCGCGGGGGAGGGCAGCCGGGCGATGCCCGCGCCGATGCCGCTCGACCTGCCCTGGGCGTCGATCAGCCAGTGCGCCAGCGGCAGCCCCAGCGCGGTGGCGAGCAGCACCGCCGCCAGGGCCGTGCCGGCGGTGGCGGTGACCGTGACCGCGGTGATCTGCCGGGGCGACAGGCCGACGGCCTTCAGCGCCAGCAGGTCCCGCTCGCCCTCGCGGACGGTGCCGCCGATCGCCGTCAGCAGCTCCACCAGGCCGATCAGTGCCAGCACCGCGACCAGCCCCAGGACCACCGCGCGCAGCGGCGACAGCCCGTCCGCCGGGTTCGCCACGGTGTGCACGTCCAGATGGCCGCGGCCCTCCGCCGCGAGCCGGGCCGCCACCTCCGCCGGGTCCGCGCCCGGTTCGAGACGCACCTGGTAGAGGCCGGGGCGCATCTCCGGGTGGTTGGCGCGGAGGGTGTCGAGGGAGGTGGAGATGACCCGTCCCGCGTTCTCCGGCTCGATGCTGCGGCCCACGATGTGCAGGATCTGCGGGCGGTCGCCGACGGTCATCCGCACCCAGTCGCCCACCCGGACGTGCAGCAGGTCGAGCAGTCCCTGCCCGGCCACCGCCTCGTCCGGGCCGTGCGCCGGCCTGCCCTCCGCCAGCGCGAACGGGTACGGGTCCTCGTGCGTGCCGTAGCCGCGCAGGGCGATCGTCGCGGTCTGGCCGGGGACCAGCGCGGCCACCTCCACGCCCGGGTGGGCGGCGGCGACCTGCGGATCGCTCTCCAGCAGCTCCCGCGCCTCGGCGTCGTCCAGCGAGGCGTCGGCGCGCACGCTGAGCGCCGCCGGCAGGCCGATCCGCTCGGGCGCGCCGTGGAAGCGGTCGATCGTCGTCCACGCGCTCAGCGCCACCACGATCAGCAGCAGCGGCAGCGCCAGTCTGGCCACCGCGCCCAGCGACCGCGGCCGTCGGGTGAACGCCTTGTGCCAGCCCAGCACCAGCGCCGGAGGCACCCGCGCGCCCAGCGCCCGGCGCGCCGCACCGCTCAGCCGCCCCGCCGGAGCCGCCGCCGGACGCGGCACCGGCACCGGCGGCACCCGGCCCGCACGCCAGGCGGCCAGCCCGGTGGTCGCGCCGATGAACAGCACCGCGCCGACCGGCACCACGACCAGCGCGGCCGTATGCCCGGGCAGCCCCTGCCACACGTCCACCGCGTCCCCGAGCCGCCCCGGGACCGCGCCGCCCAGCGCCTCGGTGAGCGCGGCGGCGGCCACCGCCCCGAGCAGGGCGTAGCCGAGGTGCTGGATGAGGAAGACGCGCACCACCTGGCCGGGGGTGAAGCCGATCGCCTTGAGGACGGAGATGTCCCGCAGATGCCCCCGGATCCGGGTGGTGATCGCGCCGTGCACGGCGAACCCGGCGGCGGCCAGCGCGCCCAGCCCGAACAGGCCCAGCACCTGCCCCAGCAGCCGGTTGTCGCCCTGCGCCTCCGCACGCGCCTGCTGCCAGGTCGCCACCTCGCCGATCGCCCCGGCGCCCAGTTCGGTCACCGCCCGCTGCACGGCGTACCCGGTGTCGCCCGGGTCGGCCAGCCGCAGCCCGATCACCTGCCCGTCCGGGTCCGGCACCGCCGACGGCAGCGCCCACACCAGCCCCGCCCGCTCGCCGGGCCGGAACCGCGGCTCGGCGCTGTCCGCGACGCCGACCACGGTGAACCGCCGCGCGGTGCCGGGCACGGTGAGGGTGTCGCCGGGGGCGGTGAGCAGGGCGCGGGCCAGGTTGCTCTCCAGCACCACGCCGTCGGGCGTCGCCGGGTCCAGCCAGTGCCCGGAGGTGACGATCGGGCGGCCCACCTCGGGCCGGTCCGGCGTCCCGCGCACCTCGACGGAGGCGCGGCCGCCCTGCGAGGCGAGGGTCAGCGCGGAGGTGGGGTAGGGGCCGGCGACCGACCGCACCCCCTCCAGGCCGGTCAGTCTGTCCGCGTCGGCGGAGGCGGTGGTGTGCAGGGTGACGTGGGCGCCGTGCGCCTGGGTGAAGACGCGCTGCCAGGGATTGGTGGCGTAGCCGAACAGGGCTGTGGCCAGCAGCAGGGACACCACGATGCCGGCGGTGGCGAGCACCAGGAACAGGGCCTCGCCGCGGTGCGTGCGCAGATCGGAGTGCGCCCAGCGCAGAGTGGCTCGCACCGGCCTCAGCCCTTCGCGGGTCGGCCGGCGACGCGTATGCGCGTGCTCGCGGCGGGTCGGTGGGTGACGCGCATGTCAGTGCCTCGCGGGTCGGTCGTGGACGCGCATGTCAGTCCCTGAGCTCCAGCACGCCGGAGGCGCCGGCCCGGCGCGGGGGCGGGCCCGCGTCGAGGGTGGCGTCGTCGGCTATCCGGCCGTCGAAGAAGGAGATCACCCGGTCCGCGGCGCTCGCCAGCCGCGCGTCGTGCGTGACCAGCAGGATCGTCTGCCCGCGCTGGTGGAAGCGGGACAGCAGCCGCATCACCTCACGCGTGCCCTTGCTGTCCAGGCTGCCCGCGGGCTCGTCGGCCAGCAGCAGCGGAGGGTGGTTGACCAGCGCCCGGGCCAGGGCGACCCGCTGCTGCTCACCGCCGGACAGCTCGCCCGGCATGCTCCGCTCCTTGCCCTCCAGGCCCAGCTCGGCCAGCAGCTCCCGCCGTCCGGCGCGGGCCTTCTTCGGCGGGACCCCGGCGAGCAGCGCGGGCAGCTCCACGTTGTCCGCGACCGACAGGTCGGAGACCAGGTTGAAGAACTGGAACACGATCCCGATGCGCCGCCGCCGCTCCACCGCCCAGCGCGCCTCGCTCCAGCCGTCGGCGCGCTCGCCGTCCAGCCAGATGGAGCCCTCGTCCGGCCGCTGGAGCCCGCCGAGCAGATGCAGCAGCGTCGACTTGCCCGCGCCCGAGGGGCCGGTGACCGCCACGAACTCGCCGCGGGTCACCCGCAGGTCCACGCCGCGCACGGCGCGTGCCGGGGCGCCCTCGCCGTGGTGGGTCTTGACCAGGCCTTCGGCGCGCAGCAGGGGAGCGTCGCTCTCGCTCACTGAAGCTCCTCCAGCTCTTCCTGACACCGCTCCAGCCAGTCGAGATCGGCCTGCAGGTGCAGCATCGCGCCCTCGATCAGCAGATGGGAGATGCGGTTGTCCCGGTCCTCGGCGGCGGCCAGCTTCGACAGCTGCCGCATGGTGTTCAGATACTGGCGGCGCTGCCGGTTGATCAGCGAGATCTGGTCGGCGAGACCGGTCTGCGGGGCCAGGGCCAGCTTCATGAAGAACTCGTCCCGCACCCGCGGCTCGTCCGCCGTCTCCTCGAACCAGGCGCGCAGCGCCTCGTGCCCGGCCTCGGTGAGGTGGTAGACCTTCTTGTTCGGCCGGCTCGACTGCTCGATGGCCTCGCCCTCGATCAGCCCCGTCTTCTCGAGGCGGCCGAGGGTGACGTAGATCTGGCCGACGTTCGGCTGAGGGTACGCGGCGCCCAGCAGTTGCTCAAGGTCCTGCTTGAGCTCGTAACCGTGCGCCGGGCCGCGGGCGAGCAGCGCCAGGAGGGGCAGCCGCACTCGTGCTCTCCTCCTCGCGCTCCTGGGTAATGTGCCGCAGGACCTAGTATCGCCCATACCTAACGGGTATACATGGCCTCTGACCCCGGCAAGGGTGCCCGGGTGCCGGTGTACAGGGAGGAACCTATGCGGTGGATCCATGCCGCGGGTAGGGGCCTTCTCGTCCTGATCGTCGTCATGACCGGTTATGTCGCCTCCGGCGCGAGCGCCGACGAAGGTCCGGGGGACGGGCGCGGACCCCTCACCCTCGCCACGGCCGGGGACCTCACCGGGTACCTCGGCTCCGTCCTCGACGGCTGGAACCGCACGCACCCCGGCGAGGAGGTCACCCTCGTCGAACTGCCCGACTCCGCCGACGAGACCCGCGCGCAGATGATCACCGATCTGCGGGCCGGTGAGGGCGGCCGCTTCGACGTGCTGAACATCGACGTCAGCTGGACCTCGGAGTTCGCCGCCGCGGGCTGGATCCGCCCGCTGCCCCGCGACCGGTTCCCGCTGGACGCCTTCCTGCCCCCGGTCGTCGGCACGGCCACCTACGACGACCGGCTGTACGCCGTCCCGTACGTGACCAACGCCGGGCTGCTGCTGTACCGCAAGGACGTCCTCGACGAGGCCGGCGTCCCGCCGCCGCGCACCTGGGCCGAACTGGAGCGGGCCGCGGAGACGATCGGCCCCGCGCACGGACTCGACGGCTATGCGGGCCAGTTCCTGCCCTACGAGGGGCTCACCGTGAACGCGGCCGAGGCGGTCTACTCGGCGGGCGGCACCATTCTCGGCGACGAGGGCGAACGCGTCACCGTGGACTCCCGGGCGGCCCGCAAGGGCATCGGCTTCCTGGCCCGCGGCGTCCGCGAGGGCTGGATCCCGAAGGAGGCGCTGGCGTACAAGGAGGAGGAGTCCAAGCGGGCCTTCCAGGAGGGCAGGCTGCTCTTCCTGCGCAACTGGCCCTACGCGTACGTCGCCGCCTCCGCCCCGGACTCGAAGGTCGCCGGGAAGGTCGGCGCCGTGCCCCTGCCCGGACCGGACGGTCCCGGGACCAGCGTGCTCGGCGGGTCCAACCTGGCCGTCAGCAGCCACGCCGAACACCCCGACTCCGCCGCCCGGCTGCTCGCGTACCTCACGAGCGAGCGGGTGCAGCGCGAGGTCCTCACCCGCGGCGCGCTGCCGCCCGTACGGGCCGATCTGTACGACGACCCGGAGCTGGTGCGCCGCTTCCCCTACCTGCCGACCCTGCGCGAGAGCGTGCTGGCCGCCGCGCCGCGTCCCAAGAGCCCGCGCTACGACCAGGTGAGCCTGGTGGTGCAGGCGGTGGTGCACGACGCGATGAGCGGGCGGCAGACGCCCGAGGCGGCGGTGCGCCGGCTGGCGGCGGGACTCGCCGCAGTCTCCTCCCGCTGACTCTCTCCCCAGTTACATGTTAGGTAACGCGCGTATCTCGTTCGCGCCGGAATCGCCCTTATCCGCCCTGGTCTGCGCCCCGTAATCCCCCGGTAGCTTGCGCACGTTCATTGACACCCGCCGTTCACCGCTACCTAACATGCATGCATAACAAGCAGCGCTCCTCACAGACAGGTCAATCGGGGTGAACAGGCACCATTGGTGGCGTGACGCGGTGATCTACCAGGTGTATGTCCGCAGCTTTCTGGACAGCACCGGGGACGGCATCGGCGATCTCGCCGGCGTCAGGGCGGGACTGCCGTACCTGAGGAAGCTCGGCGTGGACGGGATATGGCTCAGCCCGTTCTACCCGTCGCCCCAGCACGACCACGGCTACGACGTGGCCGACTACCGTGACGTCGACCCGGTCTACGGCGACCTCGACGAGTTCGACCGGCTGGTGGCCTCCGCCCACCGCCTGGGCATCCGGGTGCTGCTCGACGTCGTGCCCAACCACTGCTCCAGCGCCCACCCGTGGTTCCGCGCGGCCCTGGCCGCGGCCCCCGGCAGCCCCGAGCGGGCCCGCTTCCACTTCGCCGACGGCCGCGGCCCCGACGGCGGTGAGCCGCCCAACAACTGGCACGCCATGTTCGGCGGCCCCGCCTGGACCCGCGTCACCGAGGCGGACGGCCGCCCCGGCCAGTGGTACCTGCACATGTTCACGCCCGAGCAGCCCGACTGGAACTGGCGCAACCCCGAGGTCGCCGACGAGTTCGACCAGGTCCTGCGGTTCTGGCTGGACCGGGGCGTCGACGGCTTCCGCATCGACGTCGCCGCGGGCCTGTTCAAGCACCCTGAGCTGCCCGACTCCCCCGACCCCGAGGCCGACGCCCGCACCCGCGACTCGGTCAACCCCCTTGCCTGGAACCAGCCCGAGGTGCACGACGTGTGGCGGCACTGGCGCGCGGTGTGCGAGGAGTACACCGCCCGCGACGGCCGCGAACGCCTCCTGGTCGGCGAGGTCTCCGTGCCCTCCGCCCGCGAGCACGCCAAGTACGTCCGCCCGGACGAGCTCCACCAGGCGTTCTTCTTCGACCTGCTCGGCGCGCCCTGGGACGCCGACGCCTTCCGCAAGGTCATCTCCGAGGCCATGCAGGACATCGCAGGCACCGGCTCCACCGTCACCTGGGTGCTCAACAACCACGACCAGGTGCGCACCGTCACCCGCTACGGCGAACCCGCCCCCGAGGGCAGCGGACTCGGCGCCGCCCGCGCCCGCGCCGCCGCGCTGCTGATGCTGGCGCTGCCCGGCGCCGCGTACATCTACCAGGGCGAGGAGCTGGGCCTGCCGGAGGTCGTCGACCTGCCCGACGACGTGCTCACCGACCCGATCTTCCGCCGTACCGGCAGCCGCGCCCGTATCCGCGACGGCTGCCGGGTGCCGCTGCCCTGGTCGGGACAGGCCTCGCCGTTCGGCTTCACCTCCGGCGCCGAGGGCGCCAAGCCCTGGCTGCCGCAGCCCGACTACTTCGCCGAGTACGCCACCCACCGCGCCCTCGCCGACACCCGCTCCTCCTGGCACCTGTACCGCGACGGTCTCCAACTGCGGTCCGCCCTGCACCAGCTGGGCGAGGGCACACTGCGCTGGCTGGACACCCAGCCCGGCGTCCTCGCCTTCGCCCGCGACGACCTGGTCTGCGCCGTCAACTTCGGCACCGCCCCCGTACCCGCCCCGGTCCCCGGCACCCCGTTGCTCTCCAGCGGCCCCTGCCGGTCCGGGGAGCTCCCCGGCTCCACCGCCGCCTGGTGGATCGACGGCTCCTGAGAAGCACGCCCCGGGTCACCACCCGTCCGAGAAGCACGCCCCGGGTCACCACCCGTCCGAGAAGCACGCCCCGGTCAACACCCGTTTTCCCGAAGGGACATCGATGATGATGCGACGACGTACCACCCTGCTCGCCGGATGCACCGCCCTCGTCCTCGCGCTCGGCGCGACCGCCTGCGGAGGCGGCGAACCCGTCGCGGCCGGCGGCGGCGACAAGTCACTCGACGGGCAGACCGTCACCGTGGCGGGCGTCTGGTCCGGCAGCGAGCAGAAGAACTTCCAGAAGGTGCTCGACGCCTTCACCGAGAAGACCGGCGCCAAGACCCAGTTCGTCTCCACCGGCGACAACGTCTCCACCGTCGTCGGCAGCAAGATCGAGGGCGGCAACGCCCCCGACGTCGTGATGGTGCCGCAGGTCGGCGTGCTCAAGCAGTTCGCCGGGCAGGGCTGGCTGAAGCCGCTGGACAAGAAGGTGCAGTCCGCGGTCGGCGCCAACTTCGCCGAGGTGTGGCAGAACTACGGCAGCGTCGACGGCACCCTGTACGGCCTCTACTTCAAGGCCGCCCACAAGTCGACCGTCTGGTACAGCCCCGAGGCGCTCGAGCAGGCCGGCGTCGCCGAGCCGAAGACGTACGACGAGATGCTGAAGAACGGCCGGACCATATCCGACTCCGGGCTCGCCGCCTTCTCCGTCGCCGGCCAGGACGGCTGGACCCTCACCGACTGGTTCGAGAACGTCTATCTCTCCCAGGCCGGACCCGAGAAGTACGACGCCCTCGCCGCGCACGAGATCAAGTGGACCGACCCGACCGTGGTGGACGCGCTCACCACCCTCGGCAAGCTGTTCAAGGACAAGCAGCTCATCGCGGGCGGCCAGAAGGGCGCCCTGAACACCGACTTCCCCGGCTCGGTGGAGAAGGTCTTCGGACCCGAGGCCGAGGCCGCCCTGGTGTACGAGGGCGACTTCGTGGCCGGCGTCGCCAAGGACCAGTTCGGCCGGACCATCGGCACCGACGCCGACTTCTTCCCGTTCCCGCCGGTCGGCGGCGGTGAGGCGCCCGTGGTCAGCGGCGGCGACGCGGCCGTCGTCCTCAAGGACGGCAAGAACAGCGAGGCCGGCATGGCGCTCGTCGAGTACCTGGCCAGCCCCGAGGCCGCGGCCGTCTGGGCCGAGGCGGGCGGCTTCCTCTCCCCGAACAAGAAGCTCGACCTGTCCTCCTACGGCGACGACGTCACCCGCGCCACCGCCGAGTCCCTGGTCAAGGCCGGCGATTCGGTCCGCTTCGACATGTCCGACCAGGCCCCCGCGGCCTTCGGCGGCACCAAGGGCGCGGGCGAGTGGAAGATCCTCCAGGACTTCCTGCGTGACCCGTCCGACCCGGCGAAGACCGCGGCCGAGCTCGAGAAGGCCGCCGCCAAGGCCTACGGGAACTGACGGCCATGACCGCCACAGTCGTGAAAGAGGCGACCCCGCCCGCCCCCGCGCGCCCCGACGGCGCGCGCGGGCGGCGCCTGCGCCGGCGCGGCCGGATCGTCGCCTTGCTGTTCGCGCTCCCCGCGCTGCTGCTGCTCGGCGCGCTCGTCGTCTACCCGGTGCTGTTCTCCGTCGGCCGGAGCTTCTTCGACGCCTCCGGCACCGAGTTCGTCGGCGGTGAGAACTACGCCGAGATGTTCCGCGACCCGGCGACCCTCACGGCCGTCCGCAACACGGCCGTCTGGGTCGTGGTCGCCCCGACCCTGCTCACCGGCCTCGGCCTGATCCTCGCCGTGCTGGTGGAGAAGGTCCGCTGGGCCACCGCCTTCAAACTGCTGCTGTTCATGCCGATGGCGGTCTCCTTCCTCGCCGCCGGCATCATCTTCCGGCTCGCCTACGACGAGGACCCCGACAAGGGCGTCCTCAACGCGGCCGTCGTCTCCGTCCACGACGCCTTCGCCGGCAGCTCCTCCTACCCGACCGCCCGCGCCCGCGACGGCGAGGGCCTGACCAAGGAGCGTGACGGCTCCTACGTCACCGCCGCGGACGTCTCACCCGGCGACACGCAGGCGCTCGGCCTGGTCGGCGTCGCCCCCAAGGACCTGCCCGGCGAGGCCCGACCCGCGTCACAGGCGGCGTCGGACACGGCCGCCGCGGACGAGGTACGCGGCGTGGTGTACCTGGACTTCACGCCCGGCGGGGGAGGGAAGCAGGGCGTGGTCGACCGCGAGGAGAGCGGCCTGCCCGGCGTGACCGTCGAGGCGGTGCGCGACGGGAAGACGGTAGCGAGCGCCACCACCGCGTCCGACGGCTCCTTCCGCTTCACCGGCCTCGACGACGGCGCGTACGCCCTGAAGCTGCCCTCGGACAACTTCGCCCCGCCCTACGAGGGCGTCTCCTGGCTCGGTCCGGCGCTGGTCACCCCGGCGATCATCGGGGCGTACCTGTGGATCTGGACCGGGTTCGCGATGGTGCTGATCGGGGCCGGCCTGTCCACGCTGCCCCGGGACGCGCTCGAGGCGGCCCGGATGGACGGCGCGAACGAGTGGCAGATCTTCCGGCGGATCACCGTCCCGCTGCTCGCGCCCGTCCTCACCGTGGTGTTCGTGACGCTGGTGATCAACGTGATGAAGGTCTTCGACCTCGTCTACATCATCGCGCCCGGGCCCGTGCAGGAGGACGCGACCGTCCTCGCCACCCAGATGTGGCTGGTGTCCTTCGGCGGCGGCAACAACCAGGGGCTGGGCAGCGCGCTCGGCGTCCTGCTGCTGCTCCTGGTCATCCCGGCCATGGTGTTCAACGTCCGCCGCTTCAAGAGGAGTCAGCGATGAACGTGATCCGTCGCGGCCTGGGCAACGCGGTGGTGCAGGCCTTCCTGGTCGTCATCGGGCTGATCTGGATGACCCCGCTGGCCGGCCTGTTCCTGTCCTCGCTGCGGTCCGCGGAGGACACCGCGAAGGGCGGCTGGTGGACCGTGTTCACCAGCCCCGGGCAGCTGTCCTTCGACAACTACTCGGCGCTGCTGGAGAACTCCGGCATCACGCAGGCGTTCTGGAACACCGTGCTCATCTCGGTGCCGACCACCGTGCTCGTCGTGGTCGTCGCCGCGCTCGCCGGATACGCCTTCGCCTGGCTGGAGTTCCCCGGGCGGGACACGGTGTTCCTGGTCGTCGTGGCGCTGCTGGTGGTGCCCGTGCAGATCGGTCTGCTGCCGGTCGCCAAACTCTTCGGCCAGCTCGGCCTGTTCGGGACCATCCCCGGGGTCGTGCTGTTCCACGTCGCCTACGGGCTGCCGTTCGCGGTGTTCCTGCTGCGGAACTACTTCGCGGAGATGCCGAAGGAGATGCTGGAGGCCGCGCGGATGGACGGCGGCAACGAGTGGCGGATCTTCACCCGGCTCGTGCTGCCGGTGGGGCGGCCGGCCATCGCCAGCCTCGCCATCTTCCAGTTCCTGTGGGTGTGGAACGACATGCTGGTGGCGCTGCTGTTCGCGGACAGTTCGTCGCAGCCGCTGACGGTGGAGCTGCAGTCGCAGATCCGGCAGTTCGGCAGCAACGTGGACGTGCTGGCGCCGGGGGCGTTTCTGTCGCTGGTGGTGCCGGTGGTGGTCTTCTTCGCGTTCCAGCGGCACTTCGTGCAGGGGGTCATGGCGGGGTCCGTGAAGTAGGGGGTGGGGCGGGGAGGGTTGGTCGCCCCCTCCGCCCCTTCCCTTCCCGTCCCTGGGGCTGCGCCCCAGCCCCCTATCGGCCCTTCGGGCCTCGTCCTCAAGCGCCGGACGGGCTGGATCGCGCCGTGCGGACTTGAAGGATCACGGGGTCGCCGGCGGGTACAGCGACCTCGGGAGCTGTGACGCCGCCGCCGCGTCCAGAAGCCACAGCGTGCGGCTGCGGCCGTACGCTCCCGCTGCCGGGCCCTGGATCTCGCCCGCGCCCGAGAGCGCGATCGCCGCTGCCTCGGCCTTGTCCTCGCCCGCCGCGAGCAGCCACACCTCCCGGGCCGCGCGGATCGCGGGGAGAGTGAGGGTGATGCGGGTGGGCGGGGGCTTGGGGGCGCCGTGGACGCCCACCACCGTGCGTTCCGTCTCGCGGACCGCGGGCAGTTCGGGGAACAGGGACGCCACATGGGTGTCCGGGCCCAGGCCCAGCATCAGGACGTCGAAGGACGGCACCGGGCCGTGGTCCTCCGGGCCCGCCGCCGCGGCCAGCTCCGCCGCGTAGGCGGCGGCCGCCGCCTCCACGTCCGAGCCGTGCGGGCCGTCCGACGCGGGCATGGCGTGCACGCGCTCCGGGTCCAGCGGCACCGCGTCCAGCAGCGCCTCGCGGGCCTGGGTGACATTGCGGTCCGGGTCGCCCTCGGGCAGGAACCGTTCGTCGCCCCACCACAGGTCCAGGCGCGACCAGTCGATCGCGTCCCGGGCCGGGGCGGCGGCCAGCGCGGCCAGCAGGCCGTTGCCGTTGCGGCCGCCGGTCAGCACGACCGACGCCTCGCCCCGCGAGGACTGCGCGTCCACGATCCTGGTGATCAGCCGAGCCGCCGCGGCCTGTGCCATCAGCTCCTTGTCCCGGTGCACGACCAGCTGGGGTGCCGTCGTCACTTCGCCGCCGCCTTCTTCACCGGTGCCTCCTCCGTCGCCTCGGCCGCAGGACCTTTCGCAGCCGACTCGACGGGAGCGGGGACGGCCTCGCGTTCACCGCCCCGTCCTTCTCCTTTGGCCGGCGCGTCACCGCCGTCCCCCTGCTTCAGCCGCTCCACGCCGTAGCGCAGGGCCGACGCGTAGGTGTCGTCCGGGTCCAGACGGCGCAGCTCCTCCGCGATCAGCTCCGCGGTGTCCCGGCGCTTGAGCGCCACCGCCCGCTTCGGCTGGCCCTGGATGGCCAGCGTCGCCAGCGAGCCGTCGGCGCGGTCCAGCACGATCGGGCCGCAGTCGGTGTCCATCCGGACCGCCGTGAGACCGGGACCCGCGGAACGGGTGCGCCGCACGGGCACGTCCAGCCGGTCCGCGAGCCACATCGCCAGCAGCTCGCAGCTCGGGTTGAACTCCTCGCCCTCCACCTCGACGCCCTGCACCTGGCAGGCGACCTGGTCCAGCGCGGCGGCCAGCATCGAACGCCACGGCGTGATGCGGGTCCACGACAGGTCCGTGTCGCCCGGGGTGTAGGCGTCGGCGCGGGCGGCCAGCTCCTTCACCGGCTGCTCGCAGGCGTAGGTGTCGGTCACCCGGCGCTGGGCCAGCGCGCCCAGCGGGTCGTTCGCCGGGTCCAGCGGCGCGTTCACCGGCCACCACACCACGACCGGGGCGTCCGGGAGCAGCAGCGGCAGCACCACCGACTGGGCGTGGTCGACGACCTCGCCGTACAGCCGCAGCACCACCGTCTCACCGGTGCCCGCGTCCGCGCCGACCCGCACCTCGGCGTCCAGCCGCGACTGCGTCCGGTCGCGCGGGGAGCGGGAGACGCGCTTGATGACGACCAGGGTGCGCGAGGGGTGCTCGCGCGAGGCGTCGCCGGCCGCCTTCAGGGCGTCGTAGGCGTTCTCCTCGTCCGTCACGATGACCAGGGTCAGCACCATGCCGACGGCCGGCGTGCCTATGGCCCGCCGCGCCTTCACCAGCGCCTTGTTGATCTTGCTGGCCGTGGTGTCCGTGAGGTCTGTCTTCATGGCCGGCGCCAGCTCCGTCCGTCTCGCTCGAGCATTTCGTCCGCCTCGACGGGTCCCCAGGTGCCGGCCTGGTACTGGGCCGGCTTGCCTTGCGCGTCCCAGTACTCCTCGATCGGGTCGAGGATCTTCCAGGACAGCTCGACCTCCTCCGTGCGCGGGAAGAGGTTGGAGTCGCCGAGCAGGACGTCGAGGATCAGCCGCTCGTACGCCTCCGGGCTGGACTCGGTGAACGACTCGCCGTACGCGAAGTCCATCGACACGTCCCGGATCTCCATGGACGTGCCCGGCACCTTCGAGCCGAAGCGCACCGTGACGCCCTCGTCCGGCTGGACGCGGATCACGATGGCGTTCTGGCCGAGCTCCTCGGTGGCCGTGGTGTCGAAGGGGGAGTGCGGCGCCCGCTGGAAGACCACCGCGATCTCCGTCACCCGGCGGCCCAGCCGCTTGCCGGTGCGCAGGTAGAAGGGGACGCCCGCCCAGCGGCGGTTGTCGATGCCCACCTTGATCGCCGCGTAGGTGTCGGTCTTGGAGGCCGGGTCGATGCCCTCCTCCTCCAGATAGCCGATGACCTTCGCGCCGCCCTGCCAGCCGGCCGCGTACTGCGCGCGCACGGTGTCCCGGCCCAGGTCCTTCGGCAGCCGCACGGCGCCGAGCACCTTGGTCTTCTCCGCGGCGAGCGCGTCCGCGTCGAAGGAGGCGGGCTCCTCCATCGCGGTCAGCGCGAGCAGCTGCAGCAGGTGGTTCTGGATGACGTCGCGGGCGGCGCCGATGCCGTCGTAGTAGCCGGCCCGGCCGCCGATGCCGATGTCCTCGGCCATGGTGATCTGCACATGGTCCACGAAGGACCGGTTCCAGATCGGTTCGAACATCGTGTTGGCGAAGCGCAGCGCCAGGATGTTCTGGACGGTCTCCTTGCCCAGGTAGTGGTCGATCCGGAAGACCTGCTCCGGCGCGAACACCTCGTGGACGAGGGCGTTCAGTTCCTCGGCCGACTTCAGGTCGTGCCCGAAGGGCTTCTCGATGACCGCGCGCCGCCAGGAGCCGCCCGTCTGGTCCGCGAGCCCGTGCTTCTTCAGCTGCTGGATGACCACCGGGAAGGAGCGCGGCGGCACCGACAGGTAGAAGGCGAAGTTGCCGCCCGTGCCCTGCGCCTTGTCCAGCTCCTCGATCGTGCCGCGCAGCCGCTCGAAGGACTCGTCGTCGTCGAAGGTGCCCTGCACGAAGCGCATGCCCTGGATGAGCTGCTGCCAGACCTCCTCACGGAAGGGGGTCCGCGCGTGTTCCTTGACCGCGTCGTGGACCTCCTGCGCGAAGTCCTCGTTCGCCCACTCCCGGCGGGCGAAGCCCACCAGCGAGAAGCCCGGCGGCAGCAGCCCCCGGTTGGCGAGGTCGTACACGGCCGGCATCAGCTTCTTGCGCGACAGGTCACCCGTGACGCCGAAGATGACCAGGCCCGACGGCCCCGCGATACGCGGGAGCCGTCGGTCGGCGGGGTCACGCAGCGGATTGCTGCTCGACAAGATCTCAGCCCTCCGAGGGGGCGAGGCGCTGGAGCTCCGCCTCGGTCGACTTCAGCAGGTCGTTCCAGGACGCCTCGAACTTGTCGACGCCCTCGTCCTCCAGAAGCCGCACCACCTCGTCGTACGAGATGCCGAGCCGCTCGATCGCGTCGAGATCGGCGCGCGCCTGCTCGTACGTGCCCGCGATGGTGTTGCCCCGGATGTCGCCCTGCTCCTCGGTGGCGAACAGCGTCGCCTCCGGCATGGTGTTCACCGTGTTCGGCGCCACCAGCTCGTCGACGTACATCGTCGCCTTGTACGCCTTGTCCTTCACGCCGGTCGACGCCCACAGCGGACGCTGCTTGTTGGCGCCCTCGCGCTCCAGCGCGGCCCAGCGGTCCGTGGAGAAGACCTCCTCGTACGCCTGGTACGCCAGTCGCGCGTTGGCGATGGCGGCCTTGCCGCGCAGCGCCTTGGCCTCGTCGGTGCCGAGCGCGTCGATCCGCTTGTCGATCTCGGTGTCCACGCGGGACACGAAGAAGGACGCCACGGAGTGGATCTTCGACAGGTCCAGGCCGCGGGCCTTGGCCTTCTCCAGGCCGGTGAGGAAGGCGTCCATCACCTTGCGGTAGCGCTCCAGGGAGAAGATCAGCGTGACGTTGACGCTGATGCCCAGGCCGATGACCTCGGCGATGGCCGGGATGCCCGCCTCGGTCGCCGGGATCTTGATCAGGGTGTTCGGCCGGTCCACCAGCCAGGCGAGCTGCTTGGCCTCGGCGACCGTCGCGCGGGTGTCGTGCGCCAGCCGCGGGTCCACCTCGATGGACACCCGGCCGTCACGGCCGTCGGTGGCGTCGAAGACCGGGCGCAGGATGTCGGCGGCGTCACGGACGTCCGCCGTCGTGATCATCCGGATGGCCTCCTCGACGGTCACCTTCCGGGCCGCGAGGTCGGCGAGCTGCGTGTCGTAGCCGTCGCCCTCGGAGATCGCCTTCTGGAAGATCGTCGGGTTGGTGGTGACGCCCACGACGTGCTGCTGGTCGATCAGCTCCGCCAGGTTGCCGGACGTGATCCGCTTGCGCGACAGGTCGTCCAGCCAGATCGCGACGCCCTCGTCGGAAAGGCGCTTCAGTGCGTCTGTCATGGAAATTCCATCTCCTACGTGTCGTATGTGAGCGTCAGCGCCGGGCGGCGGCGATCGATTCCCGCGCGACGGCGGCCACGTTGTCGGCGGTGAAGCCGTACTTCTCGAACAGCACCTTGCCGTCGGCCGAGGCGCCGAAGTGTTCCAGCGAGACGATGCGGCCGGCGTCGCCCACGTACTTGTGCCAGGTGAGGCCGATCCCCGCCTCGACGGCCACACGCGCCTTCACGGACGGCGGCAGGACGCTGTCCCGGTACCCCTGGTCCTGCTCCTCGAACCACTCCACGGACGGCATGGACACCACGCGCGTCGGCACCCCGTCGGCCTGGAGCCGCTCGCGCGCCTCGACGGCGACGTGCACCTCGGAACCGGTGGCGATCAGGACGACCTCGGGCTCGCCGCCCTCGGCCTCGAACAGCACGTAACCGCCGCGGGCCGCGTCCTCGTTGGGCTCGTACGTCGGCACGCCCTGGCGGGTGAGCGCCAGACCGTGCGGGGCGCCCTTGCCGAACTCCTTGGTCCAGCGCTTGAGGATCTCGCGCCAGGCGATCGCGGTCTCGTTCGCGTCGGCCGGGCGGACCACGTTCAGGCCCGGGATGGCACGCAGCGACGCGAGGTGCTCGACCGGCTGGTGGGTCGGGCCGTCCTCGCCGAGACCGATGGAGTCGTGCGTCCACACGTACGTCACCGGCAGGTGCATCAGCGCCGACAGACGCACGGCGTTGCGCATGTAGTCGGAGAACACCAGGAAGGTGCCGCCGTAGATGCGGGTGTTGCCGTGCAGCGCGATGCCGTTCATCTCCGCGGCCATGGAGTGCTCGCGGATGCCGAAGTGGATCGTGCGGCCGTACGGGTTCGCCTCCGGCAGCGGGTTGTCCGCCGGGAGGAACGACGACGTCTTGTCGATCGTGGTGTTGTTGGAGCCGGCGAGGTCGGCCGAGCCGCCCCACAGCTCCGGGATCACCGCGCCGAGCGCCTGCAGCACCTTGCCGGAGGCGGCGCGGGTGGCGACGCCCTTGCCCGGCTCGAACACCGGCAGGGCGTCCTGCCAGCCCTTGGGCAGCTCGCCCGCGGCGATGCGGTCGTACTCGGCGGCGCGCTCCGGGTTGTTGTCCCGCCACTGCTGGAAGGACTTCTCCCACACGGCGCGCGCGGCCTGGCCGCGCTCCAGCGCCTTGCGGGTGTGCGCGATGACCTCGTCGGCGACCTCGAAGGTCTTCTCCGGGTCGAAGCCGAGGACGCGCTTGGTGGCTGCGACCTCGTCGTCGCCGAGCGCCGAGCCGTGGGCGGCCTCGGTGTTCTGCGCGTTCGGCGCGGGCCAGGCGATGATCGAGCGCATCGCGATGAAGGACGGCCGGTCGGTGACCTTCTTCGCCTCCTGGATCGCGTCGTAGATCGCGTTCGGGTCCAGGTCACCGTCGGGCTTCGGCGCCACGCGCTGCACGTGCCAGCCGTACGCCTCGTACCGCTTGACCGTGTCCTCGGAGACGGCCGTCTCGGTGTCGCCCTCGATCGAGATGTGGTTGTCGTCCCACAGCAGGACCAGGTTGCCGAGCTTCTGGTGCCCGGCCAGCGAGGACGCCTCGGCGGAGATGCCCTCCTGGAGGCAGCCGTCACCGGCGATGCAGTAGATGTAGTGGTCGAACGGGGACTCCCCGGCGGGGGCCTCCGGGTCGAACAGCCCGCGCTCGTAGCGGGCGGCCATCGCCATGCCCACCGCGTTGGCGACACCCTGGCCGAGCGGGCCGGTCGTGGTCTCCACGCCGGTGGTGTGCCCGTACTCCGGGTGACCCGGGGTCTTCGAGCCCCAGGTGCGGAAGGACTTAAGGTCGTCCAGCTCCAGGCCGAAGCCGGCCAGGTAGAGCTGGGTGTAGAGGGTCAGGGACGAATGTCCGGCGGACAGCACGAAGCGGTCTCGCCCGACCCAGTCGGCGTCCGCCGGGTCGTGCCGCATCACCTTCTGGAAGAGGGTGTAGGCGGCAGGCGCCAGGCTCATCGCCGTACCCGGATGGCCGTTGCCGACCTTCTGTACGGCATCGGCGGCCAGGACGCGGGCGGTGTCGACGGCCCGCTGGTCCAGTTCGGTCCACTCGAGGTCTGTGGTGGTCGGCTTGGTGCTCACCCTGAGTCAGGGCTCCTCTCCACATGTCGGATGCCGGTGACTGCCCACCGGCGTGGTCGAGCCTACCCCCGTAGGACGTGCCTTTTTCCGGGTCGTTCCAGAGTGCGGGCACTCCCCGGGACGCGCCTCCTGACCGGTGAGTTTCCGCATTCGGCAGATGAATACGGAGCCGCTCATCCGCGTGCTCAATCGAGCTTCGGGACGCACCTCGGAGAGGGGTCCGCCAACACGACCGGACCCCCGCGAATGCCGGGGTCTGGGCAACGTCTAGAGTGGCGTGGTACGCGCGAGCCTTTACCGGCACTTCACAGGGAAAGGCTCGCTGGGATGTCTCTGTAGGGGTGTGCGTGACGGCCGTTGAATCCCGCCCGGCGGGGGTTTTGGGGACGAGTCAGAGCCCTGCGCATCGGCCGTTCCGGGCCCGTGTGACGGCATTCGTGGCTCTCACCAAGCCGCGGATCATCGAACTGCTGCTCATCACCACCGTCCCGGTGATGTTCCTGGCGCAGCAGGGCGTGCCCGACCTGACGCTCGTGCTGCTGACCTGCCTCGGCGGCTATCTGTCGGCCGGCGGCGCCAACGCGCTCAACATGTACATCGACCGCGACATCGACGCGCTGATGGACCGCACCTCGCAGCGCCCGCTGGTGACCGGCATGGTCAGCCCGCGCGAGGCCCTGGTCTTCGGCATCACCCTGGCGGTCGTCTCCACGCTGCTGTTCGGCCTGACCGTCAACTGGCTGTCCGCCTGGCTGTCCCTCGGCGCGCTCCTCTTCTACGTCGTCGTCTACACGATGATCCTCAAGCGCCGCACGGCGCAGAACATCGTGTGGGGCGGCATCGCCGGCTGCATGCCGGTGCTGATCGGCTGGTCCGCCGTCACGAACTCGATGTCCTGGGCCCCGGTCGTCCTCTTCCTCGTGATCTTCTTCTGGACGCCGCCGCACTACTGGCCGCTGTCCATGAAGGTGAAGGAGGACTACGCGCGCGTGGGCGTGCCGATGCTGCCGGTCGTCGCCGGCAACAAGGCGGTCGCCAAGCAGATCGTCCTCTACAGCTGGGTGATGGTCGGCGTGTCGCTGCTCCTCACCCCGATGGGCTACACCGGCTGGTTCTACACCGCGGTCGCCCTGGCGGCCGGCGGCTGGTGGCTGTGGGAGGCGCACGCGCTGCTGAACCGCGCCAAGGCCGAGGTGACGGGGGCCAAGCTCAGGGAGATGCGCCTCTTCCACTGGTCCATCACCTATGTCTCGCTGCTCTTCGTCGCCATCGCGGTGGACCCCTTCCTGCGCTGAGACGCACGCCTGCGCGCCGACGGGCGGGGCACGTGGCCAAGGCCACGGACCCCGCCCGTCGCCGTTCGATCTACCCGTCGGTAGCATCCTGCTCATGGCAGACACGCAGCAGGTGGACCCGAAGGACGGGCAGAAGGCGGCCCGGCTCGCCAAGCGGATCGGCGGCTACGCCAAGGAGCACGGCGGCGCCGAGGGACATGTGCAGTACCTCGGCGAGCGCGGCGCCCGGATCGTCCTCGTCGGCGAGGACGGCGCCTGGGGGGACGTCCACGCGCCCTCCATGGAGATCGCCCGGCTGGCCGTCGAGAAGGCGGGCATCACCGTGCACGAGCAGTTCGACGGCGACTTCGCCGCGAAGGTGAAGACCGGCCCGTACGAGTGGAGCCGCATGGCCGGCATCCAGGTCGGCGGCCCCTCCAACGACTGACCGCCCCACGGGCAACACCTCTTCCCCGGTTCACCCGTTAGGACCTGTAGACAGCGTCCACACGGGGAGAGTCCGGAGATGATCGACCCGCCGTCCCTTGTGGACCAGTACTGCCACGGCGTACTGCGCACGGAGCTGGGCCTCGGCACGTTCGAGGCCCAGCTGGCCCGCACCGAGGGACCGCCGGCGCCCGGCACCACCCTCTTCGACACCCAGACCGGGTTCGCGGTGCGCCGCTGGTGCCCGCCCCTGCTGGGCCTGGAACCGCACTGCCCTCCCGCCCGCTACCTCGCCCGCCGCCGGGAACTCGGCACGGTCGAGGCGGGCCGCCGGCTGCTGCGCGGCAGCGGCATCACCGCCTACCTCGTCGACACCGGCCTGCCCGACGACCTCACCGACCCCGACGAGCTGGCCCGCGCAGGCCAGGCCGAGGCGCACGAGATCGTCCGCCTGGAGCAGCTCGCCGAACAGGTCGCCGACACCTCCGGCACCGTCGAGTCCTTCCTCGCCAACCTCGCCGAGTCGGTGCACGGCGCCGCCGCGCACGCCGTCGCCTTCACCTCTGTCGCGGGACTGCGCCACGGGCTCGCCCTCGCCCCCGAGCCGCCGGAGGCGGGGGAGGTGCGCGGCGCGGCCGGACGCTGGCTGGCCGCGCGCGTCGCGGGGGACCGGCTGACCGACCCCGTACTGCTGCGCCATCTGCTGTGGATCGCCGTGGCCTCGGGACTGCCGCTCCAGCTGCACGCAGGGCTGGGCGCCCCCGGCGCGCGCGTCGACCGCACCGACCCGGTGCTGCTCACCGACTTCGTCCGGGCCACCGCCGGACTCGGCACCGACCTCGTTCTGCTGCACGGCTATCCGTACCACCGGCACGCCGCCCACCTCGCGGGCGTCTTCCCGCACGTCTACGCCGACTGCGGCGCCGCCCTGGTCCGCACCGGCGCCCGCGCGGCGACCGTCCTCGCGGAGGTCCTGGAGCTGGCCCCCTTCGGCAAGATCCTCTTCTCCAGCGGCGCCCGCGGCCTGCCCGAGCTGCACGTCGTCGGCGCCCACCTCTTCCGGGAGGCCCTCGCCCGGGTCCTCGGCGGCTGGGTCTCCGAGGGCGCCTGGTCCCTGGACGACGCCCGGCGCGTCGCCACGATGATCGCCTCCGGCAACGCGGCCCGGGTGTACGGGCTGAGCTGACCGGAAGCCGCCGTGCGGGGGAGCGGGTCGGGGGAGACTGGGCGGATGCAGCAGACCGACGCCCTGCTCGGCCGCTTCCTCGCCGGGCTCGCGCCCCTGTCCCCGCTCGCCGTGTGGGCACACGGCTCCCTGGCCGCCGGGGACTACGTGGAGGGCCGCAGCGACCTCGACCTGATCGCCGTCCTGCCGAACCCGCCGGGCGCGGGCGCCGTGTGGCGGGTGGCCGTCCTGCACAACCGGCTGCGCACCGCACCGCTCGCGGGCGGGCTCCACTGCACGTACCTGGCTCCGAAGACGGCCGCCGACGCCGAGCGGCGGCACCTCACCTGGGCGCACGAGCGGCTGCTGCGGCGGCCCGTCACCCCGGTCACCCGCACCGAACTGCACACGTCGGGCCGGGTGCTGCACGGCGCGCCGCCCGCGGACCTGCTGCCTCCGGTGCCGGACGGCGAGCTCGCCGCGTTCGTGCTGCGCGACCAGCGTGACTACTGGCGGCCGTACGTGGACCGGGCGGACCTGTGGACGCGGGACGTCTGGGTCGACCTCGGTCTGCTGACCCACGCGCGGGCCACCGTCACCCTCCGGGAGGGCCGGCTGATCAGCAAGCGGGAGGCGCTGGACGTGCTGCCCGGCCTCGGAGCGCCCGAGGAGGTCGTCGAGGACATCCGCGCGCGCCGTTACGGCGGGGCGGTCACGGCCGACGTGAGCCGGCGTGCCGCGCTGGTGCGGGGTTACCTGGGGCCGGCGATCGACGCGCTGGTGGCCGGCTCCTGAGCCGGGACGGCCGACGGCTGTGGGCCCGACTCCGGGCGCTCGCGCAGCGACAGCAGGACGCGCAGCACCCAGATCCACATCACGCACGAACCGAACATGTGCGCGCCGACCAGGACCTCGGGCAGGTCGGTGAAGTACTGGACGTAGCCGATCACGCCCTGCGCCAGCAGGATCAGGAACAGCTCACGGGTGCGGGCCAGCGGGCCCTCGGGGGCGTCGACGGCCTTCAGCACGAACCACAGGGCGAAGGTCAGCGTCACCACGATCCACGCGAGCACGGCGTGCAGCTTGGTGACCGTCTCCCAGTCCAGCGGCATCCGCGGGACCTCGCTGGAGTCGCCCGCGTGCGGACCCGCGCCGGTGACCACCGTGCCGGCCGCGATCAGCAGCACGGACGCGGCCACCAGGACCCACACCAGTTGCTGGACGGCCTTGCCGACCAGCGGCCGCGGCCCGGCGTCGCCCTCACGGGTGCGCTGCCACATCACCGTGGCGACCGCGATCAGTGCCGAGGACAGCAGGAAGTGCGCCGCGACCGTGTACGGGTTGAGACCGACCAGCACCACGATGCCGCCGAGCACCGCGTTGCCCATGACCACCCAGAACTGCGCCCAGCCCAGCCGGGTGAGGCTGCGCCGGTACGGCTTCTGGGAGCGCGCGGCGACGATCGCCCAGCCGACGGCCGCGCACAGCACGTACGTCAGCAGGCGGTTGCCGAACTCGATGTAGCCGTGGATGCCCATCTCGGCGGTGTTGTGGAGCGAGTCCTCGGTGCACTTGGGCCAGGTGGGGCAGCCGAGGCCCGAGCCGGTCAGCCGGACCGCGCCGCCGGTGACCACGATGACCACCGACATCACGAGTGCGGCGAGGGCCGCGCGCCGGACGGTCCGGGGGTCCGGGGTCCAGCGGGCGGCGATGAAGGCGAGCGGGTTGCGCGGCGACGTCGGGGCGTCGGCGCGGGTCACGTTTGGCACGCGTCCCATCGTAGGCGTCCGCTTGTGCACGCTTTCACGAGGGTCGGTCCCGGTCATCCCGCACCTACTCCCAGCGGAAGAACGCACCGGCCGCGGCGAGCCCCGCGACCGCCCAGGCGGTGAGGATCCCCAGGCCGGCCCAGGGCATCCCGGCGCCGTGCTGGAGCACGTCCCGCAGCCCCTCCGACAGCGCGGCGATCGGCAGCAGTCCGAGCACGTCCTGCGCGGCCTCCGGGAACTTGTCCAGCGGCACGACGACACCGCCGCCGACGAGCAGCAGCAGGAAGACCAGGTTGGCGGCGGCGAGCGTCGCCTCCGCCTTGAGCGTGCCGGCCATGAGGAGCCCCAGCCCGGAGAAGGCGGCCGTGCCCAGCGCCAGCAGGGCGATCACCGCGAGCGCGCTGCCCTGCGGGTCCCAGCCGAGCGTCAGCGCGATCACCGTCAGCAGGACCACCTGAAGCACCTCGGTGACCAGCACCGACAGCGTCTTGGCGGTCATCAGACCCCAGCGCGGCAGGGGAGAGGCGGCGAGCCGCTTCAGCACGCCGTAGCGGCGCTCGAAGCCGGTGGCGATGGCCTGCCCGGTGAACGCGGTCGACATCACGGCGAGCGCCAGGATGCCGGGCGCGAGGAAGTCCACCGCCGCGCCGTCGCCGGTGTCCACCACGTCCACGGTGCTGAACAGCACGAGGAGGAGCGTGGGGATGATCACGGTGAGCAGCAGCTGCTCGCCGTTGCGCAGCAGCATCTTCGTCTCGAGCACCGCCTGGGCGGCGATCATGCGCGCGAGCGGCGCCGCGCCCGGCTGCGGCGAGTAGGTCCCGGTGGCCGTCACGAACGCAGCTCCTTGCCGGTCAGCTCGAGAAAGACGTCTTCGAGGGTGTGCCGTTCGACCGAGATCCGGTCCGGCAGGACACCGTGCTGCGCGCACCAGGACGTCACCGTGGCGAGCAGCTGCGGGTCGACCTTGCCGGTGACCCGGTACGAGCCCGGCGTCACCTCGGCGGCCGACGCGTCGGAGGGCAGCGCCTTCAGCAGGGACGCCACGTCAAGTCCGGGCCGCCCGGAGAAGCGCAGGGTGTTCTCGGCGCCGCCCCGGCACAGCTCCTCGGGGGAGCCCTGGGCGACGACCCGGCCGGCGTCGATGATCGCCACGTCGTCGGCGAGCTGCTCGGCCTCGTCCATGTAGTGCGTGGTGAGGACGACGGAGACACCGTCGTCGCGCAGGTCCCGGACCAGGCCCCAGGTGGCGTGGCGGGCCTGCGGGTCGAGGCCCGCGGTCGGCTCGTCCAGGAACACCAGTTCAGGGCGGCCGACCACGGCCATCGCCAGCGCGAGCCGCTGCTGCTGCCCGCCCGACAGCCGCCGGTACGACGTACGGCCGCAGGAGCCGAGGCCCAGGCGCTCGATCAGCGCGTCCACGTCCAGCGGGCGCGCGTGCAGCTTCGCCACGTGGCGCAGCATCTCGTCCGCCCGCGCCCCCGCGTACACGCCGCCGGACTGGAGCATCACGCCGATGCGGGGCCGCAGCGCCGCCGACTCGCGGACCGGGTCGAGGCCCAGGACGCGCACCGTGCCGGAATCCGGCCGCCGGTACCCCTCGCAGATCTCGACCGTGGTCGTCTTGCCCGCTCCGTTGGGGCCGAGCACGGCGGTCACGCCCTGCCGGGCCGCCAGGTCGAGGCCGTCCACCGCGGTCTTCGTGCCGTACCGCTTCACCAGGGCCTGCACCTGGACCACGGGCTCACTTCGCATGGGTCATGAGTCTAGGGAGCCCGCGGGGGGTCCGGACCCGCGGGTGGGGGAGGCCGCCCGGACGGGAGAGGCGGTCCTGCGCGGGCTGCCCGGAATGTGCTCCGGATCGGTAAATGCGCCGGTCGGAGGGGGTGCGGGCGGTGTCGGCACGGTGTGCGCGATCAGCCCCCGTCCGATCGATCAAAGATCGTTTCCGCAGGTCAGATTAGGTATACCTAAGTGATGCAAGGCACTGTGGGCCGACGGGACGCGGCTTGCCCGGCTCCGAGGAATTACGCAACAATGGCGTTGTGAAAAACGTTGGCGAGGCGTCCCACGAGGAGCTGGCAACCGGTGAGCGGTCCACCCGCAACCGCGTCGCCCGCTCCATCCTGGACCACGGCCCGTCGACCGTCGCCGAACTGGCCGGGCGGCTGAAGCTCACCCAGGCGGCCGTGCGCCGCCACCTCGACGCCCTGGCCGCGGACAACGTCGTGGAGGCCCGTGAGCGGCGCGTCTACGGCACGCGCTCGCGCGGACGTCCGGCCAAGGTGTTCGCCCTGACCGACTGCGGCCGGGACGCCTTCGACCAGTCCTACGACAAGCTCGCGGTGGACGCGCTGCGCTGGATCGGCGAGCGGGAGGGCGGCAGCGAGGCCGTCGCCGCGTTCGCCCGGGCCCGTATCGCCGCCCAGGCGGGCGCCTACCGCAAGGCCGTCGAGTCCGTACCCCCCGAGCAGCGCACCGAGGCCCTGGCCAAGGCGCTCAGCGCGGACGGGTACGCTGCGACCGCGCGCAGCGCACCGGTCGGCGAGCAGCTCTGCCAGCACCACTGCCCGGTCGCCCACGCCGCCGAACAGTTCCCGCAGCTCTGCGAGGCCGAGACGGAATTTTTCGCCGAGCTCCTCGGTACTCACGTACAGCGGCTGGCGACGATCGCGCACGGCGACGGCGTCTGCACGACGTTCATCCCCAAGATTTCCCACAACGCATCTGCAAGCACGTCCGGGAGGAACCCCGCATGACTCTCCCCACGGAGACTGCCCACCCCGAGCTGGAGGGTCTGGGCACCTACGAATACGGCTGGGCCGACCGTGACGAGGCCGGTGCGTCGGCGCGACGCGGCCTGAACGAGGACGTCGTCCGGGACATCTCCTCGAAGAAGGACGAGCCGGAGTGGATGACGAAGCTCCGCCTCAAGGGTCTGCGCCTGTTCGAGAAGAAGCCCATGCCGAACTGGGGCTCGGACCTCTCCGGCATCGACTTCGACAACATCAAGTACTTCGTGCGGTCGACGGAGAAGCAGGCGGAGTCCTGGGAGGACCTCCCCGAGGACATCAAGAACACCTACGACAAGCTGGGCATCCCCGAGGCCGAGAAGAAGCGCCTCGTCGCCGGTGTCGCCGCCCAGTACGAGTCGGAGGTCGTCTACCACCAGATCCGCGAGGACCTGGAGGAGCAGGGCGTCATCTTCCTCGACACCGACACCGCCCTGAAGGAGCACCCGGAGCTCTTCAAGGAGTACTTCGGCACGGTCATCCCCGCCGGTGACAACAAGTTCGCCGCGCTCAACACGGCCGTGTGGTCCGGCGGCTCCTTCATCTACGTGCCCCCGGGCGTGCACGTCGAGATCCCGCTCCAGGCCTACTTCCGGATCAACACCGAGAACATGGGCCAGTTCGAGCGGACCCTGATCATCGTCGACGAGGGCGCCTACGTGCACTACGTCGAGGGCTGCACCGCGCCGATCTACAAGTCGGACTCGCTGCACTCCGCGGTCGTCGAGATCATCGTCAAGAAGAACGCACGCTGCCGCTACACGACCATCCAGAACTGGTCGAACAACGTCTACAACCTGGTGACCAAGCGCGCCGTCGCCTACGAGGGCGCCACCATGGAGTGGATCGACGGCAACATCGGCTCCAAGGTGACGATGAAGTACCCGGCCGTCTACCTGATGGGCGAGCACGCCAAGGGCGAGACCCTGTCCATCGCCTTCGCGGGCGAGGGCCAGCACCAGGACGCCGGCGCCAAGATGGTCCACATGGCCCCGAACACGTCGTCGAACATCGTCTCCAAGTCGGTGGCGCGCGGCGGCGGCCGGACCTCCTACCGCGGTCTCATCGAGATCGGCGAGGGCGCCCCGGGCTCCAAGTCCAACGTGCTGTGCGACGCGCTGCTGGTGGACACCATCTCCCGCTCGGACACCTACCCCTACGTGGACGTCCGCGAGGACGACGTGTCCATGGGCCACGAGGCGACCGTCTCCAAGGTCTCCGAGGACCAGCTCTTCTACCTGATGAGCCGCGGCCTGTCCGAGGACGAGGCGATGGCGATGATCGTGCGCGGCTTCGTCGAGCCGATCGCCAAGGAACTGCCGATGGAGTACGCGCTCGAGCTCAACCGGCTGATCGAGCTCCAGATGGAAGGCGCGGTCGGCTGACCGCCGCCCCCGTCTCCCGTCAGGCCCCTTACGCAACGGAAAGCGAGCACTACGACAGCCATGGCTGAGGCTCAGAACATCCCGGTCGGTTCCACGACCGCCGGTTCGATCGCGGTCGCCGCCGAGTCGACCGTCGCCACGCGCATGAGCGCGCCCCCGTCCTTCGACGTGGCGGACTTCCCCGTCCCCCATGGCCGTGAGGAGGAGTGGCGGTTCACCCCGCTGGAGCGGCTGCGCGGGCTGCACGACGGCACCGCCGCCGCCACCGACGCGGGCGTCAAGGTCGCCGTCGAGGCGCCCGAGGGCGTCACCGTCGAGACCGTCGGCCGTGACGACGCCCGGCTCGGCCGCACCGGAGCCCCGGTGGACCGCGTCGCCGCCCAGGCGTACTCGGCCTTCACCCAGGCGTCGGTCGTGACCGTGCCGAAGGAGACCGTCCTCACCGAGCCGATCCGCATCGCGGTGCACGGCGAGGGCGGCACCGCCTACGGCCATCAGGTGATCGAGCTCGGCGCCTTCGCCGAGGCCCTCGTGGTCATCGACCACACCGGCGACGCGGTGCTCGCCGCCAACGTCGAGTACGTCCTCGGCGACGGCGCCAAGCTCACCGTCGTGTCCGTCCAGGACTGGGACGACAAGGCCGTGCACGTCGCCCAGCACAACGCCCTCGTCGGCCGCGACGCCTCCTTCAAGTCGGTCGTCGTGACCTTCGGCGGCGACGTCGTCCGCCTCCACCCGCGCGTCACCTACGCGGGCACCGGCGGCGAGGCCGAGCTGTTCGGCCTGTACTTCACGGACGCAGGCCAGCACCAGGAGCACCGCCTCCTGGTCGACCACAACGTCCCGCACTGCAAGTCCAACGTCGTCTACAAGGGCGCGCTGCAGGGCGACGACGCGCACGCCGTGTGGATCGGCGACGTGCTCATCGAGGCCAAGGCCGAGGGCACCGACACCTACGAGATGAACCGCAACCTCGTCCTCACCGACGGCGCGCGGGTCGACTCCGTGCCGAACCTGGAGATCGAGACCGGCGAGATCGTCGGCGCCGGCCACGCCTCCGCGACCGGCCGCTTCGACGACGAGCAGCTCTTCTACCTGATGGCCCGCGGCATCGCCGAGAAGGACGCCCGCCGTCTGGTGGTCCGCGGCTTCTTCGCCGAGCTCGTCCAGCAGATCGGCGTCCCCGACATCGAGGAGCGCCTGATCGCCAAGATCGAGGAGGAGCTGGAGGCCGCGGTCGCATGACCTTCGTACGCGTCTGTGGACTGGGCGAGCTGGAGGAGGACACCCCGAAGCGGGTGGAACTCGACGGCACGCCGGTCTCCGTGGTGCGCACCGAGGGAGAGGTGTTCGCGATCCACGACATCTGCTCCCACGCGAACGTCTCCCTCGCGGAGGGCGAGGTGGACGACTGCCACATCGAGTGCTGGCTGCACGGCTCGCGTTTCGACCTCCGTTCCGGCAAGCCCGACGCCCTCCCGGCGACGCGCCCCGTCCCCGTATACCCCGTAAAGATCGAAGGGGACGACGTGCTCGTCTCCCTCACCCAGGAGTCCTGAGGCACCCATGGCAACGCTTGAAATCCGAGACCTGCACGTCACCGTCGAGGCCGACAACGCCACGAAGGAGATCCTCAAGGGCGTCGACCTCACCGTGAAGCAGGGCGAGACGCACGCCATCATGGGCCCCAACGGCTCGGGCAAGTCGACCCTCGCCTACTCGCTCGCGGGTCACCCCAAGTACACGATCACGCAGGGCACCGTCACCCTCGACGGCGAGGACGTCCTGGAGATGTCCGTCGACGAGCGCGCCCGCGCCGGCCTGTTCCTCGCCATGCAGTACCCGGTCGAGGTCCCCGGCGTCTCCGTCTCCAACTTCCTGCGCACCTCCGCCACCGCCGTCCGCGGCGAGGCCCCCAAGCTGCGCACCTGGGTGAAGGAGGTCAAGGAGGCCATGGAGCGCCTCAACATGGACCCCGCCTTCGCCGAGCGGAACGTGAACGAGGGCTTCTCCGGCGGTGAGAAGAAGCGCCACGAGATCCTTCAGCTGGAGCTGCTCAAGCCGAAGATCGCCATCCTCGACGAGACCGACTCCGGCCTGGACGTCGACGCCCTGCGCGTCGTCTCCGAGGGCGTCAACCGCGTCCGCGAGTCCGGCCAGGTCGGCACCCTGCTGATCACGCACTACACGCGCATCCTGCGCTACATCAAGCCCGACCACGTCCACGTCTTCGCGGCCGGACGGATCGCCGAGTCCGGCGGCCCCGAGCTCGCCGACAAGCTGGAGGCCGAGGGCTACGAGGCATACACGAAGGGTGGCGCATCCGAGTGACACAGCTGCCGGGCCTCCTCGACACCGAGGCGATCCGCAAGGACTTCCCCATCCTGGACCGTCAGGTCCACGACGGGCGCAAGCTCGTGTACCTGGACAACGCGGCGACCAGCCAGAAGCCGCGGCAGGTGCTGGACGCCCTCGGCGAGTACTACGAGCGCTACAACGCCAACGTCCACCGCGGTGTGCATGTGCTCGCCGAGGAGGCCACGGCGCTGTACGAGGGTGCGCGCGACAAGGTCGCGGAATTCGTCAACGCGCCCTCGCGCGACGAGGTGATCTTCACCAAGAACGCCTCCGAGTCGCTCAACCTCGTGGCCAACATGCTCGGCTGGGCCGACGAGCCCTACCGGGTGGACCACGAGACCGAGATCGTCATCACGGAGATGGAGCACCACTCCAACATCGTGCCGTGGCAGCTGCTCGCGCAGCGCACGGGCGCGAAGCTGAAGTGGTTCGGCCTCACCGACGACGGCCGGCTCGACCTGTCCAACATCGACGAGATCATCACCGAGAAGACGAAGATCGTCTCCTTCGTGCTGGTCTCCAACATCCTGGGCACGGTCAACCCGGTCGAGGCCATCGTGCGCCGCGCCCAGGAGGTCGGCGCCCTCGTGTGCATCGACGCCTCCCAGGCCGCGCCGCACATGCCGCTGGACGTGCAGGCCCTCCAGGCCGACTTCGTGGCCTTCACCGGCCACAAGATGTGCGGCCCGACCGGCATCGGCGTCCTGTGGGGCCGCCAGGAGCTGCTGGAGGACCTGCCTCCGTTCCTCGGCGGCGGCGAGATGATCGAGACCGTGTCGATGAGCTCGTCGACGTACGCCCCCGCCCCGCACAAGTTCGAGGCGGGCACCCCGCCGATCGCCCAGGCGGTCGGGCTCGGCGCGGCGATCGACTACCTGTCGGGCATCGGCATGGACAAGGTACTCGCCCACGAGCACGCCATCACCGAGTACGCCGTCAAGCGGCTCCTCGAGGTGCCGGACCTGCGCATCATCGGTCCGGCCACCGCGGAGGACCGCGGCGCCGCGATCTCCTTCACCCTCGGGGACATCCACCCGCACGACGTGGGCCAGGTCCTCGACGAGCAGGGCATCGCGGTCCGGGTCGGACACCACTGCGCCCGCCCCGTCTGCCTGCGGTACGGAATTCCTGCGACCACCCGTGCGTCGTTCTATCTGTACTCCACGCCGGCGGACATCGACGCGCTGGTCGACGGTCTGGAGCACGTACGGAACTTCTTCGGATGAGGGGCTGAGGCGTGAAGCTGGACTCCATGTACCAGGACGTCATCCTGGACCACTACAAGAACCCGCACGGCCGGGGTCTTCGGGATGGCGACGCCGAGGTGCACCACGTCAACCCGACGTGCGGCGACGAGATCACGCTGCGCGTGAAGTACGACGGCACGACCATCAGCGACGTCAGCTACGAGGGACAGGGCTGTTCCATCAGCCAGGCGTCCGCGTCCGTGCTGAACGACCTGCTGGTGGGCAAGGATCTCGCCGAGGCGCGGAAGATCCAGGGCACGTTCCTGGAGCTGATGCAGTCCAAGGGGAAGATCGAGCCCGACGACGCGATGGAGGAGGTGCTGGAGGACGCGGTCGCGTTCGCCGGCGTCTCCAAGTACCCCGCGCGGGTCAAGTGCGCCCTCCTGAGCTGGATGGCGTGGAAGGACGCGACGGCCCAGGCGCTGGGCGCCGACGCCGAAAGGACTACGGCATGAGCGAGACCGTGGAGATGAAGCCGGCCTCGGAGGAGGAGCTCCGCGAGGCCCTGATGGACGTCGTCGACCCCGAGCTGGGCATCGACGTCGTCAACCTCGGCCTCATCTACGGCATCCACATCGACGACTCCAACGTGGCGACCGTCGACATGACCCTGACCTCGGCGGCCTGCCCGCTGACCGACGTCATCGAGGACCAGGCGAAGTCCGCCACGGACGGCCTGGTCAACGAGCTGCGGATCAACTGGGTCTGGATGCCGCCGTGGGGCCCGGACAAGATCACGGACGACGGCCGTGAGCAGCTGCGGGCGCTGGGGTTCAACGTCTGAGCCCTCGCCGTACACGGCGTGACGGCGACGTCCCCTTCGGGGGGCGTCGCCGTTCTCGTGCTTGTCGGCCGTTTCCGTGCTTCTCCTCAGACGCCGTTGTGTACGCTCGTACATATGGGATACCTCCTGCTGGCCGGGGCCATCGCGGCCGAGGTGTGCGCCACCACCGCCATGAAGTACAGCGACGGCTTCAGCAGGCTCTGGCCCTCCCTGCTGACCGTGCTGGGCTACGTCGTCTCCTTCGCGCTCCTCGCGCAGACCCTGCGCACCGTGGCCGTCGGCACCGCCTACGCCATCTGGGCCGGCGTGGGCACGGCCGCCATCGCGACCATCGGGATCGTGTTCCTCGGTGAGGGGATGACGGTCGCCAAGGCCGTCGGCATCGGGCTGATCATCGTCGGCGTGGTCGTGCTGAACCTGGGCGGTGCGCACTGATGGCGGCGCGCCGGTACGACCCCGAGCGGCGACAGCGGATCATCGACGCGGCGATCCGGGTGGTCGGCCGCAGCGGCATCGCGGGGCTCACCCACCGCACCGTCGCCCAGGAGGCGGACGTGCCGCTCGGCTCCACCACGTACCACTTCAAGACCCTCGACGAGCTGATGGTGGCCGCCCTGCGCCAGGCCAACGAGGGCTTCGCCAAGGTGATCGCCTCACGCGGCGGCCTGGAGGACCCGCGGACCGACCTGGCAGCCGAGCTGTCGGCGCTGATGGGGGAGTGGCTGGGCGGCGAGCGGACGGGCGTGGAGCTGGAGTACGAGCTGTACCTGGCCGCGTTGCGGCGCCCGGCCCTGCGCCCGGTCGCCGCCGAGTGGTGCGAGGAGGTCGCCGCGCCACTGTCCCGTCGTACGGACCCGGTGACGGCGCGGGCCCTGGTCGCCCTGATGGACGGCATCTGCCTCCAGGTGCTGCTGACGGGCACGCCGTACGACGAGGCGTACGCGCGGGAGGTGCTGGGGCGGCTGCTGCCGGGGGACGGCGCTCCCGGGACGGACACCCGAGGCGGGTACCGGACGGCACACCGAGGCCGCTTGCGGACCGGTACCTGAGATGCGGGCGGCACCGGTTCGCGTCCGGCGCCACCTGCCGGTTAGGTTGCCCTCATGACCGACACGACTGCTCAGAGCACCACCGGCGCAGTGGCCGCCGGCCTCGCCACCATCGCCGCCGACGGCACCGTCCTCGACACCTGGTTCCCGGCCCCCGAGCTCGCCGCCGAGCCGGGCCCGTCCGGCACGGAGCGGCTCTCCGCCGAGCAGGCGGCGAAGCTGCTCGGCGGCGGCGCCACCGCCGCGGTCGGGCCGGACCCGCGCCGGGGCGTCGAGGTCGTCGCGGTCCGCACGGTCATCTCCTCCCTGGACGCCAAGCCGGTCGACGCGCACGACGTCTACCTGCGCCTCCACCTGCTCTCCCACCGCCTGGTGAAGCCGCACGGCCAGAACCTGGACGGCATCTTCGCCCACCTCGCCAACGTCGCCTGGACCTCGCTCGGCCCGGTCGCCGTGGACGAGCTGGAGAAGGTGCGGCTCAACGCGCGTGCCGAGGGCCTGCACCTCCAGGTGACCTCCGTGGACAAGTTCCCCCGCATGACGGACTACGTGGCCCCCAAGGGCGTGCGCATCGCCGACGCCGACCGCGTCCGCCTCGGCGCGCACCTCGCCGAGGGCACCACCGTGATGCACGAGGGTTTCGTCAACTTCAACGCCGGCACGCTCGGCACGTCGATGGTCGAGGGCCGCATCTCGGCGGGCGTCGTCGTCGGCGACGGCTCCGACATCGGCGGCGGCGCGTCCACGATGGGCACCCTGTCGGGCGGCGGCAACGTCCGCATCTCCATCGGCGAGCGGTGCCTGGTCGGCGCGGAGGCGGGCGTGGGCATCGCCCTCGGCGACGAGTGCGTGGTCGAGGCCGGCCTCTACGTCACCGCCGGCACCCGGGTCACTCTTCCGGACGGCCAGGTCGTCAAGGCCCGCGAACTCTCCGGCGCCTCCAACATCCTCTTCCGCCGCAACTCGGAAACGGGCCGCGTGGAGGCCCGCCCGAACAACGCGGTGTGGGGCGGGTTGAACGAGGTGCTGCACAGCCACAACTGATCACCGGCGGCCGTGACCTGCGGTCGCCTTGTCGATCAACGTCCTGACCTGCTGCTGAGCTGTCGGCAGTTGTCGGCGCCGGTCATCGTTGAGCGCCCTTCCACGGCCCGAGGACGGCCCGGGAGGGCGCTTCTGTCGACCAGACTGATCACCCCCTGCTGCAAGACCTGGCACAGGTCGACCGCCGGATTCGGCACCGCCGACACCGTCGTGCATACGTCCGGCTCGGTGCGTCGTGGCCGACCTGTGCCGGCGCGAGGTGGCGTTCGCCCGGCGTCACTTCCCGCTGTAGACGGGGAAGGCGCTGTGGTCGCCGTGGTCCACGTCGCGCAGATCCCGCAGAGCCTCCATGTCCGCGTCCGAAATCTCGAAGCCGACCTCGGCGTTGGACCGGATGTGGTCGGGGTTCGCCGTCTTGGGCAGCGACACCGTGCCCGGCTGGAGGGTGTAGCGGCTTCGGCCGGCGGGCTGATCTCGGCCCGGTCGTTGTCCGTGGCGTGTGTTTCACTCTCCGGTCATGGACGAACGGGAACTGCTCGACGACGTCGCCTCCTTGGTTCGGTCCGATGGGCCGGAGTTGGTCTGTGGGTGGGGCGGGCACGGGGTGGGGCATGTGTGTCTGGCGGTTTCCGGCGGGGTTGAGCTGAGCGCTCTCGTCGAGCGGTTCAGCCGGCGGTACGGGCAGTCGCGGAATCTCGTCATGGGTGGGTACGCCGATCCGAAGGTGAGTGAGAAGACCGGGCTGCCGCTTCTCGCTCCCTTCGACGACGGGGATCTGGTCGAGATGCGTGCGTGGGCGTTCGGGCATCGGTGGATCGGGTGCGGGTCGGTACGGGGCGAGTCGTTGGTCGTGGTCGTGGCGGAGCGGGATGCTCCGCCCGCGGATGAACCGGCGGAGGAAGTCGTTCGGGTCGCCTCGCCTCGCACGCGCCCGGACGGCCGTCGTACCTGGGTGCGGCGTCTGATCGATCTGACCAGGTGGGAACCGCTCGGGCTCTCCGTCGACTGGGCGGCGGTGGAGGGAGAGTTGGGGGTTTCGCTGCCGGCGGACTACAAGGAGCTCGCCTCGGCGTTCGGCGGTGGCGTCTTCAGTGATGACACCGTCTCCTTCCTGGGGTGCGGCCCCAGCGTCTCGTTCGACCTGCTCACGCCGTGGCGGGCCGGTCTGTCGGTCGACCGGGGTACCACGGTCGGGCCGTACGAGGAATACGCGCCGGGCGGCAAGGGGGTCGTCACGTGGGGCTCCACCGAGTGGGGCGATCAGTACTGCTGGTTGCTTGACGCCGAGCGGCCGGGCGACTGTCCCGTCCTCGCCCGGTCCCACGACCCCGGACCCTGGTACCGGTACGACGACATGTCCACGTCCGAGTTCCTCTACCGCATCCTCGCCGACGCGGATTTCCAGCCCTTCGGCATTGCCCGGTACGAACTCGGCGCGACCTTCGTGCCCGGCTCCCACGGCGACGGCGCAGAGGCCCTGTGACACCATCGCCGCATGCTGCGACTCACCGACTTCATCATCGACTGTCCCGACACCATGGAGCTCGCGGGGTTCTACTCCGCAGTGACGGGGCGGCCCGTGAAGAAGGGCAGTACCGCGGACTGGGCCGGGATCCGTTTCGGGGAGATCGAGTTGGCCTTCTTCCGCGTCGACGACCACCGGGCTCCTCAGTGGCCCGACACCGAGCATCCCAAGCAGTTCCACCTCGACTTCGAAGTCGACGACATCGACGCCGAGCAGGCTCGGGTGACCGGGCTCGGGGCCACGCTGCGCAAGGACTTCGTCGGGCCCGAAGGGTACGGGTGGCGGATCTTCACCGACCCCGTCGGGCACCCCTTCTGCCTGTGCCGCAACAAGGGCGTCGTCTGGACCGACGAGGGGCCGGTCTGGCCCGGGCGGGACTGAGCGGGCGTGGACGAGGCCGCGCTGAGGGACGCGGAGCGGCGGCTCGGGCGGCGGCTGCCGGGGTCTTTGGCCGACGTGCTGCGGGAGAACGGCGGCGTCGTCGACGCGTACGGGACCGACGTCGTGTGGCCGCTCGAGCGCATCGTCGAGGAGAACCTGTTGTTCTGGTCCGGGGAGGCGTTCGCCGGGCTCCGCATGCCCTTCGACCCGCTGCTGTTCTTCGGGGACAACGGCGGGGGCGACCAGTTCGCCCTCGTCGTACGGCCCGAACGGAACGACGTCTTCGTGTGGGAGCACGAGACGGACAGCCGGGTGTGGGTCGCCGGGACGATCGACGAGTACCTTCGGCGCGCCCTCGCCGAGGACGGGGACGCCGGCGGGGACTGGTGGCGGTAGGCGGCGCGCGGTAGTCGCTCCTCGTACGGGTTGCTTTCCGTGACCTTGGGGTCGTTTTGGCAGATGAACGGGTGGACACAGGGTCCGATCAGACGTCAAGGCGACTGACTGTGCACGAAGATGGGGACGGGCGATGACCGACAAGTGGGTGCGGAGCGTGCTGCGCTGCGTGATCGGCATGATGGGGGTGGCCGCCATGCTGATGCTCTGCGGCAGCCTGGCGGGTACCGCGTACGCCGACGAGACGACCAGCGGGTCGAAGAACGGGCCCCGGGTGGGGCTGGTGAACGCCGACCTCGGGCAGGTCGACGACCCGGCCGAGGACGTGCTGGAGCACGTTCTGCTGTTCAGCGACGGGCAGTTGTGGAACTGACGTCCGTCAGCACCTCGTAGGTCTCCCGCAGGGCGGCCGTCGTGCGCGGGTCCGCCGGGCGTAGGGGCGGGCGGACCGGGCCCGAGGGGAGGCCAAGGGCGGGGAGCAGAGCCTTGGCCGTGACCGTGCCGGGCAGGCCGCCCGCCATCATCGCCTCGATCAGCGGCGTCAGCCGGTGCTGGAGGCGCACAGCCTCCGCCGTGTCGCCCGTGTCGAAGGCGTCGAGGACCGAACGCACCGCGGACGGGGCCACGTTGGCCACCGTGCTGACACACCCCGCGCCGCCCACCGCGTACAGCGCCAGATTGTGCTCGTCGCAGCCCGCGTAGTACGCCAGGTCCGTGCGGGCCATCACCTTCTGCGCCGCCAAGAAGTCGTTGCCGCAGTCCTTCACCGCCACGATGCGCGGATGCTCGGCCAGGCGGAGCAGCGTGTCCGGCTCGACGCGGACCCCGGTGCGGGCCGGGATGTCGTAGAGGACCACGGGGAGGCCCGTCGCGTCGGCGGTCTCACGGAAGTACGCCTCGACCGCGTCCTGCGGCGGGCGGCTGTAGTACGGGGCGACCAGCAGCAGGGCGTCGGCGCCCGCCTCCTCGGCCTCGCGTGCCAGGGCGGCGGTGTGGGCGGTGTCGGGGGTGCCGACGCCGGCGACCAGCGTGGCCCGGGTGCCCACGGCCTCCCGTACGGCCGTGACCAGTGACCGCTTCTCCGCGTCCGTCGTCGTCGGGGACTCCCCGGTCGTGCCGGACAGCACCAGGCCGTCGCAGCCCTGGCCGACCAGATGGTCGGCGAGGCGCTGAGCGCCGTCCAGGTCCAGCGCGCCCGAGGCGGTGAAGGGGGTGATCATCGCGCACAGCGTGCGGCCGAGGGAGGGAGGGGTGCTCGTCATGGGAGTAGTGTCGGTCCGACGACCATGAAGGTCCACTTACATTTCTTCATTGATATGCGTAAGCATTGCTTTATGGATAGTGCGGAGCGCGCGGGGGTACTCGGGTGACCCCACCGAGAGGAGGCGCACCGTGGCCGGAACCATCCAACAACGGCCCGTCCGCGACGAGCACAGCGTCGGCGAGCTCGTCGGCCAGGCCACCGAACAGATCTCGCGACTCGCACGGCAGGAAGTGGCGCTCGCCAAGGAGGAACTGGCGGAGAAGGGGCGCCGGGCCGGAGTCGGCGGAGGGATGCTGGGAGCGGCGGGAGCGTTCGGTTACGCGGGGCTGCTCGCGCTGGCCGCCACGGGAATCGCCGCACTCGACCTGGTGCTGCCGCTGTGGGCGGCGGCACTCGTCATCACGGGCGTGCTGTTCCTGATCGCCGGCGTGCTCGCGCTCGCCGGACGCGGACAGCTGCGCCGGGCCACGCCGCCCAAGCCGGAGCGGACGCTGGGCAGCGTGAAGGCCGACGTCGAGGAGATCAAGGGAAGGGCACACCGATGACGCACGACGTGAGGGGCTCGGCGTCCTCGTCGGGAGCCCACGTGGACGCCGGCAGCGAGAAGGCGCGCGGGGCCAAGGGCCCGGACGAGCTGCGCCGGGAGATCGAGCGCACCCGGCACGAACTCGGCGACACCGTCGAGGAACTGGCCGGGAAGATGGACGTCAAGGCACGCGCCAGGGCGCGCGCCGACGAGCTGAAGGACCGGGCCGGCGCGATGAGCGTGCAGATGCGCAGCAGCGCCGCGCACGCAGGTGAGGTCGGCAAGCAGCACCGCACGCAGCTGATGGCCGCTGCGGGCGCGCTGGTGATGCTGGCCGTGGGCGCGGTGGTGATGGTGCAGCGCCGCCACCACTGAGCGGGCGCACCACGAAACGGCTGAGGACGGGAGCGGACATCCGCTCCCGTCCCCATCTCCTACACGGCCGTCATGGCTTGAAACGCAGCACCTGCGGGTCGTGGTCGCTGATCTGGTCGTGGAACTCCGCGTTGACGTGCACGCTGTCGTAGCTGAACGAGCACTGGCGGCGGATCGACGGGCTGATCAGGATCTGGTCCAGCGCCTGGCTGTTGCCCTGGTACACGTACGAGTAACGCTCCGACTCGGGCAGCGACTTGACCGCCGACCAGAGCACGCCGTCGCCCTCCATGATCCGGGTGGTGCGGGAGAACTCGAAGTCGTTGATGTCGCCGAGCGCCACCACCGCCGCGTTCTTCTGCGCCTTGAGGATCTTCGCCGTGAAGTCGTGGACCTCCTGCGCCTGGAGGTGGCGCTGCGTCTCCGAGCTGCGCACCGGCGGCTGGTACTGCGAGGTCAGGCCCTGGTCGCCGCCCTTGGACGAGAAGTGGTTGGCGATCACGATGACCGTGCGGCCGCGGAAGACGAACTCGCCGGCCAGCGGCTTGCGGCTGTTCTCGAACGCCGCCGAGTCCGGGGCGATCCGGCCGGGCGACAGGGTCAGGGCGGCCTTGCCGCGCACCTTGACCACGTCGGTCGCCGTGGTGGCGTCGCCGCCGGGCCGGTCGGTGAAGGACACCCGCTCCGGGTTGAACAGGAACGCCTGGCGGATGTTGCCGCCCGGCTCGCCGCCGTCCTTCTTGTCGGCCGGGTCGACCGCGCGCCAGTCGTAGCGCGGGCCGCCGGCCGCCTCGATGGCGTCGATCAGCTTCGCGAGTGTGACGTCGGCGGCGACCGTGCCGTCGTCCGTGGCGCCGTTGTTGTCCTGGATCTCCTCCAGCGACACGATGTCGGGCGAGGACAGGCTGTGCACGATCGCCTCGGCGTGCGCGGCGAACGTGTCGTCCGACGGGTCGAGGTTCTCCACGTTGTACGTGGCTATCGCCAGCTCGGAGCGGTGCTGCGCGCGGGTCGTCTCGCGCTTCGTGCCGCCCGCCTCCAGCGTGCCGAGCTCGCTCGCGACCAGGGTGTAGCCGCCGTACTGGTTGTAGTCCAGCGGGCCCGTGGTGGCGCCCGCGAGGACGTCGCCGACGTTCGCGTCGGGGAAGTCGGCCGCCTTGCCCAGCGACTGGATCTGGATCCGGCCGGTGTTCTGGGAGTCGTACGAGCCGTACACCGTGCCGCCGCGCCTGTTCCGGTTCTCGTGCGGCTTCACGGTGACCCACAGCTCCGTGTACGGGTCGGTCGCGCCGACCACACGGGCGTCGGCCACCCGGACGTTCATGCCCTCCAGCGACTCGTACAGGTCGAGGGCGTACGTGCTGGGCCGCAGCGTGAGGGCGTTGACCGAGCCGCCGGCGGCCTGGTCGCCCTGCGGCGCGTAGGCGGCCGGGACCGTGCGCGCGTCGAGGACCGCCGGGGCCGGGACCGGGTTGCCGCGCGAGACGACCGTGACGGTGGGCCGGGTGATCTCGGTGACCGACTGGTTGCCGGAGGAGGTCCCGCCGGGCACGTACTCCGAGACCGTGCCGGACACGGAGACCTCGTCGCCCACCGCGACACCCTGCGGGGTGGAGCTGGTGAAGACGAACACGCCCTCACTGGTGGCCGGGTCGGCGTCGGGGGCGGGGTCCTGGATCCAGAAGCCGCGGGACGAGCCGTAGGTACGGATGCCGGTGACGATGCCGGTCACGTCGGTGACCTGCTTCCCGGCGAACGGCGACAGGCGTGTGTCGCCCTGGATGTCGTGGATGCGCACGGACGCGGCGTGCGCGGGTGTCGTGAGGACGACGGTGGACGCCGCGGAACACACGGCGGCGACGGTGAGCGCGGCGAGGCGCGCGGTCGGTCTGCTCGGCAACGGATTCCCTCCGGGGACCGGAACGAGGGTGGGCGGGTGCGGTGCGGGACACACCCCGTCTACGCGCGTCAATGTCCAGCCTGCCCAAGCCACTTGTCAAGGTTTCGGCCATGTACGCCGCACGACGCGGAGAGGAAGTGGGCGGCATGGGTGGAAATCCGTCTAGGCTGAGCGGGCGAGACGTACAGGCGCCCTAGGAGAAACAGCCGATGTCAGACAGCTCCACCCTGCCGCCGGCGCGGTTGCGCCCCGAAGCGGAGCTGGCGCGCGACGCCCTGTCCACTCCGGTGCTGTCCCGGGCCGCCCGGCTCGCCCGCTGGGCCGGCCCCGGAACCCGCGTGGACGCCGGCGGCGGACTGGTCGACGAACAGCTCCCGGACGCCGCCGCGGAGTTGGGCCTGAGCGGGGAGGACGCCGCGGCCGACGCCAGCGAGGCGTGGCGGGTCGCCGTGGACACCGGGCTCGTCGAGGTGGTCGACGAGGAGGAGGGCACCGTCCGCGCGGGCGACGAGCTGTCGCTGCTCACCGGAGGCTCCCCGCAGGACGTGCTGAGCGTGTGGCTGGGCGCCCTGGAGACCGTGCTGGGCGACGCGAGCGTGCCCGACCTGGGCGGCCTCGTCGACGCCATCGCCGGGGGCGAGGGGTCCGGCGAACTGGACCTCGACGCGCTCGACTGGAACCCGGAGGCCGAGGCGGAGTTCCTCGACGGGGTCCTCGGCAACCTGTACCTGCTGACCGTCGGCGAGGACAAGGCCGGCGACGCGCCGGTGCCGCTGCCCGCGCTGGCCGCCTCCGTCATCGTGCCCGACGGCATGGCGGAGCCCAGCAACGACGTCCTGGAGCAGGTGTCCGACGCGATGATGCGTCTTGACGACCAGTTCCGGATGCTGGAGCCGGTCGGGCTGGTGGAGTACCAGCCCGTCGACGAGGCGCTGATGGCCGACGCCGACGAGGAGCCCGCCGCGCCGGTCGACGACACGGACATCGCCCGCTACGGGCTGGTACGGCTCACCCCCCTCGGGCTGTACGGGCTGCGCGCCCGGCTCCTGGAGGCGGGCTTCGAGGCGCCCGCGGTCGGCGACCTCGCGGACAAGGGCGCCGACGCGCTGCTCGACGGCACCGCCGCCTACCCGCCGGCCGCCGCCCACGCCGAGACCGAGTACTGGCTGGAGCGGCGCCGGCCGCTGGAGGCCGCGCGGGAGCTGCTGGCCGCCGCGCGCGGCTCCGACGAGGGCGCGCCGCTGCGGCGGCTGCGCTGCCAGCAGGCGCTGTCCCTCGTGGGCGGTGCCGCGGAGCCCGCGCTGCGGGAGGTGCTGGACGACGCCGAACTCGGCGGTCTGGCGCGGGTGTGGCTCGCCGAGAACGGGGCCTCCGACGTGCCGCCGCCGTCCGAGGCGATGATCTTCTGGCTCACCATCGACACGGTGGCCGCGCAGCTCGCCGCCGAGGGCGAGTCGGAGGAACTGCACGCCCTCGTCGAGGGCCTGGCCCGGCAGCACAGCGGCTTCTTCGACACGGCGTGGCGGGTGGAGCACCCTGCGACGGCGGACGTCCTGGAGGCGATGGGACGCCTCCACTCGGACAAGAAGGTCGCGAAGGAAGCGCGGAAGGCTGCGTTCAAGGCGCGGTCGCAGCAAGGGAACTGACGAAGCGCCGGTGATCCGATCAACCGCCCGGGCGAGGGCCGCCCTCCTACGGTGCCGTACGACGATCAGGCTTCACGGTCCGGTCCCGATCCACTCGGCGCCATCGGGGGAGAACTCCTTCTTCCAGATCGGGACTTCTTCCTTGAGCAGCTCGATACACGCGCGGGCGGCCTCGAACGCTTCGGCTCGGTGGGGGGCCGCCGCGGCGAGGACGACGGCGGGTTCCCCGATCTCGAGCCGGCCGGTTCGGTGCGCGACGGCGACGCGGACCCCGGGTGCGGTGGCCTCGCAGCGGCGGATGATGTCGGTCAGCACCTTCATCGCCAGACTCGGATACGCCTCGTACTCCAGACGCGTCACCGACTTGCCGTTGTTGTGGTCCCGCACGGTGCCGATGAAGACCACGGTGCCGCCTTGGCCCGGCCCCGTGACCGCGTTCAGCACCTCGTCCACGCTCAGGGGGCGGTCGGTCAGCCGGCAGTAACGATCCGTGCCTGACGTCACGTCACCTGAATGCGCGTCGGACACAACCCGTGCGCTGAGTGCAACGAGCCCGGCAGCCACCGTCGCCGCCGCCATCACCACGGCGAAGGCGGTGAGAGCGAGCGGCTGGGAGACGAGCTGGGTCGCTGCACCGAGGCCGACGACGGGCAGAGTGATTCCGAGGTAAGCGGCCAGGAACAGTCCGGACAACGCGTCTGCCCGGTTCTGCGAGGAGGCGCTGTCCGCCACGGCCTTGACCGCAGCGGCGAAGGCGAGTCCCGCGCCGGCACCACCGACGACCGCGCCGGCCAGGAACATGGTCAGGGCGCCGAACCATACCGCGACGACCACGATGCCCAGCCCGACCAGCAGGGCGGCGAAGGCCGGCCCGACCGTGCGGCGGGCGGTCGTCTCCCGCTCACGTACCAGGGCCTGCGCGACAGCGGCAGATCCCAGCGCGGTCGTGGCGGCGAGCCCGCCGACGGTGTGCGACGGCTCGTGCAGGGTGTCGAGGACGAACGACGGCCCCAGCGCGGCGAACAGTCCGAACAGGGCGAAGCTGACGAACGCCGAGGCGGCTTCGGCGAGGAACCGGCGGCGCTGTGCGGCGGGCACGTCGATGCGCCGCACGCGGTACGGCGGGCGAGGCTCGGAAACGTCGATGGTCTCAGGAGCCAGGCTCATCAGCCCGGCCATCACCAGCAGCAGGACCAGATAGATCCAGTAAGGCAGTTGCAGCGGACGGGGCGCGAGATCCGCGAGCGCACCGGCGACGACCGGGCCCAGGCCGAGACCGCCCAGATTCGCCGCGGTCGCGACCACCTCCGCCCGCCGCATGCTTCCCCCGGGACGGGCAGCCCGGTGAAGCTCAGCCAGGTAAGCCGTGGCCGTCGTGGCGATCAGTCCGACCGAGACGCCCGTGAGCACCCGCGCGACGATCAGTCCGGGCAGTGACGACCAGAAGAGGAAGCACAAGTCGGCGACGACGGCGACGTACACCGCGGGCAGCAGCACCCGCCGCCGGCCGAGCACGTCGGAGAAGTGGCCCAGCAGAAACAGGCTGAGCAGTACGCCCACCGCGTACGCGGCGAACACCACGGTCACCGTCGTCGCCGAGAGGTGGTCACGGGCCTGGTAGAGCACGTACAGCGGCGTGGGCACCGTGCCGAACGACATCACGGTCGCGAAGCCACATGCCACGAACCAGAAGCCGGCGCTGTACGCGCGCCGCCCGGCGCGTTCGGCGATGGAGTGCACCCGTGTCCCCCTCATCCACCGATGGCGCTCATCGAGCGCCCCGGCTGTGTGAACCCCGCATCGTTGATCCCATGGCCGGCCGCCTTGGCCCACGCCGAGCCCCGCCACAGGCCGGCCAGGGTCTCCTCGTCCGCTCCGGCTCGAAGCGGGCCGCGGAGATCGGTCTCGGTCCGGCTGAACAGACAGTTGCGCACCTGGCCGTCGGCGGTCAGCCGGGTACGGTCGCACGCGTCGCAGAACGGCCTGGTCGTCGACGCGATCACACCCACCGTCGCCGGGCCGCCGTTCACCAGCCAGCGCTCGGCGGGCGCCGACCCCCGTGGGTCGGCAATGGGGGCCAGGGTGAAGGCGGCACCCAGTGAATCCAGAACTTCCGCAGCGGTGACCATCTGTGCTCTGTCCCAACTGTGTTGGGCGTCGAGCGGCATCTGCTCGATGAAGCGCAGCTGGTAACCGTGTTCGAGGCAGAAGCGCAGCAGAGGCACCGCCTCGTCGTCGTTCACGCCCCGCAGCAGCACCGCGTTGATCTTCACCGGCCCCAGGCCGTGGGCCTTGGCGGCGGCCAGTCCGGCCAGGACGTCGTCGAACCGGTCCCGCCGGGTGATCATGCGGTACCGGTCGGCGCGCACGGTGTCGAGCGAGATGTTGACCCGGTCCAGACCGGCGGTTGCCAGCGCGTCGATACGCCGGGCCAGCCCGACGCCGTTGGAGGTGAGCGAGATCCGGGGCCGCGGCGACAAGGCGGCGGTGGCCGCGACGATCTTCTCCAGCCCCCGTCGCAGCAGCGGCTCGCCACCGGTGAACCGGACCTCGGTGACGCCGAGCCGGTGCACCGCGACCGTGATGAGGGCGATGACCTCGTCGTCGTCCAGCAGGCCGGGCCCGGGCATCCAGTCCAGGCCTTCCTCCGGCATGCAGTAGGTGCAGCGCAGGTTGCAGCGGTCGGTGAGCGAGACCCGCAGGTCCGTGGCCGAGCGGCCGAAGCGGTCGACCAGCAGCGGGGTGTCCGGGCGGCCCGCGAGGTCGGGGGCTCGCCTGGTACGGGGCAGGCCGAGGTCAATCGGTTGTGGCGTGGGCTGGGGCATGGGACACGGCTTTCCGTCGTGGCATGTGCCGCGTGGTGATCGCCCGGCACATGTTCTCGAGGCTTGCAAGGTTGTGACCGGGCAGGAAGATGTCGATATGGGGCAGCGCGGCGGCCATACCCCGGGCGAGCGGCCGGTACCGCGGATCGCCCTTCAGGGGGTTGAGCCACACGACGCGGTGAGCCCGGCGCGACAGGTTGCGCATCGCCTCGCCCAGCGTCGCCGGGTCGTCCCGGTCCAGGCCGTCGGAACACACCACGATCAGCGCGCCACGCACCGAGGAGTGCCCGCCGTAGCGTTCGACGAGCTCACGCATCGAGGTGCCGAGCAGGGTGCCGCCGTCCCAGTCGTCGACGACACCGCCGATGTGACGCAAAGCGGCGTCCACCGACACCTTGCGCAGAGCGTCGGTGACACGGGTCAGATGCACCCCGCAGGTGAACACCTCCACCCGATGTCCCGCGTGCATCAGCGCATGGCCGAAGCGCAGCAGCGCTTTGGCGTACGGCGCCATGGACCCGGACACGTCGACCACCAGGGTCAGCGGACGCTCCCGGAAGCGCTGCCGGCGGCGGGGCAGCCGCATCGGCTCGCCATCCGTCCGCAGCGATCCGCGCAGCAGACCCCGGACGTGGAGATACCGGCCCACAGTCGCCGGCTGCTGCCGCCTGCTGCGTCGCCGGGGGAGGTCCGGGCGCAGCCGGCGGATCAGCGCGGCGACCCGGCGCCGTTCCTCCGGAGTCATCGCGCCGAAGGACTTCTCCTTCAGCAGCTGCACCTCGCTGGGGACCAGCCGGGCATTGTCGGCCTGCTCGTCGTCGGCGTCGGCGGCCCGGGGGGTCGGCGTGCCGGGCGCGGCGTCCTCCCGCTCGTGGATGCTCGTCGGCACAGCTTTGGGCGTGGGCGGCCCCTCCTGCGCATCGGTGGGCGAGCCCCCGAAGAAGTCGGCGAACGCGCGGTCGTACACCGGGTAGTGGTGCCGGTGGCTGACCAGCACCGCGCGACCGGCCCAGTACATCTGCCGTATGCCGGGTGGGCCTGCGGAGTCCGCGCCCATCAGGTGCAGCGCCGAGTAGAACGCCACGGTCTGCTCGGGTCCGGACTGCAGGCCCCGGTCCCTGAGCAGTGCGACGAATTCCACGCATGCGCGGCCGGTCACGTCGGCCGGGGACGCCGAGGGCGCGATCATGGCGCCGTCGGCAGGACGTCGGCGATCCGGTCCCGCACCACCCGCTGGTCGTCCACGTCCTTGACCAGGGCGCTCAGGGTGGCCGCGGCCGTCTCCGGCGAGAGCGTGGAAACACCCAGCATGTGCAGGGCGTTGGCCCAGTCGATGCTCTCTCCCACCCCTGGCGGATTGCCGAGGCCGAGCCCGCGGACCCGCCGTACGGCAGCGGCGACCTCCCTGGCGAGCGGCTCCGGGACCTCCGGTGCGCGCAGCCTGAGGATCTGGAATTCGCGTTCGGTGTCCGGATGCTCCACCCAGTAGTAGAGGCAGCGCCGACGCAGAGCGTTGTGCAGATCCCTGGTGCGGTTGGAGGTGAGGACGACCAACGGGCGCGAGGACGCCTCGATCCGGCCCACCTCGGGGATCGTGACCGCGAAGTCCGACAGCAGCTCCAGGAGAAATGCTTCGAACTCATCGTCCGCACGGTCGATTTCATCGATCAGCAGCACGGCGCGGTCGCCCTTCTCCAAGGCGTCCAGGAGCGGGCGCGTGAGCAGATAGTCCCGGGTGAAGACGTTTTCCGCCCCGCCGTCCCCGGCGCCCCGCACGGCGAGCAGCTGACGTCCGTAGTGCCAGTCGTAGAGGGCCTGGCTGGTGTCGATGCCCTCGTAGCACTGCAGGCGGATCAGCTCGCGGCCCAGCAGCCCGGACAGTGCCTTGGCGATCTCGGTCTTGCCGACGCCGTTCTCGCCCTCGAGCAGGAGCGGGCGCTCCAGGCCGAGGGCCAGGTACGCGGCCGTGGCGAGTCCCTCGTCGGCGAGGTAACGGAACTGCCCGAGCCGCTCCTTGACCTCGGTGACCGAGGAGATGCTGTTGCGGCCCCCGGACGTCGCCGGCTGGACATCAGTTGCCACGCCGTGCTCCTTCGGATCCGCGCAGCTTTCCGAACTGCCGCAGAAGGGCGCGTACGAGGAGGCCCATCAGCAGCCGGAACCCGGCGACCGCCTCGGCTTCCCGGGGGGCGGGCCGGGCCGGCGCCTGCGCCGGGGCGGGAGCTCCCTCCACGGGGGCCGACGCGCCCCACTCCCCGCTCGGCTCCTGCCCCGGTTCCGCGACCAGGACCGGCTCCGACTGCTGCAGGCGGGCCTGCAGCGAGTGGGCGAACTTCTTCGTCATCTGCTCGGAGACGTCCTGCATCATGCCGCGTCCGAACTGGGCTATCTGACCGCTCACCTTGAGGTCCGTGAACACCGACACCGACGTGGTGTCCGGCTGCGGGCCGGGCTCGACCACCACGTGGATGTCGGCCGACGCGTTGCCGCGGCCGCGCTGGTCCTTGCCCGCGCCGCGCAACATCATCCGCCGCTCGGCGTCGTCGCGCTCGACCATCTCGACGGTGCCCTCGAAAGCCATCGCCACCGGACCGAACTTGATCTTCAGCCGACCGCGCCAGTTCTTGTCGTCGACGGTCTCGACGAGCTCCGCCCCCGGCATGCACGGAACGATGTTCTCGACGTCGAGGAAGAAGTCCCAGGCCTTGTCGACCGGGGAGGACACCAGGAATGAGTTCTGGAGTTGCACGGCGTGTTCCTATCGATTGCGTTGGGGTAACGGTCTCTCTCAGGCAGCGGGCTCTGCTGCGAGATCCAGCGCGTACGGGCGGCTGACGGGCTCCTGGCCGGAGCGTCCGCGACTGGCGGCCAGGACTTCGGCGACGATCGAGAGGGCGATCTCGTCCGGCCCCTGCGCGCCGAGGTCCAGCCCGGCCGGGCCATGGAGACGCAGCCCGTCACGTTCGGTCGGCAGCACTCCGTCGCGGGCGAGGTCGTCGAGCAGCCGCTGGAGCCGCAGCCGGGGGCCGAGGACCCCGATGTACCGGGCGTTCGTGCGGAGCGCCGCGCCCAGGTAGTCGCGGTCCCGCAGGAAGTTGTGGCTCATCACGACGACATAGGTGTTGTCGTCCACCGGCAGCTCACGGGCCGTGCCCGCAGCGCTGACGATCAGGGTGGTCCCGGGCGGGAAGCGGTCGGGGTCCAGCACGAGCCGCCGGTCGTCGACCACGACCACATCCCAGCCGAGCTCCGCGGCGCGGCGGGTCACCGGCACCGCGTCGACGCCCGCACCGCACACCACGAGCCGCGGCGGCGGCTGCAGGACCTCGACGAACGCCCGCACCTCACCCGCTGCGGAGGGCAGCGTCACCAGGCCGCTTCTGCCTGCGGCGAGCGCGGACCGGACCGCGCTCGGCGGGGGCCCGGCGTCGGCCCCGCCGGTCGGCTCCTCGGAGTCCACCTGCCACCAGCGCCGGCCGACGGCCGTGCCCGAGACCAGCGTCAGCAGCGTGGCCCTGCGGCGGGCCGACACCGCTTCGGCGAGCACGTGTCCCGCGGCCCGCGCGGACTCGGCCGGTTCGACGAGGATGTCGAGCACGCCGTTGCATCCCATGCCCCAGCCGAGGACGGCTTCCTCCTCGGCCGTGAGGTCGAACGTCACGATTCGGGCGGCCCCGGTCCCTTCGACGTCACGGGCTGCCTCGACGATCTCGGCGTCGAGGCAGCCGCCGGTGAGGTTGCCGGCCGTGCTGCAGTCCTCGCGTACCAGCAGCCGGGCTCCGGGCCGGCGGTAGGACGAGCCGCGCACGGCGACAAGCGTGGCAAGGGCGAGCGGGCGAGGCCGACCCTCACGGTCCTCGGGCCGAAGCTCACCGAGGACCGCGAGGAGCTCCGCGGCGGTGGCGGACATCAGGCGGACCCTGCCGCAGCGCGCCCCGCCTGCACCGTCGCCACGATCTCCGAGGGCTTGACCGGAAGCTCCCGGACCCGCATCCCGAAGTCCCGAAGCGCGTCGTCAATGGCTGCGGAGACGACCGACGGGGTCACCATGCGGCCGCCCTCGCCGCCGCCCTTGATGCCGTATTCGGTGAAGGGCGAGGGCGTCTCGACGTGCGCCATGCGGAACGCCGGAACCTCGTTGGCCGTGGGAATCAGGTAGTCCATGAACGTCGAGGACTTGAACTGCCCGTCCTCGTCGTAGGCCAGCTCCTCGTACAACGTGGACCCGAGCCCCTGCGCGGCGCCGCCGGTGACGTGGCCCCCCAGACTCTTGGGGTTCACGATCGTCCCGGCGTCGTGCACCGCCACGTAGTCGAGGAAGGACAGGATCCCGGTGTCGGGGTCGACCTCCAGGACCGCGATGTGGCAGGCATGGCCCATGATCGGATAGAAGACGCCCAGGTCCGAGCGGTCCGGTGACGGCAGCGTCGTGTACGGGTGGTCGTAGGTGTACGACTCCTCCAGCCCGCTCGTCATGCCCTCGGGCAGGTTGAGCGCGAAGAAGTACGCGGTCCCCGCCAGTTCGGCCAGCGTCAGACTTCGCTCGGGTGCGCCCTTGACCTGGACGCGTGCGTCGACCAGCTCGAGGTCCTCCGCGGCCACTTCGAGGGTGTGCGCGGCGATGTCGATGAGCTTCTTCTGCAGCTTGCGCGCCGCGCCTCGTACGGCACCGGCCAGCATGACGGTGTAGCGGCTGCCGCCCGGGCCGGTGCCCGGCAGCGCGTGAGCGGAGTCGGCGTACCGGATGTTGACGCTCTCCGGCACGATGCCGAACTCCTCCGCCAGCACGGTGGCGCCCACCGTCTCAGGGCTGTTGCCCCACATCGACTGGCAGTGCAGCAGCAGCTGGAACTCGCCGGTGGGGTCGATCGTCACCGTCGCGCTCTCGGGGCTCGAGGTGAGGGGGAACGCCGGATTGTCCATCAGCGCCCAGAACTCGGTGGCACTGAACACGCTTCGCTCCTGGGTGGTGGCCAGGCCGATGCCGATGTAGCGGCCCTCCTCCTCCCGCAGCCGCTTCTGCTCGTCGCGCCACTTGTCCAGGTCGATCATCGACAGTGCCTTGTCCAGCACCGCCGGATAGTTGCCGCTGTCGTAGACGTTGCCGCCGGGGATCTTGTACGGGAACTGGTCGGGCTGGATGAAGTTGCGGCGGCGGATCTCCTCCGGCGCGAGCCCGAGCCGGCGCGCCGCCTTGTCGACCAGCCGTTCCAGCACCCAGTTGTGCACCTCGGAGCCGAAGCCGCGGTAGGCGCCCTGCTGGCACTTGTTCGTGAGCACGGCACGCACGTGGTACTTCACGTCCCGGAACCGGTAAGGGCCGACGATCTGGGAGAAGGCGTTGCCGTGGGTGCCGACGCCGAACTGCATGTAGGCGCCGTAGTCGTCGACGACGTCGATGTCGAGTCCGACGATCGTGCCGTCGTCGCGGAAGCCCATGCGGGCGTCGTAGTAGCGGTCGGAGGCGTGGTGATCGGAGTTCATCAGGTGGTCGATCCGGTCCTCGATGTACGAGACCGGGCGCCCCACCTGCAGGGCCAGGAAGCCGGTGAGGGTGGGCACCTTGTGCGCGGTGAACTTGCTGCCGAAGCTGCCGCCGGCCGGAACCGGCTTCATCGTCAGCTTGTTGGACGGCAGCTTCAGCGCCGAGGCGATCAGGAAGGAGAAGTAGCTGAAGTTGAGCGAGTTGCAGTAGATCTCCAGCACGCCGTTGAGCCCCGGGTGGGCCACCGCGCCCGAGGTCTCCATCGGCATGCCTGCCGAGCGGCCCCAGTGGAGGGTGTCCTCCACCACGAAGTCGGCCTGGGAGAACGCGGCGTTCACATCGCCGAACTCGAAGGTCCGCTCGTAGCCGATGTTGCTGCCGTGCTCCTCGTGCAGCAGGGCGGACCCGGGCTCCATCGCCGCCATCGGGTCGGTGACCGGCGGGAGATCCTCGAAGTCGACCTCGAGCAGTTCCACGGCGTCCTCGGCGATGTACCTGCTCTCCGCGACGACCGCTGCGACGGCCTCGCCGACGTAGCGGACCTTGTCCACCGCGAGCGGGTACTGGGCGATCGATGCCGGGCCGAAGTTCATGCAGGGGTTCATCTTCGCCTTGCAGTCCTCGCCCGTGACCACGGCGACGACTCCCGGCAGCTTCAGCGCCTCGGTGGCGTCGACGGACCGGATCCGCGCGTGCGGCACGGGGCTGCGCAGGATCGCGGCGTGCAGCATCCCCGGCAGTTTGAGGTCGGCGATGTACCCGCCACGGCCGACCAGCAGCCGCGGGTCCTCGACCCTCTTGCGGTCCGCACCGAGGTACTTGTAGCCGGACTTCTCCTCGGTGTTCGCGTGCTCCGTGGCCATCAGTGACGACCTCCCGTGCTGTCGTCGGTCGCCGCCGCGCCGCAGCCGGCCCCGGCCGCACCGCAGCGGAGCTTGGCACTGGCGGACTGGACCGCGTTGACGATGTTCTGGTAGCCGGTGCAGCGGCACAGGATTCCGGAGATCTCGTGGCGCACCTCGGCGTCGGTCAGCTCACGACCGGTCTCGATGATCTCCTTCGTGCGCAGCACCATCGCGGGCGTGCAGAAGCCGCACTGCAGCCCCTGTTCCTCGGCGAAGGACTCCTGGATGGGGTGCAGCTCCGCCGGGTTGCCGGAAAGGCTCTCGACGGTCTCGACCGCGTGTCCGTCCGCCTGGACGGCGAGCATCAGGCAGGAGCGCACCGAGTGGCCGTCGAGGAGGATGGTGCAACATCCGCACACGCCGTGTTCGCAGCCGAGATGGACGCTGACAAGGTCGAGATCGTCGCGCAGGAAGTCGGCGAGTGTGGTGCGCGTCGACACCTCGCGCGTCACATCCCGGCCGTTGACGCGCACGGTCACGGTCCGCTGGCCGGTGCCGTACTTGCTGCCGGTGGAGGTCGTCACTGGGCGTTGCTCCTCTCGTGGGCGCGGGCCACGGCCGCGGTGATCGCTCGCTGCACCACCACGGTGGCCAGGTGCTGTCGGTACGCGCGTGTGGCGTGCATGTCGTCTCCCGAGGTCACCGAGGGCACGATCTCCTTGGCGGCCCTGGCGATGTTCTCCTTGGTCGGCAGCTCGCCGGCCAGCGCCTGCTCGACCGCGGTGGCGCGGACGGGGGTGTCCGAGATGCTGGCGGCACTGACGGCGAGGGAGGCGATGCGGCCGTCCTCGCCGAGGTTCACCACCGCGGCGGCACCGGCGAGCGCGAAGTCGCCCTCCCGCCTGGCGACCTCGACGAACCCGTGGCCGGCGGTCCACGGCATGACCGGGTAGCGGACCGCCACGAGGACCTCCTCGGGCTCCAGGGCGGTGGTCATCCAGCCCTGGAAGAAGTCCCGGGCGGCGATGGTGCGCGAGCCCGACGGGCCACGCACGACCAGCGTCGCGTCGAGGGCCACCGCCGTGCACGGCAGTTCGGCGGCGGAGTCGGCGTGCGCGATGCTCCCGCCGACGGTGCCGCGGTGGCGGTTCTCGATGTGGCCGATGAATTTGACGGCCTGGGGCAGCAGCGGCACCAGTTCCTGGACGAGAGGGTGGTCCTCGAGCTGGTACTGCCGGACCCCTGCGCCGATCTCCAGGACGTCGGACCAGCGCTCGATCTTCTGCAGGTCACTGATTCTGTTGATGTCGATCAGTGCCTCCGGCCTGGCAAGCCGGATGTTCAACATGGGGAGGAGACTCTGTCCTCCGGCGAGGACGAGGGAGTCGATGCCGTACTCGTTCTTGAGCGCGACGGCTTCGTCGACGGAATCGGGATCGCAGTACGTGAATGCGGGCGGCTTCATTGCCTGTCCTTCGGTGCGGCTCCTGCGGAAGGGCGGGTGACCGGGGGCCCGGGGCCGAGGTCGGCGGGGGGTGCGGTTACCCCGAGATTACGACGGGCCATCCGGCAGGTGACTGTGGTGCCCCACAGGGTGTGGGGCGGATCATGTGTCCTCAACCATGGGACGCCCGGTCCTGGGTGGGGTCCGAGCGGTGCGCGGGAGCGTACGGGTGATGATCGAGATTGACGACGATGGCGTCCTGCGTACTGCGCGCGACAATCATCCGTACCGGCTCGGTGTCGCTGCCGTTCTCCTCCCAGTGCACGGCGCCCGGCGGGATGAACACGAAGTCCCCCGCATGCGCCTCGCGGGCCTGGTCCAGCCGGTCGCCCACCCACCAGCGGCCGACGCCGCTGAGCACGTACAGAGCCGTCTCCGACTCGCCGTGATGGTGGACGCCCGTCTTCGCGCCCGCCGGGAGCACGGACAGGCCCATCCACAGCTCCCTGGAGCCGAGGCGTTTCGCGGACACCGCCTCGAAGCGCTGCAGACCGGGCGTCTGCGGGGTGTCGTCGTCGAGCTCCTCGTGCCGGACCACCTGTACCTCGGGAATCTCAGGCATGGCGTGGATCCTTTCCTGTCGTACGGATGTCTGCTGTCTGACGGCCGTCGGCTTCACCGGTCCGGGCCGTACAGCCCGAATCGCAGCGAACGGTCGCGAGGATCGGCGGTGCCGTCGACCTGGTAGCGGGTGCCCATGGCACGGACCCGGCTCAGCAGGCTGTGGCCGAGCTCCAGCCGGCCGGGCTCCCACTTCGCCAGGGCGGAGACCACGTCGCCGCCGGTCTCGCGCAGCGCGGCGGCCAGAGCCCAGGCGTCGGCGGCGGCCTTCGCGGTACCGGCGGCTGCGTGTGGCCGCGCGGCGAAGGCGGCGTCACCCGTGAGAGCGACCCGGCCGAAGGCCATCCTGGGCACCTCGATGTCGAGGACGGGCTGGATGAACGGCTCCTCGGTGCGCTCCACGATCTCGGCAGCGGCCGGCGCCAGCAGCTCTCGTGCCGCGGCGCGCAGTTCCTCGACGTAACGGTCCTGGACCATCCCGGGGTGTACCGACACCGCGCAGGGGAAGCCCCGCTTGTCGGTGAGCAGCTCGTCCAGCTCGGGCCCCTCGGCGACATTGCGGTACCAGACGTAGTTCAGATGCCGCTTGCCGATCTCAAGCTCTCCGGCCGGGCCGGGTATCGGGTACATGCAGATGTGCGTGCTCGGTCCGACCGAGTAGGCGAGCGAGTCGTGCAGAAGTTCGAACGTCTCCTCGCTGACCGCGCTCTCCAGCACGGTGCCGCGCCATCCGACATAGCCGGAGTACTGCGCCCGGACCTCCGGCAGCAGCCGCCGTCGACCGGTCGAGGAGATGCCGTCCGCGAACACCACCAGGTCGGCGTGGACCCGCCGCCCGCTGACGAATCTCAGCGTTACCTGGTCGGCGTCCTGGTCGAGCCCTGCCACATGCTCACCCAGGTGGTACCGCTCGGTCCCGAAATCGTCGAGGAGAGCCCGGTAGGTAGCCGTCCACGAGGTGAACCGCCATGCGCTGGGCTCGTCATGAATGATCTCGTTGCCCGGTCCGAGGTAACGCAGCGTCGACGATCCGGTGCTGACCTTTTCCACCGCGGCGATTCCACCGTGCTCCTCGAACCAGCGCACGGTGTCGGGCTGCAGGACCACGCCCGCCCCGCGCCCGTCGAGCAGCTCGGGCGACCGCTCGTACACATCCACCTGGCAACCGAGCTCGCGCAGGACCAGGGCGGCGGTCAGGCCGCCCATGGACCCGCCGACCACCGCCACCCGCAGCCGACCGTATTCGTTCATCATCTGCCTCCAGGTCATGTACTGGCCTAGATCAGACTGGCCTTCGAGGCTCGGGCGGAACATGTGTGGCTACACGGTGAAAGGCCATTTCGCTGTGGACTCCCACAGTCCTGCGGAGCGGCCGAGGGCGCATGCTCCGGCGACCAGCCGACGCCCCCGCTCCAGCCGGGCTGGTTCCCACTCCGCGAGAGCGTCCGGCACATCGGTGCCCGTACGACCGACCGCCGCGGCGAGGGACCAGCCGTCCTCGACCGCCTTCGCCGCGCCCGCCGTCGCGGGAGGACGGGACGTGAAGGCCGCGTCGCCGATCAGGCAGATCCGCCCGACGACCATCCGGGGCACTGTGACGTCGACGACCTGCTCGACGTACGGCTCCGGTGCCCGTGACACCAGCTCGGCGAAGAACGGCGGCATCATCTCCGCCGCCGCTTCCCGCATCCGTCGCACGGACGCGTCGGGCACCATGTCCGCCGGCACCGTCAGTGAGCGCTGGGTACCGGTGCGGTCGGTGAGCGTCGCGGTGAGCGCACGGCCGTCCGGGAGATCGCGGTACCAGACGAAGTCGAGCAGGTGCCCCGGTGCGGGACTCACCCTCACATGGCTGTCCGGGAGCCGGAGAAAGCTCACCGCCCCGGCGAGGGCCCGGGCCGCGGACGGCGGCAAGGAGCTCTCGTGGACCCGGCCACGCCAGGCCACATAGCCGGCATAGCGCGGGAAGGATCGCGGAAGCAGCAGCCGCCGGCTCGTCGAGCCGGTGCCGTCGGCGCAGACCACCAGGTCGGCCCGCTCGATCCGCCCGCCGCGGAAAAGGGCCGCGGCGGATCGGCCGTCCTGCTCGAGACCGACCACCGCGTGGTTTCGCCGCACCCTGTCCCGGCCCAATGCCGTCAGCAGCGCCCGGTGCAGCGCGGCCCAGGACGCGAAGCGGTGGGCGCGTGGCTCTTCACGAAGGAGCCCTCCCTGGGCGTCGAAATGGCGCACCGTCCGCGCCACGCCGACGGGGAAAGCACCGCACTCGGCGAGCAGCCTTTCGGTCGACGGGGGCAGCAGCACACCGGCGCCGTCGTCGCGCGGTTCGTGTCCGTTGCGCTCGAACACCTCGACGTCCGCACCCGTCCGGTACAGGTGGAGTGCTGCATTGAGCCCACCGAGAGAGCCACCGATCACGACGACACGTGGAGGCACGGCACTCCTTGGCAATCCGGTATCAGTCTGTGTCTCCACTGTTCCGGGGCGCCTCCCACGTCTCAATGTGTGCCGGCACCCCCCTTGCCGGATTCGCTGTGTGTCTGCACAGTGAGGGCCGTGTGCGAGGCGAAACGTAACCCTACCGATGACGGCACGAGCGATGTGCGGCGATGGCTTGCGGGCGTCGCCGAGATCGCGACCGCCGTGAATGCGCCGGTGCCACTGCCGGTCCTCCTGGATCTGGTGGCCGAGAAGGCCTGCACCCTCATGGGGTACGAGCTGTGCGCCGTGCTGCTGGCCAACGACAGCCGGGACGCGTTGGTGATCGAGGGGTCGTACGGTCTCACCCCCGAGTACGTCGCTCGCGTCAACACCGACCACCCGATCCGGCTCGGGCCCGGGCCGCTGGGAGAGGGGCCGTCCAGCCGGGCGTTCAACAGCGGCGAGCCCCAGGCGATCGATGACATCACGGTGGAACCGATGTTCCGGCCCTGGGGGGAGGTGGCGCGCGAGCAGGGCTACCGGTCCATGGTGTCCGTACCGCTCAGGGTCGCCGGGGCACCGGCCGGTGCGTTGAACTGCTATCGGACCCAGCTCCACACCTTCGCCGCCGACGAGCTGGACCTTCTGATCACGCTGGCCGACCAGGCGGGGATAGCCATCGAGACCGCCCGGCTCCGGGACCGCGAACGCGACACCATCGCCGATCTTGAGGAGTTGAACGAGTCCCTGACCGCACAGCACCGGCTGCTGCAGGAGGCCGACCAGATCCACCGGGATCTGACGTCCGTTGCGTTGCGCGCGGCCGGTGTGCAAGGCGTCGCCGCCGCCCTTTCCGGACTCCTCGCCCGTCCCGTGCTCATCACCGACCCGGCAGGGCACCCGCTCGGGAGCGCTGAGAAGGACGGGACCCGGCTGGAGGTCCCGCACGGCGAGCAGACAGACGAGACCGGCTCCGAACGGCTCACGGAGCTGCCCGACCCGGAAGGCGGCCCACGGATCGTGGCGCCGGTGCTGCTCGGCGGAGAGCTCGTGGCACGGATCTGGCTGCCGGGCCGGCTCGTCGACCTCGGGCCGCTCGGCCACCGCGCGGTGGAACACGGAGCCACTGTGGCCGCCCTCGAACTACTCCGCCGCCGGACCGCGCTGGAGGTGGAGTGGAGGCTGAGGGGGGACCTGCTGAGTGATCTGCTCTCCGGCGTAGCGTCCGGGACACTCGGTTCGCGCGCCCGGACGCTGGGCCACGACCTCTCCCGGCCCCACGCGGTGCTGGTGATTAAGGCGGACACCACCACGGCAGGCATGGCGGGGGCGGATCTCGCGACTGGTACGCGTCCGGCCGACGTGCGGCGGCTGCTCGGCATCGTGCACAGCGCGACCGACGGTGTCAGGCCCCGCCCGCTCGTCACCAATTGGGGTGAGTTCGTGGTGGTGTTGTGGCCCGACGACACATCGAAGAACCAGCAGGCCGACCCGGTGACTGCCGGCCACATGATTCGCCGGGCGGTCGGCCGGACGCTGAACGACTCCACCGTATCCGTCGCGGTCGGGGCCATCTGCTCCGAACTGAGCGACTATGCCGCGGCTTTCCGGGTGGCCCGTGGCGCCCTGGAACTCGCGCAGCTGCGCGGAGAGCGGGACCGGACGGTCACCCTGTCCGAGCTGGGCGTGTACGGCCTGCTGCTCCAGCTCGACGATCCCCGCGAGCTCATCCGGTACGCCGATCGCGTCCTGGCACCCTTGCGCGCGTACGACTCCCGTCGGGACGCCGCTCTGATCGAGACGCTGCGGACCTACCTGGAGCAGGACCTGAACACCGCCCGCACGGCAGCCGCGCTGTATGTGCACCCGAACACCGTCGGCCTGCGGCTCAAGCGGATCGAGGAATTGCTCGGGTCGCCGCTCTCACAACCGGAGACACTCCTGCAGGTCCAGGCCGCGTTGATGACCGAGGACGTGCTCGGCCACGCCTGGCCCGAGCACGCCCAACGGCTCGGGTGACGATGCCGCACGGCGCGATCCCACCCGGCCTCAGGACCCTGGATCCCCGCCGCCGACGCCTGCCAGCTGCCGGAGCACCTCAACCGGCCCGGGCCACCGACCCGGGCCGGGGTGCGAGGCTCTGCGGCAGCTCGTCGTGCGCAACCAACTGCCGCGACGCGAACCGAGGTCCTACCAGGTTCGCGCGAGGGCACATCGGAATCGGACACGCCCGAACACCGGGGGCCCCAGTCGCGGCCGGGGCCCCCGGATGTGGGACGTTGCCGGGATACGGGCTCGGGATCAGAGCGCCTGGCCCGCCGGCTTGACCATGCCGCGGACCGTGCGGCCCTTCACGAACTGGCCCATCGCGGTCATCTCCCACTCGCCGGAGAACTGCCGGATCAGCTTCGCCATCATCACGCCCGTCTGCGGCTCGGCGCTCGTGAGGTCGAAGCGGACCAGTTCCTCGCCGGTGGCCCCGTCCATGAGACGGCAGTACGCCTTGGCGACCTCCGTGAACTTCTGGCCGGAGAACGAGTTCACCGTGAAGACCAGGCCCGAGACCTCCATGGGGAGACGGCCCAGGTCGACGGTGATGACCTCGTCGTCACCCGCGCCCTCGCCCGTGAGGTTGTCACCGGAGTGCTGGATCGCGCCGCCGAGGATCTGCAGCTTGCCGAAGTAGCAGCTGTCGACGTGGTTGCGCTGCGGGCCGAAGGCGATGACCGACGCGTCCAGGTCGATATCCTTGCCGCGGTAGGCGGGCTCCCAGCCGAGGCCCATCTTCACCTGGGACAGCAGCGGGCGGCCGCCCTTCATCAGGGACACCGTCTGGTTCTTCTGGAGGCTGACGCGGCCCTTGTCCAGGTTGATCTTGCCGGCGCCGGGCGTGGCGGCGGGCGGGGCCGGGGGAGCCGCCGGGGCGGGCGGCGCCTGCGGGGCGGCGGCCGGGGGAGCGGGCGGCGCGGCCTGCGGGGCCGGCGGGGTCACCGGCTGCGCCGGGGCGGCCGGCTCCTCGACGGAGACGCCGAAGTCCGTGGCGATGCCGGCCAGGCCGTTCGCATAGCCCTGGCCGACCGCGCGGACCTTCCAGACGCCGTTGCGCAGGTAGATCTCGACGACCACCAGGGCCGTCTCCGAGCCGAGCCGCGGGGGAGTGAAGGTCGCCAGGACGGCGCCGGAGTCCGCGTCGCGGACCGTCGCGGTGGGCTCGATGCCCTGGAAGGTCTGGCCCGCCGCGTCGGGGCTCGCGGTCACGACGATCTTCTCGATGCCGGGCGGTACGGCCGCGGTGTCGACGGTGATCGCGTCGGGGGCCGTGCCGCCGCCGGAGCGGTAGGTCACGCCCGGGCCCGTGGGCTGGTTGTAGAAGATGAAGTCGTCGTCGGAGCGCACCTTGCCGTCGGCGGTGAGCAGCAGGCCCGATACGTCGAGCCGCACGGGCGCGGCGACGTCCACCGCCACGCGGGCGGTGGGAAGAGGGATGTTCGAGCCGGGGGTCATAGCTGTCATGCCGGGTGAACGAGCGAGGGTGTTTTACCGTTCCCTTACCCAGGGCCGAACGGTACGTCTTCTCGCCCCCCGCCGCCCTCACCCGTCCCACCCCGGGGGCTGCCGGCCCCGTCCCCCCCGCTTCGGCCCCGCACGGGCCTCGTCCTCGAACGCCGGACGGGCCGGGACGGTCAGCCCCGGTTGCGGGGGTGGGCGCGGGCCGTGCGTTCGTTGCCGCGCTTGTAGTCGCCGGTCCAGCGGGCCATGACGAGCTGGGGGTCGGCGGCGGTGACCTCGTCGAGGAAACGCGCGGCCCGGTCGCCCCGCAGGACGGTGGCGCGGCGGCCGTGGTGGGTGATGTGGACGGCGCCGTCGGGGTGCGCCTCGTACGCGAAGCCGGTCGGTCGGGCCATGCCGGCGATGGTACGGGGAGGGGGCGCGGGCTCCCAGGGAATTACCCCCCCCCCCCGGCGCCCGCGCCCCCTTCACACCGGACCGTCAGGGCTACGGCACCACCACGATCTTGCGGCCCACACCCTTCGCGAACTGGTCCAGCGCCTGCGGGTACTGGTCCAGCGGGAGGCGGTCGCTGATGAAGACGTCCGGGTCGAGGACGCCGTTCGCGAACAGCTCCGCCGCGCGCTCGTAGCTGTGCAGCACGGCCATCGAACCGGTGATGGTGATCTCCTGGTTGTAGATCCGGTACGGGTCGATCTCCACACGGGTCGCGTAGTCGGCGACGCCGAACTGGAGGAACGTGCCCGCCTTGGCGACCCGGCCGAGCCCGTCCTGGATGGCCGCCGCGTTGCCGGTCGCGTCGATGACCAGGTCCCAGCCCTGCGGCCGGTCCAGCTCGTCCGGGGTGGCCGCGGACGCGGAGACCCCCAGCTTGCGGGCGGTCTCCAGGCGCGCCGGGTTGAGGTCGACCATGTCGACGCTCGCCGCGCCGGTCCGCTTGGCCAGCTCCAGCATCATCAGGCCCATGGTCCCGGAGCCGTAGATCAGCACGTGCGCGCCGAGCCGCGACTGCAGCACGTCGTAGCCGCGGACCGCGCAGGACAGCGGCTCGACGAGCGCCGCGTCCTGGGTGCGGACGTGCTCGGGGAGCTTCACGCAGTTCGCCACCGGCGCGACCGCGTACTGCGCGGCGCCGCCCGCCGTGGTGACGCCGATCGCCGCCCACCGCTCGCACAGATTGTTGTGGCCGGTACGGCAGTAGCGGCACTCGTAGCAGTACAGGGAGGGGTCGACGGCGACCCGGTCGCCGAGGGCCACCTCGGTGACCTGGGAGCCCACGCCGACCACCTCGCCGGCGAACTCGTGTCCCGGCACGATCGGCAGCTTGGGCGCGAACTCCCCTTGGAGGATGTGCAGATCGGTCCCGCACAGCCCGCACGCGGCGACCTCGACGACGACGTCCCTCGGGCCCGGCGTCGGGTCCGGGACCTCGGTGACGACGGCCCTGCCCACGGACTCGATGACGGCGGCCTTCATTTCACGGCTCCCAACGACAGGCCCTGGACGAGTTTGTCCTGGGCGGCGAACCCCGCGGCGAGCACCGGCAGGGAGATGACGAGCGACGCGGCGCACACCTTCGCCAGGAACAGGCCCTGGCTGGTGATGAAGCCGGTCAGGAAGACGGGGGCGGTCTCGGCGACCACGCCCGTCAGGACCCGGGCGAACAGCAGCTCGTTCCAGCTGAAGATGAAGCAGATCAGCGCCGTCGCCGCGATGCCCGGGAGGGCGATCGGGGCGACCACCCGGGTCAGCACCGTCGGCAGCCGGGCGCCGTCGATCTGCGCGGCCTCGACGACCGCGACCGGGATCTCGGAGAGGAACGACTGCATCATCCACACCGCGATCGGCAGATTCATCGAGGTGTAGAGGATGACGAGCAGCCAGATGTTGTCGAGCATCCCGGCGTTCTTCGCGAACAGGTAGATCGGCAGCAGGCCGGCCACCACGGGCAGCATCTTGGTGGAGAGGAAGAAGAACAGGACGTCCGTCCACTTCTTCACCGGACGGATGGACAGGGCGTACGCCGCGGGCAGCGCCAGCACGAGCACCAGCAGCGTCGAGGTCACGGACGCGACCGTCGAGTTGATCAGGGCGGGCCAGGGGCTGGCGCCGCCGCCCGCGCCGAAGAACTCGCGGTAGCCGTCCAGGGTGAGGGCGGCGCCCCACGAGGGCGGGTTGGTGGCCGCGTCCGTCTCGGAGTGGAAGGACGTCAGCGCCATCCAGGCGATGGGCAGGAAGAACACGATGCCGGCCAGCCAGGCGACCAGGCCGAGACCCGCTCCGCCGCGGAACCGGCCGCGGGTGCGTACGGCGATGCTGCTCATGCGCGGGACACCTCCTCGCGGAACAGGGACGAGACCACGCGCAGGGCGAAGGTCGCGATGACGATGGAGCCGATGACGACCAGGACGCCGGCCGCCGAGGCGAGACCGTTCTCGTGCGCCTGGTAGAAGGTCTGGTAGACGGTGTAGGGCAGGTTGGCGGTGCCGAGACCGCCGGACGTGAGGGTGAACACCGCGTCGAAGTTCTGCACGATGTAGATCGAGCCGAGCAGCGCGCCCAGTTCGAGGTAGCGGCGCAGGTGCGGCAGCGTGATGTGCACGAAGATCTGCCAGTCGCTCGCGCCGTCGACGCGGGCCGCCTCCAGTTGCTGCGCGTCCCGGCTCTGCAGCCCGGCCAGCAGGATGAGCATCATGAACGGCGTCCACTGCCAGACCAGCGACGCCTGAACGGCGAGCAGCGGCGTGCCGGAGATCCAGTCGGGCTGGGGGCCGCCGACGTAATGCAGCAGGCCGTTGAGCAGGCCGTACTCCGGGTTGTACAGGACGTGCTTCCACAGCAGGGCGGCGGCGACGGGCACCACCAGGAACGGCGCGATGAGCAGGGTGCGCACGACGGCCCGCCCCCGGAACTTCCGGTCGAGCAGCAGCGCGAGCAGCAGGCCGATCACCAGGCTGGCGAGGACCACGCCCACGGTGAGCAGGACGGTCGTCCAGACGGACTTGCGCAGCGCCGGATCGGTCAGCACCTCTTGGTAGTTGGCGAATCCGGCGAAGTGACGGGCGTCGGGGTAGAGGGAGTTCCAGTCGAAGAAGGAGATCACCAGGGTCGCCACGAACGGCAGCTGGGTGACCACGATCATGAAGATCAGGGCGGGCAGCAGCGGGGCGCGGGTGGCCCAGGCGCGCAGCCGGGCGGAGGGCCGGCGGGGTGCGGCGGACGTCTGTGGTGCGGCCGCGGGGGCCGTGGTCGTGGCGGTCATCGTCCCTCGTACTCCTCGGCGATCTCTTCTGCGAGCTGCTGGGACTTCCTCAGAGCCGTGTCGACGGACTGCCGCCCGGCGATGGCCGCGCTGATCTCCTGGGAGACCTTGGTGCCGAGATCCGTGAACTCCGGGATGCCGACGAACTGGATGCCGGGTGCCGGACGGGGCTGGACGCCGGGGTCGTCGGGGCGGGCCTGCTCGATGGCCCGCTTGGTCATCTCCTGGAAGGCGGCGGCCTCCGCCCGGTAGGCGGGGTCGGCGTAGGTGGAGGCGCGCTTGCCCGCGGGGATGTTGGACCAGCCGACCTTCTCGCCGACGAGCTGCTCGTACTCCTTGCTGGACGCCCAGGAGACGAACTTCCAGGCGTTGTCCGGGTTGCGTGAGGCGTTCTGGATGCCCCACGCCCAGGTGTAGAGCCAGCCCGACGACTCCGTCCTCTCCACCGGCGCCGGCGCGTAGCCGATCTTCCCGGCGACGGGGGAGCCGTCGGCCTCCAGGGATCCTGCCGCGGACGTGGCGTCGTACCACATGGCGACCTTGCCCTGGGTGAGGTTGTTCAGGCACTCGGCGAAGCCGGCCTGGGGCGCTCCGGACTCGCCGTGCTCCCGCACCAGGTCCACGTAGAAGTTGACGGCCTGCTTCCACTCGGGGGAGTCGAGCCGGGCCTTCCAGTCCTTGTCGAACCAGGTGCCGCCGAAGGTGTTCACCACCGTGGTGAGCGGCGCCATGACCTCGCCCCAGCCGGGCAGTCCGCGCAGGCAGATGCCCTTCATGCCGGGGCGGGCCCCGTCGGCCTTCGCGGCCAGGTCGGCGACCTGCTGCCAGGTGGGCCGGGCGGGCATCGTCAGGCCCTTCTCCGCGAAGATGTCCTTCCGGTACATCAGGAACGACGACTCACCGTAGAACGGCTGGCCGTACAGCTTGCCGTCCTCCCCGGTGAGCGACTGCCGCATCGGCTTGAGAATGTCCTGCTGGTCGTACGCCCTGTCCTCCGCGACGTACGGGTCCATCTCCTTCAGCCAGCCGTTCTTGGCGTAGATGGGTATCTCGTAGTTCGACAGGGTGGCCACGTCGTACTGGCCGGCCTGGTTGGCGAAGTCCTGGCTGATCTTGTCGCGGACGTCGTTCTCCGGCAGCACGGTGAAGTTCACCTTGATGCCGGTCTCCTTGGTGAAGTGGGCGGCGGTCAGCTTCTGCAACTCGGCCATCTGCGAGTTGTTCACCATCAGGACGTTGATGGCGTCGCCGCCTGACCCGGCCCCGCCCGCTCCGACCCAGCAGCCGGAGAGCAGCGGGGCGATCAGCGTCCCTGCGGCGGCCGTGGCGAGTACGCCTCGTGGCCTCCGTCGGCTCTGGGTTCGCATGGATCGCTCCTGGACGTATAGGGAGACATCGGGCGTCACCTGGCATGGCTCGGCCCCGGGGGGACGTGGAAACGGTGTGCGGTTGGTGCGGTGCTGTGCGCGTGGCGCCGCGTGCTGTGCGCGCGGGTCAGACGCGGACGACCTGAGGCCCGAGGAGGGTGTAGCGGTGGGCCTCCGAGGCCGGGAGGAGGGTGCTCGTCACGATCGCCTCCAGCGCGCCGACCTCGGCGAACCGGCAGAAGCTGACCGCTCCGAACTTGGTGTGGACACCCGCGAACACCACACGGCGGGCGGCCCGCACCGCCTGCGCCTTGACCTCGCTGACCGCCGGGTCGGGCGTGGTCAGGCCGTGTTCGCGGGAAATCCCGTTGGCGCCGATGAACGCCAGGTCGATGACGAAGCCGGAGAGCATCTTCGTCGTCCAGTGGTCCACGGTGGCGAGCGTCCCGGAGCGGACGCGGCCGCCGAGCAGCAGGACGGACGCGTTGCCGTTCTGTGCGAGCGCGCCCGCGACCGGCAGGGAGGCGGTGACCACGGTGAGCGGCCGGTCGGCGGGCAGGGCCTCGGCGATGAGCTGCGGGGTGAAGCCCTCGTCGACGAAGACCGTCTCGGCGTCCCCGAGCAGTTCGGCCGCGGCGGCCGCGACCCTGCGCTTCTCGGGGACGTGGCTGGTGGCGCGGAAGGCGAGCGTCGTCTCGAAGCCGGCGCTCTCGACGGGGTAGGCGCCGCCGTGGGTACGGCGGACCAGGCCGTGGTCCTCCAGGGCGCGGAGGTCACGGCGGACGGTCTCCTTGGCCACGCCCAGCTCGGCGGCGAGCGCGGTCACGTCGACCGAGCCGGTGGCTCGGGCCACCCGCACGATCTCGCGTTGGCGCTCCTCGGCCGTTCTGTTGGCCATGGCCGGACCCCTGCTTTCTGTGCTGCCGCTGTGGTGCTTGGTCGTGCTTGGTTGCCCGTTCGGGCCTCTGCAGGACTTTGTACAGCGGGGGCGGTGTGCTGACCAGGTCTGTTGCGGGTTCGTTGGTGCCCGGTTGTGCCCGAGTGGGCGGGCGGGTGCCCGGCTCGGACCTGGGTGGGGGGTGAGAGCGGGCAGGGCGCGCGCCCGATTCCGGCACCGGGGGTGCCCGTTTGCCGCCCGCTCGCCCGGGCGGGGGTGCGTTTCGCGCCTTCAGGGGCGCGGGGAACTGCGGCATCGGCGCCCGGCGGGCCGCAGTCGGCGGACGGCCGGTCCCGGCGGACGGGGCGCCGTCAGACGCAGGGCGCGGGCCCGAGCGAGGTGCGCTGCGGAGGTGCGCGTGCGTGGGTGCGGGCGAGGCGCGCTGCAGAGGTGCCGCCGCGCCCACCCTCCCCCACTCCCGGGTTCGCTCGAGCGGGAGGTGCCCCCATCGCCCTGGGGGCACCTCCCAGGCCCTTGAGGCACTGGGGGAGGCGCGACTGCCCGCAGGCTGGGGGGCTCCCCCTTCGCAGCCGCTCGCGGCCGGCCGGCGGCGGGGGTGGCTGCCCAGGCGGTGGGATGGCCTTCGCCGGTGTGGATGGCTGAGCGCCCCCTCAGGGGCGCGGGGAACCGCGCGAACGGCCCGCGGCCGGCCGCACCCGGCGGACGGCAGGTGCCGGCGGACGGGGGGCCGTCAGTGCGGCCAGATCGGCGGGTTCGTCACGAAGGGGCCTCCCAGGTACGCGTGGGACGGGTCGGACGGAGACAGCTCGCCCTGTTCCGCCAGCAGCTTCTCCGCGAACACCTCCGAGTCGTCCCGCGGCTCGTACCCCAGCGCCCGCGCCGACCCCAGGTCCCACCACAACCGCGTGTTCGCGGAGGAGCCGTACACCACCGTGTGCCCCACCCCCTCCGCCGTCAGCGCCGCGTGGAACAGCCGCGCCCCGTCCGCCGGGCTCATCCACAGCGACAGCATCCGCACGCTCGTCGGCTCCGGGAAGCAGGACCCGATCCGCACGGAGACCGTCTCCACCCCGTGCTTGTCCCAGTACAGCTGCGCCAGATCCTCGCCGAAGCACTTGGACAGCCCGTAGAAGGTGTCCGGCCGGCGCGGGGTGTCGACGGGGATCAGGGGGGCGTCCCCCTGCGGGCGCGGGGTGTAGCCGACGGCGTGGTTGGAGGACGCGAACACGATCCGCCGCACGCCCTCCTCCCGGGCGGCCTCGTACAGGTTGTACGTCCCCTCGATGTTCGCCTTGAGGATCTTCTCGAAGGACGCCTCCAGCGAGATGCCCGCCAGGTGCACCACGGCATCGACCCCCCGCACCGCTTCCCGCACGGCGTCCCGGTCGCCCAGGTCGCCGACGATCGCGTCGGGGGCGCCCTCCGCCGGCCGCAGGTCGAACAGCCGCAGTTCGTACCCGTACTGCGGCAGCAGCTCCCGCATCAGCGTGCCGAGGCCGCCGGCGGCGCCGGTGAGCAGGACGGTGCGGGGAGCGGGCATCTGCGGTTCTCCTTGCGGCGCCGGCCGGAACGGAACAGAGCGAACGTGCAGGTGGACGCACGGCGTTCACGTGCGTGGACACGCTAAGGAGCCGGGACGTGACGCGTCAAGTATCCCCGCACCCGCCCAACCGCGTCAGCCACGCGCAGCGATCCGCTTGACCCGCCTCCCCGCCCCGCCTTAGCGTGGTCCTGTTCAGAAATATGGACGGCAATCAAGAATATGGACCACCTCGACCAGGGAGAGCTTGTGACGTCAGCCCCTCTCGCCGCGCGACTCAGTATCCCCAGCGGGCCGCTGTTCTTCCCGGTCACCGCCTACGGACCCGACGGCGCCGTCGACCCGGACACGTACCGGCTCCATGTGCGGCGCGGCGTCGAGTCCGGGGCCGCCGCCGTCTTCGCCTGCTGCGGCACGGGCGAGTTCCACGCGCTGACGCCCGAGGAGTTCGGGACCTGCGTGCGCGCGGCGGTGGAGGCGGCCGAGGGGCGCGTCCCGGTGGTCGCGGGCGCCGGTTACGGCACCGCCCTCGCCGTCCGCTACGCCCGCATCGCCGAGGACGCCGGCGCCGACGGGCTGCTCGCGATGCCGCCGTACCTGGTGAAGGCCGGGCAGGAGGGGCTGCTGCGGCACTACCGCGAGCTGGCCGCCGCGACCTCCCTGCCCGTGATCGTGTACCAGCGGGACAACGCCGTCTTCACCCCCGCGACCGTCGTCGAACTCGCCCGCACCGAGGGGATCGTGGGCCTCAAGGACGGCTACGGCGACCTCGACCTGATGCAGCGCACGGTCAGCGCCGTGCGCGCGGCGGGCGTCGAGGACTTCCTGTACTTCAACGGGCTGCCCACCGCCGAGCTGACCCAGCCCGCCTACCGCGGCCTCGGCGTCACCCTGTACTCGTCGGCGGTGTTCTGCTTCGTGCCGGAGATCGCCCTCGCCTGCCACACCGCCCTGCGCACGGGCGACGAGGCCACCGTGCAGCGTCTCGTCGACGGCTTCTACCGGCCGTTCGTCGAACTGCGCGACAAGGGGCAGGGGTACGCCGTGTCGCTGGTCAAGGCGGGGGTGCGGCTGCGCGGGCTGGACGTGGGGGAGGTCCGTCCCCCGCTGCACGAGCCGGCCGGGGATCATCTCAAGCAGCTCGCTCAGCTGATCGAGCGGGGACAGGCGCTGCTCGAGGAGGACATGTGAAGGCATCGGCGTTCGTCTACCCCTGGGACGTCAACGGGGACCCCGGGGCGCCCGCGCGCATCGCGGAGCTGGGCACCGAGCAGGTGACCCTCGCCGCGGCCTACCACTCCACCCGCGCGCTCACCCCCCGCCACACCCGGCACCGCGTGGTCACCGCCGAGTACGCGGCCGTGCTGTACCCGGTCGACGAGTCCCGCTGGTCCGGCCGCACCCTGCGTCCCCACCCGGCGGGCGACTGGGCGCCGGGGGACGCCTTCGGCGAGGCCGCCGCCGCGCTCACGGACGCGGGCCTGGAGGTGCACACGTGGGTGGTGCTCGCCCACAACTCCCGCCTGGGCACGGAGCATCCGGACACCTCCGTGGTCAACGCCTACGGCGACCGCTACCCGTGGGCGCCGTGCATCGCCCAGCCGGACACCCGCGCCTACCTGACGGACCTCGCCGCCGAGGCGGCCGTGCGTCCGGGGGCGCGCGGCACCGAACTGGAGTCGCTCGGCTGGTACGGGCTGGCCCATCTCCACGCCCACGACAAGACCGCCGGGGTCGCGCTCGGGGACGCCGGGCAGTACCTGATGTCCCTGTGCTTCTGCCCCGCCTGCCGGGACGGCTACGGGACGGAGGGCCTGGACGCGGACGAGCTCGCCGCCGCCGTACGGGATGCGCTGGACCCGGTGTGGCGGGGGGAGGCGCCGTCCGGGGGCGGCTGGACGGGCGTCGAGAAGCTGCTCGGCGACACCCGGGCGAACGCCACGCGCGCGTGGCGCGACCGCACGGCCCGCACCCTCCAGGAGGAGGCCGTGACCGCCGTGCGCCGGGCCGCCCCCGAGGGCTTCCAGGTGCTGCTGCACGCCGACCCGGTGTCCTACCACTGCGGCGCCAACGCCGGCGTCGACCCCGCGCACATCCTCTCCGTCGCCGACGGCGTGGTCGTCCCCTGCACCGGAGGCCCGGGTCGCATCAGCCCCTTCGCCCGCGGAGGCCGGGAGGGCGCCGTGCTCGCCGCCAACTTCACCGTCGTCTCCGGCATGGGCGGCAGCCCCGGCACCCTCGCGGCCGACGCGGCGGAGGCGCGTCGCCTGGGCGCGACCGAACTGCGGCTGTATCACGCGGGACTGGCGTCGGACGCCGATCTCGCCTCCGTACGGTCGGCACTGGCCGGCCTCTGACCGAGGAGCACCGCCGCCGTCACCCCCAGCGCCACCCCGAGGCCGGCCAACTGCGCGCGATGGTCGAGGAGTCCGACCAGTCCCGCGCCGGCCGCGAGGCCGATCACGTTCGGGGTGAACACCAGGGTGTCGGCAGTGGCGGTGACCCGGCCCAGCAGCGGGCCGGGCGTGCGCCGCTGCACCTCCGTGAGCACGGCGATCAGCGCGGCGGGCAGCCCTACGCCGACCGCCGCGGCGGACGCCCATGCCACCGGGTCGTACGGCACCGCGCGCAGCGCCACAGCGACGGCCAGCAGGCCGATGCCGTACGCGGCGAACCGCCGTGCGCCCAGGTGCCGCAGGACCGGGCCCGAGAGCAGCCCCACCGTCACCGACCCCGCGCCCTGCACGGCGTACAGCACGCCGGCGTACACGGGGGAGTGGCCCAGGTCCTCGACCACCGCGTACGTCAACGCCCCGCTCACCCCCGCGCACAGCATGGTGACCCCGCCCGCCAGGACCAGCGGACGCAGCACCGAATCCGCCCACAGGTGCCGGACGCCCTCGGCAATCGCGCTCCGGCCGCCCTCCCGCGCCGGCGCCGGCTGTTCCTCCCGTACCCGCAGTGACACGTACACCAGGGCCGCCGCCAGGAAGCTCGCCGCGTCCAGGACGGCGACACCCGGTCCGCCGTACGCCGTGTAGAGGCCCGCGCCCGCCAGCGGGGCGAGCAGTTTCATGCCCTCGTTGGCCGTCATCCGCAGACCGTTGAAGTCCCCCAGCAGGGAGCGGTCCACGGCGCCCGCGACCAGCGCCGACTCCGCCGCGTCGTGCACCGTGCCGGCCGCGCCGTACACGAACAGCACCGCGTAGAGCAGCCACAGCTCTCCCGGCGCGTCCACCGCGCACAGCGTGAGCAGCAAGGCCGCCATGCACAGGCTGAGCGCGACCAGCAGCGGCCGGCGCCGGTGGCGGTCGGCGAGCGTGCCCAGCACCGGGCCCGCCAGGGTCGGCAGCCACATGGCGAGCAGACACAGGGCCGCCAGCCCGTCCGAGCCGGTGAGGTCCTTGACCCACACCCCTGACGCCAGCCACAGCGCGGAGGTGCCGAACCCGGAGACCACCACCGCCGCCAGACACCGTCCCGCCGTACGGTCCCGCAGCACGCGGACCGCCGTCCATCTCGTCGTCATACCTGGTCATCGTGGTCCTAAGGCAGCGGTGACGGCATCGGGCGAATGCCCTGGTAAGGCGGACGGGGACGGATGCCGGACACGGTCGCCGATGAGTTCCGGAGCCGCGTCCGGTCACCCCTTCGTACGCCACCGTCTCCGGGAGCAGCCATGACCGACACGCCGATCGACCTCGGACCCCAGACCCGGATCGTCGCCAGCCTGGCCGACGGGGTGACCGACGCGCAGCTGGCGGACGCCACCCCGTGCCCGGCTTACGCGGTGCGCCACGTCCTGGGCCACCTCCTCGGACTGGCCGTCGCCTTCCGCGACGCGGGCCGCAAGGACCTGGGGGTCACCACGGACAGCGATCCGGGGGACGCCCTGCCGGACGTCGGCCCCGCATGGCGCGCCGAACTGCCCAAGGCGCTCGGTGAACTCGCCGAGGCCTGGCGGGACCCGGCGGCCTGGACCGGCATGACACGCGCCGGCGGCATCGACATGCCGGGCGAGGTCGGCGCCGCGGTCGCCCTCGACGAACTGGTCATCCACGGCTGGGACCTGGCCCGCGCGACCGGACAGCCGTACACGCCCGACCCCGCCGCGCTGGAGAGCGCCCACGCCTTCCTCCTGGCCGCCGCCGAGGAGGGCGACCGGGGCGAGGGCATCTTCGGACCCGTCGTCCCCGTCCCGGCCGACGCCCCGCTGCTGGACCGGACGCTCGGCCTCAGCGGACGCGACCCGCGCTGGACCCGGCCCGCGTGAACGAGGGGCCCGGACCGCGCGGAGGATGAGCAGGTCCGGGCCCGTGCAAACGGCTCCGGGAGCGGGCGGCGGACGCGACGCGAGGGCAGGGGCGTGTCCGAAGCCTGCCGGGTCAGGCGCCGAGTGCGTGGCCGGCCGTCGAGCCGACGTGCTCCGGGATCTCGTCGTGGCGATCGCCCACGGACGGTGTCCCGGTGGGCTCGAACACGAGGAGGGCGGCGCCGGACGGAGCGTACGGCTTGTGCTCCGTGCCTCGGGGGACGGTGAAGACCGTGCACCGCGGGAGCAGGACCGTGCGCTCCCCGTCGGGCTCGCGCAGAGAGATGTGCGGTTCGCCGTCGAGTACCAGGAAGAACTCGTCGGTGTCGTCGTGGGCGCCCCGCCCCCTTCGCCCGGCTTCCGGCGGCTGCGTCCCCTGCGCCCCGGCCGCGCCGCGTGAAGCTACCCCACGTTCCTTTGTCAGAAGCATTGACGAAACACCGGGCCGCTCCTACGGTCATCCGCGTCGTACTTCGTACGTCATATATGAGACGCGATACGCGAGATCCGATACGCGATCCGACGCGAGATCCGAGAGGCGCGCATGACCTCTGTGCCCACGCCGATCCCCTCCCGCACGCAGTACGTGCTGGAGGAGATCAAACGCCGCATCCTCACCGGCCGGCTGACGCCCGGCCAGGCCCTGGTCGAGACCGACCTCGCCGCGCAGTTCGGGGTGTCCAAGACCCCGGTGCGGGAGGCGCTCAAGACCCTGGCCGGCACCGGACTGGTGGTGATGAGCCAGTACAAGGGCGTCACGGTGCGCATGGTCGACGCGGACATGGCGCGCGAGGTCTACGACGTGCGGCTGCTGCTCGAACCGGAGGCGCTCAAGCGCGCCGTGCGCCGCGGCGCCTCCCTCGACGACGCCCGCGAGGCGCTCACCCGCGCCGACGGCGCCACCGACACCGCCGAACGCTCCCTCGCCAACCGGGAGTTCCACCGCGCCCTCTACCTGCCCTGCGGCAACCCGCTGCTCGGCCGGATGCTCGACGAGGTCCGCGACCAGGCCGCACTGGTCTCCGCGGTCGCCTGGGCCGCCGACCCCTCCTGGGAGCGTGAGGCCGACGAGCACCGCGTGATCCTCGACCTGGCCCTCGCCGGGGACGCGGACGGCGCCGCCCGCGCCCTGCACGCGCACATCGCGTCCTTCGTGCGACGCGCCTTCCCCGAGGCGGAGTTCGAGACGGAGTACGCGGCGGCGGAGGACACCCGGAAGGACGGCCAGGCATGACGACGACGTCTCCCACCCGGACGCGGGACACGCGCGTCGCCGGATCGTTCGACGCGCAGCGGGCGGCCCTGGCCGGCGTGGTGGCGATCCCCGTCACCCCGTTCGCCGAGGACGGCTCCGTCGCCCCGGACACCTACCGGGCGCTGCTGCGCCGCCTCCTCGACGGCGGCATCACCACGCTCACCCCCAACGGCAACACCGGCGAGTTCTACGCCCTCACCCCCGCCGAACGGCGCCTCGTCACCGAGCTGACCCTCGACGAGGCCGGCGACCGCGCCGCGATCCTCGTCGGCGTCGGCCACGACGTGCCCACCGCCGTCGCCTCCGCGCGGCACGCCCGCGACCTGGGCGCGCAGATGGTGATGGTGCACCAGCCCGTCCACCCGTACGTCTCGCAGAGCGGCTGGGTCGACTACCACCGGGCCATCGCCGAGTCGGTGCCCGAGCTGGGCGTCGTCCCCTACATCCGCAACGCGCAGCTCACCGGCGCCCGGCTCGCCGAACTCGCCGACGCCTGCCCCAACGTGGTCGGCGTGAAGTACGCGGTGCCGGACGCCGCCCGGTTCGCCGCCTTCGCACGGGACGCGGGACTGGAACGCTTCGTGTGGGTGGCGGGCCTCGCCGAGCCGTACGCCCCCTCCTACTTCTCGGCCGGGGCGACCGGCTTCACCTCGGGCCTGGTCAACGTCGCCCCCTCCGTGTCGCTGACGATGCTGGAGGCGCTGCGCTCCGGCGACTACCCGACCGCCATGAAGGTGTGGGAGCAGATCCGCCGCTTCGAGGAACTGCGCGCCGCCAACGGCTCCGCCAACAACGTCACCGTCGTCAAGGAGGCCCTCGCCTCCCTCGGTCTGTGCCGCCGCGAGGTCCGCCCGCCCAGCAGGCCGCTGCCCGAGAGCGAGCGCGCCGAGGTCGCCGCGATCGCCGCGGGGTGGTCGATATGAGCCCCCGCAAGTCACCCGAAGAGCTCCGCAGCCACCAGTGGTACGGCACGGACGGACTGCGCTCCTTCAGCCACCGCGCCCGCACCCGCCAGCTCGGCTACCTGCCCGAGGAACACCTGGGCAAGCCGGTCGTGGCGATCCTCAACACCTGGTCCGACATCAACCCCTGCCACGTCCATCTGCGCGACCGCGCGCAGGCCGTGAAGCGGGGCGTGTGGCAGGCGGGCGGCTTCCCGCTGGAGTTCCCGGTCTCCACCCTCAGCGAGACCTTCCAGAAGCCGACCCCCATGCTCTACCGCAACCTCCTCGCCCTGGAGACCGAGGAGCTGCTGCGCTCCTACCCGGTCGACGGGGCCGTGCTGATGGGCGGCTGCGACAAGTCCACGCCCGCCCTGCTGATGGGCGCCGCCAGCGCCGGACTGCCCGCCGTGTTCGTGCCCGCCGGTCCGATGCTGCCCGGGCACTGGCGCGGCGAGACCCTCGGCTCCGGCACCGACATGTGGAAGTACTGGGACGACAAGCGGGCCGGCGTCATCGGCGACTGCGAGATGCAGGAACTGGAGAGCGGCCTGGCCCGCTCGCCCGGCCACTGCATGACCATGGGCACCGCGTCGACCCTGACCGCCGCCGCCGAGGCGCTCGGCGTGACCGTGCCGGGCGCGTCCAGCATCCCGGCCGTCGACTCCGGGCACGACCGGATGGCGGCGAAGGCCGGCATGACGATCGTCGACCTCATCCACAAGGACCGCGGGATCGGTGACATCCTCACCGCGGAGGCCTTCGAGGACGCGGTGACGACCGTCCTGGGGCTCGGCGGCTCCACCAACGCGGTGATCCACCTCATCGCCATGGCCGGGCGCGCGGGCGTCAAGCTCACCCTCGACGACTTCGACCGCGTCGCCCGCACCGTCCCCGTGCTCGCCAACGTGCGGCCGGGCGGACAGAAGTACCTGATGGAGGACTTCCACTTCGCGGGCGGGCTGCCCGGGTTCCTCTCCCGGATCCCGGACCTGCTGCACCTGGACCGTCCCACCGTCTGCCACGACACCCTGCGTGACCAGCTCGCCGGCGCGCAGGTGCACGACGACGACGTCATCCGGCCCCGCGACAACCCGGTCGCGGCCGAGGGCGGGGTGGCCGTGCTGCGCGGCAACCTCTGTCCCGACGGCGCCGTCATCAAGCACATCGCCGCCGAACCGCACCTGCTGAAGCACACCGGTCCCGCCGTCGTCTTCGACGACTACAAGGAGATGCAGCGGACCGTCAACGACCCGGCGCTGAACATCACCGCGGACAGCGTGCTGGTGCTGCGCAACGCCGGACCCAAGGGCGGCCCGGGCATGCCCGAGTACGGCATGCTGCCGCTGCCCGACCACCTGCTCAAGCAGGGCGTGCGGGACATGGTCCGGATCTCCGACGCCCGCATGAGCGGCACCAGTTACGGCGCCTGCGTGCTGCACATCGCCCCCGAGTCGTACGTCGGCGGGCCGCTCGCGCTGGTGCGCACCGGCGACCTCATCACCCTCGACGTCGAGAACCGCACCCTCACCCTCGACGTGGACGACGAGGAGCTGAGCCGCCGCCGCGCGGAGTGGACGCCGCCGCCCGCGCGCTACGAACGCGGCTACGGCGCGCTCTACAACGACCAGATCACCCAGGCCGACACCGGCTGCGACTTCGAGTTCCTCGCCCGGCCGGGCGCCGTCCAGGACCCGTACGCGGGCTGACCCGCCCGCCCGGGCGGAACCGGCCCCCGCACACCCGTGCAGAAAGCGCTTCCTGTCAAGCGTCGCAAGGATCGATCACCGCCCCGACCCAGCACCGCCCCGACCGAGCACCGCCCCGACCGAGCACCGCTCCGAACCAGCACCGCCCCGACCCAGCGCCGCCCCGACCGAGCACCGCCCCGCACCGCCGGCCCCCGCGCAGGCGCCCCGCACAGCACGACGTACCGAGAAACGGAGAACAGTCATGGCCCAAGCCGCAGCCGTGGCGAAACCGCCCGCGCCACCGAGGCGGCGCCGTGCCTCCGCCACACCCCGCCGACTGCCCTACCTGCTGATCGCGCCGGCCGCCCTGCTGATGCTGGGCTTCATCGCCTACCCGGTGCTCAGCGTCTTCTACTACAGCCTGCGGGACTACAACCCCACCAAGCCCTGGCGGAACGGCTTCGCGGGATTCGGCAACTTCACCCGCATCTTCACCGAGGACCCCCTCTTCTGGGACACCCTCGTCTTCAGCGCCAAGTGGGTCTTCGTCGAGGTCGGCCTGCAGCTGATGTTCGGGCTCGCCCTCGCCCTCATCGTCAACCAGACCTTCGTCGGCCGGGCGCTCGGCCGCGCGCTGGTCTTCTCCCCGTGGGCCGTCTCCGGCGTGCTCACCTCCGCGATCTGGGTGCTGCTCTACAACTCCCAGACCGGCATCACCCGTTACCTCGCGGACATGGGCGTCGGCGAGTACGGCGTGAGCTGGCTGTCGGACACCTCCACGGTGTTCCCCGCCGCGATCGTCGCCGACCTGTGGCGCGGGGTGCCCTTCTTCGCGATCCTCATCCTCGCCGACCTCCAGTCCGTCTCCAAGGACCTGTACGAGGCCGCCGAGGTGGACGGCGCCAGCCGCTTCAAGCAGTTCTGGCACATCACGCTGCCGCACCTGAAGGACGCCATCATCCTCTCCACGCTGCTGCGCGCCGTGTGGGAGTTCAACAACGTCGACCTGCTCTACACGCTGACCGGCGGCGGACCCGCCGGCACGACCACCACGCTGCCGCTGTACATCGCCAACACCTCCGTCGACGCCCATGACTTCGGCTACGCGTCGGCCCTGACCACGGTGGCGTTCGTGATCCTGCTCCTCTGCTCGATGGTCTACCTGCGGCTGAGCAAGTTCGGAGGCGAGAAGTGATCACCAAGGAGGCCACCACGGCCGCCCCCGCCCCCGCGCCGGCCGTCCCCGAGCCGCCCCTGCCCGCCAGGCGGCGCAGGGCCTGGGACGAGGCGCCCCGCTGGCAGATCTACCTGCCGCTCGGCATCTACCTCGTCTTCACCCTCATCCCCTTCTACTGGATCCTGCTGTTCGCGCTCCGCCCCGCAGGCTCCACCTCGCTCGTGCCCTGGCCGATGACCACCGCCCACTTCGAGAAGGTGTGGACGGACCGCGGCTTCGGCACCTTCTTCCAGAACAGCGTCCTCGTCGGCGTCGCCACCCTGTTCATGACCACCCTGGTCGCCCTGGCCGGCGGCTACGCGCTCGCCCGGTTCGACTTCCGCATCAAGCGCGGGTTCATGCTGGCGCTGCTCTGCTCGCAGTTCGTGCCCGGCGCGCTGCTGCTGGTCCCGCTGTTCGAGATCTTCGCCGAGCTGCGGATGATCAACTCGCTGGGCAGCGTCATCATCGCCGAGACGGTGTTCCAGCTGCCGTTGTCGATGATCCTGCTGAGCAACTTCATCAAGAACGTGCCCTACTCGCTGGAGGAGGCCGCCTGGGTCGACGGCTGCGACCGGTTCCGGGCGTTCCGGGTGGTCGTCCTGCCGCTGCTGCGGCCCGGCCTGATCGCCGTCGGCTCCTTCGCCTTCGTGCACTCCTGGAACCACTTCCTGTTCGCCCTGATGTTCCTCAACAACCAGGAGAAGCAGACCGTCCCGGTCGGCCTCAACACCCTGATGAGCGCGGACAGCGTCGACCTCGGCGCGCTCGCCGCGGGCGGCATCATCGCGGCCGTCCCCGTCGTCATCGTGTTCGCCTTCATCCAGAAGTGGCTGATCACCGGCTTCAGCGCGGGGGCGGTGAAGGGATGACCACCTCGCCCGCCGCCCCCGGCGTCCCGCTCCCGGTCGTCCTGGCCGGCGCCCGCGGCCACGGCCACTGGCATGTGGAGAACATCCGCCGCCTCCAGGCGCAGGGCCTGGTCCGGCTCGTGGGCGTCTGCGAGCTCACCCCGCTCACCGAGGACGAGTTCGGCGGTGAACTCCCCGAGCAGTCCGCCGACCTCGGGGCGCTCCTCGACTCCACCGGCGCCCGCGCCGCGGTGATCTGCACCCCCATCCCCACCCACACCGACCTCGCGCTCACCGCCGCCGGGCGGGGCGTGCACCTGCTGCTGGAGAAGCCCCCGGCGCCCTCGTACGCGGAGTTCCGCCGGATGGCCGACGGGGTCGCCGCGACCGGGGTGGCCTGCCAGATCGGCTTCCAGTCGCTCGGCTCGCACGCCGTGCCCGCGATCCGCGACCTGATCGCCGAGGGCGCCGTCGGCCGGGTGACCGGCATCGGCGGGGCCGGCGCGTGGGTGCGGCCCGAGGCGTACTTCCGCCGCGCCCCCTGGGCGGGCCGCCGGCGCCTCGACGGCGTCGACGTGGTCGACGGCGCGCTCACCAACCCCCTCGCGCACGCCGTCGCCACCGCCCTCGCGCTCGACGGCAGCACCCGCGCCGAGGACGTCGCCGGCATCGAGACAGAACTGCTGCGCGCCAACGACATCGAGTCCGACGACACCTCCTGCGTCCGCGTCACCACCGTCCGGGGCGGCTCGGTCACCGTCGCCGCCACCCTGTGCGCGGAGCGGGCCGACGAGCCGTACGTGGTGGTGCACGGCACCAGCGGCCGGATCACCTTCTGGTACAAGCAGGACCGCGTCCTCCTCCAGCGCGCGGACCACGGCCCCGAGGAACTGCGCTTCGGCCGCACCGACCTGCTGGAGAACCTCGTCGCCCACCTCCGCGACGGCGCCCCGCTGCTGGTCACGCCCGACGACACCGGCGCCTTCATGCAGGTCGTCGAGGCCATCCGCACCGCCCCCGACCCGGCCCCGCTGCCCGACGACGCCTGGCGCCGCGTCCCCGGCGAGGACCGCCGGGTGGTGCCCGGCGTCGACGCGCTGGTCGAGGCCGCCGCGGACCGCCTGTCCCTCTACTCCGAGCTGGGCGCCCCCTGGGCCCGGCCCGCCCACCACCATCTGCCGAAAGAGGTGAGCACCCGATGACCGGCAACGACTCCGTGGTGCTGCGCGTCGCCGGACGGCCCGTCGGCCGGTACCTCACCCGGCCGGAACTGCCGGCCCGGCTCTCCCCACGGCCCTGTCTGCACCCCGTCACCACCCTGGCCGGCACGGCGGTCACCGAACTGAGCCCCGCCGACCACGCGCACCACCTCGGCGTCGGTGTCGCCGTTCCCGACGTCGAGGGGTTCAACTTCTGGGGCGGACGCACCTACGTCCGCGGCCGCGGCCCCACCGAGCTGGACAACCACGGCGCCCAGCGGCACACCGCCTACCACCGGCGCGAGTCCGACGGCTTCACCGAGGAACTCCGCTGGATGGCCGCCCCCGGCGAACTCCTCCGTGAACAGCGCACGGTCACCGCGACCGCCCTCACCGACGGCGCGTGGGCCCTGGACCTCACCTTCGCGCTCACCAACGTCTCCGGACGCCCGCTGTCCGTGGGCAGCCCCGCCACCAACGGCCGCCCGGGCGCCGCCTACGGGGGCTTCTTCTGGCGGGCCCGCAAGGAGGACGCGGCGCCCGACGTGTTCACCGCGGAGACCGACGGCACGGACGCGGTGCACGGGCGGACCGCCGACTGGGTCGCCCTGGCCGGCTCCGCCTGGACCCTCGTCTTCGCCGCGGCCACGGACACGACCCGCCGCGACCCCTGGTTCGTGCGCACCGAGGAGTACCCGGGCGTCGGCTCCTCCCTCGCGCACGACGCGCGGCTGCCCGTCCCGCCCGGGGAGACGGTCGAGCGCCGGATCGTCACCGTCGTCGCCGACGGCCGCCTGGACCGCCAGGAGGCCGCCGCCCTGGTGGCCAAGGCGGTGACCGCATGAGCGTCCGCCCCGACGAGCCTGTCTACCGTAACCCGGTCCTCGACGCCGACTGGTCCGACCCCGACGTGATCCGCGTCGGCGACGACTTCTACCTCACCGCGTCCAGCTTCGGCCGCGTCCCCGGGCTGCCCCTGCTGCACTCCCGCGACCTGGTCAACTGGACCCTCGTCGGCCACGCCCTGCAACGCCTGGAACCCGAGAGCGAGTTCGCGGTGCCCCGGCACGACCGCGGGGTGTGGGCGCCGTCCCTGCGCCATCACGACGGCCGCTTCTGGATCTTCTGGGGCGACCCCGACCAGGGCATCTTCCAGGTCAACGCCCCCGAGATCCGCGGCCCCTGGACCCGCCCCCACCTGGTCAAGGCCGGCAAGGGACTCATCGACCCCTGCCCGCTGTGGGACGACGAGACCGGCGAGGCGTACCTCGTGCACGCCTGGGCCAAGTCCCGCTCCGGCGTCAAGAACCGTCTCACCGGGCACCGGATGCACCCGCACGGCACCGAACTCCTCGACGAGGGCAAGGTGATCGTCGACGGCGACCGCATCCCCGGCTGGTTCACCCTCGAGGGGCCCAAGCTCTACCAGCACGACGGCTGGTTCTGGATCCTCGCCCCCGCCGGGGGAGTGGAGACGGGATGGCAGGGCGCCTTCCGCTCCCGCGCCTTCTTCGGCCCCTACGAGGAGAAGGTGGTCCTGGAGCAGAAGGACACCGACGTCAACGGCCCGCATCAGGGCGGCTGGGTGCGCACCCCGTCCGGCGAGGACTGGTTCCTGCACTTCCAGCAGCGCGGCGCCTACGGCAGGGTCGTCCACCTCCAGCCGATGCGGTGGGGCGGCGGGGGAGGCTGGCCGGTGATCGGGGACGACGGCGCCCCCGTCGCCGAGCACCGCCGCCCAAACCTGCCGCCGCAGCAGCCCGCCGCGCCCGCCACCGACGACGACTTCCCCGGCGGACGCCCCGGCCGCCAGTGGCAGTGGACCGCCAACCCCCGGGACGGCTGGGCCACCCACCACTCCGCCGACGGGCTGCGCCTCACCTGCGTCCGCACCCCCGACGCGCACGACCTGCGCGCCCTGCCCAACGTCCTCACCCAGCGGCTGCCCGGCCCCCCGTGCACCGTCGAGGTGGACCTGCGGCTCGACGACGGCGAACCCGGGGCGCGGGCCGGGCTCGCGGTCCTCGGGGACGCCTACAGCTGGATCGGGCTCGAGCGCGGTCCGGACGGCACGGTGCGGCTGGTGCACCGGTTCGCCGAGACGGCCGCCGAGAGGGAACGGGACGCGGCGCCCCCGCGCCCCGCACCCGGCGGCCGGGCCCGGCTGCGGGTCGACATCGGCGCGGGCGCGCGCTGCCGCTTCTCGTACGACACGCAAGTCCCGTACGGCCCGTACGACACAGAAGACGCCGGAGACGGCGCCGGGGAGGGCGGGTTCCGTCCCTCCGGTCAGGTCTTCGCCGCGACTCCCTGGCGCTGGGTCGGTGCTCTGCTCGGCCTGGTCGCCCTGGCGCCCACCGGTCAGGGACACGCCGGTACCGCCACGTTCACGCAGTTCAGGATCCGTATCCAGGAGAAGAGAGCCGACCGATGAAGATCAGCATTCTTGGAAGAAACACGGGCAGAGGGCGCCGCGGCAGGACGTCGGCGGCCGTCGCCCTGGGAGCGGTCCTCGCGCTGACCGCCACCGCCTGCGGGGACGACGGCAGCGGCTCGGGCGACGGCGCCGAGGGCAGCGGCACGGGGAAGATCGTCTTCTGGGACAACAACGGCGGTGTCCGCACCGACATCTGGAAGGAGATCATCGCCGACTTCGAGAAGGCCAACCCGGACATCGACGTCCAGTACGTCGGCATCGCGTCCACCGAGTACCAGTCCAAGGTCGACACCGCCATCCAGGGCGGCGGCCTGCCGGACGTGGGCGGCATCAGCGCCTCGATGCTCGCGGGCTTCGCCGCCCAGGGCGCGCTGGAGCCGCTGGACGAGCGGCTGGAGGGCTCGTCGCTCAACGGCAAGCTCAACAAGGACATGATCGAGTCGCTGCGGGCGGCCGGCGGCGGGGACGACCAGCTGTACTCCGTGCCGACCTCCGCGAACAACGGCGTCCTGTACTACCGCACCGACATGTTCGCGAAGGCGGGCCTTCAGGAGCCGACCACCTGGGACCGCTTCTTCGAGGCCGCGGAGAAGCTCACCGACAAGGGCAGCAACCGCTTCGGGTACACCATCCGCGGCGGCGCAGGCTCCATCGCCCAGGCCCTCGACGCGATGTACGGGCAGTCCGGCATCACCTCGTTCTGGGACTCCACCGGCAAGAAGACCACGGTCGACGACCCGAGGAACGTCAAGGCGCTGGAGAAGTACGCGGCCCTGTTCAAGAAGGTCACCCCCGCCGCCGACCTGAACAACGACTTCACCAAGATGGTCGCGCAGTGGGACTCCGGTGAGATCGGGATGCTGAACCACAACCTGGGCTCCTTCCAGGACCATGTGAAGGCGCTGGGCGTGGAGAAGTTCCGGGGCATCCCGCAGCCGGTCGGCCCCGACGGCAAGCGGGTGCAGGTCTCCAACCCGGTCGACGGCATCGGCCTGTTCAAGAGCTCCAAGAACAAGGACGCCGCCTGGAAGTTCATCGAGTTCGCCACGTCGGCGCAGTCGAACTCGAAGTTCAACGAGTCGGCGGGACAGGTGCCGGCGCACCAGGACGCCGCGAAGGACGCGTGGATCGCGAAGGCGGAGCCCACGAAGCTGGCGGCGCAGGCGCTGAGTGACGGGTCCACGACCATTGTGCAGTTGCCGTACTACCTGCCCGACTGGAACACGATTTCCAAGGCGGACAACGAGCCGAACTTCCAGAAGGTGCTGTTGGGGGACATGACGGCGAAGGCCTTCCTGGACGGGCTGGCCGAGCAGTTGAACGAGGCTCAGGCCGAGTGGGACGAGCAGATGGGGTGACGCGGTTTTCGGCTGGGGGCGGCCTGTGGCTGTGCGGCTGCGGGTCGTCCCTGGCCGGTCGCGCAGTTCCCCGCGCACCTTGGGGGCGCGCTTCATCTCCCCCTTCTCTGAAAGGCACAGGTTGTGTCTCTTTCGCGTAGGCACGTTGTCGTCGGTGGGGTCGGTGCTGTTGTGAGTGTGGGCGGTACGGCTCATGCCGGGACGCGGCGGGCGCGGACCGTGTGGGTCGCCGGTGATTCCACCGCCGCCCAGAAGTACGCTCCCGCCGCCCCCGAGACCGGGTGGGGGACGGCCCTGCCGTTTCTGCTCGGGCGTGGGCTCGCCGTCGCCAACCATGCGGTGAACGGCCGGAGTTCCAAGAGTTTCGTCGACGAGGGGCGGCTGGACGCCTTGCTCGCCGGCGTCCGTCCGGGCGACCTGCTGATCGTGCAGTTCGCGCACAACGACGAGAAGGCGGACGACCCGAGCCGGTACACCGAGCCCTGGACCACCTATCAGCGGTATCTGCGCCTGTACCTGGACGGCGCCCGGGCGCGGGGAGCGCGGCCGGTGCTGGCCACCCCGGTGGAGCGGCGGCGGTTCGACGCGGACGGGCGGGCCGTGCCCAGCCACGGGGAGTACCCGGAGGCGATGCGCGCGCTCGCCCGGGAGGAGCGGGTCGCGCTGCTCGACGTGCAGGCGTTGTCCCTGGCGCTCTGGCAGGAGCTGGGGCCGGAGGCGACGCAGGCGTACTTCAACTGGACCGACACCAAGCAGGACAACAGGCATTTCTCCCCGACGGGCGCGATCGCCGTGGCACGGCTGGTCGCCCGGGAGCTGCTGCGCACCCGGGTGCTCGCGCCGCACGACGTGCGGCGGCTGGACGAGGAGATCCCGACGGCGTGGATCACCTGGCCGGAGGCCGCCGCGTAACACCCCCCGGACCACGAACAGGAGAGCCGCACCATGAACGCATCTGTATGGCATGGGCATGCCAGGAGAGCCGGTGTGCTGGCCGGCTGCACCGCCCTCGTGCTGACCCTGACCGGCACCGCCGCGCAGGCCCACGGCCCCGCGCACCGCGACCCCGCCCGCCAAGCCCTGCCCGCCGGCGACGGCTGGGCGTCCTACGGCACGGGCACCACCGGAGGCGCGGCCGCCGACGCCGCGCACGTCCGCACCGTGACCGACTGGGCCCAGTTCACCGCCGCCCTCGCGGAGGGCGGGGACGCACCGAAGATCATCAAGGTGAAGGGCACCATCGACGCCGTCGCCGACGGCTGCGACGCGCTCGCCGTCCCCGGCTACGACCTGGACGCCTACCTGGAGACGTACGCCCCCGGGACCTGGGGCCTGGAGCGGGACCTCAGCGACGAGCCCGACGACAGCCCCGAGGGTCTGCGCCGCGCCTCCGCCGCCCACCAGGACGCGGTGATCAAGGTGAACGTCCCCTCCAACACCACGATCATCGGCGTGGGACGCGACGCCGCCATCAAGGGCGCGAGCCTCCAGATCAAGGAGGTGGACAACGTCGTGGTCCGCAACCTCACCCTGGAGAGCCCCGTCGACTGCTTCCCGCAGTGGGACCCCACCGACGGCGACCGCGGCAACTGGAACAGCGAGTACGACACCGTCGTCGTGCACGGCGCGACCCATGTGTGGCTGGACCACAACACGTTCACCGACGGCGCGCACCCCGACGGCGCGGCCCCCACGTACTTCGGCATGCTCTACCAGCAGCACGACGGCGAGCTGGACATCGTCAAGGGCGCCAACTACGTCACCGCCTCCTGGAACGTCTTCACCGAGCACGACAAGACGATCCTCATCGGCAACAGCGACAGCGAGTCCACCGCCGTGGGCGACCGCGGCAAGCTGAAGGCGACCTTCCACCACAACCTGTTCACGGACCTCACCGAGCGCACCCCGCGCGTCCGGTTCGGCCAGGTCGACGTCTACAACAACCACTTCGTCGCCGGCTCCGGGTACGGCTACAGCTTCGGCGTCGGCAAGGAGTCCCAGCTCGTCGCCGAGCACAACGCGTTCACCCTGCCCGAGGGCATCAGCCCGGCGAAGGTCCTCAAGCGCTGGAACGACTCGCCGCTCACCGCCCGGCACAACCTGGTCAACGGCAGGCCGGTCGACCTGATCGCCGTGCACAACGCGGAGATCCCCGAGGAGACCCTGCGCTCCGGCGCCGGCTGGACCCCCACCCTGCGCAGGACCGTGCACCCGGCGTGGGCGGTGCCCGCCCTTGTCCGTCTCGGCGCGGGCGCGGGCCGCCTCCGCTGACCCGCAACCGTCCGAGGCCGCCGGTGCGGTCCGCCCCCACAGCGGACCGCACCGGCTCCCCCCACCAGTCCCCCGAAGGAGCACCCGCATGCCCTCGAACCTGTCCCGGAGGAACGTCCTGCTGGCCGGCGCCGCGGCCGGCTCCGCCCTCGTCCTCGCCGCCGCACCCGCCCACGCGCACCGGCGTCCACGACGCCCCTTCGGCCGCTACGGCTCCCCGTCCGCGCGGCTCACCTCCGCCACCCTGTACGTCCACCCGCGCGGCGCCGGCGACTTCACGAGCCTGCAGGCCGCCGTCGACGCCGCCACCGGCACCGGACGCACCCTCGTCGTCGCCCCCGGCGTCTACCGCGAGACCGTCTCCGTCCCCGCCGACCGCACCGGCATGACCTGGCTCGGCGCCTCCGACGACCCGAGTGACGTGGTCGTCGTGTACGACAACGCGGCCGGCACCCCCAAGCCCGACGGCTCCGGCACCTACGGCACCTCCGGGTCGGCCACCACCACCCTGCGCCCCGACGGCTTCACCGCCCGCCGGATCACCTTCGCCAACGACTGGCTGCGCGCCGGCCACCCCGGCGTCAGCGGCACCCAGGCCGTCGCCGTCAAGGTCATGGGCGACCGCAGCGCCTTCTACGACTGCCGGTTCCTCGGCCACCAGGACACCCTCTACGCCGACTCGGCGTCCCTGGACACCGTGGCCCGCCAGTACTTCACGCGCTGCTACGCCGAGGGCGACGTCGACTTCGTCTTCGGCCGGGCCACCGCGGTGTTCGAGGACTGCGACTTCCGCACCCTGGTCCGCACCGACCTGACGTCCGCCCCGTTCGGCTTCGTCTTCGCGCCCTCCACCGCCGTCACCAACCCGCGCGGCTTCCTGGTGACCGGCAGCCGCGTCAGCAGCGAGGCGCCCGACGGCTACTACAAGCTGGCCCGCCCCTGGGTGCCCAGCTCCGACCCGACCGCCCGGCCCATGCTCACCGTCCGCGACACCCGCCTCGGCGCCGGCATCGACGCCGTCGCGCCCTACACCACCATGTCCAGCGGATACCCCTGGCAGGACCAGCGGTTCGCCGAGTACCGCAACACCGGCCCCGGCGCGGTGATCACCGTCCCCGCCAACCGGCCCCAGCTCACCCCCGCCCAGGCCGCCACGCACACCCGCCAGGCGTGGCTCGGCGACTGGCGGCCCCAGGCATGACCTCCCTGCCCGGACCGCCCGGCCTGCTCCACGCGCTCAAGGACGACCTGACGTTCCCGCTCGCCTGGGGGACCTCGCCCGTCCGCGACCCCGCGCGCTGGCGCCGGACGGCCCGGGCCGCGGTGGAGGACGCGCTCCTCGTCCCCGCCGAACCCGGCCTGCCCTTCGACCCCGAGCACACCCCCGGACCCGAAGGGGACGGCTACTCGCGGGAGTCGGTGGCCGTCACGCTCACCCGCCGCACCCGGGCCCGCGGCGTCCTGCTCACCCCGCACGGCGCCGGCCCCTTCCCCGCCGTCCTGCTGCTGCACGACCACGGCTCCCGCTTCGACATCGGCAAGGAGAAGTGCGTCCGCCCCTGGTACGACGACACCCGGCTCGCCTCCGCCGAGGAGTGGGCCGGACGCCACTTCGACGGACGCTTCCCCGGCGACGAACTCGCCCGCCGCGGCCATGTCGTGCTGTGCCTCGACGCCCTCGGCTGGGGCGAACGCGGCCCGCTCGTATACGAAGAGCAGCAGGCGCTCGCGGCCGCCCTCTACCAGGTGGGCTCCTCCCTCGCCGGACTGCACGCCCGCGAGGACCAGCGCGCCGCGGCCTTCCTCGCCGGCCTCGACCGGGTCGACGCGCGCAGGGTCGCCGCCGCCGGCTGGTCCATGGGCGGCCACCGCGCCTGGCAGACCGCCGCGCTGAGCGACCACGTCACCGCCGCCGCGAGCGTGTGCTGGATGACCGGGCTGAAGCAGATCCTGGTGCCCGGCAACAACACCCTGCGCGGCCAGTCCGCGTTCCACATGCTGCACCCCGGACTCGCCCGCCACCTCGACCTTCCCGACGTCGCGAGCATCGCCGCGCCCAAACCGATGCTGTTCCTCCACGGCGAGCACGACCCCCACTTCCCCGCCGACGGCGTACGCGTCGCCCACGACAGGCTGCGCGCCGTCTGGCGGGCCTGGGACGCCGAGGACCGGCTGCGGCTGACAGTGCGGCCCGGGCGCGGGCACACCTTCGACTCCCCGATGCAGGACGAGACGTACGCCTGGCTGGACTCCGTGCTCCACGCCTGACCCCCCGTGCGAGGGACCGGACGGCGTCCGGCCCGCCGGTATGCCAATCCGTCACACGAAGCACACCGGAACGACGTACGGCACGGGCACAATCCAGCCAGCGTTCAGCAGATCATCATCTCCCGCTCATCGAGGAGCAGTTGCATGTCCGAGGCACAGAAGACGGCCGAACGGCAGGACGGTGCGCCGCCCGCGGCGACGGGCGTGGACCGGTTCTTCCGGATCACCGAACGGGGCTCGACGTACGCCCGTGAGATACGCGGCGGCTTCGCCACCTTCTTCACGATGGCCTACATCCTCGTGCTCAACCCGCTCATCCTGGGCAGCGCGAAGGACAAGTTCGGCGACCAGCTCGACCCGGTGCAGCTCACCACCGCCACCGCCCTGGTGGCCGCCGTGATGACGATCGTCATGGGCGTCGGCGGCAACCTGCCCCTCGCCCTGGCCGCCGGACTGGGCCTCAACGCGGTCGTCGCCTTCCAGCTCGCCCCGCTGATGAGCTGGGACGACGCCATGGGCCTGATCGTGCTGGAGGGCCTGCTCATCTGCGTCCTGGTGGTGACCGGGCTGCGCGAGGCCGTCATGCACGCCATCCCGCAGCAGCTCAAGCAGGCCATCAGCGTCGGCATCGGCCTGTTCATCGCCCTGATCGGCTTCGTCGACGCCGGGTTCGTCACCCGCATCCCGGACGCCGCGAACACCACCGTGCCGGTCCAGCTCGGCAGCACCGGCACCCTCGCCGGCTGGCCGATGCTGGTGTTCTGCGTCGGCGTGCTCCTCACCATCGGCCTGCTCGCCCGCAAGGTGCGCGGCGCGATCCTCGTCAGCATCGTCACCATGACCGTCGTCGCGCTGGTGATCAACGCGCTCGCCGACGTCGAGACGTGGGGCCTCACCACCCCGGAGTGGCCCGACAAGATCGTCGACACGCCCGACTTCGGGCTCCTCGGCCAGTTCAGCCTGTTCGGCGCGTTCGGCCAGGTCGGCGTGGTCACCGTCGTGCTGCTGGTGTTCACCCTGATCCTGTCCGACTTCTTCGACACCATGGGCACCGTCGTCGGCGTCAGCGCCGAGGCCGGCCTGCTGGACGAGGACGGCAAGGTGCCGGGGCTCGGCAAGGTCCTGCTGATCGACGGCGCCGCGGCCGTCGCGGGCGGCGCCGCCTCCGCCTCCTCGGCGACCTCCTACATCGAGTCGGCGGCCGGCGTCGGCGAGGGCGCCCGCACCGGCTTCGCCAACCTGGTCACCGGCGGCCTGTTCGCGCTCGCCCTGTTCTTCACCCCGCTGCTCACCATCGTCCCGCTCCAGGCCGCCGCCCCCGCCCTGGTCGCCGTCGGCTTCCTGATGATGACCCAGGTCAAGCACATCGAGTGGGACCGCTACGAGATCGCCATCCCGGCGTTCCTCACCATCGCCGTGATGCCGTTCACCTACTCCATCACCAACGGCATCGGCGCCGGCTTCCTCGCCTACGTCCTCATCAAGACGGTGCTGGGCCGCGCCAAGGAGGTCCACTGGCTGCTGTGGGGCGCCTCCGCGCTGTTCCTGGTGTACTTCGCGATCGACCCGATCGAGCAGCTGCTCGGCGTCTGATCCCCGCCGTCGCGCGGCACGTGCGGGCCGCCCCCTCTGAACACCGGGGGCGGCCCGCACGCGTGTGTCCCGCGAGGTCAGTCCTGGAGCGCGGCCCTCATGGTCTCCCGGGCGATCGGGGCGGCCAGGCCGTTGCCGCTGACCTCCGAACGCTCCGCGTCGGACTGCTCCACCAGCACCGCCACGGCCACCTTCTTGCCGTTCGCGTCGGACTCGGCGTACGAGGTGAACCAGGCGTAGGGCGTCTTGCTGTTGTTCTCGCCGTGCTGCGCGGTACCGGTCTTGCCGCCCACCGTGGCGCCGGACAGCTGAGCGTTGGTGCCCGTGCCCTCGTCCACCACCGTCCGCATCGCCGACCTCAGCTGCTCGGCGGTCGAGGAGCTGACGATCCGTCGTGTCGAGGCGTCCTCGTCGTGGTCCTCCAGCACGTCGCCGCCGCTGTCGGTCACCTGGGACACCATGTGCGGCGACACCAGCTCGCCGTCGTTCGCGATCGCCGCCGACACCATCGCGATCTGCAGCGGGGTCGCCGTCACGTCGAACTGGCCGATGCCGCTCAGCGCGGTCTGCGCCCGGTCCATGTCCGACGGGTACACGCTGGGGTACGCGCGCACCGGGACGTCCTGCTCCTCGTCGTTGAAGCCAAACTTCTCCGCCGTCTCCCGGACCTTGTCCTGCCCCAGGTCGACGGCCATCTTGCCGAAGACGTTGTTGCAGGAGTACTGCAGCGCCACCCGGATCGAGGCGTTCTCGCAGGGCGCGGACGGGTTCTCGTTGCCCAGGTCCCTCGTCGTGCCCGGCAGCGGATAGGGGTCGGGGCTGTCGGTCCGCTCGTCCACCGAGTCGTACAGCCCGTCCTCCAGCGCGGCGGCCGCCACCACCAGCTTGAACGTCGAGCCGGGCGGCAGCGGCTGGCGCAGCGCCCGGTTGGTCAGCGGCTTGTCCGGGTCGTCGTTCAGCCGCGTCCACGCCTCGCCGGCGGTGTTGGCGTCGGTCAGCGACGCCGGGTCGTACGACGGGGTCGACACGGCGGCGAGGATCCGGCCCGTCTCCGGGTCGATGGCGACGGCGGCGCCCTTCTTGTCGCCGAGCGCCTTGTACGCCGCCCTCTGCACGGCCGGGTCCACGGTCGTCACCACGTTCCCCGGGGCGGCCCGCCCGTTGGTGACCATGTCCGTCACCGTCTTCAGACGGGGGTCCGTGCCGTTGAGGACGTCCGCGTAGATGCCCTCGAGCTGGGTCGGCGCATAGGCCTGCGAGGCGTAGCCGGTCACCGCCGCGTACAGCGGACCGTCCGTGTAGGTGCGCTTGTACGCGAGGTCGCTTCCCTTCGTCCGGGCCGAGCCGGTGATGTGCTCTCCGGCCACGACGATGTTCCCCAGCGGCTCCGCGTACGTCTCGATCGCGTTGCGCCGGTTGTCGCTGTCGTCCGCCAGTGCCCGGCCCTCGTAGAACTGCACCCAGGTCGCCCGCACGAGGAGGGCGAAGACCAGGAGCAGGGTGAAGACCGAGGCACGCCTGATGGTTCTGTTCATCGCGTCAGGACAGACGAGTGGGAGTGGGGGCGGCGTTCCCGTCCGGGCCGATTCTCATCGGGGGTTCATACGGGCGCCCACCGGGCGTGAGGTCGCTCACCCATGGCGGGTGCGGGCCCGGTGGGGGCCGGTCGCGCAGTTCCCCGCGCCCCTGAGGGGGCTGTTCCGGCCGGCGCCCGAAGGCCACCCGTCCACGAGCACCCCGCGAGGCGCGCCTCAGCGCTCCAGCGCCAGGACCAGTTCGTCCGTCTCCTCGCCGCGGCCCGGCGCGTAGCCCCTGGCCTTGCCCGTGATCTCGAAGCCGCACTTGCGCAACACCCGCAGCGAGCCCGTGTTGTCGGCGGCCACGCGTGCGTAGAGGGGGCGGTCGGCGACTTCCGCGAGCAGGGCGCGGAGCGCTGCCGTGGCGATGCCCTTGCCCCAGTAGGCGCGGTCGATCCAGTACGTCACCTCGCGCTCGCCCGCCTCGCCGAAGACGGACACGGAGCCCACCACGTCCCCGTCCGCGAGCACCGTGCGCGCCACGATCTCCGGCGAGCTGCGGATGTGCGCCCACTTCGCGTCGAAGCGGTCCCGGTCGGCCGGGTCCTGCGGGGTGAAGGCGGCCATCCGCACCGACTCCGGGTCGTTCGTCTGCCGGAAGAAGACCGGCAGGTCGCTGTCGTGCACCGGGCGCAGGGCGATGTCCACGGGTCAGAGCCTCCGGGTGGCCAGGGTCAGCCGGTCGCGGGCGTCGAACAGGGCGTCCTTCACCATCTGTTCGTGTGCGGGGGTGAGCCGGGCCACCGGCACCGAGCAGCTGATGGCGTCCCGGGCGGGCGTGCGGTAGGGGATCGCCACGCCGAAGCAGCGCAGCCCCAGGGTGTTCTCCTCGCGGTCCACGGCGAAGCCCTGCTCCCGCACCTGGTGCAGCTCCTCGATGAGCTTCTCCCGGTCGGTGATGGTGTTCTCGGTGAGCGCGGGCAGCGTCTCGGGGAGCATCTTGCGGACCTGCTCGTCCGTGTAGGTGCTCAGCAGCGCCTTGCCCAGCGAGGTGGAGTGCGCGGGCAGCCGGCGTCCGACGCGGGTGAAGGGGCGCAGGTAGTGCTGGGACTGGCGGGTGGCGAGGTAGACCACGTTGGTGCCGTCGAGACGCGCCAGGTGGATGGTCTCGGTGGTGTCGTCGGAGAGCCGGTCCAGCGTGGGCCGGGCCGCCGCGACGACCTCGTCGCCGTCGATGTACGAGGTGCCGACCAGCAGCGCCCGTACGCCGATGCCGTACCGGGTGCCCGTCGCGTCCGTCTCCACCCAGCCGAGGTCGACCAGCGTGCGCAGCAGCATGTACAGGCTGGACTTGGGGTAGCCGACGGCCTCCTGGACCGCCGCCAGGGAGTGCATCCCGGGGCGTCCGGCGAAGTATTCGAGCAGTTCAACGGTCCGTACCGCGGACTTGACCTGCGCCCCGCCGCCCGTCTCGCCAGCCGACATCGCCCTTGACCCCTTCGTTCGCCGGGAAATAGTCTCCGAAGCGCATTCACCCACAGAGACAGTGTTCAGTATATCGAACATCGGCGGTGGGTGACGTACATACTGCGGCATTGCATGCGGCATTCAAGTGGAGGGACCCGCGGTGGCAGCAGCACCAGTCTGGAGTGTCGACCCCCGAACCGGGAAGCAGCGTGAACAGGTTGCGGTGGAGGCCACAGCCCAGGAGGTGGACGCCGCCGTCCGCGACGCCCACGCCGCGCGCGAGGCGCTGGCCGACCGCACCGTCCGCGCCGCCTTCCTGCGCTCCGCCGCCGACGAACTGGAGGCCGCCCGCGACCGGCTCGTCGAGGCCGCCGACGCCGAGACCGCGCTCGGCCCGGTCCGCCTCACCGGTGAACTCGCCCGCACCTGCTACCAGTTGCGCGCCTTCGCCGGCATCGTCGAGGAGGGCGCCTTCCTCGACGTCGTCATCGACCACCCCGACGACACGGCCACCCCGCCCGTCCCCGACCTGCGCCGCTGCAAGATCCCGCTGGGCGTCGTCGCCGTCTACTCGGCGTCCAACTTCCCGTTCGCGTTCTCCGTGGCCGGCGGCGACACCGCGAGCGCCCTGGCCGCCGGCTGCCCCGTCGTCGTCAAGGCCCACCCCGACCACCCCGCCCTGTCGGAGCTGGTCGCCAAGGTGATCCGCCGGGCCGCAGCCCGGCACGGGGTGCCCGACGGCGTGCTCGGCCTGGTGCACGGCTTCGACGCCGGCATCGAGCTGATCCGGCACCCGCTGGTCGCGGCGGCCGGCTTCACCGGCTCGGTCCGCGGCGGACGCGCCCTCTTCGACGAGGCCACCGCCCGCCCCGTGCCGATCCCGTTCCACGGCGAACTCGGCTCGCTCAACCCGGTCCTGGTGACCGAGGCCGCCGCCGCCGAGCGCGGCGAGGCGATCGGCGCCGGGCTGGCCGGCTCGATGACGCTGGGCGTCGGCCAGTTCTGCGTGAAGCCCGGCCTGGTCCTCGCCCCGGCCTCCGCCGCGGGCGACGCCCTGCTGAAGTCCCTCACGGACGCGGTCAGCGACACCGACCCCGGCGTCCTGCTCGACCACCGCATGCGCGACACCTTCCTCGCCGGGGTCACCGAGCGCGCCCAGCTCCCCGACGTGGAGTCCCCCGTGACCGCGGGCGCGGGCGGCGAGCACACCGTCAGCGCCGGCTTCCTCACCGTCCCCGCGGAGCGGCTGACCCGCGAGGGCGCGCACGACCTGCTGCTGGAGGAGTGCTTCGGACCGGTCACCGTGATCGCCCGCTACACGGACGAGGCGGAGGTGCGGGCGGTGCTGTCCCGGCTCCCCGGCAACCTCACCGCGACGGTGCACCTGTCCTCCGAGGAGGCGGCCGGACAGGGCAGCGGCGCCGAACTGGTGCGGGAGCTGACGCCGTTGGCGGGCCGCGTCCTGGTGAACGGCTGGCCGACCGGCGTCGCCGTCGCCCCCGCCCAGCACCACGGCGGCCCTTACCCGGCGACCACCTCCACGTCCACCTCCGTGGGCGGCACGGCGATCGAGCGCTGGCTGCGGCCCGTGGTCTACCAGGGCGCCCCCGAGGCGCTGCTGCCGCCGGAGCTCAAGGACGACAACCCGCTCGGGCTGCCCCGCCGCTTCAACGGCCGCCTGGAGCGCTGACCCCGTCCGTCCGGCCGGCGTTCACCCGCCGGCCGGCTCCAGGCCCGCGTCCCGCGCCAGGAGCGCGGCCTGCACCCGGTTGTCGCAGTCCAGCTTGGTCAGTATGCGGCTGACGTACGTCTTCACCGTGGCCTCGCTCATGTGCAGCCGCGCCCCGGCGTCCGCGTTGGACAGCCCCTCCCCGAGGAGCGCCAGCACCTGCAGCTCCCGCTCGGTGAGCGCGGACAGCCGGCGGCGCGCCTCCTCGCCGCGCGCGGTCGCGGCGGGCGAGGCCAGGGTGTCCACCACGTGCCGGGTGGCGGCCGGGGAGAGATAGGCGTTCCCGGCCGCCGCCGCGCGGACCGCGTGGATCAGCTCCTGCGGCGCGGAGTCCTTCAGCAGGAACCCGGCGCCGCCGTGGCCCAGCGCCCGCAGCACGTTCTCCCGCTCCCCGAACGTCGTCAGGATCAGCACCCGCACCTGGGGCGCTGTCCGGCCGATCTCGGCCAGCGCCGTCAGCCCGTCCAGCTCCGGCATCTGGATGTCCAGCAGCGCCACGTCGACGGCGGTGGAGCGGGCGGTCTCCACCGCCTCCCGGCCGTTCCGCGCCTCGGCGACGACGTCGATGTCGTCGGCCGAGGTGAGGATCATCCTGATGCCGGCCCGGATGAGCGGCTCGTCGTCGGCGACCAGGACCCGGATCACGCGGCCTCCTGCGCGGTGCGGTGGGACGGGCGGATGGCGGAGCCATGCCATCATGCCCGATCCCCCCGCCGGCCCGGAGCCGGCGGCCCGTCAGATCTCGTGCGGGTAAAACGCCTTGCCGGCCAGCTTCCCGTCGCGGAAGCAGAACCGGTACACGATGTCCGCCTCGTCGTCCACGAAGTGCTCGCACACCGCGTCCTCGGGCAGCGGCGGACCCTGCTTCTCCACGCCCTCGGTGAGCAGCGAGTCGCCCTCGGGGAACTGCTTGCGCAGGCTCGCCTCGGAGTCGCCGACGCGCGCGTCCTCGTACACGTACGCCGGTATGACCCCCTTCTGCACCTCGTCGATCGCCTTGTTCACCCCCCACACCAGCAGGGCGCCGACACCGGCGACGAGGACGACGGAGACGAGGGCGCAGCCCAGGGCGACGTTCTTCTTGCTGCTCATGATGGCGGCGTACTCCTTCGGGTCGGAGCGGTCGATGTCCGCTCCACCGTCGCCCGCGGCGCCCTCCCGGATCTGCCCCCGGAAGTCGCGTCCCGCGGCGACGGACGTCGCGTCCTCACGGCCCACGGGCGAGGCGCCGTCGCCGTACGGCAGCACACCGGCGAGGCGGAAGCCGCCGTCGGGGGAGGGGCCGCTGTGCACCATGCCGCCCACCAGCCGGGCCCTCTCCTCCAGCCCCGCCAGGCCCTGGCCGCCGCTGATCGCGGGCGGCCCCGCGGGCGCCCCCTCCGGCACGGGCGCGTTGGCCACCTCCACCACCAGACTGTCCGGCTCGTAGCGCAGCTCCACGGTGATCGGGGCGCCCGGCGCGTGCTTGTGCGCGTTGGTGAGGCCCTCCTGGACGATGCGGTACACCGCGTGGTCCGCGGCCGGGGCGAGCGGCCGCCGCTCGCCCGAGCGGCGCAGTCCCACCGGCGCGCCCGCGCTCCGCGACGACGCGACCAGCGCGTCCACCCCGGCCGCGCCCCGGGCGGGAGGCGCCCCGGCCGCCTCCGGTTCTGGGGTGGCCGCGGGCACGGTCGGCTCGTCGGTGTCGTCCCGGAGGATGCCGACCGCCTCGCGCAGTTCCCGCATCGCGGACCTGGCGGCCTCCCGCAGGATGCCGACCCCCTCCCGCTGCCGGTCGCCGAGGCCCGGGTCCACCTCCAGCGCCCCCGCGTGCACGGCGATCAGGGCGAGCTGGTGGCCGAGGCTGTCGTGCATGTCCTGGGCGATCCGCTGCCGCTCCAGCAGCCGCGCCTGCCGCGCCACCATCGCCTGTTCGCGCACCAGTTGGGCGTTGTGCCGGCGGAGCGCCTCCAGCAGGTCACGGCGTTGCGCGCGGTACCGGGAGGCGAGCCCCGGCACGACCGCCAGCACCAGGTAGGGGCCCGCCCCCAGCACCGCCGTCATCAGCAGCGACAGCCCCGGTATCCCCTCGCCTCCGTCGGCGAGCAGGGCGGGGACGACGTACAGCACCAGCCCGGCGGCGTACGCGCCGACCGCGCGCCAGGGGCGTCTGATGCGGCTGCCCGCGGACCAGCTCGCGTAGATCAGCAGCGGGCCGCAGCCGAGGACCGAGCCGGCCAGGACGGAGGAGACGAGCAGCACGGTGGCCGGCAGTGACCGTCTGACCAGCGAGAGCAGGGCGACGAGCAGGGCCAGCGCCCCGCCCTTCGCGGCGGAGCCGCTCTCCGTGCCGTACATCGTGCCCGCGATGCCCGCGAGCACCAGGAGCAGCACGGCCTCCCCGGCGATCCGGCCGCGGGACCAGGAGGCGGCGGCGGCCAGCCGGGACAGCAGGGGAGGGGCGGGGCGGGAGGTCTGCGCTGAGTCCACGCGCCCGACCCTAGGGGCCCGCACCGGGGCGCCGGCATCCTCCCTCCGTAGCGGCCCCGAACGACGAAAGTGAACGACGCCCGTCAACGTCCACATTCTCTTTGGTCGTTGAAGCACGCGACTTCCGGAGACTGCGCCCACCCGGCGCGTCCCGCGACGATGGGGACGCCGGTGAGGACCTCCGCCGGCGGCACACCCTCCATCGACACCGGGAGCGCAGCAGTGGACGCAACGGGAGCCTGGTCGGGCCGACGCTTCACCGTCACGCAGAAGGCCACCCTGAAGACCGACCGCTACCTCGTCACCGAGACCGCGCGGGACGGCTCCGAGGGCAGGGTCCTCGCCCACGCCGTGCTGAAGAGGTTCTCCCTCAAGGAGGAACTGACCTTCTGGACGGACGAGTCCAGGAGCCAGGTCGCGTTCACCGTCAAGGAGCGCACCTTGCTGGACCCCGGCGAGGGCTTCGACGTGCTGGACGCGGAGGGCAAGCCGATCGGCTCCTTCCACGAGCGGTTCCTCACCTCCCTGGTCCGCTCCACCTGGGTGCTGGAGCAGCCGGGCGCGCCCGACGCCGTGGGCCGCGAGCGCAACCGGTTCGTGGCCGTCCTGCGCCGGGCCTGGGACTGGCTGCCGCTGGACCTGGTGCCGTTCGCCTGGCCGTACCACTTCGACTTCGAGAGCGACGGCAAGCCCGTGATGAGCGTCGACAAGAAACTCGGCCTGCGCGACCGCTACCGCGTCGAGGTGACCGACCCCGCCCTCGACCTGCGGCTCGCCGTCGCCCAGGCGGTCGCCCTGGACACCTTCCACGGCCGCTGACCGGGACCCGCTCCGCGCGGCGGGGCCGCTCCTGGGACAATCCCGCCATGGACCTGGACATACCCGAACTCCCCTTCCCGCTGCGGACCTACGGCCCCGACGGCTCCTGGTCCTACGAGGACGGCGTGCTCACCGGATGGGCGGGACCGCGGCAGGACCGCTTCGTGCCGCCCACCGGCGAGTCCCTGGAGTCCGCCGCCGACGCGCCCCGGCTGCTCGGCGCGCCCGAGGGCGACTTCCAGCTGATCGCCCGGGTCACGGTCGGCTTCGCCGGCTCCTTCGACGCCGGGGTGCTCTACGTCCACGTCGGCGAGCGCGCGTGGGCCAAGCTGTGCCTGGAATACTCCCCGGACGTGCCCACCGTCTGCACGGTCGTCACCCGGGGCCACTCCGACGACGCCAACTCCTTCACCGTGGAGGGCAAGACGGTCTGGCTGCGGGTGAGCCGCACCGGGCGCGCCTTCGCCTTCCACGCCTCCTGCGACGGCAAGCAGTGGACCTTCGTCCGGCTGTTCACCCTCGGCGACGAGAAGGAGACGGGGGCGGCCCTGGTCGGATTCGCGACCCAGTCGCCGATGGGGGAGGGGTGCGTGGTGACCTTCGACCACATCGAGTACCGGCTGCACTGGCCCCCGGACCTGCGCGACGGCAGCTGAGCGAGGCCAGGTCCCCGGTGGGAATGCCGGCGGGTACTTGAACGTTCATCCGGTTGCGGAGGAGGTCTCCGCAGCCGTGCCGACCCTGGAGAGAGCCCGCCCATGCGCGTCGAGATCTGGTCCGACATCGCCTGCCCCTGGTGCTATGTCGGAAAAGCCCGCTTCGAGAAGGCGCTGGCCTCCTTCCCGCACCGCGACGGGGTCGAGGTGGTCCACCGCTCCTTCGAGCTCGACCCGGGCCGCGCCAAGGACGACGTCGAGCCGGTGCTCACCATGCTCACCAAGAAGTACGGCATGAGCCAGGCGCAGGCCGAGGCCGGCGAGGACAACCTGGGCGCCCAGGCCGCCGCCGAGGGCCTGCCCTACCGCACCCGGGGCCGCGACCACGGCGGCACCTTCGACATGCACCGCCTGCTCCACCTCGCCCGCGAGCACGGCCGCCAGGAGAAGCTGCTCGACCTGCTCTACCGGGCCAACTTCGCCGAGGAGCGCTCCCTGTTCGGCGACGACGAGCGGCTCGTCGGACTCGCCGAGGCCGCCGGCCTCGACCCCGAGGCCGCCCGCGCGGTGCTCGCCGACCCGGAGGCGTACGCCGCCGAGGTCCGCCAGGACGAGCGGGAGGCCGCCGAGCTCGGCGCACGCGGCGTGCCGTTCTTCGTGCTCGACCGGACGTACGGCGTCTCCGGCGCCCAGCCCGTCGAGGTCTTCACCCGCGCCCTCACCCAGGCCTGGGGCGAGCGGTCCCCGCTGACCCTCGTCGACGGCGGCGCGGGCGCCGAGGCCTGCGGCCCGGACGGGTGCGCGGTGCCCGGGCAGGAGGACACGCGGGCGCGGAACGCGTAGGAGCGAACCCGCAGGCCGGCGGGAACGTATAAGCGTTCCTTAGCGGTACCGCGCAGACATATGCGATGGACGGGGGCGCGGCGGGGTCGCAGAGTGGTCCCATGGAGACCTTCGAGAGCCTCGTCCGTGCCGAGTTCACCCCGAAGAACACCTACCTGAACACCGCGAGCAGCGCCCTGCTGCCCGCCCGGGCCGTGGCCGCGCTCGACGCCGCCGTACGGCTGCGCGCGGAGGGGCGCCCGCTCGACCCGCTGTTCGCCGACGTCGAGGTGTGCCGCGCCGCCTACGCCCGGCTGGCCGGGGTGCCCGTCGAGCGGGTCGCGGCCGGGGCCACCGTCGCCCTGTTCTCCTCGCTGGTGGCCGCGTCCCTGCCGCCGGGCGCCGAAGTCCTCACCGCCGACGACGACTTCACCTCCGTGCTGAACCCCTTCCACGCGCGCGGCGACCTCAAGGTGCGGTCCGCCCCGCTGGAGGGGCTCGCCGACGCCGTGCGGCCGGGCACCGCGCTGGTCGCGGTCAGCGCCGCGCAGTCCGCCGACGGCCGGATCGCCGGCCTGCCCGCGCTGCGCGAGGCGGCCCGCTCCCACGGGGCGCGCACCTACGTCGACTTCTCCCAGGCGGCGGGCTGGCTGCCCGTGGAGGCGGGCGCGTACGACTACACCGTCGCCATCACCTTCAAGTGGCTGCTGGGCGCGCACGGCGCCGCCTTCCTCACCGTCCCCGAGGACTTCGGCGATCTGGTCCCGGTGCAGGCGGGCTGGACCTCGGGGGAGGACCCGTGGGGCAGCTGCTACGGCCCCGTCGCCGAACTCGCCCGCAGCGCACGGCGGTTCGACACCACGCCCGCGCTGTTCAGCTACGCGGCCCTGCGGGCGTCCCTCACGCTCCTCGAGGAGCTCGGCGTGGACGCCGTCCGCGCCCACGACCTCACCCTCGCCGACCGGTTCCGTACCGGGCTCGCCTCACTGGGCCACGAGCCCGTGCCCGCGCCCGGCTCGCCCATCGTGTCCGTGCCGGAACTGGGACGGCTCCAGCCGGAGCTGTCGCGGGCCGGCATCGAGGTGTCCAACCGCGCCGGCAACCTGCGGGCGTCCTTCCACCTCTACAACACGGCCGCCGACGTGGACCGGCTGCTCGACGCGCTGTCCGGCTGAGCGCACGGCAGCGGGCCGGCGCCTCCTTGTCCCACACGAGGAGGCCCGGCCCGCAGTCGATGAGGCGGTGCGCACACGTCACCGCCGTGCGTGTCCCTACTTCACGGGGGTGAAGTCCCGCGCGCCGATGAACTCGGGGCGGCGGATCGGGGCCGCGAACGGCTCGACCGCCGCGTTCTCGACGCTGTTGAACACGATGAACACGTTGCTGCGCGGGTACGGCGTGATGTTGTCGCCGGAGCCGTGCATGCAGTTGCAGTCGAACCAGGTCGCCGAGCCGGGCTTGCCGGTGAACAGCTTGATGCCGTACTCCGACGCCATCGTGGTCAGCGCCTCGTCGGACGGCGTCCCCGCGTCCTGCATCTGCAGGGACTTCTTGTAGTTGTCCTTCGGGGTGGCGCCCGCGCAGCCGAGGAACGTCTTGTGCGACCCCGGCATGATCATCAGACCGCCGTTGGTGTCGTAGTTCTCGGTCAGCGCGATCGAGACCGAGATGGTGCGCATGTTCGGCAGACCGTCCTCGGCGTGCCAGGTCTCGAAGTCCGAGTGCCAGTAGAAGCCGCTCGCGCCGAAGCCGGGCTTGACGTTGATCCGCGACTGGTGGACGTACACGTCCGAGCCGAGGATCTGCCGGGCGCGTCCGACGACCCGCTCGTCACGCACCAGCCGGGCGAACACCTCGCTGATCTTGTGCACCTCGAAGACCGAGCGGATCTCCTGCGACTTCGGCTCGACGATCGAGCGCTCGTCCGCGCGGATCGCCGGGTCGCTCACCAGCCGGTCCAGTTCGCGCTTGTAGACCTCGACCTCGTCCGGGCCGATCAGCTGGTCGACGGCCAGGAAGCCGTCGCGGTCCAGCGCCTGGAGGTCACCGGCCGAGACGGGGCCGGGCGTGTCCGGGGAACCCCAGACGACCGGGTCCTGGCGCGGGGTGACCACCTCGGTGGCACCGCGGGTCGGGTACAGATCGGTGACGCGTGTGGTCGTGGTCACGGTGGATCACACCTCCTCGGTGAGCAGCGGGTAGACGCCGTTCTCGTCGTGGTCCTCCCGTCCGGTCACGGGCGGGTTGAAGACACAGATGCAGTGGAAGTCCTCCTTGACCTTGAGCGTGTGCCGCTCATGGCCGTTGAGGAGGTACATCGTGCCGGGGGTGATGTGGTACGTCTTCCCGGTCTCGCGGTCGGTCAGCTCGGCGTCGCCCTTGGTGCAGACGACGGCCTCGATGTGGTTCGCGTACCACATGTTCGTTTCCGTACCCGCGTACAGGATCGTCTCGTGCACGGAGAAGCCGACCTTCTCCTTGGCGAGGACGATGCGCTTGCTCTCCCACGTGCCGGACGCGCTCTTGACGTGCCGGTCGGTGCCTTCGAGCTCCTTGAACGAACGGACGATCACGGTGTTGCGATGCCTCCTCGGCTGGGGTGTGTTTCAGGCGGTTTCACGGACGGCGCGGGCCAGGACCCTGAGGCCCTCGTCCAGCTCGTCCGGGGTGATGGTCAGGGCGGGGAGCAGCTTGACGACCTCGCTCTCCGGGCCGGACGTCTCGATCAGCAGACCGAGCTCGAAGGCGCGCCTGGCGACCCGGCCGGCGCGCGCCTTGTCGTGGAACTCCAGGCCCCACACGAGGCCGCGGCCGCGGTACTCCTTGACGTCGGCGAGGTTCTCCTCGGTGATGGCGATCATCGCCTGCTCCACCTGTTCGCCGCGCTTGCGGGTCTGCTTCTCCATCGCGGAGCCGTCCGCCCAGTACGCCTCCAGGGCGGCGGTGGCCGTCACGAACGCGGGGTTGTTGCCGCGGAACGTGCCGTTGTGCTCGCCCGGCTCCCAGACGTCCAGCTCCGGCTTGAACATGGTCAGCGCCATGGGCAGGCCGTAGCCGCTGATCGACTTGGAGACGGTGACGATGTCCGGCGTGATGCCCGCCTCCTCGAAGGAGAAGAACGCGCCGGTGCGGCCGCAGCCCATCTGGATGTCGTCGACGATGAGCAGCATGTCCTGCCGCTCGCACAGCTCGGACAGGGCGCGCAGCCACTCGGGCCGGGCCACGTTGATGCCGCCCTCGCCCTGCACCGTCTCGACGATCACGGCCGCCGGCTTGTTGAGGCCCGAGCCCTGGTCCTCCAGGATGCGCTCGAACCACAGGAAGTCCGGGACCTGGCCGTCGAAGTAGTTGTCGAACGGCATCGGCGTGCCGTGCACCAGCGGGACGCCGGCGCCGGCCCGCTTGAAGGCGTTGCCGGTCACGGCGAGCGAGCCCAGCGACATGCCGTGGAAGGCGTTGGTGAACGACACGACCGACTCGCGGCCCTTCACCTTCCGCGCCAGCTTCAGCGCGGACTCCACGGCGTTGGTGCCCGTCGGGCCCGGGAACATGACCTTGTACGGCAGGTCACGCGGGCGGAGGATGTAGTTCTGGAAGGACTCCAGGAACGCGCGCTTGGCCGTCGTCGACATGTCGAGACCGTGCGTGACGCCGTCCCGCTCCAGGTAGTCGATCAGGGCGCGTTTCAGGACGGGGTTGTTGTGGCCGTAGTTGAGTGAACCGGCTCCGGCGAAGAAGTCGAGGTACTCGTGGCCGTCCTCGTCGTACATGCGGCTGCCGTGCGCGCGGTCGAAGACGGTGGGCCAGCCGCGGCAGTAGCTGCGCACCTCGGACTCGAGGGTCTCGAAGACGCTGAGGTCGGGCTGGGTGATGGTCACGACGAATCGCTCCTCGGTGGCGTGGGAAGTCAGAGGGAGTCGGAAGACTGGGGGCCGGGCCGGTCCGTCAGAGGGCGAACGGCCCGATGCGGTGGAGAACCTCGGGGTCGTGCGGTCCGTCGGGGAAGTCCGAGGCGTCGAAGAGCACCTCGCGCTCCAGCAGGGCGCCGTGACGCTCCGCGAACGCGGTGAACAGGCGCTCGGAGGCGGTGTTGCCGGGGGACACGGTGGTCTCCACGGTGTCCACGCCGTGCTCCGCGGCGGTCCGGGCGGCCAGCGCGTCGAGCATGGCGGCGGCCAGACCGCGGCCGCGGTGCGCCTCGTCGACGGCGACCTGCCAGACCAGCAGGGTGCGCGGGCTGTCCGGCCGGAGGTAGCCGGTGATGAAGCCGACCGCCTCTCCGCGCTCGTCGCGAGCGACGGCCGAGGTGGCGGCGAAGTCACGGCACCACAGCAGATAGCTGTACGACGAGTTCAGGTCGAGGACCTTCGAGTCCCTGGCTATCCGCCACAGCACGGCTCCGTCCGCCACGGTCGGGCGGTCGATTTGCAGGTCTGCTTGTGCGGCAGTCATGCGAATTGAACTTACCGAGGTAAATTCAAAATTGCATCGTCCTGCGGGGTTTACGCACGAGCGTGTCATGTGTTATCGCGTGTGCGGGCGTGTCCGCGCGAGGGGTCGGCGAAATGTACCGTTTCGCACGGTGCAAAGTGGGGTGAATCAGGCACGATGTGGAACCGGTCACATCCGTGTAACTCTCGTGACCGCGACCGGAAACGTCCGGTTGCCGCTTCCCGGATCGGGGCGTTTAGGGTCCGGAAGAGCGGGCAGAAGAGAACGGGAAGCTGTTCAGCAGAGTAATAGGGAAATAAGCCGGATAATGTCGCGGGAGTATCTGTGCGAGGGATTTCACTAATCCCCTTGGAATTCACGCCCCGATCACTCTGTAGATGCGCGCATCAGCTGGGCGCCGGGCGACGCCTTCGCAGCGTGCCTCGCCTGGATCCGTGTCCTTGAGCCGGGCGGTATCCCGTCTGCCGGGACCTGCGGTCTGCCGTGTGCTGCGGCCCGTGGGGGCTGGTCGCGCAGTTCCCCGCGCCGCTGGAGGGCGCCCAGTCCGCGGGAGTCGTGCGGCTCGGGGCGGCACGGGTGGGCGCAGGCGGCACCCTGTCGGCGCCGGGCTGCGCGGTGCCCCCCGGTCCGCACCAGCGCCGACGCCCAGTAACAACCCCCGCTCAGGCCCAGGCCCGCTCCGCCGCCGACAACGCCGCCGGCAGGTCCACGGACAGCCCCGCGTCCGTCAGGGCCGTCGCCAAAGCGGAAAGACACGTCCGCACCGTCCCCCGCGTCGCGTCCGGGCCGTAGTGGTTCACCCGGATCATCTCCCGCGCCAAAGCGCCGCCCCCCGCCGCGAGCGGCAGCTCAGGGTCCGCGGCCAGGGCGCGAGCCACCAGGTCCGACGCCGTCGTGCCGGAAGGCACCCGCACCGTCGTGGCGACCGGCGCCGCATCCCCCGCGTCACGCACGTACGGCGAGATCCCCCCGCCCAGCGCCACAACCCCCGCCCGCGTCGCCGCGGCAGCCGACGCGTGCCGGGCCATCACCGTCTCCAGCCCCTCCGCCTCGATCCGCTCCACGCACGCCTCCAGCGCGAGCATCTCCAACTGCGCCGGCGCGTGCAGCAGCGTCTTGCGGCCGCCGTCGATCCACCGCTCCTTCCAGTCGAGGAGGGAGAGGTAGGACCGGCGCGGTGCGTTCGGGTTGGCCGCCATACGGGCCCAGGCCCGCTCGCTCACCGACACCGCCGACACCCCGGCCGGCCCGCCCATCGCCTTCTGCGCCCCGATGACGCACAGGTCGACGCCCCAGGCGTCCGGCAGCACCGGCTCCGCGCCCACCGAGGCGACCGCGTCCAGGTAGAACAGCGCGCCGTGCTCCCGCACCACCTCGCCGATCGCGGCGACCGGGTTGGTGTTGCCGGTGGCCGCCTCGGCGTGCACCAGCGACACGAAGTCGATCTCCGGGTGCTCCGCGAACGCGTCCCGCACCTGCTGGGCGGTCACCGCCGTGTGGAACGGCACCGTCAGGTCGATGACCGTGGCGCCGCAGTCCCGCAGCCAGTCGCCGAAGGTCTGCCCGTAGGGGCCGGTGATGACGTTCAGCGCGGTCGTCCCGGGCCCGGCCGCCGCGCGGATCGCGCCCTCCAGCGGCAGCAGCGCCTCGCCCTGGGTGATCAGGACGTCCTGCCCGGTGCCCAGCAGCCGCGCCACCCGGTCCTCGATCGAGGCGAAGCGCGCTGCGCTCAGCGGGGGCAGGTCCAGGAGGAGGTTCGTCACGGTGGTGCTCTTTCGCTCAGGATCGCGGTACGCGGTACGCGCCTGCGAGCCTAACCCGTCCCCGGGGACCGCCCGCAGGTTGTCCGAAGGCCCTCTGTGATCTTGCCCGTCGGACCACTACCGTGACGCCCCTGCTGGAGGACGACCCCCACATCTAGGAAGCGCTCACGTGCGAAGACGAATACGGCTCGCCGGCTCACTCGCCGTACCCGCCCTGCTGGGCCTGAGCCTGCTGGCCCCCACCACCGCCCAGGCCGCGGACGTCACGTCCGGCGACCACAAGGCGGTGTTCAACTACACCAAGCCGGGCAGCACCACGCTGGACCACTCGATCCTCAACGACCTCGCCGGTCTGGTCGACCGGGCGGCGCCGGGCTCCACCGTGTACATGGGGATGTACTGGTTCGGGCTCGCCGAGCTGAAGGCGAAGATGCTCGAGGCGCAGGACCGCGGCGTCACCCTCCGCATGGTCGCGGAGAAGCGCAACGAGTCCATCAGCACGCCCTTCACCGCCGCCGAGCTGAAGAACGGCTCCACCTGGACGTGGTGCACGAACAGCTGCCTCGGCAACGGTCCCGACGACGTCAACGCCATCAGCCACGACAAGTACTTCGTCTTCACCGCCCTGGACGACGGGCGGAAGAACGTGGTCTGGCAGAGCTCGCAGAACATCGCCCTCTCCCAGTCCGGCGAGCTCAACAACGCGCTGGTGGTCTCCAACAACGCGCAGCTGGCCGCGCGGTACATCGCGCACTTCCAGGACCAGGTCAAGCACGCGGGCGACAGCCTGCACACCACGTACGACCACACCACGAGCGACCCGGACGCCCCGGTGGAGGCGTTCTTCTTCCCACGCGACACCGCCTCCGACGCCTCGCACTACGGCAACGCCGACATCGTCGCCTCGTTCATCGACGACGTCGACTGCGCCCGCGACGGCCGCATCCGGATCTCCGCGGCCGAGCTCGACGAGCGCAGCTCACGGCCCGCGATCCACACCGCGCTGGCGGCGAAGAAGGCGGCCGGCTGCGCCATCGAGATCAACGGCCGGGACCTGAGCGACCCCAACGGCGACGGCGACAACGCCGGGGTCAACGAGCTCACCGGCCTGGACATCCCCGTGTACGCCAACCGCCCCGGCGGCTGCCGCTACTCGACCATCACCTGCAACCGCGGCACCACCCACTCCAAGTACCTGCTCACCGAGTGGATGAAGGCCGACGGCACCCAGGTCCGGCACGTCTTCACCGGCTCGCACAACTGGACCAAGGGCGCGCTCCAGCGCAACGACGAGACGCTGCTGAGGATCGACGACCCGGGGATCTACCAGGCGTACGTCGACAACTTCAACGCGGTGCGCCAGGGCACGTACGACATCGACTCCACCGTCTACGGCTCCACCGCCCAGCACTACTCGCGGGTCAACACCAAGGCCGAGGGCGACCAGCACTACAGCGCGGTCGCCTCCGGCGGCACCGCCTCCGCCACCTGGACCGCGGTGGTCTACGAGGAGGGCGACCGCCACGACTCCTCGGACACCGAACTCGGCACCGACGTCTACATCCGCATGTACAAGGACGGCGTGCCGCTGTGGAACGAGAAGAAGCTCAGCACGAGCGGCACCAACGCGACCTGGTCCCACCAGAAGCCCGACGTGGGCGTCGACGCGAACGGCAACGCGGTCGTCGTGTGGACCGCCGACGAGGACGGCAACAAGTACGGTGACATCGCCGTGCGCAGGGTCGCCCCGGACGGGACCGTGACCACGCTGCCGCGTCCGCACGCCTCGGGCGACGGCGACCAGCTCCGCCCGACCGTCGCCGTCGCCCCGGACGGCTCCTACGCGGTGGCATGGGAGTCCACGGCCGACGGGTCCACCCTCAACCAGGTGTACGCCGCGAGCTGGTCCGGCACCGGCGCCCTGCGCTACCAGGACGTCCAGGTCAGCACGATCAACTCCGGCGCCGCCGGCTCCAACCGCCGCCCGGACGTGGCCGTGGACGACGCCGGGCGGGCGACGGTCGTGTGGGAGGAGGACGCCGACGGCAACGGCGGGCTGAACATCGGCCTGGCCACGCTGAACACCTCGGGCGGCTTCGCGGTCGCCCGTAAGACCGCCAACTCGCTCACCGACGGCCGGCAGACCCGGCCCGCGGTCGCGGTGACCGGCGACGGCCGGATCGTGGCCGCGTGGGCGGACGAGTACACCACCGGCAGCGGCACGGTGGTCCGCGGGCAGCGGGTGTACCACCGCACGTTCTCGGCCACCGGCGCCCCCGGCGGCGCCGAGACGCGCACCACGCCGGACTCGGCCGAGGTGCCGGGCGACCGTCCGATCGGCACCCAGGCCGACCCGGACGTCACCGTCTCCGACGCCGGCGACTTCGTGGTGGCGTGGAAGGAGACCTTCGTCGACGGCCTCGACGACGTGTGGGCCCGTGGCTTCGACTTCGACGGCAGCACCACCGGACGTCTCCCGGCCCGGCGGATGAACGTCGTCTCGGGCGGCGGACAGGGCGGTCCCGCGGTCACCCTGGCGCCGGACGGCCGGCTGTCCCTGACGTACTCGGACGACTACGACGGGAACGAGTTCAACGAGATGCGGCTGCGGGACGCCTTCGCCAACAAGTAGGCGCACGGCCCTCGCATCCCCCGCCGGCCGACGGCCCGGACCGCTCCCCGCGGTCCGGGCCGTCGGCGTGGGGGGAGGGGCGGCCGCGGAGCGCGGGCGGAAGATCGGAGGCCGAACGGCGTAGTCCTCCTCCGATTGATGTGAGGTGCCCAAACGTTTCCTTATAATCGGAACTTCTCGTTTCGCTCACAGGAGGCCCCTCGTGAACACGCTTCCCGGCCGCAGGACCCGGGTCCTGGTTGCCACCACCGCGACGGCCGGGATGGTGCTCCTCGCCGCCTGCACGTCCACCGACGACGGGGGCGGCGGCTCCACGACCGCCGGCGGGGTCGAGCTCGTCAAGGCGGGGCAGCTCACCACCTGCACCCACCTGCCGTACCCGCCGTTCCAGTCGGAGATCGACGGTAAGGTGCAGGGCTTCGACGTCGCCCTGATCGACCTCGTCGCCGACGACCTCGGCGTGAAGCAGGAGATCCTCGACACGCCGTTCGAGAACTTCAAGACCGGCGCCTTCCTCAACTCCGGCGAGTGCGACCTGGCCGCGGCCGGCATGACCATCACCGAGGAGCGGAAGAAGAACGTCGACTTCTCCGACCCGTACTTCAAGGCCACCCAGGCCGTCCTCGTCGCCAAGGACAGCGGCGTCGGCTCCCTCGCCGACGTGAAGGCGAAGAACGTCAAGCTGGGCGCCCAGGCGCAGACCACCGGCGAGGACTACGTCAAGGGCCAGGGCTACGACCCGGTCTCCTTCGAGTCCTCCGACGCCGTCCTCAACGGCCTGCGCACCGGCCAGGTCAAGGCCGTCGTCATCGACTACCCCGTCGTCCAGGGCTGGCTGAAGGACAAGGCCAACGCCGACGCCTTCACCGTCGCCGAGCAGATCGACACCGGCGAGGAGTACGGCTTCACCGTGAAGAAGGGCAACACCGCCCTGCGCGAGGCCGTGAACAAGGCGCTCGCGGACGCCAAGGCCGACGGCACGTACAAGAAGCTGTACGAGCAGTGGATCGGCCCGTACGACGAGTCCGCCGCCTCGCCGGCCGCCTCCTGACCTCATGGCCGACACGGAGAAGACGCCCGTCCCCCGGCGGAAGGGCCTGACCCGGCGCCAGAAGCGGAGCATCTCGCGCGGCATCCAGTACGCCGTGTTCGTCGCGGCCGTGACCGCCTTCGGCGTCACGGCCGACTGGGGACGGCTGCAGAACCAGTTCGCGCAGGCCGAGATCGCCGAGCGGATGTTCCCCGAGGTCATCACGCTCGCGCTGAAGAACACCGTCCTCTACACGGTGACCGGCTTCGGCGTCGGCCTCGCGCTCGGCATGGTCATCGCCCTGATGCGGCTGTCGTCCGTCGGCCCCTACCGCTGGCTGGCCGGCATCTACATCGAGATCTTCCGCGGCCTGCCCGCCCTGCTGATCTTCATCTTCATCGGCGTCGCCGTCCCGCTCGCCTTCCCCGGCACGGAGATCATCGGCGGCACGTACGGCAAGGTCGCCCTCGCGCTCGGCCTGGTGGCCGCCGCCTACATGGCGGAGACCATCCGGGCCGGCATCCAGGCCGTGCCCAAGGGGCAGATGGAGGCGGCCCGCTCGCTGGGCTTCTCACCCGGCCGCGCCATGGTGTCGATCATCATCCCGCAGGCCTTCCGGATCATCCTGCCGCCGCTCACCAACGAACTGGTCCTGCTGTTCAAGGACTCCTCGCTGGTGCTGTTCCTCGGCGTCACCCTGGAGGAGCGCGAGCTGTCCAAGTACGGCCGCGACCTGGCCAGCCAGACCGCCAACTCCACGCCCATCCTGGTGGCCGGCCTGTGCTACCTGCTGATCACCATCCCGCTCGGCTTCGTCGTGCGCCGCATGGAGGCCAAGGCTCAGGAGGCCGTCAGATGAGCCGCCCCGAGATCCGCGTCAGCGGACTGCACAAGTCGTTCGGCGACAACCATGTGCTGCGCGGCATCGACCTGGAGATCGGCCAGGGTGAGGTCGTCTGCGTCATCGGCCCGTCCGGCTCCGGCAAGTCCACGCTCCTGCGCTGCGTGAACCTCCTGGAGGAGCCCACCGAGGGCCAGGTCTTCGTCGGCGGCATCGAGCTGACCGACCCGGACGTCGACATCGACGCCGCACGCCGGCGTATCGGCATGGTGTTCCAGCAGTTCAACCTGTTCCCGCACCTGACCGTGACGGAGAACCTCACCCTGCCGCAGCGTCGCGTGCTCAGGCGCGGCAAGGCGGAGGCCGCGAAGGTCGCCGCGCAGAACCTGGAGCGGGTCGGCCTCGCCGAGAAGGCGGACGCCTACCCGTCCTCCCTCTCCGGCGGCCAGCAGCAGCGCGTCGCCATCGCCCGGGCGCTCGCCATGGGCCCCGAGGTGATGCTGTTCGACGAGCCCACCTCGGCGCTCGACCCCGAACTGGTCGGCGACGTCCTCGCGGTGATGCGGATGCTCGCCGACGAGGGCATGACGATGATGGTCGTCACCCACGAGATGACCTTCGCCCGCGAGGTCGCCGACCGGGTCGTCTTCATGGACGGCGGCGTGGTCGTCGAGGACGGCACCCCCGAGCGGGTCATCGGGGCGCCCCAGCACGAGCGCACCCGGCACTTCCTGTCCCGGCTCCTCGACCCGGCCATGGCGGAGGTCGAGGAGGAGACGTCGGACCAGGTGGGGAAGTCCGGCTAGACGCGCTGTACGGCAAGAGCCGCCCTCCCGGAGGCCCGCCCCGCAGGGCGCTCCGGGAGGGCGGACCCCCGTGCGGCGGCAGCTCTCAGCCGGCGGCCCAGACGACCGGCTCGTCCTCGTAGGCGTCACCCTCGTCGAACGACGCCGCGACGACCGGCGCGGTCTTCGTCGCGCTCAGCGAGCAGGTCTCGAACGACGCGCCCTTGGTCGTGAAGTCGGCCGGCGCGGACTCCCGCTCGCACTTGCCGGGGAGGTCGCCGATCAGGACGACCCCCGTGCCGGCGCCGCCCTCCAGGTCGCCGTCCAGCTTGAGCGAGGCGTAGGACAGGTCGGTGCCGCCGACGTTCTCCACCTTCTTCTTCTCGCTCGTGTACTCGAACGGCAGGACGGCCCGGTCGCCGACCGTGAGCTTCGTGCCGGGGGCGGTGACGTCACCGCCGGCCGCGGGGCTCTCCTCGGCCGGCTCCGCCGACGCCGGGGCCTGCGCCGACACCGAGGCCACCGGCGACTCCTTCGCCGCCGCGTCCCCGTCGCCGTCCTCGTTGCACGCCGACAGTCCGAGTCCGACGGTGATGACCGCGGCGGCCGCGAGAACGGCGCGTCCCTTGTGTCCCACTGGGTGTTCCCCCTGAAGTCTCACTGAAGAGACCGCCCGGGACGACGGCCCGGACGCTCACTTGACGTCGGTGACGGCGATACGCCAGGGAGGCACGCGTGCCTGCCGGTGCGTCACGTCACCGACAGGCACTGTGTCACCCGCCGTAATACGGCCGGCACACAGGCGGTACACAGGTGTGCACAGCCATGAGGTACGGTGCGCTCCGCGGTCTCAGCCCCGGCGCGGGCCCGTACGGCGGCCGCCTCACCGGCCGGCTCCCGCGCGGCGTCGGACCCACCCGCCGCCTCCCGCAGCCCGGCGGCCCCTCCGGCACGCTGCCAGCGGATACGGGGAGTGGATGCCCACGCCACCTCGACCGCGTGCTCCGCCCGGCCGGCCGCCGCCCGCGGCTCGCCGGGGTCATGGACGTCGTACAGGCGCATGTCGAGGAGGCCGACGCGGACCCGGATCTCGAACATCGGATCGTCGAGTGAGCGGGCCGGCTCCAGGAAGAACGACCGTCCGTGACAGGAGGGCCGGTGGCGGCGGGAGCGCCCGGACGGGGCCGCGGGCGACGAACTATCGTGCGGGGCATGAGCGATCAGGCGGTGCTGCACGTGAAGGGGCGGATCCTCGTCGGCCCGGACGAGGTCCGCGACGAGCTGTGGGTGGTCGACGGACGCATCTCCTACGACCGTCCCGCCCGCGCCCGTGACGTCCGGACCGTCGACGGCTGGGTGCTGCCCGGCCTGGTCGACGCCCACTGCCACGTGGGTCTCGACCGGCACGGCGCCGTCCCCGAGGACGTCGCGGAGAAGCAGGCCCTCACCGACCGGGACGCGGGCGCGCTGCTGCTGCGCGACGCCGGATCGCCCTCCGACACCCGGTGGATCGACGACCGCGAGGACCTCCCGAAGATCATCCGGGCCGGGCGGCACATCGCCCGCACCCGCCGGTACATCCGCAACTACGCCTGGGAGGTCGAGCCCGACGACCTCGCCGCGTACGTCGCCCAGGAGGCCCGGCGTGGCGACGGCTGGGTGAAGCTGGTCGGCGACTGGATCGACCGCGACCTGGGCGACCTGTCGGCCTGCTGGCCGCGCGGCGCCGTGGAGGCGGCCATCGCCGAGGCACACCGGCTGGGCGCCCGCGTCACCGCCCACTGCTTCGCCGAGGACTCCCTGCGCGACCTCGTCGAGGCGGGCATCGACTGCGTCGAGCACGCCACCGGGCTCACCGACGACACCATCCCGCTGTTCGCCGAAAGGGGCGTCGCGATCGTCCCCACCCTGGTCAACATCGCCACCTTCCCCGCGCTCGCGGACGGCGGCGAGAGCAAGTTCCCGCGCTGGTCCGCCCATATGCGCCGGCTCCACGAGCGCCGCTACGACACCGTGCGCTCCGCCTACGACGCCGGCATCCCCGTCTTCGTCGGCACCGACGCCGGCGGCACCCTCCCGCACGGGCTCGCCGCCGAGGAGGTGGCGGAACTGGCCAAGGCCGGACTCCCGCCCGTCGAGGCGCTCGCCGCCGGCACCTGGAAGGCCAGGGCGTGGCTCGGCCGCCCCGGTCTGGAGGAGGGCGCCCCGGCCGATCTGGTGGTCCACGACGCCGACCCGCGCGCGGACCTGCGGGTGCTCACCGCTCCGCGCCGGGTGGTGCTCGACGGGCGCGTCGTCGCGTAGGACGCGCCCACCGGTGGGGCCCCGGGGGGTGACGGTGGGGAACAGCCGTACCCCGAAAATCGAAAATGCTGTCCGATCTTCCCCGAAGGGGTGAAGAGTCGCCGGATCGCTGACGGGACGGCGCGGGCGCGGACATTCTTTCCGGGTCCCAGCAACATCTCATGGGGGTCCCACCACCTTGTACACCATCAACTCCCGTACGTCTGCCCGCCGTTGGTCCACCGCCGCAGTCGCCTGTGCCATCGCTGCGGGACCCGTCGCCCTCGTCGGCGCCGCGCCGGCGTACGCCACCGAGGGCCACGGCCACGCGAGCGCCTCCGTGCTGCGCACCGACCTCGACGTGTCCCTCCTCAACAAGTCGGTGCAGGTCCCGCTCACCGTCTCCCTCAACGAGGTCGAGGCGCCGGAGAGCGCGCGGCAGACGGCCCTCACCGCCACGCTCGACGGCGTGAACCACGGCAAGCCGTTCAGCGTGCTGCGCGCCGAGGTGGCCGACGCGGTCGCCACCGTCGAGGGGGACAGGGCGGAGGCGTCCACCACCCTCGCCGACGCCCGCCTGCACGTCCCCGGACTGCCGCTGCTGTCGCTCGTCGAACTGGAGGCGGTCAGCTCCAAGGCGGTCTGCGAGGTGGGCCGGACCCCGCACGCCTCGGTCACCCTGCCCGCCGCGGTCACCGTCCTCGGCAAGCGGGTCTCGCTGAGCGCGGGCGGCCCGACGCACGTCGAGGTGCCGGGGGTGGGGACGGTCCGCCTCGACCTGTCCACGACCGAGACGACGACGTCGACGGCGGCGGCGACCGCGCTGAAGCTGGAGGTGTCCGTGAATCCGGCCAAGCTGAACGTGGCGGAGGTGGAGGGGCGGTTGACGCTGGCGGCGTCGAAGTGCGAGACGCCTGCGGCGGCTGCTGCTGAGGAGGCTCCGGAGGCCGCCGCCCCCGAGGCCCCCGGGTCACCCGAGAAGGCGGACCCCGCGGTCGAACCCCAGGGCGCCCGAGCGGAGACCAACCTCGCGGAAACCGGCGGGGATTCCGCGACGCCGTACGTGGCAGCGGGCGCGGTGGCGCTGCTGGCGGCGGGCGGGGGAGCGGTGCTGATGTCGCGGCGGGGGCGGAGGAACTGACCCGAGGGGGTCGGGGGTGCGGGGTACACTTCGCGCCCCGCACCCGCCGGTGCCTGGGGGGCGCTGCAACAGAGGCGCGCCGCTGAGGGTGCCGCTGCGCCCACCCGTGCCGCCCCAGCGGCACGACTGCCCGCAGCGGCGGCGGGTCCCTTTCAGCGCCTGCGGCGGAGACGCCACCAAGGGGGCGCGGGGAACTGCGCGACCGGCCACGGATTGCCCGCACCCGGCGTCGTAGAGGTGACCCTGCGCCCACCCTCCCTTACTCTCGGCTTCGCTCGAGGGGGAAGTACCCCCATCGCCCTGGGGGCACCTCCCAGGCCCTTGAGGCACTGGGGGCTCAACTGCCCGCAGCGGCGGGCGGCTCGCGCTGCGGCGGCGGGACACTGCCGGCGGCCGTGGCGCAGGCGTACTCAAGGGGCGCGGGGAACTGCGGACCGCTACCGCCAGCAGGTGATCGCCCACGGACCGCTGCCGTCGGACGACGGTGCCACCTGGCCGGGCACCGCGGCCCTGGTCCGAGCACCGACCCGACCACGGCCCGCGCCATCCTCACCCCGGACCGGTACGCCGACATCGAGGTGCACAACTGGCAGTCCGGCGGCCGTCCGTCACAGTCGACGTCAGGCCCTCAGCACCCGCCCCAGGGCCCCCAGGAACCCCTCCGTCGTCCCCCGGTCCCGCACCGCCAGGCGCAGCCAGTCCCCGTCAAGCCCCGGGAACGTATCCCCGCGCCGGGCCGCATAGCCAAGCGTGCGCAGCCGTCGGCGGACCCCCGCCGCGTCCGGGACGCGCACCAGCACGAAGGGAGCCTCCGCCGGCTCCACCACCCTCACGCCGAACGGCGCGAAATCCCGCAACCCTGCGAGCAGAAACGCGCGGTCCGCCGCAATCGCCCCCGCCGCCTCCTCCGCCTCCGCCAGCGCCGCGGGCGCCACACACGCCTCCGCCGCCGCCAGCGCCGGCGTGGACACCGGCCACAGCGGCTGCGCCCGCTCCAGCTCAGCGACGGTCTCCGGGGCCGCCAGCACGTACCCGATGCGCAGGCCCGCCAGCCCCCACGTCTTCGTCAGGCTGCGCAGCACCACCAGCCCCGGGACGTCCGTCCGCCCCGCCAGCGCCTCCCGTTCGCCCGGCACCGCGTCCATGAACGCCTCGTCCACCACCAGCGTCCGCCCAGGACGGGCGAGTTGGGCGACCGAGGACGCCGGGTGCAGCACCGACGTCGGGTTGGTCGGGTTGCCGATCACCACCAGGTCCGCGTCCTCCGGGACCGCCGCCGGGTCGAGGCGGAAGCCGTCGGCCTCCCGCAGCAGCACCCGGTCCACCGTGTGCCCCGCGTCCCGCAGCGCCGCCTCCGGCTCCGTGAACTGCGGGTGCACCACCACCGGCCGCGACACCTTCAGCGCCCGCGCCAGCAGCACGAACGCCTCCGCCGCGCCCGCCGTCAGCAGCACCCGCTCCACCGGCAGTCCGTGCCGCGCCGCGACCGCGGCCCGCGCGTCCCGCCCGTCCGGGTAGGCGGCGAGCCCCGCCAGCGACGCGGCGATACGGTCCCGCAGCCACGCCGGGGGCGTGTCCGCGCGGACGTTGACCGCGAGGTCGACGAGCGTGCCGCCGTCGTCACGGACCTCGGCGTCGCCGTGATGACGCAGGTCGTGAAGCGGCCCCGGCTCAGTGGGCATGACTGTGGGCGTGCGCGTGACCATGACCGTGATGGTGCCCGTCGTGGTGCCCGTCGTCGTCCGGGTGGAAATGCGGCTGCTGCGGCAGCCCCACCTTGTCCTCGAACCCGGGCAGCGCGATCCGGTACACGCAGGAGTCGCAGTTCATCCGCAGATCGCCCTTCACGGCCTCCTCGTACCGCTCCAGGACCAGGTCCAGCAGCTCCGGCTCCGGGCCGATGACGTCCGCCGACCGCACCTCGGCGTCCGGGTGCGCCGCGGCCCACTCCTCCGTCTGCGTCCGCACCCGGTCCGGCAGGATGCCGGTGAACAGGAAGTACGGCAGCACGACGATCCGCCGCGCCCCGAGCCGTGCGCACCGGTCGAGACCGCCCGGCACGTCCGGCTTCGCCAGCGACACGAACGCCGTCTCCACGCCCGCGTACCCGCGCCCCTCCCACAGCAGCCGGGCCGCCTTGAACACCTCCGCGTTGGCGTCCGGGTCCGTCGACCCGCGTCCCACCAGCAGCACCGTCACCTCGGCGGGGTCCCAGGACGGGTCCACCGCCTCGGCGAGCCGCCGCTCCAGCACCCGCAGCAGCGCGGGGTGCGGGCCCAGGGGACGGCCGTACGTGTACGAGACGCCGGGGTGGCGTTCCTTCTCGCGGGCCAGCGCGGCCGGGATGTCGCCCTTGGCGTGCCCGGCGGACACCAGCATCAGCGGCACGGCCGCGAACCGCCGCACCCCCCGCTCCACCAGTTCGGCGACGGCCTCGCCCAGCGGAGGCGGGGACAGTTCGATGAAGCCGCCCGCGACGGGCAGGCCGGGCCGGCGGCGGCCCAGTTCCCGCACGAAGGCGCGGAACGCCTCCGCTCCGGCGTCGTCCCGGGTGCCGTGGCCGGCGATAAGCAGGGCGGGCGGGGTGGTCACAGGGTCTCCTCGGTCGAAACGGGGTGGTACAGCAGGGCGTTGAGCGCGGCGGCGGCGACCGCCGACCCGCCCTTCTCGGACACGTTGCTCACGGCGGGCAGTCCGCTCTCCCGCAGCGCCGCCTTGGACTCGGCCGCGCCGACGAACCCGACGGGCAGGCCGATCACCAGCGCGGGGGAGGCGTCCAGGGTCAGCAGCTCCTCCAGCGCGGTGGGCGCGCACCCGATCACCCACAGGGCGCCGGGCCCGACCTCCTCGTACGCGAGCCGCACGGCGTGCGCGGACCGGGTCAGTCCCGGCCCGGACCGCGCTTCGCGCAGCCGGCAGACGGTCTCCCGGCGGGTGATCCCGGCCGCGACCATCTCCACGTCCGCGACGACGGGCGCGCCCGCGTGCAACGCGGCGTGCGCGCGCTCCAGTTCGGCCTCGTCCATGACGAGGTCGGCGGCGTACTCCAGGTCGGCGGAGGAGTGCACGACCCGCTCCACGACCGCCCGCGTCAGCGGCGGGAAGCGGGACGTGTCGAGACGGGCGCGCAGCCGCCGGAACGACTCCTGCTCGATGGGGTGGATCACGCGGTTCACCGGGTCTCCTCCTGCCAGCGGTAGCCGCGCGGGGTGACCATGCGCCCCGCGATCTCCCGGGTCGCCGTGTTGCCCACGGTCACGACCGTCATCATGTCGACCGTCGCCGGGTCCAGCGCGGCCAGCGTGGTCAGCCGCACCGACTCGTCCACGCGGGACGCGTTCCGCACGACCCCGACGGGGGTGGCGGGCGTCCGGTGTTCGGCGAGCAGGGCGAGCGCCTTCGGCAGCTGCCAGTCACGGCCCCGGCTGCGCGGGTTGTAGAACGTCACCACCAGGTCCGCCTCGGCCGCCGCCCGCACCCGCCGCTCGATGACCTCCCACGGCGTGTGCAGGTCGGACAGGCTGACGGACACGTGGTCGTGGCCCAGCGGCGCCCCGAGCAGCGCGCCCGCCGCGAGCGCCGCCGTCACCCCCGGTACGCCGATCACGTCGATGTCGTCGGACGCCTCCGCGAGCGCCGGGGACGCCATCGCGTAGACGCCCGCGTCGCCGCTGCCGATCAGCGCGACCGCCTGCCCGCGCCGGGCCTCCTCGACTGCCGTACGCGCCCGCTCCTCCTCCGCGCCGAGTCCCGACTCCAGCACGCGTGTGCCGGGCCGCAGCAGGTCGCGGATCTGGTCGACGTACTGGTCGAGCCCCACCAGCACCGACGCGCGCCGCAGTTCGTCGCGGGCGCGGGGGGTGAGCAGGTCCCGCGCGCCGGGACCCAGCCCGACCACCGCGAGCCGACCTCGCCCCGGACGCCGCACGACCGCACAGGTCGCCATGGCGGGGGAGCCTCCCGAGCCCGCCGACTTCCGCTTCGGCACGAGGAGTTCACCGCCGCCGACGAGCGCGGCGGCCTCCGCGACGGAGGGGGTGCCGACGGCGGCGAGCGGCGCGTCCGACGGGTTCGGCACCTCCACCCGCGCCAGCTCCTCCGCCGGGTGCGTCACCAGGGGCACGCCGAGCCGCCGGGCGGCCTCCACGAGCCCGGGCTCCCCGGCCTTGGCGTCCACGGTGGCCAGTGCGGCCACGGACGCCGCCGACAGCCCCGCCTCCCGCAGCACCTCCTCGACGAGCCCGAGCACCTCCTCGACGGGGGCGCCCTTCGACGCGCCCACCCCGACGACGAGCGTCGGCGGCCTCAACACAGCCTCCCCGTCCGCCGGTTCGACCAGCCGGTCCGTCACCCGGACCGTGTAGGCGCCCTCGTCGGCGACCGGCAGCGGAGGCAGCGGCCAGGTCACCTCGGCGCGCAGCGCCACCGCCTCCCCGTCCAGCAGCGCCCGCGACACGGCCGCCACATCGCCCTCCACGGGGAGGCCCAGCGTGTCCAGACCCGGCAGCCCCACCGCGTCCGTCGCGGTCGTCACCACCGGCTCCGCGCCCAGCACCTCGCCCACCTCGCGGGCGAGTGCGTTCGCGCCGCCGCCGTGCCCGCCGAGCAGCGACACCGCGAACCGCCCGGCCTCGTCCACGCACACCACGCCCGGGTCGTCCGCCTTGCCGTGCAGCAACGGCGCCACCAGCCGCACCACGGCCCCGGTGGCGAGGAAACACACCAGCCGGTCGCACTCGGCGAACGCGGCCCGTACCGCGTCCGCCACCGGACCGCCGTACACGCGTGTGCGGTCCGGCCAGGCGGCTGCCAGCCGGTCCCGCGCCGCCGCTCCCGCCGCCGTGGCGGAGATGAGGCCGATCACTCGCAGACTCCTTCACTGTGCGCCGGGGGCCGGACGCCCCACAGCAGGAAAACCGGATTGGTGGCCGCCAGCCGGGTCACGTCCCCCGGCAGCGGCGCCAGCCGCGACGACTGCAGCAGCACGCCGTCACAGACCAGACCCGCGTCGGTCAGCGCGGCCCGCGCGGCCGGCACCCGGTCCAGCGCGGCCATCGCGACGACGACCGTCCGCCGCGCCCGGCGCGCGCACGCGCCGACGACCGCCGGCAGCTCCCGGCCCCCGCCGCCGACGAACACGGCGTCCGGATCGTCACCCAGCCCGTCCAGCGCCCCGGGCGCCTCCCCGTGCACGACCGTCACGCCGACCCCGTGCGCGGTGGCGTTGGCGCGTACCCGCTCCGCACCGTCCGCGTCCCGCTCCACGGCCACGACGGCCGCGCCGAGCCGCGCGCACTCCACGGCCACCGACCCCGACCCCGCGCCGACGTCCCACACCAGGTCGCCCGGGCGAGGCCCCAGCCGCGCCAGCGCCAGCGCCCGCACCTCGAACTTGGTGATCATCGAGTCCCGGTACGCGAACTCCGCCTCCGGCAGCGCCCATCCGGCCGGCCGCTCCCCGAGCCCCGCGACCGTACGCACAGGACCCAGCGCCCGCTCCTCGTCCAGACACAGCACCACGCTCACCGCGGAACCCCAGTCCCGGCCTGCCGCCTCCTCGGGCGTCACCCGCTCCACCGACTCCCCGGCCGACCCCAGCGCCGACGCCACGACCAGCACCCGCCGCTCACCGCGCAGCGCCGCCCCCAGCTCGGCCGGACCGGCGCCGGGCCCGGTCAGCACGGCGACCTTCGGATGCGCCCGGCACACGTTCACCGCCGTCCTCGGATTCCGCCCGTGCGCGCTCACGACCACCGCGTCGTCCCACGGCAGCCCGGCCCGCGCGAACGCGGCGGCCACGGACGACACCCCCGGCCGCACGTCCAGCCGCTCAGGACCGAACCGCTCGGCCAGCGCCCGCACGATCCCGAAGAACCCGGGATCACCGGAGGCCAGCACCACCACCGGCCGCTCCTCGGCCACGTACGCGGCGATCGTGTCGAGCGCGGGAGCCAGCGGCCCCAGCACGATCCGCTCGGCGTCCTCCGGCACCTCCACGGCGTCCAGATGCCGCCGCCCGCCGACGACGAGCGAGGCCTTCCCCACCTCGGGCAGGCCGACCGGCGCGCCCGTACCCGTCCCCACCACGGTGATCATGTGCTCGCCCCCCGCTCCCGCAGCTCCCTGCGCGCCCGCGGGTCGGCCTTGCGGAAGCCGTGGAAGTGGCCCGGGTGGTACAGGTGCGAGCGGGTGCCGTGCGCGTCGAGGGCGGGGCCGACCAGGAACAGCGTGTGCTTCCACAGCTTGTGCTCCTTGACGGTCTCCTCCAGCGTGCCGATCGTGCACCGCACCACCAGCTCCTCCGGCCAGGTCGCCTGGTACGCCACCACGACCGGCGTGGACGTCGGATAGCCGCCCTCCAGCAGCTCCCGCACCAGCTGCCCGCTCCGCGCCGCCGACAGGAACACCGCCATCGTGGTGCCGTGCCGCGCGAACTCCCGCACCTCCTCGCCCGGAGGCATCGGCGTCTTCCCGCCGCCCAGCCGGGTGAGGATCACCGACTGCGCCACCTCCGGGATCGTCAGCTCCCGCCCCGCGAGCGCCGCCACCGCCGAGAAGGACGACACCCCCGGCACGATCTCCGTGGCGATGCCCAGCTCCACGCACCGGTCGAACTGCTCCTGGGTGCCGCCCCACAGCGCGGGGTCACCCGAGTGGATCCGCGCGACCTTCAGCCCCTCGTCACGGGCCCGCGCGTACACGGCCACCACGTCCTCCAGCGACATCGTCGCCGAGTCGAGGATCTCCGCGTCCTCACGCGCGTGCTCCAGGACCTCCGCCTGGACCAGGCTGGCGGCCCAGATCACCACGTCCGCCTCGGCGATGGCCCGCGCGGCGCGGAACGTCAGCAGATCGGCGGCGCCGGGACCGGCCCCGACGAAGGTCACCTTGCCGGTGGGGGCGTCGGACATGGAAAAGGGTCCTTCCCTGAAGACGGTCGGAAGTCGAAGGGGGGCCGAGCGGCTGTCACGCGTGCGCGGACACAGGCCGATCGGATACGAAGAGCACATGGCGGTCCTCGTCGCGCTGGGCGCGTTCCTGATGACGCTGGCCGGCGGCTGGTCGGCACACCGTGTGACCGACCGCCGCCACCTCGTGCTGGGCCTGGCCGGCGGACTGATGCTCGGCGTGGTCGGCCTGGAACTCCTCCCGGAGTCCCTGGAGGCCGCCGGCACCGAGCTGTACGGCGTGCCGGTGGCGCTGCTCCTCTTCGTCACCGGCTTCCTGCTGGCCCACCTGGTGGAACGGCTCCTCGCGCACCGTCAGGCGGCGCACGGGGCGGCCGAGAACCACGGCCGCACACCGGAGGTGGGCCTCACCGCGGCGGCGGCGATGGTCGGGCACAGCGCGATGGACGGCGTGGCGATCGGCGCCGCCTTCCAGGTCGGCGGGGGCATGGGCGCCGCCGTCGCGGTCGCCGTGATCGCCCACGACTTCGCGGACGGCTTCAACACGTACACGCTCGCCCACGCCTACGGCAACGCCCGCCGCCGTGCCCTCGCGATGCTGTGGGCGGACGCGGTGGCGCCGGTCGCGGGCGCCGCGTCCACCCTGTTCTTCACGATCCCGGAGCCGCTGCTCGGCGGCTACCTCGGCCTGTTCGGCGGCGCGCTGCTCTACCTCGCGGCGGCCGAGATCCTCCCCGAGGCCCACCACGCCCACCCGGCCCGCTCCACACTCGTGTGCACGGTCGCCGGGGTGCTGTTCATCTGGCTGGTCGTAGGCGCGGCCCATTGACCGCCCGTCGGTCCCGTTCACAGCTTGCCGCCCCGCCCGCCGCCCCGCCGGGGCGGCGCGATGAGCGTCGACAGATACGGCAACGGCGTCCCGTCCATCTCCGCCGCCGACCGCACGGACTCCTCCGGCAGCCCCAGCGCGGACCCCCACACGGCGTCGTCGAGCCGCCCGGTCTCCCGCAGCACCTCCGCGACCTCACCGGCCTGCCGCCCGAACTTGTACGCGACGACCGTGCCGGGCCCGGCCAGTGCCTCCTTGAGCACGGCACTCCCGGCGGTGACCGGCACCAGCGTCAACGGCTCGGTCCCCTCGGTCAGCACGGCCCCGGACCGGGCGGCGAGGTCCTGCATGGCGGTGATCCCGGGCACGGTCTCGACCACCACCCCCGGCACGAGCTCACCGACGGTCTGCGCGAGATAGGTGAACGTCGAATAGACGTTGGGGTCCCCGATGGTCGCGAACGCCACAGAGCGGCGCTCCCGCAGCATCCCGGCGACCCGCTGGCCTGCGGCGTCCCAGGCGGCCTCCCGCCGCGCCCGGTCCGTCCGCTCGTTCAGCGCGAACACCACCCGGACGACCTTCTCGGCGGGCACGTAGTGCAGCACGGTCGCCTCGGCCCGCCCCCGCTCACCCGTGTCCATCACGGGCACGACGACGACATCGGCGGCCCGGAGCGCGTTGACCCCCTTGACGGTCACCAGTTCCGGGTCCCCGGGCCCGACGCCCACCCCGATCAGCCTGCTGCTCATGACGTCCGGCACCTCTCCACGAACCGACGGGCGACACCGGGCGCCGACGCCCAGTGGGTGTGCAGATAACTGGCGTGCACGCCGCCCACGACGAACCCCTCGATCCGCCGCTCGGGCACACGCACTCCCCACGCGGGGGAGCTTCCGGCCCCCGGCTCGACGACGGTCCGATGAAACTCGTGCCCCCGCATGCGCGTCCCGGCCGCCGCCAGCACGCTGTCGTTCACGGCGACGGCATCCCGATACCCGAGCGTCAACCGCTCCGACATCCGAGCGGACGCGTCCAGCACGCCGCACATGGGCATCCCGTCCAACTCCCGGCACAGATACAGCAACCCGGCACACTCGGCGGCAACGGGAGCGCCACTCGCGGCCAGCTCGGCGATCTGCTTGCGCAGGCTCTCGTTGGCGGACAGCTCGGAGGCGTACACCTCGGGAAAACCCCCACCGATGACGACCCCGGAGGTCCCCTCGGGCAACTCCTCGTCGCGGAGGGGGTCGAAGGTGACGACCTCCGCTCCTGCGGCCGTCAACAACTCGGCATGCTCGGCATAGGAAAAGGAGAACGCGGCTCCACCGGCGAGGGCGACGACCGGCATTGTCAGCCCGTCCGGCGTTTGAGGACGAGGCCCGCCAGGGCCGGCAGGGGGGTCTGGGGGCGCAGCCCCCAGGGACGGGAAGGGAAGGGGCGGCGGGGGAGAAGAAACAAGCGCCTCATCCGCATCCCAAGCCGCACCGACGAGAGGCCCCGCACTGGAAGCGAGGGCGACAAGCCCGGCCAGATCACACCCCTCGGCGACCATCGCCCCCATCGCGTCAACGGCGGCAACGGCGTCAGCCGCCCGCTCAGCCACAGGCACCAACCCAAGATGCCGAGACGGAGTCTCCACCCGAGCCCCCCGCCGCAACACCCCCAGCACAGGAACCCCGACAGCCTCCAACGCCTCCCGCAGCAGACCCTCATGCCGCTCCGACCCGACCTTGTTGAGAATCACCCCCCCGACCCGCACCTCAGGATCAAAGCTCACGAACCCGTGCACCAGCGCCGCCACCGACCGAGCCTGCGCCGACGCGTCGACCACCAGCACCACCGGCGCCCGCAGCACCTTCGCGACCTGCGCGGTGGACGCCAGCTCCCCCTCCCCGGCGGCCCCGTCGAACAGCCCCATCACGCCCTCGACGACGGCGATGTCACACCCCCGTGCGCCGTGCGCGAACAACGGGGCCACCAGTTCGGCCCCGCACAGGTACGCGTCGAGGTTCCGCCCCACCCGCCCCGTGGCGAGCGCGTGATAGCCGGGGTCGATGTAGTCGGGCCCGACCTTGTGCGGCGACACGGCCGTCCCGCGCGCGGACAGGGCGGCCATCAACCCCGTGGCGACGGTGGTCTTCCCGCTCCCCGAGGAGGGCGCGGCGACGACCAGCCGGGGAACGGAGCCGGCGGAGCCCACCCCCGTCACCACTCGATCCCCCTCTGCCCCTTCTGCCCGACGTCCATCGGATGCTTCACCTTGGACATGTCGGTCACCAGATCCGCGAAATCGACCAGCTCGGCCGGCGCGTTACGCCCCGTGATCACCACATGCTGCGTCCCCGGCCGCTCCCGCAGCACGGACACGACCTCGGCGGTGTCCACCCACCCCCAGTGCATCGGGTAGGCGAACTCGTCCAGCACGTACAGCTTGTACGTCTCGGCGGCGAGGTCCCGCTTGACCTGCTCCCAGCCCTCGCGGGCCTTCTCCTCGTTGTCCATCTGCGCGTCGCGCTGCACCCAGGACCAGCCCTCGCCCATCTTGTGCCAGGCGACGGACCCGCCCTCACCGGAATCCCCGAGCACCCGCAGCGCCCGCTCCTCGCCGACCTTCCACTTCGCCGACTTGACGAACTGGAACACCCCGACCGGCCACCCCTGGTTCCAGGCGCGCAACGCCAGCCCGAACGCGGCGGTCGACTTGCCCTTGCCGACGCCCGTGTGCACCACGACCAGCGGCCGGTTCCTCCGCTGCCGCGTCGTCAGACCGTCGTCCGGCACGACACTCGGCTGTCCCTTGGGCACTACGCGGCCCTCCTCTGCACGTCCTTCACCAGACCGGCGATCGAGTCGGCCCGCAGCTCGTCCAGCGTCACGGCGGTCCCGCCCAGCTCATCCGCGAGCTGCCCGGCGAGCCCGAGCCGCACCGGCCCCGACTCGCAGTCCACGACCACGGAGGCGATGCCCTCCGCCGCGAACAGCCGCGCCGCACGCGAGGCCAGTGCGACCGGCTCGGGCCCACCGGTCGCCCGTCCGTCCGTCACCACCACGACCAGCGCCCGGCGCGCGGGATCCCGCAGCCGCTCCACCCGCAGCACGTCGTGCGCCTTGAGCAGCCCCGCCGCCAGCGGGGTGCGTCCGCCGGTCGGCAGCGACTCCAGCCGGGCCGCCGCCGCGTCCACCGACGAGGTGGGCGGCAGCGCGACATCGGCCGCCGACCCCCGGAAGGTCACCAGACCCACCTTGTCGCGCCGCTGATAGGCGTCCAGCAGCAGCGACAGCACGGCGCCCTTCACGGCGCTCATCCGCTGCCGCGCGGCCATCGACCCGGAGGCGTCCACGACGAACAGCACGAGGTTGCCCTCGCGGCCCTCCCTGGTCGCCTGCCGCAGATCGTCCCGGCGCACGACGAGCCCCCGCCCCGAGCGCCCCCGTGCCCGCTGATGCGGAGCCGCCGCCTGGACGGTCGCCGCCAGGTGCAGCTTGGTGAGCGCGCCCTGGGGCCGGCGCGCCCCCGTCGTCCGCCCGTGCTCGGTCCGCGCCCGCGACCGCCGCCCGGCGGCCCCCTCACCGATGCCGGGGACGCTCAGCGCCTTGGTACGGAAGGGCTCCGCCGCCCGCACGGGGGACTGCTCCCCGGCCCCACCGGGCGCGGGCTCACCCTCACCCTCCTCGGGCCGGGCGCCGGCGTCGGCGCCGTCACCCGCGGGACCCTCGTCCGGCTCCGGCCGCCCACCGCCCCCACCGGGGCCGCCGCCGTCCCCGTCCGGGCCGGGGTCGTCGTCCCCGGAGGAGTCGGAGAACTCCTCCAGCGTCTGATCGAGCTTGTCCTCGTCCAGCCCCGGCGCGTCGAAGGGATTGCGCCGCCGCCGGTGGGGGAGGGCCAGCAGCGCCGCCTGCCGCACATCCTCGGCGAGTACGTCCGTCCGCCCCGCCCAGGCCGCCAGAGCGGTCGCCGTACGCGCCATCACGATGTCGGCCCGCATCCCGTCGACCTCGAATGCACTGCACACCGTGGCGATCTGCCGCAGCGCAGAGTCACCGAGGCGCACCCGCGGCAACAACGTGCGTGCGGCGACGATCCGTTGCCGTACGGCGGTCTCCTCGTCGCCCCAAGAGGCGGCGAAGGCGGCCGGATCGTCGTCGTACGCCAGACGCCGTCGGACGACCTCCACCCGCTGGTCGGGCTCGCGGGAGGCGGCCACCTCGACGGTCAGCCCGAACCGGTCCAGCAACTGGGGCCGCAGTTCGCCTTCCTCGGGGTTCATGGTCCCGACGAGCAGAAAGCGGGCGGCATGCCGTACGGAGACACCCTCGCGCTCGATGTACGAGGCGCCCATGGCGGCAGCGTCGAGCAACAGGTCGACCAAGTGGTCGTGCAGCAAGTTGACTTCGTCGACGTAGAGGATTCCCCGGTGTGCGGCGGCCAGCAGTCCCGGCTCGAACGCCTTCACGCCCTCGGCCAGCGCCCGTTCGATGTCGAGTGCGCCGACCAGCCGGTCCTCGGAGGCGCCTACGGGGAGTTCGACCATGCGGGCGGGCCGCGACATGGCAACACCCGGCTCGTGCGGCGCGTCGGGACAGGTCGGGTCAGGGGCAATCGGGTCGCAGGAGAAACGGCACCCGGGTACGACACCAATCTCTGGGAGCAGCGTGGCCAGAGCGCGTACGGCGGTGCTTTTCGCGGTCCCCTTCTCGCCACGCACAAGGACGCCACCGACGGCTGGACTCACAGCGTTGAGAAGCAGCGCCAGACGCAGGTCGTCCTGGCCGACGACGGCTGTGAACGGATAGGGGGTGCTCACGCGGTGATCACTCCTTCGAGTGGTTGGTGCGATGACTGCGCGACGGGTGCAAGGTTGGATGCCAGGCTGAGGTTCTGCTCCTCGCACGCGCGGGGGTGGTCCTGCGGCACAGGTCGCTGCGATCTGACGCAGAGCGTGCTCCCCGCACCTGCGGGGAATTCCCGGGAGATCACCCGTCTCCCTCCAGATCTCCCTCAAGCTCGAGGTAGGTCGCCCGGAGCCGGTCCAGGGTCTCCTGGTCCGGCTCCGCCCACAGCCCCCGGTCCGCCGCCTCCAGGAGCCGTTCCGTGATGCCGCGCAGCGCCCACGGGTTGGACTTCTTCATGAAGTCCCGGTTCTCCGGCGAGAACACGTACTCCGCGCTGAGCTTCTCGTACATCCAGTCGTCCACGACCCCGGCCGTGGCGTCGTAGCCGAACAGGTAGTCCACGGTGGCCGCCATCTCGAAGGCGCCCTTGTAGCCGTGCCGGCGCATCGCCGCCATCCAGCGCGGGTTCACCACCCGCGCCCGGAACACCCGGTGCGTCTCCTCGCCCAGCGTGCGCGTCTTCACCTGGTCCGGGGTCGCCGAGTCACCGACGTACGCCTCGGGGGAGGCCCCCGTCAGGTGCCGGACCATGGCGACCATGCCGCCGTGGTACTGGAAGTAGTCGTCCGCGTCGACGAGATCGTGCTCTCTCGTGTCCACGTTCTTCGCCGCCACCGCGATCCGCCGGAACGCCGTCTCCATGTCGCCGCGCGCCGCGCGCCCGTCGAGCCCGCGGCCGTAGGCGTAGCCGCCCCAGACCGCGTACACCTCGGCGAGGTCCGCGTCGGAGCGCCAGTTCCGGGCGTCGATCAGCGGCAGCAGCCCCGCCCCGTACGCCCCCGGCTTGGAGCCGAAGATGCGCGCGGTGGCCCGCCGGCGGTCGCCGTGCTCGGCGGTGTCCTCGTCGGCGTGCGCCTTGACGAAGTTCTGCGACGCGGGCTCGTCCAGCTCGGCCACCGCCCGTACCGCGTCGTCGATCAGCCCCACGACGTGCGGGAACGCGTCCCGGAAGAAGCCGGAGATGCGGACCGTGACGTCGATGCGGGGCCGGCCCAGCTCCTCCAGGGGGACGACCTCGAAGCCGGTCACGCGCCGGGACGCGTCGTCCCACACCGGGCGGCAGCCCAGCAGCGCCAGGATCTCGGCGATGTCGTCGCCCTGGGTGCGCATCGCCGACGTGCCCCACACCGTCAGGCCGACGGACGTCGGGTAGGCGCCCGTGTCCTGCAGATACCGCTGCACCAGCGAGTCCGCAAGCGACTGCCCGACCTCCCAACTCAGGCGCGAGGGAATCGCCTTGGGGTCGACAGAGTAGAAGTTGCGGCCGGTCGGAAGGACGTTGACCAGTCCGCGCGTCGGCGATCCCGACGGGCCCGCCGGGACGTACCCGCCGTCCAGCGCGCGCAGGATGTGCCCGATCTCGTCCGTCGTCCGTTCCAGCCGGGGTACGACCTCGTCGCACGCGAACCGCAACACGGCTACCGCGTCCGGGAGTTCGGTGCCCAGCACGTCCCGCACCAGGCCCGGCACCGCGTCCGCCGCCCAGCCGCGTTCCTCCATGCCCTCCGCGAGCCGCCGGCACAGCTGCTCCAGGAGGTCGATCGCGTCGGCGGCCGTGCGGGAGGGGCCGTCGGCCAGGTCCGTCAGCTCCACCGGCGCCTTCACCGGGGCGCCGGGCTCGGCCAGCAGCTCCTTCTCCACCAGCCCGAAGTGCGCGGCGAGGCAGGCCCGCAGGCCCGGCAGGGCGTTCGCCCGCCCGCCCCACACCTGGGAGGCGCGCAGCACCGCCAGCACCAGGTTCACGCGCGGCTCACCTACCGGGCCGCCGCCCAGGATGTGCAGACCGTCGCGGATCTGCACGTCCTTGATCTCGCACAGATAGCCGTCGATGTGCATCACGAACTCGTCGAACGCGTCGTCGTCCGGCTGGTCGTCGACATGCAGGTCGTGGTGCAGCTCGGCGGCCTTCACCAGCGTCCAGATCTGCGCCCGCACCGCCGGGGCCTTCGCCGGGTCCAGGTCGCTGACCAGCGCGTACTCGTCGAGCAGCTGCTCCAGCTTGGCGAGGTCGCCGTAGGTGTCGGCGCGGGCCATCGGCGGCACCAGGTGGTCGACGACCGTGGCGTGGCCGCGCCGCTTGGCCTGGGTGCCCTCGCCGGGGTCGTTCACGATGAACGGGTACACCAGCGGCAGGTCGCCCAGCACCGCGTCCGGGGCGCAGCCCGCGCTCAGCCCGAGGCCCTTGCCGGGCAGCCACTCCATCGTGCCGTGCTTGCCCATGTGGACGACCGCGTCGGCGCCGAAGCCCCCCTCCGACGGTGCGGCCTCCAGCCAGCGGTAGGCGGCCAGGTAGTGGTGCGAGGGCGGCATGTCGGGGTCGTGGTAGATCGCGATGGGGTTCTCGCCGAAGCCACGCGGCGGCTGGATCATCACGACGACGTTCCCGAACCGCAGCGACGCCAGCACGATGTCGTCCCCGTCGACGTACAGGGAGCCCGGCGGCTCGCCCCACGCCTCGGTCATCGCGTCCCGCAGTTCGGGGTCGAGTTTCTCGAACCACGCCCGGTAGTCGGCCAGCGGCACCCGTGCGGGGGCGGCGGCCAGCTGGTCCTCCGTCAGCCACTCGACGTCGTGCCCGCCCGCCTCGATCAGCCGGTGGATCAGCTCGTCGCCCTCGGACGGATGCCCCTCGACGGCGTACCCGGCGTCCCTGAGCGCGTCGAGTACGCGCACCGCCGACGCGGGCGTGTCCAGGCCGACCGCGTTGCCGACGCGCGAGTGCTTTGTCGGGTAGGCGGTGAAGACCAGCGCCAGCTTCTTCTCGGCGTTCGGCTTGTGCCGCAGAGCAGCGTGCCGTACGGCGATCCCGGCGACCCGCGCGGCGCGCTCGGGGTCGGCGACGTACACCGGCACGTCGTCCTGGCCCTGCTCCTTGAAGGAGAACGGCACGGTGATCAGCCGGCCGTCGAACTCGGGGATGGCGACCTGCATGGCCGCGTCCATGGGGGAGAGGGCCGCGTCGGACTCCTCCCAGGCGGCCCGTGAGGTGGTGAGGCACAGGCCTTGCAGCACGGGGACGTTCAGCTCGGCGAGCGCGCCGACGTCCCAGGCCTCCTCCTCGCCGCCCGCCGACGCCTGCGAGGCGTGGCTGCCGCCGGCCGCGAGCACGGTGGCGACCAGCGCGTCCGCCCGGCCCAGCAGCGCGTACAGCTCCGGGTCGGCGCCGCGCAGGGAACCGCAGTACACGGGAAGCGCGTTGGCGCCGCGTGCCTCGATCGCGTCGCACAGGGTGTCCACGAACGCGGTGTTGCCGCTGAGTTCGTGGGCGCGGTAGAAGAGCACCCCGACGGTCGGGCGTCCCGGCTGCTCGACCCTTGAGCCGTGCACGCCGAACTCCGGCATCCTGCGGGGCTGTTCGAAGCCCTCGCCGGTCAGCAGCACGGTGTCCGACAGGAAGCGCGCCAGCTCGGCGAGGTTCTCCGGGCCGCCCTCGACGAGGTAGCGCAGCGCCTCGGCCACCACGCCCGCCGGGACGCTCGACTCGGCCATCAGCTCCGCGTCCGGCACGCTCTCCCCGCCGAGCAGCACCGTGGGGACGCCGGACGCCTTCAGCGCGGCCAGGCCGTCCTCCCAGGCGCGCTTGCCGCCGAGCAGCCGCACCACGGCCAGGTCGGCGCCGTCGAGCAGCGCGGGCAGTTCCTCCGCGACGTCGACGCGGGTGGGGTTGCCGATGCGGTAGCCGGCGCCGGAGGCCCGGGCCGCCAGCAGGTCCGTGTCGGCGGTCGACAACAACAACACAGTGCTCATGCGGGCGCTCCCGGTGGAATGAAGGGCAGTCCTCGTGGCGCGCCGGACTCGATGAGCCGCCACAGCGCGTCCGTGTCCGCGTGCTGTTCGATCAGGTCGCCGAGCCGGTCGAGCTGCTCCTCGCGCAGCGCGGCGAAGGAGGTGTCGGGGGCCGGCACGAAACGGCGTCCCGCGCGCTCGGCGACCGCGCGCAGGAACGCCCGCCGGAACCCGTCCGACTCCAGCGCCCCGTGCCAGTGCGTGCCCCACGTGCCGCCGACCCGGCAGCCGTCCAGGAAGGCGTCTCCGCCGTTGACGTCGGCGATCCCGTGGTGGATCTCGTAGCCCTCGACGCGCTCGCCGAGGGCCTCGCCGACGGGGCGGGCCAGGGTCTTCTCGCGGGCGAACCGCACCCGGACGGGCAGCACGCCGAGCCCGTCCACATGTCCCGCGCGGCTCTCCACGTCGTCCTCGATGTGCTCGCCGAGCAGCTGGAAGCCGCCGCAGATGCCCAGCACCGGCCGGCCCTCGGCGGCCCGCCGCACCAGCGCGTCCGCGAGACCCCGCTCGCGCAGCCAGCGCAGCGCCTTCACGGTGCCGCGGGTGCCGGGCACCACCACCAGGTCGGCATCGGCGAGTTCGTCCGGCCGGTCCACGAACCGCACCACGACGCCCGGTTCGGCGGCCAGCGCGTCGACGTCGGTGAAGTTGGACATCAGCGGCACCGCGCACACCGCGACCCGCAGCACCTCCTCGCCGGCCGGCGCGGCCACCTCGGACTCCCGCACGGCGCCGCGCAGGGAGACGCGCAGCCCGTCCTCCTCGTCGATGCCGAGCCCGTGCCGGAACGGCAGCACGCCGTAGGTGCGCCGCCCGGTGAGGCCGTGCAGCATCTCCAGGCCCGGCTCCAGCAGGGAGACGTCCCCGCGGAACTTGTTCACCAGGAACCCGGCGACCAGCTGCTGGTCCTCGGGGGAGAGCAGGGCGACCGTGCCGAAGAAGGAGGCGAAGACGCCGCCCCGGTCGATGTCCCCGACGACCAGCACGGGCAGCCGGGCGCCCCGCGCGATCCCCATGTTCACGATGTCGGTGCGGCGCAGGTTGATCTCGGCGGGGCTTCCGGCGCCCTCGCAGATCACCGCGTCGTACGCGGCGCGCAGCTGCTCCAGGCAGCCCAGGACCGTGCCGAGAAGCTTCTCCTGGCGGCCGCCGTGGTAGCCGCGGGCGCTCATCTCGCCGACCGGGCGGCCCATCAGCACCACCTGGCTGGACCGGTCGCCGCCCGGCTTCAGCAGCACCGGGTTCATCAGCGCCGTCGGCTCCACCCGGCACGCCTGCGCCTGCATGGCCTGCGCGCGGCCGATCTCGGCGCCCTCGCGGGTGACGAACGAGTTCAGCGACATGTTCTGCGCCTTGAACGGCGCGACCCTCACCCCCTGGCGCACCAGCCACCGGCAGATTCCGGCGGTGACCACGCTCTTGCCTGCGTCCGAGGTGGTCCCGGCGACCAGCAGTCCGCGACCGCTCACTGGGCACGTCCCTTCAGCACGCGCCGCGCGGCCACCCCGGCCGCCAGCGCCAGCCAGCCGACGCGCCGCGACAGGCGCACCGCCCGGTCGATGTCGGTGACGGCGACGGGGCGTCCGCCGCCGTTGAGGACGGGCCGGTGCTCGACCCGCCCGCCGTAGGAGAGGGTTCCGCCGAGCCGCACGCCGAGCGCGCCCGCGAAGGACGCCTCCACGGGACCGGCGTTGGGGCTGGGGTGCTTCGCCGCGTCCGCGCGCCAGGCCCGTACCGCCCCGCGCCGGTCGGGACCGGTGAGCGCGGCGAGGACGGCCGTCAGGCGCGCGCCCGGCCAGCCGGCGACGTCGTCGAGCCGGGCGGACGCCCAGCCGTAGCGGAGGTACCGGGGCGACCTGTGACCCACCATCGCGTCCAGGGTGTTGACGGCCCGGAAGCCCACCAGGCCCGGCACCCCGGCGACCGCGCCCCACACCAGGGCGCCCACCACGGCGTCGGAGGTGTTCTCGGCGACGGACTCCACCACGGCGCGGGCGATTCCGTCGGCGTCCAGCGCCTGCGGGTCACGGCCGCACAGGTGCGGCAGCCGCGCGCGGGCGGCCTCGACGTCCCCGTCCTGGAGCGCCCGCCCGACGGCGCGCGCCTCCCGGGCCAGCGAGGTCCCGCCGACGACGGCCCAGGTGGCGACGCCGGTCAGGGCGACGGAGGCGGCGGGGGAACGGCGTACGGCGCGGGCGGCCAGGCCGGCGAGCGTGACGGCGCCGCCGACGCACACGGCGGTGTGCACGGCCCCGCGGCCACGGTCGTCCCGCCACAGCACCCGCTCCACGGCAGCCGCGGCCCGCCCGAAAGCGGCGACCGGGTGACCGCGGCGGGGATCGCCGAGCAGCAGGTCGCCGAGGAGGCCGGCGGCGGCGCCGTACGCGAACACGCGATCGGCACCCATGGGTTCAGCCGGTGACGGATCCGGAGGGTACGGCCCCGAAGGGGGGTGGGGTGTCGCTGGTCGACCTCGGCAGGCTGCCGCGCATGGCGATATGTCCTCACTCAGGGTGTCCGCGCCCTGGTTCGACGAGACCGGCGGCGAGAGTTCCTGGCTCCCGGGGTTCGCACCCCGGTGACAGTGGCGGGACCGCGCCGGATTCGCACCGGCTTCCTCTCCTGCCGCCGTATTGGCGGAGGCAGTCCACCATGCCCCTGGAAGGGCCGTCAACTTGCCTTTGACCTGCGGGGCTGAAGTGTGCCGAGGCCCACAGAGGGGCTCACGTGGGTGAACGCCGTGAGCGGCCCGTGGACGCGCGCGCACGTCCGGCACGGGCGGGGACACGGCGACGGGCGGGACGGGAGCCGCTGCTCCCGTCCCGCCCGCTCACGCGTGCGGCCCGTCGGTCAGGCCATGATCAGGTAGATGCCGTAGCCCACGGCCGCCGCGCAGGTGGCGAAGCAGGCGTAGGCGCCGGTGACCGCGAGGGCCGCGGACCGGCCCTCGGCGGACGCCCGCTCGCGGCGGGACAGACCCGAGATGCCGAGGGTGAACAGGGCCACCAGGGCCACGGTGACCACGAGGCTGACGCCGAACACGGAGCCGAGGGCCGCCCAGTCGATCTTCATGCTGCTACTTCCTTCGTGCCGGACGCGGTCAGACGGTCGAGGCGGCCGACGGGGCCTGCGGGTCGGCGGTGGCCGGGGCCGGGATGGTGGCCGACAGTTCCTCGGAGGGGCCGGCCGGGGGCGGGGTCACGGCGGCGATCGCCTGGGTGACCACACCGGCGGGCTCCTCGGAGGCGGCCTCGGGGGTGTCGTGGTCGTTGACGTTGGTGTGGTCGACGACCTCGCGCCGGGAGATCTTCCAGATGGCCGCGCTGGAGGCGACCAGGAAGACGGCCACGACGGCGGTGCCCCAGCTGCCGAAGCCGCACACCCACTCGGCGATCGCCGCGACCAGCGCGGCGGCCGGCAGGGTCAGGCCCCAGGCGACGAACATCCGGGTGGCCGTGGACCAGCGGACCACGCCGCCCTTGCGGCCGAGGCCCGCGCCCATGACGGAACCGGACACGGAGTGCGTCGTGGAGAGGGAGAAGCCCAGGTGCGAGGAGGCCAGGATGACCGTCGCGGCGCTGGTCTGGGCGGCGAAGCCCTGCTGCGGCTGGAGGTCGGTCAGGCCCTTGCCCATGGTGCGGATGATGCGCCAGCCGCCCAGGTAGGTGCCGAGGGCGATGGCGAGACCCGCGGAGAGGATGACCCACATCGGCGGGTCGGAGTCGGGGGCTACGGCGCCGCCGGCGACCAGGGCGAGGGTGATGATGCCCATCGTCTTCTGCGCGTCGTTGGTGCCGTGGGCCAGGGAGACCAGGCCGGCCGAGGCGATCTGCCCGGCGCGGTAGCCCTTCTCGGAGGCCTTGGTGTCGGCGCCGCGGCCCATGCGGTACGTGAGCCGGGTCGCGAACATCGCGGCGATGCCGGCCACCAGCGGGGCGGCGATCGCGGGGAGCAGGACCTTGGTGACCAGCACGTCGCCGTGGACCGCGCCGAAGCCGGCGGAGGCGACCGTGGCGCCGATCAGACCGCCCATGAGGGCGTGCGACGAGCTGGACGGCAGGCCGACCAGCCAGGTGAGGAGGTTCCAGAGGATCGCGCCGACCAACGCGGCGAAGATGACCTCGGGACGGATGCCGGCCTCGTCGACGAGGCCTTTGGAGATCGTGTTGGCGACCTCCACCGAAAGGAATGCGCCGACAAGGTTCAGCACGGCGGACATGGCCACCGCGACCTTGGGCTTGAGCGCACCGGTCGAAATGGTCGTTGCCATCGCGTTCGCGGTGTCGTGGAAACCGTTCGTGAAATCGAACGCGAGTGCGGTTACCACCACAATCGCGAGGATCAGCGAGAAGCTTTCCATTTACCCAGGCAATCGTTCGAGGTCATTGGCTGGTCGAACGTAGGTAACCAGGGTGAACGGAAGATGAACTGGAACGGGCATCGGGGTGACCGTAAGAGGGGGTGTGCGCTCCGCCGTCCGGCCCAGGCGGCCTGGGCTCCTGGCAGGATCTCCACATGGCCGAACAGTACGGGACAGGACAGGAAGCGGAGGGCGCTCTGCGTGGCGTCCCGGGCACGCGCGGTGAGGGCTCTCCGGGGCCCGGCGAAGGGGTGGCGGAGGCCTGGTCGGAGCTGGTCGGGACGGCCCGCAGGACCGTCGCCGACGGCCTCGTCGTCGGCACCTCGGGCAACGTCTCCGTACGGGTCGGGAACACCGTCCTCGTGACCCCCACGGGCGTCCCCTACGACCGGCTCACCCCGGACGACGTGACGGGCGTGGACCTCACGGGCCGGCAGGTGCTCGGCACGCTGGTCCCGACCAGCGAACTGCCCCTCCACCTGGCCGTCTACCGCGCCACCGACGCGCGCGCCGTCGTCCACACGCACGCCGTGCACGCCACCGCCGTCTCCACGCTCGTCGACGAACTTCCGGCGATCCACTACATGACCGCGGCCCTCGGCGGCCCCGTCCGCGTGGCCCGCTACGCCACCTACGGCACCCCGGAACTGGCCGAGAACACCCTCCACGCCCTCGAAGGCCGCACCGGCTGTCTGATGCGCAACCACGGCACCCTCACGTACGGCGCCGGCCTCGCCCAGGCGTACGACCGCACGGCCCAGCTGGAGTGGATGTGCCGCGTCTGGCTCACGGCCTCCTCGGTCCCGGGCCTGACCCCGGCCCTGCTCAGCCCGGAACAGCTCGCGGAGGCGGGGGAGCGGTTGCGGGGGTACGGGCAGCGGGGGTGAGGGGGTGTCGGCCTGGCGGCCGGTAGGGGAACGCCCTGGGGCCCGGGGTGTCCGGGCGGGGCTGCCCGCCGGCCGGGGAGTGGGGTGGGCGGGGTCGCGCTGCGGGTGGCGGTGCTGGTGGTGTGGCGGGTGCGGGACACCGCCCGGGCGACCCTGCCAGGCCGCTCGGCCCGTCGGGAGAGAGCCGCACCGACCGGTGGAGCGTCGTAGGGCGTCTGTACTCGGGCGGCTCCGCGTGCCGCCTCGGACGCCCGCTTTCCCGTCCGGCCGGCGGCCTGGCGTCTCGGACAGCGAGGAGGCTCCGTCGACCGAGGGCCGTCCGCCCACGGGTGTCATGTCCGCCTCGGGAACGCCACCGGGCCCGGGTGATGCACTCGGCCGACCGCTCACCCGGCCGACCGCTCACGCGGGTGAGCGCTCACCTGGCCGGAGGCCGACCGCACCCGGGGACCCCGGCCCCGGGCCGTCTCTCCGTCGGCCGAGGGCCGTCCGCCCACGGGTGTCATGTCCGCCTCGGGAACGCCACCGGGCCCGGGTGATGCACTCGGCCGACCGCTCACTCGGCCGACCGCTCACGCGGGTGAGCGCTCACGTGGCCGGAGGCCGACCGCACCCGGGGACCCCGGCCCCGGGCCGTCTCTCCGTCGGCCGAGGGCCGTCCCGCGGGTGTCATGTCCGCCTCGCCGGGAACCCCACCGTCGGACCGGGTGACGCACCCCGGCCCCGACCGCTGACGTGGCCGGAGGCCGACCGCACCCGGGCGGACCCGGGCCTCGCGCCCACTGGCCGGGTCCGCGTCCGGAGTCGACACTGGGAGGCGTGCGCACTGTGACTGCGACGGCAGCAGCCGTCACCGCCGTGATAGGGGCCGGCGCCGCCGCGGTGGCCGCCGGCCGGTTCGCCAGCGACGCCGCCCTGAGGGTTCCCTCGGGCCGGCCCCTGCCCACCGAGCCCGGGCTCACCGTCCACGCCACCGCCGCGGGCCAGGTCACCCTCACGCGTGACCTCGCCGCCCTGCGGCCCGGCCGCTACGGACTCGTCGGCGAGCGCTTCCACGCGGTCGTGGGACCCGTTCTGGCCGGTACGGCTCACTCCGCCGACACCGTCGTACGCCGCCTCGAACGCGTCACCTACGGGACGCCCGAACCCGGCGACCGGGCCCGTTTCGCCCCGAACGTCCACGTCGGCGACCCGGCCACCGCGCTCGGCGTCGACCACACCGTCCTGGACGTGCCGGGCGAACTCGGGCCGCTGCCCGTGTGGTTCGTGCCCGGAGCCCGGGACACCTGGGTGATCGCCGTGCACGGCCTCGGCACCACCCGCGAACACGTCCTCAACGTGCTCGACGCCCTGCACCGCAACCAGTTCCCGGTGCTCGTCCCCGCCTACCGGGGCGACCCGGAGGCGCCCCGCTCCCCGGACGGGCTCAACCACCTCGGCGAGACCGAGTGGCGCGACCTCGACGCCGTACTGCGGCACGCGGTCGACTCCGGCGCCCGCAAGGTGGTGCTGTACGGCTTCTCCACCGGCGCGACCATGGCGCTGCGCGCCGCCGCCCGCTCCGAACTGCGCGAACACGTCGCCGGGCTGCTCCTGGACTCCCCGGTGCTCGACTGGGAGTCCACCCTGCGCGCCCTCGCCGGCGCCCGCCGCACCCCCGGCGTGCTCCTGCCGCTCGCCGTCCGCGCCGCCCAGGGCCGCACCGGCCTCTACGGCGACCACCGGCCCGGCGCGGTGCGCCTGGACGGCATCGCGGTCCCCACGCAGATCTTCCACGGCCCCGACGACACGGTGGCCCCCTGGCGGTTCTCCCGCCGCCTCGCCGCCGCCCACCCCAACACCGTCACCCTGCAGACCGTCAGGGGCGCCCCGCACGCCGCGATGTGGAACGCCGACCCCGCCACGTACGAGGAGTCGCTGCGGAGGTTCCTCGTCCCGCTGATGTGAGCCGGCGCGGCGCGTGGACGCCATTGCGGCGGGCCCTCCCGAGGGGTGCCGCGGCGGGCGGTGCGACGGATTCCGTTTACGGCCGGGCCATTGGCTTGATCAGGTCCCTCCGGCACCGTCCGGGCCGGTACGACGACGGTCGCCGAGGCGCCCCGCGGCATTCCGTTTGGGTTTTCGGACCGTCAACCGGAAGACTGCACCCGTGACGTCCCGTATCCCGCGCGACTCCAGGCTTCGACTCGTCCGCCCGCGACCCCTGGCCGCCGCCCCCGCAGCGATCGAGCAGCGGCGTGTGCGCCGCCCCGCGCCACGCCCTCCGGAGGGCACGCCCGCACCGGCCGAGCTGGCCGGAATGGCTCGCTCCGTCCTTGCCGCGGCCGCCCGCGTGGCCCGCTGGGCCGACCGCGCCCTCGGCCCCGGCGGCGACAGCGCCACCGCCGACGGCAAGGCCACCCTGTCCGACGTGACCGCCCGCCGGGCCGCCGAGGCCCTCGGCCTGACCGTCGATCAGGTCCGTGCCGACTGGGACACCGCCCGGCTGGCCGGCCTCATCGAGGTGCACGGCGACAGCGCCCGCCCCGGCTGGCGGCTGCGCGCCTGGGACCGCGACGACAGCGCCGTGCTGCGCGGCTGGGTCGCCCTCTGCGACGCCTGGTCGCTGGCCTGCCCCGAGCCCGAGGACTACGAGCCCTCCGCCGTCGCCGAGGCCGTGACGGCCATGCCGCAGGTGCTGTCCTTCCTCCAGCTCTCCGCCGGGCCGGTGCCCGTGCCCCAGCTGCTCGACCTGCTGGAGCAGCGGGTCACCGAACTGCGCACGGAGCGCTGCGAGGTGGACTACGGGCCGCGGCCCGACGCGCCCCACGCGCCCGCCGTCGCCCCGGAGCCGCGCCCCGCGCCCTCCGCGGACGCCCCGCTCCAGCCGCTCCTCGACTGGGCGCTGCGCGCCCTCGCCTCCGTCGGCGCGCTCACCTACGGCGACGGCCAGGCCACCCTCACACCGCTCGGCAGCTGGGCGGTGTGGGTCAAGCTCGAGCAGATCTGCGTCGCCGCGCAGAGCCCGGCCGGCAACATCGAGCAGGGCGCGGAGGACATGCTGCGCGGGTGCGCGCGGCTCCGTCCGGCCGCGGCCCGCGCCGAGTACCGCGCCTGGCTCGCCGCCCGGCCCGTCGGCAGCGCCGTCACCGAGCTGATCGCCGCCGCGCGCGGGGAGGACGCGCTGCTGCGGGGGCTCGCCTTCGAGGCGCTCCGGGTGGTCGGAGCCCCCGCCGAGCCGGAGGTACGCGCCGCCCTCGACGAGCCCGCGCTGCGTCCTTACGCCCTGCTGTGGCTCGCCGAGCACGACGGGGTGGACCCCGAGGACGCGCACGAGGTGCTGACGCGGGAGGAGGCGACGTGGCTGTGGGTCGACACGGCCGCGGCGGTCGCGGACCACGGGGAGGCGCCGCTGCTGCTGCGTCACCTGGAGACGGCGGTCCAGCCGACGGTGCCGGCCCTCCTGGCCGAGATCCGCGCGGTGGGGCACCCCCGCACGGTCCAGGTCCTGGTAGCCCTGGCAGCAGCCCACCCGGACCCGGCCTTCGCGAAGGCGGTCCGAAGGGCGGCGTTCCAGGTCCACAAGGGGGGCTGAGGACGGGGGCACGGTGCGGCACCCCCGCGGGACGCGGTAGCTGAGGCGCGGTACCCAGGTGCCGCAACGGCCACCGCGCAATCAGCCCCCCACCTCCGGCGCATACGTACCGAAGCTCCACACGTTGCCCTCCAGATCCCGGACCATATAGTCCCGCGACCCATACGCCTGATCCGCCGGAGGCATCAGCACCTCCACCCCCTGCTCCACCGCCCGCCGATGATGCGCGTCCACGTCGTCCACGACGACGTACACCCCCGCCGGCCCCGCCCCCTCCATCGCCTTGTCGAACACACCCCCACGCCCCTTGGACCCCAGCATCACCACCCCGTTCCCGTGGGCCAGTTCCGCGTGCTCCACCGTGCCGTCCTCCCCCTCGTACACCGACACCTCCGTGAAGCCGAGCCCCTCCGTCAGCTGACGGATCGCCGCCTTCGCGTCCGCGTACAGCAGCGTCGGGACGACGCTCGCACCCGCCATGACGATCACTTCCTCGTGTCCGAAGCGCACCGATATGTCTCGTCACAGGTCAGTGTGACACCCGCCACCGACAACCACAGACAGCAGTCCGCGCGCGGAAAACCCCTTGCCCCGCCCCGTTAGAATGGCTCGCATGGCCATTCTCCTCGCGCATTAGACGGCGGGAACGCCCTCAGCCGCCCACCGCCCTCCACACCTGCCCTGGAGTCTGTCCGTGATCTCCGCCTCCGGCATCGAGCTGCGCGCCGGTGCCCGTGTCCTCATCGAAAGCGCCACTTTCCGCGTCGCCAAGGGCGACCGCATCGGCCTGGTCGGCCGCAACGGCGCGGGAAAGACCACGCTCACCAAGGTCCTCGCCGGCCAGGGCATGCCCGCCGCCGGCACGGTCACCCGCTCCGGCGAGGTCGGCTACCTGCCCCAGGACCCCCGCACCGGCGACCTCGACGTCCTCGCCCGCGACCGCATCCTCTCCGCCCGCGGTCTCGACGTACTGATCCGCAAGATGCGCGAGAACGAGCAGCGCATCGCCAACGGCCAGGGCGCCACCCGCGAGAAGGCGCTGAAGCAGTACGAGCGCCAGGAGACGGAGTTCCTGACCAAGGGCGGGTACGCCGCCGAGGCCGAGGCCGCCACGATCGCCGCCGCGCTGAACCTCCCCGACCGGGTGCTCGGCCAGCCGCTGCACACCCTCTCCGGCGGTCAGCGCCGCCGCGTGGAGCTCGCCCGCATCCTGTTCTCCGACGCGGACACCCTGCTCCTCGACGAGCCGACGAACCACCTCGACGCCGACTCCATCGTCTGGCTGCGCGACTACCTGAAGACCTACCGCGGCGGCTTCATCGTGATCTCCCACGACGTCGACCTGGTCGAGACGGTCGTCAACAAGGTGTTCTACCTGGACGCCAACCGCGCCACGATCGACGTCTACAACATGGGCTGGAAGCTCTACCAGCAGCAGCGCGAGGCCGACGAGAAGCGCCGCCGCCGCGAGCGGCAGAACGCCGAGAAGAAGGCCGCCGCGCTGAACGCCCAGGCCGACAAGATGCGCGCCAAGGCGACCAAGACGGTGGCCGCGCAGAACATGGCCCGCCGCGCGGAGAAGCTGCTCGCCGGTCTGGAGGAGGCGCGCCAGTCCGACAAGGTCGCCAAGCTGCGCTTCCCCGAGCCAGCGCCCTGCGGCAAGACCCCGCTGATGGCGGAAGGCCTGTCGAAGTCGTACGGCTCGCTGGAGATCTTCACCGACGTCGACCTGGCGATCGACAAGGGCTCCCGGGTGGTCATCCTCGGGCTGAACGGCGCCGGCAAGACCACCCTGCTGCGGCTCCTCGCGGGCGTCGAGCAGCCCGACACGGGCGCCGTCGTCCCCGGTCACGGCCTCAAGCTCGGCTACTACGCGCAGGAGCACGAGACCCTCGACCCGGACCGCACGGTCCTGGAGAACATGCGCTCGGCCGCGCCCGATCTGGACCTCGTGGAGGTCCGCAAGGTGCTCGGCTCGTTCCTCTTCTCCGGCGACGACGTCGACAAGCCGGCCGGGGTCCTCTCCGGCGGTGAGAAGACCCGTCTCGCGCTGGCGACCCTCGTCGTCTCCTCGGCGAACGTGCTGCTGCTCGACGAGCCCACCAACAACCTCGACCCGGCCAGCCGTGAGGAGATCCTCGGCGCGCTGCGCACCTACAAGGGCGCGGTCGTCCTCGTCACCCACGACGAGGGCGCCGTCGAGGCGCTCCAGCCGGAGCGGATCATTCTGCTGCCGGACGGCGTCGAGGACCTGTGGGGCTCCGACTACGCGGATCTGGTCGCGCTCGCCTGATCCGAAAACCCCTGTGGCGGGGTCAGCGGAGTTTGATCGAATGCGTGATCCACTGTGTATGGATCATTCGGCCCATCGGTGATCCATCAATCGTGTGAGATCTCCTCATCCTGAGGTGTGTCCTACACGGATTTCGCGGCCGGACCCTCTCGGAACGAAGGTTCGGCCGTCGCGTCTTTCTGACCTGCGAATTCCTGGAGAAACCCGTTCGGCGGTCGCGTCGGAGCCGCTTGGAATTCCTCATTCCGGATGTGGGGACACGCTCCCGTCGTCACAAGGTTGTCTTATCGACCTTGCCGAATGGGTGGCCATCGGGCCCGGGAGGGGTGATCATGAGGAGACCAGAGCGCACTTCCCATGAGGAGGCACGGGTGGCCGAGACTCTGAAGAAGGGCAGCCGGGTGACCGGCGCCGCGCGCGACAAGCTCGCGGCAGACCTGAAGAAGAAGTACGACGCCGGTGCGAGCATCCGTGCGTTGGCCGAGGAGACCGGCCGCAGTTACGGGTTCGTGCACCGCATGCTGAGCGAGTCGGGCGTCACGCTCCGAGGGCGTGGCGGGGCGACACGGGGCAAGAAGTCCCCGTCGGCCTGATCCCCGGGGGCTCGCAGACCCGATGGTGGCCACCCGGTCGGCCGTCCGACCGGCCGGGTGGTTACTGTGCAGTCACTTAGACGACCGCACCCATCGGAGGCGCCCCATGGCTTCGTCCCCCCAGGACCTCGGTCCGGTTCTCGACAAGGACGGCGTACGGCTCACCGTCGACGACGCGATCGCCACGGTGACGCTGACCAACCCGGCCAAGCGCAACGCGCAGAGCCCCGCTCTGTGGCGGGCGCTGACCGAGGCCGGTCAGCTGCTGCCCGGCTCCGTTCGGGTCGTGGTGCTGCGCGGGGAGGGCAAGTCGTTCTCCGCCGGGCTCGACCGGCAGATGCTCTCGCCCGAGGGAATCCCGGGTGAGCCGTCTTTCATCGACCTGGCGCGCAGTGACGACGCCGCGCTGGACGCCGCCATCGCCGGCTACCAGGACGCGTTCACCTGGTGGCGGCGCAACGACATCGTGTCCATCGCCGCCGTGCAGGGACACGCCATCGGGGCCGGGTTCCAACTGGCCCTCGCCTGTGACCTGCGCGTCGTCGCGGACGACGTGCAGTTCGCCATGCGTGAGACCAGCCTCGGCCTGGTGCCCGACCTGACCGGCACGCACCCCCTCGTCGGCCTTGTCGGCTACGCCCGCGCGCTGGAGATCTGCGCGACGGGCCGTTTCGTCACGGCCGAGGAGTCGGTGAACATCGGCCTCGCCAATCTCGCCGTGCCCGGCGCCGAACTCGACGGCGCGGTGCAGGACCTCGCGGCGGCGCTGCTGGCCGCGCCGCGCGACGCCGTCATCGAGACGAAGGCGCTGCTGCGGGGCGCGCAGGGGCGCACCTACGACGAGCAGCGGGGCGCCGAGCGGGCGGCCCAGGCGCGTCGCCTGCGGGACCTGGCCGGGCTCGGCGAGTAGTCCGGTGGCCGTGACCGGCCGACGGCGGGTCAGTCCAGGTCGGTGACCAGGACGGCCACCGTCGGCCGGTCCGCCGACGCCTCCGCCACGGCCGCCCGCACGGCACGGGCGACCTCCAGCGGCCGGAAGCCGGCCGCGACGGCGAGATCCACGCGCGCGTGCCGCCGGGGAAGAGCGTCCCCGGCCGCCGACGCCCGCTCGCCGAGCCGCACCCCCCGCCCCCACACCCCGGTCAGGCGGCTCACCCCTGGCACCCCCAACACCACGTCGGCGACCCGCTCGCCTTCCGGCCCGGCACCACGGTCAACCGCGGCACCACTGCCGAAAGCCTGTGCGGTGTCCCGCGCGCCCGCACCGCCGGAGGCACCGGCCACCCGCCCCGCGTCAGGCGCGCCCGCGCCCTCGGGAGCGTCCGCGGCTCCGGCCGCGCCCACGACCCCGGGCGTTCCCGCGGCTCCGGGCCTGCCCTCACTCCCGGACTCGTCCGCCGCCCCGGCCTCGTCGGCACCCTCGGGCGTGTCCGCCGCCCCGGACCCGTCCGCACCCCCGGGCGTCCGCGCGCCCCGGGTCCGGTCCGCATCCTTGGGCGTGTCCGCCGCCCCGGTCTCGTCGGCACCCTTGGGCGTGTCCGCCGCCCCGGTCTCGTCGGCACCCTTGGGCGTCCGCGCGCCCCCGGCGCTGTCCGCGGCCTCGGGCGTGTCCGCCGTCCCGGACCCGTCCGAACCCCCGGGCGTCCGCGCGCCCCCGGCGCTGTCCGCGGCCTCGGGCGTGTCCGCCGCCCCGGTCTCGTCGGCACCCTTGGGCGTCCGCGCGCCCCCGGCGCTGTCCGCGGCCTCGGGCGTGTCCGCCGTCCCGGACCCGTCCGAACCCCCGGGCGTCCGCGCGCCCCCGGCCCCGTCCGCACCCTCCGGCGGTTCCGCCGCCCCGCCCCGGCCCGCCCCCGGCTCCTCGTCGAGCAGCTCCGTGACCCGGAGGTCCACCTCCACCACGTCCAGCCCCACCCGTTCCGTCGCGGCCACCGCCAACGCCGTCCGCAGTCGAGACGCCGTCTCCGGCAGGGGCCACGCCGCCGTCGTCGCGAACTCCGCCGTGAGTCGCAGCGGGCCCGGGGGGAGGGCGCTCGGCGGGGCAGGGACCGCCGGCTCGACGGCCGTGTCGAGGTCTGCGAGGCCGAGCCGGACCCCGTCCAGGCGTACCTCCGGCACCTCCCGTTCCGCCGCCGCGCGCAGCGCCCCTCTCGCCGCCCGTTCCGCGATCCACGCGCCGTCGTACGGCCCGCCCAGCGGCAGGAATCTGCCCAGCCGCACCTGTTGCCGCACCATCCGCGTCCATCGGTCCGCCGTCATTCCTCCAGCCTGCCGTATTGCCGGAGCGGATCGGGGCAACCGCGCATAATGTGGTCGAAGGAGGACGACCGAAGGGATGTATGGCGATGACCGACATGACCGAAGGCGGCTCGGTACGGGCTCCTGACAGCGACAAGACGCTCGGCGACTCCGGCACGCGCCGGGGGCAGTCCACGCGGCGTGGCGGCGGCGACCCCGCGGCCCGTGGCCGTACGACCATCGCCGACGGCGTGGTCGAGAAGATCGCCCATCTGGCCGCCCGGGACGTCCTGGGCGTGCACGCCATGGGCAGCGGCATCTCCCGCACCTTCGGCGCGATGCGCGAGCGCGTGCCCGGCGGGTCGAAGTCGGCGACGCGCGGGGTGAAGGCCGAGGTCGGCGAGGTGCAGACCGCGCTGGACCTGGAGATCGTCGTCGACTACGGCGTGTCCATCGCCGACGTCGCCAAGGACGTACGGGAGAACGTCATCGCGGCCGTCGAGCGGATGACCGGACTCGAGGTCGTCGAGGTCAACATCGCGGTGAGCGACGTGAAACTGCCCGACGAGGAGGAGGACGAGCCCGAGACCCGGCTGCAGTGAGACACGCTGAGCGGAGGAGCGACGCATGAGGATGGCCGTCGTCGGCATGATCGCCGGCATGGCGTTGGGCTTCGCCGGATATTTCGGCGGATTCGGGGCTTTCCTGCTGGTGGCGGCCCTGGGCGCGGTGGGTTTCGTGGTCGGCCGGCTGCTCGAGGGCGACCTGGACCTCGGCGACTTCTTCCGTCCCCGTGACGAACGGCGGCGGTGACGGGGGTGGGCGCGGGGGCCGTGGAGCTCGGCGGAGACCCGCGGACCGTCGTCCCTCCGGCGGAGCGCGGGGAGACCACGATCGCCGACCGGGTGGTCGCGAAGATCGCGTCCCAGGCGGCGCGTGAGGCCCTCGGCACGCTGCCGAGGGACGCGGAGCCGCCGCACGCGAGCGTCGTCGTCCGGCACGGCCACGCCCGCGTGCGGGTGCACGTGGAACTCGACTATCCCGGCGACGTCGGCGGCCGCTGCGCGCGCGTGCGGCGGCGGATCGTCGACCGGGTGCGCGACCTCGCGGGGATGTCCGTCCCGGAGGTCGTCGTCCAGGTGGAGCGGCTGCATCTGGCCGCCCACCCCGACACGCCCGTCGGGAGGCCGGCATGAGCGGGACGCCGGACACGACGGCCGGTCCGACGGCACCGGCCGCGGAGAGCGGTGCGACCATGGGCGGCGCGAGCGGCGGACGCCGGCGCTTCTGGTCGGCCCGCCGCGTGCCGGCGGGCCTGGTGGCGCTGGCGGTCCTGGTGATCGCGGGCTGGTTCCTCTACGACATCGCGGCGGTACGCGCCCACCGGCCGGGGATGAGCTGGAGGCACGAGCTCGCCCGGCAGCTCGCCGAACGGCAGTTGGACGACGTGTGGGTGCTGACCGGTGCCGCCGTCGCCGCCGCGCTCGGCCTGTGGCTGCTGGTGCTGGCCCTCACCCCGGGACTGCGGTCCGTGCTGACGATGCACCGCACCCACCCCGACGTCCGCGCCGGCCTCCACCGGGACGCGGCCGCCATGGTGCTGCGGGACCGGGCGCTGGAGGTGGCCGGTGTGCAGTCGGTGCGGGTGGCCGTGAAGCGGAGGAGGACGGACGTGCGGGCGGTGTCGCACTTCCGCGACCTGGACGACGTACGGAAGGACCTGACCGCCGTGCTGGAAGGGGCGATCCGGGGGCTGGGCCTGGCGCGGCCGTCCCCGCTGACGCTGCGTGTGCGGCGGCCCGGCCGGAAGGGGCGGTGACCGTGAACACGACCGTCAACCGTGTGCTGCTCGCCCTGGCCGGGCTGGTGCTGTTCGCGCTGGGCGGCTCGGTGCTGGCGATCGGCCTGGGCGCGCCCGCGCCCTCCTGGTGGCTGCACGACGGACGGAACGACGTGCTGCTCGACGACTCCGAGCGGACCCGGTGGCGGGACGAGGGCTGGTGGTGGCCGGCAGTGATCGCCGCGCTCGCCGTGCTGGTGCTGCTCTGCCTGTGGTGGCTGGTCTCCGTGCTCCGGCGGCGGCGCATGTCGGAGGTCGTGGTCGACACCGGCGACGGCGAGATCGCGACGCTGCGGGGCCGCTCCCTGGAGCACGCGCTCGCCGGGGAGGCGAATCGTCAGGACGGCGTCGCCGAGGCCCGCGTCCTGCTCACCGGCCGCCGCGGCACCCCGCACACCCGGGTCGTCCTCCTCCTGGAACCCCACGTAAACCCGGGCACGGCCCTGGACACCTTCACCGCGGGCCCGTTGACCCACGCCCGCACCTCGGCGGGCCTCCCGGAGCTTCCGTCGGAGGTGCGCCTCCGGGCGGTGAAACACCGCCCGGAACGCGTCACCTGACGTCACATCAGCCGGATTCAGAACCCGTGCCGAGAGCCCCCGTCCACCGGCAGCATCACGCCCGTGACGTACGACGCCGCCGGGGAGAGGAGGAACGCCGCCGTGCGGCCGAACTCCTCGGGGGTGCCGTAGCGGCGCAGGGGGATGCGGGACTCGGCCGCCTGGCGGGTGGCTTCCGGGTCGGCGGAGAGGGAGTCCAGCTCGCGCACGCGGTCGGTGTCGATGCGTCCGGGCAGCAGGCCCACCACGCGGATGCCGCGGGGGCCCAGTTCGTCGGCGAGGGACTTGGCGAAGCCGGCCAGGCCCGGGCGCAGTCCGTTGGAGATGGTCAGGCCGGGGATCGGCTCGTGCACCGAGCCGGACAGCACGAAGCCGATGACACCCCCCTCGCCCAGCTCCGCGGCGGCCGCGCGGGCCAGCCGTACCGCGCCGAGGAACACCGACTCGAACGCCGCCTGCCACTGCTCGTCCGTGGTGTCGGCGACGAACCCCGGCGGGGGTCCGCCCACGCTGACGAGGACGCCGTCGAAGCGGCCGAACCGCTCGCGCGCGGCCGCGATCAGCCGCTCGGCGGCCCCGGGGTCGGCGTTGTCGACGGCCACCCCGGCCGCCGCGTCCGGCCCCAGCGCGGACACGGCCTCGGCGACCGCGTCCTCCTTCCGCCCCGTGACGACCACCTTCGCGCCCTCGGCGACGAGCGCCCGCGCGGAGGCGTGGCCCAGCCCGCGGGTGGCCCCGGTGACGACGTACACCCGGTCCTTCAGTCCAAGATCCATGGCCCTATCCTGCCTCCTCGTCGCCAAACAGGGCGAGGGCGCTGTTCACCAGGCCGATGTGGCTGAACGCCTGAGGGAAGTTGCCCAGCAGCCGGCCGTTCACCGTGTCGTACTCCTCGGCGAGGAGCCCCACGTCGTTCGCCAGGCCCAGCAGCCGTTCGAAGAGTTCGCGGGCCTCCTCGGTGCGGCCCGTCATGTGCAGGGCGTCCACGAGCCAGAACGCGCACGCCAGGAACGCGCCCTCCTGCCCGGGCAGTCCGTCCAGTTCGGCGGCGTCCGGGGTGTAGCGGCGTACGAGACCGTCCTGGCCCAGCTCCGCCCGGATCGCGTCGATGGTGCCGAGCACCCGGGGGTCGTCCGGCGGCAGGAAGCCGGTGCGGGGGATCAGCAGCAGCGCCGCGTCCAGCTCCCGCGAACCGTAGGACTGCGTGAACGTGTTGCGCTCGGGGTCGTAGCCCTTCTCGCACACCTCCCGGTGCACCTCGTCGCGCAGTTCGCGCCAGCCGTCGAGGTCGCCGTCCAGGTCCGGGAACTTCTCCAGCGCGCGCACCAGACGGTCGGCGGCCACCCACACCATCACCTTGGAGTGCACGAAATGGCGCCGCCCGCCGCGCACCTCCCACAGGCCCTCGTCCGGCTGCCGCCACGCCGTGCGCAGGAAGTCCAGCAGCACCGACTGCAGCGCCCACACGTCCGGCTGCGCGGACAGCCCCGCGCGCCGGGCCAGTGCGAGGGAGTCCACGACCTCCCCGTACACGTCGAGCTGGAGCTGTTTCACGGCGTCGTTGCCGATCCGCACCGGGGTGGCGCCGCCGAAGCCGGACAGCCAGGGGATCTCGAACTCCGGCAGCCTCCGCTCGCCCGCGAGCCCGTACATGATCTGCAGGTCCGCCGGGTCGCCGGCGACCGCGCGGAGCAGCCAGTTGCGCCAGGCCTCGGCCTCCTCCATGTACCCGGCGGCGAGCAACGCGCTCAGGGTGAGCGTGGAGTCGCGCAGCCAGCAGAAGCGGTAGTCCCAGTTCCGTACGCCGCCCGGCTCCTCCGGCAGGGAGGTGGTGGCGGCGGCGACGATCCCGCCGGTGGGGCGGTAGGTGAGCGCCTTCAGCGTGATCAGGGACCGCATCACCATGTCCCGGTGCGGCCCCCGGTAGCGGCAGCGGGACGCCCACGCCTGCCAGTCCTTCACGCTGTGCCGCAGCGAGGCGTACGGGTCGATCAGCGCCGGGCGCGGCTCGTGCGAGGGGTGCCAGGTGAGCACGAAGGCGACCCGCTCGCCCTCCTTCACCGTGAACTCCGCGTGGGTGCCGAAGTCCTCGCCCCAGGTGTGCACCTCCGGCTCGCTGCGCAGCCACACCGAGTCGGGCCCGGCCACCGCGACCCGGTGACCGTCGGCCCTGCGCACCCACGGCACGATGGAGCCGTAGTCGAACCGCAGCTTGAGCGTGCTGCGCACGGTCACCTCACCGCTGAGGCCCTGCACGATCCGCACCAGGTCGGGCGCCGTGTGCCGCTGTGGCATCAGGTCGGTGACCTGCACGGCGCCGTCGGGTGTCTCCCACACGGTGTCCAGGACCAGCGAGTCCTCGCGGTAGGCGCGGCGCGCGCACCGCTCCTGGCCCGGCGGGGCGATGCGCCAGTGGCCGTTGCTCTCGTCGCCGAGCAGCCGGGCGAAGCAGGCCGCCGAGTCGAAGCGGGGCAGGCAGAGCCAGTCGATCGAGCCGTCGGCGCCCACCAGGGCAGCGGTCTGCTCGTCGCCGATGAGCGCGTAGTCCTCGATTCGCAGCACGGGGTGCGGGTTCCCTGCGGCCGGGGGCCGCAATCAGCCCGGAGGCCGGGGGAGTGACGGTCCGTCGGCTGCGGCGGCGCCGTCGCCGGAGAAGATCACACCGGGTTCGACGGGCGCCTGGTTGAGCACCCACAGCCCGATCAGCGTGGCCAGCGCGAACACGACGGCGACCAGCACGGTGAGCACCAGCCGGCGGCGGCGCTCCCGGCGCAGCCACTCGCCGCGCGCGGTGCGGTAGGCGTCCGGGTCGGGCAGCACCCCTCCGGCCAGGGCGTGCAGGGCGTCGGCGAGCTGCCGTTCGGTGTGCTCCGCGTCCGGCGGCCGGGTCGGCTCGGGCGGTTCGTGGCCGGTGCGGTCCTGGCCGGCGTCACGCGACGGGGTCGCATCCTGATGCTTCATCGCCGGGTCTCCATGGCCTGGGTCAGCGCGGCGATGCCGCGGGAGGTGTGCGTCTTGACGGAGCCGCGGGAGATGCCCATCGCGGCGGCGATCTCGGCCTCCTTCAGCCCGAGCCAGTGGCGCAGTACCAGCGCCTCGCGCTGCCGGGCCGGGAGCTGTTGCAGTGCGTCGATCAGCACCCGCTGGTCGTCCCGCAGCAGCGCGGTGTTCTCGGCGGACGTCACGGTCGCCTCGGGCGGAGGGGCCGGCTGCTCCTCGTGCCGGCGGGCGACCTGGAGGTGGCGTATCCGCATCCGGGTCAGGTTGCAGACCGTGGAGCGCAGATAGGCCTCGGCCGCGGCGACGTCCTTCAGCCGCCGCCACCGGCGGTAGATCTGGTAGTACGCCTCGGCGACCACGTTCTCCGGGTCGTCCGCGCCGAGCAGCACGGCGAGCCGCAGCATCGAGGAGTAGTGCAGCTCGAAGAGGCGGGCCACACCGGCCTCACGCTCCAGGTCGGCGGGGTCCGAGACCGGTGCGGCGAGCGGGGCGGGCGGGTCCGGCGGCTCGGGCGGCGGGGCGGCCGGGGCCGGGGGCAGGGTGACCGGGGGACGGTGTCTGCGTATCACGCGTTGTTCGCTCCCGTCGGAGGACGTCGCCCGGCGCGCGGGCGGGACGGCAGGTCGGTGGAGTCGGGTCCGCGCGGGACGCCGAGCCGGGCGAGGACGGGCGTGGCGGCCACCGCGACGGCCAGGTTCAGCACCAGCGCGGCGACCCCGGCGTAGATCTCGGGCGAGCCGGCGACGAGCGGCACGGTCGAGGAGAAGCCCTCCCGCACCACCAGGTAGGTCCCGGCGGCCATGCCCACGGCCCAGCCGGCGAGCAGCGCCCGCGGGTGCAGCCACCGCGTGTACAGGCCGACGGCGACGGCCGGGAAGACCTGGAGGATCCACACCCCGCCGAGGAGCTGGAGGTTGATCGCGTCCTGGTCGCGCAGCCCGAACACGAACGCCACCGCGCCGAGCTTCGCGGTCAGCGACACCGCCTTGGCGACCCGCACCTGCCGCTTCGGCGTGGCCGTCGGGTGGACGTACTCGACGTACACGTTGCGCACGAAGCTGGTGGCCGCGGCGATGGACATCACGGCCGCCGGGACCAGCGCGCCGACCACGATCGAGCCGAACACCAGCCCCGCGAGCGGGCCCGGCATCAGCCGGTCGACCAGCATCGGCACCGCCGCCTCCGCGCCGCCCTCGGGAGCCCGCACCCCGGCGGCGAGGGCCGCGATCCCGAGGAAGCCGAACAGCGCGAGCAGCGCCGTCCAGGCGGGCAGCCCCGCCGACACCTTGCGCAGGGTGCGCGTCCCGTCGGCGGCGAACCCGGCGGTCAGCACGTGCGGGTACATCAGCAGCGCCAGCGCGGACCCGAGCGCGAGCGTCGCGTACGCGGGCCGCTGTTCGGGCGTGAGCACCAGCGGCGAGTGGGCGGGGTCGGTGCCGCCGAGGGCGTGGGCGGCCCCGTCGAAGACCGCGCCGGGACCGCCGGACCGGTCCAGGACCAGCCAGCAGACCGCGGTGAGCGACACGAACACCGCCACCGCCTTCAGCGCGGCGATCACCGTGGGCGCCCGCAGCCCGTGCCGGTAGGTGGCCACCGCCAGCCCGGCGAACACCGCCGTCATCGCCAGGTCCCCGACGACGCCCGGCGGGTAGAGACCGCCCGCCGTGAGCACCGCGCGGATGCCGAGCAGCTGGAGCGCCAGGTACGGCATCGTCGCGAGGATGCCGGTCAGCGCGACCACCAGGGCCAGCGGGGCCGAGCCGTAGCGGCCGCGCACGAAGTCGGCGGCCGTGACGTAGCCGTGCCGCCGGGCCACTTCCCAGAGCCGGCTGAGCAGCACGAACGCCAGCGGGCACACGATCACCGTGTACGGCACCGCGAAGAACGCGGACGCGCCGTTGCCGTACGCGAGGCCCGGCACGGCGGTGAAGGTGTACGCGGTGTAGACCGTCCCGCCGAGCAGCAGCCAGGTCCAGCCGGCGCCGAGGCTCCGGTCGGCCAGCGCCCAGCCCTCCAGCGAGGGCAGCCGGTCGCCGGGGCGCAGCCGGCGTGCGGTGACGGCGAGCAGCGACGCCCCGCCGATCACGGCGAGGAACGTCGTGGTCATGGCTGCGCCGGCCATGGATCACCGTCCTTGGTGTGCTGTGCCCTCGGGAGAGAGTTGCGCGGACGGCCCGTCCGGATGACGGAAACCGGCCGGTTCCGTGTCCGGAACCCATCGGTGACACGCCCGACGGTGCGCCACTCTCGCACAGAACCCGGCGAACGGGGAGAAGCGGGGGAGCGCGGTCAGACGGCCGCGGACTCGGCGGGGGCGGTGTCGGACGCCCCGGAGTCGGTGTCCTGGCCCGTCTTCGCGGTCCGCTCGCGCGCCTCACGGCGGGCCAGCACGACCCAGCCGACCGGGACGGCCGCGGCGAACAGCCACCACTGGACCGCGTACGCGTAGTTCAGCGCCGCGTTCTCCTTGCCGGGGTCACCCAGCTGCTGAGGGAGGCCGCCCTTCGGCTCGGGCCCGGTCTGCGCCACGTAGCCGCCGAGCACGTCGGCGTCCAGCCGCTCCGCCTCCCGCTCGCTGTCGATCAGCATGATCTGCCGGTCGGGCAGGCCCTCGAGGTCCTTGATGCCGCTGGCCTCGGTCGTCTCGTCCGGCATCAGCCGGCCGGTGATCGTGGTCTCCCCGGCCGGCGGCGCGGGCACCTTCGGGAAGGCGGTCTGGCTGGGGCCGTCGGCGGGGATCCAGCCGCGGTTGACCAGCAGCACCTTGCCGTCGTCGAGGACGAACGGCGTCAGGACGTGGAAGCCGATCTCCTCGTCGGCGTTGACGCGGCGGCGCACCACGACCTCGGCGTCCGTGTCGAACCGGCCCGTGGCGGTCACCGTGCGGTACCGCTCGGCCCGGGTCACCGCGTGGCCCGGGGCCGCGAGCCGCTCCACCGGCACCGGGTCGGCGGCCAGCGCGTCGGTCACCAGCTGGTTGCGCGCGGAGCGCTCCTCGGAGCGGTTCATCTGCCAGATGCCCAGCGCGATCATCGTGGGGACGAGAAGCAGGGCGACCAGTGTGAGGGTCACCCATTGCCGGGACAGCAGGAAGCGGTACACCCCATGAAGGTACAACCCGGGCGCGCGACGATCCGAGCCGGGTACGGCCCCACGCCCCGCGCGCCTTCCCGCGGGCGGCGGGCCGGTCAGGTCTCCGAGGCGGGCTCGACGTCCGCGAGGAGCTGGCCGAAGGCGGCCTCGTCGACCACCGGCGTGCCGAACTGGCGGGCCTTGACCGTCTTCGACGTGCCCGAGTCCGGGTCGTTGGTCACCAGGAGGCTCGTGAGCCGCGACAGGCTCGTCGCCACGTGCAGCCCCGCCTCGGTCGCCCGGTCCTCCAGGAGGTCGCGCTCGGTGGACGTGTCCCCGGAGAACGCCACCCGCATGCCCTGCTTGAGACGCTTGCCCGGTTCATACCGTCCCGGGTTGGGATAGGGGCATGCGGGTCTTTTGCGGGAGGGGCGCCAACTGGAGGGCGCCCGCCCGCCGTAGGACGCCTGCTGCCCGATACGGGGACGGTCCGACCACTCGGTGAGCGGCCGGCACTCGTGCAGCGGCAGCCGTACGCCGCCCGCCGCCGCGGCCCGCAGGCTCGGCCGGAACGCCTCCGCCAGCACGCGCGCGTCGTCCAGCGCGTGGTGTGCCCGGCGCTGCACCACGCCGAAGTGCGCCGCGAGCGACTCCAGCTTGTGGTTGGGCAGCGGCAGCCTCAGCTCCTTCGACAGGGCGATGGTGCACAGCCGTTGTCTCACCGGGGCCTCGCTGCGCGCGCGGGCGTACTCGCGGGCGATCATCTGCCAGTCGAACACCGCGTTGTGCGCCACCAGGACGCGGCCCTCCAGACGCGCCGCGAACTCCGCCGCGATGTCCTGGAAGAGGGGCGCGCCCTCGAGCACGTCGCTCGTCAGCCCGTGTATCCACACCGGGCCCGGGTCGCGCTCCGGGTTGACCACCGTGTACCAGTGGTCCTCGACCTCGCCGCGCGCGTCCAGCCGGTAGACGGCCGCGGAGATGATGCGGTCGTCCCGGGCCAGCCCCGTCGTCTCCACGTCGACGACCGCGTATCCCTGCGGATACGCGGCCGGCCACGCGGTGGGGGAGGCGGCTGCGGCGGTGAGATCTTCGAGCATGGTTCATGAGGATACGGCCCGCTACCGACAGGCCTGTCCGTCAGGTGCCCCGTGCGGCGCGTCCGTTCACGACGCGCGCGTGACGGCGCGTACGACGGCGCGCGGGGCGGTCACCAGCGGATCGGCACCGGCAGCGCGGTCAGCAATCCCGACACCGCGACCACCAGGGCGAGTACGCACACCTCCGCCCGCGCGGGTGAACGCGCGGTCAGCGGGTCGGCCGCGCGCGACAGCCGCACCCGCGCCCACAGGGCCAGAGCGGACACGCCGGCCATCAGGACCAGCTTGGCGAGCAGCACGCGCCCGTACGCGGTGTCCGTCAGCTGCTCCAGGATGGTCCCTGGCGGCATCCGGCGCAGTGAACTGCACACCCCCGTCGCGGTGATGGCGGCGAGCAGGACGAGCGCCACGCGCGCGTAGCGGCCCAGCAGCGCCGCGCCCGCCTCCACGTGCCCCCACAACCGCAGGGTGCGCAGGACGTGCGGCAGGCCGCCCGCCCACAGCGAAGCGCACGTCAGATGCACCAGCGTCAGCCCCGACCCGACGAGCGGGCTGTACTCGGTCGTCGGATGCGCGCGCAGCGCCTCGGCGACGACGACCGCCGCCAGCGGCAAGGCCTGCGTGACGGGACGGCGGGACGCGGAGCACAGGGCTGCCGCGAGGAAGCCGTTGACCTCCAGCAGGGCGAGCTTGCCGTCCCGCGTCTCGTAGAGCCCGCCCACGTCGATGTCGGCGGGGCTGCTCGGCACGAGGTTGCCGGTCGCCACCACGGACGCGAGTCCCAGGGCGGCCACGAAACCGACGGAGTCGGCGACGGTCGACCAACTCCGGGGCAGGGCGGGCGGCGCGCCGGGAAGCGTACGCGCCAGCCGTACGGCGAACAGTTCGCCCAGGGGCACGGCGAGCGCGGCGAACAGCACGGTACGCAGCAGGGCGATGCCCCCGGTCCCGGGCGCCTCCGCCTCCCCGGTGCCGTGCAGCGCGGGCGACGGCCCGAACAGGGGGATCAGCGCGCCGAGCACCACCAGGACGAGCACGGCCACGGACCGCCACCGGCCACCGGAGGCCTCGGACGCCCGGGACCGGGACCTGGATTTCGTGAGAGTCACCCCAGGATCTTCACAAGATCACACAGAGCGGGGCAAGTGGCGGGAGACATGCGGACTTTGTCTCTCCGTCGGGGGAGGCGTGCCACTCACAGCCACCGCGCCGCATCCGCTCCCCACACCCCCGGCCCCCGCGCCCAGTCACGCGGCCCGCCCTCGAACTCCACCGGGGGCAGCGCGTACCGCAGCCGTCCCAGGGGGCTGTCCCGTTCCGCGAGCCACGGTGTGGCAGACACCTCGCCGCCGGGTACGGCGTCACCCGCACCGCCCGCCAGAAGTTCCGCCGCCGTCCGCGCCAGCGCCACCCGCACCAACCGGCTGCCGCCCTCGTCCGCCTGGTCCGACAAGGCCCGCAGCACCCCCGCCGCGAGCAGATACCCCGTGCCGTGGTCCAGCGCCTGGGCCGGCAGCGCACCGGGGCGGTCCTTCTCGCCCTCGATGCGGGCGACGCCCGTCGCCACCTGGACCAGGCTGTCGAAGCCACGGCGTCCCGCCCACGGCCCGGTCGCGCCCCACGCCGACAGCTGGGCCACGACCACCCCCGGCCGCCGCTCGGCCGGCGCCTCCGCGCTCAGCCCGAAGCGGTCCAGCGAGCCGGGCCGGTACCCGGTGACGACCACGTCGGCCGACGCCAGCAACTTCTCGAACACCTCCCGCCCGGAGGCCAGCTCCAGCAGCGCCGAGCGCTTCCCGAAACCCGTGTCGGTGTGCTGGTCGGGCAGTTCGGGCATCCCGGGCGGGTCGAGCCGCAGCACGTCCGCGCCCAGCAGCGCGAGCGTGCGCGTGGCGACCGGCCCGGCGATGACCCGGGTGAGGTCCAGCACCCGCAGCCCCGCCGCCGGCAGCAGCGGATCGCCGACACCCACCGGCGCGAACTCCCGCGCGGGCGCGGAGTCCAGCCGTACCCGCTCCACCAGCGGCAGCCGTGCCACCGCCGCCGCCTGCCCGTGCGCCGCCCACTCCCCGGGCGTCCGCAGGGCGACGGCCAGCCCGCCCGCCGCGGTGACCGTCTCCTCCACCTCCTGAGCGGACCTGCCCGCGAGCACCGCGGCCACCGCGTCCGGATCCTCCGGCGCGCCCAGCGCGGAGAGCAGGCGCGCGCGATGGTGCGGATAGTTGGCGTGGGTGCGCACCCACCCGTCCGCCGTGCGCCAGAACCGCGACAGCGGGGCGAAGCTCTCCGCGGCCCGCCCGTCGACGCGCAGGTGACGTTCACTCACGAACGCCGTGGCTACCGCCCCGTCGTCCACCCGCACCGCGGGAACCTCACCGCCGCCCGTGCGCCGGGCCGCGAGCTCGGCGGCGGCCAGCGCGCACACGCCGACGCACGCCCCCGCGAACTCCCGTACCGGCAGCCGCGAGGGCAGCACACCGGACCGCTCGACGGCGGACACCCGCGACACCAGGGCGGGATCGCCGCCCAGACCGGACCAGAAGGACGCGAGACGAGTCATGGCCCTACTCTGCAACACCGGGAGGGGCCGGGCGCATCCGCCCGGCCCCTCCCTGAAACGCCCTACGAAGCGACGACGACTACCGCGTCACCGCGTCCAGCGCGTCGGCCATGCCCCAGCCGTAGAAGCCGTTGAGGTTCTTCGGGCCCTCGCACACCGCGTCGGCCTTGCCGTCGTTGTCGATGTCGTACGGCTTGGTGCAGGCGGTGGCGTCGGCCTGCGCGTACAGCAGAGCCTTCACCAGCGCCGGCGGCGCGTACGGGTGCCGCGACTTGATCAGCGCGGCGACGCCCGCGACGTGCGGGGACGCCATCGACGTACCGGCCATGTAGCCCCAGCGGCCACCCGGCAGGGTGCCGAGGATCAGACCGCTGGTGGCGGGCGGCTCGGGCGTCTGCAGGGCCGTCGAGTCACCGCCGGGGGCGGCGATGTCGACGATCCCCAGGCCGTAGTTGGAGAACGACGACTTCAGGCCCTTCGCGCCGGTCGACGCGACCGTCACCACGCCCGGGAGCTGCGTGGGGATGTCGAGGCACTCCGAGGGGTCGATCACCCGGTCCGACGGGGTGCCGTCGTTGGGCGAGGACGGGTCGGTGATCTCGTCGGACGCGAGGTCGTAGTTCTCGTTGCCCGCCGCCGCGACGTTCACCGCGCCCTTGCGCTCCGCGTACCGCGTGGCCCGGGAGACGGCCTCGACGAGCGCCTTCTGGTCCGGGTCGTCCGTGCAGTTGAAGTACCAGGGGTCGGTGTAATAGCTGTTGTTGGTGACGTCGACCCCGTGCTCGGCCGCCCACATGAAGCCGCACACCACGGCCTCGGCGTAGAAGTAGCCGTCCGGGTTGGACACCTTGATGCCGGAGACCTTCACCCCGGGGGCGACACCGGTCATGCCGACGCCGTTCTTCGCGGCGGCGATCTCACCGGCGACGTGCGTGCCGTGCGGGCTCTCGGCCGCGCCCGGACGCCAGGCGCCCTCGCTGGTGTCGGGCTTGCCCGCCACACAGTTCACCGACGCGGCCCGGTCGAAGTTGGGCGCGATGTCGGGGTGCGTGTCGTCGACGCCCGTGTCGATGACGGCGACGGTCACCTTCGAGGAGCCCAGCGACTTCTCGTGCGCCTTGTCCGCCTTGATGGCGGGCAGGTCCCACTGCAGGTTCTGCAGCGGGTCCTGGCCGTCCGCGGCCTCCTCAGTCGCCTCGGCGACCTCGGCGGCGCTGAGCACCTTGGGGGAGCCCAGGTCGGTGGTGGCCGCCGACGGCAGCGGCGCGTTGCGGGTGGCGCCGGCGGACTGCACCCCCGGCACCTGGCGGATCGTCTTCGCGAAGTCGGCGTTCGCCGCGTGGACGACGATCACGCCGATCTCGTCGTACGACGTCACGATCGTCCCGCCGGCCTTGGCGATCGCCTTCTTCACATGCGCCGGCGCGCCGTGCCCGCCCCGCACGTTGACCACGTAGCTCAGCGAGGCCGCGTCCGCGGAGGCCGCCCCCTGATGGGCCGGGGCGGCCGTGGCGGCCGTGTTCGGCAGGAACGCGAGCGCGGTCGCCAGGGCCATGCCGGCCGGGACGACCAGCGCCCGGCGGTGGCGCGGGTGAGACGCTGTCATGAAGTCTCCAGTTCGTTCACTTTGACGTGCGGACGGTACGGCGGGTGTGCGGGTCCCAGGTTCACTTGACGGCGCGGAGCGCGTCGACGATGCCGTGACCATAGAAGCCGTTGACCTGCCGGCCGCCCTCGCATGTCGCGTCCTGCGTGCCGTCACCGTCCTGGTCGTACGACGCGGGGCAGCCCGGGTTGTTCGCCTGCGCCTTGAGCAGCGCCTGCAGGGCCGCCGGGGGCAGCCACGGGTGCTTGGACTTCAGCAGCGCCGCGACGCCGGCCGCGTGCGGCGAGGCCATCGAGGTGCCCTGCAGCCACGCGTACTGGCCGTTCGGCATCGTGGACAGGATGCGGCCGTTCTTCGACGGGGTGTCCGGCAGCTGGTAGCGGCTGTCGCCGCCCGGCGCGGCCACGTCGACGACGCGGTTGCCGTACGAGGAGTAGTACGACTTACGGTTCTCGGAGCCCGTCGCGCTGATCGTGACGACGCCCGGGAGCTGCGTCGGCAGGTCGAAGCACTCGCTCGGGTCGATGGTGCGCGGCACCGGGGTGGTGTCGTTGGGGCTGGACGCGTCGTCGATCGCGTCCGAGGCCAGGTCGTGGTTGGAGTTGCCCGCCGAGGCGAAGTGCAGGGTGCCCTTGCGCTGGGCGTACAGCTGGGCGCGGTTGACCGCGTCGACGATGGCCCGCTGGTCGGGGTCGTCCATGCAGTTGTACATCCACGGGTCGACGTAGTAGCTGTTGTTCGTGATCTCCACGCCGTGGTCGGCGGCGAACACGAACGCGCAGACGACGGCCTCCGCGTAGAACAGCCCGTTGGCGGGGTCGGTGACGTTGATCGCCGAGACCTTCACGCCGGGCGCGACACCGGCCACGCCGACGCCGTTGCGGGCGGCGGCGATCTCACCGGCGACGTGCGTGCCGTGGTAGTCGTCCGCGGTGTACGGCCGCCAGGCGCCCGGGGAGGTGTCCGGGGCGCCGCCGAAGCAGTTGGCGGACTGGGCCGCCGAGAAGTTCGGGGCGAGGTCCGGGTGGGTGTCGTCGACGCCGGTGTCGATGACGGCGACCGTGACGTTCCTGCTGCCCGGGTTGATCTTCGCCGCCTTGTCGGCGCCGATGACGCGCAGGTCCCACTGGTCGGCCTCGAGCGGCTCGCTGTCCGGCGTCTTCGCCGAGGCGGCCGTCAGCTTCGCGGCGTCGGCGGCCGTCAGGTACTCGGCGGAGCCGGCGTCCGTCGTCCCGGCCGGGGACAGCGGGGCGGTGCGGGTGGCGCCGGCCGACTGCACGCCGGGCACCGTACGGAGGGTCTTCGCGAAGTCGGCGTTCGCGGAACGCACGACGATGACGCCGATCTTCTCGTACGCGATGACGACCTCGCCGTCCGCCGCCGCGACCGCCTTCTTCACCCTGGCGACCGTGCGGTGGTCCGCCTTGGTGTTGACGACGTACGACAGGACGGGCGCGTCCGCCGCCTGCTCCGCCGTGGCCGTGGCCGGGGCGGCCGAGGCCGCCGCGGGCAGGAAGCCGAGCGAGGCGGTCAGCGACAGCACGACCGGAACGGCGAGGGCCAGCCGGCGTCTGGAACGCAGATGAGCCATGGGGTCTCCACATCATCCGGAAACGAAACCGGCCCGAGACAGGGGTGGCTGCCCGGGCAGGTACATGACGGGTGGGGCAGGGTGAAGCTATCCCGCCCGTCCGCTGGCCAGCAATGATTTGGGTGCAACGTCTTCGGAAAACGTCCACGGAAAAGAACCGAACCGAGTTGAACCGGTCCTCGCGTGGCGCCGTGCCCTTGGGCAGGAAGCGCGAGGACACTCGCCTTCGTCGACGCAAGAACCGACCCGCAACGCGAGGAGACTCCGTGGCCGCCGAAGCACCGCCCCCCTCGACAGAGAAAGCCGCACTCCCCTCACCGGAGGAGTTCACCGAGGTTCAGGAGAGCGCTGAGTTCGGTGAACTACGCCGCTCCTACCGTTCGTTCGCCTTCCCGCTGACCATCGGCTTCATCGTCTGGTACCTGCTGTACGTGCTGCTGTCCAACTACGCGGGCGGCTTCATGGGCGCCAAGCTCGTCGGCCACATCAACGTGGCCTTCGTCTTCGGCGTGCTGCAGTTCGTCAGCACCTTCCTCATCGCCTGGTGGTACTCCAAGCACGCCGCCGCCAAGCTCGACCCCAAGGCCGAGGCCATCAAGACCCGTATGGAGGGCGGCGCATGAGCCCCGCGATCACCCACGTCACCCTCGCCGCGAACGAGGCCAGCGAGCACCGGCCGCTGATCATCACCCTGTTCGCCCTGTTCGTGCTCGCCACCCTCGGCATCACCGTGTGGGCCGGCCGGCAGACCAAGGACGCCGCCGACTTCTACGCGGGCGGGCGGCAGTTCAGCGCCTTCCAGAACGGACTCGCCGTCTCCGGCGACTACATGTCCGCCGCGTCCTTCCTCGGCATCGCCGGCGCGATCGCCCTCTTCGGTTACGACGGCTTCCTCTACTCCATCGGCTTCCTGGTCGCCTGGCTCGTCGCCCTGCTGCTCGTCGCCGAGCCGCTGCGCAACTCCGGCCGCTACACGATGGGCGACGTCCTCGCCTACCGCATGCGCCAGCGCCCGGTCCGCACCGCGGCCGGCACCTCCACGATCGTCGTGTCGATCTTCTACCTCCTGGCCCAGATGGCGGGCGCGGGCGTGCTCGTCTCCCTGCTGCTCGGCATCACCTCCGACGCCGGCAAGATCCTCATCGTCGCCCTCGTCGGCGTCCTGATGATCGTGTACGTCTCCATCGGCGGCATGAAGGGCACCACCTGGGTGCAGATGGTCAAGGCCGTGCTGCTCATCGGCGGCACGATCCTCATCACCTTCCTGGTGCTGCTGAAGTTCAACTTCAACATCTCCGACCTGCTGGGCAAGGCCGCCGAGAACAGCGGCAAGGGCGACGCCTTCCTGGAGCCCGGCCTCCAGTACGGCGCCGACAACATCACCAAGCTGGACTTCATCTCGCTCGGCATCGCCCTGGTGCTCGGCACCGCCGGCCTGCCGCACATCCTGATCCGCTTCTACACGGTGCCGAACGCCAAGGCCGCCCGTAAGTCCGTGAACTGGGCCATCGGCATCATCGGCGGCTTCTACCTGATGACCATCGCGCTGGGCTTCGGCGCGGCGGCGCTCATCTCGCAGGACGAGATCATCGCGTCCAACCCGTCGGGCAACACGGCCGCGCCGCTGCTCGCCCTGCACATCGGCGGCGTCGACTCGGCCTGGGGCGCGATCCTGCTCGCCACCATCTCGGCGGTCGCGTTCGCCACCATCCTCGCCGTGGTCGCCGGACTCACCCTGGCCTCGTCGTCGTCCTTCGCGCACGACATCTACGCCAACGTCATCCGCAAGGGGAAGGCCACCGACAAGGAGGAGATGAGGGCGGCCCGCTGGGCGACCGTCCTCATCGGCATCGTCTCCATCGCGCTCGGCGCCCTCGCCCGCGACCTGAACGTCGCCGGCCTCGTCGCCCTGGCCTTCGCTGTCGCCGCCTCGGCCAACCTGCCGACCATCCTGTACAGCCTGTTCTGGAAGCGGTTCACCACCCAGGGCGCGCTGTGGTCGATCTACGGCGGTCTGATCGTCGCCGTCGGCCTGGTGCTGTTCTCGCCGGTCGTCTCCGGCGACCCGAAGGCGATGTTCCCGGACGTCGACTTCGCCTGGTTCCCGCTGAAGAACCCGGGCATCATCTCCATCCCGTTCGGCTTCCTGATGGGCTGGCTGGGCACCGTCCTGTCCAAGGAGGAGCCCGACGCCAAGAAGTACGCGGAGCTGGAGGTCCGGTCGCTGACCGGCACCGGCGCCCACTGACGCCCGCCCCGTTCGACGGCCGCGCCGCGGGGACCCTCGTAGGTCCCTACGACGCGGCCGTCGGCATCTCGTCACATCCCGTCGCTGGGTGTTGTCGGCGGCGTCACGTACGCTCGCAGGTACCGGACATCAGTGATCGGCGTACAGGGAGGGCCCCACGTGCTCATCGACACCTACGGCCGGGTGGCGACCGATCTGCGGGTCTCGCTGACCGACCGGTGCAACCTGCGCTGCACGTACTGCATGCCCGAGGAGGGCCTGCAGTGGCTCGCCAAGCCCGATCTGCTGACCGACGACGAGATCGTCCGGCTCATCGACGTCGCGGTCACCTCCCTCGGCATCGAGGAGGTGCGCTTCACCGGCGGCGAGCCCCTGCTCCGCCCCGGCCTGGTCGGCATCGTGGAGCGCGTCGCCGCCCTGGAGCCCCGCCCGCAGATGTCCCTCACCACCAACGGCATCGGGCTGCGCCGCACGGCGGCCGCCCTGAAGGCGGCCGGCCTGGACCGGGTCAACGTCTCCCTGGACACGCTCCGCCCCGACGTCTTCAAGACCCTCACCCGCCGCGACCGCCACCAGGACGTCCTGGACGGCCTGTACGCGGCCCGCGAGGCCGGTCTGACGCCCGTGAAGGTCAACTCGGTCCTCATGCCGGGGCTCAACGACGACGAGGCCCCCGACCTGCTCGCCTGGGCCGTGGAGCACGACTACGAACTCCGGTTCATCGAGCAGATGCCGCTCGACGCCCAGCACGGCTGGAAGCGCGACGGCATGATCACCGCGGGCGACATCCTCGCCTCCCTGCGCACCCGCTTCGAACTGACCCCCGAGGGGCAGGAGAAGCGCGGCTCCGCCCCCGCCGAGCGCTGGCTGGTCGACGGCGGCCCGCACCGCGTGGGCGTCATCGCCTCCGTCACCCGGCCGTTCTGCTCCGCCTGCGACCGCACCCGCCTCACCGCCGACGGCCAGGTCCGCACGTGTCTCTTCGCCACCGAGGAGACCGACCTGCGGGCGGCGCTGCGCTCCGGCGCGGACGACGAGGAGATCGCCCGCATCTGGAAGCTCGCCATGTGGGGCAAGAAGGCGGGCGCGGGCCTCGACGACCCGTCCTTCGTGCAGCCGGACCGCCCGATGTCCGCCATCGGCGGCTGAGTGGGCCGGGACGTCGCTCAGGCCCCTTCCGGGGCCTCCCACTCCTCGAAGCGCACCACGTCCTTCAGGAAGCCGCGCACCCCGAGGAACTGCGCCAGGTGTTCCCGGTGCTCCTCGCAGGCCAGCCAGGTCTTGCGCCGCTCCGGCGTGTGGATCTTCGGGTTGTTCCAGGCCAGCACCCACTCGGCGGGGGCACGGCAGCCCTTCGCGGAGCAGACGGGCGTCTCGGGGTCAGGGTTGATCACCGTCCGACCCTAACCCGTGCGCCGGGGGAGGAACCGCCCCGGGAAAAGGCGACGCCGAGCAGCCACGGGGGGAGCTGCCCGGCGTCGGTCTGTCGCTCCGACGGGGGATGCGGAGCGCGTACGAAGTATGTCATGGGTCACCCCGCCCCCGGCACCGAAAGAACATGATTGATCTGAGGTTTCTTTGAGCTTGACCGGGAAGTTACTTCCGCTCCCGGCGTCCGGCGCTCACACCTCGCTGCTCAGGAGCGTCCCGGTTCCTCGGATCGTGCGCCCGGCGCCGTCCGTGACGACACTTCTTCCGCATCGGGTTCCGTCGCACCGTCATTCGTCCGGGGCGGTGCGATCATCTGCTTCATCGGGGCCGTCACGAAGGTCGACGGCAGGGACGGCGTGTTCTCCCGCCCCGCGTTGGCGATCACCACGGCGATGTAGGGCAGGACCGCCCCGAGCACCAGCGCCACGATCGCGACGTGCCGCTCCACGTTCCACAGGGTGGCCGCCAGGATGACCGAGATCGTGCGAACGGTCATCGAGATCACGTACCGGCGCTGCCGCCCCCGCACGTCCTCCTGCAGGCCCGCCCGGGCGCCCGTGATCCGGAACACCTGAGCGCCGCCGCCACGCTGCTTCCGCATCACATTCCACCATCCGCCCGCATCGGACCCTTCCGGACAAGACCAACGGTACGCCGCGCCCCGGCCGGTCACGAGAGCGGGTCACCCCGCCCGCACCGGCCCGGCTGCGCCGTCCCGCGTACGGCATGTCCGACATGCGGCGTACCGCGACTGGGTCGACACTTGCCGTAATGCTCGCGTCAAGTCGTACGAGGAGGCAGCCATGGGCTGGTTGTGGGCGATCATCGTGGGATTCGTGCTCGGCCTGCTGGCCAAGGCGGTGATCCCCGGCAAGCAGCACATCCCGCTGTGGCTCGCCACCATCTGCGGCATGATCGGCGCGGTCGTCGGCAACGCCATCGCCCGGGGCTTCGGCATCGAGGAGACCCGCGGCATCGACTGGGGACGGCACATCTTCCAGCTCGGCGCGGCCATCGTCGTCGTGCTGCTCGCGGAGATGATCTACAACTCCATGCAGCGCAGGAAGCACGAGCGTCAGCGGGCCTGACAGAGCCGCCGGACACGGCGGAGGGGCGGGCCCCGCACGGGACCCGCCCCTCACGCACACCACCGGGTCAGCCGGCCGCGACCTCCACGGCCGCCAGGTTCTTCTTGCCGCGGCGCAGCACCAGCCAGCGCCCGTGCAGCAGGTCCTCCCGGGCGGGAACGGCGTCCTCGGCGGTCACCTTGACGTTGTTCACGTAGGCGCCGCCCTCCTTCACCGTGCGCCGCGCGGCGGACTTGCTGGGCACCAGGCCGACCTCGGCGAAGAGGTCCACCACCGGGCCCAGCTCGGCCACCTTCACGTGCGGCACCTCGGAGAGCGCCGCGGCGAGCGTGCGCTCGTCCAGCTCATCCAGCTCGCCCTGGCCGAACAGGGCCTTCGAGGCGGCGATCACGGCGGCCGTCTGGTCGGCGCCGTGCACCAGCGTCGTCAGCTCCTCCGCCAGCGCGCGCTGCGCGGCACGCGCCTGCGGACGCTCCGCCGTCTGCCGCTCCAGCTCCTGCAGCTCCTCACGGGACTTGAAGGACAGGATCCGCAGGTAGCCCGAGATGTCCCGGTCGTCCACGTTCAGCCAGAACTGGTAGAACGCGTACGGCGTGGTCATCTCCGGGTCCAGCCAGACGGCGCCGCCCTCGGTCTTGCCGAACTTGGTGCCGTCCGCCTTGGTCATCAGCGGCGTCGCGAAGGCGTGGACCGTGGCGTCCGGCTCCAGGCGGTGGATCAGGTCGAGCCCGGCCGTGAGGTTGCCCCACTGGTCGCTGCCGCCCTGCTGCAGGGTGCAGCCGTAGCGGCGGTACAGCTGGAGGAAGTCCATCGCCTGCAGCAGCTGGTAGCTGAACTCCGTGTAGCTGATGCCCTCGGAGGACTCCAGCCGCCGGGCGACGGAGTCCTTCGTCAGCATCTTGTTGACGCGGAAGTGCTTGCCGATGTCCCGCAGGAACTCGATCGCGGACAGGTTCGCCGTCCAGTCGAGGTTGTTGACCATCACGGCCGCGTTCTCGCCCTCGAAGGACAGGAACGGCTCGATCTGGCTGCGCAGCCGCTCCACCCAGCCCGCGACGGTCTCCGGCGAGTTCAGCGTGCGCTCGGCCGTCGGCCGCGGGTCGCCGATCTGCCCGGTCGCGCCGCCGACCAGCGCCAGCGGCCGGTGGCCGGCCTGCTGGAGCCGGCGCACGGTGAGCACCTGCACCAGATGCCCCACGTGCAGCGACGGCGCGGTCGGGTCGAAGCCGCAATAGAACGTGACGGGACCGTCCGCGAGCGCCTTGCGCAAAGCGTCCTCGTCAGTGGACTGGGCGAACAGCCCGCGCCACTTCAGCTCGTCGACGATGTCCGTCACGGTTCTCGTGTCTCCTCGGTGATCTGCGGCCGTACGGGTGACGGCCTGCTGCGAACGCCTACGAGGTTATACGCCCCGGCTGACCGAGCTCATATTGAAATCGGGGATGCGCAGCGCGGGCATCGCGGCCCGGGTGAACCAGTCGCTCCACTCCCGGGGCAGCGTCTTCTCCGTACGGCCCGCCTCCGCCGCCCGGCCCAGCAGGTCCACCGGCGACTCGTTGAACCGGAAGTTGTTCACCTCACCGGTGACCTCGCCATTCTCCACCAGGTATACGCCGTCCCTGGTCAGCCCGGTGAGCAGCAGCGTCGCCGGATCCACCTCGCGGATGTACCACAGGCAGGTCAGCAGCAGCCCCCGCTCGGTGGCCGCGACCATCTCCTCCAGCGAGCGGTCCTCGCCGCCGTCCAGGATCAGGTTGTCCACGGCAGGCGCGGTCGGCAGGCCGGTCAGGCCCGCGCTGTGCCGGCTGGTGGTCAGCCGGTGCAGTTCACCCTCGCGCACCCAGTCCGTCGCCGACAGCGGCAGCCCGTTGTCGAACACCGACTGGTCGCCACCGGAGGAGTGCGCGATCACGAACGGCGCCGACTCGAGCCCCGGCTCGTTCGGGTCGCTGCGCAGCGTCAGCGGCAGCTCGGTCAGCCGCTCGCCGACGCGGGTGCCGCCGCCCGGCTTGGAGAACACCGTGCGGCCCTCCGCCGCGTCCCGCCCGGACGCCGACCAGAACTGGTAGATCAGCAGGTCCGCCACCGCCGTCGGCGGCAGCAGCGTCTCGTACCGGCCCGCCGGCAGCTCGAGACGCCGCTCCGCCCAGCCGAGCCGTACGGCCAGCTCGGCGTCCAGCGCGGCCGGGTCGACGTCCTTGAAGTCGCGGGTGGAGCGGCCCGCCCACGCCGACCGGGTGCGGTCCGGGGACTTGGCGTTGATCTCCAGGGTGCCGTTCGGCTGGTCGTGCCGCAGCCGCAGCCCCGTCGACGTGCCCAGGTAGGTGGAGACCATCTCGTGGTTGGCGAAGCCGTACAGCTCCCGGCCGCCCGCCCGCGCCCGCGCGAACGACTCGCCCAGCGCCGGCGCGAAGTCGGCGAACACCGCGGAGGTCGTCTCCGCGGGCGCCTCGGTGAACTCGGGCGACGGCTCCACACCCGTCACCAGCGGCTGCGCGTCCTCGGCCGGACCGGCGCCGCGGGCGGCGGCCTCGGCGGCCCGCACCAGCGGCTCCAGCTCGTCCACGGTCACGGCGGACCGTGACACCACCCCGGAGGCCGTTCCCTGGGCGCCGTCCACCGTGGCGATCACGGTGAGGGTGCGCCCGCGGGTCACCCCGTTCGTGGTGAGCGCGTTGCCCGCCCAGCGGAGGTTGGCGGACGAGTGCTCGTCGGCGATCACGACACAGCCGTCGGACCGGGACAGCTCCAGGGCACGCTCGACGATCTCGTGCGGCTTGGTGGTGCGCGCGCTCATCGCCCGGCCTCCTGCGTGGTGTTGAGGATGTTGACTCCCTTGAACAGGGCGGACGGGCAGCCGTGCGAGACCGCCGCGACCTGGCCCGGCTGGGCCTTGCCGCAGTTGAAGGCGCCGCCCAGGACGTACGTCTGCGGACCGCCGACGGCGGCCATGGAGCCCCAGAAGTCGGTGGTCGTGGCCTGGTAGGCGACGTCCTTCAGCTGGCCGGCCAGCCGGCCGTTCTCGATGCGGTAGAAGCGCTGCCCGGTGAACTGGAAGTTGTAGCGCTGCATGTCGATGGACCACGACCGGTCGCCGACCACGTAGATGCCGCGGTCGACCGACCCGATCAGGTCCTCCGTCGACATCCCGGCCGGGTCGGGACGCAGCGACACGTTGGCCATGCGCTGCACCGGCACATGGCCGGGGGAGTCGGCGAACGCGCACCCGTTGGACCGCTCGAAGCCGGTGAGCTTCGCGATCCGCCGGTCCAGCTGGTAGCCGACCAGCGTGCCGTCCCTCACCAGGTCCCAGGACTGCGCCTCGACGCCCTCGTCGTCGTAGCCGACGGTCGCCAGGCCGTGCTCGGCGGTGCGGTCGCCGGTGACGTTCATCAGCTCGGAGCCGTACTTGAGCTTGCCGAGCTGGTCGAAGGTGGCGAACGAGGTGCCCGCGTAGGCGGCCTCGTAGCCGAGGGCGCGGTCCAGCTCGGTGGCGTGCCCGATCGACTCGTGGATGGTGAGCCACAGGTTGGACGGGTCCACCACCAGGTCGTACAGCCCTGGCTCCACGCTCGGCGCGCGCATCTTCTCGGCGAGCAGCTCGGGGATCCGCGCCAGCTCGTCGTCCCAGTCCCAGCCGGTGCCCGTCAGGTACTCCCAGCCGCGTCCGGCCGGCGGCGCGAGGGTGCGCATGGAGTCGAACTCGCCGCTGGACTCGTCGACGGACACCGCCGTCAGCACCGGGTGCAGCCGCACGCGCTGCTGTGTGGTCACGGTGCCGGCGGTGTCCGCGTAGAACTTGTTCTCGTGCACGGTGAGCAGCGAGGCGTCCACGTGGTCGACGCCGTTCGCGGCGAGCAGCCGCCGGCTCCACTCGGCCAGCAGCCCGGCCTTCTCCTCGTCGGGCACGGTGAAGGGGTCGATCTCGTAGGACGACACCCAGGTCTTGTCGGCGTGCACCGGCTCGTCGGCCAGCTCCACGCGCTCGTCGCTCCCGGCCGCCCTGATCACCTGCGCGGACAGCTTCGCCATGGCCACCGCCTGGGAGGCGACCTTCGCGGCGGCGTCGAGGGTGAGGTCCACCCCGGACGCGAAGCCCCAGGTGCCGCCGTGCACCACCCGCACCGCGTACCCGAGGTCGGTGGTGTCCGACGAACCGGCGGGCTTGGCGTCCCTCAGCCGCCAGGAGGCGCTGCGCACCCGCTCCAGACGGAAGTCCGCGTGCTCCGCCCCGAGCGCCCGCGCCCGGGCGAGCGCGGCGTCGGCGAGGGCGCGTAGCGGCAGGGCTGTGAAGGCTTCGTCAATGCTATGAGACACCTACGTCTCTTCCTGTCGGGTTCGAATCGGTCGGTTGTCGCTGCGTCGAGTCGGCGCTGCGGCGCATCATGTCGCGCCGGGCCGGACCGGGACCACACCTTTGCGGCGCGCCCCGCCGTGTTCGTGTCACCGGGCGGGTGACCGCCGTCGCCCGGCCGGGTCCTTTCTGTAGGGACCCGACAGAGCCGCTCCCATGCCACTGTCGGTGCCCCGATGTCCCGGGGCGCACCGGGACCGATAGGTTTTCGGTGCAGCCGCCTGTCGTCACGGTGTCCGGGCGGATGGAACAGACCGCTATCGAAGGGGTGATCCGTTGAGCCGCTCGGTTCTCGTCACCGGAGGCAACCGGGGCATCGGCCTCGCCATCGCCCGCGCGTTCGCCGACGCCGGCGACAAGGTCGCCATCACGTACCGCTCGGGTGAGCCCCCGGCCGGCTTCCTCGCCGTCCGGTGCGACATCACCGACGCCGAGCAGGTGGAGCAGGCCTACAAGGAGATCGAGGAGGCGCACGGCCCCGTCGAGGTGCTCGTGGCCAACGCCGGGATCACCCGGGACCAGCTCCTGATGCGCATGACCGAGGAGGACTTCACGTCCGTCCTCGAGACCAACCTCACCGGCACCTTCCGCGTCGTCAAGCGCGCCAACCGCGGCATGCTGCGTGCCCGTAAGGGCCGCGTCGTGCTGATCTCCTCGGTCGTCGGGCTGCTGGGCTCCGCGGGGCAGGCCAACTACGCCGCCTCCAAGGCCGGCCTGGTGGGCTTCGCCCGGTCCCTCGCCCGTGAGCTGGGCTCGCGCAACATCACCTTCAACGTCGTCGCGCCCGGTTTCGTCGACACCGACATGACCCGGGAGCTCACCGAGGAGCAGCAGGCGAAGATCCTCGCCCAGGTGCCGCTCGCCCGGTACGCGAAGACCGAGGAGATCGCCGCCGCGGTGCGCTTCCTCGCCTCGGACGACGCCTCGTACATCACTGGAGCCGTCATTCCCGTTGACGGCGGTTTGGGAATGGGTCACTGACACACATGAGCGGAATTCTCGAGGGCAAGCGCGTCCTGATCACCGGTGTGCTGACGGAGGCGTCGATCGCCTTCCACACCGCGAAGCTGGCCCAGGAGCAGGGCGCCGAGATCATCCTGACCGCGTTCCCGCGGCCCACCCTGACCGAGCGCATCGCCAAGAAGCTGCCCAAGCCCGCCAAGGTCATCGAGCTCGACGTCACCAACGACGAGCACCTGGGCCGCCTGGCCGACGTCGTCGGCGAGGAGCTCGGCGGCCTGGACGGCGTCGTGCACTCCATCGGCTTCGCGCCGCAGGACGCCCTCGGCGGCAACTTCCTCAACACGCCGTTCGAGTCGGTCGCCACGGCCATGCACGTCTCGGCGTTCTCCCTGAAGTCGCTCACGATGGCCTGCCTGCCGCTGATGCAGAACGGCGGCTCCGTCGTCGGCCTCACCTTCGACGCGCAGTACGCCTGGCCGCAGTACGACTGGATGGGCCCGGCGAAGGCCGCTCTGGAAGCCACCAACCGCTACATGGCGCGCGACCTGGGCAAGCAGGACATCCGCTGCAACCTCATCTCGGCCGGTCCGCTCGGCTCGATGGCCGCCAAGTCCATCCCCGGCTTCGCCGAGCTGGCCTCCGTGTGGGACACCCGCGCCCCGCTGGAGTGGGACCTGAAGGACCCGGAGCCCGCCGGCCGCGGCGTCGTCGCCCTGCTGAGCGACTGGTTCCCGAAGACCACGGGCGAGATCGTCCACGTGGACGGCGGTCTGCACGCCATCGGCGCCTGACGGCGAGTACAGCCTGAGGGCCCGCGTCCCCCGAGGGGGCGCGGGCCCTCACGTGTGTCCGGAAGGGCTCGCTCAGCCGCTCGCGCGGGAGGTGAACCGCCCCGGCTTGCACGCCATCGGGTAGGAGGCGGCCTCCTCGGCCGCCGTCGCCTCGTCGCCCGCGCGGATCGCGTCCACCAGCCGGCTGTGGTCCATGTGCGTCTCCGGCGACATGTCCCCGCCCACGTCGTCGCGCAGCCAGTCCCGCAGCACCTCGCCCAGGTCCGCGTACAGCGCGGTCATCACGTCGTTGTGCGAGGCGGCCACGACGGCCATGTGGAACGTCGCGTCCGCCGTCACGAACGTCTCCGCGTCGCCCGACTCCCACGCCTCCTCACGGCGCCGCAGGAGCGCGTCGAGCTGCTTCAGGTCCTTCTCCGTACGCCGCTGCGCCGCCAGCCGCGCCGCCGACGACTCCAGGGAGGAACGCAGCTCGGCGATGTGCCGGGGGTCGGCCTCGGCGAAGCGGCGGTGCATCACACCCGCCAGCTCGCTCGTGGCGAGCACATAGGTGCCGGAGCCCTGGCGGATGTCGAGCAGGCCGTTGTGCGCCAGCGCGCGCACCGCCTCACGGACGGTGTTGCGGGCGACCCCCAGCTGTTCGACCAGCTCCGGCTCGGTGGGGACGCGTGAGCCGACCGGCCACTCGCCCGACGTGATCTGGGCCCGCAGGGCGGCGATGACCTGCTCGGACAGCGCGGATCGGCGCGGATGGCTCAGAGGCATGCTTCACCTTCGCACGGCGTAGGCCGCGTACGACGTCCGCGACATGGACAACCAATCATCCCATGATTCTATGATGGGTGTCATGACTCGTGTGACTGGTGGCGGAACCCGGACGACAGCGTCCGCCACCGCCCGTACGCCCGCCACGACCGCGCTCCCGGAACAGCCCGGCGCCCCCCTGCGCGCGTGGCGGAAACGGCTGCTCGTCGCCGGCATCGTGCTGGCCGCCCTCAACCTGCGCCCCGCCATCACCAGCTTCGGCGCCCTCCTCGAAGAGGTGCGCGCCGGGCTCGGCATGAGCGGCAGCGTCGCCGGCCTGCTCACCTCCCTGCCCGCGCTGTGTTTCGCCGTCTTCGGCGTCACCGCGCCCCGCCTGGCCCGCCGCTTCGGCCCCGCCGCCGTGGTGTGCGCCGGCATGGCCGCCATCGCCACCGGCCTGCTCGTGAGGCCCTACGTCGGCAGCACGGCCGCCTTCCTGCTCGCCAGCGGTCTCGCGCTCGGCGGCATAGCCGTGAGCAACGTGCTGATGCCGGTCATCGTCAAGCGCTGGTTCCCCGACCGGGTCGGCTCCATGACCGGCCTGTACTCGATGGCCCTCGCCCTCGGCACCGCCTCGGCGGCGGCCGTGACCGTCCCGGTGACCGACGCGCTCGGCGGCGACTGGCAGGCGGGCCTCGCCGTCTGGGCGGCCCTCGCGGCGGCCGCCGCCCTGCCCTGGCTCGCCTTCGTACGGGACCGGGGCGGCGCCTCGGGAGCCTCCGGGGCGCCGGAGCCGTCGCAGGGGGACGGGCGTCCCGAGGAGCGGCCCGCCGGGCAGACGCCGGCGCTGCGTATCACCCGCAGCCGTACGGCGTGGGCGCTGGCCGTGTTCTTCGGGCTCCAGGCCACCGGCGCCTACATCACCATGGGCTGGATGGCGCAGATCTTCCGGGACGCGGGCGTCTCCGCGGGCCGGGCGGGAATGCTGGTCGCCGTCACCATGGTGATGGGGGTCCCCCTGGCGTTCGTCATCCCGCGGATCGCCGCCCGGCTGCCCCGGCAGGGTCCCATCGTGGTCGGGCTGGGCGTCAGCGGCCTGCTCGGGTACGCGGGTCTCTGGTTCGCACCGGCCGCGGGCGCATGGGCCTGGGCGGTGCTGCTGGGCATCGCCAACTGCGCCTTCCCGCTCGCGCTCACCATGGTCGGCATGCGGGCGCGGACCGGCGCGGGCGTGGCCCAGCTGTCGGCCTTCGCGCAGAGCACCGGCTATCTGATCTCCATCCCCGGGCCGCTGCTGGTGGGCGTGCTGTACCAGCACAGCGGGGGCTGGGGGCTGCCGATCGCGCTCATGGCGGCTCTGATGGTCCCGCAGATGGTCTTCGGGGTGATGGCCGGACGGGACCGCACGGTGGAGGACGAGGCGGCACGCCGAGACGCCGCCCGGAGCACCCCCTGACCGGTGCCGGGCGGGGAGGATGCGACACTTTCCCCATGCCAGTCCTCGAGCCGAACCCGCAGAACGGCCAGAAGAAGATGCTGCTCGTCTTCGGCGCGTTCTTCGCGATCTTCATCGTCATCGGCGTCATCGCGACGGTGCTCGCGCCCTGAACGCGGCCCGGTCGACACCCGGCGCGGTGACCGGTTCCGCGCCCTGAGGGTGGTGCCGGCACCCCCGTCCCCTAGGGGGCCAGGCTCAGGGTCAAGTGGGTGGATCACCGGATGGGTTGACGCCCCGCCGATATGTACCTTCGAGATGTGGCCGCGACAGGCGGCCAGGGAACACTCGAAGAGCGGAGGCACCCATGTCGGCGCGCACGCACTCCCGGCCCGTTCCGGCACCCCGGGCCGGTGCCGCCACTCGGCTGCCGTGGTGGGCCCTGGCCCTCCCCGCCCTCGCCTTCGTGGCCCTGCTCGCCCTCGTCCTCGACCCCTCCGACGCGCACGCGAGCGCCGGTGAGCCCGCGCTCACCCTCCTCGTCGAGCGGGCGCAGCAGCTCATGGCCCGCTGAACGCGCCGAGGCGCCGGTCAACTCCCTGCGCCCCGTGGCCTGTTTCATGCGAAGCTGGGTGCCATGAGCGTCGCAGAACCCCGCAGGATTGTCCTTTTCCGGCATGCGAAAGCCGACTGGCCTCCGGTGTCCGACCACGAGCGGCCCCTCGCCGAGCGAGGGCGACTGGACGCCGCGGCCGCCGGCCGCAAGCTGGCCGACACCGGCGTCGCCTTCGACCTGGCCCTGTGCTCCACGGCGGTCCGCACCCGGGAGACCTGGAAGCTCGCGGTCCACGAGTTCCCGAAGCGGCCGAAAACCGTCTACGAGGAGCGGATCTACGAGGCCTCGCCCGGCGAGCTGATCGCCCTGCTCAACGAGACCCCCGACGACGCGCAGAACGTCCTGCTGATCGGACACAACCCGGGCGTGCAGGGGCTGGCCGACATCCTGGCCGGCGCGTCCGAGGGCGACGCGCGCGAGCGCATGACGCGGCGCGGCTTCCCGGCCGCCGCCTTCGCGGTCCTGACCTTCACCGGCCCCTGGAAGTCCCTGGAGCCCGGCACGGCCACGCTGGTCGACTACTGGGCGCCCACGGAGTGACCCCCGGCTGACCCGCCCGGCACGACAGGGGCCCGGCACCGACCTCGTCGGCGCCGGGCCCCTGTCGTCGTCACGGCCGGTGCGCGCCGCTCAGTCGCCCGCGAGCGTGTCCGCGGCCTCGACCTCTTCCCGCGTGATGCCCAGCAGATAGAGGACCGTGTCCAGGAAGGGGACGTTCACCGCCGTGTGGGCCGCCTCGCGCACCACCGGCTTGGCGTTGAAGGCGACACCGAGACCCGCCGCGTTCAGCATGTCCAGGTCGTTCGCGCCGTCACCGATCGCCACGGTCTGCGACAGCGGCACACCCGCCTCCGCCGCGAACCGGCGCAGCAGCCGCGCCTTGCCCGCCCGGTCGACGATCTCGCCGGTCACCCGTCCGGTGAGCCTGCCGTCGACGATCTCCAGCGTGTTCGCCTGGGCGAAGTCCAGACCGAGACGCTCCTTCAGGTCGTCGGTGACCTGGGTGAAGCCGCCCGACACCACGCCCACCTGGTAGCCGAGCCGCTTGAGCGTACGGATCAGGGTGCGGGCGCCCGGCGTCAGCCGCACCTCGCTGCGCACCTTGTCGATCACGGAGGCGTCCAGCCCCTCCAGCAGCGCCACGCGCGCGTGCAGCGACTGCTCGAAGTCCAGCTCCCCGCGCATCGCCGCCGCCGTCACCTCGGCGACCTGGTCCTCACAGCCGGCGTGCGCCGCGAAGAGCTCGATCACCTCGTCCTGGATGAGCGTGGAGTCCACGTCCATCACCACCAGGCGCTGCGCTCTGCGGTACAGGCCCGCCGCGACCACCGCGATGTCGACCCGGAACCGGGCCGCGTCCGTCACCAGCGCGGTGCGCAGCGCCTCCGTCTCCACACCGGACACCGCGAACTCCACGGCGGTCACCGGGTACTTGGCGAGCCGGAAGATACGGTCGATGTTGCCGCCGGCCTTGGTGATCCGCGCGGCGACCGCGGCCGTCGCCTCCGAGGTGAGGGGGTGGCCCAGCACGGTCACCAGGGACCGGCCGAGACCGCGGGGGCGGTTGTCGCCCTTGCCCGAGATGATCTCCGCCTGCATCTTGATCGAGTCCGCCCAGCTGTGGACGGTCGCCCGCAGGTCACCCTCCATTCCCGCCGGGGGCTGGGTCACGAGCGCGCACAGCACGATGCGGCCCCGGGTGACGACCTGCTCGATGTCGACCACGTCGACGGAGTAGGCGGCGAGGGTGTCGAAGAGGCCGGCCGTGATGCCCGGCCGGTCCTTCCCGAAGATCTTGACCAGGAGGGTGGGAACGTCGGAGGTCTGCGATGCGCTCATGGTGCTCCCACCGTATCCGGCACCCAGTGCCCCGCGCCCGCCCGGTCCGCCCTCCGGACACCCCGTCGGGGGCCGTCCCCTACCGTCCCCGAGGCCCCCGGCCGTCCCGGTCTCCTTCATCCGGTTCGCCCGGACCCGGAGGCCGTGGCGCCGGCGGTGGCGGGGGAGGGGGCGGCACCCTGTCCGGCCACAGACGGCGGCGGTCCGGGCGCGGCGGGCGTGGGGGCGGGGTGGGGCCGGCGACGGTGGGAGCCGCGGCCACGTCGTCCGCACCGCCGCCCGCGCTCCCTGGCGCACTCCGTTTCCGTACGCCCGCGTCCCCGGGCGTGCCCCGGCCTCGCACCGCGTCGGTCGTGCCCCGACCCGGCACCGCGTCCTGAGGAACACCCCGTTCCCTCCGCGTCCCCGGCAGCCGTAGATACGGATTGGTGTCCGGGTTGGGCGGCCGGTACGGCGTCCCCGGCCGGTAGGGACCCGAGGGCACCGAAGCGGGCGAGCCCTCGGCACCCCGTGCCAGTACCGCCACCCGCGTCCCCGCCACCCCGCACGCCCACGCCAGCAGCGCCCCCGCAGCGCCCGCCCCCGCGCCCCACACCGCCCCGAGCGGCACCGCCAGGCCCAGCCGCCCGCTCAGTTCCAGCCCCGCGTCGAACGCGTCGTACCCCAGCACCGACAGCGAGGCGCCCACGGACACCTCCGTGAGCCACACCAGCACCGGCAGCGTCACCGCCGTGACGGCGCCCAGCCGCAGCGCGCACCGCCCCGCGAAACCACCCGCCCCCGGCGCGCTCCCCGGCCCTGGCGCGCTCCCCGGCCCTGGCGCGCTCCCCGCCCCCGGTGCGCTCCCCGCCGCCGGCGTCCGCACCGCCCCCGGCGCACTCCCCGTCCCCGGTGCACTCCCCACCGCCGGCGTCCGCGCCGCCCCCGGCGCGCTCCCCGCCCCCGGCGCGCTCCCCGCCACCGGCGTCCGCACCGCTGTCAGCACGCCCGCCAGCAGCATCGCCGTCGCCGCGCCGATCCCCAGGAGCCACACCCGCCCGTCCAGCTCGGCCAGCGCGCCCAGGGTGACCGGTTCCTCCCTCCCCGTCCGCAGCAGATCGTCCAGGGGGTGGGGCAGCGCCCCCAGCAGCGCCCCGGTCCCCTCGGCGTCGTACGGGACGGACAGCCCGACCGACCACCCCAGCCACACCCCGTTCGGCGCCCCGAGCAGAGCCGCCCCGGCGATCCGCCGGGGATGGTCGTCGCCGATCGCCGCATACGCCGCGGCCGCGATCCCCGCCGCCACCGCGACCAGCAGCACCGCGACGACCGACGAGACCGCCGGCCGCACCACCCGGTGCAGCGCCTCCCACCCGCGCGGCAGCGGAGTACGCCGGGACGCCAGCAGCGCGACCAGCAGCACGCCCGCCGACCAGCCGAGCCCGGCCAGCAGCGTCGGCGCCGTGTCGACGGTGAACCCCACCGTCACCTCTGCGTCGACCAGGTCCCCCACCCGGTCCGGCAGCAGCTCCCCGATGTCGCCGAGGCCGGGGACCTCCAGCCCCCCGCCGCCGTCCGAGCCGGGCAGGCCGTCCACACCGAGGGCGGCCACGTCGACGGTGATCACGTCGTGCCCCGCCCACGCCAGCCCGCCCGCCGTCGCGACGGCCAGCGCGACCACCGCCCCCGCCCGCGCGGCGAGTTCACGGCCGGACACCGCGACTCCCGCCGCCCGTAAGGACCTCAGGAAGACGAGGGACAGCAACAGCGCCCCCACCAGCCCCACGCCGAGCGGCATCACGTCGCTCGCCGTGTCCGCCTCGGCACCGGACAGCCCGAACGCCGACACGTCCCCCGTCGGCGTGACCGAACCGCCCACCGCGAGTGCCACCACCGCGGCCGCCATCGGCCCCAACGCCCCCGCCGTGTCCGTGTCCAGGAGGTGCAGTCCCAGCGCGGCCGTCCCCGCCATGCCGATCAGCGCCCAGCTCACCGCGGCGACCGCGGACGTCACCACGTCCGCCCACGGCACTCCGCTGTCGCGGCCCGGCCCGGCGCCTGTGGCAGTACTCATGGGCAGACCCCCCGATCCGCGGAGCGGCCCGGCAGGCCGCACTTGTCCCCCTCGCGTGGTTTACCACTCTCCGGGGCGATTTCAACCCCCGTCCGGACAGGGCCGTCGACGCCTTGTCGCGGGGTCGTGACAGGGCCGACTTTCGGTCGGAGGGCCGGGCCTGAAATAGTTCCCCCCGATGTTCGACATCCCTAGACTCCCTGCGACGGGGGAAATTCGGGGGAACAACTCAGTGGGGCATGGAGTGCCGGAACTCGTACTGGAATCAAACGGACGCACCTGGACGCTCGATCCGTCCAGGTCCTACACCCTGGGACGTGACCCGCAGGGCGACGTCGTCCTCGACGACGCCAGGGTGTCCTGGCGTCACGCCACGATCAGCTTCAGCGGCCGCAGTTGGGTGATCGAGGACCACGGCAGCACCAACGGCACCTTCGTGCAGGGGCAGCGGATCCATCACCTGGAGTTCACCGCCGACACGGTACTGAACCTGGGCAACGCCAACGACGGGCCGCGCGTGACGCTGTCCGGAGTCGCCGCCGTGCCGCAGGGTCAGCCGCAGCAGCCGTACGCCGCCCAGGGCGCGGGCGCCGGCTGGGGGCAGCAGCCGCCCGCCCAGCAGCAGCCGGCCCAGCAGCCCGGCCAGCAGGGCTGGCAGCAGCAGCCGCAGCAGAAGGCGCCGCACATCCCGCAGCAGCAGGGCCCCGGTGGTGGCGCGGGGGCGCCGCCGGTCTACGGCGACCGCAGTCCCACGACGTTCCACCAGTTCTCGCTCGGCCGCGTGATGCGCATCGGCCGTGCCCTGGAGAACGACCTGGTCGTCTCCGACCTCCAGGTCTCCCGCAACCACGCGGAGTTCCACTCGACGCCCGACGGGCGCATGGAGATCCGCGACCTGGGCTCGCACAACGGCACCTACGTCAACGGTCAGCCGATCCCCAAGGGCGGCTCCCAACTCCTCGGCCCCACCGACATCGTGGGTGTCGGTCACTCGACGTTCCGGATCGTCGGCGACCGGCTCGAGGAGTTCGTCGACACCGGTGAGGTGTCCTTCTCCGCCCGCCACCTCACCGTCACGGTCGACGGCGGCAAGCAGATCCTGAAGGACGTCTCCTTCGGCGTCCCGGAGAAGTCCCTGATCGCGGTCATCGGCCCGTCCGGCTCCGGCAAGTCGACGCTGCTCAAGGCGCTCACCGGCTACCGGCCCGCCAACCAGGGCGAGGTGCTGTACGACAACCGCAACCTGTACAAGCAGTTCGCCGAGCTGCGCCAGCGCATCGGTCTGGTCCCGCAGGACGACATCCTGCACAAGGAGCTGACCGTCAAGCGCGCCCTGAAGTACGCGGCCAAGCTGCGCTTCCCCGCCGACACCACGGCGGCCGAGCGCGAGGCCCGTATCGACGAGGTGCTGCGCGAGCTGAAGCTGGACATCCACAAGGACAAGAAGGTCACGTCCCTGTCCGGCGGCCAGCGCAAGCGCGTCTCGGTGGCGCTGGAGCTGCTCACCAAGCCGTCGCTGATCTTTCTGGACGAGCCGACCTCCGGCCTCGACCCGGGCATGGACCGTGATGTCATGCAGCTGCTGCGCGGCCTCGCCGACGACGGCCGCACGGTGCTCGTGGTGACCCACTCGGTGGCCGAGCTGGCGATCTGCGACAAGCTGCTGGTGATGGCGCCGGGCGGTTCGGTCGCCTACTTCGGCCCGCCCGAGGAGGCGCTGAACTTCTTCGGCTACGACACCTGGGCCGACGTCTTCTCCGCCTTCGAGAACTACCGCGACTACGACTGGGCGGGCCGCTGGAAGGGCTCGCAGCACTACCAGATGTACGCCGCGGACGTCGACGCGGTCGCCCCGCAGTCCGTACAGGTCCCGGCGATGCAGGCGATGAAGCCGCCGAAGCCGCAGGGCTGGGCGTCGCAGTTCTCCACCCTGGTGCGCCGCTACGTGTCGGTCATCGCCTCCGACAAGGGCTTCCTCGCCCTGTCGATCATCCTGCCGCTGGTCCTCGGCTCGGTCAGCCTGCTCATCGACCAGGGCAAGGACCTGCTGGTCAACACGGAGATCAACCCGAGGACGGGCAGGCCCGTCGCCAACGGCACGGCGCTCACGGTGCTGCTGATCCTCGCGGTGGGCGCGTGCTTCGCCGGCGCCGCCAACTCCGTGCGTGAGCTGATCAAGGAACGCGTGATCTACGAGCGGGAGCGCGCCACCGGCCTGTCCCGCTCGGCGTACCTGATGTCGAAGGTCTTCGTGCTGGGCCTGATCACCATGATCCAGGGCCTGATGATCGGCGTCATCGGCTTCTCCAGCCGCACCGTGCCGGACGAGGGTCTCGTCCTCGGCGGCCAGATCCTGCTGGAGCTGTGCATCCCGATCATGGCACTGGGCTTCACCGCGATGATGTTCGGCCTGATCATCTCGGCCCTGGTGAAGACCGCCGAGAAGACGATGCCGCTGCTGGTGATGTTCGCGATCGTCCAGGTCGTCTTCACCGGCTGCCTGTTCCCGCTGGCCAACTCGGTCGGCGTGAACGAGCTGTCGTACCTGATGCCGTCGCGCTGGGCGGTCGCCGCCGCGGGCACGACGCTGGACTTCAACAACATCAGCCCGCCGGCCAAGGGCGACAGCGACGACCCGCTGTGGGAGCACACCGCCGCCGCCTGGGCGACGGACATGGGCGCCCTGATCGCGCTCGGCGTGGTCTGCGGCTTCTTCGTGGCGCGCTTCCTGCGCCGCCACGAGCCGGAGGTCATGCGCAAGTAGTCCCGCCGAACGACCCCGAAGGGCGGCACCCCGTCAGGAGGGTGCCGCCCTTCGGCGTCTGTGTGCGGAGGGAGAGGTCCGCGCCGACCTCTCAGTACGCGCTGTCGACGTTGTCCATGGTGCCGTACTTGTCGGCCGCGTAGTTGCAGGCGGCGACGATGTTGGCGACCGGGTCGTAGATGTCCTTCGGGGTGCCCTTGACGTGGTACGCCTCGAAGGTCGGCGGGATCACCTGGAGCAGGCCCTTGGAGGGGATGCCCTTCTGGGCGTTGATGTCCCAGAGGTTGATCGCCTTCGGGTTGCCGGAGGACTCACGCAGGATGTTGCGCTTGATCCCGTCGTAGGAGCCCGGGATGCCGTGCTTCTTCATGATGGACATGGCCTCGCGGATCCAGCCGTCGAGGTTGTCGCCGTACTTCTTCGGAGCGGCCTTCTTCACCTCGGCGCGCTCGGTGGACCGGCTCGCGGACTCCGCGGCCTGGCGGGCCTTCGCGGCCTTGGCCTCGGCGGCCGCCTTCTTCTTCGCGGCGGCCTCGGCGGCGGCCTGCTTCTTGGCCGCGATCTCCTCGACCTTGACGCTGGCGCCGGCGAGCTGGCTGTTGACGTCGGCCTTGACGCCCTGGATCTGCTGGGTGCTGTAGGCCACCTTCGCCGTCTGGGCGGGGGCCTCGGCCGTGGTCGTCGTCGAGGCGTTGCTCGGGACCGCCGAGAAGCCGATGGCGGCGGCACCGAGAGCGGCGACGCCCGCGGCGGCGATCTTGTGGTGACGGGTCAGGGCTCGACTATGACCACGGGTGAGGATGTGCTTGGGCATGCGGAACGGACCTCTTCGTGTAGCGCGGAGGTCGCTCGATGTCCGGTGGGACTGGTGCTTCTTCGGCACACGAACGCCGCGGGCGGGAAGCCCACGGCGCTGAGCGACGCAGCCATTGTTAGCGGCCGCAAAATCGCTGGGCAAAGATGTGACCTACGAAGCCGGGTAGTGGATCAGGGGGGTGCGAAACCGGGCAGATGGGACTGTTCGTCCGGCATGTAAGGGTGGTTTGACTCTCCTAATCCGCTTCGTACGTGATGTGCGCCCTATGCCCGGCCTCACACCGACCCCCCTCCCTCCTTACCGCGTGTTGCTGACGCAACGCGCTGTGTGAGGAGTTCCGCGGCCCTCGGTCAGGACCGCAGCAGCAGGTGCACGTCCCCGAACTCGTGCCACAGGTACCGCCCGTCCAGCGCCTCCTCGTAGCCCCGTGCCACCGCCTCCCGCCCCGCGACCGCCTCCAGCATCAGCAGGTGCGACGCCTCCGGTTCGTGCAGCCCGGTCAGCAGCCCGTCCACCACCCGCACCCCCCGCTCCGGCGTCACCACCAGGTCCGTCCACCCCGACCGGGCCCGCACCACCCCGTCCGGACCGGCCGCCGACTCCAGCGCCCGCACGGCGGTCGTCCCCACCGCGACCACCCGCCCGCCGCCCGCCCGCACCGCCCCGATCAGCCGCGCCGACGCCTCCGGCACCGCGAACCGCTCCGGGTACGGCGGCTCGTGCGCCTCCGCCGACGCCACCCCCGTGTTCAGCCGCACCGGCGCGACCAGCACCCCGCGGCTCACCAGCTCCGTCACCGTCCGCGCGGTGAACGGACGTCCCGCGCTCGGCATCTCCGCGCTCCCCGAGCCGTCCCGCGACGGCAGCGCGAACACCGTCTGATACGCCGACAGCGGCTGGTCCCGCTCCGTGTACGCGTACCGGATCGGCCGCCCGTGCTCCCGCAGCAGCCCCGGCACGCCCCTGGACACCCGCGCCCACCACAGCCGAGGCGCCCCCGCGCTCAGCGGCTCCTCCACCCACAGCCGCGCACCCCCGGCCAGCCGCACCCCTGTACCCGCACGCGTGCCCGCGCGCACGCGCGTGGTGCCGCGCCCGTCCGGATCCCGCAGTTCGACGGCCCAGCGTCCGTCGTCGCCCCGGGTGGAGAAGTGCACCACCACGCGCGCGTCGCCGGTCCGGCCGTCCACGGCCGCCGCCAGCGTCGGCGAGGTGTTCACCACCAGCAGGTCGCCCGCGCGCAGCAGCCGCGGCAGCTCCGCGAACGCGTGGTGGGACACCTCCGTGCCTCGCGACACCAGCAGCCGCACCGCGTCCCGGTCCCGGCCGGGCGCGCGCAGCTCTACGGGCACCCGCGCCGACAGCTCCTCGGGGACCCGGAACGTGACGGTCACCGCCGTCCCTCCAGCAGCGCCGGGGCGCCGTAGCGGCCACTGGTCGGCCGCTCCTCCAGCAGCCGCAGGAACCCCGGCACGACCGACTCCGGCTCCGGCCGCGGGTCGTCGTCGTCCGGCACGGCCGCCGCGTACAGGTCCGTCGCCATGTCCCCCGGATCGACCGACCACACCCGCAGCCCTGGCTCCTCCTCCGCCAGCACCGCCGCCAGCTGGTCGAGACCCGCCTTCGACGCGCCGTACCCTCCCCACGTGGGGTACGCCTCCGCGGCGGCGTCGGAGCTCACCACCAGCACCGCGCCCGCCTCGGCGGCCCGCAGCAGCGGCAGCGCCTCCTGCACCAGGCCCAGCGCGGCCACCAGGTTCACCTCCAGGGCCTGCCGCAGCCCCTCCAGCGGCAGCTCCGCCAGCCGTACCAGCGGCTCGGCGCCCAGCGCGCTCGCGTTGTGCACCAGCAGGTCCACCCCGCCCAGCCGCCAGGCCGTCGCCACCAGCTCCGCCCGGTGCCCGGCGTCCGTCACATCGCCCGGCACCGCCGTCACCCGCGTGCCGTGCGCCGAGGCCAGCACCACCGTCTCCGCCAGGCGGTCCTCGCCCCGCGCGTCCAGCACGAGGTCCCAGCCCCGCTCCGCCAGCCCTACGGCCAGCGCCCGTCCGAGCCCCTTCGAGGCTCCCGTGATGATCGCAACCGGCATGACAGCCGTCCCCTCGTCCGTGGTGTCGTCCCGCCCTCTCGGCGTGTGATCAACGTAGGAACCGGGGACGTGCGGCCGCCTCGGGCGCGGGACGCAGCCGCCCGGGTCCCTTCGCCCTACGCCGGGACGCCCCCGCCCCGCGACCTAGGACGCGCCGGCGTCCCGGGACCCCGGACCTAGGACCAGCGGCGGGGGAGAGGGGCGTGCGGCGGTCCGATCCGCCGGCCCGCGCCCCGCCGGTACCGTGAGGACATGAGCCACGGCCCCCGGTCCGGCCTCGCCGCGGTGAGTTCCGCGTTGCTGGCCATGAGCAGGCATCTCGAGGTGCGCGACGTCCTCAAGACGATCGTCGCCTCGGCCCGCGAACTCCTCGACGCCCAGTACGCCGCCCTCGGCGTGCCCGACGACCACGGCGGCTTCGCCCAGTTCGTGGTGGACGGCGTCAGCGACGCGCAGTGGAAGGCCATCGGCCCCCTGCCGCGCCGGCACGGCATCCTCGCCGCGATGCTCGACGACGCCGCCCCGCAGCGCCTCGCCGACGTGCGCCGCGACCCCCGCTTCGAGGGCTGGCCCAGCGCCCACCCCGACCTCGTCGACTTCCTGGGCCTGCCGATCCGTGACGGCGACGAGGTGCTCGGCGCCCTGTTCCTCGCGAACAAGAACTGCCCCAAGCCCGACGGCGCCTGCGGCTTCACCGAGGACGACGAGGAACTGCTCGGCATCCTCGCCCAGCACGCCGCCATCGCCCTCACCAACGCCCGCCTCTACGAGCGCAGCCGCGAGCTGACCATCGCCGAGGAGCGCTCCCGCCTGGCCCACGAGCTGCACGACGCCGTCAGCCAGAAGCTGTTCTCCCTGCGCCTCACCGCCCAGGCCGCCGCCCGCCTCGTGGACCGCGACCCGGCCCGCGCCAAGGGCGAGCTGCAGCAGGTGGCGGAGCTGGCCGCCGAGGCCGCCGACGAACTGCGCGCCGCGGTCGTCGAACTGCGCCCCGCCGCCCTGGACGAGGACGGGCTCGTGGCCACCCTGCGCACCCAGGTGCAGGTCCTCGACCGCGCCCACAGCGCGCGCGTCACCTTCACCGGCCACGGCGTGCGCGCCCTGCCCGCCGCCCAGGAGGAGGCCCTGCTGCGGGTCGCCCAGGAGGCGCTGCACAACGCCCTGCGCCACTCCGGCGGCACCCACGTCGACGTGACCCTGGAGCGGCGCGGCAACGGCGCGGTCCTGCGGGTCTGCGACGACGGCGGCGGCTTCGACCCGCACACCGTGCGCCGCGCGGGCCGCCATCTGGGCCTGGTCTCCATGCGGGACCGGGCGAGCGGGGTCGGCGGCAGGCTGACCGTGGAATCGGCGCCCGGCAAGGGCACCACCATCGAGATGGAGGTCCCCGGTGGCTGACACGATCAAGGTGCTGCTGGTCGACGACCACCAGGTGGTCCGGCGCGGCCTGCGGACCTTCCTGGAGGTGCAGGACGACATCGAGGTCGTCGGCGAGGCCGCGGACGGCGCCGAGGGGGTCGCCCTGGCCGACGAGCTCCAGCCCGACGTCATCCTCATGGACGTCAAGATGCCCGGCATGGACGGCGTGGAGGCGCTGCGCAAGCTGCGCGAGCTGGACCACCGCGCCCGTGTGCTGGTCGTCACCAGTTTCACCGAGCAGCGCACGGTGATCCCCGCCCTCCGCGCGGGCGCCGCCGGGTACGTCTACAAGGACATCGACCCTGACGCGCTGGCCGGCGCCATCCGTTCCGTGCACGCCGGGCACGTGCTGCTCCAGCCGGAGGTGGCGGGCGCGCTCCTGTCCCAGGAGGAGGGCGGCACCGGGGCGGGACGCGCGGGCTCCCTCACCGAGCGGGAGCGCGAGGTGCTCGGGCTGATCGCGGACGGCCGCGCCAACCGGGAGATAGCCCGCGCCCTCGTCCTCTCGGAGAAGACGGTGAAGACGCACGTGTCGAACATCCTGATGAAGCTCGACCTGGCGGACCGCACCCAGGCCGCCCTGTGGGCCGTACGGCACGGGCTCAGCGGCTGACCGCCGCCCCCGAAGTCACCGGAAGGTTCCCCTCCGGTGAGAGATTCATACCGTAGGGGGAATGGCACCCGGGCTCCGTGTCCCCGGCCCGTGCCACGCGTTGCCCAGTGCGGACCGCGGCGATCGCCGCGGTCGTCGCAAGGAGGGCTCGGAAAGTGAAGAACCTGAAGAAGGCAGCGGCCGTGACGATGGTGGCCGGCGGTCTGCTCGCCGCCGGTGCGGGCATGGCCTCCGCCACCGAGGGCAGCCACGCGCACGGTAAGGCCGTGGGCTCCCCGGGCGTCGTCTCCGGCAACCTCGTCCAGGTCCCGGTCGACGTCCCGGTCAACGTGTCGGGCAACAGCATCAACGTCATCGGCGTGCTGAACCCGGCCTTCGGCAACGTCGCCGTCAACCACTGACGACCGACGCCACCAGACGACAAGCCCCGGCCGCCCGCCCCCACCCGGCGCCGGGGCTCGTCCCTGTCCAGGGGCCCGTGCCCGCGTTCAGCGCGCCCCGCGCTCCTCCACGAACGCGTTGTAAGCGGCCACCTGCGCCCGCCGCGCCGTCCGCTCCACCGGCCGCAGCGCCAGCGCCCGCGCCGACATCTCCGACGCGCTCACCGCGCCGCCGTGCCCATGCTCCGTCGCCAGCGTCACCAGCGCGCCCACCCGCTGCGCCAGCTCCAGCACCCGCACCGCACGCGGCGGATACCCCGGCGCCAGCACGTCCTGCCCGCGCGACGCCGTGGCCCGCGCCCGGTACGCGTCGATCGCCGCCTCCGCGACCGGACCCGACCCGGCCACGTCCAGCCGCGTCAGAGCCTCCGTCGCCTCCCGCAGCGCCTCCGCCAGCTCCCGCTCCGCCTCACCCAGCGACGGCACGTCAGCCGGCGGAGCCTCCCGCACCGGCAGACACCGCCAGAGGACCTCCACATGCACATCGCCCTCGGGCCCGGCCTCCGACATCTCCGGCACCAGCCCCAGCGCCGCCCCCTGACACACCACGGCCTCCTCGGCCTCCAGCGCCCGCGCGTTGAACTCCGGCGGCCCGCTCAGCCCCAGCGGATGCCCCGGCGCCGGCAGCGCCACCCGCAGCCCCGACACCCCGAGCCCGCGCAGCCGCCCCAGGGCCAGCGTCAGCCCCACCGGCTCGGACTCCCCGGGCACCCCCTCCACCCGGTGCACCACGTCCTCCCCGACGACGGCGAGCGCCGCCTCGTCGGGGGAGACAAGTCCGGCAAGCAGGGCATTGCCCCAAGCGGCGAGACGACCAGAGCGTGGTTCCGAAAGCATGCGTACACCCTAGACAGCGCCCGGAAACAGGACCGATGGAATGTCCGGGTCGGCCGGTGGCGTAGATTTCATGATGGGCTCCCGCCCACGGGTGCGGCGGACCGACCCACAAGGCGTACGCGACAGCCGAGACCGGCCACACTGCAAGGGGAGACAAGGCGCTCATGAGCGATGTTCTGGAACTTCAGGACGTATCCGTGGTCCGTGAGGGCCGGGCTCTGGTGGAGCAGGTCTCCTGGTCGGTCAAGGAGGGTGAACGCTGGGTCATCCTCGGCCCCAACGGCGCCGGCAAGACCACCCTGCTGAACATCGCGTCCAGCTACCTCTACCCCAGCAAGGGCACCGCCACCATCCTCGGCGAGACCCTCGGCCGCCCCGGCACCGACGTCTTCGAGCTGCGCCCCCGCATCGGCGTGGCCGGCATCGCCCTCGCCGACAAGCTGCCCAAGAAGCAGACCGTCCTCCAGACCGTCCTCACCGCCGCCTACGGCATGACCGCCGGCTGGCAGGAGGAGTACGAGGACATCGACGAGCAGCGCGCCCGCGCCTTCCTCGACCGCCTCGGCATGTCGGAGTACCTGGACCGCAAGTTCGGCACCCTCTCCGAGGGAGAGCGCAAGCGCACCCTCATCGCCCGCGCCCTGATGACCGACCCCGAGCTGCTCCTCCTCGACGAGCCCGCCGCCGGCCTCGACCTCGGCGGCCGCGAGGACCTGGTGCGCCGCCTCGGCCGCCTCGCCCGCGACCCGATCGCCCCCTCCATGATCATGGTCACCCACCACGTGGAGGAGATCGCCCCCGGCTTCACCCACGTCCTGATGATCCGTCAGGGCAAGGTCCTCGCCGCGGGCCCGCTCGAGCTCGAGCTCACCAGCCGCAACCTGTCCCTGTGCTTCGGCCTGCCGCTCGTCGTCGAGCAGGTCGGCGACCGCTGGACCGCCCAGGGCCTCCCGATGAGCTGACACGGCGCCCCCCGTGCACAAGACGCGCACAACACCCGGCACGACAAGGCACGTTCGACCGACCGGCGCCCTGTCCGTGACCGGGTGCGCGGTTCTACCATGACCATGTGGACATCGACGCATGGCTGTGGTGGCTGATCGGCGCGGCGGCACTCGGCATCGCCCTGGTGATCACCGCGATGCCCGAACTCGGCATGCTCGCGGTGGGCGCCGTCGCCGCGGCAGTGGTCTCCGGCATCTTCGGCGGCGGAGCCGTCGCCCAGGTCGCGGTCTTCGCCGTCGTCTCGACCGCGCTGATCGCCGTCATCCGTCCCATTGCCCGCAGACACCGCTCCCAGCGACCCGAACTGGCCACCGGCGTCGACGCGCTGAAGGGGAAACAGGCTGTCGTCCTCGAACGCGTCGACGGCAGCGGCGGGCGCATCAAACTGGGGGGCGAGGTCTGGTCCGCCCGCGCCCTCGACACCGGCCGCTCCTACGAGGTCGGCCAGGAGGTCGACGTCGTGGACATCGAGGGGGCCACCGCGATCGTCATGTGATCCCGCACCGCCCGTGCGACACAACCGGCGCGAACACGCCCCCGGTTGGGCCCGCGGTCTGACAGACTCGACCAGCAAGATCTACAACCGCACGACCGTGCACAGGCACACACGACCTGCCGTAGGCGCCGAGGCTAAGAAGGGTTCGGGGAACCGACGATGGAACCGGTCATCATCGTCCTGATCATCCTGGTGGTGTTGGTCTTCATCGCCCTGATCAAGACGATCCAAGTCATCCCACAGGCCAGCGCCGCCATCGTCGAGCGCTTCGGCCGCTACACGCGGACGCTCAACGCGGGCCTCAACATCGTCGTCCCGTTCATCGACACCATCCGCAACCGCATCGACCTCCGCGAGCAGGTCGTCCCCTTCCCGCCGCAGCCGGTGATCACCCAGGACAACCTGGTCGTCAACATCGACACCGTCATCTACTACCAGGTGACCGACGCCCGGGCCGCCACCTACGAGGTCGCCAGCTACATCCAGGCGATCGAGCAGCTCACCGTCACCACCCTGCGCAACATCATCGGCGGCATGGACCTGGAGCGGACCCTGACCTCCCGCGAGGAGATCAACGCGGCCCTGCGCGGCGTCCTCGACGAGGCCACCGGCAAGTGGGGCATCCGCGTCAACCGCGTCGAGCTCAAGGCCATCGAGCCGCCGACCTCCATCCAGGACTCGATGGAGAAGCAGATGCGCGCCGACCGTGACAAGCGCGCCGCGATCCTCCAGGCCGAGGGTGTCCGCCAGTCCGAGATCCTGCGCGCCGAGGGCGAGAAGCAGTCCCAGATCCTGCGCGCCGAGGGTGAGGCCAAGGCGGCGGCTCTGCGCGCCGAGGGCGAGGCCCAGGCCGTGCGCACGGTCTTCGAGGCCATCCACGCCGGCGACCCGGACCAGAAGCTGCTCTCCTACCAGTACCTCCAGATGCTCCCGAAGATCGCCGAGGGCGACGCCAACAAGCTCTGGATCGTCCCCAGCGAGATCGGCGACGCCCTCAAGGGCCTCTCCGGCGCCGTGGGCAACTTCGGCTCCAACCTGACCGGCGGCAACCCCGGCGGAGGCACCGCCAACGTCCCCGCCCAGGAACGCCGCGAGAAGCCCTCGATCGACTGAGAGCCCCAAAAACACGAGTTCCCCGCTCCCCCCCTCAAGGGGGCGCGGGGAACTCGTGTTTCCGGGGCGCGGGGAACCGCGCGATCAACCACGACGAACCCGCACCCGGACTGCCAGCTCAACCCCTACGGCGAAGCCGTCACGCCGCGGCCGACGCCAGCCACTCCGGCAACGCGTCGTACTCCTCCGCGCCCAGCGCCAAGAGCATCGCGTCCGCCGGCGTAGGCTCGTACGGCTGACGCAGCAACGGCATCCCCGCCTGCTCCGGCGTCCGATTCGCCTTGCGGTGATTGTCCTCGGCGCACGAGGCCACCGTGTTCAGCCAGGTGTCCTGCCCGCCGAGCGACCGCGGCACCACGTGGTCGACGGTCGTCGCCCTCCGGCCGCAGTACGCGCACCGGTGCCGGTCCCTCACCAGCACACCCCGCCTCGACCACGGCGCACGTCTTCGGAACGGCACCCGCACGTACTGGCAGAGCCTGATCACCCGGGGCGCCGGTATGTCGACCGCGGCTCCCCGCATCCGCAGTTCGGGGTGGGCCTGCTCGACGACGGCCTTGTCCTGCAGCACCAGAACGACGGCTCGGTTCAGCGTCACCGTCGACAACGGCTCGAAGCTCGCGTTCAGCACCAGCGTGTCCCGCATACCAGCCCACCTCCCGTGCGCACCGGCCCGCCCCTCGGCGGGCTGGAACAACTCTGGCCGGGCGCGCCGGGATGGACAACGCAATATCCGCTGCTCCCACGGAAGACGCCTCCCGGGGACCCCGGCGGAAAAAATGCCCGCCCCTGATCAATTCCAAGACCAGGGGCGGGCAAACGTTCCGGGAACGTCCGGTGTCGCGCGGGGGACTCAGGACTCCGCGGGCACCTCGTACTCACCGATCAGCTGCGCACGCGCCAGCGTGTGGAACCGCAGGTTGAAACCGACCACGGCGGGCGAGGCGTTCTCGTCCGGACCCAGCTTCTCCTGGTCCACCGCGTACACCGTGAACACGTACCGGTGCGGACCGTCCCCGGGCGGCGGCGCGGCACCGCCGAACTCCTTGGTGCCGTAGTCGTTCCGCGCGTGGACGGCGCCTTCGGGCAGCCCCTCGAACGGGGGGTTGCCCGCACCCGCCGGCAGCTCGGTCACCGAGGCCGGGATGTCGAACACCACCCAGTGCCAGAACCCGCTGCCCGTCGGGGCGTCCGGGTCGTAGCAGGTCACTGCGAAGCTCTTGGTCTCCGGCGGGAAACCCTCCCAGCGCAGATGCGGCGACGTGTTGCCCGCCGCGTGGACCTGAGCGTCCTTGAGCGTCGCACCCTCCTTCACATCGTCGCTCGTCACCGTGAACGACGGCACGGGCGGATGGAAGTCATGGGGGAGCGGCCGCCGCTTGAGCTCGGTCACCTCGGTACCTCCTGATCGATGACGTTCAGTCCCGAACGAGCCTAGAACCAGTTCCGCTTGGAGCCGACCTCCGACAGCCACTGGTTCAGGTACGCCGCCCAGTCGGTCCCCTGGTAGTCGTTGAGACCCACCTGGAAGGACCGGAACGTGTCGCTGCCCTCGCTGAACAGACCCGGCCTTTTGTCCATCTCCAGCACCACGTCCATCGCCTGCGCGTCGGCGACGAAGCTCAGCTCCACCTGGTTCAGCCCGCGGTACTGCGACGGCGGATAGAACTCGATCTCCTGGTAGAACGGCAGCTTCTGCCGCGTGCCCCGGATGTGGCCGCGCTCCATGTCCGCGTTCTTGAACCGGAACCCGAGCTGGATGAACGCGTCCAGGATCGCCTTCTGCGCCGGCAGCGGGTGCACGTTCACCGGGTCCAGGTCACCGGAGTCCACGGCCCGCGCGATCGCCAGTTCCGTCGTCACACCGATGTCCATCCCGCGTAGCGGCTGCCCGTCGATCATCGTGATCGGCGTCTCCCACGGGATCTCGAGCCCGAACTGCACCGCGTGCACCGCACCCGCCTGCAGCTCGAAGGCGCCGCCCAGCTGCTGCTTGGTGAACTCGATGTTCTGCTTGTACTCCTCGTCGCCGCTCTCGACCTCGACCTTGGCCTGAAGACCGACCGACAGCCCCTCGATCTGCTGGTTCACGGACCCGCCCTGGATCCGCACCTCGCCCTGGACGACACCCCCAGGAACGACGTTGACCTCGTGCAGCACCGTCTCGACCGAGGCCCCGCCGGCCCCCAGACTCGCCAGCAGCTTCTTGAACGCCATGTCTCTCCCTCTCCAGGCGACCCCAGCGGGCCACACCTGATCCACCGGCCCGCAGCACGTCGTACGCCGGACTCGATCCCTAACAACGCGATCCGACCGCGGCCGGTTCCGTGTGACCACACCCTGGCAACCGCGGCGGCGGCTTGACCAGCCCGCGGCCCACCCGCCTCCAGTACCCTCGGACGGCATGATCGCGAGCCCCGACCGTACGCCCCTGCCGAGGGAGTTCTTCGACCGGCCCGTCCTCGAGGTCGCCCCCGATCTGCTCGGCCGCCTCCTCGTCCGCGACACCCCCGACGGCCCGATCGCCCTCCGCCTGACCGAGGTCGAGGCCTACGACGGACAGAACGACCCCGGCTCGCACGCCTATCGCGGACGCACGGCCCGCAACGAGGTGATGTTCGGTGCGCCCGGCCATGTGTACGTCTACTTCACCTACGGCATGTGGTTCTGCATGAACCTGGTGTGCGGACCCGAGGGACGGGCGAGCGCGGTTCTGCTGCGCGCGGGGGAGATCGTGGAGGGCGCGGAGCTGGCCCGCGTCCGCCGGCTGTCCGCCCGCAACGACAAGGAACTCGCCAAGGGTCCGGCCCGCCTCGCCACGGCCCTGGACGTCGACCGCTCCCTCAACGGCACGGACGCCTGCGCCACCGGCGACACCCCCCTGCGCATCCTCCACGGCACGCAGGTCGACCCCGCACAGGTACGCAGCGGCCCCCGCACCGGCGTCTCCGGGGACGGGGCCGTGCACCCCTGGCGGTACTGGGTAGCGGACGACCCGACGGTCAGCCCGTACCGCGCCCACGTGCCTCGTCGACGCCGAAGTTGACTCGCCCCGGGAAGATGCGTAAGGTAGCCCGAGCCGCTTGAGCCGGGCAGGGCATTCGTCCTGCATCCGCAAGCGGCCAACCCACTACCTACGACCACCCCTTCAGCGGGGTCGAATTCTGCGTGTCCGCATGCCCGAATTCGAAGCCGCCGGCCCCGATTATGAATCGGGCGGGGAGATCGGTTAACGTAGTGAATGTCGAAAGGCCGACGGGCGAAAGCCCAAAACCCAACGACGTCCCGCCGACCGGGAATCGGAGCCGAAAGGGTCTGATAGAGTCGGAAACGCAAGACCGAAGGGAAGCGCCCGGAGGAAAGCCCGAGAGGGTGAGTACAAAGGAAGCGTCCGTTCCTTGAGAACTCAACAGCGTGCCAAAAGTCAACGCCAGATATGTTGATACCCCGTCTCTCTGAGGCGAGGTTCCTTTGAAGAAATACACAGCGAGGACGCTGTGAACGTCGGGATTATTCCTCCCGATGTTCCGCTCTCGTGATGTGTGCACCCGATCACGGGTAAACATTCACGGAGAGTTTGATCCTGGCTCAGGACGAACGCTGGCGGCGTGCTTAACACATGCAAGTCGAACGATGAAGCCCTTCGGGGTGGATTAGTGGCGAACGGGTGAGTAACACGTGGGCAATCTGCCCTGCACTCTGGGACAAGCCCTGGAAACGGGGTCTAATACCGGATACTGATCGCCTTGGGCATCCTTGGTGATCGAAAGCTCCGGCGGTGCAGGATGAGCCCGCGGCCTATCAGCTTGTTGGTGAGGTAATGGCTCACCAAGGCGACGACGGGTAGCCGGCCTGAGAGGGCGACCGGCCACACTGGGACTGAGACACGGCCCAGACTCCTACGGGAGGCAGCAGTGGGGAATATTGCACAATGGGCGAAAGCCTGATGCAGCGACGCCGCGTGAGGGATGACGGCCTTCGGGTTGTAAACCTCTTTCAGCAGGGAAGAAGCGAAAGTGACGGTACCTGCAGAAGAAGCGCCGGCTAACTACGTGCCAGCAGCCGCGGTAATACGTAGGGCGCGAGCGTTGTCCGGAATTATTGGGCGTAAAGAGCTCGTAGGCGGCTTGTCGCGTCGGTTGTGAAAGCCCGGGGCTTAACCCCGGGTCTGCAGTCGATACGGGCAGGCTAGAGTTCGGTAGGGGAGATCGGAATTCCTGGTGTAGCGGTGAAATGCGCAGATATCAGGAGGAACACCGGTGGCGAAGGCGGATCTCTGGGCCGATACTGACGCTGAGGAGCGAAAGCGTGGGGAGCGAACAGGATTAGATACCCTGGTAGTCCACGCCGTAAACGGTGGGCACTAGGTGTGGGCGACATTCCACGTCGTCCGTGCCGCAGCTAACGCATTAAGTGCCCCGCCTGGGGAGTACGGCCGCAAGGCTAAAACTCAAAGGAATTGACGGGGGCCCGCACAAGCGGCGGAGCATGTGGCTTAATTCGACGCAACGCGAAGAACCTTACCAAGGCTTGACATACACCGGAAAACCCTGGAGACAGGGTCCCCCTTGTGGTCGGTGTACAGGTGGTGCATGGCTGTCGTCAGCTCGTGTCGTGAGATGTTGGGTTAAGTCCCGCAACGAGCGCAACCCTTGTCCCGTGTTGCCAGCAGGCCCTTGTGGTGCTGGGGACTCACGGGAGACCGCCGGGGTCAACTCGGAGGAAGGTGGGGACGACGTCAAGTCATCATGCCCCTTATGTCTTGGGCTGCACACGTGCTACAATGGCCGGTACAATGAGCTGCGATACCGCGAGGTGGAGCGAATCTCAAAAAGCCGGTCTCAGTTCGGATTGGGGTCTGCAACTCGACCCCATGAAGTCGGAGTCGCTAGTAATCGCAGATCAGCATTGCTGCGGTGAATACGTTCCCGGGCCTTGTACACACCGCCCGTCACGTCACGAAAGTCGGTAACACCCGAAGCCGGTGGCCCAACCCCCTTGTGGGGAGGGAGCTGTCGAAGGTGGGACTGGCGATTGGGACGAAGTCGTAACAAGGTAGCCGTACCGGAAGGTGCGGCTGGATCACCTCCTTTCTAAGGAGCACTTCTCACCAACTTCGGTTGGTCAGAGGCCAGTTCATCAGCGAACGTCTGATGCTGGTTGCTCATGGGTGGAACGTTGACTACTCGGCACGGTCCAGGATGGACCAGGCGCTAGTACTGCTCTTCGGGGCGTGGAACGCTTATCTGGTCAACTGACTGTGTCGGGCACGCTGTTGGGTGTCTGAGGGTACGGCCGTGTGGCTGCCTTCAGTGCCGGCCCCAGTGAACTCCGGGTTTTTCCGGGGGTGATGGGTGGTTGGTCGTTGTTTGAGAACTGCACAGTGGACGCGAGCATCTGTGGCCAAGTTTTTAAGGGCGCACGGTGGATGCCTTGGCACCAGGAACCGATGAAGGACGTGGGAGGCCACGATAGGCCCCGGGGAGTCGTCAACCAGGCTTTGATCCGGGGGTGTCCGAATGGGGAAACCCGGCAGTCGTCATGGGCTGTCACCCGCTGCTGAACACATAGGCAGTGTGGAGGGAACGCGGGGAAGTGAAACATCTCAGTACCCGCAGGAAGAGAAAACAACCGTGATTCCGGGAGTAGTGGCGAGCGAAACCGGATGAGGCCAAACCTACGACGTGTGAGACCCGGCAGGGGTTGCGTCGTGGGGGTTGTGGGATCTCTCTTTCATGGTCTGCCGGCCATGAGACGAGTCAGAAACCGTTGATGTAGGCGAAGGACATGCGAAAGGTCCGGCGTAGAGGGTAAGACCCCCGTAGTCGAAACGTCAGCGGCTCGTTTGAGAGACACCCAAGTAGCACGGGGCCCGAGAAATCCCGTGTGAATCTGGCGGGACCACCCGCTAAGCCTAAATATTCCCTGGTGACCGATAGCGGATAGTACCGTGAGGGAATGGTGAAAAGTACCGCGGGAGCGGAGTGAAATAGTACCTGAAACCGTGTGCCTACAAGCCGTGGGAGCGTCGCGCAAGGACTTGTCCTTGCGTCGTGACTGCGTGCCTTTTGAAGAATGAGCCTGCGAGTTTGCGGTGTGTTGCGAGGTTAACCCGGGTGGGGAAGCCGTAGCGAAAGCGAGTCCGAACAGGGCGTTTCAGTAGCACGCTCAAGACCCGAAGCGGAGTGATCTAGCCATGGGCAGGTTGAAGCGGAGGTAAGACTTCGTGGAGGACCGAACCCACCAGGGTTGAAAACCTGGGGGATGACCTGTGGTTAGGGGTGAAAGGCCAATCAAACTCCGTGATAGCTGGTTCTCCCCGAAATGCATTTAGGTGCAGCGTCGTGTGTTTCTTGCCGGAGGTAGAGCACTGGATAGGCGATGGGCCCTACCGGGTTACTGACCTTAGCCAAACTCCGAATGCCGGTAAGTGAGAGCGCGGCAGTGAGACTGTGGGGGATAAGCTCCATGGTCGAGAGGGAAACAGCCCAGAGCATCGACTAAGGCCCCTAAGCGTACGCTAAGTGGGAAAGGATGTGGAGTCGCACAGACAACCAGGAGGTTGGCTTAGAAGCAGCCACCCTTGAAAGAGTGCGTAATAGCTCACTGGTCTAGTGATTCCGCGCCGACAATGTAGCGGGGCTCAAGCGTACCGCCGAAGTCGTGTCATTCACACAATAGGGCCAACGCCTGTGTGGATGGGTAGGGGAGCGTCGTGTGCCGGGTGAAGCAGCACCGGAAGGTAGTTGTGGACGGTTCACGAGTGAGAATGCAGGCATGAGTAGCGATACAAACGTGAGAAACGTTTGCGCCGATTGACTAAGGGTTCCTGGGTCAAGCTGATCTGCCCAGGGTAAGTCGGGACCTAAGGCGAGGCCGACAGGCGTAGTCGATGGATAACCGGTTGATATTCCGGTACCCGCTGTGAAGCGTCAAACATCGAATCCAGTGATGCTAAGCCCGTGAAGCCGCCGGCTGAGTCTTCGGACGAGGTCGGAGTGGTGGAGCCGGTGACCCGAGCTGGTAGTAGGTGAGTGATGGGGTGACGCAGGAAGGTAGTCCATCCCGGGCGGTGGTTGTCCCGGGGTAAGGGTGTAGCCCGAGTGGTAGGCAAATCCGCCACTCGTATAAGGGTGAGACCTGATGCCGAGCCGATTGTGGTGAAGTGGATGATCCTATGCTGTCGAGAAAAGCCTCTAGCGAGTTTCATGGCGGCCCGTACCCTAAACCGACTCAGGTGGTCAGGTAGAGAATACCGAGGCGTTCGGGTGAACTATGGTTAAGGAACTCGGCAAAATGCCCCCGTAACTTCGGGAGAAGGGGGGCCATTCCTGGTGAGAGCACGTGCTGCTCGAGCTGGGGGTGGCCGCAGAGACCAGCGAGAAGCGACTGTTTACTAAAAACACAGGTCCGTGCGAAGCCGTAAGGCGATGTATACGGACTGACGCCTGCCCGGTGCTGGAACGTTAAGGGGACCGGTTAGCTCACCTTCGGGTGGGCGAAGCTGAGAACTTAAGCGCCAGTAAACGGCGGTGGTAACTATAACCATCCTAAGGTAGCGAAATTCCTTGTCGGGTAAGTTCCGACCTGCACGAATGGCGTAACGACTTCTCGACTGTCTCAACCATAGGCCCGGTGAAATTGCACTACGAGTAAAGATGCTCGTTTCGCGCAGCAGGACGGAAAGACCCCGGGACCTTTACTACAGTTTGATATTGGTGTTCGGTTCGGCTTGTGTAGGATAGCTGGGAGACTGTGAAGCTCGGACGCCAGTTCGGGTGGAGTCGTCGTTGAAATACCAGTCTGGTCGTGCTGGATGTCTAACCTGGGTCCGTGATCCGGATCAGGGACAGTGTCTGATGGGTAGTTTAACTGGGGCGGTTGCCTCCTAAAGAGTAACGGAGGCGCCCAAAGGTTCCCTCAGCCTGGTTGGCAATCAGGTGTTGAGTGTAAGTGCACAAGGGAGCTTGACTGTGAGACCGACGGGTCGAGCAGGGACGAAAGTCGGGACTAGTGATCCGGCGGTGGCTTGTGGAAGCGCCGTCGCTCAACGGATAAAAGGTACCCCGGGGATAACAGGCTGATCTTCCCCAAGAGTCCATATCGACGGGATGGTTTGGCACCTCGATGTCGGCTCGTCGCATCCTGGGGCTGGAGTCGGTCCCAAGGGTTGGGCTGTTCGCCCATTAAAGCGGTACGCGAGCTGGGTTTAGAACGTCGTGAGACAGTTCGGTCCCTATCCGCTGTGCGCGTAGGAGTCTTGAGAAGGGCTGTCCCTAGTACGAGAGGACCGGGACGGACGAACCTCTGGTGTGCCAGTTGTTCTGCCAAGGGCATGGCTGGTTGGCTACGTTCGGGAGGGATAACCGCTGAAAGCATCTAAGCGGGAAGCCTGCTTCGAGATGAGGACTCCCACCTCCATGAGAGGGTAAGGCTCCCAGTAGACGACTGGGTTGATAGGCCGGATATGGAAGCACGGTAACGTGTGGAGTTGACCGGTACTAATAGGCCGAGGGCTTGTCCTCAGTTGCTCGCGTCCACTGTGTTAGTTCTGAGACAACGACCGTTGTCGGCTTTGAGTAGAACGCATAACAGAAGAGTGTGCTTGTTCGCTCGAAACCATTAGGGTTTCGGTGGTCATAGCGTAGGGGAAACGCCCGGTTACATTCCGAACCCGGAAGCTAAGCCTTACAGCGCCGATGGTACTGCAGGGGGGACCCTGTGGGAGAGTAGGACGCCGCCGAACAATCTTTGGAAGGACCCCTGGTCGCCAGCGTTCAGCTGGGGCCAGGGGTCCTTTTTGTATTTATGCTTGCAGTACCCGAGACAGGAGTCACCGATGTCCACCAACTCTCCCGACGACCGACCGGAGCGCGACCAGCGCCGACGGGACAGTGGTGACCGCTCGGACCGCGGGGACCGTGGCGGCCAGCGCGGCGGCCCCCGTCGCGGCAACGACCGGGACCGTGGCAGCTTCCGCAGGGACGGTGACCGTCCTCCCTTCCGCCGCGACGACCGCGACCGCGACCGCGACCGTGATCGCGATCGCTCCAGCGACCGTGACCGCAGCGGCGGCCGGCCCGAGCGCGGCGGTTTCCGGGGACGCGACGACAACCGCGACAACCGCGGGGGCGACCGCGGCGGGTACCGCGGCCGCGACGACCGCAGGGATGACCGGCGTGACGACCGGCGGGATGACCGCCGTGACGATCGGCGCGACGACCGGGACCGTGGCGGTTACCGCGGCCGTGACGACGACCGTGGTGACCGTGGTGGCTTCCGCCGTGACGACAACCGCGGTGACCGCGGTGGCTTCCGCCGTGACGACAACCGTGGTGACCGCGGTGGCTTCCGCCGTGACGACAACCGTGGCGACCGCGGTGGCTTCCGCCGTGACGACAACCGTGGCGACCGTGGCGGCTTCCGTCGCGACGACGACCGCGGGTACGGCCGCCGCGACGACCGCAGGGATGACCGGCGTGACGACCGGCGGGATGACCGCCGTGACGATCGGCGCGACGACCGGGACCGTGGCGGTTACCGCGGCCGTTCCGACGACCGCGGTGACCGCGGTGGCTTCCGCCGTGACGACAACCGTGGCGACCGCGGCGGCTTCCGTGGCCGCGACGACCGTCCCGAGCGCGGCGACCGCGACCGCGGTGGCTTCCGGCGCGGCGGCGACAGCCGTACCGAGACCCGTGGTGGCGACCGCGACTCCCGCGGTGGCGGCTTCCGGCGTGACGATCGCGACCGGGGCGACCGTGGTGGCTTCCGTGGCCGCGACGACCGTGACCGTGGGCGCGGGCCGCGTCGTGACGACCGTGGTGGCCGTCCCGGTGGGTACCGTGGGCGCGACGACCGCCAGGGCGGCGGCCGGTTCCGGGACGAGCGGGACCGTGACCGCGAGCCCATCAAGCGGCTGCCGATCCCCGAGGACGTCACCGGCGAGGAGATCGACAAGGACGTCCGGCAGGAGTTGCAGAGCCTGCCCAAGACGCTCGCCGAGGACGTCGCCAAGAACCTGGTGATGGTCGCCCGCCTCATCGACGAGGACCCCGAGCGCGCCTACGCCTACTCCCGTATCGCCCTGCGGCTCGCCTCGCGCGTGGCCGCCGTGCGGGAGGCCGCCGGGTTCGCCGCGTACGCGACGCAGAAGTACGCGGAGGCCCTCGCCGAGTTCCGTGCCGCGCGGCGGATGACCGGGACCGTGGAACTGTGGCCGCTGATGGCGGACTGCGAGCGCGGGCTCGGCCGGCCGGAGAAGGCGCTGGACATGGCCGGCGCCCCCGAGGTGCAGAAGCTGGACAAGGCCGGTCAGGTCGAGATGCGGCTCGTCGCGGCCGGCGCCCGGCGTGACATGGGCCAGCTGGACGCGGCCATCGTCACCCTGCAGAGCCCCGAGCTGGCGTCGAACTCCGTGCAGCCGTGGACCGCGCGTCTGCGGTACGCGTACGCCGACGCGCTGCTCGCCGCCGGCCGTGAGGGCGAGGCGCGCGAGTGGTTCGCCAAGGCCGTCGAGGCCGACCGGGACGGCAGCACCGACGCCTCCGACCGGCTCGCCGAACTGGACGGCGTGGAGTTCATGGACGCCCTCGTCGAGGACGAGGACCAGGACGCCGCCGCCCGTGACGAGCAGGGCGCGCAGGACGAGGACAAGGACTGACGTCCTCGCCGTACCACGCACATGACAGAGAGGGGGCGGGCCCCGGCGATCAAGCCGGGGCCCGCCCCCTTCTCGTATGTCCGGACGCTCAGAGATCCAGCGCGCGCAGCACCAGGCCCGACGCCGGCTTCGGGCCGAACGACGTCGACTTGCGGGGCATCGTCACCCCCTGGCGGGCGAGATCGCGCACCACGTCCTCGTGCACCGGGTGCATCAGCACCGCCGTACCGCCGTCACGTCGGGCCTTGTCCACCGTCGCCGCCGTGTCGTGGATGTACGCGATGTGGGCGGAGTCGTCGGGGACGCGCCAGACGTGGTCGAGGAGCGTGGCGTGCAGGACGGTCGCGTCCAGGGTGCGCCAGGCCTCCGGGCGGTCCGCCGGCACCGTGCGGTCCAGGAGCGCGGGGTCGGGCCGGTCGACCAGGTGGAAGGCGCCGTCGTCCCCCGTGAGGAGGAACGCGTTGCCGTCCTCCGCCGCCTCGGCCAGTGCGTCCATCGCCCGCTGCGGCGGCACGTCCAGGCGGCGGACGCGGAAGGAGCCGTCCAGCGCCTTCAGGGCCTTGGCGACCGGCAGGTCGTGCAGGAATCGGTGGATGGCGCGGACCCGCAGCGGATAACGGGTCGTGTCGACCAGGAGGACCAGGCCGTGGTCCCAGGGGCTGGGGGAGGGGTGCTCCGCGCGCAGCCGGCGGTAGGTCGCCCAGCGGTGGTGACCGTCGGCGATCAGGGCCTGGTGGGCGGAGAGCTCGTCGCGGACCACGGCCAGATCGGATGGGTCGGTGACCGACCACAGGCGGTGGTGGACGCCGTCCTCCGTGGTGGTCGCCAGGAGCGGCGGCTGTTCGGCCGTGCGCTCGATCAGGCCGGCCGTGCCCGCCGTCGTGCCGTCGCCCCGGTAGGTGAGGAGCAGTGGTTCCAGGTTGGCGCTGGTCGCGCGCATGAGGTCCGCGCGGTCCGCGACGACGTGCGGCATGACGTCCTCGTGCGGGAGCACCAGCCGCTCCTCCGGTTCGGAGACGCGCAGTGCGCCGATCACGCCGCGCTGCACCAGGCCGTCGCCGTCGCGCTGCTCGTAGACGTACAGGCCGGGTTCGGGGTCGGGGGTGAGGACGCCCTCGGCGCGCCAGCGGCGGAGCGTCTCGGCGGCCTGGGCGTTGCGCTCGGCGGGCGTGCCGGCCTCGGGCAGGATCAGCCGGACGATGTTGTACGGGTCGGCGGACTGGAGATGGTGCAGGCCGTCGGGGCGGACCACGACGTCGTAGGGCGGGGATGTCACGGCGGCCAGGCTGCCGACCCGGTCCGGGTCGTACCGAAGGCCTCGGAACGGGGTGAGTTCCAGCCCTCGGGGCGCCGTCGCCGTCGAGTGACCTGCAGAGTTCATCCCGGCATCGTACGGGTGTCGGCCCCATGGGGGATGATCGGGGGAAAGCCGTCGAACGAGGAGCGATGCGGAATGAGCCGGAGCGTCAGGACGAGGCCCGAGGGCAGTGGGCAGGCCCTGAGCGAGGCGTACGACACGGCGCTGCTCGACCTCGACGGAGTGGTGTACGCGGGCGGTGAGGCCATCGACCACGCGGTGCCGTCCCTTGCCGCGGCGCGCGACGGCGGGATGCGTCTCGCGTACGTCACCAACAACGCGCTGCGCACGCCCGACGCCGTCGCCGCGCATCTGACCGAGCTGGGCATACCGGCCGAGGCCGGTGACGTCATCACCTCCGCGCAGGCGGTGGCGCGGCTCATCGCCGACCAGGTGCCGCAGGGCTCCCGGGTGCTCGTGGTGGGCGGCGAGGGCCTGCGGGTGGCGCTGCGCGAGCGCGGTCTGGTGCCGGTGGAGTCGGCGGACGACGACCCGGCGGCGGTCGTGCAGGGGTACGGCGGTCCGGAGCTGACGTGGGGCCGCTTCGCCGAGGCGTCCTACGCGGTCGCGCGCGGGGTGCCGTGGTTCGCGTCCAACACCGACCTGACGATCCCCAGCGGCCGGGGCATCGCGCCCGGCAACGGCGCGGCCGTGGAGGTCGTGCGGATCGCCACCGGCGCCGAGCCGCAGGTGGCGGGCAAGCCGCTGCCGCCGATGCACCGCGAGACGATCCTGCGTACGGGCGCCGAGCGGCCGCTGGTGGTGGGGGACCGGCTGGACACGGACATCGAGGGCGCGTTCAACGGCGGGGTGGACTCGCTGCTGGTGCTCACCGGGGTGACCGACGGCGCGCAGCTGGTGGCGGCGCCGCCGCACCACCGGCCGACGTACGTGGACGCCGATCTGCGGGGGCTGCTCACCGGGCAGCCCGAGGTCGTCGAGGGCGGCGGAGCCTTCCGGTGCGGCGGGTGGACGGCTGCGGCCGGCGCCGGGCGGCTGGAGCTGGACGGGGACGGCGCGCCGGTGGACGGGCTGCGGGCGCTGTGCGCGGCGGCCTGGACGGCGGCCGGCGAGGAGGCGTGCGGGCTGGACGCGGAGAAGGCGCTGGCCAGGCTGGGAGTCTGACGGTCCGCCGGGAACCGGATCTTGATCGATTTGGAGGATAGGCTAACCTAACCGGGTGTTGGTCGAGAGTCCCCCCGAACAGCGCGCGGAGACCGCCTCCGCGCTCCCCGGCCGCCGGGCGCTGCGCGCGGCCGGCCTGCTCGCGTCCCTCGCGGTCCTGGTGCTCGTCGCGCTGGCGAGCGTCGCGGTCGGCGCGAAGGAGCTGTCCCTGGGGCAGGTGTGGCACGGGCTGTTCGACGCGTCGGGCACCTACGCCGACACCGTGGTGTCCGACCGGCTGTCCCGCACCCTGCTCGGTCTGCTCGCCGGCGCCGCCCTCGGTCTCGCCGGGGCCGTGCTGCAGGCGCTCACCCGCAACCCGCTGGCCGACCCGGGGCTCCTCGGCCTGAACGCGGGCGCCTCCGCCGCGGTCGTCACCGCCATCACCTTCTTCGGCGTCACCTCCCTGTCCGGATATGTGTGGTTCGCGTTCTTCGGGGCAGCGGCCGTCGGCGCGATCGTGTGGTTCCTCGGCGGACGCCGGGGCGCCACCCCCGTACGGCTGGTGCTCGCCGGCACGGCCATCAGCGCCGCGCTGTACGGCTACCTCCAGGCCGTGATGATCCTCGACGACGCCGCCCTCGGCCGGATGCGCTTCTGGACGGTCGGCTCGCTCGGCTCCGGCAGCGACGAGGCCGTCATGCAGGTGGTGCCGTTCCTGGTCGTCGGCAGCGTGCTGGCGCTGCTGCTCGCCCGGCCGCTGAACGCCATGGCCATGGGCGACGACACCGCCAAGGCGCTCGGCGCCGACCTCAACCGCACCCGCGCGCTGTCCATGCTCGTCGCGACGATGCTCAGCGGCGCCGCCACCGCCGCGTGCGGTCCGATCGTCTTCGTCGGCCTGATGGTGCCGCACGTGGTGCGGTCCTTCACCGGGCCCGACCAGCGCTGGATCCTGCCGTACGCGGCGGTCCTGTCGCCGGTGCTGCTGCTCGGCGCGGACGTGCTCGGCCGCGTCGTTGCCCGGCCCGCCGAACTCCAGGTGGGCATCGTCACCGCGATCATCGGCGGCCCGGTGTTCATTCTTCTCGTACGACGGCGGAGGACGGCCCAGCTGTGAAGACCAACCGTGCGGTGCGCATCCCGGGCGGCCTCTCGGTCCGGCTGGACGTGCGCGCCCTCACCGTCGTCCTGCTGCTGATGCTGCTGGCGCTCGGCGCGAGCGTCCTGCTCATCGGCACCGGCGACTTCCCGATGTCCGCCTCCGACGTGCTGACCACCCTCGTCGGGCAGGGCAACGAGGGGCAGGAGTTCATCGTCACCGAGCTGCGGCTCCCGCGGGTACTGGTCGGCCTCCTGGTCGGCGCCTCCCTCGGAATCGGCGGCGCCCTCTTCCAGACGATCTCCCGCAACCCGCTCGGCAGCCCCGACATCCTGGGCCTCGGCCAGGGCGCCACCGCCGGCGCGCTCACCGTCATCGTGCTGTTCTCCGGCACCGCCAACCAGGTCGCCCTCGGCGCGCTCGCCGGCGGTCTGCTCACCGGCACCGCCATCTACGTCCTCGCCTGGAAACGGGGCGTGCACGGCTACCGGCTGGTGCTGGTCGGCATCGGCGTCTCCGCCGTCGTCACCGCCGTCAACGGCTATCTGCTCACCAAGTCCGACATCGTCGACGCCGCCCGCGCGGTCGTGTGGATGACCGGGTCCCTCGACGGGCGCGACTGGGACCAGGTGTGGCCGCTGCTCGCGCTGTGCGCCGTCCTCGTCCCCGTCGTCCTCGCCAACTCCCGCGCCCTGCGCATGACGGAGATGGGCGACGACGTGTCCAACGCCCTCGGCGTGCGCGTCGAGCGGCTGCGGCTGGTGCTGATGCTGTCCGCCGTGCTGCTCACCGCGTCCGCGACCGCCGCCGCCGGACCCGTCAGCTTCGTCGCGCTCACCGCGCCGCAGCTCGCCCGGCGCCTCACCCGGTCGCCCGGACCGAACCTGGTCGCCTCGATGTGCATGGGCGCGGCCCTGCTGGTCCTCGCCGACGTCCTCTCCCAGCGGGCGTTCGGCGCCGAGCAGCTCCCCGTGGGCGTGGTCACCGGCGTCCTCGGCGGCGTCTACCTGCTGTGGCTGCTGGTCACCGAGCGCAGGGCGGGCCGGATATGAGCGGCGCCGAGAACACGAACACCCGAAGGAGCACCGTGAACCGTCTCTCCGCCGAGAACGTCACCCTGGCCTACGACCAGCGGGTCATCGCCGAACAGCTGTCGGTGGAGATCCCGGACCACTCCTTCACCGTCGTCGTCGGCCCCAACGCCTGCGGCAAGTCCACCCTGCTGCGCGCCCTGTCCCGCATGCTCAAGCCGAGCGCGGGCCGCGTGCTGCTCGACGGGCAGGCCATCCACTCCCTGCCCGCCAAGAAGGTCGCCCGCACCCTCGGCCTGCTGCCCCAGTCGTCCATCGCGCCCGACGGCATCACCGTCGGCGACCTGGTCGCGCGCGGCCGGTACCCGCACCAGAGCCTGCTGCGCCAGTGGTCCCCCGAGGACGAGCGGGTCGTGCGGGAGTCGATGGCCCGCACCGGCGTCGCCGACCTCGCCGAGCGCTACGTCGACGAGCTGTCCGGAGGGCAGCGGCAGCGCGTGTGGATCGCCATGGCGCTGGCCCAGGAGACGCCGCTGCTGCTGCTCGACGAGCCGACCACCTACCTGGACATCCAGCACCAGATCGACGTCCTCGACCTCTGCGCCGACCTTCACGAGGAGCAGGGCCGCACCCTCGTCGCCGTGCTGCACGACCTCAATCACGCCGCCCGCTACGCCACCCACCTCGTCGCCCTGCGCGAGGGCCGGGTCGTCGCGCAGGGCGCGCCCAAGGACATCGTCACCGCCGAACTGGTGGAGGAGGTGTTCGGGCTGCGCTGCCAGGTCATCGACGACCCCGAGACGGGCACCCCGCTGGTCGTGCCGGCGGCCCGCGCGTCCCGGGTCAAGCAGGAGACCACGAAGGTCTGAGGGACGTCAGAGGAGCTTCCGCAGCTGGAACAGGTCGCGCAGACCCGCCTCCAGCCGCACCCGCCCCGAGGCCCACGCCCGCGCGAAGTGCAGCCCCCCGTCGACCAGGGCCACCAGGTCGTCGCCCGTCATGGCGAGCCGTATCTGCGCCTTCTCGCGCGGCGGTCCAGGAAAGGTCTCCCGCACCTCGATCCGGCCGCCGGTGAGGCGGCCCGCGAAGGTCACGTCCAGGTCCGTGACGTGGCAGCTGACCGACCGTTCCATCGACGCCGCGGCGCGGACGTCGCCCTCGGTGTCGCCCATGCTGTCCGAAAGCTTGTCGAGTGCCGCACGGCACTCCTCGATCGTGGCCATCGCGCACGACGGTACCCCAGCCGTTCGCGGTAGCGTCGGGGCATGAACGACGCAGTGCCGCAGGCGGCGGACACGGAGCCGGACCCCGGGGCCCCGCAGGACGGGCCGCCGGAGCAGGCCGCGCCGCAGCCGCCGTACGACGACGGGCCCGCCGGACCCGCACCGCTGGGCGTGCCGCGCACCCCGACCGGGAACGCCGAGGTCGACGCCCATGTGGAGCGGCTGGCCGACGCCGACCACCTCACCACCGACGGCCACCTCGAGGTGTACGAGGATGTACACCGGGGGCTGCGCGACGCGCTCACCGCGCTCGACGCCCGCCCGGGTCCCTCACCCGCCGCCCCGCACCGGGGCACACCGGGGCACCCGTCCCAGTCGGCACACGTACACAGGAGCTGAACCGAACGTGGCAGGAGTCGCACGCCGCCGTCTCGACGCGGAGCTGGTCCGCCGCAAGCTGGCGCGCTCGCGCGAGCACGCCAGCCAGCTGATCGCCGCCGGGCGGGTCAGCGTGGGCAGGACGGTGGCGACCAAGCCCGCCACCCAGGTGGAGACCGCGGCCCCGATCGTGGTCGCCGAGGACGCCGGCGATCCCGACTACGTCTCGCGCGGGGGTCACAAACTGGCCGGGGCGCTGGACGCCTTCGTGCCGCGGGGGCTGGTCGTGAAGGGGCGCCGCGCGCTCGACGCGGGCGCCTCCACCGGCGGTTTCACCGATGTGCTGCTGCGGGCGGGCGCCGCCCACGTGGTCGCGGTGGACGTCGGATACGGACAACTCGCGTGGTCTCTCCGGCAGGATGAACGCGTGACCGTCAAGGACCGTACGAACGTACGGGAGTTGACGATCGAGGTCATCGATGGGGAGCCTGTGGATCTTGTCGTGGGGGATCTGTCCTTCATCCCGCTCGGACTGGTGCTGCCCGCACTGAAGCGGTGCGTGACGCCGGACGCCGATCTGGTGATGATGGTCAAGCCGCAGTTCGAGGTGGGCAAGGAGCGGCTGGGCAGCGGCGGTGTCGTACGCAGTCCGCAGCTGCGCGCAGAGGCGGTCCGGGGGGTGGCCGCCAAGGCCTGGGAGCTGGGGCTCGGGGCGAAGGGCGTGACGGCGAGCCCGCTGCCCGGACCGTCCGGGAACGTCGAATACTTCCTGTGGCTGCGGGCCGGGGCACCGGCACTGGCCCCGGCCGACGTTGACCGTGCTGTGGCGGAGGGGCCGCGTTGACACAGAACCGTGCTCGTACTGTTTTCCTGCTGGCCCACACGGGACGGGCCGCGGCCATCCGCAGCGCCGAACTCGTGGTCAAGGGCCTGCTGCGCTCGGGCCTCGGGGTGCGGGTGCTGGAGGAGGAGGCCCGCGACCTGCCGCTCCCGGACGACGTGGAGACGGTCAAGGAGGCCACCCCGCAGTGCCTGGACGACTGCGAGCTGCTGATCGTCCTCGGCGGTGACGGCACGCTGCTGCGCGGCGCCGAGTTCGCCCGCGCCTCCGGGGTGCCGATGCTCGGCGTCAACCTCGGCAGCGTGGGGTTCCTCGCCGAGGCCGAGCGGGACGACCTGGAGAAGGTCGTCGACCGCGTGGTGAGCCGGTCGTACGAGGTCGAGGAGCGGATGACCGTCGACGTCGTGGTGCACCGCAACGGCGACATCGTGCACACCGACTGGGCGCTGAACGAGGCGGCCGTGCAGAAGGTGTCCGCCGAGCGGATGCTGGAGGTCGTCCTGGAGATCGACGGACGGCCGGTGACGGGGTTCGGCTGCGACGGCATCGTCTGCGCGACGCCGACCGGGTCCACCGCGTACGCGTTCTCCGCGGGCGGGCCCGTGGTGTGGCCGGAGGTGGAGGCGCTGCTGATGGTGCCGATCAGCGCGCACGCGTTGTTCGCGAAGCCGTTGGTGACGTCTCCGAACTCCGTTCTGGCGGTGGAGGTGCTGCCGCATGTGCCGCCGGGTGTGCTGTGGTGCGACGGGCGGCGGACCGTCGAGCTGCCGGCGGGGGCCCGGGTGGAGGTGCGGAAGGGGGCGGTGCCGGTGAGGTTGGCCCGGCTGCATCACGCTTCGTTCACCGACCGGCTTGTCGCGAAGTTCGCGTTGCCGGTGTCCGGGTGGCGAGGGGCGCCGCACTAGCGGTCTCGGCGGGGTGGCCGCCCGAGCGTGGGCGGCTGCGGGTGGACCGTGGCTTGTCGCGCCCACGCGGCGGAGCCGCACATCGGTACAGCCCCGCGCCCCTTCGGGGTGTCCACTCGCGTGGGTGACAAGGGTGGGGCAGTCGCACTTCGCCGTGTCGACCTCGTATGGTCGTGTCCGTGCTAGAGGAGATGCGGATACGGTCGCTCGGTGTCATCGACGACGCTGTGGTGGAGCTGTCGCCCGGCTTCACCGCCGTCACCGGTGAGACGGGTGCGGGCAAGACCATGGTGGTCACCAGCCTGGGCCTGCTGCTGGGCGGACGGGCGGATGCGGCCCTGGTGCGGATCGGCGCGCGCAACGCCGTGGTCGAGGGGCGGATCGCCGTGCCCGAGGGCTCGCCGGCCGTCGTGCGCGCCGAGGAGGCCGGGGCCGAGCTCGACGAGGGGACGCTGCTGGTCAGCCGTACCGTCTCGGCCGAGGGGCGGTCCCGGGCGCACCTGGGCGGGCGCAGCGTGCCCGTGGGACTGCTCGCTGAGCTCGCCGACGACCTGGTGGCCGTGCACGGGCAGAGCGACCAGCAGGGCCTGCTGAAGCTGTCCCGGCAGCGCCAGGCGCTCGACCGGTACGCCGGGTACGCGGTCGCCGTGCCGCTCGGCAAGTACGCGGAGGCGTACAAGCGGCTCCGGGCGGTCACTTCGGAGCTGGAGGAGATCACCACCCGTGCGCGGGAGCGGGCCCAGGAGGCCGACATGCTGCGCTTCGGGCTGGAGGAGATCGCCGCCGTCGAGCCGCGCGCCGGCGAGGACACGGAACTGGCCGAGGAGGCCGAGCGGCTCGGGCACGCCGAGGCGCTGGCGTCGGCCGCCGCCGTCGCGCACGCCGCGCTGGCGGGCAACCCGGAGGACCCGGAGGGCGTGGACGCCGGGACGCTCGTCGCGGGCGCCCAGCGGGCGCTGGAGGCCGTACGGGCCCACGACCCGGCGCTGGCGGCGCTGACCGACCGCATCGGCGAGGTCGGCATCCTGCTGAGCGATGTCGCGGGCGAGCTGGCCGGGTACGCCGACGACCTGGACGCGGACCCGCTGCGGCTCGCCGCGGTCGAGGAGCGCCGGGCCGCGCTGAACGCGCTGACCCGCAAGTACGGCGAGAACGTCACCGAGGTGCTGGCCTGGGCGGAGCGCAGCGCCGCGCGCCTCACCGAACTGGAGGGCGACGACGAGCGGATCGGCGAGCTGACCGCCGAACGGGACGCCCTCCGTGCCGAACTGGGCGTGCTCGCACAGGAGTTGTCGGAGGCACGGGCGGAGGCCGCGGAGCGGTTCGCGGCGGCCGTGACGGAGGAGCTGGCCTCCCTCGCCATGCCGCACGCGCGCGTGTCGTTCGACATCCGGCAGACCGAGGACCCCGAAGGCGTCGAGGTGAACGGGCGCACGGTGACGTACGGGCCCTCGGGTGTGGACGAGGTCGAACTGCTGCTCGCCCCGCACCCCGGGGCGCCGCCCCGGCCGATTGCCAAGGGCGCCTCCGGCGGTGAGCTGTCGCGCGTGATGCTGGCCGTGGAGGTCGTCTTCGCCGGGACCGACCCGGTGCCGACGTACCTCTTCGACGAGGTGGACGCCGGCGTCGGCGGCAAGGCGGCCGTGGAGATCGGCCGGCGTCTGGCCAGGCTGGCGAAGAAGGCGCAGGTCGTCGTCGTCACGCACCTGCCGCAGGTGGCCGCGTTCGCCGACCGGCAGCTGCTGGTGGAGAAGACCGACGACGGCTCGGTCACCCGGTCCGGCGTGAAGGTGCTCGAAGGCGAGGACCGCGTACGGGAGTTGTCGCGGATGCTGGCGGGCCAGGAGGACTCCGAGACGGCCCGGGCGCACGCGGAGGAACTGCTGGCGGCGGCGCGGGCGGACGCCTGACCCTGCCGGACAGGCACCTTCCGTCATCCTTACGGGTGATGTGCCCTCCGCTGTGGACCCCGGCGTACGCCCGCGCGTTTCCCGGAACCGGCGTGCGTGCTGGCATGCTTGACGGTGTACGCGGAGGACGCCGCGCGGGCCACCCCTCCGCGGGATCCTTCGGTACGTTCGTCGTGACCGTCCGACCCGAACCAGGAGCCCGGCCACGTGACCCCCGTGAGCAGCCACGCACCGCACGGCCAGTCGTCGCTGCGCACCGTGCAGGTGCTGGGCGGCGGCAACGCCGCCAGCGGCGCGCACGTACGCTCGCTGGCCGCCGGGCTCGTGGCACGGGGCGTGCGGGTCACGGTGTGCGCCCCCGAAGAGGCGGACCACGCCTACGGCTTCACCGGCGTCGGCGCCGAGCACGTCCATGTGCCCCGCAGCAGCGACCCGGGGTCGGTGGCCGCGCTGCGCGCCGCCTGCTCGGGCGCCGACCTGGTGCACGCGCACGGTCTGCACGCCTCGTTCCGTACGTCCATGGCGCTCAGCGGGCGGGGCACCCCCTTCGTCGTCACCTGGCACGACCGCGCGCACGCCGAGGGCCCCCGCGCCCACTTCCTGCGCGTGCTGGAGCGGCGGGTCGTGCGCGCGGCCACCGTGGCGCTCGGCACGACCTCGGCCCTGGTGGACCGGGCCCGGCGCAGCGGGGCGCGTGACGCCCGGCTCGCCGCGGTCTCCCTGCCCGGGCCCCGCAGCGCGCCGGCGGCCGAGGAGACCGAGCGGCGCACACCGAAGGTGCGAGCCGAACTCGGCGCCGTGGGCCGCCCGTTGATCGTCGCTATCGGGTCGCTCGAGCGGCACCGCGGCCTCGACGTCCTGGTGGACGCCGCGCACGCCTGGCAGCGCCTCGACCCGGTCCCGCTCGTGGTGATCGCGGGGGAGGGGCCGCTCCACGGCGAACTGCGGCGCGCCGTCGACGCACAGGACCTGCCGGTGCGGCTGCTCGGCCGTTGTGAGGACGCCTCCGACCTGCTCGCCGCGGCCGACGTGGCCGTGCTGCCCAGCCGCAGGGAGGAGGCGCGGTCCACGTTCGCGCAGGAGGCGCTGCACGCGCGCGTGCCGCTCGTCGCGACCCGGGTGGGCTCTGTCCCCGAACTCGTCGGCGATGCGGCCGAACTGGTGCCGCACGGCAACGCGCGGGCTCTCGCCGACGCCGTGACCCGGCTCCTGGAGGACCCGGAACACCGGGAGACGCTCGTGCGGCGGGGCGTGCGGCAGGCGGCGACCTGGCCGACGGAGGACCAGACGGTCGCCCAGGTGCTCAGCGTCTACGACGAACTGACCCAGCCTCGGCCCCTGGTCTGACCCTTCTCGGGGCGTGGTTACGGCACGTGCCGCCGCGCCCGCAGCGCCAGGCTCAACGTCAGCACCGTCTGCGGGTCGTCGAGGTCGGCGCCCAGCAACTCCCCGATGCGGGCGAGCCGGTTGTAGAGCGTCTGCCGGTTCAGGTGCAGCTCCCGCGCCGTCTCCGCCTTGCGTCCGGCGTGCGCCAGATACGTCTCCAGGGTCGGCAGCAGCGCGGGCCGTGAGCGCCGGTCGTGGTCCAGCACCGGGCCGATCGCCCGTTGTACGAAGTCCGCCAGGTCCGGATGGTCGCGCAGCCGCCACAGCAGCAGGTCGATGTCCAGCCGCCGTGCGTCGTACCAGGGCCGCTCCGGGAGCCCCTGTGCCGCCGTCGCCGTCTCCACCGCGTGCCGCAGTCCCGTCGGGACCGCCGCCCAGTCTCCGGCCGGCCCGACCACCACCACGGGCGGCCGTCCGCCCGGACGCAGCATGCCCGCCCGCTCCACTCCGGCGCGCAGCGCGGCCGCCACCCGGTCGGCGACGGACGGCCGCTCCGACTCCGCGCGCAGCGCGAGCAGCAGCGGCACCCGCCCCTCGACCGGCCGCACGCCCAGCAGCACCGGCACGCCGAGCGAGGACAGCTCCTCGCCCACCGCGCGGGCCAGCACCGCCCAGCCGCCGCCCTGCGGGGACAGCGTGTCGCCGAGCCGCATCACCACCGGCAGCAGCGGCCCCCGGCCCGGCTTGAAGCCCAGCACCCGGGCCTGGGCGGGCGCGTCCTCGGCGCTGATCCGGCCCTCGGCGAGGTCGGTGAGGAAGTCGCCCCGGCCGCGCGCCGCCAGCTCCTCCTCCTGGCGCGCCTGCATCAGCACCAGGGCGAGGATGCCCGCCGCCCGCTCGGCCGCCATCCGGTGCACCGGCTCCGGCGCGCTGCGCACCGGCAGCAGCACCAGCCGCGCCCGCACACCGCCGCTGCCGGGACCTCCGCCGGGCACGTCCACCAGCACCGTGCCGGCCGGAGGGTCGTCGCGCTGCCGGTCGCGCAGCCCCTCCCACACCTGCAACGGGTCCGCGCCCTCCGGTCCCTCGCCGGCCGCGTACAGCAGCTGCCCGTCGGTGGTCTCCAGGAACACGGGGTTGCCGGTGAACCCGGCGAGGATCTCCAGCACCTGCGGCACGCCCCCGCCGCCGAGCAGCGCCTCGGTGCAGCGGCGGTGCACCTCCTCGGCGCGCTGGAGCAGCGCGTAGTGCCCGTTGACGATCTCCGTGTGGATCTCCTCGGTGACCGTGACGAACGGCACCTCCCGGTGGAGCTGCACCAGCGGCAGCCCGGCCGCGCGGGCCGCGTCCACCAGGGCGGCGGGCAGCCGGCTGAAGCGCGGGCCCAGCTCGACCACCAGGGCCGCGATGCCCCGCTCGGCCAGGGTGCGCACGAACGCCCGCTGGTCGGCCGGGCGCGTGCCCAGCCCGTAGCCGGTGGTCAGCAGCAGCTCACCGCCCTTGAGCAGGGAGGCGATGTTGGGCACCTCGCCCGCGTGCACCCAGCGCACCGTCCGCCCCAGCCGCTCCGCGCAGGCGACGACCTCGGGGAGGCCGCTGCGCAGCCCGGGCAGCTCCAGGGCGCGCTGCACGGTGATGCCAGTGGGCGGGGGAGTGCCGGCGGTGCTCATGCAGCGGACGGTACCCGGGGACGTGTCCCCGTCACACGTCCGGCCTGCGCGAACACACCCGCGCCCCGCCTCCCCGGGCCGGCCGGGAAGTCGGGGCGCGATGTTTCCGTCAGCCTCCGTACGCCCCCGACGCCGTCAGGCGCAGGGCCGTGTCGATGAGGGGGACGTGGCTGAACGCCTGGGGGAAGTTGCCGACCTGGCGCTGGAGGCGCGGGTCCCACTCCTCCGCCAGCAGGCCGAGGTCGTTGCGCAGCGCCAGCAGTTTCTCGAACAGCTTCCGCGCCTCGTCCACGCGGCCGATCATGGCCAGGTCGTCCGCCATCCAGAACGAGCAGGCGAGGAACGCGCCCTCGTCGCCGGGCAGACCGTCGACGCCCTCGTCCATGCCCTCGGTCGGGTAGCGCAGGATGAACCCGTCGGACGTCGACAGCTCCCGCTGGATCGCCTCGACCGTGCCGATCACGCGCTTGTCGTCCGGCGGCAGGAAGCCCACCTGCGGAATCAGCAGCAGGGACGCGTCCAGCTCCTTGGAGCCGTAGGACTGGGTGAAGGTGTTGCGCTCCTTGTCGTAGCCCTTCTCGCACACGTCGCGGTGGATGTCGTCGCGGAGCTGCTTCCACTCCTCCAGCGGGCCGTCGGCGTCGCCGGACTCGATCAGCTTGATCGTGCGGTCGACGGCCACCCAGGCCATCACCTTGGAGTGCACGAAGTGGCGGCGCGGGCCGCGCACCTCCCAGATGCCCTCGTCCGGCTCCTGCCAGTGCTTCTCCAGGTAGCGGATCAGCTTCAGCTGGAGCAGCGAGGCGTAGTCGTTGCGGGCGAGGCCGGTCATGTGGGCCAGGTGCAGGGCCTCGGTGACCTCGCCGTACACGTCGAGCTGGAGCTGGTGGGCCGCGCCGTTGCCGACCCGGACCGGGGCGGAGGCCTCGTAGCCGGGCAGCCAGTCCAGCTCCGCCTCGCCGAGCTCGCGCTCGCCGGCGATGCCGTACATGATCTGCAGGTTCTCCGGGTCGCCGGCGACCGCGCGCAGCAGCCACTCGCGCCAGGCGCGGGCCTCCTCGCGGTAGCCGGTGCGCAGCAGCGAGGACAGGGTGATCGCCGCGTCCCGCAGCCACGTGTAGCGGTAGTCCCAGTTGCGGACGCCGCCGATGTCCTCGGGCAGCGAGGTGGTCGGCGCGGCGACGATGCCGCCGGTCGGGGCGTAGGTGAGGGCCTTCAGCGTGATCAGGGAGCGGATCACGGCCTCACGGTAGGGGCCGTGGTACGTACAGTGCTCGACCCACTCGCGCCAGAAGTCCTCGGTGGCCTCCAGGGACTGCTCCGGCTCGGGCAGCGCCGGGGGCTGCTTGTGCGAGGGCTCCCAGGAGATCGTGAACGCCACCCGGTCGCCGGGCGCCACGGTGAAGTCCGAGTACGTGGTCAGTTCCTCGCCGTAGGTCTCGGCGGTGGTGTCGAACCACACCGAGTCCGGTCCCGCCACGGCGACCGTACGGCCCTCGTGCCGGTGCACCCACGGCACCACCCGGCCGTAGGAGAAACGCATGCGCAGCGTCGAGCGCATGGGCACCCGGCCCGACACGCCCTCCACGATGCGGATCAGCTGGGGGGCGCCGTCGCGCGGGGGCATGAAATCCGTCACGCGGACCGTGCCGCGATCGGTGTCCCACTCGGATTCCAGGATCAGGGAGTCGCCCCGGTAGTGCCGCCGCGTCGCCGCGGGCGGCTCCGCCTCGTCGGCGTGCGCGGGGCCCAGCCGCCAGAAGCCGTGTTCCTCGGTTCCCAGCAGCCCGGCGAAGATGGCGTGCGAGTCGAAGCGCGGCAGGCACAGCCAGTCGACCGTGCCGTCCCGGCAGACCAGCGCCGCGGTCTGCATGTCTCCGATGAGTGCGTAGTCTTCGATGCGCCCGGCCACGTGCATCTCCAGTCGAACGGCCACGTCACCCCACGAGGGGGCTGTCGCTAGTGCGGTCAAGGGGGGTATTGCAATGCGTCGTTGAGCTGTGAAGCAAAGCAGCCGCTCCGCCGTGCATGCAAAGCGCCAATCTTCGCTCAACGAACTGACGAGCTCACGTTGTTCCGGAACTTACGGGCGGGGGTGGTGCCGTTCGGCCGGCCGGGCTCGGCAGCGAGTGTCCGAGCAGGATACGACGCACGTAGATGATCTGTGTGCCGCTCGCGGCAACGCGGCTCCGCCGAACGAGTGAGCCCCGGGTGAGGGTCTCGTGTGTGATACATGCTCCGTTGCCTCCCGTGCGCGGAGCGTGGCCGTGAGCCATTCCCCCGAGGCGCTGATACGCTGGTAGCCCGTGGACCGGTGGGCGAGAAACCCCGGAACCGCACCCACAGACCGCGACCACGGGAGCCCCCTCTTGGCCATGCCGCCCAAATCATCGACGACCAAGCACATCTTCGTCACCGGGGGTGTCGCCTCCTCTCTCGGCAAGGGTCTGACCGCCTCCAGCCTCGGCATGCTGCTCAAGGCCCGCGGTCTGCGCGTCGTGATGCAGAAGCTCGACCCGTACCTGAACGTCGACCCGGGCACGATGAACCCCTTCCAGCACGGTGAGGTGTTCGTCACGAACGACGGCGCCGAGACCGACCTGGACATCGGCCACTACGAGCGGTTCCTCGACCGCGACCTCGACGGCTCCGCGAACGTCACCACGGGCCAGGTCTACTCCACGGTGATCGCCAAGGAGCGCCGCGGCGAGTACCTGGGCGACACCGTCCAGGTCATCCCGCACATCACCAACGAGATCAAGCACCGCATCCGCCGCATGGCGACCGACGAGGTCGACGTCGTCATCACGGAGGTCGGCGGCACGGTCGGCGACATCGAGTCGCTGCCGTTCCTGGAGACCGTCCGCCAGGTCCGGCACGAGGTCGGCCGCGACAACGTGTTCGTGGTCCACATCTCTCTTCTTCCCTACATCGGCCCGTCCGGTGAGCTGAAGACCAAGCCGACCCAGCACTCGGTGGCGGCGCTGCGCAACATCGGCATCCAGCCCGACGCGATCGTGCTGCGCTGCGACCGTGAGGTCCCCACCGCCATCAAGCGGAAGATCTCGCTGATGTGCGACGTCGACGAGGCCGCCGTCGTCGCCTGCCCCGACGCCCGCTCGATCTACGACATCCCGAAGACCGTGCACGGCGAGGGCCTGGACGCCTACGTGGTCCGCAAGCTGGACCTGCCGTTCCGCGACGTCGACTGGACCACCTGGGACGACCTGCTGGACCGGGTGCACAACCCCGACCACGAGATCACTCTGGCCCTGGTCGGCAAGTACATCGACCTGCCGGACGCCTACCTCTCGGTGACCGAGGCGCTGCGCGCCGGCGGCTTCGCCAACAAGGCCCGCGTCAAGATCAAGTGGGTCACGTCCGACGACTGCAAGACCCCGGCCGGCGCCCAGGCGCAGCTCGGCGACGTCGACGGCATCTGCATCCCCGGCGGCTTCGGCGACCGCGGTGTGCTCGGCAAGGTCGGCGCGATCAAGTACGCCCGCGAGAACGGCATCCCGCTGCTCGGTCTGTGCCTGGGCCTGCAGTGCATCGTGATCGAGGCCGCGCGGAACCTGGCCGACATCTCCGACGCCAACTCCACCGAGTTCGACCCGGCCACCGCCCACCCGGTGATCTCCACCATGGCGGAGCAGCTCGACATCGTCGCCGGCGAGGGCGACATGGGCGGCACCATGCGGCTCGGCATGTACCCGGCCAAGCTGGCCGAGGGCTCCATCGTGCGCGAGGTGTACGACGGCAAGGAGTACGTCGAGGAGCGCCACCGGCACCGCTACGAGGTGAACAACGCCTACCGCGCGGAGCTGGAGAAGAAGGCGGGCCTGGTGTTCTCCGGCACCTCGCCCGACGGCAAGCTCGTCGAGTACGTCGAGTACCCGCGTGACGTGCACCCCTACCTGGTCGCCACGCAGGCGCACCCGGAGCTCCGGTCGCGTCCGACCCGTCCGCACCCGCTCTTCGCCGGGCTGGTGAAGGCCGCGGTCGAGCGGAAGATCTCGCAGTAGCACGCCCAGTTGTACGGTTGCCGGGGTGCGAACCTTCAACGGTTCGCACCCCGGCCGCCTTTTCGCAGGCAGGACGGGTACCACCGGATCGGTTCGGAAGGACAGGCATGACGATCAAGGACACCCCGGAGGAGTGGGAGATCCGCGGGACGCAGACCCCCTTCGTCGGCAAGAAGACCTCGGTGCGCACCGACGAGGTCGTCATGCCGGGGGGCGCCGTGGTCAACCGCGACTACCAGGTCCACCCGGGGTCCGTGGCCGTCCTCGCCCTCGACGACGCGGACCGGGCCGTGGTGCTGCGCCAGTACCGGCACCCGGTGCGCCAGAAGCTGTGGGAGATCCCGGCCGGCCTGCTCGACGTGCCTGGTGAGAACCCGCTGCACGCCGCCCAGCGCGAGCTGTACGAGGAGGCGCACGTCAAGGCGGAGGACTGGCGGGTGCTGGCCGACGTCTACACCACCCCCGGCGGCTGCGACGAGGCCGTGCGGATCTTCCTGGCGCGCGGGCTGTCCGAGGCCGAGGGCGACCGGTTCGCGGTGGAGGACGAGGAGGCCGACATGGAGCTGGCCCGGGTCCCCGTCGACGAGCTGGTGCGTGGGGTGCTCGCCGGTGACCTGCACAACAACTGCCTGGTGGTGGGCGTGCTCTCGCTGGTCGCCGCCCGCTCCGGCGACGGCCTGGACGCGCTGCGCCCGGCGGAGGCGCCGTGGCCGGCCCGGCCCTTCGAGGCCTGAGCCCGTACGGCGTACGACCCCGCCGTCGGCGGCGTGAATCCTACGATCTGTTGATCCGATCGAGGGAGTCTCGCCCACCGCGCCGCGCTCCTCACGGAACGTCGCAGAGCGTGAACTAGGCTCTGGAAAACGCCCGTACGGAGACCCGGCGGGCTTGCGCGTGCGGTGGGACGGGAGTGTGGCCCGTGACGGATCAGGCGGTGGACCCGAACGGTGTGGGGCTCCCTCGGGACGCCCGGCCGGAAGGTCGATTCCTGGGCCGTACCAGGGAGTTGAAGGAACTGCGCGCCGACATCGAGCGCGCCGGACTCGACACCCTCTCCGGCCGCAAGGCCCCCCGCGCCCGCGTCCTGCTCATCGCCGGACGCCCCGGATCCGGCCGATCGGCGCTCGCCGAGGAACTCGTCCGCCAGGTCGCCGCCGACTACCCCGACGGCGTCCTGCGCACCCGGCTGAGCGAGCCCGACGGGACCCCCGTGCCCGTCGGGCGCGCCGCCCGCGACCTCCTCGACGCGCTCGGCGAGCCCGCCCCCGCCGGCGCCCCCGAGGACCAGCTCGGCGAGGCGCTGCGCACCGCCCTGGCCGAGCGCCGCGCGGTGCTCCTGCTCGACGACGCCGCCGACGCCGAGCAGGTCGACGCCCTGCTCCCCGACAACCCCGACTGCCTGGCCGTCGCCGTCTCCTCAGGACCGCTCACCGGCATCGCCGACGTCCGCCCCTGCACCCTCGGCGGCCTCGACACCAAGTCCGGGGTGGAGCTGCTGTCCCGGTTCACCGGATCGGTGCGCATCACCGTCGACCCCCGGGCCGCCGAACGCCTCGCCGAGCTGTGCCAGGGCCAGCCCGCCGCGCTGGTGCTGGCCGGCGGCTGGCTCGCCGCACGTCCCAAGGCCGCCGTCGCCGACCTCGCCAAGCAGCTGCACACGGACCCCGGCGGCGAACCGGTCACCGCCCGGCTGCTGCGGCTGGTGCACGACGCGCTGCCGCAGACCGCCGCCCGCACCCTGCGGCTGCTCGCGCTCGCCCCGGCCGGACTGGCCGACCCGCACACCGCCGCCGCGCTCACCGGCTGCTCGGTGGAGGCGGCGCACACCACCCTCGACGACTTCGCCGCCCACGGCCTGCTGCACTCGGTCGGCTCCTCCCTGCCGCAGTACCGGGTGCCCGGCTGCCTGCACCGCGAGCTGCGCCGGCTCGCCGAGGACCACGAACGGCCCGCCGAGCTCCAGCTCGCCCGCGCCCGGATGCTGGAGCGCACCGTCCGGCTGCTCCAGTCCTGCCGCGCCATCACCGAGACCGACAGCCCCGAGGCCCGCCAGAAGGTCCTCGCCCTGCCGCGCCCCCTGCGCTTCCCCACGCCCCGCGCCGCCGCCGACTGGCTGCGCCTGCGCCGCCCCGCCCTGCTGGCCGCCGCCCGGCTCGCGGTCGCCGACGGGGAGCTGGACACCCTGGCGCGGCGGCTGATGTCCCAGCTGGTGCGGGCCATGGTCGCCCACTTCGGCACCCGCGCCGCCGCGAGCGACCTCTACGACATCCACAACCTCGTCCTCGACGTCGCCGAGCGCCGCGACCTGCCCCGCGAGCGGGCCGCCGCCCTGCTCAACCTCGGCGACCTCGACGCCCGCACCGGCCGCACCACGGAGGCGCTGGCGCGCTACCGGGCCGCCCTGGACGCCGGACGCGAGGCGAACGACCCCTATGCCACCGGGCGCGCGATGGAATCCGTAGGCGGCGCGCACCTGGACCTCGGGGACTACGACCGGGCGGCGGACTGGTTCGGCCGCGCCCTCGCCGAGCGCCTCGCCCGCGACGAGCGACCCGAGGCCGCCCGGCTCTACGGCCGCATCGGCGCCGCCCACACCTACGCGGGCCGCTACGGCGAGGCGATGCGCAACTGGCGCGCGGCCGTCGCCGGACACCGCAGGGACGGGGACGTGGCGGCACAGGCGCGGGCGCTGAGCGAACTGGGCCGGGTGCAGGAGTACGCGGGGCGGCTGGAGGAGTCGCTGCGCACCTGCCGGGAGGCCGTGGAGTGGGCGCGGCGGGCCGAGGACACCCGGCTCCAGGCCGCACTGCACCTGCGGCTGGCGGACTCGTACACGCGGCTCGGCGACCCCGCGTCCGCCGCGCTGCACCGGTCCACGGCCGAGCACATGCTGGCCGAGGAGGCCCCTGAGGGCGACTCCGAGCCGGAACACGGCGCTAACGCCTGCGAAATCCGTAGCGCTTCCGCAGAAGATTGATGCAATGAAAGGCTAGACAGCGGGAACACCTTCATTAGACTGGCTCTGCCGCACCATCTCCTGCGGTCTCCCCCGGTGTGCCCGTGCGTGCCCGGGTATGTGTAGTTGTATCCCCATACCCTCTGAGCCAAGGACCGTGATCGACGTGAAGGTCGGCATCCCCCGCGAGGTCAAGAACAACGAGTTCCGGGTGGCCATCACCCCTGCCGGCGTGCACGAGCTCGTGCGCCACGGCCACCAGGTCGTCATCGAGCGCGGCGCCGGTGTCGGCTCCTCGATCCCGGACGGCGAGTACATCGCCGCGGGCGGTCAGATCCTGGACACCGCCGACGAGGTCTGGGCCGCCGCCGACCTGCTGCTCAAGGTCAAGGAGCCGGTCGCGGAGGAGTACCACCGCCTGCGCAAGGACCAGACGCTCTTCACCTACCTGCACCTGGCCGCGTCCAAGGAGTGCACGGACGCCCTGCTGGAGTCCGGCACCACCGCCATCGCCTACGAGACCGTCGAGCTGCCCAGCCGCGCGCTGCCGCTGCTCGCCCCGATGTCCGAGGTCGCGGGCCGGCTCTCCACCCAGGTCGGCGCCTACCACCTGATGCGCGCCCACGGCGGCCGCGGTGTGCTGCCCGGCGGCGTCCCCGGCGTGCTGGCCGGCCGCGCGGTCGTCATCGGCGCCGGCGTCTCCGGCTGGAACGCGGCGCAGATCGCCATCGGCATGGGCTTCCACGTGACCCTGCTCGACAAGGACATCAACAAGCTCAAGGAGGCCGACAAGGTCTTCGGCACGCGCATCCAGACCGTCGTCTCCAACGCCTTCGAGCTGGAGAAGGCCTGCCTGGAGGCCGACCTCGTGATCGGCGCCGTGCTGGTGCCGGGCGCCAAGGCGCCGAAGCTGGTCACCAACGAGCTGGTCTCCCGGATGAAGGCCGGAAGTGTCCTTGTCGACATCGCGATCGACCAGGGCGGCTGCTTCGAGGACTCCCGTCCCACCACGCACGCCGAGCCGACCTTCAAGGTCCACGAGTCGGTCTTCTACTGCGTCGCCAACATGCCCGGCGCGGTGCCCAACACCTCGACCTACGCGCTCACCAACGCGACGCTGCCGTACATCGTCGAACTCGCCAACCGCGGCTGGGTGGAGGCGCTGCGCCGCGACCCGGCGCTCGCCAAGGGTCTCAACACCCATGACGGCAAGGTCGTTTACAAGGAGGTCGCCGAGGCGCACGGTCTCGAGCACGTGGAGCTCGCCTCGCTGCTCGGCTGATCCGCGCACGGCGCCAAGTCGACCAAGTCACGGACTCGCAAAGGCGATACGTCAACTCGGAGCGTCAACGCCTCACCCCAGGCCGGACCTTGGATGCCAAGGTCCGGCCGGATGTGTGTATGGTCACGTCCTGATTGAGGGACAACTCGCCTCGAACGTAACCGTTCTACCGATTCGTACACCGGTGAATCCTGCCGTGCGACGGCTGTACGCCCTTGACAGAGGGGTGTTTCATTACCGACACATCGTGCCGGGTCCGGCGGATTGTGTTGCTGCGGACGGCCGACACGCCATAGAGTCGCCAACCGTCGGCATGGTGCCACGCTGACCTGTCTAGAAGTTTCCTGGTCACCAAGGAGGTAAGACGACTTGTGAATGAGTCGACATTTACTCCCGGGGGTGGTCAACCAGGAATGCCTGCGCCGGGCCAGGGGTCCGCGGGATTCGCTGCTGTCGGCTCCGTCGCTGTGCGCACCTTCGCAGCCCACCAGAGTCACGCAACTCCAGGAGTGACTCACCCAGCACACCAGAGCATGGATGGCCATCACGTGAACGCCATGGCCGGCGACGGAAGTGGCGCGCCCCACAACCATTTCGCCGACTACGACGAACTGCCCGAGGGGCACTTCTACGACCCCGACGCCGAGTACGAGCCCGATCCGGAGTACGCGGCCACGCTCGCGCCCGACGCGGCCCGCCAGCGCCGCGAGCGCATCGGCCCGACCGGACGCCCGCTGCCGTACTTCCCGATCCCGGGCCCGCTGACCGACCACGGCCCCGCGAAGATCATCGCGATGTGCAACCAGAAGGGCGGCGTCGGCAAGACCACGTCGACCATCAACCTGGGCGCCGCGCTCGCGGAGTACGGACGCCGGGTGCTGCTCGTCGACTTCGACCCGCAGGGCGCGCTGTCGGTCGGACTCGGCGTCAACCCGATGGAACTCGACCTCACCGTCTACAACCTGCTCATGGAGCGGGGCATGGCGGCCGACGAGGTGCTGCTGAAGACAGCGGTCCCCAACATGGACCTGCTGCCCAGCAACATCGACCTGTCGGCGGCCGAGGTGCAGCTGGTGAGCGAGGTCGCGCGCGAGTCGACGCTGCAGCGGGCGCTGAAGCCGCTGATGGACGACTACGACTACATCGTGATCGACTGCCAGCCCTCGCTCGGCCTGCTCACCGTCAACGCGCTGACCGCCGCGCACAAGGTGATCGTGCCGCTGGAGTGCGAGTTCTTCGCGCTGCGCGGTGTCGCCCTGCTGACCGAGACGATCGAGAAGGTGCAGGAGCGGCTCAACCCGGAGCTGGAGCTCGACGGGATCCTCGCCACCATGTACGACTCGCGCACGGTGCACAGCCGTGAGGTGCTCGCGCGGGTGGTCGAGGCGTTCGACGACCACGTCTACCACACGGTCATCGGACGCACGGTCCGCTTCCCGGAGACCACGGTCGCCGGTGAGCCGATCACCACGTACGCGTCCAACTCCGTCGGCGCCGCCGCCTACCGTCAGCTCGCCAGGGAGGTGCTCGCCCGGTGTCACGCCGAGTGAGTCTGCCGGGGGCCGACGAACTCTTCCGTACGACAGGGGGGATGGCGCTTCAGGCGTCCACCCCCAGGCGCGCCGCCGGCGACGCCCGGGTCCCCGCCCCCGCGGGGGAGGGGGACGCGGCCGCGGCCGCCCAGGAGGACGCGCCGCAGTCGGTGCCCGTGCAGGGCGGCGACGGCGAGGGCGCGGAGCACGCCGCGGCGGACGTGGAGCCCGCCGAGGCCGAGGAGTCCCGCAGCCGGGGCGGCCCACGGCGCGCGCCGGCGCCCGCCGACGGCGCGGCCGCCGCGGCCCCGCGCAAGCGGGGACGCCCCGCACGGCGGCCCAGCGGCCGCGAGCGGCACGACGAGAAGATCACCGTGTACGTCTCCGCCGAGGAGCTGATGGACCTCGAGCACGCGCGCCTGGTCCTGCGCGGCGAGCACGGCCTCGCCGTCGACCGCGGCCGCATCGTCCGCGAGGCGGTCGCCGTGGTCCTCGCGGACCTGGAGAGCCGCGGGGACGCCAGCATCCTCGTACGACGCCTGCGGGGCCGGTAGCGGTAGCCTGCGGGGGCCATGACCTCCCCCGACGCATCCGCCCCGACCCCCCGCCGCCGCCCGCTGGGCCGCGGCCCGGCCGCCTCCGCGGACGCGGTGCCCGCCGGGGAGGGGGCGACCCCCCTCGCCGGGGAGGGCGCTGCGCGGGACGCCTCGGCCGAGGCCGCGTCCGCAGTCGCACCGGAGGCGCCCGCCGCCCGGGTCCCCGCCTCCGAGGACGCGGAGACCCGGCCCGGGCCGGCGGCCGGGCAGGCCACGCCCCTGGGCGCGTCGCTCACCGAGCCGCCCGGCGCGCCTGCTGATGAGCGGCCGCCGGCCGGCGCCCGGGCTGAGCGCGCCGAGCACGGGGACGCGGCACCCACCGCTTCGGCGGCCGCGCCCGCCGACGAGCGCGCGGGACACCGGCCCGGGGATGCCGGCACGCTTCCCGGCGCGTCGCCGGCCGCGTCGGTCGCGGTCGCGCCGCCCGTCGTGCCTCCTGAGGCGTCCGACGCCGCCGTGCCGGCGCCCGCGCGTGCCGGCGCGTCCGGCGGTGCGCCGGAGGACGGCGGCTCCGGGGGCGAGGCGTCCGACGGCGAGGGCGATCCCGGGGACGGGCGGTTCAAGGTTCGGCTGGCGAACTTCGAGGGGCCCTTCGATCTGCTGCTGCAGCTGATCGCCAAGCACAAGCTGGACGTCACCGAAGTCGCCCTGTCCAAGGTGACCGACGAGTTCATGGCGCACATCCGGGCCCTGGGGCCGGACTGGGACCTGGACGAGACGACCGAGTTCCTCGTCGTCGCCGCCACCCTGCTCGACCTCAAGGCGGCCCGGCTGCTGCCCGCCGCCGAGGTGGAGGACGAGGCCGACCTCGCGCTGCTGGAGGCGCGTGACCTGCTGTTCGCGCGGCTGCTGCAGTACCGCGCGTACAAACAGATCGCCGACATCTTCAGCCGCAGGCTGGACGACGAGGCGCGCCGGTTCCCCCGTACCGTCGGGCTGGAGCCGCATCACGCCGAGCTGCTGCCGGACGTGGTCATCAGCATCGGGCCCGAGGGGTTCGCCAAGCTGGCCGTCAAGGCGATGCAGCCCAAGCCCAGGCCGCAGGTGTACGTCGACCACATCCACGCGCCGCTGGTCAGCGTGCAGGAGCAGGCCGGGATCGTCGTCGCGCGGCTCAAGGAGCTGGGCGAGGCCGGCTTCCGGGAGCTCGTCGAGGACACCGACGACATCCTGACCGTCGTCGCCCGCTTCCTCGCCCTGCTGGAGCTGTACCGGGAGAAGGCCGTCGCCCTCGACCAGGACACCGCGCTGGGCGAGCTGACCGTGCGCTGGACGGGCGGCGACGGGGACGCCGTACCCGCGGTCACCGACGAGTTCGACCGGCCGCCCGAGCAGCCCCGGGAGGAGAGGACACCGTGAGCGAGGACACGAGCGGGGTCGCGGAGCTCGAGCTGAAGCCGGCTCTCGAGGCCGTGCTGATGGTCGTGGACGAGCCCGCGACCGAGGAGCACCTGGCGAAGATCCTGGAGCGACCGAAGCGGCAGGTCGCCGACGCCCTGCGGGAGCTGGCCGACGAGTACACCGTGCAGGGACGCGGCTTCGAGCTGCGCAGGGTCGCCGGCGGCTGGCGTTTCTACACCCGCCCCGAGTACGCCGCCGCCGTCGAGGGCTTCGTCCTGGACGGCCAGCAGGCCCGCCTCACCCAGGCCGCGCTGGAGACCCTCGCGGTCGTCGCGTACCGCCAGCCGGTCAGCCGCAGCAGGGTCTCCGCGGTGCGCGGGGTCAACTGCGACGGCGTGATGCGCACCCTCCTCCAGCGGGGTCTGATCGAGGAGGCGGGCACGGAACCCGAAACAGGTGCGATCCTGTACACGACGACGAACTACTTCCTGGAGCGGATGGGCCTGCGCGGTCTGGACGAGCTCCCGGAGCTCGCGCCCTTCCTCCCGGAGGCGGAGGCGATCGAGGCCGAGACACTGGAAGGAGTCCCGTCGTTCGATCCGGACGCCCCGGATTCCGAGGACGCAGACGACAAGACGGAATTTTGATGCGAAGCAGCAGCGGCAGGAACAGCAGCGGAAACAACGGCGGGAGCCGTGGTGGCAACAGCGGCGGCCGCGGCGGGAGCGGCGGTGGCCGCGGTAACCACCGCGGCGCCGGCAACAACCGTGACGACCGGCAGGGCGGCCGTCCGAAGAAGCCGCGCCCGGAGGAGCGGCGCTACGACGTGGGCCCCGGCGCCTCCCAGGAGGGACCCAAGTCGGGCCGCGGCCCCGGGGCGCGCGGCGGCGCCAAGGGCGGGCCGAAGAAGCCCCTGCAGCGGGGCCGGTCGGTCCCGGCGACGTCCCGTGAGTACGAGGCGAGGGCCGAGGAGCGCAACCGGGAGCGGTACGCGGGCAGGAAGGACGTCAAGCTGCCCAAGACCTTCCCCGGCGCCGAGCAGGAGGGCGAGCGGCTGCAGAAGGTGCTCGCCCGGGCCGGCTACGGCTCGCGGCGCGCCTGCGAGGAGCTGATCGACCAGGCGCGGGTCGAGGTCAACGGCGAGATCGTGCTGGAGCAGGGCAAGCGGGTCGACCCGGAGAAGGACGAGGTCAAGGTCGACGGCCTGACCGTGGCGACGCAGTCGTACCAGTTCTTCTCGCTGAACAAGCCCGCCGGCGTCGTCTCCACCATGGAGGACCCGGAGGGCCGCCAGTGCCTCGGTGACTACGTCACCAACCGCGAGACCCGGCTCTTCCACGTCGGCCGGCTCGACACCGAGACCGAGGGCGTCATCCTGCTCACCAACCACGGTGAGCTGGCGCACCGGCTGACCCACCCCAAGTACGGGGTGAAGAAGACCTACCTCGCGCACATCGTCGGGCCCATCCCGCGCGATCTGGGCAAGCGGCTCAAGGACGGCATCCAGCTCGAGGACGGGTACGCCCGCGCCGACCACTTCCGGGTGGTGGAGCAGACCGGCAAGAACTACCTCGTCGAGGTGACCCTGCACGAGGGCCGCAAGCACATCGTGCGCCGCATGCTCGCCGAGGCCGGGTTCCCGGTCGACAAGCTGGTGCGCACGGCCTTCGGCCCGATCACCCTGGGCGACCAGAAGTCGGGCTGGCTGCGGCGGCTGTCGAACACCGAGGTCGGCATGCTGATGAAGGAGGTCGACCTCTAGGCCGGTCCCCGCACCCTTGTGCTCGCGCACCGCCACCCCCTTTAATAGTCACACCGACTATTAAAGGGGGTGGCGGTCGTCGTGGACGGCTACGACAAGCACGCCTTCGAGCCCTTCGCCGTGACCGTCGACCTCGCCGTGTTCACGATCCGCGAGGCCGCACTGCACGTCCTGCTCGTCGAACGCGGCCAGGAGCCCTACGCCGGCCGCTGGGCGCTTCCCGGAGGCTTCCTGCGGCCCGACGAGTCCGCGGAGCGCGCCGCCCGGCGCGAACTGGGCGAGGAGACCGGCCTGACCGACGTCACCGGCCCGCACCTGGAGCAGCTGCGCACGTACAGCGAACCCGACCGCGACCCCCGGATGCGGGTGGTGTCCGTCGCCTTCGCCGCGCTGCTGCCCGACGCCCCCGAGGCGCACGGCGGCGGCGACGCCGCCCAGGCCCGCTGGACCCCCTACGAGGCGGCGCGGGACCTCGCCTTCGACCACGACCGGATCCTCGCCGACGCGCGGGACCGGATCGGCGCCAAGCTCGAGTACACCGGCCTCGCCACCGCCTTCTGCCCGCCGGAGTTCACCCTCGGCGAGCTCCAGCAGGTCTACGAGACCGTCTGGGGCACGGCCCTGGACCGCCCCAACTTCCGGCGCAAGGTCCTCGCCACCCCCGGCTTCGTCGAAGCCGTCCCCGGCGCCGCGCGCCTCACCGGCGGCCGGGGCAAGCCCGCCGCCCTGTACCGCGCGGGCACCGCCGCCGCCCTCCACCCGCCGCTGCTCCGGCCCACCCCGGAAGGACGTCCCGCATGACCACGACCACCGCCACCAAGCGCGCCGCGACCGGAGCGCTCACCGGACTCGCCCTCGGTGACGCACTGGGCTTCCCCACCGAGTTCAAGGACGTCCCCTCGATCCTCGCCACCTACGGCGACTGGCGCTCCCTGGAGCTGCCGGAGCCGGCGATCGTCACCGACGACACCCAGATGACCCTCGCCCTCGGCAGGGGCCTGCGCACCGCCATGGACCGGGGGACGCTCGGCCCGAAGCGCCTGGAGCGCCCGGTGCGCGAGGAGTTCGTGGAGTGGTGGCGCTCCCCGGAGAACAACCGCGCCCCCGGCAACACCTGCCTGCGCGCCTGCCACCTGCTGTCGCGCGACGAGCGGCCCTGGCAGGACGCCAGCCAGATCCACTCCAAGGGCTGCGGCGCCAACATGCGCGTCGCCCCCGTCGGGCTGGCGCCCGGCCTCACCGACGAACAGCGCGCCGGCGCAGCCCAGTTGCAGTCCGCCCTCACCCACGGACACCCCACCGCGCTCGCCGCCTCCGACCTCACCGCCCACGCCGTACGGCTGCTCGCCGAGGGCGCCGAACCGACCGGCCTGATCGGCCTGCTGCGCTCCTACGCCGTCGAGAACCGCACCCGCTACCACGAGATCTGGCTCGGCGACCTGTGGACCCGCGCCGGGGACGCCTCCCCGGAGCAGTTCATCGCGCGCGGCTGGGACGAGTGCCTGGAGATCCTGGGGCGTCTCCAGGAGGCGGTGCGGACCGTCTCGCCGGAGACCGACCCGTGCCGGGCCACCGGCGAGGGCTGGATCGCCGAGGAGGCCCTGGCGACCGGCCTGCTCTGCTTCCTGCTCTTCGTCGACGAGCCGGTGGCGGCCCTGCGCCGCGCCGCCTGCACCTCCGGCGACTCCGACTCCATCGCCTGCCTCGCCGGGGCCTTCGCGGGCGCCTACCTGGGCGCGGACGCCTGGCCCGCCGAGTGGGCGTCCCGCATCGAGTACCGCGGCGAACTGCTGGACCTCGGCACGCTCTGGGACGCCCGCCGCTGACCGGTCACGCGGCCCGGAGGGCCGACGCGCGGCGGGTGCGGACGAGGAAGTCCTCCACCCGCCGCCGGTCCGGCTCCCCGGGGAGCGGGCTGCCCGCCGCCGCCTCCTCGGCCTCCCGGACCAGGCGGTTCATACGGGCCTCCACCTCGGGCCACGGCACCTCGCCGCGCCTCACCTCCAGCAGCTCCTCGCGGCGGTCGCCCACGTCGACCGTGAGGACGCCCGTGCGCAGCAGGTCCCGGGCGCTCGTCAGCAGGCGCAGCAGATGCATGGCGTGCTTCCAGCGCGGGGCGCCGTGGATGCGGACGTCGGCGTCCAGCTTGCGGCGCCGGCCGTGGGCGTACCGGACGAACGTCTCGTGAACCCTGCGGGAGAGGAACGCGCCGCGCAGCGCCAGCAGCTCGCGGCCGGTGGCGTCGGCGTACTCCACCAGCGGGGAGTGCAGGCACTCGAGGATGTTGGGATTGCCGCGCAGCGCCAGCTCGCAGAAGCGCTCCAGTTCCCAGCTGAACTGCTCATCCGCCGGCCCCTCGACGTGCGTGGGCGGCTTCTCGAAGCGCCAGAACAAGGGAGTGGGCGCCAGGAACACGCCCCTGCGGTCGGTGTCGCTGCCCTCCGTGGCCAGACCGAAGGCGCGCGAGCCCATGACACAGGCGTAGATCGTGTGGTCCGTCACCAGGCTCTCGGGGCTCATGCCCGGGAGCGTACGGGGCGGATCACGCCCGGCGAACCGTATTTCCGTCCACCGTGATCCGCTCCTCGGGCAGCGGCCGGGTCGCCGGGCCGCGCTCCACCGAGCCGTCGGCGATGCGGAAGCGGCTGCCGTGGCAGGGACAGTTGATCGTGCCGTCCGCGACCTCGGAGACCAGGCACCTCTGGTGCGTGCAGATCGCCGAGAACGCCTTGAACTCGCCCGCCTCGGGCTGGGTCACCACGATCTCCTGCGCCCCGAGGACCGTGCCCCCGCCCACCGGGACGTCCGCCACCGGCACCAGCTCCTGCCCGGGCGTCCCCGCCCCCTCCGCGGTGTCCGAGGGCGTACCGGTCCCGCCCTCCTCCGAACCGCAGGCCACGGTCAGGGCCACCGCTCCCGATACGAGCAGGACGGTGCGCCGCGTCGCCCGTGTGGTCATCTCGTCACTCCCTGGATCGCCGTCGCCGCATCCTGACACCGAAAACGGCACAGAGGAAGTAATCCCGGCGAAACATCACCCGAGGTGCATACCGGCCGTCTCAGCGGGCGGTCGCCCCGCCGGTCCCGTGCACGGCTGACTACGCTGGACGACCGAACGACCTTTACGCACGTGAGCGAGGAGCATCGTCGTGGCGGTACGCGCGGTCCGGGGGGCCGTCCAGCTGGAGCGGGACGAGGCCGGACACATGGAGGAGAGGGTGGGAGCCCTGCTCACCGAGGTGCTGGAGCGCAACGAACTGCACACCGACGATCTGATCAGCATCTGGTTCACGGCCACGCCCGACCTGCACTGCGACTTCCCGGCCGCCGCCGCCCGCAAGCTGGGCATCGTCGACGTGCCCCTCATCTGCGCGCAGGAACTCGACATCGAGGGCGCCATGCCCCGCGTCGTCCGCCTCCTCGCGCACATCGAGTCCGACCGGCCCCGCTCCGACATCGCCCATGTCTACCTCGGCGCCGCGGCCGCCCTCCGCAAGGACATCGCCCAGTGAGAACCGCCCTCGTCATCGGTACCGGACTGATCGGCACGTCCGCCGCCCTCGCCCTGTCCCAGCGGGGCGTGACCGTCCACCTCGCCGACCACGACCCCGAGCAGGCCCGCACCGCCGCCGCCCTCGGCGCCGGCACCGACGAGGCGCCCGAAGGCCCGGTGGACCTCGCCGTCGTCGCCGCCCCGCCCGCGCACGTCGCCGACGTGCTCGCCGATGCCATGCGGCGCGGCGTCGCCCGCGGCTACATCGACGTCGCCAGCGTCAAGGGCGGTCCCCGCCGCGAGCTCCAGGCGCGCGGACTCGACCTCACCCCCTACCTCGGCACCCACCCGATGTCCGGGCGGGAGAAGTCCGGCCCGCTGGCCGCCACCGGCGACCTCTTCGAGGGGCGCCCCTGGGTGCTCACCCCCACCCGTGACACCGACACCGAGGTCCTCAACCTCGCCCTGGAACTGGTGTCGCACTGCCGTGCCGTGCCGGTCGTCATGGACGCCGACGCCCACGACCGCGCCGTGGCCCTCGTCTCCCACATGCCGCACCTGGTGTCCAGCATGGTCGCCGCCCGCCTGGAGAACGCCGACGAGGCCGCCGTGCGGCTGTGCGGGCAGGGCATCCGGGACGTGACCCGGATCGCCGCCTCCGACCCGCGGATGTGGATCGACATCCTCTCCGCCAACCCCGGACCCGTCGCCGACCTGCTCACCGACGTCGCCGCCGACCTGGAGGAGACCGTCCGCGCCCTGCGCGCCCTGGAGTCCTCCGACGAGCACAAGCGCCGCGAGGGCGCCACCGGCATCGAGGACGTGCTGCGCCGCGGCAACGCAGGACAGGTCCGCGTCCCCGGCAAGCACGGCTCCGCCCCGCGCGTCTACGAGACCGTCGCCGTGCTCATCGACGACCAGCCGGGCCAGCTCGCCCGTATCTTCGCCGACGCCGAGCGCGCCGGGGTCAACATCGAGGACGTCCGCATCGAGCACGCCACCGGACAGCAGGCCGGCCTCATCCAGCTCATGGTCGAGCCCAAGGCCGCCCCCGTCCTCACGGCCGCGCTGCGGGATCGGGGCTGGGCGATCCGGCAGTGACCCCCGTCTCCCCGCCCGTCCTCGCGGGCGGGGGAGGGCGTCCGCATGTCGGAGGGGTTCCCGGGAGCCAGTAATCTGGTGCGGGGCGTGTCCACGCCCCGCACACCCCACCCCACCGCACCAGGAAGGTGTTCCTCCGTGGAAAACGGCGCCGCCAAGCCCGTGATCGTCGCCATCGACGGTCCCTCCGGCACGGGCAAGTCGAGCACGTCGAAGGCCGTGGCGGCGCAGCTAGGCCTGAGCTACCTGGACACCGGCGCCCAGTACCGGGCGATCACCTGGTGGATGGTGAACAACGGCATCGACATAGCGGACCCGTCAGCGATCGCCGCCGCGGCCGCCAAGCCGGAGATCCTCTCCGGCACCGACCCGGCGAACCCGACGATCACCGTCGACGGCGTGGACGTGGCCGGACCGATCCGCGAGCAGGACGTCACCTCCAAGGTCAGCGCCGTCAGCGCGGTCCCCGAGGTGCGCGCCCGGATCACGGAGCTGCAGCGCGCCATCGCCGCGTCCGCCGTCACCGGCATCGTCGTCGAGGGCCGCGACATCGGCACCACGGTGCTCCCCGACGCCGACCTGAAGATCTTCCTCACCGCCTCCCCGGAGGCCCGCGCCGCCCGCCGCAGCGGCGAGCTCAAGGGGGCCGACCTGCACACCACCCGCGAGGCCCTGATCAAGCGGGACGCGGCCGACTCCAGCCGCAAGACCTCCCCGCTGGCCAAGGCCGACGACGCGGTCGAGGTGGACACCACCGACCTCACGCTCCAGCAGGTCGTCGAGTGCGTCGTCACCCTCGTCGAGGAGAAGCGGGCGGGGAAGTGACCGACGTTCCCTCCCTGCGGGGCGCCGAGGTCGGGCGGCGCATCGGCGTCGGCCTGATGTACGGGCTGTGGAAGCCGCGGGTGCTGGGCTCCTGGAGGGTCCCCGCGGGCGGCCCGGTGATCCTCGCGGTGAACCACTCGCACAACATAGACGGCCCCATGGTCATGGGCGTGGCGCCCCGGCCGACGCACTTCCTGATCAAGAAGGAGGCGTTCATCGGCCCCCTCGACCCGTTCCTGACCGGCATCGGCCAGGTCAAGGTCGACCGGCACTCCACCGACCGCACGGCCATCGCGCGGGCGCTGGGAGTGCTGGAGCAGGGCGGCGTCCTCGGCATCTTCCCCGAGGGCACCCGCGGCGAGGGCGACTTCGCCTCGATCCGCGCCGGGCTCGCGTACTTCGCGGTGCGCAGCGGTGCGCCGATCGTGCCGGTCGCCGTCCTGGGAAGTTCCGACCGGCCCGGCCGGTTGATAAAGGCACTGCCCCCGCTGCGCTCCCGCGTCGACGTCGTCTTCGGCGACCCGTTCGACGCGGGCGACGGCAGCGGGAGACGTACGCGCAAGGCGCTCGACGAGGCCACGGCACGCATCCAGAAGCAGCTCACGGCACACCTGGAAAACGCCAGGCGTCTCACCGGCCGCTGAGCGACACTTTGAGTAGTGGATCTCCGCCCCGCGGGGCTCCACCGATCACCACGATGAACGACGAGGTACGGACTTCATGAACGACCACATCGAGCCCGGCGGCTCGGACGCGCACGACGCTGCGCACGAGCACGATCACGGGGCGTTGGGCGATGCCGAGTTCGCGGAGTTCATGGAGCTCGCCGCGGAGGAGGGCTTCGACCTCGAGGACGTCGAGGGCGCCATCGAGGCGGCGGGCCACGGCCCGCTCCCGGTGCTCGCCGTCGTCGGCCGCCCCAATGTCGGCAAGTCGACCCTGGTGAACCGGATCATCGGCCGCCGCGAGGCGGTCGTCGAGGACAAGCCGGGCGTCACCCGCGACCGGGTCACCTACGAGGCCGAGTGGGCGGGCCGCCGCTTCAAGGTCGTCGACACCGGCGGCTGGGAGCAGGACGTCCTCGGCATCGACGCCTCCGTCGCCGCCCAGGCCGAGTACGCCATCGACGCCGCCGACGCGGTCGTCTTCGTGGTGGACGCCAAGGTCGGCGCCACCGACACCGACGAGGCCGTCGTGCGGCTGCTGCGCAAGGCGGGCAAGCCGGTCGTGCTGTGCGCCAACAAGGTGGACGGCCCGAGCGGCGAGGCCGACGCGGCCTACCTGTGGTCCCTGGGCCTGGGCGAGCCGTACCCGGTCTCCGCGCTGCACGGCCGCGGCACCGGCGACATGCTGGACCAGGTCCTCGAGGTGCTGCCCGAGGCGCCCGCGCAGACCTTCGGCACGGCCGTCGGCGGCCCCCGCCGCGTCGCCCTGATCGGCAGGCCGAACGTCGGCAAGTCCTCGCTGCTGAACAAGGTCGCGGGGGAGGAGCGGGTCGTCGTCAACGAACTCGCCGGCACCACCCGCGACCCGGTCGACGAGATGATCGAACTGGGCGGCAAGACCTGGAAGTTCGTCGACACGGCGGGCATCCGCAAGCGGGTCCACCTCCAGCAGGGCGCCGACTACTACGCCTCGCTGCGCACCGCCGCGGCCGTCGAGAAGGCGGAGGTGGCCGTCGTCCTCATCGACGCCGCCGAGTCCATCTCCGTGCAGGACCAGCGCATCGTCACCATGGCCGTGGAGGCGGGCCGCGCGCTCGTCCTCGCCTTCAACAAGTGGGACACCCTCGACGAGGAGCGCCGCTACTACCTGGAGCGGGAGATCGAGACGGAGCTCGGCCAGGTCGCCTGGGCGCCCCGGGTCAACGTCTCGGCGCGCACCGGCCGGCACATGGAGAGGCTGGTCCCGGCGATCGAGACGGCCCTCGCCGGCTGGGAGACCCGGGTCCCGACGGGCCGCCTGAACGCCTTCCTCGGCGAGCTGGTCGCCGCCCACCCGCACCCGGTGCGGGGCGGCAAGCAGCCGCGCATCCTGTTCGGCACCCAGGCGGGCACCAGGCCGCCGCGGTTCGTGCTGTTCGCCTCCGGCTTCATCGAGGCGGGCTACCGCCGCTTCATCGAGCGCCGGCTGCGCGAGGAGTTCGGCTTCGAGGGCACGCCGATCCACATCTCGGTGCGGGTGCGCGAGAAGCGCGGACGCAAGAAGTAGCCGTCCATGACGAAGGGGCGGTCCCGGTCACCGGGACCGCCCCTTCGCCGTGTCCGTCAGCCGCCGTTGCGGGGGGCCGGGGGCAGCCCGGCCGGCACATGGTGCATTCCGTTCGTCCCGCGGTGGACCGTGGCCACCCGCTGCCACTGCGGCGGTTCCACGGCGGGCCGCAGGAAGGACGCCCCGAACGACCCGGGGTGGTCACGGTACGCGCCCGTACTGTGCGGGATGTTCCCGAAGGCGGTGAAGCCCCAGTCCTCCTCGCCGCTGCGGTCGCCCGGCAGCGTACGGAAGGACTTGACGTACTCGGCGTAGAGAGCGTCGTAGATCGGCGTGGCCGAGTGGCCGCTCCGGGAGTCCTGCGCCGGGCGCACGGGTGCGGGGACCGAGGCGAGGGACTGGCGGCGGGGAGCGTCATATGCGTGCACGTATCTCCAAACGACCCCGTGCCACAAGGGATGCGGCCCACGGCAAGTTTTCGCAGGCCGCACCCCGGATCCTTCGGAGCGCGCCGGGGCCTGAGCGCCCCTTCAGGGGCGCGGGGAACCGCGCGCCCAGCCCCCACGCACCGCCGGCCGACCCACGACCGGAAGCGCCCCCGCCTCAGATCCCGGCCAGCGGCAACGCCGCAGCCACCAACTTCCCGTTGGCCGCGGCCTTGTCCAGCGCGTCCCGCATCAGATCCTCACGGGGCTGCCGCCCGACGGACCCCACCGGCGCGGCGAACATCAGCACCTGCTGATGCTTGTTCGCCGCCGCCCGCCACCCGTCGGTGACCTGCAGCGGCTGATGCGCCTGCCACCAGGCCACCGGACGGCCGCCGTTCGGGTTCGGCTGGAGCACGGCGTGCAGCTGCCCCGCCGCGAGCAGCACCGACCACCCGTGCAGCACCGGCGGCACCGCGGACAGCTCGGTCAGCGGCATGAAGCCCTGCTCGATCAGCAGCGGCAGGAAGTCGTCGCCGGAGCCCAGCGTGCCGGGCCGGGCGATGGGAGCGGTCGGCTCGACCACCAGCGCCGGGTGCAGCTCGTTCTGGATCAGCACCAGCCCGCTCGTCACCCCCAGCACGGCCTGCTCGGGCACCAGGTGCGGAGGCTGCTGGGCCAGCGGCGCCTGCTGCTGCGGCTGCTGGAGGTGGTGCGGCGGGGGCGCCTGCTGGGTGTGCTGCGCCTGCGGAACCTGCTGCTGCGCCTCTCCGCCCACGGCGCCGATCGACCGCACGGCGCCCTGGAGCTGTTCCTCGGTGACCTGGACGACCTGCGACGGCAGGCAGGTGGCGTGGGCGAAGGCGAGCACGGCGGTCTCGTCCCCGATGAACAGGACGGTGCTGGTGCGCTCCTGCTCCGAGTCGCCCGGGGTGCGGCAGGAGGTGCAGTCGTAACTGCCCGGGGCGGACTCTCCGGCGAGCAGGCGGGCTGCTTCTTCGTCGCCGATCTCGGCGCGTACCTCGTCGCTGACGTCGAGCATGCGCGGCACGGGTGGCTCCCTCGGGATGCGGTGCGTGGCGAGGCCGGGTGGCTCCCGGCCCGTGGTCCGGGTGGGTCCCCGGCTCATGAAGAAGACAACGGGCGATCTGTGGCGGGAGTCACGCCTTACGGCGAACGGAATCGAACCAACCAGCGCACAGAGTCACGGCAGGTGCGGAATCCGGCACTCAACGTCAACTCGCCTTGAGCGCAAGGGGTTTGACGGGGTGAGGTGCCTCACAGCCCACTGCCCGCCGTAGTCGACAAATCCGGAAATCGCGCAATGAAATGGGTGGCCGGAAATCGCCGATACCCCGGGTAAGTCCCAACTGGCCAGGCATGACGGGCCGTTGGTTGATCTCCGCACCGGCGGCTCCTTACATTCCTCCGCCGTGTGCAACGAGCACCGCTCGGGTACGTCCGCCGGCCGCATTGCCGACGCTCCACCCTTCGTACGACCCCGACGGCGGACGGGGCGGCCGCGGCCCGCGTGTTCCATGACGCGCCGGGCGGCGTACCGCCAGGGGAAGCCCGGGTCCTCGGGGAAGGATCTCCATGTCCGCATGTGCCGACAACACCCGTCGTAACGCCCGCAGGGCCCGTCCGGGGGCCTTCCTGGCCGGCGCGGCCCTGCTCGCACCGCTCGGACTGCTCGCCGCCGCAGGTGGCGCCGCGGCCGCGGACGACGGGGTGTGGGACCGCATCGCCCAGTGCGAGAGCGGCGGCGACTGGCACATCAACACCGGCAACGGCTACTACGGCGGGCTCCAGTTCTCCGCCTCCACCTGGCGCGCCTTCGGCGGCACCGCGTACGCCCCGACGGCCGACCGCGCGAGCAAGGGCCGGCAGATCGAGATCGCCACCAAGGTCCAGCACGCCCAGGGCTGGAACGCCTGGCCCGTGTGCGGCGCCCGCGCGGGGGCGTCGGGACCCGCCCCCGCGGCGGACCCCGAGCCCGAGAAGAAGGCAGAGCGGAGGCCGGCCACGGCGCAGACGGCCCCCGCGCGCACCTCCGCCCGCCCGGACCGGAGCGCCTCCCGCGGCGACTGCACCGTACGCCCCGGTGACACCCTGAGCGGGATCGCCGCCCGGCACGGGACGGACTGGCGGCGGCTGTACGCGGCCAACCGGGACGTCATCGGCGACGATCCCGACGTGATCGTGCCCGGGCAGCGGCTCGACATCTGAGGCGCCCCCTTCGTCCGGGCGCCCAGGGTCCCTCCGGCCCTCCGGCCCTCCGGCCCTCCGGCCCTCCGGCCCTCCGGCCCTCCGGAGGGACCCTCGCCCGTCCGCCCGCCGGGGCGCGACGGCTCATGTGACGAAAATGCGCATTTCTTGTGCACATCTCTTTCACGGGCTGATCGTGTCCGCCCGGGAAAGTGCCAGGGAGGCGATCCCGAATACCTCACGCGACACAATTCTTTCGGGGTTTGCCGGGGCGACGGCGAGGTGCTCAGGAATTCCTGTTGAATGACGGCGGACGGAGTACGGAACCGCTCTTTCGGGTGACCGCCGCCCGTACGCCCCCGTCGTGATCCTGTGACACAAGTGTGACCGCGTCGGGTCCCGGGACCCGTCTTCAGGCACGCACTTCCCCGTTTCCGGGCCAGGGCATAGCGTGGCCGCATGGCACCCATTCCGACACCCCCCACGGAACCCAGCGACAATCCGGACGCCTATGTCGGCCTCGCCGCCGACCGGGCCGAGCACCTCGCGCGTGAGCGCGGCTGGTCCTCGGTACGGGCCCTGGCGCCGGGGACGATCGTCACCATGGAGTACCGCGTGGGCCGGCTGAACTTCGAGGTGAGGGACGGCCGGGTGGCGCGGGCCTGGAAGGGCTGAGACACGCGGACGGCCCCGGTCCTCGAGCAAGGAGGACCGGGGCCGTCCGCGTGTCCGGAGGCGCCTCAGGGGCGCGGCGCCGGGGTCGTCCCGCGCGGGTGGCGGTCGGTGTGCTGCGGGCGTCTGCTGCCCGCGGGCGTCACCGGGGAGCGCTCGGCGCGGCTGGTGTGCGGGCCGGGCGCGAGATAGACCGGTGAGCGGGCCGCGCGTCCGGCGGGAACCGTCTCGTGCACCGCGCCGGCGGCGTGCTCGGTGAGCGGACGGACGACGACGGGACGGCCCGCGGGGGCGGGCACCCGCGCCTTGGTCCCGCGGCGGTCGCGCAGCCGGTCCCGCACGGCGAGGATCCGCGCCTCGGCCCGCGCGATCAGCGGCTCGAACCAGGGCAGCGCCAGCAGGATCAGCAGGCCCGCGGCCCAGCCCAGCAGGACGTCGCTCAGCCAGTGGGTGCCGATGTAGACGGTGGACAGCCCGACGCCCAGGGACGTCACGGCCGACAGTGCGGAAAGCCAGCGGCGGGCCCGCGGGGTGGAGGCCAGATAGGCCAGGATTCCCCAGGTCACCACGGCGTTCGCGGTGTGACCGCTCGGAAATATATCGCCGCCGAGCCACATCTCGTTCGAGCCGATCTCGGTCGCGTAGTGCGGTCCGAGCCGCCCCATGCCGTACTTCGCGGCGCCCACCGTGATGTTGAGCAGCAGCAGGGAGACGCCGAGGGCGATCAGCGGACGCAGCGTGTGCTGCCGCCAGGAGCGCCAGCCCAGCCAGGCGGCGACCATCACGGCGGTGGGACCGCGCTGGCCGAGCACCACGTAGTAGTCGACGAAGGCGTGCAGCTCCGGCCACTGCTGGTAGGGGCGGAAGAACATGACCTGCCAGTCCAGCCGGACCAGCCAGGAGGTGGCCACCACGGCCCACACGATCGCCACGTAGAAGGCCAGGGTCGCGCCGAGGAGCACGATCCGGTGCCGGCTCATTCGCGGCATGCCGACGTGCGCCGGACGCTCCGGCTCACGGTCCAGCCTCGCGAACACCCGGTCCAGACGGGTGTGACTCCGTTCGGTACGCACCCAATCGACGTTACAGCGAGTGAGTGTGCCGACCCGACGATTCAGCGGCTTTGTGATGACGATGTGATGTGGCATTCCTCTCAGACGGGCCCTTTATTTCCGGCGAATCCGAACCCCGGAGCGCAATTGTTTTGGGCATGTCGTACGCCCGGTTTATCGGCCGTACGAATTGGTTCACCCAGGGCTCGCGCGGAATTCCCGTGCCGCTCACCGGCCCGGCCGGGCGGCCAGGTCAGGGCGGCCCCGACCCGTTCAGCCAGAAGGCGCCGTACGCCGCGGACCCCGCCGCGACCGTCCCCAGACCCGCCGCGAGCAGGCGCGTCCGCGTCCGGGTCAGGGCCACGGCGAGCGGCAGGAGCAGCGGGAAGGCCGGCATCAGCAGCCGCGGCTTGGAACCGAAGTAGCTCGACGCGCACAGGGCGAGCGCGGTGACCGTGCCGGCGTAGACCAGCAGCGGGAGGGGCTGTCCCTGGCGTACGCACAGGACGCAGAGCCACACCACCAGGGCCACGCCCAGCACCAGCGCGGCCCCGGCGAGGGCCGACGGGAAGGACGTGAACCGTTCGGCGACGAACTGGGCGAAGGCGTAGCCGCCGTCGAAGCCGTTGCGCCAGCCGGCCTGCACGTCCAGGTAGCCCAGCGGACCGCCACCGGTCCGCTCGCCGACCCACAGGACGTACCCGGCCGCCCCGAGGGGCGCGAGCAGCATCCCTACCACCCGGCGCAGGCGCACTCCGGGGGCGTGCGGCGATGACGCGGCGCCGTCGGGTGCGCCCGTACGCGGGGCGCCGGGCGGGGGACCGGCGTGGCCGTCACCGCGCGCGCCGCCCGCCGGGGCCGTACTGCCGTCCCCCACGAAGGAGGAGCCGGAGCCCTCCTTCAGGATGGCGGCCACCCCGGCCGCCCAGACCGCCGCGACCACCGCGAGCCCCACCGGCCGGGTCAGCCCCGCCAGCCCCGCCAGCAGGCCCGCCGTCACCCAGCGCCCCGTGAGGACCGCGTACAGCGCCCAGGCCGCCAGCGCCGTGAACAGCGACTCGCTGTACGCCATCGACTGCACGATCCCGACCGGCAGCACCGCCCACAGCAGCACCGCGCACACCCCGGCCCGCCGCCCGTACAGATGGTCGGCCACCGCGAAGATCCCCCAGGCCGCGGCCAGCGAGGCGAGCAGGCTCACCACGAACCCCCCGTCGGCGGCCGACAGCGGGGACACCGCCGCCGCCAGCCGCTCCAGCCACGGCAGCAGCGGGAAGAACGCCAGGTTGGAGTGCACGTCGCCGTGGGGAAGCCGCACCTCGTAGCCGTACCCCAGCTCGGCGACCCTCGTGTACCAGAGGGAGTCCCAGCGGGCGGTCAGCAAGGTGTACGCGCTCTTGCCGCGCGCCTCGCTCCACAGGGCCAGGACGACCAGGCCCAGGGCACGCACGGCGGCGTACCCGAGGAGCGCCGGGGCGGCCCGGCGAAGAGCTCCGGGGCGGACCGCGGCGGCACGCGTCTCGAGATCGTTCACGCGCCGATTATCGACCCGGCCCGGAAGCGGCCCGCCCGCGACGGCCCGCGACCACCGTGGGAGACGTGGCGCACGCCACACGGATAGGCCCCGGGGGTGAGAGGCCCGCCACTCGACCTCAGCCTTCCCTCGCGTACTCTGACGTGTCACTCGCCGTTCGCCGCGCGGGCCGGGGACGACCGCTCCTCTCCGGCCGAGGCACGGGGGAGTCCCCCACCCCCTGAGCCCGCGGCACCCGCGAGGGAACTTCTGGGAGGTACGTACATGTCCGGGACGACCACGGCCGCCGCTGCGCTGCGCCGTCGGGCGGCCGGGGCCGGTGCCAACCGGTGGGTGGTGCTCGTCGTCCTCTGCGTCAGCCTGCTGCTGGTCGCCGTCGACGCCACCGTGCTGCACGTGGCCGTCCCCGCCGTCACCGAGGACCTCAAGCCCGGCGCGGTGGAACTGCTCTGGATCGTCGACGCCTATCCGCTGGTCTGCGCCTCGCTGCTGATCCTGTTCGGCACCCTGGGCGACCGGGTCGGCCGCAGACGCGTCCTCCTCCTCGGCTACACCCTGTTCGGCGTGGCCTCGGCCATGGCGGCCTTCGCGCACGACGCGCACCTGCTGATCGTGGCGCGGGCGCTGCTCGGCGTCGGCGGCGCGATGATCATGCCGGCCACGCTGTCGATCCTGCGCCAGGTCTTCCCCGACCGCCGCGAGCGGGCGCTCGCCATCGGCGTCTGGAGCGCCGTAGCCGCCGTCGGCGCCGCGGTCGGACCGCTGCTCGGCGGCTTCCTGCTGGAGCACTTCTGGTGGGGCTCGGTCTTCCTGGTCAACATCCCGCTGATGCTGGTCAGCCTCCCCGTCGGGCGGATCCTGCTGCCCGAGTCGAAGGGCGACGGGAAGGGCCCCTGGGACGTGGTCGGCGCGCTCACGGCCGCCGCCGGGCTGTTCGCGGTGGTCCTCGGCGTGAAGCGGCTCGGCGCGGGTGAGCTCGGCGCGGCCACGCTGGTGCCGCTGGCCGCGGGCGTCGTCCTGCTGGTGCTGTTCGTCCGCCGGCAGCGGCGGCGCGAGCACCCGCTGCTCGACCTGCGGATGTTCTCCCGGCCCGCGTTCAGCACCTCGGTCGGCTGCATCGTGCTGGCCATGCTCGCCCTGGTGGGCCTCGAGCTGATCGCCGCGCAGTACCTCCAGCTGGTGCTGGGACTGTCCCCGCTGGAGACCGGGCTGCGGCTGGTGCCGCTCACCTTCGCGGCGATGGCCGCGGGCCTGGCGGGCGCGCGGATGCTGCGCCGGTTCGGGCCGCGCCGCATGGTCTCCCTCGGCTTCTGCCTCACGGCCGGGGCGGTGGTGCTGCTGACCGCCATGGGCGGCGAGGACAACGCCCCGCTGCTGCTCGGCGGGTTCGTGCTGCTCGGCTTCGGCCTGGAGACCACCCTGTTCGGCGCGTACGAGTCGATGCTCAGCGAGGCCCCGCAGGACCAGGCCGGAGGGGCGGCGGCCATCGGCGAGACGTCCTACCAACTCGGCGCGGGCATCGGCATCGCGCTGCTCGGCAGCGTGATGAACGCGGCCTACGCGCCCGGCCTCTCCCAGGTCCCGGGGGTGCCGGCCTCGGCGTCCGCCGCGGCGGCGCACTCGCTGGGCGAGGCGTACGAGGTCGCGGCCCGCCTCGGCGGCCCGGCGGGTGAGGCGCTGCGGACGGCCGCCCGCCACTCCTTCGTCCATGGCCTGCACGTGACCCTCCTGGTCAGCGCGGGCCTGCTCCTCGCGGGCGCGGCGATGGCCCTGCGCCTGCCGCGCCTGATGCACTGCGACCCGGAGGAGGAGATTCCCTCGGGGCCCCCTTCGGACGCCTCCGCCCCGTCCCCGGCCCCGGCCGACCCGGGCCCCGCCTCCGGACACACCCTCGAGACGTCCCCCGCCCCCGCCCGCGGCACCACCCCCCTGCGGATGCCCGCGCAGCGGGAGTCACACGGGTCGGGCGTGAAGGTCTGACCCGCCGGGCCGACGCGGTCCCGGGCGGTGCCCCGAGGCCCGTCGGCGCCGCCCCCCGCCCCCCCCCGCGGCTCTCCCGCAGGCTCTCGGCAGCTCCCGGGGTCTTTCCGCGGCGACGGGCCCGAAGGCCGGTGATGCTGCAGCAGCCCGGGGGCAGGGGCGGCGGTCGGCGTGCCGCCCGGGCGGCGGTCGCCCGTGATGCCGCGTGACGGTGGTGCCCGGAGCCGTCCCGGCGTGCGGGGCGGTGGGGTGGGTGTCCCCGAGACGGCGTTCGCCGGCGTTGCCGGCAGTCGCGAGGTCTTCCGCCAGGACGGGCCCGCGGAAGGGCCGGAGGAGGCCGGCGTTGGTGCGGTGTCCGAGGCAGCCCGGGGGCAGGGGCGGCGGTCGGCGTGCCGTCCGGGCGGCGGTCGCCCGCGATGCCGCACGACGGTGGTGCCCGGAGCCGTCCCGGAGTGCGGGGCGGTGGGGTGCGGGGTGTCGCCGGGGCGGCGTTCGCCGGCGGTGCCGCAGGGCCCCGTGTGCCTGACCTCGGAGAGGAGCGCCGGGGTGGACGGCGGGGGGACCTCGTCGTAACGTCGGGCCGTGCCTGACTAGCAGTGCTAGTCGAGATATCGGATGACCAGCCCCCGGAGGGTGCACCCATGGCCGCGTCCGCGAAGCCGCCCGCGTTCGACCCCGCCGACCCCCTCGGCCTCGACGACCTGCTGGAGCCGGAGGACCTGGCGGTCCGGGACACGGTGCGCGGCTGGGCGGCGGACCGTGTGCTGCCGTACGTCGCGGACTGGTACGAGAAGGGCGAGCTGCCCGGCATCCGGGAGCTGGCCCGGGAGCTCGGCGGGATCGGCGCGCTCGGGATGTCCCTGGAGGGCTACGGCTGCGCGGGCGCGAGCGCGGTGCAGTACGGGCTGGCCTGTCTGGAGCTGGAGGCGGCCGACTCCGGCATCCGCTCCCTGGTGTCCGTGCAGGGCTCCCTCGCCATGTACGCGATCCACCGCTTCGGCAGCGAGGAGCAGAAGCAGGAGTGGCTGCCCCGGATGGCGGCCGGCGAGGTCATCGGCTGCTTCGGGCTCACCGAGCCCGACCACGGCTCCGACCCCGGCTCGATGCGCACGTACGCCAAGCGCGACGGCTCCGACTGGGTGCTCAACGGCCGCAAGATGTGGATCACCAACGGCTCCGTCGCCGGGGTCGCGGTCGTCTGGGCGCAGACCGACGACGGCATCCGCGGCTTCGCCGTCCCCACCGACGCGCCCGGCTTCTCGGCGCCGGAGATCAAGCACAAGTGGTCCCTGCGCGCCTCCGTCACCAGCGAACTGGTCATGGACGACGTACGGCTGCCCGCCGACGCGGTGCTGACGGAGGTGACCGGGCTGAAGGGCCCGCTGAGCTGTCTGTCGCACGCCCGGTACGGGATCGTGTGGGGCTCGATGGGCGCCGCGCGGAGCTGTTTCGAGGCGGCGGTCGACTACGCCACGTCACGGGAGCAGTTCGGGCGCCCCATCGGCGGCTTCCAGCTCACCCAGGCCAAACTCGCCGACATGGCGGTGGAACTGCACAAGGGAATCCTGCTCGCCCACCATCTGGGGCGGCGGATGGACGCCGGCCGCCTGCGTCCCGAGCAGGTCAGCTTCGGCAAACTCAACAACGTGCGCGAGGCGATCGAGATCTGCCGGACGGCCCGGACCATCCTCGGGGCGAACGGGATCTCGCTGGAGTACCCGGTGATGCGGCACGCGACGAACCTGGAGTCGGTGCTCACCTACGAGGGCACCGTGGAGATGCACCAGCTCGTGCTGGGCAAGGCGCTCACCGGAATCGACGCGTTCCGATAGGCCCGACGTGCCGGGGGGGCGGGGCCGGCTCGGCGGCCCCGCCTCAGCTCTGGTTGAAGAAACCGTCGGCGCGGTGCGCGGCCGGCTCGCCGCTGACCACCTCGGTGTCGGCGGGGCTGAGCAGGAACACGCGGTTGGACACCCGCTCGATGGAGCCGCGCAGACCGAAGATCAGGCCCGCCGCGAAGTCGACGACGCGCTTGGCGTCGGCGGCGTCCATGGCCGTGAGGTTCATGATGACCGGCACGCCCTCGCGGAACAGCTCACCGATGGCGCGGGCGTCCCGGAAGCTGTCCGGGGTGACCGTGCCGATCCGGCGGCCCCGCTCCTCGGCGGCGTCCGCGGCCACCTTGACCCGCGGGTCGGTGACCCAGGCCTCGCCGGGCTCGGTCCCGTCGGAGTAGTCGTCGTCGTAGTAACGCTCGTCTTCGTTGTCGTCGACGAGGCCAAGCCAGGCACTCGCCTTGCGTACCGATCCCATGGACGCCTCCTCTCACAGCGGTCTTTCGTGCTTTCCGCATCCCTATGGTCGTCCATGATGCGGAGGGTGCGCCAAGTGGATAGACGCCGCGCGGGGGGTTTGTGACGGTACTGGTGCACAGCGAATCCGTCGAGAGTCCTGGTTTCCCAAGGGCCCTGACACAAACGGCTGCTGACTGTGAGTGAAATATGATTCTACGCGGCGTACGGGTGAAGGGGGGCGCATCCGGGTGAACGCCGCGACCGGTACGATGCCGCAGCCGAACGTCGTACACATGCACGGGGGGATGTCGTGTTCGGGATCGTCAGGCCGTGCCGTCACCGGCTGGGGGAGAAGCTCACCGCCCAGTGGACGGCCCATCTCTGCGGGCTCTGCCTGGCCCTGCGCGGCGACCACGGGCAGCTCGCCCGCATCGTCACCAACTACGACGGGCTGCTCATCTCCGTTCTGACGGAGGCTCAGGCGGACCCGGGCGGCCGCGGTGCTGGACGCCGGACCGCGGGACCCTGTCCGCTGCGCGGGATGCGCACGGCGTCCGTCGCCCAGGGTGAGGGCGCGCGGCTGGCCGCGGCCGTCTCGCTCGTCCTCGCCTCCGCGAAGGTGCGTGACCATGTCGCCGACGGGGACGGGCTGCTGGCCCGCCGTCCGGTGGCGCTCGCCGCGCGCCGGGTGGCGGCGAGCTGGGACAGGGCGGGCGCCCGGACCGGCTCCGACGTCGGCTTCGACACGGCCGTCCTGGTCGACGCGGTGGACCGGCAGACCGGCATCGAGTCGCTGGCCGGGCCCGGCACCCCGATCCTGACCGTCACCGAGCCGACCGAGACGGCGACCGCGGCGGCCTTCGCGCACACCGCCGTGCTCGCCGGACGGCCGCACAACGCGGCGCCGCTCGCCGAGGCCGGGCGTCTCTTCGGGCGGCTCGCGCATCTGCTGGACGCGGTGGAGGACCGGGAGGCCGACGCCGCCTCCGGCGCCTGGAACCCGCTCACCGCCACGGGCACTTCCCTCGACGAGGCCCGCCGGCTCGCCGACGACGCCGTGCACGGCATCCGGCTGGCGCTGCGCGAGGCCGAGTTCACGGACGGCGGTCTCGCCCACCGGCTTCTCGTCCATGAACTCCCCACCTCCGTACGGCGCGCCTTCGGTACGCCCTCCTGTGCCCACGGTTCGCATCCGTACGCCCCTCCGGGTGCTCCCGGTGCGCCGGGCGGTCCCACGCCGCCCGAACCACCGCGCCGGGACCGGCGCGGGCTGCTGGCGGGCTGCGCGGTGTGGCTGGGACTCGCCTGTACCTGTCAGCTCTGCTGCGGCACCTACGAGGACCCGTGGACGCGCGAGCGCAAGGAAGGCTGCCTCCACAACTGCGACTGTGACTGCTGCGAGTGCTGCGACTGCTGCAACTGTTGCGGGGAGGACTGCTGTTGCAGCGGGTGCGACTGCGGCTGCGACTGCTGAGGCGGCCTCGGACGCGACAGAGGCGCCCGCGGTTCCCTTCATAGGTCCCCAGGGGGCGAGATTCGGACATCCCGATCATCGTTCGACCGGTCGGCACCCTGGTGTGACGACCGGTAACGCCGGGGCGGGAGGGGAGTAAGTCGACTAGTCGTCCCTAATCCCCAGGCCAAAAGGCACCCTTGCGCCGAACGGTCGGTCGGCCGAATACTCGCCGCAGCGCTTGTCAGGGGCACGACGGGTCCGGAATCCGGTCCGCCGTCCGCTGACTGCGCCTCACCGGGCCCACAACCCCACGAGGGCCCCCAACTTCCTTTGTGGAGGAACGAAACGTGAGGATCAAGCGCACCACCCCCCAGAGCGGCATCTCGAGACGGACTCGGCTGATCGCCGTCTCCACCGGCCTCGTGGCCGCCGCCGCGATCGCGATCCCCAGCGCGAACGCGGCCGACACCCCCACCGCCTTCAGCGCCTCCGCGCTCAAGAGCGCGAGCAGCTCCGTGCTGAAGGCCGACGTCCCCGGCACCGCCTGGGCCGTCGACAGCAAGACCAACCGGGTCGTCGTGACCGTCGACAGCACCGTCTCCCAGGCCGAGATCAACAAGATCAAGCAGCAGGCCGGGGAGAACGCCGAGGCGATCACCGTCAAGCGCACCCCGGGCAAGATCACCAAGCTCATCCAGGGCGGTGACGCCATCTACGCGAGCAGCTGGCGCTGCTCCCTCGGCTTCAACGTCCGCAGCAGCAGCGGCGTGGACTACTTCCTGACCGCCGGTCACTGCACCGACGGCGCGGGCACCTGGTACTCCAACTCCGCCCGCACCACGGCCATCGGCACGACGGCCGGATCCAGCTTCCCGGGCAACGACTACGGCATCGTCCGGTACACGGGCTCCGTCAGCCGGCCCGGCACCGCGAACGGCGTGGACATCACCCGTGCGGCCACCCCGAGCGTGGGCACCACCGTCATCCGTGACGGCTCCACCACGGGCACGCACAGCGGCCGGGTGACCGCGCTCAACGCGACCGTCAACTACGGCGGCGGAGACATCGTCTCGGGCCTCATCCAGACCACGGTCTGCGCCGAGCCCGGCGACTCCGGCGGCGCGCTCTACGGCAGCAACGGCACCGCGTACGGTCTGACCTCCGGCGGCAGCGGCAACTGCACCTCCGGCGGCACGACCTTCTTCCAGCCGGTGACCGAGGCCCTGAGCGCCTACGGGGTCAGCGTCTACTAGGACGCCCCGCCGGCCCGGCCGGTTCTGTACGGCTCCCGAGGAGCCGACAGCCCCTCACGAGCCCCCGCACGCGACCCGCGTGCGGGGGCTCGTCCCTGTTCCTTGCCGGGGCTCCGGCGATCCGGGCCGGGCTTCGCGGCCGGTGCGATCGCAACCGCCGCTCGCCGCCGCGCCGGACGAATCTCGCCGCAGAGAGGTGATTTTCAGCCACCGACCGAACAGGCGGTACGTGCCCCCGGTAACCCCCGTGTGACGTTTGCAGTATGAACCGTCCCGCGTCTCCATGAACTGTCAGGACATAGGGGGCGCACGGCGCTTGTCGTACGCGCGTCCTGAAGTCGACCTTGTGTGCTCCCTGTGACGTTCGGAAGAGTAGGCGGCGTTCAACCGGCGCGGGCGTGGCTTTTGCTGTGTTCCACCCCCGTGGCCGTACGCCTTCCGGTCCGGCGGAGTCCCCACAACCCCTCCGGGCCGTCCCCCCACAGGAGGACGTGAGTTGAAGCACCGACGCATATCCAGGCGCCGTGCCGTCATGGCGGGTGCGGGCATCGCCGCACTGGCCGCGGGCGCGGTCACCTTCCAGACTGCGAACGCCAGCGAGGTCCCGGCCGGCGCCGCGCCCCGCACCCTCTCGGTCCAGGCGGCCGGAAACCTCGCCTCGACGCTGCTCCAGGACCTGGGCGCCGACGCGGCGGGAACGTACTACGACGCGAAGAGCAAGAGCCTCGTGGTGAACGTGCTCGACGAGACCGCGGCCGAGGCCGTCGAGTCGGCCGGCGCGAAGGCCAGAGTCGTGGCGAACTCGCTCGCCGAGCTGAAGAGCGCCCGCACCACGCTCCAGCAGGACGCCACCATCCCGGGCACGTCCTGGGTGAGCGACCCGGTCTCCAACAAGGTCGTCGTCACGGCGGACCGCACGGTCACCAAGGCCGAGTGGGCCAAGCTGACCGAGGTCGCCGAGGGTCTCGGCACCACGGTGGAGCTCCAGCGCACCAAGGGCGAGTTCAAGCCCTTCATCGCGGGCGGCGACGCCATCACCGGCAACGGCGGGCGCTGCTCGCTGGGCTTCAACGTGACCAAGGGCGGCGAGCCGCACTTCCTCACCGCGGGCCACTGCACGGAGGGCATCTCGACCTGGTCGGACTCCTCGGGCAACGTCATCGGTGAGAACGCCGACTCCAGCTTCCCGGGCGACGACTACGGCCTGGTCACGTACACGGCCGACGTGGCGCACCCGAGCGAGGTGAACCTGTACGACGGCTCCTCGCAGTCCATCTCCGGCGCCGCAGAGGCGACCGTGGGCATGCAGGTGACCCGCAGCGGCTCCACCACCCAGGTCCACTCCGGCACGGTCACCGGTCTGGACGCCACCGTGAACTACGGCAACGGCGACATCGTCAACGGTCTGATCCAGACCGACGTCTGCGCCGAGCCCGGCGACAGCGGCGGCTCGCTCTTCTCGGGCGACAAGGCGGTCGGTCTGACCTCCGGCGGCAGCGGCGACTGCACCTCGGGCGGCACGACCTTCTTCCAGCCCGTCACCGAGGCCCTGTCGGCCACCGGTACGCAGATCGGCTGAGCGGCCCGCTCCGGCTCCACGGCGTCCCGTCCCTCCCGCGCGGAGGGGCGGGACGTCCGCGTGCGCCGGGCGCTATGCGGCACGCTCCGGTTCCGGGCGCCGGCGCAGCGCCGACATCAGCACGGTGACGACGGTCCCCGCCACGGCCCAGGCGGACAGCACCAGCAGCGGGCCGGTCACGTCGTTGCCCCGGAAGTACACGATCGAGCGGGCCGCCCAGGTGCCCGCGCCCGGCGGCAGCGCCGGTCCGACCGCCGCCCAGAACGGCGGCAGCAGCGGCGCCGGCAGGGGCCCGCCCGCGCTCGGGTTGCCCAGGATCACCACGAGCAGGATCGCCACGCCGATCCCGAGGACCCCGAAAACGGCCTGCAGTGCGAGGGTGGCGGCGCCCACCGCGAAGATGATCAGCGCGCCCAGCCCCCACAGCCCCGCGAACCCGCCCGGCAGCGCGTCCAGGGCGGGGCCGACGATCAGTGCGCCGCCGAGTCCGCCGAGGACCGCGACCACGGCCATGGCGCCGAGCCGGATCGCCGCCCTGCGCGGGGTGGACGCGCGGGCGCCCGCGCTGATCGCCAGGATCGACGCGCACAGATAGCCGCCCACGCACCAGCCGACCACCACGTAGAACGACGACAGCCCGTTGGCGTCCTGGGCGGAGGCCGGGGCGACGTCCTCGACCCGCAGGGTGCGCCGCTCGTCCCGCTCCACCTCGGTGAAGAGCCGCTCCAGGGCGGTGGCCAGCGCGGTGCCGCCGCCGGTGGCGACCAGCAGGGTGTCGGTCGTCCCCCCGGGGTCGACCACCAGGGCCCCGTCGATGGCCCGCTCCTCGATCTGCCGGCGGGCGGCCGCCTCGTCCGTCACCGCGCGCGGGTCCAGGGGCGAGCCGGGCAGTTCCTTCAGCCGGGTCACCGTCTCCTTCGCCACGGACGGGGGCGCGACGACCCCGACGGACGCGTCCCGCAGCGTCGGGTGGTGCAGGGCGCCCACGTACGAGGTGATGAACAGCAGCATCAGCGCGATCACGCCGAGCACCAGCAGCGTGGCCCGCGGGGTCACGGCGTCGCGCACCTCGCCGGGGAACGAGCGCGGGCGGACCCCGTGGCCGGTGCTCTGTGTCATGTCCCCACGCTCCGGGGCAGCGGGTGTTTGCGCAGGTGGGACAGGGCCGAACGGATGTCGCACACTCATTCGAAAATTGGTCTATGGTGGGGGTGAGGTGACTGGGAACAGTTGTTCGATAGACGGTCGGGACTCACGAGTGCGGGAGGTGCGTGTGCCGGGTTTCACGCATCTGCACACCGTCTCCGGGTTCTCCCTGCGCTACGGCGCCTCCCACCCGGAACGGCTGGCCGAGCGCGCCTCCGAGCGGGGGATGGACGCCCTCGCGCTCACCGACCGCGACACCCTCGCCGGGTCCGTCCGCTTCGCCAAGGCCTGCGCCAAGGCCGGCGTCCGCCCGCTGTTCGGCGCGGAGCTCGCGGTGACGCCCCCGGCCTCCGCCCCCGGTGACAGCTCCGTACGGCGGGACCGGCGCCGCACCCCGGTGCGCGGCGGCGCCTTCATCGACGAGTCGACACCGCGCGTGACCTTCCTCGCCCGGGACGGCGCCCGTGGCTGGGCCGGCCTGTGCCGGCTGGTCTCCGCCGCCCACACCGCCGACGGCCTGCCCCGGCTCGCCTGGGAGGACAACCACGCCGACGGGCTGACCGTCCTGCTCGGCCCCGACTCCGACGTCGGCCGCGCCCTCGCCGCGGGACGCCCCGACCGCGCCGCCCGGCTGCTCGCCCCCTGGCGCGAGGTCTACGGCGACGCGCTGCGCCTGGAGACCGTCTGGCACGGCCGCAAGGGCACCGGCCCCGGCTCGCTGCGGCTGGCCGCCCGCACCCTGGGCTTCGCCGCCGAGCAGCGGGTGCGGCCCGTGCTCAGCAACGCCGTCCGGTACGCCGACCCCGGCCTCGGCCCGGTCGCCGACGTCCTGGACGCGGCCCGGCGGCTGGTCCCGGTCGACCCGGCCAAAGGGCTGGACTCCGGCGAGGCCTGGCTGAAGGACCAGGGCGCCATGCTGGAGACGGCCGAGCGGATCGTGGAGGCCGCCGGCTTCCGCCGCGACACCGCCCTGCGGCTGCTCGACCAGACGCAGGCCACGGCCGCCGAGTGCCTGGTCGACCCCGAGGACGACCTCGGCATGGGCAGCGTCCACTTCCCCGAGCCGCACCTCGTCGGCGCCGGCCGGCGCACCGCCCAGCGGGCGCTGGCCTCCCGCGCGGCGGCGGGCATGGTGCTGCGCGGCTACGACCGCCGCCGGGAGTACTGGGAGCGGATGCACCACGAGCTGGACATCATCGCCCACCACGGCTTCGCCTCCTACTTCCTCACCGTCGCCCAGGTGGTCGACGACGTGCGGGACATGGGTATCCGGGTCGCCGCGCGGGGCTCCGGCGCGGGCTCCCTGGTCAACCATCTGCTGGGCATCGCGCACGCCGACCCGGTCGAGCACGGGCTGCTGATGGAGCGCTTCCTGTCCAAGGAGCGGGTGGTGCTGCCGGACATCGACATCGACGTGGAGTCCGCCCGCCGGCTCGAGGTCTACCGCGCGATCATCGGCCGGTTCGGCGCCGAGCGGGTCGCCACGGTCGCCATGCCGGAGACCTACCGGGTGCGCCACGCCATCCGGGACGTGGGCGCCGCGCTGTCCATGGACCCGGCCGAGATCGACCGGGTCGCCAAGTCCTTCCCGCACATCCGCGCCCGCGACGCCCGCGCGGCGCTCGAGGAGCTGCCCGAACTGCGGCAGCTCGCGGGGGAGAAGGAGAAGTACGGCAGGCTCTGGGAGCTGGTCGAGGCCCTCGACGCGCTGCCGCGCGGTGTCGCCATGCATCCCTGCGGGGTGCTGCTGTCCGACGCCTCCCTGCTCTCCCGCACGCCGGTCATGCCGACCAGCGGGGAGGGCTTCCCGATGGCGCAGTTCGACAAGGACGACGTGGAGGACCTGGGGCTGCTCAAGCTGGACGTGCTGGGTGTGCGGATGCAGTCGGCGATGGCGCACGCGGTCGGCGAGGTGGAGCGGGCGACGGGGGAGCGGATCGACCTGGACGCGGTGCCGGAGGGCGATCCGGCGACGTACGCGCTGATCCGGTCGACCGAGACGCTCGGCTGCTTCCAGATCGAGTCCCCGGGCCAGCGGGACCTGGTGGGGCGGCTCCAGCCGTCGACCTTCCACGACCTGGTCGTGGACATCTCGCTGTTCCGGCCGGGACCGGTCGCCGCCGACATGGTGCGGCCGTTCATCGAGGCCCGGCACGGGCGGGCGCCGGTGCGCTACCCGCACCCGGACCTGGAGGAGGCGCTGAAGGGGACGTACGGCGTCGTGGTCTTCCACGAGCAGGTCATCGACATCGTCGCGGTGATGACCGGCTGCGGGCGCGGCGAGGCGGACCGGGTGCGGCGCGGGCTGTCCGACCCGGAGTCGCAGGGACGGATCAAGGTGTGGTTCGCCCAGCACGCGGCGGCCCGCGGCTACGACGAGGAAACGATTCAGCGGACCTGGGAGATCGTCGAGGCCTTCGGCTCCTACGGCTTCTGCAAGGCGCACGCGGTCGCCTTCGCCGTGCCGACGTACCAGTCGGCGTGGCTGAAGGCGCACCATCCGGCCGCCTTCTACGCCGGGCTGCTCACCCATGACCCCGGGATGTACCCGAAGCGGCTGCTGCTGGCGGACGCGCGGCGGCGGGGGGTGCCGGTGCTGCCGTTGGACGTGAACAAGTCGGGGGTCGCACACAGGATCGAACTGGTGTCTGATTCAGGGGATGTGAAGGGGGCGTCGAAGGGTGCCTCGAAGGACGGGAAGCCGGTCTGGGGCCTGCGCCTGGCGCTGTCCGACGTGCACGGCATCAGCGAGGCCGAGGCGGAGCGGATCGCCGAGGGCCAGCCGTACGCCTCGCTGCTCGACTTCTGGGAGCGGGCCCGGCCCAGCCGCCCGCTCGCCGGGCGGCTCGCCCAGGTCGGCGCGCTCGACGCGTTCGGCGCCAACCGCCGTGACCTGCAACTGCACCTGACCGAGCTGCACCGCGGCGCCCGCGGCGGACGCGGCGACCAGCTCCCGCTGTCCGGCGGCCGGCGGACAGCCTCCGCCGGGCTGCCCGACCTCACCGAGCCGGAGAAGCTCAGCGCCGAACTCGGCGTGCTGTCCATGGACGCCTCCCGCCACCTGATGGACGACCACGGCACCTTCCTCAAGGAGCTGGGCGTGGTCTCCGCGCGGCGGCTGCGCGAGGTGCGGCACGGGGAGACGGTGCTGGTCGCGGGCGCCAAGGCGGCCACCCAGACCCCGCCCATCCGCTCCGGGCGGCGGGTCATCTTCTCCACCCTGGACGACGGCACGGGCCTGGTCGACCTCGCCTTCTTCGACGACTCGCACGACACCTGCGCCCACACCGTCTTCCACTCCTGGCTGCTGCTGGTGCGCGGGGTGGTGCAGCGGCGAGGGCCGCGCAGCTTCAGCGTGGTCGGCTCCGCCGCCTGGAACCTCGCGGACCTGCTGGAGGTCCGCCGGGAGGAGGGTCTGGAGGGGGTCGCCGCGCGGCTCGCCGCCCCGGCCGGCGACGGCTCCGGGGCCGCCGACGACGGCGACGCGCCGGCCCGCAGGCGGCTGGCCGGTTCGGACGGGCTGCCCGCGCCGGCCGGCTCGGCGGCCCGGGATCCGATGGAGGAGCGGACGATCCGCATGCCCACGGGGTACGAGATGCACCCCTGGGCCGATCTGCGCCCCGCGGGCGAAGGGCCCGCGGTGGGAAGGAAGTTGTGGCACCAGAGTCCGGGGAGTGCGGGATGACCATTCTCTGCGTACGTTTCCAGCTGCCGCCGATGTACGAGGCGGCCCTGCCGGGGCTGCTCGGCCTGCTGGAGGAGTTCACACCCGTCGTACAGGCCCTGCCGCCGGACGGGGCGCTGGCCGATCTGCGCGGCGCCGAACGGTACTTCGGGCGCACCGCGCTGGAACTGGCCTCGGTGATCCGGGTGCGCGCCCTCGCCCTGCACGGCGTCGACTGCGTGATCGGCGCCGGGCCCGGACCGATGACGGCCCGGATGGCACTGCGGGAGGCCCGGCCGGGGCGGACCCGCGCGGTCGCCGAGGACGAGGTGCGGGAGTTCCTCGCCGGACAGCCGGTCGTCGCGCTGCCCGGCGTCGGCGCCAGGACCGCCCGCACCCTGTGCGAGTACGGTCTGGACACCCTCGGCCGGGTCGCCGCCGCCCCGCTCTCCACGCTCCAGCGCCTGGTGGGCGCCCGCGCCGGACGCGAGCTGCACGAGAAGGCGGGCGGCGTCGACCGGGGCCGGGTCGTCCCCAACGGCGTCTCGCGCTCCCTGGCCGCCGAACGCCCTTTCACCCGCGACGAACTGGACCCCGGCCGGCACCGGCGCGCCCTGCTCTCGGCCGCCGAGGAACTGGGCGCCCGGCTGCGCGCCCTGGACAAGGTCTGCCGCGGCCTCACCCTCACCGTCCGCTACGCCGACCGGTCCGCCACCACCCGCACCCGCACGCTCCCCGAACCGACCGCGCACTCGCCCGCGCTCACCAGGACGGCGTACGCCCTCTACGAGGCGCTCGGCCTGCAACGCGCCCGGGTCCGCGCGGTCGCTCTCCGCGCGGAGGGCCTGGACCCGGCCGAACAGGCCGCCCACCAGCTCACCTTCGACCCGGTGGACGAAAAGGTCCGCCGCATCGAGGAGGTCGCGGACCGCGTACGCGCGAAGTTCGGCCCGCAGGCGCTGATGCCGGGGTCGCTGGCGGCCTGAGGAGCGCGGCGATTCGTCAGCTTTGGTGACGCGTTATCAGGTCGCGGCGGACGGGCGCTGGGGGGTCGCGGAAGTTTTTACCGACCCATAACTTCCGGGCTTCCCTACTCGCCCGTAACTTGATGAGTGAACAGCATCCCGTGATCCGGATCACAGGGCGTAGGACCCCACCCTTCCCCTTGAGCCGCAAGGAGATCACACGATGCTGCCCTGGAAGCGGGTGATCAGACCGCTGGCCGCGTTCCTGCTGGCCGCGGTCGCCGTCACCGTCCCCGCCGCCTCGGGCGCGCAGGCCGCCGCCGGACCCAGCTCCGGCTGGAACGACTTCGCCTGCAAGCCCTCCGCCGCCCACCCCCGCCCCGTCGTCCTGGTCCACGGCACCTTCGGCAATTCCGTCGACAACTGGCTGGGCCTCGCGCCCTACTTGAAGAACCGCGGCTACTGCGTCTTCTCCCTGGACTACGGCCAGCTCCCCGGCGTCCCGTTCTTCCACGGCCTCGGTCCCGTCGACAAGTCCGCCGAGCAGCTCGACGCCTACGTCGACCGGGTGCGCGCCGCGACCGGCGCCGCGAAGGTCGACATCGTCGGCCACTCCCAGGGCGGCATGATGCCCCGCTACTACCTCAAGTTCCTCGGCGGAGCCGCCGAGGTGAACGCCCTGATCGGCATCGCCCCCAGCAACCACGGCACCACCCTCGGCGGTCTCACCGCGCTGCTGCCGTACTTCCCCGGCGCCGAGGACCTGCTGAGCGAGGCGACCCCCGCCCTCGCCGACCAGATCGCCGGCTCCGCCTTCCTCACCAAGCTCAACGCGGGCGGCGACACCGTCCCCGGCGTCCGCCACACCGTCATCGCCACCAAGTACGACCAGGTCGTCACCCCGTACCGCAGCGCCTTCCTGACCGGGCCGAACGTCCGCAACGTCGTCCTCCAGGACCTCTGCGCGGTCGACCTGTCCGAGCACCTGGCCATCGGGCTGCTCGACCGGATCGCCTTCCACGAGGTGGCGAACGCCCTCGACCCGGACCACGCGAAACGCACCACCTGCGCCTCGGTGTTCGGCTGACACGTGTCACCGAACAGTGAGAAGCAGCGGGTCCCTGTCCGGCCTGAGCCGCCGCACAGGGACCCGCCGCCGGTTCAGCGGCCGTGGCGTCCGGTCGCCGTGCGCCGCCGCGCGGAGGCGAACAGCGCGGCCGAGCCGAGCGCCAGCGCCGCGGCGCCGCCGATCATCAGATACGGCGTGCTGTCGTCGCCGCCGGTCTCCGCCAGGTCCTGCGTGCCGCCGGCCGCCTTCACCTGGTTGCCCGTGTCCGCCGCGACCGGGTCGGCCGTGGTGGCGGGGTCGTCGTCACCGTGCCCGTGGTTCTCGACCGTCGACTTCTCGGCGCCGGCCTCGATCTGCTGCTCGGACGGGGCGGTGGCGGAGGGGGCCGGGGCGGGCGCCTCCTTCGGGGTGTCGTCGGTGGCGGCGTCCTCGCCCTTGTCCGTCCCGCCGCCGTCGTCCTTCGTCCCGCCGCCCGCCTGGGCGCCGCCGAAGGTGACGTCCGAGCAGGAGTAGAACGCCTCCGGGCTGTCCGACCGCTGCCAGATCGCGTACAGCAGCTGCTGACCAGAGCGCTCCGGGAGCGTGCCGGAGAAGGTGTAGAAGCCGTCGACCGCGGCCGGGTCGGTGGAGGTCGCCACCGGGTCGGCCAGGTCCAGGTCGTCCCAGGCCAGCGGCTGGGACGGGTCGTAGCCGGGCTTGGTGATGTACACCGTGAAGGTGCCCTTGTGCGGGGCCGTCACCCGGTACTTGAAGGTGTGCTCGCCGCCGGACACGCTCGTCGCCGGCCAGTCGGCACGCGCCAGGTCGAGCCCCTTGAACGCCTCGTTGCCGGCGCTGCACAGCTTGCCGTCCGGGATCAGCTCCTGGTGGCGGCCGCCCGCGTCACCGATGCGGACGCCGTTCCAGTCGTACAGCGCCTGGGTGCCGCCGGCCGCGACGGCCGCCTTGCACGCCTCCGACTTCGGGCTCTCCGGGCCCTCGCCGAAGCACTGGAAGACCCGGCTGACCGGGTCGCCCATCGAACCGTGGGCGGCCGCCGGGGCGGCGGACAGACCGGTGAGGGCGAGCGGGCCGAGAGCCATGGCGGCGACAGCGGCCTTGCGGCGTGCGGACATGGGGCAGCAACTCCTCGACGAACAGTGGATCTCAGGGGGGAGACCCCGGGGGGATCCCGTGGGGGTGGCTCAGAAACTAACCCCCGGAAACCCGGAAATCGCCCGGTGAGGGCGGTACGGGGAGATCCTTATGGTCGCTTTAAGGGAGCGTTCGGACTGGGATCAGGTAGGGAGCGTGCGCGCATGACGAACGCGCGGATCAGACCGGCCGTCGCCGCCGACGTACCGGCCGTGAGAGCGGTGGTCGACGCGGCCTTCCGGCCCTACATCGCCCGCATCGGTGTGGTGCCGGTGCCCCTGGAGGCGGACCACGCGGCGAACGTGGCCGAGGGCCGGGTGTTCGTGGCGGAACTCCCGGACGACGCCGGGAACGGGACCGTAGGGGTCGCCGGCCTCGTCGTGCTGGAGCCGCGCGCGGACCACCTGTACCTGGACACCGTCGCCGTCCTGCCCGACGCGCAGGGCGCCGGGCTGGGACGGCTGCTGCTGGAGTTCGCGGAGGACCGGGCGCGGGCGCTCGGACTGCCCGAGATCCGGCTGTTCACGAACGCCATGATGGGGGAGAACCAGAAGATCTACCCGCGGCTCGGCTACGAGACCGTGGAGCGCCGGGTGACCGGCCCGTACGACCGGATCCACTACCGCAAGCGGCTGGGCTGAGCGCGGGGGCGTTCAGCCGTCGGGCCACCAGGTGCGGGCGACGTCCTTGCGGATCTCGGGGCGCTCCGCGGGACGCTCGTCGGCCTCCTCACGGACCCGCCGGGTGTCCGTCCTCCTCGAGGGCTTCTGCACGGTGACGCGGCGCATGGCTGCCTCCTCGAAGGCCCACCGGGTCACCCGTTCCCACGGCGGTGAACCTTTCGGGGGAGAGTTCCTCATCCGTCCCGTCGTGTCTGTGGCCCCGGTCACGAATCGACTGTCAGTGGCAGGTGTCACCCTGAGCCCATGACCACACACCACGAAGACGGGACGGACGCCGGCGGTGTCGACTGGGACGCGCGGGCGGCCACCTTCGACGAGGAGCCGGACCACGGCCTGCGCGATCCCCGGGTGCGCGCCGCCTGGGCCGCGCGGCTGAAGGACTGGCTGCCAGGACGGCCCGGCGACGTGCTCGACCTGGGCTGCGGCACCGGCAGCCTCTCCCTCCTCGCCGCCGAGCAGGGCCACCGGGTCACCGGCGTGGACCGGTCCCCGGCCATGGTGGAGCTGGCCCGGCAGAAGCTCGCCGGGCGGCACGCGGTGTTCCTCACCGGCGACGCGGCCCGCCCGCCGGTCGACGGCGAGCGGTACGACGCCGTCCTCGTCCGGCACGTGCTGTGGACGCTGCCCGAGCCGGACCGGGTGCTGCGGCGCTGGCGCGACCTGCTGCGGCCGGGCGGACGGCTGGTGCTGGTCGAGGGCGTGTGGGGCACGGAGAGCCCGGCCGGCATACCCGCGGACCGGCTCACCGCCCTTCTCGCCCCGCTCACCGCCCAGGTGCGCGTGGAGCGGCTGTCCGGCGACCCGGAGCTGTGGGGACGGGAGGTCGACGACGAGCGGTACGCGGTGGTGGCGCTGCGGGAGGGAACCCAGGGCATGCCTTGAGGGGTGTCTCTCAGCCGAGCAGGGTGCCCAGGCCCTCCCCGCGGGCCAGGGCGTCCAGCTCGTCGAGGGCGGCCATCGCGGCCGCCGCCGCGTCCGGGTCCCGGCCGGACAGACCGCTCTCCGTGAACTCGTCCTCGTCCAGCCGCCGTACGTCCGTGCCGTCGGCGGAGACCCACAGGTCCAGGTCGAGGTCCTCCACGACCAGACGGCCCCCGGACAGCTCGGCCGGGCGGGTGATGTCGCAGTAGTGGCCCTTGAGCGCGCCCCCGGAGGCGCGCACCTCCTTCACCGAGTACCAGCGGTCCCGCCAGTAGTGCTCCGTGAAGACGTCCCCGGGCTCGAAGCGCACGAAGCCGAAGTCCCGTACGCCCTCGCCCGCCCACGGGGCGCGCACGCTCACCCGGGTGCCGTCGTCGGCGAGCAGCTCCGCCGGGTAACTGATCTTCGTGCGGCCCGCCTTGACCAGGACCACCTCGACCGTCGCCGGCCCGTCAGCCGAGTTCGCGGACATACCGCACCTCCGTTCCGCACAGCTCGTAGCCGAACCACTTGTTGATCGCGATCATCGGCTCGTTCCCGGTGTCGTTGCCCGTGAAGGCCTCCGTGTACCCGGCCGCGCGGGCCCGGTGCAGGGAGTCGTTCTTCGCGAGCTTCGCCAGGCCCCGGCCGCGGAAGGCGCGGGCCGTGCCGGTCATGCCCGTCGCGTACCGCGTGGCGCCGTCCGTGCGGGCCGCCGTGAACGCCGCCGGCCGGCCGTCGACCACGGCCACCGTGGTCAGCTCCGCGTCGAACAGCGGGTGCCGCCAGGTCTCCCTGAGCCACACCTCGTAGTCGGTGAACTCGATGTCCACGTCGCTCGGTTCGTCCGCCGTGGTCTCCGCGTCCAGCTCGAACAGCGGGCGCGGGTCGCCGGCGTACGCGGACCCCGGGCGCAGCTCCACCCCGGGCGGCGGGTCCTGAAGCGGGGGCAGCTCGCGGTGCGCCAGGTCCAGGCGGAGGAAGTGCGCGGAGCGGCTCGCCCGGAAGCCGTGCCGTTCGGCGAAGGCGCGGTTGCCGGGCTCGTCCAGCACCCAGGCGAGCAGCCGGGTCGCCCCGTGCGCGGTCAGATGCTCCTCGGCGGCGCGCAGCAGCAGCGTCCCCGCGCCCCGGCGCGTGTGCCGGGGGTGCACGTAGATGTTGACGTTGCCCTGGCCGGGCACCGCGCTGTCGTGCGCCAGGTGCACCTGGGCCGTGCCGGTCACCTCCCCGTCGTCGTCCACCGCCACCAGCGGGCGGTAGTGGGCGTCGCGGTGCATCTGGGTGAGGTCGTGGGCCAGGGACTCGGGGGTGACCAGGACGAACGGCAGCGCCGCGTGGCGTACGCGGGCGAAGCCTTCCAGGTCGGCGTGCGCGTCGGGGCGCAGATCGCGGACGGTCACTGTCATGTGAGGGCACGCTACGAGGTGGTGCCGCGGGGTGCCTCCCATTTTCCGGGGGCGGGAATGCGGCCCGGGGGGCGGGGGTGCGCGAGAATCGCGGCGTGACTGTACGGATCCACATCGAGGACGGAACGACGCCGCCGTACGAGCAGGTGCGGGCGCAGATCGCCGAGCAGGCGCGGTCGGGGGAGCTGCCGGTGGGGTACCGGCTGCCGACCGTGCGGGGGCTGGCCGAGACGCTGGGGCTCGCGGCGAACACGGTCGCCAAGGCGTACCGGGCGCTGGAGGCGGACGGGGTGATCGAGACGCGCGGGCGCAACGGAACGGTGGTCGCTGCCGCTGGGTCGGCGGCGGAGAGGGAGGTCGCCGCTGCGGCGGCGGTCTTTGCCGAGCGGGCTCGGCGGTTGGGGGTGGGGGAGGAGGTCGCGTTGGACGCGGTGCGGGATGCTTTGCGGGCGGTTTCCGAGTGACGTTCAGTGTCCACTGTGGGTTCGTTTTGGTTGATCGCGCAGTTCCCCGCGCCCCCTGGGGGGGCTGGCGTTCAGTCGTCCCTGCGGGTTCGCCGTGGCTGAACGCGCAGTTCCCCGCGCCTCTGAGGATGCTGACCCCATAGCGTCTTGAGTGTTCTGGCGTTGTGGACCGCTGCTGCGTTGGGGTCGTTGTTGAAGTAGGCGTAGACGTCTGCTTCTCGGGGCCACGTCGTGGTGATGCGGTGCAGCCAGGTTTTGAGGGACTGGCGGCCGTAGTTCGGCCAGGGCAGGGCTCTGCCCTGGTGGAAGCGGATGTAGCCCCAGTCCGTGGTGCGCCACAGGGGGGTGACCGGGCGGGAGAGGACGTCCGCCCAGCAGAGGGCCGCGCCGTGGGACTCCAGGACCGCGCGGACGTCCGGGGTCCACCAGGACGGGTGGCGGGGTTCGACGGCCACCCGGGTGGACTCCGGGAAGCAGCGCAGGCACGCGTCCAGGAGGGCCGGGTCGGCCTGGAGGGTCGGGGGGAGCTGGAGGAGGACCGGGCCCAGGCGGTCGCCGAGGGCGGTGGCGCGGCTCATCAGGCGCTCCACCGGCTCCTCGGGGTCCCGCAGCCGCTTGACGTGCGTCAGGTAGCGGCTCGCCTTGACCGCGACGACGAAGCCCGGCGGGGTGCGCTCCCGCCAGGACGCGAAGGTCTCCCGGGAGGGGAGCCGGTAGAACGCGTTGTTCACCTCGACGGTCGGGAAGGCGGCCGCGTACGCCTCCAGCCACAGCCGTACCGGCAGACCGGGCGGGTAGAGCACGCCGCGCCAGTCCTTGTACTGCCATCCCGAGGTCCCGACCAGCAGCGGCATGCGGCCCTCCCGGCGCCTAGAGGTAGAGGCCCGCGTCCGCGTCGCCGCGCGGCTCCGGCAGGGAGGTGGGGGAGGTGCCCCGGCGCAGGGCGTACAACTCGGCGAGGGTGGCGCCCTCGCGTCCGACGCCTTCCTCGCGGCCCAGCCAGTTCACCGCCTCCGTACGGGTCAGCGGCCCCACCTCGATCCGGGCCAGGCAGCGGCCCGGACGGACCACGGCGGGGTGCAGCCGCTCCAGGTCCTCGTTGGTGGTGACGCCCACCAGGACGTTGCGCCCCTGGCCGAGCAGGCCGTCGGTGAGGTTCAGCAGCCGGGAAAGGGCCTGGCCCGCCGTGTGCTTGGCCTCGCCGCGGATCAGCTCGTCGCAGTCCTCCAGGAGCAGCAGCCGCCAGCGGTTCTTGCCGGACGCGTCCTCCTCGCCGATCGCGATGTCCATCAGATAGCCGACGTCGGAGAAGAGCCGCTCGGGGTCGAGGACGCAGTCGACCTGGCACCAGTCGCGCCAGGACCGGGCGAGCGTGCGCAGCGCGGAGGTCTTGCCGGTGCCCGGCGGACCGTGCAGCAGGAGCAGCCGCCCCGAGATGTCCTCCGGGGTGGTCTTCATCAGACGGTCCATCGCGTCCGCGACCGGGGCGGTGTAGTTGGGCCGGATCTCCTCCCAGGTGCCGGCCGTGATCTGCCGGGTGGTGCGGTGCGGGCCGCGCCGCGGGGAGACGTACCAGAACCCCATGGTGACGTTCTCCGGCTGCGGTTCGGGCTCGTCGGCCGCGCCGTCGGTGGCCTCGTCCAGGATCCGCTTCGCCAGGTCGGCGCTGGTCGCGGTCACCGTGACGTCGGCGCCCCGGCTCCAGCGCGAGATCAGCAGCGTCCAGCCGTCCCCCTCGGCCAGGGTGGCGCTGCGGTCGTCGTCCCTGGCGAGCCGCAGCACCCGCGCGTCCGCGGGCAGGAGCGTCGCACCGGAGCGGACGCGTTCGATGTTGACGGCGTGCGAGTAAGGCTGCTCGCCCGTCGCGAAGCGGCCGAGGAACAGCGCGTCGACGACGTCGGACGGGGAGTCGTTGTCGTCGACGTTGAGCCGGATCGGCAGGGCGTCGTGTGGGTGCGCGGACATGCCGCCCATGATCGGTCACGCGAGCCCCCCGTGCACCCGATTTGCCGGGTGCGCCCGCACGCGTCGCGTCGCCCCCGTGTCCGGTTTCTCCGCGTGAAGTGCCGGAAAGTCGCACCGTCCGGGATTTTGTCCGGTACTCAACGGTAATACTTTTGACATGAACACTTCCGCTCAACACGCGTAGTTGGTACGACGGTTGAGGCAGAGATCCTGCTAAAGGGAGGTTCCATGAGACGTTCCCGACTTGCCCTCTTCCTCACCACTCTGGTCCTCGCCGTCACCGCCGCCCTCACCGGGGCGACCGCGGCGCAAGCGTCCGCACAGGCGGCCCCCGGCCCGTACGTGGCCCTGGGCGACTCCTACTCCTCGGGTGTCGGCGCCGGCAGCTACATCTCCTCCAGCGGCGACTGCAAGCGCAGCACGAAGGCCCACCCGTACCTCTGGGCGGCCGCGAACTCACCCTCGTCCTTCTCCTTCACGGCCTGCTCGGGCGCCCGTACGGGTGATGTTCTCTCCGGGCAGCTCGGCCCGCTCTCCGCGAGCACCGCCCTCGTCTCCATCAGCATCGGCGGCAACGACGCCGGGTTCGCCGACGTCATGACGACCTGTGTGCTCCAGTCCGACAGCTCCTGCCTGTCCCGCATCGCCACCGCCCGGGCCTTCGTCGACTCGACGCTGCCCGGCAGGCTCGACGGCGTCTACACGGCGATCCGGGACCGCGCGCCCAACGCCCGTGTCGTGGTGCTCGGCTACCCCCGCTTCTACCGGCTCGGCACCACCTGCATCGGCCTCTCCGAGACCAAGCGGAAGGCCATCAACGACGCCTCCGACCACCTCAACAGCGCCATCGCCGCCCGCGCCCGCGCGTACGGCTACACGTTCGGCGACGTCCGCTCCACGTTCACCGGCCACGAGATCTGCTCCGGCGACTCCTGGCTGCACAGCGTGGACTGGCTGAACATCGGCAACTCGTACCACCCGAAGGCCGCCGGACAGTCGGGCGGCTACCTCCCGGTGCTCAACTCGGTGGCCTGACCCCCGTGGTTCAGTAGCCGTCCCCGTCCGCACCGGAAGCGGAAGCGGAGGCCCCGCCCGACGGGGTCTCCGTCTCGCACACCACCGAGAACGGCACCGTCCCGGACGTCGCGCGCACCGGCTCCCGCACCTCCACGCCGATCCGGCCGTGCAGCTCCCCGCTCTCCGAGTACGTCGTCACCACCACCGTGTCCTGCTTGGTCCGGCCGCCGTCCGCCGGGAACGACAGCGTGCGCCAACTCCGGTCCGCCGCCGAGCCGTCCTCGGTCGCCCAGCGGTAGCGCACCTCGGCCGGCAGCCGGCTCACCGTGAACGTCGCCGTGAACGAGGGCGCCTCGTCGTGCACGGGCGGGCAGGCTCCGGAGTACTCCGTGCGCGTCCCGGTCACCTCGACCGACACCGTGAGGGCGGGGGGCTCCTCCTCGTGCCCGCCGTCGTCGCCCTCGTCCCCGGTCGCGTCGTCCGTCGCGGAGGCAGACGGTGACGGGTCGTCCTCCGTCGTCTCCGTCCCTCCGGCGCCCTTGTCGCCCGTCGTGGCCGGGGAGCTCGCCCCGCCGTTCCCGGACTCCGGCTCACCGCCGTCCCGGTCCAGCAGCGCGTACGTCAGCCCGGCCAGCGCGAGCGCCAGCAGCACCACCCCCGCGATCAACAGCGCGGCGCCCCTCCGGCCGCGCGGGGACGGGTTCGTCGTCGCCGTGGGTGCTGTGGGCGCTCCGCCGGACGGCTGGTGGGCGGTCACGGGCTGCTGGTACGGGTCGGTCGGCGGCGGTGTGGGGAGCGCGGCCACCGTGGGCGCGTACGAGGAGGCCGTACGCGCCGGATCCGCGCCCGGTGCGCCCCCGGAGGCGACCACGCGCAGGTCCTCCGACGCCCGGTCCGCGGGCAGGCGTTCGACCGGATCCTTGCGCAGCAGCCCCTCGATCACCGGCGCGAGCGGGCCCGCCCGGCGCGGCGGCGGCAGCTCCTCGTCCACGATCGCCCGCAGCGTGGACAGCGGGGTGTCCTGCCGGAACGGGGAGTACCCCTCGACCGCCGCGTACAGCAGCACGCCCAGCGACCACAGGTCCGACTCCGGACCGGGGGTACGCCCCAACGCCCGTTCCGGCGCCAGGAATTCGGGCGAGCCGACGACCTCCCCGGTCATCGTCAGGGCCGAGCTGCCCTCGACCATGGCGATCCCGAAGTCGGTGAGGACCACCCGGCCGTCGTTCGCGATCAGCACGTTGGCGGGCTTCACGTCCCGGTGCAGCACCCCGGCCGCGTGGGCGGCGCGCAGCGCGCCCAGCACCTCCGCGCCGATCCGCGCGGCCCGCTGCGGGGCCAACGGGCCCTCCGCGTCCAGCACCTCCGCCAGCGACAGACCGCGCACCAGCTCCATCACGATCCACGGACGCCCGTCCTCCGTGGCCACGTCGTACACCGTCACCACGCCGCGGTCGGCGATACGGGCCGCCGCCCACGCCTCCCGCTCCAGGCGCGCGTACATCCGCTCCACGTCGGACGCCGGCAGTCCCGCCGGGGCGCGGACCTCCTTCACCGCGACCTCGCGGTGCAGCACCTCGTCCCGGGCCCGCCACACGGTGCCCATGCCGCCCTCGCCCAGCGGCGACAGCAGCCGGTAGCGTCCCGCGACCACCCGCTCACCGCCCGGTTCTTCGGACACGGCGCCCCCCATCGCGTCGGGGCGAATTCGCCCTTTCCTCATGAAAGTAGCTCAGCCGAGTGCGGATGCGGCCCCCCTGAACACCAATCCGGCCCCCAGGACCAGCACCACGCACGCCGACCCGAGGGGCGCGCTCCGGCGCACCAGCGCCGCCCACGGCGCGCTCGTCCAGCGCGGGCGCCGGGCGAGCAGCCGCGACACGCCCCCGCCCGCCCGCACCACCGCGTACCCGGCGGCGGTCAGGGTGAGCGCCAGGCCCACGCCGTACGCGACGACGAGCAGCAGCCCGAACCAGGCGTGACCCAGGGCGGCGGCCCCCACCAGCACCACCACGGCGGACGGACTGGGCACCAGACCGCCCGCGAACCCCAGCAGGACCGTGCCGCGCAGCGTGGGCGCGACGGCGTGGGTGTGGGTGCGGCCGCCGTGGGTGTGGGTGAGGTCGTGGGAGTGGGGGTGCGGGTGATCGTGGTCGTGCGGGTGGGGATGATCGTGGGGGTGCTCGTGTCCGTGGTCGGGGGTGTGCTCGTGCTCGTGGGGGTGCGGATGCGTGTGGTGGCGGCGCTGCCGCAGGGCGCGGCGTACGAGCTGGGCGCCGGCCAGGGTGACCAGGGCGCCGCTGGCGATGCCCAGCCAGGCGACGACGGAGGGCGCGGCGGCGGAACCGGCCGTGACCAGCAGGCCCAGGGCGACCACGCCGAGGGTGTGGGTGACCGTCACGGAGGCGGCCATCGGCAGCACGTCCCGCATCCGCGCCCGGCCGCCGCGCGCCGCCGCGGTCGCGGCCATCAGGGTCTTGCCGTGACCCGGTGCGAGCGCGTGCATCGCGCCGAGGAAGACCGCGAGCAGCAGGGCGAGCGCGGCGAACCCGACGGTCAGGTCGCGCCGGGCGACCAGGTCGTCCAGGGCCCGCGTCCAGCGGTCGGCGCCCCGGGGCAGGATCGCGGAGGCGGGCGCGTCCGCCTGGTCCGTCCCGCCCGCCGCCAGCGCGGGGCCGCCGGGGCGGACGCGCAGGGACGCGGTCCGGGCGTCGGGCGGGGACGCGAGCCGGTCCTCCGGGTAGCGGGTCAGCCGGGCGGAGAGGGACGCCTCGGGCACGTCCGAGGCGGCGAGCGTCGTACGGTCCCCCTGCGCGGTGATCTCCCGCCAGCCGGGGCCCGAGCCGGCGCCCGCCGCGCGGAAGTCCACGGCGACCGTACGGCCCCGGGAGAGCGGCGCGGTCATCCGGCACTCCACGCGCAAGGTGTCCAACCCCGCCTGGCCCGGACGCACCTGGACGCGGGCGGCGCGCACGGTGAGCGGCGCCGGACGCCCGTCGGCACGGACCGCGCTCTCCCGGGCGGCCGTCGCGCACCGCTGCCGGGCCCAGGCGTCGCGGCCCAGGTCGGCGAGGTCCGGCGCGGCCTGGGTGGCGGGGATCTCGGCGAGGTCCTCGACGTGGTGCACGCGCAGCTCGCCGGGCGCGGCCACCAGGCCGTCGTACCGGTTGACGGTGAAGTTGCCGAGCGGGTGCGCGCTCGCCTCCGTGGCCGGGAGCAGGGCGAGCGCGGTCGCGGTGACGAGAAGCGCGGCGGGACGCAGGAGGTTCAACGTGCCGCCTCCAGGTCCTTCAGGGCGGCCCGTGCCGCGCGGGCGCCGAGCGGGGAGAAGCCCGGGTTCAGCTCCAGGGCGGCGGTGAGGGAGGCGCGGGCGGCGCGGTCGTGCCCGGCGGCCTTCTCGATCACGCCCCGGTGGTAGAGGAACGTGGCGTCGCGGTAGCCGGTGGCCGTGGCCCGGCGGGCGTACGGCAGCGCCTCCGCGGAACGGCCCGCCCGGTGCAGCGCCCAGGCGAGGGCGTCCGCCGTGTGCACCGTTCGCCGGCGCTCCCACTCGGCGCGGGCCGCGCGCAGCGCCTCGGCGGTGTCCCCGTGGTCGGCCGCGGCGAGCGCGGTGTCGAGGTCCACGTCCACACCGCCGGCCCGGGCCAGCGCGGTCCAGGCGGAGACGAGGGCGTACTGCTCGCGGGCCTTCGCACGGTCGCCGGGGGCGTCCCGCTCCTCGTACAGCTCGCCGAGCGCGACCAGCGGGCCGGGCAGCGGGGAGCGGTCGACGACCTGCTCCAGCGTGGTGATCGCCCCCGCGCGGTCGCCGTCCGCCGCCTGGGCGCGGGCGCGGCCTTCCAGGGCGGGGAGGTAGGCGTCGTCCGCGGCGAGGGCGCGGGCGTAGTGGCGCAGGGCGGTGCCGTAACGGCCCTGGCCGCGTTCGAGGTTGCCGAGCGCGGTCGCCACGTACGCCACGTCGGCCGGGCCGGTCGCACTGACGAGGGCCTGGTGCAGCACCCGGCGGGCGGTGCGCACGTCTCCGCGCAGCTCGTGGACGTACGCGTACCGCGTGAACACGGGGACGCCCGGACGCCTGCGGTCGGCGTCGGTGGCCGCCCGCACGGCCTCCGCGTACCGGCCCAGCTCCACCAGGGCGTCGATCCGGGAGCAGAGGGCGCGTTCGCTGTACGGGTTCGCCTCCAGGGCGCGGTCGGCGTGGGCCAGGGCGGCGGCGAAGTCGTGACGCGCGGCGGCGAGGGCGGCCTGCCCGGCGAGCGCCTGGTCGTTGCCTGGGCGCAGGGCGAGGGAGCGGGCGAGGGCGCGTTCGGCCCGGTCGTAGCGGGAAGGGTCCCCGTCGGTCCGCGCCCGCTCGACCTGCGCGAGCCCGAGCGTCGCCCAGGCCGCGAAGTCCCGTGGCTGCAGGCGCACATGCTCGTGCAGCGACCGTATCGCCGTGTCCAGGTCCCCCCGGACCAGCACATCCGCGTTCACCGCCCGGGACACCCCGGGCAGGGCCCGCGCCGCGTCCTGCCCGTCCCCGCCCACGGCGACGGCCCCGGCGGTCATCGCCACGGCCAGCAGCACGGCGCACGACGCGACGTGCAGCCCCCGTCCACGGCGGACGGCGGCGGCGAAGCGGCGTAGGGCGTCGACGCGGTCGGCGGAGGACGCGGTTCGCGGGGCCGCTGCGGCTGCCGGCGCCTTGGAGGTGGCCGGCACCTTGGAGGCTGTCGGCACCTTGGAGGCGGCCGGCACCTTCGCGGTGGCCCGGGCTTCGGCGCACCGTGTCGCCTCCGTGCCCGACGGTGCGTCGGCAGGCTGCGTTGCCGCCACCTCCGACGGTGGGTCGGCAGGCTGCGTTGCCGCCACGTCCGATGGTGCGTCGGCAGGCTGCGTTGCCGCCACGTCCGATGGTGCGTCGGCAGGCTGCGTTGCCGCCACGTCCGATGGTGCGTCGGCAGGCTGCGTTGCCGCCACGTCCGACGGTGCGTCGGCAGGCTGCGTCGCCTCCGTGCCCGACGGCGCCTCGGCGGCCGCTGCCGCTTCCGTACCCGCCGCCGCCTCGGCGGCCTGTGCTGCCTCCGTGCCCGACGGTGCGTCGGCGGCCTGTGCTGCCTCCGTGCCCGACGGTGCATCGGCAGGCTGCGTCGCCTCCGTGCCCGACGGTGCATCGGCAGGCTGCGTCGCCTCCGTGCCCGACGGTGCCTCGGCGGCCTGTGCTGCCTCCGCACCCGACGGCGCCTCGGCCGCCGCTGCCGCTTCCGTACCCGCCGCCGCCTCGGCGGGCGGCCTCGTCTCCCGCCCGCTCCCGCGGGTGCTGTCGTTCGTGCGCGGGGACATGGGGCTCCTTCGTCGATGGGGGCGCGGCCCTGCCGTGGGGGACGGGAGAGGGCCGCGCCGGTCGGTGGGGCGGCCGGGGGCGCCGGCCGCCGGGTGGGTCAGTAGGCGCGGCGGCGCATGCGGCGCCACCACATGAGCGCCACGCCGATCAGCAGCAGTCCGCCCGCTCCCGCGCCCGCGGACGCGGCGATGAGGGTGGTGTCGTCGGCGCCGGCCGCCCCGGCGGGCCGCAGCGCGTCACCGAGCTGGCTGCGCACGTCGTTGCCGCTGTCGACGCCCTTGGCGAGAGGGCCGCGCGAGCCCTCCGTGGGGTTCGCCAGATAGGGGAAGGACGCGCCGAACTTCTTGTCGTTCTCGTCGACCGCGTCGCCCAGGTCGTTCTCCGCCCCGACCAGCTCGCCCTCGACCACCTGGAGCGCGGCGTCCACCACGTCGTCCGTCAGCCGCCGCCCGTTGGGGAAGCCGGCGGTGTCGCCGTCCAGGACGCCGAGACGCTTCGGCTTCGCGGCCGGCGCGATCGAGGTGTTGAGGCGCAGCATCTCCGAGGGGCGCACATGCGGCGGCTGGTTGAGGCCCTCGACCCCCTTGAGGAACACGTCGACCAGGTCGTTCCGCGGCTCCTTCGGCGCAGGGATCTTGTAGATCGCTTCGATCAGCTTCGGCAGCTCCGGCTCGGTGACGTTCTTCAGGAACTGCGCGTCGTCCCACGGCGCGGACGCGTTGAACGTGTCCTTGTCGCCGACCGGGTTCACGACCTCGTTCACCAGCGGCATGCCCAGCCGCGACACCTGCACGAAGTGCCCCTCGGCGTTCTTGCGCTGGGTCGTGGACCAGATGCCGACGACCGGCTGCTCCGCGGACTCCGTGATCAGATGCGTCGGCACCTGCAGCGCCACGGAGTTGACGTTGTAGCCCTTGAGCGTGTCGTTGCCGACCTCCGAGAGGTTCCCGCCGTACAGCAGGTCGAAGACGCGCAGGTCCAGGAAGAACGGGTCGTCGGCCTGCCCCGCGAACGTGGTGGCGCCGCCCGCCAGTTCGTGCACCGCCTGCTTGCGGAGCGTGCCGTAGTGCGGCATGGACGCCTTGCCGACGTTCGACGGCGCCACCGGCACGTCGTCCGCGATCTTCGTGCGGGACACCTCGTGCTGGTCCTTCAGCTTCAGCATCTCGATGTCGTAGGTCTGCGTGACGTTGAGGTCCGGGTCGTCCAGGCTGGTGACCGGGCCGGTGTTGTAGAGGAACGTCTTCTCGTTCCTGACGTGCGTCTTGAAGGTGTAGCGGAACAGCAGCTCGCCCTGCGCGTCGCCGTTGTTGTCGATGTGGATGTCGTACTGCGCGTCCTCGGCGAACGTGAAGAAGTTCGGCCCGCCGGCCGGCTCCTCGAACGGGATCCAGTTCGCGATGATCGTCGTCGTGTCCGGCTTGTCGGGGCTGACGAACGCGTACAGGTCCGTGTTGTCGAACTGCGGGGTGCCCGAGATCAGCGGGGCCTCCCGGTGGGAGGAGGCCGAGGCCGCCTCGGGTTCCAGCGCGGACGCGCCGGCGGCCGCGAGCCCCCCGGCGGCCAGCGCACCGCAGATCAGGGTCGCGAGGCTCCTGCGCCTCGAACCGGTCCTGGAGTCAGTAGTCATGCCGTCCGTCCTCAGTGCCGACTTGCCTTGACGCACTGGGATTCGGAGCGTTCCGCGGACCGGATTGGTCGAGGCGCGGACGAATTTTTCAGCGGCCTCGCACCCCGCGACGACGGGGCTGTGTTCCCGCCGGTCCCCAACGGCTCGTACCCGCTTAGCATTTCTCCGCGCCGACCCGCGTTTTCGGCCCGGTGATCCGTACCTCCCATCCGGAGGCGCGCTCGCTGCGAATGTCTTGTGCGACCGGACGGTCCGGCAGGACCGGGAGAGGGGGACGAGCGTTGGAGGCGGACCAGTTGCTGATCCGCGTGGCCGGAGGCGACCAGAAGGCCTTCGAGGACCTGTACGGACTGGTCTCGGGACCGGTCTACGGACTGGTGCGGCGCGTGGTGCGCGACCCGGCCCAGTCCGAGGAGGTCGCCCAGGAGGTGCTGCTCGAACTCTGGCGTTCCGCCGCCCGCTTCGACCCCGGCCGGGGGAGCGCCCTGTCCTGGGTGCTCACCCTCGCCCACCGCAGGGCTGTCGACCGGGTGCGCAGCGCCCGCGCGGCGGGCGAGCGCGAGCAGCGGGAGGCGCGGCGCGGCCACGGACCCGCCTTCGACCAGGTCGCCGAGGAGGTCGAGGCCGGCCTCGAACGCGAATGGGTGCGCCGCTGCCTGGACCGCCTCACCGCGCTCCAGCGCCAGTCGGTCACCCTCGCCTACTACGACGGCTACACCTACCGCGAGGTGGCCGAGCGGCTCAGACTGCCGCTGGGCACCGTCAAGACCCGTATGCGGGACGGGCTCACCCGCCTGCGCGACTGTCTGGGAGGCGCGGCATGAGCGTGTTCCGCCGGCTGTTCCCCCGCGACGACCTCCACTCGCTGGCCGCCCCCTACGCCCTCGACGCGCTGGAGCCCGCCGAGCGGGTCCGCTTCGAGCGGCATCTGAAGTCCTGCGACCGGTGCGCCGCCGAGGTGCGCGACCTCGCCGAGGACGCCGTCCGGCTGGCCTGGTCCACCGCCGCGCCCGCCCCGCCCGCCCTGCGCGACCGGGTCCTGGCCGCCGTGCGCACCACCGCCCAGGAACCCGCCCCGCAGGAAGGGGCGCGCGCCCGCGAACCCCAACTGCCGCCCCACGTCTGGGGAGCCGCGCCCCCGCCCCGCGTGCGGGAGCGCCGCCGGGCGGTGCTGCTCGTGCCGTTCGCGACGGCCACCGCCGCCGCGGCGCTCGTCGTCGCCTCGCTGTTCGCCGTCCAGGCCGACCGCACGCAGGACGAACTCGCCGCCGAGCGCGACCGGGCACGTGAGATCGCCCACGTTCTGGCCGCGCCGGACGCCCGTGCGAGCAGCGGCCGGGACGCCCGCGGCCGCACGATCGGAGTGATCGCCTCCGTTTCGGCCCGCGGGGCGGTCGTCACTCTGGGCGGATACGACGACCCTCCGGAGGGCCGGGTGCGCCAGCTCTGGCTCATGGACGAGGAGGGCCGGCCCCGCTCCCTCGGGCTCTTCGAGGGCGACACGCCCTTGGTGGCGTCCGGTCTCGATCCCGCGTCGACGTCACTCGCCGTGACCGTGGAACCGGACGGCGGCTCTCCACAACCCACCGGCCAGCCCATCGTCCAACTCGCCCTGGAAACGGTCGGATTCGGAGAGTAATCGTCGCGTGTTCGTCAACACCCTTACGGGGAAGGTGAATCCTGTGAGCTCGATACACGGGTGCCCGTACGGGGCGATAGGGTTACCCTGCCCGGGCCGGGTGGAGTCGTACGGGTGGGGAGTGACATGGAACAGATAACAGTGCGCAGCAGGGCCAGGGTCCCTGCGATCACCTGTGGAAGCAGCGCGAGCAGTTCGCGTCTCGACCGCCATCTCTCGGTCCTCGCGGGACCGGCCGTCCCGCAGCGCGAGACGGCCGAGGCCACGTCGCTCATGCGCGAGCTGACCGCGCGTGACAACGCGCACCACGGCGCCAGGGGCGCACGGGCCCGCGCGAGCCGCGTCTCGCTCTTCGCCCCGCTGCGCCGACTGCGCCGCTCCCTGTTCGGCAGCCGGTAGCGTCCGCGCCGGACGGTCCCACCCGTCCCGGCGCGGCGCCCCGCCCGCCCGTCCGCCCCACGGCACACGGCCCTACCCCGTCGGCCCGCGACACCGGCCCTCACCCTGCCGACCCCGATCCCACCCGGGGTCCCCCGCAGGAGCACCTCCACCCCGCTCGCCCCTGCCGAGGCCCGGGTCGCCTACCGCGCCCCCTTCGCGTACTGCCGCACCGCCAGCGGCACGAACACGGCCAGCAGCACCGCGCACCAGGCCAGCGACCCCGCCACCGGATGCGCCATCGGCCAGGCCGCGCCCTCCGGCACCGGCCCGTTGCCGAACAGGTCCCGCAGCGCTGTCGCCACCGCGCTGATCGGATTCCACTCCGCCGCCGTGCGCACGCCGTCCGGCAGCCCCGCCGTCGGGATGTACGCACTCGACAGCAGCGGCAGCAGGAAGGTCGCCCCGCCCAGCTGGCCGGCCGCCTCCTCGTTCCGCGTGAGCAGCCCCAGGTAGATCCCCGCCCACACGCACGCGAACCGGAACAGCAGCAGCAGGCCGAAGCCGCCCGCCGCCGCGGGCGCGCCGCCCTCCACCCGCCAGCCCACCGCGAGCCCGACCAGCAGGAGGGGCACCGCCCCCGCCGTCGTCACCAGCAGGTCCGCGACCGCCTGCCCCGCCGGCACGGCCGCCCGGCTCATCGGCAGCGTCCGGAACCGGTCCGTCACCCCGCGGTGCACGTCCTGCGCCGACTGGAACATCCCGGTCATCACGCCGCCCGCCGCCGTCGCCACCAGCAGCCCCGGCACCAGGAACGACCGGTACCCGGACCCCGGCACGGCGAGCGCGCTGCCGAAGACGTAGCCGAAGAACAGCAGCATGCTCACCGGCATCGACTGGGTGAGGATCAGCAGCCCCGGGTTGTTCCGCATCCGCCGCAGCTGCCGGCCCAGCATCACCGTGCCGTCGTACGCCAACGTGCTCATGCGGCACGCTCCTCGTCGCCGTAGGGAAGGTCCGCCACCGGTTCCGCGGGCCGCTCGGTCAGCCGCAGGAACACGTCGTCGAGCGTCGGCGGCCTGAGGCTCGCGTCGACCAGCGGCACGCCCGCCGCGTCGAGGGTGCGCACCAGGTGCGGGAGGGTCAGGGTCGGGTCCCGGGTGACCGCGCCGACCGCGAGCCGCTCCCGGTCCAGCGTGGGGTGCGACCCGGTGAGCCGGTCCAGCACCCCGGCCGCCGCCTCCAGCGTGGCGCCGTCCGCCACCACCACCTCCGCGTGCGTCCCGACCAGGGCCTTCAGCTCGGCCGGCGAGCCCGTGTGCGCGACCCGGCCCCGGTCGACCAGCGTGATGTCGTCGGCCAGCCGGTCGGCCTCCTCCAGGTACTGGGTGGTGAGCAGCACCGTCGTGCCCTCGCCGGTCAGCTCCCGGACCACCTCCCAGATCAGCCCGCGTCCGGCCGGGTCGAGACCGGTCGTCGGCTCGTCCAGGAAGAGCACCTCAGGCCTGCGGACCAGACTCACCGCCAGATCGAGCCGTCGCCGCATCCCGCCCGACCAGGTGGACGCGGGACGGCCGGCCGCCTCCGTCAGCCCGAACCGGTCCAGCAGTTCGTCGGCGTGGGCCGCCGCGTCCCGCGTGCGGTGCAGCCGCGCGAACAGCCGCAGGTTCTCGCGGCCGGTGAGGTCTCCGTCGATCGAGGTGTCCTGCCCCGTGACGCCGATCCGCCGGCGTACGGCGGCCGCCTCGCGCACCAGGTCGAGCCCCGCGACCCTGGCCGACCCCGCGTCGGGCCGCAGCAGCGTGGTCAACAGCCGCACCGCCGTCGTCTTGCCCGCCCCGTTGGGCCCGAGCAGCCCGCACACCGTGCCCCGCGCCACCGCCAGATCCAGTCCGCGCACGGCGTGCACGGCGCCGAAGCGCTTCTCCAGACCCTCACTGAGTACAGCGTACGTAGTAGTCATGGGGGTGACCATAGCGCACTACGTACGGTGTACGTAACTACGATGGTGGGTGAGGTGATGACCGATGGCGGGCCGAGCGGCCGAACCCCATGTGATCTGGGCGCGCCCCGAGCGCAGCGGCCGAGGGCCCAGGCCGGCGTACAGCCGCGCCGACATCGCCGCGGTGGCCGTGCGGATCGCGGACGCGGAGGGCCTGGACGCGGTGTCCATGCGCCGCGTCGCGGCCGAGCTGGGCTGCGGCACCATGTCGCTGTACAACTACGTCCCCCGCAAGGAGGATCTGCACGAGCTGATGGCGGACGCGGTCGCCGGCGAGCACGAGCTGTGGGAGCCGAGCGGGGACTGGCGCGCCGACATGCTGCGGGTGGCCCACCAGACGCGGGACCTGATGCACCGGCACCCGTGGCTGCCGCGGCTGATGTCAGCGGTCTACGGCTTCAGCCCCAACGCGCTGCGCTACCTGGAGCACTGCCTGGCCTGTCTTGACCCGCTGCCGGGTCCGCAGGGCGTCAAGATGGAGCTGATCGCGATGCTCAACGGCATCGTGACGACCTACGTCAGCAACGAGTTGGCCACCGCCGAACGCACCCGCTCCCTGCCCTGGTCGCAGGAGCAGGAGAACGCGGTCCGCATCGCCTACCTCCAGTCCCGCATCGCGACGGGGGAGTACCCGAGGATGGCGAGGGCGTTCATGGAGGACGAGGGCCCGATCGACCTGGAGGCGGTCTTCGAACGGGCCCTCAACCGGGTGCTGGACGGCTTCGACCCGGAGAAGTGAGCCCTGCGGGGGGCGTGCGTCCCGCGGCGGCGGCCCCGCGGTCTCGGGGCGGCGTGAGTCGCGGGTGCGGGCCGGCTTCCGCACGGGGGCGGCGCCCCCGCCGGGAGGCTGGGTTTCCGGGCGGATGCCCCGAGCGCGGCCTCCAGTCGGCCGTGCGCGTCGCCCCCCCCGCGCCGGACGGAGCCCCTCCGCTCAGAGCAGCGCCAACTGCCCCTCCGGGCCCTCCTCGTGGGCGTCCAGGACCGATGCCGGGCGGCGGGCCCAGGCGGGGGCGGGGAGGACGCCCGCCGCGCGCAGGTCGGACGGGGCGACCGGTGACGGGACGCCAGTCACCAGTTCCTCGCGGAGGGGCCGAGTCTCGGCGAGGAGGGTGAGGACCGTGACCAGTTCCAGCAGCTCCGACGTCCAGGGCTGCGGCCAGGCGCCCGGGCGGATCGCCTCCAGGGTGCCCGGCTCGGCCGGGTCCGTCCGGGACGCGAACCACTCCTCCAGCACCCGCACCCCGCCCGACTCGAACTCCCACGCCTCCACCGGCACCGGGGAGATACGGCCCCCGCCCAGCAGCAGCGCCTCCTCGTCGCGGTCGTAGGCCATCGCGGGCGGGCGGGACGGCAGCGGGGCGCGGACGTACGGGCGGCGGCCGCCGGGGAGTTTGGGGCGTTCCCCGTCCCGGCGCATCAGCCACAGCATGCGGCGGCCCAGCGCCACACCGCGCTGCCACGCGTCCGGGTCACCGGTGAGCGGCACGGCGGGCCCGTCCGGCGAGGGGCGCGCCACGGCCGTCGCCCAGGCGAGGACGTCGACGGGGCAGACCTCGAGCCCCAGCCGGGCGGCGAGGTGGTCCGTCAGACCGGGGGCCAGATTGGGCTCGGCGGCGCCCGGACGGCGGTACAGCGGGCGGATCCGGCCCGTGCGCAGGACCGGGAAGAGGGAAGTCGCCAGCAGCGGCGGCCCTTCGCCGGACGTCTCCACGGCGAAGATCTGGTGCTCGTCCGCCACCCGCCACAACTCCGGCCGGGGCGCGTCGATCAGCCGCTGGTCGGGGATCAGCCACTGTTCGTCGAACGGCCCGCGCAGCACCCGCACCGGCTCCGGGCACGGCCCCGAGGCGCGGGCCAGCCGCTCGGTGCCGCCGTCCTGCCCGGGCAGCTGCCCGACCGCCGTGTGCGGCGTACGGGACCGCGTCGGCTGGAACAGGGCCTCACGGTCCGGGCCCTCGGCCTTCACCAGCGCGTCCCAACGGGCCTTCAGGGACGCCGCGTCGGGGGCCGCCGGCCACCCCCGGCCGAGCCGCGGCGGTGCGACGGACCACGGCATGAGGTCCGCCAGCAGCGGAGCGTCGTCGTGCGTCACGCCGGGCATCGTACGACCTGACGGCGGGCGTGGATCAGGTGGCGTCCAGGGTCACCGTGAAGGAGAAACGGTCCCCCCGGTAGTGGATCACGGCCACGTCCAGCGCCTTTCCGGCGGAGTCGTAGGTGACGCCCGTGTAGTGCAGGATCGGGCTGAGCAGCGGGACCCGGAGCAGCCGCGCCGTCTCCGGGTCCGCGATCCGCGCCTCCACGGTGTCCGTGATGCGGCTGATGTCCGCGCCGACGACGTCCCGCAGCACCTTCGTCATCGGCCACCGCACCAGATCCTGCGGATCGATCCGCCCGGCCAGCTCCGGACGGACGTAGTTGCGGGCGTGGTTGGTCGGCTCGCCCGTCTTCTCGTCGCTGCGCAGCCGGTGGTAGGCGGCCGTCTCCGTCAGATCCGGGAAGTGCTCGGCGAGTTCGGACGGCACCGGCGCAGGGCCGTGCTCCAGCAGCTCCGTCGTCATGCCGGACTGCTGGGCCACGATCGCGTCGACCGAGCCCAGCAGCCGCACCGGCGCGCCCCTGCGGGCGCCCGGCTCGATGAACGTGCCGCGCCGCCGGTGCCGGGTGATCAGCCCCTCGTCCTCCAGCTCCTTCAGCGCCTGCCGCATGGTCAGCACGCTCACCCCGTAGTGCCCGGCCAGCTGCTCCTCGGTGGGCAGGCGCAGCGGGTCGTGGGGCGAGCGGCCGAGGATCGAGGCGCGCAGCGACTGCGACACCTGATACCAGAGCGGCAGCTTGCGGTTGAGGACGATCGAGTCCGGAGCGAAGGAGGTCACGCGCTATCCGTACCGGTCGGAGAACGGTCAGTGCAATGGCCGGAAGTGACGCTCCAGGCCCTGCCACACGTCGTCGTACCCCTGCTGCAGGTGCTCCGCGCGTGCCGCCTGAGGGGTGAGGGACACCGGCCAGCGGGTCTCGAACATGAAGGCAAGACCGTCGTCGATCCTCTGCGGCCTCAGCTCCGCCGCGCTCGCCCGGTCGAACGTCTCCCGGTCCGGGCCGTGCGCCGACATCATGTTGTGCAGCGAGCCGCCGCCCGGCACGAAGCCCCCCTCCCCGGCCGCCTTCGCGTCGTACGCGCCCTCGATCAGGCCCATGTACTCGCTCATCACGTTCCGGTGGAAGTACGGCGGCCGGAACGTGTCCTCGCCGACCAGCCAGCGCGGCGCGAACACCACGAAGTCCACGCCCGCGAGACCCGGGGTGTCGCTGGGGGAGGTCAGCACGGTGAAGATCGACGGGTCCGGGTGGTCGTAGGAGATGGTGCCCATCACATTGAACCGGCGCAGGTCGTAGGCGTACGGCACATGGTTGCCGTGCCAGGCGACGACGTCCAGCGGGGAGTGGTCGTAGGTGGCCGACCACAGGTTGCCGCAGAACTTGTTCACCACCTCCACCGGGCCCTCGACGTCCTCGTACGCGGCGACCGGGGCGCGGAAGTCCCGTGCGTTCGCGAGCCCGTTGGCGCCGATCGGGCCGAGGTCGGGCAGCCGGAACGGCGCACCATAGTTCTCGCACACATAGCCGCGGGCGGTCTCGTCCAGCAGTTCCACACGGAACCGCACCCCACGCGGGATCAGCGCGATGTGTCCCGGCTCCGCATGCAGCATGCCGAACTCCGTGCGCAGCAGCAGTCCGCCGCGCTCCGGCACGATCAGCAGCTCACCGTCGGCGCTGCTGAACACCCGCCGCATGGAGGCGTTGGCGTGGTACAGGTGCACCGCCATGCCGCTGCGCTGGGTCACGTCGCCGTTGCCGCCCAGGGTCCACAGACCGGCCAGGAAGTCGGTGTCCTCGGCCGGCTCCGGCAGCGGGTTCCAGCGGAGCCGGTTGGGGTCGGGCACGGTCTGGGTGAAGGGCGCCGAGCGCAGCGCGCCGTTGCCCGTGCGGGTGAACGCCGGGTGTGCGGCCGACGGGCGGATCCGGTACAGCCACGAGCGGCGGTTGTGGGCCCGCGGCTCGGTGAAGGCCGACCCGCTCAGCTGCTCCGCGTACAGCCCGAGCGGCGCGCGCTGCGGGGAGTTGCGGCCCACGGGCAGAGCTCCCGGGACCGCCTCCGAGCTGTGCTCGTTGCCGAAGCCGGAGAGGTGCTCCAGCCCCTCGGCGATCTTGCGCGCCTCCTCGCGTTCCGTCGCGCTCCCGCGGGCGGTGGCCCCGTCGCTCATGTCCGCTGCTCCCTTGCACCGAGCCGATTCCTATGGGACACCGTAGGATTGCGGTTACCCGGGCGCAAGGGTGCCGCGCGGTCTCCTTCCGGGGCCGGACCTCCCCTCCCCTTCACGGAGGACCGGGAACCGGACTCCAGGGGGATTCGCGCGTTCGGACCGCTGTTCTACGCTCCCCGGCATGACGTGGAGGCGGACGGCGGTCATCCCCGCGCTCGCGGTCTGTGTCGTCGTGCTGGCCGGACCCGCGGGCTGCGACACCCCGGGCGGCCAGTGCGCGGACGAGGTGTCGTCCTCACCCGTGGGCCGGCTCCTCGACGAGCGCTCCGAGGACGGCAGCCCTTACCGGGAGGTGGACGAGGAGGGCGCGCCCCAGGTCACCGTGGAGGTCGCCCCCGACGCCGAGGGCGGCTGGGACGTACGGCTGCGGGTGCGCGACTTCCGCTTCTCGCCCGACGGCACGGGCCGCCGCGCCGAGGCCGGCCGGGGCGTGGCGCACCTGGAGGTGAACGGCCGTCGCGTCGCCGTGCTGCGCACCCCCGAGTACCACCTCGCCGCCGGCGCCTTCCCGCGTGGCACCCACCAGGTCACCGCGCGGCTGTACGCCGACGACGGGTCCGTCTGGGCGGTCGACGGCGAGCCCGTGGAGAGCACCGCCGACATCACCGTCTCCGGGCAGGAGCCGACCACCGAGCAGAGCGTGGCGCCGCTCGCCGAGGGGCCCGGTTCACCCGGCGGGCCCGGGCAGGCATGATGAGGGCCGTGTCCCACACGCCATCGCTCCGCCGGGCGCCGGTGCAGCGGCGCAGCGCCGAACGGCTGGCCAGGATCCTCGACGCCTGCGCCGGCCTCCTCGACGAGGTCGGCTACGACGACCTGAGCACCCGCGCCGTCGCCGAGCGCGCCGGGGTGCCCATCGGCTCCGTCTACCGCTTCTTCTCCAACAAACGCCAGATGGCCGACGCGCTCGCCGAGCGCAACCTGGAGCGCTTCACCGACCGTGTCACCGACCGGCTGACCGTCACCGGCGACCGCGGCTGGCGGCACGCCATGGACGTCGTGCTCGACACCTACCTGGACATGAAGCGCACCGCCCCCGGCTTCTCCCTCGTCGACTTCGGCAACCAGATCCCCGTCGGCGCGCGCCGCGCCGAGCCCAACCACCGCGTCGCCGACCGGCTCACCGCGATGCTCTCCGGCTACCTGGGCCGCCCGGCCGACGACGACCTGCGCCGCACCTTCCTGGTCGCCGTGGAGACCGCCGACGCCCTGGTCGACCTGGCGTTCCGGGTGGCGCCCGAGGGGGACGAGAAGGTCATCGCCGAACTGCGCGCGCTGCTGAGGGCGTATCTGGCCCGCGTCCTGGACTGATCCCCGGTTCCCGCCCGGTTTCCCGCACGCCCTCCCCTCCATGCGTACCGGTCGGTATGCTCGGCCCGTCCGTGCGTCACCGCCGCCGTACCGGGAGGACCCGTGTCCCGCACCGCCCTGCGTATCTGCCCCCTGTGCGAGGCCACCTGCGGCCTGGTCCTCACCGTCGACGACGGCAAGGTCACCGGCGCCCGCGGTGACCGCGACGACGTGTTCAGCAAGGGCTTCGTCTGCCCCAAGGGCGCCGCCTTCCCGGAGGTGGACTCCGACCCCGACCGGCTGCGCACCCCGCTCGTCCGCGTCGACGGGGAACTGCGCGAGGCCACCTGGGAGGAGGCCTTCGACGCCGTCGCCGCCGGACTGCGGGGCGTCGTCGAGCGGCACGGCCCGCACGCCGTCGGCGTCGTCCTCGGCAACCCCAACGTCCACACCATGGCCGGCGCCCTCTACCCGCCGCTGCTCGTCGGCGGGCTCGGCACCCGCAGCCTCTTCACCGCGTCCACCGTCGACCAGATGCCCAAGCACGTCTCCAGCGGGCTCCTCTTCGGCGACGCCAACCTCATCCCCGTGCCCGACCTGGACCGCACCGACCATCTGCTGCTGATCGGCGCCAACCCGCTCGAGTCCAACGGCAGCCTGTGCACCGCGCCCGACTTCCCCGGCCGGCTCAAGGCGCTCAAGGCGCGCGGCGGCACCCTCACCGTCGTCGACCCGCGCCGCACCCGCACCGCCCGCCTCGCCGACCGGCACCTCGCCGTCCGCCCCGGCACCGACGCGCTGCTGCTCGCCGCGATCGCCCGCACCCTCTTCGACGAGGACCTCGTCGACCTCGGCGCCGCCGCACCGCACACCGAGGGCGTCGCCGAACTCTCCGACGCCCTCGCCGGTTTCACCCCCGAGGCCGTCGCGGACGCCTGCGACGTCGACGCCGACGTCATCCGCGCCCTCGCCCGCGAACTCGCCGCCGCGCCCACCGCCGCCGTCTACGCCCGCATCGGCAGCTGCACCGTCCCGCACGGCACCCTCGCCAGCTGGCTCGTCGACGTCCTCAACGCCCTCACCGGCAACCTCGACCGGCCGGGCGGCGCGCTCTTCCCGCAGGCCGCCACCGACAAGACACCGCGCCCCGCCGGACCCGGCCGCGGCTTCGCCCTCGGCCGCTGGCACTCGCGCGTCGGCCGCCACCCCGAGGCGAAGGGCGAGCTGCCGCTGTCCGCCCTCGCCGAGGAGATCGACACCCCCACCGAGGAGGGCGCCCCGGTCCGCGCCGTCGTCGCCGTCGGCGCCAACCCGGTGCTCTCCGCGCCCGACGGCGACCGGCTGGACAAGGCGCTCGCCTCCCTCGACTTCATGGTGAGCGTCGACCCGTACCTCAACGAGACCTCCCGGCACGCGCACGTCGTCCTGCCGCCGCCCCCGCCGTCGCAGAGCCCGCACCACGACTTCGCCTTCAACACCCTCGCCGTGCGCAACCAGGTCCGCTACACGCGCCCCGCAGCGCCCCTCGAACCCGGCCGCATGGCCGAGACCGAGATCCTCGCCCGGCTCGTCCTCGCCGCCACCGGCATGCACGGCGCCGACCCGTCCGCCGTGGACGACCTGGTGATCCGGCAGACCCTCGGCAAGGCCGTCACCGAACCCCACTCCCCGGTGCACGGCCGCGACCCGAAGGAACTCGCCGGCCTGCTCACCGGCGACAACGGCCCCGAGAAGCGCCTCGACATGATGCTCCGCCTCGGCCCCTACGGCGACGGCTTCGGCGCCGATCCCGACGGGCTCACCCTGGACAAGCTCCTCGCCCACCCGCACGGCATCGACCTCGGCCCGCTGCGCCCCCGCCTGCCCCAGCCGCTGAAGACCCGCAGCGGCAAGGTGGAACTGCTGCCCGCCCCGATCGCCGCCGACCTGCCCCGGCTGCGGGCCGCCCTGCGCGAACGCCCCGACGGACTCGTCCTCGTCGGCCGCCGCCATCTGCGCTCCAACAACAGCTGGCTGCACAACGTCCCCGCCCTCACCGGCGGCTCCAACCGCTGCACCCTGCACCTCCACCCCGACGACGCCGAACGCCTCGGCGTACGGGACGGGCAGCCCGTGCGGATCAAGGGCGCCGGGGGAGAGGTGACCGTCTCCGCAGAGGTCACCGACGCCGTGCGCCGCGGAGTGGTGAGCCTCCCGCACGGCTGGGGCCACGACCGGCCCGGCACCCGCACCCGGCACGCCTCCGCGAACCCCGGCGTCAACGTCAACCAGCTCCTCGACGGCAGTCTGCTCGATCCGCTGTCCGGCAACGCGGTGCTCAACGGCGTACCCGTCGAGGTGTCCCCGGAGCACGCCGAGGAGCCGGAAACGGTCACCGCGCTGACCTGAGCAAACGTCTGACCTGGGGTTTTGCGCTTATTGCTCACGGTCCGACGTCTTGTTGACGCCGCCCGGACGTACCTAACGTCGTCACACCGCCGGCCCTCGGCCGGATGTTCAAGGGCGAACGTTAGGTGTCCCATTCATGCTGACCATCCTCGGCTTCGCCATGATCGCGACCTTCCTGGTCCTGATCATGACGAAGAAGATGTCGCCGATCGCGGCGCTCGTGCTGATTCCCGCGCTGTGCTGTGTGGCCGTCGGCAAGGGCGCCCACCTCGGCGACTACGTCATCGACGGAGTGTCCAGCCTCGCCCCCACGGCGGCGATGCTGATGTTCGCGATCGTCTACTTCGGCGTCATGATCGACGTCGGGCTCTTCGACCCGGTCGTGCGCGGAATCCTCCGCTTCTGCAAGGCCGACCCGATGCGGGTCGTCGTGGGCACCGCCGTGCTCGCCGCGATCGTGTCGCTGGACGGCGACGGCTCCACCACCTTCATGATCACCGTGTCGGCGATGTACCCGCTGTACAAGCGGCTGGGCATGAGCCTGGTCGTGATGACCGGCGTCGCCGCCATGGCCAACGGCGTCATGAACACCGTCCCCTGGGGCGGCCCCACGGCCCGCGCGGCCACCGCGCTGAAGCTCGACGCCGCGGACATCTTCGTCCCGATGATCCCCGCGCTGCTGGTCGGCCTGCTGGGTGTTTTCGGCCTCGCGTACGTGCTGGGGCTGCGGGAGCGGAGGCGGATCGGCGCGCTGCGTCTTCCGGATCCTTCGGACGAGGAGTCCGTCGAGACGAAGGAAGCGGTGCTGGTCGGTGCGGGCGCGGATGCCGGCGGCGGGCGTCTGGAGAAGCGGCCCGTCGGAGGCACGGACGGCGTGGACGGCGATGGAAACGGCGGGGACGACGACGGGGACCTGCTCAAGGGCCTCGACCCGGACCGGCCGACCCTGCGGCCCCGCCTGTACTGGTTCAACGCGCTGCTCACCGGCACCCTGATCACGGCGATGATCCTGGAGTTGCTGCCCATCCCGGTGCTGTTCCTGCTGGGCGCCGCGCTCGCGCTCTCCGTCAACTACCCGCGCCTGCCCGACCAGAAGGCCCGCATCGCGGCCCACGCCGACAACGTCCTCAACGTCTCCGGCATGGTCTTCGCCGCCGCCGTCTTCACCGGCGTCCTCCAGGGCACCGGCATGGTCGACAGCATGGCGGGCTGGCTGGTCGACACCGTCCCCGCGGGCCTCGGCCCGCACATGGCGCTCGTCACCGGCGTGCTGAGCCTGCCGCTCACCTACTTCATGTCCAACGACGGCTTCTACTTCGGCGTCCTCCCCGTGCTCGCCGAGGCCGGGGCGGCGCACGGCGTCACCCCGCTGGAAATGGCCCGCGCCTCCCTCGTCGGTCAGCCGCTGCACATGTCGAGCCCGCTCGTCCCCGCGGTGTACGTCCTCGTCGGCATGGCCCGGGTCGAGTTCGGCGACCACACGCGGTTCGTGGTCAAGTGGGCTGCGCTGACGTGCCTGTTGATCCTGGCGGCCGGGATTCTGTTCGGCACGATCTGAACAGGCGCCGCTTCTTGGAGAGGAATGTGTCATGACGCCCGGCGGGAACCGCAGTTGGCTGCTCCGGCTCGTCATCGCCTTCGGCTTCGCGCAGGCGGCCGTGTCGATGGCCAGGCCCGCAGTCTCCTACCGGGCGCTGGCCCTCGGCGCGGACGAGCGGGCGGTCGGCGTCATCGCGGGCGTCTACGCGCTGCTGCCGCTGTTCGTCGCCGTCCCGCTCGGGCGGCGCACCGACCACGGCCGCTGCGCCCCGCTGCTGCCGACGGGCGTCGTGCTGATCTCCGCGGGCTGCGCGCTCAGCGGTGTCGCCGGGTCGCTGTGGACCATGGCGCTGTGGAGCGGGGTGATGGGTCTCGGGCACCTGTGCTTCGTGATCGGCGCGCAGTCGCTCGTCGCCCGCCAGTCCGCGCCGCACGAACAGGACCGCAACTTCGGGCACTTCACCATCGGCGCCTCGCTGGGGCAGCTCGCCGGGCCCATCGCGGCGGGCGCGCTGATCGGCGCGGACATGGCCCGGACCAGCGCGGTCGCGCTGCTCGCGGCGGGCGCGGGCGGGGCGGTCGCGCTCACCTCGCTGTGGCGCATCGAGAAACCGGGGGCGGTGAAACCCGGTACGGCGCGCGGCGACCGGGTGCCGGTAGGGATCATCCTGCGGGCGCGGGGGGTGCCGGCGGGGAATGCTGATCAGCGTGGCGGTGCTGTCGGCGACCGACATCCTCACGGCGTACCTGCCGGTGGTCGGCGAGCACCGGGGGATCGACCCGGCCGTGGTCGGCCTGCTGCTCAGCCTGCGCGCGGCGGCGACGATCGCCTGCCGGCTGGTTCTCACGCCCTTGCTGCGGCTCCTCGGCCGCCGGGCCCTGCTCACGGTGACGTGCCTGCTGGGGGCACTGCTGTGCGCGGCGGTCGCGCTGCCGCTGCCGGTGCCGGTCCTGGCGCTCGTCCTCGCCGCCCTCGGCTTCTGCCTGGGCGTGGGCCAGCCACTCTCCATGACGACGGTCGTCCAAGCGGCCCCCGCTGCCGCCCGCTCCACCGCCCTGGCCCTCCGCCTGACGGGCAACCGCCTGGGCCAGGTCGCGGCCCCCGCGACGGCGGGCCTGATCGCCGGAGTGGCGGGCGTGGCGGCCCCGTTCGTGATGCTGGGCGCGTTGCTGCTGGCGTCGGCGGGGGTGGCGGTACGGACACCGGCGGGGCCGGCGCCGGAGGGGGCGGCGGGGGACGCGCCCGCCTCGTACGAGAAGCGCCGGTGCGAGGCGCGTAGGCCGCGGTGACCCTGGCAGGATGACCCCGTTGCAACCGGGCCCTGACAGGTCCCGCGTACCGAGGGGGCCCGCATGATCCTGACCGTCCTGATCGCCGTCCTGCTTCTCGTCCTCGCCGGCTACGCCTGCGTCTTCTGGGCCGCGCGCGGCGGCCCCCGCTGGACCCATGCGGTGGCGAAGGCGACCGTGGCCGCCGGCCGTGCGGCGAGCGTTCTCCTCCGCCCCGGCCGCTCGGGCACCCGCAGCGGCTCGAACCCCGACGACGGCGGCTCGTCCTGACCCCAGGGCACGACCCCGGGCCGAGGGCCCGGAAGCGCCCGCACGCGACCCTCCGCGCCGAATGCTTCCTTCCGGTTTCTCACCAGGCGGACGGAACGCCCCCGATCGCGTCCGTTGTCTTCCCTGGCCGCCTACTTTCCGTTAGCTTCCGTGACTCACACGCCCCGTACGACCCGCACGAGGCGTCCGACCGCGGAGCCGCAGCGCCCTGATGAGCCCCCGGGGGCACTTTCATGACACGCGCCATCACCCTGCACGACGTGAGCAAGTCCTACACGCGAGGTGCTCGCGTGGTCGACCGGATGTCGCTGGCCATCACCCCCGGCGAGTTCCTCGTCCTGCTCGGCCCGTCGGGCTGCGGCAAGTCCACCGTGCTGCGGATGATCGCGGGCCTGGAGGAGATCGACGAGGGCAGCCTGTTCCTCGACGGCGAGTACGCCAACGAACTCCCGCCGTCCGAGCGGGACATGGCGATGGTGTTCCAGAATTTCGCGCTGTACCCGAGCATGACCAGCCGGGACAACATCGGCTTCCCGCTCCGTATCGAGGCCCCCGGCGACGACCCGTCGCCCAAGGTGGACGCCACCGCCCGGATGCTGGGCATCGAGGACCTCCTCGACCGTTTCCCCGCCCAGCTCTCCGGCGGTGAGCGCCAGCGCGTCGCGATGGGCCGGGCCATCGCCCGCCGCCCCTCCGCGTTCCTGATGGACGAGCCGCTGTCCAACCTCGACGCCAAGCTCCGCAACCACGTCCGCGCCGAAATCTCCCTGCTCACCCGGAAGCTGGGCGTCACCACCGTCTACGTCACCCACGACCAGTCGGAGGCGATGTCGCTCGGCGACCGGGTCGCCGTGCTGCGCGGCGGCGTCCTCCAGCAGGTCGGCACGCCCCGCGCGGTGTACTCGCTGCCCGAGAACGTCTTCGTCGCCGCGTTCATCGGCACCCCGCGCATCAACCTGCTCTGCGGCCTGGTCCGCGCCCCGCTGGACGGCGCGATGACCATCAGCCTCGGCAAGCAGTTCCTGCGGCTGCCCGAACCTCTGTCCCTGGACCACCAGTTGCTCCGCGTGCAGCAAGGCCGCGAGGTCATCGTGGGCCTGCGCTCCGAGGCCGTGCGGATCGCCAAGCCGTCCGCCGCGCGCCCCGGCGAGATGCCCCTCACCGGTCTGGTGGAACACCTGGAGTTCCAGGGCCACGAGGTGCTGGTGCACTTCAACACCGGCTCCCGCCCCGCCGTCGTCCCCGAGCTGGAGGCCCCGCGCCCGGCCCCCGCCCGCCCGGGCGTCCGGCGCCGCCGCCGCGAGGGCGGCACCGTGCTGGAACGCCTCCGGGAACGCGCCGGCGCCCTCCGCGCGGGGGCCGAGCGTACGGGCGCCGAGCGCCCGGGCGCCGTGGCCACGCTGGACGGCCCCGGCCGGCCGGACCCCACCGTCGTGTCGTCCGCCCCCGCCTCCGCCGAGCCCCGGCTCCCCGGCGACCTCATCGTCCGCACCACGCCCGACATCCGCCTCCGGCACGGCATGCAGGTGCCGCTCCTGGTCGACCTCGCCCACCTCTTCGTCTTCGACCAGCACGGCCGGCGGATCTGCCCCAGCCCGGAGCGGCTGCCCGACCTGGAGGAGTGAGCGGCGGCACGCGGCCGAACCCCTGGCGCGGAAAAACTAACATCGCTAGTTTGGAAGCCGGACAGGACGCCCCCGCTCCGGAGGAACCGCGATGAAGGCATACGACGGCATGTACATCGACGGCGCCTGGCGCCCCGCCGCCGGGCGGGACGTGATCGAGGTCGTCGGCCCGGCGGACGAGCAGGTGATCGCCACCGTCCCCGCGGGCACCGTGGAGGACGTCGACGCCGCCGTGCGCGCCGCCCGCGCCGCCCTCCCGGCCTGGGCGGCCACCCCGCCCGCCGAGCGCGCGGCCCGCCTCACCGCGCTGCGGGACCAGCTGCTCGCGCGCCGGGACGAGATCGCCGCCACGGTCACCGCCGAACTCGGCGCCCCCGAGAAGCTCTCCCAGACCGTCCACGCGGGCGTGCCGGTCGCGGTGGCCGGCTCGTACGCCGAGCTGGCCGCGACGTACGAGTTCGAGGAGAAGATCGGCAACTCCACCGTGTTCCACGAGCCGGTCGGCGTGGTCGGCGCGATCACCCCGTGGAACTACCCGCTGCACCAGATCGTCGCCAAGGCCGCCCCCGCCCTCGCCGCCGGCTGCGCCATCGTGGTGAAGCCCGCCGAGAACACCCCGCTGGTCGCCCGGATCTTCGCCGAGTGCGTGCACGAAGCGGGCGTACCGGCGGGCGTGTTCAACCTGGTCACCGGCCTCGGCCCGGTGGCCGGGCAGGCGCTCGCCGAACACCCCGACGTCGACCTGCTGTCCTTCACCGGCTCCACCGCCGTCGGCCGCAGGATCGGCGCGATCGCCGCCGGCATGGTGAAGCGGGTCGCCCTGGAACTCGGCGGCAAGTCCGCCAACGTCATCCTGCCCAGCGCCGACCTGGCCCGCGCCGTCAACGTCGGCGTCGCCAACGTGATGTCCAACTCCGGCCAGACGTGCAGCGCCTGGACCCGCATGCTGGTCCACCGCGACCGGTACGACGAGGCCGTGGAGCTGGCCGCGGCCGCCGCCGCCAAGTACGGCGACCGCATCGGCCCCCTCGTCAGCGCCCGCCAGCGGGACCGCGTGCGCGGCTACATCGAGAAGGGCGTCGCCGAGGGCGCCCGCCTCGTCGCGGGCGGCCCCGAGGCCCCGCGCCCCCAGGGCTGGTACGTCAGCCCCACCGTCCTCGCCGACGTCACCCCGGAGATGACCGTCGCGCAGGAGGAGATCTTCGGCCCCGTGCTGTGCGTCCTGCGCTACGAGGACGAGGAGGACGCCCTCCGCATCGCCAACGGCACCGTCTACGGCCTCGCCGGAGCCGTCTGGGCCGGTGACGAGGCGGAGGCCGTCGCCTTCGCCCGCCGCATGGACACCGGCCAGGTCGACATCAACGGCGGCCGGTTCAACCCGCTGGCCCCGTTCGGCGGTTACAAGCAGTCGGGCGTGGGCCGCGAACTCGGCGTCCACGGCCTGGCCGAGTACCTCCAGACCAAGTCCCTCCAGTTCTAGGGGAGTCGAAACCCTCATGGCCGTACGAGCCGCCGTTCTGCCCGCCGTCGGCGCCCCGCTGGAGATCACCGGCGTCGACCTGCCCGACCCCGGACCCGGCGAGGTGCGCGTCCGCCTCGCCGCCACCGGGGTGTGCCACTCCGACCTGTCCCTGTCCGACGGAACCATGCGCGTGCCCGTCCCGGCGATTCTCGGTCACGAGGGCGCCGGCACCGTCGTCGCCGTCGGCGAGGACGTCACCCATGTCGCGCCCGGCGACGACGTCGTCCTCAACTGGGCGCCCTCCTGCGGCGCCTGCCCCGCCTGCGGGCGCGGCGAGGTGTGGCTGTGCGCGCACGCCCTCGACGGCGCCGCGCGCGTGCACGCCCACCGCGCCGACGACGGCACCGCCCTGCACCCGGGTCTGAACGTGGCCGCGTTCGCAGAGGAGACCGTGGTGCCCGGCGCCTGCGTGCTGCCCGCCCCGGACGGCGTCCCCCTCGCCGACGCCGCCCTCCTGGGCTGCGCCGTCCTCACCGGCTACGGCGCGGTCCACCACTCCGCCCGCGTCCGCGCCGGTGAGACGGTCGCCGTCTTCGGCGTCGGGGGAGTGGGCCTGGCCGCGCTCCAGTCGGCCCGCATCGCGGGCGCCTCCACGATCGTCGCCGTGGACGTCTCCCCGGAGAAGGAGGAGTTGGCCCGCGCGGCCGGCGCCACCGAGTACGTCGTCGCCTCCGACACCACCGCCCGCCAGATCCGCGCCCTCACCGGGAAGCAGGGCGTCGACGTCGCGGTGGAGTGCGTCGGCCGTGCGAGCACCATCCGCACCGCCTGGGAGTCCACCCGCCGCGGCGGGCGCACCACGGTCGTCGGCATCGGCGGCAAGCACGAGCAGGTCACCTTCAACGCCCTGGAGATCTTCCACTGGGGCCGCACCCTCGCCGGCTGCGTCTACGGCAACTCCGACCCGGCTCGAGACCTCCCGGTCCTCGCCGCCCACATCCGCTCCGGCGCCTTCGACCTGACCGCCCTGGTCACCGACCGCATCACCCTGGACGGCATCCCGGCCGCCTTCGACACGATGACCGCCGGCAAGGGAGGCCGAGCCCTGGTGGTCTTCTGACCCCTCAGAGACGCCGGGGCGGCTCCGGCGGTCGTCCGCCACCCGTGGGGTGCGTGCCCCGGCCGCGTGCAGGTGCACCCCCCAGGGGCGCGCGGGGAACTGCGCGACCAGCCCCGATGACGCGGCACCCGCCGCCGGTTCTTGCTCGCGCGGGAACCTCTCCGCCGAACACCGCGACGCCCCCGACGGTGGCTGCCCCTCCGCCTCCCTGGTCATCGACGCCGGCACACCGAGGCGGCGCAGCGGTCGTACGCGGCCGGGGTGGAGGGACATCTCGCCGGTTTCGGAGGCGAGTTCGAGCGAGAAGGGGATGTCACCCCGGAGGAGGCGCGGGAGCGGGCGGTGCTGCTGCTCAGCCGGATGGTCGGCGCGATGGTGCCGGCGCGGGCGGTACGGCACGTCGAGCCGGAACTGTCCGACCAGATCGTGCGGACGTGCCCGGCGCACGCGCTGGACTGACCGCAGGCCGGATGTCCCGGCCGCCTCAGCGCAGCGCCGCCGCGTCGATCCCCAGCAGGTCGGTGAGCGCCCGCTCCCCGGCGCCGGTCACCTTCACGGCGCGCCCGGAGCCGATCCGTACGCACCAGCCCTGGTCGAGCAGGTGCCGGCACAGGGCCGCGCCCGCCGCCCCGGCCAAGTGGGGACGGCGTTCCGTCCAGTCCAGACAGGCGCGCGCGAGCGGACGCCGGCCCCGCCCGCCGAGGTCCACGCCGAGCGCGCCGAACCAGTCCAGCCCCGCGTCGGTCAGCGCGAACCCGGTGTCCTGGAGCAGGAGTCCGCGCGCGGTGAGGGCGTCGGTGACGGCGATCCCGAGCCGCCCGGCGAGATGGTCGTAGCAGGTGCGACCGCGTGCCATCGCGGAGTCCGCGCCCGACTGCCGCAGCCCGCGCGGCGGTTCGGCGGCGTCCGGGGCGATGTGCGCCGTGAGGTCCTCCACGAGCTGGGCGACCCGGGCGTCCGCGATCCGCACGTACCGGTGCCGCCCCTGCCGCTCCTCGGCCAGCAGCCCGCCGCCGACCAGCTTGCCCAGGTGCTCGCTGAGCGTGGACGCGGCGACCCCGCAGTGCCGGGCCAGCTCACCCGCCGTCCAGGCCCGCCCGTCCAGCAGCGCGAGCAGACACGCGGCCCGCGTCTCGTCGGCGGCCAGGGAGGCGAGCCGCGCCAGCGCGCCGGCCCTCGGGTCCTTGGAGGTCATGCCCTCCAGCATGCGGCAGGGACGGTTCGGCGCTCACCGAAGTGTCCGGGGACGCGGGCGTAGGACCGGTGCCGATCCGGCGCGCGGGGCGTCGGGGTCGCCCTTCGAGGGGCGCGGGGAACTGCGCGAGCGGTCCCCGCCGGGCCGCACGGTGCTGGGTGCAGCCCCGCATGGCACGGAGGGTGACGCGTCCGGCTTGCCTGGCGTGCGGCGCCAGGCGCCGTCAGGCGTGCTGCCGTACCTGCTCGTACTGCAGGGCCAGCCCGTCCAGCAGCGCCGTCAGGCCCGTCTCGAAGGCGCGCTCGTCGATCTTCTCCTGCTGTTCCGCGAGGAGATGAGCCTGACCAAGGTGCGGATAGTCCGCGGGGTCGTAGGCGCTCGCGTCGTCCACGAAGCCGCCGGCGAACGAGCCGAGCGCCGAGCCCATGATGAAGTACCGCATCAGCGCGCCGATGGACGTGGCTTGCGCGGGCGGCCAGCCCGCCTCGACCATCGCGCCGTAGGCCGCGTCGGCCAGCCGCAGCGCCGCCGGGCGCCGGCCGGGGCCGCGAGCCAGCACCGGGACGATGTTGGGGTGGTCGCGCAGCGCGTTGCGGTACGACACCGCCCAGTCGTGCAGCGCCGTCCGCCAGTCCCTGCCGTCCTCGAACATCGACAGGTCGACCTGCGCGCTCACCGAGTCCGCCACCGCCTCCAGGATCTCGTCCTTGGTGCGGAAGTGGTTGTAGAGCGACGGCCCGCTCACCCCCAGCTCGGCGGCGAGGCGGCGTGTGGAGACCGCCGCCAGCCCCTCCGCGTCCACCAGCGCACGCGCCGCCTCCACGATCCGGTCGGTGCTGAGCAAGGGCTTGCGCGGTCGGGCCATGGCGCACATAGTAGGGCTGCGATCCTAAACTAGCAGTGCTAATTTACCCGTACACGGTTACGCGATCGCACGATCACGCGCGTCTCACATTCACATGGGGTGACTCGGGATGAACCTGGAGCTGAGTGACGAGCAGGAGGCGGTTCGCCGGCTCGCCCGGGACTTCGTACGGCGCGAGGTCACGCCGTACGCCGCCGCCTGGGACCGCGCCGAGGAGGTCGACCGGGGCATCGTGAAGAAGCTCGGCGAGCTCGGCTTCCTCGGTCTGACGATCGACGAGGAGTACGGCGGCTCCGGCGGCGGCCATCTCGCGTACTGCCTGGTCACCGAGGAACTGGGGCGCGGCGACTCGTCCGTGCGCGGCATCGTCTCCGTCTCCCTCGGCCTGGTCGCCAAGACGATCGCCGCCTGGGGGAGCGAGGAGCAGAAGCGGACCTGGCTGCCGGGGCTGACCTCCGGCGCGTACGTCGGCTGCTTCGGCCTGACCGAGCCGGGCACCGGCTCCGACGCGGGGAACCTCGCGACGCGGGCGGTGCGGGACGGCGACGAGTATGTGATCGACGGCTCGAAGATGTTCATCACGAACGGGACGTGGGCGGACGTGGTGCTGCTGTTCGCGCGGTCCACGGACGCGCCCGGGCACCAGGGGGTCTCCGCGTTCCTCGTGCCCACGGACACCCCCGGTCTGACGCGCCGCGCGGTCCACGGCAAGCTCGGTCTGCGCGGGCAGGCCACGGCCGAGCTGGTGCTGGACGGGGTGCGGGTGCCGGCGTCCGCGATGCTGGGCGAGGAGGGCAAGGGCTTCTCGGTCGCCATGTCCGCCCTGGCGAAGGGGCGGATGTCGGTCGCGGCGGGCTGCGTCGGGATCGCCCAGGCCGCGCTCGACGCGGCGGTGGCCTACGCGGGCGAGCGGGAGCAGTTCGGCAAGCCGATCGCGGGGCACCAGCTGGTCCAGGAGCTGATCAGCGACATCGCCGTCGACGTGGACGCGGCCCGGCTGCTCACCTGGCGGGTCGCGGATCTGATCGACCGGGGCAAGCCGTTCGCCGTGGAGTCCTCCAAGGCGAAGCTGTTCGCCTCGGAGGCGGCGGTACGGGCCGCGAACAACGCCCTGCAGGTGTACGGCGGGTACGGCTACATCGACGAGTACCCGGCGGGCAAGCTGCTGCGCGACGCGCGCGTGATGACGCTGTACGAAGGCACCAGCCAGATACAGAAGCTGGTCATCGGGCGGGCGTTGACGGGGGTTTCGGCGTTCTGAGACTCGGTGAGGATTGAGTACCGCCTGAGTACGCGGGCGGATGTGGGCGCGGCCGCATCCGCCGATTCTTGTCGGCATGAGCGAGACACCGGTCAAGCAGCAGAGCACGGCGGCCTTCTACGGTCAGGCCGTCGCGTCCTTCGCCCTGGCCCTCGGGGCCACCGCCGTCGGCATCTACAACCTGGAGACGGACGCCTGGGTCCGCGGCTTTCTGAGCATCGCGGTTCTCTATCTGGTGACGTCGGCGTTCACCCTGGCGAAGGTGATCCGGGACCGCCAGGAGGCGGGCCAGATCGTCAACAGGGTCGACCAGGCGCGCCTGGAGAAGATGCTGGCGGATTACGATCCGCTCCAGAAGCTCTGAGGGGACACGTGTGCGGTGCCGGGTGCGGGTGGTCGGTGGCTGACCGCGCAGTTCCCCGCGCCCCTTCAGGACGCCTCCGCCCTGGCCTGTTGCCGTCAACTGCGGGCATTCGTGCCGCTAGGGCGGCACGGGTGGGCGCAGCGGCACCTCTGCGGTGCCGGGTGCGGGTGGTCGGTGGCTGGTCGCGCAGTTCCCCGTGCCCCTTCAGGGCGCTTCCGTCACGGCCCGCTGCCGTCAACTGCGGACATGCGTGTCGCTGGGGCGATGGGCGAGGGTGGGCACGGCGGACCTCGTCGGCGCCGAGGTGCGCCGGCACCCCCGGCCGGCACCCGCACCGGCCACATCCCACGCACCGGGGTGCGAAAACACTCCCCACCCCCCCGCCCGTGCTAAGCGCCCGCTCACCCTTGCCGGTAGGATGACGACCCTGCCAGCGAATGGGGTGAGCGATGAGTACGGCGGAGGAGACGGCCGGCGGTGACACGCAGCCGTGGGGTGAGGTCACGCCCGACGCGGCCCGGCGGCTGCTGCTCGCCGCCGTGGAGGCTTTCGCGGAGCGCGGCTACCACGCCACGACGACCCGCGACATCGCGGGCCGCGCCGGCATGAGCCCGGCCGCGCTCTACATCCACTACAAGACCAAGGAAGAGCTGCTCCACCGCATCAGCCGCATCGGACACGAGAAGGCGCTGGACATCCTGCGCACCGCGTCCCGCGGCGAGGGCACCGCGACCGAGCGGCTCGCCGACGCGGTCAGCTCCTTCGTCCGCTGGCACGCGCGGGGCCGTACGACCGCCCGTGTCGTGCAGTACGAGCTCGACTCGCTCGGCCCCGACGCCCGCGCGGAGATCGTCGGCCTGCGCCGCCAGGTCGACGCCGAGGTGCGCGGCATCATCGAGGACGGCGTCCGCTCCGGCGAGTTCGACGTCCCGGACGTGCCGGGCACCACCCTCGCCGTGCTGTCGCTCTGCATCGACGTGGCCCGCTGGTTCAACGTCGACGGCCCCCGCACCCCGGAGGAGGTCGGCGCGCTCTACGCCGACCTCGTGCTCCGCATGGTGGGCGCGAGGAACGCCAGGTCCGCCTAGAGGTAGTACCGGGCCACCGACTCCGCCACGCACACCGGCTTGTCCCCGCCCTCGCGCTCCACGGTGAAGGCGGTGGCCACCTGAACCCCGCCCGGCACCTCGTCCACGGCACTGATCTTCGCCGTGGCGCGCAGCCGCGAGCCCACCGGCACGGGAGCCGGGAACCGCACCTTGTTCGTGCCGTAGTTGACGCCCATCTTCACGCCCTCGACGGTCAGCAGCTGCGGACCGAACAGGGGCAGCAGCGACAGCGTCAGATAGCCGTGCGCGATCGTCGTGCCGAACGGGCCCGCCGCGGCCTTCTCCGGGTCCACGTGGATCCACTGGTGGTCACCGGTGGCCTCGGCGAACAGGTCGATCCGCTTCTGGTCGATCTCCAGCCAGTCGGTGTACCCCAACTGCTCGCCCACCGCCGCCTTCAGGTCGTCGACGGACGTGAAGATCCTCGGCTCTGCCATGTCCCGGCCTCTCGCGTCACGTAGTCGCAGGCGCATCCGCGTGCGCATGCCTAAGCAACTGCTTAGCATGGTCGGCCGTGCGGCCCCTGTCAACGGACGGGCCGCCGGACGAGGTCGGTAGGCTTCGAGGAGTGCACCGGATTCCAGAGAAGATCCACGAGCTCACGGTCGGCCAGCTCTCCGCCCGCAGCGGGGCCGCCGTGTCGGCCCTGCACTTCTACGAGTCCAAGGGGCTGATCCGCAGCCGGCGCACCTCGGGCAACCAGCGCCGCTACACCCGTGACACCCTCCGCCGCGTCGCCTTCATCCGCGCCGCCCAGCGCGTCGGCATCCCCCTCGCCACGATCCGTGAGGCCCTCGCCGAGCTGCCCGAGGAGCGCACACCCACCCGCGACGACTGGGCGCGGCTCTCCGAGGCGTGGCGCTCCGAGCTCGACGAGCGCATCCGCCAGCTGAACCGGCTGCGCGACCACCTCACCGACTGCATCGGCTGCGGGTGTCTCTCCCTGGAGGGCTGCGTGCTCTCCAACCCCGACGACGTCTTCGGCGAGCGCCTCACCGGCTCCCGGCTCATGGCGGAGAGCAGCAGGAGGAAGTCCGGCGAGTGACGGCGGGCGGGCGGCTCCGAGCCGCCCGCCCGTGCCTCACTCGTACTCCGTGCCGCCCTTGCGGGTCAGATACGCCGGGCTCACCGCCTTCGCGATGGCCCGCCCGCCCGTCACCGGGCTGTGCCGTTCGGTCACCGGACGGATCACCACGCCCTCCCGGATGTGCAGCTCCCTGCCGGACACCGTCTCGCGGCCGCCCGCCAGCTCCAGCACCCGCTCGCTGTCGTACGGGCCGGTCCAGAGGCGGGGCACCAGCGGCAGGCGGCCCTCGAGGAGCTCCGCCGCGTCCAGCCAGCGCACCTGGCCGTCGATCTCCGCCGAGACGTCGAACACGGCGTACCCGAGCGTGTCGCGCCGCCCGTCCGCGCCGTACGACAGGTCCTGCACGCCCGCGCCGTACACCTCGCCGAAGATCCCGACCCGCCGCGCGCCCAGCCGGGCCGCGAGCTCGGCGGCCGCCTCGGCGACGCCGTGACCCCGTACCGCGCGCCAGTACAGGTTGCGCGGGTCCTCGCCGAGTGCCAGGGACTTCGCGCCGAAGCCCTTCGAGGAGACGTAGACCCTGTCCTCGTCCACGGAGTACGTCAGCAGGCAGGCCGTGCCGTGCAGCTTCTCCGTGACCACGACGGGCTCGCCGGGGGAGAAGATGCCGGGGTGGCGCTGGAGGTTCTCGATGTCGACCCAGGGCAGCAGGGCCGGCGCGGACTCCACCTCGCCGTCCATGGCCGGCGGGACCGGCGGCACCCACTTGGTGACGCCGAGCAGCTCCGCGAAGTCGGTGCCGTCCGCGGCGGCCCGCACCAGGTCGACGTCCGCGAGCGCCTTCGGGCGGCACACGATGCCCTGCGACAGCTCGCCGCGCAGCCGGACCGCCTTGACCCGGTCGTGGTTCCCGCCCGCCAGCCGGCCGGTCAGGCCCAGCTCGTCGATCAGGGCGGGCGGCAGCACGGACTGCTCGGGGATGTACACGGCGGCGTCGCCCGTGCGGTAGGCGCCCTTGGCGACGACGGCCCGGTACAGGCCCACCTGGGCCAGCTCCAGGGCGTCGGCGTTCGGGTGCGGATGGACGGTCAGGATCTCGGCGGTGACGCGCAGCGTCGACATCGGGACGGCTCCCAGGGTTCTCAGGTGGGTCTCATCGGCCCCCACTGTCCTGAGAACAAAGCCGTGGAACGACCGGTTTACCGCCTGCTACCGTCCAGGGGCTCCGGGGGGTGCGGCGTCCTTGGCGCGCACCCCCGTGCCCCCGTTGCTCCGGTCGTCGCTCGTCACCGTCGTCGGCTGTCGCTCACGGCTCTCGCCGCTCTGGTCGGTCCTGCCGTTCCTGTCGCCCTCGTCTTCCGCCGGGTCAGGCGGAGACCAGCAGCCTCGCGCGGCGGGACTCCGCGAGGGCCGCCGGGGTCAGCACGGGACGCGGGACCAGGATGCCGCACTCCGTGCACACCGGGCCCGCCGAGGGCTCGTGATCCAGGTCGTGGCGCCAGACGAGCCGCTCACCCCCGCACACGGGGCAGGACGAACCCGGCTCGCGCTCCAGCGCGGCGATCAGCCGCCGCAGCACCTCCGCCAGGGGCTCCCTCGGGTGCACCTTGGGGTCGTCGCACCACGCGACCCCGAAACCTCCCCAGGTCATCCGGTGCCAGTCGTCCACAGTGCCCGGCCTGCGCAGACCGTCGTGCTTCTCCTTCCTGCGGCGCTCGGCGAACTCCACCTCGTACGCCAGCCAGACCGCCCGGGCCTCCTCCAGCTCGTCCAGTGCGGCCACGAGCCGCGCCGGGTCGACGGAGCGGTCCTCGGGATCGAACCCGGCCCGCGAGCACAAGTGGTCCCAGGTCGCGCGGTGCCCGTAGGGGGCGAACCGCTCCAGGCACTTGCGCAGCGAGTAGCGCCGCAGCGCCAGATCGCACCGGGGATCTCGGACCTGTCTCGCCAGACTCCGGAAACCGGCCATCGTCCTGCACCTCCGTCACACCTGCACCTGTAATCCGGTCACTTCGGCGTCGTCGAACGGACGTCGTCGAATAGACGTGTCGGCACGCGATTCGGCTCCATCCTTTTTCCGATGGCCCCCTCAGCCGGCCGCGGGAACGCCGGGCCAACTGCCCTGGCCCGCGCTTCAGTTGTCGTCGTCGCGGGGATACCGGCGGTAACGGGCCTCCTGTCCCTCCCGGCGGAGGAGCGGCCCTTTCCCGACGCTCTGAGAACTCCCCGCGGCTTCCACGGGTTCCTGAACGCTCCGCCGATATGCACACCGATCACCGGTCCGGCGGCCGATAAACCCCGCATCGCACGGCGCGGGGCGGTGAAAACGCAGGTCATGGGGGCGGGCGGGGCGGAAAAGGGGGCGTGAACACGACGGCGGCGGATCGCCGTCCCGCGATCCGCCGCCGTTTCCGTGCCCAGGTCGGCTGAGGCCCGTCGACCTGCCGTGGTTCACCGCCGAAGCAGGTGCTTCCTCGTTCACCGGTACAGCAGGTGCTCCCGCCGCTTCCGGCGGAACGCCGCGAGCTCGCTCTGCCAGCCCGCCACCACCTCGTCGGTGTCCGCGCCCGCGTCGATCATCGTGCGCACCTGGGTGGAGCCGGTCAGCTTGTCGATCCAGTTGTCCGCGCGCCAGGCGAAGCCGTCCCAGGACCGCTTCGCCGTGATCAGCAGGCCGATGCCGGTCCGCACCGGGTCGAACCGCTCCCGGTCGTGCACATGCAGTTGCACGCCCCCGATGGTCTTCCCCTGGAACTTCGAGAACGTCGGCGCGAAGTACGCCTCACGGAACCGCACGCCCGGCAGCTCCAGCTCGTTCGCCGCGGCCGCCCAGCGCCCGTCGACGCCCTCCGCGCCCAGCAGCTCGAACGGCCGGGTCGTGCCGCGCCCCTCCGACAGGTTCGTACCCTCGAACAGACATGTCCCCGAGTACACCAGCGCCGTCTCCGGCGTCGGCATGTTCGGGCTCGGCGGCACCCACGGCAGCCCGGACGCGTCGTAGAAGTCCGACCGCTTCCAGCCCGACATCTTCACCGTCTCCAGGGCGACGGGCCTCTCGAGGAACTCCGCGTTGAACAGCAGCGCCAGCTCCGCCACCGTCATCCCGTGCGCCTGCGAGATCGGCTTCCGTCCGACGAAGGTGGCGAACTCCTTGTGCAGCACCGGACCCAGCGCCGCCCGCCCGGTCACCGGGTTCGGGCGGTCCAGGACCACGAACGACAGGCCGGCGAGCTGCGCCGCCTCCATGCAGTCGTAGAGGGTCCAGATGTACGTGTAGAAGCGGGCGCCGGCGTCCTGGATGTCGAAGACGACCGTGTCCACGCCGGACGCCGTGAAGATGTCGGCGAGGGCCTGACCGCTCTTCAGGTAGGTGTCGTAGACGGGCAGGCCCGTCGCCGGGTCGTCGTAGCGGCCCTCCGAGCCGCCCGCCTGCGCCGTGCCTCTGAAGCCGTGCTCCGGGCCGAACACCGCTGTCAGGTTCACTCTGTCGTCGCCGTGCATGACGTCGACGATGTGCCGCACGTCGCGGGTGATGCCGGTCGGGTTGGTGACCACGCCCACCCGGCGGCCGTCGAGCAGCGCGTAGCCGTCCGCAGCGAGCCGGTCGAACCCGGTGCGCAGCGTGCGGCCGCCGCCGTGCCCGGAACCCGGCCCCGCGGCGGCCGCTGCCGGAGCGGCGGAGGCCGCGACCGCGGCCGTGGTGGTGGCGAGCAGGCTCCGTCGGGACAGCCTCATGCGGTGACCTCCGTGATCGCGGTACATGTCATGACCACGCACGCTAGCGCGCCTGACCGCCCCGGGGAACGAGCCGGACCGACGGAGCGCGGAACGCCCCTTCCTCCCGGCATACCGACCGGTTAGTCTGGCGCGGTCGGACGTTCGTGAGCCGCGTCGGAGGAGACCGATGGTGCAAGCCGTGCAGGGTGCGAAGGTGGTCGTCACGGGAGCCGGGGGCGGCATCGGAGCGGCGCTCGCCCGCCGCTTCGCCGCGCAGGGGGGACGGGTCGTGGTCAACGACCTGGACGCCGCCCGCGCCAAGGCCGTCGCCGAGGAGATCGGCGGCCACGCGGTGGCGGGCGACGCCTCCTCGATCGTCGACGAGGCCCGCGACGCCCTCGGCGGGACGGTCGACGTCTGGTGCGCCAACGCCGGCGTCGGCCGCGACGGCGGGGAGCCCGGCGAGCCGCTCCGCGAGGAGGACTGGGCGCTGTCCTGGGACGTCAACGTGATGGCGCACGTCCGCGCGGCGCACGCGCTGCTCCCCGAGTGGCTGGAGCGCGGCAGCGGCCGCTTCGTCTCCACCGTCTCCGCCGCCGGACTCCTCACCATGATCGGCACCGCCCCCTACAGCGTCACCAAGCACGGTGCCTACGCCTTCGCCGAGTGGCTGGCGCTCACGTACCGGCACCGCGGGGTGAAGGTGCACGCGATCTGCCCGCAGGGCGTGCGCACCGACATGCTCGACGCCAGCGGCAGCGCCGGCGACCTGGTGCTCAAGCCCACCGCGATCGAGCCGGACGACGTGGCCGACGCCCTGTTCGACGGCATCGAACAGGACCGTTTCCTGATCCTGCCGCACCCCGAGGTCGCCGAGTACTACCGCGCCCGCGCCACCGACCCCGAACGCTGGCTCGGCGGCATGAACCGCGTCCAGCGGCAGTGGGAGGCCACCCGCTGACGCCCGCCGGCGCCCGCCCGCCCCCACGGGGCGGGTTCCGGCACGGACCCGCCCGCACCTCCCCCCGAACCGGGGGAGAAACTGGGCGGGGAGGCGGTGCCCTCGGCGGCGGTTCCGTGAAGTGGGAAGATCTCCCGGCGGGGACGGCGTTCCCTGGACGCACGACGACCGACAGCAACACGGAAAGGCGGGTGGCGGCAGTGCCCAGAACGACGGACGGTGACGGGACCCCCGTGCCGCAGCGGCTGCTGGCCGCCGCCACCCGGCTCTTCGCCGAGCAGGGCTACGACCGCACCTCGGTGCAGGAGATCGTCGAGGCGGCCGGCGTCACCAAGGGGGCGCTGTACCACTACTTCGGCTCCAAGGACGACCTGCTGCACGAGGTCTACGCGCGCGTGCTGCGCCTCCAGCAGGAGCGCCTGGACCAGTTCGCCGACGCCGACGAGCCCATCGAGAAGCGGCTGCGCGGCGCGGCCGCCGACGTCGTCGTCACCACCATCGAGAACCTCGACGACGCGTCGATCTTCTTCCGCTCCATGCACCACCTCAGCCCGGAGAAGAACAAGCAGGTCCGCGCCGAGCGGCGCCGCTACCACGAGCGGTTCCGCGCGCTGATCGAGGAGGGCCAGCGCGAGGGCGTCTTCTCCACGGCCACCCCGGCCGACCTGGTCGTCGACTACCACTTCGGCTCGGTGCACCACCTGTCCACCTGGTACCGCCCCGACGGCCCGCTCAGCCCCCAGCAGGTCGCCGACCACCTCGCCGACCTCCTGCTGCGCGCCCTGCGTCCCTAGGGTCTGTCCGGCGGATCACGCCGGGGACGCGGGGTCCGGCACGCCCTCCCCCCCACTGCCCTGAACGGGCGTGGGGGTGCCCCCAGCGGCGTTGTCGTCGCTCGCCGACTCCCCCGCGCTCGGCGTCGCTCGCGCGGGAGGGACCCCCATCGCGCCGACTCCCTCCTCCGCCTTGCGGCTGGACGCACCAGACCCCGCTCACCTGGGTTGCAAGGCGCCGCGCCTTTCCCCCGACCTGATCCGCCGGACAGGCCCTGGACGCGTCACCGGCCCGCCGGGCGCCTCACGGCACCCGACGAGCCGGTCGAAGGCCCTACAGGTACTTCTTGATCTCCCGGCGGGCCAGCGACCGCTGGTGCACCTCGTCCGGGCCGTCCGCGAGCATCAGCGTGCGCGCGCCCGCGTACAGCTCGGCCAGCGGGAAGTCCTGGCTCACACCGCCCGCGCCGTACAGCTGGATCGCCCGGTCGAGGATGCCGACCACCGTGCGCGGGGTGGCGATCTTGATGGCCTGGATCTCGGTGTGCGCGCCCCGGTTGCCGACGGTGTCCATCATCCAGGCCGTCTTCAGCACCAGCAGCCGCAGCTGCTCCACCGCGACCCGCGCGTCCGCGATCCAGTTCTGCACCACGCCCTGCTGGGCGAGCGTCTTGCCGAACGCCTCCCGGGACACCGCGCGGCGGCACATCAGCTCGATCGCCCGCTCGGCCATGCCGATCAGCCGCATGCAGTGGTGGATCCGGCCCGGACCGAGCCGTGCCTGGGCGATGGCGAACCCGCCGCCCTCCTCACCGATCAGGTTCGACACCGGCACCCGCGCCTCGTCGAAGACCACCTCGGCGTGGCCGCCGTGGTAGTGGTCCTCGTAGCCGAAGACCTGCATCGCCCGCTTCACGGTGACGCCCGGGGTGTCCCGCGGGACCAGGACCATGGACTGCTGGCGGCGGATGTCCGGCCCGTCCGGGTCGGTCTTGCCCATCACGATGAAGATCTTGCAGTCCGGGTGCATGGCCCCGGAGATGTACCACTTGCGGCCCGAGACGACGTACTCGTCGCCCTCCCGCCGGATGTGCGTGGTGATGTTGGTGGCGTCCGAGGAGGCCACCTCCGGCTCGGTCATCGCGAACGCCGAACGGATCTCACCCGCCAGCAGCGGCTCCAGCCACTGCTTCTTCTGCCGCTCGTCGCCGAACTGCGCCAGCACCTCCATGTTCCCGGTGTCGGGCGCGGCGCAGTTGGTCGCGGTCGGCGCGAGCTGCGGGGACCGGCCGGTGATCTCGGCGAGCGGCGCGTACTGGAGGTTGGTGAGTCCCGCGCCGTACTCGGCGTCCGGCAGGAACAGGTTCCACAGGCCCTGCCGGCGCGCCTCCGCCTTGAGCTCCTCCACCACCGGCGGGTTCTCCCACAGTGAGGACAGCCGCTGCCGCTGCTCGTGCACGACCTCCTCGGCCGGGTACACGTGCTCGTCCATGAAGGCGAGGAGCCGGGCGCGCAGCTCCTCGGTGCGCGCGTCGAACGCGAAGTCCATGTCTCGTCAGCCTTCCTGAAGGGTGGTCAGACTGTGCTCGATGAAGACCGGGACCAGATCGCCGATGCGGTCGAACCCGGCTCCGACCGTCTGGCCCAGCGTGTACCGGTAGTGGATGCCCTCCAGGATCACGGCGAGCTTGTACCACGCGAACGCCGTGTACCAGGACACCGCCGCCACGTCCCGCCCCGACCGCGCGGCGTACCGCTCGATCAGCTCGGCCGGCGTCGGATGGCCCGGGGCCTCGGCGGTCGTGGACACGGGGGAGTCCGGCATCCCCAGCGGGCTGCTGTACATCACCAGCAGACCGAGGTCCGTCAGCGGGTCGCCCAGCGTGGACATCTCCCAGTCCAGGACCGCGCGGACCGACTCGTCGTCGCTGATCAGCGCGTTGTCGAGGCGGTAGTCGCCGTGCACGACGGTGGGCGCGGGGGAGACGGGCAGCTCACGGCCGAGCGCCGCGTGCAGCTCGTCGATGCCGGCCAGCTCGCGGTTGCGGGAGGCGTCGAGCTGCTTGCCCCAGCGCCGCAGCTGCCGGTCCAGGAAGCCCTCGGGACGCCCGAAGTCCTCGAGCCCGACCTCGGCGGGGTCGACGGCGTGCAGGTCGACCAGCGTGTCGACCAGGTTCAGCACGGCCTTCCGGGTGCGCTCGGGGCCCAGCGGGGCGAGCTGCCCGGCGGTGCGGTACGGGGTGCCCTCGACGTACTCCATGACGTAGAACGGCGCGCCCAGCACCTCCTCGTCCTCCCACAGCAGCACCGGACGCGGCACCGGCACGCTGGTCGGGTGCAGGGCGCTGATCACCCGGTGCTCGCGCTTCATGTCGTGCGCGGTGGCGAGGACATGGCCGAGCGGCGGGCGGCGCACCACCCACGTCGACGCGCCGTCGGTGACCGTGTAGGTGAGGTTCGACCTGCCGCCCTCGATCAGCCGGCCGGAGAGCGGGCCGCCGAGCAGACCAGGCCGCTCGCGTTCGAGCAGCTCGCGCAGCCGGTCGAGATCCAGTCCGGGCGGGTGATCGGGACTCATCGTCGCTCCTGTGGGCAGGCGGACAGTACCCGCCCATGATGCCGACCGGTCGGTATGCCGTCCAGACCGGGAGCGAAACGTGATCGGGTCCACGATAGGGGGAGCGCCCTGTGGTGGTCGGCCCCCGTCGGCCCCCGGTCGGCTGCTCCGGTGACGCGAATGGCGTACATCGGGTCATTCGGCTTGCACGCCGGGGGCCGACCCCGGAGGGTCGACGCATGAAGGCGATCAGCTACGCACGGTACGGCGGCCCCGAGGTACTCGAGTACGGCGAGGCCGACGACCCCAAGCTGGGCCCCGACGACGTGCTCGTGAAGGTCCGGGCGGTGTCCGTCAACCCGGTCGACTGGAAGGCCCGCCAGGGCCATCTCGACGCGATCCTCCCGGCCGTCTTCCCGGTGATCCCCGGCTGGGACCTCGCGGGCGTCGTCGTCCGCCCCGGGCCCGCGGTCCCCGAGTTCTCCGAGGGCGACGAGGTGATCGGGTACGTCCGCGAGGACGTCCTCTCCGCCGGCACCTGCGCGGAGCTGGTGGCCGCCCCGGTCCGCACCCTCGCGCCCAAGCCGAGCCGGCTCTCCTTCGAGGAGGCTGCGGGGATTCCGCTCGCGGGACTCACGGCGTACCAGGTGCTGCACCGGGTGCTGCGTGTGCGGCGGGGCGAGACGGTGCTGGTGCACGCGGCGGCCGGCGGGGTGGGGTCCGTCGCGGTCCAGCTCGCCGCGCATGTCGGCGCGCGCGTCATCGGCACGGCGAGCGAACGGAACCATGACTTCGTGCGGGGGTTGGGCGCGGAGCCGGTGAGCTACGGCGAGGGCCTCGCCGAACGCGTGCGGGGGCTCGCCCCCGAGGGGGTGGACGCGGTCTTCGACACGGTGGGCGGGGATGCGCTGAAGGCGTCGGCGAATCTGGTGGTGCCGGAGGGGAGGTTGGCGTCGATCGTGGATCCGGGGGTGACGGGGTACGGCGGGGCGTACTGGTTCGTCCGGCCGGACCCTTCCGACCTCCGCAAGCTGTCGGAGCTGGCGGACCAGGGGGTGCTGGACATCCACGTCGAGGAGACGTTCCCCCTGGAACGGACGGCGGACGCGCACCGGCGCAGCGAGGAGGGGCACGTACGGGGCAAGATCGTGGTGACGGTCGGCTCGTAGGGCGCGCCTGGGGGCAGGTCGGGTTCGCCCCCGCCGCCCCTTCCCGTCCCTGGGGCTGCGCCCCCAGACCCCCTCATCGGCCCTGGCGGGCCTCGTCCTCAGACGCCGGACGGGCCACTTGTGGCCCGTCCGGCGTCTGAGGAGCGGGGTCAGGGGTGGAGCCCCGGGTTGGGGAGGGAAGGGCGGCGGGGGCGGGAACCCCCCTACCCCAGCACCACCCCCACCCCACCCCCCGCCGTCAACAGGACGCACACCACAACCCCCACCGCCCACCGGACCGCCAGCCGCTCCGGCTCCCGTGAGTCCCCCGCCAACCGCCGAATCCGTCGATGGGCGACCGTCAACACCCCCACCCACCCCACACAGCACACCGCCCCCGCCGCCAGCACACTCCCCGACGCCCCGCCCGCGACCCCCGCCTTCCCCGCCAGCACGGCCACCACCGTCCCCGCCAACGTCGTCCGCCGCCACGCCAGCCGGGTCCGCTCGGGCTGCAGCCCGGGATCACGCTCCCCGAGCACTCCGGGCGTCACCCTTCCCACCCCACCAGCACCACCACGACCATCACCACGGCCACCCCCGCCACCACCACCCCCAGCAGCGCGGGGAAGCGCGACACCGGCAGATCCTCCCCCCGCCGCATCGCCCGCTCGCAGCGCACCCAGTGGTTGACCGCCCGCAGCGCGCACAGCGCACCCGACGCCAGCAGGGCGAGGGCCAGGCCCACCCGCCAGCCCCACCGCAGGCCGGGCAGGAACTGGTCCACCGCGAACCCGCCGCCGATCAGCGCGAGCGCGGTCCGCAGCCAGGCGAGGAACGTCCGCTCGTTCGCCAGGGAGAAGCGGTAGTCGGGCGTCACCCCGTCGTCCCGCACCTCGGCGGGGGCGAACCACAACCGGACGTTCCGTACAAAGTCGATCACGGGGGCGACCTTACCCGTCAGGTCCGGTCCGTCCGCCCGGCCCGATACGCCCGCAACCGCTCGTACGCCGCGAGCCCGTCCGGCACCCACTCCCACGCGCCGAGCCGCCGCCGAACCTCCTCCTCGGGCAGGAAGGCGTGCCAGGCCACCTCCTCGGCCTGCGGCCGCACCGGCAGTTCGCAGCGCACCTCGTACACCGCCGACCACCAGGTCCGGGTGGCGCCGTCGTCGTACAGGAAGGTGAACAGGTGCGAGGGCGCGGGCAGACCGCTCACGCCCAGCTCCTCCTCGGCCTCGCGCAGCGCCGCCTCGTCGTACGTCTCGCCCGCGCCGACCACCCCGCCGACGAACATGTCGTACAGGGACGGGAAGACCAGCTTCGTCGGGGTGCGGCGGTGGACGAAGACCCGGTCCTCGGCGTCCCGGGCCAGGACGAAGACGCAGCGGTGGCGCAGCCCCCGTGCGTACGCCTCGCCGCGCGGCGCCTGTCCGACCACCCGGTCGTGCTCGTCGACGATGTCGAGGATCTCGTCCGCGTTCCGGCCGACGTCGCTGCCGCCGGCCTCGCTCCCGCCGACGGCCTTCCTGCCGGTCCCACTCGTTCCGCTCTCGCTCATACCGCCATCAAAGCAGCGTCCGCCCCGCCCCGGGCGCCGCCCACCTGCACCGTCAAGGCCCGCGAGGTCGTTCACCGGCGACACAAGTTGCCTGTTCGTGACCGCAGTTGACGCGTGTAAAGGGCCGGGTGCCCTTGACGTGATCCGTTGGCTGACGGTTTGCTGTCCGTGATCAGCTCGTGGCGATCGGCAGCCGACCACTGCCACCGACCACTCGCCCGAGCCGGACGACAAGAGAAGCGCGTGAGGAAGTTCCGCGGTGTCCCCACCCCCGCCTCCCCTCGGCCGTGCCCGCAAGCGAGCGGCACAGTCCTACGACGAGGCCCTCGACGACGCCGAACTCGTCGCCGCGCGGGCCGCACTGGCGCAGGGGCGATGGCAGAGCACCCGCTCGCTGCTGGTCAGGACGGGGGACGACTGGGACCGCCGCGGACACCGGATCGCGGTGCTCGCGAAGGAGTCGTACTGCGCCGCGTGGGCCCGCGAGTGGCTGCTCGCCGAGCCCGACTCCGGTGACGCGACCGTGCTGCTGGCCATGGCCCAGGTACGGCGCGCCCTGCGCGGCAAGGAGAAGCCGGCCCGGGTCCGCGAGGCCTGCCGCAAGGCCGCCGAGCAGCTGCCGCACGACCCGACGCCCTGGCTCGGGCTGCTGATGCTGGAGTGCTCCCTGGGCGCGGAGGGCGACGTGATCCGGATCTTCGAGCAGGTCCGCACCCGCCACGCCGAACACCACCACGCCCACCACCTGGTCGTCGGCTGGCTCGCCGAGCGCCGCGTGGAGGCGGGCCCCGACCCGCTGCACGAGGTGTACGACTTCGCCAACTGGGCCGCCGAACAGGCCCCCGCCGACTCGCCGCTGGCCATCCTGCCGGTCATCGCGCACGCCGAGCGCTACCGCTCCCTGGCCGCCGCGGGGCACGAGCCCGCCGACCCGGCCGCCTCCGGCCACTGGGTCGGACGCCGCGCCCGGCAGGTGATGAAGGCGGCCTTCGACTGGTGGCTGGAGTGGGAGCACGAGGACCACCCGCGCCGGCTCGTCGACCTCAACTTCCTCGCGCACGCCAAGGTGTGCGAGGGCCGGGGCGCCGAGGCCGCCGCCCTCTTCCACCGCATCGGCGAGCACGCCACCCCCGCCCCCTGGTCGTATCCCGACCGGGACGGCCTCACCGCCTTCCGTACCGCACGCGCCGCCGCCCTGGGCACGGCCTGACCCCCACCCCGAAACGCCCCCCGCACCCACCACCGACCCAAGGACGGTCTCGAGATGACGACGGACAGTTCGAGCACCAACAGAGCCCCGGCCGAGGGGATCAGCACCTTCAAGGGCCAGGAACGCGCCCTGCGGGCCGACCGCCTCGGCACAGGGGGCCTGCTGCTCTCCGTGCTCGCCGCGACCGCCCCGCTCATGGTCGTCGCGGGTGTCATGCCCACCACATTCGCGGTGATGGGCATCGTCGGCCAGCCGCTGCTCTTCGTGGTCCTGGGCGCCGTGCTGGTGCTGTTCAGCCTCGGTTACGCCGAGATGAGCCGTCACGTCCACAACGCGGGCGCCTTCTACGCGTACATCTCCCGCGGACTGGGCGGCACCGCCGGCGCGGGCGCGGCCCTGGTCGCCCTCGTCGCCTACAACTCCCTGCAGGTCGGCATCTACGGCATCTTCGGCTTCGAGGTCTCCGGCCTCTTCGCCACCTATGCCGACCTCGAGGTCGCCTGGTGGATACCGGCGCTCGCCGCCGCGCTCGCCGTGGGCGTGCTCGGCTGGCTGAAGATCGACGTCAACGCGAAGGTGCTCGGCGTCCTGCTGGTCATCGAGGTGCTGCTGGTCGTCGTCTTCGACATCGCCGCCGTCGCCGACCCCGGCAACGAGGGCCTGTCGCTGCACGCCTTCAACCCGGACACCCTCACCGGCGCGGGCGTCGGCACCGCCCTGTGCTTCTGCATCGCGGCCTTCCTCGGCTTCGAGCAGGCGCCGGTCTACGCGGAGGAGACCAGCAGGCCGCACGTCCTGGTGCCGCGCGTGATGTTCCTCGCCGTCACCGGTGTCGCCGTCTTCTTCGCCCTCAGCAGCTGGGCGCTCACCGTCGCCACCGGCCCCGCCTCGATCGTGGCCACCTCCCAGGAGCAGAGCGCGGGCCTGCTGTTCTTCCTCACCGAGGACCGGCTCGGCTCCACCTTCACCGACGTGCTGCACGTGCTGTTCGTGACGGGCATGTTCGCCGCCATGCTCAGCTTCCACAACGTCGTCGCCCGCTACGCCTTCGCCATGGGCCGCGAGGGCCTGCTGCCCGCCGCCTTCGGCCGCACCACCGGCTCCAGCGGCGCCCCCGGCACCGGCTCCCTGCTCCAGACCGGCATCGCCGTGGTGCTGGTGCTGGTCTTCGCGCTCACCGACGACAAGCCGACCGGCGACCCGACCGCGCCCGTGCTGCACCTGTTCACCTGGGGCGGCAACATCGGCGCGCTCGGCGTCATCGTCCTGATGGCCATCGCCTCGCTGTCCGTCGTCGTCTTCTTCGTACGGCGCGGCGCCGCGAGCGCCCAGGCCTGGCGCCTGGCCACCTCGGCGGTCGCCGGCATCGCCCTCGTGGTGATCGCCGGGTACACGGTCAAGGACTTCGACGTGCTGGTCGGCGCCGGCCCGGACTCCGCCCTGCGCTGGATCCTGCCCGGCGTCATCGGCCTCGCCCTCGTGATCGGACTTGTCCAGGGCGCGGTTCTGCGCGCCCGCGCCCCCGAGACGCACGCCCGCATCGGCCTGGGCAACGAGGCGTTCCAGCTGGAGAAGGAGGCCGAGCGCACCCCGTAGCTCCGCCCCCGCGCCTTACCGAAGTCTGACGAGCGCCCGCGTTCCCTGGTCTCCCAGGGGCCGCGGGTGCTCGAATGAGGGGGTGAAACCCGAACACCCCTCGCAGGGCCGGGACGTCCCGGGCGCCGGCGACCCGGACGCGCGCGGAGCGCCCGTCGGCCGCCGCGTCCTGCTCGGCACCCTCGGCCTCGGCGCGCTCGGCCTGGCCGCCGCGCCCTCCCTCCAGCGCGGCCTGGAGTCCTTCCTCGCCGGCGCCGCCGACCGCGACCCCACCGGCCTGACCGGACTCCTCCCCAACGGCGGCGGCTTCCGCTACTACTCGGTCGCCGCGTCCGTCCCGCGCGAGGACGCCCGCACCTACCGGCTCACCGTCGACGGCCTCGTCGACCGCCCCGCCTCCTACGCCCTCGCCGACCTGAAGGCGCTGCCGCAGACCCGCATCGTGCGGGACGTCCAGTGCGTGACCGGCTGGCGGGTGCCCGGGACGCCGTTCGAGGGCGTCCGGCTGTCCCGGCTGCTGGATACGGCCGGGGTGCGTCCCACCGCCCGCGCGGTGCGCTTCACCTGCTTCGACGGGACGTACTCCGAGAGCCTCACCCTCGACCAGGCCCGCCGCGCGGACGTCCTGGTCGCCCTGCGCATGCGGGACGAGGACATCGGCCACGGCCACGGCGGCCCGGCACGCCTCTACGTGGCGCCCATGTACTTCTACAAGTCGGCCAAGTGGCTCTCCGGCATCACCGTCACCGAGGACGTCGAACCGGGCTACTGGGAACTGCGCGGCTACGACGTCGACGCCTGGGTCGGCCGCTCGAACGGACGCGACGATGCCCCCACGAGCTGACGCCCCGCCCGCCGCCACGACCGTACGGCGCTTCACCCCCGTCCAGCGCCGGGCGCACCGGTCCGTCGCCCTGCTCATGGGCGTCTGCGTGGCCACCGCCGCCTGCCTCTACGTCCCCCAGCTCGCCCAGCTCGTGGGCCGCCGCGCCCTGGTCGTCACCCTCCACCAGTGGTCGGGACTGCTCCTGCCCCTCCCCGTGCTGGCCGCGCTGGTCTCGCGCGCGTTCCGCGCCGACCTGGGCCGGCTCAACCGCTTCGGCCCGCACGACCGGGTCTGGCTGCGGGCCGCCCTGCGCCGCGACCGCCGCCCCGGGTCCCGGCCTGCGGGGAAGTTCAACGCGGGGCAGAAACTGTACGCGGCCTGGATCGCCGGGGCCACGCTGGTGATGCTCGGCACCGGGCTGCTGATGTGGTTCACCCATCTCACCCCCGTGGTCCGGCGCACCGCCGCGACCTTCGTCCACGACTGGCTGGCGCTGACCGTCGGCGTCGTCCTCGCCGGGCACATCGGCATGGCCCTCGCCGACCCCGAGGCCCGCCGCGGCCTGCGCACGGGCTCGGTCCGCCGGGAGTGGGCCGAGCGCGAACACTCCCTCTGGCGGCCCTGAACACACGCGGCCCTGAACACACGCGGCCCTGAACACACGCGGCCCCTTACACGACGGCGGCCCGCCCTCCCCTCGACGAGGGGCGGACGGGCCGCCGTGAGCCGCGATCCGGCTAGATGATCAGGGACAGCAGGAGCACCAGCGCCCCCGCGACCACCGAGATGATCGTCTCCATGATCGACCAGGTCTTGATCGTCTGGCCGACGTTCAGACCGAAGTACTCCTTCACCAGCCAGAAGCCGGCGTCGTTGACGTGGCTGAAGAACAGCGAACCGGCGCCGATGGCCAGCACCAGCAGCGCGGCGTGCGTGGTCGACATGTCGGCCGCGAGCGGCGCGACCAGACCGGCCGCCGAGACGGTCGCCACGGTCGCCGAGCCCGTCGCCAGCCGGATCGCCACCGCGATCAGCCAGGCCAGCAGCAGCGCCGGGATCGACCAGTCCTCGGAGATGTCCAGGATCATCTGGCCCACGCCGGTGTCGATCAGCGTCTGCTTGAAGCCGCCGCCCGCGCCGACGATCAGCAGGATGCCCGCGATCGGGGCGAGGCCCTTCTCCACCAGGGAGGAGATGCGCTCCTTGCTGAAGCCCGCGGGCATGCCGAGGGTGAAGATGCCGACGAGTACGGCGGCGAGCAGCGCGATCAGCGGGGAGCCGATCACGTCGAAGACGCGCTGCACGTTGTGCTCGGGGTCGTCGATCACGATGTCGACGAGCGCCTTGGCGAGCATCAGCACGACCGGCAGCAGGATCGTGGCCAGCGTCGCGCCGAAGCCGGGGCGCCGCTCCAGCTCCTCGGAGGGACGCTGCGGGATCATCCGCTCGGGCGCCGGGACGTCCACCCAGCGGGCGGCGTACTTGGAGAACAGCGGACCGGCGATGACCACGGTGGGGATGGCGATGAGCACGCCGAGCGCCAGCGTCACGCCCAGATTGGCGCCGACCGCGTCGATCGCGACCAGCGGGCCGGGGTGTGGGGGCACCAGGCCGTGCATCACGGACAGGCCGGCGAGGGCCGGGATGCCGATGCGCATGAGCGAGTAGTTGCCGCGCTTGGCGACCATCAGCACCACCGGGATCAGCAGCACCACGCCGACCTCGAAGAACAGCGGCAGACCGATGACCGAGGCGATCAGCACCATCGCCCACGGCATGAAGCGGCCGCTGGCCTTGGCGAGGATGGTGTCGACGATCTGGTCGGCGCCGCCCGAGTCGGCGAGCATCTTGCCGAGGATCGCGCCCAGGGCGATCAGCACGCCCACACCGGCGACGGTGGAGCCGAGCCCGGTGCTGAAGCTGGTGATGACCTTGTCCAGCGGCGCGCCGGCGAAGGCGCCCAGCGCCAGTGACCCGATGGTCAGCGACAGGAAGGCATGCAGCTTGAACTTGGTGATGAGCAGGACGATGACGGCTATGCCCGCCAGGACGGCGATGCCCAGCTGAGCGTGGCCGGCCGAGGTGATCGGCTCGGGTACGTCCGCTGCCAGCATCTCGACGCTGAGTCTGGTCACGGTGGATCCCTAGGGTGTACGGGGTCGGGGGAGAGTGCGGCCCCGGGGGAATGGGGGCCGGTGGGGGGTGGGGTCTTACGGGGCCGGCTCGGAGAGCGATGTCAGGGCGGTGGCCGCCCGTCCGGTGATCTCCTCGGGGCTGCCCGTCACGCTCACGGCGACCCCGGCCTCGTCCGGCTCCAGCGGCTGGAGCGTGGCGAACTGGGAGTCGAGCAGTGCCGTGGGCATGAAGTGCCCCTGCCGGTGCGACATCCGGTCCTCGATGAGGGCGCGGTCGCCGGTGAGGTGGACGAAGATCACGCCGGGCGCGACGGCCCGCAGCCGGTCGCGGTACGACCGCTTCAGCGCCGAGCAGCTGACCACACCGCCCAGACCCGCGCGCCCCTGCGCCCAGTCGCCGATGGCGTCGAGCCACGGCCACCGGTCGTCGTCGGTGAGCGGGGTGCCCGCCGACATCTTGGCGATGTTGCTCTGCGGGTGGAAGTCGTCGCCCTCGGCGTACGGAACGCCGAGGCGGGCCGCGAGCAGGGGACCGATGGTGGTCTTGCCCGTTCCGGCGACGCCCATGACCACGACGACGTGGGGGGTGTTCATCGCTGCCTCACTGTCTGCTGTCCTCGTCGACACCTTGCCGATGATGCCGACGGCAACTGAAACTTATAAGTACGACAACTTCAAGAGGCTGTGACGAATAAATCTGACTTTTTATTCCTGTGATCCGCCCCGTACGCTGAGTGCATGAGCACCACGGGCCGGGGGCTGCACGGCCGCGTACTGGACACCCTCGGCCCCGAGATCACCGCAGGCGAGTATCCGCCCGGAAGCGTGCTGCGCACCGACGAGCTCGCCCAGCGTTTCGACGTGTCGCGCTCGGTGATGCGCGAGGTGGTCCGTGTCCTGGAGTCCATGCACCTGGTGGAGTCCCGCCGCCGCGTCGGCGTCACGGTCCTCCCGTCCCACGAGTGGAACGTCTACGACCCGCAGGTCATCCGCTGGCGCCTGGCCGGCGCCGACCGCCCCCGCCAGTTGCGCTCCCTCACCGTGCTGCGCTCCGCGATCGAACCGGTCGCCGCGAGCCTCGCCGCGCGCAACGCCACGGCCGAGCAGTGCGCCGAACTCACCGAGTGCGCCCTGGGGATGGTCGCGAACTCACGCGGCCACAAACTGGAGGGCTACCTCTTCCACGACGTGGCGTTCCACCGCGTCATCCTGACCGCCTCCGGCAACGAGATGTTCGCCCGCCTCGGCGACGTGGTCGCCGAGGTGCTGGCCGGACGCACGCACCACGACGTGATGTTCGAGGACCCCGACCCGGCCGCCGTCACCCTCCACGTCCAGCTCGCGGAGGCCGTCCGCGCCCGCGACGCCGCCCGCGCGGAGAAACTCACCCGCGAGATCACCGAGGGCGCCCTCCAGGAACTCGACATCCTGGCCCCCTGACCGGCCCGGCCGGCCGTGGTCACCGCTCGCCGAACCGCTCCCGCGCCCGCTCGACGTGGTCCAGATGCTCGTGCGTCCAGCCGCAGATGGCGTCCACGGCGATGCGCAGCGCCTTGCCCGGCTCGGTCAAGGTGTACTCGACCCGCGGCGGCACGGTGGGGTGCACCGTCCGCTCGACCAGGCCGTTGCGCTCCAGCATGCGCAGATTCTGAGTGAGCATCTTGTGGCTCACGCCCTCGACCTCGTCCCGCAGCTCGCTGAACCGCAGGGTGCCCTCGCCGAGCGCCTCGATGATCAGCAGCGCCCACTTGTTGGCGACGTCCGAGAAGATCTCCCGCGCGAGGGAGTCCGCGCGCCGCAGATCGGCGTCCTCCGGCAGTCCCGCCAGCACACGCTTGGTCACCATCGGGTTCCCCAGTTACGAAAAGGTGCGTTCTTCCAGGCCGGCGCTCACTCTCCTACAGTTCCTGGGTAACCACAAGAGAGCGATAGGAAAAGGACGAACCGACCCATGGCCTCCACCAGTGACGTCTTCACCTACGGGATCCCTGCCGAGAGCGACTTCGGCTACGCACAGGCGATCCGCTCCGGCGACCTGATCCACGTCTCGGGCCAGCTCGCCTTCGACGAGGCGGGCGGCTTCCCGCACCCCGGCGACTTCGCCGCCCAACTGAAGCGCACCCACGCGAACATGGACCGGGTCCTCGCCCACTACGGGGCCACCCGCCGCCAGATCGTCTCGCAGACCCTCTGCGTGGTGGACCTCGGGCGCCACGCCGCCGCCACCGCCGAGGCCAACCTGGCGTACTTCGACGGTCACCGCCCCGCGAGCACGGTCCTCGGCGTCACCGGACTGACCCTCCCCGGTCAGCTCGTCGAGATCGCCTTCGTCGTCGACACCCGGCTGCCCGCCTGAGCGATCAGCTCGGGAAGTCCCCGTCCACGTACACCCAGGCCCCGCCGACCCGTTCGAAGCGGCTGCGCTCGTGCAGGGAGCCGCCCTGGTAGGAGGCGCGGAAGGTCACCGTGCCGGTGGAGTGGAAGGCGGAGCCGTCCTCCGTGGCGAGGATCTCCAGTCCGGTCCACCGCATCGCCGGGTCGAGGTCCAGGCGGGCCGGCCGGGTCCGCGGGTGCCAGGTCCGCAGCAGGTACGCCCCGTCCCGCCGCACGAACGCCGCGTACCGCGACCGCATCAGCCGCTCGGCGGTGGGCGCGGAGGCCGCGCCGGAGTGGAAGCGGCCGCAGCACTCCTCGTAGGTCCCGGGGAGACCGCAGGGGCAGGGCGTGCGAGACGTCATGGGGGAGCACCTTCCGTACAACGCCCGAGGGCCGCGACCTCACGGTCGCGGCCCTCGGTTCCACGTGTCCGAGGGGGGACTTGAACCCCCACGCCCGATAAAGGGCACTAGCACCTCAAGCTAGCGCGTCTGCCATTCCGCCACCCGGACAAGGTGTCTGTCGCGCGGGTTTCCCCCCGCGGCGACGACATAAACATTACCAGGTGTTCCGGGGTGGCCGATCACCCCCGGCGCGCCGTCGCGTGAACGGCGTGTGACGGGCCGGGGCGGGTCTTGGGGCCGGGGCGCCGGGGAGGGAGGATGAGGGGGAACCCAGCGGGAACACCAGCAGCGGGAGGAAGCACGTGAGCGAGACGGACACGGCCAAGGGCGTCACCGGTGAGGACGAGGTCGTGGACCTCTGCCGCGAGCTGATCCGGATCGACACCAGCAACTACGGCGACCACTCGGGCCCCGGCGAGCGCAAGGCGGCCGAGTACGTCGCCGAGAAGCTCGCCGAGGTCGGCCTGGAGCCCCAGATCTTCGAGTCCCACCCGGGACGCGCCTCCACCGTCGCCCGGATCGAGGGCGAGGACCCGTCGCGGCCCGCCCTGCTCATCCACGGCCACACCGACGTCGTGCCCGCCAACGCGGACGACTGGACCCACCACCCCTTCTCCGGCGAGATCGCCGACGGGTGCGTGTGGGGGCGCGGGGCCGTCGACATGAAGGACATGGACGCGATGACCCTCGCGGTCGTCCGCGAGCGCATGCGCAGCGGCCGCAAGCCCCCGCGGGACGTCGTCCTCGCCTTCCTCGCCGACGAGGAGGCCGGGGGCACGTACGGCGCGAAGCACCTCGTGCACAAGCACCCCGAGCTGTTCGAGGGCGTCAGCGAGGCGATCGGCGAGGTCGGAGGCTTCTCCTTCACGGTGAACGAGAAGCTGCGCCTCTACCTCGTCGAGACCGCCGAGAAGGGCATGCACTGGATGCGGCTCACCGTCGACGGCACCGCGGGCCACGGCTCGATGACCAACGACGACAACGCCATCACCGAGCTGTGCGAGGCCGTCGCCCGCCTCGGCCGCCACAAGTGGCCGGTCAGGGTCACCAAGACCGTCCGCGCCTTCCTGGACGAGCTCTCCGACGCGCTCGGCACCGAGCTCGACCCGGAGAACATGGACGAGACCCTCGCCAAGCTCGGCGGCATCGCCCGCATGATCGGCACCACCCTGCGCAACTCGGCCGCCCCCACCCAGCTCGGCGCCGGCTACAAGGTCAACGTCATCCCCGGCCAGGCCACCGCGCACGTCGACGGCCGCTTCCTGCCCGGCTACGAGGAGGAGTTCCTCGCCGACCTCGACCGCATCCTCGGCCCGCGCGTGCGGCGCGAGGACGTGCACTCCGACAAGGCGCTGGAGACCGACTTCGACGGCCGGCTCGTCGACGCCATGCAGACCGCGCTCAGCGCCGAGGACCCGATCGCGCGCGCCGTGCCCTACATGCTCTCCGGCGGCACCGACGCCAAGTCCTTCGACGACCTCGGCATCCGCTGCTTCGGCTTCGCTCCGCTGAAGCTGCCGCCGGAGCTGGACTTCGCGGGCATGTTCCACGGCGTCGACGAGCGGGTGCCGGTGGACGGCCTCAAGTTCGGCGTCCGCGTGCTCGACCGGTTCCTGGACGCCTCCTGAGGGCCGGTTCCCGGAGATCCCCAAGAATCGGGCAGGTGTACGGACTTGACCGGGAAGAGTGAATGCGACCATAAGCTCGTAGCCTCATTACTTCCTCCTCGTTACCTGTGATGTGATCCGCGACTTTGGATCACATTGCCAACTAGGAGGAACACATGCTGAAGAAGGTCGTCGCCGTCGCGGCCGCCACGGGTGGTCTGGTTCTCGCGGGCGCGGGCATGGCCGCCGCCGACTCGGGTGCCCAGGGTGCCGCCGTGCACAGCCCGGGCGTCCTGTCCGGCAACGTCGTGCAGGTGCCGGTTCACGTTCCCGTGAACGTCTGCGGCAACACGATCTCCGTGATCGGGCTGCTGAACCCCGCCTTCGGCAACACCTGCGTCAACGCGTGACGTTCGTGTCTCGCCCTCTGGGCAACGCCCGCTGAGGGTTCGAGCCCGTCGGCCCCGGAGCGCGCGCCATGCGCTCCGGGGCCGACCGGTTCCTCATTCGTCGAGAATTCCGGGACGCGGCACGTTCCGTCTCCCGGCAGCAGGTCCGAGGACAGGGAATTCAGCAATGCGACAGGTCACCCGCAAGGGCTTGATGACCATGGCCGCCGCCACCGGTGTGCTCGCCGCCGCGGGCGGGGCCGCCCATGCCGACTCCGGCGCGACGGGCGCTGCCCAGGGCTCGCCGGGCGTGCTCTCCGGCAACGTGGTGCAGGCGCCGGTGCACGTGCCGGTGAACGTCTGCGGCAACACGGTCAACGTCGTCGGGGTCCTCAACCCGGCGGTCGGCAACGTCTGCGCCAACAAGGGCGGCTCCGGCCACCACGGCGGCTCGCACGCCCACGGCAAGGCGACCGGCTCGCCCGGCGTGGCCTCCGGCAACGTGGTGGAGGCGCCGGTGCACGTACCGGTGAACGTCTGCGGCAACAGCGTGGACGTCATCGGCATCGGCAACGGGGCGGCCGACAACGACTGCGCCAACACGGGACACGACGGGGGTCACCCGGGCGAGCCCGGTGAGCCGGGGAACCCGGGGGAGCCGGGAGAGCCCGGTGAGCCGGGGAACCCGGGGGAGCCCGGAGAGCCCGGCAACCCTGGTGAGCCCGGTAACCCTGGTGAGCCCGGTAACCCTGGTGAGCCCGGTAACCCTGGTGAGCCCGGCAACCCGGGTGAGCCCGGCAACCCGGGTGAGCCCGGCGAGCCCGGTACGCCCGGCACTCCGGACACCCCCTCCACCGGCAACCAGCCGGGCCCGCAGGGCGACGCTCAGCTCGCCGAGACCGGCAGTGAGCTGCCGCTCGGCCTGGTGCTGCCGGCCGGCGCGGGCGCGCTGCTCGCCGGCGGCATCCTGTACCGCAGGGCGCGCGCCGCGGCGTGATCTCGGACACACGGAGCGGACCCCGCGACCGACGCGGGGTCCGCTCCGCCTGGTGACTCCGGTCGGGCGCGCTCAGCTCACCAGGTGGCGCGCACCTGGCGGATGATCCGCCGCCGCAGCCGCACCCTGCGGCTGCCGTCACGCATCAGCGTCAGGCGGTACAACTCCCAGTGACCGTACTCGGCATGGTCCGTCAGCAGACGCGCCGTCTCCTTGCGGGAGACCCCGCGCGGCACGTACACGTCGACAAATTCGTATTCCGGCATCGCATCTATTGTGCGGGCCGGGCCCCGGTACGGATAGCGTCTGCACTATGTCTGATGCTGCGCAGCCCACCGCTGCCGAGGTACGCGCCGCCGCCGAGGCGGTGAAGACCGCGCTCGACCGCCACCTGGCCGCGGTCGAGAGCCGGTCGGGTGACGACGACCCGGCCGTCTACGAGGCCTTCAACCAGCTGGCCGCGGCCGCGGAGACGTACGACGAACTGCTCTACGACCGCTACGACGAGGTCACGCCCTTCGAGATCCCCAGTGCCGAGGAGGCCCTGCCCCCGTACGGCGGCCCCGAGGAACCGAACGCCCTGAGCGTGCTGATCCGCCGCGACTACGCCGTCGTCGAGCCGCAGCGGCTGCTGGCGCACGCCCAGCGGATCGAGGAGGCGGACGACGAGAGTTCGGAGGCCTCCAGCACGGTCCACGGCGCGCTGGGCCTGCTGTTCGGGGAGTACGAACCGGACGAGATCGCCTCCCGGCACAAGGAGTTCGGCCTGGAGGAGGGCGACTCCACGCTCTGGGTCACGGCATCGGACGAGATCCCGGACCCCGGCGAGTGGCTTGAGGCCCCCTTCGAGCAGGTGGACCCGGAGACGGTGGTGTGCCGCTTCGACGTCAGCGCGGTCTTCGACGACGACGAGGACGAGGAGGAGGACGACGACCTGGAAACGGCGTTGTCCCCCGAGGCGGACGAAGACCTGGAACCACTGGACGCGGACCGCTGAGATGACACGTCGGCGGCGACACCCCCCGGGGTGCCGCCGCCGACGTGTGTACGGCACCGGGTGGCTCCCGGACGGAGCCAGGCGCGCCTCGAGAGCTACTCCGCCGCCCCCGGCAACTGGGGTGCCAGGAGGACAGGCAATCGGGTCGTGCGCGGCTTTGCCGGGACTTCCGCGACCGCCCGCTGCAGCGCCTGGTCCACCCCGTGGACCACCGACAGGTGGCGGTCGGCTCGGCTGAAGGCCGTGTAGATCCAGGGGCGGCTGAGGGCGGGGACCGCGTCGCCGGGGAGGACCACCACCGCCGCGGGCCAGCGGGCGCCCACCGCCTGGTGCGCGGTCAGCGCCCAGCCGTGGCGGACCGTCTGCTCCACGCGGTCGCGCGGCACCACGACCTCCTCGCCCCCGCAGTCCAGGCGCAGACCCTCGCCGTCGGCTCCGGCCACACGGCCCGGCAGGCTGCGGCCGGGAGCGGGAGAGTAGGCGACCCGGTCGCCGGGGTCGAAGCCTGCGAAGCGGCCGGGGCCCGGGTTCAGCCGTTCCTTCAGCGCCGCGTTCAGCACGCGCGTGCCGACCGCGCCCCCGTGGCCCGGGCTGATCACCTGCGTCTCCTCGGCGGGCACGCCGATGGCGCGCGGCACGGAGTCCGCGACCAGTTGGACGGTCCGGTGCACCGCCTCGCCCGCGTCCCGCACGGGCACGATGACGACCTCCTTCTCGGGGGCCTCCACCTGGAGCAGCTCGCCCACGCCGACGCCCGAGACCAGCTCACCCAGCGGCCCCGGATCCGGGCGCCGGGAGGCGGCCTGCGGGCAGGCCCGCACCGCCAGCAGGTCCGCGAACACCCGTCCGGGGCCCACCGACCACAGCACCGCCGGGTCGCCGGACAGCACCAGCCGCGCCCCGTCCGGCAACGACTCCGTGAGCAGCGCGCCGGTCTCCACGTCGAGCTGCGGCGCGTCCAGCACCACCAGCAGATCCACGGCCAGCGCGCCCTCCGGGTCCCGCCCGGGCCCCTCCGCGCCGGACAGCAGCCCCGCGACCGTGGCGACCCCCGGGCCGTCGACGCGGGAGGCGAACCGCTCCCGCCCGACCGGGCTGTGCGTGGCCGCCCAGGCGCGCAGTCCCATGCCGTGCGCCGCGTCCAGCAGCGCCGCGGGCTCGGCCAGCGCGGCCTCCCCACCGGTGTGCAGCACCAGCCCGTGCCCCGAGGCCGCGCGGATCAGGTCGGCCGCGGAACCCTCCGCCGCGGCGGCCGCCCGCTCCCAGTCCTCGGCCGCCCCGTCCTGCTTGGGCGCCGAGTTGATCAGCCGGGCCAGTCCGTCGGCGAGACTCTCCTCGGCGAGGGCGCAGCGCTCCAGACCGACCAGCACCCGGACGGGCTGCTCCTCGTCCTCCCCGGCCGGCTCGCCGATCGCGTCCTGGAACACGAGGACGTCCCCCTCGGCGATGGCGTTCCGCACCGCGTCCTCCGGCTCCGGCACGCCCTGGCGGCCCAGCGCCTCGGTGAGCGCGGACATCTCCAGCACCGTGTGCCCGGCGGGCGCGGCCTGCTCCAGCAGCCAGACGGTCAGCGCGCGGCCCCGCCGCTCGTCGCCGGGCCCGGCCTCACCGGCGAGCAGCGCGCGGGCGAACCCGTCCGCCTGCTCGGGCCGGACGCCCGGCACCCGCAGCAGCTGCCAGGGGTCCTCCCGCAGCAGCTCGGCGGCGCCCTCACCCAGCGCCGCGGCGGCCGGCCCGGCGAGCGAGGCGGGCGCACCGCCCCGCGTCAGCACCTCCCGCACCCCGTCCACGGTGCCCTCGGCGGGCGCGGCCGGACCCTCGGCGACCACCGGGGCCCGCCGCACCGGCTCGGGCGCGGGCCGCCGCGGCGCGGGCCGCTCCTCGAACACCGTGGCCGGCGGCTTCTCGCCGCTCTCCACGGCCCGTACGGCGGCGAGCAGTTCGGCAGCCGTGCCGCTGAGTTTGGTCCCGGCCTCGATCGGGCCCTGCCGCTCCGCCTTGCGCCGCTCGATCCGCTCCCGCTCCAGACGCTGCGCGGCCAGCTCCGCCTCGGCCTCGGACACCTGCGCGCCCTCGGCGGGCGTGCCGTCGTCCGCGCTCCTCGGCTCCTCAGGGGTCTCCGGCGTGCTCACAGCGTGCTCCAGTCGTGATCGGGATAGCGGTGCACCGGAGCCGACACGTCGTCGAGCGCCCGGCAGATCTCGTCAGGAAGACTAAGCGCCTCCACTGACAACGCCGCCGTGAGCTGCTGCGCCGTGCGCGCCCCCACGATCGGCGCGGTCACCCCCGGCCGGTCGCGCACCCACGCGAGCGCCACCTGCAGCGCGGTCACCGCGAGCCCGTCCGCCGCCGTCGTCACCGCGTCCACGATCCGGCTCGCCGTGTCGTCCAGGTACGGCGCGACGAACGGCGCGAGATGCTCCGAGGCGCCGCGCGAGTCGGCCGGGGTGGCGTCACCGCGGTACTTGCCGGTGAGCACGCCCCGTCCGAGCGGGGAGGACGGCAGCATGCCGATGCCGAGGTCGACCGCGGCCGGCAGCACCTCCCGCTCCACCCCGCGCTGCAGCAGTGAGTACTCCATCTGGGTGCTCGCCAGACGTGTCCGCGCGCCCGGCGCGGCGAGCTGCCAGGTCGCGGCCTTGGCGAGCTGCCAGCCGCAGAAGTTGGACACGCCCGCGTACCGCACGCGGCCGCTGGCGACGGCGATGTCCAGCGCCTGGAGCGTCTCCTCCAGCGGGGTGGCCGGATCGTAGGAGTGGACGTGCCACACGTCGACGTAGTCCGTGCCGAGGCGGGCCAGCGAGGCGTCCAGCGCGGACAGCAGATGGCCGCGCGAGCAGTCGAACCGGCGGTCCGGGTCGGGCACGCTGCCGGCCTTCGTGGAGATGACCAGGTCCCGGCGCGGCACCAGACCGTCCATCAGCCGCCCCAGCAGGTACTCGGCGTCCCCGTCGCCGTACACGTCCGCCGTGTCGACCAGCGTCCCGCCCGCGTCCCAGAACGTCTTCAAGAGCTCTGCCGCGTCGTGCTCGTCGGTGTCACGGCCCCAGGTGAGGGTCCCGAGCCCGATCCGGGACACACGCAGGCCGGTACGGCCGAGATGCCTCTGCTCCATGAACGCCGAGATTACTGGCCAGAGCTGTGCGTGTGGGGGCCTGTGGACAACCGTTTTCCGGGCGTCCCGCGACCGCCCGCGGGCATGGCGGGACCCGCACCGCCGCGTCTCCCGCTCCCCTTGCCCGCGGGCGCGGGAGGTATAGGGTCTGCGCAAGTCACGTTACTGATCGGTAAGGGGAGAGGGCCATGCAGCTAGGGATCAACCTCGGCTACTGGGGCGCCGGAATGGACGCGGACAACCTCGCCGTGGCCCAGGAGGCGGACCGCCTCGGCTACGCGGTCTGCTGGGCCGCCGAGGCCTACGGCTCCGACGCCGCCACCGTCCTCGCCTTCGTCGCCGCCCGCACCGAGCGCATCGACGTCGGCTCGGCCATCTTCCAGATCCCCGCCCGCCAGCCGGCCATGACGGCGATGACCGCGGCCACCCTCGACTCGCTGTCCGAGGGCCGCTTCCGCCTCGGCCTCGGCGTCTCCGGCCCCCAGGTCTCCGAGGGCTGGTACGGCGTCAAGTTCGACAAGCCGCTGGCCCGCACCCGCGAGTACGTCGAGATCATCCGCAAGGCGATGACCCGCGAGCGCCTCTCCTTCGAGGGTGAGCACTGGACGCTGCCCCTCCCCGGCGGCCCGGGCAAGCCCCTCAAGCTGACCGTGCACCCGCAGCGCGAGCACATCCCGCTCTACATCGCCGCGATCGGCCCGAAGAACCTCGAGCAGACCGGTGAGATCGCCGACGGCGCCCTGCTGATCTTCCCGTCCGCCGACCACCTCGAGGACACCGCCGTCAAGCACATCCGCGCGGGCCGCGAGAAGGCGGGCAAGACCCTCAAGGGCTTCGACATCTGCCCGACCGTCCCGCTCGCCGTGGGCGACGACAAGGACGTGGCCACCCTCGCCGACACCTTCCGCCCTTACACGGCGCTGTACGTCGGCGGCATGGGCAGCCGCAAGCAGAACTTCTACAACCAGCTCGCCCAGCGGATGGGGTACGAGCGGGAGGCCGCCGAGATCCAGGACAAGTACCTGTCCGGCGACAAGCAGGGCGCGGCCGCCGCGATCCCGCACGACCTGATCGACCGCACCACCCTGCTCGGCTCGGTCGACCGGATCGCCGACCGGATGAAGGCCTACGCGGCCGCCGGGGTCACCACCCTCACCCTCGCCCCGGCCGGCTTCACCCTCGACGAGCGGCTGGCCTCGCTGCGCGCCGGCGTCGAGGCCCTGGAGCGCGCGGGCCTGGCCTGACCCGTCCGGCCGCCGCCGCGTCCCCCGCGGCGGCGGCCGAGTCCTGCGGCCGTGGTGGGGGCTCGGGGGTCGACCCCGCCACGGCCGTCACCCACAACAACGCCCGCGACCCGAGAGGGTTACGCACCCCGTTCCACACCCCGTTCCGCGCCCCGGCGCGCCCTCACGCGCGCGTCCCGCTTCCCCCGCCCAGCGCCCCGCACGTACGCCAATTGGCGGAGTTGTCCGCCTCACCTGTTGCCGCGCCCCCGGAGCCGCATTTGACTCCTTCTTTGCGACAACTGTGGACATGCGGACCGCGGACTGCGGACGCCGCGGAGAGGTGGGCCCCATGCTGTCGGCGAAGAGCCTGTTCCAGGAGATCCTCGACAACGACGAGTCCTTCGCGCTGTTCTGCTCGATCGCGGCCAGCGGGGAGTCCCAGGGCGGCTGGGAGAACGCCCGCATCGCGGCGCTCGTGCCCGAGTCGCAGCGCGATCTCGCCCCCAAGATCACCCGGCACGGCGCCGACGAGGACAAGCACGGCCGGATCTTCAACGCCCTGCTGAAGAAGCGCGGTCTGGAGCCCGTCCCGGTGCCTCCGGAGACCGACTACACGATGCTCCTGGAGCGGGGCGGCATCGGCCTGGCCCACGACAAGCTCAAGCGCGACGAGCCGCTCACCGTCCAGGACATCGTCACCTACCTCGCCCACAGCAGGGTCACCGAGCAGCGCGCCTCCGAACAGATGGAGCTGCTGCGCAAGCACTTCGCCGGCCACCCCGACGTCGGCCGCGCGGTGAAGATGATCTCCAACGACGAGGACAACCACCTCGCCTACTGTCACGAGGAACTGCTGCGCTTCGCCTACGCCGGACACGGCCGTGCCATCCAGCGCACCCTGCGCGAGTGCGCGCTCGCCGAGATCCGCGTCTACCGCGACGTCAGCCTCGCCGTGATGGCCCACATGGGGCGCATCCTGGGCTGGCCGAAGCCCAAGGCGGCGCTGCTGGCGGCCGGCATCCACGGCGTGTACCTGTACGAGCGCCTCGGCGGCTGGCGCCGGATGGTCTCGCTGCGGATGCCCGAGCGGCGCAACGCGCTGAGCGGCCCCGCGACCCCGGAGCCGGAAGCGGCCTGACCGCGCCCGACGACCGTCACAGCCACCCCCGGCGCTTGAAGGTGCGGAACAGCACCACCTCCAGCGCGGCCATCAGCGCGATCACCACCGGGTACGACCACGTCCAGTGCAGTTCGGGCATGTGCTCGAAGTTCATGCCGTAAATCCCCGCGATCATCGTGGGGACCACGGCCATCGCCGCCCACGCGGAGATCTTGCGCATGTCGTCGTTCTGCTGGACGCCGACCTGCGCCAGATGCGCCGACAGCACGTCCGACACCAGCCGGTCCAGGCCCTCCACCGACTCGTTGACGCGCGTGAGGTGGTCGTGGACGTCACGGAAGTACGGCCGCGCCCCCTCCTCCACGAACGGCACCCGCGACCCCGACGCGCCGGTCCCCGCCAGCCGGGCCAAGGGCGCCGTCAGCGGCACCGTCGCCCGGCGGAACTCCAGGATCTGCCGCTTGAAGTCGTAGATCCGGGACGCCGTCCGCCCCGAGCCGCCCGCGTCGGGGGTGAAGACCTCCGTCTCCAGCTCCTCCAGGTCGGTCTGCAGTTCGGTCGCCACGTCCAGGTAGTGGTCGACCACGGCGTCGGCGGCCGCGTACAGCACCGCCGTCGCCCCCTCCTTCTGCAGCAGCGGCTCCCGCTCCAGCCGGTCCCGCACCGCGTCCAGCGGGGCGCCGCGGCCGTGCCGTACGCTCACCGCGAACGCGTCGCCGAGGAAGATCATGATCTCGCCGGACGACACGGTGTCGCTGTCCGGCTCGTACACCACCGGCTTGAGGACCGCGAAGAGCGAGTCGTCGTACACCTCCAGCTTGGGCCGCTGATGCGCCTTGAGGGCGTCCTCCACCGCCAGCGGATGCAGTCCGAACTCCCGTGCGACCAGGTCGAACTCCTCCGCCGTCGGCTCGTGCAGCCCGATCCAGACGAAACCTCCCGCCGACCGTGCCCGCTCCAGCGCGCCGGCGAAGTCCTGGGACCCCTCCGACCTGTGCCCCTCCTGGTAGACGCCACAGTCGACGATCACGAAGCGTGCCCTCCCGTCCTGACAACCGGTCTGCCGTCGCGTTCCCGTCCCGCCGTCGTCCACACGCCCCGGTCCCCGCGCACGGCCGTACGCCTACGCTGGGCGGCATGCCCACGTTGCTCCTGGTCCGGCACGGACGATCCACCGCCAACACCGAGGGACTGCTCGCCGGCTGGACGCCCGGCGTGCACCTCGACGACCGCGGGACCGCACAGGCCGCCGGCCTGCCCGGACGGCTCGCCCCGCTGCCGCTGGCCGAGGTCGTCACCAGCCCGCTCGACCGCTGCAGGGAGACCGTCGCCCCGCTGCTCCAGGCCCGCCCCGGCCTGACCCACCACACCGACGACCGCATCGGCGAGTGCCACTACGGCGACTGGACCGGACGCAAGCTCGCCGAGCTCAAGGACGAGCCCCTCATGGAGGTCGTTCAGGCGCACCCGTCCGCCGCGGCCTTCCCCGGCGGGGAGTCCATGCGCGCCATGCAGACGCGCGCCGCCGAGGCGGTGCGCGAGTGGAACGCGCGCGTGGAGCGCGACCACGGACCCGACGCCGTGTACCTGATGTGCTCGCACGGCGACATCATCAAGTCCCTGGTGGCGGACGCCCTCGGACTTCATCTCGACCTCTTCCAGCGGATCTCCGTCGAACCGTGCTCCGTCACCGCGATCCGGTACACCCGGCTGCGCCCCTTTCTCCTCAGGCTCGGCGACACCGGCGACTTCGCGTCCCTGGCGCCGCGCGAGGAGCCGCCCGCCGGCGACGCCACCGTGGGGGGCGACGCGGGCGCACCGTGATCGTTCCCCGCAGTAGGGTGAAGCGACCGCAGAGTTGCGTTCGATCCGCCCATCGCCCGATCCCCGACTTCCCATGGAGACAGGACGTGTCCCGTCAGGTGTTCCTCTACGACCAACCGGAACGTTTCGTGGCCGGCACGGTCGGACTGCCAGGGCGCCGTACGTTCTTCCTCCAGGCCTCCGCCGGCTCCCGGGTGACCAGCGTGGCCCTGGAGAAGACCCAGGTCGCGGCGCTCGCCGAACGGATGGACGAACTGCTCGACGAGGTGGTGCGCCGCAGCGGCGGCAGCGCGGCGGTGCCCGCGATGGCGCCGGCCGAGATCACCGACACGGCGCCGCTGGACACCCCTGTGGAGGAGGAGTTCCGCGTCGGCACCATGGCGCTCGCCTGGGACGGCGAGGAGCAGCGCATGATCGTGGAGGCGCAGGCCCTCGTCGAGCTGGACGCCGAGTCCGACGAGGACCTCGCCGAGGCGGAGGAGCGGCTCCTCCAGGACGAGGAGAACGGCCCCCCGATGCTGCGCGTCCGGCTCACCGGGGCGCAGGCGCGGGCCTTCGCCAAGCGCGCCCTCGACGTCGTCAACGCGGGGCGGCCGCCGTGCCCGCTGTGCAGCCTCCCGCTCGACCCGGAAGGACACGTATGTCCGCGCCAGAACGGATACCGCCGCGGAGCGTGACCCCCACCGACCCGGCCGCGGCCGAACTGCTCGCCCGCGGCGAGCTGACCGTGCGCGGACGCATCCGTGAGGCGTCGAACGCCGCCCTGTACTGCATCGTCGCCCACGAGGACCGCGAGGCCGCCTGTGTCTACAAGCCCGTCGCGGGGGAGCGGCCCCTGTGGGACTTCCCCGACGGCACCCTGGCCGGCCGCGAGGCCGCCGCGTACGAGGTGTCCCGCGCGACCGGCTGGGACCTGGTCCCGCCCACCGTGCTGCGCGACGGCCCGTACGGCGAGGGCATGGTCCAGCTGTGGATCGAGACCGCGCCCGGCGCCGAACTGCTCGCCCTGGTGGACGGCGAGGAGCCGGAGCCGGGCTGGAAGGCGATCGGCTTCGCCGAGGTCGGCGAGGGCCGCACCGCGCTGCTGGTGCACGCCGACGACGACCGGCTGCGCCGCCTCTCCGTGCTCGACGCGGTCATCAACAACGCCGACCGCAAGGGCGGCCACCTGCTGCCCACGGCCGAGGGCCGGCTCTACGGCATCGACCACGGGGTCACCTTCAACGCCGAGAACAAGCTGCGCACACTGCTGTGGGGCTGGGCGGGGGAGCCGCTGCCCGAGGAGGCCCTGGACGTCCTCAAGGGCCTCAGGGACGCCCTCACGCCCGACGGGCCCCTCACCGCGGCCCTGACCCCGCTGATCACCCCCGCGGAGATCGACGCCACCCGTTCCCGCGTGAACTCCCTGCTCGTCTCCGGCACCCATCCGGAACCGGGCGGCGACTGGCCCGCCATCCCCTGGCCCCCGGTCTGACGTGACGGAGGCCGGTGAGGCACACGGCGCGGCGACCCGCAAGAACGCCTTCCCGGCCGTCCGGCCCGTTCCGGTTCGTATCCGGAACTGCGGTCCGGTTAGGCTCATGACATGCATGCCTGGCCCGCTTCCGAAGTCCCCGCCCTGCCCGGTCAGGGCCGCGACCTGAGGATCCACGACACCGCGACCGACGGTCCGGTCACCCTCGACCCCGGCCCCGTCGCCCGTCTCTACGTCTGCGGCATCACGCCCTACGACGCCACCCACATCGGACACGCGGCGACCTACAACGCGTTCGACCTGGTGCAGCGCGTGTGGCTCGACAACAAGCGGCAGGTTCACTACGTCCAGAACGTCACCGACGTCGACGACCCGCTGCTGGAGCGGGCCGAGCGCGACGGCGTCGACTGGACCGCGCTCGCCGAGCAGGAGACCGCCCTGTTCCGCGAGGACATGACGGCCCTGCGGATGCTGCCGCCCCGGCACTACATAGGCGCGGTCGAGGCCATACCCGGCATCGTCCCGATCGTCGAGCGGCTCCGTGAGCTCGGCGCCACCTACGAGATCGACGGCGACATCTACTTCTCCGTCGAGTCCGACCGGCACTTCGGCCAGGTCTCCCACCTGGACGCGGCCACCATGCGGATGCTGTCCGCCGAACGCGGCGGCGACCCGGACCGCCCGGGCAAGAAGAACCCCGTCGACCCGATGCTCTGGATGGCCGCCCGCGAGGGCGAGCCGAGCTGGGACGGCGGCTCGCTCGGCCGCGGCAGGCCCGGCTGGCACATCGAGTGCGTGGCCATCGCCCTCGACCACCTGGGCATGACCTTCGACATCCAGGGCGGCGGCTCCGACCTGGTCTTCCCGCACCACGAGATGGGCGCCTCGCACGCCCAGGTGCTCACCGGCGAGTACCCGATGGCCAAGGCCTACGTGCACGCCGGCATGGTCGCCCTGGACGGCGAGAAGATGTCCAAGTCCAAGGGCAACCTGGTCTTCGTCTCCCAGCTCCGGCGCGACGGCGTCGACCCGGCGGCCATCCGCCTGGCGCTCCTCGCCCACCACTACCGCTCCGACTGGGAGTGGACCGACCAGGTCCTCCAGGACGCCGTGACCCGCCTCGACCACTGGCGCGCCGCGGTCTCCCGCCCCGACGGCCCGCCCGCCGAGGCCCTCGTCGAGGAGATCCGCGACGCCCTCGCGGACGACCTGAACGCCCCGGCCGCACTCGCGGCAGTGGACCGCTGGACGGTCCTCCAGGAACAACAGGGCGGCACCGACCCCGGCGCCCCCGGCATAGTCTCCCGAGCCGTGGACGCCCTCCTGGGAGTCGCCCTCTAGAACAACGCCCCAAAGGGGCGCGGGGAACCGCGCGACCAGCCACAACGGCGCCGCACGCCGAACAACAGCGAGGAGGGGCCCCGTTCTCAGAACGGGGCCCCTCCTCGCATCACGTCACTCCTCGGCCGACTCGTCGCCGTCCTGTTCCGCCTCCTGCCGAGGCGGCCTGGACGGCCGAGACCGCCCACCCGGCCCGTCCCGCCGGTACGACGGCCCCCCGTCGGACCCCTCCGCGGTCGCGTGCCCCCCGGGCGGGCCCGATGCCCCGTCCCGCCGCCGCAGATACCGCTCGAACTCCCGGGCGATCGCCTCCCCGGACGCCTCCGGCAGCTCCGCCGTGTCCCGGGCCTCCTCCAGCGACTGCACGTACTCGGCGACCTCGCTGTCCTCCGCGGCCAGCTGGTCCACGCCCACCTGCCAGGCGCGCGCGTCCTCGGGCAGCTCGCCCAGCGGGATGCGCACGTCGATCAGGTCCTCGAGCCGGTTCAGCAGGGCCAGCGTGGCCTTCGGGTTGGGCGGCTGCGACACGTAGTGCGGAACGGCCGCCCACAGCGACACCGCGGGGACGCCGGCGTGCGTGCACGCCTCCTGGAGGATGCCGACGATGCCCGTGGGGCCCTCGTACTTGGTCTCCTCGAGGTCCATGCGGCGGGCCAGGTCCGGGTCGGACGTGGTCCCGCTGATCGGGACCGGACGGGTGTGCGGGGTGTCGCCGAGCAGTGCGCCCAGCACCACCACCAGCTCCACGCCCAGCTCGTGCGCGAAGCCTAGGATCTCGTTGCAGAACGAGCGCCAGCGCATGGACGGTTCGATGCCGCGCACCAGCACCAGGTCGCGCGGTTTCTCACCGCCGACCCGCACCACCGACAGCCGCGTCGTCGGCCAGGTGATCTTCCGCACGCCGTTCTCCAGGAACACCGTGGGACGGTTGACCTGGAAGTCGTAGTAGTCCTCGGCGTCGAGCGCCGCGAACACCTCGCCCTTCCACTCCCGGTCCAGATGCGCGACCGCGGTGGAGGCGGCGTCACCGGCGTCGTTCCAGCCCTCGAACGCGGCCACCATGACCGGGTCGATCAGCTCGGGAACCCCCTCGAGCTCGATCACCCAGCGCCTCCTTCCGACGTGCCCTCGTGTACGCACCAACCTTACGGCGTGTCCACGGGAGCTCCCGCAGCTCCCCGCACAAGGGGAGTGCCCCATGACTGCCCCGCACGGCGGCGGGAAACACCCCGCGCGGCGGACCGCGGAAACGCGGCGAGGGGCGGCCCCGTCGGCGTGGGCCGCCCCTCACCGCGCGCCGGCTCCCGTGCGGGGGAGCCGGCGCGGGCACGCTCACTTCTTGTCGAGCAGTTCCTGCACGTCCGCCCGGACCTCGTCCGTGGCCAGGCCGCGGATGGTGAGGGTGGTGCGGCGGCGCAGCACGTCGTCCGCCGTCTCGGCCCACTCGTGGTCCCGGGCCCACACGACCTGCGCCCAGATCTCCGGGGCGTCCGGGTGGACGCGCCGGGCCAGCGCCGGGTCCTCGTTCGCCAGGCGGGCGATGTCGAACGCCAGCGACCCGTAGTGGGTGGCGAGGTGACGGGCGGTGTCGGCCGCCATGCGCGGGCCGGGCGCCGGGCCGTCCACCAGGAGGCGGTGGGCGACGGCGCGCGGGTTGGCCACGCCGGGCAGCGGCAGCTTCTTCGGCAGCGCGCCCACCGGCTCGAAGTCCTCGCCCAGCGGGTGGCCGGGCAGCTCCTGCAGCTTGCGCATCACGGTGCGGCCGATGTGGCGGAACGTGGTCCACTTGCCGCCCGCGACGGACAGCATCCCGCCCCGGCCCTCGGTGACCACGGTCTCCCGCTTGGCCTTGGCCGTGTCGCCGGGACCGCCCGGCAGCACCCGCAGACCGGCGAAGGAGTACGTGATCAGGTCACGGCTGAGCTGCTGGTCGCGGATGGAGAACGCGGCCTCGTCGAGTATCTGCGCGATGTCCTTCTCGTTCACCGCGACGTCCGCCGGGTCGCCCTCGTACTCCTCGTCGGTGGTGCCGAGCAGCAGCATGTCCTCCCAGGGGAGGGCGAAGGTGATCCGGTACTTGTCGATCGGCGTGGCCAGCGCGGCCTTCCACGGGGAGGTCCGCTTCAGGACCAGGTGCGCGCCCTTCGACAGCCGGATCGACGGGGCCGCGTCCGGGTCCTCCATGCGGCGCAGGTGGTCCACCCACGGGCCGGTCGCGTTGAGCACCAGCCGCGCGTTGACGCCGAACTCCTCACCGGAGATCCGGTCCCGCAGTTCGGCGCCGGTGACCCGGCCCTTGGTGAAGCGCAGGCCCGTCACCTCGGCGTGGTTGAGGACGACCGCGCCCGACTCGGCGGCCGCGCGCACCGTCATCAGCGCCATGCGCGCGTCGTTCATCTGGTCGTCGCCGTACACGGCGACGGCCTTCAGGTTCTCGGTGCGCAGCTCCGGCACGTCCTGCGCTGCCTTCGCCGGCGACAGCAGGTGGCCCACGCCGTCACCGAAGGCCGACAGCGCCGAGTAGGCGAACACACCGGCCCCGAGCTTCGCCGCGCCGTGCGGCCCGCCCTTGTACACGGGGAGGTAGAACGTGAGCGGGTTCGCCAGGTGGGGGGCCACCTGGCGGGAGACCGCACGGCGCTCGAAGTGGTTCTCCGCCACCAGCTTCACCGCGCCGGTCTGCAGGTAGCGCAGACCGCCGTGGAGCAGCTTGGAGGAGGCGGAAGAGGTGGCTCCGGCGAAGTCACCGGCGTCCACCAGAGCCACCCTGAGACCGGACTGCGCGGCGTGCCAGGCGGTGGAGATGCCCAGGATGCCGCCGCCGATGACGAGGAGGTCGTACGACGCCTTGGAGAGCTGCTCCCGGGTCTCGGCACGGCTCGGGTTCGGGCCGGACGCCGGGTGCGTCCCCAGGGCAGGTACGGACTGCAGGGTGGCTTGGGTGGTCATGGCGGTTCTACTCCTCGTCCTCGAGCCAGCCCATGGTCCGCTCGACGGCCTTGAGCCAGCTCTTGTACTCACGGTCGCGGGTGTCCGCGTCCATGCGGGGGGTCCACTCGGCGGCCCTGCGCCAGTTGGCGCGCAGGTCGTCGGTGCTGTTCCAGAAGCCGACGGCCAGGCCGGCGGCGTAGGCGGCGCCGAGGCAGGTGGTCTCGGCGACCATCGGGCGCACCACGGGGGCGTCCACGAAGTCGGCGAGGGTCTGCATCAGCAGGTTGTTGGAGGTCATGCCGCCGTCGACCTTGAGGGCGGCGAGCTCCACGCCGGAGTCCTTCGTCATGGCGTCGGCGATCTCCCGCGTCTGCCAGGCGGTGGCCTCCAGGACGGCGCGCGCGAGGTGCGCCTTGGTCACGTACCGGGTGAGGCCGGCGATCACACCGCGGGCGTCGGAGCGCCAGTACGGGGCGAACAGTCCGGAGAAGGCCGGCACGAAGTAGGCGCCGCCGTTGTCCTCGACGGACAGCGCCAGGGTCTCGATCTCGGCGGCGGTGGAGATCAGGCCCATCTGGTCGCGCATCCACTGCACCAGCGAACCGGTGACGGCGATCGAGCCCTCCAGGGCGTAGACCGGCTTCTGGTCGCCGATCTGGTAGCCGACCGTGGTCAGCAGGCCGCTGTAGGAGTTGATGATCTTGTCGCCGGTGTTCATCACCATGAAGGTGCCGGTGCCGTAGGTCGACTTGGTCTCGCCCTCGGCGAAACACGTCTGGCCGAACAGCGCCGCCTGCTGGTCGCCCAGCGCCGAGGCGACCGGGATCCCGCCGAGCAGGTCGCCCAGCTTGCCGCCCTTGATCTCGCCGTAGACCTCGGCGGAGGAGCGGATCTCCGGCAGCATCGGCGTCGGGACGCCGATCGACTCGGCGATCTTCGCGTCCCACTGCATGGTGTGCAGGTTCATCAGCATCGTGCGGGAGGCGTTGGTGACGTCGGTGACGTGCCGGCCGCCGTCCGTTCCGCCCGTGAGGTTCCAGATGACCCATGTGTCCATGGTGCCGAAAAGGATGTCGCCCGCCTCCGCACGCTCCTTCAGACCCTCGACGTTGTCGAGCAGCCAGCGCGCCTTGGGACCGGCGAAATAGGAGGCCAGGGGCAGGCCGGTCTCGCGGCGGAAGCGGTCCTGGCCGACGTTGCGGCCCAGCTCACGGCAGAGGGCGTCGGTGCGGGTGTCCTGCCAGACGATGGCGTTGTGGACCGGCTCACCGGTGTTCCTGTCCCACAGCACGGTGGTCTCGCGCTGGTTGGTGATGCCGATGGCCTTGATGTCGTCCCGGGTGATGCCGGCCTTGGCGACAGCGCCGGCGACCACCTCCTGGACGTTCGTCCAGATCTCGGTGGCGTCGTGCTCGACCCAGCCGGGCTTGGGGAAGATCTGCTCGTGCTCCTTCTGGTCGACGGAGACGATGCGCCCGTCGCGGTCGAAGACGATGCAGCGGGAAGAGGTGGTGCCCTGGTCGATCGCGGCGATGAACGGGCCGGCGGTGTGGGCGTCGGTCACGGTGTGCTCCTGGAAGTTCCTTGGTTACGGGGCAGTGGGTACGGCGCTACTACAACGATCGCGGGGGAAGCGTGGGAGGTCATCTATGCGAAGGCGACGTTGTAGACACCGGCCGCGATGGCGCCGCCGATCAGCGGACCGATCACCGGGACCCAGGCGTACGACCAGTCGGAGCCGCCCTTGTTGGGCAGCGGCAGAAGGGCGTGGACGATACGGGGGCCGAGGTCACGGGCGGGGTTGATGGCGTACCCCGTGGGGCCGCCCAGCGACAGACCGATCGAGACCACCACGAGCGCGGTGATCAGACCGCCGATCACGCCGAGGCCGTTGCCCGCGTCGTTCAGGCCCTGCGTGAGCACGGCGAGCAGCAGCACGAAGGTGCCGATGATCTCCGTGGTGAGGTTCTGCACCGTGTTCCGGATCTCCGGACCCGTGGAGAAGATGCCGAGCACCGGGCCGGCGCCCTTCTCCTGCGCCTCGACCGCCTTGGCGGAGGTCGTCTGGGCGCCGGGGCCGCCGACGATCTCCTTGTCGGTGAGGTGGACCTGGAACTGGCCGTAGTACGCGAGCCACACCAGGGTGGCGCCGATCATCGCGCCGAGGATCTGCGCGGCGAAGTAGGTCGGGACGTTCGCCCACCCGCCGTCCTTGATGGCGAGCGCGAGGGTCACGGCCGGGTTCAGGTGGGCGCCGGAGAGCGGCCCCGATATGTAGACCGCCGTCATGACGGCGAAGCCCCAGCCGAAGGCGATGGCGAGCCAGCCGGCGTTACGGGCCTTGGAGGCCTTGAGCGTCACGGCGGCGCACACACCGCCGCCGAGCAGGATGAGTATGGCGGTACCGATGGTCTCGCCGATGAAGATGTCGGAGCTGGACACCCGCGACTCCTTTGTCCTTCGTCCAGGGATGCCGACCCCCGGGTCCCTCCGGGGATTGGCGCCCTCAGTGGGTGAGAGCGTTGCCGGCCCTTGGCGTTGTCCCACTCTAGCGCGTATTGCCGGTAGGTGTTCGACAATGCCGACCGATGGACGGGAGTCTTGCCCGGCCCCGGAGATGCGTCAAGAGTCTCGGTTGTCGAAAAGTGCGATCGTTACTGATCGCTGGGCCGACCGGGTCGGACCGGTCGCCGTGCGTGTCCGTCCGCGGGCGCGCGTGGGCCCCGGCCCGCCGTCGGGGCGTCCGGGTGCTGTGTGCTGCGTACGGTGACCGCCGGCGCGCGGCGGCCCGCTCAGAAGCGTCCGGCGCCCAGGTCCCGCGACACCGCGCGGGCGCAGTCCCGCACCGCCGCGATCAGCTCGGGCCGCAGCTCGCCGTCCTTGCGCAGCCGCTCCACCGCGCCCGTGATGCCGACCGCCCCGACCGGCATGCGCCGGCGGTCGTGGATGGGCGCGGCGAGCGAGGCCACGCCCTCCCAGGTCTCCTCCACGTCCGCCGCGTAGCCCCGCGCGCGGGTGAGGTCGAGGATCTCCTCGAAGGACTCGACGTCGCACACCGTGCGGTCGGTGAACGCCTTGCGGTCGGCCTCCAGGGCCTCGCTGTGCGCCACCGGGTCGTAGGCCGACAGGACCTTGCCCAGGGCCGTGGAGTGCAGCGGCTGCATGGCGCCGATCTCCAGCACCTGCCGGCTGTCGTCGGGCCGGAAGACGTGGTGCACGATCAGCACGCCCTGCTGGTGCAGCACGCCGAGATAGACGCTCTCCCCGCTGGAGCGGGCCAGGTCGTCCGTCCACACCAGGGCGCGGGCCCGCAGCTCGTGCACGTCCAGGTAGGTGGTGCCCAGACGCAGCAGCTCCGCGCCCAGCTGGTAGCGGCCCGAGGTCTCGTCCTGCTCGACGAAACCCTCCTGCTGAAGGGTGCGCAGGATGCCGTGGGCGGTGCCCTTGGCGAGGCCGAGCGAGGAGGCGATGTCCGAGAGGCCGAGCCGTCGCTCGCCGCCCGCGAGCAGGCGCAGCATCGCTGCCGCCCGTTCGAGCGACTGGATGTTCCGTGCCATCGCCGTACTGCCTCCGTCCCCTTCGAGCGCCGACTCGCGACGTCGCTGCCGCTGTTCGGCAATGCCGAACACTACCGGTCGATGCCGACCCTTCGCTAATGGTCGGTCATGATCGGTCGCGTCTCTCCCGCCCCGACCGTCGCCCGTCGGCCATCTTCGTCCGGCCCGTGGACGCCCCCGACGTCCGGGTGCGGTCCCGGATACCCTGACGGCGTGCGCCCTGCCGGGGAAGCTCGAACCGATGACTTTTCCGGGCAGCCGCAAAGCCGACAGCCGTCGCACCTGAGGGAGCCCCTTTCATGGCCTCGTTGCCGCTGACCCCTTCCGCCGACAGCCGGACCCGTGTGTCCGCGCTCCGAGAGGCCCTGGCCACCCGTGTGGTGGTCGCCGACGGAGCGATGGGCACGATGCTGCAGGCCCAGGACCCCACTCTCGAGGACTTCCAGAACCTCGAGGGCTGCAACGAGATCCTGAACCTGACCCGCCCCGACATCGTCCGTTCGGTCCACTCCGAGTACTTCGGCGTCGGCGTCGACTGCGTCGAGACGAACACGTTCGGAGCCAACCTCACCGCATTGGGCGAATACGACATCGCCGAGCGCGTGCTGGAACTGTCCGAGGCGGGCGCCCGCATCGCCCGCGAGACGGCCGACGAGTTCACCGGCCGCGACGGCCGCCCGCGCTGGGTACTGGGCTCCATGGGCCCGGGCACCAAGCTGCCCACCCTCGGCCACACCACGTTCGGCGCCATCCGCGACGCCTACCAGCAGAACGCGGAGGGCCTGCTCGCCGGCGGCGCCGACGCGCTGCTCGTGGAGACCACGCAGGACCTGCTGCAGACCAAGGCGTCCGTCATCGCCGCCCGCCGCGCCATGGAGGCGGTCGGCCTCGAGGTGCCGCTGATCGTGTCCGTGACGGTGGAGACCACCGGCACCATGCTGCTCGGCTCGGAGATCGGCGCGGCCCTGACCGCGCTGGAGCCGCTGGGCATCGACATGGTCGGCCTGAACTGTGCGACCGGCCCCGCCGAGATGAGCGAGCACCTGCGCTACCTGGCGCGCCACTCCCGCGTCCCCCTGTCGTGCATGCCGAACGCCGGCCTGCCCGAGCTGACCAAGGACGGCGCCCACTACCCCCTGACCGCGCCCGAGCTGGCGGACGCCCAGGAGACGTTCGTGCGGGAGTACGGGCTGTCGCTGGTGGGCGGCTGCTGCGGCACCACGCCCGAGCATCTGCGCCGGCTGGTGGAGCGGGTGCGGGAGCTGGAGCCGGTGGAGCGCGACCCGCGCCCCGAGCCGGGTGCGGCGTCGCTGTACCAGTCGGTGCCGTTCCGGCAGGACACCTCCTACCTGGCGATCGGTGAGCGCACCAACGCCAACGGGTCGAAGAAGTTCCGTGAGGCCATGCTGGACGGCCGCTGGGACGACTGCGTGGAGATGGCGCGCGAGCAGATCCGCGAGGGCGCGCACATGCTCGACCTGTGTGTCGACTATGTCGGCCGGGACGGTGTGGCGGACATGCGGGAGCTGGCCGGCAGGTTCGCGACCGCGTCCACGCTGCCGATCGTGCTGGACTCCACCGAGGTGGACGTGATCCGGGCCGGTCTGGAGAGGCTGGGCGGCCGTGCGGTGATCAACTCGGTGAACTACGAGGACGGCGACGGCCCCGAGTCCCGCTTCGCCCGCGTCACCGAGCTGGCGCGGGAGCACGGCGCCGCGCTGATCGCGCTGACCATCGACGAGGAGGGCCAGGCGCGCACGGCGGAGAAGAAGGTCGAGATCGCCGAACGCCTGATCGCGGATCTGACCGAAAACTGGGGCATCCGCGAGGAGGACATCCTCGTGGACTGTCTGACGTTCACGATCTGCACCGGTCAGGAGGAGTCCCGCAAGGACGGCATCGCCACGATCGAGGGCATCCGTGAGCTGAAGCGCCGCCACCCGGACGTGCAGACCACGCTGGGTCTGTCGAACATCTCCTTCGGCCTGAACCCGGCCGCCCGCATCCTGCTCAACAGCGTCTTCCTCGACGAGTGCGTGAAGGCGGGCCTGGACTCGGCGATCGTGCACGCGTCGAAGATCCTCCCGATCGCCCGGTTCAGCGAGGAGGAGGTCCAGACCGCCCTCGACCTGATCTACGACCGGCGCTCGGAGGGTTACGACCCGCTGCAGAAGCTCATGCAGCTGTTCGAGGGCGCGACGGCGAAGTCGCTGAAGGCGGGCAAGGCCGAGGAGCTGGCCGCGCTGCCGCTGGACGAGCGCCTGAAGCGCCGCATCATCGACGGCGAGCGCAACGGCCTCGAGCAGGATCTGGACGAGGCGCTTCAGACGCGTCCGGCGCTGGACATCGTCAACGACACCCTGCTGGACGGCATGAAGGTGGTCGGTGAGCTGTTCGGTTCGGGGCAGATGCAGCTGCCGTTCGTGCTGCAGTCCGCCGAGGTGATGAAGACGGCGGTGGCTCATCTGGAGCCGCACATGGAGAAGACCGACGAGGCCGGCAAGGGCACGATCGTGCTGGCCACGGTGCGCGGGGACGTGCACGACATCGGCAAGAACCTGGTCGACATCATCCTGTCGAACAACGGCTACAACGTCGTCAACCTGGGGATCAAGCAGCCGGTCTCGGCGATCCTGGAGGCCGCGGACGAGCACAAGGCCGACGTGATCGGCATGTCGGGTCTGCTGGTGAAGTCCACGGTGATCATGAAGGAGAACCTGGAGGAGCTCAACCAGCGCGGCCTGGCCGCCGACTACCCGGTCATCCTCGGCGGCGCCGCCCTCACCCGCGCCTACGTCGAGCAGGACCTGCACGAGATCTACCAGGGCGAGGTCCGCTACGCCCGCGACGCGTTCGAGGGCCTGCGCCTGATGGACGCCCTGATCGGCATCAAGCGCGGCGTCCCGGGCGCCAAGCTCCCGGAGCTGAAGCAACGGCGGGTGCGCGCGGCGACCGTGGAGATCGAGGAGCGCCCGGAGGAGGGCAGCGTCCGCTCCGACGTGGCCACCGACAACCCGGTCCCCGCCCCGCCGTTCTGGGGCACCCGCGTCGTCAAGGGCATCCAGCTCAAGGAGTACGCCTCCTGGCTCGACGAGGGCGCGCTGTTCAAGGGCCAGTGGGGTCTGAAGCAGGCCCGCACCGGCGACGGCCCCACCTACGAGGAGCTGGTGGAGACCGAGGGCCGGCCGCGGCTGCGCGGACTGCTGGACCGGCTCCAGACGGAGAACCTGCTGGAGGCCGCCGTGGTCTACGGCTACTTCCCCTGCGTCTCCAAGGACGACGACCTGATCATCCTGGACGAGGAGGGCAACGAGCGCACCCGCTTCACCTTCCCGCGCCAGCGCCGCGGCCGCCGTCTGTGCCTGGCCGACTTCTTCCGCCCGGAGGAGTCCGGCGAGAAGGACGTCGTCGGCCTCCAGGTCGTCACCGTCGGCTCCCGCATCGGCGAGGAGACCGCCCGGCTGTTCGAGGCCAACGCCTACCGCGAGTACCTCGAGCTGCACGGCCTGTCCGTCCAGCTCGCCGAGGCGCTCGCCGAGTACTGGCACGCCCGCGTCCGCTCCGAGCTGGGCTTCGCGGGCGAGGACCCGGACGCCATGGAGGACATGTTCGCCCTGAAGTACCGGGGCGCCCGCTTCTCCCTCGGCTACGGCGCCTGCCCCGACCTGGAGGACCGCGCCAAGATCGCGGACCTGCTGGAGCCGGAGCGTATCGGCGTGCAGCTCTCCGAGGAGTTCCAGCTGCACCCCGAGCAGTCCACCGACGCCATCGTGATCCACCACCCGGAGGCGAAGTACTTCAACGCCCGCTGAGCCGGTCCGGCGGCGCACGCCGGGCCCGTGCGGCCGCCGCCCCGGCGGCCGCACCAGGCACTTCCGGCGCGCACGACGTAGACTGGTCGGTCCACTGCAGGCCGGTTCCCCTCGTGGGAACCGGCCTGATCGTCCCTACAGGAGGTAGGTGGATGACCAGTACGGTCCCCGCGCTCGGAACCCTTACGGCCGAAGGCTCGGCCCTCCAGGCGGTGCTCCTCGACATGGACGGCACCCTGGTGGACACCGAGGGCTTCTGGTGGGACGTCGAGGTGGAGGTCTTCGGCTCCCTCGGCCACACCCTCGACGAGGCCTGGCGCCATGTGGTGGTCGGCGGCCCCATGACCCGCAGTGCGGGCTTCCTGATCGAGGCGACCGGGGCCGACATCGGCCTCGACGAGCTCACGGTGCTGCTCAACGACGCCTTCGAGAGCCGCATCGACCACGCCCTGCCGCTGATGCCGGGCGCCGCGCGGCTGCTCGGCGAGCTCGCCGAGCACGAGATCCCGACGGCGCTCGTCTCCGCCTCCCACCGGCGCATCATCGACCGGGTGCTGCCCGTCCTGGGCGCCGAGTACTTCGCCCTGTCCGTCGCCGGCGACGAGGTGCCGCGCACCAAGCCGCACCCCGACCCCTATCTCGCGGCGGCCGCCGGACTCGGCGCCGACCCGGTGCGCTGCGCGGTCGTGGAGGACACGGTCACCGGCGTCACGGCCGCCGAGGCCGCCGGCTGCCAGGTCGTCGCGGTGCCCTCCGTGGGCCCGATCACCCCGGCCGCCCGCCGCACGGTCGTCCCGTCGCTGGACGTCGTGGACCTGTCGTTCCTGCGCGGTCTGATGACGGACCTGCGCTGACCGCTCACGCGGTGTGCGCCACCGCCGGAACCGGCATGCGGGGCGCTCCGTCAAGGAGCCGAGCCGTCCGAGCCGTCCGCATGCGTTTCCGGCCGTGGGTGGCCGAATCCATAGGGCCGCCGAGCCCCTTTTCACACGTGACATTCACCACATTCACATGGGCCGACAACGATGTCCGGGTGTGCATCCCGCCCGATTGGGGAGATCACCGGCGCGCCCATGTGTCCTGATTGATGGGAAGCTGCACCAATCCTTCCGCGGTCATCCCTGTCGGTCCGTTCACACCTGGTGCCACTGCGTGATGAGGCCCCAACTCCGGGGGCCGCCAACCCTCCTGCGGACGCGGACTAATGTCGTCGCGAGAACCACACCCCTCCCCGCCCTCCGCCGTGCCGACCCCTGCACGCGCGGACGACGCGGAGACGACGACGTCCTGGAGAAACTCGAGCATGAACCGCAAGACTTTGGTGCTGGCGGCCGCGATGGGCCTGCTCGCGCCGGTGCTCGCCGCCTGTGGCGACACCGAGAGCGGCAGCGGCGACGGCGAGGCGATCGTCGTGGGCACCACGGACCGGTTCACCGCCTCCGAGGAGGAGGGGCTCGCCCCCCTCGACCCCGCCTGGGCCTACGACGTCGGTACCTGGAACATCCTGCGGCAGACCGTCCAGACCCTGATGGTCCAGCCCCGCGGCGAGGGCGAGCCCGTGCCCGAGGCGGCCGAGTCCTGCGGTTTCACCGACGCCGGCAACGAGCGCTACAGCTGCACCCTGCGCGACGGCCTCCAGTTCGCCGACGGCGACCCCATCACCGCGGCGGACGTGAAGTACTCCATCGACCGCGCCCTCTCCCTCAAGGGCGACAGCGGTGTCTTCGCCCTGCTGTCCACCATCGACACCATCGAGACGCAGGGCGACCGCGAGGTGATCTTCCACCTCAAGGCGGCCGACGCGACCTTCCCGTACAAGCTGTCCACCCCGGTCGCGGGCATCGTCAACAAGGACGTCTACGCCCAGGACAAGCTGCGCGAGGGCTTCGACGTCGACGGCTCCGGCCCGTACACGATGGAGAGCGAGGTCAAGGGCGGCGCCCTGGTGCGCGCCACCTTCACCAAGAACCCGTCGTACAAGGGCGCGCTCCAGGTCAACAACGACAAGGTCGAGCTGGTCGCCTACGAGAACGCCGACCTGATGGGCGAGGCCCTCGAGTCCGGCGACATCGACGTCATGACCCGCAGCATGTCGCCGGAGCAGATCCAGAAGCTGGCCAACGCCACCGACGGCGACGTCGATCTGGTGGAGAGCCCGGGTCTGGAGATCCGCTACCTGGCCTTCAACACCAAGGCCGAGTCGGTCGAGGACAAGGCCGTCCGCCAGGCGATGGCCCAGCTGATCAACCGTGACGAGCTCGTCGCCAAGGTGTACGGCAGCCAGGCCGAGCCGCTGTTCTCGCTGGTGCCCGCCGGCGTCACCGGCCACTCCAACGCCTTCTTCAACAAGTACGGCGACGCGAACGCGGCCAAGGCCCGCGAACTGCTCGAGGACGCCGACGTCGACACCCCGGTGAAGCTCACGCTGCACTACACGACCGACCACTACGGTCCGGCCACCAAGACCGAGTTCGAGCAGCTCAGCAAGCAGCTCAACGACAGTGGCCTGTTCCGGACGGACATCGAGGGCACCTCCTGGGACAAGTTCCGCAAGGCGGGCCAGGACGGCAAGTACGACGTCTACGGGATGGGCTGGTTCCCGGACTACCCGGACGCCGACAACTTCCTTTCGCCCTTCCTGGCCGAGGACAACTTCCTCAACTCGCCCTACGTCAACACCGAGGTCCGCAAGGACCTCATCCCCGAGTCGCGTCGCCAGGCCGACCGCCTCAACGCCTCGAAGAGCTTCACGGAGATCCAGGACATCGTCGCCGACGACGTCCCCGTGCTGCCGCTGTGGCAGGGCAAGCAGTACCTCGCCGCCCGTGACGACGTCACCGGCACCGCCTACGCGCTCAACTCCTCCTCCACGCTCCAGCTGTGGGAGCTCGGACGCGGCGTCAGCGGCTGACGAACCTGTACGCCGGGATCCGGTGGCTAGGTCCAAACCCACGGAAACGACAAGGCATCGCACGTGAACCTGCGCACCCAGTGGCCGGCACTGCCCCTCGTGGCCGTGCTGGCCTCCGGCCTGCTGACCGGCTGCGGCTCCGAGGACGGGGACGCGGAGTCGAACGACTCCAAGATCGTCGTCGGCATGTCCGACGACGTCCTGGCCACCGACCCCGCCTCCGGGTACGACCCCGGATCCTGGCTGCTGTTCAACAACGTCTTCCAGTCGCTGCTCGGCTTCCCCAAGGGGGGCACCGAGCCGCAGCCGGACGCCGCGCAGAGCTGCGAGTTCAGCGACAGCGCCACCCGGGTCTACACCTGCACGCTGCGGGACGGACTGAAGTTCAGCAACGGTGACGCGCTCACCTCGGAGGACGTGAAGTTCTCCTTCGACCGCATGCTGAAGATCGACGACCCCGACGGTCCAGCGGTCATGTTCCCGACCCTGGAGAAGGTGGAGACGCCGGACGAGAAGACGGTCGTCTTCCGGCTGAACACCGCCGACGCCACCTTCCCGAGCAAGATCGCCTCCGGCGCCGGCGCCATCGTCAACCACCGCGAATACGACGCGAACGCCCTGCGCGAGGACGGCAAGGCGGTCGGCTCCGGCCCGTACAAGCTGGACTCCTTCGACGACGGCAAGGCCGTCTTCTCCGTGAACGAGCACTACAGCGGCTCGGCCGAACCGCAGAACTCCGGCGTGACGCTGCAGTTCTTCCACGGCGACCAGGACGGTCTGAAGAAGGCCCTGGAGAAGGGCGAGGTCGACATCGCCTACCGCGGTCTCACCGCCCAGGCCATCAGCGACATCGAGAAGGCCGACACCGGCGACGGCGGCATCGAGGTCGTCGAGGGCAGCAGCGCCGAGGTGCAGCACCTGGTCTTCAACATGGACGACCCGGTCGCCGGCCGGCTCGGCGTCCGCAAGGCCATGGCCTACCTGATCGACCGCGACGCCCTGATGCACGAGGTGTACGAGGGTACGGCCACCCCGCTGTACTCGATCATCCCGGCCGGTGTCGCCGGCCACAACACGGCCTTCTTCGACACCTACGGCGCCCGCCCCTCCAAGGCCAAGGCCAAGGCGGCGCTGGAGGAGGAGGGCATCACCGAGAAGGTGGAGCTGACCCTCTGGTCCACCCCGGCCCGTTACGGCCCGGCCACCGACCAGGAGCTCGAGGCGATCGCCGAGCAGCTCAACGCCAGCGGCCTGTTCGACGCCGACGTGAAGTCGGTCGAGTTCGCCCAGTACGAGAAGGACGTCGCCGCCGGCAAGTACGGCGTCTACGTGAAGGGCTGGGTGCCGGACTACCCGGACGCCGACAACTTCACCGCCCCGTTCTTCGGCGAGGGCAACGTCCTCTCCAACAACTACAAGGCCGGCGAGATCACCAAGACGCTGCTGCCGCGCACCGCCGCCGAGAGCGACCGCGGCGCCACCGACAAGGAGTTCGGGGCGATCCAGGACAAGGTCGCCGAGGACGTCCCGGTGCTGCCGATCTGGCAGGGCAAGCAGTACGCGGTCGTCCAGGACGGCGTCTACGGGCTGGAGTACTGCCTCGACGCGTCCACCGTGTTCCGCTTCTGGGAGCTGAGCAAGAGCAGCTGACCCGCCGCACACATGAGCGTGGGGGCGCCCTCCCGGCCGGGAGGGCGCCCCCACGCTCATGTCCTGCGGGGAACGACGTGCGCGCTATTGGGCGCCGGGGCGCACCAGCCCGCTCTCGTACGCGTACACGGCGGCCTGCACACGGTCGCGCAGGCCCAGCTTGGTCAGCACATGGCCGACGTGCGTCTTCACGGTGGTCTCGCTGACGAACAGGTCGGCGGCGATCTCCGCGTTGGACAGCCCGCGCGCCACCAGCTTCAGCACCTCGACCTCGCGGTCGGTCAGCGTGTGCAGCGTGTCCGGCACCGGCTCCTCGCCGGACGGCAGATGCGTGGCGTACTTGTCCAGCAGCCGGCGCGTGATGCTCGGCGCGAGCATCGCCTCACCCGCGGCCACCACCCGGATCGCCTGCACCAGCTCGTTGGCCGGGGCGTCCTTCAGCAGGAAGCCGCTGGCCCCCGCCTTCAGCGCCTCCACCACGTACTCGTCGAGGTCGAACGTCGTCAGCACCAGCACCTTCGCCGGGCCGTCGCGCTCCGGGCCGGTGATCTGGCGCGTGGCCTCCACCCCGTCCATCCGCGGCATGCGGATGTCCATGAGCACCACGTCGGGCTGCAGCGCCCGCACCTGGTCCAGGGCCTGGAGTCCGTCCCCGGCCTCACCGACGACCGCGAGGTCCTGTTCGGCCTCCAGGATCATCCGGAATCCGGTGCGCAGCAGCGGCTGGTCGTCGACCAGTAGGACGCGGATGGCCACGTAAGTCTCCTTCGCTAGTCCGGCCCCATTCTGCCCTGCTCGGCAACGCCGGACTCAGGCGCCCTCAAGGGCAGGGGATAGGGCGGGGGAGTGCCGCCGAACTCCGGGCAGTGCGCCTGGTGGTCGCACCAGCCGCACAGCTTCGTCGGACGCGGCCGCCAGTCGCCCGTCTCGGTCGCCCGCCGGATCGCCTCCCACAGCGCGAGCAGCTTGCGCTCCACCCGCTCCAGATCCGCGAGCACCGGGTCGTACGTCAGCACGTCGCCGCTGCCCAGGTACACCAGCTGGAGGCGGCGCGGGATCACGTTCTTCAGACGCCACACCACCAGGGCGTAGAACTTCATCTGGAACAGCGCGCCCTCCGCGTACTCAGGGCGGGGCGCCTTGCCCGTCTTGTAGTCGACGATCCGCACCTCGCCCGTGGGCGCCACGTCCACCCGGTCGATGATGCCGCGCAGCCGCAGCCCGGAGTCCAGCTCCGCCTCCACGAACAGCTCCCGCTCGGCGGGCTCCAGCCGGCTCGGGTCCTCCAGCGTGAACCACCGCTCGACCAGCGCCTCCGCCTCCGTCAGCCAGCGCGCGAGACGCTCGCCCTCCGGGTCGTCCGCGAACAGCTCCGCGACCTCCGGCCTGCTCTCGCGCAGCCGGTCCCACTGGCCGGGGATCAGCGACTTCGCACGCGGCGCCGTGCGGTCGCCGGCCGGGGCGTCGAACAGCCGCTCCAGCACCGCGTGCACCAGAGTGCCCCGGGTCGCCGCCTCGCTCGGCTTCTCCGGCAGCCGGTCGATCACCCGGAACCGGTACAGCAGCGGGCACTGCATGAAGTCGCTCGCACGCGACGGCGACAGCGAGGCGGGCGGCACGGCGGGGGGAGGACCGGCGGGCGGATCGGCCGGGGGGCCGGTGACCACGACCGTGTCCGCTGCCTCGCCGGGCCCGGCCGGGCCGATGTCGGGCCGCGTCGCGCCCTCGGTGCTCGTCTCCATGACCACAGACCTTACGGCCCGCCGCCGACATCGCGGTGACCCTGTGGACAACCCCCGGGGCGCGAGGGCGGGAAGGGCGCGCGGGGGGAGGGTGGGGAGGACGCGCGGGGGGAGGGTGGGGAGGAAGGGGAACGAGGGGGTACAGACAGGGGTGCGGGGCGGAAGGGGCGGCGGACGCCGCATACCATCGACCCAGGACCCTCCCGTCCGGCAGGCGCGGGAGACGCAGCGAACGAGGGGACACCGGTGGACGGAAGCGGCGGGCGCGGACAGCCGCGGCCCGGCAACGACGAGTCGGCCGAGCACACCGGGCCCGAGGCCCAGGCCCCCGGCGGCACCGGCGACGCTCCCACGACCCCCTCCGCCCCGACGCCCGCCGACACGCAGGACGCCCGGCCCGAGGGGCCCGAGGGCGGGACACCGCAGGACACGGGTGCCGGCCCGGACCACGGCACCGCCCCCGACGGCCAGGCCCCCGCGCCCGGCCAGGACCGGCACCGCACCCCGGCGCACACCGAACCCCCCGCCCGCCCCTCCCACACTCCCCCCGGGCATCCTGACCACCCCGACCATCCGTTCGCCCACTCCGGCGACGGCAAGGGACAGGCCCCGCAGCGCCCCGAGGAGCGCAAGCGCGGCGGGCTGCTGATGGGCCGCCCCTTCGGCGTCCCCGTGTACGTCGCGCCCAGCTGGTTCCTCGTCGCCATCCTCATCACCTGGGTGTTCGGCGGCCAGATCGACCGCGTCCTGCCCGAGCTGGGCGCGGCCAGCTACCTGGTCTCCCTGTTCTTCGCGGTCGCCTTCTACGCCTCCGTGCTGGTGCACGAGCTCGCCCACACCCTCGCCGCCCTCCGCTTCAAGCTCCCGGTGCGCCGCATCCAGCTCCAGTTCTTCGGCGGCGTCTCCGAGATCGAGAAGGAGGCCGAGACACCCGGCAGAGAGTTCGTGCTGGCGTTCGTCGGCCCGCTGCTCTCCCTGGTGCTCGCCGGGCTGTTCTACCTCGGCCTGCTCGCCGTCGACCCCGCCAGCGTGCCCGGCGTGCTGCTCGCCGGACTGATGGTGTCCAACCTCATCGTGGCCGCCTTCAACCTGCTGCCCGGCCTGCCGCTGGACGGCGGCCGGATGCTCCGCGCGGTCGTCTGGGCGATCACCGGCCGGCCCATGACCGGCACCGTCGCCGCCGCCTGGGTGGGCCGCGCCCTCGCCGTCTGCGTGCTGATCGGGCTGCCGCTGCTCACCCAGTCCGGGGCGCTCGGCTCCGACGCCGTGGACAACGTCGGCATGGACACCGTCCTCGACGCGCTGCTCGCCGCCATCCTCGCCGCGATCATCTGGACCGGCGCCGGCAACAGCCTGCGCATGGCACGCCTGCGCGAACACCTGCCCGAGCTGCGCGCCCGCACCCTCACCCGCCGCGCGGTCCCCGTGGAGAGCGACACCCCGCTCTCCGAGGCGCTGCGCCGGGCCAACGCGGCCGGCGCCCGCGCGCTGGTCGTCGTCGACGCCGAAGGCGTGCCGGTCTCCCTGGTCCGCGAGGCCGCGATCGTCGGCGTCCCTGAGCACCGGCGCCCCTGGGTGCCGGTCGGCACCCTCGCCCAGGACATCACCGAGGGCATGCGCGTCTCCGCGGAGCTGGCCGGGGAGGAGCTGCTGGACGCGCTGCGCGCGACGCCCGCCACCGAGTACCTGGTGGTCGAGGAGACCGGCGAGATCTACGGCGTGCTGTCCGCCGCCGACGTGGAGCGGGCCTTCGTCAAGGCCATGGCGCGCCCCTCCTGACCCGCCCGCCCCCGCCGCCGGCCGTGGTCGGCCGGCCCTCCCGGGACCGGTAGGCTGGTCACATGTCCGAACCGACCGGTGCCGCCCGCAGGCGCGGGCCCTTCAAGGTCGGGGACCAGGTACAGCTGACCGACCCCAAGGGCCGCCACTACACGTTCACGCTCGAGGCCGGGAAGAACTTCCACACCCACAAGGGTTCCTTCCCCCACGACGAACTGATCGGCGCTCCCGAGGGCAGCGTTGTCCGCACCACCGGGAACGTCGCCTATCTCGCGCTGCGCCCCCTGCTCCCCGACTACGTCCTGTCCATGCCCCGCGGGGCAGCCGTCGTCTACCCGAAGGACGCGGGGCAGATCCTCGCCTTCGCCGACATCTTCCCCGGCGCGCGCGTCGTCGAGGCGGGCGTGGGCTCCGGCTCGCTCAGCAGCTTCCTGCTGCGCGCCATCGGCGACCAGGGCATGCTGCACTCCTACGAGCGCCGCGAGGACTTCGCCGACATCGCCCGGCAGAACGTCGAGCGCTACTTCGGCGGCCCGCACCCCGCCTGGCAGCTCACCGTGGGCGACCTCCAGGACAACCTGTCCGACACGGACGTCGACCGCGTCATCCTCGACATGCTCGCCCCCTGGGAGTGCCTGGAGGCCGTCTCCAAGGCGCTCGTCCCCGGCGGCATCCTCTGCTGCTACGTGGCCACCACCACCCAGCTCGCCCGGACCGTCGAGTCCATCCGGGAGATCGGCTGCTTCAACGAGCCGACCGCCTGGGAGACGATGATCCGCAACTGGCACATCGAGGGCCTGGCCGTCCGCCCCGACCACCGGATGATCGGCCACACCGGCTTCCTCCTCACCGCCCGCCGGCTCGCCGACGGCGTCGAGCCGCCCATGCGCCGGCGCCGCCCGGCCAAGGGCGCCTACGGCGAGGACTACTCCGGCCCCAACGCCGACGGAGGCACCGGCCGCTGACGCGGTCCGCACCCCCTCAACGCAACGGCGCCGTGGCGCGGTTCCGGTACGACACCAGGAACTGCGCCACGGCGCCGACGCATTGACGCCTGGGCCCGCACCGGACCCCCACGGCACCTTCGCGGGACGACTGCGGACCCCGCCGTTCCCTCCGTCCTGTGACGTGTGGCACGATGCTGGCCACCCCCCACCGGCACAGCCCTCACAGGAGACACTCCTCGTGCAGTCTTCCGCCGTACCGGAGCTCGCCCACACGCACGCCCGGCCCATCCACTGGGTCGCCACCGCCACGGCCGTCGCCGGTGTCGTGGCGCTCTCCTCCGTCCTGCAGCCCGACCACGCGACCGCCGCCGCGCCGGGCGCCCCGCACACCAAGAACGCGCCGGCGCAGGCGCTGCCGCCGGACCCGGCCGACGTGGAGTTCCCGCTCGACTGCGGCCCCGTGAAGCTGGTGGTGAAGAAGCGGGCGTCCGGCGACCTCGACGGCGACGGCCGCCCCGAGACGGTCGCCGCGGTCCACTGCGACGCCCCGATGGGCACCCCGCCCGACGGCGTCTACGTGGTCACGCGGGCCGCCGGCGCCGAGCCGCGCGTGGTGGCCACGCTCGTCGACCCCAAGGACCGCACCAACGTCGAGGACTTCGCCGTACGCGACGGGGACGTCGTCGCCACGCTGCTCGGCTACTCGTCCACCGACGTGCCCCGTTGCTGTCCCGACGTGCGCGAGACCGTGAAGTGGCGCTGGGAGAACGGCGCGTTCGTCCGCTCCGCGCCCTCCGACGCGCGGAGCGTGTGACCCGCACGCGGGCGCGCGCCGGCCACACGCTCCCGGGCGTGTGAGGGAATCGGACGGACGAACCGGGTGTGACCCGCCGTGCGGCGGCGGTCACCCCGCGTCGGGCCCGTACACCTCCACGCTGTCCGAGACGCGCCGTACGTGGATGCACTCGCCGGGACACTCCTTCGCGGAGTCGACGACGTCCGTGAGGAGCGTCAGCGGGACGGGCGTTGCCGCGCCCTTGTCCTGGAGCAGCTCGTCCTGCTCGTTCTTCACGTACGCGAGACCGTCGATGTCCAGCTCGAACACCTCGGGCGCGTACTGGGCGCAGATGCCGTCGCCGGTACACAGATCCTGGTCGATCCAGACCTCCAGGGCCTCGGCGCCGGTTGCGGCCTCCTGCTGCACGATCGTCTCTCCTGCCGTCGGGTTCGCCGAGCTGTGCGGGAATCAGGCCAGCTCTGACGGGTGTTGAACACGTCGACCCTAACGCCGACTGGGTTCCGATCATTCTCGTTGGGTATTCCCCTGGCGTGAGGGAGAGCGCAAGGGTGAAGATCGGACACACCCCGACCGTCTTTGTGATCTAGGGGTTTCAATCGACACCCGCCCAGGTAGGGTCTGGAAGCGTCCAGCTCCCCTTGGAGGAGGTGAGGACCGTGGCAGCCCACGACGACGACATGAACCGCGGCATCCGCCCGGGACGCGGGTCCGACGACCCGGCCGGGCAGATCGCCTACCTTGAGCAGGAGATCGCCGTCCTGCGACGCAAGCTCGCCGACTCTCCGCGGCACACGAGAATTCTCGAAGAGCGGATCGTCGAGCTGCAGACCAATCTGGCCGGCGTGTCCGCCCAGAACGAACGGCTGGCGAGCACCCTCCGTGAGGCCCGCGACCAGATCGTGGCCCTCAAGGAGGAGGTCGACCGGCTCGCCCAGCCCCCGGCCGGCTTCGGCGTCTTCCTCGCGGCGAACGAGGACGGCACGGCCGACATCTTCACCGGCGGCCGCAAGCTGCGGGTGAACGTCAGCCCGAACGTCGAGCTGGAGGAGCTCCGGCGCGGCCAGGAAGTGATGCTCAACGAAGCGCTCAACGTGGTCGAGGCCATGAAGTTCGAGCGAGTGGGCGAGATCGTCACCCTCAAGGAGATCCTGGAGGACGGCGAGCGGGCCCTGGTCCTGGGCCACACCGACGAGGAACGGGTGGTGCGGCTCGCCGAGCCGCTGCTGGACGTCACCATCCGCGCCGGCGACGCCCTGCTCCTGGAGCCCCGCTCCGGGTACGTCTACGAGGTCGTGCCCAAGAGCGAGGTCGAGGAGCTCGTCCTCGAGGAAGTCCCCGACATCGGCTACGAGCAGATCGGCGGCCTCGGCAACCAGATCGAGGCCATCCGCGACGCGGTCGAGCTGCCGTACCTCTACCCCGACCTGTTCAAGGAGCACGAGCTGCGGCCGCCGAAGGGCGTCCTGCTCTACGGGCCTCCCGGCTGCGGAAAGACGCTCATCGCCAAGGCCGTGGCGAACTCGCTGGCCAAGAAGGTCGCCGAGGTCACCGGTGTCGCCGCCGGCAAGAGCTTCTTCCTCAACATCAAGGGCCCCGAGCTGCTGAACAAGTACGTCGGTGAGACCGAGCGGCAGATCCGCCTGGTCTTCCAGCGGGCCCGGGAGAAGGCCAGCGAGGGCACCCCCGTCATCGTCTTCTTCGACGAGATGGAGTCCCTCTTCCGCACCCGAGGCTCCGGTGTCAGCTCGGACGTGGAGAACACCATCGTCCCGCAGCTGCTCGCCGAGATCGACGGTGTCGAGGGCCTGCAGAACGTGGTCGTGATCGGCGCCTCCAACCGTGAGGACATGATCGACCCGGCTATCCTGCGTCCCGGCCGGCTGGACGTGAAGATCAAGATCGAGCGTCCGGACGCCGAGGCGGCCAAGGACATCTTCGGCAAGTACCTCACCGAGCGCCTCCCGCTGCACGCCGACGACCTCGCCGAGCACGGCGGCGACAAGGCCATGACGGTCCAGAGCATGATCCAGACCGCCGTGGAACAGATGTACGCCGAATCCGAGGAGAACCGCTTCCTGGAAGTCACCTACGCCAACGGCGACAAGGAAATCCTGTACTTCAAGGACTTCAATTCCGGCGCCATGATCGAGAACATCGTGGGCCGCGCCAAGAAGATGGCGATCAAGGACTTCCTGGAGAAGAACCAGAAGGGTCTGCGCGTCTCCCACCTCCTCCAGGCCTGCGTGGACGAGTTCAAGGAGAACGAGGACCTGCCCAACACCACCAACCCGGACGACTGGGCCCGGATCTCCGGAAAGAAGGGCGAGCGGATTGTTTACATCCGCACCCTCATCACCGGAAAGCAGGGCGCGGACACCGGACGCTCCATCGACACGGTGGCGAACACCGGTCAGTACCTGTAAAAGCGAGGGCGGCTGCGGGTGCCCACCACGGGTACCCGCAGCCGACTGCTTTTCGGTGCCACGGCTGGAGCACAGCAATGACGCAAATGATCTCCCCACCAGCGCAAAGGCGTTCTAGGCTCTTCCGTACCGCCGAGTCGCGCAGTGCGGGGACGGGCACCGCACACGCACCGGAGCGCCAGCGGTACTGCGGCGCCCCCGACCGGGGACGCCGCCGGGCAAGGAGGGCCGCATGACCGTACGGCGAGTAATGGGCATCGAGACGGAGTACGGAATCTCCGTCCCCGGCCACCCCAACGCCAATGCCATGCTCACCTCGTCCCAGATCGTGAACGCCTACGCGGCGGCGATGCACCGGGCCCGACGGGCCCGCTGGGACTTCGAGGAGGAGAATCCGCTGCGGGACGCGCGAGGCTTCGACCTCGCCCGCGAGGCCGCTGACGCCAGCCAGCTCACCGATGAGGACATCGGCCTGGCCAACGTCATCCTGACCAACGGCGCGCGGCTCTACGTCGACCACGCCCATCCGGAGTACAGCGCCCCCGAGGTCACCAACCCGCGGGACGCCGTGCTGTGGGACAAGGCCGGCGAGCGGATCATGGCGGAGGCGGCGGAGCGGGCCGCGGCGCTTCCCGGCGCCCAGCCGATCCACCTGTACAAGAACAACACCGACAACAAGGGCGCGTCCTACGGTACGCACGAGAACTACCTGATGAAGCGGGAGACCCCCTTCTCGGACATCGTGCGCCATCTGACGCCGTTCTTCGTCTCCCGGCAGGTCTTCACCGGCGCCGGCCGCGTCGGCATCGGCCAGGACGGCCACGAGCACGGCTTCCAGATCAGCCAGCGCGCGGACTACTTCGAGGTCGAGGTCGGCCTCGAGACCACGCTGAAGCGCCCCATCATCAACACGCGCGACGAGCCGCACGCGGACGCCGAGAAGTACCGGCGGCTGCATGTGATCATCGGCGACGCGAACCTTTCCGAGATCTCGACCTATCTCAAGCTCGGCACGACCGCGCTGGTGCTGTCCATGATCGAGGACGGGTTCATCGCCGTGGACCTGGCCGTCGACCAGCCGGTGCGCACCCTGCACCAGGTGTCGCACGACCCCTCCCTGAAGCACCTCGTCACGCTCCGCAGCGGCCGCACGCTCACCGCGGTGCAGCTCCAGATGGAGTACTACGAGCTCGGCCGCAAGTACGTCGAGGAGCGCTTCGGGGACGACGCCGACGAGCAGACCAAGGACGTCCTCGCCCGCTGGGAGGACACCCTCACGCGGCTCGAGAACGACCCGATGAGCCTCGCCGGCGAGCTGGACTGGGTCGCCAAGCGGGAGCTCATGGAGGGCTACCGGCGCCGCGACGGCCTCGACTGGGACGCGGCCCGGCTGCACCTGGTCGACCTGCAGTACGCCGACGTGCGCCCCGAGAAGGGCCTCTACAACCGTCTGGTGGCCCGCGGACGGATGAAGCGGCTGCTCGACGAGGCCGAGGTCGAGCGCGCCCGTACGCAGCCTCCGGAGGACACCCGCGCCTACTTCCGCGGGCGCTGTCTGGAGCAGTACGCGGACGACGTCGCGGCGGCCTCCTGGGACTCGGTGATCTTCGATCTGCCGGGCCGGGACTCGCTCCAGCGGGTCCCAACCCTGGAACCGCTTCGCGGAACGCGTAATCACGTCAAGGCGCTCCTGGACCGCTGCCGGACGGCGGAAGACCTGGTCAGGGTGCTTTCCGGCGGGTGAGCGGGTGATCCGCGCCGTCCCGGGTACCTGCGGGTGGCCGGGACGGACCGGCCGGACGGGGTGGAAATCCGCCCGTCCGGGAATCATCGAGGTGGTCCCCGTACGCTGGAGCAACTGCGGGGGCATTGTCGGACCCGGCGAGTAGGGTCTGATCTTGACCGAGCAACTGTGTCGGGCGAACCGAGCGGGGTGAGGGTGATGGCGACCAAGGACACCGGCGGCGGACAGCAGAAGGCCACGCGGTCCACCGAGGAGGTCGAGGAGCAGGCGGCGGAGGCGCAGGCTTCGGAGGACCTCAAGGAGCGTCACGAGAAGCTCAACGACGACGTGGACGACGTCCTGGACGAGATCGACGACGTGCTCGAGGCCAATGCCGAGGACTTCGTTCGGTCCTTCGTGCAGAAGGGCGGCGAGTAGCCTCACCGGCTTCGCCGGTTCGGCAGTCACCGCGGAAGCGGTGGTGCGAGGTGGACGCTGTCCGTGGTCGGTCCTGTGGCCGGTCGCGGGCGGCGTTCGCTCGCCTCTGAGGCGTGTCGCGGGCGTGTCGCGGGCGTGCGGGGGGAGTGCGGCCGGCTCTTCCAGAAGCTGTTGTCGGAAATGTGGATCATTGCTGTGGGGCGGGTAGGGTCCGTGGCGTAATGTGCTTCAACTGCAATTCGGCCATCGGCAAGTTGGGAGATGATCCCGACGCTGTTCGTCGGGCAGCTGCCTACCTGGAAGGAACTTCGTGGAAGCCAACACTTCTGGCACCGGGCGTCTGCCGGCTGCCTTCCTGACGCCGGGCTCCTCCTCCTTCATGGACTTCCTCTCCGAGCACCAGCCGGAGCTGCTGCCGGGCAGGAGGACGTTGCCGCCCGTGCAGGGCGTGATCGAGGCTCCGCACGGCACGACCATCGTGGCCGTCACCTTCCCCGGCGGTGTGGTCCTGGCCGGTGACCGGCGGGCCACCATGGGGAACGTGATCGCACAGCGGGACATCGAGAAGGTCTTCCCGGCCGACGAGTACTCGGCGGTCGGCATCGCCGGCACGGCGGGTCTCGCCGTGGAGATGGTCAAGCTGTTCCAGCTCGAGCTCGAGCACTTCGAGAAGGTCGAGGGCGCACAGCTGTCGCTGGAGGGCAAGGCCAACCGGCTCTCGACGATGATCCGCTCGAACCTGGGCATGGCCATGCAGGGCCTGGCCGTGGTGCCCCTCTTCGCCGGGTACGACGTGGACCGGGAGAAGGGCCGCATCTTCTCCTACGACGTCACCGGCGGACGCTCCGAGGAGCACGGGTTCGCCGCGACCGGGTCCGGTTCGATCTTCGCGCGCGGTGCGATGAAGAAGCTGTTCCGTGAGGATCTGAGTGAGGCCGAGGCCACCACGCTGGTGGTGCAGGCGCTGTACGACGCGGCAGACGACGACTCGGCGACCGGTGGTCCCGATGTCGCGCGCCGGATCTATCCGATCGTCACCGTGATCACCGAGGACGGCTATCGCCGGCTCTCCGAGGACGAGTCGTCCGACATCGCGCGGTCCGTGCTGGAGCGCAGGCTGGAGCAGCCGGACGGGCCGCGGGCCTCGTTGCTTTAGGGCAGGGCAGAGTTCAGGGGCTCGTGGTGGTCCTTCAGGGTGGTCCAGTGACTTCGACAGAAAGGGACGGGTAACCGGTGTCTACGCCGTTCTATGTCTCACCTCAGCAGGCGATGGCGGACCGGGCGGAGTACGCCCGCAAGGGAATCGCCCGAGGCCGCAGCCTGGTCGTGCTGCAGTACGCCGACGGGATCGTGTTCGTCGGTGAGAACCCGTCCCGTGCGCTGCACAAGTTCAGCGAGATCTACGACCGGATCGGGTTCGCCGCGGCCGGCAAGTACAACGAGTACGAGAACCTGCGGATCGGGGGCGTGCGATACGCCGATCTGCGGGGGTACACCTACGACCGCGGTGACGTCACCGCGCGCGGTCTGGCGAACGTGTACGCGCAGACGCTCGGCACGATCTTCTCCAGCGTGGGGGAGAAGCCGTACGAGGTGGAGCTGGTGGTGGCCGAGGTCGGGGAGACCCCGGAGCAGGACCAGATCTACCGGCTGCCGCACGACGGCTCGATCGTGGACGAGCACGGCTCGGTGGCGGTGGGGGGCAACGCGGAGCAGATCAGCGGGTACCTCGACCAGCGGCACCGGGACGGGATGACGCTGGCGGAGGCGCTGAGGCTGGCGGTCCAGGCGTTGTCGCGGGACACGAACGGGAGCGAGCGGGAGATTCCCGCGGAGCGGCTGGAAGTGGCGGTGCTGGACCGGACGCGGCCGCAGAAGAGGAAGTTCAAGCGGATCGAGGGTCGGCAGTTGGTTCGCCTGCTGGAAGCTGCGGGCGAGGCGGACGGCCAGAACGAGACGAAGTCGGGTGGGGACGTGGAGTAGCCGGCGCTGGGGGCGCCCGCTGCGAGGGGTCCTGCCCGGTGGGGCTGCGGTCGTGTGCCTGTGGCGGCAGCTGGGGCTTGCGGTCTGATGCCTGCGGCGCATCCACCTGTCCGATGGGGGTTGCCGTAGCGCCCAGGGTGAAGTGGTGGTGCGGGGCCGCGGTGGGGGTGGTCGTCCTCGGTCTGGCGCGAGAGTGCGTGTTGTGTGGTGAACGGGGCGGACGCGCCAGCCGCTGCGGGCGCCCACCCCCACCCCGTCCCCTCCCCGTCATGGGCGGCTGCTCCACCACCGGTGGCGCGCGCCCCCCGCCGTCTGGGGCCGGCTGTCGCAATCCGCGGGCATGCGTGCCGCTGGGGCGATGGGGGAACGTCCCGCTCGAGCGCAGCCGAGAGTGGGGGGAGGGTGCGCGCGGCGGCACCTCGCTGGCGCCGAGGTGCGCCGCCCCCCCCTGGCCAGCACCCACGTGGGTGACTGTCGTCCTCGCCAGTTGCGGGCATTCGTGCCCGGCCCGCCGACGCACCCCGCGGCTCACGGCACCCGGGTCGTAGAGCCCCGTACCTCCAGGTGGACCGGGATGTTCGTCCCGGAGGGGGGTTCCCCGTTCAGGACGGCCAGGAGCGCCTCCATGCCCCGTTCGCCGAACAGTTCCGCGTCCAGGCGGACAGTCGTCAGCTCAGGGTCGATCGCCGTGGCCAGGGCCAGGTCGTCCATCCCCGTGACCGAGAGGTCGGAGGGGACACGCAGGCCCAGGCGGCGCGCCGCCTTGTAGACGCCCGCCGCCAGCTGGTCGTCGTCGCAGACGACCGCCGTCACCCCCTCCCGGGTGGTGAGCGCGGCCTCCGCGGCCGCCTCCGCCCCCTTGATCGAGATCGGCGACCGAGCCGTACGCAAAGACGCGCCCGGCACCCGGCGGAGCCGCGCCTCCAGCTCGCGGGCGCGGACCTCGAAGGTCCAGGACGGGACATCCGCGGCGAGATGCAGGAAGTGGCGGTGGCCGAGTCCGAGAAGGTGTTCCGCCACTTGGCGGACCCCGTCCGCGATGTCAAGGTTCACCGTGGTCCCGGGCGCGGACGGGTCGCTGTCCAGCATGACGAGGGGGAGCTGGTCGCCCCGGATCGCCGTCAGAGCCTCGGCAGCCATGGAGGACGCGATCACGCCGTCCAGGGCCGCCTGCGCCGAGGCGAAGGGGTCCCGGGCGGGGCCGATGCCCTCCGGGGACGGGTACAGCACCACACCGAAGCCGTGCCGCGACGCCACCCGCGCCGCGCCCGTGTAGACGCCCGCGAAGAACTCCGTGGTGAGGGCCGGCACGACCAGCAGGACCGTACGCGTGCGGCCCAGCCGCAGATTGCGGGCCGCGAGGTTGGGGCGGTAGCCCAGGGCGCGCGCGGCCTCGCGGACGCGTTCCGCCGTGGTCTCGGAGACCCGGCCGCGCCACTTGTCGCCCAGCACCAGGGACACCGCGGCCTGGGAGACGCCTGCTTCCCGTGCGACGTCCCGGCTCGTGGGGCGGGTCCTGGCTCTGGGCACCGGCGCTCCTTCGTCTGGACTGGTGAACCGCGGTCATGGTACGTATGGAGGACTTAGTTATACGTAACACTTCGGTGAGAGGGTCGGGATGGCGACGGGATACCTGGACATTCTCCGGGCGCGGCACGCCACCCGGCTGCTCGTGGGCACGCTGGTCGGGCGCCTGCCCAACGCGACCGCGCCGATCGCGATCGTGCTGTTCGTGCGGGCGGAGGGCGGGTCGTACAGCCTCGCCGGTGTGCTCGCCGCGGTGTACGGCGTGTCCAACGCCGTGGGGCAGCCGGTGCTCGGGCGGCTCGTCGATCTGAAGGGGCAGCCTCGGGTGCAGTTGCCGGCGGCGCTGCTGTCGGCGCTGGCGATGGCCGTGTTCGCGTTCGTGGGGACCGGGTCGCTGGTCGTCGCGTACGGCGCGGTGGCTCTGGCGGGGCTGTTCACGCCGCCTCTGGAGGGCGGGCTGCGGGCGCTGTGGTCCTCGGTGCTGCCCAAGGAGGAGCACGTCCACCGGGCGTACGCCCTCGACGCCGTCGCCCAGGAGGTGATGTTCGCCGTCGGGCCGCTGCTCGTGACGGTGTGCGTCTCCCTGTGGTCGGGCCAGGCCGCGCTGCTCGTGCTGAACGTCATCGGGGTGCTGGGCGCCCTCTCCGTGGTCGTCTCGCCGCCCTCCCGGGCCTGGCGCTCCGCACCGCGTGAGGCGCACTGGCTCGGCGCGCTGCGCTCGCCGGGGCTCCTCGCGCTGCTCGGCGCCTTCCTGGCCATCGGCATGGCCCTGGGCTCCATCACGGTCGCCGCCGTGACGTACGCGGACGACAACGGCGGTGACGTCGTCTACGGCTGGATGATGGCCGGGATCGGGCTGGGCGCCCTGGTCGGCGGAATCGTGTACGGCGCGCGGCAGTGGGTCGGCCGGCCCGCGCGGCGGCTCCAGGCGATCGTGGCGCTGCTGGCCGTGTTCTACCTGCCGCTGATGCTGATGCCGGGCCCCGTGGCGATGACGCTGCTCATGGTGCTCGCGGGCGTGTTCCTGGCCCCGGCGATCGCGTGCGCCTTCGTCCTGGTGGACCGGCACGCGCCGCGCGGGACCGTCACCGAGGCGTTCTCCTGGCTGGTGACCACCTTCACCGTCGGCGCGTCGCTCGGCACCGGTGTGACCGGTCCCGTGGTCGAGGCAGGCGGAGCGCTCTGGGGATTCGCCGTACCGGGTGCGGCGGGCGGCGTGTCGCTGCTGGTTTTGATCGCCACCGGACGGGTATTGGCGGTTCCGGCCAGGACGGCTGTTGTCGCGGCCGGTTCGGAAAATGATCCGAACCGTGCCGTCGAACCCCGTTTCAGCTCGAAGGATCGGGCGTAATGTTCCCTCATGGACCGCCGCATTTTCGGGCTGGAGAACGAGTACGGCGTCACGTGCACGTTCAGGGGACAGCGCCGCCTGTCGCCTGACGAGGTGGCGCGGTACCTCTTCCGCCGTGTCGTGTCATGGGGCCGAAGCAGCAATGTCTTTCTGCGGAACGGCGCCCGCCTCTATCTCGACGTGGGGTCACATCCGGAATACGCAACGCCGGAATGTGACAACGTGACCGAACTGGTCACCCACGACAAGGCCGGCGAGCGCATTCTCGAAGGACTCCTGGTGGACGCCGAACGACGCCTGCACGAGGAGGGAATCGCGGGCGACGTCTACCTCTTCAAGAACAACACCGACTCGGCGGGCAACTCCTACGGGTGCCACGAGAACTATCTCGTCGCACGCCACGGGGAGTTCTCCCGGCTCGCGGACATCCTCATCCCGTTCCTGGTGACGAGGCAGCTGCTCTGCGGGGCCGGCAAGGTGCTGCAGACGCCGCGCGGCGCCGTCTACTGCGTCAGCCAGCGCGCCGAGCACATCTGGGAGGGCGTCTCCTCGGCGACGACCCGCTCCCGGCCGATCATCAACACCCGCGACGAGCCGCACGCCGACGCCGAGCGCTACCGCCGGCTGCACGTCATCGTCGGCGACTCGAACATGTCCGAGACGACCATGCTGCTCAAGGTCGGCGCCACCGACCTGGTGCTGCGCATGATCGAGGCGGGCACCGTCATGCGCGACCTCACCCTGGAGAACCCGATCCGGGCGATCCGCGAGGTCAGCCACGACATCACGGGCCGCCGCAAGGTGCGCCTGGCCAGCGGCCGGGAGGCGTCCGCGCTGGAGGTGCAGCGCGAGTACTACGAGAAGGCGCTGGACTTCTGCGAGCGCCGCGGCATCCGCACCGGCACCGTCGACCAGGTGCTGGAGCTGTGGGGCCGCACGCTGGACGCGATCGAGTCCGAGGATCTCGACCGCATCGGCACCGAGATCGACTGGGTCATGAAGTACAAGCTGCTCGAGCGCTACCGCGCCAAGCACAACATGACCATGTCGCACCCGCGGGTCGCGCAGATAGACCTCGCCTACCACGACATCCACCGTCGTCGTGGCCTGTACTACCTGCTCGAGAAGAAGGGACAAGCCGCCCGGATCTGCAACGACCTGAAGATCTTCGAGGGCAAGTCCGTGCCGCCGCAGACCACTCGGGCCCGGCTGCGCGGCGACTTCATCCGGCGCGCCCAGGAGCAGCGGCGGGACTTCACCGTCGACTGGGTGCACCTCAAGCTCAACGACCAGGCCCAGCGCACCGTGTTGTGCAAGGACCCGTTCCGCTCGGTGGACGAGCGGGTGGAGAAGCTGATCGCCGGCATGTGAGAGGACGCGTCACCCCGGGAGCCGATGTGTCTCCCGGGAGTTGACGAAACACCCGGAACGTCACACGGGTGCCGTACGTTACACCGTGCGGCGCCCTTCTCACGCCGTAGAGTTGCGCGGACGCCATCCACAAGATCGATGATTACGAGGCCCCCACCGTGCGCCGACGCTCACTTCTCATTGCCGTCCCCGCTGGACTGGCCACCCTCGCCGCGTGCGGCGACGACAAGTCCGATTCCGGCAAGGCCAGCGAGACGGCCGCGCCCTCCGAGTCCGAGGCGTCGGCGGCGCCGTCGCCGAAGATCGTCGAGGGTCCGCTGCCGGCGATCACGGCCGGGACCAAGTTCGGCGAGAAGCCCACCGTCGCGAAGGGCAGCGGCGACCCCTCCAAGGACCTCGCCGTCAAGACGGTCATCGCGGGCGGCGGGCGCACGATCGCGGAGAACGACTTCATCGTCGCCCACTACCTGGGCCAGGTCTGGAGCACCGCCAAGGTGTTCGACAACTCCTACGACCGCAAGGAGCCCCTGGCCATCCAGCTCGCCCAGGGCACGATCATCGACGGCTGGCGCTACGGGCTCGTGGGGAAGAAGACCGGCAGCCGCGTCCAGATGGCGATCCCGCCCACCTGGGGCTACGGCGACCAGGGCAACGCGCAGGCGGGCATCAAGGGCACCGACACACTGGTGTTCGTGGTCGACGTGCAGGACACGTTCAACGCCAAGAGCTCCGCCAAGGGCACCGACGTCGCCCAGGACAACATCGACCTGCCGAAGGTCGGCACCAACACCGACGGCAAGGCGCCCTCCATCGAGGTGCCCGACGCCCAGGCCCCGAAGAAGCTCGTGGCGAACTACGTCATCGAGGGCGACGGCGAGAAGGTCGGCGCCGAGGACAGCGTCCTGGTGCAGTACAAGGGCGTGCTGTGGGACGGCGGCAAGGAGTTCGACTCCACGTACGGCCGCGGGCAGCTCACGTCCTTCTCGCTCCAGCAGGTCGTCAAGGGCTGGGCGCAGGGCCTCACCGGCAAGAAGGTCGGCAGCCGCGTCCTCATCGTCATCCCGCCGGAGCTGGGCTACGGCGACAACCCGCCCCAGGGCAGCGGCATCCAGAAGGACTCCACGCTGGTCTTCTCCGTGGACATCCTCGCGAAGCTGTGACCCCGCCGGGATGCAAGACTGTGCGAGTTCGCCTTTCCGCAGACAAAGCAGGAGCATGAAGACGTGAGCATCGACAAGCCCGAGATCGACTTCCCGGGCGGCGAGCCCCCGGCGGACCTCGAGATCAAGGACATCTGGGAGGGCGACGGCGAGGTGGCGAAGGCGGGTCACACCGTGACCGTCCACTACGTGGGCGTCGCCTTCAGCACCGGCGAGGAGTTCGACGCCAGCTGGAACCGTGGGACCCCCTTCCGCTTCCCGCTGGGCGCGGGCCGGGTCATCAAGGGCTGGGACCAGGGCGTGCAGGGCATGAAGGTCGGCGGCCGCCGCCAGCTGACCATCCCGGCCCACCTCGCCTACGGCAACCAGAGCCCCACCCCGGCGATCCAGCCCGGTGAGACTCTGATCTTCGTGGTCGACCTGCTCGGCGTCTGAACCGACCGGAGTCGATCGCCGAGGGTCCGTGCCTGTCCGGGCACGGGCCCTCGGCTTTTACCACGCCACCCCGGGGCGGTACGGTCATCGGTCGTAAGCACCATAGGGAGGCGAAGCGCGTCGATGGCGATTGCCAAGGCCGAGCGGCTGATGAATCTGGCGCTGTGTCTGCTCGGGACGCGGCGGCCGCTCACCAAGCGCGAGCTGCGCGAGTCCATCGAGGCGTACCTCGAGGCGGGCTCTGACGACTCCTTCAACCGCATGTTCGAGCGCGACAAGGACGATCTGCGCGAACTCGGACTGGTCATCGAGACCGTCGAGAACCTCGAGGGCGAGACGGGCTACCTCGCCCGCCGCGACAGCAACCGGCTGCCCGCCATCACCCTGGACGCCGAGGAGGCCGCCGCCCTCGGTCTCGCCGCGAAGGTGTGGCAGCAGGCCCGGCTGGCCGGCGCGGCCTCCGGCGCCCTCCAGAAGCTGCGCGCCGCCGGACTACCCGAGGACGTCGACCCGTACGGCGCGCACAGCGCGCTGGAACCGCGCATCCCGGTGCACGAGGCCGCGTTCGAGCCGCTGATGCTCGCCTGCCGCGACCGCCGCCCGGTCGTCTTCGACTACCGCAAGGCCAACGCCGCCCAGCCCGAGCAGCGGCACGTCGAGCCGTGGGCGCTCGAGTGCTGGCGCGGCCACTGGTACCTGGCCGGCTGGGACCGCGACCGCGGCGCCGAGCGGGTCTTCCGGCTCTCCCGGATCACCGGCAAGGTGCGCTCGCGCGCCGGCCGGTTCACCGTGCCGGTGCCGGACGTCGTCACCGTGCGGGAGACCGTGGCGAGCTGGGCCGGGGAGACCGCCGACCGCTCGGCGCGCATCCGGCTGCGCTCCGACGCCGGTTTCCCGCTGCGGGCCAAGGCCACCTCGGTCCGGGAACTCGGGAACGGCTGGGACGAGTTGGAGATCCCGTACGGGCACGGACTGGACGCCTGGCTGGTGGAGTTCGGACCGGACGTGGTGGTGCTGGAGCCCGAGGAACTGCGGGCCGACGTGGTGGACCGGCTGCGTGCCGTGGCCAAGGGCTGAGGGGGAGCGGACGACAACGTGGCAGGCAAACCGGTCAGGCCCGTGAACGCCATCGACCAGACCCGGCGGATGCTGTCCCTGGTGACATATCTGCGCGAGCGCCCCGGAGCACGCATCGAGGACGTCGCGCGCGCCTTCGGCGTCACCGAGGACGAGCTGGTCTCCGACCTCGACGTGCTGCCCATGTGCGGCACCAGCTTCCGCGGCGGCGACCTGCTGGACATCGACACCGACGGTGAGCGCATCTGGTGGCACAACCCGGCCGCCCTGGGCGCCGACGCGGCCGAGCCGCTGCGCCTGGCCGCCGACGAGGCGACCGCGCTGCTCGTCGCCGCCCGCGCCGTGGCCACGCTGCCGGGGCTGCGCGAGAGCGACCGTCAGGCGCTGCTGCGGGCCACCGCCAAGGTGGAGACCGCGGCCGGCGAGGCGGCCGGCGCCAGCTCCCGGCTCTCGGTGACCTTCGAGTCCGAGGGCGGCGTCTTCGCGGACGTCGACCGGGCCATCGCCGAGCGCCGCCGGCTGTGGATCCGCTACTACTCGCCCGCCCGTGACGAGGTCACCGAGCGGGAGATCGACCCCATCCGCCTGGTGAGCGTCGGGCACACCTACGTCGAGGCGTGGTGCCGCCGCTCCGAGGCGCGCCGCACCTTCCGGCTGGACCGGGTCGCCGAGATCAGGATCCTCGACGAGCCGTCCGCGCCGCCCGAGGTGGAGCTGCGCGACCTGTCGGAGGGGCTGGTGCAGCCCTCCGCCGAGGACCCCGAGGTGGTCGTCGAGGTCGGCCCCGGCGGGCGCTGGGTCGCCGAGTACTACCCGCACGACAGCGCCGATGAGCTCCCCGACGGCGGACTCCGTATCACCCTGCGCACCCCCGACCCCGCGTCGCTGAAGCGGCTGGCGCTGCGGCTCGGCCGGGACGGGCGCATCGTGGAGCCGCAGGAGCTGGCCGAGAGCGCCCGCCGGGCGGCGCGTGAGGCGCTGGAGGCGTACGACGGGGCCGGGGCGGCGGGATGAGCGTGCAGGACGACAGTCAGGAGCGAGGGCTTTGAGCGAGTCGGCGACCACAGGGGCACGGGGCATGACGGCGGCGTCCGCGTTCGCCGGGATGAGGAACGTGGCCCCGGTGATGTTCCGGGCGGGCTGCCCGGACTGCCGGGGGCGCTTCGAACTCTCCGCGAGCGCGCTGCGGCTGGCCATCGGCGCCAGCAGCCGCACCACGTTCTACTCCTTCACCTGCCCCGAGTGCGGCGCCGCCGTCCGCAAGCCCGCGGGGGAGCGGATCGTCGAGCTGCTCACCGGCGGCGGGGTGCGTACGCTCCGGCTGCACTCGACCGTCTAGGCTCGACCCATGTTCTGGCCGATGTTCGCCGTGGCCCTGGGATTCCTGGGGCTGCTGGTGCTCGCAGTGCTCGCCGTCCGGGTGTTCGTCGAGGCGGAGCGCCTCGGCAGGCAGGTCGCCGACTCGGCCCGCCGTATCGGCCGCGCCGCCGAGGACCTGGAGCGCGCGGCCACCAGCACGGCACGCTCGGCCGAAGCCCTGTAGTCCCGCGGCGCGTTCCGGCCGTCCGGACGGGCCGTCGTCGCCGCCCTGTCACGGGCCGGGGCACGACAGGTACGCTGCTGATCGCGGCCCGGAGACGAGGCACGGGCCGCGGACGGGAGTACGCACAGGGATTGCCGGACGTTTACCTCTGGGCGTTACGATCGCTGTCTGCACCGTCCTTCGGACGCATGTCCGACCGGTCGGACAGCCACCCACCCACCCGCCTCGGTGAGAAGGTAAAGACTTATGGGACGGCTCGGACCTACCGAGATCATTCTGATCCTCGTCGTCATCATCCTGCTGTTCGGTGCGAAGAAGCTTCCCGACATGGCGCGGTCGCTCGGCAAGTCCGCCCGCATCCTGAAGAGCGAGGCGAAGGCGATGAAGGAGGACAACAAGTCCTCCGCTCCGGCCGACCCGCCGGCGACCGGCGAGCAGCCCCCGGCGCAGCGCACCATCCAGGCGGCCCCCGGCGACGTGACCAGCTCCCGCCCGGTCACCGAGCCGACGGACACGACCAAGCGCTGACGCAGGGCCGGTGACCTCCGGCCCGCCGCACGAGATGGGAACGTGGGTTGCTCAAGTCTGCCCGCAAACAGCAGAGAGATCCCGAGGGGCGCATGCCTCTCGTGGAACACCTGCGTGAGCTGCGGAACCGCCTGGCCAAGGCCGTGCTCGCGATCGTCGTGGTGTCGGTCGTCGCCGCGTTCTACAGCGAACAGCTCATGCAGTTCCTGGCCGAGCCGGTGCCCAAGTGCGACGACCTGACGAACAGCGACGGCGGCAACTGCGCCATCGTGTCGTTCAACACACTGACGTCGCCGTTCACCACGACGATCAAGGTGAGCCTCATGGCGGGCCTGGTCGTCTCCAGCCCGGTCTGGCTCTACCAGCTGTGGGCCTTCGTCGCCCCCGGTCTGCACCGGCACGAGAAGAAGTACACCTACGTCTTCACGGCGGCCGCGGTCCCGCTGTTCGCCGGCGGCGCCCTCCTCTCGTACGTCATCCTCCCGGTCAGCATCAAGGTGCTGCTCAGCCTCACGCCCGGGGGATCGGCGAACATCCTGTCGCTCGACGAGGTCCTCGACTTCACCATCCGCATGGTGCTCGTCTTCGGCCTGGCCTTCGAGCTGCCGCTGCTGCTGATCATGCTGAACATGGTGGGCATCGTGTCCGGCCGCCGGATGGCGGGCTGGTGGCGCGGTGTCGTCATGGGCGTCTTCGTCTTCGGCGCGGTCGCCACGCCCACCACCGACCCGGTGGGCATGCTGGCGCTGTCCGGTCCGATCGTGGTCCTGTACTTCTTCGCCGTGGGCTTCTCGCTGCTGAACGACAAGCGGCGCGCCCGCAAGGAGGCCGAGGGCCCCTCCGACGACGAGGCCTCCGAGCTCGACCACACGCCGGAAGCCGTCGAACCGGCCGAACCGGTCACCGCGCTGCCCGAACAGAGCTCCCGGGACCGCGTCAACGGTTATGACGACGTGACCTGAGGACGGGCCGGCACCTCGTAGGGTCATCCCCGTGACCAGCGAGATCACCCTCTTCGTGAACCCCACCGCGGGCGGCGGCCGGGGCGCCCGCGCGGCGCGGACGGCCGCCGCCGCGCTGCGCGACGCCGGCTTCCACGTCGGCACCGTGACGGGCGACGGCCCCGAGGACGCGCTGTCCCGGGCGCGTACCGCCGTCGAGGAGGGCACCGGGGCCCTGGTCGCCGTCGGCGGCGACGGCATGGCCCACCTCGCCCTGCAGGCCGTCGTCGGCACCGGCACCCCCTTCGGCCTGGTGGCCGCGGGCACCGGCAACGACTTCGCCCGCGCGCTCGGCATGCCGCTCGGCGAACCCGCCACGTCGGGCCGGATGATCGCCGACGCCCTCAAGAGCGGGCGCTCCCGTGACGTGGACCTCGGCCGGATCGGCGACCGCTGGTTCGGCGCCGTGCTCGCCTCCGGCTTCGACTCCCGCGTCAACGACCGGGGCAACCGGATGCGCGCCCCCCTCGGCCGCTTCAAGTACGACGTGGCGATGATCGCCGAGCTGGCCGCCTTCCGGCCGCTGCCGTACCGGATCACCCTGGACGGCGGGGAGGTCCGCGAGGTCGAGGCGACGCTCGTGGCCGTGGGGAACGGGCCGTCGTACGGCGGGGGCATGCGGATATGCCCGGGCGCCGACCTCACCGACGGACTGTTCGACATCACCGTCGTCGGCCAGTGCAGCCGCGCCACGCTGCTGCGGGTCTTCCCGCGGGTCTACAAGGGAACGCACGTCGACCACCCCGTGGTGACCGTGCTGCGCGCGGCGAGCGTGGAACTGGTCGCCGAGGACGTCACCGGCTATGCGGACGGCGAGTACGTCGGGCCGCTGCCGCTGACCGCGCACTGCGTGCCGGGGGCGGTCCGGGTCGTCGGCCCCTGAGCAGGCGTTCCACCCCCTCACGTGGCCGATGCGGATAATGATCGTCACGTTGTCGGTGCGGCCCGGTACGCTCGAAAGCACGATGACAGAGGACCTCTCACCGGCCGAGCGGTACGCGGCAGCACGCAGGCGCGCTGCCGAGCAGGCCACCTCGCTCGCCTCCTTCCGCGAGATGTACGACTTCGGCCTCGACCCCTTCCAGGTGGAGGCCTGCCGGGCACTGGAGGCCGGGAAGGGCGTGCTGGTCGCCGCCCCCACCGGATCCGGCAAGACGATCGTCGGCGAGTTCGCCGTCCACCTCGCCCTCCAGGAGGGCAAGAAGTGCTTCTACACGACCCCCATCAAGGCGCTGTCGAACCAGAAGTACGCCGACCTGTGCCGCCGCTACGGCACCGACAAGGTGGGCCTGCTCACCGGTGACAACAGCGTCAACTCCGACGCGCCCGTGGTCGTGATGACCACCGAGGTCCTGCGGAACATGCTGTACGCCGGGTCGCAGACCCTCCTCGGCCTCGGCTACGTGGTGATGGACGAGGTGCACTACCTCTCCGACCGCTTCCGGGGCGCCGTCTGGGAGGAGGTGATCATCCACCTCCCCGAGTCGGTGACGCTGGTCTCCCTGTCGGCGACCGTGTCCAACGCCGAGGAGTTCGGCGACTGGCTGGACACCGTCCGCGGCGACACCGAGGTGATCGTCTCCGAGCACCGTCCGGTGCCGCTGTTCCAGCACGTGCTGGCGGGCCGCCGGATGTACGACCTGTTCGAGGAGGGGGAGGGCCACAAGCGGGCCGTCAACCCCGACCTGACGCGCATGGCCCGGCTCGAGGCGAGCCGCCCGTCCTGGGGCGACCGCCGCCGGGGTCGCAACGGCATGCGGGAGGCGGACCGCGAGCGGGAGCGCAGACAGCGCTCGCGGGTGTGGACGCCGAGCCGCCCGGAGGTCATCGAGCGGCTCGACGCCGAGGGCCTGCTCCCCGCCATCACGTTCATCTTCAGCCGGGCCGCCTGCGAGGCCGCGGTGCAGCAGTGCCTGTACGCGGGCCTGCGGCTCAACGACGAGGAGGCGCGGGCCCAGGTCCGCGACCTGGTCGAGGAGCGCACCGCCTCCATCCCGCCGGAGGACCTGCACGTCCTCGGCTACTACGAGTGGCTGGAGGGCCTCGAACGGGGCATAGCCGCGCACCACGCGGGCATGCTGCCGACCTTCAAGGAGGTCGTCGAGGAGCTGTTCGTGCGCGGTCTGGTGAAGGCCGTGTTCGCGACCGAGACCCTGGCGCTCGGCATCAACATGCCGGCGCGTTCGGTGGTGCTGGAGAAGCTCGTCAAGTGGAACGGCGAGCAGCACGCCGACATCACCCCCGGCGAGTACACCCAGCTGACCGGCCGTGCGGGCCGCCGCGGCATCGACGTCGAGGGCCACGCCGTGGTGCTGTGGCAGCGCGGGATGAACCCCGACCACCTCGCGGGCCTGGCCGGCACGCGCACGTATCCGCTGCGCTCCAGCTTCAAGCCCTCGTACAACATGGCGGTCAACCTGGTCGAGCAGTTCGGGCGGCACCGCTCGCGGGAGCTGCTGGAGACGTCGTTCGCGCAGTTCCAGGCGGACAAGTCGGTCGTCGGCATCTCGCGTCAGGTGCAGCGCAACGAGGAGGGCCTGGAGGGCTACAAGGCCTCCATGACCTGCCACCTCGGCGACTTCGAGGAGTACGCGCGGCTGCGCCGGGAGCTGAAGGACCGGGAGAACGAGCTGGCCCGCCAGGGCCAGGCGCAGCGGCGCGCCGAGGCCGCCGTCGCGCTGGAGAAGCTCAAGCCGGGCGACGTGATCCACGTGCCCACCGGCAAGTACGCCGGGCTGGCGCTGGTGCTCGACCCGGGGCTGCCCGCGGGCCGCACCAACGGCCACCGGGGCGTGGAGTACCACGACGGTCCGCGCCCGCTGGTGCTGACCGCCGAGCGGCAGGTGAAGCGGCTGGCGTCGGTCGACTTCCCGGTGCCCGTGGAGGCGCTGGAGCGTATGCGGATCCCGAAGTCCTTCAACCCGCGCTCCCCGCAGTCCCGCCGGGACCTCGCCTCCGCGCTGCGCACCAAGGCCGGCCACATCGTGCCGGACCGGCACCGCAAGAACCGCGCCCCGGCCGCCGACGACCGGGAGATCGCGCGGCTGCGCAAGGCGCTGCGGGCGCACCCGTGCCACGGCTGCCAGGACCGCGAGGACCACGCCCGCTGGGCGGAGCGCTACCACCGGCTGCTGCGGGACACCTCGCAGCTGGAGCGGCGCATCGAGGGCCGGACGAACACCATCGCCCGCACCTTCGACCGGATCGTCGCGCTGCTGACGGAGATGGACTACCTGCGCGGCGACGAGGTCACCGAGCACGGCAGGCGGCTGGCCCGGCTGTACGGCGAACTCGACCTGCTGGCCAGCGAATGTCTGCGCGAGCGGGTCTGGGAGGGCCTCGGCCCCGCCGAACTCGCCGCGTGCGTCTCTGCGCTGGTGTACGAGTCGCGGGTCGCCGACGACGCGACGGCGCCCAAGCTGCCCTCGGGCAAGGCGAAGGCGGCGCTCGGCGAGATGGTCCGCATCTGGGGCCGGCTGGACGCGCTGGAGGAGGACTTCCGGATCAGCCAGACCGAGGGCGTGGGCCAGCGCGAGCCCGACCTCGGCTTCGCCTGGGCCGCCTACATGTGGGCGTCCGGCAAGGGCCTCGACGAGGTGCTGCGCGAGGCGGAGATGCCGGCCGGCGACTTCGTGCGCTGGTGCAAGCAGGTCATCGACGTGCTGGGGCAGATCGCCGCGGCGGCCCCGGTCGCCGAGGGCTCGACGGTCGCGAAGAACGCCCGCAGGGCCGTGGAGGATCTGCTGCGCGGGGTGGTGGCCTACTCCTCCGTGGGCTGACCCCGCTCGACCTCGACTCCGGAAGCCCGGTGCGCCCTCCGCGCGCCGGGCTTCTGCACTGTGCGCGCCCTCGTGCGGCGGCATCACCGGCCGCGTGCGCGGGAAGGGATGAGGAGGCCTCCGCGAGGCTGTGGACCGCCCTCCGAGGGCCCGGTTCACCCGTGACGGTGAGTGGCCGTCGTACATCCGTGCGCTGTGACGCGCCGTGTTCGAATTATTCCGGATCGTACAAATGGCCCCGAGCGTACTCCTGCCCCAGGGGCCCTTTCCGGCACTTGCTGAATATGACATGGCGATGATCCCGTCGGACTAAGCTCGCCCGCAGCGCACCGAGTTGAGATGAATTCGTGCGCCTGTTCCCTTATGTGCACGTTCCCGACCGTCAGTCGACACGCTTCAGAGGGCTCACATGGCGAGTGTCCAACTTCCTTACGCACGCGTGCTGTTGCTGCCGTCCATAGTGATGGCCGCGGCGACCGGAGCCGCCGTCGCCCTGGTGACGGAGCCCGCCCGGATCGCCGTCGGCGTGTGCGGCGCCGTGGCGACCCTGCTGGTGGCCGTCGCCGCGACCGAGGCGGTGCGCCGCGGCCGTGTCCTGCGGGAGGCGCGCGCCGAGCACGAGCGTCACCGTGCGTATCTGGAGGCGCGGATCGCCGCCCACGACACGGAGACCGAGTACTTCATCCAGAAGGTCTTCCCCGCCTGCCTGGACCACCTGCACGCCGGCAACGAGCCGGACGAGGTGATGCGCGACCTGCCCAGGCTCAACCCCTCCTGGCGCGACCTGCCCACGTACCAGCACGTACTGCTGCGCAAGGTCCTCAAGATCATCGACGACGAGGAGAACCTGCGTGACTCCTCGCAGCGCTCCTTCGTCTCCATCGCCCGCCGCGTCCAGGCGATCGTCCACCAGCAGGCCAAGGAACTGCGGGAGATGGAGGAGGACCACGGCCGCAACCCCGAGGTCTTCGACGACCTCCTGCGCATCGACCACGGCACCGCGCTGATCGGCCGCCTCGCCGACTCCATCTCCGTCCTCGGCGGCGGCCGCCCCGGACGCCAGTGGCCCAAGCCGGTCGCGCTCTACAGCGTGCTGCGCGGCGCCATGTCCCGCATCCTCGAGTACCGCCGCATCGACCTGAAGTCGATCGCCAAGATCAACATCAAGGGCATCTACGTCGAGCCGGTCATCCACGCCGCCGCCGAACTCCTCGACAACGCCACCCGCTACTCGCCGCCCACCAGCAAGGTCAGCGTCACCGCGACCGAGGTGCAGACCGGCGTCGCCATCGAGATCGAGGACGCCGGCGTCAGCCTCGACGAGCAGGCCCGCGCCCGTATCGAGGGCATCCTCGACCGCGCCCAGCGCGGCGTCGACCTCCAGGAGATCGGCGGCAACCCGCGCCTCGGCCTCGCCGTCGTCGGCCGCCTGTGCACCCAGTTCAACATGCAGGTGTCGCTGCGCGCCTCCGCCTACGGCGGCGTCCGCGCCGTCCTGGTCGTCCCGAGCGAGATGATCACCGACCAGCCCGGCGTCGGCCTCGCCCACGGCATCGGCGCCACCGCCGTGCCCCGCCCCGTCGACGCCCTCCCCGGTCCCCAGCGCGCCCCCAAGAAGCGCCGCCCCACCAGCCCCCGCATCCCCGAGACGGCCGCCGTGGAGGACGACGTCCCCGAGGTGACCGAATGGACCGCCGGCGGCCTCCCGCAGCGCCGCAGCCGCGTCAAGACCCCGCTCACCCAGCGCTACGCCGAGCAGGCCGCCGCCGAGCGCGCCGAGCGCGAGGCCAAGGAGCGCGGCGAGGAGTACCACGACATCTGGGCAGCGGCCGAGCCCCGGAAGAAGAAGCAGAACGACCGCGAACCCGGGCTGTGGGTCGACGCCTTCTGGGAGGGCCTGAAGAAGGACCTCGACCCGGACGTCCACCCCACCGACTTCACCCGGAACCCGACCGCCTACCTGCATCTCATCAACGAACCGGCCCGCACCGAGGCCGAGGACGAGGGGGACCTCAAGTGATCCAGCAGCGAGCCAACTTCGACTGGATGCTCAAGGAGCTCGCCGACGGCGTACCCGGCGTCGAGATGATCGTGGTGCTCTCCGCCGACGGTCTGCGCATCGCCCGCTACGGCGGCGAGCCGGACGCCGCCGACCGGGTCGCCGCCGCCTGCGCCGGCGTGCAGAGCCTCGCCGCCGCCGTCGCGCAGGAACTCCCGCACGGCGACGGCGAGATGAAGATGGTGCTCATCGAGATCGACGAGGGCTACTTCTACCTGATGGCGGCCGGCGCCAACGCCTACCTCGCGGTGCTCTCCGACATGACCTGCGAACCCGGCCGCATGGGCGGGATGATGCGCGACCTCGTCGTCCGCATCGGCGCCCATCTGACCAGTCCGCCCCGACGGAACGGGCAGACCGTATGACTCCTCCCCAACGCCAGAGGCGCACTCCCGCGCAGGGCACCCCCGCACAGCCGGCCGCCCCGGCCCGGAAGGAGGGCGAGGGCGGCAACCCGGAACGGCTGTACGTCGTCGCGGGGCCGGACGGCGAGCGCGCCGACATCGACCTGGTCACGCTGATCGTGGCGCGTTCCCCCGACCCTCCGCCCTCCGCCACCCCCGAGCAGGCGGCGCTGCTCCGGCTCTGCGTCGCCCCCCTGTCCGTGGCCGAGGTGTCGGCCTATCTCAGTCTGCCGTTCAGCGTGGTGACCGTGCTGATCACCGAACTGCTGACGGCGGAACTGGTCCAGGCGCGCTCCCCCATCGTGCGCAAGGCGCTCCCGGACCGTTCCCTTCTCGAAGCGGTGATGCATGGACTTCAACGGCTCTGACACCATCCCGGGCCCACGCGCCGAGGACCAGCTGCCCCACACGGCGCAGTCCGCGGTGAAGATCGTGATTGTCGGCGGGTTCGGGGTCGGCAAGACCACCATGGTCGGCTCGGTCAGCGAGATCAAACCGCTGACCACCGAGGAGACCATGACGCAGGCCGGCATCGGGGTCGACGACAACTACGGCTCCGCGTCCAAGACGGCCACCACCGTCGCCATGGACTTCGGCCGCATCAGGATCACCGACGAGCTGGTGCTCTACCTGTTCGGCACGCCGGGCCAGGAACGCTTCTGGTTCCTGTGGAACGGCCTGTTCGAGGGCGCGCTCGGCGCGGTGGTGCTGGTCGACACCCGCCGCCTCGAGGTCAGCTTCGACGTCATGGGGCGGCTGGAGGAACGCGGCGTGCCGTTCGTCGTCGCCGTCAACTCCTTCCCGGACGCGCCCCGTTACCCCCTCGCCGACCTGCGGACCGCGCTCGACCTGTCCGAGATGATCCCCATCGTGGAGTGCGACGTGCGGCGCCGCGCCTCCAGCCGCGACGTGCTGATGACCCTGATGCGCTTCCTGCACTCGCTCGCCATGACGGGCTCGCTCGCCTGACGCGCGGGACCTTCTTCCCCTCCCACGGAACCTTTTAGGCCTTCCCCCTTCCCGGAGCGACCACAGTGACGCCTGAATCCCACTCCCAGACGCCGGACCGCCCGGCCGGTGACGACGACGCCCGGCCCGGACCGCCCCCCGGATGCCCCGCGCACGGCCTGGGCCCCGGCGGACTCGCCCGGCTCCACGAGTCGGACGACCTCAAGGGCCTCTACGAGCAGCTGCGCGAGAAGCACGGCCCGGTGGCGCCCGTACTCGTCCACGACGACCTGCCGCTGTGGATCGTGCTCGGCCACGCCGAGAGCCAGCAACTGGTGCGCAGCCCCGCGCAGTTCACCAAGGACAGCCGTATCTGGTCCCCGCTCCGCGACGGCCTGGTCAAGCCCGACCACCCGCTGATGCCGCACATCGCCTGGCAGCCGATGTGCGCCCACACCGAGGGCGAGAACCACCACCGCTGGCGCGGCGCCATCGACACCGCCGTCGCCGCCACCGACTTCCGCTCCCTGCGCCGGTACGTCAACCGCAGCGTGCAGCGGGTCGTCAACCGGTTCTGCGAGGTCGGCGAGGCGGACCTGGTCAGCCAGTACGCCGAGCACCTGCCGATGGCCGTGATGTGCCACGTCCTCGGCATGCCCGACGAGTACGACGACCGCATGGTGCAGGCCGCCCGCGACATGATCCGCGGCACCGAGACCGCCATCGCGAGCAACGCCTACGTGATGGAGGCGCTGAACCGCCTCACCGCCCGCCGCCGCGAGGAACCGCAGGACGACTTCACCGGCCACCTCGTCAGCCACCCTGCCGGACTGTCCGACGAGGAGGTCAGCCAGCATCTGCGGGTGGTGCTGATCGCCGCCTACGAGGCCACGGCGAACCTCCTCGCCAACGTGCTGCGCCAGGTGCTGATCGACCCGCGCTTCCGGTCCCAGCTCAACGGCGGCCAGATGACCGTGCCCCAGGCGGTGGAGCAACTCCTGTGGGACGAACCGCCGTTCAGCACCATCTTCGCCTACTACGCCAAGCAGGACACCGAGCTGGGCGGGCAGCGCATCCGCAAGGGCGACGGACTGCTGTTCGCGCCCGCGCCGGCCAACGTCGACCCCCGCGTCCGCCCCGACCCGACCGCCGACATGCAGGGCAACCGCTCGCACCTCGCCTTCGGCGGCGGCACCCACGAGTGCCCCGGCCAGGACATCGGCCGTGTCATCGCCGAGGTCGGCGTCGACGCCCTGCTGATGCGGCTGCCGGACGTGGAGCTGAGCTGCGACGAGGAGGAGCTGACCTTCACCGAGTCGATCGCCTCGCGCCATCTGGTGTCGCTGCCGGTGCACTTCACGCCGCGGCCTCAGCAGGAGATCACGCAGGTGCCGAGCCCTGAGGTCGACACGAAGGCGCCTGCGGCGTACGACTGGCAGATCGGGGGAGTGCCGCGGCAGGCCGCGGCGCCGGCGCCTGCCGCGGTGGGCGCCGCTGTGGGCGGTACGGGTGGGGACGCGGGTGCCGGTGTCGGCGGGTTGCCGGACGCCGGGCCGGTTCCGGCCGCGGTGCCCGTGCCGCCTCCGGCCGCGCAGCCCGAGCCGCCCAAGGGCGCCTGGCAGCGGTTCCTGCGGTGGTGGCGCGGCTACTGATCCGCCGCGTCACTCATCTGCCGCCCAGATGTCGTACGAGGTCCAGGCCTCCAGCGTCCGGCTGCTGGTGAACCGGCGTTCCGTGCCCGTGACCGGGTCCGTGAACGCCAGTTCCCGGGCCAGCAGTTGGAGGGGGCGGCGGAAGTCGCCGGGCGGGACCGGGGCGGTCACCTCGGGGTAGAGAGGGTCGCCGAGGATCGGCACGCCCAGGGCGCTCATGTGCACGCGGAGTTGATGGGTCTGGCCGGTGCCAGGGGTCAGCCGGTACCGGGCCAGGCCGTCCTCGCGATGCGTGAGTAGCTCTACCCGGGTTTCCGCGTTCGGGTCGCCCTCGACCTCGCGTGCGGTCAGCTCGCCGCGTTCCTTGACGATCCGGCTGTGGACGGTGCGCGGGAGGGCGAGGGCCGGGTCGTACGGGGCGATGGCTTCGTATTCCTTGTGCACCCTGCGGTCGCGGAACAAGGTCTGGTACGCGCCGCGTTCCTCGGCGCGCACGGTGAACAGCACGAGGCCCGCGGTGAGGCGGTCCAGGCGGTGTGCGGCCGTGAGTCGCGGCAGGCCGAGGTCGTGGCGGAGGCGGGCCAGGGCCGTCTGGCGCACGTGGCTGCCGCGGGGGGTGGTGGCCAGGAAGTGGGGTTTGTCCGCGACGACGATGTGGTCGTCCTGATGCACGACGTGCACGGGGAAGGGGACGGGGGGTTCCGGGGGCATCTCGCGGTGGAACCACACCGTGAGGCCGGGGGTGCAGGGGGTGTCCGGGGGGACGGGGCGGCCGTCGGCGCCGACGATGTCGCCCGCGGTGAAGAGGGCGTCGATGTGGGCGGGCGGGGCGGCCAGGCGCGACACGAGGTGGTCGCGGACTGTTGCGCCTGGGCCGCCTGCGGGGAGACGTACGCGGACCGGGTCCACGCCGTCCCGTTGTGGGAGGGGCGGGGGAGGGGTGGGGGGTCGGCGGCGTCTCACGTGGGGAAAGGGTACGGGGGGGCCGGGGGTGGCTGTCGGGTGCGGGTCGGTGGGGGCTGGTCGCGCAGTTCCCCGCGCCTCTGAGGGGGTGGGGGTGTCCCGCGTGCGCAGGGTGCGGGCCGGTGGGGGTTGAGCGCGCAGTTCCCCGCGCCCCTGAGGAAGGTGCGGGCCGGTGGGGGTTGAGCGCGCAGTTCCCCGCGCCCCTGAGGAAGGTGCGACCGGTGGGGGTTGAGCGCGCAGTTCCCCGCGCCCCTAGGTGTGCTGACCGGGCAGGTTGGTGACGCGGCTGGCTGGTGGGTGGCCGCCGATGCCGGTGTGGGGGCGGTGGTAGTTGTACCAGTGCAGCCAGTCGGTGAACGCTTCCCTGCGCTCGTGGTCTGAGGTGTAGGGCCGCTGGTAGGCCCATTCGTCGAGCAGGGTGCGGTGGAAGCGTTCGACCTTGCCGTTGGTCTGGGGCCGCCAAGGCCTGGTCCAGCGGGGGCTGATGCCCAGGTCGCGGCAGGTGTCACGCCAGGTGTTCTTGCTGTAGGCCCAGGCGTTGTCGGTCAGGACCCGCTCGATGCGGATGCCCAGCGATGCGAAGTAGGCCGTGGCCCGGACGAGGAAAGCTGCGCAGGTCGGGGCGGTCTCGTCGGGCAGGTCCTCGGTGTAGGCGATCCGGCTGTGGTCGTCGAGGGCGGTATGCAGGTAGGCCCAGCCGGCGCCGTTGGTCCGGCTGCGGTGGCCGTCGGCCCGGCCGAGGGTCTTGTGGCCGCCGCCGTCGGGGATCCTGCCGAGCTTCTTGACGTCGATGTGGACCAGTTCGCCGGGTCGGGCGCGTTCGTAGCGGCGGACGGGTTCGCCGGTGGCCCGGTCCAGGGCCCTCAGAGGCGGCTGGCCGTGCCGCTGGAGGATGCGGTGGGCGGTGGAGGCCGCGATGTGGCACCGGACGGCCAGCCGCAGCGGGCCGATGCGGTGTTCGCGCCGGAGCCGGAGGACTTCCATCTCGATCTCGGCCGGCGTCCTGCGGGGCTGGTGGTGGGGCCGGCTGGAGCGGTCGTTCATTCCGGCGACGCCGAGCTGCCGGTAGCGGGTGGCCCAGCGGGCGGCGGTGGTGTGGCTGACCTGGAAACGCTCGGCAGCCCGGCGCAGCGGCCAGCCGTCGTCGACGACACAGCGGGCCAGGCGAAGACGCCCGGTCTCGGTCAGCGGGGCATTACGGTGGGGCACGAGGGCCTCCTCGGATCGGTGCAGATGTCGCAATCCACACCGAACCCGGAGGCCCTCACCCGTTCAAGAACCCAGCACGCGTGTCACCAACGTCCCCGGACAACACACCTAGGGCGTGTCGGCGCTGACGGGAGCCTATGAAGTGGACGTGTGTTCCTGCTCCGCCTCGATGCGGGCGTTCCATTCCTTCTTCGACGCCTGCCAGCCGTCCTCGTTGTGGCCCAGACGCCAGTAGCCGGAGATGGAGAGGTCCTCTCGGGGGATCGCTCGGTCCACGCGGAGGAGGCGGCGGAGTTCCTTGACGAAGTGCGCCTCGCCGTGGACGAAGGCGTGGACGCGGCCCTCCGGCCGGTCCAGGGCGCGGACCGCCTCCACCAGGGCCTCGCCGACCTTGCGGTCGCCGCGGTGCAGCCAGCGGATCTCCACGTCGGAGTCGATCTTCTGCTCCTCCTCCGGGCCCGCGATCTCCAGGAACGCGACCGCGCGGGCGCCCTGCGGGAGCGACTCCAGGGCGCGGGCGATCGCCGGCAGCGCGCTCTCGTCGCCGGCCAGGAGGTGCCAGTCGGCGGTCGGGTCCGGGGCGTAGGCGCCGCCGGGGCCGAGGAAACGGACCACGTCGCCGGGGCGGGCGTTGATCGCCCAGGGGCCGGCCAGACCCTCGTCGCCGTGGATCACGAAGTCGAGGGTCATCTCACGGTGTTCGGCGTCCCAGTGGCGGATCGTGTACGTCCGCGTCACCGGCCACTGCTCGCGCGGGAACTCGGCGCGGATCCGCTCCAGGTCGAACGGCTCGGGGTAGACCGCGCCCGGCGCCGGGAAGAGGAGCTTGACGTAGTGGTCGGTGCAGGTGTCCGCCGAGACGCGTGCGAGACCCTCGCCGCCCAGCACCACGCGCTGCATGTGGGGGGTCAGCCGCTCGGTGCGGACGACCACGCCGGTGTGCGGGGTGCGCGGCGCGCGTGCCGGTCGCTCTGGCATGAGGGCCTCCCAGTCGCAGTTAGGTATGCCTAAGTTAGCACCTACCGCTCCGCGAGAGTCGCCAACAGGCGGGTGACCGAGCCTCCGAGACCCCAGCGCGCGGCCAGTGCCTCCACGGCGGCCGGGTCGCGCGGGGCGCGCGGCAGAGCCGTGTCGACGTCCGGGACCGGTACGTCGTCCGCCACCCGGACGACCTTCGGCGCCACCGCGAGATACGGCCGCGCCTCGTCCAGACGCCTGCGCTGCGTCGGCGTGAGCTTCGACCGCGGGTCGTCCACGGCAGCCAGGATCCCGGCCAGGTCCGCGAACTCGGCCAGCAGCTTGGCCGCCGTCTTCTCCCCGATGCCGGGTACGCCCGGCAGACCGTCGCTCGGGTCGCCGCGCAGCAGCGCCAGGTCCGCGTACCCCCTGCCGTCCACCCCATACTTCGCGCGCAGCGCCGCCTCGTCGGTGACCTGCAGCGTGCCGACGCCCTTCACCGGGTACAGCACGCGCACCCCGCGCTTGTCGTCCACCAGCTGGTACAGGTCGCGGTCGCCGGTGACGATGTCGACCGGTCCGTCCGCCCGCGCGGTGAACGTGCCGATCACGTCGTCCGCCTCGTACCCGGCGACGCCCACCCGCGCGATGCCCAGCGCGTCGAGCACCTCCTCGATCACCGGCACCTGCGGCGACAGCGTGTCCGGCACCTCCTCCACGTCCGGCCCCGTCTCCTGCTCCTCGGCGACGCGGTGCGCCTTGTAGGAGGGGATCAGCTCCACCCGCCACTGCGGGCGCCAGTCGGCGTCCATGCAGGCCACCAGGCGATCCGGCCGGTGGTCCTTGACCAGGCGGTCGATGAAGTCCAGCAGCCCGCGCACGGCGTTCACCGGCGTGCCGTCCGGCGCCTTGACGGACTCCGGGACGCCGAAGTAGGCGCGGAAGTAGAGGGAGGCGGTGTCGAGAAGCATCAGTCCGGTCACGTCCCGCATCATGCCGCACCCCACCGACACCACCGGCCCCTCGGCGCGCCCGCGTGGTCCGCCGTGCGACGTGTTGCGTCCTGCGCGACATCTGTGAGGCAGCACACGAAACGTTTGCGCCGTTCGAATCCGGGGAGGCGCGGCGGCGGAACGATGCCGGTTTCTGTTTCAACCTGTCGCGGGCCGTTCGGTCCGCCGCATCGTTCCGGCATCTGTCGCCGAGACGAGAGGTACGTGTGTCATCAAGGCTTGAGGCCGAGCACCTGTTCAAGGTGTTCGGCAGACGACCGGACCAGGCAGTCGAACGGCTGCGCAGCAACACGGCGGACCGCGAGGAGCTGCGGGCCGACGGCGTCACCGCCGCCGTCATCGACGCCTCCTTCTCCGTGGAGCCGGGCGAGATCTTCGTCGTCATGGGCCTCTCGGGCTCCGGCAAGTCGACCCTGCTGCGGATGCTGAACGGTCTGCTGGAACCGACCGCCGGACACGTCCGCTTCGACGGGCAGGACCTCACCGCCCTGCCCGACCGCGAGCTGCGGGACGTCAGGTCCCGGAAGATCAGCATGGTCTTCCAGCACTTCGCGCTCTTCCCGCACCGCAGCGTCCGTGACAACGCTGCCTACGGTCTTGAAGTGCAGGGCGTGCCCCGCGCCGAGCGCGAACGCCGCGCCGACGAGGCGCTCGCCCTGTGCGGCCTGGCCGGCTGGGAGGACTCGTGGCCCGACGAGCTGTCCGGCGGCATGCAGCAGCGCGTCGGCCTCGCCCGCGCGCTCGCCACCGACGCCGACCTGCTGCTGATGGACGAGTCCTTCAGCGCCCTCGACCCGCTGATCCGCCGCGAAATGCAGGACCAGCTGATCGAGCTGCAGAAGAAGCTGAAGAAGACCATCGTCTTCATCACCCACGACCTCAACGAGGCCATGCGCCTCGGTGACCGCATCGCCGTCATGCGGGACGGCCGTATCGTGCAGATCGGCACCGCGCAGGACATCCTGATCCGGCCGGCCAACGACTACGTGGCCTCCTTCACCCAGGACGTCGACCGCTCCCGTGTGCTCACCGCCCAGGCGGTCATGGACCCCGAGGTGCGCGGCGACGAGGCCGACTGCGCCTGCGAGACCGCCACGCCCGGCACGTCCTTCACCGACCTGTGCGCCATCAGCGCGCGCGTCCCGCACCCGGTGGCCGTGGTCGACGACGGCGACCTCGTCGGCGTCGTGCCCCGGCAGCGCCTGATCGGCTTCCTCGGCGACGAGGAGGCGGACCCCGGCGTCTGCGACAGCCCCAAGGACCAGGGCGGCAAGGTGATGGCCCATGCCTAGGATTCCGCTCGGCGACTGGGTCAACGACGCCGTCGACTGGCTCCTCGCCCACGTCAGCTGGCTGTTCGACTTCTTCAAGACCGTCTTCACCGGCACCTACGACGGCATCAACGCCGTCCTCCAGGCGCCCGAGCCGCTGCTGCTCGTCGCGATCTTCGCGGTGATCGCCTTCTGGCTGCGCGGCGCGCTCGCCGGTGTCCTCACCTTCCTCGGCTTCGCGTTCATCGTGTCGATGGAGCTGTGGGAGAACGCGATGATCACACTGTCGCTGGTGCTGGTCGCCACGCTGATAGCGCTGGTCGTCGCGGTGCCGGTCGGCATCTGGGCGGCCCGCTCCGACCGCGTCAGCTCACTGGTGCGGCCGGTGCTGGACTTCATGCAGACGCTGCCCGCGATGATCTACCTCATCCCGGCGATCCTGTTCTTCGGCACGGGCGCCTCCGCCGGCATCGTCGCCACCCTGATCTTCGCGCTCGCCCCCGGCGTCCGCATGACCGAGCTGGGCATCCGGCAGGTCGACAAGGAACTCGTCGAGGCCGCCGAGGCGTTCGGCACCACGCCCCGCAACACCCTGCTGCGCGTCCAGCTCCCGCTGGCGCTGCCCACGGTGATGGCGGGCGTCAACCAGGTGATCATGCTGGGCCTGTCCATGGCCGCGATCGCCGGCATGGTCGGCACCGGCGGCCTCGGCGGCGACGTCAACGAGGCCATCGGCCAGCTCAACGTGGGCCTCGGCTCCGAGGCCGGTGTCGCCATCGTCATCCTGGCGATCTACCTGGACCGTATGACCAGCGCCCTGGGCACCCAGGTGTCCCCGCTGGGCCGGCGGGCCGCCGCCCGCGCCCGCGCCGCGGGCCGCATGAAGATCTGGTCGTACCGGCCGCATCCGCAGGTCGCCGTGATCGGCGTCGTCGTCCTGGCCCTGGTGGCCGGCGGCATGGGCCTGTTCGGCGGCTCGGGCGGCTCCTCCTCCGACACCGCCGGCGACGGCAAGGTCGGCAAGGGCGAGAAGGTCTCCCTCGGCTATGTGCCGTGGGACGAGGGCATCGCCTCCACGTTCCTCTGGAAGGAGATCCTCGAACAGCGCGGATACGAGGTGGAGGCCAAGCAGTTCGACGCCGGGCCGCTCTACACCTCCCTCGCGCAGGGCGACATCGACGTCGTCACCAACTCCTGGCTGCCGACCACGCACGAGCAGTACTGGAAGAAGTACGGCTCCCGCCTCGACGACCTGGGTTCCTGGTACGACGAGACGTCCCTGGAACTGACCGTCCCCGCCTACATGAAGGACGTGAACTCGCTCGCGGACCTCAAGGGCAAGGCCGGGCAGTTCAAGGGGAAGATCACCGGCATCGAGTCCAGCGCCGGCGAGATGGCCCTGCTGAAGAGCAAGGTCCTCAAGGAGTACGGCCTCGACGGCGAGTACCAGGTCGTCGACAGCTCCACGCCCGCGATGCTGGCCGAGCTGAAGCGCGCCATGAGCAAGAAGGAACCGATCGTCGTCACGCTCTGGTCCCCGCACTGGGCGTACAACGACCTCGACCTGAAGAAGCTCAAGGACCCCAAGGGCGCCTGGGGCGAGGGCGACGGCGTGCACACGCTGTCCCGCAAGGGCTTCGCCGACGACAACCCCACGGTCGGCGACTGGCTGAAGAACTTCTCGATGACCGAGGAGCAACTCACCAGCCTGGAGGCCGAGATCAACAAGGCCGGCAAGGGCAGGCAGCAGGACGCCGTGCGCGCCTGGCTGAAGTCCAACCCGGACGTCGTCGACAAGCTGGCCCCCGTGGACTCCCAGGGCGGTGGCACACCCGCCGAGGCCAAGCGGCCGCTGGACGTCGCCTGGTTCCCCTGGGACGAGGACATCGCCGTCACCTACCTGTGGAAGAACGTCCTGGAACGGCGCGGCTACAAGCTGAACCTGAAGCAGATGGAGGTCGGCCCGGTGTACACCGGTCTCGCCTCCGGCGACCTCGACCTCAACTTCGACGCGTGGCTGCCGTACGCGCAGAAGAACTACTGGGACAAGAGCAAGGACAAGCTCACCGACCTCGGTACCTGGTACGAGCCGACCTCGCTGGAGATCGCCGTCCCGTCGTACGTCAAGGACGTGAAGTCGCTCGCCGACCTCAAGGGGAAGGCCGGCCTCTTCGACGGGAAGATCATCGGTATCGAGCCCGGCACCGGCGAGATGCAGCTCCTCAAGAACGAGGTGCTGCCCGGCTACGGCCTGGAGGACGAGTACAAGGTCGTCGACGGCTCCACGCCCGCGATGCTGGCCGAACTCAAGCGCGCCCTGGCGCAGAAGAAGCCCGTCGCGGTCACCCTGTGGTCGCCGCACTGGGCCTACAGCGAGTACGAGCTGACCAAGCTGAAGGACCCCAAGAAGGCCTTCGGCGAGGGGAACACGATCCGCACGATCGCGAGCAAGAAGTTCCCCGAGCAGTACCCGCAGCTCACCGAGTGGATCAAGAACTGGCGCATGAGTGAGGACGAGCTCGGCACCCTGGAGGCGGAGATCAAGAACCGCGGCCAGGGGCACGAGGAGGAGGCCGTCGCCGCCTGGCTCGAGGAGCACCCGGACATGGTGGAGCGGATGACGCCGCGGTAGCCGTCGCCGTACCGGTCACGTCCTGCGAGGGGCGGGTCCCGGAGCGTCCCCGAGGGGCGCCCGGACCCGCCCCTCGCGCCGTCCGGAGCTGCCCCCCGCCACCGTAGGAATCCGGACAACCGCAGAGCGTGAACCCCTGCCCGAACCTCCCCCGACCTCCTCGTGACCTTCCGGCGAACACGGTGAACAATGGCGGGAACACCCCTTTTCGCATCCGGGGGGTGCCGAGGGGACCGGCGGGCGGCTGGCGTGAACTGTGAGGTCCGCACCGGCCGCGCGTGACGGCGACGTGACAGGCGCCTGAAACGGTTTGCCGAACATGCGTAGGGTGCAGACAACTCAGCAAGGGAAGAGCGCCGGAACCCCGGCGGTCGGGTGCGACGAGCGGCGAAGGAGGGAGCCGGAGCGATGGGCGACCACAAAGAACAGCCTTTGCGGGTGGGCGCGGCCGTGCGGCGGCGACGCCGCGCGCTGGACCTCACCCTCGCCGTCGTGGCCGAGCGCAGCGGTCTGTCGGTCCCGTTCCTCAGCCAGATCGAGAACGAGCGCGCACGTCCCAGCCAGAGCTCCCTGGAGAAGCTCGCGGACGCGCTGCGCACCACCGCGGTCGAACTGCTCGCCGCCGCCGACCCGGCGTGCAGCGTGGACGTCGTGCGCGCCGAGGGCATGGAGGAGTGGGAGGAGCCGCGGGTGCGGTCCCTGGTCCGCGGCCACCACCAGATGCACGCACAGGAGTTCACCGGCGACCATGACGCCGGGCGTGAACTGCAGTTCCGGAACGACCAGTTGATGTACGTCGCGGAAGGCGCCGTGGAGATCGAGGCCGAGGGGCGCGCCTACCGGCTCGGGCGCGGCGACACCCTGTACCTCACCGGGGGCGTACGGCACCGCTGGCGGGCCACGGTGCCGGAGACCCGGCTGCTGGTCGTCGCCGTCGCCGAGCACATCGAGGCGCTGCGGGACACCAAGCCGCGCCGATGAGCACCCCGCGCGTGGTGTCCCTCGTCCCCTCGCTCACCGAGGCGGTGGCGGTGTCGGCGCCCGGTGCGCTGGTCGCGGCGACCGACTGGTGCACGCACCCTGCCGGGCTCGACGTGGCCCGCGTGGGCGGCACCAAGAACCCGGCGGTGGACCGCATCACCGAGCTCGCGCCCGACCTGGTGATCGCCAACGAGGAGGAGAACCGGCCGGGTGACCTGGACGCCCTGCGCGCGGCCGGTGTCGACGTGGTGGTCACCCACGTACGGACCCTGCCGCAGGCCTTCGCCGAACTGGACCGCGTCCTGGCCGCGTGCGGGGTGCGGAGCCGTCCCGGCTGGCTGGACGCGGCGGAGACGGCGTGGGAGACACCGCCCGCCTTCGAGGAGCCGCGCACGGCGGTCGTCCCGATCTGGCGCCGCCCGTGGATGGTGCTCGGCCGCGACACCTTCGCGGGCGACGTGCTCGCCCGCCTCGGCGTACACACGCTGTACGCCGACCACGCCGACCGCTACCCGCGCGTCCCGCTCGACGCCCTGCGCGCGGCGCGCCCGGATCTGGTGGTCCTCCCCGACGAGCCGTACCGCTTCACGGCGGACGACGGCCCGGAAGCGTTCCCCGAGGTGCCGTGCGCGCTGGTGGGCGGACGCCATCTCACGTGGTACGGGCCGTCGTTGGCGGAGGCGCCGGGGGTGCTGGGGCGGGAGTTGAGGAAGGCCGTCGCCTGAGCGGTACGCGCCGCGTGGGTGGGCTGCGCGGGGCGCGGGCAGCTGTGGGCGGGCATGCATGGGGCGCCGCCCGGGGTAGGGCGAGCGGACGGTGCGTTACGGCCGATGACCGTGCGCGGCTGCGCGGAACCCGCCTGAGCGGGCCGGAGCGGCGGGAAGTGGCAGAGGCGGGCGCCTGCACCCCGGGCGCACCGTGCCGGCCGGTAGCGTGCATGGCACGCCGCGTGTTCCCTCGGACGGGACCACGGGTCCGCGAGCGGGCGGGGAGGGCGCCTGCCCGGGGCGTGCGGTGTGTTCCGCCAGGCGGGGACGCGGGCCCGGACGCCGCTCGTCCGGGCCCGCGCCCCGCGTTGCATAAGCTGGGCTTATGAGCAGGACGGAAGACCACGGCGGCGAACGGCCCGGCAACGGCGGTTCGCTCGCGCACCGGGTGCCCGATCTCGGGGCGCTCGAGCTGCTGCTCGCCGTGGCGCGGGTGGGGAGTCTGGGCCGGGCCGCGCGGGAGCTGGGCATCACCCAGCCCGCCGCGAGCAGCCGGATCCGGTCGATGGAACGGCAGCTCGGCGTCGCCCTCGTCGACCGCTCGCCCCGCGGCTCCCGGCTCACCGACGCGGGCGCCCTCGTCACCGACTGGGCCCGGCGCATCGTCGAGGCGGCCGAGGCGTTCGACGCGGGCGCGCAGGCGCTGCGGGACCGCAGGGACTCACGGCTGAGGGTCGCGGCGAGCATGACGATCGCCGAGTACCTGCTGCCTGGGTGGCTCGTCGCGCTGCGCGCGCAGCGGCCCGACACGGCGGTGTCCCTCCTCGCCGGCAACTCGACGGCCGTCGCGGAACGGCTGCTGGCGGGGGAGGCGGACCTCGGGTTCGTGGAAGGGCTGACGGTGCCGGCCGGACTGGACTCCGCGGTGATCGCCCACGACCGCCTGGTCGTCGTCACGGCCCCCACGCATCCCTGGGCCCGCCGCAGGCGCCCCCTCGCGGCGGAGGAACTGGCGGCCACCCCGCTGGTCCTGCGCGAGGAGGGTTCGGGCACCCGGCAGGTGCTGGACGCGGCGCTCGGCGGGCTGGCCCGCCCGCTGATCGAGCTGTCCTCGACGACGGCGGTCAAGGCGGCGGCGGTCGGCGGCGCGGGACCCGCGGTGCTGAGCGAACTGGCGGTGGGGGAGGAGCTGGGGATGCGCCGCCTGGTCCGCATCCCGGTCCAGTCGGTCGCCCTGGCCCGTGACCTCCGAGCGGTCTGGCCCACAGGTCACCGCCCGACGGGCCCGGCCCGGGACCTGCTGTCGCTGACGCGCAGCTGACGCCTGGGGTTCGCGCCCGCTGAGGAGGGCCGCGGTCCTCGGAGTCGCCCGCCGCACCCCCCCCGGGGCCGGGGGATGGTCGACGGGAGTGTCGTCCCGGCGGGACGGCACGGCCCTGCGGGGCTTCAACCCGTCTTCGGCGTCCGGCGGAAGCCCGTGAGCCGGGGTCCGGGCTCGACGGCGGCTGGGCGCGCCGGCCTTTGTGCCTCGGCGCCCTCGGGGTGAGCGCATGTCCGCGGCCACTCTCGAGGTCGCCGCGCAGGGTCCGGAAGTCCGCTCCCGGCGACGGGCAGGCGCACGGCCCGAGAGGCCCGGCGCGCCGGGGTGGCCGGGGGCGGGGCGGGTTCCCGTCTGCCATGGGCCATGGCTCCGTACCGCATGAGGCCGGTGCCTTGGGTGCCGGGCCCGACGCGAGCCCGGTCCGGCCCCCGGCAGGGCGCTCGTGTCCCAAGGGCGCTGCATCGGCACCCCGCGCTGCCGCCGGAGGCCCGCCCCCCTTCAGCCCCCCGCCGCCCTGATCAGCGCCCGCACCACCCGCTCGTCCTCCCCCATCTCCGGATGCCACTGCACCCCCACCACCCAAGGGCCGTCCGGCCGTTCGACCGCCTCCACCGTGCCGTCCTCCGCGTACGCGGACGGGAGCAGGCCGGCACCCAGGCGGTCGACCGCCTGGTGGTGGTAGGTCGGGACCGACGTTCCCTCGGGGACCGCCTCCGCGTACCGCGTTCCCGGGACCGGCTCGACGGGGTGGTGGCCGAAGACGCCCGGGACCTCCGCGTGGCCGTCGATGTGCTGGACCAGGGTGCCGCCCAGGGCGACGTTCAGCAGCTGCATGCCCCGGCAGATGCCGAGCAGGGGCACGCCCCGCTCCAGGGCGGCGCGGATCAGCGCCAGTTCCCAGGCGTCCCGGGCCCGGGCCGGAGGCCCCGTGCGCGGGTCGGGCTCGGCGCCGTAGTGGACGGGTTCCACGTCCGGGCCGCCCGCGATGACCAGGCCGTCCAGCCGGGCCACGGCCGCCGCCGCGTGCTCCGGCGCGTCCGGCGGAAGCATCGCCGCGAGTCCGCCCGCCCGCTGCACCAGCCGCGGATACCCGGCCGGCAGCAGCGCGGCGTCCAGCTGCCACACGCCCCACCGCACGCCCGACTCCGCGTACGTACTGATGCCGATCAGTGGCCTGCCCGACACCCGGGCACCTCCTCTTCCTCAGTCCCGCGCCAGCTCCGCCTCGGCCGCAGCCAGTGCCGCGAACTCCTCCTCCGGCGCCTTCGCCACCAGATGCCTGCGGCTGTACAGCCCGAAGTAGGCCAGCGCCACGATGTACACCGCCAGCGCGATGAACGCCGCCGTCACGTCCACCAGGAACGTCGCCACCAGCGCCGCGCAGGCCAGCACCAGCGCCACCGACGAGGTCAGCACCCCGCCCGGCGTCCGGTACGGCCGCGGCAGCTCCGGCTCGCGGCGCCGCAGCACGATGTGCGACAGCGACATCAGCGCGTAGGAGATCGTCGCACCGAACACGGCGATGTTCAGCATCCGCGCCCCGTTGCCCGTGCTCGCGGCCAGTGCGAACCCGATCGCGCCCGGCACCACAAGACCGAGGTACGGGGCGCGCCGGCTGCTGGTCAGGGACAGGAAGCGGGGCAGGTAGCCCGCCCGGGACAGGGCGAACAGCTGCCGGGAGCCGGCGTAGATCAGGGAGAAGAACGAGGCGACGAGCCCCGCGAGTCCCGCGTAGTTCACGATCCTGCTCAGCACGGTCGCCTCGCCGTCCGGCTGGAGCGCCTCGACCAGCGGGTTGCCCGCGTCCTGGATCGCGGACGAGCCGCGCGCGCCGGCCGCCGTGAAGAACGTCATCAGGGCCAGCACCACCAGGATGCCCATCGACCAGCGGATCGCGCGCGGCAGCGTACGGGCCGGCTCCCGGGTCTCCTCGGCGGCCAGCGGCACGCCCTCCACGCCCAGGAAGAACCACATGCCGAACGGGAACGCCGCCCAGATGCCGAGCAGCCCCATCGGCAGCCAGGAACTCGCGCCCAGCGCCGAGGAGTCCACCGGGATGTCGTCCAGCGACGACGCGTCGAACTCGGGCAGCGCCGCCAGCGCGAACACCACCAGCGCGGCCACCGCGATGCCGGTGACGACGAAGCTGAAGCGCAGGGCCTCGCCGACGCCCCACAGGTGGATGCCGATGAAGACGACGAAGCAGGCCAGGTACACGGGCCAGCCGGACTCCAGGCCGAACAGGCCGAGCGACTCGACGTAGTCGCCGATGAAGATGGAGATCGCGGCCGGTGCGAGGACGTACTCGATGAGGATGGCCGTGCCGGTGAGGAAGCCGCCCCACGGGCCGAGCGCCCGGCGGGCGAAGCCGTAGCCGCCGCCCGCCGTGGGCAGGATCGACGACAGCTCGGCGAGCGCGAACACCATGCAGGTGTACATGGCGCCCATCAGGACCATGGCGACCGCCAGGCCCCCGAAGCCGCCCTCGGCCAGGCCGAAGTTCCAGCCGGAGTAGTCGCCGGAGACGACGTAGGCGACGCCGAGGCCGGTCAGCAGCAGCCAGCCGGCGCTGCCCCGGCGCAGTTTCCGGCGCTCCAGGTAGTCGTCGGGCTCACCGGCGGGTTCACGGGATGCGGATGGAAGGCTCACGGCACGGCTCCCCAGGAGGCGGTGTGGCGCGGAAGGTGGTAATGGAACGGATCCAGACCTTTGTGGGCCCATACCTTCGTGGCGTACCGGACGTGAGCGCAACCCCCGTGCGTTAAGCCGCGGTAAACCCTGCCCGCACCCGCCGCGCGCCACACCGTCAGGCGAGGAACCCCCGCAGCAGCGCCGCCGTACCCGCACAGTGCTCCCGCATCACCTCGCGCGCCCCGTCCGCGTCCCCCTCCAGGACCGCCTCCACCAGCGCCCCGTGCTGCCGCTGCGAGTGCTCGAGGTTGCGCACCAGCAGCGGGATGCAGTCCAGCAGGTCGTTCACCGTCGCCCGCACGGCCGCGTACTGCGCGGTCAGCGTGGGCGAGCCGGACAGCTCCGCCACGGTGAGGTGGAACAGGGTGTCCGCCCGCCGGTAGTCGGCCAGCGGCGCCTCCTGCGTGCCCGCCAGCGCCTCCCGCAGCCGCCCCGCCCGCTCCCGGGTCAGCCCGTGCGCCGCGCACAGCCCGGCCGCGCCGACCTCCAGCACCTCCCGGAAGCGCAGCACGTCCTCGATGTCGACCTCGGCGATCCGCCGTCGCAGCTCCTCCTCGCCGGTGTCCGTCGGCCGGGGCAGCACGAACGTCCCGCCGTAGCGCCCGCGCCGCGACTCCACCAGGCCCTGGTCCTGGAGCACCTTCAGCACCTCGCGCAGCGTCACCCGGCTGATCCCCAGCCGCTCCGCCAGCTCCCGCTCCGCCGGCAGCCGCTCCCCGCCCGCCACCAGGCCAAGGCGCACCACCTGGAGGATCTGCTCCAGCGCCTCCTCGAAGCCGTTGCCCGCACGGACCTGCCGCAGCACCGGCGCCAGCCGGTCCCCGACCGCGCCGACCGCATCCTCCGGCATCTGGTCGTGCCCCCTTCCCAAGCAATGGTTCCCGGCAATACCTTATGGCTCCCGGCTGACCGAAGAAGCCCGAGGAGGCCCTCCCGTGGCAGACCGCACACCCCCGCTTCCCGTCGAGGAGCTGCACGCCCTCGTCGCGGGCGGCGAGATCGACACTGTCGTCCTGGCCTTCCCCGACATGCAAGGCCGCCTCCAGGGCAAGCGGTTCGCGGCCCGCTTCTTCCTCGACGAGGTCCTCCACCACGGCACCGAGGGCTGCAACTACCTGCTCGCCGTGGACGCCGACATGAACACCGTCGACGGCTACGCCATGTCGTCCTGGGAGACCGGCTACGGCGACTTCGCCATGTACCCGGACCTGGACACCCTGCGCCGCGTCCCCTGGAACGAGGGCACCGCGATGGTCACCGCCGACCTCGCCTGGGCCGACGGCTCCCCGGTGGCCGCCGCGCCCCGCCAGATACTGCGCCGGCAGCTCGACCGGCTCGCCGCCCTCGGCTACACCGCCCAGGTCGGCACCGAGCTGGAGTTCATCGTCTTCAAGGACACCTACGAACAGGCATGGGACGCCGGCTACCGGGGCCTCACCCCGGCCAACCAGTACAACATCGACTACTCGGTGCTCGGCACCGGCCGCATCGAGCCCCTGCTGCGCCGCATCCGCAACGAGATGTCCGGCGCCGGACTCACCGTCGAGTCCGCCAAGGGCGAGTGCAACCCCGGCCAGCACGAGATCGCCTTCCGCTACGACGAGGCCCTGGTCACCTGCGACCAGCACGTGATCTACAAGACCGGAGCCAAGGAGATCGCCGCCCAGGAGGGCGTCTCGATCACCTTCATGGCCAAGTACAACGAACGCGAGGGCAACTCCTGCCACATCCACCTCTCCCTCGCCGACCTCGGCGGGGAGAGCGCCATGCCGGAGTCGGCGGAGGACCCGGACAGCATGTCCGAGGTGATGCGGCACTTCCTCGCCGGACAGCTCGCCGCGCTCCGCGAGTTCTCCCTGCTCCACGCCCCGCACATCAACAGCTACAAGCGGTTCCAGCCGGGTTCCTTCGCCCCGACAGCCGTCGCCTGGGGCCACGACAACCGCACCTGCGCGCTGCGCGTCGTCGGCCACGGCCGCTCCCTGCGCTTCGAGAACCGGCTGCCCGGCGGCGACGTCAACCCCTACCTGGCCGTGGCCGGCATGGTCGCCGCGGGCCTGCACGGCATCGAGCAGCGCCTCGAACTCCCCGAGGCATGCGCGGGCAACGCCTACACCGCCGGCTACGAGCACGTCCCCACCACGCTGCGCGAGGCCGCCGAGCTGTGGGAGCGCAGCGAGATCGCCAAGGCGGCCTTCGGCGAGGAGGTCGTCGCCCACTACCGCAACATGGCGCGCGTCGAGATCGACGCCTTCGACGCCGCGGTCACCGACTGGGAGCTGCGCCGCTCCTTCGAACGCATGTGAGGCCCCGAGTGTCCGACCAGTCCGCCGAGCTCCAGGTGCGCAACCCCGCCACCGAGGAGGTCATCGCCACCGTCCCGGCCGCGAGCCCCGCCGACGTGGACGCCGCCGTCGCCCGCGCGGCCCGCGCCCAGACCGTCTGGGCCGCCCTCGCGCCCGGCGAACGAGCCCGTCTGCTGCGGCGGTTCGCCGCCGCCGTCGACGACCACGTCGAGGAACTCGCCCGGCTGGAGGTCCGCGAGGCCGGCCACACCCTGGGCAACGCCCGCTGGGAGGCGGGCAACGTCCGCGACCTGCTCGACTACGCGGCCGGGGGAGTGGAACGCCTCACCGGCCGCCAGATCCCGGTCCCGGGCGGCGTCGACGTCACCTTCCTCGAACCCCTCGGCGTCGTCGGCGTCATCGCGCCCTGGAACTTCCCCATGCCCATCGCGGCCTGGGGCACCGCACCCGCCCTCGCCGCCGGCAACGCCGTCCTCCTCAAGCCCGCCGAGACGACCCCCCTCACCGCCCTGCGCCTCGCCGAACTCGCCCTGGAGGCCGGGCTCCCCGCGGGCCTGTTCCAGGTGCTGCCCGGACACGGCGCGGTCGCCGGGAACGCCCTCGTCGAACACCCCGGCGTCGCCAAGATCGTGTTCACCGGGTCGACGGCCGTCGGCAAACAGGTGTGGGCCAAGGGCGCCGCCCACCTCAAGCGGGTCACCCTCGAACTCGGCGGCAAAAGCCCCAACATCGTCTTCGCCGACGCCGACCTGGAGGCCGCCGCGGCCGCCGCACCCATGTCCTTCCTGGACAACGCCGGACAGGACTGCTGCGCCCGCACCCGTGTGCTCGTCGAACGGACCGCGTACGACCGCTTCCTGGAGCTGCTCGCCCCCGCGATCGAGGCCGTCCGCGTCGGCGACCCCGGCGGCGACGAGGACGTCGACATGGGCCCGCTGATCTCCCGCACCCAGCTCGACCGCGTCCGCTCCTACGTCCCCGACACCCTCGACGGCATCCGCGGCAAGGCCCCCGAGGGCCCCGGCTACTGGTTCCCGCCCACCGTCCTGACCGGCGTGGACCCCGGCGACCGGGTCGCCGTCGAGGAGGTCTTCGGACCCGTCGCCGTCGTCCTCCCCTTCGACGACGAGGCCGACGCCGTCCGCCTCGCCAACGCCACCGACTACGGACTCGCCGGCTCGCTGTGGACCCGGGACGTCGGCCGCGCCCTGCGCGTCTCCCGCGCCGTACGCGCCGGGAACCTGTCCGTCAACTCCCATGGGAGCGTGCGCTACTGGACCCCCTTCGGCGGGTTCAAGCAGTCCGGCGTGGGCCGCGAGCTGGGCCCGGACGCCCTGACCGCCTTCACCGAAACCAAGAACGTCTTCATCAGCACGGAGGCCTGACCGCACATGAGCGAGGACATCATCTGCCGCCGCCTGACCGGCCGCACCGCCGTCGTCACCGGAGCCGGCAGCGGCATCGGGCTCGCCTCCGCGCGCCGCCTCGCCTCCGAGGGGGCGAACGTGGTCTGCGCGGACGTCGACGAGGTCCGCGGCAAGGCCGCAGCCGAGGAGAGCGGCGGCATCTTCGTCAAGACGGACGTCACCGACGCCGAGCAGGTCGAGGCGCTGTTCCGCACCGCGTACGAGACGTACGGCAGCGTGGACGTCGCCTTCAACAACGCGGGCATCTCGCCGCCCGACGACGACTCCATCCTGGAGACGGGCCTTCAGGCGTGGAGGCGGGTCCAGGAGGTCAACCTCACCTCCGTCTACCTGTGCTGCAAGGCCGCCATCCCCTACATGCGCGAGCAGCGCAGGGGCTCCATCATCAACACCGCGTCCTTCGTGGCCCGCATGGGTGCGGCGACCTCCCAGATCTCTTACACCGCCTCCAAGGGCGGCGTCCTCGCGATGTCCCGTGAGCTGGGCGTGCAGTTCGCCCGTGAGGGCATCCGGGTCAACGCGCTGTGCCCCGGACCGGTCAACACCCCGCTGCTCCAGGAGCTGTTCGCCAAGGATCCGGAGCGGGCCGCGCGCCGGCTGGTGCACATCCCGCTCGGCCGGTTCGCCGAGGCCGAGGAGATCGCCGCCGCCGTCGCCTTCCTGGCCAGCGACGACTCGTCCTTCGTCAACGCCACCGACTTCCTCGTCGACGGCGGCATCTCGGGGGCGTACGTCACACCGCTGTAGCGGGCGGCACGGGGCGGAGGCGCCCGTCGTTACAGTGCCCGGATGAGCATGACGCCCCCGCCCGGCTGGTACGCCGACCCGCACGCCCCGCATCTGGACCGCTGGTGGGACGGCACGGGCTGGACCGAGCACCGGCGGACGCCGGGGGCCGGGTCCGGGCCGGCGGCTGCGTCCGGGGCGGGGGCGGGTGGCTTCGGGCCGCCGGGCGTCCCGAGCGCGCCGGGTACGCCAGGTCCGTACGGGGCTCCGGGAGGCTTCGGTCCTCCGGTCGCCGCGTCCGGTGGTGGCAGTACCGGCGGGTCCGGCCGCTCGGGCGGGTCAGGCGGCTCGGGCGGCGGGGTCAAGGCCGTCGCCCTGACCGCCGCCGGGGCCGTGCTGGTCGCCGCCGTCGTCGCCGGGGCGGTGGCGCTCACCCGTGACGACGGGGACCCGGAGGTCCGCACCGGGCCGAGCCCGACCGCGCCCGCGCCCACGACACAGTCCACGCAGCCGTCACCGTCGCCCTCCACCTCCCAGCCCGCCCCGGAGGACGAGGGCGTGGTCGTGGACGAGCTGAACGGTGTCACCTTCCCGCTCCTCGACGGCTGGGTCCGTCCGCGGCACGTCGTCGAGAAGGACGCCGTCATGACCACCGACGGCACCCACGACTGCCCCGGCGAGGGCACCCTCTGCCGCGGCGGCATGGTCATCTCCCGTACGGTCACCGCCACCGACGAGACCTCGCCCCGCGCCCTCGCCGAGGCGGACATCACCGAGGCCGCCGAGGAGGCCTTCGACGAGGACACCCTCGGCAACCGCCCCTACGGCGGCATGACGTCCCACCAGGTCGTCAGGGCGGGCCCGGTCGCGGTGGCGGGCCGCGCCGGCTACCTGGTCCGCTGGCGGGTGACCACCGCCAAGGGCCCCGGCGGCTACGTCCAGTCCCTCGTCTTCCCGTCCAGCGTCGGCACCGAGTCCCCGGTCCTCGTCCGCTTCCTCTTCGAGGCGGGCCCGGACGGACCTCCCGTGGCCGACATGGACCGCATCACCAAGGGCATCCGCTCGACCGCCGACCAGGCGTCAGGCGGCGGCGTAGGCAGCAGCATCGGCCCGACCGGCCGAGCGGGCGCGGGGGTTACAGGAAGGTCTGGCCCTCACCCCGGTACGTCGGCACCGTGGCCGTGACCGCGTCCCCCTCCACCAGGTGCAGCGTGTCGAACCGCTCGCACAGCTCGCCCGCCTTGGCGTGCCGGAACCACACCTTGTCGCCGATCAGCAGATCGTCCGCGACCGGCCCCAGCAGCGGCGTCTGCACCTCGCCGGCGCCCTCCTGAGGGTCGTAGCGCAGCCCCTCCGGCAGATACGGCACCGGCAGCCGGTCCGCGCCGGGCGCGCCGGACGCCGGGTAGCCGCCGCCCAGCACCGTCACCACGCCGACCCCGGGCCGCCGCACCACCGGCAGGGCGAACAGCGCGGCCGGACGGCCCCTGAACGACGTGTAGTTGTCGAACAGCCGCGGCACGTACAGCCCCGAACCGGCCGCGATCTCGGTCACCGCGTCCTCGGCCGCGGTGTGCTGCACACTGCCGGTGCCGCCGCCGTTGACGAACTCCAGGTCCGGCACGGCCTCCCGGACCGCCCGCACCACCGCGGCCCGCCGCTCGGCGAGTTCACGGCGCGCGGCCGCCTGCATCAGCCGCACCGCGCGGGACCGCAGCGGCCGCCCGGCCACCGCGTCACCTACCCCGGCCACATGCCCCTCGTACGCCATGATCCCGACGACCTTGAACCCCGGCCGACGGGCCACCGCGCGGGCCACCTCGGCGACCTGGGCGGGGGAGTGCAGCGGGGAGCGGCGGGCGCCGATCCGCACCCGCCCGCCGAGCAGCTTCAGCGCGGTGTCCAACTCCAGGCACACCCGCACCACTTCGCTGCCGCCCGCCCGCGCCGCGTCGATCAGGTCCAGCTGGGCCGGATCGTCCACCATCACGGTGACGGCGGCGGCGAGCTTGGGATCGGCGGCGAGTTCGGCGTACCCGGCGCGGTCGGCGGACGGATAGGCGAGGAGGACGTCGTCGAAACCGGAGCGGGCCAGCCACAGCGACTCGGCGAGCGTGAACGACATGATCCCCGCGAAACCCTCGCGGGCCAGGGCGCGTTCGAGCAGCGCCCGGCAGCGCACGGACTTGCTGGCGACCCGGATCGGCTTGCCCCCGGCACGGCGGACCAGATCGTCCGCGTTGGCGTCGAAGGCGTCCAGATCCACGATCGCGACGGGGGCGTCGAGCTGGGCGGTGGCCCGGTCGTAACGGGCCCGGTCGGCGGCGCGCGCAGTCATGACCGCAGCCTGCCAGACCGGATTACCGCAGGGTAGGGGGACGTTCCGGGCAGATGCCGCGGGCCTGTGGACTGGTTCCCGTTCGGCGCGCCGCACGCCGTAGAGTGACGCGCACGCACGGCGGTACGGGGCCGGCCCGGACGTCCGGGCGGGATGACGCGCCGGTCGTGCGGGTATCTGTGCCCGGGACGCGTCCGCGCCGGGCCACCTGGCAGCGACACACCGGCCGCGGACGACGAGGACCGGCCCGGGCACGAGGAAACGGGGGGTGCATGAGCACGGAAGCGCGCCGCGCCTCCCTCCCCCCGCGCCCGCCCCAGGCCCCCCGCACCGCGGGCAACCCGGGACCGTTCGACCCCCGGACCCCACTGGACCGGCCCGGCTCCGAGGACACGGAGCGGGTGACCGCCCGGCCCCCGGAGTCCGAGGGACGGGAGGCGTCCGGCGCGGGTACGGAGGAGACGGCGTTCCGCCCGGCCGGCCACGGCACGGTGGGCGCCCAGCGCTCCGCGCCCGACGCCCGGCGTGACGGCGACCCCCGTGGTGCGGTTCCCGCCGAGCCGGCGCACCGCCCGCCCGGCAACGGCACCGTCGGCACCCAGCGTCCCGCGCTCGACGGCGAGTCCCGTGGCACGGCTCCCGCCGAGCCGGCGCACCGCCCGGCGACGCCTGCCGCGTCGGACGCGCGGGGCGTGGGTGCCGGGGAGACGGCGTTCCGCCCGGCCGGTAACGGCACGGTGGGCGCCCAGCGCTCCGCGCCCGATGGTGAGTCCCGTGGCACGGCTCCCGCCGAGCCGGCGCACCGCCCGCCCGCGTCGGACGCGCGCCGTGCGGCTGCAGAGGAGACGGCGTACCGCCCGACCGACGGCACCGCCGAGCAGCCGTACCGCCCGACCGGCGATGGTCCCGCCGCGTCCGACGCGCGCCGTACAGGCGCGGTCCCAGCCGAACCCACGTACCGCCCGACCGGCGACGACATCCCCGACCGCAAGGTCGCAGCCCCCCGCTTCCCCCGCATCGGCGCCGACACCCCCGACCGCACCGCGCCCCCACCCCCGCAGGCCTCCGCCCGCTTCCCCGACGCGCCGCCCACCGTCGGGCGCGGCGTGTCCGTGACGCCCGACAGTGGGCCCGGCGTGTCCACGTCCCCCGGCGCCGGGCAGCGCGCCTCCGTCGCGCCGCCCGCGCCCTCCGTGCCGCCGCGCCCCGCGCACCGGCCCCGTACGGAGGCCCCCGCCGAGACCTCCTCCGAGACGACCACCCGGCTCCGCCCCGTCCCCGCCGAGCCTGACCCCGCGCTGTCCTGGAGCGCGCCCATGTCGCCGGGCGGCGTCCCCGGCGCGGGGCGGCCCGCCGTCACGTTCGGGGAACCGGACAGCCGGCCCCGCCCGTTCGCCCGCCGTACCCGCGGTCAGGTCGTCGCCGCGGCCGTCTGTCTCGTGCTCGGCACGGGGCTGATCGGCGGCGCGGTCACCGGCGCCTGGCTCGCCGACGGACCCGAGGGCCCCGGCACCCGGCACGCCTTCGCGGTCGCCGGCGACCTGTGGCACGAGGTGCCCGTCGACCAGTTGTTCCCGCCCACCGTGCAGGGCCGGGGCGCGGGCCCCGGGGAGGCCGACCGCGTCTGGACGCGGATCGCCGTCGCCCCCGACAGCGGCTGCAAGGGCGCCTTCGACGCCCTGCTCACCCGCGCCCTCGCCCCCGTCGGCTGCGAGCGCCTGCTGCGGGCCACGTACACCGACGCCACGCAGAGCCATGTCACCACCGTCGGCCTGCTGTTCACCGAGGCCGACGCGGCCGGCATGGAGGCTCTCGCCCGCCGCTTCGACCGGGAACGCCTTGACCGCCGCAGCGACCTGATGCCCCTGCCGTACGCGGCGAAGGACACCGCGGCCGAGGGCTTCGGCCCCGAGCAGCGCGCCTCCTGGGCGATCTCCGTCCTCACCGACGCACCCGTCGTCGTCTACGCCGTCTCCGGCTGGGCCGACGCCCGCGGCGTAGACGAGCCGCAGCCCGCCGAGGACGCCATGCGGTCGGGCGCCACCGAGGCCCCCGCCCAGGCGGGCCTGGGCCACGAGGCCCGCGGTCTCGCCGACCGCTTCGAACGCGCCCTGCGCCAGCGGGCCGGCACTCCCACGGAGCGTCCGTCATGAGGAAGCGCCCCGCCGCCCTCGGCGGCCTGCTCGCCGCGGCCCTCGTCCTGGTCCCCGCGACCACCGCGCACGCCGACACCATCCGCGACCGGCAGTGGGCCCTGGACGCCCTGCACGCCGACCAGGTGTGGCCCACCACGCGCGGCGCCGGCATCACGGTCGCCGTCCTGGACACCGGCGTCGAGGCCGACCACCCCGACCTCGACGGCAACGTCCTGGAGGGCAAGGACCTCGTCGGCTTCGGCGCGCGCGAGGGCGACGAGGCATGGGCCCGCCACGGAACCGCCATGGCCGGCATCATCGCCGGTCACGGGCACGGCCCGGGCAACGGCGACGGCGTCCTGGGCGTCGCCCCCGAGGCGAAGATCCTTCCCGTCCGCGTCATCCTCGAGGACAAGGACCCGGCCCGCGCCAAGGCCCGCAGCACCCGGGGCAACGCCCTCGCCGAAGGCATTCGCTGGGCCGCCGACCACGGTGCCGACGTCATCAACCTCTCCCTCGGCGACGACTCCGCCTCCGCGCACCCGGAGGAGGGCGAGGACGAGGCGATCCAGTACGCGCTGCGCAAGGGCGTGGTCGTCGTCGCCTCCGCCGGGAACGGCGGTGAGAAGGGCGACCGGATCTCCTACCCGGCGGCCTATCCGGGGGTCATCGCCGCCACCGCCGTCGACCGCTACGGCACCCGCGCGCCCTTCTCCACCCGCCGTTGGTACGCGACGGTCAGCGCGCCCGGGGTCGACGTGATCATCGCCGATCCGGACCACAAGTACTACGAGGGCTGGGGCACCAGCGCCGCGGCGGCGTTCGTGTCCGGCGCCGTTGCCCTGCTGAAGGCGGCCCATCCGGACCTGACCCCGGCGCAGATCAAGCGGCTGCTCGAGGTCACCGCCCGCAATGCGCCCGCCTCCGGACGCGACGACTCGCGCGGCTTCGGGTTCATCGACCCGGCCGCCGCGATCGAGGCCGCGGGCCGTCTGAAGCCGGAGGGGCTGAAGGCGGCGGCGTACGGCGACGAGTACTTCGGGCCGGGGCCGGCCGCCGACGCCCCCGGCGACGACACCGCCGACTGGGCAGCCCCCTTGGCCGGTGGCGCCGGCGGCGTGCTCCTGGTCGCGGCGGTTGTTCTGTGGCGGGGGCGCCGGGAGAGCGACACGTTCTGATTGCGCCTGGCGCCTGTTGGTTCACGTCGGCGTGCCGTGAGGGGTTGGCGCTGCGACGCCGGGTGCGGGTGGTTTGTGGCTGGTCGCGCAGTTTCCCGCGCCCCTGAGGGGCGCCTCCGCAGCTGCGGGCAGTCGTGCCTCCCCCAGTGCCTTGAGGGTCTGGGAGGTACCCCCAGGGCGGGACGGGTGGGCGCAGCGGCATCCCGCCAACGCCGGGTGCGGGTCGGGTGGCTGGTCGCGCAGTTCCCCGCGCCCCTAAGGGGTGCTTCCGCCGCGGCGCCGGAAAGCGCGCCGCACCGCCTCCCCCGCCGCGCGTTCCACCCGGGCCACCCCCTCCGTCATCGACGCGTGTCCGTCCGACAGGACCGCCACCGCGTACACGCGACCGCCCACCGTCACGCACCCCGTGCTGTTCACCACCCACAGGCCCGTCGCGTCCCTCGGCAGCCAGCCGTTCTTGACGGCCCACCGTGTGCCCGGGTCGGCCAGGGCCGGCACGCCCCAGGCCTGTTCCGGCACGACCCGCTCCATCAGCTCCCGTGCGTACGCCATGCCGTCCGGCGTGACCATCCGCCGCAGCAGCCTCACCCGGTCCGCCGCCGTCGTCCGGGTCAGCCCCCAGCGCGCGTCGGCCGCGGTGTGGCCTAAACCCAGGCGCGCGTTCGCCGCGTCCAGGCCCGCCGCACGCCCCACCACCTGCCACAGCGCCGTCGCCGCGTCGTTGTCGCTGCGGACGATCATCGCCTCCGCGTGCGCCCGCTCGGAGGCGGTGAGTGCGCGGTCCGCGTCCCGCGCGGTCAGCAGCAGCGCGGCCAGGATGTCCACCTTCACCACGCTCGCCGTGACGAAGACCCCCTCGCCCGAGACGTACGTCTCCCCGCTCGCCAGATCCAGCGCCGCCGCCGACACCCTCGGCCCGTCCGTCACCACGCGCTCCCTCCCGCCCGCGTCAGGGCGTCCCGTACACGGCCGCTAAGGTCGGTGACCGTGGCGAACAAGAACATTCCCGACTCCCCCTTCCGCGACGACGACGGCTCCGCCGACCCCCGGCTGAGCGCCGCGCTCGCCGCCTGGGCGGAGGACGGCAACGCCGTCGGCCCGGTCCTGGAAGCCCTCAAGGACGCCCGTCTGCTCGTCCCCGTGGTGGCCGTCCTCGGAGAGCTGGAGGAGGACGAAGAAGAGGGGCGCGAAGCTCTTCGGAAGGGTGGCGGCGGGCGACGGGAGGGCGGGCTGCGCCGCGAGAAGACCAGCGACATGGCCGTACCCACCCTGAAGGCCGGAGGCCGCAAGGCGCTGCCCGCCTTCACCTCCACCGACGCCCTCACCCGCTGGGACCCGGCGGCCCGCCCCGTCGCCGTACCGCTGCACCAGGCCCTCCAGGCCGCCGCGCACGAGAAGGCCGACACGGTCGTGCTCGACCTGGCGGGCCCCGTGCCGTTCGAACTGACCGGGCCCACGCTGCTCGCCCTCGCCGAGGGCCGCACCAGCACCGACCCGCTGAAGGACCCCGCCGTCGTCGAGGCCGTACGGAACGCCGTCGCCGCCGAGCCCGCCGTGGTCCGCGCCCACCTCGGGCCGGGACAGGCCGACGGCACCCTCGCCCTGGTCCTCGACCCGGCCGCGCCGGTCGCCGAGGCCGCCCGCGCCGTCGCCCGGCGGATCGCCGCCGACGAGACGCTGAGGGCCCGCCTGGTGCGCGGCCTCGACCTGGCAGTCCTGCCGGCCGAGGCGACGCCTCCCGGCGAGCCCTTGTACGTACGTCGGTGACGAAGACGAGCCGTCAGCCGTAGACCGCGCCCGTGTACTTCTCGCCCGGCCCCTTGCCCGGCTCGTCCGGGACCAGGGAGGCCTCGCGGAAGGCGAGCTGCAGCGACTTCAGGCCGTCCCGCAGCGGCGCCGCGTGGAACGAGCTGATCTCGGTCGCCGAGGCGTCCAGCAGACCGGCCAGCGCGTGCACCAGCTTGCGGGCCTCGTCCAGGTCCTTGTGCTGGTCGCCCTCCTCGGTCAGACCGAGCTTCACGGCGGCGGCGCTCATCAGGTTGACGGCGACCGTCACGATCACCTCGACCGCCGGGACCTCCGCGATGTCGCGGGCCATGGCGTCGAAGTCGGGGTTGCCGGGGGTCTCGGGGGTGTCCGAGGGGGAGGTCTCACTCATGCCCCACACGATAGGCGCAGCCCGGAGCGCTCCCGACGCCAGGAGCCGGGCGGACGGCCGGTTGGTACCGGTCTCCGGGAGCTGCTAACCTTGTGTAACGACCGGTCGGACCCGTATGTCTCACGGCACGCGAGCCCGGCCCACAAGTGGAGGCTTTCGAACTCCCACCTGGCCGCCCTCCGGGCGGCGGGTCACCGGTCAGGCAGATCCCGTCCCCGAGTCGGCGATCGGCCCGAAAGCGCGCCCCGCGGTCTCCGTGGCGGTGCTCCGGTAGTTCGAGGAGCCCCGCCTGTGATCGTCCGGGGCATTTTTCGTGTCTCGGCGCGGTTAGGTCTAACGAACACAGACGTTACGCGGCTGTCCGCCAGACCGTCGCGTGGTGCTACCGAGGAGGATCCATCAGCGCCGAGCCCCGCATCAACGACCGGATTCGCGTTCCCGAGGTGCGACTTGTCGGTCCCAGCGGCGAGCAGGTCGGGATTGTCCCGCTTGCCAAGGCCCTGGAGCTTGCGCAGGAGTACGACCTCGACCTCGTGGAGGTCGCGGCGAACGCCCGTCCGCCCGTGTGCAAGCTCATGGACTACGGGAAGTTCAAGTACGAGTCGGCCATGAAGGCCCGTGAGGCGCGCAAGAACCAGGCGCACACGGTCATCAAGGAGATGAAGCTCCGGCCGAAGATCGACCCGCACGACTACGACACCAAGAAGGGTCACGTCGTCCGGTTCCTCAAGCAGGGCGACAAGGTCAAGATCACGATCATGTTCCGTGGTCGCGAGCAGTCCCGGCCGGAGCTCGGTTACCGGCTCCTGCAGCGGCTTGCGGAGGACGTGGCCGACCTCGGGTTCGTGGAGTCGAACCCGAAGCAGGACGGCCGCAACATGATCATGGTCCTCGGTCCGCACAAGAAGAAGACCGAGGCGATGGCCGAGGCCCGCCAGGCGCAGGAAGCCCGCAAGGCGGAAGCGAAGGCCAACCCCGGCAAGTCGCAGAACGCCGCGGACGCGGACAGCGCCCAGGCGGCCGAGGAGCCGGCCGAGGCGTGACTCCCCGGGGCGTGAGTCCCAGGAAGCAACCCGACACAAGTACGACGCTCCACAGTGCCCGGTTTCACGACCGGGCACAGGAGCGCCACCGACGAGGAGAGAACGGCGCTATGCCGAAGAACAAGTCGCACAGCGGTGCCAGCAAGCGCTTCAAGATCACCGGCTCCGGCAAGGTGCTCCGCGAGCGTGCCGGCAAGCGCCACCTGCTCGAGCACAAGTCGTCCCGTGTGACGCGTCGCCTCACCGGCAACGCCGAGATGGCCCCGGGCGACGCCGCGAAGATCAAGAAGCTTCTCGGCAAGTGACGCCCCGGCGCGTGAGCGCCGTACGTACGTCAGACCGGGACCCATTCGATACCGGGCCGTGTGAGGACCACCACGGCCCCGCTACAAGGAGTTAACAAGTGGCACGCGTCAAGCGGGCAGTCAACGCCCACAAGAAGCGCCGGGCGATCCTCGAGCAGGCCTCCGGCTACCGCGGTCAGCGCTCGCGCCTGTACCGCAAGGCCAAGGAGCAGGTCACCCACTCGCTGGTCTACAACTACAACGACCGCAAGAAGCGCAAGGGCGACTTCCGTCAGCTGTGGATCCAGCGCATCAACGCCGCTGCCCGCGCCAACGGCATCACGTACAACCGCTTCATCCAGGGTCTGAAGGCCGCCAACGTCGAGGTGGACCGCAAGATCCTGGCCGAGCTGGCTGTCAACGACGCCACCGCCTTCGCCGCGCTCGTCGAGGTCGCGCAGAAGGCGCTGCCGGCGGACGTGAACGCGCCCAAGGCTGCGTGAGTTCGTCGGCCTTGGCCGACGTTCTATTCTCCGGGACCCGCAGGCTTCGGCCTGCGGGTCCCGTGCTGTGTCGTTGTCCGACGGCCGGTTCGCGGGTGCGGGTGGTTCGTGGCTGGTCGCGCAGTTCCCCGCGCCCCTGGCTGACTTTGCTGAAGGTGACTTGAATGGTGTCCGTCGGTCCTGAGCTGATTTCTCCTCGGTCCGCCCGGGTGACTGCCGCGCGGCGGCTTGCCAGGCGGAACTTCCGGGGGAAGGAGCGGCTGTTCCTCGCCGAGGGGCCGCAGGCCGTCCGAGAGGCCGCCGCGCACCGCACCGGGGACACCGCCACCCTTGTCGAGCTGTTCATCACCCCCGAGGCCGCCGAGCGGTACGCCGACATCGTCGGGGCCGCCCGGGCCGCGGGCGCCCGTGTGCATCTCGCGTCCGACGAGGTCGTCGCCGACATCTCCACCACCGTCACCCCGCAGGGCCTCGTCGGCGTCTGCCGCTTCCTGGACACGCCGTTCGAGGAGATCCTCGCCGCCCGTCCCCGCCTCGTCGCCGTCCTCGCGCACGTCCGCGACCCCGGGAACGCCGGCACCGTGCTGCGCTGCGCCGACGCCGCCGGGGCCGACGCCGTCGTCCTCACCGACGCCTCCGTCGACCTGTACAACCCCAAGGCCGTCCGCGCCTCCGTCGGCTCCCACTTCCATCTGCCCGTCGCCGTGGGCGTACCCGTCGAACGCGCCGTCAGCGGGCTGCGCGACGCCGGCGTACGGCTGCTCGCCGCCGACGGGGCCGGCGACCGCGACCTCGACGAGGAGCTCGACAAGGGCACCATGGGCGGCCCCACCGCCTGGATCTTCGGCAACGAGGCCTGGGGCCTGCCCGAGGAGACCCGCGCCCTCGCCGACGCCGTCGTCCGCGTCCCCATCCACGGAAAGGCGGAGAGCCTGAACCTCGCCACCGCCGCCGCCGTATGTCTCTACGCGTCGGCACGTGCACAGCGCGCCGCCGGAGGGTCCCGCTCCGTCACCGAGAGCTAGTAGGCTGACCAGCTCGGGGACCTCCCCAAGCTCTCGGCCGGGGCCCGGGACCGGGGCGCCCCGAGGACGTTCCGAGAGGTGGGGTACGGGGATGAGCGTCGGCACGAGCAGCGCACCGGGAGCAGAGCGCACGGCGCGCCCGCCCGCGCCCCGGCCCGGTGACCTCGCCGACCTCGGCATCGACCCCGACCAGCTCCCCGACGGACTCGTCGTCGCCGACGAGCACGGCCGGGTCGTCTGCTTCAACGCCGCCGCCGTACGCATCACCGCCGTCCCCGCCGAGCGGGCCCTCGGCCGGTCACTGGAGACCGCGCTGCCGTTAGAGGACCTGGAGGGGCGCCGCTGGTGGCAGCTCACCGACCCCTACGGCGGCCTCGCCATCCGGGTCGGCCAGCCCGAGCGCAACCTCCTGCTGCCCGGCGGCCGGGAGGTCCTCGTCTCCGCCCGCTACGTACGCACCCGCCCCACCGGGCCCGTCCGCCGGGTCGTCGTCACCCTCCGCGACACCGAGGCGCGGCGTCGCACCGAGCGCAGCCACGCCGAGCTGATCGCGACCGTCGCGCACGAACTGCGCTCCCCGCTCACCTCGGTCAAAGGCTTCACCGCCACCCTGCTCGCCAAGTGGGAACGCTTCACCGACGACCAGAAGCGGCTGATGCTGGAGACCGTCGACGCCGACGCCGACCGCGTCACCCGGCTCATCGCCGAGCTGCTCGACATATCCCGCATCGACTCCGGGCGTCTCGAGGTGCGCCGCCAGCCCGTCGACATCGGGGCCGCCGTCGGCCGGCACATCCAGGCGCACGTCGCGGCGGGGCAGCCCGCCGACCGGTTCCTGCTGCGGGTGCAGCACCCGCTGCCCGCGCTGTGGGCCGACCCCGACAAGATCGACCAGGTGCTGAGCAACCTGCTGGAAAATGCCGTGCGCCACGGCGAGGGAACCGTCACCATCGACATCACACCCTCGGCGTCCCCGCGCGAGCGTGAGCACGCCGAACCAGCGGCCACGTCGGTCACCGTGAGCGACGAGGGGCCCGGCATCCCGGAGGAGTCCATGAACCGCGTCTTCACCCGCTTCTGGCGGGGCAGCAAGCGCGGCGGCACGGGCCTCGGGCTGTACATCGTCAAGGGCATCGTCGAGGCCCACGGCGGCGCCATCACGGTCGGACGCGCCCCCGGCGGCGGCGCGGAGTTCCGATTTACGCTGCCCGTGGCGGCCCCCGCGTATCTCACCTGAGACGCCTGCGGCCCCCACGGGCGCTTTCGCCTGTCCCCACCCCGTTAGACTCGGCCTTTGGCACCTTTGCGTCCCGAGGACGGAAGCCGCGACGCCGAGCAGACGCGCGCCGGACCGTTCGTCCACGAGTCGATGACGGGGACCATCAGCCAGCCAACGGAAGCACGGGAAGAGATGTCGGCACCGAATAAGTCGTACGACCCTGTCGAGGTCGAGGCGTTGAAACCGGAAGAGATCGAGCGCATGCGGGACGAGGCGCTCGCCGCCTTCGCCGCCGCGGACTCCCTCGACGCGCTCCAGGAGGCGAAGGTCGCCCACACCGGCGGCGCGTCCCCGCTGGCCCTGGCCAACCGCGAGATCGGCGCGCTGCCCCCGCACGCCAAGGCCGAGGCCGGCAAGCGCGTCGGCCAGGCGCGCGGCGCCGTGAACAAGGCGCTCGCCGCCCGCCAGGCGGAGCTGGAGGCCGAGCGCGACGCCCGCGTCCTCGTCGAGGAGTCCGTGGACGTCACGCTGCCCTACGACCGCGTCCCGGCCGGCGCCCGCCACCCCCTCACCACGCTCTCCGAGCGCATCGAGGACATCTTCGTGGCCATGGGCTACGAGGTCGCCGAGGGCCCCGAGGTCGAGGCCGAGTGGTTCAACTTCGACGCGCTCAACATCGGCCCGGACCACCCGGCGCGCGGCGAGGCCGACACGTTCTTCGTGCAGGGCCCCGAGGGCGGCACCGAGTCCGGCGTCGTGCTGCGCACGCACACCTCGCCCGTGCAGATCCGCTCCCTGCTCGACCGCGAGCTGCCGGTCTACGTGATCTGCCCCGGCCGGGTGTACCGCACCGACGAGCTGGACGCCACGCACACCCCCGTCTTCCACCAGGTCGAGCTGCTCGCCGTCGACGAGGGCCTGACCATGGCGGACCTCAAGGGCACCCTGGACCACATGGTCCAGTCGCTGTTCGGCGAGGAGATGAAGACCCGGCTGCGGCCGAACTTCTTCCCCTTCACCGAGCCCAGCGCCGAGATGGACATGCTCTGCTACGTGTGCAAGGGCGCGTCCGTCGGCAACCCCGACCGGCCCTGCCGCACCTGCTCCAGCGAGGGCTGGATCGAGCTGGGCGGCTGCGGCATGGTCAACCCGCGGGTGCTCACCGCCTGCGGCGTCGACCCGGAGAGGTACAGCGGCTTCGCCTTCGGGTTCGGCATCGAGCGGATGCTGATGTTCCGCCACAACGTCGAGGACATGCGAGACATGGTCGAGGGTGACGTCCGGTTCACCCGGCCGTTCGGGATGGAGATCTGATGCGGGTCCCGCTTTCTTGGCTGCGGGAGTACGTCGACCTGCCGGCCACCGAGACCGGCCGCGACGTGCAGGCCAAGCTGATTTCGGCCGGCCTGGAGGTCGAGACCGTCGAGCACCTCGGCGCCGACCTCAAGGGCCCCCTGGTCGTCGGCCAGGTGCTGACCATCGAGGAGCTGGAGGGCTTCAAGAAGCCGATCCGCTTCTGCACGGTCGACGTCGGCCAGGCCAACGGCACGGGTGAGCCCCAGGAGATCGTCTGCGGCGCCCGCAACTTCTCCGTCGGGGACAAGGTCGTCGTGGTCCTGCCCGGCGCCACCCTGCCCGGCGGCTTCTCCATCAGCGCCCGCAAGACCTACGGCAAGGTCTCGCACGGCATGATCTGCTCCAGCGACGAGCTCGGCATGGGCGACGACGGCACCCACGGCATCATCGTGCTGCCGCCGGAGACCGAGGTCGGCAAGGACGCCGTCGAGCTGCTCGAACTCGTCGACGAGGTCCTGGACATCGCCGTCACCGCCAACCGCGGCGACTGCCTGTCCATCCGCGGCGTCGCCCGCGAGACCGCCATCGCCTACGGTCTGCCGCTGCGCGACCCGGCACTGATCGACGTGCCCGGGCCGAACGAGTTCGGCTACCCGGTGAAGGTCTCCGACCCCATGGGCTGCGACCGCTTCACCGCCCGCACGGTGACCGGCCTCAGCCCCGAGGCGCGCTCCCCGATCTGGCTCCAGCGCCGGCTGCAGAAGGTCGGCATGCGCCCGATCTCGCTCGCCGTCGACGTCACCAACTACGTGATGATGGAGCTCGGCCAGCCGCTGCACGCCTACGACCGCAACCAGGTCCAGGGCGCCATCGGCGTGCGCCGCGCGCAGGAGGGCGAGAAGATCGTCACCCTCGACGGCGTCGAGCGGAAGCTGCACGCCGAGGACCTCGTCATCACCGACGACCGCGGCCCGATCGGCCTGGCCGGCGTCATGGGCGGCGCCGACACCGAGATCGCCGACCACGACCCCTCCGAGGAGGGCGCCGGGGCGACGACCGACGTGATCATCGAGGCGGCCCACTTCGACCAGGTGTCGGTGGCCCGCACGGCCCGCCGCCACAAGCTGTCCTCCGAGGCCTCCCGCCGCTTCGAGCGCGGTGTGGACCCGCAGGCCGCGTCCGCCGCCGCGCAGCGCACCGTCGACCTGCTGGTGCTGCTCGCCGGCGGCACCGCCGAGGCCGGCGTCACCGAGGTGATCACCCCGAGCGCGCCGCACACCATCACCGTGGCCGCCGACCACCCGGACAAGGTCGCCGGTGTGACCTACGGCCGGGAGACCGTCGTACGCCGCCTCCAGGAGGTCGGCTGCGACGTCTACGGGCAGGACGAGCTGATCGTCACGGTGCCGTCGTGGCGGCCCGACCTCACGGACCCGAACGACCTCGCCGAGGAGGTCATCCGGCTGGAGGGCTACGAGAACCTGCCCTCCACCCTGCCCAGGCCGCCCGCCGGCCGGGGCCTGACCGCCCGCCAGCGGCTGCACCGCCGTGTCGGCCGGGCGCTCGCCGGCGCCGGGTACGTGGAGGCGCTGAACTACCCGTTCGTCAGTGAGCAGGTCTTCGACCAGCTCGGCCTGGAGGCCGACGACCCGGCGCGCCGCGTCGTCAAGCTGGTGAACCCGCTCAGCGACGAGGAGCCCGCGCTGCGGACCTCCCTGCTGCCGGGGCTGCTCGCCGCCCTGCGCCGCAACGACGGCCGAGGCTCGCACGACCTCGCGCTGTTCGAGACCGGCCTGGTCTTCCAGCCGCGCGACGCCGCCAAGGTCGCCGCGAACCTGCCCGTCGACCGGCGTCCCAGCCCCGACGACATCGCCGCGCTCAACGCCGCGCTGCCCGACCAGCCGCGGCACGTCGCCGTGGTCCTGGCCGGCGCCCGCGAGCAGGCCGGCTGGTGGGGCAAGGGCCGCCCGGCCGAATGGGCCGACGCGGTCGAGGCCGCCCGGACCGTCGCCCGCGAGGCCGGCGCCGAACTGGGCGTCCGCAAGGGGCAGTACGGGCCCTGGCACCCCGGTCGCTGCGCCGAGCTGACCGTCACCGTCGACGGCGCCGAGCGCGTCGTCGGCCACGCCGGTGAGCTGCACCCGCGCGTCCTGAAGGCGCTGGGCCTGCCCGCGCGCGCCTGCGCGATGGAGCTGGACCTGGACGTCCTGGAGCAGGTGGGCAACACCGTCCCGCAGGCGCCGTCCATCTCCACCTTCCCGGTCGCCACGCAGGACGTCGCCCTCGTCGTCGACGCCTACGTGCCCGCGGCCGAGGTGGAGGCCGCGCTGCGCGAGGGTGCCGGTGAACTCCTGGAGTCCATCCGCCTGTTCGACGTCTACGAGAACGCCGAGCAGCTGGGCGAGGGCCGCAAGTCCCTGGCCTACGCCCTGCGCTTCCGCGCGGACGACCGCACCCTGACGGTCGACGAGGCGTCGGCGGCGCGGGAGGCGGCGGTCGCCCTGGCGGCGGACCGCACCGGAGCGGTACTCCGCGGCTGACACCGCACGCTGTCCCACACACGGGCCGGTTCCAGGGCAGGACGCCTTGGCACCGGCCCGTGGTGCCTGAGCAGCAACAGGGCGGGCGCCCGCGCGCGCCACCTCGCGGCTTCGACGCGGCCGTACCCCAGCCCACGGAACCGTGGGACAGAGGCACCCCGGAGGGGCGGAGGGTGGGTTCCGGTTCGGGCATATGCGGGTGCGGGCGCGGGCATGTCAGTGCTGGTCAGTGAGCGGAACTGCGGCGTCCCGCCGGTTACTCACTCATTCGGGTGACTGAGCCGGGTGATGCGGCCGGAATCGGGGCCGCGGTCGACAGAATCGGACCGGCCTCTTGAGGCCGGTCTGCGCTGTCCGGGCCTATTTGGGGGGCCATGGCATGATCCGCTTCAACCCTGGGGCTCCCCGCGGGGGCCCACCCCGGTTCCTGTCACGGCTGCGCTCCCTCGCGGTGCCCACGGCGTGGGGCGCCGTCGCGGTGGCCTACCGGCTGACCTGCCCGCTGGCCCGGGACGACGCCATCGGCGCGCGCCTGGTCAGCAGCGCCGTGCTGTGCGCCGTAGGCACCGGCATCGTCCTGCACTTCCGGCGCCGCATGCTCCGCGAGGTCCGGCATGCCCGCCGGATCGCCGAGGCCGCCCAGAGCGTGCTGTTACGGCCCCCGCCGCCACGCGTCGAGGGCCTGGCCGTCGCCGCCGTCCACCTCTCCGCCGACCGGGGCGCCCGCATCGGCGGCGACCTCTACGAGGTGACGGCCACCGAGCACGGCGTACGGGCCGTCATCGGCGACGTGCGGGGCCACGGCCTCGGCGCCGTCCGTACCGGCGCCGCCGTCCTCGGCAGTTTCCGCGAGGCCGCCCACGACGAGAAGACCCTCGCCGGGGTGCTGCGCCGCCTGGAGCGTGCCATGGACCGGCATCTGCGCGACCAGACGCACGGTGACCGCCTCGCCGAGGACGCCGCCCCCGCCGCCGAGGAGTTCGTCACCGTCCTGCTGCTCGAGATCCTCCCGGACGGCGAGGTGCACGCCCTCAACTGCGGCCACCCCTGGCCCTACCGGCTGACCGGCGCGGGCGCCGAGCCGCTGGCCCGCGCCGATCCCCTCCCGCCGCTCGGCCTGTTCCCGCTGCCCGGCGAGCTGCCCGCCACCGCGTGCGGCCGGCTGCTCCCCGGCGACATCCTCGTCCTGCACACCGACGGCGCGGAGGAGGCCCGCGACGCCGGCGGCCGCTTCTTCCCGCTCGGCGACGTCCTCACCGAGGCGGCCCGCGACCGCCCGCAGACGCCCCAGGCCGTCCTGCGGACGGTCCTCACCGCCCTGCTCGACCACAGCGTCGGCCCGCCGAAGGACGACGTGGCCCTGCTGATCCTCGGGAACGAACGCTGCTCCCCGCCCACGCGGCAGACCTGCGGCGTCCCCCGCTCGGCCACGGCCGACCGGTGACGCCGTACGCCCGCACCGCGCGGGGCCGGCGGCCGTCCGCCCCGCCACGGAGTGTCGGGCAGGCGGCCGGGCGGACGGCGAACATACGGGCCGCCGCTGTACGAGGGGGAGCCGGCGGCCCGGCCGGCCTCTTTCGAGGCAATTCAGTCAACCGGCCGGGCACGCTCCGCGACAGCGCGTGCACACTGCGGATGCGGGCACTCCGTTCACACCCCGTGTGAACGCGCAGCCACTACCCTGTCCGCACCGAGCCACCGGGGGGCCCGACATGCAGCCCAACACTCTGCTGGACGCGATCCTCGACGAGGCCGGCATCTCCCACGCGGGGCTGGCCGCACACGTCAACCAGGCCGGGCGGGCGCGCGGTCTGACGCTGCGCTACGAACACACCGCCGTGGCCCGGTGGCTGAAAGGACAGCGCCCCCGGGGCCAGGTGCCCGACCTGATCTGCGAGGTGCTCGCCGTCCGGCTGCGCCGCCCCGTCACCCTCGACGACATCGGCCTGGGCGTCCCCGGGGAACCGGCCGTCCCGCACGCCGGTTCGCTCTCCGGGTTCGTCGAGCGGGCCACCGCACTGTGGCGCTCCGACCAGCAGGGCCGCCCCCACCTGCTCGGCGCCCCCGCCGTCACCGGCACCCCGGCCGTGATGCCCGTATGGGAGTGGGAGAACCCGCCGGAGGACGTGGACGTCTCCCGCGGCGGCCCGCACCGGGTCACCCCCGGCGACCTGGAGATGCTGCGCGCCGCCCGCGCCCACTACGAGCAGATGTACCGCAAGGCAGGCGGCATGGCGACCCGCGCCCGCATCGTCGGCTTCCTCAACGCCGAGGCGGCCCCCCTGCTGCGTGGCAGCTACACCGACGCCACCGGCCGCCAACTCCACCGTGCCACAGGCGGATTGGTGGCGATCGCCGGCATCTGCGCCTACGATTCCGACGCCCACGGCCTCGCCCAGCGCTACTTCCACCAGGCGCTGCGGCTCGCCAAGGCCAGCGGCGACCGGGGCCTCGGCGCGTACGTCATCGCGCTGCTCGTCAACCAGTCCCTGTGCATGCGGGAGTTCAGACAGGCCGTCGCCTTCGCCGAGGCCGCGCTGCGCGCCGCGGGCCACCGCATCACGCCGGCGCTCGCCTCGGACCTGTACGCGATGCAGGCGAAGGCGTACGCCCATCTCGGAGACGCGGCGGGCGCGTTGACCTGCATCCGGCGGGCCGAGGAGTCCGCCGGGCGCATCCACCGCGGCCACGAGCCGGACGAGACCGGCTATGTCCAGCCGGGCCTTGTCAATGTGCAGGTGGCGGAGGCGCTGCTGAGCCTCGGCGAGCTGGCGGCGGCGGGTGAGCACGCGGCGGCGGCCGTGGACACCCCGGCGCACGACCGGGGCCGGGTGCACCGGCTGGCCATGCTCTGCACCGTCGAACTGCGCCAGGGCAACGCCGACCGGGCGGTGGCCGTCGCCGTGCAGATGGCCGAACAGGCCCGCGGCATGGAGTCGCAGCGGCTGCGCGACCGGCTGCGCGAGGTGCGCGAGCATCTGATCCGCAGCGGCTGCGCGGGCACCGGCGAGGCGGCCGAACTCATCGACGGGGCGCTGCGGGTGCCGCTGTAGACGGCGGCGGGCCGCCTCCGGCGTACGAGGGGAGGCCATGACCTCGCCGCGCCCGGCGCGTGCCTCACCGCGCCGCCCCATGCGTCACGGGCGGCCCTCCGTGCGCCTGCTGTACGACCGCCACTGCTGCGATATTGCCCCTTACCCATCGGAAGGCGGCAGAACCATGCAGTGGACGAAACAAAACGAACAGCCTGTGTACTCAAACCGCTGGTTCAGCGTCAATCTCGCGGATGTCGAACTCCCCGACGGCCGGCACCTCGACCACTTCCTCATACGGCTGAGGCCCGTCGCGGTGGCCACGGTCGTCAACGACGCCAACGAGGTCCTGCTGCTGTGGCGGCACCGCTTCATCACCGACAGCTGGGGCTGGGAACTCGCCGCGGGCGTGGTGGAGGACGGCGAGGACGTCGCCGCCGCGGCGGCCCGTGAACTGGAGGAGGAGACCGGCTGGCGCCCGGGCGCCCTGCACCACCTGATGAGCGTGGAACCGTCCAACGGTCTCACCGACGCCCGCCACCACATCTACTGGTCCGACGAGGGCGAGTACGTCGGCGACCCGGTCGACGCCTTCGAGTCGGACCGCCGCGAGTGGGTTCCCCTCAAGGTCGTCCCGGACCTGATCACCCGGGGCGAGGTCCCGGCGGCCAACATGGCAGCCGCCCTACTCCTCCTGCACCACCTGCGCCTCTAGGAAGCGGGCCGCACGAACTCCGGCTGGTCCAGCACCCGCAGCCAGCTCCCGTCGGGCTGCCGCCGGACCACCTGCGCCCGCGCGCCCGCCCCGTCCCCCGGCGGCGTCGACGTCAGCGCGATGTCCCCGCCGACCAGCGTCGGCAGGGGCGGCTCCGGCTCGAACCGAGGGGAGTTGGCCAGCACCTTCTCCCACAGCGCGCGGATCGCCTCCCGCCCGGCCGTCACCCTGCCGGGCGGATGGGCCAGCACCGCGTCCTCCGCGTAGAGCGCCGCGACCCCGGCGGCGTCACCGGCGTTGGACCGCTCGACGAACCCGCTGGAGAAGCGGCGCCGGGTCACCCTGCGCGACGTGGCCGCGTACCCGGTCGTGTGCAGCCCGCCGGGATCCGGGCTGCGCGCGGTCCTGTACCAGGCGTGCGGCGCGCGGGGCGTTGGACCGGCCGTCGCGCTGGAGGCGAGCGCCGCCGACGCCGTCGCCGGCCTCGCCGCGCGCGGCCTGGGCGTCGCCGTCCTCAGCGACTCGATGGCGGACGCCTACCGCGACCGCCTCACCGCCCACGTCATCGCCGACGCACACGTCCCGGCCCTGCTCGCCCTGGTCCGGCGCCCCGCCCGCAACCCGGCGCTGCGCGCCCTGCTCACCCACTGCCGACGGGCGTTCGGCGCGAACACGACGGGCCCCGGGCCGGACGACCGGCCAGGGACCCGCGGATGAGACGACGTTCGCACGGTCAGTCGTAGCTCGGTCAGTCGTAGCTGTAGAAGCCCGACCCCGTCTTCCGGCCCAGGCGGCCCGCGTCGACCATGCGCTGGAGCAGCGGCGGAGCGGCGTACAGGGGCTCCTTGTACTCCTCGGACATGTGGTCCGGTGATGCGGCATGTGGTCTGACCTGCGGTTTCGGGACGCGAACTGTGTCCGTCGGTTGTCCCAGGGACATCTCAGGGACTTTCTGCGGAAGGCTGGTCGGCGCCGAGCCAGGCGTCCATGACCGACTGTCCCCGACGCCCTGCACCGGGCATGAAGTGAGCGTAGTGGTCCAGGGTGACCTTTGACGACGAGTGGCCCAGCCAGGCCGCGAGGCTCACCACCGACTCGCCGGCCTCCAGCTGCACGCTCGCGTAGGTGTGGCGCAGTACGTGGAACATGTGCTCGCGCGGCACGGCGTAGAGAGTCTGCCGTCGAGTACGGCCGCTGCGATCCTTCGTGGCCCGCTCGCCAACCGGTTCGATGACGCCGGCCGCAGCGAGCGCCGGTTTCCAGCACCGGTTGTTGAACGCCTGGTAGTAGACCCGGTTGCCGTTCTGTGTCGTGAGGACCAGGCGGACGGTGATCGGCTTGCGTTGACGGGCTTCGAGCGGGGTGGCGGGCGGCTCGGGATTCCGCCACGGAAGGGTGACCGGGGCAGCAGGGAAGCGCCGGAGGTGATTCTGTACCCGGGCGGCGAGGCCGGGGGAGAGCGGAACCTCGCGCATCTTGTTGCCCTTGGGCAGGCTGAAGTAGGGGCGGCCCTTGCCGTTCCACCTGACCTGCCGGCGTATGTGCACGAGACCCGCCGCGAAATCGATGTCCTCCTCGCCCAAACCGAAGACTTCCCCTTGGCGGAGGCCGAGCCCGAGCCCCAGGTCCAAGGCGAGTTGGTAGCGCTCGGGAAGGTGCTCCCGGACAGCTTCCACCGTGCTACGGGTCCAGGCGCCGGCCTTCCGCTTCCCCGCTCGCGGCGGCTTGACGCTGCGGGAGGTCTTGATCGGGTTGTGCGGCAGGCGCTTGTCGTCGACCGCGCTGGTGAGGATGGATGACAGGTGGCTCCAGACCACTTCAGCCGTCGAACTCTCGACCCGGCTGAGGAGCGCGGCGCTGTAGGAGCGCAGGACGGATGCGTCGATCGCTGCGAGGGGGAGGTCTCCCAGGAGGGGGAGGATGTGGTTGCGGATCCGGCTCTGCATGGGGGCGGCGGTCGAGGGCTCGTCGCTTCGAGAGGGCCACCAGTGGTCGATGATGTAATCGCCCAAGGTGATCTGGCCGTTCCGCGGGTCGACGAAGTCTCCCCGCAGGGAGTCGGTTCTCACCGTAGCGAGCCACTGCTTGGCATCCTGACTGGTGGCGAAGGAGCGGTCCCCGACCCCGGGGACTCCCTTTACGCGATAGCGCAGACCTTTCCCATACTGCGCGGTGCGCTCCCGCTTCCCCGTTCTGGGGTCAACCCGCTTCTTCAGCCAGCGATCTTCTATGTACCCGGCCACTGTGGCGTTGTCTCCTGTGCATTGGTGCTGAGCGGGGCGCTTCTTGGCGGCCCATGACTGGACCGGCAGTAGGAGCCCGAAGTGAGCTGTGAGCGGGGAGGGTTACCAGTCAGCCCGGGATCGGCTTCGTACCGAACGCGCCAGAGGACTGATCGCCGGGTTGGAACGCGAGTCTGCCTGCTCCTGGGTATGCACCCATTCGTTGAGAGCGGCGATGCGGTACATGACGCGACGCCCCATGCGGAAGCTGGGCGGCCCCTGGCGGCGATGGCGCCAGACGTAGAGCGTGTTGGGAGAGAGGCCGAGGTACTCGGCGGCCTGGGGGAGGTTCAGGAACGCGGTCTCGGGAGCTTGTTTGGTCTGCGTCATGGCGATGCTCCTGTCGTTGTGCAGTGACAGGACGAGATTAAGAAGAACGGACGGTTTGGTTTGGCCGGAATCATCTGCTATTGGACTACGGGCTTTTAACGCCTATTCACGAGGCTGGGGCACGGTCACCGACCTGCACCTGCACCAATCGGAACTGTGGCTTCCGATTCCGTTTACTCCTCGTTGCGGGGCGCCGCGCAGGTGAGAAGCCAGCTCTTCCTTAGCCACACACGGCACCGCCACCTCGCTGCGCAAGCATTGTCAGTGGCATACGCCAGACTTGGAGCACGGCACCCGCCAGTTTCACCCTGCCCTCCCGCAGCAAGGACGACATGGCATACCTGCACAAGCAGTTCGATGAACTGCTCCAGCTCATCAACGTCGATGTTGACGTACTGTCAGCCACCCGCGAGCGGCTCGCGCTGGCCAGAAAGATTGCGGAGAAGCATCCTGAAGGGCGGAGGTCGTATTGTTCGGGCTCCATCCCCGCCCATACCCACATACAGCCACACTCGGGTTCCGTCAGTGACGGAGACGGAGGCATCATCCTGGACCGGGTGAAGCATCCCGCTCTCGGTCCTGACGGCGATGGGGAGGCGCCCCACGCGATCACTGACGAGCTCGTAGACTTCATCGGCCCGAAGATTCGGGAAGAACACCACCAGGCGCGCGTCTGCAAGTCGCGTCGTGGCCTCAAGATCTACTTTCGTTCGCCGGTCAAGGGCGTTGATGTCACGGTCGATCTCATCGTGGCTCTGCAGCGGCGCGAGGGAATCGGCTTGTGGATACCCGACCTTGACAAGCCGACCGGATCCAAGAGCGCGTGGAGCAAAAGTGATCCCATCGGTCACGTGGAACTGCTGGGCTCGGGCGCCGAGTCCCTTCGCCGTACCCGGAGGAGGGCAATCCGCCTCCTGAAGGCGTGGAACGCTCAGGCGTGGAAGCCTGGGTTCTCCTCTCACAATCTGTCCGTGTGGGCCTACGAGTTCATCAAGGAGGGCAGCGGACTCGTTGCTGCAGTCCACGATGTTCTCGAGCAGGCTTCGAAGCGGCTTCAGGAGAACGAACCCACGAGGGATCCTCGCGGGGTGTCCCCCGACATCAAGCCGCTGATCCCTCAGGAGGATGCAGAGCGGCGTCTGAGGATCGCCGCCCGGGACCTTGGGGCGGCGATGGCGGACCCCGATGACGCCGAAGTTGTTCAGCAGGTCCTCGAAAAGCTCTTCCCGAAGACCATGAGCGAGGCAGCAGATCGCTTCTCCGCGGCTCTCCCGATTCGCACCACCAATCAGCTCGGCTTCGCAGGTCCGAGCCAGGTCATCGCGAAGAGCCGGTCCTGGAGGCTGTCGTAGGTCATGGGTAGTCTGCAGAGTGCCCATAGGCCTTGGTTCGCGCGCCCCCTGGCCCGCACCAGAATCCTTGACGAGATGCGGTCGACCGGGCTCGATGTTCATGAGGTTGAGAAGCCAGTGGCCTTCGAACAAGGTCTCAGCCTGCTGGTGTATCCGCACATCCGAATCCTGCCAAGCCACAGCGTGCGCATTGCCTTCTCGCCGGAGGACCCCGAGATGCCGTGCGTCCATGCCAAGGGACCCGACTGTCCCGCTCACCGCAATCCGGACGGTTCTTTGTGTCTCTGGTACCCGAAGGATTCCGCTGCCCGCCGTTGGTGCCCTGGTGACAGCGGTGTGCAGTTGCTGGCCATCATCGTTCGCCACTTGCGCTGGGAGGTCGAATATCAGCGCACCGGCTCATGGCCCGGTTTCGAGGCGCCGCACGGCTATGTCTCTCCCGGACTTGATGAAAGGGACAACATCGTTGGCTGAGGCGTTCAAGACCTTCGCCCCGTACGCGACAGTCCTCGCTGCGCTCGTCACAGGCCTAGTGGTCATACTCCAGTGGCGAGCCGGCCGTCGTGCTCAACAGCAAGACAGGAAGCAGGAAATTTTCGCCGCCGCTTATGAGGCCTGCATTGAGTACGCCGAGATGGCCTATGCAGTACGGCGCCGCCGCACGGATGCGGCCGCAGAGGAGCGAATACGTCTTTCGGAGCAACTGCGCGAGATTCAGATCAAGCTCGCGAGGTACGAGGCGTGGGTCAGATTCGAGTCACCGGACGTGGGGAACGTATACGCCGACCTTGTCAGGCTGACGCGACAGGTCGCAGGCCGAAGCATCAAGGACGCGTGGCTGGGGACCGGGGCGGAAACAGATCCGTCCATGGTCATCCCGTCATCGGTCGTCGATCTCAATGGGCTCGCTGCACCACGCGAACGCTACATGGCGGCCGTGGAGGTGCACCTACGCCCTCACCGGCGTTTTCGCCTCGGCCGCGCTTCCCTTACCTCGGCTCCGGGGTCTACCGGGGCATGATCACGTGATGGTCGGCGCCACGGTGCTCACTGGGACGTCCTTGTGGTGTCCGTGCTGGACTTGGCGTGCGGCAGGTCGCTGCCTGCAGATGTGGTGAGTCCGTACTGGGCGGCCTGTGCCTGGAACATGGCGTGGTAAAGGCCGTCCGTTCGGACCATGAGGTGATCGTGGTCGCCGTGTTCGGCGATGTGTCCGTGGTCGAGGACGTAGATGTGGTCGGCGGTGGCGGTCGCGGCGAGGCGGTGGGTGATGAGGATGACGTCGGTGCCGCTGTCGGCGAGGGTGCGCAGGCGTTCGAAGGCTTCGATCTCGGCGTGGGGGTCGAGGGCGGAGGTGGGTTCGTCGACGAGGAGGACGGGGGCGTCGCGGTAGCGGCTGCGGGCGTTGGCGAGCTTCTGCCATTGGCCGCCGGAGAGTTGGACGCCGCGGTCGTAGCCCTTGAAGACGATGGAGTCCCAGCCGTGGGGGAGGCCTTCGACGAGTTTGCGGATGTCGGCGGCCTGGGCGGCCTCCTCGACGCGGGTCATGTCGCGGGGGCGGTCGCCGGCGCCGATGGTGATGTTGGTGGCGGCGGTCATCTGCCACTGGGGGTAGTCCTGGGCGAGGAGTCCGACGGAGCGGAAGATGCCCGCCCGGTCGGCCTCGCGGGCCTCGACGCGTTCGCCGTCGGGGCCTTCCCACCAGACGTTGCCGTCGGTGGGCAGGAGGAGGCCGGCGAGGTCTTGGCGAGGGTGGTCTTGCCGGAGCCGTTCGCGCCGACGAGTGCCGTCACCTGCCCGCGCTCCACCCGCAGGCTCACGTGGTGGAGGGACGGGGCGGTGGCGCCGGGGTAGGTGAAGGACACCTTCTCGACGGCGACCGCCCGGACGGGCTCGGGCAGGGGCGTGCCGGTGGCGGGGATGGCGTGCCGGGCGGCGAGCTGGGTGGCTTCCTCGGTGTCGCCGAGGTGCAGCATCTCCTCGTACATGCGGTTGACCTGCTGGACGAGGGAGCGCAGACGGGCGGTGGAGGTCTGGATGGCGACCACGGCGGTGCCGCCCACCGCGAGGGGCAGGCCACCGCTGGTCAGCAGCCACCACAGCACCCCGTAGCAGCCGAGGGACGCGATGCCGGAGAACGCGCCGGCGACGAGGTCGGTGTGGGCCTGGGCGCGGGCCAGCCGGCGCTGCTCGGTCTCCATCAGGGAGGACATCTCCTCGTAGCCGCGCAGCAGCAGCGTGCCGGCCGAACGGGCGCGGATCTCGCCCGCCGCGTGGGGGAGCGTCAGGTACTGCAGGAGGGTGGCGACCGCCCGCCGGTGGTCGATCCAGTGACGGCGCGAGAGGTACTCGCGCCGGGCGGAGCGCACCGCGCCCCATCCCTTGGGCAGCGCGATCGCCAGCAGCATCGGCAGCAACGCCCAGTGCAGCGAGGCCAGCACGACCGCCGAGGCCACCATGCTGATCAGCACGCCCGCCACACTCACCGACAGCCCCAGCATGCGCCGCGCCGAGTCCGTGCCGAACTTTCCCGCCTCCAGGATGCGTTGGACCTCGGGCTGTTCGGTGGCAGCGACCTCGACACCGGTGACGGCGCGGTAGTAGTCGGGGGCGACGGCCCGCTCGACCTGCGGCTCCAGCCGCCCGGACATGGCCGTCGTCGAGGCGGCGAGCAGCGCCGTGCCGACCGAGACCACCGCGAGGACGACCAGGGCGGGCAGCGACTGGCGCAGCTTGTCCGCGGTCGGGCCGTCCGCGAACAGTTCGGTCAGCACCCGGTTGACCGCCACCAGCCCCCACGCCGCCGTCACCCCCTGCCCGACCTGGGAGATCACCAGTCCGGACAGGGCGCGGCGGTCCACGGCCCACCCGGCCCGCAGCACCACGGCGACCATCCGGGGCAGCGCCGAGGCCATCCGACCGAACGTCATCCGCGTCAGCGCGCCCTCGTGGTGGACGTAGGCCTGGTTGTAGCGCAGGCGTCCGCCGAACAGTTCCTGCTCGGCCGCGGACACACCACCGGCGTGAGGCGGCAGCTTGCCGGGAGCGGCGTCGTCGTGCAGCGGGGACATCGTGCTCCTCCGGTCGAAGTGGGCGTGCCGGCCGCACAGCGGCCTCACGGCCGGACGGCGGGGACGGGTAGGGAGGAAAAGGGGCGCGTGGACGCGCGCTACGAGTGCGGCGCGCCGGGAGTCAGTGCTCGAGGTAGCACACCGTGCTGGCGCTCCGGGCCTGGGCGACGGCGGCGAGACGGTGGAAGGCGGCGGCGGACAGGTCCTTCTGCCACTCCTCGAGGGAGCGGACGGAGAGCTCGGTGTGCTCGTCCGGGTCCAGGACGATGGCGTCGATCTGGTCCTGGGCGAGCCGTCCGCCGTCGAAGACGAAGCCCACCTTGTTGGTCGTCCACGTGCCCGTGGGCGGCATGAAGTGCATGGCCAGCAGACGCGGACGGTCACCGAGGCGCAGGCCCGTCTCCTCCACGCACTCGCGGACCGCGCACTGCCAGGGTGTTTCGCCCGGATCCATGTTCCCTCCGGGCCACTGCCAGAGGGACGGGTCGCGGGTCGCGCGGAGCTGGAGGGGCCGGTCGTCCAGGTCGGTCACGTAGAAGCAGGCGTAGACGGTGGCCTTGGGCAGGGTGGCGATGTACTCCTCGGGCGGGAGCCAGGTTCCGCTCATGCGGTCTCCGTACGGTCGGTCGGCGGTAGTTGGCGCAGGAGGTCTCGCGCTTCAGTGGGAGCTGGTGGGTTCAGCGAGCTGGCGGCCGGTGCTCGACAGTCATGCCCACCCCGTTTCCGAGTAGGCGTGTCCGGCACGGATATGAGCGATGGCCTCCCGTGTGTACGGGACGAGTCGGTCCGGCAGAGCGTCCGGCTCCCACCACTGCCATGCGAGGCACTTGTCCGGCTCGCGCACCTCCGGCTCTCCGGCCCAGGCCCGGGCCCGGAAGACCAGCTGAAGTCGTGGCCGCCGGCCCGGGCCGGGGAACTGATGCACCGCGTGCGCGAACTCGACATCCTCCGCACGGATCCGGAGACCCGCTTCCTCCTCGGCTTCCCGGAGCAGGCAGGTGACGGCGCTCTCCTGCTCGCAATGGCCGGCGAGGAAGTGCCAGGTGTTCGGCGCGTAGGCGGCGTCGGGGTGCCGCAGGCCGAGCAGGATGCGACCGCCAGGGTCCTCGAGGTAGAGGTGCACGCCGATGACGTTGGGGACGGTTCCGGCACCATGGCGGACCGGAGTCGTCGGGGGCGGCTGCCGGGTGGCCGCGTGCCGGCGCACCAGGTCGAGGGTGGAGGGGAGTATGCGCAGACGGGTCATGTCGTCCGGGCGGAACCAGTGGAGCATCACTCCCTCGGCGAGCGGGAGCTGTGCAGGGTCGCCGTCCCAGCGGCCCGCATAGATCTGGACCGGCAGAAGGGAGCCGTCGGCCTCGGATGCGTCTGCGACGACGAAGGGCTCCAGGAACGGCAGACGCAGGCCGGCCTCCTCCCGTAGTTCCCGTCGAACGGTGTCCTCCAGACAGGGATCTCCCGGCTCCCGTCCGCCACCGAGCAGCGACCAGCAGCCGGGCTCACGGATGCCGGGGATGTCGTCCCGCAGGTGCAGCAGGTACTCGCCGTGGCCGTTGTAGATCAAGGCCGAGGCGTGGGTCGGCTCCCTGTGTTGCTTTCTGCCATGGGCGGAGGCGGGGGAAGGATCCACGAGGACCTCCAACGGGGTCTGGTGGCCGCACGGCCGTGGCCACGTGAAGGGAGAGACGGTCAGCTCCGACGAGTGAGTGCATGATCCAGCAGGACAAGGCGGCCTTGTGTGGATTCGCCAGGATTTACGTCGAGGTTCGGATGCTTCTCGCCGTCTGAATTGCCTCCTTGCTACGCAGCGGTGTGGCGCAGGACCGGGGTGGGTGGAGCGGGTTGAACGGAAGGCGCTCTCATGAGGCTGACGTGGCAAGTGGATGGGCTCTTTCCCGGCCGGGCGTACTACGTCGCAGCCCGTTGAAGACTGTCGCGAATCACTCCGTCGCTGACCACCAGAGCGGATATCAGTTGCCGGCGAAGGTCGTTAGGGAGGCGGCCTGCTTCGAGCCCGCATTCGGCCACGAGGGAGTGGCAGTCCTGCAATTGCTGGTCGGAAGCGAGCGCGGTGAAGACCGGGTGCGCGAGTATCTCCCGGGCGGCGTAGCCGTCCCAAGCCTCCGCGGTGCGCCGGTGCAGGTCGTGAACGATCCGCCGCGCGGCGGCCGACCTGGTGCCGATGATGTCGAGGGCTGTTAGCCCCATACGGATGTCGAAGACTGTCAGGCCATGTCCGTCCGGGTGCTCGAGGTAGGCGGTCGCGAGATCTGTCATGGGCGGCGGGATGGTTTGGCCCAGGCCGCGACGGGCCAGCTCGGCGAGGCAGGCGGTGACGAGTTGCTCCCACGGGTCTCCGGGCTCGGTTTCTGCGAGGAGCTGTTGGACGCGTTCGGTTTCGCCGGACGCGATGGAGGCCAGGACGGCGACCTGGCGGCCGTCGAGCATGTGCCGGCCGATGCCGCGGTGAGTCTCGATGTGGGCGAGTGCCTCGGCCCAGCGACCGGAGGCGGTGAGGGTTCGGGTGCCGTCGGCGAGAAGCACGCGCCACAGCCAGGCCCGCACCTCCCGTCGGTCTTCCGGGCTGGACGTGAGATGGGCCGGGACAGTGATGTCGTCGAAGTGGCCGTCGGTGCCTGTGTCGACGACTTTGTACAGGGCAAGGAGGCGCTGTCGGCCGCTGTCGGGGAGACCTGCCCGGATCTGCAGGCGGGCGAGGTTGACGACCGGCTCCAGAGCACGGATGGCAGTCATGCCAGGTAGCGGGCAGGCGTGCAGGTATCCGTGAGCGTGCTGGTGGCACCAGGCGGCGGCAAGGCGCGGGAGGCCGACGTCCGAGGCGATGAGGGCGGCCTGGTTGAACACGGCCGAGGCGGTGCCCTGGTCCGAGGAGGCGCGGGCGGTCTCGGCCAGATCGGTGAGCGCCTGGACGCGCTGGGGGAGTGGGAGGCAGGCGGGACGGAAGCGGGCGACGAGTGGGAAGCGGCGCAGTGCGGGATTCATGAACTGCCTCCAGGCCGAAGTCGTGCAGTGCCGAGGGAGTGCCGGTGCTCGCCCGCCTGTCGGGGGCCAGGTGGGCGAGCACCGGTGCTGTGCGGGGGTTACTGCCAGTCGACGATGATCCGGTTGAGGGGGGTCTCGATCGTGAAGAGCCCAGGGAGCGGCTCCACGGCCGGTGCGTCGAGGGGCTGGATCTCGAACGTGGCTTGGCGATCGCGGTATTCGCGGTCCCAGGTGCGGATCGCGTCGGCGACCTTCGCGGCGAGTTCGTCGCTTCCGGGCCCGTGGCCGATGACGCCGAACTCCCACAGGCTGCCGCCCTCAGGAGTGGTGCGCTCCAGCCGGCGGCGGGCCAGGTAGGTCAGGGCGCCCTTCTCCACGGCGGCGGTCGAGGAGGGGTAGGGGTCCTCCGTCAGGAGCTCCCCCTTGGCTGTGGCGGGGAAGAGCATCCGATTGAGGCCGGTGGGTAGGGAGCAGGCCACGAAGAGTTCCATCCATTCCGGGGACTCCATGGCCTGGACGGTCATGCCGGTCCATTCCTCGGTCCGCGGCTGGTCGAGGACACCGGCCAGGGCTGCGGCGTCGATGTCTTGGCCAGCGTGCGTCTGCAGGCGCACGGTGCCGTCGGCGCTGAGCGGGACGATGCTGCGCTCGTCGTCGGCGATGCCGCGGCGCAGCGGCATGAAGGTGTTCATCCGGCTGTTCAACGAGACCCATCGGCCCTCGTGCTGCTCGTAGGCGATGGACCGGGAGACGCTACCCTTCAGTCGCTGGGGCACGAGGAGCCGGCCTCCGAGCGCGAGCTGTTGCATCCAGGCGTGTGGGATGCCGTGGGCACCGACGGTGGCGATGATCCGGTCGTAGGAGCCGCCCTCGGCGTGGCCGACGGCTCCGTCCCGCAGGAGCACGTCGACATTGGTGATGCCCGCCGAGGCGAGATGTGCGCGGGCGCCTTCGACCAGGTCGTCGTCGACATCGATCGTGGTGACGTGGCCCTGATCGCCAGTGAGGTGGGCGAGGAGGGCGGCGTTGTAGCCGGTGCCGGCACCGATTTCGAGGACGCGCTGCCCGGGGCGGACGTCGAGCTGGTTGAGCATCATGGCGACGACGCCGGGCTGCGAGGCGCAGGAGATCGCGGCGCCGTCGGTGTCGTACTTGATGTTGACGGGGGAGTCGGCGTAGGCCTCGCTGAGAGGCGCGTCGGGCACGAAGAGGTGGCGGGGCGTGGAGCGGAGAGCCTGCTCCACGCGGGCTGTGGAGACGCTGCCAGCTTCTTGGAGTCGATCGACCAGGGCGTTTCGGAGCTGGGTGGCTTCTGCGGAGGTGGACTCGTCCTCGGAGTGCGGGGCCGGAGTTGCGGTGTTGTCGGTCGTACCCATGACTACCTCTCGTGCGATGTGGAACAGGTGGCGCTGGTCGTTCCAGGGAAGGCCGGCGCGGTTGGCGTGGAAGATCACGTGGTGGGCCAGCACGGCGCGCAGACCACGGGTGAGACCGCCATGGGCGGCGAGATGAGCAAGGCTTGCCCCTGCTGACTGGAAGGAGGCGACCCAGGGAAGCTGGCCTTCCAACGGCTGGCCCGGTCGGCACAGGCCTCGCGTCTCGGTCGTCAGCAGCTTCTGCATGGCCGTGAGCAGCGATGACGTCCGACTGGGCGGAAGGGCAGCGCCAGTGGGGCGGAGCGCAGCTGCCTTGGCCCACACGTCACCCTGCTCGAACCAGTCAAGGCCTGCGGATCGGAGCATGGCGCTGAGCAGCAGCACGCTGCATTCCCTGCTGCGCAGGCGTCCGGGTCCTGGCCGGTAGGTGACGAGGTGCTGGCTGTCGGCGTGGAACAGCCGATGGGCTATCTCCATGGCGTGCGGACCGCCGAAGGCTTCCGTCTCAGGTTCGTAGACGGCGGGCAGCCACGAGACCACGAGCCCCTCACCGACCAGGTCGCTCAGCAGTCTCTCGACCGAGGGAGCGGGGTGAGCAGCGCGGTAACGCAGGGGAAGTGGCTTCTTGTTCATGAACCACCAGTCGGTGAGCTCTCCGTTCTCCTCGGCGGATCGCAGGGCAGGGCCGAGCCGTTCACGGAGTACGTGCTGGCGCGTCTCGTGGTCGGCGAAGTCGATGTTGTGCTGGTGCCAGTGGTCCGGTGGCATGGTCGGGGCGTCCTCCGGTCGGTCGGGGGTCAGACGAGCAGTAGGCATGAGTCCCAGTGCGTGGCGGGCGGTGCACCCGTTACTGGTGCGAGGAGGGCGAGCGCGATGCCGGCGGCACCCTCCAGCAGGCCGGGCCCGCAGTCGGGATCCGCCAGCAGGTGATCGACAGCCATGACCGGATCGGCGTCGGGCGGATGGACGGCGGCGAGGAGCGCCGGGATCACCGCACGAAGTCTTCCGACGGTGGAAGGGTGAGCGTCCTCGGCGACGCGCGCGGCGACGTGCGCCAGACCGGCAAAGCCGTGGCAGAGCGCCGGATCGCGGGTGGCCGCGAGCTGCGACGGATCGGTGAGGGACCCGATGAGAGCCTCCTCCACCGCGATCTGCCGCTCGACATCCTGGAGAACGAGGGCGGCGAGCTGCTGGGCACGCGCCAGACCCGCAGTGCCATAACACCAGGAAGGCCGCTGCGGGCCGACACGAAGAGCGCCGGGCTCGCGCACGTCGCTGAGGGTCACCCAGTACGGCCACACGGGGCTGGCGCTGGTGCCGCTGTCGTGTCGCCAACTGTCCAGCCACGAGAGAATCGCCCGCAGGGCTTCGTACTGGCCGGGAACCGTTGTGCCTTCGTGGGCGGCCAGTGCGAGCAGGGCGAGAACACCTCCGATGCCGTGTGCCACGCCGTGATTGGCGTGGCCACCGGGGAACCGGTTGTCGAGACGCCCGGAAGGGCCGGTGGGAGTCCACCAACCCGGCAGTTCCTGCTCGTCCTGGACGATCGGCTGCACCAGGCGGACCAGGTACTCGAGAACGGCCCGCAAGGTGGGACTGGCCGGGTCGCGGTGCAGGATGTAGGCGCCGTAGCCCGTGAGTCCGCGAAGGGTGTCGAACTCGCGCAACTGGGGGAGTTGCCCGGCGTCGATGCGGTGGTGTGCCGCGCCCAGACGACGGGTGACATCGGCATCGATCTGCTCGTCCAGGACCTTCAGCGCCCGCCGGTACGAGCCCGGGAGGTGCCTGGTCGCGCAGGCCAAGGCGTGTCCGAATGCCGGCGCACCGTGGAAAGGATGGCTGTCCGGCCCGCTGGTGAAGGGCTGCTGGGCGGCCGCGGCCAACCACGCGTGCGCACGCTCCCACGGCCCACGACCGACCGCCGCACGCTCGATGTGAAGCAGTGCGATGCCAGGAGCGCCGTAGGCGAGCGACTGCCAATGGAGGCCCGCCACTTGGAGATCAGGGAAGTCATCGGGGCGAGCCAGCCGGGCAGCGATGGCGTCCGTCAGGTCGAGTACCGGGTGCTGGATCACTGGCGGCCTCCGGAGTGCTGGGCCGTCCAGGCGAGGGCTGCGGCACGGGTGAGGTACAGGCAGATCTCTTCCTCCGGAAAGTTCACCGCGACGTGGCGTACGAAGTGAACGTGCAGGAGCGAGGTCAGCACGTCATCGACGTTCACGCCTTGCGTCTCTGGCCCGGGCAGAAGGGTGCGGTAGGCCGCCAGGGCGGCGTTCCGCTCGGCCCAGGCCGCGATGGCCGACGTGCCACCGGGGGTCGCATGCAGGGCAGCCCAGCCATGGGACGGGTCGGCGAGCCGGACAGCCTCGGTGAACTCCGGCCGAGGCACTGGTGTGGGAGCGCCCGCCGGAATGTGTTCGATCAGCCACTGCATGGCGGCCCTCGTGTCGCCGAGGAACGCGCTGGCGATCGCGATGATGTGCGCCGCGACCAGCGAGCGCCGTCGGGGCTGTTTCGTCTGTGAGAGCTGTGCGAGAACGGCGCGGGAGTCGGCCTTGAAGACCTTCTCCGCAGCCTCCCACGCGGCACCGGAGCCCCAGCGTCCCATTTCGCGGAAGGAGGTCGGGTACCGCAGATCAGAAACCAGCCCCGCCCACCGCAGCTCGTCGGCCCAGGCACTGATGGCTCTCACGACCTCGCCGAACGCCTCTGCTGCAGGGAGCGCGATCCGCAGCCTCAGATGCGGGTCGGGGTCACGGAATCGGATGAACCACCACTCCGGACCGCCAAGCCGCGCCAGAAGGACCGGCAGGTGCCGGGTGAGCAGCTCGTCCTGGCGGCGGATGTCCCCATACAGGGCGGCCAGCACGACATCGGACACACCCGGTGTCTGGGTCTGCGCAGGTGAGAAGGCCCGGGCCGGAGTCGGTCGGGGAACTGCCGGCCATGCCGGGGGACGGCTTGCCTTCAGCGGCACAACCACTTCATGCGCACGCCCCTGGCACCATCCGAATGCGTCCTCCGGTGGAGCCTCGACCAGCACCGCAGCCCCCGCACGGTCGAGATGCCGCCGAAGCAGCGCACGGTGGCCGACGTGCCCCAGGTCGAGAAACAGCAGTTGGTCGCCTTCGACCAACTGCACCCGCTCAGGAATCCGACGCTGGAGCCGCAGCGCCTGAAACCAGGACTCCCACTCGATGCGGGGCCTGGCGCGACCTGCCAGGTCGTCGGCGTTCAGCCGCCACCGGGCGGGGGAGAGCACGGTCCGCCCGTATCGGACGCGTGGAAGGAAGGGCATGGAGCTTGCCGCACCCCAGTCGAAGGCGGTGACCTGCGCGCACTGGGCACGGGACAGCTCTGTCATGAAGCGGACCAGGGGCGGGGTGTGGGCCTGCAGGTTCAGCGCGTGCATGCCGACCGCCTCAACCCGGTGACCACGTTCCGGGGAGGCCAGGTAGAGGCGGCGGCCGTCACACCCCACGGCCAGGTCCTTCGGCATCAGGACGTCGGTGGCCTGTGTGCGGTGCTCCTGCACGCTGATCACTGTGGGCAGCACTTGGGGCGCCCGCGTGACATGGGCGCTCTCCGGCAGCAGGGGAGGGAACGACACCTGCGCAGGCACGGTGTGTTCGTCGGCCGTCGGTGAATCGGCGAGGTCTGTCAGCAGGGCGTACCGGTCCTCGGGAGTCAGCACGCTCAGGAACCGGCCCGTCATCACCCCGGCGCCCCGGGACACGCTCACGACCTCCAGGCGGAACCGTCCCCGCCACAACTCTTCGCGGTCAGCGGCGTAGACGCGCACGCCAACCTCCAAGTGCGGCGGCAGACGGGGCTCTTCCGGACCGCGATCCAGCTCCTCAACGAGCTTGTCGGTGAGGATCACCTCGTCGCGCCCCTCCAAGGCCGCCGTCTGCGCGAGTCTCACCAGCACGTCGTCCCGTTCCGACAACCGCGGCCGGTTCGGTCCGGACGCAGCGCCCGGGTAACCCTCCGGGTAACCGGTGCCGCTGTCCCCCACGACCTCCTGTACCGGCACCAGGCTGCCGATCCCGTACCGCTCGTAGAACCGCTGGTGGAACGCACCCCAGGCCGGCGTTCCGAACGGCCACGCGCACACACGGGCCAGCACCAGGGCAGCCCGTTCGGCCTCCAAGGCCACGGCAGACGGCAAGCTCGGACGCGCGTCCAGCCGGAGATCGAGAGCCAACGGGTGCTTCCGCAGACCCGGCACCAGGCCGCGCATCCGCGCCGCCAGACGCCTCCGGCCGTCCCGGGTACCGCAGGCGTCCAGCTCAGCCTTGACCTCCCGCAGTTCCCGCAGGGCGGAGGCCAGGGCCGATACCTCGTCCACCTTGACGGCAGCCAACTGGTGGATGAGGTGACCAAGGGCGTCCGGCTCAGTGCTCGGCGCGGCAAGACTTGTGAGCAGTACTCGTCGGCGGACCAGCTCCTGAACCATCTGCCACATCCGCTCGGGCGCTACCTCCGGATACTCCGCCTGCAGCTTCTCCGCGAGCGCACTCACGGTGATCGGGGCCTGAGCAGCGTCGATGACCGTCCGCAGCGGACTTGACCAGGCGAGGGAAGTCTCGACAGCCTGCGCTTCCTGGGAACCACCGGCCTGGAAGGGCACGATCAGCCGGTCCCCGCGGACCGTCATCGTGTTGTTCGCGACCACCGGCAGCAGGGCCAGGAGGTCGGTGTTCACCTCCAGTTCCCGGATCACTGCAGCCAGCCACTCGGCGCCGGCCCTCGCGACGACCGTTCCACCGTCACGCCACTCGTCCGCAGCCGGTGACCCGAACCTGGCCGCGGCTACACCGGCGAACAGCCCGAACGGCGTCGGCCGGTGCTGGGCACGTAACAGGTAACGGGCCACCGACAGCGCAGCGCGCCGGACGTCTCGTTCCGAGGCGCCTTGCGTGGAGACGAGAGTGCGTACCTGTGCCGCAAGCACCGGGCTGGCGTGATCGAGGGCCTCGGCGATGTCCTCGTCTCGCCAGACACGCCTCAACCAGGCCAACCGCTCCGCCGTTCCACGGGGTGAGGCGTCCTCCAGATCCGGCAGGACCGGCACCGGGAGCGACGGTCGGGCGACGGCACGCACGAGTGCAGACGATCCGGCACGGAACACCAACGGCGACGCAGCCACCGGAACCTCCCAAGGGATGAAACGGACCAGGAGGCTGGTGCCGCCGCCGCGCGACGAAGCACGGCGCCGGCACCAGCCCGGGACACGGAGACGGCAGCCGTCAGGCGACGTTGGTGGTGCAGGCGCCGCAGGTCGAGCCGCACCCGTCGTCGGTCAGGTTCGTCAGGCCGGCGGGGTCGGAGACCTCCAGCAGCGCGACGTCCAGGTCGAAGCCGTCGGACGTGCTCTGGTCGTGCACCTGCGTCGTGCCGGGTTCGAAGGAACGCGTCATGTCCACTCCCGTGGTGATCGGTGGGTTGGGAACTTGTGCTTACCGACGGCGCCGGACTCGGCAGCAGCTCCGCCTTGCCTGCGTCATCGGTCCTCCCGGCCTCCGCCCGCAGGAGGCGGGCTCGGCCGTGAAGCCTGTGGTTCGTCAGCTCGTGATGGCGGGCTCTGCCAGCGGGGCGGTAGTCAGGCCGATCTCGGACGGCTTTCCGAAGGCGTCCAAGAGAGCCGCATGAAGGGCGTCAGCGTCTGTGAGCCAGCCCGCGTCACCGGGACAGATCCTCCAGTGCGGCCCAGGACCACTCGTCCGTCTCCGAGGAGGGATGGTCACGGTCGCACCCGGCCCGAGCCCTCGCGTGTTCTCGACGCACCAGGTCAGTGCGGTGCCGCAGCGGGTGAAGAAGTACACGACCAGGCCGGCCGGATCCTCGGCCACGGCTCCGCACCGAGGTCCGAGATTGCCCACCGCCGTGAGCCCGACACTGCGAGGCACGCGGATGGCGTCCCAGGACTCACCACAGGCGTACAACAGGCAGCCGCCGGAGGTCGGCATGAGCGTGGGTGGCATGGCCGGGTCTCCTCGCACGGGGTCAGGGTGCGACAAGAGTGGCCCGCAAAAGGTCCGGATTCGAGGACTTACAGAGGTCTTTTCGGCGCGGCAAAGAGGACTTTCACCCCCTCATGCGGGTGACCTGTAGCCAAGCGAAGGGCTTGTGGTGACACTGGACCCGCACAACGTGGAGGTGCACGATGACGACCAAGCCCTCAGGCAACATGCGGCTCAAGTCCGCCCGCATCGCCGCGGGTTATCACTCCCAGCAGGCACTCGCCGACGCGCTCGGCGTAGGTGTCCGCCAAGTGCGCCGCTGGGAGTCGGAAGCCCCGCCCCGGCCGCAGCCGGAAATCGGACAGGCCCTCTCCCGCCTGCTCGGCCAGGACCTCGAATCGCTGGGCTTCACGGCACCACCGGGCCAGACAGTGCACCAGGGCCGCCGCGCCGTCCTCGCAGCCACGGCAGCGGCCGTCGGACTCGCTGCCGTCCCCACCCAGGCCGCCGCGATGCAACCGGCCTCCGTCGCGGACGACTTCGAGTCGGTCACCGTCTCCCACCGAAGGCTGTACTGGTCAGTCGCCCCCGCGACCCTCCACCCAGCCGCCCTCGCCCACGCGACACTCGGCTGTGCCCTGATGTCCGAGACCGCCGGACAGACGCGGCAGCGCATCGCGGCCGCGCTCGCCGAGACCTGGCTGCTCGCAGGCCGTATCGAATTCTTCGACCTCCGCGAACCCGGCCGCGCGCAGCAGACCCTTCTGCGTGCCCTGCAGTCCGCAGGCGAGGCCGACGCCCCGCTGCTCGGAGCAGCCATCCTGGCGCACACCGCGTTCATCCCCGGGTGGGCCGGGCGTCAGGATGAGGCGGCTGAACGCATGGTCGCCGCTCGTACCTACGCCCGCCGCGGACCCGCCTCGACGGAGCTGCTGGCCTGGCTGGACGCCGTCGAGGCCGAATGCGAGACCCGATGCGGGAACACGCGGACCGCACTCCACCTCATCCAGCACGCCGAGTCCGTCCTCGAGGCCGGTGGCGAATACGAATCCCCGGCGTGGCTGGACTGGTTCAGCGCCACGCGCCTCGCGTCCTTCAAGGGCAACACCCAGCTGAAGGCCGGCCACCTGCCCCAAGCCCGCGAGACGCTCCTCAGCGTCCTCGACGCGCTGGAGCCCACCGAGGAGAAGCAGGCAACGGTCGTCCTCGCCGACCTGGCCGCGGTCGAGGCCGCGGCCGGGAACCCCGACGTGGCCTGCGAGTACGCACGGCGAGCCCTCGACCAGCTGGAGCGCACCTGGTACGCCACCGGGATGGAACGGGTCCGAGAAGTCCGCCGCAGGCTCGCCCCACATCAGCACGAACGGTGCGTCCGCGAGCTCGACGACCGCCTGTACGGCTGGTCGACGACCGTCAGCGCGCTTGCTCGTTGAACTTCCGGATCGCAGTGGGCAGTTCGAGGAGGCTCTCGACCCGGAACGTCGGCAGCTTTTCCGCCTCCTCGGACCGCCATTGGATCGTCGCCCACGGCCCACGGTGTACCAGGGCTGTGTGCATGCCTGCCGAGACGGCCGGACGGATGTCGTTGTCGACCCGGTCACCGACATAAAGGATCTCGTCGTTCTCGAACGGCGTCACCTTGGCGACCCGCCGGAAGAACTCCGGATCCGGCTTCGAGGCACCCCAGTCGTCCGAGGTGCCGATCAGGTCCACGTCGTCGGTGAACAACTCACGCAGGATCCCGCCGGCCCGGACGGTCTGGTTGCCGGCGATGCCCAGCCACAGACCGTCCGCACGGAGCTGCGCGAGAGCGGGCCGCACGTCGGCGTACAGGTCGGCCTCACCGAAGTGCTCCGGCTTTCCCGCAGCAGCACGCTTCTCACGCTGCTCGTAGAGGTCGAAGTCGGACTGGAACTCCTGGAACACCTCGCGGTAGTCCCGCCCTTGAGCGATGACGGCGCCGAACATCGCATGGAAGGTGTGCCGCGGCACGCCCAGCCAGTCGGCCCAAGTCCCGTACTCAGTCGTCTCGTCGACCAGGCACTCGCCGACGTCGAAAACCACTGCGCGAATCATGAGATGAGCCTATACGGGCGGCCCCGGGGTGTCGCCGGGATGAGAGCGGCGGAACACGTGAGTGATGACCGCACACCCGGGGTGGTGATATTCGATCAAGGAAAGGCCGGTAATGCCACCCTTGCCTGATCTCTACGTTTGCTTCACTATCTGCGTTGACCGCGAGGGGGGAAACGCTATGTCGTCAGGCACTGGTGGAAGTTACTGGGCAGACAAGGCCCTGCCGAGTGTTTTCAAGCATGAGTTACTCAAGCGGTACTTGCCGCAGTTCGGGGGGATGACCAGCAGGCAGTCGCACGACAAGCGCGTGATCTATCTGGATGGGTATGCCGGTGAGGGGCGCTACGAGAACGGTGAGCCGGCGTCTGCGGAGATCGCACTGCGGGTCGCTTCGCACCACCATGCGCGGCATGGGCTGACACTGGAGTGCTTCTTCTCGGAGGCACAGCAGAAATCGTTCGACCGGTTGCAGAAGGTGGTTCAGCACTACCAGGCGTGTGGTGTACTGGCGCATGCCCACCGTGGCGAGGTTGATGGCCTGCTCGACGCTGTCGTGCAGCGGGCTGTGGGAGAGCCGCTGTTCCTCTTCCTGGACCCTTGTGGCCTGGTTCTGCCTCAGGACCGGCTGGTGGACGTGCTGGCCCGCAAGAGGCCGCAGAAGCGGCCGGCGACCGAGCTGCTGATGAACTTCAGCATGATGGCGGTGTGGCGCTTGGGCGGGCACGTCCGCTCCGAGAAGGGCAACGAGAGGACTCTTCAGCGCTTCGACGAGGTGTGCGGTGGAGCCTGGTGGCGTGAGTACTTCGCCGACGCAGCTGCTTCCCGCGACAAGGAAGGTGCGGCGGAGGACGCAATCGAGGCTGTGGCTGCTGAGTACGCTCGTCGCTTGGCCCGGCGTACCGGCATGCTGGTGCAATCGGTCCCGGTATCGCACTCGCCGCGTAAGCGAGCCGTCTATCGGCTGGTGTTCGCTACCCGCAGCCAGTACGGGCTGTGGGTGTTCGGAGACACGGTCGCCCGGGCCCGCGATGAGTGGTGGAAGACCCTTGAGATGCGGGAGGAGAGCGATGACGCGTTGTTCTCCCTGGCGTCAGTAACTCGCCCGGACCCAGAGGAACTCCAAAGGCAGGCTGTGCCTGCAATCGCAGCCAACCTGGAGGAACTGCTGGCGCGGACCAGGCGGCCGGTCAAGCTGGTCGACCACACGCTGGAGATCTTTGGATCGTTCTATGGACAGGTCACCGAGCCCGCAGTCCGCAAGGCCGTCCAGTTGCTGCATGCGGAGGGCAAGACACCCAATGACGGGAAGGGCGTGCGTAAGACCCGAGAGATCATCCTTGCACCAGGGAAGCTCGTAGTTTGACCGGTGTGGCCGGGCTGCTCGGCCCGGCCACACCGGTGACCGGATCAGACAGCAACCGGCAAGGGCATCTGGTCCCAGGTGCGTCCCTGCAGAAGCCGCCCACCAGCCTTCGGCGTGCGGCCGCCCCACTGCTTGAAGAAGAAGGCGACATCGGCATCCTGGCAGGCGTCGCGGATCTGGGTCACCCAGGCTTCGTTCAAAGGCCGGTGGCCTGGGCCGGATTCGCCGCCGGCAATGACCCAGTGGATGCCCTCCAGGTTCAGTTCGGGCAGCGGCCCAAGGAGTGGCTCGCAGGACAGGAACCGCACGGAGGCCGGAACCTCCCGCAGGTCATCGACTCGAGGAAGCTCGTTCTTCGTCTCGACCGAGACGCCCATCCAGAGGTTGGACGGCCAGTCGAGTTGTGGTGCCACCTGACGCATGCGCCGGGCTCGTTTGGTGAGCACTTGATAGGTGTGCTGCGGAGTGTCGGCCATGACCTGGAAGACCTGGCGAACGAAGTCGAGCGGTACCCGGGCGTGGAAGAGATCGGACATCGAGTTCACAAACACTGTGCGTGGGCTCTTCCACCCGTAGGGCACGTCCAGCGCCTCCGGGTGAAGCGTGACACCGAACCCCGGTCCTGAAGTGCGGGGATCACCATCGTTCTGATACTTGGCCGCGCCCATGGCCTTCAGGCGTTTCGCCAGAGTGAGCGCGTAGCAGTTGTCGCAGCCCGAGGAGACACGGTCGCAACCGGTGGTCGGGTTCCAGGTCGCCTCGGTCCATTCGATGGCGCTGCGGTCGCTCACCGATCTCCTCCTGCCGTCATGCACGGGGCGCCGCCGCCCAGTGTGGCCATGGTGTGCTGCCTAACGATGCCCTTCCGGCTGGGACACCGGGGCGGGTACGTCTGGGACTGCACATACTCGATCAATATTCGTAACTTCACGTTTCGAACCTCCATTCGGAAACCTAGTGTCTGTGACCGGCCAGGTCGATGCATCCGATGAGAAAGCGTGAGCTACTGAGCAGCGTGCATCGTGAAGCTGCAGGTCATGAGCGCCAGGCCGATGACCTGCAACTTCCCGATGGGCAGTGCTCAATAGGCATCTGGGGCTGCGAAGGCGCGCTGAGAACCCGGCGCACGGGGGTGAACTTTCACCTGGTGAATCGCATGCTGGCTGGCAAGCGCCTGGCTGCGGGTACCCGCCGAGCCGGCCTCGGCAGGCACCCGCTTCATGTCACTGTTCGGTTCGGTCACGGCCGAGCAACAGGGCCAGGACCATGCGGATCTCCTTCCGCCGCTCGGCGGACGGCTCGAGAACTGCCGTCAGGGCGACGACGGCGACGGTCACGCCGTGGGTGGCGATGACGGTGGTGGCGATGGGCGCGTTGAGCAGTTCTAGCAGGGTGAGCACTGTTGGTCTCCTCACGGTTCTGCCCTGCCGTCCGTGGCGGGGCGTGGTGAGGTGATTCGGCCTCGTCCGGAGGGTTTCCGGCGACGTGTGCGCGCGCTGCGGGAGCGCGTCTAGGCTGGTGAGGGCCAGTGTGATTAGTTTTCCGATGGCATGCGGGTCCGGACGGGGGTGGTGGCGGATGGAGGGACGGACTGCGGCCCAGGAGTTTGCGGGCGTGCTCGGTGATCTTCACCAGAAGGCGGGCAGGCCGACTCTCAATGCACTGGTTCGAGCAGGGCGGCAGCAGGTTCCGGCCATTTCCCTGAATACGTCGTCGCTGGGTGACTGGCTGAAGGGAGGTAGCGTCCCTTCGAACCGAGCGGCGGTGGGATTCCTCTTCGGACACCTCACGGCCCTGGCCCGGAAGGCCGATGCGCCGGTTCCTGATGTCTCTTGGGTGAAGCTATGGGAGGAAGCCCGCAGGGAGAAGCAGGCCTTGCGCGGCGGACGTCCCTCCCGCCCACCCTTGGTGACAGCCGAGTCCTTGGCCGAAACTGCGGGCCGGGGAAGGCTTATTTCGGCGCTGCAGGCTACGGACGCCTGCATCCAATGGGAGGTACACCCCTCGTCCGTTGCGGCGTCAGGTAGAGGAGGAGTGCTGCCGTTGTACGTGCGCAGAGCGCACGACGCCGTGCTACGGCAGGTGGTGGCGCAGGCTGGGGGCGGCTCGAGTGGGATGGCGGTTCTGGTCGGGGGTTCGTCGTCGGGTAAAACCCGGGCATGCTGGGAGGCGGTGCAGGAGCTTCCGGCAGGGTGGCGGTTGTGGCATCCGCTCGACCCGACTCCTGCCAAGGCGCTGGCCGCTGCGCTGGAGGAAGGCATTGCGCCGCGTACCGCGATTTGGCTCAACGAGCTTCAGCGGTACGTCGGGGAAAGCGCCGGCGAGGAAGCGGAGCGGGTAGCGGCGGGACTGCGTGCGTTGCTTCAGGATCCAGAGTGTGGTCCTGTCCTCGTCCTGGCGACCGTATGGCCGGAGCGCTGGACCGCAATGACTGACCGTCCCGTCGTGGGTGCTGACTCCTATCCGCAGGCTCGTGAGCTGCTTGCGGGCAGGGCCATCCACGTGCCCTCCTCCTTCGACGAGGCCGTGTGGGACGACATACGTGCGGTCAGTGCCCACGATCCGCGACTGGCCGAGGCGATGGACAGGGCGGCGGACGGCCAGATCGCGCAGTATCTGGCTGGTGCTCCTGTTTTGACCGACCGGTATCGCACGGCTCCGCCTGGTGTGGTCGCGTTGGTCCGGGCCGCCATGGATCTTTCCCGTCTCGGTGGGGTGTCTCAGATATCCAGGAGCTTCCTGGAGGCAGCCGCGGACGGTTATCTGAGCGACAACGAGTACGGCGCTCTGGACGAGGACTGGTTCGATGCAGCCCTTGTCTATGCCAGAAAGCCGTTCCGAGGAGTGCGGGGCATGCTCAGTCCAGTTCGTACACGTCCTGGTGCCTCCGACGGCACGCTCCGGTTTCGGCTCGCCGACTATTTGGACCAGGCCGGACGGAAGGAGCGCCGATACTCCGCTCCCCCAGCGTCGTTCTGGCAGGCAGCACGCCACCATCTAGGCGATCCCCAGGCACTGACGTCGCTGGCCAGGGCTGCTCAGGCACGGTGGCGTGATCAGGATGCGGTGCTGCTCTATCAGCGTGTCCTCGACAGCGGTGACACGAGTTCCGCTCTGAGTCTGGCGTGGCTGTGGCAGCAGCGAGGCAGGTCCGAGGAAGCTGCGCGAGTCCGTCGGCAGGCAGCCCTCTCAGGGCATGCAACGGCTCTCGAAGAACACTTGCGGGAGCTGGTGGATGCAGCAGACCTCGAAGGCGCCGAGGAGGTCCTGCGAGAGGCAGCGGACAAGGGTGTGCCAGCCGCTCAGCTCATTCTGGCCAGGGCATTGACGGGAGACGGGCAGCTTGAGCAGGCTGCCCGCTGGTATGACGAGGTTGCCCAGTGCGGTGACGCGGAGGTGCTACACGCGTATGCCAGTGACCTTCGGGCCGGCGGTGACACTGACCGCGCCTGCCAGATCCTGCAGGCGGCAGGCGATGGCAAAGCAGCACGTGAACTCGCCTTTCTTGCAGCTGAGTTTGGCACGGCGGCGGAAGCGGAGCAGGCTGCTCTGGAGGCATTCGCGTGCGGTGAGACGAGGCCGCTGCACCTGCTTGCCCAGCAGGCAATAGCCGAGGAACGGTCTGCGGATGGAGTCCGTTACTACCGTCATGTCGTCGCCGTGATGGAACGTCGGCGCCGGCTCCGTTCCAAGCAGCCTGGCCTCATCGATCTCCTGGCCGGTTCGCGGGACCTGACGGCTTTCATCAACCCCAGATGGCTGCCGATGCCAGCGGGTGAAACGTGGGCCCTGCGTGAACTCGTGGCCCTCCTGGACGAGGTTGAGGGTGAGCATGCGGGAGACAGCGAGCTGCGCAGCGCAGCTGATGCCGGGAACTGGTGGGCCCTGGAGAAGCTGATCCGCCGCCTGTACGACCGGGGAGCAGGACAGGACTGTGAGGCGCTTCTCACGGTGAAAGCGGCCGAGGGCGACCCGTGGGCTCTGTGGTCGCTGGCCCACCGTGCCCGCCACGACGAGACCGCCGGTAGGGCCCAGGCGCAGTCTCTGCTGGAAAGAGCGGTTACCGCGGGCATCGCGCAAGCTTATGCAGCCATGGTCGAGGACGCGGAAGACGCTGGCCTTACCGGAGCAGCCGACCAGTGGGCTCTGCGCGCCGCGGCTGGCGACTACACACAGCCCCTGTGGGACTTGATTAGGAAGCGGGAGAAGAAGGGCAGCCTCGACGCGGCCGAACGACTGGCCTGGCAGGCGGCCGCTTCCCTCGGAACCTCGGTCGTGCGACAGCTGGCAGCAAAACGTGATGCGGAAGCGGCACTGCCACTGCTATGGCGTGCCCACGAAGCGGGCATGCCCTGGACTCCTGGCATGCTCGCCGCACATCTGGAAGCCGTCGGAGAACACGTGCAGGCCGAGTCCCTAGCCCGAATCGCCGCTGACACAGGTGACCGGGAACCCCTAGAGGTCCTGGCCGAGAACCGGGCTTGTGACGATCCTGGTGGCACCTGGAGGGCGCTGCTGGCCAACGGCCTGACAGCACAGGGAACAACCGCACTCCCCTGGTGAGATGGGAGTATTGGTAGCGGCGGGCAGTGGCGCGACCTCAGAGTTTGGACGGAATGGCCAGCAGAACGCTTCACCTCGTGGATGGACGTGGCAGTGGCCAGGCGCTCCTGGTAACTGGTGCTGTCCTGTGGCTGGGCCAGAGAGTGAGGTTCCTTGAGCAGCAGCCGTCAGACGCCGAGCCCTGTATCAGTTCCACAGTCGACGCCAGCATTTTGCATCCCGCTGCAAGGACCCGGTGCTCCTTCCTAGTGCCGCATCAGGCAACGTTCGCCCTGCTGACCACCTCGCGTAGGCGCTCGTCGGCGGCGTGCTTGTTCCGCCAGATGATGTAGCGGCGGATCATGCTGCCCTGGGCCTTGTGGCTGGCGTGGTCGGTGCCGTCGAGGGCGAAGTAGCGCAGGGCGGTGAACTGGGCCTCGATCCGGTTGAGCCAGGAGCTGTTGGTGGGGGTGTAGGCGATCTCGACGTTGTTCGCCGAAGCCCATGTTCCGACCCGCTGGCAGCGCTTCGTTGTCAGGTGCGGCGAGTAGTTGTCGCAGACGATCGCGATGCGCACGTCGAGCGGGTGCAAGGAGCGCAGGTAGCGGCAGAACTCCAGGAACGTGGAGCGGTTCTTGGCCTTCTTGATGTGCCCGTAGAGCTGGTCCTTGGCGAGGTCGTAGGCGGCGAACAGGTGCCGGACGCCGTGCGGGCGGGTATAGGTGGCCCGCCGCCGGGGTCTGGGCTCGCGGTCTCGGTCCTTGCCCTTGCCGCCGCGTTCGGCCCACTGCCGGCCGGGGTGGGGCTGGAGGTTGAGCGGGCCGAACTCGTCCATGCAGAAGATGACTTCGGGCTCGCCCTCCTCGGGTGTGACCTCGCCGTCTGCGATCGCGTAGAGGTGCTCGACGCCGGCCTTCTTGGTCGCGTAGTCGGGGTCGCGGGAGGTCTTCCAGGTCTTCACGCGTTGAAAGGAGACGCCCTCCTCGCGGAGCAGGACCCGAAGGCCCTCGTGGCTGATGTCGTCGACCACCCCCTCGGCGACCAGGAAGTCGGCCAGCTTGGCCAGGCTCCAGGTCGAGAACGGCAGGCCGTGCTCGACCGGCTTGGACTTGGCGATCTTCTTGATCTCGCGCCGCTCCGGGAGGGTGAACGTCCTCGGCCGCCCGCCCCGGTATTTCGGGTAGAGCGCCTCGAAGCCGTCGGTGTTGAAGTTGTGGATCACGTCGCGGACCCGGTCCGCGCTGGTGAACGTGACCTCGGCGATCTTCGCCACGGGCATGCGCTGGGCGGACAGCAGTACCGTCTGGGCCCGGCGCCAGGTCACCACCGACCCAGTTCCCCGGCGGACGATCCGCAGCAGCCGTCTGCCCTCGTCGCCGTCGATCTCACGGACCTGCACGCGTTCAGCCACGTGATCATTCTGACGGCCCGGTGCCGCCCCGCACAGCAACCGGGCGACACATCACGACGAGGCGAACGTTTCCTGATGCGGCGAACGTTTCCTGATGCGGCACCCCCGGATCAGGCAACGTTTGCCTTGTAATCGGCGGCGCGTCGGCCGGAATTGCTGCGCCGTAGGCGTGACCGCGGCGGGAGCGGCACGGCGCTGGGCGGCAGACCGCACGTCGGCGTCGCGCCGTGTCAGGAGCTGCTCACGGTGCCAGGGCTCCCCAGGTGCCGGGCGAAGAACCGGATCGAGCTGTCGATTTCGAAGGACGGAATTCCGAAGTGGCCGCCGGGGTTGGCGTGCAGGGTCTTCTCGGCGGAGCCGAGTGCGTCGAACAGCTTCATGACGGAGTCCCGCGGCTGCCCTTCATCGTCCCACTGCAGCACGTACTCGACCGGGACGGTGATCCGTGCGGCGGTGTCGGTGAGCCAGTCGCTTGCGATGAGGCCGAGGACCGCAGCCTTGATCCGAGGTTCGGCCGCGACGAGGCGGATGCCCGCCTCACCGGCAGCGGACAGGCCGTAATACCCGACGGGCTGGCTGTCGCCGACGGAGTCCAGCTTCTGGAGTGCATCGAGGGTGGTCTGCCAGTCGGGTATGAGCTGCGACGCTACGACTTCGTAGAGGGCGGGCCATTCTGGGCCGACGGGCTCGCCTGCCGCCTTTCGTTCGTCGATGACCGCGACCAGCCGCCGGATCTCCGGGTGCTCCGGCCTGTCGCCGGTACCGGGCGCGTCGATCGCGGCGACCGCGAAACCGCAGGAGGTGACGTAGGGGAAGGCTCGGGAGACGACCTCCCAGCCCTTCTTGTGCTGGCCGCCGCCGTGCCCGATCAAGACCAGCGGACGGGGACCGGAGCCCTCGGCAGGCGTCCAGAGCACCCCGGGGATGTCCCCGATAGCGAAGAGCTGTTCGCGGATGCCGTCAGCGACGGTATCTGAGGTGATGCGCATGGCGGGATTGAATCGGTGTTCCCGCTGACGCGGCCAGTTGATTATCCGGGCGGCCGGGCCGGAGACAATGATGTCCGGCGCCGGTTGATCTCCCGTCGCCCGGGCGCGATCGGCCACGCCCGCGGGGCTGCCATGCTCACGCCATCGGCGCAGCGATTCCGACCGACGCGCCACCGACTACTGAGGCAAACGTTGACTGATACGGCACTAGCGGAGTCCAGCAAACACCACAGCCGCGGCCGTCCCGCCCAGGATGGCGCCCACGATGACCTGCCCCATCGTGTGGTCCCGCAGCGAGACCCGCGACCACCCCACAGCGGCGACGCCGAGGAACAGCAGCGCGGCCCACCACCCGTACGCCACGGTGATGACGACCGCGACGCCGGAGGCGACGGCGGTGTGGACGCTGACCTTCCACCAGACGGTGACGGCCATGGTGAGCAGCAGTCCGGCGATCATCGCGGCCACCAGGGCGACGACCTCGCGGGGCGCGTCGAGCGCCAGGAGCAGGCCAGTGCCGACGAGGACGGAGCCGAGGGTGACGAACAGCGGGAGCCACCGCTGCGTGCGTATCTTGAGGTGCTTGTCGGTCCACCGGCCCCGGCGGACACCCGCGACGATGTAGGCGATCGGCAGGCCCCCGCAGAAGGTGCCGGCGAGCAGGCCCCAGCCGACGCCCTGGAGGGAGTTGGTGGAGTGCCAGCCGATGACGAGCAGGACGCCGATCACCAGGTTGGCCGGTGCCAGGACCTCGGTGACGAGCCGGGCGGAGCGCCGTTCGGCAGGCGCGGCTGCGGCGGGCGGCAGTGGTGCGGTGGTGGCGGTCATGCCGGTATCTCCTCGAGGTGGGCGCGGAGGAAGTCCTCGGTGGCGCGGGAGTGGTAGGCGGCGCTCAGGGTGGTAAGGGCCCGGATCTCGGTCGCGAGGTCGCGGCCGCCGCTGGCCGGGGGCATGGCCTCGCCTGAGGCGGTGACGCCGCGGAGTCGTTCTTCGCGGGCGACAGCGAGCCAGCAGGCTTCGGCTGTGATGTCGGCGTGTGCGCCGATGAAGCCGAAGGAGGTGGCGTGGTCGTAGGCGCGGCCCCGCAGTTCGGCGGGCGCGTGGTCGGCGAGGGTGAGGATCGCGTCGCGGATCTCGATGGTGCGCCGGTACAGCCGCTGGTGCGTGCGTCGGGGATCGAGGGCGTCGACGAGCTGAGTAGGTGGTGTCTCGAGGCGCGTGTCCGGGACGGCGTCCGTGAGCGTGCGCCACAGGGGGTAGAGGCCGACGAGCTGCCGATGGGCACGAACCCTGGCGAGAATCCGTGGGAAGGCGGGAAGGGTGCTGCCGAGCACGATCAGCAGCAGCGCGATGAACAGCAATCCGGTGCTGAGAGCGTGGTCGGTGTTTTTGCCGAGCAGGCTGCTACCGGCGTAGTCGACGACCAAGGCCACGATTCGGTGCACGGCGTAGATGAGGCCGACGGCGGTGCCGCTTCCGATCAGGATCAAGCCGCGCCCGACGAGTCCGCTGTCAGGCCGGCGACCCCAGCGGAAGCACAGCATCGTCGCGCTGAACAGGGCCGCGCCGAGATAGGAGGTCCAGACGACGCCGTACGCGACGATCGTGGCGTGATCGGCGTAGTCCGTGAGGAGGTCCTCGGCCTGGTGGGGCTGGGGAGTGGCGAAGAAGCACGCGGCCAGCAGGACGACGGTGACAACCGGGACGGCCTTGTGGAGTCTGGAGGCGCGCATCCCGGTCTTCGACTCGGCCATGTCGGCGACAAAGGTGAGGACCGCTGCCGCGGCGACGGTTCCGCAGATGTGCTTGACCAGGAACGACAGGTTGGTGACGTGCAGGTGCCCGTCTACTGCTGACGCGATGGCGACCGGCCGCACCGTCATGGCCAGGGCGAGGGCTGCGAAGGCGAGCCACAGGCTGAGACGTTCAGGTCTCTGGAAGGCGGAGCGTGCCCGCCAGAGGGTCACGGCCCAGAGCAGGGCCGCTGGTATCGCGTCGATCATCTGTCCGGATTTCAGGAGTCGCTGAGCGCGTCGTTGAGTCGACGCAAAGTGCTGGGGGTGGTCCGATCGCCTGTCCCGCGCAGAGCCGCCCGCGTTGCGATGAGGCCGGCCAGCGTCTCGGCGCTGCGCTCCTCCGCGGTTTCGTAGCTCGTCCGTCCGAGGACGCCGGTCACGAGCTCGGCGTCCAGGTGCCTGAAGGCCCGGCCGAGCGTCTGGCGCGGTGTGTGCCCGAGGAGCATGTGGCTGACCTCGTGCAGGACGATGTGATCCCGGTGGAGCGGACTGGTGGCGTCCTCGACGATGATGTGGTCCGCCTTGTCGGTCGCGATCCAGGCTCCGCAGGGCAGCTCGTCGCCGGGCATTCCGGGGAAGCTGTGCAGGTGGATCGGCTTGCCGCGTTTCTTGGACACGCGGGCGATGAGTTCCACAACATCGAAGGGATCCGGAAGGTCGAGGTCGTCCAGGACGGACTCGAGCCGCATTCCGTGATCTTGGGAGGGCCGCGAACGACTGGTTTTCATCTGCCCTCCGAATTCGCTGTCCGAGACGTCCGGCCTTGCTGCCGTGACGCCGACGGCGAGTATATGAATCGTTTCCGGCCGCACATTCGGAGGGGTGGCGGCCAGTACGGCGAAACGGGCAAACCTGTATAAATGTCTCGACGAAGCAGATCTAAAGGGGCGTCACTTCGACTCGTCGTGACGTTCGCCACTGGAAATTTCATTGACGGTTGAATCATCCTCCGTCATGCCGAGGCCCTCGAGTTCACGGGCTCGTTCGATGAATTCGGAAATGATCTTCAGGCTCTTGTCGGAGAGTCCGGAGGCGCGCAGGGCCACCGATCTCACACCCGCGTCGCGCATGGCGGCGAGCGCGTCGAGTTCGGCGGCGATCTTCTCCGACTCCGCGTCGTCGAAGAAGTAGGCCGGCTTCACCCCGAAGAAGGTGGAGAGGGCCTCGAGGTGCCGCTTGGTGGGGTTGTCCTTGGCGCCGGTCCGCAGCTGCCAGATGTAGCTCGCCGAGATGGTGGGGCCGCCTTGTCTGCGGATGCCCGACGCCACCTCCTCGTAGCTGTAGGGGCCGCGACCCTTCGGGTGGACGGTAACGAACAGGCGGTCCAGGCGGTCGGCGAGCGTGGCCCCGCTCCCCTCCTGTGGTGCAGGGGGAGTGTTCTCGTGCTCCATCGTGGCCGTCCTCCGGTCGCGTCGCGCCTTCACTGGGGTGAATGAAGGCTCCACTTTCATTTTCGCTGGTTGACAGTGGGGCCCCGTCTGAGTCTAGTGTGGCCATCGTGCCATCCACCCATGAAAACGGTCCACGCCGGGGTGGGGCCGAACGACGATGCCCGGGAGCGCCAACTCCCGGGCATCCGTCGGCCGCCCTCGCCGAGGGCAACCAAAGATCCGGGGCTGCGTGGCCGGCTTGCAGGCAACAACCACGCAGCCCCGTCCATAAGGACGGAGTATCACATGCACCCACCCAGCAGGGGAATCCCGGCAGCTCACACGCGGAGTCCGCGCCGGCGGCCTCAGCGTCACGGCGTCCGCCGGGAGGACTGAGATGGCCCGCATCCGCACGGTCAAGCCGGACCTGTTCGTCAACGAACGGGTCGCGGCTTGCTCGGTCACCGCGGTCGTCACCTACATCGGCCTGTTCACCCAGGCCGATGACCACGGACGGCACCGGGACAACCCCGCCATCATTGCCGGAGTCCTGTGGCCGCTGCGCGCCGAGCACAGTCCCATACACGTCGAGGAGGACCTCCAGCAGCTCGCCGACACCGGACTGATCTGCCGGTACACCGGCTGCGACGGTAAGCGGTACCTGCACATCACCGGCTGGTACGAGCACCAGAAGATCGACCGGCCCAGCCAGTCACGCCTCCCGGCCTGCGTCGGCCACCACAGCGACAAGAGGTGCGGTCCCTGCAAGGGCATCTGCGCCGAGGCGGACGCGAAGGCTCGCGGACTCCTCGTCGAACCCTCGCCGAACGTTCGGCGAGCCCTCGACCCGGGTGCCGCACCGCTCAGCGGCCTGCCCGACGACCGCACCACGGCGGCGACGGGCGCTGGAACCCCGCAGGCCGCCGACACCGAGGAGTCCAGCTCCCCAAGCAGGGAACTCACAGGTCAGAGCCGCTTCGACGAAGACTCGCCGAACACTCACCGAGGGCTCGGCGAAGCCTCGACGTCCGGATCCAGGATCTTGGATCCTGGATCTTCTTCACCTACGGGGCGCACAGCGCCCGACGCCACGACCGCCGGGAACCTCCTCGCCGAGTACGTGGGCTCCTGCGGCCAGCGCCCGCCGAGTGACGTCCTCGGACACCTCGGCCGCCTGCTGAAGAAGCTGCTCGCCGAAGGCATCGACGTGGACCACATCCGTGCCGGCCTCGCCCGGTACACCGAGATTCAGGGCCACCCCTCCCGGCTGCCGAGCCTGGTGAACGACGCCATGAACGCCCGCGTCCCCGCCCAGGCCGGACCCCGGACCGGCACGGCCCACCGGGCGTGGACCAACCCGGTCGACGCGGCCTCCGCCTACGCGGAGGAGCTGTGATGAGCCGCGAGCCCGAGCTCCTCGGGGCCGGAGCCCTCCAGCGACTGCAGCGGATCCTCGCCGCCCGGGGCATGAACCCACAGGACCTCCCCGCGGCCCCTGCCGACGCCCAGCCGTACACGGCACTGGCCCTGCTGGAGGCCCGACTGCCCCCGCGCTACCGGACGGCCCGGGCCGACCACCCCGACGTGCTGGCCTGGGCCCGCGACGTCATCGCCCAGGCCGAAGCACCGAACCCCGGCGCGCGCCAGCAGATCACCACCGGCCCCAGCCTGCTCATGGCCGGAGTCACCGGCGCGGGCAAGACCCACCAGGCGTACGGTGCTGTCCGGGCCCTCGCGGAGGCGGGCCTCGTCCTGCGGTGGCGGGCCACCACGGCCGCCGACCTGTACGCGGACCTGCGCCCCCGCTCCGGCCACGACACCGAGCGCGAACTGGAGACGGTCAGCCGCTACCCGCTGCTGATCCTGGACGACCTCGGCGCGGCCAAGGCCTCCGAATGGGTCGAGGAGATCACGTACCGGCTCATCAACCGCCGCTACAACCTGATGCTCCCGACGCTGATCACCACCAACCTCGCCATGCGCGACCTCCGCGACCAACTGGGCGACCGCGTCGCCTCCAGGCTCGCCGAGATGACCACCCGCGTCACCTTCGAGCCCGTCGACCGCAGACGCCGCCACGCCGCCTGACCTCGTCAGAGCGCGCACCGCAACACACCCAGACCATGCACCCTCCGCAGACGCATGCCCGCGCGCGGAACACCACGGAGCAACAGCCCTGATGCACGACACCCCGAACCCCTCGGCCCAGTACCGCCTCCGCGGGGACCAGACCTGGCAGGCCCGCGCCGCCTGCCAGCCGTCCGAACACCACCAGCCCGACCCCGAGTGGTTCTTCCCCGAGGCCGACGAGATCGACAAGATCGCAGCGGCCAAGAGGCTGTGCGCCCAGTGTCCCGTCCGCCGCGCCTGCCTCGACGCCGCCCTGGAAACCAACGACACCTTCGGCATCCGAGGCGGCCTCACCGAGGAGGAGCGCGCCTCGATGCACAGCAAGATCGCAGCCCGCCTCGACCGCCGCCGCGTCGCCGAGGCCCTCGCCGGCCGCGACGTCCACCTCACCCACGCCGAACGCCAGGCGGTGATCCGCGCCGCCTACCTCGGCGGAATCCCCCCGGAGCGCCTCGCCTGGATCCTCCAGGTCACCTTTGAGCACGCCCAGAAGGTCTACCGAGCCGAACGTCGAGCCCACCGCAACCGCGACCTCAGCCATGACCAGGACGCCACCAGCGGTAAGGACCAGCCTGGCAGCTACAGGACAGCGGCATGACCAGCACGACGCCGACAGCGGCGCGCATCAACGGCTACGACCGCGCCGCCATCATCGCCCTCGGCGGCGCGGGCTGTGCCCTCTCCTACGACGCCCTGCAGCAGATGGCCGCCGCCATCCACGTCCGAGGCCTGCTGACCTACCTCTTCCCTCTGGTCATCGACGGCTTCATCGCCTACGGCGTCCGTGCCCTCCTGGTCCTGAAGAACGCACCCCTGCGTGCCCGCTTCTACGTCTGGACCCTCTTCGGCACCGCTACCGCCGCCAGCATCTGGGCCAACGCCCTCCACGCCGTCCGCCTCAACCAGCAGACCGACGCCCCTGGTCTCCAGCTCGGAGACACCGTGGTCGCCGTCCTGTCCACCATCGCCCCGCTCGCCCTGGCCGGAGCCGTCCACCTCTACATCCTCATCGCCCGCGACCCGAGTGTCCGGACGGGCTCCGGGCGGACACCGCTGTCGGGTCCTGGGCCCAACTCCGGACAGCCGACCTCGGTCACGGTCGGCCGGGACAGGGCTCCTGGACAGGCGCACCGTCGGAGCCCCGGTGTCCCGGTCACCGGTCAGCCCGAGCGTCTCCGACTGCCCGAGGGGACAGACACCGAGTCCGGCGGACAGGCAGCGGCCGAGGGCCGGCGGACACCCGGCCCCCTCGGACAGGACACCCGCCGCCCGACTGGCCAGCCGGACACCTTGCCCGCCTCGGACACCAAGCCGCAGAACACCGAGAGGGGACGGCCCGCCACCGGCTCGGACAGGACACCTTCCGCTCCCGGGCAGCGCGGCCACCTGCACGGACACCCGGACAACGCCGAACTCCTCCGCATCGCCAAGGACGCTGTCCGAGCCAAGGAGAAACTCACCCGCCGGGTGGTCGCCGACGCCATCCGCGGTCAGCAGATACCGCTGTCCAACGACGCCCTGACCGCCCTCATGGTCCAGCTGCGCGAAGAACTCGGACAGCCGGCCAGCACCTCCTGACTCAGGGGCGGGTGACCGGACAGCCGGACACCCGGCCGGTCACCCGCCCCGGTCACCGGACAACATTCCTCTCACCGAACCGATTTCGCCGGAGCACCCCGTGCGCACCACCCCTGCCACCGCAGCCGAGGTCGACGCCTGGCTCACCGTTCTGCACCACTACGGCCACATCCACCACGTCCAGCCCCATCCCGACGGAATTTGGGCCGTCCAGCGCCACCCAGGACAACGCCCCTGGACACTGCACGCCCCCGTGCTCGCCATGGACTGGATTGAGGACCTCGTCCGCGAGACCACCGAGCGCCAGCCGGACAGCAACCGATGAGCCGGCCGACCTCCACCGCACCTGACGACGGTCCCGAGCGTGACCACCCCACGGCCACCGGCCGAGCAAGCTATCCCGTACGACACTCCTACCGGGCGACGTACGGACCCGTCCCCGCCCAGGGGGACGAGGACGGAGCGGCGGGTCTCCGGGCGAGGGCGCCCGAAGACCCGCCGGCGCAGAAGGCACCTGGCCCGGGGGAGGATCAGCACGCCCACGCCGTAACCGCCGTCGCGCGCCAGCCGCGTCGTCGTACCCGCGTAGCGAAGCCGCGCCACCGCGAGCGGTTCCTCACCGTCCGCGTCAACGACGACGAATACACCGAGATCACTGCCGAAGCCCGACGCCGAGCAGTCACCACCGCTCGCTACCTCGCTGCCGCCGGTCTCGCCGCCGCACGCGGAAGCGTGTCCCTTGAACCGAACGAACACCGCGACGCGCTGGTGGATGAACTGGCCGCCCTGCGCACCCAGCTCGCCAGGGTCGGCAACAACCTCAACCAGCTCACTCGCGCTGCCAACAGCGGCATGGTCCCTCACCTGGAGGAACTCGCTCCGGTCCTCGCCCGAGTGCGCGGCGTTGTCCACCGCATCGACCAGGCAGCCGACGCCCTGGTCACCCGGCGGCCCGCATGAACCCCAACGTCACCCGGGGTAGCCGCACGCACGGTCTGCTCGCTTACCTCTATGGCCCCGGGCGCCACAACGAACACACCGACCCCCACCTCGTCGGTAGCTGGGACGGCTTCGCGCCGGATCCCGGCCGCGACCCACAGACCACGGTCAAGCACCTGGCCACCGTCCTCGACCTCCGCGTCAAGCAGGCCGGCGACCGCGCTCCGGCCAGGCACGTCTGGCACTGCTCTGTACGGACAGCCCCCGAGGACCGCCACCTGACCGATGACGAGTGGGACATGGTCGCCCGCCACGTCCTCCGTGAAGTCGGCATCGCGCGGGACGGCGACCCCGACTCATGCCGCTGGGTCGCCGTCCGGCACGCCGACGACCACATCCACATCGCCGCCACCCTCGTCCGAGGCGACCTACGCCGCGCCCGCATCGACTGCGACTGGCCCAAGACACAAGCCGCGTGCCGAGCTCTGGAGAAGCAGCTCGGCCTGCGCCGCCTCAATCCTGGAGACGGCACCGCCGCCAAGCGCGCCACCGCAGCCGAACGCCGCAAGGCCACCCGCACCGGTCGCCCAGAAACACCCCGCGACACCCTCCGCACCGCCGTACGCCAAGCCCTCGCCGGAGCGGCGACCGAAACCGAATTTCTCCGCCGCCTCCAGGACGCCGGCCTGCGCACCAAACTCCGGCACGCCCCCTCTGGTGACCTCCTCGGCTACGCCGTCGCCCTCCCAGGAGACCGCAACGCCGACCAACAGCCGGTCTGGTTCTCAGGCTCCACGCTCGCCCCTGACCTCTCCCTCCCCAAGATCCGCACCCGCCTCCGGAACGCAGCCGAGGGTGCCACCGGGACGACCCCGGACGCACCGCCCCAGCCCGCGACCGCGCGCCGCCGAGCCGCCACAGTCATCGAGACGACCCTGGCCACCCTGCACGCGGATGATGACCAGGCCGCCGCACTCCTGCCCGCCGTCGGCGAAGTCCTCGACGCCCTCGTAGCCACCTCAGCCCCCGCTACCCGAGTCGAACTCCTCACCGCGGCAAGGGCCTTTGAGCGCGCCACCCGCAGTCACATCCGCGCCGAACGAGCCGACCATCGAGCCCTGCGCTCAGCCGCCCGTGGCATCATCCACGCCGGCGCCGCCCTCGGCCGAGGCGAGGACGGCGGCACCACCGCCATGGTCCTGTCCACCCTTGTTCTCACCACCCTCGCAGCAGCCCGCTGGCACGCTGCCCGAGGCCATGCTCAACAAGCCGCCGCCGCACGTCAGACCGCTGTGCATCTCCGCGCGGCCTACCGACAGGCGGCCGCCACACCGATCAACAACCTCCGCGGCCAAGGGCAGCAGCTACCGGCCATGAACTGGCGCCGCCAGCACGAAACCATCCACGACATCCTTAGCACCACGACCACCCCGATCCTCGGCCCTCAGCAGCCTATGCACGCCCTGAACGCCACCCTCGCCTCGGCCGAAGCCGCAGGTCACGACTCTCGATCCCTCCTGCGTCAAGCCGTCGACCTCCGCGAGCTCGATACCGCCGTCGACATCGAGCAGGTCCTCGTCTGGCGCGTCCGCCGCCTCGCCGACCTACCTGCAGAGCCCAAGCTCCCGCGAGCCCGCGCTGCCGGGGCGACTACCGCGCGCCCCGCCATGGCAACCCTTGAACAACACCGACGCCACAATCCCGGCCGATGAGCACGGACCTACCACCGAGGATCCCTTCATGGAAAGGCCCCACAGTGAACAGAACGATTCCGCGCCCCACCACGACCCAGCATGCGCAGCTTCCGACGGCCGAGCACGGTTCGCTGCTGCAGGTTTGGAACGCCATGGAGCCTTCAACGGGGCCGACGGCGATCCGCGTCATTGGACACCCCGGCGAGTACCCCCTCGGAGGTATCCCGGTGCTGTGCTCCGCGTGTGACGCGCGGCGGGACTGGCTGTTCATCAACCAGGGACGCCACGTCTGGATCCGATGCCGCTGCGGGCATCACTGGGCCGAGCCGGAGATCACCAGAGCGGACTTCGACCACCTCCTCCGACAAGCGCAGCCGAACCGGATGCACTACCCGACGGTCGCGGCAGCCATGGCTGACCTCGGCTTCGACGGAACATTCGCCGGCCTGTACCTGGGCTGACAGACCGAAGGCCGCCCTGCCGAAGGAATCGGCAGGGCGGCCTGAAACGTGAAGACGACCGAGAGGAAAGGGAGGAATGACGTACGGGCGGTAGACCCTCAGACCCAGGCCAAGGACTCGGCCACCGGTCGGGGCAGGTAGTCGGCCTGCCCCGCCTCCGCGATGTAGACGGCACCGTCATGCGACACGATCTGCGGGGCCACGAAGTGCGCGAAGGGCCAGTCCGGCTGAACAGCCAGGCGGACCTGGAGGTCATCCGGGAGACCCTGCAGCGCCTGCACCAGGTCGCCGACGGTGAAGTGATGTGACATGAGAGCGAATTCCTTGATTGATGGTGAGCGTGGAGCAAGAGGAGTCAGCCGAGGCGGAGCAACTCCCGAAGAGCGGGGAACGAGTCCGCGTGGCCGGCCAGGTGCGCCTTCCGGCTCTCGCTGACGTAGCCCTTGATCGGATTGCTCATTTGCCAGTCGCCGCACGAGCAGGCGGCCGACGAGTACGCCCGGCCGAACAGTCGGGATGGCACGGCTTGCCCGTCGTTGTGTGCCGGTGCTCGGCGGGACAGACGGAACCGTCGGCGTGGTGGTTGATCAGAGGAGCGGTATGACGCATGTCGCCTCGTTCGATACGGGTGGGTGGTGGCCGCCGGGGCTGAACAAGCCGTGGCTCGCATGCTCGTTGACCTGCTCTTTTCCGGACACTCGTACGTTGACATGGGTGCCGCCTGAAGTCGTAGTCGTTCCTGGGGCAGTACGTCTGCCTTGAGCGAATCGGGCCCCACGGTGCATGGACTACCTACCTCCTGAGAGAAGCCGAGGACCGTTTCCCGAGGGCCGACGTCACGGGCGGCACGGACTGCTCCGAAATCGAGGAACGGACCTGGCCGGTCGTCGAGGAGGACCTACCGGTCATGGTGGACGCAGCCCGCGGCGAACGGGCGTGGGTTGCCTCCAGGACGTCCGGGACGGGCCCCTCGGCAGGCTCGAGCCCCATGCGACGTTGTGCCGCGCGGTAGACCGCGTAGCCACGGCGTAGTCCTGCTGCCACCAGGTAGATCTCGCGCGCGTGCGCGGAGGGTACGGGTGCCTCCCGTACCTGGACGACGAGGCGGTACTGCACCTCTGGATCGACGTAGACCTTCCGGAACCCTCGCAGCGAGCCCTCCAAGGGCAACCAGTCGTCACTGCCGTGCACCAAGTCCTGCAACTCGACCAGCGCCAGGTTGCGCACGTGCGCCGGCAGCGCCCGCAGATCGGAGAGCGCTTCGGGATGCGCGGCGAAGCCGAACTTCGCCGCGCTCACCGTGTCCTCCACCGGGGCTGGGGTGGGGGTGGAACGCTGGGCGATTGTTCGCAGAAGCGATAAATGCCTGCGCCAAGATTTCCTTCTTCGAGGAACACTCGTACCGGGAGGGAGGAAGTGCCGAGCGCAGCCGCTACGACGTACGCCTCCGCTTCGTCCGTCCACGTCTCCTGGACGAGATCCTGGTCGGCATCGGAGTTGCTCACGCGGTGGTCTCCGCAGTCGGCTCCGGGGCGGACAGCAGTCGGTGCGCGGGTCGCGAAGGGCTGGTGGTGCAGGCGGCGAACGGACCGTCCGGAGCGCGGAGTTGCGCCATGGTGTGATCCAGATGGTCACGGTGCCATGTGGCCGGACCGGTGAGACCGGCCTCCACATCGGTGAGCTGCTGCCAAGCCAGCCACAGCCCGTGCAGCCGCGCGACCGCTTCCGGGTGCTCGTGCCACCTCGAACACCAGGGCCGCGTGCTGTTGACCTCCCGGCCGTATACGGGAAGCAGCAGGAGGTTGACCCAATCGGCCAGCGCCTGCAACTCGGCTGTGTAGGCGTCGCCGCCCAGCGCCAGGATGAAGACGGATGACGGGTCCGCGGGCGAGGTCCGCGGGTGAGGATTGGACGTCTCCGTCCCAGCCTCGGAAGCCAGTCGATCCAGGAGAGTGCCGTGCCGGTTCACCTCGTTCACCGTTCGAGCGAGGGTCGATGCGAGATCTTCCAGATCTCCGTCGGCCAGGCGAAAGGCCTCGGGGGAGGCCGCTGGACGGTCAGACATCATCGGTGCTCCAGTACAAGTGCGATTGCGGGCGGGTGTTCAGCGTGTGGCGCCGCGTACAGCGGGCTGGGGCCGGTCGGCTGCTGGAGAGTGGGTGGACGATGTCATCCCGGGCACCGGCGACGGGGAACGGCGCAGAGTGATGTCGGGTGCGGCGGCTACTGCATGCCCCTCCGCCCGCAGATGGCGGAGCGCGACAGCCGACATGGCTACCGCTGTGCGGTCAGGGGTGTCGGTGGGGAAGGCGAAGAGGTCGACGCTCGCTCGGTACTGGAAGCCGTGGTCGAGGAGGATGGCCTCGGCGCGGGGCAGGCCGTTGGTGACGGTGGCGATGATCCCGAGGCGTGGGTGCCGGCCGAGCACGACGTCGGGTTCCCGGCGAGGCTTCGGGGTCACCCGGGGAAGGATTCCGGGTGGGGTGGCGACCGAGAGACGGGCCTCGTCGAGGACGGCGACGGCCTGGGCGAGGCGGGTCGTGTCGAAACGTTCGGCGCGGCTGCCGGTGAAGGCGTGGAGACTCTGGCCGGGGAGCGGCTCGAAGCCGGTGTTCTCAAGAGTCTCCGGGGCGAGGCCGGGCCGCAGGCGGGCGGTGAAGCCGTACGTGGTGTGGACGCCGATGGAGATGTCGGGCTGGGTGTTCAAGGTGTTGCTCCGCGGGAGTGTGGGCGGTCAGGGCAAGGGGGTGTGACAGCAGGCCACCGGCGGATCGAGGAGTCGAAGGGCGTGGGCAGCTTGCTGGGGCACGACTCCGTTGCCGAGGGCGGTGAGTTGGGCGGGGCGGCCGAGGCCGGGCGTGGCCGTGACCCAGCCGGTGGGGAGGCCTTGCATCCACTCGACGAACGCCGGGCTCAGACGCCCGCCCGCGTCGGTGGGGGTGGGCGCTGGTCGGGTGAGGGATTCCCAGCGAGCGACGGCGGTGGCGTAGCGGCCCCATCGGGTGTCGGCCCGCTGTTCGGGGACGCCCAGAGAGGCAGGACGACCGCCGAGAGCGGCGGCCTCCAACCGGGGCCGGGGCGTCGGCCTGGAGTTCCGTTGTCGCTCGCTCGGGGAATGGGCAGCAGGGAGGCCGCGGCGCTGGGCAGGGTCATGTCGCCGTTGCCGTGTCGCTGGCGCGGGGAGCCCTTCGTGCCGTCCGACGCCTTCGGGGTGGGCAGCAACCACTCGACCTCGTCGGCGAGGTTCGGGCCGTGGCCCCCGAGCCGTCGCTTCGTCGGGTGCTGGCTGCCGCCGTTCGTGCCCAGGTTCCCGGTCGGGGTCTTCAAGAGGTTGCTGGGTGCGGGGCCAGGCGACGACGAAGACGCGTTCGCGGCGGTGAGGGGCACCGACGGCGGAGGCGGGTAGCACGAGCCACCGAGCGTCGTACCCGAGGTCGGCCAGGGAGCCGAGTACGGCGCCAAGTGCGCGCAGAGCAGGCTGGGCTGGCTGGTCTCCCAGACACCACGGGCAGGATTCCACGTCGCCAGAGAGGTGGGCGGGTGCGGTGAGGATGCCACGGACGTTTTCGATCACCACCAGGCAGGGGCGGAGGGCCTCGATGGCACGGGCGACGTGCAGCCAGAGGCCGGAGCGGGTATCGGGAGCGAGGCCGGCTCGGCGGCCGGCGACGGAGACGTCTTTGGCAGGGGAAGCCCGCGGTCAGGACACAGACCTTCGGAACGCCGGTCCAGTCGACCGTCGTGACGTCGCCCAAGTTGGGGACGTCGGGCCAGTGGCGGGCGAGGGTGCGGGAGGCGTTCGGGTCGTTGTCCGCGTGCCAGGCGACGGTGCCACCGAGAACGTCCTGGACTGCGAGGTCCAGGCCGCCGTAGCCGGAGCAGAGCGAGCCGATCAGCCTGGGCGGAGCGGACGGACTACCGGGCGTTGTGTCGGTCGGCATGTCAGCGGCTCCGCGTCACGTGAGCGCTGTTGACCGGTTGGGGCGGGAACGTGGCAGCCGTGAGGATGGTTTCCACCTGCGGAGCCATGCCCGCGCCAGTGGAACGGGCTCGGGCAGCATTGGCCATGGTCAGTGGTGGCGCGTGACGGGACGCGGCTGCGTGGAGGTCGGTGGAGGCACCGTCCAGCGCCGCCTGGGCTTCGACCAGCTCGTCAGCGATCACGGCTACGGCAGACTCCCGTACTTCCTGGTAGCCGGGATGAGTCCGCTGACGGCGGGTGTCGCTCAGGAACGCCAACTGCTCGACGGCACCGCCTAGGTGGGCCGCTGCCTCGGCCGCCGCGTGGGCAGCATCAGCGAAACGGGTCAGCCGGAGGCCGCCGTGTTCGCGAGATGTGCGACCTTGGGCGTTGAGGATCTGGCGGCCGGTCTCCGCCGCCAGTTCGCTGAGCTCGACGAACTGGCGGACCATGAGGACGAGGTCCGGCTGACGGTGCGGGTTCGCGAGGTCAGGCAGTCGGCCGCGATGCGCGTCGAACTGGCTGGCCAGATGACGGAGCCGGTCGGCTTCCGGGGAGGGGATGACGTTCATGTGAAGGGAGCGCTCCAGTAAGAGGGACGGGATCAGGGGAGGGCGTCTGCTTCCGGTGGGTGTCTCCCTGAGCCGCTGACAGCGGGACGGCGGCTGCCGGGCGGTGGCCCGGCCGGGTGGGACGGCGGCGGGCCAGAGCGGCGTCCGCGCGGGAGACGCCGGCCGTGGGCCGACGCTGGGAGCGGTTAGGAGGGCGAGGCCGACCGCTTGCGGTCTCCCAGCGGGCGCGAACGTCGTCCACTGTGGCGAGCGCTGCAAGAGAGCCGGTGATCAACTGGCCGGGCGAGTTACGTGAGTCGTCGGCCAGTGCGCGGATCGCCTGTGCCGCCCCGGCAGCTGAGCGGACGAGACGGGCCTGCAGAACCCGCTCCGCCAGCCACCCCGCACTCGCCGGTCCGGGTTCCGTACCGATCTCGGTCACGTAATCCGGCACACCGTCTCCGCCCAGCACACCGCGGCGCTGAGCTTCCCAGAGCAGGGTGAGGCCGTCGACGGGCTCGCCGCGATGAGTCAGTGCACCGATGCACTGATAGAGCGAGCCGTGAAGGGGTACCGCAAAGTCCTCCGGGAGCAGCCAGGGGGAGACCTCCGGGAAGGAGGCGGGACGGCTGACCAGGCGGGCGAGGAGGAGTTGCTCGTCGTTTGACGATGCCTTGGTGGGGGACGCTGACGGGGCATCGGCTTCCTGCGAAGCTGGACGCGGTGGAATGCCCCACCGGCGGGCGTGAACACTCAGCGCGTCGGTGAATGCGTCGACCTGCTGCAGTACTGCATCGGGCTCTTCGGCCTCCTCGGATCCATGGGCCCTCTGCTCCAGGTTCTTTGCCTGCTGCAGGACAGTGCGGCGGATCGCGCCCTCCAGCACCATCCGTCCGTACACAGGCGCGTGCCCGGTCCGAGGGCAGGCTGAGGCCAGCGCGTGGACGTAGGCCGGGGAGAGCCCGCGCACTTCGCGGGACGCGACCTCCAGAACATCGTTCAGCCACGCCAACGGAACCGGCGCGGGCGGCTGTAGCTGAAGCGCTGGGTGACCGGCGTCGGCGAGGCGGCGGAAGGCGGTGAGTAGAGCGCCATGCGCCGGGTGCTCGAAATCCTCGGTGCGCAGCCAGCCGAGGCGGTCCAGCTGTCGCGGGGCGAGCAGGATGGCGCCGAGGACAGCACGTTCGGCGACCTGCAGCGGGTTCACTCTGCCACCCCGGAAGCGTCGGACTTCGCGAGGGCCCGGGCAGTGATCGCCTCGGTGGCCTGCTGCGAGGCCGGACCGATCGTCTTGGCGGACGCCTCCTTGTACCAGGGCTTGAGGTCGAGCATGGCCACCCGCATGCCGGTGGCGAGCAGCAGCGCCTTGCCCTTCGGCAGGGCACGGATGGCGTCGGGCGGCAGGATGCGCTCGGTGCGCATCGATACCGAGGTGGACCTGGTGCCGTTCGAGGTGGAGACGGAGGTGGTCTGGACGTCGTGGTCGCCGATGATGCGGGACAGCTTGTCGGCGAAGTCGGCGTCGTCGATGCCGCTGCCGACGACCTTGATGGTGGCGGCGGACCACAGGGCGTCCATGCCGGCCTCGCCCCATACCTTCTGGCCCTGACGGTAGGACTGCAGGATGGTGATCGGGATGACGCCCCGGGAACCGAGGTGGGAGTAGAGGTCGGGCAGGTCGCCGATCTTGCAGACGTTCGCGGCCTCGTCCAGCACGCACAACGCGGGCGGGTCCAGACGGCCACCGGAACGCTCTGCCTCTGCGACGGCGGCCCGCATCACGGCGTCGGCTGCGGCCGCGATGATCGCTGAGGCGGAGCCGCCGCCGTCCTTCGACAGCAGGTACATGGTGTCTCGCGAGCGCGCGAAGTCGGCCGGCCTGAACTCCGACAGATCAGGCGTCGGCGTCACCCAGGCCGCGATCTCCGGGTCCAGCAGACAGCTCGCGTACTGGCGTGCCGTCTCGTAGATGCCGTCGCGGGTCTCCACGGCGCCGGCGACCGTGCCCTGCAGTTGCGCGGCGACGGCGTGATGGCCGGCGTCGGTGAGCAGGTCCACCGGGGTGCGGTCGGCCGGAGAGGCCAGCCATTCCAGGACGTCGGTGATTGGGCGGCGATGGGAGGAAGCGGCCAGGAACACGGCGCCGAGGGTGTTGGAGGCGGCGGTGGACCAGAAGTCCGAGCCGGAGGAGTCGCTCACCGACGCGGTGACGAAGTGACCGGCCAGGCGCCGAGCACCGGCGAGGTCCCGGGCGTCGGCGAGGATGTCCCACCACATCTGGCGTGGGTGGTGCGCGATCTGCTGCGGATCGAGGGTCCAGACGGTGCCGACCTTGGCGCGGGCGCCGACCGTGGCGGTGAAGGCGTCGTTGGCTGCCTTGTTGCTCGTCAGGAGAACGGGCCCGGGCGCGGACAGAATGGCTGGGATGGCGAGGGCGGAGGTCTTGCCGGAACGCGGGGCCATGATGGCGACTATCACGTCCTCCCAGCTCGCTCGCACTTCAGCACGACCGGGAGACAGCGAGCCCAGAAGGATCCCGCGATCCGCGGGGGTGATCTCCTTCGGCTTGAGGTTGGCGAGGCCCGGACGCAGGGAGCGGGCCTTTTCGGAGACCGCCTTCTTCAGAAGAGGGCGGATGTCTCCTGTCGAGGCCAGACCCGAGCCGCGCTGCGAACGTCGCCGAACCAGGGCCACGCCGGCAGTGACGAGCAGGCAGAGGACGACAGCCCCCGGAATCACACGGGCGGTGACGAGGAGCACGGTGGGGGAGAGGGCCGGCCAGACGGCCTCCGGGCGCAGCAGGACCTCGGCCATGTCGAAAGCCGTCCAGATGCCGTCGCCTGTAGTGAAGTTGGCCAAGTTCCCGGTCAGCCACCCAGTGGATGCGAAGGCGACAGCGGCGCCCAGTCCTCCGAGCAGGAGAAAGAACAGCAGGTCTGTCCCACCGGCCGAGGACGGTGCACGGGTGCGGGATGTGGACAAGAGACCTCCGGCGAAAGTGAGGGACACCGCTCCCGGTCCGTGAGGACCGGGAGCAAGAACATCGGCCGCCAAGGCGATTTGGCCTTGCCGATGAAGAGTGCTAACAGCAAGAAGCGCGGCTCTCCATCGCAGCAGCGAGCAAAGAACTCACCGGCCAGGGGAGAGGGGCTGCCGCACAGCGGGCGAAGGCGGAGGCTTGGCCAGCCCCCCGTCCGAGCGGAGAACAGCGGAGTGATGTGCTGCCGCCGGAGAGGAGGCACGCGCGGTCACCGGGCGAGCAGAGACAGCTGACCTCGCGTGTGTTCCGGGCCAGGCTGTACATCGTTCGACGGCATGCATGAGTGGGGCGATCGTCCCCGCATGCCGGGCGTCGGGGCCCTGGTGTTCCGAGTCGTAGACCACCTCGTGCAGGTCAGGATTGTCAGCGTGATACCGGGTGACCACCCAACTGTTCGGCAGCTGGGCCGGGTGACGTGTCGCAGGTTCCTGCGGTGGTGAGATCACCAGGAAAGAACCGTCGCGAAGGTACGCGCGGACGATGTAGTCGGACAGCCCGTACTCCACGCTGCACTCCGCGCCGAGTTCACGGAGCCGGTCGGTGATCGGCCGGTACACCTCCTCTGCCTGCGCGCGGCTCATCGCTGGCCTCCCGACATCCGGGCATCCGTGTCGAACAGGGCGCGTTCGTCGGGGTGGAGGATGTGCTGCGTGATGAAGGACCGCCCTGCGACCTTCCAGAGGCCACGGCCCCTGGTGAGTGCGGAGATGGCCTGGGTTTCCACGCCTGTGAGGCCGAGGAGGGAGGCTGCGGCGTCGAGCTGGTCGGGTTCCTGACGGTAGATGATGCGGGTGGAGCAGTCGGCGAGGAGGCCTTCGGCGAGGACGCGGCCTCGGGAGCCGGCGTCGCCGGCGGAGAGCAGGTCGCTGAGGCGGTGGATGACCATGAGGTTCGCGATGCCGAGGCCGCGGCTGAGCTTCCACTGGGACTGCATCCGCTCGAGCAGGCCGACGTGCCGCATGACGCGCCAGGCCTCGTCGTAGATCACCCAGCGGCGCCCTCCGTCGGGGTCGGCGAGCGCGGATTCCATCCAGGCGGAGGCGCAGGTCATGGCGAGGACGAGCGCTGTGTCGTCACCGGCGCCGCCGAGCCGGGACAGGTCGATCGTCAGCATCGGTGTCGTGGGATCGAAGGCGACGGTGCTGGGGGCGTCGAACATGCCGGAGAGGTCGCCGTGGACCAGGCGCCGCAGGGCATGAGCGAGGTCTTCGGCAGCCACGCGCAGGGTGTTGCCCTGGCCGTCGAGCACGGTGGCGAGCCGGTCCGGGGTGCCGAGGACGGTGGCGACGTCGCCGAGCAGCGGAACTGTCCTGTCGCGGTCGGCGTCCGCGACGGCCACGTCGAGCGCGACGTCGAGGGCGGTGTGTTCGACGGGCTGGAGGTCCCGCTTCAGGACGGTGCGGGCGAGACCGGCCAGCAGGAGCAGACGGCGCTTGCGGACTTCCGTCGCCCAGTCGTTCTCGGACACGGAGGCCGGGCGGGTGGGGGCGTCGAGCGGATTGAGGCGTCCGGGCAGGCCGGGCCCGAGCGCGATCGTGGTGCCGCCGAGTGCTGCGGCGACGGTGGTCCATTCGCCCTTGGGGTCGCAGGGCACGTAGATGCGGTAGCCGTGGGCGATGGCTCGGGTGGCGACGGACTTGGCGAGCGCGGACTTGCCCATGCCGATGATCCCGGCCAGTACGGCGTTCGGGTTGGTGAAGCCTTCGACCTTCCCGGAGGTGTAGAGGGCGAACGGGTCGTAACAGAAGGCGGCTTCGGCGTGGACGTCCCGGCCGATGAAGATGCCCTCGGCGCCCAGGCCGCCTTCGGCGAGGAACGGATAGGCCCCGGACACGGTGGCCGTAGTCATGCGGTGCGTCGGCAGACGGAGCCTCCCGCCCCGCGCGGATGCCTGTCCCGGCCGGCCGGAGACCGGATACGTCGGCTGAAGATCGGGATCGAGGCCCGACCGGGAGCGGGGAGCCTCCCCGGGCTCGGCCCGGCGGGCCCGGTGAAGGGCCTGGGAGTACTGGGAGCGGGCACTCTTCTTCTCGGCGCGAGTCGTCCTGCGCGGGACGAACAGAGGCGTCGCGCTGGTACGGGTCCTGGGCATGGGAGGGGATCCTTCGGGAGATAGGTCAGGGCCGGTTGTGGCGCAGGTCGGTGGGTGTGGCGCGACGGCGCAGAAGGAGCGAGGCCTGCTGATGACGGCGGCAGATGGACAACTCTGGGGCGCCGTCCGGCAGGCCGGTCCGACTTCCGGTCGCGTTGTCGGCGTGCGGGACGGCGTGGAAGGCGGTGTGGAGGAGGTCGGCGACCTGCCAGGCCCTCGTGCGGGCCGAGGCGAGCGGTCGGGCGACGCCGGGCACGAGCCCCCGGGAACGCTCGGTCTGCGCGTCGAGCAGTCGGATCAAGGCGGTGAAGTGCCCGTGCAGAGAGTCGAGTTCGGCGCGGTCGGCGACCAGAGGCCCTGTGGGGATGTTGAGGGCCTGGTGGAAGTCGAGTGCCGCGGTGGCGAAGGGGATGAAGCCCTCGGCCGGTTCGGTGCGGTGAGCCATAAAGAGCAGCGGGCTTTCAGGAAGCGAGAGCGAAGGGGAGGGCGGCGGTGGTGAAAGCCTCGGCCTGCTGCCACGTGAGCGGCCGCAGGTCCAGCTGGGCCGCGACGGCGGCCGTCTCGACGGCGGCGCAGGCGATACGGAGTTCGTCCTCGCTGTCTGCGGAGACGGTCAGCAGGCCGGTGAGGGCGATGTCGGCGTGGCCGGCGATGAGCTGGCGTTCGCGGTCCTTGACGTCCTGGTACTCGATGGAGTCGGCCTCGGAGTCGACCTGCCCCCGCCGGGAGCGTTCGGTGGCGTCTGCGATGATGCCCGCCTTGCGCCGCCGAACGTCGCGCAGTGCGGCCTCGATGCCCTTGGGCTCGTAGGAGAGGGAGAGGCTGCGTCGTACTCCGGCGGTGAAGAGGAGTTGGTGGAGGAAGCCGGCGCCGGTTTCGGTGCGGGGCCAGTCCTCCACCCAGTAGGTGGTGTGGACGGCTGTGTCCGTGGCGATGTGGTCGGCCTTCTCGACCATCACCACCGGACCGGCGGCAGACGGATCAGCTGTCGGCTGCCCGCTCTTCGACCAGCGGTCCAGGGCGGAGAGCGCCTTCGGGTCGTAGGCGGTGCGGGCCACGGCGGCGATCTCTTCGGCGGTCAGCCAGCCGAGTGGAGTGAGGCCGGCCGTGCGGGCAGCCTGGTCGAAGGTGGAGGTCAGCTGTCCGAGCACCGCGAATGCTCCAGTCAGGCCGCCGCCAGCCTGGGAGATCAGCCGCCGGGCAGCCTTCATGTCCAGTGCCACCGCCACGTACGCCTCGTGCGGGGCGGCCGCAGGGCCCGCGCTTTTGATCAGCTCTTCGTACAGCGGGCCGGCCAGCTGCTTCTCGAGGAATCCGTGCTCCTGCCAGTAGCGGCGCAGGGCGTCCCCGGAGTCGGGTACGGTCCGCTCCAGGACCTGGATGCGGGCGACCTGCCCCGTTCGGGCGAGGGCCGCCAGCGCGCGCCCCCAACCGGCGACATGTGCCTGCTGCGCGGCCGGATCCAGCAGGGCGTAGGCACGGGCCGTCACCCGGACCACGGCTGTCAGCGTCGCGGCATGCGGGTCGTGCACGGCGGCGTACCGGCGGTTCGGCGATTTCACCACCCGCAGATTCGCGGCCCGGCCGGGCAGATGCAGCAGCCCTTCACGGCGAGGGCGGGAGGACGGCCTCACCAGCCAGACCAACTGGCCCCGAATCCGGCGGAGCGCGAAGCGAGCAACGATTGGTGCCCAGTCGGCGAGCGAGCGGCCGCGGTGACGCAGCAGGATGGCAGCGGCCAGCAGTGCCCACAGCGGCAGCAACTGCAGGGCGCCTGTGACGCCGAGGACAAGGACGACCGTCAGGAGAAGAAGTCCGGACAGGCCAGCGAGGACCAACTGTGGGGCGGTCAGACCGAGCAGGATTCCGCGGCGGGAGCGGTGAGGGAAACGAACGGTAGGTGTTTTGGACATGGCACATCCATGGGCGAGGGAGCGAGCAAGTCGGAGGGGGCGCTGATGGTGGGGGCGGCCTGAGGCGCCGCCCCCACCGAGGTCGTCAGGATCCTTCGGGTGGCTGGACGGTCCAGGAAGCAGGAGCCGGCTGGCCCGATCCCGACGTCGCGGGATTTGTCGAGGGGTGGACCGAGCCGGCGCTGACGGCTGGCCCCTGGGGGAGAGGCGCGGCTGATACAGCGGCAGGGACAGCAGCGCCGTCCGCCGACGGGCGTGTGATCAGTGGCGGGATGCCCGGCCGCTGGATGAGCGGACGGCCCTTGTCCCCGTCTGCGTCAGGATCCTCGCCGAAGCGGAACTGCGTCGGCTTCTGGGACGCACCACCGTCGATGCCCTCCTTGCTGAAGCGGCCCCCGGTCGGATCGATGCCGGACGCCACCCCGCCGCCACCGACCCCCGGCACCGCTGCCGGACCCTGCGGCGACGGCGTCCCGGTGGATGCCCGCATCGCCAGGCCGGCCGCGGTCTTCACAGCCCCAGCCGTCACGGCCATGCCCGCGACACTGCCGCGATGCAGGTCCTCCGGACGGCCGCTGTCACCGGCCCAGTGCACGAACTTGTAGGTGGCGTACGGACAGAGCAGCACCAGGACCATCACGACGATGCCGGCCATGGCATCGGAGAGTGCGGCAAGGCCGTCGTGCGGATCGGCCTTGCCGATCGCGGACACGCCCAGCAGGAAGACCACGGTCATCAGCAGTTTCGAGATGACCAGGGTGGCCGTGGCCTCGGTCCAGCCGCGTCGCCAGCGCCGGGCGATCTCCCAGCCGCCACCAGCTCCGGCGAAGACCGCCAGGGTCACCATGACCAGGACACCGACCTTGCGGGCCACCATTACGCCCCAGTACAGGAACGCGCCGATCGCGCAGCCCAGCCCGACGATCGCGGCGACGGCCCAGCCGAGTGAGAACATCTGTCCCATGTTCGCGGCGTTCACGACGCGGCGGACGGCGTCGTCGACCGAGGTGTTCGCCGCTTTGAACAGCCCGGCGGACAACGCGTCGACGACGGTGACGGCCACCGCGGTGAAGGAGACGGCGCAGAAGCTGAACAGGACACCGGTCATGGTGCCGACGGCGGCCTGGGCCAGGGCGCGTTCGTCTCGCCGCCAGGCGGCCATGATGAGCTGAAGGCAGAAGGTGCCGACGGTGAGCACCAGGCCGATGGGCAGCAGGAGTTCGTAGTTCTCGCGGAACCATCCCGCGTTGAGGTCGATCGTGGTCGTGGAGTCGACTGCGTCCGCGGCGAGGTCGGCGGCGCTGGCGACCATCTCGCCGACGCTCTTGGCGATCCACGCGCCGATGCTGTCGGTGATCGAACCGGCCGGGTTCGAGAGGAAGTCGATCGGTCCGCAGACCTTGTCCATCAGCGGCAGGTCACACACGTCCATGAAGGCGCACCTCCTTTCGGGCTAGGGGCGGTCAGGGCGCCACGGTGGGCAGGACACCGGCGAGCGCGCAGTTCTGCGACGGCCGGCACTGAACGGCGAGGGTCACGGTCCGGGCTTCCGCCCCGCCCTTGGGTGCTCCCTTCCAGGCGACCTTCTGCTTGCCGGAGACGGTCACGGCGTAGATGCGCACCTTCGAGATCGCACCCGGGTCGTCCTGGAGGGCGCGGCTGAACGCGTCCGGGAACCGGGTCTCGTCGGCTGTAGCGGTGGCGTACTGGTCCTGGTCGGCCATCCGGCCCCAGAGCACGGGGGAGGGGACCAGGGCGTCGACCGACTCCTTGTCCGTGTACTTCTTCTCGTCGGACAGCCACCGGTGCAGGACGGTGAGATGGCGCGGCTGGGTGGTCGTCCGTGTGTCGTACGACCACAGCGCCACCGCCGCCGCCTTGGCGAAGGCCAGGGGGTCACGGGTCGCGGGCGGAGCCTTCACGGCACCAGGGCCGTCAGCCTTGCCGGGGGCGCTCTTGGGCGCTGAGGGCGGCGTCGCCTGGGTAGGAGAAGGGCGGTCGGCGGGCGAGTCGTCGGCGCGGGTGAGGTATCCGACGAGGCCGGCGACCGCGACCAGAACGGTCAGCACTGCGCAGCCGAGCAGGACCCGCTGGCCTGTCTGCCTTCGGCCGCGGGAGTAGGAGCGCTGCGTCATGTCAGCGGACCTGCGATCCGAGCGTGGAGAAGAACGTCACGATGCCGTTCGCGGCCCCGAGTAGCAGTGCGGCACCGGCGGACACCAGCACTCCCTTCTTGCCGTTCGCCTCTGCCTGGTGCCCTCCGCTGTGGTGGCCCCAGGCCCACACACCGGCGGACACGGCCATCGAGCCGACCACGGCGATCAGCCCGAACAGGTTGATCGACCCCATGACCTCCTTCAGCACCGACAGGCCTGGCAGGCCGCCCTCGTTGGGGCTGATACCGGGGTCGTAGGCGAGCTGCACGACCGCGTCGAGAGCATGCATAATTGAAACTCCAGTTCTAATTCAAGTGAGTGGGTGAGAGGGAAGCGAAGCGGGCTGCGGGGGAGGAGCGGGTCAGATGACGCGGCGGGCAGCGAGGACGTCGCTCTTCCACGACTTCAGCGTCACGATGCGGACCACGTCACCGGTCCGTGGTGCGTGGATGACCAGGTCCTCGCCGATGTACATACCGACATGCTCGGGTGCGGATGCCGAGCCCTCCGTGAACAACAGATCGCCCGGCCTCAGGGCGTCGACCGAGACGGCCCTGCCCTCCTTGACCTGGCCGTACGTCGTACGGGCCAGCGTGACACCGGCCGCACGGTAGGACTGCTGCATCAGCGACGAACAGTCGCACCGGCCCATCGGATCCGGACCGTGCGCGTCGGTACAACTCCCGCCCCACTGATACGGGGTATCGAGCTGCTCCAACGCCCACCGGATCGCCGTACGAGCCGTGGTCGGAGCGTCAGCAGGGACGGTGTAGCCGTCCGGCAGGGCTCCTGCGGGGATCTCACCGAACCGGGACCCGTCCTCGCTGGAACAGGACTCGAAGGCGACGGCGCTGCCGATCTGATCGGCGTGTTCCCCGTTGTCGAGGCCCGGTGCCAAGGCCTCCTGAAGCGCGGTGGCCAGCGGCTCCCACTTCGCGTAGGCGTCCGGGAAGCCGCTGCGCTGCACGGCCTGCGCCGCCTGGGTGACGGTCATCGACTCCCAGCCCGAGACCTTGCGCAGGCCCTCGTAGAACTTCGTCGACGCATAGGCCGGATCGAGGATCTCCTGCACCGTGCCCCATCCCCGGGACGGGCGCTGCTGGAACAGGCCGACCGAGTCCCGGTCCCCGTACGTCAGGTTCCGCAGGCCGCTCTCCTGCAACGCGGTGGCCAGGGCGACGACCTGACCACGGGCAGGGATCTGCATCGCGATCCCGGTGGCCGTAACGACCCGGGCGTTCGGAATCTGTTCAGCCGGCGACGACAGCCCAGGAACCGACACCTCGTCGTCGGAGCCGCTACCCAGGATGTCCTCCACCTGAGCGGCAACATCCGCAGCATCCACGGACTGCCCTGCCGAGGACTGGCACGAAGCCGAGACCGCCTCATTCGCCGCGAACACGACCGGCACCGCCAGCAGGAACGGAGAGCAGGCCAGTGCGGCGACCACCAGGCCGGCCTTTTTCACCGGACCACTTCCTCGTCGGCCGACTGACTCGCGACCGTCCCGGGGCGCGGGGATATCTCGGGCATGAACCTTCCTGGTAGTGCGACAACGTGGGCCGACGGACGGCGGGACCGGTACTCCACCGGCCCCGCCCCGGAAGGAGCGCGGCAACCAGCCGCGCTCCTAATCTCGGACAGCACACGGGAACCCCTTCCGGCGAGGACAGTAGATGGCGAAAACATGCAGGTCAGAGCCCGCTTCTCTCGGAGATCGGGCTGACGGGGCGAGACGGTAGACGCCGAATCCGGCCGCACCAAACGACCAACGCAGGACGCCGCACGCCAGCCGGTCATCGCCGAGGAGCGGCCGGAATCTTCAGCTACCGTCCGGCTCGTTCACCCCAAGCACCCCAGAAAGGCCTGCCTCTTGAGCTACACGCTCCACCGCGGTGACGCCCTGACTGTCCTCAAGACCATCCCCGACGCCAGCGTCCACGCCGTCGTCACCGACCCGCCCTACAACTCAGGCGGTCGTACCAGCGCCGAACGCACCAGCCGCAGCGCTCGCGACAAGTACGTCACCGCAAACAGCGCCCACGACCTCGCCTCGTTCCCGGGGGAGAACCGCGACCAGCGCAGTTACCGCGCCTGGCTCACCGACCTGCTCACCCAGGCCTACCGTGCCTCCGTCGAGACCGCCCCCGCCCTCGTCTTCACCGACTGGAGGCAGTTGCCCACCACAGCAGACGCGTTGCAGATGGCCGGCTGGACCTGGCAGGGCATCATCCCCTGGATCAAACCGGCCAGCCGCCCCCGTAAGGGAGGCTTCAAGCAGTCCGCCGAGTTCATCGTCTGGGGTACCAGGGGCCGCCTCGACAACACCAGGGATCTCTACCTGCCCGGCGACTTCACCGCGTCCCAGCCCCGCAAGGACCGCGTCCACATCACCCAGAAGCCCGTTGACGTCATGCGCCAGCTCGTTCAGATCTGCCGCGAGGACGGCACGGTCCTCGACATGTTCACCGGCAGCGGCTCCACCGGCATCGCCGCCCTCCGCGAAGGCCGCAACTTCATCGGCATCGAACTCTCCGACCATTACGCCGAGATCGCCGATGAACGCCTCCGGTCCGAACTCACGCAACAGGACGTCGAACTGGCTGGACCGGAAGCATGACGCCCAGACCAACGAGACCATCGCTGATTCCACAAGGGTGGGCCGGTTACCGAGGTGTGGCGGCCCACCCTTCTTCTTTGGGCCGAGGGCGTCGGTTTGCGCGGCTTCGACACCGAGGACGGCGGGGCGCCTGTGGTGCGGTTCGCCGGTGAGGACGGCCGCGAGCATGTGTTCCCGTTCTAGGAGGTGTCGCTGCCCGGGCTGCACTGGACTTCGCGCATGCGCTTGGGGTGAGGATCGGGCCCGGAGGCGGGCGCCGCACGCAGCGGGCGGCAAACAGCCAGTGGCCAAACGATCAAGCGGTTTCTGCTGCTCCTGGACAGGCTCGCAGAACCGCCACAACAGGTTGAGGACCCCGCGGGTGCGTCACCTGGAGCGGTACCTGATGACGCAGTCGGCAGACGTGTGGGGAGAAGTCCGCCTGCCGGCACCTGCAGGACCTGCTGCGGATCGTGCGCGTCCGGCCCGGTCAGGACCGGCTGGACAGGGCCGTACTGGACTACGCCGGGCAGCCCGGGCACGGCGTGGACGCCCAGCAGGCTGGGCGTCCGGGATACTCTGATCGCGAGTTCCAGGCTGTCATGGCCGCCGCACGCTCCGACGTGGCCACCGTCCGCGACTGAATCGTGGCGGGCGAGAAGCTGCTGGGGTGTTTCCTCGCCAACGACGAAAGTCTGTCGGTGGCTGAGCGGGAGCAGGGGGGCGCGGCTGGCCGCGATGGCGGCTACGGGCCGGGTACAGACCGACTACCCCCGGTTCCGACCGTGCGATGGGCACCGTGCACCTGGTCGTCAGCGAGCTGATCACCAGCGCCTACAAGTACGCACCGGTCCCTGCCTGCTGGGCCTGGAGGTCAGCGGTGACACGATCAAGGTCAGTGTCTGGGACACCGACCCGGCATTGCCGGCGGCCTGTCCATCAGGTCCGGGCCGGGTAGGACAGCACGGCCTGGAGACCACATGGCCGTGTGCCAGAGCTTCCGAGGTGCGCCGCGAGCCGGTGGGCAAACGCGTCGGGGCCACCATCGTGCTTGCCGATGACCTCGGCGGAGACCCGGTCGGCTGCCTCCTGTGACCGTTCCTGGGCGCCGCTCACACCGTGATCAACCTCAGCGTCAACGGCGGCACCAATCCCAAGGCCGGTGACTTCGGAGAAGACGATGTCAGCCGGAGGGCAGTGCGGCGGGCGCGGGCGCGTCGCGCTCGTCGTAGCGCAAGTCCTCTGTACCGTGCTCGGGAGGACATTTCCGGCGAAGGGGTCAGTGGTGTTGCGGGCGCGCCGAGCGAGGGTGGTGTGGGCCCTGCTCGTCGTGTGTGCTGTCCTGACTGCCGCGCTGGGCGGGTGCCAGGCGAAGCGTCACCTTGTCGGGTCGGCGCCGTCGGCCGGCCAGCGGACGGCTGTCGCCCTGGCGGCGGATTCGGACATCGTCGACAGCCGTGCTGAGACGTGTGTCCCGGCGGGCGTGAAGGCTCCTGAGCCCACTGCGGAACTGCCTATCCGTGAGTCCCTGGACAAGGAACCGACACCGGCGTCTTCTCTGGACCTCGTCCGACCGCACGAGGCGGTCCCGGGCCCTGTCCTTCCGACCGGGCCCCTCGCCGCCGGCGCAGGCAGGCAATCAACCGAGCGCATGCAGGTGTAGAGGCGGCGTGACCTGACAGACGGCCGACGCGTCGGCGGGCAAGCCCCCAACGGATCCGGGGCTGAGCCGGCGTAGGACGGCGTCATGTTCTGAACACCCCAGTCACCGCATCTTCTCCTGCGGTGCCCGCGGACCTGTTGCCCGCGACCTTTCACTCGTCCCGGCCTGGCGGCCTACCCATCGGCTCCGCCGCCGGTCGTGGTGCGGGCGCGATCCGCGTGTTCCGCGTGCCCGTCACGTTCATTCCTGTCTCCCGGAGCCTTTCATGACGAAACGACAGTCCTCCCTCCTGCCCCGACTCTCCGCCTGGCTCAACGCCCGCCTGGGACGTGCCTCCTTCGTGGCCTACCTCATCGCTTTCCTTCTCCCGGGCCCCGGGCGCGTCCTGAGCGAAGCCGGTGTGGACATCGGCGTCGTGCGGACGCGGCCGCCCGCGCTGTTGCTCATCGTGATTCTATTCGCGGCCTCCTACCAGGTGACGCTGCGGAGACTGGCAGCCAGTCTGCGGCGTCCCGCCGTCCTTCTCGGCGGACTCACTGCGCACCTGGTCACGCCCTTCGTCGTCGTGCCGGTCGCTGTCGCGGTCATGGCGGGGACCGGGACCGGCCAGGACGGTCCCTTCGTCCCCGTGGCGCTCGTCCTGGTGACGGCGGCCCCGGTTGCGGCCGGTGCCACCGTGTGGATCCAGCGGGGAGACGGCGACGGTGCGGCCATGATCAGCATCGTGGTGTGCTCCGCGCTGCTCAGCCCGCTGACCCTGCCCGCCACGCTCGGTCTTCTGAGCGCGACCGGACTGCTGGGTGAGTCGCTTCCTGCCGCTTCGGCGGGAAGCGCCCGTGGTCTGGTGGTTCTCACCGTGGCACTGCCGTGCGTCGTGGGACTGGTCTGCAGGTGGCTGAGCCCGCCGCGGGTCGAGAGGCGGGTGCTTGGCCTGGCGCCCGTGGTGGCGATGTCCGCCGTGCTCGTACTGACCTATGTGACCGCCGCGGCCGCCTTTCCCTTGCTGGACCTGTCGTCAGCGGCACCTGCGTTGCTGGCCGTCGCCGCCGCGGGCGGCGCGTGTCTGCTGGCCTTCCAGGTCGGACGGCGCGCGGCACGACTGTTGAGGCTGCCGTGCGAGGCTGCCGCCACGGTGACGCTCGCCTGTGGGATGAACAACGTGAGCGTCAGCTCCGTGCTGGCGGTCACCTTGCTGCCTGCCGAGCCGGGTGTGCTCCTCAGCGTCCTGGTCTACGGCCTGGTCCAGAAGGTCGCCGCGTACCGTGCCATGACCGGACCTGCACGGCCCAGCTCCGATCGCTCGCCCCTCGGCACTCGTCCGCGCCGGCTGGCCCGGAAGTAGTGTGGCGCATTCCAAGATCGTACGACTGGAAGGGACGCACCCGATGGAATCGCTGGAGACCGTCCGGGCCGTGGTGGGGGTGCCGGTGGTGGGCCGGACGCCTCGGAAGATCGGCAATCTCCTGAAGGCGGCGGACCTGCCCCTGGAGGTGGAGGCCGTCTGCTACGGCGACGGCATCGGCCTGGTCCTTGCGGACAGCCCTCATGCCGAGTCCGTTGCCGCTCTCCAAGAGGCAGGCGTGCGTTTCCTGGCCTGTGCGAACACCCTGAAGGACCGGGACCTGACGACGGACACGCTCGGGGAGGGCGTCGACGTGGTCCCGGCCGCCGCCTGGCACCTGGTACGACGTCAGCACGAGGGCTGGTCCTACCTGCCCCTGTGACTCCGGCGCGTGCACGGCCCCGCAGACGGGCCGTTCACCCGGGACGCCGCGAGGGCGCGCCGGGCTCGCTTCCGGTTCTCCTGGTGCGCGTCCCCCGTGGCCGTACGAGAAGTAGTACGGCGGTGAGCAGGGCGGCGGCTGCGACGACCAGCAGAAGCACCCGGTCCGAGATGGTCCGCCCGACGGCCGCCAGGCGCTCCTCCAGGGCCGCCTCCGTCTCCACGTCCAGCAGGGAGGGCAGGGCCGACGTCCCGTCGAAGACCAGGAAGAGCACGCCCAGAACGATGAACAGGGAGCCGCCGATCAGGGAGGTGGTGTGCACGGTCAGCGGCCCCAGGCTGACGCCGCGGCCGCGCAGCCACCGCTTCCCGCCGAGGTCGAACCGGTCCCACAGCAGGGCGAGGACGAACATGGGCAGCGCCATGCCCAGGGCGTAGCAGGCCAGGAGCAGGCCGCCGCGCGCCGGGCTTCCGCCGACGGCCGCGACGGTGAGGATGCCACCGAGGATGGGTCCCGCGCAGAATCCGGCGAGCCCGTACACCGCGCCCAGGACGAGCACCGAGAAGGGTGAGCCGGAGCGGCGCGCCCCGGCGGTCTCGCTCAGGCGCCGCATGCCGAAGCCCAGGCCAAGGATCTGGGCCACCCCCAGCAGGATCACCGTCCAGCCGCCCACGGTGACGAGGGTGTCGCGATGGCCGTAGAAGAGGCGGCCGGCGAGGGATCCCGCCACGCCGAGGGGGACGAGTGTGGTGCACAGGCCCGCGTAGAACAGGAGCGTGCGGGCCAGCAGGGTGGTCGTTCTGGTGAACGAGTAGGCGAAGAAGGCCGGGAGCAGCAGGGCGCTGCATGGGCTGAGCAGGGCGAGGAGGCCGCCGAGGAAGGCGGCGAGGATTCCGATGTCGCTCATCGTCCGGCGGCCTTCGCCGCGTCCTCGACGGCCTTCTCGAAGGCGGCGAGGGGCTGGGCGCCGAGGATGGGCGTGTCGTTGATCAGGAAGGCCGGAGTGCTGGTCACTCCGAGCTGGTAGCCCTCGGCCTGGTCCCGCTGGACCGCGGTCCGGGCCTGCTCGGAGCGCATGTCGTCGAGGAACCTGTCGATGTCGGTGACACCTGCGGCGCGAGCCATGGCCACGAGCTTGTCCTCGGCGAAGGCGCCCTGATTGCGTTCGCGGGTCTTGCTGTACGCCTCCTCGTGGAATTGCCAGAACTTCTGCTGGCGTCCGGCGGCCCAGGCGGCGCGGGCGGCCTGCTCTGATTCCTGGCCGAAGACGGGGAAGTTGCGCCATTCGATGCGCAGAATGCCCTTGTCGACGTAGGAGCGGATCAGCTCGGGCTCGGTGTCGCGGGCGAACTTGCCGCAGAAGGGGCACTGGAAGTCCGCGTACTCGATCATCACGACGGGTGCGTCGGCACGGCCCATGGCCAACGGGTCCTCGGCGTCCCGGCGTGCGAGTGCCAGCAGAGCACTGTCCCGGGGATCCGGCTCGCTGGTCGTGCTGTCGCCGGCCTGGGCCGGGCCCTCCCTTTCCGAGGTTCGGGAGGAGGAACCGCTGTCGAGGGTGAAGGACAGGAGGACGGCGACCGCGGCGACCAGAAGGGCCGCGATCGCGGCGATCAGGCGGCGTCGGCCGTGTGACCGAGGCGTGGGGGAAGCGGGGGACGAAGACATGGGAGACCCCTTCGACGGGTGAAGGAAGCGCATGGAGGGAGGAAGGCAGGGAGAGCGGGGGTCAGCCGGCGGCCGGGACCGGGCAGGCCGCCTCGGTGGCGAGCCTGCGCAGTGCGGCCTCGGCCAGCAGGGCGACGGAGGTCACGGCGACCAGGGGCTGCAGCGGCGCCCAGTAGGTCAGCGCGCCGGAGGCGCCGACGAGGAGGAGGACCACCTTGTTGCAGACGGGGCAGCCGATGGCCAGGAACGACAGCACACCGCCGAGGTAGCCCAGACGCCGGCCGGGGGCCGGATCGGCAGGCCGGACCGCAGGGCCCGCCGCCACATAGGTGGCCAGCACCAGGCCGGCGAGCGCGGCGGTGACAGCCCAGGCGGGGTAGTTCCACCACTGCACAGGGACCGAGCGGGAGAACCACGGAGTGGGAACGACGGCCGTCGGGACACCGGTCACCATGGCCGTGGCCAGCGCACCGGTCATGGCGGCCGCCCACCGGCGGACGGTCCAGCCGCGCAACGCGGCCACCGCCCCACGGACCGAACGAGAAGAAGACATGGAAAGGGAACACTCCGTTCTGCGGACTGGGAAGGGCGCGATCAGCTGATCGGCCTACACCTGCAGAACGGAAAGGACAGACAGAGAAACCGGCGGCGGCCGTCCCACAGACTCCGCGGGCGGGTACCGGCTAGGCGGCGGACACAGGACCGGATCGCCGCCTGCGCTGGCGATCACCCGCGCCGATGAGGCCGCCGAGACCTCGCCCCGGACCGTCTGTGCTCCGGCGAGCGACTTCTTGACGCAGGGGCGTGGTGCGGACCGGTCCTCAAGGACAGTCGACCGGACATGATCGACCGTCGGCCGGTGCCGCTCAGCGGCGTGCCCGTCCGCAGCAGTGACCACCCCCGACCCTCCTACGGTGCCGTTGGGGGCGGTGGCGCGGCCGGCGCACAGCCATGCCGTCAGGACCACGAGGAACGCGAGCGCGATCCGGACACCGTGATGTGCCCTCAACCGCCTCATGGCTCCTCCGGCCCGCTGCTTCCCCGGCATGTGTGGGCCACTCTACCCACGCTGTCTTTCGCCGGACGACCCGGCGTGCGGATGGCACCGGGAGGCGGGATGCGGGTCAGGCGAGGGCGAGGAAGAGCTTTTCCAGTTCTTCCTGCGACATCGGCGGGGCGTCGGAGTCCCCGGCAAGGCACTGCCGCATTCCGCTGGCCACGATCTTGAATCCGGCCCTGTCCAGGGCCCGGGAGACCGCCGCGAGTTGCGTCACCACATCCTTGCAGTCGCGGCCGGCCTCGACCATCGCGATCACGGCAGCCAACTGTCCCTGTGCCCGCCGCAGGCGGTTCAGCACGGGCTGTGTCGATTCTTCGTCCACCTGCATGGGAACCCTCCTCCACATCCCCACCATAATACCCCGAGGGGTATAAACCCGGCTCCCCTGGCATCCGGGCGGTCGGTGCGGTCGGCGAGCGGGAGGGGCGGCGCCGTCCGGGTCCCCCGGCGCGGACGCCTTTCGGTCGGTGCGCTGGAAGGTCCCGCACGCGCCGGCGGGGCGGCCGGGCGGGAGCGAGTTGGCTGCCTTTCTCCCGCCGAGCGACCCCATGGATACCCCCTGGGGTATTTGACAGCTCGAAGGGTGACCCTTTACGGTCGATGACGTAATACCCCAGGGGGTATGGGACGCGTCCTGCCGCGGCAATCAACCCGACTGGACGACCCTCAGGCCCGGCCTGGCGTCACGGTCCGTCGTTCACGCTTCGACTCCACGCCGACGCCCCGCTTTCCCCTGTCGTCCGCGCCCGCTCTTTCCGGGAGGGCGCCTCACGGCCGAAATAATACCCCCCGGGGTATGCAGTCCATCTCGTGACGGAGGTTTCCGTGTTCTTCTCGCAGTACTACCTCGAGTGCCTCTCCCAGGCGTCGTACATGATCGCCGACGAGTCCACCGGTCAGGCCGTGGTCGTCGACCCCCGCCGGGACGTGTCCGAGTACCTGAACGACGCCGAGGCCCGCGGCTTCACCGTGGTCGGAGTCATCAACACCCACTTCCACGCGGACTTCGTCGCCGGTCACCTGGAGATGGCCGCCCGCACCGGCGCGTGGATCGGCTACGGGCGCCGCGCGGAGACCGAGTACGCGATCCGCAAGCTGGCCGACGGCGACACGATCAGCCTCGGCGACGTCACCCTGAAGATCATGGAGACTCCCGGGCATACCCCGGAGTCGATCAGCGTGCTGGTCTACGAGCGCGCCGAGGACACCGTCCCGTACGGTGTGCTCACCGGTGACGCACTCTTCATCGGTGACGTCGGCCGCCCCGACCTGCTGGCCTCGGTGGGCGTGACCGCCGACGAGCTCGGCGCGATGCTCCACGACAGCGTGCAGAACAAGCTGATGAGCCTGCCGGACGAGGTGCGCGTCTTCCCCGCTCACGGTGCCGGCTCCTCCTGCGGCAAGAACCTCTCCACCGAGCGGCAGTCGACCATCGGCGAGCAGCGTGCCACCAACTACGCGTGCGCCCCGATGAGCGAGAAGGACTTCGTTGCCATCGTGACCGCCGGGCAGTCGGCTGCGCCGGGCTACTTCGCCTATGACGCGGACCTGAACCGCCGGGAGCGGGAGCTGTTCGACCCGGCGAGCGCGCCGCGGGCGCTGGGCGTGGAGGACTTCCTGGCCCGGCGCGCGGCGGGCGCCGTGGTGGTCGACGCCCGTGACCCGCAGGAGTTCGCCGCCGGACACCTGCGCGGGGCGGTCAACGTCCCGGCCGACGGCCGGTTCGCCGAGCAGGCCGGCACCGTCCTGCCGCTCGGGGCCGAGCTGCTGGTCGTCGCCCCGGAGGACCGTGAGGAGGAGATCGTCACCCGCCTCGCCCGGATCGGCTTCGACCGGGTGGCCGGCTATCTGGCCTCCCCTGACGAGGCGCTGGAGACGGTGGCCGACGAGGTCACCCCGGCCAGCCGCCTGACCGCAGCCCAGCTGCGTGCCGAGCTGGAGGGCGAGACCCCGCCGGTTGTGATCGACGTCCGCAACTGCGGCGAGCGCGGCGAGAACGGGTTCATCGAGGGCGCCCTGCACATCGCGCTCGGCGAGCTCCCGAACCGTCTGGACGAGATCCCCCGCGACAAGCCGCTGGTCCTGCACTGTGCCGGCGGTCACCGCTCCTCCATCGCCGCCAGCCTGCTGCGCCAGCAGGGCTTCGAGGACGTCTCCGACGTGCTCGGCGGCTGGGCCGCCTGGGCCCTGCTGAACACGCCCGCCGCCGTCTGACCCGGCGGGGCGTAACGAGCTGCCGGTGCGCCCGCGGCAGGGAACTTCTGCCCTGACTGCCCCCGGTGCGGGCGCACCGGCCCCTTCCCCCGCATTTCCCTGTTCTCCACCCGTGCCTTGTACGGGTCCGCATCACCCATGGAGTTCTCATGACGACCACCAACGCCACCGCTTTCACCCCCGCCGCGCTCCAGTATCTGATCAAGACCGGCAAGGCTCCCCGTCTGCTGGACGTGCGCACCCCAGGTGAGTTCCAGACCAGTCACATCCCTGGCGCCTACAACGTGCCGCTGGACACCCTGCGCGAGCATCGTTCCGAGCTGCGCCGCCACCTCGATGAGGACGTGGTGCTGGTCTGTCGCTCCGGCGCCCGCGCCTCGCAGGCCGAGCAGGCGCTCGCCGAGGCGGGCCTGCCGAACCTGCGCGTCCTGGACGGCGGCATGATGGCCTGGGAAGCGGCCGGCGCCCCCGTCAACCGCGGCCCGGAGCGTTGGGAGCTGGAGCGCCAGGTCCGCCTGATCGCCGGCTCGGTCGTGCTGGTCAGCGGCGTCGTGGGCTTGTTCGTCCCCGGCGTGCACCTGATCGGCACCGCGATCGGCGCCGGCCTCACCTTCGCCGCCCTCAGCAACACCTGCGCGATGGGCATGATGCTCTCCAAGCTGCCTTACAACCGCGGCCCGCGCACCGACATCCGCACCGTCATCGCCTCCCTGCGGGACCGGTCGTGATCACCCTCGTCCTGGCCGCCTCCGTCCTGATCGGCATCAGCCTGGGCATCCTGGGCGGCGGCGGGTCCATCCTGACCGTGCCGATCCTCGTCTACCTCGCGGGCCAGGACAGCAAGGAGGCCATCGCCACCTCGCTGTTCGTCGTCGGCGTGACCAGCCTGATCGGTCTGATCCCGCACGCCCGCGCGCACCGGGTCCGGTGGCGCACCGGACTGATCTTCGGCGCGGTCAGCATGGTCGGCGCCTACGGCGGCGGACGTCTGGCCGAGTTCATCCCGGGCACCGTGCTGCTGATCGCGTTCGCGCTGATGATGCTGGCCACCGCCGTGGCCATGCTCCGCAAGGGCGCGGGTCGCAAGGCTGGGCACAGGGCCGCCCACGCCGAGCTTCCGGTGAAGCACGTGATCGTGGAGGGACTGGTCGTGGGTGCGGTCACCGGGCTGGTCGGCTCCGGTGGCGGCTTCCTGGTCGTCCCCGCCCTGGCTCTGCTCGGCGGACTGCCCATGAGTGTCGCGGTCGGTACTTCGCTGCTGGTCATCGCGATGAAATCGTTCTCCGGGCTCGCCGGTCACCTGGCCGGTGTCCAGATCGACTGGGATCTCGCCCTGATGGTGACCGCTGCAGCGGTCGTCGGCAGCCTGGTCGGCAGCCGCTTCGCCGGCCGCATCCCTCAGGACACTCTGCGCAAGACGTTCGGCTGGTTCGTCGTCGCCATGGGCGTCTTCGTCCTCAGCCAGCAGCTCCCCGCCGCCGTGTGGACCAGCCCGTTGACCTGGATCGGTGTCGGACTCGCAGCGGCGGCGGCCGTGGGCTGGACGCTGGCGCGCAGGCGCAGGACGGAGGAAGTCGGCGAAACGACGCCGGAGAACACCCGCCAGCTGAGCATGCGCCCCTAACACCACTCGCAGAGGGGGAATCGCACGCCCATACGTCATCACACACGAAGGAGAAGCCCGGTGAAAGTGCAGGAAGAGGCGGTGACCGCAGTCCTCAACCGGCTGCGCCGCGCCCAGGGACAGCTCACGGGAATCATCACCATGATCGAGGACGGCCGCGACTGCGCGGACGTCGTCACCCAGCTCGCTGCCGTCTCCCGCGCCCTCGACCGGGCCGGATTCAAGATCGTCGCCAGTGGCATGCGCCAGTGTCTCGTAGGCGGGGAGGGCGAATCATCGTCGATGACGGAAGAGGAACTGGAGAAGCTGTTCCTCACCCTGGCGTGAACATGCGGCTGTGGCCCGCGGCGGAACTCTGCCGCGGGCCACAGCCGTCCGCATCCGCCGCGCGCCCGCCCCACCCCGTCCGTCGGTTCGACCGCCGTCCCTCTGCGAACCGGTTTGACCGCGGCCAGGCCGAGGTACTCGCCCACGCGGAGGAATACCCCCCCGGGTATCACTGTTACAGTGGTGGACAGATACCTACGGGGGTATTTTCGAGGAAGGGAGCAGCTTCGTGTTCTTCATCGACACCATCGAACTCGAGGGCCTCGGCAACCGGCACTACCTGGCCGGCGGCGAGCGCGCGGCCGTGGCCGTGGACCCGCCGCGTGATATCGACCAGGTCCTGGCGGCGGCGGCCCGGCGGGGCGTGCGGATCACCCACGTGGTGGAGACCCACGTCCACAACGACTACGTCACCGGCGGTCTCGAGCTGGCCCGGATCACAGGCGCCGCCTACCTGGTGCCGGCCGGCGCCAACGTGTCGTTCGACCGGGTGCCGGTGGCCGACGGCGACACGGTGACGGTCGAGGATGGGCTCGAGCTGCGGGCCGTGGCCACCCCGGGCCACACCCCGCACCACACCGCCTACGTGCTGGCCGAGCAGGGCAAGCCGGTGGTCGCGTTCACCGGCGGGTCGCTGCTCATCGGCACCGTGGGCCGACCCGACCTGGTGGAGCCCCGCCTGACCGAGGAACTGGCCCGCGCCCAGCATGCCTCGGCCCACCGGCTGGCCGCCGAGCTGCCGGACGAGACCTCCGTCCTGCCCACGCACGGCTTCGGCAGCTTCTGCTCGTCCGCACAGGCCGAGGGCGACGCCACCACGATCGGCAAGGAGAAGAGCGTCAACACGGCGCTGACCACGGACGTGGACTCCTTCGTCGCCGAGATCCTGGCCGGGCTGGAGGACGTGCCCGCCTACTACGCGCACATGGGCCCGGCCAACGCGGGCGGTCCCGCCCCGGTGGACCTGACCCCTCCGGCCGTCGCGGACGCCCCCGAGATCGCCGCCCGGCTCGCGGCCGGCGAATGGGTGGTCGACCTGCGCAACCGGGTCGCCTTCGCCGAGGGCCACGTCGCCGGATCGTTCAACTTCGAGGCGGACGGCAAGCTCGCCACCTACCTGGCCTGGATGATCCCGTGGGGCAAGCCGGTGACCCTGCTCGCCGAGTCCGCGGAGCAGCTGGCCGCCGCCCAGCGCGAGCTGGTCCGGGTCGGCATCGACCGGCCCGCGGCCGCCGCGACCGGCACCCCGCGGGAATGGGCCGGCGACGGCGCCCCGCTGGCGTCCTTCCCCCGTTCCACCTTCGCGGGTCTGGCCGAGCAGGGCACCGACGGGATCGTCGTGCTGGACGTACGCCGCGACTCCGAGCGCGCCGCCGGACACATCGAGGGTTCCGTCCACATCCCCATCCACCAGCTGCACAAGCGGCTCGGCGAGGTCCCGGCGGGCACCGTGTGGGTGCACTGCGCCGGCGGCATGCGGGCCGGGATCGCGGCCTCGCTCCTCGACGCCGCAGGCCGTGATGTCGTGGCCGTCGACGACGGCTTCGACTCCGCCACCGAAGCCGGCCTGACCGTTCTCCCCGGCTGAGCGGCAGGCCCGGCAACACGGCACCGAACCCCGCCAACCCCGCGGCCGCCCCACCACCTGCACCACTTCTTCTCCGAAGGTCTTGTGATGTCCCTGTTCTCCCGGAATTCAAAGCGTGTCTCCGCGAACGAGGCCCACCGGCGTACCCAGGGCGACGGCGCCACCGCCGTCCTGCTGGACGTACGCGAGCGGGCCGAGTGGGACGCCGGGCGCGCACCCGGCGCCGTCTACGCGCCCCTGTCGGCCCTGGCGGCGGGTGCGGACCTGCCGCAGGCCGCCCAGGGACGGCCGCTGGTGGTGATCTGCCGCAGCGGCAACCGTTCGCAGAAGGCCGCCGAACTGCTCTCCGCGCGCGGCGTTGACGCGGTGGACGTCAGGGGCGGCATGACAGCATGGGCCGACCACGGATACCCGGTCGTCGACGGACGCGGAAATCGCGGCTCGGTGGCATGACGGCTCTGATCCTCGCGCTTGTCGCCGGAGCCGTCGTCGGCCTCGCCCTCGGCGGACTCGGCGGCGGGGGCAGCGTCCTGGCGGTGCCGGCCCTGACCTACCTGCTCGGCCTGAGCCCGGCGGACGCGATCACGGCCAGCCTGGTCATCGTCACCGTGACCTCCGTGACCGCGCTCGCCGGACACGCCCGGGACAGCAACGTCGCCTGGCGGACCGGCCTGCTGTTCGCGGCGGCCGGCGTCGTACCCGCGGCGCTCACCGGGACGGTCGCCGGCCACCTGCCCCCGGTGGGGCTGACCGTCGCCTTCGCGATCGTCGCCTCCGTCGCCGCCGTGGGCATGCTGCGGCCCGCGCGCACCCCGGCCGCCGGCGAGGTGCGTCCCGTCAGGGCGGGCGCCGCCGGCGCCGGACTCGGTGCGGTGACTGGCCTGCTGGGCGTGGGCGGCGGCTTCCTCGCCGTCCCCGCCCTGGTCCGGGTGCTGAACCTCCCCATGCGCCGGGCCCTGGGCACCAGCCTGCTGGTCATCACCGTCAACTCGCTCGCCGCACTCGCCGCCCGCGCCGGAACCGCCACGCACCTGGACTGGACCGTCATCGCACCGTTCACCGCGGCCGCGATCCTCGGCGCCTGGGACGGCAAACGCCACGCGAAGCGGCTCACCGGCGACACACTGCAGCGGATCTTCGCCTACGTACTTCTCGCGGTCGCCGCCCTCATGCTCGCCGACGCCCTCGTCTGACCCCCTCCGACGGCTCCCCCGCCGACTCCCTCCGGCCCGCACAGCAGGCCGGCCGGAACTTTCTCCCCGCCAACTGCACCCGCACCGTTCAAGGACACCGACGCATGACCACGACCACGACCACCGCGACGAAGCGGCCCGCCGGACCCGCCGTGCGCCTCGGGCTGCGGGAGAACTGGCTCCAGTTCACGCTCCTCGTCGTCGTCAACATGGCGGTCGGCGGCCTGGTGGGCCTGGAACGCACCACCGTCCCGCTCATCGGCACCGACGTCTTCGGCCTGACGAGCGACCTGGCGGTCTTCTCGTTCATCATCGCCTTCGGTCTCACCAAGGCCCTGACCAACCTCGCCGCCGGAGCCCTGACGGCACGCTTCCGCCGCAGGCAACTCCTCCTCGCGGGCTGGCTGATCGGTGTCCCTGTTCCCTTCGTGCTCGCCTGGGCGCCGTCCTGGGGGTGGATCATCGCCGCGAACATCCTGCTCGGCCTCAACCAGGGCCTGGCGTGGTCGATGACCGTCAACATGAAGATCGACCTCGTCGGGCCCGCCCGGCGCGGACTCGCCACCGGACTCAACGAGGCCGCCGGATACGCCGCCGTCGGCGTCACCGCACTGCTCACCGGCTACCTCGCCACCGGCTACGGCCTGCGCCCCGTGCCAGAACTCCTCGGCGTCGTCTTCGTCGTCGCCGGCCTCGCCCTGTCCCTCGTCGTCCGCGACACCGCAGCCCACGTCGCCCTCGAACTCGCCCAGCACCCCAAGCCCGCGCCCGCCGACGAGACGCCCGGCCTCGCCGCCACCTTCGCCCGCACCTCCTGGCGCGACCGCTCCCTGCGCGGCGCCAGCCAGGCCGGCCTCGTCAACAACCTCAACGACGGACTCACCTGGGGCGTCTTCCCCCTTCTCTTCACCCACCACGGCCTCGGCCTGGCCGCCGTCGGCCTCATCAAGGGCCTCTACCCCATCCTGTGGGGCATCGGCCAGATCCCCGCCGGCCACCTCGCCGACCGCATCGGCCGCAAACCCCTCATCGTCACCGGCATGCTCGTCCAGGCCGCCGGCTTCGTCCTCGCCCTCGCCCTGCTCGACAACCCCCTGCTCGCCGGCACCCTGTCCGCCGTCGCCCTCGGCCTCGGCACCGCCATGGTCTACCCCGCCCTCATCGCCTCCGTCTCCGACCACGCCCACCCCGCCTGGCGCGTCAACGCCCTCGGCACCTACCGCTTCTGGCGCGACATCGGCTACGCCGCCGGCGCACTCATCGCCGGCGCCCTCGCCGACACCCTCGGCCTGAACGCCACCGTCATCACGGCCGCCGCACTCACCGCCGCGTCCGGACTCCTGGCCGCCCGCTGGATCACCGAGCACCGGCCCGACACCCGCTGAGGGACACAGCGGTCAGAGGCGCCATCACCCAGGTGGGGTCTTCGAAGCCGTGGGCGCCACCCCTGGTGGCCGATGGACAACGGACAAGACGAAGCCCTGCCCATAACAGTTGTGCGGCGGACGAGCCGGAGCGCGGATCGATCACTCATTGGTCCGTATAGACAGCGCATCAGGTGTGCCGACGGCGACTGCGCAGTCGCAAGGGGCCGCAGAGTTGACGAGTCCTCCGTGATGGGCAAGTTTGCGAGCGAGAGGGCAACTCGGCGCAGGGGTGTTCCCTTTGCCGTGTCGTTGAGACGACACCCAGTGCGACGGTCGCCTGTTCTCCTCGCTCCGTGCAGCCGTATGCGGGCGTGCCGCATGCGCACGGATGTGGAGCGCGCAACAACTGCGACGGCTACTAACGGCCGACATCGCGCAGGGTCTTGGAGGAGAAGAAGCGCTGGAACTCGAGGCCGACGAAGCCGAACAGGGGTGTGCTCTCAGGGAAAGAGTCACAGGTCAGAAGGATGTCGGCTAGGTCGCAGCCAGGGACTTTTCAGGGACTTTCTTGCTTGTCCGAGGGGTGCATCAGGGACATTTCCCTGCGTAAGAAGGGACAGCGCCGCATCGCAGGGAAAGCCCAGGGCCGGCGCCGGTCTGGAGCTCTTCTCGTCGTCCCCGCCATGGGCAAAACTGCGGGCCCTGAGCTGAACTCCCAGCTCAGGGCCCATAGTTGAGATGTCAGCCGTACGTGTAGAACCCCGAGCCCGACTTCCGGCCGAGCCGCCCCGCGTCCACCATCCGCTGCAGCAGCGGGGGAGCGGCGTACAGAGGCTCCTTGTACTCCTCGTACATCGAGTACGCGACCGAGGCGACCGTGTCCAGGCCGATCAGGTCGGACAGCTTGAGCGGACCCATCGGGTGGGCGCAGCCCATCTCCATGCCGTTGTCGATGTCCTCGCGGCTGGCGATGCCCGACTCGAACATCCGGATCGCGGACAGCAGGTACGGGATCAGCAGCGCGTTGACCACGAAGCCGGAGCGGTCCTGGGCGCGGATCGCGTGCTTGCCCAGCACCTTCTCGGTGAAGACCTGCGCGCGGCTCAGGGTGCCCTCGGAGGTGGTGAGCGCAGGGATCAGCTCGACCAGCTTCTGCACCGGGGCCGGGTTGAAGAAGTGGATGCCGATGACGTGGTCCGGGCGGGACGTGGCGACGGCCAGCTTCACCAGCGGGATGGAGGAGGTGTTCGACGCCAGGATCGCGTCGGGGCGGGTCACGACCTGGTCGAGGACCTGGAAGATCTCCGTCTTCACCTGCTCGTTCTCGACGACGGCCTCGATCACCAGATCGCGGTCGGCGAACTCGCCGAGGTCCGTGGTGAAGGTGAGCCGGGCCTGGGTGGCCTCCAGCTCCTCCTCGCTGATCTTGCCGCGCTCCGCCGCCTTCGACAGGGAGTTGAACAGCCGGGTCCGGCCGATCTCCAGGGCTTCGCCGGTGGTCTCGGCGACCTTGACGTCCAGCCCGGAACGGGCGCACACCTCGGCGATACCCGCGCCCATCTGACCGCAGCCCACCACTCCGACGCGTTCGATGTCGGTCACATCGTCCCTTTCGCTACTGCTTACGGCTGTGGCAGGGTGCCGGGTCCCGGCGCCTGCTCCGTTCGTGCACGTTACTCCGAAGTATCGATGATCGATCGCGGGGGTGGGGCATCCTGGCCGGGAGACCCGCCCTGACCAGGCGGTTCCGGGACGATCGTGACAGATGTCGCCGCAGAGGGGCGTCAGGGGAGAGGCAGGGGCGAGGGTGTGGGTGTCACGCAGGGGCTTCGCGGCGGCGGCGCTGGCCGCGCTGACGGCCATGACGCAGGGGTCCGCCGCGCCACGGCCGGGGCCGGACACGGGCACGGCGGGAGGGCCCGGACGGGGCGGCGCGGCCGCCGGCGAGATGCGGGGCATGTGGGTGTCCACGGTCACCAACCGCGACTGGCCGTCCCGGCCGGGCCTCAGCGCCGACCGGCAGCGCGCCGAACTGCTCGCCCACCTCGACGCCGCCGTCCGCGCGCGCCTCAACACCGTGATGCTCCAGGTGCGGCCCACGGCCGACGCGCTGTGGCCGTCGCCGCACGAGCCCTGGTCGCAGTACCTCACCGGTACGCAGGGCGCCGACCCCGGCTGGGACCCCCTCGGCACGGCGGTCGCCGAGGCCCACGCCCGTGGGCTGCACCTGCACGCCTGGTTCAACCCGTACCGGGTCGCCATGCACGCCGACCCCATGCGGCTCGCCGCCTCCCACCCGGCCCGCCGCAACCCCGGCTGGGTGATCCCGTACGGCGGGAAGCTGTACTACGACCCGGGTCTGCCGGAGGTCCGGGCGTTCGTGCGGGAGGCCATGCTGGACGCGGTGCGCCGCTACCCGGTGGACGGGGTCCACTTCGACGACTACTTCTACCCGTACCCGGTGGCCGGGCAGACCTTCGACGACGACGCCACGTACGACCGGCACGGCGCCGACTTCCCGGACCGCGCGGCCTGGCGGCGGGACAACGTCGACCGGCTCGTCCACGAGACCGCCGAGGCGATCCGGACGATCCGCCCCGGCACGCGCTTCGGCATCAGTCCCTTCGGGGTGTGGCGCAACGCCGACGTCGACCCGCTCGGCTCCGCGACGCGCGCGGGCGTGCAGTCGTACGACGATCTGCACGCGGACACGCGGAAGTGGGCGCGGGAGAACTGGATCGACTACATCTGCCCGCAGCTGTACTGGAGCGTCGGCTTCGCCGCGGCGGACTACGCGAAGCTCGTGCCCTGGTGGGCCGACGTCGTGCGCGGCTCGGGGACGCGGCTGTACGCGGGGGAGGCGCTGTACAAGGCGGGGGATCCGGCGCAGCCCGCTGCCTGGCAGGACCCCGCCGAACTGTCCCGTCACCTCACGCTGGCGAAGCGGTACCCCGAGATGCGGGGGCACGTGTTCTTCGCGGCGCGCGAGGTGACGGCCGATCCGGTCGGGGCGATGGCACGGATGGTGGCCGACCACTACGGCCGGCCCGCCGGGCCCCCGTCCTGATCAGTGCCGGGTCACGACCTCCCGGTGCCGGATCTCGGTGTCGGGGCCGGGGGAGCAGATGCCCTCGTGCCCGTCCTCGAACCGGACCCGGTACGGCGGGTCGCCGTCCCGGCCGAGCACTTCGACGATCTCGCCGACCTTGTCGTGCTGGCCGACCACCCTGCCGTGCTGGACAAGCTGGTCACCCACGGTTGCGCGCATCGTCGCCTCCTCACCTGAAGGGAGCAGCGGTCCATGCTCCTTCGAGTCTACGGCGGGGGGCGGAACGCGCCAGCGGGTCGGCCGCGTGCGCGGTCTGGCTCCGCGCCTGCCTGCGACGTCTTGTTCGGTCGGCCGTGCGTGCGGTCTGGCTTCGCGCCTGCGGTCTGGCTTCGCGCCCGCGGTCTGGTTCCGCGCCCGCCCGCGGCGCCGCGTTCGGTCGGCCGCCCCCGCGGCCTGGCTCCGCGCCCGCCAACGGCACACCCTGCTCAGTCGGCCGCCACGGTGGCCTACCCCCGCGCCCGCTGCGTCACCGCGATGCACACCAGCACCGCCATCGCCGTCACCGGTGCCGCCCACGGGAGGTGTTCTCCCAGGAGGAACACCGACCAGAACAAGGTCAGCAAGGGCTGGGCAAGCTGCAGTTGGCTCGCCTTCGGGATGCCGATCGACGCCATGCCCCGGTACCAGACGATCAGGCCGAGGAACTGGGAGCCCGCCGCCACCCACAGCAAGCCGGTCACGCTGTGCGCGGTCAGTTCGACTGGTTCCGTGGTCAGGGCCACCGCGGCCACCGGCACCGTGAGCGGCAGGCACAGCACCAGCGCCCAGCCGATGACCTGCCAGCCCGGCATCGCGCCGGCCAGCCGCCCGCCCTCGGTGTAGCCGGCCGCGCAGATCAGCAGGGCGCCGAAGAGGTACAGGTCCGCGGACGTCAGCGCGCCCCCGCTCTGCTGCACGGTGAACGCCACCACCGCCGCCGCGCCCGCGAGGGCCGCGACCCAGAAGGTGCGCGAGGGGCGTGAGCCGGTCCGCAGGGACGAGAAGAGGGCCGTGGTGAGCGGCAGCAGGCCGACCACCACGGCCGCGTGCGCCGTCGTGGACGTCTGCAGCGCCAGCGTGGTCAGCATCGGGAAGCCCAGCACCACCCCCGCCGCGACCACCGCGAGCCCCGCCCAGTGGCGGCGGTCCGGGAGCGGGACGCGCAGGGCCAGGAGACAGCCCCCGCCGATCACCGCCGCGAGCACGCTGCGCACCGCCACCAGCGACCAGGGCCCGAAGCCCTCCAAACCCCAGGCGGTGGCGGGGAAGGTCAGGGAGAAGGCGACCACCCCGAGGGCGGCCTGGACGGTGCCGAAGCCACGGCCGCGCGGGGGAGCGGCAACCGCTATCGGCTCGGAGGTAGTAGCGCTACTCTGTGCTCTCATGCAAGAGCGTAACAGCGTCGGTGAACTGGCGGAACAGCTGCGGCAGGAGCTGGACCGCTACTCTCCCGGTGAGAAGCTCCCGTCCAGCCGTGCCCTCGTCGAGCGGTTCCGGGTCAGCCCTGTGACCGTCTCCCGCGCGCTGGCGCGGCTCGCCGCCGAGGGACTCGTCGTCACCCGCCCCGGCGCCGGAGCCTTCCGTGCCGTGCCCCGCACACCGGCCGCTCCCACCGGGGACACCTCCTGGCAGGAGGTCGCCCTCAGCGCCGACGGCGCCGCCGACCTCGTCCCGCGCTCGGTCGACGCGTCCGGCGTCCTCGTCTCGCTGGCCGCCCCCGCGCCCGGAGTGATCGAGTTCAACGGCGGCTACCTGCACCCCTCCCTCCAGCCGGAGCGCGCCATGGCCGCCGCGCTCGCCCGCGCCGGACGCAGACCGGGCGCCTGGGGGAGGCCGCCCATGGAGGGGCTGCCCGAGCTGCGCGAATGGTTCGCGCGCGCCATCGGCGGACCTGTGACGGCGGCCGGTGTGCTGGTCACCGCGGGCGGACAGTCCGCGCTCACCACCGCCCTGCGCGCCCTCGCCCCGCCCGGCGCCCCCGTCCTCGTGGAGTCGCCCACCTACCCCGGCATGCTCGCCATCGCCCGCGCCGCCGGACTCCGCCCGGTGCCCGTACCCGTCGACGCCGACGGCGTACGCCCGTCCCTCCTCGCCGACGCGTTCCGCGCCACCGGCGCCCGCGTCTTCGTCTGCCAGCCCCTTTTCCAGAACCCCACCGGCGCCGTCCTCGCCCCCGAGCGGCGCGCCGAGGTGCTGCGCATCGCCCGGCGGGCCGGCGCGTTCGTCGTCGAGGACGACTTCGTACGGCGGCTGGTGCACGAGGACGCGGGCCCGCTGCCGCGCCCGCTCGCCGCCGACGATCCCGACGGCGTGGTGGTGCACGTCAGCTCGCTGACCAAGGCCACCTCGCCCAGCTTCCGGGTGAGCGCCCTCGCCGCGCACGGCCCGGTGCTGGAGCGGCTGCGCGCCATCCAGATCGTCGACACCTTCTTCGTGCCGCGCCCGCTCCAGGAGGCCACTCTGGAGCTGGTGGGCTCGTCCGCCTGGCCCCGCCATCTGCGTGCCGTCTCCACCGCCCTGCGCACCCGCCGAGACGCCATGACCGCCGCCCTCCGCCTCCAGCTGCCCGGCCTTTCCCTGCCGCACATCCCCTCCGGCGGCTACCACCTGTGGCTGCGCCTCCCCGACGGCGCGTCCGAGTCCGCCCTGACCGCCGCCGCACTGCGCGCGGGCGTCGCCGTCACCCCCGGACGCCCCTACTTCAGCGCCGAACCGCCCGCAGGGCACCTGCGCCTGAGCTTCGCCGCCGTGGCCGGCGCCGGCGAGATCACGGAAGGCGTGCACCGGCTGCGCGCGGCCTGGTCCCAGGTGGTGGGATAACGGCTCGACGCCCGCCGTCACCGGCTGCCAGCATCGGCGCATGACTGCCGATCCCCGCCTGCCCGAGGGCTACGAGATCTCCGCCGACCCCGCCCGCATCGACGCCGGCACGGTGCACCGCTGGCTGTCCACCGACGCGTACTGGGCCCTCGGCCGCCCCCGCGAGACACAGGACAGGGCGATCCGCGGCTCCCTCAACTTCGGCGTGTACGACACGGTCACCGGCGCGCAGGTGGCGTACGCCCGCGTCATCACCGACAGGGCCACCTTCGCCTGGCTGTGCGACGTGTACGTGGACCCCGCCGTCCGCGGCAAGGGGATCGGCACCGCGCTCGTCACCGCCGTACGGGACGACGTGCGCGAGTACGGCGTACGGCGCGTCCTGCTCGCCACGCACGACGCGCACGAGGTGTACGCGCCCCTCGGGTTCCGGCCACTGGAGCGGCCGGACCAGTGGATGGCGCTGATCTTCGAGCAGGTGTGAGGCCCGATCCGGTGGGCGCATAGGGCCGGGGTTGTGCCGTATGCCCTCGGCGGAGGGTGAGGCCCGCGCCACCAAGCGTCATGGCCGGCCGACACCCCTTGACCAGCCGACCCCGGCGGCTGACCATCGCCGCATGGCACTTCGGGTCACGTTCGTCGCAGCGGCGGGGAGCTCCACGGTGCTGTCCGAGCGCTTCGAGGACTCCCGGCCGCTGGACCAGGCCGGATGGAGCGAGGTGCAACGCGTCGCGCACGAACTGCTGCCCCTGGCCGCGGCCGACCTGCGCTACTGCTCACCGGCGCCCCGCAGCCGCGCCACCGGGGAGGGCCTCGGGTACGCGCCGCTCGTCCAGCTCGCCCTGCGCGACTGCGACATGGGCCGCTGGCGCGGACTGACCCTCGGTGAGGCGATGGCCCGGGAGCCGGAGGCGGTGGACGCCTGGCTCGCCGAGCCACGGTCCACACCCCACGGCGGGGAGTCCCTGCTGGACTTCATCGGACGCGTCGGCAACTGGCTCGACACGCGGCCCGCCGAGGACGGCTGCCGGGTGGTCGCGGTGGCCGAGCCGTCGGTGATCCGCGCGGCGCTCGTCTACGCGCTGAAGGCGCCGCCCGGCACCTACTGGAACATCGACGTCCGCTCGCTGTCGACGATCAGCGTCGCCGGGCGGCCGGGCCGCTGGAGCCTGCGGCTCGAAAGCGTCTCGGCCCAGCCCCTGCGCGCCTGACCTCACGTGACGGGAGTGCGTGCGTACTCCGTGACGAGTTCCAGGTCCTTCGCCGGGCCGCGCACCCGCCAGACCACCCGCCAGTGGTCCGCGTCCCGCACGGTGAACTCGCCCCGGTAGAGGTCCGCCGAGCAGGGGTGGTCGGCGGTGTGCCGGCCGGACCCGAGGTCCAGGCCGTGGAAGAAGCGGCCGTCCGCGAACCGCACGTCCGCCGTGCCGTCGGGCCCGCGCAGGAAGCGGAGCGTGCGCTCGGCGGGTCGCGTGGCGCCGCGCCAGGTGAAGTCGCCGGACTCCCGCTGCAGCAAGCCGTCCTCGTCGTCGAGCGGCTCGAACACCACGGTCCCGCTGAACCGCCCCTCGTCCCCGCCCGCCAGGTCCCGCACCACGCGCTCGGCCCGCCAGGCGCCGCCCAGATACGCCAGTACGTCGGGTACCGGCCAGAACTCGCCCATGGCGTCCCGTTCTCCCGTGCTCTCTCGTGCTCCGCGGTGCCGCACGCCCCATTGACGTGCTCCTGCCCCCTCCCTATCTTGCCGTTCGAAGTGCTGCACAGCGTCCGACATTACGAACGACCGCCCACTCCCCCCAAGAGCCGCGGAGTATCCATGTCACGCACCGCCCGGCACCGCACCCGCCGCAGAGCCGTCCTCGCCGGCACCGCCCTGCTGACGGCCGCCGTTCTGCTCCCGGTCCCCGCCCACGCGGAGGACGTCACCGACTACACGATCACCGTCGACACCGGCGCCCGTGGCCCGGCGATCGGCGACACGATGTACGGCGTCTTCTTCGAGGACATCAACCGGGCCGCCGACGGCGGTCTGTACGCCGAACTCGTCCAGAACCGCTCCTTCGAGTACTCCACCGCCGACCACGCCTCCTACACGCCCCTGACCTCCTGGACCACCTCCGGCACGGCCGAGGCGCGGGACGACTCCGGGCGGCTCAACGAGCGCAACCGCACCTACCTGTCCCTCGGCGCCGGCTCCTCCGTCACCAACGCCGGCCACAACACCGGCATCCGGGTCGAGCAGGGCAAGCGGTACGACTTCTCGGTGTGGGCCCGCGCCGAGGCCGGCGCCGCCCTCACCGTCACGCTCAAGGACGCGGCGGGCACCCTCGCCGACAGCCGCACGGTCGCCGTACGGGGCGGCTGGACGCAGTACAAGGCCACGTTCACCGCGTCCCGCACCAGCAGCCGCGGCCGCCTCACCGTGGCCACCTCCGCCGACGCGGCCCTCGACATGGTGTCGCTGTTCCCGCGCGAGACGTACAAGAACCGGCCCAACGGGCTGCGCAAGGACCTCGCAGAGAAGATCGCCGCGCTGCAGCCCGGCTTCCTCCGCTTCCCCGGCGGCTGCCTGGTCAACACCGGCTCCATGGAGGACTACAGCGAGGCCTCCGGCTGGCAGCGCAGGCGCGCCTACCAGTGGAAGGACACCGTCGGCCCGGTCGAGGAACGCGCCACCAACGCCAACTTCTGGGGATACAACCAGAGTTACGGACTCGGCTACTACGAGTACTTCCGCTTCGCCGAGGACGTCGGCGCGATGCCGCTCCCGGTCGTCCCCGCGCTCGTCACCGGCTGCGGCCAGAACAGGGCCACCGACGACGAGGCGCTGCTGAAGCGGCACATCCAGGACACCCTCGACCTGATCGAGTTCGCCAACGGCCCGAGGACGTCGAAGTGGGGCGCCCTGCGCGCCGAGATGGGCCACCCCAGGCCCTTCGGCCTCACCCACATCGGCGTCGGCAACGAGGAAAACCTGCCGCACGAGTTCTTCGCCCGCTTCCAGCGGTTCCGCGCCGCCATCGAGGCGGAGCACCCGGAGATCACGGTGATCTCCAACTCCGGCCCGGACGACACCGGCACGGTCTTCGACACCGCCTGGCGGCTCAACCGCGAGGGCGGCGTCGACATGGTCGACGAGCACTACTACAACAGCCCGCAGTGGTTCCTGCAGAACAACGACCGCTACGACTCCTACGACCGGCAGGGCCCGAAGGTCTTCCTCGGCGAGTACGCCTCCCAGGGCAACGCCTGGAAGAACGCCCTGGCCGAGGCGGCGTACATGACCGGCCTGGAGCGCAACGCCGACGTCGTGAAGCTCGCCTCGTACGCGCCGCTGCTGGCCAACGAGGACCACGTGCAGTGGCGGCCGGACATGATCTGGTTCAACAACCGCGCCTCCTGGGGCTCGGCGAACTACGAGGTCCAGAAGCTGTTCATGACCAACGTCGGCGACCGGGTGATCCCCTCACGAGCCAGTACCACGCCCGACGTCAGCGGCCCCATCACCGGCGCGGTCGGTCTCTCCACCTGGGCGACGAGCGCCGCGTACGACGACGTCGAGGTGACGGCGGCCGACGGCACCACGCTGCTCAGCGACGACTTCTCGGCCGGCGCCGGCCGCTGGAGCCACGTCGGCGGCGGCAGCTGGACCGTCCAGGACGGCCGCTACGTCCAGACCGACGAGGCCGCCGAGAACACCCTGGTCACCGCGGGCGACCCGGAGTGGCGCGACTACGACCTGCGGGTCAGGGCGGTCAAGCGCTCCGGCAAGGAGGGCTTCCTGGTCGCCTTCGGCGTGAAGGACACCGGGAACTACTACTGGTGGAACCTGGGCGGCTGGAACAACACGCAGTCCGCGGTGGAGCAGGCCGTGGACGGCGGCAAGTCCACCCTGATCTCCAGGCCGGGCTCGATCGAGACGGGCCGTGCGTACGACATCGAGGTCGAGGTGCGCGGCCGCAGGGTCACCCTGTACCTCGACGGCGAGGAGTGGGGGAGCTTCACCGACGACAAGCCGGCCGAGCCGTTCCGCCAGGTGGTCACCGAGGACGCCCGCACCGGCGACCTGCTCCTCAAGGTCGTCAACGCCCAGCCGTCCGAGGCCCGCACCTCCGTCGGCCTCGGCACCGCCCGCGTCTCCTCCCGCGCCCGGGTCACCACCCTGGCCGCCGACCCGGACGACACGAACACCGAGACGGACACCCCGGTCACCCCGGTGACCTCGACGTTCCGCGGAGTGGCGCCGACGTTCGAGTACACCTTCCCGCCGCACTCGGTGACGTTCATGAGGATCGCCCGGAGGTGACGACGCGGAACGCGTGATCCCCCGGGGCCGGCCGGGCCGGCCGGCCCCGGGGGAAGCCCGTCGGCCTCATGGGCCTGGCAGGGCAATGCGGGACGGGCCGGTTCGGCCCGGCATGCGCAAGCGTTCGGATGCCCCGTCGGCCACGCTGGCTGGAGGACTGGGGGCCGGGACTCGCCCGGCCCCCGCAGCCGGAGGTTGCCGTCATGACCGTGATGTCCATCGCCAGGTTCGAGAGGTTCTTCCGTGCGGCCGCGGGGCTGGACGTCGACAAGAACGATCTCAAGCGCTACAGCGACTTCGTCGACGCCAAGCTCTACGATCTGCTCACCGTCGCCCAGGCCACGGCCAAGGCCAACGGGCGGGACGTCGTCCGGACCTGGGACCTGCCGATCACGAAGGGCCTGCAGGAGAGCATCCACCGCTTCCGGGAGATCGACGAGGAGGTGGAGCTCGAGCCGATCCTCGAACAGCTCGCCACCCACCCCGCTCTCGACCGCACGCCCGACGAGGAGACCGAGGCGGCCTACCCGGAGATCATCGGCGGACTCAGCCTCGCCCTCGCCCAGAGCTTCAAGATCCTCCACCCCGACCTGAAGAACCCGCAGACCCAGCACTGGGACGAGGCCCGAGCCGTCTTCGACCTGCTTCTGTGAGCGGTGGCAGGGATCCTCGAAGGTATGGAGAGAAACGCGTCCGTCGGGTCGGGAGAGCTCCTGCTGGAAGAATTCGTCGGGGCGGCCCAGCTGGCGTCCCCCGCGGAGCTGCCCGTCGTCCTGAACCGGTACGCCGAGGCCATGGGCCTGGGGACGGCCGCGATCTACCTGGTCGACATCCAGCAGAGACTGCTGGTGCCGTTCGTCGAGGGCGAGCCGGACCTGGACCTCGAGACGTCGCTGGCGGGCTGGACCTACCGCACCGACTCCCTCCGCGTGGAGGAGACTCCGTCCGGCCAGCTGAACGTATGGCTGCCCCTCGCCAACGGAGCGGAGCGGCTGGGCGTTCTGGAACTGACCATGGACTCGCTGGACGGGGTCACCCTGCGGCGCTGCCGCACGGCGGCGTCGCTCCTCGCGTTGATCATCACGTCCCAGCGCACCTACAGCGACACCATCGCGCAGCGCATGCGGACCAGGCCGATGCATCTCCCCACGGAGATGGTGCGCGCCTTCCTCCCTCCCCGGTCGATCGGAACCGGTCGGGTGGTGTCGACGGCGGCCCTGGAGCCCGCGTACGAACTGGGCGGCGACGCCTTCGACCACGTGTTCACCGAGGACATCCTGCACACCACGGTCCTCGACGGCATGGGGCACGACCTGGCGTCCGGACTCGCCACCTCCGTCGCCATGGCGGGCTGCCGCAACGCCCGGCGCAGCGGGGCGGGCCTCGACGAACTCGTGGGCACCGTGGACGACGCGCTGGCGAAGTGGCTCCCGGAGCAGTTCTGCACCGGTGTCTTCACGCAACTGCACATGCGCACCGGCGTGCTGAGGTGGTGCAACTGCGGTCATCCGGCCCCGCTGCTCATCCGCCGCCACCGCCTGCTCCACAAGGCGCTGGAGCGGCCGTCCGAGCCCCCTCTGGGACTGCCCGCACGTCTCGCCGGGACCGCCCGTCAGGTGCACGAGGTCCGCCTGGAACCGGGCGACCGCATCCTCCTCTACTCGGACGGCGTCGTCGAGTCGCGCAACGAGGAGGGCGAGCAGTTCGGCCTGGAGCGCTTCACCGACTACATCATCCGGTCCACCGCCGCGGGGCAGAACGCCCCGGAAGTGCTGCGCCTGCTCATCCACTCCATCCTCGACCACCGGCACAACAAGCTCAGCGACGACGCCACCATCCTGATGTTCGAGTGGCAGCCCCCTGATCCGTGACCAGGGGACCGCGTCGTGGCGGAGTCACGGCAGGAGCGCGGCGAACGCGTTCGGCACGCGGGCCTTGACGTGCTCCCACTCACCGGCGCTCACATGGAGCGCCATGGTTTTCAGGACAGTGCGCACCAGCTTCTCGGGGCCGCCCTCGACCGCGTAGGGGAATTCGCTCCTGACCCGCGCCATGAACTCGTCGTTGCTCATCCGCACGGGCGATTCGGCCGGTTTCCAGCCGTCGTAGTAGACACCCCTGACGAGAGTCGGCAGCTGCGCGCCGAACTGCACGGCCGTCTCCACCGGGAGCCGGTCCCTGAGCGGGTGCAGCACCGCCCGCAGCGCCGCGTAGGACTGCTTGCGCCGGTCCTTGGGCCATCCGAAGGCATCCTCGATGTCCTTGAGGAGCCGGTTGGCCTTGTCCACCATCGTGTCGAACGAGGAAAAGCCTGTGTCGACCATTTGTGTGGGCCTTTCGTTCCGGGTGCTACGTTCCGGGTGCCACGGGCTCAGCCCGCGAGGTCGGCCTTGCCGAACAGGGCCGCGTAGCTCGAGGGGAGCTGGCTGATGATCTGGTTCAGTTCTCCGCCGGTCACGGCGTCGCCCAGGGTGGACAGGACCGCGCCCGCGTCCCATTCCGCCGTACGCGGCCGGGCGTCGGTGCGCTCGGCGACCCGGCGCAGGAACTCCTCGATCCCGAAGCTCCGCGCCTGCTGAGGCGCGGCGTCCTCCAGCACCTGCCCGAGCGGGCCGGGCAGCTGCGACGCCAGATCCCTGACCTCTCCGGGGCTGATCCGCTGGGCCAGCACTTCCAGCACGGCGTTGGTGACGTGCGCGGCCTCGTCGTTGTCCTTGTACTCGCCGCGCTCCCGTACACGGGCGAGGAATTCGTCGTACTTCACTGCGGCCTCCTTCTGTTCCGGTCACCGCCGGCGGGGGTGTCCGGCTAGCTGCCGGACCTGTCGCGTCCGTCCGCCGGCGCGTAGGTGTCGTGGCCGACGTCCCTGACCCTGGACTCCCGCTCGGACTCCCGCAGGGCGCGCCGGAAGCGCCGGGGGCCCCAGGAATGGCCGCCCACGGCTTTCTTGAGCTCATCACGGCTCGTCGGGCCGGATTCCTGGAGGGCGTGGGTGATCTGCTCGATCTCGTCGTCGAGGCGCTGCTCGGCCATGGCGGACGTACGGCTCGCCGCGCCCGCGGTGCCGGCCATCCCCGGCGAGTACATCCTGTTGCCCTGCCCGGTGCCCGGGCGGTAGCGGCGGAGTCCGGCGCGCTGCCGCTCCCGGCGGCGGGCGGTGCGGTCGGCGATCCGCCGGTCGCGCTCGTGCGCCGCCTGCTGCACCTCGGCCGGCCGGCCGAGGTCCCGTTCGGTCTGCGGCGCGGGCTCGCCGCGCCAGTCCGCCTCCACCTCCTCGGCGGTGAGCGGCCGGGCGATGTTCTCCAGGGACTGCTGTTCGGCGCGCACGCCGAAGAAGACCTCGGCGAGACCGCCCAGCGCCATGGCCGCAGCTCCGACGAGGAAGCCGATGGCCACCAGGTCGGCGTTGCCCGTGTGGATCAAGTGGCCGAACAGCAGCGGCCCGGTGATCCCGCCCACGGCCGTGCCGATGGCGAAGAACAGCGAGATGGACAGGGCGCGGGTCTCCATGGGGAAGACCTCGCTCACCGTCAGATAGGCCGAGCTCGCTCCCGCGGAGGCCACGAAGAAGGTCAGCGACACCAGCAGGAAGAACCACAGCGTGGTCAGGGACCCGGTCATCAGCAGGACCGCGAGGACGGTGGCCACGACCGCCGATCCGAAGTAGGTGGCGGTGATCATCGGCTTCCTGCCCACGGTGTCGAACAGCCGTCCGAGGAGGAGCGGCCCGAGGAAGTTGGCGATCGCGAACAGGGCGAGGAAGTACGGGATCGTGCCGGACCCGATGTCGAAGAATCCGCTCAGCAGCGTGCCGAGGTCGAAGACGATCGCGTTGTACAGGAACGCCTGTCCGACGAAGAGCGCCAGGCCGAGAAGGGCGCGACGCGGGTACCGCCGCAGGGCCACGCCGGCGATCTCCCGGAACGGGATGACCTTGCGCTGCCGCACGGTGACCGCCTCGCCCGGCTCCGGCAGCTCCTGGCCGGTCTCCTGACGCACCTCGGCCTCGATCCCGTCGACGATGCGTTCGGCCTCGTCCTCGTGCCCGTGGATGAACAGCCAGCGTGGACTCTCGGGCACATGGCGGCGTACCAGCATGATGGCCAGGCCCAGGACGCCGCCCAGGCCGAAGGCCAGCCGCCAGCCGAGGTCGGCCGCCAGCAGGCTCTCGTTGAGGAGCAGCACGGCGACCAGGCTGCCGATCGCCGAACCGACCCAGTAACTGCCGTTGATGGCGAGGTCCACCTGCCCGCGGTTGCGGGCGGGGATCAGCTCGTCGATGGCCGAGTTGATCGCGGCGTACTCCCCGCCGATGCCCATGCCGGTGACGAAACGGGCGAGGTATAGGTACCAGGGGTCACGGGCGAACGCGGTCGCGACGGTGGCGAGGACGTAGATGCCGAGCGTGACCATGAACAGTTTCTTGCGCCCGAAACGGTCGGTGAGCCTGCCGAACAGGAGGGCTCCGAGGCACGCGCCCGCCACGTAGATGGCGGCGGCGGTGCCGATGTCGGCGCTGGTCAGGTCGATGCCGCTGCCCGGTTCCGTCATGCGGGCGGCGACCGCCCCGACGATCGTCACCTCGAGTCCGTCCAGGATCCAGACGGTGCCGAGGCCGATGACGATCCTCCAGTGGAAGCGGGACCACGGCAGCCGGTCCAGCCGGGCGGGAACCTTGGTGGTCACCACGCCGAGTTCGGAGGTGCTGGTCATGCGCATGTCTCCTCGATCAGGTTGACGGGCTGATGCCTGGGGGAGCGGAACAGGACGAAAGGCACCTATACGGATAATGTGGTCGTTTATGCTGCGCTGCCACCTGCTGGGACACCGTTTTCGCTTCTTCCACGAGGGCGAGTCGATGCGCTGGCATTGCGCGCGCGGGTGCGGGGCTGAGGGAAGCAAGCGATATCCGACGGCGCGGGACGCGGAGCGTTACGCGCGGGCGTTCGACCGCGAGGACCAGGCCGACCTGGGCCGGCGCGCGCCGCTGGGTCTCCTTCCCCTCCGCCTGTTGCGCGCCTGGCGCCGGCGCGGTGACAGGGGCGACGGCGGACCCCGTACCGTGCCCCGGTCGCGGTAGGAAGGTGTGGCAGGGGACGCCTGTTCATGAGTCACCGCCGGATGTTCGAGCCTCGTCCGGCCGGCCGCGGTTCCGGACGCCGTCCGGAACCGCGGTGGCGTCTCAGGAGCTGTTCCCCGAGCTCTCACTCGTGTCGCTGATCTCGATGTGCCGGGGCCTGGCGACGTCGGCCTTGGGGACGGTGATGCTGAGCACGCCGTCCGACATCCGCGCGGTGATCTTGTCCATGTCGACCTCTCCGGGCAGCCGCAGCCGGTACTCGAAGGCTCCGGTGCGGCGGGTGCTCCGGCGCAGGACGCCCTTGCGTTCCCTCTCCTTGATCTCTCCGGTGACCACCAGCTCCTGGCTGTTGGCCTCCACGTCGACGTCCTTGGTCTTGACGCCGGGGAGTTCGATCTCGACGTGGAAGGCGTCGTCGGACTCCGTGACGTCCGCCATGGGCGTCCACGCCGCTGCGGGCGCCGCGCTTCCCACGGTGGACTCGAGCAGCCCGGTCATCTCGTTGATCAGCTGGTCGAACTCCGTGAGCGGATTGCGGGCCCAGCCGACGGTCCTGTCCTGCGTCGCGCCACCGGGGTGACGCCGTACGGGCGTGGTCATTCCCCTTGCCTCCTCTTTCGGTGATCTCCTCGCGGCCTGGGTGTCATGCGAGCCAAGCGGACTCCTTCGGTCGGACGAGCGGGAAGCTGCCGGCGCCGCCGGGGGTGGCCGTGCGGTCGAGGCAGCGGTGCACGAAGTGGATGCTCATCGCGCCTTCGCCCACCGCGGAGGCCACACGTTTCACCGAGCCGCTGCGGACGTCGCCTGCCGCGAACACGCAGGGAAGGCTGGTCTCCAGGGTCAGGCAGTCGCGGCCCTGGCTCTGCCACAGTCCGGGCACGGAGCAGGCCTGTGCCTCGGCCCCGGTGAGCACGTAGCCCCGTGCGTCGAGCGCCACAGCGCCGGACAGCCACGCGGTGTGGGGGTCGGCCCCGGTGAAGACGAACAGGGCCCGCACCGTGAGGTCGCGGTGCCGGCCCGTGCGGAGATCGGCGACGGTGACCCGCTCCAGCGCCTTGTCGCCGAACGCCTCGGTCAGCCGCGTGTGCAGCAGCACGCGCACCCGCGGATGGCGCTCGATCTGGTCGATCAGGTACCGGGACATGCGGGCCTCGAGGCTCGGCCCGCGGACCAGCAGATACACCTCCGGCGCGAATCCCGCGAGGAAGAGCACGGCCTGGCCCGCGGAGTTGCCGCCGCCGACCACCGCGACCGGGGCGGAACGGCACTGCTGGGCCTCGTGGACCGTGGCCGAGTAGTGCACGCTCGAGCCCTCCAGCGGCTCGATGCCGGGCACGTCGAGGCGGCGGTAGCGGGCGCCGGTGGCCAGGACGACGGCACGGGCCGTGATCTCGCTGCCGTCGGCGAACCCGACGGCGAGGTGGTCGTCCCGCGCTTCGAGCCGGGCCGCCTCCGCCGGGACGCTGATCCGGGCGCCGAACTTCTCCGCCTGGAGCACGGCGCGCTCGGTGAGTTCGGCGCCGGAGATGCCGGAGGGGAAGCCGAAGCAGTTCTCGATGCGGGAGGACGTCCCGGCCTGCCCGCCCGTGGCCAGGGACTCGACCACGGTCGTGCGGAGGCCCTCCGAGGCGGCGTTCACCGCGGCGGCGAGACCGGCGGGACCGGAGCCGACGACGAGGAGATCGCCGCGGCCGTTGCCCGACGGCAGGGGCGGCAGGCCGATCAGCCGGGCCAGTTCGGCGTTGCTCGGGTTGCGCAGCAGGGTCGTGTCCCGCCAGATCACCAGCGGCGTCTGCTCCGGACCGACGGCGAAGCGGCGCAGCAGCGCCTCGGCCTCCTGGTCCGTCTCCAGATCGATCCAGCGGTACGGCAGCCGGTTGCGGGCGGCGAACTCACGCAGCCGCCGTGTGTCGGGCGAATAGCGTGAGCCGATGATGCGGAAGCCCGCACCCTGCCCGACGAGCAGGGCACGGCGGCACAGACAGGCGCGCAGCACCACGTCACCGAGGAGGGAGTCCCGGGTCACCAGGTCACGCAGTTGGTCCATGGACAGGGCGAGGATCTCGCCGGGGTCCCGGACCACGGCGGTGTAGAAGGCCACCTGCCCGCTCGACAGGCCGAGTTCGCCGATGAAGCGGCCGGGGCCGTGCACCCGGAGCAGGTGCTCGTCGGGCGTGCCGTACCCCTCCACGACGGCCACCGCGCCGCTGAGGATGACGTAGAACGTCTCGCACCGCTCACCCTCGCGGATCAGCACGTCACCGGGGCCGACGGCGCGGCGCCAACCCTGCTCCGCCAGGCGGGCCGTCTGCTCCTCCGACAGCCGGGGATAGGCGCCGTGGATGTCGGGCGTCTCGAGGGGGACGCTCTCGTCCGGCACAGGCGTGGTGTCCGGCCGCGTCTCGTCGCCGGGCATCACACGAACGCCTCGTGGACGAAACACCACCGCCAGTCCTCACCGGGCTCGAGCGACGCCGCGATCGGATGCCCTTGGGCGGCCGCGTGACGACGGGCGTGCCGGTTCGGCGACGAGTCGCAGCAGCCGACGTGACCGCAGGTCAGGCAGACCCTGAGATGGACCCAGGACGAACGCGTGGCCAGACATTCCTCGCATCCCGCGGCGCGCGGGGTCACGGGGCGTACGAGGGCGAGGTGGGGGTCGGTCCGTACGGGCATGGCCGATCACCCTTTCCCCGCAGGCGCACGGCCGGCGATCGACTGCTCCACCCACCGCCGCAGGACGGGTGCAGGCGCGGCCCCCGTCTGCCGGGCGACGGTCCGCCCCTTGTCCAGGACCAGCAGGGTCGGTACCGCCTGGACCTCGAAGCGCCGCGCCAGACGCGGATTCCTGTCGACGTCGACCTTGACCAGCTTGATCCGTCCCGCCAGATCGGCGGCGACCTTCTCCAGCGCCGGGCTCACCATGCGGCAGGGACCGCACCAGGTGGCCCACAGGTCCACGACGACAGGAACGGTCGCCCGCTCGACGACCTCGGCGAAGTCGTCGTCGCCCGCGTCGGCGATCCACGGCAGAGGCCCCTCGCAGTTGCCGCACCTGGGCCGGCCCGCGGCGGCCACGGGCACCCGGTTGGTGCGCCCGCAGCGCGGGCATGTGACGTCGGTGGCTCGCACAGTGCTCATGCCGCTCTCACACCCTCTGCTCCGGGAGGCGGCCGACGGCGCGTCCGGTCTCCTGGTACGTCCCGTACGCGGCAACGCGCCCGCGAGGCTGTTCGGTCATCGCCCGGTCCTTCCTGCGTCATGCGCTCCGGCACCAGCACGCCCCAGACTCGCGAACCGGGCAGCCCCGTGCATGCGCCCGGCAGGTCGAAGAACGGCGGAACCGGTCGCCCCATGAGCACGAGGACAAAACCGGCTGAAGCCTCAGGTGAGCGGAAAGCGGTGAGGGGTACGCGGCATCTGTTCACCCCTGTGACAGCACGCGATGGGAGTGATCCCATGGTTGATCGCCGGGTCACCCGGAACATGGGGCGAGGCCGTCCCGCCCGGGACGGCAGCCTTCCACGGAGCCGTTCCGTGCGGCACCCGACCGCCCCGTGGCAAGGGGCCGGCCCGCACCGCCCGGGCCCGGCCGAACTCCCCCGCGAACTGCTGACGGTCTCCCACGCCCTGACCGAAGCCCGGAACGAGGACGAGATCCTGCGCCTGGCGATGGAGCACGTGCCTGCCGTCGGCCCGTACACGGCCGAGGCCGGATACCTCAGGGTGAACGGCCGGCTGGCCCCCGTCCCGCGAGCCGGGACGGACCACCCGCCGGCCGTCGACCGGGCGGTGCGGGAGCTGGCGGGGCGGGACGGCCCCGTGGACGTTCCCGGCCGGTCACCGGGCCGGGCCCTGGCCCTGCGCGGACCCGGCGGCGTGCACGGCTACCTGGTGGTGACGTGCCGCTCCCGGCCCACCGATGCCCACGACGTCCTGCTCGCCATGCTGGTACGCCTCACCGCCGCGGCCCTCTCGGCCGCCGTCGCGCACCGCCGCCGGCAGGAGGACGCGCTGGAGCTGCACCGGCTGCGACGGGAACGGGCGACCCTCCAGCAGCGGATGATCTCACTCGTGGTCGAGGCGGGACACCAGCGGGCCGTGCACCAGGCGCTCGCCGACGTCGCGGCCTCCGGCGGCGGCCAGGAGGCCATCACCGGCGTGCTGCACGAGCTCACCGGATTCCCGGTCCTGCTGGAGGACCGCTTCGGCCGGCTGCGGTCCTGGACCGGCCCCGGCCGGCCCGACCCCTACCCGGACCCCGACCCCGCACGCCACGAGGAGGTGCTGCAGCAGGCCGCCCGGCGGGGCGGACCCGTGCGGGTCAAGGACCGGCTCATCCGCGTGATACGCCCCCGCGGCGAGGTCCTCGGCGTGCTGGCGCTGGTCGATCCGCGGGAGGAGGCCGACCACTACGCCGAGTTCGCCCTGGAGCACGCCGCCATGTCGCTCGCCATGGAACTGTCGCACCTGCGGCATCTCGCGGAGGTGGAGCTGCGGCTGCGCCGCGAACTGGTCGACGACCTGCTGGCCGGGACGGACGAGACGAGCGCCTACGCCCGGTCCGAGGCGCTGGGGCACGACCTGCGCCGCGATCAGTACGTGGTCGTCGTGCGGTGGAGCAGCCAGGCCCCCGACGACGCCTTCGCGCGGACCGTGGGCCGGGCGGCCTCGGCCGTGGGCATGCGGTCACTGGTGACCCGGCGTTCCGGCCACGTGGTCCTGGTCGCCGAGGGCAGGCCCCCCGACCGCGCCCTGTACGAGGCGCTCGTCCGGGAGACCGGGACGCACGACGGGACGATCGGGGTGAGCGCCAGATGCGACACCCTCGACGGCATCCCCGGCGGCTACCAGGAGGCCTTGCGCGCCCTGGAGGTGCGCCGGCGCTCCCGCTGCCGGTACGGCACGACGTTCTTCGACGACCTGGGCCTCTACCGCATCCTGGGACCCGGCGGCGACTACCAGGAGCTGGAGGGGTTCGTCCGGGAATGGCTGGGCCGGCTCGTCGACTACGACGGCCGGCACCGCGCGGCGCTCGTGGAGACCCTGTCCCGGTACTTCGACTGCGGAGGCAACTACGCCGAGACCGCCGAGTCCCTCACGATCCACCGCAGCACCCTGCGCTACCGGCTCCAGCGCATCCGTGAGATCAGCGGCCGCGACCTCACGAACGTGGAGGACCGCCTCAACCTCCAGGTCGCGACCCGGGTGTGGAAGGTCATGCTGGGCGAACCCGGCTGAGCAGCCCATGACGGCGGGTCCGCGACCGGTCGGCCGCGGCCCGGACCGCCCGCCGGGCGGCACGTTGCATAAACGTGCAGAGAAACGTATAGTCATGCCATCCAGGAGGAGGGTTTTCCATGGCGGTACGTGCGGCGGTGGCCGGAGCGAGCGGGTACGCGGGCGGTGAGCTGCTGCGTCTGCTCCTGACACACCCCGAGGTCGAGATCGGCGCCCTGACCGGGAACACCAACGCCGGACAGCGCCTGGGCGCGCTCCAGCCGCACCTGCTGCCGCTGGCCGACCGGGTGCTGGAGCCCACCGCGCCCGAGGTGCTCGCCGGGCACGACGTCGTCTTCCTCGCGCTGCCGCACGGCCAGTCCGCCGCCGTCGCCGAGCAGCTCGGCGACGAGGTGCTCGTGATCGACATGGGCGCCGACTTCCGCCTGAAGGACGCCGCCGACTGGGAGGCGTTCTACGGCTCCCCGCACGCCGGCACCTGGCCCTACGGCCTGCCCGAACTGCCGGGTGGCCGCGCCGCGCTGGAGGGGTCCAAGCGTGTCGCGGTGCCCGGTTGCTACCCCACCGCCGTCTCCCTCGCCCTGTTCCCGGCCTACGCCGCCGGGCTCGCCGAGGCCGAGGCCGTGGTCGTCGCCGCGTCCGGCACCTCCGGCGCGGGCAAGTCGCCCAAGCCGCACCTGCTGGGCAGCGAGGTCATGGGCTCCATGTCGCCGTACGGCGTGGGCGGCGGGCACCGGCACACGCCCGAGATGATCCAGAACCTCAGCGCGGCGGCCGGCCAGCGCGTCACCGTGTCCTTCACGCCCACCCTGGCGCCGATGCCCCGCGGCATCCTCGCCACCTGCTCCGCGAAGGCGAAGCCCGGCGTCACCGCCGAGTCCGTGCGCGCCGCCTACGAGAAGGCGTACGCCGACGAGCCGTTCGTGCGCCTCCTCCCCGAGGGACAGTGGCCCGCCACCGCCTCCGTGTACGGCTCCAACGCCGTCCATGTGCAGGCCGCCCACGACACGGCGGCCGGGCGGATCGTGGTGATCAGCGCCCTCGACAACCTCACCAAGGGCACCGCGGGCGGTGCCGTCCAGAGCATGAACATCGCCCTGGGTCTCGACGAGACCACGGGACTTTCGACGATCGGAGTTGCGCCGTGAGCGACGCACGTGCAGCCGCCGGGCCGCAGACGAGCACGATGCCCGCACCTCTGCGCTGCACGGGCGGCCGTGACATCAGCCGCTACCGCGGCGGGGCGAACGAGGAGACACAGTGAGTGTGACGGCAGCAAAGGGATTCACGGCGGCGGGCATCGCCGCCGGGATCAAGGAGAACGGCAACCCCGATCTGGCCCTCGTGGTCAACAACGGCCCCCGACGCGCCGCCGCCGGCGTCTTCACGTCCAACCGTGTGAAGGCCGCCCCCGTGCTCTGGTCCGAGCAGGTCCTCAAGAGCGGGCAGCTCGCCGCCGTCGTCCTCAACTCCGGCGGCGCCAACGCCTGCACCGGCCCCAAGGGCTTCCAGGACACCCACGCCACCGCCGAGAAGGCCGCCGAGGTGCTCGGCGTCGGCGCCGGCGAGGTCGCCGTCTGCTCCACCGGCCTCATCGGCGTCCTGCTCCCCATGGACAAGCTGCTCCCCGGCGTCGAGACCGCCGCCGGACAGCTCTCCGAGCACGGCGGCGAGAAGGCCGCCATCGCCATCAAGACGACGGACACCGTCCACAAGACCTCCGTGGTCACCAAGGACGGCTGGACCGTCGGCGGCATGGCGAAGGGCGCGGGCATGCTCGCCCCCGGCCTCGCCACCATGCTCGTCGTCCTCACCACCGACGCCGACCTCGACAGCGCGACCCTGGACAAGGCGCTCCGAGCCGCCACCAAGGTCACGTTCGACCGCGTCGACTCCGACGGCTGCATGTCCACCAACGACACCGTGCTGCTGCTCGCCTCCGGCGCCTCCGGCCTCACCCCCGAGGACGCCGACTTCGCCGAGGCCGTACGGCAGGTCTGCGACGACCTCGGCCAGCAGCTCATCCGGGACGCCGAGGGCGCCAGCAAGGACATCAAGGTCGAGGTGATCAACGCCGCGACCGAGGACGACGCCGTCGAGGTGGGCCGCTCCATCGCCCGCAACAACCTCCTCAAGTGCGCCGTCCACGGCGAGGACCCCAACTGGGGCCGCGTCCTCTCCGCCATCGGCACCACCAAGGCCGCCTTCGAGCCCGACCGGCTCAACGTCGCCATCAACGGCGTCTGGGTGTGCAAGAACGGCGGCGTCGGCGAGGACCGCGACAAGGTCGACATGCGCTACCGCGAGGTGCACATCGTCGCCGACCTGTCCGCCGGCGACGCCACCGCCACCATCTGGACCAACGACCTCACCGCCGACTACGTCCACGAGAACAGCGCCTATTCCTCATGACCGTCACCCGTAAGCACACCGCGCTGCCCAAGGCGCAGATCCTCATCGAGGCCCTGCCCTGGCTGACCCGGCACCACGGCAAGACCGTCGTCATCAAGTTCGGCGGCAACGCCATGGTCGACGAGGATCTCAAGGCCGCCTTCGCCCAGGACGTCGTCTTCCTGCGGCACGCCGGACTGAAGCCCGTCGTCGTGCACGGCGGCGGCCCGCAGATCAGCCGCGCCCTCGAGACCCACGGCATCGTCAGCGAGTTCAAGGCCGGCCTGCGCGTCACCACCGAGGACGCCATGGACGTCGTACGGATGGTGCTCGCCGGGCAGGTCCAGCGCGAGCTGGTCGGCCTGCTCAACCGGCACGGCCCGCTCGCCGTCGGCCTCACCGGCGAGGACGCGCACACCCTCACCGCGGTCAAGCACCAGCCCGAGATCGACGGAGAGCTCGTCGACATCGGACGGGTGGGCGAGATCACCGAGATCGACACGGGCGCGATCGAGGCCCTGCTCGCCGACGGCCGCATCCCGGTCGTCTCGTCGATCGCCCGCTCCCAGGACGACCACCATGTCTACAACGTCAATGCTGATACGGCGGCTGCGGCACTCGCTGCTGCACTGGGCGCCGAAACCCTCATGGTCCTCACGGACGTCGAGGGACTCTACGAGGACTGGCCCCACTCCGACGAGGTGATCAGCCGTCTCACCGCGTCGCAGCTCGAGAAGCTCCTGCCGGAGCTGTCCTCGGGCATGGTGCCCAAGATGGAGGGCTGCCTGCACGCCGTGCGGGGCGGCGTGAACACCGCCCGCGTCATCGACGGCCGGGTCCAGCACTCGATCCTGCTGGAGATCTTCACGGACGAGGGCATCGGCACCATGGTCGTGCCCGACGAACAGGGGGAGTCGTGAGCAACGCGGAACTGACCGCCCGGTGGCAGGGCGCGCTGATGAACAACTACGGCACGCCCCGCCTCCCCCTCGTGAGCGGCGAGGGCCAGCGGCTCCGGGACGCCGACGGCAAGGAGTACCTCGACTTCGTCGGCGGCATCGCCACCAACGCCCTCGGCCACGGCCACCCGGCGATCGTCGAGGCCGTGACCCGGCAGATCTCCTCCCTCGGCCACATCTCCAACCTCTTCCTCGCCGAGCCGACCGTCGCCCTCGCCGAGCGGCTGCTCCAGCTCTTCGGCCGGGACGGCAGGGTCTTCTTCTGCAACTCCGGCGCCGAGGCCAACGAGGCCGCCTTCAAGATCGGCCGGCTCACCGGGCGCACCCACGTCGTCGCGACCGAGGGCGCCTTCCACGGCCGCACCATGGGCGCCCTCGCCCTCACCGGGCAGGCCGGCAAGCGGGAGCCGTTCCTGCCGCTGCCCGGGGACGTCACCCACGTGCCGTTCGGCGACGCGCAGGCGCTGGACGCGGCCGTCACCGAGGACACGGCCCTCGTCATCCTCGAACCCATCCAGGGCGAACGCGGCGTCGTCGTCCCGCCGACCGGCTACCTCAAGGCGGCCCGCGCCATCACGGCCGCGAAGGGCGCGCTGCTCGTACTGGACGAGGTGCAGACCGGCGTCGGCCGGACCGGCGACTGGTTCGCCTACCAGGCCCACGAGGGCGTCCTGCCGGACGTCGTCACCCTCGCCAAGCAGCTCGGCGGCGGACTGCCCCTCGGCGCCACCGTCGCCTTCGGCCGCGCCGCCCAGCTGTTCGAGCCCGGCCACCACGGCACCACCTTCGGCGGCAACCCGGTCGCCTGCGCCGCCGGACTCGCGGTGCTCGACACCATCGCCGGCGACGGACTGCTGGAGAACGCCAAGCGGCAGGGCGAGAAGCTGCGCGAGGGCGTCGAGGGACTCGGGCACGCCCTGATCGACCACGTCCGGGGAGCGGGCCTGCTCCTGGGTATCGTGCTCACCGAGCCGCTCGCGCCCGAGGCGCAACAGGCGGCTCAGGACGCCGGGTTCCTCGTGAACGCCGCCGCCCCCGACGTCGTACGGCTCATGCCGCCGCTGAACCTCGGGGACGACGCGGTGGCCGCGCTCCTCGGAGCGCTGCCCGGCATCCTGGACGCCGCCGGACGCGCGGGTGGGGAAGGACGATCCGGAGAATGAGACGACGATGAGCCAGGAGCAGGACCAGGGGCGTACGGCGGGGCAGGGCGGCCAGGGCGGACAGTCCGCGCAGGCCGGGCCTGCCGTGCCGCAGACCCGTACCGCGCGGCACCGCCGGATCGTGGACATCCTCAACCGGGAGCCGGTGCGGTCGCAGAGCCAGCTCGCGAAGCTGCTCGCCGACGACGGGCTGAGCGTCACCCAGGCGACGCTCTCCCGCGACCTCGACGAGCTGAACGCGGTGAAGATCCGCAACAACGACGGGGATCTGATCTACGCCGTGCCGAGCGAGGGCGGGTTCCGCACGCCACGGGCGCCGCTGGGGGAGTCGGCGAAGGAGGAGCGGATGCGGCGGCTCTCGCAGGAGCTGCTGATCTCCGCGGAGGCCTCCGCGAATCTTGTCGTGCTTCGGACGCCTCCAGGGGCGGCGCAGTTCCTGGCGTCCGCCATCGATCAGGCCGAATTGCACGACATTCTCGGCACCATTGCCGGGGATGACACGCTGTTGTTGATCAGCCGGGAGCCTACGGGTGGGCAGGCTCTCGCCGATCACCTGCTTCGGTTGGCTCAGAACGGCCACTGAGGGAGCTTGTCCGGTTCGTCGCCGGGTGCGGCCCGGTGGGGGCTGGTCGCGCGGTTCCCCGCGCCCCTCCGGGGTGTTTTCCTCAGCCCAGCCAGGTGGCCAGGTTCGCTGTGCAGCGGACCTCGTCCCCTGCTGTGATCAGGAGGGCCTCCGTGTCGGGGAGGGAATCCAGCCAGCGCAGGCCCTCCCGGGAGCCCATCGCGAAGGCCGCCGTGGCCCAGCAGTCCGCCCAGGTCAGGCGGGGGGCGATCACCGTCACCGCGACCAGGTCGGTCACCGCGGAGCGGCCCGTGCGCGGGTCGACGACGTGGTCGCCGCGCTCCGCCGTGCCGGACGTGGCCACCGCCAGCTCCCGCGCCCCGGCCGCCGAGACCACCGCGGCGAGGCCGCCCGGGCGCAGCGGGTCCGACACGCCGACCCGCCAAGGGCGCCCCGTGCCCGGTGAGCCGAGCAGCTGGACGTCGCCGCCGCCGTTGACGCTCACCCCGGACGCCCCGGCCGCGAGGAGCCGGCGTGCCGCGCGCTCCGTGGCCCAGCCCTTCACGATCCCCGTCGGGTCGAGCTGCCCCCGGTACCGCGTGCTGAACCAGCCGTCGCTGACCCGTTCCGCCTCCGCGGCCAGCTCCAGCACCTCGGCGACCTCGGGGTCGCACTGCCCGACGTCCAGCTCGCCGTGCGCGAGACGGGAGATCTGGGTGTCCCCGCGGTAGGTGCTGAACACCTCGTCGACCCGGCGCAGTCCGGCGGCGGCCTCCTCCAGCGCCGCGCGCACCGCGCCGGGTTCCCCGCCGCGGACGTCGAGCGAGAAGACGGTCCCCATCGTCTCCACCACACGACGCTCCGCGGCGGGCGCCTCAACGGGTTCCGCCACCGTCTCAGCCACCGGCCTTGTCCAGGGCGGACTGGAGGGACTCCTTGTAGCCCTCGCTGGTGTAGGTCGCGCCCGACACGGCGTCGATGTCCGCGGTGCCGGCCTGCACGGCCGCCTGGTTCAGCTTCGGCACGGCGTTGGAGGTGATCTGGTCGCTCTGGCCGCCCTTGGGGGCCTGGACGGCCTCGGCCTTGGTGATCTTTCCGCCGCTGACGGTGATCCGTACCTGGACCGGGCCGTACTGGGTCTGCGCGACGTCACCCGTGACGGTCTGCGCCTGGGCCGCGTCGTCGCCGCCGCCGGCGCCGTTGCCCGTGTCGGCCGGAGCGGAGGCGCGGGCCTTGTCGATGGCCGACTGGAGGGACTCCTTGTAGCCGTTGCTGGTGTACGTCGCGCCGGACACCGCGTCGATGTCGGCGCCCTGCGCCCGCACGACCGCCTGGTTGAGCCTGGGCACGGCGTTGGAGGTGATCTGGTCGCTCTGGCCGCCCTTGGGGGCCTGGACGGCCTCGGCCTTGGTGATCTTTCCGCCGCTGACGGTCAGCCGCACCTGCACCGCCCCGTACTGGGTCTGCGCCGCGTCGCCGGTGACCGTGCCGTCCCCGACGGGGCGGGCGCCGCCCTGCACGGACTCCGCCGCGGGCGGGGCGCCGCCCGCCGCCTCGTCCGACCCCGGGTCGGACGCGGGTTTCAGCGACAGCAGCAGCACGATCCCGGAGACGGTGGCGGCGGTCGCCAGAACGGCGCGCCGGACGGGGTGACTCTTCCTCATCGCTTCTCAAGCTCCTGATGGGTAACGGGCGATCGGGGCCGACGGCCCGCCGCTCACATCTCGAACGACTCGTGGTGGATCCGGCGCGCGGGCACCCCGGCGTCCCGCAAGGCCGCGTACACCTGCTGGGCGAACCCGGGCGGCCCGCACATGAAGACGTCGTGGCGGTCGACGTCGGGGATCTTGCGGCGCAGGCTCTCCGCCGAGATGTCCGGGCGCTCCCCGTCGGGGCTGTTCACCGCGTACATCAGCCGGGCACCGCGCTCGTCGGCGATCTTCGCCAGCTCGCCCCACAGCGCCAGGTCCTGCGTGCTGTTCGCCCGGTACAGCAGGGTGATGTCGCCGGAGGCGCCGGGCAGCGTCTCGAACAGGGCGCGCATCGGGGTGATGCCCACCCCGCCCGCGACCAGCAGCACCTTGCCGCGGCTGCGGCGCTGCGCGGTCAGCGCCCCGTAGGGGCCCTCCGCCCACACCCGGGTGCCGGGCTCCAGCTCGCGCAGCCGGGAGCTGTGGTCGCCGATCGCCTTGACGGTGATCCGCAGCATGTCCGGGCGGGGCGCCGCGGACAGCGAGTACGGGTGGGAGCTGAACCGCATTCCGGGAGCCAGGAAACGCCAGCGGAAGAACTGCCCCGCCTCGGCGCCCATCCGGTGCAGCCGGTGCCCGCTGATCAGCACCGACACCACGCCCGGGGTCTCCTCGATGACCGCCTGGACCCGCATCCGGTGCCGCAGGTTCAGCCGGATCGGGGTGAAGATCCGGTACCACAGCACCAGCACGGTCACCGCGCCGTACAGCCCGTACCAGAAGGTCTTCGCGGACGGCGTGACGGCGAACTCGTTCCCGGTGGTGATCTGGTGCCAGAACGTCAGGAACACCGCCGCGTACGTCAGCAGGTGCACGTGGTACCAGCCGTCGTACGGCATCCGGCGCCGGACCGGGCCGATGGACAGGAAGGCGATCACGAAGAGCAGGCCGGTGCCGACGGCGGCCTTGCCCATGTCCGGCAGCGTGTCGATGGAGGTGAGCGTCTGCGACACGATGCCGGAGAGGGTCTTCCCGGCCTGCCGGGCGTAGCCCCACATGATCAGGAAGACATGGGCGACGACCAGGCTGACGGTGTACCGGCCGCTCATCGCGTGCCAGCGGGCGACCCGGTCCGAGCCGACCCGCCGCTCCAGTGCGGGCACCCGCGCCATCTGCAGCACGACCAGGGCCATCAGATAACCGGCGAGCAGGCCCGTGATCCGGCCCGCCGCGATGATCTTCCCGGTGGTGTCCGCGATGGACGGCGTGCTCGTCCACCAGAGCCACAGCACGGCCGCCGCGCCCGCACCCACGGCGAGCAGCAGCGGGACGGCGGGGGAGCGGCGCGGACGGATGCGGCGCATCGTCTGGCGGCGGGCGGCACGGCCGCCGGCGAGCGTGGTGGTCACGGTTCCTCCGTGGGACTCGGCCCTTGGCCCTCACATACGTGCCGCCACGCGGGAGTGTTCAGCGGAAACCGTGGATTCGTCGCCCCTTTCAGTAGCGGGTGATCGCGGTGCGCCCGCCGGTGGTGCCGATCGCGAGGTGCGGAGCCCGCGCGGGGTTCGCCCAGCGCAGGATCTTCCGCATCGCGCTCTTCGGCACGGACACGCAACCGGCGGTCGCGCCACGGCCGTTGACGTGCAGGAAGATGCCGGCGCCCCGGCCGCGCACCGGGCGGCGGTAGTTGAAGTCCACGACCAGGGCGTGCGCGTACTGCGTGCGGTAGGTGATCAGGTGCTCGGCCTGGCTGGCCCGGCAGTCGGCGGCCCGGGGCTCGGTCCAGCGGTTGTAGACGCGGGAGTTGTCGTCCTGGCACCACCAGGAGTTCTGCCGCACACGCCGGTAGGCCGAGCGGGTGCCGGAGGGGGCCGCCTCGATGCCGAAGGCGTACGGGAGGCCGTACAGCCCGGTCGGGGTGGTGTTCGTGCCCTGCTTACGGGCCGTGCCCTCGGTGAGCCCGTTCGCGCCGAAGCGGGCCTTCGCGGACCCGGCCGCCACCCAGCGCCCGCCCTTACGGTCCCACCAGGTGACCGTGCCGGTGGTGGACCCGGTCCGCGCCGCCACCGCCGTGATCAGCTGGCTGCCGCCCCCGGTGTCCGCCATCCGCTCCGGCAGCGGCGACGCGGGGCGCTGCGCGGTGCCGAGCGAGAGCAGGGACAGGGACACGAGGACGGCGACGGTGACGTGGCGTGGGCGCATGGCTCACATGGTGGACGGGGGCAGCGGCAACGGCAGCCCGGGAAGCCCGTCCAGGCTCGTCGCGACGTGCTCCTTCTTGGTGAAGTACGCGTCCAGGGAGGCGTCGTCCTCCCTGGCGAACCGCCTCTCGTGCAGGTCCCGCTCACCCTCGTACGCCATGTAGGGAACGGCGTAGCCGCAGGTGTCGCGGATCAGCTCGGCGCGGACGACCACGACCGCGCGCAGTCCGTGGGTCCACGGGTCGATGGCGGGGAAGTGGGCGAGCAGTTCCTTGAAGCGCGGGTCGTCACGGAACACGGGCTCCCCGCGCCCGTGCACGCGCACGATGTTCGGCGGGCCCTGGAAGGCGCACCACATCAGGGTGATCCGGCCGTTCTCCCGGAGGTGGGCGACGGTCTCGGCGTTGGACCCCGCGAAGTCCAGGTAGGCCACGGTGAGGTCGTCCAGGACCGCGAAGGAACCCTTGAGGCCCTTGGGGGAGAGGTTGACCGTGCCGTCGGCGGAGAGCGGAGCGGTGGCGGTGAAGAAGACCGGCTGCTCCTCGATGAAGGTGCGGAGCCGCCCGTCGATGCGCTCATACGTTTTTCCCATGTCCACCGATTATTCGGGCAGATCTTTCGCCTGTCTAAGCATTTGACGGCCCGGCGTCGGAGGCGGCCCGTCCGGTGGCCACGGCCACCGGACGGGAATGACCGTGGCCGCCCCGGCCGGCGCTTGAACGGGGCGGCCACAGCACCTGTCACGTCACTTGGTGAGCGTGCAGGCGGCGAGGGAGTCGAGACCGGCCGGGCGGTCGGCGGTGCGGCCGATGGCGGTGGCGATGCGGTTGACGGTGGCGATCCGCTTGTCCTCGAGGGGGCCGAGGATGGCGTTCCGGACGAAGTTGGGTCCGCCCTGGCCGACGGTGTCGACCAGGCGCTTGTTGGCCTCGGCGATCTGCTGGTCGAGCTGCTCCAGGTTCCGGGTGACCTCGGCCTGCGCGGAGGCGGGGACAGCCGGGAGCTGCGAGGCGACGTCCGGGCAGGAGATCGTGCCGACGCCGGAGGCGCCCCCGCCCTGACCGGCGCCCGCGTCACTGCCGCCCGCGCCCACGTCGCCACCGTTCTGCTCCTGCCCCGGAGCGGCCGGGTCGCCCTGCGCGTCGAGCGAGCAGGTCGCGAGGGAGTCGAGACCGGCCGGGCGGTCGGCGGTGCGGCCGACGGCCGTGGCGATGCGGTTGACGGTGGCGATCCGCTTGTCCTCGAGGGGGCCGAGGATGGCGTTCCGGACGAAGTTGGGTCCGCCCTGGCCGACGGTGTCGACCAGGCGCTTGTTGGCCTCGGCGACCTGCTGGTCGAGCTGCTCCAGGTTCCGGGTGACCTCGGCCTGCGCGGAGGCGGGGACGGCCGGGAGCTGCGAGGCGACGTCCGGGCAGGAGATCGTGCCCGGTCCTGCCAGGGTCCGGGCGTCCGCGCCGCCGCCGTCGGACGACTCGCCCGCGAGGGCGGAGCCCGCGATCACGGCGCCGGTCAGCGCCACCGCGGCGGCGCCGCCGACCAGGCCGACGCGGCGCTTGTTGTACTTCGGAAGAGCCCTGGACATGCGATGCCTCACTCGGGTCGGGGGTGTCTCGGGTGGAGCGACGCGGCGCCTGCGTCCGGTGAGCAGTACGCGCAAGCGGTTTCCCGCGTTCAACTTCCGTGCGACATCGCCCCGGTGCCGTCCCGGCAGGCGGCCGCGACCAGGGGAATTGACGAATCATGCGGACTCCTGCATACTCATGCATGTCAGCGAATGCACTGTGAGGAGAAACCCGTGACCGAGCGCGTCGTACTCGCCTACTCAGGCGGTCTGGACACCTCCGTCGCCATCGGCTGGATCGCCGAGGAGACGGGCGCCGAGGTCATCGCCGTTGCGGTCGACGTCGGCCAGGGCGGCGAGGACCTGGATGTCATCCGCAAGCGCGCGCTCGCCTGCGGTGCCGTCGAGGCCGAGGTCGCGGACGCCAAGGACGAGTTTGCCGAGGAGTACTGCCTCCCGGCGATCAAGGCCAACGCCCTCTACATGGACCGCTACCCGCTGGTCTCCGCGCTGTCCCGGCCGACGATCGTCAAGCACCTCGTCGCCGCCGCGCAGAAGCACGGCGCCACCACCGTCGCCCACGGCTGCACCGGCAAGGGAAACGACCAGGTCCGCTTCGAGGCCGGCATCGTCGCCCTCGCCCCCGACCTGAAGTGCATCGCCCCGGTCCGCGACTACGCGATGACCCGTGACAAGGCCATCGCCTTCTGCGAGGCCAAGGGCCTGCCGATCGCCACCACCAAGAAGTCCCCGTACTCCATCGACCAGAACGTCTTCGGCCGCGCCGTCGAGACCGGCTTCCTCGAGGACATCTGGAACGCGCCCATCGAGGACGTGTACGAGTACACGCAGAACCCCGCCGTGGCCCGGGAGCCCGACGAGGTGATCATCACCTTCAAGGAGGGCGTCCCGGTCGCCATCGACGGCAGGCCCGTCACCGTCCTCCAGGCGATCCAGCAGCTCAACGAGCGCGCCGGCGCCCAGGGCGTGGGCCGGATCGACATGGTCGAGGACCGTCTCGTCGGCATCAAGTCCCGCGAGGTCTACGAGGCTCCCGGCGCGATCGCCCTGATCACCGCCCACCAGGAGCTGGAGAACGTCACGGTCGAGCGCGAGCTGGCCCGCTACAAGCGGCAGGTCGAGCAGCGCTGGGGCGAGCTGGTCTACGACGGCCAGTGGTTCTCCCCGCTGAAGCGCGCCCTCGACGGCTTCATCGCCGAGGCCAACCAGCACGTCAACGGCGACATCCGGATGACGCTGCACGGCGGCCGCGCCGTCGTCACCGGCCGGCGCTCGGAGTCGTCCCTGTACGACTTCAACCTGGCCACCTACGACACGGGCGACACCTTCGACCAGGCCGCGGCCAAGGGCTTCATCGACATCTACAGCCTGTCGTCGAAGATCGCGGCCAAGCGCGACCTCGCCTGAGCCGTAGCGCCTGACGAACCCTCACACGCACTAGCCTGACAGCCGCCTCCTCACACACCCGTGGGGAGGCGGCGGCACATCCGGAACCCTCGAGGAGCACGCAGTGAGCAGCAACAGCGGTGACGTCCGGCTCTGGGGCGGCCGTTTCGCCGACGGTCCCGCCGAGGCCCTGGAGAAGCTGTCCGCGTCCGTCCACTTCGACTGGCGGCTCGCCCCCTACGACATCGCCGGCTCCCGCGCCCACGCGCGCGTGCTCCACCGGGCGGGCCTGCTCACCGACGACGAGCTGACCCGCATGCTCGAAGGGCTCGACCGGCTTGAGGCCGACGTCGCCTCCGGCGCCTTCACCGGCACCATCGCCGACGAGGACGTCCACACCGCCCTGGAGCGCGGGCTGCTGGAGCGGCTCGGCCCGGACCTCGGCGGAAAGCTGCGCGCCGGACGCTCCCGGAACGACCAGGTCGCCACGCTCTTCCGGATGTACCTGCGCGACCACGCCCGCACCATCGGCGGTCTGATCGCCGACCTCCAGGACGCGCTGATCGGCCTCGCCGAGGCCCACCCGGACGTCGCGATGCCCGGCCGCACCCACCTTCAGCACGCCCAGCCGGTCCTCTTCGCCCACCACGTGCTCGCCCATGTGCAGTCCCTCTCCCGGGACGCCGAGCGGCTGCGTCAGTGGGACGAGCGGACCGCCGTCTCCCCGTACGGCTCCGGCGCCCTCGCGGGCTCCTCCCTCGGCCTGGACCCGGAGGCGGTCGCCAAGGACCTCGGCTTCCAGCACGGCAGCGCCGGCAACTCCATCGACGGCACGGCCTCCCGGGACTTCGTCGCCGAGTTCGCCTTCATCACCGCGATGATCGGCGTGAACGTCTCCCGGATCGCCGAGGAGGTCATCATCTGGAACACGAAGGAGTTCTCCTTCGTCACCCTCCACGACGCCTTCTCCACCGGTTCGTCGATCATGCCGCAGAAGAAGAACCCGGACATCGCCGAGCTGGCGCGCGGCAAGTCGGGCCGTCTCATCGGCAACCTCACCGGCCTGATGGCCACCCTCAAGGCCCTCCCGCTCGCGTACAACCGCGACCTCCAGGAGGACAAGGAGCCGGTCTTCGACTCCATCGACCAGCTGGAGATCCTGCTGCCGGCCTTCACGGGCATGATGGCCACCCTCACGGTCCACCGGGAGCGCATGGAGGAACTGGCCCCGGCCGGCTTCTCCCTCGCCACGGACATCGCCGAGTGGCTGGTCCGCCAGGGCGTCCCCTTCCGTGTCGCCCACGAGGTGGCCGGCGAGTGCGTGAAGGTCGCCGAGTCGGAGGGCAAGGAACTGAACGACCTCACGGACGACCAGTTCGCGAAGATCTCGGCCCACCTCACCCCCGAGGTCCGCACGGTCCTCAACGTCCCCGGCGCCCTGGCCTCCCGCAACGGCCGAGGAGGCACGGCCCCGAGCGCGGTGGCAGTCCAGCTCGCGGAGCTCAAAGAGAACGTGTCCCTCCAGCACAAGTGGTCGACTGCCAAGAAGCAGTAGAGCAGGACACCCAAAGGGGCGCGGGGAACTGCGCGCCAAGCCCCCACGCACCCGCACGCTCCGAGCCCCCGGAGGACCGACCCCCTCCAGGGGCGCGGGGAACTGCGTGAGAAACCCCTACGCACCCGCACGCACTCCGCCTCCGGAGGACCGACCCCCTCCAGGGGCGCGGGGAACTGCGTGAGAAACCCCCACGCACCCGCACGCTCCGAGCCTCCGAAGGCTCCACCCCCTCCAGGGGCGCGGGGAACTGCGCGAGAAACCCCCACGCACCCGCAGGCACCGCGCCTCCGGAGGACCGACCCCCCTCAGGGGCGCGGGGAACTGCGCGCCAAGCCCCCACCCCGCCGCACCCGCCGCACCCCGGCAAGTCCCGAGCCCATAGGCGACCCCGCACCCACCCCACGGGTTACGTTGGCACAGCCACCCCGCAGCCAACCGACGGAGTCGCCATGCCCTTCTCCCGCCTGGCCACCGCCACCACCCCCACCGCCCACCTGGGCCTGGGCCTCGCCGCGGTAGGCCGCCCCGCCTACATCACCCTCGACCGAACCGAAGCCCTGGGCGAAGAAGACGACCGCACGGTCGAGAACCTCCGCACCCGCACCCACGAACTCCTCGACGCCGCCTACGCCCAAGGCGTCCGCTACATCGACGCGGCCCGCTCCTACGGCCGCAGCGAGGAGTTCCTCGCGGACTGGCTGAAGAGCCGCCCCGACGTCACCGACGTGGTCGTCGGCAGCAAATGGGGCTACACCTACACCGGCGGCTGGACCACCGACGCGGAGCGTCACGAGGTCAAGGACCACTCCCTCGCCGCGTACGAACGCCAGCGCGCCGAGACCGAGGCGATCCTCGGCGACCGCCTGGACCTCTACCAGATCCACTCGGTCACCCCGGACAGCCCCGCCCTCACCGACAAGGACCTGCACGCCCGTCTCGCCGAGGAGTCGGCGCGGGGCGTGACCGTCGGCTTCTCCACCAGCGGCCCGCGCCAGGCGGACGCGATCCGCGCGGCTCTCGAGGTCACCGTCGACGGCGAACCCCTGTTTCGCACGGTGCAGTCCACGTACAACATCCTGGAGACCTCCGCGGGCCCCGCGCTGGCCGAGGCCCACGACGCCGGACTCACGGTGATCGTGAAGGAGGGCATGGCCAACGGCCGCCTGGCCGCCCCGCACGCCCCCGAGCCGCTGCGCACGGTCGCCGAGGAAACGGACCTGGGCTGCGACGCCGTAGCTCTCGCGGTCATCCTGCGCCAGCCCTGGGCCGGCGTCGTCCTCTCCGGCGCGGCGACGGTCGTCCAGCTGACCTCCAACCTGCACGCGGCGGCCGTCGACCTCACCGACGACCAGCTCGCCCGCCTGGTCCCGCTGGCGGAGACCCCCGAGGCGTACTGGGAGCACCGGGGAACGCTGCCCTGGCACTGACCGCGGCGGCGTATCCCGCGCCCCCTGCACCCCGCCGCAGTCATGAGACGAACGCGCCCCTAGTGAGACATGAATGTCTCACATGGGGTACCGTCGTCTCATGGCTGTCGACCGAGACCGGGTGCTGCGTACCGCCGCCGCCCTGCTGACCCGCAAATCCACCGCGACCATGGACGAGGTCGCCAGGGCCGCCGGGATCAGCCGCGCCACCCTGCACCGGCAGTTCGCCGGCCGGGACGCGCTGGTCCGCGCGCTGGAGGCGCTTGGCATCGCCGAGTGCGAGGCCGCCCTCGCCGCCGCCCGCACCGACGAAGGCCCCGCCACCGACGCCGTACGGCGCCTGGTCGCCGAGATCGAACCGCACGCGGGCCTGCTCGCCTTCCTCTACTCCGAGAACCAGCTCTTCGAGGGCGAGGAGCAGAACGAGGGCTGGGCGAGGATCGACGAGCGCATCGCCGCGCTGTTCCGGCGCGGCCAGTCGAGCGGCGAGTTCCGCATCGACCTCACCCCGGCCTGGCTCACCGAGGCCCTCTACGGCCTGCTCGCCTCCGCAGCCTGGGCGGTCGCCGAAGGCAGGGTCGCCCCCAAGGACTTCACCCACATGATCGTCGAGCTGCTGCTCGGCGGCGTACGACGGCCGGCGGAACCGGCGGCAGGGAAGGAATCATGACCAGCGCCATACCGACGGCAGCCCCGGCCGAGGACACGGCGCCCCGCCCCGGCCGCTGGCTCGCCCTGTCGGTCCTCGTGCTCGCCGTCCTGCTGGTGGCCGTCGACGCGACCGTTCTCGGCCTCGCCACCCCGTACATCAGCGAGGACCTGGCTCCCACCGGCTCGCAACTGCTGTGGATCGGCGACGTCTACTCCTTCGTCCTCGCCGGACTGCTCGTGTCGATGGGCAGCCTCGGCGACCGCATCGGCCGCAAGCGGATCCTGCTGTACGGCGCCGCCGCGTTCGGATTGATCTCCGTGCTCAACGCCTACGCGCACACGCCCGAGGTGATGATCGCGGCGCGCGCCCTGCTCGGCGTCGCGGGGGCCACGCTGATGCCGGCCACCCTCGCGCTGATCCGCAACCTCTTCCACGACCCGCGCGAGCGCAGCCTCGCCATCGGCATCTGGGGCGCGACCGCCTCCGCGGGCACGGCGGTCGGCCCGATTCTCGGCGGACTGCTTCTCGAACACTTCTGGTGGGGCTCGGTCTTCCTCATCAACCTGCCGGTCATGGCGGTCCTGGTGCTCGTCGGCGTCAAGCTCCTTCCGGAGTCCCGCACCCCCGAACCGGGCCCGTGGGACCTGACCAGCGTGGCCCTGTCCCTCGCCGGGATGATCGGCGTGGTCTACGCGGTGAAGGAGACCGCGAGCCACGGCACGGGCGCGGCCGCCCTCGCGGCGGGTCTGCTGGGCGCGACGGCCCTGTACCTGTTCGTCCGCCGTCAGCTGTCGCTCCCGAAGCCCCTCCTGGACATGCGGCTGTTCCGCAGCCGGGGCTTCAGCGGGGCCGTGCTCGCCGACCTCCTGACCATCCTCGGCCTGTCCGGCCTGGTCTTCTTCCTCTCCCAGTACCTGCAACTGGTCCAGGGGAGGCGCCCGTTCGAGGCGGGCCTCGCGGAACTCCCCGCCGCGATCGGCGCGGTGGCGGCCGGCCTGGTCGCGGGCCGGACGGCACGCCGCTTCTCGGTGCGCTCGGTCGTCGCCGGGGGCCTGGCGGCGATCGGCCTGGCCCTGGCCGCCCTCACCGTCATCGGCCAGTCCACCGGCTACCCCCTGCTGGGCACGGCCCTGCTGGTGGTCGGCGCGGGCGCGGGCTTCTCCTTCACGGTGACGGCGGACGTGATCCTCTCCAGCGTCCCGAAGGAACAGGCGGGAGCGGCCTCGGCCGTCTCGGAGACGGCCTACGAACTGGGCGCGGCCCTGGGCATTGCGGTCCTGGGCTCGATCGTCACAGGCGTCTACCGCGGCTTCCCGGCCCCGCAGGGCACCCCACCGACCGCCCACGAATCCCTGGGCAGCGCGGTCGAAGCGGCAACCCACATGCCCCCCGCCACAGCCGAACCCATGCTGGAAGCGGCCCGCGAAGCATTCGTCAACGGCCTCACCCTGGCAGCAGGCACAGGAGCAGCAGTACTCCTCATGGCCTCAGCAGCAGCCTGGCTCATGCTGAAGAACGAACGCCTGGACAACACCCCGTAGGGGCGCGGGGAACTGCCCGAGAAACCCCCACGCACCCGCAGAGAACAACGGCGCCGAAACTAGGCCGCTTCCTTGGCCTTACTGGCGTACATGTCCACGTACTCCTGCCCCGACAGCCGCATGACCTCCGCCATCACCGAGTCGGTGACCGCCCGCAGCACGTACCGGTCGCGGTCCATCCCCTCGTAACGGGAGAACTCCATCGCCTCACCGAACCGGACGGTGACCCGCCCGGGCCGGGGCAGCCCCGCCCCGCCCGGCTGCAGCTTGTCCGTGCCGATCATCGCGAACGGCACCACCGGCGCGCCGGTCATCAGCGTCAGCCGGGCGATGCCGGTGCGGCCGCGGTAGAGGCGGCCGTCGGGGGAGCGGGTGCCCTCCGGGTAGATCCCGAAGACGTTGCCCTCCTCCAGCACCCGGCGCCCGGTCATCAGCGCGGCCACGCCGCCCCGCCCGCCGTCGCGGTCCACGGGGATCATGCCGACGCCGGTGAAGAACCACGCCATCAGCCGCCCCTTGAGGCCCTTGCCGGTGACGTACTCGTCCTTGCCGATGAAGAAGACCTGCCGGTCGCACACCAGCGGCAGGATCATCGAGTCGATGAACGTCAGATGGTTGCCCGCCAGGATCACCGGACCGTCGCCCGGGATGTGCTCCGCGCCCTCCACCCGTGGGCGGAACATCAGGCGCATGATCGGACCGAGCACTGCCTTGATGAGCGCGAAGCGGGACAACGGGCCCTCCGGTGGGAAGCGGACGTCGACGAATGCCGTATGAGTCTGTGCAGGTGAGGACATTACTCGCGGTCCGGGGAGTCGCGCACATCGGGCTCGTGGCAGTTAACCGAGGTCTTACGGACTCTTGACCCGGGTTCACCTGCGCGACCGTGTCCGCGGGCGGCGCGCAACACGGCCGTCACGCTGTGACGCGGCTCGCCCGGACCCGCGCACCGCCCGGGTACCCGAGCCCGCGGACACGAACCGGACGCGCCGTCACATCCCCGCCGGAATACGACAGACGTACGTCATCCGCAGGAGGGATGTACGTCATGCGACACCACCCGTGTGTTCGGCCCGAGGTCTCCCGTGCGTCAACCGGACACACCTACGATCGGCCCGCACCGCACCAGCCGACACAGGAGGCGTTCATGGCGACACCGGAGTCGAACGAACAGGCGAGCCGGACCGGCCGGCGGGCCGTGCTCGGGGCGGCGGTCCTCGGCGCGGGCGGCACCGTCCTCGGGCTCGCCGGCACGGCCCGCGCGGCCCAGGGCGCCGGACGGGGGAGCGGACGCGGCCGGGGTCTCGACAGCCTGCCCGTGCCGACGATCATCGGTCACCGCGGCGCCAGCGGCTACCGGCCCGAGCACACCTTCGGCTCGTACCAGCTCGCCCTCGACATGGGCGCGGACATCGTCGAGGCCGGCGACCTCGTCCCCACCAAGGACGGTCACCTCGTCTGCCGCCACGAGCCGGAGATCGGCGGCACCACCGACGTCGCCGAGCACCCCGAGTTCGCCGGCCGCCGCACCACCAAGACGCTGGACGGCGTCCAGGTCACCGGCTGGTTCACCGAGGACTTCACGCTCGCCGAGCTCAAGCGGCTGCGCGCCGTGGAGCGCATCCCGGCCAACCGCCCGCACAACACCCTCTACAACGGCCGCTGGGAGATCCCCACCTTCGAGGAGGTGCTGCGCTGGCAGGACGAGCAGACCCGCAGGCGCGGCAAGCAGGTGTGGATCTACCCCGAGCTCAAGCACCCCACCTACTTCCGCAAGCTGGGCCTCGGCCTGGAGGAGCGGGTGGCGAAGGTGCTGCGCCGGCACGGCAAGGACCGCCGGAACTCGCCCGTCATCCTCCAGTCGTTCGAGCCCACGGCCGTCGAGCGGCTGAGCCGGCTGGTCGGCAACCCGCTCGTCGTCCTGCTCGACGCGGCGGGCACCCGCCCCTATGACTTCATCGAGGCCGGCGACCCGCGCACCGTCGACGACCTGATCACGCCCAAGGGCCTGAAGGAGATCGCCTCCTACGCGCAGGGCATCGGCCCCACCCTGAACCTGGTCATTCCGCGTGACTCCGAGGGCCGGCTCACCGAGCCCACCACCCTGGTCACGGACGCCCACCGCGCGGGCCTGATCCTGCACCCCTACACCATGCGCAACGAAAACCCGTTCCTGCCCGCGGAGTTCCGCAAGGGCGCCGACGCCGACGCCTACGGCGACGTCTTCGGCGCCTACCGCGCCTACTTCGCCACCGGCATCGACGGCGTCTTCACCGACCACCCCGACACCGGCCTGCTGGCCCGGGAGGACTTCGTCAACGACTGACCCGCACCGCCCTGGAAAGGGTGAGCTGCGCGCGCCCCGGGCAACCCCGCCCGGGGCGCACGTGTCGATGCGCGTGTGAGCACCCACGCGCTTCCCGCCGACGACCTGATCCTGCTGCTCGGCCCCCTCCTCGCCGCCGAGGCCGCCGCCGAGACCTCCGGCAGCGGCGCCGAACCGGGCGACCTGGAACAGGCGGTCTGGCTCCGCCTCCTCGAGCGGCTCCGCCGCGGGGGACCGCCCGCCGACCCTCCGCTCTGGCTGCGCCGCGCGATCCGCGCCGAGGCCCGCCGCATCCGCCGCACCGCCCGCCGCGAAACCGCGCTGACCTGCGAACCCGCCGACGTCGGCCGGCACGACCCGGAACGGCTGGCGCTCGTCGCCGCCCACCGCCGCGCGCTGCGTGACGCGGTGCGCCGGCTCCCCGGCCGCTGCCCCGGTCTGCTCGCCGCGCTGCTGTCCCCGCGCGAACCGACATACCGGGAAATCGCAGGGGAGTTGGGTATCTCACAGGGCAGTCTCGGTCCGGAACGCTCCAGATGCCTGGGATGTCTGCGTCGTTTACTCGCGGCGGAGGTTGCGGCGGGCTGAGGACGGGGATAGGAGTGGGGGACGACAGGTGATCAGGTGAGCGGGAGGCGTGCGCACATGGGCATGAGCGTGACCATCTCTGCGGCGGCCGAGCAGGACGCGGAGCAGATCTTCAGGTTGCAGTACCTGTGCTTCCAGAGCGAAGCGGCCCTCTACGGCAACTACCGCATCGATCCCCTGGTCCAGACCCTCGACTCGGTCCGCGAGGAGGTCGTCCAGGACTGCGTGTTCGTCGCGCGCCTCGGCGACGAGATCGTCGGGTCGGTGCACGGCAGGATCACCGAGGACGGCGCCGCCGCGATCGGCAAGCTCTGCGTCCACCCCCGCCTCCAGGGCCACGGCATCGGCGCCCGGCTCCTCAAGGCCGCCGAGTCCGCCCTCGCCGGCGAGCGCGGCGCCCGCACGTTCCGGCTGCACGCAGGGCACCGCAGCGAGAGCAACCTCCGCCTCTACAGCAAGGTCGGCTACCAGCGCGTGGGCACGTCCCGCGGCGCCGACGGCGTACCGATGATCGTGCTGGAGAAGAACGCGGAGACGTACGCGACGACCGCCTGACCGTGACGGCGTGACAGGGTCGGCCGCCCGTCAGGCGGCCGGCTCCTGGGCGCGCGACCGGCGCAGCCAGTACACGGCGGTCAGCGGCAGCAGCACCGGGATGAAGAGGTAACCCATCCCGTAGTCGGACCACACGGTCGCGTCGGGGAAGGCGGACGGCTCCACCAGCGTCCAGGTGCCGACGGTCAGCACGCCCACCAGCTCGGCGGCGCAGCACACCAGCGCCGCCCTGCGGGCCTTCTCCCCGCCGCGCACCAGCGTGTAGGTGATGAAGCCGTAGACCAGGCCGGCCAGCGCGGACAGCGTGTAGGCGAGCGGCGCCCGGTCGAACTCGGTGGCGATCTGGTACGCCGAGCGCGACACCGCGCCCACCACCATCACGCCGTACAGCCAGACCAGCAGCAGTCCGGGGCCGCTCGCCAGCCGCGTCCGCTTCGGCCTCTCCTGCGTCGCGGTCACCTCAGCCTCCCCAGATGTCGAACAGCCGCACCTCGAGCACGGCCAGCACCACGCCGCTCGCGGCGACGGTCACCGAACCCCAGCGGGTGCGCTCGCCCAGCGACAGGAAACCGGCCGCCGGGACGCAGGCGAACGAGCCCAGCAGATACGCCACGAAGATCGTCGTGCCCTGCTCCGGCTTCTCGCCCCGGGCCAGCTGCACGATCCCGACCACCAGCTGCACCAGAGCCAGCAGCGTCACCACGGCCATGCCGATGAAATGCCAGTCCTTCGTCGGCTGGTCACGATAGGCGGCCCAGCCGCACCAGGCGGCGAGCAGCAGCGCGGCGACAGCGGTCACCACGGTCAGGACATCCAGCATGGCAGGGAGCCTATTACGCCGGAAAAGCGGCGCCGACGTCGGCCCCGCGGCCGTCGTTCCCGGTCCGGGCCCCGCCCCCCGTAGGGTCGATGGCATGACCATCCATGCGCGCGCCCTGCTCTTCGACAACGACGGCACTCTCGTGTCCTCCCTGGACTCCGTCAACCGCTGCTGGACGCGGTGGGCCGTGGAATACGGGCTGACGGCCGAGGACTTCGCGCGGATCGAGCTGCACGGACGGCCGGCCGCCGAGATAGCCGCCGACCTGCTGCCCGCCCACGTCGTGCCGCAGGCCGTCGCGCGCATCGAGGACCTGGAGGTGGAGGACGTCACCGACGGCGGCGTCAGCCTGCTGCCCGGCACGAAGGAGTTCCTCGCCGCACTGCCCGCCGAGCGCTGGGCCGTGGTCACCTCCGCCACCCGGCGGCTCGCCGAGGCCCGGCTGGGCGCCGCCGGCATCCTGCCCAAGACCCTCGTCGCCGCCGACGACATCACCCGCGGCAAGCCCGACCCCGAGCCCTATCTGCTCGCCGCGCGCCTGCTCGGCGTCGACCCCGCCGACTGCGTGGTCTTCGAGGACGCCCCCGCCGGGCTTCAGGCGGGCCGCGCCGCCGGCATGACGACCGTGGCCTTGGCCACAACCCACCGTGCCGAGGAGCTGACCGCCGACCTGGTCGTGAAGGACCTGTCGGCCCTGTCCGCGCTGGTCACGGATGCCGGGATCGAGATCGCCGTACGGCCCTGACACGCCGGCGGGGGTGTCCACGACTGTCCACTATGCGGACGGCCGGGTCCGTTCAGAAGTGAACGTCTGCTTTACTGGCGAACATGACCACGACGAGCGACCGCACCCCTGCGACCGAGGCGACCATGACGCCCGGTGCTCGTTGTATGTGTCCCCTCCGAATGCGCGCCTTCTAGAGGGCCCCCGCACCGCCTGAGCCTCGCGCCCCGAAGCGAGAGCCGGCTCGCGTCCGCCCGCGTGCCCCGCACGCGCGACCGAGCCACGCCCCGCGCACGTTTCTCCCCGGTCTTCCGCATGTCCGCGAGATCCGTGCCGCCCTGCCGCCATTCCCTGCATGCCACGTGCCCGGCGCCCACGACGCGCCGCGCACTCGACAGTACGGAAACCCACGTGATCACCACCTCGGGCCTCACCAAGGTCTACCGCTCGCGCGGCCGCGAGGTCACCGCCCTGGACGGCGTCGACCTGCACGTCCGCGAAGGCGAGGTCTACGGCGTCATCGGTCAGTCCGGCGCCGGCAAGTCCTCCCTGATCCGCTGCGTCAACCTGCTGGAGCGTCCCACCTCGGGCACCGTGACCGTGGCCGGGCAGGACCTCACCGCGCTCGCCGGCCGCGGCCCCCGCGCCGGCCGGGAGCTCCGCCAGGCGCGCAGCCGCATCGGCATGGTCTTCCAGCACTTCAACCTGCTGTCCTCGCGCACCGTGCAGGACAACGTCGAACTCCCGCTGGAGATCCTCGGCAAGTCCGGCAAGGAACGCTCCCGCAAGGCGCTGGAACTGCTCGACCTGGTCGGCCTCGCCGACAAGGCCAAGGCCTACCCGGCCCAGCTCTCCGGCGGCCAGAAGCAGCGCGTCGGCATCGCCCGCGCCCTCGCAGGCGACCCCAAGGTGCTGCTCTCCGACGAGGCCACCAGCGCCCTGGACCCGGAGACCACCCGCTCGATCCTCCAGCTGCTGCGCGACCTCAACCGCCAGCTCGGCCTCACCGTCCTGCTCATCACGCACGAGATGGACGTCGTGAAGTCGATCTGCGACTCGGCCGCCCTCATGGAGAAGGGCCGCATCGTCGAGTCCGGCACGGTCACCGACCTGCTGGCCTCCCCCGGCTCGGAACTGGCCGCCGCGCTGTTCCCCGTCGGCGGCGAGGCGAGCGGCGACGACCGCACCGTCGTCGACGTGACCTTCCAGGGCGAGAGCGCGACCCAGCCGGTCATCTCCCAGCTCTCCCGCACCTACAACATCGACATATCGATCCTCGGCGCAGCCATCGACACCGTCGGCGGACTCCAGGTCGGCCGGATGCGCATCGAACTGCCCGGCCGCTACGAGGACAACGTCGTGCCCATCGGCTTCCTGCGCGAGCAGGGCCTGCAGATCGACGTCGTCGGCCACGACGAGCCCGCGCTGGTGAAGGAGGGCGCCAAGTGACCTGGTCCGAGATGCAGCCGCTGCTGGAACAGGCCTGTACCGAGACGCTGATCATGGTCGGCTGGTCCACCCTGATCGCCGTCGTCGGCGGCCTTCCGCTCGGCATCCTGCTGGTCCTCACCGACAAGGGCGGACTGCTGCAGAACACCGTGGTGAACAAGGTCATCGGGCAGATCGTGAACATCGGCCGCTCGCTGCCGTTCATCATCCTCATGGTCGCCCTGATGAACTTCACCCGCTGGGTGACCGGCACCACCATCGGCAGCGAGGCCGCGATCGTGCCGCTCGCCATCGGCGGCATCCCCTTCTTCGCGCGGCTCGTCGAGACCGCCGTGCGCGAGGTGGACGACGGGCTCGTGGAGGCCGTGCAGGTGATGGGCGGCAACACCTGGACCATCGTCCGCAAGGTCCTCGTCCCCGAGGCGCTGCCCTCACTGATCGCCTCCACGACCACCACGGTCATCGCGCTCATCGGCTACTCCGCCATGGCCGGCACGGTCGGCGGCGGCGGACTCGGCGACCTCGCCGTCCGCTACGGCTACCAGCGCTTCGAGACCGGACTGATGTGGATCACCGTGGCGGTCCTCGCCGTGGTCATCTCGCTGATCCAGTTCGCCGGCGACTTCGCCGCCCGCGCCCTGCACCGCCGCGGCGCCCGCTCCGGACCCGGTCCGAAGCTGCGGCTGCTGAAGGGCGAGGAGCCCGCTCCCGCCGAGGTCGGCAAGGTCGCCTGACCCGGCCCTGCCACCCGCACTCCCCAGACTCCCCGTGCACCAAGACGGGGTCGCACCACCCAAGGAAAGGCACTTTTCGTGCGTAACACCGCCAAGATCACCACCGCCGTCCTCGCCGCCGGAGCCCTCACCCTCGGGCTCTCCGCCTGCGGCTCGGACAAGGACGCCGCCACCGACACCTCCGGCCCGCTGGTCGTCGCCGCGAGCCCCGTGCCCCACGCCGAGATCCTGACCTTCGTCAAGGACAACCTCGCCGAGAAGGCCGGCCTCGACCTCCAGGTCCGCGAGTTCACCGACTACGTCACCCCGAACACCGCGACGGAGGACGGCTCGGTCGGCGCCAACTTCTTCCAGACCCAGCCGTACCTCGACGACTTCAACAAGAAGAACGGCACCCACATCGTGTCGGTCGTCGACGTGCACCTGGAGCCGCTCGGCCTCTACTCGCAGAAGGTGAAGAAGGCCGACGCGCTGAAGAGCGGTGCCACCATCGCGATCCCGAACGACACGGTCAACGAGGGCCGGGCGCTGCAGCTGCTCGCCGCCAACGGCCTGATCACCCTCAAGGACGGCGTCGGCACCTCGGCCACCCCCGCGGACATCACCGAGAACCCCAAGAAGCTCAAGTTCAAGGAGCTCGAGGCCGCCCAGACCCCGCGCGTCCTGAACGACGTCGACGCCTCCGTGGTCAACGGCAACTACGCCATCGAGGCCGACCTGAAGCCCGCCGAGGACGCCCTGGTCCTCGAGGAGGCCAAGGACAACCCGAACAGCAACCTGCTCGCCGTCAAGGAGGGCCAGGAGAACGATCCGCGCGTCAAGAAGCTCGCGAAGCTCCTCACCTCGCCCGAGGTGAAGAAGTTCATCGAGGACACGTACGCCGGCTCGGTGCTCGCCTCCTTCTGAACCGGCCTCGCACCGGCCACGGGGTCCACTCCGCGCAAGGGGTGGACCCCGTGGTGCGTACCGGTGCTTTCATGCTGCATGCTGGGCAGTTCAGCAGCACCCGACGGTCTCTCAGTTACGGAGCGGCGCATGACGAGCACCTTCCCCGACATCTCCCTCAGCACGGAGCGGTTGGTGCTGCGTCCCCTCGACGCGGACGACGTCCCCGCCCTCGCCGCGATGATGAACGACGAGCAGGTGGGCGCCTGGACCGGCGTCCCTCAGCCGTTCACCGAGGACACCGCCCGCACCTGGATCACCGAGTACGCCCCCGCCGAACGGGCCGCCGGACACGGCCTGGACCTCGCCGTCGCCGAGTTCCTCACCCAGCGCCTGGTCGGCCTCATCCGGCTCACCCGCACCAACTGGCACGTCCGCTCCACCGAACTGTCGTACATCGTCGCCCCCTGGGCGCGCGGCGAGGGCTACGCCTCCGAGGCCGCGTTCGCCACCGCCCAGTGGCTCTTCGGCGACCAGAAGCTCCAGCGCATCGAACTGCGCACCGCCGCCGACAACACCGCCGCCCAGCAGGTCGCCCAGAAGATCGGCTGCATCAGCGAGGGCGTCCTGCGCAACGCCTGTATAGCCAGGGTCCGCGGCGAGGACGGCGGCTGGAGCGAGGTCCGCACCGACTACATCGTGTGGAGCCTGCTGCCCGAGGACATCGAGGGCGCGGACGGACAACTGGCCGACAGCGGCGGCTTCCCCGGCTACACCGACTGGAACTGACGACCGAGGGGCGTACGACGGCCCGCACCGGCGCGGCGGCCCGTGACCGCACCAGGTAATCTCAGCAGACCGCCTCCGGGCGGAACAGCCGACGACTACCTGCGCAAACCTCAGGAGACTGACGACGATGGCCGACCGGGTCACGGTGATCGGCTGGGACGGCTCGCCGCTGACCGACGCGGCACGCGCCGCACTCGGCGCCGCCACGCTGGTCGCCGGCGCCGCACACCACCTGGCGCTCCCCGAGGTGCCCGCCGCGGCCGAGCGCATCCGCCTCGGCTCCGTCTCCCTCGCCGCCCGCCGCATCGCCGCCCACCGCGGCACCGCGGTCGTGCTCGCCGACGGCGACCCGGGCTTCTTCGGCGTCGTACGCACCCTGCGCGCACCCGAGTTCGGCCTGGAGGTCGAGGTCGTGCCCGCGGTCTCCTCGGTCGCCGCCGCCTTCGCCCGGGCCGGGATGCCCTGGGACGACGCCGAAGTGGTCGTCGCCCACCCCCGCACCCTGCGCCGCGCGGTGAACGTGTGCCGCGCCCACACCAAAGTGGCGGTTCTCACCTCGCCCGGCGCCGGACCCGCCGAACTCGGCCTGCTGATGGAGGGCGTCCACCGCTCTTTCGTCATCTGCGAGGAACTCGGCACCGAGCGCGAACAGGTCACCGTCGTCACCTCCGACAAGGCCGCCGACCACACCTGGCGCGACCCCAACGTGGTCATCGTCATCGGCGGTCCCGTGGCCTCCGGCGACTCCGCCGGCTGGATCGCCGGACGCAACCCGTCGGCGGGGCCGCGCGGCTGGACCCTGCCCGCCGGCGAGTACGGCGGCGACCTCGGCGAGGGCGAGCGGGAACCCGTGCGCGTCGGCCAACTCGCCCGCCTGGGACCGGGCCTTGGCGACCTCGTCTGGGACATCGGCTGCGGCTCCGGCGCGTTCGCCACCGACGCCGCGCGGGCCGGGGCCGCCGTCATCGCCGTCGACCGCGACCGGCACGCCTGCGCCCGCACCGACGCCGCCGCGCGTCGCCAGGGCGTCCAGATCCAGATCGTCCACGGCGCCGCGCCGCAGATCCTGGAGAACCTCCCCGAACCCGACGTGGTGCGGGTCGGCGGCGGGGGAGCGGCCGTGGTCTCCGCCGTGGCCGACCGGCGCCCGCAGCGCATCGTCACCCACGCCGCCACCCGCGACGACGCCGAACTGATCGGCCGGAACCTGACGGAACACGGCTACCGCGTCGAGTGCTCCCTGCTCCAGTCCGTCGAACTCGACACCAGGGCCTGGACGGAGAAGGAACGGAGCGTCGCGTTCCTGCTCAGCGGGGTGCTGCCCGCCCGCGGCCGCTGACCCCCATAGCCGTCCCCGTGATCGGTTTGTCGTACTGCGCGCGGTAGGCTGGCCGATCGTTGTACCGCACTGGTCACCCGGCGCTTCGTCGGCCAATGTCCAAAAAGCGCGCCCGTTTTGGGGTGGGTCGTGGTACGGCAGGAACCGGAGGACGCGCAACGTGGCGCAGTCCACAGCGGAACCGTCGCCGATCAAGCTGACGCGACGGCGGTGCGCCCGCGACAATGCCAGTGAATGGCTTTGTCGCCTTTTTCGGGCGGGCCGTTCGTGCCGCTGGGGACGCACGCTCGTTCTTCAGTGTGGGGCGGTCGGTGCGCCGTTCCGGGTGAGCTGGTCGTAGGAGCACTAACCGATGGGCGAGGGGTACGCATGACCGACACCGGCCAGGTCCCGGGCGAGGGACTGCCGGAGAACGCAGGCAGGGTGGAGCAGCCGGGCGTCGCCGCGCCGGACGCGTACACCTACCTCTCCGACAGTCCCGCCGAGGACGAAGACCTGCTGCTGCCGGGCGCCCAGGGCGCCTGGGGCAACGAGATCGCGCCGCCCGCGCCCGCGCCGGTCGTCGAGACCGTCCACCAGCCGGGCCCGCACGAGACGGACGGCCGTGACAGCGGCTCCGTCGACCTCGGCGGCGTCCGCCCGCCCGAGCCGCAGCCGCAGCCGCAGGCGCCGGCGCCCGCCCCTTCGCCGGCTCCGGCCCCGCCGCGCCGTCCGCTGCACCTCGGCCCGCCGCTGCCCGACCTGTCCGCGAGCCCGGTCCGCTCCCTCGCCGACCGCGGCCCCGCCGACCTCCCGGCCCGCCAGCCGGGCCCGCCGACCCTCGGCCCCGAGTACCTCGACGTCCCGCGCACGCGCGAGGCGGCGGCGCCGCAGGCCGCGCCCTGGGTCGCCCAGGTTCCGGCCGCGGGACCGGCGGACCCGGCCCAGGCTGCCGTCGCCCGGGTAGCCACCCAGGCGGTCGGCACGGCGGTCGCCCCGGAGGGCGAGCAGACGCCTGCGGCGGCGTACGGGGAGCAGGGGACGCCGGTGGTTCCTGGGCAGGGTGTGCCCGGGGGCGTGGCGGCTGGTGGCGTGACGGGCGGTGACGCGGGCGCGTCGGCTCCGGTGGACGCGGCTGCTGTCGTTCCGGACGCGGATGAGGCGGGGGACGGTGGCGTGCCCGTGGCCGAGGGCCAGGGTGCGGAGGTGCCGCCCGCCGCTCACGAGCCTGTCGCTGACGAGCCTGTGGCTCAGGAGGCGCAGGACGCCGACGCGGCGGTGGTCGTGCCGGAGCAGGCGCAGGCACCGGAGGGCGAGGCCGCTCAGGCCGCTGTCGCCGACGCTGACGTGCCGCAGGCGGCCACTGAGGAGACTGCCGGTACGCCGGACGCGGAGGCTGCCGCCGAGGTGGCTCAGGACGCCCCCGTGGCGGAGGCGGTCGCGCCCGAGGCGGTTCAGGTGGCGGAGGCGCCCGAGCAGCCTGCGCCCGTACAGGACGTGCAGGACGTGCAGGACGTGCAGGCCCCGGAGGCGCCTGAGCCCGCCCCCGTGCGGGAGGCCGTAGAGCCGCAGGACGCACAGGCACCGGAAGCCCCACCCGCCGAGGCGCCCAACACCGCCGTACCGGCAGCGGAGGAACCGGAGACCGTGGCCGCCCAGGCCCCAGACCAGGCCCCGGCCGACGAGCAGGCGCCCGCGCCCGAAGCCGTTGCCCCCGCGCCCGAAGCCGTTGCCCCCGCGCCCGAAGCCGTTGCCCCCGCGCCCGAGGCCCTTGCCCCCGCGCCCGAGGCCCTTGCCCCCGCCTCCGAAGCCGTTGCCCCCGCGCCCGAGGCCGTCGCCCCCACGGCGGAACTGGTCCCCGACGTGGCCCCCGCGCCCGCCGAACCGGCCGCCCCGGAGGCCGTCGAGCCCGCCCCGGGCCCCGCGTCCGCGGTCGAGCCCCCTGCCGCCTCCGAGCCCGTCCAGGGCCCCCAGCAGACGCCCGCGCACGCGACCCCGCTGCCCGGCACCCTGCCGCTGGAGCCCGAGGCGGACCAGCCGCTGGGCCAGTTCGTCCCCGTGGACGGCACCGTGCCCACCGCGCCCCACCTCGCCCCGACCCCGCCGCAGGGCGTGCCGGTCCCCGAGGAGACGGCCCCCGAGGCCCCCGCCGTTCCCGACGCCCCCGCCGCCGACGCCGAACTTGCCCAGACCCCCGACGACCTGGACACCCAGGGCGCCGGCGTCGAGCCCGAGCCCGCGCGGCAGCCCGAGCCGGCCGGTCCCGCCGCCCCCGGTTACGCGGACGCCGAGCGCGAGGCCGTGCTCAAGGTGATGCGCGAGCGCCGCGACATCCGCAACGGCTTCCGCGGCGACCCCATCCCGCACGAGGTGCTGCTGCGCGTCCTGGAGGCCGCCCACACCGCGCCCTCCGTCGGGCACTCGCAGCCCTGGGACTTCGTCGTCATCCGCTCCGAGGAGACCCGGCGCCGGATGCACGAACTGGCGACGCGCCAGCGCGAGGCCTACGCCAAGACGCTCCCCAAGGGCCGGGCCAAGCAGTTCAAGGAACTGAAGATCGAGGCCATCCTCGACACCCCGGTGAACATCGTGGTCACCGCCGACCCCACGCGCGGCGGTCGCCACACCCTCGGCCGGCACACCCAGCCGCAGATGGCGCCGTACTCCTCGGCGCTCGCGGTGGAGAACCTCTGGCTCGCCGCCCGCGCGGAGGGCCTCGGCGTCGGCTGGGTCAGCTTCTTCGACGAGCGGGAGATGGTCCGCGCCCTGGACCTGCCCGAGCACCTGGAGGTCGTCGCCTACCTGTGCGTCGGCTACGTCGACGAGTTCCCGGACGAGCCCGAGCTGATGCAGGCCGGCTGGTCCAAGCGGCGCCCCCTGTCCTGGGTGGTGCACGAGGAGACGTACGGCCGCCGCGCCCTGCCCGGAGAGGACCCCCACGACCTGCTTGCCGAGACCGTCGCGCAGATCCGCCCGCTGGACGCCAAGGCGCTCGGCGAGGCGTGGGAGCGCCAGAAGCGCATGACCAAGCCGGCCGGAGCGCTCGGCATGCTGGAGATCATCTCCGCCCAGCTGTCGGGGCTGTCCCGGCAGTGCCCGCCGCCGATCCCCGAGCCCGCCGCCGTCGCGATCTTCGCCGGTGACCACGGGGTGCACGCCCAGGGCGTCACCCCCTGGCCGCAGGAGGTCACCGCCCAGATGGTGGCCAACTTCCTCGGCGGCGGAGCGGTGTGCAACGCCTTCGCCGCCCAGGTCGGCGCCGAGGTGTGCGTGGTCGACGTGGGCGTCTCCTCCGACCTGCCGGCCACGCCCGGACTGCTGCCGCGCAAGATCCGCGCCGGCACGTCCGACATGACCGCCGGGCCCGCCATGACCCGCGAGGAGGCCAAGCAGGCCATCGAGGTGGGCATCGAGACCGCCCGCGACCTGGTCGCGGCCGGCAACAAGGCCCTGCTCACCGGTGAGATGGGCATCGCGAACACCACGGCGTCCGCGGCCCTCATCTCCGTGTACACCGGCGCCGACCCGGCCGAGGTCACGGGCCGCGGCACCGGCATCAACGACGAGACGCTCGCCCGCAAGACCGACGTCGTGCGCCGCGCCCTGGACCTGCACCAGCCGGACCCGTCCGACCCGCTCGGCGTGCTGGCCGCGGTCGGAGGGTTCGAGCACGCGGCGATGGTGGGCCTGCTGCTCGGCGGTGCGTCGTTGCGTACGCCGGTGATCCTGGACGGCGTCAGCGCCGGCGCCGCCGCCCTGGTCGCCCGCGCCATCGCGCCGGAGGTCCTCGCGGCCTGCATCGCCGGCCACCGCAGCGCGGAACCCGGCCATGTGGCCGCGCTCAACAAGCTGGGCCTGCGCCCGCTGGTCGATCTCGACCTGCGGCTCGGCGAGGGCACGGGAGCGCTGCTCGCGCTCCCGCTCGTGCAGAGCACGGCCCGCGCCATGCACGAGGTCGCCACGTTCGACTCGGCGGGCGTGACGGAGAAGTAGAAGCACGGACGTCCCCGCCCGCATCGCCACGGGCGGGCGGGGACGCCGCCCGTGGCGGCCGCGTACGGCGCGCCGGTCCCGGGTGAGACCCGTCCCACTCCCCGGACCCACCCCACCTTCGCCGCCCGCGGGCATAAAATGCCACGTCAGGCCCGCTCCGACGCCGCAGCGTGCCCGCTGACCCATCGCTCGTCCGAGGAGCCCCAGCTGATGGCCGAACACCCGCCCTACCCCGTAGGCCTCCGCCTCACCGGACGCCGGGTCGTCGTCCTCGGCGGCGGTCAGGTCGCCCAGCGGCGTCTCCCCGCCCTGATCAGGGCGGGCGCCGACATCCACCTCGTGTCACCGGAGGCCACCCCCTCCGTGGAGGCCATGGCGGACGCCGGTGAGATCACCTGGCACCGCCGCCCCTACGCCGAGGGCGACCTCGCCGACGCCTGGTACGCGCTGATCGCCACCAGCGACCCCGACGCCAACACCGCCGCGTCCGCCGAGGCCGAGGCACACCGCGTCTGGTGCGTCCGCTCCGACGACGCCGACCAGGCCACCGCCTGGACCCCGGCGACCGGACACAGCGAGGGCGTCACCGTCGCCGTGCTCACCACCGACGCGCGTGGACGCGACCCCCGGCACACCGCGGCCGTCCGCGACGCCGTGGTCGAAGGACTGCGCGACGGCACCCTCGTCGCCCCGCACCACCGCACCCGCACGGCGGGCGTCGCCCTCGTCGGCGGCGGCCCCGGCGACCCGGACCTCATCACCGTGCGCGGCCGCCGTCTGCTCGCCGAGGCCGACGTCGTCATCGCCGACCGCCTCGGCCCGCGCGACCTCCTCGCCGAACTCCCGCCGCATGTCGAGGTGATCGACGCGGCGAAGATCCCCTACGGGCGGTTCATGGCGCAGGAGGCCATCAACGACGCGCTGATCGAGCACGCCAAGCAGGGCAAGGCCGTGGTCCGCCTCAAGGGCGGCGACCCGTACGTCTTCGGGCGCGGCATGGAGGAACTGCACGCCCTCACCGAGGCCGGCATCCCCTGCACCGTCGTCCCCGGCATCTCCAGCTCCATCTCCGTGCCGGGCGCGGCCGGCATCCCCGTCACCCACCGCGGTGTGGCGCACGAGTTCACCGTGGTCAGCGGCCATGTCGCCCCTGACGACGAGCGCTCCCTGGTCGACTGGCCGTCCCTGGCCAAGCTGACCGGCACCCTGGTGATCCTCATGGGCGTCGACAAGATCGGCCGGATCGCCGAGACCCTCGTCGCGCACGGCAAGTCCCCGGACACCCCGGTCGCCCTCGTCCAGGAGGGCACCACCGCCGCCCAGCGCCGCGTCGACGCCACCCTCGCCACGGTCGGCGAGACGGTCGTCGCCCAGGACGTGAAGCCCCCGGCGGTCATCGTCATCGGCGACGTCGTGGCCGTGGGCCCGGACGGGACGGCCGCCTGAGATGGGCGAGATCATCACCGTCGACGACCCCGCCGACCCGCGCCTGCACGACTACACCAACCTCACGGACGTCGAGCTGCGCCGCCGCCGCGAACCCGCCGAGGGCCTGTTCATCGCCGAGGGCGAGAAGGTCATCCGGCGGGCGGGCGACGCGGGTTACGGCATGCGCTCCATGCTGCTGTCGCAGAAGTGGGTCGACGTCATGAAGGACGTCATCGACCGCTCCGACGCCCCCGTGTACGTCGTCGAACCCGCCCTCGCCGAGCAGGTCACCGGCTACCACGTGCACCGCGGCGCGCTCGCCTCCATGCAGCGCCGGCCGCTGCCCGACCCCGCCGACGTGCTCCGCACGGCCCGCCGCGTCGTCGTCATGGAGTCGGTCAACGACCACACCAACATCGGCGCGATCTTCCGCTCGGCCGCCGCGCTCGGCATGGACGCGGTGCTGCTCTCCCCGGACTGCGCCGACCCGTTGTACCGCCGCAGCGTCAAGGTCTCCATGGGCGCCGTCTTCTCCGTCCCGTACGCCCGCCTGGAAACGTGGCCCAAGGACCTGACGACGGTCCAGGAACTGGGCTTCGCCGTCCTCGCCCTCACCCCGGACGAACGCGCCCACACCCTCGACGAGACGGCCCCGCACCGCATGGACCGGGTGGCCCTGATGCTGGGCGCGGAAGGCACAGGCCTGTCCCGCCGCGCCCTCGCCGCCGCCGACACCTGGGTCCGCATCCCGATGTCCCACGGCGTGGACTCCCTCAACGTGGGCGCGGCGGCGGCGGTCGCCTTCTACGCGGTGACGGCGGGGCGACCGCAGGAGTAGGCAGGCCACGCGCGTCCCAAAGGGCAGCCAGCGGTGCCCTTTTCGTCCTTATGGCCGCGCGCTTCCGTGACGTATGCATGGTGGGGACCACGTACGTTCACCGGAGGGGCTTCGTCGCATGCGCGCGCAGGACTCGGAGAAGGCGCAGGACGGGACGAGACCGCGCGTCCCTGTCACCAGGAACCCGTCGGCGGACCCGGACCGGGCGTTGCTCTCCCGGGGCGCCGGTCTCACGCCGGGTGACGTCACCGCGCTCCAGCGGACCGCCGGCAACAGGGCCGTCTCACGCGCCCTGCAACGGGAGGCGCACCGGCACGGCGCCGACTGCGGGCACGGGACGCAGACCACCGAGGAGGCGACCGGCGCGGCGGTGAAGAGCGTCCTCGGCTCGCCCGGCCGCTCCCTGCCGACGTCGGTCCAGCGGGACGCGGAGGCCAGACTGGGCACCCCCAGGGACACCTACAGCGCGGTGCGGATTCATGACGGCCCGAAGGACATCGAGGTCTCCCGCGCCCTGGGCGCCGTCGCCTTCACCTCGGGCAGCGACATCGTCGGTGACGTCTCTCAGCCGCAGACCCTGTACCACGAGCTGCACCACGTCGTGCAGCAACGGCGGGGCGCGGTCCCCGGCACCGACATGGGCAACGGCCTGAAGGTCTCCGACGAGAACGACCACGCCGAACGCGAGGCGGCCGAGGTCGGCGCCCGGGCAGCGGCGGCGTCACCCGTCCAGCGCGCGACGGACGCCCCGGCCGTCGCGGCATCCGGGACGGTGGCCGGCGGCCACGCCCCCGCGCAGCGGGGGGCCGTCGTCCAACGCGCCAGGGGCGGGCAGGCCACCGCTTCCGCCACGGTGGACGGCAATCAGCTGCTCGACATCGTCGTCGGCCACAACCGCACCCTCGGCGGCTTCCAGTTCGGACCGGAATCCCGCAACAACGGTGGCAAGAACCTCATCTCCCGCCCGTTGGAGGTGCGGGTGCAGGACGGGACGACGACGGCCGTACTGGCGGTCCACCTCAACGTGGTCCTGAACACCGGTGGCGAGGTCGTCGACCGCAGGAGCGGTTCGTCCTCGGTGAAAATAGAGGGTTCGCTCTTCCACCTGACGGCCCGCCTGGCCGGCAGCCAGTCGAGCATCGAGCAGCACGGCGCCTCGATCCTGACGGCCGGGGAGTCGATCCACATCGGGCGGAGCAACGCCGACAAGGGATGGGGCAACAACCCGGCGAACACCCGCGCCCTCGCGGACAAGGCCGGGGTACCGGCGGAGCTGCTCCTGGCGGCGCTGCAGAACCGGTTCCCGCCGGGGGACATCCCCGGCATCATCGACCGGTTCAAGACGGACGTCGGGCGTGTCGTGATCAACGCCCTGCTGCCCGAGGTCGTGACCGTGCACTGGGAGGGCGACAAGTCGTTCGACTGAGGAGGCGACCGGGCCGGCACCGGCCCGAGAGCGTCCGCTCAGGACGGCCCCTGGCACCCCTGCACCAGCGCGATACCGAACGCCACCACCAGCGTCACCACCACGAACACGAACAGCCGCTGCCTCAGCAGCCGCGGATTCGCCGGACGCAGGCCTGAGCCGGTGCGGGGCGCCGGGCGGCGGGTGAGGAGGCGACCGGGCCGGCACCGGCCCGAGAGCGTCCGCTCAGGACGGCCCCTGGCACCCCTGCACCAGCGCGATACCGAACGCCACCACCAGCGTCACCACCACGAACACGAACAGCCGCTGCCTCAGCAGCCGCGGATTCGCCGGACGCAGGCCTGAGCCGGTGCGGGGCGCCGGTCGGCGGGCGCCCGTGCCCGGGCGGGTGCCGCCGCGCGACGAGGTTCCGGTACGCGGGCGGGGGCGGGCCGGTGTGCCCTGGCGGGGCGCCCCGTTCCGCCCGGAGCCGTTGCCCCGGGACGGGGGCACGCTGCGGCCGCCACGCGAGGACGAGGGGCCGCCGTTCCGGGAGGCGGAGGCGCCGCGCGGGGGCGTGGCCCGGCCGCCCTGGCGGCGCGGCTCACGGTCGGGGTAGGCGTCGGCGAGCCGCCCACTCGCCCGCTCGGAATCCGGGCTGCGCGGCGCCGGCGGACGCACGTCGGCGAGCCCCTGCGCCTCCCGCGCGGCGATCTCCTTCAGCCGCAGCGACAGTTGCAGCGTGCTCGGCCGCTCCTCGGGGTCCTTCGCCAGACAGGCCCGCACCAGCGGGGCCAGCGCGTCGGGGACGCCCTGCAGCTGGGCCTCCTCGTGCACCACCCGGTACAGCATCACCTCGGAACTGCCGTGCCCGAAGGGCGAGTCACCCATGGACGCGTACGCGAGCGTGGCGCCCAGCGAGAACACGTCCGTGGCGGGAGTGACCGCCGCACCGCGCACCTGCTCGGGCGCGAGGAAGCCGGGCGAGCCGACGGCCGTGCCCACGTGCGTGAGCGTCGACGCGCCGGTGGCCCAGGCGATGCCGAAGTCGATGATCCGCGGCCCCTTCGGGGACAGCAGGATGTTGGACGGCTTGAGGTCCCGGTGCACCACCCCCGCCTCGTGCACCGCGACCAGCCCCTCCGAGAGCGCGGCGCCCACGGCGGCCACCTCGGCGGCGCTGAGCGGGCCCTCGTCGGCGACCTTGTCGTGCAGGGAGGGGCCGGGCACGTACTGGGTGGCGAACCAGGGGCGGTCCGCCTCCAGGTCGGCGGCGACCAGCCGGGCCGTGCAGCCGCCGCGGATGCGCCGGGCCGCCGACACCTCACGGGCGAAACGTGAGCGGAACTCCTGGTCCTCCGCGAGATCGGGGCGGATGACCTTCAGCGCGACCCGCTGCCCCTTCTTGTCGGAGCCCAGATAGACCACGCCCATCCCGCCCGCGCCGAGCCGTCGGTGAAGCCTGAAAGAGCCGACGACGCGCGGGTCCTCGCGCCTCAGGCGCATCATCGCCATGTTCATCCCCGCTGCCCGGTCCTGTGACGTGCCACAGCTTACGTTTCCACAGCCGTCCGTGCGCAGAGGCCGCGCCCTCTCCGCTCGACGGATTGTCAGTGGCCGGTGGGAGACTTGAAGAGTGGTCAGGGAGGGCGTGAACAGGCCGGGTTCACGCCGGGGCGGACCCGCCCCGTCCCAACCACGCGACGCGGGAGGGGGATTGATCGCGTGAAGGGTGACCGGGTCGAGATCGTCGTGGACGCGGGGGACACGACACGGACGTACGAGGTGGTGGCCTCGCGGGCGGGCCGCAGGGTCGAGACGGCGGTGCGACGAGGGGTGGTCGAAGTGAGCGAAGTCACCCGAACCGGTGCTGTGGTGCGGACGGCGCGTTTCATGGCGAACCGGGTGCTGGCCCTGGTGGAGCAGCCCGTCCCGCGCCAGGACACCTCGGAGGGAGCGGGCCGCGGCGGCCGTCCCCTCGGGGATGTCCCCGAGGCGTAGGACGCCGTCTCCACCCAGGGGAGTACGGCGCGCCGCCCCGCTCATCCTCGGGGAGGCCCACCGATCGGTACGAGGGCATGACGTGCGGGAAGCCGGAAACCCCTAGATTCGATGTCGAGCGGCGGGTGCAGCACTCGTCCCCCGAGGTCGGACGCCCGCCGCTGCCAAAGACAACAGAAACGGTCAGGAGAAGGGGCCATGGCCTACACGGCACCGCGGACACTGCTCCGCACGCGGGATCGCGGCGAGGGCCGCCGGCACCCGCTGGTGGCGACGCTCATGGCCCTGCCCCTGGCGGTCCTGCTCCTCCTCGTCTTCGACGGGTGGGAGCTGGTGACCACACAGGCGTCGTCCGTGGGCGAGATGCTGGGGCGCTGACTTAGGCGACCCCAGGCCCGGAAGAGCGGTCCGGGCGGGGACATCCACCCATGAAACCCCGTGGGGACGGGGGTGCGGCGGACGGCAAGATGCCGGCGCAGCTGGGGAGCTGCGCCGGCATTGCTTTTCCCCGGGCGTCTTCGGCCGGCACCCGTGAGGACGCCTGTCCCTGACCGGCGCCGGCGTGGATGTCCGTCCTGCACCGGTGCCTGCCTGGGACGCCCGTCCTGCACCGGTGCCTGCCTGGGACGCCCGTCCTTCGCCGGCGTCGGCGTGGATGTCCGTCCTGCACCGGTGCCTGCCTGGGACGCTCCTTCTTCGCCGGCGCCTGCGTGGACGCCCGACTTGCACCGTCCCCCGCTGGGACGCCCGTCTTCCACCCGCGCCCGCCAGGCCGCCCGTCCGCCCCGCGTAGCCTCCTCCCGTGACCGAGGACCTCCTCCCCGCCCTGTCCGCCCGTGCCGCGGAGGCGGCCCACTCCCGCGACCCCGTCTGCTCCTGCGTCGCGGGCACCCTCGCCCACCGTGAGGACACCACCGTCGTCCGGCACGGCGCCGCCGTGGCCAAGGCGCACGCCCCGGACACGGACACCGCCGCGCTCGCCGTGCGCACCGCCGTCGCCGCCCGCCTCCCCGGCATCCTGCTGCCTCCGCTCACCCCGGCCCCGGCCGAGCTGTACGGCCGCCCGGTCACGTACTGGCCTTACGGCACGCCCGTGGACCCGGACGACCCGGACGCCGCCCCCTGGGAGGAGGCGGGCGTCCTCCTCGCCCGCCTGCACCGCACCCCGCTCCCCGGGGCCGTCCCTCCCATGCGCGGACCCGAGAAGGCCGCCCGCGCCGTCGCGCTCCTCCGGGACCTCGCCCCGCCCCACCCGGCCGCCGCCCCCGTGCTGGACGCGTGGGCGGACCTCCCGCCGTGGGCCCGCGGCGAGGCGCCCGCGCCGGGACCCGCACGCCTCTGCCACGGCGACTTCCACCTCGGCCAGCTCGTACGCGACCCCGCACCGGGAAGCCCCTGGCTGCTGATCGACGTGGACGACCTCGGCGCGGGCCCGCCGGTCTGGGACCTGGCCCGCCCCGCCGCCTGGTACGCGGTGGGGATGCTCGACACCGACGCCTGGCACCGCTTCCTCACCGCCTACCGCGCCGCCGGCGGTCCCGCCGTACCGGCCGACGGCGACCCCTGGCCTGTGCTGGACGTCCCGGCCCGCGCGCTCACCGCGCAGACCGCCGCCCGCGCCGTCACCAAGGCGGCCGAGGCGGGCCGGGCGCTGGACGAGGTGGAGGAGTGGCTGGTCGACGCCTGCGCCCGCATGCGGTCCGTGCCGGCCGCCGCCCCGGCGGACTGAGACGAATTTCCCCGACGTAGGGTGCAACCGGCCCACAGCCGGACAGAGTCTGTCCAGCTGATACGCGAAGCAGGTACGACCGGCGAGGAGTTGACCCGACCATGCAGTGTCCGAAGTGCCGTGCCCCGATGCACACGTACAACCGCAACGGTGTCCAGATCGAGCAGTGCAGCGGGTGCCGGGGGATCTTCCTCGACTACGGCGAGCTGGAGGCGCTGACCCGGCTCGAGTCCCAGTGGTCGCAGCCCGCACCGCCCCCGCCGGCCGCGCCCCAGGCCTACCCGGCCGCGGCCCCGCAGGCCCCGGCGTGGGGAGCGCCGCAGGGCGGCCACCACGGCGGCCACTACGGCGGTCACCGCCGTCACAAGAGCTTCGGCCACATGCTCTTCTCCAGCTGAGGACGCACGACGAAGCCCCCAGTCGCGGGACCGGGGGCTTCGAGCCGTGTGGACGATACTGGGATTGAACCAGTGACCTCTTCCGTGTCAGGGAAGCGCTCTCCCGCTGAGCTAATCGTCCTCGGGACCACGACCACTCCACGGAGCGGATCATGGGCACTGCGTGCGCGATACTGGGATTGAACCAGTGACCTCTTCCGTGTCAGGGAAGCGCTCTCCCGCTGAGCTAATCGCGCGGGGTTCGGATCTTCGCAGATCCAGGATCCGGAGATCCAGTGGACGATACTGGGATTGAACCAGTGACCTCTTCCGTGTCAGGGAAGCGCTCTCCCGCTGAGCTAATCGTCCTTGGAGGTGGAGACGGGATTTGAACCCGTGTAGACGGCTTTGCAGGCCGTTGCCTCGCCTCTCGGCCACTCCACCAGGAGTGTAGGGGACCGGGAAGCCCCCTCTTCCTTCGAGCGGACGACGAGGCTCGAACTCGCGACCTCAACCTTGGCAAGGTTGCGCTCTTCCAACTGAGCTACGTCCGCCTGTCGTTTCGGTCCGCTTCCGCGTCCCGGCGACGAACTGAACTCTAGCGGATTCCGGGGCCAGTACAAAAACCCGTTTGCGCAGCGTGCTGCGCTGCGGCTGCTCACGGGCGTGGCCACGTCACCCGTCCGCCCCCGCCATAGACTCGTGGCGTGCACGACCTGCCACCTCTCGCGCGCTTCGGTGACCGCGTCGCCACCGGCCTCGCCGACGTCACCGACGACCCCGCCGCCCTGGACTCCTCGGGCTTCTGGGCCGTCGCCGCCGACTTCGAGGGGCGTCTGACCTGCGCCCGGTTCCGGGACGTCCGCACCGAGCCGGTGCCGCCGCCCGCCCCGGGCGCCTGGCGCGGACCGGTGGCCGGCGACTGGACGTCCTCCCTCGACCGCGCCGCGTACACGGCGGGCGTGCGCCGCATCCGCGACCACATCGCGGCGGGCGAGGTCTACCAGGCGAACCTCTGCCGCGTCCTGTCCGCGCCGGTGCCCCCGGACGCCGACGTGGACGCCCTCACCGCCCTGCTGGCTCGCGGCAACCCGGCGCCCTACGCAGGAACGATTCGGCTTCCGCGGCACGGCGTGGAGATCGCCACCGCCTCGCCGGAGCTGTTCCTCCGCCGGGACGGGCGGGTCGTCGAGTCCGGGCCGATCAAGGGCACCGGGCGGACCGAGGCGGACCTGCTGGAGAAGGACTACGCCGAGAACGTCATGATCGTCGACCTGGTCCGCAACGACATCGGACAGGTCTGCGCCACCGGCACCGTCACCGTGCCCGACCTGTGCGCCGTCGAGAAGCACCCCGGCCTGGTCCACCTCGTCTCCACGGTCCGCGGCGAGCTGCGCGACGGCGAGGGCTGGCCCGGGCTGCTGCGCGCCGCCTTCCCGCCCGGCTCCGTCACCGGGGCCCCCAAGTCCAGCGCGCTGCGGATCATCGACGCCCTGGAGACCGCCCCGCGCGGCCCGTACTGCGGCGGGATCGGCTGGGTCGACGCCGACCGCGGCACCGGCGTGCTCGCCGTCGGCATCCGCACCTTCTGGATCGACCGGGACGCGGACGGTCCGGCCGTGCTCCGTTTCGGCACCGGCGCCGGGATCACCTGGGGTTCCGACCCCGAGGGGGAGTGGCGGGAGACCGAACTGAAGGCTTCCCGGCTGCTCGCGGTAGCGTCGGGGACGTACCAGGTGAGCGAAAGGATCCAGACGTGAAGATCTGGCTCGACGGCGCGCTGCGGGACTCCGACTCCGCCCGCGTCTCCGTCTTCGACCACGGACTGACCGTGGGCGACGGCATCTTCGAGACGGTGAAGGCCGTGGACGGCCGGCCGTTCGCCCTCACCCGGCATCTCGACCGGCTGACCCGATCGGCCCGGGGCCTCGGACTGCCCGACCCCGACCTCGACGAGGTCCGCCGCGCCTGTGCCGCCGTCCTCGAGGCCAACCCCGCGCCGCTCGGCCGGCTGCGCCTCACCTACACCGGCGGACACGGCCCGCTCGGCTCCGACCGCGGCGACAAGGGCCCGACCCTCGTCGTCGCCCTCGGGGAGACCACCCGCCGCCCGGACACCACGGCCGTCGTCACCGTGCCCTGGACCCGCAACGAGCGCGGCGCGCTCACCGGCCTGAAGACCACCTCGTACGCCGAGAACGTCGTCGCCCTCGCCCGCGCGCACGAACACGGCGCCACCGAGGCGCTGTTCGGCAACACCGTCGGACAGCTCTGCGAGGGCACCGGGTCCAACGTCTTCGTCGTCCTCGACGGCGAGATCCACACCCCGCCGCTCCACTCCGGCTGCCTCGCGGGCATCACCCGCCGGCTGGTCGCCGAGTGGACCGGGGCCAAGGAGACCGACCTGCCGTTGGACGTCCTGCGCGAGGCCGACGAGATCTTCCTCACCTCCACCCTGCGCGACGTGCAGGCCGTGCACCGCGTCGACGACCGCGAACTGTCCGCCGCGCCCGGCCCGGTGACGGCCAAGGCCATGCGGATCTTCGACGAGCGGTCCGCGGCGGACATCGACCCGTGAGGGACCGGAAAACCGGCTGAAGACGGGGCCGCTGCGGGGTAGAACAGCCGTGATGACCACCACCCTGCGGCCGGCCGAGCCGCTCCAGCGGAACCCCGACGGGACGCGTTCGCGTCGCTTCCACGTCTGCGTGAACAGCCGTCCCGTGGGGGAGGTGCACCTCGGCACGGACCCCGTCTTCGGCGACGCCGTGGCGAGGATCGTCAGCCTGCGCATAGACGAACCCGACCGCCGGCGCGGCCGGGGCACGGTGGCCGCCCTCGCGGCGGAGGAGGTGGCGCGCGGCTGGGGCTGCCGCCGCGTCGAGGTCACCGTCCCCGCCGAACCGGGCGCCGCCCTCGCCCTCGCCACGGCCCTCGGCTACGTCGTCCGCAACCGGAACATGGAGAAACCCCTCGGCGCCACCCCGCCCGCCCTGCCGGACGGCACCCGCGCACGGCCCATGACCGAGGAGGAGTACGTCACCTGGCATGCCGAGAGCTCCGCCGCGTACGCGCGGGACTGGACGCGGCGCGGGGTGCCGGAGACGGAGGCGCTGGCCAAGGCCGCCGCCGACCAGGCGGCGTTGCTGCCCGACGGCCTCGTCACGGAGGACATGCTCCTCAGCGTCCTCGAACACGAGGGCGCGGTCGTCGGCACGCTGTGGCTCGCGGTGCGCGGGGAGCGCGCGTTCGTCTTCGACGTGGAGACCCGGCCCGCCCACCGGGGCCGGGGCCACGGACGCAGCCTCATGCTGCTCGCCGAGGGCCAGGCCGCCGCCGCGGGCAACCGGACCATAGGCCTCAACGTCTTCGCGGACAACACCCCGGCCGAGCGGCTCTACGACTCGCTCGGCTACACCACGACCCGGTACTCGCTGTACAAGCCGCTGGTGTAGCCGCCGGGGGAGGACGGGACGTGCAGGTCAGGCGTCCTGGCCGGCCAGCAGCCGGTCCGCGATCTCCTCGATCCGCCCGCGCAGCCCCTCCTGGCTCTTGCCGCCGTCGAGCCGCTCCCCGCCGATGACGTACGTCGGCGTGCCGGTCACGCCGATCGCCTTGCCCTCGGCCTGGTCGGCGTCGACCACCAGGATGTGCCGGCCGTCGATCAGCGCGGTGTCGACCTCGTCGGCGTCGAGGCCCAGCTCCCGGGCGACCTCGACCAGGACGCCCTCGCCCCGGCGCTCCAGCTCCTCGACCCGGCCGAGCACGGCCTCCGCGTACTCCCAGCCCCGCCCCTGCTCCCATGCCTCCTCGGCGGCCTGGGCGGCGGCGAAGGCGTGCTTGTGCTTCTCCAGCGGGAAGTGCCGCAGCCGGACGTCCAGCCGGTCGCCGTACCGGGCCCGCAGGGCGCGGAGGTCGTCCAGGGCGGTCCGGCAGTCGGGACACTGCAGCTCGCACCACACGTCGAGGACGGGGGCGGCGGGGGAGGAGTCACTCATGGCCGACAGTCTTCCAGCAGCGCCCCGGCACCACCCAATCCGGCCCGGAGCCCCGGATCACCGAGATGCGCCGACCGGCACCTGCGGAGGAGCGGGGACCCGGAGATGTCCCTGATGTCCGCCCGGACCATGGCCGCCCGGAGCGCCGTGGGTGCAGGATGGAAGGGACGGAGGCCAAGCCCGTCGTGACCGCACGCACGCTGCCCTGGAGGACCGGATGATTGCCGAGACCGTCTGCTCCGCCGTCGCCGCGGCAGGCCTGGGCATCGCGGTGGTCACGGCCTACCGCAAGCGCTACCTCACGGCGACCCGTATCGCCGCGTACGCGCTGGTGCCGCTCGGCCTGGTGATGACCGGCGTCGTCGAGTGGCTCGCGGACACCGCTTTCAGTCCCGTCGCGTGGGCGGGCTTCGGCGTGCTGGGCCTGTCCTGGCTGATGTTCGCCACGACCCGCACGGTGGAGCGCCGGCGCGGCGGCACCCGCAAGGAACGCAAGGCGGCCCGGGAGGCGGCCGCCCCCGCCGCCACCTCGCCCGGCGCCTCCGCGCCCGCCCTGGGACAGTCCGCCCGCACGCAGAGCCCCGCGCCCCGGCAGAAGCCGGCCGCGCAGGGCGACGACGACTTCAGCGACATCGAGGCCATCCTCAAGAAGCACGGAATCTGACCGAAGTGATCACGCCCTGACCGGTAGACCGCGCTTTCCGTGTGCGCGGATGTTTTCCCTGGGTGTTGATCGCGTCCGGCCCGTCCGATGCGTCATCATCGCGGCGAGATGCTGGACACGACACAGAGCGATGCCGCGCCGCAGCAGGACGAGCCGCGCGGATGCCTCTTCGCCCTATCCCAGCCACCGCTGATGATCTTCCTTGCGGTGATCGGGTGTCTGCTGCTCACGGCCGCCTTGCACGACCTGCTGTGGCTGTGAGCCGTACCCGCGGTTCCCGGCGTCACCCGTCGGGACCGCGTCGGCCCGGTATCTCCCGTCACCGTCCGTGACAGGAAGGGCGGATCAGCCCGCCGCCTCCTTGCGGCGTGCCCGGTAGGCGGCGACGTGCAGCCGGTTGCCGCAGGTGCGGCTGTCGCAGTAGCGGCGCGAGCGGTTGCGGGACAGGTCGACGAAGGCGTGCCGGCAGTCCGGCGCCTCGCAGCGGCGCAGACGCTCCTGCTCACCGGCGACCACGAAGAACGCCAGAGCCATCCCGCAGTCGGCGGCCAGGTGGTCGGCCACGGAGGCGCCCGGGGCGAAGTAGTGCACGTGCCAGTCGTAGCCGTCGTGGTCGGTGAGCCGGGGCGTGGTGCCGGCGGCCGCGATCAGCTCGTTGATCATCGTGGCGGCGCTGCGGGCGTCGGGAGCGGCGAACACCGCGGCGAACCGGCCGCGGATCGTGCGCACCGCCGCCAGGTCGAACTCGGTGAGCACCCCGACCTCGCTGACCTTGTGGTCCCGCACGAACGCCTCGAGGGCGGCGACGTCCGCCAGCCCGTCCGGAGTCGCGTCGTCCTCCGGTGCGGTGTTCACCAGATCCACCACGGTGTCCAGCGCGCACCGGGTGTCATGGGTGATCAGCACGATTCGCTCCCTGGCCTGGGGGTCGGGCGGGCGCCCGCCGATGCTGGCCGATGGTAGTGGCTCGACCTCACCGAGCACCTCCCCGCTCCGCACACGGCTTCGATTCCAACGCGGAGCGACCCCCAAGGGTTCCCGTCCGGGACACGGCTGCGGGGGAGGCCTGAGGGGCCGCGCCGTGCCCGTGCCTCAGGGAAGCGCCCCTGAGGGGCGCGGGGAACTGCGCGACCAGCCCCAGGGAAGCGCCCCTGACGGGCGCGGGAAACTGCACGACCAGCCCCCGACGGCCCGCAGTCGCCAACGAATCCCAGCCCCCACCCCCTACGCGCCCACACTCACACCGAACCCCCCGCACGAACACACGGGCGTCGGCCCACGGCAAAAACCCCGCGGGCCGACGCCCCTGCATCGACTGTCCAGGCCGGCGCCGTCACCCCGAGTCGACGGCGCCGAACAACTTCACGGCGGAGCGCGGCGCGCTAGCTCTCCGCCAGGATGTGCGACAGCTCCTGATCGAGATCGAAGTGCCGGTGCTCCGTGCCGGGAGGCACAGCGGCGTCTGTGCGCTTCAGGAAGGACTCCAGAGCCCGTGCCGGGGCCTCGAGCAGGGCTTCCCCCTCCGGAGAGCTCAGGGCGATGCACACGACGCCCTGACCATGACTGCGCGACGGCCAGACGCGGACGTCGCCGGTGCCCGTGGGGCGGTGAAGTCCCTCGGCGAGGAGGTCGCGGGCGAACACCCACTCGACGGTTTCCTCGGCTCCGGTGTGGAAGGTGGCGTGCACGGCGTAGGGGTCGGCCGTGTCGTACCGCAGGCCTGCGGGGACAGGCAGGGAGGACTCGCTCGACACAACGAGGCGCAGGTGCAGCTCGCAGCTGACCGTGGTGTTCATAAGCGCCAGGGCCTTTCGCTCAGTGTGCGCTCGGGGATTCGCACGTCGGCGAAATCGACATGCCACCTACGGTGCCGTTGTAAACCCCTCTGAGTGTTTTGCGTGGGATTACGTAACTCTTCCGGCCGAGAGATCGTTCGCGCCCTGCGTCCATTCCGGTGATGTCATTCGCTCGGGTAGTGTTGGGCTGCATGAACACGGGGAGTAACGAGTCCGGCGAGGCCGTGACCGCGGCCCACGGGGTGACGGTGGACGAGAGCGAGCGTCGGGACGAACGGGGACTCGGGTCGAGGGCGCCCGAGTTCGTCAAGGCGCGGCGTGCGCTGCATCTGAGCTGGCAGGTCGGGGTCTTCGTCGTCGGTCTGGCCGTGGTGGTGGCCGGCGTGATCATGCTGCCGCTGCCCGGCCCGGGATGGGTCGTGATCTTCGGCGGCATGGCGATCTGGGCGACCGAGTTCGTCTGGGCCCAGCTGGTGCTGCGCTGGACCAAGCGCAAGGTCACCGAGGCGGCCCAGAAGGCGCTGGACCCGCGGGTCCGCCGCCGCAACATCATCCTGACGTCGGTCGGCCTGGTGATCGTGGCCGCGCTGGCCGGCTTCTACCTGTGGAAGTTCGGCCTGCAGATGCCCTGGAAGATCAAGGACCAGTGACACGGTCCGGGGGCCGGTCCGCCCGGCCCCCGTCGGCCACGGCCGCCCGCCGCCGGGGCTGGTCACAGCCACCCCCTGACATGGGGTAATGTTCTTCCTGCGCCCGGGCGATTAGCTCAGTGGGAGAGCGCTTCGTTCACACCGAAGAGGTCACTGGTTCGAACCCAGTATCGCCCACCGGGATCAAGCGGCCCGGCTCACCAACAGTGAGCCGGGCCGCTTCGTCGTTCCAGGGACGGCCCGCCTCCGCCTCGTTCCGCTTGGCCGGCGCTTCACCCAACCGTGACCTCCCCGGCGCCCCGCCACGGCAGCCGCCACCCCGTTCGACCCGTCGGCCGCGACGCCGGAGACCTGCCGCTTTCCGTCCCGCCCGGCGCGATCCCCGGTCGCCCCCGCCGGACGGCCCCCGCGAGCCCCCGCCATCAATTCCTGTCCGAATCATTGACGCGCCCCCGGGCCCTCCGTACCTTGTGCCAGCAAGCGCTTACTTGAAACGATTCATGAGGCGGCCGGGACCGTCGCGGGGAGGCTCGTATGCAGCAGGGCAAGGGTGTGGAGAGGCGGACGGTCCTCAAAGCGGCGGGGGCCTCGCTCGCCGTCACGGGGCTCGGTGCGACGGCGACCGCCTGCGGTGGCGGAAGCGGTTCCGGGGACGGAACGGTGACGATCCGTTATGCGTGGTGGGGCGCCGAGGACCGGGCGCAGCGCATCAACAAGACCATCGATCTCTTCGAGAAGAAGTACCCGAAGATCAAGGTCAAGACCGACTTCCAGCCGTACACCGATTTCTGGAAGAAGTTCAACACGCAGGCCTCCGGCGGGAATCCGCCGGACGTCTTCCAGAATGCCATCGGATTCCTCCGTAAATACGATGCGAAGAATGTGCTCCTGGACCTCAAGGAGCAGGTGAAGGCAGGCAACCTGCGCATGGAGGGATTCCGGGCGGGCCTCGACGCGTTCGGCGAGATCGACGGCAAGCTCCTCGGCGTTCCCGTGGGCTCCAACTCGATGGCCCTCGTCATCGACAAGCCCGTCTACGCCCGTGCCGGCATCACCCCCGAAATGGGCTGGACCTGGGACGACTTCGACGAGGCGATGGCCCGGGTGCGCGACCGCACGGGCCGCGCCGGCGACAGCGGCATGTACGGCGTCATGTACCTCTACGACCTGTACCTGCGTCAGAACGGCAAGGCGTTCTTCACCGAGGACGGTCTCGGTTTCACCGAGGCTGATCTGACCCAGTGGTGGACGAAGGCCGAGAAGGGCGTGCGGTCCGGTCTCTTCGCCGACCCCAAGAAGGTCGCCCAGATCAAGCCCAAGTCGGCGCTCTCCGCCGAACTCGCGGGCTCCGAGTTCACCTGGGACAACTTCACCGTCCGCTACACCTCCGAGGGCAGGAGCGAGTACGGTCTCGCGCCCGTCCCCACCACCGACGGCAAGCGGACCGGCCAGTACCTCGGTTCGCTGATGCTGAGCGCCTCCAAGCGCACCCAGCACCCGGTCGAGGTCGCCAAGTTCATCGACTTCATGGTGCACGACCCCGAGGTCGCCACGATCATGGGCTACGACCGCGGCGTCCCCGCCACCACCGCCCAGTACGAGGCGTACCGGCCGACCGACCCGGTGAACAAGGCGATCGCCGCCTACGAGGAGTCCCTGGTGAAGGCCGGCGTGCTGGAGCCCATCACCCCGCACCCGAACGGCGCCGACATCTGCGAGGCCGCGTTCCTGCGCATCGGCGAGGAGCTGGGGCTGGGCAAGCGGTCGGTGTCCGACGCCGTCGAGCAGTTCTTCAACGAGTCGAAGACCGCCCTCAGCAGCTGATGGGAACCGCCGTGACACACGCCCCCGCGACGGAGGTCCGGGCGAAGGACCCCGGGCCGCGGCACGGTCCGGACACGCCCCCGCGTCCCGCCGGAATCAAGCGGCGGGGCCGCCGGGAGAACCTGGCCGGCTATCTCTTCATGTCCCCGTGGATCGCCGGGTTCCTGCTGCTGACGGCGGGCCCGATGGCCGCCTCGCTCTACTTCGCGTTCACCGACTACAACCTGTTCGACGCCCCGCGCTGGATCGGCCTGGACAACTTCTCCGAGATGTTCGGCGACCCGCGCTGGCGCCACTCGGTGCGCGTCACCCTCTGGTACGTCGTCGTCGGCACGCCCGTCAAGCTGCTCGTGGCGCTCGGCGTCGCCCTGCTGCTCGCGCAGAAGCGGCGCGGGCAGGCCTTCTACCGGGCCGCCTTCTACGCGCCGTCGCTGATCGGGGCCAGCGTCTCCGTCGCCATCGTCTGGAAGGCGATCTTCTCGGACGACGCCGTCGTCGACCGGACGCAGAAGGCCTTCGGTATCGACGCGGGCGGCTGGACCGGCGATCCGGACCTCATCATCTACAGCCTGGTCGCCCTGACCGTCTGGCAGTTCGGCGCGCCGATGGTCATCTTCCTGGCCGGGCTGAAGCAGGTGCCGCGGGAGCTGTACGAGGCGGCCGACGTCGACGGGGCCGGCAGGCTGCGGCAGTTCTGGAACATCACCCTGCCGATGATCTCGCCGGTGCTGTTCTTCAACGTCCTGCTGGAGACGATCCACTCGTTCCAGATCTTCAGCTCCGCCTACATCGTCGGCGGCGGCGCGGGCGGCAACGCCTGCGGTCCGGCGGACGGCTCCATGGTCTACACCTGCTATCTGTACGTCCAGGGCTTCGAGAACAGCCGGATGGGCCTCGCCTCCGCCATGGCGTGGATGCTGCTGGTCGCGGTCGCCCTGGTCACGGCGGTGCTGTTCTGGTCCCAGAAGCGCTGGGTGCACTACGAGGAGGGCGGCCGATGACCGCACAGGCCACCGACATCACGCGCGCCCCGAAGACCAGGGGCGCCCTGCGGCGCCGGCTGCCCGGCTCGCTCGCCTGGCACATCGGGGCGCTGGCGCTCCTCGCGGTGATCCTCTACCCGGTGGTGTGGGTCGTCGGCGGGTCGTTCAAGCGGAGCGAGGACATCGTCGGCAGTCTGGACCTGTTCCCGGCCGACCCGATCGTGTCCAACTACACCAGCCTCACCGACGGCATCGCCGACATCTCGATCTCCACCTTCTTCCTCAACTCGCTGTTCCTCGCGGTGGGTTCGGTGATCGGCATCCTGATCTCCTGCTCGCTCACCGCGTACGCCTTCGCCAAGATCCGGTTCGTTGGCCGCAATCTGCTCTTCACGCTGATGATCGGCACGCTGCTGCTCCCGTACCACGTGCTGCTGATCCCGCAGTACGTGCTGTTCCGCAACCTCGACATGATCAACACGTACACCCCGCTGCTGCTGGGGAAGTACCTGGCCACGGAGGCGTTCTTCGTCTTCCTGATGGTGCAGTTCATGCGGAATCTGCCGCGGGAACTGGACGAGGCGGCGCGGCTCGACGGCTGCGGGCATCTGCGCATCTACTGGTCGATCGTGCTGCCGCTGTGCCGGCCGGCGCTGATCACCAGCGCCATCTTCACCTTCATCAACGCCTGGAACGACTTCATGGGCCCGCTGATCTACCTCAACGAGCCCGGGAAGTACACGGTCTCCCTCGGGCTGAAGATGTTCGTCGACCAGGAGGGACTCGCCAACTACGGCGGCATGATCGCCATGTCCCTGGTCGCGCTGCTGCCCGTGCTGGCCTTCTTCCTCGCCTTCCAGCGCCATCTCATCGACGGCATGGCGACCTCCGGACTGAAGGGCTGAGTGAGCTGACGATGTCCCTGGCACGCACGGAATCGAGGGCCTGGGGGAGGTTCGCGCTCTTCGCCGAGTGCCTGCTGACCGGCGTCTGGATCACGCTGGCCGCGCTGCCGCTGGTCACCTACCCCGCCGCGCTCGCGGCGGGGGCCCGGCACCTGCGCCGCCATCTGGCCCACGAGCAGGGCGGATGGCGGGAGTTCACGGCCGACCTCCGGACGGCGGTGCGCGGCGGCTGGGCCGTCGGGCTCGCCGGATGGGCGGCCGTCGCCGTCGTATGGACCGACCTGCGGGCCGTACGGGCCGGTCTGCCGGGCGGTCCGCTGGTCGGGGCCGTCGGGGTGCTGGCGCTCATCGGGGCGGCGGCCGCGCTGCTGCGGGCGGCGGCGCTGTGGCGGCCCGGAGTGTCCTGGCGAACGCTGATGGCGCGGGCCGGGCGGCACACGGTCCGTGACCCCGCCGGATCCTTCCTGCTCATCGGCGGGCTGGCCGTCGTGGTCTGCTCCGCCTGGTTCAGCACCCCCCTCGCGGTCCCCGTGCTGGGGGCCGTCACGGCGGCCGCCGTCGCCGTGGAGGAGCGTCACCGGCACCGCTGACGGGCGGTGCCCCCACCGGGGTGGGCGCTTCGGCGCCGCACCTTTTTCTGTCATGCCCCTGACATCAGTGTGCGTCTCCGCAGCATGGAAAGGACGGGCCATGTCCCCCATCCCCCGCAGAACCCTCATCAAGGCCACCGCCGTCGCCGCAGCAGCCACCCAGGCCGGCTGGACCCTCGGTGCGAGGGAAGCTTCCGCGGCGCCCGCAGCCGCGCCCGGCGGCGCCGACCCGGTGACCCTGGACTGGCTGGAGGAGGGCGGCCTGGGCGCCGCCCCCGGCTCCACCGTCGGCGTCCCCTGGCCCCGCGGCGCCCACCCGCAGGACCGCGCCTTCGCCGTGACCGACGCCGACGGCAACGACGTCCCCGTGCAGACCTGGCCGCTCGCCTACTGGCCCGACGGCTCCCTCAAGTGGACCGCCCACGCCGTCAGTTCGGGCACCGGCCGGCTCACCCTGAAGGCCGGCACGCCCGCCGCGCCCGACAAGAAGGTCACCGTCACCCGGCGCGGCGCCACCGTCACCGTCTCCACCGGCGTCGTCACCGCCCGGATCGCCACCGGCGGCGACATCCTGGTCCGCTCCGTCACCCGCGGCTCCACCGAGATCGCCCGCGACGGACGACTCGTCGTGCTGCGCCAGCCCGAGATCGAGGACGGCGACCGCACCACCGTCCGCACCGAGCCGTTCGACGGCACCGTCTCCGGCGTCGCCGTCGAACAGGACGGCCCCGTCCGGGCGGTCGTCCGCGTCGACGGCACCCACCGCAAGGGCCGCGACACCCTGCTGCCCTTCTCCGTACGCCTCTACTTCTACGCGGGCGCCGAGTCCTTCCGCATGGTGCACACCGTCACCTACGACGGGAAGCAGGAACCCGGCCGGGCCAGGGGCGACTTCGTCCGCGGCATCGGCGTCCGCTTCTCCGTCCCGCTGCGCGACGCGACGTACGACCGGCACGTCCGGCTCGGCGGCGAGGGGGAGGGGATGCTCCGGGAGGCGGTCAAGGGCATCACCGGGCTGCGCCGCGACCCCGGCATCGCCGTGCAGGAGGCCCAGTTCGAGGGCCGCAAGCTGCCCGACCCGACCACCTGGGACCAGCGCGTCACCAGCCGGCTGCAGTACATCCCCGAATGGGGCGACCACACCCTCTCCCAGCTCTCCGCCGACGGCTTCACCGTCCGCAAGCGCACCACGAAGGGCCACGGCTGGATCGGCGCCGGCGGCGGACGGCGCGCCTCCGGCTTCGGCTACGTCGGCGGCGTCAGCGGCGGCCTCTCCTTCGGGCTGCGCGACTTCTGGGAGAAGCACCCGGCCCAGCTCGACGTCCGCGACGCCCACACCGACACCGCCGAGGTCACGCTCTGGCTCTGGTCGCCCGAGGCGCAGCCCATGGACCTGCGCTTCTACCACGACGGCATGGGCCAGGACACCTTCCCCGAGCAGCTCGAGGGCCTCAACATCACCTACGAGGACTACGAGCCCGGCTTCGGCACCCCCTACGGCATCGCCCGCACCTCCGAGCTGCTGTTCTGGGCCGAGGCCGCCACCCCGGACGCCGGGCGGCTCGCCGCCCGCGCCCGCGCCGTACGCGTGCTGCCGCAGCTCACCGCGCCGCCCCGGCAGCTCGTCACCGCCGGCGTCTTCGGCAAGGGCCTCTTCGCCGAACCCGACCGCTCCACCCCCGCCAAGCAGAAGATCGAGGACCACCTCGACTTCCTCTTCACCTACTACAAGGACCAGGTGGAGCAGCGCCGCTGGTACGGCTTCTGGGACTACGGCGACATCATGCACACCTACGACACCGTCCGGCACCAATGGCGCTACGACGTCGGCGGCTACGCCTGGGACAACAGCGAACTCTCGCCCGACCTGTGGCTCTGGTACGCCTACCTGCGCTCGGGACGCGCCGACATCTTCCGCTTCGCCGAGGCCATGACCCGCCACACCGGCGAGGTCGACGTCTACCACCTCGGCGAATGGGCCGGACTCGGCACCCGCCACGGCGTCCAGCACTACGCCGACAGCGCCAAGCAGCAGCGCATCGCCAACACCACCTACCGGCGCTTCTACTACTTCCTCACCGCCGACGAACGCACCGGCGACCTCATGCACGCCAACGTCGACAGCGACGAGACCTTCCTCGCCCTCGACCCGCTCCGCAAGATCCGCACCGAGCCCTACACCCCCGACCGCAATGCCCTGTCCATCGGCTTCGGCACCGACTGGAGCGGCCTGGTCTCGGCCTGGCTCACCGAGTGGGAACGCAAGGGCCCCAAGTGGCAGAAGGCCCGGGCGCGCGTGCTCTCCACCATGGAGACCATCGCCGCCCAGCCCAACGGCTTCGTCCAGGGCAGCGGTCTGTACGACCTCGACACCGGCCGGTTCGCCGTCGCCGACACCCCGAAGGTGGAGGTCTCCCACCTGTCCGCCGTCTTCGGCCTCAACGAACTGTGCGCCGAACTGATCGACCTCGTCGACATGCCCGAGTTCGAGGAGGCGTACTACGACTACTGCCGCTACTTCAACGCCACCAAGGCCGAACAGGCCGCCCGCTACGGCTCCGACTTCGGCAGCCTGATCCTCTTCCAGGGCCACTCCCGCCTCGACGCCTACGCCGCCGTCCGCACCGGCGACGAGGCGCTGGCGAAGCGGGCGTGGGCCAAGTTCTACGACTCCGACGGCTACAAGGAGTCCGCGCCCTGGAAGACCGAGAAGGTGAGCGGCCCCAGCGCCCTGGTCGCCGGCAGCGAGGCTTCCTGGGTCTCCACCAACGACACCGCGCTCTACGGACTCGCCGCCATCGAGAACCTCGCCCTGCTGGGGGACCGCATGCCGTGACGCACGACGAGGGCGCGGGCGGGCACACTCCGTACATGGACAGGAACCATTACCGCTTCCGCACCGTGTGGACGCTGTCCGCGCCCGCCGCGACCGTGTACGGCGCGCTGGAGCGGATCGAGGACTACCCCCGGTGGTGGCCGCAGGTGCGGGAGGTCGCCCGCCTCGACGACACCACCGGCATCGTCACGATCCGCTCCGTCCTCCCGTACGACCTCACCTTCACCCTGCGGGAGGGGCGGCGGGACCGGGAGAACGGCGTGCTGGAGGCAGGGCTGTCCGGCGACATCGACGGCTGGGCGCGGTGGACCGTCACCGATCTCGGCGCCCACGGCTGCGCCGCCCACTACGAGCAGGAGGTCGACGTCCGGGCGCGGCTGCTGCGGCTGCTCGCCGTGCCCGGCCGGCCGCTCTTCCGCGCCAACCACGCGCTGATGCTGCGGGCGGGGCGGCGCGGACTGGAGGCGCACCTTCAAGCGGTTTGAACGAAGCGTCCTGACCCCTGTATTGTTCAGTGCGTTCCCGGGCGATTAGCTCAGTGGGAGAGCGCTTCGTTCACACCGAAGAGGTCACTGGTTCGAACCCAGTATCGCCCACGCTCGGGAGAGCGACGTGTGTCCGTCAAAGACGGACCACGTCGCTCTCTTCGGTTTTGCGCGGCTTCGCCGCGCGTTGTGGGGGCTTCGCCACCCGCACCCCCGCCCACGGTGTCTTCGTGGGCCGGAGACGCAAGGTCACGCCGCCGCCGGCAGGTCCGGGCGGAGCGGCCAGGCCGGGTCGACGATCTCCTCCGTGCCCGTGCGCGCGAACCACGCCTGCAGGCCCCGCGCCTGTGCCGCGTGCCACACCGCCTGCAGGGTGTGCAGCTCACCGGGGGACAGCCGCTCGAGGCGGGACGCGAACCGGCGGCCCACCGCACGCGTCACCTCCAGCGCGGCCACCGCGTCCGCCGCGGCGTCGTGCGCCTCCTCCAGTTCCACCTCGTAGTGCGCGCACAGGTCGGCCAGCGTGCGGCGGCCCTTGCGGTAGCGGTCCAGATGCTTGTCCAGCACCCGCGGATCCAGCACCAGCAGCGGTGACCGCTCGAACCAGCGGTTCAGCGACGACGCCCGGTGCCGGCGCAACTCCCGGTCCAGCAGCGTCAGATCGAACGGCGCGTTCATCACCACCACCGGCCGGCCCACCGCCGCCTGCTCCGCCAGCGCCTGCGCCACCTCGTACATCACCGGCGCCGGCCAGCGGCCGTTGCGCTGCAGATGCTCCTCCGTCAGCCCGTGCACCTCGGTCGCCGCGGCCGGCACCGGCACGCCCGGATTCACCAGCCAGCGCGTCACCCGCGGCCGGGTGCCCGGAGCGTCCTGGACGACGAGGGCGGCCGACACGATCCGGTCGGTCTCGACGTCCACACCCGTGGTCTCCGTGTCGAAGGCGGCCAGCGGCCCTTCGTACCAGCACGTCATACCCACCAACCCCTCGCTCACCACCAGCAGTTGACGTGCCGTCCACTGCTCGGACCGGTGATACCCGCCCTGTTTGCGCACTACGCCGGGAGGAGACAACAGGAGTACGGGTCTTTGCAGTTCAGCGACCCGCGCATGGGATTTCGACTGTTCTGGAAGGCTGTTGGTCATGGCCATCGCGCAGCCCGAACGGGGCGGGCTGCTGCCGGAGCGCACACCTGCCGCTCGCGGCACCCTCGCCACCACCGCCTGCATGGAGACCCTGCAGGTCGGCTACCTCCACGCCGTCGCCGCGGCGGCCGGCTGCTCGCTGTCCCAGCCCTTCCCGGACAACGGCATCGACTGGCACGTCAGTCACAGCGCCCCAGGCCACCTCGTCGACGACGAGGTCACCATCAAGGTGCAGCTCAAGGCCACCTCGCAGATCGCCCCGCACCCCCGGGGACGTTCCTTCTCCTTCACCCTGGACAACGCCCATCTGGAGAAGCTCGCCCGCACCCCGGTCACCGTGCACAAGATCCTCGTCGTGATGATCCTGCCGCGCTCCCAGGACGACTGGCTGCGCGCCGGACACGACCGGCTCGACCTGCGCCACTGCTGCTACTGGGTCAACCTCGCCGGACACCCCGTCACCGGCCGCCGCCGCACCACCGTACGGATCCCCACCTCACGCATCTTCGACGACCGGGCGCTGTGCGAGATCATGACGCGGGTCGGCAGGGGAGGCAGACCATGACCCACCGCCCCACCGGCGAACCCGCCCGGCCCGTACGCCCGCACCCCGCCGACGCCTTCCCCGACGCACCGCCGCCCGAGGCATCCGGCGCCGACCCCGCCGTGCTCACCGCCCTGCTCCGCCGGCACGGCTGGGAGCGGCGCGGCGGCGCCCCCGGACGCTACGGCCGCTGGGCCCCGCCCGGGCCGGGCACCGGCACCAGCCTGCTCGTGCCGGCCGGCCGGACCTTCCCCGACAGCGAGGACCTGCTCGCCGAGGCCCTGGACGCGCTGTCCCGCAGCGGCACGCCCTCCGCCCGCGAGATCCTGCTCGCCCTCGCCGTGCCCAGCGACGAGATCCGCTGGTCCCGCGACCTGCCGCCAGGCCCCGGCGATGCCGTCCCCTGGGCCGCGGAGGAACAGCTCAGGACCGCCGCCCGCCGCACCCTGCTCGCCGCCGCGCTCGCCACCCGCGCCCGCGCCGGCTACCACGGCGCCCGCCACCGCCGCCCGGCCGCCGCCGCCCTGGACGGCGTGCTGGTGGGCCCCGCGCCGGACGGCCGCGGCCTCACCGCCTTCGTGCCCGTCGCCACCGGCCGCCCGCTCGCCGTGTGCCTCTTCCACGCCCTGCACGCCGCCCGCGAGGCCGTCGACCACCGGCGGGCCACCGGCTCCATGGACGCCTTCGCCGGCGCCGTCGGCGCGGGCGTCAGCCACGAGCTCACCGAGGCCCTCGTCGTCCTGGTCCGGGACACCGAGGGCGCCCGGGTCGGCGTGGACTGGGCCCCGGCGGCCGGGGTGCCCGAGGGGTGCGCGGCCGCCGGACCCGTCGAGTTCTCGCCCGGCGACCTGCCCGCCCTGCTGGAGGCCGGCCGCCGCTGCCAGCGCGCGGAGCCCTCCGTCACCGTCACGGTCACCGGGGCGGTCGTGCGGATGTACCGGTCGCAGCCCCGGGGCGAGGGCATGGTGCGGCTGCGGGTGCTGGCGGGCGCCGAGGTCGGGCACCTCAGGGTCACGCTCGGCGAGGAGGACTACCGGATCGCCGGACACGCCCACCTCATGGGGCTGCCGGTGCGGATGCGCGGCCGTCTGGCCGGACGCGGCGGGTTCCGGCGCCTCACCGAGGTCCGGCAGGTCGCGCCGGTCCAGGTCGACGAGGCCGAACGCGACCGGCTGCTCAAGGCGATCCAGGAGAGCGCGGACGACTTCGGGGAGGCCTTCGGCCCGTCCTGCGACGGCTGATTTCGCCTGCACCGGTCCCGGGTCGGTACGATCGCACCCATGCGTGCGCTCCGGTATGGCGCCGCGACCACAGCCTTCAGTCAGGAGAGACCGGTGTCAGACGTCCGTGTGATCATCCAGCGCGATTCCGAGCGGGAAGAACGCGTGGTGACGACGGGCACTACGGCCGCCGAGCTCTTCGCCGGCGAGCGCTCGATCATCGCCGCGCGGGTGGACGGCGAACTCAAGGACCTCTCGTACCAGGTCCAGGACGGCGAGACCGTCGAGGGCGTCGACATCTCCTCCGAGGACGGCCTCAACATCCTGCGCCACTCCACCGCGCACGTGATGGCCCAGGCCGTGCAGGAGCTGTTCCCCGAGGCCAAGCTGGGCATCGGCCCGCCGGTCAAGGACGGCTTCTACTACGACTTCGACGTGGAGAAGCCGTTCACGCCCGAGGATCTCAAGGCCATCGAGAAGAAGATGCAGGAGATCCAGAAGCGCGGCCAGCGCTTCTCCCGCCGTGTGGTGACCGACGAGGCCGCCCGCGAGGAGCTCGCCGACGAGCCGTACAAGCTGGAGCTGATCGGCCTCAAAGGCTCCGCCTCGCACGACGACGGAGCGGACGTCGAGGTCGGCGCCGGCGAGCTGACGATCTACGACAACATCGACCCCAAGACCGGCGAGCTGTGCTGGAAGGACCTCTGCCGCGGTCCCCACCTGCCCACCACCCGGAACATCCCGGCGTTCAAGCTGATGCGCAACGCGGCCGCCTACTGGCGCGGCAGCGAGAAGAACCCGATGCTCCAGCGCATCTACGGCACCGCCTGGCCCTCCAAGGAGGAGCTGAAGGCGCACCTGGAGTTCCTCGCCGAGGCGGAGAAGCGCGACCACCGCAAGCTGGGCGCCGAGCTCGACCTGTTCTCCATCCCCGAGCAGATCGGCTCCGGCCTCGCCGTCTTCCACCCCAAGGGCGGCATCATCCGCCGGGTCATGGAGGACTACTCGCGCCGCCGGCACGAGGAGGAGGGCTACGAGTTCGTCTACACCCCGCACGCGACCAAGGGGAAGCTCTTCGAGACCTCGGGCCACCTGGACTGGTACGCCGACGGCATGTACCCGCCCATGCAGCTCGACGAGGGCGTGGACTACTACCTCAAGCCCATGAACTGCCCGATGCACAACCTGATCTTCGACGCGCGAGGCCGCTCCTACCGCGAACTGCCGCTGCGCCTCTTCGAGTTCGGGACCGTGTACCGGTACGAGAAGTCGGGCGTCGTGCACGGCCTGACCCGGGCCCGCGGCTTCACCCAGGACGACGCGCACATCTACTGCACGCGTGAGCAGATGTCCGAGGAGCTCGACAAGACCCTCACCTTCGTCCTGAACCTGCTGCGCGACTACGGCCTCACCGACTTCTACCTGGAGCTGTCCACCAAGGACCCGGAGAAGTTCGTCGGCTCGGACGAGGCCTGGGAGGAGGCGACCGAGACGCTGCGCCAGGTCGCCGAGAAGCAGGGCCTGCCGCTGGTCCCGGACCCGGGCGGCGCCGCCTTCTACGGCCCGAAGATCTCCGTGCAGGCGAAGGACGCCATCGGCCGCACCTGGCAGATGTCGACCATCCAGCTCGACTTCAACCTGCCGGAGCGCTTCGACCTGGAGTACACGGGTCCGGACGGCTCCAAGCAGCGCCCGGTCATGATCCACCGCGCGCTGTTCGGCTCCATCGAGCGGTTCTTCGCGGTGCTCCTGGAGCACTACGCGGGCGCGTTCCCGGCGTGGCTGGCGCCGGTGCAGGCGGTGGGCATCCCCGTGGGTGACGCCCACGTCGAGTACTTGGAGAAGTTCGCCGCCGAGGCCAAGCAGAAGGGCCTGCGCGTGGAGGTCGACTCCTCCTCGGACCGTATGCAGAAGAAGATCAGGACGGCGCAGCGGCAGAAGGTCCCGTTCATGATCATCGTGGGTGACGACGACATGAACGCGGGCACGGTGTCGTTCCGGTACCGCGATGGCTCGCAGGAGAACGGCATCCCGCGTGACGAAGCGCTGGCGAAGCTCGTTGACGTCGTGGAGCGCCGCGTGCACGTGTGATCCACTCCCCGCGTCAGCGGGGATGGCCCGAAGATGCGGAAGGCCCACAAGCACAAGGTGCCGTGCTCGCCGCCGCAGCGGGGCTTCGAGGCCCCCGGGTACGACCCGGGGGCCTTTTTGCCGCCTCCCCGCGGTCACGCCATATGCTGCACGCATGACGAGTGAGCCGGAGCAGCAGTTGGGAGTGGGCACGCAGGACGCGTTCCAGCGTCTGTGGACGCCCCACCGGATGGCCTACATCCAGGGCGAGAACAAGCCGAGCGGCCCCGGTGCCGGCGACGGCTGCCCCTTCTGTTCCCTCCCGGCCGCGTCCGACGAGGACGGGCTGATCCTGCGCCGCGGTGAGCTGGTGTACGCGGTGCTCAACCTGTATCCGTACACGGGCGGCCATCTGATGACCGTGCCGTACCGGCACGTGGCCGACTACACCGAGCTGACCGTCGAGGAGACGGCGGAGCTCGCCGCGCTCACCAAGCAGGCGATGACGGCGCTGCGCACGGCGTCGGGCGCGCACGGCTTCAACATCGGCATGAACCAGGGCACGGTCGCGGGCGCGGGCATCGCCGCCCACCTCCACCAGCACGTCGTCCCGCGCTGGGGCGGCGACACCAACTTCATGCCGGTCATCGGCCACACCAAGGTGCTGCCGCAGCTGCTGGCCGACACCCGCAAGATGCTCGCGGAGGCCTGGCCGGCGGCCTGACCCCCTGTACCGGAAGACGGGCGGGGCCCCGCAGCGGCACACCCCGCCCGTCTTCCGGCTACGCGTCGTACAGGTCGGCCTTGCTCGGCGTCGCCTCCTGGACCGCCGTGGACAAGGACGACGAGCGGGAGCCGAACTTCGTGGTGTCCACGCCGTTCTCCTCCAGCACCTTGATCGCCGCGGAGTGCACCACGCGCAGCACCGGCGTCGCCGCCCGCAGCGCGTCGTCCGCCATGAACCGGTGCCGCCAGGGCTTGTCCGCCCAGGCGTGCCGCAGCCCGAACGGCTCGGGCAGGGTCAGCTTGCCGCCCAGCCAGTACAGCAGCGGCGGGTACTTGGTCAGGGGCGCGCGGGCGGCCAGGCGTACCACCTCGTCCGAGTCGACCAGCGGGAGCTTGATCTTCCGGGTCTCCCAGAACTTGATCGACTTCTGGACCTCCTTCTCCTTCGCCGCCGGCTTGGTGGTGAACAGGGAGTGCACCGGGCCCAGGGCGTGTCCGGTGACCTCGATGCGCAGCGTCTCGTGCAGCACGGTCACCGTGATCAGCATCGTGATCACCAGCTGGCCGTCCCACAGGGTCCACTGCACGCCCAGGTAGTGCCGGTCGCCCGCGCCGAACTGCTGCTTGTTGCAGATCTCCTGCACGGCGTGCTGCTTCACCTGGTACGCCTCGACGTCCGTGCCCTCGGGCCGGGTGACCGCCGTGGCGTTCTCCCCGACGGGGGTGACGATCCAGTGGCGTATCGACGGCTTGGGGAAGCCGCCCGTGTTCAGCGGACCGCGCTCCAGCATGCGCAAACGGTCGTGGATGGCCTTGATGACGTCCCAGCTGCGGAACGGGTGGATCTCCCGGCCGGGGTCGGCGGGCACCAGGTCCTCGGCGAGCTGCCAGCTGCCCCAGCGGGTGCCCATCCCGAGAATGCCCTTGGGGCCGGCGTAGAAGACGGAGTTGGACTGCTGCTCGGCGCTGAGCCGGGCAAGCGACTGGCGCAGCTGCTCGGCCGCCGTCTCGCCGGGGCTGCTCGGCACCGCCTCGGGCACCTTGGCGCCGATGCTGCTGCCGGACAGCAGGCTGTCCCAGCGTTCCCGCAGGTCGCGGGCCGTGCGCTCGCAGATCTGCTTGGCCCAGAACCAGCCCAGCACCGGGGCCACGACCGCCGCGCGCGCGTACCAGGCCCAGAACCCGGTGAACGGCATGCGCAGCAGGAACAGCACGGCGAGCGCGCCGACGCCCACCAGCAGGGCGGTGGCGAGCGCTCCGGCCCGCTTGTCGTCGCGCTTGGCCATGGTCGTGCGGATCTGGAACACCAGCAGCCAGACGAGCAGGCCGGGCAGGAACAGCAGCCCGCACAGCACCATCACGGCGGTCAGCCAGTTGTCGCGCTCGCGGCGGATGCGGTGGGCCGCCAGCGCGTGCTCCACGACCACCTGGGGCTGGGTGCCGAAGGACTGGATGAGCGGGGCGCGGCCGGAGCCCAGCATCCGGTCGATGATCGCCCGGGAGAACGCCTCGCCCAGGTTGGGCCGGAACAGCTTGATCCGCGGCTTGCCCACCTCCGACTTGTGCCACTCGCTGTTGGCCTTGAGTATCTCCTCGGCCTCGTTGTCCCGGTACGCCGCCGAGGCCAGCGCGAACGTGGGCGTCTGGCCCTCGTCGCCCGTGCGCGGTACCTGCGGACCGAAGAACTCCGCGTAACCGCTCTCAACGGTCATTCCCGCCCCCGATCGCCGCGACTGTCGTCTTGCGGCCTTCCCGACTTCCGTGCTGCGCACACCTGTTGATCAGGTGTTCAGCGTATAGGCAGCCACCGCCGTCCGCCGGGGGTCGTTCCAAGCCGTTCTCCGGTACGGGGGAGGCGTCGGGGAGTGAAGCGGAGGCGCGCCCGCGCACACGGGCGCCCGCCGGAGTGACCGGCGGGCGCCCGGCGCGTCAGGAGGCGGCGTGCGCCTCCCTCTTGACCCGTTCCGCGACCTGCGGCGGCATCGGTTCGTGGCGGACGTAGCGGCGGCTGAAGCGCGCGGTGCCGTGCGACAGCGACCGCAGGTCGACCGCGTACCGGCCGATCTCGATCTCCGGCACCTCCGCCCGGATCAGCGTGCGCCCGCCGGGCGACTGCTCGGTGCCCAGCACCCGGCCGCGGCGCCCGGACAGATCGCTCATCACGGCGCCCACGTAGTCGTCGCCGACCAGCACGGACACCTCGGCCACCGGCTCCAGCAGATGGATCTTCGTGTCCGCCGCGGCCTCACGCAGCGCCAGCGCGCCCGCCGTCTGGAACGCGGCGTCCGAGGAGTCCACCGAGTGCGCCTTGCCGTCCAGCAGCGTCACCCGTACGTCGACGAGCGGATGCCCCGCCGCGACTCCCTTCTGCGCCTGGGCCCTTACGCCCTTCTCCACCGACGGGATGAACTGCCGCGGCACGGCGCCGCCGACGACCTTGTCCACGAACTCGATGCCGGAGCCGTTCGGCAGCGGCTCCACCTCGATCTCGCAGATCGCGAACTGCCCGTGCCCGCCGGACTGTTTGACGTGCCGTCCGCGCCCGGACGCCTCGGTACCGAACGTCTCGCGCAGCGACACCCGGTGCGGCACCACGTCGACCTGCACGCCGTACCGGCTGCGCAGCCGCTCCAGCGCCACGTCGGCGTGCGCCTCGCCGAGACACCACAGCACCACCTGGTGGGTGTCCTGGTTCTGTTCGAGCCGCATCGTCGGGTCCTCGGCCACCAGGCGGGACAGCCCCTGGGACAGTTTGTCCTCGTCGGCCTTGCTGTGCGCCTCGATGGCCAGCGGCAGCAGCGGGTCCGGCATCTCCCACGGCTCCATGAGGAGCGGATCGTCCTTCGAGGACAGGGTGTCGCCGGTCTCCGCGCGGGACAGCTTCGCCACGCATGCCAGGTCGCCCGCGATGACGTGCGACACGGGCCGCTGCACCTTGCCGAACGGCGTGGACAGCGCGCCGACCCGCTCGTCGACGTCGTGGTCCTCGTGACCCCGGTCGGTCATCCCGTGCCCGGAGACGTGCACGGTCTGGTCGGCGCGCAGCGTCCCGGAGAAGACCCGCACCAGCGACAGCCGACCCACGTAGGGGTCGGAGGACGTCTTCACGACCTCCGCGACCAGCGGGGCGTCCGGGTCGCACGGCGTCAGCTCGCGCGGCCTGCCGTCGGGCGTGGTCACCTGCGGGGTGCCGTGCTCCAGCGGGGTCGGGAAGCCGCCCGTGATCAGGTCGAGCAGCTCCACCGTGCCGAGTCCCTGGCGGGCTCCGGGGGCGGCGGGCGCGGCGGCCAGGACGGGGAAGAAGACACCCCGCGCCACCGCGCGCTCCGCGTCGTCGATCAGCGTCTTGACGTCGACGTCCTCACCGCCGAGGTAGCGGTCCATGAGGGTCTCGTCCTCGCTCTCGGAGATGATCCCCTCGATCAGCCGGCCGCGTGCCTCCTCGATCAGCGGCACCTGGTCCCCGACCGGCTCGTCGGCCACGCGCTCGCCGCTGGAGTAGTCGAACAGCTTGCGTGTCAGCAGCCCGATCAGACCGGTCACCGGCGCGTGTCCGTCCGGCCCCTCGGGGCCGCGCAGCGGCAGGTAGAGCGGCAGCACCGCGTCCGGGTCGTCCCCGCCGAAGGTCCGCGCGCAGACCCGGGTCATCTCCTCGAAGTCGGCGCGGGCCGCCTCCAGGTGCGTGATCACGATGGCGCGGGGCATGCCGACCGCCGCGCACTCGTCCCACACCATGCGGGTCGAGCCGTCCACGCCGTCCGCGGCCGAGACGACGAAAAGGGCCGCGTCCGCCGCTCGCAGACCGGCCCTGAGCTCCCCGACGAAGTCGGCGTAGCCGGGGGTGTCCAGAAGGTTGACCTTGATGCCGTTCCATTCCGCCGGCACCAGGGAGAGCTGCACCGAACGCTGCTGCCGGTGCTCGATCTCGTCGTAGTCGGAGACGGTGCCGCCGTCCTCCACGCGGCCCGCCCGGTTCACCGCCCCCGCGGTCAGCGCGAGGGCCTCCACCAGAGTCGTCTTGCCCGATCCGGAGTGGCCGACCAGCACCACGTTCCGTACGGACGTGGGGCGGTCGGCCGCCTGTGCCCTGCCGGCGGCCCCGGGGTGTGTGTGCGCCTTGTCGCCCATGATCCTGCCTCCCGTGCACGGTGAGGTCACTGTGGGCGCGGACCCGTGGAAGCCTTCCCCGGACCCCGTCCGGGGGCATCGCCTGCGGTGCGGCTCCGGCGGCGCCCGCGGTTCTTCGAGCTTTCCACTCCCGTCACGGCGCGTCCATACGAAGGACGTGATCCCCGCCGTGGCCCCGGTCCCGGCGTGGCGCCGCGGCGGCCCGTGCGCGGCGGTCCGGGTGCCCCGCAGCCACGCCCGCGCTCGGTGACTACGATGGGCCCGCCGGTGGCCAGCAGGGGCCGCACGGCCACACCGACCGTCGGGAAGGCCATGCTGAACAAGTACGCGCGTGCATTCTTCACGCGTGTCCTCACACCGTTCGCCGCGTTTCTCATCCGGCGGGGGGTCAGCCCGGACACGGTCACGCTCATCGGCACCGCGGGCGTGGTGGCCGGCGCGCTGGTGTTCTATCCGCGCGGCGAGTTCTTCTGGGGCACGGTCGTGATCACGCTGTTCGTGTTCTCCGACCTGGTCGACGGCAACATGGCCCGGCAGCTGGGCCGTTCCAGCCGCTGGGGCGCCTTCCTGGACTCCACCCTGGACCGGGTCGCCGACGGCGCGGTCTTCGGCGGCTTCGCCCTCTGGTACGCGGGCTCCGGCGACGACAACGTGCTGTGCGCGGTGTCGATCTTCTGCCTCGCCAGCGGCCAGGTGGTGTCGTACACCAAGGCGCGCGGCGAGTCGATCGGGCTTCCGGTCGCCGTCAACGGGCTGGTGGAGCGGGCCGAGCGGCTGGTGATCTCGCTGGTCGCGGCCGGGCTCGCGGGCATGCACGCGTTCGGCGTGCCCGGCATCCAGTACCTGCTGCCGGTCGCCCTGTGGGCGGTCGCCGTCGGCAGCCTCGTCACGCTGGTCCAGCGCGTGGTCACCGTGCGCCGCGAATCCGCCGAGGCGGAGGCCGCGGAGCAGCAGGCGCAGCAGGGGAGCGAGGCCGCCCAGTGAGCGCCGGGGAGAGGCTCACCGACGCCCTGTACGGCGCGGGCTGGGGCACCGTGAAGAAGCTGCCCGAGCCGGTCGCCGGACGCCTCGGCCGGACCATCGCCGACGCCGCCTGGAAGCAGCGCGGCAAGGGGGTGCGGCGGCTGGAGAGCAACTACGCGCGCGTGGTGCCCGACGCGACCCCCGAGCGGCTCGCGGAGCTGTCCCGCGCGGGGATGCGGTCGTACCTGCGGTACTGGATGGAGTCCTTCCGGCTGCCCGTCTGGAGCCCGGAGCGGATCGCCGAGTCCTTCTCGCCGAAGGACCTGCACCACCTCAACGAAGGCATGGAGGCAGGCAAGGGCGTCGTGCTTGCGCTGCCGCACCTCGCCAACTGGGACCTCGCCGGCGCCTGGGTCACCACCCAGCTCGGAATACCGTTCACCACCGTCGCCGAGCGCCTGAAGCCGGAGACGCTGTACGACCGGTTCGTCGCCTACCGCGAGGGCCTCGGCATGGAGGTCCTCCCGCACAGCGGCGGCTCCGCCTTCGGCACGCTCGCCCGGCGGCTGCGCGACGGCGGCCTGGTCTGTCTGGTCGCCGACCGCGACCTGTCCGCCTCGGGTGTCGAGGTGGACTTCTTCGGCCACACCGCCCGCATGCCCGCGGGGCCCGCCCTGCTGGCCCAGCAGACCGGCGCGCGGCTGCTGCCCGTGACCCTCTGGTACGACGAGCCGCCCGTGATGCAGGGCCGCGTGCATCCCCCGGTCGAGGTTCCCGCGTCAGGTACGCGCGCCGAGAAGACGTCTGTGATGACACAGGCGCTGGCCGACGCCTTCGCCACGGGAATCGCCGAGCATCCGGAGGACTGGCACATGCTGCAGCGGTTGTGGACCGAGGACCTCGACCCCGCGCGCGCCCCCGGGCGGGACCGGGAGGGCACGGCGTGAGGATCGGCATCGTCTGCCCGTACTCCTGGGACGTGCCGGGCGGCGTCCAGTTCCACATCCGCGACCTGGCCGAGTACTTCATCCGCCAGGGGCACGAGGTGTCCGTCCTCGCCCCGGCCGACGACGACACCCCGCTGCCCCCGTACGTCGTCTCCGCGGGGCGCGCGGTGCCGGTGCCGTACAACGGCTCGGTGGCCCGGCTGAACTTCGGGTTCCTGTCCGCCGCGCGGGTACGGCGCTGGCTGCACGACGGCTCCTTCGACGTGGTGCACATCCACGAGCCGTCCTCGCCGTCGCTGGGCCTGCTGACCTGCTGGGCGGCGCAGGGGCCGCTGGTGGCGACCTTCCACACCTCCAACCCGCGCTCCAAGGCGATGATCGCCGCGTACGCCATCCTCCAGGCCGCCCTGGAGAAGATCAGCGCGCGGATCGCGGTGAGCGAGTACGCCCGGCGCACGCTGGTGGAGCACCTGGGCGGGGACGCCGTCGTCATCCCCAACGGCGTCGACGTCGACTTCTTCGCCAAGGCCGAGCCCAGGCCCGAGTGGCAGGGCGACACCATCGGCTTCATCGGCCGCATCGACGAGCCGCGCAAGGGGCTGCCGGTGCTCATGCGGGCCCTGCCGAAGATCCTCGCGGCCCGGCCGCAGACGCGGCTGCTGGTCGCGGGCCGCGGCGACGAGAAGGAGGCCGTGGAGGACCTGCCGAGGGAACTCCGCTCCCGCGTCGAGTTCCTCGGCATGATCAGCGACGAGGACAAGGCGCGGCTGCTGCGGAGCGTGGACCTGTACGTGGCGCCGAACACGGGAGGGGAGAGCTTCGGGATCATCCTCGTCGAGGCGATGTCGGCGGGGGCGCCGGTGCTGGCGTCTGATTTGGACGCCTTCGCCCAGGTCCTGGATCAGGGGGCGGCGGGGGAGCTCTTCACCAACGAGGACGCGGACGCGCTCGCGGACGCGGCGGTGCGGCTGCTGGGCGACCCGGAGCGCCGGGAGGAACTCCGGGCGCGGGGGAGCGCGCATGTACGGCGCTTCGACTGGTCGACGGTGGGGGCGGACATCCTGTCGGTCTACGAGACGGTGACGGCGGGCGCGGCGGCGGTGGCGACGGACGACAGGGCGACGGGCCTGAGGGCCCGCCTGGGCCTGGCCCGGGACTGAGCCCTCGCCGACACCGGCGGGGTGAACGCCCTGAGGGGCGCGGGGAACTGCGCGACCGGCCCCCGACGGGCCGCACCCGGCGTCGCAACCGCGCCCCGGGGCGCAGCCCCACGACAGGAACCCGGCGCGGCCGGTACTAGCCTTGCCGCCCGTGACCCCAACCCTCATCTGGATCCTCGTCGTCCTCATCGCCGTAGGGCTGTACCTCAGTTGGACGGCGGGCCGGCTGGACCGGCTGCACGCCCGGATCGACGCCGCCCGGGCCGCGCTCGACGCGCAACTCCTGCGCCGTGCCTCCGTGGCGCAGGAACTGGCCACCTCCGGTGTGCTCGACCCCGCCGCGTCGATCGTGCTGTACGAGGCCGCCCACGCCGCGAGGCAGGCCGTCGAGGAGCAGCGCGAGGTCGCCGAGAGCGAGCTGAGCCAGGCCCTGCGGGCGGTCTTCGCCGACCCCCAGCAGGTGGACGCGGTGAAGGAGGCCCCCGGGGGAGAGGAGGCCGCCCTCGAACTCGCCGAGGCCGTCCGCCGGGTCCCCATGGCCCGCCGCTTCCACAACGACGCCGTGCGCGCCGCCCGCGCCCTGCGCCTGCACCGCAAGGTCCGCTGGTTCCGGCTGGCCGGACACGCCCCGTTCCCGATGGCGTTCGAGATGGACGACGAACCCCCGGCCGCGCTGATCGAGCGCGCCGCCTGAGGCCTGCCGGCGGTTTCCGGCCACCCGGCACCCCTCTCCCGACCGAAAACGGGCCACCGGCTCATCATTGGCCCTTGCTGTGGCCTGCTCCGGTCACGTTTCCTCGGTGCTGCAGAATCCCCCTCATCCCAGCGAGGTCATTCGTGTCCAGCACGCTCTCCGAAAACCAGGGTCCCGAGACCGGCACCGCGCGCGTGAAGCGCGGCATGGCCGAGCAGCTCAAGGGCGGCGTGATCATGGACGTCGTCACGCCGGAGCAGGCGAAGATCGCCGAGGACGCGGGCGCCGTCGCCGTCATGGCCCTGGAGCGCGTCCCGGCCGACATCCGCAAGGACGGCGGTGTGGCCCGTATGTCCGACCCGGACATGATCGAGGGCATCATCGACGCCGTGTCCATCCCGGTGATGGCGAAGTCCCGCATCGGCCACTTCGTCGAGGCCCAGGTGCTCCAGTCGCTCGGCGTCGACTACATCGACGAGTCCGAGGTCCTCACCCCGGCCGACGAGGTCAACCACTCGGACAAGTGGGCGTTCACCACCCCCTTCGTCTGCGGCGCCACCAACCTGGGCGAGGCCCTGCGCCGCATTGCCGAGGGCGCCGCGATGATCCGCTCCAAGGGCGAGGCCGGCACCGGCAACGTCGTCGAGGCCGTCCGCCACCTGCGCCAGATCAAGAACGAGATCGCCCGGCTGCGCGGCTACGACAACAACGAGCTGTACGCCGCCGCCAAGGAGCTGCGCGCCCCGTACGAGCTGGTCAAGGAGGTCGCCGAGCTGGGCAAGCTGCCCGTCGTGCTGTTCTCCGCCGGCGGTGTCGCCACCCCCGCCGACGCCGCGCTGATGCGCCAGCTCGGCGCCGAGGGCGTCTTCGTCGGCTCCGGCATCTTCAAGTCCGGCGACCCCGCCAAGCGCGCCGCGGCCATCGTGAAGGCGACCACCTTCTACGACGACCCGAAGATCATCGCGGACGCGTCCCGCAACCTCGGCGAGGCCATGGTCGGCATCAACTGCGACACCCTGCCCGAGACCGAGCGCTACGCCAGCCGGGGCTGGTGATGACCGCTCCCGTGATCGGAGTGCTCGCACTCCAGGGTGACGTACGGGAGCATCTGGTGGCCCTGGCCGCGGCGGACGCCGTGGCCAGGCCCGTCCGCCGCCCCGAGGAGCTCGCCGAGGCCGACGGCCTGGTGATCCCGGGCGGGGAGTCCACCACGATCTCCAAGCTGGCCGTGCTCTTCGGCCTGATGGAGCCCCTGCGCGCCCGCGTGCGCGCCGGCATGCCCGTCTACGGCACCTGCGCCGGCATGATCATGCTCGCCGACAAGATCCTCGACCCGCGCTCCGGGCAGGAGACCGTCGGCGGCATCGACATGATCGTGCGCCGCAACGCCTTCGGACGGCAGAACGAGTCCTTCGAGGCCGCCGTCGAGGTCAAGGGGATCTCCGGGGATCCCGTCGAGGGCGTCTTCATCCGCGCCCCCTGGGTGGAGTCCGTCGGCGCGTCCGCCGAGGTGCTCGCCGAGCACGGTGGTCACATCGTCGCGGTCCGCCAGGGCAACGCGCTGGCGACGTCGTTCCACCCGGAGCTGACCGGCGACCACCGGGTGCACCGCCTCTTCACCGACATGGTGCGGGCCAGCCGGCGGGGCGAGTCCTTGTAGGATTCCTGCGTTCGTTGCAGAGATGGGTTACGCGAAGGAGACAGGCAGATGTCCGGCCACTCTAAATGGGCCACGACGAAGCACAAGAAGGCCGTGATCGACGCCAAGCGCGGCAAGCTCTTCGCGAAGCTCATCAAGAACATCGAGGTCGCGGCCCGGATGGGCGGAGCCGATCCCGACGGCAACCCGACGCTGTACGACGCCATCCAGAAGGCGAAGAAGCAGTCGGTTCCCAACAAGAACATCGACTCCGCGGTCAAGCGCGGCGCGGGCCTCGAGGCCGGCGGCGCCGACTACGAGACGATCATGTACGAGGGCTACGGTCCCAACGGCGTCGCGGTGCTCATCGAGTGCCTCACCGACAACCGCAACCGCGCCGCCTCCGACGTCCGCGTCGCGATGACCCGCAACGGCGGCTCCATGGCCGACCCGGGCTCGGTGTCGTACCTCTTCAACCGCAAGGGCGTGGTGATCGTCCCCAAGGGCGAGCTGACCGAGGACGACGTCCTCGCCGCCGTGCTCGACGCGGGCGCCGAGGAGGTCAACGACCTCGGTGAGAGCTTCGAGGTGATCAGCGAGCCGACCGACCTGGTCGCGGTCCGCACCGCGCTCCAGGACGCCGGCATCGACTACGAGTCGGCCGATGCCAACTTCGTCCCGACCATGCAGGTCCAGCTGGACGAGGAGGGCGCGAAGAAGATCTTCAAGCTCATCGACGCGCTGGAGGACAGCGACGACGTGCAGAACGTCTTCGCCAACTTCGACGTGAGCGACGAGATCATGGAGAAGGTCGACGCCTGACGCGTATCGCGGCGGCGGGCCGACGGGACACACCCCGTCGGCCCGCCGCTTTGTCGGTGGCACCCGATAGCCTGCACAAACAGGTGATCGAGCAAGGGGGCGACGCGTGCGCGTACTGGGGGTGGACCCGGGGCTGACCCGGTGCGGTGTCGGCGTCGTCGAAGGGGTCGCGGGACGCCCGCTGACCATGCTCGGCGTGGGAGTCGTCCGCACGCCCGCCGACGCCGACCTCGGGCACCGCCTGGTCGCCGTCGAGCAGGGCCTGGAGCGGTGGCTCGACGAGCACCGCCCGGAGTTCGTCGCCGTGGAGCGCGTCTTCAGCCAGCACAACGTGCGCACGGTGATGGGCACCGCCCAGGCCAGCGCCGTCGCCATCCTCTGCGCCTCCCGGCGGGGCATCCCCGTCGCGCTGCACACGCCCAGCGAGGTCAAGGCCGCCGTCACCGGCTCGGGCCGCGCCGACAAGGCCCAGGTCGGAGCCATGGTGACCCGCCTGCTGCGGCTCGACGCCCCGCCCAGGCCGGCCGACGCCGCCGACGCCCTCGCGCTCGCCATCTGCCACATCTGGCGCGCCCCCGCCCAGAACCGCCTCCAGCAGGCCGTCGCCGCCCACGCGGCGCGCACCCCGCCGACCACACCCCGGGCCCCCGCGGCCCGTCACGCATCGAAAGGCCGTACGGCATGATCGCCTTCGTCAGCGGCACGGTCGCCGCCCTCACCCCCGACACCGCGGTGGTCGAGGTCGGCGGCGTCGGCATGGCCGTCCGGTGCACGCCGGACACGCTGTCCACGCTCCGCGTCGGACAGCCCGCGAAGCTCGCCACCTCCCTCGTCGTCCGCGAGGACTCCCTCACGCTGTACGGCTTCGCCGACGAGGACGGCCGCCAGGTCTTCGAGCTGCTCCAGACCGCCAGCGGCGTCGGCCCCCGGCTCGCCCAGGCCATGCTCGCCGTGCACAGCCCCGACGCCCTGCGCCGCGCGGTGGCCACGGGCGACGAGAAGGCGCTCACGGCCGTCCCCGGCATCGGCAGGAAGGGCGCCCAGAAGCTCCTCCTCGAACTGAAGGACCGGCTCGGCGAGCCCATCGGCGCCCCCGCGGTCGGCGCGCCCGTCGCCTCCGGCTGGCGCGACCAGCTGCACGCGGCCCTCATCGGCCTGGGGTACGCGACCCGCGAGGCCGACGAGGCGGTGGCCGCAGTGACCCCCCAGGCGGAGGCCGCCGAGGGCGCCGTACCGGTGGGGCAGCTGCTCAAGGCCGCCCTGCAGACGCTGAACCGCGCCCGATAGACCGCCGCCCGCCGGCCCACGACCGCGCCCGAGTCCGTACGGAGAGCTGAGGCACACGCACATGAACTGGGACGACACGAACGACACCGCCGCCTCCGAGCGGCTGGTGGAATCGGTCGCCGACCGCGAGGACCAGGCCGTCGAGGCCGCGCTGCGCCCCAAGGACCTGGGCGAGTTCATCGGCCAGGAGAAGGTCCGCGAGCAGCTCGACCTGGTGCTGCGCGCCGCCCGCGCCCGCGGCGCCACCGCCGACCACGTGCTGCTCTCCGGCGCCCCCGGCCTCGGCAAGACCACCCTCTCCATGATCATCGCAGCGGAGATGGGCGCCCCCATCCGCATCACCTCGGGACCGGCCATCCAGCACGCCGGCGACCTCGCCGCGATCCTCTCCTCCCTCCAGGAGGGCGAGGTCCTCTTCCTCGACGAGATCCACCGCATGTCCCGGCCCGCCGAGGAGATGCTCTACATGGCGATGGAGGACTTCCGCGTCGACGTGATCGTCGGCAAGGGCCCCGGCGCCACCGCCATCCCGCTGGAGCTGCCGCCCTTCACCCTGGTCGGCGCCACCACCCGGGCCGGCCTGCTGCCGCCCCCGCTGCGCGACCGCTTCGGCTTCACCGCGCACATGGAGTTCTACGAGCCCGGGGAGCTGGAGCGGGTCGTCCACCGTTCGGCGAGCCTGCTCGACGTGGAGATCGACGCCGAGGGCGCCGCCGAGATCGCCGGACGCTCCCGCGGCACGCCCCGCATCGCCAACCGCCTGCTGCGCCGCGTCCGGGACTACGCGCAGGTCAAGGCGGACGGCCGGATCACCAAGGACGTCGCCGCCGCGGCCCTCGCGGTGTACGAGGTGGACGCCCGGGGCCTGGACCGGCTGGACCGGGCGGTGCTGGAGGCGCTGCTGAAGCTGTTCGGCGGCGGCCCGGTCGGCCTGTCCACGCTCGCCGTCGCGGTGGGGGAGGAGCGTGAGACCGTGGAGGAGGTGGCCGAGCCCTTCCTGGTCCGGGAGGGGCTGCTCGCCCGTACCCCGCGGGGACGGGTGGCGACGCCCGCGGCATGGTCGCATCTCGGCCTCACGCCGCCGCGCCCGCAGGCCGCCGGAAACGGACAAGGGGACCTGTTCGGGGCGTGACGGCGAGCACGCTGGCCCGGGCAGGAACCCCGGTGCCATGCTGAGCGTTGTTCCGTTGGTGCGGACTCGCTTAGACTCCGCCGATGCCGCCCTTGCCGGCGGCACCACATACCCCCAACCATCAGGCCGTTCACCAACGCGGTCGTGTGAAGGAAGTTCCGACCCGTGAGTCTCCTGACCCTCCTCCCGTTCATTGTGCTCATCGGGGCCATGTTCCTGATGACCCGGTCGGCCAAGAAGAAGCAGCAGCAGGCCATCGAGATGCGGAACCAGATGCAGCCCGGTTCCGGCGTCCGCACGATCGGGGGCATGTACGCCACGGTCAAGGAGGTCAACGAGGACACCGTCCTCCTCGACGCCGGGCCTGGTGTGGAGCTGCTGTTCGCCAAGAACTCGATCGGTGCCGTCCTGACCGACGAGGAGTACAACCGGATCGTGCACGGCATCGAGCACGACCTGAAGTCCGACGCCGACGTCGTCCCCGACGACGCCTCCTCCCTCACCGAGACCGACGACGCCTCCGACTCCGACGACACGCCTGTCGACCTCGGCAAGAAGGACGCGGAGGACGAGCCGGCCGACGCCACGGCGGACGCGCGCGCGAAGAAGTCCGAGGGCGACTCCGACGCGAAGTAGCCGCGTTCCGGGGCGCGCGGGTGAAGCCCGCGCGCCCCGGGCCATGCCCGGCTCGCACGGGATCATCCCGACACCATGTCATGGCCGCCGGCCTCCCGACCGGGGACGAGGCGGCCCGAGAGGGAGTACGAGAAGGTGGCAGCACTCAAAAAGGGACGGAACGCGAGCGCCACAAGCAAGCCGTGGCGCTCGCTGGCTCTGATCCTTATCGCCATCGTGGCGCTCACCGGAGGGATGTTCGCCTCCGGGCACACCACTCCGCGTCTCGGCATCGACCTGGCCGGCGGAACGAGCATCACGCTGGCAGCGGTCCCCGAGGCGGGCCAGGAGTCCGCGATCAACAAGACCAACATGGACACCGCGGTCTCCATCATGGAGCGGCGTGTCAACGGTCTGGGCGTCTCCGAGGCCGAGGTCCAGACGCAGGGCGACCGCAACATCATCGTCAACATTCCCAAGGGCACGAATTCCAAGCAGGCCCGGGAACAGGTCGGCACCACCGCCAAGCTCTACTTCCGTCCCGTGATCGCCACCGAGCTGGCCGACGGCGGCGCCGCCCCGCAGCCCAGCGCGACCGGTGAGCCCTCCGCCGCCCCCTCCGGCGACAAGGCCGACGACAAGGCCGGCGACAAGGGGGACAAGGCGACGGACGGCGCGAGCGAGGAGGCCACCGACGGCTCCTCCGCGTCCGCCGACCCCTCGGCGAGCGCCACCACCCAGGGCCGCGCGGTCACCGACGCCCTGAAGGCCGACGAGAGCCCCGCCGCCACGGACAAGGCCAGCCCCTCCCCGTCCGCGACGGGCGGCGCGTCCGACGACCCCGACGCCGAGCTCCAGGCCGCGTACGCCAAGCTCGACTGCACCAAGGAGAGCGTCCGCGCCACGGCCGGCGACGGCGCCAAGGCGACCGATTCCACCGTCGCCTGCGGCCAGAACAGCCAGGGCCAGTGGCAGAAGTACATCCTCGGCCCGGCCGCCGTCGACGGCACCGACGTCGACGAGGCCGACGCCGTCCTGAACACCACCTCCGGCGCCGGCTGGACCGTGACCATGAAGTTCACGGGTGAGGGCTCCAAGAAGTTCGCCGACATCACCGGCCAGCTCGCGCAGAAGCAGTCCCCGCAGAACCAGTTCGCGATCGTCCTGGACGGCGAGGTCGTCTCCGACCCGTACGTCCGGCAGGCCCTGACCGGCGGCAACGCCGAGATCTCCGGCAACTTCAACCAGCAGTCGGCGCAGGAACTGGCCAACATGCTGTCCTACGGCGCCCTGCCGCTGACCTTCCGCGAGGACAGCGTCACCACCGTCACCGCCGCCCTCGGCGGCGAGCAGCTCCAGGCCGGTCTGATCGCCGGCGCCATCGGCCTCGCGCTGGTGATCCTGTACCTGCTCTTCTACTACCGCGGTCTGTCGTTCATCGCGATCGCGTCGCTGATGGTCTCCGCGGCCCTCACCTACGTGATCATGGCGCTGCTCGGCCCGACCATCGGCTTCGCGCTGAACCTGCCGGCCGTCTGCGGCGCCATCGTCGCCATCGGCATCACGGCGGACTCGTTCATCGTCTACTTCGAACGGGTCCGGGACGAGATCCGCGAGGGCCGCTCCCTGCGCCCCTCCGTGGAGCGGGCCTGGCCGCGCGCCCGGCGCACCATCCTGGTCTCCGACTTCGTGTCCTTCCTCGCCGCCGCGGTGCTCTTCGTGGTCACCGTCGGCAAGGTGCAGGGCTTCGCGTTCACCCTGGGTCTGACCACCGTCCTCGACGTCGTGGTGGTGTTCCTCTTCACCAAGCCGCTGCTGACGCTGATGGCCCGCCGCACGTTCTTCGCGAGCGGCCACAAGTGGTCCGGTCTCGACCCGAAGGCGCTGGGCGCGAAACCGCCGCTGCGCCGCACCCGTCGTCCCTCCGCCCCTGCCCAGACGAAGGAGGCGTGAGAGATGTCGAAGCTCGGCACCCTCGGCGCCCGACTGCACCACGGCGAGATCGGCTACGACTTCGTCAAGAACCGCAAGATCTGGTACGGCATCTCGATCCTCATCACCATCACGGCCATCGTCGGCCTGGCGGTGCGCGGCCTGCACATGGGCATCGAGTTCCAGGGCGGCGCGGTCTTCACCACCCCGAAGAACATGAGCGTCTCGGTGTCCACCGCCGAGGACTACGCGGAGGACGCCTCCGGCCACGACGCCATCGTCCAGAAGCTCGGCGACGGCAGCATGCGCATCCAGGTCGCGGGCATCGACACCAAGACCTCGGACACCATCAAGGAGCGGCTCGCCGAGGACCTGAAGGTCGACGCCGAGAAGATCAACGCCGAACTGGTCGGCCCGAGCTGGGGTGAGCAGATCGCCAACAAGGCCTGGCAGGGCCTGGGGATCTTCCTGATCCTGGTGGTGATCTACCTGGCGATCGCCTTCGAGTGGCGCATGGCGCTGGCCGCGTTCGTCGCGCTGATCCACGACATCACCATCACGGTCGGGATCTACGCCCTCGTCGGCTTCGAGGTCACCCCCGGTACGGTGATCGGTCTGCTCACCATCCTCGGCTACTCGCTGTACGACACGGTGGTCGTCTTCGACAGCCTCAAGGAACAGACCAAGGACATCACCAAGCAGACCCGCTGGACCTACAGCGAGATCGCCAACCGGTCGATCAACAGCACCCTGGTGCGGTCGGTCAACACCACGGTGGTCGCGCTGCTCCCGGTGGCGGGCCTGCTGTTCATCGGCGGCGGCGTCCTCGGCGCCGGCATGCTGAACGACATCTCCCTGTCGCTGTTCGTGGGCCTCGCCGCAGGCGCGTACTCCTCGATCTTCATCGCCACCCCGCTCGTCGCCGACCTCAAGGAGCGCGAGCCGGCCATGAAGAGCCTGAAGAAGCGCGTGCTGGCCAAGCGCGCCCAGGGCGGCGACCCGGACGAGGGCCAAGACGCCCTCATGACCGATGACGACCAGGACGAGCCCGACGTCGCGGCGGCGGTCGTCGGGCCCCGCAACCAGCCCGCGTCCCGTGCCCGTGGCCGCGGCCGACCCTCGGGGAAGCGCCGATGAGCGACCACGCCGACCTGTCCGCCCTGCTGCTGAGCCGCATCCGGGACGTGGCGGACTACCCGGAGCCGGGCGTGATGTTCAAGGACATCACCCCGCTCCTGGCCGACCCCAAGGCGTTCGACGCGCTCACCGAGGCCCTCGCGGACGTCGCCCGCCGGGCCGACGCCACCAAGATCGTCGGCCTGGAGGCCCGCGGGTTCATCCTGGGCGCCCCGGTCGCCGTCCGCGCCGGCCTCGGCTTCATCCCCGTCCGCAAGGCGGGCAAGCTCCCCGGGGCCACCCTCAGGCAGTCGTACGACCTGGAGTACGGCTCGGCGGAGATCGAGGTCCACGCGGAGGACCTCGGCGCCGAGGACCGCGTCCTGGTCGTCGACGACGTCCTGGCCACCGGCGGCACCGCCGAGGCGTCCGTGCAGCTCATCCGCAGGGCGGGCGCCGAGGTCGCGGGCCTCGCGGTGCTGATGGAGCTCGGCTTCCTCGACGGCCGGGCCCGGCTCGAGCCCGCCCTGGCGGGCGCCCCGCTGGAGGCGCTGCTCACGGTCTGAGAAACCCCTGGGGCGCCGGAGACGGCCCCGGAAACAGCACGCAGGCGGACCCGGAGGAATCCGGCGTCCGCCTCGTGCGTTTCTCCTGTTGACGGTCCTCACACCGCTCCGGAGACGTTCGGCGGGCCCGGGCTCGCTACCATGGGGTCTCCGGAGCCTGACCGGGGGACCCGGATCGCGCACGAGGAGCCCTCTTGCCAGACGAGGCCCAGCACCTGACCGCCGCCAAGCCCGAGCCCGCCTCGGCGCCGGCGGCCAAGCCCGCGCCGGACACGCCCCAGGCGAAGAACGACACCCGCGGGCCGGTCCAGCGTGCCCAGGGGGCTCCCGTGGACAAGCCCGAGCAGCCGCATCCCAAGCCGTCCCCGCCCGAGCGCTCCGCGTCCCTGGCCCGGCCCAACACCGGCCAGCCCCGCTCCGGCTCCTCCAACCGCGTCCGCGCCCGCCTGGCCCGGCTCGGCGTCCAGCGGGCCAACCCGTACAACCCGGTGCTGGAGCCGCTGCTGCGGATCGTCCGGAGCAACGACCCGAAGATCGAGAACGCCACGCTGCGCCAGATCGAGCGGGCCTACCAGGTCGCCGAGCGCTGGCACCGCGGCCAGAAGCGCAAGAGCGGCGACCCGTACATCACGCACCCGCTCGCGGTGACCACCATCCTCGCCGAGCTCGGCATGGACCCGGCCACGCTGATGGCGGGCCTGCTGCACGACACGGTCGAGGACACCGAGTACGGCCTGGAGGACCTGCGCCGCGACTTCGGCGACGTGGTCGCGCTGCTCGTCGACGGCGTCACCAAGCTGGACAAGGTCAAGTTCGGCGAGGCCGCCCAGGCCGAGACCGTGCGCAAGATGGTCGTCGCCATGGCCAAGGACCCCCGCGTCCTGGTCATCAAGCTCGCGGACCGCCTGCACAACATGCGCACCATGCGCTACCTCAAGCGCGAGAAGCAGGAGAAGAAGGCGCGCGAGACCCTCGAGATCTACGCGCCGCTCGCCCACCGCCTGGGCATGAACACCATCAAGTGGGAGCTGGAGGACCTCGCCTTCGCGATCCTCTACCCCAAGATGTACGACGAGATCGTCCGCCTGGTCGCCGAGCGCGCCCCCAAGCGCGACGAGTACCTCGCCATCGTCACCGACGAGGTGCAGCAGGACCTGCGGGCCGCCCGCATCAAGGCGACGGTCACGGGACGCCCCAAGCACTACTACAGCGTCTACCAGAAGATGATCGTCCGCGGCCGTGACTTCGCGGAGATCTACGACCTGGTGGGCATCCGCGTCCTCGTGGACACCGTCCGCGACTGCTACGCGGCCCTCGGCACGGTGCACGCGCGATGGAACCCGGTCCCCGGCCGGTTCAAGGACTACATCGCGATGCCCAAGTTCAACATGTACCAGTCGCTGCACACGACGGTCATCGGCCCCGGCGGCAAGCCCGTCGAGCTGCAGATCCGCACGTTCGACATGCACCGCCGCGCCGAGTACGGCATCGCCGCGCACTGGAAGTACAAGCAGGAGGCCGTCGCCGGCGCCTCCAAGATCCGCACCGACGCGCCCAAGTCGTCCGGCAAGAGCAAGGACGACCACCTCAACGACATGGCGTGGCTGCGGCAGCTCCTCGACTGGCAGAAGGAGACCGAGGACCCGGGAGAGTTCCTGGAGTCGCTGCGCTTCGACCTCTCGCGCAACGAGGTCTTCGTCTTCACCCCCAAGGGCGACGTCATAGCGCTGCCCGCGGGCGCCACCCCGGTGGACTTCGCGTACGCGGTGCACACCGAGGTCGGCCACCGCACCATAGGCGCCCGGGTCAACGGCCGTCTGGTGCCGCTGGAGTCGACCCTGGACAACGGCGACCTGGTGGAGGTCTTCACCTCCAAGGCGGCCGGCGCGGGCCCCTCCCGCGACTGGCTCGGCTTCGTGAAGTCGCCCCGCGCCCGCAACAAGATCCGCGCCTGGTTCTCCAAGGAGCGCCGCGACGAGGCGATCGAGCAGGGCAAGGACTCCATCGTCCGCGCCATGCGCAAGCAGAACCTGCCGATCCAGCGCATCCTCACGGGCGACTCGCTGGTCACGCTGGCCCACGAGATGCGCTACTCGGACATCTCCGCGCTGTACGCGGCGATCGGCGAGGGGCACGTCTCCGCGCAGAACATCGTGCAGAAGCTGGTGCAGGCCCTCGGCGGCGAGGAGGCGGCCACCGAGGAGATCGACGAGTCGGTCCCGCCCACCCGCAGCCGCCGCAAGCGCCGCTCCAGCGCCGACCCGGGCGTCGTCGTCAAGGGCGTCGAGGACGTGTGGGTCAAGCTGGCCCGCTGCTGCACCCCGGTGCCCGGAGACCCGATCATCGGCTTCGTCACCCGCGGCAGCGGCGTCTCGGTCCACCGCAGCGACTGCGTGAACGTCGACTCGCTGTCCCGTGAGCCGGAGCGGATCCTCGAGGTCGAGTGGGCGCCCACCCAGTCCTCGGTGTTCCTCGTCGCCATCCAGGTCGAGGCGCTGGACCGCTCCCGGCTGCTGTCGGACGTCACGCGCGTGCTGTCCGACCAGCACGTCAACATCCTGTCCGCGGCCGTCCAGACCTCCCGCGACCGGGTCGCCACCTCCCGCTTCACCTTCGAGATGGGCGACCCCAAGCACCTGGGCCACGTCCTGAAGGCCGTACGCGGAGTGGAGGGCGTCTACGACGTCTACCGCGTCACCTCGGCCCGCAACCGCGGCTAGGACGCGGGGAAGACACACGGAAGGGCCCGCCGTACCCGAGGTACGGCGGGCCCTTCGTGTTCGTCGCCCGGGTCAGCCGCCGAACTCCTGGAGACCCTTCAGGGCCTGGTCCAGCAGGGCCTGGCGGCCCTCCAGCTCGCGCTCCAGCTTCTCCGCCTTCGCGGTGTTGCCCTGCGCGCGGGCCTGCTCGATCTGGCCCTTCAGCTTGTCCACGGCGGCCTGCAGCTGACCGGTCAGACCCTCGGCCCGGGCACGGGCCTCCGGGTTGGTCCGGCGCCACTCGGCCTCCTCGGCCTCCTGGATCGCCCGCTCCACGGCGTGCATCCGGCCCTCGACCTTCGGGCGGGCGTCCCTCGGCACATGGCCGATGGCCTCCCAGCGCTCGTTGATCGCGCGGAACGCGGCCCTGGCGGCCTTCAGATCCGTGATCGGGAGGAGCTTCTCCGCCTCGCCGGCCAGCTCCTCCTTGAGCTTGAGGTTCTCCGCCTGCTCCGCGTCACGCTCCGCGAACACCGAGGAACGGGCCGCGAAGAAGACGTCCTGGGCGCCGCGGAAGCGGTTCCACAGTTCTTCCTCGTGCTCGCGCTGGGCACGGCCCGCGGCCTTCCACTGCGCCATCAGATCGCGGTACCGGGCCGCGGTCGGGCCCCAGTCCGTCGAACCGGACAGCGCCTCGGCCTCGGCGACCAGCTGCTCCTTGATCCGGCGGGCATCCTCGCGCTGCGCGTCCAGCTGCGCGAAGTGCTGCTTGCGCCGCTTGGAGAACGCCGACCGCGCGTGCGAGAACCGGTGCCACAGCTCGTCGTCGGACTTGCGGTCCAGCCGCGGCAGACCCTTCCAGGTGTCCACCAGGGCCCGCAGCCGCTCGCCGGCCGCCCGCCACTGGTCGGACTGCGCCAGCTCCTCGGCCTCGGCGACCAGCGCCTCCTTGGCCTGCCGCGCCTCCTCCGACTGACGGGCCCGCTGCGCCTTGCGCTCCTCGCGGCGCTTCTCGACCAGCTCCACGAGCTTGTCCAGCCGGACCCTGAGGGCGTCCAGGTCACCGACCGCGTGATGGGCGTCGACCTGCTCGCGCAGATGGTCGATCGCGGCCATGGCGTCCTTGGACGACAGGTCGGTCGTCCTCACCCGCTTCTCGAGGAGGCCGATCTCGACAACCAGGCCCTCGTACTTGCGCTCGAAGTAGGCCAGCGCCTCGTCAGGGGAGCCGGCCTGCCAGGAACCGACGACCTTCTCGCCGTCGGCCGTACGCACGTACACGGTCCCCGTCTCGTCGACGCGGCCCCACGGGTCGCTGCTCACAGCGCCTCCTCCACATGATGCCGTCGAGGGGCCTGTGTGCTCCCCCGGGCATCGTCCACAGTTTCGTCACGGCCAACATAGGCGACCGACGGGATGCCTGTCCGCATCCCGCGCGACCGAAATTACGCAGTTGGGGCTCAGGATGCGGTGACGGTCGCCTTGTCGATCACGACCGTCGCGTTGGGCGCCCCGTCGCCGGCCCCGGTGCTCTCCCCGGCGTCGGCGATCTTCTTCAGAACCTTCAGGCCCGCGTCCGAGACGGTGCCGAACGGTGTGTAGCTGGGCGGAAGCTGGCTGTCCTCGTAGACCAGGAAGAACTGGCTGCCGCCACTGTCCTTCTGCCCGGTGTTGGCCATCGCGACCGTGCCCGCCGGGTAGGTGTTGTTCTTGAGGCTCGCGTCCTTCAGGTTCTCGTCCGGGATCGTGTAGCCGGGACCGCCGGTGCCGGTGCCCGTGGGGTCGCCGCACTGCAGGACGTAGATGCCGTCGGTGGTGAGCCGGTGGCACTTGGTGTGGTCGAAGTAGCCCTTGCCGGCGAGGAAGTTGAACGAGTTGACCGTGTGCGGGGCGGCCGACGCCTTCAGCGCGACGTCTATCGTCCCGCAGGTGGTCTCGAGCTTCATCGTGTAGTCGGCCGACTTGTCGATCGACATCGCCGGCTCCTTCTTCCACGTCTGCTTCCCGGCCTCGCCCGCGGCCGGCTTCTCGCACGGGTCCGGGGCCTTGCCGGGCTCCTCGGCCTCGGGCGTGACCTCCGCGGCCGCGTTGGTCTTGTCGTCGTCCTGCTTGAGCACCCCGGTCGTGTACAGCGCGAGGCTGCCGATCAGGGTCACACCGAGCACCGACGCGATGACCGCGTTGCGGACGCGCGCCTTGCGCCGCGCCTCGGTACGCCGCTGCTGCTGCCGCAAGAACTTCTCCCGGGCGAGCTGACGCCGCCGCTGCTCCTGGCTGACCACCGGGTTCTCTCCTCATGCGTCTCGTGTGCCGGCCGGTACGCGTGCGTGCGTGCGGTGAGCCGACCGCCTGCGTGTGCCCCGTACCGTATATGGGTTCGCTGAGGAATCGGCAGCGCCGGTAGGCTCTGACCACGGGCGCAGCCCGTCGCAAGCCTCCCGTACCGACACAAACGAAGGACGATCGTGCTCATTGCCGGGTTCCCCGCCGGGGCATGGGGGACGAACTGTTATCTCGTCGCCCCCGCCGCCGGCGAGGAGTGCGTGATCATCGACCCGGGCCACCAGGCCGCCGACGGTGTGGCGGAGGCGGTCCGCAAGCACCGGCTGAAGCCCGTCGCCGTCGTCCTCACCCACGGCCACATCGACCACGTCGCCTCGGTGGTCCCGGTCTGCGGCGCGCACGACGTGCCCGCCTGGATCCACCCCGAGGACCGGTACATGATGAGCGACCCGGAGAAGGGCATAGGCCGCGCCATCGGCATGCCGCTCATGGGGGAGCTGACGGTGGGGGAGCCGGACGACGTCAAGGAGCTCACCGACGGCGCCGCGCTGAAGCTGGCCGGTCTGGAGTTCTCCGTCGCGCACGCCCCGGGCCATACCAAGGGGTCGGTGACCTTCAGCCTGCCCGAGTCGGCCGACATCCCGCCGGTCATGTTCTCGGGCGACCTGCTGTTCGCCGGCTCCATCGGACGCACCGACCTGCCCGGCGGTGACATGGCCGAGATGCTCGACTCGCTGGCCCGCGTGTGCCTGCCGCTCGACGACTCGACCGTGGTGCTGTCCGGCCACGGCCCCCAGACCACCATCGGCCAGGAGCGCGCCACCAACCCCTATCTGCGGCAGGTGGCCGCCGGCCCGGGAGCCCGGACCGAGGCTCCCCGACGAGGAATGTGACGAGTACTTCCGTGAGCACCTTCAAGGCCCCCAAGGGCACCTACGACCTGCTGCCGCCGGACTCCGCCAAGTACCTGGCCGTCCGTGAGGCGATCGCCGCCCCGCTGCGCGGCTCCGGCTACGGCTACATCGAGACGCCCGGCTTCGAGAACGTCGAGCTGTTCGCGCGCGGCGTCGGCGAGTCCACCGACATCGTGACCAAGGAGATGTACGCCTTCGAGACCAAGGGCGGCGACAGGCTCGCCCTGCGCCCCGAGGGCACCGCCTCCGTGCTGCGCGCCGCCCTCGAGGCCAACCTGCACAAGGCGGGCAACCTCCCGGTCAAGCTGTGGTACTCCGGCTCGTACTACCGCTACGAGCGCCCGCAGAAGGGCCGTTACCGCCACTTCTCGCAGGTCGGCGCCGAGGCGATCGGCGCGGAGGACCCGGCGCTGGACGCCGAGCTGATCATCCTGGCCGACCAGGCGTACCGCTCCCTGGGGCTGCGGAACTTCCGCATCCTGCTCAACAGCCTGGGCGACAAGGAGTGCCGTCCCGTCTACCGGGAGGCCCTGCAGACCTTCCTGCGCGGCCTGGACCTGGACGAGGACACCCTGCGCCGCGCGGAGATCAACCCGCTGCGCGTCCTGGACGACAAGCGCGAGTCGGTGCAGAAGCAGCTCGGCGGCGCCCCGCTGCTGCGCGACTACCTGTGCGACGCCTGCAAGGCGTACCACGAGGAGGTGCGCGAGCTGGTCACGGCGGCGGGCGTGGTCTTCGAGGACGACCCCAAGCTGGTACGCGGCCTGGACTACTACACCCGCACCACCTTCGAGTTCGTCCACGACGGCCTCGGCTCCCAGTCCGCGGTGGGCGGCGGCGGCCGCTACGACGGCCTGTCCGAGATGATCGGCGGCCCCGCGCTGCCGTCCGTCGGCTGGGCGCTCGGCGTCGACCGCACGGTGCTGGCCCTGGAGGCGGAGGGCGTCGAGCTCGAACTGCCCGCCACCACCAGCGTGTTCGCCGTGCCGCTCGGCGAAGAGGCCCGCCGGGTCCTGTTCGCGAAGGTCACCGAGCTGCGCAAGAACGGCGTGGCCGCGGACTTCGCCTTCGGCGGCAAGGGCCTCAAGGCCGCGATGAAGGCGGCCAACCGCTCGGGCGCGCGGTACGCGCTGGTGCTCGGCGAGCGCGACATCGAGCAGGGCGTGGTCCAGCTCAAGGACATGGAGTCCGGCGAGCAGACCGCGGTCGGCATGAACGAGATCGTGGCGGAGCTCGAGTCCCGCCTCGGCTGAGACGTCGTCCCGTCCCGGGCGCCGGGTCCCCTTCCGAGGGGCCCGGCGCCCGTGTCGTCAACGGCACAGATCCCGGTGCCACCCCGGCGGGGGACCTTTGGCCGGACGCGCGTGCGAAGGGCCCGCGAGGACCGGCCGAAACCCCGTGCCCGGGGTCGAACGCCCGTCCGTCCTTATGCGGGTCCAACGGCGCGTTCACGGGGCCGTACGGCACAATGACCCCTGCCCGAAGCAGGTCCAGACTCACCAGTGACGGAATCGGCGTATGAGCAGGACGACAGTCAGGGACGTCGACATGGAGCCAGAACCCTCCGCCTCGCAGCAGCGGGCCGCGGACGCACCGCGCACCGAGGGCGCCGGCCGCGCCCTCGCGCTGCTCCTGGTGATCACCGGCGCGGCCGGCGTGCTCGCCGCCTGGGTGATCACGCTCGACAAGTTCAAGCTGCTCGAGGCCAAGGTCAAGGGCGAGACGTTCGTCCCCGGCTGCAGCCTCAACCCCGTGGTCTCCTGCGGCAGCGTCATGGAGAGCGACCAGGCCTCGGTCTTCGGCTTCCCCAACCCGATGCTCGGCCTGGTGACCTACGGCATCGTGGTCTGCGTCGGCATGAGCCTGCTCGCCCGGGCCCGCTTCCCCCGCTGGTACTGGCTCACCTTCAACGCGGGCACCCTCTTCGGCGTCGCCTTCTGCGCCTGGCTGATGGTCCAGTCCCTGTACCGGATCAACGCCCTGTGCCTGTGGTGCTGCCTCGCCTGGGTCGCCACGATCGTCATGTTCTGGTACGTGACGTCCTTCAACGTCCGCAAGGGCTTCCTGCCCGCGCCCTCCTGGCTCAGGGGCTTCTTCGGCGAGTTCACCTGGGTCCTGCCCGTGCTGCACATCGGGATCATCGGCATGCTGATCCTGACCCGCTGGTGGGACTTCTGGACCAGCTGACCGCCCGCCCGGGCTGTCGGCGCGGTGCCTTAGGGTTTCAGCGTGGAGCCCGACCTGTTCACCGCCGCAGCAGAAGAACGCCAGGAGAAGGACCCCGCCGGGAGCCCCCTGGCGGTCCGGATGCGCCCGCGCACCCTCGACGAGGTGGTGGGCCAGCAGCACCTGCTGAAGCCGGGCTCCCCCCTGCGCAGACTGGTCGGCGAAGGCTCCTCGGGCCCCGCGGGACCCTCCTCGGTGATCCTCTGGGGCCCGCCCGGCACGGGCAAGACGACCCTCGCCTACGTGGTCTCCAAGGCCACCAACAAGCGCTTCGTGGAGCTGTCCGCGATCACCGCGGGCGTCAAGGAGGTCCGCGCGGTCATCGACGGCGCCCGCCGTGCCTCCGGGGGGTACGGCCAGGAGACCGTCCTCTTCCTCGACGAGATCCACCGCTTCAGCAAGGCGCAGCAGGACTCCCTGCTTCCCGCCGTGGAGAACCGCTGGGTCACGCTCATCGCGGCGACCACCGAGAACCCGTACTTCTCGGTCATCTCCCCGCTGCTCTCCCGCTCCCTGCTGCTCACCCTCGAGCCGCTCACCGACGACGACGTCCGGGGCCTGCTGAAACGCGCCCTCACCGACGAGCGGGGTCTCAAGGGCGCCGTCACCCTCCCCGACGACACCGCCGAGCACCTGCTGCGCATCGCCGGCGGGGACGCCCGCCGCGCCCTCACCGCGCTGGAGGCCGCCGCCGGCGCCGCGCTCGACAAGGGCGAGTCCGAGGTGAGCCTGGCGACCCTGGAGGAGACGGTCGACCGGGCTGCCGTGAAGTACGACCGCGACGGGGACCAGCACTACGACGTCGCCAGCGCCCTGATCAAGTCCATCCGCGGCTCCGACGTGGACGCCGCCCTGCACTACCTGGCCCGCATGATCGAGGCCGGCGAGGACCCCCGCTTCATCGCCCGCCGGCTGATGATCTCCGCCAGCGAGGACATCGGCCTCGCCGACCCGAACGCCCTGCAGATCGCGGTCGCCGCCGCCCAGGCCGTCGCCATGATCGGCTTCCCCGAGGCCGCCCTCACCCTCAGCCACGCGACCATCGCCCTGGCGCTCGCCCCCAAGTCCAACGCGGCCACCACCGCGATCGGCGCCGCCCTGGAGGACGTCCGCAAGGGACTGGCGGGACCGGTGCCCTCCCATCTGCGCGACAGCCACTACAAGGGCGCCGGCAAGCTCGGCCACGGCAAGGGCTACACCTACCCGCACGACCTGCCCGAGGGCATCGCCGAGCAGCAGTACGCCCCGGACGCCCTGAAGGACCGCGAGTACTACGAGCCGACGCGGCACGGCGCCGAGGCGCGGTACGCGGACGCGGTGGAGTGGACGAGGAAGCACCTCGGTCGCAGGCGGTCCTGAGCACCCTGTAGAATCACGCGAAGTGCTGTGTCCCGTGTCCGGCTCCGGTCGGCGCCTCAGGCGGGACGACCAGCCGGATCTTCGATCCAGGAGCGTCGCGCACCGTTGTAGGTGTCGCGGGCAGCCCACCACCACCCCGTAAGTCCAGGGGACCGGTCGGTGGGCCGTTCGTGTGCTGCACGTATGTGCCCAGACCAGGGAGCGGCTGCCTGGCTCGTCCTTCGCGGACCTGCCGGGATTCCCGGGCTGCGGATGCGACCTCCCGTAACCCTGAGGCAGCCGACAGGAGACAAGGAAAAGAAGTGGCGAACCAGTCCCGCCCCAAGGTCAAGAAGTCGCGTGCCCTCGGTATCGCGCTGACCCCGAAGGCCGTCAAGTACTTCGAGGCCCGCCCGTACCCCCCGGGTGAGCACGGCCGTGGCCGCAAGCAGAACTCGGACTACAAGGTCCGTCTGCTGGAGAAGCAGCGTCTGCGCGCGCAGTACGACCTCTCCGAGCGCCAGCTCGTCCGTGCCTACGAGCGCGCCTCCAAGACCTCGATGAAGACCGGCGAGGCCCTGGTCATCGAGCTCGAGCGCCGTCTCGACGCGCTGGTCCTGCGTTCGGGCATCGCCCGGACGATCTACCAGGCCCGCCAGATGGTCACCCACGGCCACATCCAGGTGAACGGCAAGAAGGTCGACAAGCCCTCCTTCCGTGTCCGCCCGGACGACGTCGTGGAGGTCCGCGAGCGCAGCAAGGAGAAGACCCTCTTCACGATCGCTCGTGAGGGTGGCTTCGCCCCCGACGGTGAGATCCCGCGCTACCTGCAGGTGAACCTCAAGGCCCTGGCGTTCCGCCTGGACCGCGAGCCGAACCGCAAGGAGATCCCGGTGATCTGCGACGAGCAGCTCGTCGTCGAGTTCTACGCCCGCTGATCCAGCAGGCGCGCGGTATCCCGAGCCCGTCGTCCCTCCGCCCTCCGGGGCGGGGAGGCGGCGGGCTCGTCCTCGCCCGGGACCCTTCCGCCGCCGTCCGCCGGGACCCGCGCCGTGGCGGGCGGTAATCCGGTACGGAGACCCGTCACCGGCGCGATAGGCTCGGTCACACGACTTTCTCGATGTTCAGGCGCGTTTCAAGGGAGCGGGTGCACACAGTGTCCGGTGGCGAGGTGGCCGGAATCCTGGTGGCCGTCTTCTGGGCGATCCTGGTCTCCTTCCTCGCCGTCGCACTGGCGAGGCTGGCCCAGACGCTCCGGGCGACCACCAAGCTGGTGGCGGACGTGACCGACCAGGCCGTCCCGCTGCTGGCGGACGCCTCCACGGCGGTCCGGTCCGCGCAGACCCAGATCGAACGGGTCGACGCGATCGCCTCCGACGTCCAGGAGGTCACCTCCAACGCCTCCGCGCTGTCCACCACCGTGGCCTCCACCTTCGGCGGCCCCCTGGTCAAGGTCGCCGCCTTCGGCTACGGCGTGCGCCGGGCCCTCGGCGGCCGCAAGGAGGACGCGCCGGCCGCCAGGACGCGGCGCGACGTGATCGTGGGCCGCACCGTCCCGGGCGCGCGGCGCGACAAGCGGACCCGGGGAAAGAGGGACTGACCCGACGATGTTCCGCCGTACGTTCTGGTTCACCACCGGCGTCGCCGCCGGCGTGTGGGCCACCACCAAGGTCAACCGCAAGCTCAAGCAGCTCACCCCCGAGCACCTCGCCGTCGCCGCGGCCAACAAGGCGATCGAGGCCGGCGGTCGGCTCAAGGACCGGGCGGTGGACTTCGCCCTCGAGGTCCGCGACCACATGGACCGGCGCGAGGCCGAACTCGGCGACGCGCTCGGGCTGGGCGCCCCCGTCGACCGTGAACTGCCCGCCCCCCGCGGCTACGCCGTGATCGAGAACCGCAACAGCCCCCCGTACGTCGAGGGCCCGAAGAAGTCGACGTACCCGACGTACCCGTACAACCGGAATGAGGACCACTGATGGAGTCGGCCGAGATCCGCCGCCGCTGGCTGAGCTTCTTCGAGGAGCGCGGGCACACCGTCGTCCCGTCGGCGTCGCTCATCGCGGACGACCCGACTCTGCTCCTCGTCCCGGCCGGCATGGTGCCCTTCAAGCCCTACTTCCTCGGCGAGGTCAAGCCGCCCTTCTCCCGCGCCACCAGCGTGCAGAAGTGCGTGCGCACCCCCGACATCGAAGAGGTCGGCAAGACCACCCGCCACGGCACGTTCTTCCAGATGTGCGGCAACTTCTCCTTCGGTGACTACTTCAAGGAGGGCGCCATCAAGCTCGCCTGGGAGCTGCTCACCACGCCCCAGGACAAGGGCGGTTACGGCCTGGAGCCGGAGAAGCTCTGGATCACCGTCTACAAGGACGACGACGAGGCCGAGCAGATCTGGCACGAGGTCGTGGGCGTGCCCAAGGAGCGCATCCAGCGCCTGGGCAAGAAGGACAACTTCTGGTCCATGGGCGTCCCCGGCCCCTGCGGCCCCTGCTCCGAGATCAACTACGACCGCGGCCCCGAGTTCGGCGCCGAGGGCGGCCCCGCCGTCAACGACGAGCGCTACGTGGAGATCTGGAACCTCGTCTTCATGCAGTACGTGCGGGGCGAGGGCACCGGCAAGGACGACTTCGAGATCCTCGGCGACCTGCCCAGCAAGAACATCGACACCGGCCTCGGCCTCGAGCGGCTCGCCATGATTCTGCAGGGCGTGCGGAACATGTACGAGATCGACACCTCCATGGCCGTCATCGAGAAGGCCACCGAGCTGACCGGCGTCCGCTACGGCGACGCCCAGAGCTCCGACGTCTCCCTGCGCGTGGTCACCGACCACATGCGCACCGCCACCATGCTCATCGGCGACGGCGTCACCCCCGGCAACGAGGGCCGCGGCTACGTGCTGCGCCGCATCATGCGCCGCGCCATCCGCAACATGCGCCTCCTCGGCGCCACCGGCCCGGTCGTCAAGGACCTCATCGACGTCGTCGTCGGCATGATGGGCCAGCAGTACCCGGAGCTGATCACCGACCGCGAGCGCATCGAGAAGGTCGCCCTCGCCGAGGAGAACGCCTTCCTCAAGACGCTGAAGGCCGGCACCAACATCCTCGACACCGCCGTGTCCGAGACCAAGGCGTCCGGCTCCACCGTGCTGCCCGGCGACAAGGCCTTCCTGCTCCACGACACCTGGGGCTTCCCGATCGACCTCACCCTGGAGATGGCCGCCGAGCAGGGCCTCTCCGTGGACGAGGAGGGCTTCCGCCGCCTGATGAAGGAGCAGCGGGAGCGCGCCAAGGCCGACGCCCAGGCCAAGAAGACCGGCCACGCCGACCTCGGCGCCTACCGTGAGATCGCCGACCGGGCCGGCGCCACCGACTTCATCGGCTACACGGACACCGAGGGCGAGTCCACCGTCGTCGGCATCCTTGTCAACGGCGTTCCCTCGCCCGCCGCCACCGAGGGCGACGAGGTCGAGATCGTGCTGGACCGCACCCCCTTCTACGCCGAGGGCGGCGGCCAGATCGGCGACACCGGCCGCATCCGCACCGAGTCCGGCGCCGTGATCGAGGTCCGCGACTGCCAGAAGCCCGTCCCCGGCGTCTACGTGCACAAGGGCGTCGTCCAGGTCGGCGAGGTCACCGTGGACTCCCGCGCCCACGCCGCCATCGACGACCGCCGGCGCAAGGCCATCGCCCGCGCCCACTCGGCCACCCACCTCACCCACCAGGCCCTGCGCGACGCCCTCGGCCCGACGGCCGCCCAGGCCGGTTCCGAGAACCAGCCCGGCCGGTTCCGCTTCGACTTCGGATCCCCGTCCGCCGTCCCGCAGACGGTCATGACGGACGTCGAGCAGAAGATCAACGAGGTGCTCGCCCGCGACCTCGACGTGCGCGCCGACATCATGGGCATCGACGAGGCCAAGAAGCAGGGGGCCATCGCCGAGTTCGGCGAGAAGTACGGCGACCGCGTGCGCGTGGTCACCATCGGCGACTTCTCCAAGGAGCTGTGCGGCGGCACCCACGTGCACAACACCGCCCAGCTGGGCCTGGTGAAGCTGCTCGGCGAGTCCTCCATCGGCTCCGGCGTGCGCCGCATCGAGGCCCTCGTCGGCGTGGACGCCTACAACTTCCTCGCCCGCGAGCACACGGTCGTCAACCAGCTCACCGAGCTGCTCAAGGGCCGCGCCGAGGAACTGCCCGAGAAGGTCTCCGCCATGCTCGGCCGGCTCAAGGACGCCGAGAAGGAGATCGAGAAGTTCCGCGCCGAGAAGGTGCTCCAGGCCGCCGCCGGCCTCGCCGGGTCCGCCAAGGACATCAGGGGCGTCGCCGTGGTCACCGGTCAGGTCCCCGACGGCACCACCGCCGACGACCTGCGCAAGCTGGTGCTCGACGTGCGCGGCCGCATCCAGGGCGGACGGCCCGCCGTCGTCGCCCTGTTCAGCACGGTCAACGGCAAGCCGCTCACCGTGATCGCCACCAACGAGGCCGCCCGCGAGCGCGGACTGAAGGCCGGTGAGCTGGTGCGCACCGCCGCCAAGGCCCTCGGCGGCGGCGGTGGCGGCAAGCCGGACGTCGCCCAGGGCGGCGGTCAGAACCCGGCCGCCGTCGGCGAGGCCATCGACGCGGTGGAGCGTCTCGTGGCGGACACCGCCAAGTGAACGGTCCCGCGCACGAGCAGGCGGACGGCCCGGCCATGCGCCGCGGCCGCCGCCTCGCGGTCGACGTCGGGGACGCCCGGATCGGGGTCGCCTCCTGCGACCCCGACGGCATCCTCGCCACCCCGGTCGAGACCGTCCCAGGCCGGGACGTCCCGGCCGCGCACCGCAGGCTGAGGCAGCTCGTCGAGGAGTACGAGCCCATCGAGGTCGTCGTCGGTCTCCCCCGCTCCCTCAAGGGGGGCGAGGGCCCCGCCGCCGCCAAGGTCCGCGGCTTCGCCCAGGAGATGGCGCGCGTGATCGCCCCCGTCCCGGTCAGGCTCGTGGACGAGCGCATGACCACGGTGACGGCCAGTCAGGGACTGCGTGCCTCGGGCGTGAAATCCAAGAAGGGGCGCTCCGTCATCGACCAGGCCGCCGCTGTGATCATCCTCCAGCAGGCCCTGGAATCCGAACGGGTGTCAGGCAGACCACCCGGCGAGGGCGTCGAAGTGGTCATCTGATCGCGATACGGTAACGTTCCGCGCGATGCGGGCGGTGTTCGAACAGCCGCCGCACAGAGAGAGGCGGAACGGACGCCTCGGTCTTCAGGTGGCCGGGCTGCCGCCGCCTCGCGGCTCTAGGGGATCGATGACTGAGTATGGCCGGGGCCAAGGCTCCGAACCGTGGCATCCGGACGACCCGTTGTACGGGGACGGCGGATGGGGAGGACAGCAGGCCGCCCAGCAGGCCCAGCAGTCCTACGGCGGCCAGCAGCAGTACCCGCAGCAGCCGCAGCAGCAGTACGGCGACTGGGGCACGGGTGAGCAGCACGGGTACGGCGATCAGTCGTACCCGCAGTACGACCAGTACGGTCAGCAGTACGCGCCCCAGCAGCCGCAGCACCAGCAGCACCCGCATCAGCACCAGGCACCCCAGCAGCACCAGCAGTCGCAGTACGACCAGAACGGCTGGCCGACCGGGTCGTATCCCCAGGACCCGTACGCCGGCGGCCCCCAGGACCCGTACGCGCAGCAGCCCGCGCCCTACGGCGGCGAGCAGTCCGACTACTACGGCACCCCCGAGGCCTACCCGCCGCCCGAGCCTCCCGGCCGGCGGCGGCCCGAGCCCGAGCGTGAGCCCGAGCCGCAGACCGACTGGGACCCCGGGCCGGACCAGGGCGAGCACGCGTTCTTCGCGGGCGACGACGAGGACGGCCGCGACGGCGGGAGGGACGACCGGCGCGGACGCGGCGAGCGCCGGGGCGGCGGGGACCGCAGGGGCGGCGGCAAGGAGAAGAAGCGGCGCAGCGGAGTGGCCTGCCTCGTGGTCGTCGCCGTCTTCGGCGGCGGACTGGCAGGGGTGAGCTACTTCGGCTACCAGTTCTATCAGGATCGTTTCGGCAGCGCCCCGGACTTCGCGGGTTCCGGCAACGGCGAGCAGGTCACCGTCACCATCCCCAAGGGCTCCGGCGGCTACGCCATCGGCCAGGTGCTCAAGAAGATGGGCGTGGTCAAGAGCGTCGACGCGTTCGTCGCGGCCCAGGCGGCCAACCCGGACGGCAAGACCATCCAGGACGGCGTCTACACGCTCCAGAAGGAGATGTCGGCCGCGAGCGCGGTCGAACTGATGCTCAGCCCGAAGAGCCGCAACAACCTGATCATCGCCGAGGGCAAGCGCAACGCCGCCGTCTACGAGATGATCGACGCGCGCCTCGAGGTCAAGAAGGGCACCACGGCCAAGGTCGCCGAGACCAAGTGGAAGACCCTCGGACTGCCCGACTGGGCCGTGAACCACCCGGACGTGAAGGATCCGCTCGAAGGCTTCCTCTTCCCCTCCAGCTACGCCGTCGCGAAGGGGCAGACGCCGGAGGACGTGCTCAGGCAGATGGTGGCTCGTGCCACCGAGAAGTACGAGTCCCTGGGCTTCGAGACCAAGTCGAAGAGCCTCGGTCTCGAAGGGCCGTGGGAACTGGTGACGGTCGCCAGCCTGGTGCAGGCGGAGGGCAAGACGCACGACGACTTCCGCAAGATGTCGGAGGTCATCTACAACCGGCTGAAGCCGACCAACACCGAGACGAACCAGAAGCTCCAGTTCGACTCGTCCTTCAACTACCTCAAGGGTCAGAGCAAGATCGACATCTCCGAGTCGGAGATCAACAGCAACACCGACCCCTACAACACCTACACCAACAAGGGACTGCCGCCCGGTCCCATCGGCAACCCCGGTGACGACGCCATCAAGGCGGCGCTGAACCCCACCTCGGACGGCTGGATCTACTTCGTGGCCACGGACGGCATGGACAAGACCGAGTTCGCCAGGAACATCGAGGAGCACCAGAAGCTCGTCGACAAGTTCAACGCGTCGAGGGGGAACTGATGGAGGGCGCCCGCCGCGCCGCCGTACTCGGCTCCCCGATCGCCCACTCCCTCTCCCCGGTGCTGCACCGCGCCGCCTACGCAGAGCTGGGCCTCAAGGGCTGGACGTACGACCGGTTCGAGGTCGACGAGAAGGCGCTGCCCGGCTTCTTCGAGACGCTCGGTCCGGAGTGGGCGGGGCTGTCGCTGACCATGCCGCTGAAGCGGGCCGTGATCCCGCTGCTCGACGGGATCAGCGAGACGGCGGCCTCCGTCGACGCGGTCAACACGGTGGTGTTCACCGAGGACGGCCGCCGCACCGGCGACAACACCGACATCCCCGGCATGGTCGCCGCCCTGCACGAGCACGGCATCGACAAGGTCGACACCGCCGCCATCCTCGGCGCCGGCGCCACCGCCTCCTCCGCGCTCGCCGCGCTGTCCCGCGTCTGCACCGGGGAGATCGTCGTCCACGTGCGCAGCGAGGCCCGCGCCGACGAGATGCGGGAGTGGGCGGAGCGCCTCGACGTCGCCGTGCGGATCGCCTCCTGGGACGACGCCGAGGACGCCCTGCACGCGCCCCTGGTCGTCAGCACCACCCCGGCCGGCGTCACCGACGCCCTCGCCCACGCCGTGCCCGAGCGCCCGGCGGCCCTGTTCGACGTGCTCTACGACCCGTGGCCGACGGTCCTCGCCGCCCGCTGGTCCGCGTACGGCGGTGCGGTGGTCGGCGGACTCGACCTGCTGGTGCACCAGGCGGTGCTCCAGGTGGAGCAGATGACCGGCCGCTCCCCGGCCCCGCTGGAGGCCATGCGCCGCGCGGGCGAGGAGGCCCTGGCCGCCCGGTAGGATCCCTCCTCGTTCCGCAGGGGGCGGAACCTTGGGGGAGGGGGACCCTTTTCATGTCCGCAGGCGTGCCGCTGGCGTCCTGGAAGACGCAGATGTTCGAGTCGCTGCTGGGCTTTCTGCCCGACTGGGTGCAGATCACCGTGCCGGCGCTGGTGCTGCTCGCCGTCCTGACGGCCTGGGCGCTGAAGCTCAAGCGGCGGATCGCCGCCCGCCGCGTTCTGCGCGCGGGCGCGCCCGTCCGCACACAGGCGAGCGGGGCCGACTTCCTCGGCCCGTACGCGCCGCGGAACCGGGCAGGCGGAGCCGCCCGGTCGGGCGGCCGCGAGCCCAGCGGGGCCGACTTCCTCGGCGCCTGTGCCCCGCGCCGTGAGGACGGCGGGCGGGGCTGACCACCGCGGCCGCCTGGTGATCCGAGTCGTCCGTCAGGTGGACCGGCGGCCGGACGGAGCGCCCGACGTGGGAGGATCGGAGGACGGCGGACCGGGACCCGCGCACCCCGTCCCGCCGCGCGCGTACGCGAACAAGAGCGTGCGCAGGGCAGTACCGGGGCGCGAACACGGAGGAGCACCGTTGAGCAGGTTGCGCTGGCTGACCGCGGGGGAGTCCCACGGTCCCGCACTCGTCGCGACGCTGGAGGGCCTTCCCGCCGGCGTGCCGATCACCACGGACATGGTGGCGGACCACCTGGCGAGGCGGCGGCTCGGCTACGGTCGCGGTGCCCGGATGAAGTTCGAGCGGGACGAGGTCACGTTCCTGGGCGGCGTCCGGCACGGACTGACCCTGGGCTCCCCGGTCGCGATCATGGTGGGCAACACCGAGTGGCCCAAGTGGGAGCAGGTCATGGCGGCCGACCCGGTCCACCCCGACGTGCTGGCCGGCCTCGCGCGCAACGCGCCGCTGACCCGCCCGCGTCCCGGCCACGCCGACCTCGCCGGCATGCAGAAGTACGGCTTCGACGAGGCCCGCCCGATCCTGGAGCGCGCCTCCGCCCGTGAGACCGCCGCCCGCGTGGCCCTCGGCGCGGTGGCCCGTTCCTACCTCAAGGAGACGGCCGGCATCGAGATCGTCTCCCACGTCGTCGAGCTGTGCTCGGTGAAGGCGCCGCAGGGCGTGTACCCGACCCCGGCCGACGTGGAGAAGCTGGACGCCGACCCGCTGCGCTGCCTGGACGCGGACACGTCGAAGGCGATGGTCGCCGAGGTCGACCAGGCGCACAAGGACGGCGACACCCTCGGCGGCGTCGTCGAGGTGCTGGCCTACGGCGTCCCCGTGGGCCTCGGCTCGCACGTGCACTGGGACCGCAAGCTGGACGCCCGGCTGGCCGGCGCCCTCATGGGCATCCAGGCCATCAAGGGCGTCGAGATCGGCGACGGCTTCGAGCTGGCCCGCGTGCCCGGCTCCAAGGCCCACGACGAGATCGTCAACACGCCCGAGGGCATCAAGCGGGTCTCGGGCCGGGCCGGCGGCACCGAGGGCGGCCTGTCCACCGGCGAACTGCTGCGCGTCCGCGCCGCGATGAAGCCCATCGCCACCGTGCCCCGCGCCCTGAAGACCGTGGACGTCACCACCGGCGAGGCCGCTCAGGCCCACCACCAGCGCTCCGACGTCTCCGCCGTCCCGGCGGCCGGCATCGTCGCCGAGGCCATGGTCGCCCTGGTGCTGGCGGACGCGGTCGCGGAGAAGTTCGGCGGCGACAGCGTCGCCGAGACCCGCCGCAACGTCACCTCGTACCTCGACAACCTGGCGATCCGGTGAGCCCGCGCGTCGTCCTGACCGGTCCGATGGGCGTCGGCAAGTCCACCGTCGGACAGCTCCTCGCCGAGCGTCTCGGCGTCGGCTACCGGGACACCGACGACGACATCGTCGCCGCCGATGGCCGCGAGATCTCCGACATCTTCGTCGAGGACGGCGAACCCGCCTTCCGCGCCCTGGAGAAGGAGGCCGTGCGGCAGGCGCTCGCCTCGCACGACGGCGTCCTCTCCCTGGGCGGCGGCGCGATCCTCGACGCGGACACCCGCGCGCTGCTCGCCGGGGAGCGGGTCGTCTACCTGTCGATGGACGTCGAGGAGGCGGTCCGCCGCACCGGCCTCGGCGCCGCCCGCCCGCTCCTCGCGGTCAACCCGCGCAGGCAGTGGCGCGAGCTGATGGAGGCCCGCCGCCCTCTGTACGAGGAGACCGCGACGGCCGTCGTGCCGACCGACGGCCGTACGCCCGAAGAGGTCGCCGAGGCGGTCCTTGACGCACTGGAGCTGAAGGAAGCATGAGCAACGAGGCAGTGACCCGCATCCACGTCGCGGGCACGGCGGGCACCGAGCCCTACGACGTCCTGGTCGGCCGGCACCTGCTCGGCGAACTCCCCGGCCTGATCGGCGACAAGGCCCACCCGTCGCCCGCCACCACCCTCAACGGAGGCGCTTCGCGCCACACCGAGGTCCAGCGGGTGGCCGTCATCCACCCCGAGGCGCTCGCCGAGACCGGTGAGGCGCTCCGCGCGGACCTCGCCGGACAGGGGTACGAGGCCGTCGCCATCCAGGTGCCGAACGCCGAGGAGGCCAAGACCGCCGAGGTCGCCGCCTACTGCTGGAAGGCGCTCGGCCAGTCCGGCTTCACCCGCACCGACGTCGTCGTCGGCGTCGGCGGCGGCGCGACCACCGACCTGGCCGGCTTCGTCGCCGCGACCTGGCTGCGGGGCGTGCGCTGGATCGCCGTGCCGACCACCGTGCTGGGCATGGTCGACGCGGCCGTCGGCGGCAAGACCGGCATCAACACCGCCGAGGGCAAGAACCTCGTCGGCGCCTTCCACCCGCCCGCCGGAGTCCTCTGCGACCTCGCCGCCCTCGACTCCCTCCCGGTCCACGACTACGTGTCCGGGCTCGCCGAGGTCATCAAGGCCGGCTTCATCGCCGACCCGGTGATCCTCGACCTGATCGAGTCAGACCCCGAGGCCGCCCGCACCCCCGCCGGACCGCACACCGCCGAGCTGATCGAACGCTCGATCAAGGTGAAGGCCGACGTGGTCTCCAGCGACCTCAAGGAGTCCGGCCTCCGCGAGATCCTGAACTACGGCCACACCCTCGGCCACGCCATCGAGAAGAACGAGCGGTACAAGTGGCGGCACGGCGCCGCCGTCGCCGTCGGCATGCACTTCGCCGCCGAACTGGGCCGCCTCGCCGGCCGCCTGGACGACGCCACCGCCGACCGCCACCGCACGGTCCTCGAGTCCGTCGGGCTCCCGCTGCACTACCGCCACGACCAGTGGCCCAAGCTGGTCGAGAACATGAAGGTCGACAAGAAGTCCCGTGGCAGCCTGCTGCGCTTCGTCGTCCTCGACGGGCTCGCCAAGCCCACCGTGCTGGAGGGCCCCGACCCGGCCGTCCTGCTGGCCGCCTACGGCGAGGTGGGGCAGTAACCGCCTGACGGGCACTCATCACCGCCCCCGGCCGTTCCCACAACGACGGCAGGGGGCGGTACCGTTCGGTAACGCGGGGACGGTCCCCGCTGTCAGTGACCCATTGCCTGTACGAGACGGAGTGGCACCGGATGCAGCACGCAGTGGGTTCTCCGCTGCCGCCGCCCCACCAGCCGGGGCACGGACCGGCCGCCGGCTGGTCACCGGCCGCGCACCACCCAGGTCAGCATCAGCAGCAGGGCCCCGCGGCCCCGGCGCACACCCAGCCCCCCGGTTACCCGGCGCCCCCGCCCCCGGCGGGCCCCCGGCACGCCTCCATGCCCCCGCCGCCGGACACCACCGGCCATGTCACGCTGCCGCCCGGCGGCCCGGTCGGCATACCGAGCGCGCCGCAGGCCCCGGCCACCCCCGACCCGACCGCGACGACCCTCGCCGTGCTGCTCATCGGCCCCGCGGGCGCCGGCAAGACGAGCGTCGCCAAGTACTGGGCGGACCACCGGCGCGTACCCACGGCGCACATCAGCCTCGACGACGTCCGCGAATGGGTTCGCTCCGGCTTCGCCGACCCGCAGACCGGGTGGAACGACAACTCCGAGGCGCAGTACCGGCTGGCCCGCCGCACCTGCGGCTTCGCCGCCCGCAACTTCCTCGCCAACGGCATCTCCTGCATCCTCGACGACGCGGTCTTCCCGGACCGTCCGGTCGTCGGTCTCGGCGGCTGGAAGCGGCACGTCGGCCCCGGGCTGCTGCCCGTCGTCCTGCTGCCCGGCCTGGACGTCGTCCTGGAGCGCAACGCGGAGCGCACCGGCAACCGCCGCCTCGGCGACGAGGAGGTCGCCCGCATCCACGGCCGCATGGCCGGCTGGTACGGCTCGGGGCTGCCGATCATCGACAACTCCCAGCTCGACGTGCCGGAGACGGCCCGCGTCCTCGACGACGTCCTCACCCGGGCGATCGCCAGCCCCCCGAAGTGGTGACACGCGTCTCCCAGGGCACCAGGCCCGGCGCGGAGCGGCCGCGCTGCCCCCGGTCGGCCCCGCTCGACCGGCGACATCCCGCGGCCGCTCCTACGCTCGAACCATGTCTGAGGTCTACGCGGTCCGCCGGACGCGCCTCCGGGAACGCTGCAACGCGAGCGGCAGCACCGCCGCGCTGGTGTCCCGGCCCGCCAACGTCCGCTACCTGTCCGGCGCCGCCCCCGAGAACGCCGTGCTGCTGCTCGGCAGGACCGAGGACGTACTGGTGTGCGCGGAGCCCCCGGACGACCGCGTCCCCCACAACCGCCCCGACGAGGCGCTGCGCCTGCACGTCATGACCGGCATCGGCGGCGACCCCGCCGTGGAGGCCGCGAACCTCGCGGTCGGCCAGGGCGTCGACGCGCTCGCCGTGGAGGAGCACCACCTCACCGTCACCCGGCACCGCGCCATCCGCGAGTCCGCCCCCCGGCTGCGCCTCACCGGCGTCGGCGGCGCGGTCGAACAGCTGCGTGTGGTCAAGGACGAGGAGGAGATCTCCTGTCTCCGCATCGGCGCGGAGATCGCCGACCAGGCCCTGGGCGAACTCCTGGAGTCCATCCTGGTCGGCCGCACCGAACGCCACCTCGCCCTGGAGCTGGAGCGCCGCCTGGTCGACCACGGCGCCGACGGCCCGGCCTTCCCCACCTCCGTCGCCACCGGACCCCACGCGGGACGCCCCGGCCACCGGCCCACCGACCGCCGGGTGGAGGAGGGCGACTTCCTCTCCGTCTGCCTCGGCGCCACCTACCGCGGCTACCGCTGCGAGATCGGCCGCACCTTCGTCATCGGCACCGCCCCGGCCGACTGGCAGATCGAGCTGTACGACCTGGTGTTCTCCGCCCAGCGCGCGGGACGCGAGTCCCTGGCGCCCGGCGCCGCGTGCCGTGACGTGGACCGCGCGGCCCGCCAGGTGCTGGACTCCGCCGGGTACGCGGAGGCGCTTCCCGTCCTCACAGGTCACGGCGTCGGACTGGAAATCGACGAGGACCCTCAATTGACCCCGGCGGCCATGGGTAAACTGGACGCTTGCGTGCCGGTCACCGTCGAGCCGGGGGTCCACCTCCCCGGCCGGGGCGGCGTCCGGATCGATGACACGCTCGTCGTGCGCCCCGAGGCGGACGGCGGACCCGAGCTACTCACCATCACGACCAAGGAGCTGCTCGCGCTCTGACCTCGCGCAGTGCGCCTGCCCTCGCCCCGGCCGTCGTCCACGTCAGTCCAGTCCAGGAGATTCCGCAACCGTGGCTTCCACGAACGACCTCAAGAACGGCATGGTGCTCAAGCTCGAAGGCGGCCAGCTCTGGTCCGTCGTCGAGTTCCAGCACGTCAAGCCCGGCAAGGGCCCGGCCTTCGTGCGCACCAAGCTCAAGAACGTGCTCTCCGGCAAGGTCGTCGACAAGACCTTCAACGCCGGCGTCAAGGTCGAAACGGCCACCGTCGACAAGCGCGACATGCAGTTCTCCTACATGGACGGCGACTACTTCGTCTTCATGGACATGGAGACCTACGACCAGCTCATGGTCGACCGCAAGGCCGTCGGCGACGCCGCCAACTTCCTCGTCGAGGGCTTCACCGCCACCGTCGCGCAGCACGAGGGCGAGGTGCTCTTCGTCGAGCTCCCGGCCGCCGTCGAGCTGACGATCCAGGAGACCGAGCCCGGCGTCCAGGGCGACCGCTCCACCGGCGGCACCAAGCCCGCCACGCTGGAGACCGGCCACCAGATCCAGGTCCCGCTCTTCATCACCACCGGTGAGAAGATCAAGGTCGACACCCGTACGAGCGACTACCTCGGCCGGGTGAACAGCTAACCGTGGCTGCCCGCAACACGGCCCGCAAGCGCGCCTTCCAGATCATCTTCGAGGGCGACCAGCGCGGCACGGAGGTCCTGACGGTCCTCGCCGACTGGATCCGGCACTCCCGGACCGACCCCCGGCAGCCGCCGGTGAGCGAGTACACGATGCAGCTCGTCGAGGGCTACGCGGAGCACGCGAAGCGCATCGACGAGCTGATCTCCCAGTACTCGGTCGGCTGGACGCTCGACCGGATGCCCGTGGTGGACCGCAGCATCCTGCGGCTCGGCGCGTACGAGCTGATCTGGGTCGACGAGACCCCGGACGCGGTCGTGCTGGACGAGATGGTGCAGCTGGCGAAGGAGTTCTCCACGGACGAGTCCCCCTCGTTCGTCAACGGCCTCCTCGGCCGCCTGAAGGAACTCAAGCCCTCCCTGCGCCGCGACGAGCAGTAGGGCGCCCCGTCAGGGGCGCGGGGGACTGCGCGCTCAGCCCCGAACGGCCAGCGGCCGACGTCCGACCGCAACCCGCAGACAAAAACCGCCGGGGTGCCGGAACCCATAAGGATCCGGCACCCCGGCGGCACGTTTCTGCGCCCCCGCGGAGCGCCTACGCGTCCTCGTGGGACGCCACCGCACGCCGCGCGTCCGCGTCCAGCACGCCCCAGCTGATCAGCTGCTCGGTGAGGACCGAGGGCGACTGGTCGTAGATCACGGCGAGCGTGCGCAGGTCGTCCTGGCGGATCGACAGCACCTTGCCGTTGTAGTCACCGCGCTGCGACTGGATCGTCGCCGCGTAGCGCTGCAGCGGGCCCGCCTTCTCGGCCGGCACCGTGGCCAGCCGCTCCAGGTCCAGGACCAGCTTCGGCGGCGGCTCGGCGGCGCCGCCCGGGGTCGTGCCCGGCAGCAGCTCCTGCACCGGGACGCCGTAGAAGTCCGCCAGCTCCGCGAGGCGCTGTACGGTCACGGCGCGGTCGCCGCGCTCGTACGAACCGACCACGACCGCCTTCCAGCGGCCCTGGGACTTCTCCTCGACACCGTGGAGGGAAAGGCCCTGCTGGGTGCGGATCGCCCGGAGCTTGGCCCCGAGCTGTTTGGCGTATTCGCTGGACATATAGCTCCCCGGCACTGTGTCGACGCGGATGGCTGGATTCCATGCCGCGCGGCTGGTAACTCACTGTGAGGTTACGCAGCGTTACTCTTGTGCGTCAAGCCGAATGGTCCACACCGACTCTTCCGTGGTAGCGAAGATCGGTTGCTCCATCCGGGTGATCGGGGGTGTCGCTGCGGCCGGAAAACGACCTGCTAGCCTGAGGGGCGCAATCCGACGTCCTTTAAGGTCCGTCCCGTGAGGCGGAGAAGGAGGTCCGTTTCGTATGGACACGCACGATCCGCAACCACTGCCCGCGTCCCAGGCGGACGCACGGCCCGTTCTCGAGGCCCCCGACATCGCCCGGGTCATGACCCGCATCGCCCACGAGATCGTCGAACGCGCCAAGGGCGCCGACGACGTGGTGCTCCTCGGCATTCCGACGCGAGGCGTCTTCCTCGCCCGGCGGCTCGCCGACAAGCTCGAGCAGATCACCGAGCGCAAGGTCCCGGTCGGCTCGCTCGACATCACCATGTACCGCGACGACCTGCGTCTGCAGCCGCCGCGCGCCCTGGCCCGCACCGAGATCCCCGGTGACGGCATCGACGGCAAGCTGGTCGTCCTCGTCGACGACGTGCTCTTCTCCGGCCGCACCATCCGCGCCGCCCTCGACGCGCTGAACGACATCGGCCGCCCCCGCGCGGTCCAGCTGGCCGTGCTCGTCGACCGCGGCCACCGCGAACTGCCCATCCGCGCCGACTACGTCGGCAAGAACCTCCCCACGTCGCTGCGGGAGACGGTCAAGGTCCTGCTCGCCGAGGAGGACGGGCGCGACACCGTGCTGCTCGGCGCCAAGCAGACCCCCCAGTAGCACCGCGAAGCGCACGCCGGACGGGTGTGCGCCGGCGCGGCACGCCCACGCGCGTACCCGTCTGCCCGATTTCGCCTCATTGAACTGTCTTTACGGAGCCTGACAGATGCAGCGTCATCTCATCTCGGCCGCCGACCTCACCCGCGACGACGCCGTCCTCATCCTCGACACCGCCGAGGAGATGGCCCGGGTGGCCGACCGGCCGATCAAGAAACTCCCCACCCTGCGCGGCCGTACCGTCGTCAACCTCTTCTTCGAGGACTCCACCCGCACGCGGATCTCCTTCGAGGCCGCCGAGAAGCGGCTGTCCGCGGACGTCATCAACTTCTCCGCCAAGGGCTCCAGCGTCTCCAAGGGCGAGTCCCTGAAGGACACCGCCCAGACCCTGGAGGCCATGGGCGTCGACGCGGTCGTCATCCGGCACGGCGCCTCCGGCGCCCCCTACCGGCTCGCCACCTCCGGCTGGATCGACGCCCACGTCATCAACGCCGGCGACGGCACCCACCAGCACCCCACCCAGGCGCTGCTCGACGCGTTCACCATGCGCCGCCGCCTCGTCGGCCGGGACGCCGGGCTCGGCCAGGACCTCGACGGCCGCCGCATCACCCTCGTCGGCGACGTCCTGCACAGCCGGGTCGCCCGCTCCAACGTCGACCTGCTGCACACCCTCGGCGTCGAGGTCACCCTCGTCGCCCCGCCCACCCTGCTCCCGGTCGGCGTCGAGACCTGGCCCTGCGAGGTCTCCTACGACCTGGACTCCACGCTGCCCAAGTCCGACGCGGTGATGATGCTGCGCGTCCAGCGCGAGCGGATGAACGCCGCGTTCTTCCCCACCGAGCGCGAGTACTCCCGCCGCTACGGCCTCGACGGCGACCGCATGGCACGGATGCCGGAGCACGCCATCGTCATGCACCCCGGCCCGATGGTCCGCGGCATGGAGATCACCGCCGAGGTCGCCGACTCCGACCGCTGCACCGTCGTCGAGCAGGTCGCCAACGGCGTCTCCATCCGGATGGCCGTCCTGTACCTGCTGCTCGGCGGAGCCGAGTTCCAGACGCCGAGCACGCCCGCCGCCCCCGCCCGTACCGCCGAGGAGAACCGATAGCGATGAGCAAGACCCTGATCCGTGGTGCGAAGGTGCTCGGCGGCGAGCCCCAGGACGTCCTGATCGACGGCGAAACGATCACTCAGGTCGGCACCGGCCTGTCCGCCGAGGGCGCCGAGGTGGTCGAGGCCGGCGGCAAGGTGCTGCTGCCGGGCCTGGTCGACCTGCACACCCATCTGCGCGAGCCCGGCCGCGAGGACTCCGAGACCGTCCTGACCGGCACCCGCGCGGCGGCCAGCGGCGGCTACACCAACGTGTTCGCCATGGCCAACACCTTCCCGGTCGCCGACACCGCCGGCGTCGTCGAGCAGGTCTGGCGCCTCGGCAAGGAGCACGGCTACTGCGACGTGCAGCCGATCGGCGCCGTCACCGTCGGCCTGGAGGGCAGGAAGCTCGCCGAGCTGGGCGCCATGCACGAGTCCGCGGCCGGCGTCACGGTCTTCTCCGACGACGGCAAGTGCGTCCACGACGCCGTGATCATGCGCCGCGCCCTGGAGTACGTGAAGGCCTTCGACGGCGTCGTCGCCCAGCACGCCCAGGAGCCCCGCCTCACCGAGGGCGCCCAGATGAACGAGGGCGTCGTCTCCGCCGAGCTGGGCCTCGGCGGCTGGCCGGCCGTCGCCGAGGAGTCGGTCATCGCCCGCGACGTGCTGCTCGCCGACCACGTCGGCTCCCGCGTCCACATCTGCCACCTGTCGACCGCCGGCTCCGTGGAGATCGTCCGCTGGGCCAAGTCCCGCGGCATCCGCGTCACCGCCGAGGTCACCCCGCACCACCTGCTCCTCACCGACGAGCTGGTGCGCTCGTACAACCCGGTCTACAAGGTCAACCCGCCACTGCGCACCGAGCGCGACGTGCTGGCCCTGCGCGAGGCGCTCGCCGACGGCACCGTCGACATCGTCGCCACCGACCACGCCCCGCACCCGCACGAGGACAAGGACTGCGAGTGGGCCGCGGCCGCCATGGGCATGGTCGGCCTGGAGACCGCCCTGTCGGTGGTCCAGGAGACGATGGTCGACACGGGCCTGCTCGACTGGGCCGGCGTCGCCGAGCGCATGTCCTTCACGCCCGCGCGCATCGGCCGCGCCGAGGGCCACGGCCGGCCCGTCTCGGCAGGTGAGCCCGCCAACCTCACCCTCGTCGACACGGCATACCGTGGACCGGTGGACCCCGCGGGCTTCGCCTCGCGCAGCCGCAACACGCCCTACGAGGGCCGCGAGCTGCCGGGCCGTGTCACCCACACCTGGCTCCGGGGCAAGGCCACGCTCGTCGACGGGAAGCTCACGTGACATCTCTCATCCTGCTGGCCGCCGAGAAGGAATCGGCGGAAGTGACCGACTGGGCCGCCCGGATCGGCTGGGTCGTCGGCCTCGCCCTCTTCGTCGCGCTCGTCTACTGGCTGATGCGCGAAGGCTGGAAGTGGCGCGGCACGCTCCAGAGCGACCTGCCCGAGCTGCACAGCGCGCCGGACGACCCCGGCCCGGCGACACTGACCATGAGCGGCCGCTACCACGGCTCGACCACCGCCGGTCAGTGGCTGGACCGCATCGTGGCGCACGGCCTGGGCACCCGCAGCCGTGCCGAGCTGACGCTCAGCGACGCCGGACTGGACGTGGTGCGCCCCGGCGCGGACGACTTCTTCGTCCCGGCGGACGCACTGCGCGAGGCCCGGCTCGACAAGGGCATCGCCGGCAAGGTCCTCACCGAGGGCGGCCTGCTGGTGATCACCTGGAAGCACGGCGACCGGCTCATCGACTCCGGGTTCCGGTCCGACCACGCGGCGGAGCACACGGAGTGGGTCGACGCCCTCACGAACATGATCAACAAGACGGAAGGCGCACGATGACAACCTCCACCAGGGGAACCGCCAAGGTTCCCGCCGTACTCGTCCTGGAGGACGGCCGGATCTTCCGCGGCCGTGCCTACGGGGCGGTGGGGGAGACCTTCGGCGAAGCGGTGTTCTCCACCGGCATGACCGGCTACCAGGAAACCCTCACCGACCCGTCGTACCACCGCCAGGTCGTGGTGATGACCGCCCCGCACGTCGGCAACACCGGCGTGAACGACGAGGACGCCGAGTCCAAGCGGATCTGGGTCTCCGGCTACGTCGTGCGCGACCCCGCGCGCGTGCCGTCCAACTGGCGCTCCCGCCGCACCCTCGACGAGGAGCTGGCCGCCCAGGGCGTCGTCGGCATCTGCGGCGTCGACACCCGCGCCCTCACCCGGCACCTGCGCGAGCGCGGCGCCATGCGCGTCGGCATCTTCTCCGGCAACGCCCTGCCCGACGAGGGCACCATGCTCGCCGAGGTCCGCCAGGCCCCCGAGATGACGGGCGCCGACCTCTCCGCCGAGGTGGCCACCAAGGAGGCGTACGTCGTCCCCGCGCAGGGCGAGAAGAAGTTCACCGTCGCCGCCGTCGACCTCGGCATCAAGGGCATGACCCCGTACCGGATGGCCGAGCGCGGCATCGAGGTGCACGTGCTGCCCGCCACCGCGAGCGTCGACGACGTGTACGCGGTGAACCCGGACGGCGTGTTCTTCTCCAACGGCCCCGGCGACCCCGCCACCGCCGACCACGCCGTCTCCGTGATGCGGGGCGTGCTGGAGCGGGGCACCCCGCTGTTCGGCATCTGCTTCGGCAACCAGATCCTCGGCCGCGCCCTCGGCTTCGGCACCTACAAGCTGAAGTACGGCCACCGAGGCATCAACCAGCCGGTGCAGGACCGTACGACCGGCAAGGTCGAGGTCACCGCGCACAACCACGGCTTCGCCGTCGACGCGCCGCTCGACCAGGTCTCCGACACCCCGTTCGGCCGTGCCGAGGTGTCCCACGTCTGCCTGAACGACAACGTGGTGGAGGGCCTCCAGCTGCTCGACAAGCCGGCCTTCAGCGTCCAGTACCACCCCGAAGCGGCAGCGGGCCCGCACGACGCCGCCTACCTGTTCGACCGCTTCGTGAAGCTCATGGAGGGCCAGCGTGCCTAAGCGCACCGATATCCAGTCCGTCCTGGTCATCGGCTCCGGCCCGATCGTCATCGGCCAGGCCGCGGAGTTCGACTACTCCGGCACCCAGGCCTGCCGCGTGCTCAAGGCCGAGGGCCTGCGCGTCATCCTGGTCAACTCCAACCCGGCGACGATCATGACCGACCCGGAGATCGCCGACGCGACCTACGTCGAGCCGATCACGCCCGAGTTCGTCGAGAAGATCATCGCCAAGGAGCAGCCGGACGCCCTGCTGCCCACCCTGGGCGGCCAGACGGCCCTCAACACGGCGATCTCCCTGCACGAGAACGGCGTCCTCGACAAGTACGGCGTCGAGCTGATCGGCGCCAACGTCGAGGCGATCCACAAGGGCGAGGACCGCGACCAGTTCAAGGATGTCGTCGAGGCCGTCCGCGCCAAGATCGGCCACGGCGAGTCCGCCCGCTCCTACATCTGCCACTCCATGGACGACGTCCTCAAGGGCGTCGAGGAGCTCGGCGGCTACCCCGTCGTCGTCCGCCCGTCCTTCACCATGGGCGGCGCCGGCTCCGGCTTCGCGCACGACGAGGAGGAACTGCGCCGCATCGCCGGCCAGGGCCTCACCCTCTCGCCGACCACCGAGGTGCTCCTGGAGGAGTCCATCCTCGGCTGGAAGGAGTACGAGCTGGAGCTGATGCGCGACAAGAACGACAACGTCGTGGTCGTCTGCTCCATCGAGAACTTCGACCCCATGGGCGTGCACACCGGCGACTCGATCACCGTCGCCCCCGCGATGACCCTGACCGACCGCGAGTACCAGGTGCTGCGCGACGTCGGCATCGCGATCATCCGCGAGGTCGGTGTCGACACCGGCGGCTGCAACATCCAGTTCGCGGTGAACCCCGAGGACGGCCGGGTCATCGTCATCGAGATGAACCCCCGCGTCTCGCGCTCCTCCGCGCTCGCCTCCAAGGCGACCGGCTTCCCCATCGCCAAGATCGCCGCCAAGCTCGCCGTCGGCTACACCCTCGACGAGATCCCGAACGACATCACGCAGGAGACCCCGGCCTCCTTCGAGCCGACGCTCGACTACGTGGTCGTCAAGGCCCCGCGGTTCGCCTTCGAGAAGTTCCCGAGCGCCGACTCCACCCTCACCACCACCATGAAGTCGGTCGGCGAGGCCATGGCCATCGGCCGCAACTTCACCGAGGCGTTCCAGAAGGCGCTGCGCTCGCTGGAGAAGAAGGGCAGCCAGTTCACCTTCGTGGGCGAGCCCGGCGACAAGGCCGAGCTGCTGCGCGAGGCGGTCCGCCCCACCGACGGCCGCATCAACGCCGTCATGCAGGCCATCCGCGCGGGCGCCACCCCCGAGGAGGTCTTCGACGCCACGAAGATCGACCCGTGGTTCGTCGACCAGCTCTTCCTCATCAAGGAGACCGCCGACGAGCTGGCCGCCGCCCCCGAGCTGACCCCCGAGCTGCTCGCCGAGGCCAAGCGGCACGGCTTCTCCGACCAGCAGATCGGCGAGATCCGCGGCCTGCGCGAGGACGTCGTCCGAGAGGTCCGGCACGCGCTCGGCATCCGTCCGGTCTACAAGACGGTCGACACCTGCGCCGCCGAGTTCGCCGCGCAGACGCCGTACTTCTACTCCTCCTACGACGAGGAGACCGAGGTCGCGCCCCGCGAGAAGCCCGCGGTGATCATCCTGGGCTCCGGCCCGAACCGCATCGGCCAGGGCATCGAGTTCGACTACTCCTGCGTCCACGCCTCCTTCGCCCTGAGCGACGCCGGGTACGAGACCGTGATGGTCAACTGCAACCCGGAGACCGTCTCCACGGACTACGACACCTCCGACCGCCTCTACTTCGAGCCGCTCACGCTCGAGGACGTGCTGGAGATCGTGCACGCCGAGCAGCAGGCCGGTCCTGTGGCGGGCGTCGTGGTCCAGCTCGGCGGCCAGACCCCGCTGGGCCTCTCACAGGCGCTCAAGGACAACGGCGTGCCGATCGTGGGCACCTCGCCGGAGGCCATCCACGCCGCCGAGGACCGCGGCGCCTTCGGCCGCGTCCTCGCCGAGGCGGGCCTGCCGGCCCCCAAGCACGGCACCGCCACCACCTTCGCCGAGGCCAAGGCCATCGCCGACGAGATCGGCTACCCGGTCCTCGTCCGCCCGTCCTACGTGCTCGGCGGCCGCGGCATGGAGATCGTCTACGACGAGAACCGGCTCGAGGCGTACATCGCCGAGTCGACCGAGATCAGCCCCTCCCGGCCCGTCCTCGTCGACCGCTTCCTCGACGACGCCATCGAGATCGACGTCGACGCCCTCTACGACGGCACCGAGCTCTACCTCGGCGGCGTCATGGAGCACATCGAGGAAGCCGGCATCCACTCCGGCGACTCGGCGTGCGCCCTGCCCCCGATCACCCTCGGCGGCTTCGACATCAAGCGGCTGCGCGCCTCCACGGAGGCCATCGCGCGCGGTGTCGGTGTGCGCGGTCTGATCAACATCCAGTTCGCGCTGGCCGGGGACATCCTCTACGTCCTCGAGGCCAACCCGCGCGCCTCCCGCACCGTCCCCTTCACCTCGAAGGCGACCGCGGTGCCGCTCGCCAAGGCCGCCGCGCGCATCTCGCTCGGCGCCACCGTCGCCGAGCTGCGCGCCGAGGGCCTGCTCCCGGCGAAGGGCGACGGCGGCGAGCTGCCGCTGGACGCGCCGATCTCCGTCAAGGAGGCCGTCATGCCGTGGTCCCGCTTCCGGGACATCCACGGCCGCGGCGTCGACACGGTCCTCGGCCCGGAGATGCGCTCCACCGGCGAGGTCATGGGCATCGACAGCGTCTTCGGCACCGCCTACGCCAAGTCGCAGGCCGGCGCCTACGGCCCGCTGCCCACCAAGGGCCGCGCCTTCATCTCGGTCGCCAACCGGGACAAGCGCTCGATGATCTTCCCGGCGCGCGAGCTGGTGGCGCACGGCTTCGAGCTGCTCGCCACCTCCGGCACCGCCGAGGTCCTCAAGCGCAACGGCATCAAGGCCACCGTCGTGCGCAAGCAGTTCGAGGGCACCGGGCCCAACGGCGAGAAGACCATCGTCCAGCTCATCCACGACGGCGAGGTCGACCTCATCGTCAACACCCCGTACGGCACGGGCGGCCGGCTCGACGGCTACGAGATCCGCACCGCGGCCGTGGCCCGCTCGGTGCCCTGCCTCACCACGGTCCAGGCGCTCGCCGCCGCCGTCCAGGGCATCGACGCGCTCAACCGGGGCGACGTGGGAGTCCGCTCGCTCCAGGAACACGCGGAACATCTGACCGCGGCCCGCGAGGACCAGTAGCCCGAAGGGGGACACCGGAAACGGTGTCCCCCTCTCCATGAGGACACCATGTACAGGATTCTCTTCACCCTGCTCTTCTCCCGGATGGACCCGGAGGAGGCCCACCACCTGGCCTTCCGCTGGATCCGCCGCGTCGCCCGCGTCCCCGTGCTGCGCACCTTCGTCGCCGCCCTGCTCGCCCCCCGGTACGAGGAACTGCGCACCGAGGCGCTCGGACTGCGCCTGCACAGCCCCTTCGGCCTGGCCGCCGGCTTCGACAAGAACGCCGTCGGCATCGACGGCCTCGCGATGGTCGGCTTCGACCATGTCGAGATCGGCACCGTGACCGGCGAGCCGCAGCCCGGCAATCCCAAGAAGCGGCTGTTCCGCCTGGTCCCCGACCGCGCGCTGATCAACCGCATGGGCTTCAACAACGACGGCTCGCTCGCCGTCGCCGCCCGCCTGGCCTCGCGCAGGCCGGTGTTCCGGACGGTCGTGGGCGTCAACATCGGCAAGACCAAGGTCGTCCCGGAGTCCGAGGCCGCCGCCGACTACGTGAAGTCCGCCGAGCGGCTCGCGCCCCACGCCGACTACCTCGTCGTCAACGTCTCCAGCCCGAACACCCCGGGCCTGCGCAGCCTCCAGGCCGTGGACCAGCTCCGCCCGCTGCTCACCGCGGTGCGCGAGGCCGCCGACCGCGCGGTCCCGGCCCGCCGGGTGCCGCTCCTGGTGAAGATCGCCCCCGACCTGGCCGACGAGGACATCGACGCCGTCGCCGACCTCGCCGTGGAACTCGGTCTCGACGGGATCATCGCCACCAACACCACCGTCGCCCGCGAGGGCCTCAGCCTGACCTCCGACCCGGCCCTGGTCCAGGAGACCGGCGGACTGTCCGGCGCGCCCCTCAAGGCCCGCTCCCTGGAGGTGCTGCGCCGCCTCTACGCGCGCGTGGGCGACCGGATCACCCTGGTCGGGGTCGGCGGCATCGAGAACGCCGAGGACGCCTGGCAGCGCATCCTGGCCGGCGCCACGCTGGTCCAGGGGTACAGCGCCTTCATCTACCAGGGCCCCTTCTGGGCCCGCTCCATCCACAAGGGGCTCGCCGCGCGGCTGCGCACCAGCCCCTACACCACGCTCGCCGACGCGGTGGGCGCCGACGTGAGGACCTCCGCATGACCGGACTCGAACCCTTCGGCGCACGGCTGCGCCGCGCGATGGACGAGCGGGGCCCGCTGTGCGTGGGCATCGACCCGCACGCCTCCCTGCTGTCCGAGTGGGGCCTGGGCGACAACGTCGACGGCCTCGAGCGCTTCAGCCGCACGGTGGTCGAGGCAGTGGCCGACCGGGTCGCCGTGCTCAAGCCGCAGAGCGCCTTCTTCGAACGGTTCGGCTCGCGCGGCCTCGCCGTGCTGGAGACCACCGTGCGGGAGGCCCGGGAGGCCGGCGCGCTGGTCGTCATGGACGCCAAGCGCGGCGACATCGGTTCGACCATGGCCGCCTACGCGGAGGCGTTCCTGCACAAGGACGCGCCGCTCTTCTCCGACGCGCTGACCGTCTCCCCGTACCTCGGTTACGGCTCGCTGAGCCCCGCCGTCGCCTTGGCGCGGGAGTCCGGCGCCGGTCTCTTCGTGCTGGCGCTCACCTCCAACCCGGAGGGCGGCGAGGTGCAGCACGCGGTGCGCGCCGACGGGCGCACGGTCGGCGCGACGGTCCTCGGCCACCTCGCGCTGGAGAACGCGGGGGAGGAGCCGCTGGGCTCCTTCGGCGCGGTGGTCGGCGCCACCCTCGGCGACCTCTCCTCGTACGACCTCGACATGGGAGGGCCGATCCTGGCGCCGGGTATCGGGGCGCAGGGGGCGACGCCGGGGGACCTTCCGTCGGTGTTCGGGCGTGCGGTGCGCAACGTCGTGCCGAACGTCAGCCGGGGAGTGTTGCGCCACGGTCCCGAGACGGTCGCTCTGCGTGACGCCTCGGAGCGGTTCGCGGACGAGATCCGCGCCGCGCTGACGTCCGCCTGAGAGGCCCCACAAGGGGAGTCCGTGGTCGTCGCACTCTGGATACACCCTCAAATCCGAGGAATTATGTCCGAAATGTCGGTCCTGGCGGAGGCTGACCAGGACTTTTCCGCTGTTCTCGCTGACTCAGGGCGCGATGGCCGCTAGTCTCCGACGGAGAGTGAACGGGCGGCACGTGTTGCTCGTGACTCCCCAGGTGTGGGGCGACTAGGTTCCTCACCGGTCCGTATCCGACAGTTCGACATCCGAGGTGACGTAGGCGTGGCTCTTCCGCCCCTTACCCCTGAACAGCGCGCAGCCGCGCTCGAAAAGGCCGCCGCGGCTCGCCGGGAGCGGGCCGAGGTCAAGAATCGACTCAAGCACTCCGGCGCCTCCCTGCACGAGGTCATCAAGCAGGGCCAGGAGAACGACGTCATCGGCAAGATGAAGGTCTCCGCCCTGCTCGAGTCCCTGCCGGGCGTGGGCAAGGTCCGCGCCAAGCAGATCATGGAGCGTCTGGGGATCTCCGAGAGCCGCCGCGTGCGGGGTCTCGGTTCGAACCAGATCGCCTCCCTTGAGCGCGAGTTCGGCGGCGCCGGCTCCTGAGTCACGGGCGTCCCGGGACCGGCGTCCCGGGCACCCCGCGATTGCTGGAATAATCGCCGCATGGCAGCAACACCCCGGGGGGCGACCCCCGTACCCCCGGACGAACGTCCGCGACTGACCGTGCTCTCCGGCCCCTCCGGGGTCGGCAAGAGCACGGTCGTCGCGCATATGCGCAAGGAGCACCCCGAGGTCTGGCTCTCGGTGTCGGCGACGACCCGCAAGCCCCGCCCCGGAGAACAGCACGGCGTCCACTACTTCTTCGTCACCGACGAGGAGATGGACAAGCTGATCGCCAACGGCGAGCTGCTCGAGTGGGCGGAGTTCGCGGGGAACCGCTACGGCACGCCCCGCGCGGCGGTGCTGGAGCACCTGGAGGCGGGTGTGCCCGTGCTCCTGGAGATCGACCTCCAGGGCGCGCGGCAGGTCCGCGAGTCCATGCCCGACGCCCTGCTCGTGTTCCTGGCCCCTCCCTCCTGGGAGGAGCTGGTCCGCAGGCTCACCGGCCGGGGCACCGAGTCGCCCGAGGTCATCGAGCGCCGGCTGGAGGCCGCCCGGACCGAGCTCGCGGCCGAACCGGAGTTTGACACGACCCTGGTCAACACCTCCGTCGAGGAGGTAGCCCGCGAGCTGCTAGCCTTGATGAACGTCGTGTGATCGTGGACGACCGTCCACCGGTCGGAACGACTGAATCTTTCCCATCCATCGGAAGGTAGAGCGTGTCCTCTTCCATCTCCGCGCCCGAGGGCATCATCAACCCGCCGATCGACGAGCTCCTCGAGGCCACGGACTCGAAGTACAGCCTCGTGATCTACGCGGCCAAGCGGGCCCGCCAGATCAACGCGTACTACTCGCAGCTCGGCGAAGGCCTGCTCGAGTACGTCGGTCCTCTCGTCGACACCCACGTCCACGAGAAGCCGCTGTCGATCGCGCTGCGCGAGATCAACGCGGGACTGCTGACCTCCGAGGCCGTCGACGGCCCCAACCAGTGATCGGTCAGTACGTCGTACCATCAGCTCGCAGCTGACTTTTCCACAGGCCCGGCAGACGTCTGCCGGGCCTGTGGTGTTCTCATGGGTGAGGGAAGCAGGATTCCGGAGTGCGGGGAGAGACGGTGGACAAGCCCAAGGTCGTTCTGGGGGTCAGCGGCGGCATCGCCGCCTACAAGGCCTGTGAGCTGCTGAGGCGGCTCACCGAGTCGGGACACGACGTGCGCGTCGTCCCCACCGCCTCCGCGCTGCACTTCGTCGGCGCCGCCACCTGGTCCGCCCTGTCCGGCAACCCGGTCTCCACCGAGGTCTGGGACGACGTCCACGAGGTGCCACACGTCCGCATCGGACAGCACGCCGACCTGGTCGTCGTCGCGCCCGCCACGGCCGACATGCTCGCCAAGGCCGCCCACGGCCTCGCCGACGACCTCCTCACCAACACCCTCCTCACCGCGCGCTGCCCGGTGGTCTTCGCCCCCGCCATGCACACGGAGATGTGGGAGCACCCGGCCACCCAGGAGAACGTGGCCACGCTGCGCGCCCGCGGCGCCGTCGTCGTCGAGCCCGCCGTCGGCCGCCTCACCGGCGTCGACACCGGCAAGGGCCGGCTGCCCGACCCGACCGAGATCTTCGAGGTCTGCCGCCGCGTCCTCGCCCGCGGCGCCACCGCCCCCGACCTCGCCGGACGGCACGTCGTCGTCAGCGCCGGAGGCACCCGCGAGCCCCTCGACCCGGTCCGCTTCCTCGGCAACCGCTCCTCCGGCAAGCAGGGCTACGCCCTCGCCCGCACCGCCGCCGCCCGCGGCGCCCGCGTCACCCTGATCGCCGCCAACACCGCGCTGCCCGACCCGGCCGGCGTCGACGTCGTCCGCGTCGGCACGGCCGTGGAGCTGCGCGAGGCCGTCCTCGGCGCCGCACGCGACGCCGACGCGATCGTCATGGCCGCCGCCGTCGCCGACTTCCGTCCCGCCGTGTACGCGGCCGGGAAGATCAAGAAGAAGGACGACCAGGAGCCGGCGCCCATCACCCTGGTACGGAATCCGGACATTCTCGCCGAGGTGTCCGGCGACCGGGTGAGGTCCGGACAGGTGATCGTGGGCTTCGCCGCGGAGACCGACGACGTCCTCGCCAACGGCCGCGCCAAGCTGAAGCGCAAGGGGTGCGACCTCCTCGTGGTGAACGAGGTGGGCGAGGCGAAGACCTTTGGTTCCGAGACCAACGAGGCCGTGGTGCTGGGCGCCGACGGCAGTGAGACGCCCGTGCCGCACGGGCCGAAAGAAGCCCTCGCCGACACGGTGTGGGACCTCGTCGCCGAGCGTCTCGCATGAATGGCTCATCCGTGACCCGGCTCCCCGGAACGCCTCCATCCGGGGTGTGGCGCCTCTGGCGAACCGCGCCCCGCCCGGAGAGAATGCCCGTGCCGCAGGTCACAGCGCTCTCGCGAGGCGAGACGGGGGGACCCGTGGCGACGTACGACCGATAAACTGTTCCACCGACGGCGTCGGGTGCAGCCCCCGCCGTTCGCCCATGATCAGCCAGCAGCCGCTGCAACCCCAGGGAGCATTGTGTCCCGTCGTCTGTTCACCTCGGAGTCCGTGACCGAGGGTCACCCCGACAAGATCGCTGACCAGATCAGCGACACCATTCTCGACGCGCTGCTCCGCGAGGACCCGACCTCCCGGGTCGCCGTCGAGACCCTGATCACCACCGGCCTCGTGCACGTGGCCGGCGAGGTCACCACCAAGACGTACGCGGACATCGCGACGCTGGTGCGCAGCAAGATCCTGGAGATCGGTTACGACTCCTCGAAGAAGGGCTTCGACGGCGCCTCCTGCGGCGTCTCCGTGTCGATCGGCGCGCAGTCCCCGGACATCGCCCAGGGCGTCGACACGGCGTACGAGACCCGGGTCGAGGGCGACGACGACGAGCTGGACCGCCAGGGCGCGGGCGACCAGGGCCTGATGTTCGGCTACGCGACGGACGAGACGCCGACGCTGATGCCGCTGCCGATCTTCCTGGCGCACCGCCTGTCCAAGCGCCTGTCCGACGTCCGCAAGAACGGGACCATCCCCTACCTGCGCCCGGACGGCAAGACCCAGGTCACCATCGAGTACGACGGCGACAAGGCGGTCCGTCTGGACACCGTCGTCGTCTCCTCGCAGCACGCCTCCGACATCGACCTGGAGTCGCTGCTCGCCCCCGACATCCGTGAGTTCGTCGTGGAGCCGGAGCTGAAGGCGCTGCTCGAGGACGGGATCAAGCTCGACACCGAGAACTACCGCCTGCTGGTGAACCCGACCGGCCGCTTCGAGATCGGCGGCCCGATGGGCGACGCCGGCCTCACCGGCCGGAAGATCATCATCGACACCTACGGCGGCATGGCCCGCCACGGCGGCGGCGCCTTCTCCGGCAAGGACCCGTCCAAGGTGGACCGCTCGGCCGCGTACGCGATGCGCTGGGTCGCCAAGAACGTGGTCGCGGCCGGCCTGGCCGCCCGCTGCGAGGTGCAGGTCGCGTACGCGATCGGCAAGGCCGAGCCGGTGGGTCTGTTCGTGGAGACCTTCGGCACGGCCAAGGTCGACGTGGAGAGGATCGAGCGGGCGATCGACGAGGTCTTCGACCTGCGCCCCGCCGCGATCATCCGCGACCTGGACCTGCTGCGTCCGATCTACGCGCAGACCGCTGCCTACGGTCACTTCGGCCGTGAGCTGCCGGACTTCACGTGGGAGCGGACGGACCGCGTGGACGCGCTGCGGAAGGCCGCGGGGCTGTAGCCCACGGGCTGTTTTCGGCCGAGGCCCGGTACGGCTCCCTTTGGGGAGCGTTCCGGGCCTCGCTGCGTTTCGCGTACGGGCCGCGGCCGTTCAACGCCGGGTGCGGGTCGTAGGTGGCCGGTCGCGCAGTTCCCCGCGCCCCTGAGGGGTTTCGCCGCGGCCCGCTGACAAGGCCCCGCCGCCGCTGCGGGCTGGCCGGCCGCCCTAGCTGCGGGCAGTCGTGCCTCCCCCAGTGCCTTCAGGGCCTGGGAGGTGCACCCAGGGCGACGGGGGTACCTCCCGCTCGAGCGAAGCCGAGAGTGGGGGAGGGGGCGCAGCGGCACCCCTTCAACGCCGGGTGCGGGTCGTAGGTGGCCGGTCGCGCAGTTCCCCGCGCCCCTGAGGGGTGGTCGCTGCGGGCGGCGGTGTTGTCAGTCGGGTTTGGAACAATGCAGGGGTGAGCAGCGAGGACGGACACACCGGCGGGGACGCGCAAGGCGCGCCCCCCGAGCAGCTCGCGCTCATCCGGGAGACCGTCCGGCAGTCCAAGGCCCCCCGCGCGAAACCCCGCACCTGGCGCGGCGCCGCCCTCGCCAAGAACCTCCCCGTCGCCCGCGTCCTCGTCGACAAGGGCGTCCTCCACCTCGACCGCTACTTCGACTACGCCGTCCCCGAGGAGCTGGACGCGGACGCCCAGCCGGGTGTCCGGGTGCGGGTGCGTTTCGGCGCCGGCCGGCACCGCGTGCGGGACGGGCGGCGCGAGGGCGGCGGCCTGATCGACGGGTTCCTGATCGAGCGCCGCGCCGAGTCCGACTACTCCGGCCCCCTTGCCGCGCTGGCCCAGGTCGTCTCGCCCGAGCGGGTCCTCGACGAGGAGCTGCTGGGCCTCGCCCGCGCGGTCGCCGACCGGTACGCGGGCAGCCTCGCCGACGTCCTCCAGCTCGCGGTGCCGCCGCGCAACGCCCGCGCCGAGCAGCGCCGCTCACCGGACCCGCTGCCCCCGCCTCCGGCTCCGGCGGCAGGGTCCTGGGAGCGGTATGAGCAGGGTCCGGCCTTCCTGGAGTCCCTGGCCACGGGCGGCAGCCCGCGCGCGGTGTGGAACGCCCTGCCCGGGCCGCTGTGGTGCGAGGAGATCGCCCGCGCGGTCGCGGCGACCCTGTCCTCGGGGCGCGGCGCGCTGGTCGTCCTGCCGGACGGGCGGGCCGTGGCCCGGCTCGACGCCGCGCTGACCGAGCTGCTGGGGGAGGGCCGGCACGCGGTGCTCACCGCCGACGCGGGACCGGAGAAGCGGTACGCCCAGTGGCTCGCCGTACGGCGCGGGTCGGTGCGGGCGGTGATCGGGACGCGGGCGGCGATGTTCGCCCCGGTGCGGGACCTCGGGCTGGTCGCGGTGTGGGACGACGGCGACGACAACCTCAGCGAGCAGCACGCGCCACAGCCGCATGCCCGGGAGGTGCTGCTCCTGCGGGCCGCGCAGGACCGGTGCGGCTTCCTGCTGGGCGGCTGGAGCTGCACGGTGGAGGCGGCGCAGCTCGTGGACACCGGCTGGGCGCGGCCCTTGCAGGCAGCGCGGGAGCGGGTGCGGGCGGCCGCGCCGCTGGTGCGGACGGTCGGCGACCAGGACCTCGCGCGGGACGAGGCCGCCCGCGCCGCCCGGCTGCCGACGCTCGCCTGGCAGGCCGTTCGGGAGGGACTGCGGCACGGGCCGGTGCTGGTCCAGGTGCCGAGGCGTGGTTACGTCCCGCGGATGGCGTGTGCGACGTGCCGGGCGCCGGCGCGGTGCCGCCATTGCTCGGGGCCCTTGGAGGCGCACGGCTCGGACGATCTGCGGTGCGGATGGTGCGGGCGCACCGAGGGCGGCTGGCACTGTCCCGAGTGCGGGGGGTTCCGGCTGCGGGCGCAGGTGGTGGGGGCGCGGCGGACCGCCGAGGAGCTGGGGCGGGCGTTCCCGGCGGTGCCGGTGCGGACGTCGGGGCGGGAGCATGTGCTGGACACGGTGCCGGGGGCGCCGGCGGTCGTGGTGAGCACGCCGGGCGCGGAGCCGGTCGCGGAAGGCGGGTACGCGGCGGCGCTGCTGCTGGACGGCTGGGCCATGCTGAGCCGGCCCGACCTGCGGGCCGGGGAGGACGCGCTGCGGCGGTGGATGGGCGCGGCGGCGCTCGTGCGGCCGCAGACGGCGGGCGGGACGGTGGTCGTGGTCGCCGAGCCGACGCTGCGGCCGGTGCAGGCGCTGGTGCGGTGGGATCCGGCGGGATTCGCGGTGCGGGAGTTGGCGGAGCGGGGGGAGCTCGGGTTTCCGCCCGTGTCGCGGATGGCGGCGGTGGCGGGGCCGGGGGAGGCGGTGGCCGAGTTCCTCGGCGCGGTGGAGCTGCCGGCCAGCGCGGAGGTGCTGGGGCCTGTGCCGGTGCCGGTGACTCCGGCGGGGCGGCCGCGTCGGCCGGGGGCGCCTCCGCCGGGCGAGCAGTGGGAGCGTGCGCTGATCCGCGTGCCCCCGGGGCATGGGGCTGCGCTGGCGAGCGCGCTGAAGGCTGCGCAGGCGGCGAGGATGGCTCGGGGCGGGAGCACACCGGTGTGGGTGCGGATCGATCCGGCGGACATCGGGTAACGCGTGTGTGGCTGGCCGGGGCTACTCGGCTGGCCCTCCGTCGGGGTGCCGCCGCGCCCACCCTCCCCCACTCTCGGCTTCGCTCGAGCGGGAGGTACCCCCATCGCCCTGGGGGCACCTCCCAGACCCTTAAGGCACTGGGGGAGGCACTACTGCCCGCGACGGCGGCGGGGGCAGCGCCCCTCAGGGGCGCTGGGAACTGCGCGACCAGCCACGGACTACCCGCACCCGGCGCTGCGACTGCCCCGGAAAAGCCTGCACGCCCTCCCAGGACGGCGGTGGGAGGGCGTCGGCGAGGTCAGCCGTTGCGGGGGGTCGGAAAGGCCGTGGGGCGCGGGTCGTCCCGGAGGGACGGGCTGCCCGCCGTCGGCTGGGTCGGCATCGCACGGGCCGCCGGTACGGTCGGCACCGTGGTCACGCCGGACCCGACGTTGACCGTGCGCGACCCCGACGACTCCGGCGCCCGCTCGCCCTCGGCGGTGGCCGCCGCCTGCGCGGCGGCGGCGCGCCGCGCGCCGTACCGGCGGTGGACGGCCTGCTTGGTGACCCCGAGCGCCGAGCCCACCGCGTCCCACGAGAAGCCCAGGGAGCGGTCGAAGTCCACCGCGGCCGTGACCAGGGTCTCGACGCTGTCCCGCAGTTCCTGGGCGAGACGGACGGTCGGGGCGGGGGCTCGTCCGTAGACGACGAAGCCCGTGGAGGGACCGGAGCGGCGCGGGCGGTAGACGTTGCCGAGCTGGGCGGTGAGCGTGCGCAGTGCGTCCACCTGCCGGCGGACCCGCTCGATGTCCCGCACCAGCAAGTGCAGGCTGGCCCGAGCCTGGGCGTCGTGGGTTGCGTGGTCGGCCATGAACAAGCCTCTCGAACCGGCGTTGAAAGGAATGGACCCCGTCGGGGCCCGTGGTCAACTCTTTCTTGACCAACGCCGTTTCGGTCCCCGGGTCACGGGCTGGGGCGCGGCGGCATATGCGTACGCCCCCGCCGGAATCGGCGCGCACGGGACGGTCCCCAGCTCGGAACGTTCCTGCACCGTGAGCCCGGCCGCCCGGACGCGACGGCCTCTCCCTGCGTCCACGCCCGAGGCCCGCCCCATAGACTGGTGCGTCGCCCGAACCGTTCCCGCCCGAGAGGCCCTCCGCACCCCATGAAGCTCGTCTTCGCCGGTACCCCCGAGGTCGCCGTTCCCGCACTGGACGCTCTTCTCGCCTCCGGGCGGCACGAGGTCGCCGCCGTCGTCACGCGGCCCGACGCGCCTGCCGGACGCGGCCGCCGGATGGTCGCCTCGCCGGTCGCCGAGCGGGCGGAGGAGGCCGGCATCGAGGTGCTGAAGCCGAACAGGCCGAAGGACCCCGACTTCCTGGAGCGGCTGAGGGAGATCGCCCCCGACTGCTGCCCCGTCGTCGCCTACGGCGCGCTGCTGCCCAAGGCCGCCCTCGACATCCCCGCCCACGGCTGGGTCAACCTGCACTTCTCTCTGCTCCCGGCCTGGCGCGGCGCGGCCCCCGTGCAGCACGCGATCATGGCGGGCGACGAGATCACCGGCGCCACCACCTTCCTCATCGAGGAGGGGCTGGACTCCGGGCCCGTCTACGGCACCGTCACCGAGGAGATCCGCCCCACCGACACCAGCGGCGACCTGCTCACCCGGCTCGCCTTCGCCGGCGCCGGACTGCTCGCCGCGACCATGGACGGCATCGAGGACGGCACGCTCAAGGCCGTTCCGCAGCCCTCGGAGGGCATCAGCCTCGCCCCGAAGGTCAACGTCGAGGACGCGCGCGTCGACTGGCGCGCCCCGGCGCTGCGCGTCGACCGGGTGGTGCGCGGCTGCACGCCCGCGCCCGGCGCCTGGACCACCTTCCGCGGCGAGCGGCTGAAGATCGTCCAGGCCAGGCCGGTACCGGAGCGGACGGACCTGGCGCCCGGGCAGCTCTCCGCGGGGAAGAACAACGTGTACGTCGGGACCGGTTCGTACGCGGTGGAGCTGTTGTGGGTACAGCCGCAGGGCAAGAAGCCGATGCGCGGCGCGGACTGGGCCCGCGGGGTGCGGATCGCGGCCGGGGAGACCCTCGGCGACTGACGGCCCCGGCGCCTCCCCGCACAAGCCGTAGGCTGGAGTGCGCACTTCCACCCACATCCGGAGCACCTTTTTCGTGAGCGACCAGCCCCGTCGGCCCCGCAGGCCCGCCAAGCCCTACCGCCGGCCCAAGAAGGACCCCGTCCGCATCCTCGCCTTCGAGGCGCTGCGGGCCGTGGACGAACGTGACGCGTACGCCAACCTCGTCCTGCCCCCGCTGCTGCGCAAGGCGCGGGAGAGCGAGGGACCCGAGAAGTTCGACGCGCGGGACGCGGCGCTGGCCACCGAGCTGGTGTACGGCACCCTGCGCCGCCAGGGCACGTACGACGCGATCGTCGCGGCCTGCGTGGACCGGCCGCTGCGCGAGGTGGACCCGCCGGTGCTGGACGTGCTGAGCCTCGGCGCGCACCAGCTCCTCGGCACGCGGATCCCGACGCACGCAGCCGTGTCGGCCACCGTCGAGCTGGCCCGGGTGGTGCTCGGTGACGGGCGCGCCAAGTTCGTCAACGCCGTGCTGCGGAAGATCGCCCAGGACGACCTGGACGGCTGGCTGGAGCGGGTCGCGCCGCCGTACGACGAGGACCCCGAGGACCATCTCGCCGTCGTGCACTCCCACCCGCGCTGGGTCGTCTCCGCGCTGTGGGACTCCCTCGGCGGCGGACGTGCCGGCGTGGAGGAGCTGCTGCGCGCCGACAACGAGCGGCCCGAGGTGACGCTGGTCGCCCGTCCCGGGCGGTCCACCACCGACGAGCTGCTCACCGAGGAGGCGGCCGTCCCCGGCCGTTGGTCCCCGTACGCGGTGCGGCTCACCGAGGGCGGGGAGCCCGGCGCGGTCCCGGCGGTCGCCGAGGGGAGGGCCGGGGTCCAGGACGAGGGCAGCCAGCTGGTGGCGCTCGCGCTCGCGGCGGCGCCCGTGGAGGGGCCGGACCGGCGGTGGCTGGACGCGTGCGCGGGCCCCGGCGGCAAGGCCGCGCTGCTCGGCGCGCTCGCCGCGGAGCGGGGGGCTTCTCTCCTCGCCTCCGAGAAGCAGCCGCACAGGGCCGGCCTCGTCGCCAAGGCGCTCGCCGGGAACCCCGGCCCGTACCAGGTGGTCGCCGCCGACGGGACGCGTCCGCCGTGGCGGCCCGGCAGCTTCGACCGCGTGCTGGTCGACGTGCCGTGCACCGGCCTCGGCGCCCTGCGCCGCCGTCCCGAGGCGCGCTGGCGTCGCCGCCCCGAGGACCTGGACGGCTTCGCGCCGCTCCAGCGCGGGCTGCTGCGCACCGCCCTGGAGTCCGTACGGGTCGGCGGCGTCGTCGGCTACGCGACCTGCTCGCCGCACCTCGCGGAGACCCGGGCGGTGGTGGCGGACCTTCTCAAGCAGTTCCCGGACGCCGAACTGATCGACGCCCGCCCCCTCCTTCCCGACGTCCCCGACCTCGGCGACGGCCCGGACATCCAACTCTGGCCCCACCTCCACGGCACGGACGCGATGTATCTGGCGCTGTTGCGCCGTACTGCCTGATACAGGGTGGCGCAGGCGCCGCCCCTGCGACCCCGGCGGAAGATGCCGTGCCGTCGGGCCCACCCGGCTGCGGTCCCGCGCAGCATCTCGCGCGCGGTGGCCGGGCAGCCCGCCTGCGATCGGCCGGCGGACCCGGCCGGCTCGACCGTGCGGGAGGCCGACGGGCGGACCCTGACGACGGCGTGAGGCGGCGCGGATCTCCGCGCCCCCGCCCGCCGTTGCCCAGTCCCCGGACCGTCCGTACCGCCGCGCGGCGCAGCGCATACGCTTGGGGCATGGCCCCGCAGATCAGTCCCAGCATTCTGTCCGCCGACTTCGCCCGGCTCGCCGAGGAGGCGAAGGCCGTGGAGGGAGCCGACTGGCTCCACGTCGACGTCATGGACAACCACTTCGTGCCGAACCTGACGCTCGGCGTGCCGGTCGTGGAGTCGCTCGCCCGGGCCACGGACACGCCGCTGGACTGTCATCTGATGATCGAGGAGCCCGACCGCTGGGCCCCGCAGTACGTGGAGGCGGGGGCCGGCTCCGTCACGTTCCACGTCGAGGCGGCCACCGCGCCCGTCCGGCTCGCCCGGGAGATCCGCGCCAAGGGCGCCCGCGCCTCCATGGCGCTGCGGCCGGCGACGCCGATCGAGCCGTACGAGGATCTGCTGTCCGAGCTGGACATGCTGCTGATCATGACGGTTGAGCCGGGCTTCGGCGGGCAGGCGTTCCTCGACATCATGCTGCCGAAGATCCGCCGCACCCGTGAGCTGATCAGCAGGCACGGTCTGGAGCTGTGGCTGCAGGTCGACGGCGGTGTGTCGGCCTCGACCATCGAGCAGTGCGCCGACGCCGGCGCGGACGTCTTCGTCGCGGGATCCGCCGTGTACGGGGCGTCGGACCCGGCCGAGGCGGTCCGTGCCCTGCGCAAGCAGGCCGAGGCGGCGACGTCGAAGGCGTCGTGGTTGCACGACCACTGAGCGTCATATACGTGAACGGCGGCCAGCAGGGCTGATCGACAGCGCCGGATCTGCAAGGATGAACGGCGAGTCCAGAGTGTGAACAGCAGTGAGGAGATCGCCGTGTCGGGTATGTCGGCGGGCCGGTCAGCCATGCGGATGGGACCCGCTGAGCTGGTGCAGGCGGCGGCCATGGCCCGCCGCTTCTACCTCGAGGGCAAATCCAAGATCCAGATCGCCGAGGAGTTCGGCGTCAGCCGCTTCAAGGTGGCCCGGGTCCTGGAGACCGCCCTCGAGCGTGATCTGGTACGCATCGAGATCCGTGTGCCCGCCGAGCTGGACGCCGAGCGCTCGGACGCGCTCCGCGCCCGCTACGGCCTGCGGCACGCCGTCGTGGTCGAGTCCCCGGCCGAGGCCGAGGAGACGCCCGACCCCGAGAACCTGGGCGAGGTGGCCGCCGACCTGCTCGGCGAGCTGGTCAACGAGGGCGACGTGCTCGGCCTCGCCTGGGGACGTTCCACCATCCACATGGCGGCGGCCCTGGACCGGCTCCCGCCCTGCACGGTCGTCCAGCTGACCGGCGTCTACGACGCGGGCACGGCCGAGCGCGGCTCGGTCGAGGCCGTGCGCCGCGCCGCGCAGGTGTCGGGCGGCGACGCCCACCCCATCTACGCGCCGATGCTGCTCCCGGACGCCGCCACCGCGGAGGCGCTGCGCCACCAGACGGGCATCGCGCGGGCCTTCGAGTACTTCGACAAGGTCACCGTCGCCTGCGTGTCCATCGGCTCCTGGGAGCCGGGCATCTCCACGGTGCACGACATGCTCAGCGACGAGGAACGCGCCCACTACGCCTCCCTCGGCGTGGCCGCCGAGATGTCCGCGCACCTCTTCGACGCCGAAGGGCGCCGGGTCGGCCGCGACCTGGGGGAGCGCTGCATCACCGTCAAGACCGACCAGCTGCGCAAGGTGCCCGAGGTCGTCGCCATCGCCGGCGGCCAGCGCAAGGGACCGGCCATCGACGCGGTGCTCCGCTCCGGCCTCGTCACCAGTTTGGTGACCGACACCTCGGCCGCCGACTACCTGATGACCGCCGGACCCACCCCGCGCTCCGCCCTCAACCGCGCGGACCCGGACGGCCCCTGACGGGGTGTGGGACCGGGAGGAGACTGGCAGCATCGGCCGCATGACGCCGCTCCGGGTCCTCCTCCCGCGTCTCCTGGCCTGCCTGCTCCTCGCCCTGCCGGCGGCCGGCTGCTCGTCCGGCGGTGACACCGGAGACGACCGCACCGGCATCCCCGCCTGGGCCGAGGGGATGCCCGTCACCGAGGCGTCCGAGCTGCCCGCAGAGGCCCGCCGCACCCTCCGACTCGTCGACGACGGCGGCCCGTTCCCCTACGAACGGGACGGCTCCGTGTTCGGCAACTTCGAAGGGCTCCTGCCCCGGCACGAGCGCGGCTACTACCGCGAGTACACGGTGCCCACGCCCGGATCCGACGACCGGGGCGCCCGGCGCATCGTCACCGGCCGGAACGGCGAGACGTACTACACCGACGACCACTACGCATCGTTCACGGCGGTACTGAGATGACCCACGACCTCACCGGCCGGCTCGTCGTCCCCCTCGACCTCGACGGGGTGACCGACAAGGCGGGCCTGATGGACCGCTGCGCCCGCGCGCTCGGCCTGCCCGACTGGTTCGGCCGCAACTGGGACGCCCTCGCCGACTCCCTCTCCGACCGTACCGTCTGGCCCGAGGGCGCCGACGGACGCGGACTGCTGCTCGTCGTCCGCGGCTGGCGGGCCTACGCCGACGCCCGCCCCGAGGAGTGGGCGACCGCCCAGGAGGTGTTCGCCGAGGCCGCGGAACGCGACCCCGCGCTCACCGTGGCGCTCGCCGTTGGAGGATCCGCCGAGCACCTTCCCGACCGGGCTGGACGATCCGACCGGGACTGACATTCCGGTCGCCGTGGGAGAATGAAGTACGTGCTCTTCCCCCTGGCTGACCTGTCCGGGGGCCACCTCTGATCGACTGGGATGTGCAGCACGTGCGTTTCCTCAACGACATCCAGCCCCCGTACGACCTGACGTACGACGACGTCTTCATGGTGCCGAGCCGCTCCGCGGTCGGCTCGCGGCAGGGTGTGGACCTCACCTCGCCCGACGGCACGGGCACCACGATCCCGCTGGTCGTCGCCAACATGACCGCGATCGCCGGCCGCCGCATGGCCGAGACGGTCGCCCGGCGCGGCGGACTGGTCGTCATACCGCAGGACATCCCGATCGAGGTCGTCGCCGAGGTCGTCTCCTGGGTGAAGTCCCGCCACCTGGTGCTGGACACCCCGATCGTGCTGGCCCCGCACCAGACCGTCGCCGACGCGCTGTCCCTGCTGCCGAAGCGGGCGCACAACGCGGGCGTGGTCGTCGACGAGGAGCGCCGCCCGGTCGGCGTGGTCACCGACGCCGACCTCACCGGCGTGGACCGCTTCACCCAGCTCGACGAGGTCATGTCCAAGGACCTGCTCCTCCTCGACGCCGGCATGGACTCGCGCGAGGCCTTCAACACCCTCGACGGCGCCAACCGCCGCTACGCGCCCGCCGTGGACGCCGAGGGCCGCCTGGCCGGCATCCTCACCCGCAAGGGCGCCCTGCGCGCCACCCTGTACACGCCCGCGACGGACGCCCAGGGACGGCTGCGCATCGCCGCCGCCGTCGGCATCAACGGCGACGTGGCCGGCAAGGCCAAGCAGCTCCTCGATGCCGGCGTCGACACCCTCGTCATCGACACCGCGCACGGCCACCAGGAGTCGATGATCAACGCCGTCCGGCTGGTCCGCGGGCTCGACCCGCAGGTGCCGGTCGTCGCCGGCAACATCGTCTCCGCCGAGGGCGTCCGCGACCTGATCGAGGCCGGCGCGGACATCGTGAAGGTCGGCGTGGGCCCCGGCGCCATGTGCACCACCCGCATGATGACCGGCGTCGGCCGGCCGCAGTTCTCCGCCGTGCTGGAGTGCGCCGCCGAGGCGAGGAAGTACGGCAGGCACGTGTGGGCCGACGGCGGCGTCCGTCACCCGCGCGACGTGGCCATGGCCCTCGCGGCCGGCGCCTCCAACGTGATGATCGGCTCCTGGTTCGCCGGAACCTACGAGTCCCCGGGCGACCTCCAGCACGACGCGAACGGCCGCCCCTACAAGGAGTCCTTCGGCATGGCCTCCGCCCGCGCCGTGCGCAACCGCACCTCCGAGGAGTCCGCCTACGACCGCGCCCGCAAGGCGCTGTTCGAGGAGGGCATCTCCACCTCCCGCATGTTCCTCGACCCGGAGCGCCCCGGCGTCGAGGACCTGATCGACTCGATCATCGCGGGCGTCCGCTCCTCCTGCACCTACGCGGGCGCCGCCTCGTTGGAGGAGTTCGCCGAGAAGGCCGTCGTCGGCGTCCAGAGCGCGGCCGGCTACGCCGAGGGCAAGCCGCTCCACGCCAGCTGGAGCTGACCCGTCCGGTGGGGCGGGTGTGGAACGGCCCACACGGCCGGCGCAACGAACACCCGCCTCACCTCGAGGAACGCAATGATCTTGCGGTGGTGCGCAAGGTTGCTGCATTTCAGCAGCAACGAAGAACCTCGTAGGGTTACGCGCTGTACGTGTGTGGCGGGGACCCCGCTCGACGGGTCCCGGCTGTCGCGGGATGCCGTCGGTCCCCGGCCGCGGAAGACCGGCAGCGATCAAGGAGTCACCGCGTGCTCGACCATGGCGCACCCCCGCACAACGGCGGTCCCTCCGCCCCGCACTCCGAGGGCACGGTCATGCGCCTGATGCGCCGCAAACCGGTGGAACGCCTGGTCGCCGAGGGCGGCCACGGAGAGGGCGGCAATCTGCGCCGCTCCCTCGGACTGTGGCAGCTGACCATGATCAGCATCGGCGCCACCCTCGGCACCGGCATCTTCGTCGTCCTCGGCGAGGCCGTCCCCAAGGCCGGACCTGCGGTCACGCTGTCCTTCGTCATCGCCGGTCTGACGGCCCTCTTCTCCGCCCTCTCCTACGCGGAACTGGCCGGCACGATCCCCGTCTCCGGCTCCTCGTACTCGTATGCGTACGCAACGATGGGCGAACTGATCGCCTGGGTCTGCGGCTGGTGTCTGATGCTGGAGTACGGCGTCTCGGTCGCGGCCGTCGCCGTCGGCTGGGGCGAGTACCTCAACGAGTTCCTCGACGGCACCATCGGCGTCACCCTGCCCGCCGCGCTGTCCGCCCCGCCCGGCGACGGCGGCGTCTTCAACGCCCCGGCGCTGATCGTCGTCCTGCTGGCCATGGCGTTCCTGCTGGGCGGCGCCCGCGAGTCCGCCCGCGCCAACACCGTGATGGTCGTCGTCAAGATCGGCGCCCTGATCCTGTTCTGCGCCATCGGCGTCCAGGGCTTCCGCTCCGGCAACTACGAGAACTTCATGCCGCTCGGCATGGCCGGCGTCAGCGCCGCCGGAGCCACCCTGTTCTTCTCGTACATCGGCTTCGACGCCGCCTCCACCGCCGGTGAGGAGGCCAGGAACCCGCAGCGCGACCTGCCCCGCGCGATCCTGCTGTCCCTCGCGATCATCACCGCGCTGTACGTCCTGGTCGCCGCCGTCGCCGTGGGCGCCAAGCCGTGGCGGCAGTTCACCGACTCCGAGGCCGCCCTCGCCCAGATCATGCGCGAGGTCACCGGCCAGAGCTTCTGGGGCACCCTGCTGGCGTTCTGCGCCGTCATCGCCATCGCCAGCGTCGTCCTCACCGTCCTCTACGGCCAGACCCGCATCCTGTTCGCCATGTCCCGCGACGGACTGGTGCCCAAGGTGTTCGCCAAGGTCAGCCCGCGCACCGGCACGCCCCGCGCCAACACCCTGATCGTCTCCCTGTTCTGCGGTGTGCTCGCCGCCGCCGTCCCGCTCGGCCAGCTCGCCGACGCCACCAGCATCGGCACCCTCTTCGCCTTCGCCCTGGTCAACGTCGCCGTGGTCGTGCTGCGCCGCAGCCGCCCCGACATGCCGCGCTCCTTCCGGGTCCCGCTGTCCCCGCTGCTGCCCGCGCTCGGCTTCGGCTTCTGCCTGTGGATGATGGGCAGCCTGTCCACCGTCACCTGGGTCGTCTTCGGTGTCTGGATGGCCGTCGGGCTCGTGTTCTACTTCCTCTACGGCTACCGCCGCTCCCGGCTCGCCGCCCCCGCCCCGTCGGAAGCGAAGTGAACGACCCGCAGTGCTGAACGATCTCGACGAACGCATCGTGCACGCCCTCGCCGAGGACGCCCGCCGCTCCTACGCGGACATCGGGCAGCTCGTCGGCCTCTCCGCGCCCGCCGTCAAGCGGCGCGTGGACCGGCTGCGCGCCACCGGGGCCATCACCGGTTTCACCGTGCGGGTGGACCCCGCAGCCCTCGGCTGGGAGACGGAGGGGTTCGTCGAGATCTACTGCCGCAGCAACACCTCCCCGGAGACCATCCAGCGGGGTCTCGAGCGGTACCAGGAGGTCGTGTCCGCGTCCACCGTCACCGGGGACGCGGACGCGGTCGCCCAGGTCTTCGCCTCCGACATGCGGCACTTCGAACGGGTGCTGGAGCGGATCGCGGGCGAGCCGTTCGTGGAGCGGACCAAGTCCGTGCTGGTGCTGTCGCCGCTGCTGCGGCGGTTCTCGTCGGGGTCGCCGACGTAGGGTGCGGGACCTGAGTCCTCTGCCGCGTGCGGCGGTCGTCCCCGCGTGAGGGTCGCTGAATCGGCGTAATCTGGGGCATATGCGGCAGCCCTCCGATTCCGGTGCGGTGACCGGTGAGCCCGAGGGGCCGGGTCCGGTTTTCGTCGACGCCTCCGGCCGTCGGGCCCGGCTGCTGCGGCGCACGGGGTACGGGGCCGCAGGCCTGGCGGCCGGATATCTGAGTGTGCTCGCGCTGAGCCTGATGGGGGCGACCCCGTTCGCCCCGGAGGCCCTGCTGCCGCCGCTGCCCGGTGAGTCCTCGCCGACGGCGCCCCTGCGGCAGGACGCGGAGGGTGACGAGCGGTCGCCCGAGGACGCCGGGGCCGGGGTGGGTCCGGGCATGCCGGTCGTCCCGCTGATCGCTGGGGCCGGGGACGACCCGGCGGGCGTGCTGCTTCTGCCGCCCGGCGCCGATCCCGGGAGCGTCGCCGGGGTGCCGGTGGAGCCGCCGGAGCCGCCGGAGCCGGGCGGGGTCGAGGTCACGGACGGGTCGGAGCAGTCCGAGGAGCCCGGTGGCGCGGAGGAGCCGGGCGAGCCCGAGGAGCCGGGCGAGCCCGAGGAGCCGGGCGAGCCGGGTGGCGGCGAGCCGTCCGCGCCTGACGACGGCGGTGACTCCGAGGCCCCGCCGCCCGGCACCGACGAACCGTCGGCACCCGGCACGGACAACCCGTCCGAGCCGCCCGGGTCCCCGCAGTCCACCCCCGAGGCGCCGTCCGACAACCCTGGCACCACCCCGCCCGACGACCCGCCGGCCGCCGGGACCCCCTGATGCGGCGGCGACCGCACCGGCAGGTCGGCCCACCGTCCGCGCCCGCGACGCCCGTGCCGCGGCGGCGCTGGTTCCGCATCGTGGTGCCCCTGCTCCTGCTGGCCTTCGTCGTCTCCGTCCTCGCCGTCGAGGGATACACCTCCCGCGGCTTCGCCGGGGACCAGGAGGGCCGCGGGGAGCGGGCCGGACGGAGCGGGGTGGGCGTGCCCGGGGAGGTCGCGGGCGGGGGACCGGTCGTCGACGCCGGCCACGACCCGCCGCATACGTACCGGGCGCCGGCCCGGACCGTCGTGCTCACCTTCGACGACGGACCCGACCCCACATGGACGCCCCGCATCCAGGAGGTCCTCGACCGGCACGACGTGCCGGGCACCTTCTTCGTCACCGGACGGCAGACCGCCCGCCACCCCGATCTCGTACGGGACCTCATCCGCTCGGGACACGAGATCGGGGTGCACACCTTCTCCCATCCCGACCTGGCCGCGCAGTCCGAGGACGCGGTCGACCGGGAGCTTGCCTTCACGCAGCTCGCCCTCGCCGGGGCCGCCGGCGTCCACAGCTCGCTCGTGCGGATGCCGTACTCCTCGACCATCGGCGCGCTGGACGGGCCCTCGTGGTCCGTCGCCCGGTACCTCGGCGAGAAGGGGTATGTGCTCGCCTTCGTCGACCAGGACACCCGCGACTGGAGCCGGCCCGGCGCCCGGGCCATCGCCGACGCGGCCGTCCCCGAGGTCCCCGGCCGGGGCACGATCGTGCTGCTCCACGACTCCGGCGGCGACCGCTCGCAGACCGTGCGGGCGCTGGAGATGCTGGTGCCGCGGCTCAAGGCCGACGGCTACCGCTTCTCCACGGTCGCCGAGGTGGTGGGCGTCGAACGCCTCACGGGCGGTGTCGACACCCCGGAGCGGTGGCGGGGGTGGGTGTTCGTGACCGCCGTGACCGTGTCGGGGACGACGGTGTCCGTGCTGGGGGCGCTGCTGCTGGTGGTCGGGGGGCTGGTGCTTGGGCGGTGCGTGGTGATGCTGGGGCTGGCGCACCGGCATGCGCGGCTCGCGCGGCGGCGGGGACGGGCGGGGCCGGGGTCGGCTGTCGTAGGGCCGGTGTCCGTCGTCGTGCCCGCGTACAACGAGGTCGTGTGCATCGGGAAGACGCTGCGGTCGCTGGTCGCGAGCGACCACCCCGTGGAGATCGTCGTCGTGGACGACGGCTCCGACGACGGGACCGCCGACGCCGCCGAGGCGCTGGGGCTGCCCGGTGTGACCGTGGTGCGGACCCCCAACCGGGGCAAGGCCGCCGCGCTCAACACCGGTGTGCTGCGCGCCTCGCACGAGATCGTCGTGATGCTGGACGCCGACACCGTCTTCGAGCCCTCGACCGTGCGGCGTCTCGTCCAGCCGTTCGCCGACCCGTCCGTCGGCGCCGCCGCCGGCAACGCCAAGGTCGGCAACCGGCACGGCATGCTCGGCCGCTGGCAGCACATCGAGTACGTCATGGGCTTCAACCTCGACCGGCGCATGTACGACCTGCTGCGCTGCATGCCGACCGTGCCCGGGGCCGTCGGGGCCTTCCGCGTCACCGCCTTGAGGCAGGCGGGCATGCTGAGCGGCGACACCCTCGCCGAGGACACCGACCTGACGATGGCGCTGCACCGGGCCGGCTGGGAGGTGCGCTACGCCGAGCACGCCGTCGCCTGGACCGAGGCGCCGGACTCGCTGCGACAGCTGTGGCGGCAGCGGTACCGGTGGAGCTACGGCACCATGCAGGCCGCGTGGAAGCACCGGCACGCCCTCGTCGAGCGGGGGCACGCCGGGCGGTTCGGGCGGGTGGGGCTGCCGTTGCTGGCGGTGTTCCAGATCCTGACACCGCTGCTCGCCCCGCTGATCGACCTGCTGACCGTGTACGGGCTGGTGTTCGGGAACGCGGCGCTCACGCTGCTGGCCTGGTGCGGTGTGCTGGCGGTGCAGGGGGTGTGCGCCGCGTACGCCTTCCGGCTGGACGGGGAGTCGCTGCGGCCGCTGTGGGCGCTGCCGGTGCAGCAGGTCGTGTACCGGCAGGTGATGTACCTGGTGCTGGTGCAGGCCTGTCTGACCGCGCTGAGCGGGTACCGGCTGCCGTGGCAGCGGCTCAAGCGGAAGGGGAACGTCGTGGTGCCGCCGAGGGGTGGGGGGCTACCCTCGGGGGTATGACCTGGCGACATTGATCCACGAGCGGATCCACGCGTAGTGCTTCCCGAGGGCCGCCTCGGGCGCCGTTCGACCTCAGCGTCCGGTGTCCGAACCGCCCTTACGGGAAGGCCTCATGACTCTCACGCCCACGCGTGCCGTCGACGTGCGCGTGCGTCGGCTCACGACCACGCTGTACGGCTACTCGTTCCTCGAAGAATTCGTTCTGCTGTACCCGGTGTACGCGCTGCTCTTCAGCGACGCCGGGCTGTCCGTGTGGCAGATCTCGTCGTTGTTCGCCCTGTGGTCCGTCACCGCCGTGGTCCTTGAGGTGCCGTCGGGGGCGTGGGCCGACGCGGTGTCGCGTCGGCTGTTGCTCGTTCTTGGTCCGTTGCTGACGGGCGCCGGGTTCGCTGTGTGGGTGCTTGTGCCGTCGTACGGCGCCTTCGCGGTGGGGTTCGTGCTGTGGGGGATCGGCGGGGCGTTGTGCTCCGGAGCGCTGGAGGCTCTCGTCTACGACGAGCTGGAGCGGGGCGGGGCTGCGGACCGGTACGCGCGTGTGCTGGGGCGGGCGCGGGCGGCGGGGCTGGTCGCCGTGATGGCTGCGATGGGGGCGGCCGGGCCTGTGCTGGCGTGGGGCGGGCATGCGGCCGTGGGGGCGGCGAGTGTGCTGGTGTGCGTTTTGACCTCCGTCACGGCGCTGAGGTTTCCTGAGCATCGGGGCGCGGGCGAAGGTGCGGGGCGTCAGGGTTGGGGTGCCGTGCTGCGGGCCGGGGTGCGTGAGGCTCGGCGGGACCGGTCGGTGCGGGGTGCGGTGCTGCTGGTGCCGGTTGTCGCCGCGGTGTGGGGGGCGCTGGACGAGTACGCGCCGCTGCTGGTGCGGGAGGCGGGGGTCGGCGATGCGGCGGTGCCGGGGGTGCTGCTGGTGATCTGGGGCGGGGCCACGGCGGGGAGCCTGCTGGCGGGGGAGGGGGAGCGGTTCGGCACGGTCGGGCTGGCTGTGCTGCTGGGTGGGGGTGGGGTTGCTCTGGCGGTGGGGGCTGTTGTCGGGAGTGTGGCGGGGGTGGTGCTGCTGGTGGCGGTGGCGTTCGGTGCGTTCCAGGCGGCGACGGTGCTGGCGGAGGCGCGGCTGCAGCACCGGATCGAGTCGGCGGGGCGGGCGACCCTGACGTCGGTGGCGGGGCTGGGGACGGAGGTGGTGACGCTGACGGTGTTCGCGGGTTATGCGGTGGTCGCGTCGGGGCATGGGCACGGGGCCGCTTTCGCGGTGGCCTCGGTGCCGTATGTGGTGCTGGCGGCGGGGTTGGGGGTGGCTGAGGTTCGACGCAGGTTTGTGTCCGGTGGGGGCTGAGGTCTGACGCCTGCGGCGCATCGTCCTGTCCGGTGGGGGCGGGTGTAGCGCCTACGGGTGGTGGGTGGTGCGGGGCCGCGGTGGGGGTGGTCGTCCTCGGTCTGGCGCGAGAGTGCGTGTTTGTACGTGAAGGGCGCGGACGCGCCAGCCGCTGCGGGCGCCCACCCCCACCCCGTCCCCTCCCCGCCGCGGGCGGCTACATCGGCACCAGTGGCGGGCACCCGTCCCCCAATCCGCGGGCGGCTGCCGCGATCTGCGGGCATTCGTGCCTCCCCCAGTGCCTTAAGGGCCTGGGAGGTGCCCCCAGGGCGATGGGGGTACCTCCCGCTCGAGCGAAGCCGAGAGTGGGGGCGGGTGGGCGCGGCGGTGCCCTGTTGGCGCCAGGTGCGCCAACACCCTCCGGCCCGCACCAGCGCCGGTGCCTGTTCCCCCGTGTGCGGCGGCACCCCGTCATAGCCAGATGCGCAAGGGCCTCCACGCAACAAATCGCCGAAAACCGCGTCCGAGACGCAACAACCACCGCCCCGGTGCGCAACAGCTTCTCCTTGTCCCGTACAGGTACCCGCCCGTACCTTCAAGGTTGACCCCGACCCCCCGCCTCCCCGGTGAGGATCACCCATGCGCACCGCCCTGCTCCAAAGCTCCGGCCACCCCGGTCACGTCGTCCGGAACCTCAAGGTTCTCGACGACGCGGCCGCACGCGCGGCCGCGGCAGGCGCGGATCTGCTGGTGACCTCCGAGCTCTTCCTCACCGGCTACGCCATCGGCGACGACCTCGGCCGTCTCGCCGAGGCGGAGGACGGCGACTCCGCGGACGCGGTCGCCGAGATCGCGGACCGGCACGGGCTCGCCGTCGCCTACGGTTACCCCGAGCGCACCGGCGACGCGGTGTACAACTCCGTCCAGCTCGTCGGCCCCAGCGGGGCTCGTCTCGCGAACTACCGCAAGACGCATCTGTACGGCTGCTTCGAGCGCGACCACTTCACCCCGGGTGACAACACGGTCGTGCAGGCCGAGCTCAACGGCCTCACCGTCGGGCTGATGATCTGCTACGACGTGGAGTTCCCGGAGAACGTCCGCGCCCACGCCCTCGCCGGCACCGATCTGCTGCTCGTGCCCACGGCCCAGCTGCACCCGTACCAGTTCGTCGCCGAGTCCGTCGTGCCCGTGCGCGCCTTCGAGAGCCAGATGTACATCGCGTACGTCAACCGGGTGGGCCCGGAGGGCGAGTTCGAGTTCGTGGGCCTGTCCACGCTGGCCGGGCCCGACGGGACCGCCCGCGTTCGGGGTGGACGTACTGAGGAACTGCTCCTCGCCGACGTCGACCCCGTGCTTCTCGCCGCGTCCCGCGAGGCCAACCCGTATCTGCGGGACCGCCGGACGCCCCTTTACGGGTCCCTCGTCTGATCTTCCCCTCGTACCACCACTGCAAGGAGTCCCCGCCCCATGACGTCCACGGTGCCCAACGCCGTCGAGCACGCCGACGAGCAGCAGCCGCCGATCACCATGTTCGGCCCTGACTTCCCGTACGCGTACGACGACTTCCTGGCCCACCCCGCCGGGATCGGGCAGGTGCCGGCCACCGAGCACGGCACCGAGGTCGCCGTCATCGGCGGTGGGCTGTCCGGGATCGTCGCCGCGTACGAGCTGATGAAGATGGGGCTCAAGCCCGTCGTGTACGAGGCCGACCGGATCGGCGGGCGGCTGCGGACCGTCGGGTTCGAGGGGTGCGACCCGTCGCTGACGGCGGAGATGGGCGCCATGCGGTTCCCGCCGTCGTCCACGGCCCTGCAGCACTACATCGACCTCGTGGGGCTGGAGACCCGGCCCTTCCCGAACCCGCTGGCCGAGGCGACCCCGTCGACCGTCGTCGACCTCAAGGGCGAGTCGCACTACGCCGAGACCATGGACGATCTGCCGCAGGTCTACCGTGACGTGGCTGCTGCGTGGAACCGGTGCCTGGAGGAGGGCGCCGACTTCTCCGACATGAACCGCGCCCTGCGCGAGCGGGACGTGCCGCGGATCCGGGAGATCTGGTCGCGGCTCGTCGAGAAGCTCGACAACCAGACGTTCTACGGGTTCCTGTGCGAGTCCGAGGCCTTCAAGTCCTTCCGGTACCGGGAGATCTTCGGGCAGGTCGGGTTCGGGACCGGGGGATGGGACACCGATTTCCCCAATTCGATTCTCGAGATTCTGCGGGTCGTCTACACCGAGGCCGATGACCATCATCGGGGGATCGTTGGTGGCTCGCAGCAGTTGCCGTTGAGGATGTGGGAGAGGGAGCCCGAGAAGATCGTCCACTGGCCTTACGGGACCTCGCTGAAGTCCCTGCATGCCGATGGTGAGCCGCGGCCCGCCGTGACGCGGCTGGGGCGGACCGCCGGGAACCGCATCACCGTGACGGATGCGAACGGTGACATCCGGACCTACAAGGCGGCCGTCTTCACCGCCCAGTCCTGGATGCTGCTGTCGAAGATCGACTGCGACGACTCGCTCTTCCCGATCGACCACTGGACCGCCATCGAGCGCACCCACTACATGGAGTCCTCGAAGCTCTTCGTGCCCGTGGACCGGCCGTTCTGGCTGGACAAGGACGAGGAGACCGGGCGGGACGTCATGTCGATGACGCTCACCGACCGCATGACCCGCGGTACGTATCTGCTGGACGACGGGCCCGACAAGCCGGCCGTCATCTGTCTGTCGTACACCTGGTGCGACGACAGTCTGAAGTGGCTTCCGCTGTCCGCCAACGAGCGGATGGAGGTCATGCTGAAGTCGCTCGGCGAGATCTACCCGAAGGTCGACATCAGGAAGCACATCATCGGCAACCCGGTGACCGTCTCCTGGGAGAACGAGCCGTACTTCATGGGCGCGTTCAAGGCCAACCTGCCGGGCCACTACCGTTACCAGCGGCGGCTGTTCACCCACTTCATGCAGGACCGGCTGCCCGAGGACAAGCGGGGCATCTTCCTCGCCGGTGACGACATCTCGTGGACGGCCGGCTGGGCCGAGGGCGCCGTGCAGACCGCGCTCAACGCGGTGTGGGGCGTGATGCACCAGTTCGGCGGCGCCACCGACCCGACCAACCCGGGTCCCGGCGACCTGTACGACGAGATCGCGCCCGTCGAACTCCCGGAGGACTGACGTCAGTCGGGCAGCGGAGTCAGCAGCATGCGGCCCGCGAACCCCACCGCGGTGTCCAGCCGTTCGGTGAACTCCGCCGCCACGTCGGGCAGTCGGCGCAGCGCCCACAGGGCGCGCGCCGCCGTCCACGCCGCGTCCCGGGCGCGGTCCAGGCTCCACGCGCCGAGCAGATGGGTCAGCGGATCGGCGATGCGCAGGGACTCGGGGCCGGGCACCAGCTCGTCGCGGATGCGCTCCTCCAGCGTAAGCAGGAGTTCGCCCACCGCCTCGAACTCGTCCTCCAGGTCGGCGGGTTCGCAGCCGAGCGTACGGCAGGTGTCCACGACGGCCAGCGCGAGGTCGTGCCCGATGTGCGCGTTGATGCCCGCCAGCGCGAACTGCACCGGACGCACGCCGGGATGGCGCCGGAGCTGGAACAGCGGACGCCAGCAGGCCGGGGGACGCCGGCCGTCCGCCGCCGCGTCGACGGCCGCGAGGTAGTACTCCGCGAAGCGGACGTCCAGGGTGATCACCGCACGGGCGTCGGGGAACAGACCGGCGTCGACGCTCCGGTCCACCGCCTGTGTCACGGCGAGGTAGACACGGTTGAAGACCGCGACCCCGTCCCGCGCGGGCAGGGCCGCGTCGAGGGCGCGCAGACGGGCGACGACCCCGTCGACCGGGGTGAGGACTTGTTCGCATTGCGCCATGAGCGCAGGGTGACACCTTTAGTCTGACTCCAGTGACGGCGGGCCCGGCGCTTCCCCGGAACGGGGGAACGCGCCCGCCGTGGGGGAGGGGGGAAGCACAAGGTGGCAGGCTCGCGTGCCCGGAAACTGTCGGCGCGCCGCGCGGAACGCCGGCGTGCCGCACGGAGGGCCACGATGGTCGCGGCGGCCTCGGTCGTGGTCGCGGCCGGCACCGTGTCCGGGGTGATCTCGGCGACGGGGGAGGGGCCGGACGTGCCCGAGGCGCGGCCCGTGCCGTCCGCGTCACCCAGTGTCGTTCCGCTGCCTGTTGTGCCTTCGGCTTCCCCATCGGTCAGCGTGTCCGCGTCGCCGACCGTCAGCCCGAAGCGGACGAGCGCGCCGGCTTCCGCGTCGCCGCGGGTGAAGAGGACCGCGGCCTCGTCACGGCTCTACCGCCACCCCGCCTCCCGCGTGCTCGACTGGGTGCGGGCGCATCCCGACGACCCGCGCCGGCCCGTCATCGAGGCGCGGATCGCCGATCAGCCGGCGGCCGTGTGGTTCGCGGACTGGTCGCCCGACACCGTGACCGCGCGGGTGAGGGCGGTGACGTCCGGCGGGGCCGCGCAGGGGCGGGTGCCCGTCGTCGTGCCGTACGCGATTCCCGGGCGGGACTGCGGAGGCTACTCCGAGGGCGGCGCCCCGGATCTCGACGCCTACGACGACTGGATCGACCGGTTCGCCGCCGGGCTCGGCAACGGGGAGGCCGTGGTGATCCTGGAGCCCGACTCGGTCGCGCAGGCCGACTGTCTGTCCGCCGGGCAGCGTGCCGAGCGGTTCGCCTCGCTGGCCCGCGCCGGGCGCGTGTTCAAGCAGGCCAACCCCCGCGCCCGCGTCTACTACGACGCCGGGCACTCCGGCTGGCGCACGCCCGCCGAACAGGCGGACCTGCTGCGTCAGGCCGGGGCCGCCTCGCCCGCGTCGTCGGACGGCGTCTTCAGCAACGTGTCCAACTTCCACGCCACCGCCGACGAGATCGCCTACGACCGCGCCGTGCTCGACGCCCTCGGCGGCTCGGGTCTCGGCGCGGTGATCGACACCAGCCGCAACGGCAACGGCGCCCCCGCCGACGGCGAATGGTGCGACCCCGCCGGCCGCACCCTGGGCCGGGCCCCCACGCTCAGCACCGGCGAGGCCCGGATCGACGCCTACCTGTGGGTGAAGCTCCCCGGCGAGTCCGACGGCTGCAAGGGCGCGCCGGGGACCTTCAGCCCGTCGTACGCCTACGACTTGGCGCGCTGATCCTCGTCGGAGCCGCCCGTGTCGTAGGAGGACGTGCCCTCGTCGAGCAGCGGCTTCTGCGTCTTCAGGTGGGCGGGCGCGAAGGCGCGCAGCGCGTGGTAGCCGGTGATGACGACGACCGTGCCGAGGGCGATGCCGCTGAGCGAGAAGGTGTCGGTGAACTCCATCGAGACGTTGCCGACACCGATGATGATGCCCGCCGCGGCCGGCACCAGGTTCAGCGGATTGCGCAGGTCCACCTTGGCGTTGAGCCAGATCTGCGCGCCCAGCAGGCCGATCATGCCGTACAGGATGACGGTGATGCCGCCCAGCACCCCGCCGGGGACGGCCGCCACGACCGCGCCGAACTTGGGGCACAGGCCGAACAGCAGGGCGAAGCCGGCGGCGGCCCAGTAGGCGGCCGTGGAGTAGACGCGGGTCGCGGCCATCACGCCGATGTTCTCGGAGTAGGTGGTGTTGGGCGGGCCGCCGACCGCGGTGGACAGCATGGAGCCGACGCCGTCGGCGGAGATGGCCGTGCCGAGCTTGTCGTCCAGGTTGTCGCCGGTCATCTCGCCGACCGCCTTCACATGGCCCGCGTTCTCGGCGATCAGGGCGATGACCACCGGCAGGGCGACCAGGATCGCCGACCACTCGAACGACGGCCCGTGGAAGTCCGGCAGGCCGATCCAGTCCGCCCGGCCCACGCCGGACAGGTCCAGACGCCAGTGGTCGGTGACCTTGCCGCTCGCGTCGGCCGAGTGGATCTGCCCGAAGACCCGGTCCTGCGCCCAGGACAGCACGTACCCGAAGATCAGGCCGAGGAAGATCGCGATGCGGGACCAGAAGCCGCGCAGGCAGACCACGGCCAGTCCGGTGAACAGCATCACGAACAGCGCGGTCCACTGGTCCTGCGGCCAGTACGTCGAGGCGGTCACCGGCGCCAGGTTGAAGCCGATCAGCATGACCACCGCGCCGGTCACCACGGGCGGCATCGCCGCGTGGATGATCCGCGCGCCGAACTTCCGCACCGCGAGGCCCACCAGGAACAGCGCGCCGCCCACCACGAACACCGCGCCCGTCACCGTGGCGCTGGAGCCGCCGTCCGCCCGGATCACCGCGGCGACGCCGACGAAGGAGAGCGAACAGCCCAGGTAGCTGGGCACCCGGCCGCGGGTGGCCAGCAGGAAGACCATGGTGGCGACGCCCGACATCATGATCGCGAGGTTGGGGTCCAGGCCCATGAGGACGGGCGCCACGAAGGACGCGCCGAACATGGCGACCACGTGCTGGGCGCCCAGGCCCGCCGTGCGCGGCCAGGAGAGGCGCTCGTCGGGACGGACCACCGCCCCGGGTGCCGGAGTGCGTCCGTCTCCGTGCAGTTTCCAGCGGACGCCGAGATCCATGGGTTGTCGCTTTCGTCGTGCGGCCAGCGTGTCCGCACCATTGTGCGGCCCGCAGAGGAGTGGTTCGCACAGGTGGGCGGGCACCCGGGCGCTGCTGAGCGTCCGCTTAGGATGAGGGCACGCCGTCGATCGATGCACATGGCACCGATCCCGTACGTCCCAGGAGCACCGCCCGTGACCGCCGAAGCCCCGCCCGCGACGCCCGCCCTCTCCTACGGCCGGCTGATCCCCGTGACCGTCCACTTCGACGACCTCGACGCGCTGGGGCTGCTGCACAACGCCCGCTACCCGCTGCTCGTCGAGCGCGCCTGGGCCGAGCTGTGGCAGGCCCACGGCGTCACCTTCGACGGCGACTGGGTGGCCGCGGGCGACGCCTGCAACGCGGTCAAGGAACTGCGCCTCACCTACGAGACCCCGGTCACCCGGCCCGGTCCCTACGCCGTCCACCTCTGGCTGGACCGGCTCGGCACGACCGGGCTCACCTACGGCTTCCGGTTCTGCTCGCCGGACGGCGCCGTGACCTACGCCCGGGGCAGCCGGGTGCTGGTGCGGCTGGACGCCACGACCCTGCGCCCGGCGCCCTGGAGCGAGGCGTTCAGGGGCGCGGCTCGGGAACTGCTGCGTCCGGACGCGTGACCTTCACCCGGTCGCCCGCGCGCAGCACCCCGGCGAAGCCCGCGATGCCGCACGTCAGCAGCGTCACCAGTACGAACGACACCATCAGGCTGGTCGCCTGGGCCAGCATCCCGATCGCGCTCGGGGCGATCAGTCCCGAGGTGTAGGTGATGGTCGCCACGCCCGCGATGGCCAGGCTCGGGTTGGAGCCGCTGCGGCCCGCGGCGGCGAAGCAGAGAGGGACGACCACCGCGATACCCAGGCCCATCAGCGCGAAGCCGGTCATCGCCACGGCCGGATGGCCGGCGAACACGATCAGCAGGCCTCCGAGGAGGGCGACCACACCGCTCGCGCGGACCGTGCGCACCGCCCCGTAGCGGTCCACCACCCGGTCGCCCGCGATCCGGGCGACCGCCATGGTGAGCGTGAAACCGGTGGTGCAGGCCGCCGCGAGGCCCGCCGACGTCTCCAGCTGGTCGCGCAGATAGACCGCCGACCAGTCCAGGCTCGCCCCCTCTGCGAACACCGCGCAGAAGCCGATCGCGCCGATCAGCAGCGCCGAGCGGGGCGGGAGCGCGAAGCGCGGCGGCGGCTCCTCGTCCTCGGCCGGCTGGAGGTCGAGCACCCAGGCGCAGGCCGCGAAGCCCACGACCGTCAGCACGGCGGCCGCCAGCGCGTGGTGCAGCCGGGCGTCCGAGCCGAGGTGCGCGGCCAGCGTGCCGGCCGCCGAGCCGACGACCGCGCCGACGCTCCACATGCCGTGCAGGCCCGACATGATCGACCGGTCGAGCCGGTTCTCCACCTCGACGCCCAGGGCGTTCATCGCCACGTCCGACATGCCCGCCGAGGCGCCGTAGACGAACAGCGCCAGACAGAGGGTCAGCAGGTTCGGGGCGAGGGACGGCAGGATCAGCGCGAGCGTCCACAGGGCGAGCAGTCCGCGCAGCGCGTTGCGGGCGCCGAAGCGGTGCGAGATGCCGCCCGCGAGCGGCATCGCCAGGGACGCGCCCAGCGCGGGGAAGGCCAGCGCCAGGCCCAGCTGGCCCGCGCTGACCCCCGCGTGGTCCTGGATCCAGGGGACCCGGGTCGCGAACGAACCGGTGACCGCGCCGTGCACGGCGAACACCGCGGCCACCGCGTACCGCGCCCGCTTCACCTCGCGTGGCGTGTGAACCACTGCACTCATCGACCCGCCCCTCCCTGATCCACCGCTGTCGTGTGCGCGTTCCCCCCTGCTGTGCGCGCCGCCGTAAACTATCAGGAACCCTGCCTGAAAGAAACGGGGTATCCCGGGAGACGGCCCCCGCCGGCCGGGCCCGCTGATCTGGAAGGATCCCGGCATGGCCGCATCCCCGAGCACCGCCCGAGCCATCAACGACCGGCTCGCCCTGCGCCTGCTCCAGCAGGAGGGCCCGCTCACCGCCGGGCAGTTGAAGGAGCTCACCGGACTGTCCCGGCCCACCGTCGCCGACCTGGTCGAACGCCTCACCGCCGCAGGCCTGATCGAGGTCGCCGGCGAGGCCCGCGCCCCCCGGAGGGGCCCCAACGCCAAGCTCTACGGCATCGTCGCGGGCCGCGCGCACCTCGCCGCCCTGGACGTGCGCACCGAGGGCGTCGCCCTGGCCGTGTCCGACCTCGTCGGCCGGGTGCTGGCCGAGGCGTCCCTGACCGTCGCCGACGACACGGGCACCGGTCCCGCCGTCGAGCAGGCCGTCGCCCTGGTCGAGCGGACGGCCAAGGAGGCCGGCGCCGACCGGCTGCACACGGTGGGCATCGGCGCGCCCGGCCTGATCGACCCCGCGACCGGCGAACTCCGCGACTCCACCGGCCTGCCCGAATGGCACCGGCGCCTGGTCGCCGCCCTCCAGGAACGGCTGCCCGAGGCCCGGGTCAGCGTGGAGAACGAGACCAACCTCGCCGCCCTCGCCGAGCAGCGCGACGGGGCCGCCCATGACCGGGACACCTTCGTCCTGCTGTGGCTGGGCCACGGCACGGGCGCCGCCGTGATCCTCGACGGCACGCTGCGCCGGGGCGCCTCCGGCGGCACCGGCGAGATCGGCTTCCTCCCCGTCCCGGGCACCCGGGGCCTGCCCTCGGCCACCGACTGCGCGGGCGGCTTCCACTCCCTGGCGGGCGCGGCGGCGGTCGCGCAGCTCGCGACGGAATGCGGGGTCGTACCCGAGCCCGGGTCCGACCCGGAGGCGGCGGGCGCGGTTCTCGCCGCCGTGTCGTCACCGGAGACCGCGGCGCACACGCGCTTCCTCGACACCCTGGCCGACCGGGTCGCGGTGGGCGTCGCCTCCGTGGTCGCGCTGCTGGACCCCGGGTGCGTGGTCCTGGGCGGCGAGATCGGCCGGGCGGGCGGCGAGACACTGGCGTCCCGCGTCCATGCCCGCCTGACGGCGATGTCCCCACTCCCGGTCGAGGTACGCCCCAGCACCCTGGGCGGAGGGGCGGTCCTGCGGGGGGCACTGCTCACGGCCCGCGACCACGCCCAGGACGAATTGTTCGGGGTGCCGGAGCACTGACGGGGGTCCCGGCGGGCCGGGCTGCTCTGCCCGGGGTCTGCTGGTGGCCGCCGGGCGGCGGGCGGGGCCGCCTTGCCTGGTGTCTGCGGGTGGTCGCCTGGCGGCGAGTAGGGGTTTCCGGCGGGTCGGGTCGCCGTGGGTGGTCCCTGGTGGCAGACAGTGGTTCCGGCGGGGTGGGCTGTTGCCCCGTGCTTCGGGTGGCCGACTGGTGGCGTGCGGGGCCCGGCTGGCTGCCCCGCCTTGCGCCGCGTCTCCCGCCTGGCGGTGAGTAGGGGTTTCCGGCGGGCAGGGTCGCTGCGGGTGGTCGCCCGGCGGCGGGCAGGGGTTTCCGGCGGGGTGGGCTGCTGTCCCGTGCTTCGGGTGGCCGCCCGGTGGCGTGCGGGGCCCGGCTGGCCGCCCCGCCTTGCGCCGCGTCTCCCGCCTGGCGGCGGGCAGTGGTTCCGGCGGGTCGGGCTGCTGCCCCGCGCTCCGGGTGGCCGCCCGGCGGCGAGCAGGGGTTTCCCGGCGGGCCAGGCCGCCCTGAACCCGGTGTTGCCAGCTGGCGTCCAGCGGCGAGCAGGGCCGGGCCTCGCCCGGCGCCCTTGGGCGCCTATCGCGGACCCCCCGTCACCGCGAACCGTTCCGCCAGGTACTCCTCGAACGTCCGCTTCCCGACCGCCCGTTCCGGGGCCAGGTGGCCCCCCGCGCGGAACGCCTCGTACGCCGAGCCGCGGAGCGGGATCTTCACCACGGCGCGCCGGCGGCCCGACGCGTCCAGGTAGCCGCGCGCCAGGGAGTGGAGCGTGCGGATCTCGGGACCGCCCATGTCTTCCGCGCGGCCGGCGGGGGCGCCCTGGGCGAGTTCGGCCAGGCGGTGCGCGACCTCCCTGACGTCCACCGGCTGGTCCTTCACCCGGGCGGGCAGCGGCATCACCGGTGACTTCGACAGGCCCTGGAACAGCCGGAACAGCAGGTCGTGGAACTGGGTGGCGCGCAGCACCGTCCAGCCGGTCCCGGAGTCCTCGAACTGCCGCTCCACCGCCAGCTTGGTGCGGTAGTAGGGGTACGGCACCCGGTCCACGCCGACGATCGAGATGTAGACCAGATGCTCCACTCCGGCCCGCCGCGCCGCCGCGATCAGGTTCCGCGCGGCCTGCTCGTCGCCGCCGCGCGCCGAGGTGGCGCAGTGCACGACGGTGCCCGTGCCGTCCAGGGCGCGGTCCAGCCCGTCGTCGCCCTCGCGCAGGTCGACGTCGTAGGGCGGGGTGTGACGGGTGAGCACCCGCACGTCGTGGCCGCCCGCCCGCAGCCGCGTGACGACATGCCGGCCGAGGGTTCCGGTACCGCCGGTCACCAGAATCGTGGTCATGCTGCTCAAGTCCCTCCGGACACGGGCGCCCTGGGGTGTCGTACGCGTGGCGCCGTACGGGGTCCAGCTTCGCCGGGGCGGGCGCCGGGCGCATCCGCGCGCGTGGTGGGACCCGGCGGCGGGCAAGGGCCGTCGTCACCGCCGCCGGGCCGGTCGGAGGAGGAGCGCGGCGGATTCTGGTCCGGCCGGCGCTCCGCGGAGGTGGCTCGGACCCTAAGAGGACTAGACCACCCGGGTCAATGGGTATGGACCACTCGCCGGAGGCGGGAGGGGGCGCCAACGGGGCGCATACCCGGGGCAGTTGTGCATCGTGCGACCCTCGGTTGCCTCCACGTCGCCCGCTGTGACTCACTCCACACACCTCACCCGCGTGGCCGAGTCGGGGCCGTGGCAGACTGGGGCTGTACCAGTAGCAGCGCACTCCGGGGTCGGTGAAAGTCCGAACCGGCGGTTACAGTCCGCGACCCGGTCGCTTCCAGCGGCCGGTTGACCAGGTGAAATTCCTGGACCGACGGTTAAAGTCCGGATGGGAGGCAGTGCGCGGCGGGCGGGCATCCATGCGCGCCGCCGTACCGGTTCGCCCTCAGGGCGAGCCCTGTCCGGCGTCGCCCCTGGTGTCCTCGCTCGTGATCTGTCGTCATCGACAGCCCCGGAGTCCGTGCCCGAAGAGGCAGGAGGACCCGGGAAGTGTTCACCGGAATCGTCGAAGAGCTGGGCGAGGTCACCGCCGTCGAGACCCTCGACGACGCCTGTCGCTTCCGCCTGCGCGGCCCCGTGGTCACCCAGGGCGCGAAACACGGCGACTCCATCGCCGTCAACGGCGTGTGCCTCACCGTCGTCGACCACGAGGGCGACGAATTCACCGCCGACGTCATGGCGGAGACCCTCAAGCGCTCCAGCCTCGGCGCCCTCGCCGTCGGCTCCCGCGTCAACCTCGAGCGGCCCACCGCCGTGGGCGACCGCCTCGGCGGCCACATCGTGCAGGGCCACGTCGACGGCACCGGCGAGATCCTCGACCGCACCCCCTCCGAGCACTGGGAGATCGTCACGATCTCCCTCCCGGCGGACCTCAGCCGCTACGTCGTGGAGAAGGGCTCCATCACCGTCGACGGCATCAGCCTCACCGTCGTCGACGCCGGACGCGACCACTTCACCGTCAGCCTCATCCCCACCACCCTCGCCCTGACCACCCTCGGCATCAAGAAGCCCGGCGACCCGGTCAACCTCGAGGTGGACGTCATCGCCAAGTACGTCGAGCGCATGCTCGGCGACCGCGTCGCGGGCGAGGGGGCCACCCGGTGAACTGGCTCAACTCCGAGGCCTTCACCCTCTTCGGCCAGCACATCAAGTGGGCCGACATGATCGGCAACGTGGTCGGTCTCATCGGCCTCGCCCTCGGCTGGCGCCGCTCCCTGTGGACCTGGCCCGCCCAGTTCGTCTCCGGCCTCATCCTGTTCACGGCCTTCGCCACCGCCCACCTCTCCGGCAGCGCCGGCAAGCAGGTCGTCGTCATGCTCGTCGCCGTCTGGGGCTTCCTCCAGTGGAACCGCGGCCGGCAGCGGGCGCAGGACGGCTCCGTCGCCGTACGGTTCGCCACCTGGCGCGAGCGGGGCGTGCTGCTCGCCGGGGCCGCCCTCGGCACCCTCGCCGTCGGAGGCCTCTTCACCGCCTACCCGTCCCTGTCCTGGGACCCCTGGCCGGACGCCTACATCTTCGTCGGCACCATCGTCGCGATGTACGCCCAGGCCCGCGGGATGGTCGAGTTCTGGTTCGCCTGGCTGCTCGTCGACCTCGTCGGCGTCCCGCTGAACTTCGCCAACGGCTTCGCCTTCTCCGGCTTCGTCTACGTCATCTACGGCGCACTCGTCCTGTGGGGCATGCGCGACTGGTGGCTGCGCTCCCGCGACGCGCGGCCCGCACTGGAAGGAGCGCCCGCATGACCGCCCGCCCGTCACCCGCCACCACCCCGAACGAGGCGCTGCGCGCCACCCCTTCGATCCCGCCGATCCTCTATGACACAGAGGATCTCGACCTCCGGCTCGACCCCGTCGAGCAGGCGATCGCCGACATCGCCGCCGGCCGCCCCGTGGTGGTCGTCGACGACGAGAACCGGGAGAACGAGGGCGACCTGATCGTCGCCGCCGAGAAGGTGACCGAGGAGATCGTCGCCTTCATGATGACCGAGTGCCGCGGCATGATCTGCGCGCCCATGACGGGCGAGGAGCTCGAGCGGCTGCGCATCCCGCAGATGGTGGAGCAGAACACCGAGTCCATGCGGACCGCGTTCACCGTCACCGTCGACGGCTCCGCCGCGCACGGCGTCACCACCGGCATCTCCGCCTCCGACCGGGCCACCACCCTCCAGCTGCTGGCCTCCGGCACGGCCACGCCGGACGACCTCGTCCGTCCCGGCCACATCTTCCCGCTCCGCGCCCGCCCCGGCGGCGTGCTCGAACGCGACGGCCACACCGAGGCCGCCGTCGACCTGGCCCGCCTCGCGGGACTGCGCCCGGCCGGCGCCATCGTGGAGATCGCCGGCGAGGACGGCCGCATGCTCCGGCTGCCCGAACTGGTCCCGTTCGCCCGCAAGCACGGCTTGTCGATCATCTCCATCGAGGACCTGATCGCCTACCGGCGGAGCAGCGAGCCCACCGTCCGCCGCGAGGCCGAGGTCCGGCTGCCCACCGCCCACGGCACCTTCACCGCGTACGGCTTCCGCTCCACCGTCGACGGCGTCGAGCACGTCGCCCTGGTCCACGGCGAGATCGGCGACGGCGCGGACGTCCTCGTCCGGATGCACTCCGAGTGCCTCACCGGCGACGTCTTCGGCTCCCAGCGCTGCGACTGCGGCCCCCAGCTCGACGCCTCCCTGGACCGCATCCAGGCCGAGGGCCGGGGCGTCGTCGTCTACCTGCGCGGCCACGAGGGGCGCGGCATCGGCCTGATGTCCAAGCTGCGCGCCTACGAACTGCAGGAGCGCGGCCGTGACACCCTCGACGCCAACCTGGAACTCGGCCTGCCCGCCGACGCCCGGGACTACGCGGCCGGCGCGCAGATCCTCGCCGACCTCGGCGTCCGCAGCGTCCGCCTGCTGACCAACAACCCCGACAAGTCCGACGCGCTCGCCCGCCACGGCATCGACGTCGTCCGGCGCGAGCCGATGCCCGTCACCGCGAGCGAGCACAACCTCCGCTACCTGCGCACCAAGCGGGACCGGATGGGCCACGACCTGCCCTGGCTGGACACGCCGACCGTGCCCGCCTGCGGCAACCAGTAACAAGAACCACGAGGAGAGACGTGAGCGGCAAGGGTGCACCGGAGCTGACGGTACGCAATGTGGGTGATCTGCGGGTCGCCGTCGTCGCGGCACAGTGGCACGAGAAGGTGATGGACGGACTGGTGGACGGCGCCCTGCGCGCCCTGCACGACCTCGGCATCGACGAGCCGACCCTGCTGAGGGTCCCCGGCAGCTGGGAACTGCCCGTCGTCGCCAAGGTCCTGGCCGGCCGGGGCTACGACGCGATCGTCGCCCTCGGCGTCGTCATCCGCGGCGGCACGCCCCACTTCGACTACGTGTGCCAGGGCGTCACCCAGGGGCTCACCCAGGTGTCCGTCGACACCGGTGTCCCCGTCGGCTTCGGCCTCCTCACGTGCGACGACGAACAGCAGGCCCTCGACCGCGCCGGACTGCCCGGCTCCCGCGAGGACAAGGGGCACGAGGCGGTCACCGCGGCCGTCGCCACCGCCGCCTGCCTGCGCTCGGTGTCCGAACCCTGGCGGTGAGCAGTCCCCGTCACCGCGTAGGGTAAGGACCACCATGTCCAAGAAGACGTTCGAGGAGCTCTTCACCGAGCTCCAGCACAAGGCCGCCCACGGGGACCCCGCCACCTCCCGCACCGCCGAGCTGGTGGACCAGGGCGTCCATGCCATCGGCAAGAAGGTCGTCGAAGAGGCCGCCGAGGTCTGGATGGCCGCCGAGTACGAGGGCAAGGAGGCGGCCGCCGAGGAGATCTCGCAGCTGCTGTACCACGTCCAGGTGATGATGGTCGCCCGCGGCATCTCCCTCGACGACGTCTACGCCCACCTGTAAGCCACCACCGCACCGCACCACCCTCCACGCAAAGGAAGCCGACCTCATGCTGCGCATCGCCGTCCCCAACAAGGGTTCCCTGTCAGGACCTGCGGCGGAGATGCTGCATGAGGCCGGCTACCAGCAGCGCAGGGAGTCCAAGGAGCTGCGGATCGTCGACCCGGTCAACGAGGTCGAGTTCTTCTACCTCCGCCCCCGCGACATCGCGATCTACGTCGCCTCCGGGCAGCTCGACATCGGCATCACCGGCCGTGACCTGCTGATCGACTCCGGCGCCCAGGCCGAGGAGATCCTGCCGCTCGGCTTCGCCCGCTCCACCTTCCGGTACGCGGCCAAGCCCGGCACGATCACCGGCCCCGCCGACCTCACCGGCAAGACCGTCGCCACCTCCTACGAGGGCATCGTCGCCGCGCACCTCGCGGAGCACGGCATCGACGCCTCCGTCGTCCACCTCGACGGCGCGGTCGAGACCGCCATCCAGCTCGGCGTCGCCCAGGTCATCGCGGACGTCGTCGAGACCGGCACCTCCCTGCGCAACGCGGGCCTCGAGGTCGTCGGCGAGCCGATCATGCAGTCCGAGGCCGTCGTCATCCGCCGTACCGGCACCGACGGCGAGGACCCCAAGGTGCAGCAGTTCCTGCGCCGCCTCCAGGGCGTCCTCGTCGCCCGCACCTACGTGATGATGGACTACGACTGCCGGGTCGAGCAGCTGGAGAAGGCCGTCGCGCTGACCCCCGGCCTCGAGTCCCCGACCGTCTCCCCGCTGCACAACGAGGGCTGGGTCGCCGTCCGCGCGATGGTCCCCTCCAAGGAGGCGCAGCGCATCATGGACGACCTCTACGACATCGGGGCCCGCGCCATCCTCACCACGGCGATCCACGCCTGCCGTCTCTGACGGGGCGGGGAGAGCCACCATGTCCGGCACCGAGCTGCCCGAGCTGCCCGTCACGTTCCGGCCCGGCCGCACCCGCGCCGTGCTGCTCACCGCGGGCGTCGCGCTGTTCGTCGTGGTCAGCCTGATCGGGCTGCTCCTCGACGGGCTGGGCCCGGGGGAGCGGATCAGTTTCGTGTTCACCGCCGCGCTGCTCGCCGGTGTGCTGTTCCTGCTGGCCCGGCCGAAAATCGTCGCCGACGAGGCCGGCGTCACGGTGGTCAACATCGTGAACCGGCGCCGTCTGGAGTGGGCGGAGATCCTTCAGGTGAACCTCCGCTCGGGTGATCCCTGGGTCTTCCTCGACCTCAGCGACGGCACCAGCCTGCCCGCCCTCGGCATCCAGCCCGGCATCGCCCGGCAGCGCGCGGTCGCCGACGCCCGGGCCCTGCGGGCCCTCGCCGAGGCGCACTCCGCACCCGAGGCCGAGGCGCCCCGCGACTGACACGGACATGCCGGGCGTTGTCTCACGGGCAAAAACGCACCTGCCGCAGTCGCCCCTGTCTTGATTAATCTGTTGGGCGGAGGCGCGCCGACAGCGCCTCCGCCCCTGCCGCCCCGCCCGGTGCGCCGAGGGGCCCCAGCTATCCGAGGAGTGACCCTCTCCGGCGATGGACGGATCGTCCTGTAGTACCTGCGCCGCCCCCTGCCGTCATAGCGCTCACCGTCCGGTGGGCGCCCATGCGGAGGCGGCGGCACCATGAGCACCCCTCTGCTGCTCCTCGCAGCCGCCTTTCTGCTGATCCTCGCCAACGGCTTCTTCGTGGCCGCCGAATTCGGCCTGGTCACCGTCGAACGGGCCGACGCCGAGGAGGCCGCAGCGGCCGGCGACCGGCGCGCCCGCCGGGTCGTCGCGTCCCTGCGCGAACTGTCCTTCCAGCTCTCCGGCACCCAGCTCGGCATCACCATCACCTCCCTGGTGGTCGGCATGCTCGCCGAACCGGCCCTCGCCCAGCTGCTGGACGGCCCGCTCACCGGCGCCGGCATACCCGAGGGCGCGGTCTCCGGCGTGTCCGTGGTGATCGGCATGCTGCTCGCGTCCGCCGTGCAGATGGTGATCGGCGAACTCGTGCCGAAGAACTGGGCGGTGTCCCGGCCGATGCAGGTCGCGCGCTTCGTCGCCGGCCCGCAGCACGCCTTCGCCCGCCTGTTCCGCCCGGTCATCGCCGGACTGAACGCCGTGGCCAACCGGCTGGTGCGCGCCATGGGCTTCGAGCCCGCCGAGGAGCTCGCCTCCGCGCGCACCCCCGGCGAACTGGTCTCCCTGGCCCGGCACTCGGCCCGCGCGGGCGCCCTGGAACAGGACACGGCGGACCTCTTCGTCCGCACCCTGTCCCTGGGCGAGCTGACCGCCCAGCACGTCATGACCCCGCGCGTGAAAGTGAGCGCCCTCCAGGCGTCCGCGACCGCGGAGGACGTGGTCAACCTGACCCGCGCCACCGGCCTGTCCCGCTTCCCCGTCTACCGGGAGCGGATCGACGAGATCGCCGGCATGGTCCACCTCAAGGACGCCCTGGCGGTCCCCGCGCACGAACGATTGCGCACCCCGGTCACCCGCATCGCCCGCCCGGCGCTGCTGGTCCCCGAAACGCTGCCGGTGCGCCCGCTGCTCACCCGGCTGCGCAGCGAGCAGCCCATCGCGGTCGTCGTCGACGAGTACGGCGGCACCGCCGGCGTCGTCACCCTCGAGGACATCGTCGAGGAGATCGTCGGAGAGGTACGCGACGAGCACGACGGGCAGGACGTGCCCGAACTCGCCCCGGCCCCGCCGGAGGACGGCAACCCGGCCTGGGACGTCGACGGCGGCGCCCGGGTCGACATCCTGCGCCGCATAGGCCTCGAGGTCCCCGAGGGCCCTTACGAGACGGTGGCCGGCCTGGTCGCCGATCTCCTCGGCCGTATCCCGGCCGTGGGGGACCGCGCGGAACTGCCGGGCTGGCGGCTTTCGGTGCGCCGCGTCGGCCACTACCGCGCGGAACGCGTCCGCCTGGTCCGCACCGCCCGGGTCCCTGTCGTGGAGGCCGCCGGATGAGCGTCCTGCAACTGCTGTTCGCCGCACTGCTGGTGCTGGCCAACGGCTTCTTCGTCGGCGCCGAGTTCGCCCTGGTGTCGGTTCGCCGCAGCCAGATCGAACCGCTCGGCACCGCCCGCGCCCGTCAGGTGCTGTACGGACTGGAGCATCTGCCGCAGATGATGGCGGCCGCCCAGTTCGGCATCACCGTCTGCTCGCTCACCCTGGGCGCGGTCGCCGAACCGACCGTCGCCCGGCTGCTCGAGCCGGTGTTCACGTGGATGCACCTGCCGCACGGGGTGATCCACCCCCTCGGCTACGTCATCGCGCTCGCCGCCGTGGTCTTCTTCCACCTCGTCATCGGCGAGATGGTCCCGAAGAACCTGGCGATGGCCGCGCCCGGGAAGGCCGCCCTGTGGCTCAGCCCGGGCCTGGTGTGGTTCGCCCGCCTGTGCAAGCCGGTCACCGTCGCCCTCGGCGCCTGCGCCCAAGGCGTCCTGCGGCTCTTCCGCGTGGAGCCCAGGGACGAGGTGGAGGCCGTCTTCACCAGCGAGCAGCTCAACCGGCTGGTGGAGGACGCCGGCCAGGCCGGGCTGCTCGACCCGGAGGAGGCGGAGCGTCTGGAGGACGCCCTGGAGCTGGGTTCGCGCCCGGTGACGGACGTCCTGCTGCGCCGCGAGTCCCTGGTGACGGTCACCCCGGCGGTCACCCCGGGCCAGATCGTGGAGCTGACCGCCCGCACCGGCTACTCCCGCTTCCCGGTGGCGGCCGAGGGCGGCGCCTTCATGGGCTATCTGCACGTCAAGGACGTCCTGGACCTGGAGGACGCCGAGCGTGCCGTCCCGCAGCATCTGTGGCGCCCGATGACGACGCTGCGGCCCGAACTCCCGCTGGACGACGCCCTCACGGTGATGCGCCGGGCGGCCACCCATCTGGCGCAGGTGGCGGACGCGTCCGGCAAGGTGCTGGGCCTGGTCGCCCTGGAGGACGTGCTGGAGATGCTGGTCGGCGAGGTGCGCGACCCAGCCCACCGGGAGGTCACGCTCACCCCGCAGCGGGCGAGCGGGGCGCCGGAGGAGGCGATGGCCACCTGAACCGCAGGCGGCCGTACGCCGGGACGCCCGTCGGGGTCCTAGGGCCCCGACGGGTCCGACGGGCCCCGCCCCGACAGCACCTCCCCGTACGCCTGCATCAGGTCCGGCAGCCGCAGGGTCGCCAGGTCGTCCCGGGACAGCGGCCCCGGGTAGACGGACAGCCGCAGGTCGCGGTAGGCGCAGCTCTTCTCGTACAGGGTGCGCAGGAACCGGCCGTTGCCCAGCTCGTCGATCCAGCCCTGGTCCACCACGTGCCCGGCGATGGAACGCAGCTCGTCCAGGGCCTCCTCGTCCCACACGTCGCCGTTCTCCGCGGCCAGCACCTCGCCGATCCTCGTCAGCTCCAGCGGCCGGTACGACGGGAAGTCCACGCGGGTGGTGAACCGGGACGACAGCCCCGGGTTGGCCGCCAGCAGCCGGTCCATGCCCTCCGGGTAGCCGGCGAGGATCACCACCAGGTGGTCGCGGTTGTCCTCCGCCCGCTTCAGCAGCACCTGCAGCGCCTCGTCGCCGTACGCGTCGCCCTTGCCGTACCCCGAGTTCGACAGGGAGTACGCCTCGTCGACGAAGAGGACCCCGCCGAGCGCGGAGTCGATCAGCTCGTTGGCCTTCACGGCCGTCTGCCCCAGGTACTCGCCCACCAGGTCCGCCCGCTGTGCCTCCACCAGGTGGTCGCCGCCGAGCAGGCCGAGGGCGTAGAAGACCCGGCCGAGGATCCGGGCGACCGTGGTCTTGCCCGTACCGGAGGGGCCGGAGAAGACGAAGTGCCGTTTCGGCGGCTGCACAGGAAGCCCCTGCCCCGCCCGCAGCCGCGCCATGTTCAACTGCGCGGACAGCGCCTTCACCTGGCGCTTCACCGGTTCGAGCCCGACCATCCGCTCCAGCTCCGCGAGCGCCTCCTCAAGGAGTGCCGGGTCGGTGGGCCCCGGGGGCAGCACAGGGCCGGAGCCGCCGGAGCGCTCGCGGACCCCGGACCCGCCGAACGAGGGCATCGGGGGAGGGGCGGGGTCGGGATCGGACAGCCGCAGGTCGCGGCCCTCCGTCCCGAAGAGCGGGTCCAGCGTGTCGGGGCCGTCGACGCTGTCCTGCCCGGCACCGGTCAGGGTGATCGCGGCGAGGTCCGCGGAGTCGTCGTCGTAGCCGTCGCCCTCGGCGATCGCCGCGAGCCGGGCGGAGGTGTCCATGAAGGCCGGGTCCACCCGGTGCACGGCCCGGTACAGGGGGAGCGCTGCGGCGCTGCGGCCCGTGCCCTCACGGGCGCGCGCCAGCCAGTAGCGCAGCTCCTTGCGCTGCGGCTGCTCGCTGCGGCACCGCATCAGCGCCGCCGCCAGCAGCGGCTCCGCCTGCCCGTACATCTCCAGGCGCACTCGCGCCATCCCGCCGAACAGGCCCGCCTCGATGCCCAGCAGCGGGTCGTCGACGAGCGGATCGGTGTGCCGGACCAGCTGCTCCCAGTCCTTGACGAGGTAGGCGCGGCAGGCGTGCAGGAAGCGCACCTGCGGGTCGGCGTCCACCGGGGGCAGCCCGGCGAGCGCGCGGTCCAGCTCGGGCACGTGCCGGCCGTCCAGCCAGTGCGAGGCGTGGGCGAGCAGCAGGTCGCGCGGGGTCTCCAGCACGGGCTGCACCCACCAGCCCAGCCAGTACCAGGAGTTGAGGGTGCGGTGGTGCCGGGTGCGCTGTTCGCCGAAGCGGTCGCGGTGGCGGAACATCCGCAGCAGCGCGGTCGTCGTGTCGACGCGCAGCGCGTGCAGTCCGAGCCAGCCGTCCGCCATTCCCGGGTCGATGCGTACGGCGGTGCGGAACTCCTCCTCCGCCTGCGGATAGGCGCCCATCGTGTAGGCGTCCACGCCTCGCAGCCAGGCGAGGTCGGCCGGGGCCTGCGGGCCCTGCGTGCCGAAGTCCATCACGTCCCCCACAAACCGTGCCCCCGTCGGTGTGCCGGCCGGCCCCTCGGCCGCCGGCGCCCTGTGGCCGAACCGCTGTGCCGCGGACCGGAGTTGCAAGGTGCGCGAAGCTTCGTCGTCGGTCGCACCGAGGGCATCGTACCTGCGGGGGCGCGGTGTCCGCAGGGTGCGGAGCGGGTGAAACGGAGAGGGAAAGGGGGCGCGCGGGAGGGGCGCGGAACTTGATCCTCACCGAGGGTGATCGTCATATGCCGCTGCGCGCCCGGAAAACGTGAAAAGGGCAGAACGAAGCCCCCGATCACGGGGGAACAACCGGGGGCTTCGTGTCTGCCGGCGGCTCCCGTAGGGCCGCACATTCAGAACGTAAGACCTGTACGGGCCCTCGGTCAAGCCGAGTTGGGGGACTGCGGCAACTTGTCCTGGACCGCTCTTCACAGGTTCACCACATCGCCTATGACCAGTCACCGTGCGTGATCGCACACGGTGTCTCACCTGTCCCGGCAGGCCCGGGGACCACGTCGTACCCCTGGTGTCGCTGCCGTACCAGCAGCCGCGCGAAGGGGCGCGAGGGATCGTCCGCGAAGTGCGCGCGCTCCGCCCGTTCCCAGCCGTTCCAGAACTCCCGCTGCTCCTCGCCGTCCCGCGCCCGCCCCCGCGCCCAGGACTCTTCACGCGGCACGTCCATCCACAGCAGCAGCGCCAGATACGGCCGCAGCGCCGCGCGTCCCGCACCGACGCCCTCCACCAGCACCACCGGCGCGGCGGGCAGCGGGCGCGGCGGTCCGGGGCGGCGGGCGCGCCAGTCGTAGGGGGCGTAGTGCGCGGTCTCCCCGCGGGAGAGCGGGCCGATCACCTCGTCGTGCAGCCGCGTGGTCCAGTCGAACAGCTCGTCGTGGCGGGCGATGTCGTCGAGGTGCAGCACCGGGGCGCCGCCGAGCCGCTCGGCCAGCAGCCCGGCGAACGTCGACTTCCCCGACCCGGCGTGCCCGTCGACGGCGACGAGCCGCACCGGGCCGCACGAGGGAGGGAGCCGGAGGATGCGGGAGGCGAGTGGGTGAATGGCTGGTTCCCGGGGCTGTGGCGATGGACGGACGGGAGCACTCTAGGGCCCGTCGCCCACCTGCGGCGCTTTCGCCATTGGTCCACTCCCATGTTGGTCGACGCGGCGCGGCCCGGATGCTGGCAGACCCGCCCGGCTGCGTTCATAGTGGGGCGCACACCCGCTCCATCCGCCGGACGCACACCGTCCGGCGGCCGTGCACCGGTCCTGTCCCGACTCCGAAAACCTGGGGGTCCCCCACCCATGAGCAGAGCCGAACTGCCGTCCCGCAGAACCCTTCTGGCCGCGGCGGTCGTCGCCGCCGTCGCCGGAAGCGCGGCGACGGCGTCCGCGGCCGTCCCGACCGCCGGCGCCACCCGGCCCGCGGCGCCCGGGCGGGCCGCCGCCCGCACCGTCGACAACCGCGCCTGGACCACGTACCCCGACTGGCGCTCCGGCAGCGCCGCCGGCACCCGCGCCCAGGCCGGTCTCCGCCCCGGCGTGGTGATCGCCGAGGCGGCCGGCACCACGGACTACACCGACCCGCACACCGGCCGCACGGCCGCCTGGGAGTACGCGACCTGGACCTCGCCCGTCCACCGGCTCACCGTCCCCTCCACCGAGGCGATCGCCTCCTGGAACGCGCATACCCCCGAGGGCACCTGGATCCAGGTCGAGCTGAAGGGCACCTACTCCGACGGCACCGACACCCCCTGGTACGTGGTGGGCCGCTGGGCCGCCGGTGACGGCGACATCCGGCGCACCTCCGTGGACGACCAGGAGGACGGCAGGAGCAGCGTCTGGACGGACACGCTCGCCGTCGACGACGCGGCCTCCGGGCTGCGCATCACCGCCGTCCGGCTGCGCCTCACCCTGTACCGCCGCCCCGGCACCCGCCTCACCCCGACCGTGTGGCGCCTCGGCGTGATGGGCTCCGACATCCCCGACCGGTTCACCGTGCCCGCCTCGACGCCCGGTCTCGCGAAGGAACTCCTCGTCCCGCGCTACTCGCAGGAGGTCCACAAGGGCCAGTACCCGGAGTACGACAACGGCGGCGAGGCATGGTGCAGCCCCACCTCCTCGCAGATGATCATCGAGTACTGGGGCGGCCGGCTCACCCAGGAGCAGCTCTCCTGGGTCGACCCGGCCTACGCCGACCCGCAGATCTGCCACGCGGCCCGCCACACCTACGACTACCAGTACGCCGGGTGCGGCAACTGGCCGTTCAACGCGGCCTACGCGGCCACCTTCCCCGGCCTCCAGGGTGTGGTCACCCGGCTGCGGTCGCTGACCGACCTGGAGACGCTGATCGCGGCGGGCATCCCGGCCATAACGTCCCAGTCGTTCCTGAAGGAGGAGCTGACGGGGGCGGGCTACGGCACCTCCGGGCACCTGATGACGGTGATCGGCTTCACCGCCGACGGCGACGTGATCGCCAACGACCCCGCCTCGGACGACAACGAGGCCGTGCGCCGGATCTACCAGCGGCGCGAGTGGGAGAACATCTGGCTGAGGACCAAGCGGTACAACGCCTCCGGGAAGGTCGTCTCCGGCACCGGCGGCGTCTGCTACCTGTACTTCCCGGCCCGCCCGACCTCCCGCCAGCGCAAGGCGCTCGCGGCGGTGGGCGTGCGCTGATCCGCTGCGCGCGGCGGGCCCCGGCCGCCACCGGGGCCCGCCGCGTGTGAGCAACCTCTCGGCCGGACCGGCCGTTTCCGGTGGCAAGGTGGACGACGTCGGTTGTGGGGGGATCCACGCACCACGGAGACCAGGTAGAAGTCATGAGCGCCAACGCAGCCACCGTCACCCGTGCCCGTACCGGCGGACCCCGTGAGGACGGTCCGAAAGTCCTCGAGCACGTCCTGGGCTGGACCCTCGTCGTGGTCCTTGCGATGCTGGTGACGCAGCTGGGACTGCTGTAGTCCCGAGGTACGGGCGGCCCTGCCGCGGCGCGGGCCGACCTGCCATACTCCTGCGGGACCGTCCCGCCCCCCGCAGGAGACCTGGGCCGAATTGAACATCAGCCAGCAGTCCGCCGTGCCTCCCTCAGCCCGCGGCACCCGGCGAGCGTCGGCCCGGCGCGCCGAACTCATCGCCATCGGACGCCGCTTGTTCGCCGACCGGTCCTACGACGCGCTGTCGATGGACGACATCGCACGTCAGGCGGGGGTCGCCAAGGGCCTGATCTACTACTACTTCCAGTCCAAGCGCGGCTACTACCTGGCCATCATCGAGGACTCGGTGACCGGCCTGGTCACGATGGCCGCGAGCGGCGACGAACTGCCGCCCGTGGAGCGGGTGCAGCGCACCATCGACAGCTATCTGCGGTACGCGGAGCACAACCAGGCCGCCTACCGCGCGATCGTCAGCGGCGGCGTCGGCTTCGACGCCGAGGTGCACGCCGTCAGGGACGGGGTGCGCGAGGCGATCGTCGCCACCATCGCCGAGGGTGCCTACGGCCGCTCCGACATCGCCCCGGTGGCCCGGATGGGGCTGCTGGCCTGGGTGTGCAGCGTGGAGGGCGCGGTGCTGGCCTGGATCGACCGGCCCGAGCTGTCCCGCGAGACCATGTGCGAGCTGCTGGTGAAGACGCTCGGCGGGGCGATGCGCGCCGTCGAGGAACTGGACCCCGCCTACCCGGCCCCGGAGCCCGCGCGCCGCGACGGCTGACGCGCGGGCGGGCCGCCCGGGACACGCGTGGGGCGGGAGTCCCCCCGTGGAACCCCCGCCCCGCGCGCGTCCGGCAGCCGGCGGCTACCGGATGGCCTTGATCAGCTCACCGTTCGCGGTGTCGCCGCTGAGCTCCCAGAAGAACGTGCCGCCCAGACCCTGCTGGTTCTTCCACTCCGTCTTGGAGGCGACGGTCTCGGGAGTGTCGTAGCTCCACCACTGGTCGCCGCACTTGGCGTAGGCGGTGCCGCCGACCGTGCCGGTCGCGGGGCACGTGTCCTTGAGGACCTTGTAGTCGTCGATGCCCGCCTCGTACGTGCCCGGCGCGGGACCGGTCGCGGTGCCGCCCGGCTCCGCCTGGGTGACGCCGGTCCAGCCGCGGCCGTAGAAGCCGATGCCGAGCAGCAGCTTGTTCGCGGGGATGCCGAGGCCGGTCAGCTTCGCGATGGTGGCGGCGCTGTGGTACTCGGCCTTCGGTATGCCGTCGTACGAGGTCAGCGGTGAGTGCGGGGCGGTCGGCCCGGTGGTGTCCCAGGCGCCGAAGAAGTCGTACGTCATCGGGTTGTACCAGTCGACGTACTGGGCGGCGCCCGCGTAGTCGGCCGCGTCGATCTTGCCGCCGTCCGTGGCGTCCGCCGGGATGGCGGCGGTGACCAGGGCGTCGGGGCCGAACGTGGAGCGAAGCGCCGACATCAGCTCGCGGTAGGCGTCACGGCCGCTGGTGTCGCAGGTGGCGCCGCAGGCGTTGGGGTACTCCCAGTCGATGTCGATGCCGTCGAAGACGTCGGCCCAGCGCGGGTCCTCCACCAGGTCGAGGCAGGACTGCGCGAAGGCGGCCGGGTTCTTCGCGGCCTCGCCGAAGCCGCCGGACCAGGTCCACCCGCCGAAGGACCAGACGACCTTGAGGCCGGGGTGCTTCTCCTTCAGCTTCCGCAACTGGTTGAAGGTGCCGCGCAGCGGCTGGTCCCAGGTGTCGGCGACCCCGTCGACGGACTCCTCGGCGGTGTAGGCCCGGTCGGTGGCCGCGTAGGCGTCGCCGAGGGCGCACTTGCCGCCGGTGACGTTGCCGAAGGCGTAGTTGATGTGCGTGAGCCGGTCCGCGGAACCGGAGGTCTCGATGTTCTTGACGTAGTACTTCCGGTCGTACGTACCCCATTCGGTGAAGTAGCCGACGACCTTCGAACCGGCGGCGGCCTCCTGAGCCGAGGTCGCCGCGGTGGCGGTCGGGGCGCCCGTGCCGGCGAGCAGCCCGGCGCCGAGCACGGCGGTACACGCTGCGGACAGGAGCGCCCGCAGGGTGCGGGGGCGGTGGGGGGATGGCATCCGGTGTCTCCTCGTGGGGGAGGGGAGAGCCGCGTCGATTGGCATGAACGCGGTGACTCGGGTTGGAGCGAAACCCTAGAAGGACTAGACCAGTTGGTCAATGGTGCGGACCAATGTGATCGCGGAGGGGGCGCCGTACGGTGTTGCGAAGTAAGCGGTCGTTAACTGGTGACGCGATGCCGCCGATCGGGCATACTCACTGCGCACAGCCGCTGGTCAGCAGCTTCCGAGACCCGGGAGTGCGAGCATCGGCCCGGCACCGGAACGACCCCGGCGGAGCCGCCTCCACCCAAGGCGCACGCCGTGTGCCCCAACAGGGAGGAGAGCGACGTCATGCCCGACCGCGCCCCGCAGCCGGTGGACCGGCTACTGCCCACGGACGAGGCCCGGGACCTGCTCACGCTCGTCCGCGACATCGCGCAGCGCGAGGTCGCCCCCGGGGCCGCCGAGGAGGAGGAAGCCGGCCGCTTCCCGCGCGAGCTGTTCACCCTGTTGTCCGAGTCCGGCCTGCTCGGCCTGCCCTACGACTCCGAGCACGGCGGCGGCGACCAGCCCTACGAGGTCTACCTCCAGGTACTGGAGGAGCTGGCCCGCGCCCGCCTCACCGTCGCCCTCGGCGTCAGCGTGCACACCCTCGCCACCTATCCGCTCGCCGCCTACGGCACCAAGGAGCAGCGCGCGGAGCATCTGCCCGCCATGCTCGGCGGCGGGCTGCTCGGCGGCTACTGCCTCTCCGAGCCCTCCTCCGGCTCCGACGCCGCCTCCCTGCGCACTCGCGCGGTCCGTGACGGGGACGACTGGGTCATCGACGGCACCAAGGCGTGGATCACCCATGGCGGCGTCGCCGACTTCTACACGGTCATGGCGCGCACCGGCGGCGAGGGGGCGCGCGGCGTCAGCGCGTTCCTGGTGCCCGGGGACGCGGAGGGGCTCAGCGCCGCCGCGCCGGAGAAGAAGATGGGCATGAAGGGCTCGCCCACCGCCCAGGTCCACTTCGACGGGGTCCGGGTGCCCGACGCGCGCCGCATCGGCGAGGAGGGCCAGGGCTTCGCCATCGCCCTGTCCGCGCTCGACGGCGGCCGGCTCGGCATCGCCGCGTGCGCCATCGGCGTGGCTCAGGCGGCGCTCGACGAGGCCGTCGGCTACGCCACCGAGCGGCGCCAGTTCGGCCGGCCGATCGCCGACTTCCAGGGACTGCGCTTCATGCTCGCCGACATGGCCACCCAGATCGAAGCGGGACGCGCGCTGTACCTGGCGGCGGCCCGGCTGCGCGACGCGGGCCGGCCGTTCGGCAAGCAGGCCGCCATGGCCAAGCTGCACTGCACCGACACCGCGATGCGGGTCACCACCGACGCCGTGCAGATCCTCGGCGGCTACGGCTACACCGCCGACTTCCCCGCCGAGCGCTACATGCGCGAGGCGAAGGTGCTGCAGATCGTCGAGGGCACCAACCAGATCCAGCGCATGGTCATCGCCCGCCACCTCGCGGGGCCTGAGACGCGCTGAACCGGCCGAAGCCCCGCCAGGGCTCGGCGAGCCGCGCCCACTCCGGGTCGTGCCGCCCCGGCACCGTGCGGCCCCGGTCCGTCCACGTCCGCATCATCTCGCGGTAGATCGGCGGGTCCGGGGGCTGCGGCGGCGGGACGGTCACGGCCGCTTCGACGGGCGGCGGCACGAACACCTGGCGCTGACGCCCGGTCGTCGAGTACGTGGGGGTCGTCATGCCCGGCCAACGCGCGAACGGGCGGCCGGGTCACCGGCGTGCCGAATAGAGCGTGCGTTCAACGATGCCCCGTGCGGCGGACACCGGCGCCGGCCGGGGCGACGCGGCGGCTCTCCGCCGCTGCCTCACCCCGGCCCTGAATCAGGCGGCCTCGCGCCGCATCACCGGGAACCGGATCGGACGCGATCCCGGTCCGCCCACGTGGGAGAAGGGCTGGGTCCGCCAGTCGAGCCCCTGAGGGAGCGTCAGGAGCAGGGCCGTGTCCTGCTCCTGGGGCGTGACGGTCTCGTCCGCGGGGCGGGCCTCGGACGCCCGGCGGCCCGTGCCGGGGCAGACCGTGAGCCCGAACGGGTTCCACGGCGAGGCGCACAGGGCGTGCTCCGGCAGGATCTCCTCGTCCGCCAGGAGGGCGATGGGCTGCGAGCAGTCCGGGCACACGACCCGGAACATCTCGAAGGTGTCGTACGCGTCGAAGTCGTCGTCCGGGGTTCCGGGTTCGACGTACTCCGGCTCGGGCGTGACGACGGGCTGCTGCCGCTTGGACGTGGTACGACCAGGGCGCTTAAGACTCTGCATTGGGTTCTCCCCCTCGGGCTGGGCCGTTCAGGCGCTGCGGCCTCGACCACAGCAAGCACTTCCCTCCACCCCCGGGGGGTAATCACGAGAACATCACGGAGACGGCGCAAGGAGTGTGGTCTTCGTCACATGCCGCTCGCGGGTGCCGTACCTGGGCCTCCCGCGCGGCCGTTCCGGTATCCGAGGCGATCAAGCGCCCTGTAGGTTCAGCGCCATGGAGGAGCTGGACCGACAGATCGTGCAGCTGCTCGTCAAGGACGGGCGGATGAGCTACACGGACCTGGGCAAGGCCACGGGCCTGTCCACGTCGGCCGTGCACCAGCGGGTGCGACGGCTGGAGCAGCGCGGCGTCATCCGCGGCTACGCGGCGGTGGTCGACCCGGAGGCGGTCGGCCTGCCGATGACCGCGTTCATCTCGGTCAAACCGTTCGACCCCAGCGCCCCCGACGACATCGCGGACCGCCTGGCCGGCGTCCCCGAGATCGAGGCGTGCCACAGCGTCGCGGGCGACGAGAACTACATCCTCAAGGTCCGCGTGTCGACCCCGCACGAACTCGAGGAACTCCTCGCGCGCGTGCGCTCCCTGGCGGGAGTGTCGACCCGCACGACGGTGGTCCTCTCGACGCCGTACGAGGCACGGCCGCCGCGCATCTGAGCCCTGCGGGCTCGCTCGGCTCGTTCGCGGCGGACTCGGCGGGCTCGATGGACCGGGCAGGCGCCGTGAACCTCCGCACGGTGCGGCCGGGCCCGGGCCGTATCGGGTGGCTCGGCGCCGGCGGCGGCGGTCGTCGTGCCTGGCGGCCGCTGCCGTGGGCCGGACCGCGGGCAGCGCGGAGCCGCCTCCCGGGGCCGGCGCTCGGAACCGCCCGCGGGCGGCGTCCGAGTGGGACGGCGGCGGCAGCAGGCGGGGCGTCTGTCGCGACGGAGCCGCGCCGCGGGCGGACGGACGGTCTCCGGCGATTGCGTCCCGTGGCACGGGACGTCTCCGCGCCGGCGGCGTCGCCGCGCGCGTGGGCGCTACGGCGCCGGTGGCGGCCTCCCTCGCGGGTGTGTCCAGGGCGCACCCGCGCCCCGGCGTGCGCCGCGAGGTGCGGGGAGGGGAAGCCACCCCTCCCGCCCTCCGCGCCCCGAGCCGGACCTGCGTGCCGGATCGTGCGCGCGGCGCGCGAGACTAAGGGCATGAGTGAACGTACCGCCCCGCCGCCCACCGTCCTGCTCCGCCGTGGAGAGGTGCACAGCCCCGCCGACCCCTTCGCCACCGCGATGGTCGTCGAGCGCGGCCAGGTCGCCTGGGTGGGTTCCGAGGGCGCCGCCGACGCCTTCGCGGACGGTGTCGACGAGGTGGTCGACCTCGACGGGGCGCTCGTCACCCCGGCGTTCACCGACGCGCACGTCCACACCACCGCCACCGGCCTCGCCCTCACCGGCCTGGACCTGTCCACCGCCGCCTCACTGGAAGACGCCCTCGCCCGGGTGCGGGAGTTCGCCGCCGCCCGCCCCGACGACCGCGTGCTCCTCGGGCACGGCTGGGACGCCGCCCGCTGGCCCGGCGGCCGGCCCCCGACGCGCGCGGAGCTCGACGAGGCCACCGGAGGCCGCCCGCTCTACCTGAGCCGCATCGACGTGCACTCCGCCGTCGTCTCCACCGCGCTGCTCGACCTCCTCTCCGGCCGCACGACCAGCGTGACCCGCGAGGACCGCCCCCTCACCGGCGACGACCACCACGCGGTGCGCGCCGCCGCCCTGGGCGCCGTCACCCCCGCCCAGCGCGAAGCCGCCCAGCGCGCCGCCCTCGCCCACGCGGCGTCCCTGGGCATCGGCACCGTGCACGAGTGCGGCGGCCCCGAGATCTCCTCCGAGGACGACTTCACCGGCCTGCTGCGCCTCGCCCGCGAGGAGCCCGGCCCCCGCGTCGTCGGGTACTGGGCCGAGCAGGACGTCGCCAAGGCCCGCGAACTGGGCGCGCTCGGCGCGGCCGGCGACCTCTTCGCCGACGGCGCCCTCGGCTCGCACACCGCCTGCCTGCACGAGCCGTACGCCGACGCCGCCCACACCGGCACCGCCCACCTGGACGCGGACGCGGTCGCCGCCCATGTGGTCGCCTGCACCGAGGCGGGCCTCCAGGCGGGCTTCCACGCCATCGGCGACGCCGCCGTGAGCACCGTGGTGGACGGCGTCCGCGCGGCCGCCGAGAAGCTCGGCCTCGCGCGCGTGCGCGCCGCCCGGCACCGCGTCGAGCACGCCGAGATGGTCACCCCGGAGACGATCGCCGCGTTCGCCGAGCTCGGCCTCACCGCCTCCGTCCAGCCCGCCTTCGACGCCCTGTGGGGCGGCGAGGACGGCATGTACGCCCAGCGTCTCGGCGCGGAGCGCGCCCGCACGCTCAACCCGTACGCCGCCCTGCTGCGCGCCGGCGTCCCCCTCGCCTTCGGCTCCGACAGCCCGGTCACCCCGCTCGACCCCTGGGGCACCGTCCGTGCCGCGGCCTTCCACCGCACCCCCGAGCACCGCGTCTCCGTCCGCGCAGCCTTCACCGCCCACACCCGCGGCGGCTGGCGCGCCACCGGACGGGACGACGCGGGCGTCCTGGTCCCCGGCGCCCCCGCCGACTACGCCGTCTGGCGCACCGGCGCACTCGTCGTCCAGGCGCCCGACGACCGGGTGGCCCGCTGGTCCACCGACCCGCGGTCCGGCACCCCCGGCCTGCCGGACCTCACCCCCGGCAGTGACCTGCCCGTCTGCCTCCGCACGGTGGTCGGCGGCCGCACGGTCTTCGTACGGCCGGGCGAGTGATCTGCGCGGGCGGCGCGGTGGGCGATCATGCACCGCGCCCCCGTCGCGCGACCTGCGCATCCTCGCCCCTGACCAGGCATTTGCCGCACACCGCGCAGGTGGAACGGCTGTTGACAGGCGGCCGCGGGGGGCCGGTAGGTTCGGCCGGGTCCACCACCGGACGCCCGACCGGAGACCGTCCGGCCACTCGGGCCGGCGCCGCTGGGTCAGGGACGGTGTGCCGCACCGGGGCACCGTCGCTGGGAGCCAGGCTCAGCGCGGCGCGGGACCGAGGGACGCGTTCGCCGGTCGGGGAGGTGCGACCCCGGGTGGGGCCCGGGCGCTCAGTAGACAACGGCTCCAGGTGATCCGCAGCCGGCGGGTCCCGGGCCGGCCCGAAGGGCGCCGGGCCCCCATCCGCCGTCCCCGCGTACCCGGTGGAAGAAACTGTGCCGACCCGATGATCGGGAAACGACACCACCATATGTACGTCCTGTCACGTCACGACAGTCCGTGCACACTAAGGTGGGATCCTGCGCACAGGACATGAAGGGGCAGCAGTGAACGACGGCGACGGGACCCTCGCGGCAGGATCCCAGGGGCGGAAATTCGGCCCGCTCGGTACGGCTTTGGTGATCATCCCCACGTACAACGAGGCGGAGAACATCAAGGCGATCGTCGGACGCGTGCGCAAGGCCGTCCCCGAGGCGCACGTCCTCGTGGCCGACGACAACAGCCCCGACGGCACCGGCAAGCTCGCCGACGAACTGGCCGCCGAGGACGACCACGTCCGGGTGCTGCACCGCAAGGGCAAGGAGGGCCTCGGCGCCGCCTACCTCGCGGGCTTCCGCTGGGGCCTGGAGCACGGCTACGGCGTGCTGGTCGAGATGGACGCCGACGGCTCCCACCAGCCCGAGGAGCTGCCCCGGCTGCTCACCGCCCTCAAGGGCGCCGACCTGGTGCTCGGCTCGCGCTGGGTGCCCGGCGGCCGGGTGGTCAACTGGCCGAAGTCCCGCGAGTTCATCTCCCGCGGCGGCAGCCTCTACTCCCGCATGGCGCTCGACCTGCCGCTGCGCGACATCACCGGCGGCTTCCGCGCGTTCCGCCGCGAGACGCTGGAGGGCCTCGGCCTCGAAGAGGTCGCCTCCCAGGGGTACTGCTTCCAGGTCGACCTCGCCCGACGCGCGGTGAAGGCCGGCTACCACGTCGTCGAGGTGCCCATCACCTTCGTGGAGCGCGAGCTCGGCGACTCCAAGATGAGCAAGGACATCCTCGTCGAGGCGCTGTGGCGGGTCACCGCCTGGGGCGTGGGGGAGAGGGTCGGCAAGGTCCTCGGCCGGGCCGAGGACAACAAGCCCAGCCGGCCCCGCGCCGGCAAGGCCGTCCCGGTCAAGGAGACGACGCCCCCGGATACCGGGCGCTCCGAGCCGTAGTCCCGGGCCCCGCGGGCCGCCGGGCCCGCTTATCCCGTGCTGAGCCGCGCCCAGGCACACTGGGGGTATGACGACTGGTGCTCAGAGTCCGTACCCCGCCCGGCCCCGGCGCTCCCGGCTGCGCACGCTGCTGCCGCTCGGCGTCGCCGCATGGCTCGTACTGGAGATCTGGCTGCTGACCCTGGTCGCCGGCGCGACGAACGGCCTCGTCGTCTTCCTGATCCTGCTGGCCGGCCTCGTCCTCGGCTCGTACGTGATCAAGCGGGCGGGCCGCCGCGCCTTCAAGAACCTCACCGAGACCGTGCAACAGCGGCAGGGCGGCGGACCGCTGATCCCGGGCGCCCGGCCCGACAGCGAGGGCAACGGCCTGACGATGCTGGGCGGTCTGCTGATCGTCCTGCCCGGTCTGGTCTCCGACGCGCTGGGGCTGCTCCTGCTGGTGCCGCCGGTCCAGAGGGCCGTCAGCCGCTACGCGGAGCGCACCTTCGAGCGCAAGCTCCGTGAGGCCGCCGCGCAGAGCCCGCTGGGGGACGCCTTCACCCGGGCCCGGATGCGGCATCCGGACGGCAAGGTGGTCCAGGGCGAGGTCATCAAGGACGAGCCCGGAAGCACCCCGGAGGGACCGCGGCCCCCGCTGACCAAGTAGGCCCCGCCCTGGGCAGGAGCCCGGGCACGCGGACAGGACCGAGGGCGCCGTACTCGTACGGCGCCCTCGGTCCTGTCTCTGTGCGTCCTGGCGGGGCTCCCGCCGGGATCAGGCCGACTTGCGGCTGTCCCGCGGATGCACCGCGATGTTCATCGCACCGGAACGCAGAACGGCGAGACGCTCCTCGAGGACCTCTTCGAGCTCCTCACGGGTGCGCCGCTCCATCAGCATGTCCCAGTGCGTACGCGCAGGCTTGGCCTTCTTTTCCTCCGGACCGTCTCCGTCCACCAGGAGTGCCTGGGCACCGCAGACCTTGCACTCCCACTCCGGCGGGATCTCCGCCTCGACCGAGAAGGGCATCTCGAAGCGGTGCCCCTTCTCGCATGCGTACTCCACGGCCTGGCGGGGGGCCAGGTCGATGCCGCGGTCCGTCTCGTAGCTGGTCACCACGAGGCGCGTGCCGCGAAGAGCTCGCTCACTCATGAATCGTGCCTCCCGGGCTTGTCGCCCACAGGACAGGTGTCGCTGTCGTCGTCATCCGGTCAACGTCCGGTCGGCGGTAAAGATTCCCGTTCCGAGTCCCGTTCCGGGTCATGTGTCGCCGTCGTGGCCGCAGCCTTTGTCAACCAGTGCAGTACCCACCGACGCCCGGTTTGTCACATCTAGTCACAGATGTCACACAGCGGTTCGGCATCTTTGACGCGCAGTAACGGTACGCCTGGCAGGCCAAACGCGTACACTACCGCCCTTTCACGTCGAACGCTAAATCCGCTGGGGCACCGCGTTGCCCGCGTCGGTGATCGCCCGCCGTACGGGTACCCGCGCGAGGAGGACGAATCCCAGCACGAAGAAGCCGACCAGGGAGACGATCGCGTCCCGGTAGCTGCCGGTGAGCTGGTACGTCAGCCCGAACAGCAGCGGCCCGAGCCAGCTCAGCCCCCGGTCGCTGATCTCGTACGCGGAGAAGTACTCGGCCTCCTTGCCGGGCGGAACCAGCTGGGAGAAGAGGGAGCGGGACAGGGCCTGGCTGCCGCCGAGGACCAGGCCGATCCCGGCGGCCAGCACGAAGAACCACACCGGCGCGCCGGCCGGCAGGAAGTACCCGGCGGCCAGCGTCACCGTCCAGGCGACCAGCGAGCCGAGGATCGTGCGCTTCGCCCCGTACCGCCGGGCGAGCCGGCCCAGCAGCAGCGCGCCCGCGACCGCGAGCACCTGGACCAGCAGCACGGCCACGATCAGCGTCGACTGCCCGAGCCCCAGCTCCTTCGAGCCGTACACGGACGCCTGGGAGATCACCGTCTGGATGCCGTCGTTGTAGACCAGGTACGCCAGCAGGAAGGCGAGCGTCAGCGGGTGCCGGCGCATGTCGCGGACCGTCGCCGCCAGCTGCCGGAACCCCGGCAGGGCCGCCTCGCGCGCGGGGGTACGGCGGTCCCGCAGCCGGCGCAGCGGTATCAGCGCGAACGCGCCCCACCACAGCCCGGCCGACGCGAGGCAGATCCGCACCGCCATGCCCTCGGACACACCGAAGCTGTCGTGCCCCGTGTAGAGGACGAGGTTCGCCACCAGCACCAGCGCGCCGGCCGCGTAGCCGAAGGCCCAGCCGCGTGAGGAGACGGCGTCGCGTTCCTCCGGCTTCGCGATCTGCGGCAGGTAGGAGTTGTAGAGCATCATCGCGACCGACTGCGCGGCGTTCGCCACCACCAGCAGCAGACCGCCCAGCAGATAGCGGTCGCCGTCGAGGAAGAACATCCCGGCGGTGGCGGCGGCGCCCGTGTACGCGGCCGCCGCGAGCAGCGGCTTCTTGCGCCCGGTGCGGTCGGCGGCGGCCCCCACCAGCGGCATCACCAGCACCGCCACGACCACCGACAGGGACACGGCGTACGCGAAGAAGGAGCCCGCGCGCACCGGCACGCCCAGCGGATGCACGAACCCGTCCGCGTCCGCGGCGGCCTCGGCGACCGTGGTCAGGTAGGGGCCGAGGAACACGGTGAGCACGCTCGTGGAGTACACGGAGCAGGCCCAGTCGTAGAAGTACCAGCCGCGCTGCTCGCGCCGCCGTCCGGCGCTGTCGTCCGCCGCCGGTGACCGCACGGTGTCGGTGTCCACCCGTGCCCTCGCTTCCCCGTGTGCGCGCCGAGGCGACGGGGGCTGCGGGGGTCTCAGACCCAGGTGCCGCGGTCCTCCATGACCTTGCGCAGTGTGTCGATGTGATCGGTCATGATGCCATCCACCCCCAGGTCGAGGAGCCGGTGCATGCGTTGCGGTTCGTTCACGGTCCACACGTGCACCTGGAGCCCGCGCGCGTGGGCCGTCCGCACGAACCGCTCGTCGACCACGCGGACGCCCGACTGCTCCTCGGGCACCTGGGCGGCGACGGCCGACCGGCGCAGCGGGGCGGGCAGCCCCCAGGAGCGCAGCCGCAGGTTCAGCACGCCCCGCGTGCCGAGCGACGTGGCGAGCCGGGGGCCGGCCAGCCGCTGGGCGCGCACCACGCGCGCCTCCGAGAAGGAGCCGACGCAGATCCGGTCCCAGGCGCCGGTGCGCCCGACCAGGTCCAGCAGGGGGAGCAGCGCCGGTTCGGCCTTCACGTCCACGTTCCAGCGGACCTCGGGGAAGGTCTCCAGCAGCTCCTCGAACAGCGGGACCGGCTCCTGGCCGGCCACCCGCGCCCGCGCCACCTCCGCCCACGGAAGGTCGGCGATCCGGCCCGCGCCGTCCGTCACCCGGTCCAGGGTGTCGTCGTGGAAGGCGACGAGCCGGCCGTCGCGCGTGGCGTGGACGTCGGTCTCGATGTACCGGTAACCCGCCTCGACGGCGCTCCGGAACTGCCGGACGGTGTTCTCCAGACCGTCCGCCGCCCCGCCCCGGTGGGCGAAGGCGAGCGGGCCTGGATGGTCGAGGTAGGGGTGGCGTATCCGCGGGGTCACGACCGCAGTATCGCCCGCCGGGGTGTGCGCCCCGCAACGACGGTGCTGCCCTCGCCCGGAGCGGGGACGGCGAAGACGCGCAGGAACAGCTGGGCGAACGGGCCGATGGCCACCGCGTAGAGCAGGGTGCCGACGCCGACCGTGCCGCCCAGCAGGAAGCCGGTGACCACCACGGTGATCTCGATGGCCGTACGGACCAGGCGTACCGAGACCCCTGTGCGCTGGTGCAGCCCGGTCATCAGCCCGTCGCGCGGACCCGGACCGAACCGGGCCGCGATGTAGAGCCCGGTCGCCGCGCCGTTCAGCACGATCCCCGACACCGTCAGCGCCACCCGCACGGCCATGTTGTGCGCGTCCGGCACCACGGCCAGGGTCGCGTCCATCGCCGCGCCGATCACCAGCACGTTGGAGACCGTGCCGAGGCCCGGCCGCTGCCGCAGCGGGATCCACAGCAGCAGGACCAGCGCGCCCACCGCGGTCAGCACCACGCCCATGGACAGCCCGGTGCGCTCGGACAGGCCCTGGTGCAGGACGTTCCACGGCTCGAGCCCGAGACCGGACCGCACCAGCAGCGCCGAACTCGCCCCGTACAGGGCCAGGCCCGCGTAGAGCTGGAACAGCCGCCGCACGACATGGCGCTCGCCGAGCGCGTTTCTGGCCAAGAGGTGCCCCCTGTGGTGGAAGTGGACCGACGCGTGCCACCCTGGAGTCAGACTGGTCATGCCATCCATGGCCAATCCGGGGAAGGTGGACTGAATCATATGGCGCAGTGGACTTCCGCAGTGGGTGCCGCCCAGCTGGCACGGCTGCTCAGCTCCCAGCAGGACCGCCCGGCCGGGCCCGGCACCCGGCGTCCGCCCGCCTATCGCGCCCTCGCCGACGGCATCCGGCTGCTGGTGCTCGAAGGGCGCGTGCCGGTCGCCGCGCGGCTGCCCGCCGAGCGGGAACTCGCCCTCGCCCTCTCCGTCAGCCGCACCACCGTCGCCGCCGCCTACGAGGCGCTGCGCGGCGAGGGTTTCCTCGAGTCACGGCGCGGCGCCGGAAGCTGGACCGCCGTACCGGCGGGGAACCCGGTGCCGGCGCGGGGTCTCGAGCCGCTGCCGCCCGAGGCGCTCGGCTCGATGATCGACCTGGGCTGCGCCGCCCTGCCGGCCCCCGAGCCGTGGCTCACCCGGGCCGTCCAGGGCGCGCTGGAGGAGCTGCCGCCGTACGCGCACACCCACGGGGACTACCCGGCGGGGCTGCCCGCGCTGCGCGCGATGATCGCCGACCGCTACACCCAGCGGGGCATCCCCACCATGCCCGAACAGATCATGGTCACCACCGGCGCGATGGGAGCCATCGACGCCATCTGCCATCTCTTCGGCGGACGCGGCGAGCGCATCGCCGTGGAGTCGCCCTCCTACGCCAACATCCTCCAGCTGATGCGCGAGGCCGGCGCCCGCCTCGTCCCCGTCGCCATGGCCGAGGGCCTCACGGGGTGGGACCTCGACCGCTGGCGCCAGGTGCTGCGGGAGGCCGCGCCGCGCATCGCGTACGTCGTCGCCGACTTCCACAACCCCACCGGGGCGCTCGCCGACGACGACCAGCGGCGCCGGCTCGTCGACGGGGCCCGCTCGGCGGGGACGGTGCTGGTCGCCGACGAGACGATGAGCGAGCTGTGGCTGGACGAGGACGTGGAGATGCCGCGGCCGGTGTGCGCGTTCGATCCGGCGGGGTCGACGGTGATCACGGTCGGCTCGGCGAGCAAGGCGTTCTGGGCGGGGATGCGGATCGGGTGGGTGCGGGCGGCGCCGGACGTGATCCGCAGCCTGGTCGCTGCGCGGGCGTACGCCGACCTCGGTACGCCCGTGCTGGAGCAGCTGGCCGTGAACTGGCTGTTCGGCACGGGGGGTTGGGAGGAGGCGGTCGAACTGCGCCGCGTGCAGGCCCGGCAGAACCGGGACGAACTGGTGAGCGCGGTGCGGAGGGAACTCCCTGGCTGGGAGTTCGAGGTCCCCCGCGGAGGCCTCACCCTCTGGATCCGCACGGGCGGCCTGTCCGGCTCGCGGCTGGCGGAGGCGGGGGAGCGGGTGGGGGTCCGCGTCCCGTCGGGGCCTCGCTTCGGGGTGGACGGCGCCTTTGAGGGGTACGTCCGGTTGCCGTTCACGGTGGGGGGCGCGGTCGCGGAGGAGGCGGCGGTGCGCCTGGCGGCGGCGGCGCGGATCGTGGAGACGGGGGGAACGTCGGGCGGGGAGGCGCCGCGCACATTTGTCGCGTGAGGGCAGCGCCCTGGGTGCGCGGGGAACGGCGCGACCGGCCCCGGACGGGCTGCACCCGGCGTACGGGGTGGTGGCCCGAAGGTACGGCGCTGCAGCCGAGGCCCGCTGAAGGGTGCCCCCTGCGCCCACCGGTGCCGCCCCGGCGGCACGATTGCCCGCAGACGGCGGGGAGTTGCCCGGACGGCAGTGGCTTGCGCAGAGTGCGGCGGGGTGAACGCCGTAAGGGGCGCGGGGAACTGCGCGACCAGTCCCCGACGGGTTGCACCCGGCGAACGAGAAGGCGAGGCACCTTCTTGGCCGCAAGTACGGCGCTGCAGCCGAGGCCCGCTGAAGGGTGCCGCCTGCGCCCACCCGTGCCGCCCCGGCGGCACGACTGCCCGCAGGCTGTGCGTCCCGAAGGGGCGCGGGGAACTGCGCGTTCAGGCACCGACAGCCCGCACCGGCGTTGCCCTCGTCACGACGACGACTCCGCCACCGCCGCCCCCTCCGAAGCCGCGGGCTTCGACACCTCCGCCTCCGCCACAACCGCCGCCGCGACCTTCTCCGTCGCCGCCTTGTCCAGCCGTACGGCCTCCGGCACAGGCCCCGGCTCCTCGTCCGCCGGGGTCGTGCGGGGCGGGAGGAGGTCGAGGACCGCCTGGCGGTGGGCCTCGCTCGTCGCGTCGTCGTAGGGGTCCGGCGTGGCCGGCACCTGGAGACGGTGCACAGGCCCGTTGCCCAGCCGCGCGTACCCGCGCCCGGGCGGCATCTGGTCGATCCGCGTGGTGTGCGGCGGAGCCCCCAGCACGGCCTCCAGCTGCTCCGCCGTGGCGGGGCCGAGAACGACACGCGCGCGCGTGTGCTGCCGTACCGGCGCGCTCAAGGCGTCCAGCCCGTCGAACTGCTCCGCGACGACCACGGTCACGTTCGCCGCCCGCCCGTGCCGCAGCGGCGCGAGCAGCAGGGACTGCGGATCCGTGCCGTCGTCCCCCGCCGCCAGGTGGGTGAAGACGCTCGGCCGGTCCAGCAGCAGCCACAGCGGCCGCTTCGTGTCCTCGGGCGGCGGATCACCCGCCTGGTGGGCCTTGCTCGCCGCCGCCAGCCGCCGCTCCGTCTCGGCGGCCGCCCACTCCAGGCTGGTCACCGCGCCCGACAGGGCGCACTCGACGGCGAGGACACCGTCCCGCCCGGTGAGGCAGGCGTACTCGCCGGTCCCGCCGCCGTCGACGATCACCACGTCGCCGTGGTGCAGCGCCTGAAGGGCGATGGACCGCAGCAGGGTGGACGTGCCGCTGCCCGGCTGGCCGACGGCGAGCAGGTGCGGCTCGGTGGAGCGGACGCCGGTGCGCCAGACGACCGGCGGGACGTCGGTCCGCTCCTCGCCGTGAGCGCCGTGCGTGAGCGGCAGCGTCCGCTGCACGCGCGTAGGGTCGGTGAAGCCCAGCACCGTCTCGCCGGGCGCCGTGACGAAGGGCTGCGCGGCGATGTCGGTGGGCAGCGGGGCGAGAACGCGCACGGTGAGCTGGTTCGCCTCCTCGTCCCACGAGAAGTGGTACTCCCGGCCGCGCCCGCACTTGGCGCCGAGAAGATGCTCGATCCGCGCCCGGGACTCGGGCTCGGCGTCGGTGAAGTAGGCCGGGTAGGAGATCACCAGGTGCGCGAGACGGCCGTCGCCGTCGAACTCGTAGTCGGAGAAGACCTTCCCCCAGTCGCCGCCGCGGACGTACAGCGGCTCGGGGTCGTCGTTCGCCGAGAAGTACGGCACCAGGGCCTCGTAGAGGGACTTCAGTCGCTGCAGCTGGCCGGGGGCGGGTCCGGCGGGGGCCGCGGGCGTGCGGTCCCGGCCGTGCCAGGCCGCCGCCGCCATCAGCGCGACGACGGCGAGCAGCGGGCCGTACGGCGCGAGCGCCACGGCCAGCAGCACCGCCGCCACACCCAAGAGCAGCGCGCCGCGCCGGTCCTTGGGCGTGTCCACCCACCTGCGCCGTCCGGCCGAGGCCAGCCGGCGCAGACCGCGCGTGATGGTGATCAGCGGGTGGAGGACGTCCGTGGCGCTGTCGGCCGCCGTCCTGGCCAGCTCCCGGCTCCGGGCGAGCTGGGCGCTGCCGTTGCTGAGGATGCGGGGAAGGGGACGCCGGGCCACTACTGTCTCCAGAGGGTGCGTACGGGCGGGCGGGGCGTGGTCGGACGGGTCAGAACTTGAACCCGCCCAGGAGGCCGGCGAGGCTCTCGCCGCCCGCCTTGATGCTCGGCGCGATGGCCGTGCTGGCCAGATAGAAGCCGAACAGCATCGCCACCAGTGCGTGCGACAGCTTCAGTCCGTCCTTGCGGAAGAAGATGAAGACGACGATGCCGAGCAGCACCACGCATGAGATCGAGATGATCATGTGAGTTCTCCTGGTTCACGGGGGCAGTCACCATGAGTACTTCCCTGATCACAGCATGTGTCTATACGATAAAAGGTGCAACTGGGTGGATATCCGCCCGAATGCCGGGCCGTGTCCGCGGTGATCATTACCGCGGCCGTGTCGGCTCATGTGCCGCGCGAGCCAGTACCCTGGCGATTCACCCGTACGGCTGCCCCACGAGCAGACGTACGTCCTGTTCCCGATGCGTGTACCTGTGCAGTGAGAGGCGGTCCGGCGATGAGTGAAGCCCCCGACCCCGAGGTCGTGGAGCTCGCGACCAAGATCTTCGATCTGGCCCGGAGGGGCCGCACCGAGGAACTCGTGGCCTACGTCGACGCGGGCGTCCCCGCCGACCTCACCAACGACCGCGGCGACTCCCTCGTGATGCTCGCCGCCTACCACGGTCACGCCGAGGCGGTGCGCGCCCTGCTCGCCCGCGGCGCCGACGCCGACCGCGTCAACGACCGCGGCCAGACGCCACTCGCGGGAGCGGTCTTCAAGGGCGAGACCGACGTCGTCAAGGCCCTCCTCGAGGGCGGCGCCGACCCCTCCGCGGGCACCCCCTCGGCCGTCGACACGGCCAGGATGTTCGCCCGCACGGAGCTGCTCGAGCTCTTCGGCAAGAGCTGAGCGACTCCGCTCCGACCAGCGACGACACGGAAAACGGGGGAGGCGGTACAGGGCCGCCGAAATACGGTCGCGGTAGATGTGACCGCCGGGTCATCATGACGACGTGATTCACGGACGCGATGGCTGGGCAGGTGTTGCCGCACCGCGCGGGCCGTGACGCGGTCCGCATGGGCCACCGACGAGAGGCAGAGAGAGATGGTCTACAACAAGCAGGAAACGGCGGGCGCCCCGACGTGTTGTCACGCGGCCAGGTAATCCACACTCCCGGTTGCGTCGACGCTTGATGTGAGGCTGTTTCCCATGTTCGATCCGGTCATAGCGCCCAGCGGCACGCTGCTCGGCCTGCTCCAGCGGGGCCGCGGCGACGGCACACTGCACGCGCTCACCGCCCCGCGGTCCGAGGCGCTCGCGGCGCTGAACCACTGTGTGCTGCGCGACCCGCGCCACGACTGGCAGGTGGAGAACCGCTCCCTGTACTACGCCCGCCTCTACCTCGACCTGCACGGCGGACTCGAGGCGATCGAGGCGCACCTCTTCGACCCCGAGGACGTCCTCGACACCGACGAGTCACGCACCGGACTCGCCCTCGCCGTCCTGGGCCACCTCGCCTCCTACAGCAGGCAGGACGCCCTGCACCTGTTGCGCAGGTACGCCGCCCAGGGCACCAACTGGGCCTGGGCCCTCGACGAACTCGCCCTCCGCGACGACGACGCCGGCCTGCGCTCCCTCGCCGCCCCGGTGCTCGCGCGGTTCGCCACCGACGCCGAGGGCGAGGCCGAACTGGCCGCGACCGTCCGCGACGCCTTCGAACCCCGTCCCTGGCGCCTGTGGGCCGACGATCCGCGCCCCGCCGTCGCCACGCGCGTACGGGCCGCCCAGGAGGCCGGCTCCTTCGACCGCTGGCAACGGCAGATGCGGCCCGCCGGGCCACGCCCCGGCTGGAGCGTCCAGGCCGTGTTCGACTGGGCCCAGCAGGGCATGGACCGCGGCGCCGCCCTCCATGTGCCGGCCGCCCGCTGCCTCTCCGCCGTGGCGGGGCCCGAGGACCGCGCGGAGATCGTCCGCGCCGCCCGGGACGGCTCCGACGGCGCCCGCTGCACGGCCCTGCGCTACCTCGCCGACACAGCCGATCCCGACGCCCTCGACCTGATCGAGACCGCCGCGGCCGACGGCTCGACGGCCGTCGTGGAAGCCGCCGTCGACGCCTTCGAACGCATGCGCAGCGTGGCCGCCGTCGACCGGGCGCGAGGCTGGGCCCGGCGGCCCGACGCCCTCGGCGAGGCCGCCGCCCGCGTCCTCGCCTGCCGGGGCGGCACACGCGACCGCGACCTGGTCCTCGCGGCGCTCCGCGAGGCCGTACGGGGCGAAGGTCCCGACGCGACGACCCTGTGGACGCTCGTCGACGGCGCCGGGCGCCTCGGCATCGTCTGTGCCGCACCAGTCCTGCGGCACATCTACCGCGAGACCGCCTCCTCCCACCTCCGCGGCCGCGCCGCCCGCGCCCTCGCCGCCACCGACCCGTCCTTCCCCACGGGCTTCGCCGTCGAATGCCTGTGGGACTGCGAGGAGACCACCCGCGAGATCGCGGCCCGCCATGCCGAGACGGGGGACGCGCGCGTGGTGGACCGCCTCCGCCGCCTGGCCGCCGACCCGGCGGAGGAGGCGGAGGTCCAGACAGCGGTCCGCAGCAGAATCGGCCCGGAGGGCACGGCTGTATGACCCGGGGCTCCGCCCCGAACCCCGCTCCTCAAGCGCCGGAGGGGCCGGAGTGTTGCCCGGCAGGGCAATTCCAGTCCGTCCGGCGCTTGAGGACGAGGTCCGAAGGGCCGATTGGGGATCTGAGGCGCAGCCCCAGGGACGGGACGGGAAGGGGCGGCGGGGGCGAGGAACCTCCTCAGAGACCCCCACACCCCCGCCCCGCCACGAATCGCACAGCCGTCCCCGGCCGAGCCTGCCCCGCCGCCGGCAGATCCGCCGCGTGCACCACCCCGATCACCGGATACCCCCCGGTCGTCGGATGATCGGCGAGAAAGATCACCGGCACCCCCGCCGGAGGCACCTGCACAGCCCCCCACACCACCCCCTCACTCGCCAACTCCTCCCCCCGAGCCCGCTCCAACACCGGCCCCGTCGTCCGCACCCCGATGCGATTGCTCGCCGGCGAGACAAAGAACACCGCCGACAGGAACCGCCGCACGGCCCCCGCCGTGAACCAGCCGTCCCGTGGCCCAAGAACGACCCGCAGCACCAGTTCCGCCGGCGGCCCCACCTGAGGAGCCACATCCACGCACGCGTGCACCCCCGTTGGCGCCCCCAGCGGCAGCACCGCCCCGTCCGTCAACGGCGCGGGCCCCAGCCCGGACAGCAGGTCCGTGGACCGGCTCCCGAGCACCGGCTCGACGGCCACCCCACCGGACACGGCGACGTACGCCCGTACCCCCAGCACCGCGGGCCCGACGTCCAGCACGGCCCCCGCCCGCACCCGCACCGGCGCTCCCCACGCCGCAGGGCGCCCGTCCACCGTCACCCGGCACGGCGCCCCGGTCACCGCCACGGTGACGGCGGACCGTGGCCGCAGGGAGCAGCCGTCGAGGGTGGTCTCCAGGACGGCCGCGTCCGGCCCGTTGCCCACGAGCCGGCTGGCGAGCGCGGCGGCCGGGCCGTCCAGCGCGCCGGAGCGGGGGACGCCCAGGTGGGCGTGGCCGGGCCGGCCGCGGTCCTGAACGGTCGTCAGGGCGCCCGCGCGGACGACGGAGAGCGCGCGGTCCGTCATGTCGCCGGCCCCGTCGAGGGGACCGGGACGAACCGCACGCGCGTGCCCGGCGAGAGCAGCGCCGCCGGCTCCCGGGTGTGGTCCCACAGCACGGCGTCCGTGGTGCCGATGAGCTGCCACCCGCCGGGGGAGGGACGCGGGTAGACGCTCGTGTACGGCCCGGCAAGGGCCACCGAGCCCGCCGGGACGGACGTACGCGGGGCGGACCGGCGGGGCACCTCGTAGGGGGCGGGAAGGCCCGTGAGGTAGCCGAAGCCGGGGGCGAAGCCGCAGAAGGCCGCACGGAACTCGACGCCCGCGTGGATGCGCGCGACCTCCGCCTCCCCGACGCCCCAGTGCGCCGCCACGTCCGCCAGGTCCGGACCGTCGTACCGCGCCGGGATCTCGACCGTCCCGCCCGCGCGCGGGGGCACGGGCGGCACCGGGCGGGAGGTGAGTTCGGCGGCCAGGCGGGCGGGCTCGGGCAGGCCGTCGAGCAGGACCGTGCGCGCGGCCGGGACGATCTCACGGGCCGTCAGGAACCCCTCCGCCCGTCGGCGCAGCAGGTCGGCGAGGAGCGCCTGCGCATCCTCTCCCGAGGCGACCTCGACGAGCAGCGCGTCCGTGCCGACGGGCAGCGTCCTCATGTGAACGCCTCCACGCGCACCCCGGACGCCTCCAGGGCGTCCCGCACCCGCCGTGCCAGCTCCACCGCGCCGGGGGTGTCGCCGTGCAGGCACAAGGAGCGGGCCCTCATCGCGATGCGCCGCCCGGAGAGCGTCACGACCTCCCCGCTCCGGGCCAGGTCCACCGAACGCTCCAGGACGGCCCCCGGGTCGGTGACCAGGGCGCCCTCCTGACCGCGCGCCACCAGCGTGCCCTCGTCGGTGTACGCGCGGTCCGCGAACGCCTCCTCGACCGCCGGGAGGCCCGCCTTCGCGGCCAGTTCCAGCAGCCGTGAGCCGGGCAGCCCGAGCACGGGCAGGGTGGGGTCGGCGAGGACCACCCCGTCGACCACCGCGCGCGCCTGCTCCTCGTCGCGCACCACCCGGTTGTAGAGCGCGCCGTGCGGCTTGACGTACGCGACGCGGGTCCCGGCCGCGCGGGCGAACACCTCGAGGGCGCCGATCTGGTACGCCACCTCGGCCGTCAGCTCGGCGGGCGGCACGTCCATCGCCCGCCGCCCGAACCCCGCCAGGTCCCGGTAGGAGACCTGGGCGCCGATCCGCACCCCGCGGGCGGCGGCGAGTTCGCACACCCGGCGCATGGTGGGCGCGTCCCCCGCGTGGAAGCCGCAGGCCACGTTGGCGCTGGTCACCACCGCAAGCAGCCGCTCGTCGTCGGTGAGCCGCCAGTGGCCGAAGCCCTCGCCGAGGTCGGCGTTGAGATCGATCGAGGTCATGGGTCCTTCGTCTCTCCGTGAGGGTGGGCGCCGGTCAGACCACGCGGAACTGCTCGTCCCGGGCGTCGCCGACGAACATCCGGCCCGGCGCGTGGGTGAGGGCGAACGGCGGCCGGGACGCCATGACCGCCGCCTGCGGGGTGACCCCGCACGCCCAGAACACCGGGATGTCGTCCGGTCGCGGCTCCACCCGGTCGCCGAAGTCGGGGCGGTCCAGGTCCTCGATGCCGAGCGCGGACGGATCGCCGCAGTGCACCGGGGCGCCGTGCACGGCCGGCATCAGACCGCTCTCCCGGATGGCGGCGTCGAGGTGCTCCGGCGGCACCGGGCGCATCGACACCACCATCGGGCCGCTCAGCCGCCCCGCCGGACGGCACTGCCACGTCGTCCGGTACATCGGGACGTTCCGGCCCTGCTCGACATGGCGCAGCGGCACCCCGGCCGCCGCGATCGCCCACTCGAAGGTGAAGCTGCAGCCGATGAGGAAGGACACCAGGTCGTCCCGCCAGTACGCCCGTACGTCCGTCGGCTCGTCCACCAGCTCGCCGTCCTCCCACACCCGGTAGCGCGGCAGATCGGTGCGCAGGTCGGCGTCGGGGGCGAGCACCGTGGACGTCGAACCGGCGTCGGTGACGTCGAGAAGGGGGCACGGGCGCGGGTTGCGCTGGCAGAACAGCAGCATGTCGTACGCCCAGTCCGCGGGCACGGAGACCAGGTTGGCCTGGGCGTACCCGGCGGCCACGCCCGCCGTGGGGATCGCCAGGCCCTCCCGGAAGCGGGCGCGGGCCGTCCGCGGGCTCCACGCGCGCGTGGTGTCGTCGGCGAGGACCACGGGGCGCTCGTCCACGGCGGTGCGGGCGCCGTCGTCGGAGGGTGTCACTCCAGCTCCTTTCCGCGGGTCTCCGGCAGCCCCAGCAGCGCCAGCGCGGCCAGGCCGTAGCCGATCGCGCCGAAGACCAGGGCGCCGCCGACGCCCCAGCTGTCGGCGAGGAAGCCGACGGTGGTGGGGAAGACGGCGCCGACGGCGCGGCCGGTGTTGTAGGTGAAGCCCTGTCCGGTGCCGCGCACGGCCGTCGGGTACAGCTCGCTCAGGTAGGAGCCGAAGCCGCTGAAGATGGCCGACATGCAGAATCCGAGCGGGAAGCCGAGCACGAGGACCAGGGTGTTCGCGCCGCTGGGGATGTTCGTGTACGCGACGATGCACACCGCCGACAGCAGGGCGAACAGCCAGATGTTGCGCCGGCGGCCCAGCAGGTCGGTGAGGTAACCGCCCGTCAGATAGCCGATGAAGGCGCCCGAGATGAGGAACGTGAGATAGCCGCCGGTGCCCACGACCGACAGGTCGCGCTCGCTCTTGAGGTAGGTCGGCACCCAGGTGGCGAGGGTGTAGTAGCCGCCCTGCACACCGGTGGAGAGCAGTACCGCGAACAGGGTGGTGCGCAGCAGCCCGGGGGAGCCCGCACGGGAGGGCCGGAAGATCGCCGCGAACGACCCCTTGCCGGCGCTCTTCTCGCGCGCGGCTGCCGCCTCCGGCGCGTCCTGAACGCTGCGCCGCACCCACACCACGAGCAGCGCGGGAAGCGCGCCGGTCCAGAACATCACGCGCCAGGCCAGGTCGCCGTCGACGAGTGAGAAGACCGCCGTGTAGACGATCACGGCCAGACCCCAGCCCACGGCCCAGGAGCTCTGCACCGCTCCGAGGGTGCGGCCCCGGTGCTTGGCGCCGGCGTACTCGGCGACCAGGATCGCGCCGACCGCCCACTCGCCGCCGAATCCGAGGCCCTGGAGGGCGCGGAAAACCAGCAGCGTCTCGTAGTTGGGGGCGAAACCGCAGGCCACGGTGAACACCGCGTAGGTGATCACGGTCAGCAGCAGCGCCTTGACCCGGCCGATACGGTCCGCGAGGACGCCGGCGAGGGCGCCGCCGACCGCCGAGACGATCAGGGTCACGGTGGTCAGCAGCCCGGTCTGGCCGCTGTTCAGGCCGAAGTACGCGGACAGCGCCACCATCGTCAGCGGCAGCGTGAAGTAGTCGTACGAATCCAGGGCATAGCCGCCGAAAGCGCCGCCGAAGGCGCGCCGGCCGCGCGGGCCGAGCGCGCGCAGCCAGCCGAACGCCCCGTCCTCGGAGGGGGGTTCGGGATTGACGGGGCGTGGGGTTCCGGTCAGGGCGCTCGGTGGTGGAGGGGTCGTGCTCATGGGCACCTCGCAGAGGGGGACGGGGGTGCAGGGAAGGAATGAGCCGTGCCAATGCCTGAGCAACGTAGGGGATCGTTGAACGATCCTTCAATACCTATGTTGTGTCGTTCTTTCGTGTGCGCTTGAATTCCGGCATGGCAGAGCAGATGAGCGGACTGGCCGGGGACCGTGCCCTGCTGGGGAGGACCAGCACCGCCGAGCGTGTCGCGGACATCCTGAGGAGCCGCATCGCCGAGGGGTTCTTCCCGCCCGGCACCCGGCTCTCGGAGGACAGCATCGGCGGCGCCCTCGGGGTCTCCCGCAACACGCTCCGTGAGGCGTTCCGGCTGCTCACGCACGAACGGCTGCTCGTTCACGAGCTCAACCGGGGCGTGTTCGTGCGGGTGTTGACCGTCGAGGACGTCGAGGACATCTACCGCACCCGCCGGCTCGTCGAGTGCGCCGTCGTCCGGGGGCTCGGCGAGCCGCCCTACGCCCTCGACGGGCTCGCCGAGGCGGTCGAGGAGGGACAGCGGGCGGCCCGCGAAGGTGACTGGAAAGCGGTGGGTACGGCCAACATCCACTTCCATCAGGAACTGGTCGCCCTGGCCTCCGGCGAGCGCACCGCCGAGCTGATGCGCAGCGTCTTCGCCGAACTCCGGCTCGCCTTCCACGTGGTGGACGAGCCGCAGCGGCTGCACGAGCCGTACATCGCCCGGAATGTCGAGATTCTCCAGGCTCTTGAGGCGGGCCACCGGGACGCGGCCGAACGCATGCTCGCCGCCTACCTCGACGTGTCGCTGGAACGGGTGGTCGAGGTCTACCGGCGCCGGGTCGGCGACGGGGACTAGGCCCGTACGGACCGGTCCCCGCGGGCGGTCCGCAGGTCACGGCGCAGGGGCGCAACTGCCTCGTTTGGGCCGTTGTCGGACCGAGGACCTAGTCTGTGCACCGTGACTTCGCCTGCAACGACGGACAGCGTTCCGCCCCAGCTCAGCGCGGGGCCGCGCCCCGCGCCGGGGCCGGCCGCCGACGAGGGACTGGCGCGGCGGCTGCGCGCGCTCGCGTGCACCGCTCCGCTGCACGACCTGGACACCCGCAAGGCCAATCTCGCGGGCGAGTACTCGGTGTACGGCATGGCGGAGGTCGCGCTCGCGGCCATCGACCTCGTCACGCTGAACATGGACTTCGACACGGGCGCGGACCACGAGCAGATCGTCGCCCGGCTCCTCCCGCGCGTCGCCGCCCAGGCCCCGGACCGCCCCGCCGCCGAGCACGAGCGCGTGGCCCGCTGGGTCCTGGAGAACCTGATCAACGTCGGCAGCGTCGACCGCGGCTTCCGCGCGGTGTACGGCGTCTTCGGCCCGGACGGCACGTACGTCCGCCGTGACTACGACTTCAAGCTGATCGAGGAGGTCCCGGGCCCCGGCGGCACGGTGTACCTGCGCACCACCGACGAGGCGGTCAACGTCCTGGTCGGCGCCCTCGACACCGACGTCACCAGCGCCCAGATCGCCGCCGAGGTCAAGCTCGAGGTGCTGATCAGCCGGGGCAGGCTCGCCGACGCCCAGCTCGCCGCCGAGCAGGCCCGCTACCGCACGGTGCAGTACTCCGAGACCCTGCGCCGCGCCCTGGAGGCCACCCGGCGCAACGTCCGCGCGGTCGACTGGCTCAGCGCCGTGCCCGACATGATCGCCGAGGCCCTCGACCACGTCGCCGACCGCTACCGGCACGAGAACGCGATCCTCACCAACATCCGCAAGGCCCGCGACGAGTCCGAGGACCCCGAGCACAAGCGCCGCGCCGCCGAGCTGGTGGACATCGTCAAGGACTGCATCCGGCGCCACACCCAGCTCCAGTCCCGGCTCCTGGAGGCCGGCCCGCTGTTCCGCGCCGAGCAGGACCGGCAGGCCTTCGCCACGCCCGCCGCGGCCGCCGGCACCGACCTCTACGGCCAGCTCCTCTCCCCGCTGCTGCCGCTCCCCGTGGAGCAGGCGTCCCGCGTCACCGACGCGTTCTTCGCCCACGGCACCGGACTGCGCACACCCGTGTCCGTCCGGGTCGCCGACCTCGTGGAGATCCTGCTCACCCCGCCCGTGGAGCGGGAGCACCTCGGCGCCGAGATGCCCGAGCCCGACCTCATCGCCACGCCCGACGACAGCCGCTTCAGCGAGGAGCAGCTCGCCGCCGCCACCGAGCTGCTCGACCTCCCGGCAGACGCGCCCCGCCGGCTGTCCGGACTGCTCGCCGAGGCCCGCCGCAAGGACCCCGAGCTGCCCTACCTGGTCGCCCTGCTGGCCGTCCACGCCGCCAGCCCGCCCGTCGGCACGGCCTACCGCCAGGGCGAGCGGAAGCTGCTGTTCGCCGTGGACGACGGCACCGAGCTCGACGACCCCGAATTCGGCGGCGCCGACCTCATCGTGGGCACGGCCCTGCTGGACGCCGCGGGCATGGCCGCGGACCGTACGGAGGCGGCATGACCGCGACGCCCGCACCCCGCATCCGCGCGCCGCGCCGCCACACCCCCACAGACACCGCCCGCACCGAGGAGCCCCGACCGTGACCGAGCACGCCGACTGGAGCGAGCCGGAGCCCGCCGCGACGCCGGCGAGCACCGCCGTCACGCCCGCCGACGCAGCCGACGCGGCCCGGCTCGTCGCGTTCGGCCTCCAGCCCAAGCTGCAGCCCGCCCGCGACCAGGAGTACGCCGACCTGCTGCGCCGCTACCGCGAGGACCCGCCGTTCGCGCGGCTCGCCGACGCCGTCGCCACCGGGCTCGGACTGATCGTGCTGGAGGTGTCCCCGCGCGCCGGCATGGCCGTCACGGCCGCCGAGGACTCCGTCTTCGCCGTCCGCATGGGCGACTACGCCCGCCGCGCCTCCGCCGACGGCGGCGACCGCTTCCTGCACGGCCTCGCCCATCTCGCCGTCGCCGCCATGGCGTTCCCCCGCCCCGAGGACCTCGCCGACGACGGCTACATCGGGCGCGTCACGGTCAACGGCGTCGACGCCTTCGTCCGCCAGGCCTGCCACCGCCTGGAGGAGCGGGCCGCCGAACAGGGCGAGAACACCGACCCGGCCACCGACGCCCCCGGACTCGAGGCCGCCTGGCGGATCTGGTCCCGGCGCAGCGCCACCGGCGCCACCAAGGACGCCCGCCGCCTCGCCGGGTCCACCACCGGCATCGTCGCCAAGGCCGTCTCCTTCCTCACCGACTCCGGCTTCCTTCAGCGCACCGGCGACGACAACGGCGGCACCTACCGCACCACCGCCCGCTACCAGCTCCAGGTCCGCGACATGGCGGGCAGCGCGGCCATGGCCGAACTGCTCGAGCTCGGCGTCGTCCCCGTCACCGACGGCACCCCCACCCTGCTGCCGCCCGAGGACGGCGACGCCCTCGACCTGGCCGCCGACGCCGGCCTGCCCTTCCACTCCGCCTGACCCCCACCCCACGAAGCCTCACGAGAGTCCGCCATGTACGAGCTGTCCCGGGTCCGCCTCTACTCCATCGGACCGGCCGGCGCACGCTACGCCGACACCGTGCTCGACCTGCGCGGCGTCGGCGCCACCGTGCCCAACCCGGCGCCGACGCAGGCGGAGTTCTTCGCGGACGAGCCCGTCGGCCCGCCCCGCCGCCCCGCGCCCGCGGGCGTGCTCTTCCTGGAGAACGGCGGCGGCAAGTCCGTCCTGCTCAAGCTGATCTTCTCCGTGATGCTCCCGGGCCACCGCAACACCCTCGGCGGCGCCAGCTCCGGCGTCCTGCGCAAGTTCCTCCTCGCCGACGACTGCGGCCATGTGGCGCTCGAATGGCAGCACGTGCAGACCGGCGAGTGCGTCGTCGTCGGCAAGGTCAGCGAATGGCGGGGCCGTCAGGTCTCCAACGACCCGCGGAAGTTCGCCGAGGCCTGGTACTCCTTCCGCCCCGGACCCGGCCTCAGCCTCGACAACCTCCCCGTCGCCGAGGCCACCTCCGTGCGCCCGCCCGCCGAGGGCCAGTCCGGCGCGCGCGGCCGCCGCCGCACCATGAAGGGCTTCCGCGACGCCCTCACCGAGGCGGGCAAGACCTACCCGCACCTGGAGGTCCACTGGGAGGAGATCCACGAGCGCTGGACCGAGCACCTCGGCGACCTCGGACTCGACCCCGAACTCTTCCGCTACCAGCGGGAGATGAACGCCGACGAGGGCGAGGCGGCCGGCCTCTTCGCGGTGAAGAAGGACTCCGACTTCACCGACCTGCTGCTGCGTGCCGTCACCGACACCCGCGACACCGACGGACTCGCCGACCTGGTCAGCGGCTTCGGCAACAAGCTGGGCCGGCGCGCCGAACTCATCGCCGAACGCGACTTCACCGCGGGCTCGGTGGACCTCCTCGGCCGCATCGTCGAGGCCGCCGACACCCGCACCCGCGCCCGCGAGATCCACGCCTCCGCCGAGCGCCGCACCCGCACCCTCGCCCGCCGGCTCTCCGCGCGCGGCGCCCAGGAGCGCGAGCGCGCCGCCGACCTCGCCCACCGTGTCACCGCCGCCGCCCACGCCGTCACCCGGGCCGAGACCGCCCGCGAGCACAGCGCGTCCATCGCCGCCGAACTCGCCTACCGGCACGCCTCCCTGGCGCTCGCCGCCGCCGAGAAGTCCGCCGCCGCACAGAAGCGCGAACTGGCCGACGCGCGCACCCTGTACTCCGCCTGGCAGGCCGCCGAGTCCGTGCTGCGGCACCGCGCCGCCGCCGACCGGGTCGCCCGCGTGTCCGCCGCGATCCAGGAGGCCGAGCGGGACGCCGCCCCGGCCCTCGCCGCCCGCGCCAAGGCCGCCGTCGACCTGGTCCGCGCCCTGCACGCCGCCGCGCAGAACGCCGAGAACCTCGCCAACGAGGAGGAGGAGCGGTCCGCCGCCCTCCAGGAGGTCAGCGACGGCGCCTACCGCGACTCCACCGCCGCCGCCACCGAGGCACAGCGCGCCCGCAGCGAGATCGGCCATCTGCGCCAGCGGCTCGCCGAGGTCGAGCAGGAGACCGCCGAGGCCGTCCGGGCCGGCTGGCTCGACGACAGCGCCCCCGACGCCGACCCGGCCCGCGCCGCCCTCGCGGCCAGCGACGCCGAGAAGACCACCGTCGCCGCCTGGGACACCGCCCGCGAGACCGCCCGGCGCGCCACCGAACACGCCCGTGAGGCGGCCGCCGCCGAGAGCCGCGCCGAACTCACCGCCGCCCGCGCCGCCGACGCGGCCACGGCCGCCGAGCGCGCCCACGAGAGCGAGCGCCGCACCGCCGAGGGCCTCGCCGCCGAGCAGCGCCTCGCGGAACTGCTCAGCCTGCCCGGCGCCTCCGCCAAGCGCCGGAGCGCCGTACCCGGCCAGCGCACGGACTCCGACGCCGGGGCCGACGGCTCCCGTGAGGGCGGGCTGAGCGCGGAGGAACTCGACCGGTTCGCCGACGAGTTGCGCGAGCTGCTCGACGACGCCGTGTCCTCCGCCGAGCGCCAGCTGTTCGAGCTGCGCACCGCCGCCGCGGACGACGCCCGCATTCTCGGCGCCCTCGGCGACGGCGGACTGCTGCCGCCCGGCCCGGACGTGCTGGCCACCGTCGAGTTCCTCGGCGAGCACGGCATCCCCGCCCTCCCCGGGTGGCGCTACCTCGCCCAGGCCGTCGACCCCGCCGACCACGCGCGCGTCCTGGCCGCCCGCCCCGAGCTGGTCGACGGCGTCGTCATCACCGACCCCGACTCCCACGTCCGCGCCCGCGAGGCCCTGAGCGACGCCGCCCTGCTGCCCCGGTCCGCCGTCGCCGTCGGCACGGCCGCCGCGCTGCTCGCACCCACGCCCGAGTCCGACTCCGGCGACGTGTTCCTCGTACCGCCGAACCCGGCCATGCACGACGAGCACGCCGCCGACGAGGAGCGGCAGGCGCTGCGCGCCCGCGCCGCCGAGCGGGACGAGGAGATCCGCGCCCTCGCCGCACGGCTCGGCAAGGACCGCGAACTCGCCGCCCGGCTCGCCTCCTGGCGCACCGGCTGCCCCGCCGGACGCCTCGCCGAACTGGCCGCGACGGCCGAGCAGGCCCGGGCGTTCGCCGAGGAGACCGAGGCCGAGCTGGCCGAGGCGCGCAGCCTGCGGGCGGAGGCCGAGGAGGCGGCCGCCGAGGCGGTCCGGGTCCGCGACGAACGGCAGGAGGCCGCCCAGAAGGCCCGGCGCGCCGCCGACGCCCTCGCAGGACTCGCCTTCCGGTTGCGTGAACGCGCAGGCTGGCAGGCCAAGCTGCGCGAACTCGCCGACGACGCCGCCGAGGCGGAGGCGCGCGCCCAGTCCTGCCTGGAGCGCGCCCGCGCCGCCGACGAGGACCGGCGCGCCGCCCAGCGCGCCGCCGACGACGCCCGCCGCACCGCGCGCACCCTGCGCGCCGAGCGTTCCGAGATCGCCGGCGCCCCCGACGACCTGCCCGAGGACGGCGACGGCGCCCCGCAGGCATCCCTGCCCGCCCTGCGCGAGGCCTACCGGGCCGCGTCCCAGGTGTACGAGAAGGTCGGCGTCGGCGCCGACCTGCGTGCCGAGCAGGCCCGCGCGGAGAGCGACGAGAGCGCCGCCCGCGCCGAGCTGGACCGGCTCAGCAACAAGGTCCGCACCCGCGCCGAGCAGCTGCTCCGGTCGCCCGACGGTTCCGACGGGCCCAGCCGGCAGGCGGCCGCCGCGCGCGCCGAGGAGCTGGTGCAGCTTCTGGAGACCCGGATGTCCGGCGCGAGCGAGCAGCTCGGCCGGCTTCGAGGCGAGGCCGAGCGCCTCGCCCCCGCCGACGGCGAGGCGCACACCGACCTCCCCGAGGAGCTGGAGCCGCGCGACGCCGAGCACGCCCAGGCGCTCCTGCGCACGGCCACCGTCGAACTCGCCACCCGCGAGGAGGAGTTGAGCCAGGCCCGGGAGACGCACGCCGAGCTGCTCGCCGCCCACCGGGCCGCCGAGGACGCGGCCGGCGGCTTCGACGAGATCGCCGCCATGCTCCGCGACCTGCTGCGCGAGCACGCCACAGAGGAGGAGCAGGAGCGGCCCGAGCCGTACCCCGGCGACCTGGACGACGCCCGGCGGTCCGCCGCCGAGGCCCGTCGCTCGCTGCGCGGCTGCGCCGCCGACCTGTCCGCCGCCGAGGCCGCCGTGCGCGAGGCGAGCGACGTGCTGGTGCGGCACGCCAACTCCACCCGCTACGAGCAGGTGCGCACGCCGGCCCGCCAGCAGATCCGTGAACTGCCCGCCTCCGCGCTGCCGGAGCACGCCAAGAAGTGGGCCGACGCCTTCGCCCCCCGGCTGCGCGTCCTCACCGACGAGCTGGAGCAGCTGGAGCGCAACCGCGACTCGATCGTGGACCGGCTGCGCGGTCTGGTCGAGTCCGCCCTCGCCACGCTGCGCTCCGCCCAGCGGCTCTCCCGGCTGCCGGAGGGACTGGGGGAGTGGTCGGGGCAGGAGTTCCTGCGCATCCGCTTCGAGGAGCCCGACCAGGCCACGCTCACCGAGCGCCTCGGCGAGGTCATCGACGAGGCCACCCGCGCGGCCGTCAAGAAGAACTCGGACCTGCGGCGCGACGGCATGTCCCTGCTGCTGCGCGGCGTCGGCGCCGCCCTGCGGCCCAAGGGCGTCGCGGTCGAGATCCTCAAGCCGGACGCGGTGCTGCGCGCCGAGCGGGTGCCGGTCGGGCAGATGGGCGACGTGTTCTCCGGCGGGCAGCTGCTCACCGCCGCCATCGCCCTCTACTGCACGATGGCCGCGCTGCGTTCCAACGACCGGGGCCGCGACAAGCACCGGCACGCCGGCACGCTGTTCCTGGACAACCCCATCGGCCGCGCCAACGCGACCTATCTGCTGGAGCTCCAGCGGGCGGTCGCCGACGCGCTAGGCGTCCAGCTGCTGTACACCACGGGCCTGTTCGACACCACGGCCCTGGCCGAGTTCCCCCTGGTCATCCGCCTCCGCAACGACGCCGACCTGCGGGCGGGCCTGAAGTACATCAGCGTGGAGGAACACCTCCGCCCGGGCCTGCCGCAGCCGGACCCGGGCGAGGAAACCCACAGCGAGATCACGGCGACCCGGATGTTCAAACGGCCGGCGACGACGACGTAAGGCGCGGGGGGCGGACTGTGCCACACCCTGCCCCGAGAAGGGAGCCGCACCTCGGTGTCGAGGGCGCGTGCCGGAACGCCTCGTCGGCCCGCGCGCCTCTAGAACCCGTACCCCATGCGCCGAGACAGCTCCTCCGCGGCCGCGGTCGTCCTCGCCCCCAGTAGCGGAATCCGGTCCGGGGTCATCCGGAACACCGGCCCCGAGACGCTGATCGCGGCGATCACCGTGCCGTCGTGCGAGCGGACCGGTGACGCGACGGCGACGAGGCCGAGTTCCAGTTCCTCACGCGTCGCCGCGTACCCCTGCTCGGGCACCTGCTCCAGTTCGCGGCGCAGCGCCGCCGGGTCCGTGACGGTGTGTTCGGTGAAGCGGCGCAGGGGGCGGGCCAGTTGTTCCTCGCGGCGGGCGGGCGTCATATGGGCCAGGAACACCTTGCCGCTGGACGTCGCGTGCAGTGCCGTGCGCCGGCCCAGCCAGTCCTGTGCCGTCACCGCGGCCGTGCCGCGCGCCTGCATGATGTTGACGGCCGCGTCCTCGTCCGGCACCGCGGCGTTGACCGTCTCGCCCAGTTCGTCGGCGAGGTCCCGGCAGACGGGGACGGCCTCCTGCGAGACGTCCAGCCGTACGGCCGCCGCGCCCGCGAGGCGCAGCACACCGGCGGCCAGGTGGTACTTGCCCCGGTCGCCCGCCTGTCCGACCAGGCCCCGGTTCTCCAGGACGCCCAGCAGCCGGAACGCGGTGGAGCGGTGCACTCCCAGCTCGTCGGCGATCTCCGTGACCCCGGCCTCGCCGCGCCGGGCGAGGATCTCCAGCACGCTCACGGCCCGGTCCACGGACTGCACGGCGCCGCTCGGGCTGTTCCGCCGCTCTCCGGGCCGCCCCGCACGGGTCATGGCCGGCCCCCATCTCTCCGTACACCCGGTGCGCGCCGCCCGGCGGGCCGTCGCGCACCGCGCTCACCTGCGCGTCGCGGAGACGCCACCCTACCGACGGCGAGCCCTACGAGTGCGACAGCTGCCCGGCGCCGCCCCGCCGGCGTATGCGGGCCCGCTCGCGCTCGGCGGCCCGCTCCGCCCGGCGGGCCTGGCGACGCTCACGGCGCAGCGCCCGGGCCGTGCTGGCGGGCGTGGACACCACGCCGTGCCGCTGGTTCCAGACCTGGCGGGTCACCCACACGTCGAGCACCGCCCAGGTTGCCGCGATCGTGCTGACGACGCTGCTGATGACCATCGGGAAGGCGAGCCAGGACCCGGCCAGCGTGCACAGCACGGCCACCGTGGCCTGGATCAGCGTCACCGCGATGACCAGCACCGCCCGCACCGCGGCCGTCCGCACCGGGTCGGGCAGCCTGCGCCGCTTGGCCGGCTCCTCCACCCACAGGGGCCTGTAGGCCTGCCGCGCACCGGCCGCCTCCCGGACGCGCCCGGCGTCCGCCGGCCCGGCCATGTGCCCCGCACGCTCCGCCTCCGTGGCCTGCCGCCGCGTCACCTCCCGCGCCGCCGCACCGTCCTCGGACGCCTCACGCCGCCGCTCCGCCGTGCCCATCACCCGTGTCACTCCCCACCGCCGCCAGCCCGCTGCTGCTGTCCGAAGACCCGGCTCCCCATTGGCTGCCCGGGATGCGCTGTTTTACGCCGCCCAGGTGCGGGACACGGCTCCTGTGGCCGATTCCGCCCCCATGTCCCGCAGGTTAGGACGCGCGGGGACTCGTGAAGATTCCCGGTCGGGAAAGATTCAGGCCAACCAGTGTGTGAAACCTGGGACAAAGGGCCGGGGAACTCGTCCCGGATTCCGGGAGGCAATCTCCCGCAATGACCGGACAACTCCGCCCGAACCGACCGCGTGCCGGAATCGAACCCTCCGGACAGGTCTTCGAGTTGCCCCTGGGGCGGTAGTAGGCTCGCGCCGTTTGTTGACGCACATGTGTGCCCCCGGTCGCCCGGGGGCCGAGCTGGGGGAGGCCATGCGCTTTCGCGGGAAGTCCATCCGCCGGAAGATCGTGGCGCTGCTCCTCGTGCCGCTGGTGTCCCTGACCACGCTCTGGGCCTTCACCACCGTGATCACGGGCCGTGAGGCGAGCCACCTGTTCGACGTGTCGTCCGTGATGGAGGAGGTCGGCTACCCCGTCGAGGACACCGTCCGCGTCCTCCAGCAGGAGCGCCGGCAGACCCTCGTCCACCTCGCCGACCCCCGCGCCTCCGACGGCCTCACCGCCCTCAAGGCGAGCCGCGCCGCCACGGACAGGGCCGTCGCCGCCGTCCGCACAAGCGCGTCCGCCAGGGACGTGCGCGAGGCCATGCACGGCAGCACCGACAAACTCGACGCCGCGCTCGACTCGTTCGAGGGCATCGAGTCCCTCCGCCGCAGCGTCGACGACGGCACCGTCGACCGCCGCCAGGCGCTCGACCTCTACAACCGCCTCGTCGACCCCTGCTACGTCCTGCTGTCCGACCTGCACGTCGTCGAGGACGTCGGCCTGGACAAGCAGTACCGCGCCCTGGTGAACCTCTCCCGCGCCCGCGAACTGCTCTCCCGCGAGGACGCCCTGCTCGGCTCCGCCCTGATCGTCGGCAAGCTGGCCCCCACCGAGGTGCGGGACGTCTCCGACCTGATGGCCCAGCGCACCCTGCTCTACGAGACCGCCCTGCCGCAGCTCCCCGCCGACGAGCGCGACCGCTACGACACGTTCTGGGGCAACGCCACGACCGCCCCGCTGCGGGTCGGCGAGCAGGCCGCCGTCTTCGCCGAGGACGGCGAGCCCCGCGGCGTCACCGCCAAGAGCTGGGACACCGCGGCGGGCAAGGTGCTCGACGAACTCGGCGCCCTCAACGACCAGGCGACCGACCGTTACCAGGAACGCGTCCGGCCCGTCGCCCTGGGCGTCATCGCCAAGGCCGTGGTCGCCGGCGTGCTCGGCCTCGCCGCCCTGCTGTTCTCGCTGTACCTCTCCGTGCGCGTCGGCCGGAAACTCATCCGCGACCTCAGGCAGCTGCGCCTGGAGGCCCACGAGGCGTCCGGCGTGCGGCTCCCCAGCGTGATGCGCCGCCTCTCGGCCGGCGAACAGGTCGACGTCGAGACCGAGGTCCCGCAGCTCGAGTACGACAAGAACGAGATCGGCGAGGTCGGCCAGGCCCTCAACACCCTCCAGCGCGCCGCCGTCGAGGCCGCCGTCAAACAGGCCGAACTGCGCGCCGGCGTCTCCGAGGTGTTCGTCAACCTCGCCCGCCGCAGCCAGGTGCTGCTGCACAAGCAGCTCACCCTGCTCGACGCCATGGAGCGCCGCACCGACGACACCGAGGAACTCGCCGACCTGTTCCGCCTCGACCACCTGACGACCCGTATGCGGCGGCACGCCGAAGGCCTGGTCATCCTGTCCGGCGCCGCCCCCTCCCGGCAGTGGCGCAAGCCCGTCCAGCTCATGGACGTCGTCCGGGCCTCCGTCGCCGAGGTCGAGGACTACGAGCGCATCGAGGTCCGCCGGCTGCCCCGCGTCGCGGTCACCGGTCCCGCCGTCGCCGACCTCACCCACCTGGTGGCCGAACTGCTGGAGAACGCCACGGTGTTCTCCCCGCCGCACACAGCCGTCCAGGTCGTCGGCGAGCGCGTCGGCAACGGCTTCACCCTGGAGATCCACGACCGGGGCCTCGGCATGGCCGCCGACGCGCTGCTCGACGCCAACCTGCGGCTCGCGGAGACACCGGAGTTCGAGCTGTCCGACACCGACCGGCTCGGCCTGTTCGTGGTCAGCCGGCTCGCCCAGCGGCAGAACGTCCGCGTCTCCCTCCAGCCGTCCCCGTACGGCGGCACCACGGCCGTCGTCTTCATCCCGGACGCGCTGCTCACCGACGACGTGCCCGACACCAACGGCGTAGGGTTCCGCCTCGACCGCCCGCGCCGTACGGAGAAGGAACCGGCGGACAGCCGCCGTGCCGCGCTCTCCCAGGTGCCCGTGGCCCTGCCCGGACTGCCTGCCTCCGTGCTGGACGGGCCGGTCGAACTCGAGGGGCCCGTCGACCTCGACGCCCTCGACGGCTTCCCCGCCCTGGACGACGGGGACGGCGGCCTGTTCCGGCCCCGCCGCTCCCTCACCGACGACGAGCGGGCCGCCCGCGACACCGCACGGCCCGAGACCGCCGCCGACGAGGACACGGAGGAGGCCGGCGAGCGGGGGAGCGGACCCGTGCCGCTCACCCGCCGGGCGACCCCCAAGCTGGTCAGCTCCCACGGCCGCCCGGTCCGCGACCAGCGGGCCCGCGGCGGACGCACCGACGACGACGCCCCGCACACCCGCCCCGACGCGGACGAGCCGCCTCCGCTGCCGTCCCGCCGCCGCGGCGACACCGGCCGCCGGGCCATCGGACGCGCCGGCGCGGAACCCGTGCCGGAGCTGCCCGCGCGCGACGCGGAGCAGCCGGGCGCGGAGACACCGCCGCCCCTGCCCAGCCGCCGCCGCACCACCGGCCCCGAGCACGCCGACGCGCCCGCGCCCGAAGCGCCCGATGCGCCCGAAGCGCCCGCACTCGACACGCCCGCGCCCGAAGCGCCCGCAGGCCCCGCGTCCGGCGCCCCCGACCGCCGCCCCGCGACCATGCCCGGCGGCCCTGACGACTCCTCTCCGGTCACCCACGACACGGACACCGGCACACCGCAGCCCGACACCGCACCACTGCCCCGCCGAGTGCGGCAGGCCAGCCTGGCCCCGCAGCTCAAGCGCGACGCCGCGACCCGGAAGACCGACCGGGCCCGGCCCGCCGAACGGGACGCGGACGAAGTACGCAGCCGCATGGCCTCGCTCCAGCGCGGCTGGCAGCGCGGCCGGGAGGAGAACGCCGCGGGCGACGACGCCGGCAGCGGCACAGCACCACGACGAAGGACAAAGGGGGACGGTCGATGACCGAACCGAGCGCCACCGGCCACACGAACGACAAGGGCGAGCTCAACTGGCTCCTCGACGACCTGGTGGACCGCGTCGCCAGCATCCGCAAGGCGATCGTGCTCTCCGGCGACGGCCTGCCCACGGGGGCGTCCAAGGACCTCACCCGGGAGGACAGCGAGCACCTGGCCGCCGTCGCCTCCGGCTTCCACAGCCTCGCCAAGGGCGTCGGCCGCCACTTCGAGGCCGGTGAGGTCCGCCAGACCGTCGTCGAGCTCGACGAGGCGTTCCTGTTCGTCACCGCCGCAGGGGACGGCAGCTGCCTCGCGGTCCTCGCGGACGCCGACTCGGACGTCGGCCAGGTGGCCTACGAGATGACCCTCCTGGTGAAGCGTGTCGGCGTGCACCTGGGCGCCGCGCCACGCACCGATCTGCCCTCGGGTGGGTAGTGGACCGACATGAGCGATCACGGTCAGGGTAGTAGCCACTGGTTCGACGACGAGGCCGGACCGGTCGTCCGTCCGTACGCCATGACGCGGGGCCGCACCACCAGTGCGGCCCAGCACCGCCTCGACCTGATCGCCGTGGTCGTCGTGGAGCCGCACGCGGACGACGCGGAGGACGACCCCTCCCTGTCCCCGGAGCACGTCGACATCGTCGGGCTGTGCCGCGACACCCCCCAGACGGTCGCCGAACTCGCCGCCGGGCTCGACCTGCCGGTGGGCGTGGTCCGGGTCCTCGTGGGCGATCTCGTGGACGCGGAATTCGTCCATGTGAACCGGCCGGTACCCCCGGCGGAGCTGCCGGACGAGAGTATTCTGCGCGACGTGATCAACGGCCTCCGGGCGCTGTGACCGGCGCGGAAGCGGGGTAGTGACGTGACAGGCTGGCAGTTCTGGGTCGACCGAGGCGGCACCTTCACCGACATCGTCGCGCGCCGCCCCGACGGCAGGCTGCTCACCCGCAAGGTCCTCTCCGACAACCCCGACCCGGACCGCTCGGGCCCGCCCGGCGCCGACGCGGCCGTGATCGGCGTCCGCGCGCTGCTCGACGGGTCCGGCGACCCCGTCGAGGCCGTTCGCATGGGGACCACCGTCGCCACCAACGCCCTCCTCGAACGCACGGGCGAGCGCACCCTGCTGGTCGTCACCCGGGGCTTCCGCGACGCCCTGCGGATCGCCTACCAGAACCGCCCGCACCTCTTCGCGCGCCGTATCGACCTGCCCTTACCGCTCCACGAGCGGGTGATCGAGGTGGACGAACGCGTCGCCGCCGACGGCACCGTGCTGCGCGCCCCCGACCTCGACGCCCTCGAAGGCCCGCTGCGGCAGGCGTACGACGACGGTATCCGGGCCGTCGCCGTGGTCTGCCTGCACAGCGACCGCCACCCCGCCCACGAACAGGGCGTCGGGGAACTCGCCGCCCGCGTCGGCTTCCCGCAGATCTCCCTGTCCAGCGAGGTCAGCCCGCTGATGAAGCTGGTGCCGCGCGGGGACACCGCCGTCGTCGACGCCTACCTCTCACCCGTGCTGCGCCGCTACGTGCGCCAGGTCGCCGACGCGCTCGAAGGCGTACGGCTGATGTTCATGCAGTCCAACGGCGGGCTCACCGAGGCCAGTCAGTTCCGCGGCAAGGACGCCATCCTGTCCGGGCCGGCCGGCGGGATCGTCGGCATGGCCCGCATGTCGCAGCTCGCCGGGTTCGACCGGGTCATCGGCTTCGACATGGGCGGCACCTCCACCGACGTCTCCCACTTCGCCGGCGAGTACGAGCGGGTGTTCACCACGCAGATCGCCGGGGTGCGGCTGCGCGCGCCGATGCTCGACATCCACACCGTCGCCGCCGGCGGGGGCTCGGTCCTGCACTTCGACGGCTCCCGCTACCGTGTGGGACCCGATTCCGCGGGCGCCGACCCCGGCCCCGCCTGCTACCGGCGCGGCGGCCCGCTCGCCGTGACCGACGCCAACGTCATGCTGGGCCGCATCCAGCCCGCGCACTTCCCCGCCGTGTTCGGCCCCGGCGGCGACCAGCCGCTCGACGCGGACGTGGTCCGCGCCCGCTTCACGGCTCTCGCCCGCGAGATCCACGAGAGCACCGGCGACGACCGCACCCCCGAACAGGTCGCCGAGGGCTATCTCCAGATCGCCGTCGCCAACATCGCGGCCGCGGTCAAGCGGATCTCCGTGCAGAAGGGCCACGACATCACGCGGTACGCCCTCACCACCTTCGGCGGGGCCGGCGGCCAGCACGCCTGCATGGTCGCCGGCTCCCTCGGCATCCGCACCGTCCTGGTGCCGCCCATGGCGGGCGTGCTGTCCGCCCTCGGCATCGGCCTCGCCGACACCACCGCCATGCGCGAACGCTCCGTCGAGGCCCCGCTGGAGCCCGCCGCCATGCCTCGCGTCCACGCGACCGCCGACGAGCTGGAGGCGGCGGCCCGCGCCGAACTCCTCGCCGAGGACGTCCCCGAGGAGCGCGTCGAGGTCACCCGGCGGGCGCAGCTCCGCTACGACGGCACCGACACCACCCTCACCGTCGGGCTCACCGACCCGGACACCATGCGGCGCGCCTTCGAGGAACGGCACCGCGCCACCTACTCCTTCATCCTCGACCGCCCGGTCGTCGTCGAGGCCCTCTCCGTCGAGGCCACCGGCACCACTCAACCCCCCGATCTCTCCGCCCTCGCCACCTGGTCGGGCCGGCCCGCCGCACCCGTCACCGTCCGCCTCCACACCGGCGGCGCCTGGCGCGACGTCCCCCTCCACCGCCGCGATGACCTCCCTCCCGGCGAGACCGTCACCGGCCCCGCGATCATCGCCGAGGACGGCTCCACGACCGTCGTCGACGACGGCTGGCAGGCAGCGACGACCGACGACGGACACCTGGTCATGGAACGCGTGGCCGTCACGCAGAGTTCCGAAGTCGACACGGACGTCGATCCGGTCCTGCTGGAGATCTTCAACAACCTCTTCATGTCCATCGCCGAACAGATGGGCGCCCGCCTGGAGTCCACCGCCCAGTCCGTCAACATCAAGGAACGGCTGGACTTCTCCTGCGCCCTGTTCGACCCCGACGGGAACCTGGTGGCCAACGCCCCGCACATCCCCGTCCACCTCGGCTCGATGGGGACCAGCGTCAAGGAGGTCATCCGGCGGCGCGGCGCCTCCATGCGCCCCGGCGACACCTACGCCGTGAACGATCCGTACCACGGCGGCACCCACCTGCCCGACGTCACCGTCATCACCCCCGTCTTCGGCACCCCTCAGGACGGCACGGACCCCGAAGTCCTCTTCTACGTCGCCTCCCGCGGCCACCACGCCGAGATCGGCGGCATCGCCCCCGGCTCCATGCCCGCGAACAGCCGCACCATCGACGAGGAGGGCGTCCTCTTCGACAACTGGCTGCTCACCGAGAACGGCCGGTTCCGCGAGGAGGAGACCGTCCGCCTCCTCACCGAGGCCCGCCACCCCTCCCGCAACCCGGCCACCAACCTCGCCGACCTGCGCGCCCAGATCGCCGCCAACCACAAGGGCGTCGAAGAGGTCGGCCGCATGATCGACACCTACGGACTCGACGTCGTCCAGGCCTACATGCGGCACGTCCAGGACAACGCCGAGGAAGCGGTGCGCCGCGTCGTCGACGCCCTGGACGACGGCGAGTACGCCTACGAGACCGACGCGGGCGCCGTCATCCGCGTCAAGGTGGGCGTGGACCGCGCCGCACGCTCCGCGACCATCGACTTCACCGGCACCTCCCCGCAGCTCGCCACCAACTTCAACGCGCCCTTCTCCGTCGTCAACGCGGCCGTCCTGTACGTCTTCCGCACCCTCGTCGCCGACGACATCCCGCTCAACGACGGCTGTCTGCGGCCGCTGCGCATCGTCGTCCCGCCCGGCTCCATGCTGGCGCCCGAACCCCCGGCCGCCGTCGTCGCGGGCAACGTGGAGACCTCACAGGCCGTCACCGGCGCCCTCTACGCGGCGCTCGGCGTCCAGGCCGAGGGGTCCGGCACCATGAACAACGTGACCTTCGGCAACGCCCGCCACCAGTACTACGAGACCGTGGCGTCCGGCTCCGGCGCGGGGGACGGGTACGACGGCGCGCCCGTCGTCCAGACCCACATGACCAACTCCCGGCTCACCGACCCGGAGATCCTGGAGTGGCGACTGCCGGTCCGGCTCGACGAGTTCGCCGTGCGCCGGGGCAGCGGCGGCGCCGGACGGTGGCGCGGCGGCGACGGAGGCGTACGCCGCATCCGTTTCCTGGAGCCCATGACCGTCTCCACGCTGTCCCAGCACCGCAGGGTCCCGCCCTACGGCATGGCGGGCGGACTCCCAGGAGCCACGGGCGCCAACCGGATCGAACGCGCCGACGGCACCGTCACCCGGCTCGCCGGCAGCGACTCGGCGGACGTCGGCCCCGGCGACGTCCTCGTCATCGAAACCCCCGGCGGCGGGGGATACGGCCCGCCGCCCGACCACCATCGAGCAGGAGAAGAGACCGATGATCTTCGGGCGTTCTGAGCGCGGCAAGCCCCCGGTCGAGCCCGTCACGCTCAAGATCCTGGTGGCTGGCGGCTTCGGCGTGGGCAAGACCACGCTCGTCGGCGCGGTCAGCGAGATCAGGCCGCTGCGCACCGAGGAACTCCTCACGGAGGCCGGGCGGCCCGTCGACGACACCAGCGGCGTCGAGGCGAAGAGCACCACCACCGTGGCCATGGACTTCGGGCGCATCACCCTGCGCGAGGACCTGGTGCTGTACCTGTTCGGCACGCCCGGCCAGGAGCGGTTCTGGTTCATGTGGGACGAGCTGTCCGAGGGCGCGCTCGGCGCGGTCGTCCTCGCCGACACCCGGCGCCTGGAGGACTGCTTCGCCGCCGTCGACTACTTCGAGCGGCGCGCCATACCCTTCGTGGTCGGCGTCAACTGCTTCGAAGGCTCCGCCCGTTACCCGGAGGACGCGGTACGCCGGGCCCTCGACCTCGACGACGACGTACCGCTGGTGCTGTGCGACGCGCGCGACCGCGAGTCGGTCAAGGAGGTCCTGGTCGGCGTCGTCCAGCACGCCATGACCCAGGCCGCGCGGCGGCGCAGCGCGGTCACCACCTGACCCGGCCGCGAGGACGCGGCCCGTGCTCCCGCCGACAGGAGCACGAGCCGCCGCACGACGGACAGGCACCACGCGCGCGTGCCTCAGTCCTCGCCCTCCTCGACCCAGCCGAGGCTCTTCTCCACCGCCTTCCGCCAGTTGCGGTACTCACGGTCCCGCACGGACGTCTCCATCGCGGGCGTCCACTCGGCGTCCCTCTGCCAGTGCGACTTCAGCTCGTCCAGACCGTTCCACACACCCGTGGCGAGCCCGGCCGCGTAGGCGGCGCCCAGACAGGTCGTCTCCGACACCCGGGGCCTGATCACCGGTACCCCGAGCACGTCCGCCTGGTGCTGCATCAGCAGGCCGTTCTTCGTCATGCCACCGTCCACCTTCAGGGTGGTGATGCGCACCCCGGAGTCCTGGTACATGGCGTCGACGACCTCACGCGTCTGCCAGCTCGTCGCCTCCAGCACCGCCCGCGCCAGGTGCGCCTTGGTGACGTAACGGGTCAGACCCGTGACGACACCGCGCGCGTCGGAGCGCCAATAGGGGGCGAAGAGGCCGGAGAACGCGGGCACGATGTACGCGCCGCCGTTGTCCTCCACGCTCGCCGCGAGCGGCTCGATCTCGTCCGCGGAGCGGATGATGCCGAGCTGGTCGCGGAACCACTGCACCAGCGCGCCCGTGATGGCGATCGACCCCTCCAGGCAGTACACGGGCGCCTCGTCGCCGATCTTGTAGCCCATGGTGGTGAGCAGCCCGTGCTTCGACGGCACCGGCCGGTCGCCGGTGTTGAGCAGCAGGAAACTCCCGGTGCCGTAGGTGTTCTTGGCGGTGCCGACGTCGTAGCAGGCCTGTCCGAAGACCGCCGCCTGCTGGTCGCCCAGCGCGGAGGCGACGGGCACCCCGGCGAGCTGGCCCACGGCGGTGCCGTAGACCTCGGCGGAGGACCTGATCTCCGGGAGGACCGCCTCCGGGACGTTCATCGCCTCCAGGATGGACGAGTCCCACTGGAGGGTCTCCAGGTTCATCAGCATGGTCCGCCCGGCGTTGGTCACGTCGGTGACGTGCCGTCCGCCGTCGGTGCCGCCGGTGAGGTTCCAGATCAGCCAGGAGTCGATGGTGCCGAAGGCGATCTCGCCGTTCTCGGCGCGGGCCCGCAGCCCGGGCACGTTGTCCAGCAGCCAGGCCGCCTTGGGCCCGGAGAAGTAGCTGGCCAGCGGCAGCCCCGTGCGGTCGCGGAACCGGTCCTGCCCGTCGGAGCCGCCGAGTTGCGCGCACAGTCCGGCGGTCCTGGTGTCCTGCCACACGATGGCGTTGTGCACGGGCTTGCCCGTGGACCGGTCCCACAGGACCGTCGTCTCACGCTGGTTGGTGATGCCCAGGGCGCTGAGCCGGCCGGCGCGCAGGCCCGCCTTGGCGAGCGCGCCGGCCACCACGGCCTGCACCTTGGACCAGATCTCCGTGGCGTCGTGCTCCACCCAGCCCGGCTTCGGGAAGATCTGGCGGTGCTCGCGCTGGTCGACGGCGACGATCGCGCCGTGCTGGTTGAAGACGATGCAACGGCTGGAGGTGGTGCCCTGGTCGATCGCGGCGACGAACTTGTCCGTCATGGCGTCCCCTTCGTCGGTGCTGCGGGATCAGAACGCTGCGTTGAACACGAGCCCGGACAGCGCCCCGCCGATGAGCGGCCCCACGACGGGGACCCAGGCGTACCCCCAGTCCGAGGTGCCCTTGCGGGGGATCGGGAGCAGCGCGTGCACGATGCGCGGGCCGAGGTCACGGGCCGGGTTGATGGCGTATCCGGTGGGGCCGCCGAGCGACAGGCCGATGCCGACCACCAGGAACGACACGATGAGGATCGCGGTGCCCGACTCGCCGAGCCCCTTGGTGAGCCCGAACGCCAGGATCGGCAGCACCAGGCCCATGGTGGCGATGATCTCGGTGACGAGGTTGGCGACCGGGCGACGGATCGCCGGGGTGGTGGAGAAGATGCCCAGCGTCGGCTGGGAGATGTCCTCCTCCGCGTTGGCCTCGAACTGCGCGTAGTAGACCAGCCAGCACAGCAGGGCGCCCAGCATCGCGCCGACCATCTGCCCGGCCACGTAGACGTGGACCTTGTCCCACTCGCCGGTGTCGATGGCGATCCCCAGGGTGACCGCCGGGTTGAGATGGCCCCCGGACAACGGGGCCGCGGTGTACGCCCCGGCCATCACGCCGAAGCCCCAGCCGAACGCGATGACCACCCAGCCGGCGTCCTTCGCCTTCGAGTAGTTGAGGACGACGGCGGCGACCACGCCGGCGCCGAAGAGTATGAGGATGGCGGTGCCGATGACCTCGCCGACGAATATGTCTCCGTTGCTCATGGCGGCTCCTGGGCCGGGGCCCAGGACGGTCGGCCCCGGACCTCACGTGCAGGGTGCGTTTCCCGTGGCGACTTCAGCCGAAGGCAGGGAGGATCCGCGCCCCGCCCGGCGTCCGTGACGAGCGTGCCGTCGCAGCCGCATCGCCCGTGGGGGAGTCCTGGCGTGGTGAACGCCTGCCGTGGCGCACCAAAATGCGCCGAGATGTACGGCGATGTCGACTGACACCGGAAGTGTTCACCGGCGGTCAGGAAGCGTCAAGGTCGGTGACAGAACGGGTCGGGGCGCCTGCTTCCGCGCGGTGGCCCCCGTCTGATAGATGCAGGGGACATGACACGTTCTTCCCGCGCGGTACGCGCCCTGGTCACCACCCTCGCCGCCCTGCTCACCGCGACCGCCGTGGCCGCACCCGCCCGGGCGACCCCCGAACCCAAGGCGCCCCGCGACTTCGTGGCCCTCCACAGCGTCGACCCGACGATCCTCCACGAGATCCGCTACGTCACCCCGCACAACTTCACCGGCGAGCGCATCGACGGCTACCGGCAGCCCCTGTGCATCCTCACCCGCCCCGCCGCCGAGGCCCTCCGCACCGCCCAGCGCCGGCTGCTGCCGCAGGGCTACTCCCTCAAGGTGTACGACTGCTACCGCCCGCAGCGCGCCGTGGACCACTTCGTCCGCTGGGCCGAGGACCTCGACGACCAGACCATGAAGGCCGAGTTCTATCCGAACGTCGACAAGACCCGCCTGTTCGCCGACGGGTACATCGCCGAGAAGTCCGGCCACAGCCGCGGCTCCACGGTCGACCTCACCGTGGTGAAACTCCCCGCCCGTCCCACACGCCCCTACCGCCCGGGCGAGCCCCTCACCCCCTGCTTCGCGCCCCAGGACGAGCGGTTCCCCGACAACTCCGTGGACATGGGCACCGGTTACGACTGCTTCGACACCCTCAGCCACACCCTCGACCCGCGCATCACGGGCGAACAGCGCGCCAACCGGATGCTGCTCAAGAACACCCTGGAGGACCTCGGCTTCGTGAACCTCGCCGAGGAGTGGTGGCACTACACCTTCAAGCCCGAGGCCTACCCGGACACCTACTTCGACTTCCCGGTGTCCCGCCGGTCCCTCGCCGGCCACCGCTAGACCGCCCTAACGGAGACGCCCCTTCCGTCATCGGATACAGTCCCGCGCGTGTCCGATAATCACGCTTCCAACTCCGCGGCGGGCAGCCACTGTTCGTCCTGCGGCGCGCCCTACGGAGAGGGCGTCTCCGGCTGGCCGCGCACCTGCCCCGCCTGCGGCGCCGTCGCCTACCGCAACCCGCTCCCGGTCGCCGTGGCCCTCCAGCCCGTGTACGACACCCAGGGCACCGCCCTGGTCGTCGTCACCCGCGCGATCCCGCCCGCCAAGGGCGGCACCGCCCTGCCCGGCGGCTACATCGACCACGGCGAGGACTGGCGCCAGGCCGTCGTCCGCGAACTCAAGGAGGAGACCGGCCTCGACGCGGAGAGCCGCGACGTCCGCCTCGTCGACGCCATGAGCGCACCCGACGGCCATCTGCTGCTGTTCGGCCTGCTCCCCGAACGCCCGGCGGCCGACCTGCCCGCCTCCGCGCCCACCGACGAGACCGAGGGCACGCACCTGCTGCGCCGCCCCGAGGAACTCGCCTTCCCCCTGCACACCGTGGCGGTGCGCGCCTTCTTCGAGGGCCGCTACATCTGACCGCCCGGTCCGTCGAGCCCGCGGACCCGTACCGGCCGGGACGGCTCCAGGGCGCCGTCCTCCGTTTCGCGCCGTACGACGACCCGCGGGCCCGAGCGGGTCACCGAGTACCGCTCGACCTGCGGTCCGTCCCCGCCGTCCCCGTCGTCCGGCACCACCAGCCCGCCCCCGCTCCGGCCCGAGGCGGGCGCCCACACCTCCAGCTCGGTCCCGCCGCCCTCCCCGCGCACCGGCACCACCGCGCCTGCCCGCGCGAACACGGGTATGTGCTCCAAGGGCGCGTCCACCAGCACCTTCGCCGGCCCCTCGTACGCCCGCCCCGTCGCCGTGTCGTACCACCGCCCGCGCGGCAACCGCACCTCACGCCGCACCGCGCCCGGCTCCAGCACCGGCGCCACCAGCAGCGCGTCCCCCAGCAGGAACGCGTCCTCACAGTCCCGCACCTCCCGCTCCTCCGGCGCCGGCCACCACAACGGCCGCACCATCGGCGCCCCGGTCCGCTGCGCGAGATGCGCCAGCGTCACGAAGTACGGCATCAGCCGCCGTCGTTCGCCCAGCGCCACGCGCGCGTAACCCAAGACGACCGCGCCGTACTCCCACGGCCCGGAGCCCGTGCGCAGCAAGGGCAGATACGCGGCCAACTGGAGTTGCCGTACGTACAGTTCGGAGGAGCCGTTCCTGTCGTCGCCCACGACGTCCGGCCCGGAGAACGGCACACCGCACAGCCCGAGCCCCAACACCCGCGCGAGCGACGCCCGCAGTCCTGCCCACCCCGGGGCGCCCTCGCCCAGCCACACCCCGCCGTACCGCTGCAGCCCGGCCCACCCGGAGCGTGACAGCACCCACGGCCGCTCGTCGGCGGGCACCTCGTCCCGCAGCCCTTCGTACGCGGCCCGGGCCAGTCCCAGTGCGTCCACGCGCCCGCCCCGCACGGAGGCGTCGCCCGTGTGCCACACCCCGGCGAAGCCCTGCGCCGCCTGCCCCGCGTACCCCACGCGCGCGTCGGTGAGATCCGGGCGGGGCGCCTCGACGGGCCACCTCTCCGCAGGCACCGCCGACACCAGCCGTATCCCCTCCCGCCGCAGCTCGTCCGCCAGCACCGGCAGCTTCGGGAAACGGTCCTGGTCGACCGTGAACGCACGCCCGCCGTCCAGATGACCGTCCCCCAGATGCACCGCGTCCAGCGGCAGCCCCCGCTCCTGGTGACCGGCGACCACCCGCCGCGCCTCGTCCTCGCCGCCGCACCCCTCCCGGACGTGGTGGTGGCCGAACGCCCACGCGGGCGGCAGCGCCGGCGCCCCGGTGAGCGACGCCCACATCAGCAGGACCCGCGCAGGTGTGCCCACCATCACCCAGCCGCGCACCGGACCGCCCTCCATGCGCAGCTCGCTCGTGCCCACCCGGTCGTGGCCGGAACCGGCGCCCTCCACGCCCTCCCGCACGGTCACCGTGCCGTCCCACGGGTTGTCGACGAACAGCAGATGCGTGCCCGCGTCCGCCACCACCAGCTGCACGGGCACGGTCACCGGCGCCGCGCTCACCCCCTTCCCCTCCCGCGACCGGGGCGCCTCCGCCCGGCCGCCCGGACCGAAGAAACGGGCGTCCGCCGGAACCTCCGACCGCAGCAACCACCGCGCCGGACCTCGATCCTCCGCCTCCCACCACCGCGGCGGCAGATCCCGCCGCAGCATCACACCGCCGGGCGTCAGCACCTCCAGCGCGCCGTGCCGCGACACCGCGACCGTCACCCGCTCGGCCACCACACGCCAGCCGCCGTCCGTGTCCGGCTCCAGCTCGGCCCGCGGATCCGGCTCGGGACACGCGCCGGCCAGCGCGTACGACGGCTCCGGACCGGTCCCGTCCCACCCCCAGAACACCGCGCCGTTCACCGCGACGAGGATCCGCAGCTCCGAGCGGGCGAACCGGATCACACCCCCGCCGGGACCCGGCTCCACCTCCCGCACGGCCCCCGGCACCCGCGCCCGCACCGGCCCCGGCCCGGTGGCGTCCGCACCCCGCCTGCGCCACGCTGCTCGTACGGTACGCAACCCTCGTGCCGCTCCCGCCACACCGACCGACCACCACGAACGCACCAGGTCACGACCGTTCATGTTGCTCACCCTGCCATCGACCGCGCCCCGCAAGCGTGGCGTTCAACTCCCGTTCACCCGTGATCGGACCACATCTTCACGACGGGGACTATGTGGGGGGCACCCTGGTGCGGAAGTCGATCACGTGGCATCGTCCCTGTCAGCCGCGTCACGCGCACACCCCAGCCCGTGCGCGGAGGACGCACACGACGCGCACAGTCCGGGAGCCGCCCCATGTCGACCGTGAACCCCCAGCCGCTCTGGCAGCCCGATCCGGAACGCATCGCTCAGGCACAGGTGACCACATTCCAGGCCTGGGCGGCGGAGCACCACGGCGCCCCCGCCGACGGCGGATACCCGGCACTGCACCGCTGGTCCGTCGAGGAACTGGAGACCTTCTGGAAAGCGGTCACCGAGTGGTTCGACGTCCGCTTCACCACGCCGTACGAGCGCGTCCTCGGCGACCGCTCCATGCCAGGCGCCCAGTGGTTTCCCGGCGCGACCCTCAACTACGCCGAGCACGCCCTGCGCGCCGCCGCCTCCCGCGCGGACGAGCCGGCCCTGGTCCACGTCGACGAGACCCACGACCCCCGGCCCGTCACCTGGGCCGAACTGCGCCGCCAGGTCGGGTCCCTCGCCGCCGAACTCCGCGCCCTCGGCGTACGCCCCGGCGACCGGGTCAGCGGCTACCTGCCGAACATCCCCGAGGCCGTCGTCGCCCTCCTCGCCACCGCTGCCGTCGGCGGCGTGTGGACCTCCTGCGCCCCCGACTTCGGCGCCCGCAGCGTCCTCGACCGCTTCCAGCAGGTCGAACCGGTCGTCCTGTTCACCGTCGACGGCTACCGCTACGGCGGCAAGGAGCACGACCGCAGCGAGATCGTCGCCGAACTCCGCCGCGAACTGCCCACCCTGCGCGCCGTCGTGCACATCCCGCTGCTCGGCACCGACGCCCCCGACGGCGCCCTGGAATGGTCCGCCCTCACCGCCGGCGACACCGAACCGGTCTTCGAGCAGGTGCCCTTCGACCACCCCCTGTGGGTGCTCTACTCCTCCGGCACCACCGGACTGCCCAAGGCCATCGTCCAGTCCCAGGGCGGCATCCTCGTCGAGCACCTCAAGCAGCTCGGCCTGCACTGCGACCTCGGTCCCGACGACCGCTTCTTCTGGTACACCTCGACCGGCTGGATGATGTGGAACTTCCTCGTCTCCGGCCTCCTCACCGGCACCACCGTCGTCCTCTACGACGGCAGCCCCGGCTACCCCGACACCGGCGCCCAGTGGCGCATCGCCGAACGCACCGGAGCCACCCTCTACGGCACCTCCGCCGCGTACGTGATGGCCTGCCGCAAGGCCGGCGTCCACCCCTCGCGTGACCACGACCTGTCCGCCGTGACGTGCGTGGCCACCACCGGCTCCCCGCTGCCGCCCGACGGATTCCGCTGGCTGCACGACGAGGTCCGCGATGACCTGTGGATCGCCTCAGTCAGCGGCGGCACCGACGTCTGCTCCTGCTTCGCCGGAGCCGTCCCCACCCTCCCCGTGCACGTCGGCGAGCTCCAGGCCCCCTGCCTCGGCACCGACCTGCAGTCCTGGGACCCCAGCGGCAAGCCCCTCACCGACGAGGTCGGCGAACTCGTGGTCACCAACCCCATGCCGTCCATGCCCATCCACTTCTGGAACGATCCCGACGGCAGCCGCTACCACGACAGCTACTTCGACACCTACCCCGGCGTCTGGCGCCACGGCGACTGGATCACCCTCACCTCGCACGGCTCCGTCGTCATCCACGGCCGCTCCGACTCCACCCTCAACCGCCAGGGCGTCCGCATGGGCTCCGCCGACATCTACGAGGCCGTCGAACGCCTCCCCGAGATCAAGGAGTCCCTGGTCGTCGGCATCGAACAGCCCGACGGCGGCTACTGGATGCCGCTCTTCGTCCACCTGGCGCCTGGCGCCACCCTCGACGACGACCTGACCGACCGCATCAAGAAGACCATCCGCACCCAGCTCTCGCCCCGGCACGTCCCCGACGAGATCATCGAGGTGCCCGGCATCCCGCACACCCTCACCGGCAAGCGCATCGAGGTCCCGGTCAAGCGACTCCTCCAGGGCACCCCCCTGGAGAAGGCCGTCAACCCCGGCTCCATCGACAACCTCGACCTGCTCGCCCACTACCAGGAGCTGGCCCGCACCCGCCCCTGACCCGTCACGCCAGTCTCCTCCTCCGCACCCGTTGTCAGTGCCGCCGATTACGGTGAGTGAGCATTGATCGACCGTGCAGAGGGGGAGACATGGCGTACACCGACCACCGGACCCTGCGACGCGTCCTGCGCCGCGAGATCGTGGGCACCATCGGCGTGCTCACCGACGAACACGACTTCCGCGCCATGCGGCGCTACGACAGCTTCGTCTTCGACGACCACGCCACCTACCTGAAACACGTCGAAGCCGTGCTGCGCACCCGCGCCCTCCAGGGCGGCCACACCACGGTGGCCCTCTTCGACCCCGAGGAGTACGCCGACTGGTGCGCGCAGCACGGCCTCGACCCCGACAGCCACCTCAGCCGCACCCGCTTCACCGCCGAGCGCGCCGCCACAGGACCCGCCGTCCCCTACGACGGCCGGCCCCTGTCGGACCTGATGACCACCCTCGTCGACGAGGCCGTCCGCCGTGCCACCTGGGAGTACGCCACGATGCTCCTCGCCCGCCTCGGCCCCTGCGCCTCCTGCGGCGAGGACCTCGGACACGCCGCCTTCAGCCGCGCCTCCCGCCTGGTCTCCCGCATCCTCGACAGCGCGCCGCCGGGCGACCGACATCTCGTCTGCAGCGTCTCCGGACCACCCGAATCCCTGGTCGCCGTGCTGCACGCCGACGACACCGACGAGGGCGTGCACCTCGACGAGACCGAGGCCCTGGAGTTCACCACCGTCCTGGCCGTCGGCCTCGCCACCGCGGGCCCCGGCGGCCTCGTGATGCGCACCAGCACCCCCGGCGAACCCGACCGCATCCACGGCTGGCGCATCCGCAGCCACGGACTGATCCCCCTCACCGCGGGAGAGGTCTTCGACGCCTACTGCACCGACACCGAGACCGGCGAGATCATCCCGCCCGAATCCAACGTCGACTACTGCGCGTCACCCGACCTCACGGACGCCGACCCCGGCCCGGACCACCGCCACTGACCGGGGCCGGGAACGGGGACAGCACGAGGGGCGCCCCACCGGAGTGGGGCGCCCCTCGGGACACCGCGTTGTCGATGCCGGGCGAGGACTACTCGCCCGACAGCACCGCCTGCGCCGCGTTCCGCGCCTCGTCCGCGCCGTCCGCGGCCCGCGCGGCGGCGGCGGCCCGCTCGCACTGCGCCAGCGTGAACTTCGCCAGCGAGGCACGCACATAAGGAATGGACGCCGCACCCATCGACAGGGAGGTGACACCCAGCCCCGTCAGCACACACGCCAGCAGCGGATCCGACGCGGCCTCACCGCACACACCGCAGCTCTTGCCCTCGGCCCGCGCCGCCTCCGCGGACAGCGCCACCAGGTCGAGCAGCGCCGGCTGCCACGGATCCTGCAGCCGGGAGACCGCACCCACCTGACGGTCCGCGGCGAACGTGTACTGCGCGAGGTCGTTCGTGCCCAGCGACAGGAACTCCACCTCCTGCAGCACCGAACGCGCCCGCAGCGCCGCCGACGGGATCTCCACCATCGCGCCGTACTTCGCCCGCAGCCCGGCCGCACGGCACGCGTCCGCGAACGCCTTCGCGTCGGCCCGGTCCGCCACCATCGGGGCCATCACCTCGAGGTGGACCGGCAGCCCCTCCGCGGCCTTGGCCAACGCCGTCAGCTGGGTGCGCAGCACCTCCGGGTGGTCGAGCAGGGTCCGCAGACCCCGCACGCCCAGCGCGGGGTTCGGCTCGTCGCCCGGCGTGAGGAAGTCCAGCGGCTTGTCCGCGCCCGCGTCCAGCACCCGCACCACGACACGCCCCTCGGGGAACGCCTCCAGCACCTGCCGGTACGCCTCGACCTGCTTCTCCTCGGACGGAGCGTTCTTGCTGTCGTCCAGGAACAGGAACTCGGTACGGAACAGGCCGACGCCCTCGGCGCCCGCCTCGACCGCCGCCGGGACGTCCGCCGGCCCGCCGATGTTCGCCAGCAGCGGCACCTTGTGCCCGTCAGCGGTCGCACCTGGGCCGGTCGCCGCAGCGAGAGCGGCCTTCCGCTCGGCCGCCGCGGCCTCCAGGGCGGCCCGTCGCTCCTCGGTCGGGTTCACGAAGATCTCGCCCGAGCTCCCGTCGACCGCTATCAGCGTGCCCTCGGCGATCTCACCGGCCCCCGGCAGGGCCACGACCGCCGGCACACCCAGCGCACGCGCCAGGATGGCGCTGTGACTGGTCGGCCCGCCCTCCTCGGTCACGAAACCGAGCACCAGCGTGGGGTCCAGCAGCGCGGTGTCCGCCGGCGCGAGATCCCGCGCCACCAGCACGTACGGCTCGTCGCTGTCCGGCACGCCCGGCATCGGCACGCCGAGCAGCCGCGCCACGATGCGGTTGCGCACGTCGTCCAGGTCGGCGACCCGGCCCGCCAGGTACTCGCCCGCGTTCGCCAGCAGCTCGCGGTACGCGGCGAACGCGTCGTACACCGCGCGCTCGGCGGAGCTGCCGACGGCGATGCGCCGGTCCACGTCGGCCATCAGCTCGGGGTCCTGCGCCATCAGGGCCTGCGCCTCGAGCACCGCCTGGGCCTCGCCGCCCGCGAGGTTCCCGCGCGCGGTCAGATCGGCCGCGACCGCCTCCACGGCCTGACGGGCGCGCTGCTGCTCGCGCTCCGCCTCCTCCGCCGGGATCTGCTTGGCCGGCGGCTCCAGCACCGCCGTGCCCATGTGCCGAACCTCGCCGATCGCCACACCGTGGCTCACGCCGACGCCTCGCAGCGTTGTCTCCATCTCACCCGTCTCCGGTAAAAGCGGCGGGTCGCGCCGCAGCGTCCGATGTCTCTGTGCCGTCGCCCTGTGCCGTCAGTCAGGGGACGGCGTCACGTCACTTCCAGAGGAAGAGGGTGTCGCCCGCCTTCACGTCGCCGTCCTCACGGAGCTCGGAGAGGGCGTCCGCCGTGGCCTCCAGCGCCACGACCGGGCACACCGGGGACTTGCCGGCGGCCTCGACGGCGGCCGGGTTCCAGCGCACGATGCTCTGCCCGCGTGTGACGGTGTCGCCCTTGTTGACGAGCAGCTCGAAGCCCTCGCCGTTGAGCTGGACGGTGTCGATGCCGAGGTGGGTGAGCACGCCGTGCCCGCTCTCGTCGACGACGACGAACGCGTGCGGGTGTAGAGAGACGATCACGCCGTCGACGGGGGAGACGGCCTCGGAAGGCTCCCGCACGGGGTCGATCGCGGTGCCCGGGCCGACCATGGCCCCGGAGAAGACCGGATCGGGCACGGACGCCAGTCCGATGGCCCGTCCTGCAAGCGGGGACGTCACGGTGGTCATGGGAGTCCTCCCAGGAGATGGAGATCTGTACGAGCGCCGTCACTGGCTGTCTCCGGCGTGCTGTTCAGCAGGGTATGTCATGAGACGTACCGGTTCCGGGGGACAGATCCAGATCCATGGTCCAGACAAGAGGTCTAGACCACCCACCCTAATGGATTTGCACGCGGTCTGCGACCCCGTGTACAGTCTTAAACCTGCCTGGGGCTGAGGGGTGCAGTCACGCATCCAGGACCCGGCAGCAATCCAACTCGTCAGATCCTAACTTTGGATCATCTTCCGCATGCCTGCGGAACGGTGGTCAGAGGGCCGGAAAAACACTGATAGAGTCGGAAACGCAAGACCGAAGGGAAGCGCCCGGAGGAAAGCCCGAGAGGGTGAGTACAAAGGAAGCGTCCGTTCCTTGAGAACTCAACAGCGTGCCAAAAGTCAACGCCAGATATGTTGATACCCCGTCTCTCTGAGACGAGGTTCCTTTGAAGAAATACACAGCGAGGACGCTGTGAACGTCGGGATTATTCCTCCCGATGTTCCGCTCTCGTGATGTGTGCACCCGATCACGGGTAAACATTCACGGAGAGTTTGATCCTGGCTCAGGACGAACGCTGGCGGCGTGCTTAACACATGCAAGTCGAACGATGAACCACTTCGGTGGGGATTAGTGGCGAACGGGTGAGTAACACGTGGGCAATCTGCCCTGCACTCTGGGACAAGCCCTGGAAACGGGGTCTAATACCGGATACTGATCGCCTTGGGCATCCTTGGTGATCGAAAGCTCCGGCGGTGCAGGATGAGCCCGCGGCCTATCAGCTTGTTGGTGAGGTAATGGCTCACCAAGGCGACGACGGGTAGCCGGCCTGAGAGGGCGACCGGCCACACTGGGACTGAGACACGGCCCAGACTCCTACGGGAGGCAGCAGTGGGGAATATTGCACAATGGGCGAAAGCCTGATGCAGCGACGCCGCGTGAGGGATGACGGCCTTCGGGTTGTAAACCTCTTTCAGCAGGGAAGAAGCGAAAGTGACGGTACCTGCAGAAGAAGCGCCGGCTAACTACGTGCCAGCAGCCGCGGTAATACGTAGGGCGCGAGCGTTGTCCGGAATTATTGGGCGTAAAGAGCTCGTAGGCGGCTTGTCGCGTCGGTTGTGAAAGCCCGGGGCTTAACCCCGGGTCTGCAGTCGATACGGGCAGGCTAGAGTTCGGTAGGGGAGATCGGAATTCCTGGTGTAGCGGTGAAATGCGCAGATATCAGGAGGAACACCGGTGGCGAAGGCGGATCTCTGGGCCGATACTGACGCTGAGGAGCGAAAGCGTGGGGAGCGAACAGGATTAGATACCCTGGTAGTCCACGCCGTAAACGGTGGGCACTAGGTGTGGGCGACATTCCACGTCGTCCGTGCCGCAGCTAACGCATTAAGTGCCCCGCCTGGGGAGTACGGCCGCAAGGCTAAAACTCAAAGGAATTGACGGGGGCCCGCACAAGCGGCGGAGCATGTGGCTTAATTCGACGCAACGCGAAGAACCTTACCAAGGCTTGACATACACCGGAAAACCCTGGAGACAGGGTCCCCCTTGTGGTCGGTGTACAGGTGGTGCATGGCTGTCGTCAGCTCGTGTCGTGAGATGTTGGGTTAAGTCCCGCAACGAGCGCAACCCTTGTCCCGTGTTGCCAGCAGGCCCTTGTGGTGCTGGGGACTCACGGGAGACCGCCGGGGTCAACTCGGAGGAAGGTGGGGACGACGTCAAGTCATCATGCCCCTTATGTCTTGGGCTGCACACGTGCTACAATGGCCGGTACAATGAGCTGCGATACCGCGAGGTGGAGCGAATCTCAAAAAGCCGGTCTCAGTTCGGATTGGGGTCTGCAACTCGACCCCATGAAGTCGGAGTCGCTAGTAATCGCAGATCAGCATTGCTGCGGTGAATACGTTCCCGGGCCTTGTACACACCGCCCGTCACGTCACGAAAGTCGGTAACACCCGAAGCCGGTGGCCCAACCCCCTTGTGGGGAGGGAGCTGTCGAAGGTGGGACTGGCGATTGGGACGAAGTCGTAACAAGGTAGCCGTACCGGAAGGTGCGGCTGGATCACCTCCTTTCTAAGGAGCACTTCTCACCAACTTCGGTTGGTCAGAGGCCAGTTCATCAGCGAACGTCTGATGCTGGTTGCTCATGGGTGGAACGTTGACTACTCGGCACGGTCCAGGATGGACCAGGCGCTAGTACTGCTCTTCGGGGCGTGGAACGCTGATCTGGTCAACTGACTGTGTCGGGCACGCTGTTGGGTGTCTGAGGGTACGGCCGTGTGGTCGCCTTCAGTGCCGGCCCCAGTGAACTCCGGGTTTTTCCGGGGGTGATGGGTGGTTGGTCGTTGTTTGAGAACTGCACAGTGGACGCGAGCATCTGTGGCCAAGTTTTTAAGGGCGCACGGTGGATGCCTTGGCACCAGGAACCGATGAAGGACGTGGGAGGCCACGATAGGCCCCGGGGAGTCGTCAACCAGGCTTTGATCCGGGGGTGTCCGAATGGGGAAACCCGGCAGTCGTCATGGGCTGTCACCCGCTGCTGAACACATAGGCAGTGTGGAGGGAACGCGGGGAAGTGAAACATCTCAGTACCCGCAGGAAGAGAAAACAACCGTGATTCCGGGAGTAGTGGCGAGCGAAACCGGATGAGGCCAAACCTACGACGTGTGAGACCCGGCAGGGGTTGCGTCGTGGGGGTTGTGGGATCTCTCTTGATCAGTCTGCCGGCTGGTCGACGAGTCAGAAACCGTTGATGTAGGCGAAGGACATGCGAAAGGTCCGGCGTAGAGGGTAAGACCCCCGTAGTCGAAACGTCAGCGGCTCGTTTGAGAGACACCCAAGTAGCACGGGGCCCGAGAAATCCCGTGTGAATCTGGCGGGACCACCCGCTAAGCCTAAATATTCCCTGGTGACCGATAGCGGATAGTACCGTGAGGGAATGGTGAAAAGTACCGCGGGAGCGGAGTGAAATAGTACCTGAAACCGTGTGCCTACAAGCCGTGGGAGCGTCGCGCAAGGACTTTGTCCTTGCGTCGTGACTGCGTGCCTTTTGAAGAATGAGCCTGCGAGTTTGCGGTGTGTTGCGAGGTTAACCCGGGTGGGGAAGCCGTAGCGAAAGCGAGTCCGAACAGGGCGTTTTTAGTAGCACGCTCAAGACCCGAAGCGGAGTGATCTAGCCATGGGCAGGTTGAAGCGGAGGTAAGACTTCGTGGAGGACCGAACCCACCAGGGTTGAAAACCTGGGGGATGACCTGTGGTTAGGGGTGAAAGGCCAATCAAACTCCGTGATAGCTGGTTCTCCCCGAAATGCATTTAGGTGCAGCGTCGTGTGTTTCTTGCCGGAGGTAGAGCACTGGATAGGCGATGGGCCCTACCGGGTTACTGACCTTAGCCAAACTCCGAATGCCGGTAAGTGAGAGCGCGGCAGTGAGACTGTGGGGGATAAGCTCCATGGTCGAGAGGGAAACAGCCCAGAGCATCGACTAAGGCCCCTAAGCGTACGCTAAGTGGGAAAGGATGTGGAGTCGCACAGACAACCAGGAGGTTGGCTTAGAAGCAGCCACCCTTGAAAGAGTGCGTAATAGCTCACTGGTCTAGTGATTCCGCGCCGACAATGTAGCGGGGCTCAAGCGTACCGCCGAAGTCGTGTCATTCACACAATAGGGCCAACGCCTGTGTGGATGGGTAGGGGAGCGTCGTGTGCCGGGTGAAGCAGCACCGGAAGGTAGTTGTGGACGGTTCACGAGTGAGAATGCAGGCATGAGTAGCGATACAAACGTGAGAAACGTTTGCGCCGATTGACTAAGGGTTCCTGGGTCAAGCTGATCTGCCCAGGGTAAGTCGGGACCTAAGGCGAGGCCGACAGGCGTAGTCGATGGATAACCGGTTGATATTCCGGTACCCGCTGTGAAGCGTCAAACATCGAATCCAGTGATGCTAAGCCCGTGAAGCCGCCGGCTGAGTCTTCGGACGAGGTCGGAGTGGTGGAGCCGGTGACCCGAGCTGGTAGTAGGTGAGTGATGGGGTGACGCAGGAAGGTAGTCCATCCCGGGCGGTGGTTGTCCCGGGGTAAGGGTGTAGCCCGAGTGGTAGGCAAATCCGCCACTCGTATAAGGGTGAGACCTGATGCCGAGCCGATTGTGGTGAAGTGGATGATCCTATGCTGTCGAGAAAAGCCTCTAGCGAGTTTCATGGCGGCCCGTACCCTAAACCGACTCAGGTGGTCAGGTAGAGAATACCGAGGCGTTCGGGTGAACTATGGTTAAGGAACTCGGCAAAATGCCCCCGTAACTTCGGGAGAAGGGGGGCCATTCCTGGTGAGAGCACGTGCTGCTCGAGCTGGGGGTGGCCGCAGAGACCAGCGAGAAGCGACTGTTTACTAAAAACACAGGTCCGTGCGAAGCCGTAAGGCGATGTATACGGACTGACGCCTGCCCGGTGCTGGAACGTTAAGGGGACCGGTTAGCTCACCTTCGGGTGGGCGAAGCTGAGAACTTAAGCGCCAGTAAACGGCGGTGGTAACTATAACCATCCTAAGGTAGCGAAATTCCTTGTCGGGTAAGTTCCGACCTGCACGAATGGCGTAACGACTTCTCGACTGTCTCAACCATAGGCCCGGTGAAATTGCACTACGAGTAAAGATGCTCGTTTCGCGCAGCAGGACGGAAAGACCCCGGGACCTTTACTACAGTTTGATATTGGTGTTCGGTTCGGCTTGTGTAGGATAGCTGGGAGACTGTGAAGCTCGGACGCCAGTTCGGGTGGAGTCGTCGTTGAAATACCAGTCTGGTCGTGCTGGATGTCTAACCTGGGTCCGTGATCCGGATCAGGGACAGTGTCTGATGGGTAGTTTAACTGGGGCGGTTGCCTCCTAAAGAGTAACGGAGGCGCCCAAAGGTTCCCTCAGCCTGGTTGGCAATCAGGTGTTGAGTGTAAGTGCACAAGGGAGCTTGACTGTGAGACCGACGGGTCGAGCAGGGACGAAAGTCGGGACTAGTGATCCGGCGGTGGCTTGTGGAAGCGCCGTCGCTCAACGGATAAAAGGTACCCCGGGGATAACAGGCTGATCTTCCCCAAGAGTCCATATCGACGGGATGGTTTGGCACCTCGATGTCGGCTCGTCGCATCCTGGGGCTGGAGTCGGTCCCAAGGGTTGGGCTGTTCGCCCATTAAAGCGGTACGCGAGCTGGGTTTAGAACGTCGTGAGACAGTTCGGTCCCTATCCGCTGTGCGCGTAGGAGTCTTGAGAAGGGCTGTCCCTAGTACGAGAGGACCGGGACGGACGAACCTCTGGTGTGCCAGTTGTTCTGCCAAGGGCATGGCTGGTTGGCTACGTTCGGGAGGGATAACCGCTGAAAGCATCTAAGCGGGAAGCCTGCTTCGAGATGAGGACTCCCACCTCCATGAGAGGGTAAGGCTCCCAGTAGACGACTGGGTTGATAGGCCGGATATGGAAGCACGGTAACGTGTGGAGTTGACCGGTACTAATAGGCCGAGGGCTTGTCCTCAGTTGCTCGCGTCCACTGTGTTGGTTCTGAAACCATGAACAACCCCATGCCGGGTCATGGTGTGGTGCCGGTTGTCAGTTTCATAGTGTTTCGGTGGTCATAGCGTAGGGGAAACGCCCGGTTACATTCCGAACCCGGAAGCTAAGCCTTACAGCGCCGATGGTACTGCAGGGGGGACCCTGTGGGAGAGTAGGACGCCGCCGAACTCCTTTTACAGCTCCGGCTCTTGGGCTCCCGCCCGAGAGCCGGAGCTTTTTCGCGTTGCGGTAGGGTCGAGGAGCATCGTAGAAACGTTTCCCACAGGAGGATCCCGGGTGGAGGTCCAGGAGACACGGGTCCAGACAGACCGTGTCCTCACCATCCCGAACGTGCTCAGCATGGCGCGGCTCGTCGGCGTACCCCTGTTCCTCTGGCTGATCCTCAGGCCGGAGTTCGGCGGGCCGAAGAGCGACGGCTGGGCGCTCCTGGTGCTGGCCTTCAGTGGCGTCAGCGACTACCTGGACGGCAAGCTCGCCCGTCGGTGGAACCAGATCAGCAGCCTCGGCCGGCTGCTCGATCCCGCGGCCGACCGGCTGTACATTCTCTCGACCCTGGTCGGGCTCACCTGGCGGGAGATTCTGCCGCTCTGGCTGACCGTCGTGCTGCTGGCCCGGGAGCTGGTCCTCCTGGTCATGGTGGGCATCCTGCGGCGCCACGGCTATCCGCCGCCGCAGGTGAACTTCCTGGGGAAGGCCGCCACCTTCAACCTGATGTATGCCTTCCCGTTGCTCCTGCTCAGTGACGGTAGTGGCTGGATCTCGTCACTCGCTGAAATTTTCGGCTGGGCGTTCGCCGGATGGGGTACAACCCTCTATTGGTGGGCAGGAGTGCTCTATGTGGTCCAAGTCCGCCGCTTGATCCGTGCGGACGCCATGGCCGATTGACTCGCTTCTTCACGCGCAACGTGGCGCGCGATGTCCCACGCTGAATAAGCGTGCGGCAATCCTGGCGGGTGAAGTCGGCCAGACCGTCGTCTCTTCGAGGAGGACGCTTCCGACATGAAGGCCGTCGTGATGGCCGGGGGCGAAGGCACCCGTCTTCGCCCCATGACCTCAAGCATGCCCAAGCCGCTCCTGCCGGTGGCCAACCGGCCGATCATGGAGCACGTTCTGCGGCTGCTCAAAAGGCACGGGCTCAACGAAACCGTTGTGACTGTCCAGTTCCTTGCCTCGCTCGTCAAGAACTACTTCGGTGACGGCGAGGAGCTCGGAATGGAGCTCACCTATGCCAATGAGGAGAAGCCACTCGGTACCGCCGGGAGCGTCAAGAACGCCGAGGAGGCATTGAAGGACGATGCCTTTCTCGTCATCTCCGGCGATGCCCTCACGGACTTCGACCTCACCGAGCTGATCAATTTCCACAAGGAAAAGGGCGCTCTGGTCACGGTCTGCCTGACCCGCGTGCCCAACCCGTTGGAATTCGGCATCACCATCGTCGACGAAGAGGGTAAGGTCGAGCGCTTCCTCGAGAAGCCGACCTGGGGCCAGGTCTTCTCCGACACGGTGAACACCGGCATTTACGTGATGGAGCCCGAGGTCTTCGACTACGTCGAGCCCGACGTTCCCGTCGACTGGTCCGGTGACGTCTTCCCGCAGCTGATGAAGGAAGGCAAGCCGGTCTACGGCTATGTCGCCGAGGGCTACTGGGAGGACGTCGGCACCCACGAGAGCTACGTCAAGGCCCAGGCCGACGTCCTCGAGGGCAAGGTCGACGTCGACATCGACGGGTTCGAGATGGCTCCCGGCGTGTGGGTCGCCGAGGGCGCCGAGGTGCATCCCGACGCCGTGCTCCGCGGGCCGTTGTACATCGGCGACTACGCGAAGGTCGAAGCCGGCGCGGAGCTCCGCGAACACACGGTCGTCGGCTCCAACGTCGTCGTCAAGAGCGGCGCCTTCCTGCACAAGGCCGTGGTGCACGACAACGTGTACGTAGGCCCGCACAGCAACCTGCGCGGCTGCGTCGTCGGCAAGAACACCGACATCATGCGCGCCGCGCGGATCGAGGACGGCGCCGTCATCGGCGACGAATGCCTGATCGGTGAAGAATCGATCGTTCAGGGCAACGTCCGGGTCTACCCCTTCAAAACCATCGAGGCCGGCGCCTTCGTCAACACCTCGGTCATCTGGGAGTCCCGCGGTCAGGCGCACCTCTTCGGCGCGCGGGGCGTCTCCGGCATCCTGAACGTCGAGATCACCCCCGAGCTCGCCGTCCGCCTCGCCGGCGCCTACGCGACGACCCTGAAGAAGGGCTCGACCGTCACCACGGCCCGCGACCACTCCCGAGGCGCCCGCGCCCTCAAGCGCGCGGTGATTTCCGCGCTGCAGGCCAGCGCCATCGACGTACGCGACCTGGAGAACGTGCCGCTGCCCGTGGCGCGGCAGCAGACCGCGCGGGGCAGCGCCGGCGGCATCATGATCCGCACCACACCCGGCGTGCCCGACTCCGTCGACATCATGTTCTTCGACGGGCAGGGCGCCGACCTGTCGCAGGGCAGCCAGCGCAAGCTGGACCGTGTGTTCGCGCGGCAGGAGTACCGGCGTGCCTTCCCCGGCGAGATCGGCGACCTGCACTTCCCGGCGAGCGTCTTCGACTCCTACACCGGGTCGCTGCTGCGGAACGTCGACATCACCGGTATCGCCGAGGCCGGGCTGAAGGTCGTCGTCGACGCGTCCAACGGCAGCGCCGGCCTGGTGCTGCCCAGTCTGCTCGGCAAGCTGGGCGTCGACTCGCTGACGATCAACCCCGGTCTGGACGAGTCCCGGCCCACCGAGACGGCCGACATGCGGCGCGCCGGCCTGGTGCGGCTCGGGGAGATCGTGGCGTCCTCCGGCGCCGCCTTCGGCGTCCGCTTCGACCCCGTCGGCGAGCGGCTGTCGCTGGTCGACGAGAAGGGGCGGATCGTCGAGGACGACCGGGCTCTGCTGGTCATGCTCGACCTGGTCGCCTCCGAGCGGCGCAGCGGCCGTGTCGCCCTGCCGGTGACCACCACCCGCATCGCCGAGCAGGTCGCGGCGTACCACGGCACGCAGGTCGAGTGGACGACCACCTCGCCCGACGACCTCACCCGCGTCGGCGGTGAGGAAGGCACGATCTTCGGCGGCGACGGCAAGGGCGGCTTCATCGTCCCCGAGTTCAGCAGCGTCTACGACGGCACGGCGGCGTTCGTCCGGCTCATCGGGCTGGTCGCGCGCACCCAGCTGACGCTGAGCCAGATCGACGCCCGTATTCCGCGGGCGCACGTCCTCAAGCGGGACCTGGCGACCCCGTGGGCCGTCAAGGGCCTGGTCATGCGGCGCGTCGTCGAGGCGGCCGGGGACCGCTACGTGGACACCACCGACGGCGTGCGCGTGGTGGAGGCCGACGGACGCTGGGTCATGGTGCTGCCCGACCCGGCCGAGGCCGTCACCCATCTGTGGGCCGAGGGTCCCGACGACGCCTCCGCGCAGGCACTGCTCGACGAGTGGTCGGCGGTCGTGGACAGCGCCGGCAGGTGACCCTCCCGCAGTAGAAGCGACGACCGGCGGCGTACCGGCCCGGGACCCCGGAAGGGGCCCGTCCGGCACGCCGCCGGGGTCGTTCGGAGGTCGGGGGCGTGGCGTGCGACTATGTGCGGCATGCCGCAGCAACCCCCCGTTCGGAGCACACCCGCGCGGCCCGCGCGCCCGGACGCGTCCATGTCGTTGATCACCAACGTGATGGACCACAGTCTCGACGACGGCTACGCCGAGGCGGCCGCCCGGAAGCGGCGCGAGGGGACCGGCGGTCTGCCGAGGACCCTGCGGGCGAAGCTCGGTCTCGCCGCGGGACTCGTCCTCGCCGCGTGCATCGTCACCCTCGGCGCGGCCCAGGCCCAGGTCGCCGCTCCGGTCGTCGCCAAGGAGCGCGAGGAACTGATCGACCGGATCGACGAGGAGACCGCGGCCGCCGACCGTCTCGAGAAGAGCGTCGACGAACTGCGCGAGGAGGTCAGCGCCCGGCAGCGGGAGGCGCTGCGGGACAGCGGCGGCGACCGGTCGACGCTCATGGGCATCCTCTCCGGCGCCACGCCCGTCCACGGACCGGGCGTACGGCTCGTGGTGAACGACGCCGAGGACACCGCCGACGGCGGCGACGGCGACGCGCGGTCCACGTCCGGCTTCTCCGACACCGGCCGGGTCCGGGACCGTGATCTCCAGCGGGTCGTCAACGGGCTGTGGGAGTCCGGCGCGGAGGCCGTCTCGATCAACGGGCGGCGGTTGACCGCCCTGTCGGCGATCAGGGCCGCGGGAGACGCGATACTGGTCGACAACAAGCCGCTGGTGCCGCCGTACACGGTGCTGGCGGTGGGGGACGGCGAAGAACTGGGGGACCGGTTCCAGAACAGCGCCGACGGGGTGTATCTGCATGTCCTGCAGGAGAACTACGGCATCCGGACGGCCCTGTCCGTGGAGGACGACGTCCGGCTGCCCGCCGCACCGAGCGTGACCGTACGAACCGCACAGCCGATAACCGAGAAGGGCACATCGTGATCGCCGTACTGGGCCTCATTGTGGGAGTGGTGGCCGGCCTGTTGGTCCGGCCCGAGGTGCCGGCGGTCGTCGAGCCCTATTTGCCGATCGCCGTCGTCGCCGCGCTGGACGCCGTGTTCGGCGGTCTGCGGGCCATGCTCGACGGGATCTTCGACGACAAGGTCTTCGTGGTGTCGTTCCTGTCGAACGTCGTCGTGGCCGCGCTGATCGTGTTCCTCGGCGACAAGCTGGGCGTCGGGGCGCAGCTGTCCACGGGTGTGGTGGTCGTCCTCGGCATCCGCATCTTCTCCAACGCCGCGGCGATCCGCCGCCATGTGTTCCGGGCGTGAGGCCGATGAGCGAGCGCGAACAGCCCGAGACGACGCGCCCGGCGGTCACCCCGCCGCGGTCCGCCCCCGACACGCCCGCGTCCGCCCCCGAGACGCCCGCGTCCGCCCCCGAGACGCCGCCGTCGGCCGGGCTGCGCAGGGAACTGCCCGCCGAGGTGCCCCCGGCCGCCCTGCGGAGTGCCTCCGAGAGGACCGGCGCGAGCGAGGCGCCCCGCCAGAATCCCGCGCCTCGGCCCTCCACGCCTCAAGCGTCTCCGCAGCCCCGGACGCCCCAGGAGCCGCAGAAAGCCGAGGCGCCCGCCGCCGACGGGCCGGGCGAGCCCGCGCTGACCGGGCGGCGGCGGCTCGTCAACGGGCTGTGGCCGCCGCGTGTGACCCGCGCCCAACTCATCGTCGCCGTGCTGCTGTTCGGCCTCGGCTTCGGTCTCGCCGTCCAGGTCGCGTCCACCAGCGACACCGACAGCGCGCTGCGCGGCGCACGCCAGGAAGATCTTGTTCGCATCCTCGATGAACTCGACGACCGGACCGAGCGTCTTGAAGACGAGAAGCAGGGTCTCGAGAAGCAGCGGGAGGAGCTGGAGAACAGCTCCGACCAGGCCGAGGAGGCGCGCAGGCAGACGATCGAGAAGGAACGGCAACTCGGCGTCCTCGCGGGCACCGTGGCCGCGCAGGGGCCCGGCATCGAGATGACCATCGAGGACACGAAGGGGACGGTCGAGTCGGACATGCTGCTCGACGCCATCCAGGAGCTGCGCGCCGCGGGCGCGGAGGCGATCCAGGTGAACGGGGTGCGGGTGGTGGCCGGCACGTATCTGTCGGACGCGGACGGCGGAGTCTCCGTGGACGGGAACAAGATCAAGTCCCCGTATCGTTTCAAGGTCATCGGCAAGCCTCAGGACCTGGAACCGGCGCTCAACATCCCCGGAGGCGTGGTGCAGACGCTCGAGAAGGAACAGGCCACCGTTACCGTGGAGCGGTCGGACAAGATCGTTGTGGACGCCTTGCGAGCGCCGGAGCGGCCTGACTACGCTCGGTCGTCCTCCCAGTGAACCGGGGGTGCATGGGGGGCGACCGGCCAGGGCATGAGGTTGCGGGGGGTCGGCGCACCGAATGGGTGGTGCGTGGTGGAAACTGTCTGGCGGAGGCGGACGTTGTGAAGATGTCCGGGTCGGCCAATGTGTTCAGTCAGGGTTCGTCCTGCCCCACGGGCGGGTCTGTTTCGGTCAAGGGGAATCGCCCGTGAAGTTGTTTGGGAAGTTGTTCGGCAAGAGCGCGCGGCGAGAGGACGGCGACAGCGCGACCGCTCGTCACCGCGCACAGCCCGGTGCGGAAGACCAGCGTCCGCTGTTCCGGGACGAGACGGGCGGGGCCTCCGTTGACCCTGCGCAGTCGGGCGGCATAGGTTCTGGGCAGCCGTCGAGCCCAGGTGCGGGCGGAGGTCACTCCGGTCCGTACGCGTCCCACGCCCCCGGCGGGCAGCCGCGGCAGGAGGATCCGTCCATGTCGGCCCTGGTGTGTTCGAGGTGCGGCAACCGCAACGCGGAGAACAGCCGCTTCTGTTCCAACTGCGGTGCGCCTCTGAAGCCGGGCGTCACCCCGGAGCGCCCCTCCGAGACGACGTCCACGATCTCCATCTCCGGTATCGAGGCCTACGACTCCGAGGCGACGGGCCAGCACCAGGTGCCCGCGCTCTCCCCGGAGGCGCAGGCCGCCGTCGACGCGCTGCCGGTGGGCTCCGCCCTGCTGGTCGTGCGCCGCGGGCCGAACTCGGGCAGCCGCTTCCTGCTGGACGGCGACCTGACCACGGCCGGCCGTCACCCGCAGAGCGACATCTTCCTCGACGACGTGACGGTCTCCCGGCGCCATGTGGAGTTCCGCCGCAACCCGGACGGCTCGTTCACGGTCGCCGACGTCGGCAGCCTGAACGGCACCTACGTCAACCGTGAGCGGATCGACCAGGTCGCCCTGTCCAACGGCGACGAGGTGCAGATCGGCAAGTACCGGCTGGTCTTCTACGCGAGCCAGCAGAACTACTGACCGCCCCCGGCCGCGGACCGGGGGACTCCAGGAAGGGTCGATGGTGCAGACACCGAGCGGCGGCGCCGGCCACGGCGCCGCCGTCACGGACGCCGGACTGCTGAGCATCGGCGCGGTGCTGAACGTGCTGCGCGAGGAGTTCCCCGAGGTCACCATCTCCAAGATCCGCTTCCTGGAGTCGGAGGGGCTCGTCGAGCCGCGCCGCACCCCTTCGGGGTACCGGAAGTTCAGCGCCGAGGACGTCGATCGTCTCGGCCATGTGCTGCGCATGCAGCGCGACCACTACCTGCCGCTGAAGGTGATCCGGGAGCACCTGGCGGCCATGGAGCGCGGCGAGGCCCCGCCCCTGCCGGCGCTGAGCCGTCCGGGTGACGGCGAGGACCCCGCCGACGGGAGCGCCCCGGAGACGCCCACCGCCGCCCGCATCGGACGCTGCAAGCTGCTCGCCGCCGCCGGGGTGGACGAGCGGGTGCTCGCCGAGTGGGAGTCGTACGGACTGCTCGCCCCGGTGGAGGACGGGGTGTACGACGCGGAGGCGGTCACCGTCGCCGGGCTCCTCATGGAACTGGGGCGGCACGGGATCGAGCCCCGCCATCTGCGCGCCATGAAGGCGGCCGCCGAGCGCGAGGCCGGGCTGGTCGAGCAGGTCGTCGCGCCGCTGCGGCGCCACCGCAACCCGCAGACCAGGGCGCATGCCGAGGACCGCACCAGGGAACTGGCCGGTCTCACCATGAAGCTGCACGCCGCGCTGGTGCGGTCGGCGCTCGGGGTGCGGCAGTCCTGAGGCCCCGGGACCTCGGCCCTGGGGCCCGGGACCTCGGTGGACCAGCACAACGGGGCCTGATCGGCCACCCGATCCCGGCCCGACTACCCAAACGTCCCGGGCACGGCCTAGGGTTGCTGTGTGAACGAGCTCGATGTCGTAGGTGTCCGGGTCGAAATGCCCTCCAACCAACCGATCGTGCTGTTGCGTGAAGTGGGCGGCGACCGCTACCTCCCCATCTGGATCGGCCCCGGGGAGGCGACGGCCATCGCCTTCGCCCAGCAGGGCATGGCGCCCGCACGGCCGCTGACCCACGACCTGTTCAAGGACGTGCTGGAGGCCGTGGGACAGGAGCTCACGGAAGTGCGCATCACCGACCTGCGGGAAGGCGTGTTCTACGCCGAGCTGGTCTTCGCCAGCGGCGTAGAGGTGAGCGCCCGTCCCTCCGACGCCATAGCACTCGCCCTGCGTACGGGAACCCCGATCTACGGAAGCGACACGGTGCTGGACGACGCCGGCATCGCCATTCCGGACGAGCAGGAGGACGAGGTGGAGAAGTTCCGCGAGTTCCTCGACCAGATCTCGCCCGAGGACTTCGGGACCAGCAACCAGTGAGCCGTTTCCCGGGGCCCCGGCGTCGGTCGCGGCCCCGGGGCCCCGGCCCGGCGTCGGTCGCGGCCCGCGCCGAGGACATTCGGCTAGCCTTTCCCCGCGACGGGGCACGGGAAACCACCCTTAGGGTGATTATCACTCGGCGTGCCGAGTGTGGCGATCGTTGACGCACCCTTGGTGACTGCCTACCGTCGGGGAGGCAGGTCAAGGACGGAGGTCGGCGTGAGAAGCAGCGGCGACGGTACGGCTGGGGGTGCCCCCGGACGCGTTTTCGGGGCGGGCGGGCCGTATCCTCCCCAGAGCTCTCCGCTCCGCTCGGGCGGGGGCCATCCCGCGCGCGGCGGTGCGATCGATCCCGCTCCGCAGCGGCCGGCGGCTGTGCCGAGCGGTGGAGGGGCGGTGGCCATGGCGTCCGAGGAGATCGGTTATCGGGGGCCGACGGCCTGCGCCGCGGCCGGCATCACCTACCGCCAGCTCGACTACTGGGCGCGCACGGGACTGGTCGAGCCGAGCGTGCGGCCCGCCCACGGGTCGGGGACGCAGCGGCTGTACAGCTTCCGCGACGTCGTCGTGCTGAAGATCGTGAAGCGGTTCCTGGACACGGGTGTGTCCCTGCAGAACATCCGCACCGCCGTCCAGCATCTGCGCGAGCGCGGCTTCAGCGACCTGGAGCGCATGACGCTGATGAGCGACGGCGCCACGGTCTACGAATGCACCTCGCCCGACGAGGTCCACGCCCTGCTCCAGGGCGGCCAGGGCGTCTTCGGCATCGCCGTGGGCGTGGTGTGGCGGGACGTCGAGAGCGCCCTGTCGCAACTGCACGGCGAGCGGGTCGACACGGGGGAGACCCTGGTCGGCCACAACCCGATGGACGAGCTGGCCCGGCGCAGGAACCGCGCGGTCTGAGCGGCGGCGCGCGGGAACCGGCCCGACAAGGGCGTTGTCAGTGGCGTAGGGCAGCATCGGAGATGTGAGATCCGCTCCCACGATCCTGCATCTCGACATGGATGCCTTCTACGCCTCGGTGGAGCAGGCGTCCAAGCCGAGTCTGCGCGGCAAGGCCGTGATCGTGGGCGGGCTCGGCCCGCGTGGTGTGGTCGCCACCGCCTCCTACGAGGCGCGTGTGCTGGGTGTGCACTCCGCGATGCCCATGTCGCAGGCGCGGCGGCTCGCACCGAACGCCGCGTATCTGGTGCCCCGGTTCGCGCTGTACCGCTCGATCAGCGACCAGGTGATGGCGCTGCTGCGTGCCCTGTCGCCGCTGGTGGAGCCGCTCAGCCTCGACGAGGCGTTCGTCGACCTCGAGGCCGGGGGCAGGGCGTGGGACGAGCGGTCGGCGCGGCTGGTCGGCACAAAGCTGCGCGCGGACATCCGCGCGGTCACCGGGCTGACGGGGTCCGTGGGGCTGGCCGCCTCCAAGATGCTGGCGAAGATCGCCTCGGAGCAGGCGAAGCCGGACGGGCTGGTCGTCATCGAGCCCGGCACCGAGCGGGCGATGCTCGAACCGATGCCGGTGCGGACCCTCCCCGGTGTCGGACCCGCCACCGGCGACCATCTGCGGCGGGCCGGCATCCACACGGTCGGCGAGATCGCCGAGGCGGGCGAGGACGAACTGGTGCGGCTGCTGGGCAAGGCACACGGGCACGCGCTGTACGCGATGGCGCTGGCCCGCGACGACCGGCCCGTCGTCGCCGAGCGGGAGACCAAGTCGGTGTCCGTCGAGGACACGTACGACGTGGACATCCACGACCGGGTGCGGGTCGGCCTGGAGGTGCAGCGGCTCGCCGACCGCTGCGTGCGGCGGCTGCGGGGCGCGGGGCTGTCCGGGCGCACGATCGTGCTGAAGGTACGGCGGTACGACTTCTCCACGCTGACCCGCTCCGAGACCCTGCGCGGACCCACCGACGACCCGGCCGTCGTCCGCGAGGCGGCGGCGCGGCTGCTGGACTCGGTGGACACCACGGGCGGCGTACGGCTGCTCGGCGTCGGCGTCAGCGGGCTGGCCGACTACACGCAGGAGGACCTGTTCGCCCAGGCGGTGGGCGGGGCGGGGGAGGACGTCGCCGAGGGCGCGGAGTCCGAGCCGGCGCCCGAGCCGCGCCCGGAGGTCCCGGCGGAGCGGCGCTGGCCCGCCGGCCACGACGTCCGGCACACGGAGTACGGGCACGGGTGGGTGCAGGGCAGCGGCCTGGGCCGCGTAACGGTCCGCTTCGAAACCCCCGGCTCGGCCCCGGGCCGAGTGAAGACGTTCCGCGTCGACGACCCGGAGCTGGAGGCAACGGACCCGCTGCCGCTGGTGGAGTCACCACCGGAGTTGCCCGAGCCGATGGGGACGGGGGAGGCGGAGCCGCCTCGGCCGCTGGAAGCGTGAGGGGGCGGGCGGTGCCCGAGGGAACGGGCCGGTGCCGTGCGACGCCGGACGCGCACGCGAGACAACTCGGCCCATGGCCGAGGCTTACCGCAGGCTGCGCCCCTGCGGCTGGCCGTCAGGCGCGGCCTGACGGAGCAACCGGTCCGGCCGGGGGTGCCGCGGCTTCCGTCGCGGCCGTTGCAAGCCCGACGGCGCGGGCGGGACCCGTGAGCCCCCGGACCAGTGGGAATCCGCCGCTGCCGTGCGGGCTCGACGCGCCCGAGGTGGCGGAGACCGCTCGGCGCATGGCTGACGGCTTACCGCAGGCTGCGTCTCGGCGGCTCGCCGTCAGGCGCGGCCTGGCGGAGCGACCGGTCTGGTCGGAGGCGCTGTCTCCGTCTCGACCGTCGGAAGCCCGATTGTTCGGGCGGGGCCCGTGAGCCGCCGGACCAACGGGATCCGCCGGTGCCGTGAGGCGCCAGGCGCGCTCCTACTGGCGGAGACCACCTCGGCGTGTGGCTCACGGCTTGCCCGTCGGCTGCGGCCCGGCGGCTCCTGGGCCGACACGGCCGCGCGGCCGGGCATAGGAACAGGGCTGTGGGCCGGTCCCCGGCGGTGTGAGGCGGACGTCGTGGCTCGGGCGGGCGGTCCGGGCCCGTGGGGAGGAGGGACCGATAGACCGCCGCCCCCAGTGGTGTCAGGTGTGTTCCTCCTGGCCCGCCAGTTTGCCGAAGTCCCTGTCCGGGAGTGGGGGAGGGGAGCCGACGTCCAGGCCGTAGTGGTGGTACAGCTGGAGCTCCTGCTCGGGCGACAGGTGGCGGCCGACGCCGAAGTCCGGGGCGTCCTTGACGAGGGACCGTTCGAACGGCACGTGCAGGGCCCCGTCGATCAGCTCGCTGGGTTCCAGGGGGACGAAGGCGTCCCGGCTGAACAGGCCGGTGCGTATCGCCGCCCACTCCGGCACGCCGGTGGCGTCGTCGAGGTAGACCTCGTCGATCGTGCCGATGCGGGTGCCGTTGCGGTCGTACGCCTTGCGGCCGATGAGGTGACGCGGGTCGATGTCGGTCTGCACGGGCCCTCCACTCGTAGCAAACTCATCCGATAGCACTACAAAAAGGCACAATCGGCGGAACGGCCACTCGAAGGCCGGGGTCCTGACCTCGCTGGTACGCTGGCAACGGCCGCTGACCCCGTGCGGGAGAGTCCTCCAGGCACCACCGGAGGCGCCGAAGGAGCAAATCCTCCCCGGAATCTCTCAGGCACACGTACCGCACGGACGAGGTCACTCTGGAAAGCAGGGCGGGTGTCGACGGCTTCCGCTCTCACCGACGGTGAAAACCGGACCGCCAGCGGCGTTCCGGTGAAGCTCTCAGGTCGAGATGACAGAGGGGGAGGCCGTCCGGGCACCTGCGCCGTGGTGCCCCTCGAAGGTCGTCGGACCAGGAGGCCTCCTCAATGACTGCCCCCCGTACCCCGCTCTCCGAGCTCGAACAGGGAATCCCGTTCGAGCAGCGCCACATCGGCCCCGACCACGAGGCCCGGGCGAAGATGCTGGCCCAGGTGGGCTACGGCTCGCTCGACGAGCTGACCGCCGCCGCCGTGCCCGACGTGATCAAGAACGCCGACGCGCTGGACCTGCCCGGCGCCCGCAGCGAGGCCGAGGTGCTCGCCGAGCTGCGCGGCCTCGCCGGCCGCAACCAGGTCCTCGGCTCCATGATCGGCCTGGGCTACCACGGCACCTTCACTCCGCCGGTCATCCTGCGCAACGTCATGGAGAACCCCGCCTGGTACACGGCCTACACGCCGTACCAGCCGGAGATCTCGCAGGGCCGGCTCGAGGCGCTGCTGAACTTCCAGACGATGGTCGCCGACCTCACCGGCCTTCCCACGTCCGGCGCCTCCCTGCTGGACGAGGGCACCGCCGCCGCCGAGGCGATGGCGCTGTCCCGGCGCATGGGCAAGAACAAGAAGGGCCTCTTCCTCGTCGACGCGGACGCCCTCCCGCAGACGATCGCCGTCATCCAGACCCGCGCCGAGCCGACCGGCGTCGAGGTCGTCGTCGCCGACCTGAGCGACGGCATCCCCGCCGAGCTCGACGGCCGTGAGATCAACGGCGTCCTGATCCAGTACCCGGGCGCGTCCGGCGCCGTCCGGGACATCAAGCCGGTGATCGACCAGGCGCACGAGCGCGGCGCGCTCGTCACCGTCGCCGCCGACCTGCTCGCCCTCACCCTGCTGAAGTCCCCCGGGGAGCTGGGCGCGGACATCGCGGTGGGCACCACGCAGCGCTTCGGCGTCCCCATGGGGTTCGGCGGTCCGCACGCCGGCTACATGGCCGTCCAGGACAAGATGGCCCGCAGCCTGCCCGGCCGCCTCGTCGGCGTCTCCGTCGACGCCGACGGCAACAAGGCCTACCGTCTGGCCCTGCAGACGCGTGAGCAGCACATCCGCCGCGAGAAGGCCACCAGCAACATCTGCACCGCCCAGGTGCTGCTCGCCGTCATGGCCGGCATGTACGCCGTCTTCCACGGCCCCGAGGGCCTGCGGACCATCGCCCGCCGCACCCACCGCTACGCCGCGATCCTCGCCGAGGGCCTGCGCGCAGGCGGCGCCGAGGTCGTCCACGGCTCCTGGTTCGACACCCTCACCGTGCGCGTCGCGGGCCGGGCCGCCGAGGTCGTCGCCGCCGCCCGCGACAACGGCGTCAACCTGCGCCTCGTCGACGCCGACACCGTCTCCGTCGCCTGCGACGAGACCACCACCCGCGACCAGCTCGCCGCCGTGTGGCGCGCCTTCGGCGTCGAGGCCGACGTCGAGGCCCTGGACGCCTCCGCCGGGGACGCCCTGCCGGACGCGCTGCTGCGCACCGACGACTTCCTCACCCACCCCGTCTTCCACCAGCACCGCTCCGAGACGGCCATGCTGCGCTACCTGCGCCGCCTCGCCGACCGCGACTACGCGCTGGACCGCGGCATGATCCCGCTGGGCTCCTGCACCATGAAGCTCAACGCGACCACCGAGATGGAGCCGGTCACCTGGCCCGAGTTCGGCCAGCTGCACCCGTTCGTCCCGGCCGAGCAGGCCGAGGGCTACCTCACGCTCATCCGCGAGCTGGAGGAACGTCTCGCCGAGGTCACCGGCTACGACAAGGTGTCCCTCCAGCCCAACGCCGGCTCCCAGGGAGAGCTGGCCGGACTGCTCGCCGTCCGCGGCTACCACCGCGCCAACGGCGACGAGCAGCGCACCGTCTGCCTCATCCCGTCCTCCGCGCACGGCACCAACGCCGCGTCCGCCGTGATGGCCGGAATGAAGGTCGTCGTCGTCAGGACCGCCGAGAACGGCGAGGTCGACGTCGACGACCTGCGCGCCAAGATCGAGCAGCACCGCGACGAGCTGGCCGTGCTGATGATCACCTACCCGTCGACGCACGGCGTCTTCGAGGAGCACGTCGCCGACATCTGCGCCCAGGTGCACGAGGCCGGCGGCCAGGTCTACGTCGACGGCGCCAACCTCAACGCCCTGGTCGGCCTCGCCAAGCCGGGCCACTTCGGCGGCGACGTCTCTCACCTGAACCTGCACAAGACGTTCTGCATCCCGCACGGCGGCGGCGGCCCCGGCGTCGGCCCGGTCGGCGTCCGCGCCCACCTCGCCCCGTACCTGCCGAACCACCCGCTGCAGCCCGAGGCCGGCCCGGAGACGGGCGTGGGGCCCATCTCGGCCGCCCCGTGGGGCTCGGCGGGTATCCTGCCCATCTCCTGGGCGTACGTCCGCCTCATGGGCGGCGAGGGCCTGAAGCGCGCCACGCAGGTGGCCGTGCTCAGCGCCAACTACATCGCCAAGCGCCTCGAGCCGCACTACCCCGTGCTCTACACCGGCCCCGGCGGCCTCGTCGCGCACGAGTGCATCATCGACCTGCGCCCGCTCACCAAGGCGACCGGCGTGACCGTCGACGACGTGGCCAAGCGCCTCATCGACTACGGCTTCCACGCGCCGACCATGTCCTTCCCGGTGGCCGGCACGCTGATGATCGAGCCCACCGAGTCCGAGGACCTCACCGAGCTCGACCGGTTCTGCGAGGCGATGATCGCCATCCGCGCCGAGATCGAGAAGGTCGGCTCCGGCGAGTGGCCCGCGGACGACAACCCGCTGCGCAACGCCCCGCACACGGCGACGGTGCTGGGCGGGGAGTGGGAGCACGCCTACACCCGCGAGGAGGCCGTGTTCCCGGGCGAGGTGAACGCCGCCGACAAGTACTGGCCGCCGGTGCGCCGCATCGACCAGGCCTACGGCGACCGCAACCTGGTCTGCTCCTGCCCGCCGCCGGACGCGTACGAGGACTGATCCGCATGCCCGTGAAGGGGCCCCGCCCGGTTCGCCCGGGCGGGGCCCCTCCGCGTCGTACGGGCCGCGTCAGGCCGGGTAGGCGTGCGTCTGCGTGGCCTTCACCGCCGCCCAGACCGGTGCGCCCGGGTGCAGGCCCAGTTCGGCCACGGCGACGGCGGTGAGGTCGGCGGCCAGGGGCAGTTCGCCGGTCAGCTCCACGCGGATCTGGTCGCCGTGGCTCTCCAGCCCCGCCACCTCGCAGCGCCACAGATTGCGCGCGCTCGAGCCGGTGGGCCGGTTCCGGTACAGGGTGACCGCGCCCGGCGGGAACGCGACGAACGCGGGCCCCGACAAGTCCTCCGTGGTGCTCACCTCCGGCCCCGCGTCGAGCCGTACGGTGTGGCCGTCCGCCCGGCCGCGGTAGAGGTTCAGCCCGACGAGCTGCGCGATGTACTCGGTGCGCGGGTGGCGGGCGATGTCCGCGGGGGCGCCTTCCTGCACCACGCGGCCGCGCTCCACGACGACCAGGCGGTCGGCCAGCACCATCGCGTCCAGGGGATCGTGCGTCACCAGGACGGCGACGGCCTCGAAGTCGGCCAGGTGGCGGCGCAGTTGCGCCCGGACCTCGAGCCGGGTGCGGGCGTCGAGGGCGGCGAGGGGCTCGTCCAGGAGCAGCAGACGCGGGTCGGTGGCCAGGGCGCGGGCGAGCGCCACACGCTGGGCCTGGCCGCCGGAGAGCCGCTTGGGCCTGGCGCCCAGATGCTCGGCCAGGCCCATCCGCTCCAGCCACGCGGCGGCCCGCGCGCGGGCCTCGCTCTTGCCGGTGCCCCGGCAGCGCGGGCCGAACGCCACGTTGTCGAGGGCGGTGAGGTGCGGGAAGAGCAGGTAGTCCTGGAAGACGACGCCCACCGGACGCGACTCCGGCGGGGTGCGGGCGAGGTCCGTGCCGTCCAGGCGCAGATGGCCGCCGGTGAGGGGGGAGAGCCCGGCGAGGGCCCGGAGGGCGGTGGTCTTGCCCGCCCCGTTCGGCCCGAGCAGGGCGACCACGTCACCGGGCGCGGCCGAAAGCGCGACGTCGAGGCGGAACGAGCCGCGCTCGACGACGAGGTGCGCGTCCAGGCCCTGCGATGAGGGGTGTGCCGTCATGCGTCAGACCGCCCTCGTCCAGCGGTCCCGCAGCCCCGCCAGCACGGCCACCGACACCGCGAGCAGCACGAGGCTGAGGGCGATCGCGGCGGCCGGGTCGTTCTGCAGGGCGAGGTAGACCGCGAGCGGCATGGTCTGGGTGCGGCCCGGGAAGTTCCCGGCGAAGGTGATCGTCGCGCCGAACTCGCCCAGCGCGCGGGCCCAGGCCAGCACGGCGCCCGCCGCGACGCCCGGGGCGATCAGCGGCAGGGTGACCCGGCGGAACGCGGTGAAGCGGGACGCGCCGAGGGTGGCGGCCGCCTCCTCGAACCGCGGGTCGGCGGCACGCAGCGTGCCCTCGACGCTGATCACCAGGAACGGCAGCGCGACGAAGGTCTCGGCGAGCACGACCCCGGCGGTGGTGAACGGCAGGGTGATCCCGAACCACTCGTCCAGCCATTGCCCCACGATGCCGTTGCGGCCCAGCGCCAGCAGCAGGGCGACACCGCCCACCACCGGCGGCAGCACCAGCGGCAGCGTCACCAGGGCGCGCACCAGACTCCGCCCGGGGAAGTCGGTGCGGGCCAGCAGCCAGGCCAGCGGCACCCCGACCACCAGGCTCAGCGCGGTCGCCGTGGTCGCGCAGATCAGCGACAGACGCAGCGCGTCCCACACGGCCGGGCTGGTCAGCTGCTCGGGCAGGTCGCTCCAGGGCGCCCGTACGACGAGGGCCAGCAGGGGTACGAGAAGGAACGCCAGGCCGATCAGGGCGGGCGCGAGGAGGGCGAGCGGGACACGGCGGCCGGGCGCGCGGGGGCGACGGGCCTTGCGAGGGGCGTCCTGGGCGGTGCTGGTCACGGCGCGAGGAAACCGGCCTTCGCGAGCGCCTTCCGCCCCTCCGCCGACGTCACGAGCGCGACGAAGTCGTCCGCGGCCGAGGCGTTGGGGGCGTTCTCGAGCCGGGCGATCGGATAGTCGTTGACGGCCTGCGCGGCCTCCGGGAAATCCACGCCGTCCACCTTGTCACCGGCCGCCCTCACATCCGTGCGGTACACGACGGCGGCGTCCGCCTCGTTGAGCTGCACCTTGGTGAGGGCGCTCTTCACGTCCTGTTCGTAGGAGTCGGGCGTGACGTCGGCCCCGGCCGCTGAGAGGGCCTTCAGGGCGGCGCTGCCGCACGGCACGCGCACGTCGCAGAGCACGACCTTCAGACGAGGCGCGGTCAGGTCCTTCAGCGAGTCGATGCCGTGCGGGTTGCCGGGGGCGGTGGCGATGGTCAGGCGGTTGCGCGCGAAGGTGACGGGATCGCCCGCCGTGAGCTTCTCGTCCGTCACGCGCGCCATCGTGGACGTGTTGGCGGCGGCGAAGACGTCGGCGGGGGCGCCGCCCACGATGCCGGCGGCCAGGGAGTCGCTGCCGTTGAAGTTGAAGGTCACCTCGGTGCCCGGGTGTTCCTTCTCGAACAGCTCGCCCAGCTCCGTGAAGCTCTCCTTCAGCGAGGCCGCGGCGAACACGGTCACGGTGCCGCTCTCCGACGAGGAGGACGACGAGGAACAGGCGGTGAGCCCGAGAGCGGTGAGGAACGCGAGGGCGGCCGTGCCGACGGTGAGGCGGGCGGAACGGATCATGCGAAGGCACTCCCTGACATCGGCGGGCGTCCGCGGGGACGCTCACCCCGCGCCTCCTCATCATGGCGCATCTGCGAGGCACAGTGCACCTGTCTCTTCGTGTGAGCGAGGTTTCACGAAGACTCAGCCTTGCATGTGCGCTTCTATGAAGAGCACCCTCACGTCCGGTCGATATGAACGTTTGTCGACTTCACCCGGGCCGTCGCCTCGACCCCGACCTCCAGGCCCAGTTCCTCGACCGCCTCCCGTGTCAGCAGGGAGACCAGGCGGTGCGGGCCCGCCTGGATCTCCACCTGGGCGGCGACGTCGCCGAGTTTGATCGCCGTGACGATGCCGGGGAACGCGTTGCGGGCCGAGGTGTACGGGGTGTCCTCCTCGGGCGTGGCCGCCTTGGCCAGTTCGACGGAGAACGCCGCCAGGTCGCGGCCGTCGACCACCCGGCGTCCGGCGTCGTCGCGGTGGGTGGTGAGGCGTCCCGCGTCCGCCCAGCGGCGTGCGGTGTCCGGGCTGACGCCGAGCAGCCGCGCTGCCTGACCGATCGTGTAGGACTGCATGCCGGTCACGATAGGGTGCCGCGCCCGCCGGGGCGTGCCGGCTACGACGCGGGCGGCGCCGTGCTCGCCCGCACCACCAGGTCGGTGCCGAGCTCCACACGGGGCGAGTCCGGCTGTTCGCCGCGGGTGAGGCGGAGCACCGTGCGGACGGCGAGGGCGCCCATGTCGGCGAGGGGCTGGCGGACCGTGGTGAGCGGCGGGGCCGACCAGCGCACCTCCGGGAGGTCGTCGAAGCCGACGACGCTCATGTCCTGCGGCACCCGCAGTCCCCGGCCGCGCAGCGCCTCGATGGCCCCGAGCGCCATCTGGTCGCTGGCGGCGAAGACCGCGGTGGGCGGCTCGGGCAGGTCGAGCAGGGCGTGGCAGCCCGCGTAGCCGGCCTCGGGGCGGAAGTCGCCGGGCACGACGAGTGCCTCGTCGGGGGTGACGCCCGCTCCCTCCAGCGCGGCGCGGTAGCCGTCGAGGCGGGCGCGGGAACAGAGCAGGCGGGGCGGGCCGGCGATCAGACCGATCCTGCGGTGCCCGAGGGACAGCAGATGCTGGGTGGCGGCGAGGCCTCCGGACCAGTTGGCGGCGCCGATGGTGGGGACGTCCAGGCCGGGGGAGCCGTCCGGGTCCACGACGGCCAGGGGTACGCCCAGGACGCTCAACTCCTCGTGGAGGGAGGACAGGGCGGAGGTGACGAGGATGACGCCGTCCGAGGCGCGCGCCCGCAGGCCGCGGACCCACTCGCGGGCGTCGCCGGAACGCCCGTGGATCGCCGACACCACGGTGCCCACGCCGGCGGTGTGGGCCTCCTCCTCGACGCCACGGATGATCTCCACGGCCCAGGGGCTGCCGAGTTGGTTGAAGACCAGGTCGAGCAGGGCGGGCCGGGTGGGGGACGAGGCGGGGCGCCGGCGGTAGCCGTGGCGGCGCAGCAGGTCCTCGACGCGGGCGCGGGTCTGCGGGGAGACGTCGGAGCGGCCGTTGACCACGCGGGAGACGGTCGGCACGGAGACCCCGGCCTGCCGGGCGATCTCGGTGATGGTGACCCTGCTCCCGGCGTCGGCCTCCTGTGCTGCCACTTGCCCCTCCTCCGAGACGGGATCCCGCGAAACTTCCAGAAGTCTTCCGGAAAGCGGGCGCATGGGGAAAGGCGGCACCGGTCACACCGCGGGCCTCGCCTGGCGGCGGTCACCGTGCCCTTCCGCCGGGCCACGGTGGGTGAGGAGCAGTGCACACGCTTCGGGGCCGGGTCGCGGAGGCGTCGCCCCGCGGTCCGGCCCCTGTGATTCCCCGGGCGGCCCCGTCCCGCCCGGTCGCGCTCAGGCGGACGTCAGCGTGACGTCCCGGGACCGCTGCGGGGCGATGATCCTGCCGTCGGGCAGGAGTTCACCGGTGTCCTCGAAGAGCACGACACCGTTGCACAGCAGGCTCCAGCCCTGCTCCGGGTGGTGCGCCACGAGACGGGCGGATTCCCGGTCGGCGGAGTCGGCTGAGGGGCACGGTGGCTGGTGCTGGCACATGGGTGGGTTCTTTCGCTCTGTGATGACCTGTGTGTGGGCTGTCGTGTCAGTTGCGCGGCGTGAATCGTCGTTCATGGCCGCCCCCCGTGGTGATGAGTCGGTCGGGATCCAGTGTTGCCCCACGGACGAGGATCCGCAGGCATTTCGCGGCACCGCTCCTCACAGGTTCATGACGCGTCACCCACGCGGACGGTTCATCCCAACTGCTCTGTCCTTTCGGGTGGTTCGCAGTGGCCGGAGGTGACTAGTCCGCACATCCGTACGCCCTGTCACCCGATGCGCGCACCCCGCCGCCCGGGTGGGGGCGACGGGGTGCGGAAGCGGGTGGCTCAGGCGGGTGAGCCGAGCAGCCGGGTGGGCGTCACGCGGTGGGTGAGCACCGGGAGCAGATCGGTGACCTGGTGCGGCCGGTGGGCGGCGATGCCGGGCGGGGCGGGCGCGAGCGGCACCAGCAGATCCGTGGGGGCCGGGACACCGGCGGCGCCGTCCGCCTCGGTGTCGCCGTGCAGCCAGAGCGCCAGCATGTAGAGGCCGGGCACCGACAGCAGGCGCGGCTGGTACGGCTGCGTCATGGTCTCCGCCTGGCGCAGGGCCAGTTCGGTGGACGCGATGTACGGGCCCTCGAAGAAGCGGGAGAAGGCCCAGCCGTCCGCGGTGAGCACGGTGTCGGCGGCGGCCACCGGGCGGTCGCCGGTGCGGATCAGGAAGCGCCACCCGGCGAGCGTCGTCGAGGTCTCCCCGTCGGCGGTGACCCGGTCGAGGACATGCACGGGCAGCGGGAGTTCGGCCGAGGCGGGCCCTTGTGCGCGGAGCAGGGAGGGAGTTCGGGCGTCGCGCACGGCGGTCGGCGACGAGAGCGCGGTCAGGACGGAACGCAGTGCGGGCGCGGGAGCCGGGGGTACGTGCAGCGGCATGGTGGGTCGCCTCTCATTCGAAGGCACAGTGGCGCGAGGGCGGGGCGTGGCGGTGCGGACGGCGCTGTCAGCTCGCGAAGGTCAGAGAGGCGGGGGTCCGGAGGGTCTGGGCGGGAGACGGGGGTGAGGAGAGCCGCACGCCGTCTCACGGCTGGATCACTCGACCGCGGGCGCCAACCTGGTTCTGCCTTGTGAAGGGAGTTTATACGACACGGGTTGAGACTATGTTTCGTCTAGCTCTCCCCGGCGGCTCCGGCAAGGGTATTTCCGGTCGGCGATATGCGAAAAAGATGGCGATTTCTCAAAGGGTTCACCGCACTGACCTCGGGCAATGACCGCCGAGCGGTCGGCCCATTCCGGTCGGCGTTTTTCACGAGTTCGCAACCGCGCCGTGATACGCGTTCCCGCGTATTGCCCCGTGAATGTGCCAATGGACACCTCGACCAGAGTAGCGGGCGCCACACGGATCCGGGGCGTTATCGATCGCATCCGCGGGGCATCCTTGCTTGTGGACCGGGACCCCGGCGGCCGATCTTCGGTACGCCATCCGAGGAGGGACGCTTCGATGGGGGAAAAGGTCGTGGCGGGTCAGTTCGACCTGTCCGATCGCCAGCGCTACCGCGAGAAGCTCCGCAGGTGCCTGACAGGCCTGGAGCGACTCCTGGCGGAGAAGCGGTTCGACCGCCCCAAGAACCTCATGGGGCTGGAGATCGAACTCAATCTCGCGGGCGCCGACGGCATGCCGAAAATGTTGAATGCGCAAGTCCTCGAACGCATCGCGAGCCGGGACTTCCAAACGGAACTCGCGATGTTCAATCTCGAAGTGAACATCGCGCCCCACCGGCTGGGGGGGCGGGTTTTCGACCGGCTGGACGAGGAACTGCGCACCTCGCTCTCCTACGCCGACCGCAAGGCCCGGGAGGTGGACGCCGGCATCGTGATGATCGGCATCCTGCCGACGCTCGACCGCGACGACCTCGTGTCGTCCAACCTCTCCGACGTCGACCGCTACGCCCTGCTCAACGATCAGATCGTGGCCGCGCGCGGTGAGGACTTCACCCTCGACATCGACGGCGTGGAGCACCTCAGGTGCACCTCGAAGTCGATCGCCCCGGAGGCCGCGTGCACCTCGGTGCAGCTGCACCTCCAGGTCACGCCGGAACGTTTCCCGGACGTGTGGAACGCGGCGCAGGTCGTCGCCGCCGCGCAGATCGCGGTCGGCGCCAACTCGCCGTTCCTGTTCGGGCGCGAGCTGTGGCGCGAGTCCCGGCCGCCGCTGTTCCAGCAGTCCACCGACACCCGCCCGCCCGAGCTGCAGGCGCAGGGTGTGCGGCCGCGCACCTGGTTCGGTGAGCGCTGGGTGACCTCGGCGTTCGACCTCTTCGAGGAGAACCTGCGCTACTTCCCGGCCCTGCTGCCCATCTGCGACGAGGAGGACCCGCTCGAGGTGCTGGACCGCGGGGGCGTCCCCTCGCTCTCCGAACTCGTCCTGCACAACGGCACGGTCTACCGCTGGAACCGCCCCGTGTACGGCATCGCCGACGGCGTGCCCCACCTGCGCGTGGAGAACCGCGTGCTGCCGGCGGGGCCCACCGTCACCGACGTGATCGCCAACGCGGCCTTCTACTACGGCGTGGTCCGCGCGCTCGCCGAGGACGCCCGCCCGGTGTGGAGCCGGCTGCCCTTCGAGGCCGCCGCCGCCAACTTCGACGCCGCCTGCAAGGACGGCATCGACGCCCGCTTCACCTGGCCCCGGCGAGGACGCCTCGGCGGCCTGGGCGAGGTGGACGCGGTCACCCTCGTGCGGGAGGAGCTGCTGCCGCTCGCCGCGGCCGGACTGGACGCGTGGGGGATCGAGCCCGCCGACCGGGACCGGTACCTCGGGGTGATCGAGGAGCGCTGCCGGCTCCGGGTGAACGGCGCGTCCTGGCAGGCCGCCACCTTCCACCGGGCGCTGGACGCGGGACTCGGCCGGGAGGAGGCGCTGGCGGCCACCACCCGCCGCTACCGCGACCTGACCAAGCAGGGCGAGCCCGTCCACACCTGGCCGGTCGGGCTGCCGGACCCGGTGCCGACGACGGCCTGACCAGGACGCAGGAGGGACGGACCGGCGCTCCGGGCCCCCGGCCCGCCGCACAGGTACTGCCTTCATACTGATCGGACCGATCGGGGATGTGGAGGCAGGTGTGCAGGCGGAGGCGGCGGGCCCGGGGGCCGATGCGTATCCGGAGCGGACCCTCTCGCGGAGGACGCTGCGCGACGAGACACTGCTCGTCCTCGCGCTGTCCCTCGGCGCGAGCGGGGTGTCGGCGCTGATCAGCTTCATCGGTTCGGTCACCCGGCCGGGCGGACTGAAGGACCAGGCGGCCACCCTCAACGCCTCGGCCGCGCCGGGACGCCCCTGGCTGGACCTCGCCTGGCAGCTGTTCGGCATCACCACCGCGCTGGTGCCGGTGGCCCTGGTCGCCCACCTGCTGCTGCGCGAGGGCTCCGGACTGCGCGCCCTCGGCTTCGACCGTACCCGCCCCTGGTCCGACCTCGGCCGCGGCGCCGCGATCGCCACGGTCATCGGCAGCAGCGGCATCGCCTTCTACCTGGCCGTGCGCGCTCTCGGCTTCAACCTCACCGTGGTGCCGGAGGCGCTGCCCGAGGTGTGGTGGAAGTACCCCGTGCTGATCCTGTCGGCCGCGCAGAACTCGATCCTCGAAGAGGTGATCGTGGTCGGCTATCTGCTGCGCCGGCTCGACCAGCTCGGCTGGTCGCCCACCGCCTCGATGGCGGGCAGCGCGGTGCTGCGCGGGTCGTACCACCTGTACCAGGGCATCGGCGGCTTCGTCGGCAACATGGTCATGGGCGTGGTCTTCGTCCACCTGTACCGCCGCTGGGGGCGCGTCGGGCCGCTGGTGGCGGCGCACACGCTGCTCGACGTCGGCGCGTTCGTCGGGTACGCGCTGCTGGCCGGGAAGGTGGGCTGGCTGCCGACGGCGTGAGCTGAGGCGAAGACGGCGTGAGCTGAGGCGAAGGGGGCGTACACCTTGATGTACGCCCCCTTCGCCATGCCTGGGCTCAGACCAGCAGCTCGCCCTCGACGACCGTCACCGCGCGGCCGCCCAGCAGGGTGCGGTCGCCGCGCACCTCGGTGCTGACCAGACCGGAGCGCGGTGAGGCCTGGAGCCCCGTGAGGGCGGCGCGGCCGATCCGCTGTGACCAGTACGGGGCGAGTGCGGTGTGCGCGCTGCCGGTGACCGAGTCCTCGTCGACGCCGACGTTCGGGAAGAAGCAGCGGGAGACGAAGTCGTACGCGGACGCCGGGTCCTCGGCGCGGGCGGTGGCGATGATGCCGCGCTCCGAGTAGGTCATCAGGGCCTTGTGGTCGGGACGCAGGGCACGCACGGTGCCCTCGTCGGCCAGCTCGACCAGCAGGTCGCCGACGTTCGGGCCGGTGTCGAACGCCGCCAGGACGGGCGCGCCGAGGGCTTCCGCGACGCCCTCGGGCACGTCGACGGCGGTGAGCGGGGCGGTGGGGAAGTCCAGGGTGACGGTGCCGTCCTCGGCGGTCTCGGCGACCAGCACGCCGCTGCGGGTGGCGAACCGCACCGGGCCCTTGTGGGCGCCGGTGGTGTGCAGGACGTGCGCGGCGGCGAGCGTGGCGTGGCCGCACATGGCCACCTCGGTGACGGGCGTGAACCAGCGCAGCGCCCAGTCGGCCTCGCCGCCCTCGGGCAGCGGGTGGGCGAAGGCAGTCTCGGGGTGGTTGACCTCCAGGGCGACGTTCTGCAGCCAGGAGTCCTCCGGGAAGGCGTCGAGCAGCAGCACTCCGGCCGGGTTGCCGGAGAAGGGACGGTCGGAGAAGGCGTCGACGATTCGGATGCGCATGACCTGACGGTAGAGGGCGGGCGGGGGGCGGGGATCGGGCCAATTCGCGGGAGGCGGCCTGGTTTCGGGGGGTGCTCGCCGGAACAGCGGCTTGTCGCGCGATCGGTTCCGATATATCGTTGAAGCATCGCAATAGATCAACGATGGAATGGAGTGGTTGCGATGCGTGGCTACGGTCATGAGCACGGACACGGTCATGGGCACGGCGGACCGCGCGGCGGCGGACGGGGCGACTTCGAGCGCCTGCGTGCGGCCTTCGGCCCGTTCGGTCCCGGTGGTCCCGGTGGTCCCGGCGGACCCTGGGGCCCCGGCTTCGGTCACGGCGGCCCCTGGGGCGGCCGAGGGCGCGGCGGGCCCAGGGGGAGGGCGCGGCGCGGTGACGTCCGCGCGTCGATCCTGGCGCTGCTGAAGGACCGCCCGATGCACGGCTACGAGATGATCCAGGAGATCGCCGAGCGCAGCGGCGGGGCGTGGAAGCCCAGCCCCGGCTCGGTCTACCCCACCCTCCAGCTGCTGGAGGACGAGGGCCTGATCGTCAGCGAGTCCGAGGGCGGCAAGAAGCTGTTCTCCCTCACCGAGGCCGGCCGCACGGCCGCCGAGGACGGCCCCGAGGCGCCCTGGGAGGAGGCCTCGCGCGGGGTCGACTGGGAGGCGCTGAGCGAGATCCGGCAGGCCGGGTTCGGCCTGATGGAGGCCTTCGGGCAGGTCTGGAAGACGGGGAACAAGGAGCAGCGGGAGAAGGCCCTCGCGGTCATCAACGAGGCCCGTAAGAAGCTGTATCTGATTCTCGCGGACGAGCACTGAGGCGTCTGTCGCCGGCTGTGCAGAGGCTGAGGGGCGTGTGTCGTGAGGCGTGCGCCCCTTGGGCGTGCGTGCCCTGATCTCGTTCCCAGGGAGGAGATTTCGCCACGCGATGTCCACTTCCTGCGGGACGCCAAGATGCGTCCCGGCGCCGATGTGCCGGGCTCCCGGGGCTGATGAGGTGGGGGATGTGCGATCCCGTATCCCCCGGCAGCAGGCCCAGTGGCCCCAGGCGCAGGCCGCCCGCGGCGCGGACGACGACGCCGGGCTCGGCGCGGAACTGGCGGAGGTCGTGGCCGGCGCCCGGCGCAGGGTCGTCCGGGGCGGCGACCGGCACATCGACACCGCCCATCTGCTGCATTCCCTCCTCGAGTCCGACCCCGAGGTGCGGGCCGCCTTCGGCGACGGGGCCACGGCGGCGCGGCTGCTCGGGTACCTGGTGCAGCGGAGCATCGGGTACGGGCTGAAGTGGCAGGGGAGCGTCGAGGACTCGGGTGGGCTGCCGGTCGTGGAGGGGGTGACCGGGTTCTCGCCGTTGGCGGCGGTGTGTGTGGCGCGGGCGCGGGAGCGGGCCGGTCGGCGGGGTGGTGGTGGCGTCCGCGTCCGGGGGACCGATTTGCTTGCCGCGCTGGTGTCCGATCCGCGGGCGCGGGCCGTTGAGGTGGTGCGGCGGGTCGGGGTGGAGCCGGGGGAGTTGGTGGGGCGGTTGGAGGGGAGTGCGGCGGGTTAGGGGGTGAGGTCTGGGGGGTTTCGCCCCCTCCGCCCCTTCCCTTCCCGTCCCTCGGGGGGCTTCGCCCCCGGACCCCCCTTTGCGCAGTTCCCCGCGCCCCGGAGGGGGTTTCCGTCAGGTGTCTTCGGGGGTGACGGTGCTGTCTCGGGGTGGCATCATGTGGCGGTGTTCATGACTCACCCCAAGGGCATGGGGCTCACCCTCGCGCTGGTGTCCGCCGTGGCCTTCGGCGGGTCCGGTGTCGCCGCCAAGCCGTTGATCGAGGCCGGCCTGGACCCGCTGCACGTCGTCTGGCTGCGGGTGGCGGGCGCGGCCCTCGTGATGCTGCCGCTCGCCGTGCGCCACCGCGCGCTGCTCAGGCGTCGGCCCGCGCTGCTCGCCGGGTTCGGTCTTTTCGCCGTGGCCGGTGTCCAGGCGTGCTACTTCGCCGCCATCTCCCGCATCCCCGTCGGCGTCGCGCTGCTCGTCGAGTACCTCGCGCCCGCTCTCGTCCTCGGCTGGGTGCGGTTCGTGCAGCGGCGACCGGTGACGCGTGCCGCCGCCGTCGGCGTGGTGCTCGCCGTGGGCGGCCTCGCCTGCGTCGTCGAGGTGTGGGCGGGGCTCGGCTTCGACGCCCTCGGACTCGCCCTCGCGCTCGGCGCAGCGTGCTGCCAGGTCGGCTACTTCGTCCTCTCCGACCAGGGCAGCGACAGCGAGGAGTCCCCCGACCCGCTCGGCGTCATCGCGTACGGACTGCTGATCGGCGCAGCCGTGCTCACCGTGGTGGCGCGGCCCTGGTCCATGGACTGGTCCGTGCTCACCGGCACCGCCGCGATGGACGGCACGCCCGTCGCCGCGTTCCTGCTGCTGGGGTGGATCGTGCTCGTCGCCACGGTCGCCGCGTACGTCACCGGCGTGCTCTCGGTCCGCCGGCTCTCGCCGCAGGTGGCGGGCGTCGTCGCCTGTCTGGAGGCGGTCATCGCGACCGTCCTCGCCTGGGTGCTGCTCGGCGAGCACCTGTCGGCGCCGCAGATCGCCGGCGGCGTGGTCGTCCTCGCCGGCGCCCTCATCGCCCAGTCCTCCGCCCCCGCGAAGACCCCCGAGGAACCCGTCGCGAGCGGCGGTCCCGAACGGGAGTTGTCCGCCCCCGGAACCACCGCCTAAGGTGCTGATCATGCATACGCACGCACGTGTTCTTCCGCCTCCGGCCGCCTGAGGCGGGCCCTCCGGCGCCTGCGCCCGGCAGCGAGCCGGGCCTCGCGGTGCTGCCCGCAGACGAGGTCCCCGGACCCCGATCCGGCCCCTGTGGGGCCTGAGCCGGGCTCCCTTCCGAACTTCCGCGCCCACGCCGACGCGTGGTGCGCGCCTCTGCGGAGAGAGAACACGTGTCGAACAACGTCTCCAACCTGCCCGTCGGGCGTGGCCTGATCTACCTCGTCGTCGCCGGCGCCGCCTGGGGCACCGCGGGCGCCGCGGCCTCGCTGGTGTACCGCACCAGCGACATGGGTCCCATCGCCCTGTCCTTCTGGCGCTGCGCCGTCGGACTCGCCGTGCTGTACGCGGCGCGCCTGCTGGTCGGGCGGCGTTCCCGGGTGGCTACCGCTCCGGCGCCGCTGGGCCGCCGGGTCGGCCGGGCGACGGCCACCGGCGTAGGACTCGCGGTGTTCCAGACGGCCTACTTCGCCGCCGTGTCGGCGACCGGACTCGCCGTCGCCACCGTCGTCACCCTCGGCGCCGGTCCTGTGCTGATCGCCGTCGGGGCCCGGCTCACCATGGGCGAGCGACTCGGACGCGGCGGGCTCGCCTCCGTCGCGGGCGCGCTCACCGGGCTCGTGGTGCTCGTCCTCGGCGGCGGGGACGCGACAGTGGACCCGCTCGGCGTCCTGCTCGCCCTGCTGTCCGCCACCGGCTACTCCGCGATGACCCTGCTCACGCGGTGGTGGGGGCGGGGCGGCGGCACCGACTCCTCCGGCGCGACCGTCGGGGCGTTCGCCGTCACCAGCGTGGTGCTGCTGCCGCTCGCGGCGGTGGAAGGGCTGGTGCCGCACACCGACGCGCCCGGTGCGCTGCTGCTTCTGCTCGCCTACGTCGCGACCGTGCCGACCGCGCTGGCCTACGGCCTCTACTTCGCGGGCGCCGCGGTCGTACGGTCGGCAACCGTTTCCGTGATCATGCTCCTCGAGCCGGTCAGCGCGGCTGTGCTGGCTGTGGCGGTGCTGGGCGAGCGGCTCACGCCGGCCACGGTGACCGGCACCCTGCTGATGCTGGGTTCGGTGGCGGGCCTGGCGGCGGGGGAGGCCCGGGACGCGCGGGCGGCCCGCAGGGCGCCGGGGGAGACCGTGCCGGCGTGAGGTGAGCGAGGGGCGCCCCTGCCGTCGACCGGGGCACCGGCGCGCTCAACCGCCCGTCGGCCCGACCCTCAGGACGTGCCCCCGGGCTGCCGCGTCCCGGGCTCGCCCCCGGTCCGCCAGGCCGACCGCGATGCGGTCGCGGACCGCCTGTGACCGCTTGCCCGCGTACTTGAACTTCGCCCGCACCTCGGTCACTTCCAGACGCAGGCCGCGGATGCCGGGCAGGAGCCTGCCGTACGGGGCCTCGCCGGCCGCGGCCTTCGCCGAGCCGCCCTCCGGCTGGAAGTGGCCGACCTGGCGGTTCAGGAGGGTCGCCTTCTCCGCCGGGCCGTCCACGACGTGGGCGCGGCAGCGGAGCTGGACCGCCGCGTACAGGCTTGTCGGTACGCCGTGTTCGGGCGGGGTACCCGGGTCCGCCTGCCAGGGGCCGGGGACGAACGCGTAGTCGTCGACCACGCTCAGCAGGACGTCCGGGGCCGCCTCGATCGCGGACCAAAGGGGGTTGGGGCGGGCCAGGTGGGTGACCGCCTCGCCGCGCTCGGCGTCGTAGGCGAAATGCAGGGGCTGGACCAACGGCGGTTCGCCGGGTGGGCCGTTGACGGCGAGCTGGCCGAAGTCGTGGGTGGTGAGCCACCGTTGCCAGGTGTCGTCGTGGGGCGCGTCCCAGGGGTGGATCAGCATCACAGGGCCTTGAGGTAGCCGGGGACCTCCGTGCCGGGGGCCAGTTCCGGGGCGGGCTCGGGGGTGCCGTAGGCCGTGCGGACCGGGAGGACGCCCGCCCAATGGGGCAGGGACAGGTCCTCGGGCTCGTCGTTGACGCCGCCCGTGCGCACCTTGGCGGAGACCTCGTCCAGCCGCAGGCGGAGCACGGCCGTGGCGGCCAGTTCCTTCTTGTCGGCGGGGCGGGAGTCGGCGGCGCGGCCCGGTACGACATGGTCGACGAGGGCGTCGAGCGCCTGCCGCTTCTCCTCCGGGTCGGTCACGTCGTATGCCGTGCCGTGCACCACCACGGAGCGGTAGTTGATCGAGTGGTGGAAGGCGGAGCGGGCCAGCACCAGGCCGTCGACATGGGTGACCGTGAGGCATACCGGGAGCCCCTGTGCGGACCGTCCGGCCGTGCGCAGCGGGCGGGAGCCGGTGGAGCCGTGGACGTAGAGGACCTCGCCGACGCGGCCGTAGAGCGTCGGCAGGACGACCGGGGCGCCGTCACGGACGAAGCCGAGATGGCAGACGTAGGCCTCGTCGAGTATCGCGTGCACCAGGTCCTTGTCGTACGACGCGCGCTGCGGGGCGCGGGTGGGGACGGTGCGCTCGGTGGGCGTGTAGGAGGTCTCGGTTTCCTGCTGCGGCTGGGGCCCCTGCATGGCCAACTCCATTGCACTAGTGCATAATGTGGTTTGTGCTAGGAGAGTATCGGATCAGTGGGCGGCGTGCAGCGGAGATTTCCGCGAGCATCGAGCGGGCGGTGGGGGAGGGCGCCCTGCAGCCGGGCGAACTGCTGCCCCCCATGAGGGAGTTGGCCGAGCGGCTCGGGGTGAACCCGAACACCGTGGCGGCCGCGTACCGGACCCTGCGCGAGCGCGGGGTCATCGAGACGGCCGGCCGGCGGGGCAGCCGGGTGCGGCCCAAGCCGGCCACCACCGCCCGCGAGATGATCCGGGTCGAGGTCCCGCCGGGTGTACGCGACCTGTCCGACGGCAACCCGGACCCCGCGCTGCTGCCCCCGCTGGCCGGGGCGTTCGCGGCGGCCGCGGCGCAGGGCGACAAGGAGCCGGTGCTGTACGGGCACGCGCCCGTCGACCCCGAGCTGGAACGGCTGGCGCGGGCCGGACTGGACGCGGACGGGGTGCCGGGCGGGCCGATCGCCGTCACCTCGGGTGCGCTGGACGCGGTGGAGCGGGTGCTCGCCGCCCATCTGCGGCCGGGGGACGCGGTGGTGGTCGAGGACCCGGGGTGGGGGAGCCTGCTGGACCTGGTGCCGGCGCTCGGCCTGCGCACCGTGCCGGTGGCCGTGGACGACGAGGGCCCGCTGCCGGTGGACGTACGCAGGGCGCTGGAGGGCGGGGCGCGGGCGCTGATCGTCACCGACCGCGCGCAGAACCCGACGGGTGCCGCGCTGAGCGCCGAGCGGGCGGACGCGTTGCGGGCGGTGCTCGCCGAACATCCCGAGACGCTCCTGATCGAGGACGACCACGGGCACCACATCGTCGACCTCCCGCTGCACCCCCTCGCGGGCGTCACCCACCGCTGGGCCTTCTCCCGCTCGGCCGCGAAGGCGTACGGTCCCGACCTGCGCCTCGGGATCCTCACCGGCGACGCGCTCACCCTCGACCGGGTACGCGGCCGGCAGCGCCTCGGTCCCGGCTGGGTCAGCCTGACCCTCCAGCGCGCGGTGGCACGGCTGTGGGCCGGCGGCGCGGTGGACCCGACGGCCGTCGCGGCCCGCTACGGGCAACGCCGGGACGCGCTGGCCGCGGCGCTCGGCCGGCGCGGGGTCGAGGCGCACGGGTGCAGCGGCATGAACCTGTGGGTGCCGGTCCCCGACGAGACGGGCGCGGTCGCCCGCCTCCTGCACGCCGGCTGGGCGGTGGCCCCCGGAGCCCGCTTCCGGATGAACACGCCCCCGGGCATCCGCGTCACCGTGTCCACCCTGACGGACGCGGAGATCGAGCCGCTGGCGGAGGCGATCGCGGCGGCCGTGCGGCCGGGGGACGGGGGCCGGCGGACGTACGCGTGAGGCGCGCCCCCACTCCCGGACCCGGGGCACCCCGCCCCGGTCACCCCCTCCGCTTCGGCTTCACCTGCGTCAGCGCCGCACCCGCCAGCACCACCGCCGCCCCCACCGGTGTCGACCACGTCAGGGTCTCGCCCAGCAGCAGGATGCCCGCCGCTGCCGCGATCACCGGGACGAAGTAGGTGACCATCTGGCCCGTCGTCGGGCCGACCTCGGCGACGATGCCGTACTGGATGAGGACCGCCAGGCCCGTGCCGAGCGTGCCCAGGGCGGCGATCGCGAGCAGCGGGCCGAGCGACAGGCTCGACGGCACCGACGTGAACAGCGGGGTCACCACCGCCAGTTGGACCGTCGCGAGCAGCAACTGGCCGCCCGTCAGGGAGAGGTGCGACGCGCTGCTGCCGGCGAGGGTGCGGCGGACGTAGATCCAGCCGACGGGATAGCTCAGGGAGGCGAGCAGGGCGAGGGCCGTGCCGCGTGCGTCCAGGCCGTGGAAGCCCTGCCAGGCCCCGAGCACGGTCAGCACCCCCAGGAAGCCGAGGCCCAGGCCGGCCACCCGCACCCGGGTCGGCCGGTCCTCGCGCAGGGCGACGAGGGACAGCGCCATGCCCCACAGCGGGGAGGTCGCGTTGCAGATGCCGGCCAGGGTGGACGGGATGGTCAGCTCCGCGAAGGCGAACAGCGAGAACGGCAGCGCGTTGAGCAGGAAACCGGCGACCGCCAGATGCATCCAGGTACGGGCACCCCGCGGCAGCCCCTCCCGCCGTACCGCCATGGCGACCGCCAGCACGGCCGTGCCGAACGCCAGGCGTCCCAGGGTGACCTGGAAGGGGGCGTAGCCCTGGGTGCCGACCTTGATGAGGAGGAAGCTGAAGCCCCAGATCAGGGAGAGGGCGGCGAAACGGAGGCGCCAGTCCAGGCGCGGGCGGGAAGGGGCGGGGACGCCTGCGGATCCGGTGGGATCCGGCGCGGTGGTGGTCGCGGTGACACTGCTCATGCCGGTAACGATGCGGCAGAGTCACCTCGTAGCACAATCGAGAAATCGCACGCGGTAACTCGTAGCATCGCTTACATGTTGAATCTGGAGCGCCTGCGCACCCTCGACGCCCTCGCCCGGCACGGCTCGGTCAGCGGTGCGGCGGAGGGGCTGCACATCACCACCTCCGCCGTCTCGCAGCAGATGGCCAAGCTGGAGCGCGAGGTGGGACAGCGGCTCCTCGCCAAGCACGGGCGCGGGGTGCGGCTCACGGACGCCGGCCGGCTGCTCGCCGAGCACGCCGCGCGCATCCTGTCCCAGGTGGAGCTGGCCCAGGCCGACCTGGAAGCCCAACGCGGGCAGGTCGCGGGCGAGCTGCGGATCTCCGCCTTTCCGACCGCCGCGCGCGGGCTGTTCCCGGCCGCGCTCGCCGACTTGAAGGAACGCCATCCGGCGCTGCGGGTGCGGTCGCGGGAGCTGGAGCCCGAGAACGGCATCCGGGGCGTCGTCCGCGGCGACCTCGACCTCGCGGTGGTGCTCGACTGGTACAACAAGCCGATGCCGCTGCCCGACGGGCTGGTCAAGGCGCTGCTGCTGGACGACCCGGCCGACGTGGCCCTGCCGGCCGACCATCCGCTCGCCGGACGGGACGAGATCGACCTCGCCGAGCTGGCCGAGGACGAGTGGATCACCTGGGGCGAGGGCGAGTTCTGCCACGAGTGGCTGATGTTCACCCTGCGTTCCAAGGGCGTCGAGCCGATCGTCGCGCACCGCGCCGCCGAGAGCCACACCCAGCTCAACCTGGTCGCGGCGGGGCTCGGGGTGTGCGTGGCACCCCTGCTGGGACGCGACCCGCTGCCCGGCGGGGTGGTGACCGTGCCGCTGCGGCAGCGGGTCCGGCGGCACGTGTTCGTCGTCTGGCGCGCCGACGCGGACCGCCGCCCGTCGATCCGGGCGGCGGTACGGGCGCTGCGGGCGGCGGGGGAGCGGGTCGGGGGCACTCCGGCGGGCGGCGCGCCCGAGTCCGCCGGCGGGGTCCCTCAGGCGGCCGCCGTCAGGACGGCTGCGCCAGCTTCCTGAAGTCCCAGGACACGATCTTCTCCGGGGTCAGCCGAAGCCACGCGTGCCGTCCGTCGTGCGGCATCTCGTCCATCCCGAAGTTCTTACGGGCGAACAGCGTCTCCGGCACGTCCAGTTCCGCCCGCAGCTCGCCGGTGCGCGGGATCTCGCCCACGAACTCCACCCGCCCCGACAGCTCGGCGCCGCGCAGCTCGTCGTACTCCTCGCCCGTGTCGACCACGATCGCCACCCTCGGGTCGCGCCGCAGGTCCGCGAACCGCCTGCTGCGCACCACGGAGTACAGCCACATCGAGACGCCGTCCCACACGAACCACAGCGTGCTCACGTGCGGCATGCCGTCGGCGGACACCGTGGCGACCCGGCAGGTGCGCTGCTCGGTGAGGAAGTCGTCCAGCTCCCCGGGCGTCATCATGATCTTGCGACCCCGGCGCTGTGTGGCGGTCATACGGCCCCTTCTGCTGTCGTGCTGTGCGTGTGCCGTGCACGTATTCCCCCATCGTGCACGGGTCCGGCGGTTCAGGCGAGGGTGATGGAGTCGCCGTCGACGGTGATCCGCACCTCCGGCAGCGGCTTGGTCGCGGGACCGCTGCTGACGCTGCCGTCGGTGACGGAGAAGTTGCTGTTGTGGCAAGGGCAGTTGATGAGCCCGTCGGAGACGCTCTTCACCGCGCAGCCCTGGTGGGTGCAGGTCGCGGAGTACGCTTTGAACTCGCCCGCCGACGGCTGCACGACCACCACCTTCTGGTCGGCGAACACCTTGCCGCCGCCCTCGGGGATGTCGGCGGTCGAGGCGAGCGGCGTGCCGCCGGCGGCGTCGCCGCCGGAACTCCCGCCCGTGCCGCCGCCGTTCGCGGCGTCGTCGGCCGCGCCGCCGGACGGTGCCGGGGCGGCGGACGCGTCGTCGTCGGAACCTCCGCACGCGGTGAGCGCCACGGCGAGGCCGGCGGCCCCCGCGGCCGCCACCACCGTGCGGCGGGCGGGTCCCGATGCGGGCTGGAACGATACGGTCATGCCGGTGTGTCCCTTCCGGGGATGAAGCGTGATCTGGAAACAGGTACGGTCGGCGGGCCCGGACCGTTCAGGCAGTGCCGAGAGCTTCGCCTGCGTGCGGTCGGAGGGGCGTAAGCCACAGCTGTCGGTTGCCTGTCGCTCGTCGGCGGCGCGTCGCCGGGCCGCCTCCGACGTGCGGCGACACGCCAGTAGCCTGGGGCGATGCTCAAGGAAGTCATCGCGACCCGATTCATCGCGCCGCTGCGCGAGGGCGGCTCGCTCCCCGGACTGATCGAGGCGGACGACCTCGGCACCTACGCGCTGAAGTTCACCGGCGCCGGACAGGGCCGCAAGACGCTCGTCGCCGAGGTGGTCTGCGGGGAGCTGGCCCGCCGGCTGGGGCTGCGGGTGCCTCGCCTGGTCACCGTCGAGCTCGACCCGGTGCTCGGGCTCGGCGAACCCGACCCGGAGGTGCAGCAGTTGCTGAAGTCCAGCGGCGGCACCAACCTCGGGACGGACTTCCTCTCCGGCGCCCTCGGCTTCGACCCGCTCGCCTTCGAGGTCAGCCCCGAGGAGGCGGGGCGGATCGTCTGGTTCGACGCGCTGGTCAACAACGTCGACCGCTCCTGGCGCAACCCCAACATGCTGCGCCTGCGCGGCGAACTGTGGCTCATCGACCACGGCGCGACCATGATCTGGCACCACAACTGGCCCGGCGCCGAGGCCTCCGCCGCCCGCCCCTACGACGCCTCCGACCACGCGCTGCGGGGGTGCGCGCCGGACGTCGCCGCCGCGGCGGCCGACCTCGCCCCGCGCGTCACCGAGGAGCTGCTCGCCGAGGTCACCGCCCAGGTCCCCGACGTGTGGCTGGCCGGAGAACCCGGCTTCGACAACCCCGACGAGCTCCGGCGCGCCTACGCCCGCCCGCTGCTCGCCCGCGTCGCCGGCATCCACGACCGCATCGAGGGCCTCGAGGGGGACCGGTGAGCGACCTGCACGTCTACGAGTACGCGGTGCTGCACGTCGTGCCGCGCATCGAACGCGGCGAACGCATCAACGCGGGGGTGCTGGTGTACTGCCGGCCCCTCTCCTACGTCGGCGCCCGCACCCACCTCGACGAGGGGCGCCTGCTCGCCCTCGACCCCGCCGCCGACGTCCCCGGCGTACGGGCCGCCCTGCGTGCCGTCGAGGGCGTCTGCGCGGGCGGCGACGCGGCGGGCCAGGCGGCCCACGACGACCCCGGCCGCCGCTTCCGCTGGCTGATCGCCCCCCGCTCGACGATCGTCCAGCCGGGCCCGGTCCACACGGGGCTTACGGCGAACCCGGGTGCGGAGACGGAGCGGCTGCTGGACCTGCTGGTCCGGTAGGGGCGGGGTCGCTGCGGGGTCGCTGCGCCGGCGGGGGCCGGAAGGCGTGCCTTTCGGGCGGTGCCGCCCGGTTCCCCGAAGGCGGGCGGCCCGCCGGCCCCGGAGCCCGCTGCTGTCGCGGGCGGTCAGTGGGCTGCCGCGGGCGCGTCGGATGCGCCGGCGCGCTGGGCGCGGCCGCTGTTGCACCGGAGAGCGAGGCGCCGCGCGGTCGCGCTCTGCCGGGGACGCGCTGTCGTCGGCGGCAGATGGCATCCCCGGCGGGCTGTACGCGTGGGTGTGATGCCCGGACGGCTTCGGAGTGGCGTGTTCGCGCCCTGCTCCAGGAGCTGGCATTGCCGCCGACGGGCGTCGTTGCTCAGGCGGCCGGGTCGCGCTGCCTGGGCGGCTGTGAGGCCGTGTGGCTGAGCCCGGCTCGAAAGCCGGTGTTGCCGAGGGCAGGCGCCGCTGCACGAAGGCTGGGCCGCGGTGCGGAGGGGTGACTCCGGGGCCGCGCGTTCGCGCTGTGCTCCGGAGCTGACGGGTCACCGACGGCAGGCGTCTCGCCCGACGAGTACCCGCTGTGGCCGCGCCCGGGCGGCTCCGACGCCGCGCGTTCGCGCCCCGCCCAGGCAGCCGGTGACGCCATCGGCTCGAGAGGGCCTGGGACACCGCACCGGCCGCCGGAGTGCCGATACCGGTCGGCCTCGACGCCGCGCACGGCGCGGGCATTGCGTCGGGGCGGCCCGAAGTGCCGCGCCCCGCCTTCAGCTGCGCCGGCGCCGGATCACCCATCCCGTGGCCAGCAGCGCGCCGCCGGCGAACGTCGCGCCGATGCCGAGGTCCCAGTTCGTCGGGCCGTCCGTCGAGGCGCCGCCCAGGCCGCCCTGGACGCCGCGCGTCGGCGTGGGGGCGGCGGAGGTGGGCGCCGGGGACGCCGTCGCGGTGGCCGTGGGTGTGGCGGTCCTCGTCGGCGTCACCGTTCGCGTCGGTGTGACCGTCCGCGTCGGCGTCGCCGTGGGCCGGGTCGGTGAGGCCGTGGCGGTAGGCGTGCGGGTCGGTGTCGGCGTCGGCGGGCGGGTGGTCGGGGCCGGGCGGAACGTCGAGGACGTCAGGCCGCGGCGCGGGAGCGCCTCGCAGGCGATGCCGTCGTCCGGGCCCGGGTCCTCGTCGAGGCGGTGCGGATCACTGCGGTCCATGTCGAAGAAGGTCTGCGCGTCCTCCTGGTAGGTGAAGTCGGCGCAGTCCAGGTCCTGGGCGTGGGCGATGTCGGCCATCGGCACGATCGCGGCGAGCGCGATCAACGTGCCTATGGCACCGGTGCGACGGCGCATCGGGCGCCTCCTTTCCGGCCGCGGGAGCTCGCGCTTCGACGCTAGGTTCCGCCCGCCCCGACGGCGCGCAGCGCTGGGCCGATCGGGTACCGGGGAGGCGAACGGGACCCCGGACGGGCCCACCCCGCCGCGGGGAATGGATCACACACGCGCGGTGCGCCGTTGACACCGGGTGCCAGGGCTTCTAGCGTCACGTCTGCTGAAGGTACTAAGCGGTCGCTCACCGATTCGAGCCGGCCGCAGGAGCCGCATCCCAAGGGCGAGGAGAAGCAGCAATGTCCACCACTGAGCAGCGGGTCGCGGTCGTCACCGGCGCCGCGCGCGGCATCGGCGCCGCCACCGCCGTACGACTGGCCGCCGAGGGCCGCGCGGTCGCCGTGCTGGACCTCGACGAGGCCGCCTGCAAGGACACCGTCGAGAAGATCACCGCCGCCGGCGGCAAGGCGATCGCGGTCGGCTGCGACGTCTCCGACGAGGCGCAGGTCGAGGCGGCCGTCGCGCGCGTCGCCGAGGAACTCGGCGCGCCGACGATCCTGGTCAACAACGCGGGCGTCCTGCGCGACAACCTGCTGTTCAAGATGAGCGTCTCCGACTGGGACACCGTCATGAACGTGCACCTGCGCGGCGCCTTCCTGATGTCGAAGGCCTGTCAGAAGCACATGGTGGACGCCGGCTTCGGCCGCATCGTCAACCTGTCGTCCTCCTCCGCGCTCGGCAACCGCGGCCAGGTCAACTACTCCGCCGCCAAGGCCGGTCTCCAGGGCTTCACCAAGACCCTCGCCAAGGAGCTCGGCAAGTTCGGCGTCACCGCCAACGCCGTCGCCCCCGGCTTCATCGCCACCGAGATGACCAAGACCACCGCCGACCGCGTCGGCATGGGCTTCGAGGACTTCAAGGCCGCCGCCGCCACCCAGATCCCCGTCGCCCGCGTCGGCGAGCCGGAGGACGTCGCCAACGCCATCGCCTTCTTCACCGCGGACGCGGCAGGCTTCGTCTCCGGCCAGGTGCTGTACGTGGCCGGCGGACCGCTCGACTAAAGGACCTGGACATGACGACAGTGGAACCCACCGGCAAGGTCGCCCTGATCACGGGCGCCAGCCGCGGCATCGGCTACGGCGTCGCGGAGGCGCTGGTCGCCCGCGGCGACCGGGTCTGCATCACCGGACGCAACGAGGACGCCCTGAAGGAGGCCGTGGAGCAGCTCGGCGCCGACCGGGCGATCTACGTGGCCGGCAAGGCGCACGACGAGGCCCACCAGGCGCTCGCCGTCGAGCGTGTCATGGAGGCCTTCGGCCGGGTCGACCACCTGGTCAACAACGCGGGCACCAACCCGGTGTTCGGCCCCGTCGCCGACCTCGACCTGAACGTGGCGCGCAAGGTCTTCGAGACCAACGTGATCTCGGCGCTGGGCTTCGCCCAGAAGACCTGGCACGCCTGGCAGAAGGACAACGGCGGCACGATCGTCAACATCGCCTCCGTCGCGGGCGTCGCCCCCTCGCCCTTCATCGCCGCGTACGGCGTCAGCAAGGCCGCGCTGATCAACCTCACCCAGCAGCTGGCGCACGAGTTCGCGCCGAAGGTGCGGGTCAACTCCATCTCCCCGGCCGTGGTGAAGACCAAGTTCGCCCAGGCGCTGTACGAGGGCCGGGAGGAGGAGGCCGCCGCGTCCTACCCGCTCGGCCGGCTCGGCGTGCCGTCCGACATCGGCGGCGCGACCGCGTTCCTCACCTCGGAGCAGTCGGCCTGGGTCACCGGCCAGAACCTGGTCGTCGACGGCGGCATCTTCCTCAACGCCGGCGTCGGCTGACCCGTACATCCGGATGCGCGGGCGTACGCCCGGATCGGTGCGCCCGCCTTCGTACGCCCGGATCCGCGCACCACGCGTGCGCACCGGTCACCACCGCCCCGTCCGCCACGGACGCCGTTGACGAAAACGGCGTCCGTGGCGGCGATGTGGGCACGAAACGCCCCTGACAACGTAGTCATCCGCCAGTTGATCTCACGGCCCGTTCCCAGGAGGGTCAGCCGGTGTGTCACTGCGGTATCGTTCGCCGACCCTTGGTATGGCAGATCGAGGAGCGTGCGCGTGTTCAACCGGAATCGATGCCTGCGGCGGGTGGCGGCCATCGCGTCCATATCGTCCCTGCTGACCGGATGCGGAGTTCTGTCGTCCGACAGCCCTGAGGACGAGGGCCCCATCGTCGTGGGAACCACCAGCTCGCCGAGCACGCTGGATCCTGCCGCGTCCTGGGACAGCTCCTGGGAGCTGTTCCGCAACATCTACCAGACACTGCTGAGTTACCCGATCGGCGCGACGACCCCGCAGCCGGACGCGGCGGAGAACTGCGAGTTCTCCGACACCTCCAACCAGGTGTTCCGCTGCGAGCTGCGCGAGGGCCTCACCTTCTCCGACGGCGGCACACTGGACGCGAAGGCGGTCAAGCACTCGATCGACCGCATCCGACAGATCAACGTCAACGGCGGTCCCGCCGGTCTGCTGGGCAGCCTCGAGCGGGTCCAGGCGCCCAGCGAGCGCGAGGTGGTCTTCTACCTCAACAAGCCCGATGCCACCTTCCCGTTCGTGCTCGCGACCCCCGCGATGTCGATCGTCGACCCCGACTCCTACCCCGCCGGAGCGCTCCGCGAGGACAAGAGCGTCGTCGGATCGGGCCCGTACACCCTCCAGTCGTACGAGGAGGGCAAGGAGGCCCGGCTGGTTCGCAACGACAAGTACAAGGGGTACGCCGAGCGGAAGAACGACGCGGTCACCATCCGCTACTACCAGGACTCCGGCGAGATGGTCCAGGCGCTGCGCGACAAGCGCATCGACCTCACCTACCGCGGTCTGGCCGCCGGCGACATCGTCGAGCTGCAGGGCAGGACCTCCAAGGAGGAGGAGATCCAGCTCATCGACGGCACCGGCACCGACATCAACTACCTGGTGTTCAACCCGAAGGACCCGTGGGCCGGCAAGAAGGCCGTGCGCCAGGCCATCGCGCAGCTCGTCGACCGCGCCGCCATCGCGCACAAGGTCTACAAGGACACCGTCGACCCGCTGTACTCGATGGTCCCCAAAGGCCTGACCGGACACACCACCGGCTTCTTCGACGACTTCGGCGAGCCCGACGCCGGCAAGGCCGAGGAGATCCTCCGCGACGCCGGCATCACCGAGAAGGTGCCGCTCACCCTCTGGTACACCTCGGACCGCTACGGCTCCGAGACCGCCCTGGAGTTCAAGGAGCTCGAGCGGCAGCTGGAGACGTCCGGGCTGTTCGACGTCACGCTGAAGAGCCGCCCCTGGAAGACCTACGTCGAGGGCTACCAGAAGGGCGAGTACCCGGTGTTCGGCCGCGGCTGGTTCCCCGACTTCCCGGACGCCGACAACTTCATCGCCCCGTTCGTCGGCAAGCAGAACGCGCTCGGCACGCCGTACGAGAACAAGAAGATCGTCAACGACCTGCTGCCCAGCTCCCGCCGCGAGAGCGACCGGGGCAACGTGGTGAAGCAGTTCGAGGAGGCCCAGCAGCTCCTCGTGAACGACGCGCGGCTGCTCCCGCTGTGGCAGGGCCGGCAGTACGTGGCGGCGAGCCGGGAGATCTCGGGCGCCGAACGCGCCCTGGACCCCTCCACGATCATGATGATGTGGCAGCTCTACCGGAAGACGAGCTGGTAGAGCGCGCGGACAGCCGGCCGCGAGGCCGGCTGTCAGTGGTCGCCGGTAGGTTCGGAGAACCGGAAACGACCAAGTGAGCAAGGGAATCGACGTGACCGACATCGCCATGCTGCCCGAGTCCTGGCGCGGGGTTCTGGGTGACGAGCTGCAGCAGCCCTACTTCAAGGAGCTGACCGAGTTCGTCGAGGAGGAGCGGGCGCGCGGTCCCGTCTACCCGCCCCGCGAGGAGGTCTTCGCGGCCCTGGAGGCGACGCCGTACGACGAGGTGAAGGTCCTGGTGCTCGGCCAGGACCCGTACCACGGGGAGGGCCAGGGGCACGGGCTGTGCTTCTCCGTCCGGCCCGGGGTGAAGATCCCGCCGTCCCTGCGGAACATCTACAAGGAGCTGCACGCCGACCTGGGCACGCCCGTCCCGGACAACGGCTATCTGATGCCGTGGGCCCGGCAGGGCGTGCTGCTGCTCAACGCGGTGCTGACGGTCCGCGCGGGCGAGGCCAACTCGCACAAGGGGCGGGGCTGGGAGCTGTTCACCGACGCGGTGATCCGCGCGGTGGCGAACCGTCCCGACCCGGCGGTCTTCGTGCTGTGGGGCAACTACGCGCAGAAGAAGCTGCCGCTGATCGACGAGAGCCGGCACGTGGTGGTGAAGGGGGCGCACCCCTCGCCGCTGTCCGCGAAGAAGTTCTTCGGCTCGCGGCCGTTCTCGCAGATCGACGAGGCGGTGGCGGCGCAGGGGCACCAGCCGATCGACTGGACCATCCCGAACCTGGGCTGATCCGCCCCGGCCGGTGACACCGGGGTACCGCGCCTTCGCACCCGACCGCACCCCGTATGTCGCGGGGGCGGCCTGCCTGTCCGGAATCGTCCCCGTCTGCGGTTAGCGTCGGGGACGACGGCGGGCGACAGCGGGTGACGGTGCGGAGGACGCGGTGACGGAGCGACAGGAACAGGCGGCGCCGGACGCCCTGCTCACCCGGATCGGCCAGGTCGTGATGCTGCACCACGCGGGGGACCGGGAGGAGGCCCGGCACCGCTTCCTCGGCCTGTGGGCGGAGATCGGCGAGCACGGCGACCCGCTGCACCGCTGCACCCTCGCCCACTACCTCGCCGACACCCAGGACGACCCCGAGGACGAACTGGCCTGGGACCTGCGGGCGCTCACGGCGGCCGAGGAGGCCGGCGGCACCCCGGCCCACGACAACGCCCCGGCGGCGCGTGCCCTGTACCCGTCGCTGCATCTCAATCTGGCCGCCGACTATGTCCGCCTCGGCCGCCCCGACGCCGCCCGCGCCCATCTGGACCGGGCCCGGGGCGCCGCCCGCACCCTCGCCGACGACCGCTACGGCGAGGGCGTACGGGCCGCGATCCGACGGCTGGAGGCGCGGCTGGGGGAGGACGGGATGCCGCCCGGGGGACAGGGACCGCCCCGGCAGAGGTGAGGCGGGGCGCGGCTCAGCGGCCGTAGGTGTCCCGGCAGATGCGCGCCTGCGGGCTGTCCGCCGGCCAGCCTCCGTACTCCCTGCCCAGAGCGCAGACGTCCGAGCCGCCGGAGGTGCCCCCGGGCAGGGACCCGCCGCCGCCCGGGAGCTGGGCCGGCGGACGCGGCGCCGGGGCGCGCCGGGTCGGCTGCGACCGCTCAGGGCCGCGGGGCTGCTGAATGCGCGGCGCCTGCCCGTTGCGCGCGTCGGAGGGCACGTCCCTCTTCGGCGGCTCGGTCTTCGGGGTGGGCCGCTTCGACGGCGACGCCTCGGGGGAGTCGGCCGGAACCCGCTGCAGGGCCTCGCGGGCCGGGGCCTGCACGACCGGCGAGGCGTCGCGCCCCGCCGCCTCGTGCCCGGCACCCGGCGGCGGCGCGGTCGCCGGGCCCGGTGCGAGGGGACGCTGGACCGTCACACAGCCCGAGAGGGCGGCGACCGCCACGGTCACCAGAAGCGTTGCTGTGGTCGTCGTTCGCTGCACCCCCGCCACTTTGCTGGCTCGGCCCGCCGGCCGGTGGACGGACAGGCACGACGGTCCCCCGCACGGGTGATGTCCGCCCACCTTCGAGGGCCCCGCCGGTGCGGCGGGTGACGTCACTCGCCGGTGGCGCCGTCGATCGCCTCCCGGATCAGGTCCGCGTGTCCGTTGTGCCGTGCGTACTCCTCGATCATGTGCGTGTGGATCCAGCGCAGGGAGCACGGCTCGGCGTGCGAGTGATGCCGGTTCCGGGAGCGCTCGTCGAGGGAGTGGCCGGCCGCGTTGCGCCGGGCGGCCGCGATCTCCGCCTGCCAGGTCTCGTAGGCGTCCTTCCAGGTGTCCGCCTCGCCGGGGTGGAACTCCCCGTCCGGGTCGTGCTCCCCGAAGTAGATCGGCGGCGCGTCCTCACCGGCGAACACCCGCCGGAACCAGGAGCGTTCCACCTCCGCCATGTGCCGCACCAGCCCCATCAGCGACAACGCCGACGGAGCCACGGAGGCGGCCCGCAACTGCTCGTCGCTCAGCCCCTCGCACTTCCAGGCGAGCGTCGCGCGATGGTAGTCGAGCCACCCTTCGAGCATGGTCCGTTCGTCGGCGTTCTGCGGGGGTTCACTGCGCTGGGTCGTCATCCGGGCATCCTTTCCTGCTGACGTGGGGGTCACACCAGGGGGTGTACGGTGCCGCTGTGTCGCGGGGGCGCCGAAATCCGCGTGCGTGGGCCGCCTCGCCCCGAGGACACTGCGGCGCATGAGCCGTGGCATCCTCCGGGCATCGCAGGAACGGGCCCTCGCGCATGTGGCCCGGCTGTCGTCCGGCCCGCCCCTGAACCGGGACCTGCGGGTGACCCTCAATTTCCATCCCGACCGCGTCTCCCGGGGCAGGCCGATCCTCCGCTCCCTCGCCGACAGCGGTGTCTACGTCTCGCAGTTCGTCACCGGGACCGGCAACGGCGGCCTGACCGCCTACCCGGGCGGCGACCGGTGGCGGTGGGAGAGCAGGCTCTTCGGCGGCGCCTACGACCAGGCGCCCGCGTCCGAGCGGCCCGTCTACGGCGCCCTCGACCACCGGCGCCGTCCGGTCGGCGCGGCACCGCGGTTCGGCTCCTCCCACTTCCGGCTCACCGCGGCGGCCCTGGAACGGACCACGTTCTGCTACCCGGACAGCTGTCTCGACCCCTCGGACTTCGGCACCGCCGAGCACATGGCGCTCGTCGAACTCGCGCTCGCCGACCGGCGGGACGCCCTGGACGACTGCGTGGAGGCGCATGTGCACGGCCCGGTGCGTCTCGACCGGGACGTCGAGGCCCTGGTCCTCGACCCCTGCTACCGGGGCACGGACGTCGAGGACGCCGCCCGTCGGCTGTCCTGCCCCGTGGAATGGCACCCCGGATTCACGCTGACCGTCGAGGAGTTGCGTCGGCACCCCGGCTACCGGGGCCCGGAAACCGTGGAACTGGGCACGGAGATCGCCGTCGCCGGGGTGCTCGATCCACGCGTGGTCGGAGAGGCGGCCGCGACGGGACGGCACGACCCGCAGGCGGTCAAGAAGGTGTGGCACTGCCTGGCGCGCTTCGGAGCGCCGGCTCCGTCCCCGGCATCCCCTCGCTGATCTCCCGCAGGTCCCTGCGGATGTCCGGGACCGACGGGATCTCGGAGTGGTACGGGCCCGCCAGGCAGGAGAAGAGGGGGCCGGCCGTTTCCCGCCGTGCGGTGCGGGCGGCCCGCCTCAACCTGATGACCGGCCGCGTCGGCCTCGCCGTACGGGACGCCGCGCCGGCCGTGCTGTCGAAGGCGGCGCCGTCGCTGTTCCTGCGCGGGTTCCGACGGGGTCGCCGACCGGCGGCCGCCGGGGAGGCCCTCCGGTGCGGACCTGGACGGCTCCGGGGCACCCCGTATGCTCGCTGCGGACCACGGCAGGCGAGGACCAGAGGAGAACACACCGTGAAGGTCGGCTGCATCGGGCTCGGCGACATCGCGCAGAAGGCCTATCTTCCGGTGCTCGCCGTCCAGCTCGGCGTGGAGCTGCATCTGCAGACCCGCACCCCGGCCACCCTGGCCCAGGTCGGCGACTTTCTCCATCTGCCGGCCGCGCAGCGCCACGCCGACCTCGACGCACTGATCGCCGCCGGCCTCGACGCGGCCTTCGTGCACGCCCCGACCGACGTCCACCCGCAGATCGTGACCCGGCTGCTCGAGGCGGGCGTGCCGACGTACGTCGACAAGCCGCTCGCCTACGAACTCGCCGACTCCGAGCGGCTGGTGGCGCTCGCCGAAGAGCGCGGCGTCAGCCTCGCCGTCGGCTTCAACCGCCGCTACGCCCCCGGCTACGCGCAGTGCGCCGACCATCCGCGCGAGCTGATCATCATGCAGAAGAACCGGGTCGGGCTGCCCGAGGAACCGCGCCGGATGATCCTCGACGACTTCATCCACGTCGTGGACACCCTGCGCTTCCTGGTGCCCGGCCAGGTCGACGACGTGACCGTCCGCGCCCGCGCCGAGGACGGGCTGCTGCACCACGTGGTGCTCCAGCTCGCCGGCGACGGCTTCACCGCCCTCGGCGTGATGAACCGGCTCAGCGGTTCCACGGAGGAGATCCTCGAGGTGTCCGGCCAGGACACCAAGCGCCAGGTGGTCAACCTCGCCGAGGTGATCGACCACAAGGGCCAGCCGACCGTGCGGCGGCGCGGCGACTGGGTGCCGGTGTCCCGGCAGCGCGGCATCGAGCAGGTGACGCTCGCCTTCCTGGACGCGGTGCGCGCCGGGAAGACGCTCAGCGCCCGTGACGCACTGGCGACCCATGAGCTGTGCGAACGGGTGGTCCGAGCGGTCGACGAACGCCTCGCCTAGACCGCACCAGCTCCACCACCCCGTAGACCGCGAGGACGACGAGCGCCGCCTGCGGGGGCCAGTCGCCGAACCGCACGTACAGTGTGGTGCCCCGGGCCAGCGGCACGTCGTACACGTGCGCGGCCGAGGCGTCCGTGCCGAGCCACGGGCCGATCCGCCCGCCGCCCGCGCCGTACACGGCGGACACCCCGGTCAGGGTCGCGTGCACCATCGGGCGGCCGGTCTCGGCGGCGCGCAGCGCGGCCAGCGAGGCGTGCTGCCCGGGCGCCCAGCTCTGCTGGAACGTCGACGTGGACGACTGCGCGAGCAGCACGCCCGCGCCGTCCTGCACGAGATGGCGGCTCATGTCGGGGAACGCCGTCTCGAAGCACACCATCGGACCGATCCGCAGACCGTCGCCCACGTCCATCACGACCTGCTCGGAGCCGCGCCTGCGGTCCTCGCCGGCCGCCTTGCCGACGGACGTCGCCCAGCCCAGCAGCGAGCGGGCCGGGATGTACTCCCCGAAAGGCACCAGCCGCATCTTGTCGTACCGGTCACCGGTCGGGCCGTCCGGGCCGATCAGAACCGAGCTCTTGTAGATGCCGGGCTTGTCCGAGCGCCGCGCGTCCACGTTGACCAGGATCTCCGCGTCCGTCGCCCGGGACAGCGCGGCCAGCCGCCGGGCCAGGTCGGGGCGGTCGCCCAGGTCGAAGCCGACACTGCTCTCGCCCCAGACGACCAGGTCGACGCCCTGTCCGGCCAGCTCACGGGTCAGCCGCTCCTCGCGGTCGAAGCGGCGGTCGGCGCTGTCCGGGCCCGCGACGACCCCCGGCTGCACGAGCGCGATGCGTGTCCGCTCCCCGGTCTGCTCCGGGCGCGGCGCCCCCGCCCACGCGGCCGACCCCGCGGCGGCCACGGCCACCAGCCCCGCCACCGCCGGCACCCGCGCCCGGCGTATCGCGACCAGCACGGCCACCGCGACGTTCAGTGCCACCACCAGGAAGCTCGGCAGCCACACCCCGCCCACCGACGCCAGCCGCAGCGCCGCCTCCACCCGCCACTGGCTCGCGCCCAGCACTCCCCACGGCCCGCCGAGCCCCTGCCAGGAGCGGATCAGCTCGATCGCCAGCCAGCCCGACGGCACCACCAGCAGCGCGGCCGCCACCCGGCGCGCGGACGGCGAGCCGCCCAGCGTCCGGCGCACCAGCCACCCCCACGGCGCCCACAGCGCGCCCAGCAGCGCGGCGATGACGAACGTGAACACGTGCAGGCTGGGCAGCAGCCAGTGGTGCATGGCGAGCATGAACCCGAACGCGCCCCACCAGCCGTCGAACGCGGCCCGGCGCCCGGTCGGCGCGGAGCGGATCAGCAGCAGCCAGGGGACCAGGGCGACGTAGGCGATCCACCACAGGTTCGGGGCGGGGAACGCCAGGACGGGCAGCGCGCCCGCGACCGCGGCGACGACCGAGCGGCGCCATGGGGAGGCGAGGTGGTGGCCGAGATTGCTCATGGGCGCCTCCCTACCCCGTGATGGCTCCAGTGTGCGTCCCGGACGCGGGTTCAGTCGATCACACCGTCCGGCCGTCCGCCGGTCGGGCGCCGCCACCTCTCCCGTACGACGACCCGGCTCAGCCGCCAGCCGTCGGGCGTGCGCAGCGCGGTGAACACGCACCGGCCGCCGCTCAGCAGATCGAGCACGGCGGCTCCGTCCCCCTCCCCGTCGCCCCGGGAGGCGGGGCTGACGTAGTCGGTCCGCACCTCGGCCGTGTCGCCGGTGTCCCGCTCCCACGTCCCGAGGCGTATCCGCCGGTTGACGAAGAGGTGCTGCCGCACGGGGTACTCCGCACACCGCTCGGCCAGCCATCCGGCGACCGTCCCGGCGTCCCCCTCGATGCCGCCGGCGGCGCGGTAGTCCGCCCGGCCGTCCGGGGTGAACAGCCGCCGGTACGCCGCCCAGTCGCCGTCGTCCACGGCCACCGCGTAGTCGGTGACGAGCCCGTCCAGGTCCAGCCGGTCCCGTACGGTCGCGAGCTCCACACGCTGCGTCATCGGCTCAGTGTTGACCATGCGGGGAGCGCAGCCAAGGGGCGTGCGCGGACATTCCCCGGTCCGCGGACTTCTCCCCGGCCCGCGGACCCGGGCGCGAGGCCGGCGGGGGCGTCTGCGAGTCTGGGGATCTTCGTACCGCGTTCTGCGCCAGGAGGTATCCATGAAGCGTCTGGTCACGGTGGTCACCGGGGGGAGCCGGGGCATCGGCGCCGCGACCTGCCGTCGGCTGGCGGCCGAGGGGCACGACGTGGCGGTGAACTACGTCCGGGACGCCGACGCCGCCGAGAAGGTGGCCGAGGATGTGCGGGCCGCGGGGGCGCGGGCGGTGACCGTGCGGGCGGACACCTCCGTCGAGGCCGACGTGGAGCGGCTGTTCGAGGTGACGGAGCGCGAACTCGGGCCACTGACGGGGCTGGTGAACAACGCGGCGGTGACCGGGCCGCTCGGTCCTTTCACCGAGGTGAGCACGGACACCCTGCGGCGGGTCGTCGACGTCAACGTCACCGGCACGCTGCTGTGCGCGCGGCGGGCCGCCCAGTTGATGACGCCGCGCGGCGCGGGTGTGATCGTGAACATCTCCTCCGGCGCCGCCACCCTGGGCAGCCCCGGCGAGTACGTGCACTACGCGGCGACCAAGGCGGCCGTGGACGCGCTGACGATGGGGCTGTCGAAGGAACTCGGCCCGGCCGGTGTGCGCGTCAACGCGGTCGCCCCGGGTCTGATCGACACGGAGATGCACGCCGCGATGGGGGCGCCGGACCGGGTCCGTGAGATGGCCGGGACCATTCCGCTCCGGCGGGCGGGACAGGCGGAGGAGATCGCCGCGGCGGTCGCCTGGCTGATGTCGCCGGAGGCCTCGTACACCACGGGGACGGTGCTGAGGGTCGCGGGCGGACGCTGAAAGAACAACTGAAAGGAACCGCGGTCCGGCGCGGGCGTCAGGCCGCCTCGACGACCCGCCCGCGGATCGCGGCCGCCCACTCGACGACCAGCATCTCGTACTCCTCACGCTCCTGGGCGGACAGGGAGCCGCCCGCCCGCAGCCACAGGGCGCGGATCTGCTCGTTCACCTCGGCGGCGGACCGCACGGAACCAGGGGGCGTTAAATCGGGGGACATGCGGACAAGCCTAGGGCCATGGACTGACGGTGCGCTACCGGACGGCTACGGGACCCGTATGGGTTCGGTCACGTGCCGCGGACACGTCCCGGGCGTACGTTCACCTGCAGAACCGTTTCCGCATGCCCGGCCCGCCCCTGCGGGCGATCAGCCCGCCGACTCCGCCGCGTGCGGGCTGAGCGCGCCCGTGGCGACCAGGGCGATGATCACGATGCCGAGCGCGATCCGGTACCAGACGAACGGCATGAAGCTCTTGGTCGAGATGAACTTCATGAACCACGCGATCACCGCGTACCCGGTGGCGAACGCGATCACCGTGGCGAAGAGCGTCGGGCCCCAGGAGACGTGCCCGCCGTCCGCCGCGTCCTTCAGCTCGAACAGGCCGGACGCCAGCACGGCGGGAATCGCGAGCAGGAACGAGTAACGGGCCGCCGCCTCACGCCGGTAGCCCATGAACAGGCCGCCGCTGATGGTGGCCCCGGAGCGGGAGACGCCCGGGATCAGGGCCAGCGCCTGGCACACGCCGTAGATCAGGCCGTCCCGGACCGTCAGGTCGCCCAGCTCCTTGCGGGGCGCGGCCACCCGGTGCCGGCCGCCGCTCTCCGCGCGCGCCGCGAGCCGGTCGGCGACGCCCAGGACGACGCCCATGCCGATCAGCATCGCCGCCGTCAGCCGCAGATCGCGGAACGGGCCCTCGATCTGGTCCTTGAGCGTCACCCCGAGCACGCCGATCGGGATCGAGCCGACGATGACCAGCCAGCCCATGCGGGCGTCCTGGTCCCGGCGCATCTCCCTGTCGGTGAGCGAGCGGGACCACGCGGACAGGATGCGTCCGATGTCCTTGCGGAAGTAGATCAGCACCGCGGCCTCCGTGCCGATCTGCGTGATCGCGGTGAAGGCGGCGCCGGGGTCCTCCCAGCCGGAGAAGGCCGCGGTCAGCCGCAGATGCGCGCTGGAGGAGACGGGCAGGAACTCGGTCAGACCCTGGACGAGGCCGAGGATCAGGGATTCGAACCAAGACATGGGGCAGCGGGGTCCAAGTGCCGATCGCGGAAAGGTCGAAGGGCCCACCCCCACCGCCGGCTGCGGTGCTGTCGATCATCGGACGTGCGATCTTCGGGCGTGCCGGAGGCGAACTGTAGCGCCCGGAGATGAAGTCCCGGCGAAGGTGCGGTGACCCGCCGCGTCCGTACGGGTGACGCTCAGGCCGCCGCCGGGCCACCCACCGTCCAGCCCGGCACCCGCGGGTGCGCGGTCAGCTCCCGGTGCTTCGCCTCCTCGCCGCAGGCCCGGCAGGTGACGACCGGCACGAACTCGTGGCCGCAGTGATGCTCCAGCACCATCGGCGTGCCGCTGTCCGCCCGCAGATGCCGGTCGCCCCACTCCTTCAGGGTCCACAGCACGGGCTCCAGTTCGAGACCCGCCTCGGTGGGCCGGTACTCGAAGCGCTGCGGGCGCTCGCTGTACGGGCGCTTGGTGAGGATCCCGGCGTCGACCAGCCGGCGCAGCCGCGTGGCCAGGATGTCGCGCGGCGCGCCGATGTTGCGCACGAGCTGGTCGAAGCGGCCGTTGCCGAGGCACACCTCGCGCAGCACGAGCAGGGAGTACTTCTCGCCGACGAGGGCGAGCGTGTCGGCGATCGAGCAGGGGCGCGGATCTTTGGAGACGGCCATGGGATCAGTTTACGGGCATGACCGGAAGTGGGTTTGAGTTTCCAACGTACAGGGTTATGGTGAGTTCGGATTTCCTACTCACCGGTAGCCCATCCCGGGTGACCGTCCTGAACCGGTCCGGCCAAGGAGGCCCGCACCATGCGTGACGCAGTCATCGTGGAAGCCGTGCGCACACCCGTCGGCAAGGGCAAGCCCAACGGCGCCCTCGCCCACGTCCACCCCGTCGAACTGCTCGCCCACACCCTGCGCACCCTCGTCGAACGCTCCGGCGTGGACCCGGAGCTGATCGACGACGTCATCGGCGGCACCGTCGACCAGGTCGGCGAGCAGGCCATGAACACCACCCGCTACGCCGCCCTCTCCGCCGGACTCCCCGAGTCCGTGCCCGCCACGACCGTCGACCGCCAGTGCGGCTCCTCCCAGCAGGCGGTGCACTTCGCCGCCCAGGGCGTCATCTCCGGCGCGTACGACATCGCCGTCGCCTGCGGGGTCGAGTCCATGAGCCGGGTTCCGATGTGGTCCAACGTGCCCGAGGGCAAGGACCCGTTCGGTCCCGGCATCGCCGCGCGCTACCCGGAGGGGCTCGTCCCGCAGGGCATCAGCGCCGAGCTCATCGCCGCCAAGTGGTCCATCGGCCGCGGGCAGATGGACGCCTTCGCGGTGTCCTCGCACCGCAAGGCCGCCGCGGCCTGGGACGCGGGGCTGTTCGACGCGGAGGTCGCGCCGCTGGAGGGCGTCACGCGCGACGAGTGCGTGCGACCTGACACCAGCACCGAGGTCCTGGCCGGGCTCAGGCCCGCCTACCACGACCCGGTCTTCGCCGAGCGCTTCCCGCAGATCGAGTGGAACGTCACCGCGGGCAACGCCAGCCCCGTCAACGACGGCGCCTCCGCCGTCCTCGTCATGGCGGGGGAGACGGCCGCGAAGCTCGGCCTGCGCCCCCTCGCCCGGCTGCACAGCTTCGCCGTCACCGGCTCCGACCCGCTGCTGATGCTCACGGGTGTCGTCCCGGCCACCGAGAAGGTGCTGCGCCGGGCCGGGATCCCCCTCGGCGACATCGACCTCTTCGAGGTCAACGAGGCGTTCTCCAGCGTGGTCCTCGCCTGGCAGCAGGAGACCGGCGCCGACCTCGCCAAAGTCAACGTCCACGGCGGTGCCATCGCCCTCGGCCACCCGCTCGGCGCGAGCGGCACCCGCCTGACGACCACCCTGGTCCACGCCATGCGGGAACGCGGTGCGCGCTATGCGTTGCAGACCATGTGCGAGGCGGGCGGGCTCGCCAACGCGATGATCCTGGAGCGGGTCTGACGGGACCCCGTCGCGGGCGGGGTGGTCGGTGCGGCGGGTGATCCCCGTCGCGCCACGCCCTCGGGACGGGCGTGGTGATCGGTCGCGCACGCCCTGGGGACGGGCGTGGTGATCGGTCGCGCACGCCCTCGGGACGGGCACGGTGATCGGTCGCGCACGCCCTCGGGACGGGCACGGTGATCGATCGCGCCACGTCGCGGAGCGGGCTGACGGACGCTGCGGCCCGCTGCCGCCAGGGGCGGGGACGGCGGACGGGTCCGCCGTGCCGCAGCCCCGGGGCGGGCAGGGCGAGCGCTCGTCCGGACACGGCTCCGGGTCGGGCCGCGCTCCGTCCCGCCACGGTCGGGGTGGATGTGACGGGCCGTCCGTCGGGCCGCGGCCCCGAGACGGCTGTGACGGGCGCGCTGAGGCGTGCCGGCGTGGGCCGCGGGCGAGATGGCGGGCCGTCCGTCGTGCCACGGCAACGGGGCGGTCACGGCGGGCGGGCTGTCGTAGCGCGAGCCGGAGTGGGTCCGGGGTGTGCCTGGCCCGCTATCTGGCGCGCAGCCGGTTCCGCTTGCGCCACGCCACCACCGCGCCCGCCAGACCCGGCAGGGCGATGCAGGCCAGTGCGATCAGGAAGGCCGGGGACGTCGGGGTGGAGGCGCGGGCGCCCGCCACCACGTAGGCGGCGGTGTTCGGGATCGAGCCGAGCGCCGTCGCCAGCAGGAACGGCAGCAGGCCCATACGGGAGACCGAGGCGCAGTAGTTGGCGGCGGCGAACGGGATCCCGGGGAACAGCCGCGCCGCCAGCATCGACCGGAAACCGTGCCGGCTGAGCTGGTTGTCCGCGGCCTTCAGCCAGCGCCCGCGCAGCAGCGGCCGCAGCGCCTCCTGGCCGAGCACCCGGCCCAGGCAGAACGCCAGACCGGCGCCCAGCACCGTCCCGCCCAGCGCCGCGACCAGACCGAACTGTGAGCCGAACAGCGCCCCCGCGGCCAGGTTCAGCAGCGGACGCGGCACGAACGCCACCGTGCACGCCCCGTACGCCACCGCGTAGGCGACGACGCCCAGGACGCCGCCGAGCCGGGCCGGCAGGCCGTCGGTCAGCAGCTGCTGCGGCTCCAGCACCACCATGACCGCCGCCGCCGAGGCGAGCAGCACGACCAGCAGCGACAGCCGGGACCACGGCGACAGCAGGACTCTCACGCACCGGCCGGCGAGACCGGGAGCGGGCGCGAGAACGGGAGCGGCCGTGGGGACGGCGACCGCTAGGTCGGACGAGCCGGCCCGGGGACGGGCCGTGGCGGTGCCCCCAGAGCGGTTGGTGGCATCGAGCATCCGGTGACACTAACCGACATATGTGCGAGATCGCCGTAGTGTTCGTCTCATGCGCGTCACAGAGGACCGTCCGGCGCCGCCGCGGGTGCCGGACAGCACGCCGGCCGACACGGTGCTGGAACGGCTCGTCGCCGCGTACGCGTCCGCCGCCGACCCCGTCGCGGCCGACGCCATGCGGGCGTACATGAAGGACGTCGCGCCCTTCCTGGGCCTGAAGACACCGGTGCGCCGCGCCCTGTCCCGCACCGTCGAGGCCGGACTGCCCCGCCCGACCGAGGCCGACTGCACGGCGGTCGCGCTGCGCTGCTGGGAGCTGCCCGAGCGCGAGTACCACTACTTCGCCGTCGACTACCTGCGCCGGCACGTACGACGGTGCTCCTCCGGCTTCCTGCCCGTGACCCGGCACCTCGTCACCACCGTGCCCTGGTGGGACACCGTCGACCTGCTCGCCGCGCACGTCGTCGGGGCGCTCGTCGCAGCCGACCCCGCGCTCACCGCCGAGATGGACCGGTGGAGCGCCGACGACGACATGTGGCTCGTGCGCACCGCGTTGCTCCACCAGCTCCGCCACAAGGAACGCACCGACAGCGACCGGCTCTTCGACTACTGCCTGCGCCAGTCGGGACACCCCGACTTCTTCGTCCGCAAGGCCATCGGCTGGGCCCTGCGCGAGTACGCCAAGACCGACCCGGACGCGGTACGGGATCTCCTCGCGCGCGAGGGCGACCGGTTCGCGCCGCTGTCGGTGCGGGAGGCGCTGAAGAACATCGGGGCATGAACCTCGCGGGGTGAGCGGGGAAAATCGTTCGACGCCGGGCGCGGGGTCGGCGAGGATCGTCCTCATGTTCCGGTACGCCTTCCCTCTCGCAGCATCCGCCGTCGCGGATGCCCCGAAGGCTGCCGTCACCGTTCTCGTCGCCGCAGTCGACGGCGCCCGAAGCTGACCCTCCCCGGATCGCCCGGCGGACCCCGCAGGGGGAGGGTCGGGCAGGTTCCTGGGGGTCCCCGTCCCGGCCGCGCCGATCCGCCGCGCCCGGGGCCTGACGCGTCATCACCTGAGAGGCTTCCAGGTACCGCCATGTCCAAGACGGCGTACATCCGCACCAAACCGCACCTCAACATCGGCACGATGGGCCACGTCGACCACGGCAAGACCACCCTGACCGCCGCCATCACCAAGGTCCTCGCCGAGCGGGGCGGCGGCGCCTTCGTGCCGTTCGACCGCATCGACCGGGCCCCGGAGGAGGCCGCCCGCGGCATCACCATCAACATCGCGCACGTCGAGTACGAGACCGACACCCGGCACTACGCGCACGTCGACATGCCCGGCCACGCCGACTACGTGAAGAACATGGTCACCGGCGCCGCCCAGCTCGACGGGGCCATCCTCGTCGTCTCCGCGCTGGACGGGATCATGCCGCAGACCGCCGAGCACGTGCTGCTCGCCCGGCAGGTCGGCGTCGACCACATCGTCGTCGCCCTCAACAAGGCCGACGCGGGCGACGAGGAGCTGACCGACCTGGTCGAGCTGGAGGTCCGCGAACTGCTCACCGCGCACGGCTACGGCGGTGACGCGGCGCCCGTCGTCCGGGTGTCCGGACTCAAGGCGCTGGAGGGCGACCCGCGGTGGACCGCGTCCGTCGAGGCGCTGCTCGACGCGGTCGACACCTATGTGCCCGTGCCGGAGCGGTATCTGGACGCGCCGTTCCTGCTGCCGGTGGAGAACGTGCTCACCATCACCGGCCGCGGCACCGTCGTCACCGGCGCGGTGGAGCGGGGCACGGTCCGGGTCGGCGACAAGGTGCAGGTCCTCGGCGCGGACACCGAGACCGTGGTGACCGGCCTGGAGACCTTCGGCAAGCCCATGGAGGAGGCGCAGGCCGGGGACAACGTGGCGCTGCTGCTGCGCGGGGTGCCGCGCGACGCGGTCCGGCGCGGGCACGTGGTGGCCGCGCCGGGCAGCGTGACGCCCAGCCGGCGGTTCACGGCGCGGCTGTACGTGCTGTCCGCCCGCGAGGGCGGCCGGACGACACCGCTGTCGACCGGCTACCGGCCGCAGTTCTACATCCGCACCGCGGACGTCGTCGGGAACGTCGACCTCGGCGGGGCGGGGGTGGCGCGGCCCGGGGACACGGTGACCGTCACCGTGGAGCTGGGGCGCGACGTGCCGCTCGAGCCGGGGCTCGGTTTCGCCGTCCGCGAGGGCGGGCGGACGGTGGGGGCCGGGACGGTGACGGAGGTCGTGTGAGCCTCCGTCGCTGATGCGGGTGGGCCGGCGGCGCGGCGGCACAATGGGACGGTGAACGAGCCGATCCCCGTGTCCCGCGCCGTCGACCACGGCACCGCCAAGCTGATGCCCGACGTCGACCGGGAACGGGCCTGGCTGCTGACCGTCGACGGCGCCCCGCAGTCGTACGTCGACCTGGACGAGCCGACGCATCTGGAGTTCGAGTACGCGCGGCGGCTGGGGCATGTGCTGGATGTCGTCGGGGAGCCGGGGGTTCCGCTGGACGCGGTGCATCTCGGGGGCGGGGCGATGACGTTGCCCCGGTATCTGGCCGCCACCCGGCCGGGGTCGCGTCAGGTCGTGGTGGAGGCCGATGCGGGGCTGGCGGCGCTGGTCGCCGAGGTTCTGCCGTTGCCGGCGGGGGCCGGTGCCGCCGTGCGCACGGTGGACGCGCGGGCGTGGCTGGAGGCTGCGCCCGACGGCAGCGCGGACGTCGTCGTGGGGGATGTCTTCGGGGGGTCGCAGGTGCCGGCGCATCTGACCACCGTCGGGTACGTCGACGAGGTCGCGCGGGTGCTGCGGAGCGGCGGCGTGTACCTCGCCAATCTGGCGGACGCGGCGCCGTTCGCGTTCCTGCGGTCGCAGGTGGCGACGGTGGGGACGCGGTTCGCGGAGATCGCGGTGATCGCCGAGCCGGGGGTGTTGCGGGGGCGGCGGTTCGGGAACGTGGTTCTGGCGGCGTCGGACCGGGCTCTGGATCTCCCCACGTTGACCCGCGCGGTCGCGGGGGATCCGTTTCCGGCGCGGGTGGAGTGTGGGGAGGCGCTGCGGCGGTGGGTGGGGGAGGCGCGGCCGGTGTCTGAGGTGACGGCTGTGCCGTCACCCCTGCCGCCTTCGGGGGCGTTCGCGGTCGGTTGAGGGTGAGGGGCGACCGCGGCGCCGTCGTGGTTGCTCGCGCAGTTCCCCACGCCCCTTTTGGGGTGACGGTGTTGCCCTTCAAGGGCGCGAGGAACTGCGCTCAGCCCCCACTGGGCGGCGGTGACGTCGACTGCGGGTCCGTCGTGGCCGTTCGCGCAGTTCCCCGCGCTCCCAGGGAGTCCGGTGGGCGGCGGTGTTGTCGGCTGCGGGTCCGTCGTGGTGGTTCGCGCAGTTCCCCGCGCCCCTGAGGGTGATGGTGGCGCCGCGCCCCTCATGGGTCTCCGGAATCCCGGGCCATGGAAGGCGACGTGAGGACCGCACACCTAGGGGCGCGGGGAACTGCGCGACCAGCCCCCACCGGCCCGCAGCTACCCGACAGCCGTACCGTCCCCGACCTGCTCCTCCGCACCCTTCACAGCGCCCGTGACCTCTTTCGTACGCCGGCGCAGGTTCCGCACGTCCGGGACCGTCAGGACCGCCGCCGTCACCACGACCACCAGCGCCGCGCAGCCCCACAACGCCTCCGGCCGCCCGAACGCCGTCTCCGCCGGCCCGGCGAGGGCCATCGCCGCCGGGACCAGGGCGACCGACCCGAACCAGTCGTACGCGCACACCCGCGACAGCTTCTCCTCCGGTATCTCCTGGTGCAGCGCGGTCATCCAGGAGACGCCGAACACCTCCACCGACAACCCCGTCAGGAACATCACCGCGCACAGCACCGCCACCGGCACGGGCACCGCGAGCGCCGCGGAGGGCAGGGCGAGTGGGAACACGCACAGGGTGCCGACCAGCAACAGCCGCCGCGGCTGCCACCGCGTCATCAGCAGCGCGCCCGAAACCGTGCCGCCGCCGAAGAAGGCCAGCGCGATGCCCCAGGGCGCCGCCCCGCCCAGGTGGTCGCGGGCGACGAGCGGACCGTAGACCGCGTCGGCCGCGCCGACGACCGCGTTGGCGATGGAGAACTGCACGACGATGCCCCACAGCCAGGGCCGCCCGGTGAACTCCCGCCACCCGTCCCGCAGATCCGCGAGCATCCCCCCGCCCGGCTCGCGCGGCGGTATGTGCTTCACGTCGAGGAACGCCCGCAGCACCGCCGCGACCGCGAAGGCCGCCGCGTCCGCCGCCAGCACCCAGCCGGGCCCGATCGCGGCGACCATCGCCCCGCCGAGGGCGGCGCCGCCCAGGGTCGCCCCGTGCATCGCCATCCGGAACACCGCGAACGCGCGGCCCGCCTGCTCGCCGTCGACGGAGGACAGCAGCATCCCCTCGGCGGCGGGGTTGAAGAACGCCTGCCCGGCGCCGCCGAGCCCGCTGAGCAGCATCATCTGCCACAACTGCGGCTCGCCCGCGAGGACCAGCGCGGCGAACGCGGCCTGCGAGCCGCAGTTCAGGACGTTGGCCGCGACCATCACCCGGTGTCGCGGCAGCCGGTCGGCGACCGCGCCGCCGATCAGCAGGAACAGCACGAGCGGCAAGGTGCGGGCGGCGGCCACCAGGCCCACGTCCCCGCCGTCGCCACCCGCGCCCAGCACGGCGAACGCGGAGGCGATCAGCGCACCGTGGCTGCCCAGATTGGTCACCACGGCGGAGGCGGTCAGCAGCGTGTAGTTGCGGCCGGCCCAGGCGGGACGGCGGCGCTCGGCGGAGGTCGGCACCTGGTGACTATCGCCGGGAGAAGGCCGACTTGCCAAATGGGTTCCGGGCCCGCTCACCTGCGGGCCCGGACCGTCACGACTCCGTCGGAGGTTCCTCGGTCAGCCGCACCGTGCTGAGGATCTTCTGCACGGTCGCCTCGGGAATCTCGTCCTTCACGCCCGCCGCGCCGAACAGGTTCCAGGTGACGAAGTCGCCCGCGCCGTTCTTGAACCCGAACGTGATCGCCTTGCCCTCGCTGTCGCACTTCCCCTTCTGCGGCGTGCCCTCCGAGTGCGCCGTGGCCACGTGCCCGCTGATGCCGGACTTCGTGGTGTACGGCTTCGGCGCGTCGAACTTCACGCTCTTCTTGTCGGGCTGCGTGTAACCGCCGAAGATCCACCACGGCACGCGGGTCTCGGCCGCCTCCTTGGTGTCCTTCGCGCCGTTCTCACCGCGGGTGCCGGCGGTGACCAGCGCGGTGTCCTCGGTGCGGCCGTCCTTGTTCTCGTCGTCGGTGCACCACTTGGACTTCAGATACGCGGGAGCGGTGACGGTGGTGCGGCCCATCTCACCGTCCTTCTCCTCCCATTCGAAGCCCACGGAGGTGCCCGGCGACTCGATCTCCCAGTCGGCAGGGACGTCGAACTTGGTGCCGAAGCGGGTGTTCACGACGACCTGCCAGCCAGGGATCGTCGCCTTCTCGCCCTCACCGCCGCGCGGGTTGCCCCCCGAGCTCGACGGGGTCGGATCTGCGGAGGCATCCTTGGACGCGGTCGCGGACGGCTTGGCGGGCTCCTTGCCGTCCGCCTCGTCGTCCTTGTCACCGCCGAGCACCAGGAAGCCGGTCACGCCCGCGGCCACGACCACCGCCGTCGCCGCGATGATCGCCACCAACTTCGTACGGTTCCCGTTACCGCCGCCGCCACCCGGCTGCGGCATGCCGACAGTGGTGGGCTCGCCCCACTGCGGCTGCTGCTGGTACGGGTTCGGCTGCTGGTAGCCGGGTTGCTGGTACGGATTCGGCTGCTGGTACCCCGGCTGCTGGTACGGATTGTTCGACTGCGGGTTCTGCTCGCCCCCGGGCGGCTGCTGTCCTGGCCACATGGGCAGCCACCCTAGCCGCGCCCCGACACGATTCGGTCACTGCCCTTTGACGGGGACGTAGCAACCGCCGCCCGCGGAGAACCGGTACGGCGCGGGCGGCCTCCCTCACACGGCCGCGCCGGCGCCGTACGGACCGAACAGGTCGAGCAGCCGGACCCGGGCCGAGTGCAGCCGGTGGGCCACCACCTCACCCACCCAGCGGGTCACCTCACGGCCCAGCTCCGGGTCCCCGTCGCACAGCGCGAGGACGGACGCGGCGTCGAACTCGTACGCCCGCACCGGGGTGGCCGCCTCGGCGCCCAGGTGCCAGACGTGCGGACGGAACAGCCACGACCAGCCGACCAGCTCGTTGTGCCCGAGTCGCTCGATGACCACCGGACGGCGGCCCGGCACCCGCATGTCCAGCTCCACGGTGCCGGTCCTGATCACCAAGAACCGGTCCGCCCGGCCGCCCTCCTCGAACAGCCGGGTCCCTTGCGGGAAGGACACCTCGCGCGCGGCGGCCAAGAGCCGCTCCCGGTGCTCTGCGGGCAGGGCACGGGGCAGGCTGGGGGACGGGGGAGCGAACATGGCGGGCCTCCCGGTCGCGAGGTGCGGGACTTCGTCTCCTCCCAGACTCGCTCCGGTGCGCCCCGGCCCGCATGGGCCGACCGGCCCCGGCGGCACGGCATACGGCCCTGAACGGACGGCTTCCCCCGACCCGGTAGGCTTCCCGACCGTGCCCCGGTAGCGGGCGCACACGCACGGACACACGGCATCGGCGGACCGGAGGAAGAGGCGTTGCACGTCCAGGAATGGCTCGAGACCGTACCCGCGGTCGCCGTGTACGCGCTGGTGGGGATCGTCATCGGCCTCGAGAGCCTGGGCATCCCGCTGCCCGGCGAGATCATCCTGGTCTCCTCGGCGCTGCTGGCCTCCCAGCACGGCGACATCGACCCGGTGATCCTCGGCGCGTGCGCCACCGCCGGCGCGATCATCGGCGACTCGATCGGCTACGCGATCGGGCGCAAGGGGGGTCGCCCGCTGCTGGCGTGGCTGGGCGCGAAGTTCCCCCGCCACTTCGGCGAGGCCCACATCGCGACCGCCGAGCGATCCTTCCAGAAGTGGGGCATGTGGGCGGTCTTCTTCGGCCGCTTCGTCGCCCTGCTGCGGATCTTCGCGGGCCCGCTGGCGGGTGTGCTGCGGATGCCGTACTGGAAGTTCCTGATCGCCAACGTGCTGGGCGGCATCGTGTGGGCGGGCGGTACGACGGCGGTCATCTACTACGTGGGGATCGTCGCGGAGTCCTGGCTGAAGAGGTTCTCCTGGCTGGGGCTGGTGGCGGCCGTGCTGATCGGGGTGACGTCGATGCTGGTGCTGAAGCGGAAGGCGAAGAAGACGGCGGCGGCCGCGGAATCCACGCCCACACCGGCGCCGGTGGCCGACTGACCCTCGGCGGTGGGCCGGTCGCGCAGTTCCCCACGCCCCTGGGTCGGCTGCCCGACCGGCACTTCCAAGGTCTGCGACGAACACCCCCCGGGGCGCGGGGAACTGCGCGAACAACCACCACCGGCCTCAGTCCCCGTGCTGATCCCGATGCGCCTTCGCCAGCTCCGCGTACATCGTCCCGTTGAGGGTCAGCCCCTCCCGCTCCTCCCGCGTCAGCTCCCTCCGCACCTTCGCCGGGACCCCCGCGACCAACGACCCCGGCGGCACCCGCATCCCCTGCGGCACCAGTGCCTGCGCGGCGACCAGCGACCCCGCCCCGATCACCGCCCCGTTCAGCACCGTCGCCCCCATCCCGATCAGACAGTCGTCCTCCACCGTCGCCCCGTGCACCACCGCGTTGTGCCCGATGGACACCCGCTCGCCCACACTCACCGGGAACCCGGGGTCGGCGTGCAGCGTGCAGTTGTCCTGCACGTTGCTGCCGGCGCCCACGGCGATCGACTCCACGTCGCCCCGCAGCACCGCCCCGTACCAGACACTCGCCTCCGCGTGCAGCGTCACGTCACCGATCACGCTCGCCGTGGGCGCCACGAACGCCCCCTGGTCGATCCGCGGCTCCCTGCCGCCGATGCCGGTGATCAGAGCCTGGTGCGTCATCGTCGCCTCCTAGTCGAACGTCGGGGGAACGGTACGCCACCCGGTGGGGTGAAGATCACAGGGGCGTCGGCCCGTACCCGTCACGCCCGCGGACTACGGTGAGCGGGTGCCGAAGCGCAAGAACACGTTCTCGTCCTGGCCGCGCCGCCTCGCCCAGCGCGCGGTCCACGCGGGCTGGGCCTGGGTGCAGCGCACGGGCTCGGTGACCGCCGACCACCCCGGCCGCTTCCGCTTCGGCGCCATGGGAACAGGTACCCGGCTCGCCTTCCCGCTCGGCACGATCTTCGGCGAGCCGTGGATCCGGATCGGCTCCCACTGCATCGTCGGCGAGCAGGTCACCCTCACCGCGGGCCTGATGCCCGGCCTCGACCTCGGCCCCGAGCCGATCCTCCGCATCGGCGACGGTGTCGTCCTCGGCCGCGGCAGCCACGTCATCGCCGACACCACCGTGACCATCGGCAGCGACTGCTACTTCGGCCCGTACGTCTACGTCACCTCCACCAACCACTCCTACGACGACCCGCACGAGCCCATCGGCAAGCAGTGGCCGCGGATGGAGCCGGTGGAGATCGGCCCCGGCTGCTGGATCGGCACCGGCGCGGTGATCCTGCCGGGCGCCCGCGTCGGGCGGAACGTGGTGGTGGCCGCGGGCGCGGTCGTCCGGGGCGAGGTGCCCGACCACTGCGTGGTCGCGGGCGCGCCCGCCCGGGTCGTACGCCGCTGGACGCCCGACGAGGGCTGGCAGCCGCCGCTGCGCACGCCCCCGCCCGTGCCGCTCCCCGACGACGTCACGCCCGACCAGCTGCGGGCTTTGTCGCGGCTCGACGAGGAGAGCGTGGCCCGCCTCGCGGAACTGGACCAGGCGGAACTGGACCAGGCCGGCGCCCCGAGGCTGGCCGAGATGGAACCCGGCGCCTGAGGCCCACGCCGTCCCGCCCGCGTCGTCGCAGTACAGTGCGGTGCACCACCGGGTGCGACATCCGGACAGTCGAAACGGACGGAACGTGGCGGACCTCGACCTGCTGACCCGGTCCCTGGCGCGCAACGTCAAGCGCTGGCGCACCGAGCGCGGCTTCACGCTCGACATGCTCGCGGCCCGGGCGGGCGTCAGCCGCGGCATGCTCATCCAGATCGAGCAGGCCCGCACCAACCCGAGCATCGGCACGATCGTCAAGATCGGCGACGCGCTCGGCGTCAGCGTGCCCACGCTGCTCGACTACGAGCGGGGCCCGCAGGTCCGGATCGTCCCCGCCGACCAGACGGTCCGCCTGTGGGAGAGCGAGGGGGGCAGCTACAACCGGCTGCTCGCCGGCACCGAGGCGCCCGGCCCGCTGGAGATGTGGGAGTGGCTGCTGATGCCGGGCGAGAGCAGCGAGTCCGACCCGCACCCCGCCGGCACGGTCGAACTCGTCCACGTCACCGCCGGGGAGCTGACCCTCACGGTCGACGGCGAGGAGCACCGGGTGCCGGCCGGCGCCAGCGCCTCCTTCGAGGCCAACACGCCCCACACGTACGGCAACGCGGGCGACGAACCGGTGCGGATGTACATGACGGTGTCGGTGCCGCCCGTGCAGTGAGACACCCTCCGACGGCGGCGCCGCCCGCTGCTACCGTGCCGCCATGCGCGCACCCATCGGAAACTTCGACCAGGCCATCCCCGCCCCCGACTGCCTCGACGAGCTGACCGCTCCCGTCGCCGCCGCGGTCCGCGCCTGGAGCGGCAGCGTCCCCGCCGACCAGATCCTCTACGTCGAGACCGACCCGCGGTGGGCCGACACCGCCGTCTTCGTCGAGCACTACGGCCACGACCTGCTGGAGCGGTCCGCGAACTGCGTCGTGGTGGCGGGCAAGCGCGGCGGCGGGTCCACGCTCGCCGCGTGCGTCGTGCTGTCCACCACCCGCGCCGACGTGAACGGGGTGGTGCGCCGCCACCTCGGCGTCCGCAAGGCGTCCTTCGCGCCGATGGACACGGCGACGGGCGAGACCGGCATGGAGTACGGCGGCATCACGCCCGTCGGGCTGCCCGAGGGCTGGCCCGTGCTGGTGGACGCGGCCGTCGTGGACCTGCCGTACGTGCTCGTCGGCAGCGGGCGGCGGCGCGGGAAGCTGCTGGTGCCGGGCAAGACGTTCGCGGAACTGCCGGGCGCGGTCGTGCTGGAGGGACTGGGCAAGCCCGCCGCCTGAACCCCGCCGGGGCGGGCCGTGCGGGCGTCAGTACCGCGCGGCCGTCCCCAGGTACCGCTCCGCGAAGGCCGCCGCCGCGGCCGGCGAGCTGAACAGCCGGCGCAGCCGGGCCCGGGCGGTGCCCGAACGGAACGGATCGCCCGCCGCGCCCCCGTGGTAGAGCTCGGACACCCACTGCGAGAACTCCTGGTAGTCCCACACCCGCCGCAGACAGTCCTCCGAGTAGCCGTCCAGACCGCTCCCGTCGCCCTTCAGCAGCCACGCGACGAGCGCGTCGGCCAGCGCGAACGCGTCGTGCAGCGCCAGGTTGAGGCCCTTGGCGGCGATCGGCGCGACCAGGTGCGCCGCGTCCCCGGCCAGGTGGAGACGGCCGAAGGCCATCGGCTCGGTGACATAGTCGTGCATGTCCAGCACGCGCTTCTCGATCAGCCGCCCCTCGGTCAGCGGCTCCGCCCCGGCCGCGGCCAGCCGGCGGTGCAGCTCCGCCCACACCCGCTCGTCCGGCCAGTTCTCCGGGTCGTCCCCGGCCGGGCACTGGAGGTAGTAACGGGTGACGTCGGGACTGCGGGGCATCTGCCCGGCGAACCCGTCCGGATGGCAGCCGAACAGCACACGGTCGGCCGACGGCGGCGCCTCCGCCAGCAGGGCCAGCCAGCCGATGCCGTAGTCGTGCCGCGCCACCCGGGCCCGCCCGGCGACGGCCGTCCTGGTCACCCCGCGCGCGCCGTCGCAGCCCGCGACGAACTCGCAGACGACGACCTCCCGCCGCCCGCTCTCCGGGCGGACGTACGACACCGACGGCCGGTCCCCTTCCAGGTCGTGCACCCGCACGTCCCGCACCCCGAACCGCACGGCCCCGCCGCGCACGTCCGCGTACTCCCGCACCAGGTCCGTGACCAGGAACTGCTGCGGGTACACCCAGTGGTGACGGCCCGTCAGCTCGTGGTAGCCGAAGGTGTGACGCTCGCCGTCGAAACGGAACTCGCAGGCGGTGTCCCGGCGGGCCCGCTCCAGAAGGTTCCCGGCGAGACCCCGCCGCTCCAGGCCGCGCACCACCGGCTCCTCGATCACCCCGGCCCGCGGCCGCTGCTCGACGAACTCCCGCGTCCCGGTCTCCAGCACCAGGCAGTCGATCCCGGCCGCCCGCAGCACGCACCCCACGGTGAGCCCGGCGGGCCCGGCGCCGACCACGACGACCGGAAACCGTTGCGGGGAAGGGGAGTTGAGGGATACCGGAGTCTCGGTCACCGCGCCATTATGGCGTCACCCCGCCCGCCCGGAAGCGCGGGCGCGCCCCTCAGGCGAGGCGCGGGATCTCGATCGCGGGGCAGCGGTCCATGACCATGTCCACACCCGCCGCACGCGTACGCCCGTACGCCTCCTCGTCGACCACGCCGAGCTGGAACCACACGGCCTTGGCGCCCTTGGCGACCGCCTCGTCCGCGACCGCGCCCGCCAGGTCGCTGTTGACGAACACGTCCACCACGTCCACGTCGAAGGGGATGTCCGCGAGCGAGGCGTACCCCTGCTCCCCGTGCACCGTCTCCGCCTTGGGGTGCACCGGCACCACGCGCTTGCCGAACCGCTGGAGCACCTGCGCGACCCCGTACGCGGCGCGCTGCCGGTTGGAGGACAGGCCGACCACGGCCCAGGTGTCACCGGACTCGGTGAGGATCTTGCGGACCGTTGCGTCGTCGCCGTACACCGTCGGCCTCCCGGAGGTTCTGAAACGAATGTTGGTGTCCCCTTCAACCAGGCCCACGGCACGGTGATTCCCGGCGCCGCACTGCCGCCGGTGCCTGCCAGTACGGGCGACTCCACGCAAGCGACGCCGCGAAAAGCGTGCGAGATACCTGCGTGCGCCCGCTCGCGCGCCTACGCTCGCCTCGTGCTGCGCATCACCGACGCCCGAACCGGCGAGCTCGTGGACGCCGCCCCCGCCCGCCGGGGCCTGACCCGTGTCGAGGCGCACCCGCGCGGGCTCGACCCCACCGGCCTGCGGGTGCTACTGGCCGCCGACCTGCTCGTGCGCGCCCTGGAACTCGGCGGCACCCCGGTGTGGGGGCTGCTCGCCGCCGAACGGCAGCACGCGGAGCTGCGCGCGGCGGCCGACGCGCTCGGCATCCGGCCCTTCGAGGACGGCGAGGGCGCCGCCGGACTGGGCGAGGCCCAGGTGCTGCACGTCGTCGACGAGGGCGGCGCCGAACCCGACGGCGTACGGGTCGCCGTCGCGCCCGTGACCTGGTCGGCCCCCAGCGCCCCGGACGAGACCGACCAGGCCGCCCTGCGCCTCGCGCTGCTCATCCACCCGAGGCATGCGCCCGTGGTGATCGACGCGGACGCGCTGGAGCGAGCCGGCGACACCCTGGGCCGCTGGCGGAGCGCGGTCGCCGACTGGGCGCGGCGGCCGTCACGCCCCGTGCCCGACGAGGTGCGCGCGGATCTGCGCGCCGCGTGGGAGGACGACCTGGACACCGCCGGGGTGCTCGGCGCGCTCCGTGCGGCGGAGGCGGACCCCGGCCTGGTGGACGGCGCCCGCTTCGAGACGTACGCCTACGCCGACCGGCTGCTCGGCCTCGACCTCGCCCGTGACCTCGGAAACCCCGCATGATCGAGCGCGCGGCGGCCGGACCCCTGCGCCGGCTGGTGGTGCTGCGGCACGCCAAGTCCGCCCGCCCCGAGGGCGTCGCCGACCACGAGCGCCCGCTCGCCGCACGCGGCCGCAGGGACGCGCCGGCCGCCGGGCGGGCCCTCGCCGACATGGACTGCCTGCCGGGCCTCGCCCTGTGCTCCACCGCCGTGCGCGCCCGCCGCACCTGGGAGCTGGCCGCCGCCCAGTGGGGCACGCCCCCGCCGGTCCGGTTCGACCCGCGTCTCTATCACGCGGACGTCCCCGGCCTGCTGAAGGTGATCCGCGAGACGCCCGCCGAGGTCGAGACACTGCTGCTCGTCGGTCACAACCCGGGTCTCGAGGACCTGGTCCTCGCCCTCGCCGACGACGGCCTCGACGACCTCCTGGACCGGGTCCGCGCCAAGTTCCCGACCTCCGCCGTCGCCGTCCTCGCCTGGCGCGGCCCCACCTGGCACGCCCTGCTCCCCGGCGCCGCCCTCCTCACCTCGGTCACCGTCCCCCGCGGCAGACGCTGACCTTGGCGGCATAGGCTGGCCGGATGCAGGACGAGTACCGCACCGTGGCCCGCGCGGGTGTGCACGAGACCGAGGTCAACCGCTCCCGCTTCCTGTGCGCCCTCGCCCCGGCGGCCACCGAGCAGGAGGCGCAGGAGTTCATCGCCGCCGTCCGCAAGGAGCACGCCGACGCCACCCACAACTGCTGGGCCTACGTCATCGGCGCGGACGCCTCCGTCCAGAAGGCCGGCGACGACGGGGAGCCCGGCGGCACCGCCGGCGTCCCCATGCTGCAGATGCTGCTGCGCCGCGACATGCGCTACGTCGTCGCCGTCGTCACCCGCTACTTCGGCGGCGTGAAACTCGGCGCGGGCGGCCTCATCCGTGCCTACGGCGGCGCGGTCGGCGAGGCCCTCGACTCGCTCGGCACGATCACCCGGCGCCGCTTCCGGCTGGCCACCGTCACCGTCGACCACCAGCGGGCCGGCAAGGTGCAGAACGACCTGCGCTCCACCGGCCGCGAGGTGCGCGACGTGCGCTACGGCGAGGAGGTCACCATCGAGATCGGCCTCCCCGACGCCGACGTGGACGCCTTCCGCGCCTGGCTCGCCGACGCCACCTCCGGCACCGCCCGCCTCGAACTGGGCGGGGAGGCCTACGGGGACGCCTGACGGCCTGACCGTTTCGCCGCGATCGGGTCGATAACGGGCGATACGACACCGGGATGTGACGGGTGATACGGGAGCAACCGCCCGCGCTGTCGGAGGCGCCCGATACCCTGCCGGGACCATGAGATTCCTGCACACCTCCGACTGGCACCTCGGCCGGTCCTTCCACCGGGTCGGCATGCTCGGCGCCCAGGCCGACTTCATCGGCCACCTCGTCTCCACGGTGCGCGAGCGCGAGGTGGACGCGGTGGTGGTGTCGGGGGACGTGTACGACCGGGCGGTGCCGCCGCTGTCCGCCGTCGAGCTGTTCGACGACGCGCTGCACCGGCTGGCCGACCTCGGCGTGCCCACGGTGATGATCTCCGGGAACCACGACTCGGCCCGCCGCCTCGGCGTCGGCGCGGGACTCATGGGCCGCGCCGGCATCCATCTGCGTACCGAGCCCTCCGCGTGCGGCACGCCCGTGCTGCTCTCCGACGCGCACGGGGACGTCGCCTTCTACGGCCTGCCCTACCTGGAGCCCGCCCTGGTGCGGGACGAGTTCGGCGTGGAGCGGGCCGGGCACGAGACGGTGCTCGCCGCCGCCATGGACCGGGTGCGCGCCGACCTCGCCGCCCGCCCGGCCGACACCCGCTCCGTCGTCCTCGCCCACGCCTTCGTCACCGGCGGCGAACCCAGCGACAGCGAACGGGACATCGCGGTCGGCGGTGTCGCGTCCGTGCCGGCCGCCGTGTTCGACGGCGTCGACTACGTGGCGCTCGGCCATCTGCACGGCTGCCAGACCCTCACCGACCGCGTCCGCTACTCCGGTTCCCCCCTGCCGTACTCCTTCTCCGAGGCCGGGCACCGCAAGTCCATGTGGCTGGTCGACCTGGACGCCGACGGCAGCGTCACCGCCGAGCGCGTCGACTGCCCCGTGCCGCGCCCCCTCGCCCGCATCCGCGGCACCCTGGAGGAGCTGCTCGCCGACCCCGCGCTCGCCCCGCACCAGGAGGCGTGGGTCGAGGCGACCCTCACCGACCCGGTCCGCCCCGCCGACCCCATGGCCCGCCTCGCCGAGCGCTTCCCGCACACCCTGGCCCTCGTCTTCGACCCGGACCGGCCCCCGGACGCCCCCGACGTGTCCTACGCCCGCCGCCTCGCCGGCCGTGACGACCAGCAGATCGCCGAGGACTTCGTCGCCCATGTGCGCGGCGCCGTACCCGACGCGCACGAGCGCACCGTGCTGCGGGACGCCTTCGACGCCGTCCGCGCCGACGAGGCGCAGCGGGAGGTGGCCCGGTGAGACTGCACCGCCTGGACATCACCGCCTTCGGCCCGTTCGGCACCACGCAGAGCGTCGACTTCGACGCCCTGTCCGCCGCCGGCCTGTTCCTGCTGCACGGCCCCACCGGCGCCGGCAAGACCTCCGTGCTGGACGCCGTCTGCTACGCCCTCTACGGCTCCGTCCCCGGCGCCCGCCAGGGCGGCCAGGGCACCACCCTGCGCAGCGACCACGCCGCGCCCGCCACCCGCACCTCCGTCACCCTCGAACTCACCGTCGCCGGACGCCGCCTGGAGGTCACCCGGCAGCCCCCGTGGGAGCGCCCCAAGAAGCGCGGCAGCGGCACCACCACCGACAAGGCGCAGACCTGGCTGCGGGAGCGCGACGCCGTCACCGGCGCCTGGAAGGACCTCAGCCGCTCGCACCAGGAGATCGGCGAGGAGATCACCCAGCTGCTCGGCATGAGCCGCGAGCAGTTCTGCCAGGTCGTGCTGCTCCCGCAGGGCGACTTCGCGCGCTTCCTGCGCGCCGACGCAGAGGCCCGGGGCAAGCTGCTGGGCCGCCTCTTCGACACCCACCGCTTCGCCGAGGTGGAGAAGCGTCTCGCCGACCGCCGCCGCGCCGCCGAGGCCCGCGTGCGCGACGGCGACGCCGAGCTGCTCGCCGACGCGCACCGCATGCAGCAGGCAGCGGGCGGCGCCATGGAGCTGCCCGAGCTGTCGCCGGGGGAGCCCGGCCTCGCCGACGCCGTGCTCACCGCGGCCGCCGTCGCCCGCAGCACCGCCCGCGAGCAGCTCACCGCCGCCCGTTGCCGCCTCGCCACCGCCGAGTCCGTCCGCGCCGAGGCGGGCCGCGCCCTGGACGAGGCGCGCGAACGGCACCGGCTGCAGCGCCGGTTCGCCGAGGCCAGGGAGCGGGCGGAGCGGCTGCGGGAGCGGTCCGGCGCCCACGACGAGGACCAGGCCCGCATGGACCGGGCCCGCAAGGCCGAGACCGTCGCCCCGGCCCTGGAGCTGCGGGACTCCGCCGACGCCGAGCACCGACGCGCGTCCGCCGCCGAGCAGCGCGCCCGCGCCCTCCTCCCCACGTCCCTCGCGGACGCCGGACCGGACGGGCTCGCGGCGGCGGCCCGCCGCGCCGCCGAGGAGCTGGGCGGACTGGAGTCGGCCCGCCGCGCCGAGCGCCGCCTCACCGAACTCCTCGACGAGCGGGCCCGGCTGGACCGCCAGGAGCGCGCCGACGAGGAGGTCCGCGAGGACGCCGAGGCGTGGCTCGCCGGCTGGGAGGCCACCCGCACCGCCCTCCAGGACCGCATCGCGGCCGCCCAGCAGGCCGCGACCCGCGCAGGTGAGCTCGCCGCCCGGCGCGACGCCGCCCGCCACCGGCTCGAGGCCGCCCGCACCCGCGACCGGCTCACCCGGGACGCCGAGGCCGCCGCCGAGCAGGCCGAGGCCGCCCGGGAACAGGCCCTCGCCGCCCGGCAGCACTGGCTCGACCTCAAGGAACAGCGCCTCAACGGCATCGCCGCCGAACTCGCCGCCGGTCTCACCGACGGCGCCCCCTGCGCGGTCTGCGGCGCCACCGAACACCCCGCCCCCGCCCGCAGGGTCGCCGGACACGTCGACCGCGACACCGAGGAACGCGCCCTCGCCGACCACCAGGACGCCGAGGAGCGGCGCGCCGAGGCCGACCGCCGGCTCGCGGCCGTACGGGAGGAGCTGGCCGCCGCGGGCGCCGGGGCCGGTGACACCCCGGCCGAGCAGCTCGCCCGTGAACTCGAGGAGGCGGAGCGGGAGTACGCCCGCGTGCGGGAGGCCGCCTCCGCGCTGCACTCCGCCCAGGAGGAGCTGCGCGCCGCCGAACGCGAACACGAACTGCGCACCGCCGCCCAGCGCGACGCGGCCGTCCGCGCCGCCGCCCGCGTCGGCCACCGCGAACGCCTCGACCTCGAACGGGCCACGCTTGAGCAGGAGTTGGCGCAGGCGCGCGGGGACGCCCCCAGCGTCGCCGCGCGCGCCGGGCAGCTCGAACGCGAGGCGGCGCTGCTCACCGAGGCCGCCGGCGCCGCTCGCACCGCCGAGGAGGCCGCCCGGCGGCTCAAGGACGCCGACGCCCGCCTCGCCGACGCCGCCTTCCGCGCGGGCTTCGACACCCCGCGGGCCGCCGCCGACGCCCTCCTCGACGACGACGCCCACCGGCAGTTGCAGCGCCGGCTGGACGCCTGGCACGACGAGGAGGCCGCCGTACGCGCCGTCCTGGCCGAACCCGGGGCGGCGGCCGCCGCCCAGCAACCCCCCGTGGACCTCGCCGCCGCCCAGCGCGCCGCCGAGGACGCCGACCGTGCCGTCCGCGAGGCCGCCTCCGCGCGCGACGCGGCCGCCCGCCGCTGCGCAGAGCTCGACCGGCTCTCCGCCCGCGCCGCCGCCTCCGTGCGCCGTCTCGGACCGCTGCGCGAGGAGTACGACCGGGTGGCCCGCATGGCCGCCCTCACCGCCGGAACCTCGGCGGAGAACGAACGCCGGATGCGCCTGGAGTCGTACGTCCTCGCCGCGCGCCTGGAGCAGGTCGCCGCCGCCGCGACGGTCCGGCTGCGCCGCATGTCGTCCGGCCGCTACACCCTCGTCCACTCCGACGACCGCGCGGGCCGCGGCCGCAGCGGCCTCGGACTGCACGTCGTGGACGCCTGGACCGGCCGGGAGCGCGACACCGCCACCCTCTCCGGCGGCGAGACGTTCTTCGCGTCCCTCGCCCTCGCACTCGGACTCGCCGACGTGGTGACCGACGAGGCGGGCGGGGTGCGGCTGGACACGCTCTTCATCGACGAGGGCTTCGGCAGCCTCGACGACCAGACCCTCGACGAGGTCCTCGACGTCCTCGACTCGCTGCGCGAACGCGACCGCAGCGTCGGCATCGTCAGCCACGTCCCCGACCTGCGCCGCCGCATACACGCCCAACTGGAGGTCCACAAGGACCGCACCGGCTCCCGGCTGCGGCAGCGGGGGACCTGACCGGGCGTCCGGGTCACCGCCCGACGGGACGGCGCGGCAGCGGCGAGGAGTACACCACGCTGGTGGTCACCGAGCCGAGCGCGCCGATCCGCCCCGACACCTCCTCCAGGTGCCGCATCGACCGTGCGGCCACCTTCAGGACGAAGCAGTCGTCGCCCGTGACGTGGTGCGCCTCCAGGATCTCCGGCGTGACGGCGACCAGGTCGTGGAACGGCTTGTAGTTGCCGGTCGGGTAGCGCAGCCGGACGAACGCCAGGACCGGCAGCCCGATCCGCTCCGGGTCCACCACCGCCGCGTAGCCCTGGATGATCCCGGCCTCCTCCAGCCGCCGCACCCGCTCGGTGACGGCGCTCGCGGACATCGAGACGGCGCGGGCCAGTTCGGCGTAGCCGGCGCGTCCGTCCCGCTGGAGGAGGTCGAGGATGCGCCAGTCGGTGGCGTCCGGGGAATACTCGGTCATCGCCGAGAAGTAGCAGGGAAATCCCCGGCGGAGCAAGGCCGGCACCGGGATTCGCCCCTTCAGGACGGCTGTGCGCGCCCGTAGTTTTCCTGTCATGACGACGACCGCCGTGAACCCCGTCCTGCGGACCGCCCCCGCCTCCCCGGCCGTGGCCGCCGCGCACTTCCGCGCGAGCCTCGCCCTGTACACCGACGTGTCCGACGTGGCCGCCGCGCTCGCGTCCGGCGACCATCCCGGCTTCGTCCTGCTGGACTCACGGTCGGCCGACGCCTGGGACCAGGGCCATGTGCCCGGCGCCCTGCACCTGCCCACCGCGCGGATCGCCGAGCGGGCCGCGGACCTCCTCGACCCGGCCGTGCCGGTCGTGACGTACTGCTGGGGACCCGGTTGCGACGGGGCCGCCCGCGCCGCGCTCGCCCTCGCCGAACTCGGTCACCGCGTCAAGGAGATGCTCGGCGGCTTCGAGTACTGGGTGCGGGAGGGCTTCGCCTACGAGACACCGCGGGGTCTCGAACGCGGGGCCGCCGACCCGCTGACCACCGTGGTGGACTCCGCCGTGTGCGGATGCTGAACCCGCCCGTCCGGTAAGGGCGTCGAGCCGATAGGTTTCTCCGCCATGGAGCGATACGCGGAGCCGGGGACGGTCGAGTGGGTGGAGTCGGGCGGCGGGCCGCTCGTCGCGGTGCCGGAGACGGTGCTGCCGTTCTGGACAGGGGCCGACGGCGAGGAGTTCGCCTCGGACTACGACCGGGCCTGTGAGGTCGACGGACTCGTCGGGCTCCTCCCGGTCGGTGACGCCGCCGCCCTCGTCCTGGGCGACGAACCCGCCGCGACGGCCTATCTCCCCGAACACTCCCTCCTCGTCCGCTGGGTCGCCGGCCACACCGAGCACGACCTTCTGGCGAGCGTCCCCGCCGCGCTCGCCGCCGCGCAGTGGCAGCAGGAGACACAGTGGAAGGTGCCCGGCCCGGTCGTCCTGTTCGACGCGACGTGGCCCGGCACCCACGCCGCCGGCACCGACCACGCCCGCCTCGCCCTCGGCCCCGGCCGCTATGCCGTGCGCGCCGCGCAGGTCAGCCCCGGCCCGGAGACCTGGCTGGTCCTGGTGCAGCTCCGCTCGCTGCCCTGAACCGGCGCGCGGTTCCCCGCGCTGCTGGGGCGCGTTCGCCGAGGCACCCTTGGGGGCGCGGGGAACTGCGCGAGCGGCCCAGGACGAGTGGGGGGTTTATTCGCGTGCCCCCACGGCCGGCCCGGCCCATCATGGGGATCATGCCGAAGCTTCCCCCGCCCCCGCCCGAGGAACTCCGCCGTGACCCCCTGCCGCTGCGGGGCCGCACCGCCCTCGTGACCGGGGCGAGCCGGCGCGGCGGCATCGGTCACGCCGTGGCCCGCAGGCTCGCCGCGTACGGCGCGAGCGTCTATCTGCACCACCACGTGGAGCACGACGCCGCCATGCCCTGGGGCGCCGACCGGATCGAGGACGTCACCGCCTCCGTACGCGAGGCGCTCGGCGACCCCGACGCGCGCGTCCTCGCCGGACCAGGCGATCTGAGTGACCCGGCGGAACCGGCAGCCCTGCACACCCGCGTCGTCGAGGCGCTCGGCGGGCGGCTCGACATCCTCGTAGCCAACCACGCCCTGAGCGGCTCCGACGGCGACCTCGACACCGTCGACGCCGCCATGCTCGACGCGCACTGGGCCGTCGACGCCCGCTCCGTGCTGCTGCTCGTCCAGGCCCACGCCCGGCACCGCGCCGCCCTCCCGCCGGGCACCCCGGGCGGACGCGTGCTGATGATGACCTCCGGGCAGGACATCGCCGGCGGCATGCCCGGCGAGATCGCCTACGCCCTCCAGAAGGGCGCCCTGGCCTCCATCACCCGCTCCCTGGCCACCGCGCTCGCCGAGCACGCGGTCACCGTGAACACCGTCAACCCCGGCCCCGTCGACACCGACTACCTGACCGGCGAGGTCTACGACGCGATCGCCGCCCTCTTCCCCGCCGGACGCTGGGGCATGCCCGACGACCCGGCCCGCCTCCTCGCATGGCTGGCCACCGACGAGGCGGGCTGGATCACCGGTCAGGTCATCGACTCCGAGGGAGGCTTCCGGCGCTGAACCGGTCCTGGCGCCGAATCGGCCTTACAGCTGAACCGGTCCCACCGCCGAATCCGCCCTACAGCGCCGCCAGTTCGTCCACCAGGTCGTCCAGGCCCAGCGACCCCTGGGACAGCGCGGCCATGTGCCAGGCCTTCAGGTCGAACGCGTCGCCGTGCCGCTCGCGGGCCTTCTCCCGGCCCAGCAGCCAGGCCCGCTCGCCCAGCTTGTAACCGATGGCCTGGCCCGGGATCGTCAGATAGCGGGTCAGCTCGCTCTCCACGAAGTCCGCCGGGCGGCTGCTGTGCGCGCCGAAGAACTCCTGCGCCAGGTCCGGCGTCCACCGCTCACCCGGGTGGAACGGCGAGTCCGCGGGGATCTCCAGCTCCAGGTGCATGCCGATGTCGACGATCACCCGGGTCGCCCGCATCATCTGCGCGTCCAGGTACCCGAGCCGCTGCTCCGCGTCCGTGAGGAAGCCCAGCTCGTCCATCAGCCGCTCCGCGTACAGCGCCCAGCCCTCGCAGTTGGCGCTGACCATGCCGACGCTCGCCTGGTAGCGCGACAGGTTCTCCGCCACGTGCACCCACTGCGCCAGCTGGAGATGGTGGCCGGGGACGCCCTCGTGGTACCAGGTGGACACCAGGTCGTACACCGGGAAGCGGGTCATGCCCATCGTGGGCAGCCAGGTGCAGCCCGGCCGGGAGAAGTCCTCCGACGGTGGCGTGTAGTACGGCGCCGCCGCGCTGCCCGCCGGGGCGATCCGCGACTCCACCTTCCGCACCCGCTCGGCCAGGTCGAAGTGAGTGCCGTGCAGGGCCTCGATCGCCTGGTCCATCAGACCCTGCAGCCAGTCGCGGACCTCGTCCACGCCCTCGATGTGCCGGCCGTGCTCGTCGAGGTGCGCCAGCGCCACCCACGGGGTGTCGGCGCCCGGCAGGATCTTCTCGGCCTCCTTCTTCATCTCGCCCAGCAGCCGGAAGTACTCGGACCAGCCGTACGCGTACGCCTCGTCCAGGTCCAGGTCGGTGCCGTTGTAGTAGCGCGACCAGCGGGCGTAGCGCTCCCGGCCCACCGTGTTCGGCGCGCCCTCGACCGCCGGGGCGTACACGTCCCGCAGCCAGTTCCGCAGCTCCGCCACGGCCGCGGTCGCCGCGCGGGCGGCCTCGTCCAGCTCCGCGCGCAGCGCGTCCGGGCCCGCGGCGGCGAAGTCCTCGAACCAGCCGCGGCCCTCGCCGGTGTCCGCCCACTCGCCGAGCTGCCCGACGAACGTCGCCGTGGGGCGCGGCCCGGCGTACAGCGTGCGCTCCAGGCCCAGCGCCAGCGACTCCCGGTACCCGGCGAGCGCGGCCGGGACCGCGCGCAGCCGCTCCGCGATCGCCCGCCAGTCCTCCTCCGTCTCCGCCGGGGTCACCGTGAACACCTCGCGCACCGCGTGCGCGACCGTGCCCAGGTTGCCGACCGCGCGCAGGTGCTCGTCGGCCTCGTGCACCGCGAGTTCGGCGGTCAGCCGCTCCCGCAGCAGCCGGCCGCAGCGCCGCTCGGCGTCGCTGTCCGCGCCGGGCAGCCGCTCGGCCTCGTCGAGCCGCGCCAGGGTCGCCCTGAGCAGATCGGCGACCGCCTCCTGACCGGCGGGCGAGAGATCGGGCAGCCGGGAGGAACTCTCCTTGACGCCGAGGTACGTCCCGGTGATCGGGTCGAGGGCGATGAGCTCGTCGACGTAGGCGTCGGCGACCTGACGGGGAAGCGCGCTGTTGGTTGGTGACATGCGGACCATCCTGGTACGACGTCCGCCGCACGTCACGCGGATTGAGCCGAGGGCGAAGGCGGCATGACCGGACCGCAGTCCCACTGCTGGAAGATCAGCCGCGTCTCCACCCGCGCCACCTCACGGCGGGCGGTGAACTCGTCCAGCACCAGCCGCTGCAGATCCGCCATGTCCGCGACCGCGACATGTACCAGATAGTCGTCGGGGCCGGTCAGATGGAACACCGTCAGCGACTCCGGCAGCGCGCGGATCCGCTCCACGAACGGCCCCACCAGCTCCCGCCGGTGCGGTCTCACCTGCACCGACAGCAACGCCTGGAGACCCCGGCCGAGCTTCGCCGGGTCAAGCTGCAGGCGGTGCCCGAGGATCACGCCGGAGCGGCGCAGCCTGGTCACCCGGTCCAGGCAGGTCGACGGCGCGACCCCGACCTGCGCGGCGAGGTCCCGGTAGGTGGTCCGGGCGTCGTTCTGCAGCAGTCGCAGCAGATGGAGGTCCACCGGATCCAGTACGACAGATGCGACCATCGGTCGAACGTAGCACGGGATCCTGCCGCACAGAACCGGCCGGTGTTCACCCTGAGCGCCATGGACAACGGCATGGACACGCGACGCACCACCAGAGCACTCGCCACCGAGGCCGTGCACGCCGGCCGCGACGATCTCGCCGGACTCGGACTGCACGCCCCGCCGATCGACCTGTCCACCACCTACCCCTCCTACGACAGCCGGGCCGAGGCCGCCCGCATCGACGCCTTCGCCACCACCGGCGCCGAACCCGACGGCCCGCCGGTCTACGGACGGCTCGGCAACCCCACCGTCGCCCGCTTCGAGACCGCCCTCGCCCGCCTGGAGGGCACCGGGTCCGCGGTCGCCTTCGCCAGCGGCATGGCCGCGCTCAGCGCCGTCCTGCTGGTCCGCGCCTCCATGGGCCTGCGGCACGTCGTCGCCGTACGCCCGCTGTACGGGTGCAGCGACCATCTGCTGACCGCCGGACTGCTCGGCTCCGAGGTCACCTGGACCGACCCGGCCGGCGTCGCCGACGCGCTCCGCCCGGACACCGGCCTGGTGCTGGTGGAGTCGCCCGCCAACCCGACGCTCGCCGAGATCGACCTGCGGGCCGTCGCCCACGCCTGCGGCTCCGTGCCGCTGCTCGTCGACAACACCTTCGCCACGCCGGTGCTCCAGCGGCCCGTCGAGCAGGGGGCGCGGCTGGTGCTGCACAGCGCCACCAAGTACCTCGGCGGGCACGGCGACGTGCTGGCCGGCGTGGTGGCCTGCGACGAGGAGTTCGCCGGGCGGCTGCGGCAGGTGCGGTTCGCCACCGGCGGGGTGCTGCACCCGCTGGCCGGCTACCTGCTGCTGCGCGGCCTGTCGACGCTGCCGGTCCGGGTACGGGCCGCGTCCGCGAACGCCGCCGAACTCGCTGCGCGCCTCGCCGCGGACCCGCGCGTGGCCAAGGTGCACTACCCGCGCATCGGCGGCGCGATGGTCGCCTTCGAGGTCCACGGCGACCCGCACGCGGTGATCGCCGGCGTCCGCCTGATCACCCCGGCGGTGAGCCTCGGCAGCGTGGACTCCCTGATCCAGCACCCGGCGTCCATCAGCCACCGCATCGTCGACGCCGACGACCGCAGGGACGCGGGCGTCTCCGACCGCCTGCTCCGCCTCTCGGTCGGCCTGGAGGACGTCGACGACCTGTGGTCCGACCTGGACCAGGCGTTGGGCGCGCGGTCCGAACGGCCGGCCCGGTCGGAGGCGATGGCCCAGGGCTGACGGACCGCCCGTGAACGGGGGACGGCCCGGCACGCGGTCGCGTGCCGGGCCGTGTTCCGTCGGCGGGTCAGTACCGGGCGGCCCTCTCGCCGGCCTCCGTCGGGCGCGGCGCCGGGGCGGGGGTCAGTCGGGCGGTGATGACGAGCGTGCCCTCCTCGATCTGGTAGTCGAGGGGGAGGCCCAGGCCGCGCATCGCGGCGACCATGCCCGTGTTGGACGCCTGCGTCACGGCGTAGACATGGGCGCAGCCGGCCTCGACCGCCATGCCCACCAGGCGGGACAGCAGTTCCGCGCCGATGCCCCGCCGCTGCCAGGCGTCCTCGACGACCAGCGCCACCTCGGTCTCGTCGCCGTCCCACAGCAGATGACCGAGGGCGACGATGTCGCCGGACGCGGTCTGCGCGGCGAGCGTACGGCCGAAGCGGGGGCTGAGCAGATGGTTGAGGTAGCGCGTCGCGTCGCCGACCGGGCCGTGGTACCGGCGCCGCAGCGTCTCGGCGGAGCACCGCCCGTGCATCGCCCGCGCCGCGTCCAGGTCCGCGGTGTCCGCGCGGCGCACGGAGACATGACCGCCCTCGGACAGCGCCAGCAGGTCACGGCCGCCAGGCAGCCGCCGGCCGAGCCGGGCGTCCAGCTCCACCAGCGCCCGCGCACGGGCGAACTCCGTGGGCGTGAACGGCAGATACGGCCGCTCGACCGTGAGCACCCCGCCCTCCGGGTCGCGCAGCCGGATCACGGTGTCCTCCAGGACGCCCTCCGGAGGCACGGCCCCCGGCCCGGCGCCGAACGCGGTGGCGGGCTGGGAGCGGATCGTGCAACGCCCCAGCAACTGGCGCAGGACCAGCGGCAGTTCGGCCGCGTCCGTCGCGGTGCGGGCGGCCAGCCCCAGCATCCGGGTCGGGCCGTCCACCAGGTCGTGGGCGTCGGCCCGCTCGGCCCAGGTGTCGGTACCGCCGCCCGCCTCGACCGCCGCGGTGAGATCCGTGCCGGCCGGGACGCGCAGCAGGAACTCGTCGACGGTGTGCGCGCCCAGCGGGTGCGTCTGCAGGCTCAGGATGTCGACCCGCCGCTCGGCCAGCGCCGTGCACAGGGCGGCCAGCGCGCCCGGCTCGTCCCGCACCGTCGTCCGCATCCGCCACAGCACGCTCTCGACCGCCGCCGGCTCGGGCGACGGCGGAGCGCCGCCGGTATCGTGCGCCGGCGGCGCGTGGCCGTGGCGGCGTGCGCGCCATGCGTGCAGGGCCTCCCCGCAGCGCGCGGCGCGGGCGAGCGGGTTCCAGCGGCGGGGCGTGCGCCCTCCGTCACGGTCGTTCGTCACGTCAAACATGTCTCGACTCATACAGTCACTGTGAAGGAATCGTGTTTCGTGATCACGAACGTACTGTGACTGACGGGTAAAGCCCGCTTCTGTCCGAAATGCTGTGTTACTGACCGACGAGGCCCGGCTGCAGCGTCTTCCTGAACAGCACCGTGCCGTCCATCTCCCGGAGCCGCACGGTCAGTTCACCGCTTCCGCCGTCGATGTCCACCTCGCCGAAGAACTGGTACCCACCGGCGGGGGAGACGTTGGCGGTGGCGGGCGCCTTCAGGAACACCCGCTCCGGACCGAACGTCCCGTCGAGCTCCGTCGCCGGGAACGCGCCCGCGTTGAGCGGCCCCGAGACGAACTCCCAGAACGGCTCGAAATCGCCGAACCCGGCCCGCTCGGGCCGGTAGTGCTGCGCCGAGGTGTGGTGCACGTCGGCCGTCAGCCACACCGTCCCGGTGATCCTCCGGTGCTTGACGAACCGCAGCAGCTCCGCGATCTGCAGTTCCCGCCCCAGCGGCGCCCCCGGGTCGCCCTGCGCCACCGCCTCGACATGCGGGCGCCCCTCGGTGGTGTCGGGCACGACCAGCCCGACCGGCATGTCGGCGGCGATCACCTTCCACACCGCCCGCGACCGCGTCAGCTCCCGCTTCAGCCAGTCCAGTTGCTCCCGGCCGAGGATGCCCTGCGGGTCGACGGTCCGGTCGCCGGGCGAGTTGGCGTTCCGGTACGTCCGCATGTCCAGCACGAACACGTCGAGCAGCGGCCCCTGCCGCAGCACGCGGTGGATACGCCCCTCCCGGGCGCCGGGCCGCAGCGTGGACACCGGGTAGTACTCGCCGAACGCCCGCCGGGCGCGGGCCGCGAGCACGTCGACGTCCTTCACGGTGTACCGGGTGTCCGTGTCCGCGATCCGCTGCCCCGGGTACCAGTTGTTGCGCACCTCGTGGTCGTCCCACTGGACGATCGACGGCACCCGGGCGTTGAACCGGCGCAGGTGCTCGTCCAGGAGGTTGTAGCGGAAGTTGCCGCGGAACTCCGCGAGGGTCTCCGCGACCTTGGACTTCTCCTCGGTGGTGACGTTCCGCCAGAGGCTGCCGTCCGGCAGTTCGGCGGTCGCCGCGATGGGCCCGTCGGCGTAGACGGTGTCCCCGCTGAACAGGAAGAAGTCCGGGTCGAGCCGCTCCATCGCGTCGAAGACGCGGTAGCCGCCGAACGCCGGGTTGATGCCCCAGCCCTGCCCGGCCAGGTCGCCCGACCACACGAACCGCACCCCGTCCCGCCGCCGGTCCGGCACGGTGCGGAAGGTCCCGGCGACCGGCGCGCCCGTACGGCGCGGGTCGTCGGGGTCGGCGAGCAGCACCCGGTAGTGGACCTGCTCGCCCGACGGCAGCCCGCGCAGCCGGGTCGTGCCGGTGAAGTCGGTGCCGGGACCGATCAACGGCCCGCGCACCTGGCGGACGTTGCGGAACGACTCCGTCGCCGAGGTCTCGACGATCATCCGCGCCGGCCGGTCCGACCGCACCCACACCAGCGCGGAGTCACGGGTGACGTCCCCGGTCTGGACGCCCCACTCGGCGGAGGGCCGCCCCGACCGGGTGAACGCGGGCAGGGCCAGCCCCGCCGACAGGGCGAGGGACCCCTTCAGCAAGGAGCGACGGTGTGCCATGAGTACGCCTCCGAGGGTGCGGTGGGTGTGCACACCCACACCTACGCCCACTCATCGAACTCCGGATGAACAACACACCTCAGGAGGCCGCGGGGAACTGCGCGTCAAGTCCCCACCGGCCCGCGGTGAACATCAGACCCCACGACTCCCGTCCAGCAACACCCGCGACACCAACGCCGGATCGTCGTTCATCGGCACATGCCCACACCCCGGCAGCCGAACCAGTCGCGCCCGCGGAATGATCTGCTTCGCCCGCACCCCCTGCCGGGGGATGAGCAACCGGTCCCGCGCTCCCCACGCCACCGTCACCGGCACGCCCCGCACATCCTCCGTGAACTGCACGGAACCGCCCGCCCGCAGCGTCCGCGCGAACCCGGTCGCCTCGGCCAGCGCCCGCGTCTCGGCGACCACCGCCTCCGGGGAACGCCGCCCTGGCCGGGCGTAGATCGTGCTGGTCAGCACGCCCCGCCCGACCGCGGACCGGGACAGCCCCTCGACCACCCGCACCGGCATCCGCTCCGCGATGCCCCGCATGGCGGACAGGACGGTGAACGCGTACCGCCGCTCGGCCTGCGTCCAGAATCCCGCGGGGGACAGCGCCGTCACCGAGCGCACCAGCCCGGCCCGCCCCATCTCCAGGGCGAGCAGCCCGCCGAGGGAGTTGCCGGCGACGTGCGGACGGTCCAGCTCCAGCGCCTCGCACAGGCCCGCGAGGGCGGTGGTCACGGTGGGCAGGTCGTGGTCGAGACCGTCGGGCAGGGCGGGCGAGGCGCCGAAGCCGGGCAGGTCCACGGCGATCACCTCGCGCTCGGTGGCCAGGATGTCCACGACCGGGTCCCAGGCCTGCCGGTGATGCCCGATGCCGTGCAGCAGAAGCAGCGGTTCCCCGCGCCCTACGCGCGCGTAGGAGAGGGTCACGGACTGCGGGCCTCGCGCAGAGGGGACCTGGTAGGTGACGGTCGCGGACATCGAGTGCTCCTCGTTCGGACGAGCATGGACGAGCGGAAAGGGACGTCGCACCGGACGCCGTAGACAGCTTGTCAGCAATTGCTACCGACGGGTAGCCCGTCATGCCTGGACACTTCACCACCGGTCCGCTGGGATGGCCAGGTGACCGCCGACACCGCGACCGCCCTCTTCGAGGAACACCGCCCCGTCCTCATGGGCATCGCCTACCGCATGCTGGGCCGTGTGGCCGACGCCGAGGACGTCGTCCAGGACGCCTGGCTGCGCTGGTCCGCCGCCGACCGGACCGACGTCCGCGAACCACGCGGCTTCCTCGTGCGGATCACCACCCGCCTCGCCCTCGACCGGCTCCGGCGGATCAAGGCGCGCGGCGAGACATACGTCGGCCCCTGGCTCCCCGAGCCCTACGTCACCGACTTCGGCGACACCGTGCCGGACACCGCGGACCGGGCCGTGCTCGCCGAGTCCGTGTCCCTCGCGGTGCTCGTCGTCATGGAGACGCTCTCCCCGCTGGAGCGCGCGGTGTTCGTGCTCAGGGAGGCGTTCGGCCATCCGTACGCCGACATCGCGGCGATGCTCGACCGCGGCGAGGCGGCCGTACGCCAGCTCGCCGCCCGCGCCCGCCGCCATGTCGACGAGCGGCGCCCCCGCTACGACGTCGACCCCGCCCGCCGCCGCGACCTCACCGCACGCTTCCTGGACGCGGCCGCCGGGGGAGACCTGGCGGGCCTGATGGAGCTGCTCGCCCCGGACGTACGTCTCGTCGGCGACAGCGGCGGCAAGGCGCGCGCCCCGCTGCGGGTGCTGGAGGGCGCCGATCACGTGGGCCGCTTCTTCGTCGGGGTGGCCGGCAAGGGACTGCCGGACGTGTCCGTCCGCATGGTCGAGCTCAACGGCGGTCCCGCCGTGCTCGTGCTGTCCGGCGGGAAGCCCGACACGGTCGTGCAGATCGACGCCGACGGGGGCCGGATCCGCACGGTCTACGTGGTCCGCAACCCCGACAAGCTCGCCGCCCTCATCGCGCTTCCGTAGGCGCGTCACGCCCCATCCGTGCGGGCCCCGCCGCAGCGCGCACGGGGGCCCTGCGGCGCGCCGCCGATTGGTATTGACCAAGTCCTGTGGCCGCCCTATGGTCGCAGAGAAGTGAAACAACCTTTAATAAACAAGGGCGCTAAAACGCCGCCGGACACGGCGATCGTGGAGGACAGGGTGGGGACCACGCAGCTGGAAACGGTGCCGGAGCCGAAGTACTGGCATCTGAAGACCGTGCTCACCGAGGCGCTGGACTCGGAGTTCTCCGTGGGCGAGATCCTGCCCAACGAGCGCGACCTGGCCGCCCGCTTCGGCGTCGCGCGTGCCACGCTCCGGCAGGCCCTTGAGCAGCTCGAGCTGGAGGGCCGGCTGCAGCGCCGCCGTGGCGTCGGCACCACCGTCGCCCCGCCCCGTATGGGCGTCTCCGTCGGCAGCGAGCAGCACGCCTGGCCCGGCGGCCCGCACGACGCGTGGCACGCCGTGGACTGCCGGCTCGAGGCGCCGCCCGCCGCGCTCGCCGAGCCCCTGGTGATCGGCGGCGACGAGGCCGTGCACATCGTGCGCCGCTCCCGTGTCTCCCGCGGCCAGCCCGTAGCGTCCGAGCTGCTGTACATCCCGGCCGCCTCCGTGCCCGACCTGTCCGGCATCGACGCCCCGTCCGGCGCGGCGCGCGCCCGCGCGGTGCTGCGCGAACTGCAGCGCCTGGAACTGGAGCGCCAGGAGAACGCGGTGGAGCTCGGCTCGGCCGGCGCGGACGAGGCGAGGGAGCTGGACCGCCTGCCCGGCGCGCCCGTCCTCGTCGTCACCACCCGCTACATCGCCCGCGGCCGCACCGCCGCGCTCTCGGTGGCCACCTACCGCGCGGACACCTGCCGTCTGACCTTCGGCGACTCCGGCGGTGTCGAGATACACCACGGGCCCGAGCGCCAGGCGTCCTGACCCGGGGGTTTCCTGACGCACCGTCGACGCGCCGTGGGGGTCCGCCCCACGGCGCGCGCGTACGTCAGGGCCCTGCCGTCACCGCCGGGCCGTGACCGTGCCCTCCACGGCGAACAACTGCTCCTCCACATGGTCGAGCGCCAGCCGCACCGCGCCCGTCGCCACGGCCGCCTCGCCCAGCAGGGACAGGGTGACCTCCGGCGGGCGCAGACAGTAGCGGGACAACTCGCGGCGCAGGGGCTCCAGCACACCGTCGAGACCGGCCGCCCAGCCCCCGATCACGACCAGTTCCGGGTCGAGCGCCAGCACCAGCGCCGCCACGTCGTGCACCAGCCGCTGGATGAACCGGTCCATCGCCGCCAGCGCCCGCTGGTCGCCCTGACGCGCCTGCGCGAACACCTGCGCCACGGCCTGCTCGTCCAGCGGGTGCAGCGGCTCGTCCGTGGTCGACAGCAGCGTCTCCGGCGTCGCCTCGCGCCCCAGCAGATGCAGCGCCCCGATCTCCCCGGCCGCGCCGCCGTACCCGCGGTGCAGCCGCCCGCCGATCAGCGAACCGGCCCCCGGGCTCAGGCCCGCCAGCACGAACACCACGTCGTCGCGGCCCTTCGCCGAGCCCTTCCAGTGCTCCGCGACCACCGCCGCGTTGGCGTCGTTCTCCACCAGCACCGGGCACTTGAAGGAGCGGCTGAGCCGCTCGCCGAGGCTCAGCCCCGTCCAGCCGGGCAGCGCCGTGCCCAGCCGCACCGTGCCGTCCGCGTCGACGATACCGGGTGTGCCGACGCCGACCGCCCGCAGCGAACCGCGCGGCACCCCGGCCCGCCGCAGCAGCTCCGCGACGGCAGTCCGCAGCCGGTCGAGACGCTCGTCCGCGTCGACCGTCTCGTCCACGTCCCGCACCTGCGCGCCGATCACCCGGCCGTCCAGGTCGGCCAGCAACGCCGCCACCCGGTGCACGCCGATCTCCAGGCCCAGCAGATGACCCGCCTCCGCGCGGAAGCGGAACCGCCGCGCCGGGCGCCCCTGACGGCGTGCGGCGCCCTCGTCGGCCGCCGCCTCCACGACCAGACCCGCCTCGATCAGCCCCTCCACGACGCCCTCGACGGTCGGCCGGGACAGCCCCGTCACCCGGGTCACCTCGGTCAGCGTCGCGCAGTCCGTGGCCCGCAACGCGTGCAGCACCACCGCGGAGTTGATCCTCCGCAGCAGCGAGGGATCCCCGCCGGTCAGCCGCCCCACCGTCCGTCCTCCCAGCTCGTGCGCGTGTTGGGCGGATCGTACTCGGCGCGGCGCACCCCGGCGACCACCGGGCGCGCACCCCGGCCGGCCCGCCTTTTCACACGGCCCGCTCAGCCCGGCGCCACGAACCCCGACTCGTACGCCGTGATCACCGCCTGCGTCCTGTCCCGCGCGCCCAGCTTCGCCAGCACGGCGCTCACATGCGACTTCACCGTCTCCGTGCCGACCACGAGGCGCGCGGCGATCTCCGCGTTCGACAGCCCGCGCGCCATCAAGCGGAGCACCTCGGCCTCCCGTTCGGTGAGCCGGGCGCGCTCCAGCTCGGCACGGGCCGCGCGGTTCCCGCGGCCCTCGCCGTACTCCGCGGCCAGCTGCCGCACCGAGGCGGGGAACAGCAGCGACTCGCCCTCCGCGATCAGCCGCACCGCGTGCACGATCTCAGCGGGACGGGCCCGCTTCAGCAGGAACCCGTCCGCCCCGGCGCGCAGCGCCTCGTACACGTACTCGTCGTTCTCGAACGTCGTCACCACGAGGATCTTCGGCGGCTCCGCCACCGTCCGCAGCAGCGCGCGCGTGGCCTCGATGCCGTCCAGCAGCGGCATCCGTACGTCCATGGCGACCACGTCAGGACGCAGCTGCCGCACCAGCGGGATCACCGCCGCGCCGTCGGCCGCCTCCCCGGCGACCTCGATGTCCGGCTGCGCCTCCAGCACGGCCCGGAGCCCCGCGCGCACCAGGGGTTCGTCGTCGACGAGGAGCACTCTGACCGGCATCCGCCCAGCGTAGATCAGCCCAGGGGCAGTTCGACCCGGACCTGCCAGTCGCCGTCGCCGTCCGGGCCGGTGTGCGCGCGCCCGCCGAGCAGCGCCGCCCGCTCGCGTATGCCGCGCAGGCCGCTGCCCCGGCCGGGGGAGGGCCGTTCGTCCGGCAGCGGGTTGCGCACCTCCAGCGTCAGCAGGCCGTCCCGGGCGGCCACCCGCACGCGGGCGGGCACCGCGCCCGCGTGCCGCAGCACGTTGGTCAGCGCCTCCTGGAGGATGCGGTAGCCCTCGCGGGAGACGGGGCCCGGCAGGGTCTCCAGCGGGCCGGTGACCTCGGCGTCGACCTTCGCGCCCGACGCCCGCGCGGACTCCAGCAGCCGGCCGGCGTCGGTGAGCGTGGGCCGGGTGCTCGCGGGCCGCTCCGACTCGCGGAGCACCCCCAGGACCCGTTCCAGGTCCTCCAGCGCCGTGCGGCCCGTCTCCTCGATGGCCGCCAAGGCTCGCGCGGTGAACTCCGGGCAGTTCGCGGCGCGGGCGGCGCCCGCCTGCACGACGGCGACCGTCAGCGCGTGGCCGATCGAGTCGTGCAGCTCGCGGGCGATGCGCGTGCGCTCCAGGAGGAGTTCGGTCCGCGCCTCCAGCGCGGCGAGCCGTTCGGCCGGTGAGGGGCCCAGCAGCCGGCGCGCCGCCGCCGTCGCGAGGGACCCGAGCCCCACCAGTGCCGCGTACAGCAGCACCAGGGGGACGGGGACGAGCAGCGCGAAGGCCCAGTGGCCGGGGAGGTCCTCCAGCACCGGCACCTCGGTGGGCGCCGAGCCCGTGGCCAGCCGCACCAGGGAGTGAACCAGCACCGGCAGCCACACCGTGGCGCACCAGGCGGCCGCGGCCAGGACGGCGCGCACCAGGATCCAGAGCGAGGTGCGCGCGCGGTCCCGGAGGTTCGCCGACGGCTCCTCGGAGATGCCCGGATCCGCCTCGGCCGGGGTCAGCAGCAAACGGGCCTGGACCCCCTCGCCCTTGCGCACCGTGGCGACCAGCCCCAGCGGGACCAGCACCAGGAGCGGCACCCACGGAGTGTCCGGATCGACGAACATCCACACGCTGAACGGCAGCGCGGGCACCCAGAGGTGCAGCACGCGGGTGTACGTCGTCCCGCTCCGCAGCGGGCGCAGCAGGCGGATCACTCCGCCATGGTGCCAGCGCCCCCGGACAGCCCGCCTCCCCCGCCCGGGGGAGACGCTCTCCACCCGCGGGGGAGGCCCCGCGCAGGGCCGGTCCGCCACGCTGAGGGCATGACCAGCATCGACGTCCGCGACCTGACCAAGGAGTACGGCACCCGACGAGCCGTCGACGACCTCACCTTCACCGTGCCGCCCGGCCGCGTCACCGGCTTCCTCGGCCCCAACGGCGCCGGCAAGTCCACCACCATGCGCCTGGTGCTCGGCCTGGACCGCCCCACCTCCGGCTCCGCCCGCCTCGGCGGCCGGCCGTACGCGTCCCTGCCCCAACCCCTGCGCACGGTGGGCGCGTTGCTCGACGCGGACGCCGCGCTCGGCTCTCGCACCGGCCGCGACCATCTGCGCGTCCTGGCGGCGACCCACCGCATCCCGGACCGCCGGGTGGACGAGGTGCTGGAGGAGACCGGGCTGACCCCGGCGGCCAGCCGCCGGGTGCGGACGTACTCGCTCGGCATGCGGCAGCGCCTCGGCATCGCCGCCGCGCTGCTCGGCGACCCGGAGGTGCTGATGCTCGACGAGCCGTCCAACGGCCTCGACCTGGAGGGCATCGTGTGGATCCGCGGACTGCTGCGGCGCCTCGCCGACGAGGGGCGGGCCGTGCTGGTGTCCAGTCATCTGATGAACGAGACCGCCTCGTTCGCCGACCACCTCGTCGTCCTCGGCCGGGGCCGGCTGCTGGCCGACACACCCATGCGGGAGTTCATCGACGCGCGCGTACGGCCCGCCGTACGCGTCCGTACCTCCGACTCCGACGCCCTGGAGAACGCCCTTGCCCGCCACGGTCATCAGGCGGTGCACCACCCCGAGGGCCACTGGACCGTGCCCGACGCGCGCGTGGACGACATCGGGCGCCTCGCCTCCGCCGAAGGAGTGCCGCTCCTCGAACTCACCGCCGACGAGGGCACCCTGGAACAGGCCTACCTGGACCTGACCGCCGCCGACACCGAGTTCACCGCCCGGCCCCAGGAGGCCTGACCGTGCCGTTCGCCCCCGTGTTCCGTTCCGAGTGGCTGAAGATCCGCACCGTCCGCTCGCTGCTCGCGACCCTGTTCGCGCTGTTCGCGGTGACCACCGCGTTCTCCGCGCTCGCGAGCCTGGAGCCCGAGGACCAGGGCGCCGACCCGCTGTTCACGGCCCTGTCCGGCACCGCTCTGGGGCAGGTCGCCGCCGTCGCCTTCGGCTCCCTGGCCGTGTCCGCCGAGTACCGGGAGGGCGCGGCCGTACGGCTGTCGCTGACGGCGGTCCCGCGGCGCGGGCTGTGGTTCGGCGCCAAGACGGCCGCGATCGCCGCCGTCGTGCTCGTCGTCGCCCTGGTGACGTCCCTGGCGGCGCTCTTCGCGGGCCTGGCCGGACTCGGCGACGCGGCCGACGGTCCGACCACCGCCGAATCGGTGCGCGGTGTGGGCGGCGGTGCCGTCTACCTCACGCTCATGGCGCTGTTCGCGGCCGGACTCGCGACGCTGCTGCGCAGCGGGGTGGCCACCCTGTCGGTGCTCATCCCGTTCATCCTGATCGTGTCGTTCGTGGTCGGCGACGCGCTCGGCGCCGTCGCCGACTTCATGCCGGACCGCGCCGGACAGGCGGTGCTGCGCGCCGAGCCCGACGGAACGCTCGGCCCGTGGACGGGACTTGCCGTCACCGCGTGCTGGACGGCCGCGGCCCTGCTGGCCGGTGCGTGGCGGCTGCGCCGTCAGGACGCCTGAGGGGTGGCCGGTTGACCCGCCGCCAACTGTCAGTGGCGGCGGGTTTACTGGAGCCATGAACCTCGCCCGGCACATCGCCCTCATCGACGAGCTGTGCTTCCGGCCCTTCCCGGCGGAGCACGGCCCGTCGGACGTCGGCTTCTCGGGCCCGGGCCACCATGTCGCCGTGCTGGAGACCGGAGAGCGCCCGGACCTCGATCCGGCGGGCTGGGCGGTGACGGTGGACCAGTTCGAGAAGGACCGCGACGCGGTGTACGAACTGCTCGCCTCCCGCTGGGGCGACACCGACCCGTACAACCTGGGGACGGTGCGGCTGCGGACGGAGCGGGAGGACATACCCGAGCCGTGGGCCCGGTTGAGTCATCACGCGGGCATGGCCTGGCTGTGGGAGGTGCACGGGACGGGCCGCTGGGTCGCGGTGGCGCTCGCCGACCGGGACCCGAGCGGCTCCGTGCAGCTCCTCGCCGTGGTCACGGAGACGGCGCCGCCCTAGGACGCGCGGATCCCAGGGGTCACTCCTGCTCCGCCGCCTCCCGCAGCCGCGCGAACTCCTCCGCGAGCGTCGCCGGTGTCCAGTGCGCGTTCAGCCCGCTGGGATTGGGCAGCACCCACACCCGGGACTCGCCGATGGTCCGCACCTGCGGCCCCACCGTGGCCGTACGGTCGTCGAACGCCGCCCGGTACGCGGTCACGCCCAGCACGGCCAGCCAGCGCGGACGCAGCCGGGCCACCTTCACCGCGAGCTTCCGCCCGCCCTCCCGGTACTCCTCGGCGGTCAGCTCGTCGGCCCGCGCGGTCGCCCGCGCCACCACGTTGGTGATGCCCAGCCCGTACGACAGCAGCTCCGCCTGCTCCGACGGCGGAAGCTGCCGCGGGGTGAAGCCGGAGCGGTGCAGCGCGGGCCAGAAGCGGTTGCCGGGGCGCGCGAAGTGGTGGCCCGTGGCGGCCGTCATCAGGCCCGGGTTGATGCCGCAGAACAGCACCCGCAGACCGTCCGCGACCACGTCCGGCACGAGGCGGTCGCGGGCGGCCTCCAGCTCCTCCTGGGTGAAGCGCCTCAGAGGATCGCCCCAGGGGTGTAGCCGGCGGCCTCCGGGTGCTGCTTCACGATCTCCTCGATCCGGGCGGCCACGGTGGCGACCTGGTCGCTCGCGGCGCCGGTGAAGGACAGCTTGTCCGCCATCAGCGCCTCCAGCTCGTCCCGGCCGAGCGGCAGCCGCTCGTCGGCGGCGAGCTTGTCGAGCAGGTCGTTGCGCTCGGCACCCTGCTCCCGCATGGCGAGCGCGGTGGCGACGGCGTTCTCCTTGATCGCCTCGTGGGCGACCTCGCGGCCGACGCCCGCGCGGACCGCGCCCATCAGCACCTTGGTGGTGGCGAGGAACGGCAGGTAGCGGTCCAGCTCCCGGGCCACGACGGCAGGGAAGGCGCCGAACTCGTCGAGCACGGTCAGGAACGTCTCCAGCAGCCCGTCGAGCGCGAAGAACGCGTCCGGCAGCGCGACCCGGCGCACCACCGAGCAGGACACGTCGCCCTCGTTCCACTGGTCGCCCGCCAGCTCGCCCGTCATCGAGGCGTAGCCGCGCAGGATCACCATCAGGCCGTTGACCCGCTCGCAGGAGCGCGTGTTCATCTTGTGCGGCATCGCCGACGAGCCGACCTGGCCCGGCTTGAAGCCCTCGGTGACCAGCTCGTGCCCGGCCATCAGCCGGATCGTCTTCGCCAGCGAGGACGGCGCGGCGGCCAGCTGCACCAGCGCGGTGACGACCTCGTAGTCCAGGGACCGCGGGTAGACCTGGCCGACCGACGTGAACGCCTGGGAGAAGCCCAGGTGGCCGGCGATCCGGTTCTCCAGCTCGGCCAGCTTTCCGGCGTCCCCGCCGAGCAGGTCCAGCATGTCCTGCGCGGTGCCGACCGGGCCCTTGATGCCGCGCAGCGGGTAGCGGCCCAGCAGCTCCTCGACGCGGCCGTACGCCACCAGCAGCTCGTCGGCGGCGGTCGCGAACCGCTTGCCGAGGGTGGTGGCCTGCGCGGCCACGTTGTGCGAACGGCCGGCCATGACCAGCTCGCCGTACTCCCCGGCCAGCTTGCCGAGGCGGGCCAGCACGGCCACCGTGCGGTCGCGCATCAGCTCCAGCGACAGCCGGATCTGCAGCTGCTCGACGTTCTCGGTGAGGTCGCGGGAGGTCATGCCCTTGTGCACGTGCTCGTGCCCGGCGAGGTCGTTGAACTCCTCGATCCGCGCCTTCACGTCGTGGCGGGTGACCTTCTCCCGCTCGGCGATCGAGGCCAGGTCCACGGTGTCGAGGACCCGCTCGTAGTCGGCGATCGCCGTGTCGGGCACCTCGATCCCGAGGTCCTTCTGCGCCTTCAGCACGGCGAGCCAGAGCTGACGCTCGAGCCTCACCTTCTGCTCGGGCGACCAGAGCGTGGCGAGCTCGGCGGAGGCGTAGCGTCCGGCGAGGACGTTCGGGATACGGGGCTTGGCGGGCGCAGCAGTCACGTACAGGGAGTCTACTGGCGATTCGTGCAGGCCCGTGCCACGGGGTGACCTGGAGGAACGTACGAACGGACCGTTACGCCGTCTCGTACGGCAGCAGTTCGGGGCGCTTGGGCGGCAGGCCGTCGCCCGAGGAGCGGCCGGTGAGCCGGCGGCCGATCCACGGCAGCAGGTGCCGCCGCGCGAACCGTACGTCCTCGGCGCGGCGCGCCACCCAGTGCGGCGGCAGCGTCGCCTCCGGGGGCAGGTGCCACTCGGGGTCCTCCGCCGGGTAGCCGAGGCTCTGCCACACCGCCTCCGCGACCCTGCGGTGCCCCTCGCCGGTGAGGTGCAGCCGGTCCACGTCCCACAGCCGTGGGTCGCCGAGCGCGGGCGCGCCGTACAGGTCGACCACCACCGCCTCGTGCCGGGCCGCCAGCTCGTCGACGACCGTGAACAGCGCCTCCATGCGGGGGCGGAAGCGCTCCAGCACCGGTCCCTGGCGGCCCGGGCTGCGCATCAGCACCAACTGCTTGCAGTGCGGGGCCAGCCGCTCCACGGCCTCGGTGAGGAGGTCGCGCACCCGCCCCATGTCGCACTTGGGGCGCAGGGTGTCGTTCAGGCCGCCGACCAGGGTGATCACGTCGGCGCCCATGGCCGCCGCCCGGCCGACCTGCTCGTCGACGATCTGCTGGATCAGCTTGCCGCGCACCGCGAGGTTGGCGTACCGGAAGCCGGGCGTGACCGCGGCCATCCGGGCCGCGAGCAGGTCGGCCCAGCCGCGGTAGGTGCCGTCGGGCAGCAGGTCCGACATGCCTTCGGTGAAGGAGTCACCCAGGGCCACGAGGCTGGTGTGGGCGGGGGTGCTGGGGGTGGGGTTCGTCTGCATGGCGACAGAAATGGTAGCCCCTGGCACATACCCGCCGGTCGGTCGCCTTCCGTTCGACGGGCACAGCCCCTCAGGTCCGCTGTCCGAACAGCTCCCGCAGGACGTCCTCCATCGTCACCAGCCCCGCCATCCGCCCGTCGTCGCCGATCACGGCCGCCAGATGCGTGCGGCTGCGGCGCATCGCGGTGAGGACGTCGTCCAGGGGCGTGCTCTCGCGGACCCGCGCGATCGCCCGCATGTCCCGGAGCCGGAACGGCATGTCCCTGGGGGAGGCGTCCAGGGCGTCCTTGACGTGCAGGTAGCCGACGATCCGCCGCTGCTCGTCCACCACCGGGAACCGCGAGAAGCCGGACTCCGCCGAGAGCCGCTCCAGCTCCTCCGGGGTGATGCCCACGCGCGCGTAGACCACCCGCTCCAGCGGCAGCACCACGTCCCGCACCGGACGCCGGCCCAGTTCCAGCGCGTCGTGGAGCCGCTCACGGGCCCGGTCGTCGATCAGGCCCGCCTCCCCGGAGTCCTTCACGATCTGCGCCAGCTCGGCGTCCGAGAAGGACGCGGCCACCTCGTCCCGCGTCTCCACCCGCAGCAGCCGCAGCAGCGTGTTGGCGAAGGCGTTGATCGTGAAGATCACCGGGCGCAGCGCACGGGACAGCGCCACCAGCGGCGGGCCCAGCAGCAGCGCGCTGCGCACCGGCTCGGCGAGGGCGATGTTCTTCGGCACCATCTCGCCCAGCAGCATGTGCAGATACGTGGCGAGCGTCAGCGCGATCACGAACGACACCGCGTGCCCGGCGCCCTCGGGGACGCCCACCGCGTGGAACACCGGTTCCAGCAGATGCGCGATGGCCGGCTCGGCGACGATGCCGAGCACCAGGGTGCACAGCGTGATGCCCAGCTGCGCCGCCGCCAGCAGCGCCGACACGTGCTCGAGCCCCCACAGCACCCGCTTGGCGCGCCGGTCGCCCTCGTCCGCGTAGGGCTCGATCTGGCTGCGGCGCACCGAGATCAGGGCGAACTCGGCGCCGACGAAGAAGGCGTTGGCGACCAGCGTGGCCAGGCCGATCAGCAGTTGCACGGCGGTCATCGGCGGGTCCCCGGGTCGTCATGGGCGTCGGCGGACGAGGTCCCGTCGCCGTCGGGCTTTCCGTCGCCGTCCGAAGTCCCGTCGTGGAGGGGCGCCCGCAGCAGCACGCGCGCCGCGCGGCGGCCCGAGGCGTCCGCGACCTCCAGACGCCAGCCGGCCACCTCCACGGCGTCCCCGGTCTCCGGTATCCGGCCCAGCTGGGCGGCGACCAGCCCGGCCAGCGTCTCGTACGGCCCCTCCGGGGCGCGCAGCCCCACCCGGGCCAACTGGTCCAGGCGCGCGGAGCCGTCGGCGGAGAACAGCTCGCGGCCGTCCTCGTCCACACCCGCCCGGGCCAGGTCGGGCGTCTCGTGCGGGTCGTGCTCGTCGCGGACCTCGCCGACGACCTCCTCCACGATGTCCTCCAGGGTGGCCACGCCCGCCGTGCCGCCGTACTCGTCGATGACCACGGCCATGGTGCGGCGACCGGACAGCCGGTCGAGGAGCCGGTCGACGGTGAGCGACTCGGGCACCAGCAGCGGTTCGCGCATCACCTCCGACACGGGCACCTCGGGACGGCGCTCGGCGGGCAGCGCGAGCACGTCCTTCACGTGCGCCGTGCCGACGACCCGGTCCAGCGTCTCGCGGTACACGGGGAACCGGGACAACCCGGTCGCCCGGGTCGCGTTGGCGACGTCCTCACAGGTCGCGCTCTCCTCCAGGGCGATGACCTGGACGCGGGGCGTCATCACGTTCTCCGCCGTCAGGTCGGCCAGGTTCAGCGTGCGGACGAACAGCTCCGCGGTGTCCGGCTCCAGGGCGCCCTCCTTGGCGGAGTGCCGGGCCAGCGCGGCCAGCTCCTGGGGGCTGCGCGCCGACTCCAGCTCCTCGGCGGGCTCCAGCCCGATCCGGCGCACCATCCGGTTGGCCGAGTTGTTCAAATGGGTGATGAACGGGCGGAACGCGGAGCTGAACCAGCGCTGGGCGTTGCCCACCCGCTTGGCGACGGCGAGAGGCGAGGAGATCGCCCAGTTCTTCGGCACCAGCTCGCCGACGACCATCAGGAACACCGTCGACAGGCCGGTGCCGATCACCAGCGCCAGCGAGCGGGCCAGCGACTCCGAGGCGCCGAGGTCCCGCAGCGGGCCTCTGATCAGCGCGGCGATCGACGGCTCGGAGAGCATGCCGACCACCAGGTTGGTGACGGTGATGCCGAGCTGCGCCCCGGAGAGCTGGAAGGTCAGGCTGCGTACGGCCTTGAGCGCGCCGGCGGCGCCGCGCTCGCCGCGCTCCACCGCCCGCTCCAGCTCGGCCCGCTCGACCGTGGTGAGGGAGAACTCGGCCGCCACGAACGCCCCGCACAGCAGCGACAGCAGGATCGCCGCCAGCAGGAGGAGCACTTCGGTCATCGGGTCACCTCCGTCCCATCGTCGGACACGACGGGGTCGGACGCGCGGTGTCGGCGGCAATCGGAGGCGGGCCCACGGGCGGTGACACGACCTTTCACGGAGGGCCGGGCGGCTCTCGCGGGACGGAGGAGGGGCAGGGACCGGCCGGCGGGCCGTGGATCACCCGGTGAGGTGCTTCACCCAGCGCCGCCAGCGTTCCTCGGGCGCATACCCCGCCGCGCCCCACGCATGATGGGCGGTCTCGTTGCGCTGCAGCACCATGGCGTCCGCGCGGCGCCCGCCGAGCGCCGTGAACCGCTCCTCCGCGGCGGCCAGCAGCGCCGTGGCGACGCCCTGGCGGCGGTGGCCCGGGTGCACGGCCAGGCGGTACAGATGGCACCGCCAGCCGTCGAAGCCCGCGATCACCGTGCCGGCCAGCTCACCGTCCAGCTCGGCGAGGATCAGCGCCTCGGGGTCGCGGGAGACCAGCCGCTCCACGCCGGCCCGGTCGTCGCTGATGCTCGTGCCCTCGGCGGCCGTCCTCCAGAAGGCCAGCACGGCGTCGAGGTCGCCGGGGCCGGCGGCCCGGATCCGAAGTGCGCTCGTGAGTTCACTCATACGGCCGATCCCAGCACGGCCGAAGGGGGGTGATCACGGAATTCCACGATGCGGACCGCCCGCCGGGGTGGGCCCCGGCGGGCGGATCTGCCTGGGGGTCTGGGCCCGGGCGGGCCTGCGGCGAAGTGGGTCTGCGCCCGGGTGGGCCTGCGGTGGGGTCGGCGTCCGGCCGGGGCGGACCCACAGCGGGGTAGCCAGGGGGTGCGGGCCCCCGGCCGGGCGGGCCTGCGGCGGGGTGGGCCCACAGCGGGGTGGGCCCCGGGGGGGGCGGACCTCCGGCCGGGTGGGCCCCGGTTGGGGTGGGCCTGCGGTGGCTTCCCCAGGCGGGGGGACCCCGGTGGGGTGGGCATGCGTGTTGAGCCCCAGCGGGGTGGGCCCGCGCTGGGGTGGGCCTTCGGCCGGGCGGACCCGCGGTGGGGTGGACCTGCGGCGGGCGGACCCCCAGCGGGGCGGGCCTCCGGCCGGGTGGGCCCGTGGCGTGGTGGCCTGCGGCGGGGTGGACCCCCGGTGGGGTGGGTGTGCGCCGGGGCGGGCCTCCGGCCGGGTGGGGGCCCGCGGCGGGGCAGATCTCCGGCGACGCGGGCCCCGGCGACGCAGCCCCGGCAGGGGCGGCTCACTCGTGGGCGATCGCCTCCAGCACGTTCATCCGCGACGCCCGCAGCGCCGGCAGCCGCGCCGCCGCCACGCCCACCACCGCCGATCCGACGACCACCGCCACCACGGTGCCCCACGGGACCGCGAAGGCGGTCATGCCTTCCAGCGCCAGCACCGCGTCCATGGCGATCCCGCCGTCGGCCAGCGCGGCCGCCGTGCCGCCCTCGGCGTACGTCACCCGGGCGACGTCGTCGACGCCGTCGTCGTACCCGGCGGCGGTGCCGGATCCGGACACCGGTGTGCGGGGCACGTAAGGTCGCGGGCCGGTGAGCTTGCCGCTGCTAGCGTCCCGGCGCTAGCTTCGAGGTATGGCGAAGACTCAGCTGAACGTGCGCGTGGACGAGGGCACCGCCCGCGCGGCCCGTGAGCGTGCCCTGGCGCGAGGCATCAGCGTCAACCGCTACATCGAGGAACTCGTCCGGCAGGACACCGGCGAGGCCGGGCGCGCCTTCGTCGAGGCCGCCGCCGACTTCATGAAGCAGTACGAGAGCGTCTTCGCCGAGGAGTTCGGGCGGGACCGCGAGGGCACGCGCGAAGGCCGCGGCTGACCCTTGGACCACGTACGCATCGACCTCGCCTGGCTGCTCATGCTCGCCGAGCAGCAGACCCCCGGCGACCCCCAGGTCACCGACTGGGGCGCCCTGATCGCCGCCGTCGCCCGGCACGACGCCGAGATATTCGACGTGCCCGTCTACGACACCCCGCACAGCCGCGCCGCCGCGCTGCTCCAGCTGCTGATCCACGTCCCCGCGCTGGAGCGCTCCAACGCGTTGTTCGCCTCCGCCGTGGCGTACGCCTACCTGGTGGCCGGCGGACTGAAGGTCGTCACCTCGCCCGAGCAGGTGCGCGACCTGGCCCGCCTGGTCAAGACGGGCGACGCGGACGTCGAGGCGATCGCGGCCGAACTGCGCCGCTGGTGCGCCTGATCACCCGTCGCCGGCACCCGCGTCCGTGAGGGGCCGCCACGCGGTGCCGATGCAGCAGAACGACTGGGGCAGCGCGGGCCCGTTCTCCGGGATCGTCATGCGCCGGTAGGGGCCCAGCTCGAAGCCCGCCTCCCGCAGCGCCGCGACCGGGTCCCGGGACAGATGGCAGCCGCCCGCCAGCGGCGGCCACAGCGTCCGGTCGAGCGCCCGCTGGGTGGCGTGCATGACGCGCCCGCCGCCCGCGCCGTGCTCGAAGAACCGCACCTCGCCGCCAGGACGCAGCACCCGCCGCACCTCCGCGAGCGCCCGCGGCACGTCCCGCACGCTGCACAGCACCAGCGACAGCACCGCCGCGTCGAACGCCTCGCTCTTCACGGGCAGCGCCTCCGCCACCCCCGGCGCCACGTCCACCGGCACGTCCGCCCTCAGCGCCGCCTCCACGGCCAGCGCGCGCAGCGCACGCTCCGGCTCCATGGCGACGACCTCGGCCACCGTGCCCGGGTAGTGGGCGAAGTTCAGGCCGTTGCCCGCGCCGATCTCGATCACCCGCCCGGACAGACCGCCGAGCAGCCGGCGCCGTACGTCCGCCATCCCCGCGCGGCTCTCGGCGGCGACGCTGACACGGGCGTACCAGCGGGCGAAGACCGGGTGGTGCACGGGATCCCGCACCGCCTGCGCGGAGCGGAGGGACCGCAACTGCATGGGGACCTCCCCGGGTCGGGCCTACGGCGATTCTCCCCGTCGGCCCGCCCGGCGAATCACCGCGTACGGGACGGCGCCTCGCGCGTGTGGAAGGCATCCGCGTCCCAGACGCCGTCCAGCCGGGGCGCCAGCCAGTGCGGGGCGGCGGCCCGGAAGGCGGGCGGGTCGAGACGTCCAGCGCCCTCCGGAACGGCGCCCAGCAGCGGCACCCCGGTGACGTCCGGCAGGTCCAGCAGGTTGCAGCGCTCCGCGAGCCCGGCGTCCGCGGGCCAGCTCCCGATCACCACACCCGCCGGGTCCAGACCGCGCCCGCGCAGCTCCCGGACCGTCAGCTCCGTGGAGTTGAGGGTGCCGAGCCCGGCGGACGCGACGACGAGGACCGGCGCGCGCAGCAGCTCCGCCGCGTCCGCGAGCGTCCCGCCGGCCGCGTCGAACCGCACCAGCAGACCGCCCGCGCCCTCCACCAGCACCAGATCGTGCTCGGTGGCCAGCTTGGCGGCCCGTTCGGCGATCTCGTGCGGATGCACGGGCGCCCGCCCGGCCCGGCGGGCCGCGGTGGCCGGGGCCAGCGGCTCGGGGTAGCGGGCCAGTTCGGCGGAGGTGACCGCCCCGGCGAGCCGCGCGACCTCCGCCGCGTCCCCGTCCTCGTCCGGGCCGACACCCGTCTGCGCGGCCTTCAGCACCGCCACCGAACGGCCGCCGGCCAGCGCCGCCGCGGCGACCGCGGCCGTCACCACCGTCTTGCCGACCTCGGTGTTCGTCCCCGTCACCACCAGCACCGGCATGTCATCCCTCCTTCGCCGCCGCGCACACCGCGCGGGTGATCCGTGCGACGTCCGCGTCGCCCGTGACGTACGGCGGCATCGTGTACACCAGGTCGCGGAACGGGCGCAGCCACACGCCCTCCCGCACGGCCGCCCGGGTCGCCGCGGCCATGTCGACGTCGTGGTCCAGCTGGACCACCCCGATCGCGCCCAGCACGCGGACGTCCCGCACGCCGGGCAGCCCGGCCGCCTCGGCCAGCCCCTCGCGCAGCCCGGACTCGATCCGCTTGACCTCCGCGAGCCAGTCCTGCCCGAGCAGCAGCTCCACCGAGGCGCAGGCCACGGCCGCCGCCAGGGGGTTGCCCATGAACGTCGGGCCGTGCGCCAGCACCGGCACCTCGCCCCGCGAGATGCCCTCGGCCACCCGCGAGGTGCACAGCGTCGCCGCCATCGTGAGGTAACCGCCGGTCAGGGCCTTGCCCACGCACATCACGTCCGGCGTCACCGCCGCGTGCTCCGCCGCGAACAGCGCGCCCGTACGCCCGAACCCGGTCGCGATCTCGTCGAACACCAGCAGCACGTCGTGCGCGTCGCACGCCTCCCGCAGCACCCGCAGATACGCGGGGGAGTGGAACCGCATCCCGCCCGCGCCCTGCACCACCGGCTCCACGATGACCGCGGCCAGCTCATGCGCGTGCCGCCCGATCAACTCCCGCAGACGGTCGGCGTACGACTCCTCGTACTCGGCGGGCGGGGCGTCCGCGAACACCTGGCGGGGCAGCACCCCGGACCACAGGTCGTGCATCCCGCCCTCGGGGTCGCACACCGACATCGGCTGCCAGGTGTCCCCGTGGTAGCCGCCCCGCCAGGTCAGCAGCCGCCGCTTCTCCGGCCGGCCCAGCGAACGCCAGTACTGCAGGCACATCTTGACCGCGACCTCGACCGACACCGACCCGGAGTCGGCCAGGAACACGTGCTCGAGGCCGTCGGGCGACATGTCGACTAGGAGCTTCGCCAGCCGTACGGCGGGCTCGTGCGTGAGCCCGCCGAACATCACGTGGCTCATCCGGCCCAGTTGGTCGCGCGCGGCCTCGTTGAGCACCGGGTGGTTGTAGCCGTGGATCGCCGACCACCAGGACGACATGCCGTCGACCAGCTCGCCCGACCCGTCGGCGAGGGTCAGCCGGACCCCGCTCGCCGACGCGACGACGAGCGGTTCCTGACGCCCCGGCATGGGGCCGTACGGATGCCACACGTGCCGCCGGTCGAGCTCCAGCAGCGCGGCGACGGAGGTGTCCGGCTCAGGCATTGGGCGCGAGGTCCGTTCCGGCGCCCCGGCGGCGCACGGCCACCAGGTCGGGACGCGGCTCGTCGGCGGAGGCGGCGGGCGCGGGCGCGGGCGCCGACCCGCAGACGCCGCCGCCCTCGTGCGAGCCGCAGCCGGCGTCTTCGTGGGAACCGCACCCGGCGCCGTCGTGGGACCCGCACGCCCCGCCGCCCGCGTGGGAGCCGCAGCCGCCGCTCGCCCGGTGCTCGGGCAGGGTGACCTCCCCGGCGCCCTCCACCTCGAAGCCGGCGTCCGCGATCATCTCCAGGTCCGCCTTGCCGGCCTGGCCCTCGCTGGTGAGGTAGTCGCCGAGGAAGATCGAGTTGGCCAGGTGCAGCGCGAGCGGCTGCATCGTGCGCAGATGGACTTCACGGCCGCCCGCGATCCGCACCTCGACGTCCGGGCAGACGAACCGCACCATCGCCAGGATGCGCAGGCAGCGCTGCGGCGTCAGGTTCCACTCCTTGGCGAGCGGGGTCCCCTCGAACGGGATCAGGAAGTTCACCGGCACCGAGTCCGGGTCCAGCTCACGCAGCGAGAACACCACGTCGACCAGGTCCTCGTCGGTCTCGCCCATGCCCGCGATCAGCCCGGAACAGGCGGACAGACCGGCCGCGTGCGCCTTGCGCACCGTGTCGACCCGGTCGGCGTAGGTGTGCGTGGTCGTGATCTCGCCGTACGTCGACTCGGAGGTGTTGAGGTTGTGGTTGTAGGCGTCCGCGCCCGCCTCGCGCAGCCGCTCCGCCTGGCCGTCGGAGAGCAGGCCCAGACAGGCGCACACCTCGACGTCCTCGTTCTGCTCCTTGATCGCCTTGATGGTGTCGGACACCCGGTCCACGTCCCGGTCCGTCGGGCCCCGGCCGCTCGCCACCAGGCACACCCGCTTCGCGCCCCCGGCCAGCCCCGCGGCGGCCGCCTGGGACGCCTCGTCCGGCTTCAGCCACGTGTACTTGAGGATGTCGGCCTTCGAGCCGAGCCGCTGGGAGCAGTAGGAGCAGTCCTCCGGGCACAGCCCCGACTTGAGGTTCACCAGATAGTTGAGTTTCACCCGGCGGCCGAACCAGTGCCTGCGCACCTTCCCGGCCGCCGCCACCACGTCGAGCAGCTCGTCGTCGGTCGTCGCGAGGACGGCCAGCGCCTCGGCCCGTGTCGGCGTCTCGCGCCGAAGCCCCTTGTCCACCAGCGTGTTCAGCAGGTCCATGGAAGCCGATCCTGTCCTACCGGGGCCGTCCGGGCCAAGGAGAGTTCGTACAACAGAGCCGTCCGGCGGTGTGGGTATCACCACACCGTGGCCCGGACGCCCTGCCGCTAATGTCTGTGCACTGCCTACAAATTCCGCGGAGGACCCATGGCGTTCGGCTGGATCGACGAGCAGGCGGAACTGCGCCGCCAGGCCGGGCTCGTCCGCACCCTGCGGCCCCGGCCGGCCGACACGCCGCTTCTCGACCTGGCGAGCAACGACTACCTGGGCCTCGCCCGTCACCCCGAGGTCACCGAGGGGGCCGCGCGGGCGGCCCGCACCTGGGGCGGCGGCGCGACCGGCTCCCGGCTGGTCACCGGCACCACCGAGCTGCACGCGGAACTCGAACGCGAACTGGCCGACTTCTGCGGCTTCGAGGCGGCTCTGGTCTTCTCCTCCGGGTACGCGGCCAACCTGGCCGCCGTCACCGCCCTCGCCCCGCACGGCTCGCTGGTCGTCTCCGACGCGGGCAACCACGCGTCGCTGATCGACGGCTGCCGGCTGGCCCGGGGCACCACCCAGGTGGTGGCGCACCGCGACCCGGACGCCGTGCGCAAGGCGCTGGACGGCCACGAGGGCCCGGCGGTGGCGGTGTCGGACACGGTGTTCTCGGTGGACGGCGACGCGGCCCCGCTGGCCGCGCTGGCGGAGGCGTGCCGGGAGTACGGCGCGGGCCTGGTGCTCGACGACGCGCACGGGCTCGGCGTCCTGGGCGACGGCGGCCGGGGCGCCCCGCACGCGGCGGGCATCGCGGGCGCCGACGACGTGGTGGTGACGGCGACGCTGTCCAAGTCGCTCGGCAGCCAGGGCGGCGCGGTGCTGGGCCCGGAACGGGTGATCGGCCATCTGGTCAACGCGGCGCGGACGTTCATCTTCGACACCGGTCTGGCCCCCGCGGCGGCGGGCGCGGCCCTTTCCGCCCTGCGCCTGCTGCGGCGCGAACCCGGGCGTGCGGCGCGCGCGCACGAGGTCGCACGCGAGCTGCACGCCCGGCTGACGGCCGCGGGTCTGGAAGCGGTGCGTCCGGACGCCGCGGTCGTCTCCGTGCGCGCTCCTTCCCCGGAGCAGGCCGTGCGTTGGGCGGCCGACTGCCGGACGGCCGGTCTGTCCGTGGGCTGCTTCCGTCCTCCTTCCGTGCCCGACGGCATCTCACGGCTCAGACTGACCGCCCGGGCGGACCTGTCCGGGGCGGAGATCGAACGCGCTGTACGGGTGATCGGCGAAACGCGGCCATGAGTCGGCGGGGCACGGCCGTGCGTCGCGCGAGGAACGGATGGTCGGTGGGACGACGGGACTCGTCCCGTTCATGGACGGGGACGCCGGATCAGTGGACCGCCGTCACGAAGCGCGCCCAGGCGTCGGGCGAGAAGAGCAGCGCGGGCCCGACCGGATCCTTGCTGTCGCGCACGGCCAGCAGTCCGGCCGACGGGCCGGCGGCCGGCCGGGCCGTCTCCACACAGTTGTTCGCCCCTGTGCTGTAGCTGCTGCGCAGCCACCACACGCCCTGCAGGGCGAGGCTGGAAGGGATGGTCCGAGGCGGTGCAGGCATCATGCCTCCTTACGCGCCGGCCGCTGCGCCGGCGATGAATTCCGACGATTCCTCGGGAGAGAGGGCGTGGCTCGCCAGGGCCTCGAAGGCCTCCGAGTACGCCCGGAGGTCTTCTTTCCGTTCCAAGTAGTGACTAGTCGTCAAGTGGTCGTGCACCACCACATCCAGGTCAGAAGTGCGCGGAAATGAAAAGATGACGAAAGGGCCTGTGACGCCGATGTGCGCGCCCGCACTGAACGGCAGCACCTGCAGCCGCACCTGGGGCAGCCGGGACGCCTCGACCAGCCGGTTCAGCTGACGTGCCATCACCTCGGGACCGCCCACCTCCCGGCGCAGCACGGCCTCGTCCAGCACCGCCCACAGCTCCAGCGGGGGCTCGGCGCGCAGCACGTCCTGCCGGGCCAGCCGCACCTCCACGAGCGCGTCGAGCCGCTCCTCCGACTCGCCCTCCAGGGCCGCCTCCGTCACCGCCCGCGCGTACGCGGGCGTCTGCAGCAGCCCCGGGACCACCGTGGTCTCCAGGGTGCGCATCGCGCTCGCCTGCGACTCCAGACTGATGAAGTCCCGGTACGTCGGGGGCAGAACCCCCCGGTACGCGTGCCACCAGTGGTGCCGCCCGTCGCCGTCGCCGGTGCCCGACAGCACCAGCAGCAACTCCCGCAACTGCGGGTCGTGCACGCCGTAGACGTCGAGGAGTAACCGTACGTCGGCCGGTTTCGTGCCGCTCGTGCCCGTCTCGATCCGGCTCACCTTCGACTGGTGCCAGCCCGCCAGCCGGGCCGCGTCGCCGCTCGTGAGTCCGGCCGCCGTGCGCAGCCGGCGCAGTTCGGCGCCCAGTTTCCTGCGGCGCACCGCGGGACCGTGCTGCATGGGCTTCTCCTTACTCCTTCCGGGCCGCCCGGATACGGTCTCCCGTCGCAGAGTTCACCGCTTTGAGCGACAGATATATGCATATCTTGGTGGATCGCCGCGCGGCACCCTGTGGTGATGGCACTCTGGCGACGAAGCACCAGTGCGGGACCGTACTCGAACCAACCGCTCCGTGTCGGACTGCGGTCCCGTGGGAAAGGGACGACGTCGCCATGGCAGACCATCTGGAAGCATCCGTCACTCTGCCGAGCGATCCCGCCTCGGTCTCCGCCGCGCGGGCCCATGTGGCCGGTGCGCTGGAGGAATGGGGGCTGCCACCGGACGCCGAACTCTGCGACACCGTGCGGCTCATCGTCTCCGAGCTGGCGACCAACGCGGTGCAGCACACCTTCGGCCAGTCGCCCACGTTCACGGTGGACGTCGTCCTGGTCCGCGACGAGCTGGTGCACATCGGCGTGACGGACAGTCACCCGCGTTTTCCCAAGCGGCTGCCCGCGGCGGTCCAGCAGGACAACGGGCGCGGCCTGGTCATCATCCGCTGGCTCACCGCGGAGTGCGGCGGCCGGCTGAGGATCCGTCCCACCCGGGAGGGCGGCAAGACGGTCGCCGTCGAGCTCCCGTGGCCGGGCACGGCCACCGCGACCGCCACCGTCGAGCCGACGGAGACGGTCGTCGCGGCGGCCCGGACAGAGCCCTGAGGCCACGTCACACGCCTACGGGCACAGGCGGTGGACGGCGTGAGGGGCCCGGGCGGTCGTCGTCCTGAGGGCGGCCCCGCCGGGCCCCTGCGGGATGCCACGCGGGCGCCGGGCCCGGGTGGCCGGTAGCGGCCCGGCGGCGGCGCTCCCGCGGGCGCCGCCGCCTCCGCCCGTCACTTCACGCGGCCGTACCAGACGCTGCTGGTCCAGATCTTCTGCAGCCGCACCACGTCCCCGGTCTTCGGGGCGTGCCAGATCTTGTTCTTACCCGCGTAGATCCCGACGTGGTACACGTAGCTGCCCGAGTGGAAGAACACCAGGTCCCCGGCCTTACGGCTGCTCTTGGAGATGTGGCGCGTCTTGTTGTACTGCTGGGCGGCCGTGCGGGGGAGTTTCTTCCCCGCCTTCTTGAACGAGTACAGCGTCAGGCCCGAGCAGTCGAACCGGTTCGGTCCGGTCGCCCCCCACTGGTACGGCGCCCCCTTCTTGGACGCCGCGACCTTCAGGGCCTTGGTGCCCACGGTCGCCGCCGCGGCCTCCCCGGCCGCTCCCGGTACCACGATCGAGCCGCCCACGGCGGCGAGGGTGAGGGCCGAGGCCGTGCCGGCCCGGGCCATGAGAGACGGGACACGATTGAGCGCACTCATGCGCAACCCTTCGTCAGCCGCCTGTGAAGGATGACCTGTCGGATTCGGGCTGGCGAAGTAGCCCGGCCGCTGACGCGGCTTCACCCCAAGGGCTGCTCGGGACGCGCACTGCGCGCGTACCGGCGACCCGTCGTGCCTGGGTCCTCCACTCCTGCCGATCCACTCCTGTCGACCGGTCATCCGGGCGGCGGCAGGACTCGGCGTCCGCCCGGATCGCCCCGCCGCGGCGGCGGGGTCTTGTCGTCAGTCAGGGATCTTGACCCATGGGGTGAGCGATTTCCCAACGGAACGGGGGGTTTGTGTTGTTACTCACCACTCACCCGTTCGGGTGGACAGTCGTCCGTTCGAGTCGCCGTCAAGAGGGCGTGTGAGGCCAGGACCAGGGGTGGAATGGTCAATTCCGCCCTCCGGAGAGGAGGGGTGCGCAAGTTCGACGGCCTCAAAAAAGGAGGTTCGTCTACGCCGGACAGGGGTACGCCGTTCGGTCCGTTTCAACTCGTCGCGGGGTGTGTCGTCGAGCGGGCCCGTCGCTCCGGGCCCGCTCCGGTCAACGTCCCGTCTGCGGCGGCAGCGTGACCCTCGCGGTACGCCGCTCGCCGTCCAGCACCCGCAGGGCGCGGGCCAGGGTCTCGGCGTGCAGTTCGCTCTCGCCCCGCCGGTGCATCAGGGTCAGCGCGTCGCGCAGCGCGACCGCCTTGCCGACCAGCGCCTGGGCGGCGCGCAGGCCGCGGTAGGTGTCGCCGCCCTGGGCCGGGTTGACCCGGCCCAGCAGGTCGACGACCTCGAGGTATCGGTCGATCAGCTCGGCCTCCGCCCGGGTCAGCGCGGGCAGCGGCGGCAGTTCCGGCAGCATCCTCGGCTCACCTCCCGCCGGTCGCGGTACGGGCGGCCCGGTGGTGCGGCACGATCCGGTCGGCGAGGCCGTAGTCCACGGCGGCCTGCGCGTCCAGGACCAGATCCCGCTCCAGGTCCGCCCGCACCCGGTCCATGGGCCGGCCGGTGTGCCGGGCCAGCAGCTCCTCCGTGCGGGCCCTGATCCGGGCCAGCTCGTCGGCCCGGATCGCCAGGTCGCTCGCGCTGCCCTCCACCGGCTCGGGGAGGGCGGGCTGACGGAGCACCAGCCGGGAGCCGGGCAGGACGTACCGCTTGCCGGGTGTGCCGGCGGCCAGCAGCAGCGCGGCCGTGCCCTCCGCGCGGCCCAGGCAGACCGTCTCCACGTCGCACGTGACGTACGTCAGGGCGTCGTGCAGGGCGGACATGGCGTGGAAGGGGCCGCCGGGGGAGTTCACGTACAGCGAGATGTCGCGGTCGGGGGAGTGGTGCTCGAGGTACACGAGCTGGGCCGTCGCGTCGTTCACCGCGGTCTCGTCGATCCGCGTGCCCAGGACGACGATCCGCTCCTCCAGCAGCCGGGTGTACGGATCGGGGGTCCGGTCGGGCGGTCGCGTCGTCATGGTGCCCCTCCTGTCTCTGCCGTCTGTAAAAAATGTACAGGACGTACGTGACGTTATGATGGCCGTATGGCTTACGAGATTCCGGTGACCCAGGCCAGGGCCGAGCTCGCCGACCTGATCAACCGCGTGGTGTACGGCGGTGAGCGGGTCGTCGTGACCCGCCACGGGAAGCCGCTCGTCGCCCTCGTCTCCGCGGAGGACCTGCGGCGGCTGGAGGAGGTCGCGGGGGAGGGGGCGGCGGTCAGCGCGGTCTCGGGCGTACGCGAGGTGGCGTCCACACCCCGGGAACCGGGCCGCTTCGGCATCGCCGCGGAACACCGGGGGGCGGGGCCTTCTTGATTTCCGGCGGGCCGGTCGCGTGAGGTGCGCAGCCTCGCCCCGGTCGCGGGCAGTCGTGCCGCAGGGCGGCACGGGTGGGCGCGGCTGCGCGGAGCTGTGCGAGGGCGATGCGGGCGCCGCGCCCACAAAGAAACCGCGCACCCCGTCCGCTGCAGCGGAGGTGCGCGGTCGAACGAAGGGCGGGTCAGCCCGCCAGGGCCGGTTCGTGCTCGGGCGTGTTCTCCGCCGCCGCCGTACGCCCCCGCGCCGCGTGTCCCACCAGCACCGCCCCCAACCCGAGCACCGCCCACCACGTAAGCGTCAGCGCGGACCCCACCGCCGACGCCCCGTCGAAGAACGCGGCCGACCGCAGCAGCGACACCCCCGCCCCCGGCGGCAGCCACTGGCCGATCACCCCGGCCGGCTCCGGCAGCATCTCCGGGGCCGACGCCGCGCCCGAGAACGGGTTGCCGATCAGCATGACCGGCAGGGCGCCGAGGCCCAGCCCGGGCCGCCCCAGCAGGGCCGCCAGACCGGCCACAGCCCCGCTCACCGCCAGCGTGGCCAGCGCGAACGTCCCCGCCACGGCCCACCAGTCACCCGGAAGCGCCTCCAGCCAGCTCTGCGAGAGACCGGCGGCGACGCCGCCGACCAACGCCGCGGACCCGACCAGCGCACCCGCCGCGACCGGCCCCCGCAGCCCGAGCAGCGTCACCGCGACCCCCGCACCGATCCCGGCCAGCGCCAGCGGCAGCACGCTCGTGTTCAGCACCGCCCCGCGCGGATCGCTCGCCGCGGCCGGCACCACGTCCTCCGTGACGATCTCCTGACCGGAGGCGGCGGCCTGGTGCGCGACCGCCTGCTGGAGCAGCTGCGCCACCGCCGGGCTCGCCGCCGACGCGGTCAGCAGTTTCGGACCCTCCGGGCTCACCACGACCGCCCCGTACACCTCACGTTCCTCGATCGCGTCCCGCGCCTCGGCCTCGTCGGCGTACCGATGGAGGTCGAACGCGCCCTTCCGCTGCTCCAGCTGCTGTGCGACCGGCGCCGTCGCGGCGGGCGGGCCCGCCACACCGAGCGGCAGATCGCGCGGCGCCGTACGCGCCGCGGGCCAGGCGAAGGCCCATAGGGCCAGCGCCACCAGGGTCGGGATCAGCACCAGGACGGCCGCGATCCGCCGGTGCGTCGGCAGGGACGTGGGAGACATGAGGGGCTCCTCTGAAAAAGAAGGATCGTTCGTTTTGACCTCGACCACACCGTCCCGCCGTCCTCCTCTCTTGTCAAGAAGGAATGTTCGTTTTAAGTTGACGGCATGGCTCGCGTATCCCAGGAACACCTCGACGCCCGCCGCAGGCAGATCCTCGACGGCGCCGCGGTCTGCTTCGCCCGCAACGGCTTCCACGCCACGTCGATGCAGGACGTGCTGAAGGAGGTGGATCTCTCCGCCGGCGCCGTCTACCGGTACTTCAGCGGCAAGGAGGAGCTGATCGCGGCCATCGCCTCCGAGGTGCTCGAGACGGTGCGCGCCACCCTGGAGCAGGCGGCCCAGGAGAGCCCGCCGCCCACTCCCGACGTACTGGTCCCGCGCGCCCTGGCGACGATGCGGGAGCTGCGGCCGGCGACCCTGGAGACGGGGGAGTGGCTGTTCCCGCGGCTGATGATCCAGGTGTGGACCGAGTCCACGCGCAACCCGGCGCTGACGGCCGTGCTGGCGGACGGGTACGCGAAGATCCGTCAGGCGTGGGGCGGCATGGCGCAGAGCTACAAGGACGCCGGACTGCTGCCCGAGGACGCCGACGTGGACGCGATGGCCCGAGCGATGATCGCGCTCGTGCAGGGGTTCGCCGCCCAGATGGCCCTGTTCGGCGACATCCCGCCGCAGGTCCTCGCCCACGGCACCCGCGCCCTGATGACCGTCGGCCGCGGCCGGTAGACCCTTGCTCCGGCCGCCGCGCGGTTAACGTCCTCGAAACGCCGCCCGGCTAGCCTCCGGGTCCACGCCACCGGGGATCCTTCCCGTGGCCGCGGCCACCGGGCCCCGCACGGCCCGGAGCGAGGACGGTGAGGGGGATGCCGTGCAACTGACCCCGCACGAGCAGGAGAGGCTGCTCATCCATGTGGCGGCCGACGTGGCGGCGAAGCGCCGCGACCGCGGTCTGAAGCTCAATCACCCCGAGGCGGTCGCGCTCATCACCTCGCACATCCTCGAGGGCGCCCGCGACGGCCGGACCGTCGCCGAACTCATGGCGTCCGGGCGGAAGGTGCTGACCAGGGACGACGTGATGGAGGGGGTCCCCGAGATGATCCCGGACGTGCAGGTGGAGGCCACCTTCCCGGACGGCACCAAGCTCGTCACCGTCCACGACCCCATCGTCTGACGGGAGGAGCGCCGTGACACCCGGAGAGATCCTGTTCGCCGAGGGCCCGATCGTCTACAACGAGGGCCGCGGGACCACCCGGCTGACCGTCCTCAACGCGGCCGACCGGCCCGTCCAGGTCGGCTCGCACTACCACTTCGCCGAGGCCAACCCCGGCCTGGAGTTCGACCGTTCGGCGGCCCGCGGCAAGCGGCTCGACGTCCCCGCCGGCACCGCCGTACGGTTCGAGCCCGGCATCCCCGTCGAGGTGGACCTGGTGCCGCTCGCCGGGGCGCGCATCGTGCCCGGGCTGCGCGGGGAGACGGGAGGCCCGCTCGATGCCTGAGATCTCCCGCGAGGCGTACGCCGACCTGTTCGGGCCGACCACCGGCGACCGGATCCGGCTCGCCGACACCGATCTGCTGGTCGAGATCGAGGAGGACCGCTCGGGCGGTCCCGGACGCGCCGGTGACGAGGCGGTGTTCGGCGGCGGCAAGGTCATCCGCGAGTCGATGGGCCAGGCCACCGTCACCCGCGCCGAGGGCGCTCCCGACACGGTGATCACCGGCGCGGTCGTCGTCGACCACTGGGGTGTCGTCAAGGCCGACGTCGGCATCCGCGACGGCCGGATCACCGGCATCGGGAAGGCCGGCAATCCCGACACCATGGACGGCGTCCACCCCGACCTGGTGATCGGCCCGGAGACCGAGGTCATCGCCGGCAACGGGCGCATCCTGACCGCCGGGGCGATCGACGCGCATGTGCACTTCATCTGCCCGCAGATCGCCGACGAGGCGCTGGCCTCCGGCATCACGACACTGGTCGGCGGCGGCACCGGACCCGCCGAGGGCTCCAAGGCGACCACCGTCACGCCCGGCTCCTGGCATCTGGCGCGGATGCTGGAGTCGATGGAGGCGTACCCGCTGAACATCGGGCTCCTCGGCAAGGGCAACACCGTGTCGCAGGACGCCCTGTTGTCGCAGATCCGGGGCGGCGCCGTCGGGCTGAAGCTGCACGAGGACTGGGGGTCCACCCCGGCCGTCATCGACGCGGCGCTGACCGCGGCCGACCGGACCGGCGTCCAGGTCGCCATTCACACCGACACCCTCAACGAGGCCGGTTTCGTGGGCGACACGCTCGCCGCGATCGCCGGGCGCGGCATCCACGCGTACCACACCGAGGGGGCGGGAGGCGGGCACGCGCCGGACATCATGACCGTGGTCTCCCAGCCGAACGTACTGCCCAGCTCCACCAATCCGACGCGGCCGTTCACCGTCAACACCGTCGAGGAGCACCTCGACATGCTGATGGTGTGCCACCACCTCAACCCCGCCGTGCCGGAGGACCTCGCCTTCGCCGAGTCGCGGATCCGGCCGTCCACCATCGGCGCCGAGGACGTGCTGCACGACCTCGGCGCCATCTCCGTCATCTCCTCCGACTCCCAGGCGATGGGACGCGTCGGCGAGGTGATCATGCGGACCTGGCAGACGGCCCATGTGATGAAGCGGAGGCGCGGCGCCCTGCCCGGCGACGGGCGCGCCGACAACCACCGGGTCCGTCGCTATGTCGCCAAATACACCATCAACCCGGCGGTGGCGCAGGGGATGGCGGGCGAGATCGGCTCGGTGGAGAGCGGCAAGCTGGCCGATCTGGCGCTGTGGGAGCCGAAGTTCTTCGGGGTCAAGCCCCACCTCGTCATCAAGGGCGGGCAGATCGCCTATGCGCAGATGGGGGACGCCAACGCGTCCATCCCGACCCCGCAGCCGGTGCTGCCCCGGCCCATGTTCGGCGCGACCGGGCGGGCGCCCGCGGCCAACTCGGTCAACTTCGTCGCCCAGGCCGCCCTCGACGCGGGGCTGCCCGACCGGCTCGGGCTGGGCAAGAGGTGGGCGGTCATCGACTCCACGCGCGCGGTGACCAAGGCGGACATGCGGGAGAACGACGCCCTGCCGGACGTGCGGATCGACCCCGACAGCTTCGCCGTACGCATCGACGGGGAGCTGGTCGAGGCGACGCCGGCCGAGGAACTCCCTCTCGCCCAGCGCTACTTCCTCTTCTGATGTCCAGGGCAGCGCTGCTCGTCCTGGCCGACGGCCGTTTTCCCGCCGGAGGGCATGCCCACTCCGGCGGGGCGGAGGCCGCGGTCCACGCCGGGCGGATCACCGGTGCGGAGAGTCTGGAGTCGTTCTGCAGGGGGCGGCTGCATACGGCGGGGCTGGTGGGGGCGGCGCTGGCCGCGTCCGCAGCGCTGGGCGTGGACCCGGTGGCTCTGGACGCGGCCGCCGACGCACGGACGCCGTCACCGGCGTTGCGGGCGGCCGCACGCAGGCTGGGGCGGCAGTTGCTGCGGGCGGTCCGGGCCGCCTGGCCCGGGGATGAACTGGACGCGTTGGGGCGTCGGTTCCCCAAGGGGGCGCACCAGCCGGTGGTGCTGGGGGCGGCCGCTCGGGCGGCCGGGCTCGGGGCGGAGGATGCGGCGCACTGTGCGGTGTACGAGAGTGTCGGTGGTCCTGCGACGGCGACGGTACGGCTGTTGAGCCTGGACCCGTTCGACGCCACGGCGGTCCTGGCTCGGCTGGCGCCGGAGGCGGACCGGGTGGCGGAGGCGGCGGTGCGGGCGGCGCGGCGGGTCGTGCGGGAAGGTACCGGCGCACTGCCTGCGGCGTCGGCGCCTCTGCTGGAGATTCATGCCGAGGCGCATGCGGGGCGGGCGGGGCGGTTGTTCGCGTCATGAGGTTCGTCGGCGGGTGCGGGTTCGCGGGGGCTGTTCGCGCAGTTCCCCGCGCCCCTGAGGCGGTTGGCCGTCCCGGAGTTCGTCAGCTCGCCGGGCCTGCGGGTTCGGTTCGTTGCTGGGTGCGGCGCTGTGCGGGCTGTTCCCGCAGTTCCCCGCGCCCCTTGGGGGTTGTCCGGCCCCCATCCGATATGTCCACCCCAATCGTCCGGAGGTGCCTCATGCATCGTGATCACATCGACCCTCACCCCGGCCCTGCCGCCCTCGGTGGTGACGCCCGGAGACCTGACGGGGCGCGCCGTGCCCTGCGGATCGGGCTCGGGGGGCCCGTCGGGTCCGGGAAGACCGCTACCGTCGCCGCGCTCTGCCGGGTGCTGCGGGACGAGGTGTCGCTGGCCGTCGTGACCAACGACATCTACACCCGTGAGGACGCCGAGTACCTGCTCAGGGAGGCCGTGCTGCCTCCCGAGCGGATCACCGCCGTGGAGACCGGCGCCTGCCCGCACACCGCGATCCGTGACGACATCTCCGCCAACCTCGAAGCGGTCGAGGACCTGGAGGACTCCGTCGGCCCGCTGGACCTCGTGCTCCTCGAATCCGGCGGGGACAACCTCACCGCCACCTTCTCCAAGGGGCTGGTCGACGCGCAGATCTTCGTGATCGACGTGGCCGGCGGGGACGACATCCCGCGCAAGGGCGGCCCCGGCGTGACCACCGCCGACCTGCTGGTCGTGAACAAGACGGACCTCGCCCCGTACGTCGGCTCGGACCTCGGCCGGATGGCGGTGGACGCCAAGGCACAACGTGCCGATCTGCCCGTGGTGTTCCAGTCGCTGCGTGAGGACGAGGGGATCGCGGCGGTGGCGGCCTGGGTGCGGCAGCGGCTCGCCGCGTGGGCGGTGTGAACACCGCGGGCGTCCGGGCGGAGGCGGAGATCCGCGCCCGCGCTGACGGCCGGGGCGGCACCGCCCTGCCCGTGCTGGAGAGCCGGGGCCCGCTCGCCGTGCGGCGCACGCGGGGGAGCGGCGCCACCGCGCACGTCACGCTCGTCGGCGCGATGAGCGGCCCGCACGGCGGGGACCACTTCACCGTCCGCGCCGACGTCGGGCCGGACGCCCGGCTGCGGGTCGGCTCGGCCGCCGCCACGCTCGCCCTGCCGGGCCAGCACGGGGGACAGGCGCGCCAGGACGTGCGGCTCACCGTCGCCGCCGGAGGCGAACTGCAGTGGATGCCCGAGCCGTTGATCTCCGTCACGGGCAGCGAGCTGGCCGTGCACACCCATGTCGACCTCGCCCCCGGCGCCCGTCTGGTGCTCCGCGAGGAACTCGTGCTGGGCCGGACCGGGGAGGACCCCGGACGGCTCACCTCCCGGCTGACCGTGCGCGTCGACGGACGCCCCGTCCTCGACCAGGAACTCGACTGCGGCCCCGGCGCGGAGGGCGGCTGGGACGGTCCCGCCGTGCTGGGCGGACACCGCGCGGTCGGGCAACTCGTCGCAGTCGACCCGGAGTTCGAGGACAAACCGGTCGCGCCCGGCGTGCCCGCCGACGGTCTCGCCGTCCTGCCGCTCACCGGACCCGCCGTCCTGGTCAGCGCCGTGGCGCCGGACGCCCTGCGACTGCGCCGGCTCCTCGACCGGGCGCCCTCCGCCTTCGCCCCAGCGGCCCCGGCGTCCGCATGACGCCACTCCGCGTCCGCTTATCGGATTGGCAAAGAAGGAGTATCCCCTCTGTCGCCCATGACCTCCGGGAGACGAGGATCCTCCTCCGTACGCATCGAAACCATGTACGGGGAGGCCCCCTTGAGGGACAGCAGACCGAAGAGGCGGGTGGCGGCGCTCGGTTCGGCCGGCGTGCTCGTCGCATCCGCGCTCATAGCCGGCGCCGTCGCGGCGCCCACCGCGAGCGCGACGGCGGACACCCGCCACGGCAAGGACCGTGAGGCCCAGGGCGTGGCCGTCGCCGCGGCCCGGGCCGCCAAGGCCGGCATCGACTGGCAGGACTGCCCCGCCGACTGGAACCTGCCCCGGCCCATCCAGTGCGGCTGGGTCTCCGTGCCGCTTGACTACGCGAAGCCGAACGGAAAGCGGATCAAGCTCGCCGTCGACCGTGTCGCCAGCACCGGCACGCCCGCCGAACGGCAGGGCGCGCTGCTCTACAACCCGGGCGGCCCCGGCGGCTCCGGCCTGCGCTTCCCGGCCCGGGTCACCTCGAAGAATCCCGTCTGGGCCAACACCGCCAAGGCGTACGACTTCGTCGGCTTCGACCCGCGCGGCGTGGGGAGGTCCGCGCCCATCTCCTGCGGCGACCCGCAGGAGTTCGTGAAGGCGCCCAAGGCCGACCCGGTGCCCCGCACCGAGGCCGACAAGCGGGCCCAGCGCAAGCTCGCCCGCGAGTACGCCGAGGGCTGCCTCGAGCGCAGCGGCACGATGCTGCCCCACATGACCACCCCGAACACCGCCCGCGACCTCGACGTCATCCGCGCGGCGCTCGGCGAGAAGAAGCTCAACTACCTGGGCGTCTCCTACGGCACCTACCTCGGCGCCGTCTACGCCACCCTGTTCCCGGACCACGTGCGCCGCATGGTCGTGGACAGCGTGGTCAACCCGTCCCGTCAGAAGATCTGGTACCAGGCGAACCTGGACCAGAACGTCGCCTTCGAGACCCGCTGGCAGGACTGGCAGGACTGGGTCGCGAAGAACGACGCCGCCTACCACCTCGGCACCACCCGCGCCGCCGTCCAGGAGCAGTGGCTGAAGCTGCGCGCGGCGGCCGCGAAGGAGCCGTTCGGCGGGGTGGTCGGGCCCGCGGAGCTGATCGGCTTCTTCCAGAGCGCCCCGTACTACGACTCCGCGTGGGCCCCGGTCGCCGAGGTGTTCAGCCAGGCCGCCGCCGGGAACACCCAGGCACTGGTCGACGCCGCCGCCCCCGACCTGTCCGACACGGCGGGCAACGCCGCCGCGGAGAACGGCAACGCCGTCTACAACGCGGTCGAGTGCACCGACGCCAAGTGGCCCGCCGACTGGCGCACCTGGGACCGCGACACCACCCGGCTGCACCGCGACCACCCGTTCCTGACCTGGGCCAACACCTGGATGAACCTGCCCTGCGCCACCTGGCCGGTACCCCAGCGCACCCCGGTCGACGTGAAGACCGACAAGGGTCTGCCGCCCGTGCTGATCGTCCAGTCCGAGCGTGACGCGGCCACCCCGTACGGCGGCGCCGTCGAGCTGCACAAGCGGCTCAAGGGCTCCCGTCTGATCACCGAGCGGGACGCCGGCTCCCACGGCGTGACCGGGCTGATCAACTCCTGCGTCAACGACCGGGTCGACACCTACCTGCTCACCGGGAAGCTCGACCGCTCCGACGTGACCTGCGCCCCGCACGCCACGCCGAAGCCGTGACCGCACGCGGGTGAGGGGCGGCCGGAACTCCCCGGCCGCCCCTCACCCATGACCAGTCACCCGCGTCCCGCGCGGCTCACCGCTGCGGCAGGCGCGACGCCCGCCGCTTCTCCTCCGCCTTGCGCTCGGCCTCCGCCGCCTTCACATCGGCCGCGTACTGGTCCACGTACTCCTGCTCGGAGAGGGAGAGGATGGCGTACATGATCTCGTCCGTGATCGCCCGCAGGACCGCCTTCTCGTTCTCCATGCCCTCATAGCGCGAGAAGTCCAGCGGCTCGCCGAAGCGGATCACCACCGGGTGGATGCGGGGGATCTTCCGGCCGGGCGGCTGCGCCTCGAACGTGCCGATCATCGCGCAGGGCACCACCGGGACGCCCGCCTTGAGGGCCATCACCGCCACGCCGACCTTGCCCTTGTAGAGGCGGCCGTCGTGCGAGCGGGTGCCCTCCGGGTAGATGCCGAGCAGTTCCCCCTTGCTCAGCACCCCGAGCCCCTCGCGGATGGCCGCCTGCCCGGCCTCCTTGCCGGAGCGGTCGACGGGAATCTGGCCGGCGCTGTGGAAGAAGAACGCCGTCAGCCGCCCCTTCAGACCCGGGCCGGTGAAGTACTCGGCCTTGGCGAGGAAGGTGATGCGGCGCTTCAGCACGGCCGGCATCAGGAAGTGGTCCGAGAACGACAGATGGTTTCCCGCCACGATCGCGGCGCCGGAGGACGGGACATGCTCCAGGCCCTCGATCCGGGGCCGGAAGACCAGTCTGAGCAGCGGGCCCAACAGCACATATTTGAGCAGGTAGTAGAACAAAAGCACGCTCCTCGACTCTGGGAAACGACGGGATCGCCGCGTTCCAGCAGGTCATCCGGCACGTCGTGAACTGTCAGTCTAGGACCGGGTGACGGGCACCGGCACCAGGTTCGACGGGAACCGGAACCCACCGCGCCGGACAGCCGCCCGCACGCCGCCCGGTCGCCGTCCACGCACCGCCAAGTACGCTCGACGGTATGCGGATCTCCGTCTCCTCCGACATGGACGAACCCGTCGCCCGAGCCCTGGTCGACGCCCTGCGCGAGCGCGGCCACGAGGTGCGCGCGCTCGGCGCCCTGAGCCCCGGCGACGACCCGCAGTGGGCCGTGTGCTCCGAGGCCGCCGCCCGCGACGTCGCCGAGGGGAGGGCCGACCAGGCGGTGGTGTGCTGCTGGACCGGCACCGGCGCCTCGATCGCCGCCAACAAGGTGCCCGGCGTCCGGGCCGCCCTGTGCACCGACGCGTACACCGCCGACGGCGCCCGCCGCTGGAACGACGCCAACGTGCTGGCGCTGAGCCTGCGGCTCACCTCGGTCCCGGTGCTCCAGGAGATCCTCGACGCCTGGTTCGCCGGGCGGCCCAGCGACGACCCCGAGGACCGGGCGAACGTGGAGCGCACCACCCGCCTCGACCGCGAGCGCACCCGGGCCTGACGGCGGGTCCCGTCACAGCCGTACGACGACCAGTGCCGTGTCGTCCGTGGCGCCGCCGGGCGGCAGCAGTTCCCGCAGCACCGTGTCCGCCAGCGGCTCCGGGTCCAGCGTCCGGTGCCGGCGCAGGGACTCCGCCAGTCGCCGCAGCCCCACGTCGATGTCCTCCCGCCGCCGCTCGATCAGCCCGTCCGTGTAGAGCACGAGGGTCGCCCCGGGCGAGAAGACCGTCGACGCCTCAGGCCGGGGCCGCGGATCCGGACGGGCGTCCAGCGGCGGGTCCGTCGCCCGGTCCAGGAACTCCACCCGCCCGTCGTCGTGCAGCAGCACCGGCGGGGGATGGCCGGCGCTGCTGTAGGTGATGCTGTTCCGGTCGAAGTCGATGAACGTCGTCACGACCGTCGCCGACTCGGCGCCGTCCACCACGTTCGCGTACCGGCCCAGCACGTTCAGCGCCTGGGCAGGCCCGTCCGCCACCCGGGACGCGGCGCTCAGCGCGCTGCGCAATTGGCCCATCACCCCGGCCGCCTCCAGACCGTGCCCCACCACGTCGCCCACCGACACGCCGATACGGTGGCCGCCCACCAGGTCGACCAGGTCGTACCAGTCGCCGCACACGTTCAGCGCGCCCACCGCCGGCCGGTAGCGCACCGCGGCCCGGTGACCCACCTGCCGGTTCGCCGGCAGCATCGCCTTCTGCAGCACCAGGGCCACCTCGCGCTCCCGGGCGTGCGCCTCGCGCAGCCGGTTGTTCAGCTCCTGCAGCTCCCTGGCGCGCGTGTACAGCTCGGCCTCCAGCACCCGGCCCGCCGTGTCGCCGCCGAGCCCCCGGGCCCGCACGAACTCGGTGACCTCCTCGACCCGGTGCACGATCAGCCGCACCCGGCCGTCAGGGCCGAGGACCGGGCTGTTCACCGGCGACCAGTAGTGCTCGTGCCAGTTCCCCGAGTGCTCGGGGGACTCGACGTCGTAGCGCTGCAGGGCCATCGCGTCGCGCTCGCCGCTGGCCAGCACCCGCAGCAGCGAGGCCCGCAGCTGGTGCGAGTGCTGCGCGGCGGGGGAGTTCACCGACTCCGGGAACACGTCGAACACGTAGCGGCCCAGCAGGGACTCGCGCGAACGCCCGGTGCCGCTCACGTACGCCTCGTTGACGTCGGCGAACACGAGGTCGGGGGTCAGCAGCGCCACCATGCCCGGCAGCGCCCGGTACACCGCCTCGAAGTCGATCGTCGTGCCTGCCATCGCCCCGCCTCACTCCGGGTGAGTGTTCAGCGGCTGCTCCGCCCAGATGATCTTCCCGTCGGGCACGAAGCGCGTGCCCCAGCGCTCCGCGAGCTGCGACACCAGCAGCAGCCCCCGGCCGCCCTCGTCCATCGCGCGCGGATGCCGCAGATGCGGGGCGCTCGCGCCGCCGTCGAGCACCTCGCACACCAGCGTCCGCTCCCGGATCAGCCGCAGCCGCACCCGCCCGGAGGCGTGCCGGATCGCGTTCGTCAGCAGCTCGCTCACCAGCAGCTCCGTGGTGAACTTCAGCTCCTCGTCGAGACCCCAGCGGGACAGCTGGTCCTGGGTGGTCCTGCGGGCGTCCGCCACCACCGCCGGGTCGGGCGGCAGCTCCCAGGCCGCTATCTGCTCCGGCGCGAGCCGCTTGGTCCGCGCCATCAGCAGCGCCACGTCGTCCTCCGGACGGGACGGGACCAGCGCGTCGACCACGGCCCGGCAGCTGGGCCGCAGCTCCCGCTCCGTGCCCTCCAGGGCCCGCCGCAGCCGCTCCCGTCCGGCCTGATCCGCGCCGTCGTCGCCGTGCGCCAGCAGTCCGTCCGTGTGCAGCACCAGCGTGCTGCCCTCGGCCAGGGACACCTCCACCGCCTCGAACGGCGGCCCGCCCACCCCGAGCGCGGGACCCTGCGGCAGGTCCACGAAGCCGACCGTGCCGTCCGGCGCGACCACGGCGGGCGCGGGATGACCCGCGGCGGCCATCGTGCACCGCCCGTCCGCCGGGTCGTACACCACGTACACGCAGGCGGAGCCGACGGTGTTGGCCTGACCGCCCCCGCCGTCGCTGTCGCCCTCGCCGTCGTCACCCTCCACGTCACCGTCGTCCCGCGCCGAGCGGAGGGCCAGGTCGTCCAGGTGCGCCAGCACCTCCTCGGGCGGCAGGTCGATCGCGGCCAGCGTGCGGACCGCCGTGCGCAGCCGCCCCATGGCCGCGGCGGCGTCGATGCCGTGCCCCGGCACCTCGCCGACCACCAGCGCGACCCGGGCGCCGGACAGCGGGATCAGGTCGTACCAGTCGCCGCCCAGCCCGGTCAGTTCGTCGGCGGGCCGGTAGCAGGCGGCCACCTCGACGGCGTCCTGGTCGGGCAGCCGGCGCGGCAGCAGGCTGCGCTGGAGCACCAGCGCCGCGTCCCGCTCGCGGGTGTAGCGGCGGGCGTTGTCCACGCAGACGGCGGCGCGCGACACCAGGTCCTCGGCGAGGTGCAGGTCGTCCGCGTCGAAGGGGTTCTGCCGGCGGCGGAAGAACGTGGTGAGGCCCAGGGTGACGCCGCGCGCCCGGACCGGGACGATCATCACGCTCTGCAGGCCCAGCTCCAGGAACGTGGACTCCCGGCCGCCCGGCGCTCCCTCGGCCCACTCCATGGCCAGCGGGTCCAGTTGCTCCTGCCGCCAGGACCGCCCCGTGGTCAGGCACCACACGGGCGGGGAGTCCGTCAGGTAGGAGACGACCGCGCCGCTGTCCACGACCGTCCGCGGCAGGTCCTCGTACAGGGAGCGGTGGCCCGCGCGGCGCAGCGGCACCCGCTCCGACCCGGTGAGCGGGGCCGGCTCGGCGCCCCGCAGCACCGTCTCCAGCAGGTCCACGGTGACGAAGTCGGCGAGGCCGGGCACAGCGACGTCGGCCAGTTCCTGCGCGGTGGTCATCACGTCGAGGGTGCGGCCGATGTACTGGCCGGCCCGGTCGAGCAGGGCGAGACGCTGCCGGGCCCGGTGCCGGTCGGTGACGTCCACGACCGTGTAGTACAGGCCCATCGGGTCGCCCCGGTCGTCCTCGAGGCGGGTGAACGACAGCATGTGCGCGGTCTCCCGCAGCGGCGCCGACCGCACCCGGCCGACGTACTCGTAGCCGACCACCTGCTCGCCCGTCTCCAGCACGTGCCGCATCCGCTCCTCGACGGCCTCGCTGTCCATGCCGGGCTGGACGTCGGCGACCCGCAGGCCGAGACGGGTCCGGCCCTGGCCGCCGCCCCACTGCTCCAGGGCCGCGTTGGACCACACGTAGCGCAGCTCCGTGTCCACGATGGCGATGCCGATGGGGTTGCCGACGACGATCTGCTCCAGCACGCCGCGGCTCATGTCCCAGCCCCGCGTGCCCTCCTCCAGCTCCGACAGCAGCACCAGCACCGCCGGGCGGCCCTGCGGCGCCGTGGTCGGGGTGACCCGCACCCCCACCTCCACCGGGTGCCCGTCCCGGCGGACGGCCGTCATCAACCCCGTCCAGTCCTTGCCGGCGCGGCACCGGTCGAGCAGGTCCTCCATCCGCTCGGCGTCCTCGTTCACCAGCAGATCGGCGAACTTCCGGCCCACCGCCTCCGCCGCGCCGTGGCCCAGCAGCCGCTCCGCGTGCACCGTCCAGCCCGTCACCAGACCGTGCGGGTCCAGCAGCAGCGGCGCGGCGTCGGCCACGTCGAACCCCTGCCGGGCTCCTCCCTGCTCCTTCTGTCCGCCCACAGACGGCCTCTCTGTCGCTGAGAGTGTTCTGTCACCTTATGTCCCCGCTAGACCCCATCTTCACCCCGATGACCGGCCGGGGGCTTCCCGGAGGTGGGCCAGCGGTGCACCGCGCCCGTCGTCCGGCACGGTCCCGGACACGCCGCCGCCCCCGCCGGGAAGGTCCGGCGGGGGCGGCTGAGCGGGCGGTCAGACCTGGCGGCTGAGCACCTTCTCCAGCGTGCGCAGCGCCTCCCGCAGCTCGTCCGCGGTGACGGTCAGCGGCGGGGCCAGCCGGACGGTCGAGCCGTGCGTGTCCTTGACCAGGATGCCCTCGCGCATCAGACGCTCGCTGACCTCCCGGCCGGTGCCGAGGGCCGGGTCCACGTCCACGCCCGCCCACAGGCCGCGGCTGCGGAACCCGGTGACGCCCTTGCCGACCAGCGCCTCCAGTCCCTCCCGCAGCACCACGCCCAGCTCGGCCGCGCGCCGCTGGAACTCGCCCGTCTCCAGCAGCTCCACCACGGCCGTGCCCACGGCGGCCGCCAGCGGGTTCCCGCCGAACGTCGACCCGTGTTCACCCGGACGCAGCACCTGGAGCACCTCGCGCCGGGCCAGCACCGCCGACACCGGCACGATGCCGCCGCCCAGCGCCTTGCCGAGCAGCACCACGTCCGGCACCACCGACTCGTGCTCCACCGCCAGCGTGCGCCCGGTGCGGCCGAGCCCCGACTGGATCTCGTCCGCGACGAACAGGCACCCGGCGCGCCGGGTCAGCTCCCGCACCCCGGCCAGATAGCCGTCGTCCGGGATCACCACGCCCGCCTCGCCCTGGATCGGCTCGATCAGCACCGCCGCCGTCGTCTCGTCGACGGCCTCCTCCATCGCCGCGAGGTCGTTGTACGGCACCACCCGGAACCCCGGGGTGAACGGGCCGAACCCGGCGCGGGCCGTCTCGTCCGTGGAGAAGCCGACGATCGTCGTCGTGCGGCCGTGGAAGTTGTCCGCCGCCACCACGATCGTCGCCCGGTCGGCGGGGACGCCCTTCACGTCGTAGGCCCACTTGCGGGCCACCTTGATGCCGCTCTCCACCGCCTCGGCACCGGTGTTCATCGGCAGCACCATGTCCAGGCCGGTCAGCGCGGCCAGCCGCTCCGCGAAGCCCGCGAGACGGTCGTTGTGGAAGGCGCGCGAGGTCAGCGTCAGCCGGTCCAGCTGGCGGTGGGCCGCCTCGATCAGCGCCGGGTGCCGGTGGCCGAAGTTCAGCGCCGAGTAGCCGGCCAGCATGTCCAGGTAGCGCCGGCCCTCGACGTCCTCCACCCAGGCGCCCTCCGCGCGGGCGACGACCACGGGCAGCGGATGGTAGTTGTGCGCGAGGACCGGCTCCTCCGCCGCGATCAGCTCGGCGGACGAACGCGTACGGGGGGCAGAGGTCATGAGCGGATCTCCTGAGTGCAGCACTTGATGCCCCCGCCCGCCTTGCGGAACTCGGACAGGTCGACGGGGACGGGGACGTAACCGCGGTCGGCGAGCCGGTCGGCGAGCTCCGTCGCCCCCGGCGAGATGAACACATGACGGCCGTCCGAGACCGAGTTCAGGCCGAACGCCCTCGCGTCCTCCCGGGTGGCGAGGACCGCGTCCGGGTACAGCCGCTCCAGCACCTCACGGCTGCCCGGCGAGAACGCCTCCGGGTAGTACGCGACGTTCTCCTCGTCCAGCACGAACAGCGCCGTGTCCAGGTGGTAGAAGTACGGGTCCACCAGGGTCAGGCCGATCACCGGCACCCCGAAGAACTCCTGCGCCTCCCGGTGCGCCTCGGGCGTGGTGCGGAACCCGGTCCCGGCGAGGATCCAGCGCCCGGCGGGCACCAGGTCGCCCTCGCCCTCGCACACCGACTCCGGATGCTGGACGTCGAACCCGTGCGCCTTGAACCAGGCGACGTACGGCACCGACTCCGGGCGCCGCTCCGGCGCGTGGAACCGGGAGCCGAACACACGCCCGTCCACGACGACCGCCGCGTTCGCGGCGAACACCATGTCGGGCAGACCGGGCAGCGGTTCCACGGTCTCCACGGTATGGCCGTGGCGGCGGTAGGCGTCGACCAGCGACAGCCACTGCCGCCGGGCGAGTGAGACGTCGACGGGCTGCTCCGGACGCATCCAGGGATTGATCGCGTACCGCACGGCGAAGAATCTGGGTTCGCAGACGAGAAAACGCCGTGGGCGCGCCACACGTGATTCGGGCACGAAGGGGTTCCTCCGCTTCACACGGTGCCGACTAGGGGTGAGTCCACGGTAGGAACGCGGCCCTACGGCCGACAAGCGACGGATCCTGCGTGTCCACGCAGGAATGCTGCGTCTTTCCGGGCCTCAGCGCACGTCCGGTGCGTCGTCCGGGGCGGGCTGCGTCACTCCCGCCTCAGGACTGTCGGGCAGCAGGTGCGACAGCACCATCACGCTGATCGTCTTCCGGATGAACGGCTCCTGGCGGATGCGCTCCAGGACCTCCTCGAAGTGCTCCACGTCCCGCGCCCGCACATGCAGCAGCGCGTCCGCGCCCCCGGTCACCGTCATCGCCGCCGCGATCTCCGGATGGTTGCGCACCACCTCCGCCAGCCGCCGGGGCGGCGCCGCCCCCTCGCAGTACACCTCCACGTACGCCTCGGTGCGCCAGCCCAGCGCGGACGGCCGCACGGTCGCGGTGAACCCGGTGATCACCCCGGTCTCCCGCAGCCGGTCCACCCGGCGCTTCACGGCCGTCGCCGACAGCCCGACGGAGGCGCCGATCTCCGCGAAGGACGTCCTGGCGTTCGCCATCAGCGCGGTGACGATCTTCCGGTCGAGTTCGTCGAACGGCGCGGGACTGCTGTTCATGCGGGCACTGTATCCACGGCCGCCCCACGGTCACCCCGGATGCGCCCCAGGAGGAGGACCGGCGCGGAACCGGGTGAAACGGCCTGGTCCGGCACGTGGTCCCGATCCGGAGATCCCCCTACACTCCACCTTCATGCTGCGCGCCCTCGCCGTCGACGACGAACGCCCCTCGCTGGAGGAGCTGCTGTACCTGCTGAACGCCGACCCGCGCATCGGGAGCGCGGAAGGCGCCGGCGACGCCACCGAGGCTCTGCGCCGCATCAACCGCGCCCTGGAGTCGGGGCCCGACGGGCCCGACGCCATCGACGTCGTCTTCCTCGACATCCAGATGCCCGGCCTCGACGGACTCGACCTCGCCCGGCTCCTCACCGGCTTCGCCCGGCCGCCGCTGGTCGTGTTCGTCACCGCCCACGAGGACTTCGCCGTCCAGGCCTTCGACCTCAAGGCCGTCGACTACGTGCTGAAACCCGTCCGCAAGGAACGCCTCGCCGAAGCCGTACGGCGGGCCGCCGCCCAGCGCGGCACCGCCCCGCCGGAGCCCGCCCCGCGCATCCCCGTGCACGAGCCCGACCCCGACCACATAGCCGTCGAGCTGGGCGGCGTCACCCGCTTCGTCGCCGTCGACGACATCACCCACGTCGAGGCCCAGGGCGACTACGCCCGTCTGCACACCGACCGCGGCAGCCACCTCGTGCGCATCCCGCTGTCCACCCTGGAGGAGCGCTGGCGCTCCCGCGGCTTCGTCCGCATCCACCGCCGTCACCTGGTCGCCCTGCGCCACATCGGCGAGCTGCGGCTCGACGCCGGCTCCGTCAGCGTCCTGATCGGCACCGAGGAACTCCAGGTCAGCAGGCGCCACGCCCGCGAACTGCGGGACCTGCTGATGCGCCGGACCACCGGTTAGGCGGGGGGAGAGCCGCACATGCCCCAGGAACCCGCCGAGCGCCGGGTGGTCGTCACCGGCCCGCCCCGCCGCGCCCTCCCCCACGCTCGACACCGCTCGCGCGGGCGGTACCCCCACACCTCCGGCTACTACCGCCCGCGCACCGAGATCGACGAGCAGACCACCCTCGGCCACACCTACGTGCGCTCCCTGATGCGCATCCAGCTGCGCACCGGGCTCACCGTGTTCGCCGTCCTCGCCCTGCTCGTCGGCCCGCTGCCGCTGGTCTTCGCCGCCGCCCCGGACGCCCGCCGGCTGGAGTGGGCCGTCCTCGGCTTCGGGCTCTACCCCCCGCTGGTCCTGCTCGCCCGCTGGTACGTCCGCCGCGCCGAACGCAACGAACGCGACTTCGTGCGGCTCGTCGAGGACCGCTGAGACCCCGGGAACCGCACCGCCGTGAACTCCGCCTACGCCGTCACCGCCGTCGCGCTCGTCGCCGTCGCGACCGTCCTCGTCGGCGCCTTCGGCCTGCGCATATCCCGCACCACCTCCGACTTCTACGTCGCCTCCCGCACCGTCGGCCCCCGCCTCAACGCGGCCGCCATCAGCGGCGAGTACCTCTCCGCCGCCTCCTTCCTCGGCATCGCGGGCCTCGTCCTCGTCCAGGGCCCGGACATGCTCTGGTACCCGGTCGGCTACACCGCCGGCTACCTGGTGCTCCTGCTCTTCGTCGCCGCGCCCTTGCGCCGCTCCGGCGCCTACACGCTGCCCGACTTCGCCGAGGCCCGGCTCGCCTCGCACGCGGTACGACGGCTCGCCGGCACCCTCGTCGTCGGCGTCGGCTGGCTCTACCTGCTGCCCCAGCTCCAGGGCGCCGGACTCACCCTCACCGTGCTCACCGGCGCGCCCGACTGGCTCGGCGGGGTCGTCGTCGCCGTCGTCGTCACGGTGATCGTGGCCGCCGGCGGCATGCGCAGCATCACCTTCGTCCAGGCGTTCCAGTACTGGCTGAAGCTGACCGCCCTGCTGGTGCCCGCCCTGTTCCTGGTGATCGCCTGGCAGAGCGACGGCACCCCCAGCCACGCCTTCGACGAGCCCGCCGAGTTCCGCGAACAGCGCGTGGTGCGCGTCGACGACACCGTCGACCTGCGCCTGACCGCCCCGCTCACCGTCACCGTGGACGGCACCGTCGACGGCCTGGAACACAAGGACGCGGAGGTCGCCCTCCCCGCCGGCACGCACCGCATCGACGGCGGCACCCGCCTCACCTTCGCCGAGGGCTCCGAGGTCCCCGCCACCGGGAACGGCGCCGACGACGCCCTGTCGCCGTCCCGCGCCGAGAGCCGGGCGGAACGCCCGCTGTACGCCACGTACGGGCTGATCCTCGCCACGTTCTTCGGCACCATGGGTCTCCCGCACGTGGTGGTGCGCTTCTACACCAGCCCGCACGGCGTCGCCGCCCGCCGCACCACCGTCGCCGTCCTCGGCCTGATCGGCGCCTTCTACCTGCTGCCCCCCGTCTACGGCGCCCTCGGCCGCCTCTACGCCCCCGAGCTCACCCTCACCGGGGACGCGGACGCCGCCGTCCTGCTGCTGCCCGGGCGGATGATCGGCGGCACGGGCGGCGACCTGCTGGGGGCGCTGGTCGCCGGGGGAGCGTTCGCCGCGTTCCTGTCCACCGCCTCCGGACTCACCATGGCCGTCGCCGGCGTCATCACCCAGGACGTGCTGCCCTCCCGGGGCGTGCGCCACTTCAGGCTCGGCACGGTGCTCGCCATGGTTGTCCCGACGGCCGCGAGCATCATCGTCGGCGGGCTGCCCGTGGCCGACGCCGTGGGCCTCGCCTTCGCCGTGTCCGCCTCCTCGTTCTGCCCGCTGCTCGTCCTCGGCATCTGGTGGCGGCGGCTCACCCCGCCGGGCGCGGCCGCCGGGATGCTCGTCGGCGGCGGCTCCGCGTTCCTCGCCGTGGCCGCGACCATGGCCGGCTACCCGGGCGCCGGGCCCTGGCACGCGCTGCTCGCCTGGCCCGCCCTCTGGTCGGTGCCGCTCGGCTTCCTCACCATGGTGCTGGTCTCCCTCGCCACACCCGGCCGGGTGCCGCCCGGCACGGCCGCGGTCCTGGCCCGCTTCCACCTGCCGGAAGAGCTGCGTACGGAGGTGTCCGCATGAGCGGTTTCCTCGCCGGACTGCTCGTCGCCGTGCTGCCCCTGCTGGCCGCCGGGTTCTGGCTGGGCCGGCGCACGGCACGTCCCACGAGCCTCGCCGGGCTCGGCACCCCCGTCGAGCACGCCACCTTCGAGACCCTGCACACCGCCTCGCTGGCCACGCCCCCGCTGCGGGCCGGCCTCACCGAGGAGACCGCCCGCAAGGCGGCCCGCAAACTGCGCTCCCTGCTCGGCACCGACGCCCTCTGCCTCACCGACCGCGAGCAGGTGCTCGTCTGGGACGGCGTCGGCGCCCACCACCGCACCGAGATCATGGAGCGCCTCACCGGCCCCCTGGACACCGGCCGCGGCGAGGCGTTCCCGCTGACCTGCGACACCCCCGACTGCACGGTCCGCTGGGCGGTGGTCGCCCCGCTCACCGTCGACGACCGGGTGCACGGCGCGCTCGTCGCCTGCGCCCCCCGCGAGTCCGCGGTGCTGGTCAGGGCCGCGGGGGAGGTCGCCCGCTGGGTCTCCGTCCAGCTGGAGCTGGCCGACCTGGACCAGTCCCGCACCCGGCTGATCGAGGCCGAGATCCGCGCCCTGCGCGCCCAGATCTCCCCGCACTTCATCTTCAACTCGCTCGCCGTGATCGCGTCCTTCGTGCGCACCGACCCCGAGCGCGCCCGTGAGCTGCTGCTGGAGTTCGCCGACTTCACCCGCTACTCGTTCCGGAGGCACGGCGACTTCACCACCCTCGCCGACGAGCTGCACGCCATCGACCACTACCTGGCGCTGGTCCGGGCGCGTTTCGGCGACCGGCTCTCCGTCACTCTCCAGATCGCCCCCGAGGTGCTGCCGGTCGCGCTGCCCTTCCTGTGCCTCCAGCCGCTGGTGGAGAACGCGGTGAAGCACGGCCTGGAGGGCAAGGCCGACAAGTGCCACATCCAGATCACCGCGCAGGACGCGGGCGCCGAGGCGCTCGTGGTCATCGAGGACGACGGGGCCGGCATGGACCCCGGCCTGCTGCGCCGCATCCTCGCCCGCGAGGTCAGCCCCACCGGCGGCATCGGCCTGTCCAACGTCGACGACCGGCTCCGCCAGGTCTACGGCGACGACCACGGCCTGGTCATCGAGACGGCCGCGGGCGCGGGCATGAAGATCACCGTCCGGCTGCCGAAGTACCAGCCGGGCGTCCATCTGGCGGGCCGGCTCACCCCGCGGTGAGCCGACCCCGTACACACGTGCCGGTCAGCTGTTGCTGGTGGCGACCATCCCGAGGGTGAGCAGGCCCAGGACGACCCAGATGAACCACAGCCAGCCGTTGCTGCCGAGCGCCACCGTGTAGGCCGTCACGGCCACCAGGCCGCCGACGGTGAGCACGCCCATGGTCTTCGTCGAGGTGGAACCGTTCGTGGTACCGGGCATCGCGACACCCTCCTCCAGGTCCGTTCCCTCCATGGTGCCCCGGTTCAGGGAAAGCAGGGCGGTGCGGGACGGAACCCGAGGCGTTCTAGTTGCCGCGCGCGTTGAGGGAGGCCAGGTAGGCGTTGTACGCCTCCAGTTCCTTGTCGCCGTCCCGGTCGGCCGCGCGGTCCTTGCGGCGGGCCTGCCGCTGGTCCGAGGCGTACCACTGGAACAGCAGCGCGATCAGCACCAGCACCGACGGGACCTCGCTGAACGCCCAGGCGATGCCGCCGGCCGCGTTCTGGTCGGACAGGGCGTCGACGCCCAGCGACGCGGGCGGGTCCTGGAAGGTGGTGACCATGGGAGTGGAGGCCATCATCAGCGCGATGCCGAAGAACGCGTGGAACGGCATGCCCGCGAACAGCTCCAGCATCCGCATCAGATGACCCGGCCGGTGCGGACCCGGGTCCACGCCCATGATCGGCCAGAAGAACACCAGGCCCACGGCCAGGAAGTGCACCATCATCGCCGCGTGCCCGACCGCCGACCCCATCAGGAAGTCGAACAGCGGGGTGAAGTACAGGGCGTACAGGCTCGCGATGAACATCGGGATGGTGAACAGCGGGTGCGTCACGACCCGCATGTAGCGGCTGTGCAGCAGCATCAGCAGCAGCTCGCGCGGCCCCTTGGTGCCGCGCACCGACGCCGGGGGCAGCGCCCGCAGCGCCAGGGTGACCGGGGCGCCCAGCAGGATCAGGATCGGCGAGACCATGCTGATGACCATGTGCTGCACCATGTGCACGCTGAACATCACCATGCCGTAGTCGTTCAGCGCGGTGCACATCACGAGCCCGATGCTCAGCACACCGGCGACGAACGCGACCGTCCGTCCCACCGGCCACTTGTCACCGCGCCGGACCAGCCGCACCACGCCCCAGCCGTACAGCGCGAGCGCCAGCAGACAGGCGACGAGGAAGAACGGGTCCGCCGACCAGGCGAGCCCTCGGCCCAGCGTGAACGGCGGCAGATCCATGGTCGTGCCGTGCCCGCTGTGATCCATCCGCCGGCTCCATTTTCGTCCAGGTTGTACGCAATCGGTCCGCACCAGACTAGAACCGCCCCCGGCGACGTCCGTCACCGGGGGCGGGTCTGTGAAGCCGGTCTCAACGCGCCTGTTTCACACGCGCGGCGCCAGCGGTGTCAGAGCACGCACTCCGCCTCGGCGTACCGCTCCTCGGGCACCGTCTTCAGCGTCTCGACGGCCTCCGCCAGCGACACCATCACGATGTCGGTGCCGCGCAGTGCCGTCATCTGCCCGAAGTCGCCGCGGTGCACCGCCTCCACAGCGTGCCAGCCGAACCGGGTGGCCAGCACCCTGTCGTACGCGGTGGGCGTGCCGCCGCGCTGCACGTGGCCGAGGATCACCGGGCGGGCCTCCTTGCCGAGCCGCTCCTCCAGCTCCAGGGAGAGCTGCCGGGCGATGCCCGCGAACCGCTCGTGGCCGTAGACGTCCTTGCCGCCCTCGTCGAAGTCCATGGTCCCGGCCTTCGGCTTGGCGCCCTCCGCCGCGACGACGATGGCGAACCGCTTCCCGGCCGAGAACCGCTCGCCGACCTTCGCGGTCAGCTCCTCGATGTCGAAGGGCCGCTCGGGCACCACGATGGCGTGCGCGCCGGCCGCCATGCCGGAGTGCAGCGCGATCCAGCCGGTGTGGCGGCCCATGACCTCCACGATCAGCACGCGCTGGTGCGACTCGGCGGTGGTCTTCAGCCGGTCCAGCGCCTCGGTGGCCACGCCGACGGCCGTGTCGAACCCGAAGGTGACGTCGGTGACGGCGATGTCGTTGTCGATGGTCTTGGGCACGCCGACTATCGGCAGACCGTTGTCGGACAGCAGCCGGGCCGCCTTGAGGGTGCCCTCACCGCCGATGGGGATGATCGCGTCGAGACCGAGCTCCTCGACATGGCCCCGGGCCCGCTCCACACCGTCCCGCAGATGCTCCGGACGCACCCGGGAGGAGCCGAGGATGGTGCCGCCGCGGGCGAGGATGCCGCTCACCGCGTCGAGGTCGAGCTTGAGGTAGTCGCACTCCAGGAGGCCCTTCCACCCGTCGCGGAAGCCGATGACCTCGTCGCCGTGGTCGACGACGGCGCGGTGCACGACGGACCGGATGACGGCGTTCAGGCCGGGGCAGTCACCGCCGGACGTGAGGACACCAATGCGCATAGCCCGAAACAACCTTCTCGAAGTGGGCCGGGACCGGACCGCGCTGTCCGGCTCGATCCCCGCCACCCTAGCCGCTGAAGGGGCCTGTGCCGCATCCCGCGTCCGCCTGCTGGACGACGCCGCTCACCTGTGCGGAGGAGGCGTCAGACGGGCCCTGTCAGGCCCTTCCGACGCCTCCTCGGGGCGTGCTGTTCCGTGCTGTTCCCGCGCCTTACGCGGGCTGCTGGGCGGCGGCGATGCGCTCGTTGCGCAGGGCCTCGTACCAGCGGTCGTCGGTCGGCGGCAGCGCGTTGACGTCCAGCGCCAGCTTCAGCAGCAGGTCCGCGATCTGCGGGTTCCGCGCCAGCACGGGACCGTGCATGTACGTGCCGAACACGGTGTCGTTGAACGCGCCCTCGGTGCCGTCCCCGGTGCCGTTGCCGTTGCCGAAGCGCACCTGCGCGAAGGGGCGCGCCGTGGGGCCCAGATGGGTGATGCCCTGGTGGTTCTCGAACCCGGTCAGAGGGGGCAGGCCCAGCTGCGGGTTGATGTCCGCGAGGACGTCGCCCACGCAGCGCGCGCCCTCGCCGCGCACCGACACCACGTCGAGCAGGCCGAGGCCGGGCTCACGCTGGCCGAGGTCGTTGATGAACTCGTGGCCGAGGATCTGGTAGCCGGCGCAGACCGAGAAGACGATCGCGCCGTTCTCCACGGCCCGGTGCAGCCCGCCGTCGCGGCGCAGCCGCTCGGCGGCCAGCCGCTGCGGGCGGTCCTCGCCGCCGCCGATCAGGTAGATGTCGCCGGACGTCGGGATCGGCTGGTCGCTGCGCACGTCGAGCCGCGCCACGTCCAGGCCGCGCTGCCGCGCCCGGCGCTCGACGACGAGGGCGTTGCCCTGGTCGCCGTAGGTGCTGAGCAGGTCCGGGTAGATCCAGACGACCCGCAGCTGGTTGTCGCTCACTTCAAGTCCCCTGAGGTGTCGTGGTCAGTTGCCGACGCGGCGGCGCAGGTCCTGGAACGCGGTGTAGTTGGCGATGACCTCGATCCGGCCCGGCGGCGACATCTGGACCGCCTGGTCGAGGTTCTCGCACACCTGGAACTGCTGGTTGGCGACCTCGAGGCGCACCGCCAGGTCCAGCTTCCGGTCACCGATGACGCAGATCGGGTGACCGGTGAGCCGGGTGTAGTCGACGTCCCACAGCCAGGAGGTGTCGGTGCCGTCGGCGGAGCGCGCGTTCACCGACAAAATCACCGGGGTCGGCGGCGGGTCGATCAGCGAGAACGTCTCCAGCCAGCCCGCGGGGTTCTTCGCAAGCAGCAGCCGCAGGTCACGGCCCTGGAACTGGACGACGTCATAGCGGCCGGCCACGGCCTGCACCTGGTACATGCGCTCCAGGGCCACCTGCGGCGGCACCCCGAAGACGGCGGCGACGGCCGCGGAGGACGCGGCGTTGGCCTTGTTGGCGCGGCCCGGCAGCTGGAGGTGGATCGGCCAGGCGGAGCCGTGCGGGTCGAGCACGTGGTCGCCGGAGAGCGCCCAGCTCGGGGTCGGGCGGCGGAACCCGCACTCGCCGCAGAACCAGTCGTCGCCGGGGCGCTGCATCACACCGCCGCAGGACGGGCAGGACCAGGCGTCGTCCTTCCACATCTGGCCGGCGGCCACCCAGATCACGTTGGGCGAGGACGACGCGGCCCACACCACCAGCGGGTCGTCGGCGTTGGCCACGATCACGGCCTTGGAGCCGGCCAGACCCTCGCGCCAGGCCTCCGCGAGCATGCGGGTCTCCGCGGCGCGGTCGAGCTGGTCGCGGGAGAGGTTGAGCAGTGCGATGCACTTGGGCTCGGTGGCCTGCGCGACGCCGACCAGGTACTTCTCGTCGACCTCGATGACGCCGTAGCGGGCGTCCTCGCCGGCCGCGAGGGCCGAGGTGATGCCGGCCGGCATGTTGGCGCCGAGCGCGTTGGAGACGACCGGCCCGGCCGCCTTGAGCGCCTCGGCGATGAGCCGGGTGGTGGTGGTCTTGCCGTTGGTCGCCGAGACGAGGGTCACGTCCAGGTGCGCGGCGAGCCGGTGGAGAAGCTCGGGGTCGAGTTTCAGGGCCACCCGGCCGCCGATCACCGAACCGCTGCCGCGCCCTGCGGCGCGGGATGCCGCCGCGACCGCCTTGCCCGCGGTCACGGCCAGCTTGGCCCGCGGCGTGAGCGGGTCCGAGTTGCCTGCCATCAGTTCTCGATCCTCCTTGCGTACGCGCCGCATCTGTGCCTGACGGCCACGTGGTGTGGGCTCAGCCTATCGAGATCCGTTCGCCCTCCAGTACCGCGGCTCCGTCGTGGGACGGGCGGTGCTGCTAGGACCGTACCCTTGCGGCCATGCGACACGGCTCACTCCCCGGCGTCCACGGACGCGTTCGGCCCCTCACCCTGTTCGGGGACCCTGCCCTGCACACGCCGTGCGGGGAGGTCACCGACTTCGGTCCGGAACTGGCGGATCTGGTGGAGGACTTGTTCGCGACCATGTACGCCGCCCAGGGCGTGGGTCTGGCCGCGAACCAGATCGGCGTGCCGCTGCGGGTGTTCGTCTTCGACTGCCCCGACGACGAGGACGTACGGCACCTCGGGCACGTGGTGAACCCGCGGCCGGCGGTGACCGACGGGGTGGTGGTGCGCGGACCCGAGGGCTGTCTGTCGCTGCCCGGCCTGGAGGCGGGCACGGAGCGGTACGACCACGCGGTGGTCGAGGGCTTCACGGTGACCGGGGAGCCGGTCACCGTGCACGGCACCGGGTTCTTCGCCCGCTGCCTCCAGCACGAGAGCGACCACCTGGACGGCACGGTCTACGCCGACCGCCTCGAAGGCCGTCGTCACCGCACACTGATGCGCCGGGTGGCGCGCGCCTCCTGGCACCGCCCCGACTGAGCCGGGCGCCGGCCCGGGGTCAGAAGCCCGGGCCGCCCGCCTTGTCGCCCGCCGCGGCCAGCCGGCCCCACAGCAGGTCGGCCAGGCTGCGCACCAACTCCGCGCGGGAACAGGGGCGTTCGCCCAGCCACCAGTCGCCGGCGGCGTGCATCATGCCGACGATGCCGTGGCCCCAGACCCGGGCCAGCTGGTGGCTGCCGGGGCCGAGATCCAGACGGTCCTCGATCACCTGGGCCAGCTCCTCGCCCATCCGTCGCAGCAGCGGCGCCGAGTGCTTGCCCACGTCGAAGCCCTGCTCGCTGGGCGAGCCCTCCGCCGGGTGCATCAGGAAGCGGTAGACCTGGGGCCGCGCCTCGATCGCCGCCAGGTAGGTGTCCAAGGTGGCCTCGACCCGCTCCCGCCGCTCCGCGGGCGCGTCCAGCGCGGCCCGCAGCGAGTCGAGCAGGGCGTCGGTGTGGCGCTTGGCGAGCGCGGCGTAGAGTCCTCCCTTGTCGCCGAAGTGCCGGTAGAGGATGGGCTTGGTGATCCCGGCTTCCGCGGCGATGGCGTTCATCGAGGCCCCGGGCCCGTCGCGCAGCACCACTCGGTCGGCGGCCTCCAGCAGCTCGCGCCGGCGTCGGTCGGCGGACCGCTGCTGCTCGGTCCGCTGTGTGGTGTCCATGTGCTCTCCCCACCCGTGCTGAATCGGTGACGCCTGCGCAAACTAACACTGATCACGGCCCCGACATCGAACGGGATACCGGCCTGCCTGGGGAGTTGACTTTTCCTACTTGCTGGTAACAGACTGGGGTTACCGCAAGTAACATGCATGTGCGCCGCCGCTGGAGGGGTCATGGCCGAGTTCACCATGGAGCTCAACGACGAACAGAAGGAGGTGCGGGACTGGCTGCACGGCTTCGCCGCCGACGTCATCCGCCCCGCCGCCGCCGAATGGGACGAGCGTGAGGAGACTCCCTGGCCGGTGATCCAGGAGGCGGCCAAGGTCGGCATCTACTCCCTGGACTTCTACGCCCAGCAGTACTTCGACGCAACCGGTCTCGGCATCCCCATGGCCATGGAGGAGCTGTTCTGGGGCGACGCGGGCATCGCGCTGTCGATCGTCGGCACCGGCCTCGCCGCCGTCGGCGTCCTCGCCAACGGCACCGAGGAGCAGATCGGCACCTGGATCCCCCAGATGTACGGCGACGTGAACGACGTGAAGGTCGCGGCCTTCTGCTCCTCCGAGCCCGACGCCGGCTCCGACGTGGCGTCGATGCGCACCCGCGCGGTGTACGACGAGGCCAAGGACGAGTGGGTCATCAACGGCACCAAGACCTGGGCGACCAACGGCGGCATCGCCAACGTGCACGTCGTCGTCGCGGTCGTCGACCCCGAGCTCGGCTCCAAGGGTCACGCGTCCTTCATCATCCCGCCGAACACCCCCGGCCTCTCCCAGGGCCAGAAGTTCCAGAAGCACGGCATCCGCGCCTCGCACACCGCCGAGGTCGTCCTCGAGGACGTGCGCGTCCCCGGCTCCTGCCTGCTCGGTGGCAAGGAGAAGCTGGACGAGCGCCTCGCCCGCGCCCGCGAGAGGGCCAAGAAGGGCGGCGAGCGTGTGAAGAACGCCGCCATGGCCACCTTCGAGGCCTCCCGCCCGGCCGTCGGCGCCATGGCCGTGGGCACCGCCCGCGCCGCGTACGAGGTCGCCCTCGACTACGCCAGGACGCGTGAGCAGTTCGGCCGCCCGATCATCGACAACCAGGGCGTCGCCTTCCAGCTCGCCGACATGCGCACCCAGATCGACGCGGCCCGCCTGCTGGTGTGGCGCGCCTCCTGGATGGCGGTCAACGGCAAGCCGTTCACCGCGGCCGAGGGCTCGATGTCCAAGCTCTTCGCGAGCGAGACGGCGAAGAAGGTCACCGCCCAGGCCATCCAGATCCTCGGCGGCAACGGCTACACCCGCGAGTACCCGGTCGAGCGGATGCACCGCGACGCCGCGATCTACACGATCTTCGAGGGCACCAGCGAGATCCAGCGCCTGGTGATCGCCCGCACCCTCTCGGGCATGCCCATCCGCTGACCCACCCGTGCGGGGGCGGTCCGGTCCACCGGGTTGCCCCCGCACGGCGTCCGGGCCAACCTCGGGGTGACCGACGCCTCGGAGGACGCGATGACACGCAACGCCCGGGACCTGCTGAAGACCGTCACCGCGGAGCTCGCCCCCGACCCGCGCTCCAACCCCCTGGTGCCGCTGATCGCCTCCGGCGAGGCGGACCGGGAGGTGCTGGCCGTCCTGGCCCTGGAGCAGCTGCGGGTGATCCCCGCCGACCGCCGCGCCTTCCTGCAGCTGGCCGTGCGGTCCTCGGACGAACCCGAGGCCGACGCGTACTTCACCGCCCTGGCCGAGGGCGAGGCGCTCGCCCGGCAGAAGCTGCCCTCCTTCGCCGCGGCCTGCGGCGTCGACGAGGCCCGCGCCGCCGCCTGCACCCCGCTCCCGGGCTGTCAGGCCTACCCGTCCTACGTCGCCTGGCTGGCCCTCAACGCCGCCCCGGCCGACGCCGTCCTCGCGATCACCGCCAACTTCTCCGCCTGGGGCGGCTACTGCGCCACCATCGCCGGCGCCCTGCGCACCCACTACGGTTTCGGTGACGAGGCCTGCGCCTTCTTCGACTTCTTCGCGGAACCCGCCGAGCACCTGGACCGCGCCGCCGAACGCGCCGTCCAGGCGGCCCTGGACGCCGGCCGCCTGGACGAGAGCCGCGCCCGCGCCTACGGACACCTGCTGCAGAGCTACGAAGCGCTGTTCTGGCGGACCCTCCAGCGGCCGGCCTGACGTCCTACGGGGTGGTGCCGCTGCTGTGGGCGATGCACGCCACGTCGATACGGTCGGCGAGCTTCGCGAGTTCGATCGTCAGCGCGGCGACCGTGTCCTCGTCGAGCCCGCCCTCGCCGGACTCGACGAGCCGGACCCACCGGCCGCCGACCGTGCGCAGCAGCTTGCTGACGTCGGCGGCCGCCACCTGAAGGGTGCCGCGGTCGTCGACGATCAGAGGCAGTGTCACTTCGCGGTTCACAGTCGGGATCGTAGCCGTGCGGGCGTCACGCGCCGTGCCAAACCGTGGTGATGTTGCAGAACTCCCGGATTCCGTGCCCGGACAGCTCACGCCCGTAACCCGACCGCTTGACCCCGCCGAAGGGGAACGCGGGGTGGGACGCCGTCATGCCGTTCACGTACACGCCGCCCGCCTCGAGATCCCGGACGAACCGGTCGATCTCCGCCTCGTCACGGGTCCACACATTCGAACTCAGCCCGAACGGTGTGTCGTTGGCGATGAGTACCGCTTCGTCCAGATCGTCCGCCCGGCACAGGGTGGCGACCGGGCCGAACGCCTCCTCGCGGTGGATGCGCATCTCCCGGTCGATCCCGGCCAGCACGGTCGGCGGGTAGAACCAGCCCGGCCCGTCCGGGCGTTCGCCACCGCACAGCACCGTGGCGCCGACCCGGACCGCGTCGTCGACGAGCTCCTCCAGGTCCTGGCGGCCCTGCTCGCTGGAGAGCGGGCCGACGTCGGTGTCCTCGTCCATCGGGTCGCCGACCTTCAGCGCCTTCATCCCGGCGACGAACCGCTCGGCGAAGGCGTCGTAGACGTCCGTGTGCACGATGAACCGCTTGGCGGCGATGCAGGACTGGCCCGCGTTCTGCGTCCGGGCCGTCACCGCGACCTCGGCGGCCCGGTCCAGGTCGGCCGAGGGCATCACCACGAACGGGTCGCTGCCGCCCAGCTCCAGCACCGTCTTCTTGATCATCTCGCCGCACGTGGAGGCGACCGCACGCCCGGCCGGCTCGCTGCCGGTGAGCGTGGCCGCCTTGATCCGGTCGTCGCGCAGCAGCTCGTCGACGGCGGCGGAGCCGATCAGCAGGGTCTGGAACGTGCCCTCGGTGAAGCCCGCGCGGTGGAACAGGTCCTCCAGGTACAGGGCGGTCTGCGGCACGTTCGACGCGTGCTTCAGCAGCCCGACGTTGCCCGCCATCAGGGCGGGGGCGGCGAACCGCACCACCTGCCACAGCGGGAAGTTCCACGGCATCACCGCGAGCACCGGGCCCAGCGGCCGGTACCGCACCAGGACCCGGGAGGCGCCGGAGTCCTTCACGTCGGACGCGGCGGGCTCCTCGTCGGCGAGCAGCCCGGCCGCGTGGTCGGCGTACCAGTGCATCGCCTTGGCGCACTTCGCGGCCTCCGCGCGGGCCTGCGCGACCGGCTTGCCCATCTCCGTGGTGATCATCCGGCCGACGGCGTCCTGGTCCTCGTCGAGGATCTGGGCGGCGTGGTGCATCAGACGCGACCGCTCCTCGAAGCTGGTCGTCCGGTACGTGCGGAAGGTGGCCTCCGCGAGCTGGAGCCGGCGCTCCAGCTCGTCCTCGTCCATGGGGTGGTACGTCTTGACGGTCTCGCCGTTCGCCGGATTCACCGTGGCGATGTGCATCACTGGCCTCCATGGGACGGGCTGCGCTTACGACCTTCCCGCGCGCCGATGGGCCGCGCAACGCGGGAGGGCCGGAGGGGCTGCGGTCGGTCGGCCCCCTAGGGCGAGTGCTCCGCCAGGCGGTCCAGAAACGCGGTCTGTGCCGACACGATCACCTCGCGGGCCCGGTCCAGGGGGAACCACGCGACCCGGTCCAGCTCCGGGAACTCCTGGGTACGCCCGGACCTGGGCGGCCACTCCATGGTGAACGTGCCGGGTACGACGGACGCCGGGTCCAGGTCGGCCTCCACCGCCCACGCGGTGACCACCTTGCCGCCCGACTGGCGGACCTCCCCGAGCGGCACCGCCTCACCCTCCGGCGGGGGCAGCCCCAGCTCCTCCTCGAACTCGCGGCGCGCCGCGTCCCAGGCGGGCTCGGCGGGGTCGTACTCGCCCTTCGGCACCGTCCACGCCCCCGCGTCCCGGCGCGCGAAGAACGGGCCGCCCATGTGGCCGAGCAGCACCTCGACGCCCTCATCGGTGCGCCGGAACAGCAGCAGGCCCGCGCTGCGGGACGCCGTCACGGCCGTACCTCCGGGTGGGCGGCGAGCACCGTCTCGACCGTGTCCGCCTCCTCCGGGCGCTTGTCCTCGCGGTAGCGGACGACCCGGGCGAAGCGCAGGGTGACGCCGGCCGGGTAGCGGCTGGAGCGCTGGAGGCCGTCGTAGGCGATCTCCACGACGAGTTCGGGGCGCACGGTCACCGTGTAGCCGCTCTCGTCGACGGTGATCTCCCGCAGCCGCTTCGTCTGCCACTCCAGCATCGCGTCGGTCATGCCCTTGAAGGTCTTGCCGAGCATCGCGAACCCGCCGTCGGCGGTGCGGGCGCCCAGGTGCAGGTTGGACAGCTTGCCGGTGCGCCGGCCGTGCCCCCACTCGGCGGCCAGCACCACCAGGTCCAGCGTGTGCACCGGCTTGACCTTCAGCCAGGACGCGCCGCGCCGTCCCGCGCTGTACGGGGCCTCCAGGCCCTTCACCACGACGCCTTCGTGGCCGCGTTCCAGCGTCTCGGTGAGGAACCGTTCCGCCGCCTCCAGGTCGCCGGGGCCGTTCACCACCGTGCGCCGTACCCGCATCGGCTCGGGCACCAGCCGGGCCAGCTCGGCGTGCCGCTCGGCGAACGGCAGGTCCAGCAGGTCCCGGCCGTCCACCGACAGCGCGTCGAAGAACACGGGGGAGACCGGCGTCTCCCGGGCCGCCGTCGCCACGTCCACCCGGGACCCGACCCGTCCGGCCGTCTCCTGGAAGGACCTCGGGCGACCCGTGTCGTCGAAGGAGATCACCTCGCCGTCGAGGACGAACCGCTCCACGTCCAGCGCGCGCGCCGCCTCGGTCACCTCGGGCAACCGGTCCGTGATGTCGTCCAGGGTGCGGGTGTGCACCCGCACGGTGCCGCCGTCGCGGTGCACCTGGACGCGGATGCCGTCGAGCTTCTCCTCGACCGCGCAGACGCCCAGTTTCTCCACCGCCTCCGCGACCGAGGAGGCGCTGTGCGCCAGCATCGGCTGCACCGGACGCCCGACCGTCAGCCGGAACCGCCCCAGCGCCTCCGGACCCTCCGCCAGCAGCGCCCCGGCGACCGGCTGCAACGACCCGGCGAGCATCACCGCCCGCCGTACGTCCGCCGAGGCCGCGCCGGTCGCCCGGGCCAGCCCCTCCACGGCCACCGCGTCCAGGGCGCCCTGGCGCACCTCGCCGGTCAGGAGCCCCCGCAGGAACCGCTGCTCCGCCTCGGTGGACGCGCCCAGCAGCTCGCCGACCAGCCGGGCCCGCTCGGCCTGCGAGCCCGGCCCCGACACCTTCGCCAGCCGCGTGAGCAGCGCGTCCACCTCACGCACGGTCAGGGCCGGCTCGTCGGCGGGCGGGACCGGGTTGCCGAGCACCTTCCAGCCGACCCCGATCCGTCCCTGCGGCAGCCGGCCCGCCAGATACGGGATGACGACCGGGACGTCGTCCGGCTCGGCCTCCCGGAACAGCTCGGCGAGCAGCGCGGTCTTCCGCGACCGCGCCGAGGTGGCGGCCACCTCCTGCGACACCTGGGCCAGCCGGGACAGCAACATGCAGTCAGAGTGCTACGAAGGCGGGCTTTCCACACCTCCGGATTCTTCCGGACCGGCCCTGCTCCGGGCGGCCGGGCGGTGGACCGTTCGGTCAGCCGCCGAGCCGATCGGCGTTGCTCCGGGGCGCCGGGTGCCGGACCGGCCGGTCAGCCGTCCAGCGCCGCGTCCAGGTCCGCCATCCGCAGGTCCCCGACGATCGCCGTCGCCGCGCGGTAACCGCCGCTCGCCGCGTGCACCACCTGCTCGCTGAACCCGATCGCGTTGCCCGCCGCCCACACGCCCGGCACGCTGGTCAGCCCGTTCCCGTCGACCACCGGGTACGTCCCGAACGGGGTCCGGTCCATCTCCGCGCCCAGCCGCTCCAGCAGCCCCGTCCGCGGCACCGGACGCGGCGCGGCGAACACCACCGACCGGGAGTGCACGGTCCCGTCGGCCATCCGTACGCCCGTCAGCCGGTCGTCCTCGACCACCAGACCGGCGACCTCGCCCGGCACCACGTCCACGCCCGCCGCGGCCAGCCGGCGCAGGTCCAGGTCGGCCAGCTCCTCCTCGGCCACCCGGTGCAGGAAGAACCTGACGTCCTTCGACCACCGGGACACCATCAGCGCCTGGTGCACGCCCGCCGCGCTCGACGCCAGCACCCCGAAGGGCTCGTCGCGCACCTCCCAGCCGTGGCAGAACGGGCAGTGCAGCACGTCCCGCCCGAACCGCTCGGCGACCCCGGGCACGTCCGGCATCTCGTCCTTCAGCCCCGTCGCCACGACGATCCGCCGGGCGCGCGCCCTGCCGCCCCGCTCCAGCGTCACCGTGAAGTCCCCGCCCCGGGCCACGTCCGTCACCCGGTCCCGGACCAGCTCCACGCCGTAGCGCGCGACCTCCTCCCGGCCGGTCGCCAGGAACTCCGCCGGCGGCATGCCGTCCCGGCTCAGATAGCCCTGCATGTGCGCCGACGGGGCGTTGCGCGGCTCGCCCGCGTCGACCACCAGCGTGCGGTGCCGGGCCCGCCCCAGCACCAGCGCGGCGGACAGCCCCGCGGCGCCACCGCCCACCACGACCACGTCGTAACGGCTGTCGCTCGGCTCGTTCAGGTCCTGCTCGGTCATCGTGACCACCTCCACCGACGACGGTCGCTCCGAACCCGGCGAATTGACAAACAAGTTTGCCGAACCTGCAATGTCCGCATGGTGACGGACGACGTTCTCGCGGAAGTGGGCCCCCGGCTGCGCCGGATCAGGAAGGAGCGGGAGGTGACACTCGCGGCGCTGGCGGAGGCGACCGGCATCTCCGTGTCCACCCTGTCCCGGCTGGAGTCCGGGCAGCGCAAACCCGGCCTCGACCTGCTGCTGCCCATCGCGCAGGCCCACCAGGTGTCGCTGGACGAGCTGGTCGGCGCGCCCCCGGTGGGCGATCCGCGGGTGCGCTCCCGGCCGATCGTGCACGGCGGCCGCACCCACTGGCCGCTCACCCGGCAGCCCGGCGGGCTCCAGGCGTACAAGGTGCTCGAGCCGAAGCGGAAGCTGGAGCCGGAACCGCGCACGCACGAGGGCTACGAGTGGCTGTACGTGCTCTCCGGGAAGCTGCGGCTGGTACTGGGCGACCATGACGTGGTGCTGGCGGCGGGGGAGGCGGCCGAGTTCGACACCCGCGTGCCGCACTGGTTCGGGTCGACGGGGGAGGGGCCGGTGGAGTTCCTCAGCCTCTTCGGGCCGCAGGGGGAGCGGATGCATGTGCGGGCGCGGCCGAAGAGGGGGTGAGGTGCGGTCCGGGACACGGGACGGTTCCTGGACGGTTCCCTTGAGGCAAGCGACCGCTTAGTATGCGGGGACCCGGTCAGCGAAGACGACGTTCACCGTCCCGTGGAGGCCCCGCATGCAGGCATGGCAAGTGCACGAACTCGGCGAGCCGCGCGAGGTGATGCGCCTCGCGGACGTCGGACGGCCGACCCCCGGCGAGGGGCAGGTGCTGCTCCGGGTGCGCGCCGCCAACATCAACTTCCCGGACGCCCTGATGTGCCGGGGCCAGTACCAGGTGCGGCCGCCGCTGCCGTTCACGCCGGGCGTGGAGATCTGCGGGGAGACCGAGGACGGCCGCCGCGTCATCGCCAACCCGGCCCTGCCGTACGGCGGTTTCGCCGAGTACGCCCTCGCGGACGCCGCGGCTCTGCTGCCCGCCCCGGACGCGCTGGACGACGCCGAGGCCGCCGCCCTGCACATCGGCTACCAGACCGCCTGGTTCGCCCTGCACCGTCGAGCCCGCCTCGAGGCCGGTGAGACGCTGCTCGTGCACGCCGCCGCGGGCGGGGTGGGCAGCGCCGCCGTGCAGCTCGGCAAGGCGGCCGGCGCCACCGTCATCGGCGTGGCCGGCGGCGCCGACAAGGCCGCCGTGGCCCGCGAACTGGGCTGCGACGTGGTGATCGACCGCCGCGAGCAGGACGTCGTCGCCGCCGTCAAGGAGGCCACCGGCGGACGCGGCGCCGACGTGATCTTCGATCCGGTCGGCGGCGAGGCGTACACCCAGTCCGCCAAGACCGTCGCCTTCGAGGGCCGCATCGTGATCGTCGGCTTCGCCAGCGGGACCATCCCGAACCCCGGCCTCAACCACGCCCTGATCAAGAACTACGCCATCCTCGGCCTGCACTGGGGCCTGTACAACACGAAGAACCCCAAGCTGGTCCAGCACTGCCACGAGCAGCTCACCGAGCTGGCCGCCCGGGGCGCGATCAAGCCGCTGGTGAGCGAGCGCGTCCCGCTCGCCGGGGCCGCCGACGCCGTGCAGCGGGTCGCCGACGGCGTCACCACCGGCCGCGTCACCGTGCTGCCGTCGCTGGAGAACGGAGCCGCAGCATGACCGACGCGGACGAACTGCGCCGCCTCACCCGGGAGTTCCTGGCGGCGCATCCGCCCGCCGGGACGGAGCGCCTGGACTTCCTGCGCGCCCGCTTCGACGCCGGACTCGCCTGGGTGCACTTCCCCGAAGGGCTCGGCGGGCTCGGCCTGCCGCGCTCCCTCCAGGCCGTCGTCGACGCCGAGCTGGAGGCCGCCGGCGCCCCCGACAACGACCCGCGCCGCATCGGCATCGGTCTGGGCATGGCCGCTCCGACGATCCTCCAGTACGGCACCGACGAGCAGAGGGCGCGCTTCCTGCGGCCGCTGTGGACCGGGGAGGAGGTCTGGTGCCAGCTCTTCAGCGAGCCCGGCGCCGGCTCCGACCTGGCCGCGCTCGGCACGCGCGCGGTGCGTGAGGGCGACGACTGGGTGGTCAACGGGCAGAAGGTGTGGACGTCCAGCGCCCACCTCGCCCGCTGGGCCATCCTCATCGCCCGCACCGACCCGGACGTGCCCAAGCACCGGGGCATCACGTACTTCGTGTGCGACATGACCGACCCCGGCGTCGAGGTGCGGCCGCTGCGCCAGATCACCGGCGAGGCCGAGTTCAACGAGGTGTTCCTCACCGACGTCCGCATCCCGGACGACCGCCGCCTGGGCGAGGTCGGCGACGGCTGGCGGGTCGCCCAGACCACCCTCAACAACGAGCGCGTCGCCATCGGCGGCATGCGGCTGCCCCGCGAGGGCGGCATGATCGGCCCGGTCGCGAGGACGTGGCGCGAACGCCCCGAACTGCGCACCCACGACCTGCACCAGCGGCTGCTGAAGCTGTGGGTCGAGGCGGAGGTCGCCCGGCTCACCGGCGAACGCCTCCGCCAGCAGCTCGTCGCCGGACAGCCCGGTCCGGAGGGCGCCGGCATGAAGCTCGCCTTCGCCCGCCTCAACCAGGAGATCAGCGGCCTGGAGGTGGAACTGCGCGGCGAGGAGGGGCTGTTGTACGACGACTGGACCATGCGCCGCCCCGAACTGGTCGACTTCACCGGCCGCGACGCCGGCTACCGCTATCTGCGCTCCAAGGGCAACAGCATCGAGGGCGGGACCAGCGAGGTCCTGCTGAACATCGTCGCCGAGCGCGTCCTGGGCCTGCCGGCCGAGCCGCGCACCGACAAGGACGTCGCCTGGAAGGACCTCGCCCGATGAGCGATCTTCTGTACTCGGAGGAGGAAGAGGCGCTCCGCGCCGCCGTCCGGGACCTGCTCACCGACCACTGCGACACGACGTCCGTGCTCGCCCGCGCCGAGTCGGACGCCCCGCACGACCCGGCCCTGTGGAAGACCCTCGCCGACGGCATGGGCCTCGCCGGGCTGCTGGTCCCCGAGGACCGGGGCGGCCAGGGCGCGACCCACCGCGAAGCAGCGGTCGTGCTGGAGGAGTTGGGGCGCGCGGTCGCTCCCGTGCCGTACCTGACGAGCGCCGTCGTCGCGACCGAGGCGCTGTTGGCCTGCGCGGACGGCGGGGACCTGCTCGAGGGCCTGGCGTCCGGACGCGTGATCGGCGCGCTCGCCGTGGGCCTGCACACCGCACCCGGCGCCGCGTACGCCGCCGTTCGCGCGGACGGCGGCTCCTTGCACGGTGAGCTGACGGGCATCGCGGACGCCGCCGTCGCCGACGTGCTGCTCGTCCCGGCGGACGACGGAGGGCTGTACGCGGTGGCGGCCGACGCGGTCACCGTCACCCCGCAGACGTCCCTCGACCTGACCCGCCCCCTCGCCCGCGTCACCCTCGACGCCGCCCCGGGCCGCCGCGTCGGCGACGCGGAGCCCGCCGTGCGCCGCGCCTTGCGCGCGGGGGCGGGACTGCTCGCCTCGGAACAACTCGGCGTCGCCGAGTGGGCGTTGACCGAAACCGTGCGGTACCTGAAGGACCGCAAGCAGTTCAACCGGCCCGTCGGCGGCTTCCAGGCGCTCAAGCACCGGCTCGCCCAGCTGTGGCTGGAGACCGTCAGCCTGCGCGCCGCCGCGAGGGCCGCAGCCGACGCCCTCGCGACCGGCGAGGACACGGACGTGTCGGTCGCCGTGGCGCAGGCCTACGCGGCGCCCGTCGCCGTCCGCGCCGCCGAGGAGGCCCTGCAACTGCACGGCGGCATCGGCATGACCTGGGAACACCCGGTGCAGCTGCGCCTCAAGCGTGCCAAGGCCGACTCCATCGCCTACGGCACGGCGGGCGCCCACCGGGAGGCGCTGGCGGAACTGGTGGATCTGCGCGCGCCCTGACGGGATGTCGCACCGGCGGCCCGTCCTCCCCGTCCGGGGCGGGCGGGCCGCTCGCACGTGGGTGAACGGACGACGGCGAACCGGCCAACTCCTCGCACGCCTCTGCTCCTTGCGTGCCACGGGACCCCATACTCGCGGGGACCCCGTACGGCACTTCAGGGAGGCAGAGCATGGCCCTCACCACCCGTCGCGGAGCCCTCACCGCCCTCGGCGTCGCCCTCGCGAGCCCTCTCGCCCTCCCCGCGACGCGGGCCCTCGCCGGCCAACACCCGCCCCGCCCGCGCCCGCTGTGGCGCGCGCACGCCCACAACGACTACGAGCACCCCCGCCCCCTGTTCGACGCCCTCGACCACCGCTTCGGCAGCGTCGAGGCGGACATCTACCTCGTCGGCGGACAACTGCTGGTCGCCCACGACCCCGAGGACCTCGACCCCGCCCGCACCCTGGAGTCGCTGTACCTGGACCCGCTCGCCGCCCGCGTCCGCGCCAACCACGGCACGGTCCACCGCGGCGACCGCGGCTCGCTCCAGCTGCTGATCGACCTCAAGACGGAGGGCGCGTCGACGTACGCGGAACTCGACCGCCGACTGCGCCGCTACAAGGGCCTGTTCACGACGTACGCCCACGGCAGGGTGCACCCCGGGCCGGTCACCGCGGTCATCTCGGGAGACCGCGCCGCCCGCGCGCCCATGGAGGCGCAGCGGGTCCGGCACGCCTTCTACGACGGCCGGCTCACCGACCTCGGCGGCCCGGCCCCGGCCTCGTTCGCGCCGCTCATCAGCGACAACTGGTCGCTGAACTTCACCTGGCAGGGCGTCGGCGCGTTCCCCGAGGCGGAACGCCGGAAACTGCGCACACTGGTGGGCGCGGCCCACGCCCGCGGTCAGCGGGTGCGGTTCTGGGCCACCCCGGACGTGCCAGGGCCCGCGCGGGACGCGCTGTGGACCGAACTGGTCGCGGCGGACGTCGACCACCTCAACACCGACGACCTCGCGGGCCTGGAGGCGTTCCTCGACGCCCACCGGAAGGTGTGACACCACACGTTCGGAGGACAGGTCAGCCGCCCGGACGAACCCTCCGCTACGCCACACTTGCGGCCGAACGCCGCGAAACAGGTGTGGCGGAGGAGGTTGACGATGGCCATTTCCATCTCTGTGGTGCTGCTGCTCTCGATCCTGGCGGTGATCTTCCTGCGCAACGGCGGGCTGAAGATCTCCCACGCCCTGGTCTGCCTGCTGCTGGGCTTCTACCTGGCCAGCACGAGCATCGCCCCCACGATCCACAGCGGCCTGACGGCGACGGCGGACATCGTCAGCAGCCTGCGGCCGTGAGGGCGGTGCCCTCACGGCCGGGGCGAGCTCGCGTGAGCCGGCTGAGGAGTTGCTCGGTTCCACCCACCGAGCCGCTGCCGCGGTGTGATGATCGAATCCGTGATCGGCGAGAAGCCGGGACCGGCGCCCCGGCCGGTGCCGGTCACGACGCGGCCGCGGCCTTCGAACGAGTTGCCCATGGTGAAGCAGGTCGCCGAGGGTGTACTGATCCACCGAAGTGAATCGCTCCAGAACAACACCGTTGTCGTGCACGGCGGGGACGGCGTGCTCCTCGTGGACGCCGGGATCACCGGCCCCGAGACGACCTGCCTGGCGAACGACCTCCGTGAGCTGGGCCGGCCCGTGGTGGCGGGCTTCTCGACGCATCCCGACTGGGACCATGTGCTCTGGCACGCCGAACTCGGCGACGCGCCTCGTTACGGAACGGCCCGCTGCGCGGCCGTCCTGCGGGACCTGCTGTCGAAACCCGACTGGCGGGCAGGCGTTTCCGAGGGGCTGCCGCCGGAGATCGCCGAGGACACACCGCTGGCCCTGTACGGCCTCGTCACCGGTCTGCCGGCCGGCACCGCCAGGCTCCCTTGGGACGGCCCCGAGGGGCGGATCATCGAGCACACGGCGCACGCCCCTGGCCACGCGGCGCTGTGGATCGAGGAACGCCGGGTTCTCGTCGCCGGCGACATGCTCTCCGACGTCTTCGTACCCATGCTCGACGACACCGGCAGTCCGATCGAGGACTACCTCGCGGGGCTGCGAGTGCTCGAAAGCGTGGCGGAAGACGCCGACGTCCTCGTCCCCGGACACGGATCCGTCGCCCGGGGCGAGGAGATACGCGCGAGGATCGAACTGGACCGCGCGTACGTGGAGGACCTGCGTGACGCCCGGGAGTGCGGCGACCCACGGGTCGTCACGCCCGAGCCAGGCTGGGAGTGGGCGAGCGGCATTCACGAAGGGCAGGCCCGCAGATTCGCCCGGCGGGACTCCTGAGGGTTGCCCACAGGCGACCCCGCCTGCCTCAGCCCCGTTCCGCCACCGCCGCCGGGTCGTCCAGGACGCCCCGGACCACCGAGTGGGCCGCGCCGAGGAGCGGGCCCTGCGGGCCCAGTGTGGAGACCGAGACCGGGCAGGGCGGGCCCGCCGTGCGGCGGGCCAGTTCCGAGCGGAGTGAGGGCAGCAGCCAGGGGGAGAGTCCCGACAGCGCGCCGCCCAGGACCACGTTCTCGGGGTCCAGGAGGTTGACCGCGCCGGTCAGGGCGATGCCCAGTGCCGTGCCCGCGTCGTGCAGGGCGCGTCGTACCGCGGCGTCGCCCTGTTCGGCGCGGCCCGCGAGCAGGCCCACCCGGTCCTCGCCGGGTTCGAGGCCGGCCGCGCGCAGCACCGCCTCCTCGCCCGCGTACTGCTCCAGGCAGCCCCGGCCGCCGCAGGCGCACGACGGGCCGTCGGGCCACACCGGGACGTGACCCAGCTCGCCCGCGAAGCCCCGGTTGCCGTGCAGCACGCGCCCGTCGACGACGACCGCCGCGCCGATGCCGATCTCGGCCGAGACGTGCAGGAAGTCGCGCGGGGTGTCCTCGCCGAGCCACAGTTCGGCCAGCGCGCCGAAGTTGGCCTCGTTGGCCACCGTCAGCGGCAGCTTCTCGGGGAGCAGCGGGGCGAGGTCCGTGTCGAGCCAGCCGAGGTTCGGGGCGCGGACGACGGTGCGGGCGTCGCGGGCCACCAGGCCGGGGACGGCGACCGCGAGTCCGGCCGGCCACAGCCCCTCGCCGTCCGCCTCGGCCACGACCCGGTGGATCAGTTCGGTGAGTTCGCCGAGCACGGGCTCGGGGGAGCGGTCCCGGTTCGCCACCTGCCGCACCGCCCGCGCCCGCACCTCCCCGCGCAGATCGACCGCGCACACCGCGAGATGGTCGACGCCCACCTCCGCGCCGATCCCGGCCGGACCCCGCCCGCTGACCGCGAGGGCGGAACCGGGCCGGCCGACCCGCCCGGGCCGCTCCGGACCCAGCTCCTCCAGCAGCCCCGTACGGATGAGTTCGTCGACCAGCGTGGACACCGCCGCGCGGGTCAGCCCGATGCGGGAGGCGACGGCGGCCCGGGACAGCGGCCCCTCGTCCCGGACGGTGTGCATCACCCGCGACAGGTTGCGGCGGCGCATGCCCTGCTGGGTGTCGGGCAGGGCACGGCCCTGACCTGCCGGGCGGGCCTTGTGCAGCGGTGCGCTCATTCCTCCGTCAATCCTCGGTTCGGTGCCGTCCGCACCCGGCGGACGTCCACGGCGGCCGCCACGGGGCCGCCGTGGGGCGACGCCCGCCGGGGCGTCGTCAGCCGTTGCCCGGGGCGCGCTCCAGCAGCGGGGCCGCGTCGGAGAGTACCCCGGCCAGCCGGGACAGGGTCTCCTCGTCCCGCTCCACCGCGTCCAGCACCGGCCCCTCCGCCGTGCCCCAGCGCCGGGCCACCGCGGCCGGGTCCTCCCCGGTCAGCAGGCCGGCCGCCTGGGCCGCCGCGCCGAGCGCGACCAGCTCCTTCGCCTCCGGCACCTGCACAGGCCGCCCGGACAGCCGCCGTACCGTCTGCTGCCAGGCCGTGCCGCGCGCCCCGCCGCCGATCAGCAGCAGCGGCGTCGACGGGTCGGCGTCCTCGTCGAGGACCAGGTCGAGCGCGGCCAGCAGGGAGTACACGGCGCCGTCGTAGGCGGCCTGGAGCAGCTGGCCGCCCGTGGTGTCGTGCCGCAGACCGTGCAACAGGCCGGAGGAGTGGGGGAGGTTGGGGGTGCGCTCGCCGTCCAGGAAGGGCAGCAGCGTGACGCCCCGGCCCGGCTCGACGGCCTCGCGGTCCAGGCCGAGCAGGGCGGCGACCCGGTCCACGGCGAGCGTGCAGTTGAGGGTGCAGGCCAGCGGCAGCCAGTCGCCGCGCGCGTCGGCGAAGCCGGCCACGGTGCCGGTCGGGTCCGCGGGCCGGTGCTCCGACACCGCGTACACGGTGCCCGAGGTGCCGAGACTCATCACCGGCGTGCCGGGGCGCACCCCGAGCCCCAGCGCGGCGGCGGCGTTGTCGCCCGTGCCGCACGCCACCAGTGTCCCCTTGGAGAACGGCAGGTCGTGCCCGTCGCGCACGGTGCCGGCCACCTCGCCCGGCCGCACCACACGCGGCAGCAGCGCCGGGTCGAGACCGACGTGCGCCAGGATCTCCTCGTCGTACGTCTCCGTCGCGGACGCCCACCAGCCGGTGCCCGAGGCGTCGCCGCGGTCGGTGGTGCCCTGGCCGGTGAGCCGCTCGGTCAGGTAGTCGTGGGGGAGCCGCACCGCCTTCGTGGCGCGCACCGCGTCCGGCTCGTTCTCCGCGAGCCAGGCCCACTTGGTGACCGTGAAGGACGCGGTGGGCAGGCTGCCGGTCCGCTCGGCCCACGCCTTCGCGCCGCCCAGCTCCTCCACGAGCCGGCTCGCCTGCGGGGCGGACCGCACGTCGTTCCACAGCAGCGCCGGGCGGACCGGCTCGCCGTGCTCGTCCAGCGTGACCAGACCGTGCTGCTGGCCGCCGATCGACACGGCCGCGGCCTCGTGCGCCGCCTCGCCGCACTGCCGCAGCGCCTCGGTCAGCGCGTCCCACCACTGACGCGGGTCGCTCTCCCGGCCCGCGCTCGAGGTCACCGTGTGCGGCGCCTGGCCGCTCGCGACGACCCTGCCGGTCGCCACGTCGACGACCAGGGCCTTGGTGGACTGGGTGGATGTGTCCACGCCGACGACGAGCGGACCCTCGGCTGCTGACATCGGTCTCTCCCTCTTCCGCGCACCGGCGGGGTGTGTCTCTTCCCAGAAATGTTCCTGCATACTAATTTGTAAACCGCCATGACGAAATAGTCTCAGCGAGCAAGGAGCCGCGGCATGAGCTACCAGCCCACCCCCGAGGACAAGTTCACGTTCGGCCTGTGGACCGTCGGCTGGCAGGGACGGGACCCCTTCGGCGACGCCACCCGCGGCGCCCCCGACCCGGTCGAGTCCGTCCGCCGCCTCGCCGAGCTCGGCGCGCACGGCGTGACGTTCCACGACGACGACCTCATCCCCTTCGGCTCGAGCGACAGCGAGCGCGCCGAGCACATCAAGCGGTTCCGCCAGGCGCTGGACGAGACCGGCATGAAGGTCCCGATGGCGACCACCAACCTGTTCACCCACCCGGTGTTCAAGGACGGCGGCTTCACCGCGAACGACCGTGACGTGCGGCGTTACGCCCTGCGCAAGACCATCCGCAACATCGACCTCGCGGTCGAGCTCGGCGCCCAGACCTACGTCGCCTGGGGCGGCCGCGAGGGCGCCGAGTCCGGCGCCGCCAAGGACGTCCGGGTCGCGCTGGACCGCATGAAGGAGGCCTTCGACCTCCTCGGCGAGTACGTCACCTCCCAGGGCTACGACATCCGCTTCGCCATCGAGCCCAAGCCGAACGAGCCCCGCGGCGACATCCTCCTGCCGACCATCGGCCACGCCCTCGCCTTCATCGAGCGCCTCGAGCGCCCGGAGCTGTACGGCGTCAACCCGGAGGTCGGCCACGAGCAGATGGCCGGGCTCAACTTCCCGCACGGCATCGCCCAGGCGCTGTGGGCGGGCAAGCTGTTCCACATCGACCTCAACGGCCAGTCCGGCATCAAGTACGACCAGGACCTCCGCTTCGGCGCGGGCGACCTGCGCGCCGCGTTCTGGCTGGTCGACCTGCTGGAGTCGGCGGGCTACGAGGGCCCGCGCCACTTCGACTTCAAGCCGCCGCGGACCGAGGACTTCGACGGCGTGTGGGCCTCCGCGGCCGGCTGCATGCGGAACTACCTGATCCTCAAGGAGCGCGCGGCCGCCTTCCGCGCGGACCCGGAGGTGCAGGAGGCGCTGCGCGCGGCCCGCCTGGACGAGCTCGCCCAGCCGACGGCGGGCGACGGCCTCCAGTCCCTGCTGGCCGACCGCTCGGCCTTCGAGGACTTCGACCCGGACGCGGCGGCGGCCCGGGGCATGGCCTTCGAGCGGCTGGACCAGCTGGCGATGGACCACTTGCTGGGGGCGAGGGGCTGACCCCCTCGGGGCCCGCTCTTCTGCGGGCGGGCCCCGGCTGTCGTCGCGGCTCCGCGGCGGGATGGGGGCCGGGCGCGCAGTTCCCCGCGCCCCTGTGGGGCGCGTTCGCCGTTGCACGCTCAGGGGCGCGGTGCTGAGTCCCTTGGGCGGTTCCGGGCGGGTGGTCGTGCCGTCCGCGGCGGGGTGGGGGTTTGGCGCGCAGTTCCTCGTGTCCTTTTGGGGGCGTGCTCGTCGCGGCACGCTCAGGGGCGCGGGGAACTGCGCGAGCGGCCCATAACGACCCGCACCCGACCCGGGGCATAAACACCCCCGCGCGCCTGATGTGCGCCCCCGCGTGCCACGACTGGCGGGCGGCTTCACCGCCGTCTTCTCGCGCGGCCGCGCCCCCGCGGCGACGATGTGTTCATGGCCACGCCACCCGAACCGCCCCAGCAGCCGCCCGGCCCGCCTCCCTACGGCGACGAGTCCTCGTCCCGTCCGCCCGACGGCGGAGGCGGTCCCGGACGGCGCCGCCTGGTGATCCTGGTGCTCGCGGTCATCGTGGCGGCCCTGGTCGTCACCATCGCCGTGCTCGTCACGTCGGACGAGGACGGTCCCGACACGGAGCCCGCCGAGACCGCCACCGGCGGCCCCTCGCTGGACCTTCCGTCGGAGTTCCCGACCGGGCTGCTGCCCTCGGACTTCCCCACGGAACTGCCCTCGGGCTTCCCGACCGCGCTGCCCAGCGACTTCCCGAGCGGTCTGCCCACCGCGCTGCCCAGCGGGCTGGAGTCGCTGTTGCCGGGGCTGGAGGGCGTGGACGCCTCCTGAGGCCCGAAGGCGTCCCGTGGGTACCCCTGCGCTGTGAGGTGGGTCACCATGGTGAGGGAGGAGGTCGTGCGCCGCCCGAGACCTTAGGGGGCGTATCTCAGGGACGTCTCAGGGTGGCGGCCTGGAACCGCCGCAGACGCGGACCCGTTTTCACGTCAGAGAGCGGCAGTGGCCGCGAAGGAGGCGACGCAGATGTCGAAGAACGCGAAGATCGCCGCAGGGGGTGTGGCGGTCGGGCTCATCCTGTTGATATGGCTGCCCTGGTGGGCCGCGCTCCTGATCATCCTGGGAGTCCCGGCAGCCGCCTACCTCGCCCTGGACCCGTCCCAGAGGCGACGCCTGCGCCGGGCCACCCGCAAGGAGCTGGGCCGCTGAGGAGGAGTACGGGCTGGCCCGCCCCGAGGAAGGGGCGAGCGCCCGAGGCACCGGACGTCCGAGGCGCGGGCGGCACCGCGCGTCCCGCCGTGCGCCGAGGACACACCGGCTCGGAAGGGCCGTAGCGGGGCGCACACCGCGCCCGGGCGGTCGTACAGCCGACCGAGCTGGGCCCGAAGGGGAGGGCGTCCTGCCCCATCCCGCGCCTCACAGCGGCCGTACGGCCATCTCGTCCAGCCCCTTCAGCAGCCCCGGCAGTTCCGGCCCCCTCCCCACCGGAAGCACCTCGCCGGGTTCGTCGTCGAGCAGGACGAAGGCGATGTCGTCGGTCCGCGCCACCAGCGACCACCCGGGCCCGTCCGCGCGCAGCGTCCGCGCACCGCCCGGTGCGAAGGACGACCGAACCCGCCCCAGCGGCGGCGGCGAGTCGATGTAGGCGCGCGCCTCGGCCAGCACCCGGCGGATCCCGCTGTGCCCGCCCGCCGGGGCAGCCCCGCCCTCGCCGTCACCCTTGTCGGCCGCCGACGCCGCGGAGTCCGGCGCAGGGAACGCCGAGTCGTCCACCTGCTCCCGCCAGGTAGCCCACTGCAAGGCGATTTCATCGGCCCCCAGCCGCCGCTGGGCCGGCCCCCACACCTCCGCGTCCGGCGGCGTCAGCGGCGGCATGTCCGCCACGTCGGGGGAGGGGTCGTGCGGCGCGGGCACGTTCGGCGCGGCCACGGCCACCGCGAGGGGCCAGCCGGGCAGCGCGGCGACGACCGTGCGCTCGTCCGGCGACAGGTCGTGCTCCATGCCGCAGTCCCAGGACGCGATCGCGACCGCGACCAGCGAGACGTCGTCGACGACCACGGTCCACCGGGCGCCTTCCCCGTCCTGGCCGAGCACCAGCCCGTAGCCGTCGGCCACAGGCGGAAGGCCGAGCGCCGCGCACGCCTCGGGGTAGTCGTCGCCCAGCACGCTGGGGAACTTCGCGGGCGTCAGCAGCGCCGCCGTCAGCACATAGAGCGCGTCGTCGTCGGCGGCGACGGCTTCCTGGTCCGTCCCGGCCATCCCAGCCTCCCCATCGGTTCGTCCGTCGGCGCGCACCATATGCCGACCCCGCGCCCGTTGTCACGACCCCGCACCCGCGCCCGGAGCTGCAGGTTTCCGGTCGGACGGGGCGAATCGACCCTGTGCGCGGGCCTGTTCGCGGACCCTGCACGAGAGCCCCGCACACACCGGACCCGCCTCAGGCGTCCCGCACCGCCAGCGCCAGGAACCGCGTGTCCTCGTCGACGTACGACGTCATGCGCCAGCCCGCGGCCGTGAGCAGCGCCCGCAGGTTCGGCTCGGCGCGCAGGTCGTCGGGGGTGAGTTCGCGCCCCTGGCGTGCGGCGAGGGCGGCCCGTCCGATCGGGTGGAACAGGGCGAGCACCCCGCCCGGCCGCACCACGCGCCGGATCTCCCGCAGATCCTCGGCCGGGTGCGGCAGATGCGCGATCAGCCCGGCCGCGAACACCGCGTCCAGCGAGGACGACCGCAACGGCAGCGCCGCCACGTCCGTCAGCAGCAGCGTCCCGTCCCGGTCCCGGCCCGCCCGCGCGGCCTCCCGCAGCATCTCCGGCGTCAGATCCGCGCCCAGCACGACCCCGGACGGTCCCACCGCCGCGCGCAGCGCGGGCAGCGCCCGCCCCGTGCCGCAGCCCGCGTCCAGCACCCGGCCGCCCTCGCGCAGCCCGAGCTCGGCGACCGCGGCGGCGTAGGCGGGATCGTCGTCGGGGAAGCGGCGGTCCCAGCCGGCGGCGCGGGCGCCGAAGAACTCCTGCACATGTGTGTGGTCGTCGCTCATGCACCGCATGATCCCTCACCGGAACCGGCGACATCGTGTGCGCATGTTCGAGCGCGATGCGGTCGCACCACGCCACCGGTGCGCCAACTTTGCGCCGCTTTCGAAACGCGCCCCCTCCACGCGCCTGCGCCCCCTAGCGTCCCCGGGTCATGGGACATCTGGACCACGCCACCCTCGGGTGGCTCACGCCCGTGCTGTCGTACGCGATGGCCTGCACAGGCGCCGCCCTCGGGCTGCGCTGCACCGTCCGCGCGCTCGCCGCCACCGGCCGCGTGCGGCGCAACTGGCTGCTCACCGCCGCCTCCGCGATCGCCACCGGCATCTGGACCATGCACTTCACGGCCATGCTCGGCTTCGGCGTGAGCGGCACCGACATCCGCTACGACGTGCCGCTCACCCTGCTGAGCCTGGTGGTCGCCATGCTGTTCGTCTGCGCGGGCGTGTTCGCCGTCGGCCGTCACCCCGACCGGGTCCAGGCCCTGCTGCTCGGCGGGCTCACCACCGGGTTCGGCGTCGCCGGCATGCACTACCTGGGCATGGCGGCGGTCCGGCTGCACGGCGAGGTGAGCTACGACCCCGTGCGCGTCGCGCTGTCCGTCCTCATCGCCGTCGTCGCCGCCACGGCCGCGCTGTGGGCGGCCCTCGCCATCCACTCCCCGGCCGCCGTCACCGTCGCCAGCCTGATCATGGGCGCGGCCGTCAGCAGCATGCACTACACGGGCATGTACGCGGTCAGCGTGCGGGTCACGCCGTCCGGCGAGCCGCTGCCCGGGGCGAGCGCGATGTCGTTCGTCTTCCCGCTCGCCGTCGGCCTCGGCGCCTACCTCTTCATCACGTCCGCCTTCGTGGCGCTGTCCCCGGCGGCCGGGGAACGCCACACGTCCGCCTCCGCCCGGCGGCCGGCCGAGCGCCCTGCCCACTGACCGCCGCTGCCCGGCGGCCGGCGGAACGTCCCGCTCACTGACCGCCGCTGCCCGGCGGCCGGCGGAGCGTCCCGCCCACTGACCGCCGCTGCCCGGCGGCCGGCGGAGCGTCCCGCCCACTGACCGCCGCCGCCCGCACGCCCCTACGAGCGAGGAGTCCATGCGCACACCCCGGAGGACCCCGAGCGCCCGCGCCGAGGCGCCGTCCCCGCCGCCCGTCCGCGGCCGGCGCGCCCACGCCGGACCGCCCGCCGACGAGGGACCGATGCCTCCGGCGGGCCCGGGCGGTGCGGGCGTACCGCGTCTGCGCGGCCCGTCCGGTCCCCGGACCGTCCGCGCCAAGATCATCTGCCTGCTGATGGTGCCGGTCGTCTCCCTGCTCGCCCTGTGGGGGTACGCCACCGTCACCACCGCCCAGGACGTCTCCCGGCTGCGCCAGGTGCAGCGCGCCGACTCCGCCGTACGCACCCCGGTCGCCGAGGCGGTCACCGCTCTCCAGGCCGAACGGGCGGCCGCCGTGCGCCGCGCGTCCGACAAAGCGGCCGTGGGGGACGCCGAGTTCACCCGTCTGGCGCAGGTCACCGACGGGGCCGTGGCCCGGCTGCGGCTCGGCGACGACCGCACCGTCGCCGACGGGCAGGCGCTGCCCCACGCGGTTGCCGAGCGGCTCGACGCCTTCGTCACCGCCGCCGAACGGCTGCGCCCCCTGCGCGACGAGGTCCGCGAAGGCCGTGCGGGCTGGGCCCGCACGTACGAGCGGTACACCGCCGCCATCGACGGCGCCTTCCGCGTGGGCGGCGCCCTCACCGGCGTCCAGGACGCCGAACTCGGCGCCGACGCGCGCGTACTGCTCGAGTTCTCCCGCGCGGGAGAGGCCCTCGCCCAGGAGGACGCGATCCTCGCCGCGGCCCGGCTGCACGGCAGCCTCGGCGGCGACCGCCTGCGCCTGTTCACCGGCGCGGTCGAACTGCGCCGCACCCTCACCGTCTCCGCCGCGCCCGACCTGCCCGGAGCGGCCCGCACCGCGTGGACCACCGTCGCCGACAGCCGCCCCTACGCCGTCCTGTACACGGCGGAGGACAAGATCCTCGACGCCGACCCAGGGGCACGGGCCGCGGAAGCCGTCCCCCGCGCCACCTGGGACGCCGCCCACGCGCGCGTGAGGGACGAACTGCGCACCGTGGAACGGCTCGCGGCGGCGTCGGTCGCCGGACGCGCCGACCCCGTGGAGCGGGGTCTGTTCGGACCGGCCGGGGCCGCTGTGCTGTTCGGCCTCCTCGCCGCCGCGGCCTCGCTCGTGATCTCGGTGCGTATCGGACGCGGTCTGGTGATCGAACTGGTCGCCCTGCGCGACGACGCCCTCGACATCGCCCACCGCAAACTCCCCGAGGCCATGCGGAAACTACGCGGAGGCGGGGAGATCGACATCCGGGCGGAGGCCCCGCACGGACCGCCCGCCCAGGACGAGACCGGCCAGGTCGCCCAGGCCCTCGGCACCGTCCACCGGGCCGCCCTGCGCGCCGCCGTGGAACGCGCCGAACTGGCCGGCGGGATCAGCGGCGTCTTCGTCAACCTCGCCCGGCGCAGCCAGGTTCTGGTGCACCGTCAGCTCAGCCTGCTCGACAGCATGGAACGCCGTTCCGACGACCCGGACGAGCTGAGCGACCTCTTCCGCCTGGACCACCTCACCACCCGCATGCGCCGCCACGCGGAGAGCCTGATCATCCTCTCCGGCGCCGCCCCCGGCCGCGCCTGGCGCAAGCCCGTGCCACTGACCGACGTGGTGCGCGCGGCCGTCTCCGAGGTGGAGGACTACGCGCGCGTGGAGGTACGGCAGCTCGCCGAGACGTCGGTCGCGGGCGCGGCCGTCGCCGACCTCACCCACCTCCTCGCGGAGATCATCGAGAACGCGGCGCAGTTCTCCCCGCCCCACACCCGGGTGCGCGTCACGGGCGAACCCGTCGGCAACGGCTACGCCGTCGAGGTCGAGGACCGCGGCCTCGGCATGGGCAAGGACGCACTCGCCGAGGCCAACCGCCGCATCACCGAGTCCGAGGCGCTCGACCTGTTCGACAGCGACCGACTCGGCCTCTTCGTGGTGAGCCGGCTCGCCGCCCGCCACGCCGTCAAGGTGCACCTCAAGACCTCGCCGTACGGCGGCACCACCGCGGTCGTCCTGCTCCCCACCGCGCTGCTCGACGAGCGCGCCGAGCAGGAACGTCCCGGCACGCCGGCCGAGGCACCCGCCGCGGACGGCCGGGAGGCGCGCGAACCCGCCCGCGCCCCGCACCCCGGTCCTGTCCAGGTGCCGCGGCAGCCTCGCGCGGTCGCCGCCGCCGACACCCGGCGCGCCCTGGTGGCCCCCGTCGCCGACCTGCCACCCGAACCCGGACCCGCGCCGGGACCGAGCTCCGGGCCGGGACCGCGATCGGGGCCGGGACCGCAATCCGAGCCGGGGCCCCGGTCCGCGCCTGGACCGCGATCCGGGCCCGAGCCGCGACGCGCGCCGGACGCCGTGGCGCCTCCGGCATCACACGCCGTACCGCACCGGGAACCCCGGTCCGAGCCGCGCGCAGCGCCGCATCCGGCACCCCGCCCCGTACCGCACGTCGTTTCACGCACCGGCACGGGCACCGGCGCCGACGTAGATGTAGACGCGGGCGCCGACCCCCGGAGTCCCCAGGGAGCCGCCACCTTGCGCCTGCACCGCACGGAGGAGCCCACCGGCTCCGACGACCTGCCCCGCCGGGTACGCCAGGCCAGCCTGGCGCCCCAGCTCCGCGACGGCCGGCCGGACACACCGCGGCCCGCACGGGGCGAGACCCGGGACGACGACCGCACCCCCGAACTCGTACGGGACCGCATGGCGGCCTACCGCGACGGCTGGACGCGCGGCGGCGGCCGGCCGCCCGGCGCCGCCCGCGGCACGGCGAGGCCCAGCACCGAAGGAGACCCCGCATGATCCAGGAACCGCGCACCGGTACGGGCCGGCGCTCCGGCGAACTCGACTGGCTGCTCGACGACCTGGTGCTCCGCGTCACCGACGTACGGCACGCCGTGGTGCTGTCCGGCGACGGACTCGCCATGGGCGCCTCAGGCGGCCTCGGCCGCGAGGACGCCGAGCACCTCGCCGCCGTCGCCTCCGGGTTCCACAGCCTCGCCAAGGGAGCGGGGCGGCACTTCGGGGCCGGGGGCGTACGCCAGACCATGGTCGAGATGGACGACGGCTTCCTGTTCGTGGCCTCCGCGGGGGAGGGTTCCTGCCTCGCGGTGCTCACCTCCGTCACCGCCGACATCGGCCTCGTGGCCTACGAGATGGCACGGCTCGTCCGGCGCGTGGGCGAGCACCTGGACACCGCGCCGCGCGTCGCCGCACGGCCGCCGGCCGGATGAGACGGGAAAGCGGTCCGAGCAGATGACCGACGACACGACCGGCGCCCCGCGCGAGCCGGGCAGCCAGTGGTACGACCACGAGGCCGGCCCCCTGGTCCGGCCCTACGCCGTGACCGGCGGACGCACCGCACCCGGCCCCTCCGGTGTGCGCTTCGACCTGATCGCCCTGGTCAGCCTGGACCCCGCCGCGCCCGCCGGTGACGACCCCGCGCTCGGACCCGAGCACCGCGCGCTGATCGACCTCTGCCGCCCGGAGACCCAGTCCGTCGCCGAACTCGCGGCAGGCGCCGACCTGCCCGTCGGCGTCGTCCGGGTGCTCCTCGGCGACCTGCTGGAACGCGGCTGGGTCACCGTCAGCCGGCCCGTGCCGCCCGCCCAGTTGCCCGACGAACGGGTGCTCCGCGAGGTGATCGCGGGGCTGCGGGCGCTGTAGCGCGCCGGTGCCGTGACCCGGCTCCGAGCCGCACTCACGACTCTGACGAAAGAGCGTCTGGAACACCCTCACGAAAAGAGCGAACGATGGTCCCCGAACACCCCGACGCCCCCGCCGGCGAGACGACGGCTCTGGCGCTGAAGATCCTGGTCGCCGGCGGTTTCGGCGTGGGGAAGACCACGCTGGTGGGCGCGGTCAGCGAGATCCGGCCGCTGCGCACCGAGGAGATGCTCAGCGAGGCCGGGCGGACGGTGGACGACACCGACGGCGTCGACCACAAGGTCACCACGACCGTCGCCATGGATTTCGGCCGCATCACCATCCGCTCCGGGCTCTCCCTGTACCTCTTCGGCACCCCGGGCCAGGACCGCTTCTGGTTCCTGTGGGACGAACTGGCGCAGGGCGCGCTCGGCGCGGTCGTGCTGGCGGACACCCGGCGGCTGGAGGACTGCTTCCCGGCGGTCGACTACTTCGAGCACCGGAAGATCCCGTTCGTCGTCGCCGTCAACTGCTTCGCGGGCGCCCGGCAGCACGACGCGCGCGACGTGTGCCGCGCGCTCGACCTCGACCCTGGGACGCCCGTGGTGCTGTGCGACGCCCGAGAGCGCGACTCGGGCAAGGAGGTGCTCATCCGGCTCGTCGAGTACGCCGGGAGGATGCACACCGCCCGGCTGCTCGACTCGGTGGGATGAGCGCGGCGGGGTCCGTCCGTCGCGCCTTGTCCGGCTCCCAGCCGGGTGTCAGTCCGCCACGCCCTTTTCGGCCAGCACCTTGTCGATCCGCACACGGACCAGCAGCTCGCCCGGCATGCCGTTACGGGCGCCGAACTCCTCCGCGCGGTCCTCGCCCAGTACCGCCCGCCGATCCGGGCGGCCCAGTGCCGCAGCTCCCCGGGCTCCTCCGAGAGACGCGCCCGGCCTTCCAGGTCACGTACGCGAAGGGCGGCCGGTCGTCGTCCACGCGGAGGGTGATCCGCCCGTCACGGGCCAGGTTGCGCCCCTTCACGGTCGCCGCGCCGGTGTCGAACACCACGTAGTCCCCGTCGAGCACGAACCAGACCGGCGCCGGATGCGACGCCCGTCGGCCCGGACGGTGGCCAGTTTCCCGGTGGGGGTGCCGTGCGGGACGAAACGCCCGCCACTCTTCCTCGGTCATCTTCTGTCCCATGGCTCTCATATTCCTTGCCCGCCGCCCGGTCGTGGGGAAGGCTGGCGCAGAGACCCTCCCGACCGGAGGGGACGACACACGGGGTACACGGGGACAACAGGGGGAGACATACGACATGGGGCAGAACCAGGGACTCGACTGGCTGCTGGACGACCTGACCCAGCGCGTCGAACACGTACGGCACGCGCTGATCCTCTCGAACGACGGCCTGGTGACGGGGGCGAGCACGGGCCTGCGCCGCGAGGACGCCGAGCACCTGGCCGCCGTCTCGTCCGGGCTGCACAGCCTCGCCAAGGGTTCGGGGCGGCACTTCGGCGCGGGCGGGGTGCGCCAGACGATGGTGGAGTTCGACGAGGCGGTCCTCTTCGTGACCGCCGCCGGCTCCGGTAGCTGTCTGTGCGTCCTCAGCGGCGCCGAGGCCGACATCGGGCACATCGCCTACGAGATGACGCTGCTCGTCAACCGGGTCGGCGAGCATCTGGATGTCGACACCCGCCGCCGGCCGGATCCGGGTATGGGTGTTTGACCTGCGGATTCGCCGTGCGGGTGGAGGGTGTGGCGGAAGTTGTCCACAGGCTGAACACGGAGTGTGACGGAGCGGCTACCGTTTTTCCCGGAGCGGGCGCAACCGGCGCCGGCCCACCGGACCCACGGGGGAGACGAGCATGTCCCGGCAGACGACGACCGCCACCACGACGCAGCGCACGGTCACCGTTTTCGACACGGGTGCCCACCGCCCGGTCGTGGCGAAGGACGACACCTGGATCACCACCGGCCGCGCGGCCCGCGAACTCGGACTGCGGCGTACCGAGTTCGACCTGGCCGTGCGACTCGGCCGCATCCGCACGGAGCCCGGCAGGACGGCGGGGGAGCGGCGGATCGCGAGGGCCGAGATCGAACGGCTGCGCGCCGGACCGGACTTCCCCGAGGCGCTGCGCCGCAGCGTGCACGCCGTGGGGACCGCGGAGGGCTCCGCCCTGCTGGGGGTGGCGAAGACCCGCTTCACGAGGCTGGCGAGGCTGGGTCTGGTCGTTCCGGTGGCGTTCCACCTCAACCGCTACCGCGCCGTGGTCTGGCTCTATCTCGCCGACGAGCTGAGGCTGTTCGGCGACGACGAGAAGAACGCGGCGCTGCTGACCGGGCGCATGTCCGAAGGGCTGCGCGGCCTGCTGGACTCCGGGATCGACCTGCGGCCCCGCAACTGGCGCAGCAGACACCTGGGTTTCCTGCTCCGGGAGGCCGAGGAACCCTGGGCCCGCGCGGGTGCGGTCGCGTCGTTCCTCGACCCGCTGCATGTGGCGCAGGTGGTGCGGGACCCCTACGAGCGGTCCCATGTCAACGGGTTCCGCCGCCGTCCGCCCGGGGGCGGGAACCCCGACTCGCCGGGGGCGCAGATCGCGGCGGACCTCATGACCGCGCGTGACCCGGACGAGATCGCCTGGCTACGGGCCGACCTGGCCCGGCTCGTGGACGAGGCCCGGGGCCACCGTCCGGCGCCCCGGCCGTCCACGTCCCGGCCGTCCACGTGCCGGCCGTTCTCGTCCCGGCCGTTCTCGTCCCGGCCGTTCTCGTCCCGGCCGTCCTCGTCCCGGCCGTCCACGTCCCGGCCGTTCCCCTCGCACCGGACGGCGTCCGCGGTCGAGCCACCCGCGTCCCGTCGGCCGGTGCTGGGAGCCCCGCCCGCACGGCCGGCCGCCCCGGCCCGCCCGGACACGCCGGCCGCCACGGATCGCGCCGGACGCCGGGGTCTGCTGGCGCGCTGGCGCCACCGAACCGTGCGGAGCGCGGGGCGTCCGTGAAGCGGGCGGGGCCTGATTGGTCACTTCGGGCAGGGCGGGACCGGTGCCCCCGCGCCGTGAAACCTACAGCGCCCGGAAGAGCCCTTCCTGCACGACCGAGACCAGCATGCGCCCCTCCCGGTCGTAGATCCGGCCGCGGGCCAGCCCGCGGCCGCCCGTGGCGATGGGCGACTCCTGGTCGTACAGGAACCACTCGTCCGCGCGGAACGGCCGGTGGAACCACATCGCGTGGTCCAGCGACGCCATGTCGAACCCGCGCGGACCCCACAGCGGCTCCACCGGGATCCGCACCGCGTCCAGCAGCGTCATGTCGCTGGCGTAGGTCAGCGCGCAGGTGTGCACCAGAGGGTCGTCCCCGAGCGGCCCGACCGCGCGCATCCACACCGCGCTGCGCGGCTCCGCGCCCTCGATCTCGTCCGGCTTCCAGCGCAGCCGGTCGACGTAGCGGATGTCGAAGGGCTGGCGGCGCGCCATCCGCTCCAACTGCTCCGGCAGCGCGCCCAGATGCTCCCGGATCTCGAACGCCACCGTCGGCAGCGACTCGGGGTCCGGGACCTCGCGGGCCGGCGGCAACTGGCGCTCGAAGCTCCCCTGTTCAGGCTTGTGGAAGGAGGCGGTTAGATTGAAGATCGTGCGGCCCTGCTGCACGGCGGCGACCCGGCGGGTCGTGAAGGACCTGCCGTCCCGCACGCGCTCCACCTGGTACACGATCGGCACCCCGGGCCGGCCCGGGCGCAGGAAGTACGCGTGCAGCGAGTGCACCGGGCGGTCACCGTCCGTGGTCCGGCCCGCGGCGACCAGCGCCTGGCCGGCGACCTGCCCGCCGAAGACCCGCTGCAGGGACTCCTGCGGGCTGCGGCCGCGGAAGATGTCGACCTCGATCTGCTCGAGGTCGAGCAGGTCGACGAGGCTCTCGGCCGGGTTCGTCATGGGTGCGTCTCTCCTGTGCTCACAGCTGGCCGACGTCGGTGACCCGCACGACGGCACGGCCCTCCGCGTCGGAGGCGGTCAGATCGACCTCGGCGCTGATGCCCCAGTCGTGGTCGTCGTTCGGGTCGTCGAAGATCTGGCGGACCTTCCACAGCCCGTTCTCCGGCTGCTCGTCGATGATGAGCAGCTTGGGGCCGCGGGCGTCGGGACCGGTGCCGAGCTCCTCGTACTCGTCCCAGTACTTGTCCATGGCCTCGCCCCACGCGTCGGCGTCCCAGCCGGACTCGCCGTCCATCTCGCCGAGTTCGTCCACCCGGTCGAGGGCGGCGAGTTCCACGCGGCGGAACATGGCGTTGCGGACGAGGACGCGGAAGGCGCGGGCGTTGGCGGTGACCGGCTTGACCTGGTCGGCCTTCTCCTGGGCCTCCTCGGCGGTCATCTCCTCCGGGTTCGCCAGCTGCTCCCACTCGTCCAGCAGGCTGGAGTCGACCTGGCGCACCGTCTCGCCCAGCCAGGCGATCAGGTCCTCCAGGTCCTCGGACTTCAGGTCGTCGGGGATGGTGTGCTCCAGCGCCTTGTAGGCGCTGGCGAGGTAGCGCAGCACGATGCCCTCGGTGCGGGCCAGTTCGTAGTGGGACACCAGCTCCGTGAAGGACAGCGCCCGCTCGTACATGTCCCGGACCACGGACTTCGGAGACAGCGGATGGTCGCCGACCCACGGGTGGGACTTGCGGTACGTGTTGTACGCGTGGAAGAGCAGCTCCTCCAGCGGCTTCGGGTAGGTGATGTCCTGGAGGCGCTCCATGCGCTCCTCGTACTCGACCCCGTCGGCCTTCATCGCGGCGACCGCCTCGCCGCGCGCCTTGTTCTGCTGGGCGGCGAGGATCTGCCGCGGGTCGTCCAGCGTGGACTCCACCACGGACACCATGTCCAGCGCGTACGACGGCGATTCGGGGTCCAGCAGCTCGAACGCGGCCAGCGCGAACGTGGACAGGGGCTGGTTCAGCGCGAAGTCCTGCTGGAGGTCGACGGTGAGGCGCACGATACGTCCCTCCGCGTCCGGCTCGTCGAGCTTCTCGACGATGCCGCCGTCCAGCAGCGACCGGTAGATGGCGATCGCGCGGCGGATGTGGCGGAGCTGCTGCTTGCGCGGCTCGTGGTTGTCCTCGAGGAGGCGGCGCATCGCCTCGAAGGCGTTGCCGGGCCGGGCGATGACCGACAGCAGCATGGTGTGGGTGACGCGGAAGCGGGAGTTCAGCGGCTCCGGCTCGGACCCGATGAGCTTCTCGAAGGTCTGCTCGCTCCACGCGACGAAGCCCTCGGGAGCCTTCTTGCGCACCACCTTGCGGCGCTTCTTCGGGTCGTCGCCCGCCTTCGCCAGCGCCTTCTCGTTCTCGATGACGTGCTCCGGCGCCTGCGCCACCACGAAGCCCTCGGTGTCGAAGCCGGCCCGCCCGGCACGCCCCGCGATCTGGTGGAACTCGCGCGCCCGCAGTGTGCGCACCCGGTTGCCGTCGTACTTGGTGAGCGCGGTGAACAGCACCGTGCGGATGGGGACGTTGACGCCCACACCGAGGGTGTCGGTGCCGCAGATGACCTTCAGCAGACCGGCCTGCGCCAGCTTCTCCACGAGGCGCCGGTACTTGGGCAGCATGCCGGCGTGGTGCACACCGATGCCGTGCCGCACGTAACGGGACAGGTTCCGGCCGAACTTGGTGGTGAAGCGGAAGTTGCCGATCAGCTCGGCGATCTTGTCCTTCTCCTCCCGCGTGCACATGTTGATGCTCATCAGCGCCTGAGCCCGCTCCACGGCCTGAGCCTGGGTGAAGTGCACGATGTACACCGGCGCCTGCCGGGCATCGAGCAGATCGGTCAGCGTCTCGGTGAGCGGCGTGTACCGGTACTCGTACGACAGCGGCACGGGCCGGGTCGCCGAGCGGACCACGGCGGTGGGCCGGTCGGTGCGACGAGTGAGGTCCTTCTCGAAGAAGGAGACGTCGCCCAGCGTCGCCGACATCAGCACGAACTGTGCCTGCGGCAACTCCAGGATCGGAATCTGCCAGGCCCAGCCGCGGTCCGGCTCGGCGTAGAAGTGGAACTCGTCCATCACGACCTGGCCGACGTCGGCGTCCTTGCCGTCGCGCAGCGCGATCGAGGCGAGCACCTCGGCGGTGCAGCAGATCACCGGGGCGTCGGCGTTCACGGACGCGTCGCCGGTGAGCATGCCGACGTTCTCGGTACCGAAGATCTTGCAGAGTTCGAAGAACTTCTCCGAGACCAGCGCCTTGATGGGGGCCGTGTAGAAGGTGACCTCGTCCCGCGCCAGCGCCGCGAAGTGCGCGCCCGCGGCGATCATGCTCTTGCCGGAGCCGGTGGGCGTCGAGACGATCACGTTCGCCCCCGACACCACCTCGATCAGCGCCTCTTCCTGGTGCGGATAGAGAGTGAGACCGCGCTCCTGCGCCCACGACTCGAAGGCTTCGTACAGGGCGTCGGGGTCGGCGGTCTTCGGCAGCTGATCGATGAGGGTCACCACCCCATCTTGCCTGCCCACTCGCCCGATGCGGGAATCGGCTGTCGGCTCGAAGATCACTACCGCTACGCTGTGTCGCCGGCGCAGCGTCAACGTCCCCGGTCAACTGGGCGGCGGCGAAAGAGGAATGGGGCGGGCAGAGGTCATGATGGGACCAGCACACTCACTGTCGGGCGCCGCGGCCTGGCTCGGGGTCGGGGCGGCGGCGGCCGCGGCCGGAAGCCCGATGCCCTGGCCCGTGCTGCTGGCCGGTGCGCTGATCTGCGCCGGCGCCGCGCTCGCCCCGGACCTGGACCACAAGGCCGCCACCATCTCGCGGTCCTTCGGCCCCGTCTCCCGCTGGCTGTGCGAGATCGTCGACAAGCTGTCCTACGCGGTCTACAAGGCGACGAAGAAACCGGCCGACCCCCGCCGCTCGGGCGGCCACCGCACCCTCACCCACACCTGGCTGTGGGCGGTCCTCATCGGCGGCGGCACCTCGGTCCTGGCGATCACCGGCGGCCGCTGGGCGGTCCTCTTCATCCTCTTCGTGCACATGGTGCTGGCGATCGAGGGCCTGCTGTGGCGGGCGACGCGCGGCTCCAGCAGCGACGTGCTGGTGTGGCTGCTGGCGGCGACCAGCGCCTGGATCATCGCGGGCATCCTCGACCAGCCGGGCAACGGCGCCGCCTGGCTGTTCACCGAGCCCGGCCAGGAATACCTGTGGCTCGGCCTGCCCATCGTGCTCGGCGCGATCGTTCACGACATCGGGGACGCGCTGACCGTCTCCGGCTGCCCGGTCCTGTGGCCCATACCCGTGGGCCGCAAGCGCTGGTACCCGATCGGCCCGCCGAAGGCGCTGCGGTTCCGCGCCGGCAGCTGGGTGGAGCTGAAGGTGCTGATGCCGGCGTTCATGCTGCTGGGCGGGGTGGGCTGCGCGGCGGCGCTCAACGTCATATAGACGGCGGGTCCAGGGGTCTAGCTGCTGCTCCCGCCGCCCTCGCCGCCTTCACCGCCGTAACGGCGCTGGAAGCGGGCGACGCGGCCCTCTGTGTCCACGGTCCTGGCCTTGCCCGTGTAGAACGGGTGGCTCTCCGAGGAGATCTCCACGTCCACCACCGGATAGGTCTCGCCGTCGTCCCACTCGATGGTCTGCTCGCTGGACGCGGTGGACCGGGTGAGGAAGGCGTATCCGGCGGCCCGGTCACGGAAGACGACCGGGTGGTAGTCGGGGTGCTTGTCCTTCTGCATAGGGGCTCCTCGGGCGACTGGGTTCCGCGTCCGCGGCGGGCACGGCAGGGTCAGCCTGGCAGGCTGTCCTCGTCGACGATGTGCACGGCGGCCTCCTCGGCGGAGGCGGCGCCGCCGTCGATGCCGACGTCGTAGGCGACCAGCGCCTCCTCCTCGTCCTCGTGCGCCCCTTCGTCGGGGGCGACGAGCCGGCCGGAGCGTTCCGCGCCGACCTCGTTGTCCAGGAGTTCCCCGTCGGTGCCGGTGGAATCACCGAGGTCGTCGCCGTCCGGCACGGGCAGGTCCGGCAGTTCTTCGGCCAGCCGCTGGTCCAGGGTCTCGCCCTCGTGCTGTTCGGCGGCGGTCACCCCGTAGTGCTCCACCGCCCAGGGCCGCTCGGGAGGGGACCAGCCCCGGTCGAGGGGGTCGGCGACACCGTCGGTCTCCAGCGTGTCCTCGGCGTCCAGCAGTCCGGCGTCGTCCTGGATCTCGGACGCGTCGGGCTGGTAGACGTCGTCTCCCCAACCGTCACCGCTGTTCACGGACACCTCCAGGGGGTGGGGCGGGCCGCGACGCCCGCCGTGGCCCGCACCGGGCCGGCTCCACGGGCACCGGACCCGCCAGGACCCGATCACCGGGCCCCATACGCTCCCGTAGCCGATGCCTGCTTCCAGCCTTCCACCGGATCTCCCGACCCCGCAACGCCACACGCGGTGACCGCGGGACGCCGGCCCGCGCTGTCCTGGGCGCGCACGCCTCCTGTTCGGGGCGCCGAGCCGCGAGCGCCTTCGCCCCCCGGGGGGGCCGCCCCTGCGAGACACACCGAGCCTGTCGGGCGGGGTGGGGGGCCGACCCGTCGACGAGCCACGCGAGGCGCGCGGGGATGCACCCGCCGACGGCGGTGCGGCGCCGCACCTCGGTCCCGGGAGGCGGGCGGTCTTGGCCGCGGGACACCCCGCTCCGGGGTCATCGGCTTGCGGAGGCATTTCCCGGAGGACGCCGGGCCGCGGAGGCGCGCCCGTCCCTGGGCACCGGGCTGCGGCATCCTGCCCCGAGGGGGCCGGAATGCGGGGCACCCGCCCCGAGGCGCGGCGTGGCGCACCTCGGTCCCGGGAGGCGGGCGGTCTTGGCCGCGGGACACCCCGCTCCGGGGTCATCGGCCTGCGGAGGCATTTCCCGGAGGACGCCGGGCCGCGGAGGCGCGCCCGTCCCTGGGCACCGGGCTGCGGCATCCTGCCCCGAGGGGGCCGGAATGCGGGGCACCCGCCCCGAGGCGCGGCGTGGCGCACCCCGGCCCCGGGAGGCGGGCGGTCTTGGCCGCGGGACACCCTGATCCGAGCACATCGAACAGTGGAGGCACCTCCCCGAGGACGCCGAGCTGCGGTGGCACACCCGTCCCAGGCACCGGGCTCGGGGCGAAGTGCCCCGAGGGTGCCGGGTTGCGGGGCACCTTGCCCCGCAGCACCGGGCTGCCTGCCCGACGCCACCCCACGGGCTCCCGCGCCCCAGGACAGCCCCGAGGCGCGGGCCTCGGTCACCCGTGCCAGCTCCGCCACAGCGCCGCGTACGCCCCGTCCGCCGCGACCAGCTCCTCGTGGCTGCCCAGTTCGCTGATGCGGCCGTTCTCGACGACGGCGATGACGTCCGCGTCGTGGGCCGTGTGCAGGCGGTGGGCGATGGCGACGACGGTGCGGCCGTCGAGGACGCGGGCCAGACTGCGCTCCAGGTGACGTGCCGCGCGCGGGTCGAGCAGCGAGGTCGCCTCGTCGAGGACCAGCGTGTGCGGGTCGGCCAGCACCAGCCGGGCCAGCGCGATCTGCTGAGCCTGTGCCGGGGTGAGCGCGAACCCGCCCGAGCCGACCTCCGTGCCCAGGCCGTCCTCCAGCGCCCGCGCCCACGCGTCCGCGTCGACCGCGCCGAGCGCCGCCCACAGCTCGTCGTCCTCCGCGTCGGTGCGGGCGAGCCGCAGGTTGTCGCGGAGGGAGCCGACGAAGACGTGGTGCTCCTGGTTGACGAGGGCGACGTGGGAGCGGACCCGTTCCGCGGTCATGCGGGACAGTTCCGCGTCGCCGAGCGTCACGCGTCCCTCCCGGGGCGCGTAGATCCCCGCGAGCAGCCGGCCCAGCGTGGACTTGCCCGCGCCCGAGGGACCCACCAGGGCCATCCGGGTCCCCGGCGGCACCTCGAGGGACACCTTGCGCAGGACGTCCACGCCCTCCAGGTAGCCGAAGTGCACGGTGTCCGCCCGCACCCGCCGCCCCTCGGGCGTCACGTCCGGGTCCCCGGCGTCGGGCTCGATGTCCCGCACGCCGACCAGCCGGGCCAGCGACACCTGCGCGACCTGCAGTTCGTCGTACCAGCGCAGGATCAGCCCGACCGGGTCGACCAGCATCTGCGCGATCAGCGCGGCCGTCGTCAGCTGGCCGACGCCGATCCACCCCTGCAGCACGAACACCCCGCCGATCATCAGGACCGACCCGAGGACCGTGACATGGGTGATGTTGACGACAGGGAACAGCACCGACCGCAGCCACAGCGTGTACCGCTCCCAGGCCGTCCACTCCCGCACCCGCTGGTCCGTCAGCGCCACGCGGCGCGGACCGAGGCGGTGCGCCTCCACCGTCCGCCCCGCGTCCACGGTCTCGGCGAGCGCGGCGGCCACCGCCGCGTACCCGGCCGCCTCCGAGCGGTACGCGCCCGGCGCCCGCCGGAAGTACCAGCGGCACCCCGCCACCAGCAGCGGCACCGCGACCAGCACCGCCGGCGCCAGTTCCGGGGCGGTGACGACCAGGCCGCCGAGCAGCAGGGCCGCCCACACCACGCCGATCGCCAGCTGGGGCACGGCCTCGCGCATGGCGTTGCCGAGCCGGTCGATGTCGGTGGTGATGCGCGACAGCAGGTCACCGGTGCCGGCCCGTTCCAGCACGCCCGGCGGCAGTCCGACCGACCGCACCAGGAAGTCCTCGCGCAGGTCCGCCAGCATCCGCTCGCCGAGCACCGCCCCGCGCAGCCGCACCTGCCGCACGAACCCCGCGTGGACCATCAGGGCGGCCACGAACAGCGCCGCCGTGAGTTCGAGGTGCAGCTCCCGCTGCCCGGACGACACCCGCTCCACGAGCCCGCCCAGCAGGTACGGGCCCACCATCGAGGCGATCACCGCCACCGTGTTGACGGCGACCAGCAGCAGGAAGGCCCGCCGGTGCCGGCGCAGCAGCTCGGCCACGTAGGCGCGTACGGTCGCGGGCGCGCCCACCGGCAGCGTGCCGGCCGCCGTCGGGGCCGCCGGGTCGTACGCCGGTGGCGCGACGCCGATCATGCCGTCTCCTCGATCTCTTCGAGCTCTTCCAGTTCTTCGAGGCCGTCCGGGACCTCGTCCGTACGCCGCCCGCCGTCGCCGTCGAGGAGCGCGGCGGCCGACGCCGTCTCCTCCTCCGTCTCGCGGGTCACCACGGCCCGGTAGCGGGGCTCGGTGCGCACCAGCTCCCGGTGTCCGCCCACCGCGACGACCGTGCCCTCGTGCAGGAGCACCACCCGGTCGGCGCGGTCCAGCAGCAGCGGGGACGAGGTGAACACCACGGTGGTGCGCCCCGACCGCAGGCCGCGCACGCCCTGGGCGATGCGCGCCTCGGTGTGCGAGTCGACGGCCGAGGTCGGTTCGTCCAGGACCAGCACCTCCGGGTCCGTGACCAGCGACCGGGCCAGCGCCAGCCGCTGGCGCTGTCCGCCGGACAGCGACCGGCCGCGTTCGGTGATGCGGGCGTCCATCGGGTCCTCGGCGCCCACCGACCCCTGTACCAGCGCGGCCAGCACGTCCTGGCACTGCGCGGCCTCCAGCGCCGCCCCCGGGTCCACCGCCCCGGACGCGGGCACGTCCAGCAGCTCCCGCAGCGTGCCGGAGAGCAGCACCGGGTCCTTGTCCTGCACCAGTACGGCCGTACGGGCGCTGTCCAGCGGCAGTTCGTCCAGGGGCACCCCGCCGAGCAGCACCGAGGTGCCCTCCTGCGCGGCGTGCCCGCCGAGCCGTTCGGCCAGCCGTCCCGCCGCGTCCGGGTCGCCGCACACCACGGCGGTGAGCAGCCCGGACGGGGCGAGCAGGCCCGTCTCCGGGTCGTACAGGTCGCCCGCCGGAGTCCCGGCGGCGCGCGTGCCGGCGGTGTCCATGGCGCGCTCCAGCGACAGCACCCGTGCGGCCCGCCTGGCCGAGGGACGCGAGAAGGAGTAGGCCATCGCGATCTCCTCGAAATGACGCAGAGGAAACGTCAGGAGCATCACCGAGCTGTACACGGTGACCAGTTCGCCGACGTCGATCCGGCCGTCGCGGGCCAGACGGACGCCGTACCAGACCACCGTGATCAGCAGCAGTCCCGGCAGCAGCACCTGGACGGCCGCGATCAGCGACCACATCCGGGCACTGCGCACGGCCGCGTGGCGGACCTCCTGCGAGGCGTGGCGGTAGCGGTCGAGGAACAGGTCCTCGCCGCCGATCCCGCGCAGCACCCGCAGTCCGGCGACGGTGTCGGAGGCCAGTTCGGTGGCCCGCCCCGCCTTCTCACGCTGGACGTCCGCCCGCCGGGTGGCCTTGGGCAGCAGCGGCAGCACCGCGAGCGCCAGCACGGGCAGTCCCACGGCGACGACGACACCCAGGGCGGGCTGGTAGGCGAGGAGGCCGACGGTGACGACGACGATGGTGACCGCGGCGGCGGTGAACCGCGACAGCGCCTCCACGAACCAGCCGATCTTCTCCACGTCACCGGTGGAGACCGCGACGACCTCGCCCGCGGCCACCCGCCGCGTCAGAGCGGAGCCCAGCACGGCGGCCTTACGGCCCAGCAGCTGCTGCACCCGGGCGGCGGCGGTGATCCAGTTGGTGACGGCGGCGCGGTGCAGGAAGGTGTCGCCGACCGCGACGCCCGCACCGGCCACCGCCATCAGTCCGCCCGCCAGCGCGAGCCGTCCGCCGGAGCGGTCGACCGCGGCCTGGACGGCGACGCCGACGCAGAACGGCAGCGAGGCCACGGACACGAAGTGCAGCAGGCCCCAGGCCAGCGCCTTCAGCTGTCCGCCCAGCTGGTTGCGGAAGAGCCACCACAGGAATCGAGGACCCGAGCGGGCGTCGGGCACGCCCGGATCGGGGTACGGAAGGTCGTGAATCTGCATGGCGTCCCAGTGGCTCGGAGCAGGGGCCGCGGACGTCCTCGGACGGCGGCAGCAAACCGTGACAGGTTGACTCCGTCACGCGTCCACGGGCAACCGGTTTTTCCCGGCCACGCCCCGGGCACTCACCGGCCCTGCCTCGGGCCTCTCTGTGCCCCGGCAGTCCGGGACCGTCAGCCCTCCACCGCCGGGACCGTCAGCCCCCCGGCGGGACCGTCAGCCCTCCACCGGTCCCGGCCCCCCGCCCGGCCTCTCCTCGCAGGGCGGGCCCGCCGGCCCGTCGACCAGGGTGTTCAGCAGCTCCCCGAGCTGCTCCCGCTCCCGCTCTCCCAGCGGGGCGAGGATCTCCGCCGCGGCCGCCCGCCGTGCCGCGCGCAGTTCGCGGAGCGCCTCGCGGCCCTCGTCGGTCAGCTCGATGCGGATCACACGGCGGTTGGCCGGATCCGGGACCCTGCGCACCTTGCCGTGCGCCTCGAGACCGTCCACCAGCGTGGTCACCGCCCGGGGCACCACCTCCAGCCGCTCCGCGAGATCGGCCATGCGGGGCGGTGAGCTGTAGTGCGCGAGGGTGCGCAGCAGCCGGGACTGGGCAGGAGTGATGCCGAGTTCGCGCCGCTCCAGATACCGCTTCTGGATGCGGTGCACCCGGCGGGTGAGGCGGAGCAGCTGCTCGGCCAGCAGGCCGTCGGGGTCGGGCGCGGTCATGCGGGAACATTATCAGGATGCCGTTCATTGTGAGTACAGGTAACAATGAATGCTGATCACCGTCCGGTCACCGACGTCCGCGTCCACGCCGTACCCCGAGGAGACCATGCACCCCGATCACGCACCCGCATGGACGCCGCCCGCCGGAGCCGAGCAGGAACCCCGGCAGGTGCGTCGCATCCTGCGCCTCTTCCGTCCCTACCGGGGCCGCCTCGCGATCGTCGGACTGCTCGTCGGGGCGTCGTCGCTCGTGTCGGTCGCCTCGCCGTTCCTGCTGAAGGCGATCCTCGACGTCGCCCTGCCCGAGGGCCGCACCGGTCTGCTCAGCCTGCTGGTGCTCGGCATGATCCTCAGCGCCGTGCTCACCAGCGTCTTCGGCGTGCTGCAGACCCTGATCTCCACGACCGTGGGCCAGCGCGTCATGCACGACCTGCGCACCGCTGTCTACGGGCGTCTGCAGCGCATGTCGCTCGCCTTCTTCACCCGGACCCGCACCGGCGAGGTGCAGTCCCGCATCGCCAACGACATCGGAGGCATGCAGGCCACCGTCACCTCCACGGCGACCTCGCTGGTCTCCAACCTCACCAGCGTGGTCGCGACGATCGTGGCGATGCTCGCGCTCGACTGGCGCCTGACGGTCGTGTCGCTGGCGCTGCTGCCGGTCTTCGTGTGGATCAGCCGCCGCGTCGGCAACGAACGCAAGAAGATCACCACGCGGCGCCAGAAGCAGATGGCCGCGATGGCGGCGACGGTCACCGAGTCGTTGTCGGTCAGCGGCATCCTGCTCGGCCGCACGATGGGCCGCTCCGACTCGCTGACCGCCGCATTCGCCGACGAGTCCGAGCGGCTCGTCGACCTGGAGGTGCGGTCGAACATGGCGGGCCGCTGGCGGATGGCGGTCATCACGATCGTCATGGCCGCGATGCCGGCGGTCATCTACTGGACGGCCGGTCTCGCCCTGCACTCGGGCGGCCCGGGGGTGTCGATCGGCACCATCGTCGCGTTCGTCTCGCTCCAGCAGGGCCTGTTCCGCCCCGCGGTGAGCCTGCTGTCGACCGGTGTCCAGATCCAGACCTCGCTCGCCCTCTTCCAGCGCATCTTCGAGTACCTCGACCTGCCGGTCGACATCACCGAGCGCGAGGACCCGGTGCGCCTGGACCGGGTGAAGGGCGAGGTCCGCTTCGAGAACGTGTCGTTCGGCTACGACGGCAAGGGCGGCCCGGTCCTCGACGGCATCGACATCACCGTCCCGCCCGGAGGCAGCCTCGCCGTGGTCGGCCCGACGGGCGCCGGCAAGTCCACGCTCGGTCACCTTGTGCCGCGGCTGTACGACGTCACGGGCGGTCGGGTCACCCTCGACGGGGTGGACGTGCGCGACCTCGACTTCGACACCCTCGCCCGCGCGGTCGGCGTCGTCTCCCAGGAGACGTACCTCTTCCACGCGTCGGTCGCCGACAACCTGCGCTTCGCCAAGCCCGACGCCACCGACGAGGAGCTGCGCGCGGCGGCGGAGGCCGCGCAGATCCACGACCACGTCGCTGCCCTGCCCGACGGCTACGACACCGTCGTCGGCGAGCGCGGCCACCGCTTCTCCGGCGGCGAGAAGCAGCGCCTGGCCATCGCCCGGACCATCCTGCGCGACCCTCCGGTGCTCGTCCTCGACGAGGCGACCAGCGCGCTGGACACCCGTACGGAGGCGGCGGTGCAGGCCGCGATCGACGCGCTGTCGGCCGACCGCACCACCATCACCATCGCCCACCGGCTCTCCACTGTCCGCGGCGCCGACCAGATCGTAGTCCTGGACGGCGGCCGCGTTGTGGAACGCGGGACCCACGAGGAGCTCCTGGAGCGTGAGGGCCGGTATGCGGCCCTCGTGCGACGGGACGCCCGACTGGAGCCGACAAGCTGAAAATATGCCGGGTTTATGGCGATATGCGGGTTACCGTGCCCGCATGCAGACGAACACTCCGTCACGGAACTCGATCCGACTGACGCGCCGCGGCCGTCTCGCCCTGGCGACGCTGGGGGCCGTCGTGGCCGGCACCGCCGTGGCGGTGCCGCTGCTGATCATGGCCGATGAGGAGGAGCCCCGCCCCGAGGCCCTCGTCGTCCCGGCGGGGTGGCGGGCGAACCAGGTCTACGCCGCCATCGACAAGACCCTCGACCTGCCCCCGGGCACCACCAAGAAGTCCCTCGCCAAGGCCGACCTGAAGCTGCCGAACGAGGCCGAGGGCAACCCCGAGGGCTACCTGTTCCCGGACACGTATCCGCTCCCGGAGAACGCCACCCCGCAGAAGCTGCTGGCCGGCATGGTCGACACGGCCAACAAGAAGTTCAACGGCGCCCCCGTCGCCGCCGGCGCGCAGCGCAACGCGATGAACGTCTACCAGGCGGTCACCGTCGCCAGCATCGTCCAGGCCGAGGCGGCCACCAAGGCCGACATGGGCAAGGTGGCCCGGGTGATCTTCAACCGGCTGGAGCGCGGCATGCCGCTGCAGATGGACTCCACCGTCGACTACGCCCTCAACCGCAGCAAGGCGCGCGCCACCCCCGCCGACACCGAGGTGGACAGCCCGTACAACTCCTACCGGCGCATGGGGCTGCCGCCGACCCCCATCGACAACCCCGGCGAGGACGCCCTGCGCGCGGCGATCAACCCCACCCCGGGCGACTGGCTGTACTTCGTCACGGTCCGGCCGGGGGAGACGCGCTTCACCGCGGACCTCGCGGAGCACCAGCGCGACGTGGCGGAGGCGGAGGCCGAACGGAAGAAGACCGAGGGCAGGTCCGCGCAGCCGTCGGCGACATGACCGCCGTTCAGGCGGCGGCGGGCTCCTCGGCCGGCAGCCGCCTGATGTCCCGTACGGCGGCCCGTCCGGCCCGGTTGGCGCCGATCGTGCTCGCCGAGGGACCGTAGCCGACCAGGTGGATCCGCGGGTCGGCGACCGCCCGGGTGCCCTCCACACGGATCCCGCCGCCCGGCTCCCGCAGCCGCAGCGGCGCGAGATGGTCGATCACGGGCCGGAAGCCGGTCGCCCACAGGATGACGTCTGCGGCGACCCGGCGCCCGTCGTCCCACACCACACCGTCGGGCTCGATCCGGTCGAACATCGGCTCGCGGTCGAGCACACCGTCCGCGAGCCCCCGCTGTATCGCGTCGTTCAACGGCAGCCCCGTCACGGAGACCACACTGCGCGGTGGCAGCCCCTGCCGCACACGCTCCTCGACGAGGGCGACGGCCTGGCGGCCCGCGTTCTCGTCGAAGGGTTCCTCCCGCCAGACGGGCGGCCGGCGGGTCACCCAGGTGGTGGCCGCCGCGTACGGCGCGATCTCCAGCAGATGCTGCGTGCCGGACGCGCCGCCGCCCACCACGACCACCCGCAGCCCCGCGAACGCCTTGGGCCCCGGGTACCGCGCGGTGTGCAGCTGCCGTCCGCGGAACGTCTCCTGGCCGGGGTATCGCGGCCAGAAGGGACGGTCCCAGGTGCCGGTCGCGTTGATCAGCGCGCGGGTCGCCCAGGTGCCGTGCGAGGTCTCCACAAGCAGCCGCCCGCCGGACCCCTCCCGCACGGCGTGCACGTCCACGGGGCGGCGCACCCGCAGGTCGAACGTCCGCTCGTAGCGGTCGAAGTAGGCGCCGATCACCTCGGAGGAGGGCCGCAGCGGATCGGCGTCCGTCAGCTCCATCCCGGGCAGCGCGTGCATCCCGTGCACCTTGCCGTACGTCAGCGAGGGCCAGCGGAACTGCCAGGCGCCGCCGGGGGCGGGGGAGTGGTCCAGCACCACGAAGTCGCGGTCGGACTCGTAGCCGGTCCGCCGCAGGTGATAGGCGCTCGAAAGCCCGGCCTGACCGGCGCCGACGACGACCACCTCGACCTCGCGCACATTGTTCACGCTTCCACCAACACGCCGGAGGCGGTGGATCTTCCCGGACGCGCGCCACCGGGACACGCGAGAAGCACGCCGTGTGCGTCAGGATGGGCGCATGTCCGACGCCTTCACCACCCGAGTCCTGAACCTCACCACCGGCTCCACCGAGCGGGTCGTCGACATCACCGGCGACTGCGAGGCCTTCCTGCGGGACACCGCGTCCGGCCGGGACGGCCTGCTCAACGTGTTCGTACCGCACGCCACGGCCGGCATCGCGATCATCGAGACCGGCGCCGGCAGCGACGACGACCTGCTGTCCGCGCTGCACACCCTGCTGCCCGCCGACGACCGCTGGCAGCACCGCCACGGCAGCCCCGGCCACGGCCGCGACCACGTCCTCCCCGCCTTCGTCTCCCCGCACGCGACGCTCCCCGTGATCAACGGTCGCCTGGAACTGGGGACCTGGCAGTCGGTGTGCGTCGTCGACACCAACAAGGACAATGTCAGCCGTCAGGTACGGCTGAGCTTCCTCGGCTGAGCTAGATCGTCCTGGCGCGTAGACCGCCACGTCGAGCGGCACGCGAGGACGTGCCGACCGCTACCTCGTCTGTCGTGAGTCATGCCATCACTCGGCCACCGTGCAGTGAGCCGCAGTGGCGCGGGGGTCTCATCCGGTCAGTCCAGGAGCTGCAAGTCCATCGCCAGCCTCACGAGTTCCGCTCGCCGATGCACCCCGTGCCGCTTGAACATCGTGGAGATGTGGAACTTGACCGTGTGCGGGCTGACGCTCAGCGCCTCACCGATGTCGTGGTTGTTCGCCCCTCGGGCGATGAGCCGGATGATCGCCAGTTCGCGCTCGGAGAAGGAGACCGGTTCCGACGGGTTCGAGATCGAGGTGAGCAGCAGGCTGCCGGCGATTCTCGGGTCGAAGTAGCTGCCTGCTCGCACGAGTTCACGCAGGATCTCGGGCATTCGGCCGGTGTTGGTGTCCTTGAGGACATATCCAGCCGCGCCGGCGCGGATCGCCTGCGTCAGCAATTCGGTGTTCCCGTAGGCGCTGAACATCAGCACGATGACATCCGGGTGCCGTCGGCGCACGGTCGCGCACAGTTCGGTGCTGCTTTCACCGTTGAGCCGCAGGTCCAGTACGAGGACGTCGGGCCGTGTCTCTTCGAGGAGGCCCAGCGCGTCGTCAGGAGTCTCCGCCGCGCCGACGAACTCCAGGTCGTCGGCGCGGGAGGCCATCGCCTGCAACCCGTCGTGCACGATCATGTGGTCGTCGACCACGGCGAATCTGATCACAGCCGGCCCCGCGGCAGGACGGCGCGCACCTGGAGTCCGCCGAGCGAACCGGATTCGACGGTGAGCCTGCCACCGAGCCGGGTCACCGCCGTCCGCATCGACCGGAACCCCAGATGCGGCGAGGTCGGGGCGAGTACCTGGTCCAGGGCAGTGGGATCGAGACCGCCGCCGTCGTCGACCACCCGCAGTTCGAACGACTCGGCGTCGATCTCCAGCGCGGTGTGGGCACGACGGCAGCCCGAATGGATCTCGGCGTTGGTCAGCGCCTCCTGGCCGACGTGGACGAGGGCCTTCGCGGCCGGCGGCGGGATCAGGGCGTCCGGACATGGTCCGCAGAGTTCGGTCGTACGGTCGATGCCGGGCCCGCGGCGCACCGACGCGATCTGGCCCAGCACCTCGGCGCCCGTGCTGGGCTGCCCGTACTCCGCGTCGCCGATGAGCACGGAGAGGTGGTGTCGGAGCATGCCCATGCACTCCTCGGCCGCACTGCCGATCACAGCCATCCTGCGGCGCAGTGCGTCGTCCTGGCAGTTGTGCTGTGCCGCTTCCGCCTCGAAACCTATGCGCAGCAGACCGCGTACGACCGAGTCGTGAAGGTCGTGGGCCAGGCGCTCGCGCTCCTTGCGCTGGATCACACTGTCTCGGTATTCGTCGGCCTCTCGCCTCTTCAGTCCGAGAGAGGAGTAGCCCGCGAATTCCGCGAGCAAGGTCTCATCGGTTTCGGTGAAGGGCTTCAGACGTCGGTTCCCGACATAAACGACACCCTTGATCTGGTCGTCCACCAGCAGGGGGGCGGCCATCGCGGAGACGATTCCCTCGCGTGCGGTTTCGTCCACCGGGGCGGCACGCAGCCGGGGGTCCCGTGCGTAGTCGAGTGAGCGCACCGACGATCGCAGTTCGCGCGCGAGTCCACCCAGCCCCTGGCCGTGTTTGATGCGCAGATGCCGGAAGGCGGGAGTCTGGATGTTCAGCACCTGGTCGAAAGCAAAGGTCACGCCGTCGTATTCGGGAATGGACAGGTAGGCGACCTCGCAGTCGAACAGATTCCGTGCGGCGACGAGCACCGAGGCCAGCACGGTGCCGGCGTCGGGACTGCTCGCGGTCGATTCCGCGATATGGCGCAAGGCCTGGTTCAGATCGTTCTCGACCAGGGTGCCGCCCGCTTGCCGCGCTCTGCGGAGCGCGGCCCGCACCCGCCGGACGGCGTCTCGTCGGCAGGACCGCAGGTCGGCGGCTTCCGGAGTGAAAGCGCCGGCAGTGTTCCCGACGACGAGTGAGCCCGTGCCGAACGCGTCCCGCCAGGGAACGGCCACCGCCGACCCGAGTTTCACGACTCGGTCGCGCAGGGCCGAGTGGATCTCCAGGTCGGAGATCACCTCGAGCCGGCCGTGGGGGAAGCCGGGGGGCAGCCGCAGTGGTTCGTTGGGCAGGAGCGGGTCGTCGGCGGAGTCGTCGGTGACGTCCGACGCCAGCAGCAGCGGCGGGCCGGAGCTGGGCTCGTAGACGACCAGTCCGGTCCCGGCGCCGAGCAGACTGCGAATGTCCGCGACGAGCGGGCCGAGCGCGTCGTGGATGGCGGTGCTGCGCCCCGCGTCCCACGCGTACGACGACCGGGTCCAGCTCATAACAACTCCGCCCTGACGAGGTCATTCACCTGGACAGTTACCCCTTCGACCGTACCCCACGGCCTCCGGCTGCCCGGCCGACGCGGTCGGGCAGCCGGAGGGGGTCAGGGGCTCGATGGCCGGAGGCGGCGTCAGGCGATCGGGTAGTCGGCGGGCTTGGGGGAAACGCCGCGGATGTCCTCGGCGTTCATCAGCTCGCGGTCCCGGTCGTCGTCCACCCAGCACGCCGCGATCTCGGCGCACGTGGCGAACCAGACGCCCTCCTTGCCGGCGATGTACTCGACCAGGCGCTCGTACCACATCATGTGGTGCGGCTGGCCGATGATCTGCGGGTGCACGCAGGTGGCGTAGACCGGGTTCGGTACGCGGTCGTAGGCGTAATCGAAGATGTCCTTCCACCGCTTGTAGATGGTGTCCGAGTCCTGCATGCCGGTCTGCCCGCCCGTGACATAGCCCAGCGGGGGAAAATCGTCGAGGTACCAGTTGACCGGGATCTCCAGCACCTTGCTGGCCTTGCCCGCCCGGTTGCCCGTCTCCCAGTTGATTTCCCAGCGGCGCGGCCGGTACGGCACCACGTCGCGGCCCATGAGGCTGGTGTCGTAGTCGAAGCCGAATTCCTCGATCAGGTCGAGGGTGTTCTCGCTGTAGTCCCAGTACGGCGACCGGTACCCGGTGGGGCGGATTCCCAGCACATTCTTGTACGTCTTGAACGCGAGGTCGATCAGCCGCTTCTCGGTGTCCCTGCTGATCAGTGTCGGATTCTCGTGGAAGTACCCGTGGTGGCCGAATTCATGGCCGTCGTCGGCGATCTCCCGGCAGCGCTCGGGGAAGGTGTCCACCGAGTGACCGGGGGTGAAGAACGTGCTCTTGACGTCGAAGCGCCGGTACAGCTCCAGCAGTCGCGGCACCCCGACCTCGGCGCCGTACTCACCGCGTGACATGTACGACGGGCTGGGCTTGTTGAAGCCGCCCAGCCACAGACACTGTGCGTCGAAGTCCGTGCCCAGGTTGACGGCGATCTTCTTGCCCGGGGGAAGTTGCAGATGTCCCATGGAGTATTCCTTCCGAGGAGGTCGGGGTCAGGCGGTCTTGATGTGAGAGGGCCACTCGGCGTACGTACCGGCCCGGCGACGGCGGTCACGAAACGTCGTCGCGGCGCCGTCCTCACGGTTCCGGCGCAGCGCGTCGAGGTCGACGACGCCCCGTGCGAGGGTCTCGGTGTTCTCCCCGGCCTCGGCGATGACACCGTTGGCGGCCCAGGGCTGGTCACACGGGCCGAGGATGGAACTGCGGGTCCAGCCGTTCGGCAGGGGAGCGCCGGGCGAACCGCCGGTCGAGCAGTGCACGAAGTACACCTGGTTCTCGATCGCCCGGGAGGCGGCGCAGTGGCGTACCCGCCAGAAGCCGTGCTCGGTGAAGGTGTACGAGGGGCACAGGATGATCTCCGCGCCCTGCTCGGCGAGGCTGGAGGAGACCTCCGGGATCTCCGCCTCGTAGCAGACGGCGAAGCCGACCTTGGCGAACGGCAGGTCGATCGCCTTCAGCTCGTCGCCCTCGGAGGTGGACCATGCCGCCTCGCCCGGGAAGATGTGCGTCTTCTCGTGCTCGTGGACGGTGCCTTCGGGGGTGAACAGGCCGGCCACGTTGAGGTGGCGATCGCCGCGCTTCATGAGGTGCGAACCGGCGGCGATGTGCTGGCCGCGGCGGCGCGCCTCCTCGGTGAAGAGGGCGCGGTAGTCGTCGGTGTAGGCGTCGATCCTGGTCAGGTCGGCGATGTCGTCCGTACGCCACGTCGGTTCGGTCGTGAAGAGCTCCACTGTGAACAGTTCGGGCAGCAGGACCAGATCGGCACCCTCGGCCTGATCGAGCAGCCCACGTACGTGCTGGGCGAATTCGTCGAAGTCGTGCACCGGACGGACCAGAAAGTTGATCGCCGCGATGGAGACGGTGTCAGGCATGGGTGAATCCCCTCGTCGAACGTGGAAACGACGCTGGAGAGAGAAGCCGGCGTCGTCGACGGTGTCTGGGCAGTGTTCTACAGATCCGTCACGACGGGTGGTCAAAGATCACTCACCGTAAGGGTGGGTGATGACTACCCGAACGGGCAGGTGCCGCTGAGGTCCAGCGCGTGCGGCCGCGCCGGATGCACCGAGCCGTCCCCGGGGCTGACGTGCTCTCAGCTCACAGCGCCCGGACCACCGTCACCGGACACTCCGCGTGGTGCAGCAGCGCCTGGCTGACCGAGCCGAGCAGCATGCCGGTCACCCCGCCGTGGCCGCGCGCCCCGGCCACCACCAGCTGCGCCTCGCCCGTCGCCTCCAGCAGCGCCTGGCGGACGCGGCCCCGTTCGAGGCGCGGCTGGACGATGACGTCCGGGTGCGCGGCCATCCAGGGCTTCATCACGTCCTCCAGCAGCCGCCGGTGACGCACTTCCAGCTGGTCGAGGTCCACCACCACGCTCAACGGATCACCCGGTTCCTCGTACGGCGTGGGCTCGCTCCAGGTGTTCCAGACGTGCATGGCCGTCAGCGGCGCCCCGCGCAGTTCGGCCTCCGTGAACGCGAAGGACGCGGCGGCGTTCCCGGCCGGTGAGCCGTCCGCGGCCAGCAGCACGGGGCCCTGCGGGTCGGGCCGCCCGCGCACCACCATCAGCGGACCGTGCCCATGCGTCGCCAGCTGCATGGTCGTCGAACCCAGCAGCAGATCGCCGAAGAGGCTCCGGCCACGCCGCCCCAGCACGGTCAGCACCGCGTGCCGCGACTCGGTCCGCAGTACCGTCAGCGCGTCACCGGACACCACGGTCCGCGTGATCTCCAGCCCGGGGAACCGCTCATGGAGCCGCTGCTCCGTCTCGGCCAGCACCCCGTGGATCATCGGATCCAGATCCGACGGCCGGGCGAACGCGTGCACGATCCGCAGCCGGGCCCCGCGCAGCCGCGCCTCCTCGGCCGCCACGTCGGCGGCCGCGAGGCTGGAGGAGGAGCCGTCCACTCCCACGATCACCGTGTCGTCCACCACACACTCCCGTCCCCGGAAGGTGCCACCGAGTACCCACGCGGGAGCGCCACTACGCGCCCGATTCCCACGCTTTGTCCGGTGCACCCCGCTGACCTGCGACGACACGATGGCCTCGACGATCCTCGGGACGGCGCCGGAACCTGTCCATCCGTGGCAACACCCATGTTCCGGCCGAATGGCGGGATGGCACCATTACGGCAGTGAGGGTTGCCACCCGGTGCCGTACGACGGTCCGTTCGGCCCCGCACATCGGACGACTCGAAAAGAAGACGGGAAGGGGACGGGCTGTGCCTGCTCCACGGATGAGCGCGACACCGTTGCCGGGCATCGGTGTCAAATACGACCTCACCACGCGTGAGCACGAGCACCTGTCCGTCATCGCGCACCGCGACGGCACCCGGACGGTCAACGTCTACCGCTCCGACGACCCGGACGCCTGCGCCCGCTCCCTGCGGCTCAGCGTCGCCGAGTCGGCCGCGCTCATCGACGCGCTGATGCCGGCCCACCACAGCCCCAACCTGCTGCACACCACCGACCTGGGGCTGGTCGCCGAACGCATCGAACTGTCCTCGGTCTCCCACTGGAACGGCCGCCTCCTGGGCGAGACCCGGATGCGCACCGACACGGGCGCGTCCATCGTGGCCGTCCTGCGCCGCGCGGAGGCGATCCCGTCGCCCGCGCCGGACTTCCGGCTCGCCGGCGGGGACACCCTGATCGTCATCGGCACCCGCGAGGGAATCGACGCCGCCGCCGAGATCCTCGGGCGGGAGTGAGCGCGTGCACTCTTCCGCGATCTTCCTCATCGAGTTCGGCGCGATCATCCTCGGTCTCGGCCTGCTGGGCCGCCTCGCCGGACGCCTCCAGTTCTCGCCCATCCCCCTCTACCTGCTGGCCGGCCTCGCGTTCGGCGAGGGCGGCCTGCTGCCGCTCGGCGCCAGCGAGGAGTTCGTCGCGATCGGCGCCGAGATCGGCGTCATCCTGCTGCTCCTCATGCTCGGCCTCGAGTACACGGCCAGCGACCTCGTCTCCAACCTGAAGACGCAGTACCCGGCCGGTCTCGTCGACATGACGCTCAACGCCCTGCCCGGCGCCGCCCTCGCCCTGCTCATGGGCTGGGGCCCGGTCGCCGCCGTGGTGCTCGCGGGCGTCACCTGGATCTCCTCCTCCGGCGTCATCGCCAAGGTCCTCGGCGACCTCGGCCGGCTCGGCAACAGGGAGACCCCGGTCATCCTCAGCATCCTCGTGCTCGAGGACCTGGCGATGGCCGTCTACCTGCCGATCATCACCGCCCTGCTGGCCGGCGTCAGCCTCGCCGCGGGCAGCGTCACCCTCGCCATCGCGCTGGGCGTCGCCGGCCTCGTGCTCTTCGTCGCAGTCCGCTACGGCCGCGTGATCTCCCGCTTCGTGTCCAGCGACGACCCGGAGAAGCTGCTGCTCGTCGTGCTCGGCCTGACCCTGCTGGTCGCCGGCCTCGCCCAGCAGCTCCAGGTGTCGGCCGCCGTCGGCGCCTTCCTCGTCGGCATCGCCCTGTCCGGCGAGGTCGCGGAAGGTGCGCACAACCTGCTCGCCCCGCTGCGCGACCTGTTCGCCGCGGTGTTCTTCGTCTTCTTCGGCCTGCACACCGACCCGCAGTCCATCCCGCCGGTCATCCTCCCGGCGCTCGGCCTGGCCGTCGTCACCGCCCTGACGAAGATCGCCACCGGCTGGTGGGCGGCCCGCCGCGCCGGCATCTCCGCCAAGGGCCGCTGGCGGGCGGGCGGCACCCTGGTGGCGCGCGGCGAGTTCTCCATCGTCATCGCCGGACTCGCCGTCACCGCCGGCATCGAGCCCCAGCTCGGCCCGCTGGCCACCGCGTACGTCCTGGTCCTGGTGATCATCGGTCCGCTCACCGCCCGCTACACCGAGCCGATCGCGATGTGGCTGGCCGGACGGCGGACGCCCGCGCCCGACACCCTGCTCGCCCAGCGCTCCACGCCCGCCGCGGAGACGCTGGAGCCGATGGAGGACAGCGGCCGCGACCGCTGACCCCCAGCCGCCTGTACACGTACGGCCCGGACAGCCCCCCCCACGAGGGAGCCGCCCGGGCCGTCGTGCTTACCGGGGCCGTGTCTCAGTCGGTCAGCCGCACCGGCATCAGCAGCGAGAACGTGTGCGCGTCGCCGGGCCGGCGGATCACGAGCGGGGCCGTCGGGGCGCCGAACTCCAGAACCAGCCGGTCACCGGCCGGCGCGGCGAGCGCGTCCAGCAGGAACGCCCGGTTCACCGCGACGAGGTCCGGGCCTTCGGCGCTCTCCGGAACCGGCGCGACCCGGCCGTCCCCCGACACCTCGAGCACCGTCAGCTCGGCCTTCGTACCTCCGTCCTCGTGCAGCCGCACCGGACCCGTGCGCACCGCCTCCGTGAACGCGGGCACGTCCACCTCGGCACGGCGCCCGGCGGGCAGCCGCACCAGGCGAAGGTAGTCCGGGAAGTCCTGCTCCAGACACCGGCCGCCCGTCTGCCGGTCACCGGCCTCCAGGGTCACGCGCCCGTCCTCCACGGCGAGACGCGCCTCGTCCTCGCCGTCCAGCAGCACCCGCATCGCGTCGGCGAGCGGCAGCGGCACGGTCGCCTGCACCCGGCCGCCCCCGTTTCCGCCGGCCGCGGTGCGGGCCACCGCCATCCGGTAGCGGTCGGTCGCCACCACGTGCAGCGCGTCGCCCTCGGCGTCGAGATGGACACCGGCCAGCACCGGCAGCCCCGGGTCGGTCCCGGCCGCGAAACGGACCGCGTCGAGCGCGGCGGCCAGACCGGGACCGGACACGGACAGCCGGGCGGCGGAACGGAGTGAGCTCATGAGGAGGTTCTCCCTGTCGTCGAGAAGGTCACGAAGCGCGGAGAACTCGACGCGAGCGGCCGACAGCCCCTCGTCCAGCCGGCGCAGATGCGCCTCCAGAAGCCGCCGTACGAGATCGGTGTCGGCGGCCGTCCAGCCCGCCAGCACCAGCCGGACGTCCGCCAGCGGCATGCCCGCACGGCGCAGCCGGGCCAGCACCCGTGCCTCACCGAGCTGCTCCGGGGCGTACCAGCGGTAGCCCGTGACCGGGTCGACCTGGTCGGGGACCAGGACCCCGGCACGGTCGTAGAACCGCAGGGCGCTGACGCCCAGCCCGCTCTCGCGGGCCATCTCACCAATGCTGCGCATCTCGCTCTCCACTCCCCGGACCCTGCCGCCTCGACCAGGTCGAGGGTCAAACCCCGCCTCTCCGACGCGTACGGCCGACCGGGTGACGATGTCACCCCCGCGGGCGGAGGTGGAGCCCACGGCGTACCACCGGCGCGCGGCGGCGCGTTGCTCCGGCATGGACAGCACTGAGACGGCGCGGCGCCTTCTCGGGCACGGCGCCGCGAGCCGGCCGTACGCGCAACTGACCGGCGGCCATGTGACGAACACACCGATCTACGCGGAACTCGTCGCGGAGTGGCGGGCGAAGGGGCACACCGTCCCGGGGCACCGGGAGGGGCTGTGGGCGTCCTTCGCCGTGGTGACGGCGGGCGACCACCGTCCGGCGCCTGCCGTACCCTTCCGTGTTCCTGTTCCCCTGCTGGCTCCGGAGGGGGCGACAGACGGGGGCTCGGAGGAGGCGGCCTCCCAGGAGACGGCCGAGGCCGTTCCGTCCGGCGAGACGCCTGAGGAAGAGCCCGAGGCGGCGACCGAGGAAGCCGCGCCCCAGGAGTCGCCCGAACCGAACCTCACCAACAGTCCGGAGCCGCCGCCTCCGCACTGACCGGCGCCAGCACCGCCAGCGTGCCCGTCGCCCGTCGCAGCGCCCGTTCCAGCGGCTCCGCCGCGTGCAGCGTGCCGGTGCCGTCCGGCGGGACCAGCCACTCCAGCCGCCCGGAGGGCCGGTACGGCGGCGGCACCGCGATCCACGACCCGCGTCCCACGTGCCGTACCCCGAACCCCACCCACTCGCTGTCCGGGTCGGGCGGCAGGAAGAAGCCCACCCGGCGGGCGGTGACGTCCACCAGCGTCGGACCGGGCAACTCCAGCGGATCGCTCCACAGCAGGTCCAGGGCCAGCAGCCCAAGGCGGTCGGGGACGCTCAGCACGTCCCAGTACCGTCCGGCCGCGAGCAGCGCCGTGCCCTGGCCGTGGTCCCACTGGCGTTTGCACTCCTGCGGGTCCGTGGCCGCCGCGGCCAGCCATTCGACGGCCTGCTTCCACCTGGTGTCGTGCATGTCCCACCCCGGGCACGGTCGGGCGCGCCGCCACGGGCGCGTGCGATAGCGCCACATGGTGGTGCATATATCTGTTCTCCGGAAGGGGTGGGACGGCGCCCGATTCCCCGACATACGGAATCGCACGCGGAACACCCCCGGACCGGAGACCCGGCCGGGGGTGTCTGTGCGGTCGGAGGGGCGACCTCAATCGCCGTTCTTCGCGCTCTCCGCGCTCTCGCGTTCCCGCTGCTTCAGCCGGGCCGCCTCCTTGCGGACCTCGGCCTGGGTGGCGCGCTCCCGCTCCAGCCACTCGGGACGCTCCTCCTTCAGCGCCTCGATCTGCTCGGTGGTGAGCGGTTCGGTCACGCCGTTACGGGCCAGACCGGAGATCGAGACGCCCAGCTTGGCGGCGACCACCGGGCGGGGGTGCGGGCCGTCGCGCCGCAGGTCCCGCAGCCACTGCGGAGGATCCGCCTGGAGCGCGTTCAGTTCCGCGCGCGAGACCACGCCCTCCCGGAACTCGGCGGGGGTGGCCTCGAGGTACACACCCAGTTTCTTCGCCGCGGTCGCGGGCTTCATCGTCTGGGTGCTCTGGTGCTGCGTCATGGCGTCCAGGGTATCGAGCATGTGCACGGCCGCCGACCGCGGCCGGTAACCTGGCCAGGTGACCGGCCCGGAAGTGTCCCCCTCGTTCCGCCTCGTGTACGTCCCCGGTGTGATGCCCGACAAGTGGGTGCGCGTGTGGAACGAGCGGCAGCCCGACGTCCCGCTGACCCTCACCCAGGCGCCCGCCCAGCCGGCGCACGGGATGCTGCTGGACGGCGAGGCCGACGCGGGGCTCGTCCGGCTCCCCGTCGACCGGACGGTGCTCAGCGCCATCCCCCTCTACACCGAGCAGACCGTCGTCGTGGTCCCCAAGGACCACCTGGTCACGGCCGCCGACACCGTCACCGTCGAGGACCTCGCGGACGACATCGTGCTGCACCCCTTCGACGACGTGCTCGCCTGGGAGACCCTGCCCGGCCGCCCCGCGCTGGAACGCCCGGCCACCACCGCCGACGCGATCGAGCTGGTCGCGGCCGGGATCGGTGTGCTCGTGGTGCCCCTGTCGCTGGCCCGGCTGCACCACCGCAAGGACCTCACCCACCGCCCCCTGGAGGACGGCCCCGCCTCGAGCGTGGGTCTGGCCTGGCCGGAGGCGGCGACCACGGACCTGGTCGAGGACTTCATCGGCATCGTGCGCGGCCGGACCGTCAACAGCACGCGCGGCCGCCGCCCGCAGCCCGTGCGGGAGAAGCAGGCCAACCAGAAGAAGGCCCAGCCTGGCCAGGGTGACGGCGGACGCCGCCGGCAGCCGTCCGCCGGTGCCGCGGGCCGTGCCCGGCGGGCAACCGGCGGCGGGACGGCGAAGAGCGGCGGCGGAACGGCGAAGAAGCCGCGACGGGGCAAGCCCCGCCGCAGGTCCTGAACCGCGGTCCGCGGACGCGCGTCAGCGCACCGTGCCGGACGGCGACGGCGCCGGGGAGGCCGTGTTGAGGTCCTCCAGTTCCTTGGGGATCGGCAGGGCGAGCACCGGCGCGCCCGCCTGCGGCGCCGGCGGCGTCACCTGCTCGTTCGGCAGCTTCGGCGGGCTGGTCTGCTGGAAGTTCACCTGTTCATGATTGACCAGACCCGTCTTCTCCAGCACCGTGATGTGGTCCAGCACGGTGTCGTTGGCCTGGTCCGCCAGCTGCCGGATCAGCGTGTTGCGGGTGTTCGCGCGGATCTTGGCGATCGCGGGGAAGATCTGCCCGTGCGTCACGCGCATGATGTTGACCGCCGTGGAGTCGAACTCCTTGCCGCTGGTGGCCTTCACCGTCTCCACGAACCCCTGCTGCTGGGGCGACGCCTGGTTCGGCAGGGTGATGCCGAGCTCCAGGGAGATCTTGCGGCAGCTGGCGTCCAGCCGGCCGTGCCCGACCACCAGGTGCTCGCCCGCCTCCTTCATCTCCGGCGTCGTACCGCGCTCCATCGCCAGCAGCCCCAGCGGGTGCTCCCACAGTCCGGCCGCACGCACCTTCACCACGAAGTCACGGTCAGCCTCCGTCAGGGGTCCGTAGTTCGTGTTGGCCACCACCCGGTCCTGTTGGGTGGATGTGGTCTGTACGCCCAGCATGGTGGGATAGGCGAGCGCGGTGAGGGTCAGAATCATGGCTCCGCCCACGAACGCGGTTCCTGCCGTGCTGCGCGAGATGCGCATCGTGCCTCCTGGGTTAAGAACGGCCCAACACCAGGAAGTACGGACGCGGAGCGCGTAACAATCACCGTTCTTGAAAGAATTTTCGGCGGCTTCGGGAAGCGGGCTCGGTGCACGGCGTGCGGCGGTTCCCCGTCCGGTGCAGGTCAGCCCCGGCGGGCGGTCCCGGTCAGCCACTCCCAGGCGGCCCGCGCCGTGAACTCCGGCTGGCCGCCCCGCAGCAGCAGGCCCGCCGTGGCGAACTCCGGCGCGTCGGCCTGCGCGGCGACGTACGGGACGGCGATGCAGCGCATCCCGGCCGCGTGCGCGGCGGCAGCTCCCGGCGCCGCGTCCTCGACCACCACGCAGTCCGCCGGGTCCGCGCCGAGCCGCCGGGCCGCCTCCAGGAACACGTCCGGGGCCGGCTTGCCGTGCGCGACCTCGTCGGCCGACACGACGGTGCGCAGATGCGCGTCCAGGCCGGTGCCGGCCAGGATCAGGTCGATCGCCTCCGCCGAGGACCCCGACGCCACGGCCATCGGGACGCCCTCGTCCGCCAGCCGCTCGACGAACGCGCGCATCTCGGGGAACACCGTCGTCTTCGTCCGGGCCAGCTCCAGGTAGTGGTGGTTCTTCACCGCGACCAGTTCGTCCACCGACGCGGACAGGCGGTACCGGCGGCGCCAGTCCGCGATCGTCTCCCGGGTGCTGATCCCGACGTACCGCTCGTGCTCCTTCCACGAGAAGTCCGGGACGCCGTACTCGACGAGCGTGCGGCGCCCGGCCTCGTAGTAGTTCGGCTCGCTGTCCACGAGTGTTCCGTCGAGATCGAAGACGACCGAGAGGGTGTCGAGTGCGCTCATGTGACCAGCATGGCAGGGGCTAGGCGCGCGCCGACCGGCCGATCGACTCCACCAGCGGCAGCAGCCGGTGCGGCACCCGCTCCCGCAGCGCCACCTCCGTACGGGTGCGGACCACGCCGGGCAACCCGATCAACTTCTGGATCACGTCCTCCAGATGGGCGTTGTCGCGGGCCACCACCCGGGTCAGCAGGTCGCCGCCGCCCGTGATGGAGAACGCCTCCACGATCTCCGGCACCGCGGCGAGGGCGTCCCCCACCTCGTCCAGGTGTCCCTGGGTGACCTCGATGTGCACGAACGCCAGCACCGGGTGGCCCAGCGCGGCGGGGGAGAGGGCGGGGCCGACGCCGGTGATCACACCGTCGCGCTCCATGCGGTCGAGCCGCGCCTGGAGCGTGCCGCGCGCCACGCCGAGGATGCGCGCGTACTCGCGCACGGAGGTGCGGGGCTGCTCCAGCAGCAGCCGCAGGATGCGGGTGTCGAGTTCGTCCACGGCCACGAGGTCGTCGCTCCGGAGTCGGCCATTGGCACGGCGATGGCCCAGGGGATGCCGTCATGACTGTACCAATGGCTCACTCCAGTGAGCCTCGGTTGAGCCACTGGCGGCAAGGATGCTGATATGGGTGCGTCGATGGCGCTGCGGGACCCGCGGCGCCTTTTTCATGCCACGACACAGGTCGTACGAGATGCCAGGGGGCGGTAGGTGCTGAAGAAGGTGTTCATGGCTCCGGATCCGGGACGGATCCGGCTGCGGTTCGCGACGCGGGCCGTGCTCGGGATCGGGCTGGCCGTCGTCGCCTGCGGGCTCGCCGGGCACTCCCTCACCGGTGCGATCACCGGTGGACTCGCCGCGCTCCTCGCCCTGTTCACCGTCACCGACGCCACCGTCCGCGGGCAGGCCGTCACCACGGCACTCATGCCCGCCGTCGGCCTGCCCGTGCTGGCCGTCGCCGCGGCGCTCCAGGACCACCCCGTGGCCCGCGACGCCGCCTTCCTCGCCGTGGTCGGGCTCGGCGTGTACGCCAGGCGCTGGGGGCCGCGCGGGCACGCCCTCGGCATCTTCGCCTTCATGCTCTTCTTCGCGGCGCAGTTCCTGCACGCCCGCACCGGACAGCTTCTCGAGCTGTCCGCCTCCGTGCTGCTGTCCGTGGCGACCGCGGGCGCGGTGCGGTTCGGCCTGTGGTGCTACGAGCGGCGGCTGCCCCCGGTGGCCGTGCCCGCGCCTCCCGGCGGCACCGGGCTCGCCCGCATCACCACCCGTCAGGCCGTGCAGGCGACGGCCGGCGCCGGGTTCGCCCTGCTCGTGGGGCAGCTGGTGTCCGGGGAGCGCTGGTACTGGGCCGTCGGCGCGACGTGGTGGGCGTTCGTCAACACCACCTCGCGCGGCGAGACCCTGGTGCGCGGCTTCCGCCGTGTGCTGGGCACGATCATCGGAGCCGGTCTCGCCCTGTTCGTCGCCCTTCCCGCGCACGGTGACGCGGCGCTCACCGTGCTGGTCGTCGCCGTCTCGGTCTTCGGCATCTTCTACACGGCGGCCCTCTCGTACACCTGGATGATGCTCTGGGTGACGGTGCTCGCCGCCATGCTCTACGGCCTGCTGGGCGTGCTCACCCCGTCCCTGCTGGCCCTGCGGATGGCGGAGACCGGCGTCGGCGCGCTCGGCGCGGCGCTCGCGGTGGTCTTCGTGCTGCCCGTGTCCACGCACAGCGTCACCGACGCCTGGATCCAGCGGGCGCTGCGCTGTGTGCACGCCTGCACGGCGCAGACGGCCGCACGGCTGGCCGGCGACCCCGACGCGGACCCGGCGCCCATGGTCACGGAACTGGAGCAGCTCCTCGCCCGGGTACGCCTCTCCGTGGCGCCCCTCGTCCACCCGCTGAACCCGATGCTCGGCCGCAAGCGGCGGGCCCGCCGGGTGCTTGCCCTCCTCGACGACTGCGCCCGCGAGATCCGCGGCCTGGTCGCCGTCGCCGCCGACCCGGAGGCCTCCCACGACGCCCGCCTGGCCGCGGCCTGCTGGCGCGTCGAGGCGGCGGTGGAGGCCCTCACGACGGGCCGGGACATCGAACTGCGCACGGCGCCCTCCGCCACGGAACCGGCCCTGGCCCACCTCCACACCTTGGAGCGCACGCTCGCGGAACTGTCCACGCCCCTGCGGACGCCGTCGGGCTCGCCGCTGGTGGGCGCGTGAGGGGTGGCGTGGCCGCCGGCTGAGCGGGGGCGCGGGATGCGGCTCGGTCAGCCGCCGGCTCGCACCCGCCCATCCACGCCGGCCGGCCCCCGTACGCGGGCACGCGGCGCCCCTCGACCGACGGTGCCGCCCGTCGGAGGGCGAGCCATGTCGCCGCGGCCGTCCGGCGCCGGCCCGCGCCACCCGCCCATCCCGAGGCCGGGGCGCCGCACCTCACCCCACGGGCCCGTGAGCCGGCAGGGGCGGCTCCCCCTCCCGCGCCGCCGGGTGCTGAGCGCAGCCGGGTCGGCCGCATGAGGCGTGGGAATCGGGTGGGCCGGGCGCACTACCCGTTGGCCCATCCAGCCCCGCGGTCGTTACGCCGTGTCGGCCGGTGGACTCGGCGTGCCCTTGCCGGGCGGCTCCGTGCGCCGCAGCTCTGGCGGGGTGGGGGGCCGTTCCCAGCGGCCCGTCGCGCAAGCCGGCCGGCCCGGCCGGGTTCAGGGCGCTGTGCCGGCGCTCCGGCGCCCCCTCCTCCGACGGTGCCGCCCGCCGGAGAACCGGGGATGGCCGATGGGCGGTTCGCACGATCCCGATGCGTCCCCGCCGGTATCCGTCGCGGTCCCGGCGAACCCGTGCCGACGCCGCCGACGGCTGGCCGCACAGACCAGTGACGGCTAGGAGGGCGCCCCCTGCCCGGCCGCGTGACCCCCCACGCCAAAGGGCCCGCCCCGGTTAACCGGGGCGGGCCCTTCAGGCGTCCTGCGGATGAGGCGGCCGCGTCAGCGGGCCGGGGTGCTCTGGGGCTGCTGGGGGGCGATCCCCAGGGCGGTCGTGTACTTGGCCAGGGCCAGCTTGCCGATCGCCGGGTAGGGGCCGAGCGGCTCGGACGCCGGGCAGTCCGCCTCCTTCGCGGCCTCCTCGACGAGCGACGCGTCGATCTCCGGGCCGATCAGGTACGGCGCCAGCGCCAGCTGCTGCGAACCGGCGTTGCGCAGCTGCTCGGCCACGGAGGCGATGGAGCCCTCCTGGTCGAGCGCCGCGGCCATCACCGGCACGGCGAGGCGCGCGGCGAGCAGCATGCCGGTGATGCCGGCCGCCTGCACCGCCTCGTCGCCGCCCACGGAGGCCAGGATGATGCCGTCCGCGGCGGTCGCCACGGTGAACAGGCGGGCGCGGTCCGCGCGGGCCAGGCCGGCCTCGGAGAGCCGCACGTGCAGCGCCTCGGCGAGCAGCGGGTGCGGGCCGAGGACGTCGGTCAGCTCGGCGGCGACGCGGCTGTCCATGACGGCCTGGCGGACCTGGCGCAGCAGCGCGCTGTCCGGGCCGGCGAGCAGCGGAACGACGACGGCGACGGGGCCGTCGGGCTCCTTGACGTCGGAACCGGCGGCACGCGCCTGCTCGTAGCGGGCGGTGCGCTCCTCGGCCGCGTGCGCGAGGACGGAGGCCAGCGAGGGGAACTCCTCGTTGTCCCCGTCGAGGTAGCCGATCCGGGCGTCGAGACCGGGCAGCTCGGACCGTGCGATGCTCACGACCTCGTCGGCGAGCGAGCGGGTGGCACTACTGGGCGTACCCGGCACGGCGAGGACGAGCGCGGGCGCGTCCTCGGGAGCCACCAGGGGTTCGGGACGGCGGTGCCGTCCGGGCTGGCGGGGGCGCGGCATTCGTACGGGCAGGCCGGACGCGGGCCCAGTGGGGGTGCTCATGTTGCCGCATGTTAGTGGCTTCCGGGGGGCTCCTGTTCGGGGAGGGTGCAGGTGAGCGGTATCCGTCCGGTTTTGTCGGATGAGTTACGTACGGGTGTCGGCCGTGAGGGTGACGCCCGTTCCCCCCGTGCTCGTCACGCACAGCATCCTCCCGTCACTCGGAAGAGCGAGCGGACCAGCGGAAAGATCCTCGGCGAGCCGCACCGCCCCGTCGAGCGGACCGCCCTCGGCGGGCACCCGCCGCGCGTGGGGCAGCAGCTCCGCCAGCCGCTCCTCCAAAGGCGCCAGCAGCACCTCGCCGAGCCCGAGAAGCCCGCCGGTGCAGCCGACCGCCGGCGCCCCCTCCGCCGGGCACACCGCGGCCGCCGAGTCCGCCATGTGCCGGGCCGCCTCCCGCACGATCCCCAGGGCCACCGGGTCCCCGTCCTCCGCGCACGCGCCCACGCGCGGGGCGAACGAGGCGAGCACCGCCGTCCGGTCCGCGCGCGGGTACACCTGCCCCGGCAGCCCGCTCACCGGACCGAACATCTCCTCCGCGTCCGCCAGCAGCCGCGCCGAACCCCCGGCCCGCCCGTCGTGTGCGCGCAGCGCTGCCTCGAGCCCGGCCCGCCCGATCCAGGCGCCTCCGCCGCAGTCGCCGAGCAGATGCCCCCAGCCGTCCGCCCGCCGCCACCCGGCCAGGTCCGTGCCGATCGTGATCAGGCCGGTGCCCGCCGCGATCACCGCACCGCGCCGCGGCCCGAGCGCGCCCACGTACGCCGTGACCGCGTCGGCCGCCAACGCCGCCCGTACGACGCCCAGTTCCTGGGCCAGCGCGTCCGGCAGCTCCGCGCGCAGGGCGTCGCCCAGGCTGGCCATCCCCGCCGCCCCGATCGCGGCCGTGTCCAGCCGCTCCAGCCCCACTTCGGCGCACAACGCCCGTGCCATCGGCACCAGTTGCTCGAGGAAGTGCGCCGGGTCGATCCCCCGCTCGCCCGTGCGCACCGGCACGTCCGAGGAGGCCCGGGCCAGCGGACCGCGCCCGGGCGCCCCGACGACGGCCCGCAGCCCGGACCCCCCGGAGTCCACGGCGAGGTAGCCGGCCCCGGTCACGGCAGGCGCCAGTCCACCGGCTGCCCGCCCTGACGGATCAACAGGTCGTTGGCCCGGCTGAACGGACGCGAGCCGAAGAACCCGCGGTCCGCCGACATGGGCGACGGGTGCGCCGACTCCACGGCCGGCAGATCACCCAGCATGGGACGGCAGTTGCGGGCGTCCCGTCCCCACAGGATGGAGACCAGCGGCTTGCCGCGTGCGGCCAGCGCGCGTATCGCCTGCTCGGTGACCTCCTCCCAGCCCTTGCCGCGGTGGGCGCCCGGCTTGCGCGGGGCGGTCGTCAGCGCCCTGTTGAGCAGCAGCACGCCCTGTTCGGTCCACGGGGTCAGGTCGCCGTTCGACGGCTGGGGCAGGCCCAGGTCGCTGTTCAGCTCGCGGTAGATGTTGATCAGGCTGCCGGGCAGCGGGCGCACGTCGGGGGCGACGGAGAAGCTCAGGCCCACCGCGTGCCCCGGCGTGGGGTACGGGTCCTGTCCGACGATCAGGACGCGTACCTCGTCGAAGGGCTGCTGGAAGGCCCGCAGGACGTTCGCCCCCGCCGGGAGGTAGGTGCGTCCCGCGGCGATCTCCGCGCGGAGGAAGTCCCCCATCGCGGCGATCCGCCCCGCCACCGGTTCGAGGGCCTGCGCCCAGCCCGCTTCGACGATCTCGTTCAAGGGTCGTGGTGCCACGGGCGTCACCCTACTGCCGCGACGACAGCGGCTATCAACCCGTGGCCCGAACCCGGCGGGATCCGCACGGCCCCCGTCCGGGCCCTCATCCGACGACCGCCGCCCGCACGCACAGCACGTCCGGCAGATGCGCGGCCAACTGCTTCCAGCTGTCACCGTCGTTCGCGGACGCGTACACCTCGCCGTTGCGGTTGCCGAAGTAGACGCCCGCGGGGTCGGCGTCGTCGCTGCACATCGCGTCGCGCAGCACCGTGCCGTAGTGGTCCTCCTGCGGCAGCCCCGCCGACAGCGGCTCCCAGCTGCGCCCCGCGTCCCCGGTCCGGTACACACGACATCGCCGGTCCGCCGGGACCCGGTCGGCGTCGGCGTTGATCGGGAAGACGTACGCCGTGTCGCCGCGGTGGGGATGCGTCACCATCGCGAACCCGAACGTCGAGGGCAGCCCCTCGCCGATGTCCGTCCACCGCGTGCCGGCGTCGTCGCTGCGGTAGACCCCCCAGTGGTTCTGCAGATACAGCCGGTCCGGGTCCGCCGCGTCCCGGGCGACCTTGTGCACGCACTGCCCGAACTCCGGGTCCGGGTCCGGCAGGAACACCGCGGACACCCCGCGGTTGGCCGGCTCCCAGCTCGCGCCGCCGTCCAGGGTGCGGAACACACCCGCGGTGGAGACGGCCACCGTCACCGCCCGGGGGTCGCGCGCGTCGGTCAGCACGGTGTGCAGGCCCTCACCGCCGCCGCCCGGCACCCACTTGGAGCGCGTCGGATGCTCCCACAGCGGCCTGACCAGCTCGAAGGACTCCCCGCGGTCCTCCGAGCGGTACAGTGCTGCCGGCTCCGTGCCCGCGTACACCACGTCCGGCTCGGCCGCGGCCGGGTGCAGCTGCCAGACCCGCTCCAGCGAAGCTCCGGTGTCGGGTGGGAACTTGACGGCGGGCCGGGCCGGTTCGGTCCAGGTGCGGCCCAGGTCGTCGGAGTGGAACACCGACGGCCCCCAGTGCGCGCTGTCCCCGCCGGCCAGCAGCCGGGGGCTCCGCCCCCGGGTGTCGATCGCGACCGAGTACACGGCCTGCGCCTTGAAGTAGGGGGACTCGTCGAACTCCCAGGAGCCGCCTCGCCGGCGCCCGATGAACAGGCCCTTGCGGGTGCCCACGGCCAGCAGTACCTCGGTCATGCCGATCACCTCCGTGACATCGTCTTCGACGTCCTCGATCAGGACACCGGTCAGTGTGCACCCCACCACTGACAGTCACGGTCGAACGCTGCATGACCGCAGGTCACGGCGGTGCGGCGGGTCCGGGGCGGACGATCCGACGACCGTCCGCCCGCTCGGCGAAAAGCCCCCGCGTCACCCGCGCCAGGAACCCCCGCCTTACTCCCGCCCGGGCAGCGCCCGCTCCAGAATCGCGTCCAGCCCCGCCCCCGCCGGCAGCGTGCCGAAGGCGTGCCCCCAGTCGCCGCCGAGCCGCGTCGCGCAGAACGCGTCGGCGACCGCGGCCGGGGCGTGCCGCACGAGCAGGGACGCCTGCAGCGTCAGCGCCATCCGCTCCACCAGCCGGCGGGCCGTCACCTGCGACCCCTCGGCCAGCTGGTCCTTGAGCCCGGCCACGGCCGCGTCCAGCCGGGCGTCCGCCCCGCGCGTCAGCGCCAGCTCGTCGAACAGCGTCTGCGCGGTCGCCCGGTCACGGCCGAGCGCCCGGAGCACGTCCAGGGCGTTGACGTTGCCCGAGCCCTCCCAGATGGAGAGCAGCGGCGCCTCCCGGTAGTGGCGGGGCATCCCCGAGTCCTCGACGTACCCGTTGCCGCCCAGGCACTCCAGCGCCTCGGCGGTGAAGGCGGGGCCCCGCTTGGTGACCCAGTACTTGCCGACCGCCGTCGCGATCCGCCGGAACGCGGCCTCCCCGGCGTCCCCGCGCACCGCGCGGTCCGCCGCACCCGCCAGCCGCAGGGTGAGCGTCGTCGCGGCCTCGGACTCCAGCGCGAGGTCGGCCAGCACGTTGCGCATCAGCGGCTGGTCGAGCAGGCGCGCCCCGAAGGCGCTGCGGTGACGGGCGTGGTGGCCCGCCTCGACGAGTGTCTTGCGCATCAGCGCCGCCGACATCATCACGCAGTCGAGGCGCGTGCAGTTGACCATCTCGATGATGGTCTTCACACCCTGCCCCTCGGGCCCGACCAGCCAGGCGACCGTCCCGTCGAACTCCGGCTCGGAGGAGGCGTTGGAACGGTTGCCCAGTTTCTCCTTGAGGCGCTGGATGCGGAAGGTGTTGCGGGTGCCGTCGGGCAGGACGCGCGGCACGAGGAAGCAGGACAGACCGCCCGGCGTCTGCGCGAGCACCAGGAACACGTCGCACATCGGCGCCGAGGTGAACCACTTGTGGCCGCGCAGGGTGTACACGCCGGGCTCGGCCGTCGGCGTCGCGGCGGTGGTGTTGGTGCGGACGTCGGAGCCGCCCTGCTTCTCGGTCATCCCCATGCCGGCCAGCAGCCCGCGCTTCTCCGTCGGCACGCGCAGCCCGGGGTCGTACTCACGGCTGGTCAGCAGCGGCTCGTAGATCTTCGCCAGTTCGGGCTGCTTGCGCAGGGCGGGGATCGCCGCGTACGTCATCGACGTGGGGCAGCCGTGTCCGGCGTCGGTGTGGCCCCAGACGAGTCCGCCGGCGGTGCGGGCGACGTGCGCGCCGGGCCGGTCGTCCGCCCAGGGTGCGCCGGCCAGCCCCTCCGCGACGGCGGTGCGCATGAGGTGGTGCCAGCTCGGGTGGAAGTCGACCTCGTCGACGCGGTGCCCGTACCGGTCGTGGGTGCGCAGTCCGGGCTCGTGACGGTTGGCCTGGTCGGCCCACTCCTGCGCCTCCTCACTGCCCGCCAGCCGTCCCAGCCGCCGCAGGTCCTCCTCGGCCCAGCCGGCGCCCTCCCGCCGCACCCCTTCGAGCAGGGCGACGTCGTCCGAGGCGTCGTACGGGGACGGGAAAGGAGGCTGGTTGGTGACGTCGTGGGTGGCGCCGCCGAGGGCGCCGAGTGCGTACGGGGTCTGCTGCAGCTCGTCAGCGCGCGTGATGGTCATGGCTGAGTGTTGCACTATTTCTGCAGGCGCGGCAATAGTGCAACACGTCGCCACGCGCGCGTTCAGCCGTGCCGGTCGATCAGCGCCCTGTACGTCTCGAAGACGGGCTTGGGTGTGTGGTCGTCCGTGGTGGGCCCGAAGCGGTGGAACAGCCCCGGCCGGGAGCTGGCGGCGTCCCGCAGCGCGACGTGCGTGTAACCGCTCAGCCGCAGCTCCTCCGCCGGCTCTGCGACGGCCGACACCACGGTGTCGACGACCTCGGCCTGCCGGTGCGGAGGGCGTTCCTCGCCGGTGGGCCAGCCGTGCTCGGTGATGTGCGGCGGCAGATGCCCAAGGCCGGCGGGCGCCAGCGTCGCGGTGATGACGCAGCAGCCCCTCGACGGCGGACGGGAGGTCGGCCGCGGCGACGGGCCGGAAGACGTCGGGGACAGGGTTGGTGGTGTCGTCGGGCTCCTCCGTCACCTGGAGGGTGCTTGTCACCGCGCCGTACCGGTCGACCAGTTCGCGCAGGAACCGGCAGTAGCCGTCGACGTCCCCGCCCGATGACTGGTACTGCGCCACCAGGTCCAGACGTCGCCCCCCGTACGGTGTACCGCGCCGCGTCCTCCGGTGCGGCCGTCGGATGCGGCCCTCCGGGACTCGTGCTGTCGTCGAACGCGGTGTAGGCGCGGACCAGGGACGGCCGCCCCGGCCGCCCTTGCAGGAGACCCAGGGCCTCCGTCACCCGCTCCGGAGCGTCGGGCGGCCCGCTCGCCAGGCCCCCGGAGTCGTCACCGGTGACCCCACCCGGATACACACCGAACAACAGGCGCTGCGACATCACGCGTCCTTCTCCCGCGCACGCGCGGCCCCCGTGGGCGACGCCGATGCCCCGCTCCGCAGCTCCTCGATCACCGAGTCGACCCACGCGGTCTCGGCGCGCTCCAGGCTCGGCGCGTACTCGGCCTCGATGACGTGCATGCGCGGGACGCCCGCCGCCAGGCGTTCCCGAGTTGCCGCTCGTCCTCCGCCGTGCGCTCCCGCAGCCGCCGCCCGCGCTCGGTCAGCGCCTCCACCGAGCCGTCCCGGCCGAGGGCGCCGAGACGGGCGACCGCGCCCAGGAACCGGGAGAACCCACGCTTGGGCGTGCGGATCCGGGAGTCCAGCCGGCGCACCAGCTCCTCGCGTCCCGCGTCCGTGAGCGCGTACACGGTCCGCTCCGGGCGGTTGCCCGACCGCTGCCGTTCCAGCGGGGCGAGCCAGTCGCCCTCCGTCAGCGCGGCGACGGTGTTGCGGAGAGTGCCGCGCGTGATCGCGGCGGCGTGCGCGTCGCTGCGTCTGCGCAGCTCGGCGAGCATCTGGTGCGGGTGCGTGGGCTGTTCCAGCAGCAGGCCCAGCACGGGCAGGACGATCGGATTGTCGAGAGCACGACGAGGCATGGTCGAACTCTGTCAGTCCGAATGGACTATTTGACGGCCGTACGTGAACGGCGCGGCAGCGTGCGGGATCACCTGAGGGGAACCGGTCCTGACCGGGGGCCTAAAGTACGGCTCATGCGGAGCGACGACCCGGCGGAGCCGGCACCGGACGGGCCGCGGCTGCGTCCGCTGTCCGCGCGGTCGGTCGTCCTCAGCCTGCTGCTGGGCACGCACCCGCCGGAGCTGCCGGCGCGGGAGCTCGGACGGCTGGTGGAGAGTTTCGACCTCGGCGGGTCGACACTGCGGGCGGCGCTGAGCCGGATGGTGGCCGCAGGGGACCTGCGCCGCACGGACACCGGTTACCGCCTCAGCGACCGCCTGCTGGAACGCCAGCGCCGCCAGGACGAGTCGGTCCAGCCGCGCACCCGCCCGTGGGACGGGGACTGGGAGCTGGTGGTCGTCACCGCGACCGGACGCGGCCCCGCCGAACGGGCGGAGCTGCGCACCCGGTTGACCACACTGCGCCTCGCCGAGCTGCGCGAAGGGGTGTGGCTGCGCCCCGCCAACCTGGACCGCCCCCTGCCCGCCGCTCTGGACGAGGTGGCCGAACGCGGTACGACCCGCCCCGCACGCCCCGCCGCCGAACTGGCCGCGCGCCTGTGGCCGTTGGACGCCTGGGCGGACGAGGCACGCGCGCTGCTCGGGCAGGTGGGACGCAGCGGGCGTCCGGCCGAGCGGCTGACCCTTTTCGCGGCCGTGGTGCGCCATCTGCTCGCCGACCCCGTGCTGCCGCCCTCCCTGCTCCCCGCGCACTGGCCGGGCGACGCACTGCGGGCCGCGTACGCGGAGTACCGGCGAAAGCTGGAGGGCGAGGTCCGCTCGCTGGTGGGCGGGAGCTGACCGCGCGGGCGGCCCCGGAGAAGGCCGGCGGTCGTACGGGACGCCACGCGGACGTCCCGTACGACCGCTGCCCGTGGGGGGCTACCGGTAAGTGATGTCGGACGAGTTGTACTTGCAGTACGTCCCGTCGGGGCCGGAGCCGTTGCTGCTGGGCTCCTTGCCGGTGTTGTTGCCGATGTACTTCTGGCACGGCACGATCTTCTTGCTGCTGTCGCCGACGATCGTGATGTTCCGCAGGGTCGCGCTGTCGCCGTAGTTGGTGTTGATGCCGGCGATACGACCGCCCTTCCAGGTCACCTCGATGGAGTTGAGGTTGATCGTCCGCTTGTACTGCGAGGAGCAGTTGCCGCAGGAGCGGACGAAGGTGCCGAAGTTCTGGACGGCGAAGTTGGACACGTTCAGCGTGCCCGCGCCGTTGAACTGGAAGACCTTGTCACTGGCCTCCTTCGCGCCGCCGCCGCTGACGGTGTACACCGCCCCGGACGACTTGCCCTTGAACGTGGCCGCGTCCTCGCCGACGTCCTCCCACCAGACGTTCTGCAGGGTGCAGGAGCCCTCGCAGTGGATGCCGTCGGCGGCCGGGGCGCCGATGATCACGTTCTTGAGGACCGCGCCGTCGGACAGCTTCAGGATCGGGCCCTGATCCTCGTCCTGGCTGCCGGAGCCCAGGTCGCCGGTGCCGTAGAGGCGCTTCATGCCGTAGTCCTTGGTGCCGGACACGGAGATGGTGGAGGAGACGCCCTGACTGCCGTTGGGGGTCGGCCAGGTGGCGGCCTGCGCGGACGGTGCCGCGGTCGTCAGGATCATGCCAACCGAGAGGCCGAGGGTGGCGAGCGCGCCCGTCAGTGTGCGCCGTGGGGTGCGCGGTCGTGTCGCGGATGTCATGTCGTTCCTTCTGTCGTGGTGTGGGGGTGTCGAGCCAGTGGCAAGCCATGTGGATGAACCACGTTCATGTTTCTGCGCGACATGCGGGCCGAATTCGTTCAACGGTCACGACCCGGTCATGTCGATGAACGGAACGTAGAGGGAAAGCGCTTTCTGGTCAACGCTTCGCGTGGTCCGCATTCGGCCAGGAACACCGGGAACGACAGACGCCGGCGGCCCGGAACCCCGGTACGGGATTCCGGGCCGCCGGCGCGACACGGGGGAGGGGTGAGCAGGTCAGACGGAGAGGTGGTACTGGTCCGGCACGCGGACCTCGGCGTCCAGTTCGCGGGCGGCCTGGCGGGCCCAGGAGGGGTTGCGCAGCAGCTCACGGCCCAGCAGGACGGCGTCCGCCTCGCCGTTGGCGAGAATCTTCTCCGCCTGCCCGGGGTCCGTGATCAGACCCACGGCCGCGACCGGCATCGGCGTCTCCCGGCGCACCCGCGCGGCGAACGGCACCTGGTAGCCGGGGCCGACGGGGATGCGGACGCCGGGGGAGTTGCCGCCGGTGGAGACGTCGATCAGGTCGATGCCCCGCTCGTGCAGGTCGGCGGCGAGACGGACGGTGTCGTCCGCAGTCCAGCCGTCCGCGTCCAGCCAGTCCGTCGCGGAGACACGGAAGAACAGCGGCTTGTCGTCCGGCCACACCTCGCGCACGGCGTCCACCACCTCGAACGCGAACCGCGTGCGGTTCTCGTACGAACCGCCGTAGGCGTCGGTGCGGTGGTTGGAGTGCGGCGAGAGGAACTCGTTGATCAGGTAGCCATGCGCGCCGTGGACCTCGGCGACCTCGAAACCGGCGGCGAGGGCGCGGCGGGCGGCCGCGCGGAACTGGCCGACGATCTCCCGGATCTCCTCCGTGCTCAGCTCGTCCGGCACCTGGTGGCGCTCGCTGAACGGGACCGCGCTGGGCGCGACCGGCTGCCAGCCGAGGCCGTCCTTGTCGACCGGCGCCCCGCCCTTCCACGGCTGGTCGGTCGCCGCCTTGCGTCCGGCGTGCGCCAGCTGGACGCCCGGCACGGTGCCCTGCGCGGAGAGGAAGCGGGTGATCCGGCGGAACGCCTCGACCTGGGTGTCGTTCCAGATCCCGAGGTCGTACGGCGAGATGCGGCCCTCCGGCGACACCGCCGTGGCCTCGACGAGGATCAGCCCCGTGCCGCCGGTGGCGCGGGCGCCGTAGTGCGCGAAGTGCCAGTCGTTCGGCACGCCGGCCTCCGGGCCCTCCGGCGCGGCCGAGTACTGGCACATCGGCGCCATCCACACACGGTTGGGGATCGTCAGGGCGCGCAGGGTGTACGGCTCGAAGAGCGTGCTCACGGTGGACTCCGTTCGGAGGGGGACGACGGGGGTGCGGCTCGTACGATAGACATCGTAGTACGGGGGATGTCAAACTACGATGGTTCTCGTACAATGACGGTTCCCGGAGCACCATGGAGCCGCCGTGACGACCGCCCCTCCCAGCCCCCGCGTCCTGCCGCACCCCGCGCGGGACGAGATCCGGCTGGAGTCAGTGCTGCACGCGCTGTCCGACCCCGTCCGGATGCGCATCGTCAGCGAACTCGCCGAAGCCGAGGCGGCGTTGTCCTGCTCCCGCTTCGACCTCCCGGTCACCAAGTCCACCACCACGCACCACTTCCGCGTGCTGCGCGAGAGCGGCGTGATCCAGCAGGTGTACGAGGGCACCGCCAAGATGAACGGCCTCCGCCGCGAGGACCTGGACGCCCTGTTCCCGGGCCTCCTGGACGCGCTCCTCACCGCGGCGCGAGGCCAGGCGGCACGGGACGGGGCCTGAAGGGCGCAGGCGGCGCTGCTACGGCCGACGAACCACCCCGCTCCGCGCCGCACCCAGCAGTGACTCCCAGTCCGGGAGCTTGACCACACCCCTGCCGAGGGACGCGCCCAGGCGGGACTCCGCTTGTTCGATGGACTCCCAGCCCTGCCACGGGACCGGGTCCACGCCCTCCGCGCGCAGGGCCGGGAGCGGGTCGTCGGGGAGGGGGCGCGTGGTGAGGGACGGGGCGTCCTCGAGCAGGGACGTCACCGTTTCCTTCGCGCAGGAGCGGTTGGTGCCGATGACGCCCGTCGGGCCGCGCTTGATCCAGCCTGCGACGTACTCGCCCGGCGCGGCGGCGCCCCCGCGCAGCACCCGTCCCGCGAGATGCGGCACCGTGCCCGTCGCCGCGTCGAACGGCAGCCCCTCCAGAGGCACGCCCCGGTACCCGACCGAGCGGAGCACCAACTGGCCCTCGACCTCCTCGAAGCGGCCCGTCCCCGTGACCCCGCCCGCGCCGTCCGGCGCCGTCCGTTCGAAGCGCACGGCGCCCACCCGGCCGTCGGCGGCGAGCAGTTCGGCCGGGCGGAGGAAGAACCGCAGACGGATCAGGCGCCCGGCGTCCGGGCGCGGCGGCGCCGTCCAGTCGCGCAGCACCTCGACGTTGCGGCGCCGGGGCGGAGGCAGGCCGGACGGGTCGGCGAACGCCGGGTCGAGCGCCGCCTCGGCCGGATCGACGTGGACGGCGGTGCCCGGCAGGGTGCCCAGTTCGCGCAGCTCCTTGGTGGTGAAGCGCGCCTGCGACGGTCCGCGGCGGCCCACCATGTGGATCTCCGTGACCTCGCTCGCCGCGAGGGCGGTCAGCGCCGCGTGCGGCACGTCGGTGGGGCGCAGTTCGCCCGCCCCGCGCGCCAGCATGCGCGTCACGTCCACGGCGACGTTCCCCACGCCGACCACCACCGCCGACCGCACCCCGCGCAGGAACCCGGCGTCGGACGCGTCCGGGTGCGCGCTGTACCAGGACACGAACTCGGTCGCCGACCAGCTCCCCGGAAGGTCCTCGCCCGGGACGCCCAGATGCCGGTCCGTGGCGGCGCCCACGCAGTACACCACCGCGTGGTACAGCTCCCGCAGCCGGGCCGCCGGCACCCCGCCCGGCCCGACCGGCACGGCGCCGAGGAACCGCACCCGCTCGTGCTCCAGCACCGTGCGCAGACTGCCCTGCAGGGACTTGATCTTCTCGTGGTCCGGGGCGACGCCGTAGCGCACCAGGCCGTAGGGGCAGGGCAGGCGGTCGAGGACGTCGACCCGCACCCCGGGATCGAGCTGGACGAGATGCTGGGCGGTGTAGCACCCGCTGGGTCCGCTTCCGACGACGGCGACACGCAGCACGGGGAACTCCTCACCCCGAGGGGGACCGGCGGAACACCGCCGGCGTCTTCCAGCATGGCACCGCCCGCGCTCCGCTGACAGGGTGCCGTCCGCCGTCCGGGGTGCGTGTTCCTACGGAGGGAAACTGATCATCCCGTTACGTTGCCTGTGTGCTCGAGGCATCTTTTCTTCAACTTTCCGATCGCTCTCCTGCGGAGGGTGCGGTGTCCGTGTGGCCCGCGTGGGAGGTGCGGGAGGGCGAGCGCTCCACCCGGTGGCTCCATGTGCGGCTGGCCTTCCGCGACGGGGCCACGGTCGAGGCGCTGGCGTCCGTGGGCGACGGCTGGGTCTGTCTGGAGGACGTCCAGGCCCGCCCCGCGCTGGCCCTGGAGGACCTGGCCGTGTTCGCCGACTGGATCGAGGGTCCGCTGGCGCGGGCCTGCGGCGCCGGGCCCGAGCCGGAGCAAGGTGCGGGGGAGGACACCGGCGGCACACATCAGAGGGAGGAGCCCTCGGGCGGGCGGGCCGAGTGGCCCGTCGTGGCCCAGGCCTACCGGGCCGCGCAGGAGCGGGGCGCCGACCCGGTGCTCGCCGTGATGGACCGGACCGGCTACAGCCGGCGCGGGGCGCTCCGTCTCATCGGGCGGACGCGCGACGCGGGGCTGCTCTCCCCGCGCCACGCCCGCCGGGCGGAGCGCCCCTGACCGGACCGCCGCCCAGGCGGTACGCCGCAGCCGGAAACGGACGGAACGTCACAGCAGGTCGCGCATCCGGTTGATCTCGCTGGTCTGCTGCGCGACCACGTCGTCCGCCATCTCCTCGATCTGGATGTTGTTCCCCTGGCCCTTCACCTCGGTGGCCATGGTGATCGCGCCCTGGTGGTGCGTGATCATCAGCGTGAGGAACAGCTGGTCGAACGCCTTGCCCTCGGCCGCCCGCAGCTGCCGCAGCTGCGCCTCGGTCGCCATGCCCGGCATCGTCGCGTGGTCGTGCCCGTGGCCGGCGTCCTCCTCGGACTTGCCGTGCGTGCGCAGCCATCCCTTCATCGAGCCGATCTCGGGCTTCTGCGCGGCGGCGATGCGCTCGGCCAGCTTGACCACCTTCGGCGACTCGGCGCGCCCCGGCACCAGTTCGGTCATCTCCAGTGCCTGTGCGTGGTGCTGGATCATCATCCGCGCGTACGACACGTCCGCGGCGTTGGGGGAGTCGTCCTCCTTGCGCTCCTTCTGGGCCTCTTCGGCCGACAGGGTGCGGTTCTCCTCCCCGGGCGCTCCGGGCGCGATCACCGAAGGGCCGCTCGCGGGGGCGGACTTGGCGTCGTCGCCGCCGGAGTCGCAGCCCACGAGCCCGAGTACGGCCAGCGCGGTCAGCCCGGCGGCGACGGCGGACAGGCGTGGCACGCGGCGGTTGTGCACATGGACCTCCTGTGACTGGCGGTATTCCCGCTCGGCAGTGGTGCGGAACACCTCGTGAGTGTCGATGACCGTCCTAGCACGCTTCCGCGCAACTTCGATCAAAAAACTTTGTTGCGATGGTGTGGAGCCCCTGTTGGTATGTGCATGTCGAAGACGATACTGCCGGTGCCACACCGTTCCGACGTGAACGGAACCAGGGAGGAAAACAGTGATCCTGTTGAGCGTTTCCCGAACCCGGCGGAGACGGCTGGGAGTTGCAGCAGCCGCCGGCGGCCTGCTGGCCGCGCTGCTCACCGCCGCGCCCGCCGCGGCGATCCCGGACCCGGGGGACTCGCCCGCCGCCTCGAAGGAAGTGTCCCGCAGCGACCAGGCCGAGGCGCGCGCCGCCATCAGGAGCGGCGAGATACCCGGCCAGGACGAGATCGTCCACTCCGCAAACATCGAACACGTCACCAACATCCCCAAGGACGTGCTGTCCGGCTTCAACTCGGACCTCGCCTTCCAGGGGACGTACGCGTTCGCCGGCAACTACGACGGCTTCCGCATCTTCGACATCAGCAACCCGAAGAAGCCCAAGACGGTGGCTCAGGTGCTGTGTCCCGGATCGCAGAACGACATCTCCGTCTCCGGCAACCTGCTGTTCCTGTCGACGGACTCCTCGCGCAGCGACAGCAGCTGCAACAGCACCACGCAGCCCGCCACCGAGAAGTCCTCCTGGGAGGGCATGAAGGTCTTCGACATCAGCGACAAGCGCAACCCGCGCTACGTCGCCGCGGTCGAGACCGCCTGCGGCTCGCACACCCACACGCTGGTGCCCGACCGCAAGAACGTCTACATCTACGTCTCGTCCTACTCGCCCAACGCGGCCTACCCGGACTGCCAGCCGCCGCACGACGGCATCTCCGTGATCAAGGTCCCGCGCAAGGCCCCGCACAAGGCCGCCGTGGTCGGGTTCCCCGTGCTGTTCCCGGGTGAGGGCCCGGACGGCGGCGGCAACCCGGGCGCGCCCACCAACCCGGGCGTCTCCAAGACCACCGGCTGCCACGACATCACCGTGCTGCCCTCGAAGGACCTGGCCGCCGGCGCGTGCATGGGCGACGGCATCCTGTTCTCCATCAAGAACCCCGAGCGTCCGCGGGTGATCGACCGCGTCCAGGACAACGTGAACTTCGCGTTCTGGCACTCGGCGACGTTCAACCAGAAGGCCGACAAGGTCGTCTTCACCGACGAGCTGGGCGGCGGCGGCGCGGCCACCTGCAGCGCGGAGATCGGCCCCAACCGCGGCGCGGACGGCATCTACGACATCGTCGGCAAGGGCGAGCGCAGCAAGCTGGTCTTCCGCAGCTACTTCAAGATCCCCCGCCACCAGGCGGACACCGAGAACTGCGTGGCCCACAACGGCTCGCTGATCCCGGTCCGCGGCCGTGACCTGATGGTCCAGGCCTGGTACCAGGGCGGCGTCTCGGTGTGGGACTTCACCAACTCGTCCAAGCCGAAGGAGATCGCCTACTTCGAGCGTGGTCCGCTCACCACCGACCAGCTCAACGTGGCCGGTTCGTGGTCGGCGTACTACTACAACGGCTACATCTACTCCAACGACATCGCCAAGGGCCTCGACGTCCTGAAGATCGACGACAAGCGCACGGACCCGGCCCGCAAGGTCCACGTGAAGGAGCTCAACGTGCAGACGCAGCCGGACTACTTCGACTGAGTCTCGTGGCCCGTCGCGAAGAACCGGGCCATGTCCGTCCGGTCCTTCTCCTTCGTCCCGCCGGTCCCCTCGGGGTCCGGCGGGACACCCATCTCCCAGTCCAGCCGGTAGCGCTTGAACAGTTCGGCGCGCAGCACCGGCACGGACATCGGCGCCCCCGGCATCACCGCCGCGTAGACGGCGCCCATCAGCAGCGCCCGCAGCATCGGATAGTCCGACTCGACGTCCTGGGAGCCGTGCCGGGCGACCGTGTCGCTCAGCAGCTCGGCCAGCCGCCGCTGCTCGGGACACGGCAGAAATCCCTCCGCCTGCAGCAGCCCCGCCATGTGCTGGCGCATCAGCACCGGCCGGTCCCGCGCCAGGCCCAGGATCGCGTCGATCGCCCGCGCCATCCGCTCCCTGCCGTCGTCGGTGCGCGGCTCCCGCTCCAGCGCCTCCTCCAGGCTGCGGTGCATCAGCCGGTGCACGGCGGACTGCACGAGCTGGCGCTTCCCCGGGAAGTAGTACGACACCAGCCCCCGCGCCGAGCCCGCCCGGTCGGCTATGTCGCCCAGCGTCGTCGCCTCGTACCCGCGCTCGTCGACCAGTTCGACCGCCGCGTGCAGCAGCCGCTCCTTGGAACGCCGACGCAACTCTTCATTGACCAGGGCGCTGCGCGGGGACATGCTGGACTCCTGCGTTGACTGGCTGCCAGCCAACTATACTCAGCGCACCTGGAAGGGCCCCCGGCGGGTCCTTTTCGGGCTGCCGTTCACCTCGGGCGACGCGGGGGATCGTCCGAGGTGGACGGTTCGGGCGAGGGGGACGACGGGTGCGACGGGGTCGACGGGCGGCGCGCCTCGCCTGACCTGCCCGGCGTCGCGGCTCCGTCCGCCGGACGCAGCCGCCGGTGCGCCGCGACCGCCGCGAGCACCGTCAGCGTGCCGAACAGCCAGCCGCCGAGCACGTCCGTCGGCCAGTGCACGCCGAGCCAGACCCGGGTGAGACCGACACCGGTCACCGAGATCACCGCTGCCACCAGCGCCGTACGCCACAGCAGGGGGCCCACGCCGTGGCGGTGCAGCAGCCACAGCAGCAGCCCCAGGACGACCGTCGCGGTCATGGCGTGTCCCGAGGGGAAGGCGGCGTAGTGCGCCGAGTCCACCGGGTCGGTCCACACCGGGCGCTCCCGTCCGAGCGCCGCCTTCAGCCCCTGCTGCACGGCCGTGGCAAGAGCCACCACCACGACCAGCCACCCCGCGGTCCACCGCGCGGCCGGCCGTCGGAGCAGCAGGATCACGGCCACCGCGCACAGCAGACGCATCGTCCACGGGTCCCACACCCAGTCCGTCAGGACGCGGGCCGTCTGCGTCAGCCCGTCCTCCGCCACCGCCCAGCGGTGCGTGGTCCGGGAGATGCCGCCGTCCAGGTCCAGCAGCGGCCGCCACTCGGCGGCCACCAGTGCGAGGAGCAGTGCGGAGGCGACACCGAGCAGCATGGTCGGCGCCAGCGCCGGCCGGTCCGGCGTACGGGGTTCGGGGGGCGCGGGCGGTGCGGGGGCATGGGGGGTGCGCATGGGCTGATCCTCGCCGACCGGGGGCACGTCGGGCCAGTACCCGGCGCGCCCGGTTCTGCCGTGTGGGAGCTGTCGCTGACCCAGTGCCCGCGATCGGGGAGGGAACGCCAGGGGGAGGGCGGCGAGTGACGGGGCGGGTGATGCGGTGCCGGTTGATTGTGACCGGTGGGGGCGGGGTGCCGATTGCCGGAGATCGGTGGCCGTTACGGCCGTGTCGGGAGGGGAGCCTGGACGGCGGGGGGCGAGACCGCCCGGGGCCTGTTGTCCTGGGGACACGCCGGGAGTGTGGGGAGTGCCGGTCCCCGAAGGTGACAGCGACGGGCACTCGGTGCACTTGCGCCGGGAGGCGTGCCTGGTGGGCGGGGCTTACGCCATAGCCGCGCTCCACGGGGGTGGCGCGCCGCGACGGCGGAAAGCGCCGCTACCGCCGCGATGGCGGTCGGCCGCAGCCGAGTTGTGGGGAGCCGAGCGCCGGGATCGGGCAGACGTTCGCCTCCGCGCCTGCGCCCCGGCACACGCTCCGGTACGGAGAACCGTGGGTGTGGCGACGGACGCGGACCGCGGTGGTCGGGTCCGGGAGATGTTCGCCGGTGCGCCGTGAGCCCCGCATACGGCTCCGGTACGGAGAACCGTGGGCGTGGCGACGGGACGCGAGCTGCGGTCGTCGGGGTCTGGGTGACATCGGCCAGCGTGCCGTGCGTCCTGGCACACGGCTCCGGTAGGGAAATCGCGGGCGCGGCGACGGGCGCCAGTCGCGGGCGGCGTCGGGTCCGGGAGACGTTGGCCGGCGCGTCGCCCCGAAGCACCGCACCCGTAGGGGGACCGAGGGTGCGGCGACCGGCGCCGGCCGCAGCCGCTGGGGCGGGCCGGCCCGGTGTCCGTGACGCCGGTGAGGATGCCACGACGGTCCGGCCGTGAGGGGGCCTACCCCAGTGCCCTGAGGCCCGGCAGGAACGCCACCACGACGGGGAGTGCCGGCACCAGGGACGCCGTGGCGGTCAGGCGTAGGCGGCGGCTCGGCGGGAGCCGGTCGCCCGGGGTGAGCAGGCGGTGCACCCGGGCCGGGACGTGCGCGTGTGCGGCGGGGCAGGGGCCGAACACCCCGCGGTCCTCGTTCAGTTCGACCAGGGCCAGGGCGGTGGTGAGCCGGCCGAAACGGCGGGACGCCGTGTCATCGGCGGCCAGTTCCACCAGCCGGTGCATCTCGTCGCGGAACGCGGAGAACACCGGCACCTGCGGGAAGCCGTCCGCCAGCGCCGACGAGCAGTGCAGCAGCCAGTCGTGCCGGGCGCGCGCGTGACCGCGCTCGTGTGCCAGCACGGCGTCCAGCTGCCGTCCCTTCAGACGCCGCAACGCGGCTGTCGTCACCACCAGTCGGGGCGGGGTGCCGGGCAGCCACCAGGCGTCCGGACGGTCGCCCTCCAGCACCACGAGCCGATCGGAGCCGGGCTCCTCGCCGGGCAGCAGCGGGGCACGGCGCCTCAGTTCCGCGCGGCGTGCCCGGCGCCGGGCACGGGCCCGCGCGATCTCCCGGACCAGCATCGCCCCGCTCCACAGCCCGCCGCACGCCAGCACCACCGCGGTGACATGCGCCCACAGGCCCGCCGTGCCCAGCGTGTACGCCTCCACGACCGCGACCGGCGCACCGGTGAACACATGCCCGCCGACCGCCCGCCAGGCCGCCGCCGCGCTGAACGTCATCGACAGGGCGCAGCACAGCAGCACCGCCGCGATCACGCACTGCCAGGCCCACAGGGCCACCACCGGTTCACGGTCCGGCCAGTCCGCCCGCGCGAGCAGCCGGGGACCCACGACGGCGGTCAGCACACCGAGGAGCAGCAGGACCGCGGGGAGGATCATGGCAGCAGCCTAGAAGCGCGGACGCCTCCTGAATACGGGCCCGCGGTCCGAAGTGACGCAGACAACGGTCCCGCGCCGCCGGCCTAACGGCCCCTTGCCCCCTCTCACATCGTCGGCCGGCCGCGCTCTCACATCGTCAGCAGCATCGCCACCATCGCGATCCCCATCGACAGACGGCAGGCCCGCGCCAACTCCGGCCGGTCGCCCCACCCCATACCGGGCCCGGCACCCGGCCCCCCCGCCACAGCGGCCACCGGCACCAGCCGCGCCCCCGTGACCAGCACGTACGCCGTGAAGTACAGCAGCAGCGCGGCCGTCAGCGCGGGTATCCCCGCGCCGCCGTGATGCGCCCCCTGCGGGCCGGGCGCCATGACCACCGCCATGTAGACCATCGCCCCCGCGCCCACCACATGGTGCAGATGGCGCGCGGAGGCCCGGGCCGCCCACAGTCCGTGCAGCCCCGCCGCCCCGAACACCGCCGCCCACAGCGGCCACGCCCACGCCGGCGGCGTGAACACCGCCGCCGGCACCGCCATCGCCGCCATACCGAACCCCATCAGCGCCTCGCCGCCCGCCGCCCGGCGCTGCTCCTCCACGCTGCTGCGCATCCGCAGCAGGCAATAGGCGCCGGTCGCCGCGCAAAGAGCCACCAGCAGCCAGCCGGACGATCCCGGTCCGTGCACGAAACCCCCTCGAGCCGCTCCCACCGGACGGTCAGGGGATGCCCGTGCCCGACGGCGTGTACGCGAGCGCGAGGGAGTACGCGGGGGGCTTGCGGGGGCGCGGGCGGGTCCGCGAGAAGTTTTTTACAAGTAAAACACCTGTTAAACTTGCTCTTCATGAGCAGTGCCACCCCCACCCCCACGCGCGTCCGCCGCCTCCCCGTCGTCGGCGCGCTGCGCCTCGGGCGACCCTCCGACGTCTGGTTCAAGCCCGCCCTCAGCGTGGTCGCCGCCGTCGCCCCGCCCAGCCTGCTCCTGGTGGCGCTCGGCCGGCTCGACCTCGCCGCGTACACGATGGCGGGGTCACTGTGCGCCCTGTACGGGCACAACCGCCCGTACCCCGCCCGTGCCAAGGTGCTCGCGTGGGTGATCCTCGGCATGCTCGGCGGGCTCGCCGTGGCCCTGGTCGCCGCGTCCCTCACCCGGAACGCCGTCGTCCTGGTCACCGTGGGCGCCCTGCTGGCCGCCGTGCAGAAGGCGGTGTGCGACGCCACCCGGGTCGGGCCGCCCGCGCATGTGATCCTCACCTTCGTCAGCTCCGCCACGCTGTTCGTCCCGCAGACCCTCGGCCAGGTCCCCGGCCACCTCGCGCTGGCCGCGGCGGCCGGGGCTTGGGCCTGGCTGGTGGGCATGGCCCCCGCGCCGCTCCGTCCGCACGGCCCCGAGCGGCGGGCGACCGCGCAGGCGCTCAAGGCCGCCGCCGTGTACGCCGAGACCGCGCGCGGCGGTGAGGAGGGCGCCGGCGCCCGGTCAGCCGCCTACGCCGCCGTGCACGCGGCCTGGCAGACCCTCCTCGCGGCCGGCAACCGGCCCTCCACGACCCGCCGCGCCCTGGAACGCCTCGTCGTCCGCGCCGAGGTCGCCCTTGCGGCCCCCGCGGACGCCGACCCCGCCCGGCTGCGGGCCTGGGCCGGCGCGGTGCGCGGTACCGGGCGCGTTCCGCGCACGGGGGATCCGCGTCATGAGGACGGCGGTCCGCACCGGGACGGCGGTCCGCACCGGGACGGCGGTCCGCTCCGTGAGCGGGACGAGCTCGCCGGGGTGGCCGCCGAGCGGGCCGTCGCGCCGCGTCCGCTGTGGAGCCGGCTCTCGCCGCTCGCCCCCGTCGCCGTCCGTACCGCTCTCGGCTGCGCGCTCGCCGGTTACGTCTCGCTCGCCCTCGGCGCCGACCGTCCGTACTGGGCGCTCGTCACCGCCGCCTCCCTCTACCAGGCGAACGTCACCCTCACCTGGAGCAGGGCGGTCCAGCGGGTCGTCGGCAACCTCGTCGGCGTGCTGCTCTTCGCGGCGATCACCCCGGTCGCCCAGCTCGGCCCGCTCGCCCTGGTGCTGTGCATCCTCGCCTGCAACTTCGGCGCCGAGGCGCTCATCGGCCGCAACTACTGGCTCGGCAGCGTCTGCGTGACGCCGCTGGCCTTGCTCGTCACCGAGCTGCCCGGCTACCAGCCCACCGGTGAGCTGGTCACCGACCGGGTCGTGGACACGCTGATCGGCGCCCTGGTCGGCTTCACCGCCGCCGTCGCCGTCACCAACCGGCGGGCCGGCCGGCGCGTCGAGCGGGCGCTCACCGCCGTCGACCGGGCCTGCGAGCACGCCGCCCGGGTGGCGGCCGACCCCGCGGCCACGCCCGCCGCCCTGGAGGCCGCGCGACGCGGACTCGCCGCCGCGGTCGTCGACCTGCGCGCGACCGCGGACGCCGCGGCCGGAGAATGGTGGCAGCGCGCGCTGCCCCAGGAACGGGTGGTGCTCGCCGAGCAGGCGGCACACCGTACGCTCGCGGCGACGGTACGACGCCAGGGACTCCTCCCGGACCCCGGCACCATCAGCACGCACACCCACACGGAGGACGCATCGCCATGACGGCGACCCAAGGGCCATCGGCCGGCGACGGTGACACCGGCACGCCGGACACCTCGAGCACCGCGGACACGTCCGCCCCTGGGCGCGACACCGTCGCCGAGGTCGTCCGGCAGTGGCGGGCGGTCCACCCCGGCCTCGACACCGGGCCCATGGAGGTCATCGGCCGCATCAACCGCTGCGCGGCGCTGTTCCAGCAGGCCGAGGACGCCCCGCTGCGGAGGGCCGGGCTCACCCGACCCGAGTTCGACCTGCTCGGCGCGCTGCGGCGCACGGGGCACGAGCTGACGCCCAGCGAGCTGGCCCGCGAGACGTTCTCCTCCGGCGCGGCCGTCACCAAGCGGTTGAAGCAGCTCACGGAGCGGGGGCTGGTCGAGCGGCGGGGGGACACGCGGGACCGGAGGGTGGCGCATGTGCGGTTGACCGATGCGGGGCGGGAGTTGGTGGACGGCATCCTGCCGTCGCAGCTCGCTTATGAGAACGCGGTGTTGTCCGGACTCGGCCCGGGGGAGCTGGGGGACCTGGCCGGTCTGCTGGGGGGTTTGCTGGCGCAGTTGGAGGGGCGGTTGAGTGCGGTGCGGGTGTAGTCGGTGACCGTACCGGGGGCTGCGCCCCCGGACCCCCCATCGGCCCTGGCGGGCCTCGTCCTCAAACGCCGGACGGGCTGAAAGTCGCGGGGCGCGTCCCACGAGAGGCCCCGTCGGGCGAGCGGCGAGACGCGTCCCGGGTCCGACGAGAGGAAGGAGCAGCCCGTCCTGCGGTGCCGGACGGGCGGAGGTAACGGGGCACGTCCCCGAACGCCGGACGGGCCGCACCCCTCAAATCCCTGGCCGATACCGCAACGGATGCTCCTCCGGCACCTCCACCAGCACGATCGGTGTCCCGTCGGGATCCTCGATCCACATCTCGATCAGGCCCCACGGCTCCTTCACCGGCGGGCGGACGATCTCCACGCCCCGCGCGGCCAGTTCCTCCCGTGCCGCCTCCGCGTCCTCCACCTGGAGCCACAGCCGTACGTCTGGCGAGCCCGCCGGGGAGGCCTCCGCGCGGCCCGAGAGTTCCAGGAAGCCTCCGCCGAGGAAGTAGACCGTGCCGCGGTCCGGGCCGGTGCCGAACTCCCGGTGGACCGCGAGACCGAGGCGGCGGCCGTAGAAGTCGCGGGAGCGCTCGGGGTCGGAGGGGCGGAGCAGGACGCGGCTGCTGAGTACGTGGACCATGCGGCCGAGCGTAGAGGGGCAGGGCGGGCGTCGCCGTCCGGTACGTGGACCGGGCCTCCGGGAGACCGGAACCGCGCGTTAATCTCGGGCCGTCCCGGCCACGTCGAAAGAGACCCGCACGAATCGAGGACCCGCACCATGGGAACCGCCGCCGACGCCGCACTGACCTTCCGTGACGCCACCGACGCCGACGTGGACGTTCTTGTCGAGCTGATCGAGTCGGCCTACCGCGGGGAGTCCAGCCGCGCGGGATGGACCACCGAGGCGGACATCCTGGACGGGCAGCGCACCGACCGCGACGGTGTGCTGGAGGTCGTCAAGGCAGCGGACAGCCGGCTGCTCACCGTGGAGCGCGAGGGCCGGATCGTCGCCTGCTGCCAGCTCGAACACCGCGGTGACCACGCCTACTTCGGCATGTTCGCGGTCAGCCCCGCCCTCCAGGGCGCCGGGCTCGGCCGGACCGTGATCGCGGAGGCGGAGCGCCAGGCCCGCGAGGACTGGGGCGTGACCGAGATGCACATGACTGTGATCAGCGTGCGCGAGGACCTGATCGCCTGGTACGAGCGGCGCGGCTACCGCCGTACGGGGAGGACCACGCCGTTCCCGTACGGCGACGAGCGCTTCGGCGTTCCGCAGCGCGACGACCTGGAGTTCGAGCTGCTGGTCAAGGAGCTGGCCTGACCGTCGTACGGCGTCCGGCCGTTCACGCCGTGAAGCGGCCGGTGCGTTTGATCTCCGGGTAGTCGGTGGTCGCCCCGTCCAGCTCCAGTGCCCGCACCAGCCGCAGATGGTCCTGCGTGTTGACCACCCAGCCGAAGATCGACAGGTCCGCCTTGCGGGCGTGCTCCACGACCTCCAGGGTGATCCGGCGGATGTTGAGGCACAGCCGGGAGGCGCCGACGGCGACCGCGCGGTCCACCACGTCCGTGCCGTAGCGGCCGGCCACCAGCGCCGTGCGCACGCCGGGCACCAGGCGGGCGATCTCGGCGATCGCCTCGTCGTGGAAGGACGCGACCTCCACCCGGCCCGTCAGGTCCCGCTCGTGCATCACCTCGGCCAGCGCCCGCGCCGCGCGCACGTCCTTGATCTCCGCCTGGAGCGGCGTCCGGACGGCGTCCAGCACCTCCGTGAACAGGGGGATGCGCTCGCCGCGCCCGGCGTCCAGGGCGCGCAGTTCGTCGAAGGTCTTGTCGGCGATGGCGCCCGTGCCGTCCGTGGTGCGGTCCACGCGCGCGTCGTGCATCACCACGAGCGCGCCGTCCTTGCTCAGATGCAGATCCAGTTCGATGACGTCGAGCCCGGCCTCCTGGGCGGCGACGAAGGACCGAAGGGTGTTCTCGGGCTCGACGCCCATGACTCCGCGGTGACCGATGGTGAGGAAGTTCAAGATCTGACCTGCTTCCGTCGACGGCGGCGGGGGACCGCGTCCCTACGGCCCACTGGGACCGTATCGCCTCTGCCCACGGCGTCCAGAGGCTGAACCCGGAACGCATGGAGCGCCGTCGGACGGGGTAATCGGCAGGAAAAAATGCGGTGGCTCCCCGGGTAGGGCAGGATAATTTCCTGAGGTACCCCTTGCTGGGAGAAACGCCCTGTGTATACGGTCAGGCGTACGCAAGGTTCTCCTGTGGAGGATGGGACATGACGGAAATTCTTGTGCAGCAGGCTGCGGGGGAGCGGATTCCTTCGTCGACCAGGGTGGTGGAGCACCCGGCATGGCCCGTGCTCAAGGATGCCGTGGAGCGGATCCGGCCCTGGCAGTCCAAGGACGGCTCGATCGACTTCGAGGCCGAGGGCGCTCCGTCCCGTGCCGACGCGGAGCACGCCGTGCGCACCGTGATCGGCGCGGTGGACGAACTGTCCCCGCTCCTCCCGCACGACCGCGCGTACCACGAGGCCCTGGGCAAGGACCTGGCCCGCTGGGCCGAGGGCGGCTTCGAGGTGCCCGACTTCCTCGACTCGCTGCTGGCCTTCCAGCCCGCCGGCAACCGCGAGGACGGCCTGCAGCACCTGGTCGTCTTCCCGATGTACACGCAGAACGGCAACCCGGACCGCAACCTCGAGGCGGTCGTGTTCCGCATGGTCTGGCCCGGCTGGCTGGCCGAGCTGGAGCGCACGCGCTACGACAACCCGCTGTTCTGCGGCATCACCTTCGAGGACTTCACCGCGGGCTACGACACCAACTCCGCGGTGCTCTTCCCCGAGACCATCGCCGTGCGCGAGGCTCCCGAGCGCTTCACCTGGGGCGCCATCTTCTGCGACCGCGAGGCCGCCCGCTTCCGCCGGGTCACCGAGGCCGCCGTCGACATCCTGGGCCTGGAGCTGCCCGAGGACGTCGCCGCCATGGTCCACGACCAGAAGCGCTGCGAAGAGGCCTTCGTGCTGTGGGACATGATCCACGACCGCACCCACAGCCACGGCGACCTGCCGTTCGACCCCTTCATGATCAAGCAGCGCCAGCCGTTCTGGATGTACGGCCTGGAGGAGCTGCGCTGCGACCTCACCGCCTTCAAGGAGGCCGTGAAGCTCGCCGGCGAGGGCGTGCCGCAGGCCCGTGACGTACAGGTCGCGGTGATCTTCGACCGCATGTTCCGCTTCCCGGTGACCGGCGAGCGGGTGCGCAACTACGACGGCCTCGGCGGCCAGCTGCTCTTCGCCTACCTGCACAAGCACGACGTCGTCCGCTGGACGGACAACAAGCTCTCCATCGACTGGGAGCGCGCCCCGCAGGTCACCAACGAGCTGTGCGCGGAGATCGAGAAGCTCTACCGCGACGGCATCGACCGCCCCAAGCTCGTCCACTGGTTCGCCGGCTACGAGCTGGTCTCCCGGTACCTGTCCCCGCACCCCGGTTCCACGTGGGCCAAGGGCCCCGACGCCCTCGACCTGTCGCTGCCGCCGCGGAAACTCGTCGATGACGTGCTTCCGGACGAGTTTCCGCTGAGCATGTTCTATGAGGCCCTGTCCAAGAAGCTGAAGAAGGTGATCGCCTCCACCCGGGGCATCACGGCGGACGGTGCCGAGCGGGTCGCCGCGTGAGCGATCTCGTCCACAACACTGCTCAGGAGGCGAGAACCATGGGGAACGGGGCGCTCGAAGGCGCGGTGATCGCGGTGGCCGGCGCGGGCGGGCCCGCGGGACGCGCGGCGCTGCTCAGGCTCGCCGAGGCGGGAGCCGTCGTCGTCGGCGCGGACAACGACCCGGAACGGCTGGCGGAGGCGGTCGACGCGGCGCGCTACGCGCACGGCGGCGCCACCGTCACCGGGGAGACGGTCGACCTGCTCGACCTGGAGTCCACCCGGGACTGGGCCGCCCGCACCGAGAAGGAGTTCGGCCGCGTCGACGGCCTGGTCCACCTCGTCGGCGGCTGGCGCGGCAGCGAGACGTTCACCAAGACCAGCCTGGACGACTGGGACTTCCTGGAGCTGCTGCTGGTGCGCACCGTGCAGCACACCAGTCTCGCCTTCCACGAGGCGCTCCAGCGCAGCGACCGCGGCCGCTACGTTCTGATCAGCGCGGCCGGCGCGTCGAAGCCGACCGCAGGCAACGCCGCGTACGCGGCCGGCAAGGCCGCCGCCGAGGCGTGGACGCTGGCCATGGGCGACTACTTCCGCAAGGCCGGGGGCGAGCAGGGGCCGACGTCGGCTGCTGCGATCCTGGTGGTGAAGGCGTTGGTGCACGACGCGATGCGCGCCGACCGCCCCAACGCGAAGTTCGCGGGCTTCACGGACGTCGAGGACCTGGCCGAGTCCATCGTCGGCGTCTGGGACAAGCCCGCCGCGGAAGTGAACGGAAAACGTCTGTGGCTGACCGAGAAGCCGTGAACCCGCCGCGGACCGACGCGCGTCGTCATCACGACCCGGAGGTCCGCGGTTTCGCCAGCGACAACTACGCCGGCGCCCACCCGGAGGTGCTCGCCGCCCTGGCCCTGGCCAACGGCGGACACCAGGTCGCCTACGGCGAGGACGCGTACACCGAGAACCTCCAGCAGGTCATCCGCAGCCACTTCGGGCCCACCGCCGAGGCCTTCCCGGTCTTCAACGGCACCGGCGCCAACGTGGTGGCGCTCCAGGCGGTCACCGACCGCTGGGGCGCGGTGATCTGTGCGGAGAGCGCCCACATCAACGTGGACGAGGGCGGTGCCCCGGAGCGGGTCGGCGGCATCAAGCTGCTCACCGTGCCCACCCCGGACGGCAAGCTCACCCCGGAGCTCATCGACCGGCAGGCGTACGGCTGGGACGACGAGCACCGGGCCATGCCCCAGGTCGTCTCCATAGCCCAGGCGACCGAGCTGGGCACGGTCTACACCCCGGACGAGATCCGCGCGATCTGCGAGCACGCCCACGCGCACGGCATGAAGGTGCACGTCGACGGCTCCCGGCTGGCCAACGCCGCCGCCACGCTGGACGTGCCGCTGCGCACCTTCACCAACGCGGTGGGCGTCGACCTGCTCTCGCTGGGCGGTACCAAGAACGGCGCGCTGTTCGGCGAGGCCGTCGTGGTGCTGGACCCGGACGGCATCAAGCACATGAGGCATCTGCGCAAGCTGTCCATGCAGCTCGCCTCCAAGATGCGCTTCGTGTCCGTGCAACTGGAGGCCCTGTTCGCCCGGGACCTGTGGCTGCGCAACGCCCGGCACGCCAACGAGATGGCCCAGCGCCTCGCCGAGGGCGTGCGTGCGGTGCACGGAGTGGAGATCCTCCACCCGGTGCAGGCCAACGCCGTGTTCGCGCGGCTCCCGCACGAGGTGAGCGAGCGGCTGCAGAAGAGGTTCCGCTTCTACTTCTGGGACGAGGCCGCGGGCGACGTCCGCTGGATGTGCGCCTTCGACACCACCGAGGACGACGTGGACAACTTCGTGGCCGCCCTCAAGGAGGAGATGGCCCGCCGACCCTGAGGGGCTGCATAGGTATGCGACCGACCGAAAAGTCATTGACTCTCGGCCGGTCGCATCCCTATGCTCCGGCGCCATGCAGCTGATCCAGGAAAACCCGGACCTCTCCGCCTACTTGGCCGTCGACGAGGTGATCGACCACCACCACCCGCTGGTCCGGGCGGTGTCCGCACGCCTGGCCGCCGACGTCCATGACTCGTATGAGTATGTGCGAGCGGCCTTCGAGTACGTACGCGACCGCGTCACGCACTCGCAGGACGCCGACGACCCCCGCGTGACCTGGCGCGCCTCCGACGTGCTGGAGCAGGGCACCGGTATCTGCTACGCCAAGGCCCACGCCCTGGCCGCGCTGCTGCGCGCCGAGGACATCCCGACCGCGCTCTGCTACCAGCACCTCGGCGTGGTGCACGGACTGGTCGCCGTGCGCTTCCACGGCGCCTGGCACCGCCAGGACCCGCGCGGCAACAAGCCCGGCGTGGACGCGCGGTTCTCGCTCGACGGCGAGCGGCTGGCATTCACCCCCGACCCGGCGCAGGGCGAGACGGACCACCCGGTCCTGTACGCCGCACCCCACCCGGCCGTCCTGTGCGCCCTGCGGAGCGCTGCTGACCGGGCGCACCTGTGGCGGACGCTGCCGACCGCGCTCTGACATCCGGTCATGAGCCTGGGCGCATGAGGGCGGGGTCGTCGGGTGCCGTCGTGTGGCGGGTGCGGCGCTGCGGGCGTTGTTCGCGCAGTTCCCCGCGTCCCTGGAGGTGGGTGGTCCCTCCCAGGTGTGGTGCGTGCGGCGTCGTGGGGCTTGGCGCGCAGTTCGCCGCGCCTTGGAGGTGGGTGGTTCCTCCGAGGTGTGGTGCGTGCGGCGTCGTGGGGCTTGGCGCGCAGTTCGCCGCGCCCCTGAGGTGGGTTGTTCCTCCGGGGAACGCGGCAGGTCCCGGGCGCGTGCTCTCGCACGGCTGCCCGGGACCCGGACGGGGGTCTCAGCGGGCCTCTGCCTCGCGGACCTGCTCCGGGGTGGGGGCCGTGCCGCCGAGGTGGGCCGGCATCCACCAGGTGTCCTCCGGGCCCTTCGGCCGCACCGGGTACGCCCGCTGCGCCGCCTCCAGCAGCTCCTGCACCCGCTCGCGCAGCTGACGGGTGATCGCGCCCGCGTACTTGTCCTTGGACGCCTCGATCGCCTCGCCCACGCGGATGGTGATCGGGGTGTGGCTGCGCTTGAAGTTGCGCGGGTGGCCCTTGGTCCACAGCCGCTGCGTGCCCCACACGGCCATCGGGATGAGCGGGACGCCCGCCTCCTGGGCCATGCGCGCGGCACCGGACTTGAAGCTCTTCAGCGTGAACGACTGGGAGATCGTCGCCTCGGGGAAGACGCCCACGATCTCACCGGACCGCAGCGAACGCAGCGCGTGCTCGTACGCGGCCTCACCCTGCGTGCGGTCGACCGGGATGTGCTTCATGCCGCGCATCAGCGGGCCGGAGACACGGTGCCGGAACACCGACTCCTTGGCCATGAAGCGGACGAGCCGCTTCTGCGGAAGCGCCGCCAGTCCGTTGAACACGAAGTCGAGATAGCTGATGTGGTTGCTCACCAGCACGGCGCCGCCCGAGCGCGGGATGTTCTCCGAACCCTGGCAATCGATCTTGAGGTCCCACGCCTTGAACAGGGTGCGGGCGAAGCCGATCACGGGCCGGTAGACAAGTTCTGCCATGGGCGGGTCGGAACCCTTCCTTCTCTGCCTGGGAAGGGGCTCTCCCAGTCGAAGTTACGCAGCCGTAGGTTTACGGCCTGTCGCTGATGCTGCCCCAAGAACGGCCGGTGAACCAGCCCCGGTGCCCGTCCGGGGCGGAGATTCTCGTCACGTTCCGCCGGACGACCTCGGGTTTTGCGGTGCGGGCGGGAATGTTCGCGGTCCCTGGGACGCTGGAGGCGGTTGGACGGGACATCCAGGGCGGGAGCGGAGAGTGCGAGGCAGTGACGAGGCGGCACGGTCCGGCGGCGACGGCGGAGCGGGGCCCGGTCTCGCGGCCGAACTCGGCGCCGAGACGGGCGAACGCGCCACGCTGGTGCAGTTCTCCAGCGCCTTCTGCGCCCCCTGCCGGGCCACCCGCCGGGTTCTGGGCGAGGTCGCGGCCATGGTCCCGGGCGTGACCCACGTCGAGATCGACGCCGAGGCCCGCCTGGACCTCGTACGGCGGCTGGGCGTCGAGCGCACCCCGACCGTGCTGGTGCTCGACGCGGACGGGCGGGTGGTGCGGCGGGCAGTCGGGCAGCCGCGCAAGGCGGACGTGATAGCCGCCCTGGGTGCCGCGCTGTGAGGGCCGTTGCGATCATGGTGAGACATCTCCCATCCGCGGAGGCTCACTTGACGCTGCGCGCTCGTTGTCGTCAGCTTGACACCAAGCCGTCGGGGTCACCGGGACTCCTTCGCCGCCGTCGGGTACCCGGCCCCCTCCCGGCCGACGCCCGCGTCCCGCGTGTGCCGCGGCCGGGCCGGTGAGCAGCCGCGCACCCGCCCGTGACCCCTCCCGGAAGGACTGTTCGATGACGGCAACGTCCGACCTCGGCGCCGCCCGGCCCGCCTCGCCCGACCTCCTGCGCTCCGTCTTCCGCCGGCACCCGGCGGGGGTCGCGGTGGTCACGGCGCGCGGCCGTTCCGGCCCGGTCGGCTTCACCGCCACCTCCCTCGCCTCCGTGTCCGCGGAGCCGCCGATGCTGTCGTTCGGCGTGTCCACGGGCGGTTCGAGCTGGCCCGCGATAGCCGAGACCGAGCATGTCGGCGTGCACCTGCTGGGCGAGCACCAGCAGGACCTCGCGGCCACCTTCGCCCGCCGGGGCGCCGACCGCTTCGGACCCGGCACGGCGTGGCGGGACGGGCCGGAGGGGGTTCCGGTGCTGGACGGCGTGCCGGCCTGGATGGTGTGCCGGGTGACGGCGCGGGTGCCCGCGGGCGACCACCGGATCGTGGTGGCCGAGGTGCTGGCCGGCGACCCCACGGGTCACGGGCGTCCCCTCGTCTACCACCAGGGACGATTCAGCGGGCTGCCCGACTGAGACGCGGCGGACCTCGGTCGCGGGCCGGAAGAGTTCCGGTTACGCTGCGTTGCGAAGGTCACAGTTCAAAGCGCTTGCTTAGCGGGCAGGAACTGAGTGTACTGACGAGTAATATTTCGATCGGAGCGTGGGTCGCCCCGACCGGGACCGCCCGCTTGAGGCGCCTATGCTGCCTGCAGGCAGGCAGCCAGAAATGACGATGCAGTAGGAGAGCCGGCGTGAGCTTGAGGATCGTTGTCACTGTGAAGTACGTGCCCGACGCCACTGGCGACCGGCACTTCGCCGATGACCTGACCGTCGACCGTGACGACGTGGACGGTCTGCTCTCCGAGCTGGACGAGTACGCGGTCGAGCAGGCGCTGCAGATCGCGGAGAACTCGGACGACGACGTGGAGGTCACCGTCCTGACCGTGGGTCCCGAGGACGCCAAGGACGCGCTGCGCAAGGCGCTGTCCATGGGCGCCGACAAGGCCATCCACGTCGAGGACGACGACCTGCACGGCACGGATGCCATCGGCACCTCCCTGGTCCTGGCCAAGGCCGTCGAGAAGGCGGGTTACGACCTGGTCGTCTCCGGCATGGCCTCCACCGACGGCACCATGGGCGTCGTCCCGGCGCTGCTCGCGGAGCGCCTCGGTGTGCCGCAGGTGACGCTCCTGTCCGAGGTGAAGGTCGAGGACGGCAAGGTCACCGGCCGCCGCGACGGCGACGCCGCCTCCGAGCAGCTCGAGGCCTCCCTCCCCGCGGTCGTGTCCGTCACCGACCAGTCGGGCGAGGCCCGCTACCCGTCCTTCAAGGGCATCATGGCGGCCAAGAAGAAGCCGGTGGAGTCCTGGGACCTCTCCGACCTCGACATCGACGCCGACGAGGTCGGCCTCCAGAACGCCTGGACCACGGTGGAGTCGGCGTCCGAGCGTCCGGCCCGCACCGCGGGCACGATCGTCAAGGACGAGGGCGAGGGCGGCAAGCAGCTCGCCGAGTTCCTCGCGAGCCAGAAGTTCATCTGAGCCGCAAGGCACGGCTCGCTTCCCGCCCCTCATACTTCGCAAGCAGGAGAGAAGAAGTCCCATGGCTGAAGTTCTCGTCTACGTCGACCACGTGGACGGCGCCGTCCGCAAGCCGACCCTGGAGCTGCTGACCCTCGCCCGCCGCATCGGCGAGCCGGTCGCCGTGGCGCTGGGCAACGGCGCCGGCGACACCGCCGCCACGCTCGCCGAGCACGGCGCGGTCAAGGTCCTCACCCACGAGGCCGCCGAGTACGCCGACTACCTGGTCGTTCCCAAGGTGGACGCCCTCCAGGCCGCGGTCGCCGCGGTGTCCCCGGCCGCCGTGCTGGTCCCGTCCTCCGCCGAGGGCAAGGAGATCGCCGCCCGCCTGGCGCTGCGCATCGGCTCCGGCATCATCACCGACGCCGTCGACCTCGAGGCCGGCGACGAGGGCCCGGTGGCCACGCAGTCGGTGTTCGCCGCCGGCTACACCACCAAGTCCCGCGTCTCCAAGGGCACCCCCGTCATCACGGTCAAGCCGAACTCGGCCGCCGTGGAGGCCGCCCCGGCCGCCGGCGCGGTCGAGTCCCTGAGCGTCACCTTCTCCGGGCAGGCGACCGGCACCAAGGTCACCGGCCGCACGCCGCGTGAGTCCACCGGCCGTCCGGAGCTCACCGAGGCCGCGATCGTCGTCTCCGGCGGCCGCGGTGTCAACGGCGCGGAGAACTTCGCGATCATCGAGGCCCTCGCCGACTCGCTCGGCGCGGCCGTCGGCGCCTCGCGTGCCGCCGTCGACGCCGGCTGGTACCCGCACACCAACCAGGTCGGCCAGACCGGCAAGTCGGTGTCGCCGCAGCTGTACATCGCCAACGGCATCTCCGGCGCGATCCAGCACCGCGCCGGCATGCAGACCTCGAAGACCATCGTGGCCGTCAACAAGGACGCCGAGGCCCCGATCTTCGAGCTGGTCGACTTCGGCGTCGTCGGCGACCTGTTCGACGTCGTCCCGCAGCTGACCGAGGAGGTCAAGGCCCGCAAGGGCTGATCACCCCCCCAAAACCGTCCGAGGCCCCCGCGACCGCACCGGTCGCGGGGGCCTCGTCGTGTCCCGCCGGGCGCGGTGGCGGCGCGGGCCGGCCCGTAGGACGGTGTTGACCGGCACGGAGACCGGCGGATACCGTCCTTCAACGAATTGTTGAATCCATATCGCGGAAACGCGACGACGGGTTCGGGGTCGCGGACGTCTGGGAGGGTGGCATGGGCCAGGACCGGCAGGAGCGGGTGTCGACGAGTCTCGCGGACGCCGTCGCCGAGGAGATCGGCGCCTCCCTCGCACCGGTCGACGCCGCACTGGAACGCCTCTACCCCGGCGACCCCGGCACCCGCCGGCCCGTGCACACGGTCTACGTGCCCGGCGACCAGTACACCGCGGACACCGTGCGCGCGTGGGGCGACCAGGCCCTCGCGGCGCTCGACGAACACGCCCCCGGCGCCGCGTCGTTCGGCGCGGTCCTCGGTATCGACAGGGCTCTCGCCGAGGACGTGTACGCCCGGGTGCGCGCCAAGCTGCAGCGCGAACCGATCGAGGACCTGCGCGTCGACTTCGAGGACGGCTACGGCCACCGCTCCGACGCCGAGGAGGACGAGACCGCCGCCCGCGCCGCCCGCCTGGTCGCCGAGGCCACCGCGCACGGCACGCCGGCCACCGCGGCTCCCTGGACCGGCATCCGCATGAAGTGCATGGAGGCCGCCGTCCGCGACCGCGGCATCCGCACCCTCGACATCTTCCTCACCGGCCTGATGCGGGCCGGCGGACTGCCCGGCGGACTCGTCCTCACCCTCCCCAAGGTCACCTACGCCGAGCAGGTCGCCGCCATGACCCGGCTGCTCGACGCCTTCGAGAAGACCTGGGGCCTCGCGCCCGGCCGCATCGGCTTCGAGATCCAGATCGAGACCAGCCAGTCCATCCTGGCCGCCGACGGCACCGCCACCGTCGCCCGCATGATCCAGGCCGCCGACGGCCGCGCCACCGGACTGCACTACGGCACCTTCGACTACAGCGCCTGCCTCGGCGTCTCGGCCGCCTGCCAGTCCTCCGACCACCCCGCCGCCGACCACGCCAAGGCCGTCATGCAGGTCGCCGCCGCCGGCACCGGGGTCCGCGTCTCGGACGGCTCCACGAACGTCCTGCCGGTCGGTACGACCGAGAAGGTCCACGACGCCTGGCGCCTCCACTACGGCCTGACCCGGCGCGCCCTCGCCCGCGCCTACTACCAGGGCTGGGACATGCACCCCGGCCACCTCCCCACCCGCTACGCCGCCGTCTTCGCCTTCTACCGCGAGGGCTTCGCGACGGCCGCCGCTCGTCTCCGGCGGTACGCCGAGCGGGCCGGCGGGGACGTGATGGACGAGCCGGCCACGGCGAAGGCCCTCGCCGGGTATCTGCTGCGCGGACTGGACTGCGGGGCGCTGGACGAGGCGGAGGTGACGCGGGAGAGCGGCCTGGACCGCGCGGGGCTGGAGTCGTACGCCTCGCCCCGGCGCGGAGGCCTGACGGTCTCGGCGCAGTGAGCGGCCGGCCGCCCGGAATTGCGACGCCTATCGAAAATCGATAGATTCCCATCGTGCTTCGAGTGGAGGAGGGGCGATGGGACACGTGACCGTGCTCGCGCTGCGCGCGGTGATCGCGGCGCTGCTGGCGGGCTCCGTGGCGGTGCAGACGGTGATGGTGCCGCTGCTGGCGAGCGACCTGGACGGGCTGGACGAGCAGTACGCGTACGTGCGGACCCCGCTCCTGGCCGTCGTGGTGCTCATCGTGCTGGCCGCCCAGACCGTGCTGATCTGCGTCTGGCGGCTGGTGACCATGGCCCGGCGCGGCACGGTCTTCTCCTACGCCGCCTTCCGCTACGTCCACATCGTGATCGGCGCGTTCGTCGCCGCGGCCCTGCTGGTCTTCACGCTGGGCGCGCTGCTGGCGCCGGGGGAGGCCGTCGCGCCCGGCGTGGTGCTGCTGGTCGGCGGGGTCGGCCTGGCGATCGTGGGCATCGCGCTCGTCGTCCTCGTCCTGCGGATGCTGCTGGCCCAGGCCGTGGCACGGGAGATGGAGGCGTCGCGGATGCGGGCCGAACTGGCCGAGGTGATCTGATGCCGATCGCCGTCGACATCGACGTGATGCTCGCCCGGCGCAAGATGTCCGTGGGTGAACTCGCCGAACGCGTCGGCATCACCCCGGCGAACCTGGCCGTCCTGAAGAACGGTCGGGCGAAGGCGGTCCGGTTCACGACGCTGGCGGCGCTGTGCGAGGTGCTGGAGTGCCAGCCGGGCGACCTGCTCCGCTACGAGCCCGACCACGCGTCGGCGGAGCCGGCGGCGAACTCGGCGTAGCGCTATGCAGCGGGCGGGGCGCCCCTCGGGTCGGCCTCGGTCGTGGTCACGTACCGCTCCAGCCCCCCGGCCGTCACCAGTCCCTCCTCCTTGAACAACCGTGTCCCCTTCTCGCAGAGTTCGCGGTCCGCGCGGGCCCGGGCGGAGAAGGTTTCCGGTGTGGTGCCGAACAGGTCGCGCAGCCGGGGGAGGGTCGCCAGGAGGTTGGTCAGGAGGGGGCGTTGGCCCGGGTGGGTGCGTGGGCTGCCCGTGCCGTCGTGGAGGACGCCGCGGCGGTTGACGTAGGCGTACGCGCCGGGGAGCGTGCTGCCGTCGGGGAGTTCGATGCGGACGTCCGGCGCGGGGAGCCACGCGCGGCGGAAGTTGCCGTGCGGCAGCGGCACGCCCTCGCTCGCGTCGATCACCGTGAGCTGCCGGGCGTCCAGCCAGAGCACGAACAGCTCGCTCACCCGTCCCGGTGTCGCCACGGGGGAGTTGGAGACGTAGCCCATGAGGCTCACGTGCGCCGAGACGCCGATGCCGACGCCCGTCACACGGGCCCGCACCATGGGCAGCGGGGAGGTGATCCCCGAGTCGGCCAGCTTGTGGCGCAGTTGCGCGGGGCAGGCGTTGGAGCCGATCGAGATCACCGGCACCCGGTCCTCGAACGCCCACCGGTCCAGCGGCAGCAGCCTGTCCCCGTCGAGCAGCCCGGACTCGCGCGGCCAGGCCCCCGGATACTCCAGCGGATGCTCGCGCGGCACCACGTCCAGCCCCAGCGCCGCCAGCGTACGGTCCTCCATCGGCACCGAATCCGCTCAGTCCGCCGGGGGCAGCTCGCCCGAACCGCGGGTGATCAGGCGGGTCGGCAGTTCGATGCGCTCCGGGGCGATCAGCGTGCCGTCGAGCTGGCGGAACAGCCGTTCCGCGGCGGTCCGGCCGAGGGCGGCGGCGTCCTGCGCGACGACCGTGACGCCGGGCTGCAGCAGATCGGCCAGCTCGATGTCGTCGAAACCGACGAGGGCGACGGGGCGGGCGTGCTCGGCGAGCACCCGGATCACCGTGACGGTCACGCGGTTGTTGCCGGTGAAGATGGCAGTGACCGGCTCGGACCCGGAGAGCATCTCCCGCGCCGCCCGGCGCACCCGCTCGGGGTCCGTGACGCCCAGGGACATCCACGCGTCGGCCACCGGTATCCCGGCGTCCTCCATGGCGGTGCGGTAGCCGCGCAGCCGCTCGGCCGCCGTGTGGATGCGGGGCATGTCGCCGATGAAGCCGATCCTGCGGTGCCCGTGCGCGATCAGATGGCGCACGCCGTCACACGCGCCCCCGAAGTTGTCGGACACCACCACGTCCGCGTCGATGTGCCCGGCAGGACGGTCCACGAACACCGTGGCGACCCCGGCCTTGATCTCCGGCTCCAGATAGCGGTGGTCGTCACCGGCCGGGATCACCACCAGGCCGTCCACCCGGCGGGCGCACAGCGCCAGCACCAGCTCCTGTTCACGGTCGGCGTCCTCGGCGCTCGACCCGTTGATCAGCAGCGCGCCGTGGGCGCGGGCCACCTCCTCGACGGCCCGGCTCAGCGGGCCGTAGAACGGGTCCGCGAGGTCCTCCAGGACCAGGCCGATGCTGGCGGTACGGCCCTTGCGCAGCACCCGCGCGCTGTCGTTGCGGCGGAAGCCGAGCGCCTCGATCGCCTCCTGCACGCGCCGCTCGGTCTCCGGTGTCACGCCCGGCTCGCCGTTCACCACACGGGAAACCGTCTTCAGGCCCACCCCGGCGCGGGCGGCCACGTCCTTCATCGTCGGACGGTTGCCGTATCGGGTCCCTGGGAAGCGGTCGGTGCGGCGGGTCGTCTCCGGCACGATGCGGTGTCCTGTCCTGTCGGCCACGGGGATGCGTGAGTCCATGGGCTTGTATGAGGATGTGGCGTCGAGCATAGAGCCTGGACAACGTTGTCAGCGTCGGGAGACACTGTCCGACGCACACTCCGGCCCGCACCTGACCGCTCGACCGGGCCGTTGCGCGCGTTCCATGTGCTGCCTCGCGGTCGCGTATGGCCGTTCCCAGCGTGTTCTCTGATGGTTTCCGAAGGTTGACGGGGAGATCCGACTCTGATGCACACCGACCTCGTGGCTGCGCTCGACATCGGCGGCACCAAGATCGCCGGCGCGCTGGTGGACCGTGAGGGCCGGATCCTGGCCCGCGCCCAGCGCCCGACCCCCGCGCGGGAGGACGGCGACACCGTCATGGCGGCCGTCGGGGCGGTGATCGGCGAGCTCGCCGCGTCCCCCCTCTGGGAACGCGCGGGCGCGGTCGGCATAGGCAGTGCGGGACCCGTCGACGCCTCCGCGGGCACGGTGAGCCCGGTGAACGTGCCCGGGTGGCGCGACTATCCGCTGGTCGCCAAGGTGAGGGACGCGGCCGGCGGTCTGCCCGTCGAGCTGATCGGCGACGGGGTCGCCATCACGGCCGCCGAACACTGGCAGGGAGCGGCCCGCGGCCACGACAACGCGCTGTGCATGGTCGTCTCCACGGGGGTCGGCGGCGGCCTGGTGCTCGGCGGGCGCCTGCACCCGGGGCCCACCGGCAACGCCGGGCACATCGGTCACATCAGCGTGGACCTCGACGGCGACCCGTGCCCGTGCGGGGCGCGCGGTTGCGTGGAGCGGATCGCGAGCGGTCCGAACATCGCGCGGCGCGCGCTGGACAACGGCTGGCGGCCCGGCCCGGACGGCGACACCTCCGCCGCCGCGGTCGCCGGCGCGGCCCGCGCCGGCGACCCGGTCGCCGTGGCCTCCTTCGAGCGGGCGGCCCGGGCCCTCGCCGCGGGCATCGCGGCCACGGCGACGCTCGTCGAGATCGACATCGCGGTGATCGGCGGAGGCGTGGGCAAGGCGGGCGAGGTGCTGTTCGCGCCGCTGCGGAAGGCGCTGACCGAGTACGCCACCCTGTCCTTCGTCCAGCGCCTCACGGTGGTTCCGGCCCAGACGGGCACGGACGCGGGCCTCGTGGGCGCGGCAGCGGCGGCGCTGATGGGGCGGACGGACGTGGAGGTTGCGGGGGTGTGAGGGCCGCGGCCAGGCTCGGCCGGAGACTGGCCCCGGACCGGGGCGCATCAGGGTTCGGCCGGGCGCACGTCCGGACGGGGCGGTCGTGGCGACGTGAGTGGTTCGGCCGGTATGGGGGCGTGACCCCGTCGGCTGCACCCTGATGCGTCCGAGGCTTGCCGGTGAGGCCCCCTGGACGGGGCGCATGCGGGATCGGCCGGTCAGCGCGTCCGGACGGGGCATCACGGCGATGCGTGAGCTTCTGCCGGGCCTCGGCGCTGCCCTGGCCGGCTGCGCCGTCACGCGTCCGAGCCCGCCGGAGACCCGACCCGGGACCCGGGAAAGCGGGCCGTGACCGAACGGCCCGTTCCGCAGTTGAGCCGGGCATGAAGAAGCGCAGCATGCTCGCCATCGCCTCCCTCGCCACCGGTTTCGTCGTCGCGGCCGTCACCCCGTCGCACGCGCTCACCGACGCCCCCTCCCTCGGTGCGCTCGACGTCGAGGACACGCTCAGCTCCCTCGACCGCACGGTCGCGGAGAACAACACGCTGGAGCTGGACGTCGACCGGGACGGCAAGGCCTGACGGGCCCCCGCGGCGTCGACGGCGGCGCCGGCACCCCTCCACCAGGGGCGCCGGCGCCGCCGTCACGTGTTCTCAACTTGATCTGGTTTCCGTGGCAGGGTGGAACGGGCAAGCCTCAGGGGGCCAACAGAAGAGGGGGAACCGTGATCGTCTGGATCAACGGGGCGTACGGGGCGGGGAAGACCTCCACCGCGCGCGAACTGATCGAGCTGATCCCGAACAGCACGCTCTTCGACCCCGAGGTCATCGGCGGAGCACTGGACCGGCTGCTCCCGCCCAAGCACCTCGCCGAGGTCGGCGACTTCCAGGACCTCCCGATCTGGCGACGCCTCGTGATCGACACCGCGGCCGCGATGCTCGCCGAGCTCGGCGGGACCCTGGTGGTCCCCATGACCCTGCTGCGCCAGGAGTACCGGGACGAGATCTTCGGCGGTCTCGCCGCCCGGCGCATACCGGTTCGCCATGTCCTCCTCGCTCCGGCCGAAACGATCCTGCGGGAGCGGATAGCCGGCCGGGAGGTCCCGGAGCACCTCCCCGACGGGGAGATACGCGTCCGGCAGTGGTCGTACGACCACATCGAGCCGTTCAAGGCGGCGCTCGCCGCCTGGCTCACCGCCGACGCCTACCCGATCGACAGCGGCTGCCTCACCCCGCGCGACACCGCCCGCCGCATCGCCGAGGCGGTCGGCAGCGGGGAGGTGCCCGCCTGCGACATCGTGCAGACGCCCGAGCCGACGGCGGAGACCGTCGCCGCGGGAGTGCTGCTCTTCGACGAGCAGGACAGGGTGCTGCTCGTCGACCCCACCTACAAGGCCGGCTGGGAGTTCCCCGGCGGGGTCGTCGAACGCGGAGAGGCGCCGGCGCGGGCCGGCATGCGGGAGGTCGCGGAGGAGACCGGCATACGGCTCCACGACGTGCCGGCGCTCCTCGTCGTCGACTGGGAGCCGCCCGCACCGCCCGCCTTCGGCGGCCTCCGGCTGCTCTTCGACGGCGGCCGCCTCGACTCCGAGGACGCCGGCCGCATGCTGCTGCCCGGCCCCGAACTCCGCGCCTGGCGCTTCGCCTCCGAGGCGGAGGCGGCCCACCTGCTGCCCCCGGTCCGCTACGAACGCCTGCGGCGCGCGCTGCGCGCCCGGGAGCGCGGGCGGGCGATGTACCTGGAGGGCGGAGTGCCGGTGGGGTGAGGTGCGCCCGCGGCTCGCGCGCCCCGTGGGCACCGTGGCCGAGGCGCCTTGCGTCTGCTGCCCGAGGCGCGTTGCCCCGCGCAGCCGACGGCTCAGGCGGCGGCCTCGACGTCCACCCCCATGCCCGCAGGGCAAAGCCCCCGCCGTCCGAGCCGGGGCTCCGCCCTCACCGGTGGGCGGACGATCAGGCCGCCCCGCCCGCGTAGTTGCGCAGGAACAGCGCCTCCGCCACCGACAGCCGCTCCAGTTCGTCCGGGGACACGCTCTCGTTCACCGCGTGGATCCGCGCCTCCGGCTCGCTCAGGCCGATCAGCAGGATCTCCGCCTTCGGGTAGAGGGCGGCGAGCGTGTTGCACAGCGGGATGGAGCCGCCCTGGCCGGCGTACTGCATCTCCTGGCCGGGGTACGCGACCGCCATCGCGTCCGCCATCGCCTGGTACGCCGGGCTGGCCGGGTCGGCGCGGAACGCCTGGCCTTGGCCGATCTGCTCGGTGGTGACCCGAGCGCCCCACGGCGTGTGCGACTCCACGTGCGCGCGCAGCAGTTCGGTCGCCTTCGCCGCGTCCATGCCCGGCGGCACCCGCAGGCTGATCAGCGCCCGCGCGCTCGCCTGCACGGACGGCGTCGCGCCGACCACCGGCGGGCAGTCGATGCCGAGCACGGTGACCGCGGGGCGCGCCCAGATACGGTCGGCGACCGTGCCGGAGCCGATCAGCTCGACGCCGTCCAGCACCTTGGCGTCCTTGCGGAACTGCTGCTCCTCGTACTGGATGCCCTCCCAGGCGCTGTCGCCGGACAGCCCGTCGACCGTGGTGCTGCCGTCCTCCGCGCGCAGCGAGTCCAGCACCCGCACCAGCGCGGCCAGCGCGTCGGGCGCGGCGCCGCCGAACTGCCCGGAGTGCAGGTTGCCCTCGAGCGTGTCGATCCGCACCCGCACCAGCGTCATGCCGCGCAGCGTGGTGGTGACGGTCGGCAGACCGGCGCGGAAGTTGCCCGCGTCGCCGATGACGATCGTGTCGGCGGTGAGCAGGTCCGGGTGCTCCTCGGCGTACCGCTCAAGACCGCCGGTGCCCTGCTCCTCCGAGCCCTCCACGATGATCTTGACGTTGACCGGCACGCCGCCGTTCGCCTTCAGGGCACGCAGCGCCAGCAGGTGCATGATGACGCCGCCCTTGCAGTCGGCGGCGCCGCGCCCGTACCAGCGGCCGTCGCGCTCGGTCAGCTCGAACGGCGGCGTGGTCCAGCCGGCCTCGTCCAGCGGCGGCTGCACGTCGTAGTGCGCGTACAGCAGCACGGTCTTCGCGCCCTCGGGGCCGGGCAGGTAGCCGTAGACCGACTGGGTGCCGTCCGGGGTGTCGAGCAGCGCGACGTCCCGGAAGCCCTCGGCGGTGAGCGCGTCGGCGATCCAGCGGGCCGCGCCCTCGCTCTCCTCACGGGGGAACTGGTCGAAGTCCGCCACCGACTTGAAGGCCACCAGTTCGGTGAGCTCCTCCTTCGCCCTGGGCATCAGTGAGGCGACGGTCACGGCGACCGGATTCGACGACATGGGCACGCTCCTTGTAGGTGCGACGTTGTGCAAGTGCGTACTTCTCGGTACGCGATGATCGTGTGGTGTGCGTGAGTGACCCATGTAAGGGCCACTCACGCGCCGATCCTCCCACAGCGGACCGTGACGACCGCCGCCGTAGGATGCGGGAGGACAGCAGCGGCAGGCGGCGTGATCGGAGCAGCGGACCATCGTGAGCAGCGACAACTCTTCGGCGGACGACGTGCGGCAGGTGTGGGACGTCGTCGTGGTGGGCGCGGGACCCGCGGGGGCGTCGGCGGCCTACGCGGCGGCGGTCGCGGGGCGGCGCGTGCTGCTGCTGGAGAAGGCGGAGCTGCCCCGCTACAAGACCTGCGGCGGCGGCATCATCGGCCCGTCGCGTGACGCGCTGCCGCCCGGGTTCGAGCTGCCGTTCAAGGACCGGGTGCACGCGGTGACGTTCTCCAGCAACGGCCGCTTCAGCCGCACCCGCCGCTCCCGGCAGATGCTCTTCGGGCTCATCAACCGGCCCGAGTTCGACCAGCAGCTCGTCGAGCACGCGCAGAAGGCCGGGGCCGAACTGCGTACGGGCGTCGCCGTGCAGCGCGTCGAGCAGCACGGCTCGGCCGTGCCGGACCGGCGCACGGTCGCCGTCGTCCTCCAGGGCGGTGAGACGGTGCTCGCCCGTGCCGTGGTCGGCGCGGACGGCAGCGCGGGCCGTATAGGGGCGCACGTCGGGGTCAAGCTGGACCAGGTCGACCTGGGCCTCGAGGCGGAGATCCCGGTGCCGGAGACGGTCGCCGAGGACTGGAAGGGCCGGGTGCTCATCGACTGGGGTCCCATGCCCGGCAGTTACGGCTGGGTCTTCCCCAAGGGAGACACCCTCACCGTGGGCGTCATCTCACGGCGCGGCGAAGGGGCCGCCACCAAGCGGTACTTGGAGGACTTCATCGCCCGGCTGGGTCTCGCCGGATTCGAACCGGCCGTCTCCTCCGGGCATCTGACCCGCTGCCGGGCCGACGACTCGCCGCTGTCCCGCGGCCGGGTGCTGGTCTGCGGTGACGCGGCGGGGCTGCTGGAGCCGTGGACCCGTGAGGGCATCTCCTTCGCGCTGCGCTCCGGCCGGCTGGCGGGGGAGTGGGCGGTACGGATCGCCGAGGCGCACGACGCCGTGGACACCCGCCGCCAGGCCCTCAACTACGCGTTCGCCGTGAAGGCGGGCCTCGGCGTCGAGATGAGCGTCGGCAAGCGGATGCTGGCGGCCTTCGAGCAGCGTCCGGGCGTCTTCCACGCGGTGCTGACGGGCTTCCGCCCGGCGTGGAAGGCGTTCAAGGACATCACGCAGGGGTCGACGACGCTGGGCGAGCTGGTCCGTACGCATCCGATGGCCCACCGTGCGCTGATGGCGCTGGACCGGCGTCCGGCGGGTGGGGGCGGGGAGGGCGGCGCCGAGTAGCGGGCGGGGGCAGCTCCGGCCGGTGACCGGGGGTCAGTTCTGGACGGTGATCCGGAAGACCGGGTGGTCGGGGGCCGCCGCCAGGATCTCCTCGTCGGAGGACTTGGCGGTGACTCCCTTGAAGTACTGGTTCACCTCCCAGCCCCACTTCTCCAGGTAGGTGCGCAGGAGCGGCAGCTTCTCCTCGTCGGGGATCTCCACCGCCGTGAAGGTGCGCACCTTGCGGCCCACGCGCAGCTCACCGCCGCCGGCGGCCCGCATGTTGCGTACCCACTGGGAGTGGCCGCGCGCCGAGACCAGGTACTGCTGCCCCTCGTAGGTGTGCGGGTTGACGGGGATGCGCTGCATCTGGCCGCTCTTGCGGCCGCGGACGGACAGCTCGGCGGTGCCGGCCATGCTGATGCCGTGCCGGGCCAGCCAGCCGACGATCCGGTTGAAGCGGGTCGCGACGGGACCGGCGGTGAAGTAGTACGGGGCGGACGACGACATCGGGACCTCCTGGCAGGACGTGGGCAGAGCGCCGCTCTGTTTTGCGAGCACTGCTCTCGCTTTCGACTTCAGTGTGCCTGCTTCGGCGCGGTGACGCAAGAGCAGTGCTCTCGTTTGTGTGCGCCGCTCTTTTTTCGTGGAACACTGACTGCATGACGAGCACACCGCACGGTGCCCGCGCACGGGCGAGGATCGAGATCACCGCGGCCATCAAGGAGGAGGCGCGCCGGCGGCTCGCCGAGCAGGGCGCCGCCGAGCTGTCCCTGCGGGCCGTGGCCAGAACGCTCGGCATGGCGTCCTCCGCGATCTACCGCTACTTCCCCAGCCGTGACGACCTGCTGACCGCTCTCATCATCGACGCGTACGACTCCCTCGGCGAGGCGGCGGAAGCGGCCCTGAAGGCGTCCGCCGGGGCCGCCGCGGGGGAGCGCTGGACGGCCGTGTGCGAGGCCATCCGCGGCTGGGCGCTGACGCACCCGCACGAGTACGCGCTGATCTACGGCTCGCCCGTGCCCGGGTACGCCGCGCCGGCGACCACCGTCCCAGCGGCCTCGCGGGTCGGCTTCGCCCTCATCGAGGTCGTCCGCGATGCCCACCGGACCGGGGAGCTGGACGTCCCGGCCGTTCCGGCGGACCTGGAGCCGGAGGCCGCGCGCATGGCGGCCGACTTCGTCCCCGACCTCCCGCCCGCGGTGGCCCCGGCCTGCGTCGCCGTCTGGGCGCAACTGCTGGGCCTGATCGGCTTCGAGGTCTTCGGCCAGTTCACCCGCATCGTGGAGGACCGGGACGCGTTCTTCCGCCACACGATCGGGGGCCTCGCCCGCACGGTGGGGATCCGGCAGGCCGGCCCTTCCTAGGACGCCTCGCGGTGCCGCCCGCAAGGTGCTCCTGCGACGGGCCCGACGCTTCCTGGGCGGCGGGCCCTCGCGGTCGGCCTGCGGCCCGGCGTCCGAGCTGTGCGCCCTGCGGTTCTGCCTGGGCGGTGGGCGTGGGCCCTGGTGGTGCTTCCTGGGCTGCGCACCCTGCGGTGTCGCCCGCAGGCTGGGCCTGCGACGGGCCGGCGCCTTCCGGGCTCCGTGGCTCACCGTCGGCCCGCGGCGCCGTGTCTTCTGGGCTGCTCGCCCCGCGGTGCCGTCGGCGCGGGGCCTGCGACCGGCGAGTTCCCCCGGCTCCGCCCGCGCGCCCGGGCTGCTGCCCGGCGTCTCCCGCGCATCCCACCCGTAGCCCGCCCCGTACGGTCCCATGCCGCCCCGAGGCGCCTCCCAGGCCCCGGACCCTGCCCGGGCGTACTCCCCCGGAAGTACGTGTGATCACGCCGCCCGGCCGACGTCGCCCGACCGCCGGGGCGTCTAGCGTGGCGGACATGGACGAGCGGCGTGGGCCCGGCACCGGCCCTCCGGAGCGGTGGCGCCCCGGTGGGCCGCCCCGTTGGTGGCGGTACGGCCCGCCCGGCTGGAGTCGTCGTGCCGCCGAGCGGGACGACGACCCGGCGTCGGCCAGGCGCGCCCGGTTGCCGTGGCTCTCCACCGTTCTGTTCACCGCCTTCGTCCTGGTCGGCTCCGGCTTCGCCGACCACGCACAGGCGGGCGAGCGGGTCGCCCTCGACCCGCGGGGGCGGGTCCTGCTGTTCGTGTCGGGCGTGCTGCTGCTGTGGCGGTGGCGGCGGCCCGTCGCCGTGCTGTGGGGCACGGTGGCCGCCGTTCTCGTCTACCTCGGGGCCGGATATCCGTACGGCCCCGTCCTCCTGACCGTCGCGGTGGCGTGTTTCGCCGCCGTCGTCTCGGGGCGGCGGTACGCGGCCTGGGCGGCGATGGGGACGCTGTGGGCCGGGCACCTGCTGCTCGTCCATGTGCTGTACCGGTGGCTGCCCCCGTCGGGCGACGACGCGGCACCCTGGACCGAGGAGATCGTCGTCGCCGCCTGGGCCGTGGCGCTGCTCGCCGTGTCCGAGCTGGCCCGCGTCCGCCGCGAACAGTGGGCGCGTGAGCGGGCCGAGCGGGCCCGTGCGGAGCGGCGGCGCGCCGACGAGGAGCGGCTGCGCATCGCCCGCGAACTGCACGACGTGCTCGCGCACAGCATCTCCGTCATCAACGTGCAGGCCGGCGTCGGACTCGCACTGCTGGACAGCGACCCCGAGCAGGCCCGCACCGCGCTCACCACCATCAAGGCCAAGAGCAAGGAGGCGCTCGGCGAAGTGCGCCAGGTGCTCGACACCCTGCGCGCCCCCGGAGCCGCCCCGCGCACCCCCGCGCCCGGCCTCGACCGGCTCCCCGAACTGGTCGAACAGGCCGCGAGCGCCGGACTGACCGTCACCGTCGAGGGTGAGCCGCCCCGGCTGTCGCCCGGCGCCGACCTGGCCGCGTTCCGCATCGTCCAGGAGGCCCTCACCAACGTCGTACGGCACTCCGGGTCCCGCGACGCGCGCGTGCACATCGGACGGAACGACGGGCAGCTGCGGCTGACGGTCGACGACGACGGGCCCGCCACCGGCGCCGACGCGGGCGGCACCGGCAACGGGCTCGCCGGGATGCGGGAGAGGGCCGCCGCGCTCGGTGGCACCGTCGAGGCGGGCACCCGCCCGGACGGAGGGTTCCGCGTGCTCGCCGTCCTGCCGATCCAGACCGAGGAGGACCGGTGATCCGTGTGGTGCTCGCCGACGACCAGTCGCTGGTCAGGGCGGGATTCCGCGCTCTGCTCGACGCACAGCCGGACATCGAGGTGGCCGGTGAGGCGGCCGACGGCGAGGAGGCCCTGCGCCTGATCCGCGAGCTGCGGCCCGACGCCGTGCTGATGGACATCCGCATGCCCGCCCTGGACGGCCTCGCCGCCACCCGCCGTGTCACCGAGGACCCGGACCTCGGCGACGTGAAGGTGGTCATGCTCACCACCTTCGAACTGGACGAGTACGTCTTCGAGGCGATCCGCTCGGGCGCCTCCGGCTTCCTGGTGAAGGACACCGAGCCCGACGAACTGCTGCGCGCGGTACGGGCCGTGGTGGAGGGCGACGCCCTGCTGTCGCCGAGCGTGACACGCCGGCTGATCGCCGAGTTCGCCGCCCGCTCCAAGGAACCGGCCGCCGTCGGCGCCCTGTCGGAGCTGACCGAGCGGGAGCGGGAGGTGATGGCGCTGGTCGGGCTCGGCCTGACCAACGAGGAGATCGCCCGCCGTCTGGTGGTGAGCCCGCTCACCGCCAAGACCCACGTCAGCCGCACCATGGTGAAGCTGGGCGCCCGCGACCGCGCCCAACTGGTCGTCCTCGCCTACGAGTCGGGGCTCGTGCGGCCGGGCTGGCTGGGCTGAGACGCCCGCCGGAACCGCACCAGGACGGACACGGTCCGGACGGCGAACAGCGCCCCCGCGAGCACACCGCCCCCGCGCACCAGCACCGTCTCCACCACCCCCGGCAGCGCGAACAGCAGCGCCGGGCCCGCCACCGCGCCGAACACCACGGCCGCCGCGAAGGCCGCGCTGCACAGCGCGTACCCGATCTCGACGGTGATCGCGTCCCGTTCGGCCTGACCGCGCCGGCCGTTCCCGCGTGTCTGACGTCCCCCGTGTTCACGCATGCCGGGAGTGAAACAGGCGGGCGGCCGGCGGGCAGGCACCCCGGACTCAGACGATCGCGGACGTCTCCCGCCACAGCTCCGCGAGCGCCGCGTCACCCGTCACCGTCGGCACGGGCAGCCGGTTCCACAGCGACAGATACAGCTCGGCCGCCGGACCGGACACCTCGCACTCCGCGTCCCCGGCCGCGTCCCGCGTGGTCACCGGTGGCTCCTGCGACAGACGTACGGTCCACACCGCGTCCGCGTCCGTCGCGCGCACCCGGAGCACGCGCGGCTCGGGGGTGCGGACGCGGCTCCGGCGGCGGGCGTGGAAGCCGCGCAGCAGTTCGTCGACGCCGTCCACCGCGAAGTCCGTGGCGACGGGCGTCGGTTCGCCACCGAGCGCGGTCTCCGCGTCGTAGCGGTGCACGGCCGTCTCGTGGGCCTGGCGGCGGGCCCAGAAGCCGAGCCCGGTCTCGGCGGCGGGCAGGAACGTCCAGCACTCCACGTCCGGCTTCGCCTCGCGGAGCGTGTCGAGCAGTGCGCGGTGGCCGGCGCGGTACCAGGCGACCAGCTGCGGACCGTCCAGGTCCGGGTGCTCCTCCATCGGGCGGGGCGTCGTACACGCGTCGGCGACGAAGCCCGCCGCCCACCGGTGCACCACGCCCGTGTGCCGCAGCAGGTCCCGCACCCGCCAGTCCGGGCAGGCGGGAACGGGCGCGTCCGGCCCCGCCTGCTCCGCCGCGTCGGCCAGCGCGCGGCCCTCGTGATCGAGTATCTCCAGGTACCGGTCAGTCTCCATGGCCGGGAGTCTGCCCCACCAAGGGCCGCCGCGATCAGTGCTTTTCCCGGCACCCTACGGCAGCGGCGTCCCGCCCGTCGCGTTCATGATCTCCGCGGTGATGTACGACGCCTCCTGCGAGGCGAGGAACACGTACGCCGGGGCCATCTCGGCCGGCTGGGCCGGACGCCCGATCGGGGCCTGCTTGCCGAACTCCGCGGTGTCCGGCAGCGTCGCCGGGATCAGCGGCGTCCACACCGGACCCGGCGCCACGGCGTTGACCCGGATGCCCCGCTCGATCAGCATCTGCGCCAACCCCTGCGTGAACGTGACGATGGCGCCCTTGGTGGTCGCGTAGTCCAGCAGGTGCGGACTCGGCTTGTACGCCTGCACCGACGCCGAGTTGATGATGCTGCCGCCCTCGTTGATGTGCGGCACGGCGAACTTGCACAGCCAGAACATGCCGTACAGGTTGGTGCGCAGCACCCGGTCGAACTGCTCGGTGGTGATCGCCTCGATGCCGTCAGGCTGCGACATCTGGTAGGCGGCGTTGTTCACCAGGATGTCGATGCCGCCGAACTCGGAGACCGCCCGGTCGATCAGCGCCCGGCAGTTCTCCTCCTCCCGGATGTCGCAGGACACGGCCACGGCACGCCGGCCGGCCTCCTCCACCCAGCGCGCGGTCTCGTCCGCCTCGTCCTTCTCGCTGTCCAGGTACGTGAAGACCACGTCGGCCCCCTCGCGGGCGAACGCCAGGGCGACCGCGCGGCCGATGCCGGAGTCCCCGCCCGTGATCACGGCCGTACGGCCGGTGAGGCGGCCGCTGCCGCGGTAGGAGTCCTCACCGTGGTCCGGCGGCGGGTCCATGGGGCCGGTCCAGCCCGGGTGCGGCTGGTCCTGGGAGGGGAAGTCGGGGGTGGGGTGCTGGTCGACGGGGTTCTGCTGCTCGCTCACGTTCTCTCCCGGATCCGCGCGGTGGTCGCTTGCGGCTTCCGCCGGGCGGAGGACCGGCGGACACCGACGACCGGGTACCCCGGCACCGCCAGGCGATCCCCGCCGGACGCTCAGTCCGTGCGCACGTTCCTGGTGGTGAACCCGATGGCGGTGGCGAGCGCCGCCAGCACCGCCACGCTGGTCAGGGCCGCCGGGAGGCTGTACCAGTCGGCCATGAACCCGATCGCGGGCGGGCCGAGCAGCATCCCGCCGTAGCCCAGCGTGGAGGCGGTCGCCACCCCGCTCGGGCCCGCAAGGGCACCCGCCCGCTCCACGGCGACGGGGAAGAGGTTGGCGAGCCCCAGCCCGGTCACGGCGTACCCCAGCAGCGCCGCCCACAGATACGGGGAGAGCGCGCCGAGCAGCATGCCGGCCGCGGCCGTGGAGCCGCCCATCAGGATCGTGCGGGTCCTGCCCAGCCGTTCGAGCAGTGTGGTGCCGCTCAGCCGGCCGATCGTCATGGCGAGCGCGAAACACAGGTACCCGACGGCCGCCGCGCCCGGAGAGGCGTCCAGGTCCTGCTCCAGATGCAGCGCGCCCCAGTCGGCCAGCGCGCCCTCGCCGTAGGCGGTGCACAGCGCGATCAGCCCGAAGACGACCACCAGGGCGCGGGTGCGCCGGTCGCGCCGGGGCGCGGCACCCTCGGCGGGCCGTCCCCCGTCCGCCGGGGTCAGCGGCTCGCAGCGCATCAGCGCCCGCCCCGCGACCGCCGTCACCAGCAGCGCGACCACGGCGAGCCCCGTGAGGTGTCCGGTGGGCGACAGACTGCCCGCGACCAGGGCGCCCAGCCCGGCGCCGATCATGCCGCCCAGGCTGAACGCGGCGTGGAAGCTGGGCATGATGGGCCGCCGCAGCGCCGCCACCAGATCGACGGCCGCGCTGTTGAAGGCCACGTTGATCCCGCCGTACGCCGCGCCGAACACCAGCAGCACGGCGCCCAGCGCGAGCGCGGAGTGGGTCAGCGGCGGCAGGGCCACGCTGACGCTCAGGAGCACCGCGCAGACGACGGTGACCGGATGGCTGCCGTACCTGCGGCACAGCCGGCCGGTCAGCGTCATGGTGATCACGGCGCCCGCGGAGACGCCGAGCAGCGCGAGCCCCAGGGCGCTCGCGGACGCCCCGGTCTGCTCCTTGATGGCGGGGATACGGACGACCCAGCCGGCGAAGACGAAGCCGTCGAGGGCGAAGAAGGCGGTCAGGGCGAGTCGGAGTCGGACGAGGTCGGTACCCGGCACGGCACTGTGCGGACGGGTTTTGTTTATCAGCGGCACAAAAGCAGGCTAGGCGCCGTCCCGAGGTCGCGGCAAGAGGTCCCGGGACGTGACGGAAGTGAGCCGGCGCACGGCCGGAGGGGTGGGTGGGTTAACCCGTGTGATCGTCCCGGATGGTGAGGCCGCGCGAGATGGCTGAGCGTGGATCAGGCCGGAGTCCGGGAGCGCTGTGCTGACGCGGAGTCAGCTGCCCGGGCCTCCAGCGGAAGGACTCTCAGATGCGCTCTGCCCGCATGGTGCTCGCCGCCGCGACGGCCACGGCGGCTCTCGCCATCGCCGCCCCCGCGGCCTACGCCGACCACGACGGTGACAGCGGACACGACAAGTCTTCCTACAGCAAGGAGTACGACAAGGAGAGCAAGCACGACAAGGACGACAAGTACGACAAGCCGCACGGTGGAGTCCACGCGGGCGGCGGCGCCCTCTCCGCGGTGACCGCCGACGACTGGGGCACCGCCAAGGACCCGAAGTACGACCCCGAGACGTACAAGGAGAAGGGCGACTCGGAGAGCGAGGAGTCCTGGAGCGGCAAGCAGGACAAGGAGTGGAAGCACGACAAGCCGCACGGCGGCGTGCACACCGGCGGCGGCGGTCTCGCCTCGCAGCCCGGTGTCACGGCGGGCGGCCTGGCGGCGCTCGCGGCCCTCGGTGCCGGCGCCTACGCGCTGCGCCGTAAGAAGGTCACCGGGGACATGGCCTGAGCCATGCCCGGGGTCATAGCGGCCGGGGCCGTCCCGGCGCACCGCGCGCCACGACGGCCCCGCTCGCCCCTCCTGGCGAAGCCCTCCTCCTGACAAGCCGTAGAAAAGCCCTTCCGACAAGACCTTCGCCGCGCCCGAATGAGGTGGTTCCCCCGATGCCGGTCAGTGCCCCCACTCCCACCCAGCCCGACCAGGCGTCCCCGACGAGGCGCAGAGTGCGCTCCGTCATGACCGCGGTCTTCTGGGGCGGGGCCGGTCTGCTGCTGGCCACCACGCTGATGGGCGGCGGTGAGGACCCGCCCGACGACGCCCACGGACCGCACGCCTCCCGCACGGTCGCCGCGGCGCCCTCGGCAAGTGCGGCCGAGGGCGGGTCAGCCGCCTCGGCGTCCCCCGGCAAACACCTGCCGCGCTCCGCGCCGACGAGGCTGGTCATCCCGGCCATCGACGTGAACGCCCCCTTCACCACACTCGACGTCGACGGCGAGGGCCGGCTCGAGGCGCCCCCGCCGAACGACACCAACCTCGTCGGCTGGTACGCCAAGGGCGTCTCCCCGGGCGAGCTGGGCACCGCGATCATCGCCGGGCACGTGGACACCAAGACCTCCGCGGCCGTCTTCGCGCGCCTGAGCGAACTGGAGAAGGGCGACCGCTTCCAGGTGCGGCGCGCCGACGGCACCCGTGCCACGTTCGTCGTCGACGAGGCGGAGTCCTTCGAGAAGGACGACTTCCCGAACGAGCGTGTGTACGCCGACACCCCCGACGCGCAGGTCCGGCTCATCACCTGCGCCGGCGCCTACGACCGCGCCGCCAAGGACTACACGGAGAACCTGGTGGTCTTCGCCCACCTCGTCTGACCCTGGCGCGAAGTCTTACGACGAACGGCTGCCCGGAGGGGGAGGAACCCTCCGGGCAGCCGGATCTGTCACGCCGTGGAGCACTCCGCGCCGTTCAGCAGGAACACCGCCGGGCTGGTGTTGGTGCCCGACCGCGTGCCCGTGAAGCCCAGCGACACCGATCCGGCGGGCGGGACGGTCGCGGTGTACGGTGCCGCCTCGACGCTCACCTCCGCACCGCTCTGCGTCACCGTCCCGCCCCACAGGCTGGTGATCCGCTGGCCCGCCGGGAAGGTCCAGCGCAGCGTCCAGCCGTCCACCGCCGTGCTCCCGGTGTTGCGGACGACGACCTCGCCCTGGAAGCCGCCGGGCCACTCACCCGTCACCCGGTAGGCGACCGCGCAGGACCCGGCCGCCGGACCCGACGCGGTGGTGACGGTCACCGTCGCGGACCGCGCCGAACGGTTCCCGGCCGCGTCCCGGGCGTACACGGCGAAGGCGTACGACGTGTCCGCCGCGAGACCGGTCACGGTGGCCGTGGTGCCGGAGGACGAGGCGACGACGGTCTCCTGGCCGCCGGCGACCCGCACGACGTCGTAGCCGGTCACCCCGACCCCGTCGGTGGCCGCGCCCCAGGTCAGGGTCACGGAGGACGACGTCACCGCGGAGGCTGCGGGCGTACCCGGCGCGGTCGGCGCCGTGGTGTCGTCGCCCGAGCCGCCCCGGTAGACCGCGGCCTCCTCGGACGTGGCCGTGATCCCGTCCGCGCCGTCGAAGAGGCGCTGACCCCAGCTGGTCATCCGGTTCGGGTCGAAGCCCTCGACCATGTCCAGGTACTCGACGCCGCCGCCGTTGCCGCTCCAGGACCAGCCCAGGTAGCCGATGCCGAGCTGCCGGGTGACCGACAGGATGGCGTCCTCGTCCGGGTTGCCGTCGGAGTGGTCGTGCCCGAACTCGCCCACCACGATCGGGAGTTTCGCGGCGACGAACCGGTTGAGGTAGTCGTTCACCTCGGCGGCGGTGTCGAACACGCCGTACATGTGGATGGAGAACACCGTGTTGGCGTCCGGGTCGGCGCCGAACACGGAGGCCGCGTTGTCGCGCATGGTGAACGCCCAGTCCTGACCCCAGTTGGGGGCGTCGACCATCAGCGTGTGGTCGAACCCGGCCGCCCGCAGCTTCTGGATCGCCCCCTTGGTGTCGTCGGTCCAGCGCGCGTAGTCGGTGTTGCCGTGCGGCTCGTTGCCGATGTTGACGATGACGTACTCCTCCTGGCCGACGAGCGCGTCGCGCACCTCGATCCAGTAGTCGGCGGCGCGGGACAGCGTCACCGCTCCGCCCTGCTCGCCGTAGCCGGTGGTGTCGTGCACCTCCAGGACGCAGATCAGCCGGTTCCGCTTGCACTGCGCGACGACGTTCGCCACGTCGGCGGTGTCGTTGCGGGTCCACCGGTCGCCGCTGGACAGCACCACGCGCACGGTGTTGGCGCCCTTGGCCTTGATGTGGTCCAGCGAGTCGAGCTTGTCGGCGTACCAGGTGTGGGCGTGGTTGACGCCGCGCATCACGAAGTCGTTCCCGGACGCCTCGAGGAGCCGTCCGTTCTGCACGCGGAAGCCGGTGGGCGCCGCATGGGCCGGGGTGGTGGGGACGAGCAGCGTCAACAGCAGACCCGCGAGCGCCGCGAGGAGGGCGGCGGCCCAGGGGACGGTGCGAGAGGTGGTTCTCATGGCGGCTCCAGGAGAGAGGTGGGTGAGGACGTTCCTGGCGGAAGGTGTGCCGAGGTCAGGAGGCGGGCGTGGCCGCGCAGTCTGCGGTGGCGGCGGGAGTGGCTGACCCCGGACTCGTGGTGGCGATGAGCCCGAACGCCGTGCTCGCGCCGGGGGAGAGGGCGCCGTTCCAGCCCGCGTCGGAGACGGTGACCGTGCCGTCGGCGGCCGTCGTCAGGGTGCCGTTCCAGACCTGGGTGACCCGGGCGCCGTCGGCCGGGCGCAGCGTCACCGTCCAGCCGCGGACGGGGGCGGCGGAGGTGTTCCGCACGGTCACCTCGGCCTGGTGGCCGCCCTGCCAGACGGAGACGGCACGGAAGGACGCGGTGCAGGTGACGCTGGGGTCACCCGGGTCACCCGGGTCACCCGGGTCACCCGGGTCACCCGGGTCACCTGGGTCGCCGGGGTCTTCAGGGTCACCTGGATCCCCGGGGCCGCCCGGGGCGGAGTCCAACTGCGCGGCGAGGGCGGGGAACCAGCGCGCGGCGATCTTCTCGTCGCCGGCCGCGTTGGGGTGCACGCCGTCGTAGGTGTCGGTGACGGTGTCGAAGCCCGTCCACTGGTCCACGACGACCACGGGGGAGCGGTCGGTACGGGCACCGGCGGCCCACGCGGGGATACGGGCGTTGAGGTCGACGACCCGCTGGGCGCACTCGGCGCAGGTGGACGGGGCCATGGGGATCAGCTGGGCGACCAGGACGCGCATGTCCGGGTTGGACGCCCGCATCTGCGCCAGCAGTGTGTCGTAGGCGGCGAGGATGCGGTCGGGCGCGATGTTGCTCCAGACGTCGTTCGTGCCGAAGTGCATGACAACGATGTCTGGGCGGGTGGCGGCCAGCCGTGCGGGCAGCAGGCCCTGGCTCGCGACGTGGGTGACCAGTTCGCCGCCGTGGCCCTCGTTGTCGCCGTCGTGCGCGACCTCGCAGCCCTGCGGGGGCAGCGTGCCGACGAAGTCGATGCCGGTGTGGCCGGCGTCCTGGAGCCGGTTCCACAGCAGGGCGCGCCAGCAGCCGGGCGAGCCGGTGATGGAGTCGCCGAGCGGCATGATCCGCACGGGGTCGGCGGCCGCCGTGGTGTCCGGCGGGGCGGCGGCTGTCGCGGCGGGGGCGAGCAGGCCGAGCGGCAGGAGCAGGGCGGCCAGCAGGCCGAACAGCGAGCGTGCGGACAGGTGCGGTAGGCGCGAAGGCCGCGGTAAGTGCGGGCGGCGCACCAGGCGGGTGTCGCGCATGGTGTCCCCTTCCCGGACATGGATGTGGGAGCGCTCCCATGCGGGACATGAAGCCACCGTTGTCGGTTACGCGTCAAGAGGTGCGGCGGGGATCGGTCGTGTGACCTGTGGGGGTGGGGAGGCGCCGGCCCGGGACACCGTGGGGTGTCCCGGGCCGACGCCAGGGGATTCGACCGCCGTTCGACGACGGCGGGCTCTTCAGGCGCCTCGGTCGGTGGGCGTACGGGATTCGGAGGACTCGGACGCCTCCGGTGTCTCTGGCGCCCCGGCCGTCGTGGTCGTCCGGCGTGGCAGCGCCTTCCGGATCAGCGGCCAGGCGAGCAGCAGCACCACGACCGCGTAGACGGTCACCGAGAACGGCGTGTTCACCAGGCCGGTGACGCTGCCGTCGCTGATCTGCAGAGCGCGGCGCAACTGCTGCTCGGCGGCCGGGCCGAGGATGACGCCGATGACGGCGGGCAGCACCGGCAGTCCGTAGCGCCGCATGCCGAAGCCGATCAGGCCGATGACCAGCAGCAGCACCAGGTCGATGATCTCGCCGCCGACCGCGTACGCGCCCACCGCCGCGAAGAACATGATCCCGGCGTACAGGTACGGACGCGGGATGCGCAGCAGCTTCGCCCACAGTGGCGCGAGCGGCAGGTTCAGGGCGAGCAGCAGCACCATGCCGACGAACAGCGAGGCGATCAGACCCCACACCAGGTCGGGTTCCCGCTCGAAGAGCAGCGGGCCCGGCTGGATGCCGTACTGCTGGAACGCGGCCAGCATCACCGCCGCGACCGCCGTGGTCGGCAGACCGAGCGTCAGCATCGACACCAGCGTGCCCGCCGCGGAGGCGGACGCCGCGGACTCCGGGCCCGCCACACCCTCGATGGCCCCCTTGCCCCACTCGTCCTTGTGCTTCGACAGCCGCTTCTCCGTCACGTACGACAGGAACGTCGGGATCTCCGCGCCGCCGGCCGGGATCGCGCCGAACGGGAAACCGATGAACGGGCCGCGCGCCCAGGACTTCCAGGTGCGCCGCAGATCGGCGCGGCCCAGCCACGGCCGGCCCACCGGGATCGGCTCCGGCGGCCGGCGCCGCAGATGGGCGGCCACCCACAGCGCCTCACCGATCGCGAACAGACCCACCGCGACGATCACCACGTCCACGCCGTCGGCGAGATGCAGCGAACCGAAGGTCAGCCGCTGCTGCCCGGTCATCTGGTCCAGGCCGATCAGACCGATCGTCAGACCGATGAGCAGCGAGGCCAGGCCCCGGATCCGCGACGAGCCGAGGACGGACGTCACGGCGATGAACGCCAGCACCATGATGGCGAAGTAGTCCGGCGCGCCGATGTCCACCGCCAGGTCGGCGACCGTCGGGGCGAGCGCGACCAGCAGCAGCGTGCCCACCATGCCGCCCGCGAAGTGGCCGACGGCGGCGGCCGCGAGGGCCTGCGCGCCGCGCCCCGACTTCGCCATCGGGTTGCCCTCCATCGCGGCGACCACGGCGGCGCTCTCACCGGGGGTGTTCAGCAGGATCGAGGTCGTCGAACCGCCGAACATCGCGCCGTAGTAGATGCCGGCGAACATGATGAACGCGCCGGTCGGGTCGAGCCCGTACGTCACCGGCAGCAGCAGGGCCACCGCCATCGCCGGGCCGATGCCCGGCAGCACGCCGATCGCCGTGCCGAGCAGCACGCCCACCGCGGCCCAGAGGAGGTTGAGCGGGGTGAGGGCCGTGCCGAAGCCGTCCAGCAGGGAGTTGAGGGCGTTCATGTCACAGCACTCCCATCAGCGGACCGCCGGGCAGCGGCACTCCGAGCAGCTTGTCGAACAGGGCGTAGGCGGCCAGCGAGAGCACCGCCGCGATCAGCGGGTCGCGGTCCACCCGGCGGCTGCCGAGCGCGTACGCGGCACCCCAGAACAGCAGGGCGCCCGCGGCGGGGAAACCGAGCGGCTCGATGAGGACGGCGGAACCCAGGAACACGCCGGACAGCAGCAGGACCGTGCGCCAGTCCGCCGGTTCGCCGAGATCGACGTCCTCACCGGTCTCCGCCTGGCCCCGGCCGCCGCGCAGCACGTCGACGGCGAGGAGGGCGGCCACGATCAGCAGGCCGATGCCGACCACGACGGGCACGGTCTTCGGCCCGACCGGGCCGCGCTGGGTGATGTCGACGTTCATGGTGAGGGCGTCGGTGAGGACCAGCACGCCGAGGGCGAGGAGCAGGATGCTGACGCCCAGTTCGGAGTGGTCGCGGAGCCAGGAGCGGGCGGTGCGGGGAGTACCGGGGGCGGCCGGCTGTACCGGCTCCGCCTTCGGCTCGGGCGTCGGGGCGGCGGGAGTCGTCACAGTCCGAGCTCCTTCAGCACCGACACCACGCGCTCGTCCTCGGCGGCGAGGAACGCGCCGAACTCGTCGCCGGTCAGGAACGCGTCGTCCCAGCCGTTGCGTTTCATGGACTCCTGCCACTCCTTCGAGTCGTGCAGCGCCTCCAACAGCCGGACGAGCTTGCCGCGTTCGGTGTCGGTGAGGCCGGGCGGTGCGACGACACCCCGCCAGTTCGTGAACTCCACGTCGTAGCCGGACTCCTTGAGCGTGGGCGCGTCGAGGCCCGGTACGCGCTCAGGGCCGGTCACCGCGAGCAGCCGCAGCTCGCCCGCCTCGATCTGGTCGCGGTACTCGCCGACCCCGGAGACGCCGAAGGCGACCTTGCTGCCGAGGATCGAGGCGAGCAGCTCGCCGCCGCCGTCGAACGGGATGTAGTTGACGTCCTTCGGGGCGATCCCGGCGGCCTGCGCCATGAGCATCGGCGCGAGATGGTCGGGACCGCCGGGGGACGAACCGCCGCCCACGGGAAGCCGGCCGGGAGCCGCCTTCCACGCCTTGATCAGGTCGTCGATGTCCTGGTACGGCGAGTCCTTGGCGACCACGACCACGTCCTGCTCCTCCGTGAGCCGGGCGATGGGGGTCGTGTCGGCGAGGGTGCGGGGCGCATCGTTGGAGCGGACGGCGCCGACGACGCCGAGCCCCATCGACATCGCCAGCTTGCCGTTGCCGCGCTCGTTCACCAGACGGGTGAGGCCGACCGTGCCGCCGGCGCCGGGGAGGTTGAACACCTCGATGGAGCGGGTGAGTCCGGCGTCCTCGGCGTTCTTCGCGGCGGTGCGGGCGGTGATGTCGTAGCCGCCTCCGGGCGTGTTGGGAACCATGAGGCGCAGGCCCGGGATGTGGGTGCCGCTCTCGGCGCCGCTGCCGGTCGTGAGCAGCGGAGGGCCCACGAGGACGAGCAGAGCGGCGCCGAGCAGGGCGAGGGGTGTGCGCAGGCGCACGGGTGCCACCACCTGTCGGTCGGGTTGTGCGGGTCGGGTGATACGGGGGGTTCGGGAGGGTTGTTCCGGGGTGCGTCACCCGTGGAGGGGGCGGGTGACGCGGGCCACATGGTGCCTGGGCGGGGGCGGGGTGTCGCGGTTACGGAAGCAATGGAGGTTGTGGTCGTTGTGTCAGTGCGTCGGTCGCTCCCGGTGCAGGTCTGCGGCAGGGTCCTTTGCCGGGTGAGGGGCGGGGGTGATGATGGGGCGCATGTGGGACGGGGAGGATGCGGGTCAGGTCGGCAGGGCCGGTGTGGCCGGCGGGGCCGAGCGGGCCGACGGGGTCGGCGGAGTCGGTGGCGAGGCCGTCGGCGTGCTGGTGGTGGACGACGACTTCCGGGTGGCGCGTGTGCACCGGGCGTACGTCGACCGTGTCGACTCCTTCCGGGTGGTCGGGGTCGCCGGCAGCGGTGAGCAGGCGCTGAGCGCCGTCGACGAACTCCGTCCCGATCTCGTGCTGCTCGATCTGTATCTGCCCGACGTGTTCGGCCTCGATGTCATCCCCCGGCTGCGGACCGCCGGGCACGACTGCGACGTCATGGTCGTCAGCGCCGCGCGCGAGGCGGACGCGGTGCGCGGCGCCGTGCGGCACGGTGTCGTCGACTACCTGCTCAAGCCCTTCGACTTCGAGGACCTGCGGGGGCGGCTGGAGCGGTACGCGGTGCAGCGGGGGATGCTGCGGGACACCGTGGTGCGCGGGCAGGCCGACGTCGACCGGGTGCTGGCGGGGGCGGCGATGCCCCTACCGCCGTCCGTGCCGTCCAGGCTGCGCCGGCTGCCCAAGGGCATGAGCACGGAGACCGCCGGGCTGGTCGAGCGGACGCTGCGGGAGGCGGAGGGAAGCCTGTCGGCGAGCGAGTGCGCGCAGCTGACCGGTGTCTCGCGGGTCAGCGCGCGGCGGTATCTGGAGTACTTCCACGCGGTCGGGGCGGCCGAGGTGTCGCTGAGGTACGGGGCGACCGGGCGGCCCGAGCGGCGGTACCGGTTCGTGGCGGCGGGGCGAGGGGTTGTCTCCGGGAGGGGGCGGGCCTAGGGTCGGTCGCAGGTGGGGAAAGCGCTTTCTGCACCGGCCGCTTGCCGCGCCTCCTGTCGCTACGGCCTGTTGCTCTCCGAGGAGCGCCGCATGACCTCGTCTTCCGGCCGCCGTCGCGCGGCTGTCGTCGGCACCGGTGCGATCGTCGGCGGCGGGCATCTGCCCGCGCTGCGGGCGCACGCCGACCGTGTCGCACTCGTCGCCGCCGTCGATGTCGACGCCGGCCGCCTGGACGCCTTTCGCGCGGCGGCGGGGGCGGAGACGGGGGAGGCGGTGGCGGGTTTCTCGTCGGTGGAGGCGATGCTGGACGCCGTACGGCCCGATCTGGTGCTCATCGGCACGCCGCCGTCGCTGCACCGCGAGCAGACCGTCGCCGCGCTGAAGGCGGGCGCCTGGGTGCTGTGCGAGAAGCCGCTGTGTCTGTCGCTCGCCGAGTACGACGACATCGCGGCGGCGGAGGAGGCGTCCGGGGCGTACGCCTCGGTGATCTTCCAGCACCGGTACGGCAGTGGGGCCGTGCGCGCGCGGGAGTTGATACGGGGCGGGGAGCTGGGCGCGCCGCTGGTGGCGCATTGCCAGACCACCTGGCACCGGGACGCCGCGTACTACTCCGTGCCCTGGCGGGGGCGATGGGCCACCGAGGGCGGCGGGCCGACGATGGGGCACGGGATCCACCAGTACGACCTGCTGCTGCATCTGCTCGGGGATTGGGAGGAGGTGCAGGCGATGGCGGCGCGGCTGGTGCACGACACGGAGAGCGAGGACGTGTCGACGGCGTTGGTGCGGTTCGCGGGCGGGGCGTTGGCGACGGTGGTGAACAGTGTGCTGTCGCCCGATGAGGTGAGCCGGGTGCGGGTGGACTGCGCGGACGCGACGGTCGAGGTGACGCATCTGTACGGGCATCGGAGCGGGGACTGGGTGTACACGCCCGCGCCGCATGTGGCGGAGGAGCGTGTGGACGCGTGGTGTGAGGTGGGGGAGGACGTGCCCAGTTCGCACACCGCGCAGTTGGGGTTCGTGCTGGACGCGTGGGACGCCGGGGTGCGGCCGCCGGGGAGCGGGCGGGAGGCGCGGGACACGCTGGAGTTCGCCGCCGCGTTGTACAAGGCGGCGTTCACGGGGCGGGTTGTCCGGGCGGGGGAGATCGGGCCGGGGGATGCCTTTTACGAGGCGATGCACGGGGGGTTCGGGGAGAGCTGGAGTGGGCGGGGGCGCGGGCGTGTTGGAGGGGTGGGGAGGGGCTGATGCTGCGGGTGGTGCATGCCTACGGGGACGCCGTGGGTGTGAGCGTGGGGGATGCCGAGATTCTGCGGTACGTGTACCGGCCCGATCCTGAGGCGTTCGAGTCGCGCAAGCCGTACGCGCATCCGGTGCGGACGCTCGGGGGGAGGGTGGTGACCGGGTACCGGCCGAGCGACCACCGGTGGCACAAGGGGGTGCAGATGACGGCCAGTCATCTGTCCGGGCAGAACTTCTGGGGCGGCAACTCGTATGTGCACGGGCGGGGTTATCTGCCGCTGCCGGAGCGGATCGGGTGGATGCGGCACGACGGGTTCTCGTCGTTCGAGGTGGGGGAGGACCGGTTCGCGTGTGTGGAGGACCTGACGTGGGTGGAGAACGGGGGTGAGGAGTGGGCGCGTGAGGAGCGGGGGTTGAGTGTTCACTCCGTGGATGCGGCGGCGGGTGTCTGGGTGTTGGACTGGTCGATACGGCTGACCAATGTGCGGGGCGAGGAGCTGCGGTTCGGGTCGCCGACCACGGCCGGGCGGGAGACGGCCGGGTACACCGGGCTGCAGTGGCGGGGGCCGCGGGACTTCACCGGGGGGACGGTGTTCGCGCCGGGGGTGGAGGGGGGTGGGGGTGGGCCCGGGGAGCGGTTCATGGGGACGCGGGGGCCGTGGCTGGGGTTCACGGCGGAGCGGGACGAGTGGGACGGGGCGTCGACGGTGGTGTTCGCGCATGCGCCGGAGAATGTGGCGTCGCACCACTGGTTCGTGCGGTCGGAGCCGACTCCGTCGGTCGCCTTCTCATGGGCGTTCTTCGAGGAGTTCGGGTTGCCGGCGGGGGAGTCGTTCGGTTTCCGGTACCGGGTGGTCGTCGCGGACGGGGCGTGGGGGAGTGAGCGGGTGGAGGAGTTCTTGGCGGGGGTGCCGTGGTGACTCCGGTGCCGTTGCCGGGGGTGGGGAACCTGAGGTACCTGGAGGGCGCGGGGGTGTGGGAGGCCGAGCCGAGCCGGCGGGGTGGGTTGGGCATGTCTGGCCGGCGCGACGAGTACGAGATTCCTGTGCGAGGCCGGCGGTGCGTCGTCCTGTGCGGTGGGGGTTGCGGTGTGACGCCTGCGGCGCAGGGGGGTCACGCGGACGGCCACCCCCTCCACGCGATCTGGCGCCGGGAGTGGGACCAGGACCGCTCCTGACCTCCCGCCCCGCCTACCTCGGGCGCCGAGGCCCCCGTGGGTACGACGCCGGGAGGCGGGCCGAGGCGACCGCCAGGGCCGTCGCCGCCGACGCCACTCCCAGAACAGCCCCTGCCGCCACATCGCCCGGGTAGTGCACCCCCGTGTGGATGCGGGAGTACCCCACCGCTCCCGCGAGCGCGCCAAGCGGCACCGACGCGGCGGGCAGCACCGTGCCCACCGCCGTCGCGAAGGCGACCGCCGATGCCGTGTGGCCGGACGGGAACGACGCCGACATCGGCATCGGCACATGGCGGTCCAGCGTCACCCGGGCCGCCTCCCGGTCCGGGCGGTCGCGGCGGACCAGTCGCTTGCCGAGCAGGTTGGCCGAGGCGGACGCCAGCGCTATGGCGCCGACCCCGGCGAGCGCCGCCCTGCGCGGGCGGGAGCCGGCCAGGGCCAGGGCGCCGGCGATGGCGAACGAGATCTTGGAGTGGTCGGCCGCGTGGGAGAGCTTGCGCAGCGCGCGGTCGAGGGTCGGCGTGGGGGTCGCGGCGACCGCCGCGTACAGCGCGCCGTCCACCGCTCTGAGGTCCCGGAGCACCTCGGAGGCGATCCTGCGCAGTCCGTCGGCGGGCCGTACGGGTGCGGTGCGCTCACTCATCTGTCTCTCCCGCGGTGACGTCGTCCAGGTGCCCACGGTACGCATGATCCACGCGGCGGGCCCGCCCGCCCCGCCCGTACCCCGTTCAGGCCGCCCGGAACGTCCGCAGCCGCAGCGAGTTGCCCACCACGAAGACCGAGGAGAACGCCATGGCCGCACCCGCGATCATGGGGTTGAGCAGACCGGACGCCGCGAGGGGCAGGGCGGCGACGTTGTAGGCGAACGCCCAGAACAGGTTGGACCTGATCGTGCCCAGGGTGCGGCGGGCGAGCCGGACGGCGTCCGCCGCTGCCCGCAGGTCGCCGCGGACCAGCGTGAGGTCGCCCGCCTCGATCGCCGCGTCCGTGCCGGTGCCCATCGCCAGGCCCAGGTCGGCCTGGGCGAGGGCCGCCGCGTCGTTGACGCCGTCGCCGACCATGGCCACGGAACGGCCCTCGGACTGCAGGCGCTTGACGACGTCCACCTTGTCCTGCGGGAGCACTTCCGCGATCACGTCGTCGGGGGCGATGCCCACCTCGCGGGCCACCGAGTGCGCCACCGCCTCGTTGTCGCCCGTGAGGAGGACCGGGCGCAGCCCCAGCGCGCGCAGGCGGCGGATCGCCTCCGGGCTCGTCTCCTTCACCGTGTCGGCGATCTCCAGGACCGCGCGGACCTCGCCGTCCCAGGCGACCACGACCGCCGTGTGGCCGGTCGCCTCGGTTTCGTCGAGGGTGCGTGCGAGGGGCTTGGGCAGGGGGAGGGACCAGTCCGTCATCAGGCGGGGGCGGCCCGCCAGGACCGCGTGGCCCTCGACCATGCCCTGGACGCCCAGGCCGGGTACGGCCTTGAAGTCCTCCGGGGTGGGCAGGGTGCCCAGTTCGGCGAGCGCCGCGTCGGCCACCGCTCGGGCGATCGGGTGTTCCGAGGCGTGTTCCAGGGCGCCTGCCAGGCGCAGCACGTCCGTCTCGTCGGTGCCGGGGGAGTGGACGGCGACCAGGCTCATCCGGCCGGTGGTGACGGTGCCGGTCTTGTCCAGGACCACCGTGTCGACGCGGCGGGTGGACTCCAGGACCTCCGGTCCCTTGATGAGGATGCCGAGCTGGGCGCCCCGGCCCGTGCCGACCATCAGCGCGGTCGGGGTGGCGAGGCCGAGGGCGCAGGGGCAGGCGATGATCAGGACGGCGACGGCGGCGGTGAACGCGGCCGTGGCGCCCGCGCCGTTGCCGATCCAGAAGCCCAGGGTGGCCAGGGCGAGAGCGATGACCACGGGGACGAAGACGGCGGAGATACGGTCGGCGAGCCGCTGGGCGGACGCCTTGCCGTTCTGGGCGTCCTCCACCAACCGTGCCATTCGGGCCAGTTGAGTGTCCGCGCCGACCCTGGTGGCCCGTACGACGAGACGGCCGCCGGCGTTGACCGTGGCGCCCGTGACCGGGTCCCCGGCGGTGACCTCGCGCGGGACCGACTCGCCCGTCAGCATCGACGCGTCCACCGCGGAGGAACCCTCCACGACCGTGCCGTCGGTCGCGATCTTCTCGCCGGGGCGGACCAGGAAGTGGTCACCGACCGTCAGTTCCGCCGTGGGGCGGGTCTCCTCGCGGCCGTCCGGGAGGAGGACCGTGACGTCCTTGGCGCCCAGCTCCAGCAGCGCGCGCAGGGCGGCTCCGGCCCTGCGCTTGGCCCGTGCCTCGAAGTAGCGGCCGGCCAGGATGAACGTCGTGACGCCCGCCGCCGCCTCCAGGTACAGGTTCCCCGCGCCGTCCGAGCGGGCCACCGTGAACTCGAAGGGGTGCGTCATGCCCGGCGTGCCCGCGGTGCCGAGGAAGAGGGCCCACACGGACCACAGGAACGCGGCGGTCGCGCCGACGGAGACCAGCGTGTCCATCGTGGCCGTGCCGTGGCGGGCGTTGGTGAGGGCCGCGCGGTGGAACGGCCAGGCCGCGTAGGTGACGACGGGCGCCGCGAGGGTCAGGGACAGCCACTGCCAGTACTCGAACTGCAGGGCCGGGATCATCGCCATCGCGACGACGGGGGCCGACAGCACGATCGCCGTGATCAAACGGTCGCGCAGCGGGCGGAGTTCGTCCGGTTCGGCCCGCTGGTCCTCGGAGGGCGAGGGTTCTCTCGCCGTGTAGCCCGTGGCCTCGACCGTGGCGATCAGGTCGGGGACGGTCACGCCGGCGCCGTAGCTGATCCGGGCCTTCTCGGTGGCGTAGTTGACCGCGGCGGTGACGCCCTCCATCCGGTTGAGCTTCCTCTCGATCCGCGCGGCGCAGGACGCGCAGGTCATCCCTCCGACGGAGAGTTCCACCTCGGTCTCGGCGCCGGTCGCACGGACGGTCATCGCTGGCTCCTCACGGATACGGGGTGGGGGTATCCCCTCACGGGCTCTCTGTATACCCCGGTAGGGTATGCGATGCAAGGTGCTGCCTACTTGACTTGGTACCCCCCAGGGGTATCGTGAGCTGTATCGATCGGCCTGTGACGGGTTGCGGGCCGCCGCTTTTTCCAGGGGAGAGACGGCCATGAAGACCGGAGTGAAGATCACCGCGTTCGCCGCCGCGCTGGCCGGCGCGTTCGGCACCGCATACGGGGTCGGCCAGACCTTCGACCCGGTCGTCGCGGAACGTTCCCCGGCGCACGAGGAGCGGCACCCGTCGGCGGCGGCGGAGAGCGACCACGGCGGGACCGCCGCGCACGCGCCCGGCGGGCTGCAGATCTCCGAGGACGGGTACACCCTCGACCTGGACACCTCGACGGTGACCGCGGGCGAGCCCGCCGAACTGCGGTTCACCGTGCGCGACGCCAACGGGCGGGCGGTCGACGAGTACCGGCGGGAGCACGACAAGGAGCTGCACCTCATCGTGGCCTCCCGCGACCTGGTGACCTACCGCCACCTCCACCCCGAGCGCGCCCCCGACGGCACCTGGAGCACGCCCGTCGACCTGCCCCGCGCCGGCGGCTACCGGGTGTTCGCCGACTTCACCCCGGACCGGCCGGGCGCGGAGAGCCTCACCCTCGGCGCCGACCTGGCCGCCTCCGGCCCCTACAGCCCCCGCCAGCTGCCGCGTCCCTCCGCCACGGCCCGCGTCGACGGCTACGACGTGAAGCTGACCGGGACGCTGACGCCCGGCCGGGCGAGCGAGCTGCGTCTGACCGTCTCCCGCGACGGCAGGCCCGTCACCGACCTCCAGCCCTACCTCGGCGCCTACGGCCATCTGGTCGCCCTGCGCGCCGGAGACCTCGCCTATCTGCACGTCCACCCCGAGGGCGAGCCGGGCGACGGCACGACCAGGCCGGGACCGCACGTCTCCTTCAGCGCCACGGCCCCCAGCGGCGGCAGCTACCGCCTCTTCCTGGACTTCAAGCACGACGGAGTCGTCCGCACGGCCGCCTTCACCGTCGAGGCCGGGAAGGCCGCGCCGGAACAGCCCGCGTCACCCGGCCACACGGAGACGCCCGGCCACTCCTTGGACGGTCACGGCCACTGAGGCCGCACCCCGCGTCCGGACAGGAACCCGGACCGCCGCCCGACCAGGCCGGACACCGAGCCGCTGTCCGGGACATGCAGAAGCTGTGGCCTCGGGCCGACGAACCGAGCAGGGTTCCTCCCGGCGACCGGGCAGCCGTCGGGCAGCCGGCGCCGTACCGGTTTCCCGGATGAGGAGGCACCTGTGCGCGCTCGTCGGGTTCTCGCAAGCATCTCCCCAGGAGGGGCCCTCGCCCCGGGGGCGTCAGCCGTCCCGGCCCAGGCCGCGGACCCGTACGTCGTCCACGGCACGTACTCCACCAGGGCCACGTGCGTGGACGTGGGCAGCACCGGCGAGTTCCACGGCCCGTGGCTCGCCTGGAACTGCACCAGGGTGGTCAACGGCTACCAGCTCTGGGTCAAGTAACAGCTGTACAGCTGACCGCCGCCACGGGGGACGACGGCCCGCGCCACGGCGCCGGCGCGGGTCCGCGACGGTCAGCCGAGCGCCCGGTCCAGGTTGTAGGCCGCGCTGATCAGCGCGAGGTGGGTGAACGCCTGGGGGAAGTTGCCCTGTTGGTGGCCCGTGTGGCCGATCTCCTCGGCGTAGAGGCCGAGATGGTTGCCGTAGGTGAGCATCTTCTCGAAGGCAAGGCGGGCCTCGTCCAGACGGCCCGCGCGGGTGAGGGCCTCGACGTACCAGAACGAGCAGATGGAGAACGTGCCCTCCTCGCCGTGCAGGCCGTCGGGGCTGACGTCCGGGTCGTAGCGGTAGACCAGCGAGTCGGAGACCAGCTCACGGGTCAGACAGTCCAGCGTGGACAGCCACTTGGGGTCCTTCGGCGCGATGAACTTCGACATCGGCATCATCAGCAGCGCCGCGTCCAGCACCTCGCCGCCCTCGTGCTGGACGAACGCCCGCAGCTCGTCCGACCAGCACTCGGTCATGATCCGCCGGTAGATCGCGTCCCGGCACTCCATCCAGTGCGGCAGGTCCGCGGGCAGACCTCGGCGGCGGGCCATGCGGACGCCCCGCTCGATCGCCACCCAGCACATCAGCCGCGAGTACAGGAAGTTCTTCCGCCCGCCCCGCGTCTCCCAGATGCCCTCGTCCGGCTGGTCCCAGTTCCCGCACACCCAGTCGACCAGCGCCGTCACATGGTCCCACTGCGCGCTGGAGATCGGCTCGGCCCACTTGTCGTACAGGTAGATCGAGTCGATCAGCGCGCCGTACACGTCCAGTTGGAGCTGGTCGGCCGCCGCGTTGCCGACCCGGACCGGGCGCGAGCCGCGGTGGCCCTCCATATGCTCCAGGGTGTACTCGGCCAGGTCGGTGCGGCCGTCGATGCCGTACATGATCTGCAGCGGGCCCGACGGTTTGCCGTCGCCGGGGCTGATGTGCCGGGAGACGAACGCCATGAACGCCTCCGCCTCCTCGGTGAAACCGAGACGCAGCATGGCGTACACGCAGAACGCCGCGTCGCGCACCCACATGTACCGGTAGTCCCAGTTGCGTTCGCCGCCGAACTCCTCCGGCAGGCTCGTCGTCGGCGCGGCGACGATCGCCCCCGTGGGCGCGTACGTGAGCAGCTTCAGCGTGAGCGCCGAGCGGTGCACCATCTCCCGCCAGCGGCCCCGGTAGCGGGACGCGGACAGCCAGTCCCGCCAGTAGCGCACCGTCGAGGCGAACTCCTGCTCCGCCTCCTCGTGGGCGCACCCGCGCGGCGCCAGCTCACCGCCGACCTGGTCGAGCGCGAACACCGCCGTCTCGCCCTCGGCCAGCTTGAACTCCGACCGCACGTCGGGTCCGTCCTGCTCCAGCGGGACGGTGGCGGTGAGCGCCAGGTCCAGCGCCTCGGACTCGAACACGGCCACGTCGCCCAGGAGCCGCAGCGTGTGCGGCAGCGCCGCGTAGCCGAACCGCGGCGCGATCAGCGCGCGGAACGGCAGCGACCCGCGCACGCACAGCACCCGCCGGATCAGCCGGTGCCGGCCCTCCTCCACACACGCCCCGGACACGGGCATGAAGTCCTGTACCTCGCCGACGCCGTCCTCGGTGAAGAACCGCGTGATCAGCACGTTGGTGTCGGGGAAGTAGAACTGCTTGGTGCGGGCCGGCACGGCCGCCGCCAGCTCGAAGCGGCCGCCCCGGTCGGTGTCCAGCAGCGCCGCGAACACGCTCGGCGCGTCGAAGCGCGGCGCGCAGTACCAGTCGATGGTGCCGTCCGTCGCCACCAGTGCCACGCTGCGCAGGTCGCCGATCAGCCCGTGGTCGGCGATGGGCATGTACCGCCGGGCGCCGGATCCGCCGCCCGGCCGGTTCGTCGTCCCGTCCATCGCAGCCTCCTCGGCCGGCGCGTGTCCTCCTGCCAGCTTAGGCAGGGGGAGCGGGGGCGGCCTTCCGGCGGGCGACGGACCTGCGGGGACCTACCGGCGTACGGCCCTGAGGATCACGAACTTCGGGTCCGACGCCACCACCTCGCTGTTGCCGAACAGACGGCGCAGCTTCACGTGGTAGCCCAGGTGCCGGTTGCCGACCACCCACAGCTCGCCGCCCGGGCGCAGGGTGCGGCGGGCGCCCGTGAACATCCGCCACGCCGTCGCGTCGGTGGTCGCCTGGTGGGAGTGGAACGGCGGGTTGTTGAGGACCAGGTCCACGCTGCCGGACGGGACGCCCGCCAGACCGTCGCCGACCCGGAACTCGGCGTGCCCGCTCACGTCGTTCGCCCGGTAGGTGTCCTGCGCCGACGCCACCGCCTGGAAGGACTCGTCCACGAACAGCACCTCGGCCTTCGGGTCGGCCAGCGCCACCGCCGTCCCCACCACGCCGTTGCCGCAGCCCAGGTCCACCACCCGGCCGCCGTCCCGCCCGGCGGGCAGATGGCGCAGGAAGAACCGCGTACCGATGTCGAGCCGGTCCGCGCAGAACACCCCGGCGTGGTTGACGACCGTACGGCCCGACACCGGACCGACGTCCCCGGGCAGCGTGTAGCGGTACGGCCACGGGTTCGGCGGCCGCACCAGGGACGGGTCCGGCGTGCAGAAGATCAGCCGGGCCTTCTTCTCCGCCAGGGAGGTGCGCGTCGGGCCGAGGATCCGCTCGAACAGCCTCAGCGTCGAGGTGTGGATCTCCTTCACCATGCCCGTGCCGACCACGACCGTGTCCGCGTGCACCGACGGCGCCAGCCGCAGCAGCTGGTCCTCCAGCAGCGCCAGGCTCTTCGGCACCCGCACCAGCAGCACGTCGATCCGCTCCGGCGGGGCGTCCCGCGTGGTCAGCAGCCGGACCGCGCCCGGCTCGACGCCGTTGCGCGCGAGGTTGGCGCGGGTGGCCTCCTGGCCGAGCCAGGAGTCGGTGATCTGCGTCGGCCGGTGCGCGGCGAGCGCCGTGACCAGCGCGCCCCACCGGTCGCCGACCACCACGACCGTCCCGGACGACGGCACGGGCCGCTCGGCGAGATGCCTGAGGAGATACTCGTCGGAGGCGTCCCAGGCGCGCAGCCTGTCCCGCGGGTCCTCGGGGAAGCGGGACAGCACCGGCTCGCCCCAGGGGGTCGTCATACGGTCGTTCATCGTGCAGCCAGGCTAGCCGAGCCCCGGACCGGTCCGGCGCGGCGGACGGGCGCGGACGCCGGGGCACGCACCCCCTACGCCCCGCGCGCCCCGCCGGGGTTCCGCATGTGGGCGGGCTGTCGTCCACGGGCGTTGCGGATCATGGGAGACTCGCCCCCATGAGCGGGAAGGCGGACCCCCGGCCAGCGGGGGAAGGGACCACCTCGAGGACGCGGCTCGACCGGGGACGCGGGGCGCTCGGACCCGCGCTGGAGCTGGTGCACACCGGACGCGCCCCGACCCGTGCCGTGCTCACCGCGGAGCTCGGCGTCACCCGCGCCACGGCCGGCGCGGTGGCCGCCGAACTGGAGGCGCTCGGACTGATCCGGGTGGACGCCCGGCCCGGCGCGGCCGCGGGATCCCAGGGACGCCCCTCGCACCGGCTGTCCGTCGCCGAGGACGGCCCCGTGGCGCTCGCCGCGCAGATCCACGCCGACGGCTTCCGCGCCGCCCTGGTCGGGCTCGGCGGCCGGATCGTCGCCACCGCGCCCGGCTGCGAGGTCGTCGACCCCGACCCGGCGAAGGTGCTCGGCTCCGTCGTCGCGGCCGGCGCGGAACTGCTGCGGGAGACCGGACGGCGCTGCGTGGGAGCCGGACTCGCCGTGCCGTCGGCGGTCGCCGAACCGGAAGGGCTGGCGCTCAACCCGCTGCACCTGGCCTGGCCCGCCGGGGCCCCGGTGCGGGAGATCTTCGCCGAGCAGGTGCGCGCCGCCGGCCTGGGCGGACCCGCCTTCGCCGCCAACGACGTCAACCTCGCCGCGCTCGCCGAACACCGGCACGGCGCCGGACGCGGCTCCCGCGACCTGCTGTGCGTGGCCACGGGACACCGGGGCGTCGGCGGCGCGCTGGTCCTCGACGGCCGTCTGCACACCGGCAGTTCGGGCCTCGCCCTGGAGGTCGGGCACCTCGGCGTCAACCCCGAAGGACGCCCCTGCCACTGCGGCAGCCGGGGCTGTCTCGACGTCGAGGCGGACCCGCTGGCCCTGCTCACCGCGGCCGGCCGCGACCCGGGCCCGGAGATGTCGCTGCTGAGGCAGGCCGACGACCTGATCCGCGGACAGTACGACGACCCGCGGGTGCGCACCGCGACCGAACAGCTCATCGACCGGCTCGGCCTCGGACTGGCCGGTCTGGTCAACATCCTCAACCCCGACCGGATCATCCTCGGCGGCCTGCACCGCACCCTCCTGGAGGCCGACCCCGACCGGCTCCGGGCCGTCGTCGCGGACCGCAGCCTGTGGGGCCGCAGTGGCGGGGTGCCGATCCTCGCCTGCACGCTGGACCACAACAGTCTGGTCGGCGCGGCGGAGCTGGCCTGGCAGCCGGTGCTGGACGATCCTCTGGGGGCACTGGCGTAAGGACCACGACCGCTCGACAGAAGGCCGACCGTATGACCGACACGCTCACCGTCGCCGTCCTGGGCACCGGCATCATGGGCGCCGCGATGGCCCGCAACCTCCTGAAGGCGGGCCACACCGTCCGCGTGTGGAACCGCACCCGCGCCAAGGCCGACCCGCTCGCCGCCGACGGCGCCCACGTAGCCTCCACCCCCGCCGAGGCGGTCGGGTCCGCCGACGTGGTCCTCACCATGCTGTACGACGGCCCCGCCACCCTGGAGACCATGCGGGCCGCCGCCCCGGCCCTCCCGCGGGGAGCCGTCTGGGCACAGTGCACCACCAGCGGCATCGAGGACGTCGCCGGTCTGGCCGCCTTCGCCCGCGACCACGGGCTGCGCTTCTACGACTCGCCCGTCCTCGGCACCCGCAAGCCCGCCGAGGACGGACAGCTCACCGTGCTCGCCGCCGGTCCCGTCGAGGGCCGGGACAGGGTGACCCCGGTGTTCGACGCGGTGGGCGCCCGCACCGTGTGGACCGGCGAGGACGGCGCGGAGGCCGCCGCCACCCGGCTGAAGCTCGTCGCCAACAGCTGGGTCCTCGCGGCCACCGCCGCGGCGGGCGAGACCCTGGCGCTGGCCCGCGCCCTGGACGTCGCCCCGGACGACTTCTTCGGTCTCATCGCCGGCGGCCCCCTCGACATGGGCTACCTGCACGCCAAGGCCCAGCTGATCCTCGGGGAGCGGCTCTCCCCGCCCCAGTTCGCGGTGAAGACCGCCGCGAAGGACGCCGCGCTCATCGTGCGGGCCGGCGAACGACACGGCACCCGCCTCGACGTCGCCGCCGCGAGCGCCCGCCGTCTGGAGCGGGCCGCCGCCCAGGGCCACGCCGACGAGGACATGGCCGCCGCGTACTACGCGAGCTTCGACGACGGCCCCGCGCCCACCACCTGACCACGTCCCTCCATTCCCCCCTGACAGCGAGGAGTTCACGTGTCCAAGCCCCCACTGCCGCCGGAGGCCCAGGCGCTGCTGCGCAAGCCCAACCCGTGCGTCATGGCCACCCTCCGCTCCGACGGCACGCCCGTCTCCACCCCCACCTGGTACCTCTGGGAGGACGGCCGGGTCCTGATCAACATGGACGAGGGCCGGGTCCGCCTGCGCCACCTCCGCCGCGACCCTCGCGTCACCCTCACCGTCCTCGACTCGGACAACTGGTACACCCACGTCACCCTGATCGGCCGCGTCGCCGAGATGCGGGACGACGAGGACCTCGCCGACATCGACCGCCTCTCCCGCCACTACGGCGGCGACGCGTACCCCAACCGCGAGCGCGGCCGGGTCAGCGCCTGGGTCGAGGTCGAACGGTGGCACGGCTGGGGCGCGCTGAAGGACAGCGACCAGAGCGGCTGAGCCGGGCGCCCGGCCGGTCCGGAGGTCGCGGGAGCAGCCGCGTACCGCCCGCGTACTCCCCGGGGGGTACGCGGGCTGCCGCCGCCCGCACGACGACCGGGCCCCCCTCCCGGAGCGAGTCTCGAAGTGTCGCCGAGGGGCGACGAGACACCGCACCCGAGGAGTTGAACGACCATGCAGACCCTGGCGCACTTCGGTGACGGCGGGCCCGGCCCGTGGATCCTGTTGTTCCCCTTGTTCTGGGCCCTGGTCGTGGGGCTGGGCATCGCCCTGCTGCGCCGCCCGGGGTGGCGCGGCCGCCGCGGCCCGCACGGACCCGCCGCCCGCGACGACTCGCCGCTCGCCGTCCTCGGCCGCCGCTTCGCCTCCGGCGAGATCGACGAGGACGAGTACTGGCGCCGGCTGTCCGTCCTGGAGGAGCAGTTCGGGCGACGCGACTGAACGCGACGGAAACGGACGCCCCCGTCCGCCGGAGTGATCGACATCACCACCCCACCCTGTGACGGAAGAGGCGCGGACGGCGCTGCAGAGGTGAGGCGTCGTACGGGACGGACGAGTCCCGAGCGACGGCCGTGACTTCAGTGGGCCCGTCCGGGCCGTTTCTCAGGGTGGGGATTTCTTTGAGCCGTCGCACTCGGCGTCGCGCCGTGTCGCACGCGTACAGACCGTTGAGCATGAAGCGCCGGGCGTGGCTGACGCTCGGCGCCGTGCTGATCGGGGGAGGGGGCGTCGTCACGTACGCCACGGCCAGCCCGTCGGATTCCGGAGCCCCCGGGCAGGAGCGGCGGCCGGTCGAGGTCTACGGCCTGGAGCTGAAGGGCACCGCGGCCGGCGAGCGCAAGCTCCCCCGCACGGAGACCGAGCAGTTCTCCCTGGTCGGCGTCTCCTGGAACGGGGCGCTGAAGCCCCTGGAGGGCACCGCGCAGGTGCGCACCCGCGGCCTGGAGTCGGGCGAGTGGGGTGCCTGGCAGTCACTGGAGCTGAACGCGGCCCCGCCGGAGGAGGTCGAGGCCGGCATGCGCGGCGCGTCCCAGCCGCTGTGGGTCGGACCCTCCGACGGTGTGGAGGCCCGCATCGTCCACGAGGACGGCACCACCGCCGCGCTGCCCAAGGGCCTCGAGGTGAACCTGGTCGACCCGGGCGTGGTGACCGAGGCCGAGACCCGTGTGGACGCGCCCGAACCGGCCGCGTTCGTCATGGACGAGTCGCCGTCGCCGTCCTCGTCGTCGGAGACCACCGCGCCGCCGTCGCCGTCGTCGGAGCCGACCGCGCCGCCGTCCTCGTCGTCGGAGCCGACCGCGCCTCCGTCCCCGTCGTCGGAGCCCACCGCGCCGCCGTCCACGATGCCGCAGCCGCCCGTCACCTCGCGGGCCGACTGGGGTGCGGACGAGTCGAAGAGCCCCGACCCCTCGGAGTACAACGCCGAGGTGAAGGCGGTGTTCGTGCACCACACCGACGGCGCCAACGACTACGACTGCGCGGAGTCGCCGGCGATCGTGCGCGGCATCTACGCGTACCACACCGAGGTCAACGGCTGGAACGACGTCGGCTACAACTTCCTCGTCGACAAGTGCGGCACGGTTTTCGAGGGCCGCAAGGGCGGCATCGACCGGCCCGTCCTCGGTGCGCACACCTACGGCTTCAACCGTGAGTCCGCCGGCATCGCCGTCCTCGGCACGCACATCACCGGCGGCGCCTCCGACGCCGCCCTGGCGGCCGTGGCACGCGTGACGGCCTGGAAGCTCGGCCAGTACGGGGCCGACCCGGCCGGCACGGTGAAGCTCACCGCCGGCGCGACCCAGACCAACTACTTCGGCACCGCCTTCACCGCGGGCGAGCAGTACACCTTCCACCGGGTGTCCGGACACCGCGACGGCTTCAACACCCAGTGCCCGGGCAACGCCCTCTACGCCCAGCTGCCGACCGTCCGCACCTGGGCCGCGGGCCCCGTCGACGGGCTGCGCATCGTGTCCCTCACCGACGCGACCGCCAAGGGCTCGACGTACTACACCAAGGGCACGCCGGTGGTGCGCTGGTCGGCCACCACACCGGCCGCGCTGATCAAGAGGTACGACGTGCTCGTCGACGGCCAGTCCGTCGCCGGCACCTCGGGCGCGGGCTACGCCAAGCGGATCACCCTCACCGCCGGCAGCCACACCGTGAGCGTGCGCGCCACGCACCAGTCCGGCGCCGTCTCGACGACGGACGCGCTGACCGTCGTGGCGGAGACGACCGCGCCGGTGTTCACCGCCGCGCCGACGCTCGACCTGCGTACCGGCACCGTCAACACCGGGTCCGCGCCGGTCACCCTGCGCTGGAAGGCGACCGACGACCAGGCCCTGCGCCAGGTGCAGTTGCTGACCCCGTCGACCGCCACCTTCAGCGCGGCCGCCTACCTGTCCAACCGCACCGCGAAGCCCGGCACCGCGTCCACCTGGTCGATGCGGGCGTACGACTACGCCGGCAACTACCGCAACGCTGCGGCCACCTACACCCCGGTGATCCTCCAGGAGAGCGCGGCGGTCCGCACGGGCACCTGGAGCTCGCGCAGTTCCACCAGCTACCTGGGCGGCAGGTCGTACTCCAGCGCGTCCAAGGGCGCCAGCCTGAGCTGGACGTTCACCGGCCGCTCGGCGGCCTGGGTGGTCTCCCGGGCGTCGAGTTCGGGCCAGGCGTACGTGTACGTCGACGGCGTCAAGGCCGCCACGGTGGACCTGAGGTCGTCGGCCACGAGCTACCGGCAGGCGATCTGGACGAAGACCTGGTCGGCCAACGCCAAGCACACCGTGAAGATCGTGGTCGTCGGCACCAGCGGCCGGCCCACCGTCACCACGGACGGCCTCGTCTACATCCGGTAGCCGTCCGGGGCGTGGTGTCCGGCGGACGGCCCGTCCGCCGGACACCACGCCCGTCGGCGGCGCCCCGTAGTGTCACCGCCCGGTCAGCCGGGAACGGCGGACCGGGCGGGAGCGGGTTCGGGCCGGTGGACCTCGGCCACGTGGTCGACGAGTGCGACCTCCGTGAACCGTGGCCGGTCCGGTCCGGCGGGCGTGAGGTGCGGCCGCCGTTCCCAGGCCGCCGGTTCGGCGGCCGCGGGCGTCGGCAGGGTGAACCACACGACCTTGCCCGCGTCGTCCGGCAGCACGCCCCAGCTCTCGCTCATGGCGGCCACCATCGCCAGCCCGCGGCCGCACGTGGCGAGCGGTCCGGCGTCCGCGACGACCGGCAGCCGCGGATCGTGGTCGTGCACCGACACCTTCAGCCGGTCGAGGAGAAGTTCGATCTCCACGGTGCACGTCTTGTCGGGCTGGGCATGCCGGTGGACGTTGGACAACAGCTCCGTCACACCGAGCAAGGCCCGGTCTATCAGGGAATCCATGTGCCAGTAGCGCAACTGCGCAGATACGATTCTGCGGACCTGGCCGATCCGCGACGGCAGGGCTTGGAGCTCCACCGCGCAGTGCCTGCTTGGGTGACTGATCACGGCTGCGACTCCCCGACGTGAGGTCCGGAAGAACACGGAGTACGGATCCAGCAGGGCGCCTGCGTGACGCTGCCGCCTGCTGTCGTGGCCGGCGGGCTGGTTCGCAGCGTTATCGCCGGTAAACCCAGAGTGACGTGAGAACAGCGTGACCCAGCGGAGGATGCGGCGCAACTCGCGGACATCTCAGGCGCCGCGCCCCGCCGCCCGGCGGACGGCCTCGATGAAACGGCGGGCGGCGGGCGGGCCCGGCTCCCCGGGCGCCGGGTCGTGGTCGCCGAGGGTCAGCAGGTACCGGTTGCCGTTGAGGTCGGCCAGCGCCCGGCCGTCGGGCGCGAACCAGGGCCGCGTGGCCCGCACGGCCTGCACCGGCGCGCTGTCTATCTCGGTGCCGTAGCTGGTGAGCAACTCCAGCCGCCCGTCGCTGATCCGGACCTGCCCGGCCCGGGTGAGCGACCGCAGCCGCCGGCCGATCCGCACGCCCGTGGCCTTGAACTCCGGCTCCGCCATTGCCACCCGCCCCCTCTGTGCGCGTCGGTGTGCGCCGGACCGCGCTGCGCGGGCCGGCCACTGTCCAGAACCAAGTGTGCCCCTGCTCCCGCCGGTGCAGTCTGCCCCCACGCGCTGCCGAGCACCAGAGCCCCCGCCCCCGCCGGCCGGAGCGCGGGGGGCACTCGAGCCAGTGCGCCCCCACCCGCGCGCCCCCTGGGACCCAGGGCTGCCTTTCAGGCCACCAAAGATGTGTTTATGCAGGTGAGAGGTGGTGCGCACGGTGCTTATGATCGAAGTGTCGGCCGCGCTGGACGCCGTCGGCGCTCAGTGTAAGGAGCCCAGTCGTGAGCACTCCCCAACAGACCCCGACCGGCGCCACTCTCGATGTCGACCGCACCGACCCCGCCTACCGCGCCTGGCTGAAAGAGGCCGTGCGCCGGGTCCAGGCCGACGCCAACCGCTCGGCCGACACCCATCTGCTGCTCTTCCCGCTGCCCGAGCGGTGGGGCATCGACCTCTATCTGAAGGACGAGTCCACCCACCCCACCGGCAGCCTCAAGCACCGGCTGGCCCGCTCCCTCTTCCTGTACGGCCTGTGCAACGGCTGGATCCGCCCGGGACGCCCGGTGATCGAGGCGTCCAGCGGCTCGACCGCCGTGTCCGAGGCGTACTTCGCGAAGCTGATCGGCGTGCCCTTCATCGCCGTCATGCCGCGTACGACGAGCGCAGAGAAGTGCCGCCTCATCGAGTTCCACGGCGGACGGTGCCATTTCGTGGACGACCCCCGCACGATGTACGAGGCGTCCGCCGCCCTCGCGGCGGAGACCGGCGGCCACTACATGGACCAGTTCACCTACGCGGAGCGGGCCACGGACTGGCGCGGCAACAACAACATCGCCGAGTCGATCTTCCGTCAGCTGCGGATGGAGCGGTTCCCGCAGCCCGAGTGGATCGTCGCCACGGCCGGCACCGGCGGCACCTCCGCGACCCTCGCCCGCTACGTCCACTACATGCAGTACGACACCCGCATCTGCGTCGCCGACCCGGAGAACTCCTGCTTCTTCCAGGGCTGGACGACCGGCGACCCGGGCGTCTCCTGCGACAGCGCCTCCCGCATCGAGGGCATCGGGCGCCCACGGATGGAGCCGAGCTTCGTGCCCGGCGCCGTCGACCGGATGATGAAGGTGCCCGACGCGGCCGCCGTCGCCGCCGTACGAGCCCTGGAGCGGGTCATCGGCCGCAAGGCGGGCGGCTCCACCGGCACCGGGCTGTGGAGCGCCCTGAAGATCGTGGCGGAGATGGTCGCGGAGGGCAGGCGGGGCAGCGTGGTCACGCTGCTGTGCGACCCGGGCGACCGCTACCTGGACAAGTACTACTCGGACGCCTGGCTGGCCGAGCAGGGCCTGGACGTGACGCCGTACGCGGAGGCCGTCGACTCGCTGCTGAGCACGGGCGTGTGGCCCGAGGCGTCACCCCGTGAGCCGGCGGTCCAGTGAGGTCATGGCGTCGCGGAAGCCCGCCGCGAGACCCGGGCGGGCCGCCTTCGTCGCCAGGCGGAACGGCGTGACGCCGTCCACGGCCATCGTCCAGCGCACCCGGGTGCCCGTAGCGGCCGGCTGCAGCCGCCACTCCTCGACCATCGCGCGGGCGCCCGGCACATTGGTGACGTCGACGCGGTAGGCGTACACCTCGGGCTCCTCGGCGGCGAGGATCGTCTCCCGGAACCGGGCGCCGCCCGCGAGCCGGATCTCCCGGCCCGCGCCGCCGTCCAGCGGACGGGCCAGGGTGACCACGCGGAACCAGGCCGTCCAGCCGGTGACGTCCCGCGCGAGCGCGTCGAACACCGCCGGGGGAGCGGCCGAGATCTCCCGCTCGAAGACCAGGCGCACGGGTGCCACCGAGGCGAACTCCTGCCCCACGGGGCGCAGACGGTGGGCCATGGGCTCAACTCCCTGGAAGGTCACGCTGCTTGCGGTACACGGACGGCGAGGGGAGCGGCGCCCGGTCAGGCGTCGGCGGTCTCCGCAGGCTCGTCCTCGGACTGCTCGGGCTCGCCGGCCACCACCAGCCGCCGCAGATGCTCGGACACCTCCGCGCGGGCCTCGGCGGACAGCCCGGAGTCCGTCACCAGCGTGTCCACCTGCTCCAGCGACGCGAACGAACTCAGGCCCACGGTGCCCCACTTGGTGTGGTCGGCGACCACGATCACCCGCCGGGCCGACTGCACGAGGCGGCGGTTGGTCTCCGCCTCCGCCAGGTTCGGCGTCGACAGTCCCGCCTCCACCGATATCCCGTGCACCCCGAGGAACAGCAGATCGAAGTGGAGCGCCGCGATCGCCTGGTCGGCGACCGGACCCACCAGCGAGTCGGACGGGGTGCGCACCCCGCCGGTCAGGACGACCGTGGCGGCCCCCTGCCGGCTGCCCGAGGAGCGCTGCGCCGCGTGGAAGACGTCCGCCACCCGCACGGAGTTGGTGACCACCGTGAGGTCGGGGACGTCGGTCAGCCGGTGCGCCAGCGCGAACGTCGTCGTGCCGCCGGACAGCGCGATCGCCGCGCCCGGCGGGACCAGCTCGGCCGCCGTTCGCGCGATGTCCTCCTTGGCGGTCAGCTCCAGGCCCGACTTGGCCTCGAACCCCGGCTCGTGCGTGCTCGCCTCGACCACCGGGACCGCGCCGCCGTGCACCTTCTCCAGAACGCCCTGCCGGGCCAGCGCGTCGAGGTCGCGGCGGACGGTCATGTCCGACACGCCGAGCCTGCGGGTCAGCTCGTTGACCCGGACCCCGCCCCGCCGGCGGACCTCGTCGAGGATCAGGGTGCGCCGCTGCTCGGCGAGCAGGTTCTGATTCTCGCTCACGTACGCTCCGGTCCTTTCGCCGCACAGCCGTCCGACACACTCCCGCGCGTCCACGGCCTCGGGCTCCATGCTCCCGGGCACCGGTGCGCGGACGTCCCATCCTCCCATGCCGGGCCCCGGGCGGCGCCACCGGTCGATCGTCGCGTACATGGCGCTTCCCGGTGCCCGGGCGGTGCGTGCGCGTCACACGGATCGGGGAGATTGAGTGACGAGGGGCGCACTCGGTCCGGTAGCGGAGGATGCTGTCCCGCACGGACGGATCCGACGGGGCGTCAGGGGGAGGCCGCACGGTGGAGAACGCGCAGCAGCACCGACCGGCAGAGGACGGCGGAGCGCCGGCCGGCGAGGGGCCCGCGGGGCCCGGGACGGCGCTGGAACTCCTGGTCCACGGGGTGGGCGGCACCACGCCTGAGCAGATGCTCGACGACCCGCGCACGGTCCGGGTCACCGGCGACGACACCGCCGCCGTGTTCCGCCGTGCCGACGACGCCGACGCCGAGCGTGACCCCGGCGCCCGTCGTGACGGGCCCGTCCCCGAGGCGTACGTCTGGTGCAACCTCACCTCCGGCAACGGCACCCGCGCCCTGTGGCTGCTGCTCCTGCCCTTCATGGTGGTCAACCTCGCCCACTGGATGCGCCCCAGCGCCCGCGGCCGCCGCCGCACCGTCCGGCTCTACGGGATGCTGGTGAGGCTGACCGGCCTCAGCCTCACGGTGCTGCTCGTCGCCGCCGCCTGCGAGGTCGCCCTCGACCTCACCGCCTGGCAGTGCGCGGGCACGCCCGCCTGCGCCGGCCGGCACTCCTGGCTGGGCTTCCTGACGCCCGGCGAGGGCTGGTGGGGTGCGCCCGGCCGCCGGCTCGCCCTCGCCGCCCTGGTGCCCGCGGCCCTCACCGGACTGCTGTGGTTCCTGTCCCTGCGCACCTGGAGCGCCTACGAGTCGCAGCAGCCGCTCGGCGGCTCCGAGCCCGAGGAGGACACCGGCCCGACCGCGCTGAGCCGCCCCGGCTTCTGGTACGGCCGCCGCCTGGGCGCCCGGCTGCGCGCCGCGCACACCGCCGCCGCGCTGCTGACGGTCGCCGCCGCTGTGGGCTCCGCCGCCACCCGGTACGACCAGGAGCCGGGCGGCCCCGCCGTTCTCGCCGCCCTGGGCGTGCTCCTCGAGGCCGCCCTGGCCGGCGGGGCGGGCGCGGTGGTGTGGGTGGTGTGCCGCCGCGGCCGCAGCGAACGCCGCCTCGACGGCGACGCCGACCGCCCGCTGGTGCGCGGGCTGCCCCTCGCCGCCCTCGCCCTGCTCGTCCTCAGCGCCCTCTACGCCGGCTGGGAGCGGCCCGGCTGGGAGTCGGCGGGCCGGCTGCCCGGCAACCTCACCTTCGGCTCCCTCACCTTCGCGCAGGGCCTGCTGGTGATCGTCCTCGCCTGCGTCGCCCACACGCTGCACCGCACCGACCCCGACCGGCGCGCCGCGCTGCGCGGACTGGCCGGACCCGCGGTCGCCATGCTCGCCTGCGCGCTCGGCGGCGTGATGTCAGGCGGGGTCTCGCAGCGGGTGTCCGACTGGCTGGACGGCACCCGCGCCTCGATCCCCGGCCCGCCGGTGCTGCTCACCTGGCAGGCGTCCGTCATCCCGCCGCTGCTCCTGCTGCTCCTCGTCATGTGCTGCTGGCTCGCCCGCCGCGCCGTGCACCTCGCCCGGGCCGAACGCGCCGCCGTCGAGGAGGAGTACGCCGGAGAGGCGGGCGACCCCGGCCGCACCCGCCGGATCGCCTCCGTACGTGCCATGGCCGCCCTCACCGACCGGGGGCCGCGCATCCTCGCCGTCACCTCCGCCGCCACCCTGCTGCTCGGCGCCGGAGCCCTCGTCGGCGCGACGGCCACCGGGGAGACGCCGGGCGAGGCGGCGCGCGGCGCCCACCCCGTCGTGCACGGCGCCGCGCAGACCGCGCAGGCACTCGGCTCCTGGCTGATCGGCCTCGGCTTCGTCCTTCTCGTCACCTGGGGCCGGCGCGCCTACAAGGACGCCTCCGCCCGCCGCACCATAGGGATCCTCTGGGACGTCGGCACCTTCTGGCCGCGCGCCGCGCATCCCTTCGCGCCGCCCTGCTACGCCGAGCGCGCGGTGCCCGACCTGACCTGGCGCATCGCCACCTGGACCCGCGCCACCAAGGGCCGGCTGGTGCTCTCCGGGCACTCCCAGGGCAGCGTGCTCGCCGCCGCCGCGGCCTGGCAGCTCCAGCCGTCCGCCCGCAGACGCGTCGCCCTGCTCACCTACGGCTCCCCGCTGGAGCGGCTGTACGGCCGCTGGTTCCCCGCGCACTTCGGGCCGGACGCGCTGGACGCCCTGCACCGGGACGTCGTCTGCTGGCGCAACCTGTACCGGCGCACCGACCCCATCGGCGGCCCCGTGCGGCTGCCCGGCGACGGCGGACCCGACGTGGACCGCCCGCCGCTGAAGGACCCCCTCGCCTACGGCCGCACCACGGAACACCCGCTGCCCGCTCCGATCCTCGGCCACTCCGACTACCGGGCCGACCCGGCGTTCGCGGAGGAACGGAGGCACCTGCTGGCCCGGCTGCGGCCCGAGGTGCCGGCTCCCCGGAACACCGGGAAGCCCGGCCCGGCAGCCTGACGGCCCCGGGGGCCCGCGCTCAGGGGAGCGCGGGCAGGTCCTCCGCGTACAGGAGCGTCAGGTCGTCGGTGGTGGGCTCGTCGAGCTGGGCGACCCGGCTCGCGTGCCGCTCCACCATCGCCTCGAACGTCTGCCGCGCCGTGCGCCCGTTGCCGAACGCGGGGCCCTTGGGGATGTCGGTGAAGTACTTCAGCAGCGCCTCCGCGGCGCCCGGCGCCAGCCGGTACTCGTGCTCCTCGGCCTGCTGCTCCACGATCCGCAGCAGCTCCTCGGGGCCGTAGTCGCCGAAGGTGATGGTCCGGGAGAAGCGTGACGTCACACCGGGGTTGACCGACAGGAAGCGCTCCATCTCGGCCGTGTAGCCGGCCACGATGACCACCACCGCGTCCCGCTGGTCCTCCATCAGCTTCACCAGCGTGTCGATGGCCTCCTTGCCGAAGTCCCGGCCCGCGTCCTCCGGCGACAGCGCGTACGCCTCGTCGATGAACAGCACACCGCCGCGCGCCTTCTCGAACGCCTCCTGGGTGCGGATCGCCGTCGAGCCGATGTGCTCGCCCACCAGGTCCACCCGGGACACCTCGACCAGATGGCCCTGCTCCAGCACCCCGAGCGACGCGAGAATCTCGCCGTACAGGCGCGCCACGGTGGTCTTGCCGGTGCCGGGGGAGCCGGTGAACACCAGGTGCCGCTTCACGGACGCGGCCTTCAGCCCGGCCTGCTGCCGGCGCCGGCCCACCTCGATCATGTCGGTGAGGGCCCGCACCTCGCGCTTGACGCTCTCCAGGCCCACCAGGGCGTCGAGTTCACCCAGGACGTCCTTGGAGGTACGCGTCTCGCGCCGCTGCTCCGGCACGGCGGCGGGGGCGGGCGGCGCCGGGGGCCCGGCCGGGGCGGGGACCGTGCCCAGCAGACCCGTGGTGTGCCCCGTCGTCTGCACCGCCGGTTCGGGCGCGGGCGGTTCGGCGCGCAGGCTGCCGGACTCGTCGCTCGTGCAGTCCTCGACGACCGGGCCGCCCGAGCCGGACGTGCCGTCGGCGCCCTCGGCGAACTCGTAACCCCCGCGCGCGCAGCGCTCGGTGCGGCACTTGCGCAGCGTCGTACGGCTGCCGTCGATGACGTGGAAGCCGTAGCCGCCGCTGCCGGTGACCCGGCAGTTGTCGAAGGTGCCGCGGCCGCCCGCGGACACGTACACGCCCGCCTCGGCGGGGGAGCCGACCGTGCAGCGCTCGACGGTCGGGTCGGCGCCCTTGGTGACGATGACGCCGGTCTGGGTGCCGTCCAGGGTGCAGTTGCTGAGGGTGCCTCCGCTGCCGTGGTCACGGAACCAGGCGCCCGTGGCCGCCTCCCGGATGCGGCAGTCGTCGAGCTGGGCGGTCGCGCCGTCGCTCACCGACACGGCCGTGTTCCGCACCTGGGTCAGGTCGCTGTCGACGACGTCCGCGCGCGAGCCGCGGTCGAGCACGAACAGCGCGTCCGGCACGTCGTGCACCCGGCAGGAGTCCAGGACGGCCGTGGCGCCGTCGCTCACCCACACCGCCGGGTAGTCGCCGGTGCTGTCGGAGATCTCGCACTGGTTGGCGTCCACGCGCGTGCCCGGGTCCCACACCGACAGGCCGTTGCGGCCGAACTGCCGCACCGTGGTGCGGGTCAGGGTGAGCACCGAGCGGGAACGCAGGTCGACCGCGTTCTCCGGGATGTCGTGGATGCGGCAGTCGGCCAGAGTCAGCACGGCGTCCGTGTCGAGCGTGACGCCGTCCCCGGTGGTGCGGTGCACGTCGCAGTCGGTGAGGTGGGCGGTGGCGCGGCCGGTCACCTGCACGCCGCTGCCGCGCACCTCGTACACCTCGCAGCCGACGGCCTCCAGGGCCGAGTTCTCCCCGGTCGCGGTCAGGCCGGAACCGGAGGCGTGGTGCACCTTGCAGCGTTCGAAGCGGGGGTGGGCCCCGCCGCGCACGGCGACGCCCGCCTGTCCGGCGGCGACCACCTCGCACTCCTCGAACACGCCGCCCCCGCCGTCGACCACGGCGATGCCGGCGCCCGCCGGGTTGTCGACCGTGCACCGGCGCACCGTGGGCCGGGCGGCGCCGCGCACCTCGATGCCGGCCGCGGACCGGCTGACCACGCGGATGTCCCGCAGCTCGGGGGTGCCCTCCTCCACCAGCAGGGCCGGGGCGGTGGCGTCCTGTCCCTCCACGTGCAGGTCCTGCACCACCGCGGAGGCGCGCACGGTGAGCGGCACCCCGTCGGGCGGGGCGATGCGCACCGAGCCGGGCGACCCCTCGGGCCCGCGCAGGGTCACCGCCCGCCGCACGACGAGGTTCTCCCGGTAGGTGCCGGGAGCGACGGTGAGCACGTCGCCCTCGCCCGCGGCCTCCAGGGCGGCGGCGAGCGATGGGTACTCACCCGTGCGGCGGCGCCACCTCGATGTGCCGGTGTGCGTCACCTGGACCGTGCCCTGTGCCATGGTGTTGCCGTGCCCCCACCTCGTCGTACCTGCGGCTGGTTCCCGCCCGAGTCGTTGCCGATCGGGTCGGCCGGACCACCGTAGCGTGCGCGGGGGCGGCGAGTTGACCAGAGGCGGAACGCCGTCAGCTGTCGGCGCCCGTCCTGCCCCAGTCCGGGCCGACCCGGCCCCATTCCCGGTCCCAGCAGGCGTACCGGCTGCGGAGCATACGCCGCCGTATCAGGCGCCGGCCGCCCTCGAACAGTCCGGCGGCCAGCAGCGCGGCCCCCGCGCCCGCGAGCACCGCGTGCGCCGTGGCGGCGCCCGGCTCCAGCGGGCGCGCGACCCGGTCCCCCTGCCCGTCGGTCCATATGCGGAAGGTGTCGCCCGGCCGGGGGTCCGGCAGGCGCGCCTGCACGGCCTCCCGCCGGTCTGAGCCGTCCGGTGCGGTCCAGCGGGCCAGGACGCGGCTGCCCGGGTCTCCGCCGAGCAGTTCGGGGTCCGTGGCCGCCGGGGCCGGGTCCAGCTCGCGCACCACCGTGGCGGTGACCATGTGCCGGGACTGCTGCTGGGCGCGGACCGACCGCTGCAGCGACGTGTGCGCGGCGCTTCCGGCCAGGACGCCGATCAACGGCGCGGCGAGCGCGACCAGCAGGAGCACGACGAGCGCCAGCCAGGCCTCCGCGAGGTCGGTGGCGCGGCGCAGCGGGTTGCGCCGCCAGCGCCAGAGTCCGCTGACCGCCCGCACGGCACGCACCCCCTCCCCGGTTCTCCCACCGATCCCTCACGCTGCCCAACGCGCCGGAACGGTCCGGGGTTCCCGGGCCGCGCGACCGCGCTCGAAGGGCTGAGCGCGCGTCAGGCCACGACCTCCAGCGGATCGCCGACGCGGAGGGTGCCGGGGGAGACGGGCACCAGGTTCACGCCGAAGAGGAGCCGGCCGCCGACGGACCGGTGACGGCCCAGGGTGTGCAGCGGCTCGCGTCCGCGGCGGGCGGTGTCCTGGTCGGTGGTGGTGACCACGCACCGTCCGCTCGGCTTGGGCGCCCGGAACGTCATCTCGCCGACGGTGACACGCGTCCAGCCGTCCTCCTCCCACGCCTCGGTCCCCTCGACGACCACGTTGGGCCGGAAGCGGCTCATCGGCAGCGGGCCCTCGTGCGCGTGCTCGCCCCGCGCGATCAGGGAGTTGAGCCGGTCCAGGGAGGCGGTCGTGGTGAGCAGCAGCGGGTAGCCGTCGGCGAACGTGACCGTCTCGCCCGGCAGCGCGTACTCGGGGTCCACCGGGCGCCGCACGGCCGGGTCGTCGAGGTGCACCAGCCGCACCGGGGTGTCCAGGAAGTCGCTGCACCACGCGTGCACGGCGGCGTCCTCGGCGGGGACGACCTCCACCTTGTCGCCGAAGACGTCCGCCGCGACGGTCGCGCCGGGCGCCGGCACGGGCACGCTGACGGGATGTCGTCCGGGCGCGGACAGCACGACGCCGCCGCCGGGCAGCGGCTCGGCGACGGCGAGGGCCAGGCGCGGATGGCGGCGCTGCGTGACGACCTTTCCCCCGTCGTCGATCAGCGTCCAGCGCCGGTCACCGGCCGGACCCCAGCGCTCCACGGCGACCTCCCGGAGCGGCAGGCTCCGGAAGGCCTTGACCGGATGAACGTGGATCGAGCGCACGCGAGCGTTCCCCATGGGCTCATCGTGCCATCACCGGACGACGGCCCCGCGGCCCGCTCGGTGTGTTTCGGCCGCTCAGTACCCCCGGTACTGCTGGTTGTTGTACGGGTCCTGGTACGGCGCGGGCGCCGGCCGCGGGGCGGCCGCGGGACGCATCGCCTCGTACCCGGCGGGCTGCGGCTGACGCGGCGGCTGCGGCTGGGGGCCGGGATAGCCGCGCGGCGCGGTGGCCTGCTGCGGGATGTACGCCGTGTGCGCCTGCTGGAGCGGGGCGGGCTGCGGCGCGGCGGGCTGGGGGTAGCCGTAGGACGGCTGGGACGGTGCCGCCGGGAGGGCCGGCAACGCCGAGGGAAGCGCGGGCAGGTGACTGGCCGGCGCCTCGTACGCGGCGGGGACCCGGATCGGGGCGATCTGCGGGGTGCCCCGCTCGGCCACGAGCGAGTCGTAGATCGGGGTGTCCGGGAAGGCAGCGGAGGAGTAGCCGCCGCCATACATGGAGCGGGGGGAGGTCATGGCACATAAGTTAAGCCCACGATGTGCTGGTTGGGGAGACCGATAAGAGGGTTGTTTTCCGCGCCCTGGGTGACTGGCGATCCCCAATGTGAGCGAAATTATGGAAAACGGGCGTACCGTCGGGCGAATTTCGTGTAAAGGCCGAGTTCCGGGGCCGTTACCGGCGGTCGCAGGGGTGGCCGTCGTGTGGTTCCCGTCCGCGGGCGTGGGCGCCCCACGCGCGGGGGATTAGGTTGTGCGGACGCACACCGACGGATGCCGGGGCTCGCCCGGCGCGGCGACCTGTGATGGGGGCGGGACATGTCCATGCCGAAGGGATCGAACACACCGGTGCCGGCCACGGCACTCCGGGTCGACGTGGGCTGGCGTTCCGGCCCCGGCGTGCCCGACGCGGACGCCTCGGCGCTGCTGCTGGCCGGCGGCAAGGTCCGCTCCGACGGCGACTTCGTCTTCTACAACCAGCCCGCCCACGCCTCCGGCGCCGTGCGCCACGAGGGCAAGCGGCAGGACGGGGGCCACGTCACCGACACCCTGCTCGTCGACCTCACGCGCGTCGAGCCCGGCATCGAGACCGTCATCCTGGCCGCCTCCAGCGACGGCGGCGCCTTCGGGCAGGTCCCCGGCCTCTACATCGAGGTGAAGGACGCGGCGAACGGCGCCGTGGCCGCCCGCTTCGACAGCACCGGCGCCACCACCGAGACCGCCTTCGTGCTCGGCGAGTTCTACCGCCGCCAGGGCGCCTGGAAGTTCCGCGCCGTGGGACAGGGCTACAGCAGCGGGCTCGAGGGCCTCGCCACCGACTACGGCATCACCGTGGACGAACCGCAGCACGCCGCACCGCCCGCCGCGCCCGTGGCGCCCCCGGCCGCCCCGCCGGCCGCGCCTCCGGTCACCGTGCCGCAGCCGCCGCCCCCGCCCGTCGCACCCCCGGCGCCCGTCCAGCTCACCAAGGTGACGCTCACCAAGGCGGCGCCCTCCGTGTCGCTGACCAAGCAGGGCGGCACCTCGGGCTCCCTGCACGTCAACCTCAACTGGGAGGTGCGCAAGCAGTTCTCCGGCTGGGCCGCCAAGCTGGGCCGCCCGGTCGCCATGCACGCCGACCTCGACCTCGACCTGTGCGCCCTGTGGGAGCTCACCGACGGCAGGAAGGGCGTCGTCCAGGCCCTCGGCAACGCCTTCGGCTCGCTGCACCAGCCGCCGTTCATCCACCTCGACGGCGACGACCGCACCGGCGCCTCGGCGAGCGGCGAGAACCTCACCGTCAACCTCGACCACAAGCACCAGTTCCGGCGCATCCTCGTCTTCGTCACCATCTACGAGGGCGCCCGCTCCTTCGCCGACCTGCACGCGACGGTCACCCTCAGCCCGCAGCACGGCGCGCCCATCGACTTCTCCCTCGACGAGTGCACCGTCCCCTCCACGGTGTGCGCACTCGCGCTCATCACCAACAACGGCGGCGACCTGGTCGTCCAGCGCGAGGCCCGCTACCTCGTCCCCGAGCGCGGTGTCAGTCCGCAGCGCACCGTCGACCACGCCTACGGCTGGGGCATGAACTGGACGCCCGGCCGCAAGTGACGGACGGTCAGGCCCGCGTCCCTCAGGCCTCCTCCACGGCGGCCTCCGGGCGGGCGTAGGTGCGGCCCTTCCAGGCGGCGCCACGCCCGCGGCGGTGCTGCACCGCCGAGTCCACCGTCATCAGCAGATAGAGGAACGCGGTCACCGGCAGCAGCGGCGCGAGCCACAGCGGCTGCCGGTAGTACCGCAGCATCGGGACGTACGTCCCCGTCATCACCAGCCACGCCGCCCCGCCCAGCAGCGCGCACGGCACACTCCCGGCCGCCGCGCCCACGGCCACCGCGGCCGGCGGCACCAGGTACACCAGCGCCAGACCGGCGACCGTCCCCGCCAGCAGCAGCGGACTGTGCCGCAGTTGCGCGTACGCGCTCCGCGACACCATGCGCCACAGGTCGCCCAGCCGCGGATAGGGGCGCACGCTGTCCACGCCGTCCGCGAGGCCCAGCCAGATCCGCCCGCCGCTCCGCTTGACCGCGCGGGCCACGGCCACGTCGTCGATCACCGCGTGCCGCACGGCGTCCGGGATCCGCGCCCGCGCGGCGGCGTCGGCGCGCAGCAGCACGCAGCCGCCCGCCGCCGCGGCCGTCCGCGACCCCGGCCGGGAGATCCGTCGGAACGGGTAGAGCTGCGCGAAGAAGTACACGAACGCCGGCACGACCAGCCGCTCCCACACGCTCTCCACCCGCAGCCGCGCCATCTGCGACACCAGGTCGAACCCGCCGGTCCGCGCCGCCGTCACCAGCCGCCGCAGACTGTCCGGGGCGTGCGCGATGTCGGCGTCCGTCAGCAGCAGGTACTCCGGGTCCCGGGCGCGGGCCGCCTCCGTGCCGTGCCGCACCGCCCACAACTTGCCCGTCCACCCGGGCGGCGGTTCCCCGGGCGAGGCCACGGTCAGCGGGAGTCCGCCCCGCCGCCGCGCCAGCTCCCGGGCGAGGTCCCCGGTGCCGTCCGTGCTGCCGTCGTCGACCAGGAAAACCTCCGCCCGGCCCGGATAGTCCTGCGAGAGCAGCGACGGCAGGCTCGCGGGCAGCACCGCCGCCTCGTCCCGCGCGGGCACCACCACACACACGTGCGGCCACACATCGGGCCCCACATCCGGCCGCACATCAGGTTCGCGCGACGCCGGAAGCCGTACGTCCGTGCGCCAGAACCACCCCTGGAACAGCAGCAGCCACAGCCAGGCGGCGAGGGACACGGCGGCACTCCACACGACGGCGCTCACGTCCCGCAGTCTGCCCCACGGCACCGCCCCGCAGCGGCTCATCGTCTATCGTGGCCGGGTGAAGATCGCGCTCATGGACTCCGGAATCGGACTGCTGGCGGCCACCGCCGCGGTACGGCGACTGCGCCCCGACGCCGATCTGGTGCTCTCCCTCGACCCCGACGGCATGCCCTGGGGACCGAGGACGCCCGCCGACCTCACCCGGCGCGCCCTGGCCGTCGCCGAGGCGGCCGCCGTGCACCGGCCCGACGCCCTGATCGTCGGCTGCAACACGGCCACCGTGCACGCCCTCACCGCCCTGCGCTCCCGCCACGAGCCCGACCTGCCGGTAGTCGGCACCGTCCCCGCCATCAAACCGGCCGCGGCCGGCGGCGGCCCGCTCGCCATCTGGGCCACCCCCGCCACCACGGGCAGCCCCTACCAGAGCGACCTGATCAAGCGGTTCGCCGCGGACGTCACCGTCACCGAGGTGCCCTGCTGGGGACTGGCCGAGGCCGTGGAGCGCGCGGACGACGCCGCGATCGACGATGCCGTCGCCGCGGCCGCCGCGCTCACCCCGCACGACGTCACCACCGTGGTCCTCGGCTGCACCCACTACGAGCTGGTCGCCGACCGCATCCGCGCCGCCGTGCCCAGCCCCGGACCGCAGCCGCTCGCCCTGCACGGCTCCGCCGGCGCGGTGGCCGCCCAGGCCCTGCGGCGGCTCGGCGAGCAGCCCGCCCCCGACGCCCCCGCCACCGGCACGCTGACCGTGCTGCTCAGCGGACGCCCGGGCGCACTGCCCGAGGCCGCCCTCACCTATCCGGAGGGCGGACTCCTCCAGGCGGCCGTCCCCGCCCGGACGGCCCAGTAACGCCCCGCGACGCGGTACCGGCACAGCGGAACCTGAGTAACCTCGAGGCATGAGGGACCACCGCTCAGGCGAGCACGGCCCGTACTCCGAGGTCTGGACCGGTCGCGCGACCGCCCGCTTCCAGTGGCTGCTGGCGCTGATCGGTGCCGCCTGCATGGCGCTCGGCATCGGTCTGGCCGTCGACTCCGCGTGGACGTCCGGGGTCGCGCCGCTCGCCATGGCCGTCGTCGGCTGCATCGCGGCCGGCCTCCTGGTGCTGTTCGGCACCCTCGCCTTCGTACACGTCGCGCTGAAGGTCGACGCGGACCACCTCGAAGTGCGCTGCGGCCACATCGGCGTGCCGCGCCGCCGCATCCCGCTGTCCCACGTCGCCGGCGCCGACTTCGTCCCCCACGTCACGCCCCGCCACTGGGGCGGCTGGGGCTACCGCTGGCGCCCCGAGAAGGGCACGGCCGTCGTCGTCCGCCGCGGCGAGGGGCTCGTCCTCCGCCTCGCGGACGGTCACACCTTCACGGTGACGGTGGACGACGCGGAGGCGGCGGTCCGCGTGATCCGCGACCGGTTGCGGCTGGGGCGGACGGACAAGGTCTGAGCGGCGCGCTTCGGCGCGCGGCAGCCTTCGGACCGGCTGGGCGTGAGTCGCCCCCTGCGCTGGGACGCGGCGCTGGTCGTCGTACGCGCGTCCCGGGCAGCTCGTGGGGCGCTGCCACCCGGCGCTGCCAGCCGAGTGGCCCGCCGGGCGGCGGTCGGGGCCGGGGCACGCATCGGCTGTCAGCAGGCGCGGGCACGCATCACGCGGCGGGACGGTGTTCGCGGTCCGCGCGGGTGAGGTCGCAGTCCGGGGCGCATGCCCGGTCCCGGCACCACGGCAGCTGGGGCGCGGGACATGAGTCACGGGGGACACGTCGTCCCCGTACCGCTGCGGCTCGTGAGCGAGTCACGATCCGGACTTCACCGAACGGCCCCTCCCCGTACCTCCCCCGCGCGGCGCGCCGTGTCCAGGGCGTACGGCCGGGACGTGGCGAGGCCCGCCAGGTAGCCCGTGCCCACTGCTACCGCCGTGAAGCTGAGGGCGTTGCCCACCGTGGCGACCGTCGCCAGCGCCGTAAGAGCGACGGCCGCCGTCAGTACCAACGGTGTCGGGCGCGGGCTGCGCCACAGGGCGTACAGCAGCCAGCCGAACGCCGCCGCCAGCAGCAGCACCCCGACGACGCCCTGTTCCGCAGCGAGCTGGAGCGGAGCGGAGTGCGGCTTGCCGTCGGACATCGGCGACCCGAGCGACGCCGCGCTGAGCTCGCCGAAGCGCCCCGGTCCCACGCCCAGGCCCGCGTGCGTGCGGGCCAGGTCGAGCGCGTCGTGCCACAACGCCACCCGGTGCGGGGTGAGCCGCCCTTCCAGCGACGCGGCGAAACCTTCCGGCACCGCGCTCCCGGCGACGGCCCAGGTCAGCCCGGCCACCCCGGCGGTGATCACGCCCAGCCCGACGAGGGCGACGCCCCGGCGGCGTACCCGGCCGGCGGCCAGCGAGCCCGCCAGCACCACCGTCGCGGCCACGCACCCCGTGACCGAGCCCAGCACCGCCGCCGTCACCGCGATGCCCGCCGCGAGCAGCCGCATCGCCGACCGCACCGCGGGCCCGGAGGCCGCCCAGGCCGCGCAGCAGGCGGCGCCCGCCGACAGGATCACCACGGCGGTCGTCGCCCCGGCGTGCCCGAGCGGAGCGGTGATCTGCGGGCCCGGCGCCAGATGCGGCACCCAGGCCGTCAGCCCGATCCCGGCCAGCGCGCCCGCACAGGGCGCGGCCACCGGCAGCAGCGCCCCGCCGATGCGGCCCGCCGCGTACCCCGCGGCGACGGCCAGCACCGCGAGCAGCATCCCCTCCGGACGGCCGTCACGGGCCGCCGCGGTGATCAGCGGCCAGGCCGCGCACGCGCCCAGCACCACCACACCCGCCGCGTCCGGCCCCGTCCGTCTCTCGCCGTCCGCGTCCGCAGCGGCGGACGCCCTGTCCGTCGAACCTGAACCCACCCCGCACCCCGCCCACGTCGTGCCCCCGACCCCTGTGACGGTCCCCGCCCGCCGACCCCCCGTCGGGCCGCGCGGACAAGGCACCGGCACACGGTAACGGCTGGTGGCCCGTTTGGGGATGCCCGGTGACGGCCCGCGGGGAAACGATGCCGGACACCGGGGGCGGGGCGCCGTCCCGCCGCCCCGGCGCCGTACGACCGTGCCGTCCGGCCCCAGGTCACGCGCCGTAGACTCCCCGGGTGACCGTCACCGCAACCTCCGTCGGCGCGTCGGACCCCATGCCGCCGCGGACCACGCCCTCGGCCTGGCAGAAGTGGCGCGCGCGCCTCCTCCCGGCCGGCGCCGCCGCGCTCGCGGGCCTCCTCCTCTACGTCAGCTTCCCGCCGCGCACCCTGTGGTGGCTGGCCCTGCCCGCCTTCGCCGTCCTCGGCTGGGTGCTGCGCGGCCGGAGCTGGAAGGCGGGCCTGGGCCTCGGCTACCTCTTCGGCCTGGGCTTCCTGCTGCCGTTGCTGGTGTGGACCGGTGTGGAGGTCGGCCCCGGCCCGTGGCTGGCGCTGGTGGTGATCGAGGCGGTGTACGTCGCGCTGGTCGGCGCGGGCGTCACCCTGGTGTCGCGGCTGCCCGGGTGGCCGGTGTGGGCGGCGGCGCTGTGGATCGCCGGCGAGGCGGCACGCGCGCGCGTGCCGTTCAGCGGCTTCCCCTGGGGCAAGGTCGCCTTCGGTCAGGCGGACGGCGTGTTCCTTCCGCTCGCGGCGCTCGGCGGCACCCCGGTGCTCGGCTTCGCCGTGGTGCTGTGCGGCTTCGGCCTGTACGAGCTGGTGCGGCTCGCCGTGACGGCGCGGCGCACGGACGGCCTGCTCAAGGCCGCCGCGGTCGTCGGCGTACTGAGCGTCGCCGTGCCGGTGGCCGGGGCGTTCGCCGCGCGCACCCTGGTCGGCGACAAGGCCGAGAGCGGCACGGTCACCGTCGCGGTGATCCAGGGCAACGTGCCCCGCCTCGGCCTCGACTTCAACTCCCAGCGCCGGGCCGTCCTCGACTACCACGCGCGCGAGACGGAGCGGCTGGCCGCCGAGGTCGCGGCGGGCCGCGTCGAGCGGCCGGACATCGTGCTGTGGCCGGAGAACTCCTCCGACATCGACCCCTTCGCCAACGACGACGCGCGCGAGGTGGTCGACCGCGCCGCGAAGGCCGTCGGCGCGCCCATCTCGGTCGGCGCGGTGGTCTCCCGGGACGGGAAGCTGCTCAACGAGCAGATCCTCTGGGACCCGGTGAAGGGCCCCGTCGACGTGTACGACAAGCGGCAGATCCAGCCGTTCGGCGAGTACCTCCCGCTGCGCTCCCTGGTCGGCGCGATCAACGAGGAGTGGACCTCGATGGTCCGCCAGGACTTCAGCCGCGGCTCCGAGCCGGGCGTCTTCGACCGGGACGGAGCCGCCGTCGGCCTGGTCACCTGCTACGAGGCCGCCTTCGACTGGGCCGTGCGCGACACCGTCACCGACGGAGCCAAGATGATCTCCGTCCCGAGCAACAACGCGACCTTCGGACGCAGCGAGATGACCTACCAGCAGCTCGCCATGTCCCGGGTCCGCGCCGTCGAGCACAGCCGCGCGGTCACCGTGCCGGTCACCAGCGGCGTCAGCGCCGTCATCATGCCGGACGGGAAGATCACGCAGAAGACCGGCATGTTCGTGGCCGGCCACCTGGTGCAGGAGGTGCCGCTGCGCACCTCGCAGACCCCCGCGACCCGCCTCGGCACCCTCCCGGAGGGGCTCCTCGTCCTCCTCGCCGCTGGCGGCCTCGGCTGGGGCCTGACCGCCGCGGTACGCGCCCGGCGCAGCGGCGAGCAGTAGGGGCCGGAGGACCGGGGAACAGCAGGGGAACGCCCCTCGACGTGCCCGGATGCGCCACGGGCGCCGGTTAGGGTCGGGGCATGGCTACTCCTGACTTCATCCGCACCCTGCGCGCCTCGGCCGGCCACCAGCTGCTGTGGCTGCCAGGCGTCACGGCCCTCGTCTTCGACGACGAGGGCCGCGTGCTGCTCAACCGCCGGGCGGACACCCGCAAGTGGTCGGTGATCGGCGGCATCCCCGACCCGGGGGAGCAGCCCGCGGCCTGCGCGGTGCGGGAGGTCGAGGAGGAGACCGCCGTGCGCTGCGCGGTGGAGCGGGTGGTGCTGGTGCAGGCCCTGCAGCCGGTGACGTACGGCAACGGCGACATCTGTCAGTACATGGACATCACCTTCCGCTGCCGCGCGGTGGGCGGCGAGGCGCGGGTGAACGACGACGAGTCGCTGGACGTCGCCTGGTTCGCGGTGGACGCGCTGCCCGAGCTGCACGAGTTCGCGAGCTTCCGCATCAAGCAGGCCCTCACCGACGCACCCACTTGGTTCGAGCCCGCACCCACATGGCTCGACCCCACTGGAAACGGCTGAACTGTGGGGCGCGACCACATGGGTCGACCGGGGTGTGCTGCCTAGGGTCAACCCCATGACCGCGCCCAGTGCCCTCCCGGCTCCCCACGACACCCCCCTCGACCTCGGCGGCCGCACCGCGCTCGTCACCGGCGCCGCCGGCGGCATCGGCCGCGCCTGCGCGCTGCGTCTCGCGGCCGCCGGCGCGAAGGTCAGAGCTGTCGACCGGGACGCCGAAGGGCTGGAGGCGCTCGCTGCGGCGGCCGCGGAGCTGGGCGGCTCCGTCGAGCCGCACGTTGTGGACCTCACCGACCTGGACGCCGCCGAGGCCGCCGCCGCCGGGACGGACGTCCTGGTCAACAATGCGGGGCTCCAGCTGGTGCGGCCCATCGAGGAGTTCCCGCCGGACGTCTTCCACACGGTCCTCACCGTGATGCTGGAGGCCCCCTTCCGCCTCATCCGGGGTGCCCTGCCGCACATGTACGGGCAGGGCTGGGGCCGCGTCGTCAACATCTCCTCCGTGCACGGCCTGCGCGCCTCCGCCTACAAGTCCGCGTACGTGGCCGCCAAGCACGGCCTTGAGGGTCTGTCCAAGACCACCGCCCTGGAGGGCGCGCCCCACGGGGTCACCTCGAACTGTGTGAACCCCGGCTATGTGCGCACCGCACTGGTCGAGAAGCAGATCGCCGACCAGGCCCGCGCCCACGGCATCCCCGAGGAGCGCGTGGTGACCGAGGTGCTCCTCCAGGACAGCGCGGTCAAGCGTCTGATCGAACCGGAGGAGGTCGCCCAGGCGGTGGCCTACCTGTGCGGCCCCGCGGCGTCCTTCGTCACCGGCACCTCGCTGATCCTCGACGGCGGCTGGACCGCGCACTAGGACGGACGCGTCCGGACAGGCACGGACCTGACACCGACCGCGGCCGGCCGTCGGCCGGCGGAGTTTTCCACAGGGCTGACGGGGCGGCCGCCGGATGAGGAATCCTGAGACCCATGCCCCGCGATCATCTGCAGTCCGCCGAACGGTCCGCCTCCGCCGCCGGTGCGCCGGACCGGACCCGCGCCGACGCCGGCCGGCCCGCCGCCGACGGCGCCGAGGCGCCGTTCCTGGAACTGCTCGCCCGCGGCGCCCCCGCCGAGGCGTACGAGCAGCCGGTGCTGCTGGCCCGCGCCGAGGGCCGCCCCGCCGAGCGGGTCGCGGCCCTGGAGCGGGCCAAGCTGCTCGCCCTGCGCGTGCGCTCCGAGATAGAGGGGCGCCGCCGCAGGGAGGCGGAGCTGTCCGCCCTGTTCGAGACCGCGCACGACCTCGCCGGGCTGCGCGACCTGGACGCCGTCCTGCGCGCGATCGTGCAGCGCGCCCGCTCCCTGCTCGGCACCGACGTCGCCTACCTCAGCCTGAACGACCCGGAGCGCGGCGACACCTACATGCGGGTCACCGAGGGCTCGGTCGCGGCCCGCTTCCAGCAGCTCCGCCTCGGCATGGGCGAGGGCCTCGGCGGCCTCGTCGCCCAGACCGCCCGGCCGTACGTCACGGACGACTACTTCCGCGACGGCCGCTTCCAGCACACCCACTCCATCGACAGCGGGGTGCGCGACGAGGGGCTCGTCGCGATCCTCGGGGTGCCCCTGACGCTCGGGGACCATGTCATCGGGGTGCTGTTCGCCGCCGACCGCCGCTCCCGCGTGTTCGAGAGGGAGCAGATAGCCCTGCTCGGCTCCTTCGCCGCGCTCGCCGCGGCCGCCATCGACACGGCCAACCTGCTCGCCGAGACCCGCGAGGCGCTGAGCGGCCTGGAGCGGGCCAACGAGATCATCCAGGACCGCAGCGCCGTCATCGAGCGCGCCTCCGACGTGCACGACCGGCTCGCCGAGCTGGTCCTGCGCGGCGGCGGGGTGCACGACGTGGCCGCCGCCGTCTCCGAGGTGCTGGACGGCACCGTCGAGTTCACCGAGGCCCCGGCGGCGCCCGCCCGCGCCCTGGAATCCTCCCGCGCCGAGGGCCACGCCGTGCGGCACGGGGACGACTGGATCGCCGCGGTCGCCGCCGGGGACGAACTGCTCGGCGCGCTCGTGCTCCGCGGCCACCCGGGCCTCGACCCGGTCGACCAGCGCACCCTGGAGCGCGCCGCGATGGTCACCTCGCTGCTGCTTCTCGCACGCCGTTCCGCCGCCGAGGCCGAGCAGCGCGTCCGCGGGGAGCTGCTCGACGACCTGCTCGACGCCCGCGACCGCGACCCCCGTCTGCTGCGCGACCGGGCCACCCGGCTGCGCGCCGACCTCGACGCCACGCACGCGGTGCTGGCCGCCCGGCTGGAGGGCGGCACCGCCGACGCCGACCAGGAGGCCGACGCCCGCCGGCGCCTGTGGGCCGCCGCCTCCCACCTCGCCGCGACCCGGCACGGCCTGGCCGCCGCCCGTGACGGCGGCACGGTCCTGCTGCTGCCGCTGGCCCCCGGGGACACGGCCACCGACCTGGCCCGCCGCACCGCCCGCGAGCTGGGCACCGCCGTCCACGAACCGGTCACGGTCGGCGCGTCCGCCCCGGTCGGCCGGCTCCTCGCCGGCCCCGAGACGGTCGCCTCGGCGTACGCGGAGGCCCGGCGCTGCCTCGACACGCTGCGGCTGCTCGGCCGCGCGGGCGACGGCTCCGCCGCCGAGGACTTCGGCTTCCTCGGGCTGCTGCTCGCGGGGGAGCGGGACATCGCCGGCTTCGTCGACCGCACCATCGGCCGGGTCGTGGCGTACGACGAGCGGCGCGGGACCGAGCTGCTGCGCACGCTGGACGCCTACTTCGCGTGCGGGATGAGCCCGGCCCGCACCAAGGACGAGCTGCACGTCCACGTCAACACGGTGGCGCAGCGCCTCGACCGGGTCGGCCGGCTCCTGGGTGACGACTGGCAGAGCCCGGAGCGCGCCCTGGAGATACAGCTGGCCCTGCGCCTGCACCGCTTGTCCGGCGTCACGCAGCCGCCGTCTTCCGCACAGCACTGACCCCCGCGCCGCCCAAGGGGCGGACACGGGGGCCGGGCCTGTGCGAGCGGGTGCGGGCGGGGATCAGAGGGCGCGCGCGTCCTCGGTCTTGTCGACCGAGACGGGGGTGCGCGCCCCCTCCTCCGTCTCCGGGGAGACCTCGGTGAGGTCCCGGTGCCGGGTCTCCTTGGCCGCCAGGATCGCGACGACCGTCAGGAGGCTCGCGGCGATGACGTAGAGGGCGATCGGGGTGGAGGTGCCGTAGCTCGACAGCAGCGCGGTGGCGATCAGCGGGGCGGGGGCGCCGGCCGCGACGGAGGCGAACTGGGCGCCGATGGAGGCGCCGGAGTAGCGCATCCGGGTCGCGAACATCTCGGAGAAGAAGGCCGCCTGCGGCGCGTACATCGCCCCGTGCATGACGAGACCCACGGTCACCGCGAGCAGCAGGGCGCCGAAGCCCCCGGTGTCGATGAGCGCGAAGAACGGGAACATCCACAGGCCCACGCCGACCGCGCCGATGAGATACACGGGCCGACGGCCCCACCGGTCGGACAGGGCGCCCCAGGCGGGGATGACGGCGAAGTGCAGCGCGGAGGCGATGAGGACGGCGTTGAGGGCGGTCTGCTTGGACACCCCGGCCGAGGTGGTGGCGTACACCAGGATGAACGCGGTGATCACGTAGTAGCTGATGTTCTCCGCCATCCGCGCGCCCATCGCCACCAGGACGTCACGCCAGTGGTGCTTGAGCACGGCGACGAGCGGCATGCGCTCGGCGGGCGCGTCCGCCTTGCGCTCCTCGGCACGCTTCAGCGCCTCCTTGAACACCGGCGACTCGTCGACGGAGAGCCGGATCCACAGACCGACGATCACCAGCACACCGGACAGCAGGAACGGGATCCGCCAGCCCCAGGCGCCGAACGCCGACTCCGAGAGCACGGCGGTCAGCAGCGCCAGCACACCGGTCGCCAGCAACTGCCCGGCCGGCGCGCCGGTCTGCGGCCACGACGCCCAGAACCCGCGCCGGCGCGCGTCACCGTGCTCCGACACCAGCAGCACGGCGCCGCCCCACTCACCGCCGAGCGCGAAGCCCTGCACAAGGCGCAGCGCGGTCAGCAGGATCGGCGCCATGCTGCCGATGGTGGCGTGCGTGGGGAGCAGACCGATGGCGAAGGTCGCGGTGCCCATCATCAGCAGGCTCAGCACCAGCAGCTTCTTGCGCCCGAGCCGGTCGCCGTAGTGGCCGAACACCAGCGCGCCGATCGGCCGCGCGGCGAACCCGACGGCGTACGTCAGGAAGGACAGCAGCGTGCCGACCAGCGGATCGGACTCCGGGAAGAACAGCTCGTTGAAGACCAGCGCGGCGGCCGACCCGTAGAGGAAGAAGTCGTACCACTCGATGGTGGTGCCGATGAGGCTGGCGGCGACGATGCGCTTGAGGTTCACGGGTGGTGGGGGAGCGGTGGTTCCGGAGGCCATGTGCGCCACTTCCTCGTGTGCGGTGGGGACGGGTACGTGTCGGCACACGGTAGAAACATGCAGGTCAGGCGCACATGTGGTGGGGCAACATAGTTCGAGCTTTGCCTATGCGTGCGGCCACCATGCCGGCTCACGGAAGGGCGGTTCAGGGGCTCGAAGATGGTCGAAACGAGTGCTGTCCAGGACGCACGGTTCGGGGTGATTTGACGGTGCGGTGCTGACTCCCGTGCTGGTTTGGTGCTGACTAAAAGCCCACGTCATCACCCGTGTTCACCCCTCCCGTGCTGACTTGGTGCTGACTACGCTCCGTTGAACTCGGACATCTTGGGGCTGATCGGCTCAGGGCCGTTGCGCGGTAGGCGACCTGACTGAGAGGCCGACCCGGCTTTGCCGCTCGGCTCTGCGGGCAAGGACAAGACCGCCGACAGCGTTGCGCCTGCGCGTGGTACGCGTTCGGCGCAGCAGATTCTTCGTCTGCTGGTGGTACACGGCTCAGATGCGGTTTGACCAGCGAAAACAGCTCTGATCGGTTGCGTCCTGGGAAGTGGTGTACGGGCTCCCACCTGATCCGGGCGTTTGGTCCGGCGTCGGAGTGAGGGCACGGATATGAGAACGGCCACCGGCTGATCTTTCAAGACGACCAAGTCTTTGAAGGAGATCAGCACGATGACCGCACCCGACAGTCTGCCCCTGCACGCCCTCGCGGAGGACAATCTCGCCTCGGCGAGTCCGGACCTGCTGCGCGCGATGGTCAAGACGTTCGCCGATGCCCTCATGTCGGCGGAGGCCGACGCCCTCTGCAACGCCGAATACGGACAGGTCAGCGACGAGAGGGTCAACCACCGCAACGGCTATCGCCCGCGCGAGTGGGACACCCGCGCCGGGACCGTCGAACTCGCCGTTCCCAAGCTGAGGCAGGGCAGCTACTTCCCGCACTGGCTCCTCGAACGACGCCGCCGGGCCGAACAGGCCCTCATCTCTGTGGTCGCCACTGCCTACCTGCTCGGCGTCTCCACCCGCAGAGTCGAGAAACTCGCCGAGTCCCTGGGCGTCACCCAGCTGTCGAAGTCCCAGGTCAGCGCGATGGCCAAACACCTGGACGAGCAGGTCGCCGCCTTCCGCAACCGTCCCCTGGACGCCGGCCCGTACTCGTTCGTCTGGGTCGACGCCCTGACGCAGAAGGTCCGCGAGGGCGGCCGGATCATCAACGTCCACGCGCTGATCGCGGTCGGCGTCAACGCCGACGGCCACCGCGAGATCCTCGGCATCGACGTCGCCACCGCCGAGGACGGCGCCGGCTGGCTCGCCTTCCTGCGTTCCCTGATCGCCCGCGGCCTGTCCGGCGTCCAGCTCGTCATCTCCGACGCCCACGCCGGCCTGGTCGACGCCATCGGCGCGGTCCTGCCGGGCGCCGCCTGGCAGCGCTGCCGCACCCACTACGCCCGCAATCTGCTGACCCAGGTCCCGAAGTCGGCCCAGCCCTGGGTGGCCACGCTGCTGCGGACGGTCTTCGAACAGCCCGACACCGAAGCGGTCCAAGCACAGATGACCCACGTCCTGGACGCGCTGGAGGCCAAGTTCCCCAAGGCCGCTGCCCACTTGGACGCCGCCCAGCACGACCTGCTCGCCTTCACGGCCTTCCCGCGGGAGATCTGGCGGCAGATCTGGTCGAACAACCCGCAGGAGCGGCTGAACAAGGAGATCCGCCGCCGCACCGACGTGGTCGGCATCTTCCCCGACCGCACCGCCGTTATCCGGCTCGTCGGAGCGGTCCTGGCCGAGCAGAACGACGAGTGGACCGAAGCCCGCCGCTACATGGGCCGCGAGCTCCTCGCCAAGGCCCGCCTCCACCCGATCGAGTCAGAAACCGACGACACCGCCCTGCCCACCGAACTCACCGCATAGCCTCAGACCGAGATCACCGAGTGGCCGTCGATACACCACTCCAGCGGACGTGACCGTGACGCCCCCGGGTCATGGTCGCAGAACCACGGTTCGAAGGGGCGGCGCCGGCGCACTATGGCTGTGAGTGCGCTTCCGCTGCTTTTCGCCATTCGTCGGCAGAGCTCCGCTTGGCGTGACCGGGGCTGTTTCCGCAGGTGAGAGACGGATGGTCACGCGCCGCGTGAGGGCTGGCGGAAAGGGCCATGGTGAACCGCTTGGGAGCTGAGAGGGGCATTCGCCCAGCTGAGCTGCCTCAGGCTCGCTGTCCCGTGAATTGGCCTGACGGTGTGGGCCCTCCTGGCCTGATGGCGACTCGACCGGGGCGTAGCGCCGTGATGACCCATCAGCTGCTGTCAGTGCCCACTGCTACACCCTTTTGTTGGGATGAGCCGCGCTCCGCGGCCCACCGACGGGAGGGGGAAACATGTCGAAGGTGCCGGACGGCTTCCACCGGGTACGCGGACACATCCGTCGCAATCCGAAGCCCAGGAGCGCTAAGCGCATGAGCGGTTGGATGATTGCCGGCTCACTGGCTGGCGTGTGGCTGTGGGGGCAGGTGTTCGGGTTCAGTGAGTCCACCGCCACGACATCGCCGACGGATCCGAAGCCGGCGGCCAGCGCGACGGCCGACCGCTGATGGGACGGATACGTCTGCGGCGCCCTCGCGGTGCCGCGGAGTTGGTCGCAGCGGCTGTGGTCGCCCTGGCTGTGCTCGTCCTGGTGGCGCGGACGGCGGCCACGGCGGTCGGCACCCTGAAGGCGGCCTGGCCTGCCCTGCTGGCTCTCGCCCTGCTCACGGGAGTCGGCGCGGCGTGGCGGATCAGGCAGGCGACCACGATGCGGCGTCGGGAGAAGGAGCGGCTGGCCACTCTGTGGATCACGCTCGCGGAGTTCGACGCCATGGACGACCGTCGCTTCGAGTACGCCCTGCGGGATCTGCTGGTCCGCGACGGCTGGCCGGCCCGCAGAGTGGGTGGCGGCGGCGACCAGGCCGCCGACGTCATCGGTGACCATCCGCAGCGCGGCCGGATCGTGGTGCAGGCCAAGCACACCCGCGTCGGCGGGAAGGTGGGCTCAGCTGTGATGTACGCGGTGAAGGGGACGGCCGGGCCGGTCCACAAAGCCGATCACGCTGTCGTCGTCACCAACGGAGCCTTCACCCGCGATGCCATGGCGTGGGGCGACCGGCACGGCGTCCACTGGATCGACCGGGCAAAGCTACGGCGCTGGGCCGAGGACGGTGCCGCTCTGCACGAGCTCCTCGGATTGTCCGCGCGCTACCGCCCGAGCCGATTCAGGCGTGCGGCATGACTGGCAAAGAGCGTGATCGCTGCCCAAGACGTCTGGAGGTGTGGTGTTCGACGAGGACGGGTCGCTCGACCCGCTGCTGAAGTTCCTGCTGTATGCGGTCATCGCGCTGGCCGTCGGAAAGATGCTCTGGGAGTGGCTCACCGAGGACTTCGGCCAGTGGATCACCGTAGATTTGTGGGGTCTGATAGCCGATCACCCGTGGTGGACCGGGCTCTTCGTGGTCGGCGGACTGCCCATGCTGCTCCTGCTCGGCAAAATCCTGTCATTCCTGTTCGGCGCCAACACCTACGCCAACGCGGACGACACGTTCGCCGCTCCCTCTGGCGATGCGATCGAATCGGACGCGCTGACCTTCAAGATGAAGCAGCTTTCGTCGATGAGCGCGACGGGTTTCGAGCAGGCGTGCACTGATCTCCTGGCCCGTGACGGATTCCAGCGTCCCAAGCGGGTCGGAGGCGCCGGTGACCTCGGCGTGGACATCACTGCCCGCGATGACGAAGACCGCCTCCTGATCGTGCAGTGCAAGCAGTATCAGAGCCCAGTCGGGTCAGGCCACGTGCAGAAGTTCAACGGGACAGCCCGACCGCACCACGGAGCCGACCTCCCGATCATGATCGCGCTCAACGGCTTCACACAGCCGGCGATCGACTTCGCCCAGCATCACCAGCTCATCCTTATGGGGCGCCCGGAATTGAAACGATGGGCCCACGGCGAGCACCTCTACGACGTCCTCGGTATCCAAAGCACGACACAGTGACGCCAGCGCACACCGAGCTGAGTCCGTCCCCGGAGATCCCGCCTAGTGGCCGGTGGTCCCGTTTCGGGCTCAGTCCGGAGTTTGCCTCACCATCGGCGGCCCCGTAGGGGGGCCGTCACCACGCCGTTGACGTCGGTGTAGGCCCACAGGCCGATGTTGCGATCCTCGGCCGCATGCCAGGCTCCGGCCTCGCCTCTCCCTGGGCCGACGTTGCCGTCAGTCCGCCTGTTCGAAGGGAATCTGAAGGCTCCGGCATCCTCGGACACCGGTGAGCGTGACCACTCCGCTGGGGCGGGCCGACAGCTTTCGCAGCGGGTCCAGAACGATCCGCACTGTCGTGGGTACGCCTGTTCCGCGCTGCAGCCCGGACACTACGACGAGAAAGAAGTTGTCCTCGGTGGTGGCCCGTTCGTACTCGTGTGGGGTCAGGGAGACGGAATCCTCCTCCGCCCCCAGGAACGACTTCACCTCGTAGAAGCGATTCAACTCGTCCACCGAGTCCGCCCCGACGCCGCGCTGGGCCCGCAGGTCCCGCAGTTCCTCGGAGTCCCGTGCCAGAGCTGCCCGTACAAGGGCCAGGGCGGCGTCTTCCTGGTCTTGCGGGGTGAACATTTTCACTCCGCTCCGCTGCTGGGGGACCGCTGAACTAGAGCTTGGGCGGGAGAGCGAGGGACGGCCTGAGCTGCCGGAGGAGCCGGATCCTGAGGCGTCGGATCGGGACCGATCGTTCTGAGGGACGATCGCAGAGTCCGTGAACACCGGGCGTAGCTCGGTGGGGTCGACGAGGTGTCGTTCTTTGAGCTGCGCCGGGGCGTAAGCAGCCCGGCGGACTTGGGCGTCGGCGGGGCGCTTTCCGGACCTGGCGTCGCCAGCCGTCCTGGCCCGCGCGTTGGTGTGGCGTTCGTGGACCTCATCGCGGAAGGCGGCCAGCCGCTGTTCCTCTTCCGCGTCGGCGGCTTCGTTGAGGGCGCTGATGCGGTCCTCCGACCGGGTGATGTCGATCGCGGACAGACCGGCCTCGGCGCGTTCCCAGGCTGCGACCCATGCGCACGCCACTTCACGCCGTCGGGCGCGGAAGCGGCCTGCGAGAGTCCGGCCGGCGTGGGAGAAACGTGCGAGCGCCGAGGTAGATCGGACGTACATGACGCCCTGTCCCGTGTCGATCGCTGTTTCGACGGGGAATTGGACCAGAGTGGCCTGCCCGGGCAGCGTGACCGTGCACGTCAGGCCGGGTTCGACGCAGACGAGGAGACCGGCCAGCTCTTCCCAGCTACCGGCGAGTTCGCGCGCCGTGCCGGGATCGTTGCGCTGGAGATCCTCGCGGAGGTGGGCCACGGCCGCCACGAGGCGGGCCGTGGCGTGTGGGTCAGGGAGGGGGCGCCCGCTCACGTGCGGGGCGGTATCGGCGGGGCCGACGACGGTGACGCCGAGCCGGTGGATGAGCCCACGGAAGTGCTCCATCTCTGCCCCGGGGCGCCACACTGCGGCGTCGCTCCCGCTTTCGGTAAGCGCGGCGCCCAGCAAGGCGGCGACCGCCTCGTCCGCCGCGGCGTACACAGGACGACGGCTCGTCCAGCCGCGGCTCGTCCACAGCGGCAGCCGCCGAAGCGGGCTGCCCTTCAGCGCCTCCGGATTGCTGGATGCCAGGTCCTCAAGGAATTGCAGGCTCTGGAGTAGGACTGTCTGGGTCTCCGCGTCCGGTTCCCTCCGCTTGGCCTCGGTACCGGACGGCACGAGTTCCCGGATGACGGCGATCGCGTCGTCTGCGCTGGGCTCCGGCACTCCCAGCATTTGCCACAGCACCTCCCCGCCGATGAAGTGCGGAGCGAAGGCACGGAGCCGGCCGAACAGCGGTGTGCCGCGCAGGCACGCGCTTGGAGTCTTCCAGCCCGCGTCGGTGAGGACGAGTCCGTCACCTTGGGCGAAGGCACGTCGGAGGTCGTCGCGGGACAGGTCGCCGGCAGGGGCACGGGAGGGAACGGTCTTGGCAGCCAGGGCGCGGTAGAGCAGCAGGGCACCGGATGCGTCGCGGCTTCCGCCTTCCCGTTCCGCCTCTCGCAGCCGGCGCAGCCGGCCCACGATGTCGGCGGTGGTGGGTTCGCCGCCGATGCCGAGGGCCTTGAGCACGTCTACGCGACGGCCGACGGCGGCCTGGATCTCCGGGTGCAGGAGCCCCTCCGCCTCCGCGCCGTACACCACTGCGGTCGCCTCGGTCCGTCGGCGCAGGACCGAAGGCGCCGTGGGGTTCCCGCTCTCGCTGTCGAGCCACGGGATCTCCTTCAGGCGCCAGAGCCAGAACCCAGGAACCGTGTCCACGAAATTCCACGAGCGGTAGGCATAGGCGGCCTTGACCGACTCGTGTTCCGAGTACCGCTTGGCCCAGGCCCTGCCGAGCACATGGATGAGGGCGATGGCCCGCTGACATCGCACCGTTCCATCCGCCTCGTCGGCGATCGCGTGTGCCACGGCGTCGAGATCGGGCGTTTCCCGGTCGTTCAGGGTGTACTCGGCGCCGAGCGCATGCATCTTCGCGATCCGGCTCTCCGGCGAGCCCGGCGCGTGAACGGGCACTTCCCGGCGGTTGAGCCGCTCTTCACGGTGGCGGTGCAGTTGGATCCGGGGTGCCGTGTCGGCTCCCAGCAGCCGGAGGAAGCTGAGAGGGCTCATCCCAGCGCCGGTCCCGCGCAGAACGTCGCTGTAGCGGCGGCGCAGCCAGGTGAGGCCAGGGGTGTTCCTGGCGGCGTGGGCGAAGCTCTCGGTGCGGTCGACGCGGTCGATGCCCGCTGGCAGGTACGACTTTGCAGGAGACTCCCACACCTCGTGCCGGCTGCCGTCGGACGCATATCTGTGGGCTTGGAGCGCGACGGCCAGGCCCACGTCGCCGCCGAGCCGGGAGCGGTCGGGAGCGTCGAGCCGGGCGAAGGCGTCCTGGAGGTCGCGCAGCTGCTCGTCGGTGAGCTGCAGGGTTGGGGCGTTCATGCCGACCTTGCCGTAGCTCGCCAGACGCCGCAGGGCGGTGAGCTCGTCCCCGTCAGTCAGCAGAGCATCGCGTTTGGCCAGCCACTTTCGTACGCAGGTGGGAGAAGGAGAGTCGGCAAGGAAGGCCGGATGTAGGACGTGGGCGAAGCCGAGACTCTCCGCGAGGCTGCCCGGACGGTCGGCGAAGATCCGCAATTCCCCGGATTCGGGGGGCCGGTGTCGGGTGCCCCTCTCGTCTGCCAGCCAGGCGAAGGAGGACAGACGGTGGTCTGCCCACCCGGATGCCACCCCCACGGCGGCCAGCTCGATGGCGTTTTCCAGGGAGCGGCCCTCGTCCCCCAAGAGCTCCAGGGCGTCCCACACGTCGACCGACACCGGCTTGGCTGCACCGTGGTCTGACCAGTCCTTCAGGACTTGGCGGTAGCGTCCTGCCGAATCCCGTGCGGCGTATGGAAGGGCTGGGTGCTCGGTCAGCCGCTCGATCTCAGCCTCGGTCAGGACGCCGGTGAGTTCAGCGGCTTCAACGGCCAGGTCCTCCAGCGCCTGTGGTCCCTGAGTGGAAACGTCGATTCGCAAACACGCAGAGACCTGTAGACGGGCTCGCTCCAGGAGTGCCGCTTCCAGTGCGCCGACGACCTCGTCCTGCCCTTGCCGACTTGTCTTCTGTGGCAGAGGCACCATAGGCCAGGACGACGCTGGGGCGAGCCGGAACTGCTCGGTTACCGCTGCCCCCCACAGATCTGCCAAGCGCGGAACGAGCGCCTTGTTCCAGGCAGTCGCCTGGAGTCCTTGCCGGCTCGGAGTGGGGTCGAAAGCGGCGTGTACGCGGACGGGGAGAGCGAGAGGGGCCACGGGGAGCCGGACGTGGACGTGCCCGGATCGGGCTTCGCTGACGGGCGCGGCGGTGCCCGCAGGTTCCAACGGAAGGGCCACGGCCAGGGGAGTGGTGTCCCCGACGGCCTTCGCCGCAGGTTCGAGGCCCGGCGGTGACGCCACGACGGCATGGCAGACCCGCCAGCACAGGCCAACGGGATCGCGCACGTCCGCCACCTCTACCGACACGCTCTGCCCCGCGACTTCGGCTTTGAACCGCTCGGCGGCCTCTCGCCGCAGCGCAAGTCGCCGCATAGTCCGGCCGTGGGCGTCGAGAAGGACCACTGCGGCGACATGACGCAGGAAGAGCAGCGCATCGTTTCCCCAGGAGGCCAGCCAGTCGTCCACGTCGGATGTGGTGAGCGGCTCCTCGGTGAGCGGGACACGGAAGACCGTCCATTCGTCGCCGCCCAGCGCAGGGGGAAGAACACGCGCTGGAGCCAGGCTCAGACCAGATTCGCCGATCCGTAGACGGTAGTGTCCGCTGTGCACCTCGATCGTCGACGAGAGGTGGAAGAGCGTCATGAGACCGATGCCGAAACGCCCGATGGCCTCCGCGTCCTCGGCTTTGCTCGTCAGCGACGGCATCGACAGCGGAATGACGTCCGTCAACAGGACCGGTCTGCCATTGTGGGCCACCAGCAGGGTTGCCTCACGTACCTGAATCCGTACCTCGGTCGCTCCGAGGTCCTCCGCATTCTGCACGACCTCAGACAGTCCCTGCAGACGATCCGTGGACACCCCTTTCGCTGCGCGTCGGGCCCCGATCGCCAAGTCCTGCATCACACCTGTTTCGGTGGGCAGCTCAGCGAAGCGCTCGATGGCTGCACGGACCGCTTCCGGCGTCGCTGGCTCGGGCACGACCCGCCCGGGCGCGCACGTCTTTTTGAACAGCCGCTCCGCCCACTCGGCGGCTTCTTCCTCCTTGGCCGTCCACCTTGCCATGACTCTTCCCCCGCCCGCTGTCGTTCCTGCCCCGGCCATAATTCTCTCCTCCGGCCGACGTACCGGAGCCGCTGTCCAGAACAAGCCGAAGCTGGCGTTTCGACCCATCCCCGGACGGCCGAACTTCGGCACAGCCCACCAGGCTCTGGTGGGGATCCTGGGCGGATGGCCGAGCGTGGGGGAGGATGCACATGGAGTTCCGTCTGGTCGCCGCGCCAAGCGACACAGCGTGCTCGTGGCCTGCTAACTCGAGTGAACGCCGTCGCCTCGTGGACCGGTTGATCGACGCGGCGTGTGACGAGAAACTCGGGTGGTTTATCAGGTGGGAGGGAGTCGGTGTGAAGGAATTGCAGGCCGGCATAACCCGCCTACTGCCTGACGTGGTCAAGGCGGAGATCGAACCAGAGAGCTGTCCGACCTGGTTGCGGCGGCCAGGGCAGATCGAGTGCGCCGGCATGTGGGAGACGGTCGCGGCGATCTACGGCGCGCTCACCGGGCTGGTCCTGCCGGAGCAGGCCCCTTCTCGTGAGCGGCGGAGCTTGGACGTCCTACTGACCTATGAGAACGGGCAGCAGCAGATCCTGGAGGTTGACGAGAAGCAGCACTTCACCGCGGCCCGCGCTCTGACTCTGGAGTGCTACCCGACGGGCGTGAAGCTCGGCTTCGACGCCTCTCGATGGTTGGCCCGCTCGCAGGCTCTGACCGGGTGTGGAACCCGGCGGCGGCTTCGGCAAGCCAAAGCCGCCGTTCTTCCCTGGCGAGGGCGGGCGCCATCGGCAACGCGCCTTCAGGGACACGCTGGCGGATCTGTTGCCGCCCGTGCACGGCTGGCTCCCGACCATCCGGATCAGCGATATGGAGGTCACCGCCATCACCGCCGCTCCGGATCCGGTCTCGTCGCTCAGGACACTGCTTGGTGAACGCGGCGTACCGGTTGTTTGTCTCGCCTCTGAGTGAGACGGCGCGGCGGCCCCCGTTCAATGGCAGGAGCGGAGCGTCTGACCGGCTCATCTGCCGACCGCGTGCTCTATTGCCGCCTGTAAGACGACGAAGCCCGCCGGAAGGCTCCGGCGGGGCGTCTGCGCGCGGTGGGCTACGACGGCGTGCAGTGTCCAGTGGGGGCACCGTTGTACTCCGGCTCTCCGCTTTCCAGGACGCGGAGCAAGGATGCGGTGACGACACGTGCCGTACGGCCGGTGCGTAGCACGCGGCACGGGAACTCCCGCTCGTCCGGCTGGGGATCTTCCGCGGGGCCACGATTGTGCGGGCCGACCTCGCCGCGCTGCTCTTCCTGGGCGCGTTCTTCGGCTTCCAGTTCATCATCACCACAGGCGTACGTGTTGGCGGCGAATTCCGCCCGAGCCACCGCATGGTCTCAGCTGGTGTACCGTCCACCGACACAGCACTGGTTCTAGGGGAGTTGGGGCGCTCGGTGATCGCACTGAAGATCCCGGAGATCTACTGGGACGACGAGAAGGCTGTGCGCCTGCTGGTCGAGTACTTCACCCGGCGACGCTCAAGCGGTGACCTGTTCTATTCCGGTGCGCACTTCGAGCGCCTGGGCGGGGGCGGGGATGCCGAGCACGTCGCGGACTTCTTCGAGAGCAACGACCTGGTGGCCATCACCACGCTCAGTGTCTCCCTCAAGCCGCACGGGGCGACGAACCTGCTGACCGACCCCGACGGGCACTGGGCGCGCCTACTGTCGCTCATCCCTCGTGACGCGCGCTTGGAGAATCCTGGAAGCGATGCGCTCGTGGAGGAGGGCGGACCTGCATGGGAGTTGTGGGAACGCCTGGCCGGCAGCAAGCAGTACCCCAGCAAGCCCGACGGTAGTGGCCCCGTTGTCGCAGGCAAATTGCTGGCCCGCAAGCGTCCGCACCTCATCCCCATCTACGACATCCGCATCAAGCAGCTGTTCGAGCGACCGAAGGCGGACCACTCTTTCTGGGCCACGCTGGCTGCGGCCCTGCGAGCGGACAACGGCGCCTTCCGCGATCAGTTGGTCTGTCTCCGCGACAAGGCGGGTATCGGTGAGGACATCGGCGTCCTGCGTGTGTTCGACGTCATCGCCTGGATGCATCAAGGCCGACAAGGTCAGGTCGCGACGAGCTGAGCTGTGAGGTGGATCGTGGAGGGGAGCGCATGGGAGGTCGCCGAGGCCGACAGTCCGAACCGCTGTCCTCGAATTTGAGGTGTTTCCGATGACGCATCACGTGGAGTGCGTTGCCATCCTTGAACCGGCCGCAAAGGGCTCCTGACCTGTGGTTTTGCCCGTGCGCATTATGTGCGGTGTGGGCGTTGCGGGCGATATCTTGACGCTGAAATGACGCTCGTGACGCTCATTTGACGCTCGTTCTGATGGTGTGTCAGGCGGATCGCCGGGCAGGTTAGGTTCTGCGAGCCGGCGGGACATCAAGCCAGGCACTTGGCAGCTTCAGTCGGAGCCGTGGGCGGCAGACTGCAGGTTCAGCGGCGGGCCGTGGCGAGCAGGTCACTTCGCCGGTACTTCGGCCGCCCAGCACGCTTTGCTCCAGCCCGGCCGCTAGTGTGGGCGGCCTGGAGCGAGGAGGAAGACGATGGCGCTGACCACGTCGCTGGCCGGCCGGGTCCGGAATACGAGCCTGCCCAAAAGCCATGCCCTTCTGCCGCTCCTAGAGGCCGTGGTCAACGGCATTCAGGCGATCGACGCCCGGTTCGGCGACGACATGGAGCCCGGTCGTCTGAGCATCAGGATCCGGCGCAGCCAGCAGGAAGCACTCGACTTCAGCCATGTCGGCCCAGGGCGCGCGGCGTTGAAGCCCATAGTCGGCTTCAGCGTCGAGGACAACGGAGTGGGCTTCACTCCGGAGAACATGACATCGTTCGAGACGCTGGACAGCGACCACAAGGCCGACATGGGCTGCCGCGGTGTGGGGCGCCTGCTCTGGCTCAAGGCGTTCGACAGGGTCACGGTCCGCAGCGCCTACGAGGACGAAGCCGGATGCCTCAAGGGGCGGCAGTTCCGCTTCTCCGTCCAGGGAGAGGTTGAGCCGGACGGGGAAGCGGACACTCCAGCCGAGGTCGGCACGACCGTGAGCCTCGACGGGTTTAAAAGGCCCTTTCAGCAGAGCGCGCTGAAGACCGTCGAGGCCATTGCCCGTGAGGTATTCGAGCACTGCATCTGGTACTTCCTGCGTCCCGGCGGCGCGCCCGACATCACGGTGGCAGACGATGACGGGGCGGTCTCGCTCAATAGCCTCATGCACGACTTCGTGTACTCCGACATGCAAAGGACATCGATCGAGGTCAAGGGGGAGAGGTTTGAGATGGTGAGCCTCCGCCTGAAGTCCTCGCCGAGGAATCTCGCGCCACGGCTGTACTGGTGTGCTGCGAACCGTGTGGTGGTGGAGGAAAACCTCACCAGCAGGGTGCCAGGGCTCTACGGAAGGCTCAAAGACGCGGAGTCCTCCCCGTTTACGTACGTCTGCTACCTGTCCTCCGACTTCCTGGACAGCCACGTCCGCGCCGACCGTACGGCCTTCGACATCAGCGAACGTGTGCCGGGCACCCCACTGATCGAAGATGTGTCGATGGACGACATCCGGGAGAGCGTGCTCAAGGAAGTCGAAAGCATCCTCGCCGGGCCGCTCAGCGCAGCACGCGAGGAGGGCAAGGCCCGGGTCCACGAGTTCGTCAGCAACCGTGCTCCGAGATACCGGCCCGTCCTGTCGCGACTCGAGCAGCTCGGCGTATCCGTGGATCCGTCCATGAAGGACCAAGACCTCGAACTACTGCTGCACAGCAACCTCCAGAAGCTCGAAGCGTTCGCGCTGGCCGAGGGCCACGCCGTCCTGGGCGAAGCAGGCTCCGCCCAACCGGAGGGCTACGACGAACGGCTCGCCCGGTACTTGAACACAGTGACCGACATCAACCAGTCCGACCTGGCCGCCTACGTCTCGCGCCGACGAACGATCCTCGACGTACTCGCCAGGCAGATCAGGTCCGACGACCAGGGTAGGTATAGCAAGGAGGACGCGATCCACTCCCTGCTCATGCCGATGCGGACCGACTCGAACGAGATCGGCACCGATGCCTCCAACCTCTGGATCATCGACGAGAGGCTCGCGTTCCACGACTACCTCGCCTCTGACAAGACGCTCAAGAGCATGCCGATCACGGGTTCCAATTCGACGAGGGAGCCCGACCTGCTCGCGACTCGGCTCGTCGGCTCGCCGGTGCTGGCCGCGGAAGGGGGAACGCTCCCGCTGCCGTCCATCGTCGTGATCGAGGTCAAACGGCCGATGCGCAATGACGCCTCGGAAGACAAGGACCCGATCCAGCAGTGCCTGGAGTACGTGAAGCGTGTGCGCGCCGGCGGAGTGAAGACCGCGCTGGGGCGGCCGATCCCCCCGACGCGTGAAGCACCTGCCTTCTGCTATGTCCTCGCGGACCTCACGAAGACGATGGTGGACAGATGCGAATACGCGGGCCTGCGGCCCACCCATGACGGCATGGGTTATTTCGGTTTCAATGAGCCGTGCAAGGCATACATCGAAGTAGTGAGCTTCGACCGTCTCGTCAACGCCGCCACCGAACGCAACCGGGCGTTCTTCGACAAACTCGGTCTCCCCTCCAGCTGACTAATGAGTGGAGCTATTCCATCCGACCCCCGGAGGATCAGTAGGCGTCGATGCTCCGGCTGGCCTCAGAGAGCTCGGAAGGGGCCGCTCGTGCAGAGTCGAGGCCCCGTGCTCCATCCGTCGGCTCAGGACTACTGTGCTGCCTCGCGCAGATGTCTGGCCAGCGTGGTCACCGCGATCAGGGGAGGCGTGGTGGACAGGATGCAGGTGGACAGGTGACACATGAGGGGCTTGCAGGGTCCCTCGCTCATTCCAGACGTCTGCTGTCCCGGAGGTGGGGCAGCCCTTCGCCGGTACTCTTCCCGGAGAATCCGGCACCTGACGTAGGGGGAGGGCGATGAGGGTGAAAGACGACAAGGCGTACGGGGTTCGCTGGTGACCGGTACCGGGCAGCAACCGGCAGACCTCCACTTCCCCGCTCTGGTCAACGGCCTCGACTTCCTGGTGAGTGCCGTCGGCTCACTGTCCGGTGACGACGGGCAGCCGGGACCGCGCGATATGAAGTACGCGGTCCTGCACCTCCAGGCTGCGGCTGAGACGCTGCTGAAGGCCCGGCTGGAGATGCACGATCCGGCGCTGGTGTGGACAAAGGTGGAGCTGTTCGACCAGCGCAAGCACGAGGCCGGTGACTTCAAAAGCTGCGGCGTCAAAACAGCGATCGAACGTCTGCGTGACACTGTGCGGATCGAGAGCACGATCGATCCGGAGGACGCTGGCCTCAGAGCCCTGGGCAGCCTCCGCAACCGGATCATGCACTTCGGGTTGAAGGACACGGTCCTCGCCGTACAGGCGCGCACCGTTCCCGTACTCGATTTGCTGGTCGGCTTCATCAACACCGACATCTGCCCCAGGTCCACGAGACCGATGAGGCATGGTCGGTTGAGCAGCACATGGAGCAGGTACGCGACGGTTTCAAGCACCTCACGGACTTCCTCGCCCTGCGCATGGAGACCCTGCGCAGTCGGTTGGACGGCTATGAGAGCTCGACGGCCTCGTGCCGCTCCTGCGGTCAGTTCACCGTCGTACTCGACGCAGGAGCCCAGGATCTCGCCTGCCTCCTGTGCGCGAGGCAGTACGGCACCGGCGAGGATGCCGCGTGGGAGTTCATCGGCTCCAGCAAGCACGTCAGCATCACCGACGGAGGCGGCGACCTCAACGGCTGTAGCAGCTGCGGCGCCTACTCCGTGATCAGCACTCCGTTGGCCAGCTCGCCCGGAGAGGACTCCTGGATTTGCTTCGACTGTGGGTCCACATACGAAGGCGTCTGCACCTTCTGTGACCAGGCCGCCGAACTCGTCCCCGACATGGACATGTGTGGCGACTGCTACGAGATCCGCCTGGCCAACTTCTGACGGTGTAGTCGGAGGTCAGGGTACGGCGATCCGATTGACCCGATCCGGGAATCGGCCAGGGGTGCGTCTTACACCACCGGTGCTCGCGACCAAGGACCTAGTGATGACCCACGACCGGATCCGGGCTGGGCACACCCTCCTCCTTCATGCGCACTCTACGTGCTTAGTTCAACTACAGCCCGTAACTGTAAGGTTGAGATTCAGGCGCCCTGCCGATCGCCTCGCCCCATGGGGGAGCGGCGGCCGTCTTCGTGCTGTTCGCCGTCCTGGTTCACCTGCTGACCTGCGCCCACGGCCATCTTCCGGCCGGCAGGCAACACCGACAGCATCGCATTGGCTGCCGGCCCTTCGTGTGCTCAGCCGCCGGCGCGGCCCCGGAGGCATGCCGCAGGCCGGCGGGGAAGAGGTGCGGGATGCCTTGTGTAGCAGGTGCTTAGAAGGCGCCTGGCGCATCTCGTCGGCAGGTGCTTTGACCTGCCACGTTCTTCCTCGCTGACACGCTGTCAGGGGTTTTGTGGGACGTATGTGGGACGGGGGCCCCTCTGGGACGGATGGGATGCAGGGGTACCCGACTGTGCCAGGTGGTCACCGTCTCACATCTCCTCACCTGTTCGGTGCGCCCACGCGGAAATAGATCTACGCCTCTCCTGCGTTCTCGATCTTCGAGCCGAGGAGGGGAAGGTGCCGGGCCTGAAGCTGTTTCACACGACGAATGGCGGCGTGACGGAGGTCATGCCGCGTCTTGCCGAGGTCGAGGCGGATGTGCAGGGCCTCGTCGAGGCGCACATGGAGACGATGCTGGGGGTGCGGTTCCTGGCGAGCGAGTACGTCATCGACTGCGCTGACGGTGGCCGGATCGATTCGCTGGGGCTCGATGAGAACGGGGCGCCGGTGGTCGTGGAGTTCAAGCGCGGCACCGCAGCCGGCGTGATCAATCAGGGCTTGTATTACATGGCGTGGCTGATGGCGCACAAGGACGCCTTCCGGTACCTGGTACGCGACCGACTCGGGGTATCGGCCGCGTCCCAGGTGCTGTGGAGCGCACCTCGGCTGATCTGTGTCGCCGGCGATTTCACACGCTACGACGGGCACGCCGTACGCGAGCACAGGCGCAGCATCGACCTGGTCCGCTACCGGTTCTTCGGCAAGGACCTGATTGGACTTGAGACCGTGGCTTCCGTCACCGGGCGGACGCCGGCCGCGCGGCGGGCTCGCCGCAGCGCGGCCGGGCTGCCGCCCGCTCGAGAGCAGGACGGTTCGCTGGCGGAGCTGGCGGAGGCGGTTGATGAGGTGCTGCTCGGCCTCGGGGACGGCGTCAGCCGGGTGCAGCGGAAGCAGTACCGGGCGTATCAGCGCCTGCGGAACTTCGCCTGCGTTTGCCCGCCGCAGAAGACCAAGCTCCTCGTCTATCTGAAGGCCGACCCGAAGGAGGTCGACCTCATACCTGGCTTCACTCGGGATGTGACGGGGCTGGGCCACCACGGCACGGGCGACCTGGAGGTGCAGTTGCGCTCCGAGCGGGACATGGAGCGGGCCGTGGACCTCTTCCGCGCCAGTTACGCGGCGGCGTAGCCGTCCGGTGTGTTTGCGACGCGTGAAGGCGTACGGGGTTGGGCTGCTTTGGATGTCGTGGTGGTCGTGCCTTCCGACGTACGGGCAGGTAATGGCGGCGGACCATCAATGATGCGCGGGATCGCCGGTTTGACCAACCGGCGATCCCGCGCTATGTTGCCCCGCTTCGAATCAGGCTGCGTTCACCTGCCCGAGCCGTCATCAGCTCGCCGTAATCGTTAGCGGTGCTTCGGGTGCCGGGCGGCCTGCGATGCTAGCCCGCATCCTCCCTGAGCCATCGGGGGGGAAGGGAGGAGACCGAAGCCGTCACTGACCGCGCCGACTGATGCGAGTCAGTCGACGGTGCGCTGGCTAGGTCGTACTCGTCGTGCGGGCCCCAGCCGATGTGTCGGGGCAGGGCCAAGCGCCCGGAGGCAGGTCCCGGCCGAACTCGTCGAGTGACGCCGGGACGGAGTGCTCATCGTGCGCGCCTACTCGTGGATGCCCGGCTCTCGCACTGACATCGGTCCGGTTCGAAGGCAAGTCCGGGCGCGACCAGTTCGTCGGCCACCGCTTCAGCGGGAGTGCCCGACGCGCGAACCCGTTGGAGTCCAGGGCCGCGGGCGTGGCACGACTTCAGGTGTCGTCCCGAGGGAACTTGTGATCCCTGCCGCAGCGCATTGTGATGTCCCCGCTCGTCTTGTCGAACTTGTGGAACAGGAACAGCTCCCGTGCGTCGCAGTCCTCGCAGACCTCGGCCCGTGCCACGGGCCACAACGGCAACGGTCGCGGGGATGAGGGGCCCTCCACGTAGATGCGGTCTGGGTCGAGGGTGTCGGGGAACGAGCGCTCGAAAGGCTCCCAGTCAGGATGGCTTCCTTGGAGACGTCGCCCGATCAGGGTGAATCCGCCGTTCCCGGCGTACGCACAGGTGTCGACCAGTTCCCAGCGGAGGGCGGACAGCCAGCCCACCGATTCCAAGGCCGCCACGACCAGCGGCTGAAGCGTCTCGACCTCCCGCTCCAGTTTGTGTTCCGGCTGCACCCTGCTCGCGTGGCTGGAGTCGTTCCGCATCCCGCGCAGTTCGCGCAGCGTCCCGAGCACCCCACCAGGGTCCAGGGAGCCCTCCAGCTCCGGAAGTTCGGGGATAGGCCCGGCCTTGACCAGGGCTTCGATCTGTTTCTCCCATGTCCCGAAGGTCGCACCGCCCTGCGAGAGGGATCTGTTTCTACGAAGGGTGTCAACGTAGCCCTGGTCACGGTGTATCTGGACCGCGACGGCAAGCACCCCGACACAGCGCGCCACGCCTTCCGCGAGTTTCAGGAGAGCATCCTTGCGATGGGCCGACGTCGTGGCGATGCGGTACTGCCGGGCCAGCGCCGCGACGTGGTACGGGTAGGTCCACTCGGCCCGTCGGACCGGGTCCCCGAGCGGTTGGACAAGTTCTTCGATGATGCGCGCCTCGTATGCGGATGCCTTGGCGACACGGCGCATCTCGTCGAGACCAGCCTGCATACCTTGGAACACGTTCGGCAGGATTCTTGAGGTCGTGACGGCGAGCGCCGCTCTGCTGTGGTCGAGGTCGTCCAGATGCGCGTTGAACTCAGGGTCCTTGATCAGCTCGACAGGCACGGGCGAGTTCATGGACACGCGCGAGTAAGGGCCGTCCTCTTCGCTCGCCCGAGTCCGCATCCACTCGCACAAGGCTCGGCCGTTGTTGCCGATAGGACGCAGCACGGTCAGACCGGTCACGGCGTCCCCGAACGCCGCAGGCAACACACGCCAGTTGCCCGCGAGTCCCACCACGTCACCGCCGGTACAGATGGCCACAGCCTGCCCTGGCCGGGCAGACTCCGAGAGTTCCGCCGCGGTCGCCACCGTCTGGAGGTCTCGGCCGCTCAGCAGAGGCAGGCCCGTGGGCCGCCTACCGGGTGAGCCGGTTCCCACGCGCCGTGCCACCGTGGACAGTGGACCGAAGCCCGTACCGGGCACACCGAACAGGAAGGGGGCCTGGGGCAACGCGTAGCCGGTCTCGACGCCGATCTGATCGCGCAACAGGTTCGGGTACTCGGGCGCGATCTCCTGCTCGATGAACTCGTCCACATCCTGTCCCAGCGGCACCCGTACCTTGTGCCGCAGCTCGGGATCCGGCAGCGGACGCCCCCGCGTGTCCTTCTGGAGCTCCCCCTCCGGGGCCGATACGGCCACCGCTTGTCGTACCCGGCGCGACAATGAACGCGGGAGCTCCGCCGACAGACCTGCGTTCTTCAGGGCCGTGGAGAAGGCGCCCTCGAACGCGTTCCAGGTGGGCCAGTTCTGCCCGTTCAACGCACGAAGTGCTCCCACCAGGGCATCCGTTCCGTCGAAGGATGCACGTGGCGGCCAGGATTCGGCATCGCTGACGGTGTCGTCGCTCACCGCGAAGTACTGCCGCAGCTGCTGCTCGACCGTGACCTCCTGATAGCCAAGGTCATCGACGTCGAGGAGCAACGCCCCGTCCTCACCATCGGCTTCTTGCCGCTCCCCCAAGTTGCCCCCGTATGCGGCCTCGTAGTGCTCGCCGAGGCGGGCGATGTGCTGGTCCGTCAGATAGTGCCGCTTACTCGCCAGCGTCCCGCGCAGGGTCGCGAAGTGGCCCCGGGCATCCAACGCGATGACTTTGCCCCGCAGCCGGGGCGGCTTGCGGTTGGACAGCAGCCACAGAGACGCGGAGAGACCGGTGTTGACGAACAGATGCGTGGGCAGGGCGACCACACCCTCCAACAGGTCGTTCTGCAAAAGCCACTGCCGGAGCTTCGCCTCGTCCGATCCGGTACCGCCCCGGTTCAGCGTCATGGCAGGGAGCAGGATGGCTGCCCGGCCGCCACCTTCGGCCGGAGGCCGCATACGGGCGACCATGTGCTGCACGAAGAGCCAGGAACCGTCACTGATACGCGGCAGCCCCGCCCCGAAGCGGCCGTCGTGGCCCAACTCCTCAGCTTCGCGCTTCACTTCGCTGTGTGTCCGTCGCCACTCCACCCCCCACGGAGGGTTCGACAGCAGATAGTCGAACGTCTCGCCTCGGTGCCTGTCGTCGCTGAGGACGTTCCCGAAGCAGATGCCCGTCGCATCCGTGCCGCTCATGATGCGTTCGGAGCGGGCGATCGCATAACTCTCCGGGTTGATCTCCTGGCCGAAGACCCTCACCTCGGGGGGACTGTCCAGGCCGCGCAGGTAGTCCTCGACGGCGGTGAACATGCCTCCGGTGCCGCAGCACGGATCATGGACGGCGATGGGCCGGCCCGCCCGGTCAAGCGTCGCCGCGTCTGGGCCGAGCAGCAGTCTGGCGGCCAGCGTGGCCACGTCGCGGGGGCTCGCGTGCTCGCCCGATCGCTCCGGCGCCGCCTCGACGAGACGCCAGACCAGTTCTTCGTACGCCGACCCCATCTCCTGGTCGGAGACGGCATCAGGACTCAGATCGAGCTCTGCGAACCCGGACACAACGCCACGCAGCACACGCGCGCTCGCCAGCCTCTGTACCTCAGCGGCGAATTGAAACGCGTCCAGTACTTCCACGACCTCGGCGGAGAAAACTCGCGCAAAGCCCTCCAGTGCTTCGGCGAGCAGCTTCTCGGCATCCGGTGACGCCTCGTCAACCGCCGTGAGCAATCCGCCGAGGCTGTCCCGAGTGTCCGTAGCTCCGGCTGTCTCGTCCAGTTCGGCCTGCGCCGAGTCCGAGATTGCGGCCGCGACGCCGCCTTCCCCCTCCGTGGCCGTCACCTTCAGCCCCAGGCCCACCTCATGCCGGCGCAGGCAGTCCATCCGGCGCAGAAAGGTGAACGGGAGTATCACGTTGCGGTACTGATGAGCCGGCATGCTGCTCCGCAGTAGATCCGCTACAGCCCAGCAGGCATCCACCAGTGCTCGGCCTTCGACCCCAGCCACTTACCCTCCCAGGCCCGGCGGCCACCCACCAGCCGGGCGCGGGTCATCATCTCACCCCGTGACAAACGTGATGATGATTGGTGCGCCAAGGGGCCCAGCGAGTAGACGCGCAACCTCGGGGTCGTCCAGGCGGGCGCCCCCATCCTCGGTGAGCCGGCACGTCCCTTCGACCTTCCCGCCGAGCGGGATGGCGCGGAACGTGTTGTGGACAGACTCTTCGCGTTCATAGAGTGCATCGCCCAGGTGCACACCCTCACCAAGGGCTGGGGATCGCCGCGCCTCAGATCGGCATTACCCGTGCTGCTGCTGTCGTTCAGCCTGCCGAGTTCGGCGCTGGCCCCATCGTCGTCCTCAACCCTCGTGTCACGGATGTGTCGGAGGAGAGCGATGAGCAGTACGAAGGGTACCTGTCCTTCTTCAACGTGCGAGGGAAGGTGTCTCGCCCTCTGAGAATGACCGTGGAGACCACATCCCTCAACGGTGCCGCGGTAACCAACGTCTACCAGCGCGGCCTGGACCGCCTCGTCAAGCACGAGATTGACCACCTCGACGGCCTGCTGTACACGGATCGTATGCAGCCAGGGGTTCTGCCTATCCGCGTTGAGGAGTACCGGCAGACCGGCCTTATCTACAGCTGTCAAGCGTCCACGCAGGCAGACGGGTTGTGGCGGCGTCAGGTACATGAGGCACGCGGCCTTTCTGGAGCTGAGCGAGGAGCACGCCAGTGACCACGCCGTCCACCGCCAGCGATGCCATGAAGTCGATCGGCATCGTCCAGGAAGGGACCTCGGTCCTCACTGAGCCGACTCGCCCCTTCGAACTCCCACGAGAGGCCACGGAGGCCCGGGAGATCGTGGCGGCGCTCCATGCAGCCGCCGACCGTGCAGCAACAGTGCACACCTTCAGCAAGGGGATGGGCGTAGCCGCTCCACAAATCGGGGTCGGTCGGCGTGTGGCCATCGTCCGTCCGGCCGACGGCGATGCCATCGCTCTCCTGAACCCTGTGGTAGTCGAGGAGTCGTCAGACACCGATGAGCAGTTCGAGGGTTGTCTGTCGTTCTTCGATGTCCGCGGCAAGGTGCCCCGCCCGCGCACGCTGCGGGTACGGCATCAGGACTTCGACGGGACGTGTCAGACGACGATCTTCACTAATGGACTCGCCCGGCTGGTCGCACACGAAGTCGATCACCTGGACGGGGTGCTGTATGTCGCGCGGATGGTTCCCGGCAGCAGCACGATCTCGGTGGCCGAGTACAAGGGCACGGGACAGAACTGGTGGTATAGCCCGCGCTCCGGGGCATAGGTCAAAACAGCCTTGGCAGCGGCAGGCCGGGCATCTGCGGGTGCCGCAGATTCTGTCCGCCGTCGTAGACGTGCAGGTGAATGTCTCCGGTTCAGGCCGGTCTGCCTCGTCATAGGCGTCCAGGACACGCTCGATGCGCTCCCACAGCCGCACAGGGCCGCCCTCGCGCACCTCCCAACGGCCCTCCACGGGGGTGAGGGTGGCGGCGGACCCGGTCACGACGTCGACCAGGTGCACCCGGACCGCCGAACCAGCCGTCGCGCGCTCTCCCGCGCGTCGATGCCGACGACCCGCTCACCGCATACATCAAGAGCGGTAATAAGAGGATCAGAACTCCAGATGAGAGTAATCATGCGCCAGATCCGCGCGGTATCGTACGAATCCCAGACGTCCACGTAGGGTCGCAGCCAGTAGCAGGCCGGCTCGAGCACGCCCCGAAATAGGTGCCTGGATCACCGCTGAGGTCACGTCCGCTGGAGTGGTGTATCGACGGCCACTCGGTGATCTCGGTCTGAGGCTATGCGGTGAGTTCGGTGGGCAGGGCGGTGTCGTCGGTTTCTGACTCGATCGGGTGGAGGCGGGCCTTGGCGAGGAGCTCGCGGCCCATGTAGCGGCGGGCTTCGGTCCACTCGTCGTTCTGCTCGGCCAGGACCGCTCCGACGAGCCGGATAACGGCGGTGCGGTCGGGGAAGATGCCGACCACGTCGGTGCGGCGGCGGATCTCCTTGTTCAGCCGCTCCTGCGGGTTGTTCGACCAGATCTGCCGCCAGATCTCCCGCGGGAAGGCCGTGAAGGCGAGCAGGTCGTGCTGGGCGGCGTCCAAGTGGGCAGCGGCCTTGGGGAACTTGGCCTCCAGCGCGTCCAGGACGTGGGTCATCTGTGCTTGGACCGCTTCGGTGTCGGGCTGTTCGAAGACCGTCCGCAGCAGCGTGGCCACCCAGGGCTGGGCCGACTTCGGGACCTGGGTCAGCAGATTGCGGGCGTAGTGGGTGCGGCAGCGCTGCCAGGCGGCGCCCGGCAGGACCGCGCCGATGGCGTCGACCAGGCCGGCGTGGGCGTCGGAGATGACGAGCTGGACGCCGGACAGGCCGCGGGCGATCAGGGAACGCAGGAAGGCGAGCCAGCCGGCGCCGTCCTCGGCGGTGGCGACGTCGATGCCGAGGATCTCGCGGTGGCCGTCGGCGTTGACGCCGACCGCGATCAGCGCGTGGACGTTGATGATCCGGCCGCCCTCGCGGACCTTCTGCGTCAGGGCGTCGACCCAGACGAACGAGTACGGGCCGGCGTCCAGGGGACGGTTGCGGAAGGCGGCGACCTGCTCGTCCAGGTGTTTGGCCATCGCGCTGACCTGGGACTTCGACAGCTGGGTGACGCCCAGGGACTCGGCGAGTTTCTCGACTCTGCGGGTGGAGACGCCGAGCAGGTAGGCAGTGGCGACCACAGAGATGAGGGCCTGTTCGGCCCGGCGGCGTCGTTCGAGGAGCCAGTGCGGGAAGTAGCTGCCCTGCCTCAGCTTGGGAACGGCGAGTTCGACGGTCCCGGCGCGGGTGTCCCACTCGCGCGGGCGATAGCCGTTGCGGTGGTTGACCCTCTCGTCGCTGACCTGTCCGTATTCGGCGTTGCAGAGGGCGTCGGCCTCCGCCGACATGAGGGCATCGGCGAACGTCTTGACCATCGCGCGCAGCAGGTCCGGACTCGCCGAGGCGAGATTGTCCTCCGCGAGGGCGTGCAGGGGCAGACTGTCGGGTGCGGTCATCGTGCTGATCTCCTTCAAAGACTTGGTCGTCTTGAAAGATCAGCCGGTGGCCGTTCTCATATCCGTGCCCTCACTCCGACGCCGGACCAAACGCCCGGATCAGGTGGGAGCCCGTACACCACTTCCCAGGACGCAACCATCGCGGCCAAGGTGCAAGAGCACGTCCGGCTGCACGGCACCTTTCGGGTGGAGGAGGGGCCGAACCGCCTGGAGGGGGACTACCTCTTCTCCAACGTCGGGCGTACCAACATCCTCATGTACTCCCTGGTCGACCGGCTGTGGCGCAACGCCAAGAAGGCAGCGGGCATCAAGCGGAGGATCACCACGCACTGGCTACGCCACTTCTTGGCCTCCGCCGACCTCTCGAAGGGGGTGCCGGTGACGGACATGGCTGAGTGGCTGGGGCATCGAGACCCGAGAATCACCCACCAGACCTACGCGCACGTGATGCCGGATGCCCCCGAGCGCCTGAGGTCCCTCATGGACGCTGTCTTCACGATGCAGACCGAGCTCAGCTTGCCTCTTGAGTTCGAGGCGGTGGTTGAGGCGGCATGAGCTGAGATTGTGAACGGGTGATGCCCGCAGCCGGACGCTCGGTTGCGGGCATCACCCGTTCGGCTTGGAGCGGCTCAGAATCGGTGGACCGACGTTTACCTACCCGCCCTCGCCTTGGTGTGAGCCCGCGAAACCTGACCTCGTCACGGCGCCCGGGTCTCAGCCGCGACCGGCGCGTCGAGCACGGTCACGGACCTCACCCGCGACGATGCGCCGCTTGTACCGTCACAGCTGCTTGCGTTCCCCCATCGTGAGGTTGTCCGTGAGACGGCTCACCTCGCCCAGACCGCTGAGCGGGCCGCGCGGGCGGAGGCCCAGTCGCCTCTCGCGACCGCCCGCATCCAGAGCATGGGGATCACCGCCCTCGCGCGACTGATGCGACAGTAGGACCAGCGCGGGCGCTGAGCGAGGAGCTGAAGTGGAGCCGCAGAAATCCGTGACGCAGTCCGTCAACTCGCCCCTTCCACTCACCGGAAGCAGTGCGTCACGGACGGGTGCGTCCCCGTCGCCCTGATCCCGGCCAGGGGTAGCCGAGCATGTCTGCGTACTCCCGGGAGCCACCGCAGACTTCTCCCACCTCGCGGGGATCCACTGCCGTGACGATCTCCTCCAGGTCCCGGGCCTGGTCGGTAGGGTCGTCCGAGGAGACGGGGAGCTCCAACAGGAACTGGACCCACGGGCCGCCCTCCGCCCGTCCCGGATGGAACAGGAACAGGTTGATCCGGTCCGATTCCGCGTGCCAGGTCGAGATCCTGCCCAGCACGCACTCCCACCTCGACAGCCAGTCGAGGCGTTCGCGGAGCCTCTGATCCAGAAGCCGGGCGATGGTCCGAGCCGGCCACTCCCAGCCGTGATCCGTCACGGCGCGCCGCACTTCCGCCTCGTATTGCTCTGCGTCGAAGCGGAACTCCAGGAGGTCCGGGGCCTTCCCGTCCGGGTTGCGCCAGTCGCTCCAGATCACCTGCCGTCCTTCGCGCCGGATCCGCACGTAGACGGCGCCGCAGCAGCCCACTGTGCACCTGGCTTCGGCGAGCCGTACCTCGCGGGGCGTACTCATCGCGAAGAGGGGCGAGTCGGGTCCCAGCAGGTCCTGCGGGTCGTCCGCCGGGCCCTTGTCGAACACGTCGGCCAGGATGTCCCGCCCGTCGACGTACGGACGGCACTCCACGGAGCCCTCCCGGCTGCCGAGCGAGGGCACCACGACGCGGAGGGACAGAGATTGCTCTGCTGCGGTCATGGTGCGATGGTCGCGGAACCGCCAGCCGGTTGTCCCACGAATTTCCGCGCGTCAGGCCCGCACTCAGTAACGGTCGGCCACCCACTGCGCGTCCGCGGGCCAGGAACCTTCGCGGAGGAGGTGCGAGACAATGCGCAGGGCCGCCTCGAGGGGGACGGTCTCGTCGTCCGGATACTCGTCGACCTGGCCGTTGGAGAGGGCGAACCCACCGCTGGAGCCGACGGCTCCAGGGGAAGTCGCATGCTGCTCGCCGTACTCCCCTTCGAACAGGATGACCATCGCCTGTGCCGCCTCGCCGGGGGCGTCGCCCTCCGTGCGGGCACAGGTGGCGGAGGTGCGTATGCGGGCCCGATTGAGCCTGGATGGCCGGACATCTCTTAGCGATACTCCGCGACAGCACCTTCTAGAGCTCCCTGGGGCGCAAGCAGTACACGCGATCCCCGGACGGACAACCGCCACAGTGGCATAACGTACTGCCGCTACAGTGAGCGCAGTTGGAAGCAGACAAGGGTGTCAAGCATGGGGGACAACGCGGAGCAGACGCCTTCGCCCGCCAAGGCTGTCGTCGTGACGATGTCGAAGTTCCGCCTCCCGGTGCCAGAGGACGAGGAGCCGGAAGACTGGGACCTGGGGGACGAGGATCCACCCGGTCGGTCCAGCTGGAGAGACCTCAGCTTCGCGCCAGCGCTCGGCCGCCGGGTGGCTGCGAGACTCAGCCCGTTGGTCGCGCCCGAAACGACCCACCTGCTGGACCTCGACAGCAAGTCGTTAAACGCACGCATGGACGAAGTCCTAGCCGCCATCAAGAGCGGGGACCGGATGGTCGTCCACATGCTCAGCCACGGATTTCTCGACCGCGACCGAGAAACCGACCTGATGATCGCTGCCACCGACACCCCCGACCCCGATCACGACGACGCCCCCGAGATGGCCTTCGCCGTCCGCAACTTCCTCAGCCGGGCGGATCGGAAGGACCCGAGGGCGGGGCACCTGTTGCTCCTGGTGGATGCATGTCACGGTGGCGGAGCTCGCGACTGGACAAACGGCATCAAGTACACAAGGCGAAAGGCTTTTGTGATCGCCGCGTGCCCGGGCGACGAACAGGCATGGGGCGGGCGGTTCTCCGAAGCAGTGTGCGAAGTGCTCTCTGGGGTCGTGCGCGGCCACAAGGACATCAATCCGAGTCAACGCTTCGTACGCCTCACATGGTTCAAGGATGAGCTGCATCGCACGGTGATGGAACTGTGCAAGAAGGCAGGCGTACCCGAACAGGAAGTGATCTCCAGTGACTTAGAGGGCCCTAGCACGGAGTTTCTACTCAATCCCTGGTTCCGTGAAGACCCGGCGGAACGGTATGAACTGAAAAGCTACTGGGACCTTAAGCACTTCATGGCCGAGGTCCATCCGGCTCTAGACGTCGACCACTACCTCTCCAAGGCATCTGGGCGTCACGACGTCGACCCTGCCAACGGGGTCAGTCTCTTCTCCGGCAGGGAGGACCAGTTGGTGAAGGTGGCCGACTGGCTGTCGGACGGCGCGGAACACGGCACCTTGTGTGTCGTAACCGGCAGTCCGGGGGTGGGGAAGTCAGCTCTTCTGGGCGCCGTCGTCTGCTGCACGCAGACCCAACTGGCCAGAGTGATGCGCGGCACGCTCGTACAGCAGATCCCACCGCCCGCGCGACCCGAGCAACGCCCCCTGGTCGCCGCGGTACACGCTCGGCAGATGACCTTGGCCGACACCATGGACAGCATCGGCGCTCAGCTCGACCTGGAGCAGCCGAGTGAGGGCTGGAGCTCCCAGCAACTCGTAAGTGCGGTCGCCTCGCTCCCCAATGAGCCGCTCATTGTGGTCGACGGGCTGGACGAGGCCACTGACAGCGTGCAGATCACCGTGGAACTCCTTCTGCCACTGGCCGAGCAGGTCTTTCCCGACGGGCCACGCAGGCAGGTATGCCAGCTCCTGGTGGGCGTACGGCCGCACTGGGACCAACTGCCCCAGCTGGCGGCCACCGTGTTCGGCGGCAGTCAACTACTGGTGGACCTCGACGCCGCGGACCGAAGACAGCTCAAGCAGGATCTGGAGACATACGTGGAGCGACTGCTCTACGAGACCGATACCTACGCATCCGAGCGAAAGTTACGTAGACGGATCGCACGGACCGTCGCGGAGCGCGTGGTGGAGTCGTCGCACGGCGGGGAATTCCTCAAAGCTCAGATGGCTGCGCGGTCCCTCGCTCAGGCAGCCCCCCTCACCGAGGACGCAGTCGACGCTGCGGTAGCCGAGATGCCTATGACCTTTACCTCCCTGCTGGAGGCACAGTTGACGGACGAGCGCACGCACCCTTGGGCACGCCGTGTCATGACGGCCCTCGCCTTCGGCAAGGGCAGCGGCATGCCGGCTCATCTGCTTCCCCAGGTCGCCGCCGCGCTCCCGCCCGCCTGCGACGCTCCGGGCCGCGAAGACGTCGAGGCGGTGCTCACCGGAATGTCGTTCTACTTGAGGCAGGACGTCGACCCCTCATACGGCACCACTCTGTACCGCCTGTTCCACCAGGAACTTGTCGACCACCTACGCGCAAGCGCCCGGGAGCTTCCTGATCCGAAGGCACTCCGGGACACTGGAGACGCATCATGAACGGTCCGGAGGATGCGGTCTTCCGGGAGTTACTCAAGGCCCTGCCACGATCGGGCGGAACCGATCGCTGGGACCTAGCCGACCCGTACATGCGCCGGCATGCCGTCGAGCATGCAGCACGCGTCGGCTGGCCTGCTCTGATGCGTCTCTTCTCGGACGGCGAGTTCCTCATCAACGCGGAACCCCGGTCGGTTCTCGCCGCGCTTCCCCCTTTCCGTGACGAGCTTCCCGGACTGACCCGCCGACTCCTCGACGTGTATTGCGCCTCGCTGAGTTGGCATCAGCACGTGGACACCGGTGCCAGACGTCAGATCCTCGCTCTGGACGCGAGGCGACTCGGACACGGGGATCTGGCGGAGCGGATCGAGATTTCGCCGGGAGGACGGCAACCGACCTGGCGCTGTATCTGGTCAACCGCCGACAACGTATCCTCGTCGGCCGGCGCCACCATGTCCGGGCATGGTGGGGGCATCAACGCGATTGTCGTGGCAGAGCTCATCGACACCGCCGTGGCCGTCACGGCCAGCGCGGACCGTACGGCACGCATCTGGGATCTCCGCACCGGCCAGGCACGGCACGTTCTGCTGCACACCGCTCCTGTTGACACTGTCGCGGTCACATCCGTGCAGGGTCGAAGCATCGTCCTGACGGGGAGCGACCGGCTCGTGTGGTGGGACCCGCTGTCGGGCGAACCGCTGGGTGTTCTGGACACGGGCAGCGCACTGAGACAGCTCGCCCCCGCCGCAGACGGTCGCGTCGTCCTGGCGACGGGCGGCGGCCCCGTCGTGGTCGACCTGCCCCAGGGGACACGGGCCGTGCGCGCGATCACCGTCACCGCTGCCGGCAGGCAGGCACGATACGTCGCCGCCTGCCGGGAACGCGGCACACAGTTCGGCCTCAGCGTGACCGAGGGAAATGTCGTCAGCGCCTTCACCCTCTCCGACGGAGCCGTATTGCACCGTGGTGTGCTGCGCAAGGCCGACCGGGTCACCGCCCAGTTCGTCGGCGACATCGGGGACCAGAGCATCGCCCTCTTCGGTCATGCCAGCGGCGCCTGCACCGTCGTGCACGCACACACTGGAACGGTCCTCCACACCCTCCACGCCCCCGGCGCCACACGGCTGCGGGACGCTGTGGCAGCGCTCACCGTTCATGCCTCCCGCGACCACTGGTGCGCCATCGTCGGCCACCGCGACGGAACCCTGCGTACCTGGAATCTCGACTCGGGCGAGCTCCTGAAGACGACACAAGCCCACGCAGCTTCCATCACCGTCATCACAACCCACACCGTCGGAGGTCGGCGCGTTCTGCTCACGTCCTCCGAAGACGACACCGTCCGTACCTGGGACGCCGAATCCGGTCAGCCGCGCGACGTTCTCGCAGGACACACAAGTGACGTCACCGCCATGGCCGCCGCCGACGTGGAAGGCCGTCCCATCGCGGTGACCGGCTCGAAGGACTGCACGGTTCGGACCTGGGACCTACGCCGCGAGCGGCCGTCCGAAGCTCCCGAGGGGCACGGGAACTGGGTCCGCGCCGTCGCACTGCACCAGGAGGACGGCCTGCTTCAGGCTGTCACCACCTGCAGTGACCCATACGTGCGAATTCTCGACGCGGAAACGGGGCGGTCCCTGGCCCGCGTGACGGTGCCCGAGCGGGACTTCCTCCAGACGTGCGCCGTCTTCGCCCACGATCACCGGGCGAAAATCGTCGCCGGTGGAGCCGGCGGCGTAATCGCCGTGTGGGACTACGTCACGCGACGACGCGACGTCGCCCTCCGCATGGGCAGCGCGGCGATCAACACAGTGGCCGTACACACCGGCGTCAACGGACGAATCCAGGTGGTCGTGGGAGCGAACGACGGCACCGCCGCACGTTGGGAGCCCTACACGGGCCGCCAGCCCGACCGTCTGCTCGTTCCCTCCTCACGCGAAGAAAGCGTCGCCTGTCTGGCCATTGCCGATGGCGCCCACGGACCTGCGGTCGTCACCGGCCACTTCAACGGCGACTACCGCGTCATCTCACTGGAGGACGGCCGGCCACTGCAACGGCGATTCCACAGCGAGGCCGTCAAGGCCGTAGCAGCGGGCGAAATCGACTCGACGCCCTGTACCGCGGCTGGAGACGACGCCGGATTGATCACGCTGCGACGCCTCGACGACGGCGCCCTACTGCGCACACTGGGCGGGCACCGAGACGCTGTTCGGTCCCTCGTGTTCGGCGAACTCGCCGGGCATCAGGTCCTGTTCTCCGGCAGTAGGGATGGCACGGTGCGCATCTGGGATCCAACGAGCGGAGACCAGATCGACCGCATCGACCTGCCCGACTTCGTTCAGACAGTCGCCCATGATAACGGAACTCTCGTCGTCGGATACGGCCGCGAAGTCTCCGTCTTCACCACCACCCAGCAGCAACCGCCCGCACCGCGAGGAAGTGACTGATGCCCCACATCCTGACCATCCACGGCGTCAACCAGTTCGATCCCGACCGCGAACCGCCCGCTGCCGCCGCCCGCCTCGGCGGGGTGTGGACCGCGGCTCTCAACCGCGGGTTGGAAACTCCCGTCGAGGCGGCGGACGTGCACATGGTGTACTACGCGGACCTCCTGCAGCCCACCGGCGAGATCCCCCAGGGTGAGGACCTGGACCACTTGTCGCCCGAGGCCGCCGACGCCGCCCGCCGATGGGCCGAACTGCACGGCGTGAACCTCGACGAGGCCCAAGGGCGCATTGCCACTCCCTTGCGCTGGGTCGCGGATGCGGTCGCCCGCCGAAAGGGGCTCGACAACGACACCGTCCGGCGTCTGATCGCACGCTTCTTCCCCGACCTCGTCGCCTACCTGCACTCCCCAACCACTCGCGAAGCGGTCCAGGCACGGCTCGTGGAGGCAATCGAGCGGACCTCGCCCACCGTACTTATCGCCCACTCGCTGGGATCCGTGGTGGCGTACGACACCCTGTGGCGGCACGACGTGAAGGTGGACGCCTTGATCACCGTCGGGTCCCCGCTCGCCATGCCCGACATCGTCTTCCCGCACCTTCAGCACCCGTACACCGACGGCAAGGGGAGCCGACCGCACGGCGCAGCTGCCTGGGTCAACATTGCGGACCCCGGCGACCTCGTCGCAATCCCCCAGCCCCTCACTGAGCACTTCGACAAGGTGACCACCAGTGCCCGAACGGGGATCGGAACCTTCGCCTTCCACAAAGCGGCCGGCTACCTCTCGAACCGGGAGACGGCCAAGGCCGTAACCCACTATCTGGGCTGATCGAAGCAACAGGCGAGCCAAGCACGCGCCCCGGCGGCAGCAACGATGCCGACGGGGCCGGAGCTGTTTCAGAGCGGACGCCGCCGTCTCACATGCGAGGGTGACGGCGGGCGCCTCTGTCCGAAGAGGGTGCACTGGCGATGAAGTGGGAAGCCTGCTCTGTTCGGGTATCTGGTACGTGATCCGCTTGGTCTCGGCGTCGACGCCTTCAGTGGGGCCGTTGCTGTACGGGAGCGTGACGGCCGCGCTCCCTGTGCCCGAGACAGAGGAGGAACGTCATCCCTCCCAGTCGTCGGCCACCCGACTTACCTTGAAGGGGCCAAATAAGGAAGGCTCCATGCTGTCCAAGCTATTCGGACAGTTCCTCGGGCTGCACTTGGGGGCAGCTGCCGCCGGTGTCCGGGCCGGCCTGGCCCACCGTCTACCGGCGCTTCGCCCAGTGGAGCCAGGCCAGGGTGTGGGCCAGGCTCCACCGGGTCGTCCTCGACGAACTCGGTGCGCGGTGTCGAGGACGCCTACGACCGGGCCGACCTGCGCAGATGGCTGCGAGGGAAGCGGATCGGCGTGCGCATCGCCCGCAAGGGCATCGAGTCCAGCGAGCGATTAGGGCGCCGCCGCTGGGTGATCGAACGCACCATGTCGTGGCTGTCCGGCTACCGCCGCTTGAGTCCTCGCTACGAGCGAGATCCCCGCAACTACCTGGCCTTTCTCGGCCTCGCCGCCGCCCTATGCTGCTACAAACGACTCATCCGCCTCACCACGTAGGACACGGTCTAAACCATTATTAGCGGACATTGAGCCTTTTCAGCGTGGCCACCGATCGGGTGATGACCTTGGTGCCCGCAACGGACAGAGCCCCCGTGCCGTTGGGTGAGGTGTTCGAAGTCTCAACCTGTCGGTCCAGGAGCCCCGTTTGGTTCCCTATCCTGCCGCGCTCGACCTGCCTCATGCGCTGGTCGAGTGGGTCACGATGCTTGTCGTCACCCGTGAGGGTGACCGCCGCTGCAAGCTCCCGCCGCACCAGCGCGCTCTCGTCGCTCTCGCTTACCTGCGCAAGCACCACACTCTCGCGCAGATCGCCGCGGGGTTCGGCATATCCGTCGGCATCGCCCACGCCTACACCACCGCCGTCGTGAGGCTCCTTGCCGACCGGGCGCCGGGCCTGCCCAAGACCTTGCGCGAGCACGACCCGGACTACGTGCTTCTTGACGGCACCCTCAGCGAGTGCGACCGCCTGGGCGACGGACGCGCCGATTACTCCCACAAGCACCGGCGCCACGGCGTGAACGTGCAGGTCGTCACCGATCCCGAAGGCCAGCCTCTGTGGATCTCGCCGGCCTTGCCGGGCCGTGCTCACAATCTGACCGCCGCACGCACCCACCGCATCATCCGAACCTGCGAACGCCAGGGTGTCTCGATCGTCGCCGACCGGGCCTACATCGGCACCGGCTCCTCGGCCACCACCGCCATCCGCCGCCCGCCCAACGGCGAACTGTCACCGACCGAACGGACACTCGCCCAGGCCCGAACTCCGGTCGAACAAGGCGTCACCCGCCTGAAGTTCTGGCGGATCTTCCGCCGGAGCCGATGCAGCCCGAACCGCATGACGGACATCGCTGCGCGGTCCTCACCCTGGAGAAGCAACGCTGAAAGCGCTCACTGGTCCGTCTGGCGGATCAGTAGGACGAAGTCGTCGTGTCGTCAGGTGCACCTCGCCTGCTTCAGCGCTTCGCATGACATTGTCCCTCGTCGGACGGTCGGCCTATCCCTGTCGGCTCGGGCCGTTGGTGACACCGAGCAACCATGTGCGGAGGCCGTCGGGAGCGCGTGGAGCACGCTGCGACGCAGGTCGGCCGGCACCGAGTCGGCGCGCCGCGGACCCCGTGCTGGTTCCGTGCTGACTTCGAAGGCGGGAGGCATGGAAAACCGCAGGTCCTAGCCTCGATCGAATGAGTTGTCGTACCACTCGATGGTGGTGCCGATGAGGGACGCGGCGACGATGCGCTTGAGGTTGTTCGGGGCTGGCGGAGCGGCTGCGGGTGACGACATCGGCACCACTTCCTGGCGTTGCGGGGACGGTTGTGTGTCGCCACACCGTAGGAATCCGCAGTTCAGGCGCACATGTGGTGGGACACCATAGTTCGGGGGGTGGTTATGCGTGCGACCACCATGCCAGCTGCCCGTGCCGCAGCACGGCCTGCTCCGAATGCCCTACGCCCAGGCATCACCCCCGGGCCCGCCGGGCAGGCAACACCGTGGTCAGTGCAACGCGTCGGCGGGAGCCCTCATGTCCACAGCCCCAGAGGACACGACCGGTTCGCCGGGCGGAGCGCAGGAACCGCCGCTGCGGCGCGTCATCGGCCCGCGCCTGCTGGTTCTGTTCGTCGTCGGCGACATCCTCGGCACTGGCATCTATGCCACGACCGGGGAGGTCGCGGGCAAGGTCGGCGGGGCCCTGTGGCTGCCGTTCGTCATCGGGTTCGCCGTCGCCCTCCTGACCGCGGGCTCGTACGTCGAACTCGTCGGCAAGTACCCGAAGGCTGCGGGGGCCGCGCTCTACACGCAGAAGGCGTTCCAGGTCCCGTTCCTGACCTTCATCGTCGCCTACATGGTCATGTGCTCGGGCCTGTCCTCGGCGAGCGCGGCGGCCCGCGCCTTCGGCGGCGACTACCTGGCCGAGTTCACGGACTTCTTCCCGCCCACCTTCGTCGCGATCCTGTTCATCCTCGCGCTGGCGGCGCTGAACCTGCGGGGTGTGTCGGAGTCCGTGAAGACCAACGTGGTCCTCACCCTGGTCGAGCTGACCGGTCTGGTCGTCATTCTCGCGATCGGCGCCTGGGCGGTCCTGAACGGTGAGGGCGAACCGAGCCGGCTCGGCGAATTCCAGGCGGAGGGCGGCGGCATCGAGCTGGTCACCAGCGTGCTCGGCGCCACCGCGCTCGCCTTCTTCGCCTTCGTCGGTTTCGAGGACTCCGTCAACATGGCCGAGGAGACCAAGGACCCGGCCCGCACGTTTCCGCGCGCCGTCTTCATCGGCGTCGCCGTCACCGGCACCCTCTACGTCCTGGTCGCCCTGGTCTCCTCACTCCTCGTCGACCACCGCGTGCTCGGGGAGTCCAGCGGCCCGCTGCTGGAGGTCGTCAAGGCCGGCGGACTCGACTTCCCGCCCAAGCTCTTCGCCCTGATCGCCCTGTTCGCGGTCACCAACTCGGCGCTGATCAACATCATGATGGCGTCCCGTCTGTGCTACGGCATGGCGAACGAACGCATCCTGCCGCGCGCCCTGGGCCGCGTGCTGCCCCGCCGCCGCACCCCCGTCGTCGGCATCGTGTTCGTCGCCGTCCTGGCCGTCGGCCTGGTCTCCACGGGGGAGATCGCCGGCCTCGGTGACACCACGGCCTTCCTGCTGCTGTGCGTCTTCGCCGTCGTCAACATCGCCGTGCTCGTCCTGCGCCGCGACCGCGTCGCACATGAGCACTTCCGCACACCGACCGCTCTGCCGATGCTCGGCGCGGTCACCGCTCTCGTCCTGGCCAGCCCGCTGTCCGACCGGCCCGCGAACGTGTACATCCGGGCGGGCGTGCTGCTGGCCATCGGCATCGGGCTGTGGGTCCTCAACAAGACGGTGATGAGGGCGCGCGGTGAGCTGTGAGCCCCGCCGGGCCCAGGTGCCGCAGCTCGTTCGGGCGGCGGGACCTGATCGACCAGCTCCTCCTCGAACCCGAGCGGCGCCAGAGGCCCCTTCCAGGACGCCCCCGCGGCGAACACCACGGTGCCCCCGGCGCCGCAGCACGTCCCCGAGCCCCACGCAGTTGTTCGTCGGCCCGTACGCGCTTTCCGGTGCGAAGAGGACGGTCAGGGGGCGTAAGCGGTCCTCGCAGGGGACAAGTCCAACTCCTCCGTCGGCGGCGGCAGTTACGGAATCTTGCTACGGGTTCGAACGCCGGGCAAGACCGTCGGGACCGCCCCGCCGGCTGGTGGGACTCACCCCAGGGTCCCCCACATGAAGACCGCCTCTCCGTCCTTCGGCGGTCGCGTCCACGAGCGGCTGACGAGGGTGTGCAGGCGTCCGTTGAGGAGGGCGTGGCGGGGGAGACGGACGTCGAAGTGCTCGGCAACGGCGCGCAGGAGGGGGCGTTCCGCCTCGGGGGTGGCCTCGGCCGACGAGAGTGAGCCGTCCGGGTTCAGGGCCGGCGGGACGTCTCCGGTGCGTCGCAGCTCGCCCTCCGCGTAGGTGAACGCGTACTCCTCGACACCGTCCCGCGCCACGGAGAGGTGGAAGAACGGCTCGTCGTGCCGGGCCGAGCAGTCGGCCCAGACCACCACCGCGCGGGTGCCCGCGGAGGCGGACGCGGCGGGGGAGACGAAGCGCTCCGCGTCGAACGGGTCCGGGCGTCCGTCGAAGGCGAAGCTCCAGCCGGCGCCTGCCCGGCCGACCACCATGACGGGCCGGTCGGCGGAGCCGGAGGACGACATCCCTCCCGTGCCGCGCAACTGCCGGTGCCGTGCTTCCCAGATGGTCGTGGGCGCGCCGAGCCCCGAACCCTGCGTCTCCTCGTCGCCCAGACGCGAGGGCAGGTCCTCCGGCGCCACCCCTTCCACCAGGACGAAGCGGTATCCCCCGCGCAGGGTGCCCGGGTCGCGGTCCGCGAGCCAGTCCAGGCCGGGCGGGTCGAGGCCGGGTGTCGGGGAGGGCGTCTCGCCCGGCCGGCCGCCTCGGGGCGTGGACAGGAATTCGCGGCCGCGTTCCGGGGTGAGCAAGGGGCCGAGGAGCGGGTCGGCCACCCAGCCGAGGGGAGCTATGTGGTCCGGGCCCAGGGGCTCCCACAGGGGCAGGGCCTCGACCAGGGCGCGCCACGCCTGGTCGGTCTCGCCCCGGCCGGCCAGTTCGCGTGCCCGCTCGACCGCCTCGCCGAAGGGGCCCGGGGCCGTGTACCCGTACGTGCCTGCGCGCACCTGCTCCAGGGTCGCCCTGGCCAGGGACACCAGGGTCTCGTCGGCGCCCCGCAGGTGGAACGTCAGGCCGTTGTCGTCGTGGGAGCTGCTCGCGTGCGCGGCGACGAGGGGCGGCAGGAGTTCGGAGGCGTACGTCGGGTCGGTCACCAGCTCCCGGAAGTACACCATGTACGTCAGGCCGAGCAGGCGGCGGATCTGGTCCCCCAGGCCCTCGGCCCGTGGTCTGCCGTACCCCTTGGCCTCGTCCAGCTTCTTCAACGCCCTTTCCCAGTCACCGCGCAGCGCGTCGTCGCGGGCCTCCTCCACCCGGGCGTCCAGCTCCCGCGTCGTGGCGTTGACGAACTCCGGCACGCCGTCGGTGCGATGGGCGCGGAGGCTGTGGAACTCGCGGAACTTCGCCTCCATGAACGCCCGGAAGCTCCGGTACCGCTCCGGCGCGTCGGCGCGCCAGCTCGCCCAGGTGTACACGGCCCACTCGCCGTCCTCGTCCACGTCCTCCGGATCCAGCAGGACGTACGTGGCGTCGGACTCCACGTCGAGCTGGAGACCGCGCCGCCAGACACCCGCCTCCCGCCACTCCTCCGGTTCGGCGTCCTCCTCCAGGTACTCCTCGAACACGTCCGCGAGACCCGACTCGTTGTCGTGCCAGCGGGCGTCCGCCGTGCCCGCCAGCAGCCACACGAAGCCACCCGCGTGCCGCCAGCCGTCGGTGACCTGGAGGAAGGAGCGGTACGACGGCGGCATCCGCCGGCCGAGGCGCTTCTCCATCGCCGCGATCCGCTCCTCGGACGCGGGCGGAAGGCCCAGCCACCGTGACTGCCGTGCCGCCTCGTCGTCGGCGTCCCGCACCTCGTCGTCCGGCAGGGCGTCCGCCCACTCGCCGCTCCAGCGCAGCAGGAAGGTGCGCCAGTCGAAGTCCCCGTTCTCCGGGGCCGTGTTCTCCGTGAGCATGCGCCGATGCTGCCATCCGCCACTGACAGTCCCCCAGCCCTCGCCAGGCCGACATGTGTAGACCTTTCCCGCCGGGGCATTCGGAAGTCCGGCGCCCACCGGGGAGCGCCGCTCAACGAGGGGAGACGGAGCGATCATGATCATGCCGGCGGAGAAGGAGCTTCGGGCGGTGCTGGCGCGGTTCGCGCAAGCGCGGATCGAGCACGACGTGCTGCCCACCGGCCGCACCAGCCGTGCGCTCGAGGACGCCACCTACACGCTGTGCGTGATCACCGGCTCCCGTACCGCCGAGCAGGCCCTGCGCGCCGCCGACGCCCTGCTCGACCAGTACACGGCCGGCCGCGCCGGACTCCGCCGGGAGGACGAGACGCTCGCCGCGTGACGCCGTGACGCCGTGACGTGACGCCCTGACGCCGTGACGTGACGCCCTGACGCCGGCGACAGCTCTCAGTGCAGCAGCGGCAGGTCGTGCAGGTTCGTCCTCGCCAGCTCCAGCAGTTCGTCCCCCTCGCCCGACAGGACCGTCCGCGTGGCGAACAGCGAGAAGCCCTTCACCTGCTCGTAGGTGAGGTGCGGCGGCAGGGACAGTTCCTGGCTCGCCGTGCGGGCGTCGACCACCGCCGGGCCGTCCTGGACGAACGCCTCGTGCAGCGCGTCGTCGAGCTCGCCCGCCCGGTCGGCCCGGATGCCGACGATGCCGGCGGCGCGGGCGACGGCCGCGAAGTGGAGGTCGTCCAGGTCGGTGCCGTAGTTGACGATGCCGCCGGCCTTCATCTCCAGCTCGACGAACGACAGCGTGCCGTTGTTGAGGACCACCACCTTCACCGGCAGCCGCAGATGCCGCAGCGTGATCAGGTCGCCCAGCAGCATGCTGAGCCCGCCGTCCCCGCACAGCGCCACCACCTGCCGCCTCCGGCCCGCGGCCGCCTGCGCCCCGATGGCCTGCGGCAGCGCGTTGGCCATGCTGCCGTGGTTGAAGGAGCCGATCAGCCGTCGGCGTCCGTTCATGGTGAGGTACCGCGCCGCCCACACCGTGGGTGTGCCGACGTCCGCCGTGAAGACGGTGTCGTCCGCCGCCAGCCGGTCCACCGCCGCCGCCACGTGCTGCGGATGCATCGGCGCGTCGTGCGGCCGCGCCTCGGCCAGGTCGTCCAGGTGCGCCCGCACCCGCCGGTAGTGCCGGGTCAGCTTGTCGACGAAGCCGGTGTCCTGCTTCTCGCGGAGCAGCGGCAGCAGCGCGCCGGCCGTGTCCTCGACCGTCCCCACCAGCGGCACCCGCACCCCGGTGCGCCGCCCGATGTGCTCGCCGCGGATGTCGACCTGCACCACCGGCACGCCGGACGGCGGGTAGAACGGCCGGTACGGGAAGTCCGTGCCCAGCATCAGCAGGGCGTCGCAGTGCTCCATCGCCCGGTAGCCCGAGCTGTACCCGATGAGGCCCGTCAGGCCGACGTCGTAGGGGTTGTCGTACTCCAGGTGTTCCTTGCCGCGCAGCGAGTGCACGACCGGTGACTTGAGGGTGCGGGCCAGGGCCATGACCTCGTCGTGGCAGCCCTGGCAGCCGGCGCCGCCCAGGATCGTCACCCGCTCCGCCTTGTTCAGCACGTCGGCCCCCTCGGCGAGGGCCTCGGGCACGGGCGTCACCCGCGACCGCGTCCTGCGTACCGGATGCGTGTACGGGCCCGGGCCGGCGAGTGCGGCGAGCAGCATGTCGCCGGGGATCACCAGCACGGACACCCCGCCGCGCTCGACGGCGGTCCGCATGGCCGTGTGCAGCAGCCGCGGCACCTGCTCGGCCGTGCTCGCCAGCTCGCAGAACTCGCTGCACTCGCGGAACACCTCTTGCGGATGCGTCTCCTGGAAGTACTGGCCGCCGATCTCGTCGCTCGGGATGTGGGCGGCGATCGCCAGTACGGGCACGCGGCTGCGCTGGGCCTCGTACAGGCCGTTGATCAGATGCAGGTTGCCCGGGCCGCAACTGCCCGCCGCGACGGCGAGTTCCCCGGTCAGGGAGGCCTCGCCGGCGGCGGCGAAGGCGGCCGTCTCCTCGTGCCGGACGTGCGTCCACTCCACGGAGCCGTTGCGGCGCAGCGCGTCCGTGAAGCCGTTCAGGGAGTCGCCGGGCAGGCCGTACACGCGGCGGACGCCGGATGCCGCCAGGGCCTCGACCATGCGGTCCGCGACGGTCGTGCTCATGGTGATGGTCCCTGTCCTCGGGGATGCGGGGATGCGGTGATTCGGGGGGTGCCGGAACGGAAGGTCCTAGCCCAGCGGCTCCACCTGCGTGACGTTGTAGGACATCGACGCGCGGAAGCCCATGCCGGGCCGGACCGGCGCGAGGTCCGCGAGTTCCTCGCCCACGGCCGGGAACAGCGTGATCTCGCTCGTGCCCGTCCACACGTCCGCCACCTGCTGGTCGGCGTAGTCCATGCGGACCAGTTCGTGCACGGCCGGCTTGTCGTACTTGCCGGGCTCCAGGGTGGGGAAGTGGCGCAGGTTGATCGTGTCCCGGGCGAGCAGGGGCGTCGGGTCCTCCATCGGCGCCTCCAGCGTGACGCGCGCCTCCGCGAGGGTCCGCTCGTCGGACGAGACGGTCGCCCCGAAGCGGGCGCCGGGCGCGAGCCTCGGCGACGCCTTGCCGGGGGAGGCGAACACCCGGGTCTGGTGCACGTTGCCCGCCTTCTTCGGGAACCCCTGGATCCAGCCGCGGGCCAGCGCGTGGTGGTTGTCCACGTAGATGTACGGGCACCACGACACGGGGCGGTCCCGGTACCGGGCGTCGACCAGGACGAAGAACTCCCGGTACTGGCTGCGCACCGGGTCCAGGTACTCGTCCTGCTCGCCGTTGAACTGCCAGTCCACGAAGAACGCGACCACCCTGCCCGAGGTGTCCGGGTCGGGGTCGAGACCCTCGGGGAGCGTCGCCTCGGCGGCGGACGGTTCCGTGAAGAACTCGACGCCGACGATGTCGCCGGCGTAGTGCCACGGCGGTGTGGGCGCGATGTTGGCCTCGCCCTTCGGGGACAGGGGGACGGTGTAACCCTTCAGCATGAGGACTCCTCAGGGCGGGAGAAGGCGCGGTCGTCCCGCGGCGGGGAGAGGAGGGCGCGGCGGGACGGAACCGTCGGTGAGGACGCGGTTGCCGGCGGGGCGAGGGGGGTGGAAGGCACTTCGCCGCCAGACGTCCAGCATCACCCGTCCGGGGGAGCTTCGCAGCTCGGGAAGGGGGAAGGGCGGGACGCGCCGGGCGGGCCCGGGTGTGGGACCGTGGAGGTGACGGCCTCCCGCCTGACCGGAGTTGACCATGACCACAGCGCGTGACCTGGCCCTCGTCGCCGCCGACCCGCGGGACAGGACCGTGGTGGAGCAGGGCGACCTGTCGCTCGCCCTCGCGGGGGCGGAGCTGATCGACCTCCTCGACGCCGAGGCCCTCACCCTCGACGGCACACTCCTGGTCCCCGCCGGGCCCGCGCCGGCCGGCGACCCCCTGCTGTCCGAGGCCGCGCGGTGGCTGGCGGACGGCGGACCGGGCGAGACCGTGGACGACTGGCTCTGGCGCCGGGGCCGCGACCTCGCCGGACGCTACCGGACCGTCCTCGAGGAGGAAGGGCTCGTCGAGCCCGAGCGGCGGAGCCGCAACCCGCTGCGGCGGCAGCGCACCGCACCGGCCGACCCGTCGGCGGCCCGGGCGGCGGGGGAGCGCCGCTCGTCGGGCGAACCCGTGCTCGGCGCGCTCGCGGCCGCCGTCGGTCTGACCGGGCAGGGCGCCGAGGAGTCCGACGAGCTCGACGACGAGCGGACGACGGTGCTGGCGGCGGTGCTCCAGGCGGTCACGGAACTGGCGGGCGAGCGGCAGCGCCGCACCATCGAGGCCGCGGCCTTCGACAACATCTGGCGCGGCGACTGAACACTCCGGGCGAGCTCCCCGGGGCCCGGCCGTCCCGTGTTGCCGCCCCTCCGCACCGGTGGTGGGATGGACACTCCCGCGTGCCACGCGGGAGGAGGCGACACCGGGCGGCGTCCCGCCCCGAGCCCCGAATCCTGACCCCCCTCACGGTCGCCGCCGGCCCCGGAGTGACACCATGAACACGTACCGAGTCGCCCAAGTCCCCGCCCCCAACGGGTCGTTCGAGATCGCGGAGCGCGAGGTGCCACGGCCGGGCCCGCGTCATGTGCGGATCGCGGTGGAGGCCTGCGGGGTCTGCCGCAGCGACGCCATGTTCGTCTCCGCCGGGATGCCCGGCACGCCCTTCCCGCTGGTGACGGGACACGAGACCGCCGGCCGTATCGACGAACTCGGTGACGGCGCCGAGGAGATGGGCTGGCAGGTGGGGGACCGGGTCACCGTCGGCTGGTTCGGCGGCAGTTGCCGTCACTGCGTCCCGTGCCGCCGGGGCGACTTCATCGTCTGCGACAACCTCAAGATCCCCGGCCACGCCTACGACGGCGGCTTCGCCGAGGCGATCGTCGCGCCCGTCGACGCCCTCGCCCGCATCCCCGACGTGCTCTCCGCGGCCGACGCGGGACCCATGGCCTGCGCGGGCGTCACCGTGTACAACGGGCTGCGGCGCAGCAGCGCGCGGCCGGACGACATGGTGGCGGTCCAGGGCATCGGCGGCCTCGGGCACCTGGCCGTGCGCTTCGCGGCGGCCATGGGCTACGAGACGGTCGCGATCGCGCGCGGCGCGGGCAAGGCCGACCTCGCCAAGCAACTCGGCGCCCACCACTACGTCGACAGCACGGCGGGGCCCGTGGCGGAGGCCCTGCAGGCGCTCGGCGGGGCGAAGGTGGTGCTGGCAACCGCGGGCAACTCCGCGGCGATCGCGGAGACCGTGGACGGCCTCGGCCCGCGCGGTGAGCTGGTCGTCATCGGCGCGACCCCCGCCCCGATGCCCATCAGCCCCTTCCAGCTGATCCTCAAGGGACGGCTGGTGCGCGGCCACCCCTCAGGTACCGCGCAGGACGTTCAGGACACCATGACCTTCGCCGCCCGGCACGGCATCCGCCCCATGACGGAGGTCCTGCCGCTCAGCGAGGCGAACACCGCCTTCCGGAAGATGATGGACGGCAGCGCCCGCTTCCGCATGGTGCTGACGCCCGGCTGACCCCCTCGGGGCCCGTCAGCCCGCCGACCCGTCGCTGTCCCGGTACGTCTCCAGGATCCGCAGCCACACCTCGCTGATCGTGGGGAACGCCGGGACGGCGTGCCACAGCCGGTCCACCGGCACCTCACTGGTGACGGCGACGGTCGCCGAGTACAGCAGCTCCTGGACGCCCGGCCCCACGAACGTCGCCCCGACGACGTTCCTCCGCTCGCTGTCGACGATCACCCGCGCCCGCCCCCGGTACCCCTCCGCGTACTGCACCGCGCCCGCGATCTTCCCGATGTCGTAGTCCACGACGTCGGCCTTCAGCCCCGCCCGCTCCGCCTCCCGCGCGGTCGGACCCACCGACGCCACCTCCGGTTCGGTGAAGACGACCTGCGGCACGGCGGCGCTGTCGGCGGTCGGGGCGTGCCGTCCCCACCTGCCGTCGTCGAGCGGCTCCCCCTTGGCGCGCGCCCCGATCACCGCGCCCGCGATCCGCGCCTGGTACTTGCCCTGATGGGTCATCAGAGCGCGGTGGTTGACGTCCCCGACGGCGTAGAGCCAGCCCTCGGTGATCTCGGGCACGCGGTAGGAGTCGTCCACCGGCAGCCAGTCGCCCGGGGTGAGTCCGACCGTCTCCAGGCCGATGTCGCCGGTGTGCGGGGCGCGGCCGGTGGCGAACAGGATCTCGTCCGCGACCAGGGTGTCCCCGTCGTCCGTCGTGACCCGCACGGGCCCGTCCCCGCCGCCCTCGCGCTCCACCGCGGCCACCGACCTGCCGAACCGCACGTCCACCCCGGCCTCGCGCAGCGCGTCCGTCACCATGTCCCCGGCGAACGGCTCCATCCGGCCCAGCAGCCCGCCCCGCACCAGCATCGTCACGGCGGAGCCGAGCGCCCGGAACGCCGTGGCCATCTCCACGGCCACCACTCCGCCGCCGACCACCGCGAGCCGGTCCGGCACCCGCCGTGCCGCCGTCGCCTGCCGGTTGGTCCACGGGCGGACGTCCGCCAGCCCCGGCAGATCGGGGAACGCGGTGACCGTGCCCGTGCACACCCCGACCGCGTGCCGCGCGGTCAGTTCCACCCGCTCCCCGTCCGGCGTGTCCACGGTGACCTGGCGGGGTCCGTTCAGCCGGCCGTGCCCGCGCACCAGGTCCACGGAGACCGAGTCCAGCCACTCCTCCTGGTCCGCGTCCTGCCAGTGCGCGGCCATCGCGTCACGGTGCTCGAAGACGGCGGGCACATCGAGCGGGCCCTCGGCCGCCCGGCGCAGACCCGGGACGCGCCGGGCGTCGGCGCGCGCCAGCACGGGGCGCAGCAGCGCCTTGCTCGGTTCGCACGCCCAGAACGAGCATTCGCCGCCGAGCAGTTCGTTCTCCACGATCACCGTGGTGAGTCCGGCGGCGCGGGTGCGGTCGGCGAGGTTCTCCCCCGTCGGTCCCGCTCCGAGAACCACCACGTCGTAGGCCGGGGAAGTGCCGTTCATGCCCGCCTCCGTGCACTCGGATGGTCGACTGGGCAGCGTCCTTCCAGTGTCCACCTCCGGCCACGACATCGCCCGGCGTGCGGGCAGGGGCTCCGCCCGCACGCCGGCGCCGCCGCGTGATCAGGGCGGCACCAGCTGCTGGCCGCCGTCCACGTCGTACGTCGCGCCCGTCACGGCCTCGTTGACCATGAGGTGCAGGATCACCGCGGCCACGTCGTCCGGGCCGACGACCCGCCGTGTCGGGAGGGTCGCTCGCAGTCGCTCGCGGCGCTCCTCGATGCGGTCGCCGAGGAGGGACGCGGACAGGGGCGTGTCGACGAAGCCGGGCGCGACGAGGTTGACCCGGACCGGCGCCAGCTCCACCGCCAGACTCGCGGTGAGCGCCGGCAGGGCCGCCGTCAGCGCCGAGGTCACGGACGCGCCGATCCCGGGACGCCGCCCGCCGGTCCCGCCGACGAACACCAGCGTCCCGCCGTCCCGCGTCACCGCGCCGCCGTACTTGGCGACCCCGAGGGTGAGGGCCAGCCGCTCCCCGACATGGGAGCGCGCCTCGTCGACGTCGAGGTCGGCGAGCGTCGCGTAGAAGGGGGACCCGGCGGTCGACACCACATGGTCGACGGGTCCCGGAAGGGCGTCGAAGAACGCCCGGAGGCGGCCCGTGTCGGCGGCGTCGAGGGGCGCGGCCCGCTCCGCGCCGACCTCCTCGGCCGCGCGTTCCAGCCGCTTCGGGTCGCGTCCCGCCATCACGACCCGGCCGCCGCGCCGGCGCACCTGACGTGCCGTCGCGAGGCCGATGCCGGAGCTCGCGCCGATCACCACCACGGACTGGTCCGCGAGGTCCTGGGGGTATGGGGTGCCGGTCGCCATGGGCGCCTCCCGACGTGGATGCGCGGGGGATGGGCGGCCGGGCGGTGCGACACCGGGGCCGCGTTCCCGACGCTACTGCGGGGGACACCCGCCCACCAGCCGAACGGGCGAGCGGCCGGGAAGCGGCCGCGCGGGGGCGGGAAAACGCCGCTCTCCGGCCCGCGCCCGGCTGGGCGATCACCGGTGGCGGGCCACCAGGGCCGCTCATAGCTTCGGCCTCATGAACAAACGTCACATCGCGTATCTCGCCTGTACCACCGCCGTCGTGGCGGCGGGAATGGGCGCCGCACCCTCCACCTCGACCCATCAGTCGGCCGTGCACCGCGTACAGCCCGGGCAGTCCATCCAGAAGGCGGTGGACGCCGCCAAGTCCGGGGACACGGTCCTGCTCGCCGCCGGCACCTACAAGCAGAGCGTCGACATCACGCGCTCGGGCATCACCCTGCGCGGCGACGTCGCCGGCCGCACCGTCCTGGAACCCCCTGCCGGCGCGGGCACGTCCGCCTGCGCCAAGGCGGGCAACGGCATCTGCGTCACCGGCACCGACAAGAAGCCGGTGAAGGACGTCTCCGTACGGTCCCTGACGGTGCGCGGGTTCGAGAAGAACGGGGTGTGGGCGACCGGCACCGAGAACCTCAGGGTGCGGTACGTGATCTCCGAGAAGAACGGCCAGTGGGGGATCGCCACCGAACGCTCCGCGCACAGCGTGATCAGCCACAACGTCACCCGCAAGAACGGCGACGCCGGGCTGTTCGTCGCCAACACCGTCGACACCGAGGAAGGCGCGCGCGACGCGAAGAAGACCGTCGTCCGCTACAACGAGACGGCGGAGAACCGCGTCGGCGTCACCGTACGCCGGCTGCGGAACCTCAGCGTCGACCACAACGAGGCCACCGGGAACTGCGCCGCCGTGTTCCTCGTCGGCGACGAGTCCACCCCGAAGGCCGGCCACCTCAGCGTCACCTTCAACCACGTCCACGACAACAACAAGTACTGCGCCGCGACGCCCCGCCTGCCCTTCCTCCAGGGCTCCGGCATCGTCCTCACCGGCGTCGAGGAGACCCGGGTGGCGTTCAACCGGGTCGAGAACAACAAGGGAACCTCCCCGCTGTCCGGCGGCATCGTGCTGTTCAAGAGCCTCGTCGGCACGCCCAGCGAGCGCAACGACATCCGCGACAACCTGGTGACCGGCAACAGCCCCGCCGACCTCGCCAACCGCGACACCGCCACCAGCAACACCTTCGGCCGCAACACCTGCACGCTCTCCGAACCCACCGGAATGTGCTGACCGACCCTGTTCCCCCACCCCTGGCACAACAGCAGAAGCGAGGCAACGGATGACCACCGTTGATCCGGCTCCCCCGCCGCCCATGCGGCTGAGGGAGCTCGTATTCGGGGCGGCCTGCGCGGCCGCCGTACGCGCCGCCGTCCGTCTGGGCGTGCCCGACGCGCTGGACGACAGCCCCATGACCGTCGACGACCTGGCGACGGCGGTGAAGACCCAGCCCCACACCCTGCGGCGGCTGCTGCGCGCGCTGTCGTGCCAGGGGGTCTTCGCCGAGAACCCCGACGGCACCTTCGAGCACACCGACATGTCCCGGCTGCTGCGCGAGGACGACCCGCACAGCCTGCGGTACATCGCCCTGTGGTGCACCGAGCCCTGGACGTGGAACGTCTGGCCGCGCCTCGACGAGGCGGTGCGCACCGGCGGCAACGTCTTCGAGGAGGTGTACGAGGAGGAGTTCTTCACCTACCTCAACGAGTCGGCGCCCGAGTCCGCCCACGTGTTCAACCGGGCCATGACCACCTCCAGCGAGCAGTCCGCGCGCGACGTCGCCAAGCTGCTCGACCTGGACGGCGCCGACTCCGTGGTGGACATCGGCGGCGGCCAGGGGCACGTCCTGGCGAGCCTCCTGGAGAAGCACCCGCACCTGCGGGGGACCCTGCTCGACCTGCCGGGCGTCGTCGAGAACGCCGACCCCCGGCTGCGTGACGGCGGCGCCCTCGCCGACCGGGCCCGCATCGTGGCCGGCGACTGCCGCGAGGACGTGCCCGTCGAGGCGGACGTCTACATCATCAAGAACGTGCTGGAGTGGGACGACGACAGCACCCGACGGGTGCTCGCCGCCGTCCGTCGCTCGGCGCGCCCCGACGCCCGGGTCGTGGTCATCGAGAACCTCGTCGACGACACCCCGTCGATGCGCTTCACCACCGCCATGGACCTGCTGCTGCTCCTGAACGTCGGGGGCGCCAAGCACACCCGGCAGAGCATGGTGGACCGGCTCACCGCGGCGGGCCTCGTCATCGGCGAGATCCGCCCGGTCAACGCGTATCTGCACGCCTTCGAGTGCACCGTCCCCGCCACGCCGTAGCCGTGAACACCCCGAGGCCGCCGGCTCCGCGACTGACGCGGAACCGGCGGCCTCGGGGTTTGCCGTGCGGCGGCTCAGGAGCCGGCGCCGCGCTCCCAGCGGTAGAAGCACTGCGCCATGGCGTCCTTGGGGCCGCGCCAGGTGGCCGGGTCGTACGGGCTGACGTACGCCTCCAGCTCCTGGCTGATGCGGCGGAACTCGGGGTGCGAGGCCACCTTCGCGATGGCGGGCGCCGGGTCCTGCTCCGACTCGATGAGGTGCAGGTACACGTCGTCCCCGAACTGGAAGAGACTGCGCCGGCTGACGCCGACCAGGTGGGGGAGCTCACCCCGGTCCGACGCGGCGAACACGTCGGCGATGTCCGGCGCCGAACCGGGCTTCATCCGGGCGACGATCAGGGCGTGGTGCATGGGATTCCTTCCGGGTCCCCGGCGGGACCGGTGCTCAGCGCGAGGACGCGACGGACGCCGTCTCGTTCTCGCGGGCGGCCTGCTCGATCTTGTCCCGGATGAGCGCCATCTGGGTGCGGGAGTTGCGGTTGATGTTGTCCGTCATCCAGTCGTCGTCGACCGGGGCGTCGGGCTTCATCGCGAAGTCCTGCGTCCAGCGCATCTCGATCCCGCCCGGCACCTCCTCGTACTCCCACAGGATGTCCATGTGGGCGAACGGGCCGGTCTCCACGCGGCGGGCGCGCACGATCCGCTTCCCGCGGTCCGGGGTGCGCTCCGACACCCAGCTCCACACCTTGCCGTTCTCGTCCGGGTGCATGGTCAGCCGGAACGTCGTCGTGTCGCCCTCCCGGGAGAGGATGTCCACCGACGCGTACTCGCTGAACAGCCGCGGCCAGTTCTCGAGGTCGTTCGTCATCTCCCAGACGAGCTCGAAGGGAGCGTCGACGGTGATGCTGTTCTCGGTGTGTCCTGCCACTTTCAGGCTCCAGCCGTGAGGGTGCTGTTGACGAGGTCGAGGAACTCCCGGGGTGTCCTGCACCGCTCCGAGTCGGGCGGCAGGGACGCGCCGTACCGGTTCTCCAGCTCGCCGACGATGCCGAGCAGGCCGAGCGAGTCCAGACCGAAGGAGTCGAAGGGGGACTCCGCGGCGTCCTTGAGTTCCTTGGGGTCGACGGTGATGCCGGCCGCCTGCTTCATCAGGGCGGCCAGTTCGTCGAAGGTCACTTCGGTGGTGATCATGGGTGACTGCTCCTTCCCCGCCCGGATCACCGGGCGGAATCGTCACCGCGGCGCACGACCAGCGCCGCGTTGGAGCCCATCAGTCCCCGGCTGAGGACGAGGGCGGTGCGCAGCTCGGCGGGGCGGGCGTGCTGCGTCACCAGATCGAGGTCGTGGCAGATGTCGAACACGCCCGGCGTGGGCGGCACCAGGCCGTGCTCCATGGCCAGCAGCGCCGCCACCGTGTCCAGCACGGGCGCACCGCAGTACGCCCGGCCGAAGCCGGTCTTGGGCGCCGTGACCGGCACCCGTGTGCCGTGCGCGCCGAGGGCGTCGGCGATCGCCAGCGCCTCCGCGCGGTCCGCCTCGGGCACGCCCAGGGCGTCGGCGAACACGACGTCGATCTCCTCCGGCGCGACGCCCGCCTCGTCGAGGGCGCCGGTGATCGCGTGGGCGAGGCCCTCCCGGGACTCCGCCCAGCGGGACGTCCCCGTGAACGTCGCCGCGTGACCGGCGACGACACCTCTCACCGGCACCCCGCGCTCACGCGCACGTTCCTCGTCCTCGACGACGAGCAGGGCGCCGCCCTCGGCCGGCACGAACCCGCACGCCTTCTCGGTGAACGGACGGTAGGCGCGGTCGGGGTCGTCGAGGGTGCTGAGCTCGGGGTAGCCGAGCTGGCACACCATCGAGTACGGGGCCAGCGGCGCCTCCGCCGCCCCCACCACCATCACGTCGGTGCCGCGCCCCACCGCCCGGGCCGCGTGCGCGAGGGAGTCCAGACCGCCCGCCTCGTCGCTCGCGACCACCCCGCACGGCCCCTTGAGACCGCCGCGGATGGAGATCTGGCCTGTGCTCGCCGCGTAGAACCAGGCGATCGACTGGTAGGGGCCGACGAACTTCGAGCCCTGGCCCCACAGCTTCTGCAGCTCGCGCTGGCCGAACTCGCCGCCGCCGGAGCCGGCCGCGGTGACCACGCCGACCGAGTACGGGTCGGCGGGCTCGCCGCCCAGCCCGGCGTCGTCGAGGGCGAGCGCCGCCGCGGCCATCGCGAAATGGCTGAAGCGGTCGGTCTGCACCAGGAAGCGGTCCTCGACGAGGGCCGCCGGGTCGAACGACCGCACCTCGCCCGCCACCCGCAGCGGCAGATCCTCGCAGCCCTCGCGGGTGATCAGGTCCAGGACGCCGAGGCCCTCGCTCACCGACTTCCAGTAGGCGTCGGCCGTCAGTCCGTTGGGCGCGACCACACCGATGCCGGTGACGGCCGCACGCCCGGAACGCCGCTTGCTCATCGTGTCCTCCCGCCCGTACCGGACAGCAGCACCGCGGACTGGAAACCGCCGAACCCGCTGCCGACGGAGAGCACGTGCTCCAGCTTCCGCGGGCGGGCGGTGCGCGGCACGTAGTCCAGGTCGCACTCCGGGTCGGGGGTCTCGTAGTTCGCCGTCGGCGGCACGGCCTGGTGCCGCAGCGCGAGCACGCAGGCGGCCACCTCGATCGCGCCGATGGCGCCGAGCGAGTGCCCCACCATCGACTTGATGGAGCTCATGGGCGTCTCGTACGCGTGCGCCCCCAGCGACCGCTTCACCGCGGCCGTCTCGTGCCGGTCGTTCTGCCGGGTCCCGGAACCGTGCGCGTTGACGTAGTCGATCCGGGTCGGATCGAGCCGGGCCTGGTCGAGGGTGCTGTCGATCGCACGGGCCATCTCCAGGCCCTCACTGGTCAGGCCGGTCATGTGGTAGGCGTTGCCGTAGGTGGCGTAGCCGCTGATCTCGCAGAGGATGTCCGCGCCGCGCGCCCGCGCGTGCTCGTAGTCCTCCAGCACCAGGACCGCCGCGCCCTCGCCCATGACGAACCCGTCGCGGCGGGCGTCGAAGGGACGCGACGCGTGCTCGGGGTCCTCGTTGTTGGGCGACGTCGCCTTGATGGCGTCGAAGCAGGCCATCGTGATGGGGGAGATCGGCGAGTCCGACGCCCCCGCGATGCACACGTCCGCCCGGCCCTCCGCGACGGTGTGGAAGGCGTAGCCGACCGCGTCGAGTCCGGAGGTGCAGCCGGTGGACACCGTCTGCACCGGGCCCCGGGCGCCGAACTGCTCGGCCACCGTGGAGGCGAGGGTGCTCGGCGAGAACGCCAGGTGCAGCTTCGGGTCCGCCTTGGTGTGGTCCACGTCCCAGCGCCGGCCGCGCTCGCTGACCAGCACGTAGTCGTGCTCCAGCCGGGTGGTCCCGCCGACCGCGCTGCCCAGCGACACCGCGGTGCGCCACGGGTCGAGGGCCCCGGTGTCGAGCCCGGACTGCCGGACCGCCTCCCGGGCCGCGACCACGGCGAACTGGATGTAGCGGTCGGCGTGCTGGCTCAGGTCCGCGTCCAGGCCGTGCTCGAACGGGTCGAAGTCGCACTCGGCGGCGATGCGTGAGCGCAGGCCCGCCGGGTCGAACAGGGTGATGCCGCGGGTCGCGGTGCGGCCTGCGGACAGCAGGTCCCAGAACGCCGTCGCCCCGATGCCGCCGGGAGCGACCACACCTATACCGGTGACGGCCACCCGCCGGGTCATTTTATGGCCTCGCTCGGCTCGGCCGGACGGCCCGCCTCCGGCCCGCCCACCGTCAACTGCGGCCCGGACAGCGCGCTTTCGGTCTCCTCGGTGTCGACGTGCCCGAGGCTCGGGTGGGGGGCGAGGGGACCGAGGTGGAACACCATGCGGGCCTCCTCGTCGCCGACGTTGCGGAAGCGGTGCCGCATGTCGATGGGGATCATCAGCCCCTGTTCGGCGCGGAGCGCGAACGGCTCGCCGTCCAGGTCCACCTCGAGCGAGCCGTCGATGACGTACACGAACTCCTCGGAGTACGGGTGGTAGTGCTCGGCGATCCGCTCGCCGGGCTTGATGACGGCCAGCCCCATGAAGCCGCTCGTGGAGCCCACGGTGGCGGGGGTGAGCAGGGTCCTGAGGTCACCCCCGCGCCGGCGGTTGGGTTCCGTCTCGCTCAGGTCCACGATGCGTGGATGCTGCTTGGACATGGTTGATACCTCCGGATGTTCCGGTGACGTCCCCGGCGCGACGGCCGGCGGACGTCACCGTGGTCGACCGTCAGGAAGCCGCCGCGCTGCGGTCGGTGACGGGCAGCATGTCGGCGTGCGACAGCAGCCGGTTGAGGTTGCGCTCCGAGTCCAGGTCGCCCTCGACGCCGATCGCGGCGCCGTCCAGCAGCCGCCGGAGTTCCGCCGCCTTGCCCGGGCCCTTGATGCCCAGCGCGGCCGGCGGGTCCAGGTCGAGGTCGCCGGTGACGTCGACGAGACGGACCACGATGTCGTCCCGCTGGAACACGGTGCTCGCGTGCACCGGGCTGTCCGGGTCGCCCGCCGCGGCCTCGTCCTGGTGGGCGAGGAACCGGGCCAGGTCCATGCCGCGCCCCCGCAGGGCCGGGTAGTACAGCGCGTGCCGCCGCAGCCCCTCGGGCTCCGGCCGGCCGGCCGTGACGTGGTGCACGGCGGGGAGCGCGGCCCGGGTGAAGAACAGCCGCGCGGACTCGGGGTCGGTCAGGTCCCGGTCCTGCTCCAGATAGGGGTTGATGGCCTCCTCGACCGCCCGCACCTCCGGCTGGCGCGCCACGTGGCGCAGCGCGGCGAGCAGGTCGCCCTCCACCTCGACGGCCCGCACGACCCGGTTGCCGTGCATGAACAGCGAGGTGCGGCGCAGCCGCGTGGTGTCGTCGACCTGGGCCTTGGGCGACTCGTACCCGGCCAGCAGCTCCGCCACCTTGGACTCGGAGCCCGGCTTGACGGTGAAGGTGAGGGCGTGGCGCGCCACGCCGTCGCCGACCCGCACGGCCGACTGGAGGCCCGCCGTCGCCGTGTCGCTCAGCGGCCGGTCGGGGGTGGTCTCGCGCACGACGCTGTAGCGCATCGACCGGGTGTCCCGCACGCAGCTGTGCATCGGCCGGACGGTCTCCACGTGCTCCTCGCTGTTCACCCACGCGAGGAACGGCGGGGCGCTCTCCCACTCGCTGGTGATCAGCCACTGCGACGGGTTCTCGATCGACTGGCACAGCTGGTCGCTGATGTGACCGGGTACGGACGCGACCTTGTTCCGCATGTGCTCGTACGCCTCGAGGAACTGCTCCTGTGCTCCCTCGTACAGGTCGAGCAGCAGGATCACCCGCAGCCTGGAGCCGTCGAAGGCCGACTGCGATATGCGTCCCGACATGGTCATCCGGCGCACCTCTCCTCTTGTTGGGGAAACCCCTGCGTCGGGGCTCTTCCGGAAGCTCTTCACGGAAGGTCAGGAACGACCTCCGTGTCCGACGGGCAGGGGGTCGCCATGTGTCGATGGTCGGGTCGGCCCGGGGAGCGCGCGAGCGACACGGTGCAGCCGGGTGAACCGCGCGCCATCCGGGTGCCGCGCGGACGCGAAGGGCCCCGCACCGGGGATGACATCAGCGTCCCGTTCCTCAACCACGACCCGGGCGAACGCTGGAGGCGTTTCAATGAACCGATCGGGCACGACCGGCGAGGCGGTCCACCGCACGCCCGTCCTCATCGTCGGGGGCTCCCTGGTGGGCCTGTCGACGTCCCTGTTCCTGGGGCGGCTCGGTGTGCCGCACACGCTCGTCGAGCGGCACGCGGGCACCTCGATCCATCCGCGCGGGCGGGGCAACAACGTCCGCACGATGGAGCTGTTCCGCACCGCCGGGGTGCAGGGGCGCATCGTCGAGGCGGCGTCGGTCCTGCAGGACAACCACGGCATCCTGCAGACGCCGAGCCTGGTGGGGGACGCGGGCGAGTGGCTGTTCCGGGAGATCGACCCCGGCGGCGGCCTGGCCCGCTTCAGCCCCGCCGCCTGGTGCCTGTGCAGCCAGAACGACCTGGAGCCGGTGCTGCTGCGCAGCGCCCGCGAGTTGGGCGGCGACCTACGCTACAGTACCGAGATGATGTCGTTCGACCAGGACGGCGACGGGGTGACAGCGCTGGTCAAGAGCCGGGAGACCGGCGAGCACACCACGATCAGGGCGGACTACCTGGTCGCCGCGGACGGCCCCCGCAGCCCCGTCCGGGAGCGGCTCGGCATCGGCCACAACGGCCCCGGCGACCTGTTCCACAACGTCAGCGTCACCTTCACCTCGCGCCGCCTCGCCGGCGTGGTCGGCGACCGCCGCTTCATCGTCTGCTACCTGACCAGCCCGGAAGCCGACGGGGCGCTGCTGCCGGTGGACAACCGCGAGCACTGGGTGTTCCACGCCCCCTGGCACCCCGAACACGGCGAGACGCTCGAGGAGTTCACCGACGAGCGGTGCGCCGAGCACATCCGGCGGGCGGTGGGCGTGCCGGACCTGGACGTCACCGTCACCGGCCGGGCGGCCTGGCACGCGGCCGAGCGGGTCGCCGAGCGGTACGGACAGGGGCGGGTGTTCCTGGCCGGCGACTCGGCGCACGAGATGTCGCCCACCGGCGCGTTCGGCTCCAACACCGGCATCCAGGACGCCCACAACCTCGCCTGGAAACTGGCCGCCGTGCTGGGCGGCTGGGCCGGACCCGGCCTGCTGGAGAGCTACGACGCCGAGCGCCGGCCCGTCGCCGAGGCGACCAGCGCCCGCGCCTCCTCCCGCTCGGTGGAGCACAGCCACCCCGGCTACACCCCCGACGCCGAGGCGGCGGCGCTCGTCGGCCGCAAGCGCGGCATCCTCAACGTGGCCCTCGGCTACCGCTACCCCCGGGGCGCCGTCCTCGGCGCGGACCCGGCGACGCCGGTGGTGCCGGACGCCCTCACGCTGACCGGCGAGCCCGGCAGCCGCGCGCCGCACCTGTGGCTGGACCGGGCCGGCGCCCGCGTCTCCACGCTCGACCTCTACGAGCGCTCCCTCGTCCTGCTCGCCTCCCCGCACAGCCCGTGGCTCGCCGCCGCGGCCGAGGTGGCGGCCACGCTGCCCGTGCCGCTGGACGCGTACGGGGTGGGCGAGGACGCCGACCTGGTGCCCGAGTCGGGCGCCGACTGGGCCGAGGCCCACGGGGTCACGCCGGACGGCGCGGTGCTGGTGCGGCCTGACGGCTTCGTGGCCTGGCGCCACGAGGGACCGGCCGGGAACCCGGCCGCCACGCTGCGGGACGCTGTCGCCACCTTGCTGTCCCGCGTCTGAGAGGGCGCGGCCGCCGGGGCGCGCGGGTCACCCGCCGCCGATGCCGCCCTGGCGGCCGCGCTCGGCCTTGGCCAGATGCTGTTCGTACCGCTGGACCGCGTCTCCGTCGACGTCCCAGGGCCACGGGGTGACCATGCCCTGGAGCGCCTGGAACACCGGGTGGGCCTCCGCCGCGCGCCCGGCCGCGCACAGCGCGTACGCCAGGACGTTGAGGTCGGCCGGCGCCGCCGCGTGCTGGAAGAACCCCGGCTTCGGCCACAGCGCCGCGGCCTGGTGCAGTGCTGCCGCCAGGTGTCCGCTCTCGAAGAGCTGACTCGCGGTCATCGCGCGCATCCCGCCCTGTGCGAGCAGCCCCTGGTACTGCCGTACGGCGGCGGTGAGTTCGACGGCGGCGCAGGGGGCGTTGGCGGGGATGCGGGTGCGGACCGCGTCGACGAAGTCGAGGACCGAGGCGCTGGAGCCGCCCTCCTCGGGCGACAGCAGGGCGAGCATCTGCAGGAACGCCTCGCGGTTCCAGGGGTCGCGGCCGGTGGCCTGTCGCCAGAGGGCGTCGACGTCCTTGTGGTCGAAGCGCACGACGCGCGCGGTGCCGAGCAGCACCACCCACGGCAGCGGGTCGTCCGGGGACAGCTCGGCGGCCCGGTGGCACCGGGTGATCAGCGCGTCGGTGTCGTCGAGGCGCCGTTCCTCCAGGGCGCGCACCAGGGTGGTCCAGCAGTGGAACACCAGCGCGTCCACGTCGTCCGGGGCGCGCTCCAGCCAGGTCTCGGCGACACCGGTGCCGGCGGCGGCCGCGGCCAGCACGGACACCCGGTGGCCCCGCAGGTCCCAGTCGTCCCCGGTCTCCTCCAGCAGTTCGCCGATCAGTTCGACGTCGGCGGCCTTCCCGCTCCCCCGCCTGCTCACCTTCCCGAGAACTCGGTCCAGTTGGGTGTCTCCCAGGGAGCGGGAGAGACGGGGACGTCGGCCGGGGCGCGTACTGAAGAGGGGCATGTGCGAAGACTAGGAAGCGGATCGGCCCGTTCAACCGGTACGGGGTGATCGTTATGGATCTGGCCCTTACCGCCGGTCAGCCGGGCAGACCGGGGCGGGGCCGGACAACTCGCCGGCCCCGCCCCGCCCGTCGTGCGGGTGACTCAGACCGCGGGGGCCGGGTACGTCGGGTACTCCACGCCGGACACGTACTGGACGACGCGGACGACCTGGCAGGAGTAGCCGAACTCGTTGTCGTACCAGAGGTAGAGGATCGCGTTGTCGCCGTCGACCTTCAGGGCGCCGGCGTCGACGATCGACGCGTGCCGCGAGCCGATGAAGTCGCTGGAGACCGCGTCGGGCGCGCTGATGAAGTCGATCTGGCGCTTCAGCGGGGAGGTCAGCGACACGTTGCGCAGGTGGTCGAGGACCTCCTCGCGGTTGGTGGCGCGGCCCAGCTGGAGGTTGAGGATGGCGATCGACACGTCCGGCACCGGCACGCGGATGGAGCTGCCGGTGATGGGGGCCTTGAGGTCGGGCAGCGCCTTGGCGACGGCCGACGCGGCGCCGGTCTCGGTGATCACCATGTTGAGCGGCGCGGACCGGCCGCGGCGCTCGGACTTGTGGTAATTGTCCAGCAGGTTCTGGTCGTTGGTGAACGAGTGGACGGTCTCCACATGGCCGCGCAGCACGCCGTACTCGTCCGCCATCGCCTTCAGCGGCGGCACGATCGCGTTGGTGGTGCAGGAGGCGCAGGACAGGATGCGCTCGTCGGGCTTGAGGGTGTCGTGGTTGACCCCGTGCACGATGTTCGGCACGTCGCCCTTGCCGGGCGCGGTCAGCACCACCTTGTCGATGCCGGGCCGCAGGTGCTGCGAAAGGCCCTCGCGGTCGCGCCACTTGCCGGTGTTGTCGATCAGGATCGCGTTGTCGATGCCGTACGCGGTGTAGTCGATCTCGGCCGGGTCGTTGGCGTAGATGACCTTGATGACGTTGCCGTTGGCGACGATGGTGCTGTTCGCCTCGTCGACGGTGATCGTGCCTTGGAACTGGCCGTGCACGGAGTCGCGGCGCAGTAGCGAGGCGCGCTTGACGATGTCCTGCTCGCCGCCCCGGCGGACGACGACGGCGCGCAGGCGCAGGCCGTTGCCGGAGCCGGACTTCTCGATCAGCAGCCGGGCGAGGAGCCGGCCGATGCGGCCGAAGCCGTAGAGGACGACGTCGCGCGGCTCGCGGCGCTCGATCTTGTTGCCGCCGGTGGCGCCGGCGACGGCCTCGGCGGTGAACTCGGCGACGGACTTGCCCTGGTCGTCCGCGCGGTAGGCCTCCGCCAGCAGGCCGATGTCGATCTGCGAGGGGCCGAGGTCCAGCGTGGTGAGCGCCTGGAGGAACGGCAGGGTCTCGGTGACCGAGAGCTCCTCGCCCGCGATCTGCCGGGCGAAGCGGTGCGTCTTGAGGATGCTGACCACCGACTTGTTCACCAGGGAGCGGCTGTGCAGCAGGACGGTGACGTCCCGCTCCCGGTGCAGCTTCCCGATGATCGGGATCATCGACTCCGCGATCTCCTCGCGGTGCTTCCAGTTGGTGAACGAGTCTTCGTTGACAGTCACAGCATCATCTTTCGAGCTAGAGGGTGCTCATATGATAGCGATGCCGCTCGGAGGGGTTGGAGGGGGTCCGCCCTCTGACGTGCGAAGGGGCCCGGCGGGGCGCGCGTGAGGCGCGTGAATCGCAGGGTTGCGCGACATGCGAACGGGTACGCGTCCCCTACTGTGCCCGGGGCCGAAGTGCGTCCCGGGCGGGCCGACAACCGCCGCTACCAGGGAATTCGTCATGGAAACACCCGCGCACGAGAACAACGCCCCCACGCCCGCGCAGCGGGCCCTGGACGCACTGTCGGAGAACACCGAGGACACGGCCGCGTTGGACGCGCTGGCCAACAGCGACGTGCTGATCCCGGTCCCCGACGACGCGGGCGACGAGGAGGCCGCCGACCCCGGCGCCGTCGCGCTGCCCGTGCTGGAGCAGCCGGGAGGCACCCAGGTGGTGCCCGTGTTCACGTCCGAGCTGGAGATGGCCGGGCTGCTCCCGTTCGTCTCCCGCTACCGCCTGGTCCCGCTCGGCGCCCTCGCCGCGCAGTGGCCGGCCGACGACCTGTCCCTCACCATCGACGGCAGCTCCGAGCACCGTCTGACGCTGACCTCGGAGGGGGTCCGCACCCTGCTGGCCCGCCCCTGACGCGGGCGGCACCCGTCGGCCCGTGCCCGTACGCCAGGCGCGGGCCGATTTCCGTGTCAGTCGCCGAGCGCCCGGGCCAGGGCGGCGCGCTGGAGCGGGAGGGTCTCGGCGTGCAGTTCGCGGCCGCGCGCGGTGAGCTGCACGTAGACGCCGCGCCGGTCCGTCGGGCAGGTGCTGCGCCCGACCAGGCCGTGCCTCTCCAGGCGGGCGATCAGCCGGGACAGCGCGCTCTGGCTCAGATGGACCCGGCCGACCAGGTTCTGCACCCGGCACAGTTCGCCGGGCGGGGGAGTGGCGGACGCGAGCAGGTCGAGCACCTCGAAGTCGGAGGCGCCCAGGCCGTAGGGGTGGAGGGCGCGGTCGATCTCACCCTGGGCGCGGGCGTGCACGGCGAGGATGTCCCGCCACCGTTCCTCGAGCCGTGCCTGGTCCGTCGTCCCTGCCATACGGAAACCGTAACATTTGTTCGAAATTCAATGACCGCCTTGGCGGGGCCGGGACGAACGCCCCGGCGGGGTCAGGCCGACGCCCGTTTCACCAGCTCGGTGGGCAGGATGACCGCCGCCGTGTCCTCGCCGCCGATCTGCGCCAGCAGCACCCGGACCATCTCGGCGCTGATCCGGTCCCAGGGCTGGCGGATCGTGGTCAGCGCGGGGCTCACCGCGACCGCCGCGGGGCTGTCGTCGAAGCCGCCCACCGCCACGTCCTCGGGCACCCGGCGGTCCGCCCGCTGCAGCGCGGCCAGCACGCCCTGCGCCATCAGGTCGGATGCCACGAACACCGCGTCCACGTCCGGCGCCTGCGCGAGCAGCCGCTCCGCGGCCGCCTCGCCGCTCGCCCGGCTGTAGTCGCCGGAGACGATGAGCCGCTCGTCCTCCTCGACTCCCGCCTCCGCGAGCACCTCCCGGTAGCCGGCCAGCCGCTCCACCCCGCCAGGGGTGTCCAGCGGGCCGGTCACCACGCCGATCCGCCGCCGCCCCAGGCCCAGCAGGTGCCGCACCATGTCGCGGGCGCCGTCCCGGTCGTCGGCCGCGACATAACTGACCTTGGAGCCCAGCCCGATCGGCTTGCCGCACGCGACCAGCGGGACGCCCGCCGCGCGCAGCTCCTCCGCGACCGGGTCGCCGGAGTGGCTGGACACCAGCAGCACCCCGTCCACGTGCCCCGCGGTGATGTACCGCGTGATCCGCCGCCGCTCGTCGTCCGTGCCGGCCAGCATCAGCAGCAGCGGGATGTCGTGCGCGGCCAGCGCCTGGGTGCAGCCGCGCAGCAGCACGTTGAAGTTGGGGTCCTCGAAGAACCGCTCCTGCGGCTCGGTCAGCAGGAAACCCACCGAGTCGGAACGGCCGGTGATCAGGGAGCGGGCGTGCCGGTTCACCACGTACCCGGTGCGGCGGATCGCGGCGTTGACCGCCTCCGCCGCGGCGGGACTGACGTAGTGGCCGCCGTTGAGCACGCGTGACACGGTGCCGCGCGAGACCCCCGCCTCGCGCGCCACGTCGTGGATCGTCGGCGGCTTGCGCCTGCCCCCCGTGTTGCCCATGGTCACGACTTTACGGCCCCGGACAGCAGATCCAGACTCCAGAACCGCTGCACGACCAGGAACAGAGCCACCAGCGGCACCACGGCGAGGAAGGCGCCCATGATCACCAAGGTGTAGAGGGCGGGCTGGCTCGAACCCTGCTCCAGGAGCGTGTACAGACCCAGCGTGATCGGGAACTTCTCGTCGTCGCTGAGCATCACGAACGGCAGCAGGAAGTTGTTCCACACGGCCACGAACTGGAACAGGAACACCGTCACCAGACCCGGCAGCATCATCGGCAGCGCGACCCGGGTGAAGATCCGCCACTCGCCCGCCCCGTCCATCCGGCCTGCCTCCACCACGTCCGACGGCACCGCCGCGGCGGCGTAGATCCGCGCGAGGTAGACGCCGTACGGGGAGAGGATCTGCGGCAGCAGCACGGACAGGTACGAGTCCGTGAGGTCCGCCTCCGCCATCAGCAGGTACTGCGGGATCGCCAGGATCACCGGCGGCATCAGCACCCCCGCGAGCAGGACGTTGAACACCGTCTCGCGGCCCCGGAAGCGGTACGTGGCGAGCGCGTAGCCGCTGACGGCGGACACGCACGTCGACAGCAGCGCGCCCAGCCCCGCGTACAGGGCGGAGTTGGCCATCCACTGCCAGTAGACGCCGTCGCGGTAGGAGTTGAGGTCCGTGAGGTTCTCGGCGAAGCCGGTGCCGGGCCAGAAGGTGAACGTGGAGAACAGCTCGCGGCCGGACTTGGTGGACGCGATCACCACCCACATCACCGGCAGCAGGCAGTACACCGCCCCGAGCAGCAGGGTCACCGTCGGGACCAGCGCGATCCGGCGGCCCCGCTTCGGGCTGGGCGCCGTGCCGTCCGCGGCGTCGGTGCGGGGGAGGACGAGGGAGCTCATCGGCCCGCCTCCTGCTTCGTGCGTCGGTTGGCGGTGCGCAGGAACCCGAAGGACAGCACCAGGGTGGCGACCGCGATCAGCGTGGCCTGCGCGGCGGCGGCATGGATGTCGCCGTTGCCGAAGGCGTCCTGGTAGACCTTCATCAGCGGACTCCAGGTGGTGGACACGGAGTTGGTGAGCGGCTTGAGGGTGGTGGGCTCGCTGAACACCTGCAGCGTCGCGATGATCGAGAAGAAGAAGGTCAGCACCAGCGACGGCGCCACCATCGGGATCTTGATCCGCAGCGCGATCTGCAGCGGCGTCGCGCCGTCCAGCTTCGCCGCCTCGTACACCTCGGCCGGAACGGCCCGCAGCGCGGTGTAGATGACGATCATGTTGAAGCCGGTGCCGCCCCACACCGCGATGTTGGACAGCGCCCCGTACAGCGGGCCGCCGTCCAGCAGATCCGGCTGCGGCAGCCCCAGCGCGTCCAGCACGAAGGAGAACGGGCTGACGCTCGGCAGGTACAGGAACCCCCACAGCAGCGCCGCCACCACGCCCGGCACGGCGTAGGGCAGGAAGATCGCGAGACGGGTGAAGTGCGCGAGCCGGACCCGCTCGGCGTCCAGCATCAGCGCGAACAGCAGGGCGAGTCCCAGCATCACCGGCACCACGACGCAGCCGTAGACGAGCACGCGCAGCGCGCCGTGCAGGAGCTCGCTGTCGGACAGCGCGCCGGCGTAGTTCTCCAGCCCTGCCCAGACCTCCTCGCGGGCCCCGGCCCCGAGGCCCAGCCCGGAGACCTGGACCTTGCGGAAGCTGAGCCACACCGCGTAGCCGATGGGCAGCGCGAAGAACAGCAGGAACAGCACGATCGCCGGCACCAGGAACAGATAGGGAGCCTGGCGCGCACGGCTCCGGGAGGGGCGGCCGTACGGGGCTCCCTGGGCCCCGTGCGGCCGGCGGGCGGGGGACTTCACTCCGCGACTCCGAAGCCCTGCTTCTTCAGGTCGGCCACGGTGTCCTCCTGCATGGCGTCCAGGGCGGCGGTGAAGTCCGACTTGTTCTTCGCGGCGGCGCCGAAGGCGTTCTTGAACGTCGTGTAGGCGACGTTGACGTTCGGCCCCCAGGCGGACGGCGCGGTGGTCTCCGCGATCTCGGCGGCCTTCGTGTAGAAGTCGGGCTGGTTGGCGAAGAACTCCGGCGGCGTGGCGAAGGCGCCGCTGGTCTGCGCGGCCGTGGACGCGGGATAGATGCCGCTCTCCTTCGCCAGCGCGTTGAGCGCCCGCGCGTCCGTGTTCAGCCAGGCCGCGAACGTGGCGGCGGCGTCCTTGTGCTTCGAGTCGGTGGTGACGGCGGTGGAGGAGCCGCCCCAACTGCCCGTGCGGTTCTCGCCCTTGGTCCACTGGGGGAGCGGGGCCATGGCCCACTTGCCCTTGGTGGCGGGCGCGGCGGTGGTGAGCGTGCCGGGCGCCCACACGGCGCTCACCCACGCGATCTGCTGCCCGGTGTCCAGCGCCTTGTTCCAGGCGGGCGTGTACATCGGCTGGTTGTCGATCGCGCCCTCCTTGACCAGGCCGCCCCAGAACGAAGCGACCTTCTTCGTCGCCGCGTCGTTGATGCCGACCTTCCACTTCTCGCCGGAGGTGGTCCACCACTGCGCGCCGGCCTGCTGGGCGAGGCCCGCGAACAGCCCGGAGTCGTTGGCGGAGAAGGTGGTCAGGTCCTTGTCGGGGGCCGCCTTCTTCAGCTTGCGGGCGGTGTCGGCGAACTCGTCCCAGGTGGTGGGGACCGTCAGCCCGTACTTCTGGAACAGGTCTTCGCGGTAGAAGAACATCATCGGCCCGATGTCCTGCGGGACCGCGTACACCGCGTCCGTGCCCAGCGTGGTGTGCTGCCAGACGCCGTCGGCGAACTCCTTCTTGGCGTCGCCGACCTCACCGGATATGTCGGCGAGGGCGTCGTTGCTGACCAGGGTGGGCAGTGCCTGGTACTCCGCCTGCACCAGGTCGGGCGCCTTGCCGGCCTTGTGCGCGGTGAGGATCTTGGTGACGAGGGTGTCGCCGGACGCCTGCTTCTTCACCGTGACGGTGATCTGCCGCTCCTTGCCCGGCCCCTTGTTCCACAGGTCCACGACCTTGTCCATGCCGGGGGCCCAACTCCAGTACGTCAGCGTGACCGGACCCGACGCGGCGCCGTCGTCGTCGGACGACGACCCGCAGGCGGCGAGCGCGGTGGCCCCGAGGGCCACGGCGACGGCGGAACTCACGAGGCGACGGCGCTTCGTGTACGGCATGGAAGTCTCCCCTGACCTGGGCCCCCGCCGAGTGCGGGGACCGGATGCGTGCGGTGCGCGGCTCGCGCGGGCATCTGTGAGCGTTCACAGTAGAGAAACACATCGGACACTTGTCAATGGTTGATGCTGTGCGGTTATGTGGGCTCCACACCGTCGAGAATGTGTGTGCACGTTCCCAAGCGATCGATCACAACGGGAGACCATCGATGCCGGAGATCACCCCCAGGGGCCTGACCGGGCTCGCCTTCGGCGGGGACTACAACCCCGAGCAGTGGCCGGAGGCCGTCTGGGAGGAGGACGTCCGGCTGATGCGCGAGGCCGGCGTCACCCTGGTGAGCGTCGGCATCTTCTCCTGGGCCCTGCTCGAACCCGCCCCCGGCGCCCACGACTTCGGCTGGCTCGACCGCAGCCTCGACCTGCTGCACGGCGCCGGGATCCGCGTCGACCTGGGCACGCCCACCGTGGTGCCGCCCGCCTGGTTCTACCGCGCCCACCCCGACGCACTGCCCGTCACCGCCGACGGGGTGCGCCTGGAGTTCGGCTCCCGCGGCGCCATCTGCCACAGCAACCCCGCCTACCGGGCGGCCGCCGCGGACATCACCACCCGCCTCGCCGAGCGCTACGGCGACCACCCGGCGCTGGCGATGTGGCACGTCCACAACGAGTACGGCGTCCCCGTCTCCGCCTGCTACTGCGACACCTGCGCCGCCCGCTTCCGCCGCTGGCTGGAGCGCACGTACGGCAGCGTGGAGGCCGTCAACGAGGCCTGGGGCACCGCCTTCTGGGGCCAGCGCTACGCCTCGCTCGACGAGATCAACCCGCCCCGCGCCACCCCCACGGTCGGCAACCCGGCCCAGGCGCTGGACTACCGGCGGTTCGCCGACGCGACCATGAGGGAGAACTTCACCGCCGAGCGGGACATCCTGCACCGCCTGTCACCCGGCGTCCCCGTCACCACCAACTTCATGACCGCCCTCAGCCAGTGCGACTCCGTCGACTACTGGGCCTGGGGCCGCGAGGTGGACCTGGTCACCAACGACCACTACCTGATCACCGACGGCCGCCGCACCCACGTCAACCTCGCCATGGCCGCCGACCTCACCCGCTCCGTCGCCGGCGGCGCACCCTGGCTGCTCCTCGAACACTCCACCTCGGGCGTCAACTGGCAGCCCCGCAACCCCGCCAAGGCCCCCGGCCAGATGGCCCGCAACTCCCTCGCCCATGTCGCGCGCGGTTCCGAGGGCGCCATGTTCTTCCAGTGGCGCCAGTCCCGGCGCGGGGCGGAGAAGTTCCACTCGGCGATGCTGCCGCACGGCGGCACCGAGACCCGCGTCTTCCGCGAGGTCACCGAACTGGGCGCGTCGGTACGGTCGTTGGCACCCGTGCGGGGCACCCGCACCGAGGCGGACGTCGCCGTGCTGTGGGACTGGCAGTCCTGGTGGGCGCAGAACCTCGACTGGCGCCCCAGCCAGGACCACGACGCCCGCGAACGCGCCGACGCCTTCTACGAGGTCCTCTACGACCGCCACCTCACCGTCGACTTCGCCCGCCCGGAAGACGACTTGTCGAGGTATCCCCTTGTCGTCGTCCCCGCCCTGTACCTGATGACCGAGGCGGCCGGCGACAACCTGCGCCGGTACGTGGAGGGCGGCGGCACGCTCGTCGTGTCGTACTTCTCGGGAATCGTCGACGAACACGACGCCGTGCACGAGGGCCCCTGCCCGGGCACCCTGCGGGACGTCCTGGGCCTCACCGTCGAGGAGTTCTCGCCGCTGCTGGAGGGCGAGCGGGTGCGCCTGACCGGCCCCGGCGGCGCGGACCTGCACGCCGACGTGTGGACCGAGTTCGTGGTGCCGCGCGGCGCCGAGACCGTGTGGACGTACGCCGACGGACTGGCCGCCGGCCGGCCCGCGGTCACCCGGCACCGCCTCGGCGAGGGCACCGCCTGGTACGTCTCCACCCGGCTCGGCACCGACGGCCTCGCCACCGTCCTCGCCCGAGCCGCCGAGGACGCGGGCGTCCCCCCGCGCGACGACCTGCCGCACGACGTCGAAGTGGTCCGCCGCAGCGGCGACTCCGGCCGCTTCCTCTTCGCGATCAACCACTCCGCCGCCGACGCCAAGGTCCCGCTGGAGACCCCCGGCACCGAGCTGCTGACCGGCGAGCGCGCCGCCGGACGGCTCGCGGTGCCCGCCGGGGCCGTCCGGGTGGTCCGGCTCGACGGCTGAACCCGACTCCCCTCCGCCCGCGCGGGCGTACGGCCGCGGGCGGAGGGGGCCCTCACCCACCGGGTGCGGGCGCTCCTCCCCCCCCACGTCGAAGGGACGACGAACGCCGATGTTCCATCCCAGACGCACACTCCGGGCCCTGCTGCCGCCGCTCGTGGCGGGCCTCACTCTCACCGCCCTGCCCGCCCCCGCGACCGCCGCGAGCACCCTCACCAACGCGGGTTTCGAGTCCGGCGGCACCGGCGCCGCGACCCCGGCAGGCTGGTCCGAGTCCGGCGACACCGCGGCCTCGTACACCGAGGCGGGCGGACGCGACGGCGGTCACCGCCTCGCCCACTGGTCCTCCTCCGCCTACCGGGTCGAGACGTACCAGCAGCTCACCGGGCTGGCCGCCGGCGCCTACCGGCTCACCGCCTGGGTCCGCTCGGGCGGCGGCCAGAACGCCGCGTACCTCGCCCTGCGCGACTGCGGCGGCGCCGACCGGCGCACCGGCCTGCCGGTGTCCGCATCGGGCTGGCTTCGGATCGTCGTGCCCGTCACGGTGAGCGGCGGCCGCTGCACCGTCGCCGTCGTCAGCGACGCCAACCCCGGCAACTGGATCAACGTCGACGACCTCACCTTCGAACGCGGCACCGCGGGCCTCGGCGTCAAGGGCGCCGACATCTCCTCCCTCCCCAAGAGCGAGGACCGCGGCGGGGTGTACCGCACGGCCTCGGGAACCGCCGGCGACCCCCTCGCCATCCTCCGCTCCTCCGGCATGAACTACGCCCGCGTCAAGGTGTGGGTGAACCCGGCCGACGGCTACAACGACAAGGCGCACGTCCTGGCCCTGGCCAAGCGGGTCAAGGCGCGGGGCATGAAGCTGCTGGTCGACTTCCACTACTCGGACGCCTGGGCCGACCCCGGCAAGCAGACCAAGCCCGCCGCCTGGGCCGGACACGGCTACGAGCAGCTCAAGAAGGACGTCCACGACCACACCCACGACGTACTGAACGCCCTGAAGGCGCAGGGCACGACGGCCGACATGGTGCAGGTCGGCAACGAGATCAACGGCGGCATGCTGTGGAGCGAGGGCTCCACCTCGAACTGGTCCCAGCTCGCCGGGCTGCTCAACTCCGGCTACAGCGCGGTGAAGGCGGTCAGCCCGTCCACGTCCGTCGCGCTGCACCTCGCCGAGGGCGGCGACCTCGACGGCACCCGCTGGTGGTTCGACCAGGCGGTCGCCCACGGGGTGCGCTTCGACGTCATCGGGCTGTCGTACTACGGCTACTGGCACGGCACCCTGCACGACGTGCAGACCACCCTCGACGACGCGGCCGCCCGCTACGGCAAGCCCGTGTACGTCGCCGAGACGGCCTATCCGTTCCGCCTGGACAGTGAGGACGCGCTGGAGAACATCATCGACCTGGAGAGCGAACTCGTCCCCGGCTACCCGGCCACCCCCGCCGGGCAGACCCGCTGGATGAACGACATGGCGAGCATCGTGGAGGCCGTCCCCGGCGGACGGGGCCTCGGCATCTTCTACTGGGAGGCCACCTGGACCGCCCGCGACGGCAACGGCTGGGACCCGGCCGACCCGTCCTCCGGCAACGGCTGGGAGAACCAGGCGCTGTTCGACTACGGCGACCGCGCGCTCCCCGCCATGGAGTGGTTCCGCCACCGCTGACACCGGTGACCTTTCCGGAGTCAACGTCCTCGTGTGGCAGGGGCGTTGACTCCGGACAAGCTGCCCGCAGTACCGGACACGGGGACCCCGGGCGCGGCACAGTGAGAGGGAGCCGGAGACGAGGAAGCCCGGCGGGGAGGTGGACGACATGCCGAGGACTCCCGCCGACGGGACACGACTGCGCATCCTCGCCTGGCTGGGCGACCCGGACACCGCCGAACGGGGCCTCACCGCGGACGACGTCGCGACCCGCCTCGGCGTGCCCCGCCCCGCGGCCCTCACCCACCTCCACCTGCTCACCGCCCTCGGCCTGCTCCACCCCACCGGCCTGGACGACGGCCCCCGCTACCGCCGCGACGAGATCCGCCTGGCCGAGGTGACCCAGCTGTTCGAGAAGGGCTGGTAGCCCCGAGCAGGTCCGGACGCCCCGTCTCCGACGCCTGGACTAGGCTGATCCCGTGCGAGTGGGAGGACGTACGACCGTGACCGCGGCGGACACCGGACGACCCCGGGGCCGCTCCGCCGTACGGGCCCAGGCGCCTGTCGTCGCGGCGGTCGCGGTGGGCGGCGGAGTGGGAGCCGCGGCCCGGTACGCGGCCGTCGTGTGGTGGCCGACCCCGGCGGGTTCCTTCCCCTGGACGATCCTGTGGGTCAACGTCCTCGGCTGTGCCGTGATCGGCGCGTTCATGGTGACCGTCACCGAGGCCCGCGCCGCGCACCGCCTCCTCCGGCCGTTCTTCGGCACCGGCGTCCTGGGCGGCTTCACGACCTTCTCGACCTACGCGGTGGACGTCCGCGGCCTGTTCGAAGCCGGCCGCCCCGGCAGCGCGGTCCTCTGCCTGGCCGCCACCCCCGTCGTGGCCCTGACCGCCGTCTGGGCGGCGACCACGGCCACCCGCCGGGCTCTGATCAGGAGGCAGTCATGACCACTCCGACGACCGACGGGCTGCGCCTCACGGTGCTCGTCGGCGAGTGCGACACCTGCCGTCACCGGCCGCTGTACTCGGAGATCGTCCACCGCGCGCACGCGGCGGGGCTCGCCGGAGCCAGCGTGTTCCGCGGTATCGAGGGCTTCGGCTCCTCGTCGCTCGTGCACACCTCCCGGCTGCTGTCACTGAGCGAGGACATGCCGGTGGCGGTCGTCATGGTCGACACCGAGGAACGGGTGCGGGCCTTCCTGCCGGAGGTCCACGCGCTCGTCCCGGAAGGGCTCGTGTTCCTCGAACGGTGCGAGATCGTCCCCCGCCCCGGGAGCGACGACGACGCCGTGCGGGAGGGCCGGGCGTGACCTGGCTGTACGTGGTGCTCGGCGCGATGGCCGGGGCGCCGTTGCGGTATCTCACCGACCGGGCCGTGCAGTCCCGGACCGGCTCCGACCTTCCCTGGGGCACGTTCACCGTCAACGTCGTCGGGAGTCTGATCCTCGGGCTGCTGGCCGGCGCCGCGGCCGCGGGCGTCGCCGGCGACGACGTGCAGCTGCTGCTCGGCACCGGACTGTGCGGCGCCTTCACCACCTACTCGACCTTCTCCTACGAGACCCTCCGCCTCGCCGAGGGCGGCGCCCTCGGGTACGCGGCCGCCAACGTCCTGGTGAGCACGGCCGCCGGCCTGGGCGCCGCCTTCGCGGGGGCGGCCCTGGCCGGGGCGGTGTGGCCGTAGGGTCAGCGCCCGGCCTCGCGCAGGGGCGCGCCGGCCTCCCGCAGATGGCGCAGCGCCGTGCGGTGCGAGGCGAGGAGACCCGACCGGCAGTACGGGATGCCCAGCTCGGCGCAGTACCGCTCGGTGATCGCCTGGGCCTTCGCCAGGGCCGGCGTCGGCATGCTGGGGAAGAGGTGGTGCTCGATCTGGTAGTTGAGGCCGCCCATGAACACGTCGGTCAGCGCACCGCCGTCGACGTTGCGGGAGGTCAGCACCTGACGGCGCAGGAAGTCCAGCTCGGTGCCCTCCTCGACCATCGGCATGCCCTTGTGGTTCGGCGCGAACACGGAACCGAGGTACAGGCCGAACAGCCCCTGGTGCACGGCGATGAACGCGAGCGCCTTACCGGGGGACAGTAGTGTGAAAATTCCGCCGAAATAGACGGCGAAATGCGCGACGAGGAGGGTGCCCTCCAGGACGGGCCGTTTCATCGACGGGCTGCGCAGCGCCCGGAAACTGCTGAAACTCAGATTCAGGCCCTCGAGGGTCAGCAGCGGGAAGAAAAGGGCCGCCTGGTGTTTTCCGATGAACCGGGCGGGACCCTTGGCCTGCCGCGCCTGACGACGTGACCAGACGATGATGTCGGGCGCGACGTCCGGGTCCTTGTTCTCGTGATTCGGGTTCGCGTGGTGGCGGGTGTGCTTGTTCATCCACCAGCCGTAGCTCATGCCGAGCAGCACGTTCGCCACCAGGAGACCGCCGGTCTCGCTGGGGCGCCTGCGGGAGAACACCTGGCGGTGCGCCAGGTCGTGCGCGGCCAGCCCGAGCTGCCCGAACACGACGGCCAGCGCGGCGGCGACGAACAGCTGGCTCCAGCTGTCGCCCAGGAGCAGGAACGCGACGACGCCTCCGGCGAACGCCAGACCCACCGCGGTGAAACGCACCGTGTAGTAGAGGGGGCGGCGACGCAGAAGGTCCGCGTCGGCTATTCGCCGGGACAACTCGGAGAAATCACTCCCGCGTCCGGAGCTTTTCTCCCGCTCCCTTTTTCGTCCGCCCCCCTGAGGGTTTGTCTGCTTTTCGCCCTCGTCGGAGGAATGGATGCCGGCCGGCGCCGTCGAATGTGCCATGCGCTCAGTATGGGGGTTCATTTCCCCGGCGAAGAAGGGCGGTGGCCCCCGCATACGACGGGACGGGCACCCCCAGGGAAGAGGGGTGGTGGCCCCAGGGCGGGGGTGTGGCCGGCACCACCTCCGGCCCGCCCCCGCTTGACAGTGCGCGCGGGCGGCCCGCACGATCGGCCCGTGAACCTGTCAGACAGCCAGACAGGTGGTGCGGGGCCGCGGCGCGTCAGCGCGACGGAGGCGGTGCTCGCCCACCTCCGCGACGCCATCGAGCGCGGCGAGTACGCGATCGGCGCCAAGCTGCCCTCCGAGGCGGAGCTCTGCCGCGAACTCGAGGTGTCCCGCCCCGTGCTGCGCGAGGCGCTGCGGGCACTCCAGACCATGGGCCTGACGGTGTCCCGCACCGGCAAGGGCACCTTCGTGGTCGCCGACGCCGTGCAGGACCCCACCTTCGGCGACTACACGGCCGCTCACCTCATGGAGGTCCGCCGGCACGTCGAGATCCCCGTCGCCGGGTACGCCGCCCTCCGCCGTACGACGGAGGATCTGGACCGGCTGCGGGGGCTGCTGGCGCGGATGGAGGGGGAGACCGACACGACCGCCTGGGCGGCGATGGACACCCTGTTCCACCTCGCCGTGGCCGAGGCGGCCCAGAACCCCGTGTTCCGGCGGGTCATCGAGGAGATCCGGGACGCGCTGGCCCGCCAGTCCGCCTTCCTCAACGAGCTCGGCGGCCGCCGCGCCCACTCCGACCGCGAGCACCGGGCCATCGTGGAGGCCCTGGCCGCCGGCTCCGAACCCGACGCCGTGCGCGCCATGACCCACCACCTCGACCGTGTCGAGACCACCCTCACCGACATCGTGCGCTCCGCGCGCACACCGGGCCCGCGCACCACCCCCGCGCCGGCCCGCCCCGACAACCCGCAGGCAGTGTGATGCACAGCAGTCTCCCCGCGGCCGCACCCCCGGTCCGCGCACCCCGCCACGCCCCCGTCGCCCACCTCGTACGCGGCGGGGTCGTCGAAGGCGTCCACTACGGCTCCGTCGTCGTCCTCGACAGTGACGGCACCGTCGGTTTCCGGCTCGGCGACCCCGAGGCGGCGTTCTACCCGCGCTCCGCGCTCAAGCCCGTCCAGGCGGTGGCCATGGTCCGCGCCGGCCTCCCGCTCGACGGCGACCTGCTGTCCCTCGCGGCGGCCAGCCACTCCGGCGAGGAGCGCCACCTCGACGGCGCGCGCCGCATCCTGGCGCGGGCGGGCCTCACCGAGGGCGATCTGCGCAACGTCCCGGACCTGCCCTTCGACCCCGCCGTCCGGGACACCTGGGTGCGTGCGGGCCGCGGCCCCTCCCGGCTCGCCCAGAACTGCTCGGGCAAGCACGCGGCCATGCTGTACACGGCGAAGCTGAACGGCTGGTCGCTCGACGACTACCTCGACCCGGCCCACCCGCTCCAGCAGGCGGTCGCCGAGACCGTCGAGGACCTCACGGGGCGGCGTGTCGCCACGGTCACCGTGGACGGCTGCGGTGCTCCGCTGTTCGCGGTGTCCCTGGAGGGCCTGGCCCGCGCGGTCGCCCGGATCGCGGGCGGCGCCCCCGGCACCCCCGAGGGGCGGGTCGCCCACGCGATGCGCACCCACGCGGAGATGGCGTCCGGTGCGGGCCGTGACGTGGCCGCGCTGATGCGCACGGTGCCGGGGCTGCTCGCCAAGGACGGCTTCGAGGGCGTCCAGGTCGCGGCACTGCCGGACGGCCGAGCGGTGGCCGTGAAAATAGCCGACGGCGCGGGCCGCGCCCGCATCCCCGTCACGGCGGCGGCCCTCACCCACGCGGGCGTGGACCCCGCCCTGCTGACCGCGTTCGCGGGAGAGGCGGTACTGGGCGGGGGGCGCCCGGTGGGAGGGGTACGGCCGGTGGCGGGGCTGGGGGCGGTGTGCGTCTGAGACGGGGGTGAGCTGGTAGGCGGGCCTGGGTTCCGGCGCCCGGGGGTCGGGACAGCCGCTGCCCGCTGACGGGGTGCCGCTGCGCCCACCCGTGCCGCCCCTGGCGGCACGACTGCCCGCAGCGGCGGGGGCCTGCAAGCGGGCGTGGCGGCCGCACCCTTCAGGGGCGCGGGGAACTGCGCGCTCAGCCACTGACTGCCCGCAGCGGCGGGATGAGGGCGGGCCTGGGTTCAGGCGCCCGGGGGTCGGGACAGCCGCTGCCCGCTGACGGGGTGCCGCTGCGCCCACCCGTGCCGCCCCTGGCGGCACGACTGCCCGCAGCGGCGGGGGTCTGCAAGCGGGCGTGGCGGCCGCACCCTTCAGGGGCGCGGGGAACTGCGCGACCAGCCACGGACCGCCGGCAGCCCGACCGGGCCTCAATCCCTCGGCACCGGCCCCCACCTCACCCGCAGATACACCGCCACCCCCGCCCCGCCCAACAGCGCCGCCCCCGCGATCGTCCACCACACCGGACGGCCGTCCGCGTCGTCCCCGCGGGACGCCGACGCCGCCACCGCGTCCGCCTCCGGCCCGCCCGGCGGGGCGCTGCGGAGGGCGTCCAGGGAGCCCACCGGATCGACACGGCCGCCCGCGTCGAAGCCCCAGTCGAGGAGTTCGCGCGCCTCCTCGTACACCGCGTACCCGTCGTCCGACCGCGGGTTCATCACCGTAGCCACCAGGGTCCGCCCGTCGCGGCGGGCAGCGGCGACCAACGTGTTGCCGGCATGGCTCGTGTAGCCGTTCTTCACTCCGACCAGCCCCCGGTACGGAGCGACCCCGTCCGCCCCCGTGAGCAGCCGGTTGGTGTTGACGATCGGATAGCTCCCGCCGTCCCGGGCAGGGAAACTCGCCTCCGCCCGCGCGCAGTACTCCGCGAACTCGGGACTCCGCAGTCCCGCCCGGCCGAACACCGCCAGGTCGAACGCCGACGACACCTGACCGGGCGCGTCGTAGCCGTCGGGCGACTTCACGTGGGTGTCGCGGGCGCCCAGGGCCCGCGCCTTCTCCTCCATCCGCTCGGCGGTCGTCCGCCAGCCGCCGCTGAGGGCCGCCAGCACCCGCACGGCGTCGTTGCCGGAGTTCAGGAACACCCCGTTCCAGAGGTCGGACACGCGGTACGTCCGGTACTCGGCGACCCCGACGAGACTGCTCCCCGGACCGACGCCCTCCAGCTCCTCCGGGTCGACGCGGTGCCGGATGCCGGACGGCAGGGCCGGCATCACGGTCAGCGCGAACAGCGTCTTGAGGGTGCTGGCGGGCGGCAACTTGCGGTGCGCGTCGTGCGCCGCCAGCACCGCGCCGGTGTCCGCGTCGGCGACCAGCCAGGCGCGGGCGGACAGGTCCGGGACCTCGGGCGCCCCCGCGCGCGGACGGACGTGCGTGCCGGGCCGGTACAGCAGGGACGCGGGCGCGTCCGTCGTCCGTGGCCCGGGATCGACGCCGGGTCCGGTGGTCGCCGCGGCGGGCGCGAGCGCCAGCAGGCCCGCCGCACAGAGCACGCACCCCGACACGGCCGCCCGCGAAGCAAATCCGATAGTCATATCGCCAACGTAGGAAGGGGCGTCCCGATCACCGCGCTGCCCCGGCCGGGGGCCGCGCGCGAGCACTCGGATGCCCTTCCCGGCTTGCGACGGCACACCGTCAGGGGACTCGGTCCCGGCAGCCGCAGTTCCGAGGCGGCCCCGGTCGCCGCGCTCTACGCTGGGCGGATGTTCAGCCCCGAAGGCCCCCGACTGAGCGAACTGGCCGTGCAGGCGCTGTCGTCCGTCGAGCGCGGCTACGACCTCCTCGCCCCGAAGTTCGACCACACCCCCTTCCGCACCCCCGACTCCGTGCTGGACGCCACCGTCGCCGCGCTGCTGGAGTCCGGCCCCTACGGCACCGGGCTCGACCTGTGCTGCGGCACCGGCGCGGGCGTCGACGTGCTGCGCCAGGTGTGCCGGGACTCGGTCACCGGCGTGGACTTCAGCACCGGGATGCTGGAGGTCGCCCGCTCGCGCAGGCGGCCCGAGGGGCCCGGCGTGTCCTGGGTGCGGGCGGACGCGCGGGCGCTGCCGTTCGGGCCGGAGTTCGACCTCGTGGTCAGCTTCGGGGCGCTCGGGCACTTCCTGCCGTCCGAGATGCCGGGCCTGTTCGCACAGGTGCACACGGTGCTGCGGCCGGGCGGCCGCCTCGTCCTCCCGGTCGTCGCCCCGCCCCGGCCCGGCTCCCTCGCCCACGCGATGCTGCTCGGCTTCGACACCGTCATGCGCGTGCGCAACGCCGTCCGGCGCCCGCCGTTCGTCATGTACTACCGCGCCGTGCGCTTCGGCGACCTGTGGCACGGGCTGGAGGACACGGGGTTCCGCGTGGAGTTCCGGGCCCTTCCCGAGTTCGGGCGCCGACGGGACGGCAGCCCCCGGGTGCGGCTCATCGTGGCGGAGAAGGAGGACCACCAGACGCCGCTCACCTCCTGAGTCTGCTTTTCAAACTCGACTCGGGATTCCGTTGGAATGTCCAACGCACCCGCCTAGAGTGGCTCGCGTGACGACGACTGCCTATGACGCGACGCAGATCGACCCCCGCTGGTGGTCCTGGGAGGGCATGCACGGCGGCTGGGTCGCCGGCGCGGCGCTCACCGCCGTACGCGACTCGTTCGCCGGCGGGGACCGGCCGGTGCGCTCGCTGACGACGCACTACCTGGCCCCGGTCGGGACCGGCCCGCTGCGCTTCTCCGGGACCGCCCCCGCGACCGGCCGGCGCACCGCCACCTGTCTCTTCACCGGCCACCAGGACGGCGAGCCGGCCGTCCTCGGCTCCGCGCTGTTCGGACGCGCCCGTGGCGGCCCCGCGCACGCCGGCCTCACCGCCCCGGAGGTGTGCGGCCCGGACGACTGCGTCCCCGTCGAACTCCCCGCCGACCTCGCGCTGTTCGCCCGCCAGCTGGAGATACGTCCCGCCACCGCCGACCTCCCGCTGGGCGGCGGACCCCGGGCCGTGCTCGTCGCCTGGGTGCGCTTCCGGGACGACCGCCCGGTGGACGCGGCCGCCGTCGCCACGCTCGCGGACGTCCTTCCGCCCGCCCTCTACGCCCGCTGGCGCACCCCGCGCCCGGTCCCGACCGCCGAGATGACCGTGCACTTCACCGACGCCCTCGACGACGGCCCCGCGCACGGCTGGAGCCTGGTCCGCATCCGCACCGACCACGCGGGCGGCGGCTGGGCGGTCGACGACAGCGCCGTGTGGTCGGCGGGCCGGCGTCTGCTCGCGGCGGCCCGGCAGGCCCGCGTCGTGCGCGAGCCGATGGCGCCTCAGACCGCCGCCGGCATCATGAACTCGTAGACCAGAACGTCCTGCTGGGCGTCCATCACCAGTTCCGTCAGCTCCAGCGGCCGGTGGTGCTGGTCGTGCACCTGCCGGGTGACGCGCACCGACGGCGTGCCCTCGATACGGGTGATCGTGTCGCGGTGGTGCAGCGACAGACCGGCCCGCCGCATCCAGTCGTACGTCCGGCGCAGCTCGGCGGCGCCGGTGCCGTCGGCCCGGTCGCGGTAGCGGGCCAGCTCCTCCACCTCCGCGAGCGCCACCGCGGAGAACGATGTCACCGCCGTACGCTGCTCCCGCCCGTCCGGCGAGACGGACCAGTACCGGTGCACCAGCGTGGGCCGGCCGGGTGCGAGGCCCAGGGGTCCGGCGTGGCCCGGCGGTGGGACCTCCCAGGCGACGGTGGCCCGCGCCACCGTGTCCCGCCCCGCCTGCCGCGCGCCGAGCGGGAAGCCGGCGGCGGCCGGCGCCTCCACCGGCACGCCCGGCAGCGCGGCATGGCTGCCCCGCCGGTCGGTGGCGACCATCCCCTCCCGCCGCAGCACCTCCAGCGCCTGCCGTACGGTCTCCCGGCTGACCCCGAAGTGCTCGGCCAACTGGCGCTCGCCGGGCAGCCGTTCACCGGGCGGGACGGTGCCGGTGCGCAGTTCGCCGAGCAGTTCGGAGGCGACCCTCCGGTAGAGCGGCTCCCCGTCGGTGAGGGTCCGGCGGGATGGGACATGCTGGTGCGGGGTGGTGCGGGCCATGCCGCGCCCTCCTGTTGGTGACGTTCCGTGGCCGTGCGGGCTCGTTGAGCCACCACATCTAGCATTGGTCTACACCAACAGGGAAGGCCGGCCCGGCAGTTCGGCCGGAACCGTGCGGTCCGTCGAACGGTGCGGTTCTTCGGGCGTGGTCGTCAGACGCGGTCGCGCATCCAACGCAGCTGCGCCGCCTCCTGGTAGGGGCCTCCGCCCTCGTGGTCGTTGAAGTCGTACACCTCGATCGTCTTGTCCTCGTGCGCCCAGGCGTTGAAGGCGGCGAACACCGTGGAGGGCGGGCACGTCTGGTCCTCCAGCGCCGCCGAGAACAGCGCGGGCGCGGTGCCGCGGGCGGCGAAGTGCACGCCGTCGAAGTACGACAAGGTGCGCCGCGCGTCCGCCGCGCGGCCGCGGTGCGTCTTGAGGAAGTTGCCGATCTCCCGGTACGGGTTGCGGTCGGTGAGGGTCGTGGCGCGCGGGAAGTCGCACAGGAACGGCACGTCCGGCGCGACGCCCGCCAGGTCCGGGACCAGGCCGCCCACCGCGATCGTGATGCCGCCGCCCTGGCTCCCGCCCGTGACCACGGTACGGCTCGCGTCGGTCAGCGGATGCGACCGCGCCGCCTCCACCGCGCGCACCGCGTCCGTGAACACCCGCCGGTAGTAGTAGTTCTCCGGCGCGTCGATGCCGCGCGTCATGTAGCCGGGGAACGCCGGACCGGACCCCACCGGGTCCTCGGTGCCGCCGCCCCCGCCCCACGCGCTGCCCTGGCCGCGGGTGTCCATCACGAAGTGCGCCCGGCCCGTGGACGCCCACAGCAGATGCTCGTGCGGCAGACCCCGGCCGCCGCCGTACCCGACGAACTCCACCACCAGCGGCAGCGGTTCGGAGGCGCCGGCGGGCAGGATCAGCCAGCCCTTGACGGGGTGGCCGCCGAACCCGGCGAACGTCACGTCGAAGACCTCCACGGTCGTCAGCCCCGTGTCGACCGGCTCGAACCGCGCGTCCAGGTCGTGCCGGCGCGCCTCCTCCAGCGTGCCGGACCAGAACGCGCCGAAGTCCTCGGGCTCCGTGGACTTGCTGCGGTACGCGCGCAGCTTGTCGAGGGACAGGTCGAACAGGGCCATCTGGGACCGCCTTCGTGAAGGGACCGTGCGAAGCGAGGACACGGTACGTGGATCATGCGGCGGCACGCCAGGGTACGGGGGAGAAGGCGCTGGTGGTGGGGATGGAAAGCGGTTGCTCCGGGCTGGGGGCCGGGGGGTCAGACGCCGCGGTGCGTCCACAGCGGGCCGGTGCGGGCCCAGTCCCGCTCCCACTCCTCCAGCCGCCGGCGCAGCGCCGCCCGCCGCACCGTACGGTGCGCGAGCAGCAGCACGGTCGCCGTGGAGCCGGCGGCCAGGGTGCCCATGCCGACCCCGTACTGCCACACCGACGCGTCGTCGACCGGCGGGAGGACCTCGCGGCCCCGGGAGTCAAGCCAGACGTGCACCGGGTCGCCGGGGCGGACGTGCGCCGGGACCCGCGCCAGGGCCGTGCGCGTGCCCCCGTCCGGGTCCGTCCAGCGGACGGTCGCCCGGGAGGCGTGCCGCCGCTCGGACTCGGCGGGGGAGTGCGTCTTCGAGGGGCGCTCCAGAACCTCGGCGCGTACGCGGTGACGGTCGGCGCGCTGCTCGTCGGCGGCCGTCCGCGCGTCCTCGTACGCCCACCGGGTGGTGAGCAGGCCCGCCAGCGGCACCGTCAGGCACAGCAGCACGGACACGGCCACCGCCGTCCACGCCTCGACGACGTCCGAACGGCGGCACAGCGGGCCGCGCCGGCGCCGGGACAGCACCCGCGTTCGCATCCTTCGCCTCCCCTCGCCGTCCACCGCAGCCGCGCGGGTGACAGGCCGAGCGGGCGGCGGACCCAGCGGCTCCGGGGCGCGTCTCACGGCACGCGCGGAACAGGTCCGGTGCGGGTGCCCCGGCGGCGGGCGTGCGAAACGACGCCGTCCGTGGGGCGGGGGAGTGACCCCCGGCGTTCGGCGGGTGAGGCCGGGTCAGCCGAAGCGTTCGATGCGGATGCGCTCCACCGGCTGGCCGGCGGCCACCAGCAGCCCGGAGGCGTGCTCCGCGAAGGAGTTGGAGCCGCACACATAGGCCTCCCACCCACCGGGAGGCTGCTCGGCCAGGAGCGGTGCCACATGTTCGGCGGCCATACGTCCTACGGCCACACCCTTCGGGGCCGTCCGGGTGAACACCGGTGTGGTCTCCGGGCCGTACTCGTCCGCGTAGATCAGGTCCTCCGGGGTGCGCGCCGACACCAGCAGGCGCAGGGGGAGGGTCAGGTTCCGGGCGCGGTGGTGGCGCACCATCGACATCAGCGGGACCACGCCCGATCCTGCGCCCAGCAGCAGCGCGGGCCGGTCACCCGGCCAGGCGAAGAAGCCGCTGAGCGGTCCGCGCATCTCGATCCGGTCGCCGGGGCGGGCCTCCGTGTGGAACCAGCCGGAGACCTCGCCGTCCCGCACATGGTCGAGGGTCAGCTCGATGTGCCCGGAGTCGTCCGGCGGCGAGGCGATCGAGTAGTGGCGCTGGGCCGTGTACCCGTCCTCCGCCACCAGCCGCACCATCAGGTGCTGCCCGGGCAGATGCCCCGGCCAGCCGGGCACCGCGAACCGGAAGGTCGACACGCGGGGCGTCTCCCGGCGGATCTCCGTCAGGGTGGCCGTCCGCCACACCGACGCGGTCTGCCGGCTCACGCCGATGCGGCCGGGCACGGCGAAGCGTGTGGCCGGCGCGGTGGGCGGCGTGGGCCGTGTCATCTGCTCAGTCACCTGGTCAGTCACCGGAGTACCGCTGCTCCTCCCACGGGTTGCCCCGCGCGTGGTAGCCGTTGCTTTCCCAGAAGCCCGGCTCGTCGTGGTCCAGCAGGCGCAGGCCGGCGATCCACTTGGCGGACTTCCAGAAGTACAGGTGCGGCACGACGAGCCGCGCGGGGCCGCCGTGCTCGGCGGGCAGCGGTTCGCCGTCGTACTCCCAGACGATCCAGGCTCGACCGCCGGTCACGTCGGCGAGGGGCAGGTTCGCGGTGTAGCCGGTGTGCGCGTACGCCACCACGTGCGTGGCCGACGGCAGGGGCTGGACCTGGTCCAGGAAGGCGTCCAGCGAGACGCCGCCGAAGCGCACGCCGAACTTCGACCAGCCGGTCACACAGTGGATGTCGCCCTCGTACGCGTCGGCGGGCAGGGCGTGGGCCTGCTCCCAGTCCCAGGTGCGGGGCTCGGCCACCAGGCCGTCGATCCGGAAGGTCCAGTCCTCGGGCGCGAGGTCGGGGGTCACCTCGGCGGACAGTACGGGCCACTCGTCCCGCGCGTCGTACTGCCCGGGCGGCAGCCCGGGGTTGTGCACGCGGGGACGGCCGGTGAAGCCTCTTGTGATGTTCACGTGATCGGGGATTCCGTTGCGGGTGGGGCGGGGGTTTCGTGTTCCACGGTACGTGGTGGGGGGCGTGTGCAGGGCACGGGGCGGGGTGGTGCCGTGCACGGAGTGCCTGCGGCGGGGGCGCGTTCTCGACGCCGTCGAGTGCCGGCTGCGGGTCGGCGGGGGCCGATCGCGCAGTTCCCCGCGCCCCTAGGGGGCGCTTCGCGCCGCTGCGGGCAGTCGTGCCGCTGGGGCGGCACAGGTGGGCGCAGCGGCACGCCCGGGGCGTCGCACTGTTGTCAGGGCGCTCAGCCTCGCCGTCCGCGGACGCGCCGCTCGGTTGGCGTTGGACGGCGGCTGCGGGCCGGTGGGGGCTGGTCGCGCAGTTCCCCGCGCCCCTGGAGGGGCGTTTCACTAGGCGCGTCCGAGTGAGGGCGGGGGAGGCCGCGTGCCCCTCAAGGCGCCCCACCGGCCCGGTGACCGTCGGGTAAGGTTGCCGTCCGTCGAGGAGGTGAGTCCCATTACCGCTTGTCAGGTCGGGTGCTCTCGCCTCGGAGCGACACGGTCCACCCGGAGCGGGTGACCACGAGAGCGCCCTTCGGCTCCCGAAAGGCCAGGCTCTTGCCCCACCGTTCCGACACTCGCGACGCCGTCGCCGCCACCCTGCGCGCGGCCGGCTGCGTCTTCGCCGAGGACGAGGCCGACATGATCCTCGCAGCGGCGGACGGCGACCCCGATGCCGTCGACCACATGGTCACCCGCCGCGCCGCCGGACTGCCCCTCGAACTCGTCGTCGGCTGGGCCGAGTTCGGCGGCCGGCGCATCCACGTCGAACCCGGCGTGTTCGTACCCCGCCGCCGCACCGAGTTCCTCGTCGAGGAGGCCCTCGCCCTCGCGCCGGACGCCTCCGTCGTCGTGGACCTGTGCTGCGGCTCGGGCGCGGTCGGCTCAGCGCTGGCTGCCGCGCTCGGCGCGGTGGACCTGCACGCCGCCGACATCGACCCGGCCGCCGTGCGCTGCGCCCGCCGCAACGTCGCGTCCCTCGGCGGCCGCGTCCACCAGGGCGACCTCTTCGACGCGCTGCCCGCACGCCTGAGGGGCCGCGTCGACCTCCTCGCCGCCAACGTCCCGTACGTCCCCAGCGACGAGATCGCCCTCCTCCCGGCGGAGGCCCGCGACCACGAACCCCGCGCGGCCCTCGACGGGGGCGTGGACGGCCTCGACATCCTTCGCCGCGTCGCCGCGGAGGCGCCTGAGTGGCTGGCCCCGGGCGGCCACGTCCTCACGGAAACGAGCCCGCACCAGGCCCGGGCAGCTCTCTCCGCCTTCACCGAGGCAGGCCTCGACGCCCACCTCGCGGTCTGCCAGGAGCGCCCGGCACGGGTGGTGATCGGCACGCGGCGGTGAGGTACCCGAGTGGCGGCTTCGGCGCCGGTCCCTGAGCTCCCCGGCGCCGCACACCACGGTCCCCCCGTCTCCTCGCGGACTCGTCCGCCCGAAGGCCAGAGCCGCATCAGGTCGTGTCGGCGGGACGCCGGCCTTTGTCTCCGCTCACCTGGCCCGTTCGCGCGACCACGGGTCCCCCCCGCCTCCGCCGGCCCGCGCGCCGGGATCCCGCCGTAGGCGCCGGTCAGGGCGCAGAACCCCGCGTCCTCAGTCTCCCGCCCCCCTCACCCGCGCGATCAGCAGTGCCACGTCGTCGAAGTTGTCCGGTTCGTGGAGCGTGCGGAGGAGGAGTTCGCAGACCTCGTCCAGGGAGCGGGCCGGGGTGTCGAGGAGGGTGAGGAGGCGGTCGAGACGGGCGTCGAGGGGGTCGCGGCGGGTTTCGACCAGGCCGTCGGTGTAGAAGACGAGGCGGTCGCCCGGCTCCAGGTCGACCTCGGTCGTGGAGAAGGCGATCCCGCCCACGCCCAGCGGCACCCCCGTGGGCAGGTCCAGCAGCTCGGGCGCCTGGCCGGCGCGGATGCGGGCCGGCGGGAGATGACCGGCGTTGGAGATGACGCAGCGCCGCTCGCGCGGGTCGTGGACGGCGTAGACGCAGGTGGCGATCGCCTCGTCCAGCTCCACGGTGATCCGGTTCAGGTGCTCGAGCAGGACCGCCGGGTCGAGGCCGAGGGACGCCAGCGTGTGGGTGGCGGTCCGCAGGCGGCCCATGGTGGCGGCGGCCGGGATGCCGCTGCCCATCACGTCGCCCACGACGAGCGCCGTGCGGTCGTCGTCCAGCGGGATCACGTCGAACCAGTCGCCGCCGACCTCGCTGGTGGCGCCCGCCGGCTGGTAGCGGGAGGCGACCTCGAGACCGCCCGTCACGGACGGATGGCTGGGCAGCAGGCTGCGCTGGAGCGTGAGCGCGGTGTCGCGGGCGTTCTGGTACCAGCGCGCGTTGTCGATCTGCACGGCCGCCCGCGAGGCCAGCTCCCGGGCGAGCAGCAGGTCGTCCTCGTCGAACGGCCGGGGGTCGCGCGTACGGATGAGGTCGATGGCGCCCAGCACCTCCCCGCGCGCGATCAGCGGCACCGCCAGGTACGAGTGGACGCCCGCCCGGGCGAGTATCTCCGCGGCCTCGGGGGAGCGGGCGATGCGCAGCAGGTCCTCGTCCTTCACCTGCGGCACCATCACCGGCAGCCCCGTCCGCACGCACTCGGTGATCAGCCGGTCCGGCGCGTACCGGATCACCTCGCCCGGCGGATCGGCGGCCGGCACCACGTCGGACGCGTCGACCCAGCGCACCGCCAGCGCCCGCATCAGCGCAGGCTCCGCCGGGCCGAGGACGGTGCGCCGGCCCCGTACGACCGCGTCGAGCAGGTCCACCGCGGCCGCGTCGGCCAGCTCGGGGACGGCCACGTCGGCGAGCTCGCCGGACGTGCGGTCCAGGTCCAGGGTGGTGCCGATCCGCGCGGAGGCGTCGGCGATCAGCGCGATCCGCCGGCGCGCCGTCTCCGCCTCGACGTTCGCCCGGTGCTGGTCGGTGATGTCCACCACCGACACGGCCACGCCCAGCACCGTGCCGAGGGTGTTCTCCAGCCGGTACAGGGACACCGTCCAGGCGTGGTCGGCGTCCGGGTCGGCCGGGGTGCGGCCGGTCATCGACCGGTCCACCACCGGACGCCCGGTCCGCAGCACCTCGCGGGCCGCCTCCTCGATGGCCGCCGCGTCCACCAGCGGCAGCACCTCCCGCATGGTGCGGCCCAGGTGCTCGTCGGCCGTCAGGCCGTTCATCTGCTCCAGTGCCGGGTTCACCGACACGTACCGCAGGTCCGCGTCCAGGACGGCGAGACCGATGGGGGACTGGGCGACGATCCGCGTGGACAGCGCGACGTCCTGCTCCAGCCGCCGCACCGTCGACTGGTCGACCGCGAGCCCGAGCGCGTACACCTGCCCCCGGTCGTCCAGGAGCCGCATGTTGCGGAACTCCACGAGCTGGGTCCCGCCGTCCTTGCGCCGGATCGGGAACGCCCCCGCCCAGCTCCGCCCGGTGCGCATGACCTCGGCGAACAGCTTCTTGACCAGGTCCAGGTGCTCCTCGTGCACCATGATCCGGGCCGCGTACCGGCCCAGCGCCTCCTGGGCGGTGTAGCCGAACAGCTCCTCCGCCTGGGGGCTCCACAGCACGATCCGCCCCTGGGCGTCCAGGACGACCGAGGCCACGCGCAGCACGTCGAGCAGCCCGCTGGGACGCGCCGGACCGTCCCCGCCGGCCGGGAGTGACCTCGCTGCGCTCATCCCACGCCCCGCCTTCGCCGAGTCCGCGGCACGCCCTCGCCGCGCCGCCGTCCCTTTGTTGTACCGCGCGCGAGGGCGATTTTCCGCCGCTCCTGTCGTCCCGTTCCTGCTCTCCCCCATCCTGGCCGGTGACCGAGGCCGCGTCATCGTGGGAGGAGCGCGCGGGTAGTGCGTTCCGGCGTGCGGTGCTTTGCTGAGGGAGGGCGGGGGACGGCGGTGTGACACGAGAGGAGCGATCACGATGGTGAACGAGCCCACGCACCCGGAATCCGTCTCGGTCGAGATCAGCGGATGCAGCAAGGACGACGCCCGGATCGTCTTCGACACCCTGTGCGCCTGCTTCTCGTCGGACCGGTGCGCCGACGACGTGCCCGAGGAACTGCACGAGACCCGGCCCACGGTGTGGCTCGGCACGTTCGACGTCGCCGACCCACGCGAGGGGGAGGCCCGCCCCGCGCGGCTGTCCTCCTCGGTCGACGCCGACGTACAGGGCGGCTACTGGGCGATCGACCGCTTCCGCATCACGCTGGAGGACCTGTTCCGCGTCAGCGACGTGACCAGGACCTCGGGCGACCAGGAGCGCGAACTGCACGTCCGCCTCGAGAGCAGGTGAGTACGCAGTCACAGGTGAGTACGTAGTCAGATGAGTCCGGCCGGAACGCTGTGCCCTCCGTCACCTCCATTATGCAACTAGTTGCATAAGCCGGTGCGCGTGCCCTACAACTACAGGCACCACACCGCGCACGGAGGGCCAGATGAGCCGTTACCCCCACCTGCTGACCCCCTTGGACCTGGGCTTCACCACGCTGCCCAACCGGGTCCTCATGGGTTCCATGCACGTCGGTCTCGAGGAGGCCGAGGGCGGCTTCTCCCGTATGGCCGAGTTCTACGCCGCCCGCGCCCGCGGCGGCGTCGGCCTCATCGTCACCGGCGGCATCGCCCCCAACGACGAGGGGCGTCCCTACGAGGGCGGCGCCAAGCTCACCTCCGAGGAGGAGGCCGAGCAGCACCGGGTCGTCACCGCGGCCGTCCACCGCGAGGGCGGCCGCATCGCCCTGCAGATCCTGCACTTCGGCCGCTACGCCTACCACCAGGACCTGGTCGCCCCCAGCCCCGTCCAGGCGCCCATCAGCCCCTTCGTGCCGCGCGAGCTGTCCGACGCCGACGTCGAGCGGACCATCGACGACTACGTCCGCGCCGCCCGCCTCGCCCGGCAGGCCGGCTACGACGGCGTCGAGATCATGGGCTCCGAGGGCTACCTCATCAACGAGTTCATCGCCCGCCACACCAACCGGCGCACCGACCGCTGGGGCGGCTCCTACGAGAACCGGATGCGCTTCCCGGTCGAGATCGTCCGCCGCGTCCGCGAGGCGGTCGGCGACGACTTCATCCTGATCTACCGGCTCTCCATGCTCGACCTGGTGCCCGGCGGCTCCACCCTCGACGAGGTGATCACCCTCGCCAAGGCCGTCGAGGCGGCCGGCGCCACCCTCATCAACACCGGCATCGGCTGGCACGAGGCCCGCATCCCCACCATCGCCACCTCCGTCCCGCGCGGCGCCTACACCTGGGTCACCAAGCGGCTCATGGGCGAGGTGTCCGTCCCCCTGGTCACCACCAACCGCATCAACACCCCGGAGCTGGCCGAGCAGCTGCTCGCAGACGGCACCGCCGACATGGTGTCCATGGCCCGCCCGATGCTCGCCGACCCCGACTTCGTCGCCAAGGCCGCCGAGGGCCGCCCCGAGGCGATCAACACCTGCATCGGCTGCAACCAGGCCTGCCTCGACCACACCTTCAGCGGCCAGATCACCTCCTGCCTGGTCAACCCGCGCGCCTGCCACGAGACCGAGCTGGTGCTCTCGCCGACCCGCCGCCGCAAGCGCGTCGCCGTCGTCGGCGCCGGTCCCGCAGGCCTCGCCTGCGCGGTCTCCGCCGCCGAACGCGGCCACGACGTCACCCTGTTCGACGCCGCGAGCGAGATCGGCGGGCAGCTCAACGTCGCCCGCAAGGTCCCCGGCAAGCAGGAATTCGACGAGACCCTGCGCTACTTCCGCACCCGCCTCGCCGACCTCGCCGTCGACGTCCGCCTCGACACGCGGGTCACCGCCGCCGACGTCACCGGCTACGACGAGGTCGTCGTCGCCACCGGCGTCACCCCGCGCGTCCCCGACATCCCGGGCGTCGACCACCCGAGCGTCGTCGGCTACCTCGACGTGCTGCGCGACGGCGCGCCCGTCGGCGACCGCGTCGCGATCCTCGGCGCCGGCGGCATCGGCTTCGACGTCGCCGAGTACCTCACCGAGGGCGGCGACAAGGCGCACGAGGACCCCGCGACGTACTTCCGCCAGTGGGGCGTCGACCTCGACTACCGCGCGCCCGGCGGCCTCACCGCCCCGGAGCGGCCCGCCCCGCCGCGCACGGTCCACCTGCTCCAGCGCAAGACGTCCAAGGTCGGCGCGGGGCTCGGCAAGACGACGGGCTGGATCCACCGCACGGAGCTGCGGCACCGCGGGGTCACCATGGTGCCCGGTGTGCGCTACGACCGGATCGACGACGCCGGTCTGCACGTCACCGTCGGCGAGGAGAGCACCGTGCTCGAGGTCGACACCATCGTGCTGTGCACCGGCCAGGAACCGCGCCGGGACCTCTACGAGGAGCTCGTCGCGGCGGGCAGCCCCGTCCACCTGATCGGCGGCGCCGACGTGGCCGCCGAACTGGACGCCAAGCGGGCCATCAAGCAGGGCACCGAGCTCGCGGCGGCGCTCTAGGGTCTGTTGCGAAAGTGCACGTGGCGCACGCCGCCTCCGCCGGGCCCGCCGCACCGCACCCCGACAGCGCCGTCCTCGTCCTCGACGGCCGCGGCGAGGCCGCCTCCCACCTCGCCGGGCGCTACCACGACGGCAGGCTCCGCACCCTGGCCGCCCAGTCGCTGCCCGACTCCCTCGGCCTGGTCTACGAGGAGCTGACCGAGCACCTGGGCTTCCTGCGCAGCAGCGACGAGTACAAGGTCATGGCCCTCGCCTCCTACGGCAAGAGCCGCATCAGCGTGGTCTTGCCGCTGCCGTTGCGGCCGAGCAGCGCGAGCGCGCGCCCCTAGTGGGCGTCGAAGTCGAGGCCGCTGAGGACGGTCGGCCCGTCCTCGTAGGCGAAGGACGCACCCGCAGGGAGACCAGTGCGGGCTCGCTCATGTCAGCGGCCTTTCGAGTACGAGGGTGAGGGCGGCCAGCGCCGCCAGCAGGGCGAGGCTCGCCCCGGTGAACCGGACGGAGACCCGGGCCTCGGGCAGCAACACGCGCAGGGAGCCGTCGTAGCCACGCCCGGCGAGCCCCGCCTGCAGCCGGGCCGCCCGGTCGAAGGCCCGCACGAACGCGGTCGCGCCGAGCCCCGCCAGGGACCGCCAGGCCGCGGCCCGGTTGGTGTGCCCGAGCCGCGCGGCCTGCGCCGCCCGGATGCGGCGCACCGAGTCGAGCAGCAGGAAGCTCATCCGGTACGTCACCAGGGCGACGTCGACCACGGGCGCGGGCACCCCGGCGCGCACCAGGCGCGGCAGCAGATCGGACATCGGGGTGGTGAACGCGAACAGCAGCACCCCGAGCGACGCCGCCGACGTCCGCAGCAGCAACTCCCCGGCGCGCGACGGCCCGTCGTCGGCCAGTGACACGAAACCCCTCAGGTCCGCCGACCTGCACCAGCAGCGTCGCGGCGCCCGTCACGCAGAAACCCAACGGCACCTTGTACGCCCGCCACAGCCCCCGGCCCGGCACCCCGGCCGGGCCGAGCAGCAGCACCAGCGCCGTCACCAGCACCAGCGCCGCGCCCGGCCAGGCCGGCAGCGAGATCGCGAGCACGGTCAGGCCGAGCCCGAGCACGGCTTTGTCCACAGGATGGCGGCGGCGCCAGCGACTGCCGTGCGCCGCCGCGTCGATGGGCAGCACGGGAGGTCAGTCCCCGTCCGCTGCCGGGCCCTTGGCGGGTTCCCCGGCATCGGCCGAGGCCGCCGCGCGGGCCCGTTCCTCGCCCTGCCGCCTGCCCCGGCGCAGGCCGAAGTAGTAGGCGAGGACGCCCGCGCCGATCGCCGCCTGGAGGGAGAACAGCCCCGACTCGATCTCCCCGGACGGCGGTTCGTACAGCGGCGAGAACCAGGGCTCGTAGTCCGGCTCGTTCTCGACGATCGCCGTCTCCGCCTCGCCGTCGGCGCCGGTGAACGGCTCCTCCTTGTGGTCGCCCAGACCGAGCGCCAGCGGCAGCACCGCCAGCGCAGCCACCGCGAGCAGCAGCAGATTGATCTTCGTGTTGCGCTTCACCGGGCCACCGCCGCACGCTTCGCGGGCTTCGCCAGCAGCACCCCGAGCCGGGTCAGCTCCCCCTTGCTGGACTGCACCAGCAGCCGCATCACCAGCACCGTCAGCAGGCCCTCGCTCACCGCGAGCGGGATCTGCGTGACGGCGAAGATGGCGCCGAACTTGCCGAGCGCGCCCAGGAACCCGCTGCCCGGGTCGGGGAACGCCAGCGCCAGCTGGACGCTGGTGACGCAGTACGTGGACAGGTCGGCGACGAACGCGCCGCCGAAGACGGCGCCCATCAGCGGCACGTCGTACCGGCGCAGCAGCCGGTAGACCCCGTATCCGGCCCAGGGGCCGACGATCGCCATGGAGAAGACGTTGGCGCCGAGCGTGGTCAGCCCGCCGTGCGCCAGCAGCAGCGCCTGGAACAGCAGCGTGATGGTGCCGAGGACCGCCATCAGCAGACGCGGCACCCCAGGCGATCGCGTGCGCCGGAGGCAGGAAACCCTCGGCTATGTGCATGGCTCAGCAGACCCTCTCCAGCACCTCGTGGATGGTTGACGCGCCTTGGCCGGTCTCCTGGCTGACGGGTACCACCGCCCGTGCTCCGCCTTCCCGGGTCCCGAAGAACCCAGTGGCTGCCCGTGAGGGCCGGAGCCGGACTTCCCGATCACAGTGGCGAGGGCCGCACCGGTATCGCACCGATTTCCCGTCACCAAGGCGTGGTGACAGTAATCGGCCCCCCGGGGGTGGTGACAAGCGGGCATCAGGGGCGCGAATCCGGGCGCACACCCGCACACCGGTGCACTCGGACACCCCGGAGGTGCCATGTCTCACACTCGACGGCCCTGGAGGAGTTCCGGTGGACCGCGGAGGGGGCCCCGGTCAGCGCCAGGCTGACCGGGGCCCCTCGTCGGTACTGTGGACGGGACTCTCAGACGTACGGCATGAAGGTGGCCACGAACAGGTTCTCGTCGCCGTCTTCCGCCGCGCTCTCGAACTCCTCACAGACCTCGGGTCGAGCGAGGCAGGGGAAGTCCTCGTAGCTCTGCACCGTCACCCCGTATTCGGGATGTTCCGCCGGAGTGTCCCCGGACAAGAGCAGCGGACCGACTCCGCCCGCTCGCGTGCTCCAGCCCGCCGACCGGAGGGACTTGGCGATGTCCTCGACGGGATCGCCGTCCGCGGACACCGGGGAGACGGCAAGGAGGGCGAGCGATTCCTCCCAGTCGTTCCCCGGGTTCGAGGAGTGCCCTTCGGCCAGGATTCGCACATTCCCGGAAGCGGCGGACTCGACCACGTCGTCCGGCACACCGGGCAGCTGCATCCACTCACGGATGAGAATCCACCCGGCCGCCAACACGACGACGGCCACGGCCGCTCCCGTCAGGCGGAACGTTCTTGTCCATTGCAGGATCATCCACAGTTCCTCACGACGTTGGAGCAGAAGCCGCCCGGATCCCCGTACTGAGTGGCCGGCAGCGACGACAGCCCGAACAGGTCGGACATGGACTGCCCGGTTCCGGACAGGTAGGCCATGTTCGCGTCGAACCGCGCCGATCCCCTGGAGATGATCGAGCTGCTCTGCGCCAGGTTGTCACCCGGGACGCGCAGACGGGCCGCCTCGTCGTCGCTGAGCGAGTAGCCAAGATACGCCTGCTTGGCGTTGCTGCCCCTGGTGGTGTCCACCTTCAGTTTCAGGACCGCGACGGAGACGGCGAACTCCTCGTTCACATTCAGCGCGTGACGGATGGCATCGAGCGATGTGCCCTCGAATTCATCGTAACCGGCGTCGATCAGCGTCTGGCGAGCGGTCGCCGCCTTCATCTGCACGGAGCCGGAGCTGGGGTCCCTGTCGATGAGCCTCGCGGTCCACGCGCCGCCAGTGGAGACCCCCCCCACTTCGCCATCTCGTCCAGGCCCTCCGGCCACGTCGTGCAGAACGGCTGCTCCTGCATGAGCAGGGCGACGACCAGTTGCTCGTCGACACCGTACTTCTTCGCGTAGGCGAGGCCCCAGGCGACGGTCTGGCTGCTCAGCTTCTGCGCGTCGGCCTCGCTTCCGCCGTAGGAGTCCGTCCCGGGGGCCGGGTCCAGATCGGCGCTCGGCTCGACGTAGTCGATGTCCCAGCCGCCCGCGCTGTTCATCCGGCAGCTGTACCCGGACTCGTTGCACTCGACCGGGCGGTGGCCGTCGTACTCGATGAACGTGGACGGGTTGCCGCCGCCGAACGCGTAGCGGTTACCGGTCATCAGATCGGTACCGAGACCCATGTCGGCGAGGGCGCCGTTGTACATGTCCCGGGTCGTGAAGCGGTTGAGCCCCGGGTCGTAGTTCCGGAAGCCCATGTCGTAGGTGCCGGAGTGGGCGTCCCAGCGCTTGGCGTTGTAGCGGTAGGGGTTGTACGCCTCCTTGGTGGGGTTGGTGGCGCTGGGCTTGTCGACGCCGGTGAACTCGGAGTCGTCGTCCGCGCCGTAGGCGGTGTAGCCGTAGGTGGCCTTGGTGTTGCCGGTGTCGTCGGTCAGGGTCTCGACGTCGGTGTGGCTGTTGTAGCCGTAGTAGCCGTCCTCGGTCGTGCCGTCGCCGTTGTGCTTGACCTGCGACAGGCGCTCGCCCCACGGGCTGTACTGGTAGGACTTGGTCAGCTCGCCCGCGACCTTCTCGTCCAGGACCTCGGTCGACAGGCCCAGGTACGCGAAGTCGGTGGTCTTGCCGTCCGTCGTCTTCGACGCGGTGCGGTCCAGCGGGTCGAAGGTGTACTTCGTCGACTTCAGCGCGCCGGTGTCGTCCATCTTCTGGGACTCCACGACGTGGTCGAAGCCGTCGTACACGCTCCGCTCGACGATCTCACCGTCGGAGGTGACCGACTCCTGACGGCCGAAGGGGTCGTAGTTGTAGTCGGCGGTGACGCCACCGGTGCTGGCGGTCAGCAGCCGGTTGCGGTCGTAGCCGTAGACGGTCTCCTTGCCCTTGACCGTCTGCCGGATGACGTTGGCGTTGTCGTCGTGGACGTAGGTCTCGGTGGCGGCGCCGTTTCCGGTCTTCACCGACTCCCGCAGCCGGTCGGCCGGGTCGTAGGTGTAGTCGGTGGTGGAGGACAGGTACGCCGTGTGGTTGTCGGCGTTCATCTTCTCGGCCACGTCCTGCGCCTTGTTGCCGTTGGCGTCGTAGGCGTAGGTGTGCGAGGCGACGAGGGTGCCGTTGCCCTTGTTCTCCACCGAGGTCTTCAGCGAGCCGTCGAGGTAGTAGGTGTAGTCGACCGTGTTGCCGTTGGCCTTGGTCTCCTTCAGTTTCTGGCCGCGGTCGGTGTAGGTGTACGTGGTCACCTTCGGGTCGGCGTCCGTCGCCGACTTGCCGACCGACACCGTCTTGACCAGCTCGCGCAGGTCGTAGGTGTACCGGGAGAACTGGTCGGGGTGGGTGACCGTCTCCGGCTGGCCGTTGGCGTCGTAGGTGTACGAGGTGGCCTTCTTCTCCTGCCCGGCGAGCGCCTCGGTGACCTTCTGGACCTGGTTGAGGCCGGTGTAGGCGACCGAGTAGGCGTCGATCCTGGCCCCGGACGAGGTGTCGTCGATCGAGGTCAGGTTGCCGTTGACGTCGTAGGCGTAGGCGAAGGTCTTCTTCTCGTCGTCGGTCTCACCGCTGGTGTCGCGGACCAGCTTGACCGCGTCGGCGACGGCGACGCCGCCGCTGTTCTGGTCCAGCTTCAGTCGCCGGCCTGGCACCCGCCACGCGCAGATCCGGCTCCTCCATCCGCGGCGAACAGCCCTCCCGACGAGGCAATAAACAGCTCAAGCGGGCCTTCTACCTCGCCGCCTTCGCCTCACTGTCCCAGCCGGACTCACGTGCCTACTACGACAGGAAACGACACGAGGGAAAACACCACGTCGCAGCCATCGTCTGCCTGGCCCGACGCCGCATCGACGTCCTCTTCGCCATGCTCCGAGACGGCACTTTCTACCAGCCACCCACTCCGGCCACCGCTTGACGAAAACCATAGGGGCACCTTTTCGCCGCCCCGGCGGCGTGCCGGTGGGCTCGACAGACGGTGGAGTCGACGTTCACGTCCCAGGTGATCAGGCCTTTCGCATCGGCCTCGGCCTGGAGCTGGGTGAGGATCCTCGCCCAGGTGCCGTCCCGCTGCCAGCGGCGGAACAGGTCGTAGACCCGGTCCCAAGGCCCGTAGCGTTCCGGCACGTCACGCCAGGGGGCACCGGTCCGGGTCCGCCACCGTATGCCGTCTATCAGCTGCCGCCGCGTCCACACCTGCGGACGACCTGGCTTGATGCCCTGCGGCAGCAGCGGCTCAAACCGGGCCCACTGGCCGTTCGTCAGATCCCCACGTCCCACGACATGTGATCATCGACGAACAAGATCCACTTTCGCAACAGACCCTAGGGCGGGCGCGGCCCGTCCCTAGGATGAGCGCATGTCACTCCCGCACGCGATCCTCACCGCCCTGCTCGAGAAGCCGTCGTCGGGGCTGGAGCTGACCCGCCGCTTCGACCGGTCGATCGGCTACTTCTGGTCCGCGACGCATCAGCAGATCTACCGGGAGCTGGGGAAGCTGGAGGCGGAGGGCCTGATCCGAGCCCTCCCCGCGGAGCAGCCGGCGCGCGGGCAGAAGAAGGCGTACGAGGTGCTGCCGGCGGGGCGGGAGGAGCTGGCGCGCTGGACGGCGGCTTCCCAGGATCCGAAGCCGCACCGGGACGCGCTGCTGCTGCGGCTGCGGGCGGCGGCGGTGGTGGGGACGGAGGGGCTTGAGGACGATCTCCGGCGTCATCGGGAGCTGCACGCGCGGCAGTTGGAGACGTATCGGGAGATCGAGCGGAGGGATTTCCCTCCCGGGATGGGCGGGGTGGAGGACCGGCTGCGGCACCTTGTGCTGCGGGCGGGGATCGATCTGGAGACGTTCTGGACGCAGTGGCTTGATCATGCCTTGGCGGAGTTCGCCGAGATGTCTGAGGGGCAAGGGCGGGGGCGGGAGGGGTAGGCGTTGTCGCCTGGGTGCGGGCCGGTGGGGGCCGGTCGCGCAGTTCCCCGCGCCCCTGAGGGGTGGTGCGGGGCCGGCCGGCCTGCGCCTGCGGGCCCGTGGTGGGCCGAGCGCGCAGTTCCCCGCGCCCCTCAGGGTGTCGGATCCTGAGGCGTTTTCCCGGCGTTCCTTGAGGGTGTCGGATCCTGAGGCGGGTTCCCCGCGCCCCTTGCGGGGCGCGGGGGCGGTGCCGGGCGCCTGACCGGAGCGCTTCGGTTGAGGGCGGCCCGGCGCCGGGTCTAGAGGTGGGTCGGGCGGGCGGTGTTGCGGCGGCGGAGGTACCAGACGGTGCCGAGGACGCCGGCGCCGACCAGCGCGCCGCCCGCCACGGCGGTGACCGTGCCGTAGTCCTTCGACGCGCCGCCGACGCCGCCCATCACACCGCGGGACGGCGACGCCGTGGGGGAGGCCGAAGGGCTGGACGCCGGGGACACGACCACGGACTGGGTGCCCGCGGTGCTGCCGTTGGAGCACACCACGATCACCGTGTACGTGCCCGCGCTGACGTTGGACCAGGCCGCGGACTGCCCCGCGGACGTCCCGGACAGCGCCACCTGGCGGCCCTGCGAGAAGTTCGCCTGACCGCTGCTGAGCAGCGAGGCGGTGCCCCAGTGGCCGTTGATCTGGGTGCACGCGGTGGTGCTCACCGAGACCGTGTTCCCGGTGGTGCTGACGGAGATTCCGTCCGCGGCCGCCGGCCCGGCCGGCATCACGGCGAGCGCGGCGGCGGCTGCCACGGTCGGTCCGAGGCGGAGCAGGGGCTTCGAGATGCTCATGTGGACTGCCTTCCGGCGGCACGGCCGGCGGTACATCCCTTGCGCCGCCGAGGTCGGGGAGCGCCCGTGCCGCCACGAAGATCAGCCAACGGGCAGCCCGCCCGCCGCGCACTCCGGCTGCATCCACGCAGGTGACGGCGTCCTCCGGGCGGCTCAGCGGGGACTGTGCCGGTATCGGCCGGCGGCGCCCGTCGTCACCGTCCGCTCGGCCGAGAAGGCGCCCCACGTGCCGTCCGGAAGCAGCGCCCTGATCCGCACCCGGTGCGGGACCCCCGCCTTGTCACCCACGTAGAAGCGGTACGTGGCCCGGTCGCGGGGCGCCTCGCCGCCGTACACCAGCGAGGTGACGGGCCGTCCGTCCAGCCGCACCTCGTACTCGGTGACCGTCCCGTCGACACGCGGCGGCGTCCAGGAGAGCACGATGTCGAACGATCCGTCCGAAGTCCGGCTCACAGCGCGGAAATCGGTGGGCGCCGTGGCCGTGGCGTCGCTGTCCGCGCCCTCGGCCGTGGTGAGGCGGACGGTGGGGGAGGGCTGCGAGAGGTTGTCCGCCGCGTCACGGGCGCGGACGGTGAAGGTGTAGCGCGTGCCGGGGCGCAGGCCCGTCACCACGGCGGCCGTCTGGTTCCCGCCCACACTGTGGATCTTCGACCGGCCCTGGTAGATGTCGTACGACACCACACCGCGGTCGTCCCGCGCCGCCCTCCAGGAGAGCTGGGCCGCCCGGCTGCCGGCCGCGCGTCCTTCCAGGTCCCCGGGGGCGGTGGGCGGCGCGGTGTCCGCCCGGGCCGCCGCGGGGGTCGTGGCCCGCACCTGCCTGCTGGGCGGGCCGAGCCGTCCTTCCGCGTCACGGGCGCGCACCGTGAAGACGTAGGTGGTGGCGGGGCGCAGTCTGGTGACATCCACCATGTGTGTCGAGGCGGGTACCTGCTTGACCTTGGTGTTGTCCCGATACACCTCGTAGCCGGTCACGTCGGAACCCCCCGGGGTGGTCCGGTTCCACATGACGTGGACGCTGGTGGCGCTGCCCGCCTCTGCGGTGACGCCCGTCGGCGCCCCGGGCGGCCGTTCGCCGCCGGTGTCGTCCTGGCCGCCGCCCCAGCGGCAGGAGACGGTCAGCAGCACGGCCGCGCAGAGCGCGAGCAGGCGGCGCGATGACGCGGTTGGGGTAACGCCACGCACGGCTTCGCCTCCTGGGGGTCCACGGAGGACCGGTCCGTTCAAAGGTCCGTACCAATATGGGCTGCTGACGCGCTCACATCAAGAGGGTGGTGCGGGGCGAACGGCGCCGCGCGTTACGTATGCTGAACGCAGAACGGGCCGAACCACCCCCGCGGTAGCGGGTGTTCGGGCTCGAGGCGCGGACCGCTGTCGTCGCTGATCCCGCGCCGTCACGGGTGGCTGGACGGCCCGGGCCGACGCGCGCCCGGGCCTCCGGCACCCTCAGGCTCCGTCGGCCCCCGGGTGCCCCGTCCGGCCCCTTTCGGGGCGGTCACCCTCATCGCATCGGGACGAAATGGGGCAAAGTGCGCTGGGTGTGCGTCCCTGTTCCCGACGAGAGGCTCATCTGACCGTGTCCCGTGTCCAGACGCTCACCGTCGCCGTGGCCGGCGTGGCACTGCTGGCCCCCTCGGCGTCCTCCGCCGCGGAGTCGGTCCACCTCCGTCCGTCCAGGACCGAGGCCCGGCGCGTCGCCGCCGGTTCCGCCCTCCCCACCGCACTGCCGCACGTCGCCGTACCGCACCGGGGCCGCGTCGAGCCCGTCGCCCGGGACGGCAGGCGGGAGATCCTGACGCCGGGCGCGGTCGGCCCGGGGAGTTCCGCGACTCCCGGGCCGGGCGGTTCCGCTCCCGCGGCCTCGGACGCCGCAGCCTCGGACGGCCCGGCAGCCGACGCGGCGACGACGACAGGCTCCGCCACCCCCGAGGACTCCGGCCCCTCCCCTTCGGGAGGCTCCGAGCCTTCCGCCCCCGCCCGCGTCACCGCGGCCGACCTCCTGGCCAGGGTGAGCGGCTGTACCCCCGTCTCGCGCGGCAAGTACCGCAAGGACCGCGGCCGCGCGGCCACCGTCCCGGTGTGCGGCACGCGCGAGGCCGTGTACTGGAAGGCGGACATGGACATCGACTGCGACGGCCGCCCGGGCCGCCACTGCAACGCCGCCACCGACCCGAGCTTCTCCTCCTCCACCGCGTTCGCGCAGTCCGACGGCCGCCCGCTCAGCTCCGAGAAGCTGCCCTACGTCGTCGTCCCCGCGCCCAGCTCGATCTGGGACTACCGCGACCACGGTGTGCGCGGCGGGTCGGTCGCGGCCGTCGTCTACCGCGACCGCGTCCGCTACGCGGTCGTCGGCGACACCGGCCCGACCGACATCATCGGCGAGGCGTCCTACGCGGCGGCCGAGTCCCTCGGCATCGACCCGGACCCGCGCTCCGGCGGAACCCCCTCCGGGGTGACGTACGTCGTGTTCAAGGACAGCCGCGTCACCCCGCTGGAGGACAAGGAGGCCGCGGAGACCCAAGGGGAGCGGCTGGCACGGGAGTTCGTCGACTCCGCGGACTGACTCCCGTGCACGCCCGGTCCACCCGACCGATCCGCCGCCCTCACACCTTCCGGTAGCCGTACGCCTCCGAGGCAGCCGCCGCCACCGCGGCGAGGTCCGCGCCGGTGGAGGCGGTGACCACCGCGGCCACCGCGCCTTCCAGGAACGGCGCGTCCACCAGCTGCGTGTTCTCCGGGAGTTCGCCGCCCTCCGCCAGCAGCGCCTTCACGGTGAGCACCGCGCTGCCCAGGTCGGTCAGCACCGCGACGCCCGCGCCCCGGTCCACGGAAGCCGCCGCCGCGGCGATCAGCTCCGCGCTGGTGCCGAGCTCGCCGCTCTCCGTGCCGCCCGCGGGAGCGACCGGCACCGACGCGCCCCCGCCGGAGAGCCCCTGCGCCAGCTCCGCCACGGAGGCCGCGACCGCCGCGCTGTGCGACACCAGGACGATCCCGACCAGCTTCTCGTCGCTCACCTCACTCACCGCCGCCCGCGTCCGCCTCGCCGGGCCCGGCGTCCAGCAGCGCGGCGATCAGCAACGCCGACGAGGTGGCCCCGGGGTCCTGGTGCCCGATGCTGCGCTCGCCCAGATAGCTCGCCCTCCCCTTGCGGGCCGGCATCGGCGTCGTCGCGACCGCGCCGTCCCGCGCGGCGTCCCGCGCCGCCGTGAACGACTCGCCGAGCGCGTCCACCGCGGGGAGCAGCGCGTCGATCATCGTCTTGTCGCCCGGTGCCGCACCGCCCAGCTTCATCACGGCGTCCACACCGGCCCGCAGCGCCTCGGCCAGCTGCTGCCGGTCCACCTCGGCGGCCTCGCCCAGCGTCTTGCCGGTGCGGCGCAGCAGCGTCCCGTACAGCGGCCCTGACGCGCCGCCCACCGTGGACACCAGCAGGCGTCCGGCCTGGGTGAGCACCGCGCCGGGCGTGGCGGGCGGCTCCTTGTCCAGCGCGTCCTTCACCGCCCGGAATCCGCGCTGCAGATTGCTGCCGTGATCGGCGTCCCCGATCTCCGAGTCGAGGGCGGTGAGCCGCTCCGCCTCGCGGTCCACGGATGCGGCGGTGACCGTCATCCAACGGCGGAAGAAGTCGGCGTCCAGCACGGGAACTCCTCGCGTGGTAGGTGACCGGGACGCCCGCCCCGGTGTGGATCTGTCCCGGTGTGGATCACATACCCCAGCGCAGCCCGGGCGTACTCACCGGCGCGTCGTACAGGCGCAGCAGCTCCTCGTCGACCTGGCAGAGGGTGACCGACGCGCCCGCCATGTCCAGGGACGTGACGTAGTTGCCGACGAGGACCCGGGCGACCGGGACGCCGCGCTCGGAGAGCACCCGCTGCACCTCGGCGTTGAAGCCGTACAGCTCGAGGAGCGGCGTGGCGCCCATGCCGTTGACCAGCACCAGCACCGGGTTGCGCGGGGTGAGGTCGTCGAGGATCGCGCCGACGGCGAAGTCGGCGATCTCGCCGGACGTCATCATCGGGCGCCGCTCGCGGCCCGGCTCGCCGTGGATGCCGATGCCCAGCTCCAGCTCACCGGCCGGCAGGTCGAACGTCGGCGTGCCCTTGGCGGGCGTGGTGACCGCGCTGAGCGCCACACCGAAACTGCGGGAGTTCTCGTTCACCTGCTTCGCGAGCGCCGTCACCCGCTCCAGCGGCTGCCCCTCCTCGGCCGCCGCGCCCGCGATCTTCTCCACGAACAGCGTCGCCCCGGTGCCGCGGCGGCCCGCCGTGTACAGGCTGTCGGTCACCGCCACGTCATCGTTGACCAGCACCTTCGCGACCTGCACGCCCTCGTCCTCGGCGAGCTCGGCCGCCATGTCGAAGTTGAGCACGTCGCCGGTGTAGTTCTTCACGATGAACAGCACCCCGGCGCCGCTGTCCACGGCCGCCGCGGCCCGCACCATCTGGTCGGGCACCGGGGAGGTGAACACCTCGCCGGGACAGGCCGCCGACAGCATGCCGGGGCCCACGAACCCGCCGTGCAGCGGCTCGTGCCCCGAACCGCCGCCCGAGACCAGGCCCACCTTGCCCGCCACCGGGGCGTCCTTGCGGACCACCACCCGGTTCTCCACGTCCACCGTCAGCTCGGGATGGGCCGCCGCCATACCGCGCAGCGCGTCCGCCACCACGGTCTCCGGAACGTTGATCAGCATCTTCATGGGTACCTCCTGGGAAAGGCGTCAGTCGATTCGTGGACCAGCGTTTTCGCTGGTCACAGCTAGTTTCGGGAGAGCAGTGACCTTGGCGGCCCGCGGCGGTCCGGAGCGGTTTCTCGCGGTACTGATGCTGACTTCATACTGACTTCCGTGACGGGCATCCGGTAGAGCGGACGGCCGGACGGATCTCGGCCGAAGTGCCCTTGTGGGCAGTATCGGCCTTGGGGCAGCGAAGGGCACGTGCGAGGGCGTCATGGGCGCGCCCCGGTCCGCCAGAAACCGTGTCGGGGGGCACACCGGCGCCTTGGCGCGCCAGGCCCTCGTCCGTGCCGTGCGGGCGCGGCGGCCGGACGACGCACCGATCCACAGATTCTGTTGGTCTGACGTCGAGCTGCGGTACCGGGGGCACCACGCGGGCGGTAGCGCGTGGAAGAATGCGTCCATGCCATCCAGCCAGGCTCAGCGCGCTGAGACGGAAGCAGAGAACGGCGGCAGGCCGGCCGCCCCCGGCGGGGGGCTGTTCAAGACGGTCACCTCGAGCCGTGTCTCTCAGCTGATCGTCGACCAGATCCGGACGCTCCTGAGGGAGGAGCGGCTCCAGCCCGGTGACCGGCTGCCCAGTGAGCGCGATCTGTGCACCCAGTTCGGTGTGAGCAGGGTGACCGTACGGGAGGCGCTGCGCAGCCTGGAGGCCGCCGGGCTGGTCGAGATCCGGCTCGGTGCCCGCGGCGGCGCGTTCGTGACGTCGCCGTCCTCCCGCCAGGTCGGAGAGGGGCTCGCCGACCTGCTGTCGCTGTCGCCGGTGACCGCCGCGGAGGTCACCGAGGCCCGCCTCGTGTTCGAGCTCGGCATCGTGCCGCTCATCGTCGAACGAGCCACCGAGGAGGACCTCGACGAGCTCCGCGCGCTGTGTGACCAGCACGCCGAGGCGATCAAGCAGGGCACCTACACCATGGAGATGTCCGCGGACTTCCACACCCGGGTCGCCGCCTGCACGCACAACGGCGGGATCGAGATGCTCGTGCAGTCCTTCCACGGACCGCTGCTCATGAGCCTGCGCGAGGCGCAGAGCGTCGAACCGAAGATGGGGCGGCAAGGCGTGAAGGAGCACCGCGGCTTCGTCGAGGCCATCGCGGCACGCGACGCGGAGGCCGCGACGGAGATCATGCGCACCCACCTGAAGCGGACCCAGTCCCGGGTGAAGCGCGGCCGGAAGTAGCGAGGACCGGGCTCCGCGGCGCCGGCGACGAGGCCCAGGAACACCGGCTCGCGCGAGGGGTCGAGCCGCGCGAACGCCTCGCGTGAGCCGTTCGCGCCGCACCACGGCGGGTCGGCGCCCGCCGGTCGGACCGGTCGGACGGCGCGGCCCACGCCGGCGGCCGCGCCGTGACCGCGACCGGACACACCGCGGCAGCGCCGGTCCAGCCGGTCGATGTCGTCCCCATCCCAGGGGCGCGGTACCTCGGGCCTCGCCGTCGGTCAGTCGAGCGGGACGAGGATCACCTTGTCCGGGTCGACCGAGAAGTACACCTCGGTGCCCGGTGCGATCGACAGATTGGGGTTGGAGCGGTTGTGGATCTCCAGGTCGCCGACTCCCACGATGTGGTCGACGACGTCGCCCATGAAGGCGCGGGTGAGGACCGTGCCCGCCCACTCGTTGGGGACGTCGCCCCGTCGCTCGCGGGACAGGTCGACGCACTCGGGACGGATGGAGATGAGCACCGTGTCGCCGACCGCGGGAGCCGCCTCCACGCCGCGGGCGACGAGCCGTCCCTGGGCCGTGTCGACCCGCACCTCACTGCCCGACACGGAGACGACCTTGGCCTCCATGAAGTTGGACGTGCCGATGAATTCGGCAACGAAACGCGTGGCCGGCTTGGTGTAGATCTCGCGGGGCTTGCCGATCTGCTCGACACGGCCCTTGTTCATCACCGCGATCCGGCTGGACATCACCAGGGCCTCGGCCTGGTCGTGCGTCACGTAGATCGCGGTGAGGTTCAGCTCACGCTGGAGCCGCTTGAGCTCGAACCGCATGGTCTCGCGCAGCTTGGCGTCCAGGTTGGACAGCGGTTCGTCCAGCAGCATCAGCTCGGGCCGGGTCACCAGGGCGCGGGCCAGGGCCAGCCGCTGCTGCTGGCCGCCGGAGAGCTTGGTGGCCGGCCGGGAGGAGTAGGCGCCCAGCTCGGTGACGTCCAGGGCGTGCTCGACCCGCTCCTGGATCTCCTTGCGGCCGGGGCGTTTGGCGCGGGGCATCACTTCCAGCGGGAACGAGACGTTCTTGAAGACCGACAGATGCGGCCAGATCGCGTACGACTGGAAGACCATGCCGAGCCCGCGCTGGTTGGCGTGGACGTTGATGCCGTGTTCGGAGTCGAAAAGTACGGTCCCGCCGAGCGTCACCCGGCCCTCCGTCGGGCGCTCCAGGCCTGCCACGGCCCGCAGAGTGGTGGTCTTTCCGCAGCCGGAGGGACCGAGCAGGGTGAACAGCTCGCCCGCCTGCACCTCGAAGTCGACCCCGCCGACCGCGTACACGCGTGTGCCCGTGTCGGACGGGCGCTTGGAGGAGCGCTTGGTCGTGTCGTCGTAACTCTTCTTGAGAGATTCGACCGTCAACATCGCTGAAGGTCCCTTCGATCAGTTCGCGGAGTCGCTCTGCAGCCCGAAGCGGGCGCCCAGGCGGTAGGCAATGGCGACGAGGAGGACGAGCAGGGTGACCATGCAGACGCCCAGGGCGGCAAGGGTGGTGAACTGGCCGTTCTCGAACTGCTCCCAGATCAGCACCGACAGCACCTCCTTGCCGGGGCTGTAGAGCAGGATGGTGCTGGACAGTTCACGGAACGAGACGATCAGGATGTAGACCCAGCCCGCCAGGATGCCGCCGCTCATCAGCGGAAGCAGCACCCGGCGGAAGGTCTGGAACCAGGACGCGCCGGACACCGCCGCCGACTCCTCCAGCTCGGGCGACATCTGCGCCATGGCGGACGACGCGTACCGCATGCCGTACGGCAGGTACCGCGTGCAGTAGGAGATCAGCAGGATCAGCAGCGTGCCGTAGACGGGCAGCGGCATGCGCAGGTAGACGAAGGCCAGCGCGAGACCGAGGACGAGACCTGGGATCACGATGGGTGTGAAGGCGAGGAGGTCGAGGATCCGACGGCCCGGGGCCTTGGTGCGCAGCACGACCCAGGCGACGATCGAGGCGAGGAGCATCACGACCGTCGCCGCGCCGACGCCCAGGACGAGCGAGTTCTTCAACGCGGTGAGCGCGAAGGGCTGGGTGAAGACGGCACGGTAGTTGTCCAGCGTGAGCCGGCCGAGCGTCTCGCGGGTCGGTGCGGCGTAGTACTTCAGCAGCGACGCGTAGACGAGGACGCCGACCGGCAGGATCACGGTGACCAGGAAGTAGAGGATCACCCCGGCGCCCACGAACGCCCGTGCCCGGCCCAGTTCGACCGGACGGGGGCGGAACGCCTTGCCGCCGACGGTCTGGTAGTTGCGCGAGGAGCGCTGGAGCCAGCTGGAGAGCAGGACCCCGATCACCGCGATCACGAGCAGGCCGATGGCGTAGGCCCCGGCGGCCCCGTAGTCGATCGGGTAGGAACGCAGGACGAAGTAGATCCGGCTGGTGAAGACGTAGATGCCGTTCTGCAGCCCGAGCAGTCCCGGCACCTCGAAACTCTCCAGGGACTGGATGAACATCAGCAGGGCCGAGGAGATCATCGCCGGCCGCAGCAGGGGCATGGTGATGCGCCGTAGGACCGTGAGCCGGCCGGCCCCCGACATGGCGGCGGATTCCTCGAGCGAGGGGTCCATCGCCCGGAAGGCGGCCACCATCAGCAGGAACGCCACCGGGGCGAGGTGCAGCCCCTGCACCCAGATCATGCCCCAGATGCTGTAGATGTTGAGAGGGGAGGAGCCGAACAGGGGCGTGAAAAGCAGGGAGTTGAGCAGTCCGGTCGACGGATCCGCGAGAAAGATCCACGCCGTGGTGTAGAGGATGCCGGGCACGATGAGCGGTACGAGCGACGCCGCGAAGAAGAGCCCCTTGAAGGGGGTGTCCGTCCGCACCTGCACATACGCCAGGACGGTGCCCAGGAGGAGCGCCAGAGCAGCCGAACCTATGGCGAACCAGAGGGAGTTGAGCATCATCTCGCCGGCGTGGGAGTCGCCCCCGTAGGCCCGCGCGAAGGCGTCGAGGGAGACGCCGCTGCCGTCGGCGCTCAGGAAGGTGTCGTGGATCAGGTAGCCCAGAGGCACAAGGGCGAGGTAGCCGACCACGATCACCGTGGCGCCGACCAGCAGGCCCTGGAGGGACAGCGGACGCCGTATCAGGCGCAGGAGCCGGTGGACGGGTCCTTTCCTACGGAACCGGTGCTCCGGTCCGGGGCGGGATGCGGGACCGTCGTCCCGCGTGGCCGTGGTCGTGGAGGTGAGGCTCATCGGCGGTCACTTCCCCGACTTGCCCGCGCTGCGCAGCAGCGCGTCGTACTTCTTGTCCCAGTGGGCGGCGTCTCTGCTGACACCTTCGACGTCGAAGGGCACGAGGGTGATGCCCTGCAGGCTCTTGTCGCCGGGCACCTTCGTCGACGGGGTGAGCTTGAGCTTCACCAGTTCCTTCTGGCCGTCGGTGAGCATGAAGTGATAGAAGAGCCAGGCGGAGGCCGGGCGCTGTGCGTTCTTCACCATGGCGACGCCGTTGGGCCGGGGGAACGCGGGGATCTTCGACACGCCGCTCCTGGGCAGGTGCGTGACGGGGGCACCTGCCGCGATGGCGTGGTCGGTGATGTAGGTGTAGTTCATCGCCTGGATCGCCGACTGGCCGGCGGAGAGGAACTGCATCATCGTGACGTGACCCTTGGCCACCTTGGAGTTGGCGGCGATGTCCTGCCACAGCGAGTCCACCTCGGCCTGCGACTTGCCGTGATCCAGCCAGTACTTGGTGACGTTCGCGTACCAGTCGCTGTCGCTGACCTCGAGGGTCAGCTTGCCCTTGTACTTGGGCAGCGCCAGGTCCTCCCAGCTGTGCGGCTCGTCGGCGGGCTTGACCAGGTCGGTGTTCCAGGCGGGCTGGAAGACGTTGAGACGGGTCGCTGTCCACTGCGGGAACTTGGCCGTGGAGTCCACCTTGTCGAGGGCCGCGCCGTTGAAGTCCGCGAGGAAGTCGTTGTCGGCCAGGGCCATCAGCTCCGCGAAGTTGGTTTCCAGAGCGTCGGCGCCGGCCTTGCCTGCCTGGACCTCCTGGAGGGTCCGCTGCAGGACGGTCTCGGAGGTGCCCCGGAAGACGTTGACCTTGATGCCGTACTTCTTCTCGAAGGCCTGCGTCACCGGCGTGGCGACGTCCGAGGTCATCGAGGTGTACAGCGAGAGGGTGTCGCCTTCCGTCCGGGCGACTTCCGTGGCCTTGGCGACCTGCTGGTCCTTGGGGAGGCCGGCGATCTGCGCGTAGAAGTCGTTGGCCTTCGTCCCGGCCGACGAGGTGGTGACAGCGCTGCCGCACCCGGTGGCGGTGGCGGCGATCAGCAGGCCTGCCAGGGCGAGCGTGGTGGTACGGGTGGTCCTCATGCAGTGCTCCTGAAGAGGGGCGGGAAGGGGACTGCGGTCAACCCGCCGTAGGGACGCCGCGCGGCAGCGCGTCGTAGGCGGTGTTCCGTTCACGGTGTCGCTCACGGTCCTGGGGAGGTCGCGGGTGGCGCCCGCTGGGACTCGCACCCCGCTGGACGCCTCGTCCACGGCCGCACCGTCGGCGGGACCGTGACGAAGACGCCGCCGACGAGGGCGAACTGACGCATCGCACGCTCCTTGGACGAGGTGGTTGACCGAGGGGGAACTGCGAGTCGGACGGTGGGGACGGGCTGCCGTCGCGCTGACGGTGAGGCGGGGGATGCCCGGCGCGGGACGGTGGCCTGTCGGTGTCCGTACGGGGCCGGTCCCTGTATGAAACAGCGGTTAGGTATTATGGTCTAACCATCTGTCAAAAACGTTACCGTGTCGTTGCGGTGCGTAGGGGAACGGTCGTTCCGCGGCCCCGTGCCGACCCCGCGCCGATCAGGGGAAGGTGCCTCGCTGTGGCGGGCTTCGCCGCCGCGGAGTCACGTGCGAGCGCACCCTCGGCCATGTGCCGGCCCTTCCTGATCGGCTAGCGCGACGTGACGTGCGCTGGTTGTATTGGTAGAACCATAAGTCCACCATGTAGGGGCGTCAACGAGTCGTACGGGGAGATCGAAATCCCTCAGCGGCCGTGTCCGCGACGGCCCTTGAGGCCGTCCTCGGGCCAGGTGGCAGCCGCCGCGAACGAGCGGATCCGGCCCTTGTGAGGTCGTTCCGCAGCGGCATGGCAGTGGGGCTGTTCACGGCCGGCATGCCCTCGTGAGCGGGTCGGGGTGGGCGACGACCAGGCGCACGGGGGGAGCTGGTAATGGGGCATCGTCCGGGGGAGGGGGGTCGCGTCCGGGCCCGGCGTTCAGTGCCGCACGGACTCTCGTTCGAGCGCGGCGATCTGCTCGAGCCGCCGGGCGTGCACACCGCCGTTGAAGGGTGTCGTCAGCCAGGCCTCCACGATGTCCTCCGCCTCCCGGAGCGAGAGGATCTTCGCGGCGAGGACGAGCACGTTGGAGTCGTTGTTCCCGCGGGAGACGCGGGTGCTCCACAGGTCGTGGCAGAGCCCCGCCCGTATCCCGTGGACCTTGTTGCAGGCGATGGTCTCTCCGAGGCCGCTCCCGCCGAGAATCATCCCGCGGTCGGCGTGTCCCCCCGTGACCTGCCGGCACACCTCCGCGCACAGTGGGGGGTAGTCGACCGGTTCCTCGGCATGACTGCCGCGGTCGTCGACGGTGTGTCCCTGTGCCGACAGCCGGTCGACGAGCCGGGCCTTGAGGGCGCGTCCGTTGTGGTCGGCGGCGATGGCGATACGCATACGGTTCCCTTCGGCGGAGGACGGGAGCGGGGGTCAGGCGACCATGCCGAGCGTGCTCTCCGCGAACAGCGTCTCCAGCGGCACCGGCCGGTCGATGATGCGCTGGTCCACCGCATGCCGCATCAGCTGCTCCAGCATGGCCCGGTTCGGCTCGGCGCCGTACGGCAGCGGGTCCGCGCCGGTCGTCTCCAGGACCCGCTGGTACATGCGGTCGGTGGCGGTCGGCGAATCGACGGCTCCGACGCGCAACCGGTCCACGTAGAGCTGCTTGGCGCGGGCGAAGGCGTCGAAGACCAGCGCCCCCAGTTCGGGCTGTTCCCTCAGCAGCGCGTCGCGGATGACGATCAGGTGGTTGATGGGGTACAGCGAACGCTCCCGAAGGGCGGTGAAGCCTGCCTCCTCGGCATCCGGGATCAGAGGCGCCAGGGCGGGGGAGGCCGGCTTGGGGCCGATGACGGCGGCCAGTTCGCCGGCGAGCACCATGTCCTCCAGGGAACCGCCGGGCTCCATGGGGACCACGTTGGCCGGGGAACGGTACGACGCCACGTGTTCGTCACCGGAGAGCACCCATGTGACCTTGTCGAGGTCGACGCCGTACTCCTCCTGGAGCACGGCACGCGCCCAGACCCCCGTGGTCACCGTGTAGCCCCGGCTGACTCCGACCCTGCGGCCCTCCAGGGCCTTGGGGGTGCGGATGGCCGATGCGGGATCGTGGTGGACCGCGCCGTGGTGGAACCCGCGCACCAGGAAGACGGGGACGGCGGTGAACCGCGCTCCGTGCGCCTTGGCGACCAGGTAGGTGGTCAGCGCCATCTCGCTGACATCGAACTCCAGCCCCCGCACCATGCGCCGGAACGCCTGGACGAGTACGGGAACTTCCTCGAACTCGAAGCGGAAGCCGCGGGGGGCGACCGCCCCCGTCTTGAGCGCCTCGTTGTTGCCCTGAGTGCGGGTCACTGTCGTGAGCTGAGGTAGGACCATGCGCGGAAAGGTAGCATGGTCAGTCCATAAGTCCATAGGGGTCGCAGGGGCAGGTGTTGAGTGCGAACCGGCCGGCGGCACAGGTGCTTCTGCTTCACCTTCCATCATGGTTCAATGGTATGACCAAAACCGTGACTAGGAGTTGGCCCATGCCGGACCCCGGGATTCTCATCGTCGGCGCCAGCCAGGCGGGCGCTCAGGTCGCCACCTCGTTGCGCGAGAGGGGGAGCACCGCCCCGGTGACGCTCGTCGGCGCGGAGCCGCACCTTCCCTACCAGCGGCCGCCCCTGTCGAAGGCTTTCCTCGCGGACAAGGCGACCGAGGAGAGCCTGTTGCTCCGCTCCGCGGAGTACTACCGCAGCTACGACATCGACGTGGTCACCGGCGAGTGGGTCGCGGACGTCGTCCTCGACCGGGACGGCTCGGGCACCGCGGTCACGCGCTCCGGCCGTACCTTCGACTTCGGCCGGCTCGCGCTCACCACGGGCGGCACGCCGCGCCGGCTGTCGATCCCCGGTGCGGACCTCGACGGTGTCCTCTACCTCCGTGACCTCGACGACGCGGTGCGTCTCCGGGGCGCCCTCAAGACCGCACGCAACGTCGTGGTCGTCGGCGGAGGCTTCATCGGCCTCGAGGCCGCAGCGGTCGCGCGGGCGCTGGGCAAGGAGGTCGTCGTCGTCGAGGCGCTCGACAGGCTCCTCGCACGTGCCGTCGCGCCCGTGATGTCGGAGTTCTATCTGGCCGCTCACCAACGCCGTGGAAGCAGGGTTCTTCTCGAACGCGGCGTCATCGGCTTCGAGGGCGACGGCAGTTCGGTCACCTCCGTGGCCCTTTCCGACGGCACGAGCGTTCCCGCCGACCTCGTTCTCGTCGGCATCGGGCTGGTCGCCCGCACCGAGATCGCCGAGCGGATCGGCCTCCGCTGCGAAGCCGGCATCGTCGTCGACGCGTACGGCCGCACCAGCAACCCCGACGTCGTGGCCGCGGGTGACTGCACAGCCCTCGACGCGGGCGACCGCCGGCCGGTCCGGATCGAGTCGGTGGCCAACGCGATCGCCCAGGCGCGTACCGCGGCGGCCACTCTCGCCGGTTCGCCCACGCCGCTCGCGGCCGTGCCGTGGTTCTGGTCGGACCAGGACGACATCAAGCTCCAGATCGCTGGCCTGAGCGCCGGCCATGACGCCGTGGTGGTCCGCGGGGAGCCGGCCTCGGAGAGGTTCTCGGTCCTCTACTTCCGCGAAGGCGAGGTCGTCGCGGTGAACGCCGTCAACGCCCCCCGCGATTACATGCTCGTGAAGAGAGTCCTCGACACCGGCGGCTCACTACCGATGGAACGGGCCGCCGACGTGGACGTCCCGTTGAGGGATCTTGTGGTCCGCGTGGCTTGACGCGGGCAAGCAGCCGGCTCGGCCGCAGCCGGTCCGGGCAGCGGTGGACCGGTGGGCTGCGGAACGGGCTGCGGACCCACGAGAGGCGCCCGGCCGGAGAACCCCGGCCGGGCGCCTTTCCTTCGAATCCGCTGAAGGCCGGCGCTCCGGCGTTCCGGCGGCCGACCTGCCGGACCCGTCTCAGGACGGTGCCCGTGGGCGGAGGTAGTCACGGATGGTGTCGGCGTCGAGCACGACGTCCGGGTCGTACTCGGGCGCGTCCTCGAGCTGCTCCAGGTCGTTCAGTCCCGAGTGCTTGAAGATCCTGTTGATCGCCGAGATGAGTCGCGCAGGACGCTCCGGGTCCGCGTTGAAGTGCTGGTGGATCGTGTTCGGCGGCACGTAGATGACGTCGCCCGCTTCCCATTCGAAGCGCTGCACCTCGTCCTGCGGCTTCCAGTGGTACGTGTCGGTGATCTCGACGTCGCAGTCCTGGTGGAGGTCGTACCCCCGCCCTTCCACGACGTACAGACACTCCTCGGCCAGGTGGCGGTGCTTACCCGACCGGCTCCCGGGCGGGATGATCTGCATGTAGGCGTCGACGGTCTCCATCCGGGTGTTCATGTCCTCGTTCAGGAGATGCTTGAGCAGGCCCTGACGGGACATCTCCCACGGCATGTCCTCCGGGTGCAGGATCTTGCGCCGCCCCGCGTTCCGTTCGGGTGCCGCCGCCGCGTCGTCGAGCAGCTTCCGGTAGAGCGGCGCCCTCTCGGCGCCGGCGATCCAGGCCCCGGCCTCGTCCCACGCCATGTCAGTAGCCCCCTTCCGGGTGGTTGAAGTCGTCCTCTTCCTCGCGGGCCTCGAAGCCGACGCCCTCCGGGGTGGGCTCGAGTTGCCGCGGCTCGACCTGCTTCTGGAAGAGCATGTTCATGAACAGGTACATGGGCTTGGTCTTGAGGACGAGTGCGCGCGCGGGCTTCTCGGCCGAGGCGTTGAAATGCTGGTGCACACAGTTGTTGTGCACGATCGCGACGTCTCCGGCCTTCCAGTCGTAGCGGATCCCGTCGTGGACCTCGTAGCCGACGCCGTCGAGGATGTAGAACGCGGCTTCGTTCACGTGTCCGTGCTTCTGCGACTTGCCTCCCGGTCCGTACTCCTCCAGGTGCAGGTGGAAGAGCTGGCTGATGCCGTCCTTCGGCTCGACGTAGTGCCGGCTGTAGGCCTGCGGTCCGTCCACGAACTTGATTTCGGAGGCCTTGCGGACCCGGGGCATCGACCGCAGCCGGGCAAGCTCCGCATCGAGGTTGTACTCGCCCTGGATCCCGCGCACGAAAACGCGGTCCTTCTTGCTGTGGTAGAGGCCGGCGAGGCGTGCGTCCTCCGCGGCCCCGCCCTCCTTCGCATGCTCAGGGGTCAACGCGTCGTCAGTCACTCGTCACTCCTTGGCTTAATGGTCTAATCATTGTGATGGTACTGTCGAGGCTTCGGGCCGGTCAACGGTTCCGGGGGGCTGCGACCGGAAGCGAAGGAGTCGCACCCCGTGGCCCGGCGGCGCCCACGCCGGCGGGCAGCCTGGGAGGGGTCTTGTCGCGGTCGCGCGCGCTACCTCGGAGGCCTGCAGGTCAGACCATTAGAGTGGTAGATTCACATGACCACTTGACAACGCCTCGATGCATGACTTCGACAAAGGGACTTCGCATGACGACTGCCGACGACGGGAACCGCAGCCCGAAGACCGGTCTGTTCAGCCCCGTCAGCATGTCGCGCGTTTCGCAGGTGATCGTCGATCGGGTCAAACTGCTCATTCGTGACGGCGAACTCACCCCGGGGGACCGCCTGCCGAGCGAGCGGGATCTCTGTGAGCAGTTCGGTGTGAGCCGGGTGACGATCCGTGAGGCCCTTCGAGTCCTTGAGGCGAGCGGGCTCGTCGCCGTCCGGGTCGGCGCACGCGGCGGCGCCTTCGTCACCGCGCCGTCCACCGAACGCCTCGGGGAGGGGCTCGCCGACCTGCTGAGCCTCTCCGCCCTGACCGCCGCCAATGTCACCGAGGCGCGGATGGTCGTGGAGACGAGCGCCCTGCCCCTGATCATCGAACGGGCCACCGCCGAGGACATCGCCGACCTCCTGCGGCTCACCGACGAAGGCCAGGCCGCCCTCGAGGCCGGCACGTATGACGTGGGGATGTCCGCGGCCTTCCACGTCCGGCTCGCCGAATGCGCGCACAACCCGGCCCTGACGATGCTGATCCACAGCTTTCACGGGCCGATGCTGATGTCGCTCCGCGAAGCGAAGGTGAGCGCGCCGCTGATGGGGCGGCAAGGGAGCGACGAGCACCGCGAACTCGTGCTCGCCATCCAGAGCCGCGACCTGGCCACGGCCGAGGCGATCATGAAGGCCCACCTGCAGCGCACCGCCTCGCGGGTCGACGGCTGACTGAACGGGCGCCCTCCGACCGCGCGCGGGCGTCGCGAAGGGTGCTGCCCCTGGAAGAGTGCGCCGGTTTTCTCGCCCTCTTCCCAGGGGCGGGCCGTTTCCCCTCGGACGGCGGTGAGGGGGCGCCCGTCACCCGTCGCGGGGGCTCACCCGGCCGGCGAAGTCCAGGCGGCCAGGCGGGGGTAGACACGCAGAGCGTTGTTGGTGAGGACGTCCGCCAGCGCTTCGTCCGAGAGGCCGGCGTCCTTCACGTAGACGAGCGTGTCGTCCCACGCCACGCCCGAGGAGGGGTCGGCCCCGCGGACAGCGCCGAGCATCTCCGAGGCGAAGAGCACCTTCTCGGTGGGCAGGACGCCGAGCAGGAGGTCGATGCCCGGCTGGTGGTAGACGCAGGTGTCGAAGAAGACGTTCGACAGCAGTGCCGACGGATCCTGCCAGCCGTTGCGCATGGCCAGACCGCGGTAGCGCCCCCAGTGGTACGGCACCGCACCGCCCCCGTGCGGGATCACCAGCCGCAGCCCCGGGAACCGCCGGAAGACGTCACCCTGGAGCAGCTGCGTGAACACGCTGGTGTCGGCATTCAGGTAATGCGCGCCGAGGGTGTGGAAGTTGGGGTTGCACGCCGTCGAGACGTGCACCATGGCCGGGACGTCCAACTCCTCGAGCAGCTCGTACACCGGGAACCACGAGGCGTCGGTCATCGGCCTGCCGGCCCATGTGCCCGACGGGTCCGGATTGAGGTTCACGCCGACGAAACCAAGCTCCCCGACGGTACGCCGCACCTCCGCGAGTACGCCGGGAAGGTTGCCGTCCGGTGTCTGGGGAAGCTGCGCGACCGGCGCGAAGCGCCCCGGGAAGAGCTTCGCGACCCGGTGGACCACGTCGTTGGAGACCCGCGCCCACGCGTTGGCCACGGAGGGGTCGGGAACGTGGTGTTCCATGCCCGAGGCCTTCGGGGAGAAGAGCATCAGGTCGCCGCCGCGCTCGCGCATGACGCGGAGTTGGTTGTCCTCGACCGACTGGCGAAGCCGGTCGTCGCTGATCGGGGCCATGGATGCCGGCTCACCCGCCAACTGGGCGTCACGGAAGTCCCGCAGCTCTCGCGGAGCCGTCGTGTAGTGGCCGTGGACGTCGATGATCATCGCGTCCGCTCCTTCAGATACGTCGCGTGGTCGACGTAGCGGATGCCTGCCTTCCGCAGCAGCGGGCGCATGTCGTTGACGTCGAGGGCGATCTCGCCGGCCGCGTACCGGGCACGCGAACCGGCCTCCTTCCGCTCACGCGCCTTCGACGCTGCCAGCACCTCGGCCGCCTTCAGCCGCCCGACCCGGACCACGCCGTCGTCGTCGGCGACGATCACATCACCCGGTTCGACGATCTGTCCGGCGATGGCGATCGGGACATTGACGTCCCCGAGGGTGCCCTTGACGGTGCCCTCCGCCGAGACGGCCTTGGACCAGACGGGGAAGCCCAGTTCCCTCAGGTCGGCCACATCACGCACCCCGGCCTCGATGACGAGGCCCCGCACACCGCGCGCCATCGCCGAGGTGGCCAGCAGGTCGCCGAAGTAGCCCATGTCGCACGGCGCGGTCGGCACGACGACGAGGACGTCGCCCGGCCGGCACTGCTCCATCGCCACAGCGATCGTCGTGTTGTCCCCGGGGGCGACGGTCACGGTGACCGCGGTACCGGCGGTGCGGGCACCGGGCCAGACCGGGCCCAGGTGCGAGCCGAGCAGGCCTGTGCGGCCCTGGGCCTCATGGACGGTGGCCACTCCGTACGCCGAGAGGGCGTCGGCCACGGCCAGGTCGGCGCGGGGCGTACCGGTGACGACAAGGCCGGCCATCAGCGGACCCTCCCGCCGGGCCGGCCGACCAGCTCGGGCATCATCGAGACGTGGATCGCGTCCTCGTCGGTCTCGCCGGCCAGCACGCGGAGCGCGTGGTCGACCTGGTCGATGCCGTAACGGTGCGTCGCCAGCTTCTCCAGCGGGTACCGGTGCGAGGCCAGTTGGGCGACGGCGAGTTCGCATGCGCGGAACGAATGGCCGCGCGCCGACCTGATGGTGATCGCCTTCTCGGTGATCAGCTTGACGGGGAAGTCGGGGAACGCGGCCAGCTCCCCCTGGATGAGCAGCGTGCCCTCGCGGCGCTTCAGGACGTCGACGCCGAGCAGGACCGGCGCCGTGCCGGCGCGCGAGGTGCAGTCGAGCACGTGGTCGACGCCGCGTCCGCCGGTCAGGTCCATGATCTTCTCCCGGGGGTTCTCGGTGAGGACGTCGACGACGTCGTCCGCCCCGAGCTCCCTGGCGAGCTCGAAGCGCGCCCGGTCGCGGGTCGTGCCGGAGACGATGATCTGCGACGCGCCGGCCTGCCTGGCCGCGACCAGCTGCGCGAGGCCCTGCTGGCCCGGGCCCTGGATCAGGACCGTGTCGTTGTACCCGACACCCGCGGTGAGGAGCGCCCACTCGATGCCGTTGGAGAGCGGCATCACAAGGCCGGCCTCTTCGGCGGTGACGGTGTCGGGAATCTTGTGGAGCACGGCGTTCCACGGCAGGAACATGTACTCCGAGAAGCCGCCCCACAGAGTGCCGGGGTTGCCGGCCGAGGTGTAGCCGAAGCGGCGGGCGTCGTCGTTCGTGCGCCAGTCGGTGGCCTCGCAGTGGCGGTACTCGCCGATTCTGCACCACTCGCAGGTGAAGCACGTGACGTAGTGCTCGACGAAGACCCGGTCGCCCTCCTGCAGCCCATGGCGCGCCTTGAACTTCTTCCCCGCCTCGGCGATCACGCCCACGTTCTCGTGACCCATGATCACGGGCCCCTGTGTCGCCCTGGTCGCGGGCGGGTTCTTGTAGAGCTTCACGTCGGTGCCGCAGATGCCCGCCACCTCGACCTTGAGGAGGGCCGAATCGGCGTCGAGCTGCGGTTTCGCGAATCGGCGCAGCTCGGTGGTCGCCGGCGCCGTCCGCACGGCCGCCAGCACGGTCTCTGTCATGGGGTCTCCCGATGGCACTATTGGCGCAATGGACTGACCAAACGTATACCATCGCCGCGAGGCGCGTCACGGGTGCGCTCTCGGTGGGGCAGTCGTTCGCGCCGACGCGTCCGATCGCCCAGGCCTCTGGCGGGAGTTCACCCGTCACCCTCCGGACCGCGGCGGGTCCGCGGCGTCGGCCGCGGTCATCGAAGTGACCGGTTGACGGGCGCGGATGGTCTAGAGGCATAATTGTTAGGCCATTCGCCCTCAGGAGGTTCCCGTGCCGAAGGTCGTGTATGTGGGCAGTGACGGCGTCGAGCGCGCCGTGGACGCCGCTGTCGGGGAGAACGTCATGAGCACCGCGCTCCAGAACGGGGTCCCCGGCATCGTCGGCGAGTGCGGCGGAAACAACTCGTGCGCCACCTGCCATGTCTGGGTCCGCGACGAGTACCGGGACGCTGTCGGAAAGCCGGGCGATCTCGAGGCCGACCTCATCGACATGGGCGTCTCCGAGCCACGGGACTGCTCGCGCCTCGCCTGCCAGATCACGCTCAGCGACAAGCTCGACGGCCTCGTCGTCGACGTGCCGCCCACCCAGCCCTGATCCGTCCGCACGTTCACCGCGCTCGCCCCGGAAGGAACACCATGCTGCGTCCCGAGATCAACGACCTCCTCTGCCGGACCGGCCCCGGCACTCCCATGGGGGACCTCTTCCGCCGCTACTGGCAACCGGTCCTGCTGGCGGAGGAGTTGCCCGAGAACGACTGCCCGCCGGTGCGCGTGAAGGTCCTCTCCGAGCGGCTCATCGCCTTCCGTGACACCGACGGCCGTTACGGCCTCATCGACGAGTTCTGCGCGCACCGCGGTGTCTCGATGTGGTTCGGCCGCAACGAGCAGGGCGGCCTCCGCTGCCCGTACCACGGCTGGAAGTACGACGTCACGGGCCAGGCCGTCGAAGTCCCGAGCGAGCCCGAGAACAGCAACTTCTGTGCCAACGTGAAGCTGAAGTCGTACCCGATGGTCAAACGTGGCGACGTCCTCTTCGCCTACCTCGGCGATCCGGCGGCCCAGCCCCCGGAACCGGAGTGGGAGGCCTACACGGTCCCCGAGGGGCACGTCTTCACCTCCAAGCGGCTTCAGGAGTGCAACTGGCTCCAGGCCCTGGAGGGCGGCATCGACTCCAGTCACGTCACCTTCCTGCACGGCGGCAACATCGACACCGATCCGCTCTTCAAGGGCTCGAAGGGCAACCTCTACAACAAGCGTGATCTCAAGCCGTACTTCGAGGTCGTCGACTACGAAGGCGGTCTGCTGATCGGCGCCCGCCGCAACGCGGAGGAGGGGCACTACTACTGGCGTGTCACCCCGTGGGTGCTTCCCAACTTCACCATGGTCCCGCCGCGTGGCGACCATCCGGTGCACGGCCATTTCTGGGTGCCGATCGACGACGGGAACTGCTGGGCCTGGACGTTCGACTACCACCCGACCCGGAAGCTCACCGAGGACGAGATCGCCGCGATGCGTGCCGGCTTCGGCGTCCACAGCGCGAACGACGAGGCGTACCGCCCGCTCGCCAACAAGGACAACGACTACCTCATGGACCGCGAGGCACAACGGCGCGGCGAGACCTACTCCGGCATCGTCGGCATCGCCCTTCAGGACTCCTCGCTGCAGGAGTCGATGGGACCGGTCGTCGACCGCACCAAGGAGCGCCTCGTCGCCACCGACGCGGGCATCATCAAGGCCCGCCAGAAGCTCAGGAAGGCCGCCGAGGCGCTCCAGCAGGGCGTCGAGCCGGTCGGCAACCGCCCGCAGGACCAGAGGGTGCGCTCAGTGGCGATCGTGCTCCCGGCAGACCGGTCCTTCGTCGACGGCATCGGCGACGCGATGATCGCCGAGCCGTCCAAGCCGCACACGACGGTCTGAACCATGGCGGGTTTCGAGAAACTCTCCGTCCCGGTCGGCCCGAGCTCCTGCGCCCGGGCCGCCACCTCCGAGGAAGCGGCGTTCCGGATCGACCATCCGCTGGCTTCCGCCCGGAACACGCGGGTCGTCGCCCTCGACGAGGTGGCGGCCGGGATCGTCCGGGAGGCGGCTGCCCTCGAGTGGGGGCAGGCCCGCTTCTTCACCGTGAGGGATCCCGGACCGACCCTGGTCGAGGTGGAGGGCGGCGAAGTCGCCCTCACCGGGGTCCTCGAGGACACCAACACGGTGGTCATGGTGTCGGTGACCGGTGAGAACGCCGACGCCGTCGCCGTGATCGGCGCCGAGTGCGGGGCGCGCGGCATCATGACGGCCGGCCTGGTCGTGACCCCGGGCGCCCTCGCCGGCGAGGCGCTCCTCCAACTCCGTCCGTACGCCCGGATCCTGCTGGTTCCGGCCGAACCCGACGACCTCGTCGAACTCCTGAAGGCGACCCGCGCATGAGCCGCATGACTCTTCCGAAGCTCCGGGCGATGAAGGCCGCCGGCGAGAAGAGCGTCTGCATCGTGGCCTGGGACTACCACATGGCGCAGATCGCCGATCGTGCCGGCGCCGACATCGTCTCCGTCGGCGACTCCGTCGGTGTGAACCTGTGGGGCCAGTCCCACCCGCTCGAGGTCCGGTTCGACGAACTGCTCGTGGTCGCCAAGGCGGTGCGCCGAGGGGTCGCTGACGCGCTCGTGTCCTGCGATTTCCCGTTCGGTCCACTGCAGACCGGTCACGCGGTGCCCGCCGCCGTACGCCTGGCGAAAGAGGCCGGGGTGGACCTGGTCAAGCTGGACGGCGCCGCCGACTTCCCCGAAGCGGTGGAGGCCGTCGCACGGGCCGGCGTGCCGGTCTTCGCGCAGTTCGGCATCACCCCGCAAACGGCTCTCAAGTACGGGATCGCCTATTCCGCTGCCGAGGGCGCCTTCGTCCCCGACGAGTTGCTCGAGGAGATGGTCGACGAGGCCAAACGGCTCGAGTCCGCGGGAGCGACGGCACTCAACTTCACCAACTCCGGTCCCGTCGTGGGTCCGGCCGTGGTCGAGGCGGTGAGCATTCCGGTGCTCGGCGGCTTCGGCGGCGGCCCGTGGCTCGACGGCCGGATCCGGATGTCCACCGCGGCCATCGGCTACAACGCGAAGTTCGTCGACCGGGAGCCCCACACCTACGCCAACGTGGCGCGCGTGGCGTACGACGCGATCGCCGAGTGCGTCGCCGACATCCGCGGCGGCCGGAACATCCGCGGCCAGTGAGCCACCACGAGAGAGGGAGGGGATGGGCCGTGCCCACCATCGAGATCAACGGGTGCCGCACACGCTACGAGACCGTCGGACGTGGCCCGGCCCTGCTCATGTTCAGCCCGGGTGGCTTCGACTCCAGCCTGGAGAACTGGACCAGCTTCGGCCGCTACAGGAACCTGGGGCTCATCGACGCCCTGTCACCGCACTACACATGCGTCGTCTTCGACCGGCGCGAGTCCGGCCGGTCGAGCGGTCGCCTCGAGCGCCTCTCCTGGGAGAAGTACGTCACTCAGGCGGTGGGGCTGCTCGACCACCTCGGTGTCGGAAGGGCCCACGCCATGGGCGGCTGCGTCGGCTGCTCGAGTGCCGCGGCGCTCGCGGTCGCGCACCCCGACCGGGTGGCCTCCATGGTGCTCTTCTCCCCGGCCGGCGGCTACACCTACCGCGCGGCCCAGCAGCGCCGGTTCCACCACCACGTCGGCTACGTCCTCGAACACGGGCTCCAGGCAGTCGTCGATCTGGCCCGCGGAAGCACCGCCGGCTTCAGCAAGGACCCGCGCGTCGGCCCCTGGGCGGCGACGCTGCGGAGCGACGACGCGTTCGCCGCGTCGTACGCGGCGACGGACCTCGACCGCTACCTCACGATCGTCTCGGGAACCTGCCGTGTGCTCTTCGACCGCGACACCGTGCCCGGCGTGGAGCCGGAGGACCTCGCCGTGCTGGAGGTGCCGGCCCTGATCGTTCCTGGTGAGGACGCCTCGCACACGCGGTCCGCGGCCAGGTACCTCCAGGAGTGCCTGGCCGTCAACGAGTACTGGGACGTCCCTGTCGCCGAGCAGACGCCGGAGGCGTGCGCCGAGCGAGTGCTGGACTTCCTGGGGAGACACCCCGTCTGACCGTGCTCGACCGGGGCCGGCCGGAACGACGTGCTCACGAGGGACGGCCGGGTCCGGCATGCCGGACCCGGCCGTCGGCCGCCTTCGGGCGACGGAGGGACGGGGATACGTCGTCGCTCGCACGGCGGTCCGCCGCCAAGCGATCCCGGGCGGTCAGTCCGAGATCTCGATGCGGCGGGGCATCGACGAGGCCACCTTCGGGACGCGGACCGTGAGGACGCCGTGGGCGAGGTCCGCGGTGATCTTGTCCGTGTCGGCGTTCCGGGGGAGGGTGGTGCGGTAGCTGAAGCGGCCGATCCGGCGGGTCCTCCGGCGCAGCACGCCCGTACGCTCCTTGTCCTTCACCTCGCCGTGGATGTCCAGCTCGCCGTCGGTGACCTCCACCGTGACGTCGTCCTTCTTGACGCCGGGGAGCTCCAGCTCCATCACGTACGCGTCCTCGGTGTCCTCCACGTCCGCGAGCGGCGCCCACGGGTCCTCCTCCGTCTCGGAGAGCGGGCGCGCGGGGAAGGGGAACGTGGTCTGCATCAGCCGGTCCATGCGGGCCCGCAGTTCCTCGAGTTCACGCAGGGGAGCCCAGCCGGAGATCTGACCCCTGTCGCGGCGTACCGGTTGCGTCATCGGTCCTCTCCTTGTCGTGCGTCGTGTCCGACTGATGTCGGTTTCCGGTTCGGGTGCGGTCGGTCACAGGGACCAGCCCAGGACCGGGCGGCTCTCCGTGCCGCTTCGCGCGCCCAGGTTCCCGACGTCGCGTTCCGCGATGTCGAGGAGCTGTCCGCCCAGGTCGCGCAGGGCGCGGCCCGCGGCGAGCTCGTCGCCGATCTCCGGGACGTCCGGGTCCGCCGGGTTCCGGTGGGCGGCGCCGTGACCGGTGAGGGTCGTCGACCCGGTGTCGAGGGTGGCGCGCGCCTTCGTCGTGCCGTCCTCCTCGAAGAGGTAGAGGCGGGTCTTCCATTCCACGGTGTGCGACATGACTGCCTCCTCGACCCGGGGCGGCCCGGACGTGCCGGTCGCTTCTTCCTCTCCACCGTCCGACTCCGGCGGACGCGGGGCACGGGGCCGAAGGTCCCGGGAACGTGCCGTGCGGCCCGGGTACCCAGGAACCTCCTGGCCCCGGCACCGGTCATGTCCCGGCGACCCGCTCCTCGGCCTTGGCGGCCGTCCGGTCCGGACGTGTGTCGTCGACCCGGTACGACAGCTGGTCGACGACCGCGACCACACCGTCGATGCGGCTCGCCGCCCGCACCGCCACGTCGGCGTCGCTGCGCTTCTCCAGCCGGCCCGTGAGGGTCACCACGCCGTCCTCCACGGCCAGGGCCAGCGCCCGCGGCGTCAGCCAGAGCGTCGCCCCGAGGACGTCCCGGCGCACCGCGCGCTCGATCTCGACGTCCGTGCGCAGCACCGGCCGGAGCAGGTCGCCGCGCGTGACGATGCCGACGAGCCGCTCCTCGTCGTCCACCACCGGCAGGCGTTCGACGCCGTGCCCGGTCATGAGCCAGGACACCTCCGTGACGGTGGCACGCGCCCCCACGGTGACCGCGGGGGCGGTCATCACGTCACCCGCGGTGCGGGCCCGGCGGAGGCCGGGCATCCTGCTGATGAGACGGGCCCACCAGGGGCCGGAGGCGCCCTCGGGCGTCCGGTGCGGGCGAGAACGCGCTAGGTCCGACGTGGAGACCACGCCGATCACCCGGTCCTCCTCGTCCGTCACCGGAAGGCCGCCGACGCGGTGCTCCCCGAGCGCGCGGACCACGTCCCTGAGCGGAGTGCCGTACGCGGCGGTGACCACGTTCCTGGTCATGACGGCGCCGACCTCGGTGGCCTTCATCGCTGATCCTCCTGGCTGAGTCGGGTGCCGCCGGCCGGGACGGGGCCCTCGCCAGGAGCGGTTGGTTCCAGCCTCCGGCGGCCACCGTGGCTGGTCCCAGGGCCTCAGGGGCAGGGCGAGCAGGGCCGAACGGCCCGGATGTCCGGGATGTCGCCATCGGGGCGGGATTCCCGAGGTGCCCCGTCGGGCCTGTCGGACCCCTGGCCGGGACCCGGTGGCCCTTCCCGCCCGCCGCCGCCCCCGGCGACGCTGGGCGTCGGCGGGGGAACGCTCCGAGCGAAAGGTGCATGTCATGGAGTCGCCGGTCGTCGTCGGTGTCGACGGTTCCGCCGAGAGCCTCGCGGCCGCCGAGTGGGGCGCCCGTGAGGCCGCGCGCCGGGGTGCCGGCCTGCGGCTGCTGCACGTAGCGGGACGGCGTCCGCGGCAGGCCGGCACGGACACCACCCGCACCGCCGACCACCGCCTGGCTCTGAGGGTGCTGCGGAGAGCGGCGGAACGCGTCCACGCCGTCCAGCCGGACGTACGGGTGCGCGAGACCCAGGCCGAAGGCCCCGCCGCGGCCGCCCTCGCGCAGGCCGCGGAGGAGGCCGACCCGCTGGTGCTCGGCTCGCGCGGGCTGGGCCGGGTCGCCGGACTGCTCGCAGGCTCCGTCTCGCTCGGCGTCGTCGCGCGGGCCACACGTCCCGTCGTGCTCGTACGGGCGGACGCGGCGGGGGAGGGGACGGGCGGTGACGGGCGGCGGGACGTCGTGGTCGGGGTGGACGTCATCGAACCCTGCGACGAAGTGCTCGCGTACGCCTTCGAGGCGGCCCGCCGGCGCCGTGCGCGGCTGCGCGCCGTGCACGCCTGGCGCGCGCCCGACCGGCTCACGCTCGGCGCGACCGACGCGGGTCCGGCCGGTGACCAGGAGCGGGCCGGGGAATGGCTGCGCTTCCTGACGGCCGTGCTCCAGGTGTGGCGGGACAAGTACCCCGACGTCGAGGTGCTGGAGACGGTGGCCGAGGGCAAGCCCGCGGACGCCCTGCTCAAGGCGGCCTCGGACGCGCGGCTGCTGGTCGTCGGGCACCGGATTCCCGGGCGTCCCTCGCTGCCCCGGACCGGTCCCGTCACCCACGCCATGATCCAGCAGGCCCGCTGCCCGCTGGTCGTCGTCCCTCACCGCTGGACTCCGGAGGCGCGCCGCCCTTCCAAAATACCCCCGGGGGTACCTCGTGCTACCGTGAGGACATACCCCAGGGGGTAATTCACCATGGGAAGGAGAAAGACGTGTTCTTCGTGGACACCATCGAGGTTCCGGGACTCGGCAACCGCGGCTACCTGGCCGGCGGCGCCCGCACGGCCGTGGCCGTCGACCCGCCGCGCGACATCGACCGGATGATCGCCGCGGCCGCCCGGCGCGGGGTGCGCATCGCGTACGTCGCCGAGACCCACGTGCACAACGACTACGTCACCGGCGGACTCGAACTCGCCCGGCTCACCGGCGCGTCCTACCTGGTCCCCGCCGGCGCGCGGGTCTCCTTCCCGCGCGTCCCCGTGTGCGACGGCGACCGCACCGCCGTCGACGAGGACGCCGGCCTGGTGCTGCGCGCCCTCGCCACCCCCGGACACACCCCGCACCACACCGCGTACGCGCTGGAGGAGAACGGCGCCGCCGTCGCGGTGTTCACCGGCGGCTCCCTGCTGATCGGCACCGTCGGACGCCCCGACCTGGTCGAGCCCCGGCTGACCGAGCGGCTCGCCCGCGCCCAGCACGCCTCCGCCCACCGCCTCGCCGGTGAACTCCCCGACGAGACGGCCGTGCTGCCCACCCACGGCTTCGGCAGCTTCTGCTCGTCCTCGCAGCAGGAGGGCGGCGGTACGACGATCGGCAAGGAGAAGGCGTCCAACGAGGCGCTCACCGCCCCGGACGCCGACACCTTCGTCGCCCGTCTGCTGGCCGGGCTTGACGACGTCCCCGCGTACTACGCGCACATGGGGCCCCTCAACGCCGCAGGCCCCGCGCCCCTCGACCTCACCCCGCCCGCCGTCGCCGACCCCGGCGACATCGCCGCGCGGCTCGCGGCGGGGGAGTGGGTCGTCGACCTGCGCAACCGCGTCGCCTTCGCCGCCGGCCATGTGACGGGGTCGTACAACGTCGAGGCGGAGGGGCAGCTCGCCACCTATCTCGCCTGGCTGATCCCGTGGGGCAAGCCGGTCACCCTGCTCGCCGAGACGCCCGCCCAGCTGGCGGACGCGCAGCGGGAGCTGACCCGGGTCGGCATCGACCGGCCCGCCGCCGCGGCCGTCGGCGGCCCCGCCGACTGGCTGCGCCCCGGTGAGACCCCCGCCTCCTTCCCCCGCGGGACCTTCGCCGACCTGGCGCGGAGTCACCCGGCCGAGGGTGTCGTCGTGCTCGACGTGCGGCGCGCCTCCGAGCGGGCGCGCGGTCACGTGGACGGGTCCGTCCACATACCGGTTCATGAACTGCGCGGCCGGCTGCACGAGGTGCCCGACGGGCAGGTGTGGGTGCACTGCGCCGGCGGACTGCGCGCCGCCGTCGCCGCCTCCCTGCTGGACGCGTCCGGCCGTGACGTCGTCGCGGTGGACGACCGCTTCGACCGGGCCGGCGAGGCCGGGCTCACCGTCCGCACGTATGAGTGACGACATGGTCGACGCACCACATCAGCGGTACGCCCCGGGACGCGTCGGCGTCCCCGAGGCCGCCGCACGCACCGGACACACGGCCGAAGGCGGCGGTCACGCCGAGGCCGTCGTGCTCGACGTCCGCGAACTCCACGAAGGGCGGGCGGGCCACGCGTCCCGCGCCGTCCGCCTCCCGCTGTCCGCCCTCGCCGCCGGGGCCCCGGTTCCCGACGCCGCCCAAGGGGCGCCTCTGATCGTCATCTGCCGGTCGGGCAACCGGGCACGGCAGGCCGCCGCCCTGCTCGCGGAGCGCGGCGCCGACGCCGTGGACGTGACCGGCGGCATGCGGGACCGGGCGGACGCCGGACTGCCGGTCGTCGGCGCGTACGGCGGGGACGGCAGCGTCTCGTGAGCCTGCTCCTCCTCGCCCTGGCCGCCGGGGCCCTGACCGGCCTCGCGCTCGGCGCCCTCGGGGGCGGCGGCAGCATCCTCGCCGTCCCCGCCCTGATCTACCTGCTCGGCCTCTCCCCGCTCGCCGCCACCACCGCGAGCCTGCTGATCGTGGCCGTCACCTCGTTCACCGCGCTGCTCGCGCACAGCCGCGACGGCCATGTACGGCTGCGCACGGGGCTGCTCTTCGCGGCCGCCGGTATCGGACCCGCCCTGCTGGGCGCGGGCCTCTCCGGGCGGTTGCCCGCGGCAGCGCTGACGGCCGGCTTCGCCGTCGTGGCGGCCGTCGCCGCGCTCCGCATGCTCCGTGGCACCCCGCCCGACGAACCGGCCGCGGGGCCGTTGCGGACGGGCAGGGCGGCGGGCGCGGGAGCGGGGCTCGGCGCGGTCACCGGCGTCCTCGGCGTCGGCGGCGGCTTCCTCGCCGTACCGGCACTGGTGCACGGCGTCGGTCTGCGCATGCGGGAAGCGGTCGGCACGAGCCTGCTCGTCATCACCGTCAACGCCCTCGCCGCGCTGCTCCTTCGCGTCGACGCGCTGGAGGCGCTGGACTGGGCGGTCGTCGGGCCGTTCGCGGGAGCGGCGGTTCTCGGTGCGCTGGACGGCCGACGCCTGTCGGCCAAGCTTTCGGGCAGCGCGCTGCGCCGGATCTTCGCGGCGGTGCTGCTGGCGGTGGCCGCGGTCATGCTGGCGGACGCGGTGATGTCATGAGGTCGCGGGCGAAGTACGGCGGGCGGCTCGTGTACAGGGGTGGGTGTGACACCCCCGCGCCACGCGGCACGGGACCGTCGCGGTGGCGGCGTCAGGCGGCTGTGTCCGAGTGGCTGGGCCCTCGGGATTCGTGTGGCGTCATCGCGCGCTGCGCGCAGCCGTCTTGCCTGGTGCGCGGGGCGGCCGGCGGTCACCGGCTGGGCTTACCGGTGCGCCGTACCGGACCGTCGCGGTGGCGGCGTCAGGTCGCCTTCCCCGCGCGGCTGGGCCGGCCAGTCCTCTGGCTGCGTCATCGCGCGACCGCCCGGTGCGCCGGGCGGTCGGCGGTCGCCCTCGGAGCGGCTCCGGAGCGGCGCGCTGCGCCTCACCTCCGCGATGGCGGAGTCGAGCCGCCCGCGTGCGTAGGGGTCACGCCAGTGACAGGAACAGCTTCTCCAGCCGTGCCCGCATCTCCTCCGCGCTCTCGCCGTTCTCCCCGTTCGCGCGGCCGGACTCGATGTCCGCCACGCACTTCTGCAGGCCCGTGGCGATGATCGCGAAACCGGCGCGGTCCAGGGCGCGGGAGGCCGCCGCGAGCTGGGTGATCACGTCCTCGCAGTCGCGACCCTCCTCGATCATCCGGATCACGCCGGAGATCTGACCCTGCGCCCGGCGCAGCCTGTTCAGCACGGATTTCAGCTCCGCGCCCGCGAGATCCAAGTCCACGTCCACTCCCTGACGAAATACCCCGTGGGGTACTCTACGTCCGCTTCCGCCATTCCGTCGACCGACCGCCACCCCCCACCGATCGCCGACAGAGAAGGATCACACACCCGCCATGACCTCCCCCGTCACCCCGGACACCCTCACCGTCGCCCAGGCCGCCGCCCGGCTGGACGACTTCACCGTCATCGACGTCCGCACCCCCGCCGAGTACGCCACCGGCCACCTGCCCGGCGCCGTGAACGTCCCCCTGGACCAGATCAAGCGCGCCCTGCCCGAGATCCGGCAGGCCGCCGAGCGCGGCGCCCTTCTCGTCGTGTGCGCCTCCGGGGCGCGCTCGGAGAAGGCGTCCGGGATCGTCGCCGCCGAGGGCGTGCCCGCCGCCTCCCTCGCCGGCGGCACCAACGCCTGGGCGGCCGAAGGGCAGAACCTGGAGCGTCCCGTGGCCTGCGACACCCGCGCGGTGTGGGGCATGGAGCGCCAGGTGCGCTTCACCGCCGGCACGCTGGTGCTGCTCGGGCTGGTGCTCGGCCTGCTCGTGCACCCGGCGTTCCAGCTTCTCTCCGCGGGCATCGCGGGCGGCCTGGTCTTCTCCGCCCTCACCGACACCTGCGGCATGGCCGTCGTCCTCGGCAAGCTGCCCCACAACCGCCCGCGCGGGACGAACCTCGAGGGCGCGCTCGCCGCGCTGCGGGGCAAGTGACATTGCCGAACTCCCCCTCCGCCTAGGGACGTTCGGGCCCGGCGCGGGACCCACGGTCCCTGGGACCCGCGCCCCGGCGGCGAGACATTGAAGGCGCAACGAGAAGCGTTGAGATGTCGGGCAGTTCCTCGGAGGGGACGGACACCATGGCAGTCCACGATCACCCGCACCGTTCGCCCGTGTTCCCCAAGCCGTCGTCCGCCCGCGGGGCCCACGCCGCGGGCATGGACGAGGGCGACGTGGCGGTCGCACCCGCGCCGGGCGCGTACGCGCTCGCCGGGCTGCGGCTGCTGACGGGTTTCGTCTTCCTGTGGGCCTTCCTCGACAAGACGTTCGGGCTGGGCTACGCGACGCAGTCGGGCCGTGGCTGGGCCGACGGCGGTTCGCCCACCAAGGGCTTCCTGTCGTCGGTGGCGGCCGGGCCGCTCGAGTCGACGTTCCACGACTGGGCCGGGGCGCCCTGGGCGGACCGGCTGTTCATGCTGGGGCTGCTCGGCGTCGGTCTCGCGCTGCTCACGGGTGTGGCGCTGTGGCCGGCGGCCGCGGCGGGCACGCTCATGATGGCGCTGATGTGGATCGCGGAGTGGCCGCCGGCCCGCCATCTGTCCGACGGCTCACCGAGCATGTCGACGAACCCCTTCGCCGACTACCACCTGGTGTACGCGGCGGTCCTCGTCGCCCTCGCGGCGACCGGAGCGGGCACGGTGTGGGGGCTGGGCCGCCGGTGGGCCCGCGTCCCCGTCGTCGCCCGCCACCGCCGGCTCCGCTGACGCAGGCACGACAGGCCCGGGGCGCCCGCACCGGCGCCCCGGGTCTCTCGTACGCACACCACCGGAAGACCGACTAGGCCCCCCGCACCACCGCCACCGGCGACGGCGCGTGATGCAGCAGCGCCTGGCTGACCGACCCCAGCAGCAACCCCGTGAACCCGCCCCGCCCCCGCGCGCCGACCACCGTCAGCCGGGCACCCTGGGCGGCCTCGATCAGGGCCTCGCGGGTGGGGCCGTGGACCACCTTCGGCTCCACCACGACACCGGGACGCAGCTCGCGGTGGCCCGCCAGCGCCTCCGCCAGCAGCCGTTCCTCCGCCTCCGCGAGGGCGCCCGGCGGGTTCGCGTACGGCTCCGTGGGCTCCTGCGGCTCCGGCACGGGCGCGTTCCACGCGGTCCAGGCGTGCACGGCCACCAGCGTCGTCCCGCGCAGCTCGGCCTCCCGGAAGGCGAAGTCCACCGCCCGCTCACCGGCGGCGGAACCGTCGACGCCCACCACCACGGGACCCTCCGTACGCACGTCACCGCGCACCACCAGCACCGGACACGTCCCGTGCGCCGCCAGATGCACGGCCGTCGAGCCGACCATCAGGCCGACGAAACCGCCCATGCCGCGCGACCCGACCACCACCAGCTCCGCGGCGCGGGACTGTGCCTCCAGGACGGTGAGCGCCTCGCCCGTCACCACCGAGCTGCTCACCTCCACCTCGGGCTCGGTCGCCTCGGCGCGCTCCACGGCCTCCGCCAGCAGCCGCTCCACCATGGTCCGCAGCCCGCCCTCCGACGGACCGAGAGGCGAGGGGCCCAGCGGCACGTGCATCGCGGGCCACATGAACGCGTGCACCACCTTCAGCGACGCGCCCCGCAGCCGCGCCTCCCGTGCCGCCGTCTCCACCGCGGCCAGGGCCGACGCCGACCCGTCCACTCCGACGACCACCACTCCGGTCACCGTGCCTCCACGCGTTCTCTCGTGCCGTCCCCCCTGCTCCTCCTGCCACCTTCCCCCGGTCCGCCGCCTGGCGCATGGGCCCTCCGCCGTACGGCCGAGGGGGCCGGAGGTCCCTTCCGGCGCACGGCCGGGCGTCCCGGGCGCCGCCGTTCCCCTGGTTGCCGCGCCCCGACCTGAGTAGATTTGGCGCCGAAGTCATATTTTGCCCGCCGGACCGAGGGTGTGCCGCGCATCGCGGGACTTCCGGGCGAGGACCACATGTTCCAGCTGAGCGCGCCGATCGTCGCCACGTTCGTCCTGTACATGCTCGCCCTGATCGGGACAGGGATCCGGGCCTACACGCGCACGCGCACCTTCGAGGACTTCGCCCTCGGCGGCCGCCGCTTCGGCCCCTGGGTCGCCGCGTTGTCCGCGGGCGCCAGCGACATGTCCGGCTGGCTGTTCCTGGCGCTGCCCGGCGCCGTCTACGCGGCCGGGCTCGGCTCCGTGTGGCTGCCCGTCGGGCTGGCTGTGGGGACGTACCTGAACTGGCTGTTCGTCGCGCCACGTCTGCGCACCTACACCGAGCGCGCCGGGAACGCGGTGACCCTGTCCGGCTATCTGGAGGAGCGGTTCGAGGACCGCACGCGCATGCTGCGGCTGGTCTCCGCCGCGGTCACCCTCGTCTTCTTCACCGTGTACGTCGCCAGCGGTCTGGTGGCGGGCGGACTGCTGTTCGAGACCGTCTTCGACCTGCGCTTCACCGTCGGCGTCACCCTCACCGGGCTGCTGATCGTCATCTACTCGTGCCTGGGCGGCTTCCTCGCCGTCAGCCTTACGCACGTCCTGCAGGCCACGCTGATGCTGCTCGGCCTGGTGGTGCTGCCCGCCGTCGCGATCGCGCGCCTCGGCGGCTTCGGCGCCCTCGGGGACGCCCTCGACGGCAGACAGCCCGCCCTGCGCGAGTTCAGCTCCCGTGTCGCGTACGCGGACGGATCCTGGACGGCCGGGGGGCCGCTCGGGATGGTGGCGATCGTCTCGCTGCTCGCCTGGGGGCTGGGCTACTTCGGCCAGCCGCACATCCTGGCCCGCTTCATGAGCATCCGCAGCACCCGGGACGTCCCCGCGGCCCGCCGCATCGGCACCGGCTGGGTGATCCTCGTCCTCACCGGCGCCACCCTCGTCGGCCTCGCCGGCATCGGCGAGCTGACCCCGGCACTGTCCTCCCCGGACACCGTGTACATCGCGCTCAGCCGGCTGCTGCTCGACCCGTGGATCGCCGGGATCATGCTGGTCGCGGTGCTGGCCGCCGTCGTGTCGACCGCGGACAGCCAGCTGCTGGTGTCCTCCGTGGCCCTCACCGAGGACTTCTACCGGGCGTTCCTCCACCGCAGGGCCTCCGACCGGACGCTGGTGTGGGTGGGCCGCGCCACCGTCGTGCTGGTCATCGTCGTGGCGTACGTGATCGCCCTCAGAGGCGGCGGGCTGCTGAACATCGTCGCCGAGGCGTGGGCCGGGTTCGGCGCCGCGTTCGGCCCGGTCGTGCTGCTCTCGCTGTACTGGCCCCGCATGACCGCGGCCGGCGCCATGGCCGGCATCGTCGCCGGCGCCGGCACGGTCCTGGCGTGGGACTCGGTCAACCCGCTGCTCGGGCCGCTCGAGACGAGCGTCTACGAGATGGTCCCGGGCGTCCTCGCCGCCACGGTCGCCGCGCTCGTCCTCGGCCGGTACGTCGGCCGGCCGCCGAAACGCGCCTTCTGGCGGATGCCCGGCGGCGGCACCAGCTCCGTGGTGCTCACCCCCTTCCTCACCCGCGCCCCCGTCGGCCTGGCCATGCTCGACACGGACCTTCGGTACGTCTGGGTCAACGAGCCGCTCGCCCAGCTGATCCCCTTGGAACAGCGCATCGGGCGGCGCCTCACCGAACTGAAGCCGACCCCGCAGTACCGGCGCTTCGAGGAGCAGATGCGGCGCGTGCTGGAGACCGGCGAGCCCGTCATGGACTGGGAGTTCCGCAGCGAGGAGGAGGAACCCAGGGACGCCCGCGCGGTCTCCGTGTCGTTCTTCGGCGTGACCGACCGGCACGACACCACCGTCGGCGTCCTGTACATGGTCGTCGACGTCACCGAGCGGTGGCGGGCGCAGAGCAGGCTCGCCCTGCTGAACGACGTCGGCGCCCGCATCGGCAGCACCCTCGACGTCCCCCGCACCGCGCAGGAGCTCGCCGACGAGGCCGTGCCGACCCTGGCCGACTTCGTCGCCGTGGACCTGCTGGACACCGTGATGCGCGGAGAGGAGCCCGCGCCCGGACCCGTCGGCCTGTCCCCGGTCATCCGCCGCGCCGGGCAGGCGTCCGCGCGGGAGGGCGGCTGCGGCGGCAGTCTCGCCCTCGGGGAGGCCGTACGGCGCGCCCCGTCCTCGCCCGTGACCCGCTGCCTCCTGGAGGGCCGCACCCTCGTCGAACGCACCCTCGACCGCGAGAGCAGCCCCTGGGTCACCGAGGACCCCTCGATCGGCGCGTCCATCCTCAAGTACGGCTACAGCTCCCTGATGGTCGTGCCGGTCCGCGCCCGGGGCGTCACCCTCGGCGTGGCCACCTTCGCGCGCACCGAACGGTCCGGCCCGTTCCGCGACGACGACGCACGGCTCGCCGAGGAGATCGTCTCCCGCGCCGCGGTGGCCGTCGACAACGCCCGCCGCTACACCCGCGAGCGGACCGCCGCCCGCTCCATGCAGCAGGCACTGCTGCCCCAGGCGCTCACCGGCGGCTCCGCCGTGGACGTGGCGTCCTGGTACCAGCCGGCCGACGCCCCGAACGGCGTCGGCGGCGACTGGTTCGACGTCATCCCGCTGTCCGGCGCCCGCGTCGCCCTCGTCGTCGGCGACGTCGTCGGACACGGCATGGACGCCGCCGCGACCATGGGACGGCTGCGCACCGCCGTGCGCACCCTCGCCAACCTCGACATGCCGCCCGACGAACTCCTCGCCCACCTCGACGACCTGGTCATCGGGCTGATGGGCGCCCACGACGACCACGAACCCGCCGCCGCGGGCTCCGCCTTCCTCGGCGCGACCTGCCTGTACGCCGTGTACGACCCGGTCAGCGGGCGGTGCGCGATGGCCCGCGCAGGCCATCTCCCGCCCGTCCTCGTCACCCCGGACGGCACGGCCGAGGTCATGGACCTGCCGGCCGGGCCCCCGCTGGGGCTCGGGTACCTGCCCTTCGAGTCGTGCGAACGGGAGCTGGCCGAGGGCAGCCTGCTGGCGTTCTACACCGACGGCCTCGTCGAGACCCCGGACCGGGACATCGACGAGGGGATCGACCGGCTGGGCGCGGCCCTCGCGGTCCCGCGCCCCACGCTGCGGGAACTCGGGCGGGACGTGGTCGACACCCTGCTCACCGGGCCGCCCCCGGACGACGCGGCGCTGCTGCTCGCCCGCACCCGCTCCCTGCCGGCGGACCGGGTCGCGTCCTGGGACCTGCCCAGCGACCCGGCCGCCGTCGGCACCGCCCGCACGGCCGCCGTACGGCAGCTGTCGGAGTGGGGCCTGGACGACCTGTCCTTCACCACGGAACTCATCGTCAGCGAACTCGTCACCAACGCGATCCGCCACGCCTCCGGCCCGGTCTCCCTACGCCTGATCCGCGACCGCGCCCTGATCTGCGAGGTCACCGACGGCAGCGGAACGTCACCCCGCCCACGCCACGCCCGCACCACGGACGAGGGCGGCCGGGGCCTGATGATCGTGGCCCAGCTGGCTCATAGGTGGGGGACACGGCATACGGCGACCGGCAAGATCATCTGGACGGAGCAGCCGTTCGTGGCGGAGGGGTGAGGAAAGGGCTGCCCCCCCGAGCGCCGACGGGGCGGTGCTCGACGCCGGAGGCGTAAGAAGCCGGAACCTCCGGCGAATCAGGGCCGGCCCGTACACAGCAGAAGGACGACGTCGTGCGGTCCGCGGGCATCCCGCCGGACCCCACCGGCGAGAAGCGCCGGCACCTCCTCGACGCGCTCGCGGAGGCAGCTGCCGACGTCGTCCGCCACGAGGACAAGGCCGTCGACGCCGCGCGCAACCGATGCGGCTCGACCAACGGCGGCGGCATCAACCTCGACCGGACACCCTCCCAGCGCTTCACCTACAAGGACGTCACCACCAGCGAGGCGCAGGGCAAGGCCACCAACGAGGCGCTGAAGGCGTCCGGTCTCAACTGATCCTCGCGCGTACCGCGCGCCTTGGCCCGGGCCCGTCGCGGAGTTCGACGGGTCCGGTCGCGCGCGACGGCCGGGACCGGTCGGGCCCCCGGGCCATGGGGCCCAACGGCCCGCTCGCGCGGGACCCGCGGCCTCTGCCCCCGCGCCGGACGCGACGGGATCGTGGGCCGTGGAGGGACCCCGATGTGGAGGGTCCCGGAACGGGAGGTGGGTTTCATGCTCCGCACCGTCACCGTGGGCTACGACGGCTCGTCCGAGAGCCGGGCCGCCGCGGAGTGGGCCGCCAGGGAGGCCCTGCTGCGCGGGCTGCCGCTGCGGCTGGTCAACGTCCGGGAGCCGATCCCGGGACACATCGCCGAGTCCGGCCTCATGGACGACGGCACCTGCCGGGAGCGCGCCGAACGCCTCCCGCGCGAGGCGGGCGCGACGCTGCGGGGGCGCCACCCGGAACTGGAGGTCGTCGCCGAGCAGATCCCCGGCGGCCCCATGGAGGTGCTGCCCGAGGTGGCGAAGGACGCCGACCTGCTCGTCCTCGGCTCCCGCGGGCTCAGCGGCATCGGCGGCTTCCTCGTCGGCTCCGTCGGCATGGTGGTGATCGCGCACACCACCACCCCGGTCGTCCTCGTCCGCGCCGCCACGTCCGAGAAGGCCGCCGGGCCCGTGGTGGTGGGCGTCGACACGGACAAGCCGAACGGCACGGTCCTCGCCTTCGCCTTCGAGGAGGCCGCCCGGCGCCGCGCCGTACTGAAGGCCGTGCACGGCTGGACCGTCCCGCCGTACTACGCCTACGCCCTCCCCGCCTACCCGGCGCTCGCCGCCGAGCTGGGCGTGGAGCAGTCCGACGCCCTGGCCGAGGTGCTGCGGCCCTGGCGGGAGAAGTACCCCGATGTCGAGGTCGCCGAGGAGTCCCGCGCCGGCAGCGCGGGCGTCCGGATCGTCGACGCCGCCCGCGACGCCTCGCTGGTCGTCGTCGGCCGCCGGATCCGCCGCAGCCCCATCGGAGCGCACATCGGGCCGGTCACCCACGCCGTGATGCACCACGCCACCGCCCCGGTGGCCGTCGTCGCGCACGACTGACTGCCATGACCGGTCCCGACCCCTCCTGGCCGCTGGTGGCCGGCGTCGACGGTTCCGCGCCCAGCCTGCGGGCCGTCGACCGGGCGGCCGACGAGGCCGAGCCGCGCGGGGTGCCGCTGCGACTGGTCCATGCCGCGCCAGCCGGCCGGTACCCGGGCCCCGCCGGAGACGTCCTCGCCGTCGCCGCCCGGCGGGTGCACATCCGCCGCCCCGGCCTGCGGGTCGACGAGGAGGTCGTGCCGGACGAACCGCGGAACGCGTTGACACGCGCGGCACGCACGGCGTCGTCGCTGGTCGTGGGCACGCGCGGACGGGCCGGAGTCACCGAGGCGCTGCTCGGCTCGGTCGCCCTGGCCGTCACCGCGCAGGCGGACTGCCCGGTGGTCGTGCTGCGCGGCGGCCACGACAACCAGGCGGTGCCGCCGGTGCGCGGCCGGATCGTCGTGGGCGTCGGCGCACACCCGGCGGCCGTGCGCTTCGCCGCCGCCGAGGCCCGCCGGCGCGGGCTGCCCCTGGAGGTCGTACGGGCCTGGAGGCGTCCGGCGTCCGAAACCGCCGACGTGCCCGCCCGCCCGCACGAGAAGCGGGCCTCGGAGGAACTGCGCGCGGCCCTCGCGCACGTCCCGGCGGGAGATCCACACCCGCACGGTCGAGGGACCCGCCCGCGAGGTCCTCGTCGACGCCTCGCACACGGCCGACCTGCTGGTCCTCGGCACCCGCCGCCACCGAGCCCGCCTCGGCCGCGTCACCCACACGGCCCTCCACCGCTCCGCCTGCCCGGTGGCCGTGGTCCCGCACGGGGAGGTCGGGCACTGAAGGGGGCCCGCAATGGCCCACGTGGCCCTGTCGGGACACGCCTCTCCGGGGGAAGGTGAGCAAGGGACGCACCCTCACGCACCCACCCCCCCGACGCGGAAGGACACCACGATGTCCGTCGACACGCACCAGGCCTCCGCCCCGCTCGGCGACGACGAGCTGAGGACGCTGGACGCGCACTGGCGCGCCGCGAACTACCTGGCCGTCGGCCAGATCTACCTCATGGCGAACCCCCTGCTCACCGAACCGCTGCGCCCGGAGCACGTGAAGCCGCGGCTGCTCGGGCACTGGGGCACCTCGCCCGGTCTGAACCTCGTCTACACCCACCTCAACCGGGTGATCCGGGCCCGTGACCTGGACGCCCTGTGCGTGTGGGGGCCGGGGCACGGAGGGCCGGCCGTGGTCGCCGGGTCGTGGCTGGAGGGGTCGTACACGGAGACGTATCCGGACATCACGCGGGACGCGGCGGGGATGGCGCGGCTGTTCAAGCAGTTCTCGTTCCCCGGCGGCGTCCCCAGCCACGTCGCCCCCGAGACGCCCGGCTCCATCCATGAGGGCGGCGAGCTCGGCTACTCCCTGTCGCACGCGTACGGCGCCGCCCTGGACCACCCCGACCTGGTCGTCGCGTGCGTGGTCGGCGACGGCGAGGCGGAGACCGGACCGTTGGCGACCTCCTGGCACTCCAACAAGTTCCTCGACCCCGTCCACGACGGCGCCGTCCTGCCGATCCTCCACCTCAACGGCTACAAGATCGCCAACCCGACCGTGCTCGCCCGTATCCCCGACGACGAGCTGGACGCGCTGCTCAGGGGCTACGGCCACGACCCCCTGCACGTGATCGGCGACGATCCCGCCGCCGTCCACCAGGCGCTGGCCCGCGCCATGGACACCGCCCTCGACCGGATCGCCGCCATCCAGCGCGCCGCCCGCGAGGACGGGGCGACCGAGCGCCCCCGCTGGCCGATGATCGTGCTGCGCACCCCCAAGGGGTGGACGGGACCCGCAGAGGTCGACGGGCTGCCCGTGGAGAACACCTGGCGTTCCCACCAGGTGCCGCTGCCCGGTGTCCGCGACCATTCCGACCACCTCCGGCAGCTGGAGACGTGGCTGCGGTCGTACCGGCCCGAGGAACTGTTCGACGAGGACGGCCGCCCCCGCGCCGACGTCCTCGCCTGCGTCCCGGCCGGCGCCCGCCGCCTCGGCGCCACCCCCTACGCCAACGGCGGGCTGATGCTGCGCGAACTGCCGATGCCGCCGCTGGAGCGGCACGCCGTCCCCGTCGACAAGCCGGGCGCGACGATGCACGAACCGACCCGCGTCCTCGGCGACCTCCTCCAGGACGTCATGCGGGCCACCACGGACCGCCGCGACTTCCGGCTGGTCGGCCCCGACGAGACCGCGTCCAACCGACTCCAGGCCGTGTACGAGGCGAGCGGCAAGGCGTGGCAGGCGGGCACCTTCGACGTGGACGAGGACCTCGACCGGCACGGCCGGGTGATGGAGATCCTCTCCGAGCACACCTGCCAGGGCTGGCTGGAGGGCTACCTCCTCACCGGCCGGCACGGCCTGTTCTCCTGCTACGAGGCGTTCGTGCACATCGTCGACTCGATGGTGAACCAGCACATCAAGTGGCTGCGCGTCACCCGCCGCCTGCCCTGGCGCGCCCCCATCGCCTCCCTCAACTACCTGCTGACGTCGCACGTCTGGCGCCAGGACCACAACGGCTTCTCCCACCAGGACCCCGGCTTCGTCGACCACATCCTCAACAAGAGCCCGGAGGCCGTACGGGTCTACCTGCCGCCGGACGCCAACACCCTGCTGTCGGTCGCCGACCACTGCCTGCGCAGCCGCGACTACGTCAACGTGATCGTCGCCGGCAAGCAGCCCTGCTTCGACTGGCTGTCCATGGAGGAGGCCAAGGCGCACTGCGCGCGCGGCGCCGGCATCTGGGACTGGGCGGGCACCGAGACCGGCGACAGCGAACCCGACGTGGTGCTGGCCTGCGCGGGCGACGTCCCCACCCAGGAGGTCATGGCGGCCGCGCAGCTGCTGCGCCGGCACCTGCCCGAGCTGTCCGTGCGGGTCGTCAACGTCGTCGACATCGCCCGCCTGCTGCCCCGCGGGGAACACCCGCACGGCATGTCCGACTTCGAGTACGACGGCCTGTTCACCGCCGACAAGCCGGTGATCTTCGCCTACCACGGCTATCCGTGGCTGATCCACCGGCTCGCCTACCGCCGCACCGGCCACCACCACCTGCACGTGCGCGGCTACAAGGAGATCGGCACCACGACCACGCCGTTCGACATGGTGGTCCGCAACGACCTGGACCGCTACCGGCTGGTGATGGACGTCATCGACCGCGTGCCCGGCCTCGCGGTACGCGCCGCCGCCGTGCGGCAGCGGATGGAGGACGTCCGGCTGCGCCACCACGACTGGATCCGCGCACACGGCACCGACCTGCCGGAGGTCGCCGACTGGACGTGGGACGGCTGACTCCAGAAGGCACGCGCGAGCGGGAAGTTTTGCGGGTCCTTTACAGTTGGCGTGGAAGCAGTCATCCTGCTTCCACACATCTTCGTACTGTTCGAAAAGGAGCGACGGTCCCCCGATGGGTGATCCTCCCAGTAGTAGCCGTGCCACCACCCGCAGTCCGCGTCACGCGGCCGGTCAGGGAGCGGGGGTGGCACGGTGACCGAGATCCTGCTGCTCCTGCTCGCCCTGCTGCTGACGCTGGCCTGCGCGGTGTTCGTCGCGGCCGAGTTCTCTCTCACCACCGTCGAGCGCGCCGATCTCGAGCGTGCCGCCGACGCGGGTGAGCGCGGCGCCGCCGGTGCGCTGGCCGCCGTACGCCGCCTGACGGTCCAGCTGTCCGGCGCCCAGCTCGGCATCACCGTCACCTCCCTGGTGATCGGCATGCTCGCCGAGCCGTCCCTCGCCGCCCTGCTGCGCGGCCCGCTGCGCGCGGCCGGCCTCGGCTCCGCCGCCCCGACCGTGGCGACCCTCCTCGGCGTCGCCCTGTCCACGGTGGTGCTGATGGTGATCGGCGAGCTGGTCCCGAAGAACTGGGCCATCTCACGCCCCGCCGCGGTCGCCAAGGTCGTCGCGGGACCGCAGCGCGCCTTCACGGCCGCCTTCGGCCCGTTCATCAACCACCTCAACGGCACCGCGAACCGTTTCGTGCGCCGCTTCGGCCTGGAGCCCGCGGAGGAACTGGCGTCCGCCCGCACCGCAGAGGAGCTCAGCGCGCTCGCCCGGCACTCCGCCGCCGAGGGCGCCCTGGAGGCGGACTCCGCGGAGCTGTTCGTCCGCACCCTGCACCTGGGCGAGCTGACCGCCGAGAACGTGATGACCCCGCGCGTCGACGTCCGCGCCCTGGAGGTGCACGCCACCGCCGCCGACGCCGCCGCGCTCAGCCACGCCACCGGCCTGTCCCGCTTCCCGGTGTACCGGGACAGCCTCGACGAGGTCGTCGGCACGGTCCACATCCGGGACGTGCTGGCCCTGGAGCCGGAGCGGCGCGCCATGACGCCCGTCACCGAGCTGACCACGCCGCCGCTGCTGGTCCCCGACAGCCTCCCCGCCGACCGGCTGCTGGAGCGCATGCGCGCCCACCGCGCCATGGCCGTCGTCATCGACGAGTACGGCGGCACGGCGGGCGTCGCCACCGTGGAGGACATCGTGGAGGAGGTCGTCGGCGAGGTGCGCGACGAGCACGACCCGGTCGAGGTGCCGGAACTGGCGCCCGCACCGGCGACGGACGACGGCCGCGAGGTGTGGGAGGCCGACGGCGGCCTCCGGCTCGACCGGCTCACCGGTCTGGGCCTCACCGCCCCGGACGGCCCGTACGAGACGGTCGCCGGACTGATCGCCAACCGCCTCGCCCGGATCCCCGTCAAGGGCGACTCCGTGGACGTCGACGGCTGGCGGCTCGAGGTGCTGGAGGTCGAGCACCACCGTGCCGACCGCATACGCGTCACCGCCCCGGCCCCCGTACGCGACGAGGTCATGGAGGAGGCCCGATGACCGTCCTGCAGCTCGCCATCGGCGTCCTCACTCTGCTGACCAACGCGTTCTTCGTGGGCGCCGAGTTCGCCCTGATCTCGGTGCGCCGCAGCCAGATCGAGCCGCGCGCCGTCGCGGGCGAGAAGCGCGCCAAGCTGACGCTCTGGGCGCTGGAGCACCTGTCCGCGATGATGGCCACCGCCCAGCTCGGCATCACGGTGTCGTCGCTGGTGCTCGGCGCGGTCGCCGAACCGGCCATCGCGCATCTGCTGGAGCCGCCGTTCGAGGCGGTCAACGTCCCGGACGCGCTGGTCCACCCGATCGCGTTCGTGATCGCCCTGACCCTCGCCACGTATCTGCACATGCTGATCGGCGAGATGGTGCCGAAGAACATCGCGCTCGCCGCGCCCGTGCCCAGCGCGCTGCTGCTCGGCCCGCCGCTGGTGTGGCTGACCCGGGCGCTGCGGCCGTTCGTGTTCGGCATCAACGCCTTCGCCAACGTCCTGCTGCGGCTGCTGCGGGTCGAGCCCAAGGACGAGGTGGAGTCGGTGTTCACCGACGACCAGCTCGCCCGGATGGTCGTCGACTCCAGCGAGGCCGGACTGCTCACCCCGGCGGACGGGGAGCGGCTGCGGGACGCGCTGGAGCTGGGCACCCGCCCGGTCGGCGAGATCCTCGTCCCGGCCCGGAAGATGGTCACCGTCGACCACACGGTCACCCCGGCACGGCTGGAGCGCGTGGCCGCCGACGCGGGCCTGTCCCGCTTCCCGGTCACCGGCCCCGACGGCGCGCTCCTGGGCTACCTGCACATCAAGGACACCCTCGGCGTGACCGAACGGGACCGCCCGTTCCCGCGCACCGCGCTGCACAAGGTCACCCGGGTCCGCATCGACACCCCGCTCGACGACACGCTCACCGCGCTCCGCGCGGAGGGCAGCCATCTCGCGGCGGCCGTCGGTGAGAACGGCAAGGTCATCGGCTTCGTGACGATGGAGGACGTCCTGACCGAACTGGTCGGCCCGGCGGCCCCGGCCCCGGCCTGACCCCCGGTCCCGTGACACCCCGCGGCCCCGGCCGGACACCTGTCCGGCCGGGGCCGCGGTCATGTGCGCGGGGCTGTCACCCGTCCAGGTGCCGACGCCGCTCGTTGTGCCAGGCGATGGCCCTGCGGATGTCGGGCTCGTCCAGGCCCGTACGACACGCCAGCTCCGTCATCGTGAGCACCGGGCGGCCGGACGTCAGCACCCGGCCGATCTTGCCCGCCCAGAGCTCCTCCTGCACGAAGGGCCGCTCCCGGTAGGCCGCGCGGACCGCCTCCAGATGGGCCTCGCAGCACGCGGTGACACGGCGCAGACCGTCGTGCAGCGGGTCGTCGGGGTTCACGGCCGAGGAGTCGGCCACATGACCGCACACCGCCTCCTCCGGGGGGAACGTCCTCCCGCAGAGGTCGCACAACTCCGGTACGGCGGCGACGGATCGACGTGCGTGCTTCCTGCGTCCCCACATGGAAAGCTCCCGGTGGCCGGCTGCCCTCAGAGTACTGCGCGGGCCCGCCGCCCACCCGGTGGGCTAGGGGACGCCCAGTTCGAACAGCACGTACCCCGCGTAGGACCCCGAGCGGTGGGCTAGGGGACGCCCAGTTCGAACAGCACGTACCCCGCGTAGGACCCCGACGCCAGCGCCGCCGTGCCCAGCACCGCGGCCAGCACGGGTCCGCTCAGCCGCCGCATGGCCAGGGCGAGCGGCACGAACAGTGGGAACAGCGGCAGCAGATAGCGCGAGACGTTGCCGAAGTACTGCTGCGTGCCCATCACCGTCAGATACGACAGCACCGTGTAGACCACCAGCACGGACGGCGGACGCAGCCGCACCAGCAGCACGGTCAGCACCGGCACCAGCAGCACCACCCCGACTCCGATGACGTCCTCCATCGGCATGGCGAACAGGTAGTCGAAGTGCCCCACCGGCACGGACGTCAGCACGTCGAGGCTGTGCCGCCCGTAGTCGAAGGTGTGGCCCCAGGCGCCCTCCTGGAGCTTCGTGTAACCGCCCCAGTCGTCCATCCGGTACCCCACCCACGCCAGATAGCCGGCCGTGCCCAGCGGGGCGATCGCCACGGCGGCCAGCGGCTGCCGCCAGTCCTCCCGCCGCCGCACCACCGCGACCGCCCCCGCGACGGCCAGCGCCGCGACCAGGGCGAACGCCGTCGGCCGGGTCAGCCCGGCGGCGAAGACCAGCACCCCGGCGAGCGCCCAGCGGCGGGTGATCACGGCCCAGCACGCCCAGGCGGCCAGCGCCGTGTACAGCGACTCGGAGTACACCGCCCACTCCGTGCCCGATCCCGGCCACACCGCCCACAGCCCGACGGCGACCAGCCCGGCCCGGCGCCCGCCCAGATGCGCGGTCACCGCGTGGATGCCGAGCGCGGCGACGAACGAGCACACCACGGACACGGCCATCCCCGCGCCGTACGGGCCGAGCCCGGTGACCTCCGAGACCAGCCGCATCAGCGCCGGGTACAGCGGGAAGAACGCCGCCGAGTTGCCCTGCAGCGTGATCATCCCGGTCGCACCGGGGACCGGCTCCAGGGCGGGGTCGTAGCCGTGCAGCGCGATCTGCTGGTACCACCAGCCGTCCCAGCTCCCCAGCACGTTCCACGGATGCGCCCCGCCGCCGAACCGGGGGTGCTTCTCCCGGAAGTCGCCGGCCGAGTCCAGGAGCACCAGGAAGACGGTGAAGCCCGCCAGCTTGAGCACGCTGTAGACGGCGAGGACGGGTCCGATGCGGGCGGCGAGGCGGCGCAGCCGCTCACGCGGGCCGGGCGCGGGCGGCGCGGAGGCCGTCGGTCCGGGGCGGGAGATCGTCGGGCTGCTCATGAGGCGGTGGTCTCTGTCGTGCGGGCGGGGAGGACCCAGGCGCGCAGGAGGCGGAAGCGGAGCAGGGCCGCGGCGAGGTTCGCGCCGACCAGCACCGGCAGTTCGGCACCAGGACCCGCGCCGGGGTCGGTGTGATGGAGGACGGCCAGCGCGCCGGAGGTGAGGGCGAGACCGGCCAGCAGAGCCACCAGGCCGCCGACGTGATGGAAGGGCAGCCCCGTGCGTCCGCGCACGCCGAAGGTGAAGCGCCGGTTGGCCGCGGTGTTGAGGACGGTGCACAGCAGGAGGGCGAGCGCGTTGCCCGCCTGGGACCCGGCGGCCGGCCGCAGCAGGACGTACAGCGCGAGGTGCAGCAGCGTGCCGGCGGCGCCGACGGCGGCGAAACGGAGCAACTGGGCGAGCCGGCCGGGCGGCCGGACCGCGACGGACGCGACCGTCGTCCCGGCGCTGCCCAGCGCGGCCAGCGGCAGCCGCCCGCGTGCCAGCGCCCGCCCCAGCCGGGCCATGCCGCGCAGGTCGGCGAGCGCCGTGGGGAGCAGGTCCACCCGGCTGTCGGGGTCGTCCACCCAGTCCACCGGCACCTCGTGGATGCGCAGCCCGGCCCGCTCGGCGATCACCAGCAGCTCCGTGTCGAAGAACCACTCCCGGTCCTCCACCAGCGGCAGCAGCCGCTCCGCCACCTCCCGCCGGACCGCCTTGAAACCGCACTGCGCGTCGGTGAACCCCACGGAGAGCGTGCCGCGCAGCAGCCCGTTGTAACACCGGGAGATGATCTCCCGCCTCGGCCCGCGCACCACCCGGGAGCCCCGCGCGAGCCGCGTGCCGATCGCCAGGTCCGAGTGGCCGGACATCAGCGGCGCGACCAGCGGCAGCAGCGCCGCGAGGTCGGTGGACAGGTCCACGTCGAGATACGCCAGCACGGCGGCGGGGGAGCGGGACCAGGCGGTGTGCAGCGCGCGCCCGCGTCCCTTCTCCTCCAGCCGCACCCACTGGGTGCCGGGGAGTTCCCCGGCCAGTCGGGCGGCGATCCACGGGGTCCGGTCGGTGCTGGCGTTGTCGGCGACCGTGATCCGGAACGGGTACGGGAAGGTCTCCGCGAGGTGCGCGTGCAGCCGCCGGACGCAGGGTTCGAGGTCGTGCTCCTCGTTGTGCACGGGCACGACCACCTCCAGGACGGGCTCGGGGCGGGGATGCCCGGGATCAAGGGGCGGTGCGGGCCGCCGGGCGGTTCTCATGGCGGGTCCCTTTCCGGCGTACGCCTGGGGTCGAGGGGTGGGCCGAAGGATTGGTATGGGCATGCCAAACACGCCGGTCGGGTGGCCCGAGGCGCGGGAGGCAGGGGGACGGGAGGGGCGGGGCTACGGCCGCCCGTGCGGCGTCATCCGCCGGGCGGCGGGTAGGTCGGGGTGCCGTTGTGGCCGGGTTCGGAGGTGCCCGACTCCGTCGTGTCCGGGGACGCGGAGCCGGAGGCCGTCGAGCCGGCGTCCGTTGTGGCCGGTTCGGTCGTCCCCACGGGGGAGTCGCCGCCCGGCGTACTGGAGTCCGAACTGCTCGTCGGCGGCGCCGACGTGCTCGGCTCCGCGGTGCCGGTGGGTCCGCCGGAGCGCGGGGGAGCCGTCGACCCGGTCGCGGGCAGCGGCAGGTCGGCGGGCGCGGGCCCGGAGCCGAGCTGGGGCAGGAACGCCAGACCGACGCTCAGCCCGGCCACCGCGAGGGCGGAACCGCCCGCCCGCACCAGGACCCGCGTCCGGCGGCGGGCCCGGATGCCGTCGTACAGGCGCGCGCGGTGCCCCGGGTCGAAGGGGGTGTGCGCCGGGCCCTCGCGCATCATGCGTGTCAGCTCGCGCTCGAAGTCGTCCATCGCTGCTCCCCTCACTTCACGGGCCGGGCGGAGTCGGACAGGATCTCCCGCAGCCGCGCCACACCGCGCGACGCGTGGGAGCGGGCCGTGCCCACGGGACACCCGAGGGCCTGCGCCACTTGGCCCTCGGGCAGGTCCTCGTAGTACCGCAGCACCACGGCGGCCCGTTGACGGGGCGTCAGCAGGGCCAGCGCCGCCTCGAGGCGGGAACGTTCGGCGACGGCCGCGGAGACGTCACCCGGCCCGGGCCGGTCGGGCAGCTCGCCCACCGGGCGTTCACCCCACCAGCGCCGGCGGGCCGAGCGGGCGGCCAGCCGCACCAGCACCTGACGGACGTACGCCTCCGGTGCCTGCTCGGCGACCTTCGGCCAGGCGAACCACAGCTTCACCAGGGACTCCTGCACCAAATCCTCGGCGCGCTGGCGGTCGCCGCCGGTGAGCAGACGCGCGACATGCAGCAGCGCCGACCAGCGGGCGGCCACGAACTCGTCGAAGCCGTCGGCCCGAAACCGCTGCATCCCTTACCGCCCCGTGTCCGTACAAGCCCTTGCACCTTGAAGAAGGCGCTGGGCAGGGGGAAACGCTGCAGCAAAGTGCTGTGACCCGCCTCACGTCCGGAAACGCGAATGACAGTGCCCGGGGGCACTGTCAGGCTGATCCGATGCGCACACCCAGACGAGCAGCACGCGTGGCGGTGCTGGACCCCGCCGGATCCGTCTTCATGTTCCGCTACGACAACCCCGAGGTCGGCGTGCACTGGGCGATGCCCGGCGGCGGCATGGAACAGGGCGAGTCACCGCTGGAGGCCGCCGAACGGGAGGTGCGGGAGGAGACCGGGTGGACCGACCTCGTGATCGAGGACGTCGTGCTGTGTCTGTGGGAGCACGACTTCACCCGCGCCGGGGTGCCCGTCCGCCAGCACGAGCACATCTACCTCGCGTACGCCCCGCGCCGTGAACCGGCCGGTGACCTCACGGCCGCGCACGCGGAAGACAAGATCGAGCGGTGGCGGTGGTGGTCGCCGGCCGAACTCGCCGCCGAACACGAGCCGTTGTGGCCGCCGCAGCTGCCGGAACTGCTGGCCGGGGTGCGGAGGCAGGGCGCTCCGGCCGCCCCGGTCGACCTCGGCTTCGTGCCGAACGGGCCGGTCGCGCGGGGAGGGGCCGTCTGACGCGACAGCGTCGACACGGCGGCGGCCCGTGCGGCGACAGCCCCGGTGACACGAAAACGGCCCCGGCGATCGCAGGGGCCGTCCGTGGGTCAGTGGGCGCCGGGCCCGCCGCTGCCGAAGCCCCCGCTGCCGCCCTCGTCCCAGCGCGGGCGACCCTCCGCGGCGCCGGTGCGGGTGCCGGCGTTGCCGTGGCCCTTCAGCTCGTGCGGGGTCAGCCGCTCGTCGGTCCGGGGCATCGCCTCCGGCTCACGGTGCTCCTGCACCTCGCGGACCGGACCGCCCTCGGGCATCCGGGGCTGCTCGTCGGGCCGGGGCCGCCGTGATTCGTTGCCGCGCACCTTGCGGCTGCCGAGCAGGAACATGCCGATCAGCAGGGCCAGGACCACGATCCCGGCCACCACCAGACCGGCGCCCAGGGCACCGCGTCCCGCCGCCAGGTCGGCTGTCTCCATCGCGTTCATCATGTCCCCGCGGGTACCCCCGGACCACGCCCCGAACCAGACTGCCCCCGCCGGACCCGCCCCCGGGGCGCCGCGCTGCCCTTGCGGTGACGGGACGGACCGTGTTTGACGCCCCGCACGGCGGCAACCCGCGCGGTGTGACGACGACATCGCAGGAGGAGCTGTTCCGGTTCCTGGAGGACCGGTTCGCCTGCGCCCAGGCCTGCACCGAGTGCGCCCGGGCCTGCGCGACCCGGGCCGGCCTCGTGGACCCCGACGGCGCCGAGAACCAGGAACTCGTACGACGCAAGGGCATCATGTGCGCGGAGGTCTGCGACGCGACCTGCCGGGTGCTGTCCGAGCAGAACCAGGCCGACGAGGCCACCATCCGGATGCAGGTCGAGTGGTGCCGCCAGGTGTGCCTGGAGAGCGCCCAGGTCTTCGACGGGCACCCCGGCGCCGAGCGCACGGCGGAGGCCTGCCGGGCCTGCGCGCGGGCCTGCACCGAATTCCTCGACACCCTCAACTGACCCACCGCCCCACCCCATCCCGGCCGCCCCCGGCCTCGTACAAACTCGGGCGAGTTGTCGCCATACTGGACGAGACAGGGGGAGGCCGGACGGACTACGACGGGGGCGGCGTAGGACATGGGGGACGGCACACAGCTGATCGGCGGCCGGTACCGGCTGCTGGACCGTATCGGACGCGGCGGCATGGGGGAGGTCTGGAGAGCGCGGGACGAGTCGCTCGGCCGGCAGGTCGCGGTGAAGTGCCTCGACCCGCTCGGCTCGCAGCGCGACCCGTCGTCCGGGCGGGCGCTGCGCGAGCGGTTCCGCCGCGAGGCGCGGGTGGCTGCCTCGCTGCAGCACCGCGGGATCACCGTCGTGCACGATTTCGGCGAGTCGGACGGCGTGCTCTACCTGGTCATGGAGCTGCTCCAGGGCCGTGACCTCAGCCGGCTCCTGGAGGACGACAAGCACCATCCGCTGCCCGTCGACGAGGTCGTGGAGGTGGCCGCGCAGGTCGCCGCCGCCCTCGCCTACACCCACGACCAGGGCGTCGTGCACCGTGACCTGAAGCCGGCCAACATCGTGCGCCTCGACGACGGCACGGTGAAGATCTGCGACTTCGGCATCGCCCGCATCGGCCACGACATCGGCTTCACCTCCCGCCTCACCGGCACCGGCGTCGCCATGGGCACCCCGCACTACATGTCGCCGGAGCAGATCGCCGGGGAGGAGGTGGACCGGCGCAGCGACCTGTACTCCTTCGGATGTGTGCTCTACGAGATCGCCACCGGGGTGCCGCCGTTCGACCTGGACGACGCCTGGGCGATCCTCGTCGGCCACCGCGACACCCCGCCCCGGCCGCCGCGCCGCCACCGCGCGGAACTGCCCGAGCGGCTGGAGCGCGTCATCCTCGACCTGCTGGCCAAAGACCCGGACGACCGACCCGACAGCGCCGTCGAACTCGCCGCGCTCGTCGAGGAGTTGCGGTCCACGCCGGGCCCGCCCGCGCGCCCGGCGCTCTCCGGCCCCGCGGGCGGGACGACGACGGGACGTACGGCCGGCGCGGCGGGACGCCCCGAACGGCTGCCGTCCTGGAGCCGCGGCGTGAACGCCGTCCGCGTCGCCGGAGCCGCGCCGCACGCCTCCGCCGCCGCACCCCGGCCCACGCCCTCGCCGACCGTGCTCACCGCCCTCGCCGAGCGCCACCACGCCGCCCTCCGCCTGGGCCGCCTCGGCCGCTGGGAGGAGGCCGGCGAGCTGTACGGCGAGGTCGCCGCCGAACGCGAGCGCCTCCTCGGCCCGGACCACCCGGACACCCTCGCCAGCCGCTACGAGGTGGCGTTCACCCTCAGCCGCACCGGCCGGCCCGCCGACGCCCTGCGCGCCTACAAGGCCGTCGCCGGGGCCCGTATCCGCGTCATCGGACCGGACCACCCCGACACCCTCGCCGCCCGCCAGGAGATGGGGTACGTCCTCGCCCAGCTGGGCCGCCCGGCCGACGCCCACCGCGTGTACCTGTCGGTGCTGGAGGCCCGCGAGCGGACCACGGGCCCCGACCACCCCGACACCCTGCGCTGCCGCCACAACCTCGCCGTCAACCTCAGCAGACTCGGCCGGCTGGAGGACGCCCACGCCATGGCGGGCGAGGTGGCCGGGGCGCGCGCCCGGGTGCTCGGGCCCGAGCACCCCGACACCCTCGTCACCCGCTGCGAGGTCGCCTACGTCCTCGGCCGCCTGGGCCGCTGGAAGGAGGCCCTGGAGACCTACCGGGACGTCGCCGTGATCCGCACCCGCGTCCTCGGTCCCGATCACGCCGACACCCTCGCCGCCCGGCACGAGGTGGGCGTCGGCCTCGGCCGGCTCGGCCGCGTCGGGCAGGCCCTCGACGTGTACCGCCGCCTCGTCGTCGACCGCACCCGGGTGCACGGACCCCACCACCCCGAGACGCTGCGCGCCCGGCACGGCGTCGGCGTCAGCCTCGGCCGGCTCGGCCGCTGGACCGAGGCCCTCGGCGAGTCCCGCGCGGTGGCCGCCCTGCGCGAGCGGATGCTCGGCTCCGAGCACCCGGACACCCTGGTCAGCCGCCGCGAGGTCGCCGTCGCGCTGGGCTGGCTGGGCGACTGGGCGCACGCGCTCACCGAGTACCGCAGGGTGGCCGACGCCCGCGAACCCATCCTCGGCGCGGACCACCCCGACACCCTCGCCGCCCGCGAGGACGAGGCCCACTGCCTGGAGCGCCTCGGCCACCTCAAGGAGGCGGCGGACCTGTACGGGAGGGTGGCGTCCCTGCGCGGACACGGCCTCGCCGGAGGCGCATAGTCCGGTTCGCCGCCGGTGCTCGCACTCCTCACCCCCGTCCCCTCTGGCCGGGCACGATCATCACGTGTTACGAAGAAGCATGACCGCAGCTCAGGAGTCCCGGACGTACGACGTCGTCATCGTCGGCGGAGGACACAACGGCCTTGTCGCCGCCGCCTATCTCGCCCGTGCCGGGCGCTCCGTACTGGTCCTGGAGCGGCTCGACCACACCGGCGGCGCGGCGATCTCCACCCGGCCCTTCGCCGGCGTCGACGCACGCCTGTCCCGGTACTCGTACCTGGTCAGCCTGCTGCCCCGGAAGATCCTCACCGACCTGGGGCTCGACGTGCGGCTCGGCACCCGCACCATCTCCTCCTACACGCCCACCGAGCGCGACGGCCGGCCCACCGGACTCCTCGTCGGCGGCGGAGAGGAGCGCACCCGCGAGGCGTTCGTCCGGCTCACCGGCTCCGACCGCGAGTACCGGGCCTGGCAGGACTTCTACGACCTGACCGGCCGGGTCGCCCGCCGGGTGTTCCCCACCCTCACCGAGCCGCTGCCCACCCGCGAGGAACTGCGCCGCACGGTGGACGACGAGGAGGCATGGCGGATCCTCTTCGAGGAGCCGCTCGGCGTCGCCGTCGAGGACCGCTTCTCCGACGACCTGGTGCGCGGCGTCGTGCTCACCGACGCCCTCATCGGCACCTTCGCCGACGCCCACGACCCGTCCCTCAAGCAGAACCGCTGCTTCCTCTACCACGTCATCGGCGGCGGCACCGGCGCCTGGGACGTGCCGGTCGGCGGCATGGGCGCGGTCACCGACGCGCTCGCCGACGCCGCCCGCAAGGCCGGCGCCGTCATCGCCACCGGCCACGAGGCCGTCCGCATCGAGACCGACGGCCGCACCGCCGAGGTCACCCACCGCACGGCCGACGGCGAGGGCGTCGTCACCGCGGGCCACGTCCTCGTCAACGCCTCCCCGGAGGAGCTGGCGCGGCTCACCGGCGACACGCCCCCGCCGCACGCCGAGGGCGCCCAGCTCAAGGTGAACATGCTGCTCGAGCGGCTGCCCCGGCTGCGGGACACCTCCGTCGACCCCCGCGAGGCGTTCTCCGGCACCTTCCACATCGCCGAGGGCTACCAGCAGCTCGCCACCGCCCACGCCCAGGCCGACGCGGGCCGCCTGCCCGACGCGCCGCCCTCGGAGATCTACTGCCACTCGCTCACCGACCCGTCCATCCTCGGCCCCGAGCTCGCGGCGCAGGGCTACCAGACTCTCACCCTGTTCGGACTCCACACGCCCGCGCGGCTGTTCGAGCGGAACAACGACGCGGTGCGCGAGGAACTGCTGAAGTCCACGCTCGCCCAGCTGGACGCCCACCTGGCAGAGCCGATCGCCGACTGCCTCGCCACGGACGCCGACGGCCGCCCCTGCATCGAGGCCAAGTCCCCGCTCGACCTGGAACGCGACCTGGGCCTGCCCGGCGGCAACATCTTCCACCGCGACCTGTCCTGGCCCCACGCCCAGGAGGGCACGGGCCGCTGGGGCGTGGAGACCCCCCACGCCAACGTGCTGCTCTGCGGCGCGGGCGCGGTGCGCGGCGGCGGGGTCAGCGGGGTGCCGGGGCACAACGCGGCGATGGCGGTGCTGGAGGCGGACAAGGCCTGACGGCCCGGTCGGCCGAGGTCCCGGCGTGGCCGCACGCCGGGTGCGGCGGGGCGGCGGGCCGTGGTGCACCGCCGGCGGGGCGCGGACGGAAAGCGGGGGCCGCCGGATCACGGCCGGCCGAGGTTCCGCCTCAGGGGTCCCGCCGATTCCGTCGACGGGGCGGCCTCTTCGCGGAGGAGCGCGCCCGCCGAGCGGCCCGTCGTGCACCACCGGTGGACGGCCGGGCCGGGGCACCGGACGGGTCCGCGACGGGCGGTCCCGGCCCTGTGCTCCGAGCCGCCCCGGGTACGGCGGGCGCCGCGCCCGCCGTACCCGGGCGACCCGGCCGGGCGCGGCCGGACAGTCCCGTGGCGGCTCCCCCCGGCCAGGGGGTTCCTCAGCCGTCCTCCCTGCCCCACCCCTCCGCCAGGAGCCCCGCCGCGTCGGACGGGCGGGACTCGTCGAAGAGGCGGCGGCGGCCCTTCTCCACGCGCAGGCCGTCGACGTAGGCGCCGCGTCCGACGTAGAGGCGGTCCGTGGTGTAGCGCCAGCGCGCCACCAGGGCGGGGGCGGCCGGGAGGCCGGCGGTGAGGTCGTGCCAGACGCGGCCCGACCAGCCGGTGGCCATGCCCGTCGGGTGCTGCTCAGCGGTGCCGCCGCCGCGCCGCCGCGTGGTGAACGGCACCGGCTCCCACGTCGTCCCGCCGTCCGCCGAGGACTCCAGCACCAGGACGTCGGCCTTCGGTTCGGTGTCCCACCACAGCGCGCAGCTCAGCCGGGCCGCCCCGGACGAGGTGTCGAGCGCCGGCAGCGTGAGGGTCGCCGTGGCCGCGCTCGCCATCCCCGAGAACCACGCCGTGCGCCCCCGGACCGGGCGGACCGGAACCGCGCGCGCGAGCTGGTTGCCGGCGGCCACCCGGGGCGCCGAACCGGAACGCCAACTGCGCACCGGGTGCACCGAGTTGCCGAGGACGACGAGGAACGAGTCGGTGGTCGGGTCGAGCACCAGCGCGGTGCCGGTGAACCCGGTGTGCCCGGCCGTGCGCGGCGTCGCCATCGCGCCCATGTACCAGTGCTGGTGGAGCTCGAAGCCCAGCCCGTGCTCGTCGCCCGGGAACGCCGTGTTGAAGTCGGTGAACATCAGCTCCACCGACTCCGGCCGCAGTATCCGGTTCCGCCCGCAGACACCGCCGTCGAGCAGGGTCCGGGCGAGCACCGCCAGGTCCCACGCGTCGGAGAACACACCCGCGTGGCCCGCGACGCCGCCCAGGCTGTACGCGTTCTCGTCGTGCACCTCGCCCCACACCAGCCCCCGGTCCATCCCGGACCACGGCTTGCGCGCGTCCTCGGTTGCCGCGGTCTTCGGCTTCCAGGACGCCGGAGGGTTGTACCGGGTGCGGCGCATGCCGAGCGGCTCCGTGATCTCCTCACGGAGCAGCACGTCCAGCCGCCGCCCGGTGACATGCTCCAGCACCAGCTGAAGCGAGATCAGGTTCAGGTCGGAGTACAGGTACGCGGTGCCCGGCGGGCTGGCGAGCGCCTCGTCGTAGACCCGCTGCACCTTCTCCTCGTAGGTCGGCGACGTGTACAGCGGGATCCAGGCGCGGAACCCGGACGTGTGCGTGAGGAGCTGGCGGATCGTCACGTCCTGCTTCCCGGCCCGCCCGAAGTCCGGCAGGTACGAGGCGACCGGCGCCTCCAGCCCGATACGGCCCCGCTCGATCTGCTGCACGGCGAGGATCGAGGTGAACAGCTTCGACACCGACGCCAGGTCGAAGACGGTGTCCTCGGCCATCGGGATCTGCTGCTCCGGCGGGAACTCGACGCCGGTGTCGGTCTTCTCGTCGTACGCCTGGTAGCGCACGGCCATGCCGATCGGCTTGTGCAGCGCCACCGTCCGGCCACGCCCGGCGAGCAGAACGGCACCCGCGTACCAGGGGTGTTGCGGTGACGGCTGGAGGAACGCCTCGGCGTCGGTGACGAGTTGCTTCAGCGGCCCGGGCAGCAGCCCTGCCTCCCGCGCCGACCCGTGCCGCAGCGCGGGACTGCTCTCCCCGCGGGACGGCGCCGCCGCGGCGGCCGGATCCGCGGGCAGCGACGCGAACGCCAGCCCACCCCCCAACGCCAGTGCCCCCAGTCCCACTTGACGTCTGCTCAGCCCTCTCGCGTCCGCCATCCGGTCCACCCTCCCGAGTCCTGTCCCCGAGCCCTCTGAAAGTAACTTCCGGGGATCACCGCGCCCGATGAAACTTTCCTGTCAGGGGTGCCGGATGTCAATGGCTGTGGACAACGGGGGCGCGGCCGTGGGGGAGCGAGCACTCCAACCGCAGTACTCTGGCCGGAGTGGTCCGAGCAGGGGAGTGGTCGCGGTGGTGCGACGGAACGAGGCGCGGCGGGCCGCGTTGGTGGACGCGGCGATCGAGGTGCTCGCGCGGGACGGCGCGCGGGGGATGACCTTCCGGGCCGTGGACACCGAGGCCGCCGTGCCCCTCGGAACGGCGTCGAACTACTTCTCCTCGCGCGACGACCTGCTCACCCAGGCCGGCGCCCGGGTCTACGAGCGGCTCCAGCCCGACGAGGAGACCGTCGCCCGGCAGCGCGCCGCGGGCAAGGACCGGGAGACGTACGCCGTGCTCATGCGTGAACTCGTGGGCCGTATCGCCGCGTTCCGCACCGGCTACCTGGCCCTGCTCGAACTGCGGCTGGAGGCCACCCGCCGGCCCGGACTGCGCACGGTCCTCACCGAGCGCGTCCGGGCCGACGTCGAGGCCAACGTCCGCTACCACGAGGCCTCCGGCCTCCCCGGCGACGCCACGGCCGTCAAGCTGCTCCACCTCGCCCTGAACTGGCTGATCGTCGAACAGCTCACCCTGCCGGACGTGTTCACCCCCGAGGAGCGGGACCGGCTGGTGACGGCCGCGGTCGAACGGATCGTCACCGACGAGCGGTGACCCCGCCCGGCGACGGGCCTCAGCCCTTCCGCTCCCGCAGGTCCACGATGCGCCGGATCTTGCCCACCGACCGCTCCAGCGACTCCGGGTCGACGATCTCCGCATCCACCGAGACGCCGATGGCGTCCTTCACCGCCTGCACGATCGACCGCGCCGCCGCCTCACGGGTCGCCGCGTCCGCGTCCGGGCGGGCCTCCGCGCGCACCGTCAGCGCGTCCATCCGGCCGCTCGTCGTCAGCCGCAGCTGGAAGTGCGGCGCCACGCCCGGGGTGCGCAGCACGATCTCCTCGATCTGCGTGGGGAAGAGGTTCACCCCACGCAGGATCACCATGTCGTCGCTGCGCCCGGTCACCTTCTCCATCCGCCGGAACACCCGCGCCGTGCCCGGCAGCAGCCGGGTCAGGTCCCGCGTCCGGTAGCGGACGATCGGCATGGCCTCCTTGGTCAGCGAGGTGAACACCAGCTCGCCCCGCTCTCCCTCGGGCAGCACCTCGCCGGTGATCGGATCGACGACCTCAGGGAAGAAGTGGTCCTCCCAGACGTGCAGCCCGTCCTTGGTCTCCACGCACTCCTGTGCGACGCCCGGGCCGATCACCTCGGACAGCCCGTATATGTCCACCGCGTCGATCGCGAACCGCTCCTCGATCTCACGCCGCATGTCCTCCGTCCACGGCTCGGCGCCGAAGACGCCCACCCGCAGCGACGTGGAGCGCGGGTCGACGCCCTGCCGCTCGAACTCGTCGAGCAGGGTCAGCATGTAGGACGGAGTCACCATGATGATCGACGGCTTCAGGTCCTGGATCAGCGTGACCTGCCGTGACGTCATCCCGCCGGACGCGGGGACCACCGTGCAGCCGAGTCGCTCGGCGCCGTAGTGCGCGCCGAGGCCGCCCGTGAACAGGCCGTACCCGTACGCGATGTGCGCGATGTCGCCGGGCCTGCCGCCGGCCGCGCGCAGCGACCGCGCGACCATGTCGGCCCACATGGACAGGTCGTTCTCCGTGTAGCCCACGACCGTGGGGCGCCCGGTGGTGCCGCTGGAGGCGTGCAGGCGGCGGATGCGCTCCCGCGGGACTGCGAACATCCCGTACGGGTAGTTCTCCCGCAGGTCCGCCTTGGTGGTGAAGGGGAAGCGGGACAGGTCGGACAGCGAACGGCAGTCGTCCGGGTGGACGCCCGCCTTGTCGAAGGACTCCTTGTAGAACGGCACGTTCTCGTACGCGTGCCGCAGGGAGTTCCGCAGCCGCTCCAGCTGGAGGGCCCGCAACCCGTCGAGGTCGAGCCGCTCCGCCGGGTCCAGCAGGTCCGCCGCCTGAGTCATCAGGACCTTCCCTTCACCATCCCATTCCGGACGACCGATCATTCGGTCGTCAGCGTTCGGGCCCCAGTAACGCAGCTGGCCACCGTCCGGTGCAAGAGCTGGGCCTGCACTTTTCGGTGAAGGTGCCGTCGAGACGCGTCAGGGGCGCGGGGAACTGCGCGACCGGCCCCCACCGGCCCCCATCGGCCCGCACCCGGCGACGCGACCGGCGACCGCCGCCCCACATCCCCCTCCCGCGACCTGTCCGCAGGACAAACCCCTCGCTAGGCTGGCCGCCGACGGCAAAAGGGAGGAGCACGGACGTGGCCGAGAGCACCACCCAGCAGCGCCCGCTCACGGGCTGGGACAAGCCCGAGCTGGACCTCAGCAACGCACAGTGGCAGTCCGGCAGCAAGGGTCTGGGCGACGTCCAGATCGCCTTCGTGGAGGGCTTCATCGCCATGCGCAACAGTGGCCGCCCGGAGAGCCCCTCCCTGATCTTCACCCCCGCCGAGTGGGGCGCCTTCGTGTCCGGCGCGCGGGAGGGCGACTTCGACCTGACGTGACCTGACCGACCCGCCCCCGCGACGTGTGCCGCCCGCTTTTCCGGACACGTGGTCAGCAGAGAGCCGCGCCGTCCGAAGGGAACGGCGTGGACCCGATGCCGTATCCGGAGGCGAGGCAGATGGACGACCAGCCGGTGGTCGCCGCGGTGGACGGTTCCCCGGACGGACTGCGCGCCCTGGAGTGGGCCCTGGGCGCCGCCCGGCGCTACGGGGCCACCCTGCGCGTGCTGCACGTCCGCCCGGAGCCGCCCCGCACCCGGCAGGAACCTCAGGGCGCGGGGCCGCCGGGCGCGGACGAGGACCCGGTGATCGCGCAGGCCCGCGCCCGCGTGGACGAACTGGGGGGCACACCGTCCGTCGAGTACGTCGTCACCGAGGGCGTGCCGGGCGCGCTGCTGCCCGAGACCGGCACGGCGGCCCGGCTGCTGGTGCTCGGCTCGCGGGGCCGCGGCGGCTTCGCCAGCCTGCTGCTCGGCTCGAACTCCCTGGCCGCCGCCCGGGACGCCGCGTGCCCGGTCGTCGTGGTGCCCCGCCCGGACCGCGGCGGCGGGGAGGAGGCGCCCGTGCACCGGGACGGTCCCGTGGCCGTCGGGACGAGCGCCGAAAGCCCCGACACGGCGACGCTGGAGTTCGCCTTCACGGAGGCCTCCCTGCGCCGCGCCGGACTGCGGGTCGTCACCGCGTATCCGTGGCCGCTGCAGACGATGCTGCTGCCCGGCGAGGTGGCGCCCGCGCAGGTCGACCAGGAGGCCATGGAGCACGAGACGCGTGCCCTCGCCGAGGGCCTGCTCGCCCCGTGGCGGGAGCGGCACCCGCAGGTTCCCGTCGAGGTCGTCGTGCTGCCCGGGGACGCCGCCGGTCACCTGGTCGGCGAGTCCCGGGACGCCTCGCTGGTCGTGGTGGGCCGCCACCGCCGCCGGCTGTTCGCGCCCGCGCGCATGATGGGCTCGGTCACCCAGGCGGTCCTGCTCCACGCGCACAGCCCCGTCGCGGTCGTCCCGCCCGCACGCGCCGAGCAGTGAGCCGGAAGCCGCAGGACCCGGGGCGCCCGGAGGGTGTCAGGAGGCGTCCGCCCGACCGTCCGAACCGCGGTTCGGCCACGTACCATGGCGGCATGTCGTTCCTCCGCCGCCGCAGTGCCACACCCGCCGGGCCCGATTTCGACGTACTGGCCATGGACCCGGGCGACTGGCCCGGCAACCTGGGCGCGGGTCTGCTGCCCGCCCCCGACGGAACCTGCCAGGGCGTCTTCCTGCGCTACGACCTGTTCGGCGGCCGCGGCCCCGCGATGATCATCGGCAACCTCCCCGAGGGCTCCCCGGCGCGTGACGTCCCCGAGGGCGAGGTGCCCTTCGAGGTCGGCCAGCTGCTGCTGGCACTGGAGAACGACGAGGAGGTCACCGTCGTCTCCACGGAGGACGTGCCCGTGATGCAGGGCGACAACCTGCTGATCGTGCGCCGCGTCAAGCTCTCCGAGAGCCGGATCTCCTGCGTGCAGTTCGACCGCAGCGACAACGTCCTGGTGACCATCGCCGCCTGGGACCGCCCGATCACCGACGACCTGTACGCCCTCCTCAAGCCGCTGCCGGCGGAGCTGTTCCAGCAGGGCTGACCCCCGCCACGGACGACGACGGGCGCCCCCGGACCGCACAGGTCCGGGGGCGCCCGTCGTACGGTGCGCGCTCCCGCGTTACGACGACACCACCGTCACGTCCGACGCTTTCACGAAGCCGACGCGGTGGCCGAACTGGATCTCGTAGTACTGGTTCTCGCCGCGCACCACCTGGTGCGAGGCCGGGTCGAAGGTCACCGCGTAGTAGTACTCGCTCGGCACCTTGCCGCCGGTCACGTACCGCTGCCCGGCGAGCACCCTGTACGGCAGCGGCGACACGGCCTGCGCCGGCACCCCCTCCGGATAGGCGGCCGCCTCGGGGTAGGCGCGCCCGTACACGGGGACGGAGTCCAGACCCTCGCGCGGGGTGATCACCTTGGCCTTGGCCGGCACGGCGGTGGGGTTCTTCGCCGGGTTCTGGAACCAGGCCTTCTGGCCGAGGTACCAGATCGCCGTCCAGTCGCCCCAGCGGTCCGCCACCGCGTACTGCTGGCCCGTGGACACCCGCGAGGACAGGTCGTTCACCCCGGTGGTGGGCGTGGAGCCGAGACCGATGTCCTTGATCAGCGGGGAGTTCACATCGTGGTCCGAGTACAGCCGCACCGCGCTCGACCCGTGCGGGGCGCAGGGCTCACCGGCGGTCTCGCAGCCGGTGAACACCGGCCGGTGGGTGTCGTAGTCGGGCCGGATCGTGACGGCCCCGGCGTTCCTCGCGCCCGTCGCCTTGAGCGGGGCGCCGAGCAGCTCGAAGTAGTGCCGCCAGTCCCAGTACGGGCCGGGGTCGGTGTGCATGCCCGGGATGGTGGCCGTGGTGGTGCCCGGCACCGTGTCGTGGCCGAGGATGTGCTGCCGGTCCAGCGGGATGCCGTGCTTGTCCGACAGGTACTTCACCAGCCGGGCCGAGGACCGGTACATGGCCTCCGTGTACCAGGCGTCCGGGTCGGTCAGGAAACCCTCGTGCTCCAGGCCGATCGAGGCCGCGTTGACGTACCAGTTGCCCGCGTGCCAGGCGACGTCCTTCGCCTTCACGTGCTGCGCGATGTGCCCGTCGGTGGAGCGCAGGCTGTACTGCCAGGACACGTACGTCGGGTCCTGCACCATGTTGAGCACGCCCTCCCAGGCGCCCTCCGTGTCGTGCACGACGATGTACCGGATCCGCTGCGAGACCGGCCGGTTCCCCAGGTCGTGGTTGCCGTAGTCGCCGTCGCCGAACTCCTCGTACGGCGCCGGGATCCACTCGCAGGACACCGTCCGCGGGCACTCCGTGCCGTCCGCGGAGCCCTTGCGCAGCCCGGCGCGCTCCAGCGCCGAGGGGTCGGGCGCCAGGCCTGGGCTCGCGTCCAGGGCGACCCGCTGCCCGGCGTCCGTGACCCGCTCCTCGCCGTTCCGGATCACCGCGAACACCTCGTTCGCGTACGCCGTCGCCGAGGCGCGGTCGTCGGCGCCGGAGAACAGCGCCACCGCCCCGAACCAGTCGGCAGGGTCGTCGCCGGCGGGCCGGCCCAGCCGGCGCTGCGCCTCGGCCAGCAGGGCGGCCCCGCCCGCCACGTTCGCCGCCGGGTCCTCGCGCAGCGTCTCGGCGTCCAGACCGGTCAGCCGGGCCGCCCTCGGCAGGGTGGTCAGCCGGTCCGGCAGTTCCTCCGTGTCCAGTCCGAGCTCCGAGGGCCGCAGCGCCGGACGGGCGTCGTCGCCGCGCGGGTCCTCGCTGCCGGACGCGTGGTGCCCGGCGGAGGCGAGCGCCGTACGGGCGTCGGTCAGGTGCATGGGCCCGTAGCCGCCGGTGACGCTCGGGGCGCCGTCGTGCGCGTCCCAGCGGGACTGCAGATAGGAGACGCCCAGCAGCACGCTCTGCGGGACGTCGTACCGGGCCGCCGCGTCGGCGAACGCCTGTTGCAGCCGGGCGGTGGCCGGCGGGGCCGGGTCGGGCGCCACGCCCAGCAGGGGCAGCGTCAACGCGGCGGCGGCCAGGGCGCCGAGGGCGCCCCGGACGGCGCGTCGGGACGGTCCGGCCGCACGGCCGGGCTCGGTGGCGAGATCTCGCAATGCAGCCTCCTGGGAACGGTCGTGCGACCCGTCAGTGGTACCGGCAGGCCGATGATCCGTCAATCATGCCCAGGAGAGCGCGAATTCCCTCGTCAATCGGGGTGTGGCGAGATTTCGTGGCGGGCCCCGGCGGACCTGCGGCGCGTCAGCGGTCTACACCGGTGGCGGCCCTTCCGGGCCTCGCGCGATGGCCGTATACCGTCCCTGCCCGCGGACGGCCTGACGGCCCCAGGACGCCCGACTGCCCGCGGCGGTCGTCGCCTGCGGGCAGTCGTACGGGGTGGCGGCGGGGCGGCCGCGCCGCGCGGTTCAGCGGGTGCCGACCGCGGCGCGCACGGCCTTCCTGGCCAACTGGCAGTCGTCGTGCAGCCGGCGCAGCAGCAGCCGCTGCTCCTCACCGGACGGCATGCCACCCGGCTGGCCTCCCGCGGGCGCCGGGGCCGACTCCTGCATCGAACGCTGCACGGCCGTCTCGTAGGAGCGGATCTCCCGGGTGAGCACGAGCATCAGGTTCACCAGGAACGCGTCGCGCGAGGCGGGGCCCGCCGACTGGGCGATCTGGCTGATCTGGCGCCGGGCCGCCGGGGCGTCCCCGAGCACCGACCACAGCGTCGCCAGGTCGTAGCCCGGCAGGTACCAGCCCGCGTGCTCCCAGTCCACCAGCACCGGACCGGCCGGTGAGATGAGGATGTTGGAGAGCAGCGCGTCGCCGTGGCAGAACTGTCCCATGCCCTGCCGGCCCGTCGCCAGGGCGATGCCGTGCAGCAGTTTCTGCAGGTCCCCGAGGTCCCGGTCGGTGAGCAGACCCAGTTCGTGGTACCGGTTGATGCGGGCCGCGTAGTCCAGCGGAGCGTCGAACGTCCCGGCGGCCGGCCGCCAGGAGTTGAGCCGGCAGATCGCGCCGAGTGCCGCCCTGATGTCCGCCCGGGGCGGTGCCTCCACCGGGTGCCGCTGGAGCGCCGCCACCCGTCCGGGCAGGCGCTCGATGACCAGCGTGCAGTTGTCCGGGTCCGCCGCGATCAGCCGGGGCGCCCGTACGGGCGGGCGCTGCCGGACGAACGAGCGGTAAGCCGCTATTTCGTGCCGGATGCGCTCGCTCCACGCGGGGGAGTGGTCCAGTAAGCACTTGGCGACCGCCGTGCTGCGGCCCGTCGTGCCGACCAGGAGGACCGACCGGCCGGTGCGGCGCAGCACCTGGACCGGCGCGAACTCCGGACAGATGCGGTGCACCGAGGCGAGCGCCGTGCGCAGTTGCGCGCCCTGTGCGCCGGACAGGTCGAGCCTTCCGCTGAGCGGCTGGGTGCCCGGTCCCGCGAGACGCCGTGCGTTGCCCGCGCCGAGCACGGGGGTCGCCGGGCGCGCGGGGGCGAGGTAGGGGCCGCTGTCCGACGGACGCGGACGCAACGGCCGGGGCGGGGCGGACACGGAGGACGATGCTGCGTACATGGGTGATACAGATCCCTTCGTGTGCCTGCGACGTCAGCGCACCACCCAACCCCTCCGCCCGGCCGCACCCTGGGGGAATGCCCCTGCGGCGACGGGGTCGTGGTGGCGCGTTCCTACTCGACACCCGTGGCCCCCTGGCACACCATCTGGCGGACCCTGGCGAACCCTGGCGAATAGTCGCCCGGCACCTCCCACCGGGCTACTGTCAACTCAGCCGAGAACCTGGGGGCTTGACGTGAGCGGACAACCCAACACCCGGCTCGCGGACCTGTTCGGCCTGGCCGGCTGGTCCAAGGGCGAACTCGCGAGGCTGGTGAACCGGCAGGCGGCGGCCATGGGCCATCCGCAGCTGGCGACCGACACCTCCCGGGTGCGGCGGTGGATCGACATGGGAGAGATCCCGCGCGATCCGGTGCCGCGGGTGCTGGCGGCTCTGTTCACCGAGCGTCTCGGCCGTGTCGTGACCATCGAGGATCTCGGTCTGGTCCGGCACGGGCGTACGGGGAAACGGCCACGCGCCGGGAGTGAGGAACATCCCGACGGAATGCCGTGGGCGCCCGAGCGGACGGCCGAGGTCCTCACCGAATTCACGGGAATGGACCTCATGCTCAACCGACGCGGCCTGGTGGGTGCGGGCGCCGCCCTCACCGCGGGCTCCGCACTCAGCAGCGCCATGCACGACTGGCTGCACACCGATCCGGCCCTGACCGCAGACGCCCCCCGCCTGCACGATCCCCTGAACGCCGAGCCCGCCGGGTTCGACCGCTACGAGGCCGCCCCCATCGGGTCGCAGGAGATCGAGGAACTCGAGCGCTCCGTGGAGGTGTTCCGCGCCTGGGACGCCGCCCGCGGCGGCGGGCTCCAGCGCAAGGCGGTCGTGGGACAGCTCAACGAGGTGGGCGGCATGCTCGCCTACCACCACCCGCCCCATCTCCAGCGGCGCCTGTGGGGCGTCGCCGCGAACCTGGCCGTCCTCGCCGGCTGGATGTCGCACGACGTCGGCATGGAGCCGACGGCGCAGAAGTACTTCGTCATCGCCGCCCACGCGGCACGCGAGGGCGGCGACCGCCCGCGCGCCGGGGAGGCGCTGTCCCGCGCGGCCCGCCAGATGGTGCACCTGGGCCGGCCCGACGAGGCGCTGGACCTGATGAAGCTCGCCCAGTCCGGCTCGGGCGAGCAGGTGCTGCCGCGCACCCGCGCCATGTTCCACACCATCGAGGCGTGGGCGCAGGCGTCCATGGGCAAGGGCCAGGCGATGCGCCGCACCCTGGGCCAGGCGGAGGACCTGTTCGTCTCCGACACGGGGGACGTGCCGCCGCCGAACTGGATGCAGCTGTTCAACGAGGCGGACCTGTACGGCATGCAGGCCCTCGCCTACCGCACGCTCGCGGAGTTCGAGCCGGGCGCGGCCGTCCACGCCCAGCACTACGCGGACAAGGCGCTGGCCCTGCGCGTGGACGCCCAGCAGCGGTCGAAGATCTTCGACTTCCTGTCGATGGCCTCCGCGTGCTTCATCGCCGACGACCCGGAGCAGGCCGACCGCTTCGCGCGGCTCGCCCTGGTGTCGATGGGCCAGAACTCCTCGCGCCGCACCTGGGACCGGCTGCGCCAGATGTACCGGCTGACCGCCGAGTACGCCTCGTACCCGAGGATCCAGGAGCTGCGGGAGGAGATCGAGCTGGCGCTGCCCAAGCCCCGGGGCAAGGGCGGGACCGCGAAGGCCTGAGAGCCACGCGGCCCTCCACCCGGGCCTTCGTAAGGGTTACTTGTCACGCGTGCGCCCCGGTCAGGAGGCGACGCGCGCCACCAGTACACAGGCGTGCTCCGTACGCTCCCCTTCATCGAACTCCCGTACGACCTCCCGGACGCAGTCCTGGGCGGAACGGCCCCCGGCGAACCGGGGCGCCAGGGCGAGGAGCCGGTGGACGACGGCCGACCCGGTGTGCCCGGGCACCAGACCGTCGGTGTGCAGCAGGAGCAGGTCGCCGACCTCGAGGGTCTCCTCGGCCTGCCCGTGCGCGGAGCCCGGGGCGGCGCCCAGCAGCGCGCCCTGCGGTCCGTCGAGCGCCCGCCCCGCGTCTCCGCGGTAGAGCAGCGGGGCGGGGTGGCCGGCCCGCGCCCATACCGCGGTGCGGGTGTCGTGCCGGTAGCGCAGGCAGACGGCTCCGGCCAGGGCCGGCTGGGCGGTGGTGTCGAGCAGCCGGTCCAGGCAGTCGAGCAGCGGGCCGGGCGCGGTGCCGGCCAGCGCCATGCCCCGGACCGCGCCGAGCAGCATGGCCACACCGGACGCGGCACCCACGCCGTGTCCGGTGAGCTCGCCGACGCCCAGCAGGGTGGCGTCGCCGGACAGTTCGAGCGCGTCGTACCAGTCGCCGCCGACCGACGCCTGCGCGGAGGGCGGCAGATGGGCGGCGGCCACGTCCAGGGCGCGCGGGCCGCGCCGCGGGAACCGCAGGGAGCCGTGCCACGCCGGAAGCACGGCCTCCTGCAGCTCGACCGCGAGCCGGTGCTCGGTCCGCGCGGCGGCGTGCCGGTGCCGGTGCAGCGAGTCACGGGTCTCGCTCACCGTCCTTCGGCAGCGGCGCAGTTCGCTGACGTCGCGCAGGACCGCCCACATGGAGACGGTGCTGCCGTCGGCGCCGAGCACCGGTTCGCCCATCATGTGCACGGTCCGTATGTCGTCGGCCGCGTGCCTCACGCGGAACTCACCGTCGATGGGCCGGCCGTCGACCAGGCAGCCGGTGACCATCCGGGTCAGCCGCGGCCGGTCCTCGTCGTACACGAGGGAGGGCAGTTCGTCGAGGGTGAGCGGGGGAGCGGCCGGGTCGCGGCCGAGGATCCGGTACAGCTCGCCCGACCAGCTCACCTCGTCCGTGAGGAGGTCCCACTCGGCGCTGCCGACCCTGCTGAGCAGGGAGGCGCGGGGCGGGGCCGGCGGCGCGGGTAACTCCTCGGAGGGCGCGTCGGGCGCGGCCGGCGGGTCGTCCCGCAGCTGCGCCAGGTGCTCGTCCAGGTCGTCGAGCTGGTGCATCGCCAGGTCGTACAGCGCGCGACGCCAGCGCTCCCGGGGGTCCCCCGCGTCGGCCGGGGTGTCGCGGCGGACGGCGTCCACCTCGCCCTTGAGCCGCCGGGTCTGCGAGATCAGCGCGTCGACCGGTCCGCCTCCCGGCGGCCGGGCGGCGGGGCGGTCCGCGGAGAGAGGGGACGGCATGACGCACTCCGATGCGGGGACGGTACGGCCCTCGGGCGGGCGGAGGGACCGTTACGACTGTCGCACAGCCCGCCACGGCCTGTAAGGGATTTGGCAACACACGATAAGGTGGTGCCGCTGGCATATGCCACCGTCTTCACGGAGTTACCGCGAGGTAGTCACGCGGCACCCGCCGGATGCCCCAACTTCCATGGTACGCAAGTGAACTGAAGGGCCGTCAGGCGCCGTGTCACGACCCGCTCTTACGTTCGAGTTTCGCGTGTCAGTTCGACGGCGGGACGCGGTGACCGTCCCGCGCCCCGCGTCCCGCCGTCGCCGTCAGTAGCGCAGCACCGCCGCCATGCCCTGCGCGTCGCCCAGCGCGCCGTCCGGCACGAACCGCACGTCGGCACCGGTCTCCAGGCACTGCTCGACGATCTCGTCCACGATGTCCTCGCGGGCGTCGAGGTCGCCGTCCTCGGCGACGATCAGATGCTCGCCGTCGTCGCGGACCGTGATCCGGTAGTTCTCCTCGACGGCCAGCAGCCGGATCCGCCCCTCGCGGGCGCTCTGCCACAGCTCGTCGACGCCGGCCGCGAACTCCTTGCGGCTGCGCGCGGATTCCAGCTCCCGCGCCACCTCCTCGGCCCGCCTGCGGTCCTCCTCCTCGAGCACCGGACGCACCGCCTGCCACACCATCTCCGGCGTCCCGTGCGCCAGTCCGCCGCGCGGCACCTGCACGGCGTCCTTGCAGGCGCCGCCGAACTCGCACAGCAGCGACAGCGCCGCCGGCTCGCCGGTGATGTAGAGCGGCCGCGGATGGGCGCGCATCAGGGAGTTGAGCCGGGTGGCCGCCTCCTTCAGGAAGCGGCGGGTGTCCTCGTCCCGGTAGTTGCTGGGCTGGTCGCCGGCCCGCATCTGCCGCTCGGGGTCGAAGTTCGGCTCCTCGCGGATCAGAGGGAAGTCGTCCGTGCGTGCCTCGACGATCCGGTCCGGGCCGCCGCTCCAGAGCGTGGCCCGGTCGGCGGCGACGGACAGCACCCAGAACGGGCGCTCCGACGTCTGCGCGGAGACCAGGTGGCGGGTCAGGAAGCTGTCCGAGATCACCACGCGCTCCGGGACGCTGCGCGCCAGCGACCACACCTGGTGCTCGCCCGGAGCGGCGAAGATGGCCAGCCCGTCCTCGGCGTGCGCGAGGTCGACCTCGGCCAGGGCCCGGTCCAGCTGGGCCGCCACGTCGGCGCGCCGGTCCCGGGGGACCGCGGGATCGGACTCCAGCTTCTTCTTCGCCTCGGCCACCATGGTGCGCAGCCGCACCGCGTCCTCGGTGCTCAGCGGGTCACGGCGGTGGGTCGGCGTCAGCACCGACACCGCCGGGTAGGGGCGCGGCCGGCGGAGTTCGGCGAGGGCGGAGGGACTCAGATCGTGCTCCATGACAGCACCATAGGGCGGAATCCCCGGTAGGGCATTCGGGGCAAGGCGGCCGCCGGGCGGGCGGCGGTCCTGCGGGCCGCGGGTGCACGCTGGTGGGGGAGGTGACCGCCGATGGCGCGCTTGGTCGTGGAGCGGGACGCGGACGGGTGGACCGTCGTGGTCCGGCTGGCGTGGTGGGAGGCGCTGCTCGCCCGCCGCCGCGCGGTCCGGGTGCCGCGGGCGTGGGTCGCGTCGGCCGGGGTGGAGCCCGACTGGTGGCGCGCGATGCGCGGCACGCCGGTGGTCGGACGCTGCAGGCCGGGGCGGTTCTGCGTGGGGGAGCGGGAGCATGTGCTGGGCCGCGACTTCGTCGCCGTACGGGCGGGCGTCCCGGTGGTGGTCCTGGAGCTCCGGCCGCCGTCGCCGTTCGTGCGGCTCACGGTGTCCGTGCCGGAAGCGGAGGAGGCCGCCCGGTCGCTGCGGCCGGACGGGGACGCGGAGGAGGACGCTCCCGAGGAGGCCTCCGGCTAGAAGGGCAGGCCCGCGTCAGATGCGGTCCTCGTCCTCCGTGCCGCAGGAGCTGCCGCTCGGCGGGAGGGAGCCGTAGAGCAGGAAGTCGTCGACCTTGCGGTGGACGCACTCGGACGATCCGTAGCCCGTGTGTCCCTCGTTGCGGTTGTCCAGCACCACGGCCGACGGGCCCAGCCGCTTCGCCGTCTGCTCCGTCCAGTGGTACGGGGTGGCGGGGTCGCCGCGGGTGCCGACCAGCAGCATCTTCGGGGTGTCGAGGTTCTTGACCTCCTCCCGGATGTAGTCGGTTCCCTTCGGCCGGCCGTGGCACAGCACCACCTGCGCGAGCCGGTACGGTCCGAACACCGGGGAGGCCTCCTCGTACGCGGCGCGCAACCGGGCCAGCTCCTCGGTGAGTTGCTGCTCGCCGGGGCGGTCGGGGTCGTCGGCGCAGTTCACCGCCATCAGCGCGGCCGGGAGGTTGTCCAGGGGGACGTCCTCCTCGTCGGCGAGCGGCTGATCCTCGCGTGCGGGGGCGGGGGCCGTCCCGCCGAACGCGAGTGCCTCCACGCCGCTGGTGTCGCCGTCCTCCATCAGCTGGGCGAGTGCCCGCTGCAGCACCGGCCACATCTCCTTGGTGTAGAGGCCCTGAGCGATCGCGCCCGCCAGGTCCTGGCCCGTGAACTCGTAGCCGAAGTCGGTCGGCACCGGGGTGTCGTCGAGGGAACGCACCAGGTCCACGGCCTGCTCACGGGCGGCGCGCGCGTCCTGACCGAACGGGCAGGCGAGCTCCTCGGTGCACCAGGTGAGGAAGTTCTCCAGCGCCGTCTGCTGCCCCCGGGCGCTCGCCAGCCCCTGTTCGGCCAGCGGCTCGGTCAGCGTGTCCACGCCGTCCAGCGCCATGCGGCCCACCTTCTCGGGGAACCGGGCCGCGTACACCGCGCCGAGCCGGGTCCCGTAGGAGAACCCCAGGTAGTCGAGCTTCTTGTCACCGAGCGCCTGGCGCATCACGTCCAGGTCGCGTGCCACGTCCACGGTGCCCATGTGCGCGAGGACCGGGCCGGAGTGCTTCTCGCACTCGGCCGCCACCTCGCGCAACTGCCGCAGGGCGTCGCGCGGATCGGCCATCTCCTCGCCGTCGGTCGCCTCCAGCGCCCGGACGGTGGCGTCGGTCCCGCAGCTCACGGGGGAGGAACGGCCCACGCCCCGCGGGTCGAACGACACCACGTCGTAGTCGTCGGTCAGACCGAGGAAGTCCTTGCGGCCGTACGCCAGCCCTTGCACTCCCGATCCGCCGGGACCGCCGAAGTTCAGCACCACCGAGCCGCGCGGGTCGTCGGAGGACGCGCGGTAGCGGGCGAGCGCGAGTTCCAGGGTGCCCTTGCCGGGGTCGGCGTAGTCGAGCGGCACGGTGAGCGTCCCGCACTGGAGGTCCTTCGGCAGCTCCGTGCCCTCGCAGGCCGCCCACTCGATCCTCTGGTCGTAGAACCGTCCGAGATCGGGCTCGTCGCGCGCGGTGGCCGTCAGGCCCGTCGCCAGCAGGACGAGACCGACCGCTCCGGCCGCCGCGCCGCGCCGGAAGGAGGGCGGCAGCCCGTCGTTCGCGCGGTGACCGCCCCGGAGTCGCTCGGACAGCTGGCCCAGCATCGAAGCCTCCCAAGGCGCCCTTGACCGGCGCCCTCGCCCACCATAAGCGGGCCCCGCCGCGCCCGCCCGTCGGCCGCAGGGCGCCTCTTCCGGCCCCGCGTCCGTGCGTTCGGGCACCGAGAGTTCGACGCGCTTTGCCGGGGGTTCGAACCCCGGGACCCCCTATGGGGTGAACCGGCTGCGGCATACGGAGGAGCCATAACCCGGATGCCACGTCCGCGTTCTATCCGGTGGCGGGCGAACGCTCGCGACCAAGTCTGGAAGGGCAGGGAACCTATGCGAAGGGTTACCCGAAACGGTGTGATCGCCGTCGCCGCCGCGTCCGGCGCGATGGCCGTGGCGATGCCGGCGTACGCCGATTCCGGGGCGGAGGGCGTCGCGGCCGGATCGCCCGGGGTGGCGTCCGGGAACAGCGTTCAGCTCCCGGTGCACGTCCCGGTGAACGTGTGCGGGAACACGGTGAACGTGGTGGGCCTCCTCAACCCCGCCGCGGGCAACACCTGCGTCAACGAGGACGTGCGGCACGAGGACGCGTCGCACTCCGCGAAGAACACGTCCGGCGCGTCCGCGGAGAGCGACGCGCACGGCTCGCCGGGCGTGCTGTCCGGCAACGGCGTACAGCTCCCGGTGCACGTGCCGGTCAACGTGACGGGGAACAGCGTGAACGTGGTCGGCATCGGCAACCCGTCGACGGACAACAGCTCCGTCAACGAATCCGGTGAGCACACGGAGCCCGCGCCCGAGCGGACCGTGCCGGCCCACACCCTGCCCGCCCCGGCGCCCCAGGAGGCGGCCCCCGCCGAGCAGGTCGCGCTCGCCGAGACCGGCGCCGACCACACCGTCCCCGTGCTCGCCACCGGCGCCGCGATGTTCCTGGGCGGAGTCGCCCTGTACCGCCGCGCCCGGCTCCGTGCCGGCGTCTGACCGGTCCGACCGCTTTCGCGAACCATGCCACCGCCCCCGGATCCGCCACGCCGGCCGGACCCGGGGGCGGGCCGCGTCAGCCGCCCTGCCGGTGGAACCGCCGGTGCAAGGCGGCGATGTCCTCGGTCAGTTCGGGCACCGGCCCGTCCACGGTGACGCCGGGCGCGACGGCCGACACCGGCAGCGGCCGTACGGGAGGCTCGGGCACGCCCAGCTCCGCCAGCCAGGACGTCAGCTGCTCGGACGAGGCGACGTACACGATGCGGCCCAGGCCCACCCAGGCGTGGGCGGCGGCGCACATGGGGCAGTGTTCGCCGGAGGTGTGGACGGTGGCCGCGGCGCGCTCCTCGGGCGTCATGTGCGAGGCCGCCCAGCGCGCCAGCTCGAACTCGGGATGCCGGGTGCGGTCGCCGGAGGCCACCCGGTTGCGGTCCTCGGCGAGCACGGTGCCGTCCCCGGACACCAGCACCGACCCGAACGGCTCGTCGCCCGCCTCCAGCGCCTCGGCGGCGAGCTCCACGCAGCGCCTCAGGTACGGCAGTTCGTCGTCGCGTACGGCCATGGTCGTCGTCCCGTCCCTCCGTCGGCGTGATCGCCGGCCACCCTAATCCCGTTGCTCACGGCGGCGGCGGATGATGCACTCCCGCCATGCCCTCCACCACCGCACCGGCCGCCCTGCTCACCCTCTACGACCGCGAGATACGCCGGGACGCCCGCCCCGACGGCCCCGACGACGTGGTCGAACGCGTCGGCAGGGTCGTACGCCGCACGGCCCCCGCCCACGGCTGGAACGGAGTCGTGTGGTCGGACTTCGCCTCGGGGGAGGAGGCGGACGAGGCGATCGCCGACCAGATCGCGCACTACACGTCCTTGGGCCTCGCCTTCGAGTGGAAGCTGTATGCCCACGACGAGCCCGCGGACCTGGGCAGCCGCCTGCTGGCGCACGGCTTCACCCCCGAGCCGGACGAGACGCTGATGGCGGCGGAGGCCGACGCGCTCGCCCTGACCACGACCGTCCCCGACGGCATCCGCGTCGTCCCGGTGACGGACGAGGCCGGCGTCGACCAGGTCGCCGCGGTGCACGAACGCGCCTTCGGCGACGACGCGTCCCGCCTCCGCCGCCGGCTCCTCGACACGCTGACGACCACCCCGGACACGGTGGCCGCCGTCCTCGCCCTCGCCGGGGACGTCCCGGTCAGCGCGGCCCGCATGGAACTGTCCCCCGGCACGAGCTTCGCGGGCCTGTGGGGCGGCGGCACGGTCCCGGAGTGGCGGGGCCGAGGCATCTACCGCGCCCTGGTCACCCACCGCGCCCGCATCGCCGCGGCCAGCGGCTGCCGCGTCCTCCACGTGGACGCGGGTCCCCAGAGCCGCCCGATCCTCCAACGCCTGGGCTTCACACCGCTGACGGTGACGACACCGTACGTGTACGAACCGGCCCTCTAGATGTGTTGTCCGGGGACGTTGGTGACACGCGTGCTGGGTTCTTGAACGGGTGAGGGCCGCCACGCCCACCGCCGCGAGGGCGATCTGGATCAGCCACTCCACCCAGTCGACGCCCTTGGTGTCCGCCACGCCGAGGGCAGACGCGAGGGCCGAGCCGATGAGGGCGGCGGCGATGCCGACGAGGATCGTCCACAGGATGCCGATGTGCTGGCGGCCCGGGACGACCAGGCGGCCCAGGACGCCGATCACGATGCCGATGACCAGGGCGCTGATGATGCCGTCGATCTCCATGTCTCCCCTTCCCTTCCTCCGCTGAGGAGCGTCTGCCCGCTGCCCGCGGCGGCAGTCGCACAAGAAGGGCCGGTCCGCGAGACTCCGCGGACCGGCCGGGGGAGGGTTTCGTCGTGGGCCCCTACGACGACCTGGATGCCGCCCTGGCCGCCGTGGCGGCGCAAGCGGTGCCCAGGATCACGGTGAGGGCTCCGATGACGACGTTGTTCCAGATCACCCCGGCGTCGGGGTCGGTGCCCACGACCCATGGAGAGATGATCATCCAGATGCCCAGCGCGCACATGGCTCCGCTGAGGCCGTACATGCGCGAGGGGGCCGCCGTGAAACCGAGGGCGAGCAGACCGATCGCGATGCCGACGATCAGGTTGTGCGTCACGAGCGGCGGCTGGCTCGTCGTGTAGTGGAGGATCCACGGTGACACGGCGCAGTAGAGGCCGAGCAGGAACACCGGGCCGTCCACGAACGCCACGTCGCGGCTGCCGAGGACGCGCTCGTAGCGTGCCCGCATCTCCGGTGCATCCGGATGGCTGGCGAGATCTCCACGCTGGTGTGAGACGTTGGCCATGGTCGTCTCCTTTGACTAGCAGGCCTGACCGCGTCTGGGTGCGGTATGCGGTAAGCGCCGCGTTAGTCCCATTGTGCTCTTATTTCTTCTTTATGTGTAGTGGTGGGCGGAGTCGCCGAGCTTGGCGGCCGAGAAGGGGGCCTTGGGTCCAACGGCATGTACGCGCCACCCTGACTGGTCCAGACCCTTGACTGGTACAGACCAAAGCGCTTGAGTGTGCTCCACACCCCCACCACGGCCGCCCCCACGCCGTGACCGGCCCCGTCGGCGCGTGCGGGCGAGGCCTCGCCCCGGCATGTCCTCGTCGCGGGAGCGGCCGTGTTCCGCGAAGGAGTTGATCCCTTGTCGAGACGCCGTATCGCCGCCGTCACCGCCGCCCTCGTCCTCGCCGGAAGCGCACCGATGCTGCTTCCCGCCGCCGCCACAGCCACCACTGCCTCGGCCGCCGCCGCGTGTTCGAGCTACCCCGCCTGGGCCGCCGGACAGTGGTACGAGGCCGGCGCGGTCGTCCGTTACACCGACGGCAAGGCGTACATCGCCGAGCACGCCAACCCGGGCTACGACCCGACCATCAGCACCTGGTACTGGGAGCCCTACGCCTGTGACAACGGGCCGGGGACGCCCGTCGGGAACTTCGTCGTGACCGAGGCGCAGTTCAACCAGATGTTCCCGAACCGGAACCCCTTCTACACGTACAGCGGCCTCACCGCCGCGCTCGGCGCCTACCCCGGCTTCGCCAACACCGGCAGCGACACGGTGAAGAAGCAGGAGGCCGCCGCCTTCCTCGCCAACGTCAGCCACGAGACCGGCGGTCTGGTGCACGTGGTGGAGCAGAACCAGGCCAACTACCCGCACTACTGCGACTGGGGCCGGCCGTACGGCTGCCCGGCCGGCCAGGCAGCCTACTACGGCCGCGGCCCGATCCAGCTGAGCTGGAACTTCAACTACAAGGCCGCGGGCGACGCGTTGGGCATCGACCTGCTGAACAACCCCTGGCTGGTGCAGAACGACGCGGCCGTCGCCTGGAAGACCGCCCTCTGGTACTGGAACACCCAGTCAGGACCGGGCACCATGACCGGCCACGCCGCCATGGTGAACGGGGCGGGCTTCGGCCAGACGATCCGCAGCATCAACGGCTCCCTGGAGTGCGACGGCAGGAACCCGGCGCAGGTCCAGAGCCGGGTGACGAAGTACCAGCAGTTCACGCAGATCCTCGGGACGACCCCCGGCGGCAACCTGTACTGCTGACGCGAACGGCACGGCGTGGTGTCATGCACCTGACCTAACTCCGGGGCGGGCCCCGCCCTCGCGTACGGCCCGCCCCTGACGGACGAAGGGAAACGCATGCGCACCCCCCACGCCCTGCTCGCCACCGCCGTCACGGCCGCCGCCCTCGCTGCGGCGGCCGTGACACCCGCGCCCGCCGCGGGCGCCGACGCCGTGCCGCCGCCCGGCGCGTACTACGTCCAGAGCGCCGTCACCGGCCTCAATGCCGCCGACGCCTCCGGAACCGTCGAACAGCACCGCCCTCGCGGCGACGAGGACCGCCAGCAGTGGACCCTGCGCCCCGACGGCGCCGACCACCTGCTGGAGAACACCGACAGCCCCGGCGTCTGCCTCGGCCGCGCCGGCGACCAGGCCCGCACCGTCTCCTGCACGGCGGCCGACGCGCGCTGGCGGATCACCCCGCTCGGCGCGGACCGGTACGCGCTCGCCGCCCCCGGCACCGACCGGCGCCTCACCGTCGTGCCCAAGCCCGCCGGCGCCACCCACCCCGCCCCGCTGGCCGTCGGCACCGGCGCCGGCGACCTCACCGCCTGGTACCTCACCCCCACCGACGCGCCCGGCGGCCCGATGCCGCCGCGCCGGCAACGCACCCTGGACCAGGCCACGTTCCTCACCGCCCACAACGCCTACGCGAACGGCGTCGACGGCGGCCATGCCCCGCCCTTCGTCGACCTCTTCCCCAACCAGAGCCGTGGCATCGAACAGCAACTCCGAGACGGAGTACGCGGGTTCATGCTGGACATCCACCAGACGCCCGACGGCGCCATCCTCTGCCACAACAGCTGCACCCTGGTGCGCAGACCCGTCGCCCTGTGGGTCGACCTCCAGCGGATCACCGACTTCCTGCGCGCCCACCCGGACGAATTCGTCACCGTCTTCCTGGAGGACTACGTCGACCCCGGCGTCCTGCGCGCCGAACTCGACCGCGTCCAGGGGCTGTCGGACGTGCTCTACCGTCCCGACCGCACCGGCGTGCGCGAGAACGGCTGGCCCACGATGGGCGAACTGGCCGCCGACGGACACCGGTTGCTGATCTTCACCGACCACAGCAGGGACGCCGACCGCTCGGCCGGGCTGACCCGCGACACCTTCGGCGTGATGTACCAGCGGGAGTGGACCGTCGAGAACTACTGGTCCATGGGGCCGGGCGTCGGCTCCTCCGACTGGTCCTGCTACAGCCGCTGGTACGACGCGAACACCACGATCCCGCTCACCCGCACCGAGCCCGGCTTCCGTCCCCTCTTCGTCATGAACCACTTCCGGGACGCCGCCGTCGCCTCCACCGCGACCACCGACAACGCCAAGCTCGCCGACCGCGCCCGCCGCTTCTGCCAGCCGGCCGCCCGCAAGAAGCCCACCTACCTCGCCGTCGACCGCTACGACCTGGGCAATCCCGCGGCCGCCGTCGACGCGCTGAACACCTACACCTACCCGTAGGCCGCCACGCGGTCCCGCCCCGGCACGGTCGCCGGTGCGGGACTGGCGTTCCTCGTAGTTTTACGTATAACCTCTCCGGTCAACCCCTGCGAGAGGTGACGATGAGACGCATTGCCCTGGTCACCCTCGTCGTCCACGACCACGACGAGGCGATCCGCTTCTACACCGAGGCCCTCGGCTTCCGGCTCGCCGAGGACGCGCCCCGGCCGGGCGGCGGCCGCTGGGTCGTCGTCGAGCCCGGACCCGGGCACACCGGCGCGGCCCTGCTGCTGGCGCGCGCCGCGAACGAGGAGCAGCGGGCCCGGGTGGGCGACCAGACCGGCGGACGCGTGGGCTTCTTCCTGCACACCGACGACTTCGCCCGCGACCACGCCCGTATGACCGCCGCCGGGGTGACCTTCCTGGAGGAGCCGCGCCACGAGCCGTACGGCTCGGTCGCCGTCTTCCAGGACCTCTACGGCAACCGCTGGGACCTGCTCCAGCCCGCCGTCTGATCCACGCCATGACCCACCACGCCGAGGAACCGCACGCCATGTCATCTACACGCATAGACGCCGACACGATCCGCCGCCTCCCCAAGGCGGTCCTGCACGACCACCTCGACGGCGGCCTGCGCCCGGCCACGGTGGTGGAGCTCGCCGAGAGCGTCGGCCACGCGTTGCCCACCACCGACCCGGACGAGCTCGCCGCCTGGTACGTGGAGGCCGCCAACTCCGGCGACCTGGTGCGCTACATCGCCACCTTCGAGCACACCCTCGCCGTGATGCAGACCCGCGAGGGCCTGCTGCGCACCGCCGAGGAGTACGTCCTCGACCTCGCCGCCGACGGCGTCGTCCACGGCGAGGTCCGCTACGCCCCCGAGCTGAACACCCGCGGCGGGCTCACCATGGCCGAGGTCGTGGAGACCGTCCAGGAGGGTCTGGCCGCCGGCATGGCCAAGGCGGCCGCCGCCGGGACGCCCGTGCGGGTCGGCACGCTGCTGTGCGGCATGCGGATGTTCGACCGGGTCCGCGAGGCCGCCGACCTGGCCGTCGCCTTCCGGGACGCCGGCGTGGTCGGATTCGACATCGCCGGCGCCGAGGACGGCTTCCCGGCCGCCGACCACCTCGCCGCCTTCGAGCACCTGCGCCGCGAGAACGTGCCGTTCACCATCCACGCCGGCGAGGCCCACGGGCTGCCCAGCATCCACCAGGCCGTCCAGGTGTGCGGCGCCCAGCGCATCGGTCACGGCGTGCGCCTCACCGAGGACATCCCGGACCTCGCGGGCGGCAAGCTCGGCCGGCTCGCCTCCTGGGTCCGCGACCGCCGCATCGCGCTGGAGATGTGCCCCACCTCCAACCTTCAGACCGGCGCCGCCACCTCGATCGCCGAGCACCCGATCACCCCGCTGAAGGACCTCGGCTTCCGCGTCACCGTCAACACCGACAACCGCCTGGTCTCCGGCACCACCATGACCCGCGAGATGACCCTGCTGGTCGAGCAGGCCGACTGGACGGCGGAGGACCTGCGCACGGTCACCCTGAACGCGGTGAAGAGCGCGTTCCTGCCGTACGACGAGCGCGTCGCGCTGATCGAGGAGGTCGTCCTGCCGGGTTACGACGCCGTGCTGTCAGGTCACGACGCCGTGCTGTCAGGTCACGACGCCGTGCTGTCAGGTCACGACGCCGTGCTGTCAGGTCACGACGCCGTGCTGTCAGGTCACGACGCCGCGCTCTGAAGGAGCCCGCGGGCGTAGGCGGCCTGTCCGACGTGCTGGAGGTCGTCGGACAGGACGCTGACCAGCCGCACGCCCAGGGTGACCGGCGGGTCCCAGTTCTCGTCGACGACGCGTTCCAGGTCCTTCGCGGTGAGCGTCCGCAGGACGCCGAGGGTCTGTGCGTGGACGGCGTCGTGGTAGCCGGTCAGCAGGTCGGGGGAGTCGACGCGCACCTTGGCGACCTGCGCCGGGGTGTGCCCGAACCCCGTGGCGCCGCGCGGCAGGCCGAGACCGAACCGCTTCTCCCAGCCGTCGGCCAGCCACACCTGCTCCAGGCCGAAGGCGTCCGCGACGTGGTCGTCCTGGATCCGGGTGAGGTGCCACACCAGCCACGCGATGCTGTTGGCCTCCGGCGTGGGCCGGGCGGCGAGCTCGTCGGGCCCGAGACCCCCGACGGCGGCGTGGACCTCTTCCCGGATGCGGCCGTAGCCGTCGATGAGGATGTCCTTGGCATGCATGCCTCCAGACTCGCTCAGCTTCCGGCGTCACGCGCCCCGGTGTCCAGCAGCTCCATCAGCGCCCGCGCCGCCGGACTCGTGGCGCGCGGCGACGGCACCAGCGCCACCGTCTCGTACGCGGCCTCGCCGGTGTCCTTCAGCGGGAGCGCGGTGAGCGAGGGCCGCTTGTGCCGGAAGTGGCTCGGCACCACGGCCACGCCGAGGTTCTCGTCGACCAGGTCGAGCAGGCTGTGCACGTCGTTCACCTCCAGCGCCACCATGCGCCGTACGCCCGCGACCGCGAACGCCGCGTCGGTGGCGCGGCGCGGCCCCCAGTCGGGGTGGAAGTCGACGAACACCTCGCCGGCCAGGTCGCGCGGGGTGACCGGCGCCCCGGCGCGGGCCAGCCGGTGGTCCGGGTGGCACAGCACCGTCACCGGCTCGCCGGTCAGCGGCACCACGCGCAGCTGGTCCGGGTCGGCGTCGACGCGGTAGGCGAAGGCGAGGTCCAGCCGTCCGGCCGCGACCTCCTCGGCGAGCGCGGCCGAGCCCCACTGCCGCAGCCGAATCTCCACGTCCGGGTGGCGCCGGCGGAACGCGGCGAGCAGCTTCGCCACGTCCACCCCGGCGATGCACTGCTCCGTCCCCACCGCGAGGGTGCCGCGCAGCACCCCCTGCACCGCGGCCACCGCCTCGTGAGCGGCCCGCACCTGTGCCAGGATGCGTTCGGCCTCCGCGAGCAGCGCCCGCCCCGCCTCGGTGAGCGTGACCCTGCGGGTGGTCCGTACGAACAGCGGCGTCTGCAGCTCGCGCTCCAGCGCCCGGATGGACGCCGACAGGCCCGACTGGGAGACCATCAGCCGTTCCGCCGCACGGGTGAAGTGCTGGTCCTCGGCGACGGCCACGAAGTGCTGGAGATGGCGCAGTTCCATGATTGAGAAGCGTAGCCGCTGAATTTCATCGGATTCTTCTGTTGGACCACTCCCCGCAGGTCACGACAGAGTGGACGCGCGGTCCGACGAACCGCCACGACGAATGTTCACGACGTGTGCCAACCCCTCTGGAGTCGCGTTGTACACCGCACACCCCGACCGTTACGCGGACATGCCCTACCGGCGCACCGGACGCAGCGGCCTGAAGCTCCCCGCGCTCTCGCTCGGCCTGTGGCACAACTTCGGTCCCGACCGACCGGCCGAGACCCAGCGGGCCATCCTGCGCCGCGCCTTCGACCTGGGCGTCACCCACTTCGACCTCGCCAACAACTACGGACCGCCGCCCGGCGCCGCCGAGTCCGCCCTGGGCGAGGCCCTGAAGACCGACTTCGCGGGGTACCGGGACGAGCTGGTGATCTCCACCAAGGCCGGCTACCTGATGTGGCCGGGCCCGTACGGCGAATGGGGTTCGCGCAAGTACCTGCTGTCCTCGCTGGACCAGAGCCTCAGCCGCATGGGCCTGGACCACGTCGACATCTTCTACTCGCACCGCTTCGACCCGGACACCCCGCTCGAGGAGACGATGGGCGCCCTGCACACGGCGGTGCAGCAGGGCAAGGCGCTCTACGTCGGCGTCTCCAACTACAACGCCGAGCAGACCCGCGAGGCCGCCCGCATCCTGGGCGAGCTGGGCACCCCGCTGCTGATCAACCAGCCGCGCTACTCGATGCTCGACCGGCGCCCGGAGGACGAGGGGCTGATGGACGCCCTCGACGAGCTCCAGGTCGGGTCCATCGCCTACTCCCCGCTGGAGCAGGGTCTGCTGACCTCCCGCTACCTGGACGGCATCCCGGAGGACTCCCGCGCCGCGAGCGACAGCCCGTTCCTCAACACGGACGCCCTCACCGAGGAGCTGGTGGGCCGGCTGCGCGCGCTCGCCGGCATCGCCTCCGAGCGCGGCCAGAGCCTCGCGCAGATGGCCCTGTCCTGGGTGCTGCGCGGCGGCCGCCTCACCTCCGCCCTGGTCGGCGCGAGCAGCCCGCGGCAGCTGGAGGACAGCGTGGCCGCCACGCGCAACCTCGACTTCTCGGAGGAGGAGCTGGCGCGGATCGACGCGATCGTCAAGCAGTAGCAACCGCGTTCGGTCACCGGCCGTCGTCCCCGTCGCGGGGGCGGCGGCCGGTGCGTTCGTGCCCCGGAGAGCCGGTCACCTCGGGTGATGCGCCCACCCGTGCCGTTTCGGCCAGGAGGCGGCGCGCATATGCCAGGAGACTGGCCGGAAACACATGGTGACAGTGTTTCAGCGGTGAACATACTCGACAACGAGAGCGCTTCACACCGAGCGACGGCGCCCTCACGCACAGCACGCGAGCCACGGAGCGGGCAGCCGGCCCGGAACCGGCGGGCGAGCACGCAGCGGGGGAGGGAACGTGCACGACGAATTCCTGTGCCACGTGACGGCGTACGGGGTCTGCGACGGCCGGCGCATCGGGGTGCCGCTGGGCACCTACCGGGCCCCGACCCTCGCGCTCGCCCTGTGGTGGCTGCGCGACCGTGCCCTGTGGATCGCCGAGCGCCTCGACCCGCAGCCCGAGTCCGAGCACTTACCCCCGGGCGCGCTCGTCCCCGTCGCCGACGACGTGACCGACGTGCCCACCGTGCTGCGCACCTGGTGCGGCGACGCCGACCGGCAGGAGGAGGTGGCCGAGGCGCTCGCCGCCGGACGGATGGTGCGGGTCGCCACCGGCGACGACACCACGGAGTACGAACTCCTCGCCGAGTCCGTCGACGCCCTGCGGATGCAGCGGGCCGCGCGTGTTCTCGGCGTTCCGGTCGCCTGAGACCGGACCGCACCTCAGCCCGTCTCAGCCCCTCAGCGCCTTCGTCGCCGCAGGCCCTTGACGGCCCACGCGCCCGTGAAGCCCGCCACCAGGCCCCACAGCAGGGCCAGGCCCAGCGCGCCCCAGAGTCGCGGCTCCAGCAGCACCTGCCCGGTCAGGCCCTCGCCCAGGTCGCCGATGCCGAGCACCGACAGGCCGATCCGCGCGGAGATCCGGGCCGTCGGCCCGATCATCAGCACCGCCAGGGCCAGCGCCGCCGCCAGCCGCAGGGCGTGCTGCCAGGACGGCACCCGCGCGGGGGAGGTGGCCGACATGTAGCAGGCCGCGCCCGCCACCAGCACCGCCGCGCCCACCAGCAGCCACCACCAGCGGCCGCCGTCGTGGTCGACGAGCGTCCCGAGGTCGAGCTCCGAGACGTCCGGAGTGCGCAGCACCTCGTCCAGCACCCGCGGCATGGGCAGCCCGAACGGCCCCTCCACCCTGCCCTCCCAGGTCGCGCCCAGCCCCACGGTCAGCCCCAGCCAGGCCACGTTGGGCAGGCCCAGCAGGATCACGGCGAACGTCTCGGCCGCGTGTCCCCTTGTGGCGGCCACGACGAGTGCGACGACGAGCGCGACGGCCACGGCGGCGAGCAGCACGCCCAGCGCGGCGCGGGCCGCGGGGCGCGCTCCCGCCTGGAACCGCATGAGCTCGGGCGGCAGAGGGGCGCCGCGCGACACCAGGATCGCCACGACCAGTACGCCCGCGAGCCAGACCAGGCCGATCAGCACGGTCGGCAGCACGTCGGCGGCGAAGCCGACCGTCGGCTTCACCCCGAACAGCTCTCCCAGGTCGCCGAGCAGGTCGTCACCGAGGGACACCTCGAACGTGCGGCGGGCGGCCAGGGCCAGACCGAGGACGGCGAGCAGCCACAGCACGGCGATGCGTGCCGCCCAGCCCGCGAGTGCGGGGGCGCCCACCACCGTGCGGCGGTTCAGCGGGCGCAGGAAGAACCACCCGAGGAGGAGGGCGCCGGTGAGGGTGACGGTCAGCGGGATCACCGTCAGGCCGCCCTCGGTGCCGGCCAGGCCGCCGGCGTCCCCTTCGAGCCGTACCGTGCCGCCGACGGCGAGGACCATGACGGCGGCGAGTACGGGGCCGAAGGCGCCCTCCGGGAGGTCGGCGGCGCCGGCCGCCCAGATCCCCAGCGCGGCCACCACCGCCATGGCGGCGAGCGAAGCGACCACTGCGGCCAGGGCGGGGACCCAGCCGTGGAGGGGGGAGCGGGGAGGGGAAGGGGAGTGTGCACTCACGAGTGCACGCTAAGCAGCGGGGGCGTGGGCCGCCCGCCGACGGGGTCCGTCCGCGCGGTCGCCTCCGGCGGGTGCGGGCGGTCCGTGGCTGGTCGCGCAGTTCCCCGCGCCCCTTCAGGGCGCACGGGCTGCGGGCAGTCGTGCCGCTTGGACGGCACGGGTGGGCGCAGGCGGTGCCTCGTCAGCGGCGAGTAGCGCGACACGCCCGACGGTCACCGGGGTGGCGGGGGCTGTTCGTCGCCGGGTGCGGGCCGGCGGGGGCTGGCGCGCAGTTCCCCGCGCCCCTTCAGGGCGCAGACGGTACCTGCGGGGCTGGTCGCGCCGTTCCTCGCGCCCCTGAGGGGCGTTTCCGGCGCGGGCGCTGAAAGGGGCCCGCGCGCCCCGGCAGGCATACCCCCACCCCTCACGGGGAAGCCGAATCCCGATCAGTGGGACTGCCCCGCCGGACTCGGGGTACCAGGACCGGTGCGGATCGTCCGGCCGACCCGGCGTCGCAGAGGGAAACGCATGACCTATCGCTTGGACGGGGTAGTGATACCGACTGGTTTCGACGTGCCCGTGGAACCGCTCCGGCGGGCGGCACACTTCACCGGCGAGCCGGGCTGCATCGCCGAGTCGCGGCATTTCGCGGCGCAGTTCCTCGACCAGCTGAAGACGGAGTGGTGCGCCACGATCGACGCGAAGGCGGAAGGAGCCGTACTGCTGGTGGTGAGCGAGCTGGTCACCAACGCCGACCGGCACAGCGACGGGCCGTACATCCTGGAGCTGGAGGGCACGGACACCACGCTCACGGTGGCCGTCTACGACAGCAACGGCACCCTGCCCCGCGTCTTCCCGCGCGACCCGCAGCGGATCGGACGCCACGGGCTGGAGATCGTGCGCGCGCTGGCGCGGGACGTCGGCGTGGAGCGCGTACCGGTGGGCAAACGCGTCCGCGCGGTGATCGACCTCGCCGGCGGCTGAACAACGGCATCGGTTCTTACTGCAGCGCCCCTGGACCGTCAGGGGCGCCTTCGGCGTGCCCGGGCACGGCCGTCAGGCGCAGCCCAGCTCCCCGAGCATCCCCGCCCGCAGCCGCGCGATGATCCGCTTGATCAGCCGCGACACGTGCATCTGCGAGCACCCCAGCCGCTCGCCGATCTCCGCCTGCGTGATCTCCTCGACGAACCGCATGTGCAGGATCTCGCGGTCCCGGTCGCTCAGCTCGGCCATCAGCGGGGCCAGCGCGTGGAAGTCCTCCACCAGGGCCAGCCGCTCCTCCTCGACGCCGATGAAGTCGGCGAGGACCGCCTCGCCGTGCTCCGGGCCGTCACCCGTGAGCGCGGCGTCCAGGGAGGAGGAGTTGTAGCCGTTCGCGGCGATCTGCCCCTCGACGACCTGCTGCTCGCTGATGTTCATCAGGGTCGCCAGCTCGGCGACGGTCGGCTCGCGGTCCAGCCGGCTCGACAGCTCCTCGCGGGCCTTGGCCAGCTCCACCCGCAGCTCCTGGAGCCGCCGCGGGACGTGCACGGCCCAGGTGGTGTCACGGAAGAAGCGCTTGATCTCGCCCACGATGTACGGCAGCGCGAAGGAGGTGAACTCGACCTCGCGGGACAGCTCGAACCGGTCGATGGCCTTGATGAGACCGATCATGCCGGTCTGCACGACGTCGTCCATGTCGCCGCCCCGGCCGCGGAACCGCCCGGCCGCGAAGCGCACGAGGGACATGTTCATCTCGATGAGGGTGTTGCGCGCGTACTGGTACTCGCGCGTGCCCTCCTCCAGCTCCGCGAGGCGGCGGAAGAACTGCCGGGAGAGCTCGCGTGCGTCGCGGGGGGCGACGGCGCGCGGATCGGCGGGGTCGCGAAGGTCCTCGCCCTCGGTACCGGTCCCGGTGTGCCCGTCGACGGTCCGCTCCTGCGACCGGATCACGGCGGTCCTCATTGCCCTCTCCCCACGAACGTCATGGCTGCCACGAGACTGGAGCACTCGATTACCCCAGTTTCGCGGACCTATGCCGGCCGATTTTCTCCGTGGCCAAAGCGCGGACCGCTCGGGGAGACGCGGTGCGCACCGGCCGTCACGCCTGTCGTCCGATGGTACGGCCGGCGGTGCGGTGCGGCACCATCAGGGCGGAGGAAATTCGTCCGTTTTTTCGCCTGACCGGAGGCTTCTCTGAGGGCGGAATCCCGCTCCCTTGCCCGCGGGAGCGGGATTCCTAGGCTGGGGACGTGACCGATCTCGCGCCGCGCAAAGCTCCGGACGAAGCCCCGAAGCACGCCCCGAACCAAGCCCGCGTCATTCCCCTGCGGCCCGGCCCGGCCTCCTCGGGCCCGCCGGCCCCGCCCGCCGCCGCGCCCAGAGAGCCGTTGTGGCGGCACCTCGTCGGCGACGTGCTGCGCAAGGAGCGGCAGGCCCAGGAGCGGACCCTGAAGGACGTCGCCGACGCGGCGCGGATCTCCATGCCCTATCTGTCGGAGGTGGAGCGCGGCCGCAAGGAGGCCTCCTCGGAGGTCCTCGCGGCCGCCGCCGGGGCGCTCGGCCTGGGCCTCGCCGACCTGCTCGCCCGCACGCACGCCGAGCTGGTCCGGGTCACCTCGCGCCGGCCCGCCGCCCCCACCGGCTCCCTGCGGAGCAGCTCCGTACGGAACGGCGGGCTCTGCCTGGCCGCCTGAGCGGCACGCGTCCCACGTGCCCGGCGGCCGCTCAGACCATGGCGGGCCGCCGGGTCAGCACCTCGTCGGCCAGGCCGTACGCCACGGCCTCCTGCGCGGTGAACACCTTGTCGCGGTCCATGTCCGCCCGCAGGGTCGCCACGTCGTGGTGCGTGTGCCGGGCCAGCACCTCCTCGACCTGCGCCCGGATCCGCGTCATCTCCTTCGCGCGCAGCGACAGGTCGGATGCCGTGCCCTGCATCCCGCCGGAGGCCGGCTGGCCGAGCAGCACCCGCGCGTGCTCCAGCACGAACCGCCGCCCCGGATCCCCGCCGGCCAGCAGCACCGCCGCCGTCGACGCCGCCTGCCCCACGCAGAACGTGGAGATCGGGGCCCGTACGAACGTCATGGTGTCGTAGATCGCCATGAGCGAGGTGTACGAGCCGCCGGGGGAGTTGAGGTACACCGCGATCTCGCTCTCCGGCGCCTCCGACTCCAGGTGCAGCAGCTGCGCGACGACCACGTTGGCCACGCCGTCGTCGATCTCCGTGCCCAGGAAGACGATCCGCTCGGCCAGCAGCCGGCTGAATACGTCGTAGGACCGCTCGCCGCGCGCGGTGCGCTCGACGACGTTCGGAATCGTGTACGTCCCCATCAGCGCAGCCCCATCCTCGGTTTCGTGGCCGCCGGACGGACATCGTCCAGCGAATCCAGCACCCGGTCGACCATTCCGTACGCGAGGGCCTGCTCGGCCGTGAACCAGCGGTCCCGGTCGCCGTCCCGCGAGACGGTCTCCGGGGTCTGGCCGGTGTGCTCGGCGGTGATCCGCTCGATGGTCCGCTTGGTGAACTCCAGGTTCTCCGCCTGGATCTCGATGTCGGCGGCGGTCCCGCCGATGCCGCCCGACGGCTGGTGCATCATGATCCGCGCGTTCGGCAGGGCGTAGCGCTTGCCGGGCGTGCCGACGCAGAGCAGGAACTGCCCCATGCTGGCCGCGAAGCCCATGGCCAGGGTGGCGACGTCGTTGGGGATCAGCCGCATCGTGTCGTAGATGGCGAGCCCGGCGTGCACCGAGCCGCCGGGGCTGTTGATGTACAGGCTGATGTCGGTGCGGGGGTCCTCCGCGGACAGGAGCAGCAGCTGCGCGCACACCCGGTTCGCCGACACCTCGTCGACCTGGGTGCCGAGCACCACGATCCGCTGCGCGAGCAGCTGGGCGGCGAGGTGGTCGTCGAAGCGGGTGGGCGGGGTGTCGCCGTCCTCCGCCCGCGGCTGGGCCGGTCCGGGGCCGGCGGTGAGTGGTGACATGGACGCTCCCGTGGGTCACTGGTCGGAGCACGGCCGGACGGCCGTGTGCGTCCACTGTCGGCGCGCCGGACCCGCCGCCGGGGGAATCTCTGCCCGCGGCAGATTCGCCCACGGCAGAGCGGTGCAGGGGACCACCGATGAGTTCCGCCGCCGCGGACGGTCTGCACCGGTGACCGCGTTCCCACAAGGGACGCCCCACTCGGGAGGTACGCATGGACACCGACGCATTCACCACCTGCCTCTGGTTCGACGGCCAGGCCGAGGAGGCGGCGCAGTTCTACGTCTCCGTCTTCGACAACTCCAAGCTCGGCGAGGTGGTCCGCAACACCGGCGCGACCCCCGGCGAGGAGGGCTCCGTCCTCACCGTGGAGTTCACGGCCAACGGCCAGAAGTTCGTCGCCCTGAACGGCGGACCGGAGTTCACCTTCAACGAGGCGATCTCCTTCCAGCTCGACTGCGACGACCAGGCGGAGATCGACCACTACTGGGAGAAGCTGGTCGAGGGCGGCGGCGAGCACGGCCCCTGCGGCTGGCTCAAGGACCGCTTCGGCGTCTCCTGGCAGGTCAACGCCAAGCGGCTCACGCAGATGATCAGCGACCCGGACCGCGAGAAGGCCGACCGCGCGCTGAAGTCCATGATGACGATGGGCAAGCTGGACCTCGCGGAGCTGGAGAGGGCGTACGCGGGCGAGGCGTGAGGCCGGCGAGGGGCGTGACCGCGGACTCCCGCCTCCACGCCCTCGGCCGGGCACGTCGCCGGGCCTGAAGCGGACGGGACGCCAGGTGCAGCGCAGCGCAGCGCAGGGCCCCCGGCCTCCGGGGGAAGAACTGGCCGGCCTCGTGGGCATCGGCGTCACCTACGACACCCGCCTGGAGCGGGGGGAGAGCCACCAGGTGTCCGGCTCGGTTCCTGGCGTCCCTCGGCCGTCATCAGCGGCGCGGAGGAGAACACCGGGTCCGCCGGCCGGCTGCGCCTCCTGGCCACGCCGGGCAAGCCCCGGGGCCCGTCCGGCGCGCGGAGCCGCCCGGCCGTGGCTAGCGTGAGGGGACGACCGACGACCCGTGACGCGGAGGGCCGCAGCCATGGCCGCACCATCCGAAGGAACGCCCTGCTGGGCCGACGCCGTGTTCGACGACCTCGACGCGGCCAAGGACTTCTACGGTCACGTCCTCGGCTGGACGTTCGGCGAGACGGCGCCGGAGTTCGGCGGCTACACGCAGGCATACGTCGACGGCAAGGCGGTGGCCGCCGTCGTGCCGCCCATGCCGGGCCAGTCGGGCACCTCCCAGTGGTGCCTCTACCTCGCCGCCCAGGACGCCTCGGCCACCGCGGCCCGCATCCGCGAGAACGGCGGCGAACTGCTCATGGAGCCGATGCAGGTCGCCGACTTCGGCACGATGTGTCTCGCCCGCGACCCCGGAGGGGCCGTCTTCGGGGTGTGGCAGGCCGGCACCCACGAGGGCTTCCAGACGACGGAGACGCCGGGCGCGTACTGCTGGGCGGAGGTGTACACGCGCGAGCCGGAGAAGTCCGACGCGTTCTTCCCCGCCGTCTTCGGCTACCGCTCCGAGCAGCTCGAGGGCGAAATGGACTTCCGCGTCCACAAGCTGGGGGAGCGCCCCGTCCTCGGCCGGATGCGGATGACCGACGACTTCCCGCCCGAGGTGCCGCCGTACATCAACGTCTACTTCGCCGTCGACGACTGCGACGCGGCCGTGGCCCGGGCGACCGAACGCGGCGGGGTGCTGCGGTTCGGGCCGACGGACTCGCCGTTCGGCCGGTTCGCGGCGGTCGGCGACCCGCAGGGCGCCAACTTCTCGGTCATCGACCTCACCACCACCGAGGGCGAGATGCCGGGCACCGCCCCCGTGGGCTGAGCGGAACGGGGACACCCGCCCGGCCATGGCATGATCGGTCGCATGCGTGAACGTGTGGTGGCCGCCTGCGACGGGGCCTCGAAGGGAAACCCCGGACCCGCCGGCTGGGCCTGGGTGATCGCGGACGGCTCCGGGACCCCGGAGCGCTGGGAGGCCGGCGCCCTCGGCACCGCCACCAACAACGTCGCCGAACTCACCGCCCTGGAGCGGCTCCTCGCGGCCACCGACCCCGGCGTGCCGCTCGAGGTGCGGATGGACTCGCAGTACGCCATGAAGGCCGTCACCACCTGGCTGCCCGGCTGGAAGCGCAACGGCTGGCGCACCGCCGCCGGGAAACCCGTCGCCAACCAGGAGCTCGTCGTCCGCATCGACGGCCTGCTCCAGGACCGCTCCGTCGAGTTCCGCTACGTGCCCGCCCACCAGGTCGACGGCGACCGGCTCAACGACTTCGCCGACCGCGCCGCCAGCCAGGCGGCCTCCGCCCAGCAGGACGCGGGCAGCGCGCAGGGCTCGCCCGAGCCGCCGCCGTCCGTCCCGCGCCCGTCCTCCGGCGGTTCCTCCCGCCGCGCCTCCGGCGGCGCCAACTCCGTCCGGAAGTCAGGGAGTTCCTCCCGCACCATCAAGGCGAAGTTCCCCGGCCGCTGCCCCTGCGGGCGGTCGTACGCGGCCGGCGAGCCCATCGCCAAGAACGACAAGGGCTGGGGCCACCCCGAGTGCAGGACCGCCGTCGGCGCCTGAGCCGGCCGGCCCCGCGGGGAGCCACCGGACGCCCGGCCGGGACGGGTGACAGACTGACCGGCATGGAAGAGCGCACTTTCGACAGGTCGGGACAGCACGCCTCCGTGATCGGCCTCGGCACCTGGCAGCTCGGCGCCGACTGGGGCGACGTCGACGACAAGGAAGCCCTCACGGTGCTGGAGGCCGCCGCCGAGTCCGGCGTCACCTTCTTCGACACCGCCGACGTCTACGGCGACGGACGCAGCGAGCAGACCATCGCCTCGTTCCTGAGCGGACGGCCCGACCTGCATGTGCTGGTCGCCACCAAGATGGGCCGCCGCGTCGACCAGATCCCCGAGAACTACGTCCTCGACAACTTCCGCGCCTGGAACGACCGCTCCCGGCGCAACCTGGGCGTCGACCGCGTCGACCTGGTGCAGCTGCACTGCCCGCCCACCCCCGTCTACTCCACCGACGAGGTCTTCGACGCCCTCGACACCCTCGTCGAGGAGGAGCGGATCGCCGCCTACGGCGTGAGCGTGGAGACCTGCGCCGAGGCGCTCACCGCGATCGCCCGGCCGGGCGTGGCCAGTGTGCAGATCATCCTCAACCCGTTCCGCATGAAGCCGCTGCGCGAGGTGCTCCCCGCAGCGCGCGAGGCCGGCGTCGGCGTCATCGCCCGCGTCCCGCTCGCCTCCGGCCTGCTGTCCGGCAAGTACACCAAGGACACCGTCTTCCCGGAGAACGACCACCGCACCTTCAACCGGCACGGCGAGGCGTTCGACCAGGGCGAGACCTTCTCCGGTGTGGACTGGGCGACCGGCGTCGAGGCCGCCGCCGAGTTCTCCGCGCTGGCCCCCGAGGGGCACACCCCCGCCCAGCTGGCGCTGCGCTGGATCGTCCAGCAGCCCGGCGTCACCACCGTCATCCCCGGCGCCCGCTCGCCCGAGCAGGCCCGCGCCAACGCGGCCGCCGCCCGGCTGCCGGAGCTGTCCGACGCCACCCTCACCGCGATCGCCGACCTGTACGACCGGCGGATCCGCGAGCAGGTGGAGAGCCGCTGGTAGTCGAGGTGCGTCAGGACTCCAGGACGAGCTGACGATCCTGCTCCTGGTCGCCGGCGGCGGCGCCCTCGTCGCGGGTTGTGAACGCCCGCGACAGCGCGTCGCTCGCCCGGCGCACCGCCTCCGGGGTGCCCTGCACGGTGACGGTCACCGGCTCCGACAGGGGCCGGACGCCGTCCTGCCCCGCACCCGTGCCCTCACCCTCGCCGCCGAACGTCGCCATGCGGACGGTCGCGTCCGTGTCCGAGGGCCGCTCGTCGGGCGGCCCGAACGTGCCTTCCAGCGCCCCGACGACCGTCCGGGCGTCGTCGGCGTTCCCGCCGCTGAGTGTCACGGTGAGCTGGGTGTCCGACATATGTCCCACTTTCGTCCGGCCTGGTCGTGTCGCCGACCGTGTAACCGTGCCCCGGCCCGCCAAACAGGCGGCGCGAGGAGGCTGTCTTTTCCGGGGAAGCGGGGAAACCGAGGGGGGAGACCCGATCGAAGGAGGCACCGTGCCGGACACGGAGCAGGGCGGGAGCAGGCGCCGGGGGCGGAACGAGTCCGAGGAGGAGCGGGCGGACCGGATGTGGACCGAGCTCATCCAGGAGGTCCGCGTGGCGCAGATGGGCGTGCAGATCCTGTTCGGTTTCCTGCTGACGGTCGTGTTCACCCCGACCTACGAGGACCTGTCCGGCACCGACAAGACCATCTACATCGTCACAGTGGTGCTGGGCGCCTGCGCGACCGGGGCGCTGATCGGCCCGGTGTCGCTGCACCGGCTCGTCAGCGGACGGCGCATCAAACCGCAGGCGGTGCAGTGGGCTTCCCGGCTCACCCTGCTGGGCCTCGCGCTGCTGCTGGTCACCACCAGCTCGTCGCTGCTGCTCATCCTGCGCGTGGCCACCCACGACGACTACGTGCCGTACCTGGTGGCCGGGGTGGTGTTCTGGTACCTGCTGTGCTGGTTCGGGCTGCCGGTCTGGGCCCGCTACCGCCACACCACGCGCTGACGCGCGCGCAGGGCTAGCTGTTGGCGAGGACGTCCGCGAGGAAGTCGTCCACCCGGACCTCCTCGCACCCCGGCGGCACCATCCGGTGCGTCTCGGTGAGGAACTCCCCGACGGCCTCCGCCCAGACGAACACCACCGCGTGATGCCGGCCGCCGTCGGCGCGCGCCTCGCCCAGGAACTCCATCCGCAGCTCCCGTCCCACCCCGCGGGCCTGCGGGCTCAGCCGTACGTCCCCGATGCCGACCGGGCGGCTCAGCCCCTCGGTGACCATCTCCCGGTCCAGCTGCCAGCGCGCCAGCACCCGGCCGTCGAGGGTGAAGACGACCGTGACGGCGAACGGGTCCGACGGGTCGTAGCTCAGGTGGGCGAGCACGGGAAAACGCTCCGTGTCGCCCGCCTGGAGCTCCACCACCAGGGTCTTGTGCACGAACGAGTTCACGAGGGGCCTCCGGGACGTACCGACGTAGAGCCCTCTAGTACCCCGGATCCCGGCAAGATGCTCAGCCTCCCGGGTGAATCCGTCACACCTCACGCACGGAGGGTCAGCCGAAGGCCTTCCGCAGCGCCGGCAGCAGCGTCCTCTCCGACCAGTCCAGGTACGCCGGCTGCGACTCCCCGCCGATCTGCACCAGGGCGATCTCCGTGAACCCGGCCTCCGCGTACGGGCGGATCGCCTCGACGAAGTCGTCCGGGTCGCTGCCGCAGGGGATGGACGCGGCCACGTCGTCGGGCCGTACGAACTGGGTCGCCGACGCGAAGGAGTCCGGGTGGGGCAGTTCGGCGTTCACCTTCCAGCCGTTGCCGAACCAGCGGAACTGGGCGTGCGCCCGCTCCACCGCCGCGTCACGGTCCGGGTCGTAGCACACCGGCAGCTGGCCCACCCGCGGCTTCCCCTGGCCGCCGTGCCGGTCGAACATCTCCAGCAGCTCCGGCTTCGGCTCGGTGGCGATCACCAGGTCCGCCAGGTGCCCCGCCAGCGCGCACGACCGCTTCCCGGACACCGCGACGCCGATCGGCGGCGGCTGGTCCGGCAGGTCCCACAGCCGGGCCGACTCCACGTCGAAGTGCTCGCCCCGGTGGTTGACGTGCCCGCCCCCGAACAGGGCGCGGATGATCTCCACCGCCTCCTCGAGCATCTGATGGCGCACGTCCACCGGCGGCCAGCCGCCGCCCACCACGTGCTCGTTGAGATTCTCGCCCGACCCCAGCCCCAGCCGGAACCGGCCCCCCGACAGCAACTGCATCGTCGCCGCCTTCTGCGCCACCACCGCCGGGTGGTAGCGCATCGTCGGACACGTCACGTACGTCATCAGCGGGATCCGCGAGGTGGCCTGCGCGGCCGCGCCCAGCACGCTCCACGCGTACGGCGAGTGGCCCTGCTCCTCCAGCCACGGGAAGTAGTGGTCCGAGGTCACCGAGAAGTCGAAACCCGCCTCCTCGGCGCGCACCACGTGCTCCACCAGCTCACGCGGCCCGGCCTGCTCGGTCATCATCGTGTACCCGATTCGCACCATGGTGTCCGGGTCCCCCGCGGCGACCGGCGAAAACGGTGGATCACCCGCCGGTGCCCCGGGCAGGATGCCCCCATGACCCAGCGAGCCCTTCCGACCGCAGCCCCCGCGACCCAGGGCGTCGACGCGTCCGGCGTCCACGCCTTCCTCGACGCGCTCGAGGCCGACCCGGACATCGAACCGCACGGACTGACCGTCGTGCGCCACGGCAAGGTCGTGGCCTCCGGCTCGTGGGCGCCGTACACCGCCGGGCGCCCCCATCTGCTGTACTCGCTCAGCAAGAGCTTCGCCTCGACCGCCGCCGGACTCGCCGAGGCGGAGGGCCTGATCGACTTCGACGCCACCGTGCTGTCGTACTTCCCGGAGCTCGACGCGGACATCACCGACCCGCGCAGCCGGGCGATGCTGGTGCGCCACGTGGCGTCCATGGCCAGCGGGCACGACCACGAGACCGTCGACGAGGCGTTCGGCGCCGACCCGGCCGAACCCGTGCGCGGCTTCCTGCTCCAGCCGCCGCAGCGCGACCCGGGCACCCTGTTCACCTACAACCAGCCCTGCACGTACACGCTTGCCGCGATCGTGCAGCGGGTCACCGGGCAGACCCTCACGGAGTATCTGCGGCCGCGGCTGTTCGACCCGCTGGGCATCGGCGAGACCCTGTGGTCCCGCGACCGCGCCGGACGCGAGATCGGCTTCGCCGGACTGCACACCACCCTCGACGCGATAGCGAAGTTCGGCCTGCTGTACCTCAACGACGGCGTCTGGCAGGGCGAGCGGCTGCTGCCCGAGGGCTGGGTCGGGCGCGCCACCCGCGCCCACATCGACACCGCAGGCGCCATGGGCCGCGACGACCGATCCGACTGGGACCAGGGCTACGGCTACCAGTTCTGGCGGGGCCGGCACGGCTTCCGCGGCGACGGCGCCTACGGCCAGTTCTGCCTGGTGCTGCCCGAGCACGACGCGGTGATCGCCGCGACGTCCGCGACCGTGGAGATGCAGCGCTACCTCGAACTGGTCTGGCGGCACCTGCTGCCCGCCTTCGGCGACGCCCCGCTGACCGGGCGCGACGCCGAGGACGCGGCCCTGCGTGAGCGCCTGGAGCGCCTCGCCCTGCCGTCGACGGACGGCGCCCCCGCGCCGGCGTCCGGCGAGTGGGCCGGGGCGTCCTTCACCCCGGAGGGCGGGCTCTGCGCCGAGCAGCCGAAGCTGAGCGCCGCCGAGCTCACGGCGGACGACGCCGGCGGCTGGACGCTGACCCTCGACGAGGCCGGCCACCGGCTGGCGGCCCGCTGGAACGGCACGGACTGGACCGTCACCGAGGGCGCGGTGCCGGTCGCGGTCACCGGCGGCTGGGACGGACCCGACACGCTCACCGTCGACATCGCCTTCCTGGAGACCCCGCACCGCCTGCGCGTCACCTGCTCCCTCACCGACCGCGTCTTCCGCGCCCACTGGCTCACCACACCGCTGATCCCCTGGCCGCTGCGCGCGCTGCGGGCGCCGCGCGGCTAGTCAGCTCGCCGTACCGGGCCGGAAGGTCCGCAGAACGGTGCGCAGGGCCTTCTGGCTGTCGGCGCTCGCCCAGTCGGCGGCCGGGGTGGTCCAGCGCAGGGAGAAACCCCGGCCGTCGCCGAGCAGGAAGCCGCGGCCGAAGGTGCGCACCCGGGCGCCGTCGTCGGTGGTGATCCACTCCATGTCGGCGGCCTCACGGCCCTGGTACGTCGTGGCCTCGATGACACCGATCCGCTGATAGGCGTCGGCGCGTGAGAGGCCCGGCTCCACCGTGTCCCGCCACACCGCGACCGGGTCGGGACCGACGCGCTCGCTGTAGGTGACCGCGAGGGTGCGCGGGTCGTCGTCGGCGCCGAACGTGACCCGGTACGACAGCTCGGTCGCGCGGGAGGTCCGCTGCCGCTCCCAGCCCTCGGGCAGCGCGACGGAGAACCCCTCCGGCGCCCGGTAGGCGCGGAAGCCCGCGGGCAGGGCGCCGGGGCCGGACGGGGACGGCGAGGCGGACCCGGACGGGGAGGAGGACGGGGGAGACGAGGGTGCCTTCGACGGCGGCGGGGCGGCGCCGGCCGACGGCGGGACGCGCGGAGCCGTGTCCGCCGCCCCGGTCCCTCCGGCGGACGCGGACGCCGACGCCGTGGGGCCGGCGTCCGCCCGGTCCTCGCCGCCGGGCAGCCCCGTCGTCGCCGCGACCACGGCCGCCGTCACCGCCAGCACCGCGAGGGGCGTGCCGACCAGCACGCTCTTCCGCTTCCACCCCGGCCCGGCCGGCGCGTACGCCTCTCCGGGCTCAGGACCGGCGCCGGGAGCCTCGCTCAGGACCCGGGTGAGCATGTCCCGCACCACCTGGCGGCCCGGGCGCTCCCGGGGCTCCTTCCGCAGCAGCCCCGTGACGAGCTGGGTGAGCGGCCCGCAGCGCAGCGGCGGACGCAGCGGAAGCCGCTCCACCCCGCGCAGCGTGGCCACGACCCTGCCCCGGTCCCGGAACGGCGGGCGTCCCTCCAGCATCGTGTAGAGGATCGCCCCCAGTGCCCACAGATCGGCGGCGGGCCCGACCTGCTCGTTGCGCGCCTGCTCCGGCGCCGCGTACGACGGCGCGGTGAGCCGGGGCGCCGACGTCGTGCCGGCCACCCCGTAGCCGGAGACGATCACCGGGCCGGACTCGCGCAGATGGAGCTGACCGGGGCTCAGCTCGCCGTGGGTGACGGCCTCCGCGTGCGCCGCGTCCAGCACGTCGAGCAGGTCCAGGGCGACGCGCGCCGCCCGCACGGGCGCGAACGTGCCCCGCTGGAGCAGGACTTCGTCCAGCGGGGTGCCGTCGATCCAGGCGGTGACCGTCCACAGGCAGCCGCCCTCGACGACCGCGTCGACGACGTCCGCGATCCGGTCCGGGCAGAGCCGCGCCACGTTCTCGGTGGTCCGCAGGATGCCGGAGGGGGCGCGGCGGACGCCCTCCACGGCGTCCGCCGGCAACTCGGTCCGGGTGGCCAGGCACGGGCGCCCCGTCCGCAGGTCGTCGGCGTACCAGCTGACCCGGTTGGTCTCGCGGTGCGTGATCTCGACCAGCCGGTAGCGTCCTGCGACCGGCCGGTCGGTGGAGGCGTGCGCCCAGCCCATTGGTGATCCCTCGTCCGGTGATCCCTCGTCGAACCGCTGACTTCCGTCCCCCCTGATACGGAGGAGAGGGGCCGGAGCGTTCAACGCCGGGCGCGACGCCGTTCACACGGCATGAGGTTCAGCGCAGGGAGAAGTGGTCCGTCCACGCCATCATGTCGGTGGTGGTGGCGTTCCCGCCGCACACCACCAGCCCCAGACGGGCGTCGTCGCCGACCCGCTCCAGCACCCGGCGGGCGGCCGGGAGCAGACAGCCCGCGGCCGGCTCCGCCCACACCTTCGCGTGGTCGGCGAGATCCAGCGACCCCTGCACCGCCTCCCGGTCCGGCACCACCAGCACCTCCGTGACCAGCTCCGCGACATGGTCGTACGTCAGCTGGGACACGGCGGGCGCGCTGAGCGTGGAGACGATCGAGGAGAGCGCGACCGGCACCGGGCCTCCCGCCGCCAGCGCCTCGGACATCGCCTGCGCCCCCTCGGTCTCCACGCCCCACACCCGCACCCCCGGCCGCCGGGCGCGCAGCGCCGCGGCGACCCCCGCGATCAGGCCCCCGCCGCCGATGCTCACCAGCACGTCGGTCAGCTCACCGGCGTCCTCGGCGAACTCGAGACCCACCGTGCCCTGACCGGCGATCACCACCGGGTCGTCGAAGGGGTGCACCAGGGTCAGGCCCTCCTCCCGCAGCTCGGAGGTGAGGGCGAACGCCCCGGCCATGTCGTCCGTCACCCGCACGGTGGCGCCCGACGCCCGCGCGATCTCCACGGCCCGCACCGGCGCCGAACGCGGCATCACCACGGTCGCCTTCACATCGAGCGCGGCGGCCGTCACCGCCAGCGCGATGCCGTGGTTGCCGCCGCTCACCGCGACCACCCCGGCGGCCCGCTCCGACTCGCTCAGCGCCAGCAGCTTCGCCGCCGCGCCGCGTACCTTGAACGACCCGGTGTGCTGCAGCAGCTCCAGCTTGGCCGTCACCGGCACCCCGAGCAGTGCCGAAAGGCCGGGGCTCGGCACGGTGGGGGTGCGCACCACGTGCCCGGCGATCCGCTCGGCGGCGGTCTCGATGTCGGCGATCTCGATCACGACTGTCACCTTTCCGGCGCGGGGCGTGATCCGCGCCGTGCCCCAGCCTCACCCGGCGGGCGGCCGGGGTCAACGAGGTTCAGCGCTGCTGCGCCTTGTGCGGCGGCGCCTCGCTGGGCCGCACCACGACGTGCCCCTGCCCCTGCAGCACCAGCTGCACGGCCTCGCCGGAGCCGCCGCGCAGCATCGAGCCCAGAGACTGCGAGCGGTGCAGCGAGGTGGACAGGCCGGCCGTCCAGCCGACGACCGCGTCCGTGTCCACGTACACCGGGCTCTCCGGCGTCACCGGGATCACCAGGGGGCTGCCCTCGCAGACCAGGCCGAGCTTGCCGTGCCCGGTGAACACGCTGTTGAAGAGGCCGCCGCCGGTGACGCCGGCGCCCTTCACGGTGGAGATGCGGTAGGACAGCGTGGCGTCGAAGCACAGCACGTTGCGGCCGTTGACGGTGAACTCGTCGCCGGGGCCGATCTCGACGACGAAGCAGTTCTGCGCCTCCTGCGCGAACCACGCCTCGCCCTGCCCGCGCACGGCCATCAGCGGCAGCCCCTCCCCGGTCACCGCGCGCTTGAGCATGCCGCCCACGCCCTGGCCCTTGCGCTCGAACCGGAGGTCGCCGCGGTAGGCGACCATCGCGCCCTGGCGGGCGAGCATCTCGCCGTCGACGGTGTAGCGCAGGCACTTGGCGTTCTCCACCGTCATGCCCGGGGCCGTGGCCGGCCGCACCATGTGCTCACTGGAAAACAGGTCACCCATCATGGGGGCCATCCTTTCCCGCGCGGCAGGGGGAGCGGGTGTCAACCGCCGAACAACTGCGTCCAGTACGTGCCCGCCCGGCCGCCGCCCGCGAAGCCGACGCCGATGCGTGTGAACTCCGGCTTGAGGATGTTCGCCCGGTGGCCGGGGCTGTTCATCCAGCCGCGCACCACCTCGGCCGCCGACCGCTGCCCGCACGCGATGTTCTCGCCGACCGTGCGGCACCGGGAGCCCGCGGCGGCGGCCCGGTCCCAGGGTCTGCCGCCGTCCGGCGCGGTGTGCGCGTAGAAGTCGCGGGCCACCATGTCGGCGCTGTGCGCCTGCGCGGCCGTCGTCAGCAGCGGGTCACGGGACAGCGGCGGAAGGCCGGCCCGCGCGCGCTCCCGGTTGGTCAGCTCCACGACCTCCGCCGCCGTGCGGTCCAGGCCCTCCGGGGTGAGCGGACGCGCCCACAGCGCCGTCCAGTACGTGTCCCCGGCGCCCTCGCAGGAGGCCACGGCGGCGTGCGTGAACGCCGGGTCGCACACCGTGCGCCGGGCCGCCTCGTGCCGCAGGCAGTGGCCCACGAACCGGTCCACGGAGAGCGGCCCGGACACCAGGTGCTCCCCGACGGTGAGATACGGATAGCCGGCGGAGACCACCCGCTGGTGCACGGAGACGCCGTCCGGGCCCTCCACGCCGAGCCGCCCGCCGCGCGCCATCGCCCGCGCGTGCTGCCGGGCCGCCTCCGCCAGCCGCCCGTCGTGCGACACCGGCGGCGAACCGGCCGTCCGGCGCGCGGAGTTGACCAGGGCCAGGAAGTCGTCCCCGGCGGACGGCGGGGCCGCAGGACGCGGCGGCACCACCGGATGCGCGCGGGGGGCGGGCCGGCCCACCGTGGCGGGACTCACCGGCGCCCTGCCGGTGACGACCGGGGCGGTACGGGTGGACACCGCGCCCTCGTCGTCCTCCACGTCGACGCCGAAGTCCCGGGCGAGACCGGCCAGTCCGTCCGCGTACCCCTGCCCGAGGGCGCGCAGCTTCCAGCCGTCCCCGCGCCGGTAGATCTCCGCGAGCAGCAGCACCGTCTCCCGGTCGGGGCGCGGCGGGCGGAAGCGGGCCAGGGCGCGCCCGCCGGGGCCGGCGACCTCCAGGACGGGGGCGGGCAGGGCGCTGAGCGGGGTGCCGGGCTCCTCGGGGCTGACGGCGACCGTGACCCGGGTGGCGCCCGCGCGCAGCGCCGCCGGATCGACGACGAGCGTGTCGCCGCCGAGGCGCGCGCCGGGCGCGGAGGGCTGGTTGTAGAAGACGAAGTCGGCGTCCCCGGCCACCTTCCGGCCGTCGTCCGTGATCAGCGCGGACACGTCGAACGGCCCCGGCACCCGGACCGTCACCGTGCCGCCCGGGAGCGGGATGTTGCCGCCGGGGACCAACTCGCTCATGGCACCGCCCTGTTCGCCGTCGTCCGACATGTGTGGGGGTGTCCGGACAACGACGGGCGATGCCCCCGGGTTCCCGGGCCGGCGGGGCGCCGCGGCTCAGCGGCGCAGGGCGCGCGCCCAGTCGGCGGGGACCCGGCCCGCGGGGCCGGGGACGGGCTGGTCAACCGGGTGGCTGACCGGCGGCGCGAGGGGCGGACCCGACTCGTACAGCTCGTTGGTGGCGTAGTTCCAGAACCAGTCCTCGCCCGGTTCGTAACTGCGCACCACCGGGTGTCCGGTGGCCCGGAAGTGGGCGGTGGCGTGCTGTCCGGGCGAGCTGTCGCAGCAGCCGATGTTGCCGCACTGCGCGCACCGCCGCAGATGGAACCACCAGCCGCCCACGGCGTCGCAGTCGGCGCAGCCCGCGCCCGAGGGGGGCACGCTGGGGTCGATGGCGTGTTCGGTGGTCATACGGGCTCCTCCTGTGGATGGTCGGAGGCGGGAGCGGTGAGCGGCAGGAGCACCTGGAAGCGGGTGTCGCCCGGCTCGGAGTCGAACCGGAGGCTGCCGTGGTGCTTGTTGACCACGATCCGCCAGGAGATGTCCAGGCCCAGCCCGGTGCCCTCGCCCACGGGCTTGGTGGTGAAGAACGGGTCGAACACCCGGTCGCGGATCTCCGCCGGGATGCCGGGTCCGGTGTCGCCGAACTCCACCAGCAGCCGGTCGTTCTCCCGCGCCGTGCGCACGGTCAGCGTGCCCTCCCCGTCCGTCTCGCGCATCGCCGCGACCGCGTTGTCGACGAGGTTGGTCCACACCTGGTTCAGCTCCGCCGGGTACGCCGGGACGCGAGGCAGGGTGCGGTCGTAGTCCTTGACCACCCGGATGCCCCGGCCCAGCTTCCCGGACAGCATCAGCAGGGTGGAGTCGAGGAGTTCGTGCACGTCGGCGACCTGGAAGGGGGCGCGGTCGAGCTGCGAGTACTGCTTGGCGGCGTCGACCAGATGGGAGACGCGGGCCGCGCTGTCCTGGATCTCGTCCATGAGCAGCTCGGTCTCCACGGTGTAGTTGAGCCAGCCGACCGCGCTCGGCAGCGTCTCCTCGTCCACGGCCGCGGCCACCTGCTCCAGCCAGTCCGTGTCCAGCCCGGCCTGCACGAAGGTGGGGGCGATCCGCCAGCCCTCCTCCACGCCGTGGTCGTCCAGCCAGTCGGCCAGGAGGTCCTCCCGGTCGGACGCCTCCAGCGGGCTGAGCACCGGGGCCTTCGCGACCCGCTCGGCCGTGCGCTCCTGGATCTCGATCAGCCCCGCCAGCGTCTCCCGGTCGTAGGCGCCCTCGGAGATGATCCGCAGCTTGCGGCGCATCTTCCCCACCCGCTCGCGCAGCGTCGCCGTCGCCCGCACGGCCGCCGCGGCCGGGTTGTTGAGCTCGTGGGTGAGCCCCGCGGACAGCGAGCCCAGGGCGAGGAGCCGCTCCCGCTGACCGACCGCCTGCTGGGTGCTCTTCACCCCGAAGAACAGCCCCTCCAGCAGATGCACCGCCATCGGGAACCAGTCCCGCATGATGTCCGCGAACGTGTCCGCCGGCAGCACGAAGAACCGCGTCGGTTCCGTCACCCGCAGCGAGTTGTTGTAGACCTGCGGCACCCGGTCGCCGAGGTACGCCTGCATCGCCCCCGCGTACACCCCGCGCTGCGAGGTGCGGGTGACCTCCACGTCGTCCCCGCCGACCCGCCGGGACAGCACGACCGTGCCCTCCACCATCACGTAGAAGCAGGTGGCCGGGTCGCCCTCGGCGTACACGGTGCCGGGCTCGTACCGCTCCACCCGGCCGGCCTCGCACAGCCGCCCGAGCTGCTCGGGGGTGAGCTTCTCGAACAGGAACAGGGAGCCGATCTCGTCCGGCAGGCACTCCATCGGCTGCGCGCTCACGACTGCTCCAGGTATCGGTGGACGAGCATCACGGCCATGGCTCCCTCTCCGACGGCGGAGGCGACCCGCTTGGCGGACTCCGCGCGCGCGTCGCCCGCGACGAACACGCCGGGCACGTTGGTCTCCAGGTGGTACGGCGGCCGGTCCAGCTCCCAGCCGTCCGGCGGGCGCCCGTCGGCGGTCAGGTCGGGCCCGGCCAGGATGAAGCCGCGCCCGTCGCGCAGCACGGTGCCGTCCAGCCAGTCGGTCAGCGGGGCGGCCCCGATGAACACGAACAGCCACTGCGCGTCCACCACGTCGGTCTGACCGCTGTCCGTCTCGCGCAGCGTCAGCCGCTCCAGATGGCCGTCGCCGTGCGCCTCCTCGACGACCGTGCCGCACCGCGCCGCGATGTTCGGCACCCGGCCGATCTGCTCGATCAGGTAGTACGACATCGACGCGGACAGGTCCGGGCCGCGCACCAGCAGCGTCACCTGTTTGGCGAACCGGGACAGGTACATCGCCGCCTGCCCGGCCGAGTTGGCGCCGCCCACGATGTACACGTCCTGGCCCTGGCAGGCGGGCGCCTCGGTGAGGGAGGAGCCGTAGTAGACGCCGCAGCCGCCCAGTTCGTCGCAGCCCGGCGCCGCGAGCCGCCGGTAGGACACCCCGGTCGCCAGGATCACGCTGTGCGCGGCGACCTGCGACCCGTCGGAGAACCGCACCACCCGGGCCGCGCCGCCCACGTCCAGGCCTGTCACCTCCCGCGCGGTGAGGATCTCCGCGCCGAACCGGGTGGCCTGCCGCCGGGCCCGCTCGGTGAGCTGCGCCCCCGACACCCCGTCGGGGAAGCCCAGGTAGTTCTCGATCCGCGAGCTCTGCCCCGCCTGCCCGCCGGTCGCCGACCGCTCCACCAGCACCGTGCGCAGCCCCTCCGACGCCCCGTACACGGCCGCGCCGAGCCCTGCGGGACCGCCGCCGATCACCACCAGGTCGTAGAAGTCGGACGCCGGCGTGGTGGCGAGACCCACGTGCGCGGCCAGGTCGGCGGGCTCCGGCTGCACCAGCGGCGTCCCGTCCGGGGTGATCACCAGCGGCAGCCGCATCCCGTCCTCGTCCGCCGCCGCCAGCAGCCGCCGTCCCTCGGGCTCGTCGCAGGAGTACCAGCGGTAGGGCACCTGGTTGCGGGCGAGGAACTCCCGCACGTCGGAGGAGCGCGCCGACCAGCGGTGCCCGACCACCTTGGTGCTGGGCACGGGCCGGTGGTCGCTGCGCTTCCACGCCTCCAGCAGGTCGTCCACCACCGGGTACAGCTTCTCCTCGGGCGGGTCCCACGGCTTGAGCAGATAGTGGTCGAGGTCGACCACGTTGATCGCGTCGATGGCGGCGCCGGTGTCCGCGTACGCGGTGAGCAGCACCCGGCGGGCCCCCGGGTGCACGTCCATGGCGCGCTCCAGGAACTCGATGCCGTTCATCCGCGGCATCCGGTAGTCGGCGAGGATCGCCGCCACCAGGTCGCCGCGCAGCTTCAGTTCGCGCAGCGCCTCCAGCGCGGACTCGCCGGACTCGGCGCGCACGATCCGGTACGACGCCCCGTAGCGCCGCCTGAGGTCCCGGGCCACGGCGCGGGAGACACCCGGGTCGTCGTCCACGGTCATGATGACGGTCCGGGCGGCGTCGGCGGGCTGTGCCATGCGTCCCCCACAGCGTGGTCGGATCCCCGGCGCGGCGGGCCGAGATTCCCGTCACGGCCTGCGCACCGGCCCGCTGCCCATCGTAGGTGCGGTCGCCGCCGGGCGCGCGGGCGTGCGCGGGGTCCGCGCGGGAAGGCGGGCGTGCGGGACGCCGCACCCGGTGACCGTGGTGACCGCGGTGCGGGGGCGGCGGCCCGGTAGGGAAGACTGGACGCGCAGGAACACGACTCCGGGAGGAACGGCATGACGCGGCCGATCACGGCAGGGATCGACGGCAGCGAGGAGAGCCTCGCCGCGCTGGCCTGGGCGGCCCGGGAGGCGGTCCGCCGGGACCTGCCCCTCCGGGTCGTGCACGCCTGGCGGTTCCAGGCGCACGACGCGCTGGACACCGGTGACAGGGCCGCCCAGGAGCGGTGGGTGCGGGAGGCCGCCGAGGAGGCGGTCCGCACCGTCCGGGAACGCCACAGCGGCCTGGACGTCACCACGGACGTGCCGGAGGGCGACGCCGTGGAGACCCTGACCGCCGCCGCGGCCGACGCCGAGATGCTGGTGCTCGGCTCGCGCGGGCACGGGCGGCTCATGGGCTTCCTGGTGGGCTCGGTCGGCCAGCAGGTGATCGTGGACGCCGCGCGCCCCGTGGTGTTCGTCCGGGCCGGTGACAAGGCCTCCGACGAGGTGGCCGGGCACGAGATCGTCGTCGGTCAGGAGGGCGACCCGGAGGACAGCGCCGCCGCGCTCGGCTTCGCCTTCGAGACCGCCGCCCGGCGCGGCGCGACCGTGCGTGCCGTGCGCGCCTGGACCCTGCCGCCGGTGTTCGCCTACAGCCCCTCCTCCCTCCAGCTCCTCGACGAGGCCGGCGGGCTCGAGCCGTTCGAGCGGAAGAACCTGGCGGCCGCGCTCGCGCCGTGGCGGGAGCGCTACCCGGACGTGCACGTCGTGGAGCACGTGGAGATGGGCAGCGCGGGCCAGGTCCTGCTGTCGGTGTCGGGCACGGCCCAGCTGATGGTCGTCGGCCGCCGCGCCCGCCGCTCCGCCGTGGGCGCACGCATCGGCTCGGTGGCGGGAGGCGTGCTGCACCACGCGGACTGCCCGGTGGCGGTCGTCCCGCCCGCCTGACCCGGGGCGGGCCCGGCTACTCCTCCGTGGGCCGCAGCGGCTCCCGCCGCTTCGGCAGCACCCGCTGGATGTAGTCCTCGACGGCGGTCTCCAGACCGATGTCGTGCTGGGCCCGCTCGGACAGGTACCAGCGGTGCTCCAGCAGCTCGTGGTAGATCTGCGCGGGGTCCATCTGCCCGCGCAGCTCCGGCGGCACGGACCGCACGGTGGGCCGGAACACCTCGCGCACCCAGCGGTGGGCGAGCACCTCGGGACGGGCGCCGAGGGGGTCGCCCGGGGCGTAGTCGTCCTGGGTGGCCATCCAGCTCTCCAGGTCGTTCAGCAGCCGCCTGGCCTGGTTCTCCTCGGTGTCCAGACCGGTCAGCCGCAGCAGCTGGCGCTGATGGTGCCCGGCGTCCACGACCTTCGGCACGAAGGTGACCGTGTCGCCGTTGGAGGCGTGCTCGATCTGCATCTCCGCCACGTCGAAGCCGAGTTCGTTCAGGCGGCGGATACGGCGCTCGATGTGGTGGTGCTTGCCCGCCGGGTACACCGAGGTGCGGGTCAGCTCCTTCCACAGCTCCTCGTAGCGGGCGCAGATCTCGGTGCCGAAGTCGATCGGGTCGACGGAGGGGTGCAGCGCGCCGGACGCCTCCAGGTCGAGCAGCTCGCCGCTGATGTTGACCCGCGCCAGGTCCAGGTCGTACTCCCGCTGTCCGCGCGTCAGTTCGGGGTGCAGCTCGCCGGTCTCGGCGTCCACGAGGTAGGCGGCGAAGGCGCCCGCGTCGCGCCGGAACAGCGTGTTGGACAGCGAGCAGTCGCCCCACGCGAAGCCCGCCAGGTGCAGCCGCACCAGCAGCACGGCGAGCGCGTCCATCAGCCGGTGCATGGTGGCCGGCCGCATCGTCGTCTCGAACATCGACCGGTACGGCATGGACCCGCGGAGGTGCCGGGTGATGAGCACGCTCTCCAGCGGCTCCCCCTCCGGGTCGGTACGGCCGGTCACCACGGCGAGCGGGTCCACCGCGGGGATGCCGAGCCGGTCCAGGTCGCGCAACAGCTCGTACTCGCGCAGCGCGGGACGCTGGGCCAGCTCTTTCACCGCGACCACCTCGTCGCCCGCGCGGGCGTAGCGCACGACGTGCCGGGAGATGCCGCGCGGCAGCGGCACCAGGTACTCGTCGGGCCATTCCTCCAGCGGAAGGTGCCACGGCAGTTCCAACAGGAGCGCGGGGTGCTCCGGGTTGGTGGCGTTGATCTGCAGTGCCATGGCGGCGGTGTCCTCGTCTCGAGTGTGATCGTCCCGAAGGCTCGAAGGTGATCGTCACCTCAGCCTATTGCGCGCGCTCCCGGGCCAGCAGGGCGGCGTCCCGCACGGAACCCCGGTGGACCGGGCCGTGCCCGGGGAGCAGCAGGTTGCCGTCCAGCTCCGCCAGCACGTCCAGCGAGCGTACGGCGCGGACCCGCTCGCGATGGAACATGTCGGTCAGCATCTGCGGGCCCTGCACACGGGACACGGCGTGCCCGCTGACCAGGGCGTCCCCGGACACCACCGCCCCGACCTGCGGCAGGTGGAAGGCGGAGTGCCCGGCGGTGTGGCCGGGCGTGTGCACGGGTACGGGCCGGCCCGGCAGGTCCAGCGGCTCGCCCTCGCCGGACACCGGGAACGGCTGGGGAGAAGTGACCGCCACGTTCGCGGTGCCGCCGGCGCGCAGGGCATGCGCGGCCCACGGCAGCACACCGGGACGCCAGCCGTTGCGCAGCACCCGCCCCACGGTCACCTGGTGCAGGAAATCCCGCCGCGCGTGCGGTACTTCCTCCTTGTGGGTGTGGACCGGGGTGCCGTAGGCGACGCTGAGGAACTCGGCCGAGCCCAGGTGGTCGTTGTGCGCGTGCGTGATCAGCACGGCCGCCACCGCCTCCGGCGCCGCGCCCACCTCCGCGAGCGAGCCGAGCAGCCCCGCGCGGTCGCCGGGGTAACCGGTGTCGATCAGGGTGACGGCGTCCCCCTCGGCCAGGATCACCCAGTTCGTGCTCGTGCCGTGCACCAGATAGGTGCCGTCCGCCACCTGCCGCACCGTTGCCTTCATGGCCGCCTCGCGTGTCGTGCCCCGTCCCGGTCGAACGAGCACAGGAAAGCAGATCAGGGGGCGGATGGGGTCGGTGGTCCGTCCTTCGGGCGTGCCGTCGCGCGGGGCGCGGGGCGCATCCCGAACAGCCACCGCGTCACCGCCCACCGCCGCACCCCGAGTTCGTACAGCAGCACCACCGTCACCAGCGAGGCCGCCACGATCACCGCGTACTTCACCCCCGCCGGCGCGGACCACCCGACGACACCGTAGGCGTAGGCGACCACCACCGGCTGGTGCAGGACGTACAACGGGAGGGCGGCCACGGCCGGATACGCCAGGAACGGCGGCATCCCCCGCCGGAAGCGGGGGCGACGGTCCAGCAGGCCGAGGATCGCCAGCACCCAGCACCACCCGGCCGCCCCGAACAGCGCGCGGGTGGCCAGCGCGGCCGGGGTCCACGCGGTGAACGGGTCGTCGCCCGCGACGAAGCCGGGCGCGGTCCCGGCGAACAGCACCACCCCGGCCACGCCCGCCCGCACCGCCGCGCGCCGCGTCGGCACCCGCACCCGCTCGTCGTCCGCGAGGAGGAAGCCGTACGCGAAGAACAGCAGGTAGGCCCAGCGGTTCCAGCCCGCGTAGTCCTCCTCCATGCCGAGCAGGGCGTTCACGGCGGCGAGCGGCAGCGCGGGCAGCAGAAGCAGCGCGGGCCTGCGCCGGACGGCCTCGGCCGCGCGGTCCGCCCGCCCGGTCAGGGCCGTGGCGAACGGCGCGAGCAGCAGGCAGAAGGCGAGCAGCAGCACGACGAACCACAGGTGCCCGGTCTCGAAGTGCTCGCCCTCCAGGACGAACGGGAAGTCCGCTGGATCCGGCTGCACGCTCAGGAACCGCCCCCAGAAGGTCGGGTACGGCTCGTCGTACGCGGGGTCGGCGGCGCGCAGCCGCAGCCACTGGGGGAGCGGGCACAGCACGACCGTGCCGACCACCAGCGGGACGCCCAGGCGCAGCAGCCGCTCCCGGGCGAACCGGGCGGGGCCACGGCGGCGGACCGAGTGCCGGGCGCCGAGCCCTGCGACGAGGAACAGCATGGGCATCGCCCACACCACCCCGAACCCGGCGAGCACGGTGACGGCGTCCGTCGTCGTCGCGTCCTTCACGTAGAAGTCGTCGTCGGGGGAGAACACCAGGGCGCTGTGGAAGAAGACCAGGCCGACCACGACGAGGCCGCGCAGCACGTCCAGTTCGCCGCGCCGGCCGGGCCCCGCGCCCGGCGGCCCCGTGTCCGCGCCCATCGCTCCTCCCCGCCCGGGTGGACCCAGTGTGGGGGAGGCCCGCCGGAGGAGGACAGGCTTCCGCCACGGTTCCGGACGGGGCGGGTGGCGGTCAGTTCACCCCGCGCGGGCGGAACTGGATGCTGATGCGCGGCCCGGCGGCCTTGGCGCTCTTCGGCACGCAGTGCTCCCAGGTGCGCTGGCAGGAGCCGCCCATCACCACCAGGTCGCCGTGGCCCAGCGGCCGGCGCACGGTCTCGCCGCCGCCCATGGGCCGCAGCAGCAGGTCACGGGGCGATCCCACCGACAGGATGGCGACCATGGTGTCCTCGCGGGCGCCCCGGCCGATGCGGTCGCCGTGCCAGGCGACGCTGTCCCGGCCGTCGCGGTAGTAGCAGAGCCCGGCCGTGGCGAACGGCTCGCCCAGCTCCTCCGCGTAGTGGACGCTGAGCGCGTCGCGGGCCTCGGTGAGGACGGGGTGGGGGAGCGGGGCGCCGGCGCCGTAGTACGCGAGCAGCCGGGGCACGGAGACGACCTGGTCGTACATCTGGCGCCGCTCGGCCCGCCAGGGGACCTCGGAGGCCAGATGGTCGAAGAGCGCGTCGGAGCCGTGCAGCCAGCCGGGGAGCAGGTCGATCCAGGCGCCCCGGCCGAGTTCGGTACGGCGCACGCCGTCGAGCGGGCCGAGGCGCAGCTCGTCGTCCTGGTCGAAGAGCGAGCCCTGGAGCGCCGGGAGGTGGTGCGTGCTCATGGGGACCAGCGTACCCCTAATCGAAAATACGTTCTAGAACGATCTCCTGGCGGTCGATCGCCCTGTTCCGGGGGCTGTTCGATACAGCGGTGTATCGGATACGTTCCCGTATCGAACGCGGGGCGGAGGGGGAGGGCATGGCGGACGCCGGGACCGGGCGCGTCACCGCGCGCCGGCTGCGCACCCGCGCCCAGCTGCTCGACGCGGCCTTCACCGTCTTCGCCGCCAAGGGCTTCGGGCACGTCTCCATCGAGGAGATCTGCGAGGCCGCCGGCTACACGCGCGGCGCCTTCTACTCCAACTTCGCCGGCCTGGACGAGCTGTTCTTCGCGCTCTACGCCCAGCGCGCCGACCTGATCGCCGAGCAGGTGGCCGGCGCCCTCGCCTCCGACGGGCCCGACCTCGACGTGGCCGCCGCCGTCGACCGGGTCACCGAGGTGCTGCTGCTGGACCGCGACTGGCTGCTGGTGAAGACCGACTTCCTGGTGCACGCCGCCCGCGACCCCGGCGTGGCGGACATGCTCCTCGACCACCGGGCGCGGCTGCGGCGGGCCGTCGCCGACCGGCTGGAGCGGGCCCGCGGCCACACCGCGCTGCCCGCCGTGCTCGGCGACGCCGAGGGCGCCGCGCACGCCGTGATCGCCGCCTACGACGGCGTCACCGCCCAACTGCTGCTGGACCGGGACACCGAACGCGCCCGGACTTGGCTCAAACAACTGCTCACCGCGCTGCTCACCGGTTGAAGACCCCGGACGAAGTCTCCGGGAGGACAAGGAAGGGACGGTCGCCATGGATGCCGACGTCATCGTCGTCGGAGCGGGCCTCGCGGGCCTCGTCGCGGCCCACGAACTGACCAGCAAGGGCCGCAGGGTCGCCCTCGTCGACCAGGAGAACGCCGCCAGCCTCGGCGGCCAGGCCTACTGGTCGTTCGGCGGGCTGTTCCTGGTGGGGTCGCCCGAGCAGCGCCGCCTCGGCATCAAGGACTCCTTCGAGCTCGCCTGGAACGACTGGCAGGGCAGCGCCGCCTTCGACCGCACCGACGACGAGGACTCCTGGGCGCGGCGCTGGGCGCGCGCCTACGTCGAGTGGGCGGCGGGGGAGAAGCGGTCCTGGCTCGACGGCCACGGCATCACCTTCCTGCCCACCGTCGGCTGGGCCGAGCGCGGCGACCTGCGGGCCGGCGGCCACGGCAACTCCGTGCCCCGCTTCCACATCGCCTGGGGCACCGGCACCGGCGTCGTCGCCCCCTTCACCCGGTACGCCCGCGAGGCCGCGCGGGACGGGCTGCTGACCTTCTACCACCGCCACCGCGTCGACGAGCTGGTCCTGGAGGACGGCGCCGCCCGCGGGGTGCGCGGCACCGTCCTCGCCGAGGACGACGCACCGCGCGGGGTGGCCTCCAGCCGTGAGGCGATCGGCGAGTTCGAGCTGACCGCGCAGGCCGTGGTCGTCACCAGCGGCGGCATCGGCGCGGACCACGACATCGTCCGGAAGTACTGGCCCGAGCGGCTGGGCACCCCGCCGCGCGAGATGGTCACCGGCGTCCCCGCCTACGTCGACGGGCGGATGCTCGACATCAGCGCCCGCGCGGGCGTGCGGCTGGTCAACCGCGACCGCATGTGGCACTACACCGAAGGCATCCGGAACTGGGACCCGATCTGGCCCGGCCACGGCATCCGCATCCTGCCCGGCCCGTCCTCCATGTGGTTCGACGCCCTCGGCCGCCGCCTGCCCGAGCCCTGCCTGCCCGGCTACGACACCCTCGGCACGCTCAAGCACCTGCGCACCACCGAGGACATCGCCCCGTACGACCACTCCTGGTTCGTCCTCACGCAGAAGATCATCGAGAAGGAGTTCGCGCTCTCCGGCTCCGAGCAGAACCCGGACATCACCGCCAAGGACCGCGCCGGGTTCCTGCGCGAACGCGTCCTCGGCAAGGGCGCGCCCGGCCCGGTGGACGCCTTCCTGCGCAACGGCGCGGACTTCGTCACCGCCGCCACCGTCGAGGAGCTCGTCGAGAAGATGAACGCCCTCACCGACGAGCCGCTGCTCGACGCGGCCCTCGTCCGGCGCCAGATCGAGGCGCGCGACCTGCAGCTCGCCAACGGCTACAGCAAGGACGCCCAGGTGCAGGGCATCCGCAACGCCCGCCGCTACATCGGTGACCGCCTCGGCCGGGTCGCCGCACCGCACCGCATCCTCGACCCGGCCGCGGGCCCGCTGATCGGCGTCAAGCTGCACATCCTCACCCGCAAGACGCTCGGCGGCATCCAGACCGACCTGGACTCCCGCGCGCTGCGCGCCGACGGCAGCCCGGTCGAGGGGCTGTACGCGGCCGGCGAGGTCGCGGGCTTCGGGGGCGGAGGCGTCCACGGCTACAACGCGCTGGAGGGCACCTTCCTCGGCGGCTGCCTCTTCTCGGGCCGCGCGGCGGGCAGGGCGGCGGCCGCGCAGACGGCGTAGGGCGGTCCGCTCACTCCGAGAGCAGCCGGGCCAGCACCTCCGCGTGACTGCGTTCCGGCTGCCTGGAGGCGGTCCGCAGGGTCACCGCGCCCTTCCCGGCCAGCTCCCGCACCCGCTCCAGCAGCTCCGCCGCCTCGGGGGCGGCCAGTTCGGCCTCGTAGCGCTCGCGGAACTCGTCGAAGCTGCCCTCGTCGGCGTGGTACCAGCGGCGCAGCTCCGTGGACGGGGTCAGCCCCTTCGGCCACTCGTCGACCCGGGCCGCGTCCTTCGCCAGGCCGCGCGGCCACAGCCGGTCGACCAGCACCCGCACCCCGTCGTCGGGCTCGGGCGGTTCGTACACACGCCGCACGCGCACGCTCATGGTGAGGCCCCTTCCGCCGGAATCGCTGCGAGCCTACTGCGACGCCCGGGACCGGGCACGACGGGCGGGGCGCCCGCATCGTCCCCGCGGGGACCGGGTACTCCGTCCGCCTGGAACCCTGACGCCGGAGTTGACGGATGGAGGCCACGGACGACCTGCCGGTCGTCGGCACGCTCGCCGAGCTCACCGCGCTCGTGGAGGACGAGCGGGGACTGTACGTCCGCTGGTCCAGGGGACCCGCGGTCGACCTGCACGCGGTGTCCAGCATCGACGACCTCACCGGCGTGGCCATGCCCGGCCTGTGCGCGAACCCGCTCGACGTCGAGGAGTGGTGGCAGGACCGCTCCCCGGAGCTGTGGGTGGCGCGGCGGCTGTACGACTACGAGCATCTGCCGCGCGAGAAGGGCGCGGACATCCGGCCCTGGGTGCTCAAGGGCCGCGAGACGGGGCGCGGCCCGGACAACGAGCCGCTGGTCACCGATGTGCGCCCGCTGTGCCGGCTCGCCGACGAGGTGATCGAGGAGGCGCACAGGGAAGTGGCCCGCCAGGAGAATCCCTGGGGGCCACTCCGCCGTGCCACGCGCTGACCGCCGGGCCGCCCGCCCGGGGGCCGCGCGCGGGTCGCGCCCTCGCCGTCACGCCCGCACACCGTCCGCCGTGTCCGTCAGGCCCTGCCCGACGAACGGCGGGCCGCGATGCGCCGCTTGAGCGCGCGGCGTTCCGTCTCGCTCGTGCCGCCCCACACGCCGATGGACTGCCCGGTCTCCAGCGCCCACTCCAGACACTGCTCCCGCACGGGGCAGCGACGGCAGACCGCCTTGGCCTGCTCGGTCTGCAACAGGGCAGGACCGGAAGTGCCGATCGGGAAGAACAGCTCGGGGTCCTCGGTCCGGCAGGCCGCGCTGTGCCGCCAGTTGTCCATCGAAAGTCACCTGCGTCCGAAGTAGGTCCGCACCCTTTCGGATGCCTTGCTGACTTTCGGGTGACCTGTCAAGTCACGCTGAAACAGCGCGATCCGCGTGGAAACGGTCACTGCTCACGCAGCCCCCACGGCGAGCCGTACGCGGTGAGGAGGTCCAGGAACGGACCGGCCGGAAACGCCTCCGGGCCGAGCACGCCCGCCCCCGACCAGGCGCCGGTCGCCAGCAGCTCCAGCGCGACGACCGGGTTGACGGCGGTCTGCCACACCACCGCCTGGCAGCCGTACTCGCTCATCGACCACTGGTTGTCGACCACGTGGTACAGGTACACCTCGCGCGGCGCCCCGTCCTTCGTGCCGCGCACCCAGGTGCCCGCACAGGTCTTGCCGTGCATGCGGTCGCCGAGGGTCGCCGGGTCGGGCAGACAGGCGGCGACGACGTCCCGCGGGGACACCTTCACGGGGCCGTCGGGTCCAGGCACGGTCACCGGCTCGGTGCGGTCCAGGCCCAGCAGGTGCAGCGTGCGGAGCGTGTCGGTGAACTCGCGGCCCAGGCCGTACTTGAAGGTGACCCTGCGGGCGTCCACCCGGCGGGGCACCAGCAGCACCTCCTCGTGCTCCACGTTCACGCACTCCACCGGGCCGATGCCCTCGGGGAAGTCGAACACCTCGGGCTCGCTGAAGGGTTCGGTGGTGTACCAGCCGCGGTCCTTCTCGTACACCACGGGCGGGTTGAGGCATTCCTCGATGGTCGTCCAGATGCTGAACGACGGCGCGAAGTCGTAGCCGTCCACCGTGAGGTTCGCGCCGTCGCGGACGCCGATCTCCTCGATCTCGTCGAAGAGTTCGTCGGCCGCGTACCGGGCGAACACGTCCGACAGACCCGGCTCCACGCCCATGCCGACCAGCGCGAGCAGCCCGGCCGCCTCCCACTCGGCGCCCTGCGCGAACTGCTCGTCGCCCAGCTTCACACCGCACTCCTCGTACGGCCGCTCGCCGTGCGGGCGGGACAGGGACATCGCCATGTCGAGGTACGTGGCGCCGCCGGCCCGCGCCGCGCGGAACAGCGGCATCACGAACCGCGGGTCGGTGGCGTTGAGCAGCACGTCGCAGCCGTGCCGCTCCAGCAGCGCCGTCACCTGCGCCTCGTCGCCGGCGTCGACCCGCTCGGCACGGAACCGGTCGCCGTCCGCGCCGAGCGCCGTCACCGCCGCCTCGGCCCGGGCCGGGTCGTAGTCGGCCACCACCATCAGCTCGAAGAACGGCCGCCGGGCCGCGATCCGGGTGACGGCGGTCCCCACACCGCCCGCTCCCACCAGCAGTACGCGCATGACGGAGCACTCCCTTTCGTCCTCATGGATCCGCGTGGATCCGGAATGTTCTGCGGGGCCCCTGACGTGATGAAACGCCGGGCCGGGACGTAAGGTCAATGGCGTTGGCATAAGGATCCGGGAGGGCCGGGAGCGAGGAGGGGCGATGGCCAAACGTGTGGTGCCCGAGGAGCGGCGCAGGCGCCGCAGGCCGACCAGGAGCGGGGTCGTTCTCTCGGAGCGGCTGATCGTGGAGACCGCGCTGCGGATGCTGCGGGAGCACGGCAGCGCGGGCCTGACCGCCCGCCGCCTCGGACTCGCCCTCGACTGCGACCCGAGCACGCTCTACCGGTACTTCCGCGGCATGGACGACCTGACCCTCGCCATCGGAGACGCGCTGATCGGCCAGGCGCTGGACGGCTGGCGCCGTACCGGGCGTTGGCGCCACGACCTGCGCGCCCTGGGCCTGCGCATCCACGCCGCCTACGTCTCCCACCCGCAGGCGGCCGTCCTCACCGCGAGCCGGGTGTCCGGCCGGGCCAACGAACTCGCCGCCGACGAAGCGGTCCTGGACGTGCTGCGCACCGCCGGCTTTCCGCCCGCCGACACCGTCCGCGTCTACCAGGCCTTCATCGACACCACGCTGGCGTTCGCCGCTCTCGACGCCGCCTCCCTGGCGCTGCCCGACGCGGCCCGGCGGGCCGACGAGGACATGTGGCGCTCGACCTACGCCCGGCTGCCCGCCGCCACCCATCCGCGCATCGCCGAGACCGCCCCGCTGCTCGCCGCCCGGATGGTCGAGAGCGCCTACCCGACGGCGCTGGACATGCTGCTGTCGAGCGCGGAACGGGAGCTCGCAGAACTCGGCGTCAAGGATGCAGCGCCCGGGCCGCCGTCTCCGTGACCGCGTCGGCGACCGCCGCGAGGGCGGGGGAGTCCAGCTTCCACTGCTGCCAGTACAGGGCCGCGTCGGCCTCGCGTCCCGGCGCGAACACCACGACCCGGCCCGCCTCCAGCAGCGGCACCGCCTGCGCCTCCGGCACCATGCCCCAGCCGAGCCCCGCCGCCACCGCCTCGGCGAACCCCTCCGACGTCGGCACGTAGTGGCGCGAGGTGCCCGCCCCCGTGCGGCCTCCGGTCAGCCGGCGCACGAACCCGTCCTGGAAGTCGTCCCGCCGGTCGAACACCACCACCGGCGCCGCCGCCACCGACTCCTCCAGCGGATCCGCCAGCAGTTCCGCCGCGAACTCCGGGTGCGCCACCGGCAGATAGCGCATCGTCCCCAGGCGCCGCACCGAGCAGCCCGGCACCGGGTCGGGGGAGGAGGTCACCGCGGCCATCACCGTCCCCTCGCGCAGCAGCGCCGCCGTGTGCGACTCGTCCTCCCGGCGCAGCTCGAAGCAGAGCCGGGACCGGGCCGGCAGCCGGACCAGCGCGTCCAGGAACCAGGTGGCGAGCGAGTCCGCGTTCACCGCGATCGACACCCGCGTCGGCTCCCCGGCGCCGCTCAGCCCCAGCTCCGCGTACGCGTCCCGCTCCAGCCGGGCCACCTGCCGCGCCAGCCGCACCAGCACCTCACCGGACTCGGTGGGCCGCACCGGACGGGTGCGCGACAGCAGCACCCTCCCGGTGCGCTGCTCCAGCGCCTTGACCCGCTGACTGACCGCCGAGGGCGTCACGTGCAACGCGGCGGCCGCCGCGTCGAACGTCCCCTCGTCGACCACCGCGAGCAGCGTCCGTACCTGGTCCAGCGGAAGGTCCTCCATCACATCGGCTAAGAGTACGTAAGAATCATTAGCTGTACTGAACAGGGCCGTCCGGCCTAACGTCGACGCCATGCCCAGCGCTTTCGCCCCCGCCTTCGCCGGTTTCGGCACCGGACTGTCCCTCATCGTCGCCATCGGCGCGCAGAACGCCTTCGTGCTGCGCCAGGGGATCCGCAGGGACGCGGTGCTCGCCGTCGTCGGCATCTGCGCCCTGTCGGACGCCGTCCTCATCGCGCTCGGCGTGGGCGGAGTCGGGGCGGTGGTGGTGGCGTGGCCGGCGGCGCTGACGGTGGTGGGCTGGATCGGCGGCCTCTTCCTGCTCGGCTACGGCGCCCTGGCCGCGCGCAGGGTGGTCCGCCCGGCCGGCACGGGCCTCGAGGTGGAGGGCGGGGCGGTGGCGGCCGGGTCGCGGCGCCGGGCCGTGCTCACCTGTCTCGCCCTGACCTGGCTCAACCCGCACGTCTACCTGGACACGGTGTTCCTCGTCGGCTCGGTCGCCGCCGACCACGGCCCGGCGCGCTGGACCTTCGGCGTCGGGGCCGTGCTGGCCAGCCTCTGCTGGTTCGCCGCGCTCGGCTTCGGCGCGCGGCTGCTCGGCCGTTTCCTGGCCCGCCCCGCCGCCTGGCGGGTGCTGGACGCCCTGGTGGCCGCCACCATGATCGTCCTCGGTGTGACGCTGATCGCGGGAGCCTGAGGACGCGCCGCCCCGGCGGCCTGCCATAGTGAGTCCCGGCCAAGTGGATGTAAGCACCAACCAGGACGGTCGTGGACACCAGCGAGAGCAGTACCGAGCCCCGCACACCGGACGCCGAGCAGGAGAAGGGCGGACCGCGCGGCTGGCGCCGGTTCGCCATGGACACCCGCCCGCTGCGCCGCCCCGCCTACCGCCGCCTGTGGGCCTCCACCGTGGTCACCGCGGTCGGCAGCCAGCTCACCGCCGTCGCGGTGCCCAAGCAGATCTACGACATCACCGGCTCCTCCGCCTGGGTCGGCACCGCGAGCCTCGCCGGACTGCTGCCGCTGATCGTGTTCGCCCTGTGGGGCGGCGCGATCGCCGACAGCATGGACCGCCGCAAACTGCTGCTGCTCACCAACACCGGCATCGCGGTCACGTCGCTGCTGTTCTGGGTCCAGGCCTTCATCGGCCTGGAGTCCGTCTGGACGCTGATGCTGCTGCTCGCCCTCCAGCAGGCCTTCTGGGGGCTGAACGCGCCCGCCCGCAGCGCCTCCATCGCCCGCCTGGTCCCGGCGGACGAACTGCCCGCCGCCAACGCCCTCGGCTCCACCGTGATGCAGACCGGCCAGATCGCCGGACCGCTGCTCGCCGGCGCCCTGATCCCCGTGATCGGGCTGGCCGAGCTGTATCTGATCGACGCCCTCGCGCTGTGCGTCACCGTCTGGGCGGTGTACCGGCTGCCCGCCCTGCCGCCGCTCACCGCCGCCAAGGCCGGGAGCGCCGGACTGCGCGGCGTCCTGGAGGGCTTCCGCTACATCTCCGGGCACGCGGTGCTGCTGCTGTCGTTCCTCGCCGACATCGTCGCCATGGTCCTCGGCATGCCCCGCGCCCTGTTCCCGCAGCTCGCCTCCGAGACGTACGCCCCCTACGGGGAGGGCTTCGCGCTGGGCCTGCTGTTCGCCGCGATCCCGGTCGGCGCGGTGCTGGGCGGACTGTTCTCCGGCACGTTCTCCCGGGCGCGCCGGCACGGCTGGATGGTGATCGGCTCGGTCGTGGTGTGGGGGCTGGCGATCGCCGGGTTCGGGCTCAGCGGCAGCCTGTGGTTCGCGGTCGCCTTCCTCGCCCTCGCCGGGGTCGCGGACATGGTGTCCATGGTGTTCCGCGGGGCGATCCTGCTGTCCGCCGCGACCGACGAGATGCGCGGCCGCATGCAGGGCGTCTTCACCGTCGTCGTGGCCGGAGGCCCCCGCCTGGCGGACGTGCTGCACGGCACCGCCGGGTCCGCCTTCGGCCCCCGCGCGGCCGTCACGGGCGGCGGCATCCTGGTCGTCGTGGTGATGCTGGCGCTGGCCGCCGCGATGCCGGCGCTGCGCCGCTACCGGGTCTGACCGGCCGCCGCAGCACGACGTCCGGCCGCCGCAGCACGACGTCCGGCCGCCGCAGCACGACGTCCGACCGCCGCTACACCACGAAGCCGCGCCGCATCGCGTACTGCTCCATCAGCTGGCCACGCGTCATCTCCAGGCGGTGCGCCAGCACCTCGGCGACACAGCGGACCAGCGACAGCCCGAGCGCGGTGTCCGCCTCGCACAGCCGGAGCACGGTCGCCGCGTCGAACTCGTAGGCGCGGACCGGGCTGAACGCCAGCGCGCCGAAGTCCCATTCGTACGGGGGGAACAGCCAGGACCAGCCCAGCAGGTCGCCGGCGCCGAGCCCGGCGACGGTGACCCGCTGCACCTCGTTCAGCCGCTGGTCCAGGGAGACGGCGCCGGAGCGTATGACCCAGAAGCGGTCGGCGTGCCCTCCGGACTCGAAGATGCGGGTGTCCTCCGGGAAGTACACCTCACGGGCCAGCGTCATCAGGCGCTCGCGCTGGTGGTGGGGGAGGGCGGTCAGCAGTTTGATCGCTTTGGTCATGGGACGGGGCTCCTCGCCGGGATGCGGTCCGGGTGCTTTCCCTCCCTACTCATTTCAGCCTGTGCCGCCGTTCGGGGCACCTCGGCGGAGGGAACGGGTCCGGAAACCTGCGGCCGGGCCGGGTCGAGGCATGAAAAAGCCCTGGCTGGACGGGGGAAGCCAGCCAGGGCGGTAAACGGTGGTGTCCGGAGGAGTCTGGTCGACTCCGTCACCACGTATGAGTGAACGATAAACCATTCACGGGATGTTCGCGTAATCGGGGGCGTACGCGGCGACCCGCACGGTCGCTACGCCACGACCCGCACGGTCCCTACGCCACGACCCGCACGGTCCCTATGCCACGACCCGCACCGTCTCCAGGTCCGGGTCCGTCGGATCCGGCAGGTACATCCCCGCCTCCAGCCCCGTCCGCAGGTAGCGCAGCACCGGCTCGCTCAGCCGCTCGCCCGGCAGCACCGCCGGGATCCCCGGCGGGTACGGAGTGATCATCTCCGCGGCGACCCGTCCCTCGGCCTTCTCCACCGGCACGTCCTCGGCCGCCCCGAAGAACGCGTCCCGCGGCAGCATCGCCTGCTCCATCCGCAGCTCGCCCGGCTCCGGCACCGCGACCTGAGGACCCCCGCGCAGCCCGGGCGCCGCCCGCCCCAGCTCGCGCAGCGCCGACAGCAGCTCCCCGGCGGTCTCCCGGTCGTCCCCGTGCGTGATCTGCGCGCCGATCCGGCGGTGGTCGACCAGGTGGGCGTCGACCGCGCGGTGCTCGCGCAGCCAGTCCGCCGCCCGGTAGCCGGTGATGCCCAGGTCCTGGATGTCGATCACGCACGGCAGCGGGTCGAAGTCGTCGGCGAGACCCGGCCCGCAGTAGTCGTCGCGGCCGTCCACGTGCATCCCGTCGATCTCCTCGATCGCCGCCCGCACCTCGCCCGCCAGCTCCAGGGCCGACCCCATCAGCTCCTCGCCGCGCAGCGCCATCTGCCGACGCCAGCCGTCCAGACCCGCGAAGATCAGCACCGAGGGGCTGGTCGTGCCGAGCAGATCGGCGCGCGTGCCCAGCAGCGCCGGCGGCACCAGGTCCCCCTGCAGATGGAACACCGAGCCCTGCTCCAGCCCGCTGCCCATCTTGTGGATGCTGGTCACGCAGATGTCCGCGCCCGCGTCCATCGCCCACGACGGCAGCTCCGGATGGAACGGCAGATGCGCGCCCCACGCCTCGTCCACGATCAGCGGGCGCGAGCGCCGGTGGCACACCTCGGCGATGTCCCGCAGCGCCGCCGCCGCGCCGTACGGCGTCGGACTGGTCACCAGGGCGCCCCGCGCGTCCGGATGCGCGTCGAAGGCAGCCTCGAACTCCGCGGCCGACGGCGGGTGCGCCACATGCCGTTCCGCGTCCCACCGCGGCTCCACCCACACCGGTTCGACACCGGACAGGATCAGCCCCGACACCACCGACTTGTGGGCGTCCCGGCCGATCAGCAGCTTCTCGTGCGGGCCCGCGACCGACAGCATCGCCGCCTTCACCGACAGGGAGCTGCCGCACGTGCTGAAGAAGGTGTGGTCGGCGTGCACCGCGTCGGCCATCAGCTTCTGCGCCGACTGCAGCACCCGGCCCCGGGTCAGCCGGTCGTCCAGGCCGCCCGTCGCCAGCACGTCGCCGAGGAAGACGGCGTCCCCGAGGATCTCGCGCACCGCCGGATCCGCTCCCCGCGCCTGCTTGTGGCCCGGGGGCGTGAACCCCAGCCGTCCGCTGCGGTGGTACTCCTCCAGCGCTTCCAGGACCGGTGCCCGGTGGTGATCGGCAGTCATGCGTGACCGGGTGCCCGAAGCCTCCGTCGCCAATCCACGCGCCCTTCGAGGCGGCCCGGTCAGCCCGGTGCCGCGTGCTTGCCCGGCGTGAGGATCTCGTCCAGCACCCTCAGCACCACCCCGTAGGCCACCGTGCGGATCTCGGCGTCCCGCGCCTCCGCGGCGTCCCCCGGACCCTCCCGGCCCAGCCGCTCGCCCCGGGCCCGCCAGGCCCGCTCCTCCTGTGCCGCGCAGGCCCGCGCCCGCTGGATGCGCCGCAGCAGTTCGTCCGAGTCCACCACATCGGTCATGCGCCCCGGGTACCCGCGGTGGGCGTGCGATCACGGGGCAGGCGGGAAACGGCCCGGGAGGTTTGCCGGAACCGTGACAGGTGAGCCGAAAAGGGAGGTCCGAGGCAAAACCACCTACCGCCGTCCCCGACCCAGGGAGTCACCCCATGAGCGAGGAGCACCTCACCGAACCCGATGTCCGGCCGCCCGGCGACCGGCCCGCCGGGCAGCCGTGCCCGTCCCGGCCCGCCGAGGTGCGCGAGGCCGTGCTGCGGGCGGTGACCGAACGCTGCCTCACCACCCGCACGCCCTGCGACACCGAGGCGCTGGCCGACGCGCTGCTCGTCGCCTCCGAACTCACCACCAACGCGATCCTGCACGGCGGGGGAGTCACCGGGTTCGAGGTCGACGTGGACGGCCCCGGCGTGCTGCTGTCCGTCAGCGACCGCAGCGACGCCCTGCCCGTCGCCGTGCCCGCCGTCGACGACCAGGGCCGGCGCCGCCCCGGCGGCCACGGCTGGCCCATCGTGTGCCGGCTGGCCCGCGACGTCCGGGTGTCCGACCTGCCCGCCGGCGGCAAGCGGATCACCGCCCTCGTCTCCCTGGTCTGACCCGCCCCGGGCGCCTGCCCGGGCCCCCGGCGCACTCCGCGGCAATTTCCGCGAAGAAGTGGAGTTTGTTCTACCGGACCGGGGGCAATCGGAGGTTCGTGCTTCGGACCGGAGGCGCGCCGACGGGAGTGGTACGACCGCTCCGGGACTCGGATTCCTCCGTGCGTCCCGCGACGACCACCCCGCGGTAGATCCCTGAAACCACCGTTCGGGAGCTGAACCGCATGCTCATTGAATCGTCCGCACCACGTCCCGGCTCCTCCGGAACGACCGCCGCCACGACCCGTCGGCGGCACGACGACGCCCCCGACACCACGACGCTCTTCGCCCGGCTGGCGACCCTCGAGGACGGACCCGAGCGGGACGCCGTCCGCGACGAACTCGTCACCGCCTGGCTGCCCATGGCCCACCGGATCGCCGGCCGCTTCCGCGACCGCGGCGAGTCCATCGAGGACCTGCGCCAGGTCGCGGCCCTCGGCCTGGTCAAGGCCATCGACCGGTTCGACCCGAGCCGCGGGGCCTTCGAGAGCTACGCCGTCCCCACCATCACCGGCGAGGTCAAGCGGCACTTCCGCGACCGCATGTGGGCGCTGCGCGTGCCCCGCCGGATCCAGGAGCTGCGCAACAAGGTGCGCGTCGCCCGCCGCGAGCTCACCCAGAACCCCGGCAGCCCCGAGCCGTCCGTCGCGGACATCGCCGCGCACACCGGGCTGACCGAGGAGGAGGTGTCCGCCGGCATGGAGGCGCTGGAGAGCTTCAGCACCCTGTCCCTGGACGCCGAACTCTCCTCCGACGACGACGGCTACAGCCTCGCCGACACCCTCGGCGCCTCCGACTCCTCCTACGACGTGGTGGTCGACCGCGAGTCGGCCAAGGAGGGGCTGCGGCGCCTGCCGGAGCGGGAGCGGGCCATCCTCTACATGCGCTTCTTCGAGGACATGACCCAGAGCCGGATCGCCGACCGGCTGGGCATCTCCCAGATGCACGTCTCCCGCCTGATCAGCCGCAGCTGCGCGCGTGTGCGGGCCGACGTGCTGGGCCAGCGCTCGGCCCGCGGCGGCGGCCGCCCCACCGCCTGAGCTTCACCCGTGACCCCCCGCACCGTCCGCCAAGGAAAGCGAGTCCCATGCTGAAGCCCCACCCCGCCGAGCTGCGCCGCCTCGTCGAGGAGTACGAGACCCTGACGGCGACCCCCGCGACCGCTGCCCCCGAGTCGCGGATCGCCGACCTGGCCTACACCCTGTGCGTGACGACCGGTACCCGGGACGTGGGCAGGGCGCTCGCCACGGCGCGCGCCTGGCTGACGCAGGACGGACGCGACACTGCGGCGGCCGCACCGGCCGCCGTGTGACCCGACGCAGGAAGGGAACCCGAGGCCCATGAGCGAATCCGAGTTCACCCCGGAGAACCGCCCCGTGGACGTGTATCTCGACCTGCTGCGGGTGCGGATGGACACGGAGGACTACCGGCTTCTGCTCCGTCTGGTGGAGCCGGTCCTCGAGGCCATCGACGAGCACCGCCTCTCGGGCCTCGACCTCGCGCTGGACGGCGGGGACGAGGAACTGCCCCAGGAGGTCCGCGACGAGGCCGCCCTGGTCATCGCCACGGCGGTCACCGGCCGCCTGGACAACGAGGTGGTCGAGCTCGACGTCGACGACGACAGCGGGCCGGTGCGGGTGGTCACCGACGCGGAGACCGCGGCGGATCCCTCCCGGCTGGGCGAGATCGCCGGCATCATCCGCGACCGCCACCGCCAGAACGAGGAACTACGAGGCATCGCCGAGGCCAGCGGCCTCCCCACGGACTTCTGAACCCCCTCCCTCCCCCTCACCGCCGGGGCCCCGGATCCACGGACCGGGGCCCCGGCGCACGTCCAGGGGTGCGGGGAACTGCGCGACCGGCCCCCACGCCGCCGCACCCCTGTAGCCGCGGCTGTGCTCAGGATCTCACCGGAGGCCCAGTTCCCCAGGGGCGCGGGGAACTGCGCGAACACCCCCCCCGGGGCCGCACCCGCCCCGGGGGCTCAGCCACGACGGGGGCGCGAGAACTGCGCGACCGGCCCCCACGCCGCCGCGCCCCTGTAGCCGCGGCTGTGCTCAGGATCTCACCGGAGGCCCAGTTCCCCAGGGGCGCGGGGAACTGCGCGACCAGCCCCCACATCGCCGCAGCCGCCCTGGGGGGCTCAGCCACGACGGGGGCGCGGGAACTGCGCGACCGGCCCCCACTCCGCCGCGCCCCTGTAGCCGCGGCTGTGCTCAGGATCTCACCGGAGGCCCAGTTCCCCAGGGGCGCGGGGAACTGCGCGACCAGCCCCCACATCGCCGCAGCCGCCCTGGGGGGCTCAGCCACGACGGGGGCGCGGGAACTGCGCGACCGGCACCCACTCCGCCGCACCCGCCCCGCCCGGCGCGACCCGAGCTCATGGGCGGAATCTCAGTGTTCCGGTGCCTTCACCGGAACGTCCAGCGGCCGCGCCAACCCCACCACCGCCTCGTCCAGGCGTTCCAGATGGCGCAGGACGCGCCCGGTGATGCGGCCGTAGCGGGACGCGTCGTCGTCGGCCAGGAGCGACGCGATGCTCGGGCCCGTCTCGACGGGAGCCGTGACCTCGTCGTCGGCGACACGGGCCGCGATCGTGCGGATGTTGCGGACCGTGCGGCCCGCCGCACCCCGCAGGCGGGGGTCCGCAGCGATGGACGGGTGCGTCGGCAGCAGTTCCGCCGTCGCGGCCAGCGAGCGCGCGTGGTACGCGCAGGTCTCCAGCAGCGCCACCACGTACCGCGCGGTGGTGCGCCGTGCCCGCAGCGGCGTCACCGGGTGCGTCAGCGGCTTGGTGGCCGACCGCAGGTCGCCCAGCGCCTGGTCCAGCTCCCGCGCCTTGTCCAGCAGCTCGTCCGCCGGCCCGCCGCTCAGCTGCGTCACGGCGGCCTCGGTGACGTCCGACAGCCGCTCCAGCACCGTCACGAGCAGCTCGTTGGTGCGCCGATCGGTCCGCACCGGCAGCACCAGCGCCGCCGCGACCACCCCGCACACCGCGCCCAGCGCCGTCTCCTCCACCCGCAGCACCAGCACCTCCCAGCTGTAGGTGTGCAGCAGGGTGTACAGCAGCCCCAGCATCGCCGTGACGAAGAACGACATCAGGGTGTACGACAGAGGCGCCGTGTAGAACATGGCGAAGATCAGCACCAGCACCAGCACGAACGCCAGCACCGTGTTCCCGCCGACCAGACCGGCCAGCAGGATCCCGGCGACCACCCCGAACACCGTGCCGAGCAGCCGCCGGTAGCCCTTGACCAGGATCTCCCCGGTGGACGCGGTGTTGATGAAGACGATCCAGCAGGTCAGCACCGCCCAGTACCAGCGGTCCGTGGACAGCAGCTCCCCGCCGACGATGGCCAGCGTCGAGCCGACGGCCACCTGCACGGCCGCCCGCGTGGTGGGCCGCTGCAGCCCCTTCGGCTCCTCGGCCTCCTCCGCCTCCTCGGCGTCGATCGCGGCGTCCTCGGCGTCCAGCTCCTCCCGCGACCTGGCCGTCGCGGGACTGTCGTCCGACTCGTCCTGCGGCCCGTCCAGGGCGATCCGCAGCCCCATCACCGCGCGGGCCGCCTCGCCGATGCCCCGGAACACGTCCCGCACCGGCGCGGAGGCGGCCGGGAGGTTCTCCTCGTCCCGGTAGCCGAGCAGCCGGTTGCGCACCTGGGCCACGCCCGCTCCGGACGTGTCCCTCCGCAGCACCAGCGCGCGCAGCGCCCGCAGATCGCGGCGGAGCAGCGCGGTCGCCTCCTCGGGGCCGGGCAGCCGCCCCACCTCCGGCGCGGGCGCGCCGGGCAGATGCAGCGTCAGGGTGTCCGCCCGCTCGGCACTACGGGCCGACAGCAGCAGCAGTCCCAGCCGCTCGGCGGCGATCTCCGCGTCGGCGACGCGCCGCTGCACCAGGCGCGCGGTCGGCTCGTCGGGGGTGCCCTCCTCCAGCCGGCTCTGGATCATCAGCGCCGTCTCGTGCAGCCGGGCGGTGCGCTCCCGCACCTCCTCCAGCGCCTTGTCGACCTCGTCCGGCCCCGCGTCCAGCAGCGCGATGTGCGCCGACACCAGCCGCGCCAGCCGCACGCGGAACGCCTGCCGCAGCCGCGCCAGCAGCCCGGTCGGCGTCACCGGCACGACGGCGAACCGCACCAGGGCGCTGCAGGCGAACCCGACCGTCGTCACCGCCCACAGCGCGGGAAGCTGATCGGGCTTCGCGCCCACGAACAGGGACACGAAGTACATCTGGAAGCCGATCAGCCCCAGCGTCATCCCACGGTCGCCGAACCGCCGGCCGTACACCGCGCAGAAGATCAGCAGGACGGCGAAGACGTCCCCGACGACCACCCGTTCGCTCAGCAGCGCGCCCGCCGACACCGACGCCAGCGCCACCGGCAGCCCCAGCGCCAGCGTGACCGCCTGCGCCCCGCGCTTCCGCTCCCGGACGGCGAAGGTGGCGGCCATCGACGTCATCGCGCCCGCCACCAGATGGGTGATGTCCGCGCCGGTCGGGGCCAGCACGGCCAGGGTCAGCGCGATCGCCCCCACCGTGCGCAGCCCGGCGGTCAGCCGCAGCAGCCCGGGGTCGGACGCCGCCAGGTGGTCGCGCAGCCGTGTGCCCGACCGCCGTACCGCCGCCCTCACGCCCGCGCACGCTCCCCCGTCGTCACCGCTTCGTCCGTCGTCCCGGCCTCCGTGTGCCGGGTCACCGAGCCGCCCGGCCCGCTTCCTCGACGTGCGCCCGCACCTGCTCCGGTGTCAGGTAGGCGTCCAGGTACTCGAAGTCGCGCAGGTTGCCCGGCCGGTGCGCCTGGAAGCCGGTGCGGACGAAGTCGTCGCCGGCGACCGCGTTGAGCAGCCAGTTGGTCATCACACGGGTCTTGGCCACCCCGGTGCGCAGCGCCGACCAGTGGTAGCCGCGGGCCACCACCTGGGCGGGCAGGCCGTGCAGCTCGTACCCGAGCGGCTTGGACACCGCGTCCTTGCCGCCGAGGTCCACCACGAGCCCCAGGTCCTGGTGCATGTACGGCCGGGTCTGCCTGCCCCGCAAGGAGGCGATGACGTTCTCCGCGACGTGCCGGCCCTGCCGCAGCGCGTGCTGAGCGGTCGGCGGGCACACTGCGTCGTCGCCCTTGGCCAGGTCCGGCACCGCGGCCGAGTCGCCGAGCGCGAACACCCCGTCGTACCCCGGCAGCCGCATGTCCGCGTTCACCGCGAGCCGGCCCCGTACGGTCTCCGCGTCGAGCGTGCCGATCAGCGGGCTGGCCACCACGCCCGCCGTCCAGATCAGCGTGCGCGTGGGCACCACCCGGCCGTCGGTGAAGGTGACCTCCTCGGCGCCCGCCTTGGCGATGGACACGCCCAGCGAGATCTCGATGCCGCGCCGGGTGAGGATCTCCTGCGCGCTGCGCCCCAGCTTCTCGCCCAGCTCGGGCATCAGCTTGGGCGCGATGTCGATCAGGTGCCACTTGATCAGGCCGGGGTCGAGGCGCGGGTAGCGCTCGACGGCGGCGTGCGTCAGCCGCTGGAGGCAGGCCGCGGTCTCGGTGCCGGCGTAGCCGCCGCCGACCACCACGAACTGCAGCCGCGAGGCGCGCTCCGCCGGGTCGCTGCAGGCGTCCGCCAGGTCCAGCTGGGAGATCACGTGGTCGCGCAGATAGGCGGCCTCGGCCAGCGACTTCAGCCCGAAGGCGTGGTCCGTCAGGCCCGGGATGTCGAAGGTGCGGGTGACGCTGCCGGGCGCCAGCACGATGTAGTCGTACGGCTCGTCGACGGTCTCCCCGGCGATGGTGCGGATGACGCACACCTTCGCCCGCAGGTCCACGCCGATCGCGCCACCCGGGATGATCCGGGTCCGGTACTTCTCGCTGCGCCGCAGGGAGATCGCGATCGACTGGGGGGTCAGCACTCCGGAGGCGACCTGGGGGAGCAGCGGCAGATACAGCTGGTAGGACATCGGCGTCACCAGCGTCAGCTCCGCCTCGCCCGGAGTGAGCCTGCGCTCCAGCCGCCGCACGCACTCCACACCGGCGAAACCGGCGCCCACCACGAGGATCCTGGGTCGTGTCACGATGTCCATCCCTTCGTGCGGCTTCAGGCGGTCCGCCTCGAACGTCGATGCCTGACGCGTGCCCCTGTTCAGCTCCACGATGCCCGCCCCGGCCCCGGACCGCACCGGGAACCGTCGCGCCGGGGGACCCGCCCCGTCCTCAGCCCCGCAGGTGACAGAGCAGCAGGCACACGTCGTCGTCGCGCTCCGAGTCGCTGAGAAGGGGCTGCAGCACGCGGTCCGCCGCGTCCTCCAGGTCTGTGTCCAGCTCCGCGCGGTCGAACGAGGCGAGGGCCGAGCCGAGGCGCTCGATGCCCGGGTCGATGCCCTGGGAGCGCCGCTCCACCAGGCCGTCGGTGTAAAGGGCCAGCGTCGAGCCGGGCGCCAGCCGCTCGGTGTGGTCGGGGATGTCCTGGCTCAGCGGTATGCCGAGCATCGCGCCCGGCTTGGCGTCCAGCGTGCGCACCTCGCCGTCCGGCAGCCTCAGTACCGGCGGCGGATGGCCCGCCGCGGCCCAGGTGAGGGTGCGGTCGTCCGGGTGGAAGCGGGCGATGACGGCCGTCGCGAACAGGTCCGGCTGGAGATGGCGCAGATAGCCGTGCAGCCGGGTCAGCAGCCGTCCGGGGCTGTCGCCGTCCACGGCGTAGGCGCGCAGCGCGGTGCGCAGCTGGCTCATCATCACCGCCGCGTGCAGCCCGTGCCCGGTCACGTCGCCGATGACGGTGACCAGGCTGCCGTCCCGCTGCAGGAACGCGTCGTACCAGTCGCCGCCGATGTTCAGCCCGTGCGTGGCGGGCAGATAGCGCGCGGCCAGCCCCACGCCCGGGGCCGACGGCAGCTCCGTCAGCAGGGCCCGCTGCAGCGTCTCCGCGATGTCCCGGTTGTGTTCGAACCGGCGCGCGTTGTCCAGGGCGATCCCGGCCCGCCGGGCCAGCTCGATCAGCATCACCGCGTCGTCCGGGTCCCACCGCTCGCCCTGCGGCGACAGCGTCAGCACGCCCAGCGGAGCCCGGCGCGGCGTCAGCAGCGGCACGCACAGCAGCGGCCGGTCCGGGGCCAGCGCGGACGGCGGCCGGTCCTCCACGCCCGGCAGGTTGCCGGGATGGTCGGCGGCGTACTGCGGGCGCCCGGTGCGGGCCGCCTGCACCGCCGCGCCCGGATGGTCGGCGGGCAGCGGGCGGCCGTCCTCGTGGTCGAACAGCCAGACGTCGACGCCGTCGGCGTACCGCGGCACCAGCAGCTCCGGCAGCCGCCGCAGGATCTCGTCGTGGTTCAGCGACGCGGTCAGCGCCGCGCTGGCGTCCGCGAGGAACGTCAGCCGCCGCCGCGCGTTCTCCGCCTCGGTACGCGCCCGGCGTTCCGCGGCGAACGCCTCCCGCTGCGCCCTGCCCGCCGCGTCGAGCTCGGCGTGCAGCGCCAGGACGCCCTGGTTGGTCTGGTGCAGCTCCTCCCGGTGGAAGGCGACCAGATCCTCCTGCGCGGCCAGCTCCTCCAGCACCAGCGAGGTGTCCTCGTCGGCCCCGAGCAGCCCCTCGGACAGCGCGGCCGTCTCCTCCGGCACCGGGCACGGGTCGGACAGCCGGCCGGGGTCGGGGCAGGGCACGGACGTCGTCCACGGGGTGCGCTCCCCGGCGGCGCCGTCCGGGGCCGGGACGAGCACCACGTGCAGCTCGCCGGGACCGCCCCCGGTCCCCTCGCTGCTTTCCACGGTCAGCAGCCATGTGCCGCCCTTGGTGAGGCACTGCCGCAGCTGCCCGCTCAGCGCGGCGGCCAGCCGGGTCCGGGTCACGGTGGGCACCCCGCACGCGGCGGCCAGACGCGCCACGGAGATCCGGGCGCGGGCCGCGTCGGTGACGGTCGCGATGCGCCAGGCACGCGTCATGAAGAAGCCTCCGGGACGTTGGCGAGCACGGCCACGGCGGTGTCGTCCCGTACCGGACGGGCCGCGCTGCCCGCGTCGCGGACCGCCACGGCGGCCGTCACGGCCGGGTCGGCCGGGGGCACGCCGGTGTCCGCGGGCGGCGTCCAGCGCGACGACAGCCCGTCCGTGTGCAGAATCAGCAGGCTCTCCGGGGTCCAGGCCACCTCGTCCTCGCGCACCGTGCGCGGCCGGTGCGCGCCGACGATCCCCGGCCGGGACAGCAGCGTCCGCCAGCGTCCGCCGTCCCGCAGCCGCGCGGTCACGTTGCCGATGCCCGCGAAGCGCAGCCGTCCGGTCCAGGTGTCCAGCTGGACCGCGGCGACCGCCGCACCGCGGGTCCCGGACAGCGCTGTGTGCAGCCGCTGGAGCAGCTCGGAGGGCGGCAGCCGGGCGCAGTGCCGCAGCTCCTCCATGGCGGCGTCGGAGGCGCGGGCGGCCTCCGCGCCGTGCCCGAGGCCGTCCGCCAGCATCAGCGTCACCCGGTCGCCGGACCGCACCCACGACCAGGCGTCCCCGGACAGCTCCGCGCCCGCGAACGGCACGTTGATCCCGCCCGCGCGCACCCCGAGGGAGCGCGACGGGTCCTCCTCGGGCACGAGCCCCGCCGTGGCGGGCCCGACCCGGGCCACCGCGACCGTGCCCCGGCCCACCACGCTGTGCAGGCCGAACGCGTCGGCGATCCGCCGGCACGTCCCGAGGCCCGCGCCGAGCGAGCCGCCGGTGGTGAACCCGTCCTCGAACGCCCCGGCCACGTCGGCGATGCCCGGTCCGTGGTCGAGGGCGGTGATCTGCACGGCCCGTCCTGGCCGTCCCTCCGGCAGCACGGCGGGGTCGACCACGTCGACGACCACCTCGCCCGCCTTCGCGTGCTTCAGCAGGTTGGTCGCCAGTTCGGTGGCCACCAGCGAGCACGCGGCCCGGCGCTGCTCGTCCAGCCCGGCGCGGCCCGCGGCCTCCTCGGCCGCCACCCTGACGTCGCGCACCCGGGTCGCGTCGTGCACCGGCACATGCCACACGCGCGGCATCACACGCCCCCGCGCGGCCGGACCGGCCGGGACACCCAGGAGGTGACCCGCACGGTGGTGCCCGCACCCGGGGTGCTGTCCACCTCGAAGTCGTGCACCAGGCGCCGCGACCCGCCCAGACCCATGCCCAGTCCGTCGCCCGAGGTGTAGCCGTCGCTGAGGGCCCGGTCGAGGTCCGGGATGCCGGGGCCCTCGTCCGAGAAGGTCAGCCGCAGCCCGGGCGTGCCGTCGGCGGCGGTGACGCGTGTCGTCTCCAGCACGCCGCCCCCGCCGTGCACCAGCGTGTTGCGGGCCAGCTCGCTGGCGGCCGTCACCAGCTTCGTCTGGTCCACCAGACCGAAGCCGACGCGGGTGGCGGCCTGCCGCACGTGCTGACGCACCCACGCGAGGTCCATGTCCGACCGGATGGGCAGCCGCGCCTCCACATCCGCGGCGGTGTCCATCACGGTCTCCCCTCGCCGCCGCGCCGGTTCGCCACGACGGGCTGCGACAGCAGCGCCAGAGCCGCCTCCGTGTTCAGGGCCGTACGCAGCTCCGGGAACGTCAGGCCCAGCTCCACCAGCGTGATGGCGACCGCGGGACGCATGCCCGCCACCACGGTCCGCGCGGCCAGCAGCTCGGTCTGCGCCGCCGTCTCGGCCAGCACCCGGCCGAGGAAGGAGTCGACGATCTCCACGCCGGAGATGTCGATCACCACCCCGGTGACCCGGCTGGCGACGATCGTCTCGGCCAGGTCCTGCTGAAGCTGGGACGCCATGCCGTCGTGCAGATCGCCCTGGAGGGTGACCAGCAGGACGTCCCCGAGCCGCAGCACCGGCACATGGCCCGCGGCCGGACGGGCGAAGTGTTCGCTCACCGCAGGACCGCACCCTCGGCCGGGGCGTTCACGATGTTCGCGCCCAGCTCGTTCAGGCAGTACCCGAGCGCGTCGGCGAGGCTCGCGCGGGTCTTGACCGTGCCGAGGTCGAGGCCGAGGTGGACGATGGTCTGCGCGATCGCCGGGCGGATGCCGGAGACGACGCACTCGGCGCCCATCAGCCGGGCGGCGGCGACCGTCTTCATCAGGTGCTGCGCGACCAGCGAGTCGACCGTCGGCACCCCTGTGATGTCGAGGATCGCGAACCGGGCGTGCTGGTCGACGACCGCGTTCAGCAGCGTCTCCATCACCACCTGGCTGCGGGCGCTGTCCAGCGTCCCGATCAGCGGGACCGCCACGATCCCGTCCCACAGCTTGATCACCGGTGTCGCCACCTCCAGCAGCTGGAGCCGCTGCCGGTCGATCAGGGCCTGGTTCTCGCTGAGCGCGGTCTGCATGGTGACCAGCCGCAGCGTGCCCATCAGCACGCTCAGCGCGGTCGCGCACTCCCGCCGCCGCTCGGGGTCCTCCTGGGCCAGATCGGCCACCAGGAGGTTCTCCACCGGCGGCAGCAGCGCGGCCAGCTCGCTGGAGACCTGGGTGGTGGACAACCCCGCGCGGGAGCGGGCCGCCCCCATCCGGGCGAGCTGCTCGCGCACCCCGGTGAACCCCGCGGCGTCCGGGTCCTCGATCCGCTGCGCGTCGGCCACCTGGGCCAGCGCGTCCACGATCACCCGGCCCGCGTCCACCGCCTCGTCGCGCGAGACGGTGAACACCGTACGGAACAGGGGCTCGTCGGCCCATCGCTGGGCGATCTGCTCCCGTCGCCGCCGCAGGAACTCCCCGACCTCCCGGGCGGGGCTCACCTGGGTCGCGTCCGCTTCGTGCTCCGGCACCTGTCTGCTCTCCTCCTCGTCGTCACAAAGCGCCCGGACCCGTGACGGGGCCGGGCGGGCGGGGCGGTCCCGCTCAGGCCTCGGGCTCGGCCGGGGCCGCCTGCGGGTGGTCGACGCGCTCCAGCGCCTCGTCGACGCTCTCCGACACGGGCACGGTGATGCTGACGCCCGTCAGATCGAGGATCCGGCGCACCGCGGGGGTGGGCGAGATGATGTGCACGCTCCCCGGCAGCTCCCGCGCCTCCTGGTAGACGCGCAGGATGATGTTCATGCCGGAGGAGTCCATGAACGGCACCGCCGACAGGTCCAGCAGGAAGTGCCGGCGGCCGTGGTGCAGCTGGTTCGCCAGATGGTGCTGGAACTCGGTCGCGGTGTCGACGTCCAAGTAGCCCTCGACGGTCACGAGGGCCACGTCCTCACGAGGAAGTGTCACCTCGACGGACAATGGGTCCTGGGCAATGGGCACGAGTACCTCCAACAAGGTGATCAAGCTCTTCGTCGCGCAGCCGCGCGTACCCCCGAATCGCCCCCTCATGCCTGCCCCCGCCGGATCGGCCGTCCGCGTGACCTACCCCACCCTGATCCCCACGATGCACGTGTCGTCGTCGGTGTCCGACCTGCTGTACGTGAGCAGCCGGTCGAGCCGCTGGTCGAGCGTGCCCGGGGCCTTCGCCGCGGTGGTGAGGAGGTGCGTCAGCGACTCCTCCACCGAGCGGTCGCGGCGCTCGATCAGACCGTCCGTGTACATCAGCAGGTTGTCGTCCGCGGCGAGCTGCACCTCGCCCTCCTCGTAGCGCGCCTCGGGGACGGCGCCCAGCAGCAGACCGCGCACCGGCGGCAGCGGGGCCGCCTCCGAGCCGCGCACCAGCACCGGCGGCAGATGACCCGCCCGCGCCCACCGCAGGGTGCGGGTGGCCGGGTCGTACAGACCGCACACGGCGGTGGCCGTGACCCCGCCGGTGAGATGGTGCACGACCATGTTCAGCCACGACAGCAGCTGCCCTGGCCCCGCGCCGGTGACGGCGAGGCCGCGCAGCGCGTTGCGCAGCACGACCATGCTGGTCGCCGCCTCGATGCCGTGCCCCGCGACGTCGCCCACGCACAGCAGCACCAGACGCGACGGCAGCACCACCGCGTCGTACCAGTCGCCGCCGACCAGCTGCTCCGCCTCGGCCGGCCGGTAGCGCACGGCCACGTCCAGGTCGGGCATCTGCAGCGGGGCCTGCGCGGGCGGCATGATCGCACGCTGCAGCTGCAGCGCCAGCCGGTCCCGCTCGCTGGCGTGCTGCTCGGTGTGGGCCAGCTGGTCGCGGGTCGCGGCCAGCGCCACCTCCGTCCAGTGCTGCGACGAGATGTCCTGGTAGGCGCCCCGTACGGTGAGCAGCCGCCCGTCGGTGTCCAGCACCGGCTCGGCGACCACCCGGATGTGCCGGGTCACCCCGTCGGGCCGCTGCAGCCGGAACGCGGCCGAGGCCGGGCGCCGGTGGTGCAGCAGCGTGCGCAGGAAACGGCCGATGGCGACCGCGTCGTCCGGGTGGGCGTACGCCGGCAGGTCCTCCAGCGGCACCGGGGGACTGGTCTCCGGACGCCCGTAGAGGTCGAACAGCTGCCCGTTCCAGGTGATCTCCCCGGTGAGCAGGTTCTCCTCGAACCCGCCGATCCGGCCGAGCCGCTGCGCGTGCTGCAGCAGGCTCGCCAGCCGGGCCGTCTCGTCCTCGATCCGCCAGATGAACAGGATCCCCGAGCCGTGCCGGCTGACGCTGATGTCCGCGACCGCCGACAGCGGCACCTGGTCCACCAGCGCGGTCAGATGCATCCGCCGGGCCCGGAACGGCTCACCCGTGGCGTAGACCCGCTCGATCCGCTGGAACAGCTCGCTCTCCCCGGCGGCCATCGGGTACGCCTCCAGCAGCAGCGCCCCGCTGACCATGCCGCGCGGCCGGCCCGCCGGGTCCAGGAAGCGGCTGTTGACGTGCTGGATGCGGAAGTCGAGCAGGTTGCCCGACGCGTCCAGGTGCGGCACGAGCACCAGGGCCGGGTCGTACAGCCCGTCCGCCAGGTCCATCAGCTCCGCCGCGTCCGGCAGCGCCCGCTCCGGCCGGGCGGGGCCGCCCGGCGCCGTGTACGTCTCCAGGGTGTGCGCGCACAGCTCCGCCAGCGCCTCCACCTGACGCACTATCTGCGGCCGCTGCGGGGGCAGCGGCGCCGGCCAGACGATCTCCAGCACGCCGTACACCCGCCCGCCGGTCCCGGCGGGCACGGCCGCGCGGCCGCCGTCGGGGTGGTGGTGCCGGCCCACGCTGGGCAGTCCCCGCTCCGACAGCGACTCGATCCACAGCCCCTCACGCTCTGCCAGACCGCATCGCGCGACCGTCGCCACGTCCGGCGGCACGTAGTACCAGCGCGCCGCCTCGGCGGGGGAGAAGCCGGCGCTGCCGGCCAGGGTCAGCGACCCGTCGGCGCCCGCCGCCCAGATCGCCACGGCGACCGCGCCCAGCGGACGCAGCGCCTGCTCCAGCAGCGACTCCGCCACCGCCTGGGTGTCGTCGGCGGCGAGCGCCCCGCTCTCCGCCGCCCGCAGCCGTACGGCCGCAGGGTCCCCCTCCGCCTCCGCCTCGGCGGCCGCCCGGGTGGCGGCCAGGAAGGCGTGCGTCACCTCGGACATCCGGTCGCGGGCGGCCTGGTTGATCACCTCGACGGCGAACTCCAGCTGGGTCGTCCCTGCCTGCCCGGTCAGCTCCGCGAGCTGCCGCGCCGCCTGCGCGGGACCGCACCCGAGGCGCTCCACGAGGATGCCCTTGGCGAGCTCGATCAGCGCCCGCCCCTCGGCCTCCGCCTGCGCGGCCCGCACCTCACGGCTCAGCCGGTCCACCGTCGCCGCGAGCCGGCCCACGGGGGAGTCGGCGGCCACCCCGGCCGGACCCGCCGGGGTGCTCAGCAGTTCCATCTCCTCGGGCGGCGGCCCGCCCGGGTGCCCGTGGACGCTCATGCCGGCAGCCAGCGGCGCACGCAGGCGATCAGCTCACGGCTGTCGACCGGCTTGGTGACGTAGTCGCTGGCGCCCGACGCGAGGCTCTTCTCCCGGTCCCCGGGCATCGCCTTCGCGGTGACCGCGATGATCGGCAGGTCGGCGTACTGCGGCATCGACCGGATCTCGGCCGTGGCGGCGTACCCGTCCAGCTCGGGCATCATCACGTCCATCAGGACCAGTGCCACCTCGGGGTGGTCCACCAGTCTCTCGATGCCCTTGCGGCCGTCCTCGGCGTGCAGCACCCGGAAGCCGTGCAGCTCCAGGATGCCGCTGAGCGCGAAGAGGTTGCGCGCGTCGTCGTCGACGACCAGCACGGTCCGGCCCGCGAACGAGCCGTCCACCACCGCCTCCGGCGCGGTCCGCTGCGCCTCGTCCGGCCGCACCAGCGACAGCACGTCGCCGGGCTCCTCCGCCGACAGATGCAGCGCGATCCGCTCCCGCAGCTCGTCCAGGCTGGACAGGAACTCCAGCGCCGTGCCCGAGGCACGGTCGCGCAGGGCCGCCTCCACCCCGGCGTCGGCGCGGTGTCCGCTGTGCACCAGGACGGGCACGCTCGCCAGCGCGGAGTCGCCGCGCAGCGCCTCCAGGAAGCGGGTCACCTCCGCCTCCGCCATGCCCAGCTCCAGCACCACGCAGTGGCAGGGATCGGCGGCCAGCGCGCCGGCCGCCTCCTGGGCGCCGACGGCGGTGATGATGTCGACCGCCGGACGGGAGCCGCCGCCGGTGTGCGCGACGTCCTGCACCACGCTCTCCGCGACCAGGGTGAGCAGACCCCGGGGCCGCTCCTCCACCACCAGCAGACGGCGCGGACGCCGGCCGTGCTGGGCGGGGGCCGCCTCGATCGCGGGCGTCCGGCCGGACGCGGCCTCCGGCAACTCGTCCCCGGCCGGCTCCCCCTCCACGGCGGGCGCGGGCCGCAGCTGCTGCTCGAAGTCGGGCCGGGCGACGGGCAGGAACAGCGTGAACGTGGAGCCCTGGCCCGCGACGCTGTCCACGGTGACCGCGCCGCCCAGCAGGTGCGCGATCTCCCGCGTGATGGACAGACCCAGGCCCGTGCCGCCGTACTTGCGGCTGGTGGTGCCGTCGGCCTGCTGGAAGGCGCCGAAGATCGACTCCAGGTGCTGCTCCGGGATGCCCACGCCCGTGTCCCGCACCCGGAAGGCGACCACGGGGCCGCCCCGCAGCACCTCCTGCGGCACCTCGTCGTCCGGGGCCGGCTCGATCCGCAGCTCCACCTGGCCGCGCTCGGTGAACTTCACCGCGTTGGACAGCAGGTTGCGCAGCACCTGACGCAGCCGCGAGTCGTCGGTGAGCAGGTCCGCGGGCGCGCCCGGCGCGGTGGTGATCGTGAAGTCCAGGCTCTTCTGCATGGTCATCGGCCGGAACGTCGCCTCGACGTACTCGACGAGACGGCGCAGCTCCACCCGCTCGGGGCTGACGTCCATCTTGCCCGCCTCGACCTTCGACAGGTCGAGGATGTCGTTGATCAGCTGCAGCAGGTCCGAGCCCGCCGAGTGGATGATCTGCGCGTACTCCACCTGCTTGGGGGAGAGGTTGCGCGAGGGGTTCTGGGCGAGCAACTGGGCCAGGATCAGCAGGCTGTTGAGCGGGGTGCGCAGCTCGTGGCTCATGTTCGCCAGGAACTCCGACTTGTACTTCGAGGCGAGCGACAGCTGCTGCGCCCGCGCCTCGAGTTCCTGCCGGGCCTGCTCGATCTGCAGGTTCTTCGCCTCGATGTCCCGGTTCTGCGAGGCCAGCAGCGCCGCCTTGTCCTCCAGTTCGGCGTTGGAGCGCTGGAGTTCCTCCTGCTGGGTCTGCAACTCCGCGGACCGCTCCTGCAGTTCGGCGGTGAGCCGCTGCGACTCCACCAGCAGCTCGTCGGTGCGGGCGTTCGCCACGATGGTGTTGACGTTGACGCCGATGGTCTCCATCAGCTGCGCCAGGAAGTCCTGGTGGATCTGGGTGAACGGGGTCACCGACGCCAGCTCGATCACGCCGAGCACCTGGCCCTCGACCACGATCGGCAGCAGCACCAGCGCGGTCGGCACCACCTGTCCGAGCCCGGAGGAGATGGTGACGTAGTCCGGCGGAAGCTGGTCCACCAGGATGGTGCGCCGGCTGCGCGCGGCCTGACCGACCAGCGTCCTGCCGAAGGCGATGCGCGTCGGCCGCCCGCTGTCGTCCGGGTAGCCGTAGGAGCCGACGAGACGCAGCTCGGGGCCGTCCTCGCCGTCCTCCGCGAGGTAGAACGCCCCGTACTGGGCGGACACCAGCGGCACCAGCTCGTCCATGATGAGCTCCGCGACCACGGGCAGGTCGCGGTGACCCTGCATCAGCCCGGACACCCGGGCCAGGTTGGTCTTGAGCCAGTCCTGCTCCTGGTTGGCCCGGGTGGTCTCGCGCAGGGACTCCACCATCGCGTTGATGTTGTCCTTGAGCTCGGCGACCTCGCCGGACGCCTCCACGTTCACCGAGCGGGTCAGGTCGCCCTCGGCGACCGCGCTGGTCACCTCGGCGATCGCGCGGACCTGCCGGGTGAGGTTCCCGGCCAGCTCGTTGACGTTCTCCGTGAGCCGCTTCCAGGTGCCGGAGACGCCCTCGACCTCCGCCTGCCCGCCGAGACGCCCCTCGGTGCCGACCTCGCGGGCGACGCGGGTGACCTCCTGGGCGAAGGCGGAGAGCTGGTCGACCATCGTGTTGATGGTCGTCTTCAGCTCCAGGATCTCGCCGCGCGCGTCGACGTCGATCTTCTTCGACAGGTCGCCCCGGGCCACCGCGGTCGTCACCAGCGCGATGTTGCGCACCTGGCCGGTGAGGTTGTTGGCCATCGAGTTGACGTTGTCGGTGAGGTCCTTCCATGTGCCGGCGACACCCGGCACATGCGCCTGCCCGCCCAGGCGTCCCTCGGTGCCGACCTCGCGGGCGACGCGGGTGACCTCGTCGGCGAACGCGGACAGCGTGTCCACCATCGTGTTGATGACGTCCGCGAGCGCCGCGACCTCGCCCGCCGCCTCGACCCGGATCCGCTGCGACAGGTCGCCCCGGCCGACCGCGGAGGCGACCTGGGCGATGGAGCGCACCTGACCGGTCAGGTTGGACGCCATCACGTTGACGTTGTCCGTGAGGTCCTTCCAGGTGCCCGACACCCCCCGCACCTGCGCCTGTCCGCCGAGACGCCCCTCGGTGCCGACCTCGCGGGCGACGCGGGTGACCTCGTCGGCGAAGGCGGAGAGCTGGTCGACCATCGTGTTGATGGTGTTCTTGAGTTCGAGGATCTCGCCGCGGGCGTCGACGGTGATCTTCTGCGACAGGTCGCCCTCCGCGACCGCCGTGGCCACCAGCGCGATGTTGCGCACCTGGCCGGTGAGGTTGCCGGCCATGAAGTTCACCGAGTCGGTCAGGTCCCGCCAGGTGCCCCGTACACCCTGAACGTCCGCCTGCCCGCCGAGGCGTCCCTCGGTGCCGACCTCGCGGGCGACGCGGGTGACCTCGTCGGCGAAGGCGGAGAGCTGGTCGACCATCGTGTTGATGGTGTTCTTGAGTTCGAGGATCTCGCCGCGGGCGTCGACGGTGATCTTCTGCGACAGGTCGCCCTTCGCCACCGCCGTCGTCACCTGCGCCACGTTGCGCACCTGCGCCGTGAGGTTGCCCGCCATCGCGTTCACCGAGTCGGTGAGGTCCGCCCAGGTGCCCGAGACCCCCGGCACCTGCGCCTGTCCGCCGAGCGTCCCCTCCGTGCCCACCTCGCGTGCGACACGGGTGACTTCGGAGGTGAACAGCGACAGCTGGTCCACCATCCCGTTGAAGACCTTGGCGATGTCCCCCATGAGCCCGTCGGCGTCCCCGGGCAGGCGGGTACCGAAGTCCCCGTCCCGTACGGCCGTCAGTCCCGCGAGGAGCTGTCGCAGCTCCTTGTCCCCCGGCACCGTGTCGGTCCCCTCGGTGCTTCCCCTGGTCATGCGCACCCTCGTTCCGGCCCCATTCAGTGCGCATTTCCGCAGATCAGCGGAGTCGCGCGGCGAGAAATACGCCGCAGATTAACCCAGTACGCGGGCGCGCGACAAAGCAGGAGGGGGGCTTTCCGGGCCGGTTGAGAATCACGTTTTCCGGCGTGCATGTTCCCGGGAAACCGGGGTACCTGATGCGGTTTCACGTCCGCTCGGACGTTCGCCCGGCCGGGCCGGCCGCATTCGGCGGGCGCCGTTCGAATGTGTGCCCGCCGGACGGGTATCCGCTCGGGTGGAGGGGGGCGGAGTTCCGGCCCCGCTCGTGCGAAGGGGGAGCAGTTCATGGCGAGCAGTCGTACCCCGGGGAGGCCGGAAGCAGTGCCCACCGACAGCATCTGGTCGTACGCGCCGGGCGTCGGCCACGCCCGGGAAGCGGACCTCACGGGCTACACCGTCGTCGCGCGCGACGGCACCGCCGGCCACGTCGACCGCCAGGCCGCCCACCACGGCATGCCGCACCTCGTCGTGGACACGGGTGTGTGGGTGTTCGGCCGCAGTCTCCTGGTCCCCGTCGGGGTGATCACCTCGGTCGACACCGAGGGGCGGAAGCTGACGGTGTCCTGCACCCGGGCCGAGCTGAAGGCCGCGCCGCGCTTCCGCACCGACAGCGAGACCATGGACCGGGTCTACCTCACCGCCGTCGGCTACTACTACAGCGAGCTGCCCCGCGAGGAGCGGCCCGCCGGATGAACGCGGGGCCTGCCGCCCCGCCGCCGGGTTCACCAGGGCAGGAAGACGTGGATGTCCTTCCCCTGCCCATGCGTCACGACGCTCACCTGGTCGCAGAGCGTGTGGATCAGATGCCATCCGATGCCGCCCCCGCCGCTGTGCGGATGGAACGGGCGCGGGGCCGGCTCGGTGGTGCTGGTGTCGTGCATCACCACATGCACCCCGTCGAACGTGCGGCGCAGCCGCAGCTCGAACGGTCCGGGGGCGTACTGCACCGCGTTGGCGGCCAGTTCCGTGACCACCAGGAGTATGTCGTCCCAGTGCTCCGGCGCCGACGGCGCCGACGCGCGGGCCAGGTCGAAGAGGAATTCCTCCGCGACCAGACGTGCGTCCGTCACATCGTGCAGCTCCCCCGGGAAGCTGGCGATGCGGCTCGTGATCTCCTCGCCGGCCAGTGTCCTGTCCCTACGCGACTCGGGTGCCATGTCGCCTTCCAGGCCCCGGTCGTCGCCGGGGCGGTCGTCGCTGCTGTTGCGTTCCCCGATCGTTGGGTTCCCGTGCGGGCGGAGCCTACGCGCCCGCCTGCCCGACGGTGCGGGGTGACAAACCCCGCACCCCGTGGCGCGCATGATCAGCGGAACACGTTGTCCTCGTCCCACACCGACGCGTCGGTGCGCACCGGGGGGCGCGCCGGGCGCGTGCGGGACTGGTACATCGCGTCGATCTCCAGGGCGTAGCGGCGCACGATCTCGTCCCGGCGCAGCTTCATCGACGGCGTCAGCAGTCCGTTGGACACGTCGAACGGCTCCGGCAGCACACGGAACACCCGGATCGACTCCGACCTGGACACGCTGCTGTTGGCGGCGGCGACCGCCCGCCCGATCTCCTCCCGCAGCGCGTTCTCCTCCCGCGCCTCCCGCGCCGGGGCGTCGCCCTGCAGCGACAGGGCCGCCCGCCAGTCCGCCAGGAACTCCGGGTCCAGCGTGATCAGGGCGCCCACGCACGGCCGGTTGTCGCCCACCACCACGGCCTGGTGGACGAGGGGGTGCATCCGCAGCCGCTGCTCCAGGGCGGCCGGGGCCACGCTCTTGCCGCTGCTGGTGACGATGATGTCCTTCTTGCGGCCCGTGATCGTCAGGTAGCCCTCGCCGTCCAGCCGGCCCAGGTCGCCCGTGGCCAGCCACCCGCCCCGCAGGGCCGCCCGGGTCGCGGCCGGTTCGCCGATGTACCCCTGGAACACCGACGGCCCGCGCACCAGGATCTCCCCGTCCTCGGCCACCTTGATCGCGGTGCCCGGCAGCGGCTGCCCGACCGTCCCCGACTTCTCCCTGCCGTACGGCTGCATGGTGATGCCGCCGCTGGTCTCGGTGAGGCCGTAGCCGTCGTGCACGTAGATGCCGATGCCCTCGTAGAAGAGGGACAGGTCGCGGGAGAGCGGGGAGCCGCCGGACGTGGCCCGCAGCACCCGGCCGCCGAGCGTCGCCCGCAGCTTGCGGTACACGGTCCGCTCGTACAGGGCGTGCTGCATCCGCAGGTCGAAGCCGGGCCCGGACCCGCGTCCGAGGCGCTGCCGCTCCGTCGCCGCCGCGAAGTCACGCGCGGTGCCGGCGGCCCGCTCGAACAGCGCCCCGCGCCCCGACAACTGCGAGGCCCGCAGGAAGTTCTTGTAGATCTTCTCCAGCAAGGACGGCACCGCGTACAGATACGTGGGACGGAACGACCGCAGCGACGTCGACAGCGCGTCGGCGCCCAGGTCCGGCTCGTGGCCCATCAGCAGGCCGCCGCGGATGCACAGACTCTGGATCATCAGCCCGTACACGTGCGAGAACGGCAGGAACGCCAGCACGGACCCCTGCTCGCCGGGCGGCGCCGCGACATGCCCCCAGCCCGCCAGCAGCGTGTCGCAGATGAACGCCAGCCCGCGGTGGCTGAGGGCGCAGCCCATGGCGTGCCCCGAGGTGCCGGAGGTGTACGCCACCACGGCCGTCGTGTCCGGCAGCACGATCCGCCGCAGCGAGTCGACCGTCGCCGCCGGGATGGCCTCGCCGCGCGCCACCAGCTGGTCCAGCGCGCCCGCGTCGAGCTGCCACACGTGCCGCAGCCGGGGCAGCTGGGCGCACACCGAGCCCACGGTCATCACGCTCTGCTCGTCCTCGACCAGCACGGCCACACAGCCGGCGTCGCGCAGGATCCACTCGACCTGCTCCCGCGAGGAGGTGGGGTAGACCGGCACGACCTCGGCGCCCACCGTCCACAGGGCGTGGCACAGGACGGTCCACTCGTAGCGGGTGCGCGCCATGATCGCGACGCGGGTGCCCGGCTGGATGCCGGACGCGATCAGGCCCTTGGCGAGATCGACCACCTCGTCGCGGAACTCGACGGCGCTGACCTCCTCCCAGGTGGCGGAGGCCCCGGTGCGGCGGGCCAGCACCGGCATGGTCGGGCTCTCGGCCGCCCTCGCGAACAGGCTGTCGGCGAGGCCGCCGGTCAGGGGCGAGGCGTACGGCGGAGCGAGAGCGAGGTCGCGCATGCACTGCTCCTCATGGTGACGGGGGGTGACGGTGCATGAATGTAGTCCAGCCGGGCGGGCCCTGGGCCGGGATCACGTCAAGTGTGTCCGCACTGATGACTGGGCCGCTTTCGGGGGACCCGGTCCCCATGACCTACGTCAATCCCGATCCCGATCCGGACCGCACCACCGGCCTCGAGGCAGGTGGCGGCGTCCCCCCGGGCGAGACCCCGCCCGCGGAGAGCAGCATGCCCGAGGCGGGCCCGTACGAACTGGACCACAACCCCGCCAAGGGCTGGTCCAAGGGCCCCCTGACCGCGATCCTCGCCGTGGTCGCCTTCATCGCGGCGTTCTTCCTGGTTTACGCGATCATCCTGCTCCTGTAAGGGACCCGGCCACCCTGGTCACCGGCCCCACGAGGCCGGCGGCGGGTCACGTGTGCCCTGGAGGGGCGCGGGGAACTGCGCGAGAAGCCCCCACGCACCCGCACGAACGCCGTACGGCGCTACGCGGGAGGCAGCGCCTCCAGAGCGTTGCGGAGTTCGGCCCGCGACGTGATTCCGAGCTTCGGGAACACACGGTAGAGATGCGACGACACGGTCCGCGGCGAAAGGAACAGACGCGACGCGATCTGCGGGTTGGACAGCCCCGTCGCCGCCAGCCTCGCGACCTCCAGCTCCTGCGGGGTGAGGGCCTCACCGGCCTTGCCCCGGCCGGTCCGCGTCATGCCGGTGGCGCGGAGCTCCGCCGCGGCCCGGGCTTCCCACGAACGGGCCCCGAGTTCCTCGAAGAGGCCGCGGGCGGCAGCCAGTTGCACCCGGGCGTCACGGTTGCGTCCTTGCCGGCGAAGCGCTTCGCCGTACGCCAGACGAGCCCGGCCGGCCTCGAAGGGCCACTGCTCGACGCCCGGCAGTCCGAGCGCCTCCTCGAAGCACCGGCCCCTGTCCTCGGCAGCCGATGTCATCGCCGTGACCGTGGCCGCGCTCAGCGCGAACCGCGACGAGAGGTGACCGACACCGGCGTCGCGCAGCGCGTCCGCGTGCCGTCGCGCCTCGGCGTGCCGCCCGGTGCGTACGGCGGCCTCGACGAGGTCCGGCGCGGACCACACGGCCTCGGGGTTGAACGGCGGCAGCACACCCGGGGCGCAGATCGCCGTGGCGTGCCGGAACGCCGTCTCGAAGTCGGCGGCGCCGAGTGCCGCCCGGGCCGCCGCCTGGTGGGCGCAGTTCTCCAGCCGCCTCAGGCCCCTGGGACCCGACCACCCCCAGACGGCCTCGCAGTGTTCCCGGCACGCGTCGAGGGCGCCGAGCTGGGCCGCGGCCATCGCGGCGACGTAGTGCCCCACCTGGGAGAAGAGGTGATACCCCGTCTCCTCGGACAGGGCGATGAGCTCGTCCGCGGCGCCGGCCGACGCCTGCCACCGGCCGCTGTACAGGTCGTCCAGGGCGACGAACATCAGGGCCGGCATGCTCGATCCCACCGCGCCGCCGTCGCGTATGACCCGGGACAGGGCCTCGCGGCACCCCGGAAGCCGGTCGAGGTACGAGGCGGTCAGGGCGGTGCGGACGACCACGTCGGCGTCGCTCTGGTCCCTCAGCCGCGCGATCTCCTCGTCCAGGCGGCGCAGCATGCCGTCGGTGACGGAACCGAGGTCGTGGTGGACGCGCCCCAGCGATGCCGCGGCGGCGGGCGTCGCCTCGGGGAACCGGGCGAGCACGTCGACCAGAGGCTCCCAGTGCTCCGGCCGGCCCGAGTACTGGCTGGCGAGGGTGAGAGTGAACAGCGCGGTCTCCAGCTCACCCGACGGCGGACCGGGCGCCACCGGCGCCTGCCCGACCGCCTCCGTCAGCAGCGCGTGGGCGGTGTCGGCGTCGCCTTCCGTGACGAGCAGGAGGAAGCCGGCCGTCGCCGCCGCCGAGAGCGACCGTGCGGCCGGACCGCCCGTGACCTCACGCATGATCTCGTGGCTGACCTCCAGATGCCCCGCCACCCAGGCGGCGGCATAGGCGGCCTGCGACAGGCGGCGTCTGCGGTCCGCGCGGTCGGGGCTCAGCTCGGCCGCGCGCCGCAGTCTCGCTATCGCGCCGTCGGCGTCACCGCGCCGCAGGCTGCTCCGGGCCGCCGACTCCACGACGGCGGCGACCGCCTCGTCGGGGGCCGTCGTGGCTCTGGCGAGGTGATCACCGTGCCGCTCGGGCTGGCCGGCCAGCGCGTCGGCCAGCCGGCGGTGGGCGCCGCGCCGCTGCTCGCCGGTGGAACCGTCGACCACCGCGGACCTGACCAGCGGATGCCTGAAGCGCACCGCGCGGCCGTTCTCCGTGACCATGATCAGGTGGTCACGCTCCGCGGGAGCGAGTTCATCGAGGCTGCCCGGCCCGCCGGCCGCCTCGAGAACGCCGATGTCGCCGGAGCCCTCGAGAGCCGCGAGCAGCAGGATCTCGCGCGTTTCCCGCGGCAGTCGTCCGACGCGGGCGCCGTACAGGGCGCGCACATCCCGCCCCGGGCCGCTCGCCCGTCCCGCCCCTCGGCCGGGTCGGCCGCCGGACGCCCCGGTGGACCCGGCGAACTCGAGGAGCGCCAGGGGGTTTCCCTGCGCCTCGTGCGCCACGGTCGAAAGAACCCGGCGGGGGAGGTGGGCGAAGCGTCGGGACAGCAGCCGCAGGGCGTCCGCGTCGTCCAGCGGCGCGATCGCGCGCTCCGGCAGACCGGTGGACGGGAAGGACGCGCCGGACTCCGCCCGCTGCGCTCCGAGCAGCCCGATGCGGCGGCCCCCCAGTCGTCTGGCGACGAAACCCACCGCGGCCTGGCTCGCCTGGTCGACGACATGGAGGTCGTCGACCACGAGGAGCAACGGCCGCTCCTTCGCGGCCTCGTCGAACAGGGACAGTGCCGCGTTCAGGACGGCGATCCGGCTCGGCGCGGGACCGGCGCCGAGACCGAGGGCGACCTCGAGGGCCTCCCGCACGGCACGCGGCAGACGGCCGAACACGTCCGGCAGCGAGCCGACGAGCTGATGGAGCCCCGCGAAGCTGATGTCCGTCTCGTACTCGACACCGCTCCCGCGGACGACCCGCATCCCCTTCGCCGCCGCCAGCTCGGCGGTCGCGTCCAGGAGTGCCGTCTTCCCCACGCCCGGATCACCGGTGAGCAGCAGGACGGCTCCGTCCGTCCCGGCCGTCTCCAGGAACGCCGCGAGCTCGGCGAGTTCGCCCTCCCGGCCGACCAGCCCGGTCGGGCCGACGCCCGTGCCTGTCCCTGACTTCGCCCACATCCGCCGCGTCCCTCGCCGTACCTCGCGAGGCAGTCGAACCACCAGCCACGCACTCGACCAGGAAGTATCGCACCCGCCGGCAAACGGAGCCGGAAGCCGTCCGCTGCGCCGACACCCGCAGCTCCTGCTCGACGCACGCGTGGCCGGACGGTCCGGGAGCCGGGCGGATCAGGGCGCTTGCCCGGCCAGGCTGCGCAGGGCCCGTGCGGCGGGCGATCCGGGGTCGGCCGTGGTCAGGACGACCTCCTGGTCGTCCTCGGGCACGAGCAGGACGTCGCAGTTCAACCGCAGAGCGCCGGCCTCCGGATGCTCCAGGGTCTTGCTGCGGTGCCCGGGGGCGTGGACCGGACGGGTCTGCCAGATCTGCCGGAACTCCTCGCTGCCGTCGTGCAGTTCGGCCAGCAGAGCGGCCAGCCGCGGGTCGTGCGGGTAACGGTCGGCGGCCCGGCGCAGCCGCGCCACCGCGATGTGTCCGAATTCCTCGGAGCCGGAGCTTTCGTACGTCCGCCCCCGGCCGAGGAAGCGGCGGCGGGCCAGGTTCGGCGTCCCGTCTGCGAGGTCACCGCCCAGCAGTGCCCGGGCCAGGGGGTTCCACGCGACGACGTGGTACGCCGCGTCGGTGACGACGGCACCGGTCTCCGGCAGCCTGTCCAGCATCCGGGCCACGTGCGGGCGCACCCGGCGCACGGCGGTGGTGCCGGGCGGCGCGCTCGAACCCGCCAGGCGGAACAGGTGGCTGCGTTCGGCCGGCGTGAGGCGCAGCGCGCGGGCCAGCGCGTCCAGGATCCGGGCCGACGGCCGCGGTCCCCGGGCCTGTTCCAGCCGGGTGTAGTAGTCGACCGACATGTGGGCGAGCTCCGCCACCTCTTCGCGGCGCAGGCCCGGTGTGCGGCGGGCGGTGCCCGTCTCCGGCAGGCCGATCTCGTGCGGCCGCAGGGCCGCCCGGCGTCCCCGCAGGTACTGGGCCAGTTCCTGCCGTGCCATACCGCCTCCTGCCCTCCCACTGCCTGGTACGGACTGTCCCTGGCCGGACGCCTGCGACCGGGGAAGTGTGGCTGCCATGAACGAACGCACAGCACTGGTCACCGGTGCAAACAAGGGCATCGGCAAGCATATTGCGCGGCTCCTCGCCGCCGAGGGCCTCACCGTGTACGTGGGTTCCCGCGACCCCGGGCGCGGGCAGCGGGCCGTCGAGGAGATCGGCGCCGGGGCCCGCCCGCTCGTCCTCGACGTGAGTGATCCGGACGGCATCGCACAGGCCGCGGCTCAGGTGGACCGCTTGGACGTGCTGGTCAACAACGCCGGCGTCTCGGTGTCACTCGCCCCGCCGGCCGGCACCGGCGTCGAGGAGTTCCGGCGCACGTACGAGACCAATGTGTTCGGCGTGGTGGCGGTGACCAATGCCTTCCTGCCCGCCCTGCGCCGGTCGCCGCGCCCGCGTGTCGTCAACATCTCCAGTGGCACCGCGTCGCTGACCTGGAGCACGCATCCCAATCCCCAGTTCACCCCGGGAAGCGGCGGCGCCGCCGCCTACCGTTCGTCCAAGGCCGCCCTCAACGCCCTGACCGTCCTGTACGCCCAGACGCTGGCCGACGACGGCTTCAAGGTCAACGCGCTCGCTCCCGGTCTGCGGGCCACTGATCTCACTCCCGGGGCCGCCGCTGCCGGCGGCGACCCGGCGGAGGCCGCACAAGGCGCCCTCCGTCTGGCCCTGCTGCCGGACGACGGCCCCACCGGAGGCTTCTTCTCCTGGGACGGGACCCCCGTGCCCTGGTGACGAGCCGCCAGGTCCCGGCGGGGGCGAGGGGGCGTCACGGAACTGCCACCGCGGTGCCTTCCTCGCCCTTCCCTCTGTGGTGTGCGGGCGCCGCGGAGCGCACCGGGGGCGGAGCCGGGCTGCTGGTCATCTGGTGAGCCAGGCTCCGAAACGCCGCTGCAGCCGGGGATTGATCTGCCAGACCATCGCCGCTGCCGCCGCCGGGACGAGTACGGCGAGTCGCACCGGCAGGTACAGATCCCCCAGAACAGGGTCCGTGGCCAGGCCCAGCAGGACGATGGTGGGATAGATGCCGCACACGGTGAGGAGCCACAGCTTCCCACGCCGGACGGCGGCCGGAACGGTGGGACCGCTCCGGGCTTCGGCGTCCGCGACCGCGTCGCGGCTCTGCTCCCGGAGGGGGGAAACAGGTCTCTCGTTCATGGACCACTCCACATCACAATGCTGCGTACCGTGCACGACGGGCTGCCCGGCGCCCAGGTGGGCGCCGGGCCGGGCGACGATCCGATCAGTGGGCGGACCGGGTGTGGTCCTGCTCCACGTACACCTTGAGGGCCTGGAACTCCTCGATCGCTCGCGGGCCGCACAGGTAGCCGTAACCGCTTCCCTTGACGCCGCCCTCCTCGAAATCCTCGCTGACGGCTCCCCAGGTGTTGATCCACACCGTGCCGGTGCGGATGCGCCGGGCGATCCGGCGGGCCTTCATCGAGTCCGAGCTGAACACCGAGGCGGCCAGGCCGTAGATGGTGGCGTTCGCCTTGGTCACGGCGTCGTCCTCGTCGTCGAAGATCTCGAACGTCTGGACCGGGCCGAAGACCTCCTCCTGCACGATCCGGACGTCGGTGCGGTCCACCTCGACCAGGCTCGGCCGGTAGAACGCCCCGGCGGCCAGCGGGCCGTCGGTGACCGCACCGCCGCGCAGCAGCACCGTGCCGTACGAGGCGGCCTCCTCGACGATCGCGTCCACCCGCTGGGCGGACGCCCGGTCGATCACCGGGCCGAGCTGGGCCTTCTCGTCGTCGCCCGAGCCGAGCCGCACCTGCGCGAGGGCGTCGGTGAGGCGGGTGCGCACCTGGTCGGCGATGTCCCGGTGAACCAGTACACGGGAACCGGTGCAGCAGAACTGCCCGTTCATCAGCACCAGCGACTGCACGACGGTCGGGATCACCAGGTCCAGATCGGCGTCGGGAAGGACCACCATCGGCGCCTTGCCGCCCAGTTCCAGACCGACCCGCTTGAGCGTGGTGGAGGCCGCGGCCGCGATACGGCGCCCGACCGGCGTACTGCCGGTGTAGTTGATCACGGCGACCTTGTCCGAGGAGACCAGGAACGGGGCCCCGGTGTTGCCGGACTCGGTGAACACGCTGACCACGCCCGCAGGGATCTCCGGGACCGAGGCCAGGACCTGCGCGAAAAGCTCATTGGTCAGCGCCGTCTGAGCCGGAAGCTTGACCACGACGGTGCAGCCGGCGGCCAGCGCCGGGCCCAGCGCCCGCACGGTCAGCATGACGGGGGAGTTCCAGGGAGAAATGATCCCGGCGACACCGAGCGGCTCGGGCACCGAGTGGGTGTACTGGCCGGGTGCCGTCTCGGCGGCGCGCCCGGCGTTCTGGGTACGTGCGGACGCCGCCGCGTACCGCAGCCACCCGACCGCGCCGCTGACCTCCCACGTGGTCTCGCCCAGCAGCTTGCCGTTCTCCCGGGACAGCATGGCCGCGACCTCGGGTGTCCGGGCCTTGAGGGCGTCGGCCAGCCGGCTGAGCGCGGTCGACCGAAGGGAGGGAGTGCGGGCCCACTCGGTGGTCTCGAACGCGGTGGCGGCGGCGTCCACGGCGGCCGAGGCCTCCGCCTCGCCACCGTCGTAGAACGAGCCGACGACGGTGCCGTCGGCCGGGTTGATCGACTGCAGAACCGAGCCGGAGCCGGTCCACCGTCCGTTGATCCAGTGCCGCGCGATGGTGGTCATGGTCCGCTCCTCGTGGTCTCGCCCGGGTACCGGGCGGTTTCGATGTCTCCACGAGAATGGCTCGGCCCCCGTACCGACAGCCTCCGTCACCTGACTGACATCCGCCCGCCGGCCTCCCAGCGTCAGTACTGACCCTGGGAGGGTGCCGGACGCGCTCAGCCCGAGCGCCCCGAAGAGGCGTGGGGAACTGCGCGCGCAACCCCCACGCACCCGCACGGACCGCGCCCCGGAGGCGCCCCATAGGGGCCCGGGGAACTGCGCGCGCACTCCCCACGCACCCGCACGGACGGACCGCGCCCACCTACGCCTGCGTATGCCGCACGCACTCCGTCACGACGTCCCGCAAACTCTCCGTCCGCTCCAGCAGCGCCCGCTGCACCATCGCCCCGTTCCCGTCCCGCAGCAGCCGCTCGCACCCCTCGCGGGCGCGATCCACGTCGCCATGGTCGGCAAGGGCATCGGCGACGTGGTCCAGCAGCGAACGGACGACCGCCTCGGCGGGCATCCTCCGCATCGTCTCCGGATGCAGCAGCTCCCCGGTCAGACCGGACCGCGCCGCCTGCCAGGCGGACAGCCGCAGCAGGGAGACGCCCGGGTCGACCGGCTCCCGGCCCTCCCGCCACTCCCGCGCCGCCGTCTCCACCAGCGCCCGCGTCAGCGTGGCGATCAGCCCCGCCGTCTCCGCGTGCAGCGCGACGTCCGAAACCCGTACCTCCACCGTCGGGTACCGCTCGGAAAGACGGGCGTCGAAGTAGATCATCCCCTCGTCGAGGATCGCCCCGGTCGACACCATGTCCGCGACCCGACGGTGGTACCGCTCCGGCGACTCGAACAGCTCGGTCGGCCCCGCCGAAGGCCACCGCTGCCACACCCGGCTGCGGTAGCTGGCGTACCCCGAGTCCTTGCCCTGCCAGAACGGCGAGTTCGCGCTCAGCGCGGTCAGCACCGCCAGCCACGGCCGCAGCCGGTCGAGGACGGCCACGCCCTCCTCGTCGGACTCCACCGACACGTGCACGTGACAGCCCATGACGAGCTGCTCACGCGTCGCGATCCCGTACTGCTTCTCCATCCACCGGTACCGCTCGTTGACGCCGACCGCCGGGCTGACCGGCAGCGGAGACGTGGCCAGCGCGGCGACCGTGCAGCCGATCTCCTCGGCGTGTCCCGCCGCCTCCTTGCGGCAGCGGGCTATCTCCGCGAGCAGGCGCTCCATCGACGACTCCGGATGAGTCGCGAACTCCACCATCTGCTCGTGCAGTTCCTTCTCGAAGACGTCCTGACCCGCGTCCTCCCGCTCGGCACGGGCGAGCACCGCCGCGGACATCGCCCGCGGTTCGCCTGTCTCCGGATCGACCAGGAGGAGTTCCTCCTCCACTCCCACGGTGCGCACCTGATGCTCGCCCTTCTGCCTGCCGCGTAGACGCCGAGCAGCCCTCGGCCGTACGACCCGCATGCCCCGCGCGGGACGCGGAACACCTGGTGTCGCCGGCTGAGGGCTGCCGAGCGCCGGAGCGCGGACGCTACAGCGGCGTGGGCGCCAGCCAGACCGTCGCGAGCGGGGGCAGGGTGAGCCGGACGTGCCCGTCCTCGGGCTTGACCGGGTCCGGGTTCACCACGTCGCCGCCGCCGTAGCGGGCGGCGTCGGTGTTGAGGATCTCCTCCCAGGCGACCACGTCGTCACCGACCGCGAGCCGGTAGTCGTGCCGGACCACGGGGGAGAAGTTCGACACCGCGAGCAGCGGCCGCCCCTCCGCGTCGTACCGCACGAACGCGAAGACGTTGTCGTCGGCCGCGTCCACCGCGACCCAGCGGAAGCCGGACGGGTCGGTGTCGCGCTGCCACAGCGACGGAAGCCGCCGGTAGTGCGCGTTGAGGTCGCGCACCAGGTCCTGCACCCCGCGGTGGTCGCCCGCCGAGTGGTAGTCCTCGTCCAGCAGCCACCACTCGGGGCCCGCCTCCTCGGACCACTCCGCGCCCTGCGCGAACTCCTGCCCCATGAAGAGCAGTTGTTTGCCGGGGTGGGCCCACATGAAGCCCAGGTACGCGCGGACGTCGGCCCGCCGCTGCCACCAGTCGCCCGGCATCTTCGACACCAGCGCCTGCTTGCCGTGGACCACCTCGTCGTGGGAGATCGGCAGCACGTAGTTCTCGCTGTAGGCGTACACCATCGCGAAGGTCATCTCGTGGTGGTGGTACTTGCGGTGCACCGGCTCGTGGGAGACGTACTCCAGCGAGTCGTGCATCCAGCCCATGTTCCACTTCAGCCCGAACCCGAGCCCGCCGGTGTCGGTGGGCCGGGTCACCCCGCCCCACGCCGTGGACTCCTCGGCGATGGTCACCACGCCGGGGCAGCGCCGGTACACGGTGGCGTTCATCTCCTGGAGGAACGCCATCGCGGCCAGGTCCTCCCGGCCGCCGTACATGTTCGGCTCCCAGCCGCCGTCCTCACGCGAGTAGTCGAGGTAGAGCATGGAGGCGACCGCGTCGACCCGCAGCCCGTCGATGTGGAACTCCTGGCACCAGTACACGGCGTTCGCGACCAGGAAGTTGCGCACCTCGGTGCGGGCGTAGTCGAAGGTGAACGTCCCCCAGTCCGGGTGGTCGGCGCGCCGCGAGTCGCCGGGCTCGTACAGCGGCTCCCCGTCGAACCGGGCCAGCGCCCAGTCGTCGCGCGGGAAGTGGGCCGGCACCCAGTCCATGATCACGCCGATGCCGGCCCGGTGCAGGGCGTCGACCAGGTACTTGAAGTCGTCCGGCGTGCCGAGCCGCGCGGTCGGCGCGTAGAAGCCGGTGACCTGGTAGCCCCAGGACGGCCCGTACGGGTGCTCGGCGACCGGCATCAGCTCGACATGGGTGAACCCCATGTCCGTGACGTACGCGGGCAGCACCTCCGCCAGCTCGCGGTAGCCGAGCCCCGGACGCCAGGACGGCAGGTGCACCTCGTACACCGAGAACGGCGCCTCGTGCACCGGCGTGTCCCCGCGCCGCGCCATCCACTCCGCGTCGCCCCACTCGTGGTGCGAGGCGGTGACCACCGACGCCGTGTTCGGCGGCGCCTCGGTGCGGCGGGCCATCGGGTCCGCCTTCAGGAACCGGTGGCCGTGGCGCGAGTGGATCTCGAACTTGTAGCGGGTGCCCTCGCCGACGCCCGGCAGGAACAGCTCCCACACCCCGGACGAACCGAGCGACCGCATCGGGAACGCCGTCCCGTCCCAGTACGTGAAGTCCGCGGCCAGCCGCACCCCGAGCGCGTTGGGCGCCCACACGGTGAAGCGGGTGCCGGCCACGCCCTGATGGGTCATGGGGTGCGCGCCGAGCGCCGTCCACAGCTCCTCGTGCCGGCCCTCGCGGATCAGGTGCAGGTCGAAGTCGCCGAGCGCGGGCAGGAACCGGTACGGGTCGTGCGTCTCCACCGGCGCGTCGTCCCCGTACGCCACCGCGAGGGTGTACTCGGGGATCCCGTCCAGCGGCAGGACGGAGGAGAACAGACCGTCGCCCTCGGACACCAGCGGGGTGCGGGCGCCGTCGACGACCACGCTCACCTCGCGGGCGAAGGGGCGCAGCGCCCGGAAGGCGACGCCCCCGGGCACCGGGTGGGCGCCGAGGAGGGCGTGCGGGTCGTGGTGGGCGCCCGCGAGCAGGCGTCCCCGGTCGTGCGGGTCGAGGGCGGGTGCGGCCGCCCCTTCGGCGGCGGCGGACGGGGCGGACCCGGCCGATCCGGGCAGCGGCGTTTCGTGCAGGGCCACGGCTTCAGTCTCCTCTCACGGCGAGGCGCTCGATCGCCGCCATCGGTACGGGCAGCCAGTCGGGTCGGTGCCGGGCCTCGTACAGCACCTCGTACACGGCCCGGTCCGTCTCATAGGCGCGGAGCAGGCCGTGCTTCTTGCGCGGGTCCCAGCCGGCACGGGCCGCGTAGCCCGCGCAGTAGGCCTCGCGGCAGCGCCGCGCCCACTCCGGGCGCCAGGGACGGCGCTGCCGGGCGGCATAGTCGAAGGAGCGCAGCATCCCGGCGATGTCCCGCACGGGGGAGTGGGCGCTGCGCCGTTCGGAGAGCGGCCGGGACGGCTCGCCTTCGAAGTCGATCACGAACCACTCGCGTCCCGCCCGCAGCACCTGGCCGAGGTGCAGGTCGCCGTGGATGCGCTGGGCGGGCGGTCCGGCGTCGCAGGTGGCGAGCGCGGCGAAGGCGCTCCGCAGCCCCGGCACGTACGGCTGGAGCGCGGGCACGGCGTGCGCGGCGGCGGTCAGCCGCTCGGTCATCGCCGCCGCCGTCCGCCCGTTCTCGCCGGGCTCGCCGACGGGGAACGCGGAGGACAGCGCCAGGTGCACGTCGGCCGTGGCGCGGCCCAGGGCGTGCGCCTGCGCGGTGAAGTCGTCCCCCGAGGCGAGCGCGTCGAGGGCCAGCGTCCAGCCGTCGGCGGCGTTGCGCAGATACGGCTGGAGCACGCCGAGCGTCGCCTTGAACGGGTGCGTGGTGCGCAGCCAGGCGACCGGCGCGGGCACCCGGTGGCAGCCCTGCCGGGCCAGCGCCCCGGGGACCTCCAGGTCGGGGTTGACGCCGGGCTGGATGCGCCGGAAGACCTTCAGGATGTACTCGTCGCCGTACACCAGCGAGGAGTTGGACTGCTCGGCGTTGAGCACGCGCGGCACCAGTCCCGCGGGGACCTCCTGGGCGGGGTCGCCCTCGAAGTGCAGCGGGCCGGCGGTGCCCGGCCGGCGCAGCCGTTCGAGCAGCAGCTGGGCGGCGCGCGGGTCCTGGAGGGCGTCGTAGACCGTCAGTCCGGCGAGCAGGCCGTCCCGTACGGTGCCGATGAGCGCCTTGCCCAGGCGGGGCGAGGGCCGCTCGCGTACCCCGAGCAGCAGCTGGTAGCAGTCGCCGGCGGGGGTGGTGCCCCCGGGCGCGGGCACCCCGCCGTGCGCGGCGTGCACCAGCACGTGCAGACAGCCCGGGAACAGCTCGGTCGTGGACAGCACACCGAGATCGGTGACGGGACGGTCCTTGCCCGCGAACCAGCGCTGCAACGGCAGCCACTCGCGCAGCAGCCCGGCGAGCGACTCCAGGGACTCGGCGGGCGCGCTCCGCGGGCGCAGGAATGCGGTCTTCGTCATCGTGACGCCTCCTCTCGCCGGCACACGCTCACAGTCGTCGGCCGATGCGGGATGCGACTCTGGTGAGCCGGAACCAGTAGAAGCCGTGGCCCCCGAGGGTCAGCAGGTACGGCAGTTCGCCGATGGCCGGGAAGCGCACCCCGCCGAACAGCTCCACCGGGTGCCGGCCGTCGAACTCGCGCAGGTCGAGCTCGGTGGGCTGGGAGAAGCGGGAGAAGTTGTTGACGCACAGGACCAGGTCGTCCTCGTACTCGCGGAGGAAGGCGAGGACTGCGGGGTTGGAGGAGGGAAGCTCGGTGTAGGAGCCGAGGCCGAACGCCGGGTTCTGCTTGCGGATCTCGATCATGCGCCGGGTCCAGTGGAGCAGCGACGACGGCGAGGCCATGGACGCTTCGACGTTGGTGACCTGGTAGCCGTAGACGGGGTCCATGATCGTGGGGAGGTAGAGGCGGCCCGGGTCGGCGGAGGAGAAGCCGGCGTTGCGGTCCGGGGTCCACTGCATCGGCGTGCGGACGGCGTCGCGGTCGCCGAGCCAGATGTTGTCGCCCTTGCCGATCCCGTCGCCGTAGTAGATGATCGGCGACCCGGGGAGCGAGAGCAGCAGGGCGGTGAAGAGTTCGATCTGGTCGCGGTCGTTGTCGAGGAGGGGGGCGAGACGCCGCCGGATGCCGATGTTGGCGCGCATGCGGGGGTCCTTCGCGTACTCGGCCCACATGTAGTCGCGTTCCTCGTCGGTGACCATCTCCAGGGTCAGCTCGTCGTGGTTGCGCAGGAAGATGCCCCACTGACAGCCCGACGGGATGGCGGGGGTCTTGGCGAGGATCTCGGAGACCGGGTAGCGCGACTCGCGGCGCACCGCCATGAAGATGCGGGGCATCACCGGGAAGTGGAACGCCATGTGGCATTCGTCGCCGCCGGCGGCGTAGTCGCCGAAGTAGTCGACGACGTCCTCGGGCCACTGGTTGGCCTCGGCGAGGAGCACGGTGTCCGGGTACTGGGTGTCGATCTCCTTGCGGACCCGCTTCAGGAACGCGTGCGTCTCCGGCAGGTTCTCGCAGTTGGTGCCCTCCCGCTGGTACAGGTACGGCACCGCGTCCAGCCGGAACCCGTCGATGCCGAGGTCGAGCCAGAACTTCAGCGCGGAGATCATCTCCTCCTGCACGGCCGGGTTCTCGTAGTTCAGGTCCGGCTGGTGCGAGAAGAAGCGGTGCCAGTAGTACTGCTTGCGTACGGGGTCGTACGTCCAGTTGGAGGCCTCGGTGTCGACGAAGATGATCCGGGCGTCCTGGAACTGCTTGTCGTCGTCGGCCCACACGTAGTAGTCGCCGTACGGACCGTCGGGGTCGCGCCTGGACTCCTGGAACCACGGGTGCTGGTCGCTGGTGTGGTTCATGACGAAGTCGATGATCACGCGCATGCCGCGCTGATGGGCGGAGTCGACGAACTCCACGAAGTCGGCGAGGTCGCCGAACTCGGGAAGCACGGCGGTGTAGTCGGCGACGTCGTAACCGCCGTCCCTGAGCGGCGACTTGAAGAACGGCGGCAGCCACAGGCAGTCGACGCCGAGCCACTGCAGATAGTCCAGCTTGGCGGTCAGACCCTTCAGGTCACCGATGCCGTCCCCGTTGCTGTCCTGGAAGGAGCGGACGAGGACCTCGTAGAAGACGGCGCGTTTGAACCAGTCGGGGTCCCGGTCCTTGGCGGGGGTGTCTTCGAAGGTGTCCGGGACGGGTTCGTTGACGCTCATGTGGCGGATGACCCTCCGATCTGCGGGGTGGACGGTCGCAGAACCGTGCTGTGCGTCCCGGGAGGCCCGTCACCGGACCGCCCGCCGACGACGAGTACATGTGCCCCGCCCGGACCGAGACGCACATAGTTGGCACTGCCCCATTGATAGGTCTCGCCGGTGAGCTCGTCGCGCACCGGCACCGACTCGTGCCAGTCCAGGCCGAGTTGCGGCATGTCCAACGAGACCGTCGCCTCCTGGGTGTGCCGGGGATCTAGATTGGCGACCACGAGCACCGTGTTGCCGTCCCGCCGCTTCGAGTAGGCGATGACCTCCTCCTTGTCCGCCTGGTGGAAGTGGAGGTCGCGCAGCTGCCGCAGGGCCGGGTTCTCGCGGCGGATGGTGTTGAGGCGGGTGACGAGGGGGGTGATGGTGCGGCCCTCGCGTTCGGCGGCTTCCCAGTCGCGGGGTTTGAGCTGGTACTTCTCGCTGTCGAGGTATTCCTCGCCGCCCTCGCGCAGCGGGGTGTTCTCGCACAGTTCGTAGCCGCTGTAGATGCCCCACGTGGGGGAGAGGGTGGCGGCGAGGACGGCGCGGACCTCGAAGGCGGGCCGGCCGCCGTGCTGGAGGTAGGCGTGCAGGATGTCGGGGGTGTTGGCGAAGAAGTTGGGCCGCATGTAGGAGGCGGCCTCCCCCGTCAGTTCGGTGAGGTACTCCGTCAGCTCCTGCTTGGTGTTGCGCCAGGTGAAGTACGTGTAGGACTGCTGGAAGCCGATCTGGGCGAGGGTGTGCATCATCGCCGGGCGGGTGAAGGCCTCCGCCAGGAAGATGACGTCCGGGTCGGTGCCGTTGATGTCGGCGATGACGCGTTCCCAGAACACGACGGGCTTGGTGTGCGGGTTGTCGACGCGGAAGATCCGCACGCCGGTGTCCATCCAGTGCCGCAGGATCCGGCAGGTCTCGGCGACCAGGCCGTCCATGTCGGCGTCGAAGGCGATGGGGTAGATGTCCTGGTACTTCTTCGGCGGGTTCTCCGCATACGCGATGGAGCCGTCGGGGCGGTGGTGGAACCACTCCGGGTGCTTGTGCACCCAGGGGTGGTCCGGCGAGCACTGGAGGGCGAAGTCGAGGGCGACCTCCATGCCCAGGTCACGGGCGCGGGCCACGAACCGCCTGAAGTCCTCCAGCGTGCCCAGCCGCGGGTGCACGGCGTCGTGGCCGCCCTCGGGGGAGCCGATCGCCCACGGCACGCCCACGTCGTCCGGACCCGCGTCCAGGGAGTTGTTCGGGCCCTTGCGGAAGGTCGTGCCGATCGGGTGGATGGGCGGCAGGTAGACCACGTCGAAGCCCATCGCCGCGATCGCCGGGAGCCGGCGCGCGGCGGTGTCGAAGGTGCCGTGCGGCTGCTCGGGCGTGCCCTCCGAGCGGGGGAAGAACTCGTACCAGGAGCCGTACAGGGCGCGTTCGCGCTCGACGAGCAGGGGGAGCGGCTCGCTGCTGGTGACCAGCTCCCGCAGCGGATGCTTCGCCAGCACCGCGTCCACCTCCGGCGTCAGCGCCTCCGCCAGCCGGGCCGCCGCCGGGCGTTCCGTGTCGCGCAGAGCCTCCACGGCCGCGCGCAGCACCTTCCGGTCGCCGGACCCGGGCACCTGATCCGCCGCCCGCTCGTGGAGCCGGGCGCCCTCCTCCAGCACCACCTCGGTGTCGATGCCCGCCGGGATCTTGATCTGCGCGTGGTGCCGCCAGGTGGTGACCGGGTCGCCCCACCCCTCCACGGTGTACGTCCACAGGCCCGTGGCCGTCGGGGTGACGGTCGCGCCCCACCGGTCGGTGCCGGGCGCCAGCTCCCGCATCGGCGTGAACGGACCCGGATTTCCCTGCGGATCGCGCAGCATCACGTTGGCCGCCACCGCGTCGTGCCCCTCCCGGAACACCGTCGCCGTCACCTGGAACGACTCGCCCACCACCGCCTTCGCGGGCCGGCGCCCCTGCCGCACCAGCGGCCGGACGTCCAGCACGGGGATGCGTCCCACGGAGGTCTCGGGGGGCGCGGGTGACGCGGGCGCGCTCGTGCCGGACGGGGCGGGTTTCGTGCGGGAGGGGCGCCCGCGCGCCGGCGCGGTGTCGGGGCGGGCGGACGCCTTGGCGCCGGACGCCTTGGCGCCCGACGGCGAGGGGGATGACGAGTGGTGCTTGGCGGGCATGACCGCTCCTGTCCGCGTCAACGAGGGTGGGCGGATGACTGTGGGGAGGTGGGTCCTGCGGGGTCTCAGTGGGGTGTACCCGCAGGAGCCTTCCCACACCGTTCGGGTGGGCAATCCGGCCCTTTGTTAACTACTCACGCGTATGTCGACACACAAGACCGGCCGGGCCCTCCGGGCGCCCGTCGGGTCCGGAGCACGCCCGTGCTGGGTGCGTTCCCACCGGTGGCGGGTGCTTGGGAGCGCGCATGGCCGCCCGGCGCACGCGGGCGCCACCGAGTACGGGGTCACGCGCCGTGGGTGCGACGCCCGCACCGCCCGGTGACCAGCGGCTTCCCCGCCCGCCCCGGCCGTCGCCCGTCCGGCGCACGGCGACACGCCCGCGCCGTGCGCCGACGGCGGTACGTGACCGGTGGGACACGCGGGACGGAAGGGGTGCGCGGGGCCCGAACACCGGAGGTGACCTGGGTGGGAGCGCGTCGGCCGGCGGAAACGGCCGGTTTCTTGCCCTGCCCGGCGACCGGCCCGGTCCGCACGGCAGGACGCGCCTCGCGGAGCGGCGGCGCGACGCGCGGGGTGAAGTACGACAAGACCGCACATGGGGCCGGAATCGGCCATGTCCACTGTGCGGTGAATCGTTTGGACAGGGCAGGCGAGGTACCCGTGTCCCCCGGCTTCCCCCGCGGACGGTGTCCGCGCCGGTACTGTCGGCTGCGATACCCGGACGCACACCGCGTCTCTCACGAACGCGCCGAGGTGGCTTGTGAAGGCTATCCGTCGATTCACCGTCCGACCCGTGCTCCCCGAACCCCTCCGGCCGCTGAGCGATCTGGCCCGCAATCTGCGCTGGTCCTGGCACGCCGGCACCCGTGACCTGTTCCGCTCCGTCGACCCCGAACGCTGGGCCGCGGCCGGCGGCGACCCCATGCGTCTGCTGGGCAGCGTGCCGACCGAGCGGCTCTCCGAGCTGGCCGGCGACCGCGACTTCCTCGACCGCCTCGCTGCGGTCGCGGACGACCTGGACACCTACATGACCGGCGACCGCTGGTACCAGCGGCAGAGCGGCCGGCTGCCCGCCGCCGTCGCCTACTTCTCCCCCGAGTTCGGCATCACCGCCGCCCTGCCGCAGTACTCCGGCGGGCTCGGCATCCTCGCCGGCGACCACCTCAAGGCCGCAAGCGACCTCGGCGCCCCGCTGATCGGCGTCGGCCTGCTCTACCGGCACGGCTACTTCCGCCAGTCCCTGTCCCGGGACGGCTGGCAGCAGGAGCACTACCCCGTCCTCGACCCGCACGAGCTGCCCCTCGACCAGCTCAAGGAGTCCGACGGCACCCCCGCCCAGATCACCCTCGCCCTGCCCGGCGACCGCTCCCTGCGCGCCCGCATCTGGATCGCCCAGGTGGGCAGGATCCCGCTGCTCCTGCTCGACTCCGACATCGAGGAGAACGACCTCATCGAGCGCGGGGTGACCGACCGGCTCTACGGCGGCGGCAGCGAGCACCGGCTCCTCCAGGAGATGCTCCTCGGCATAGGAGGTGTCCGCGCCGTCCGCACGTACTGCGGGCTCACCGGGCACGCGGCGCCCGAGGTGTTCCACACCAACGAGGGGCACGCCGGGTTCCTCGGCCTGGAGCGGATGGCGGAACTGCGCGCCGAGGGGCTCGACTTCGACGCCGCCCTGGAGGCGGTCCGCGCCGGGACCGTGTTCACCACGCACACCCCCGTGCCGGCCGGCATCGACCGCTTCGACCGGGAACTGGTCGCCCGGCACTTCGGCCCGCACGCCGAGCTGCCGAACCTGGAGGTCGACCGCATCCTGCGGCTCGGCATGGAGACCTACCCGGGCGGCGAACCCAACCTGTTCAACATGGCCGTGATGGGCCTGCGCCTCGCCCAGCGGGCCAACGGCGTCTCCCTCCTCCACGGCCAGGTCAGCCGGGAGATGTTCGCCGGACTGTGGCCCGGGTTCGACCCCGAGGAGGTGCCCATCACCTCCGTCACCAACGGGGTGCACGCGCCCACCTGGGTCGCCCCCGAGGTGTACCGGCTCGGCGCCCGGCAGATCGGCACCCAGCGCGCGGAGGAGGCGCTCAGCATCGGCGACTCCGACCGCTGGGACTCCGTCGCCGACATCCCCGACCAGGACATCTGGGAGCTGCGCCGGTCGCTGCGCGAGCTGCTGGTGCTGGAGGTGCGGGAGCGGCTGCGGGCCTCCTGGCGGCAGCGCGGCGCCGGGACCGCCGAACTGGGCTGGATCGACGGCGTCCTCGACCCGGACGTCCTCACCATCGGCTTCGCCCGGCGCGTCCCGTCGTACAAGCGGCTGACGCTGATGTTGCGCGACCGGGACCGGCTGATGGACCTGCTGCTGCATCCCGACCGGCCGGTGCAGATCGTGGTCGCGGGCAAGGCGCACCCGGCGGACGACGGCGGCAAGCGGCTCATCCAGGAGCTGGTCCGCTTCACCGACGACCCGCGGGTGCGGCACCGGATCGTGTTCCTGCCCGACTACGGCATGGCGATGGCGCAGAAGCTGTACCCCGGCTGCGACATCTGGCTGAACAACCCGCTGCGGCCGCTGGAGGCGTGCGGCACCAGCGGCATGAAGGCCGCGCTCAACGGCGGGCTCAACCTGTCCGTCCTGGACGGCTGGTGGGACGAGTGGTTCCAGCCCGACTTCGGCTGGTCCATCCCCACGGCGGACGGCGCCGGGACCGACCCGGACCGGCGCGACGACATAGAGGCCGCGGCGCTGTACGACCTGCTGGAGCAGCGCGTCACCCGCACCTTCTACGAGCGGGGGCGCAGCGGGCTGCCGGACCGGTGGATCGAGATGGTCCGGCGGACGCTGAGCCTGCTCGGGCCGAAGGTGCTGGCCGGGCGCATGGTGCGGGAGTACGTGGAGCGGCTGTACACGCCGGCCGCGCACGCCCACCGGGCGATGAACGCGGACGCCGCGCGGGAGCTCGCCGAGTGGAAGGCGGTGGTGCGGGGGGCGTGGCACGGGGTCACCGTCGACCACGTCGAGACCTCCGTCGCCTCCGCCACCGCGGAACTGGGCAGCACGCTGGCCCTCCGGGTGCGGGTGGGGCTGGGCAGCCTGCGGCCGGAGGACGTGGAGGTGCAGGCCGTCGCGGGGCGGGTGGACGAGGAGGATCGCATCACGGATGCGGCTACCGTCCCGTTGAAGCCGGTGGGGTCGCCCGGGGCGGGGGGTGAGTGGGTCTACGAGGGCCCGCTGTCCCTCGACCGGACGGGGCCGTTCGGCTACACGGTGCGGGTGCTGCCGAGTCACCGGCTGTTGGCGTCCGGGGCGGAGCTGGGGTTGGTGGCGGTGCCACCGGAGGACGTCGCGGAGGCGGCGGGCTTATTGATGCGGTGAGTGGACGCCCCGAAGGGGCGCGGGGAACTGCGCGATCAGCCCCCGCGGGGCTGCACCCGGCATACGACGGTGCCCGGCACCGTGGTGGCCGTCGGGGGGTGTCGCGCACCTCGGGCGCAGGCGGGGGGCGCCCCGAAGGGGCGCGGGGAACTGCGCGACCGGCCCCCGCCGGGCTGCACCCGGCATACGACGGTGCCCGGCACCGTGGTGGCCGTCGGGGGGTGTCGCGCACCTCGGGCGCAGACGGGGGGCGCCCCGAAGGGGCGCGGGGAACTGCGCGACCGGCCCCCGCCGGGCCGCACCCGGCGATGCACAGTACCCGGCACCCCGGTGGCCGTGGGGGGCGTTGCGCGGCTCGGCGCTGACGAGGTGCCGCCTGCGCCCACCCGTGCCGCCCCAAGCGGCACGACTGCCCGCAGGCGGCGGGGGTCCCCCCCAGGCTGCGGCTACGCGTCCTGCACGCCCCGCGTCGCCAGGCGCCGCAGTGTCTTGCCCGCCCGGCGGGCGTACGCGTGCTGGAGGGATCGGGTGGCCGGGCCACCAGCCCGCGCGTACCAGCTCGCCGGGCGGCTGAACGCCGAGACCGTGAGCCACACCGTCCCGTCCCCGGTCCGGTGCACCACGAACGCCTCCTCACCGCTTTCCGGATGCCCGGACAGCGTCCCGTACGCCCACCCCGCCTCGCGGTACTCCTCCGCCGCCCACACCACCCGGCACGGCGCCTTCACCAGCCCCGCCAGGCTGACGGTGACGTCGACGTCCACCGCCGCCCGCTCCGCCGAGGCGTCGATGCCGACGCCCATCTCCCGGTGCATCTCAAATCCGAACAGCGCGTCCACCGCCTGGCGGAACACCTGCTCCCCCTCGCCGAGCCGCGTCCGCTCCCTCAGATGATGGAACCCCGGAGGGCAGTAGTCGGGATCCCGGCTCGCGCCGACGTGGTCGTAGGTGAAGTCCGCCGCAGACATGGGACCCAAGCCTAGGCGGTGCCCCCGAACACACCGGCGGCACCCGGAGCCGAACGCTCCGGGTGCCGCACAGCACCGGGAAGAGTCAGCCTCAGCTGACGTTGACCGCCTTCCAGGCCGCGTCGACCGCCTTGTACTCCGCGCTGCTCGCGCCGTACAGCGCGGACGCCGCGTTCAGGGTGCCCGTACGGGCCGCCTTGTAGTTGGTCGTCGACGTGAAGTACGTGGTCAGCGCCTTGTACCAGATCTGCAGCGCCTTGGCGCGGCCGATGCCGGTGACGGTGGAGCCGTCGTACGTCGGCGAGTTGTAGCTCACGCCGTTGATCGTCCTCGCGCCGCTGCCCTCGGCGAGCAGGAAGAAGAAGTGGTTCGCCGGGCCCGAGGAGTAGTGCACGTCGACCGAGCCGAGGCTGGAGGACCAGTAGTCCTTGGACGCGCCGTCCTTGCTCGGCTTGTCCATGTACCGCAGCGGCGTGCCGTCCCCGTTGATGTTGATCTTCTCGCCGATGAGGTAGTCACCCTGGTCGGTGGAGTTCGCCGCGTAGAACTCCGCGCCCGTGCCGAAGATGTCGCTGGTCGCCTCGTTGAGGCCGCCGGACTCGCCGCTGTAGTTGAGGCCCGCGGTGACGGAGGTGACGCCGTGGCTCATCTCGTGGCCGGCGACGTCCAGCGAGGTCAGCGGGTGGGTGTTGCCCGAGCCGTCGCCGTAGGTCATGCAGAAGCAGCTGTCCTGCCAGAAGGCGTTGACGTAGTTGCTGCCGTAGTGGACGCGGGAGTACGCGGCCTTGCCGTCGTTGCGGATGCCGCTGCGGCCGAAGGTGTTCTTGTAGAAGTCCCAGGTGACCTGGGCCCCGTAGGCCGCGTCCACGGCCGCCGTCTGGTCGCTGGAGGAGCTGGAGGCGGCGCCGGTGCCCCAGGTGTCGTCCGCGTCGGTGAACAGCGTGCCGGTGCCGGAGGTGCCGCGCGCCAGGTTGTACGTCTTGTGACCGCCGCGCGAGGTGTCGTACAGCTGGTACGTCGAACCGGACTTGTAGGTGCCGAGGGTGACCGTGCCGGAGTAGAGGCTCTTGCCGGTGCCGGTGTGCACGGCCTGCCACTCGTGCAGCTTCTCGCCGGTGGTGGCGTCGGTGACGACGTGCAGCTCGTTCGGGGTGCCGTCCTCCTGGAGGCCGCCGACGACGGTCTCGTAGGCGAGGACGGGCGTGCCCCCGGCGGCCCAGATCACCTTGCGGGGCGCGGAGTCGGCGCCGGTGCGCTCCGAGCCGGCCTTCTCGGCGGCGGCGAGCGCCTGCGCCTCGGCCTTGCCCGCGGCGACCTTCGGCGTCACGGAGGCGACCGCGACGGAGGTCCTCACGGCCTTGGTGACGGTTCTGGCGCCGCCCGCCGGCTCGTGCACGACCAGGTCGCCGCCGAGGACGGGCAGCCCGGCGTAGGTGCGCTCGTAGCGGGTGTGGACCGTGCCGTCGACGTCCTTGACGACGTCCTTGACGATCAGCTTCTCCTTGGCGCCGAGGCCTATCGCGTCGGCCGTCTCGGAGGCCGTGGCCTGCTGCTCCTGGATGAGGGAGGTGCGCGCGGAGGCGGAGAGCAGCACGGGGGCGCCGCCCAGGACCGGCTTGCCGGCGGGGGCGGAGTCGGCGGTCGCGGTGCCGGTGGCCAGGCCGGTGGTGAGCAGGGCGCCGGCCACGACGGCGGTGGCGGCGGCGAGGGCCGTACGGCGGCGACGCGCGTAGAGGGGAGTCACTCGAAGCTCCTTGGGGGGTGAGTGGGGGTGCCGGACGGTTGGGGGCCGTCCGGGTGGTGCACCGAGCGAGGGAAGAGTGACATCTGCGTCGCGTACATGTCATGAGGGTCTGATGATGTTGGCCGAAAACCGCTGTCCGGCCGTGTGTTGCGTGCGTGTGAACCCGCGTGACCTCGGCAAAGGCGCAACCCGCGGCGCGTATGGGATCGGCAAAAAGTGGCGCCGCCCCGGGCGGTGTGAACCACCCGGAACGGCGCCGCGAAGGGGCCGTGGGACGGGGCCCGTCTACGGGAAGGTCAGGCTCCAGCCGTTGATGTAGCCGGTGTCGTAGCGGGCCGCATCCTGCACCCGCAGCTGCCAGGTGCCGTTGGCCGTCTCCGACGAGGCGTTGACCGTGTACGTCTCGTTGATGTTGTCCGAGGAACCGCCGGTGCGGTTGCGCAGCCGGTACGAGGTGCCGTCCGGGGCGACCAGGTCGACGACCAGGTCACCGCTCCAGGTGTGCACGATGTCCACCGCGACCTGGAGGTTGCTCGGCGCGTTGCCGGTGCGGCCGGTGACGGTGATCGAGGAGGTCACCGCGGCGCCGGCGTCCGGGATCGCCACGTCGGCGGTCGACTCGAAGGTGGTGCCGCCGCCCCCGGGACCGCCGGAACGGGTGCCGACGTTGACGGCCGCCCAGGCGTCCTGGACCGCCTTGTACTCGGCGCTGTCCGTGCCGTACAGCTCACCGGTCGCCGCGAGCGTGCCGGTACGGGCCGCCGCGTAGTTCGTGGTCGAGGTGAACTTCGTGGTGAGCGCGCGGAACCAGATCTTCTCCGCCTTGGCGCGGCCGATGCCGGTGACCGGCAGGCCGTCGGAGGTGGGGGAGTCGTAGGTGACGCCGTTGATGGTCTTCGTACCGCTGCCCTCGCTCAGCAGGTAGAAGAAGTGGTTCGCCACGCCGGACGAGTAGTGCACGTCGATCGAGCCGATGCCGGAGTACCAGGAGTCCTTGGAGCGGCCGTCCTTGCTCGGCTTGTCCATGTAACGCAGCGGCGTGCCGTCGCCGTTGATGTCGATCTCCTCGCCGATGAGGTAGTCACCGACGTCGGAGGAGTTGTTGGCGTAGAACTCGACGGTGGAGCCGAAGATGTCGCTGGTCGCCTCGTTGAGGCCGCCGGACTCGCCGCTGTAGATCAGGCCCGCGGTGTTCGAGGTGAGGCCGTGGGTCATCTCGTGCGCGGCCACGTCGATCGACGTGAGCGGATTGACGTTGCCGGAGCCGTCGCCGTAGGTCATGCAGAAGCAGCTGTCCGACCAGAAGGCGTTGACGTAGTTGTTGCCGTAGTGCACGCGGGAGTAGGCGCCGACGCCGTCCCCGCGGATGCCGCTGCGGCCGTGCACGTTCTTGTAGTAGTCCCAGGTCAGCGCCGCCCCGTAGTGGGCGTCGGCGGCGGCCGACTCCAGGTTGGAGGGGCTGCCGTTGCCCCAGACGTCGTCGGAGCCGGAGAACAGCGTCCCGGTGCCGGAGGTGCCCCGGTTCAGGTTGTACGTCCTGTGCCCGCCGCGCGCGCCGTCGGTGAGGTTGTACGTCGAGCCCGACTGGGTGGTCGTCAGGTCGACGGTGCCGCTGTAGACGGTGTGGCCGGTGCCGTTCTGCACGGCCTGCCACTCGTACAGCTTCTCGCCGGTGGTGGCGTCGGTGACGACGTGCAGCTCCTGCGGGGTGCCGTCGTGCTGGAGACCGCCCACGACCGTCTCGTACGCCACGACCGGCGTGCCGCTCGCCGCCCAGATCACCTTGCGCGGGGCCCGGTCGACGTCCGCGCCCTCGGCCTTCTCGGCCTTCGCGGTGGACAGGGCCTGCGCCTCGGCCTTCGCCGCCGGCACCTTCGCGGCGGTGGTCGCGGGCTTCACCGGCTTCCGCGTCGCCTTCACGACCTTGTCCGCCTCGCCGGCGGTGTCACCCTGCACGATCAGGTCGCCGCCGAGGACGGGCAGGCCGTCGTAGGTGCGCTCGTAGCGCACGTGCACGGTGCCGTCGCGGTCCTTGAGGACGTCACGGACGACGAGCTTCTCCTTGGCGCCCAGACCGATGTCCTTCGCGGTCCCGGCCTTGACGGAGTCCGCCTGGCGCATCAGCGCGGCACGCTGGGCGGGGGTGAGCCTGACCGACTCCGAGCCGGGCGCGGCGGCGCTCGCGGTCCGGGGCCGCGTGTCGGGGGCGGCGGTGGCGGCGCCGGACTGCACGGCCGTGGCGATCAGCGCGGCCACGCCGGCCAGGGCGACGGCGGCGACGCGGCGCTGCGCGGTACGGGGGGTGCGTCTATGGGACGTCCTGCTTCTCAACGCTGACTCCTTCTGCGGGGCCGCGGGGTGCGCGGCCTGGGGAGACCGGCCGGCGGGTCAGCCGGCCGGGCAGAACGGAAGTGCTGTGCCTGAGCAGTGGCCGCCGCACAACGGGCAGCCGAGGCTGTGGGGTTGCTGTGAAGCGGCCGTGGGAAGAGTGGCAGGGGATCGCGGTTTCTGTCAGGAGCGCGTCAGGAATTTGGCCGGTTTCCGTTCGGTGTCCGGGAGGGGGCGCCCGTTATGCGGACGGCCGCGGGAAGGACGTGGGGCGTCGAGTGCCACACCCGTGCGCCGAGCCCTACGCCCTGTCGTGCCCCCGCCCGTCCCCGTGCCACGACCTCCACAGCGCCGCGTACACCCCGTCCGCCGCCACCAATGCGTCGTGCGTGCCCAGTTCGGAGAGGCGGCCGTCCTCCATGACCGCCACCCGGTCCGCGTCGTGCGCGGTGTGCAGGCGGTGGGCGACGGCGACGACCGTGCGGCCCTCGAGGACGGCGGCCAGCGCGCGCTCCGCGTGGCGGGCGGTCGCCGGGTCGAGCAGGGCCGTCGCCTCGTCGAGGACCAGCGTGTGCGGGTCGGCCAGCACCACGCGCGCCAGGGCGAGTTGCTGCGCCTGGGGGCCGTCGGTGGGGTGGCCGCCCTCGCCCAGCTCGGTGTCCAGGCCGCGCGGCAGCTCCCGTACCCAGCCGTCCGCGCCCACCACCGCCAGCGCCGCCCACAGTTCCTCGTCCCCGGCGTCCGGTGCGGCGATCCGCAGGTTGTCCCGGACCGACCCCAGGAAGACATGGTGCTCCTGGGTCACCAGCACCACCTGTCGGCGCAGCCGCTCCGGGTCCAGCGACGCCACCGGCACCCCGCCCACGGTCACGCTCCCGGCGACGGGCGCGTCCACCCCCGCCAGCAGCCGGCTCAGCGTGGTCTTGCCCGCGCCCGAAGGACCCACCACCGCGAGCCGTTCGCCCGGCGTCAGCGTCAGGTCCACCCCGCGCAGCACCTCGCCGCCCCCGTCGTACGCGTAGCGCACCCCGGTCACGTCGATGCGGTCGTCCGCCGGGTCCGGGGCGTCGCTGCGCCCGGCCGCGCGCGGCGCCCGCGCCAGCCCCTCCACCCGCGCGAACGAGGCGCCGCTGGACTGGAGTTGCTCCAGGCGCATCAGCACCTCGTCCAGCGGACCGCTCAGCTGCAGCAGGTACAGCGAGGTGGCCACCACCGCGCCCAGGCTCACCGCGTCCCGCGCGTGCAGCCATCCGCCGCACAGCAGCACCCCCGCCACCGGCACCATGTACGTCAGCTCGATCACCGGGAGGAACACCGAGCGCAGGAACAGCGTGCGCATACGGGTGCGGCGGGACGTCTCCAGCGCCTCCCGGCTCGCCCGGATCCGCCGCTCCTCCATCCGGAACGCCTCCACCGTGCGGGCGCCCGCCGCCGTCGACGCGACGACCTCCGCCACGTCCGAGTTGGCCGCGCCCTCGGCGAGATACGCGTCCCGGGCCCGCCGCAGGTACCAGCGCAGCACCAGCCAGATCGGGGTGAGGCACAGCAGCCCCAGCGCGCCCAGCAGCGGGTCCACGACCAGGATCGCGACCATCACGAACAGCGACTGCACCAGGTTGACCAGCAGCGAGGGACCGGCGTCCCGCAGCGTGGTGCCCACGGCGGTCACGTCCGCCGTGCCCCGCGTCGTCAGATCACCGGTGCCGGCCCGCTCCACCACGGCGGACGGCAGCGCCAGCACCCGGTCCACGAACCGCTCCCGGACGCGGGCCAGCGTCCGCTCGCCGAACCGGTGCCCCACGTACCGCGCCCAGCGGGACAGCAGCAGCTGCGCCACCGCGCACGCCAGGATGACCGGGGCCAGCCGGTCCACGACCGAGGTGCCGGCGCCCGCCCGCACCTCGTCGACGATCCGCCCGAGCAGCCACGGCCCGGCCAGACCGGCCAGGGCGGCGGCGCCGTTCAGCGCCAGCACGCCCGCGAAGGCCCGCCCGTCGGCCCGCACCAACTCCCCGGCGGCCCGCCGCACATCGGCCGGTTCCGCCACGGGCAGCCGCTCCCCGCTCATCGGGCCACCTCCTCGGGAGTGCCCGGCACGACGTCCGACGCGCGTACACCCGTCGGTTCCGCCACACCCTGCTCCACTTCCCTTGCCACCAGCCGCCGGTACTCCGGCTCCCCGTCCAGCAGTTCACGGTGCGCGCCGCTCGCCGCGACCTTGCCGTCGGCCAGGAACAGCACCCGGTCTGCCCGGTCCAGGACCAGCGGTGACGTGGTGACCACCACCGTCGTACGGCCCTCCCGCGCCGCGCGCAGCCGGTCGGCGACCAGGGCCTCGGTGTGCGCGTCCAGCGCCGACGTCGGCTCCACCGCCAGCAGCACCTCCGGGCCGGCGAGCAACGCCCGCGCCAGCCGGACCCGCTGCCGCTGACCGCCCGACAGGCTGCGGCCCTGCGCGGACACCACCGAGTCGAGGCCGTCCGGCAGTCCGCGCACCACGTCGTCGGCGGCCGCCGCCCGCAGCGCGCCCAGCACCTCCGCGTCGGACGCCCCGCCCCGGCCCGCGACAATCTCCCGCAGCGGGCCCGCGAACAGCGCGGCCTCCGGCTCGGCGACCAGGATCCGCTCCCGCACCCGGGCGAGCGCGACCTCGTCCAGCCGTACCCCGCCCCAGGTGACGCCGGACGGCGTGTACCGGCCCAGCCGGTCCACCACGGCCGCCGCGTCGGCGGGCCGGGCGCACACCAGCGCGGTCAGCCGGCCCGGCAGGACCCGCACCCCGGACTCCGGGTCCTCCAGCGTGGACGGCTCGGCCGGCGGTTCGGCGGTGGCCGCGTCCGGCGGCGGCTGGATCCGCAGCAGGGCCGCCACCCGCCCGGCCGCGACCACGCCCCGGCTGAGGTAGTAGCCGCACTCGATCAGGAACATCACCGGCCACACCAGGACGGTCACGTACCCGTACACCGCCACCAGTTCGCCGACGGTGATGGTTCCCTGCGCGGCCTGCCGTGCCGCGATCCACGTCACCACCGCGAGGAACAGCGTCGGCAGACCCGCGGCCAGCGCCTGCATCCAGCTGGTCACCGCCCCCACCCGGTACCCCTGCTCCCGCAGCCGCCCCGAGTCGCGGCGGAACGCGTCCGCGACCAGCCCCTTCCCGCCGAGCCCGCTCAGCACCCGCAGCCCGCCCGCGAGATCCCCGATCCGCGCGGTCAGCACGCCCTGCCGCTCCCGGTACTCCGTCTCCGCGCCCTGCAGCCGCCCGGCCAGCGGCCCCATCACGAGCCCGATCACCGGCACCCCCAGCAGCACCACCACGGCCAGCAGCGGAGACACCGTCAGCAGCAGCCCCGCCACCGCCGCGTACGCCACCACCGCGCCGAACCCCGGCCCCACGGCGGTGAGCGACTGGGCGATCACCTGCACGTCGCCGACGCCGATCGTGACGACCTCCCCGGCCGCCGCCCGCCGGTCCAGCGCCGCGCCCAGCCGCACGGTGTGCCCGACGACCACCTTCACCGTGCGGAAGTTGGCGTCCATCCGCACCTTCGTCATCGTGCGGTGCCGCATCATGCTCAGCCAGGCGTTGCAGGCGGTCACCCCGACCAGGACGGCGGCCCAGCCGGCCAGCGCCGTCAGGTCGCCCCTCGCCAGGCCGTCGTCCACCGCCCGGGACATCAGGTACGGCGTGGACGCCAGCAGCACCATCCACACGCTGCCGTACACCGCCCCCGCCGCGCAGCGCCCCGGCTGCCTGCGCACCAGCCACCACAGATAGCGGGCCCCGCCGCGCCCGTCGGGCGTGCCGGGATCCCCGTAGGCGTCGATCACGTGCGCTGTCCTCCCCCCGCGGCCGGGCGGCCGGCGTGTCTCGTCGGTCGTCTCACGGCCGCGTCCGGAACGGCGCGAGCGTGGCCCGTACGTGCTCGGCGGCGCCCCAGTCCGGCTCGAACTGGGCGATCACCGCCAGGTGCTGCCGCAGCTGGAGAACCGGCATCCGCTCGCGCCAGCCGGCGTCGAGACCGGTCAGCTCCGCGTACCGCTCGAAGAACACCCGCGCCTCGGGCGGCGGCGCGGTCGTCCACAAGTGGGCGAGGTCCACCTCGGCCCAGGTGTACGACACGGCCGGGTCGATCAGCGCGGGCCGGCCGTCGGACGCGGCCATCACGTTCTGCGCCCACAGGTCCCCGTGCGTCAGACAGGCGGGCCGCTCCGGCAGCAGCTCGGGCAGCCGGTCGCACAGCCGCTCCAGCGCCCGGCGGTCGGCGGCGTCCAGCGCCTCGCGTACCCGGGGCTCCTCCAGCCAGCGCAGCAGCCGGTGCCGGGCGAAGAACTCGAACCCGTCGTCGGTCCAGGTGTTGACCTGACGGCGGCGGCCCAGCCAGTTGTCCCGGTGCCAGCCGAACCGGTCGTGACGCGTGGTGGTGTGCAGCCGGGCGAACGCGTGCGCGCACTCCTCCCAGAACGCCTTCGTGTCCGGCCGGGGACGCAGCACCGACAGCACGAGCAGGTCCCGCTCCGCGAGCACCACGTCCGGCGTGACGACACCGCCCGCCTCGCGCAGCACGGCCAGCCCCTCCGCCTCCGCCGCGAAGGCGTCGTCCGCCGGCGGCTCGCCGAACGCCTTCACGAACAGCTCGGTGCCGTCCGCGCGGCGGGCCAGCCCGGCGGTCGCGGCGAGACCCCCGGCGGCCGGCTCGACCGCGCCGACGTCCATGAGCCCGGCCGCGTGCAGCCGCGCGAGCAGCAGCGGCGTCGCCTCCGTCATGGGTGTGCTCCTCTCGGTCGGTCCCCCGGCGCGCCCCCGGGAGCGGGCCCGCGACGGCGGCGGCAGTCAGGCGAGGCTGTCCCGCCAGGCCCGGTGCAGATCCGCGAACCGGCCGGTGCCGCCGATGAGTTCGTCCGGGGTGCCGTCCTCCACGATCCGCCCGTGCTCCATCACCAGCACCCGGTCCGCGATCTCCACGGTGGACAGCCGGTGCGCGATGACCACCGCCGTACGGCCCTTCAGCACCGTCGCCATCGCCCGCTGCACCGCCCGCTCGCCGGGGATGTCCAGCGAGCTGGTCGCCTCGTCGAGGATCAGCACCGCCGGGTCCGCGAGAAGCGCCCGCGCGAACGCCACCAACTGCCGCTGGCCCGCCGAGATACGGCCGCCGCGCTTGCGGACGTCGGTGTCGTAGCCGTCGGGCAGCGCGGCGATGAAGTCGTGCGCGCCGATCTCCCTGGCCGCCTGCTCGATCTCCTCGCGGGTGGCCTCCGGACGGCCGATCGCGATGTTCTCGGCGATCGTCCCGGAGAACAGGAACGCCTCCTGCGTCACCATCACCACCTCGCGCCGCAGATCCCGACCCGTCACATCGCGGAGGTCCACCCCGTCGAGCAGCACCCGTCCGTCGCTGGGGTCGTAGAACCGGGCGAGCAGCTTCGCCAGCGTCGACTTGCCGGCGCCCGTGGAGCCGACGACCGCGACGGTCTGCCCGGCCGGCAGGGTGAGGCCGAAGCGGGGCAGCACCTCGCCGCCGGTGCGGTACGCGAACCGCACGTCGTCGAAGACCACCTCCCGCCCGGGCAGTCCCGAGCGCCGCTCCGGCAGCTCACGGGGCGCCGCCGGCTCCGGCACGGACGGGGTCTGCGCCAGCAGCCCGGCGATCTTCTCCAGCGAGGCCGCCGCCGACTGGTAGGAGTTGAGGAACATGCCGAGCCGGTCGATCGGGTCGTACAGCCGCCGCAGATACAGCACGGCCGCCGCCAGCACACCGAGCGCCAGCGTGTCGCCGGCCACCCGGTAGGCGCCCCACAGCACGATCAGCGCGACCGTGGTGTTGGCGGTGATCCGGGAGCCGACGACGTACCGGGCCATCTCCAGGAGCGCGTCGCCGTTGGTCTTCTCGTGCCGCCGGTTCAGCACCGCGAAGTCCGCGTCGTTGGCCGCCTCGCGGCGGAAGGCGCGCACCGGGCGGATGCCGTTCATCGTCTCGACGAACTTCACGATCACCGCGGCGATCGCCGTCGACCGCTTCCGGTACACCCGCTGCGCCCGCCGCTGGTAGGACCGCACCAGCAGGTACAGCGGCACGAACGACGCCACCGCCACCGCGCCCAGCCCCAGGTCCAGCCAGAGCAGCAGCACCGAGATGTACACGGCGGACAGGATGGTCATCACCAGTTCCTGCAGGCCCTCCTCCAGCAGCTCCCGCAGCGCCTCGACGTCGGTGGTGGAGCGGGAGATCAGCCGGCCGGAGGTGTAGCGCTCGTGGAAGTCCACGCTCAGCGCCTGCGCGTGCCGGAAGATCCGGCCGCGCAGATCCAGCAGCACGTCCTGGCTGACCCGCGCCGAAGCGGTGATGAACGCGTACTGCAGCACCCCGGCCGCCGACGCGCACAGCAGATAGCCCACCGCCACCGCGAACAGCGGCCCGTGGTCGCTGTCGCGGAACGCGGGCACCGCGTGGTCGATCGCGTACGCCACCAGCAGCGGGCCCGCCTGCACGGCGGCCTGCCCGAGCAGCAGGAACAGCACGACGACCGCGACCCGGCCGCGCATCGGCGCGAGCAGGGAACGCAGCAGCGCCCCGGTGGCGCCCGGGGGAGTGGGCAGCACGTCCCGGTCGAAGGGGTCGCCGCCGCTCTGCTCCGGCGACCGGTCGTCGTCCTCGTCGCGGACCGGTGCGGTCGTGGCCGCCGTCATCGGTGCTCCTCCCGTTCCTCCGCCGGGTCGCCCGACATGAGGTGCGCGTACTCGGCATTGCCGCGCAGCAGTTCGTGATGGGTGCCGACCGCCGTGATCCGTCCGCCGGACAGCAGCGCCACCCGGTCGGCGAGCAGCACGGTGGACGGGCGGTGCGCCACGATCAGCGCCGTGGTGTCGGCGAGCACCCGGCGCAGCGCGGCCTCGACCGCGGCCTCGGTGTGCACGTCCAGCGCGGACAGCGGATCGTCCAGCACCAGGAAGTCGGGGCGCCCCACGACCGCGCGGGCCAGTGCGAGCCGCTGCCGCTGCCCGCCGGACAGGCTCAGGCCCTGCTCGCCGACCTGGGTGGCGGTGCCCTGCGGCAGGGCGTGCGCGAAGTCGGCCTGGGCGACGGCCAGGGCGCGGTCCAGGTCCTCCTCGTCGCTGCCGCCGCCCATCAGGACGTTCTCGCCGACGGTCGCGGAGAACAGCGTGGGCTCCTCGAAGGCGACGGCGACCCGGGAGCGCAGCTCCTCCCGGGACATGTCCCCGATGTCCCGCCCGTCGAGGGTGATGCGCCCCTCGGTGACCTCGTGGAGCCGGGGCACCAGCGCGGTCAGCGTGGTCTTGCCGCTGCCGGTCGCCCCGACCAGCGCCAGCGACTCGCCGGGCCGGATGTGCAGGTCGACGCGGTCCAGCACGGGCGGGGAGCCCTCGGGCGCGTCCGGGTAGCGGAAGGTGACGTTCTCGAACCGCAGCCCGCCCTCCCGGAAGCCGCCGTCCTTCGCCGGGGACGCCGTGGCGCCCGGCTCCGGCTCGGAGTCCATCACCTCGAAGTACCGCTCGGTGGCCGTCGCCGCCTCCTGGCTCATCGCCAGCAGGAAGCCGATGGAGTCCACCGGCCAGCGCAGCGCCAGCGCCGTCGACAGGAACGCCACCAGGGTGCCCGCCGACAGCTCGCCGTCCGCCACCTGCACGGCGCCCAGCACCAGAGCGGCCCCGATGGCCAGTTCGGGCAGGGTCACGATGATGCCGAGGATCGTGGCCAGCAGCCGCGCCTTGTGCAGTTCGGTGCCCCGCAGCTTCCCCGACAGCTCCCGGAACGCCCGCGCCTGGCTGCGGTGCCGGCCGAACCCCTTGATGATCCGGATGCCGAGCACGCTCTCCTCGACCACGGTCGTCAGATCGCCCACCTGGTCCTGCGCCTGCCGCGCCGCCCGCGAGTACTGCTTCTCGAACACCACGCAGGTGATCAGCACGGGCACCGCCGGCACCAGGATGACCAGCCCCAGCGTCCAGTCCTGGACCAGCATGATGATCACGCCGACCAGGATCGTCACCCCGTTGACCAGCAGGAAGGTCAGCGGGAACGCGAGGAACATCCGCAGCAGCCCGAGGTCCGTGGTGGCCCGGGACAGCAGCTGGCCCGAGGCCCAGCGGTCGTGGAAGGCGATCGGCAGCCGCTGCAGATGCCGGTACAGGTCGGCCCGCATCTCCGCCTCGACGTGCGACAGCGGCCGCGCCACCAGCCAGCGCCGGAACCCGAACAGCAGCGCCTCGGCGAGCCCGAGCAGCAGCAGGTACAGCGCGCCGAGCCACACTCCCGCCGGGTCCCGGTCGGCGATCGGGCCGTCGACCATCCACTTGAGCACCAGCGGGATGACCAGCCCGATGCAGGACGCCAGGACGGCGATGAACGCGGCGGTGAACAGGCGCGCCCGCACGGGACGCACGTACGGCCACAGCCGCAGCAGCGTCCGCACGGTGGAGCGGGGTTCCCCGGGAGAAGGTGTAGTGGGCATCAGCAGTGAGAGTACGGTTCGCCACTGACGCTGCCCACCGAATTCCGGCCCGGTCCGCCTCGTCCGCGAGTCCTACGACCGCCGCCCCGGACCACCCGTACCTGGACGAACGCCCTTGTACGGCCCGGGAGTCGTACCACTCCATCGGCCGATCGGACGATGCGAGGCCGAGCGCGACGGCCGATGTCCGCGCGCCCCGTCCACCCCGACACTGACCAGCATGTCCGTCATCGACGTCATCGACCTGCGCAAGGCCTACGGGGGCAGGACCGCCGTCGACGGGGTGTCCTTCTCCGTCGACGAGGGCGAGATCTTCGGGGTCCTCGGCCCCAACGGCGCCGGCAAGACCACCACCGTGGAGTGCGTGGAAGGCCTCCGCGTCCCCGACGCCGGCCGGGTCCGGGTCGCCGGGCTCGACCCCGTCACCGACCACGACGAGGTCACCCGCGTCCTCGGCGCGCAGCTCCAGCAGAGCGAACTCCAGCCCAAGCTGACCGTCCGCGAGGCCCTGGAGCTCTACGCCTCCTTCCACACCCGCCCCGCCGACTGGCGGCCCCTCGCCGAACGGCTCGGCCTCACCCCGAAGCTGGCCACCCGGTTCGCGAAGCTGTCCGGCGGCCAGAAGCAGCGCCTGTTCATCGCGCTGGCCCTGATCGGCAACCCGAGGATCGTGGTGCTGGACGAGCTGACCACAGGGCTCGACCCGCGCGCCCGGCGCGACACCTGGGAACTCATCGAGGACGTCCGCGCCGGCGGCGTCACCGTCCTCCTCGTCACCCACTTCATGGAGGAGGCCCAGCGCCTCTGCGACCGCATCGCCGTCATCGACCAGGGACGCGTCGCCGCCCTCGACACCCCGGCGGGACTCGTCCGCCGCTCGGCCGGGGCCACCGTCATCAGCTTCACCCCGTCCGCCCCGCTCGACGACGCCGACGTCAACGCGCTGCCCGGGCTCGCCTCGGTCACCCGCAAGGACGGCCGGATCACCCTGTCCGGCACCGACGACACCGTGAACGCCGTCCTCACCCTCCTCGCCCGCTCCCGCGTCACCGCCCACCAGCTTCGCGTCACCGACGCCACCCTGGACGACGCCTTCCTGGACCTCACGGAGAGCCCCGCATGAGCACCGGACTCGTCGACACGGCGGTGCTGCGCACCGAGTTCCGTCTCTTCCGGCGCGACCCCGCCGGCATCTTCTGGATCATGCTGTTCCCGACCCTGCTGCTGGCGGTCCTCGGCTCCATCCCCTCCTTCCGGGAGGCCGACCCCGCCATCGGCGGACTGCGCCCCGTCGACGCCTACGTGCCGGTCACCCTCCTCCTCGGGCTGATCATCGGCGGACTCCAGGGCATGCCGCCCACCCTCACCGGCTACCGCGAGACCGGCATCCTGCGCCGCATGTCCACCACACCGGTCCGCCCCTCCGCCCTGCTCGCCGCGCAGATGACGGTGCTCGGAGCCGCCTCCCTCGTCTCCGCGCTGCTCACCCTCGCCGTAGGACGGCTCGCCTTCGGGGTCGCCCTGCCGAAGCAGCCGTTCGGCCACCTCCTGGCGCTGCTGCTCGCCCTGGCCGCCTCCCTCGCCTTCGGCGCGCTGCTCAGCGCCCTCGCCCGCACCGCGAAGATCGCCGCCGCGGCCGGCTCCGCCGCGCTGTTCCCGGCCATGTTCACCGCGGGCGTGTGGCTCCCCGTCGAGGCCATGCCCGACCTGATGGCGGACATCGTCGGCTGGACCCCGTTCGGCGCGGCCGCCCGGGCGCTCGACGCGGCCTCGGCGGGCCACTGGCCGGGCGCGGCGCACCTCGCGGTGACGGCCGGCTGGGCGGTGCTGCTCACGGCCGGCGCGGTGCGCCGGTTCCGCTGGGAGTGAGGGCGGCGGTGCCGGACACTGGTGCGATGACGGAATCGGCCCGACTCGAGGACCGCTGGGCGGTGTTCGACCGCTGGGGCCCCTACGGACTGCTGGTGCTGGGCGCCGTGCTGGCCTGGGCGAGCGCCGACGCCCTGGGCATGAGCACCGGCGAACGGCGGACCGCCGGCGCCCTCACCGCCGGGGCCGTCGCCGTGGAGCTGTGGTGGGGCGTGCGCTCACGCACCCGGCCTCCCGGACCGTCCGCGGCGGGCATCCGGCAGTACGTCCTGCGCTGGGCCCTCGGCTTCGCCCTGACCTGGCTGAACCCGCTGTTCGCCTTCTACGCCGTCATCGGCTACTTCAGCACCGAGCGCCTGCTGCCGCGTGCGCTGCGCAAGGCGGGCCTGTGCGCCACCGCCGTGACCTTGGCCGGCTCCCAGTCCGGCGGACTGCCGCCGCACGACGGGCTCGGCTGGACGCTGTTCGGTGCCCTGCTGGCCGCCAACGGCATCCTGGTCCTGCTCTTCGGACACTTCGCCGACCTGGAGGAGGACCGCGGCCGGGCCCGCCTGGCCACCATCGCCGAACTCGAGCGCACCAACACCGCGTTGCAGCGGGCCCTCGACGAGAACGCCGCCCTGCACTCCCAACTGCTCGTCCAGGCACGGGAGGCCGGGGTCGCCGACGAGCGCCGCAGGCTCGCCGCCGAGATCCACGACACCCTGGCCCAGGGCCTGACCGGCATCATCGCCCAGCTCCAGGTCGCCGTGAACACCCCCGACCCGGCCGCCGGACGCGGCCGTCTGGAACGGGCCCTCACCCTGGCCCGCGAGAGCCTCGGCGAGGCCCGCCGCTCCGTGCACAACCTCGCCCCGGTCGCCCTGGCCGAGGGCGGCCTGCCCGGCGCGCTGCGCAGGACCGTCGCCGAGTGGGCCGAACGCAACGGGGTGAAGGCCGGGTTCACCGTCACCGGGACCGTCGAGAAGCTGCACGACGAGATGGCGGCCACGCTGCTGCGCATCGCCCAGGAGGCCCTTGCCAACACCGCGCGCCACGCGGGGGCCTCCCGCGCCGGCGTCACCCTCTCCTACATGGGTGACGAGGTCAGCCTCGACGTCCGCGACGACGGGCGGGGCTTCGACCCGCTCGCCGTCCCCGCGCGCACCTCCGCCGGCGGCTTCGGCCTCGACGGCATGAGGGCCCGCGCCGAACGCGTCGCCGGGTCCCTCACGGTCGAGTCCGAGCCGGGCGGCGGCACGGCGGTCTCGGCTCGCGTACCGTTGGTCCGCCATGATCCGTGACACCGTGCCCGACGAGGCCGCCGAGCCCGTGATCACCCTGCTGGTCGTCGACGACCACCCGGTCGTCCGGGACGGCCTGCGCGGCATGTTCGAGTCCGCGCCCGGCTTCCGCGTGCTGGGCGAGGCGGCCGACGGCGCGGCGGCGCTCCGGCGGGCGGAGGAGCTCGACCCCGACGTGATCCTCATGGACCTGCGCATGCCCGGCACGGGCGGCGTGGAGGCCATCCGGGAGCTGACCCGCCGGGGCGCCCGCGCCCGGGTGCTGGTGCTCACCACGTACGACACCGACTCCGACACGCTGCCCGCGATCGAGGCGGGCGCGACCGGCTATCTGCTCAAGGACGCCCCGCGCGAGGAGCTGTTCGCGGCCGTCCGCGCCGCGGCCGAGGGGCATTCCGTGCTGTCCCCGGCCGTCGCCTCCCGGCTGGTGTCCGCCGTCCGCGCGCCCCGCACCCCGGACACGGAGCCGCTGTCCGCGCGGGAGCGGGAGGTGCTGGCGCTGGTCGCCAAGGGCACCTCCAACCGGGAGATCGCCCGCGAGCTGTTCATCAGCGAGGCCACGGTGAAGACGCATCTGACGCACATCTTCGCCAAGCTGGGCGCCAAGGACCGGGCCGCGGCGGTGGCGACGGCGTACGACCGGGGCATCCTGGGCCGACCGCGTCCTGCGGACCGCTGACCACGGACCGGCGCACGCCGGACGTCAGCGCAGCACCCGCAGCAGCACCACCGACCGCCCCGCCACGGTCACCGGCGCCCCCGCCCGGTGCACCACGCCCGGCGCGCGGTCCTGTTCCTCCCGTGACGTGTCGACGACCACCTCGTACCGCTCGGCCCACGGAGGCCCCGGCAGGACGAAGTCCACGGGGTCCGCGCCCGCGTGCAGGACCGCCAGGAAGCTGTCGTCGAGCACCGGCGCGCCCTGCTCGTCACGCCCCGGAATGTCCCGCCCGGAGAGGTACATGCCGAGCGTGGCGGCCGGCGCGTACCAGTCGTCCTCGGTCATCTCCCGGCCGTGCGGGGTGAACCAGGCCAGGTCGCGCAGCCCGTCCGCGGAGTGCGCCCGGCCGGAGAAGAAGGAGCGGCGGCGCAGCACCGGGTGCCCATGGCGCAGCGCGATCAGCCGCGAGGTCAGCTCGAACAGGGGCCGCCACTCCGGGTCGTCGCGCAGGCTCCAGTCCACCCAGCCGATGTCGTTGTCCTGGCAGTAGGCGTTGTTGTTGCCGCGCTGGGTGCGGCCCATCTCGTCGCCCGCCACCAGCATCGGCACGCCCGTCGACAGCAGCAGCGTGGTCAGCAGGTTCCGCAGCTGCCGCCGCCGCAGGGCGCGCACGTCCGGGTCGTCCGTCCCGCCCTCCGCGCCGCAGTTCCAGGACCGGTTGTCGTCCGTGCCGTCGCGGTTGCCCTCCCCGTTGGCCTCGTTGTGCTTGCGGTCGTACGACACCAGGTCGCGCAGGGTGAAACCGTCGTGCGCGGTGACGAAGTTGACCGAGGCGTACGGCCGCCGCCCGCCCCAGGCGTACAGGTCGCTGGAGCCGGACAGCCGGTAGCCCATCTCCCGCACGTCCGGCAGCGCGTGGCGCCAGAAGTCCCGTACGGCGTCCCGGTAGCGGTCGTTCCACTCCGTCCACAGGGGCGGGAAGGCGCCCACCTGGTAGCCGCCCGAGCCCACGTCCCACGGCTCGGCGATGAGCTTCACCCGGCGCAGCACCGGGTCCTGCGCGATCACCGCGAGGAACGGCGAGAGCATGTCGACGTCGTGCATGGAGCGGGCCAGCGCCGCCGCCAGGTCGAAGCGGAAGCCGTCGACGCCCATCTCCGTCACCCAGTACCGCAGCGAGTCGGTGATCAGCCGCAGCACGTGCGGCTGCACCACGTGCAGGGTGTTGCCGCAGCCGGTGTAGTCGGCGTACCGGCGGGCGTCCGGCTGGAGGCGGTAGTAGCCGCGGTTGTCGATGCCCTTCAGGGACAGCGTGGGGCCCAGCTCGCCGGCCTCGGCGGTGTGGTTGTAGACGACGTCGAGGATCACCTCGATGCCGGCCGCGTGCAGCGCGCGCACCATCCGCTTGAACTCGCCGACCTGCTGCCCGGCCGTCCCGGAGGCCGCGTAGGCGGCGTGCGGGGCGAAGTAGCCGATGGAGTTGTAGCCCCAGTAGTTGCGCAGGCCCCGGCGCAGCAGATGGTCCTCGTGCGCGAACTGGTGCACCGGCAGCAGCTCGACCGCCGTCACGCCCAGCCTCACCAGGTGCTCGATCGCCGCGGGGTGCGCGAGGCCGGCGTAGGTGCCGCGCAGCTCCTCGGGGATGCCGGGGTGGCGCATGGTGAAGCCGCGGACGTGCAGCTCGTAGATGACCGAGTCGGCCCACGGCGTCTTCGGCCTCCGGTCGTCCGCCCAGTCGTCGTCATCGTGGACGACGACCCCCTTCGGCACGTACGGCGCCGAGTCCCGGTCGTCGCGCACGGTGTCCGCGACATGCTGCTCCGGCCAGTCCCGCACGTGCCCGTACACCTCGGGCGGCAGCGTGAAGTCCCCGTCCACGGCACGCGCGTACGGGTCGAGCAGCAGCTTCGCCGGGTTCCAGCGCCCGCCCGTCCACGGGTCCCAGCGGCCGTGCACCCGGTAGCCGTACCGCTGCCCCGGCATCACCCCCGGCACGAAGCCGTGCCAGATGCCGTGCGTCAGCTCGGTCAGCGGGGCCCTGCTCTCCCTGCCGTGCTCGTCGAACAGGCACAGCTCCACGCCCTCCGCCCCGCCCGCCCACAGCGCGAAGTTGGTCCCCGCCACCCCGTCCGGGCCGGTGCGGAACCGGGCGCCCAGCGGCGTCGGCCGGCCCGGCCGGACGGGCACCGTGGGCACGGGCCGCGCCGGCCGCGCGCCGTTCACGACGACGGCCGGGCGCCCGTCCCCGGTGGCCCGCTCTCCGGCCACCGCCTCCTGCTCGGCTGCGCTGGACACCTGTCAGCCTCCCGCGGCTCGTGGGGGACGACGGCGGACAGGTGAGCCACGGCCCGTGCGGCTCCGGCCGCGGCTCCCCGGTGCGTCGTCCTCCCACAGTTCTGCCCAGAGCGCGCCTCGCACTCACGTTTCCCCGAGGGGCGGCACGGTCGTTTCCCGGAGGCGAGGCCCGTCGTTGGGTACCGCGTGAGGCACGTAACTGGGCGCGCACGGCGCGCGAGGGCCGCGCTGGCCGTCGTAGTGACATGGGCAGGACTGCTGACCGCGACCGCCGGGTGCGGCCCGGAGGGTCCCCTCCCGGGGGCCTTCGGGCCGCCGGGGCGCGGGGAGGTCGTCCAGGTGTCCCCGCGCGACGGCAGCAAGGGCGTACGCCCCGGCGAGCCGCTGCGGGTGCGGGTGGCCGAGGGCCGGCTGGAGTCGGTGAAGGCGGTCGTGTCGCAGGACGCGCGCGAGACACCGGTCCCGGGCCGGATCTCCGAGGACGGGCGCACCTGGAGGCCCGACGACGAACGGCTGGCGCTCGCCGCGAAGTACACCGTCGACGCGGTCGCCGTGGACGGCTCGGGACGCCGCTCCGCCCGGCACACCACGTTCACCACACACGTCCCGGAGGAACGCTTCATCGGCTACGTCGCCCCCGAGGACCGCTCCACCGTCGGCACCGGGATGATCGTCTCCCTGGAGTTCAACCGGAAGATCACCCGCCGCGCCGCCGTGGAACGCGCGGTCGAGGTCACGGCGGAGCCCGCCGTCGAGATCCGCCCCCACTGGTTCGGCGACACCCGCCTGGACTTCCGCCCCGAGGAGTACTGGAAGCCCGGCACGGAGGTCACCGTCGACCTGAACCTGCGCGACGTCGAGGGCGCGTCCGGCGTCTACGGCCTCCAGCGCCGCACCTTCACCTTCACCGTCGGCCGCAGCCAGGTGTCCGTGGTCGACGCCTCCGCCCACACCATGCGGGTACGGCGGGACGGGGAGCTGCTCGCCACCGTGCCGGTCACGGCGGGCGCGGCGAAGACCCCCACGTACAACGGCAAGATGGTGATCACCGAGATGCTCGAGGTCACCCGCATGAACAGCCGCACGGTCGGCTTCGGCGGCGAGTACGACATCCCCGACGTCCCGCACGCCATCCGGCTGACCAGCTCCGGCACCTTCCTGCACGGCAACTACTGGGCCGGTCCCGAGGTGTTCGGCAGCGAGAACGTCAGCCACGGCTGCGTCGGCCTGCGCGACGTGAAGGGCGGCAGCCCGGACACCCCCGCGGGCTGGTTCTTCGACCGCAGTCTGATCGGCGACGTCGTCGAGGTCGTCAACAGCGAGGACCGCACCGTCGCACCGGACAACGGGCTCGGCGGCTGGAACATGAACTGGAAGGAGTGGAAGGCCGGCAGCGCGGTGAACCGGAGCTGACGACACCCCCTCGGCCGGGCCGTTGAACTTGGAACGGAACGGTGACAAAACCTCCGCCTCCCAGGCTCCTGGCCTGTGGTTACCATTCGCCGTGTGCGCGACAGGCGCGCTGGGGGGCCGGGTCCGGCCAGACCCGCCGAGGGGAGAAACAAGTGAACGTGGGGCCGATATCGGGGGCGTCGGTGGGCGCGCGGCGCGGCGGCAGGAAGCTGGCGGCGCTGGCACTCGGGGTGATGCTGGCGGTCACCGCCTGCGGCGGGGGATCGGAGCCGGGGTCCGGCCCGGGCGACGGCAAGGGCCAGGGCCAGGACTCCACGGCGGCGCGCAGCACGCAGTCGGAGGCCCGGGTGGCGATCGCCCCGCGCAACGGCGCCAAGTCGGTCGAGACCAGCGGTGAGCTGAAGGTGACCGCCGCCCAGGGCAAGCTCACCGAGGTCGTCGTCAAGAACGAGAAGGGCAAGGCCGTCGAGGGCGCGATATCCGAGGACGGCGCCAGCTGGACGCCGTCCACCCACCTCGCCGCCTCCACCACCTACACGGTGCACGCCGTCGCGAAGGACGCCGAGGGCCGCACCACCACGCAGGACTCCCGCTTCACCACCCTGACGCCCAAGGAGACGTTCATCGGGCACTTCACCCCCGAGGACGGCTCCACCGTCGGCGTCGGGATGCCCTTCTCCCTCAACTTCACCCGGGGCATCACCAAGCCCGACGACGTCGAGAAGGCCGTCCGCATCACCACCGTGCCGGCCGTCGAGGTCGAGGGCCACTGGTTCGGCAACGACCGCCTGGACTTCCGCCCGCAGACGTACTGGAAGGCCGGCACCAAGGTCACCGTCGAGCTGAACCTCGACGGCGTCGAGGGCCGCGACGGCGTCTACGGCGAGCAGTCCAAGAAGGTCTCCTTCACCATCGGCCGCAGTCAGATCTCCGTGGTCGACGCCAAGAAGCACACCATGAAGGTGATCCGCGACGGCAAGGTGATCAAGAAGATCAAGGTCACCACCGGCGCCCCGGGCTACGAGACCTGGAACGGCAAGATGGTCATCAGCGAGAAGCTGACGGTCACCCGGATGAACGGCGAGACGGTCGGCTACGGCGGCGAGTACGACATCAAGGACGTCCCGCACGCCATGCGCCTGTCCACCTCCGGCACCTTCATCCACGGCAACTACTGGGGCGGCGACGCCTTCGGCAACCGCAACGCCAGCCACGGCTGCGTCGGCCTGCGCGACGTGAAGGGCGGCTGGGACAAGAAGGCCCCGGCGGCCTGGTTCTTCGACAACTCGCTGATCGGCGACGTCGTCGAGGTCAAGAACAGCGACGACGCGGTCATCGCGCCCGACAACGGCCTCAACGGCTGGAACATGTCCTGGGAGAAGTGGAAGGCGTAGCGCCTCCGTTCGTCCCGTCTACGGCCCCGGTGTCCGCACCGGGGCCGTAGGCGCCTGTGGGATGTGAGCCACGGCACCGGAGCGCGGACCGTTAGTGGCCGTTAACCTGCTGGCATGACCGTACATCTCGAAGTCGCCGAGGGCGTCGGCACGCTGCGCCTGGACCGCCCGCCCATGAACGCGCTGGACGTCGCCACGCAGGACCGTCTGAAGGAGCTCGCCGAGGAGGCCACGCGCCGCGAGGACGTGCGCGCCGTGGTGATCTACGGCGGCGAGAAGGTGTTCGCGGCGGGCGCGGACATCAAGGAGATGCAGGCCATGGACCACACCGCGATGGTCCTGCGCGCCCGCGCCCTCCAGGACTCCTTCACGGCCGTCGCCCGCATTCCCAAGCCCGTCGTGGCCGCCGTCACCGGCTACGCGCTCGGCGGGGGCTGCGAGCTCGCCCTGTGCGCCGACTACCGGATCGCCGGGGAGAACGCCAAGCTCGGCCAGCCGGAGATCCTGCTCGGCCTGATCCCGGGCGCGGGCGGCACCCAGCGGCTCGCCCGGCTCGTCGGCCCGTCCAAGGCCAAGGACCTCATCTTCACCGGCCGCCAGGTGAAGGCCGACGAGGCACTCGCCCTCGGCCTGGTGGACCGCGTGGTCCCCGCCGACGAGGTCTACGCCCAGGCGCACGCCTGGGCGGCGAAGCTCGCCCAGGGCCCCGCGCTCGCGCTGCGGGCGGCCAAGGAGTCGGTCGACGCCGGCCTGGAGACGGACATCGACACCGGGCTCACGGTCGAGCGCAACTGGTTCGCCGGCCTGTTCGCCACCGAGGACCGCGAGCGGGGCATGCGCAGCTTCGTCGAGGAGGGCCCCGGCAAGGCGAAGTTCCTGTGACGAGCAGTTGAAATCCCCGCAAAGGGCTTGCAGTTGACGTCATGTCTGATCCGGCCCCCTCGGCGGTACGCATTATGGGAGCCTTAACGCACCCTTAAGCCGTTTCCGTGGAGGGGGCCCGTCGATTGCCCGAGCATGAGTCGTTTTCGCAGGTCGCGCAGGCTTTCGGAGGCATCGGCATGCCTGTGGCACATGCCGGAGGACCAGGAGTGGACGGGGGCGCACGGGGGGCGTATTCCCTCGGAACGGCCCCGGCCGTGCCGGAGCCCCGCCATCATGGGGTCATGGCGGGGCTGGAGGGCATGGAACAGCCGCGGGGAGACGGACGCGCCATCGCGTCACGCTGGTCGCCGACGGTCGAGGACGAACGTGCCGTGCACGCGCTGGAGGTGCACGGCGACCCCACGGAGGGCGAAGTTCCGCTCCCGTCCCTCCCCGAGTCCGCCGCCGTGGCCCGCCGGCTGGTCCAGATCGTCATCCTGCGCCGCTGGGGCCTCACCCCGAAGCTCACCGAGGACGCGGTACTGCTCGTCTCGGAACTCGTCGGCAACGCCGTACGCCACACCGGCGCCCGCGCCTTCGGACTGCGCATGCGGCACCGCCGGGGCTGGATCCGCGTCGAGGTCCGCGACCCGTCCCGCGCCCTGCCCTGTCTGATGCCGGTGCAGGAGACGGACATCAGCGGCCGCGGCCTGTTCCTCGTCGACAAACTCGCCGACCGCTGGGGCGTCGACCTCCTCTCCCACGGCAAGACCACCTGGTTCGAGATGCGGGTGGCGGACCGCTGACCCGTGCGCGCTTGAGTCTCCACCCGCTGGAAGGCCCACACTCCCCGACATGACCCACGACGGCACCGGGCTCCTCACCATCGGGGCGCTCGCCCGCGCCACCGGCCTGTCCGTGCGCACCATCCGCTACTGGTCCGACGAGGGCGCCCTGCCGCCCGTGGCCCGGTCCTCCGGCGGCTACCGGCTCTACGACGCCGGCTCCGCCGCCCGCCTGGAGCTCATCCGCACACTGCGCGAACTGGGCCTCGGCCTCGACGACGTACGCCGGGTCGTCACAGGAGAGACCACGGTCGCCCGGGTCGCCGCCGCGCATGTGGCGGCGCTGGACGCGCGGATCCGGTCGCTGAAGATGACCCGCGCGGTGCTGTCGACCGTGGCCCGACGAGGCTCGACCGCCGAGGAGACGACCCTGATGAACCGACTGGCCCGACTGTCCGCCGCCGAACGCGCCCGCATCCTCGACGACTTCACCGCCGAGATCTTCCAGGGACTCGACACCGCGGACCCCGACATCCGCCGGCGCCTCCGGTTCGCCGCGGCCGACCTGCCCGACGACCCCACGCCCGAGCAGGTGGACGCCTGGGTGGAACTCGTCGAACTGATCCAGGACCCGGGGTTCCGGGCCGTCATGCGCAGGATGATCGAGTTCAACGCCGCGGACCGGGACCCTGAGGTGCCCAGCGGCAGCTCCCTGTGGTTCATGAGCCGCCTGATCCGCAGCGCCGGCGAGGCCCTGCGCGACGGCGTCGAGCCGGGCACGCCCCGCGCCGAGGCCGTGCTGCGCGAGCTGATCGGCGACGCCGACCCGGCCGCCGTGCTGAAGCGCCTCGCGGCGGTGGCCGACCCGCGCCTCAACCGCTACCGCGAACTGTCCGCCGTGGTGAACGGATGGGAGCGGCCGTCCGCCCACGCCGAGGAGTTCGGGTGGGTGGTCGCCGCACTGGAGGCGCGCGCCGCCGGATAATCTTGCCCGCGTCAGTACCAGCACGAAAAAGAGGGGCGAACCGGTGGCGGACATCGAGGAAGCACGCAAGCAGTTCGAGCGGATCGACACGAACGGGGACGGGTTCATCACCGCTGCCGAGTTCAAGACCGCGCTGGCCCAGGGCGGCGACTGGAACGTCACCGAGGCGGTCGCCGAGGCCATCATCACGTCGCGCGACCTGGACGGCGACAAGCTGCTGTCCTTCGACGAGTTCTGGATCCACCTGGACAAGTAGCACCGGACATTCCCCGGCGCCGGAGTACCGGCGCCGGGAATCCGCGCGTACGCCGTGCGGGGGGCCGTACGGGCGACAGCGCCCGGAATGGTCCGCCCGTCCCCGGGGTTGTGCCGATCATTGGGGTTTCCCCGGAAACCCCGGCGACATCGACCCCCGGAAAGGGCGAGGCGAGCAGACATGAAGATCGGCATCATCGGCGCGGGCAACATCGGCGGAAACCTCACGCGGCGGCTCACGGCCCTCGGCCACGACGTGTCCGTCGCCAACTCCCGCGGGCCGCACACCCTGAAGGAACTGGCCGACGAGACCGGCGCGACCCCGGTGAGGGTCGAGGAGGCCGCGCGCGGCGCGGAGATCGCCGTCGTCGCCGTACCCCTCAAGGCCGTGCCGGACCTGCCCTCCGGGCTGTTCGACGAGGCCGCCGAGGGCCTGGCCGTCATCGACACCGGCAACTACTACCCGCAGCGCGACGGCAGGATCGCCGGCATCGAGGACGAGGGCCTCACCGAGAGCCGCTGGACCGAGCGCCAGATCGGGCACCCCGTGATCAAGGCGTTCAACGGTACCTACGCCCAGGACATCCTGGACCGCCACCGCCCCGCGGGCGACCCCGGGCGCATGGCCCTCCCGGTCGCCGGCGACGACGAGGCCGCCAAGCGCAAGGTCCGCGCCCTGATCGAGGAACTGGGCTTCGACACCGTCGACGCGGGCGGCCTCGACGACTCCTGGCGCCAGCAGCCCGGCACCCCGGTCTACGGCCTGCGCGGCGGCGTAGAAGCCGTCACCCGTGCCCTCGCCGAGGCGTCCCCGGAACGCCCGGAGGAGTTCCGCGGCTAGGACAGGCCCGGGCCGCTCAGGCCCCCGCCCACTCCCGGAGCGCCGACTCGCTGGAGAAGTCCGCCACGTTCTTGTCCAGCGGGTCGTCGGTGTACTGGTGGAAACGCCAGTCCGCCTGAATACGCGGTTTCCCGGCGGCCGCCGCGTAGTCGGCGATCCAGAGGCCGTCGCCCGGGTAGGAGGTGGTGTCGTAGGTCAACCAGAAATGACGGTTGCAGTAAAGGATCACCTTGTGGTGGGGGCGGAGTTCCTTCACCTTGCGGATGAAGCGGTCCTTCTCGGAATTGCTCGCGTGCGAGCCGCCCCCGGTCGTCTCCCAGTCCACCGCGAGGATGTCGCCCCGCCGCTCGGGGGCCTTGGAGACGAAGTGCTCGGCCTGTTCGGTGAGATTCCCCGGCCAGAGGAAGTGGTAGAACCCGACCACCAGACCGGCGTCCCGCCCCCTCTTCGTCTGGGCGGCCAATTTCGGATTCACGTACGAACGGCCTTCCGTCGCTTTGACGAAGACGAAGGAAAGGCCGTCCGTGTCGTACGAGGAGGACTGGTGGGAACTGATGTCGATGCCACGCAGCATGCAGGTTCTCCCGTGTGGTGCGGTGGGGGACGGGAATTGATGGTTCCCCGTTTCAACCTGCTTGACGCAAAGCCCTGTTCAGCGCGGCCGTGTCGGCACCCGAGCCGGCGACCGGTTCAGCACTCGATGATGTTCACCGCGAGACCGCCCCGCGCGGTCTCCTTGTACTTCACCGACATGTCCGCGCCGGTCTCCTTCATGGTCTTGATGACCTTGTCCAGGGACACCTTGTGCGAGCCGTCGCCGCGCATCGCCATCCGCGCGGCCGTCACCGCCTTCACGGCGGCCATGCCGTTGCGCTCGATGCACGGGATCTGCACCAGGCCGCCGACCGGGTCGCAGGTCAGGCCCAGGTTGTGCTCCATGCCGATCTCGGCGGCGTTCTCCACCTGCTCGGGGCTGCCGCCCAGCACCTCCGCCAGCGCGCCCGCCGCCATCGAGCAGGCGGACCCCACCTCGCCCTGGCAGCCGACCTCCGCGCCGGAGATGGACGCGTTTTCCTTGAAGAGCATGCCGATGGCGCCCGCCGCGAGCAGGAAGCGCACCACGCCCTCCTCGTCGGCACCCGGCACGAAGTTCATGTAGTAGTGCAGGACGGCCGGGATGATGCCGGCCGCGCCGTTCGTCGGGGCGGTGACGACCCGGCCGCCGGCCGCGTTCTCCTCGTTCACCGCCATCGCGTAGAGGGTGATCCACTCCATCGCGAGCGCCAGCGGGTCGCCCTCGGAGCGCAGCTTGCGGGCGGTGGTCGCGGCGCGGCGGCGGACCTTCAGCCCGCCCGGCAGGATGCCCTCGCGGGACATGCCCCGCTCCACGCAGGCCCGCATCACGCGCCAGATCTCCAGCAGGCCCTCGCGGATCTCCTCCTCGGTCCGCCAGGCGCGCTCGTTCTCCAGCATCAGCGCGGAGATCGACAGCCCGGTCTCCTTGGTGAGCCGCAGCAGCTCGTCACCGGTGCGGAAGGGGTACTTCAGCACGGTGTCGTCGAGTTTGATCCGGTCCGCGCCCACCGCGTCCTCGTCGACGACGAAACCGCCGCCCACCGAGTAGTACGTCTTGGCCAGCAGCTCCGTACCGGAGGAGTCGTACGCCCACAGCGTCATGCCGTTGGCGTGGTAGGGGAGCGCCTTGCGGCGGTGCAGCACCAGGTCGTCGTCGAAGGAGAAGCCGATCTCGTGCTCGCCGAGCAGCCGCAGCCGCCCGCCGTCCTTGATCTTCTCCACGCGCTCGTCGGCCGACTCCACGTCCACCGTGCGCGGCGAGTCGCCCTCCAGGCCCAGCAGCACCGCCTTGGGCGTGCCGTGGCCGTGCCCGGTGGCGCCCAGCGAGCCGTACAGCTCCGCGCGCACCGAGGCGACGGAGTCCAGGAGGTCCTCGTTGCGCAGCCGCCGGGCGAACATCCGGGCCGCCCGCATGGGGCCGACCGTGTGCGAGCTGGACGGGCCGATACCGATCGAGAACAGGTCGAAGACCGAGATGGCCACGGGAGGACTCCTCAGGGTTCGGCGGACGACGCTGTCCACCGGGGAAGGGCGGTTCAGTGGGCCGGAGGGGGTGATGAATCGTTCATGCGCCGCATGGTGCGGGGCACCGCGCCCACCGACCCAGTGTGCGCGATGCCCCGTACGTCCGTGAAAAAAGGGGACGGAATTACCGCAGACCGGGGTACAACGGGTGCTTCGCGGCCAGCGCCGTGACCCGGTCCCGGAGCGCCTCGGCGTCGTACGACGGCTTCAGCGCCTCCGCGATCACGTCCGCGACCTCGGCGAAGTCCTCGGCCGTGAAGCCGCGGGTGGCGAGGGCGGGCGTGCCGATCCGCAGACCCGAGGTGACCATCGGCGGGCGCGGGTCGTTCGGGATCGCGTTCCGGTTGACGGTGATCCCGACCTCGTGCAGCCGGTCCTCGGCCTGCTGGCCGTCCAGCTCCGAGTTCCGCAGGTCCACCAGGACGAGGTGCACGTCCGTGCCGCCGGACAGCACGTCCACGCCCACGGCCTTCACGTCGTCCCGCACCAGACGCTCGGCCAGGATGCGGGCGCCCTCCAGGGTGCGGCGCTGCCGCTCCTTGAAGTCCTCGCTCGCGGCGACCTTGAACGCGACCGCCTTGGCGGCGACCACGTGCTCCAGCGGACCGCCCTGCTGGCCCGGGAACACGGCGGAGTTGATCTTCTTGGCCAGCTCGGCCGTGGACAGGATCACACCGCCGCGCGGACCGCCGAGGGTCTTGTGCGTGGTGGTCGTGACGACGTGGGCGTGCGGCACCGGGTTCGGGTGCAGGCCCGCGGCGACCAGACCGGCGAAGTGCGCCATGTCGACCATGAGGTACGCGCCGACCTCGTCCGCGATCCGGCGGAACGCGGCGAAGTCCAGCTGACGCGGGTACGCCGACCAGCCGGCGACGATCAGCTTCGGCTTGTTCTCCTTGGCGAGACGCTCGACCTCGGCCATGTCGACCTGGCCGTCGTCGCCCACGTGGTACGCGACCACGTTGTAGAGCTTGCCGGAGAAGTTGATCTTCATGCCGTGGGTGAGGTGCCCGCCGTGCGCGAGGTTCAGACCCATGATCGTGTCGCCCGGCTTCAGCAGCGCGAACATCGCGGCCGCGTTGGCCTGGGCGCCCGAGTGCGGCTGGACGTTGGCGTGCTCGGCGCCGAACAGCTCCTTCACCCGGTCGATGGCGATCTGCTCGATCACGTCGACGTGCTCGCAGCCGCCGTAGTAGCGGCGGCCGGGGTAGCCCTCGGCGTACTTGTTGGTGAGGACCGAGCCCTGGGCCTCCATGACCGCGACCGGGGCGAAGTTCTCCGAGGCGATCATCTCGAGGGTGGACTGCTGCCGGTGCAGCTCGGCGTCGACGGCGGCGGCCACCGCCGGGTCGAGCTCGTGCAGCGGCGTGTTCAGAAGCGACATACGGCTCTGGCTCCTCAGCCCGCGACGAACGCGTCGTACTCGGCGGCGGACAGCAGGTCGGCCGGCTCGTCGGTGACCCGCACCTTGAACAGCCAGCCGCCCTCGAAGGGGGCCGAGTTCACCAGCGCCGGGTCGTTCACCACGTCCTCGTTGACCTCGGTGACCTCGCCGGAGACGGGGGAGTACAGGTCGCTGACGGACTTGGTGGACTCCAGCTCGCCGCAGGTCTCGCCCGCGGTCACCGTGTCACCGACCTCGGGGAGCTGGACGAAGACCACGTCGCCGAGCGCGTTGGCCGCGTGCTCCGTGATGCCGACCGTCGACACGCCGTCCTCGGCGGCCGACAGCCACTCGTGCTCCTTGCTGTAGCGCAGCTGCTGGGGGTTGCTCATGGCCTGAATTCTCCTGTACGCGGGAAACTGCTGATGACGGGGAGGGCACGCGAAGCGGCCGGACGGGTGGGAACCCCGTGCCGCGGACGCGCGGAAGCCGCCCGGGGGCCGGCTACGACGGTGTCACTTCTGCCGCTTGTAGAACGGCAGCGCCACGACGTCGTACGGCTCGTGGCTGCCGCGGATGTCCACACCGACGCCCTCGGTGCCCGGCTCCGCGTGGGCGGCGTCGACGTAGGCCATGGCGATCGGCTTCCCCAGGGTGGGGGAGGGGGCGCCGGAGGTGACCTCGCCGATCTTCTCGCCGCCGGCGACCACGGCGTACCCGGCGCGCGGCACCCGGCGGCCGTGGGCGACCAGGCCGACCAGGACGCGCGGCGGGTTCTTCTCGGCGTGCCCGGCGGCCTCGGCGAGGGCGGCGCGGCCCACGAAGTCGCCCTCCTTCTCGAACTTCACCACCCGGCCCAGACCGGCGTCGAAGGGCGTGAGGGAGGTGCTCAGCTCGTTGCCGTACAGCGGCATGCCCGCCTCCAGGCGGAGCGTGTCCCGGCAGGACAGACCGCACGGGACCAGGCCGTGGCCCTCGCCCGCCTTGGTCAGCGCCTGCCACAGCTCCACGGCGTGCTCCGGCTTCACGAACAGCTCGAAGCCGTCCTCGCCGGTGTAGCCGGTGCGGGCGATCAGCGCGGGGACCCCGGCCACGGTGCCCGGCAGGCCGGCGTAGTACTTCAGGCCGTCCAGGTCGGCGTCGGTCAGGCTCTTCAGGATCGCCGGGGACTCGGGGCCCTGCACGGCCAGCAGCGCGTAGGCGTCGCGGTCGTCGCGCACCTCGGCGTCGAAGCCCGCGGCCCGCTCGGTCAGCGCGTCCAGCACCACCTGGGCGTTGGAGGCGTTGGCCACGACCATGTACTCGGTCTCGCCCAGGCGGTAGACGATCAGGTCGTCCAGGATGCCGCCGTCCTCACGGCAGATCATCGTGTAGCGGGCGCGGCCCGGCTTCACGCCCGAGATGTTGCCCACCAGCGCGTGGTCGAGGAGGGCGGCGGCCTGCGGGCCGGTGACCGTGATCTCACCCATGTGCGAGAGGTCGAAGAGGCCGGCCTTCGTGCGCACGGCGTTGTGCTCGTCGCGCTCGGAGCCGTAGCGAAGGGGCATGTCCCAGCCGGCGAAGTCGGTCATCGTCGCGCCGAGCGACCGATGCAGGGCATCGAGCGCGGTGCGGCGGGGGTCGGTACTGCTCATCGGTCGGTCTCCCAAGGCATGACGGCGAGGTCGTTCCTCCCCATCTGTCATCGGAACCTGAGAGGTTCGCCATGACCACCCGTGTCACGGAGGTCAGGACTTGCACCTTGGGTGGGGTCGCCGGAGCACTGCGACGGCGGCCCGCTTTTCAGATGTGCCTCGCCCGCGCGGTAACGGTGCCTGAGAGATTCAAGGGAGGGACTTGCTCCTTCGGCGCCCCGGCGGCACAGGTGCCGGGGACTCTCCCGCGCGGATTCAAACGGCCGGTATGCAGTTGGCGCGCTCATCATTGCACGCATCGTGGGACACCGGCAGGGGGGCCTTGCCGGGGGTGCACGGCTCGTGCAGGCTCGGTCACAGGGAGCTGTGACAGGCCTGTGTCGGAATGAGTACGCAACCGAGAGCGACCTGGCATTACCTTCTCTTTACACGCGGCGGGGATCGGACCTCCATATCCGGCCCCAGGGGAGGACGACCACGGTGAACAGGCCCACGGCGTACGCCGGCACCACAGGCGTCGCGCTGCCGCGGCAGCACGCGCACCGGGCCGACGGCGCCCGCGACGCGGCGCCCGCCCCCCTCGTCCAGGACCTGCGCGCCCGCGCGGGACGCAGTCCGCGCGCCCTGCTCTTCGGCCCCCGCGACCTCGTCGTCGTCACCGGCCTGCCCGGCAGCGGCAAGTCCACGCTGATGCGGCGCGCGGTGCACGACGACCGCGTCGACTCCCAGGACGCCCGCGACCGCTGGGACAGCCGCATGCCCCGCCTGCTGCCGTACGCGGTCTACCGGCCGCTGGTCCGGCTCGCCCACTACGCGGGACTGCGCCGTGTGCTGCGCTCCGGCCGGCCGGTCGTCGTGCACGACTGCGGCACCCAGACCTGGGTACGGCGCTGGCTGGCCCGCGAGGCCCGCCGCCGCGGGGCCGCGCTGCACCTGCTGCTCCTCGACGTCCCGCCGGAGGAGGCCCTGGCCGGGCAGTTGGAGCGGGGCCGGGGCGTCTCGCGCTACGCCTTCCGCCGCCACCGCACCGCGTGCGCCCGGCTGCTGGACGCGGTGGAGTCCGGCCGGGTCCCGGAGGGCTGCGCCTCGGCGGTACTCGTCGACCGGGACGCCGCGAACACGCTGCGCCGCATCGGCTTCACCGGTTGACGGGTCGGCGCACGCCCTGGCCGGGCCGGCTTCACCGGCTGTCGGGTCGGTGCACGCCCTGTGCGGGGTCGGCTTCACCGGTCGACCGGTCGGCACGCCCTGTGCCAGGTCGGCCTTCACCGGTTGACCGGTCGGCGTGTGTTCGGTGCCGGATGGGCGACACCGGTTGTCGGGTCGGCGCGCGCCTGTGCCGGGGCGGCGTACCGGTTGTCGGGTCGGTGTGCGCCCTGTGCGGGGTCGGCTTCACCGGTTGACCGATCGGCACGCCCTGTGCCGGGGCGGCGTACCGGTTGTCGGGTCGGCGTGCGCCCTGTGCCGGGGCGGTGGAACCGGATGACCGGCCGGCGGCGGCCCCGCGCGGGGCCGCCGCCGCCGCTGACCGGCTAGCCTTTCCGGCAAGCAGTGGCATCAGGCAGACGGTGGGCGACAGATGGACTTCCCGGCGGACATCCCGGACCGGACGCACTTCCACCCGCACGGCGGGTGGCCCGGCAACGAACTGGAGGAGGCGCTCTCCGCCTCCCTCGGCGTCCCCTCGGCGGGAGCCCGCATCGTCGAGGTCCTCGGCCGCAGCTTCCTCTGGGTACCCCTGCCCAAGGGCGGCGGCCCGCACAGCGGCCCCCTCGACCTGCCCACCATGGAACTGGACGGCCAGGCCTACGTGCCGGTCTTCAGCTCCGAGGAGCAGTTCCGCCAGGTCGTCGGCTCCCACATGGGCTGCACCATGGCGCCCGCCGTGGAGTTCGCCCGCGGACTGCCCCCGCAGGCCGGCATCGTGGTCAACCCGGGCGGCACGGTCGCCGTCCCGCTGCCGCCGCCCGCGGTGGCCGAGCTGTGCCGCGCCGGACGCTCCCCGCTGGAGGGCCCGGCGGGCGGCGGCCGCGTCCGGCTGTTCGAACCGGACTGGCAGGACGACCCGGTGGACTTCCTCGCCGCCGCCTCGCAGGAGTTCGACGCCATCGGGGTGGTGGCGACGGCCCGCCGCTGCCTGGCCGCCATCGAGACGGCCGACCCCGTGCTGTTCGTCGGCGTGGAGCTGCTGCACTGGGAGGGCGACCCGCGCGCGCTGCCGCTGGACGCCCTCGGCCGCGCGCTGGGCCGCAGCCCCGCCCGCTGGCCGGTCAACCTCGTCGTCCTCGACGTCGCCCAGGACCCGGTCGGCGACTGGCTGCGCGCCAAGGTCCGCCCCTTCTACCAGCGCGCCTGACGCGCACCTTCCGCGCACTGACCGCAGACCGCCGGAGACCGTCGGCTTAAGCTAGGGGCATTGGCCGGCAGGGTGTTGTACGGAGGGGCGATACAAGTGAGCGCTGGCACCGCGGCGGCCGGACAGGTCGAGCACATGCTGCGCCAGGTGACGCCCGGGCGTTACGACGCCTACGAGGCCTTGCTGCGCGCCCTCGCCACCCCCTCGTCCGGCAGGGTCTGGATGCTGCTCTGGCAGGGCCAGGCCGGCTCGCCCGACGCCCAGTACGGGACCATGGAGGTCGACGGCCACGGCTACGCGCCCTGCGTGACCTCCGCCCAGGAGCTGTCCGCCAGCGGCTGGAACCGTTCGTACGAGGTGGTCGACGGGCTCGAGGTGGCCCGCGCGCTCTACCCGGACCGCTACGGCCTCTGGCTCAACCCGCACGCGCCCGGCGGCGGCGTCGGCATCCCCTGGCTCGACCTGCGCCGCATCGCCGGCGGACTCGACCAGCAGCCCGCCGGTCCGCTGCGCCTGTCCGAACCGGCCATCGAGATCCCGCAGTTCTACGCCCTCCTCGCGCAGAACGCCCACCGCACCCCGGCCGTGCGCGCGCTGCGCCGCGCCTGGGTGCAGCCCGCGCTGGGCGCGCCGTACCTCGCCATCGGCCTGGACGTGTACGACACCTCGCCGCCCGCCGTGGAGTCGGTACGGCAGATGATGCGGCAGTCGCTGCCCGCCGTGCCCGACGGACTGCCCGTCTCCACGGTCGCCATGTCCGACGAGCACGACCCGGTGGCGATGTGGCTGCGCGTCAACGGGCGTCCGTTCTACGACCGTGAGGCGCACGCCCCGGCCCCCGCCGCGGGCTACGGCTATCCGCCCGCGCACCGCCTCTGACCGGTACGTCTTCCCGAGGCTCCCGGCGCGGCTGCCCCGCCGCCGGGGGCCTCACGCATGGTGACGCAGCGTCACTCATGTCCAGCATGTGGACAATGGGCGGCGCTGCGGCTCCTGTCCCGACCCGTCCCCCGCTCGGATTCCGTCAGATTCCGTCGATTGCGATCAGCAACCTCGCGCTGACCCCCTGTCACCTGCGGTTTCACCGCGCCTTCACGCCCATCCCGGGCCTCGTGGACGGCACTTGCCGGGGTGTCATTCGTGTCCGGGGTGTTAAATCATCGCGCGAAGATGCCGGAACAGTCCCGTATGTCGACTGTTCAGATCTCAGGTAGGTATCACCGCTATCCGGACTGTTCCTGACTCACTGCGAACGTCTGTAGTGTTCGGCCGGTCAAGATGCATCCACATAGCGGACCCGGAGTGGCCCCAGTATGCGCATATTCAAGACCCGAGCCGCTCGGGCGATCACGGCCGCGGTCGCGGTCGGCCTGATCGCCACGGGCTGCGCCAGCGAGCGGGACAGCGACAACGAGAGCGGCGGCAAGAAGGACACCTTCGTGTTCGCCGGTGCGGGCGACCCGGGATCCCTGGACCCTGCCCTCGCGAGCGACGGTGAGACCTTCCGCGTGACCCGCCAGGCGTTCGAGGCCCTCCTCGAGCACGAGTCGGGCGGCACCAAGCTGGTCGGCGGCCTCGCCGAGACCTGGTCGAGCAACGACGCCGGCACCGTCTGGACCTTCAACCTCCGCAAGGGCGTGAAGTTCCACGACGGCGAGGCGTTCAACGCCGCCGCGGTCTGCGCCAACTACGACCACTGGTTCAACTGGAAGGGCACCTACCAGTCGAGCGCGGTCTCCTACTACTGGCAGACCATCATGGGCGGGTTCGCGAAGAACGAGGACCCGGAGACGCCCGAGGCGAACTACAAGAGCTGCACCGCGAAGGACGAGAACACCGCCGTCATCGAGGTCAAGCAGCCCTCCGCGAACCTCCCCGGCGGCTTCTCGCTGAACGCCCTCGCCATCCACTCGCCGAAGGCGATCAAGGAGTACGAGAAGCAGGAGGCGACCGCCAAGGGCGACGCCATCACGTACCCCAAGTACAGCCAGGAGGCCGGCACGGTCGCCGGCACCGGCCCGTACAAGATCGTCAAGTGGAACAAGGGCAACAAGGAAGTCACCCTCGAGCGCTTCGACGACTACTGGGGCGAGAAGGCCAAGATCAAGAACCTGGTCTTCCGCACGATCGACACCGAGGAGGGCCGCCGCCAGGCGCTCCAGGCCGGTGACATCGACGGCTACGACCTCGTCGCCCCGGCCGACGTCAAGACCCTCGAGGACCAGGGCTACGTCGTCCCGACCCGTGGCGTCTTCAACCTCTTCTACGTGGGCATGAGCCAGTCGGCGAACCCGGCCCTGAAGAAGAAGGAAGTCCGCCAGGCGATCGCGCAGTCGATCGACAAGGAGAACCTGGTCAAGACCCAGCTGCCCGAGGGCGGCAAGGTGGCCGACCAGTTCATGCCGGACACGATCGCGGGCTACTCCAAGAACGTCACGAAGTACCCGTACGACCCCGCCAAGGCCAAGCAGCTGCTGAAGAAGGCCGGCGCCCAGAACCTGACCATCGAGTTCTGCTACCCGACCGAGGTCACCCGCCCGTACATGCCTGCCCCGCAGGACCTGTTCGAGCTGATGAAGGCCGACCTCGAGAAGTCCGGCATCACGGTCAAGCCGAAGGCCATGAAGTGGGCCCCGGACTACCTGGACGCCACCGAGGCCGGCTCCTGCGCCCTGCACATGCTCGGCTGGACCGGTGACTTCAACGACGGCTACAACTTCATCGGCACCTGGTTCGCCGGGTACGACAAGCAGTGGGGCTTCAAGGACAAGAAGGTCTTCGACGCGGTGAACGCCGGCTCGAAGATGGGCAAGGCCGACGAGCGCACCGCGGCCTACGAGAAGGCCAACGAGGTCATCATGGACTACCTGCCCGGCGTCCCGATCTCGTCGTCCCCGCCGGCCATCGCCTTCGGCAAGAACGTCAACCCGCCGAAGGTCTCGCCGCTGACGCAGGAAGTCTTCTCCGAGGCCTCCTTCAAGTAGGCACACCGGCAGGAAATCGATAACGGGGGGGTCCGCCCGGCCGTCGCAACTCGGCGGCCGGGCGGGTCCGTTCATGTAAGACAACACGCAAGAAAGGGGCAAGCGGGGTGCTGCGTCTCGTCGTACGAAGACTGCTCCAGCTCATACCCACGCTGCTCGGCCTGTCGGTTCTGCTCTTCCTGTGGCTCGACCGGCTGCCCGGTGGACCCGCCTCAGCGATCCTGGGGGAGAGGGCCACCGAGGCCGAAGTGGCGCGCATCAACCGTGCGCTCGGGCTGGACCAGCCCATTTACGTCCAGTACTGGCGCTTCCTCAAGCGCATCTTCGAAGGCGACCTGGGAACCTCCGTCCAGACCGGTCAGCCCGTCACGGACGAGTTCTTCCTCCGGTTCCCGGCGACGGTGGAGCTGTCCCTGCTGGCCATGCTCATCGCCGTGGCGATCGGCATCCCCCTCGGTTACCTCGCCGCCCGCAAGCGCGGCGGCTGGCTCGACGTCAGCGCCGTCTCCGGCTCGCTCGTGGGCATCTGCATCCCCGTCTTCTTCCTGGGCCTGATCCTCAAGGAAGTCCTCGCCGTGAAGCTGGGCTTCTTCCCCAGCTACGGACGCCTCGACACCGGCATCAACGCCACCGAGGTCACCGGCTTCGCCGTCCTTGACGGTGTGCTCACCGGTGAGTTCGACGCCTCGTGGAACGCGATCCACCACCTGATCCTGCCTGCCGTCACCCTCGCCTCCATCCCGCTCGCGGTCATCGTGCGCATGACCCGCGCCAGCGTGCTCGAGGTGCAGGACGAGGACTACGTGCGCACCGCCCAGGCCAAGGGCCTCAAGCGCAGCGTCGTCCGCGGCCGTCACGTGCTGCGCAACGCCCTGCTGCCCGTGATCACGTCGGTCGGTCTGCTCACCGGCTCCCTGCTCTCCGGAGCCGTCCTCACCGAGTCCGTGTTCTCCTTCAACGGCATCGGCAACTTCATCAAGACGTCGATCGACGGCCGTGACTACCCGGTGCTCGTCGGGTTCATCATGTTCATCGCGATGGTGTACGTCCTGATCAACCTGCTGGTGGACCTGGCGTACAGCATCATCGACCCGAGAGTGCGGGTGCACTGACATGGCTGTCGCCACCAAGTCCGAGAAGATCCAGCGTCTCGCGGAACTGACGGCCGTCAGCGAGACCAGCACCGGTGCCAGCCTCTGGCGGGAGGCCTTCCGCCGGCTGAAGTCCAGCAAGATGGCGATCGTCGGCGCCGTCATCATCGTCCTGTTCGTGCTCATCGCCGTCGTCGGCCCGTTCCTGGCGCCGTACTCGCCGAGCGCGCAGACCTGGCGCGGCGAGGTCTTCCCCAACCAGGGCAAGTTCGTCGGCGCCCGCGACGGCAACTGGTTCGGCCTCGACCACCTCGGCCGCGACCTGTTCTCCCGGATGCTCGTCGGCGCCCGGCAGACCCTGCTCGTCGGTATCGTCGCCACGCTGATCGGCCTGGTCGCCGGCTTCGTGATCGGCATCGTCTCCGGCGCCGCGGCCACCCTCGGCGGCGACACCGGACGGCGTATCGACTCCGTCATCATGCGTTTCATCGACATGATGCTGGCGCTGCCCTCGCTGCTGCTGGCCGTGTCCATCGCCGCCGTCATGGGTCAGTCGCTGACCACCGTGATGATCGCGGTGGGTGTGGTCCAGGTGCCGGTGTTCGCCCGTCTGCTGCGCGGCTCGATGCTGGCGCAGGGCAACGCGGACTACGTCCTCGCGGCGCAGTCCCTGGGCGTGCGCAAGCGGCGCATCGTGCTCTCGCAGATCCTGCCCAACTCGCTGAGCCCGGTGATCGTGCAGGCCACGCTCTCCCTGGCCACCGCGATCATCGAGGCCGCCGCCCTGTCCTACCTGGGCCTCGGCAACCCCGACCCGGCGATCCCCGAGTGGGGCGTCATGCTCGCCCAGGCGCAGCGCTTCTTCAGCTACGCCCCCGCGATGGCGGTCTACCCCGCCGTCGGCATCATCATCACCGCCCTCGGCTTCACCCTCCTCGGCGAGGCCATGCGGGAAGCCCTCGACCCGAAGCTGAGGGGCTGAACCACCATGTCTCTGCTCACTGTCGACGAACTGACCGTCACCTTCGGCGGCCGCGGCCGCAAGGAGTCCCGGGCGGTCGACGGCATCTCCTTCGAGGTCGACCAGGGCCAGGTCGTGGGCCTGGTCGGCGAGTCCGGCTGCGGCAAGTCCGTCACCTCCCTGGCCCTGATGGGCCTGCTGCCCGCGAAGGGTCTCACCATCGGCGGCCGTGCCGAGTTCGACGGCACGGACCTGTTCACGATGAGCCCGTCCGCCCGCCGCGACCTGCGCGGCAGCGAGATGGCGATGATCTTCCAGGACCCGCTGTCCTCGCTGAACCCGGTCGTCCCGATCGGCGTGCAGGTCACCGAGATCCTGGAGCGCCACCGCGGGATGAAGGGCGAGGCCGCCCGCAAGGAGGCCGCGCACCTGCTGGACCGGGTCGGCATCCCCGACCCCACCCGGCGGCTCAAGGAGTACCCGCACCAGCTGTCCGGCGGCATGCGCCAGCGCGCTCTGATCGCCATGGCGGTGGCCTGCGCCCCGCGTCTGCTCATCGCCGACGAGCCCACCACGGCGCTCGACGTGACGATCCAGGCGCAGATCCTGGAGCTGCTCAAGGAGCTCGTGGACCAGGAGGGCACCGCCCTGCTGATGATCACCCACGACCTCGGCGTGGTCGCCGGCCTCTGCGACCAGGTCAACGTCCTCTACGCGGGCAAGGTCGTGGAGTCCGCCGGGCGCCGCGAGCTGTTCGCCCACCCCACCCACCCGTACGCGCACGGACTGCTGGGCTCCATCCCGCGGCTCGACGCGCCACGGGGCGAGCCGCTCAACCCCATCCGCGGCTCGATCAACGACCGCATCGCCTGGGCCGACGGCTGCGCCTTCGCGCCCCGCTGCGACCGGTACGAGATGGGCTGCCTGACCGGCACCCCGGAGCTCGGCGAGCCCCGCGCGGCCGGTCACCAGGTGCGGTGCGTCAACCCCGTACTCGACGACGCGAAGGCCGAGGAGGTCCCCGCATGAGCCTGCTCGAACTGGACGGCGTCAAGGTCCACTTCCCCATCAAGAAGGGCCTCCTGTTCGACCGGACGGTCGGCCACGTGTACGCCGTGGACGGGGTCTCCCTGAAGGTGGAGGCCGGCGAGACCTACGGTCTGGTCGGCGAGTCCGGCTGCGGCAAGACCACCCTCGGGCGGTCCGTGCTGCGGCTGGTGGACATCACCGAGGGCTCCGTCGTCCTCGACGGCACCGACCTGGCGAAGCTGCCCGGCGAGGAGATGCGCCGCTTCCGGCGCCGGCTCCAGATGGTCTTCCAGGACCCGCTGGGCTCGCTCAACCCGCGGCAGAACATCGAGTCGATCCTGTCCGAGGGCATGATCGCCCACGGCATCGGCAAGGACCAGGAGGAGCGGCGCGAGAAGATCAAGGCCATCCTCGACAAGGTCGGCCTGCCCTCCAACGCGCTCGCCCGCTACCCGCACGAGTTCTCCGGCGGCCAGCGGCAGCGCATCGGCATCGCCCGCGCCCTCGTCCTCGAACCGGACGTGATCATCTGCGACGAGCCGGTCTCCGCGCTCGACGTGTCGGTCCAGGCCCAGGTCATCAACCTGCTGGAGGAGCTGCAGGAGGAACTCGGCCTGACCTACGTGGTGATCGCGCACGACCTCGCGGTGGTCCGGCACATCTCCGACACGATCGGTGTGATGTACCTGGGCTCGCTGGTCGAGGAGGCGCCGAGCGACGCGCTCTACGCCGAGCCGAAGCACCCGTACACCAAGGCCCTGATGTCGGCCGTGCCGGTGCCGGACCCGGAGGTGGAGGACAAGCGCGAGCGGATCCTGCTCACCGGTGACCTGCCCTCGCCGGCCAACCCGCCGACCGGCTGCCGGTTCCACACCCGCTGCCCGTGGGCCCAGGCCGAGCGCTGCGCGACCGAGCGTCCCCAGCTGCGGGACGTCGGCGGCGGCCACCGGGTGGCGTGCCACTACGCGGAGGACATCGCGTCCGGGAAGCTCACGTTGACCAAGGGCGAGGTGGTCTCGGCGACCCGCGAGGGCGTCGACGACAACCCGGAGACCGACACCCCGGCGAAGATTCCCGCCCAGGCGGAGAAGATCTCGAAGGCGGAGAAGCCTGCGAAGACGGAGAAGCCTGCCGAGGCCGAGAAGTCCGCGCAGGCGGAGAAGCCTGTGAAGGCGGAGAAGGCGGAGAAGCCTGCGAAGGCGGAGGGGGCCGAGAAGCCTGCCGAGGCCGAGAAGGCTGCCGAGGCCGCGGAGGGCGAGAAGTCCGTCGAGGCCGGGAAGCCGGCGCGGGCGGAGAAGCCCGCCGAGGCCGACGACGCGCCCGCCGAGGCCGAGGCCTCCGACGCGCCCGAGGCTTCCGAGGAGCCCGAGAAGGCTGTCTGATCGACACCCGAAAGATGCCCCCGCCTTACTTTGCAAGGCGGGGGCATCTTTCTACGCCACAATGTGCAAGTGCTTCAGCAACTGTTCAGCCCGTCCGTCCTGCACACGCTCGATCTGATCGGCATCTTCGTGTTCGCCATCTCCGGCGGTCTGCTGGCCGTCCGGAAAAACTTCGACGTGTTCGGGATCGCCGTGCTGTCCGAGATCACCGCCCTCGGCGGCGGTCTCTTCCGCGACCTGATCATCGGCGCCGTCCCGCCCGCCGCCTTCACGGATCTGGGGTACTTCGTCACCCCGCTGCTGGCCACCGTCCTCGTCTTCTTCCTGCACCCGCACGTCGAGCGCATCCAGTCCGCGGTCAACGTCTTCGACGCGGCGGGCCTCGGCCTCTTCTGCGTCGTCGGCACGACCAAGGCGTACGACTACGGGCTCGGCCTCACCGCGTCCGCCTGCCTGGGCCTGGCCACGGCGGTCGGCGGCGGTGTGCTGCGGGACGTGCTCGCCAACGAGGTGCCGTCGCTGCTGCGCTGGGACCGCGACCTGTACGCGGTGCCCGCGATCGTCGGCGCCGCCATGGTCGCCCTCTGCCTGCGCTTCGACGCGCTGAACCCGGTCACCAGCACCACCGCCGCCGTCACCACCTTCGTGCTGCGGCTGCTGGCGATGCGCTACCACTGGCGTGCGCCCCGCGCCTGGCACCGCCGTTCGACGGTCACGGAGGGGGAGTGAGCAAAGCTACCGCTTAGTATTATCTTCTTGTACTGTTCATCCATGCCAGAAGCAGCCTCCGCCCAGGCCACCAGGGCCGTCATCGGTGACAGTGAGTTCGACCGCGACACCGCGCTCACCGCGCGGGAACCCGGTGTCTACGACATCGACCTCTCCGCCGGCTGGACGATCATCAACGCCGTCAACGGCGGATATCTGCTGGCCGTTCTGGGCCGCGCGCTCGCGGACGCGCTGCCGCACTCCGACCCGTTCTCGGTCACCGCGCACTACCTGACGGCCTCCCAGCCCGGCCCGGCGGTCGTCCGCACCGAGACCGTCCGCGCCGGACGCACCCTCTCCACCGGCCAGGCGTCCCTCTTCCAGCTCGACGAGCAGGGCGACGAGGTCGAGCGCATCCGCGTCCTCGCCTCCTACGGCGACCTGGACGCCCTCCCCGACGACGTCCGCACGACGGCCGTACCGCCCGCGCTGCCGCCGATGGACCAGTGCTTCGGCCCCGAGGACGGACCCGCCCCGGTCGACGGAAGCTCCGAGATCGCCGGCCGGCTGATGCTGAAGCTCGACCCCTCGACCCTCGGCTGGGCCCTCGGAAAGCCGTCCGGCAAGGGTGAGATGCGCGCCTGGTTCGGTCTCGCCGACGGCCGGGACCCCGACCCGCTCGCGCTGCTGCTCGCGGTGGACGCGCTGCCGCCGACCGCCTTCGAGATGGGCCTCACCGGCTGGGTGCCCACGGTCGAGCTGACCGTCCACGTGCGCTGCCGCCCGGCGCCGGGTCCGCTGCGCGTGTCGATCACCACCCGCAACCTCGCGGGCGGCTTCCTCGAGGAGGACGCCGAGGTCTGGGACAGCGCAGACCGTCTTGTCGCGCAGTCCCGCCAGCTGGCGCGTGTGCGGCTGAGCTGAACCACCGGCGCCGAACTGCCGGTGAAGGGGCGGTACGGGGTCACCTGCGACCCCGTACCGCCCCTTCGTCGTGTCACCGTCCTCCGGCCGTGTCCGTCCCGTCGAGCCAGTGCTGCCGCCCCACATGGATCAGCCGCAGCTGACGCGCCGCCACCTTCGACACCCGCTCCCGCTCCTCGGGCGAACTCGCCGGCGCCTCCAGGAAGAGCGAGGCAGTGATCAGCATCTGGTCCACGTAGAGCTGGGCCAGCATCAGCAGGTCCTCCTCGCTCCAGCCCGCCGACTCCGCGTCCCCGGCCAGCGCCTCCCCGACCTCCGCCGTGAACCGGGCCAACTGCTCCTGTATCGCCTCACGGACCGGACGCACCCCGCCGTGCCGCTCCCGGGCGATGAACCTCACATGGGCCGGGTACGCGTCCACATGACGGGCGATCAGCTCGATGGCGCGCGCGATGCGTTCCTCGCCCTCGCCCGCCGGGGTCACCGTGGTCCGGATCATCGGGTGCAGGCTGCCCAGCGCCTCCTCGACCAGCGCCACGCCCAGGTCCTCGACCGACCGGAAATGCCGGTAGAACGCGGTCGGGGCGATCCCGACGGCACGCGTGACCTCACGCAGGCCCAGACTGCTCAGGCTCTGGCCCTCCAGCAGTTCGAGCGCCGCGTCGAGGAGCGCCTGCCGGGTCTTCTGCTTCTGGGCCTGCCGGATGCCGGACGTGTGACTCATGCCATGCAGTTAACAACTGTTCTCCCACATTGAAAAGTGAGAGCGGCGCTAGACTGGGAAGTCAGTGAACAAGTGTTACTACAATCGTTCACCCAACTTGGGGGATCCACATGCTGTTCCTCGTCGCCGCGCTGCTGCTGATGGGCGTCGTCCTCGGCGCCGTCGCGCACGCGCCGCTCACCTTCTCCGTCGCCGCCGGCGCCGTCATCGCCGTCTGGCTGGGCGTCTTCGCCCTGCGCGAGCTCCGCGGCCGCGACCGCGGCACCTCGGCGCACTGACCCGCACGGCCCGACCGACCGCCCACCGACCGCCTTCCGACCGCAGGAGTCGATCACCATGCAGCTCACCGCACCGGCCGGCCGCCGCACCGGGATCCGCGACACCGACGGCATGGCCGTCGCGTCGTTCGTCCTGGGCCTGCTCGGCCTGCTCGTCCTCAACGTCTTCCTCGGCCCCAGCGCCATCGTGCTGGCGTCCGTCGCCCTGCTGCGCGGCACCGCCCGCCGCGGCCGCGCCCTCCTCGGCCTGGGTCTCGGCATCGCCGACCTCGTCGTCCTCGCCGCGTTCATGCAGGCGGACGGCACGGTCTCCTGGAGCTTCTGACGGGCGGGACCGCCGCACCCGCCGTACGGGGGGCACCTCCCGGCGACCGGAATCCGTGGGTCATGCACCGGACCCCGTAGAATCGGCCCCACCATGGCTTACCTCGACCACGCCGCGACCACCCCGATGCTGCCCGAGGCGGTCGAGGCGCTCACCGCGCACCTGGGCGTCACCGGCAACGCCTCCTCCCTGCACGCGGCCGGCCGCCGCGCCCGGCGCACCGTCGAGGAGGCCCGCGAGACCCTCGCCGAAGCCCTCGGCGCCCGCCCCAGCGAGATCGTCTTCACCTCCGGCGGCACGGAGGCCGACAACCTCGCCGTGAAGGGCCTGTACTGGTCCCGACGCGACGCCGACCCGGCCCGCACCCGGGTCCTCGCCAGCCCCGTCGAACACCACGCCGTCCTCGACGCCGTCGACTGGCTCGCCACGCACGAGGGCGCCACCGTCGAGTACCTCCCCGTCGACGCGCACGGCCGGGTCCACCCCGACACCCTGCGCGAGGCCGTAGCCCGCAACCCCGACGACGTCGCCCTCGCCACCGTGATGTGGGCCAACAACGAGATCGGGACGATCCTGCCGGTCGCGGAACTCGCCGCCGTCGCCGCCGAGTTCGGCATCCCCCTGCACTCCGACGCGGTCCAGGCCTTCGGCCAGGTCCCGGTGGACTTCGCCGCGTCCGGGCTCGCCGCGATGACCGTCTCCGGGCACAAGATCGGCGGCCCGTACGGCATCGGCGCCCTGGTCCTGGGCCGCGAGCACACCCCGGTGCCCGTGCTGCACGGCGGTGGCCAGGAGCGGCACGTCCGCTCCGGCACCCTGGACGTGCCGGCGATCGCCTCCTTCGCCGTCGCCGGACGGATCGCCGCCGAGGAGCGGGAGCGGTTCGCCCTGGAGATCGGACGCCTCCGCGACGACCTGGTCGCCGCGGTCCTCGAAGCCGTCCCCGATGCCATCCTGGGCGGCGACCCCGCCCCCGGCGGCCGCCTCCCGGCCAACGCCCACTTCACGTTCCCCGGCTGCGAGGGCGACTCCCTGCTGCTCCTCCTCGACGCCCAGGGCATCGAGTGCTCCACCGGCTCCGCCTGCACCGCCGGCGTCGCCCAGCCCAGCCACGTCCTCCTCGCCACCGGCACCGACCCCGACCTCGCCCGAGGCACCCTCCGCTTCTCCCTCGGGCACACGTCGACGGACGCCGACGTGGAGGCCCTCGCCAAGGCCATCGGCCCGGCGGTGGAACGAGCCCGGGCGGCGGGCCTGAGCTGAGAGGCGCGCGGGTCCCGGGCGCCTAGGAACCCGGCGTGGGGCTCCCCGAACCCCCCGCCGGGGCGGCCGATCGTTTCTCCTCCGTCACGGCCGTGCCCGCGCGGCGGACCAGCTTCAGATAGCGGTCCCAGTCCCAGTGGGGGCCCGGGTCCGTGTGGTCCGTGCCCGGGACCTCGACGTGGCCGATGATGTGCTTCCGGTCCACCGGTATGCCGTAGCGGGCGCATATCCGGGCCGTCAGGCGGGCCGAGGCCGCGTACATCTCGTCCGTGAAGTCCTCCGGGCGGTCCACGAAGCCCTCGTGCTCGATGCCGATGCTGCGCTCGTTGTAGTCCCGGTTGCCCGCGTGGTAGGCCACGTCCAGCTCGCGGATCATCTGCGTGATCCGGCCGTCCTTGCCGACGATGTAGTGCGCCGCCGCCTTGTGGCCCGGGTTCTGGAACGCCTTCACCGCGCTGTCCAGGCTGCCCTGCGTGACATGCACGACCACCATGTCGACGTGGAAGTCGTCCGGCCGGTCCGCGCCCCGCCAGTTGGCGTCGGAGGCCGCCACCCAGCGGGCGCCCGCGAAGTCGACCTCGCCCGGCTTGCGCGGCTTGTCGATCCCGGGCAGCCGCCACCACAGCCGCGCCAGCTCGTCGCGCGCCAGCGCCGCCGTGCCCGCCGCTGCCGCCAGCCCGCCCACGATCAGCGCGCGCCGCCCGATCCGCCGGTCCCCGTCCTCGGATGCTCCCTTGGCCCCCATGTGATCGTGAACGCATATCCGGCGGCCGTGGTTCCCGCGCCCCCGTACCCTGGAGGGGCTATGACTGACACCCCGCAGCGCACCCGCCCCCTCCGCGTCCTGGCCGCCATGTCCGGAGGCGTCGACTCCGCCGTCGCCGCCGCCCGCGCCGCCGAAGCGGGTCACGACGTGACCGGCGTCCACCTCGCGCTCTCCGCGAACCCTCAATCCTTCCGCACGGGCGCGCGGGGCTGCTGCACCATCGAGGACTCCCGCGACGCCCGCCGCGCCGCCGACGTCATCGGCATCCCGTTCTACGTGTGGGACCTCGCCGACCGCTTCCGCGAGGACGTCGTCGAGGACTTCGTCTCCGAGTACGAGGCCGGCCGCACCCCCAACCCGTGCCTGCGCTGCAACGAGAAGATCAAGTTCGCCGCGCTGCTCGACAAGGCGCTCGCGCTCGGCTTCGACGCCGTCTGCACCGGCCACTACGCGAAGGTGATCCTCCGCGAGGACGGCACCCGCGAGCTGCACCGCGCCTCCGACATGGCCAAGGACCAGAGCTACGTCCTCGGCGTGCTCGACGACCGCCAGCTCGCCCACGCCATGTTCCCGCTCGGCGACACGGTCACCACCAAGGAGGAGATCCGCGCGGAGGCGGAGCGCCGCGGACTCGCCGTCGCCAAGAAGCCCGACTCGCACGACATCTGCTTCATCGCCGACGGCGACACCCAGGGCTTCCTCGCCAGGCGGCTCGGCAAGGCCGAGGGCGACATCGTCGACGAGACCGGCGCCAAGATCGGCACGCACGAGGGCGCGTACGGCTTCACCATCGGCCAGCGCAAGGGCCTGCGCATCGGCACCCCCGCCCCCGACGGCAAGCCGCGCTACGTCCTCGACATCTCCCCGGTGGACAACACCGTCACCGTCGGCCCCGCCGCCTCCCTCGACGTCGGCGCCCTCACCGCGATCCGCCCCCGCTGGTGCGGCTCCGCCCCGACCGGTCCCGGCACGTACACGGCCCAGCTCCGCGCCCACGGCGACGAGACGCCGGTGACCGCCGAACTCGTCGGCGAGGAGCTGCGCGTGCGCTTCGCCGAGCCGGTCCGCGGCGTCGCCCCCGGCCAGGCGGTCGTCCTCTACGACGGCACGCGCGTGGTGGGCTCGGCGACCATCGCCTCCACGGAGCGGGCGACGGCGGACGTGGCCTGACCGGCCCCGCCCAGGCCGGTCCCCGGGATCCCCGGAACCTGCGGGATCACCGCGAGAAGAACTCCGCCAGCACCGGTGCCAGGACGTCCGGTTCGGCCATGTGGGTCTGTCCCTCGAGGGTGCGGTACGTGCCCCGGGGGACCGACTCCGCGATCGTCTTGGCCGCCTGACGCATCCAGACCGGGCTCGCGTCGCCCGCGATGGACAGCACCGGCACCTCGATCCTCGCCAGCATCTCCCGCGGCACGCTCCCGTCGCCCATCACGGCGTCGTCGTACGCCAGACTGGGCGCCAGCGCCTCCATGCCCGCCCACATCGGCGACTGCCGCGCGCTCCGGATCACCCCGTCGTCCAGCCCGGTGAGCTGGAGGAAGAGCTCCACCGCGTCGCCCCGCCGCCCCTCCTCCAGGGCCGCCGTCAGACGTTCCGTGTACCGGGCGCGCTCCGCCAGATGCTCCTCCGACATCGCGTACGGCGTCTCGTACACCGCGACCCGGCGCACCGGCAGCCCGCTCGCCGCCGCCCGCAGGGCCAGCGCGCCGCCCGAGGAGACCCCGTACAGCCCCGCCTCGCCGCCCGTCGCCTCGATCAGCGCCGCGAGGTCCTCCACCTCCCGCTCCACCGTGTACGGCGGTGTGTCACCGCTCGCGCCGCGGCCCCGGCGGTCGTAGACCACCACCCGGAACCGTTCGGAGAGCGGGGCGGCCAGCGGCGCCACCGTGGCGCCCGTCGACATCGCGCCGCTGACGAGGACGATCGTGGCGCCGCGGCCGGCGCTCTCGTAGGCGAGGGAGGTGCCGTCGCGCGAGGAGATGTTCTGGTCCATGTCTCACCAGACTGCCGCACGGTGCGGAAATCGTCGGTGAGGCGGGCGGCGCGTCCGCCGATCACACTCCGTGCGCCCCGGTCAGTCCACTTCCGTGTCGTAGAAGCACAGGTGGTCCTTGATCGGCGCCACCGCCGGCTTCGGGTTTGGGTACGACCACACCAGGTCGGGGGCGTCCGGAAGCGACCAGTAGGACGCGGTCCCCTTGAAGGGGCAGTACGTGTGCGTCGCCGACGGCGTCAGCAGATCGAGCCGCACGTCCTCCGGCGGGATGTACCAGCGCGCGGGGCAGCCCGTCTCGTGCAGCACCAGCGCCCGGTCGCTCTCCGCCAGCACGCGTCCGTCGCGCACCACGCGCACGCGCCGGCCGCCGGGCTCGACGGTGATCCGATGGCCTGTGGTCACGGCGTCCTCCTCGTCGTTCGGTCCACCCCTACAGCGTCCCTCGGAGCCGCCTTCTTCCCGGGCGTAGGCTGACGCCCGTGAACATCTGTGTCTTCCTCTCCGCCGCCGACCTCGACGACCGCTACACACGCCCCGCGCGGGAGTTCGCGCGCCTGCTCGGCAAGGGCGGGCACACCCTGGTCTGGGGCGGCTCGGACGTAGGCCTGATGAAGGTCGTCGCGGACGGGGCGGAGGAGGCGGGCGGCCGGCTCCTGGGCGTCTCGGTGGAGTTCCTCGCCGCGACGGCCCGCGACGGGGTCGACGAGATGGTGATCGCCAAGGACCTCGCCGAGCGCAAGAGGCTGCTCCTCGAGAAGGCCGACGCCGTCGTGATCATGGTCGGCGGCACCGGCACCCTCGACGAGGCGACCGAGATCCTGGAGCTGAAGAAGCACGGCCACACCGACAAGCCGGTGGTGCTGCTCAACACCGCGGGCTTCTACGACGGCCTGAAGGAGCAGTTCCGCCGCATGGAGGACGAGGGCTTCCTGCCCCGCCCGCTGGCCGAGCTGGTCTTCTTCGCCGAGGAGCCGGTGGGCGCGCTGGCCTACCTTGAGGAGAGCCTGGGCGTCGCCTGACCGCGCGGTGATGCGAGCATGGCGGTCATGGCTACACATGTGATCACCGGAGCCGGCTCCGGCATCGGCGCGGCCGTCGCGCGCCGCCTGCACGCGCGCGGGGACGACCTCGTGCTCCACGCGCGCGACGCCGGCCGCGCGAAGGAGCTGGCCGCCGAGTTCCCCGGTGCCCGCACCCTGGTCGGCGACCTGGCCGACCCCGACCGGCTCAGCTGGGCGTTCTCCCACCAGTCGCTGCCCGACCGGGTCGACTCGCTGCTGCACATCGCCGGCGTCGTCGACCTCGGCCCCGTCGGCGACCTCACCCCGAAGAGCTGGCGCCACCAGCTCAACGTCAACCTCGTCGCCCCCGCCGAACTGACCCGCCACTTCCTGCCCCAGCTCCGCGCGAGCCGAGGCCACGTGATCTTCGTCAACTCCGGCGCCGGCCTCGCCGCCCACGCCGACTGGTCCGCCTACGCGGCCTCCAAGCACGGCCTGAAGGCCCTCGCCGACTCCCTCCGCCACGAGGAGCACGCCAACGGCGTCCGCGTCACCTCGGTCTACCCCGGCCGCACGGCGAGCCCCATGCAGGAGAAGGTCCACCAGCAGGAGGGCAAGGACTACGACCCGCAGAAGTGGATCGACCCGGAATCGGTGGCGACGACGATCCTCATGTCCCTGGACCTCCCGAGGGACGCGGAAGTGAACGACCTGACGGTCCGCCCGGGCGCCTGATTCTTACAGCCCGACCGGCACCCTCCAGCCCGTCCGGCGCTTGAGGACGAGACCCGCCAGGGCCGAAGGGGGGTCCGGGGGGGGCGCAGCCCCCCGGGGACGGGGCGGGAAGGGGCGGCGGGGGCGAAAACCCCCCGCCCCGCACTGCGTACGCTTCCCGTGTGAACGACACCCTTCGCTTCGCCCCCGCCACGGGCATCGGCTCCCTCCCCGGCACAGACGCCAGAGAAGCCGCCAAGGCGGCAACAGGCAGCTTCGAGGACTTCCCCCACCTCCCCGAACTCCCCGCCCGAGGCCCCGGCGCCGACATGATCGGCCGCACCGCGGGCCTCCTCGTCGAGCTCTACGCGCGCGTGGAGCCCAGCGGCTGGCGGATCGGCGACCGGCCGGGCCGGGACACCCGCCGCGCCCGCTCCTGGCTCCGCGAGGACCTGGACGCGCTGGAGGAGTTCGCACAGGGCTACGAAGGGCTCCTCAAGGTCCAGGCGGTCGGCCCCTGGACCCTCGCCGCGTCCCTGGAGCTGAAGAACGGGGAGGCCGCCCTCTCCGACCCCGGCGCCTGCCGCGACCTCGCCGCCTCCCTCGCCGAGGGCCTGCGCCTGCACCTCGACGAGGTGCGCCGCCGCGTCCCCGGCGCGCGGCTCGTCCTCCAGCTCGACGAACCGTCCCTCACCGCCGTCCTGCGCGGTCAGGTGAAGACCGCCAGCGGCTACCGCACCCACCGCGCCGTCGACCGTCAGGTCGTCGAGGGCACCCTGCGCGACGTGGTCGGCGTGCACGACGGCGGGCCGGTCGTGGTCCACTCGTGCGCCCCGGACGTCCCGTTCGCCCTGCTGCGCCGGGCGGGCGTGGCGGGCATCTCGTTCGATTTCTCCCTCCTCACCGAGCGTGACGACGAGGCGATCGGAGAAGCCGTCGAGGACGGCACCCGGCTCTTCGCCGGTGTCGTGCCGGGCACGGACGCCCCATTGTCGGACCCTGCCGGTAGCGTCATGGGTGTCAGGACGCTCTGGCGCAGGCTGGGGCTGCGGCCGGGACTTCTCCCGGAGGCGGTCACGATCACCCCGGCGTGCGGACTCGCGGGGGCATCCCCGGGGTACGCGCGATCGGCGTACGCCCACTGCGTCCGGGCGGCGAGATCCCTCGCGGACAACCCTGAGTAACGGGAGGACACACGGTGGCCGGCGACAAGCAAGCGGAGACGACGAGCGTGCCCGCGGAAGCGCGGGAGAAGCACGCCACGCTCGCCGAGCAGATCGAGGAGCACCGCTTCCGGTACTACGTGAAGGACGCGCCCGTCATCAGCGACGCGGAGTTCGACCGCCTGCTGCGTGAGCTGGAGCAGCTGGAGGAGCGCTACCCGGAGCTGCGCACGCCGGAGTCGCCGACCCAGAAGGTCGCCGGGTCCTACGAGACGGAGTTCACCTCCGTCGAGCACCGCTCCCGGATGCTGTCCCTGGACAACACGTTCAACGACGAGGACCTCGCCGCCTGGGCCGACCGCATCCACCGCGAACTGGGCGACCAGACCTACCACTTCCTGTGCGAGCTGAAGATCGACGGCCTGGCGGTCAACCTCACCTACGAGCGCGGCCGGCTGGTCCGCGCGGCGACCCGCGGCGACGGCCGCACCGGTGAGGACATCACGCCCAACGTCCGCACCATCGCCGAGATCCCGGACCGCCTCAAGGGCGACAAGGTGCCCGACGTCGTGGAGGTCCGCGGCGAGGTCTACTTCCCGATGGAGAAGTTCCAGGAGCTCAACGCCCGCCTGGTGGAGGCCGGCGAGAAGCCGTTCGCCAACCCGCGCAACGCGGCGGCCGGTTCGCTGCGCCAGAAGGACCCGCGGGTCACCGCCTCACGCCCGCTGCACATGGTGGTGCACGGCATCGGCGTGCTCGAGGGCTACAAGGGCCTGACCCGGCTCTCCCAGGCCTACGAACTGCTGAAGGAGTGGGGCCTGCCGACCTCCCCGCACAACCGGGTGGTCGACGACCTGGAGGGCGTGCGGGAGTTCATCGCCTACTACGGCGAGAACCGCCACTCCGTGGAGCACGAGATCGACGGCGTCGTCGTCAAGCTCGACGAGATCCCCCTCCAGGGCCGCCTCGGCACCACCTCGCGCGCCCCGCGCTGGGCCATCGCGTACAAGTACGCGCCGGAGGAGGTCAACACCAAGCTGGTGAACATCCGCGTGGGCGTCGGCCGCACCGGCCGTGTCACGCCGTACGCGCAGGTCGAGCCGGTGACCGTGGCCGGCTCGGAGGTCGAGTTCGCCACGCTGCACAACCAGGACGTGGTGAAGGCCAAGGGCGTCCTGATCGGCGACACGGTGGTGCTGCGCAAGGCCGGCGACGTCATCCCGGAGATCCTCGGCCCGGTGGCCGACCTGCGGGACGGCAGCGAGCGGGAGTTCGTGATGCCGTCCGAGTGCCCCGAGTGCGGCACGCCGCTCCGGCCGATGAAGGAGGGGGACGTCGACCTGCGCTGCCCCAACGCCCGCACCTGCCCCGCCCAGTTGCGCGAGCGGCTGTTCTACCTGGCCGGCCGCAAGGCGCTGGACATCGAGCACTTCGGGTACGTCGCCGCCACCGCCCTCACCAGCCCGCTGGAGCCCGAGGAGCCGCCGCTGAAGGACGAGGGCGACCTGTTCGACCTCACCGTCGAGCAGTTGCTCCCCATCAAGGCGTACGTCCTCGACCAGGACAGCGGACTGCCCAAGCGGGACCCGAAGACCGGCGAGGAGAAGGTCGTCACCGTCTTCGCCAACCAGCAGGGCGAGCCGAAGAAGAACGCCCTGGCGATGCTGAGGAACATCGAGGCCGCCAAGGACCGCCCGCTGGCCCGGGTGCTCACCGCCCTGTCGATCCGTCATGTCGGACCGGTCGCGGCGGAGGCGCTGGCCCGCGAGTTCCGCTCCATGGACCGCATCGAGCAGGCCACCGAGGAGGAGCTGTCCGCCACCGAGGGCGTCGGCCCGACCATCGCCGCCTCCCTCAAGGAATGGTTCGCCGTGGACTGGCACCGGGAGATCATCCGCAAGTGGAAGGCGGCCGGAGTCCGCATGGAGGACGAGCGCTCGGGCGAGGACGAGGGCCCGCGTCCGCTCGAAGGACTAACGGTCGTGGTGACCGGGACACTGGAGAACTTCACCCGGGATGGCGCGAAAGAGGCCCTGCAGAACCGGGGCGCCAAGGTGACCGGATCGGTCTCCAAGAAGACGTCGTTCGTCGTCGTGGGCGACAACCCCGGGTCGAAGTATGACAAAGCAGTGCAGTTGAAAGTTCCGGTTCTGAACGAGGACGGTTTCCAGGTGCTGTTGGAGCGGGGACCCGACGCCGCGGCCGAAGCCGCCCTTTCGGCCGAGGAGTAGCGGTTGAAGCCCACCCGATAGGCGCATACCAGATGCATACGGGTGGCTGGGGCGCATTCGGGCAACCGTCGGCGACCGGTGCCCGTACAGGCCTTTCGCGGCCTACTGTTGAGATGTGCGCCTGCCGTGCCCAGTTGCGGTCGGGGCAACCCCCGTACCCGTGACGGGTCCGGGGAAGGGCTTTCCACGGCGGAGCCGCCGAGGGATGTCGGGCATCGGGCCGCGTGGCGTGGGCACCGCCGGCTGTGAGAGGGACGGGAATGGAACCGACCGAGAGCGCCGCCCCGGGCTCACGGCTGCGCCTGCGCCGCCTGGCGGTCGTCCGGCGGCGCGGCCGTGAGGACGGGCGGCCCGCGGAGCGACCGGACGCGCGGGGGCGCACCGGGTCGTGCGCCGCGGACGCACGCGACGCGGGCGCGGCACGCCCGGCCGGCGGGCACGGCATCGGGGAGCCCGCGACGGAGACCGAACGGCACCCGTCCTGGCCCGCGTTGCCCACCGCGGTCGTCGCGGCGGCCGGCTTCGTCCTCGGAGCCGGCTTCCTGCGCGCCTTCACCGGCGGGCACGCCCTCTTCCCGTCCGGCACGGTCGGCTGGTCGCTGGCCGTGCTCACCGGCATCATCGTCGGCCACCTCGTGATGCTCGGGCGCTCCCGCTGGTGGGGCGGCACCGGCTCCGGCGCGGCCCTCACCCTCGCCGTGCTGCTGCTCTACGGCTGGGTCCCGGCCGGCATGGTCAGCCTCACCGTCGTCGTGCTGGTCGGCATAGCCCGCCGGGGCCGCTGGCGGCAGGGCGTGCTGCACGGCGCGGTCGACCTGCTCGGCATCGGCGCCGGAGCGCTCGTCCTGGCCGCGTTCGGCACCGTGCCGTCCGTCGAGTCGCCGTCCACGCCCGACACCTGGACCCTCTACACCGGTCCCGGCGTGGTCCTCGTCGCCGCCGCCTATCTCGCGGTCACCCGCACCCTGCTGTGGTACCTGCACACCCCGCGCTCGGGCCTGCCCACCGTCGCCCGCACCGCCCTGGTCCGCCAGGGGCTCGTCGCGGTCGCCCTGCTCGGCATCGCCCCGCTGGTGTGCGTGGTCGCCGACGCCAAGCCCGTGCTGCTGCCGCTGTTCGCCATCCCGCTGATCGCCCTCGACTCCACCCTGTGGATAGCCCGCGCGCGGGCCGAGGAGCAGCTGCGCGACCCGCTGACCGGACTGCCCAACCGGCAGTGGCTCCAGGAGCGCATCTGGACCGCGCTCGACGACGCCGAGCGTGCCGGGTCCCGTGCCGCCCTCATGCTCATCGACCTCGACCGCTTCCGGTCGGTCAACGACACCCTCGGCCATCTCGCCGGCGACCGGCTGCTGCTGCAGATCGCCGACCGGCTGAGAGCGGCCCTGCCGCGCGGGGCGGAGGCCGCGCGGCTGGGCGGCGACGAGTTCGCCGTGTTACTGCCCGCGGCGGACTCCACCACGTCCGCGACCCGCGCCGCCCGCGGACTCGTCGCGGCCCTCAGCTCCCCTCTCGACCTCGACGGGCTCACCCTCGTCCTGGAGGCGAGCGCGGGAGTCGCCGTCTTCCCGGACCACGCCTCCGACGCCGAGGGGCTGCTGCGGCGCGCGGACGTGGCGATGTACCAGGCGAAGCGGGACCGCACGGGCGTGGAGGCGTACGAGTCCAAGCGGGACTCCAACACCCCCGACCGGCTCGGGCTGCTGGGCGACCTGCGGCGCGCCCTCGACGCGCACGAGGTGGAGCTGCACTACCAGCCGAAGGTCCGCTTCGACGGCCAGGTCGCCGGCCTCGAGGCGCTGGTGCGGTGGGTGCACCCGGAGCGCGGGCGGGTCCCCCCGGACGAGTTCATAGCCATAGCCGAGTCGTCGGGGCTGATGCCCCAGCTCACCGAGTACGTGCTGGAGACCGCGCTCGGACAGGTCGCCGAGTGGCGCTCCCAGGGCCTGTTCGTGCCCGTCGCCGTCAACGTCTCGCCGCGCGACGTCCACAGCCCCGGCTTCGCCGGCTCCGTCGCAGCCCGGCTGGCCCGGCACGGGGTGCCCGCGGGAGCGCTCCAGCTGGAGATCACCGAGCACGTGCTGCTCGAGGACCCCACGCGGGCCGCCGACACCCTCAACGCGCTCACCGGGCACGGCGTGAAGATGTCCCTCGACGACTTCGGCACCGGCTACTCCTCGCTGGTGCACCTGCGGCGGCTGCCGGTGAGCGAGCTGAAGATCGACCGCTCGTTCGTGGCCCGGCTGGCCGTCGACACCGAGGACGCGGAGATCGTGCGCTGCACGATCGACCTGGCCCACTCGCTGGGGCTGCTCGTCGTCGCCGAGGGCGTCGAGGACGACGAGACGTGGGAGCGGCTGCGGGACCTGCGGTGCGACGCGGTGCAGGGGTGGCTGGTCGCCGCCGCGATGCCGCCGGACGAAACCACGGCGTGGCTGCTGGCGCGGGGGTCCCGGGGGTGGCAGCGGCCCGCCGCGGCGTTGCCCGCGGCCACGGGTACGGCGGAGGACTGACCTCCGTACGGGACACGCGCCGTGCCTCGGGTGCGGGTCCGCCTGGCCGGTCGCGCAGTTCCCCGCGCCCCTTGCGGGGCGACGGGTTTCACGGGCAGGGGCGCCCGCCCCATAGGATTGGTCCCAAACCACACACACTCACCCCAGAGGATCGCTGCATGCCTGGCATCACGCGCGAGGAGGTCGCCCACCTCGCCCGGCTGGCGCGTCTGGAGCTGAAGCCCGAAGAGCTCGACCACTTCGCGGGCCAGCTCGACGACATCATCGGCGCGGTCGCCCGCGTCAGCGAGGTCGCCGACCAAGACGTACCGCCGACCTCCCACCCGCTCCCGCTGACGAACGTCATGCGCGCGGACGAGGTCCGTCCCTCGCTCACCCCCGAGCAGGCGCTCTCCGGCGCCCCGGCCCAGGAGCAGCAGCGTTTCAAGGTGCCGCAGATCCTGGGGGAGGAGTAAACCGCCATGAGCGATCACATCATCAAGCTCACCGCGGCCGAGACCGCAGCGAAGATCGCCTCCGGCGAGCTCACCGCGGTCGAGGTCACCGAGGCCCACCTGGCCCGGATCGAGGCCGTCGACGAGAAGGTGCACGCCTTCCTGCACGTCGACCGTGAGGGCGCCCTCGCGCAGGCCCGCGCCGTCGACGCCAAGCGCGAGCGCGGCGAGAAGCTCGGCCCGCTCGCCGGCGTGCCTCTCGCGCTGAAGGACATCTTCACCACCGAGGGCATCCCGACCACCGTCGGCTCCAAGATCCTCGAGGGCTGGATCCCGCCGTACGACGCGACGCTCACCAAGCGACTCAAGGCCGCCGACGTGGTCATCCTCGGCAAGACCAACATGGACGAGTTCGCCATGGGGTCCTCCACCGAGAACAGCGCCTACGGCCCGACCGGCAACCCGTGGGACCTCACCCGCATCCCCGGCGGCTCCGGCGGCGGCTCCTCCGCCGCGCTCGCCGCGCACATGGCGCCGCTCGCCATCGGCACCGACACCGGCGGCTCCATCCGCCAGCCGGCCGCCGTCACCGGCACGGTCGGCGTGAAGCCGACGTACGGCGCGGTGTCCCGGTACGGCATGGTGGCGTTCTCCTCCTCCCTCGACCAGGGCGGCCCCTGCGCCCGCACGGTCCTGGACGCGGCCCTGCTGCACGAGGTGATCGCCGGGCACGACCCGATGGACTCCACCTCCATCGACGAGCCGGTCCCGCCGGTGGTGGAGGCCGCCCGCAACGGCAGCGTCCAGGGCATGCGCGTCGGCGTCGTCAAGCAGTTCCGCGGCGAGGGCTACCAGGCCGGCGTCGTCCAGCGCTTCGACGAGTCGGTCGAGCTCCTCAAGGAGCTGGGCGCCGAGATCGTCGAGCTGGACTGCCCGTCCTTCGACCTGGCGCTCTCCGCGTACTACCTGATCGCGCCCTCCGAGTGCTCCTCCAACCTCGCCCGCTTCGACGGCCTGCGCTACGGCGTGCGCGTCGGCGACGACGGCACGCACTCCGCCGAGGAGGTCACCTCGCTGACCCGCGAGGCCGGCTTCGGCGACGAGGTCAAGCGCCGCATCATGCTCGGCACGTACGCGCTCAGCTCCGGCTACTACGACGCGTACTACGGCAGCGCCCAGAAGGTCCGCACGCTCATCAAGCGGGACTTCGACAAGGCCTTCGAGCAGGTCGACGTGATCGTCTCCCCGACGACCCCGACCACCGCCTTCCCGATCGGCGAGCGCGCCGACGACCCGATGGCGATGTACCTCGCGGACCTGTGCACCATCCCGACCAACCTGGCGGGCAACGCCGCCATGTCGCTGCCCTGCGGCCTCGCGCCGGAGGACAACCTGCCGGTCGGGCTGCAGATCATCGCCCCGGTCATGAAGGACGACCGCCTCTACAAGGTGGGTGCCGCCGTCGAGGCCGCCTTCGTGGAAAAGTGGGGCCACCCGCTGCTCGAGGAGGCTCCGTCGCTGTGAGTGCACTGACCAAGGCCAAGGGCTTCAAGAAGTCCCGGTCCGGTACGTACCTGTCCATGGCCGCCACCGCGTTCGGCGCGGTCGGCGTCGCCAAGCGGCTGAGGAAGGCGCGCGCGGAGAAGGACACCCTGGTCCTGATCGACGCCACCGTGTCCGCCGCCGCGATCGTCACCGGCCTCGCCATCCTCTACCGCGAGCTGAAGCGGCTGGGCGACGACGACGTCCTGCTGGGCTGAGAGGGAAGTTTTCACCGTGACCACCACGACCGACCTGGTGTCGTACGAGGACGCACTCGCGTCGTACGACCCCGTCATGGGCCTTGAGGTCCATGTCGAACTCGGCACCAAGACCAAGATGTTCTGCGGCTGCTCGACCGCGCTCGGCGCCGACCCGAACACCCAGACCTGCCCGGTCTGCCTCGGCCTGCCCGGCGCGCTCCCGGTCGTCAACGCGACCGGCGTCGAGTCCGCGATCAAGATCGGCCTCGCGCTGAACTGCGAGATCGCCGAGTGGTGCCGCTTCGCCCGGAAGAACTACTTCTATCCGGACATGCCGAAGAACTTCCAGACCTCCCAGTACGACGAGCCCATCGCCTTCGACGGCTACCTCGACGTGCAACTGGAGGACGGCGAGGTCTTCCGCGTGGAGATCGAGCGCGCCCACATGGAGGAGGACACCGGCAAGTCGACGCACGTCGGCGGCGCCACCGGCCGTATCCACGGCGCGTCCCACTCCCTGCTGGACTACAACCGCGCCGGCATCCCGCTCATCGAGATCGTCACCAAGCCGATCGTGGGCGCCGGCGAGCGCGCCCCCGAGGTGGCGAAGGCGTACGTCCGTGAGCTGCGCGAGCTGATCCGTGCGCTCGGCGTGTCCGAGGCCCGCATGGAGATGGGCCAGATGCGCTGCGACGTCAACCTGTCGCTGATGCCGAAGGGCGCCGACACGTTCGGCACCCGCAGCGAGACGAAGAACGTCAACTCGCTGCGCTCCGTCGAGCGCGCCGCCCGCTTCGAGATCCAGCGCCACGCGGCCGTGCTGTCGTCCGGCGGCACGATCGTGCAGGAGACCCGGCACTTCCACGAGGACACGGGGTCCACGACCTCGGGCCGTGTGAAGGAGGAGGCCGAGGACTACCGCTACTTCCCCGAGCCGGACCTGGTGCCGGTCGCCCCGGCCCGCGAGTGGGTCGAGGAGCTGCGCGCGGGCCTGCCCGAGCTGCCGCTGGTGCGCCGCAACCGGCTCCGCGAGGAGTGGGGTATCTCCGCCACCGACATGCAGGCCATCCTCAACGCCGGTGCGCTGGACCTGATCGTCGCGACGATCGACGCCGGCGCCGACGCGGCCTCCGCCCGCAAGTGGTGGATGGGCGAGCTGGCCCGCAGCGCCAACGAGTCCGGCAAGGCGCTGGACGAGCTGGCGATCACCCCGGCGCAGGTGGCCCGCGTCACCGAGCTGGTGGCCAAGGGCGACCTGAACGACAAGCTGGCCCGCCAGGTCATCGAGGGCGTCCTCGCCGGTGAGGGCACCCCGGACGAGGTCGTCGAGAAGCGCGGTCTGAAGGTCGTCTCCGACGAGGGCGCGCTCACCGCCGCCGTCGACGAGGCGATCGCCGGCAACCCGGCCGTCGCGGACAAGATCCGCGGCGGCAAGGTCGCCGCGGCCGGCGCGCTGGTCGGCGCGGTCATGAAGGCCACGCGCGGCCAGGCGGACGCGGCCCGGGTGAAGGAGCTGATCCTTCAGAAGCTCGGCGTCGAGGGCTGAGCCCGTACGGCACGAGGGAAGGGGGCGCACCCGACGGGTGCGCCCCCTTCCCGTGTGTCCGGCCGGGTCAGCGGCGGCGGCCCACCACGCGGGTGAAGCCCAGCGTGCGGCCCTGGTCGGCGCGCACCAGCCGCGCGTTCTCCCGGCCCATCCGCCGGTGGAACGCGTCGGTGTGGTGCTCGGCGACGACCTCGCTCCACAGCAGCCACTCCCGCCAGCCGTCCTCCAGCCGGTCGGCCGCCAGGACGTCCACCGCCCCGCTGCGCGTCCAGTGGCGGCGCCACCAGGCGGGGCTGTGGAAGCACCAGAACGCGGGCTCCCAGAAGGGCCGCAGATGCTCCGGCGGTTCGCTGCCCTCGACCTCCTCGGCCAGGGACGGGACGACGACCCCGATCCGCCCGCCCGGCCTCAGCAGCCGGGTCAGCGTCGGCAGGTACAGGTCGTCGGTGCCGAAGTACTGGTACGCGTCCACGGAGACGATCGCGTCGAACGTCCCCTCCCCGAAGGGCAGGTCGTGCGCCTCCGCCAGGACGGGCTGGACGCGGTCGGCGACGCCCGCCTCGGCGATCCGGCGGGCGTTCTCGTCCGGTGCGATCCACAGGTCGGCGGCGGTGACCTGGAGGTCGTACTCCCGGGCGAGGAAGACCGACGTCATGGCGCGGCCGCAGCCCAGGTCGAGCACCCGGGCGCCGGGGCGCAGGGTGTCCAGGCCGAGGGCGGGGGCCAGCCACTCCAGCAGCCACAGCGCGTGCGGGCCCATCTGGTTGTCGACGGCCCACTGCGGATCGTAGGCGGCGCTGCGGGGGTAGCGGGGCAGGGTCAGCCGGCTAGCGAGGTCGTCGTGCGGGGTGTTCGGTGTGATGTCCGACATCGGTGAACGGGCTCCTTGAGGCCGTGAAGGGGGAAGGGGTCGCGTCGGAGGTCGGACGGACAAGCATCAAAGCACCTGCTTCGGCCGGCGGCGCACTGCCGCGGAGTGTCGGACCGACGGACGCTAACAGCCGTCGGGGTGGACCCGCATCCAGGTTTCCTGAGGTGAGGCGCTACGCTCCGGCGCCATGAGTGGACGCCCTGACTCCGACCTGCCCCCGGACACTCAGACCTCCCCGGAGCGGGAGGGGGACGCCCCGGAGACCGTGGAGGACGCCCCCGAAGGCCTTCCTGAGGACCTCCCCGAAGCCGAGGACGAAGACCTCCTCGCCGAACAGGCCCGCCGTGCCCGCTGGGCCGCCGTCGGCACCGGCGCCGTGCTCGCCCTCGCCGGAACGGCCGCCGCGCTGCTCCGCGCCTCCGGCACCGCCCCGGCCCTCGTCCCCGTCGCCTACGCCTGCGGGGCGGCCGTCTGTGCTCTCGCGTCGGTGCTGGGCGCGCGCGGACGCACCCGCAGGTCGCTGTGGGCCGCCGTCGCGGGGGTCATGATCATGGCGCTGGGCGACCAGTTCGACTGAGACGAGCGGCCCGCGAACCCCCTGTGACCGGCAGCGGAGAAGAAATGTGAGTTAGTCCACGAAGGCGACAAACGATCATTTTCGCCTGTAACAGTGGCAGGGCATTGCTCATGCGTTCTTTGCGGACCGACCGGCCTTTCGCCGCCGTTGTCCGCTCGAAGATCCACCCCGAGCCATACCGGGAGCACGCCTGTGGCAGCCCTAGCACGTTGGTGCGTTCAGCGCCGTCTGGTCACCGTTCTGCTGTGGCTCCTCGCCCTGGTCGGGATCGCGGCGGGCGCCTTCGTCGCCGGCTCCGCCTACTCGAACGACTACAAGGTGCCCGGCACCGAATCGGGGCGCGCCACCGAACTGCTGAAGGAAGGTTTCCCCTCGCTGGGGGGCGACAGCGACAGCGTGGTCTGGCACACGACCTCCGGCACCGTCCGGGACAGCGGCGTCGAGCAGACCATGACCCGCACCCTCGACCGGCTCGAGGACCTGCCCGGCGTCGCTTCCGTGACCGGCCCGTACGGCGACGAGGGCGGCGCCGGACGCATCAGCGCCGACGGCCGTACCGCGTACGCCACCGTGACCTTCGAGCACTCCGGCAAGGACATCACCAGCGGTGAGGCCGAGGCCGTGGTCAAGACGGCGAAGGCCGCCGAGACCGACGGGCTGGCCGTCGAACTGGGCGGCAGCGCCGTCGAGCTGAGCGAGTCGTCCGGCGGGCACACCGCCGAGATCGTCGGCGTGGCCGTCGCCGCCGTCGTGCTGTTCCTCGCCTTCGGGTCCCTCGCCGCCTCCCTGCTGCCCATCGCCACCGCGCTGGTGAGCGTGGGCACCGCCTACGCGGGCATCGTGCTGCTCGGCCATGTGATGACCGTGGCGGACTTCGCGCCGATGCTCGGCCTGCTGATCGGGCTGGGCGTGGGCATCGACTACGCGCTGTTCATCGTCACCCGGCACCGGCGCGGACTGAAACGCGGCCTGAGCGTCACTGAGGCCGCGACCAATGCCGTCGCCACCACCGGCCGGGCGGTCGTGTTCGCGGGCGCGACCGTCTGCATAGCCCTGCTGGGCATGCTGATCCTGCGCCTGAACTTCCTCAACGGCGTCGCCGTGGCCGCCTCGCTCACCGTGGTGCTCACCGTCGCCGCCTCCGTCACCCTGCTGCCCGCCCTGCTGTCGCTGATCGGCACCCGCGCCCTCAGCCGCCGCGAGCGGCGCCGCCTCGCCGAGCACGGGCCGGAACCGGAGATGCCCACCGGGTTCGCCGCCCGCTGGTCGGCGTTCGTGGAGCGCCACCCCAAACTGCTCGGCGCGGTCGCCGTCGTCGTGATGGCCGTCCTCGCGCTGCCCACCTTCTCGCTCCACCTGGGCACCTCCGACCAGGGCAACGACCCGAAGACCTCCACCACCCGCCAGGCCTACGACCTGATCGCCGACGGCTTCGGGCCCGGCGTGAACGGCCCGCTCACCCTCGTCACCGAGGTCGACGGCGCCCAGGACAAGCTCGCCCTGGACAACCTGGGCTCCACGCTGCGCACCACCGAGGACGTCGCCTCGGTGTCCCCGGTGACCTACAACCAGGGCGGCGACACCGCCTTCCTCACCGTCGTACCGGAGTCGTCCCCGCAGTCGAAGCAGACCAGCGACCTGGTGGACCGGCTGCGTGAGGACGTGCTGCCGCGCGCCGAGTCGGGCACCTCGCTCGACGTGCACGTCGGCGGCGTGACCGCCGGCTACGACGACTTCGCCTCCGTCATCGTCGAGAAGCTGCCCCTGTTCGTCGGGGTCGTGATCGGCCTGGGCTGTCTGCTGCTGCTCCTCGCCTTCCGCTCCATCGGCATCCCGCTGAAGGCCGCCGCGATGAACGTGGCCGCGGTCGCCGGCGCGTTCGGCGTGGTCGTCATGATCTTCCAGTGGGGCTGGGGGAGCGACCTGCTCGGCCTCGGCAGCGCGGGCCCCATCGAACCCTTCCTGCCCGTGATCATGGTGTCGGTGCTCTTCGGCCTGTCCATGGACTACCAGGTCTTCCTGGTGAGCCGGATGTACGAGGAATGGCTGGAGACCGGCGACAACCGGCGGGCCGTGCGCGTGGGCCTCGCCGAGACCAGCCGCGTGATCAACTCCGCCGCCGTCATCATGATCTCGGTCTTCCTCGCCTTCGTGCTCAGCGGCGACCGAGTGATCGCCATGTTCGGCATCGCCCTCGCCGCGGCCGTCGCCCTCGACGCCTTCGTGCTGCGCACCCTGCTCGTGCCCGCGCTGATGCACCTCCTCGGCGGCGCCAACTGGTGGCTCCCGAAGTGGCTGGACCGGATCCTGCCCCGGATCAGCATCGAGCCGCCCGAGTGCCGTGCCGCCCATGAGAGGCTGGCCGCCGTCACGGACGCCGAGGTCGCGGACGTGCTCGCGGAGGAGGAGCGGCAGCGGGATGTACGCGATACGACTGGGTGACGACGGCGCCGAGATGCGCCCCCTGGAGATCTGGCACGCAGAGGAGTTCCTCGCCCACCTGGACCGGGGCCGCGCGTTCATCAACCGCTTCGTCCCCTTCGGCTCCAATGCCACCGACCTGGACAGCGCGCGGGCGGCGCTCCAGCGGTACGCCGACCTGCGCGCCGCCGACACGGCCTGGGTGCACGGGCTGTGGCTCGACGGCACGCTGGTCGGCGGGGTCCTCACCCTGAACTTCGACGCGGCGGCCGGCACCTGCGAACTGGGCTGCTGGCTGGAGCCCGCCGGCACCGGGCACGGGCTGGTCACCCGCGCCATGCGCGTGCTGATCGACTGGGCCGTCGAGGAGCGCGGCATCCACCGCGTCGAATGGGTCGCCGCGTCAGGCAACGCCGCCAGCGTCGCCGTCGCCCGCCGGCTCGGCATGACCCGCGACGGCGTACGCCGCGAGGCCAACCTCCACAACGGCGTACGGCACGACCTGGAGGTCTGGTCCCTGCTCGCCCCCGAGTGGCGCGCCCGCGCCACCCAGCCCGAAGACCGCTGATCCGGGCGTTAAGCGGAATCTCAGACGGTCTCCGTACGGTGCGGGACATGGCTGAGAAGACTGAGGACGAGACCGAAACCGGAACCGCGACCACGACCGCGACCGCCGTGGACCCCGACGAGCAGACGGCGGCGCGGACGGAGGAGCGGCCGGAAGAGGCCGTCGCCCGGCACGAGGAAGCGCCCGCGGCTGATGGGGAAGCCGCCGCCGAGAAGGAAACCGGGCCGGCCGCGGCATCCTCCGGGGCCGGACAGGGCGCGGCGGCGGTCGTCTCCGCGGCGCTCGGCCTGGTCTCCCTCACCGGCGGCTGGCCCGGCACCGTGGCCGCCGCCCGCGAGACCCTGGTGGGCCAGCTGCGCACCGCCGCCGACGCGAGCGTCGCCACCCAGATCAAGGAGGTCTACGGCGACGCGTGGGACACCACCGCCCTGTGGGGCGGTCTGTTCGCCCTCGTCGCGCTGATCACCGGCGTGGTCGTCCTGGTCCGGCCCGCGTTCGGAGCGCCCGGCCGCGCCGTGCAGACCCCGTGGATCAAGTCCGTCGCCTGGGCCGGCGTCACCCTCGGGGTGATCGGACTGCTGCTCGCGGTGCTCAAGTACACGGGTGTGCTGCTGGGCCCGCCCGCGGCCTCCTGAGGAGGTCCTAGGCACCCTCTTAGGTGCCGGCTCCGTAAGGCGCTCGACTTCTAAGGCGTCACCGCCCGCGAAGATACGGAACTCTCCCGATGCGGCCCGCCCGCCTTGGAGACGAAGGTGGAGGCATCGCAGAACGCGATGCCGACACCGGATCCGAGGGGGAATCCACGATGTTCGAGTTCGAGCTGCACCGGCTCCGCCACGACGAGCTGGTCCGCCGCGCCGAGGCGGAGCGCCGGGCCCGCGAGGCGGTACGGGTCCGCCGCGCCGCCCGTCGGGGAACCGCCGCACGCGGCGCCGAGCCCGAGAGCCATACCCGGCGCCGGTCCTGGTTCGCCCGGACCGCATGAGCACCGTCCAGGGGCGGCGGCCGCGGGGAAGCGGCCGCCGCCCCGTCGTCGCCGCGCACACCGCCGGCGCCAGGGGTCAGAGGGAGGGGAGCGCCGTGCCGATGCGCCGTGAGACGAAAACCGCTGCGCCGTCGCCGTGGGCGCGTGCGATGCTCGGGGGCGTGGAGACCAAGTCCGTGAGTCCCGTGTTCGTCGGCCGCACCGGCGAACTCGCCACCCTGGTCGACGCGTTCACCCGGGCCGGCGCCGGTGAACCGCAGGCGCTGCTGGTCGGCGGCGAGGCCGGGGTGGGCAAGACCCGCCTGGTGGAGGAGTTCGCCGCCGCCGTCCGCGACCGGGGCGGGGTCGTCGCCCTCGGCGGATGCGTGGAGATCGGCGCCGACGGCCTGCCCTTCGCCCCCTTCTCCACCGCCCTGCGCCAGCTCCGCCGCGAACTGCCCGACCAGCTCGCGGCCGCCGCCGACGGGCAGGAGGAGGAACTGGCCCGGCTGCTGCCCGAACTCGCCGTCGCCGCCGCCCGCGAGGCCCGCCGCGACGAACAGGGCATGGCCCGCCTCTTCGAGCTCACCGCCCGGCTGCTGGAACGGGTCGCCGCCGAGCACACCGTCGTCCTCGTCCTGGAGGACCTGCACTGGGCCGACGCCTCCACCCGCCATCTGCTCGCCTATCTCTTCCGCACCCTGCGCACCGGCCGCCTCGTCGTCCTCGCCACCTACCGCTCCGACGACATCCACCGCCGCCACCCGCTGCGCCCCCTCCTCGCCGAACTCGACCGGCTGCGCACCGTCCACCGCGTCGAACTGGGCCGCTTCAGCCGTGCGGAGGTGCACCGGCAGATCGCCGGCATCCTGGCCCGCGAACCCGACCCCGATCGCGTCGACGACATCTTCGAACGCTCCGACGGCAACGCCTTCTTCGTCGAGGAACTCGCCGTCGCCGCCGACGAGGGTTGCCGCACCGGCCTCACCGACTCCCTGCGCGACCTGCTCCTGGTCAGGGTGGAGAACCTGCCGGAGAGCGCCCAGCGGGTCGTCCGGATCGTCGCCGAGGGCGGCTCCACCGTCGAGGACCGCCTGCTCGCCGCCGTCGCCGGACTCGGCGAGGACGACCTCATCGAGGCCCTGCGCGCCGCCGTCAACGCCGGCATCCTCACGCCCGCCCCCGACCGTGACGGCTACCGCTTCCGGCACTCCCTGGTCCGCGAGGCCGTCAGCGACGACCTGCTCCCCGGCGAACGCTCCCGGCTCAACCGCCGCTTCGCCGAGGCCCTGGAGGCCGACCCCGCGCTGGTTCCCGCCGACGAGCGGCCCACCCGGCTGGCCAGCTACTGGTACCACGCCCACGACGCCGCCAAGGCCCTGCCCGCCGTCCTCGACGCCTCCGTCGTCGCCCGCCGGCGTCACGCCTACGCCGAGCAACTCCGCCTGCTGGAACGCGCGATGGAGCTGTGGGACGCGGTCCCCGACACCGTGCGCGCCGGACTGCGGCCGCTCGACCAGGCCGAGGCCTACCCGCCCCCGCCGCCCGGCTGCGACCCCTGCGACGACGACACCGCCACCCGGCCGCTGCGCTATCTCGACCTCCTCGCCGAGGCCGCCGTCGCCGGCCGTCTCTGCGGCGAACGCGAACGCTCCCTAAAGCTCACCAGACGGGCGCTGCGCCTCCTCGACGAGGACCCCGACCCGCTGCGCGCCGCCTGGTTCTGGGTGCAGCGCTCCCGACTCACCCAGGCCCTCGCCCGCGGCGACGGCTGGGAGGAACTGGGCACCGCCCAGGAACTGGTGCGCGGACTGCCGCCCTCCGAGGTGCACGCCGAGGTGCTCTCCGCCGTCGCCGGCTGGTCGATGCTGCACGAACCAGGCCCCGACGCCATGGCCGACGCGGAACGCGCCGTCGAGTACGCCCGCATGGTCGGCGCGCACGACATCGAGCTCAACGCCCGGCTCACCCTCGGCGGCCTCATGGTCGACGCCGGCGACATCGAGGCCGGGCTCGCCGAGATGTACGAGGTCAAGCGGCGGGCGACCGAACTGGGCGTCGACATGGTGCTGGCCCGGGCCTTCGTCAACCTGCCCTCCGTGCTGGAGGGCATAGGCCGCTCCGAGGACGCCGTACGGCTCCTGGAGGAGGGCGTGGAGGTCACCCGGCGGCTCGGACTGCTGGACTCCGAGGCCTGGGTGTGGGGCAACCTCGCCGAGTCCCTGCTGTCCGTCGGGCGCTGGGAGGACGCCGCCCGCGCCGCGGCGGGCGCCCAGCGGATCGAGCAGAGCGCCAAGCCGCGCGCCGGCGGCTCCGTGCGTCTGGCCCATCTCGCGTACCTGCGGGGCGACACCGCCGAGGCGGCCCGCTGCCTCGCCGAGGCCCGCGCCCACTTCGGCACCCACGACCCGATGCCCCAGTACGCCCTGCCGATGAAGTGGGTCGCCCTGCGCGTCGCCGCCGCCGAGGGCCGCCCGGAGGAGGCGCGCGCCGAACTCTTCGCCGCGCTCGACGCGGGCTTCCCGCCCGGCACCCAGCGCTACGCCTGGCCCCTGCTGCTCGCGGCCACCACCGGCGAGGCCGACCGCTACGGCGACCCCGCCACCGAACCGGGCCGTCCCGAGGTCCTCGACCGGATCCGCCAGGCGGCGAGGAACCTCGCCACCGGCGTGCCCCTGTGGGAGGCCCATGACCAGTGGCTGCGCGCCGAACTGCTGCGCGCCGAGGGCCGAAGCGAGCCGGCCGCCTGGTCCGAGGCCGTCGCCGCGCTGGAACCTCTGGGCCGGCCCCACGACCTCGCCTGCGTCCGCCTCCGGCTCGCCGAGGCCCTGCTGGCCGCCGGCGGGGGCGAGGACGAGCGGGCCCGCGCCGCCGAGCTGCTGCGCCTGGTCGCCGCCGTCGCCTCCCACCTGGGCGCGGCCCCGCTGGCCCGGGACGCCGCGCTGCTGGCCCGGCGCGGACGCCTGGCGCTGACGCCCGCCCCGCGCGAGGAGCCGGCCCCGGCCCCCGCCGACCCGGCCGAGGCACTCGGCCTGACCAGCAGGGAGCGGGACGTACTGCGCCTGGTGGCGGCCGGGCACACCAACCGGCGGATCGCCGAGGAGCTGTTCATCTCGCCGAAGACGGCCAGCGTCCATGTGTCGAACATCCTCGCCAAGCTGGGTGTCTCCGGCCGCGGCGAGGCGGCGGCGGTGGCCCACCGCCTGGGCCTGTTCCCGGACGGATTCGCGGACGGATCCGGAAATCTCGCCACCGCGCGACAATCGGTGTAGGTCACCAGCGGTCCGGTACTCGGGGTCCGGCGAAAGGGGAACGATGTTCAACGCCTTCGAGGAACTGTTCTCCCCCGGGCGCAAGCACACCCAGGACGAGCAGAAGCGACTGGCGCTGACCCGTGAGGACGTCGGCGACGCCGACCCCGGACGCGGGCCGATAGACCTCGCCTCCGGGAAGGTCACCGTCCGCCGCCCGGCCCCGGCGGACGAGGAGGCGGACGGAGACGACGCCCCGGACGCCACCGACGGCACCCCGGACGCCACCGACGGCACCGGCGACACCCCGGGCGCCTCCGCCGAGGCGCCCGCTAGCTGACCCTCAGCTCCAGCACCCGGTCGTCCTCCGGCTGCGGGTCGCCCCGGCCGTCCGTGTTGCTCGTCACCAGCCACAGCCGGTCGCCGCCCGCCGCGACCACCGTGCGCAGCCGGCCGTACTCCCCCTCCAGGAACGCCTGCGGCTTCGCGGAGGCCTCCGTGCCCTTCAGGGGTATGCGCCACAACCGCTCGCCCTGCAGCCCCGCCATCCAGACGGACCCCTCGGCGTACGCGATGCCGCTGGGCGAGGCGTCGTCCGTGCTCCACTGGGCGACCGGGTTGTGGAAGCCGCCCTCGTCCGCGTGGCCCTCGGCCTCCGGCCAGCCGTAGTTGTCGCCCGGCGCGACGGCGTTCAGCTCGTCCCAGGTCTGCTGCCCGAACTCCGACGCGAACAGCCGCTGTTCACGGTCCCAGGCCAGGCCCTGCACATTGCGGTGCCCGTACGAGTACACGGGGGAGTCGGGGAACGGGTTGCCCGGGGCCGGCTCGCCGTCCGGGGTCATCCGCAGGATCTTGCCGCCGAGGGACTCCTTGTCCTGGGCCAGCCCCGTGTCGCCGGTCTCGCCCGTGCCCGCGTAGAGCATGCGGTCCGGGCCGAAGGCGATCCGGCCGCCGTTGTGGATCACGCCCTTGGGGATGCCCCGGAACACCGTGTCGGGCGCGCCGAGCTGCTCGCCCGCCGGCTTCCGCTCGTTGTAGAGCATCCGCACGATGCGGTTGTCGGAGGCCGAGGTGAAGTACGCGTAGATCATGTGATCCGAGGCGAAGTCGGGGGAGAGGGCGATGCCCAGCAGGCCCCCCTCGCCCTCGGGCGCCACCCCGGGCACCTCGCCCAGCTCGGTCTTCTTCCCCGTCTCCCCGTCGATCCGGGTGATCGTGGCCTCGTCGCGCGAGGACACCAAGAGGTCGCCGTCCCCGACCGGGGCCAGACCCCAGGGACTGTCCAGCCCCGTCGCCACCGTACGGACCACCGACACCGAGCCCTTCGCGGGCGGGGTCTCCTCCGCCTTCCCGGACGGGGAGGTGGGGGCCGCGGCGGCCGAGGAGGCGGCTGCGTCCTTCTCCGGCGGCGCTCCGTCGTCGGAGGAGCAGCCGGCGGCCAGCAGGAGCGCGGCGGCGGCCAGCACGGCCGGCACGGCTCGTCGTTGCACGATCTCGTCCCTTCGACGCGGCGGGTTCTGTCTGTCATACACCGCTCGGGCCTCCCAGGTTCCCGCTTCGCCGGCCCCGAACCTCGCGGCACCGCGGGGGCGGGACCTCAGTCCCACGACCCCTGGGCCGACGGCAGGCCCGCGATCTCCGCGAGGTCCTCACCGGTCAGCCGCAGCCCGGCCGCCGCCGCGTTCTCCGTCACCCAGCGCTCCCGCTTGGCGCCCGGCACCGGGACCACGTGCCGGCCGCGGCTCAGCACCCAGGCCAGGGCGACCTGCGCCGGGGTGACGTGCTCCCCGTGCCGGCGCGCCACCCGGCGCAGACCCGCCACGATCGGCTGGTTCGCCGCCATCATCTCGGCCGTGAACCGCGGGTGCCGGGCGCGCAGGTCGTCCGCCTCGAACCCCTCGCCCGGCGTCAGGGTCCCGGTCAGGAAGCCGTTGCCCAGCGGCATCGCCGCCAGGAAGCCCACGCCCCGCGCCTCGCACCAGGGCAGCAGCGTCTCCAGCGCCTCCGGCGACCACACCGACAGCTCCGCCTGCACCGCGCTCACCGGGAACACCTGCTGCACCCGCTCCAGCTGCCGGATCGTCGCGTCGTGCAGTCGCGCCCCCGGCCGCCGCGACGAGCGCGCCCCGACCGCGCACAGACCCAGCGCCCGCACCTTGCCCGCGCGCACCAGCTCCGCCATCGCGCCCCAGGTCTCCTCGACCGGGACCTCCGGGTCGGCGCGGTGCAGCTGGTAGAGGTCGATCACATCGGTCTGCAGCCGCCGCAGGGACGCGTCGCAGGCCCGCTTCACGTAACCGGGGCGGCCGTTGGCCACGATGTGCTGGTCGCCCACCAGCAGTCCGACCTTCGTCGACACGAAGGCGTCGGCCCGCCGCTCCTTCAACACCCGCCCGAGCAGCAGCTCGTTGGTGAACGGGCCGTACATGTCGGCGGTGTCGAGCAGGGACGAGCCCGCGTCCAGCGCCCGGTGCACCGCCCTCAGCGACTCCTCGCCGCGCTGCCTGGACGTGCTGTAGGCCCAGCTCATCGGCATGCATCCGAGACCCACCGCGCCCACCGAGAGCGCCGCCGCGCCGATCGTCCTGCGCTCCACCTGCTCGTGACCCTCCCTCTCCGGCCCCCAACCTAACCTCTGCCGTCCCGGCGGCCTGAACTAGCCTCCGTGGCATGACTCCTGACGTGTGGCTTCCCATCCCCCCGGACGAGATCGACGGACTCCCCGAGGGGCCGCGCTACCACTTCTGGGACGGCGGTGAGACCTACCCCACCGACCCGGAGGAGTGCGACGTCTACGTCGTGCCGTACATGAAGCCCGCCGAGGTGTGCCTGCGTCCGCTGCCCCGGATGCGGTCCGTACGCGTGGTGCAGACGCTGTCGGCCGGCATCGACCATGTGCAGCCCGGCCTGAAGGACCTCCCTCAGGGCGTGCGGCTGTGCAACGCGCGCGGGGTGCACGAGGCCAGCACGGCGGAGCTCACGCTCACCCTGATCCTCGCCTCCCTGCGCGGCATCCCCGACTTCGTGCGCGCCCAGGACCGGGGCGAGTGGCAGGGTGGCTTCCGGCCGGCGCTCGCCGACCGGACCGTGCTCATCGTCGGCCACGGCTCGATCGGCGCGGCCATCGAGGACCGGCTCGTCCCGTTCGAGCTCGCGCGGGTGGCGCGCGTCGCGCGCTCCGCGCGCACAACGGAGCGCGGGCCGGTGCATCCGCTCACCGAACTTCCCTCCCTGCTCCCGGAAGCGGACGTCGTCGTCCTGTCCACCCCGCTCACCGAGGGCACCCGGCACCTCGTGGACGCCGCCTTCCTGGCCCGGATGAAGGACGGCGCCCTGCTCGTCAACGTCGCCCGCGGACCGGTGGTCGACACCAAGGCCCTGCTCACCGAGGTGGAGAGCGGCCGCATCACCGCGGCCCTCGACGTCACCGACCCCGAACCCCTGCCCGCCGACCACCCGTTGTGGCGGGCGCCCGGCGTCCTGATCACCCCGCACGTCGGCGGACCCACGTCCGCGTTCCTCCCCCGCGCGAAGCGCCTGCTGCGCGACCAGTTGCGCCGATACGTGAACCACGAGGAGCTCGGGAACGTGATCCTGGTGACGGGAACGGAAGACGCGTAGTCCGCTTCGAGTACCGTCCGCGACTCCCCGGGAGCGGTGGGTACTCGGCGAACCGTTGATCGTCACGGAGCGTAGAGGACCTATGTCCCTGAGTGACGATACTGGTGTATCGTCCCGACAGGGGCTGCGCGCTGCCGACCAACGGCGCGGGGGAGCGACACGGAGACTGTGAGGGGGGCGACGGGCGATGCACGGCCAGACGACCACCGATCCGACGCGGCGGATGCGTCGGCGGCGACACCGGCACGCGGACACGCACAGACACGGTCAGCACATCCGGCGCGGCGGACGGACCGACGGCGCCGGCCCTCACCACCCACCCCGGCAGACGAGCCGGCGGACCCGGTCCCAGGCCCACCGGGGCCCTTGGAGCGCGGAGGCGGCGCGGACCGGGAGGGACCGGTGAGCGCGCCGCCGACCCCCACCCTCGACGGTGCGCTGCGTCCCGCGTCCGCCCCGCGGACCCTGCTGCCCGCGGCGGGCGCCGGCCGCCGCCCCGGCCCCGCGGCCCAGCTGGTCCTCGTCCTGGTCTGCGGCGCCTACGCCGTCGGCGCCGCGTTCGGCTGGGGGTCGGAGCGACTCGCCCTGGTCATGGGGGACTTCGGGCTGAGCGCCGCCGCCGCGGCCGCCGCCGTGTCCTGCGTGGTCTACGCCCGCAGCCGCCGCACCCGGTACCGGCCCGCCTGGATGCTGTTCGGTCTCTCCTCGGCCATGGCGTCCCTGGGCAACCTGGTCTGGGGCTGGTACGAGGTCGTGCTGCGCCAGGACGTGCCGAGCCCCAGCTACGCCGATCTGTTCTTCCTCTGCTTCGCGCCGCCCGCCATCGTCGGCCTGCTGGTGCTCGCCAAACGGCCCGTGACCAAGGCCGGTTGGGTGTGCCTCGGCCTCGACGCCTGGCTGATCGGCGGCTCGCTGCTCACCCTGGCGTGGAGCCTCGCCCTCGCCCAGGCCGCCAAGGCCGAGGGACCGAGCGTCGCGCACACCGCGCTGTCCCTGGCGTACCCGCTGCTCGACATCGCCCTCGTCAGCATGGTCCTCGCGCTGCACTTCCGGCGCTCCTCGGTCAACCGCTCGGCGGTGAACACCGCGATCGGGGCGCTCGCGCTCACCGTGATGTGCGACGCCCTGTTCACCTCCCCGCTGCTGCACGCCGGCTACCACTCCGGGCAGCTGCTCGACGCGGGCTGGTTCGCCGGGTCGCTGCTGCTGGCCTACGCCCCCTGGACCGCACCCCGGCGCGGCGCACCGGAGCGCGAGACGTCCACCCGCGTGGTCCGCGAGCACCTGCCCGGGCGGCGCACCGCCCCCGACCACCAGCACGCCCCACCACCCGGCCGGTACCAGCTCTCCCGGCCCATCGCCGGCTCCCTCGCCGCGCTCACCCCGTACCTGGCGGCGGCCGTGTGCACCCTGGGGATCCTCTACAACGTCCTCAACGGCCGCAGCGTCGACCGGGTCGTGCTGATCACCGGGGGCACCGTGGCGCTCGCGCTCGTCGTGCGCCAGGGCATCATGCTCCTCGACAACATCACCCTGACCCAGGAACTCGCCCAGGCGGAGAACCACTTCCGCTCCCTGGTGCAGGGCTCCAGCGACGTCATCATGATCGCAGCCCCCAGCGGCGTCCTGCGCTACGTCTCCCCGGCCGCCGCCGGGGTCTACGGCCGCCAGGCGGAGGACCTCGTCGGCACCGAACTGGCCTCCCTGATCCACCCCGAGGACCTCGGCTGCGTGGTGCACGAGGTACGGCGGTTCCTCGCCGCCGACCCGGTGGAGGAGCCCACCACGCGCATCGAGTGCCGGTTCCGCTCCGGCGACGGGGGCTGGCTCAACGTGGAGTCCACCGTCAACCGGCACCACGGCGGCCTCATCTTCAACAGCCGTGACGTCACCGAGCGCGTCCGCCTCCAGGCCCAGCTCCAGCACAACGCGGAGCACGACCCGCTGACCGACCTGCCCAACCGCGCCCTGTTCACCCGGCGCGTGCAGCAGGCCCTCTCCGGCCGCCGCGCCTCGGACCGGGGCGCCGCCCTGCGCGGCACGGCGGTGCTCTTCATCGACCTCGACGGCTTCAAGGGCGTCAACGACACCATCGGCCACCAGGCCGGGGACGAACTGCTCGTGCAGGCCGCCCGCAGACTTCAGGACGCCGTCCGCAAGGGCGACACCGCCTCCCGGCTCGGCGGCGACGAGTTCGCGGCGCTCATCGTCGGCGACGGCGTACGCGACCGGGACGCGCGCGAGCGGCACATCCTCGAACTGGCCGACCGGCTCAGAGTCACGCTCTCCCAGCCCTACCTCATCGACGGCAACGATGTCCGCGTCAACGCCTCCATCGGCGTCGCCTTCGCCGAACCGGGCATCGGCGCGGGCGAGCTGCTGCGCAACGCCGACCTCGCGATGTACCGGGCGAAGGCCGCCGGCAAGGGCCGCGTCGAGCTGTACAAGCCGCACATGCAGCAGGACGTCGTCCGCAAGGCGGAGCTGGCCACCCGGCTGCGCGCGGCGCTGCACCACGGCGAGTTCGCCCTGCTGCACCAGCCCGTGGTGTGCCTGGCGGACGGCCGGATCACGTCGGTGTGCGCCCAGGCGCGCTGGCGCTCCTCCCAGGGCGTGCTGTTCACGCCCGCGGAGTTCCTGCGCGTCGCCGAGGACAGCGAGAAGACCGCCGAGCTGGGCCGCTGGGTGCTGGAGGAGGCCGTCGAGCAGGCCGCCGAACGGCACGCCACGGGCCTGCCCGTACCCGTCGCCGTACGGCTGAGCGCGCGCCGGCTGCTGGACCGCTCGCTGCCCCTCGGTTCGGTCGAGGCGCTGCTCACCCGGCACGGTCTGCCGTCCGGCTCACTGATCGTGGAGCTGGCCGACACCGACCCCCGGGTGTCCCTCGACGAGCTGGAGCGGCGGCTCACCGTGCTCAAGCGGCTCGGCGTACGGATCTCCCTGGACGGCTTCGGCAGCGGACGCGCGGCGATCACGGCACTCCGACGGCTGCCCGTCGACATGCTGAAGCTCGACCGCAGCCTGGTCGACGGCGTGGCGGAGTCCGCGCGGCTCTACAAGATCACCCATGGGCTGCTGCGGATCGCCGCCGACCTCGGACTGCAGACCGTGGCCGACGGCGTGGACCTGCCCGAGCAGGCCGAGGCGCTGCGCGCGATGGGCTGCACCCACGGGCAGGGACTGGCCTTCTCGGGGCCGCTCGACGAGTACCGGCTGCGCCGGGCGCTGGCCGCCGTGCGCTACCCGGTGCCGCACGCCCCGGCCGAGCCGGTGCTGGCCGGCGGAGGCGGTTCCCCCGTGTACTCCACGGGGGTGACGGCGGTGCTCAAAAGCGCTACGACACTCCGCTCACATAATGAGACTCCCGTCCCACCCACTTGACAGTGAGTGTGCGCCGGGGGGAGGGTCAGTGCCATGCGCACCCGAATTCTCGTACTTGGAAAGCGCGTCGGCTGACGCTGAGCGACGAAAGCTCAGCGACCCACCACCCGGCGCGCTCCCCTCGCTTGCCTTACGGCACGAGGGGTTTTTTGTTGCACAGGCACCTGCCGAGCAGCACGCGTAACCCGCACGAACTTCGCAAAAACCCTCAGCATCGAGAAGAGAATGCCGATGACCGAGCAGGCCACCGGGGCCCATCACCCGCAGCCGCGGCCCCGTTCCGGAGGACAGCAGTCCGCCCCCGTCGAGCACGTCACGGGCGCGCAGTCCCTCATCCGCTCTCTCGAGGAGGTCGGCGCCGACACCGTATTCGGCATTCCCGGCGGTGCGATCCTTCCGGCGTACGACCCGCTGATGGACTCCACGCGAGTGCGCCACGTCCTGGTGCGGCACGAGCAGGGCGCGGGTCACGCGGCCACGGGTTACGCGCAGGCCACCGGCAAGGTGGGCGTCTGCATGGCGACCTCGGGTCCCGGCGCCACCAACCTGGTGACGCCCATCGCCGACGCCCACATGGACTCCGTCCCGCTGGTGGCGATCACCGGCCAGGTCGCCTCCAAGGCGATCGGCACGGACGCCTTCCAGGAGGCGGACATCGTCGGCATCACCATGCCGATCACCAAGCACAACTTCCTGGTCACCAAGGCCGAGGACATCCCGCGGGTCATCGCCCAGGCGTTCCACATCGCCTCCACCGGCCGCCCCGGCCCGGTGCTGGTCGACATCGCCAAGGACGCCCTCCAGGCGAAGACCACCTTCACCTGGCCGCCCGTCATGGACCTGCCCGGCTACCGGCCCGTCACCAAGCCGCACGCCAAGCAGATCCGCGAGGCCGCCAAGCTCATCACCTCCGCGAAGCGACCGGTCCTCTACGTCGGCGGCGGGGTCATCAAGGCCCGGGCCACCGCCGAGCTGAAGGTCCTCGCCGAGCTCACCGGAGCGCCCGTCACCACCACCCTGATGGCGCTCGGCGCGTTCCCCGACAGCCACCCGCTGCACGTGGGAATGCCGGGCATGCACGGTTCGGTCTCCGCCGTCACCGCGCTGCAGAAGGCCGACCTGATCGTCGCCCTCGGAGCCCGCTTCGACGACCGCGTCACCGGCAAGCTGGACAGCTTCGCCCCGTACGCCAAGATCGTCCACGCCGACATCGACCCGGCGGAGATCGGCAAGAACCGCGCCGCCGACGTGCCGATCGTCGGTGACGCCCGCGAGGTCCTCGCCGACCTCATCCAGGCCGTCCAGAAGGAGCACGCCGAGGGCCACCGCGGCGACTACAGCGCCTGGTGGAAGGACCTGAATCGCTGGCGCGACACCTACCCGCTGGGCTACGACCAGCCCACGGACGGCTCGCTCTCCCCGCAGCAGGTCATCGAGCGCATCGGACAGCTCGCCCCCGAGGGCACGATCTTCGCGGCGGGCGTCGGCCAGCACCAGATGTGGGCCGCGCACTTCATCCAGTACGACAAGCCCGCCACCTGGCTGAACTCCGGCGGCGCCGGGACGATGGGCTACGCGGTCCCGGCCGCCATGGGCGCCAAGGCCGGCGCGCCCGACCGCGCGGTCTGGGCGATCGACGGCGACGGCTGCTTCCAGATGACCAACCAGGAGCTCACCACCTGCGCCCTGAACAACATCCCGATCAAGGTCGCCGTCATCAACAACGGCGCCCTCGGGATGGTCCGCCAGTGGCAGACGCTGTTCTACAACCAGCGGTACTCCAACACGGTCCTGCACTCCGGTCCCGACGACGTCAACCCGGAGGCGAGGGGCACCCGCGTCCCCGACTTCGTGAAGCTGTCGGAGGCCATGGGCTGCTACGCGATCCGCTGCGAGGACCCCGCGGACCTCGACAAGGTCATCGAGGAGGCGAACTCGGTCAACGACCGCCCGGTCGTCGTGGACTTCATCGTCCACGAGGACGCGATGGTCTGGCCGATGGTCGCCGCCGGAACCTCCAACGACGAGATCATGGCCGCCCGGGACGTGCGCCCCGACTTCGGCGACAACGAAGACGACTGAGCGAGAGAGACCGAAGAGATCATGTCCAAGCACACGCTCTCCGTCCTGGTGGAGAACACGCCCGGCATCCTGGCCCGGATCGCCGCCCTGTTCTCCCGCCGCGGCTTCAACATCGACTCGCTCGCCGTGGGCGTCACCGAGCACCCCGACATCTCCCGCATCACCATCGTGGTGAGCGTCGACGAGTTCCCGCTGGAGCAGGTCACCAAGCAGCTCAACAAGCTCGTCAACGTGCTGAAGATCGTCGAGCTCGAACCCGGGCAGGCCGTCCAGCGCGAACTCGTTCTGGTGAAGGTGCGCGCCGACAACGAGACGCGCTCCCAGATCGTCGAGATCGTCCAGCTGTTCCGCGCCAAGACCGTCGACGTCTCCCCGGAGGCCGTGACCATCGAGGCCACCGGGAGCAGCGACAAGCTGTCCGCCATGCTCCGGATGCTCGAGCCGTTCGGCATCAAGGAGCTGGTCCAGTCCGGCACCATCGCGATCGGACGCGGTGCCCGTTCGATCACGGACCGGTCGCTGCGCGCCTTGGACCGGTCGGCCTGAGACACCGGACGGGCGGCCGGGACACGGCCGGCCGCCCGTATCGCGAGACCCCCAACCTTCCCCCTCCCTCACCGTCATACGGTGGGACGCAACACCTGCACACAAGGAGAGAACCCAGTGGCCGAGCTGTTCTACGACGCCGACGCCGACCTGTCCATCATCCAGGGCCGCAAGGTCGCGGTCATCGGGTACGGCAGCCAGGGCCACGCCCACGCCCTGTCGCTGCGCGACTCCGGCGTCGACGTGCGCGTCGGTCTGCACGAGGGCTCCAAGTCCAAGGCCAAGGCCGAGGAGCAGGGCCTGCGCGTGGTGACCCCGTCCGAGGCCGCCGCCGAGGCCGACGTCATCATGATCCTCGTCCCGGACCCGATCCAGGGCCAGGTCTACGAGGAGTCCATCGCCCCGAACCTGAAGGACGGCGACGCGCTGTTCTTCGGCCACGGCTTCAACATCCGCTTCGGCTTCATCAAGCCCCCGGCCGGCGTGGACGTCTGCATGGTCGCCCCCAAGGGCCCGGGCCACCTGGTGCGCCGTCAGTACGAGGAGGGCCGCGGCGTCCCCTGCATCGCGGCCGTCGAGCAGGACGCCACGGGCAACGCCTTCGCGCTGGCCCTGTCGTACGCGAAGGGCATCGGCGGCACCCGCGCCGGTGTCATCAAGACCACCTTCACCGAGGAGACCGAGACCGACCTGTTCGGTGAGCAGGCCGTCCTCTGCGGCGGCACCGCCGCGCTGGTCAAGGCGGGCTTCGAGACGCTGACCGAGGCCGGCTACCAGCCGGAGATCGCCTACTTCGAGTGCCTGCACGAGCTGAAGCTCATCGTGGACCTCATGTACGAGGGCGGCCTGGAGAAGATGCGCTGGTCGATCTCGGAGACCGCCGAGTGGGGCGACTACGTCACCGGCCCGCGGATCATCACCGACGCCACCAAGGCCGAGATGAAGAAGGTCCTCGCCGAGATCCAGGACGGCACCTTCGCCCAGACCTGGATGGACGAGTACCACGGCGGCCTGAAGAAGTACGAGGAGTACAAGAAGCAGGACTCCGAGCACCTCCTGGAGACCACCGGCAAGCAGCTGCGCAAGCTGATGAGCTGGGTCGACGAGGAGGCCTGAGCCGAACCGTCCTGAGGGCCGGGGCGTCACGCCCCGGCCCTTCGGGAGAACCCGGGGTAACGTCGGTGGTACGGCGTTGTCCATCCCGTCCGCCACGGACGGGTGATCCTTCCGAAGCGGCGTAAGACGACGCCCTCGGCGCCACTACACTGCTGCACTACATACGCGTCAGGCCCACAGCGTCGTGCGTCTTCCACGCGGCTAGCACTTCTTCACCGCCTGCGGCCGTCGGGACGGCCGTCCGCATTGGGACTTGTGAGGACTCACGTGAGCTCGAAACCCGTCGTACTCATCGCTGAAGAGCTGTCGCCCGCCACCGTCGACGCACTCGGCCCGGACTTCGAGATCCGGCACTGCAACGGCGCGGACCGAGCCGAACTGCTCCCCGCCATCGCCGACGTGGACGCGATCCTCATCCGCTCGGCCACCAAGGTCGACGCCGAGGCGATCGCCGCCGCGAACAAGCTGAAGGTCGTCGCACGAGCCGGCGTCGGCCTCGACAACGTCGACGTCTCCGCCGCCACCAAGGCCGGCGTGATGGTCGTCAACGCCCCCACCTCGAACATCGTGACCGCCGCCGAACTGGCCTGCGGTCTCATCCTCGCCACCGCGCGCAACATCCCGCAGGCCAACGCCGCGCTGAAGAACGGCGAGTGGAAGCGGAGCAAGTACACGGGCGTCGAGCTCGCCGAGAAGACCCTCGGTGTCGTGGGTCTGGGGCGGATCGGCGCCCTCGTCGCGCAGCGCATGTCCGCCTTCGGCATGAAGGTCGTCGCCTACGACCCCTATGTGCAGCCCGCGCGGGCCGCGCAGATGGGCGTCAAGGTGCTGTCGCTGGACGAGCTGCTCGAGGTCTCCGACTTCATCACCGTCCACCTGCCGAAGACCCCCGAGACGCTGGGCCTGATCGGCGACGAGGCGCTGCGCAAGGTCAAGCCGACCGTGCGCGTGATCAACGCCGCGCGCGGCGGCATCGTCGACGAGGAGGCGCTGTACTCGGCGCTCAAGGAGGGGCGCGTCGCCGGCGCCGGCCTCGACGTGTACGCGAAGGAGCCGTGCACCGACTCCCCGCTCTTCGAGTTCGACCAGGTCGTCTGCACCCCGCACCTCGGCGCCTCCACGGACGAGGCCCAGGAGAAGGCCGGCATCGCCGTCGCCCGCTCGGTGCGCCTCGCCCTCGCCGGTGAGCTGGTCCCCGACGCGGTGAACGTCCAGGGCGGCGTCATCGCCGAGGACGTCAAGCCGGGCCTGCCGCTCGCCGAGCGCCTCGGCCGTATCTTCACCGCGCTCGCGGGCGAGGTCGCGGTCCGCCTCGACGTCGAGGTGTACGGCGAGATCACCCAGCACGACGTGAAGGTGCTGGAGCTGTCCGCCCTCAAGGGTGTCTTCGAGGACGTCGTCGACGAGACCGTCTCCTACGTCAACGCCCCGCTGTTCGCGCAGGAGCGCGGCGTCGAGGTGCGGCTGACCACCAGCTCGGAGTCGGCCGACCACCGCAACGTGGTCACCGTGCGCGGCACGCTGGCCGACGGCGAGGAGATCTCGGTCTCCGGCACGCTGGCCGGCCCCAAGCACGTCCAGAAGATCGTGGCGGTCGGCGAATACGACGTCGACCTGGCCCTCGCCGACCACATGGTCGTCCTGCGCTACGAGGACCGTCCGGGTGTCGTCGGCACCGTCGGCCGCATCCTCGGCGAGGCCGGCATCAACATCGCCGGCATGCAGGTCGCCCGCGCGACGGTCGGCGGCGAGGCGCTCGCCGTGCTGACCGTCGACGACACGGTGTCCACGTCGGTGCTGGGTGAGCTGGCCGCGGAGATCGGCGCGACCTCCGCGCGGTCCGTGAACCTGGTCTGATCCGGTTCGAGACTCCGGGGGAGGCGCCCCCGGATCCCCGTTCGCGCTGAACGGGCTCGTCATCGGACGCCGGACGGGCTGAGATTCTCAGCCTGTCCGGCGTTTTCCGTGTCCGGACGTACGCGGACGTTCCGCAGCCCGGCCACCGCGATTCCCGCCGCGACCAGGAGCAGCAGCGCCCCGGCGATCGCAGCGCCCCGCATTCCCTCGGTGAACGCCTCGCGTGCCGCCGCGGCCAGGGCGTCCCCCGCGCGCCCCGGCAGCTCGGCGGCGACGGCGAGTGCCCCGCCGAGGGTCTCCCGCGCCGGCTGGGGCGCGGTGTCCGGCATCGCATGCCGGTAGACGGCCGCGCCGATCGACCCGAGGGCGGCCATGCCCAGGGCGCCGCCGAACTCGGTGCCGGTCTCCAGCAGGGACGACGCCGAGCCCGCCCGGTCCATGGGCGCCGAACTGAGTGCCAGGTCGGTGAGCAGGGACATCACGACGACGATGCCCGCGGCCATCACCCCGCACGCCGCCAGCACCAGCCACAGGGAGTCCGTGCCGGCCAGGGCCAGCACTCCGTAGCCGCAGGCGGAGATGACGAACCCGGCGGTGACGACGTGCGCCCGCTCGGCCCCGCGCTGCACGAGCGTCGCCGCGACCGGGGCGGCGACGCCGATGAGCACCGACGGCAGCAGGCTCCACAGCGCGGCCTCCAGCGCGCTCCTGTCGAGCACCGACTGCAGATACTGCGTGGTGAAGATCGCGGAGCCCATCATTCCCAGCGCCGACAGGGTGTTGAGGGCGAGCGCGGGACTGAAGCCGTGCCCCCGGAACAGGGCGGGCGGGATCATCGGGGAGCGCGCGGTGCGCTGCCGGTGCACGAACAGCGCGGCGAACAGCAGACCGACGGTGATCGACACGACGTAGCGGACGTTCCAGCCCTCGGAGGGCAGTTCCTTCAGGCCGTAGACCACGGGGAGTACGGCGGCCATGGACAGCGGGACGCTCGGCCAGTCGAAGCGGCCGGGGGAGGGGTCCCTCGACTCCGGCAGCAGCAGCGGGCCGAGGACCAGCAGCAGCGCCATCGCGGGCAGGTTGACCAGGAAGACCGAGCCCCACCAGAAGTGCTCCACGAGCAGCCCGCTCATCACCGAGCCGAGCGCGATGCCGCCCGTCATCACGCCGGACCACAGCCCGATCGCCTTCGCGCGCTGCCCGGAGTCGGTGAACATCGTGCGGACCAGCGCCATCGTCGACGGCATCAGGGTCGCGCCGCCGATGCCGAGGACGGCGCGGGCCGCGATCAGCGTCTCGGCGGACTGCGCATAGGCCGCGAGCAGGGAGGCCGCGCCGAAGGCGGCCGCGCCGCACAGCAGCAGCCGGCGGCGGCCGACGCGGTCGCCGAGCGCGCCCATGGTCATCAGCAGGCCGGCCAGCACGAAGCCGTAGATGTCGAAGATCCACAGCTGCTGGGTGCCGGTCGGCTCCAGGTCTGCGCTGATCTCGGGGACGGCGAAGTAGAGGACGGAGACGTCCATCGAGACCAGCAGCAGCGGAAGCATCAGGACGACGAGCGCGGTCCACTCACGGCGGCCGGCCCGGTTCGGGTTCGGTGTCATGACGCCGACTGTACGCACGTCTTATACGGGTGTCTAGAACACTTGTATAAGACGGCCGTATGGAGGGCCGGGTAGGCTGCGGCCATGGGACACCGTGAGGATCTGCTCGAAGGGGCCAAGCGCTGCCTGCTCGCCAAGGGGTTCGTCCGCACCACGGCGCGCGACATCGTCAAGGAGTCGGGCACCAACCTCGCGTCGATCGGCTACCACTACGGCTCCAAGGACGCGCTGCTCGCGCAGGCCTACGTCTCCCTCGTCGAGGGCATGGGCGGCGCCTTCGAGGGCGACGGCTCCGTGGACGAGTCCGCGCCGGGCTCGCTGGAGCGGTTCGAGCGGGTGTGGGCGAACATCATCGCCACCATGAAGGACCCCGGCTCGGTGTGGCGGCTCAGCATGGAGGTGCTCGCCATGGGCGACCGGCTGCCGGAGGTGCGCGCCCATCTCGCGGCGGCCCAGCGCGAGGCCGGCCGCGGACTGGTGCCGCTGCTGATGGGCGGCCGCGAGGAGGACGTCTCCGACGCGACCGCCGACACCCTCGGCGCGTTCTACGTGACCCTGATGACCGGCCTGATCGCCCAGTGGACCTTCGACCCGGGCAGCGCCCCCGACGCCGAACGGCTCACCGCCGGCCTGCGCCAGGTGGTCGAGGCAGCCACGGCCGCCGAGGACGGCGCGTCTACAGGCGGTGCGCCTTGAGCGCCATGTGCAGCAGCAGGCGGTCCTCGCCGTCGTCCAGGTCCAGGCCGGTGAGCCGCTCGATCCGCGACAGCCGGTAGTACAGCGTCTGCCGGTGCACGCCCAGCTCCGCCGCCGTGCGCCCGGCCTGGCCCGCGCAGTCCAGGTACACCTCGGCGGTGCGGGCCAGTTCCGTGTGCGCGGGGGAGAGCAGCGGGCTGACGGCGGGGTCGTGGGCGGCGCCGGGGGACAGCGCGGTCAGCAGACGGTACGGGCCGATCGACGCCCAGCGGGCCACCGGCCCGAGACGCGGCTCGGCCAGCGCGGCACGCGCCGACGCCGACGCCTCGTCCCAGGCCGTGCCCAGATCGGCCAGACCCGTGCGGGGCGCGGCGATCCCCGCTGCCGCCGGGGGAGGCCCGGACCGGCCCGCCGCCCCGCCGTCCCGGGCCCGCTCCAGCAGCCGCCCGGCCGCCGTCGTCGCCGGCGTCAGCACGTCGGCGGAGCGCAGCCGCAGCAGCAGCGCGAGGGACACGGCCGTCGCGCCCCACGGCAGCGTGCACAGCGCGGTCGCCCCCGGCACCGTGCGCACCGAGGGCGCGTCGTCGGGGTCGGCGGACGGCCAGGGCGCGACACAGACCACCGTGTGCAGGCCCTCCGCGCGCGGGCCGAGCGCGGTACGCAGCTCGGCCACCGCCATGTCCCGCTGCCAGCCCCGCTCCGCCGTGAGCACCGCCCGCAGCTCCCGGGTGAGGTCCGCGCCGTGCTGCGCCTCGTCCGCGAGCAGCGCGCCGATCCGCACCGTCACCCGCATGGCGGCCTCGAGCTGCTCCGCCGTGGGCCCGGGCTCGTCCTCCAGCAGCCACACATAGCCGAGGGCCACCCCGCGATGGCGTACGGGAAGACAGACACGCCCCCGGTGCACGCCCGCCTCCGGGGTGCGCGGGATGTGGACCGGGCCGGTCGCGCGGGTGATGCCGAACCCCTCGAACCAGGCGCGGACGGCGGGTGTGGAGCGCCGGGTCAGGATCGAGCGGGCCCGCACCGGGTCCAGCGCCGACGGGTCGAGGTCGCCCTCGCTGTCGTACGCGCCGAAGGCGATCAGCTCGAAGTCGCGGTTCTCCAGGGTCGCCGGAGCGCCGAGGAGCTCCGAGATCTCGTCCACCAGCTCCTGGTAGTCGTCCCTGTATTCCGACGTCACCCGGGCATTCTGCCGCAAGAACCGGCGCTCTTCATACATCTGTCTGAGATCTCGCCCAGGGATGCGTGACGTCTGTCGATGGCCCAGGATCAGGGTCATCCTTAGGTTTCACGGTGGTTCTCCGTGCCGTCCCCGAACCGTCGGGTGGCGGCCTCTCGCAGCTTGTGGAGGTGCCCCGTGCTGGGTCCCGTGATTCTCGCCGCGTCGCGCAGCGACCGGATGCGACGCCTGATCTCGGCGGCCCCGGTGACCAAGCAGGTCGTCGACCGCTTCATCCCCGGTGAGACCGTGGACGAGATCCTGCCGATCGTGCGGGAGCTCACCGACAACGGCCTCGAACTGACGATGGACGTCGTCGGCGAGGACATCACCACCCCGGAGCAGGCCGAGGCGGCCCGCGACGCCTACCTGGAGCTGATCGACCGGCTGAAGCCGCTGGAGCTCGGCGAGCGCGCCGAGATGTCGGTGAAGCTGTCGATGTTCGGCCAAGCGCTCCCCGGCGGCCACGAGCTGGCCCTCGCGAACGTCCGCCCGGTCGTCGAGGCCGCCGCCGAGATCGGCACCACGGTCACCCTGGACGCGGAGGACCACACCACCCTCGACTCGATGTTCGCCATCCACGAGGAGCTGCGGAAGGACTTCCCGCAGACCGGCTGCGTCATCCAGGCCTACCTCTTCCGCACCGAGGAGGACGCGCGCCGCCTCGCCGCCGCGGGCAGTCGCGTACGGTTGGTGAAGGGCGCCTACAAGGAGCCCGCCGAGGTCGCCTACCAGCAGAAGCACGAGATCGACAAGGCGTACGTGCGCATCCTGCGGACGCTGATGGAGGGCGAGGGCTACCCGATGATCGGGTCCCACGACCCGCGTCTGATCGCCATCGCCCAGGAACTGGCCCGCACCGCCGGACGCAAGCTCGACGAGTACGAGTTCCAGATGCTCTACGGCATCCGCAGCGAGGAGCACCACCGCCTCGCCGCGGAGGGACACCGCATGCGCGTCTACACGGCCTACGGCACCGACTGGTACGGCTACTTCATGCGGCGCCTGGCGGAGAAGCCGGCCAACCTCCGGTTCTTCGCCCGCAGCATGATCACCAAGGGCTGACACCACACCGCTCTAGATAAGGAGTTACGGAACCCATGGACGCTGTGACCCAGGTCCCCACCCCCGTCAACGAGCCGGTGCACGGCTACGCCCCCGGCAGCCCCGAGCGGGCCCGTCTCGAGGCCAAGCTCAAGGAGCTGGCCGACAACCCCGTCGAGCTGCCCTGCACCATCGGCGGCGTCAAGCGGATGGGCGGCGGCGAGCGCTTCGACGTCGTGCAGCCGCACAACCACAAGGCCCGCCTCGGCACCTACGCCAACGCCACCCGGCAGGACGCGCAGGACGCCATCGACGCGGCTCTCGCCGCCGCCCCCGCCTGGCGCGCGATGGCCTTCGACGACCGCGCGGCGATCATCCTGCGCGCCGCCGAGCTGCTGGCCGGACCGTGGCGCGAGACCATCGCCGCCTCCACCATGCTCGGCCAGTCCAAGACGGCCCAGCAGGCGGAGATCGACAGCCCCTGCGAGCTGGTCGACTTCTGGCGCTTCAACGTCCACTACGCCCGGCAGATCCTCGCCGAGCAGCCCCCGGCCAACTCCCCGGGCGTGTGGAACCGCCTGGACCACCGGCCGCTCGAGGGCTTCGTCTACGCGATCACGCCCTTCAACTTCAGCGCCATCGCGGCCAACCTGCCGACGGCGCCCGCGCTGATGGGCAACGTCGTGGTGTGGAAGCCGTCCCCGACCCAGACCCACGCCGCCGTGCTGCTCATGCAGCTGCTGGAGGAGGCCGGGCTGCCCAAGGGCGTCATCAACCTCGTCACCGGCGACGGCATCGAGGTCTCCAAGGTCGCCCTCGAGCACCGCGACCTCGCGGGCATCCACTTCACCGGCTCCACCAAGACCTTCCAGTACCTGTGGAAGACGGTCGGCGCCAACATCGAGAAGTACCGCTCGTATCCGCGTCTGGTCGGCGAGACCGGCGGCAAGGACTTCGTCGTCGCCCACCCGAGCGCCGACCGCGCCGTGCTGAAGACCGCGCTGACCCGCGGCGCCTTCGAGTACCAGGGCCAGAAGTGCTCGGCCACCTCGCGCGCGTACATCCCGGCCTCGATCTGGAACTCCGGCTTCAAGGAGGAGTTCGCGGCCGAGGTGGACGGCATCAAGATGGGTGACGTCACCGACCTGTCCAACTTCATCGGCGCCGTCATCGACGAGCGGTCCTTCGCCAAGAACAAGGCCGCCATCGACCGCGCCAAGGAGGACCCGGCCTGCACGATCGTCGCCGGCGGCAGCTACGACGACTCGGTCGGCTGGTTCGTCCGCCCGACCGTGATCGAGTGCAGCGACCCGGAGAACGAGGTGTTCCGCACCGAGTACTTCGGCCCGATCCTCGCCGTGCACGTCTACGAGGACGACAAGTACGACGAGATGCTGACCCAGATGGAGTCGGTGTCCGACTACGCCCTCACCGGCTCGGTCATCGCGGGCGACCGCGCCGCGGCGGCGTACACGATGGAGAAGCTGCGCTACGCGGCCGGCAACTTCTACATCAACGACAAGTCGACCGGCGCCGTGGTCGGCCAGCAGCCGTTCGGCGGCGGCCGTGCCTCCGGCACCAACGACAAGGCCGGCGCCCCGCAGAACCTGATGCGCTGGACGCTGACCCGCGCCATCAAGGAGACGCTGGTCCCGCCGACCGACTACACGTACCCGCACATGGGCTGACGTCCCGTGTGAGGTGACGTGGGAGGGGCCGGGCGCACCACGCGCCCGGCCCCTTCGCGCTGTCCTGGGTCAGCCCGGCATCTCCGTCCGCTCCCACCACTCGTACACCGGAAGCCGCCCCTCAGGGGTGTCCGCCTGACGTGAGGTCGGCCGGAAGTGCTCGTAGCCGTTGCGCAGCTCGATCTTCACATCGGGGCCCGGGTCGGGGGCCGGGACGATCCGCTCGGGCAGATCGTCCGGCCCGCCTTCGAGGAACACCTTCGCCGTGTCGTTCATGCCGGTGACCGTTCCCCTCCCGCCCGGGGCAGTCGCCCGCCGGGGGCCGGGATCAGCCGAGTGGCCGAGCCCACATCGAAGAAAGCACAGGTCAGCGGGGTGATGGGGGTGCCGCCGTCTCAGATAGTAGGAAGCCCAAGTAATTGTGCAGACAGATGCGGCCGCCGCCCTTACTTTTGTAGGAGCCGAACGCATCGCTCCATCCAGCGAACGGCGGTTGTGAGCAGGCCCCGTGCAGGCGACCCCTGCGGCCACGGCTCCCCGCCCCTTCCGGCGTCTCGTGACCCTCCGCGCATTTGTCGAGTCCGCGCGTCTTTTCCGAAGGAGTCGATCCGTCATGCCCGAGACGACCGCCCGCCGCCGCGTCCGCCGCTCCGTCCGCAGTGCCGAGAGCGACCGCAAGAACGCCGCCGCCGCCCTGCAGCGCGCCCTCGACCGCCGCGACAACGGCGGTTCGACCGGCCACTGAGCCGTCGCCGGCCGGCCCCTGACACGCCCGAGGCGTCCGTATGCCGGACGCCCCATGTCATCCCGTGGGACGAGGAGTAGGGTGCCCGCATGTCTCGCAGCATCAATCTCGCAGTGATCCCCGGTGACGGCATCGGCCAGGAGGTCGTGGCCGAAGGCCTGAAGGTCCTCTCCGCCGTCCTTCCGCAGGATGTGAAGCTGGAGACCAAGGAGTACGACTTCGGCGCCCGTCGCTACCACGCCACGGGTGAGACCCTCACCGACGCCGACCTCGACGCGCTCAAGCAGCACGACGCGATCCTGCTCGGCGCCATCGGCGACCCGGGCGTCCCGTCCGGCGTCCTCGAGCGGGGCTTCCTGCTGAAGCTCCGCTTCGCCTTCGACCACCACGTCAACCTGCGCCCGTCGAAGCTCCTGCCGGGCGTCGCCACGCCGCTCGCCGGACAGCCCGAGATCGACTTCGTGGTCGTCCGCGAGGGCACCGAGGGCCCCTACACGGGCAACGGCGGCACCATCCGCAAGGGCACCGAGCACGAGGTCGCCACCGAGGTCTCCGTCAACACGGCCTTCGGCGTCGAGCGCGTGGTCCGCGACGCCTTCGCCCGCGCCCAGGCCCGCCCGCGCAAGAAGCTGACGCTGGTCCACAAGAACAACGTGCTGACCTTCGCCGGCCACCTGTGGACGAACATCTTCAACAAGGTGGCCGCGGAGTACCCGGACGTCACCACCGACTACATCCACGTCGACGCCGCGACCATCTACCTGGTCACCGACCCCGGCCGGTTCGACGTGATCGTCACCGACAACCTCTTCGGCGACATCATCACCGACCTCGCCGCGGCCGTCTCCGGCGGCATCGGCGTCGCGGCCTCCGGCAACATCAACCCGAGCCGCGAGTTCCCGTCCATGTTCGAGCCCGTGCACGGCTCGGCCCCGGACATCGCCGGACAGGGCAAGGCGGACCCCACCGCCACCGTCCTGTCCGTCGCCCTCCTGCTGCGCCACCTCGGCCACGACGCCGAGGCCGCCCGCATCGAGGACGCCGTCTCCGCCGACCTCGCGGAGCGCGGCGGCCTGCCCGCCCGCAGCACCTCGGACATCGGCGACGCCCTCGCCGCACGAGTAGCCGGCTGACCCGGCGCCCACCTCGACACACTCGAAGCCGCCGGGTCGCATCCGCACCCGGCGGCTTCGACGTGTGTCCCGCCGGGTGATGTGCCAACGACCACCGGGCCGCATTCACCCTGTTTCTTCCGCTGCCTCCGCCGGGCGATAATCGAACGCGGAGCCGCGGATTGAGGGAATGCTCGGACGTCCTAGTACTGGCCACAGGCCGTACGGGCGTGTGCGCGGCCCGTCACTACAACCGGTGAAGGACAACCACTCATGACGACGCCCACGATCGAGCTCAAGCCCTCGGCCCACCCGCTCTCCGCCGCGGAACGCGAAGCGATCCTGGCCAACCCCGGCTTCGGCCGCCACTTCACCGACCACATGGTGACGATCAAGTGGACCGAGGGCCGCGGGTGGCACGACGGCCAGCTCGTCCCGTACGCGCCGATCTCCCTCGACCCGGCGACGACGGTGCTGCACTACGCGCAGGAGATCTTCGAGGGCCTCAAGGCCTACCGGCAGCCCGACGGGTCCGTCGCCACGTTCCGCCCCGAGAAGAACGCCGAGCGGTTCCAGCGGTCCGCCCGCCGTCTCGCCATGCCGGAGCTGCCGGTCGAGACGTTCCTCGAGGCGTGCGACGCCCTGGTCACCCAGGACCAGGCGTGGGTGCCCGCGCACGGCGGCGAGGAGTCCCTCTACCTGCGCCCCTTCATGATCGCGACCGAGGTCGGGCTGGGCGTGAAGCCCGCCAACGAGTACCTGTTCCTGGTGATCGCCTCCCCGGCCGGCGCCTACTTCCCGGGCGGCGTGAAGCCGGTCTCCATCTGGGTCTCCGAGGACCGTGTCCGCGCCGTCCCCGGCGGCATGGGCGACGCCAAGACCGGCGGCAACTACGCGGCCTCCCTGCTCGCGCAGGCGGAGGCGGCCGCCAAGGGCTGCGACCAGGTCTGCTACCTCGACGCCGTCGAGCACAAGTGGGTCGAGGAGCTGGGCGGCATGAACCTGTACTTCGTGTACGGGGACAAGATCGTCACGCCGGCCCTCACCGGGTCCATCCTGGAGGGCGTCACCCGTGACTCCCTGCTGGGCGTCGCCCGCGACCTCGGCTACGAGGCGGTCGAGGAGCGCGTCTCGGTCGAGCAGTGGCAGCGCGACTCGGAGAACGGCACGCTGACCGAGGTCTTCGCCTGCGGCACCGCGGCCGTGATCACGCCCGTCGGCACGGTGAAGCGCGCGACCGGCGAGTGGCAGCAGAGCGGCGGCGAGCCGGGAGAGGTCACCCTCCGCCTGCGCCAGGCCCTCCTCGACATCCAGCGCGGCACCGCGGAGGACAAGCACGGCTGGATGCACAAGCTGGCCTGACGCGGAAAGGGGCCGGGGCATCAGGCCCCGGCCCTTCGTCCGTACGCGGCGCCGCTAGACCCGCTCCTCCTCCGGCGCCCGTACGGGGGTCACGGCCGCCTTGTCCTTCCCGGTGCGGCCCGTCGCCAGCACGTAGGCCGCTCCGCCCACCGCGCCCGACAGCAGGAAACTCGCGTCCACCCCTCCCGTCAGGGCGACCAGCGGCCCCTCGTACGTGGGGAGGGAGACGGCCAGGAGGCCGACGGCCGAGCCGAGGGCCCAGGACGCCGTCGCCGGGATGTTCCAGCCGGCCGTGTACCAGTACGCCCCGCCCCGCGCGCGGCGGTTGAAGACCTGGAGGGCGTCCGCGTCGTAGACGCCCCGGCAGCGGACCGAGCCGATCAGGGTGATCACCGCCCACGGTGTGCCCACGGCCGTGAGCAGCAGCACGAACGACGTCATCGCGTCCTGCGCGGTCGAGAGGTGGTGGCCGGCGAAGACGCAGACCGTGGCGACGACCGCGACGACGTAGGTCGCCGTCGTGCGGGACGCGCGCGGCAGGATCGCGTCCAGGTCCAGCCCCATCGAGTACAGCATCAGCCCCGCGTTCCCCACCGACCCCGCGGACGCGGCCAGCAGCAGCGGGATCAGGTACCAGCCGGGAGCGGCGTCGACCAGCGGCCCGGCGTAGTCGAGGGCGGCGCGGGCCGCGTACGCCGTGAACGTGCCGAACAGCTGCGGCACCAGCAGGCCCAGCATCAGCCCCAGCCAGGTCGCCCGCAGCACGCGCCGGGAGGAGAAGCGGGCGGGGGAGATGTAGCGGGTGTAGTCGCCGAGCAGGGTGATGAAGGCGATCGGCCCGGACAGCCCGGCGGCCACCGCGGCCAGCAGCCAGGTGGGCCAGTACCCGTCCAGCAGATAGCCGCCCGTCTCCGGCAGCGCCTCGGTGGTGAAGTGCGGCGCGTACGCGAACACGCCCAGCACCAGCAGCGCCGTCATGCCGAACGCCAGCACCCGGGACATCGCGAGCAGCACCCGGTAGCCGTACACCGCGCCCGCCACCGTCGCCGCCGCGAGCAGCGCGTAGACCACGGTGTACGCCGTCCCGTCGGCCGGGAGGCCGAACAGCCGGCCCAGCACGCCCACCATCACGTCGCCGCCGATCCACACGGTCAGCGCGGTGTACCCGAGCGCCAGCAGCAGCCCCACGACCGACCCCACCAGCCGCCCCCGCACGCCGAACTGCGCGCCGGACGAGGTGGACAGGTTGGTCGCGGTGCGCAGCGACACCAGGGCCAGCGGCGCCGTGAACAGCGTGCCGACGACGGTGCCCGCCACCACCGAGGTGACCGACGACCACCAGTCCAGGCCGAAGGACGGCGGCAGCCAGCCGAAGACGATCACGCCCAGGCAGAGGTTGGAGCCCAGCAGGATCGAGACGAGGTCCCGCGGGCCGCTGGTGCGTTCCGCCTCGGGGATGGTGTCGACTCCGCGCAGTTCCCTCGGCATGGGCAGGTCTCCTTCAACGGTGCACCGATGGTTTTGAGTGACGTTCAATGTGGCTTCTTCGGTCGCCTACGTCAATGGTTCCGTTCCTCGATGCTCAGGTTTAGAGTGATGCTCTAATCGTGGGGTGAGGGAAGGCAAGGAGGTGTTCACGGCGTGAGACTGACCCCGACGGAACGCGACCGGCTGCTGCTCTTCGGCGCGGCCGAGCTGGCCCGGGCCCGGCGCGCTCGGGGACTCAGGCTGAACGTGCCCGAGGCGACGGCCCTGATCGCCGACACCGTCTGCGAGGCCGCCCGGGACGGCGCGCGCCTGGCGGAGGCCGTCGGGCGGGCCCGGTCCGTGCTCGGCCCGGACGACGTGCTGCCCGGGGTGGCGGACGTGGTCACCGAGGTGCATGTGGAGGCGGTCTTCGACGACGGCTCCCGGCTGGCCGTCGTCACCGACCCGATCGGCGGCGGGCTGGGCGACGACGCCCCGGGCGCCCTGCTGCCCGGCCCCGCGCACAGCGATCCCGCGCCGGTCGCCACGGTGACCGTCACCAACACGGCCACCGTGCCCGTCTCGGTCACCTCCCACTTCCACTTCTTCGAGGCCAACCCCCGCCTGGACTTCCCCCGCGCGGACGCCTACGGCATGCGGCTCGCGGTGCCCGCCGGCTCGTCCGTCCGCTTCGCACCCGGTGAGACCCGGCGGGTCGGTCTCGTGCCGATCTGCGGGGACCGCGTCGCCGTCGGCTTCGCCGGACTCGTCGACGGCCCGCTGGACGCGCCGGGCGCCAAGGACGAGGCGCTGCGCCGCGCGGCGGCCTGCGGCTACCTCGGCACCGGCACGTCTGACGACGACCGCCCCGGCGCCCCGGAAGGAGCGACGCGATGAGCCGCACCCTCGGCCGCGGGACCGGCGAGTACGACGGCCTCGACCCGCACGCCTACGCCGCCACCCACGGCCCCCGCGCCGGCGACCGGCTCCGCCTCGGCGACTCGGGCCTGGTGATCCGCGTGGAGTCCGACGCCCAGCGGTACGGCGACGAGTTCCTCGCCGGGTTCGGCAAGACCGCCCGCGACGGACTGCACCTCAAGGCCGCTTCCGTCCGCGAGACCTGTGACGTCGTCATCAGCAACGTGGTGGTGATCGACGCCGTGCTCGGCATCCGCAAGGTGTCCGTCGGCATCCGGGAAGGGCGGATCAGCGCGATTGGGCGCGCCGGCAACCCCGACACCCTCGACGGCGTGGACGTCGTCGTCGGCACCGGAACCACGATCGTCTCCGGCGAAGGGCTCATCGCCACCGCCGGCGCCGTCGACACCCACGTCCATCTCCTGTCGCCCCGCGTGATGGAGGCGTCCCTCGCCTCCGGGGTGACCACGATCATCGGGCAGGAGTTCGGCCCGGTGTGGGGCGTCGGCGTCAACTCGCCCTGGGCGCTGCGCCACGCGTTCTCCGCCTTCGACGCCTGGCCCGTCAACATCGGCTTCCTCGGCCGGGGTTCGTCCTCCCACGAATCCCCGCTGACCGAGGCGCTCGCCGAGGGCGGCGCGTGCGGCTTCAAGGTGCACGAGGACATGGGCGCCCACACCCGCGCCCTGGACACCGCGCTCAGGGTCGCCGAGGAGCACGACGTGCAGGTGGCCCTGCACAGCGACGGCCTGAACGAGTGCCTGTCGGTGGAGGACACCCTGCGCGTGCTGGAGGGCCGCACCATCCACGCCTTCCACATCGAGGGCTGCGGCGGGGGCCATGTCCCCGACGTGCTGAAGATGGCGGGCGTGCCGAACGTCATCGGCTCCTCCACCAACCCCACGCTTCCCTTCGGCCGGGACGCGGTCGCCGAGCACCACGGCATGATCGTCTCCGTCCACGACCTCAAGCCCGACCTGCCGGGCGACGCCGCCATGGCCCGCGACCGGATCCGGGCCGGGACCATGGGCGCCGAGGACGTCCTGCACGACCTCGGGGCCATCGGCATCACCTCCTCCGACGCGCAGGGCATGGGCCGCGCCGGGGAGACCGTCCGCCGTACGTTCGCCATGGCCGGGAAGATGAAGGCGGAGCTGGGCGCGGACGGCGACGACGACAACGAGCGGGTGCTGCGCTACATCGCCAAACTCACCGTCAACCCGGCGATCGCGCACGGCCTCGCCCACGAGGTCGGCTCCCTCGAGGTGGGCAAGCTCGCCGACATCGTGCTGTGGCGCCCGGAGTTCTTCGGCGCCAAGCCGCAGCTCGTGCTCAAGGCCGGCTTCCCCGCGTACGGCGTCACCGGCGACCCCAACGCGGCCACCGACACCTGCGAACCCCTCGTGCTCGGGCCGCAGTTCGGGGCGTACGGCGCCACACCCGCCGAGCTGTCGGTCGCCTTCGTGGCCCGCGCCGCCGTCGAGCGGGGCCACGACACGATGCCCACCCGGCGCCGCCGCGTCGCCGTGCGCGGCACCCGCGGCATCGGGCCCGCCGACCTGCTGCACAACTCCCGTACCGGCGCCGTCGACGTCGACCCCCGCACGGGTCTGGTCACCCTCGACGGGGAGCCGCTGCGCTCCCGGCCCGCCGACTCGGTCTCCCTGAACCGCCTCTACTTCCTCTGAGGACCCGGATGAACACGCCCGCCGCCGACGGTTTCCGCATGCCCGCCGAGTGGACCCCGCACGAGCGCACCTGGATGGCCTGGCCCGGCCCCAACCCCACCTTCGCCGACCCCGAAGCCCTCGCCGCCGCCCGCACCGCCTGGGCCCAGGTCGCCCGCGCCGTGCGCCGCTTCGAGCCGGTCACCGTGGTGTGCGGCCCGGGCCAGTCGGCGCACGCGCGCGAGCTGCTCGGGCCCGGCGTCGACACCGTCGAGCGGGACCTGGACGACGCGTGGATGCGGGACATCGGACCGACCTTCCTCACCGACTCCGCGGGCCGGCTGGCCGCCGTGGACTGGACGTTCAACGGCTGGGGCGCCCAGGAGTGGGCCCGCTGGGAGCACGACGCGAAGATCGCCGCGCACGTGGCTGACCTCGCCGGGGCGCGGACGTACCGCACGGACCTCGTCAACGAGGGCGGCGGGATCCACGTCGACGGCGAGGGGACCGTCCTGCTCACCGAGACCGTCCAGCTCGGCCCCGAACGCAACCCCGGCCGGACCCGGGAGGAGGTCGAGGCGGAGATCCACGCCCACCTCGGCACCCGTAAGGCGGTCTGGCTGCCTCGCGGCCTCACCGCCGACTATCCGCCGTACGGCTTCGGCACCCTGGGCCATGTCGACATCGTCGCCGCGTTCGCCCGGCCCGGCGTGGTCGTCGCCCACCACCAGCCCGACCCGGCCCACCCCGACCACGAGGTGACCGAGGAGGTCATCGGCATCCTCCGCTCCGCGACCGACGCCCGCGGCCGCCCCCTGGAGGTCGTCCCGGTCCCCGCCCCCACCAGGCTGGAGGCCGACGGCCACTGGGCCGACCACTCCTACATCAACCACTACCTGTGCAACGGCGGCGTGGTCCTCTGCGCCTTCGACGACCCCCGCGACAAGGAGGCCGCCGCCCTCTTCCGCCGCCTCTTCCCCACCCGCACGGTCACCCAGGTCGACGCCCGCCCGATCTTCACGGCCGGGGGCGGCATCCACTGCATCACCCAGCAGCAGCCGCGCACGGCGGTCCGGTAGAACGTACGGGTGAACGTACTGCTCCCCCATACGCCCCGGTCCGCCCGGGAGGCCGCCCGGTGACCCGCCGCCGTCGTACCCCCGCGCCCCCGCGTGAGGACGTGCTCGCCGCCGCCATGGCGATGATCGCCGAGCGCGGGCTGGAGAAGCTCACCATGGCGGCGCTCGGGCTGGAGGTCGGGATGAGCAGCGGGCACCTGCTCTACTACTTCGGGTCCAAGGACGAGCTGCTGCTGCGCACCCTGGAGTGGAGCGAGGGGCGGCTCGGCGCGGAGCGGGCACGGCTGCTCGCGCGGCCCGGCACCGCCCGCGAACGCCTCGACGGCTACGTGGAGCTGTACGTGCCCGACGGGCACCGCGACCCGCACTGGACGCTGTGGCTGGAGGTGTGGAACCGCTCACAGAACGCGGAGCCCGAGGCGCGCGACCGGCAGGCCGCCATCGAGGGCGCCTGGCACCGCGACCTGGTGGCGCTGCTCGCCGAGGGCGTCTCCCGCGGCGAGTTCCGCCCGGTGGACGCCGACCGTTACGCCGTCCGGCTGCGCGCCCTGCTCGACGGTCTCGCCATCCATGTGGCGATCGGCCTGCGCGGCACCGGCAGGACCCAGGTCCTCGGCCACGTACGGGAGTTCCTCGACGAGACGCTGGCCGCGGGCGCCTGAGCCCGGCCGGGAAGCACCGCCTCGCGTCTCACCACGCCGCGCCGAACGCCCGCATCCTGAGACGGACGGTGAGCGGGAGGGCGGGTTGTGCCAAAATCCCCCCGTGCTCTCGTTCGCCACGATTATTGGCAGCAGGCGCGCCGGTCCGCAGTGACCGCACGTACGACACCGTACGGGCGGACACCGTCGTCCTCGACCCGCGCGCAGACCTCTCGCACCCGCGAGGGGTTTTTCTGTTTCTCGGCCCACCTGCAGCCGGGAACCGGGCGCGAGGGACCATGGGGGAACGGTGGAACCGGTCATTCCGGTAGACCGAGATCCAGTACAGGAGCCTTCAGACCATGACCGCAACCAGCGAGCCCGACGACTCGTTCCACGTCTTCGACACCACCCTGCGCGACGGCGCCCAGCGCGAGGGCATCAACCTCACGGTCGCCGACAAGCTGGCCATCGCACGGCACCTGGACGAGTTCGGCGTGGGCTTCATCGAGGGCGGCTGGCCCGGCGCGAACCCCCGCGACACCGAGTTCTTCGCCCGCGCCCAGCAGGAGATCGAGTTCCGCAACGCCCAGCTGGTCGCCTTCGGCGCGACCCGCCGCGCCGGCACCACCGCCGAGCAGGACCCCCAGGTCAAGGCGCTCCTCGACTCCGGCGCCCCGGTGATCACGCTGGTCGCCAAGTCCCACGACCGGCACGTCGAGCTCGCCCTGCGCACCACCCTCGACGAGAACCTGGAGATGGTCCGCGACACCGTCTCCTACCTCCGCTCCCAGGGCCGCCGCGTCTTCGTCGACTGCGAGCACTTCTTCGACGGCTACCGTGCCGACCCCGCCTACGCCAAGTCCGTCGTCCGCACGGCCTCCGAGGCCGGCGCCGACGTGGTGATCCTCTGCGACACCAACGGCGGCATGCTCCCCGCGCAGATCCAGGCCGTGGTCTCCACCGTCCTCGCCGACACCGGCGCCCGGCTCGGCATCCACGCCCAGGACGACACCGGCTGCGCGGTCGCCAACACCCTCGCCGCCGTCGACGCGGGCGCCACCCACGTCCAGTGCACCGCCAACGGCTACGGCGAGCGCGTCGGCAACGCCAACCTGTTCCCCGTCGTCGCGGCCCTGGAGCTGAAGTACGGCAAGAAGGTCCTCCCCGACGGCCGGCTGCGCGAGATGACCCGCATCTCCCACGCCATCGCCGAAGTCGTCAACCTCACCCCCTCCACCCACCAGCCCTACGTCGGCGTCTCCGCCTTCGCGCACAAGGCCGGACTCCACGCCTCCGCGATCAAGGTCGACCCGGACCTCTACCAGCACATCGACCCCGAGCAGGTCGGCAACACCATGCGGATGCTGGTCTCCGACATGGCCGGCCGCGCCTCCATCGAGCTCAAGGGCAAGGAGCTCGGCATCGACCTCGGGGGCGACCGCGAACTGGTCGGCCGGGTGGTCGAGCGGGTCAAGGAGCGCGAGCTCAAGGGCTACACCTACGAGGCCGCCGACGCCTCCTTCGAGCTGCTGCTGCGCACCGAGGTCGAGGGCCGGCCGCTGACCTACTTCGAGGTCGAGTCCTGGCGCGCGATCGTCGAGGACCGCCCCGACGGCACCCACGCCAACGAGGCCACCGTGAAGCTGTGGGCCAAGGGCGAGCGCATCGTCGCCACCGCCGAGGGCAACGGCCCCGTCAACGCCCTCGACCGCGCCCTGCGCGTCGCCCTGGAGAGGATCTACCCGCAGCTCGCCAAGCTGGAGCTGGTCGACTACAAGGTCCGCATCCTGGAGGGCAAGCACGGCACCCAGTCCACGACCCGGGTGCTCATCTCCACCTCCGACGGCGCGGGGGAGTGGTCGACCGTCGGCGTCGCGGAGAACGTCATCGCCGCCTCCTGGCAGGCCCTCGAGGACGCCTATGCCTACGGCCTGCTGCGCGCCGGGGTGGAGCCCGTCTGAGCTTCCGGGCCTCCGGACCGGCGGGCGGCGGGATCGTCCACCGGTCCGGATGCCCGTTTCGTGCCGTATTCGGGTAGCTTCGAAGGTATGAAGGCCGCACCGCTGCGCACCCTCGTACATCTGCTGATCGTGCCGGTGGCCGCCCTGCTGGCGGTCCTCCTGGCCGGCGCGCCGGGGGCGCACGCGGCCACGGACGTCTCCACCGTCGCCCAGAACCTGCGTGAGAACCCCGTCTACGTCGATCCCGACGCCCGGGACATCCTCTCGGAGTCCGACGCCGAGGCCCTCGCCGACAAGATCGAGGACGCCGACAAACCCATCTTCGTCGCCGTCCTCCCGGCCGACTTCCCCACCCAGAACCTCTTCCGCGACCTGCGCACCGAGACGGGCGTCACCGGCCTGTACGGCGTCCGCCTCGGCGACCGGTTCGACGCCCGCGCCGACAGCAGCGTGCTCAGCCGGCAGGGCGTGTCCAACCTGGTCGGGTCCGTGCAGTCCGCCGGGGACGCCAAGGCCCAGCTCAACGACTTCGTCGACACCGCGATCCGCAGCATCGGCGGCGGCGCGCCGAACTCCTGGAGCGACGGCTCCGGCGACGTGCCCGTCGGCGGGCTGATCACGGTCGGCGCGCTGGTGGCGGCCGGCGGCGCCGGCGCGTACGCGGTGACCCGCCGCCGCAGGCGCCGTCACGAGGAGGAGCAGGCGGCCGCCCTGGAGAAGCTGCGCGTCGTGGTCGACGAGGACATCACCGCGTTCGGCGAGGAACTGGACCGCCTCGACTTCCACCCGGGCGAGCCCGGCGCGGACGACGCGATGCGCGCGGACTACGAACGGGCCCTCGACGCCTACGAGCGGGCCAAGTCGTCCATGGCGGCGGCCCGCAAACCGGAGGACGTCCGGGCGGTGACCGAGGCCCTGGAGGACGGCCGGTTCGCGCTCGCCTCGCTGGCCGCCCGCCGAGAGGGCAGGCCGGTGCCGGAGCGCCGCCCGCCGTGCTTCTTCGACCCGCGCCACGGCCCCTCCGTCGCCGACGCCCGGTGGACCCCGCCCGGCGGGACGGAGCGCGAGGTGCCGGTGTGCGCGGCCGACCAGGCCCGGCTGGCCGAGGGCCGCGACCCCGCGGTCCGCGAGGTCGACACCGAGTACGGCCGCCGCCCCTACTGGGAGGCGGGACCGGCGTACGGCCCCTGGGCCGGCGGCTACTTCGGCGGCGGGCTGCTGCCCGGCCTGCTGGTCGGCACCCTGCTCGGCAGCATGATGTCCGGCCCCGGCTACGCGTCGGACTACGGCTCCGGGTACGGCGACTTCGGCGGGCACGAGGGCGGTGACGTCTCCGGCGCGGACTTCGACTCCGGTGACTTCGGCGGCGGGTTCGGCGGAGGCGACTTCGGCGGGGGCGGCGGCTTCGGAGGCGGCGGGGACTTCGGCGGAGGCTTCTGACCCGGACGCGCGCCCCGGACACGCCGAGCGCCCGCCCTCCCGTAGCGGGAGGAGCGGGCGCGCTCGGGTTGCGGGACGGCGTCAGGACTTGCGGATCGCCGAGATGTCGAAGACCAGCTTGATCTTGTCGGACACCAGCATGCCGCCCGTCTCGAGGGCCGCGTTCCAGGTCAGACCCCACTCGGAGCGTGAGATCTCGGCCTTGCCCTCGAAGCCGACGCGCTCGTTGCCGAACGGGTCCTTCGCGGCGCCGTTGAACTCCAGGTCGATGGTGATCGGGCGGGTGGTGCCGAGGATCGTCAGATCACCGGTGATGCGGTACCGGTCGCCGCCCAGGGCCTCCGCCTTGGTGGAGCGGAAGGTCATGGTCGGGAACTCGTCGGTCTTGAAGAAGTCCGCGCTCCGCAGATGGTTGTCGCGGTCGGCGTTGCCCGTGTCGATGCTGTTCATCACCACGTCGATGGAGGCCGTGGACTTGCTCGGGTCGGCGCCGTCGAGGTGCAGCTGACCGGAGAACTCCTTGAAGTGGCCCTTGACGTTGGTGACCATCGCGTGGCGGGCGACGAAGCCGATCGTGGTGTGCGCGGGGTCCAGCTCGTAGTCGCCGGTCAGCGCTGCCAGGTCCGGGCTCACCGCGGAGTCGGTGGCGGTCTTGTCGTCGTCCTTGCGGCCGAAGAGACCCATGGTGTTCCTCCTGGGGACGGGGATGAGGACGGGATGATCCCGTTGAATGTTCAACTAACTCAACACGGCCCACCGTAGACCCATTCCCTTCAATCTTCAACATCTTCCGGGAAGGTGTCGCGATCCGTTCGCTCGAACGAGTGGGAACGAGCGGTCGGGCCCTGAGCGGCCGGGCTGTGGGCGCCCGGGCGAGGCGCGGTCCGGCCTAGTCCGGAAGCCGGCGGGCCGGGGCGCCCTGGGTGGCGCCGCGGGTGTGGATGTACAGCTGGCGCCGGTCGCCCACGTCGAGCCGCTGGGGGAGCGGCAGCTCGTGCCGCACCGGACGCGCGTGGTCGGCGAGCTGCCGGCGCGGGTTGTAGACCTGGTTGAACTTCCACAGCATCCGGGCGAAGTTCGTCTGCCCGTGCGCCAGGTTCCTCGCCAGCACCCGCGCCGCCCCGAACGCCGTGCGCAGCCCCAGGTGCTTGCGGTTGATGACCGCCTGGGTGCGCACCAGCTCCTCGTAGAAGCGGTCCAGCGGCAGCGTGGTGGGCACCACCGCGTGCTGGATGTCGAACAGCCGGTAGTCCCGGGTGGTGAGCCGGCGCGACTCGGTGTGCCAGATCTCCGTGCCCGGGTACGGCGTCATCACCGTGAAGTGCACGATCTCCGGCACCGCCATCGCGAACTCCCGCACCACCCGGAAGCGCTCCTCGTCCCAGGCCGGGTCCACGATCAGGTTGATGGCGACCCGGATGCCCATCCGCCGGGCCGTCTCCAGCGCCTTCAGGTTCTCGTCGGGGCTGACCCGCTTCCGGTACAGGTCGAGCCCCTCCGCGTCGATCGCCTCCATGCCGAGGAACATGTACCGCAGCCCCAGCCGCGCCCAGCGCTCGAACACCTCGGGGTGGCGCAGCAGCACGTCCGAGCGGGTCTCCAGGTAGTACTGCTTGCGGATGCGCCGCCGCTCCACCTCCGCGGCGATGGCGTTGCCGTGCTCCGGCCGGATGAAGGCCACGTCGTCCACGATGAACACGTTCGGCTCGCGGATCGCCGCCAGGTCGTCCGCCGCCGCCTCCGGGGACGCCTTGCGGTAGCTGCGGCCGTAGAACGTCCACGCGGAGCAGAACGAACAGTCCCAGGGGCAGCCGCGGGTGAACTCGATCGACGCGCACGGGTCCAGCTCGCCGATGAAGTACCGGCGCCGGCCGCGCATCAGGTCCCGGGCCGGCAGGGGCTCGTCGATGCTGTGCAGCATCAGCGGGGCGGGGCCGCGCCCCGACGCCGTGACGACACCCGGCACCCCCTCCACGCCGCCGTCCCGCACCGCCTCCAGCAGCGGGCCGACGGCGGGCTCGCCCTCGCCCCGGACCACGGCGTCGACGGCGCCCTTCGCCTGCTCGACGACCTCCTCGGCGACGAACGAGACGCTGTGCCCGCCGAGGAACACGAAGCAGTCCGGCAGTTCCTCCTTCACCCGCTCCGCCAGCCGGATCGCCTCCGGGATGTTCGCCAGGTAGTTCAGCGAGATGCCGAGCGCCTCCGGGCGGAACGACCGCACCTCGTCGCGCAGTGTGCGCACGCTCAGCACCTGGAGGTCGACCACCCTCACCTCGTGGCCCGCCTCGCGGGCGGCGCCGGCGACCCGCTCCAGCCCCAGGGGTTCGAGCCGGAGGAAGATCTCGGAATACATCAGGGCGCTGGGGTGGACGAGCAGCAGGCGCATCAGGGGGACCTCGTCGCGGTGCCGGGAACAGGGCGGGACGTCCCTTTCGTAACCCGCCGCGCCCGGTCGCGTACTGCCCATACGCCCGCATGGCCCACCCGGCGGCACGCAGGAGTGGTTGCGCGGCGCGCCGCACCGGCCTCCGCCACCCCGCGAATACCGGTGCGGTCCACCCGGAGGGCCGCCGCCGGGGCTGCCGCGAACGGGCCGCTGCGCTGGCGAGGTCCCCCGGACCGGGGGTGTCCTGGATGCCGAGGCCCGCAGCGACAGCGCATGGGAGACCGTACTCGTGACCACCACCGGCTCCGATTCCACCTACGACCCCCCGGCGGACCCCGCCGCCTCCGCCGCGGCCGCGGCGGTCGAACAGCCCCCGCCCCGCACGGACCGCCGCGTCGCCCTCGTCACCGGCGCGTCCTCGGGCATCGGCGCGGCCACCGCCCGGCGCTTCGCCGCCGGCGGCTGGCACCTGCTGCTCAGCGGCCGCGACCGACGGCGTCTCGAGGAGACCGCGTCCGGCACCTCCGCGGTCCTGCTGCCCGCCGACCTCGCCGCCCCCGACGGGGCGAAGATGCTGGCCGAGGCCGCGCTGCGGGAGGCCGGACGGATCGACCTGCTGGTCGCCGGGGCGGGCATCGGCTGGGCGGGCCCCTTCCTGGCCATGCCGCACACCGACATCGACCGGGTGCTCTTCCTCGACCTCAACGCCACGATCCACCTGGTGCGCGAGGTGCTGCCCGCGATGGTGGCGGCCGGGAGCGGCCGGGTGGTGCTCGTCGGGTCGGTGGCGGGCGCGGTGGGCGTCCGCGAGGAGGCGGTGTACTCCGCCGCCAAGGCGGGCCTCGCCGTGTTCGCCGAGGCGCTCCGGCAGGAACTGCGCGACACCGGCGTCGGCGTCACCCTTGTCGTGCCCGGCCCCGTCGAGACGGGCTTCTTCGCCCGCCGGGGCCGTCCCTACCACCGCTCCCACCCCCGCCCCACGTCGGCCGGCCGGGTCGCGGCGGCGGTCTGGGACGCGGTGAGCGAGTCGCGGGACGACACGTACATCCCGTCATGGCTGACGCTCCCGGCCCGCGTGCGCGCCCTGACTCCGGGGCTCTACCGGAAGCTGCTGGACCGCTTCGGCTGAGCGCGTACGGGGCTCTCAGGGCGTACCGCTACGCTCTGCGTGAGCGACCCGACCCGAACGGGCGAACCCCTGGAACTTGGCTGGGTTCACCCCGTACGGGAGGCGCCGGGCCCCTTGAGATTTCCGGCCACCGGACCCCGGCCGCGGCCGCGCGTCACTCCGGCAGAGGCATGCGCGACCCGCGTGTGTGAGGCGGCTCTCAGCCGCTGAGCTTTGTGCGACCCCCACAAGCCGCAGGGCCTCTGAGCAGTCGGAACGCCTGCGCAGCCCCCTGGTTCTGTTCAGTGCTACCAGGAAAACACCCCGGAGACTGTGAGGAGTCGACGGCTCGCAATCACCGGCGGGCTTCGTAAGGTCACTACATGACCGTTTTGGATGAGGCGCCGGGTGAGCCGACCGACGCGCGCGGACGCGTGGCCGAACTGCACGAGATCCGTGCGCAGGCATTGGCCGGCCCGAGCGAGAAGGCGACCCAGGCGCAGCACGCCAAGGGCAAGCTGACCGCGCGGGAGCGCATCGAACTGCTGCTGGACGCGGGTTCCTTCCGTGAGGTCGAGCAGTTGCGCCGGCACCGGGCCACCGGCTTCGGTCTGGAGGAGAGGAAGCCGTACACCGACGGTGTGATCACGGGCTGGGGGACGGTGGAGGGGCGGACGGTGTTCGTCTACGCCCACGACTTCCGTATCTTCGGCGGCGCGCTGGGCGAGGCGCATGCCACGAAGATCCACAAGATCATGGACATGGCCATCGCGGCGGGGGCGCCGCTGGTGTCGCTGAACGACGGTGCGGGCGCGCGGATCCAGGAGGGGGTGTCGGCGCTCGCGGGGTACGGGGGCATCTTCCAGCGCAACACCAAGGCGTCGGGCGTGATCCCGCAGATCTCGGTGATGCTGGGCCCGTGCGCGGGCGGTGCGGCCTACAGTCCGGCGCTGACGGACTTCGTGTTCATGGTGCGGGAGACCTCGCAGATGTTCATCACGGGTCCGGACGTGGTCAAGGCGGTCACGGGTGAGGAGATCACCCAGAACGGCCTGGGCGGCGCGGACGTGCACGCCGAGACGTCCGGTGTGTGTCACTTCGCGTACGACGACGAGGAGACCTGCATCGCCGAGGTGCGCTACCTGCTGTCCCTGCTGCCGCAGAACAACCGGGAGAACCCGCCGCGGGTGGACTGCTCCGACGCCGCGGACCGGCGCAGCGAGGTGCTGCTGGACCTGGTTCCGGCGGACGGCAACCGGCCGTACGACATGGCGAAGGTGATCGAGGAGATCGTCGACGACGGCGAGTTCCTCGAGGTCCACGAGCGGTGGGCGCGGAACATCATCTGTGCGCTGGCGCGGATGGACGGCCAGGTCGTGGGGATCGTCGCCAACCAGCCGCAGGCGCTGGCGGGTGTGCTGGACATCGAGGCCAGCGAGAAGGCCGCCCGTTTCGTGCAGATGTGCGACGCGTTCAACATCCCGATCCTGACCTTCCTGGACGTGCCCGGCTTCCTGCCGGGTGTGGACCAGGAGCACGGCGGCATCATCCGTCACGGCGCGAAGCTGCTGTACGCGTACTGCAACGCCACGGTGCCGCGGATCTCGCTGATCCTGCGCAAGGCGTACGGCGGTGCGTACATCGTGATGGACAGCCAGTCCATCGGCGCCGACCTGACGTACGCGTGGCCGACGAACGAGATCGCGGTGATGGGCGCGGAGGGCGCGGCGAACGTGATCTTCCGCCGGCAGATCGCCGAGGCCGAGGACCCCGAGGCGATGCGGGCGCGGATGGTCAAGGAGTACAAGTCCGAGCTGATGCACCCCTACTACGCCGCCGAGCGGGGGCTGGTCGACGACGTGATCGACCCGGCCGCCACCCGTGAGGTGCTGATCCGTTCGCTGGCGATGCTGCAGACCAAGCACGCCGACCTGCCGTCGCGCAAGCACGGCAACCCGCCCCAGTAACTGGGAGAACCGACGATGACGACACCTGACATCCGTGTGGAGAAGGGGCATGCCGAGCCGGAGGAGGTCGCGGCGATCGCGGCGATCCTGATGGCCCGCGCCGCCAACGCGCCCGCCGCAACGCCGGCCCACCGGGGCCGCCCCCGGGCCGGCTGGCGCCGCCTGGAACGCGAACCAGGCTTCCGAGCCCCCCACAGCTGGCGCTGACCCCAGAAGGGCCCCTCCTCTCCAGGAGGGGCCCTTCTGCAACCCCCTCAAGGGGCGCGGGGAACTGCGCGACCAGCCCCCGCCGGGCCGCACTCGGCGACGAACACTGCCCGGCACCCCGGTGGCCGTCGGGGGTGTCGCGCCGCTCGGCGCTGACGAGGTGCCGCCTGCGCCCACCCGTGCCGCCCCGAGCGGCACGACTGCCCGCAGTTCAGCAGGGGCGCGGGGAACTGCGCGACCAGCCCCCGCCGGGCCGCACTCGGCGACGAACACTGCCCGGCACCCCGGTGGCCGTCGGGGGTGTCGCGCCGCTCGGCGCTGACGAGGTGCCGCCTGCGCCCACCCGTGCCGCCCCGAGCGGCACGACTGCCCGCAGTTCAGCAGGGGCGCGGGGAACTGCGCGATCGGCCAGCGACTACCCGCACCCGGCGTCGCACCGCCGTACCCACGGAAACAGCCCCCGTGCCAAAAGGCACGGGGGCTGTTCTCACGTGGAAAGCGGCTAGCGCAGGCGCGCCATCAGCGCATGCTCCACCAGCGTGATGAGCGTCGACTTCGCGTCCGCCCGATGCCGCGCGTCCGTCGTGATGATGGGGGCGTCGGGCCCGATCTGCAGCGCCTCGCGCACTTCCTCCGGGGAGTACGGCTGCTGCCCGTCGAAGCCGTTCAGCGCGATGACGAAGGGCAGTCCGCTGTTCTCGAAGTAGTCGACCGCGGGGAAGCAGTCCGCGAGCCGCCGCGTGTCGACGAGCACGACCGCGCCGATCGCGCCGCGGACCAGGTCGTCCCACATGAACCAGAAGCGGTCCTGGCCGGGCGTGCCGAACAGGTACAGGATCAGGTCCTGGTCCAGGGTGATACGGCCGAAGTCCATGGCGACCGTCGTGGTCGTCTTGTCCCCGGTGTGGGTGAGGTCGTCGATGCCTGCCGAAGCAGACGTCATGACGGCCTCCGTGCGCAGCGGGTTGATCTCCGAAACGGCCCCGACGAACGTGGTCTTGCCCACGCCGAAGCCACCCGCCACCACGATCTTCGCCGAGGTGGTGGAGCGGGAAGGACCGCCGCTAGAGCTTGCGAAGTCCACTGAGCACCCTTTCGAGCAGTGTCACGTCTGGCTGGCCGCCGGCGTTCTCGTCGCCGCCGGGCTGATGGATGGCGACCAGTCCCGCCTCCGCCAAGTCGGCGACGAGGATCCTGGCCACGCCGAGAGGGATGGTCAGCAGGGCCGAGACCTCGGCCACCGACTTGATTTCCCGGCAGAGGTTGCAGATCCGCTGATGCTCGGGCAGCTGGCCCTGCATCTGGTGCGGCTGCGCGGTGGTGTGCACCAGCGCCTCGATGGCGAGCTGGTACCGCGGCCTGGTGCGGCCGCCCGTCATCGCGTACGGGCGCACCAGGGGGTTGTTCGACGCCCCGGCGGGCGACGCCTCGGGTGCGCGGCGCTGCGGCTGCACGGGCTGGATGCGCGGGCTCTGCGGCTGGTCGTACGGCGAGGGGCCGGGGCCCTGGGGCGCGTACGGCTGGCCGTGCTGCGGCGTGGAGGGGTAACCGTACCGGTTCTGGGAACCGTCGTTCTGACCCTGGGCAGGGCCGTACGACCAGTTGCCCGCCGATGAACCGTCTGGGGGTGTTGCCACTTTCTCCTCCTCCGACTGTGCCTGGCACCCATCTCTGTGGAGCCGCGTCCCGAAACCTTACGGCCCCGGGACGCCATATCGCACCGTCCGCTTGTCAGTTGAGAAGGCTCCCCTGGAGCTCCGCTCGAAGGTCCGGCGTGAGGACCGTACCCGCTCGGTCGACCAGAAGGGCCATCTCGTAACCAATGAGACCGATGTCCGCCTCGGGATGTGCGAGAACCGCGAGCGACGAACCGTCGGAAATGGACATGATGAAGAGGAACCCCCGCTCCATCTCCACAACCGTCTGATTCACGCTGCCGCCCTCGAAGATCCGAGAGGCGCCGGCGGTGAGTGAGGTCAGACCGGAGGCGACGGCCGCGAGCTGGTCGGCGCGGTCGCGGGGGAAGCCTTCGGACATCGCCAGAAGGAGTCCGTCGGCGGAGACCACCACCGTGTGGGACACCCCCGGGGTGTTGTCCACGAAGTTGGTGATCAACCAGTTCAGGTTCTGTGCCGCCTGGCTCATCGGGCTCACACTAACGCTCCTGGTTGTAGGTGCTGTCAGGACCGAAGCCCTGGCCGTTCGTTTCACTGCCTGCGGTACGGCCTCGTTGGACACCGCGCCGCAGGTTGCTCAGCCTGCCCCGGACGTCCTCCGGGGCTCGGGAGACCTGTGGGCCCCCCTGGGGGGTCGTTTCGGCGGCTCCCTCGACCAGGTTGGCCTTCGGGACCCTCCGCGGCAGGCCGGAGGAGGTCACTCCGCCCGCCTTGGGCTTCCGGAGAGCCGAGGCCTGCTGCCAGCGCTCGTCGTTCGCCGAGCGCCAGCCGCTGTCGCCGTTGCTCTCCGGAGTGCTGGCCGGCTGCTCCTGGCTGCCGCGTCCCGAGCCGCCCGTGCCACCCGCGCCGTTCGCGGAGGACCCGCGGCGCGGAAGCCCGGCATCGGTCAGCGCGTGAGCCTCCGAAGGAGCCGGTCCCGGACGGTCGAAGCCTACGCTGTCCGGCTCCCGCGCGTCAGCGGCCTGCGAGGATTCCCCCTCCGGGGCCTGTGCAGGGTACTGGTCCTGGTAGTCGTTGCGGTAGCCGTCGTGCTGCGGCCAGTCGTCCTCCTGGCGCCGCTCGCCGAAGCCCGGGAACGAGCCCGTGGCACCCGCGGGGGCCTGGCCGTTGCGGCCGGAACCGGCGTAGGAGCCGTTCTGGTAGCCGCCGTTCTGCTGGAAGGCGTCGTTCTGCGGCAGGTTGCCGTTCGGCGCGTAGTAGCCCTCGCCGTACGACTGCTGCTGCTGGTCGTCGTAGCCGCCCTGCCGGCCGTCGTCGTACGCCTGCTGGTCGTACCCGCCGCCCTGCTGCTGGTCCTGGTAGCCGTTGTCGTAGCCCTGGGCGTCGTAGCCCTGGCCGTTGCCGTAGCCGCCCTGGCCGTCGTCGTAGCCCTGCTGCTGACCGGCGAACTCGTCGCGGTAGCCGCCCTGCTCGCCGCCGTCCTGGGCGTTCCCGGCGGTCAACTCGCCCTGCTCCGGCTGCGACTGGGCCTCCAGGGCCGCACGCCGCTCCTCGCGCAACAGGGACCGGCCGACCGGGTCCAGCTCACGGATGTCGTCGGGGACGTCCGAGTAGCGGCTGTCGTCGAAGCCCAGCTCCGCGGCGGTGCGCATCGGCTGGCCGAAGCTCTCACCCTGGAAGTTCTGCTCCGGGATGATCTGCGAGACCGTGAACTCGTCCTGGACCGGGGCCGCCTCGCCGCCACCGCCGTGGGTGATGGCGTCCGGCAGCATGACCAGCGAGGTGGTGCCGGCCTGCTCGCCCGAGGGGCGGAGCTGGACGCGGATGCCGTGCCGGTCGGACAGCCGGCCGACCACGAACAGACCCATGCGCTGCGAGATCGCGGCGTCCACGGTCGGCGGGTTGGCCAGCTTGTGGTTGATGTCCGCGAAGTCCTCGGCGGTGAGGCCGATGCCCTTGTCGTGGATCTCGATCATGATGCGGCCGTCGGGCAGACGGGTCGCGGTGACGCGCACCTTCGTCTGCGGCGAGGAGAACGTGGTGGCGTTCTCCAGCAGCTCGGCGAGCAGGTGCACGAGGTCGGTGACCGCGCGGCCGTGGATCTCGGCGTCCGGCACCCCGGACAGCTCGATGCGCTCGTACTGCTCCACCTCGGAGGAGGCGGCGCGCAGCACGTCGACCAGCGGGACCGGCTGGTCCCAGCGGCGGCCCGGCTCCTCGCCGGCGAGGACCAGGAGGTTCTCGCCGTTGCGGCGCATACGGGTCGCGAGGTGGTCCAGCTTGAAGAGGTTCTCCAGCTGGTCCGGGTCGGCCTCGTTGTTCTCCAGGTCGGTGATCAGGGTCAGCTGGCCCTCGATCAGCGACTGGTTGCGGCGCGACAGGTTGGTGAAGATCGCGTTGATGTTGCCCCGCAGCAGGGCCTGCTCGGCGGCGAGCCGGACGGCCTCGCGGTGGACCTGGTCGAAGGCTCGGGCGACCTCGCCGATCTCATCCGTGGAGTTGATCGGGATGGGCGCGACCTTGGTGTCCACCCGGCCCGGGTCGGTCCGGGAGAGCTGGTCGACCAGCATCGGCAGACGCTGCTCGGCGATGCCGAAGGCGGCGTTGCGCAGCTGGCGCATCGACTGGCTCATCTGGCGGGCCACCATGCCGGCCAGGATGAACGCGGCGAGCAGCGCGAGGACGACCGCGGCGCCGGTGATGAAGGCGTCCCGCTGGGCGTCGGAGGCGATCTGAGAGGCCTCGTTCACGGCGGTGTCGGCGAGGTCGGACTCGATCTCGCGGTAGCCGTCGAACTTGAGGGTGTTCATCGCCCACCAGTTCTCGGGCGTGATGCCCTTGGCGGCGAGGTCCTTGCGGGCGGACTCGTCCGTGGTGGACAGGCGGCCCAGCTCGGAGATCATCGTCTCCGGCTTGGCCGGCGGCGGGACGTAGTCCGGGTCGTTCTGCGCGGCGGCCTTCGCCATGGCGGCGCCCTCGGCCTGGATGCGCGCGGCGACCTCTTCCAGCTTGGTGTTGTCCGCCTCGGTGCCGCCGCCCTTGTACTCGTCGAGGGCGATGCCCTCGAGGTAGGCGTACGACAGGAAGGCCACGCGCTGGCTGGCGAGCTGGCTGTCGGTCGGGCCCGGCTTCACCAGCAGGTGCATGCCGATGGAGCGCTGGAGTGACAGGGCGGCCTTGGTCAGCGAGATCGCGTAGACCGTACGGCCGTAGCTTGTGACGTTGCCGGTGCCGAGACCGAGCTCGTTGGCGATCTCCATCAGGGGGTGGGCGACGGCGACGTAGCCCTCCTCCGTCTCCACGCCCTTGAGCTTGGAGGTGTACGCGGCGGCGCGCAGCGCGGAGAGCTTCGGCTCGGCCTCGCGGACGAGCTGGAGGCGGCGCTGCAGACCCGGCTTGTCCGGCGCGTCCTGCGCGGCCTCGTCGAAGGCGTCGGCGGCCTTGTCGGTCGCCTCACGCGCCTTGGAGACGTCAGGGTCGTCCTCGCCCTTGCCGCTCAGCAGCGGCACGGCGCTGACGTCACGCTCGTTGTAGAGAGCGTTGGCGTACGTGAGGGAGGCCCGCACCAGGCGGGCGGTGTTCTCGGCGTCCTGCGCCTCGGTCCACGTGTCGATCGAGCTCTTCACCTGGAAGCCGCCCATGACGAGGCCGACCAGCACGGGTATGAGCAGGATCGCGTTGAGCCTCGTGGCCACGCGCCAGTTCCGCGGGGACATACGTCCTCCGCTCTGTGCGGGCGCGGCCTTCGGCTCGGGACCGGGCACGGGGGCGGGCGCCGCTGTGCGCGGCGGCGGCGTGAAGTTGCCCCGGGCCGACGGCTCGGGACTGTTCTTGCTTCGCCTCACTCGACCAACAACCTCTCGGCGGTCGGCACCTTCGTCGTGCCGCAGTGTCTCAGAGCCCGGCATGCCATCGACTACTGAGTACGTCTTTGACCCATGGGCAGTTCAGGCATTCCAGCATGCCGACCAGCGCTCTTCCAAACATGGAAAGCGGGGGGTCCCGAGTGATGTAAGCCCCAGATAAAACGGTCATAAAGAGCGAGGAGCGCCAAATGGCGAGGTCTTCGTGCGCACAGCGATACCGCGCGACCGCGTCGCGTGTCGGCCTCACCCGATTCCTCTGCCGAAACGTTATGAACACCGGGGCCGGCCGTGTCAAAGGACACAGCCGGCGCCGGTACATCTACGACAACCGCAGTATGCCGCTTTCGAGTTGCCTCTACCGGAGTCGCGCCATGAGGGCGTGCTCGACCAGAGTGATCAGCGCACTCTTGGCGTCCGCGCGGTGGCGGGCGTCCGTGGTGATGATGGGGGCGTCGGGCCCGATCTGCAGGGCCTCGCGCACTTCCTCCGGGGAGTACGGCTGCTGTCCGTCGAAGCCGTTGAGGGCGATGACGAAGGGCAGTCCGCTGTTCTCGAAGTAGTCGACGGCGGGGAAGCAGTCGGCGAGACGGCGGGTGTCGACCAGGACGACGGCGCCGATGGCGCCGCGGACCAGGTCGTCCCACATGAACCAGAAGCGGTCCTGCCCGGGGGTGCCGAACAGGTACAGGATCAGGTCCTGGTCCAGCGTGATGCGGCCGAAGTCCATGGCCACCGTGGTGGTGGTCTTGTCCCCGGTGTGGGTGAGGTCGTCGATGCCCGCCGAGGCGGACGTCATGACGGCCTCCGTGCGCAGCGGGTTGATCTCCGAGACGGCGCCGACGAACGTGGTCTTGCCCACGCCGAAGCCACCCGCCACCACGATCTTCGCCGAGGTGGTCGCACTTCTCTCGGAGACCGTCCCGCCGCTAGAGCTTGCGAAGTCCACTGAGCACCCTTTCGAGCAGTGTCACGTCCGGGGCGCCTGTCGCCTCGTCGCCGCCCGGCTGGTGCACGGCGACGAGTCCCGCCTCCGCCAGGTCCGCCACCAGGATCCGGGCGACCCCCAGCGGCATGTTGAGCAGTGCCGAGACCTCGGCTACCGACTTCACCTCTCGGCACAGGTGGCAGATGCGCTGGTGCTCGGGAAGGAGCCCCATGAGCACTGCCGGGTCGGCCGTCGTACTGATCAGTGCCTCGATGGCCAGCTGATAACGCGGCCTGGTCCGGCCGCCGGTCATCGCGTACGGACGCACCAGCGGCTGGTCGCCCTCGTCCTCGTACGGCTCCGCGTACGGATCATGAGAGGCGGTGGGCGGGGTCATGAATCCTCCGGGCGGGACAGCAAGTGGTCAGTCAAGCTGTTTTCTGGGGCCGGTGGGGGGAATTGTGGCGGCCGGACGGTGATTTGGTGAGACGGGTGGTGCCGGGGCCGTTCAGTGGAGCAGACTTCCCTGTAGTTCGGCGCGCAGGTCCGGGGTGAGGACCGCCCCCGCGCGGTCGACCAGGAGCGCCATCTCGTAGCCGACGAGGCCGATGTCGCACTCGGGGTGCGCGAGCACCGCGAGGGACGAGCCGTCGGAGACGGACATGAGGAAGAGGAACCCCCGCTCCATTTCCACGACCGTCTGAGCGACGCTGCCGCCTTCGAAGATCCGAGAGGCGCCGGCCGTCAGGGAGGTCAGCCCCGAGGCGACGGCCGCGAGCTGGTCCGCGCGGTCACGCGGAAAGCCCTCGGAGAGCGCCAGGAGGAGACCGTCGGCGGACACGACGACGGTGTGGGACACCCCAGGGGTGTTGTCCACGAAGTTGGTGATCAACCAGTTGAGGTTCTGTGCCGCCTGGCTCATCGGGCTCAACTAACGCTCCTGCTGGTGAGTGGGCCGCGGGAAGCTGCCGGTCTGTGCGGACCCGGCCTGACGACCCTGTGCGATACCCCGACGGAGATTGGTCAGCCGGCCGCGCACGTCATCGGGGGCGCGCGAGACCTGAGGACCGCTCTGGTGGTTCTGCTGCTGAGCCGTGCCCGGGACGAGGTTCGCCTTGGGCACCCGGCGCGGCAGGCCGGAGGTGGTGACGCCGCCCGCGGCCGGCTTGCGGACGCGTTCGGCCTGCTTGACGAGCTCGTCGTTGGGCGAGCTGCGCCAGGCGGCATTGGACCGCTGCGAACCCGTGGGGCTCTGCGGCTGAGGGGACTGCTGCTGGGGCTGCTGCGGGGCGGCCGGCGCGGAGCCGTTGCCCTGCTCCTGCCCACCGCCCTGGCCGCCGCGGAACCAGTTGGTCTCCAGCGTGTCGTACAGCGGGGTGCGGCCGTCGCCCGGGCCGGTGGCCGGGGGCAGCGCCCACTGGTCGGACGGCTGGCGCTGCGGCTGCTGCGGGGCCTGCGGACGCGGCGGGACGGGAGCCCCGCCGTTCACCTGCGGACGCTCGAACTGGCCCGTGCCCGACGGGTCGGAGCCCGGACGGGCGGGCAGCGCGTACTGGCCGGTCGAGCCGTTGTTCTGGCCCTGGGCCGGGTACTGGCCCGTGCCGTTTCCGTTGCCGTAGCCCTGCGGGGCGGGGAACTGGCCCGTGGAGGCCGGGTTCTGCGCGCCGTGGCGGCCGCCCTGCGGGGCGCCGAAGATGTCACCGCGGACGAACTGGCCCGAGTTCTGAGCCCCGTTGGCGCCGGGGCGGCCGTACTGGCCGGTGTCCTGGCCGGGAGCGTGCTGCTGCTCGTCGAACCGGGGGATCTCCGCTGTCGCCCCGGGGCCCTGACGGTCGTCGAAGCGCGGCATCGCGGCCGTGCGGGAGACGTCCGGCTCGTCGTGGCCGCGCGGGGCGTCCACCGAGGGGCGGGGCGCCGGCGGGCGGGCGGTCTCGTCGCCCCAGCTCGGCGTGCGCTGCTGGTCGCCGCCCGGCAGCTCCGGACGGTCGTTGCCACGCGGCGGGAGCTGGGGACGGCGGCCGCGCTCGGGGGCGTTGCCCCGCTGCGGCGGCACCTGGCCCTGGTTCCCGGGCGCGGCCTGCGGGGCGCCCGGGCCCTGCTGCGCGAAGCCGGCGCCGGCGCCCGCCGGAGCGGGACGGCCCTGCGGGGGAGCGGAGGGAGCGCCCTGGTCGAAGAGCGAAGAGGTCTGATTGCCCGCCGGGGGACCGCCCTGCGGACCCCGGCCGCCGGGACGGCCCGAGCCGTCCCGCCCGGGCAGCGCGGCCCGCGGGCCCTGACCGGCCCCGAGACGCCCGCCGGTGGCGCCGGCGCCGAGCGAACCGCCGCCGGACGGGCCGGCCCCGGCGGAACGCCGCGCGGCGGCGGCGCCCGCGGCGGCCTGCGCGGCGGCGGGACCGCTCGCGCCACCCGGCTGACCGGGCTTGCCCTGCGGCTTCTTGCCGCCCTGGGCGACGTCGACGGGCAGCATGACCAGCGCGGTCGTACCGCCGGAGTCGGACGGGCGGAGCTGGATGCGGATGCCGTGGCGCTGCGACAGACGGCCGACCACGAACAGACCCATGCGGCGGGAGACGGAGACGTCCACGGTGGGTGGCGAGGCGAGCCGCTCGTTGATCGCCGCGAGGTCCTCGGGGGACAGACCGATACCGGTGTCGTGGATCTCGATCAGCACACGGCCGTCGGGCAGCGCGTGACCGGTGACCTTGACCTTGGTCTGGGGGGAGGAGAACGAGGTCGCGTTCTCGAGCAGCTCGGCGAGGAGGTGCACGAGGTCGTTGACGACGCGGCCGGCCACCTCGGTGGACGGCACGGCGGCCAGTTCGATGCGCTCGTACTGCTCCACCTCGGACGCGGCGGCGCGGAGCACGTCGACGAGCGGGACCGGACGGGTCCACCGGCGGCCGGGCTCCTCACCCGCGAGGACGAGGAGGTTCTCACCGTTACGGCGCATGCGGGTCGCGAGGTGGTCCAGCTTGAACAGCGAGGACAGCTGGTCCGGGTCGGCCTCGCGGGACTCGAGCTCGGAGATCAGCGACAGCTGGCGCTGGATCAGACCCTGGGAGCGGCGCGAGAGGTTGGTGAACATCGCGTTGACGTTGCCCCGCAGGAGGGCCTGCTCGGCGGCGAGGCGGACCGCCTCGCGGTGCACGTCGTCGAACGCCGCGGCCACACGGCCGATCTCGTCCCGGGAGTGCACACCGACCGACTCGACGGTGGTGTCGACGTCCTGCGGGTCCGACTCGGAGAGCTGCTTGACCAGGTCGGGCAGGCGTTCCTGGGCGACCTTGGTCGCGGTCTCCTCCAGGCGGCGCAGCGACCGGATCATGGACCGGGCCACGACGAAGGCGCCGACCAGCGACACACCGAGCACGAGGAGGATCAGCGCACCGGAGATGATCGCGTCGCGCTCGGTGGCGTTCCGCAGCTCCCGGGCCTTCTGTTCCATCTCCTCGAGCAGTCTGAGCTCGATGTTCTTCATCTGCTGGATCTTGGTGGAGCTGTCGTCCAGCCAGTCACGGTAGGAACGCGCGCCCACCGACTGCAGACCGAACTCCGAGGCCACCGCGCGGCCCGCGTACTCGTCGGTCGCCTTGATCGTGGGGTTGCCCTCTTCGATGGGCAGCAGCAGCTCGGCGGCGGACTCCTCGCCGTAGATGCTCCGGAAGGCGCGCAGCTCGGACTTCTGGCTCTCCAGCGCGGACTGCGCGTAGAGCCGGTCGTTCTCGGCGATGTCGCCCTTGGTGGTGTTGCTCGCGGGGAGCGCCGCGGCGAGCACGGCGCGCTGGACCGACGCGTACTCCTTGGCGGAGGAGAACGACGACAGGGCACGCGTGCGCTGGATCATGTCGGGGTTGCTGGTCGCCTCCGCCATGTCCTGCGAGAGGTCGATCAGGTTCTCGATCAGGCGGTGGTAGCCCTCGACGGTCTGCGTGGAGTTGTTCTCCTGCTGGAACGCCGTGTTGCGGATCTTGGCGAGCTCGCTCAGGTCGCCGGCCAGTTGGACGAGGTTGTCGCGGACGCCCTTGAGGTTGCCGTCCTTGCTCGCCGCGTCGATCTCCTCGGAGCTGTCGAGGAAGTTCGACATCGCGCGGTCGGTCTTCTCGCGGTAGCCCTTGACCGAGAAGTCCGTGCCCTTGCCGCCGTGGGCGAGCGGACCGGCCGACTGGTCGCGCTCCTCCTGGAGCGCGTGCGCCAGCTCGGTGGCCTGCTTGGTCATGTCCGTCAGCAGCTTCATGTTGTCGAGCTGCTGGATGTCGTCCATCGACTGCTGGATACGCAGCGCGCCGAGCGAGGTGGCCGCGACCACCGGCAGCGCGAGCAGCGACACCAGACGGGTCGAGATCCGCCAGTTGCGCAGGGCTATTCGCGAACCCGGGCCGGTCGGGCCGGCGGGGGCGGCCGACGGGGTGGCCGGGGGTGCGGACGGCGCGCCGGGGCGTTCGCCGCCGTTGCCACCGGGCTGGGTCGGGCCCTGGCTCTGGGCGTGCTGGGGCGAGGAGCTGACGGCCTTGGGGCCAGTCCCGCCCTGCGGCTCCGGCTCCGCCGAAGCGCTGCCATCCCTCTTGAAACGTCCCTGCACTAGCGTCGCAACCTCTGAACCAGGCGCCCCTCCGCGTGAACGGCGAGGCACGGTGTCGGCGTCATAGGGGCGCCCTGAATACGCCCCCGTGGTGGTCGTGATTGTCCGGCGCCGGTTCCCCCATCTTCACCGCCACTCGGCGCGTGGTCGCGCCCCCTGTGCGCCGGCTCGATCCCTGCGGCGGTCCGTGAGATTCCAGCACAGTGCAGGATCTCCAACAAGGCCCGCGTGCTTACCCGTGACATACGTGACACCGTGTGTCCGCCGGGTCACCAGCCGTAGAGCGGGATCTCGCCCATTCCGGGCATACCGGCCTTGACCGGCGGGGGCGGGACGGTGTCCCAGTCGGCATGATCAGGAGCGGAATGGTCGCTTCAGGGAGTCAATGTCCGATTCCGGTAACCGTGGCGCGCGCCCCGGATGCCCGGAATGTCACACGTATCGTGAGCAAACTCACACCGAGATCACCGTACCCGGCCCCGGGAGGCCGGGAATTGAATGTTTAGCCTGACGCTTTACAGGGATGGCAGAACTGACAACCCGCGCCCGTCCGAGGTTCTTCCCGGACCTCCGGGCGCCCGTGCACAGGACAGGGTCAAGTAAACAGTGAAGACGACGACGATGTTCCACAAGATCGCCAACCCGCGGCGCACCACGCTCGCGCACCTCGACGGTGCCGGCGATCTGCAGAAGCCGGTCCAGCAGGAGCACCCCGTCGAACTCCCGGCCCAGACAGCCAACCCCAAGCGCACCGTCCTCATGGACATCCCGGTCACGGCCGGCGCCGCGAACTGACAGCGGTCCATACGCGCGGCCGCCGCGAAACGCTCAACGCGCGCCGCGCGCCCACAAGGGGCGCCCCACCCGCCGAGGTGGGGCGCCCCTCGTCGGTGCGCCGGGCCGGCACCCCTGCGCGTTAGCCTGGAGCGTCAGACTCCAGCCGCTTCAGTCAAGGGGACCAGCATCCCGTGCGCATCGCCAGATTCTCCATCGACGGGAACGTCGCCTTCGGCGCGGTCGAGGGCGAGAAGCAGGACGAGCTCGTCCTGGACATCATCAAGGGCATCCCGTTCGCGGACTTCGAACTCTCCGGCACCAAGGTCCCGGTGAGCAAGGTCAGGCTGCTGCCCCCGGTGCTCCCCAACAAGGTGGTGGCCTTCGGGCGCAACTACGCGGACCACGCGAAGGAGATGGGCAACGAGGTGCCCGACGCCCCCTTCGCCTTCTTCAAGCCCGCCACCTCGGTCGTCGGCCCCGGCGACGAGATCCAGTACCCCTCCTTCTCGCAGGACGTGCACCACGAGGCCGAGCTCGCCGTGGTCATCGGCCGGCTCTGCCGCGAGGTCCCGCGCGAACGCGTCAAGGACGTGATCTTCGGCTACACCTGCGCCAACGACGTCACCGCGCGCGACGTCCAGAAGCGCGAGAAGCAGTGGGCCCGGGCCAAGGGCTTCGACACCTCCTGCCCGCTCGGCCCCTGGGTGGAGACCGACCTCGACCCGCACGACCTGACGATCCAGCTCACCGTCAACGGCGGCCAGCGCCAGCTCGGCCGCACCAGCGAGATGATCCACTCGATCGAGGACCTGATCGTCAACATCTCCGAGGCCATGACGCTGCTCCCGGGCGACGTCATCCTCACGGGCACCCCGGCTGGGGTCGGCCCCCTCCACGTCGGCGACGAGGTCGCCGTCACCATCGAAGGCATCGGCACTCTCACCAACAAGGTTGTCAAGCGTGGCTAGCGCATCCGGCTCCTCCGTACGCGTCCGTTTCTGCCCGTCGCCCACCGGTAACCCCCACGTGGGCCTGGTCCGCACCGCCCTGTTCAACTGGGCGTTCGCCAAGCACCACGGCGGCACCCTGGTCTTCCGCATCGAGGACACCGACGCGGCCCGCGACTCCGAGGAGTCCTACAACCAGCTGCTGGACTCCATGCGCTGGCTGGGCTTCGACTGGGACGAGGGCCCCGAGGTCGGCGGCCCGCACGCGCCGTACCGCCAGTCGCAGCGCATGGACATCTACCGCGACGTGGCACGGAAGCTGCTCGACGGCGGGTACGCCTACCACTGCTACTGCTCCCAGGAGGAGCTGGACAGCCGCCGCGAGGCCGCCCGCGCCGCCGGCAAGCCGTCCGGCTACGACGGACACTGCCGCGAGCTCACCGCCGCGCAGGTCGAGCAGTACCAGGCGCAGGGCCGCGAGCCGATCGTCCGCTTCCGGATGCCCGACGAGGCGATCACCTTCACCGACCTGGTCCGCGGCGAGATCACCTACCAGCCGGAGAACGTGCCGGACTACGGCATCGTGCGCGCCAACGGCGCCCCGCTGTACACGCTGGTCAACCCGGTCGACGACGCCCTGATGGAGATCACCCACGTCCTGCGCGGCGAGGACCTGCTCTCCTCCACCCCGCGCCAGATCGCGCTGTACAAGGCGCTGATCGAGCTGGGCGTCGCCAAGGAGATCCCCGCCTTCGGCCACCTGCCGTACGTGATGGGCGAGGGCAACAAGAAGCTCTCCAAGCGCGACCCGCAGTCCTCGCTCAACCTCTACCGCGAGCGCGGCTTCCTGCCCGAGGGCCTGCTCAACTACCTCTCGCTGCTCGGCTGGTCGCTCTCCGCGGACCAGGACGTCTTCACGATCGACGAGATGGTCGCCGCCTTCGACGTCTCCGACGTCAACCCCAACCCGGCGCGCTTCGACCTCAAGAAGTGCGAGGCGATCAACGCCGACCACATCCGCATGCTGGACGTGAAGGACTTCGCCGAGCGCTGCCGCCCCTGGCTCCAGGCCCCCCACGCCCCCTGGGCCCCGGAGGCCTTCGACGAGGCCAAGTGGCAGGCCATCGCGCCGCACGCGCAGACCCGGGTGAAGGTGCTGTCGGAGATCACCGACAACGTCGACTTCCTGTTCCTGCCGGAGCCGGTCTTCGACGAGGCGTCCTGGAACAAGGCGATGAAGGAGGGCTCCGACGCCCTGCTGCGCACCGCCCGGGAGAACCTGGAGGCCGCCGACTGGACCTCCGCAGAGTCGCTGAAGGAGGCCGTCCTGGCCGCCGGCGAGGCCCATGGCCTCAAGCTCGGCAAGGCCCAGGCGCCGGTCCGCGTCGCCGTCACCGGCCGCACCGTCGGCCTGCCGCTCTTCGAGTCCCTCGAGGTGCTGGGCAAGGAGAAGTCCCTGGCCCGCATCGACGCGGCCCTGGCGCGGCTCGCCGGCTGACCTCGCACCCGCTGTTCAGGGGCGGCCCCGGAGATCTCCGGGGCCGCCCCTTCGCGTTCCCCCGTGTCCTCCGGCCCGTCCCGGTACCGTCGGTGGCATGGACATCCGCGCCGTGGTCTGGGACGTCGACGACACGCTGTTCGACTACACCTCCGCCGACCGTGAGGGCATGCGCGCCCATCTCGTCACCGAGGGGCTGCTCGCGGGGTACGGCTCCGTCGAGGAGGCGCTGGCGCGCTGGCGGGAGATCACCGACCGGCAGTGGGCGCGGTTCGCCGCCGGCGAGGTCGACTTCGAGACCCAGCGCCGCGACCGCACCCGGGTGTTCCTCGGGCGTGAGCTGACCGACGCCGAGGCGGACGACTGGTTCGACCGCTACCTGGTCCACTACGAGTCCGCCTGGAGCCTGTTCCCGGACGTGCTGCCCGTGCTGGACGCCCTCGCCGGCAGCCACCGGCACGCCGTGCTCTCCAACTCCAGCCTGCATGTGCAGGACCGCAAGCTGCGGGTGCTGGGCGTGCACGACCGCTTCGAGGCGATCCTGTGCGCCGCCGAGCTGGGCGTCTCCAAGCCGGAGCCCGGCGCCTTCCTGGCCGCCTGCGACGCTCTCGCGCTGCCCCCGGAACAGGTGGCCTACGTCGGGGACCATCCGGAGATCGACGGCCGGGGCGCCGCCGAGGCCGGGCTGCTCTCGGTGTGGATCGACCGCTGCGACGCCCACGCCACCCTGGAGCCCCCGGCCGGTCCGCGCCGCATCGCGTCCCTCGCCGAACTGCCGTCCCTGCTGCGCGGCGATACTCGTTTTGGAGCGTCGTCGTCCTTCAGGTAATGTTCTTCCTGCGCCGCGGGGAGCGGGCCGGAAGGCCGGAGCCCCGAAGCGTAGAACTTGAACGAGATCCCCTCCGGGGCTTGCGTTCCAGTGGCCTATGGTGTAATTGGCAGCACGACTGATTCTGGTTCAGTTAGTCTTGGTTCGAGTCCAGGTAGGCCAGCTCGCAGAGCTCATCTGCACCCGCGGATCACATCCGCAAGCCCCCGTTGTGTAGCGGCCTAGCACGCTGCCCTCTCAAGGCAGTAGCGCCGGTTCGAATCCGGTCGGGGGTACAGATCCTTCCCGCGAGGACAGCCAGGGTAGCTCCCCCTGTCCCCGATGCAGGATCGCTAGGGCCCCCGTTGTGTAGCGGCCTAGCACGCCGCCCTCTCAAGGCGGTAGCGCCGGTTCGAATCCGGTCGGGGGTACTGACTGGTCTAAACCATCATTGGTCTATGGTGTAATTGGCAGCACGACTGATTCTGGTTCAGTTAGTCTTGGTTCGAGTCCAGGTAGACCAGCAGGATCTGCGGAAACGCGTGATCCACGCCCCCGTTGTGTAGCGGCCTAGCACGCCGCCCTCTCAAGGCGGTAGCGCCGGTTCGAATCCGGTCGGGGGTACACCGGCGAAAGCCCTCCACCTCGGTGGGGGGCTTTCGTGCTGTCCGTCACTCGATGCCGTACCGGCGGGCCGACTCCTCCTCCTGCGCCAGCCGGTGCAGCGCACGCAGCAC